>NZ_CP107950.1:2762500-7562500 GCF_036063235.1 Streptomyces sp. NBC_00386
ATCGAGCGGCCGACGAAGGCGACCCTGCGGCCGTACTCGTGGGCGGTGTCGAGGATCTGCTGGATGCGGTGCACATGGCTGGCGAAGCTCGCCACGATGATCCGCTTGCTGGCGCCGGCGAAGACCTGGCGCAGCACGTTCTGGATGTCGCGCTCGGGCGGGACGAAGCCCGGGACCTCGGCGTTCGTGGAGTCCGAGAGGAGGAGGTCGATGCCTTCCTCACTCAGCCGGGCGAACGCGTGCAGGTCCGTGAGACGGCCGTCCAGCGGGAGCTGGTCCATCTTGAAGTCGCCGGTGTGGACCACCATGCCCGCGGGGGTGCGGATGGCGACCGCGAGGGCGTCCGGGATGGAGTGGTTGACCGCGACGAACTCGCAGTCGAAGGGGCCGATGCGCTCCCGGTGACCCTCGGTCACTTCGAGCGTGTAGGGCCGGATGCGGTGCTCCTGGAGCTTCGCCTCGATGAGCGCGAGGGTCAGCTTGGAGCCGATCAGCGGGATGTCCGGCTTCTCGCGCAGGAGGAACGGGACGCCGCCGATGTGGTCCTCGTGGCCGTGCGTGAGCACGATGCCCTCGATGTCGTCGAGGCGGTCCCTGATGGACGTGAAGTCCGGCAGGATCAGGTCGATTCCGGGCTGCTCCTCCTCGGGGAAGAGCACTCCGCAGTCGACGATCAGGAGACGGCCTCCGTATTCGAAGACCGTCATGTTCCGGCCGATTTCGCCGAGGCCGCCGAGCGGGGTGACCCGCAGGCCGCCCTTCGGGAGGACCGGCGGTTTGCCGAGTTCAGGATGCGGATGACTCAAAAGACTCTCCTCACCACGCGCGCCACGTACCTGGCAAGGCACGTGGCGCGCGTGACGTTCGTGCAGTAGCTGTTATGTGGGGTGCAGGCCCGTGGCCTGCGGTCGGGCGTATTCAGTTGTGAAGTCTGTGGTCAGAGCTCTACCCCGCCGGCGCCAAGATCGATCTTGAGCTGGGTGGTCTCCTCGGGCGACAGTTCGACCATCGGGGCGCGGAGCGGACCGGCGGGCAAGCCCTGGAGGGCGAGTGCGGCCTTGGTCGTCATCACGCCCTGAGTGCGGAACATGCCGGTGAAGACGGGGAGCAGCTTCTGGTGGATCTCGGTGGCCTTCTGGACGTCCCCCGAGATGTACGCGTCGAGCATCGCGCGCAGTTCCGGGGTGACGACGTGACCGACCACGGAGACGAAGCCCACCGCGCCGACGGAGAGCAACGGCAGGTTCAGCATGTCGTCGCCGGAGTACCAGGCGAGGCCGGAGCGGGCGATGGCCCAGCTGGCGCGGCCCAGGTCCCCCTTGGCGTCCTTGTTCGCGACGATACGCGGGTGCTCGGCGAGCCGCACCAGGGTTTCGGTGTTGATCGGGACGCCGCTGCGGCCGGGAATGTCGTAGAGCATGACCGGCAGTTCGGTCGCGTCGGCGATGGCCGAGAAGTGCCGGTACAGACCCTCCTGCGGGGGCTTGTTGTAGTACGGCGTGACGGTGAGCAGGCCGTGCGCGCCGGCCTTCTCGGCGTCGCGGGCGAGCTCGATGCTGTGGCGGGTGTCGTTCGTGCCGACGCCGGCGACGATGTGGGCGCGGTCGCCGACCGCCTCCAGCACGGCGCGTACCAGCTCCGATTTCTCCGCGTTGCTGGTGGTCGGGGACTCACCGGTGGTGCCGTTGATGATCAGGCCGTCGTTGCCTGCGTCCACCAGGTGGGTCGCGAGCCGCTGAGCGCCGTCGAGGTCGAGTCCGCCGTCCGCCGTGAAGGGCGTGACCATGGCGGTGAGGACCCGCCCGAAGGGGGTCTGCGGAGTGGAGGTCGGAGCCATGGGTAATACGCTACTCGCTGCTCACCGCATGGTCTGCCCTCGGGGGCCACGACAAAGCATGACAAAGGTGGAACCCGGCACTGCCTGCTCGGGGGTTCAAGCAGTACCGGGTCCGTTTGATCAGGCTAGATGAACTTCGCGAAATGCCGCAATACGGACACTTCGCTCGGCTGATCCGTACATCTGTGCCGGACCGGTGCTCAGTGGCGTGTTACGGCGCCACGCGCCCGTTGGCGTTGTACGCCGCGTGCGTGAGCGGCATGAGCCCGGCCCACTCCGCCTCCATCTTCTCGGCGACCATCTCGATCTCCCGCTGCGGGAACGACGGCACCTTGGCGAGCTCGTGCTGGGTGCGCAGCCCGAGGAAGTGCATCAGGGAGCGGGCGTTGCACGTGGCGTACATCGAGGAGAAGAGTCCGACCGGAAGGGTGGCGCGGGCGACCTCGCGGGCGACACCGGCCTTCAGCATCTCCTGGTACGCGGCGTAGGACTGCCGGTACGACTCCTCCATGGCCGTGGTGACGGTCCTGTGCTGTTCGGGGGTGCCCTGGACGAACTCGTACTTGCCGGGGCGCCCCTGCTGGACCAGCTTGCGGTCCTCGCCGGGAACGTAGAAGACCGGCTCCAGCTCCCTGTAGCGGCCCGATTCCTCGTTGTACGACCAGCCCACGCGGTGCCGCATGAACTCACGGAAGACGAAGATCGGGGCGCTGACGAAGAAGGTCATCGAGTTGTGCTCGAAGGGGCTGCCGTGCCGGTCCCGCATCAGGTAGTTGATCAGGCCCTTGGAGCGCTCCGGGTCCTTCTGCAGCTCTGCCAGCGACTGCTCCCCCGCGGTGGAGACACGGGCGGCGAACAGCACGTCGGCGTCGGAGGCCGTGTGCTTGATCAGCTCGACGGTGACATCGCTGCGGAAGAAGGGCTTGAGGTCGTCGGCTGGGGTGTCGGTCACGGTGCGCGGGGTCCTTCCCATCACTGGCTCGGGCGGCGACCACTCTACGGCCCGGCGTCCGCCCGGCGTCCGCAACCGGGCGTTCGGTGCCCGCCGCGACATTCATCGGCGAACTTCTGCGAATTCGGTGATTCCGGGCACCTCTTGTAACGTTCGGCCGTCTGTATGAGTGGGAGCGACGCGTTCGAGCTGTTCGAGCCGATCGCACCACTTGCCACCGGATCGCCCAGGTCACCCGGACCACCCGGATCACGTCGCTGGGCCCGGCGAAGCCCCAGAGGAGAAGCACCGCCCATGTTCCGTCGGCGCGAGCCCGTTCCGTTCGCCTTCACCGCCGAAGCCGACCCGTTCCGCAGCAACGTCGCTCCCCCGCCCCGTGAGCGGTCCTCCGCCGGGCAGATAGCCGGCCGGTGCCTCTTCGGCCTCACCCTGGCCGCCGGGATCGCCGGGTCCCTGATCCTCGGCATGCCCGCCCTGTCCCAGGAACCGTCACCTGCGCAGACGCAGCACTCCGTGGCGTCGGACGGCCGCTGACTCTTCCGGACCCCCGAGGGTGGTGAGCCGGTAACCGGCTCGATAACCTCACCGGGCACAGCCCATCGTGGATCGAGTGAGGATCAGTCGTGCCCCTGCCCTTTCTGACGGCGGACCGCGCCTTTGACGAGGCGGCGGAGGATGTCGCGCTGCCCTTCGACGACCGCGACCGCTGGCGGCGCCCCTACCGGCCCGGTCCCTGGCGGGTGGGCGCGGCCGCGCTCGTCCTGCTGCTCGCCTCGTACGTGCTCGTCGCGGGCGTCATAATCGCCGTCGCCGGGACGCTGCCCGGCGCCGCCGCCTGCATGGCCGGCGCGACGGCCGTCATCCTCTGCGCGCTGCGCCTGTTGCGCATGGGGGTGTGGGTCAGCGCCCGAGGGCTGCGCCGGGTGGGCTTCTTCGTCACGCGGACGACTCCGTGGGAGCAGGTCGTGGCGGTGCGCACGGTGCAGCAGCCGGTGCGCTGGCTGGGGCTGCCCCGTACGGTCCAGGGCCAGGCCCTGACGCTGGTGAGCGCGGACCGCGCGCCCGGGGACGTGCCGCCGCTGATGACCACGCACAACGCCGACTTCCTGGCGCGCACCGAGGCCTTCGACCGGGCGGCGGACGTCATAGAGGTGTGGGCCGACGAGTACCGCCGGGCCTGAGACATCACGGCGAAGGGGCCGGTCCGCACGCTGTGCGGACCGGCCCCTTCGCCGTACGGCCTGGTCAGGCTTCCAGGGTCCTGCCCTCGTGGAGGGCGATGGCCCGTTGCATGGCCTTGCGGGCGCGCGGGGTGTCCCGGGCGTCGTGGTAGGCGACGGCGAGGCGGAACCAGCTCCGCCAGTCGTCCGGGGCGTCCTCGGTCTCGGCCTTGCGGCGGGCGAAGACCTCGTCGGCCGAGTCGCGGTCGATACGTCCGCCCTCGGTGCGCCGCAGCTCGTCGACGGGCAGTCCACCCTCGGCGTCGAGCACGGCGGAGAGCCGGTTGGCCTTCCGGACGAACTGGGTGTTCTGCCAGAGGAACCAGATGCCGATGACCGGCAGGATGAGCACCGCGACCCCGAAGGTGACGGTGATCAGGGTGCCGTTCTGGATGAGCAGCACGCCCCGGCTGCCGACCAGGACGAAATAGACGACCAGGACGGCGGCCGTGACGGCATAGGTGATCTTCGCGCGCATGTCTGCCGGCTAACTGTCGTACGTCCCCGGCTCAGCCGAGGTCGAGGAAGTGTTCCAGGCCGAAGGTGAGGCCCGGGGTGGTCACCACGCGGCGGGCGCCGAGCAGGATGCCCGGCATGAAGCTGCTGTGGTGGAGGGAGTCGTGGCGGATGGTCAGGGTCTCGCCCTCGCCGCCGAGCAGGACCTCCTGGTGGGCCAGGAGGCCGCGCAGCCGGACCGCGTGCACCGGGACGCCGTCGACGTCGGCGCCTCGGGCACCGTCCAGGGCGGTCACCGTGGCGTCGGGCTGCGGGGCGCTGCCCGCGCGCTGCCGGGCCGCCGCGATGAGCTGAGCGGTGCGCGTGGCGGTGCCGCTGGGGGCGTCCACCTTGTTCGGGTGGTGCAGCTCGACGACCTCGACGGACTCGAAGTAGGGCGCGGCGACCTCGGCGAACTTCATCGTCAGGACGGCCCCGATGGAGAAGTTGGGCGCGATGAGCACGCCCGTCTCCGGGGACGCGGCGAGCGAGGTGCCGAGCTGAGCGAGACGCTCCTCGGTCCAGCCGGTCGTGCCGACCACGGCGTGGATGCCGTGCCGGACGCAGAAGTCGAGGTTGCCCATCACCGAGGCCGGGGTGGTCAGCTCGACCACGACCTGGGTGCCGGCCTCGACCAGCGTCTCCAGCTTGTCGCCGCGGCCCAGTGCGGCCACCAGCTCCATGTCCTCGGCGGCCTCGACGGCTCGTACCGCCTCGGCTCCGATCCGGCCCTTGGCACCGAGGACCGCCACGCGCAGCTTGCTCATTGCTTCGTTCCTTACCGAGACGGGATTCGAGACGGGATCTACGCGACCGCGTCGTGCAGTCGGGACGCCTGCTTGTCCTTGACCGGGCCGATGACCGCCAGCGAGGGGCGCTGTCCGAGGACGTCCCGGGCGATGGAGCGGACCTCGTCCGGGGTGACCGACGCTATCCGGGCGAGCATGTCGTCGACCGACATCTGCTCGCCCCAGCACAGCTCACTCTTGCCGATCCGGTTCATCAGCGCGCCGGTGTCCTCCAGGCCGAGGACCGTGGAGCCCTGGAGCTGGCCGATGGCGCGGCCGATCTCGTCGTCCGAGAGGCCGTGCTCGGCGACCTGGTCCAGTTCGTCGCGGCAGAGCTTGAGGACGTCGTGGACCTGGCTCGGGCGGCAGCCCGCGTAGACGCCGAAGAGGCCGCAGTCGGCGAAGCCCGAGGTGTACGAGTACACGCTGTAGGCCAGGCCGCGCTTCTCGCGGACCTCCTGGAACAGGCGCGAGGACATGCCTCCGCCCAGGGCGGTGTTCAGGACGCCGAGGGCCCAGCGGCGGTCGTCGGTGCGGGCCAGGCCTGGCATGCCGAGGACGACGTGGGCCTGCTCGGTCTTGCGGCCGAGGAGTTCGACGCGGCCCGCGGTGCGGATGCTGCGCCGGCCGTCGCGCGGTGCGATGGGGGCCGCCTCGGCGTTCTTGAAGGCGCCGGCCTTCTCGAAGGCGGCACGGACCTGGCGTACGACCTTGTTGTGGTCGACGTTGCCCGCACAGGCCACGACGAGGTGCGTCGGGTCGTAGTGCTTCTTGTAGAAGCGGCGGATGCGGTCCGCGGTGAGGGCGTTGACCGTGTTGACCGTGCCGAGGACCGGGCGGCCGAGGGGGGTGTCGCCGAGCATGGTGTGCGCGAACAGGTCGTGCACGCAGTCGCCCGGGTCGTCCTCGGTCATCGCGATCTCTTCGAGGATGGCGCCGCGTTCGACGTTGACGTCGTCCTCGAGGATGAGCGAGCCGGTCAGCATGTCGCAGACGACGTCGATGGCCAGCGGCAGGTCGGTGTCGAGCACGCGTGCGTAGTAGCACGTGTACTCCTTGGCCGTGAACGCGTTCATCTCGCCGCCGACCGCGTCGATCGCCGAGGAGATGTCCAGGGCGGACCTGCGGCTGGTGCCCTTGAAGAGCAGGTGCTCCAGGTAGTGCGTGGCGCCGTTCAGGGTCGGCGTCTCGTCGCGGGAGCCCACGTGCGCCCAGATGCCGAACGTGGCGGAGCGCACGGAGGGGAGCGTCTCGGTGACGATGCGCAGCCCGCCGGGCAGGGTGGTCTTGCGGACCGTGCCGATGCCGTTCGCGCCCTTGATCAGGGTTTGGGTACGGGCGACGGCCCGCGCCTCCGAAGAGGTGCGGGCCGTCGTCGTGGAGCTACTCGACGTCACTGGTCGGTGTCGTCCTTCTTCTCATCGTCGCTCTCGCCCTCGACCACGGGGATCAGGGAGAGCTTGCCGCGGGAGTCGATCTCGGCGATCTCGACCTGGACCTTGGAGCCCACGGCCAGGACGTCCTCGACGTTCTCCACGCGCTTGCCGCCGGCGAGCTTGCGGATCTGCGAGATGTGCAGCAGACCGTCCTTGCCCGGGAGCAGCGACACGAACGCACCGAAGGTCGTCGTCTTCACGACGGTGCCCAGGTAGCGCTCGCCGACCTCCGGCATGGTCGGGTTGGCGATCGCGTTGATCGTGGCGCGCGCGGCCTCGGCCTGCGAACCCTGCTGGGCACCGATGTAGATGGTGCCGTCGTCCTCGATCGTGATGTCGGCGCCGGTGTCCTCCTGGATCTGGTTGATCATCTTGCCCTTGGGGCCGATGACCTCACCGATCTTGTCCACGGGGATCTTGACGGTGATGATCCGCGGGGCGTTCGGGGACATCTCGTCCGGCGTGTCGATCGCTTCCATCATCACGTCGAGGATGTGGAGGCGGGCGTCGCGGGCCTGCTTGAGGGCCGCGGCCAGGACGGAGGCGGGGATGCCGTCCAGCTTCGTGTCGAGCTGGAGGGCGGTCACGAACTCCTTGGTGCCGGCGACCTTGAAGTCCATGTCGCCGAAGGCGTCCTCCGCACCGAGGATGTCGGTGAGGGCGACGTAGTGCGTCTGGCCGTCGATCTCCTGGGAGATCAGACCCATGGCGATACCCGCGACGGCGGCCTTCAGCGGCACACCGGCGTTGAGCAGCGACATGGTCGAGGCGCAGACCGAGCCCATGGACGTCGAGCCGTTGGAGCCGAGGGCCTCGGACACCTGACGGATCGCGTAGGGGAACTCCTCGCGGGTCGGCAGGACCGGCACGATCGCGCGCTCGGCGAGCGCGCCGTGGCCGATCTCGCGGCGCTTCGGGGAGCCGACGCGGCCCGTCTCACCGACGGAGTACGGCGGGAAGTTGTAGTTGTGCATGTAGCGCTTGCGGGTCACCGGGGAGAGGGTGTCCAGCTGCTGCTCCATGCGGAGCATGTTGAGGGTGGTGACGCCCAGGATCTGGGTCTCGCCACGCTCGAACAGCGCCGAGCCGTGCACGCGCGGGATGGCCTCGACCTCGGCGGCCAGCGTACGGATGTCCGTGACGCCACGGCCGTCGATGCGGACCTTGTCCTTGATGACGCGCTCGCGGACGAGCTTCTTAGTCAGCGCGCGGTACGCGGCGGAGATCTCCTTCTCGCGGCCCTCGAACTGCGGGAGCAGCTTCTCGGCGGCGATCTCCTTGACGCGGTCCAGCTCGGCCTCGCGGTCCTGCTTGCCGGCGATGGTGAGCGCCTGGGCGAGCTCGCTCTTGACCGCGGCGGTGAGGGCCTCGAAGACGTCGTCCTGGTAGTCCAGGAAGATCGGGAACTCGCCGGTCGGCTTGGCGGCCTTCGCGGCGAGGTCCGACTGCGCCTTGCACAGGACCTTGATGAAGGGCTTCGCGGCGTCGAGACCGGCGGCCACGACCTCCTCGGTCGGCGCCTCGGCGCCACCCTGGACGAGCGTGATCGTCTTCTCGGTGGCCTCGGCCTCGACCATCATGATCGCGACGTCGCCGTCCTCCAGGACGCGACCGGCGACGACCATGTCGAAGACGGCGTCCTCGAGCTCGGTGTGCGTCGGGAACGCGACCCACTGGCCGTTGATCAGCGCGACGCGGACGCCGCCGACCGGGCCGGAGAAGGGAAGACCGGCCAGCTGCGTGGACGCGGACGCGGCGTTGATCGCCACGACGTCGTACAGGTGGTCGGGGTTGAGGGCCATGATCGTCGCGACGACCTGGATCTCGTTGCGAAGGCCCTTCTTGAAGGACGGACGCAGCGGACGGTCGATCAGGCGACAGGTGAGGATCGCGTCCTCGGAGGGACGGCCCTCACGGCGGAAGAAGCTGCCGGGGATCTTGCCGGCGGCGTACATCCGCTCCTCGACGTCCACCGTCAGGGGGAAGAAGTCGAGCTGGTCCTTGGGCTTCTTCGAAGCGGTGGTGGCCGACAGCACCATGGTGTCGTCGTCCAGGTACGCGACGGCGGAGCCGGCGGCCTGCCTGGCCAGCCTGCCCGTCTCGAAGCGGATGGTGCGGGTGCCGAAGGAACCGTTGTCGATAACGGCCTCGGCGTAGTGGGTCTCGTTCTCCACTAGCGTTTTCTCCTCGTCTTCGTCCCGTCCTGCCCGTGTGGCAGGGGGACGGTGGCGGAGAAGCGCTCCTTCTCGTGCGGGCCGGTCTTCGATCGAAGCACCCGGGGCTCTGTCGCCCGGGGGCCACTACCGAGGACCGGCGGCGATGAGGCGCGCTTCTCCTCGTTCGTTGTCGTGAGATGCCCTACCCGGCGGGTACGGCGTCGTCACGCTGTGTTCGTCCGTGCTGTTTCCTGCGTATTGCGTTGTGCTACCACACTACAAAGCGTCGGTGACACTCCGCACGTAGAGAGCACCTGAGGCAGCACATACAGCAAAAGGAGCGGCCCCCAAGAAGTGGGAACCGCTCCCTTCACGGCGTCTTACTTGGCGCCGCCGGCCGCACCGCGGCGGATGCCCAGGCGGTCGACCAGCGCACGGAAGCGCTGGATGTCCTTCTTGGCCAGGTACTGAAGCAGGCGGCGACGCTGGCCGACCAGGATCAGAAGACCACGGCGGGAGTGGTGGTCGTGCTTGTGGGTCTTGAGGTGCTCGGTCAGGTCCGAGATCCGGCGCGAAAGCATGGCGACCTGGACCTCGGGGGAGCCGGTGTCGCCCTCCTTCTGACCGAACTCGCTGATGAGCTGCTTCTTCGTAGCGGCGTCGAGCGGCACGCTTACTCCTTGTAGTCTCGTGTCTGCCACCGAGTGCCCCTGGTCGAATTCTCAGGGGAGCTTCCGTGACTCGGAAGGCGGGGATCCGCTGGGCGCGGCCTCCAGAGCAGCGCTCCGGGGGTGCGTACACAAACGGCCGTTACACAGGGTACCAGCCTGGGCGGATACGTCTGTCCGGGTCCACGAACCTTCCCGGACGGCGCTGACCGGGCCACTAGGGTGACGGCAGAGGTCATTCGTACGTGGGGAAGGGGCCGGCGAACATGGCCGAGGAGACGGAGAACGACGTCAAGGCGCGCAAGGAGCGGGAGAAGGACGAGCTCTACGCGCTCGACATCTCGGGTGTCGCATGGAAGAGCGCGCCGGGCACCGAGGAGCACGAGGAGCGGGTCGAGATCGCGTATCTGCCCGGGGGCGCGGTGGCCATGCGGTCGTCGCTCGACCTGGGGACGGTCCTCCGGTACACGGAGGCGGAGTGGCGGGCCTTCGTGCTGGGTGCACGGGACGGCGAGTTCGACCTGGAGCCGGCTCCGCACGCGGGTGGTCTGCCCGCGGAGTAGCGGGCCGTCGGGAACTCAGGGGCCGGTGCGGAGACATGCCGCGGCGGCCCTTTCGCCTGTCCGCCCGGCGGCGCGTCCGCGGGAGGCGCGTGAACACCGAGTGAGCGACCGTGCGGCAAGTGGCCGTCCGGGTGCCGTCGTTTGTCCGCTTTCGGGGTCAATAGTGAGCGTACGTACGCCACTTCTGGGCAGGGTGTGCCGTAACGGGTCGCAGCGGTGCGGTGGACGGGCCTGCCCCGCGAACAGTCATGGTGATTAGGCTGGGACAGGGCGCGACGCCTGAACCCGTGGACGGGGGGCTCGCGTTATCCGGGGGGCCGGTCAATTCGGGCGGTCTCGTACGCACTTCGGGCGGCCTCGGTCGTCCGTGAACGTCAGCGGACGACAAGCAGACGGTCGGCCCGGCACGGCTTGAGGGTGCTCGACCACACCAGGAGGAATTGTGAACAGCGATCGGGACGGGATCCGCGGGGGCTGGGCGACGCCCGGCGATGACCAGTCCGACGCCGAGTCCGCCGTCGAGACGACGGGCGAGTTCACCATCGACTACGCGCCGCCCGCCTGGTACACGCAGAACGCCTCGGACGGTTCCGGGGATTCGGGAGGTACGGGCGACGAGGGGGGCTCGGAAGGTCCGGAGGACTCGGAGGAATCCGACGGCCCGAAGGGGTCCGGGGACGTGAGGGAGTCCGAGGAGCGGCGGGAGTCGCGGGAACCGGAGGATTCGGCACCTGCGGGTGACGCGACGGCCTCGGAGAGCGCGACGGCCGCGGACGGACCGTCGGCCGCTTCGGTGACGGTGCCCGGCTCGGCGCCCGTCGACGGCCCCGAGACCGTCCTGCCGCCCGTCGTACAGCCGCACGCCGGACAGCCCGACGTCGCACCCCACTTCGTACAGCCCGGCGTCGTAAAGCCTGACGTCGGGCAGCCTCACGCGTCTGTGACGGCTCCGGTCGCCGATGCCGGTGGCCCGAGCGCTCTGCCGCACCTCCCCGCGGGCGGATTCCCGGCGCCGTGGACGCCTGCCGCTCCGCCCGTCGCCTCCGATGCCGCTCCCGACGTACAGGATTCCGGGAGCGGGGACCTCGACAGCGGGGCGACCATGCGGTTCTCCGCTGTCGCACTGAAGCGTGAGATCGCGGAACGGACGGCTTCCGAGGATGCCGGGACCGAGGACGCTCCGGCCGCGGACGCTCAGGCCGAGGCCGGCACCACCGAACGCGAAGGTGACGACCGGGGTGACGACGGCACGGTGCGGGGCGAGGACGAAACCGAGGCCCCGGGCGCAGCCTTGACCGTGGTCCGGCCGGATCACCAGGTGGACCGGTCCGGACAGCCTGTGCCCGCCCCGCCCGTGGCCGCTCCCGAGCCCGCGCCCGTCATCGATCCCGTGCTCGCCTATCAGTCGCTGGAGGCGGCCTCCCAGTCCCAGCGCGCGAGCGTGGCCGACGCACCGGTGGCGGACCGGGCGGCCGACGCCGTCGCCGCCTCCCCCGGCGCCGAGTCCGCCGAGGAAGCGGGCGCCGCCTCGGCCGGGACCGACGCCGAAGCCCGGGGCGGGACCACCGACGCCGTGCCGCCGGGATCGTCGGTCGACGAGACCGGTACGGACGCCGCTGCCCCCGGGGCCGGCGATTTCGAGCTCCAGGGCACCTCGCCCCAGGACAGCGAGCCCCAGGACGCGGTGCCCGTGGTCCGGCCGGAGGAGCCCGAGAGGGTGCAGGACACGCCTCCCACCTGGGCTCCGCCGCCGCTGCCGCAGGGTGGGCTGCCGCCGTTGCCGCCCGCCTACCAGCCCGCGGCCCCCGCACCGGCTCCGCACTGGCCCGCCTCCACGGAGCCCGCGCCGGCCGCGCAGGGTCAGGTGCCGTACCAGGCACCGATGCCGCAGCAGGCGCCCGTGGCCCCGGCCCCGGGCCAGCCCTTCCAGCCGCCCGCACCGGTACCCTCCCCCGCCCCCGGCCAGCCTTTCCAGCCCCCGGCCGCACAGTCACCCACGCCCGGCCAGCCTTTCCAGCCGCCCGCACCGGCGCCCGCGCCCGCACCCGGCCAGCCCTTCCAGCCCCCGGCACCGCAGCCCGTGCCGTCGGCGTGGTCCTCACCCGGCGCTCCCGGTCCTGCGGGTTCGCCGCAGGCGCCCGCGCCGGTACCGCCGGCGGAATTCGAGAACGCCGTACCTGCTCCCCCGCAGGCCGCCCATCCCTCCGCAGTACCCGCTCCCGCCCCCGGGGCCCCGGCCGCGCCTCAGCAGGGGAGCTACGGCTTCCCCCAGTCCGGCGCCCCGGACCAGGCCTCCGCCCCACAGGGCAGCTACGGCTTCCCGCAGCCCGGCCCGCCCGCTCCGGCGGCCCCGCCGGCCCAGGCACCGGGCTACGGATTCCCGCAGTCCACCCCGGGCCCGGAGCAGCAGGCCCCCGGCCGGCCCGCCCCCGCACCGGGCTACGGCTTCCCGCAGCCGAACACCGCGCCCCAGGACCAGCAGCCGGCCCACCCCGCCGCCCCGCAGGCCCCCGGCTACGGGTTCCCGCAGCAGAACGCCCCGGAGCAGCAGGTCCCCGGCTACGGCTTCCCACAGCCCGCCCCGGTCCCGGAGCAGCATGCACCCGGCCAACCCGCCCCGGTCGCCCCGCCCGTGCCGGGTGCCGTGCCGCCGCACGCTCCGGCTCCCGCTCCTCAGCAGGGCTACGGATTCCCGCAGTCGTCGGCCGGCTCAACCGCGCCGCAGCCGGGCTACGACTTTGCGCAGCCGCAGGCCCCGGCATCGGCCGCCCCGCCGTACCCGGCGCCGGCACAGCCGCAGGCTCCGCACCAGCCGGGCCCGCCGCCCGTGCAGCAGCAGCCCGCCGCGCCGACCGCCCCGGTCGACCCGCGGACCGGTACCGCCTGGCCGCAGCCCGTGCGGCACGACCAGCGGCAGCCGACCAACCCCGGTGCGGCCCCGCTCGGTTACACCGCGGCGGTGGAGCTGTCCTCCGACCGGCTGCTCAACAACAAGAGGCAGAAGGCCAAGAGCGGTCGTCCGGCCGCCGCGTCGTCGCGTTTCAAGCTGGGCGGGAAGAAGGAAGAGGCCGAGCGGCAGCGGAAGTTGGAGCTGATCCGGACTCCGGTGCTCTCGTGCTACCGGATCGCCGTCATCAGCCTCAAGGGTGGTGTCGGCAAGACGACCACGACCACCGCGCTCGGCTCCACGCTCGCCACCGAGCGACAGGACAAGATCCTCGCGATCGACGCCAACCCCGACGCCGGTACGCTCGGCCGCCGGGTGCGTCGCGAGACCGGCGCCACCATTCGTGACCTCGTGCAGGCGATCCCGTACATCAACTCGTACATGGACATCCGGCGGTTCACCTCCCAGGCGCCCTCCGGGCTGGAGATCATCGCCAACGACGTCGACCCCGCCGTGTCCACGGCCTTCAACGACGAGGACTACCGGCGCGCGATCGACGTCCTGGGCAAGCAGTACCCGATCATCCTGACCGACTCCGGTACGGGTCTGCTGTACAGCGCCATGCGCGGAGTGCTCGACCTCGCCGACCAGCTCATCATCATCTCGACACCGTCGGTGGACGGGGCGAGCAGTGCCAGTACGACACTGGACTGGCTGTCGGCGCACGGGTACGCGGACCTCGTCGCGCGGTCGATCACCGTCATCTCGGGAGTGCGCGAGACCGGCAAGATGGTCAAGGTCGACGACATCGTCAGCCACTTCGAGACGCGCTGCCGCGGTGTCGTGGTCGTGCCGTTCGACGAGCACCTGTCCGCGGGCGCCGAGGTCGACCTCGACATGATGCGCCCCAAGGTGCGGGAGGCGTACTTCAACCTCTCCGCGATGGTCGCCGAGGACATCGCGCGGCACCAGCAGTCGCACGGGCTGTGGACGAACGACGGCAACCCGCCGCCGGTGGCCGCGCCGCCGATGCCGGGTCAGTACGTCCCCGGGCAGCAGGCTCCCGGACAGTACGTTCCCGGGCAGCCGGTTCCGGGGCAGCCCGCGCCGGGGCAGGCTCCGCAGCAGCCCCAGCAGCCGTACGCCCAGCCGGGACAGCCCTACCCGCAGCAGCCCGGTCAGCCGTATCCGCAGGCGCCGGGGCAGGGATACCCCCAACCGCCGCAGCCGGGGCAGCAGTTCCAGCCCGGACAGGCCTACCCGCCGAACCCGGGGCAGAACCCGCCGCCTCCGGCACCCCCGCGGCAGTAGCGTCCGGCCGGCTCCACGGAGGGCCGGACACGGCGAAGACCCGCACCGTCCATGGACGGTGCGGGTCTTCGCGTACGTACGGGAGAGGGTCCGGGGAAGGACCGGGCGAGAACAGAGGGAAGGCGGGAGGAGGGGCTACTCCCCGTCGTACGCCTCGATCAGTTCCCGCGAGCGCTTCACGTCGTCGGTGATGGCCACCAGCAGCTCCTCGATGGAGTCGAACCTGGCCTGGCCGCGGACGAACGCGAGGAAGTCGACGGCGACGTGCAGACCGTAGAGGTCGAGACCGACACGGTCGATGGCGTACGCCTCCACCGTGCGCTCGGTGCCGTCGAACTGCGGGTTCGTGCCCACGGAGATCGCGGCGGGCATGGCCTCGCCCTGCGCGTGCAGCCAGCCGGCGTAGACGCCGTCGGCGGGGATCGCGGTGTGCGGGAGGGTCTCGACGTTCGCCGTGGGGAAGCCGAGCTCGCGGCCGCGCTGGGCGCCGCGGACGACGACGCCCTCGACGCGGTGCGGCCGGCCGAGGATCTCGCGCGCGCCCTCGACATCGCCCTCGCCGACGAGGCGCCGCGTGAGGGTCGAGGAGAACGGCTCGCCGCCGCCCGCCTCACCGGACACGAAGAGGTCGACGACCTCGACCTCGAAGTCGTACGTCTCCCCCTGCTCGCGCAGGAAGCCGACGTTGCCCGCGGCCTTGTGGCCGAAGCGGAAGTTGGGGCCCTCGACGACCGCCTTGGCGTGCAGCTTGTCGACCAGCACCTTGACCACGAAGTCGGCGGGCGACAGCTTCGAGAACTCGGTGGTGAACGGCAGGATGAGCAGGGCGTCGACGCCCAGTTCGGCCATCAGTTCGGCGCGGCGGTGATGCGGGGCGAGCAGGGGCGGGTGGCTGCCGGGGCGGACGACCTCGCTGGGGTGCGGGTCGAAGGTGACCACGACGGAGGGGACGCCCAGAGCCCGTGCGCGGTCCACGGCATGCCGGATGATCAGCTGGTGTCCGCGGTGCACCCCGTCGTAAGAACCGATGGTGACGACGCTGCGCCCCCAGTCCTCGGGGATGTCCTCCAAGCCACGCCAGCGCTGCACTGTGACCGCTCCTTGTCGAACCCGTGTCCGTGATTGCCTTATTCGCAGCTCTAAGGGTGCCATGCCGTGCGCTCTCGGCTTGCATCGGCATCAGGCTGTGACCGATCGCTCAGCGCCGGGGGGTGCCGTGCCGAGTCCGACGAGGCGCGGCCGCCGGGCCCGGTGCGGGGTTCGGCCCGGCGCGCGGCGGTGAGCCCGGTGCGGTGCGGAGTCCGTTGCGTGGGCGTGGTTCAGGCGGGCGCCCTTGCCCCGGCCAGGTTCTCGATCAGGTGTCGGGTCCCGGGGCCGACGACGCCGTACCACTCCTCGGGAGCGCCGGTCACCCAGCGGGCCACCAGGGCGGCGAAGCCCGGAACACGCCGGGCCAGGTCGGCCAGGCCCCGGTCGAAGGCGGTGGCTCCGGCCGGGGTACGGACGAGGAGGAGGCCGACGCGGTGCACCAGCTCACGGGTGGGTCCCTCGCCCCCGCGGTCGAGGCCGTCGGCGGCGGTCCTCAGCACGGTGCCGAGAACGGCCGGATCTCGCTCGTGCGCCAGCAGCAGATCGAGCAGTTCGCGCCGCAGCGGGGCCGACGCCTGGTCTCCCGGCGACGCGAGGACCTGGGCGAGCGCGCTCCGCACCGGCGGGCCGCACGTCTCCAGCAGTCCGCTGACCAGCGGGAACAGCGCCCCTTGGGGAGCACTTCCGTGGTCGATGCGCCGGTCCACGTCCGCGGCCACGTAGGCGGCGACTGCGGGGCACAGCTCCACGGTCTCGCGCACCAGGGCGGCGACCGGGCGGGCGAGCGCGGGGGTGGTGACGTCGGCGAGGGCGCGCAGCAGCTCGCCCGTGTCGGGGCCGAGCCGCCGCAGCCGTTCGCGGAACGCGGCGAGCACGGGCTCCGGGTCGGTGGCGAGCGCGGCGGCCGGCGCGCTCGGCGGCAGCCGTGGGTCACCGGCCACGAAGCGTTCCAGGGCCTGCGGCAGGCAACGGGCACGTGCGAGCGGATCCTGTACGAGGATGCCGAGCGCCCCGCCGTGCAGGGTGCGGTCGGCGGGACGGGCGAGCAGGGTGAGAGCGGCGTGGCGCAGCAGCTCGCGGTCGGCCGGGGTGGCCGCGAACGGTGCCGCGCGCAGCCCGAGGGTGAGGGCCGTCGCACGCCGCTCGGGCCGTTCGTCGCGCGCCCACCGGTCGACGGCCCGGCACACGGCCGACGGCTCCTCCTCGGCCAGCACGGCCAGCAGTTCGTCGCCCCGTGGATGGGCACCGGCCATGAGGGCCTCGGTCAGATCGTCCGGGGCGCGCCGCCGGTGCGCGTACAGCAGTGCCTGCGCGGCCGTCGCCACGGTCGCGTTCGGCGTCGCGGGCAGGGGCCGCTCGTCGTCGAACCAGCGGGTGAGGTGGCGGTGTACGGCGACGGGGTCGGCGGCGAGGAGACGGGAGACGGTGTCGAGATGGCGCGGGGCGGCGGGGGCCTCGCCCGGGTGCGGGGGCTCGGTGGCCGGGGTCCGGCGGGGGTCTGCGGCCACCAGGCGCCTGAGCAGGTCGAAGCGTTCCGTGTCCGGGACGGGCAGCGCCACCCAGAAGGCCGGGCCGAACGCGGTCGGTACGGCTCTGCCCTGCCGCCGCCACACCACGATCCGCTCGGCGAGGAGCCGCAGCGCGCCGAGGTACGGGGTCGCGTCGGGCACGCGGAGCAGGACGGTCGTGCAGAGGCGGGTCGCCCACCAGAGGGGGTCGCCGTGCCGGGCGGTGAGCCGGTCCGGCGCTTCGGGCAGCAGATCGTCGACCGCGTGGACGAGGTCCTCGAGGTGGAGCGTCAGTTCGGCGGTGGCCTGTTGACGGGCCAGCAGGAGCAGGGTCTCGACGACGGGGCCGATCCTGTGGCCGGGGACGGGAAGGGTGCTTGCTCCGTCGGCGGCGGTCCTGGAGTCACGGACCCCGGCGTCGGGAGAGGCGGACCGGGTACGCCGGGCGTGGCGGCGGCCGGACACCGTGGTCTCCGTACGGCCGAGGTCGATGCCGGTATCCGTGCCGGTTCCGGTGCCGGCGCCGCGCCTGCGGTGGACCAGGCCGTCCAGCGCGGCGTCCAGGTCGAGGTGGGTGCCCTGGATCCAGTCGGCGAGCTCCTCGTCGGCGAAGCGGTAGCCGTCGCCGGCGGGGACGAGGAGTCCTTCGGTGAGGACGGCGGACGCCCAGCCGGTGATGCCCGCGAGAGGTCCCCGGGCGGGGCCCCAGGGAAAGACGCTCTCGAAGGAGGCCCGGTCCAGCTGGCCCTGTCCGGGGCCCAGACAGCGCCGGGCGGCTTCGTGCACCTGGCCGGAGACACGGGCTGCGAGCCGGCGTACGGCGGCGCCGCGCAGTCCGTTCGCCGCGGCGAGCCGGACCGCGACGCGCAGGCACATCAGGTCGAGGTGAGCGGCGAACACGTCGTCGCGGTCGAGCTGTCGGGCCGGCAGGTCCACGGGCGCGGCCCGCACCTCGGAGAGCAGGCGCAGCACCAGCGGACGACGGGCGTCGGACGGCACGAGGACACCTTCCGGAATCCCGGCACGCGCCCGCCCCAGCCGCCCCTCCTCCTCGGTCAGATCACCGAGCAGCACACACGCGGGCAGAGTCCCGCCGGCGTCCGGCGACGCGGGTCCGTCCGGGGCCGGCGTCCGCCGGCCGTCCGGGTCCGGTGCCGGGTGGTGCAGCAGGGCCGCGGGAAATTCCGCCCCGGCCCGTTCCCAGTACTCCGCGCGGCAGGCGACCACGAGTCGGGTGCCGGTCTCCGTCAACCAGGCCGTCGTCGCCTCGGTCCAGGCAGGGAGGCGGTGGGCGAGTTCGGGGGGCATCTCCTCGGGGCCGTCGAGGAGGAACAGCAGCGGCCGGCCACCGGCGTGAGCGGGCCCGGCCAGGCGGTCCGGCGCGATGTCGCCGAGTTCGCCGCCGTATCCCTCGGGAGGCAGCACGCTCGTCTCGGCCGGGGCCCGCCGCGCGGCCGCCGTCCCGGTCGCTCCGGGGCTCCGCCGCGACGCGGCCACGATCCGTCCGGCGCGCTCCAGGGCACGCGTCGCCGCGTCGGCCACCGAGATGTCGTCGGCGCGCAGATCGGCGCCGCGCAGCCAGAGGGTGGGAGCCGGTTCGGGACCCCGGAGGCGGCGGGCGGCGAGGGCGGCCAGTTCCGTCGTACGGCCGCTGCCGGGCGGGCCGACGAGCCCGAGGACGACGGCCGGGCCGCTCTCGAAGGCCGCGAACTCCCTGCCGACATCGGCCCGTTCGACGATTCCGGGCTGCGCGCCCACGGCTCCGGGCGGGACCGGCGGGCGGGGCCCGTCCGAGCCCACCGAGGTCGCGGTGAGCTCCAGCGCGCCCGCGAGGTTCAGATCGGCGCCGTACGCGGGCACGGTGACCGCGTTACGGGCCAGCAGTTCGGCGAGCGGCCCCGCGCCGCGCCGCAGGGGAACGGCGAGTCCGGGCGCCCGATGGCCCGCCGGGGTCTCCCCGGGCGCGGTGCCGTCCGGGGTGCGGGCGCGCAGGGCGGTGCAGACGACCGCCACCACGGCTCCGGTGCGGGCGTCGAGGACCGGCCCCCCGGTCGCCCCGCCGCCCGGCCTGAGCGCGTCCGCGCCCGCCGTGCCGATCGCCAACTCCAGTGCGCCGTGGAGGAGATGGGCGTCGCCGAGGGCCGGGTACGCCACAGGGGCGGAGCCCAGCACGCGCGCCTCGCGCCAGCCGCCCGCGGCGATCCTGACGTACGTGCCGGTCGCGACGCGGTCCCGCACGGTGACGGGGAGCGGGCAGAGGCCGAGACCTTCGGTGCGTACGAGGGCCAGACCGAGGCCGGGCAGCGGTGTGACGGCGTCGGCGCCCAGCACGCAGGTGCGGTCGCCGGGGGCGTGCAGGACGAGCCGGGCCAGTCCGTCGACGGCCTCGTGGCTGGTGATCACGGTGCCGTGGTGGTCGGCCGCGAAACCCGTGCCGCGTGGGCGGCCGGCCAGGTCGCAGACGCGTACGAGGGCGTCGTCCCCCGTCTGTCCGGCGTCGTCCGCCGCCTCATCGTTCCCGGTCCGCGGGCCTCGCCCCGCCATACTCGAACCTCCCCGCCGCTGCTCCTGCTCCGACGGTAGGGGCGAGGTGATCAGCGGGACAGATCGCGTGGCGAACGCGCCCCCCTCTACTCCCCCGGTTCACTCCGAGCGCCCGCCCGATGGGGTGAATACGGCAGATCGGATGGATACACCCTTGGTGGGGGAACCGAGGGGGGACCATGGAGCGGCGGGCACGAGACCCCGTGACCGCCGCTCCACGGGCAGAAGTGTCCGCCCGGCCGCGCGCCCGGCAGGGGCGCGCGGTCCTCAGGCGAAGACGGCCAGGCTCTTGGCCTTGCCCTTCTGTTCCTCGACCAGCGCGAGGAACCGGCCCTCGGGGTCGAAGACCGCCACCGTGCCCTTGCCCGCGTACTCGTCGGACATCTCGAGCCGGACGCCGTTGAGCAGCAGCCGGGCCCGCTTGGAGTCCACGTCCCAGCGCGGGAACGCGGCCGCGGCCGCGTCCGCGAGCGGCATCACCGTCAGCTCCTCCTGGAGCTGGTCGAGGGTGCGCGCGGAGTCCAGCTTGTACGGGCCGACGCGGGTGCGGCGCAGGGCGGTGAGGTGACCGCCGACGCCCAGGTCCGCGCCGAGGTCGCGGGCGATCGCCCGGATGTACGTCCCGGAGGAGCAGACGACGGAGACGACCAGGTCGAGCACCGGGGTGCCGTCCTCGGCGACCGCGTCACGGATGTCGTACACCGCGAACGACGAGATGGTCACCGGGCGGGCCGGGATCTCGAAGTCCTCGCCCTCGCGTGCCCTCTTGTACGAGCGCACGCCGTCGATCTTGATGGCGCTGACCTTGGACGGCACCTGCATGATGGCGCCGGTCAGCTTGGCGACCCCGGCGTCGATCGCGTCGCGCTTCACACCGGAGGCGTCCGTCGAGGAGGTGAGGTCGCCCTCGGCGTCGTCGGTCAGCGTGTTCTGGCCGAGCCGGATCGTGCCGAGGTACTCCTTCTCGGTGAGCGCGAGGTGCCCGAGGAGCTTGGTGGCCTTCTCGACACCGAGGACGAGCACGCCCGTCGCCATGGGGTCGAGGGTGCCCGCGTGGCCGACCCGGCGGGTTCTGGCGATGCCGCGCATCTTGGCGACCACGTCGTGCGAGGTGAAGCCCGACGGCTTGTCGACGATGACAAGCCCGTCGGGCGTTTTGGTCTTCTGCGTCATCGAGCCGAGTCGTCCTCGTCCTCGTCGTCCTCGTCGTCCTCGCCCGGCTTCTTGTACGGGTCCGCGTCACCCGCGAAGGACGCGCCGGCCGAGACCTCGCGCACCTTCTCGTCCGAGGCCCGTGCCTTGTCGAGCAGGTCCTCGATGGTCTTGGCGGTGTCCGGCAGGGCGTCCGCGACGAACGTCAGCGTCGGCGTGAACTTCACGCCCGCCGCCGCGCCGACGGCCGAGCGGAGCACGCCCTTGGCGCTCTCCAGGCCCGCGGCCGCCTCGGCACGCTGCTCGTCGTCCCCGTACACCGTGTAGAAGACGGTGGCCTCCCGGAGGTCCCCGGTGACCCGGGTGTCCGTGATGGTGACGTGAGTGCCGAGCCGCGGGTCCTTGATCCCGCGCTGCAGCTTCTTGGCCACCACCTCTCGGATGAGGTCCGCCAGCCTCTTCGCCCGCGCGTTGTCGGCCACTGGTCCGTCTCCTTCTTCGCCTTGCGTGTTGCGTCGGTCTTCGTCAGTCTTCGTCGGTGTGGAGTCTGCGTCGTACCGACAGCAGTTCCACCTCCGGTCGCGCCGCGACCAGTCGTTCGCACCGGTCCAGTACGTCCGTCAGGTGCTCGGTGTCCCCGGAGACCACCGCCAGGCCGATCTCGGCCCTGCGGTGAAGGTCCTGGTTGCCCGTCTCGGCGGCACTCACCGCGTACTTCCGCTGGAGTTCGGCGACGATCGGCCGGACGAGAGAGCGTTTCTCCTTGAGCGAGTGGACGTCGCCGAGGAGCAGATCGAAGGACAGCGTCCCCACATACATGTGTAACCGGATGTCCCGCCGGTACGGGGTAGACGGCCTGCCAATGCGCTTGGCAGGGACATCAGAACCGTACAACGAACCGTCGGCTCGCTCGACGGGGTTTCCGGGCCCGGGCCGTACACCGGACGGGTGCCCCGGCACGGTGACCGGCCGGGGCCGGTCACGCGATTCCCCGCGCCCCGGGAAGGGACGCGGGGAATCGCGTGATCTCGCAAAAGCCAGGCTGGCCGGCGGTGACTGCTCACCGCCGGCCAGCCTGGGAACCGCTTTACGAGCGCGGCTTCTCGCGCATCTCGTACGTCGCGATGACGTCGTCGACCTTGATGTCGTTGAAGTTGCCGAGGTTGATACCGCCCTCGAACCCTTCGCGGATCTCGGTGACGTCGTCCTTGAAGCGACGCAGCCCGGAGATGTTGAGGCTCTCCGCGATGACCTTGCCGTCGCGGACGAGTCGCGCCTTGGTGTTGCGCTTGACCTCGCCCGAGCGGACCAGGACACCGGCGATGTTGCCGAGCTTGGACGACTTGAAGACCTCGCGGATCTCCGCCGTGCCGAGCTCGACCTCCTCGTACTCCGGCTTCAGCATGCCCTTCAGGGCCGCTTCGATCTCCTCGATGGCCTGGTAGATCACCGAGTAGTACCGGACGTCGACGCCCTCGCGCTCCGCCATCTGCGCCGCGCGGCCCGCAGCGCGGACGTTGAAGCCGATGACGATGGCGTCGGAGCCGGTCGCCAGGTTGATGTCGGACTCGGTGACCGCACCCACACCGCGGTGCAGGACACGGATGTCGACCTCGTCGCCGACGTCGAGCTGGAGCAGCGAGGACTCGAGAGCCTCCACCGAACCGGACGCGTCGCCCTTGATGATGAGGTTGAGTTCCTGCACCAGACCGGCCTTGAGGGCCTCGTCCAGGTTCTCCAGGGAGAACCGGACACCCCGGCGGGCGAAGTTGGCGTTGCGCTCGCGCGCCGCCCGCTTCTCGGCGATCTGACGCGCCGTACGGTCCTCGTCGACGACCAGGAAGTTGTCGCCGGCGCCCGGGACGTTGGTGAGACCCAGGACCAGGACGGGGGTCGACGGACCCGCTTCCTCGACGTTGTTGCCGTTGTCGTCGAGCATCGCCCGGACACGGCCGTACGCGTCGCCGACCACCATGGTGTCGCCGATGCGCAGCGTGCCGCGCTGGACCAGGACCGTCGAAACGGCACCGCGGCCACGGTCGAGGTGGGACTCGATCGCAATACCCTGCGCGTCCTGCTCCGGGTTGGCCCGCAGGTCGAGCGAGGCGTCCGCGGTCAGGACCACGGCCTCCAGCAGGGCGTCGATGTTCAGACCCTGCTTGGCGGAGATGTCGACGAACATCGTGTCGCCGCCGTACTCCTCGGCCACCAGACCGAACTCGGTGAGCTGACCGCGCACCTTGGTCGGGTCGGCACCCTCGACGTCGATCTTGTTGACCGCGACCACGATCGGCACGTCGGCCGCCTTGGCGTGGTTCAGCGCCTCGATCGTCTGGGGCATCACGCCGTCGTTGGCCGCCACCACGAGGATCGCGATGTCGGTCGACTTGGCACCACGGGCACGCATGGCGGTGAACGCCTCGTGACCGGGGGTGTCGATGAAGGTGATCTTGCGCTCTTCACCGTTGACCTCGGTCGCGACCTGGTACGCGCCGATGTGCTGCGTGATACCGCCGGCCTCGCCCGCGACGACGTTCGTCTTGCGGATGGTGTCGAGAAGGCGGGTCTTACCGTGGTCGACGTGACCCATGACGGTCACGACCGGCGGACGGACCACGAGGTCGTCCTCGTCGCCCTCGTCCTCGCCGAACTCGATGTCGAAGGACTCGAGCAGCTCGCGGTCCTCCTCCTCGGGGCTGACGATCTCGAGGACGAAGTTCATCTCGTCCGCGAGGAGCTTCAGCGTCTCGTCGGAGACGGACTGCGTGGCAGTGACCATCTCGCCGAGGTTCATCATCACGCCGACGAGCGACGCCGGGTTGGCGCCGATCTTCTCGGCGAAGTCGGTGAGGGAGGCACCACGCGACAGGCGGACGGACTGTCCGTTGCCGCGAGGCAGCATCACGCCGCCGACGGACGGGGCCTGCATGGCCTCGTACTCCTGGCGCCTCTGCCGCTTCGACTTGCGACCACGACGCGCCGGACCGCCGGGACGGCCGAACGCACCCTGTGTTCCACCACGGGCACCGGGACCACCCGGACGACCGCCGAAGCCGGGACGACCGCCGCCACCGCCACCGGGACCACCGGGACGACCGGCGAAACCGCCGCCACCGCCACCGGGACCACCGGGACGACCGGCGAAACCGCCACCGCCGCCACCAGGACCGGCCGGACGACCGGCGAAACCGCCACCGGGACGACCGCCGCCGCCACCGGGACCACCGGGACGACCGCCGCCGGCACCGGGACCGCGGCCACCGGGGCCACCGCCGGGACGCGGGGAGCCCGCGGCCGGACGCTGAGGCATCATGCCGGGGTTCGGACGGTTACCGCCCGGACCGCCGCCGGGACGCGGGGCCTGCGGACGGGGCATGCCGCCCGGAGTGGGACGGGCACCGCCCGGACCGCCCTGCGGACGCGGAGCGCCGCCGGGACCGCCCTGGGGACGGGGAGCACGGTCCTGGCCGCCGGCACCCTGCGGGCGCGGGCCGCCGGGGGCGCCGGCGCCACCGGGACGCGGGGCACCGCCCGGACGGGGCGTCTGCGGACGCGCCATGCCGGTGGAGCCACCAGAGGTGAACGGGTTGTTGCCCGGACGCGGACCGGCCGGACGGGCACCGGGACGCGGAGCCTGGCCGCCGGGACGCGGGGCGCCACCCTGACGGTCGCCGCGCTCGGGACGCTCGGGACGGTCACCACGACCCTGACCACCCTGACCGGGACCACCGGCCGGACGGGCACCGGGACGCGGAGCCTGGCCCGCGGGACGCGGGGCGCCCGGACGGGGAGCACCCGCGGCGGGAGCCGAGGGGGTCGACGGCGCGACCGGCGCCGACGGCGGTGCGGTGAATTCGGCCGCGACCGGAGCCGGAGCCGCCGGAGCGGGCTTCGGGGCCGGCTTGGGACCGGGAGTCGGGCGCGGACCCGCGGCGGCCGGGGTGACCGGAGCAGCCGCGGGCGTCTCGGCCGCGGCCGGCTTCGGGGCCGGCGGGCGCGGGGCGG
Organism: Streptomyces sp. NBC_00386; assembly: GCF_036063235.1. Lineage (NCBI taxonomy): Bacteria > Bacillati > Actinomycetota > Actinomycetes > Kitasatosporales > Streptomycetaceae > Streptomyces > Streptomyces sp. NBC_00386. Next base: position 2,787,112 of record NZ_CP107950.1, read on the forward strand.
CCGGACGGGCCGCCTGCGCCGGAGAGGGGGCGCCCGGCTTCGCCGGGGAAGCCTTGCGCGGGGCGGGCTTGCCGCCACCGTTGCCCTGCTGGAGGGCATCTGTCAGTTTACGTACGACGGGGGCCTCGATCGTCGAGGACGCCGAACGGACGAATTCACCGAGTTCTTGGAGCTTGGCCATGACGACCTTGCTCTCTACGCCGAACTCCTTGGCGAGTTCGTATACCCGGACCTTAGCCACTTCGCTCCTTTTAGGTCCGGGTCTGCGTCCGGACCGTCGCTACTTCATGGGCGTACTCATCGCGTGCTCATCGAGTGCTCATCGCAATCTCGACCTACTTCCAACTCGCGGAATACCAGGGCCGCACGGAGGTTCCGCACGACGCTCTCTTACGGGTTTGCCTGCTCGACGTAGAGGCGCAACGCCTCGGTGTCGAGCGGTCCCGGGGCGCGCAGCGCCCGCGGGATCGCCCGGCGGCGGACCGCCAGATCGAGACAGACCAGAACGGGATGCACGTACGCACCCCGGCCGGGCAGCGTACCGCGATGATCGGGGGCACATTCACCCTCGACCGCCACGATCCGCAGCAAGTCTCTCTTGGCCGCTCGCTCCCGGCACCCCACACAGGTGCGTTCAGGGCATGCGCGGGCTCGCGTCCGGCCAGACACTCTTGAGTCTACCTCCCCGTACCGACCTCACCCCTTTGGGGCAAGAATCGAACGGTTGTTGTCGTGATGTAAGCGATGCGCGGGCCGGATCTATTCCCGGTCTATTCCCCGCGCTGCTCGCCGCGCTGCTCGCCGGGCTGCTCGGTGTCCGGACGGATGTCGATCCGCCAGCCGGTGAGGCGGGCGGCGAGGCGGGCGTTCTGGCCCTCCTTGCCGATCGCCAGCGAGAGCTGGTAGTCGGGGACCGTGACGCGCGCGGAGCGGGCCGCGAGGTCGACGACCTCGACCTTGGAGACACGGGCCGGCGAGAGCGCGTTCGCCACCATGTCGGCCGGGTCGTCCGACCAGTCCACGATGTCGATCTTCTCGCCGTTCAGCTCGGCCATCACGTTGCGCACCCGGCCGCCCATCGGGCCGATGCAGGCGCCCTTGGCGTTCAGACCGCTGCGGTTGGACCGGACGGCGATCTTCGTGCGGTGGCCGGCCTCACGGGCGATGGCGGCGATCTCGACGGAACCGTCGGCGATCTCCGGCACCTCCAGCGCGAAGAGCTTCTTCACGAGGTTGGGGTGCGTACGGGACAGGGTCACGGACGGACCGCGGACGCCCTTGGCCACCCGTACGACGTACGAGCGAAGCCGCAGGCCGTGCTCGTAGTTCTCGCCGGGGACCTGCTCCTGCACCGGCAGGATGGCCTCCAGCTTGCCGATGTCGACGAGCACGTTCTTCGGGTCGCGGCCCTGCTGGACCACACCGGTGACGATGTCGCCCTCGCGGCCCGCGTACTCGCCGAGGGTCGCGTCGTCCTCGGCGTCCCGCAGGCGCTGCAGGATCACCTGTTTGGCGGTGGTGGCGGCGATCCGGCCGAACCCCGAGGGGGTGTCGTCGAACTCGCGGGCCTCCTGCCCCTCCTCCAGGTCCTCGGGGTCCTCCTTCGCCCACACGGTCACATGACCGGTCTCCCGGTCGAGTTTCACGCGCGCGCGCCGGCGGCTTCCCTCGGTGCGGTGGTAGGCGATGAGGAGGGCCGACTCGATCGCCTCGACCAGCAGGTCGAAGGAGATCTCCTTCTCCCGCACCAAACCCCGCAGGGCACTCATGTCGATGTCCACGGCTACGCCTCCTCTTCCTTCTTGTCCTTGCGGCTGAACTCGACCTGGACGCGGGCCTTGACGATGTCCCCGAAGGCGAGCCGCCGGGCGGTGGGCTTGCGCCCCTTCACGCCCGGCACCTCGACATCGAGACCGTCGTCCTCGACCCGCAGGATCCTGGCGAGCAGTTCGCCGTCCTCCGCCAGCTGGAACTTCACCAGGCGGTCGGTGGCGCGTACGTAATGACGGTGCTCCTTGAGCTCGCGCTCGGCACCGGGGGTTCCGACCTCGAGGGTGTATTCACCCGAACCCATCGCGTCGGTCTCGTCGAGCTTCGCCGAGAGCGCGCGGCTCACATCGGCGATCGCGTCCAGGTCGGCACCTTCGTCCGAGTCGACGACGACGCGCAGTACACGCTTGCGGCCTACTGACTCCACTTCGATCTCTTCGAGATCGAGGCCCTGGGAGCTCACGAGCGGATCCAGGAGTTCTCGAAGCCTCTCGCTCTGGGTCGTGCTCATCCGGGTGACTCCTCGGCCGCGTGTGCTGTTGTGGGTTGGTCGCGTGTCAGCTCAAAGGGTATCCGGTCGCGGAGGGTGTTGCCGTCCACCGTGCGGGTGCGCCCGCGCCGACGGGTGCCGGCGGACCTCCCCGAAATCGCGCCGGAGACAGTTGGAGGAGAGCCGCTGGGCCGTGATCGGCCAATGCGCGGGTACCGTGATCGCGGGCAGCTCGCCCATACATTCGTACGAGCCCTCCGAGGACGTCTGCCGTGTCGTTCCCCCTGCCGTCGCGCACCCCGTCGGGTCCGCGCCGAAGGACCCTGCTCGCGGCCGCCGTGGGTGCCTTCGCGCTCGCGGGCTGTTCCGCCGCTCCCGAGTCGTCCAGCGACACGACGGGCGGCAGCCCCTCGCTCGCGGACCGGGCACGCGCGCGTGCGGCCCGGGACAGCATGACGCTCTCCGACCGGTACACCGCGGTGATCGCCGCCCATCCCCAGCTGGCGGAGCGGCTCGACCCGCTGCGGGGGGAGGTCGTCCGGCACGCGCAGGCGTTCGGGGGCGGCAGTGCGGGAGCCTCGGGCTCCGCGTCGGCTGCTCCGTCAGGGTCGGCATCGGCATCGGCGTCGGGGTCCTCGACGGAGTCACCGTCCGCGTCGGCTTCGGAGTCGGCGTCCGCTTCGAGTCCGGCTTCCGGTTCGGCTTCGAGTTCGGCTTCGGCCGGCGCCTCGCCCGGTGTGGCGGCCCGGCCCAAGGACGCACTCGCCGAACTCGCCTCGGCCGAACTGGCGCTCGCGGACGAACGGACACGGGCCCTGGTGGACGTCCCCGGCGAACTCGCCCGGCTGCTCGCCTCCGTGGCGGCGGCCGGAGCGGCCCACGCGTTTCTGCTGACGAAGGCGGCGAAGTGAGCAAGCGGACCAAGACCGAGGAAGCGGAGCTCAAGGCCCTCCAGGCCGCGCTGGGCGCCGAGCACGCGGCCGTCTACGGCTACGGCGTCGTGGGCGCGCGGATCGGCGCGGCCCGTCAGACGGACGCCCGGTCGGCCTACGACGCCCACCGGGCGCGGAGGGACGAACTGACGCGGGAGGTCAAGGACATGGGCGCGGCACCCGAGGCCGCGTCGGCCGCGTACGTGCTGCCGTTCCCGGTGACGGACTCCGCCGCGGCCATACGGTTCGCGGCCGAGCTGGAGGAACGCGTCGCCGACGTGTACTCCGACCTCGTGCGCGCCGCCACGGGCGACCGGCGGCGCATGGCGGCCGGGGCGCTGCGCGAGGCCGCGGTCCGCGCGGTGCGCTGGAGCGGCGAGAGCGTAGCCTTCCCTGGGCTCGCCGAGCGGGCGGGCACCTCATCGGCCACGGCACCCTCGCCGACCTGACGCGACCTGGAAGGAACCTCTCGCGCATGGACTCGCGCATGGCCTTCGAACCGCCGCGGCGCCTTCTCCGGGCGCTCGGCGAGACCCGCCGGAGCGGGCCGGAGGGCCCCGACGAGGCCGACGAGTGGCTGGAGAGGCTGCCCGAACTGGCCCGAGGGGCCGTCGCTCTGCGCGAGTTGACCGTGGAGCGAGTGCAGGCGCCGGGTGGGCGCAGCAGTCTGGTCGTCCTGGTGCGCCGGGCCGACGGCACGCCCGCCGTGCTGAAGCTGGCGCCCGGGCGGGCGCGTCCGGAGGCCGAGCGGGTCGCGCTCGCCCACTGGGACGGCCGCGGCGCGGTCCGTCTTCTCGACGCCGTCGGCACCGGGGAGGCCTCCGGCACCGATGGCGTCCTGCTGCTCGAGCGGCTGCATCCGGACGTCTCCGTGCGGTCGCTGCCCGAGGCGAAGGCCCTGCTGGAGGCGGCGGGGACGCTGCGGCGGCTGTGGGTCGAGCCGCCCGCCGACCCCGTCTTCGAGACCGTGGCGGAGCGGACCGGGCGGCAGGCCGAGGCCATGCGGGCCACGGCGGCGGGCGAGGCCGGGGCCGGGATCGGGGCTCTGGTCGACGCGGCGCTCGCGGCCCGCGAGGAACTGCTGGTCCAGCCGCCCGAGGCACTGCTGCTGCACGGCACGTTCCGGCAGAGCAAGGTGCTCGCCGGTGAGCGCGTGCCCTGGCTGGCGGTGGGACCGGACCCGGTGGTCGGCGAGTGCGCGTTCGACCTGGCCCGGCTGGTCCGCGACCGGGTGGAGGACCTCATCGCGTCGCCTTCGGGACCGTCGATCACCCGGCGGCGGATCAAGCGGCTCGCCGAGTCCCTGGAAGTGGACCAGGCGCGGCTGCGCGGCTGGACCCTGTTCCGTGCCGTCGAGTCGGGTGTCCGGGCGGGCCGGGTCGGCCGCCCCCAGGACGCCGAACTGCTCCTGGAGTTCGCCGACTGGCTCTGAGCACCGGCCGGGACACCACACCCCTGGAAACGGCCGAGCGGCGCCCCGCGCCTCCGGAGAGGTGCCGGGCGCCGCCCAGGTGTCGGTTACGCCGTCAGGCGGGCGATCGCCTCTTCGACGGTGAGTTCCTCGCGCTCGCCGGTGCGGCGGTCCTTCAGCTCCACGACGCCCTCGGCCGAGCGGCGGCCGGCGACCAGGATCGTCGGTACGCCGATCAGTTCCGCGTCGGTGAACTTCACGCCCGGGGAGACTCCGGCACGGTCGTCGACCAGGACGCGGACACCCGCGGCACCGAGCTTCTCGGAGACGTCGAGCGCCAGCTCGGTCTGGAGGGCCTTGCCCGCGGCGACCACGTGCACGTCGGCGGGAGCGATCTCCTTGGGCCAGCACAGACCCTGGCCGTCCGCCGACTGCTCGGCCAGCGCCGCGACCGCGCGGGAGACGCCGATGCCGTACGAGCCCATGGTCACGCGGACCGGCTTGCCCTGCTGTCCGAGAACGTCGAGGCCGAAGGTGTCGGCGTACTTGCGGCCGAGCTGGAAGATGTGGCCGATCTCGATGGCGCGGTCCATCTTGAGGCCGGTGCCGCATGCCGGGCAGGGGTCGCCCTCTTCCACCACGACGACGTCGAGGTAGTCGTCGACCTCGAAGTCGCGGCCGGCCACGACGTTCTTCGCGTGCGTGTTGATCTTGTTGGCGCCGGTGATCCAGGCCGTGCCGGGGGCGACGCGCGGGTCGGCGATGTAGCGGACCTTCTCCAGACCCTGCGGGCCCACGTAGCCGCGTACGAGGTCTTCGCGGCCCTCGAAGTCCTCGGCCGTGACGAGTTCGACGACGGCCGGGGCGAGGTGCTCGCCGAGCTTGCCGAGGTCGACCTCGCGGTCGCCGGGGACGCCCACGGCCACGATCTCGCCGTCGACCTTGACCAGCAGGTTCTTCAGGGTCGCGGAGGCGGGCACGCCGAGGTGCCCGGCGAGCGTCTCGATCGTCGGGGTGTCGGGGGTGTCCAGCTCCTCGACCGCGCCGTGCTCCCCGGAGACGGGCGTGAGCTTGAAGGTCACGGCCTCCGTGTTGGCGGCGTAGTCGCAGGCCGGGCAGTCCACGAAGGTGTCCTCACCGGCGGCGGCGGGCGCGAGGAACTCCTCGGAGGCCGAGCCGCCCATGGCGCCGGAGACGGCGGACACGATGCGGTAGTCGAGGCCGATGCGCGCGAAGATCTTCTGGTAGGCCTCGCGGTGGAGCCCGTAGGACTCGGCGAGGCCCTCGTCCGTGATGTCGAAGGAGTACGAGTCCTTCATCTGGAACTCGCGGCCGCGCAGCACGCCGGAGCGCGGACGGGCCTCGTCGCGGTACTTCGTCTGGATCTGGTAGAGCATGACCGGCAGGTCCTTGTACGAGGCCACCTGGTCCTTCACCACCAGGGTGAAGATCTCCTCGTGCGTCGGGCCGAGCAGGTACTCCGCGCCCTTGCGGTCCTTGAGACGGAAGAGCAGGTCGCCGTACTCCTCCCAGCGGGCCGAGGCCTCGTAGGGCTCCTTGGGCAGCAGGGCCGGCAGGAGGACCTCCTGGGCGCCGATCGCGTCCATCTCCTCGCGGACCACGCGGGAGATGTTGTCGAGGACCTTCTTGCCGAGCGGCAGCCAGGTCCAGATGCCCGCGGCGTTGCGGCGTACGTAGCCGGCCCGGACGAGCAGCTTGTGGCTGAGCGTCTCGGCGTCGGCCGGGTCGTCACGCAATGTCTTGACCATCAAACGGGACATGCGCTGGACCTGGGCCATGATTCTCGACTCCTGCTGCGTAAGGGTGATGTCTGGAGGTTAGCCGGGCAGCGGCCGTCCCCGGAAATCCATTAGGCGTGGCGCAGCGGAAGCGGGGCGCCCATCACGGCGTACGGCCTGGGCGCGCTGGGGAAGAGGACCTGCTGTGCGAGGTCCTCGTAGCCGAGGGAGCGGTACAGGCCGCGGGCCGGGCTGTCGAAGTCGATCGCGGAGAGGATCGAGCGGGGTTCGGCCGCGGTGTCCGTGATGGCGGTGATCAGGGTGCGGCCGACGCCCCGGTTCTGGAAGCGGGGGTGGACGTGCAGTTCGGTGATCACGAAGGAGTCGTCCAGCCAGCCGTCGTGGCCCTGGTCGCGCAGATACGGTTCGACGACGGTGGACCACCAGTGCGCGCGGTCGTTGGGCATGCCGTAGACGAATCCCACGAGCCGTCCGTCGACGGTGGTGGCGCCGAGCGCGCGGGCTCCCGGGTAGGTGACGTGGCGCAGCACGATCTGGCGTCGTACGGCGATCTCGTCGGCGCCGAGCCCGAAGGCGAGCGCCTGCACGGCGAGTGCCTCGTCGACGCGGGCGGCGAGATCCAGCGGGCCGATGACCACGTCGTCGAAGTCGCGGTGGCCGTGGCCGGGAAAGCGCAGCATGCCGGGAGACTACCTGGCGGACCGTGTGACGCGTGAGGTCCCGACGGGCCCGCACCGGGCGTCAGAACAGGACACTCATGAAGGCGCCGGCCTCCTGGAACCCGACGCGGCGGTACGTCGCCCGGGCCGCGGTGTTGAAGTCGTTGACGTAGAGGCTGACGAGCGGGGCGACATCGGCGAGGGCGTAGCGCAGCACGGCGGCCATGCCGGGGGCCGCGAGTCCCCGGCCGCGGTACTCGGGGGCCACCCAGACCCCCTGGATCTGGCAGGCCTCGGCGGTCGCGGCGCCGATCTCCGCCTTGAAGACGACGTTGCCGTCCGGGCCGAGGCGGGCGAAGGACCGGCCCGAGCCGACGAGTTCGGCGACCCGGGCCTGGTAGAGCAGGCCGCCGTCGCCGGCCAGCGGCGAGACGCCGACCTCCTCGGTGAACATGGCGACGCATGCCGGCATGATCGTCTCCATCTCGTCCTTGCGGATGCGGCGGACGTACGGATCCGGGGTGATGTCGGCGGGCAGCCGGTCGGTGACCATCAGCGGCTGGTGGGCGCGGATCTCGCGGGCGGGGCCCCAGCTCGGTTCGAGGAGCCGCCAGAGCTGGGCGGTGGATTCGGCGGGGCCGACGATCGAGGAGCAGCGGCGGCCGCTTCTGCGGGCCCGGTCGGCGAAGCCGCGCACGGCGCGCTGGGTGGCGCAGATCGGGACGAGGTTGGCGCCCGCGTAGCAGAGGGACCGCAGCATGCCGTCCTCGTACCAGCCCCACATCTCGCCGCCGAGCCGCCATGGGTCGAGCCCGGCGACCTGTACTCGGGAGGTGACGAACGCGTTCGCCACCGGCTCGCGGCCGAGGACGGCGAGCGCGGCGTCCAGGTCACTCGGTTCGAGGACCCTGGTGGTGGTCTGGGTCAACACGTGCGGGGGCCTCACCCTGGGATCTGCTGATCTCCGCACTGTACCTGCCGTGCTTGTGGCTCGCCGCCGAGTCCTCTGGCCGGACAGGGGAGCAGGCTGCCACCGGGGTGGGACCTGATGTTGTCGCCCGGGTGCGGGTCGTGGGGGCTGGGCGCGCAGTTCCCCGCACCCCTGGGTGGCTCCGCGCGGCCGGAGCTCGAAAGGGAGCCTTGTTGTCCGCGGCTCCCGGGTGCGGGTGCGTAGGGGGTTGGCCGCGCAGTTCCTCGCGCCCCTGACATCCCGGCCGGAGCTCGAACGCGCCGCCTCGTTCCCCGCGCCCCTGGATGGCCGGGCGAGGTGCCTCGTCTCGCCCGGCCGCGGGCGGCGGGGTCAGCCAGCTACCGAGATCGTGGGTTCGCCGGAGGCGACTCCGTCGGCCTCCATCTGCTCGGCGAGCTTCATCGCCTCTTCGATCAGGGTCTCCACGATCTTCGACTCGGGGACGGTCTTGATGACCTCGCCCTTGACGAAGATCTGGCCCTTGCCGTTGCCGGAGGCGACGCCGAGGTCGGCCTCGCGGGCCTCGCCGGGACCGTTGACGACGCAGCCCATGACGGCGACGCGGAGCGGGACCTCCATGCCGGTGAGGCCGGCGGTGACTTCCTCGGCGAGCTTGTAGACGTCGACCTGGGCGCGGCCGCAGGACGGGCAGGAGACGATCTCCAGGCCGCGCTGGCGCAGGTTCAGCGACTGGAGGATCTGAAGGCCGACCTTGACCTCCTCGACCGGCGGGGCCGACAGGGAGACGCGGATGGTGTCGCCGATGCCCTCGGAGAGCAGGGCGCCGAAGGCGACGGCCGACTTGATGGTGCCCTGGAAGGCGGGACCGGCCTCGGTCACGCCGAGGTGCAGCGGGTAGTCGCAGGCGGCGGCGAGCTGACGGTAGGCGTTGACCATGACGACCGGGTCGTTGTGCTTGACCGAGATCTTGATGTCCCGGAAGTCGTGCTCCTCGAAGAGGGAGGCCTCCCAGAGCGCGGACTCGACGAGCGCCTCGGGGGTCGCCTTGCCGTACTTCTGGAGCAGGCGCTTGTCGAGCGAGCCCGCGTTGACGCCGATGCGGATCGGGGTGCCGGTCTCCTTCGCGGCCCGCGCGATCTCCTTGACCTGGTCGTCGAACTGCTTGATGTTGCCGGGGTTGACGCGGACGGCGGCACAGCCGGCGTCGATCGCGGCGAAGACGTACTTCGGCTGGAAGTGGATGTCCGCGATGACCGGGATCTGCGACTTCTTGGCGATCGTGGCGAGCGCGTCGGCGTCGTCCTGCGTGGGGCAGGCCACGCGCACGATCTGGCAGCCGGACGCGGTCAGCTCGGCGATCTGCTGGAGCGTGGCGCCGATGTCCGACGTACGCGTGGTCGTCATCGACTGCACCGAGACGGGTGCGTCTCCGCCCACGGCGACGGTCCCGACCTGGATCTGCCGGGTCTTCCGGCGCTCGGCCAGCTTGGTCGGAACGGACGGCATGCCGAGAGAAATCGCAGTCATCTGCTGTGCAACCCCAAGTTATGGTTCAAGGTCCCGGGAATCGTGGGCTCCGGGCTTCGAGATTACGGTACGGGCGCACCACCGGGCACATCACGCCCGGCGTTCAAACCCACTCAGTGACTCCTCCCCCGGCTGAGGCCGGGGGCTTCTCGCTATGCCGGGTCGGCGTTGCGACGGACCAGCCCGGCCCGTAGAACGTTGGTGGCTGCCACCGTGTCGGCGTGCGCGGTGTGTCCGCAGGCGATGCAGTGGAACTTTTCCTGGGTGGGCCGGTTCTCCTTGGCGGTGTGCCCGCAGTGGGGGCAGGTGCGGGAGGTGTTGCGGGGGTCCACGGCGATCACTTCCCGTCCGGCGCTTTCAGCCTTGGCGTGCAGGATCGTCAGGAACACCCCCCAACCGGCATCGTTGATCGACTTGTTGAGCCCGGCCTTGGCGGTGGCCCCGTTGGGCAGGAAGGTGCCCGACCGGTCGGGGTCGGGCTTCGGGGCGGGGGTCCTGCTCATGTTGCGGATCTTGAGGTCTTCGTGCGCGATGACGTCATGCGCGTGGACCAGGTCGAGCGCGGTCCTGTGGGCGTGGTCGAGGCGCCGGCGGCGCACCTTGCCGTGGAGCTGGGCGACCTTCTCCACGGCGCGCCGGTGGTTGCCGGTGCGGTCCTTGGCCTTGCAGCGGGGGAACCGGGACAGGGCCTGCTGCGCGGATTGGAGCTTTTCGGCCGCGCGACGACCGTGGCGCGGGTTGGGCACGAAGACCCCGTTCGAGTCGGCGAGGAAGTTCGCGATGCCCAGGTCGATCCCGACCACGGAGCCGGTCGCGGGCAGCGGCTCGGGCCGGTCCAGTTCGGCGGTGAGCACGACGAACCACTTACGGCCCTCACGCTTGACCGAGACGGTCTTGACCCTGCCGGGCACCGGGCGGTGCCGGTGGACCTTGACGTGGCCGACGCCCTGGAGACGGACGCGGGTGACCGGGTCATGCGGAGTGGAGTCCCAGCGGCAGCCGTCCCCGTCCCTGGGGAAGTCCACCGTGTCGAACCAGTTCACCCCACGAAAACGCGGGTACCCCGGGGTCTCGCCGGACTTGACCCGCCGGAAGAACGCCTGCATCGCCCTGTCCAGACGGCGCAGGGTGGCCTGCTGCGAGGAGAACGACCAGCGGCCCTGACGCTCGGGGTCGAACGCCCGGATCTCCTTGAGCTGCGCCGACTGCATCCCGTACCTGACGCTCGTCCTCGACGGGTGCCGCCAGGCATCCCGCCTCTCCTGCAACGCCGCGTTGTAGAGGGAACAGTGGTCGCGCAGCATCTCGGCGAGCGCCTGGGCCTGACGGACGGTGGGCCGCAGCAGGAACTTGTACGCACGGATCATCCAGCCCGACCCCTTCCGGTCAGGTCGGCTTGACCGTACCGTCTTAGCGCATATCGCCATATCCAGAACAAGATCCTCGTATGAAATGAGGAAATGACGTCGCCCACCACCTGCACACCCACTTGGCGTTTGTCGCGAAGTGCCAGCGGGAGATCTTCAGTGGCGAGATGCTGACGCGCCGCGAGGCGCTCGTGCGCGATGTGTGCGAGAGCCTCGGCACGGAACCGCGGGAGTTCAACGGCGAAGGCGATCACGTCCACCTGCCCGTGCACCACCCGTCGAAGATCGCCCTGCCCAAGCTCGTCAACAGCCTCAAAGGCGTCAGCTCCCGCTACCCGCGCGCGGAGTACACCGGCCGGATCAACCGGACCGGGACCGGCCCGGCGTTCTGGTCCCGTCCTACTTCGCGGGATCCTGCGGCGGCGCACCCCTGAGCATCGTCAAGGACTACATCGAGAACCAGAAGCGCCCGGCATGACCGCCACCACGCAAACGCAGTGATCTCCGGCGCTTCACGCATCCGGACCGAGGATCGCATTCCCGCCCGGCCTGAAGGCCCGGGTTCCCCGCGAAGAACAAGGGATGGAAGACGGCCGGGCACCCAGGGTGCCCGGCCGTCGCCAATGCTGTACGACTAAGAGATTTTCACGGGATTGACGACGTCTGCCACGAGGACCAACAGGGTGAAGCAGACGAAGATCCCGGCCACCACGTAGGCCACCGGCATCAGCTTCGCCACGTCGAACGGACCCGGGTCCGGGCGACGCAGCACCTTCGCGAGGTTGCGGCGCAGCGACTCCCACAGCGCGCCCGCGATGTGCCCGCCGTCGAGCGGGAGCAGCGGGAGCATGTTGAACAGGAACAGGGAGAGGTTGAACCCGGCGACGAGCAGGAGCATCATCGCGACCTGCTGCGACGCGGGGATGTCCAGGGTGAAGACATCGCCGCCGATGCGGGCCGCGCCGACCACGCCCATCGGGGAGTCGGCCTTGCGCGGGCCGTCGCCGAAGGCCGCGTCCCACAGGTCGGGGACCTTTCCGGGCAGCGAGACCAGGGACTCGACGCCGTTCTGCATCATGTCGCCCATGCGGTTCACGGACTGGCCGAAGGACTGCTCGACGATGCCGGTGGCGGGCGTGAAGCCGAACCAGCCGGCCTCCACGTACTTGCCCTCCACATAGCCGCCGCTGCCGTCGGTCCTGCTCACCGTGTTCTTGACCAGGTGGGCGGTGAGGGCGAGCTGCCGGCCCTCGCGGTCGACGGTGATCGTCACCTGCTTGCCGGGGTTGGCGCGGATGTCGGACTGAAGCGCGGACCAGTCGGAGACGGGCGTGCCGTTGAAGGCGACGATCTTGTCACCGGGCTTGAGTCCCGCCTCCGCGGCGGGCGCGACCGGGTCCTTCTTCGTGCACTTGTCGCGGTTCTCGCTGGCCTGGATCACGCAGGGGGAGACCGCGCTGACCGTGGTGGTCTGGGTCTGGACGCCGAACGTCATCATCACGCCGAGGAAGATCGCGACGGCCAGGATCAGGTTCATGAAGGGACCGGCGAACATCACGATCACGCGCTTCCACGGCTTGCGCGTGTAGAAGAGGCGGGTCTCGTCGCCGGGCTTCAGCTCCTCGAACGCGGCCGACCGGGCGTCCTCGACCATGCCCCGGAAGGGGGACGTCGAGCGGGCCTCGATCCGGCCGTCCGGGCCGGGCGGGAACATCCCGATCATGCGGATGTAGCCACCGAGCGGAACGGCCTTGATGCCGTACTCGGTGTCGCCCTTCCTGCGCGACCAGATGGTCGGGCCGAAGCCCACCATGTACTGCGGCACCCGGATGCCGAAGAGCTTGGCCGTCGACAGATGTCCCAGCTCGTGCCACGCGATCGAGATCAGCAGGCCGATCACGAAGACGACTATGCCGAGGATCATCATCAGGGTCGTCATGCACGAGCCTCCGCGATTGTCATCTGTGCCGTCAGTTCACGGGCCCGGGCGCGCGCCCAGGTCTCCGCTTCGAGGACGTCCGCGAGGGTCAGGGAAGTTCCCGTACGCGGTGTGCCGTGTTCCTCCACGACCCGGGTGACGGTCTCCATGATCCCGTTGAACGGCAGTGTGCCGTTCAGGAACGCGTCCACGCACTCCTCGTTGGCGGCATTGAACACCGCCGGGGCCGTACCCGCGAGCTGCCCCACGTGCCGGGCGAGCCCCACGGAGGGGAAGGCTTCCTCGTCGAGCGGGAAGAACTCCCAGTTCGAGGCCTTCGTCCAGTCGAAGGCGGGGGCCGCGTCCGGGACGCGCTCGGGCCAGCCGATGCCGATGGCGATGGGCCCCCGCATGTCGGGGGGCGTCGCCTGGGCGATCGTCGAGCCGTCCGTGAATTCCACCATCGAGTGGACATACGACTGCGGGTGCACGACCACCTCAATGCGATCGAAGGGAATGTCGTAGAGGAGGTGCGCCTCGATGACCTCCAGTCCCTTGTTGACCAGGGTCGCGGAGTTGACCGTGATGACCGGGCCCATGGCCCAGGTGGGGTGCGCGAGGGCGTCGGCCGGCTTCACGTCCGCCAGCTCCGCCTTCGTACGGCCGCGGAACGGGCCCCCGGAGGCGGTCACGACGAGTTTGCGTACATCCGCGCGCGTGCCGGAGGCCAGCGCCTGGAAGAGGGCCGCGTGCTCGGAGTCGACCGGGATGATCTGACCCGGCTCGGCCAGCGCCTTCACGAGCGGGCCGCCGACGATGAGCGACTCCTTGTTGGCGAGCGCGAGGGTGCGGCCCGCCTCCAGGGCGGCGAGGGTGGGCGCGAGGCCGATGGAACCGGTGATGCCGTTGAGGACGGTGTGGCAGTCGGACGCGGCGACCTGGGTGGCCGCGTCGGGTCCGGCGAGGATCTCGGGAAGGGTCTCACCGGGTGCGTACCGGGCCGCGAGGGCCTCCCTGAGCGCCGGGACGGCGTCCTCGCGCGCAACCCCGACCGTCCGTACCCGCAGCTGGTGGGCCTGCTCGGCGAGCAGGGCGACCCTGCCGCCGGCGGCGGACAGCGCGGTGACCCGGAACCGGTCGGGGTTGCGCAGCACGAGGTCGATGGCCTGGGTGCCGATCGAGCCGGTGGATCCGAGGATCACGACATCCCTGACTCCGTTCACGGGGTCGAAGACGAGATGCGGATCAGCGAGGGGGGCTGGACTGTCGCTCATCCCCCCATTGTGGCCGCATCGCGTCCGCCCGAAGACAGGGCGTCCCTCATTCCCGCCGTCTCTCCCCGTGACCGGGGGTACCTGGGCGTCTCGGGGGCGTCGGCGAGGAGCGGGTATTCCGCGGGGCCTCGGCGGGCGGGTGCCCGCCCGCGGGGGCCGGGGCGTGGCCCGGCCGCCCTGCTGATCCGCAGGTCAGCGCTTGCGGCGGCGCCGGGACGCGGGCCCGGGCGGCCGGGGACCGCCGCGCGCGGACCGTGCGTCGGCGGGTTTGTCGGTGGGTCCGGGAACGCCCGGCACGGTCCTGAGCGGCTGTGCGGGGGCGAACGCGCCTTCGACCACACCGTCGGCCGTGTCGAGCGTCGGCGCGGTGAAGAGCAGGCCGTCGGCACGGTCGCGGGGTTCCAGGGCCCTGGGGGCCGGGGCGGCGGTGTCGAGGTTGAAGACGTAGCCGACGGACTCCTCCTTGATGGCGTCGGTCATGGCTCCGTACATGTCGTAGCCCTCGCGCTCGTACTCGACGATCGGCTCGCGGCCGAGCGTCCAGCGCAGCCCGATGCCTTCGCGCAGGTAGTCCATCTCGTAGAGGTGCTCGCGCCACTTGCGGTCGAGGACGGACAGGACGACGAGACGTTCCAGGTCGCGCAGGGCCTCCGGGCCGAGTTCCCTCTCGCGCTCCGCGTACCGGGCGCGGATGTCGTCGGTCACCGTCTCGAGGACCCGCTCGGTGGTGAGGTCCTCACGGCCACCGTGGAGGTCCACCAGTTCCTCGACCGTGATCCCCACGGGGTAGAGCTGCCGGAGGGCTCCCCACAGCCTCTCCAGGTCCCATTCCTCGGCGAAGCCCTCGCCGGTCTCCCGCTCGACGTACGCCCGGACGGTGTCCTCCATGAAGTGCGCGATCTGTTCGTTCAGGTCCTCGCCGTCCAGGACGCGGCGGCGCTCGGCGTAGATGAGGGTGCGCTGCCGGTTGAGGACCTCGTCGAACTTCAGGACGTCCTTGCGCGACTCGAAGTGCTGCTGCTCCAGCTGGGCCTGGGCGGAGGCGATGGCGCGGGTGACCATCTTGTTCTCGATGGGCACGTCGTCGGGGACGTTCGCCATGGACATCACGCGGTCGACGACGTTGGCCCGGAACAGCCGCATCAGGTCGTCCTCCAGGGAGAGGTAGAAGCGGGAGGCGCCGGGATCGCCCTGGCGGCCGGAGCGGCCGCGGAGCTGGTTGTCGATGCGCCGTGACTCGTGCCGCTCGGTGCCCAGTACGTACAGTCCGCCGAGCGCCGTGACCTCGTCGTGCTCGACGGCGACCGCGGAGGTGATCCGGTCGAGGACCCCGCGCCGTTCCCCGGGGTCCGCGTCCTCGCCCGCCTCGGCGAGCGCCATCGCCTCGGGGTTTCCGCCGAGCATGATGTCGGTGCCGCGGCCCGCCATGTTGGTGGCCACGGTGACGGCGCCCCGGCGTCCGGCCTGGGCGACGATCTGGGCCTCGCGGCGGTGGTTCTTGGCGTTGAGCACCTCGTGCCGGATGCCCTCCCGGCGCAGCAGCGCGGAGAGCGTCTCGGACTTCTCGACGGAGGTGGTGCCCACCAGGACCGGCCGGCCGAGCGCGTGCTTCTCGGCTATGTCGGCGAGGACCGCGGCGTACTTCGCCTCCTCGGTGCGGTAGATCTGGTCGGGGTCGTCGCACCGGACCATGGGCCGGTTGGTGGGGATCGGGACGACGTGCAGCCGGTAGATCTGGTGGAACTCGGCCGCCTCGGTCATGGCGGTGCCGGTCATGCCGGCGAGCTTGCCGTAGAGGCGGAAGAAGTTCTGGAGGGTGATCGTGGCGAGCGTCTGGTTCTCGTCCTTGATCGTGACGCCTTCCTTGGCCTCGATGGCCTGGTGCAGTCCTTCGTTGTAGCGCCGGCCGGCGAGGATGCGGCCGGTGTGCTCGTCGACGATCAGCACCTCGCCGTCCACGACGACGTAGTCCTTGTCCTTCCTGAAGTGCTCCTTGGCCTTGAGCGCGTTGTTCAGGTGTCCGATCAGCGGGGTGTGGTCGGACTCGTAGAGGCTGTCGATGCCGAGCTGGTCCTGGAGGTACTCGACGCCGGGGTCCAAAATCGACACCGTGCGCTTCTTGGGGTCGTACTCGTAGTCGTGCCCCGTCCGCAGGACGGCTAGGCGGTCCTTGTCGGCCTGCGTGGTGAACTGCTCCTCCTGCACCGGTACGCCCCTCATGTGCCGGGCGAACGCGGCGAAGGCCTCGTACCAGTGCGTCGGCTGGTCGGCCGGTCCGGAGATGATCAGCGGGGTGCGCGCCTCGTCGATGAGGATCGAGTCGGCCTCGTCGACGATCGCGAAGTGGTGCCCGCGCTGCACGAGTTCGTCCTTGGAGCGGGCCATGTTGTCGCGCAGGTAGTCGAAACCGAACTCGGTGTTGGTGCCGTAGGTGACGTCGCAGGCGTACTGGGCACGCCGTTCGGCGGGGGTCGACTCCGCCCTGAGGACGCCGACGCTCAGTCCGAGGAAGCGGTACGCGCGCCCCATCCACTCGGCGTCCCGGCGGGCCAGGTAGTCGTTGACGGTGACGAGGTGAACCCCGTTGCCGGCGAGGGCGTTCAGATAGACCGGCAGGGTGCCGACGAGCGTCTTTCCCTCACCGGTCTGCATCTCGGCGATGTGGCCGAGATGCAGTGCCGCTCCGCCCATGATCTGCACGTCGAAGTGGCGCATGCCGAGGATGCGGCGGGAGGCCTCGCGCATCGCGGCGAAGGCTTCCGGCAGCAGGTCGTCCAGGCTCTCGCCCGCACCGAGACGTTCCTTGTACTCCGGTGTGAGCGCCTGGAGCTCCTCGTCGGACAGCGCCCTGAACTCCTCTTCCAGGGAGCCGGTCTGCGCGGCGAGGTGTTCGAGGCGGCGCAGCATCCGGCCCTCGCCCGCCCGCATGATCCTTCCGGTGATGGCGTCGAGCCCTTTTGCTGGCATGGGAATTCCCTCGCAGTCCGGCGCGGTCGATGCCGGGGAGAACCGCCAGGGCGTCGTGGTGGAGTTCCCCGTTCGCCGTTGCGTTCATTGTCGGCGCCCTGCTGCGGCGCGGCAAGCAGCAGGGCGGCGGACGGGGCGGGAGCGCCACCGGGGAAATCGTCAGCGAATGGGCCGGTGCACGTTCTCCCGGGTGCTCGCGCCGGGGGTGGCGTCGGCGATCCAGGGGCCTTCGCCCGACGGGTCCAGGACGCCTTCCTCCAGCCAGGTGTAGGTGCCGGACAGGACGCCCTTGACGACCTTGCGGTCGATGTCGTCGGTGTTGCTCCACAGGCGTCCGAAGAGTTCCTCGACACGGATGCGGGACTGGCGGCAGAAGGCGTCGGCGAGCTGGTAGGCCTCGCGTCCGTGATCGTCCTTCGTGCGCAGGTGTTCCGCCCGTACGCAGGCCGCGCTCATCGCGAAGAGCTCGGCGCCGATGTCGACGATCCGGCCCAGGAAGCCCTGCTTGGTCTCCATACGGCCCTGCCAGCGCGACATCGCGTAGAAGGTGGACCGGGCGAGCTTGCGGGCATTGCGCTCGACGTACCGCAGGTGCGTGGAGAGGTCCACGTCGTGGCTGAACTCGTTGTACGAGCGCGGGAGCTGGCCCGCGCCCGCGACCAGTTTCGGCAGCCACTTGGCGTAGAAGACACCGGCGTTGGCGCCCGCCTTCGCCTTCTCGGAGAGGGACTTGTCGGGGTCGATGAGGTCGCCGGCCACCGAGAGGTGGGCGTCGACGGCCTCCCGGGCGATCAGCAGGTGCATGATCTCCGTGGAGCCCTCGAAGATGCGGTTGATGCGCAGGTCGCGCAGGACCTGTTCGGCGGGGACCGCGCGCTCGCCGCGGGCCGCCAGCGACGCGGCCGTCTCGAAGCCGCGGCCGCCGCGGATCTGGACCAGTTCGTCGGCCATCAGGCAGGCCATCTCGGAGCCGTACAGCTTGGCGAGGGCGGCCTCGATGCGGATGTCGTTGCGGTTCTCGTCGGCCATCTGCGACGACAGGTCGAGCACGGCCTCCAGCGCGAAGGTGGTGGCCGCGATGAAGGAGATCTTGGAGCCGACGGCCTCGTGGAAGGCGACCGGCTTGCCCCACTGCTCACGCACCGACGTCCACTCACGGGCGATCTTCAGGCACCACTTGCCCGCGCCCACGCACATCGCGGGCAGCGAGAGGCGTCCGGTGTTGAGGGTGGTGAGGGCGATCTTCAGGCCCGCCCCCTCCGGTCCGATGCGGTTGGCGGCGGGCACCCGCACCCGGTGGAAGCGGGTGACGCCGTTCTCCAGGCCGCGCAGGCCCATGAACGCGTTGCGGTTCTCGACGGTGACGCCCTCCGAGGCGGCCTCCACCACGAAGGCCGTGATGCCGCCCTTGCTGTCCTCGGACTTCGGGACGCGCGCCATGACGACGAGGAGGTCCGCGACGACGCCGTTGGTCGTCCACAGTTTCACCCCGTCGAGGATGTAGTCGTCGCCGTCCGGCACGGCGGTCGTGGCGAGCCGGGCCGGGTCGGAGCCGACGTCCGGTTCGGTGAGCAGGAAGGCGGAGATGTCGGTGCGGGCGCAGCGCGGCAGGAAGGTGTCCCGCTGCTCCTGGGTGCCGAAGAGTTTCAGCGGCTGCGGTACGCCGATCGACTGATGGGCCGAGAGCAGGGCGCCGAGCGCCGGGTTCACCGAGCCGACCAGGGCGAGGGCCTTGTTGTAGTACACCTGGGTGAGGCCGAGACCCCCGTACTTGGTGTCGATCTTCATGCCGAGGGCGCCGAGTTCCTTGAGCCCGGTGATGGTCTCGTCCGGAATCAGTGCCTCGCGCTCGATCCGGGCGGAGTCGATCTTCGTCTCGCAGAAGTCCCGCAGTTTGGCCAGGAACTCCTCGCCGCGCTGTGTGTCCTCGTCGGCGGGGAGCGGATGCGGGTGGATCAGGTCGAGCCGGAAGCGGCCGAGGAAGAGTTCCTTGGCGAAGCTGGGCTTGCGCCAGTCCTGTTCGCGCGCGGCCTCGGCGACCTGTCGGGCCTCACGTTCGGTGACTGTGGGCTGGTGGGGTGTTGCGGACATGAGGGTCACCTCGCCGCGAATAGGGATCTTGGGTCTGTCCGTTACCGACCGGTTCTACTCGATCGTATTTACCTGATTCCGGACGACCCCACCAGTCCTCGCGCAGCGTTCGGCGCAATGGGCCCACCCGCGGACCGGCCGCCGGTGTTGCGCCGGAGGCCCGGTCCGGGTGCGCCGTCCGGGTGAGGTTCCGCACGGCCACCGGGGGCCGGGCCGGCGCCGGGAATTGGCTGTCGAAGCGCTTCGACAGCCTATGGACACGATTCCTCCACCGAGCTAGTGTCGAGCCACCCTCATCGCCCCTATCGGTACCGCGCGCACTGTCGAAGCGCTTCACAAAACTGGGAGAGCCGGATGGTCACCCTCGCCGAGGTCGCCCAGCACGCCGGAGTCTCGGCGAGCACGGTGAGCTATGTCCTCAGCGGCAAGCGGTCCATCTCCGCGAGCACCCGGCAGCGGGTCGAGCAGAGCATCCAGGAACTCGGCTACCACCCGAACGCGGGCGCCCGCGCCCTGGCGAGCAGCCGGTCCAACATCATCGCGCTGATGGTCCCGCTGCGCACCGACATGTACGTACCCGTGATGATGGAGATCGCCATCGCGGTGGCCACCAACGCCCGGACCCACGGTTACGACGTCCTGCTGCTCACCGGCGAGGAGGGGCCCGACGCGGTACGCCGGGTCACCGGCAGCGGGCTCGCCGACGCGATGATCCTGATGGACGTCGAACTCGACGACGAGCGGCTGCCGTTGCTGCGTGAGACCGACCAGCCGTCCGTGCTCATCGGCCTCCCCGCCGACACCACCGGCCTGACCTGCGTCGACCTCGACTTCGGGGCGACGGGCGCGCTGTGCGCCGAGCATCTGGCGCTGCTCGGCCACCGTGACATCGCTGTCATCGGCGAGGCGCCCGCCGTCTACGAGCGGCACACCGGCTTCGCCGAGCGGACGCTCGACGGACTGCGCGCCCGCTCCCGCGAGTTGGGGCTGCGGGTGCTGCACCGCCCCTGCGAGGGCGGCTACGACGCGATGGCCCTCACCCTCGCCCGCATCCTCGACGAGCGCCCGGGCACCACGGGCTTCGTCGTGCAGAACGAGTCGGCGGTCGAGCCGCTGCTCGCCCTGCTGCGCCAGAAGGGCCGCGCCGTCCCCGAGGACGTCTCGGTGATCGCGATCTGCCCGGACCAGGTCGCCACCCAGTCCTCGGTGCGGCTGACGTCGGTCGCCATCCCCGCCCAGGACATGGGCCGCCATGCCGTCGAGCATCTGATCGCCAAGCTCGAAGGACGCGGCAAGGACGAAGTCGTACTGATCTCCCCGGAGTTGACGGTACGGGCGAGCACGGGGCCGGCGCCGGCCGCTCCCTGAACCGGGCTCCTGCCGACGGCGCGCCCGCCGGTACTCCCTGCGCGGGCCTCACGGACCCCGCTCCCCCGCCGGGCACCCGCTGTCCGCGTGCTCTCCCTGTACCGCGCTTCGCCGCCCCGCCCCGGACGGAATCCCGGCCGCACTCCCCGTCCGCACTCCTTCATGTCTGCACTCCTTCAGGAGCATCCACGTGAATCAGTCCGCCGCAGTCCAGCCCCAGGTGAGCCTCGCGCAGTCCTCCCCGACCGTCGGCACGTTCCGTGAACGGGACGGCGCTCTGGAGTGGAGCGGCCGTACGGAGACCGTCCGGATCGAGCCGTGGGGCCCCGATGCCGTGCGGGTCCGCGCCCGGCTCGGCGGTCCGCTGCTCGAAGGCCTGCCGGGAGCGCTGCTCGACCGGCCCGAGGACACCACGAGCACGATGGAACTCAGCGACGGCGAGGGCCGGTTGACGGTCGGGGCGCTCACCGTCGAGGTGAGCGCCGAGGGGCTGATCCGCTTCACCCGCACCGCGGACGGCGGTGAACTCCTCACCGAGGAGCGCGCCCACTTCTGGTGGCCCGGTTCACGGCTGTACACCCCCACCGGCAACGGCCACCACCGGCTGGAGCAGCGCTTCGCCGCGTACGACGGCGAGCGGCTGTACGGCCTCGGGCAGCACCAGCACGGGCTGTTCGACCAGAAGGGCGCGGTCCTGGACCTGATCCAGCGCAACGCCGAGGTCACCGTTCCGGTGCTCACCTCCAGCCGCGGCTACACCCTCCTGTGGAACAACCCGGCCGTCGGCCGGGTGGAGCTCGCGGGCAACGGCACCCGCTGGGTCGCCGACTCGGCCCGGCAGATCGACTACTGGATCACCGCGGGCACCCCGGCCGACGCCCAGCGCCGCTACAGCGCGGCGACCGGCCGGACACCGATGCTGCCCGAGTGGGCGGCCGGATTCTGGCAGTGCAAGCTGCGCTACCGCACCCAGGACGAACTCCTTGAGGTGGCGCGGGAGTACAAGCGGCGGGGCCTTCCGCTCTCGGTGATCGTCTGCGACTTCTTCCACTGGACCCACCTCGGGGACTGGAAGTTCGACCCGGCCGAGTGGCCCGACCCGGCGGCCATGCAGGCCGAACTCGCCGGTCTCGGCGTCAAACTGGTCGTGTCCGTCTGGCCTTCGGTCTCGCCGCTCTCCGAGAACCATCAGCTCATGGAGCAGCGGGGCTGGTTCATCGGCACGGAGTACGGGCCGATGGCGCACGCCGACTGGCCGGACAAGCAGGTCGCCTCCACGGTCCAGGTGGCCTTCTACGACGCCACGAACCCGGAGGCGCGGGACTTCCTGTGGTCCCGCGTGAAGGACAACTATCTCGACCCGTACGGCATCTCGGCGTTCTGGCTGGACGCCTGCGAGCCGGAGCTGAAGCCGGGCTTCTCCGAGAACCTGCGCTACCACGCGGGCCCGGGACTCGAAGTGGGCAACCTCTACCCGCGCGAGAACGCCCGCACCTTCTACGAGGGCCTGCGCGCCGCCGGGGAGAGCGAGATCATCTCCCTCAACCGCTCGGCCTGGGCGGGCAGTCAGCGCTACGGGGCCGCCCTGTGGTCGGGCGACATCGGGACCGACTTCGCGACCCTGCGCCGCCAGATCGCCGCGGGTCTCAACACCGCCCTGTCCGGGATCCCCTGGTGGAACACCGACATCGGCGGCTTCCACGGCGGCGACCCGGACGACCCGGCGTACCGCGAGGTCATGGTGCGCTGGTTCCAGTTCGGCGCGCTGTCGCCGCTGATGCGGCTGCACGGCTTCCGCGACCCCGGTCTGCCGCTCGGCCCCGGCATGACCGGCGGCCCGAACGAGGTCTGGTCGTACGGCGAGGAGGCGGGCGCCGTCATGGAGAAGTACCTGCGGCTGCGGGAACGTCTGAAGCCGTATCTGCTGGAGGTCATGCGGGAGGCCCACGAGGAGGGGCTGCCGGTGATGCGCCCGCTGCTCCTGGAGTTCCCCGGCGACCAGGCGGCCTGGTCGGTGGACGACGCCTACCTCCTCGGCCCGGACCTGCTGGTCGCGCCGGTGCTCACCGCGGGTGCGACGGCCCGTACGGCGTATCTCCCGGCGGGTGCGCGCTGGACGGACGCGTGGACCGGGGTGTCGTACGAGGGGGGCGCGGCCGTGACGGTGGACGCGCCGCTGGACCGGATCCCGTTGTTCCTGCGGGACGGGGCGCGGCTGCCGGTAGCCGGATAGCGGACGCGGCCGGTCCCGGGAGGGGCCGGCCGCGCCTGGACGCGTGGGTCAACTGCTGCTGACCGTCAGGTTGTTGGCGGCGAAGTCGAGACCGCCCGCGGACGAGGTGATCTCGAAGCCGAACTGCACGTCGCCGATGGTCTCGGCGCTGGACATCCAGCCCTTGGTGTTCGCGATCCACCTCATGATCGGGAGGATGTTGATGGTGCCGGAGGTGGAGTCCGAGGTGCGCAGGAACGAGAAGACGTCGTTCGCGCCGTTGTTGCCCTTGTAGACGGTCCAGGTGTTGCCGTTCAGCGTGAGCGTGCCCTGGGAGGTGCCGAGCGCGCCGACGGCGCCGTTGTAGTTGACCCAGAGCATGGTCTCGTAGTCGTAGTCGGTGTCCCAGATGTCGTACGAGGTGTTGTACGCGCCGGAGGACGGGACGGTGACGTTGTAGGTGCTGGTGAGGGAGGACAGCCCTGCGATCGTCTTGCCGACGTACTTCTTGGAGTTGGGGTAGGACTTGATGCCGCCGGTGTTGGGGTGGTTGGCCCAGACTCCCCAGTTGGTGCCGGAGTTGGCCCAGACGCACTGGCTGCCCGCGCCGGAGCCCCAGATGTTGTTGTAGAGCGTGTACCCGTTGAGGGTGGTGTTGCCCCACTGGTCGCAGGAGGACCAGACGGCGGCCTGGGCGGGGGCGGAGGCGAGGCCGATCGTCGCACCGAGCGCGAGCGCGGGGGCGACGAGGGCCTTGGTGATCCTGCTCAGCGTGCGAAGTGCCATGGGAGTCCCTTCCATGGGTGGGGGGAAGTGCGGGGGGTCTACCGCGGCCCCAGGGTGAGGACGCGGTCTTCTCCGGCGCTCAGGGAGAGCGGTCGCGCGCCGGTGGAAGTCCGGAGTTCGATGCGGCAGGTGCGGCCCGGCCGCAGGACGGCCGTGGCGCCGTCGGGAGTCCAGGTGAGGTCGGCCTCGGCGCCGAACCTCGTCCGGATGCCGCGGAGTTCACCGCTCGGCAGACCTGCGGGGAGCGCGGGGAACAGGACGAGCCGCCGTGGTGTCGACTGGATCAGGGCCTCGATGACGACGCCGGGCAGGGTGTGGGCGGCGTCGGCGTTGTAGACGTGCCGGTCCGGGTAGTGGCCGCTCATCAGGGAGACATGGAAGAAGTCCCCGGCCAGGACGTTGTCGAGGGCCTTCGCCACCCGCCCGGCGTCCCGCAGCCGGGCTGCCACCAGGGCGTGATGGAGGTGGCCGTGCGCCGAGTCGTTCTCGGCGCCGCGCAGTTCGAGGGCGCGATGGGCCGCCGCGGCGAGCCGCGGGGTGTCGTAGGGGTTGATCTCGTCGAGCGGCCAGACGCCGTAGAGATGACTGAGGTGCCGGTGGTCGTAGGTGTCGAGGAGTCCGGGACGGGCCCACTCGGCGAGCGCGCCCTCGGAGTTGACCCGGTGCGGCGGCAGCCGGTCGGCGAGCGCCCGCCAGCGCTCGGCGTCGGGGCCCGGGTGATACGTGGCCGCCGTGCACAGGGCGTGGCGGGCCGCCGAGAGGTCCATCGCGGCGTTCACGGTGACCCAGCTCGCGTTCGCGGGACGGTTCTCCGGGGAGTAGGACGGCACGATCACCAGGTGGCCGTCCTGGTCGGTCCGGGTGAGGAAGTCCTCGTAGAAGCGGGCTGCTTCGGCGAGCGCCGTGGCCAGCCGCGGGTCGCGGGCGCCGCGGGTCTCGTCGTGGTCCACGAGCGGCTTGAGCAGCCAGTCGGCGCCGGCGGTCCACACGTGCAGCGGGTATTCACGGCTGAGGTGGTAGACGTGGCCGGACTCGCCGTCGGTGTGGGCGGGGGCGAGTGCCCCGCGTGCGCCGAAGACGGCTCGGGCGTTGTCCCGCCAGTGCGGCAGCAGGCCGTGGACCAGGGCCGCGTGCGCCTCGGTGACCTCGGGGAGGGCGGCCGCCGCGGCCGACGCCGTCTGGAGATTGAGGTTGGCGTCCGTGGTGAACGCCCCGGACCATGCGGTGTCCCAGTCGCCGGTCCACAGGCCGGTCAGCCGCGGCGGCAGCGTGCCGGCCGCCGACAGCAGGTGGTACCGGCCGGCCGCGAAGAGCCGTTCCACAAGGGCGGGGCTCTTGGGGCGCCGGACCAGCTCCGATCCGGGCAGCGCCCGTTCGGCGGGATCGGCGTGCAGGTCGAGGGTGACCCGCAGATAGGCGGCGCGGTGCAGGGCGGTGTGGCGGGAGAGCAGGTGCGCGCGGGCGTTCTCGATGTCCTCGGCGCCGTGACCGGGCCCGGGCAGCAGATCCCGCAGCGCGCGGAGCTCCGCACGGGCGTCCAGGTGGCCCGGGTGCCGGCGCACCCGGGTGAGCAGCAGCACCGAGCGGGCGCCCTCGACCCGTACGCCCGAAGGGGCGGGACGGGTGACACCGTCCGTCATGAGGAGGGTGACCCCGGTGTACGCCAGGTCGCTGCCCGGATAGCGGGCGCGCAGGGTGAGCAGTGCACCCTCGGGGGTGTGGACGGCTCCGTGCTCCACCGCCAGGTCCGGGGGCGCTCCCGGCAGCCGGTGGTCCAGCGTCACCTCGGCCGCGGGGCCGGGGGCGGTCACGTACTGCGCGATCACGTCGTCGGCGCGCGAGACGAACACCTCGCCGCGCCGGTCACCGCACACGGTGCGGACGACCCCGGTGGTGAAGTCGGCCTCGCGGCGGTAGCCGCGCGCCTCCTCGGCGGGGCGGCGCAGCCGCACCTGGAACGCCGGATGAAACGGCTGTACCCACAGCAGCGGCCGGCCGTCGGTGAAGTCCTCGCCCGCGTTCACGTCTCCGGCGAGCAGCCGGTCCTGTACGTCGGCGAGGCGGTCGGCGAGCTCGGGCGGGCGCGCGTCCGCGCTGCCGTTGGGGCGGACCAGACGGTGATGATTGACGATGACCCGGTCATCGTTCGGATCACCGAACACCATGGCGCCGTGCGTGCCGTTCCCGCTCAGGAAGGCGTCCTCCCAGCGGGCGGCGGGCCGGGGTTCCCAGGTGCCGTGGACGGGGGCGGAACCGGAGCCGCCCTCCGTCGGGAAGCGGCCCGCGTGGGGGCCGGAACGGGCCTCGTCGATCATGGGGCGAGCACCGCCGCTCCGTGGCGCTCCAGTCGTACGGAGTCCCGCACGGCCGCACCGCCGAGCAGGTCGCGGTGACTGCCCGGCACCTCGACGGTCACCGGGTCGCGCCGGTGGTTGAGCAGGAAGAGCAGGTCGCCGCGCCGGACGGCCTCGACACCGTCGGGCAGCCGGCCGAGTGGCGGCCGGACGCCCGCGCGGTCCGCGGCGGCCGCCAGCAGTGCGCGCAGAGCGGCCGGTTCGGGCAGGGTGGAGAGGTAGCGGGCGGTGCCCTTGGACAGTACGGCGGGCAGCCCGTCCAGCTCGCCGCCGCGGTACCGCGCCTCGACGGCCGCGGTGCCGTCGGGTTCGATCTCCTCGGACCACAGCGTGCCCGAGAAGCTGTCGCACGCGACCTTCTCCCCCGCGTCCAGCGGCCACCATTCGTGCAGCGTGCGGATGCCGAACAGGTCGCGCAGCCGCTCGTCCATGCCGCCCGGCCGGACCCGGTCGTCCTCGTCGGCGACGCCGGTGAGGAAGCCGCAGACGAGCGTGCCGCCCGCTCGCGCGTGGGCGAGAAGGTTCTCGATCGCCGTGTCCGTGAGCAGGTAGAGCTGGGGCACGACGACCATCCGGTACGCGGAGAGGTCGTGCTCGGGGTGCGCGAACGCGGTGGTGAGGTGGGCCTCCCACAGGGCGCGGTGCCAGGCCCGTACGACCTCGGCGCAGTCGTTCTCCGCGGACAGCCGGCCGTCGTGCGCTCCCGCCCACCAGGAGTTCCAGTCGTGCAGGATCGCGATGTCCGCGCCGACCCGGGTGCCCGTCACATGGGGTGCGAGGGCGGCCAGTTCGGCGCCGATCCGCTTGATCTCCTGGAAGGTGCGGCCCCGCTCCCCCGCGTGGCCGATCATCCCGGAGTGGAACTTCTCCGCCCCCTGCCGGGATTGCCGCCACTGGAAGTAGCAGACGGCGTCGGCGCCGCGCGCCACGGCCTGGAGGGACCACAGCCGGTTCAGCCCGCGCGGCTTGGGATGGTTCACACCGCGCCAGTTGACGGCTCCGGCCGCCTGTTCCATGAGCATCCAGGGACCGCCCGCCGCCTGCGAGCGCGTCATGTCCTGGACGAGCGCGCCGTGCTGCGCGCCGAGGGGGTCGCGCGGGTCGGGGTAGAGGTCGACCGAGACGACGTCCTCCTCCTCGGCCCACCGCCAGGCGTCCTGGCCGACCCACATCGGCATGAAGTTGCTGGTCACCGGAGTGCCGGGACTGTGGCGGCGCACGATGTCCCGCTCGGCGACGTAACACTCCAGGAGCATGTCGGAGGTGAACCGCCTGAAGTCGAGGACATGCGTCGGGTTCTTCATGTAATGCGCGTGACGCGGTGGGAGGACCTCGTGCCAGTCGTCATAGGCCTGGCCCCAGAAGGCCGTTCCCCAGGCCGTGTTGAGCGCTTCGAGGGTGCCGTACCTGTCCTGGAGCCAGCGGCGGAAGGCGGTGGCCGCCTCGTCGCCGTAGTCGACGGTGCAGTACTCGTTGTTGATGTGCCACATCGTGAGGGCGGGGTGCCCGGCGTAGCGGGCCGCCAGGTCCTCGGTGACGGCGGCGGCGAGGCGGCGGTAGACGGCGCTGGAGTGCGAGAAGTGCTGCCGGGAGCCCCACCATTCGATGCGGCCGTCCTCGTCCCGGGGCAGGGTCTCGGGATGCAGCCGGCCCATCCAGGGCGGTGGCGAGGAGGTGGGGGTGGCGAGCACGACGCCGACGCCGTGCTCGTGCATCAGGTCCATCAGCCGGTCCAGCCAGCCGAACTCCCTTGCTCCGGGGCGGGGTTCGATCCTGGCCCAGGAGAAGACCCCGAGGGTGACGGAGTTGACGCCGGCCTCCTTCATGAGGCGGACGTCCTCGTGCCAGATCTCCTCGGGCCACTGTTCGGGGTTGTAGTCGCCGCCGAACAGGATGCGGCCCCGGGTGGCGTCGCTCAGGCTCGGCCGCCCGGGCTGCGGACCGGTTCCACGGGGCGTGCGCATGACCTACCTCGTTCGGGGTGAGGAAGTGGACCGCCGCGGCCGACCGCTGGTCAGGAGCAGGTCGGCCGCGACGAGCTGGGGGCGGCGCGGGGTGGACACCGGGCACCTCGGTACGGAGCGCCGGGCGGGTCAGCCCTTCACGGCGCCGGTGAGCATGCCCTTCTTGAAGTGCCGCTGGACGAAGGGCGAGAGGACCGCGACCGGCAGCAGCGCCATCACCATGACGGCCATCTGCACGGCGAGCGGGGAGAGCTGGCCGGTGTTGATCTGGGTGGCGAGGCCGACCGGACGTTCCTGCTTCTGCACCAGCTGGATCATGACGTTCTGGAGCGGCATCATGTCCTGGTCGCTCAGGTAGATGGAGGCGTTGAACCAGGCGCTCCAGTAACCGACCGCGTAGAACAGCGAGATGACCGCGAGGACGGCCCGGGAGAGCGGCATCACGATCTGCCACAGGATGCGCCAGTCGCCCGCGCCGTCGATGCGGGCGCTGTCGACGAGCTCGGGCGAGATGCCCATGAAGAACGCCCGCAGCACCAGGATGTTGAAGACGCTGACCGCGCTGGGGAGGATCAGCGCGAGGTAGCTGTCGGTGAGGCCGAGGGCCTGCACCAGCAGATAGGTGGGGATGAGTCCGGCGCCGAAGAACATCGTGGCGAGCAGCAGCATCAGGAACCAGCGGTGGCCGAGCGATCCGACGCGCGAGAGTCCGTAGGCGCACAGGACCGAGACCGCCATGCTGAACAGGGTGCCGGCCAGGGTCACGCCGACGCTGACGAGCGCGGCGCGCTGTACCTGGCCGCCGGTGAGCAGTTCCCTGTAGGCGACCAGGGTGACGCCCCTGGGGACGACGACCAGTCCGCCGGCCGCGTCGATGGTCTTCTTCGACTGGAGGCTGGTGACGACGACGATCCAGAGCGGGAACAGGATCGCGAAGGCGGCCAGGGCGAGGGCGATCCCCTTGCCCGCGAGGCCGGCCTTCGACGGTTCCTCCTCCCAGGGCGGCCGGGGCGGTGCCGACCAGCGGCCGGGCCTCTCGCGCGGTGGGTGGGTCACGGCCGTCATTTCTCGTACACCCCCTGCTCGCCCATGAGATGGGCGACCTTGTTGGCGGTCAGGACGAGCCCCAGGCCGACCACCCCCTTGATCAATCCGGCCGCCGCGGCGTAGCCGAAGTCCTGGTTGCGGATGCCGTTCCACCAGACGTAGGTGTCGAGGACCTCGGAGGCGCCGGGACCCACCGCGTCGCGCTGGAGCAGGAGCTGCTCGAAGCCGACGGTGAGCGCGTCGCCGACGCGCAGCACCAGGAGCAGGGCGATCACCGGGCGCAGGGCCGGCAGGGTGATGTGCCACATCCGGCGCCGGCGTCCGGCCCCGTCCATGGCGGCGGCCTCGTACAGGTCGGGCGACACGGCCGACAGGGCCGCGAGGAAGACGATGATGCCCCAGCCCGCGTCCTTCCAGACGCCCTCGGCCGTCACCAGGAACTTGAAGATCCCCGGGTCGGTCATCAGGTCGATGCCCTGGTGCCCGTGTTGG
Organism: Streptomyces sp. NBC_00386; assembly: GCF_036063235.1. Classification (NCBI taxonomy): domain Bacteria; kingdom Bacillati; phylum Actinomycetota; class Actinomycetes; order Kitasatosporales; family Streptomycetaceae; genus Streptomyces; species Streptomyces sp. NBC_00386. The sequence goes on from NZ_CP107950.1 coordinate 2,816,432, forward strand.
CGCAGGGTCTGGGCGATGACGCCCGCCCCGCCGAAGATCTGCTGGAAGACGGTGACGACGAGGACCCAGGAGAAGAAGTGCGGGAGGTACATGACCGCCTGGGCGACGGCCCGGACCCGGGGCCTGACCACGCTGTTGATGAGCAGTGCGAGGCCGATGGGGATCGGGAAGTAGAGCACGAGCTGGAGGAAGAACAGGACGAACGTGTTCTGCACCGCGTGCCAGAAGCCCGAGTCGGCGAAGATCCGCTGGAAGTTCTCCAGACCGGTCCAGGGGCTCTCGAAGATCGCGACGAAGCCGTTGTCGCTCAGATACGGGTCGTAGTCCTGGAAGGCGACGACGTTGCCCAGCACCGGTATGTAGTTGAAGACGAGCAGCAGCGCGATCGCGGGCAGGGTCATCAGGATCAGGGTGCGGTCGCGTCTGAACCGCAGCCGGAAGCCCCGCTTTCCCGCGCCCTGTGCGGCGCCCCCGGCGGCCCGCCGTCCGGTGGCACCGTCCGGCGGGCTCCCTTCCGGCGTCCTCTTGCCCGCCCTGGCCCCGGCCCTGCTCCGAGGCACCGTGCTGTGGGACACGGCCTTCTCCTTGCCTCAGTCCTGGGTCACTTGGCCGCGGAGCCGTTGTCGTCGAGCAGCTTCTTGTACCAGGCGCGCAGGTCGTCGCCGCCCTTCTGCTTCCAGTCCGCGACGGCCTGCTGCATGTCGCCGATCTTCTTGCGGCCGCGGACGATGTCGTCCTCCAGCTGCTCGAAGTCGTTGGCGAGGTTGGTCCACCGGTTGGGCTCGGTGATGGTCAGGCCGTAGAAGGAGGACTTCTTGGTGAAGGCGCCCATGCGCTGCTGCCACTCGACCTGGAGCCTGGCGATCTCCGGCAGATCGGGGTGGGCGAGGTAGGCGGCCGGGTCGCCGGTGTAGTCGTAGGCGCCGTTGACCTCGTTGGTGCCCTTGGTGGTCTTGGTGGGCAGGCCGTTCTTGATCGTGTAGTCGGTGCCCTCGACGCCGTACACCGTCAGCATGTACTCCTTGGTGCCGTAGGGCGCCGCGCAGAAGTCGGCGAGCGCGAGGAAGTCCTTGATCTGCTGCTTGGACGCCTTTCCGCTCACGAAGGTGAAGATGCCGGCGGGCTGGGTCGCCCAGAGTGTGGGGTCGCCGCCGTCGGGGCCGAAGATGTCGAAAGCGCCCATCTCGAAGTCGGTCTTCTGGGTGCGCTGTTCGGCCGTCGAGCCGTACCAGTAGGACAGGTCGCCGTTGAAGACGAGGGACTGGCCCGCGGTGAAGCGGTTGGACGCGTCGCCCTTGACGGCCTTGGCGTCGGGGTGGACGACGCCCGCCGCGTACAGCTTGCGCGTCCACTCCAGGGCTTCGAGGTACTCGTCGGTCTCGATCCGGTTGACCAGCTTGCCGTCCCTCAGGTCCCACCACAGGGCTTTGTCACTGCCGTTGAGGACGCCGTAGATGTTGAAGGCCGTCCACTTGAGGTCGTCGCAGGCCCACACCTTCGCCTTGGCGTCGGTGGCCTCCTTCGCCCAGGACAGGAACTCGTCGGGCGACTTGGGCAGGGTGTAGCCCTTCTTGGCGAAGATGTCCTTGCGGTAGAAGGGCGCGATGTTCGTGACGTAGGAGGCCGGCATCGGGATCGCGCGCAGCCGGCCGCCGAAGATGGAGCGCTGCCAGGCGTCGGTCGGTACGGCCGCGAGGTTCGGGTAGGCCTTGACCTTGTCGCCCGACAGATACGGGCCGAGGTCGGCGAACTTGGCGTTGATCGCGCTCGGGATCTTGCCGTTCAGGTTCCAGCCCGGGACGACCACCACGTCCGGGATGTCGCTGGAGGCGAGGACCGCGCCCAGTTTCTCGTCGTAGGTGTTGCCGTCCTGGTTCTGCCAGGTCGCCTTGACGCCGATGGCCTCGTTCATGGCCGTGTAGTACGCGTTGCCGCCGGACGGCGGGGTGCCCCAGAACGGCGACATGATCTTCAGGTCGCTGCCGGTGCCCAGCTTCTTCGGGACGGACGTCTTCAGCGCGTCCAGGTCGATCGCCCGGGTGAACCCGGCCGCCGATCCGTTCTTCGACGGGAGGTCGGGCGTGACGACGTTCGACGCCACGAACGCCGGAAGGATCTTCTGGGCGTCCTTCCCCGAGGTGGTGCCGTCCTTGCTGCCGTCCTGTCCTCCGCCGCAGGCGGCGAGCAGGGACGTTCCGCCGGCCACGGCGGCCGCTGCGACCGCCGTGGAGGCGAGGAAGCTTCTCCGGCTGGGGGCGGTGGTGGCGGTGTTCGGCGTCATTGCGTCAACCCTTCATGGCGCACAGCAGGACACCCGGCGGTGGAGCCGTCGGCTGCGGTGTCTTGAGTGGATCTGCCTGAGCTGAAGCGGTCCTCGGAGGACTGTGCCCTGGGAAGAGGGAAGCCCGACAATCGAAGCGCTTCGATGTTGCTGCGAGGTTAAGTGAACGCCTGAGGGCGCACAAGGGTCGATCCCAAGATTCCTCGGAGACGTGCGACAACAGAGCTTATCCGTGCGGCACTTGACATCACTGGCGGGAAACAGAGGTGAGACGCTCAGGCGTCTTGACACCCACCCCTTGGTCGATCGAGCATCGAAGCGCTTCGAAAGACCTTCGATGCCCCACCACAAAGGGATCACCACGTGACCGCAGAGACGCCACCCATGCCGCCCTTCCGCGACGCGAGCCTGCCGTTCGCGAAGCGCATCGACGACCTGCTGACGCGGCTCACCCCGGAAGAACGCGTCGCGTTCCTGCACCAGTACACGCCCCCCGTCGAGCGGCTCGGGATACCCGCCTTCCGCACCGGCCAGGAGGCGCTGCACGGGGTCGCGTGGATGGGTCCGGCGACGGTGTTCCCGCAGGCCGTCGGGCTCGGCGCGACCTGGAACGCCGAGCTCGTGCGCCGGATCGGGGAGGCCGTCTCGTCGGAGGCCCGTGCGATGCGCGCCCGCGACGACCGCGTGGGCCTCAACGTCTGGTCCCCCACGGTCAATCTGCTGCGCCACCCGCTGTGGGGACGCAACGAGGAGGGCTACTCGGAGGACCCGGCGCTCACCTCCGCCATCGCCACCGCGTACACCCGCGGGCTGCGCGGCGACCATCCGGTCTACTGGCGCACGGCGCCGGTCCTCAAGCACTGGCTCGCGCACAACAACGAGACGAGCAGGGACACCACGTCCTCGTCCGTCCGGCCGCGCGTGCTGCACGAGTACGATCTGCGCGCCTTCCGCGAGACCGTCGAGGCGGGCTCCGTCGCCGGCGTGATGCCCGCGTACAACCTGGTCAACGGCCGTCCCAACCATGTCTCGCCGTACCTGCGCGAGCACCTGCGGACCTGGACCGACCAGGAGCTGCTGGTCTGCTCGGACGCGGGCGCGCCCTCCAACCTGGTCGACTCCGAGCACTACTTCGACACCCACGAGGAGGCCACCGCCGCCGCGCTCCTCGCCGGCGTCGACAGCTTCACCGACCACGGCGAGGACGGCTCGCGGATCACCGCACGCGTCCGGGGAGCCCTGGAGCGAGGCCTGCTGACCGAGGCCGACATCGACACCGCGGTCCGCCGCCAGCTCGCCGTGCGCTTCCGGCTCGGCGAGTTCGACCCGGACCTCGACCCGTACGCGAGCACCGGGGAGTTCGACACGCCCGCCCACCGCGCGCTCGCCCGGGAGGCCGCGGAGCAGGCGATCGTCCTGCTCAAGAACGACGGCCTGCTGCCGCTGCGTCCCGGAGTCCGGCTCGCCGTCGTCGGCCTGCTCGCCGACGAGTGCAAGCTCGACTGGTACAGCGGCACGCTCATCCACCGGTCGACCCCGCTGGAAGGCCTGTACGAGCGGTTCGGCGCCGAGCGGGTGGACTTCGCCGAGGGCGTGGACCGCGTACGCCTGAGGACCGCGTCCGGCCGGTATCTCGCGGTGCCCGCCGCGGACGGCGCGCTGGTGGGGACCCGGGGTGCCGAGGGTGCGCTCGATCCGGCGCTGCTCGCCGGCCGTACGGACCTGCCCCCGCTGACCGCCGACACCGTCGGCACCGAACTGGCTCTGGTCGACTGGGGCGAGGGCGTCCTCACGCTGCGCTCCCCCGACGGCCGCTACCTGTCGGTCGCCGACGACGGCTTCGTGCGCGCGTCCGCCGACCGGCCGGGCGGCTGGGTCGTCCAGGAAACCTTCCGGCTGGAACCCTCCGCTTCCCATCGCGGCGGCCACCTCCTCAAACACCTCGGGACGGGCGGATACGTCTGTGTCGCCGCCGACGGCGTGAAGGTTGCCGGGCGGGAGGCCGGGGACGCCGAGATCTTCGTGGCGGAGTTCACCGAACGCGGTGAGGACGCGGTGGCGCGCGTCGCCGCCTCCGCCGACGTGGTTCTCGTCGTCGCGGGCAACGACCCGCACATCAACGGCCGCGAGACCGAGGACCGTACGACCCTGCGGCTGCCCGCCCATCAGGAACGGCTGCTGGACGCCGCCCGCGCGGCGAACCCGGACACCGTGCTGGCGCTGGTCTCCGCCTACCCGTACGCGGTCGACCCCACCGGCCTGCCCGCCCTGCTGTGGACCGCGCACGGCGGCCAGGCGGCGGGCACCGCGCTGGCCCGCGTGCTCGCCGGGGACGTCTCCCCCGGGGGCCGCCTCCCGCAGACCTGGTACGCCACGGACGACGACCTGCCCGGTCTGCTCGACTACGACGTGATCGGCGGCCGGCAGACCTACCTCTACTTCGAGGGGACCGCGCTGTTCCCCTTCGGGCACGGCCTGTCCTACGCCTCGTTCGCCTACACGGATCTGCGGGTCCGCAGGGAGGCCGCGGCACTGACCGTCTCCTGCACCGTGACGAACACCGCGACCGTGACCGCCGACGAGGTCGTCCAGCTCTACACCCGGGCGGTCGCCCCGTCCGTGCCCCGCCCCCGCCGCGAACTGGCGGCGCACCGGCGGGTCCGGCTCGCTCCGGGCACCTCGACGGCCGTCACCTTCGACCTCCCGCTCACCGCGCTGGAGTTCTGGGACGTCGCGCACGGCCGTCGACGCCTGGAACCGGGCATGTACGAGCTGCTGGTCGGCGCCTCCAGCGAGGACGTCCGGCTCGGCGCGACCGTCGAACTCGACGGCGAGCCGGGCGCGTTCCGCCCGGTCCGCGAACACGGCCTGGACGCGGCCGACTTCGACGAGCAGCACGGCACCGCGATCGTCGACCGTACGAAGACGGCGGGCGACGCGGTGACCCCGGCGGACGGCGGCACGGGCGAAGTCCTGTACCGGCTCTGCGACTTCGGAGCGGGCGCCACCGGTGTCGTGATCGAGGTGGCGGGCGAGGGCGCTGTCGAGGTCTCGCTGGACGGCAAGCCGGTCGCCGAAGTCACGCTGAGCGGAACACGGGGGCCCTACGACTACCGCACCCTCACCGCCCCGTTCACGGCCGGCGGTGTGCACGACGTCCACCTCGGACTGCGCGGGCCCGTCCGGCTCGCGCACGTCGGCTTCTCCGGTTGAGGGTCCGGAGGAGCCGGCACAGGGGTCCGGCACCGGAAGGCATCGGTGCCGGGCCCCTTCTCTGGCGAACTTAGCTGAAAACGATTGTCACTAGACACGTCGTTTTCGGTCACGTCCCGACAGGCGGACGGCCGGAACCCGTGAGCGCCTCGAGCCCTTCCGAAAAACGCCAGGCCGTGCGGCCGTGCACCTGACGCGATTGTTCGGCGATCCCGCCCGGCCGGACGTTTGCGCTTCTCAGGCCTTGCGCTAATATGATCTTCAGCAGATCGGCGGAGGTCACGCCGGTTCGCGATGCGTTGGTGGTCCAAGGAAAGACGCCCCGCTTCCTGCGGGGAAATGCAGGTGCAAGGCCTGCCCGGCGCTCTGTGAAGACCCTGTCCCGCATTGTCCGGGACAGGGTCTTTTTTTGTCCGGTCCGGCTCGCACGGGCCGATTCGGGTGGGGCGACGGGTCTCTTCGGGCCCGTGTGAGCGCGGCGACCGTGGCACGCCGGTCGCCGGCGTGAAGCCGCAGCGTACGGGCGAAGCCCTGCGCGCCGGGCGGTCGCCGTCGTGTCGCCTCGTCCCTGGACGGCGATTCAGGGTCGGGCCGGCAGCCAGCCCTGCTGAACGGCGCGTACGCCGGCCTCGAAACGGCTGCGTGCGCCGAGGCGGTCCATCAGTTCGGAGGCGATCCGCCGGGCCGTGCGGTGCGACACCCCGAGCCGTTTGGCGATCGCCTCGTCGGTATGGCCCCCGGCCAGGAGACGGAGGGCGGTCGCCTGCTGGCCGGTGAGCCCGTTCGGGTCGGTGGGGACGACCTCGCCGAGCGGCCGTGCGACCTCCCAGGTGGTCTCGAAGAGCGCGCACAGCGCGGTGAGCGTGCCCTGGCCGGTGAGCAGGACGGCGCCCGCGGCGGTGTCGTCGCTGCTGACCGAGATCATGGCGGTCTGCCGGTCCATGAGGATCATCCGGGTCGGCAGGGACGGAACCGTGCGGATCCGGCCGCCCAGCCGGGCCAGCCAGGTGGCGTGTTCGACGGTGGGCCGGTTGGTGCGGACGCTGTCGAGGTAGATCGTGCGCATGCGCACCCCACGGCCGAGCAGATCCTCGTTGAGGGGCCGTGAGGCGGCCATGTTCTCCGCGGTCTGCGGACCGCCCGGGGCGAAGGTCAGGAACTCCTCGCGCACCTCCCGGGTGAGCACGGCCAGCCGGTCGCGTATCTGGTCGAGGCCGACCAGTTGCTCCACCCCGGGATGGCTGGTGGCCGGACGGAGCTCGGCGTACTCGGAGATGAGCTGGGCCGCGGCCGCCCGCGAGGCTTCGAGGCGCTGCCGCTGGGCTGCCAGCTGGGCCTGCTGGCGGCCCATCAGGATCTCCATGCCTATGTCCGGGGAGACCGCCCGGAGCCGGCTCGCGTCCCCGGCGGCGGGGCGCACCAGCGCTAACTCGCTCAGTGTGTCGAGGGCGTCGCGCACCTCTTCCCCGGACAGCCCCACGGCGTCGGCGAGGGCCGCGACACCCGCGGCCGGGTGTCCGAGCATGGCGCGGTACACCGCCTCCGTGACGGAGTCGAGCCCGAGAGCGGTCAGCATCTGGTTCCCCCAGTTTCCTGCACTCAACATCCCCTCTTCGACGATGATCTTCGCAGAAGGGTGCGGGATCGTCACAGCGCCAGGACGGAACCGGCCGTGGCCTCAACCGTCCATCCTCCAGGCCGACTTGCTCTCGACTTCCATTGAGAGTCTGGAACGCATGTATCTGGTCCACGCGCATCTGGAACTGCCCTCCGGCGAGGAACTTCCGGAGAACATCCGGGCGTTGGTGCGATCGGCGATCGTCACCCGCGACCGCGTCGAGCACGTCGCCGTTCACCCCGTCCCTCCCGCCCGGCTCACGCTCGGCTTCTATCTGCTGGCCGGTGTGCTGGAGGAGGCGGAGGAACGGTCGGTGCGCGTCTGCCGCCGACTGCTGCGCGACGTACCGCAGTTGGCCACGGCGCGGCTGACCGGTGCGGGGGTGCCGTTGATGCCGCTGACCTTCGAACCGCAGGCGGTGGACTGAAGCGGCCCGCGTGGACACATCGGTCCAAGGCCCTTTCCGTCCATCCGTGAACTCTTCTCACGGGCCTGAGCTGCGACGAACCTATGGAGCACCGGCCGAGCCGAGCGCCACCGCGGGGCGCGACGGCAGGCCGGACACCGCATCTCGTCCCGGAAGGAACGGAAACAGCCATGCTTCGTACCCGAATCGCCAAGGTCGCCGCGGTCTCCTCCCTCGTCGCCGCCGCGGCTCTCGCCTCCCCGGTGGTCACGCTCCGGTCCACGGCGGACGCGGTTCCGGCCTCCTCCGTTCTCGCCGGTGACGCCGGCTGGCAGGTCGCCCCGACGGACGCCGGCTGGCAGTAGGCCGCCCGCCGCCGTCGGCCGCCCACCGGCCTGTCGGCCACGATCCGACTCCTGTCCGTCTGCCTGACCACAACCCGCCCCGGGGGACCGAAAAGTGAAGAACGGCCGGAGAATCGCGGGCCTGCTGACGGCCGGCGCCCTCGGCACCGGACTCCTCACGGTAACCACCCCGACCGCCGAAGCGGCCACCACCTCCTCGGGCGGAGTCGACATCTACGGCGTACTCGACGACGGCAGACTGACGTTCAGCCAGATCAAGTGGGGCTTGAACTACATCGACGGCCACTACGGCTCCCCGTGCGACGCGTGGAACTTCTGGCAGGCGAACAGCTGGTACTGATACCGGCGGACCTGAAAAGGGCGGCGCCCCCTCGAACCGAGGGGGCGCCGCCCTTTCGGCGTGGGCCGGGAAGTCCGGCGCTCCGGGACATGGATGCGGTGGGCGCTCGGCGCGTTCATGGAGCCGGCGCCACCGGCACGACCTGGGCGTCGGCGTCGCGCACGAGGCAGGGCCGGAGGCCGGCAGCACCCCGGCAGGCCCGGGAGGTCGGCAGCGCCCCGGCGGTGCGGACGGCGGCGGGGGCGCGGCTCCGGTTGGAGTCGGTGGAGACCGTCGGCCGGTACCACTCCGTTCCGGTTCCGGCCGGTACCGCGCCGCCCGGCCGCTGTGGTGAGGGTTCTGCCGGTTGATGCCTCTGCCGGCTGTATGTTCTGCCGACTGTCGGTTCCGCCGGTGGTGAGGCCGTTCTGGGCCAGGAACGCCTTGAAGGCCCCGCCGGGGATCGGCGGGGCCTTCAAGGCGTCGGGTGGGGCGTCAGGCGATCTTCTTGTAGCGCAGGGCGACGTACGACGAGGCCGGGTGGCCGCTGATGTCGCCGCTGTCGATGTCCGCGGTCGAGTAGTTCATGTCCGTTGCCGGGCTGCTCTCGGAGTAGTAGTAGAAGGTGCCCGCGTCCTGGTTCTTCCAGCCCGCGAAGATGACAGCGTGCTCGGAGTAGCTGTTCAGAGCGTCACCGGGCCTGAGGTCGGACTTGTTGATCTCCGTGCTCGCGCTGGAGAGGGTCTCGGTCGTCAGCGAGCTGGTGAGGTGCCAGGCCATGGAGACGAAGCCGGAGCAGTCGGTGCGGTAGGTGTGATCGCCGTCGATGTCGGAGGCGGAAGCGCCCTGGTCGTACTGGACGTTGCGGGTGTACCAGTTCTTGGCCCGGGTCATGACCTCGCTGCGGGAGATGGTGCCGCCCTGCACGGACTCCGGCGGGGCCGGCGCCACGTAGGAGCAGTTGCTCGCGTAGGTCGACAGCAGGCTCTGGGTCCAGCCGGACGCGTCCACCGGGTCGTCGGAGTGGTACGTGATGTCGCTGCCGTCACCGTCGGTCGGGTCCGCGTCGTGGTACCAGTACATGCCACCGTTGGTGCGGCCGTAGTAGAGGCCGCCGCCCGGTGAGGAGAGCGAGTCGACCGCCGACCAGCCGCTCGTCTTGAGGACCGAGAGGTCCCAGTCGTCCACTCCGTTGATCTTGTAGCTGAGCAGCCGTCCGTCCGCGGTCGAGGCGACGATGCGGTCGTCGCCCGCGGCGGCGAGCGTCTTGAGGACGAAGCCGGTGTCGATCACGACGTGCTGGCCTATGTGGGCCGACCCCGCGGGCTTGGCCTGCGACACCAGGTACTGGTGGAGCTGGCCGTCGACCGTCCCGTAGAGGTGACCGGCGCCGTCGTAGACCAACTTGTCGAAGGTCCAGCCGCCGTCCCAGATCTTGACGACGCCCGCGACCGTGAGGGAGGTGTTGTTCGTCTGGATGTCGACCCGGTAGAGGTCGCCGGTGGTCGAAGTGACCAGGACCGTGTTGAAGTTGAGGGCCGCCATCGTCTTGGGCGTGAAGCCGAGGTTCGGGCCGATGAGCGTCTTGACGCGGTCGCCGGTGTTCGGCGCGATCTGCGTGTACGTCAGCCGGCCGTCGGACAGCGTGCCGTACATCGACACGTCGCCAGTGCAGGACGCGACGGCATGCGCGGCTCCGCCGGTGATCGCCACCAGGCCGAGGGACATCGCGCCGACGGCGACGGCGGCGGCTGTGGTGCGGCGGACGGCATGGCCCAGCTTCATGATTTCTCCTGCGGTGAGTAGGTCGAGCGGGCGAAGCCACATCCCTGGCCCAGACAGCTGCCCTGCAGGTGCAGCCGTGAAGGATGTTCTCGGGTGTGGCTCCCGGTGACAGGAACTACTTTCGCCGCAGGTCACGGGGGCCGGAAGAGAAATCGCGTGGACGCAAACGTCCCTGGCCTGTTGCGTCCTGACGGAGCGTAGGCAGCACCGGAACGCCACGCACAGCGGGCTCCGGCCGTCCGAAGTTCCCGGACACGCCGACGGCCGCAGCCCCCGCACAGTGGGCTGCGGCCGTCGGCCTCGGTGAGGTCTTCGTCAGAGGGCGAGACCCGTCAGCACGAGCACACGCTCGTAGGTGTAGTCGTCCATCGCGAACCTGACGCCCTCACGGCCGACACCGGACTGCTTCGCACCGCCGTACGGCATCTGGTCGGCGCGGTAGGACGGAACGTCGCCGATCACGACGCCGCCCACCTCCAGGGCACGGTGCGCGCGGAACGCGGTCTGGAGGTCGTGCGTGAACACGCCCGTCTGGAGGCCGTACTTGGAGTTGTTGGCGGCCTCGAAGGCAGCCGCCTCGCCGTCCACCTTCTGCACGGTCAGGACCGGTCCGAAGACCTCCTCGCAGGAGATCGTGACGTCGGCCGGAACGTCGGCGAGGACGGTCGGGGCGTAGGAGGCGCCGTCGCGCTTGCCACCGGTGAGCAGCGTGGCGCCGGCCGCGACGGCCTCGTCCACCCACGACTCGACGCGCTCGGCGGCGACCTCGCTGACCAGCGGGCCGACGTCCGTCGCGTCGTCGGACGGGTCGCCGGTGACCTGGGCCTCGACGGCGGCGACGATGCGCGGCAGCAGCCGCTCGTACACCGCGGCGTCCGCGATCACGCGCTGCACCGAGATGCAGGACTGGCCGCCCTGGTAGTTGGAGAAGGTCGCGATGCGGGTCGCGGCCCAGTCCAGGTCCGCGTCGCTCGCGAAGTCGGCGAGGACGACGGCCGCGCCGTTGCCGCCCAGTTCCAGGGTGCAGTGCTTGCGCGGCACCGAGTCCATGATCGCGTAACCGACCGTCTCGGAACCGGTGAAGGAGATGACGGGAAGGCGCTCGTCCTGGACCAGGGCGGGCATCTTGTCGTTGGCGACCGGCAGGATGCTCCAGGAACCGGCGGGAAGGTCGGTCTCGGCCAGCAGGTCGCCGAGGATCAGGCCGGACAGCGGGGTCGCGGGCGCCGGCTTCAGGATGATCGGGGCACCCGCGGCGATGGCCGGGGCGACCTTGTGGGCGCACAGGTTCAGCGGGAAGTTGAAGGGCGCGATTCCGAGGACGACACCCTTGGGGAAGCGGCGCGTGAGGGCGAGCCGGCCCTGACCGCCCAGGTCGGTGTCCAGGCGCTGCGCCTCGCCGCCGTTGAAGCGGCGGGCCTCCTCGGCGGCGAACCGGAACACGGACACCGCGCGGCCGACCTCGCCGCGGGCCCACTTGATCGGCTTGCCGTTCTCGGCGGAGATGAGCTGCGCGATCTCCTCGGTGCGCTCGGCCAGACGGCGCGAGACGTGGTCGAGGGCGGCGGCGCGTACGTGGGCCGGGGTCGCGGCGAACTCGTCGCGCACGGCGTGCGCGGCTGCCACGGCCTCCTCGACCTGGGCCTCGGTGGGCACGCTGACCTGGCCGACGAGGCGGCCGTCCCACGGCGAGGTGACGTCGAAGGTGGTCTCGCCCGTGGCCTGGCGGCCGGCGAGCCAGAAGGCGTGGGTGGAAGTCATGTGCGAGTCCCGAGCCCTTCCGTAGTGGGGGTGACGACTGGGATGTTTCTGGTGGTGCTGCGCTTTCCCGTCCACGGTAGAGCCGGGACCATCACCGGTCGTTTGTCCGGCGCGTAACAGTCGGGGGGCGAGGTGCGCCGGTTTGGACTGATCGCCCGAGGTCCCACGCCTCATTCCCGAGCGAGCCGCCACCGACGGCGGGAAGACCCGGTCACTCCCCCGTCGCGGCCGTGGCCTTCAGGGCCAGCCAGAGTTCCATCCGGACGTCGGGGTCGTCCAGGGACCGCCCGAGGATCTCCTCGACCCTGCGCATCCGGTAGCGCAGCGTGTGCCGGTGGACCCCCAGGTCGGCGGCCGCTGCGTCCCACTGCCCGTGACGTGACAGCCACGCCCGCAGCGAGGCGACGAGGTCCCCGCGGCCGGTGGCGTCGTGCTCGTGGAGCGCCCGCAGGAGCCCGTCGGCGAACGCCCGCACGGCGTCGTCCGCGAGCAGCGGCAGTACGGACCCGGCCGCCAGTTCCTCGTGCTCGACGAGGAACCGGCCCCGCCGCCGGGCGACGGACAGGGCCTGTTCGGCCTGCTTGTAGGCGGCGCGGGCGGCGATCGGTCCTGCGGGGGCCGAGAGCCCGACGACGAGTTCGCCCTCGTCCCCGGCCGCCCCGGCGGGCTGCTCGCGCGGGACGGCCCGCGCGGACTCCAACGCCGCGGCGTAGTCCCCGCAGGCCGCCACCGCGGCGCCTCCGTCCACGGCGAGAACGACCAGCCGCTCCCCGTCGGGCACGACGAGCACCGACTCCCCCGAACGCGCGGCGGCGGATTCGACGACCTCGGCGAGGCCGCCCAGCGGATCACCCTTGGCGTCGGGCACGGCGACGGCGGTCTTCGAGGGCACGGCGGCACCCGGGCGCACGCGTGCGTCGGCGTGCGCACGGCCGGCCGACGCGGACACCGGCTCGGCGATCATCAGCCGGAAGGGGGCGTCGAGCAGTTCGCCGTACAGGTCTCCGGCGACGGCACGCGCGTGGTCGGATTCCCCGGCGAGCAGCATCCCGAGCACGGCCGCGCCGATCCGCTGCTCGGCGGCGTGCAGGGACCGCGAGCGTTCGGTGGTGAGGGTCAGCAGGGCGATGGCCGAGTGCACGGCGTAGCGCTCGGCGGTGCCGAGCGCGCCGGCGGTCCCGACGGCGAGCGCGGCGCGCGGCCTGCGTCCCGTGCCGAGGGAGTGCAGTTCGACGCGGTCCTCCCCGCCCACCACGGAGCTCGCGGGGGCGGGCCGCTCGCGCAGCCGCTCCACGTCCGGGGTGAGGCGCGCGGCGCGGCGTCCCGCCCAGTCGGGGGCGGCGGCGACGACGGAGCCGGACGCGTCGTAGAGCGCCGCCCATCCGTCGACCTGTCCGGCGAGCGCGGTGAGCAGTCCCTCCGGCCCGTCGTTCAGGGCCTGCTTGGTGAGCTCGCGCTGCGCGGCGAATCCCGCGGTGACTGCCCGGTACTGATCCGCGGCGATGGCGGCGGACACGGCCTTGCTGATGGCGAGGAACGGGGTGCGCCGGGGCACTTCGAGGAGCGGCAGTCCCTCTTCCGCGGCCGCGTCGACGAGCGCCTTCGGGATCTCGTCGTAGTTGACCCCGACGGCGAAGCCGATCCCGACGACTCCGGCGCCGGTCAGCCGTTTCACGTACCGCCGCATGACCTCGGGATCGTCCGCGTCCAGCTTAAGCGCGGTGATCAGCAGCAGTTCCCCGCCCTCCATGTACGGCACGGGGTCGGCGAGCTCGCTGACATGGGCCCAGCGGACGGGCACGTCCAGGCGGTCCTCGCCCGCACGCACCGTGAGCTTGAGCGCGGAGTGGTGGACGAGCGAGGCGAGCGTGGGAGGCATGGGGCCTTCAGGTCGGTGTGATCTCTGTGATCTCTGTGATCTTTTGGCCGCGGCGTATGAACGGCCTGTGTCGATTCTGCCTCACCGTACGGTCGCCGCGTGCGTTCATCCCCGGACACCCTGGTCAGCGGGTCCGTATATCCATACGTCCCCCTCGATACGTCACGCCCCGGGTGCCCGTCAGCCGCGCAGGTCCACCAGCAGCGGCGGGGCGTGTCCCCCCTCGACGCTGGTCAGCGACAGGACGGCGTGGCCGGGCGGGACCGCGTGCGCCAGTTCGGAGGCGGACCAGCGTTCCCGCTCGACCTGACGCACGGTCACGGCGTCCGTGGTCACCGCCTTGCCGGTCACCAGCTTGCGCAGGGCGTGGATGGCCCGGGTCATGGGCTGGTCGGCGAAGACGGTGTGCTTGGCCACGTCCTGCGTCTCCACCCACTCGGTGCCCCAGGACTCGGCGAAGCGGCCGCCGTCCCAGGTCGTGACACCGGAGAAGGCCATGCGGCAGCCGACCGCGCCGTACAGCGGCCCGTGGAGGGCCTCGGGGATGTCCCCGATGGTCCGCAGGGCGAGGACCACTCCGGCGTTGTGCGCCCGCAGGCCCTGGATGCGGCGTACCGTCTCGGCGGTCAGGGCGCCGGTCGCGTCGTCGAGGACCAGGCAGGCGAAGTGCCCGCGCCGGTCGCCGCCGCGGACGACGGCGGCGAACTGGGCGAGCAGAAGCCGGGTGATGAGCTGGGAGGCCTCTTCGTACCCGCGTTCCGGCAGATCGACACGGACGCGCAGCGGGTGATGGGCCACCGCCCGGAGCGAGAACGGCCGGGCGCCGGTGCCCGAGCCGAAGAAGTCCGCGAAGACGGGCCGGTCCAGCAGCGCCAGGCGGTCGGCCAGAACGGGGCCGGGGTCGTTCGGGCCGCCGCTCTGCCGCAGCCGTGCCTCCAGTTCGCGGAGCATCGCGGGGTGGCCCCCGGCCGACAGGTCCTGCCGCAGGGGTTCCAGCAGCGCGGGCACTCCTTCGAGCAGTTCGCGCAGCACGGGAATCGTGGGGAACGTGCCGTGCACGGCCCGGTAGGGACCGAGCAGCTGGGCCAGGGCCGTGGCGGCGCGCCGGACGTCGACGCCGTCGACGCTCCCGACCAGGCCTTCCGCGAGAAACGCGGCGGCCTCGTCGGGGTCCTCGCAGTCGGCGTACAGGTCCAGGTCGTGGACCGACTCGGGGTCACCGAGCTTCACGACGACGTCGTACGACGCGTCGGGGCCGACCGGCGTCCCGGCGGCGGCCACGACGACGACGGCGCAGCGCGCGGTGAGGGCCTGGAGCCCGAGGGATTCGGCGACGGGCCGCACGAGGTGGCGCGTCTTGCCGGAACCCGCGGGTCCGACGGCGAGGAGCGAGGTACCGAGCGTCGCCGGGCCGAGGGCGGCACCCGCACCGGAGTAGGCGAGCGGAGTGCGCTCGCGGGCGACCCACCGGCCGAGCCGTACCTGGGCCGCGAGCAGGTCGTGCGAGGCGGCGCGGACGGGCAGGTCGCGGGCCCCGGACGGATGGGTCCAGGCCGCGGCGCCCCGCCGCAGCACGGTGTCGCTGAAGCCGGCGAGCCCTCCGTCGCGCTTGGCCGAGGTCCAGGCGCGCAGAATCCTCGCGCAGTCGACGTCGTTCATGCGTTCCGTCAGCACCTCGGAGGACAGCAGTTCCGCCGCCTTGTGCTGACCGGTCGCCCTCAGTTCGGGCCATTCGGCCGGAGGGCCGGACGGCTCCGCCGGCTCGGCCTGAGCCGCCGTCGCCGCGGTCGGCCGGGAACCGAACCGCTCCTTGGCGAGCGGCCACCATCCGCCCAGCTTGGCGAACGGCAGCACCACGAGCACGGTGATCAGCGTGTACACGCCGTAGCTGATCACCAGCGACTCGAACACCTCACGCCCGCCGGCGATCAGCGCCACCAGGGACAGCACCGGGTTGACGATGGGCAGGGGGTCCCAGCCGATGCCCGGGAAGGCGTCCGGCCAGACGAACGTGAGCGTCAGCAGGGCCGCCAGGGCGGCGATGACGGCCCGGCCCGGCTGCGCGCGCCGGACGACGAAGTGATGGGCGATCTCGCGCCAGCTTCCGAGGCGTCCCATCGTGTAGACCAGCGCGCCGAAGAAGAGTCCGTCGTAGACACGGATGGCGTCCTCGCCCTGCCAGGACTTCGGGGCGGTCGTACCGCCCCACCACCAGTCGTCCGGTGTGAACAGTTTCAGCACGACCAGCTGATAGGGGACGTTCCCCCGGCGCCACAGGGACCAGACGACGAGCCCGAGCACCAGAGGGATCAGGAGACCGACGATCGTCACGGAGGGCAGACGCCTGCGCTCCTTCGACGCCCGGGGCGCGACATATCCGTACCGCCAGATCCCCAGTGCGGCCTCGGGGCGGGGTTCGTTGAGCCAGTCGCGTACGGCCCGGCGGGGTCCGGGCGGGCCGGCGGGGACGGGTGGCGGGCCCGAGGGCCTGGGCGGGGCTCCGCCGGGGACGGCCCCGGGGGGTGCGGCCGGACGAGGCACGGGATCGGCATGCGTACCACGTGCGTCGCGCGTACCGTCGAAGTCCATCGTGTGCGCCCCCTGACCAGCCAGTCCGCCTGTCGCTCCGAGGCCAATCTAGTGGTCCTGCGGGGCGAGTTCACCGTTTACACGGCCGGGCCCGCGGCGGGACGGGGCCACCGGGCGTCCGCTCCTCTATGTCCACCGCGGACAATGGATTCGTCCGACAACGCCCACATGGCGCATGCCGAGCCCCCCTCCTCGGCTCTAGCCTGCGAAGAAAGAAGGCAAGCGTCCGAAAACCCCCCGCCCGGACCAGCCCCGCGTTCGCCGGGGACCGTCCGGTTCGCAAGATCATCAGGGAGCCCCTCATGACCGCACTTCCGCAGGAGCGCCGCGTCGTCACCGCCATCCCCGGCCCGAAGTCGCAGGAGCTGCAGGCCCGGCGCACCGCCGTGGTCGCGGCCGGTGTCGGGTCGGTGCTCCCCGTCTTCACCACGCGCGCCGGCGGCGGGATCATCGAGGACGTCGACGGCAACCGGCTCATCGACTTCGGCTCCGGCATCGCCGTGACGTCGGTCGGCGCGAGCGCCGAGGCCGTCGTGCGCCGGGCCTCCGCCCAGCTCCAGGACTTCACCCACACCTGCTTCATGGTCACGCCGTACGAGGGGTACGTCGCCGTCGCCGAGGCGCTCGCCGAGCTGACCCCGGGCGACCACGCCAAGAAGTCCGCCCTGTTCAACTCGGGCGCCGAGGCCGTCGAGAACGCCGTCAAGATCGCCCGCGCGTACACCAAGCGCCAGGCCGTCGTCGTCTTCGACCACGGCTACCACGGCCGGACGAACCTGACGATGGCGCTGACCGCCAAGAACATGCCGTACAAGAACGGCTTCGGTCCGTTCGCGCCCGAGGTCTACCGCGTGCCGGTCGCCTACGGCTACCGCTGGCTGACCGGCCCGGAGAACGCCGGCGCCGAGGCGTCCGCCCAGGCCATCGACATGATCAACAAGCAGATCGGCGCCGACAACGTCGCCGCGATCATCATCGAGCCGCTGCTCGGCGAGGGCGGCTTCATCGAGCCCGCCAAGGGCTTCCTGCCGGCCATCAGCCGGTTCGCCAAGGACAACGGCATCGTCTTCGTCGCGGACGAGATCCAGTCCGGCTTCTGCCGCACCGGCCAGTGGTTCGCCTGCGAGGACGAGGGCATCGTCCCGGACCTGATCACCACCGCCAAGGGCATCGCGGGCGGTCTGCCGCTCGCCGCCGTGACGGGCCGCGCCGAGATCATGGACGCGGCGCACTCGGGTGGCCTGGGCGGCACCTACGGCGGCAACCCGGTGGCCTGCGCCGGTGCGCTCGGCGCGATCGAGACGATGAAGGAGCTCGACCTCAACGCCAAGGCGAAGCACATCGAGTCGGTCATGAAGACCCGCCTCGGCGCCATGGCCGAGAAGTTCGACATCATCGGCGAGGTCCGCGGCCGCGGCGCCATGATCGCGATCGAGCTGGTCAAGGACCCGGCCACCAAGGAGCCGAACCCGGAGGCGGCCGGCGCGCTCGCCAAGGCCTGCCACCAGGAGGGCCTGCTGGTCCTGACCTGTGGCACCTACGGCAACGTCCTCCGCTTCCTGCCCCCGCTGGTCATCGGCGAGGACCTCCTGAACGAGGGCCTCGACATCATCGAGCAGGCCTTCTCCCGCATCTGACGACGCGGACGGCACCGCAGCACCGGAACCCCGGACCCGCCCCCGGCGGATTCCGCCGGGGTTTCGGTGCTGCGGCGTTCCCGTGGGGGCGTGTGAAGAAGGTGTGCGAGGTACATGGCGGGACGCGAATCCGCCTGTCGGAGCCGCACCCCCTGCCGTAGGTTCTAAGCGGATCAGGGATACACCCGCCCACAGGGGACTGTGGGCTGTACCGGGCCGAGGCTTCCCCCAGCTTCGCCCTGGTCGTGCCCTCGCGCACACACCCGGAGCTTGCGGCTCCGGTTCTCCTCACCGATCGGACGGTCGCCCGCCCCAAACCCCCCGGGGCGCGCGGCATTCCGGTCCGGACGGCCGCCTCGGAACCACCCCCCCTGTTCCGGGGCGGCCGACTCCCTTCTTCCGCGGGGCCCGTGCCGCGACGGCGCCGGACAATGGCAGGCTGTCCCCCATGTCCCGCACGCCCCTCCTGTTCGGCCTGCCCTCCCTGTGCTTCGCGCTCATCACCTGGCAGGTCGTGGCGGGCGGCCCGCTCGTGAGCCTGGACGAGCGGCTGAGCGGCAGCCTCGTCCACCCGAGCCGGTTCTCCGAACTGCTCGCCGACCTGGGCAGCGTCCAGGTGGCGGTCCCGGTCCTGGCACTGACGCTGCTTCTCGTCGCCCTGCGGAACCGTGCCACCGGTCTGGACCGATGGTGGCTGCCCCCGGCCGCCGCCGCGGTCCTGATGGCGCTGGTCCCCGCGGTGATCGTGCCCCTGAAGGAACTCGTCTCCCGGCCGGGCCCCCCGGTCATGGGGCCCGGCACCGGCTTCTATCCCTCGGGTCACACCGCCACCGCCGTCGTCGCGTACGGCGCGGCGACCCTGCTCCTCCTTCCGCTGCTCCGCACCGCGGGCGCCCGTGGGGCGCTGCTGTGCGTGTGCGTGGCCCTGAACGCGGGCGTGGCCTTCGGCCTGGTCCGGCGCGGCTACCACTGGCCACTGGACGTGGTGGCCAGTTGGTGCCTCTGCGCGGTGCTGCTGTCGTCCCTGTGGCTCTTCGTCAGCCGAAGTACGCGTCGAAGTTCCGCGAGAACTCCCAGCCTCCGAACCGGTCCCAGTTGACCGACCACGTCATCAGACCCCGCAGGCCCGGCCAGGTGCCGTGGGTCGCGTACGAACCGCAGTTGGTCTTCTTCGTCAGGCAGTCCAGGGTCTTGGTGACCTCGGCCGGGGCGACATAGCCGTTGCCCGCGTTGGTGGTGGCGGGCATGCCGATCGCTATCTGGTCGGGGCGCAGGGGCGGGAAGACGTTGTTCGCGTCGCCCGCCACCGGGAAGCCGGTCAGCAGCATGTCGGTCATCGCGATGTGGAAGTCGGCGCCGCCCATGGAGTGGTACTGGTTGTCGAGGCCCATGATCGACCCGGAGTTGTAGTCCTGCACGTGCAGGAGGGTCAGGTCGTCACGCAGTGCGTGGATCACCGGGAGGTAGGCGCCGGCGCGGGGGTCCTGGCCGCCCCACTTCCCGGTCCCGTAGTACTGGTACCCGAGCTGGACGAAGAACGTCTCCGGGGCCATGCTCAGGACGAACTTCGAGCCGTACTTGGCCTTCAGGGTCTTCAGGGCGGAGATGAGGTTGACGATCACCGGGGTGGTCGGGCTCTTGAAGTTCGTGTCGCTCGCGTCGAGGGAGAGCGAGTGACCCTCGAAGTCGATGTCCAGGCCGTCGAGGCCATAGGTGTCGATGATCTTCGAGACCGAGGAGACGAAGGTGTCGCGGGCGGCCGTACTGGTGAGCTGGACCTGGCCGTTCTGGCCGCCGATCGAGATCAGCACCTTCTTGCCGGCCGCCTGCTTGG
The DNA here is from genome assembly GCF_036063235.1 of Streptomyces sp. NBC_00386. Lineage (NCBI taxonomy): Bacteria > Bacillati > Actinomycetota > Actinomycetes > Kitasatosporales > Streptomycetaceae > Streptomyces > Streptomyces sp. NBC_00386. The sequence continues at coordinate 2,836,119 of NZ_CP107950.1, forward strand.
CCTTGATCGCGGCCTTGAAGTCGGCGTCGCTCTCCACCGTGGGGCACTCGGTGACCGGGCAGCGGTTGAAGCGGATGTCGCCCGAGGTGGTGGAGGTGGGTTCGCCGAAGGCCAGGTCGATGACGTCCCAGCTGTCGGGCACGTCGGCCATGCGCGTGTATCCGGCGCCGTTGGCGAAGCTCGCGTGCAGGTAGCCGACGAGCGCGTGCGTGGGCAGGTCGGAGGAGCCTCCGCCGCCTCCGCCCGAGCCCGCGGAGGTGGTCGCGGTGACGGTTGCCGACTTCGCGGACTCGCCCGCGTCGTTCGTCGCGGCGACCTGGAAGGAGTACGCGGTGGAGGCCGTCAGCCCGCTCACGGTGGCCGAGGTTCCGGTGACGGTCTGGACCTTCACCCCGTCGCGGTAGACGGCGTACCCGGTCGCGCCGGACACCGCCGCCCAGGACAGGCCGACCGACGAGGAGGTGACCGTGCCGGTCTTCAGATTGGTGGGCACGGCCGGCGGCTGCCCCGCGTCGACCCCGGGGCCGGTCAGCGAGAGGTCGTCGGCCCAGTAGGCGCCGGTGCCGTACCAGCCGTGCGTGTAGATCGTGACCTGCGTCGTGGCGGCGCCGGTGCGGAAGGTGGTGCTCAGCTGCTGCCAGTCGGCGGCGGACGGGGTCCAGGTGCTGACGTCGGTGGTACCGGTGCCGGTCGCGCCGAGGTAGACGTAGCTGCCGCGGACGTAGCCGGAGAGGGTGTACTGCGCGTCGGGCTTCACCGTCACGGTCTGCGAGCACTGCGCGTAGTCACTGCCGGCCGGGGTGGCCGTCATCGCCGAACTGCCGCTGTGAACCGGCGAGTTGACGACAGTGGATGCCGTGCAGGTCCAGCCGCCCAGGCCCGACTCGAAGCCGCCGTTCCTGGCCAGGTCGGCGTCGGCCGCCTGGGCGCCCGACGAGACCGCCACCAGGCCGGGTACGGCCAGGACGGTGGCCGTACAGGCAGCGAGCAGCCGTCGGCGGTGGCGGGCGAGGGGTCTGTCGTGCCGGGTGGGGTCCATGAGTGCCTCCGGGCATGGGGGAGTTGGAGGATGGAGCGCGCGCCCAACTTGGTCCAGACCAATTTGGTTGTCAAGTCCTCTGACAGACAACGGAGTTCTGACGGCCGCCGGGAACTCCCCCTCACCGGCGCCGGTCCCCGTCACGAGCGAGGCCCGCCGCGGCCTCGTGCATGGCCAGTTCGAGCAGTGCCGGGTCCGTGAGCGTGCCCGAGCCGTCCGGCGCGACCAGCCAGCGGACCCCGCCGGTCGACCGTCCCGGATAGGGCACCACGATCCATGTGCCGTGGCCCGCCGTGCGCACCCCTGTGCCCAGCCACCGGGTCGCGGTGCCCGCGGGCACGAAGAAGCCCATCCGGGCGTCCCCGAAGTCGACGAGCACCGGCCCGGGCTGGTCGAGCACCCGGGTCAGTACGTCGAGGGTGGGATAGCCGAGCTCGGCCGGAAGAATCAGGACGTCCCAGGCCCTTCCCGCCGGCAGCAGCGCGATCCCTCGGGGACTGCGCTCCCACTCCCAGCGGCAGGCTTCGGGGTCCGGAGCCACGGATGCCAGCCACTCGACCGCCGCCTTGGGCCCTGTCATGACGGAACCTCCCTCTCGTGTCGACGCGGGTCGCGTCACAGAGGAGAGGGAGGTCCGGGCGGTCCATTACGCGGGTTCGGGGGACCGATTGACAGAAATTCAGCTCACGCCCTTCGCGGGCGTGCCGTCAGCTGTCGAAGCCGAGGCCCAGCTTGTCCATCGCCTTCAGCCACAGGTTGCGCCGGCCTCCGTGCGTGTCCGCCCGCGCCAGCGACCACTTGGTGAGCGCGATGCCGGTCCAGGCGAACGGCTCGGGCGGGAACGGCAGCGGCTTCCTGCGGACCATCTCCAGCTCGGTGCGTTCGGTCCGCTCCCCCTCCAGCAGGTCGAGCATCACCTCCGCGCCGAACCGGGTGGCGCCCACTCCGAGGCCCGTGTAGCCGGCCGCGTAGGCGACCTTGCCCTGGTGGGCGCTGCCGAAGAACGCCGAGAACCGGGAGCAGGTGTCGATCGCGCCGCCCCAGGCGTGGGAGAAGCGGACACCCTCTAGCTGCGGGAAGCAGGTGAAGAAGTGCTCGGCGAGCGTGGCGTACGTCTCGGGGCGGTCGTCGTACTCGGCGCGCACCCGGCCGCCGTACGGGTAGATCGCGTCGTAACCGCCCCACAGGATCCGGTTGTCGGCCGACAGCCTGAAGTAGTGGAACTGGTTCGCCGAGTCGCCGAGACCCTGGCGGTTCTTCCAGCCGATGGAGGCCAGCTGGCCGGCGGTGAGCGGCTCGGTCATCAGCGCGTAGTCGTAGACCGGAACGGTGTACGGGCGCACGCGCCTGACCAGGTTCGGGAAGATGTTGGTGCCGAGGGCCACCCGGCGGGCGCGGACCGAGCCGTACGGCGTGCGGACGGCCATGCCGGCGCCGGACGGCTTCAGGGCGAGGGCGGGCGTGTGCTCGTACACCCGCACCCCGAGCTCCAAGCACGCGCGCTTGAGGCCCCAGGCCAGTTTGGCCGGGTGGAGCATGGCGACCCCGCGGCGGTCGTGCAGTCCGGCCAGGAAGGTCGGGGAGTCGACCTGTTCCCGTACGGCCGCGGTGTCGAGGAACTCGATGCCGTCGGCGAGACCCCGCCGCTCCAGCTCCTGGTGCCAGTCGCGCAGTTCGGCCGCCTGGTGCGGCTCGGTGGCGACGTCGATCTCGCCGCTGCGCTCGAAGTCGCAGTCGAGGGAGTAGCGGGCGACCGCGGCCTCGATCTCGTCGAGGTTGCGGGCGCCCAGTTCCTCCAGCTTCCCGATCTCGTCCGGCCAGCGGGTGAGCCCGTTGGACAGACCGTGGGTGAGGGAGGCGGCGCAGAAGCCGCCGTTGCGGCCCGAGGCGGCCCAGCCCACCTCGCGGCCCTCCACCAGGACGACATCCCGCCCGGGGTCGCGCTCCTTGGCGATCAGCGCGGTCCACAGTCCGCTGTAGCCGCCGCCGACGACGAGCAGGTCGCAGGTCTCGGCGCCGGTGAGCGCGGGCTCGGGGTGGGGTTTGCCGGGGTCGTCCAGCCAGTACGGGACCGGCTGGGCGTCGGAAAGGGATTTCGTCCACTGATTACCACGGGTCATGGCGCTTGGGGCCATGATTTCAACTCCCTACAAGGGTGACGAGCGTTATGCCTTCTGCCTGTTCCGGCGATTTCCGATGACCATGCCGAACAGGACGAACAGGACGGCGACGAGGAACATGGCCGTACCGATGACATTGATCTGGACGGGTGTTCCGCGCTGTGCCGAACCCCAGACGAACATGGGGAACGTGACGGTCGAGCCCGCGTTGAAATTGGTGATGATGAAATCGTCGAAGGAGAGCGCGAAGGCGAGCAGCGCGCCCGCGGCGATTCCGGGGGCCGCGATGGGCAGGGTGACCCGCAGGAACGTCTGCGCCGGGCCGGCGTAGAGGTCCTGGGCCGCCTGTTCCAGCCGGGGGTCCATCGACATGACACGGGCCTTGACGGCCGTCACGACGAAGCTGAGGCAGAACATGATGTGGGCGATCAGGATCGTCCAGAAGCCGAGCTGGGCACCCATGTTGAGGAACAGGGTGAGCAGCGAGGCGGCCATGACGACCTCGGGCATCGCCATCGGCAGGAAGATCAGCGAGTTCACGGCGCCGCGCGCGCGGAAGCGGTAGCGGACCAGCGCGAAGGCGATCATCGTGCCGAGGACGGTGGCCCCGATCGTCGCCCAGACGGCGATCTGGAGGCTGAGCCCGAGCGAGCCGCACATGTCGGCGACGCCGCACGGATCCTTCCAGGCGTCCGTGGAGAACTGCTGCCACTCGTAATTGAAGCGGCCCTTCGGTTTGTTGAAGGAGAACACGGTGACGACGACGTTGGGCAGCAGCAGATAGGACAGCGTCAGCAGTCCCGCGATGACGACGAGATGGCGCTTGAGCCAGGTGACGAGGGGCATTTAGACCAGATCCTCCGTCCCGGACCGGCGGATGTAGACCGTGACCATGAGCAGGATCGCGGCCATGAGAATGAAGGAGAGCGCGGCGGCCGTCGGATAGTCCAGGATCCTCAGGAACTGGGTCTGGATGACGTTGCCGATCATGCGGGTGTCGGTCGAGCCGAGGAGTTCGGCGTTGACGTAGTCACCGGCCGCCGGGATGAACGTCAGCAGCGTTCCGGAGACCACGCCCGGCATCGACAGCGGGAAGGTGACCTTGCGGAAGGTCGTCCAGGGCCTGGCGTACAGGTCGCCCGCGGCCTCGTGCAGCCGGCCGTCGATCCGCTCCAGCGAGGTGTAGAGCGGCAGGATCATGAACGGCAGGAAGTTGTACGTCAGACCGCACACCACGGCCAGTGGTGTCGCGAGGACGCGGTCGCCCGCGGTCCAGCCGAGCCAGTCGGTGACGTTCAGGACGTGCAGTGTGTTGAGCGCGCCGACGACCGGGCCGCCGTCGGCGAGGATCGTCTTCCAGGCCAGGGTGCGGATCAGGAAGCTGGTGAAGAAGGGCGCGATCACCAGGATCATGATCAGGTTGCGCCAGCGGCCCGCCCGGAAGGCGATCAGATACGCCAGCGGATAGCCGAGCAGCAGGCACAGGACCGTGGCGGCGGCCGCGTAGGACACCGAGCGCAGGAACTGCGGCCAGTACTCGATGAGCGCGTCCCAGTAGGTCGCGAAGTGCCAGGTGACCTTGTAGCCCTCCTCCAGGGAGCCCGTCTGCACGGACGTGGAGGCCTGGTAGATCATCGGCAGCGCGAAGAAGACGACGAGCCACAGGAGTCCGGGCAGCAGCAGCCAGTACGGGACGAGGCGGCCCCGCTTCCTGGGCTGCTTCTCCACGGACTGCGGCGCGAGCGGTGGCGCTTCGGCCTCGGTGACGGTGGCCATCAGGCGGCCTCCTCGGCCGTGTCGACACCCGCGTCGATGTCCTGGGCGGCATCGAGGCCGAAGGTGTGCGCCGGGCTCCAGTGCAGGACGACGTCCGCGCCGGGGACGAGCCGGGAGTCGCGCTCGATGTTCTGGGCGTAGACCTCGAACTCGGGACAGACGGCGCTGTCGATGACGTACTGCGTGGAGACGCCGATGAAACTGGAGTCGGCGATCTTGCCGGTGATCCGGTTGCGGCCGGCGGGTATCTCGCCCGCGTCGTCGGCGTGCGTGAGGGAGATCTTCTCCGGGCGGACGCCGACCAGGACCTTGCCGCCGGTGGTGGCGGGTGCCGAACAGCGCGCCGCGGGGAGCACCAGCTTGCCGCCGCCCGCCTTGAGCACGATGTCGTCGCCGCTGCGGGAGTCGACCTCGGCCTCGATGAGGTTGGAGGTGCCGAGGAAGTTGGCGACGAAGGTGGTGTTCGGGTTCTCGTAGAGGTCGGCGGGCGCGCCCAGCTGCTCGACGCGGCCCGCGTTCATCACGGCGACCGTGTCGGCCATGGTCATGGCCTCCTCCTGGTCGTGCGTGACGTGCACGAAGGTGATGCCGACCTCGGTCTGGATCCGCTTGAGCTCGAGCTGCATCTGGCGGCGCAGCTTGAGGTCGAGGGCGCCGAGGGGTTCGTCCAGGAGCAGCACCTTGGGGTGGTTGATCAGTGCGCGGGCGACCGCGACACGCTGCTGCTGGCCGCCGGAGAGCTGGTGGGGTTTCTTGCGCGCCTGCTCGCCGAGCTGGACGAGGTCGAGCATCTCCTCGACCTGCTTCTTGACGCTCTTGATCCCGCGCCGGCGCAGGCCGAAGGCGACGTTCTCGAAGATGTCCAGGTGCGGGAAGAGCGCGTACGACTGGAAGACGGTGTTCACCGGCCGCTTGTACGGCGGCAGGTTCGTCACCTCCTGGTCGCCGAGGTGCACGGTGCCGGAGGAAGGTTCCTCCAGACCGGCGATCATGCGCAGGGTGGTCGTCTTGCCGCAGCCCGAGGCACCGAGCAGGGCGAAGAAGGAGCCCTGCGGCACGGTCAGGTCGAGCGGCTGTACGGCGGTGAAGGATCCGTAGGTCTTGCTGATCCCGGTGAGGCGGACGTCGCCGCTGGTTTCTGTCGTCATCATCGTCACGCCCCTGTGAGCTTCGCGAACTTCTCTTCGTAGGCCGTCTCTTCCTTCTGGCTCAGCGAGCGGAAGGCGTGGGACCTGGCCTGCATGTCCTTGTCGGGAACGATCAGCGGGTTGTTCGCCGCGTCCTCGTCGATCTTGGCAAGGTAGGGCTTCACTCCTTCGACCGGAGTCGCGTAGTTGATGTACGCGGCGAGCTCGGCGGCCTGCTCCGGCTCGTAGTAGAAGTCGATCAGCCGCTCGGCGTTCGTCTTGTGACGCGCCTTGTTGGGGACCAGCAGGTTGTCGGTCGACGTCATGTAGCCGCTGTCCGGGATGACGAAGTCGACGTCCGGGCTGTCGTTCTTGAGCTGGACGACGTCTCCGGCCCAGGCGACGCAGGCGGCGATGTCGCCCTTGGTCAGGTCGGAGGTGTAGTCGTTGCCCGTGAAGCGGCGGATCTGGCCCTTGTCGACGGCTTTCTGCAGCCGGGCTATGGCCGCGTCGTAGTCGTCGTCGGTGAACTTCGCCGGGTCCTTGCCCATGTCGAGCAGGGTCATGCCCATGGTGTCGCGCATCTCGGACAGGAACGAGACACGGCCCTTCAGCTTCGGGTTGTCGAGGAGGTCGGAGACCGACTTCACCTCGATCCCGTCGAGCGCCTTCTTGTTGAAGGCGATGACCGTCGGGATGCCCTGCCACGCGTACGAGTAGGCGCGTCCCGGGTCCCAGTCGGGGTTGCGGAACTGCGGCGACAGGTTGGTGTAGGCGTGCGGCAGGTTGGACGGGTCGAGCTTCTGGACCCAGCCCAGGCGGATCACGCGCGCGGCCAGCCAGTCGGTGAGGACGATCAGGTCACGGCCGGTGGGCTGGCCGGCGGCGAGCTGCGGCTTGATCTTGGCGAAGAACTCGTTGTTGTCGTTGATGTCCTCGGTGTACTTGACCGAGATACCCGTCCGCTTGCGGAACGTCTCCAGCGTCGGGTGGTGCTTGCCGCTGTCGTCGAGGTCGATGTACTCGGTCCAGTTGGAGAAGTTGAGGGTCTTCTCCGTGGCCGAGTGGTCCTGGGCGGACGTGCCGCCCTGGGTCCGGCCGGCCGCGGGGATCCCGCAGCCGCTCAGTGCCCCGAGTCCGCCGACGGCCAGCGCGCCGCCCGCAGAGGCACGCAGCAGTGAACGACGGGTGAGGGCGGCCCTGCCGTTCCGGAGGCTGCGCCGCATGGCGGCCAGTTGCACCGGGGACAGGCGTTCGGGCTCGTACTGCTCCATGCTCTGATGCCCTTTCGAGAGGGTCGCGGCCGTGGTCGCGGCCTGGTCTGCCACAGGGCCATAGCCGGTGGGGCTACGGCCGGTCCCCGAAGACCGTGCGGTGCCAGTCCTTCCTGGCGACCGCGGTGTTGTCGAACATGACGTGCTTGACCTGCGTGTACTCCTCGAAGGAGTAGACGGACATGTCCTTGCCGAAGCCGGAGGCCTTGTAACCGCCGTGCGGCATCTCGCTGATGATCGGAATGTGATCGTTGACCCACACGCACCCGGCCTTGATCTCGCGGGTCGCGCGGTTGGCCCGGTAGACGTCGCGGCTCCAGGCGGAGGCGGCCAGTCCGTACGGGGTGTCGTTGGCCAGCGCGATGCCCTCGTCGTCGGTGTCGAAGGGCAGCACCACGAGCACGGGTCCGAAGATCTCGGCCTGCACGATCTCGCTGTCCTGCGCGGCGTCGACGACGAGCGTGGGCGCATAGTACGCACCGCTCTTGAGCTCCCCCTGTGGGGCCTCCCCGCCGGTGACCACGCGCGCGTAGCCGCGGGCCCGGTCGACGAATCCGGCGACGCGGTCACGCTGCGCGTGCGAGATCAGCGGGCCGAGGTCGGTGCCGGGCGCGAAGGGATCGCCCACGCGGACGCTCGCCATCAGGGCGCCTGTCCGCTCCACGAACGCGTCGTAGAGGGGTCGTTGCACGTACGCGCGCGTGGCGGCCGTGCAGTCCTGGCCGGTGTTGATGAGCGAACCGGCGACCGCGCCGTGCACGGCGGCCTCCAGATCCGCGTCGTCGAAGACGAGGAAGGGGGCCTTGCCGCCGAGCTCCAGGTGGAGACGCTTGACGGTCGAGGTGGCGATCTCCGCGACGCGCTTGCCGACGGCGGTCGACCCGGTGAAGGAGGTCATGGCGACGTCGGGGTGCCCGACGAGATGCTCGCCTGCCTCCTTGCCCAGGCCCGTGACGATGTTGATCACGCCGTCCGGGATGCCCGCGTGGGTGGCCGCCTCGGCGAACAGCAGGGAGGTCAGCGGGGTCAGCTCGGCGGGCTTCAGCACGATCGTGTTGCCCGCCGCGATCGCCGGGAGGATCTTCCAGGCGGCCATCTGGAGCGGGTAGTTCCAGGGTGCGATGGAACCGACGACCCCGATGGGCTCGCGGCGTACGTACGAGGTGTGGTCGCCGGAGTACTCACCGGCCGACTGGCCCTGCAGATGCCGGGCGGTGCCCGCGAAGAACGCGGTGTTGTCGATGGTTCCCGGGACGTCGAACTCCCGGGTCAGCTTGAGGGGCTTTCCGCACTGGAGCGACTCGGCCCGGGCGAACTCCTCGGCCCGCTCGGCGAGCACGGCGGCGAAGCGGTGCAGCGCGTCGGACCGCTCCCCGGGGGTGGTGGCCGCCCAGCCGGGGAACGCCGCGCAGGCGGCCGCGACCGCCGCGTCCACGTCGGCGGTGCTCGCCAGCTCGTACGTGTACACCTCTTCGCCGGTGGCAGGGTTCACGACCGCGTGCGTACGGCCGGAGGTGCCCTGGGTGAGGCGGCCTCCGATGTACTGCGCGCCGTCCGCTAGGCGGTCCTGCGCCTGGAAGCGATGGCCCGGATTGTGCATGTCGCTCTCCTCCGCCGTCCTCCCCGTCGGGACGGGGGTGGGCGTAGCTCCAGCTCGATTTGAGTGCCGATCCTGACAGAGCAAAGGGACTCCAACAAGTGATTCCGTTGTTGCCTTTTGGTTACGCGACGGAATCCTTCGACCAGGTGTCGAGTCCTCCCGGAAAAGGCGGGACGGTGTGTCAGTGGTGCGTGCCACAGTGGCGTGCATGGGGAAGATCGATACACGGGAAGCACTGGTCGGTGCGGTTCAGTCGGGGACGCCGGTGAAGTACCTGCACTTCTGGGGGCACCGCCCGCAGGCCGACGGCCGGCTGGGGTCTAGCTGTCTCAGCCAGTGGTGGCCGTCGCCCTTCGTGGTCGAAGGGGTCGTCTACGCGACGGCGGAGCACTGGATGATGGCCTCCAAGGCGCGCCTCTTCGGCGACGCCGAGGCCGAGCGGCAGGCGATCGAGGCTCCGAACCCCGCGCTCGCCAAGAAGGCCGGGCGGCTGGTGCGCGACTTCGACAACGCCGTGTGGGAGCGCGAGCGGTTCGGGATCGTCGTCGAGGGCAGCGTCCACAAGTTCGCCGCCCATCCCGGCCTGCGGGCGTTCCTGCTGGGCACGGGCGGGCGCGTGCTGGTCGAGGCGAGTCCCGTGGACCGGGTCTGGGGCATCGGACTCGCCGCGAACGACGACGGCGCCTTCGACCCCCGCCGCTGGCCGGGCGAGAACCTGCTGGGCTTCGCCCTGATGGAGGCACGCGAGCGGCTGCGCGCGGGGGACGCGCCCACGGAGGCGGGCACCTAGGAACAGGCCGGAATCGACGCCTCCAGATGCGGGGTGGCGGTCCGCGGATGCCGGAGTGGCCGCCCCGGGGGTGGCGGTCCCCGGATGCGGTGGTGTCCCGACCGGCCAAAACTGTGCGTGTGAGTGGCATGTACGCAGAGCAGAACGACATCGCGTCCACCGCACCCCGCGTCCCGCGCCAGTCACTGGCACTGACGGCGATGCTCTTCGCGGTGTCGATGACGTTCATCGACCAGACGATCGTCTCCATCGCGGCGCCGGACATCGTCCGCGAGCTGGGGCTGTCCGCGTCCGGGATGCAGTGGGTGGTGAACGCCTACCTGCTGTCGCTGGCCGCGTTCTTCGCCCTGGGCGGGCGGCTGGCCGACCTGCTCGGGCCACGTCGTGTCGTCGTCGTAGGCACCCTGGTGTTCGTCATCTCGTCGGTGCTGTGCGGCTGTGTGCCCGAGGGAGACCTCGCCCAGACCTGGCTGATCGTCTTCAGGGCGACCCAGGGCCTGGGGGCCGCTCTCCTCTTCCCCGCGGCACTCGCCGTGGTCGTGGCCGTGTTCCCGGTGCAGCGGCGCGGCCGGGCCCTGGCGCTGTTCTTCGGACTGTCGGGAGCGCTGACGGCCATCGGCCCGCTGCTGGGCGGCTGGCTCACGTCGTGGACCTGGCGGGCGATCTTCTGGGTCAACGTGCCCGTCGCCGTCGTGGCGCTCGTCCTGACCGTGCTGGCGCGCATTCCCGACCGCCGGCGCGACGAGTCGCTGGACGGCGTCGGGGCCCTGCTCATCGCGGTGGGCATGGGCCTGAGCGTGCTCGGATTCCAGCAGGCGGCGGCCTGGGGCTGGGACAGCGTGGCGACCTGGGGCTGCATCGCGGGCGGCCTCGTCGTCCTGATCCTCTTCTGGCGCTACGAGCGGGACCGGCGCCACCCTCTGGTCAACCTGGCGGTCTTCCGGGACAAGGCGTTCACCGCGGACTCCCTGGTGCTCTTCTTCGCCATGCTGGCCTTCGTCCCGGTGTTCTTCTTCGCCTCGGTGTACGCGCAGGTCTCCCTCAGCGCCTCGCCCGACCAGGCCGCGCTCTACCTTCTGTACTTCTTCGCGGGTTTCGCGATCGCCTCCCAGTGGGGCGGCCGCATGCTGGACAGACAGGGCGCACGGCGGCCCATGAAGATCGGCACCATCGTGGGCGCGGTCGGGTTCTACCTCTGGGCCGGCAAGCTGACCGACCTGTCCATGCACGACCAGTGGCCCTACGTCGCCCTCGCGGGAGCCGGGATCGGCTTCCTCCTGGCGCCCGCGTCCACCGACGCCGTCAACCGGTCCATCGGAGCCTCCTACGGCGAGGTCACCGGCATCACCCAGACCGTCCGCAACTACGCGGCCAGTGTCGGGCTCGCCGTCTTCGGGACCGTCCTGACACACACGATGACGGACAAGGTCGTCTCGACGCTCCGGTCCCACGGCCTGTCGTCGGCCGAGGCCCACAGCGTGGCCGCCGACATCACCCAGGCGGTCACGGGCAACTCCGACGCACGGCAGCCGACGGGCACCGGCGTCACCGCGTCGACGATGCGGGAGGTGATGAGCAGCGTGCGGACGGACTTCGCCGAGGCCAACCAGCGGGTCTTCTACGGCATGGCGATCGCGCTCGCCGTCGCGTTCGTCTGCGCCCTGCGCCACCCCGGCGGCCGAGGGGGCACGACGGAGCCGGAGGAACCCCCGCCGGCCGGCTGACAGCGCCGTCGGACCCTCCACGGATGTGCCGGGCGCGGGTCGTCACCGGTGTGTCACGCGGGCCGTCAGCGCTGTGTCACCAGGGACGTGGAGAAGCCGTCGTCGCCACCCGCCTCACCGCTGCCGCCGTCGTCCGCGGCGAACACGATGATCAGGACGAACACGCCGACGGCGAGAACGAGTCCGACGGCTCCGCAGATGACCCCGGCCAGCGCCTGCCCGGGGTTCGTGGCCTCGCCGCGGCGGGCCTTGGCCCCGCCGATCAGTCCGAAGATCACGGCGAGGACGCCCAGCACGATCGCCAGCGGCCACACGACGAACAGGACCGCCGCGATGATGCCCAGCACGAGCCCGGCGGTCCCCAGCCCGTTGCTCGGCATGGGCCCCGCCACGGGCCAGCCGTAACCCGGTACTCCCGGATGAACGGCACCCGCGGGAGCGCCGGGGTACTGCGGGTAGCCGTAGCCGTACGGGAGGCCGGGACCTCCGGGGGCGACCGGTGGCGGAGGGACGGGCTCGCCGGGAAAGGGCTGCGGGTAGGGGGTGCGGGCGGTCGGCGGCGCGAAGGGGTTGTCCCAGGCGGGGCCGCCGAGGTGTCCGGGTCCGGGCGGGACGGGCGTGCCGGGCAGCGAGGTGATCGCCGGAAGCCCGTACGCCGGAGGAGGCGCGGCACTCCCCCGCGCGGCCGGCCCGGGCGAGGCGAGTTCCTCGGGCGGGGTCCAGGGGTTGAACTCGGATTCCCGGTCGGCCTCGCGTTTCCCGAGGGAGATCCGGGCGTCGGGGGCGGGGACGGCGAAGGGCGCGGCGCCCTGGGCGGGAACGGAACCCCCGGGCGCCTCACCGAACGCGCCGCCCGCCGGGGGCGCCGCGTGTCCCGGCCCGCCGTCGAACGCGCTGTCCACCCACCGCGCGGCCGGCCCGTGCCCGGAGCCCGGATCACCGTCCCGGCCGCCGTCCGGGCCACCGCCCCGGTCACTGTCCGAGTCGCCGTCCTGACGTCCGTCCCGACCGTCGTCCGGTCCGCCGTCCGACGCGAAGGCCGTCCGGTCGGGGTCGGCCGCGGGCCTCGCACGAGCCGGGCCGACGGCGGGTGTCCCGTGATCCGGACCGGCGGCGGACGCGCGACCCGCCTCGGGTATCGCGTCCTCCGCGGGACCGGAATCCGGACCGGAACCGGGACCGGTGCCCGTCCCGGACGATCCGCTCCGCTCGGGTGACCCGCCGCGCGCGGACATCGGGTTCGCCCCGCCCGGCGGAGCCCACGCACCCGCGTCGCGTGGGGCGGTCGGCCTCTGGGCGTCGTCGGACATGCGCGAGGTCCCCTCTCTCGTACGTTCCGTCATGCTACGGCCCAAGCCGCTCCCCGGACCTCGGTCGTACGACGGCCCTCTCGTCCCCCGCGGGGTGCACCGGGCCCGGACGGGGCGGCCGCCTACGATGATCCCGAACCGTCGATCAGCCGATCACCCGCGTCCGGCCGAACACGGCCCAGGGACGCCGTTCCGGGGAGGAACCCGTTGACCGAGCACATCACCGCACGCGACGACGCCCGCGACCTGCACGCCTTCATCGCCGGGCTGCCCAAGGCCGAACTGCACGTCCACCACGTCGGCTCCGCCTCCCCGCGCATCGTCTCCGAGCTCGCCGCCCGCCACCCCGACTCCCGGGTGCCGACCGACCCCGAGGCGCTCGCGGACTACTTCACGTTCACGGACTTCGCCCACTTCATCGACGTGTACCTGTCCGTCGTCGACCTCGTCCGCACGCCCGAGGACGTACGGCTGCTGACGTACGAGGTCGCCCGCGACATGGCCCGCCAGCAGGTGCGCTACGCCGAGCTGACGATCACTCCGTGGTCCTCCACACGGCGCGGAATCGACGAGCGCGCCTTCATGGACGCGATCGAGGACGCCCGCAAGGCCGCCGAGGCCGAGCTGGGTGTCGTCCTGCGCTGGTGCTTCGACATCCCGGGCGAGGCCGGCCTGGAGGCCGCCGAGGAGACCGTCCGGCTCGCGACCGACGACCGGCTGCGGCCGGAGGGGCTCGTCTCCTTCGGACTCGGCGGCCCCGAGATCGGCGTACCGAGGCCCCAGTTCAAGCCGTACTTCGACCGTGCCCGCGCGGCGGGACTGCGGTCGGTGCCGCACGCCGGTGAGACGACGGGCCCGGAGACGGTCTGGGACGCGCTGAACCTCCTCGGCGCCGAGCGCATCGGCCACGGCACGAGTTCGGCGCGGGACCCGAGGCTGCTCGCCCATCTCGCCGAGCACGGCATCGCGCTGGAGGTCTGCCCGACCTCGAACATCGCCACCCGCGCCGTCCGTACCCTGGACGAGCACCCCGTCAAGGAGTTCGTGGCGGCGGGTGTCACGGTCACCGTCAACTCCGACGACCCGCCGATGTTCGGTACCGACCTCAACACCGAGTACGCGGTCACCGCCCGCCTCCTCGGCCTCGACGAGCCGGGTGTCGCGGAGCTCGCCAAGAACGCGGTGCGCGCCTCGTTCCTCGGCGAGGCGGAGAAGGCCGAACTCGCCGCGGAGATCGACACGTACGCCGCCACCTGGCTCGCGCTCTGACCCAGCACAATGGCCCCATGCGCACCGTGACCGCAGTCGCCCACCGCGGCGACCCCTATCGCGCCCGTGAGAACACGATCGACTCGCTGCGTTCCGCGCTCCACCGGGGCGCGGACGCCGTCGAGATCGACGTACGGCTGACGCGCGACCGCGTACCCGTCCTGCTGCACGACGCGACGCTCAAGCGTCTGTGGGGACACGACCGGCCGCTGAGCTCGCTCTCCGGCGACGAGGTGCGCGGACTCACGGCCGGCGGTGTGCCCACGTTGGCGCAGGCCCTCGGGGCGACCGGCGACAGCCGGGTCATGGTCGATCTGCCGGGACAGGTGGATGTGGGGGTCGCGCGCGAGGTCGTGGACGTGGTGCGGGCGTGCGGGGCCGAGGAGCGGGTGTACTACTGCGCCGGAGCCCCCGCCATGCTCGCGGTGCGGGCCGCCGACGCGTCCGCGGAGATCGCGCTGACCTGGACGAGCCTGGCCCCGCCGCGTCCGGGCCTGCTCGACGTCGTACGCCCGCGCTGGCTCAACTACCGCTTCCCCCTGGTGAACCGCGACCTGGCGGCCCGCGTCCACCGCGACGGCCACCTGCTCTCCGTGTGGACCCCGGACACCCGCCGGTCCATGCGCCGCCTGCTCGACGCGGGGGTCGACTCGATCACGACCAACCGCGTCGACGCGCTCACCGCCCTGCGCAAGGACTAAGCCGGGCAGGCGGCAGGCGGCAGGCGGCAGGCGGCGCACCGGATGCGGTGGGTGCACCCACCGAAACCGGTCGGCGGACCGGGCGCGGTGGGTGCGCCCACCGAAGCCGCGGCCGAAGTCCTGCGCGCGGCGCGGCGGTCGCGCGGCACGCGGGGGTCGGGGTCGTCGCGGTCGTCCCTTAGGGGCGACCCCGGCCCGGATGCAGGGGGCGGCACCCTGCCTGGTGAGGATCCGGAGGGTCGCGCCCGGCCGGAGGATGAGCGGTGTCCACTTCCGGCCCACCATCCTCAGGAGCACTCAATGCCCGTACGCCGCCCAGCAGTTGTCCTGGCAGCCGCCCTCGCTCTCGGTCTCGCGGCCGGACCGCTGGGCGCTCCGGCGTTCGCCTCCCCCGCCGCGGCTTCGGCGCGGACGGCCGCCGGGCCCGACGCCGACGCGCTGCGCGCCGCGCTGGCCGGACTCCCGGACGCGGACGCAACGGCGGCACTCGTACGGGTCGGCGGCAGCGACGGCACGTGGCGCGGCAGCGCCGGGGTGCACGACCTGCAGAGCGGACGCGCGGCCGATCCGGACGCCCGCTTCCGCGCCGGTTCCACCACGAAGGTCGTCACGGCGGCGGTCGTCCTCCAGCTCGCGGCCGAGGGCAGGGTCGGGCTGGGGACGCCCGTGCAGAAGTACCTCCCCGGGCTGCTGCCGCCGGCCTTCGAGCCCATCACCGTACGACAGTTGCTCAACCACACGAGTGGCATCCAGTCCGGTGACGGCTTCGGCGACGCCTTCGAGGACGCGTACGCGCACCGCTTCGACAGCCTCACACCGCGCGAGGTCGTGGCCTCCGCAGTGGCGAAGGGACCGGAGTTCACGCCGGGTACCCGGCAGGACTACCTGAACATCAACTACACGATCCTCGGCCTGCTGATCGAGAAGGTGACCGGTCACCCGTACGCGCACGAGGCGGCCCGGCGGATCCTCGGGCCGGCCGGGATGCGCCACACCTACTTCCCCGGCACCGACCCGCGCATCCGCGGGCCACACAACCACGGCTACCAGGCGGTGCGGCGACCCGACGGCACGACGACGTTCGTGGATGTCACCGACTGGAACCAGGCGGACCGCTGGGCGGCCGGCGACATGATCTCCACGACGGCGGACCTGGAGCGGCTGATCACGCGCCTGTTCAAGGGAGACCTCGTCCCGGCACGGCAGTTGGAGGAGATGTTCACCGTGCCCCCGGGCATCAAGGGCGCCGACATGAGCGCCGGACTCCAGCGCTTCGAGTACGGGGGCACGGTGTACTGGCTCAAGTCGGGCGCCCGGTACGGCTACAGCACCGCGGTCGCGGCCACCCGGGACCTGTCCCGCACCCTCGTGTACTCGGTCAACTCCACCGACGCCAAGGGCGAGTCGATGAACCCGGTCGCCCAGCGGATCGCCCTGGCCGCGCTCAAGCAGCGGGACCGGAGCGCCCTGGCAGCGATTGCCGGAGCGGTCAGGTAGCCAGGGCCGGGGCGGTCGTCCGGTCCGGGGCGAGCGCCTCCAGGCGCTTGATCTTCTGCCGGACGACGTACAGCGGGATCACCCCGAAGATCCCGAAGGACATGTCGATGACCGTCCACCAGAACGGGATTCCGCGGATCGGTCCGCAGATCAGGGCCAGCGGGACGATGCCGGCACAGGCGATCATCCCGAACTCGACGACCCAGATGTTGCGGACCGGATCGCGATAGGGACCGTAGAACGCGACCGCGATCACCAGATGCGCGAACGCCAGCCAGTCCGTTCCTTGAAGTGCTCTCCCAGTTAAAGCAGGGAGATTCCCGCCTACCTTGCGGTGGCGGGCTTGACGCGCGGTGCACGCCTGACGACTGCCCTCCCGGCAGCCGGGACGAGCGCGTGGCCCATCCGGTACAGGTGCAGGATGTTCTGGGCCGCGTTGTGGTCGGCGTTGCCGGACCATCCGCAGTCAGGGTTCTTGCACACGAACAGTGCCTGGGTCTCCCGGCTGCCGGGGGTGGTGAAGCCGCACGCGGAGCATCGTCGGGAGGTGCCCGGGGCGGGGACCTTGGCCAGGGTGCCGCCCTGGCGGGCGGTCTTGTACGTCAGCATGGTGACCGTGCGGCCCCACGCCTCTCCGCTGATGGAGCGGTTCAGCCCGGATTTCTGGGCGACGTTCTTCCCCGGCTCTTCGATGGTTCCTCTGGCGGACTTGACCATGTTCGTGATCTGCAATGCCTCCACCACCGCGACGCTGTACGTGCGGGCGATGTCGGTGGTGGTCTTGTGCTGCCAGTCCGTGGCCCGGCGCTTGGCTTTCGCGCGCAGTCCTGCGATCTGGTCGTAGGTGTGGTGCAGTCGGCGGGAGGTGCGTTCACCGGGCTTGCGGTGCTTCTTGCACTGTGCTGAGCGCTGTTCCAGGCCCAGGAGTTTGGCCTGTTCCCGGTTGGTCAGCCACTCGCCGTGCCCGTAAGTCTCTCCGTCGGAGAGGGCGAGGGGCACGGTGATTCCGACGTCGATGCCGATCTCCGGCCCCTGGTGGGTTTCCGGCGTGTTTTCGAGGGTCTGGACGCGGAACGCGATGTGCCAGCCGAGCGCGTCCTTGACCAGGCGTGCACCGGTGATCCGGTTCTCTGCACTGGCACGCTTGCCGACGGGGAGGTCTTTGGTCCAGCGGAAGCGGACGCGACCGATCTTCGGCAGATTGGCCATGCCCCACCGGCGGTGCACGCGGGTGATGTTCAGGTCCCGGCCCTGCGGCACATCCACGGTCAGGGTGCTGCGGAAACGGGCCTTAAAGTTCGGGGCGTCCGACCGGCCGGCCCAGCAGTTCTTCCACGCCTGGAAATACGACTTCAACACCGCCTGCGCGGCCTGCGCGGGAAGGACGGCGAGGAAATCGATCTCCTTGCGGGCCTGGCGGATCGCCGCGTCCGCGTTCGCCAGAGTCCGCTTCTCCTTCGGCATCATTTGCCACCAGGCGTGCAGGAGATTCCACATCGTGCGAGCCGCGTGCGCCTGGTCGTCAGCCTTGAGCGCCAGGGCAGGAGACAGTGCAAGCCGGGCGCGGTGCCCAAACTGCCGCGTCTCCAAGCCGCGATCACCCATGGACGAAACTGTAGAGTATTGGGTTATGTCACCACACTGAAACCCGAACCTTGATGCGCACACCGGCCGTCACGTCATCCACAAACTGACCGTCCATTTGGTTTTGTCACCAAGTACCGGCGGAATGCGTTCACCGACGCCATGCCGACCCGCTGCGAGGAAGTCATGCGCGAGGTCTGCACCGACTTCGAGGCCGAGCCGAAGCAGTTCAACGGCGGGCAGGACCCCGTCACCTGCTCGTGCACCACCCGCCGAAGGTGCAGCTCTCCAAGCCGGCCAACAGCCTCAAGGACGTCTCCTCCCGCCGCCTGCGCCGGGACCACGACAGCCACGTCCGCAGATACTTGTGGTGCGGGCACTTCCGGTCCGGCTCCTACTTCGCCAGCTCACGCGGCAGAGCACCGCTGACCGTCGTACGGCAGTACATCGAGAACCAGCAGCCCCCTACGAGCCGAGACAGACAGCACAGACCCGCGCCCCCGTCGTAAACGGCGGCAGGGCAGCTCTGTCGCTCATACCGGGGGCGTACGCCCCGACTTGAACGTGTTCAAAACTGCCCCGCCCGGGGCCCGGTGACTCAGGCGCCGCTCTCCCGCAGCATGTCCTCGCGCTCGACGAGCTTCACGCGCTCGCGGCCCTGCGGCTCGCCCAGCGCCTTCTCGGCGGCGTCGAGCCGGTACCAGCCCTCCCACGTGGTGAAGCGGACGTCCCGCTCGCCGAGGAAGGCGTCGACGGCCTCCGGTTCGGGCGAAGCGGGCGTGAGCAGACGGCCGTTGGCGTGGTCGTCGAGCAGGCTCGCGACCGTCTCGTTGGCGTCGCCCTTGGTGTGACCGATCAGACCGATGGGACCGCGCCGGATCCAGCCGGTGACGTAGGTGGACGACAGGTGCTCGCCCGTGTCCTCCAGCACCCGGCCGGCCGCGTCCGGCACCGTGCCCGAGTCGACGTCCCAGGGCAGCTTGGGCAGGCTGTCGGAGAGGTAGCCCACCGCGCGGTAGACCGCGGTGACGTCCCAGTCCTTGAACTCGCCGGTGCCCTTGACGTTCCCGGTGCCGTCGAGGGCGGTGCGCTCGGTGCGCAGGCCGACGACCTCGCCGTTCTCGCCGAGGATCTCGGTCGGCGACTCGAAGAAGTGCAGGAACAGCTTGTGCGGGCGGTCGCCCGCGTCGCGGATGGCCCAGTTCTCCAGGGTCTTGGCGACCATGTCGGACTGCTTGTTGCCGCGCCGGGTGGCGATCGAACCCTCGTCGTAGTCGATGTCCTCGGGGTCGACGATGACCTCGATGTTCGGCGAGTGGTCCAGCTCGCGCAGCTCCATCGGGCTGAACTTCGCCTGCGCCGGACCACGGCGGCCGAACACGTGGACCTCGAGCGCCTTGTTGGCCTTGAGGCCCTCGTGGACGTTCGGCGGGATCTCGGTGGGCAGCAGCTCGTCCGCGGTCTTGGCCAGGACGCGGGCCACGTCGAGGGCGACGTTGCCGACACCGAGGACGGCGACCTTCTCGGCCTCCAGCGGCCAGGTGCGCGGGACGTCCGGGTGACCGTCGTACCAGGAGACGAAGTCGGCCGCGCCGTAGGAGCCGTCGAGGTCGACGCCGGGGATGTCGAGGGCCCGGTCGGCCGTCGCGCCCGTGGAGAAGATCACCGCGTCGTAGAAGGCGCGCAGATCGTCCAGATCGATGTCGCGGGGGTAGTCGACGTTGCCGAAGAGGCGGATCTGCGGCTTGTCGAGCACCTGGTGCAGGGCCGTGATGATGCCCTTGATCCGGGGGTGATCGGGGGCGACGCCGTAACGGATGAGACCGAACGGGGCAGGCATCCGCTCGAACAGGTCGATGGAGACACCGGGCTCGACGGCCACTGCGGATTTCAGCAGCGCGTCGGCGGCGTAGATTCCGGCGGGGCCGGCTCCGACAATGGCTACCCGCAGAGGGCGAGGCATGATCAGGTTCCCTTCGAGCAGGGGCGGGGGACTCGAAGGGAAGCCTAAACTGAGGCAAACCTAAGTCAGTAGGCGGGTCCGGGCTATGACCTCATAAGGCTGACTTATGGGTACTGAAGGGTCGCTTTATGAGTGGCACTCGCACGGTAGAGCACACCCTTCGCACCCCTACTGCCGGGCCCCCCTGGACGGTGTGGGAACGACCCGGGTACGGACCGCGGACGGTCCGGCGGTCGCGGGCTCGGAGGTCCGGGTCGCCGACGGAGTGCGGGTGAGGGAGGGTGCACCGGTCGTCCGGGCCGTGGGAGCGGGCGCGGACGTCCGGTGGGACGGGCCGCTCACACGGGGACGGGGACTGACGCGCCCGGGCGACGACGACGGAGTGGGCTCGGCCGACGGGCTGCTCGCGGGCGGCGGGGCCAGCGGGACCACCGGGGACACGGGTGACTCGGGGGCGGCCGACCGGAGCGGCAGCGCGACGAGGGCGCCGACGGCACACGCCGCCGCGGCCCCGGCCGCGGCGCGCAGCAGCCGGCGCCGGGCCGCGCCCCGGCGGATCGCCTCGTAACGGCCGGGCGGTGGAGAGAGGTACTCGGACGGGGGCCGCATGATGACGGCGAGCGGGTCGTCGGGGCCGGGGTCCGGACCGTCGTCAGAGTGTGTGATCAAGACTTCTCCTCAGGTGGGCGCGGAGCGTTTCACGGGCCGCGTGGAGATCGGCCTTGATCGTTCCTTCCTTGCGCCCGGTCAGCGCGGCCACCTCCCGGATCGGCATGTCAGCGTAGTAGTGCAGCAGGATCGGGACGCGCAGCCGTTCGGGCAGCGACTGCACGAGCAGACGTACGGACGGATCGGCCTGCTCGTTGGGCGGGCCGACGACGGCCTCGGCGGTGGCCCGGCGCATCGCCCTGCGTTCCCGCTCCAGCTTGCGCCAGTGGTCCCGGACGAGGTTGGCCGCCGTGACGTAGAGGAACCCCCGTGGCTCGGCCACGGAGGTCCAGCGGGACCAGAGCCGGGTGAACGCCTCCGAGGCGATCTCGTGGGCCGTCCCGTCGTCGTCGACGAGACGGCGGCACCAGCCGGCGAGGCGCGGATAGAGGGCGGCGAACAGCTCGGACGCCGCCTTCTCACGGGACCCTTTCAACATTCTCCATGGTCGTGACGGTGCCGGGAGGGACGGATCCCGGGCCGCGGGGGTACGGTCCGGCGGCCCAGGATCCTCCTTCCCGGCGCCCCGTCGAGCAGCCGGTCGGGGGTCAGGGGCTCACGGAGGTGAGCGCCGCGAACACGATCACGTTGTCGCGGTAAACGCTTCCGGAGCGGGGACCTCCGCAGGTGATGAGCCGCAGTTCCGGGCGGTCCACGTCGCCGTAGACCGCGTCGGCCGGGAAGTCGGCCTTGGCGACCGTACGGACGTCGCCGACGGTGAACTCGGCCGACCCGCCGTTCTCCAGGCGCACCACGATCCGGTCGCCGTGGCGCAGCCGCGCGAGGTGACGGAAGACGCCGTCGCCGTACGAGCCGACCGTGACATGACCGAGGATCACCGACGGGCCCTTCTGGCCGGGCGTCGGCGAGTGCCGGTACCAGCCGGCCCGGTCGTGTGCCGCGATCGGGGGCACCTGCACGCTGCCGTCCGGGGCCAGTCCGAGCCGGATCAGCGGGGTGTCGACCCCGATGGCCGGTATCCGCAGCCCGACCGGCACCGAACGCGCCATCGCACGCGCCGGCTTCGCGGCGGGCCGCGAGGCCGTGGAGCCGTCGCCGGACCGTGCGGTCGCGGGTGTGCCGCCGGGCCGCGCGGGCCGGGCGGCCGGGTGGCCGCCGCAGCCCACGAGCAGCGCGGCCGCGGCCGCGGTGACGAACGCGCGCCTGGAGACAGGCGTCATGCCCCGGTCGCCCGCCGACGGCGTACGACGAGGACGGCCGCGCCCGCGGCGAACACGGCGGCGGCGCCCCCGCCGACGAGCGCGCCCGGGACCGAGGACGGCGTCGCGGTCGTCGCCACACCGGTGTCGGGCGCTCCGCCCGGCCGGACGGAGACCTGACGGGAGGCCGGCGCCCGCGTCGGTACGGGGCTGGGGGCGGCGGAGGGCTTCCGGGTCGCGGTGGGGCTCGCCGAGGCCGGCGCGGCGGTGACGCTCGGACGGGTCCTGGGGCTCGGGGAGGTTCCGTCGGCGAACGCGGGCACCGTGCCCACCAGTACGGCGGTGCACGCGAGTGCCGTGGCACTGAAGACGGTTCGGCGCATGGATCGCTCTCTTTCGTCGGTCCGACGGCCCGTCGGAACGGCGGGCCGGTTACGGATCGAGCGGAGAGACGAGCCGGCGGCGGACGGGGTTGTAAAGAGACGGCAAAGCCACTGTGCGGCGGCCGCGCCGTGCGGGAACTCGGCTGCTCCGGCGGCTGTCCGACCCTGTCCCGGTGTCGATCTCCGCCGTTCATCCGCGGTGTTGACGTGACCGTATGGGCGTACGCGGCCTGGTTCGCCCTGGAAAGCGGGCAGTTGTACGGCCGGGCCGAACCCGGTAATGCCCGAGTAACGGCGTCTGCCTAGCGTCCGAGCTCCCCCGTACCGTTCCTGGAGGAGCACCCCAGATGCACCTGCCCCAACCGCCCCGGCGCAGACGCGCCGTCTGGGCGGCGGCCGCCTTCACCGCGACCGCCCTGCTGACCGCGTCGACACCCGCGCTCGCCGCCGGCACCGCCCCGTCGGCCGAGGTCGACTCCACGCTCACCACCGCCGTGGCCAAGGGCGGTGACGCGACGTTCTTCGTCGTCCTGAAGGACCATGCGGACCTGTCCGGCGCCGAGAAGCAGAAGACGCACGCCGCGAGGGCCGGGGCCGCCTTCAAGGAGCTGCGCGCGAACGCCGCCGACAGCCAGGCCTCCCTCACGTCCTTCCTGGACAAGAAGAAGATCGGCCACCAGGACTACTGGATCGCGAACGCGGTCCAGGTCACCGGTGACCAGGACCTCGTGAACGAGCTGGCGAGGCGTTCGGACGTCGCGTCGATCGTCAAGGATCAGCACTACAGGCTCGACAGCGTCGAGACGGCCGACAGCAAGATCACCAAGTCGCGCACGGACTCCTCGGCGAGCGGTGACGACACCCCCGAGTGGGGCGTCGCCGACATCGACGCCGACGACGTGTGGAAGCAGTACGACGACCGCGGCGAGGGCATCGTCATCGCCAACGTCGACTCGGGCGTGCAGTACAACCACCCGGACCTCGTCGCCCAGTACCGCGGCAACAACGGCGACGGCTCCTTCACGCACGACTACAACTGGTACGACCCGACGGGCCAGTGCGGCACCGGCGGCGTCCCCTGCGACAACAACGGCCACGGCACCCACACGATGGGCACGATGGTCGGCAGGAACGGCATCGGTGTCGCGCCGAACGCCAAGTGGATAGCCGCCAAGGGCTGCGAGTCGTCCTCCTGCTCGGACGCGTCGCTGCTCGCGGCCGGACAGTGGATCCTCGCGCCGACCGACCACAACGGCCAGAACCCTCGCCCGGACCTCGCGCCGAACATCGTCAACAACTCCTGGGGCGGCGGCGACACGACGTTCTACCAGGACATCGTCGAGGCCTGGAACGCCGCCGGCATCTTCGAGGCGTTCGCGGCCGGCAACGACGGTGACGGCAAGACCTGTTCCACCGCGCACGCCCCCGGCTCGCAGGCCCCGTCCTACGGCGTCGGCGCCTACGACTCCACCGGCACGATCGCCTCCTTCTCCGGCTTCGGCCCCTCGCTGGTCGACGGCTCGATGAAGCCGAACATCTCGGCGCCGGGCGTCAACGTCCGGTCCACGTGGCCCGGTTCGTCGTACAACTCCATATCCGGTACGTCGATGGCGACACCGCACGTCGCGGGCGCCGTCGCGCTGCTGTGGTCGGCGGCCCCCTCGCTGATCGGCAAGATCGACGAGACCCGTGCGCTGCTCAACGAGGGCGCGCGCGACGTCGACGACACCCACTGCGGCGGCACCACCGGCATGAACAACGTGTGGGGCGAGGGCAAGCTCGACATCCTCGCCTCCGTGGACCTGGCCCCGCACACCGCGGCCACCGTCACCGGCAAGGCCACCGACAGGGCGACCGGCGCGGCCCTCGCCAACATCACCGTCTCGGCCACCGGTACCGGCGGCGACGTCCGCACGGTCACCACCGCCGCCGACGGCACGTACAGGATCGCCCTGCCGGCCGGCACGTACGCCTTCGCATACAGCGGTTACGGCTACGCGACCGGCTCGGCCGGCGGCGTCACGGTCGCCGAGAACCAGGCCCTCACCCAGGACATCGCGCTGACCGCGGTGGCCTCGCACGAGGTCGGCGGCACCGTGCTCGACGTCACCGGAAAGGCGCTCGCGGGCGCCACGGTCGAGTTGACCGGCTCCCCGGTCGCCGCCGTCACCACCGACGCCAAGGGCAGATACAGCTTCGCGAAGGTCGCCGAGGGCACCTACGGCCTGACGGTGAAGCCCGCGGCGCCGGTCCTGTGCAACGGCGTCTACACCGGCACCGCCACCGTCGCCTCCGCGGACCTGGTCAAGGACGTCCGGGTCCCGGCCCGCACCGACAGCTCCGGCAACAGCTGCGCCCCGGCCGCGTACTCCTGGATCGCCGGCTCCAAGAAGGTCCCGCTGACCGGTGACGAGGACTCGGCGAGCGTCTCGCTGCCCTTCCCGGTGAGCCTGTACGGCGTCTCGTACTCCTCCGCCTCCGTCACCACCGACGGCCTGGTCGACTTCCTGTCCTCGCGCGTCGGCGACTACAGCAACACCGCGCTGCCGACGACCGGTGCGAACAGCGTCAAGGGCATCATCGCCCCGCTGTGGGACGACCTCACCCTCGACAAGAAGTCGTCGGTGCAGACCACCACGACCGGCACCAAGGGCAACCGCACGTTCGCCGTCGTCTGGAACAACGCCGCCTACGCCAACGGCACTTCGGGACGCTCCTCCTTCGAGGTCGTCTTCGACGAGGCGACCGGCGCCGTGACCGTCCAGTACCAGTCGGTCGCCGACAAGGGCGCGGGCGCCACCGTCGGCATCGCGAACCAGTCCGGCACCGACGCCCTCCAGTACTCCTACAACCAGTCCGTGATCGCCGACGGCACCGCCGTCCGCTTCGCTCAGGGAGCCAAGTGATGAGAGCCCCCCAGTCCCGGCGGGCCCTGCGGCTCGCCTCCGCCCTGGTCGCGGCGGGCCTGTGCCTGAGCGCGAGCCCGCAGGCCCTGGCCGCCGACGACAGCGGTTCGGCCATGAAGCTGACCAGCGCCGAGGCCGAGACGCTGGCCGCCCACGTCGGCCTCGACCCGTACGCCGACGCCACCGGCACGAGCACGGTCAGCCCGAAGTCCGACGACGCCCCGAAGCCCGCCGACGACGGCACCGGCACGGGAACCGACAGCGGCTCCGGCTCCGGCACGGACACCGACAGCGGCTCCGGCTCCGGCACGGACACCGGCAGCGGCAGCGGCTCCCAGCTCGACGGCGCCTCCGCCGACGTCGACCCGACCACCAAGGTCACGCTCACCGGTGCCTCCACGCTGGAAGGCGTGCGCGGTATGGGCGCGACCGTGCCCGTCGGCAAGAACGGCGACTACTTCACCGTCAACAGCATGGGTTATGTGCAGCGGCACACGGCCGACGGCAGTGAAGTGTGGGCGCGCACCAGCAGCTCCTTCTACACGGACTGGCAGGTCAAGCCGACCCAGGTCTGGCGGGCCGAGCCGTACCCGGCGCAGATCCTGATGGGCTACAACGCCGTCTCGCCGTTCTCCGCCAACTCGGACAACGGGTACTCCACCGGAGACCTGACCGGCGACGGCGTCCCGGACGTGGTCTTCTCGGCGCAGGTCGGCACGACGCCGTACCCGCGTCCGTTCACCTCGCCGGGCTCGTCGCTGACCACGGGCACGTTCGTCACGGTCCTCGACGGCAGGACCGGCAGGACCATGTGGTCGAAGCTGTACAACCGCGCGTCCATGGTCAAGATCGTCGACGGCACCCTGCTGGTCGCCGACGCGCCGCGGATGAGCGGCGACTCCAAGGTCCCGGCCGCCGCCACGGCGACCCTGACCGGCATCCGCTTCTCCTCCGCGGACGGCGTGCTGACCCCGGCGCGGACCTGGACGTACGACACCGGGGAGGCCCGCAAGGCCAACTGGGGCGACATCCAGGACCTGGGCAAGGGCAAGGTCGCCCTCACCTGGAACCTGGCCAAGGCCACCGGTGTCGACGCGCGCGGCCGCACCCTCGTGCTCGACACGGCGGACGGCTCGGTGGACTGGCAGACCGACAGCATGCTCTACGGCCGTCAGCTGCGCCTGGACGCGGGCCGCAAGCGGATCGTCGCGCTGGAGCAGCAGGACGCCACAGACGCCGTGCGCTACGAGGTCGCCTCCTACGATCTGAAGACCGGTCACCGCGCCACGCTGGAGACCCGGGACAACGTCCTGCCCACCGCGCTGACGGTCGGTGACCTCACCGCGAAGGACGGCGACGAGTACGCGGTCGCCGAGTCCTCCCTCGACGAGGACTACTGGGTCAACGCCAGCACCGTGCGGGTGCTCGACGGCACCGCCCCGGACACGCTGCTGTGGTCGAGCACGGTCAAGCGCGACGCCGACAACAGCAAGGACGCGGCGAGCGTCTGGCGGCTGCAGGTGGCCGACGGCAGGCTGGTCACCTCCGCCCAGGACGACCGCGAGATCAACGGGGCGAACAACCCCGGCGGCGGGCGGTACGCGTCCTTGACGGTCTACTCCGCCAAGGGCGACATCAAGTGGCAGCAGAGGGGCATCGCCGCCGCCCCGATGTACCAGGACGTCTTCAGCGACGACCGGGGCACGCACGTGCGGGTCGTCGACCAGGCGGAGAACATCCGCACGTTCAAGCTGGGCAGTGGCAAGGCCGAGGACGTGACGCCGCTGATGGGCGACATCGCCTACGCCGAGGCCACCGACCTGGACAAGGACGGCAAGAAGGACGTCGTCATGGCCGGCTCGTCCGACGGCGTGTGGGCCTACTCGGGTCCGTCCCTGGTGAGCGGCAAGCCCGAGAAGCTGTGGCAGGCCACCGTGCCCGGCGCGGTGCACGACATCGAGACCGGTGACGTCGACGGCGACGGCAAGCCGGAGATCGTCGTCGCGGCCGACACCGCCGTGGTCGTCCTCGACGGCAGGACCGGCAAGACGCTCGCCACCATCGAGGGCGGCGCGGGCCAGTACGTGCGCTCGGCCGAGCTGGCCGATCTGAACGGCGACGGCGAGCTCGACATCCTCGTCCCGACCGACGCCCTGCGCGCCTACTACGGCGACGGCCACGCGCTGTGGACGTACAGCGCGCCCAAGAGCGCCGGCGACGTGCGCTTCACCGACCCGTCCGTGAACGACGGCAGGGTCTACGCGGCCTACGCCAGTCTCGACGCGTACCAGCGGACCGACGCGGTGACCGACGCCGTCGCGCTCGACGCCAGGAACGGCGAGGTCCGCTGGGACGTGGCGCCGAAGGCCCCGGCGGAGGCGGTCGGCGGCGTCCGCACCGCCACCCCGAACGACGGCATCCTCGCGTCCGGGGACATCCCGTACGCGGACGGACACGCGGTCGTCTACCAGTGGAACGTCACCGCCCCGGTCGAGATCAACGGTGCCGAATCCCTCAGCCCGCGGAACTACTTCGAGATCCGCGACGGCCGCACCGGTGAGGTGCTGCACTCCGGCTACGCGGGCGGCCTGTGGACGCACTTCAGCTACTTCACCGACAACGGCGTGCTGTACGAGGGAGGCACGGCCTCCTTCCGGCGGTACGAGGCCGACGGCGTGGACTCCAAGGCCGGGGTGCTGCCGCAGTCCTACGGCGGCGGCTTCCTGACCGGTCCCGGCGGCCGCAAGCTGCTGGTCGCCGGTGTCGAGGGCGGGCTGTACCTGTGGGACCCGAGCATCTTCGAGTCCGCCGACACCTGGGCGAACGGCGTCGGAAGCGCGACCCTCATGGGTGCGCGCGACTACCTCGCCGCCGACCTGGACGGCGACGGGGTCGACGAGGCGCTCTCGCTCACGGGCGACTACAACGGCGTCGACCGGATGGCCGAGGAGTTCGGCGGCCGCTACTACCTGCCGAACAACGCCATCCACCAGGTCACCACGTACAAGCTCTCCTGAGCACGTACCCGACCCGGCCTGAGCCGACCTGACCCGATCCGAGCCGGCCGGCTCGGCCGAGGACCCCCCGGGCACACGCCCGGGGGGTCCTCGGCACGCTCGGCTACAGTGACGCCCTGATGAGTCCGCAGCAGCCGCCCCACCGCACGGCCCCGTCCGCCCCTCTGCTCCGGCTGCACCTTTTCAACGGCTTTCGGGCCACCCGGGACGGCGGCCCCGCACTCGCCGAACGATGGCCCCGGCCCAGCGCCCAGGCCCTGGTGAAACTCCTCGCCGTGTCGCCCGCGCACCGCCTGCACCGCGAACAGGCGATGGCCGTCTGCTGGCCCGACGCCGATCCGCAGGCCGCCGCGGGCAGTCTGCGGGTCGCCCTGCACGCCGCGCGCCACGCCCTCGAACCCGAACTCGCCCCGCGCGCCTCCTCCTCGTACCTCGTCTCCGACGGAGGGCTCCTCCACCTCGACCCCGCGACCGTGTGGATCGACGCCGACGAGGCCGAGGCATCGGCCCGCGCGGCCCTCGCCGACGGCGGGATCGGTGAACTGACCGGCGCCCTCGAACGGTTCACCGGTGAGATGCTCCCGGAGGACCGCTACGCGCGCTGGGCCGACGACCGGCGCGCCCGGCTCACGCTGCTGCGCGAACAACTGCTGCTCCGGCTCGCCGGCGAGCACCTGGAACGGGGTGCCCCGGCCGACGCGGCCGCCTTCGCCGAGCAGGTCCTCGCCGCCAGCCCCGCCGAGGAACTGGCCCACCGCTTCCTCATCGACGCCTGGCTGCGCCAGGGGCTGCGCCGGCGAGCCGTGCACCAGTACCACGTGTGCCGCGACACGCTCGACACCGAACTCGGCGTGCGGCCGGGGCCGGAGACGGAGCGGCTGCACCGGCTCGCCCTGGCCGCGGCCCCCGCCCCCGTCCCCGCCACCCCCCTGCTCCCCGCCCCGTTGCGGACCGGCCGCGGCACGCCCGTGCTGCGGGGCCGCGACGCCGTGCTCGAACGGCTCCTCTCGGCGGACGGCCCGCCGGTCACGCTCCTCACCGGCGAGGCGGGCGTGGGCAAGACCCGTCTGGTCGGCGAGGTGGCACGGCGGGCCACCTCGGCCGGTACCGCTGTGCTGTGGGGCGGCGGCCGGGACGCGGAGGGGCACACACCGTACGGGGCTTTCGCGGAGGCTCTGGAGGGATGGCTCGCCGAGCACAGCGCGGCCGAACGCGCCCGGGTCGGCACCGAATATCCCGAACTGGCCTCGTTCCTGCCGTCGCTGGGGCAGGTGGGAGCGACCGGCGAGCGCAGTCCCGAGGAGGAACGGGACCGGCTGTTCCGGGCGAGCGCGGCACTGCTCGGCGACCTGGCCGCGGTGCGCCCGGTGCTGATGGTCCTGGACGATCTGCACGCCGCCGACACCGGCTCGTACCAGTTGCTCGGCCATCTGGCCCGCCGGTCCGCGGAGCGGGGGACGGCGCTGCGGTTCCTGGTGACGTATCGCGAGGAAGAACTCCCCGACGGTGACCCGCGCCGCTCGATCGTGGCGTCGTTGCTGCGTCAGGGCCTGTCCGTGCGCGAGGAACTGGGCCGGCTCGACAAGGAGGCGTGCCTGGCCGTCGTACGCGACGCGGCCACGGACATGTCACGGGACGACCGGGCCCTGAGGGTGTGGGAACTCTCCCTCGGAAACCCGCTGTTCGCCCTCGAACTCGCTCATGGCCCGGCCGACGAGAACGGCGGAGGCCTCGCCCCCGAAGGTGTACGGGGGCTGGTGGCCGACCGGCTCGTACGGCTCGACGCGGACGCGCGCCGCGTCGTCGAGGCCCTCTCCGTGGCGGGCGGCGACACCGCGTTGTCCGAACTGCTCGATGTCGCCGAACACGGGCTGCACCCTCCGGTGGCAGGCGCCGCGGCGGCCGACGCCCTGGAACAGGCCATCGCCGCCTCGCTCGTCGAGGAACGGTCCGTCGTGGTGGCCGGGCGGTCCGAGGAAGGGGTGGCCTTCCGCCATCCCCTGGTCCGGCTGACCTGCTACGAACAGCTCGCGGCCGTCCGCCGCCGGCAACTGCACGCCGCGTTCGCGCAGGCGGTCCGGCGGCGCCGTCCCGATGCCGTCGACACCCTGGCCTCCCACTTCGCCCGCGCCGACGATCCGCGCGCGGCCGAATACCTGCGCCGCGCGGCGGAGCGGGCCGCGGCCCTGTACGCGAACGACACCGCCGACCGCTACTACCGCGACCTGGTGGCCCGGCTGGACGTCGACGCGGCCCGCGCCCGGCTCGCGCACGCCCATGTCCTGCGGAGAATGGGCCACTTCGAGCAGGCGGCCGAGGCCCTGCGGCTCTCCCTGGCGGAGTTCGAGCGGCGCGAGGACCACGACGACGCGGTCCTCACCTCGGCCCTGCTCGCCGAGACCCTGGTCAGGACGAGCGCCCCGGCTTCCGCCCGCCGCACGCTGCGGGAGCACCCGGTGACCGCGGACACCGGGCCGGAACCGGCCGCCGCTCACTTCCTCGCCCTGTCCGTGGTCCGCTGCGTCCAGGGCCGGTACGCGGCCGGGGCCGAGGCCGCCCGGCAGTCCCTGACCGCGGCGCGGAACGTGCCGGGAGCCTCCGGCCTGAGGCTGGTGGCCCGCGCCTTCGCGATGCAGGCCGCCAACCTCGGGCTCGCCGGCCGCTTCGACCAGGCACGCGAAGCGGGCGACCAGGCGCTGGCGCCGGCCGAGGCCTACGGCGATCCGACGCTCCTCGGCTCGGTCCTGTCGATGCTGCGTGAGAACGCGCGGCGGGCGGGAAGACTGCGCGAGGCCGTCGAGATCGGGACCCGCGCGCTCGGCCTGGCCGAACGGTCCGGCGATCCGACCGCCGCCGCGTTCGAGCGCGGGAACCTCGCGGAACTGCGGCTGCTGCTCGAGGAGCCCGAGCCGGCCCTCGCCCTCGCCGAGCAAGCCGTGGCGGGCGCGGAGGCGTACGACGCCTGGTGCCTTCCGTACGCCCTCGCGACCCTGGCCCGCGTACGGGTCTTCGCGGGCGCGGCGCGGGAGGCGCTGCCCCTGCTGGACCGAGCGGAGGCGGTCGCCGCCGAGTTCGGGGACCGGCAGGCGGAGCACGAGGTGCGCACGGCGCGCGCCGAACTCGCCCTGCGCACCGGCCGCCCGGACCAGGCGCTGCGTGCCCTGGACGGTCACACCGAGGACGCGCCGGTCCTGGTGGCCTGGGCGGAACTCCTGTCGGGGCGGACCGAGGCCGCCCTGCGGCTCGCGCGCGCCGAGGCGGCCCGGGCCGAGCGAACCGGGGAACGCCTCACCGAGGTGG
Source organism: Streptomyces sp. NBC_00386 (assembly GCF_036063235.1). Lineage (NCBI taxonomy): Bacteria > Bacillati > Actinomycetota > Actinomycetes > Kitasatosporales > Streptomycetaceae > Streptomyces > Streptomyces sp. NBC_00386. The sequence continues at coordinate 2,867,367 of NZ_CP107950.1, forward strand.
AGGCACGGATCGTCCTCGGGACCTCGCTGTCGCGGCTCGCCCCGGCGCGGGAGGGCACGAAGGAACTGACGCGGGCCGAGTCGCTGGCCCGGGCGCTGCCCTACCCGGCCGGAACCCGCCGGCTGGCCCGGGCCCGGGACCTGCTGCGCGAACCGTGAACATCGGTTCCGTCGCCGCGAGTCCGCCGCCCCCAGAGCTCAGGTAACCCTCGTCAGGCGAGGGCGAAGTAGCGCAGCCACACGTGACCGAGGGAGATCGCCACGGTCACGGCGGTGACGATCAGGCCGTACCTGGTGAACTGCCAGAAGGTGATGGGCCGGCGGTTGCGTTCGGCGATGCCGAGGACGACGACGTCGGCGGAGGCGCCGATCGCGGTGGCGTTGCCGCCCAGGTCGGCTCCGAGGGCGAGGGCCCACCACATGACGTGGTCGCCGTCGCCGCCCATGGTGTGGACCAGGTCGCCGGTGATGGGTGCCATGGTCGCGACGTACGGAATCCAGGCCCCGGGCCGGGCACCATCTGCCGGTGCCCGGCACCAGAGCCGTTCGCAGTGCTCCCCGCACGTCATGGTGCACGGCCGGGGCGCTTAGGCGCATTGCCGATTCCCGGCAACGTTCACTAGGGTCTGCATGCCGGTGAGCCGCTGAGATTCCGTCACCGACGCTCAGGATTCGGGAGACGACGTGACCGACCGGGAGAACCCCGTGCACTATCTGCACGGCTACGCCGAGATCCTGGCCGACGTCTCGGCCACCGGCCGGCGCCTCACCCGCGTGGAGATCGAGTCCCGGCGCGCCCTGGGTGAGCAGGCGGCGGAGGCCGGACACGGACTGCGCACCCTGGTCAGCGAGCACCTGACCGCCGCGCGCTCCGCCTGGCCCCACTCACCCGGCTCCATCGACATCGTGCTCGGCGCCGTGCAGCAGGCGATAGACGCCTTCGCCGAGGGCTACGAACGCGCGCAGCGCCAGGCCGTCCGACAAGAAGAGGCCGCGCGCCGGGAGTTCATCGACGATCTCCTGTACGGCCGCAGCGACCTGGGCCGTCTCGCCGAGCGCGCCGAGCGCTTCGGCCTGCGTCTGTCCCACGCGCACGCGGTCGCCGTCGCCGAGGGCCCGGCCGCCTACGACGAGGGCGACGCGGTGCCCCGACAGGTCGAGCACGCGCTCATCGGCCGCTTCGGCGACCGCAACATCCTGATCACCACCAAGGACGGGCGACTGCTGTGCGTCGCCCCCGGCCACCAGGACGAGATCCTCACCTGCTTCGCCCAGCAGGCTCATGCCGCCAGCGACGGCGGACGCGTCGCCATCGGCCGCCCTCAGCCGGGCCCCGGCGGCGTCGTCCAGTCCTACGAGGAGGCGCTCAACGCCCTGGAACTGGGCGAGCGCCTGGGCCTCGACGAACCGGTCCTGCGCTCCGCGGACCTGCTCGTCTACCCGGTCCTCACCCGCGACCGCCAGGCCATGGCCGACCTGGTCCTCGACGCCCTCGGACCGCTCAGAACAAGCCGCGGCGGCGCCCAGCCCCTCCTGGACACCCTCACCGCGTACTTCGACTGCGGCTGCGTCGCCGCCGAAGCCGCCCGCCGCCTGACCCTGAGCGTGCGAGCCCTGACCTACCGCCTGGAACGCATCCACAAACTCACCGGCGCCAACCCGGCCGACCCGGCCCACCGCTACATGCTCCAGACCGCGGTGATCGGGGCACGGCTGCTGGACTGGCCGGCCCAGGACCTCTGACTCACAGGCCGGCTATCGCGTTCCAGCGCTTGGCGAACTCCGTGCGTTCGGCGGCGGTGATGTCGCGGGCGATCGCGAGACGCCTGCGCATCGTCGCGTCCGGGAAGATCAGGGGGTCCTCGGCGAGGGCGGCGGTGTCCTTGTCCCCGGAGGAGGCGAGGATGTCCTGGGCGGCGGGGACCGGACAGACGTAGTTGACCCAGGCGGCCAGTTCGGCGGCGACCTCGGGCTCGTAGTAGTAGTCGATGAGCTTCTCGGCGTTGGCCTTGTGCCGGGCCAGGTTGGGGATCATCAGCGACTCGGCCCACAGTTCGGCGCCCTCCTCGGGGACGACGAAGCGGATGTCGGGGTCGTCGGCCTGGAGCTGGATCACGTCGCCCGAGTAGGCCTGGCAGGCCAGCACGTCCCCGCCGGCGAGGTCCTTGATGTAGTCGTTGCCGGTGAAGCGGCGGATCTGGCCTCGGCGCACCTGCTTCTCGACCTGATCGCACACCTGGTGGAAGTCGTCGGCCCGCCACTTCGTGATGTCGACGCCGTTGCCCTGCATGAGCAGCGCGAACGCCTCGTCCAGGCCGGAGAGCAGGGTGACCCGGCCCTTGAGGTCGTCGGCCCACAGATCCGAGACGTGCCGGATCTCGCGGCCGACCCTGCGGCGGTTGTACGCGATACCGGTGATCCCCGACTGCCACGGCACCGAGGACTTGCGGCCGGGGTCGAAGGCAGGCGAACTCAGCAGCGGGTCCAGGTACTTGACGACGTTCGGCTGCCGGGACCGGTCCATCTCCTGGACCCAGCCGAGCCGGACGAAACGGGCGCACATCCAGTCGCTGATGACGATGAGGTCGCGGCCGGTCCGCTGGTGGTTCATCAGGGACGGGCTGATCTTGCCGAAGAACTCGTCGTTGTCGTTGATCTCCTCGATGTAGTCGACGGAGATCCCGGTGCGCTTCCCGAAGGCCTCCAGCGTCGGCCGCCGGGTGCTGTCCTCGTCGTCGGTGTCGATGTACAGCGGCCAGTTCGCCCAGGTCAGCCGCTTGTCCGTGGCGGAGAGGTCCGCTCCGGCCCGGTCTCCCGGTCCCACGTACGCCGCCGGTACCCCGCATCCCGCGAGTGCTCCGAGCACGGCACCGCCGCCCAGGGCGCGCAGCAGGGACCGGCGGGAGGGGGGCGAGGTCTTCCGATTCACTGGCACGCGCGAAGCATGCCGACCCGGGCCCGGCCGGGACAATGGACGCTGCGTCGATCAGTCGCCCGCCGACCCGACACCCTGTCGATCCGTTCCCCTGCGTTCCGAGAACTCCGCGCGCGCGACCGCCGCCCGTCCCCGGCCCTGCGCCTGGCCCGGCCTCGACGCGGGCGGTGCGCACGGCGGGAACGCGACCCTCACGGACAGGCCGCCCCGCGGACGGGGCCATGCCTCGACCGTGCCGCCGTGGGCGGTGGCGACGGCCGTGACGATGGACAGGCCGAGCCCGAGGCCCTCGCGGGGGCGGCCCTTCCCGCGCGGGTGCGTGCCGGTCCGTTCCGCGCCCAACCGCCGGAACGGCTGGAAGAGTCCGGCCACCTGGTCGCGCGGGATCACCGGGCCGGTGTTGTCGATCCGCAGGACCGGGCGCCCCGCCTCCGTCCCGGTCCACACCTGGACCCAGCTCTCCTGGTCCCCACGGGTGTTGTGCCGTACGGCGTTGTCGGCGAGGTTGACCACCAGGCGTTCGATCAGCTGGGGGTCGCCCAGTACGGGCGCGGAGCCGAGGTCGGCCCGCACCCGTGGCCCGCCGGTCCCGGGCCCGCCGTCCGGCAGCAGCTCCCGCACCGTCTCGGCGATGTCGACGAACTCCCTTCGTTGAAGCCCGCGTTGACTGCGCGCGAGGGTCAACAGGGCGTCGATGAGGCGCTCCTGTTCCTGCCCGGCGGCACGAACGCGCAGGCACGCGGCCCGCAGGCTCTCCACCGACGCCCCGGGGTCGGCGAGCGCGACGTCCACGATCGCCTGCTGGAGCGTGAGCGGAGTGCGCAGTTCGTGCGACGCGTTGGCGACGAACTGTTTCTGTGCCTCGAACGCGCCCTCCAACCGCCCCAGTACGTCGTCGAAGGTGTCCGCCATGGCTTTGAGTTCGTCCTCGGGACCCGGCACCGCCAGCCGCTGTCGGAGGTTGTCCGCGGAGATCCGCCGGGCGGCCGAGGTCATCGTGCGCAGCGGCGCGAGGACGCGTCCTGCCATGAGCCAGCCCAGGGCCACGGAGGCGAAGGTCATCACGGCGAGCGCGACGCCCGCCTCGACGAGCAACTGGTGCAGTTGATCGGCGCGCAGGGCCTCGGCGTACATCGTGAGCGTCGGCGGATCGGGGGTCTGTCCCTCGCCCCCGGGCAGCCCGGGGGCCACGGACGAACCCCCGACCGCCGTCGACGGCGCGGTCCGCGACGCCAGCAGATAGGTGAAGCCGAGCAGGGCGGCCCCCGCCACCACGAACAGCGCGCTGTAGAGCAGGGTCAGACGCCAGCGAATGCTGCGCGGGGCGATCCGCCACCGGACACCGCCGAGGGCCGGCCGCCCGCGGGCGGTCCGCGGTGCTCGCCACCAACGGCGGCCGGGCGGTGCCGGCCGCGGGCGCGTGCCGTACGGGGCCGGGCGGTCCGCTCCGGCGGATGCGTCCGTCATGCGATCCGGTACCCCGCCCGGTCCACCGTCGCGATCAGCTGCGGCTCCCCCAGTTTGCGGCGCAGCCGGCTCACCGTGACCTTCACGGTCTGGCTGAAGGGGTCGGCCGCCTCGTCCCAGGCCCGCTCCAGGAGTTCCTCGGTGGAGACCACGGCGCCCTGCGCGGCCAGCAGGAGTTCGAGCACGGCGAACTCCTTCGGGCTGAGGGCGAGCCCCGAACCGCCCCGGGTCGCCTGCCGCCGCGCCGGGTCGAGCCGCAGTTCCCCGCGGACCAGGACAGGGGGCAGCGCGGGCTGCGCGCGTCGCGCCAGGGCCCGTACACGCGCGACGAGTTCGGCGAACGCGAAGGGCTTGGGCAGATAGTCGTCGGCACCGAGGCCGAGTCCCGTGACCCGGTCGGCCACCGTGCCGGACGCGGTCAGCATCAGCACCCTCGCCCGGCTGCCGCCCGCGGCCAGCGTCCGGCACACCTGGTCGCCGTGGACGCCGGGCAGATCGCGGTCGAGCACGACGACGTCGTACGCGTTGACCGTGGCGCGCTCCAGCGCCGTGGGCCCGTCCAGCGCGAGATCGACCGCCATGCCCTCGCGGCGCAGCCCGGCGGCCACGGTCTCGGCCAGTTCCTCATGGTCCTCGACCACCAGCACACGCATGGCGGTCAGTGTGGCGGCCCGGGGGTTACACGGGGATAAGCGTTCCCTGTGCGGGCCCCGCGCACCCCGGCCGGGCCCGGCCGTCCCGGCGTACGCCTCCGGCTCGCCGTCGGTTCGCCATAAGGACGGCCGTTCCCGTGCCGTAACCGCCCCCGGGCTTGGCTGGAGCACAACACGACACCGCGCACCCCGCCCCGACGGTCGAGCCACGACACGTGACGGCTCGGTGGTGCGCCACCGTGCGCCAACGCGTCCGACCCGGCGGCACCGCCGCCCGCCCCATGGAGGAAACCCATGCGTGCACTGGCCACTCGGCCACAACGACTCGCCCTGGCCTGCGCCTTGATCTCGGCCGCCACCCTCGGGACCGTCAGCGCCTCGGCCGCTTCGGCGTCCGACAGGTCCACCGTCACCACGGCGACGGCGTGGACCGCCGCGTCCGCCCGGCTCACGCAGCACTCGACGACCGGCAAGCCGCCGAAGGGCGGCCTTCCCCCCGCCGGGTTCCCGGGCGCCGTCGGGTACCGGCCCACCTCGCACGCGCCAGGGGACGTGAACACCGCCAACGACGCGTTCGCGGCGTGCATGCGCGGCCACGGCCAGAAGGTCTTCCCGGCCTTCCACGCCTCGAAGGACAAGCAGGGCCGCATCCTGTTCAACGTGCAGGTCGGGGCGGCCAACGGATTCGACCCGAATTCCAAGAGCTACCGGGCCGCCGTGAAGGCGTGCGCGCCGATCCTGAAGAAGGCCGGCATCACCCTCTCGTCGAAGGCCGGCCTGCCCCCGCTGCCCGTTCCGGGCAAGCCCGGCAAGCCCGGTACCGGATCCGGCGGAAGCCCTGTCGGCGGCTCCGTCGGAGGCTCCGGCGAGCTGCCCGGCTTCCACACGGAGAAGGGGGACGGGAAGGCGGGCGCACCCGGCGGACCCACGCTCTCCAGCGTGACCGAGAGCGTCTGAGCCGAACGCCCGGGGGGAACACCGTGGCCCCGGCCGGGATCGACTCCCGTCCGGGGCCACGTGGTGCGTACGAGCCGAGCGTGAACGCCGCTCGGTCGGCCGGCGGTCAGCCGTCCAGCGACGTCATCACGTGCTTGATGCGCGTGTAGTCCTCGAAGCCGTAGCCCGACAGGTCCTTGCCGTAGCCGGACTTCTTGAAGCCGCCGTGCGGCATCTCGGCCACCAGCGGGATGTGGGTGTTGATCCACACGCAGCCGAAGTCGAGGGACTTGGACAGGCGCATCGCCCGGCCGTGGTCCTTGGTCCACACCGAGGAGGCGAGGGCGAAGTCGACGCCGTTGGCCCACTCGATCGCCTGGGCCTCGTCCGAGAAGGACTGCACGGTGATGACCGGGCCGAAGACCTCGTTCTGGATGATCTCGTCGTCCTGCTTGAGGCCGGAGACGACGGTCGGGGCGTAGAAGTAGCCCTTCTCGCCGACCTGCTGACCGCCCGTCTCGACCTTGGCGTGCGCGGGCAGGCGCTCGATGAACCCGGCGACCTGCTTGAGCTGGTTGGGGTTGTTCAGCGGGCCGTAGAGCACGTCCTCGTCGTCCGGCTGACCGGTCTTGGTCTCGGCGGCGGCCTTGGCGAGCGCCGCGACGAACTCGTCGTGGATGGAGTCCTGGACGAGGACGCGGGTCGCGGCCGTGCAGTCCTGGCCGGCGTTGAAGAAGCCCGCGACCGAGATGTCCTCGACGGCCTTGGGGATGTCGGTGTCCTCGAAGACGACGACCGGGGCCTTGCCGCCCAGCTCCAGGTGGACGCGCTTGACGTCCTTGGACGCCGACTCGGCGACCGAGATGCCCGCGCGGACGGAGCCGGTGATGGACGCCATCGCCGGGGTCGGGTGCTCGACCATCGCGCGGCCGGTGTCGCGGTCGCCGCAGATGACGTTGAAGACGCCCTTGGGCAGGATGCCGCCGAGGATGTCGGCGATCAGGACGGTGGAGGCCGGGGTGGTGTCCGACGGCTTCAGGACGACCGTGTTGCCCGCCGCGAGGGCCGGGGCGAACTTCCACACCGCCATCATCATCGGGTAGTTCCACGGCGCGACCTGGGCACAGACGCCGACCGGCTCGCGGCGGACGATCGAGGTCATGCCCTCCATGTACTCGCCGGCCGAACGGCCCTCGAGCATGCGGGCGGCACCCGCGAAGAAGCGGATCTGGTCGACCATCGGCGGGATTTCCTCGGACCGGGTCAGCCCGATCGGCTTGCCGGTGTTCTCCACCTCGGCCGCGATCAGTTCCTCGGCCCGCTCCTCGAACGCGTCCGCGATCTTCAGGAGCGCCTTCTGGCGCTCGGAGGGGGTCTTGTCCCGCCACTGCGGGAAGGCCGCGGCGGCGGCCGCCATGGCGGCGTCCACGTCCGCCCGGCCGGAGAGCGGCGCGGTCGCGTACGCCTCGCCGGTCGCGGGGTTGACCACCTCCGTGGTCCGTCCATCGGCGGCATCGCGGAACTCTCCGTCGATGTAATTGCGCAGACGACGCAGCTCGGTGCTCACTGCCCGGCCCTCCTGTCGGATGTCCAACGGCCCAGGTGTCCACTACCTGAGATGCCTGGGCCCCACCCTAATCCGTGGCTCCACGTTTTCAACACCCCCGAACGGCCCATGGCTGCGAAATCCGCAAGACACGTACCTGTAAACAACGAATTTCATCGCCGCATGCTTGCGGAACTGTCGATACGTCGTGCACAGTGAGGTCGTGGCCAGTCGAAGCGCGGAACCCAGGGACTCCCGCGAGTCCAGGAACGGCAGTCCCCAGTTGGACACCGTCTCCCTCGCCATCATCGAGCAGCTCCAGCAGGACGGACGCCGCCCGTACGCCGCGATCGGCAAGGCCGTGGGCCTCTCCGAGGCCGCCGTGCGCCAGCGGGTCCAGAAGCTGCTCGACCAGGGCGTCATGCAGATCGTCGCCGTCACGGACCCGCTCACCGTGGGGTTCCGCAGGCAGGCGATGGTCGGTGTCAACGTCGAAGGCGACCTCGACCCGGTGGCCGAAGCGCTGACTGCCATGTCGGAAGTCGAGTACGTGGTGATGACCGCGGGCTCGTTCGACATCCTCGCCGAGATCGTCTGCGAGGACGACGACCACCTGCTGGACGTCATCAACAAACGCATCCGGGCCCTGCCCGGGGTGCGCTCCACCGAGAGCTTCGTCTACCTCAAGCTCAAGAAGCAGACCTACATGTGGGGAACCCGATAGCCGTGAGCACCAAGGACCTCAGCAAGACCGCGTACGACCACCTGTGGATGCACTTCACCCGCATGTCCTCGTACGAGAACGCGCCCGTTCCCACCATCGTCCGTGGTGAGGGCACCTACATCTACGACGACAAGGGCAAGCGCTACCTCGACGGTCTCGCGGGCCTGTTCGTGGTCCAGGCCGGCCACGGCCGCACCGAGCTGGCCGAGACGGCCTTCAAGCAGGCCCAGGAGCTGGCCTTCTTCCCGGTGTGGTCCTACGCCCACCCCAAGGCCATCGAGCTGGCCGAGCGCCTCGCGCACCACGCGCCGGGCGACCTGAACAAGGTGTTCTTCACGACGGGTGGCGGCGAGGCCGTCGAGACCGCGTGGAAGCTGGCCAAGCAGTACTTCAAGCTGCAGGGCAAGCCGACCAAGTACAAGGTCATCTCGCGTGCGGTCGCCTACCACGGCACCCCGCAGGGCGCCCTGTCGATCACCGGTCTGCCGGCCCTGAAGGCCCCCTTCGAGCCGCTGGTCCCCGGTGCCCACAAGGTCCCCAACACCAACATCTACCGCGCCCCGCTCTTCGGCGACGACCCGGAGGCCTACGGCCGCTGGGCCGCCGACCAGATCGAGCAGGAGATCCTCTTCGAGGGCCCGGACACCGTCGCCGCGGTCTTCCTGGAGCCGGTGCAGAACGCCGGTGGCTGCTTCCCGCCGCCGCCCGGCTACTTCCAGCGCGTGCGCGAGATCTGCGACAAGTACGACGTGCTGCTTGTCTCGGACGAGGTCATCTGCGCCTTCGGCCGCCTCGGCACGATGTTCGGCTGCGACAAGTTCGGCTACGTACCGGACATGATCACCTGCGCCAAGGGCATGACCTCGGGCTACTCCCCGATCGGCGCGTGCATCGTCTCCGACCGGATCGCCGAGCCGTTCTACAAGGGCGACAACACCTTCCTGCACGGCTACACCTTCGGCGGCCACCCGGTCTCCGCGGCCGTGGCGCTCACCAACCTCGACATCTTCGAGCGTGAGGGCCTGAACCAGCACGTGCTGGACAACGAGGCCAACTTCCTGCAGACCCTGCAGAAGCTGCACGACCTGCCGATCGTCGGCGACGTCCGCGGCAACGGCTTCTTCTACGGCATCGAGCTGGTGAAGGACAAGGCCACCAAGGAGACCTTCACGGACGAGGAGTCGGAGCGCGTGCTCTACGGCTTCGTCTCCAAGAAGCTCTTCGAGTACGGCCTCTACTGCCGCGCCGACGACCGCGGCGACCCGGTCATCCAGCTCTCGCCGCCGCTGATCTCCGACCAGTCGACCTTCGACGAGATCGAGGGGATCGTCCGTCAGGTCCTGACGGAGGCGTGGACCAAGCTCTGACCGCACCCCGTCGGCCCCGGCCGTGAGCTCGGTCCGCCGGTTCCCCCCGGCGGGCTCCGGTCTTCCGTTTGACTGATCAACACCGGTTGACTGATCAACACCGGCCCCGGTGGCGCCCGTTCGAGTGAGAATGGGCGGCCCGGGGCCGTGTGCTGTCCGGCCTCCCGGCCCCGACTCCCTAGCGTGCCCCTTGACCGATCGGCCCTGCCTTCGTTCCCCCGTCCGGGGGACCGAGCGACCTCGAAGAGATCGCCGGGCACGGCACATCAGCTCTGAACGAGGTGTACGCGATGGTGGCCCCGCCTGACAACGACGTGCTCTGGGCACGCGCCCTGCACGTCAAGCACAACGGCTCGCCCGCGCTCAGCGGCGTCTCGCTCGGCGTCCGTGAGGGCGAGATCCTCGCCGTCGGCGGCCCGCGCGGCAGCGGCAAGACGACCCTCCTGCTGTGCCTGTCCGGCCAGCTCCTGCCGCAGCAGGGCGAGGTCTGGTTCAACAGCTCGCCCGTGCACACCATGGGCCCGCTCACCCGCGAGCGGCTGCGCCGGGACCGGTTCGGCTGGATCGGCCCCGTCCCGACGCTGGTCCCCGAGCTGAACGCCTGGGAGAACACCGCCCTCCCGCTGATGCTGCGCGGCTGGACCCGCCGGGCCGCCAAGACCGCCGCCCTGGAGTGGCTCAGGCGTCTGGACGTCGGCGACTGCGCCCGCAGACGCCCGCACGCCCTGCTCCAGGCCGAACGGCAGCGCGTGGCCGTCGCCCGCGCCCTCGCCCCCGCCCCCACCGTGCTGTTCGCCGACGAGCCGACGGCCCCTCTGTACCGCGCCGACCAGGCTCATGTGCTGCGCACCCTGACCTCGGCGGCCCGCTCGCACGGCATCACCGTCGTCCTCGCCACCCACGACCCGGACACCGCGGCCCTCGCCGACCGCACGGTGAACCTGCTCGACGGACGGCGCGTGAACACCGTCCACCTGCCCCCGGTCGCCGAGACGGAAGGCCGGGCCGCGTGCTCGCTCTCCGTCTAGCCCGCGGGGGGCACCCCCTCGTCCAGCTCCGCCGGCTCCTGGTCGCCGCCGCCTCCGCGGGCACCGGGTTCCTGCTGCTGTGCACGCTGGGGTACGCGCTGAGCCATCCGGACGCCTCGGCCGCCGGCGCGCTGCGCCTGGCCTGGTGCGTCGTTCCCCTCGCCGCCACGGTCTACTTCGCCGTCGCGGTGGCCCGCACCGACCCCGCCACCCGGCCCCGGCCCGGCCTGTCCGCCATCGGCCTCGGTCCGGGCCGGCTGATGGCGATCTCCGCCGCCACCACCGCCCTGTCCACGCTCCTCGGCTCTCTGCTCGCCCTGGTCCTCTTCCTCCACCTGCGCGGCGACCTGACCGGTATCCCGTTCGGTGGCACGGCCACGGACTTCCTCGCCTCCGGCCGGTCCCTGCCCCTGCCCGCGGCCCTCACCCTGCTCGTCGTGGTGCCGGTCGCGGCCTCCGGCGCGGCCGCCCTGGCCCTGCGCCCCCGGGGCAGCGGTCCGGTGCGCGCCGCGTGGTCGTACGGCCGCACCTGGATGTCGGCGCGGCAGAACGCCGTCGCGGGCGCTCCCCGGCCCGGTACCCGCGGCGGCGGACGGCCCACGGGCGGCGCTCCCGGCACGCCCGCGCCCATCACCGCGCCCGGCGGGCCCACGGCCTCCGCGGCGACCCGCACGGCCGCGGGTCCGACCGTGACCGGCACGGCCGCGGGTCTGACCGTGACCGGCACGGGCGACGGATTCCGGGACGCGTCGACGGACGCCGACGGCGCCGCCCTGCCGGCACCCGACCCGCGGGCCCCCGCGGCGGACGGCCCCGGCGGCCCCGACTTCCACTGGACCGCCGAGGCGTACGCCTCCGGGGAGACCCGGAGGACGGCCGCGGAGGACCTGCCCCCCGCCGTCGCCCACGGAACGCCGCCCTCGTACGAGCGCCCGGACATCGCGTACGGGGACACGGCACCTTCGTACGCACACCCGGAACCGGCGTACGAGGGTGCCGTCGTGCCCGGTGCGCGCCCGGACCGGCGTCGGGCCGCCGAGGCCGGCCCCCGTGCGCTGCCGCCCGCGCAGGGCTGCCCGAACGGGCTCCCCTGGGGCGCGGCCGCGCTGGCGGCCGGGCTGGCCGTGGAGACGTACGCGAGCCGTCCGGGACCCGCGCCCGTGCTCGCGCTGCCCGGCGGATTCGTCGGCGGTCCGGCCGGGGTACTGCTCGGCTGGGTGCTGACGGCGGTCGGTCTGGCCCTCGCCGGGCCCGCGATCACGTATCTGTGCGGATGGCTGCTCCAGGCCGTACGTCCGGGCGCGATGCGGCTGCTGGCCGGGCGGGTGCTCCAGGCGGAGGCGCGGCGCATCGGGCAGCCGCTGGGGGTGGTGTGCGCGGTGGCGTCAGGCGGGTTCGCCATGACGACGCTGTACACCGGCGCCCGGCCCGCCTTCGGTCCGCTGACCACGCTCGGCGCCCTGCTGGTCGCCGGGTGCACGCTGCTGACGCTGGCGACCGCCGCCGTCGAGGTGCGGCAGGCCCGTGCCGACACCACGGCGGCACTGCTGCGGCTCGGGGCGCCCGCCACGATGCTGCGCGGCGCCGCGGCCCTGCGCGCCGGGGCGCTGTTCGTCGCGTTCGCCCCGCTGACCTGGGCGGTCGCCGAACTGGCCGCGCTTCCGCTCATCACCTGACCGGCCCGCGGGCCGGTCAGGTGACGCGCCCGCGGGCCGCCCGGCGCGGTCCTCCGGGAAAAGTCCGTACCGGGCGATGATTTCCGGGCGACCCCCCGGTCTATCCCTGCGAACGGCACCACACCGACGGGAGTACCTCGCATGTACCAGCAGATGATCTTCGTGAACCTGCCCGTGTCCGACGTCGCCGCCTCGAGGAAGTTCTTCACGGAGCTCGGCTACACGATCAACCCCCAGTTCTCCACCGACGACTGCGCCTGTGTGGTGATCAGCGACACAATCATCGCGATGCTGCTCGGCAGGCAGCGCTACGCGGACTTCACCAAGAAGGAGATCGCGGACGCGACGAAGACCAGCGAGGTGCTGCTGTGTCTGAGCGCCGAGAGCCGCGAGAAGGTCGACGAGCTGGTCGACGCCGCCATCGCGGCGGGCGGCTCGGGCACCGGCGAGGCACAGGACCAGGGCTTCATGTACGGGCGTGCCTTCGACGACCTGGACGGCCACACCTGGGAGGTCATGTGGATGGACCCGGCGGCGGTCCAGGCCTGAGCCTCACCACCCGGTCGACGTTCCGGGGCCGGCGCGCGGTACAGGGGTCCGCGCGCCGGCCCGCCTTTTCTGGTGCGGGGCAAGATCCAGCCCCAGGGGCGGCCTTCCTCCGGCCCGCGTTTTCGGGTACGGGGGCAAGATCCAGCCCAGGGGCGACCTTCCTCCGGCCCGCGTTTTCGGGTGCGGGGGCAAGATCCAGCCCCTCCGGCGTTTGAGGAGCGGGGTCTGGGGCGGAGCCCCAGGTACGGGGCGGAGCCCCAGGTACGGGGCGGAGGGGGCGAAAGAAGGTTGCCGGTGCGGCGGGCCGTGAAGCGCCGGGGCTGGGCCGCTCGGCCAGAGCCGGGCCGGGGCCGATTACCGGCCGGGTCGCGGTCAGCGGCCAGCTGCGAGGCCGGGGGTGACCCGGGGTCACGTCGCGAGGGCCTGGGGTCCAGAACCCCGGTGCGCCTCGGGCGGCAGCCCCTAGCATGGCCGGGTGCTGCCAACTCCTCTTCACGTCTCCCACGACCGTGAGATCGAATCCCTCGCCGAGTTCGACGAGGCCGTCTCGGCGGGCGGCTCGCTCGCCGGGTTCCGGGTCCAGGCCGTCGATCTGACGGGCCGTACGCGGGACCTGCTGTCCGTGGACACCGGGGGTGCCGTCTTCCTCGGCTGTCCGATGGAGCCCGAGGCGGCCGCGCGGGTCCGGCTCTCCGGTGCGCTCGTCTTCCCACCCGTACCGGGCCTCCCCCTCGACCCCTACCGGGGCCACCTCTACTCCCCCGACGAGCTCTTCGCCTCGCTCGACGCGGGGTACGAGTCGACGCCCGACGCCCGCGCGTACGCCTGGTTCCAGCGGACCAAGGCCGACGGTGACATATTCGCGTCGATGGTGCGCGCGGTCCACGACGACTCCGTCTCGGACGCGCTCGAAGAACTCCTCGTCGGCGTACGGGTGGTGGGCGTGATGGGCGGCCACGCGATGGCGCGCGGCACGGAGGCGTACGCGGGGGCCGCGCGGCTCGGCCGCACCCTCGCCCGCTCCGGTCTCATGGTCGCCACCGGCGGTGGCCCCGGCGCCATGGAGGCGGCGAACCTCGGCGCGTACGCGGCCCCGTTCGACGACGGCATGCTCGACGAGGCTCTGCGTGTGCTGGCCGCCGTCCCCTCGTTCACCCCTTCCGTCACGGACTGGGCGCGCGCGGCGTTCGAGGTGCGCGAGCGCTGGCCCTCGGGCGGCGCCTCGGTCGGCATCCCCACCTGGTTCTACGGCCACGAGCCGCCGAACGCCTTCGCCGCGCACATCGCCAAGTACTTTGCCAACGCGACCCGTGAGGACGGACTGCTGGCCCGCTCGAACGCGGGGGTCGTCTTCCTTCCGGGCGCCGCCGGGACCGTACAGGAGATCTTCGACAACGCGACCCCCAACTACTACGGATCCAGGGGCGAGCCGACCCCCATGGTCCTGGTGGACCGGGAGCACTGGACCGAGAAGTACCCCGCCTGGGCACTGCTGACGTCGCTGGCCAGGGAGCGTGCGATGGAGTCACGCATCGCCCTCGTCGACGGCGTCGATGACGCTCCGGAAGCACTCAAACACCTGGGACCTTAACAACTCGGCAAAGCCAACAGTCGGGCACGGTCTACGCATTGACAGCACTTAGGTCGCGCTTATAGACCTGTGAGACTCCTGGGGGCGCTGTTGCTGGAAAGACCGCAGCAAATCCCCCCACACCCCCCGCAGTTGCACAATCTGTGAAGGGCAATCGTGTCCATATCTCGACGCACCGCACGTTCCGTGCGAATCCTCGGCGTTGCCTCCGCCTCTGCCGCGCTCGCGCTCGGCGTCGCCGGCAACGCACTCGCTTGCAACATCAAGGACTTCTCGGCGGCCGCCACCTGTGACGGCAACGGGAAGGGCATCATCACCGTGACCGACATCGACGCCTCCGCCAAGGAAGCCACGATCACGGTCTTCCTCGAGCGCAACGGCGCCGACGACCACCAGGTCGGGTCCGCCCAGAAGGTCACCGGCAGCAAGGACGGTGCCACCATCTCCTTCTCGGAGGACTGGGCGCCCAAGGCCGAGTACCGGATCCACGTGAGCGTCCCGAACATCGTGGACAAGGACATCTCGCCGAACCTGGTGACCAAGGACGAGGCCTGCACGACGAAGTCGGAGTCGCCGTCCCCGTCGACGAGCCCGGAGCCGTCGGAGTCCGCCTCCTCGGACACTCCCTCGGACTCGGCCAGCCCGTCCGACTCGGAGAGCAGCGCCGCTCCGGCCACCCCGGGCGACAACCAGCCGTCCGCGGCCGCCGGTGAGTCCAACCTCGCCGAGACCGGTGCGAACTCCAACACCCCGATGATCGCCGGTATCGCCGGCGCGCTCGTCGTCGTCGGTGGCGGAGCGGTCTTCTTCGGCATGCGCCGCCGTGGCGCCTCGAAGGCGAGCTGAACCACCTCCTGAACGACCGTGTGGCCCGCCCCCGTCGAGGGGGCGGGCCACACGGCTGTCCGGACGTCCCGCTCAACCCGCCTGCCGCGACGGTCGCTTCGCGGGGGCCGGCGCCCCGAGGACGACGATCTCCGCGGCGTCGAACTCCACCCCGACCACGTCCCCGGGCTCCGGAGCGTCCCGCAGCGCGCACGCGGCCTCCAGCCGGGGCGCGCCCTCCGGCTGGAGCTGTACGGCGACGTGCGTGCCCCGGAAGGTCCGCGCGGCGACCGTGCAGCGCAGCCCGTCCGCCACGGCCACGAGCCGTACACCGGCGGGCCGTACGAGGAGGGTTCCGGGCCCCTGGGGGGCGCCCTCGGGCACCGGGACCTTGCCCCAGGGGGTGTCGGCGGCACTCGCGCTCACGGTCGCGTCGACCACGTTGTCGAAGCCGAGGAAGCGGGCCACGAAGGCGTCCGCGGGCCGCTGCCAGACCTCGAGTGGTGTACCGGACTGGGCGATCCGTCCGTCGCGCATGACCACGACCCGGTCGGCGAGCGCGAAGGCCTCGCCCTGGTCGTGCGTGACGGCGAGCACCGTCGTACCCAACTCGCCGAAGAGCTGGCGGAGTTCGACGACGAGCCGTTCGCGCAGCGAGCGGTCCAGCTGGCCGAGCGGCTCGTCGAGCATCAGCAGCCGGGGGCGGGGTGCCAGGGCACGGGCCAGCGCCACGCGCTGCTGCTCACCGCCGGAGAGCGAGGCGACGGCGCGGTCCCGGGCTCCGGGCAGCCCGACGAGGTCCAGCAGCTCCCTCACCCGGGCGGCCTGTCCGCTCCTCGACGTGCCCTGCATCCGCAGCCCGAAGGCCACGTTGCCGCCCACGTCCCGCTGCGGGAAGAGCTGATGGTCCTGGAACATCAGGCCGACGCCCCGCTTGTGCGCGGGGACGCCTCCCTGATCGTGTCCGTCCAGCACCACACGGCCCGCGTCCAGCGGCTGCAGTCCGGCGACCGTCCGCAGCAGTGTGGACTTTCCGCTGCCGCTCGGCCCGAGCACGCACACGATCTCGTGCTCGGCGACGTCGAGGTCGACGGCGTCGAGCACGGGCCGCCCGCCGAAGCGTACGGTCGCGCCTTGGAGGCTCAGCAGCATCTAGAACTCCCCGGTCCGGTCGGTCCGTACCCGCTCCAACAGCAGCAGCGCCACCGCGCACACCACCATCAGGATGGTCGAAAGGGCCATCGCCTGGCCGTAGTTGAGATCTCCCGCGCGCCCGAGCAACCGGGCGACGGCGACCGGCAGCGTCGGGTTGTCGGGCCGTGCGATGAAGACGGTCGCCCCGAACTCGCCGAGGGAGACGGCGAAGGCGAACCCGGCCGCGATCAGCAGCGCCCGCCGCACCATCGGCAGATCGACCTCGCGCCACACCCGCCACGGCGACGCCCCGAGGACGGCCGCGGCCTCCCGCAGCCGTCCGTCCACCGCGCGCAGCACGGGCAGCATCGTCCGTACGACGAAGGGGACGCCCACCAGCGCCTGCGCCAGCGGCACGAGGATCCAGCTCGCGCGCAGGTCGAGCGGCGGCTCGTCCAAGGCGATCAGGAACCCGAAGCCCACGGTCACCGCGGAGACGCCGAGCGGCAGCATCAGCAGCGCGTCGAAGCCCCGCATCAGCCGGCCCGCGCGCCGGGTGAGGGCGGCGGCGGCCAGACCGCCGATCAGCACGGCGATGGCGGTGGCGGCGAGCGCGTACTCCAGCGAGTTGCCGACCGCCTCGATCGGGGCGACGAGGAAGACTCCTCCGTCGTCGTCGGTCAGGGCCCGGTAGTAGCCGAGTCCCGGGGCGCCGAGGGAGCGCTGGACGAGGACGGCGAGCGGCAGCACGAGCAGGACCGCGATGCTCACCAGCACACCCGCCAGGAGCGCCCACTGCCCGGCACCGCGCGGCCGGCGCGCGGTCGTCGCCGGCGCCACCAGCCGCAGGGCGGTCTCCCGTCGGCGTACGGTCGCCGCGTGCACGGCGAGGATCGCGCCGACGGCCACGAACTGGACGATCGTGAGCACCGCCGCCGTCGTGAGGTCGAAGATCTCGGAGGTCTGCCGGTAGATCTCGACCTCGAGGGTGGAGAAGGTGGGTCCGCCGAGGATCTGCACCACACCGAACGAGGTGAAGGTGAAGAGGAAGACCATGAGGGCGGCGGCGGCCACGGCGGGCCCGAGCGCGGGCAGCGTCACCCTGCGCCAGGCCGCGAGACGCGAGGCCCCGAGCATGCGCGCGGCGTCCTCCTGACGCGGGTCGAGCTGCGACCAGAGCCCGCCGACGGTCCGTACGACGACGGCGTAGTTGAAGAAGACATGCGCCAGCAGGATCGCCCACACCGTGGTGTCCAGGCGTACACCCCACAGCTCGTCGAGCAGCCCTCCCCGGCCGACCAGCGCGAGGAACGCCGTGCCGACGACCACGGTCGGCAGTACGAAGGGCACCGTCACCACGGCCCGGAGGATCTGTTTTCCCCGGAAATCGAAGCGCGCGAAGACATACGCGCCGGGAAGCGCGACCAGCAGCGTGAGCGCCGTCGAGGCGAGCGCCTGCCAGGTGGTGAACCACAGCACGTGCCGGATGTCGGAACGGGTCGCCACGTCCCAGATCCGGCCGAGCTCCCAGCCGCCGTCCCCGTGGAGCCCGCGCGAGACGATCGCGGCGACCGGCCAGGCGAAGAACACCGCGAAGAACGCGACGGGCAGGACCATCAGCCCGAACCGCACCGCGCTCCCCCGACGCGCGCCGCGCGAGGCCGCGGCTTCGGCCACGGCTTCGGGGCCGATGTCGCCGACCCGGCCGGTCCCGTCGACCCCGCCGGTCCCACCGGCCGGGTCGGTCCTGCCGGCCGGGTCGGTCCTGCCGGCCTCGTCCGTTACTTCAGTACGAGTGAGGTCCACGACTTGACCCACTGGTCGCGGTCGGCGGCGATCTTCGCGGGCGCCAGGATCTCGGGATCCTTGGCCTGCGGACCGAACCGGGTGAACTCCGCGGGCACCCGCGCGCCCTCACGGACCGGGTAGACGAACATGTTGAGCGGCATGTCCTCCTGGAACTCCTTGGTGAGCAGGAAGTCCAGGAACGCCTTGCCGCCCTTGGCGTTCTTGGCATGGCTGAGCAGACCCGCGTACTCCACCTGCCGGAAGCAGGTGCCGTCCGCGACTCCGGTCGGGGCCGTGGCGGGCTTCGGGTCGGCGTAGATGACCTCGGCGGGCGGCGAGGAGGCGTACGAGACGACGAGCGGCCGGTCGGCCTTGGCCTTCTTGCCGCCGGCGGACCCCGAGAACTCCTCGTTGTACGCCTGCTCCCAGCCGTCCACGACCTTCACGCCGTTGGCCTTGAGCTTCGTCCAGTAGTCCTCCCAGCCCTTGTCGCCGTAGTGCGCGGCGGACCCGAGCAGGAAGCCGAGGCCGGGCGAGGAGGTGGCGGCGTTCTCGGTGACGAGGAGGTTCTTGTACGCGGGCTTGACCAGGTCGTCGAAGGACCGCGGCGGCGCCAGCTTGTGCTCGCTGAACCAGGCCTTGTCGTAGTTGACGCAGATGTCGCCCGTGTCGATGGGCGTGACCCGGTGCTTGTCCTGGTCGGTCCGGTACTCCGGCAGGACCTGGTCCGCGCCCTTGGCCTCGTACGGCTGGAACAGCCCGTTGTCGAGCGCGCGGGAGAGCAGGGTGTTGTCGACGCCGAAGAAGACGTCGCCCTGGGGGTTGTCCTTGGTCAGGACGGCCTTGTTCACGGCCTGCCCGGCGTCGCCGTCCTTGAGGACGCGGACCTTGTAGCCGGACTGCTTCTCGAAGTCCGCCAGCACGCTCTTCGACACGAGCCACGAGTCGTGGCTGACGAGCGTGACCGTCTTCGGATCGCCCGAGCCGGAGGCGCCGGACGAGCCGCACGCGGACAGCACGGGCAGCGCGACGAGACCGAGCCCGGCGGCCATGACGGCGAACCGTCTGCCGCTGCTGACGGTGGTGGTGATGCTCACTGATTCCTCCTGGGTGACCAGGAAGAGACGCGGCCCTGCCCGGGACCTCTGACGGTTCCCGGGCAGGGCGCAACAGCTTGAGTAACGACCGAACTTCCTACCCAGAATGACCTGGGCAAGGTTCAGAGGGTCTGCGGTCTGTCCCGCACTCTCAGCGCTGTGGCGCTCCCCTGTCGGAATATGAAGATGTCGGACGGTGAAGATGCCGGACGATGGGGTTGTCCGACCATGGTGCTGTCGGACGACCGTACGGGTCGACTCGGTTCAGACTACCGCTCGGTCGCGGCGAGCTGGCCACACGCTCCGTCGATCTCCTGCCCCCGGGTGTCCCGGACGGTGACCGTGACGCCATGGGCCGCGATCGCCTCGACGAACGCCTTCTCGTCCTCGGGCCGCGACGCGGTCCACTTCGAGCCCGGGGTCGGGTTCAGCGGGATGAGGTTGACATGTACGGGCTTGCCCTTGAGCATCCGCCCGAGCCGGTCCCCACGCCACGCCTGGTCGTTGATGTCGCGGATCAGCGCGTACTCGATGGACAGGCGCCGTCCGGACCGGTCCGCGTATCCCCAGCCGGCGTCCAGCACCTCGCGCACCTGCCACCGCGTGTTCACGGGGACGAGGGTGTCGCGCAGCTCGTCGTCCGGGGCGTGCAGGGAGATCGCGAGCCGGCACTTGAAGCCCTCGTCCGCGAACCGGTTGATGGCGGGGACGAGCCCGACCGTCGAGACCGTGATACCGCGCTGCGAGAGCCCGAGGCCGTCCGGCTCGGGGTCGGTCAGGGCCCGGATCGCTCCGACCACCCGCTTGTAGTTGGCGAGCGGCTCGCCCATCCCCATGAAGACGATGTTGCTCAGCCGCGCCGGACCCCCGGGGATCTCGCCGTCACGCAGCGCCCGCATACCGTCGACGATCTGGTGCACGATCTCGCCCGTGGACAGGTTCCGGTCGAGGCCGGCCTGCCCGGTGGCGCAGAACGGGCAGTTCATCCCGCAGCCCGCCTGCGAGCTGATGCACATGGTCACCCGGTCCGGGTAGCGCATCAGCACCGACTCGACGAGTGTGCCGTCGAAGAGCCGCCACAGCGTCTTGCGGGTGGTTTCCTGGTCGGTCGACAGGTGCCGCACGACCGTCATCAGCTCGGGAAGCAGCGCTTCCTGGAGCTTGCCGCGCGAGGCGGCCGGGATGTCCGTCCACTCGGCGGGGTCGTGCGCGTACCGGGCGAAGTAGTGCTGCGAGAGCTGCTTGGCACGAAACGGCTTCTCACCGATCGCGGCAACCACCTCTTTGCGCTCGGCGGGCGTGAGATCGGCAAGGTGCCGCGGCGGCTTCTTGGCTCCGCGCGGCGCGACAAAGGTGAGTTCTCCGGGTGCAGGCATAACCCTTCCAGTGTCGCAGATCAACTCGACTAGCCCAGGCCAGAGCGGGGTGGGTGCAGTCACCCCTGGGTGGTCTCTGTCAGCTTCTGTCGACCTCGCACGGCCCAGGGACGGCCCAGGAATGATCTTGGACGGGACCCCTGACCAGCCACGAGCACGGACAGAGAAGCGTCATGGACAGACGGGAGCATCAACACCCGCGACGCCCCGCCCCCACCGGCGATCAACGATTGATCGGAATCTCGTAGACGATCTCGCAGTGAGCGACGGGCACCACGATGTCCGCCGTCTCAACGGGCCGCCCGTCGTCGCTGTAGTACGTCCGCCGGATGTGCGTGACCAGCGCGGCCTTCTGGATGCCGAGCAGCGACGCCTCCTCGGCGGTCGCCGTCCGCGGCTCTGGCTGCTCCACGGCGTGGCTGACGGTGACACCGATCGCGGCCATTCGGTTCACGACACCGGCCCCGGCATGCGGGCCTCCCTCGGGGAGGACGACGAGAGTGCCCGCGGTGAGGTCGTACGGCTCCCAGCTCGTCGAGAGCTGCACCGGCTTGCCGTCCGCCAGGAACTCGTACGTAGTCCGGACGCACAGCTCGCCTTCGGCGATCCCGAGCCGCGTGGCAATGTCGGCGGGCGCCGGCACCTTGGCGTCGGTCCGGCTCTCCCAGTCCCCCGCCCTGCCGATGTCCCGCATGTCGGCCCGGAACGGCGACCCGTCGCGCCGCTCCCGCGCCGCCGACCGGACCACCCGCACCCGCTGGCGGGGCTCGGCGACGTACGTACCCGACCCCGCGCGCCCCTCCAGCAACCCCTGAGAGATCAGCAGCTCCTGCGCCCGGCGGACCACGTTCTCGCCCACTCCGCACTCCTGGCCGATCTGGGTGCGAGAGGGCAGACGGTCACCCGGCTCCCATACGTGCTCCGCGATCCGGCGCCGGAGTTCGTCGGCGATGCGGAGATAGGGCGGCTGCTCAGGCATATGGAAAATCTAGTCCACTAGCCCTAATCTAGTTAACTAGCTTCACTGAAAGTGATCGCTGGTGACGGAGGCTGTCCTGTGCCCGCTTCGGAAGTTAGCGCGGCGGCCATCGCCGCCCGACTGTCCGCCCTCGGGCTTCCCACGCGCGTGGAGGAACACCGCCGTCACACGTCGGTCGAAGCGGAGGTGCCGGACGGGCTCCCCGCCGAGTCATGGCGGGAGGTCCTGGACGTGGTGGCCGAGGCCGATCGGTTCGGGCTCCTCGCCACCAGCTTGAACGGCCGCACCCTCTGGGCGGTCGTACGCAGAACGGTCCCCACGACGGGCGATGTCGGGGGACCGGGCCATCAGCGATAGGAGCTGACCAGCGTGCTCAACCGTATCCGCCGCGCCGTATCCCTCACCAGGGCGCGTCACTCCACAAAAGGCAGGCACCGCCGCCCCTTAAAGACCGTCCACGCACCGACCGCTTTTGCTGCCCCCGCTGAGGCGTTGACGGCCATCGTGGGCAGGAGCTCCAGCGACGGGGACCGCTGCCACCCGCTCGCGACTGAAGACGTCGCACTCGTCCGCCCGTACGTGCTGGCCTGGGAGAAGCCCGTCCGCACGCGCACGGTGGTCGTCGCTCCCCATCTGCCGATCCATGCATGGCCGGCTCTCGCGGGGGTCCGCTGATGCCCTCGATGTCCTCAAGGCCGTCTCGCCAGCATCTCCGCATCGAGGACGCCCCGGCCGTTCCCTACCGCTCGACCGCCTGTCGCATCGGCACGCACCCCGCCTGCGCGGAGTCCTCCCCGACCTCGGCCCCGGTCGACCTTCCCGTGATCTACGAAGCGTGCGACTGCCCGTGCCACCCGGCAGCCGACCGAACCCCTCCCCCGGAGGTGGATCGATGAACGCATGGGCTCCCGGCGGCGCGCTGGTCGGCAGTGTCGAGGTCACCGCGGCCACCGTGCAGCGCGGCGACGTCATCCAACTCGGTGGTCGGGCCTGCCGGGTGAGAGACCTCTTCCAGCTCCCCCAGGGGGCCAAGCAACTGGTCTTCGAGTCGGGCGAGCTGCTGACCATCCACACACGCACCCGGCTCCTCGCCGTGCGGTCGCTGAGAAGGCGGTGACCAGGTCCGTGCCCTCCCGCCATCACGACATCGCCAACGACCTCCGCCGCCAGATCACGACCGGCCGCATCCAGCCCGGTGAACGCCTCCCATCCGAAACCGACTTGGCCGACCGGTACAAGGTCAGCACGCTGACTCTGCGCAGCGCCCTCGCCGCACTACAAGGGGAAGGCCTAGTCGAGAAGATCCATGGCAAGGGCAACTTCGTCCGCCGCCCCCTTCGCAAGATCATGTACGTCGGCGGCTGGGGAACCCTGGACCCGTGGACCGCCGCCGAAGCGGCCCTGCGCGTCACCGTTCGCACCACCACGGTTCAAGCGCACGGACATCTCACAGCCTTGCTCAACGCGCCCATGGGCAGTCCCGTCATCGAGTTCTCGTGCCTCAGCTTCGAAGAAGCGTCACCGCACGGACTGGCCCGCATCTACATCCCGCCCGACCTGGTGCCGGCTGGAATGCTCGACGACGAATCTGCGCACGGGGAAGAGGTCAAAAGATTCGCCGTTCTCGGTCCTATGCCGACCGCCGTCCGGGAGACGGTGCGCGCCCGTCCAGCGACACCGGACGAAGCATCGGCCCTTCGGATCGGCTCCACCGTGCCGGTCCTCGCCATCACGCGCACTGCGACCGACTCCACTGGACGTGTTGTCGAAGCCGCGCTGCTGGCCTTCCCGGGTGACCGCATCGACGCGGTCTTCACCACCCACCACGTGATCGACGAGAGGCAGACGCAAGGATGACGGCACAAGACGAACTGCGGCTCCTCCCATGGTCGGGCCCCGGCGGAAACCCCTGCTACCTGAGCACCGACGACCGAGACGGCTTCATGTCCCGCCTGGCGGACAACATCGAAGCGGTCCAACTCGGCACGGCCGCCAAACTGCTGGAGCGAGTCTCCGAAACGCTCGACGACCAGGACGCGGACCTGGAGGTAAAGCAACGGCTGGCGAAGGAACTAACCCGGGCTCTACGAGACGTCCTCCGCGTCGCGATCAGCCGCGGTCACCTACTGGCGGTGAACGAACCACACGTCATCTGAAGACGCGCCTGCACAGCAGCGCTTGCCGATGACGCTCCTCCCTTCTACACGGGGAGGGGGGCCCGAAGACCAACCCGGGCTCCCCTCCCCGTCACGCTGTGCCGACCCGGTGCAGACATATCGCACACCGAGGCAGAAACGAACCCTTTCGCGACCGCCTGAACCTCAACCACCGAAAGTCAGCCACGACGGCGGGCGCGCCGCCCGACCAGGCGCGCGTATGCCTCGCTGCACCCCCACCGTGCCCAGCCATGCAGTCCGGTGACGTCCACCAGAGCAATCAGCGACGGCAGAAGCGTGGCGACGAAGCTTTGGCGCGGCGACTTCCTCGTCCCGAAGCAACTTGGGCGGGTATCTAACCTTGGCCTGGTGAGCCTGTCAGCTGTGCTACTGGTCCGTGGTTGTTCGGACTCGGCTGGCGTCGTTCGCTGACGTTCTCACGCAATTAGACACTCACCCGAGGGTCTGCTGCACGATCGAGTGACATCTTGACCTGCCCCACGTCTTGGGTTCCAGTTCTGGTGGCTGAGGAACAGCCCTTCACGGAAGGCTGGCAGTCATGCCTCGTCCCTATCCTCCGGAGTTCCGGGCGTATGCCATCGCGTTGGCCTGTGCCGGCAAGCAGACCGCGGTCGGGCTCGGCATCCATCCCGTCACGTTGTCGAAGTTGCAGCAGGACAACGTCGACAACGAGCGGCGGCCGGGAAAGCCGTCGAGCGAGTTTGCTGAGTTGCGGGCCGCTCGCCGGCGGATCCGTGAGCTGGAGCCCGAGATGGGGATCGTCCGCCAGGCGGCGAAGTTTCTCGGTGAGGACAAGCCCGCCCAAAAGGCTCTACCCGGTGATCGACCGACTCGTCGATGCTGGGGCACCGGTCGACAGGCGCTGCCGGAGCCAATCAACCAGGCCCGTCACCGCGGCCTCCTGAATGAGGGGACGCCGGAGCCCCAGCGCATGCATCGAGGAGGCCACCCGTTCAAGCTGGAGCTAGGTGCTCTCGTCTGGGGAGGTGGTCAAAATGGCGAAGGTTCGGGTGTACGAGCTCGCCAAATACTTGGGTGTAGACAGTCAGGCCGCTATGGCGAAGCTGCAAGAGCTTGGGGTCTTTGTCCGCTCTGCTTCCTCATCGCTTGAGGAGCCAACTGTCAGCAAGTTGATCAACGCGTTCCGGGGCAGCGAAGCCTCTGAGGACGCCTTGGAGCGGCTCAGAGCCCGTCTCCGCCTGCCGGAGTCAGGTAGTCCAGAGGAGACAGAAGAAGATGACGAGTGGGAGGAAGTCACCGACGAGGAATTTCGCGCCTGGGAGCGATCCCGCCTGGCTGCGGACCATGAGCAGGCCGAGATCATCGCTGAGGAGATTAGCGCTTCCGAGCGAGAACGGCAGAAGATCCTCGCCGAGCGGGATCGGCGCTACCAAGCAGCAATGACGGAGCCAGCCACCTCTATGCGTCATATGGAGGAGACGTCGGACATTGCCACGGTTCCGGAGGAGATTTACCAGCTTCGCGAGGAGCTGAACCAGCTTCGAAACGAAATCGAGCTAGCAACTCGCGCTGTAATGGCCGCCGTGTCCACCGAGGTCACGACAGAGATGGTGCAGCTTCGAACTGAGCTGGCGACTCGCGCAGAAATGGCCGCCCTACGTACCGATGCCCAAACACTGCGTGAGGAGATGACCAATCTTCGGCACGAGGTGGGGAAACGGGCAACGGCGAACGATCTATCCAGCCGGGTGATCGAAATTCGTGATGCGGTAGGCGGGCGCGCCGCAAAAGAGGATGTAGCAGCTCTTCGTCAAGAACTCCAGTGCAGGACGTCGACCCTCGCGGAGGTCCAGGGTAGAACGACCTCCCTGGACAGAAAGCTCAGGGAAAAAACGACTGTCATCGAGGAGGGGGTGGCCAGGCTCCGCAAACAGGTAGGTGCCCTCAAGCGAGAGGTGGCTGATTTGTCGAGGCAACGCGAGGAGTCGTTTTACGAGGAGTCGAGGAAACCTCCACGACCGGTTCCTTCATATCAGTCGCCCCCCACGCCGCCGTATCGGGGCGCCAGTGACATGGAGCACCTGATGGGGGAAACGCCTCGTGCGATCTACGAGCAGCAGAAGGCGAGGGAATATGATCCATACCGGGATAGGGACTGAGCCGCATGGTCAGGTATTGTGGGCTCGACCCGTTATTAGGGCGAAGTTTGTTATATCGAAGCTGTCAGGCGCAGCCTTCCTTGCATTACGTCGCCAAAGACACATTGGGCGACGTAGCGATCGCACGCTCCCCTTACGGCCCTGTGGAAGCCTCAGGATGCGCACTCACGCCGAGTGATCTAGCCTGGTAAGTGCGCATGCTCGGCGGCGACTTGGGCACACACGGAGTGATCCAGATGATCTACTTGCCGAGGCCTGATGAGGTCGACGTAGCTGAGGCATACACACTAGTCCTTGAAGCTCTAGAGGAAATAGAGTCTAGCTCTCTAGAAGATCTCTTCGAAGACGGAGCGAAGCTTCAACGTTGGATAATTGAGTATGTTACGGCGAAGGACGATCACCCCTCGACGGTCCCGCTCCTCCCCCAGCTTGCCATCCTCACCAGCCGACTCACTGAAGCCTCCGTAATGCATGGGAGCCCGCACAGGGTGCTCGATTTTACGGAGGGCTTCTCCTTCGCGGTTATGGGACTAAAAGATCAAATCGACTCTTTTGCCGCCGCGCTTCGACCGTGTCGTGAGCACGGCTATCAGACTTACGGCGGAATCTGCATGAGGCCAAGGCCCTGCCCACCGAAATAAGCCGGGGTCCGACATGCTGCTGTGTCCGAGCGTCTACTCAGCATTCACGCAGTGTGCCAGCATGAGAAACGTAGTTCTGGCGTGCATGAGCGCCATTGTCGCCTTCCGCGCTATGGGCTTGATCTACTACTACACCATTTTTCCGATGAGCCCAGCCGGCTGGCTGGAGGCGGCACGAGCAACTACGGTTGAACTTGCCCAGGGAACAGAATCGGATGAAATCAAAGCGAAAGCCCGGGAGCTTTACGACGAGCTCGCCCATAATCAGCTTGATGCTTCCATGCTCGGAGGCACCATCGCCGCCGCCGCATGGTCAGTCATATTCGTCGTGGACAAACCCGATGAACCCGCTTCACGACTTTCGGGAGTCAGTGTTGGGCTGCTCTTCCTTGGAGCTGTCGTCCTAATCGCTGGGCCAATCCTCGCCCGGGAAGGCGACCGACACTTCGGCCTACTTCTTCGCGAAGCTGCCATATACGTTGGCTTCAATGCCATCTTGTTCTCATTCTGCTCAATGGCGATAGAGCTCGCTTCGACGGCATGGGGAGTGGTGGCACTTGCCATCGTCGTCTGTGCCACGATCCGAGAACTCAGATATTGCCGGGTACAGTGGCAGCGAATATCTGACATGGAGCAGAACAGAATGAGCAACCAGAACGACGGTGAGGCTCTGGCGAAGGAGAAAGACACCAAGAGCTCGTAACACGATCTTGTTGAGGTGCCCTGGCCGGGCGTGACCGATACGACGATTCGGCCGTTCGGGAGGGTGTGAGTACTCGCCCGTGGATTGTGGATGACGACTCGTGGACGCTGATCGAGCCGCTGCTGCCGCCCTGGCCAAAGCGATCACCGGGACCTCGGCCGGTGGCGGACCGGCTGTGTCTGCAGGGCATCCTGTGCGTGCTCCACAACGACATAGCCTGGCAACTACTGCCCCTGGAGCAGGGGTTCGGCTCCGGACAGACCTGCTGGAGGCGTCTGGAACGGTGGCAGCATGCTGGGGTCTTCGACCGGCTGCACCGCATTCTGCTTGCCGAGTTGCATGCTGCCGGCGGACTCGACTGGTCGAGGGCGTGTGTGGACGGCTCCCACATCCGTGCGAAAAAGGGGGAGCCGACACCGGTCCGTCACCGGTCGACCGCCGGAAGACGGGCAGCAAGCACCACTTGATCTGCGACGGCCGCGGCACCCCGCTCAAGGTCATCACCACCGCGGCAAACGTCAACGACGTCACCCAGACCCTCGCCCTAGTCGACGGCATCCCGCCGGTGGCCGGGCGTCCCGTGACGGCATCCCGCCGGTGGCCGGGCGTCCCGGCCGGCCACGCCGCCGCCCCGATTCGCTGCTCGGCGACAAGGGATACGACTCCAACCCGAACCGCGATGAGCTGCGCAGGCGCCGGATCCTGCCGGTCATCTCCCGCAAGGGCGCCCCGAACATCAAGGGCCTGGGCAAGCTCCGCTACGTCGTCGAGCAGACCTTCGCCCTGCTCCACCAGTTCAAACGCCTCGCCGTCCGCTGGGAACGCCGAACCGAACTACACGAGGCCTTCGTCTCATTGGCCTGCGGCCTCATCTGCTGGAGGCGACTGAAGAAGCACCGGTCGTGATCGCGTCACGAGCTTTTGGCTACAACTCACACCACTCACCCAGAGGGCCGGCCGCCCACGTCTGCGTGAAGGCGTGCACCAGCTCCCACGCCCGATCGGTATCCAGGACAAAGTTGCCCATGAACGCGGCGAGGTCGTCCATGATCGGGACTTCGACCTCGGCGCCTGAGGGCACGGTGGCGGATCCCTGCATCTGGCACGGTAGTGGCACGAACCTCAGCCGACGACAGCCCGCCCCGACTGCGGGTGCGCCGACCAAGGGTAGGCATGGCTCCGACTTCCTCGAGCTGGGGTGCTTTCACCGTGGCCCTCCGGTTCCCCTGCCTCATCCGGCGCTGTAGCGGTGCGCACGTGACGGGCTGGAGCCGAACCCTACCTGCGGCCATGGTCCGAATCGCACGGTCGGCCTCCGAGATGTGGTTGCGCGTTAAAACCCAGCTACGGCATTCTGGCATGGACCGTGTAGCGACATGGGTGGGGAAAAATGAATCACATCGAACAATTCATCGATCGATACACAAAAGAGTATGACTTTTACAGTAGGGCTGCACGCCTAGTTGCGCAAGCGCTCGAAAGCGATCTCCGTTCTTCAGGCATTCGTTGCATCGTGAGTCATCGAGCAAAAGACGTTGAGCGCCTCAAAGACAAATGCGCGCAGCGCGATGCCCAGAATGAATACGAATCAGTAGAGCATATCTTTGAGGATATTGTCGACCTAGCGGGCGTTAGAGTTGCCCTTTACTTCCCGAAGGAACAGGAGCAAGTAGACAAGGCAATCACCCGTCTTTTTGATCAGTGGGACACGAAGCGGGTCTTTCCCGGCGCCGAGGAAACTGCACCGAACCGAAGATTTTCCGGTTATTCAGCGGTGCACTATCGTGTACAGCCTAGGGAACGGTTCATTGGCGAGGCGGACAAGAGGTACCTGAAGGCGCGAGTAGAAATCCAAGTGGCATCAGTGCTTATGCATGCCTGGTCAGAGGTACAGCACGATCTCGCCTATAAGCAAATGGCAGGCGATCTCTCAGGAGAGGAGCACGCGATCCTGGACCAACTGAACGGGCTAGTGATCGCGGGGGAAATTTCCCTCAAGCTTCTTCAGGATGCCGGCGAGGCTCGCGTAGAGCGTAATGGTGCCAAGTTCTTGAATCACTATGAGCTCGCCGCGCATCTACTGCGGCGCGCCCGTGAGTCTCTTGCAGAGCCTATCGGCGACTCGGGGCTCGGAAAGGTCGACGATCTTTTCTCTCTGCTTAAGCGACTCAATAAGGCCACCCCTGAGGAACTGGAGAATTACCTGGAATCCCTACATGGCGCAGTGGAGGAACGACCCTTGGCGGAGCAAGTGGTAGATGCGCTGCTTGCCGAGGATTCATCGCGCTACGCCATCTACGACGATATTCGCAGCACTTCTCATTCGGGGCATGTGGAAGTTTCCGGCCCTGAGCGTGATACGGGGAGTGCGATGATGCAATTCCTGCGCAATTGGGTTGCTCTCGAAACTGTACTCAATGAATTGGCTCAACGTGCCGGGGTATCCCGCCGATCCACCGCACCCGTGATCCATCTGCTTAAGCTTCTGGACATGCCGCCCGGGATCGGAGAGGAGATTGACCTTCTTCGTTCCATGAGGAACGACGTCGTACATCTAAGGCGTGACTTTTCCGTAGCTGCCTTTGGCGATGCCACAAAACGGATCCAGCAAATCATTGCGCTTCTCAATGACGAGGGTCCCAGCAGTGCCCCTTGAAGGGCGACGCTGCGCAACGATCGATGTAGAGAATATGTTCGATTTTCTGCTCTGGCTTGAACCGGACGGCCGAGCTGGCCACTGACGGACCCTGGCTTAGGCAACGTTGTTCCGTGCTCTCCCCATCCTTGTCGCGGTGTGTCACCATGCGTGTACGTACACCGTCGGACTATCGGGGGCGGGCCCATGCCGCAGCGACACTGCGTGCGGGGGATGTTTAGGGCCGGCCAGTAGGCCAAGAGCGAACCACGGGTGGGAAGCGTTGCGGACAGACTTCGGGGACCTCGGCATCGAACAGGTGATCGTGCACGTTGTGCCACAGCGCAGACGGTCTGATCCCGATGAGCCGATCCCATTGAGTCAAGCTCCATGCAGCTTGAACCACGACGTGCGTACCGCGCTCCAAGCGCGCCTAAGAGGGGTTCTAGCCCACAGCGGGCGAGAGATCGTCGAAAATCCGGATTCGAAGTCATCGCTTCCCGACTACGTTTACGCGTTCCTAACCGGAGAGACGAACCTTGTCGATGTTTCCGTAGATATGGTTCACCTTCTACGAAGCAGCCAGTCGGGCGTAAATTCTGCCGGCCTGCTTTTCGTAGCGGATGCTCGATTAGGCGATCAAAAAGCTCTACTGATCGTCAAGCTCGAACAGGAAACGGGGATGCGGGCTACGGAAACAGTCGTCAACGGCTTGCGCACCTTTGATGTGAAGTACCTCGCAGATCTGCTACTTACGGAGAAATCGAAAATCCATAAGGTGGCGCTTTTCGCTGAGGACGGGATCGGCGAGGAAAGGATCGAAGGTTGGGCGGCGGACCGTCAACTTTCTGGAAAAATGGCGGTATTTTTCCTCGAGCGTTTCCTGGGCTGCGAGCAGAAAAGTGAACCGCGCGAAGTAACCCGGCGCTTCCACGATGCAGCAATCGAGTGGATCAACTCTTATATCGCGGATCCGGATACCCGTATCAACTATGTCATGGCCACGCTGGCCGAACTGCAAAGCCCCACACGTTTTCTCAATCCGATCACTTTTGCACAACAGCACCTAGAGGTTGCACACAGAGACGCATTTATTGAGCATTTGCAAGCCTCTGAGGTTCCTTGCCGGACCTTTGATAAGGACACAGATCACCTTGAAGCTCGCATGAGAAATATGCGTGTCGGTTTCGCCAGTGGCGCATTTATTGTGGCACCAGTAGGTGATGCCAAGGGCGATGACGATCTCATCTTGCTTGAGGATCAAGGTGATGGCATCACTAGCGTTACCATCACCGGCACTGTGACGACTGCAACTGCGTACGCACCTCCGGGAGGGCGACGACGGACTCGGATAGCGAGTAGTGATCAAGCAGTCGGCCAGGGTATTCCCGATGAGGACCCCCCTGCACTGGGTGAGATATCTTGATTGATGAAGTCCTTGCTCGGTACCGGCGCGAACTTCCTCGCATCGAAACTGCAGCCAAGCTGACGGCGGCTCACTTACGGCGACGAGCGGCACGAAAAAGGATCAATTGCGAGGTCTCTTGCCGGGCTAAAGATCTGGGTAGCTTCGTAACCAAGGTGCAGCACAAGGACTACGCCGATCCATGGACGCAGGTTACGGACAAGGCTGGCGTGCGGGTGGTGGTGCAGCACGAGGGCCTGCTAGATCCCATGCTGGACCTGATACAGGAGTCACTCAACGTAGTTGGCGAACCGGAGGATGATCGCCTCATCGTTGGCGCGGAAGATCGTCTTCAATACTCGCGGCTACACGTTCAGGTGATCGCGTCGGGCGACCAAGCGAGTGACGATGGCAAGCCATACGAGTGCGAGATCCAGATCCGGACCGAGGCCATGGACTTGTGGGCAAGGATGTCGCACAAGCTCATGTACAAGGCTGAGGCGTCGGCCGTACCATCCAATGTCAGACGCTCGCTGTACCGTTTGATTGCTCTGATCGAGCTTTACGATCTTGAGGTCCGACGGGGGGTCGAAGCCATGACACATTACCCCGATGTTGCCCAGAGTAACCGCCTCTTAGACGAGGTCGAGCATCTCTTTCGCACGTTCACGGAGCACAGGCCTCGGCGAGACCTATCTGAAGAGGTAGTCGACGTACTGGTGAAAGCTATCCCTGATCCTGCCGTCTACCCGGAACGGCTCGCGAAATTTATCGATGAGCGGCGAGAAGACTTGGAACGGGCTTATAAGGACTACGGGTCTGAGAGTGATCACTTCTTACGTCACGGACGTTACATACTCGCTAGCCAGCCAGAGAGCTTAATCATTTTTGAACGCCTGTCTAGCTCAAAAATGCTATTGCAGGGACGTTGGGTCGATGAACTGCCGGAGTCGATGCTCAATGACATGGCTGATGCCTGGGGTGTGTCTCTGTGAGTCAGCTTAGTAAGCCTGAAACGTCAGGCGTTGTCGCGGCTACTGCCATGTTTGTAGAAGTGCTCGTAATCGGCATTGGGGCACTTGCCGGCGTCTTTGGCTGCATCGCTGCTATCGCCGGCTATGACAATATGCACAAAATTGCTACGGTTCTTTCTTCTACATCCGCTTCTGGTGTGGCTCTATCCGCCGCGTACGCCTTAGGTATCGTTTTTGATCGTGCTGCGGATCATTTACTCACCTCTCCGAGGCGACGGTTGCGGCAGCGCTACTTTTCGACCAATTCTGCTTATGATGAAGCCCGCCGGGCTATTCTTGATTTCCCACACTTGGTGGCAATGTCAGACTATGCGCGGTCGCGCATGCGGATTTGCCGGGGATGGCTTCTAGACTGCCTGCTGCTGGTTCTTGCCTCCTCGTTGCTTATTTGGCGCTTTCCAATCCATGATCGATGGAGTCTCTTCATTGCAGTGATCGTGCTCGGCGGGCTGTGTGCCGCAGGGTTTTATCTGTGTTGGCGGAGTATCACCGCAACTGGCTACAAGAAGCTTGCGCAGCAGGCCTCGCACGCCGCAGCAGCGGTGCCGAGTCAGGGCGGTAACGTGACTGCCTAGAACTGCGGAGACGACAGTCCCAGCCACTATGTACCCCTAGCAGCTGATTGCTGTGCGTGCGGCACGGGCGCCGGCCGGGCTGGAGCGGGGCGGAGACAGGAGCGCAGGCCCGGCCGGGGGCCGGGCCGCACGCGGGGAGCGGAGCGCGCCGCCTTGATGAAGTAGAGAAAGTCTTATCCCGCTGAGGTGCAGGTGAGGCAATCGCGCCTGGTGGGCTCAGGCTCCTGAGGTTCGGCTGCCATCGGAGTCGGCCGGTCGCTGGTGACCGCATGCGAGCTTCTCACCGTTGGTCCCTGTCGCCTCGTAGTCGAGCAACACGTTGTAGGGGTCGCCGTCCTGGTAGAGGCCAGACCGTGAACAGGTCCTTCGCGGAGAACTGCACGTTGTCGTCGCTCAGCGGCACGACCTTGAAGGCATCCCCGGGCTTCATCCAGAAGTCTTCGCCGTATGGCTCGATGAACAGGCAGACGTCCGTGTCGCCTGCGTTCTCCACCAGCAGTGTGGACTTCATGCGTTGCCGTCGAGGAGACGCTGTCCGTCGTGGCTTCGTACGTGGGGCCCGTTGCCATCCAGGGCGTCCAAGAGCCTCACCGCGAATGCCTCGGACATGCGCTCGCTGACCTCTTCGGCAGTGAGCCACGAGACCGCCGTGGACTCGCCCGACGTGCGTTCGGTGCCGCCCGAGGGCTTGCAGCGGAAGACCAGGGCCACGACTCCGCGGGTCATGTTCTTGTAGACGCCGGTGAGTTCGTCGACCTCGACGTGGATGCCGGTCTCCTCCAGGACCTCGCGGGCGACGCCGGCTTCCGGGGTCTCGTCGAGTTCGAGGATGCCGCCCGGGAGCTCCCAGGTGCCGTTGTCGGCTCGGCGGATCGCCAGGAGGCGGCCGTCCTCGCGCACCACTACTCCGGCTACGGACACGGAGTGCAGGGGGGAGGGTGCCGCTTCCTGTGGTTGACTCATGTAGAGGAGCATAGGAGGCAGGGAAGGACTATGGGAACTGCGGCGGGAGGGGCCGGTTCCGGGCCTCGGTACGTACAGATCGCGGACGAGATCGTGCGGCAGATCCGGGCGGGGGTTCTGAAGCCCGGCGACATGGTGCCCAGTGAATCGGAGCTGGTGGAGCGCTATGGCGTCGCTGGCGGGACGATCCGTAAAGCCATGGTCGAGGTGCGGGCGAGTGGGCTGGTCGAGACCCGGCACGGCAAGGGTTCGATCGTGAAGGACCGGCCTCCGGTGCGGCACCGTTCCTCCGATCGCTTCCGGCGTTCGCTGCGGCGGGGAGGGCAGGCGGCCTACCTCGCGGAGTCCTCGCAGTCCGGGGCCACCGCCAAGGTCAGCGTCCTTTACGTCGGCCCCCTGGAGGCGCCGGAGGATGCCGCCGGACGTCTGGGCGTCCCCGTCGGCACGCAGGTGCTTGCCCGCCGGCGTCTCTACTTCCGCAACGGCACGCCGGTCGAGACCGCCACGTCCTACCTGCCCTGGGACGTCGTGAAGGATATCCCCGAGCTGTTCGCCGAGAATCCCGGCGGCGGCGGTATTTACGCCCGGCTCGAAGACCACGGCCATGAGTTCGCCGAGTTCGTCGAGACGATGCAAGCGCGGCCGGCCTCCAAGGCGGAGGCTTCGGAGCTGGCGCTGAGCCCGGGTGCACCCGTGGTCCACCTGATCCGGGAGGCTCGCACGACCGCAGGGCTCGTGGTCGAGGTGTGCGACACCCTCATGGCCGCTGACCAGTTCGTTTTCGAGTACCGGATCCCCGCCGAGGACTGACGCCCGCTCAGCATCCCGCAACCCGCCACGAGTTCTTTTCGTGGCGGGTTGACTCATGTATAGGAGTGAGGCACTCTTCTTCATGTCACTCCTATACATGAGTGACGAAGTCCAGCATCTATAGAGGAGTGAGCTCTGTGCGTCAGATTCCCGTCGACACCTCCGGCGCGGTCGTGATGGTCGCCAAGTCCCCGCAGGTCAAGGTGCGTGACCGCCGTACCGGTGAAGTCGCCACCGACACGGAGACCGGGGCGAGGCTGATGACCGTGGACGTGATGTTCGCGGCGAACGAGGAAGTGGAGATCCTGTCCATCACCGTTCCGGAGCCGGGCATCTCCGGCGAGCTGGCCATGGGCACGCCGGTCGCGCTCACGGGCCTGATCGCCCGCCCCTGGGAAAACGACTTCAACGGCCAGAGGCGGCACGGAATCGCGTTCCGCGCGGTCGCGGTCACCTCGCTCGTCGGTGCTGCCGCAGGGTCCAAGGCGGCCTGATCGTGGCCGTCTTCATGGTCGTTCTGGTGCTGGTCGTCGCCGCCGTGGGTCTCCTGCGGTGGCGGCGTCCCGCCTGGTACTGGTTGACCTTCGGGGTCACTCTGGCCGTGTTACGGGTCCTGGTCCGCTACCGCTCGGTCATGGACGCGTGCGGGCTGACCGTCCCGCCCTCGCGCTGGCGGCTCGCCCTGGCCCGTGCCGCCAACCGGCCGATGCCGGATCCGCGTCCGCCGCGCATCCTGCGGCTGCGGCCCACTCGTACCGGCCTGATTCTGAGACTCAAGCTCCGCCCCGGGCAGGACGCGTTCGACGTCGCCGCCGCCTCGGACCGGCTCCGGCACTCGTTCTCGATGTACGGCGTCACCTCGCGTGAGCTGCGCTCCGGCGTCGTAGAGGTGCGGATGACCGGCTACGACGTGCTCAAGCGGGTGCAGATGCCGGCCGAGACCGACCACCGGCCGATGCGGGTACCGGTCGCCCTGCGGGAGGACGGCTCGGTGCACTACCGCGACTACCGAGCAGTGCCCCACGCTCTCACCCTCGGTGCCACGGAGTCCGGCAAGTCCGTCTACCAGCGCAACCTGGTTACGGGGCTCGCCCCGATGGACGTCGCCCTCGTCGGCATCGACTGCAAGCAAGGGGTCGAACTGTTCCCGCTGGCCCGCCGGTTCTCCGCGCTGGCCGACGATCCCGACACCGCCGCGGAAGTCCTCGAAGCGCTCGTGTCCCGGATGGGGCACGTCTATCAGCTCATCCGGTCCCAGCAGCGGATCACCTCCGACGTGCCGGACGCGGAGATCGCCGCCGACATCTGGGACCTGCCCGACGACCTACGCCCGGTCCCGGTCGTGGTCCTGGTCGACGAGGTCGCCGAACTCGCCCTGTACGCAAGCAAGGATGAGGAGAAGCGCCGGGACCGCATCATCACCGCCCTGGTCCGCCTCGCCCAGCTCGGCCGTGCGGCCGGCATCTACCTGGAGATCTGCGGGCAGCGCTTCGGCTCCGAACTCGGCAAGGGCATCACCATGCTTCGCGCCCAGCTCACCGGCCGTACGGCCCATCGCGTCAACGACGAGACCTCGGCCAACATGGCCTTCGGCGACATCTCCCCGGACGCCGTCCTCGCCGCGATCCAGATCCCTGCCGAGACACGGGGCATCGCCATCGCGGGTGACTCCTCCGGCGGGTGGCACCGCATCCGC
Source organism: Streptomyces sp. NBC_00386 (assembly GCF_036063235.1). Classification (NCBI taxonomy): domain Bacteria; kingdom Bacillati; phylum Actinomycetota; class Actinomycetes; order Kitasatosporales; family Streptomycetaceae; genus Streptomyces; species Streptomyces sp. NBC_00386. The sequence goes on from NZ_CP107950.1 coordinate 2,903,796, forward strand.
GCCCCGCACACCTCGCTCCGCCAGGCCGTGAACATCTGCAACCGGCACGCCGACCGGACTCCGGACTTGCCCGAGCTGGCCCCGTTCCGGCCCGTTCTCCCCAGCACCGCCGCAGAGGCCGTGCCGCTGGTCAAGGCGTCCTCGGTCACCGTCTGACCCGCCCCACCCTCACGGTCGGCTCGACCGCATTCGCGCCAAGTCCCTACCCAGCCATGCCCAAAGAAGGGAGACCCGCCATGTGCCCGAACTGCGAGGACTTCGCCCGGACCGTGCTCCTGCTCGGCCAACTCGCGCTCTACGCCGACGCGGACGGCGCCGACCTCGACTTCGTGGACGCCGTCAGCCCGGCCCTCGCCGCCTCGCTGCCCGACCCGCCGTCCGGTGTGTTCCCGGACGGCTACGACCCCGACGACGGCCCCACCTATCCGGGCGACGTCTGATGGGCACCCGTCACGGCCTCCGGGTGGACGCGGTTCTGATCCAGGCCGTAATCGCTGGTGCCCTGTCCTTCGCCCACCTGCACGACCTGGCCGCCGCTGCCGGACAGAACGGCTGGAAGGCATGGGCCTACCCGGTCAGTGTCGACCTGCTCCTAGTCGCCGCCTGGCGGAGGCTGCGCAGCGAGGGACCGTCCCGGCTGGCCTGGTGCTGGTTCGTCGTCGCGCTGTTCGCCTCGCTCGGCGCCAACATCGCCACCGCCGGGTTCCTCGACCTGGCCGACCCGCCCGCTCCGCTCCGCCTCGGCATCGCCGGATGGCCCGCGCTCGCCTTCCTCGGCGGGACGCTGCTCGCCCACTCGTCCGCTGCCGAACTGGAATCGGAAGCGGAGACGGTTCCGCCGGCCCCCGCCATGGAAGCACCGGACGCCGAACCGCCCATGTTGGAAGCCGCGCCCGCGCCTGCTGCTTTCCCCGCTCCAGAAGCCATTGCTGCTGCCGCTGCGCCCCCGGTCCCCGCTGTCCTCGTCGATCACGCCCGCAAGGTCGCCGACGAGTACCGCGCCCGCACCGGCTCCCCGATCGATCCCGACACCCTCCGCTCCCGCCTCGGCGTCCCGTCCCACCTTGGCGACGCCATCGCAGCCCACCTGACCTGATCGGGAATGAGGCACCCACGATGCCCGCAAGCGACAACTTCCACTCCCTGATGCGGATCGGCCCCGTGCAGATCGGCACCCACCGCGACCGCAACGGCCGCACCACGCATGCCGCCGTCTGCACCGCCGACCGCTGCGGCTGGTCCGCCGACTACTCCAGCCAGACCGCCGCCCAGCTCGCCGCCCGCACCCACCGCTGCACCGTCCGCTGAGGAGAAACCCGTGCAGGTCCCGCTCTGGCTCGCCCTGACCGCCGTCGGCTACCTCGGCGTCAAGCTCATCCGCCCGCCCTGGTGGCTCATCGCCGTGCTCCTCCTCGGCGGCTACCTCCTCGCCGACAGCGTTCTCGCCCCCGCCATCGACGCCGCCGTCAAGTAGCGCACCGCGAAGGAGAACTGCCCATGCTCCGTCCCAAGTTCCCGACCATGCCCCAGCCCACTGGCCTGATCACCCCGCCCGCCGTCGTCCAGCCGACCACCGTCACCCCGAGCGCCCCGGCCCCGCAGTCGGTCCCCGTCGCCCCCGCGCCGTCCCGTCCGGTCGTCCAGCTCACCCCCGGCACTGCGCTCGCCCTCGTGGGCGGTGGAACGGCCGTGGTCCTGGTCGTCGGCGCCGTCCTGGTCTCGCTGCTCCTGGCGGTCGCCATCACGGGCGCCTCGGTCGCCGTCTGCGCGGTCGTCCTGCGCTCCCTGCTCGCCTCCGACGCCAAGCGCCGCTGACCGGCCCCCGGGCGGCCTCGATACCGCCAAGCATCCGCCGCCCGGGAGCCGTCCCCGCCGATCGATCTCGCAACCGGAAGGAACCCCCAGCATGGCCCACCGGGCCTCTCCCCCGACACAGAAGGCGCCCACGTCCGCCCCGACGCTCGACCCGCTCACCCTCGGAGACATCCTCCGGGTGGCCTCGGCCTCCGACTACACCCGTTGGGAGGACCAGATCCGCCGCACCGGCGGCTGCTCCGACCCGATCCACCTGACCGGCTGGACCCTCGCCAAGGACAAGACCACCGGCGAGACCCTGCACCACTACTCCACCGAGAACGAACCCGGCGGACGCCTGCGTCTCGCTTGCGGCAACCGCCGGGCCTCCCGTTGCCCTTCGTGCGCCTGGACGTACGCGGGCGACACCTACAACCTGATCCGTGCCGGCCTCGCCGGAGACGACCGCCGCGACATCCCGGCCACCATCCGCGACCACCCCCGCGTCTTCGCCACACTCACCGCGCCCTCGTTCGGCGCGGTCCACAACCGCCCCGACCAAGGCGGCATCTGCCGCTGCGGCACCGCCCACTCCCCCGATGCCGCCGAACTGGGCACCGCCCTCGACCCCGACACCTACGACTACGCGGGCGCCGTCCTCTTCAACAACCACGCCGGGCAGCTCTGGCAGCGCTTCACCACCCGCCTGCGCCGCGAACTCGCCGCCCGCGCCGGGCTGCCTCGCCGCGAACTCGCCGAGCACCTGCGCGTCTCGTACGGCAAGGTCGCCGAATTCCAGAAGCGCGGCGCCCTCCACTTCCACGCCGTCGTACGCCTCGACGGCCCCGACGGACCCGGCACACCCCCACCCGCGTGGGCCACGGTCGACCTCCTCACGGACGCGCTGCGCGCTGCCGCCGCGCACTCGTACACATCCGTCTCGGTCCCGGCCGCGGGTGACCAACCGGCCCGGACCTTCCGATGGGGAAGACAGCTCGACGTCCGCCCGGTCAAGGCCTTCGGGGACGGCTCCGACATCACGGAACAGGCCGTCGCCTCGTACGTGGCCAAGTACGCCACCAAGGCCGCCGAGAACACCGGAACCCTGGACCGCCGCATCGGTGAACTCGCCGAACTCGACCGCCACGGCGTGCCCGACCACACTCGGCGACTCATCACCGCGTGCCGCAACCTGGACGACCTCTACCCGGACCGGCGCCTCTGGGTCTGGGCGCACATGCTCGGCTTCCGCGGGCACTTCTCGTCCAAGTCGCGCGCGTACTCCACCACCCTCGGCGCCATCCGCCAGGAACGCGCCGACTACCGCGCCGCCCAGGAGGCATCCGTCCTCGGCCTCGACGACCGCGAGCCGGACACCGTCCTCGTCCTGACCGACTGGCAGTACGCCGGCCACGGCCACACCCCGGGCGAAGCCGCCCTCGCCGCAACGATCGCCCGTGACCTCCAGGCCAACCGCGAGACCGCCCGCGAAGCCCTGCGAGACCTGGACGTGGAAGGGGCTGTGGCATGACCGTTCGCACGCTTCCCGAGCGGTACCTGACTCCGGCCGATGTCGCTGAGCTCTTGGGTGTTCCGGTCGAGACGCTGTACCAGTGGCGGCGCAAGCGCTCGGGTCCTCCGGCCTTCCGGGTCGGGAGGCATCTTCGGTACGACCCTGTGCTGCTCCGCCAGTGGATCGACCGTCTGACAGAAGCGGCCGCCTGATGCCGGGGCATGTGCAGGATCGCTGGTACAAGACGGAACCGGGTCCGGACGGCAAGCCGGTCAAGGTCAAATCGGACCGCTACGGCAGCGGCCTCCGCTACCGGGCCCGCTACGTCGGGCCCGACGGCACCGAGAAGAGCCAGTCCTTTCCCGACCGGCAGAAGCGTCGGGCGGAGGAGTGGCTGGCCGAGACGGCCGCCGACATGTCTCGGGGCCAGTACATCGACCCCAAGGCAGCACAGACGACCTTCCAGCAGTACGCGGAACGCTGGATCACCGGGCAGACAACCGACCTGAACACACGCATCGGAGCGGAGACCCGCCTTCGGCTCCATGCCTTCCCTCGTATCGGGTCGCGCCCCCTTGGGTCTTTCCGGCCACTCCACATCCGCGAGTTCGTGCGGGACCTGGAGAACGGCCCGATGAGCGGCACCTACGCCCGCAACATCTACGCCAACGTGCGCGCAGTGCTGTCGGCCGCCGTGGATGACGGTCACCTCGCCCGGAATCCGTGTTCGGCAGCGTCTGTCCGGCCGCCTGCCGCCTCCGCCGCCCGGGTCGTCCCCTGGTTGCCGTCACAGGTTCGGGCAGTCCGCGATGCCCTGCCGGAGCGCTACCGAGCCATGGTCGACGTGGGCAGCGGCTGCGGTCTCCGCCAGGGCGAGATCATCGGTCTGGCCGAGGACTCCGCACAGCTCGACAGTGACACGCTTCGGGTCACGGCTCAGGTCAAGCTGATCAGGGGCGTCGCCGTCTTCGCTCCGCCCAAGGGCAACAAGGAGCGGGACGTACCGCTGCCGTCCTCGGTGGCCTACGCCTTGCGGCGGCACATCGCGAGTCACCCGCCCATGGCGATCAAGCTGCCGTGGATCCGGCCGGACGGCCCCCTCACAGAGCGGCGGCTGATCTTCACCAACACGGCCGACGGAATCGTCTGGCGGAGCAACTTCAACGCCCTGGAGTGGAAGCGCGCCCTTGCGAGGGCCGGCCTCATCCCGACGCCCGACCCCGGGAAGCCGTACGCCTCCGCCCGACAGCACGGGATGCACGCCCTTCGCCACTTCTACGCTTCGGTCCTCCTGGACGCGGGCGAAAGCATCAAGGCGGTGAGTGAATACCTCGGGCACTCCGACCCGGCGATGACGCTGCGGGTGTACGCCCACCTGATGCCCAGCAGCCGCGAGCGAGCCCGCCGGGCCCTGGACGAGGTCTTCGGCACGGCCCGGGAACCCTGACGGCCCAGGGACGGCCCAGCGGGTACAAGGCAGCCCCCTATTCGCGGCAACATCGCTGGTAGGGGGCTTCTTTGAGCCCGGATCACATAAGTTCTCCGGGCTTCGGCATAACCCTTCCAGTGTCGCAGATCAATACCACCGGCCCAGGCCACAGCGGGGTGGGGGCGGTCACCCACGGGTGCCACCCGTCAGTGTTGGTCGGCCTCGGACGGCCCAGAGACGGCCCAGGACTCAGTCAGTCCCCGACCGGCCGTGTCCAGGCAGCGTCGCCACCGCCCGTCAGCCCAGCCGCAAGGGAGCGAGCGGGAGCTGTTCCCTGTAGGGCCAGGTGAAGGTGCGGTCGGGTTCGAGGTGGGCTTCCCCCCAGTGGATGGCGTGGATGCCGTTTTCGACGTCGGCAGTGAAGAACACGCAGACCAACCTGGTGGAAGCTCCCAGCTCCTCGAATGCTTCGTGCAGCCCTAGGTACTCCTCGGTCGCCAAGTCCTCATCGACATCGAACAGGGTTTCTGGAGGCTGCGGCCCGTGGGCCCGTAACAGCCGGTGCCGAGTCGGCGACGCGTTGGCAGGCAGCCGGGCTCGGTCCAGGGGCCTCGGCCTGTCCGCGTACCGGAAGGGGAAGAGTGCGTGATCGTTGATCACCGCATACTCATACCCGCGCACATCTCGAACGGCTTCCCCGAGCTCGCGCGCCGTCTCCGCCAGGTTCTCGCGCACCAGGCCCGCAAGGGCGACACCGTACGGACTCCGCTTCTTCAGTCCCGCAGCGAGGTGCGCGGCATGAGCCTTCTCATGCGCCTCAGCCAGCCGCACCGGAACCGCGACGGCCAGCGCGCCGGCACACCGCCCAAACCTCTCGACGGCCCAGCCCGACGGCCCTGCCGAATAGCCACCCAACACCGACATTGCAGTGCCCCTCCCCCAGGTCCCCGCCTCTGAACTGTGTGACACGCACACGAAGGGCACACAAGGGGGCGATCCAGCCAGGACGCGGCCGTACGCGCTCATGCCTCAGAATAGCCACAACTGATCAACGGCGGCCGTGACCTGCGGCCGCCTAACCGATCACCGCTCTGACCTGCTGCTGAGCTGTCGGCAGTTGTCGACGTTGGTCACCATCGAGCGCCCTTCCACGGCCCCGGGACGGCCCGGGAGGGCGCTCGTGCGCTGAGGAAGACATCGGCCTTGTAAGTTCGCTCGTGGTGCGGCGTGCCCTGCAGGAAGGGAGCCCGCTGGCCGCTCGCCGATCCGGCTGTGGCCGCTTCGGTGCACCAGCGTTCGCCGCCGTTGATGTCAGCTGGTGATGTCAGCCACCGCCGATCAAGCACGACTTCGGAGGCCGTTGCGACTTCCGGCGTGGCGCTGATCAGAGACGAACGATGCTCCTTCGCTCAGGTGCCAATCCACGAATATGCGGCAGCTTGGCCGGCCCGTGCGTTATCGCCTGAGCCGTCCCGGGCAGCCGCGGAGCCATTGGCGACGTCAAATGGAGACGTCAGTGGTAACTGACGCGCCGTTCCCGAGAAGGAGCTCGAGCAGGGCAGCGTCGTGGGGGCGTAGCCAGTAGGACTCGGTGCCGAGATCCACAGCTACGGTGTACCCCATTCGGGCCTGTGTGCCATTCTGCTGCTGGCGCTCCCGACGTGCGGCCACCGGGCCCTGAAGGTTGATCGGCTGGTCAGTACTGCCCTTCCCGCGCTTGCGCCAGGCCAGACAGACCTCGCCGTCCGAGGACTGGTGCAGGAGCACGTGGCCGAGGGCCTGACTGCCGTCGCGCAGGCCAAGCGAGAGCATGCCGAGGCGCACTCCTTGCCGAAGCCTCGCGGCGTCGGCCTCGACCGTGCGGGAGGCTCCCAGCCCGAGGCGAGCGGTCAGTTTTGCGGCCCAGCCGCGGTACAGGGCGCAGGTCGCTTGCGCCCCCTTCGGAGCCATGAGGAAGGAAACCGGAAGTAGCGCCCAAATCAACGGCTGAAGAACAAAAAAGAAGATCACGAAGCCCAGCAGACCGAGTGGCGCCCCTCCCAACGTCAGGCCGCCGAAAAACAGACCGAAGCCGACAGCAAACAGGATCAAGAGGTGTATCTGAGTACGGACGTTCACGGTTCCCACCAGTGTGCTTACTGTTCCAATTAGGCGAACCGGCAGGCTACCTGATGATCAGAGCTCGTTGATCATGGAGAACGTAGTGGTTCTCAGGCCAGCCTCGGGCGGGAGTGCGGACACACGTGGGCGTCGGCGCGATCTTTGATCGATGGCACGCCCGGACTGGGGTCGAGCATGGCCAGGGAGCCGTACGCCAGCCGCGAATGCGGCTGACTCCTGCCTGCCCGTAACAAGCCCGATCGGCTCCCTCGTCTTGCTCGACGTCGGGTTCCAGGCAACACGTTCTCCGGGTGCGGTGGGGCAGCGACGATCAGTCGGCCTGACGGCTCGAACTACCGAGCCTGTGGCACGGGTGTGGCACGGCCGTGATCACGACAAGGGCCAGCTCCAGAGGATCAAGCCTCTGAACTGGCCCTTAGCCGTGTGCCCCGGCAGGATTCGAACCTGCGACACCCGCTTTGGGAGCGAGGTTGGGCGGCTGCTGTGATGAGCTGCGGACGTGCACTGGGGCAAGTGCACGATCGTGCTCCGTTGTTGTCGCCGAGTCCCCGTGAGCCCCCGCCCGTTGGCGCGAGAGCGGCACGGGCTTGAGGTGGTGGTGAGGCAGCAGACCCTTGTCACACCCCGGGTCGCGGCCTTTCAACTGCTGGGCAGCCACCCTGGGTCCAGCCCTGGCGTACTCGACCTGTCCATGGCTGATGTACTCGGGCGGAACTGAGTGTCTGCGCCCTGGTCGGTGATCGAGTGAACGGAAACGCTGGGGCCATGAGTCAAGAACCACGGAAACCTGTTCCCCAGCTGGTGTCGGTCCTCCTGCTGGCCTGCGTGTCGCTAGCGGTGTGGGCTGCCTGGCTGGGCTGGGACCAGCATCGTGACGTGCAACCCGACGGCACGACGACCGGTCCGTACGAGGTGTGGCAGGTGATCGGGCTGGTGCTGATTCTGCTGGCACCGGTGTACTGGGCGGCATCCCGGCGCTACCTCGCAGGCGCTGTGCTCGGCACCACGGCCGGCCTCACCGTCGCCGCCTACTACGACTGGTCGGACGACTCCAGCGGCCTCTTCATCGTCGGCGTGGTGCTGGTCATGCTGGGAAGCCTCGCCGTGACCACCGTCGTATCAGCGATCGCCTCCGCGACACGACAGGGCGGGCGGCTCCCGGGACATTGACGTCTCGGGCCATCCGCGGGCCAGGAACCGGGCATGCCGCCGGCTTCGAACGGCAAACCCGCCCCACCGATTCAGCCACCGTCGAGGCAGCGGGCCGGTCCGGGTCAGCTCGGGTACAGGGCGGTGAGCCGGGGCAGCAGGACGGTCATACGCTCACGGTCGTGGAAGCCGAGGTCCGGACCGACTGCTGGGTGGTCGAGGGGGAAGGCGTCCTCGGGCGGTTCGGCGCCGGTCGCCCTCTCGTAGGCGTCCCGGGCGATGCCAAGAATCTCCTCACCGTCGGGTTCGATCCCCTCGGGCGCCGACGCAGAGATCTCCGGGAGCTCGGCCAGCCGGTCGGCGTGCGCCACGACGCCTTCGAAGACCTCCCGGCCCTGGGCGATCAGCCATCCGCGGAAGTACTCGAAACCCTCGTCGAAGCAGGGGCTGCCGCCGCTGATGACCCAGGCCGCGGCCCGGAGGGGAGCTCTGTCGGACGCGGCCATCAGCTCTTGCAGGACCCGCTCGGCGCCGAGGATGTCCCGGGGGGGCGTACCCGGCCAGCAGCACGGTCGCCTGCTCGGCGATGTCCTCGGCGTCGGCCAGGTCGACGGCCACGCCGCGGGCCCGCTCGATCAGGTTCCAGAACTCTTCCGCGTCCATGAGGCAGAGCATGGCACCCGAGCTGGACTCGACGGCGGGCGTCCAGCCGGATCGCCTGCGGTGGAGTGTCCCCGGCCGGCTCGGGCTACGCGCCCGGAGGGCGGAAGGCGACCTCTCTGCGGGCGGCCTCGTCGACGTCGCCGAGGGTGAGAAGCGGTGTGGCCCGGGTGTGGAGGGCACCGCTGGCCTTGACGCTGAGGCTGACGGCGGCCATGGAGACCGCGTCGGGGAAGTCGAGGATGCACACGAAGTCGTCCTCTCCGAAGGAGAAGTACATGGCCTCGACGGTCCCGCCGAGGCCGGCGACGACGTGCTCGACAGCGGCGCGGCGGCCGCTCGCGCCTTCCTTGAGCAAGCCCTTCGCCCCCTCGGGGGTGTAGCGGGCCTGGATGAGGAACTTCGGCATAGGGGGTGCTCCCTGCCACTGAGGTGTCGGTACGTGGATGCTCTTCCCGCCGGCGCCTCGGCCGCCCATCGGAGAACGCCGGGATTCACTCGTAAGACACCGGCCGTCGGACGATTCCGGTGGGCCGCTCGCCGCATGAACCCACCACATGAACCCACGGCATGAACGATCTGCGCGGCCGAGGAGGAACAAGCGGAGGAGGGGAGGAGGAAGGCGGCATCGTCACCATTCCGCCGCCGTCCCCGCCCTCGCCCGAACCCGGCCCCGTCCCCGCCCGAACCGGCCCGGTCCTCCCCGTAGTCCAGGTCCCGGCCGCCGGCCCCCTCGCGTCGCCCGGTTACGCGAACTGGCCGGGCCGGTAGTCGCCGGCGGGCTGCTGGATCATGACGTTCGCGCGGTTGAAGGCGTTGATGAGCGCGATGCAGCACACCAGCGCGGCGAGCTGCTCCTCGTCGTAGTACTTGGCGGCGTTCGCCCAGCACTCGTCCGTGACCCCGCCCGCCGCGTCGGCGATGCGCGTGCCCTGCTCCGTCAGCTCCAGGGCGGCGCGCTCGGCGTCGGTGAACACCGTCGCCTCCCTCCAGGCCGCGACCAGGTTGAGGCGCACGGAGGTCTCGCCCGCGGCCTCCGCGTCCTTGCTGTGCATGTCGGTGCAGAACCCGCAGCCGTTGATCTGGCTGGCACGAAGCTTCACCAGCTCCTGCGTCGCGAGCGGCAGCGTCGACTCCGCGAGCGGCCTGCCCGCGGCGACGATGTGCTTCATGAACTTGGCCGCCACCGGGCTGGCGAAGAGGTTCAGACGAGCTTCCATGGTGTGCTCCCTGTGTCGCTTCTCGTGGTTACACCTGGTTGACGGAACGACCCGGCACGATGTGACCGACCTGAATGTGACCTGCGTCTCTCTGTGATCGGGCGGCACGCGAGGAGTGCTGTGCAGCGTCCCAGCAAGACCCTAGAGTCGAACATGTGTCTGAAAAAGCGTCCCACCTGCAGCATCCGCGCGGCACCCACGCCCGGCTGCTCCGGCAACTGCGCCGCACCGACGGCACCATCACCGAGCTGGAGCGCCAAGAGGTCGCGGCCACGCGTGCGGCCGCACGTCGCCTCCGCGGCCACGCGGCTGGAAGCTCGCGATGCGACGGACGGGCGGCGACGGTACCGGCGCGACCCCCGACGCCGTCCACACCGGCGACTGCGGCACGGCCGGGAAGAACACGAGGCCGCCCGCCCGCGAGCAGGATCTCCGGGCGATCACCGAAGACGGCGTCACGACCTGCCCGCCGCCTGGGAGTACCTGGACGATCCGCACTGGGTGGAGTGGCAGGACGATCGGCCCCGCACATACGACACCACCCCTCCGGGTCACGGCGATCACGGTGAGGTGATCGGATGACCCGAAGGGGTGGTGTCGTGGATGTGCGCGCGTCACGGATACGTACGCCGTAAACGCGTGCGAAGAAACGATCAGCCGGAGCCGACGAAAAGCACGAGCAGCAGCCAGACGACAGGAGCCGTCGGAAGCAGGGAGTCCAGCCGGTCCATGATGCCGCCGTGGCCCGGCAGCAGGGTGCCCATGTCCTTGATGCCGAGGTCCCGCTTGATCATGGACTCGCCGAGGTCACCGAGCGTGGCGCTGGCCGCGACCGCGAGGCCGAGGATCAGACCCTGCCACCAGGTGCCGTCGTCGATCAGGTACTGCATGCACAGCGCACCCGCCGCCATCGCGAAGGTGACCGCTCCGAACAGACCCTCGCGGGTCTTTCCGGGGCTGATCCGCGGAGCCAGCTTGTGCTTGCCGAAGCGCCAGCCGATGGCGTACGCCCCCGTGTCGCTGACGACCGTCAGGAGCAGGAAGGTCAGAACGCGGCGCGGACCGTCGTCGGCGGTGAGCATCATGGCCACGAAGGTCGCCAGGAACGGCACGTAGAAGGCCGCGAAGACCCCCGCGGTGACGTCCTTGAGGTAGCCCTCGGGCGGTTCCGTCATCCGCCAGACCAGCACGGCCAGCGCGGTGAGCGCCATGGCCACCCAGGCACCCTCGGCTCCGCGCACGTATCCGGCTACGACCATGGCGGCCCCGCCGAGTGCGAGCGGCACGAGGGGCGCCTTGATGCCCTTGCGCTCCTCCAGCCGTGAGGTGAGCTCCCAGAGCCCCACCACCACGGCCACCGCTATCACACCGACGAAGACGGCCTTGACGACGAACAGCGACGCGACGATCACGGCGCCGAGCCCGACGCCCACTCCTATGGCCGCGCCCAGGTCGCGTCCCGCACTCTTCTTCTGCGGTGCGGGGGCGGGCTCGGGTGCGGTGCTGGGCATGGGCTCCTGCGGGCTTTGCGGATTGTGCGACGGATCCCCGTAGGGCGCCGTCGGCGGTGAGTCGTTGCGGACCGGGGGGCCGCTCAGCCGAGCGGCCCCCCGGTCGTCATCCTGGTCCCCGCCATGAGCGGGTACGTCGGGCGCGGTGGGCATGGGCCGAGTGTGCTGCGCGTCATGCGCATCGTACGTGGGACCCGCCGGAGCCGCCCCCTGGAGTGGCCCCTGCTCGGACGGCCCCCAGTACTCGGCTTGTGACGGCGCCCCCCAGGAAGAGTCGTTCATCAGACCTCGAGCAGCTCCGCTTCCTTGTGCTTCAGGAGCTCGTCCACCTGGGCGACGTACTTCGCCGTGGTGTCGTCGAGTTCCTTCTCCGCACGGCGGACCTCGTCCTCGCCGGACTCCTTGTCCTTGACGAGCTTGTCGAGAGCGTCCTTGGCCTTGCGGCGCACGGCGCGGATCGAGACCTTGGCGTCCTCGCCCTTGGTCCGCGCGACCTTGATGTAGTCCTTGCGGCGCTCTTCCGTCAGCTCGGGGAACGTCACCCGGATGATGTTGCCGTCGTTGCTGGGGTTGACGCCCAGGTCGGAGTCGCGGATCGCCTGCTCGATGTTGCGCAGCGCGCTCTTGTCGAACGGGGTCACCACGGCCATGCGCGGCTCCGGAACGGAGAACGAGGCCAGCTGGTTGATCGGCGTCAGCGCGCCGTAGTAGTCGGCCACGATCTTGTTGAACATCGCCGGGTGCGCACGACCGGTGCGGATCGCGGCGAAGTCCTCCTTGGCGACCACGACGGCCTTCTCCATCTTCTCCTCGGCCTCGAGGAGGGTCTCTTCGATCACCACTTGCTCCTGCGTGTCTTGAGTAGGCCCGGCAGCTTTTCCTCGTCGGAGTCCGGCGGCCGGCTGCGTCGCGTCTTGTTCCTGCACGGTTCCGGACCGGCAGGACATTGTCCATCCCCCGGTCGGGGTCCGTCCCGGACCGGAAGGCGTACCCGGTCCAGCGCGTTCCCCGTCAGGCTCGGCCGCTCTGGTCGCCCACGAGTGTGCCGATCTTCTCACCCTTGACGGCCCGCGCGATATTGCCCTCCGCCAGGAGTTCGAAGACCAGGATCGGCAGCTTGTTGTCCCGGCACAGCGTGATGGCGGTCATGTCGGCGACCTTGAGGTCCCGGGTGATGACCTCGCCGTAGCTGAGCGCGTCGAACTTGACCGCCTCGGGGTTGGTCTTCGGGTCGGAGTCGTAGACCCCGTCCACGCCGTTCTTGCCCATGAGGAGCGCCTCGGCGTCGATCTCCAGGGCGCGCTGGGCGGCAGTGGTGTCGGTGGAGAAGTACGGCATGCCCATACCGGCGCCGAAGATGACCACACGGCCCTTCTCCAGGTGCCGCACACCGCGCAGCGGGATGTACGGCTCCGCGACCTGGCCCATGGTGATGGCGGTCTGGACGCGGCTGTCGATGCCTTCCTTCTCCAGGAAGTCCTGGAGGGCGAGGCAGTTCATGACCGTGCCGAGCATGCCCATGTAGTCGGAGCGCGCCCGGTCCATGCCGCGCTGCTGGAGTTCGGCCCCGCGGAAGAAGTTGCCGCCGCCGATGACGACGGCGATCTGGGCACCGCCGCGCACGACGGCCGCGATCTCGCGGGCGATCTTGTGCACCACGTCGGGGTCGACGCCCAGTCCTCCGCCACCGGCGAACGCCTCGCCGGAAAGCTTCAGCAGGAAGCGGCCCGCGCCTTTGCCGTCGTCGCTCTTCTCGCCGTTGCCGGCCTGGGTGGTGGTCATGGAGATCTCCTCATGGTGCACATACGAAGAAGGCCATTGCCGGTGGGGTGTTGTTCGCAACCCATGCTCGGCAATGGCCTCCTCGTCAGATCTGCTGTCGTCCGGCACACACGTGTGAGTGCCGACGTACGCGGACGACTGCTGTCGACCCTATCGGGGTCGCGCGTCGATCGCTGTACGGACTCAGATGCCGACCTTGATGCGCGAGAAGCGCTTCAGGGTGACACCGGCCTCGTCCAGAACCTTCTGGACGGACTTCTTGTTGTCGAGCGCGTACGGCTGACCGAGGAGCGTGGCCTCCTTGAAGAAGCCGTTGACGCGACCCTCGACGATCTTCGGGAGGGCGGCCTCGGGCTTGCCCTCGGCGCGGGTGGTCTCCTCGGCGACGCGACGCTCGGTCTCGACGACCTCGGCCGGAACGTCCTCCTTGGAGAGGTACTTCGGCGCGAAGGCGGCGATGTGCTGCGCGATGCCCTTGGCGAGGTCGGCGTCGGCCTTGTCCAGCTCGACCAGAACACCGATCTGCGGGGGCAGGTCAGGCATGGTGCGGTGCATGTACGAGGCCACGAACGCGCCGGAGAACTGGGCGAAGCGGTCCAGGACGATCTTCTCGCCCAGGTTGGCGTTGGCCTCGTCGACGAACGCCTGAACCGTCTTGCCCGGCTCGATCTCGGAGCCGAGGAGCGCCTCGATGTCGGCCGGCGACGTCTTGACGACGTGCTGGGCGATCTCGTTGGCGACAGCCTGGAACTTCTCACCCTTGGCGACGAAGTCCGTCTCGCACTTCAGCTCGACCAGGACACCGGAGGTGTTGTCGTCAGCGATGATGGAGACCACGGCGCCGTTCTCGGCGGAGCGGCCCTCGCGCTTGGCGACGCCCTTCTGGCCCTTGATCCGCAGCGCCTCGACGGCCTTGTCGACGTTGCCGTCGGCCTCGTCCAGCGCCTTCTTGCAGTCCATCATGCCGGCGCCGGTGAGCTCACGAAGCTTCTTGACGTCGGCGGCGGTGTAGTTCGCCATGATTCCTGGAGTCTCTCTCGAAGTCTGAAGATCTACGGGACGAACGGCGGGGGCTTTGTGGGCCCCCGCCGTTCACAAACCCGAAAGGGTGAGGGGTCAGGCCTGCTCGGCGTCCGCGGCGGGGGCCTCGGCGGCGGGCGCCTCGGCAGCAACCTCGGCCTCGGCGGCGGGGGCCTCGACGGCCTCAGCCTCGGCGGGAGCCTCGGCCTGCTCGGCGTCGGCGACCTTCTCCGTCTCGGCGGAGGTCTGGACCTCGGCGTCGTCGGCCTTCTTCTCGCCCTCGAGCAGGTCGCGCTCCCACGCGGCGAGCGGCTCGCCCGCGGCCTTGTCGCCCGCGGCCTTGCCGGCGCCGGAACGGGAGATGAGGCCCTCGGCGACGGCGTCGGCGATCACGCGGGTGAGCAGGGTGACGGAGCGGATCGCGTCGTCGTTGCCCGGGATCTTGTAGTCGACCTCGTCCGGGTCACAGTTGGTGTCGAGGATGGCGACGACCGGGATGTTGAGCTTCCGGGCCTCGCCGACCGCGATGTGCTCCTTCTTGGTGTCCACGATCCAGACGGCGCTGGGCACCTTCTGCATCTCGCGGATACCACCGAGGGTCTTCTCCAGCTTGGCCTTCTCGCGCGAGAGCACGAGAAGCTCCTTCTTGGTGAGACCCGAGGCCGCGACGTCCTCGAAGTCGATCTGCTCGAGCTCCTTGAGGCGCTGCAGACGCTTGTAGACGGTGGAGAAGTTGGTGAGCATGCCGCCCAGCCAGCGCTGGTTGACGTAGGGCATGCCGACGCGGGTGGCCTGCTCCGCGATGGCCTCCTGCGCCTGCTTCTTCGTGCCGACGAACATGACCGTGCCGCCGTGGGCGACGGTCTCCTTGACGAACTCGTAGGCGCGGTCGATGTACGACAGCGACTGGAGCAGGTCGATGATGTAGATGCCGTTGCGCTCGGTGAAGATGAAGCGCTTCATCTTCGGGTTCCAGCGACGGGTCTGGTGACCGAAGTGGACGCCGCTTTCCAGCAGCTCCCGCATCGTGACGACGGCCATGGCCGTTCTCCTAGGTGTTCTCGGTTGTACCGCACATGCCGGACGGCACACGCGCCTGACGCCCGCGATGCGCCTTGCCACAAAGGACCGAGAGGCGCTGACACCGATCTGTGACGACCAGGTGCCGGGGCGTGCGAAGTCGACTCGGTGACCCGAATCGCCATCAGAAGTGTACGGGACCCGAGAGGGGGCAGGTGACGCCGCTGTCCACAACCGGCCGGTACTCCACAGATCCCGGCCATGATCCGCTCGGTGCGGGACGGTTCCCGCATGCGAGTGAACCGATGTGTGCGTGCGTGGCTCCTGCTGTGCCTGGCGGTGACCGTCCTGGGTGCGTCGGCGCCGGCTCAGGGGACCGGCCCCGGGCCGAGGGCCCCGGTCTCCCCGCCGACGGCCGACCCCTCGGTGCCGACGCTCGCCCGCGCCTGGCCGGTGGGCGTCCGGCCGTTCGTCGTACGGGGCTGGGAACCGCCGGAGACGGCCTACTCGCGGGGGCATCGCGGGGTCGACCTGGCGGCCGGCCCCGGCGCCGAGGTACGGGCCGTCGCGTCCGGCCGGGTGTCCTTCGCGGGCCGGGTCGCGGGCCGCGGGGCCGTCTCGGTGGAGCTGCCGGGCACGGGGGCACCGCCGCTGCGAACGACGTACGGACCGGTGCGGGCCTCGGTGCGCGAGGGCGACGAGGTCCTCGCAGGCCAGGTACTCGGCACCCTGGAAACACCGGACACGCACTGCGGGCCGACACCCTGTCTGCACTGGGGCCTGCTCAGAGGCACGGCCTATCTGAACCCGCTGTCGCTGCTTCCCCCGTGGCTCCTGGGCACGGGCCCGTCCCGTCTGCTGCCGCTCGACGCCCCCGTCACCCGTCCCTGACCGGCCGGACACGAGGCAGGGGGCGGGGTGGCAGGGAGACGGGGAGGCGGTCCAGCGGACGAGTTCACCCCGGGCCCGCGACGACGAGCCTCAGCCCCGGGCCGGGACGGCGGGGGCCAGCCCCGGTCCCATGACAGCGGGGCAGTCCCGGTCCCGGGGGACGGCGGGGTTTGGCCCCGGCCCCGGGGAACGGTGAGGTTTAGCCCTGGCCCCAAGGGGACGGCAGGGTTCAGCCCTGGCCCCATGACAGCGGAGGCAGCCCCGGTCCCAGGGGGGCGGCGGGGTTCAGCCCCGGACGCCCCGGAGGGCCATCGTCACGGCCGCCTCCGTGATCGCGGAGGGGTCCTCGGCGGCGCCCAGCTCGATACGGCGCACCGCGGCGTCCACCACGCCCTGGAGGAGCATCGCGGCCAGCCGCGGCTCGGCGTGTCCCATCTCCGTGAGCGCCTCACCGATCATCGTGACCAGCCCGCCGTGCGCGGCCCTGATCTTCTCCCGGGCACCCGCGTCGAGTTCGCTGGCGGAGATGGCGACCACGGCCCGGTGCCGCCGGTCCCCGACCAGGGCCAGCTGCCGGCGCACATAGGCCTCGACCGTGGCCTCGGGGCCGTCCGCCGCGGCCATCGCGGCGGAGACCTCGGCCGCCCAGACGGGGAAGTCGACCTCGCACAGTTCCTCGACGACGGCCGCTCTGGACCGGAAGTACTCGTACACGGAGGAACGCGCGAGCCCCGTGCGCTCGGCGAGCGCGGGGAAGGTCAGTGCCTCCGTCCCGCCCTCGGACAACAGGGAGCGCGCCGCGTCCAGCAGGGCGGCTCGCTGCATCGACCGGTGCTCGGCCACGGAGGCCGCTCGAATCCTTGGCACGTCAACCACTGTACGGACGCGGTGCCGCCGACGGGAACCACTCCGCCGAGCCCGCCCCGATGGCGTCCGCCACGACGGGTCCGCCGACAGGACGGCAGGGCGGCACCGCCCGGCATCACGGCACGGCCCGGCTCAGCGTCCGAAACTGGCCAGCTTGGCTCGCAGCTGAAGCACCGACTTGGTGTGGATCTGGCTCACCCGGCTCTCGGTCACCCCGAGCACATTGCCGATCTCCGCGAGCGTGAGCCCTTCGTAGTAGTACAGCGTGACCACGGTCTTCTCCCGGTCCGGCAACGTGTTGATCGCCCGCGCCAGCAGCCTCCGCAGCTCCCGGTCCTCGGCCACCTCGACCGGGTTGTCGGCGGCGGTGTCCTCCAGGGTGTCCATCAGGCTCAGCCGGTCGCCGCCCTCGCCGCCGGCATGCAGCAGCTCCTCCAGAGCGACCACGTTGGCCAGCGACAACTGGCTGAACACCGCGTGGAGTTCCTCCACACCGATGCCCATCTCGGCGGCGACCTCGCCCTCGGAAGGGGTGCGCCGCAGCCGCGCCTCCAGCGTCGCGTAGGCGCGCTCCACATTGCGCGCCTTCTGACGCACCGACCGCGGGATCCAGTCCAGCGCCCGCAGTTCGTCGATCATCGCCCCGCGGATGCGGGTGATCGCGTACGTCTCGAACTTGATCTCCCGTTCGATGTCGAACTTCTCGATCGCGTCGATCAGCCCGAACACCCCCGACGAGACGAAGTCGGCCTGCTCGACATTGGCCGGCAGACCCACGCTGACCCGGCCCGCGACGTACTTCACCAGCGGTGAGTAGTGCAGGATCAGCTGTTCCCGCAGCCGCTCGTCACCGGTCGACTTGTACGACCGCCACAGCTCGTCGAGTGTCGAGGGCGCGGGCGGGCGCACGCTGCCGCCGTCGCGGGCGGCTGGCGGGATCGCCGTCCGGTCGGACCCGGAGGTGTGCTGGGGCATTCGTCGCCTTGTGCCGTTCTGCCGTGAACTGGGATGACCTGGGTGTCCTGTCGGCGCCGTGCCGAGATCGCGTGCCTGCTTCGGATTCTTGTGAGCGTAGCGTGACTGGGCTGTCGCAGTGCGCGAAGGGCAGGCTGTCACCCGCACGCGAAACCTTTCCCCGGGACGTTCCCCGGAGTCACGGCGGTCGCCCTGCGTGACCGTCAGGGGTCGCCAACTGCGAGGATTCCCAGGCGTGTCGGCATTCCCCCGGACGGCCGAACACGCTCGGTCAGCATCCCTCCCGATCACCTCCGCCGGAGGCCGTCACCTGGCGTGTCAACTTCCAGCCGTCGCCGTGTCGTTCGACGAATCCAAGTGCTCGGAGTTCGTACAGTCTCCCGACCGCGTCGTCCGTACTGGTCGCCGCCCGCCGGGCGATCTCCTCGGTCCCGGCCGGATCCCGCGCCGGCAGAGCGGCCAGAACACGCACCGCGTCCGGGGGCAGCAGGTCGCGCGGCAGTACGGGACCACGCCGGTCCGGAGCCAGCTCCCCCATGTCGCCCACCAGTTCGGCGACTTCCGCGGCGTCGGACACCAGGACGGCCTCCCCGCGCAGCATTTCGTGCACCCCGGCCGACAGCGCGCTGGTGACGGGTCCCGGCACGCCCATCGTGAACCGGCCCAGCCGCTGTGCGGCGCGGGCGGTGACGAGCGCTCCGCTGCGGTACGCCGCCTCGACGACCACGGTGCCCCGGGTGAGCGCCGCGATGACCCGGTTGCGAAGGATGAATCTGCTCTGCGTCGGGTGCTCGCCCGGCGGCAGCTCCCCCACGACGAGACCCTGTTCCGCGATTCTGGTGATCAGCTGGGTGTGTCCGCGCGGATAGGGCCGGTCGACGCCGCAGGCGAGCACCGCGACCGTGGCCCCGCCGGCCCCGAGGGCGCCGCGGTGCGCGGCGCCGTCGATGCCGTAGGCGCCGCCGGACACCACCACCCAACCCCGCTCCGCGAGACCGGCGCCGAGGGTGGCGGCCATGTGCGCGCCGTACTCCGTACAGGCACGGGCGCCGACGACGGCCACCGATCTCAGGGCCCACAACCGCAGACCGGCCGGCCCGCGCACCCACAGTCCGACGGGCCGGGCGTCCCCCAGGTCGTCGAGCTGCGCGGGCCATTCGGGTTCACCGGGACAGACGAACCTCACCCCGGCGTCCCGGGCGAGGGCGAGGTCACGCTCCGGGGCGGCCCGCGCGGCCCTGGCCCGCAGCCCGGCCCACCTTGTGTCGGTCATCCCCCGCGGCTGTCCCAGGTTCCCGTACAGCCACCGGACCGCTTCCGGGGCCCCGACCTCCCGGATCCAGCGCCCGCAGACCTCGTCACCCGGTTCGACGACCCGGGACAGCGTGACGCGGGCCTCGCGTTCGACGGCTGTCATGCCGGCGAGCCGATCGCCATCGGCACACCGCGGGGGATGCCGGTGCGCAGCTGGAGGGCCAGGGCGACGTCCCCGGCGTCGGGCCGGTCGTGTCCGGACAGGTCCGCGACCGTCCAGGCGACCCGGAGCACCCGGTCCAGGCCACGGGCCGTCAGCAGCCCGCGCTCCAGGCCCCGCTCGGCCTCGTCCATCGCTCCCGCCCGCGCCTGCCAGCGTCCGCGCAGCTCGCGTCCCGGCACCTCGCTGTTGGTGTGCCAGGGAGTCCCCTTCAGGCGCTCGGCGGCTCGTTCACGGCCGGCGAGGACCCGGTCCGCGACCGTCTTCGTCGACTCGCCCCGCGCCCCTCGCGCGGTGAGTTCGGCCCGGGTGACCGGTTCGACGTCCACGCGCAGATCGACCCGGTCGAGCAGCGGCCCGGAGAGCCTCGCCTGATAGCGGCGGATGACGGAGGGCGGACACTCGCAGAAGTCGTTCGCCGTGCTGAAGCGGCCGCAGGGGCAGGGGTTGGCGGCCAGCACCATCAGGAACTTCGCGGGGAACCTCACGACACCGGCGCTGCGCGCGATCACCACGTGTCCCGCTTCCAGCGGCTGCCGCAGGGCGTCCAGTGCGAAGCCGCTGAACTCCGGCGCCTCGTCCAGGAAGAGCACGCCACGATGCGACAGGGACACCGCTCCGGGCCGTGCGAGCCCCTTGCCGCCGCCGACGAGCGACTGCATGGTCGCGGAATGATGGGGTGCGCAGTACGGCGCGACGTCCACCATCGGTTTGCCGGGCGGCAGCAGGCCCGCGACGGAGTGGATCGCCGTCACCTCCAGGGATTCCTGCCGGGTGAGGCGCGGCATGATCAGCGGCATCCGCTCGGCCAGCATCGTCTTGCCCGCGCCGGGCGGCCCCTGGAGGAAGACATGGTGGCCGCCGGCCGCCGCCACCTCCATCGCGGTGCGCGCCGAGAGCTGGCCGACGACGTCGCCGAGGTCGTGGCCCTGGTCGTGTTCCGGCACGGCGATGCCGCACAGGCCGGTGGCCTCGCCCGTGCCGGGCAGGCGCAGGCCGGCCGACAGCGGGTCCGGGCGGCCCCGCTCGTCCGGCTCCTCCTCGGGCACCGGTTCGTCCGCCAGTACCGCGATCAGCTGGCGCAGGCTGCGGACCCCGAGCACCGAGACTCCCGGCACGAGTGAGGCCTCGGCCACCGCGCACTCCGGCACCACCACCTGTACGTACCCGGCCTCCGCCGCGGCGAGGACGGCCGGCAGGATGCCGCGGACCGGCCGCACCCGGCCGTCGAGCCCCAGTTCCCCGATCATCACGATGTCGGCGAGCACGCGGGGGTCGATCCGCTCGGAGGCGCCCAGCACCGCCGAGGCCACGGCGAGGTCGAAGCCGGAACCGCCCTTGGGCACCGAGGCCGGGCTCAGCCCCACCGTCAGCTTCTTCTGCGGCCAGGACGCGCCGGAGTTGACCACCGCCGCCCTGACCCGGTCCCGGCTCTCGGTCAGACTCTTGTCGGGGAGCCCGACCAGTGTGAAGGCGGCGATGCCCGGCTCCAGGTCGGCCTGGACCTCGACGACGACGCCCTCCACGCCCACCAGGGCGACCGAACACGTACGCGCGAATCCCATCAGGCCACCCCCCGCGCGTGCTCGACCACGGGCGCGCCGCGTTCGGGGATCAGGACGCCGACCAGGTCGATGCGGACACCGCCCGGCGGGGCTCCACCGTGTTCCTGGAGCCAGCGTTCGGCCAGGCCGCGCAATCGGCGCGCCTTGGCCGGTGTGACGGCCTCCATCGGATGCTGGAACGCGCCCGCCCCGCGGGTCTTGACCTCGCAGACGACCAGCGCGTCGCCGTCCCGGGCCACGATGTCGATCTCGCCGGTCCTGCCGCAGCGCCAGTTGCGTGCCAGGACCGTCATTCCGGCCCCGGTCAGCCGCCGTGCGGCCAGTTCCTCGCCGTAGGCTCCCAGTGCGTTACGTGCCTCGGGTGTCTTCATGTCGGCACCACCTCCGGCACCGACACTGAGGCCTCGTCACCCAGCTGTTGGATCTTGGTGGACGAGCGGGCGACTGTGGAGAACCCCGTCACCCGTACGAGTCACCACCGTGATCGTCGCTCACCCTTGGCGGGCGGGCCCGGGTCCGGCCGGCCCGACCTCGGCCGCCGGACCTCAGCCACCCGCGTCTCCGTCACCCGGATCTCAGCCGCCCGGCAGCTCCAGATCGCTCTTGTTCAGCTCCTCGATGTTCACGTCCTTGAAAGTAAGGACGCGCACCTGTTTCACGAAGCGGGCGGGCCGATACATGTCCCACACCCAGGCATCCGCCATGGACACCTCGAAAAACACCTCACCCTGGACCGAGTGCACCTGCATCTCGTAGTCGTTGGTGAGATAGAAGCGCCGCTCGGTCTCGATCACATATTTGAACAGACCGACGACATCGCGATACTCCCGATAGAGCTTCAGCTCCATCTCGGTCTCGTACTTCTCGAGGTCCTCGGCGCTCATGGCATGTTCCCCTTCAGCCGTGCGTTCCCCTATTGTGCGCCAGTCCCGAGAGCCCCTAGACGATTTCCGTGTCGAGGACCTCGGGCGTGGCCGGGGGCCCCTCGTCGAGCACCCTGCGCAGCAGCTCGGCGAGCTTGGTCGGATACACCGTCTCATGTGCCTCGGTCAGTTCCCGGCACGTCCACCAACGCGATCCGGCGACGCTGCGCCGCTCCAGCTCCGTCAGGCCCGTGGCCGCCGTGGCGGTCTGGGCCGTACGGGCCAGGAAGTACCACTCGTCCTGGTCCCAGCGCCTGCCCGCGAACGGGAACGAGCAGGTCCGCCGCCACAGGACGGGGCCCAGTTCGACCTCGGTGATCCCGGTCTCCTCCACGAGTTCGCGCAGGGCCGCCTGCTCCCGGGTCTCGTCGCCCTCCACGCCGCCGCCGGGCGTGAACCACCAGTCGTCGGAGGGATCGTCCGGCTCGTGGCCGTGCAGCAGCAGGACGCGGTCCCGCGGGTCGAGCAGCACGACCCGGGCGACCTTGCGCAGCCCGTCCCGGCCGTGCCCCTCGTCCGAGCCCGCCGCCTCAGCGGGCACCGGCGGACTCCGTGCGCGCGCGGGAACGGCCGGCCAGCTTGGCGACCGGCCCGTACGCCGCGCCGCCCAGTACGAGGACGGCGCCCGCGATCACCAGGGCGATCATCGTGGGGAGCGGTCCGGGCCGGGACAGAGCACCGAGTTCCTTGAAGCCGTCGGGGCGGGCGAGCATGCCGTTCATCGGCCAGGCGACGGCTTCGACCCGGGCCTTCACGGCGCCGCGCGCCACGGTGCCGCTGGCCGCGTCCGTGAGGTGCGCGGTGGAGTCCAGGGAGCCGCGCCGCTCGTCGCCCAGCAGGAACAGCCGTCCCTCGGGGACCTTCACGGTCGGGAAGCCCGTGAGCTCGGCGAGGCTTCCCTCGGGCAGATACGGTTCGTCGATCTTCTTGCCGTTGACGGTCAGCTTGCCGTCGGTGCAGCAGCCGACGGTGTCGCCGCCGACGGCGACCACGCGCTTGACCACGGACGAGCCCGTGACCCAGGTCTTGTCCTCGAAGACGACGACGTCACCGCGGCGGACCTCGCTGCCGTCGACGCGCTGCGCCAGCACCCGGTCGCCGATCTTGATCGTCGGTGCCATCGAACTCGTGGGAACGGTGTACGGCCGGTAGACCAACGCCGCCCAGGCGAATCCGCCGAGGAACAGCACCAGACCGAGCGCGACAGCCAGCCCGGACAACCGCTGTCCGGTCTTGCTGCCCACCGGGGCCTTGCCGGTGCCGCCGCTGCGCGGGGCCGTACGTGTTGCGCTCTCGCCACCCATGGGCCCGCACCTTACCCGGGGGTACGGTCCGGGGTCAGCCCCCGCCGGATCACGATCGCCGGAGCGGACCGGATCCGTGCGGGGAAACGAGCGGGGCCGGCCTCTGCGGACATGTCCGCAGAGGCCGGCCCCGAAGGCCGTGCGGCGGTTCAGTCGTCCTTGGACGCCTTGCGCCTGCGTCGCACCAGCACGAGCGGCACGGCGCCCAGCAGGGCCACCGACCCCGGCGAGGTGACCGCCGCGGCCGCCTGGGCGCTCAGACCGGGCTGGTCGAAGGTGTCCGGCACCGGGAGGGTGCCCCAGCGGTTGATGGGCCAGGCCTTGACGATGGCGCGGCCGACGACGTCGTTCACCGGCACCATGCCGTGGTGCTTGTCCGCCTGGTTGTAGCGCGAGTCCCGCGAGTTCTGGCGGTGGTCGCCCATCACCCAGATCATGCCCTTGGGGACCTTGACCTTGAACTGACCGCCGTCCTCGTCCTGGCTGCACGGGGTGTTCCCCGCGTACACGTACGACGACTCGTTCAGCGCCTTGCCGTTGACCTTCAGCGGGCCGGTGTTCTTGCACTCGATCGTGTCACCGGCGACGCCGATGACCCGCTTGATCAGGTCCTTCTCCTCGGCGGACGGCATCAGGCCGATCCAGCTGAGGACCGTCTGCAGGGCGTTCGGGTTGGCTGTGGGCTCGCCCGCCAGCCAGTTGTCCGGGTCGTGGAAGACGACGACCTCGCCGCGCTCCGGCTCGGAGCCGAACCACGGGGTCAGCTTGTCGACCAGGACGCGGTCACCCTGCTGGAGGGTGTTCTGCATCGAGTCCGACGGGATCGAGAACGCCTGCACCAGGAACGTCTTGATGATCAGCGCAAGGACCAGAGCGATGCCGATCAGGATCGGCAGCTCCTTCCAGAAGGAGCGCTGTTTGGTGGACTTGGGGTCCCGTTCGGGACGCCCGGCCGGGGCGTCACCGTCCTCGGAGCCGCTCCCGGAACCCGAACCGGGTTCTACGGCCGGTGCAGCCGCATCCTCGGGCCGCTCCGGCTGCCCTTCGGGACCTTCGTGCCCAGAACGCGCGCCGACCGCCACATCCCCCACATCCACTCCTCACTCCGTGCCGCCGCCCGCGCCGTATTCGGCGCAGGCCCACCACTCCCATAACGAGCGGGAGTTCCGCAGGGCTCGGGAGCGGGATCAATCCATCTGGATCCGCAGAGGCCACCCTATGCGACAGAGCTGGAGCGGAAGCCGACCCTCCAGGCGCGTCGGCCACCGTCGAGAACGTGTTCGGCTCCTGCAGACGGGTCCAGTGACCGATGGGCCAGCCGATGACCATCGCCCGGCCCACGACCGAGTCCTCGGAGACCGTGCCGGAGAACTTGTCGGTGCGGTGGTAACGGGAGTCCGCCGAGTTGCCGCGGTGGTCGCCCAGCACGAACAGACGGCCCGCCGGCACCTTCACCTCGAAGGAGAAGTCCGACGGTTTGTCTCCGGCGTAGATGTACGGCTCGGTCAGAGGGGTGCCGTTCACGGTCACCCGGCCCTGTACGTCGCAGCACTTGACGGTGTCCCCGCCGAGCCCGACGACCCGCTTGATCAGGTCCTTCTCGTTGTCGGAGGGCAGCAGACCGATGAAGGTCAGACCCTCCTTGAACTGCTTGACGACCACGGGGTCGCTCTTCTTCTGGGTGTCCTCGGCGGTGAGCCAGCCTCCGGGGTCCTTGAAGACGACGACGTCACCGCGCTTGGGCTGGGAGCCGAACCACGGGGTGAACTTGTCCACCAGGACGCGGTCGCCGATCTGGATCGTGTTCTCCATGGAGCCCGACGGGATCACGAAGGCCTGGACGAGGAACGTCTTGAGGACCAGGGCTATCAGGACGGCCACGCCGACGAGGAGGGGTATCTCCTTGACCGCCGAGCGGCGCCTGCGCCGCTTGATCTTGCGCGCGAGTTTGCGGCGCTCGACCCGGCTGGGCCTGGCGGCGCCTCCGGCGGCGCGCCGGGATCCGGTGGGGAGCAGGTTGTCGGCGGCGCTGGCGGAGACCCCGCGCGCCCGTCCACGGTTACCCATGCGCACCCCCGGCGGCCGGTACACGCGCGTAGGCGTCGGGACGCGTCAGACGGGTCTCGTGGCCCACGGGCCAGGCGATCCAGTCGGCCCTGCCGATGACATCGCCGACGGGGACCATGCCGCCGCCGGGCGAGCCCAGATGATCACGGGAGTCGCGGGAGCGGCTGCGGTGATCGCCCAGAAGGAACAGGGACCGCTGGGGCACGACGACGTCGAAGGGCACCTCGGACGGGCTGTCACCCCGATAGAGAAATGTCGACTCGTCGACCGCTCGGCCGTTCACTTCGAGTCTCCCCTCCTTGTCGCAGCAGACCACGTGGTCTCCCCCTACTCCGACGACGCGTTTGACGTAGTCCGCGTTCCCGAAATAACCGGTGCCGTCGAAGACGACGACATCGCCCCGCTGCGGCTCGGAACCGAAACGGTACGCCAACTTGTTTACGAGAACGCGGTCCCCGATCCTCAATCCGGACTCCATGGAGCCGCTGGGAATTTCGAACGGCTGCATCACGAAGCGGCTGACAAGCAGCAGGAATACCAGACAGACCAGCACGGTCAGGGTGATCCGGCCTCCGGGAAGCCACTCGGCGATCTTGTCGGAGAACGCAGAACGCGACCGCTCCTCCGGCCCCGCTGTGTCCGAGATCTCCTCGGAAGCGGAAGGGCGGGAGGAGCGGTCGCGCTCCACGGGCTGTGCTTCGGTGTCCATCGGGGCCAGATGCTATCCGGCCTCCCTGAGACACCTTCTTACCGGCTCGGTCGCCGACGGGTCACCGCGGCGGCACCGGCTCAGCGGTCGCGCTTCTCCTTGATCTTCGCGGCCTTGCCGCGCAGGTCACGGAGGTAGTACAGCTTGGCGCGACGCACGTCACCGCGGGTGACGACCTCGATCTTCTCGACGATCGGGGTGTGCACCGGGAAGGTGCGCTCGACGCCGACGGAGAACGAGACCTTGCGGACCGAGAAGGTCTCGCGGACACCGGCGCCCTGGCGGCGGATGACTACGCCCTTGAACTGCTGCACAC
Source organism: Streptomyces sp. NBC_00386 (assembly GCF_036063235.1). Classification (NCBI taxonomy): domain Bacteria; kingdom Bacillati; phylum Actinomycetota; class Actinomycetes; order Kitasatosporales; family Streptomycetaceae; genus Streptomyces; species Streptomyces sp. NBC_00386. The sequence goes on from NZ_CP107950.1 coordinate 2,930,106, forward strand.
GGGAGCGGTTGCCCTCGATGACGCGGACGTGGACGTTGACGGTGTCACCCGGGCGGAAGGCCGGGATGTCGGTGCGCAGCGACGCGCCGTCGACGGAGTCGAGCAGGTGAGTCATTTTGTCTGCTTTCTTCGCTGATGCCACAGGTCATCAACGGGAGAGAGGTTCGAAGATGATGCTGTCTCGTCGGGACGGGCGTCGTGTCCCCCTGTGGCAGGGGCGCACGCCGGACGACGTAGAGCAGCGGCTTATTCTTCCACGGCGTCCGGCCTGCGCCAAAATCGGCCGTCGGGAGCCGGTCGCCAGCCCATGATCGAGAGCATCTCGCGGTCCTTCTTGTCGAAGGCGGAGGCTTCGCAGCGCTCGATGAGGTCGGGCCGGTTCGCCGCCGTACGGCGCAGGGCCTCGTCGCGGCGCCAGCGGGCGATCTTCCCGTGGTGGCCGCTGACCAGCACGTCGGGGATCTCACGGCCGCGCCACAGCGGGGGCTTGGTGTACACCGGGCCCTCCAGGAGGTTGGCCATGGCACCGGGGGCGAAGGAGTCGTCCCGGTGGGACTCGGCGTTGCCGAGGACACCCGGCAGCAGCCGGGCCACAGCCTCGGTGACGACGAGGACGGCCGCCTCGCCGCCGGCGAGCACGTAGTCGCCGATGGACACCTCGTAGACGGGCATCCTCGTCGCGTACTCGTCGATGACACGGCGGTCGATGCCCTCGTAGCGCGCGGGCGCGAAGACCAGCCAGGGGCGTTCGGAGAGCTCCACGGCGAGTTCCTGGGTGAACGGGCGCCCGCTGGGGGTGGGGACCACGAGGGCGGGCCCGTGGGAGCCCGTCTCGTACCCGTCCGCCAGAGCGGAATCCAGCGCGTCGCCCCAGGGCTCGGTCTTCATGACCATGCCGGGGCCGCCGCCGTAGGGCGTGTCGTCGACCGTGTTGTGCCGGTCGTACGTCCAGTCCCGGAGGTCGTGCACGTGCACGTTCAGCTGGCCACGCGCGCGGGCCTTGCCGACGAGCGAGACGTTCAGGGGCTCCAGGTACTCGGGGAAGATCGTGACGACGTCGAGCCGCATCAGGCGCCGGCCCCCGTGACGTCCTCGCCGGCCGCGGCGGAGCCGTTCTCCTCGTCCCGGGTGGACACGACCTCCGCGCGGTCGTCGATCAGGCCGGGCGGCGGGTCGATGACGGCCCGCTGCTCCTCCAGGTCGATCTCGACGACGATCTCCTCGACGAACGGGATCAGCACCTCGGTGCCGTCCTCCCGCTCGACCACGAACAGGTCCTGCGAGGGCAGGTGCGAGATCTCGGTGATCCGGCCGACCTCGGTGCCGTCCGTGGTGACCACGTCCAGGTCCATGAGCTGGTGGTCGTAGTACTCGTCCGGGTCCTCCGGCGTCACGTCCGGGTCGACCTCGGCGATCAGCAGGGTGTTGCGCAGCGCCTCGGCGCCGTTCCGGTCGCGTACGCCGGCGAAGCGCAGCAGGAGACGGCCGCTGTGGACGCGGCCCGTCTCGATGGTCAGCGGTCCGGCGGAGGCCGGATCGGTGAGCAGGACGGCACCGGGCCCGAGCCGCAGCTCCGGCTCGTCGGTGCGGACCTCCACGGTGACCTCGCCCTTGATGCCGTGGGCGCGGCCGACGCGAGCGACTACCAGCTGCACTGTGCTTGATCTCCTGTCGTGTACCGACGGCAATGCTTCGGATACGGGTGCGCAGACGACTACGGGCCGGGGACGGCTCGTAAGCCCTCCCCGGCCCGAGCCGGTGCTGCCTGTTGCGTCAGCGGACGTGGTCCACGTCGACGAGGTCGACGCGGACACCGCGGCCGCCGATGGCGCCCACGACGGTGCGCAGAGCGCGTGCGGTGCGGCCGTTGCGGCCGATCACCTTGCCGAGGTCGTCCGGGTGGACCCGGACCTCGAGTACGCGCCCGCGGCGCAGGTCGCGCGAGGCGACCTGCACGTCGTCGGGGTTGTCGACGATGCCCTTCACGAGGTGCTCGAGAGCCTCCTCGAGCATGCTCAGGCCTCGGTCGACTCGGACTCGGCCGGGGCCTCGTCCTTCTTCTCAGCCTTCTTCTTCTGGGTGATGGCCTCACCCTTGCCCGTGTCCTCGCCACCGAGGGCGTCGAACAGCGGGCGCGCGGCCTTCGGCTCGGCGACGAGCAGCGGAGCCGGGGCCGGCAGGCCCTTGAACTTCTGCCAGTCACCGGTCAGCTTCAGGATGGCGAGCACGGGCTCGGTCGGCTGCGCGCCGACACCCAGCCAGTACTGCGCACGGTCCGAGTCGACCTCGATGCGCGAAGGGTTCTGCACCGGGTGGTACAGACCGATCTCCTCGATGGCCCGGCCATCACGGCGGGTACGGGAGTCGGCGACGACGATGCGGTAGTGAGGCGAACGGATCTTGCCCAGACGCTTCAGCTTGATCTTGACTGCCACGGAAGTGGTGTCTCCTGGTCTTGACGGGGTTGGGCACGCAGAGATGGCCGCGTGGGGTTGCGGTACCCGAGTGCCCGATGGACGCGTCAGCCGGAGGAGAGAGGGGTCCTATGCGGCTGTCGAGTACAGCTGACCATTCTGCCACATCCTGCGGTCCGCCCGGACCGAGGGTGCGCGAGCCCACGCCTGGGCGAGCCCGCGCCTCGTCGAGACCGGGCTGAGCGGGGCCATACCTGAGCGGGCACCCGGTGTTCCGGGTGCCCGCTCAGGCAGGGCGGCGGTGGACCGGCCGCCGGGGACGTCGGAGAGAGGCCGCCCGCGCGCACTCGTGCCTCCTGAATTCCCCCACGTGCTCCAGGGCAGTGGGGGAGGCACGACTGCTCACGGGCCGCCCGGACTCGTCCGGCACCCACGAGACGCCGGTGGAGCGCGCACCTCAGCTCGCGGCTGCCCCGACCACCTCCGGAATCCGGAAGGGTTTGCCGCACCCTCCGCACACGATCGGCGCCTGCGCGAGGACCGACGGGACCACGCGCACGTTGCGCCCGCAGTCACAGACGGCCTTGACGCGGACACCTCCTCCGGAGGAGCCGTGGCGGGCGGCCGGACCGCGGAACGAGCGGGCGGTGTCCGCGGACGTGGCGGCCGTGTGGGCCTTCAGCGCGCGCTGGAGCCGCTCGATGGTCGGGCGGTAGCGGCGCTTCGCCTCGGGGTTGAGCGTGACCAAGGAGAAGCCACTGCTGGGATGCGGCTCCTCGGGGTGGTCGAGGCCCAGCTCCTCGGCGATCGCGAGGAATCTGCGGTTGTGATACCGGCCGGCGCGCGAGGTGTCGCGGACTCCACGCGCGGCGGCGATGCCGTGGACTGCTTCGTGAAGCAGTCGCTCGAAGGAGAGTTCGTGTCCGCAGGCGGACGACGACTCCCCGATCAGGGACTCTGGCGCGGCAAGATCGGGCAGTTCGGGGTGGTGCCGCTGAATGTCGGCCCACGCCCCTGCCAGCTCTGCGGCGAGAACAGGTGGTGTCGTGCTCACGTAATGACAACGAGCGGGAGTGCCTCCGTGTTCCTATTACGGGGCATCCCAAATAATTTGCACGTACCCGTCAGTTGCCACTGATGCGTCCCGACGAGGGCGGGTGCGCTGATCTGCGGAGAAGCGTCACAGCTCGTATCAAGCCGGTACGTAGTCACACGTACGCCCCGGCGCGTAGACGGGGTCCGCACGCCGGGGCACCTGGGGCCGGCGGATGCGCAAGTGGTGTTTCGGCCGCCCTGCGGGCCCGCTCAGTAGGCGCGGGCGACGACGGCGACGTTACCGGGTGCGTCGTCGGTGCCGGGCACCGACCCGTCCTCGGCGACCAGACACCGTACGGTCACCGCGTGCTCGGCGAGCCTGGCCTCGCCCTCTTCGCCGAGGTCGGCCCAGGGAATGCGCGCCCAGCCGCCGGCCACGGCGGCCTCCACGGCCGCGTCGATCGTCGACACGTCAGAGGTACGGGACTCGCGGCGCTCGCGGGACTGCCTCAGGAGCAGCGCCTGGTCCTCCTCGAGGACGGCGGGGAGCAGGGCCGCCAGCGCGTCGAGGGCCACCGGCTCCTTGCCCCCGGGGATGCGGCGGGCGAGCATCGCCGTACCGTTCTCCAGGTCACGGGGGCCGACCTCGACCCGTACGGGGACACCCTTGAGCTCCCAGTCGACGGCGCGGCGCCCGAAGGGGGTGTCCGTGCGGTCGTCGACCTGGACCCGTACACCCGCCGCCTTCAGCCGGTCGCCGATCTCGCGGACCTTGGCCAGAACCGCCTCGTCCCCCTTGATCGCGAGGACGACGACCTGTACCGGGGCGAGCCGGGGCGGCACCCGCAACCCACTGTCATCGCCGTGCGACATGATCAGGCCACCCACCATGCGGGTCGAGGACCCCCAGGAGGTCTGCCAGACGAGCTCCTGTTTCCCGTCCCGGGACAGGTACCGGGTGTTGAACGCCTTCGCGAAGTTCTGCCCCAGCTCGTGACTGGTGCCCATCTGGAGCGCCTTGCCGTCGCCCATCATGCCTTCGAGCGTGAGGGTGTTGATGGCGCCGGCGAACCGCTCGCCCGCCGTCTTCCGGCCGAGGACGACATCGATGCCGAGGACGTTCACCATGAAGTCGGCGTACACCTCCTTGTGGATGTGCGCGGCGTAGTCCCGGGCGTCCTCGTAGGTCGCGTGCGCGGTGTGGCCCTCCTGCCAGAGGAATTCGGTCGTTCGCAGGAACACCCGCGGGCGCATCTCCCAACGGACCACGTTGGCCCACTGGTTGATCAGCAGCGGCAGATCGCGGTAGCTCTGCACCCACTTGGAGAAGTACTCGTTGACGATCGTCTCGGAGGTGGGGCGGACGACGACCGGCTCTTCCAGCTCCTTGCCGCCGCCGTGCGTGACGACCGCGAGCTCGGGTGCGAAGCCCTCGACGTGCTCCGCCTCCCGGGTCAGGTACGACTGCGGGATGAACAGCGGGAAGTACGCGTTCTGGGCCCCCGCCTCCTTGATGCGGGCGTCCATCTCCTGCTGCATCCGCTCCCACAGCCCGTACCCGTAGGGCCGGATGACCATGGTGCCGCGCACCGGTCCGTTGTCGGCGAGCTCGGCTTTGTTGATCAAGTCCTGGTACCAGCGCGGGAAGTCGTCCGCCCGGGGCGTGAGAACGGGTGCCTTTGCCATGTGGGCGATGCTACGGGCCCACGTTGCCGGTATGTGAATTCTTGCGCCTTTCGCGGCCTGGGCACAAACGGGCCCCCGCGACCCCTGGACGGCACGTCGAGGGCGGAGTTACCTGACATACGGGGGGAGTGCGGGCCTCGCGCGCGGGGGCGGAGGAAAGGGGGCCCGGCGGCAACTCTCGGCGGATTGGGGCACTTTCGATGACACCTACGCTCGTGCGGCAGCACCTTCCTCATGCGGGCCCCTCGTCCCGCGCGGACCGGGGTGCACGCGCGCGTGACTGGGCCGAGATCCAGGAGCGGATGCTGGTGCCGCTCTACGAGGCCGTCTACGAGCGGCTCGAAGTGGGCGGCGGGACACGGCTGCTCGGGCTCGGCTGCGGGTCGGGGCTCGCCCTGCTGATGGCGGACTCCCGCGGCGCCGCGGTCACGGGTGTCGACTCCTCGTCGCCCGAACGGCTGGCCCTCGCACGGGAACGTCTGCTGCCGCGGGACCGGGACACGGGCCCGCGCGCCGGGATCCGGATCGTGTCCGGGTCCCCCCGGGACACGGTGGCGCAGGGAGCGCCGGCGTACGACCTGGTGACCGCGTTCGAACCGATCGGGTGCGTGGCCGGCGACTCCGAAGGGCTCGGTTCGCTGCTCACGGAGGCGGCACCGCTCACCGGCCGGGGCACGCCCGTGGTGCTGGTCGGGTGGGGGCCGCCGGAGCGGTGCAGCACCTCGGCCGTACTGCGGGTGGCCACCAAGCTGGCCGATCCCCTGCGCGGCGCGGCGAGCTGGCGTGCCGCTCGCCGGGACGACCTGGAGGACGTCGCCCAGCGGGCCGGGCTGCGGCCGGACGGCTCGGGGCGGGTGTCCTGCCCGTTCGGTTACGCCGATGTGGACAGCGCCGTACGCGGGCTGCTCTCGACGGGGCTCTTCGACGCCGCGGTCGCCGCCACCGACCAGGCGCAGGTCGACAAGGAGGTGGCCGAGGCGCTGCATCCTCATCTGCGGCGGGACGGGACGGTGTGGATGCCGAACGTGTTCCGGTATCTGATCGCCCGTACGGCCTGAGGCCGGTCCCGGGCGTGGTGTTCAGACCTCCTTGGCCGTCCGGGGCACTCCGGCGATCCGGTACGCCTCGGCCTCCTCCAGCGTCTCGTTCGCGAGGAGCGCCTCGGCCAGGGCGTCGAGCTGTCCGCGGTGCTCGCGGAGCTTCTGGCAGGCCTCCTCGTAGCACTCGTCGACGATGCGGCGCATCTCGTGGTCGATCGAGTCGAGGGTGCCCGGGGCCGCCGCGAGGCCGTAGGCCTGCTGGGAGTCGCCCGGCAGCGCGGACAGCCGGCCGACGCGTTCGCTCATGCCCCAGCGGGCGACCATGCCGCGGGCGAGGTTCGTGACCTGTTCCAGGTCGTTCTCCGAGCCCGTGGTGATGACGTCGTAGACGACGTGCTCGGCGGCCATGCCGCCGAGGGCGCCGATGATCCGGCCGCGCAGATATTCCTCGGTGTACGCGTACCGGTCCGCGTCCGGCGTGGAGAGGGTGACGCCGAGCGCGCGGCCGCGCGGAACGATGGTGATCTTGCGGACGGGGTCGGCGCCGGGCCGCAGCATCCCGAGGAGGGCGTGGCCGCTCTCGTGGTACGCGGTGCGGCGGCGTTCCTCGTAGGGCATGACCAGGGAGCGTTCGGCGCCGAGCTGGACCTTTTCGAGCGCTTCGGAGAGGTCGCCCTGGGTCACCTCGGACTGCTTGCGCTTGACGGCGAGGAGAGCCGCCTCGTTGGCGAGGTTGGCGAGGTCGGCGCCGGTCATGCCCGGGGTCGTCCGGGCCACCTGGGTCAGGTCCACGCCGGGGGCGAGCGGGATGTCGCGGGTGTGGATCTCCAGGATCGCCTCGCGGCCGCCGCGGTCGGGGGGCGAGACGTTGACGACCCGGTCGAAGCGGCCGGGGCGGGTGAGCGCCGGGTCCAGGATGTCCGCGCGGTTGGTGGCGGCGATGACGATGACGCCCTCCGAGCCGGAGAAGCCGTCCATCTCGGTGAGGATCTGGTTCAGCGTCTGCTCGCGCTCGTCGTGGCCGCCCATGGCGGAGCCGCCCGACCGTGACCGTCCGATGGTGTCGATCTCGTCGATGAAGATGATGGACGGGGCCACCTTGCGGGCCTCGGCGAACAGTTCGCGGACGCGCGAGGCGCCGACGCCCACGATCATCTCGATGAACTCGGAGGCGGAGGCGGAGAAGAACGGGACTCCCGCCTCGCCCGCGACGGCCCGCGCGAGCAGGGTCTTTCCCGTGCCGGGCGGGCCCGCCAGCAGCACGCCGCGCGGCATCTTCGCGCCCATCCTGCGGTAGGCGTCGGGGTTCTTGAGGAAGTCCACGACGTCGTCGACTTCGCCGGCCACCTCGTCGATGCCGGCCACGTCCGAGAACGTGGTGCGTTTGCCGCCGGGCACGAGTTCGACCGGTTTCGGGGGCGCCTTGCGGCCGAGCATGCCGCCCGCGCCGCCCATGCCGGAGCCCATCCGCCGGGCGATGAAGATCCACAGGACGACGAGCAGGATCATCGGGGCGAGCGAGATCAGCAGGTTGAACAGGAAGCTGCGCTCCTGGACCACCGGCGAGGCGGTCACCGTGACGTCGTGCTTCTGGAGGTTGTCCCAGAGCTTGTCGTCCGCGAAGACCGGGCGCTGGGTCTTGAACTTGGTGTATTTCCCGTCGCCGTCGGGCTTCTCCTGCGAGTCCTTGAGCTGTCCCTGGATCGCGTCGCCCTTGGCGTAGATCTTGGTGACGTTGCCGTCGTCGACCTGCCGGCTGAACTCCGTGTACGAGATCGTCGGCTCGTTGCCCTTGTTGTAGAAGGACAGCACCAGGTTGGCGATCAGGAACACGATGAGCGCGGCCAGGGCCAGGCTCCACCAGCCACCGGGCAGCTTCCGCCGGCCGCCCGGCGGCGGCGTCGGCTCAGGTGGCGTGCCCTCGGTACGCCACGGCTGGTCCGGTGCCTTGCGCGGCGGCACGGGATTGCTCATAAGTGGACGTTACGACAGATGGCGGACACCGGCACCTGCGGTCATGCCGCTGGGGGCGCCCCTCCCGGTGAGGGGCGCCCCCAGCGGGCGTCACGTCGGCGCTCCCGCACGGGGCGGAAGGCCAGTGCACGAGCGTCAGTCCATGAACTTCTTGAACTCGTCCGGCAGCTCGAAGTCCTGGGCGCCCTGCTGCGGGAGGCCGAAGGCGTTGCCGCCCTGGACGCCCGCCTCGCGCCGGGCCGCCTCCTCTTCCTCCTGCTGCTTGCGCTTCATCGGGTTGCCGGAGCGCTGCTTGCCCTTGGCCTGCTTCGGCTTCTTCTTGGCGCGGCCGGGGCCGCCGCCCATGCCCGGCATCCCGGGCATGCCCGGCATCCCGCCGCCCTGGGCCATGCGGGACATCATCTTGCGGGCCTCGAAGAAGCGCTCGACCAGGCCCTTGACCGCGCTGACCTCGACGCCGGAACCCTTGGCGATACGGGCACGGCGCGAACCGTTGATGATCGTCGGGTCCTGGCGCTCACCCGGGGTCATCGACTTGATGATCGCGCCGACGCGGTCGACGTCCCGCTCGTCCAGGTTGTTGATCTGGTCCTTGATCTGGCCCATGCCCGGGAGCATGCCGAGCAGCTTGCTGATGCTGCCCATCTTCCGGACCTGCTCCATCTGGGCCAGGAAGTCGTCCAGGGTGAAGTCCTGGCCCTTCTTGGACGCCAGCTTGGAGGCCATCTTCTCGGCCTCTTCCTGGCTGAACGTCTTCTCCGCCTGCTCGATCAGGGTGAGGAGGTCACCCATGTCGAGGATGCGGGAAGCCATCCGGTCAGGGTGGAAGGCGTCGAAGTCGTCGAGCTTCTCGCCGTTCGAGGCGAACATGATCGGCTTGCCGGTGATCTGCCGGATCGACAGGGCGGCACCACCGCGGGCGTCACCGTCGAGCTTGGAGAGCACCACGCCGTCGAAGCCGACGCCGTCGCGGAAGGACTCGGCGGTGTTGACCGCGTCCTGGCCGATCATCGAGTCGACGACGAAGAGGATCTCGTCGGGGCTGACGGCGTCGCGGATGTCCGCGGCCTGCTGCATCAGCTCCTGGTCGATACCGAGGCGGCCGGCGGTGTCCACGATCACGATGTCGTGGACCTTGGTCTTCGCGAACTCGATGGAGTCCTTGGCGACCTTGACCGGGTCGCCGACGCCGTTGCCCGGCTCGGGGGCGTAGACGGCGACGCCCGCGCGCTCGGCGACGACGCTGAGCTGGTTCACCGCGTTCGGGCGCTGGAGGTCGGCGGCGACGAGGATCGGGGAGTGGCCCTGGTCCTTGAGCCACTTGCCGAGCTTTCCGGCGAGCGTGGTCTTGCCCGCGCCCTGGAGGCCCGCGAGCATGATCACGGTGGGCGGGTTCTTGGCGAACCGGAGGCGGCGGGTCTCACCGCCGAGGATCGTGACGAGCTCGTCGTTCACGATCTTCAGGACCTGCTGGGCGGGGTTCAGCGCCCTGGAGACCTCGCTGCCGAGGGCCCGCTCCTTGACGTTCTTGATGAAGGTGCGGACGACCGGGAGGGCGACATCGGCTTCGAGGAGCGCGATGCGGATCTCGCGGGCCGTGGCGTCGATGTCCGCCTCACTGAGGCGCCCCTTGCCGCGGAGGTTTTTGAACGTCGCGCTGAGGCGGTCGGAGAGGGTATCGAACACGGTGGCTTCGGTCCTCGGAGTCGGGGTCGGTTTCGGGCTGCCCTCCAGGGTATCTGTCCCCGCAAGCGATTCGTCCCCGCACACCGCATTCGGCGACCGGGGACGAGGCCCGCGGCGGCGGGGGCGGCGGTCCGCGGCCCTGGCGGACCGGCTTTCGGCGACCGGGCGGCTCCCCGGGTCGCGGAGATCACATGTCCGCTCGCCGCCCGGAACGAACGCGGGGGCGGAACGCACCCGGGGTCATAACAAGTGCGGCGGCGGAGCAAGTACGGAGGCCGGCAGAGCGCGTGCGGGCGCGGGACGACCACGGGCCCCGGAACCGGTGCGGGCCCGGAACGGCCGCGGCCCGGAACGACCACGGGCGCGAAACCAGTGCGTCCCCGGAACGACCGCCGGGCCGACGGCCGCGAGGTCAGCCCCGCAGCGCCTCCTCCACGGCCCGCGCCACCGAGGCGGCCTCCTCCCCCGGCAGGGGTTCCCCCTTCGTGCCCGTCACGTAGAAGGCGTCGACGGCGTTCGCGCCGAGCGTGGAGACGTGCATGCTCCGTACCCGTACCCGCGCCGTCTCCAGGGCCCGCCCGATGCGGTGCAGCAGGCCCGGGGCGTCGTGGGCGCGGACCTCGATGACCGTGGCCAGGCGGGACGCCGCGGGCGCGACGGTGACCCGCGGAGGGGGCGCGACCACGCCCCGGCGGCGCGGGTAGGCGGCGTCGCGCTCGGCGAGGCGGGCGGTGATGTCGAGGGAGCCGTCGAGGGCGCGTACGAGGTCGGCGCGCAGCCGGGCGGCCTGCGGCAGGGAGCCGTACTCGGCGGCGACCCGCCAGTTGAGCAGCAGCACCGAGCCGTCGACGCCGTCGGGCAGGTCCAGGGCGCGCAGTTCTGCGGTGCGGACGGTCAGCCGGTGCATGGCGAGGACGCCGGCCACCGAGGGGAGCACGCCCGGCTGGTCGGGGACGGCGATGAGCAGTTCCACACCGAGCGGCTCCGGGTCGTCCGGGACGGTGGCGGGCTCGGCGTCGGTGTCGACCGGTTCCGTCTGTGCGCGCAGGGCCAGGACGGGCCCGCCCGTGCGGCACGCCTCGATCGCGAGACGTTCCATCTCGGCGGTGGGCGCGGGGGCCTCGGGTTCCTCGGGAGCGTCCCCGGCGAGCACGGCCGAGACCCGTTTGACCAGGTCGGCGACGAGGGAGCCGCGCCAGGAGGACCAGGCGGCGGGCCCGGTGGCCAGCGCGTCCGCCTCGGTGAGCGCGTGCAGCAGTTCCAGGGTGCCCTGTGATCCGACGGCCTCGGCGACCGAGCGGACGGTGGCCGGGTCCTCCAGGTCGCGCCGGGTCGCGGTGTCGACGAGCAGCAGGTGATGGCGTACGAGGGTGGCGAGCACCGCGACGTCCACGCGGTCGAAGCCGATGCGGGCGGCCACGTCACGGGCGATGATCTCGCCGGCCACGGAGTGGTCGCCGGGCCAGCCCTTGCCGATGTCGTGGAGCAGGGCGGCGACGAGGAGGAGGTCGGGGCGGCCGACGCGGCGGGTCAGTTCGGAGGCGCGGACGGCCGTCTCGATGAGGTGGCGGTCGACGGTCCAGATGTGGACGGCGTTGCGCTGGGGCCGGCAGCGCACCCGCTCCCAGTCGGGCAGCAGCCGGGTGATCAGCCCTTCGGCTTCCAGCGCCTCCCAGACCTCGATGGTCGGGCGGCCCGAGCCGAGGAGGGTGACGAGCTGTTCGCGCGCCTCGGCGGGCCAGGGCGTGGGGAGGGGACGTACGGCGGCGGCCATCCGTCGTACGGCGTGCAGGGAGATCGGGAGGTCCGCCTGCGCGGCGGCGGCCGCGGCGCGCAGCGGGAGCACGGGGTCGCGCTCGGGACGTGCGGTGCGGGCGAGCCCCACCTCGCCGTCCTGTTCGACGACTCCTTCGGCGAGGGGGGACCGCTCGGCGACCGGCTTGCCGCCGCCCAGCATGGCGCGCAGCCGCGGGCGTACGGCCCGCGAGCGCAGGACGCGTCCCACTTCGCGCCAGGTGACGTCGCTGGCGTACGACACGACGCGCGCCGCCTCGTACACCTGGCGCAGCAGGGTGTCGGCGTCCAGCAGGCCGAGTTCGGCGGCGACCTGGTCCTGTTCCTGGAGCGCGAGGCGGTCGGTGGCGCGGCCGGTGGCGAGGTGCAGGGCGTCGCGGACGTCCAGGAGCCGGCGACGGGCGTCCGAGAGTCCTTCGCGGGGGGCGTCCGCGAGCCAGGACGCGGCGACGGCGCGCAGCGCGATGGCGTCGCGCAGTCCGCCGCGTGCTTCCTTCAGGTCGGGTTCGAGGAGGTACTGGAGTTCGCCCTGGCGTTCGGCGCGCTCCGCGCACAGTTCCTGGAGCTGGGGCAGCCGCTTCGGCGCCTGGTTGCGCCAGTCGGCGAGGACGGCCGTGCGCAGTCCGGCGGTGAGGCCGAGGTCGCCCGCGATGTGACGGGCGTCGAGGAGGCCGAGCTGGGCCTTGAGGTCGTCGGCGGCGGTCTTGCGGGCCTCGACGGGTGTGCGGACCGAGTGGTCGAGATCGAGGCCCAGGTCCCATACGGGGTACCAGAGGCGGTCGGCGAGGGCGGCGACCGCGGCGGAGTCGGTGCCGTCGTGCAGGAGGAGCAGGTCGAGATCGCTGCGGGGGGAGAGTTCGCCGCGGCCGTAACCGCCGACGGCGACGAGGGAGACCCCGCGCAGGCCCTGGGATCCGGCGGTGAACAGGCCGGTCAGCCAGTCGTCCGTCAGGTCGGCGAGGGCGGTACGGCGCGGCGGCCCGGACCGCGCCCCCTCTTGGAGGAGGCGCAGCCGGGCCGCCGCGTAGCCGCTGGGTCCCGAGTCCTCTGCTTCCACTCGCGTGTCCGTACTCGTCACCCAGCGACTCCTGTCTTTCTTCTACGTGCGGGCCGATCCGGTCAGAGTGCGTCCGGGCCGCGCTCGCCGGTCCGCACCCGGACCGCCGTGTCGACCGGGACGGACCACACCTTGCCGTCACCGATCTTGCCTGTACGGGCCGCCTTCACGACGACATCGATGAGCTGTTCGGCGTCGTCGTCCTCGACCAGCACCTCTATGCGGATCTTGGGGACGAGGTCGACCGTGTACTCGGCGCCGCGGTACACCTCGGTGTGTCCCCGCTGCCGACCGTAGCCGCTCGCCTCGGTGACCGTCAGTCCGTGGACCCCGAAGGCCTGGAGTGCCTCTTTGATCTCGTCGAGCCGGTGGGGCTTCACGACGGCGGTGATGAGCTTCATGCGTCCACCTTCTTGGCGTCCGTGTCGGCCGGGGCGGGCACGGCGGTCCGGGCGGCGCCACCACCGGCGCCGCTGAAGTCGTATGCGGTCTCGGCGTGCTCGGCCTGGTCGATGCCGGCGATCTCCTCGTCCTCGGTGACCCGCATGCCCATGGTCTTGTCGATGACGAAGGCGAGGATCGCGGAGACGACCAGGGAGTAGCCGAGGACGGCGAAGACACCGGCGCACTGCTTCCAGAACTGGGTCAGACCGCCGCCGTAGAAGAGGCCTTCGACGGTCGACTGGCCCTTGCCGCTGGCGAAGAGGCCGATCAGCAGGGAGCCGATGACACCGCCGACGAGGTGGACACCGACGACGTCGAGGGAGTCGTCGTAGCCGAACTTGTACTTCAGGCCGACGGCCATGGCGCACAGGACACCGGCGATGGCGCCGACCGCGATGGCGCCGAGCGGGGAGACCGCGCCGCCGGACGGGGTGATGGCGACCAGACCGGCGACCGCGCCGGAGGCGGCGCCCAGCGTGGTGAACGCGCCGTGCCGGATCTTCTCGTAGATGAGCCAGGCCAGCATGGCGGCGGCGGTGGCGACCTGCGTGTTGACGAACATCAGCGCGCCGACGCCGTCGTCGTTGCCGAGCCACGAGCCGGCGTTGAATCCGAACCAGCCGAACCACAGCAGACCGGATCCGAGCATCACCAGCGGAAGGCTGTGCGGACGCATCGGGTCCTTCTTGAAGCCGACGCGCTTGCCGATGACCAGGATCACGCCGAGCGCCGCGGCACCCGCGTTGATGTGGACCGCCGTACCACCGGCGAAGTCGATCACGCCGAGGTCGAAGGCCCAGCCGCCCGTGCCCCAGACCCAGTGGGCGACGGGGAAGTAGACGAGCGTGGCCCACAGCGCGATGAAGACCGACCAGGCGGTGAACTTCACGCGGTCCGCGAGAGCACCGCTTATCAGCGCGGGCGTGATGATCGCGAACATCAGCTGGAAGACCATGAAGACGAACACCGGAATGGTGTAGCCGGGCCAGAGCTCCGTCAGGCCGATGTTGCTGAGGCCGACCCAGTCGGAGGTCCAGCCGATGAACGATCCCTTGTCCGTGCCGAAGGCGAGGGAGAAGCCGTACAGCACCCACAGGATGGTGATGATCCCCATGCTGATGAAACTCATCATCAGCATGTTGAGGGTGCTCTTGACGCGGACCATGCCTCCGTAGAAGAAGGCGAGGCCCGGCGTCATGATGAGCACCAGGGCGGAACAGATGAGCATGAACCCTGTGTTGGCGGCAGAAAGCTTGGGTGCCTCTGCGGCAAGGGTGATGGCTGGTGCCATCGGCGTCTCCTCGTCGTTGGTACGGCCCCGTGCGGGCGAAGCCTGAATGGGTCGTGAGGGGTGGGCCGGTTATGCGCCATGAGATTGACGCAGCGCGGTTTCCGTGGACGCCCCTCGATGTTTCGCACCAGTGACGAAGGCACTCTGTGTGTTACACGTTCATGAACTGCCTGATTGTGGTCGAAGCGATCGTTATCGTGACGCAATCTCCGACAGGATGCTCGTGGCGCCCCCGGCGCACCGGGGACATGACCACCGTGCGGGGCGTCCCCGCGATGACGGGCCGCGTCCGCGCGAGCGGCGCCGGCCGGGGCCGCATACAGCGGAACCGGCCACGGCCGGCCGTCCGATGACCTGGCATGGGGGAGCCGAGTCGGGCAGTTCGGGACGGCCGGCCGCGGCCGGGGTACTGAGCGGGGCCGCTTCGGCGGCCTGGCGTCAGACCGCCTCGGCGGTCTCGGGCAGGTCGACGGCCAGCTGGTCGGTGAGGTCGATGACCTCGGCGAGGTCGCCGAACTCGCGGACCGCGGTGTCGACCGTCTTTCGGATACGAGTGTTGACGCGTTCGGAGCGCACTTTCCTACCGATCCTCAGGGCTTCCTTGGCCAGGACGGCACTCTGCTCGGGTTCACGCTGGAGCAGGTGCACGGTGGCCATGCCGATGAGGTTGAGCGCGTACGACCTCTGGTGCTCGGAGTCCTTGCCGAAGCGGTCGACCGCCTCCTGCATCAGGGGCTCGGCCATGGAGGCGTACGTGGGGCTGCGCCCGGCGACGTAGGCGAGATCGCGGTAGGAGTGCGAGTTCTCGCCGTACAGCTCGGCCTGGGAGAAGAAGCGGATCCAGTCGGGGTCCGGGTCGTCCCACTCGTGCACGTCGGCGAAGGTGTCCTCGGCCATGCGGACGGCCCGCTTGCACTTTCCGGGCTGGCCCATGTTGGCGTAGGCCCGGGCCTCCATCGCATACAGCATCGACTGGGTACGCGGGCTCGCGCAGTCACGGCTGCCGTACTGGGCGAGATGGATCAGCTCCAGGGCGTCCTCGGGCCGCCCGAGATGGATCATCTGCCGGCTCATGCTGGAGAGGACGTACGAGCCGAGCGGCTTGTCACCCGCCTCCTTCGAGGCGTGCAGGGCGAGCACGAAGTACTTCTGCGCGGTGGGCTGGAGACCCACGTCGTAACTCATCCAGCCCGCCAGCTCGGCCAGTTCGGCGGCGACCTTGAACAGGCGCTTCTCGGTGGCGGCGGGCTGCGGCTCCTGGAGGAGGTCCGTCACCTCGTGCAACTGGCCGACGACGGCCTTGCGGCGCAGTCCCCCGCCGCACTGCGCGTCCCACTGACGGAACATCACGGTGGTGGACTCCAGGAGATCCAGCTCCGGTTGGGAGAGCCTGCCGCCGCGGCGCGTCGAGGCCGGCGGTTCGGCCGCCTCGTAGGACGCGGGTGGTGTGGGGACGAGCCAGCGCTGCATGGGCTCGATGAGGGCCGGGCCGGCGGAGAGCCCCAGCGAACTGCCGAGGAAGCCGCGCCGCGCCAGCATCAGGTCGCTGCGCGAGTACTCGCTGATCAGCGCGACGGTCTGGGGACCGGTCCACGGAAGGTCGATGCCGGACACGGAGGGTGCCTGGTGGGGCGCGCGCAGACCGAGGTCCTCCACGGCGACGACACAGCCGAACCGCTCGGAGAACAGCTCCGACAGGATGCGCGGGATCGGCTCGCGCGGGTTCTCCCCGTCCAGCCAGCGGCGCACCCGCGAGGTGTCCGTGGAAATGTGGTTGGCCCCCAGCTGGCGCGCTCTGCGGTTCACTTGGCGCGCCAGCTCGCCCTTCGACCAGCCACTGCGCACGAACCACGAGCCGAGCAGCTCGTTGGGGCGCTTGTCAGCGTTCGTCCCGCCTCCGCCGTTGCCGCCCACTGGAACGCCCCCACTCCCCGAGATCACTTGTCGCCGCTCTGCGACAAGCCCTATCAGAATGCCCGTAAACACGGCCGCGTGTCCGGTAGTTCTCACCCTTCGAAAGGGAACCCGGCTTGCCCTTGGCATACTCGCGAGTAAACAAAACCCTAGGACTCGTGCACTCAAAGTAATCCTACGATCACGCGTCCAGCCATGGCGATCCGTGAAACGCCACCATTCGCCACCCCTTCGAATGAACCCCAGTCACCCTGCTCGCGATTCACTTGACACGGAACGACCAAGGGTGGGCGAAGAAGCGCACTCCAGGGCGCACGGAGCCGAACGCACCACCCCATGCGCGACAAGGCGCCGTCTGGATCGCGCGATAACGGGCAGGCAGGAACAGAGGGTGACAATCCGGTTCCGTCACGTAACCACGGGCGCACCGGACCCGTTGGAGGGGGCATGGGCTTCACGATCGGCAGTAGTCGGGCGATGCGCGACATCCGGACCGGTGCACGTCGCCGCGGCCGCTCGTCGGAGGGCACCGCCGTAGCCGCGTTCACCGGACTGTGGGGATGGGACGTGGTCCCGGGTGCCCGAGCCGCCGCGGGGGCGTGCTCGTGCGGCCGGGCCGACTGCCCGGCGCCGGGTGCGCACCCCCTGGCCTTCGCCCCGACGATCCCGGCGGGCACGACGCTGGACGAGGCGACCGACATCTGGGCCGGCTTCCCGGGCGCCGCGGTGATGCTGCCGGTCGGCCGGGCCTTCGACGTGATCGAGATGGCCGAGCCGGCGGGGCGCCGCGCGCTCGTCCGGCTGGAGCGCATGGGTCTGCCGCTCGGCCCCGTGACGGCCACCGCGGACGGCCGCGCCCACTTCTTCGTCTCCCCCGGTTCCGCCGCCGAACTTCCCGAGCTGCTCTACCGCATGGGCTGGGACGACGCCTCTCTCGACCTGCACGGCCTGGGCCCGGGCACGTTCATCACCGCCCCGCCCTCCGACCGGGCGGGGCTCGGCCCGGTCCGCTGGCTGCGCTCCCCCGTTCTCGACTCCGCCACGAAGCCGCCTCCGGCCAGGCTGCTGCTGGGCACGCTCGCCTACGTGGCACACCGTTCGCGGGCCTGACGCGCCGGAGCGGTCCGTACAGGACGAAGCGCCCGTCCCCCGGCAGCACTGCGGGGGCGGGCGCTTCTTCGGTCACTACGCGTTCACGCGGATGGTCACTCGCCGATAAGGGCGTCAACGAACGCCTCCGGCTCGAACGGCGCCAGGTCGTCCGCGCCCTCGCCGAGCCCCACCAGCTTGACCGGGACACCCAGCTCGCGCTGCACCGCGATGACGATGCCGCCCTTCGCGGTGCCGTCGAGCTTGGTCAGCACGATGCCGGTGATCTCGACGACCTCGGCGAACACACGCGCCTGCACCAGACCGTTCTGCCCGGTGGTCGCGTCGAGCACGAGCAGCACCTCGTCGAGCGGCGCGTGCTTCTCCACGACGCGCTTGACCTTGCCGAGCTCGTCCATGAGGCCGGTCTTGGTGTGGAGCCGGCCCGCCGTGTCGATGAGGACGACGTCCGCGCCCTCCTCGATGCCCTCCTTGACCGCGTCGAACGCGACCGAGGCGGGGTCGCCGCCCTCGGGGCCGCGGACGGTACGCGCGCCCACGCGCTCGCCCCAGGTCTGGAGCTGGTCGGCGGCGGCGGCGCGGAAGGTGTCGGCCGCGCCGAGCACGACACTCTTGCCGTCGGCGACGAGCACCCGTGCGAGCTTGCCGGTGGTGGTGGTCTTGCCGGTGCCGTTGACCCCGACGACCATGACGATGCCCGGGGTGTCGAGGTTCGAGTCGGTCTTGACGACGCGGTCGAACTCCGGGACGAGCAGCTGGATCAGCTCCTCGCGCAGCAGACCGCGCAGCTCGTCCGGCGTCCGCGTGCCGAGCACCTTCACGCGCTCGCGCAGCCGGTCGACCAGTTCCTGGGTGGGCTGCACACCGACGTCGGCGACGAGCAGCGTGTCCTCGATCTCCTCCCAGGTCTCGTCGTCGAGGTGCTCGCGCGAGAGCAGCGTGAGCAGCCCCTTGCCGAGCGCGTTCTGCGAGCGGGAGAGCCGGGTGCGCAGGCGCACCAGACGCCCGGCGGTCGGCTCCGGGATCTCGATCTGGGGGGCTGCCGGAGGTTCCTCGACGACGACCGACGGGGCGGCCGGGCCGTCGGAGAGATCCACCTCCTCTATCGTGCGGCGCGGTTCTTCGCGCGGCGTCTCGGCTTCGTCGCCGACGTGCGGTTCGGCCGGAGGGGCGGTGATGTCGGGGGCGGCGGGGGGCGGCGGGGGCAGCTGCTTCCGCTTGCGACTGCCGACGACGAGCCCACCGATTGCGCCGATCACCACCACGGCGATGACTACAGCAAGGATGATGGTTTCCATAACAAGCCCAGTATGCGTGACCTGTCCTCCGGCCAGGCGTTGTCCGTGCGGGGGCCGCGTGCCCCCGCGGGCCGGGCTGGTCCGCCGCTCGGCCGCGCGTCGACGGGAAGCCTTCAGGGCGGAGTCACAACGCCCCCAGTATCAGCGGCGGCAAGCCGACTGCTCTGGTTTCACGGGGTATGTACGGATGCGCGCAACGTACCCAGGGTGTGTCACGGCCCATGCCGTGGGCCGTGACACACCCTTACCGCAACGTCACCTCCCATGGGCAGACTCCACCGGTTCCACGCTCTGGCAACCTGACGCCCCGTCAGCTACCGTCCCCCTCCACACACGAAGGGGGCTCCCCATGCCCGTGACGGTCGTGCGCTTCAACCTCGTCGAACCCGACGCCACCCCCGCCTCGCTCAGCGCCCGCTACCGGGCCGCCGTCGAGATGGCCACGTACGCCGACGACCGCGGGATCACCACGGTGCAGACCGAGGAACACCACGGCGCCGCAAACAACTGGCTGCCCTCGCCCTTCGCGTTCGCGGGCGCGGTCTTCGGAGCGACCCGGCATGTAGCGGTCACGGTCTCGGCGGTCATCGGCCCGCTGCACGACCCGCTGCGTCTGGCCGAGGACATCGCCGTACTCGACCTGCTCAGCGGCGGCCGCCTGGTGACCGTGGCCGGCATCGGCTACCGGCCCGAGGAGTACGCGCAGTTCGACGTGGACTGGAAGCGGCGCGGCAAACTCCAGGACGAGCTTCTGGAGACGCTGCTGAAGGCGTGGACCGGCGAGGAGTTCACCTATCGCGGCCGCACGGTACGGGTCACCCCGCGCCCGTTCTCGGACCCGCACCCCCTGCTGCTGGTGGGCGGCTCGTCCCGGGCCGCGGCCCGGCGTGCCGCCCGGCTCGGGCTGCCGTTCTTCCCGAGCGCGCACCTGCCCGAGCTGGAGGCCTATTACAAGGAGCGGCTCATCGAGTACGGCACCGAGGGCTGGACCATGATGCCCGGCGCCGAGACGCCGCTGCTGCACATCGCCGAGGACCCGGACCGGGCCTGGGCCGAGTACGGCCGCCACTTCCTGCACGAGGCGCGGACGTACGCCTCCTGGCAGTCCGGCGAGATCCGCTCGGCGGTGAAGTCGGCGGCCACGACGGTCGGGGAGCTGCGCGCCGAGGGCGTCTACCGCGTCCTCACGCCCGACCAGTGCGTGGAGCAGGGCCTCGACAACCTCGTCCTGCATCCGCTGTCCGGCGGGATGCCCGTGGACGAGGGCTGGCGCAGTCTGCATCTCTTCTGCGAAAGCGTGCTGCCCCGGCTCGCGTGACCTGACGGTCCGGGCCGGGGCAGCACGCCCTCTTTCACGAGTACGGGGAGAGGGGCAGCGGGGACTTGGCCCTTCTCCCCGAGTTCCGGGGAATCACCGGCGGCCGTGGGGAGCCGCCGGTGACACGGGCGGTCAGCCCATCTCCTCCAGGGTCTTGCCCTTCGTCTCCTTGACGAACTTGAGCACGAAGGGGATGGAGAGGACGGCGAAGCACGTGTAGATCACATAGGTGCCGGAGAGGTTCCAGTCGGCCAGCGACGGGAAACTCGCGGTGATGGCCCAGTTGGCGATCCACTGCGCGGAGGCGGCGACGCCGAGCGCGGCGGCGCGGATGTGGTTCGGGAACATCTCGCCGAGGAAGACCCAGACCACGACGCCCCAGGAGAGGGCGAAGAAGAGGACGAAGACGTGCGCGGCGATCAGGGCGACCCAGCCCTGGGTGGCGGGCAGCTTGCCGTCGACCAGGTCGTAGGAGAAGGCCCAGGCCTCCAGGCCGAGACCGATGGCCATACCCACCGAGCCGATGAGGGCGAGCGGCTTACGGCCGATGCGGTCCACGAAGATCATGGCGATCACGGTGCCGATGATGTTGATGATCGACGTGGTGAACGAGTAGAAGAACGAGTCCGTCGGGTCGACGCCGACCGACTGCCACAGCGTCGCGGAGTAGTAGAACGCGATGTTGATGCCGACGAACTGCTGGAAGACCGAGAGGCCGATGCCGACCCAGACGATCGGCAGGAAGAGGAAGCCGCCGCCGAGCAGGTCCTTGAAGGTCGACTTGTGCTCGCGCTTCATGGCGTGCTCGATCTCGGCGACGCGGGCGTCCAGGTCGATCTTGTCGCCCTCGACCTCCTTGAGCACCTCACGGGCACGGTCCCTGCGGCCCACCTCGAGCAGGAAGCGCGGCGACTCGGGGATGGCGAAGGAGAGCAGACCGTAGAGGACGGCCGGGACGACCATGACGCCGAGCATGACCTGCCAGGCCTCGACGCCGAGGAGCTGACCGCGCTGGTCGCCGTCCGCGGCGTTCAGGATGGCGTAGTTGACGAGCTGCGAGATGGCGATGCCCACGACGATCGCGGCCTGCTGGAACGAGCCGAGCCGTCCGCGGTACGCGGCCGGGGAGACCTCGGCGATGTAGGCGGGGCCGATGACCGAGGCCATGCCGATGGCGAATCCGCCGATGATGCGCCAGAAAGCGAGGTCCCACAGCGCGAAGGGCAGCGCCGAGCCGATGGCGCTGACGGTGAAGAGCGACGCGGAGATCTGCATGCAGCGGATGCGGCCGATGCGGTCGGCCATGCGGCCGGCGGTCGCGGCACCGATGGCACAGCCGATCAGCGCGATGGCGATGACCTGGGCCAGGGCCGCGGAGCCGATGTCGTAGCGGCTCCGGATGGCCTCGACCGCGCCGTTGATCACAGCGCTGTCGTAGCCGAACAGGAAGCCGCCCATCGCGGCCGCCGCCGCGATGAAGATGACATGCCCGAGATGCTCGGGAGGAGCCGGCTTGACTCCTGGCACAGGTGCCTGCGATGCGCTGGTCACGTAAGACTCCTCGGGCCACCGGCCTCGCTGCCGGGGGTGGGGGGCGAAAGCCTTCGTTGGTGGTTACCAGTGGCGCACAGGTTCACGCGGGCCACCACCTGAAGGTAAAAGCAACGTCGGAGAGAATATGCCTTCAACTTTCGAAGTCAAACTTGGGTACTTGTGAATATCTCCCGCCGACATGGTGTAGTTGTGTTCAAGACTTGAACATCAAGTGCCTGAATGGCCCAACGAAGCCCACGAGGCCCACCCGGCCGAACTCGCGCCCCGCCGGGTGAAGTCGGCGGATCCCCAGCGCGTCGGCTTGCCCGCGGCCGACCCGTTCGGCTGACCGGGCCCGCCGGAACCACCGGCTCGGACGGTGGGCACAAGGGCTGTTCCGGGGCGCCGGTCACGAACGGCGCCCGAGGTGTGACGTGCGGCATGCGGTGGGCGGGGCCAGCGGACCGACGGCCCAGCGGCACGCGAAGAGCCCGCCCGCCAGGAGCCGCCCGCGAGGCGCGTGGCGCGAGGCACGGGTCGCAGTCCGCGGAGGGACGCCGGACGCCCGTCCCGGCGCCGGCCGTGTCCGCGTTGCCCGCGCCCCTCGGAGCCGCGAGGATCCGGGCATGCCGCAGACCACGGTCGTCAACCTCAAGGGTCACCGCGACGATCCCGCGTACGCCGACGTCGTGTACGTGGGGCGCGCCATGCACCGGGGCGGCTGGCATCTGGCCGGCTCTCCGCTGGCGAGCCCGTTCCGACCGGGCCACGACGGCACCCGGGAGGAGGTCGTCGAGATGTACCGGGCCTATCTGCTGGCACGCCCGGAGCTGCTGGCCCGGCTCCCCGCCCTGCGCGGCCACCGCCTCGGCTGCTGGTGCGTCCCCGAGCGCTGCCACGCCGAGGTGCTCGCCGAACTCGCCGACGAGGGCGCGGGCGCGGATCTGCCGGAACCGGACGATCGGCCATAGGCGGCGCCCGGACCGGAACCGGGCGGACAACCGCGGGCGGCGCCCCCGGCGATCAGCGCAGGCGCTGGCTGATGACCTTCGAGACGCCGTCGCCCTGCATGGAGACGCCGTAGAGCGCGTCGGCGACCTCCATCGTGCGCTTCTGGTGCGTGATCACGATGAGCTGGGAGGCCTCCTGCAGCTCCTGCATGATCCTGATCAGCCGCTGGAGGTTGGTGTCGTCCAGCGCGGCCTCGACCTCGTCCATCACGTAGAACGGGCTGGGGCGCGCCTTGAAGATCGAC
This sequence comes from Streptomyces sp. NBC_00386, assembly GCF_036063235.1. NCBI lineage: Bacteria > Bacillati > Actinomycetota > Actinomycetes > Kitasatosporales > Streptomycetaceae > Streptomyces > Streptomyces sp. NBC_00386. Next base: position 2,952,955 of record NZ_CP107950.1, read on the forward strand.
ACGAGCAGCGCGACGGCGGTCAGCGACCGCTCGCCGCCGGAGAGCAGGCTGAGCCGCTTGACCTTCTTGCCCGGCGGCCTGGCCTCCACGTCGACGCCGGTGGTGAGCATGTTGTCGGGGTCGGTCAGGATGAGCCGCCCGTCGCCGCCCGGGAACAGCCGGCTGAAGACGCCCTCGAACTCCCGGGCGGTGTCCCGGTACGCCTCGGTGAAGACCTGCTCGACGCGCTCGTCGACCTCCTTGATCACCTGGAGAAGGTCGGCGCGTGTCTTCTTGAGGTCCTCCAGCTGTTCGCTGAGGAACTTGTGGCGCTCCTCCAGCGCGGCGAACTCCTCCAGGGCCAGCGGATTGACCTTGCCGAGCTGCTGGTACGCCCGCTCGGCCGACCTGAGCCGCTTCTCCTGCTCGGCACGGTGGAACCGCCGCGGCTGGTTGCGCGGGTGCTCGGGGTCCTCGGGCAGCTCCTCGCCCTCGGCGGGCAGCGACGGTGGTACGAGCTGGTCGGGGCCGTAGTCCGCGACGAGTCCCGCCGGCTCGACGCCGAGTTCGTCCAGCGCCTTCGCCTCCAGCTGCTCGATGCGCATCCGTTTCTCGGCGCCGAGCACCTCGCCCCGGTGCACCGAGTCGGTGAGCTTGTCGAGCTCCGCCTTGAGATCGCGGCCCTGGCCCCGCGCGGTCACGAGCTCCTGCTCACGGCGGGCCTTCGCGCTGTCAGCCGCGGTGCGCTCCTCCTCGGCACGGGCGAGCGAGATCTCGACGTGCGCGAGCAGTTGCCGTGCACCGGAGGCGACGGCCGCGGCGACGGCCGCCTCGTGGCGGAGCCGGGCGCGCCGCTGTTCTGCACGCGCGCGTGCCTCGCGTTCGGCGCGGGCGGCACGGTCCAGCGAGTCGGCCCGTCCGGCGAGTCCCTTGACCCGCTCCTCGTGCGTGCGCACCTGGAGGCGGGCCTCCATCTCCGTCTGCCGCGCGTTGGCGCCGTCCGCGGCGAGCCGGTCCCGTACCGAGGTGTCGGGTTCCTCCTCGACGGGCATCTCCTCGGCCACGGCGAGCCGTTCGGCCAGTTCCTCGGCCTCGACCACGGCCCGGTCGAGCGCTTCCTGCGCTCGGGCGGCCGCCGCGGTGCTCCGCTCGGCCTCGCCCGCGGCGCCCCGCGCCTGCCCGGCCAGCCGGCCGAGCTGCTGAGCGACGGACGACTTCTCCCGCTCGGCGGCCCGCCGCCGCTCCCCCAACTCCTCGACGAGCGCGGCCCGTTCCTTGCGCTGCTCGGTCGCCATCCGCTGCGCCTCGGTCAACTCCTCGCAGCGTACGGCCAGTTCCTCCAGTTCGGCCGCCGCCTCGTCCACGGAGGCCTGCACTTCGAGCAGACTGGGCGCTCCGGCGGACCCACCGTGCGCGAAGTGCACCCCGAACAGGTCGCCCTCGGCTGTCACCGCGGTGAGTCCGGGCCGCGCGTGGACCAGGTCCTCGGCCTCCTCCAGGGTGCCGACGACGACGATCCCGCGCAGCAGGCGTCGTACGGCGGGCATCAGTTCGGCGGGGCCCCGGACGAGATCGGCGGCGTACGGCGGCGCGTCGTGGTCGAGGGGTACGTCCCTGGAGGCACCGTCCGCCGGTCCGGCGCCGGCGTGGGCCTCGGCTCCGGGTTCCTCGGGTGTTCCGGCGAGCAGCAGGGCCGCGCGGCCCGCGTCCTGTTTGCGCAGCAGGCGGATGGCCTCGGCGGCCGAGGCCGGGGTGGCGACCGCGACGGCGTCGGCGGCCGCGCCGAACGCGGCGGCGAGCGCGACCTCGAAGCCGGGGGTGACCGAGAGCAGTCCGGCGGCGGGACCGAGGACCCCGGTGAGCCGGTCCGTGGCACCGAGCAGCGCTCCCGTGCCGTCCTTGCGCCGCAGGCCGAGGGCGAGGGCGTCACGGCGGGCCCGGGTGGCGGCCCGCTTGCGTTCGGCGGCGGTGGCGGCCTCGCGGGCGGCGGTCAGCGCGGCCTCCGCGTCGGACAGGGCCCGCCTGGCCGCCTCGTGCTGCTCGGCGAGGTCGGCGTCGCCCGCGTCGAGACCGTCGACCTCGGCCTTCAGCTGCTCGTACTCCTCCTGGGCCGTGACCGCGCGCTCCTGGGCCTCGTCGCGGGAGGCGGCGAGGCGGTCGATCTCGGCCTGCGCGGAGGCGGCGCGCGAACGGGCGGCGTTGACCTGGCCGCCCAGGCGGGCGAGGCCCTCGCGGCGATCGGCGATGGCGCGGGCCACGTCCTTGAGCCGGCGCTCCTCGACGGTGAGTTCGCGCTCCAGTTCGGCGCGGTGCGCGACGGTGTCCTCCAGGGCCCGCTCGGCCGCCTCCAGGGCCGCTTCGAGTTCGGCCTCCTGCTCGCGGACGCGGGCGGCCTCACGCTCCATGTCCTCGGGGTCGCGTCCGCGCCGTTCTTCCGCGGGCACCGAGGTGGCGCTCTTCACCCGCGCGTCCGCCAGCGAGACCGTGCCGCGCACCCGCTCCGCGAGCTGGGAGAGTTCGTACCAGGTCTGCTGGGCGCGCTGGAGACGCGGCGTCAGCTGCCGTACCTCGTCCTCCAGCAGGGCCTCCCGCTGGAGTGCCTTCTTCAGCTCGGCCTCGGCGGATTCCTTGCGCTCCTTGAGCGCGGCCTCGTCGGCGATCTCGGACTGGAGCGCCCCGCGCAGACGCACGAGGTCGTCGGCGAGGAGCCGCAGCCGGGCGTCGCGCAGGTCGGCCTGGATGACCGCGGCCCGGCGGGCCACGGCGGCCTGCCGGCCGAGCGGCTTGAGCTGGCGCCGCAGTTCGTCGGTCAGGTCCTGGACGCGGGCGAGGTTCGCCTTCATCGCGTCCAGCTTCCGCAGCGCCTTCTCCTTGCGCTTGCGGTGCTTGAGGACGCCCGCCGCCTCCTCGATGAAGGCGCGGCGGCCCATCGGGTCGGCGTGCAGGACGGAGTCGAGCTGGCCCTGTCCGACGATGACGTGCATCTCACGGCCGATGCCGGAGTCGGACAACAGCTCCTGGATGTCGAGCAGTCGGCAGGTGTCGCCGTTGATCTGGTACTCGCTGCCGCCGTTGCGGAACATGATCCGCGTGATGGTGACCTCGGCGTACTCGATGGGCAGCGCCCCGTCGGAGTTGTCGATGGTGAGGGAGACCTCGGCACGGCCGAGCGGCGGACGCCCGGTGGTGCCGGCGAAGATGACGTCCTCCATCTTGCCGCCGCGCAGGGACTTGGCCCCCTGCTCGCCCATGACCCAGCTCAGCGCGTCCACGACGTTGGACTTGCCCGAGCCGTTGGGGCCCACGACACAGGTGATGCCCGGCTCGAACCGCAGCGTGGTCGCGGAGGCGAACGACTTGAACCCTCGCAGGGTCAGGGCCTTGAGGTGCACGCCGCTGGACTCTACCTTTCGGGCCGGTCTCACTCCATGAACGCGCGGTTTCGCCCATGAACGCGCAGGGCACACCAGACGTTGAAGAGGGGGAGGGGTGCCCGGGGGAAAGAAAGAAGGGACGCCGGACGGCGTCCCTTGCAAATCCGACAACTTAGCGGTTGATTAGGGCTGCCCAACCACTGCTGTCATGGTGCGGTGCAGTGGTCAGGTGAGCGCAGGCTCCGCCTGGGGTACGTCGATGCTCTCGAGAAGCGAGTCGTGAGAAGCGGCAGCCGCGAGCGCGTCGTTCTCGGCCTGGATCCGTACGAGCTCGGATTCAAGGTCCTGGACGCGCTGCTGGAGCCGTCGCATCTCGGCAATGAGTCGCGGGTCGGAACCGCCGACGTAACCGAGAAGCGCCTTTGCCATGATGGATGGTCCTCCACACTGAGTGACCGACCGAAGCGGTGTGGGTCGTGAGGGAATCGCACCCGCGATGCTTGACACTGCTGATGTCCTGCTGCCGTTCCACATGCCAAACAGCTAAGGTGCGCGGGGCTTTCAGCGTCTCACCAAAAAGTTTGACGGTCAACACGATCACACCCCGTATCGGCGGGCAACCCACTGTCGCGCGGCTTGTGAAGCGGCGGCGCTGCGACTCCGGCGGGGCCCTCAGGGCGTCGGGATCATCGTTATCTCGGGAGCCTGCCACTTCGAGCCGTTCTTGGCAACCACCAGGCCCTTTCCGCTACTGACGGGTGCCGTTGGCATACTCCACGCCACCTTCCGGGGGCCTTCGCGGGCATCACCGTCAGCGGATGGCGAAGCCGTCGTAGATCCCGCGGGGCGTGTCCCAGATCTCAGTCACTCCGTCCACCCGGCCGGGCGTGTCGTCTCCCTGGAGCCAGTCGAGCAGACTCTGGCAGCCGGCTCGGGGGCCCTCCGCGACCACCTGGACGCGTCCGTCGTCGAGATTGAGAGCAAAACCACTCAGCTCCCCGATCTCCAGCGCCCTGGCCCGCGTAAACCAGCGGAAACCCACACCTTGGACCCGCCCGCGGACCCAGACGACCAGCCGTGAAACCTCGTTCATGGCTGCACGCTAACCGGACAATGTCTCCTGGAGCACATCCTCCCCTTGCGCCATGGGGTACCGTCCCGACCCAATGAGTCTCACTAGAAACTCACTCTTTAGGGTGAGGTTCAGGTGAGGATCGCTGACTCGAGATCGAGGAAGGCCCAAGAGATGGGACGCCACCGACGCTCCGACGCCGGCCGCGCCGCCACAGGGCGCGCCACCGGAGTCACAGATACGAGCGGGACCCACACGGAAAGCTACGGGCCGGAGAACCTGTACGGCTATGCGGCCGTCGCCGATCTCCCGTCCGCCGCCGCGGCCCGCTCGCACCGCAAGCGGAAGGGTCCGAGCCCGGTCAAGACGGGACTGCTCGGCGTCTCGGCGGCCGTGGCCCTCGGCACCGTGGCCGTCGCGGCCGGTGTCGTGCCCGGCAGCGACAACTACGCGCTCGGTGGTGGCAGCCACAACTCCGACAGCGTCCAGGCCGCGGGCTCGCCCTCCAGCGTGGAGACCCAGCAGGGCGGTACCTCGGGCAGCGCGGACTCCCGTGAGGGCACGTCGACCAGCCGCGGCTCCGGTCGCGCGACGACCCCCTCGACCGTCGCCCCCTCGACCTCCACGTCGCCGTCGGCCGCTCCGACCACGACGGAGCCGCCGAAGAAGCAGGGCAACGGAGCCTCCAAGGAGGAGAAGACGAAGGAGCCCAAGGCTCCCGAAGCTTCGAAGCCCTCCAAGAAGGAGACGAAGGCCCCGGTCGCCAAGACCCCGGTGGACGTGTCCGCTCAGACCGCCGCCGAGGCCGAGGTGCTCAAGCTCGTCAACGACGAGCGCGCCAAGGTCGGTTGCAGCCCGGTCGCCGCGAACAGTGCCCTGACGGACCTGGCCCAGGCCTTCAGCGAGGACATGGCGGTGCGTGACTTCTTCGACCACACCGACCCGAGCGGGCTCAGCCCGTGGGACCGTGCGGCGACGGCCGGGATAGCCAGCCTCGGCGGCGAGAACATAGCCCGCGGCCAGGCCGACGCGGCAGCCGTCATGGAGGCCTGGATGAACAGCCCCGGCCACAAGGCCAACATCCTGAACTGCGACTTCAAGACCCTCGGCGTAGGAGTCCACTTCGCCGAGGGCGGCCCTTGGTGGACGCAGGACTTCGGCTACTGAGACAGCCCCAGATCACATGGCCGACCCGCTCGAGGGGTCGGCCATGTCGTGTTTCCGGGGCACCCGGCGACCCGGGTCCGAGTCCCGGCTGACGGCATCGGGTGCGTATACGTCCGCAGCGTGAAGCCGGGGTCATGGTCCCCCGACTCGCTGACAGCCTTGACGCTCTCCCCCGCGTCCACAGCACCGAGGCGTAGAAGCGCCGCAGGGTGTGCATGCCGTTGTCCCGCCCGGTCTCGACGCACGCGGCTCGAACTGCCGGCCGCCATTCGTGGTCGTTGAAGCGGTTCCGGTCCGGCGATAGCCCATGGGCCCGACGAAGGTCAGCGATGCCATGGCGGGCGGACCGGTTCCTGACCGCGTGCCACGGCCTCAGCTCACCGAGGCACCCGGCGCCAGCACCAGACCCGCTGCCACGAGGAAGTCCTCAAGGCTGATGACGCCGCACTTGGTGCCGTCGTCCCATTCGATCAGGAGCCCCGAGAGGCCCTCGTTCCAGGAGTCCGGCGTATCGGCGTCATCCTCAGGGCCCGGATGCCACTCGACGCAGCCCACACCATGCCGGTATCGGAGATACAGGTACTGGCCGTCTGCCGTCCAGGCATTCCACTGCGACGGGTAGGCAGAACACGTCTGCACAACCCGCGTCAGCTTCCGACCCTCATCCGTCATCCGGCGATGGTCGCGCAGCAGAAGACCCCCTGGCAATCGACGTGCGGACTCGAGACACTGACCAGGAGTTAGTGCAACCTGCGGGGTGGCGCTGTGGCTGAGTATGCTGGCCGTATGGAATCGTCCGCGCGGATCACGGAGCGCGCCGGGAGCGGCGGGGGCGCCGTGTGCGCCGACGGCAAGGCCCTCGCGTACGACGTGTTCGCCCGCGGCTGTCCGTCCCGGGGCACGCTGGAGCACGTCACCGGCCGCTGGGGCTCCCTCACGCTGGGGGCGTTGTACGAGGGCACCTTCCGGTTCAACGAGCTGCGCCGCCGGGTCGACGGCGTCAGCGAGAAGATGCTCTCGCAGACCCTGCACGCGCTGGAGCGCGACGGTCTGGTGCACCGTGACGCGTGGCCCACGAACCCGCCGCGCGTCGACTACACCCTCACGCCGCTGGGCCGCGAGGTCGCCGAGCGCCTGCTGGCCCTCATCGGCTTCGTCGAAGGGCGCATGGACGACGTCCTGGAGGCCCGTGGGCGCTACGACGAGACCCGCGCGGCCCGGAACGAGGTCCCGAAAGAGGCGTAGGGCGTAGGAACCCGGATCCTCAGGGCCGGGCGCCCCGGACCGTCAGACCGCCGGGCGCGGTGCGCGCTGGCAGCGCGGGCAGAAGTAGCTGGAGCGGTTCATCCAGGCCCGTCGGCGCATCGGGGTCCCGCAGCGGCGGCAGGGTTCGCCCTCGCGCCCGTACGCGTCGAGCGAGCGGTCGAAGTAGCCCGACTCACCGTTGACGTTGACGTACAGGCTGTCGAAGCTCGTCCCCCCGGCGGCGAGGGCGTCGTTCATGACGTCACGGACGTGGCCGAGGAGTTCGGCGGTGCGCGGCCGGGTCATGGTTCCGGCCGGGCGTTCGTAGTGCAGCTTGGAGCGCCACAGCGCCTCGTCCGCGTAGATGTTCCCGACACCGCTGATCAGCGACTGGTCGAGCAGGGCACGCTTGAGGGTCGTACGGCGGGCCCGCAGCGCGGTGTGGAACGCGGCGTCGTCGAAGAGGGGGTCGAGCGGGTCGCGGGCGATGTGCGCGATGACGTCGGGGAGGCCGTCCGGGGTGTTCTCGTGCAGGGACAGCCCGCCGAAGGTGCGCTGGTCGACGAAGCGCAGCTCGGTGCCGCGGTCGTCATCGAAGCGGACGCGGATGCGCAGGTGCTTCTCCTCGGCGGCGTCCTCCGGCTGCACGAGGAGCTGACCGCTCATGCCGAGGTGCGCGAGCACGGAGTACGGCGAGTCGTCGAGCGGCAGCCACAGGTACTTGCCGCGGCGCATCGCCTCGCCCACCCGGTGCCCGGCGAGCGCCTTCGCGAAGCCGTCGGGGCCCGCCAGATGCCGCCGCACCGCCCGCGGATGCCGGACGTCCACGGATCGCACGACCCGCCCGGTGACCCAGCGCTCCAACCCCCGCCGCACGACTTCGACTTCGGGCAGTTCGGGCACGGGACTCCTCCTGAGGGGCGGACTGGGCCGGTGATGCCGGAAGGGTACATCGCGCCCGGCGGCGGCCGTCGGCGGGCGGTCCGTCCCGGAAGGCGGTCCGTCCCGGAAGGCGGTCCGTCCCGGAAGAGAGGAGGCAGAGGCGGAACGCTGGGCGCGGCATACGCGGGACGCGCGGTACGGCAACGCGCGGACCCCGCCGCGGCGCGAGTGCGCCGGGGCGGGGTCCGTGGTGCGGGTCCCACGCACGGGCCGCGAACTTCGCGGTCCGTGCGTGGGGTGAAGGATTCAGGCCGTGGCCGTGTCGGTGGTGGGCGTCGAGGAGGTGTCGGCGGTCTCCTCGATGTCCTGAGCCGCCTGCTGGGCGGCACGAGCCGCCTGTTCGGCGGCCTGGGCCGACTTCGCGCGTTCGTCCGCGGCGGAGTGGATGGCAAGCCACGCGGATTCCGCGGCCTGCTGCTCCGCCTCCTTCTTGCTGCGGCCGGTGCCGGTGCCGTACGAGACGCCTCCGACGCGGGCAGCAGCAGTGAAGACCTTCTCGTGGTCCGGGCCGGTCTCCGTGACCAGGTACTCGGGAACCCCGAGCCCCTCGGTCGCGGTGAGTTCCTGGAGACTGGTCTTCCAGTCCAGGCCGGCACCGAGATTCGAGGACTTCTCGATCAGCGGGTCGAAGAGCCGGTGGACGAGTTCGCCCGCGGCCTCCAGACCCTGGTCGAGATAGACAGCGCCGATCACCGCTTCAAGGGTGTCGGCGAGGATGGACGCCTTGTCCCGGCCTCCCGTGCCTTCCTCGCCCCGGCCGAGCCGGATGAAGGAGCCGAGTTCGAGGCCGCGGCCCACCTCCGCAAGTGCACGAGAATTGACCACCGCGGCCCGCAGTTTGGCCAGTTGGCCCTCGGGCAGGTCGGGGTGGGTGCGGTACAGCGTGTCCGTGACCACGAGGCCGAGTACGGAGTCCCCGAGGAACTCCAGACGCTCGTTGGTCGGCAGACCGCCGTTCTCGTACGCGTAGGAACGGTGGGTCAGCGCACGCACCAGAAGGGCGGACTCGAGCTTGTAGCCGAGCCGCCCTTCCAGAAGCGTGTGGGACGAGGCTGTGTTGTCCGCCTTTTTCTTGGCGGTCGAATCCGCCTTGGCGTCAGACATCAGACCTCTCACCAGCCGCTCAGACCTCGAGGACCTGGCGCTTGTTGTAGGTGCCACAGGCCGGGCACGCGATGTGCTGCAGCTTGGGCTCGTGGCAGCGCTCGCACGCAACCAGGGTGGGGACCGCAGCCTTCCACTGCGACCGGCGGTGGCGCGTGTTGCTGCGCGACATCTTCCGCTTCGGAACAGCCACGGCTACTTCTCCTGCTTCTCGTCGGCGTGCGCTGATGGAAGCGCGCCGCCGCTCATCTCGTCCTTCTCGCCATCTTCGAGTGAACCGGCGAGTCCCTGCAGTGCCGCCCAACGGATGTCGACGGCCTCATGGTGGTGGTCCGGGTCGTCCGCGAGCCGGGCTCCGCATTCGGAGCACAGACCCGGGCAGTCGTCCTGGCACACCGGCTGCATCGGCAGTGCGAGCACCACCGCATCACGCAGCACGGGTTCGAGGTCGAACAATCCGTCCTCGAGAGGGAGCGTGTCCTCGTCTTCCTCGGCGTCGTCGGCCGGCTCCGCCTTGGGGCGGCCCCGGTCGTCGGCGTCAGGGTACGAAAACATCTCCTGGAAATCCGCTTCGAGAACCTGCTGAAGCGGCTCAAGACACCTTACGCACTCCCCCTCGGCCGATGCACGGGCGGTGCCTGTGACAAGCACCCCTTCCATGACCGACTCGAGACGGAGTTCGAGCTCCACCGGGGCGCCTTCCGGCACTCCGATGACACCCTGGATCCCGAGATCCCTGGGAGCGTCGATCGTGCGGGTCAGGCGCTGGAGCGCGCCAGGACGCCGCCCCAGCTCGTGTGTGTCGAACACGAGAGGATTGCGGTGGTCGAGGCGGGCGTTCAGAGCCATGACTGCTTTCGGTTCTCGATCTCAGGGGATGCCACCCCCGGTGTCCCGCGGGCAGCGTTGATCGCGGACGTACACGCGACCGAAGAGCCAGGATACTGGACCTTTCGCTCTCGGCCCAATCCGGTGCGCGCCCGCCCCCCGACCGGCGGCGCGCGCCCCTCCTGACCGGGCGGTCAGTGGCCGCCGCGCCCCTGCTCGTACGCCCTGAGCTGCTCCGCGCTGATCATGCTGGTGTCGAAGAGGCTGGCCTCGTCGAGGGCGTGGTTCTGCTGGTCCATGGCGTGGGCCTGCTGCTGGGCGTAGACCTGCTGGTTCTGGTCGTACCCCTGCTGGTCGTAGCCCTGCTGCTGGTAGGCGGCGTACGGGTCGGCCTGCTGGTAGCCGTAGGCGTCCTGCTGCTGGGCGTACTGCTGCTGCTGCTGGTAGCCGTACGGGTCGGCCTGCTGCTGGTAGCCGTACGCGTCCTGCTGCCCGTAGGACGGCTGGGCGGCCGGCTCCGGGGTCCGGGCGCCCTGTTCGGGACCGTCGGAGAGCTCCGCGAGGCCGGCGAGGTAGTCGGCGTCGCTGGTGTGCGCCCCCGGTGTCCCGTCGTCCCCGAAGGAGCCGAGTTCGCCGAGGTCGTCGCTGGCGATCCGGCCCTGGAGCTTCTCCCGGCCGCGGCCGACGGCCTCCAGGGTCTTGGCGAGGACGGCCTCGAAGGCACCGAGCTTGACGTCGACGTACTCGTCGGCGTTACGGCGCAGGGTCTCCGGGTCGTAGCTGCGCTCGGGGGCGTCCTCGTCCTCGTAGCCCTGCTCGTCGAGGCCCGGACCGGTGCCGAGGAGCTTCTCGCGGCCGCGGCCGACGGAGCCGAGGGTCTTGGTGAGGACGACCTCGAAGTTGGCGAGCTGGGAGTCGACGTAGTCGTCGGCCTCCGCGCGGATCTCCTCGGCCTCCCTGCGGGACTCGTTCAGGATGCGGTCCGCCTCGTTCTGCGAGCGGCGGGCGACCTCGGTGTCGGAGATGAGCGAGCCACGCTCGGCGTGCGCGGTCTCGATGATCCGCTCGGCCTCCTGACGGGCCCGCTCGACCATCTCCTCGCGTCCGCCGATCAGCTCCTGCGCCTGGGCGAGGGAGCCGGGCAGCGCCTGGCGCACCTCTTCCAGCATCGAGAGCAGATCGGCCCGGTTGACCACGCACGATGCCGACATGGGCATGGAACGGGCACTGCCGACCGCCTGGACGATCTCATCGAGCTTCTTCTGCACGTCCACCGTGTGCTCGCCACTCTCTACAGCTGTGATGGAGACGGACGGGACGACTGTACGACCACTCCCTTACCGTCCGACACCGGGTGACGGACTGTCAGTCGCTCAGTCCTGGCCGAGCCGCCCCTTGAGCGCCTCCAGGACCACCGGCGGCACCAGGTGGGAGATGTCGCCGCCCCAGTTCGCGACTTCCTTCACCAGCGACGAGGAGAGGAAGCTGTAGGTGGGGCTGGTCGGGATGAACAGCGTCTCGACACCCGAGAGGCCGATGTTCATCTGGGCCATCTGGAGTTCGTAGTCGAAGTCGCTGACCGCGCGCAGACCCTTGACGATGGCCGGGATGTCCCGCTGCTTGCAGTAGTCGACGAGGAGGCCGTGATAGGCCTCGACCTGGACGTTGCCGAACTCGGCCGTGACCTCGCGGATCAGCTCGATCCGCTCGTCGACCGTGAACAGGCCCTTCTTCGACTGATTGATCATCACCACGACGTGCACGACGTCGTAGAGCGCGGAGGCGCGGGCGATGATGTCGAGGTGTCCGTTGGTGATGGGGTCGAATGACCCCGGACAGACGGCGCGGCGCAACAGTGGTCCCTCGCTCTCCGGTCCGGTCATCGTGCGTCTTCGCACGTAGAGGCGGCGCGACCGTACCAAAACGTGCCCTCGCCGTAGCGACGGGCCCTGACGGCCTCGAAACCGTCCGGCCAGCCGAATTCACCGCCTCTGGTGCTGCGCTCCACGGTGACGAGCACATCCTCCGCGAGCCAGCCCCCGGTGCGGAGTGTGAGCAGAATCTCCCGAAGATCGCCGTCCGGGACGACGTACGGAGGGTCCAGGAAGACCAGGTCGTACGGTGCCTCGGGCGCCGCCGCCCTGACGATCTGCTCCGCTTTGCCCGCTCTGACCTCGGCGCCGGGCAGGCCCAGCGTCTTCACGTTGTCGCGGATGACCTTGGCCGCGCGGGCGTCCGCCTCCACGAGCAGGGTGTGGCCGGCGCCGCGGCTGAGCGCCTCCAGGCCGACGGCGCCCGAGCCGGCGTACAGGTCGAGCACGCGCTCGCCCTCCAGCGGGCCGCCGAGCAGGGACTGCCAGGTGGAGAAGAGGCCCTCGCGCGCGCGGTCGGAGGTGGGGCGGGTGCCGGTGCCCGGCGGGACGGCCAGACGGCGTCCGCCGGCCCGGCCGGCGATCACGCGGGTCATGAGGGTCCTTTGCGCTGGGGGTGGTCGGTTCCTCCCAGTCTCTCAGCCGCCGGCCCCTCGCCGCTCAGCCCTTGTCCAGGTACTGCTCCCGTTCCTCGTCCAGCAGGGCGTCCAGGGCGACGCGCAGGCCGGGCAGGCCCGTGAGGTCCGGGTCCGCGGCGACGACCGCGGTGGCCTCCTCGCGGGCCTCCGCGATGATCTCCTCGTCCTCGATGACGGCGAGCATGCGCAGCGAGGAGCGGACACCGGACTGCGCCTGGCCGAGGACGTCGCCCTCGCGGCGCTGTTCGAGGTCGATGCGGGAGAGCTCGAAGCCGTCCAGGGTCGAGGCCACCGCGTTCAGCCGCTGACGGGCCGGGCTCGCCTCCGGCATCTCGGAGACCAGCAGGCACAGCCCCGCCGCCGAGCCACGGCCGACCCGGCCGCGCAGCTGGTGGAGCTGGGAGACGCCGAAGCGGTCGGCGTCCATGATCACCATGGCGGTGGCGTTCGGGACGTTCACCCCGACCTCGATCACGGTCGTGGCGACCAGGACGTGTGTCTCGCCCGCGGCGAAGCGGCGCATCACGGCGTCCTTGTCGTCGGGGTGCATCCTGCCGTGCAGGACCTCGACCCTGAGTCCCTGGAGGGGGCCCTTGGTGAGCTGGTCGGCGACGTCGAGGACGGCCAGCGGCGGGCGCTTCTCGTCCTCGGGGGCCTTCTTCTTGCCGCCCTTCTTCGGGTCGTCGTCCTCGTCACCGATGCGGGGGCAGACGACGTACGCCTGATGGCCGTTCTCCACCTCTTCGCGCACGCGCTCCCACGCGCGCGTCAGGAAGTGCGGTTTGTCCGCGGCCGGGACGACATGACTGGCGATCGGGGACCGTCCGGCGGGGAGCTGGTCGAGCACGGAGGTCTCCAGGTCGCCGAAGACCGTCATGGCGACCGTGCGCGGGATGGGCGTGGCGGTCATCACCAGGAGGTGCGGGGGCTGTTTTCCCTTGCCGCGCAGGGCGTCGCGCTGCTCGACACCGAAGCGGTGCTGTTCGTCGACCACGACCAGGCCCAGATCGTGGAACTGCACCTTGTCCTCGATCAGCGCGTGGGTGCCGATCACGATCCCGGCCTCGCCGGTGACCAGGTCGAGCAGCGCCTGCCGCCGGCCCGCCGCCCCCATGGAGCCGGTGAGCAGCACGACCTTCGTGGAGTGCTCGGCCCCGCCGAGCATCCCGCCCTCGGCCAGCTCGCCCATCATCTCGGTGACCGACCGGTGGTGCTGCTGGGCGAGCACCTCGGTGGGCGCGAGCATCGCGGCCTGCCCGCCCGCGTCGACCACGGCGAGCATGGCGCGCAGGGCCACCATCGTCTTACCCGAGCCCACCTCTCCCTGCAGCAGCCGGTGCATCGGGTGTTCGGTGGCGAGGCCGTCGAAGATCTCCTTGGAGACCTTCCGCTGGCCCTCGGTGAGGGTGAAGGGGAGCTTGGCGTCGAAGGCGGTCAGCAGGCCGTCCGGCGCGGGGACGCGGGCGACGGCGGGGAGCTGGCCGTCGGCGTGGCGGCGGCGGGCCAGGGCGACCTGGAGGACGAAGGCCTCGTCCCACTTGAGGCGGGCGCGGGCGTCGTGGATGTCGGCCTTGGTGTGCGGGCGGTGGATCTTGAGGAGGGCCTCGGGGAGGGCGACCAGGCCGCGGCCGTCGCGCAGCGAGTCCGGGAGGGGGTCGACCGCTTCCTGGGCGCTCGGCAGCACCGTCTGCACGGACTTGGCGATCTTCCAGGACTCCAGCTTGGCGGTGGCCGGATAGATCGGGATGAGGGCGCCCGCCCAGCTGTCGACGCTCTCCACGGCCTCGTCGCCCTCGCCGCGCAGCAGTTCGTAGGCCGGGTGGGCCAGCTGGAGACGGCGGTTGAAGAGGGAGGCCTTGCCGGAGAACATCGCGCGGGTGCCGGGGAGCAGGTCCTTGTGGGGCTTGTGCACGCCGTGCCCGAAGAAGACCAGCTGGAGGCGGCCGCTGCCGTCCGTGATGGTGACTTCGAGGCGCTGGCCCTTGCCGCGGGGCGCCTTGGAGGAGGCGAAGGTGAGCAGGCGCGCGTCGGCGACCTGGGCGACCACGGTCACGTGCTCGTCCAGCGGCAGGTCGGCGAGGTGGGTGAGCTGCCCGCGCTCCTCGTATCTGCGGGGGTAGTGGTGCAGCAGATCGCCGACGGTGTGCAGGCCGAGGTGCTCGGCCATCACCTTCGCGGTGGCGGGACCGAGCGCCTTCTTCAGTGGTTCTTCGAGCACGGGCACGAGATCCATTGCACACCACCGCACTGACATTGCCGTATACGTCCTGGAAATCCGCTGGTCAGACGGCTCGTTCCGGGCCTAGGATGACGCGCTCCGGCCCTCTTCGCGGTCACCGCCCCCGGGACCGCCCGACCCCGCGCCGTGGCCTGTCCCCCCACCGACCGGCGCAGCGACGATGGACTCCCAGACCTCACAGCCGTCCCAGGCCTCCCCGTCACCTCATACGTTCCAGGTCGACCTGCGCGGTCTGGTCGACCTCCTCTCCCATCACCTCTACTCCAGCCCCAAGGTCTATCTGCGCGAGCTGCTGCAGAACGCCGTCGACGCGATCACCGCGCGCCGCGCCGAGCAGCCGGACGCCCCGGCCACCGTGCGGCTGTACGCCGAAGGCGGGACCCTGCGGGTGGAGGACTCCGGTGTCGGGCTCACCGAGTCCGACGTGCACAGTCTGCTGGCGACCATCGGCCGCAGTTCCAAGCGGAACGACGGCCTGGAGTCGGCGCGTTCGGACTTCCTCGGCCAGTTCGGCATCGGGTTGCTGGCGTGTTTCGTCGTCGCCGAGCGGATCCGGGTGGTCAGCCGCAGCGCCCGGACGCCCGGGGCGGCGCCCGTCGAGTGGACGGCGGCCGACGACGGCTCGTACACCGTGCGCACCCTGCCGCACGAGGCGCGCGCCGAACCCGGCACCACCGTGCACCTGGTGGCGCGCGCCGGGGCCGCCGAGTGGCTGAGCGAGGAGCGGGTCCGTTCGCTGGCGCGCGACTTCGGCGCGCTGCTGCCGTACGACGTACGGGTCGGCGACGAGGCGATCGCGGACCTGCCCGCGCCCTGGGACCGGCCCTATCCGAGCCCCTCCGGCCGGCGGGTCGCCCTGGCCCGGCACTGCCGGGAGCTGTTCGGGTTCACTCCGCTGGACTCCATCGACCTGGACGTGCCGCTGGCCGGCATCCGGGGCGTGGCCTACGTGCTGCCGACGGCGGTCAGTCCCGCACAGCGCGCGACCCACCGCGTGCACCTGAAGGGCATGCTGCTCACCGAACGGGCCGAACAGCTGCTGCCCGACTGGGCGTTCTTCGTGCGCTGCGTCCTCGACACGGACAGCCTGCGGCCCACCGCGTCCCGCGAGTCGCTGTACGAGGACGAGACCCTCGCCGCCGTACGGGAGGCGCTGGGCGAGCGCATCCGGTCCTGGCTGACCGGACTCGCGGCGGGCGATCCGGAACGGCTGGCCGCCTTCCTGTCCGTGCATCACCTGGGCGTGAAGTCGCTGGCGCGGCACGACCCGGAGATGCTGCGCACGATGCTGCCGTGGCTGCCCTTCGAGACGACCGACGGACGGCTGTCCCTGGAGGAGTTCGCGCAGCGGCACCCGGTGGTCCACTTCACCCGGACCGTGGAGGAGTACCGGCAGGTCGCGGCGATCGCCTCCGCGCAGGGTGTCGGGGTCGTCAACGGCGGCTACACGTACGACAGCGAGCTGATCGAGGCACTGCCCACCGTGCGCCCGGACACGGCCGTCTCGGAGCTGGACGCGGACACCGTGACGGCCCACCTGGACACGGTCGACCCGGCCGAGGAGCTGGCGCTGGCCGGCTTCCTCGCGGCCGCGCGGGCCCGGCTCGACCCGCTGAACTGCGATGTGGTGCTGCGCGCCTTCCACCCCCTGTCGGTGCCCGCCCTGCATCTGGACGACCGGTCGGCCCGCCACGAACAGGCCAGGGCGGAGGCCGAGGAGCAGGCCGACGACCTGTGGGCGGGCATCCTCGGCTCGCTGCGCGGCAGCGCCCCGCGCGCGCGTCTGGTCCTCAACCACCTCAATCCGCTGATCCGCAGGATCAGTTCGCTCGGCGATCCGGACCTGATAGGGACCGCCACGGAGTCCCTCTACGGACAGGCCCTGCTGATGGCCCAGCGCCCGCTGCGGCCCGCGGACTCGGCGCTCCTCAACCGCGCCTTCATCGGCCTCCTGGAGTGGGCCACCCACACCGACCCCGGAAAGGACGACCGGCGATGACCCCGGCCATGGACTTCGACACGCTGCGCCGGGCGATGGCGGACAACTACGAGCAGCCGGAGGGGCCGGGGCGCAACGCGCGCGCGGAGCAACTGCTCGTGGAGGCCGAGCGGCTGAACATTCCGCTCGCCGTCATCGAGGCGCTCGGTCACCAGCTGAAGGTCTACAACTACAGCTCCGAGAAGGGCAAGATGTTCGTGCCCTTCGCGCGCCTGCTGCGCATGTGGGACGAACACCCGGAGGACTTCGACGAGTTCGAGATCCACTCCCTGCACTGGGTCTTCAAGTGGATGTCGGCGGGCATGCTCGACCAGCCGCACGTCCCGCTCGCCTCCATAGAGAAGTGGCTCGGCGAGATGGAGCGGCGCTACCGTCTCGCCGGTCACTCCGAACGGGCCGTGCGCAGAGCCGAGTTCAGCGTCGCCGCCCACTTGGGCGACCTGGAGCGCGCCGAGCGGGCGTACAGCTCCTGGATGGCCGCGGACCGCGACTCCATGGCCGACTGCCACGCGTGCGAGCTGCACGGGCAGGGGTGGTGGCGGGCGGCGCGCGGCGCGGACCCGGAGGCGCTGGAGGTGTGGGCACCGGTTCTGGAGGGCGAGTACTCCTGCGCCCACGAGCCGCACACGGTCCTCGCGTCCTCCCTGCTGCCGCTGCTGCGCCTGGGGCGCGTGGACGAGGCGCGCGCCCATCATCTGCGGGGTTTCCGGCTGGTGCGCGCCATGGAAAGCATGCGGGGCGCGTACGCGGACCACGTGGCGTTCTGCACCCTCACCGGCAACGAGGCACGTGCCCTGGAACTGCTCGCGGAGCGCCCGGCGTACTTCACGGACTCCGGGGACCCGCGCAGCAAGCTGGACTTCATGGCGGTGGTGGCGCTCACGACGGACCGCCTGACCGCCCTCGGGCTCGGCTGGCAGACGGTTCCCGGGCCCACCGGACGCGTGTGGACCGCGGCGGAACTCGCCGTGCACGCGCGCGAGGAGGCGCTCGCGCTGGCCGGGCGGTTCGACGCCCGCAACGGCACGTCGTACGTCGGCGAGCGCACCCGTGCGCGCATGGACCAGCCGCCGCTCGTCGACCGGCTGCCCCTCGGTGTGCGCTCCGCGAGCCCGCGAAGCACCGCGCACCACACGCCGCCGACGGCCGCGGCACCCTTGCCGCACGCCGGGGCCGAAGCGGCCGTAGCCGCCGGCCCCGGCCTGTCCGAGCTGCTCGCCGAGGCCCGGCGGCTCTCGGCGCGCCGGAGCCCGGACTCGATGGAGGCGTGGGCGGCGGTCTCGCGTGCCGCCGAGGACCACGAACTGGACGTCCGCGACCGCGCGCAGATCGCCGATCACGCGGCGATGGGCCGCGGGCCGGAGGGCGTCGACCTCTTTCACCGGGCCGCGGAGCTGTACGCCGAGGCGGGCGACCCCGGCGAGGCGCTGGCGGCCCGTTCCCGCGCCGCGTACGTCCACGCCCTGTCGGGCGGAACCACGGAGGCCCTGGCCACCGTCGCCGAGCTGCGCCGACAGGTGCTGGCCCTCTTCGCGGAGGGCGGGACCGAGGTGTCGCAGACGGCGTCCGTCCTGGTGGGACGGGCACGGATCCTGATGCACCGGGTGGACGAACTGGAGTCCGGTGCGCAGGGCGGCCCCCTCTCGGACGCCGGCACGGGCACCGGCCCGGGCTCGGAGGGCGATGTCATGGTCGCCGCCGAGGAGGCCGCGCGGGAACTGCTGGCCCTCGCGGAACCCCATGCCGGGGACGACGTCGTACAGGCGTCGCGGGCCGCGGAGGCGTACGCGATGCTCGGGGAGCTCGCGGCGCGCGCCGACGACGGCGAGGCGGCCGCCGAACTGCTCTCGCGCGCCGTCGACGGGTTCGTGGCGGCGGAGCTGCCGTGGTTCGCCGTCGAGTACGACTCCCGGCTCGCCGGGATCGCGATCCACCTCGGCGACATGGAGGAGGCGGAGCGGTCGGCGCGGGCGGCGCTGGACCACGGAGGTTCCCGTCTGCAGCCGACCGCCCATGCCCAGTTGCAGCTCCAGCTCGCCGAGATCCTCGCCACCACCGGACGGTTCGGACCCGCCTCGGAGCACGCTCTGGAGGCCGCGCACTGGGCCGACGAGGCGGGCGAGGCCGCCACACTCGGGGCCTGGGCGCGCCACCAGCTCGGTGGTTTCCTGCTCCGCCGGGGACGGTGGGCGGAGGCCGCCGAGATCCTGGAGGCGGCACTGCCGGATCTGACCGCCGAGATGCACGGCGAGGGCGCGATCGTGCAGACGCGCTGGTGGCTCGGCGACTGTCTCACCGAGCTCGGCGAACACCGCGAGGCCGCCGAGCACTGGCTGCGCGCCGCCGACACGGCCCGGCACTGGCCCGAGCAGCGCGACCACGCGATGCTCGCGCACCTCGCGGGCCAGGCTCTCGGGCGCGCCGGGCTGACCGCCCAGGCGGATCAGGCGTACGCGCGTGCGGGCGACCTCTGGCGCGAGCTGGGCGACGTCCACGGGCTGGTCCGGGCGCTCCGGGCACGCGCCTGGGCCGCGGCCCGGCTGGACGGGGGGCTCGACGGCGCGCGGGAGCTGATGGGAGCGGCGGTCCTGGAGTGCGAGTCGGCGGTGGAGGCCTGGGCGGTCGCCCCGGACCCGCCGGGCGGCTCACCCGAGGACGGGGCCGGAGCCGGGACCGGGGACGGGCGCTTGCACGAGCACGAGGCGGAAGCCGAGGCCGAGGACGCGCGTCGCCGTATCGTCGCCGAACTCGGGCACACCCACCGCCAGTTCGGCGATCTGGTGGCCGGCTCCGTACCGGACGAGGCGGAGCAGGCCGCCGCGCGGGACGCGTTCGAGGAGGCTCTCGGGCACATCACCCGGGCGATCCCGGTGTTCGACTCCCTCGGGGACGCCCTGCTCGACGCCCGGACGGGTGCCGAACTCGCGGCCGGCCGGCTGGAGGCCGAACTGGGACGGCGCGAGGCCGCCGCGGCACGCGCGCGAGGGGTCCTCGCCGCTTGCGCGCGGCTGGACGGGGAGGTCGCTGAGGCGCGGCGCACCGAGGCCGCGAGGATGCGGGAGCTCCTGGAGAGCGCCGACAAAGCCTGAACGGTGCCGGGACGCGGGGTCTCCGCGCCTCGGCACCAGGCTGTACGGCGCCGGTGTCCCGGCGTCGTCGGGATCGACGTCGTCGTCCCTGGCGGCCGCGTCCGCGCGGTTACGAGGTCGCGGAGCTCGGTGCCGGGGCGCGGACCTCGGTCCTGGCTCTCACGGCGAACCGGCGGCGGGCGTCCCGACGGGCTCGGAATCCGCGTCGCCGCGCCGGATCGTCTCGGCCGCGCGGCGCAGTTCGCCGAGGACCGTCCGTACGGCCTTGCGGGCCGCGCTCTCGGGACGGTGGAGCACGTCGATGCGGCGTACGGCGTGGACCCCGGTCAGCGGTCTG
This sequence comes from Streptomyces sp. NBC_00386, assembly GCF_036063235.1. Taxonomy (NCBI): domain Bacteria; kingdom Bacillati; phylum Actinomycetota; class Actinomycetes; order Kitasatosporales; family Streptomycetaceae; genus Streptomyces; species Streptomyces sp. NBC_00386. Next base: position 2,972,839 of record NZ_CP107950.1, read on the forward strand.
AGGACCAGGGCGGGATGCGGGCGTGTGGTCCAGCGGGGCATCAGGGCGAGGCCGCCTCCCGCGGCGACGGTCTCCGCGACCACCGCGAATTCGTTGATGCGGTGGACGATGTCGAGCCGCCGGTTCGCGGCGGTCGCGATGGCGTCGACGGTGGCCATCAGCGGGAAACCGTCGTGCACGGTGATCCAGGGCAGACCCGCGACATCGTCCGGGGTCAGGCTCTCCTCGCGGGCCAGCGGGTGGTCGGCCGGCAGGGCGACGTCGAGGGGTTCGCTCAGCAGCGTGGTCGCGGTGACGGTGCGCGGCCAGGGCGGTGTGTGCGCGAGATGGTGGGCGAGCACGAGGTCGTAGTCCCGGGTCAGCCGGGGGAAGTGGTCCTGCGCCACGTCCTGGTCGGCGAGCGAGAGCCGCGGGGCCGTCTCGGCCCGGTCGCGCAGCAGGACCGGGAAGAACGTGGCGGCCGCGCTGTGGAAGGCGGCCACCGACACGTCTCCGGCCGGCTCCCCGACGAACTCGTCCACGCAGTGGCGTGCCCGGGCGAGGGCGCTCTCCACCTCGATCGCCGCACCGGCCAGCACCCGCCCGGCGTCCGTCAGCACCAGCCGTCGTCCGTCGCGTTCGGTGAGCGGGACCGGGATCGAGCGTTGCAGCAGGCGCAGGTGCTGCGAGATCGCCGAGGGGGTCATCAGCAGCGCCTCCGCCACGGCGGTGACACTTCCCAGCTCGCCCAGTTCACGCAGGATCCGCAACTGCCGCTCGTTCACCTGCTCATTGTAGTGATGCTTAATAGACCCTGAAGAACTTCGGTCTGGGCTTCATGGTCGGTGTACGGGAGCGTGTGGGGCGTGTCCCGAGTCCGCAGCACCGACGCGGTGCTTCTCCTTGTCGCCGTCGTCTGGGGTTCCAGTTATCTGGCCGCCAAGACCGCCACGTCGGCGCTCCCCGTCCTGCTCGTCCTGTTCGCCCGGTACGGCATCTCCGCCGTCGCCTGCGTCGCCCTGGTCGCCGCTCGGCGCCGGACCCGGCGCTGCACGCGCGACGAGCTGCGCGTCGGGGCCCTGCTGGGGGTCACTCAGGCGGCGGTCCTGATCCTGGAGACGTACGGGGTCGCGCACACCAGCGCGGCCAACGCGGGCCTGATCATCAGCCTCACCATCGTCCTCACCCCGCTGCTGGACCGTACGTCCGGCGCGGCGCGGCTGCCGCTTCGCTACTTCGCCGCCACCGGCCTGTGTCTGCTGGCCGTCGGGCTCCTCGTGTCGGGCAGCGGCTTCCACTCCCCTCGCGGCGGTGACCTGCTGATCCTCGCCGCCGCCCTGGTCCGCGCGGCCCATGTGGCCCTGGTGGGGCGGCTCACCGCCCGATACCCGGTACGGCCGTTGCACGTCACGGCCGTCCAGACGGCCGTCGGCGCCGTCCTGTTCACGGTGCCCGTCGCGGGCAGCCTGACGACGCTCGGCGGGGTCGACGCCGGGGGCTGGGCGCGGCTTCTCTATCTCGCCCTGTTCTGCGGCCTGTTCGCCTTCCTCGCCCAGACCTGGGCGGTGCAGCGCAGTTCCGCGAGCCGGGTCAGTCTGCTGCTGGGCACCGAGCCGGTCTGGGCCGTCGCGGTCGGCCTCGCCCTGGGTGGCGAACACCTGACGGCCCTCACCGCCCTCGGTGCCGTGGTCATGGTCGCCGGGACCTACTGGGGGCAGGCCGTCGAACGCGTCCACCGGACGGCCGGGACCCTGGAGGTCCCCCGGCGGTCCGAGGTGCCCGCGGGGGCCTGACCGCCGGCACCCAGGTCCGCTACTCGACCCCGATCAGCAGCAACGCGCCCTGGCGCCCGCCCCGGTACACCACGGTGTCCACCGCGAGGTACGACTCCCGCACCCGGGACTCCAGGCGCGCGGCGATGGTCTCGGGGGCCTCGTCGCCCAGGACGAGGGTGACCATCTCGCCGCCCGCCGCGAGCATGCGGTCGAGGACGGTCTCGGCCGTGGCGGTGACGTCGGCGCCGATGACGGCGACGTCGCCGTCGATGAGCCCGAGAACGTCTCCGGCCTGGCAGATGCCGGCCATCGTCCAGGACTGCCGCTCGGCGACGGCGACCTCGGCGTAGCGGGTGGCGCCGGCCGCCGAGGTCATGGCGACGACGTCCTCGTCGAAGCGGCGCTCGGGTTCGTGCACGGCCAGCGCGGCGATGCCCTGCACCGCGGAGCGGGTCGGGATCAGCGCGACCCGGACGCCCTCGGCGCGGGCCTGTTCCGCGGCGGCCGCCGCGGTGTGCCGCAGGTCGGCGTCGTTGGGCAGCAGCACCACCTCGCGCGCGTGGGCCCGTCGTACGGCCTCCACCAGCTCCCCGCTGGCGGGCGGCTCCCCCGGCCGCGCGAGCACGGTGGTCGCCCCGGCCTCCGTGTAGAGCCCGGCCAGGCCCTCGCCGGGCACGACGGCCACGACGGCCCGCTGCGCCCGCTCCCGGGGCGGGCGCCCCGTCCCGGCTCCGGTGTGCGCGTCACCGAGCCCGAAGTGGGTGATCCGGATGCGGTGCGGACGCCCCGCCTCGACGCCCGCCTCGACGGCCGCGCCCGCGTCGTCCACGTGCACATGGACGTTCCACAGGCCGTCGCCGCCGACCACGACGAGGGAGTCGCCGAGGCCGTCGAGCCGGTCCCGCAGCCGCTCCACGGCGGAGTCCTCCGCTTCCAGGAGGTAGATCACCTCGAAGGCGGGGTGGCCGGTCTCCGCGGCCGTGTCCCCGCAGCCTGCCGCCGCGTCGGCGCCGTGGCCGTCCGGCACGTCCGGCCCGGCGGCCCGGGAGCCGCCGGCTCCGGCGTCAGCGGCGGAGGCCGGGACGCCGGCCGGACCGGGCACGCCCTTGGTGCCGGGAACGGCCCCCTCCACCGGCTCGTGCGGTGCGGCGGAGGCCGCGAACGGTCTCGGCGCCTCCCCCGTGAACGTCTCGACCAGCGCCGCGAGGACCACCACCAGTCCTCGCCCGCCCGCGTCGACCACGCCGGCGTGCCGCAGGACGGCGAGCTGCCCGGTGGTCGCGGTGAGCGCGGTGCCCGCTCCCTCGTGGGCCGCGAGCGCGACCGTGCCGCAGTCCCCCTCGGCGCCGCAGGCCGCGTCGGCGGCGGCCGAGGCGACGGTGAGGACCGTGCCCTCGACGGGGTGCGCGACGGCCCCGCGGGCGGAATCGGCGGCGTTGCGCAGCGCTAGGCACAGGCCCCGGCCGTCGGTGTGAGCGGCCTCGCCCTCGGCCGCGAGCACCTGGGCCATGCCCCGCAGCAGCTGGGCGAGGATGGTTCCGGAGTTGCCCCGGGCCCCGATCAGGGCCCCGTGCGCCATGGCCCTGATGGCGTCGGCGAGGGAGACGTCGCTCCCACCGGCGGTCCCGGCTCCTTCGGCCGTCGCGGCCGCCTCGTGCCCCGCGAACACCGCCTCGACGGCCGCCGCCGCCGACTCCACCGTCAGATACAGGTTCGTCCCGGTGTCCCCGTCGGCGACCGGGTAGACATTGATCGCGTCGATCTCCTCGCGCGCACGGCCCAGGGCCTCCAGCGCGAGCCCGCACCAGGTGCGCACCGCGACAGCATCGAATGTCTGCGGCACCTGCGGCACCTGCGCCTCCTTGAGCTGCTGGACGTGGGAGGCAGCGTAGACCCAGAACGGGTTACTGCCGGTAGAGGGCCCCGGGCCCGAGGAGGGCGGAGTGGCAACCGGCAGGTCATGGTAGTTTCGTTCTCCGGACGCAGTCGTTGTATGCTGCTCCAGTTGCCCGATCCGATCGGGCCATCCCCCTGGCAGCGCCACTCAGATCCTAGATCTTGATTCTCGGCATGCCGGGATCAACCGTAAGTGCATCTGAAGTCTTTGGAGTGACCCGTGGCTGCCAACTGCGACGTCTGCGGCAAGGGGCCGGGCTTCGGCAACAACATCTCGCACTCGCACCGCCGTACACCGCGTCGCTGGAACCCCAACATCCAGCGCGTTCGTACCGTGGTGGGCGGGACGCCGAAGCGCGTGAACGCTTGCACCTCGTGCATCAAGGCCGGCAAGGTCACGCGCTGACAACCGCTAGCGCGCGGCCACTGCTGGTACGTCTGCACTGAACCCGTCCACCTCACGGTGGGCGGGTTTTTTGCTGCTCGCGTTCCGTCGGCCGCCCGAGCGCCCGGGGATGCACCCCGGGCGCCGGGGCTCAGGACTCGATGCCCCCGAAGTGGTCCCAGCCGCCCTTGCTCGTCCAGGGAGCGCCGTCCACGGTCACCCGGGGCAGCGCCGACGGGTTGAGGACCTCGCCGATCACCTTCCAGCGCGCGGGCAGCTTCACGTCCGGCGGGAAGGTGGCGACGATCGCGTGGTCCTCGCCGCCGGTGAGCACCCATTGAATGGGGTCGACCCCCACGGCCTGACCGATGTCGTTCATCTGCGAGGGGATGTCGATGTCCCCGGAGCGGATGTCGATACGGACCTTGCTCGCCTCGGCGATGTGCCCGAGGTCGGCGATGAGGCCGTCGCTGACGTCCGTCATCGAGGTCGCGCCGAGCCCGGCGGCGGCCGGACCCGCGTGATACGGCGGCTCGGGGCGGCGGTGGGCCTCGACGAAGGCGCGCGGCGAGCGGAAGCCCCGGGAGAGCACCGCGAACCCGGCCGCGGACCAGCCCAGCCAGCCCGTCACGGCGACGACGTCACCGGGCTGTGCGCCGCCCCGGGTGACCGGCTCGTGGTTGCGCAGATCGCCGAGCGCGGTGATCGCGACGGTGATGGTCTCCCCCCGTACGACATCACCGCCGACCACGGCGGCGCCCGCGACCTGGCACTCGTCGCGCAGCCCGTCCATCAGCTCCGAGGGCCAGGTGGCCGGGAGCTCGGCGGGCACGACCAGGCCGAGCAGCAGCGCGGTCGGCACGGCGCCCATCGCGGCGATGTCCGCGAGGTTCTGTGCGGCGGCCTTGCGGCCGACGTCGTACGCCGTGGACCAGTCGCGGCGGAAGTGACGCCCTTCGAGGAGGATGTCGGTGCTCGCCACGACCCTGCGGTCCGGCGCTGCCACCACCGCGGCGTCGTCGCCGGGGCCGACCCGGACCGCCGGGGTGGTGGTGAGACGCGAGGTGAGCTCTCGGATGAGCCCGAACTCCCCCAACTCGCCCACGGTGCCCTTCATGATCGTCGTGCTCCCTCTGTCGCTGCTCGTGCCCGGTCGCGAGCCGTCTGAGTACTCGGTACGGTCGAGTTGACCGTCAACTTGCGCAGTCCCTCCACCCCGGCGCGCGAGCCCCAGTGACCGCGGGTCTCCCCGCGGCGAGCGGCAACGCGATACCGTGGCGTTCCTTTTCCCCACATGATCCTCGTGGCCGCCCTGGAGGTTCCGTGGTACAGGCGTACATCCTGATCCAGACGGAGGTCGGCAAAGCGTCGACCGTCGCCGAGACGATCGCCAAGATCCCGGGGGTGATCCAGGCCGAGGACGTGACCGGACCGTACGACGTGATCGTGCGCGCCCAGGCGGACACCGTCGACGACCTCGGTCGCATGGTGGTCGCCAAGGTCCAGCAAGTGGACGGCATCACCCGCACCCTGACCTGCCCGGTCGTTCACCTGTAGCCCCCGTCTACCCTTGGCCGGTGAACTTCTTCCGTCACCGGCACACCGCTCTGCTCGGGCTGCCCGCTCTCGCGACGCTGATCGCGATCGCGGGCTGCTCCTCAGCAGACGACAGCGCGTCCGTCGCGGTTCCGAGCCCGGACACGAAGGTCACCGAGCTGTGCCAGAACCTGGACAAGGCGCTGCCGCGAACCGTGGACGGCCGGCGCCGGGAGGACCCGGAGCCCCGGTCCGCACTGACCGCGGGCTGGGGAAGCCCGGCGATCATACTGCGCTGCGGTGTCGAGCGGCCGCCGAAGATGATCGATCCGAAGGTGGCGGCGGGCGACGACCCGAAGGCGGTGGGCGGCGGAGTGAACGGCGTCGACTGGCTGATGGAGCAGCAGGACGACGGGACGACCCGCCTCACCACCGCGTCGCGTCTGGCGTACGTCCAGGTCACCGTGCCCGAAGGGGCCGATGCCTCCGGCGTGCTCGTCGACCTGGCCGCCTCCGTCAAGAAGGCGATCCCCAAGGGGATCGCCGACTGACGTGCTGGTCCCGCGACGTACTCAGCGCAGTCCGGTGGACCGCCGCAGCGCCGCCTGGATCAGGCGGTCGACGAGCTCCGCGTAGCCGACGCCCGTCTCCCGCCACATGCGCGGGTACATGGAGATCGGCGTGAAGCCCGGCATCGTGTTGATCTCGTTGATCACGAACTCGCCGTCCTCGGTGAGGAAGAAGTCCGCGCGGACCAGGCCCTCGCAGGACGCCGCGTCGAAGGCCTCGACGGCCAGACGGCGGACCTCCGCGGTCTGCTCCTCGGTGAGCGGCGCCGGCACGATCCCGTCGGCGGCGTCGATGTACTTGGCCTCGAAGTCGTAGAACGCGTGCGACTGCACGGGCGGGATCTCCGCGGGGACCGACGCGCGCGGGCCGTCCTCGAACTCCAGGACTCCGCACTCGATCTCGCGGCCGCGCAGCAGCGCCTCCACGATGATCTTCGGGTCGTGCCGCTGGGCCTCCTCGATGGCCTCGTCGAGGCCCGAGAGGTCGTCGACCTTCGTGATGCCGAACGACGAACCCGCGCGCGCGGGCTTCACGAAGAGCGGCCAGCCGTGCTCACCCGCGAAGTCGACGATCTTCTTGCGGGCGGCGGCCTCGTCCTGCTGCCACTCGCGCGGCCGGATCACCACGTACGGGCCCACCTTCAGGCCGAACGAGGTGAACACCCGCTTCATATAGTCCTTGTCCTGGCCGACGGCCGAGGCGAGCACGCCCGAGCCGACGTAGGGGACCCCGGACAGTTCCAGCAGGCCCTGGAGGGTGCCGTCCTCGCCGTACGGACCGTGCAGCATCGGGAAGACGACGTCGACCTCACCGAGCGCCTTGGGGACCGACCCCGGCTCGTTGTAGACGACTTCACGGTTGGCCGGGTCGACGGGGAGCACCACGCCGCCCTCGCCGGACTCGGCGAGCTGCTCGACGCTGGGCTGCTTGCGGTCGACGATCGCCATGCGTTCCGGCTCGTCCGCGGTGAGCGCCCAACGGCCGTCCTGGGTGATGCCGATCGGCAGTACGTCGTACTTCGTACGGTCGATCGCGCTGAGGACGGCGCCGGCGGTGACCACGGAGATCCCGTGTTCGGAGCTTCGGCCGCCGAAGACGACGGCCACGCGCGGCTTGCGCGTCGGCTGCTCAGGGCTCTGGGGGAGGTTCTCGGTGCTCATATCGGGTTGAGAGTACCCGGTGGTACGGCGGTGAGTCAGCGCCCCACGGCGGCCGTTGCTCAGCGTCGTACCCACCGTTGCGGAGCGTCGCCCACCTGGCGGTTCGGCGGGCGGCTCAGCGGCGTTCGGACTTCGCGCTGCGCCCCATCAGCTCCTTGAGGGCGACCACCGGCGGCTTGCCCTCGTGGACGATGCTGACGACCGTCTCCGTGATCGGCATGTCGACGCCGTGCCGGCGCGCCAGATCCAGCACCGACTCGCAGGACTTGACCCCCTCGGCGGTCTGCCGGGTGACCGCGATGGTCTCCTGGAGGGTCATGCCCCGGCCGAGGTTGATGCCGAAGGTGTGGTTGCGGGACAGCGGCGAGGAGCAGGTCGCGGCGAGGTCGCCGAGGCCCGCGAGGCCGGAGAACGTCATCGGGTCCGCGCCCATCACGAGTCCGAGCCGGGTGGTCTCGGCCAGGCCGCGGGTGATCAGCGAGCCCTTGGCGTTGTCGCCCAGACCCATGCCGTCGGCGATGCCTACGGCGAGACCGATCACGTTCTTGACGGCTCCGCCGAGTTCACAGCCCACCACGTCGGTGTTCGTGTACGGGCGGAAGTACGGCGTGTGGCAGGCGGTCTGGATGCGTCGGGCCACCGCCTCGTCGCGGCAGGCGACGACGCCCGCCGCGGGCATCCGCTGGGCGACCTCCTTGGCGAGGTTGGGCCCCGTGACGACGGCGACACGGTCCGCGGAGACCTTGGCGACCTCCTCGATGACCTCGCTCATCCGCTTCACGGTGCCGAGTTCGACGCCCTTCATGAGCGAGACGAGCACGGTGTCGGGGGCGAGCAGCGGCACCCAGTCCGCGAGGTTGCCGCGCAGTGTCTGGGACGGCACGGCGAGGACGGTGAAGTCGGCTCCGCGCGCGGCCTTCGCCGGGTCGGCGGTGGCCCGCAGGTTCTCCGGGAGTTCGATGCCCGGGAGGTAGTCCGGGTTCATGCGCGTGGAGTTGACCGCGTCGGCGAGTTCGGGGCGGCGTGCCCACAGGGTGACGTCGCACCCCGCGTCGGCGAGCACCATGCCGAAAGCCGTACCCCACGATCCGGTCCCGAAGACGGCCGCCCTGACCGGCTTGCTCACGTGCCCTGCCCCTCTTCCTGCTGTGCCTTCGGCTTGGCCGCGGTCCTACGGCGCTGCGCGATGCGCACCTCGCGCGGGTCGTACACGTTCTCGGGCGCCTTCTCGCCGCGGATCAGCTCCAGCTGCGCGGTGACGGCCGCCATGATGACCTCGGTGACCTCCTTCAGGAGGTCCGGGTTCATCTCCCGGTCGTAGTAGCGCGAGAGGTCCACCGGCGGGCCCGCGAGCACGCGGTGGGTCTTGCGCGGAAGGATGTCGGGCTTCTTGGCGTACGGGGGCAGCAGTTCGTTGGCGCCCCACTGCGCGACCGGGATCACCGGGCACCGGGTCTGCAGGGCGACCCTCGCCGCACCGGTCTTGCCGGTCATCGGCCAGCCGTCGGGGTCACGGGTGAGCGTGCCCTCGGGGTAGAACGCCACGCACTCACCGCGTTCCACGGCGTCGATCGCGGCCCGGAAGGCGCTCAGGGCGTCGGTGCTCTCGCGGTAGACGGGGATCTGTCCGGTGCCGCGCATCGCGGCGCCGACGAATCCCTTCTTGAAAAGCCCGGCCTTCGCCAGGAAGCGCGGAACACGCCCGGTGTTGTACTGGTAGTGCGCATACGCGAACGGGTCCACATGGGAATTGTGGTTCACCGCGGTGATAAATCCGCCCTCGGCCGGAATGTTCTCCATCCCGCGCCAGTCCCGCTTGATCAGAAGCACCAGCGGCGGTTTGCAGAGAACCGCTGCGAAGCGGTACCAGAAGCCGATTCTGCGGCGGGGCACGCGGACACCTTCCTCTAGAGCCTGGGGGGCCGCACAAGTGTCGCTCCAGGCCGCCTGTCTGTCGAGAACACCGTACGCCCCGACACCCGGACCGCCAGGGTGACCAGGTCACAATAAGGCGTGACTGGAGAGGGTGGAGCGCTCGTGCGGTGGACCTTGGTCGTACCCCTCAAACCCCTGGCGCGGGCCAAGAGCAGGCTGGCGGACACCGCTTCCGACGTACTGCGCCCAGGGCTCGCCCTCGCGTTCGCGCAGGACACCGTGGCGGCGGCGCTGGCCTGCGCCACCGTCCGGGGTGTGGCGGTCGTCACGGGCGACGCCCTGGCCGGGAGGGAGCTGGCCGCACTCGGCGCGCACATCGTCGCGGACGAGCCGGGCGGGGGCCTCAACGCGGCGCTGGCGCACGGGGCCGAGGCCGTGCGGGCCCGGGATCCCGAATGCGCCGTCGCGGCCCTGAACGCCGATCTGCCCGCTCTGCGGCCTCGGGAATTGGCCCGCGTACTGGCCGCCGCGGCCGAATTCCCCCGCGCTTTTCTGGCCGATGCTGCCGCAATCGGCACGACGCTCCTGGCCGCTTCCCCGGGCCGGGAATTGCTCCCCGCTTTCGGCGGTGATTCGCGGGCCCGCCATCGCGCCTCGGGGGCCGTGGAACTCCGTCTCGACGCGGTGGATTCCGTACGCCAGGACGTGGACACCCGGGAGGATCTGCGGGCGGCGCTGACACTCGGCGTCGGCCCGCGCACGGCGGCCGCGGCGGCACGGCTGCTGATTCCCGGGCAGTAGGCGGCAACGGGCGCCCGCGCCCGGGTGTGGCGGGACTGCCCGCGTCCCGCGCGGGGCGGGATCAGTAGGCTGCCCCCATGCAGGCGACCTCGTACACGTACGACCCCGAGACCCGCAGCGGACAGGTGCTGCTCGACGACGGCACCCCGGTGCCCTTCGACGGTCCGGCGTTCGACGCCGGCGGGCTGCGGCTGCTGCGGCCGGGACAGCGCGTGCGGATCGAGACCGAGGGCGAGGGCGCGGAGCTCAGGATCACCCTGATCACACTGCAGACGTTCTGACACAGACGTTCTGGCGCAGACGTTCTGGCGCAGACGTTCTGGCGCAGACGTTCTGGCGCAGACGTTCTGAACACGCCGCGGGCCGGGCTCCCGGTGGGAGCCCGGCCCGGCGTGTGAGGTGCCCCTCGGCCCTGCTTCTAGCGGGCGGTGGCCTTCTTGGCGGTGGTCTTGCGAGCCGTCGACTTCTTCGCGGGGGCCTTCTTGGCCGTGGCCTTCTTCGCCGGAGCCTTCTTGGCGGCGGTCTTCTTGGCCGTGGTCGTCTTCGCCGTCGTCTTCTTGGCGGCGGCCGTCTTCGCCGTGGTCTTCTTCGCCGCGGTCTTCTTCACGGCGGCCGTGGTCTTCTTCGCGACCGTCTTCTTCGCCGCGGTCTTCCTGACCGCCGCCTTCTTGGCGGTGGTGGCCTTCTTGGCCGCGGCCTTCTTCACCGTCGCGGAAGCGCCGCCGGAGAGGCTGCCCTTCGGGGCCTTCTTGACCGCGACGTCGTGCTTCGGGAGCTTCTTCGAGCCGCTCACCAGGTCCTTGAAGCCCTGACCGGCACGGAAGCGCGGCACAGAGGTCTTCTTGACCCGAACACGCTCACCCGTCTGAGGGTTGCGGGCGTAACGGGCGGGACGGTCGACCTTCTCGAAGGAACCGAAGCCCGTGACCGAGACCCGGTCTCCGCCGACAACCGCACGGACGATGGCGTCCAGTACAGCGTCGACCGCGTCGGCGGCCTGCTGACGCCCGCCGACCTTGTCGGCAATCGCTTCTACGAGCTGCGCCTTGTTCACGTCTTCCCCTTCGGAGACATTGCCCGAACGAATGCGTTCAAGCTTTTTCGCACGTTAGGCAGATATATACCGCAAATCAAACACGAAACGGGCTAATCACCCTTGTGCCGCAACGAACTCGGGCCGTAGCGCAGTTCGTCAGTGATCCCCTTCGAGGAATCGGCCCTCGTCGAGGTCGGTGGTGAACCGCTCCAGCCGCCTTGTCGCGTCGGCGAGATCGTGCTTGGCCGCGGCCGTAATGACCAGCAGCTTCCGGGTCAGCGCCATCCGTACGCCCTCCGGGACTTGCAGTGCGCGCACTCTTGTGTGCGCTTCCTTGAGTTGGGCCGCGACCGCCGTGTAGAGCTCGAGTTGGCTGTCACGTTCCATGCACAGATTGTGCCATCTGGGGCGAGTTGTCGCCTGCGCAGGGGGTAACTGCCGTCCACCGGAGGCCTTCTGACCCTCTTGGCCGGAAGTCGCCCACGTAGTCGCCTACCCAGGCAACCCGCCTTGTAACTAAGGGAGTTGACCTGCCTCGTGAGGGTGCGCGGGAGTCCTCCGGGAGTGGAAACAGCTGTACCCCCAACCGTCCACGATTGGGGGTACAGAGTGATGCCGCGTGGCTGAAACCAGCTGGGCCCGGCCGGGGCCGGGCCCGGGTGTCAGACCTGGAGCGTCTTCGGCTTGTGCGAGGGGCGCTTGGCCTCGTACGCCGCGATGTCGCCCTCGTTCTGGAGGGTGATGGAGATGTCGTCCAGCCCGTTCAGCAGCCGCCAGCGGGCGTTCTCGTCGAGCTCGAAGGCGGCGGTGATGCCCTCGGCGCGCACCTCACGGGCCTCGAGGTCGACCGTGATCTCGGCCTGCGGGTCCTTCTCCGACAGCTCCTGGAGCGCGTCCACGATCTTCTGGTCCAGAACCACCGTGAGCAGGCCGTTCTTGAGCGAGTTGCCGCGGAAGATGTCGGCGAACCGGGACGAGATGACGGTCTTGAAGCCGTAGTTCTGGAGCGCCCAGACGGCGTGCTCGCGGGAGGAGCCCGTACCGAAGTCGGGACCCGCGACCAGAACCGTGGCGCCCTGGCGCTCGGGCTGATTGAGGATGAAGGAGGCGTCCTTGCGCCAGGCCTCGAAGAGGCCGTCCTCGAAGCCGTCCCTGGTCACCTTCTTGAGCCAGTGGGCGGGGATGATCTGGTCGGTGTCGACGTTGCTGCGGCGCAGCGGGACGGCCCGGCCGGTGTGCGCGGTGAATGCTTCCATGGCTCTCAGACTCCAGCGGGCACGGGGGCGTCGGACAGGTCGGCCGGGGAGGCCAGGTGGCCGAGGACCGCCGAGGCCGCGGCGACCTGCGGCGAGACCAGGTGCGTACGGCCGCCCTTGCCCTGCCTGCCCTCGAAGTTGCGGTTGGAGGTGGACGCGGAGCGCTCACCGGGAGCCAGCTGGTCGGGGTTCATGCCCAGACACATCGAGCAGCCCGCGTGCCGCCATTCGGCGCCGGCCTCCTTGAAGACCACGTCCAGGCCCTCGGAGACGGCCTGGAGACCGACCCGCGCGGAGCCGGGGACGACCAGCATCCGTACGCCGTCGGCGACTTTGCGGCCCTCGACGATCTCGGCGGCCGCGCGCAGGTCCTCGATACGGCCGTTGGTGCACGAACCTACGAAGACGGTGTCGACCTTGATGTCGCGCAGCGGCTGTCCGGCGGTCAACCCCATGTATTCCAGGGCCTTTTCGGCGGCGTGGCGCTCCGAAGCGTCTTCGTACGAAGCCGGGTCGGGGACGTTCGCCGAAAGCGGTGCTCCCTGGCCGGGGTTGGTGCCCCAGGTGACGAACGGCGACAGGGAGGCGGCGTCGATGACGACCTCCGCGTCGAATTCGGCGTCGTCGTCGGACTTCAGGGTCTTCCAGTACGCGACCGCGGCATCCCACTCCTCGCCTTCGGGGGCGTGGGCGCGGCCCTTGAGATACGCGAAGGCGGTCTCGTCGGGGGCGATCATGCCCGCGCGGGCGCCGGCCTCGATCGACATGTTGCAGATGGTCATCCGGGCTTCCATCGAGAGCTTCTCGATGGCGGAGCCGCGGTATTCCAGGATGTAGCCCTGGCCGCCGCCCGTACCGATCTTGGCGATGATCGCCAGGATCAGGTCCTTGGCACTGACTCCGTCGGGCAGCTCGCCGTCGACCGTGATGGCCATGGTCTTCGGGCGGGCCAGCGGGAGCGTCTGGGTGGCCAGCACATGCTCCACCTGGGAGGTGCCGATGCCGAACGCCAGGGCGCCGAAGGCGCCGTGCGTGGAGGTGTGCGAGTCACCGCAGACCACGGTGGTGCCCGGCTGGGTCAGACCCAGCTGCGGCCCCACCACGTGCACCACGCCCTGCTCGACGTCGCCCAGCGAGTGCAGCCGCACGCCGAATTCGGCGGCGTTCTTGCGCAGCGTCTCCAGCTGGATCCGGGAGACCGGGTCCGCGATGGGCTTGTCGATGTCGAGGGTCGGGGTGTTGTGATCCTCGGTCGCGATGGTGAGGTCGAGGCGCCGCACCGGACGGCCCGCCTGACGCAGGCCGTCGAAGGCCTGCGGGCTGGTCACCTCGTGCAGCAGGTGCAGATCGATGAAGAGGAGGTCGGGCTCGCCCTCGGCGCGCCGGACGACATGGTCGTCCCAGACCTTCTCCGCGAGTGTCCTACCCATCGCTTTCCCTCCGGCCGGCTTGTGTGGCGCCGGCCCAACTAGAGATTTCCGGGGCGGTTGAACGTCCGTACCCCTCGTACCGGACGTCGTCCGCCGGACCCGTTGGTTCGCGGGCCGCTGTGTCTACAAGGGTGGCGCGTTCCACCGGAAATTGAACTTGCGTTTCACAGAGTGAGACGCGAGTATCGTTTCATGGACAACAGTAGCGGCGTCGGCGTTCTGGACAAGGCAGCCCTTGTCCTGAGCGCTCTGGAGTCCGGTCCGGCCACCCTCGCAGGCTTGGTCGCGGCGACCGGACTGGCACGACCCACGGCACATCGCCTCGCCGTGGCACTTGAACACCACCGCATGGTGGCGCGCGACATGCAGGGCCGTTTCATCCTCGGACCCCGGCTCGCCGAACTGGCCGCGGCCGCCGGAGAGGACCGCCTCCTCGCGACGGCGGGCCCGGTGCTCACACACCTGAGGGACATCACGGGCGAGAGCGCGCAGCTCTACCGCCGCCAGGGCGACATGCGCATCTGCGTCGCCGCGGCCGAGCGGCTGTCCGGTCTGCGGGACACGGTCCCGGTGGGCTCCACCCTCACCATGAAGGCCGGTTCCTCCGCCCAGATCCTGATGGCCTGGGAGGAGCCGGAGCGGCTGCACCGCGGTCTCCAGGGCGCCCGCTTCACCGCCACCGCACTGTCGGGAGTACGGCGCCGTGGCTGGGCCCAGTCGATCGGCGAGCGCGAGCCGGGCGTGGCGTCCGTGTCCGCGCCGGTCCGCGGCCCCTCGAACCGTGTCGTGGCCGCCGTCTCGGTCTCCGGGCCGATCGAGCGCCTGACCCGCCACCCGGGCCGCATGCACGCCCAGGCCGTCATCGACGCCGCCGGGCGGCTCTCCGAAGCCCTGCGCCGCACGGGCTGACCTTCGCTCCGCTCCCTCGCGACGGGAGGGCCGGCCTCAACGCCGCGGCAGGCCCTTCCCGAAGCGCACCGTCCCGTACGCGGGGTGTACCGGCTCACCGAGCCCGTGCACCCCGCGCCTCGTTTCCGGGGTGATCCAACTCACGGCACCGTGGTCCGAGTTCTCACGGCACCCGTGGCCCGAGTTGATCTCCGAACGCCGAAAGGGCCCCCACCGAAGTGGAGACCCTTGCGGACCGTGTACCCCCGACCGGATTCGAACCGGCGCTACTGCCGTGAGAGGGCAGCGTGCTAGGCCGCTACACAACGGGGGCCTGAATCCTGCGTTTCCGCAGATTCGAAGCTGGGCTACCAGGACTCGAACCTAGAATGACGGTACCAGAAACCGTAGTGTTGCCAATTACACCATAGCCCATGGTGGTTTAGACCAGTACCCCCGACCGGATTCGAACCGGCGCTACTGCCGTGAGAGGGCAGCGTGCTAGGCCGCTACACAACGGGGGCCCTAGCGATCCTGCATGAGGGACAGCGGGTGCGACCCGGACTGCCTCCCTGGGAAGGATCTGTACCCCCGACCGGATTCGAACCGGCGCTACTGCCGTGAGAGGGCAGCGTGCTAGGCCGCTACACAACGGGGGCGGGTGCGGATCTGGACTTCCGCGTTTGCAGATGAGCTCTGCGAGCTGGCCTACCAGGACTCGAACCTAGAATGACGGTACCAGAAACCGTAGTGTTGCCAATTACACCATAGGCCACTGAAACGCAACCCCCCAGGGGGATCTTGTTTTAGCTGGCACCTCCGGGCTCCGGCCTTTCGGCCCGCTCCCGGCGGCGCAGAAAGAACATTACCCGAAGGTGGACCACGCTCCAAAACGGGTATCCGCGTCGAGGAGCGCGGGCAACTCGGCCAGCGATCCGATGCGATGCGGACCCGTCCGCCCGACGGCGCCGGCGGCGTGGGCGCCGTCCCGGTCGATCCAGACCGAGAGCAGACCGGCGTCGGCGGCGCCGCGTCCGTCGATCTCCGGATGGTCCCCGACGTAGGCGACGCGGTGCGGCGGCAGCCCCAGGGCGTCGCAGGCCGCGTGGAAGGCGGCCGCCGCGGGTTTGGAGACGCCGAGTTCGGCTGCGCACAGGATGGCCTCGAAGCGGTCGTGCACACCGAGGACGCGCAGCTTGCGGTCCTGCACGAGGAGGCTGGAGTTGGACAGCACGGCGTGCCGGTGGCTGGCCACGAGCGCGTCCAGGACGGGCAGGACGTCCGGGAAGAGCGCCCAGGCGCCCTCGTAGTGCGTGACGTACCGGTCGAACCACGCGTCGGCCTCGGTGTCGCTCAGCGACTCCCCCAGGAACACCCGGACACGGTCCCGCCGCTGGCCCTGCCAGTCCGTCTCGCCGGCCGCGTACCTCGCCCACTGGGCGTCGGTGATCTCCCTCCAGCGCCCGAGGGCCTGCTCGACGGTCGTCCCGCCGTCGAGCAGGCCCTCGGCGGCGAGATGGTCCCGCATGCCCGCCCGGTCGGCGGCCGTGTAGTCGAAGAGCGTGTCGTCGATGTCCCAGACCACGGCGTCGATCCTCATGCGCCGACGGTATCCCCGAGGGCGGGCGACTGTCCCTCGGACGGTGGCGGTCGTGCCGGTCAGGGCACGGCAGGCATACAACTGCGCTACCGCAAGAGGGAGTCGGCGGGAACGGTGAACCGAGGGTGACCGGCCGGGCACATGCGACAGGGGCGGCGTCCGAACCGGACACCGCCCCTGTCGCGTACGTCTGCGGGCTAGGCCGCGAGCCGCTCCAGCGCGGCGTCGACGCGCGCCAGCGTCTTCTCCTTGCCCAGGATCTCCAGGGACTCGAAGAGCGGCAGGCCGACCGTGCGGCCGGTGACGGCGACGCGGACCGGGGCCTGGGCCTTGCCGAGCTTGAGGCCGTGCGCCTCACCGGCGGCCAGGACGGCCTCCTTCAGGGACTCCGGAGAGGTCCAGTCGGCTGCCTCCAGCTTCTCGCGGGCCGTGCGGAGCAGGGCGTCGCTGCCCTCCTTCATCGCCTTCGTCCAGGACGCCTCGTCGACGGCCGGCTCCGGCAGGAACAGGAAGTCGACGTTGTCCGTGATCTCGGAGAGGACCTTCATCCGCGACTGGGCGTGCGGGGCGATCGCCTGCCACTGCGCCTCGTCGAAGTCCTCCGGCGCCCAGGGCGCGAAGGGGGCGCGCAGCCAGGGGGCGCAGCGCTCGGTGAAGTCCTTCACATCGAGCATGCGGATGTGGTCGGCGTTGATCGCCTCGCACTTCTTCAGGTCGAAGCGGGCCGGGTTCGGGTTCACGTCCGTGACGTCGAACGCGGCGACCATCTCGTCGATCGAGAAGATGTCGCGGTCCGCCGCGAGCGACCAGCCGAGCAGGGAGAGGTAGTTCAGCAGGCCCTCGGGGAGGAAGCCGCGCTCCCGGTAGAGGTTGAGCGAGGACTCCGGGTCGCGCTTGGAAAGCTTCTTGTTGCCCTCGCCCATCACGTACGGGAGGTGGCCGAAGGCCGGGGTCTCCTTGGCGATGCCCAGCTCGGTCAGCGCCTTGTAGAGGGCGACCTGCCGGGGGGTGGAGGAGAGCAGGTCCTCGCCGCGCAGGACGTGGGTGATCTCCATCAGGGCGTCGTCGACGGGGTTGACGAGCGTGTACAGCGGGGCGCCGTTGGCACGGACGATGCCGTAGTCCGGGACGTTCTCCGGGAGGTACGTGATCTCGCCGCGGACCAGGTCGTCGAAGGTGATCGCCTCGTCGGGCATCCGGAAGCGGACGATGGGCTCGCGGCCCTCGGCCTCGTAGGCGGCCTTCTGCCCGGCGGACAGGTCGCGGCAGTGGCCGTCGTAGCCGGAGGGCTTGCCGGCGGCGCGGGCGGCGTCGCGGCGGGTGTCCAGCTCCTCGGTCGAGCAGTAGCAGCGGTACGCGTGGCCCGCGTCCAGGAGCTTGGCGGCGACATCCGCGTAGATGTCCATGCGCTGCGACTGGCGGTACGGCGCGTGCGGGCCGCCGATCTCGGGGCCCTCGTCCCAGTCGAAGCCCAGCCAGCGCATCGAGTCGAGGAGCTGGTCGTACGACTCCTCGGAGTCGCGGGCCGCGTCGGTGTCCTCGATGCGGAAGACCAGGGTGCCTTCGTTGTGCCGGGCGAACGCCCAGTTGAACAGGGCGGTGCGGACCAGCCCGACATGGGGGTTGCCGGTCGGGGAGGGACAGAAACGTACACGGACGTTAGCCACGCTTGATCACCTTGTTGGTGAGAGTGCCGATGCCTTCGATGGTGACGGCGACCTCGTCGCCGACGTTCAGGGGGCCGACCCCAGCCGGGGTGCCGGTGAGGATCACGTCGCCGGGGAGCAGCGTCATGGCCTCGGTGATGTTGACGATCAGGTCCTCGATGGAGTGGATCATCTCGCTGGTGCGGCCGAGCTGCCGCTGCTGCCCGTTGACCGTGCACTGGATGGTCAGGTCGGAGGGGTCGAGGTCCGTCTCCACCCAGGGGCCGAGCGGGCAGGAGCTGTCGAAGCCCTTGGCGCGGGCCCACTGCTTCTCGCGCTTCTGCACATCACGGGCGGTGACGTCGTTGGCGCAGGTGTAGCCGAGGATGACGTCCTTGACCCGCTCGCGCGGGACCTCGCGGCACATGCGGCCGATGACGACGGCGAGCTCGGCCTCGTGGTGCAGCTCGCTGGAGAAGGAGGGGTACTGGATCGGGTCGCCGGGACCGGTCACCGAGGTCGACGGCTTGAAGAAGGCGAACGGGGCGTCGGGCACCTCGTTGCCGAGTTCCTTGGCGTGCTCCGCGTAGTTGCGGCCGAAGGCCACGACCTTGTTCGGGAGCACGGGCGGCAGCAGCCGGACCTTGTTCAGCGGGACCTTCGTACCGGAGAGCTCGAAGTCCGCGAACGGGATGCCCTTGATGATGTCGAGGACGAGCTCGTCCGGCTTGTCGCCCTCGACCGCGCCGAAAGCGACGTTGCCGTCGATGGAGAATCTGGCGATGCGCACGGGATCCTTGCGCCCCTCACTGAGCTGGCTGGAGTCTGACGCTCCAGGCTAACGCGGCAAGGGCTGCGGGCTTCGCGTATATCCGCCGGGGCGGTGAACGGCGAGGCGTGCTCCGGGGTGACGGGCAGCGGTGCGCCGGTCCGGGCCAGGGGTGAGGGTGCCCTCGTGGAGGGGTGTCCGTGACCGGCCGGGCCGCGCGCTGCGCGGCCCTTCGCCGGTCACCGCGTTCACTCCGCGGCGGCGACCGTGACCGGGGCGTCCATCAGGACGGTGCGGCGGGGGTTGGCCGTCTGGAGGGGGAGCTCGACCGAGTGCTCCGGCCGCTCCGGCGTGCGCAGGGCATCGGCGTCCTCGAGGTGCGCCAGCGTCGTGCGCCGCGGATTGGCAATGTTGCGGAACATCATCGTCGTCTTCACCGTTTTGCTCGACCTTGTCGTCCTGGGCGCCGGTCGGGGTCAAAGAGCCCCACATAGACGCAGGTTGTCGGATTCGCCATCCCTGTAAAGCGTCAGGCTAAACATTCAATTCCCTGGCGATGCCGTGAAGAGGCCATGATCGCTGTGTGAGTTTGCTCACTTACCAAGGGGCAAACCGGTCAATCAAGACCCCCAATACGGGCCGACCAAACGGACATTACTCCACTGAACCAGTCATTCCGCTCCTGATCATCGCGACTGGGACACAGCCGTGACGCCCATGGCTCGTAGGCCTATGCCCGGTATGTACGAGAACCCCTTGCACGCCTCGTGACCTGTCACTCACATGCTGTCACGGAGGTCACAGCCTGGTACATGGCCCTTGTTGGAGATCCTGCACTGTGCTGGAATTCCTCGGACCGCCGCGGATTCACGAATCCGGCGCGCAGGGGCGCTACTCAGCGCCGAGTGGCGGCGGGAAGGGGGAACCTGCGCCGGTCATTCAGACCACGACACAGGGCGCATCTGCGTCCGTGTACAACGCCGACACCGCCCCGCCGTTCCAGCGGAGGGGCGCCTGGTCCAGAGGTTGCGACGCTAGTGCAGGGACGTTTCAAGAGGGATGGCAGCGCTTCGGCGGAGCCGGAGCCGCGCGGCGGGACCGACCGCGGTTCCTCGCCCCAGCACGCCCAGAACCCGGGACCGGCAGAGGTCGGCGGCAGCGGTGAACACTCCGCTCGCGCCGGCGCGAAGCCCAAGGCTCCCGCCACCACGACCGACGCCACGTCGACGGGTACGCCGAGCTACGGCTCGCGTGTAGCCCTGCGGAACTGGCGCATCTCGACGCGACTCGTCTCGCTGCTCGCGCTCCCCGTGGTCGCCGCGACCTCGCTGGGTGCGCTCCGCATCAACGAGTCGATGGACAACATCCAGCAGCTCGACAACATGCGGCTGCTGACCGAGATGACCAAGCAGGCCACCGAGCTCGCCGCCGCGCTCCAGCAGGAGCGCGACGAGACGGCCGGTCCGCTGACACACGGCGCCCTGGCCAACGACTACGAGGTCAAGTCGGCGCGCGACAAGACCGACGTGGCGAGGAAGCACTTCCTCCAAGGCACGCAGCAGGTCGACAACGCGACGGCCGAGGGCCAGCTCGTCGGCGTGCACGACAGCCTCGTCGGTGTCGTGGGCGAGCTGTACAACCTCAACAAGATCCGCAGCGACGCCTACAACGACCCGCAGAACTCGACCCAGACGGTGGACGCCTACCACCGCCTGATCACCGAGCTCCTCGCGCTCTCGCAGGACATGGCCGAGGCGACCAGCAACCCGGAGATGATCCAGCGCACCCGCGCGCTGGCCGCGTTCTCCTCCGCCAAGGAGTACGCCTCCGTCCAGCGGGCCGTCATCGCCGCCGCGCTTCCCACGCAGCCGAAGGTCTTCGGATCCCTCTCCAAGAACGACCAGCAGTACGCGCAGTCCGCGCAGCAGAGCCAGGAGTCCGAGACCAGCAGCTTCAAGAACATCTACGGCGCGGGCAGTACGGAACTGCTCCTGCCGATCGAGGGTGACAACCCGACGATCAAGTCGGCCGACCAGTACGCCAAGCGTGTGCTGAGCAACTCCGAGGGCCTCAAGTCGCAGAACAAGCGGTCCTACAAGGACTGGCTCGACGACGACTCGTCCAAGATCGACCAGATGTCGAAGATCGAGACCACGCTGCTCAGCGAGATGGAGCAGAAGGCCCGTGAGCTGCGCAACGAGTCCCAGAGTGAAGCGATCATCTCCGGTGTACTGATCCTGCTCGTCCTCGGTGTCTCGCTCGTCGGCGCCTTCGTCGTGGCCCGGTCCATGATCCGCTCGCTGCGCCGCCTCCAGGACACCGCCACCCGGGTCGCCTCGGACCGCCTGCCCGAGCTCGTCAAGCAGCTCTCGGAGTCGGACCCGCAGGACGTCGACACCTCCGTGGAGTCGGTCGGTGTGCACTCCCGGGACGAGATCGGCCAGGTGGCCGCGGCCTTCGACGACGTGCACCGCGAGGCTGTCCGCCTCGCCGCCGAGCAGGCCCTTCTGCGAGGCAACGTCAACGCGATGTTCACCAACCTCTCGCGCCGTTCCCAGGGTCTTATCCAGCGTCAGCTCTCGCTCATATCCGAGCTGGAGTCCCGCGAGGCCGACCCCGACCAGCTCTCCTCGCTGTTCAAGCTCGACCACCTCGCGACCCGCATGCGCCGTAACGGTGAAAACCTTCTCGTTCTCGCCGGTGAAGAGCCCGGTCGCCGCTGGACCCGTCCGGTCCCGCTCGTCGACGTGCTCCGCGCCGCCGCCTCCGAGGTGGAGCAGTACGAGCGCATCGAACTCGCCTCGGTGCCGGGCACCGAGGTCGCCGGCCGGGTCGTCAACGACCTCGTCCACCTGCTCGCGGAGCTGCTGGAGAACGCCACGTCGTTCTCCTCCCCGCAGACCAAGGTCAAGGTCACCGGTCACGCCCTGCCCGACGGCCGCGTGCTGATCGAGATCCACGACACCGGTATCGGTCTGTCCCCCGAGGACCTGGCCGCGATCAACGAGCGGCTCGCCGCTCCGCCCACGGTGGACGTCTCCGTCTCCCGACGCATGGGTCTGTTCGTGGTCGGTCGTCTGTCGCAGCGTCACGGCATCCGTATCCAGCTTCGCCCGTCCGACTCCGGTGGTACGACCGCGCTGGTCATGCTGCCGGTGGACGTCGCCCAGGGCGGCAAGAAGCCCATGCCGAACAAGCCGGGCCAGAGTGCCGGCGGCGGCCCCGCCGCGGCGCAGGCCTCGGCCGGTGTGGCCGCGGCCCGTCGCCCGAGCGGTCCCTCGCTCGGTGCCGGATCCCCCTCCGCCCCCGGCGGTCCCCTCGGGGCCCCGCCGCAGCGCGGACAGGTCGGCGCGGGCCAGGGTCCGCGGGCCGCGCTGCCCGGCAGCAACCAGGGCGGTCGCCCGGGTGGCTCCGGCGGTGCGCATGGCCAGCAGGGCAGGCAGGCTCCCGCCGGTGCGAACGCCTTCGGGCAGAGCCCGCAGCAGGGCTTCCCCGCCCAGAACGGCTCGCAGCAGCAGGGCTTCGGCAACGGAAGCGGCACGGGCCAGAACGCCTTCGGCGACAGCAACGCGGCTCCGGCCGCGCCGGCCGCGCCGCCCGCGAAGGCACCGTCCAACGGCAAGAGCGGCCGTCGCCGGCCGCAGCTTCCGGGACGCGGTGGCGCCGCGCGCGCCGAGCTGCCCGGTGGCAACGCCGGCTCCCGCACGCCGAGCTGGAGCGACGACAACGCGCAGCCTCCGGTTCCGCGTACGTCCCCCGACACCCCGCGTGGTCACGAGGACCCCGACGCCACGTCCCGCATGCCGCGGGTCGAGGACCGGGGCCCCGCCTCCACCGCGGAGTTCGCCCGTCCCGACTTCGACGCCCCGCGCCCCGGCGCGAGCGCGCCGCAGAACAACGGCCAGAACAACGGCCAGAACAACGGCCAGTACGGTTACGCCTCCGGCAACCAGTCCCCCACCGGCCAGAACCCGGCCGCCACGGGACAGTTCGCCGCCCAGGGCTACGGTGCCTCCCAGTCGCCGTCGTCCACCGGCCAGTTCGCCCAGCCGGGCTACGCGCCTTCCCAGGACCCCGCGTCCACCGGGCAGTTCGCGGCAACCGGCTACGGCAACGGGCAGGGTTCGTCCACCGGACAGTACGAGCGACCGGCAACCCCACAGCCGCCCGCCCGTCCGCAGGTCCCCGAGGCGCTTCCCCCGGCCTCGAACCCCGGTGACGGCCGTACCCCGCTGTACGACACGCTGGAGACCAACTGGTTCCACGGTCAGGCGAACGGCTCGGACGGTGCGCCGGCCAACGGCACCGCCCACCAGAACAACGGTTCCCAGGGATACCCGCCGGCCGCCCCACAGCAGCCGCAGACTCCCCCGGCTCCGCAGCGGCCGGCCGCCGCACCGGCCGCCACCACGACGTGGCGCAGCTCTCCGAACGACGACCTCGTCAAGCAGGCGGAGCGTTCCCGTAAGCCGTCGGCAGGCGGGGTCACCACCTCAGGCCTGCCGCGCCGCGTCCCGCGAGCCAACCTCGTCGCGGGCACGGCACAGCAGCAACAGCACCAAAGCGGTCCGCAGGTCTCGCGTGCGCCTGATGACGTACGCGGCCGGCTGACCAATCTCCGTAGGGGCATTCAGCAAGGTCGACAGGCCGCTCCCAACGGCCAGACCGGCAGCTTCCCCAGCCCCACTCACCAGCAGGAGCGTTAGTTGAGCCCGATGAGCCAGGCGGCACAGAACCTCAACTGGTTGATCACCAACTTTGTGGACAACACCCCCGGGGTGTCCCACACCGTCGTCGTGTCCGCCGACGGACTCCTTCTGGCGATGTCCGAAGGCTTCCCCCGCGACCGCGCGGACCAACTGGCGGCCGTCGCCTCCGGACTCACTTCGCTGACTGCCGGGGCTTCCCGGATCTTCGAAGGCGGTGCGGTGGCCCAGACGGTCGTGGAGATGGAGCGCGGTTTCCTCTTCCTGATGTCGGTTTCGGACGGATCGTCCCTCGCGGTCCTCTCCCACCCGGAATGCGACATCGGCCTCGTCGGCTACGAGATGGCACTGCTCGTCGACCGTGCGGGCGCCGTCCTCACGCCGGACCTGCGTGCCGAACTACAAGGCAGTCTGCTTCACTGACCGCCGCCGGATCCAGACACCGCACGAAATCACCGTCCGGCCGCCACAATCCCCCCACCGGCCCCAACAGACGGCACGACTGACCGACTTGCTGTCCCGCCCGGAGGATTCATGACCCCGCCCCCCGCCTCTCATGATCCGTACGCCGAGTCGTACGGGGATGAAGGCGACCAGCCGCTGGTACGTCCGTACGCGATGACCGGTGGCCGGACCCGGCCGCGGTACCAACTGGCCATAGAAGCCCTGATCAGCACCACGGCCGATCCGGCCCAGCTGATGGGACTGCTGCCCGAACACCAGCGCATCTGCCATCTGTGCCGGGAAGTGAAGTCGGTGGCCGAGGTGTCGGCCCTCCTGTCCATGCCGCTCGGCGTGGCCAGGATCCTTGTCGCGGACCTCGCCGAGGCCGGACTTGTCGCCATTCACCAGCCTGGCGGCGATGAGAACAACGGCGGCGCGCCGGACGTGACACTGCTCGAAAGGGTGCTCAGTGGACTTCGCAAGCTCTGACGGAGGCCGGGCGACCACCTCCGCGAAGATCGTCGTAGCGGGTGGCTTCGGCGTCGGCAAGACCACGTTCGTGGGTGCCGTCTCCGAGATCAACCCCCTGCGTACCGAGGCCGTCATGACCTCCGCCTCGGCGGGCATCGACGACCTCACCCACACCGGGGACAAGACCACCACCACGGTGGCCATGGACTTCGGCCGTATCACCCTCGACCAGGACCTGATCCTGTACCTCTTCGGTACGCCGGGCCAGGACCGCTTCTGGTTCATGTGGGACGACCTGGTCCGCGGCGCCATCGGCGCCGTGGTCCTGGTGGACACCCGGCGTCTCGCCGACTGCTTCCCCGCGGTCGACTACTTCGAGAACAGCGGCCTGCCGTTCGTCATCGCCCTCAACGGCTTCGACGGTCACCAGCCGTACAACCCGGAGGAAGTGCGCGAGGCTCTTCAGATCGGCCCGGACGCTCCGATCATCACGACGGACGCGCGACACCGCGCAGATGCGAAGAGCGCTCTGATCACCCTGGTCGAGCACGCTCTCATGGCACGGCTGCGGTAGCAGCCAAGTAGACGACTCTGTATGGAAGTTGTCGTAGACGCGTTGGAGCCGGCTGTGTCATTTGACACGGCCGGCCTCAGTGTTCATAACGTTTCGACAGAGAATTTCGCCGGCCCCGACACGCATAGCGGTCGCCCGGTACCCCTGCGTTCATGAAGGCCCCGTCTTTTGACGGGGCTCGCTCTTTATGACCGTTTTGTCTGTGGTCAGCGCCACTCGGAATCATCCGTTCCGAGTGTTTGGAAGGGCGCTGCTTGACGTGCTGGAATGCGCTGAACTGCCCAGTAGTCAAGGGCGCTGGTAGATACGGCGGCACACAGTAGGTGCCGACGCCGAGAGGTTGTTGGTCGAGTGAGGCGAAGCATGAACGGTCCCGAGCCGTCGGCACGGGGCAACTTCACCCCGCCGGCGCGCGGAGCGGCGCCCGCACAAGTCGCCGGCCCGGAGCCCACGCCGGCGCCCGCGCCGAGCGGGAGCCGATTCTCCCCGCGTAACTGGCGTGTGCCGACCAGGCTGAACGCGATCCTGCTCATACCCGTGGTGGTCGGCCTCGTCATGGGCGGCTTCCAGGTGAAGGGCTCGATCGACACCTGGCAGCAAGCGCAGGACGCCGAGAAGACGGCGCGCCTCGTGCAGGCGGCACTGAACTACGGCGACAAGCTGTTCGTCGAGCGTGACCTCAGCGCCTACCCCCTGCTGGCCGGCAAGGGCTCCAAGGACGCCACCGTCGTCAAGGTCCGCCGCGACACCGACCTGGCCGCCGACGCCTTCGAGGTGGCCGCCGAGGACATGCCCAAGACTCCGGGCCTGGAGCGCCGCCTCTCGGTCTTCCGCAATGTGGAGCCCGGTCTCCAGAAGCTGCGGGACGAGGCGTACACCACCAAGCGTCCCGGTGTGACGACCGAGGAGGGCTACCTCCAGATCCAGCACCCGCTGATGGAGTTCGCCAACGAGCTCGGTCTGGGCACCGGCAACATCACCAGCTACGGCCGTACGGTCTACGCGATCTCGCTGTCCAAGGCCGCGCTGTCGCTGGAGCGGTCCATCGGCATGCACATGCTGATCAAGCCGGGTCCCGGCACCAGCAGCCTCGCCAGCCAGCGCGTCGCCCTCTCCTCCTACGCCTACCTCGAAGGCATCGCCATCGAGGAGTACAAGGGTGGCGGCACCGAGGAAGACACGACCAAACTCGAATCCGCGGCAGCGAAGATCAAGACGGAGCTGACCGCGAAGGCCCGCGAGGCCGCGGCCGCCGACCCGAACTACGTGCCGCCGCCCTCGGGCGACACCGAGATGGTCAAGGAGCTCTCGGGGCTCCCGTCCACGCTGGAGAGCGACCGCATCGGGCTCGCCTCGAAGGGCGTCACCGCCCAGAACTGGATGGCGGTCAACACCGCCAAGTACAACGCGTACCGCCAGATCGAGTCGGACCTCGCCGACAAGGCCGTGGCCGAGGCCGGTGACATCTCCAACAGCGCTCAGACCGACGCCTTCATCACCGGCGCCGCCGTCGTGATCGCCCTGCTCGCCGCGTTCATCCTGGCCGGCATGGTGGCCCGCCAGATGAGCCGCGCGATGCGCCAGCTCCGCAGCGCCGCCTTCAACGTCGCCGAGCAGCGCCTGCCGATGCTGGTCGACCAGCTCTCGCGCACCGACCCCGGCCGGGTCGACACCCGCGTGCAGCCGATCCCGATCAACACCACGGACGAGATCGGCGAGGTCGCCCGCGCCTTCGACCAGGTCCACCGCGAGGCCGTACGACTGGCCGCCGAGCAGGCCCTCCTGCGAGGCAACATCAACGCGATCTTCACCAACCTCTCGCGCCGCAACCAGTCGCTGATCGAGGGCCAGCTGACCCTGATCACCGACCTGGAGAACAACGAGGCCGACCCGGACCAGCTGGAGAACCTCTTCCGCCTGGACCACCTCGCGACCCGTATGCGCCGCAACGGCGAGAACCTCCTGGTCCTCGCGGGCGAGGAGCCCGGACGCCGCTGGGACCAGCCGGTCCCGCTGGTCGACGTCCTGCGCGCCGCCTCCTCCGAGGTGGAGCAGTACGAGCGCATCGAGCTCTCCGGCGTCCCGGAGGCCGAGATCCACGGCCGCGCCGTGACCGACCTCGTGCACCTGCTCGCCGAGCTCCTGGAGAACGCGACCACGTTCTCCTCCCCGCAGACCAAGGTCCGTGTCACCGCGACCCGTCTTCCCGACGGCCGCGTCATGGTCGAGATCCACGACAAGGGCATCGGCCTCACCGCCGAGGACTTCGCGGACATCAACCACAAGCTGGCCAACCCGCCGACCGTGGACGCCGCGATCTCGCAGCGCATGGGCCTCTTCGTGGTCGGCCGGCTGTCCGACCGCCACAGCATCCGCGTCCAGCTCCGCCCCTCGGGCGAGCAGGCCGGTACCACGTCCCTGGTCATGCTCCCCGACGCCATCACCCACGGTGGCGGTGGCGAGCACCAGCCGATGGCCGACGAGTTCACCGTGTCGCAGATCATTCCCGAGCAGCAGCAGCAGCAGTCGTTCCAGGGCGAGAACTTCGGTGTCCCGCAGCAGCAGCCTGTGCTGACCGCCGCGGACCTCGGCTTCGACGACAGCCGCTACGAGGTCCCGGACGACATCCGCGATCTGGACCCCGTGGGCCGCTCCCTGATGCGCGAGGAGCGCCGTGCGGCCCTGGAGGCCCAGGCGCAGGGCCCGGAGGCCATCGAGGCCCCCCAGGCCTACGCCGACGGCTTCGACGCGCAGCCCGCCTCCGCGTACGACAACGGGCAGGCGTCCTTCGACGGCGCCCAGGCGTACGACGGCACCCAGGGTGTCCAGGGTGTCCACGAGGAGCAGCAGACCACGTACGACCAGCAGACGTCGTACGAGGAACCGCAGCAGGCCGCGTACGACGAGGCGTACTTCCCGTCCAACGGCGGCTACCCTGAGCCCTCCTACACGGAGCCGGTCCAGCAGGGCCACGCCGGAATGGGCGGCTCCGCCCCGCAGACGGTGCCGGGCTTCGGTGAGCCGTCCTACCAGGACGACTGGCCGCAGCAGGACGCGCAGCAGGACGCGTACCAGGGCGGGTACCGGCCCGACTACGCTCCGCAAGCGGAATCCCCGCAGGTCGCTGACGCGGGCGAGCAGAACAGCGTAGGCTTTGGTCGTCCGGGTCCGGCCTCTTCGGCCCCCCACACGATGACCAACGCGGGACTCCCCCGTCGCGGACCCGCCCCCGCCGGCAACGCCCGGCGCCCCGCGGAACCGGCGAGGGAGCAGTCGGCGCCCATGTCCTCCGGGAACACGGGTGACGATTGGCGGTCGTCGAACGACGATCGGTGGCAGCGCGCCGAGCAGCTGAAGAAGCCCAAGGCGGGCGGGGTCACCTCGTCCGGTCTGCCGCGGCGGGTGCCCAAGGCCAACCTGGTCGAGGGAACCGCGGAATCGACCCCCCAGGGAGGCCCCCAGGTCTCCCGCGCTCCTGAGGACGTCCGGGGCAGGCTGAGCAACCTGCGCCGCGGCGTGGAGCGGGGACGCAGTGCAGGTACTGACACGAACGGTCAGGGCTTCGGTTCTGACAGCACCTACAACCAGGAGCGTTAGTTGTGAGCCCGATGAGCCAGGCGGCACAGAACCTGAACTGGTTGATCACCAACTTCGTGGACAACACCCCCGGTGTGTCGCACACAGTGGTGGTCTCCGCCGACGGACTCCTTCTGGCTATGTCCGAAGGCTTTCCCCGCGACCGCGCCGACCAGCTGGCAGCCGTCGCATCCGGTCTGACCTCTTTGACCGCGGGCGCGTCCCGTATCTTCGAGGGCGGCCACGTGAACCAGACCGTTGTGGAGATGGAGCGAGGATTCCTCTTCCTCATGTCCGTTTCGGATGGTTCTTCACTCGCAGTACTTGCACACCCTGAGGCGGACATCGGTCTCATTGGGTACGAGATGGCGCTTCTGGTGGACCGTGCGGGCACGGTTCTCACTCCGGACCTTCGTGCGGAGCTCCAGGGCAGCCTTCTCAACTAATAGACAGACGGTGCGAATTGGCGTCCCGGGGCCGTAAGGTTTCGGGACGCGGTCCCAGCGTTGGGTGCCCGGCACGGTCGGAGGAGGAGAGAGAGTGGTAACACCCCCAGGCGGTTCGTCTTCGGGCAACTGGTCGTACGGCCCCGGCCAGGGGCAGGGCGGCCAGGGCGACGGTTCACAGAACCCGTACAACTTTCCCTCCGCACCCGGCCAGCGACGGCAGTACCCGCCCCAGGGTCCGCAGGGCCCCGGACCCTCTCCCTACGACCAACCGCCGGCGCCGCGCATCCAGCCCGTGCAGCCGCAGCGGCGCTCCCCCGAGGCGTCACCCGCCGGGGGTGCCAGCAACCCCCTGGTGCGTCCCTACGCCATGACGGGTGGCCGCACCAGGCCCCGCTACCAGCTCGCCATCGAGGCGCTGGTGCACACGACCGCGCAGCCGCACCAGATGCAGGGCCAGTTGCCCGAGCATCAGCGCATCTGCAACCTCTGCCGGGAGATCAAGTCGGTGGCCGAAATCTCGGCCCTGTTGACCATCCCTCTCGGTGTAGCCAGGATCCTCGTCGCCGACTTGGCGGAGGCGGGCCTGGTCGCCATTCATCAGCCGGGCGGCGACGAGAGCGCCGGCGGCCAGCCAGCCGTGACATTGCTCGAAAGGGTGCTCAGTGGACTTCGCAAGCTCTAGCGGAGGGCCTTCCCGCTCCACCACGTCCGCGAAGATCGTGGTGGCGGGCGGCTTCGGCGTGGGCAAGACCACGTTCGTCGGCGCCGTCTCGGAGATCAACCCGCTGCGCACCGAGGCCGTCATGACGTCCGCCTCGGCGGGCATCGACGACCTCACGCACACCGGCGACAAGAAGACGACGACCGTCGCCATGGACTTCGGCCGTATCACCCTCGACCAGGACCTGATCCTGTACCTCTTCGGTACGCCCGGTCAGGACCGCTTCTGGTTCATGTGGGACGACCTGGTCCGCGGCGCCATCGGCGCGATCGTCCTGGTGGACACCCGGCGTCTGGCCGACTGCTTCCCCGCGGTCGACTACTTCGAGAACAGCGGCCTGCCGTTCGTCATCGCCCTCAACGGCTTCGACGGCAACCAGCCGTACCAGCCCGAGGAAGTCCGCGAGGCCCTTCAGATCGGCCCGGACGCCCCGATCATCACGACGGACGCCCGCCACCGCGCGGACGCCAAGTCGGCGCTGATCACGCTGGTCGAGCACGCCCTCATGGCGCGCCTGCGCTAGCGGCCCCCGCTCGTACGGCAACGGCCCCCGCTTCTCCGGCCGGAGAAGCGGGGGCCGTTGCTCGTTCGCCGGCCACCCCGGCCCGAGAGCGTCCGCGGTCCGGGCGTACGGCCCGGCACACGCGGGCGGGGACACCCGGCCGAACTCCTGCCCCGTACAGCCCCGTTGGGCGGCGGGACGGCCGGGGTCTCCCGAACGCCCTCCGCAGAGACCCCTGTCGGCCCCTGAGGGGCTCCCCGGACTCCCGGACACACCACAGCCCCGCCCTCCATCGGAGGACGGGGCTGTCGGCGTCAGACCCTCAGTGCCAGCTGTGCGGCGCCCGGAAACCGGGCTCCCGCTCCAGTCGGCGCCAGCCCGCCTTGCGGTGGGCGCGGTGGGCGGGAGCGGCATCAGTGGGAGCGGCGGCGGCACGGGCCAGGAGGATCGCCGTGATGGCGGCGACCTCCTCGGGCTCGGCGTGGCCCTTCTCGACGCGGATGTCAGCGTTGCTCATAGGTTTCAGTCTCCATGAGAGAGGTTTCCGCGGGGGTACCGCGGAGAATCCGCAGGGTTACTGCGGGGGGTTGCCGTGCTTGCGGGAGGGCAGGTCCGCGTGCTTGGTGTGCAGCATCGCGAGCGACTTGACCAGGACCTCGCGGGTCTCGGCGGGGTCGATGACGTCGTCCACCAGACCGCGCTCCGCCGCGTAGTACGGGTGCATCAGCTCGGCCTTGTACTCCTTGACCATGCGGACCCGCATGGCCTCGGGATCGGCGGCGTCGGCGATCTGCCGGCGGAAGATGACGTTGGCGGCGCCCTCGGCGCCCATCACGGCGATCTCGTTCGTCGGCCAGGCGTAGGTGAGGTCGGCCCCGATGGACTGGCTGTCCATGACGATGTAGGCACCTCCGTACGCCTTGCGCAGGATGAGGGAGATACGCGGCACCGTCGCGTTGCAGTACGCGTAGAGCAGCTTCGCGCCGTGCCGGATGATCCCGCCGTGCTCCTGGTCGACACCCGGGAGGAACCCGGGCACGTCCAGCAGCGTGATGATCGGAATATTGAAAGCGTCACACATCTGGACAAAGCGTGCAGCTTTTTCGGAGGCCTCGATGTCGAGGACACCCGCCAGGCTCTGCGGCTGGTTGGCGACGATGCCGACGACCATGCCGTCGAGGCGGGCCAGCGCGCAGATGATGTTGCGGGCCCAGCGCTCGTGGATCTCCAGGTAGTCGCCGTCGTCGACGAGCTCCTCGATGACCTTGGTCATGTCGTACGGGCGGTTGCCGTCGGCCGGGACCAGGTCCAGCAGCACCTCGCTGCGGCGGTCGGCCGGGTCCGCGGACTCCGCGCGCGGCGGGTTCTCGCGGTTGTTCTGCGGGAGCATCGACAGGAGGTAGCGCACCTCGGCGATGCAGGTCTCCTCGTCGTCGTACGCGAAGTGGCAGACGCCGGAGGTCTCCGCGTGGACGTCGGCGCCGCCGAGGCCGTTCTGGGTGATCTCCTCGCCCGTCACCGCCTTGACCACGTCCGGGCCGGTGATGAACATCTGCGAGGTCTCGCGGACCATGAAGACGAAGTCCGTGAGCGCGGGCGAGTAGGCCGCGCCGCCGGCACACGGGCCGAGCATCACGGAGATCTGCGGGATGACCCCGGAGGCCTTCGTGTTGCGCTGGAAGATGCCGCCGTAGCCGGCGAGGGCCGAGACGCCCTCCTGGATACGGGCGCCTGCGCCGTCGTTCAGGGACACCAGCGGCGCTCCGGCCGCGATGGCCATGTCCATGATCTTGTGGATCTTCGTGGCGTGGGCCTCGCCGAGGGCGCCGCCGAAGATGCGGAAGTCATGGGCGTACACGAAGACCGTGCGGCCCTCGACCGTGCCCCAGCCGGTGATGACACCGTCGGTGTACGGCTTCTTGGCCTCCAGGCCGAAACCGGTCGCCCGGTGCCGGCGCAGCTGCTCGACCTCCTGGAACGAGCCCGCGTCCAGCAGCAGCTCGATGCGCTCCCGGGCGGTCAGCTTGCCCTTGGCGTGCTGCGCCTCGGTCGCCTTCTCACTGGGACCCCGCAGCGCCTCCGCGCGGATGGCGTGCAGTTCGGCCACACGGCCACGCGCGTCCGTCGGTTCGCCTGCGGGGATCGTGGAGCTCGCGGTGTCGGCCTCGTCCAAAACGGTCATGTAGCGACCATACGAAGTCCACCAAGGAAACAGGCCCGTCGACTCTGCACAGTCTCCGGACCGTTTTCCTGGCGCCCCTGAACAGAACCACCATCACATGCAGGCGATCCGACTGCCAGGAGGGGCTTGGGTTTGTGGAGGTCTCACAAACTGTTCGGCCGACTGCCATCTCACATCCATGAGTGGCACATGCCATCACCGGGGTGACGCGGGCGCCCGTTCGGCGGTCCGCGCACCCCGGGGGGCGACGGCTCAGCAGCCGCCGCAGTTGTAGTAGAGGACGTCCCAGTGGTTGCCCTCGTCGGCGTAGATGTTGCCGGCACCGGACTTGTACTGGGGAGCGCCGTCGCCGCGCAGGCCTATGTAGCTGAAGGTGTTCTTGATGTAGCCGGTGAC
The DNA here is from genome assembly GCF_036063235.1 of Streptomyces sp. NBC_00386. Lineage (NCBI taxonomy): Bacteria > Bacillati > Actinomycetota > Actinomycetes > Kitasatosporales > Streptomycetaceae > Streptomyces > Streptomyces sp. NBC_00386. Next base: position 3,005,462 of record NZ_CP107950.1, read on the forward strand.
GCAGGTGTTCTTGCCGTAGTCGAGCTTGTAGCCGTTCCAGTGCGAGTAGGTGCCGCTCGCGTGGCCGGCCTCGGTGCCGCCGGTGATGTTGAGCGCGCAGCCGCTGGACCCCTTGAGGGTCTGGGCGCCCTGCGCGGTGGCGAGGTTGAGCTGCTCGAACGACGTGCAGGTGGAGTTGTTGCGGTCGGAGCAGCCACCGGAGGAGGACCAGGTGATGCCGGACTGGCGGAACATCGAGGTCGCGGTGGCGTGACTGATCTTGCTGACGGCGAAGGCGTCACCGGCGGTGCCGACGACGGCGACACCGGGGGCCACGACGAGGGCTAGGGCGGTCAACGTGGACCTGAGCTTCATCTGGGGAGACCTTTCCTGCTGAGGACCGTGGGGCGGCCGCACGGACGTCCGGCCGCGTTTCCTGTGGGGCGGCTGTGCAGGGGGTGCAACGCAGATGGTGCCCGAGTTCTACGCGCGTCCGCCAGAGGCCGGACAAAGGCGACCCACCGTGATCACGCACGCACACTCCGGATGCTGTTGAAAATTGAACGGAATAGGTCTACGGTTGCCCGCGTTACCTCGTTGAACATTCAACAGAATGACGCCGTGGCTCTCACCGGAACCGCGGCCCGTCCCCCAAGGAGCACCTCATGGGCATCTTCGGCCGCAAGACCACCGACACCGCCGCCACCGCGACGGCCACCGCGACGGCCGGTGCCGTGAACCCGGACCTGGCCGCGCTGACCGGCGACTACACCATCGACCCGTCCCACTCGAGCATCGGCTTCGTCGCCCGGCACGCGATGGTGACCAACGTCAAGGGCACGTTCAACGAGTTCGAGGGCACGCTGCACCTGGACGGCAGCGACCCGTCGCGGTCCACGGCCTCCCTCGACATCACGATGGACAGCATCGACACCGGGTCCGCCGACCGCGACGGTCACCTCAAGAGCGCCGACTTCTTCAAGACCGACGAGTTCCCGGCGATGACCTTCCGCTCCGTCAAGGCGGAGGCCCTCGGCGGTGACGACTACCGGATCACCGGCGATCTGGAGATCCTCGGCACCACCAAGCAGATCAGCATCGATCTGGAGTTCAACGGCGCCGCCAAGGACCCGTTCGGCAACGAGCGCGTGGGCTTCGAGGGCAAGGCCGAGATCCTCCGCTCCGAGTGGGGCCTCACCTGGAACGCGGCCCTGGAGACCGGTGGCGTCCTCGTCTCCGACAAGATCAAGCTGAACTTCGACATCTCGGCGATCAAGAACGCCGGCTGAGCCCCGGGCTTCGGCCCCGCGCCGCCGAGCGCCTTCTCCGACGCCGAGCTCCCCCGACAGGGGCGCTCGGCGTCGCCGTGTGCGCGGACCGCGGCCGGTCCGCGCACGGCAGGACGGAGTGCGTCACCCCCCAGACGGAGTGCGTCACCCCTCAACGGAGTGCCTCACCCCTCAGAAGCCGCCGCCGAAGTCGCCGCCACCCCCGCCGAAGTCACCGCCACCGCCGTCACCGAAGCCGCCGCCGAAGTCACCGGGGTCGAAGTCGGCACCGGAGACATCGCCTCCGTCGTAGCCGCCGCCGAAGTCCCCGTAACCGGTGCCGTACGCGGCCCCGTATCCGGGGCTCGCCATCATGCTGCCGAGCACGGTCCCCACGAGCAGACCCGGCAGCACGCCGCCGCCGAAGTAGCCGCCCGCCCAGGGGCCGTACGCCGGGCCCGCGTCCCAGTACGGGCGGCGGCCGTACTCCGTCTCGACCTCGCGCACCGCCGGCTGTTCGCCGCCGGTGAGACGCATCCAGTCCGCCTTGCAGACCGGGACCTCGCGGGGCGCGCCCCCGTCGGGTGTCCAGGCCGCGTCGGCGACGGAGGGGCCGTGCCGGGGGTCGAAGAAGCAGGGCGCGCGGCGCTCGGGGACCTGGCGGTGCTCGCGGCGCGCCGCGAGCACCGCGAGGGAGAAGCGGCCCTCCTCCAGGGACTGGGTGACGGCGCGTACGTCCTCGGGGCGCCGGGCCTGGGCCATGAACGACTTCGCCTGTTCGTAGGCGTCCAGCGCGCGTTCGTAGTCCGCGCGCATCACGTCGTCCGCGCCGGCCTCCGCGGGGTGGAAGTCGAGGCGGTCGAGTTCCTCGCCGAAGGCGGTGATGTCCTCGTCCACGACCACGCGGAGCCTGTCGAGCGCGGCGCGCTGTTCCTCCTCCTTGCGGCGCCGGTTGCGGCGCACCACCGTGTAGGCGCCCGCGCCGCCGACGACGGCCACCGCGCCGACCGCGATCAGCGCTCCCGCCGAGACGCCTCCGCCGTTCGTGGCACCGCCCCAGCTCGCGGGGGCCGAACCGTGGATGCCGGGGAGCGCGAGGTCGGTGAACCGGTTCAGCTGGGTGTTCGCGTCCGACACGCCCTGGACACTGGTGACCAGGTTCTGTACGGCCGAGCGGGACATCACCGCGGAGTCGGCGCGGGCGTCGAAGCGGTCGCCGAGCCTGATCGCGTAGAGGCCCGTGACGCCGGTGTCGGTGCGCAGGTTCCGGAAGAGGTTCTCGGTGGGGAAGCCCGCGGGAAGCACGGCGACGAAGAGCGGCTTGTCGGCCTTCTTGATCTTGGCGGCGAGGGCGTCGGCCTCCGACGCGGAGAGCTGCCCGGAGGCGGCCGGGTCCACATAGACAGGGCCCTTCCGCAGGGCCGCCGCGACCGTGGAGACGTCCGTCGCGGCATGGGCCGGGGGCGCCGGGAACCACACCAGCGCCAGGGCCGCGAGTATCAGTGCGACCAGCAGGCCTGGAAGTCCTCGGGTGTGTGCGGCCCTCATGCCTTGAAGCTACCCGAACCGGAGCAAAACCGGGCATCGGGAGAGTGGTGTCCCGCTGCCGCCGGAACGCGGGCCGGCCGGGGCTGATGTGTCCAGCCCCGGCCGGCCCTCCACGTTCTCCCTCTATCCCGCTCGGTACGCCTGGGCCAGCTTCGCCACCGCCTCTCCGTAGTGGCCTGTCAGCAGAAGGTGATCCGCGTCCGCGAAGGGTGCCGCGTTCGCCGCGGTGACCGACGGGCCGATCTTCTGCTGGACGAGCAGACGGGCCTTCGTCACGGCCGCGCGGGCCGTCCCGTCGGCGCCGTGCCGCTCCGCCGCCGAGGCCACCAGGGCCAGCGCCCGCAGTGTGACCGCGCCACCCCCCGGTACCTTCGCCAGCGTGGTGAGACCCCATCCGTACGGGAACTGCGGATCGTAGGAGGTGTCACCGACGTTGATCGGGAGCTGGGACTCCGACTTCGGCCAGGTGACCGGGAGCTGCCCGGTGAAGGCGCGCTTTCCGTAGAGGACGTCCGCGACCCCGTCGCCCTCGGTGCCCGGCAGCCAGGAGGCGACGAGTGCGTCGATGTCGCCGAGCCGGTCGCCGATGAGCTGCGGGCGGCCCGAGACGACCAGCACCGCGCACTTCATCGCCGCGCACACCTTGTCGACGGCCGCCTTGTCCGCCGCGGTCAGTTCCAGGTCGTTGCCGTTGCCGACGTCGCCGACGCCCTCCGCGTACGGGGTCTCGCCGACCACGACCACACCGACGTCGTACCCGCCCGTCGGTGCCGAGGCGTCCTTGGAGTAGGTGACGTCACCGCCGGCGTCGCGCATGCCCTGGAGGATCGTGGTGCCCTTGGCGTTGTTGCCGGACGAGCCCTGCCAGGTGAGGGTCCAGCCGCCGGTCTGGTTGCCGAGGTCGTCGGCGTTCGAACCGGCGACGTACACCTTCTGGGACTTCCTCAGCGGCAGGACGCCGCCCGCGTTCTTCAGCAGGACCTGGGACTCGGCCGCCGCCTGCCGTGCCACGGAGCGGTGCGCGGCGGAGCCGATCCGCGAGGCGCCGCTGGTGTCCGCGTACGGCTTCTCGAAGAGGCCCAGCTCGAACTTCTGGGTGAGGATGCGCGACACGGCGTCGTCGATCCGCCGCTCGGTGACGCGGCCCGCCTTCGCCTCGTCCGTGAGCGTCGCGCGGAAGTCCTTGTACGAGTACGGCACCATCATCATGTCCACGCCCGCGTTGACCGAGGTGCGCACGTGCGAGGCGTAGTCGCCGGGAAGCTGGTCGATGGCGTTCCAGTCACTGATGACGAAGCCGTCGAAGCCCATCCGGCCCTTGAGCACGCCGTTGATCATGTCGGCGCGGGCGTGCATCTTCACCGGGCCCTGGCCGTCGCCGATGATGTCGAGCGAGGAGTACGACGGCATGACCGAGCCGACGCCCCGGTCGACCGCGGTCTGGAACGGCGCCAGGTGAACGGCCTCCAGCTCCTGCCGGGTGACCTTGGTGACGCCCTGGTCGACGGTGTACGAGCCCGTCGTGGACGTGCCGTACCCGGTGCCTCCGTCGCCGACGAAGTGCTTGGCGGTGGCGAGGACCTTGTCGTCGTCCTTCAGGTCGCTGCCGTCGCGGGCACCCTGGAGGCCCTGGACGACCGTCTCCATGGACTTCACGAGCGCCGGGTCCTCGCCGAAGGACTCGTAGGAGCGGCCCCAGCGTTCGTCGCGGGTCACGCACAGACAGGGGGCGAAGTCCCAGGGGATGCCGGTGGCGCGGACCTCCGCGGCGGTCACCGCGCCCGTCCGCTCCGCCAGAGCGGGGTCACGCGTGGCGCCGACACCGATGTTGTGGGGCATGATCGTCGCGCCGGCGAGGTTGTTGTGGCCGTGCACCGCGTCCACGCCGTAGATCAGCGGGATCTGGAACCGCGTGGCCTGCGCCCGCAGCTGGTAGCCGTCGACCATCGCCGCCCAGGCCTCGGCGGTGTTGGGGGTCGGCGTGGAGCCGCCGCCGGAGAGCAGCGACCCGAGGTCGTAGGCGGCGATGTCGCCGCCCGTGCCGATCGCGCCGCGCTCGGCCTGGGTCATCTGGCCGGTCTTCTCCTCCAGGGACATCCGGGAGACCAGGTCGGCGACCCGCTTCTTCACGGGCAGTTTCGGGTTCAGATACGGCAGCCCGTGGGCGTCGACGACGACCTGCGGGGTCTCGGCGGGAGCCTTGGCCCCGGTCACCGTGAGCTTGAGGGGGATCGTCTCGGCCGCTTCGGCGGACCGGTCACGCAGGGTCGGGACGGTGACGGTGCGGCTCGCGCCGGACGTCGTGCCCGCCGGGAAGGTGATCTCGCCCTTGACGGAGGCGTAGTCCCTGCCCGGCTCGGCGCTGCCGCCCACGCTCTCGTACGCGACGGTCACGGGCTCCTCGATCGGGGCGGAGCCGGTGGTGGCGACGGAGATCCTCACCCGCGCGGTGCCGCCCTCCTTCACCGGGTAGACCGCCGCGTCGGTGGTGACGGAGGCGCGCAGGGACTGGTCGGCCTTGCCGTACAGCTCGACGTCGTCCATGGCGAACTGCCCCTGGACGCCGACCGGGAGGGTGAGGGCGTAGCCCCACGTCTGCGTCAGGCCGAGGACGTGGTCGATACCGCCGACGGGCTGGTAGTCCGTGCGATAGACGAAGTCCGCGAAGGGGATCTCGATCTGTTTCCAGCCGCTGAAGTCATCGGTGAAGGAGGTCGTCCACAGTTCCGAGGCCTCGCCGTCGGCGCCGCCGTCCTTGATCTCGAAGGCGATCTTCTTGCCGGTGGCGCGGCCGTCCCACCAGAGGCGGACGCCCTTGTGCGCGGACCAGTCGTGGGCCGGCTGGTCGGCCGCGAAGTCATGGGTGAAGCCGCCGTAGCCGCTGATGTCGTAGTCACCGGTGAGGACCTTGGCGCCCTCGGGCGCGTCGGGCCGTGCGGTCAGGGCCAGCTTCGGCGGGTCGTCGCTGTCGCCGCCCCAGGTGAAGATCCCCTCGGCGGGCTGGTTCGCGAAGGGCACCTCGCCCTCGAAGCGGTCGACCGGGACGGGTGCGGGATCATCGGCCGCCGCCGTTCCCGCCGTAGCGAGCGGAAGCAGTCCGGCGATCAGCGCGGCACCGGCCAGCAGAGCGGTTCTTCGTACGGAATTCCGATCGAGCCCGGTCAATGGGGGTCCCCTCGACTCTCACGTCGTTCTGACGACGTTGCTTCCTGACGATGACGTGCTTGCTCTGTTCCCTCACTCTTCTTACGACTTAGATCAGGGCGTGAGTTAACTGGTGCCCCGGCAACCCGTCAAGACTTCACACCGGAACCGGTACAGACTCAAGTCCCGTCCGGATCAGAGCAGTTGTTCCTTCAAAGTCTGAACGCGCAACCCCTTGACGCGGCTCCGCAGCCGTCATTTACTCACGCCTCGCACGCCTCCCCCCCCACCTCCAGAAGGGCGGCGCTCCATGAGGAGATCCACTCGGGCGGCCCGGCTGATCGTCGCCGGGCTGCTCGCCACCGCGGGATTCACGGCGGCCGCACCCGCGCACGCCGCGGGCGAACAGGTCACCGCGTACCTGACGACGACGGACGACGACGGCGGACGTCATGTCGTCCGCGGGCTCCAGGCCCAGGCACCGTTCGCCTTCCAGTCCGGCAGCGGCGGCAGCGGTGAGAACATCACCGTCGACGAGAACACGCGGTACCAGACCTTCACCGGCGGCGGCGCGTCCTTCACGGACACCGCGGCCTGGCTGATGAACAGCAGCGGCGCCCTGTCGCAGAGCACCCGCGACGCGACGATGCGCAAGCTGTTCTCACCGACGGACGGGATCGGGCTGTCCTTCCTGCGCAACCCGATGGGCGCCTCGGACCTCGCGCGCTACGGCTACAGCTACGACGACGTGCCGGCCGGGCAGAGCGACCCCGGTCTGACGCAGTTCTCCATCGCGCACGACCTGGCCGACGTGGTGCCGCTGACCAGGCAGGCGCTCCAGCTCAACCCCTCCCTGACGGTGATGGCCTCGCCGTGGACGGCACCGGCCTGGATGAAGGACAGCGGGTCGCTGAACGGCGGCTGGCTGAAGGCGGAGGACTACGGCGCCTACGCCTCGTACTTCGTGAAGTACCTCCAGGCGTACCGGGACCAGGGCGTCCCCGTCTCGTACGTCACCGCCCAGAACGAGCCGACCTGCTGCTCGGGTTATCCCTCGATGAGCTGGAACGCCTCGGGACTCGCCTACTTCACCAAGAGCGAGCTCCTGCCCAAGCTCCAGGCGGCCGGTCTGTCCACCAAGGTGCTCGCGCACGACTGGAACTGGGACGTGTACGACTCCTACGCCGCCCAGACCGTCGACGACGCGGCGGTCCGCTCGCACCCGAACTTCGGCGGGATCGCCTGGCACGGGTACGGCGGCGACATCGCCAAGCAGACGGGCGTGCACAACCAGTACCCGGGCCTCGACGCCTTCGGGACCGAGCACTCCGGCGGCACCTGGATCGCCAACCAGCAGCGCGAGGACATGCTCAACATCGTCGACTACACCCGCAACTGGGCGAAGTCGGTGACCAAGTGGTCGCTCGCCGTGGATCAGAACAAGGGCCCGCACAACGGGGGTTGCGGCACCTGCACGGGGCTCATCACCGTGCACAACGGGGACGGGACGAGCGGGACGGTCGACTACACGGTCGAGTACTACACGATGGGCCATCTGACGAAGTTCGTCCGGCCGGGGGCGCAGCGGATCGCCTCCACGGCGTCCTCTGCCGTCCCGAACGTCGCCTGGCGCAACCCGGACGGCACCAAGGCGCTGATCGCCTACAACGACGCGTCGAGCGCCAAGACGGTGACCATCAACTGGGGTTCCCAGCACGCCACTTACTCACTGCCGGGCAAGACCTCGGCGACCTTCACCTGGTCCGGCGCCCCGTCGGGCGGGGGCGGTCAGTCGGGCGCGTTCGTCGGGCTGGCCGGCAAGTGCCTCGACGTGGCGGGCGCGTCGAGCGCCAACGGCAGCGCGGTGCAGCTCTACGACTGCAACGGAACCGCCGCGCAGTCCTGGACCGTGGGGGCCGACGGGTCGGTGCGCTCGCTCGGGAAGTGCCTCGACGTCACCTCGGGGTCGACGTCCGACGGCGCCAAGGTCCAGCTCTACGACTGCAACGGCTCCGGCGCCCAGCAGTGGTCGTACAACTCCTCGACGGGTGACGTGGTCAACACCGCGGCGAACAAATGCCTCGATGTGACCGGCAACTCGTCGGCGAACGGGACACGGGCGCAGATCTGGTCGTGCACGGGGGCCGCGAACCAGAAGTGGCAGCTGCGCTAGCCGTCACGTACGCCGGACCGGCGAAAACGCCGTGAACGCCGTGAACGCCGGAGGGTGCGGGAAGCGCGCCCTCCGGCGTTCGGGCGGGTCATGACGCGGGTTCCACCCCGGCCCGCAGCAGGCCGTAGGTGTACGCGTCCTCCAGTGCCTGCCAGGACGCGGCGATGACGTTCTCCGCCACGCCGACCGTGGACCACTCCCCCGTGCCGTCGGACGTGGAGATCAGGACGCGGGTCGTGGACTGCGTGCCGTGCTTGCCCTCCAGGATGCGGACCTTGTAGTCGACCAGTTCCAGCTTGGCGAGCTGGGGGTAGATCGTCTCCAGGGCGACGCGCAGGGCGCGGTCGAGGGCGTTGACCGGGCCGTTGCCCTCGGCGGTGGCGACGATGCGCTCACCCTTGGCGAAGAGCTTGACCGTGGCCTCGTTGGCGTGGCTGCCGTCGGGGCGGTCCTCGACGATGGCCCGCCAGGACTCGACCTCGAAGTAGGTGCGTACCCGGCCTTCGGCCTCGGCGCGCAGCAGGAGTTCGAAGGAGGCGTCGGCGGCCTCGTAGGTGTAGCCCTTGAGTTCGCGTTCCTTGACGCGCTCCACGACACGGGCCACGAGTTCGCGGTCGTCGCCGAGGTCGACGCCGAGCTCCTTGCCCTTGAGCTCGATGGAGGCGCGGCCGGCCATGTCGGAGACCAGCATCCGCATGGTGTTGCCGACCTGCTCGGGGTCGATGTGCTGGTAGAGGTCCGGATCGACCTTGATCGCGGAGGCGTGCAGGCCCGCCTTGTGCGCGAACGCCGACACCCCCACGTAGGGCTGGTGGGTGGAGGGGGTCAGGTTGACGACCTCGGCGATGGCGTGCGAGATCCGCGTCATCTCCCGCAGCGCGCCGTCGGGGAGTACCTTCTTGCCGTACTTGAGCTCCAGGGCGGCGACGACGGGGAAGAGGTTGGAGTTGCCGACGCGCTCGCCGTAGCCGTTGGCGGTGCACTGGACGTGGGTGGCGCCCGCGTCGACGGCGGCCAGTGTGTTGGCGACCGCGCAGCCGGTGTCGTCCTGGGCGTGGATGCCCAGCCGGGCGCCGGTGTCCGCCAGGACCGTCTGCACGATCGCCTGGACCTGGGCGGGGAGCATCCCGCCGTTGGTGTCGCACAGCACCACCACGTCGGCGCCGGCCTCGTGCGCGGCCCGGACGACGGACTTCGCGTACTCCGGATTGGCCCGGTAGCCGTCGAAGAAGTGCTCGCAGTCCACGAACACCCGCCGTCCCTGCGCCACGAGGTGGGAGACGGTGTCGCGGACCATCTCCAGGTTCTCCTCCAGTGTGGTGCGCAGCGCCAGCTCCACATGCCGGTCGTGGGACTTGGCGACCAGCGTGATCACCGGGGCGCCGGAGTCCAGGAGTGCCTTGACCTGGTGGTCCTCCGAGGCCTTGCCGCGGGCCCTGCGGGTCGCTCCGAAGGCCACGAGCTGCGCGTGCTTGAAGTCGATCTCCTGCTGGGCGCGGGCGAAGAACTCGGTGTCGCGGGGGTTGGCGCCGGGCCAGCCGCCCTCGATGAAGCCCACCCCGAAGTCGTCCAGGTGCCGCGCGATGGCCAGCTTGTCCGCCACGGTGAGGTTGATGCCCTCGCGCTGCGCGCCGTCGCGCAGCGTCGTGTCGAAGACGTGGAAGGAATCGTCGACTTCGCTGGTTTCCGTCATGGTCTCAAGGCTCCTGTATTGAAACTCGGTCTACCGGAATGACCGGCTCCACCGTCCTCCAATGATCCCGCGCGCTGCGCTCCCGGCTGAAGGTGGGCCAGAAATGCGAAAAACCCCTCGCGGGTGCGAGAGGTCTGCGCGCGGGTCGAGAACGACGGTGTCCGCCCGCACCTGGTCGTACGTGGCGGTCACTGCGGACCGGCGCGCCTGCTGCCAATAATCGTGGCGAACGAGAGCACGGGGGCAGTGTGGCACAAACCACCTCCGTGATCACACGGTGTCTCAGGATGCGAGCACTGGGCTACGTGGCCGGTACGGATGTACGACCGGTCAGCCCAGCGACGCGTCGAGGAACTCCTTCACGTGGGACAGGACCTGATCGCGGCTGGTGCCGCGCAGACCGATCGCCACATGGATGGAGAAGCCGTCCATCAGGGCCCGCAGCCGGGCGCCGAAGCGGTCCGCGTCGACGGGGCGGAACTCGCCGCGCGAAACGCCCTCGGCGAGCAGCGCGACGAGGTCCCGGTGCCAGGCGCCCTCGATGGCGGCCTGCCGTTCGCGGGCGTCGTCGTCCGCGTTCTGGGAGTGGTTCCAGACCTCCAGCCACAGGGTCCAGTGCGGGTCCCGGTGGCCGTCGGGGACGTACAGGTCGACGTAGGCGTCCAGGCGCTCGCGGGCGGTACCGCGCGCGGCGAGCAGCCGGCCGCGCTCGGCGCCGAGGCGGCCCTCGCTCCACTCCAGGGTGCGCAGCAGCAGCTCGTCCTTGGAGCGGAAGTAGTAGAGGAGGTGGCCGCTGCTCATGCCGACCTCACGGCCGAGCGCCGCCATGGTGAGTTTCTCCAGACCGCGCTCGGCGATCATCTCCATGGCGACGGCGAGGACCTCCTCGCGCGGTGGCGCGTTCTTCCGCGCACCGGCCATCCGTGACTCCCGTTTGTCAGACCTTCGGCTGCTGCTGGGTGATGCAGTGGATGCCACCGCCGCCCGCGAAGATCGTACGTGCGTCCACCAGGGTCACGGTCCGCTCGGGGAAGAGCCGGCGGAAGATGTCCGCCGCGATCTCGTCGCGCGGGTCGTCGAAGCCGCAGAGCACGACGCCTCCGTTGCAGAGGTAGTGGTTGATGTACGAGTAGTCGGCCCAGTGGCCGTCGGCCTCCAGGACCGTCGGGGCCGGGACCTCGACGACCTCGATGGCGCGGCCGCGCGCGTCGGTCTGGGCCTTGAGCAGCCCGATGACCTCCTTGCCGACCTCGTGGTCGGGGTGCGCGGGGTCCTGCTGGGAGTGGGCGACGATCACGCCGGGCCGGGCGAAGGCGGCGACGATGTCGACGTGGCCGAGGGTGCCGAAGCCGTACGGGGGGTAGTCGCCGGTCAGGCCGCGCGGCAGCCAGATCGCCTTCTCGGTGCCGAGCTGGGCGTGGATCTCCTCCTCGACCTGCTCGCGGCTCCAGCCGGGGTTGCGCTCGGGACCGAGCTGCACGGTCTCGGTGAGCAGCACGGTGCCCTCGCCGTCGACGTGGATCGCGCCGCCCTCGTTGACCAGCCGGGAGGCGTACGCCTTCGCTCCGGCCAGTTCGGCGACCTGCGCGCCGATCTTGGAGTCGTGCTCCCAGCGGGCCCAGCCCTGGGCGCCCCAGCCGTTGAACGTCCAGTCCACGGCGGCCAGTTCGCCCTGGCCGTTGGTGAGGAAGGTGGGGCCGATGTCGCGCATCCAGGCGTCGTCGAGTTCCCGCTCGACGGTGTCGACGCCGGGGCCGAGGAGTTCGGCGGCGGGGGCGGACTGGCCGGGGCCGCACACCACGGTGACGGGTTCGAAGCGGCGGACCGCGCGGGCCACCTCCGCCCAGGCGGCACGGGAGGCTGCGAGGTCCTCGGGGTTGTCGAAGGTGGGATTGGGGCCCGGCCACGCCATCCAGGTGCGCTCGTGCGGGGTCCACTCGGCGGGCATGCGGAAGCCGTCGGCGGCAGCAGACATGGGGTGTTCCTTACAGGCTGTGTCCATCAGAAGAAGTACAGGCGGTTGAGGGAGACCGAGTCGGCGGGATCCGAGCGCAGCGGTTCGCCGTCGAGGGTGACGAGGCCGGTGCGCCCGTCCACGTCGACCGCTCCGGTACGGGAGTTGAGGCGCAGGTCGGCTGGGCCGATGCCGCGGGTGCCGCGGACCGCCACACGGCGGCGGCGGGTCGGCATGGTGTCGTTGCCCTGGTCGAGCGCGGCCTGGGCGACGAACGCCACCGAGATCTCGGCGGGTGTCGCGCCGTGCGCCCCGAACTGCGGTCCGAGGACGAGGGGTTCGCAGGTGTCGGTGGCGGCGTTCGGGTCGCCGACGACTCCGTAGGCCGGGAAGCCGGACTTCAGGACGAGCTGCGGTTTCGCGCCGAAGTACTCGGGGCGCCACAGCACGATGTCGGCGAGCTTGCCGGTCTCGATGGAGCCGACCTCGTGGGCGAGGCCGTGCGCGATGGCCGGGTTGATGGTCAGTTTGGCCATGTAGCGCAGGACGCGTTCGTTGTCGTGGTCCTCGGGGGCGCCGAACTGGGCCTTCATCTTCCCGGCCATGGCGAAGGTGCGGCGCACGGTCTCGCCGGCGCGGCCCATGCCCTGCGCGTCGGAGGAGGTGATGCCGATGGCGCCCAGGTCGTGCAGCACGTCCTCGGCGCCCATGGTCCCGGCGCGGATGCGGTCGCGGGCCATGGCGGCGTCGCCGGGCAGGTCGGTCTTCAGGTCGTGGACGGAGACGATCATGCCGTAGTGCTCGGCGACCGCGTCCCGGCCGAAGGGCAGGGTCGGGTTGGTGGACGAGCCGATGACGTTCGGGACGCCCGCCATCTTCAGGACGTTGGGCACGTGTCCGCCGCCGCAGCCCTCGATGTGGAAGGCGTGGATGGTGCGCCCGTCGAGCACCCTGAGGGTGTCCTCGACGGACAGGCACTCGTTCAGCCCGTCGCTGTGCAGGGCGACTTGGACATCGTGCTCCTCGGCGACGCGCAGCGCGGTGTCGAGCGCCCGGGTGTGGGCGCCCATGTCCTCGTGGACCTTGAAGCCGCTCGCGCCGCCCTCGGCGAGCGCCTCGATCAGCGGCGCGCCGTCGGAGGACGAACCCCGGCCCAGGAAGCCGATGTTGACCGGCCAGGCGTCGAAGGCGCCGAAGGCGTGGCGCAGCGCCCAGGGCGAGTTGACGCCGACGCCCCACACCGGCCCGAACTCCTGGCCGATGATCGTCGTCACCCCGGAGGCGAGCGAGGCCTCCATGATGCGCGGCGACAGCAGATGGACGTGCGTGTCGACGGCTCCGGCGGTGGCGATGAGGCCCTCGCCGGAGACGATGGACGTGCCGGTGCCGACGACGACGTCGACGCCGTCGAGGGTGTCGGGGTTGCCGGCCCGTCCGATCGCGTGGATCCGGCCCTCGCGGATGCCGATGGACACCTTGCGGATGCCCTGGACGGCGTCGATCACCACGACGTTGCTGATGACGACGTCGCAGGTGTCCCGGACGGCGGCGGCCTTGAGGTGCAGCCCGTCGCGGGCGGTCTTGCCGAATCCGGCGAGGAACTCGTCCCCGGGAAGCTGGGCGTCGGACTCGACGCGGATGGTCAGCCCCGAGTCGCCGAGCCGGACCCGGTCACCGGCGCGGGGGCCGTGGGTGGCGGCGTACTCGTGGGGGGTGAGGCGGCGGGCCTCGGCGGGGTGTCCTCCCGGGCGGCTCATCGCTCGGCCTCCTGGTCACGGGTGTCGGGTACGCCGAGGTATCCGCAGGCGGCGGCCCGGCGCAGGGCCTCCTCCCTGGCGCCGGGCGCGTCCAGCGGCCCGTCGACCAGCCCGGCGAAGCCGATCGCGACGCGCGCTCCGCCGATGGGCAGCAGCCCCACCTCGGCGCTCTCCCCCGGGCCGAAGCGGACGGACGAGCCGGCGGGCACGGCCAGCCGCATGCCGTAGGCGGCCGGCCGGTCGAAGTCGAGCCGCGGGTTGGCCTCGAAGAAGTGGAAGTGGGAGGTGACGGAGACGGGGACGGGGGCCGTGTTCGTCACGGACAGGCGGACGGCGGCCTCGGGCTCGGCGTGCTCCGGACCCGGCAGCAGCGCGCCGGGTGCCCGCTCGCCGAGTCCGCCGCCGATGGGGTCGGTGACGACCGCGAGGCGCGAGCCGTCCTCGAAGACGGCCTCGACGTGCACCTCGGTCACGATGTCCGCGACGCCGGGCAGGACGTCGTCGGGGCCGAGGACGGACCGGGCCGCCTCGACCGCCTCGGCCAGCCGTCCGCCGTCGCGGGCGGTCTCGCAGACGGTGTCCGCGATCAGGGCGGTGGCCTCCGGCACATTGAGCCGCAGCCCTCGCGCCCGGCGGGCACGGGCCAGCTCGGCCGCCGAGAACAGCAGCAGTCGGTCACGTTCCGTGGGGGTCAGTCTCACGCCGCGACACCTCCTCGCCTTCCTCCGTTTAGAGCGTCACTCTAAACGTCGGATTCATGGAAGGGAAACATTGACGGATAAGCATCAGAGGCATCACATTGAGCGTCGCTCTAACTCGTGATGCTGCCCGCACCACGCCAGGCGGCCGTCAAAGGAGACCAGCCATGCCGATCGAACAGCGCGGAGTCGACACCATCCCCGAGGAGGAACGCACCAGCGGGCCGCGCGACCTCGTATCGATCCTGCTCGGTTCCAACCTCTGCCTCGGGGTGATCATCTTCGGCTGGCTGCCGCCCTCGTTCGGGCTCGACTGGTGGTCCTCCGTGAGCTCGATCGTCGCAGGCACGGTCGTCGGGACGGCGCTCACCGCGCCGCTGGCCCTGGTCTCGCTGCGGACCGGCACCAACCTCTCCACCTCCTCCGGCGCGCAGTTCGGCGTGCGCGGACGACTGGTCGGCTCGGTCGTCGGCCTGCTTCTCGCACTCGGCTACACCGCGCTGACCGTGTGGATCGGCGGCGACGTGATGGTCGGCGTCCTCGGCCGGCTCTTCGGCCTGGAGGCGAACGGCCTGGCGTACGCCGTCGTGTACACGCTGCTGGCCGCCGCCACCGTCGCGGGCGCCGTCTACGGCTACCGCGTGCTGCTCGCCATGTCCCGTGCCCTCGCGATCGGCATGTCGGCCCTGCTGGTGGTCGGCGTGATCGCGTACGCCCCGCACTTCAGCACCGCGGCGCTCCCGGAGGCCGGCGGCTATCTGCTCGGCTCGTTCTGGCCCACCTGGCTGCTCGCGGCGGTCGCGGCCGGCCTGTCGGGCCCGATCGCGTTCATCACGCTGCTGGGCGACTACACCCGCTACATCTCCCCCGGGCGCCACTCCTCCCGTACGGTCCTGCACGGCACCTGGCTGGGCCTGATCGCCGGTCTCCTCGTCCCCCAGCTCTTCGGCACCTTCACGGCGTACGGGGCCCGCGCGGCCCTCGACTACGCGGGCCCGCTGGTGTCCGCCTCCCCCGGCTGGTACCTGGTCCCGCTGCTGCTGGCCGCCTCCGCGGGCTCGGTGGGCAACGCCGGTCTGATGCTCTACTCGATGGGCCTCGACCTCGACGCGATCCTGCCCCGCGCCTCGCGCGCCCGGGCCACCTGCGCGGTCGCCGTCGTCGCCATGCTCTGCGTGTTCGTCGGCCACTACGCCTGGAACGCCCAGTCCGCGATGACCTCCTTCGTTCTGCTGCTGACCGCGATCGGCACCCCGTGGGCGGTCATCACCCTGATCGGCTTCGTCCGCTGCCGCGGCGTCTACGACCCCGACGCCCTCCAGGTCTTCAACCGCCGCTCCCGCGGCGGCGTCTACTGGTACAAGGCCGGCTGGAACATCCGGGCCACGGCGGCCTGGGCGCTGGGCGCCTTCGTCGGTCTGCTGGCCGTGTCCCTGCCGTCGTACGAGGGGCCGCTGCTGTCCCTGACCGGCGGGGTGGACTGCAGCTTCGTCCTGTCCGGCCTGGTCGGCGGCATCGTCTACCTGGCGCTCACGGCGAAGGAGACGTCACACCGGGTCGAGCCCCGGCAGGAACCGGCTCGCGCCGAAAGCAGGCTTTAGATCGCTGAACCAGGTGGCGCGCTCGTCGTACGCGGCGAAGAACGGGCGCCCCACCAGGTCCGGATCGCGGGCCTGGATGAGGTGGAGCACGAAGACCTTCTCGCCGCCCACCTCGGCCGTCCCGTCCACGCAGACCTTGCCCGGCATCGCCGACATGACAGGACCGCGCACGGTCCGCGCGAGGCCGGAGACCTGGGCGTAGGCGTCGCGGAAGATCTCGTGGCAGCGGGCCAGCGGCACCCCGAAGTAGCCCTGCGGGCCGGTGTCCCGCTCAACGAACTGGTAGTAGGGCACCGCCCCCAGCGCGGTCGTCTCGTTCCACAGCTCGGCCCACGCCCCGGCGCTGTCGTTGATCCCCCTGACCAGCGGCCCCTGGCAGCGGATCACGGCCCCCGTGTCGCGCACCCGGCGCATCGCCTCGCGCACGGCCGGGGGCCGCAGCTCCTGCGGGTGCGTGAAGTGGGCCATCAGGGCGAGATTCCGGCCGCTCGCCACCACCTTCTCCAGCAGCCGCAGCAGCTCGTCGGCGTCGCGGTCGGTGAGGAAACGGTACGGCCAGAAGGCGAGCGACTTGGTCCCGATGCGGATCGAGCGGACCGTGTCGATCTCCAGGAGCGGTTCGACGTACCGGCGCAGCACCTCGGTGCTCATCACCATCGGGTCGCCGCCCGTGATCAGGGCGCTGGTGACCTCCGGGTGGGCGCGCAGATAGGCGGACGTGGCGGCGATGTCGTCGGTGGCGATGCGCAGGTCGGACTCGCCGACGAACTGGGGCCAGCGGAAGCAGTACGTGCAGTAGGCGTGGCAGGTCTGACCCTGGCGCGGGAAGATCAGCACCGTTTCCGGGTACTTGTGCTGGAGACCGGTCAGGCGGACGCCCTCGTGCACGGGGACGTTGGCGTCGAGCTGGCCGGAGGGGTGCGGATTGAGCTTCATCCGGATCTCGTGGGCCGCGCGCAGCACCTCGGCCTTCGGGGCCTCGTGGGCGAGCAGGTCCGCCATCTGCTTGAGGTCGGGCTCGGGCAGCATCCCGGCCTGAGGGAACGTCAGCCGGAAGATCGGGTCGTCGGGCACGGCCGCCCAGTCGATCAGCTCGTCCACCACATAGCTGTTCGTACGGAACGGCAGGACGGCCGCCACGGCCCGCAGCGCCAGCCGTTCGGCGGGCGGCAGGGACACGCGCTGGAGCAGGCCGTCCAGGTCACGAGGGGTGAAGGCGCGAAAGCGGGGGCTCGTGTCGAGGGGGCGGGTGCTCGTGTACGGAGCCGGGTGGAGCGTTGAACTCATTGGTGCCGGAGCCTCATTCTGTCAACGACGCCGCTGGCCGCAGTTCGACGAAAGCCGTCGCGATCGCATCGTACTTCTCCGTGAAGTGCTGGATGAGTAAGGCGTGCAGCTCGCTTTCGTCGTCCACCACGACCAGTTCGTGCGCGCCGGGGGCGCTCAAGGCGTCGCTGTGCGCCGACAGTTGGTCCAGCCGGTGACGCGCCATGTACGACACGAGGTCGTGCCCCGCGACGTACACGGCGTCGTCCGCGTACACGAAACGGCAGCTGAACGCCCTGCGCCCGTCGGTCGCGTCGACCAGGGTCACCGGCAGATGGGTGAACCGGTCCATGGGCTTGCTCTGCTGCCACAGCTCGTCGAAGCGCTGCTCGACGAAGGTGCCGAGCGGGGAACGGACGGCCACTTCGAGCTGGACGCCTTCGCCGGAGAGGCGGCCCACGGTGAGGAAGGAGACGAGACAGCGGTCGTCCCAGCGGTAGAGGGTCACGCCCGGGGAGGTGGAACACAGGCGCACTTCGAGGAGGGGGCGGGATTCCTCGTCGAGCCGGAGCGCGAACCGGTCCAGGGTGCGCAGGTTGCGCATGATGTCGCGGCGGATGTCGGCGCTCCGCTCCCCCAGTTCACGGCCGCGCAGGATGACCGCGAGCGAGTCCGGGTCCAGCAGCAGGATCTGGACGCGGGCACCGTGCGCGGTGGCCGCCTTGATGCCGCGGAACAGCCGCTCGGAGAACTGCGGGCCGAAGACGCTGGAGAAGGTGTCGAGGACCTTGACGTTCGAGGTCGCGCCGTAGACCTGGGAGCTGAACCATTCGTAGTCCAGCCGGGTGTGCTCGCGGACCCGGCCCTCCTGGGCACGGCTGATCAGCGGACCGATCACGAAGACGGTGACGACGACGCCGACGATGTCGGTGCCGAGGTTGAGGGCGAGGTTCTCCCCGTAGTTGACCATCCGCCTGCTGGTCCACAGCAGGAGGGCGGCGACGGCGGCGAGCAGGCCGAGGACCGTGAGGCTCTGCGGTCGGCGGGGAGTGCGCAAGGTGCGCAGCAGCCGGCCCGGCCGTGACAGCGGCGACCTTGCACTCACCTGCGCTCCCTCCGCGGCCGTGCGGGCGCACGGGAGGACACGCTCCCCCCGTGGACTGAGTGGATACCCGTGTCGCCGGGACGCTACGCGTCGAACGAACAGCCGGTCCCCGCAACCCTGTTGGGGAGACGGGGACCGGCTGAAGGTGCGGGCGGATCAGCCCAGGGGGTGCATCCAGTCGTGGGTGTCCTCGGTGATGCCGCGCTGGATGTCGAGCAGGGCCTCACGGAGGCGGAGGGTGACCTTGCCGGGCTCGCCGCCGGACTGGCGCCACTCGATGCCGTCGCGCTTGACCGTGCCGACGGGGGTGATGACGGCGGCGGTGCCGCAGGCGAAGACCTCGGTGAGGGTGCCGTTCTCGGCGTCGGTCTGCCACTGGTCGATGGAGACGCGGCCCTCCTCGGCGGTGTAGCCGAGGTCGCGGGCGACGGTCAGCAGGGAGTCGCGGGTGACGCCCTCCAGGATGGAGCCGGTGAGGGACGGGGTGACGATCCTGTCGCCGTACACGAAGTACAGGTTCATGCCGCCGAGTTCCTCGATCCACTTGTGCTCGACCGCGTCGAGGTAGCAGACCTGGTCGCAGCCCTTGGCGGCGGCCTCCTTCTGGGCGAGGAGCGAGGCGGCGTAGTTGCCGCCCGTCTTGGCGTCGCCCATGCCACCGGGAACGGCGCGGACGCGGTCCTCGGAGAGCCAGATCGACACCGGCTTCACGCCGCCCGCGAAGTAGGCGCCGGCGGGCGAGGCGATGACGAGGAAGAGGTACTCGTTGGCGGGCTTCACGCCGAGGCCGACCTCGGTCGCGATCATGAAGGGACGCAGGTAGAGGGACTCCTCGCCGCCGTGCGCGGGAACCCAGTCGCGGTCCTGGCGGACGAGCGCGTCACAGGCCTCGATGAAGGTCTCCACGGGCAGCTCGGGCATGCCGAGCCGGCGGGCGGAGGCCTGGAAGCGCTTGGCGTTCTTGTCGGGACGGAACGTCGCGACGGAGCCGTCGGGCCGGCGGTAGGCCTTGAGGCCCTCGAAGATCTCCTGCGCGTAGTGCAGGGTCATGTTCGCCGGGTCGAGGGAGAGCGGTCCGTACGGGACGAGCTGGCCGTCGTGCCAGCCACGGCCCTCGGTCCACTTGATGGTCACCATGTGATCGGTGAAGTGGCGGCCGAACCCGGGGTTGACCAGGATCGCCTCGCGCTCGGCGGCGGAGAGCGGGCTGGCGGAGGGCTTGAGCTCGATCGTGGGCTGCGTCATGAGTGGTTTTGTCCTTCACCGGTTGTATGTGACGGGCCGCGCTCACATCCGAACCGTCCGTGGCCAGTGCTAGGACGTCCGAGCATTCCCTCGTTCCGCGGCTCCGCCTCGATTATCGCGCGCGGAGGACCGTGGACGAAACGGTGTGAATACGGCCCGGGGAATGCCCCGGGAGCGCCCCGGGGATGACCCAGGGACTGATGGTGGCACCCGGCGAGGGCACAGCAAAGCCGCCGGGTGCGGATGCGACCCGGCGGCTTGCTACGGAACGTAGGTGGTGCGCCGGGTCAGCCGGCTACTCGCAGGGCGAGCGCGTCGCCGATCTCCTCGGTGCTGCGGGCGGGCTTGCCGACCCGCTCGGCGAGGTCGGCCGCGACGGCCTCCTCGATCCGGGCCGCCTCGGCCTCGTAGCCGAGGTGGCGCAGCAGCAGGGCGACGGACAGGACGGTGGCGCTCGGGTCGGCCTTGCCCTGGCCCGCGATGTCGGGTGCCGAGCCGTGCACGGGCTCGAACATCGAGGGGAACTCGCGGCTCGGGTTGATGTTGCCGGAGGCGGCGACGCCGATGCCGCCGGAGACGGCCGCGGCCAGGTCGGTGATGATGTCGCCGAAGAGGTTGTCGGTGACGATCACGTCGAAGCGCTCGGGCTGCGTGACGAGGAAGATCGTCGCCGCGTCCACGTGGAGGTAGTCCGTGGTGACCTCGGGGAACTCCTCGGCCACCTTGTTGAAGATGTTCGTCCACAGGTGGCCCGCGAAGGTCAGCACGTTGTTCTTGTGGACCAGCGTCAGCTTCTTGCGCGGGCGGGCCTGGGCGCGGGCGAAGGCGTCACGGACGACCCGCTCGACGCCGAAGGCGGTGTTGACGGAGACCTCGGTGGCGACCTCGTGCTCGGTGCCCTTGCGGATGGTGCCGCCGTTGCCGGTGTACGGACCCTCGGTGCCCTCGCGGACCACGACGAAGTCGATCTCGGGCTGACCGGCCAGCGGGGTCTCGACCCCCGGCAGGAGCTTCGAGGGACGCAGGTTCACGTGGTGGTCGAAGGCGAAGCGGAGCTTGAGCAGGAAACCGCGCTCCAGGACACCGGACGGGACCGAGGGATCGCCGATCGCGCCCAGCAGGATGGCGTCGTGCCCCTTCAGGGCGTCGAGGTCGGCGTCGGTGAGGGTCTCACCGGTGGCGTGGTAGCGCCGGGCGCCGAAGTCGAACTCCTTGGTCTCCAGCTTCACGTCCTGCGGAAGGACGGCGGAGAGGACTTTGAGCCCCTGGGCCACGACTTCCTGGCCGATGCCGTCACCGGGGATCACTGCGAGATCGATGCTGCGAGACATGACGGCACCGTACTCCTTGTCCCATGGAATGACACGCGATGTCCGCCATACGGACAGGGCGGTGTCGCGGCACGTCCACCCTTCGACACACGTTCACCCGTATGTATGAACGCCGTTGGCGCGGGCTGGGAACTTTCCAGACATGACCGCTCCCTCCACGGGGACTTCCCCCGAGCTGCCCGTCCCCGATGTCGGCATCCCCCGCGAGCTCGCACGCGAACTGAGCATGCCGGAGCAGTACGAGTACCTGCGGACACGGCTCACACGGCGCCGGGCGCTCGTCGCGGCGAGCGCCTTCGCGGGCGGCGGGCTGGCGGCCGGCTGCGCCCAGGGCTCCGAGGCCCCCGCGCGGGTGACGTCCGGCTCCTCGCCGAACCCGGCCACCAGCCGGATCCCCGGCGCCGCCGTCACGCCGTTCGGCCGCCACCTCGCCTTCGGCGCGGACCCGAAGACCCAGATGCGGATCTCCTGGCAGGTGCCGTTCGCGGTCAGGAAGCCCTACATCCGGGTGGGCCCGACCCCCTGGACCCTGAGCCACAGGATCGAGGCCGAGGTCCGCCATCTGCGCACACCGGGCCTCACCGGGCAGCGGGCGGCCCTGGACCAGTACTACCTGCACGCGGCGCTCGACGGGCTGCGCCCCGGGACGACGTACTACTACGGCGTCGGCCACGAGGGCTTCGACCCGGCGAGCAAGGCGCAGCACTCCACGATCGGGCGTTTCCGCACGGCGCCCGCGCACCCCGAGAAGTTCGTGTTCACCGCCTTCGGCGACCAGGGCGTCACCCCCGACGCGCTGGCCAACGACAAGGTGCTCCTCGGCCGCGGTCCCGCCTTCCATCTGCACGCGGGCGACATCTGCTACGCGGACGGGATCGGGCTCGGCCAGGAGTCGGACGTCTACGACCCGGCCGCCTGGGACCTGTTCCTCAAGCAGACCGAGACGGTGGCGAAGACGGTTCCGTGGATGGTGACGACCGGCAACCACGACATGGAGGCCTGGTACTCGCCGAACGGCTACGGCGGCCAGTCGGCGCGCTGGACACTGCCCGGCAACGGCTTCGACCCCCGCAACGCACCGGGCGCCTACTCGTTCGTCTACGGCAACGTCGGCGTCGTCGCGCTGGACGCCAACGACGTGTCGTACGAGATCCCGGCCAACAAGGGCTACTCGGAGGGCAGGCAGACGGCCTGGCTCGACAAGCGGCTCGGGGAGCTGCGCCGTCAGGCCGATTTCGTCGTCGTCTTCTTCCACCACTGCGCCTACTCGACGTCGACGCACGCCTCGGACGGCGGGGTGCGTGACGCCTGGGTGCCGCTGTTCGCCAAGCACCAGGTGGACCTGGTGATCAACGGACACAACCATGTGTACGAGCGCACCGACGCCATCAAGGGCGGCAAGGTGGGCAAGCAGGTGCCGGTGGGCGCCTCGACCGATCCGACCCGGGACGGGATCGTCTACGTCACGGCGGGCGGCGCGGGCAAGAGCCTGTACCGCTTCCCCATCGGGGTCAAGGACAGTTACGAGGGCAAGGTCACGCGGCGCGAGGCCGTCGAGACCTTCCACTGGACGAAGTCGAAGCAGCGGAAGGCGGACACCGTGGAGTGGTCCAGGGTGCGGTACACCGGCTTCTCCTTCCTCTCGGTGGAGGCGCAGGCGGGCCCCTCGCCCCGGCTCACGGTGTCGGCGCTGGCCCAGAGCGGCGAGCGCATCGACCACTTCGAGGTGCGGCGCGGAAGCTGAACACCGCGACACCGTGCGGCGTCCGGCACGGCCGGGGCGCGGGGCACCGCCCCACGCCGCACCTTTCACGGGTGCGGCTCCCGGATACGAGGACGGCGGGCCTCAGTGGCCCGTCGCTCCGCCGTTGTCCCTGCGGTCGAGGGCGCGCTGGAGCGCGGCGGCGGCGTTCTTGCGGTCGGACTCGCTGCTCGTGCGCGAGAGGTGACGGACTCGGCGGACGGTCGTCTCGGCCATGATGAATCGACTCCTTGCCTCCGACGGCGCCCGCACGGGCGGCCGGAAGTGCGATGAGGGATTTACGAGACGCCGGAAGGGGCGGGGAGCGGTGCCGCAGGGGTTGCCTGCCAAGGGCTCCGGCTCACGACCGCCATTCGCTTGGTCGAGCGAGACGTTCGGCTCCTACCAAGCTAGGTGAGGACCGCGCATCTGTCTCCACGATTACTCGGACTTCCTACTATCTGAGACGGCGGATTACGTCACACGGCCGCGACCTGGGGTTTCACTCAGAGCACGTCACCCTCGCGCCAGTCGAAGACCAGCGCGTACGCCGGGTCGAGGGGGCCCCGCACGGTGCCGGGACGGACGAAGGTGGCGCCCTCCTCCTCGGGGAGGCGGACGGCCCCGCCCGGAGCGAGCACGCACACATGACCCGGCCAGAGCCGCCAGCCCCGGGCCGCGTAGAGAGCCGCCCCGTCCTCGCTCGCGGAGAGCGCGCCGAGTCCGTACGCACCCTCGATGATCCGCTCCAGCTCGGCCATCACCCGTCCGCCGAACCCCGTGCGGCGCACATCGGCGCGTACGCCGACCGCCTCCACGTATCCGACCCGCAGCGAGCGGCCGTGATGCAGGACGCGCCGCTGGATCACCGAACCGTGCGCCGCGAGGCCCCGGCCGTCGCGGACCAGGACGTGCAGGCCCCCGAGCGCGTGGTCCCAGTCCTCGTCCCTGAGGTCACCGTCGAAGGCGTCCTCCAACAGGGCGCGTGCGGCGCGGAGTTCGGCGGGGCCGAGATCCGCCGTATGGGCGATCCGCAGTCGGGTGGCCATGCGGCCAGTATTCACACGGGAGACGGGAATCCCAGCCCTCCGGCCCACCGGCCGGCAGGCGACGGACATCTCGGCGCGGCCCTTCACGGCGGACACCTCCGGAAGCCTAACCTTTAAAAACATCTTGACCAGTTAGGCGCGACATGCTGGACTGTTCTCACCACCAAGAAGACTTTCAGGGGTTAGGGGATCCGATCATGCGCAGCCACCCGGTCCACCACCGCACCGCCACCGTCGGCGGCCACCGCATCGCCTACCGCGAGGCGGGCCCCGCGGACGCTCCCGTCCTGCTCCTGCTGCACGGCTTCCCGACCAGCTCGCACATGTTCCGGGATTTGCTGCCGCTGCTCGCCGACCGCTACCACCTGATCGCCCCCGACCACCTCGGCTTCGGCCGCTCGGACGCCCCGGCGGCCGCCGACTTCCCGTACTCCTTCGACCACCTGGCCGAGATCACCGGGGAGTTCACCGAGCAGCTCGGCCTCAAGGAGTACGCGCTCTACATCCAGGACTACGGCGCACCGATCGGCCTGCGCCTGGCGCTCGCGCACCCCGAGCGGGTGACCGCGATCATCACGCAGAACGGCAACGCGTACGAGGAGGGGCTGGGCACGGACGCCTGGGCGCCGGTGCTGGCGCTGATCGCGGAGCGCACACCCGGGACGGAGGCGCCGGTCCGGGCGATCAGCGGCCCGGACGGGATCCGGTGGCAGTACCTGACCGGCGTGCCGGACCCGACCCTGGTCAGCCCCGACGCCTACGAGCACGACACCGCCCTGATGGCCCGCCCCGGCCAGCCGGAGATCCAGCTCGACCTGATCGCCGACTACGGTTCCAACTTCGCGCTCTACCCGGCGTTCCAGGAGTACTTCCGCACCAGCCAGGTCCCGCTCCTGGCCGTCTGGGGAGGCGGCGACGAGATCTTCGTCCCGCAGGGCGCGCTCGCCTTCCGCCGCGATCTCCCGGACGCCGAGATCCATCTGCTCCCCACGGGGCACTTCGCCCTGGAGACGCACGCGGCCCAGATCGCGGCCCTCGTCCGGGACTTCCTCGACCGCGGCGCGACGGCCGACGGCCGCGAAGCGCGTCACCCGCACGACTGATCCTCGGCGAGGCATGCCACATCGGGCTCCGGCAACGGGAAACGGTGACGGCATGAGCGACACGACCAGAGCACTGCTTGAGGGCGGCCCGGACGATCTGCCCGAACGGATCGTCCCGGCCCCGGACCCCGGATCGGACGTGAAGATCGAGTTGCGCGGTGGATACGAACACTTCAGGCCGACCCCGCGTCACGCGGACTCGCCGGAGGGCAGGCTGCCCGTGTACGAGTGGTGGGAGCGGACGGAGTTGCCCGGATAGCTCCGCGGGGCCGGAAACTGGAACCGCCCCCGCTCCACGGACGGGGGAGACCGTGGGGCGGGGGCGGAGTGGGTGACGGGCGGCCGGCCCGGGGGCCGGCGGCCGCGTTCGGCTGTCAGCCCATGTGCGGGTAGCCGTAGTCGGTCGGCGGAACCAGCGTCTCCTTGATGGCGCGGGTCAGCGTCCAGCGCATCAGGTTCTGCGGGGCGCCCGCCTTGTCGTTGGTGCCGGAGGCACGGCCGCCGCCGAAGGGCTGCTGGCCGACGACGGCGCCGGTCGACTTGTCGTTGATGTAGAAGTTGCCCGCCGCGTAGCGGAGCTTGTCCATCGTGTACGCGGCCGCCGCGCGGTCGCCGGAGATGACCGCGCCGGTGAGCGCGTAGTCGGACGCCGACTCCATCTGGGTCAGCATCTCGTCGTACTTGTCGTCCTCGTAGACGTGCACGGCGAGGAAGGGGCCGAAGTACTCGGTCGTGAAGACCTCGTTCTCCGGGTCCGAGCACTCGACGACGGTCGGGCGCACGAAGTAGCCGACGGAGTCGTCGTACGTGCCGCCCGCGACGATCGTGCAGGTCGGGTCGGCCTTCGCACGGTCGATGGCGGCCTTGTTCTTGGCGAAGGACCGCTCGTCGATGACCGCGCCGATGAAGTTCGACAGGTCGGTGACGTCACCCATGGTCAGGTGGTCGACCTCGGCCGCGAACTCCTCCTTGAAACCGGAGTTCCAGATGGAGGCCGGGACGTAGGCGCGGGAGCTCGCCGAGCACTTCTGGCCCTGGTACTCGAAGGAACCGCGGGTCAGGGCGGTCTTGAGGATCGCGCGGTCCGCCGACGGGTGGGCGACCACGAAGTCCTTGCCGCCGGTCTCGCCGACCAGACGCGGGTAGGAGCGGTACTTCTCGATGTTGTTGCCGACCGTCTTCCACAGGTACTGGAAGGTCTTGGTCGAGCCGGTGAAGTGGATGCCGGCGAGGTCGCGGTGCTCCAGGGCGACCTTGGAGACCTCGATGCCGTCACCGGTGACGAGGTTGATGACGCCCTTGGGCAGACCCGCCTCCTCCAGGAGCTGCATCAGCAGCACGGCGGCGTGGGTCTGCGTCGGGGACGGCTTCCACACGACGACGTTGCCCATGAGCGCCGGAGCGGTGGGCAGGTTGCCCGCGATCGCCGTGAAGTTGAAGGGCGTGATCGCGTAGACGAAGCCCTCCAGCGGACGGTGGTCCATGCGGTTCCACACGCCCGGGGAGTTCGCCGGCGGCTGCTCGGCGAGGATCTGGCGGGCGTAGTGGACGTTGAAGCGCCAGAAGTCGACGAGCTCGCAGGGGGTGTCGATCTCGGCCTGCTGGGCGGTCTTCGACTGGCCGAGCATGGTGGAGGCGGCCAGCGTCTCGCGCCAGGGACCGGCCAGCAGTTCGGCGGCGCGCAGGATGATCGCGGCGCGGTCGTCGAAGGCCATCGCGCGCCAGGCGGGAGCGGCGGCGAGGGCCGCGTCGACGGCGTCCTGGGCGTCCGCTTGCGTGGCGTTGGCGTAGGTGCCGATGCGCGCCTTGTGGTTGTGCGGCTGCACGACGTCGAAGCGGTCGCCGCCGCCCATGCGCCGCTCGCCGCCGATGGTCATCGGCAGGTCGATCGGGTTCTCGGCCAGCTCCTTGAGCCTGGCCTCCAGGCGGGCGCGCTCGGGCGAGCCGGGGGCGTAGCCGTGCACCGGCTCGTTGACGGGGGTGGGGACCTGGGTCACAGCGTCCATTTTTTCCGTAACTCCTTGAGTCGAGCGGGTGGTTCGGTCTCAGCCCTTGGTGAGGATGGAACGAGCGAAGAAGAGCAGGTTGGCCGGCTTCTCCGCCAGGCGCCGCATGAAGTAGCCGTACCAGTCGGTGCCGTACGCGGTGTAGACGCGCATGCGGTGGCCCTCGGCGGCGAGCCGCAGGTGTTCGTCGCTGCGGATGCCGTAGAGCATCTGGAACTCGTACTCGTCCAGTTTGCGCCCGGCCGTCCGCGCCAGCTCCTGGGCGATCGAGATGAGACGGGGGTCGTGGGACCCGATCATCGGGTACCCCTCGCCCTCCATCAGGATCTTCAGGATGCGGACGTACGCCTTGTCGGTCTCGGACTTCTGCTGGTACGCGACCTCGGCGGGCTCCTTGTAGGCGCCCTTCACCAGACGGACGCGGCTGCCGCTCTCGGCGAGGCGGCGGGCGTCGGCCTCGGTGCGGAAGAGGTAGGCCTGGATCACACAGCCGGTCTGCGGGAAGTCCTTCCGCAGCTCCTCGTGGATCGCGAACATCGAGTCGAGGGTGGTGTGGTCCTCGGCGTCCAGCGTGACGGTGGTGCCGATGGCGGCGGCGGCCTCGACGACCGGACGGACGTTGGCCAGGGCCAGCTCGTGGCCGCCCTCCAGGGCCTGTCCGAACATCGACAGCTTGATCGACATCTCGGCCTTGGTGCCGAGGCCCAGCTGCTTCAGCCGCTCGATGAGCTCCAGGTACGCGTCACGGGCGGCGTACGACTGCTCGGGGGTCGTGATGTCCTCGCCGACGACGTCCATCGTGACTTCCAGGCCCTTGCCCGTGAGGTCCTTGATGATCGGGACGACCTGGTCGACGGTCTCACCGGGGATGAAGCGGTCGACGACCGGCTTGGTCACCGGGGCGGCCGAGATCAGACGGCGCATCTTGTCGCTGCGCGAGGCGGCGAGAATCACGGGACCCAGCACGGGGCACCTCCACAACGAAGTCAGCAGGAGGCCGAGTCCCGACGATTCGGGTACGGCACGGAGAACCACCGTGAAACCTAGGGATATCTCCGATCCTGGGCCATCGACAGCTGTCACGCATCCCTGCCCCGGATCTCAGACATATGTATGAAGGGTTCGCGGGAATGCGCGAGAATGCCGGGGTGAGCGGTGAACACAGAGGCGACTACCAAGAGCTGGTCGACGAGATCTCGGCCCTCCTCGGCGTACCGGCGACACTGGAGAACCGCGATTTCGAGCTGATCGCCTTCGGCGCGTACGACAGCGAGGGCGACCTCGACCCGTCCGCCCTGGACCCCGTGCGCACCCGCTCGATCCTCACCCGGCGTTCCACCACCGCGGTCCGCACCTGGTTCGAGGGCTTCGGCATCACCCGCGCGACCGGGCCCGTCCGTATCCCGCCGACCCCCGAGGCCGGGGTCTACCGGGGGCGGATCTGTCTCCCGGTACGTTACCGGGGCGTCGTCCTCGGCTATGTCTGGCTGCTCGACGACGACCCGGGCCCCACCGACGCCCAGCTCGCGGGAGCCATGCAGGTGGCCTCCCGCATCGGCGCGCTGCTCGCGGACGAGGCCCAGGCCGGCGCGGATCTCACCCGGGAGCTGCGTGCCGTCCTGACCGCCGAGCGCGGCTGGCAGCGGGACATGGCGGTGGCCGAACTGCGCACGGCGCTCGGCCCGCGCGGCGACGGCCTGCACACGGTGGTGTGCGTGGCCCCGTGGCCCTCGGCCGACCCGGACGACGCCCCTTCCGCCCGTACGGTGCCGGGTACGACCGCCCTGTGCACCATCCCGTGGGGCACCACCGGCCAGAGCCTGGCCCTGCTGGTCCGGCTGCGTTCGCCCGACGTCCTGACTCCGGCGCTGACGGCGGCCGGCCGGTTCGTACGGGAGGCCGCGGGCGTCCGCGGCGAGGGCGCCGTCCCCGGCGGCGGTCCGGGAGCCGCCTCCCCGGGCGGGACGGCGGCCGCCGGGGTCGCCGGGGCCCGGGAGGGGCTCGGGGAGCTGGGGGCCGCCTGGCGCGAGGCCGCCGCGGCCGCGCGCGCGGCGCTGGCCGAGCCCCGGCTCGGTCCGGTCGCCGAGTGGGGGGCGATCGGTCCCTTCCGGCTCCTCACCGCCCTGCCGCCGGACGCGGCCCACGACCCCGCCGTGAACACCCTGTTGGGCACCGCGCACCGCGAACTCGCGCGCACGGCCGAGGTGTTCCTCGACCGTGCGGGCCAGGCCGGGCGCACGGCGGCCGAGCTGGGCATCCACCGCCAGACTCTCTACTACCGCCTGTCCCGCGTGGAGCAGCTCACCGGCCTCGACCTGGACGACGGCGAGGACCGGCTGCTGCTGCACATGGCGTTGAAGGGGGCCCGCCTCTAGTGGGGGGGGCGGCTCCGGCACGGGTTTCGGCTCCGGGGCGCCCGCTGCGGGTGCCCGGCTCCAGTTCCGGCTACGGCACGGTCAGCGCGTTGTGGAATCTCGCCTACGACGGCGGCATGGGCGTCGGCGCCCTCGGCTTCGGCGCCCTGGCCGCACCGGTGGGGTACCCGGTGGCGTTCACCGTCACGGGCGCCCTGATGCCGGCGGCGCTGATCCCGGCGCTCCGGGACCTGCGTGCCCCCACCCCTCGGGAATGAGGGGAGCGGTCGCGGCCGGCCGGGAACGAGGGCCGTCACCGGGTGGCGGCGGTCCTCCCGTGGCAGGCGACGGCCCTGCCCCGTTCACCCCGCCTCGCGCACCCCTTCGATCACCCGTCGCAGCCCCTCGGTCAGGGCGTCCCCGTCCGGGGCGGTCTTCGGGTCGAAGGTCCACTGCGCGATGAGGCCCGTCATCAGGGTCAGGTAGAAGCGGCCGAGCGTGTCCGCGGACTCGTCGGTCACCTCCTCCTCGGGCACGCCCATGAGGATCGCGACCAGGCCCCGCCCGCCCTCCCGCTGGGCGCGGGCCAGATGGTCGCGCACCTCGGGCAGTTCGATGGTCATGACCTCCATGCTGAGCCGCCACAGCGAGCCGGGCTCGCGCATGGTGCCGACGATGTTCGACCACACCTCGCGGAACCGCTCCAGCGAGCCGGGCGCACCGTTGATCCCGGTCACCCCGTCGCCGTCGAAGGGCATCTCCTCCACCAGCGCGACGTAGGCCTGCGCGAGGAGCGCGTCCTTCGATCCGTAGTGGTAGCCGATGGACGCCAGGTTCGTCCCCGACTCCTTGACGATGTCGCGCGCCGTGGTGCGCGCGAAGCCCTTCTCCAGCAGGCAGCGCTTGGCGCCTTCGAGCAGATCCTCACGGTGTCCCATGCCGGCCAGCCTACCCCGATTCAGACAACCGTCCCATACGACCGTCAAGGACGAGCGTTTGATACGCACGTCTTAAACGCCCGTACTAGACAAGCGTTTAAGACGTGCGTACAGTCCCTGCCATGACGAACCCGACGAGCACGACTCCCGCCCCCGGCGCCCTGGCCGGCCGCCGTGAATGGACCGCCCTCGGCGTCCTGATGCTCCCGCTGCTCCTGGTCTCGATGGACGTCTCCGTCCTCTACTTCGCGATCCCCTCGATCAGCGCGGACCTGGAGCCGAGCGGCACCCAGCAGCTGTGGATCTTCGACATCTACGCGTTCGTGCTCGCCGGTCTGCTGATGACGATGGGCTCCCTCGGCGACCGCGTCGGGCGCCGCAAGCTGCTCCTGTTCGGCGCCGCCGCGTTCGGCACCGCCTCGGTGCTGGCCGCCTACGCGAACAGCGCCGAGATGCTGATCGCGGCCCGCGCGGTCCTCGGCGTGGGCGGCGCGACCCTGATGCCGTCGACGATGGCGATCATCCGGACGATGTTCACCGACCCCGGACAGCGCACGAAGGCGATCGGCCTGTGGTCCGGCGTCATGACCGGCGGCATCGCCCTCGGTTCGGTGATGAGCGGAGTCCTCGTCCAGTACTTCTGGTGGGGCTCGGTCTTCCTGGTCAACCTGCCCGCGATGGCGCTGCTGCTGGTCCTCGGCCCGTTCCTGCTGCCCGAGTCCAGGAACCCTGAGCCCGGCCGCTTCGACCTGCTGAGCGTTCCGCTGTCGATGGCCGCCGTCCTGCCGGTGATCTACGGCGTCAAGGAGATCCCGTCCGAGGGCTGGAAGACCGAGTACGTCGTCTCGGTCCTCGTCGGCCTGGTCTTCGCCGCCCTGTTCGTCCACCGCCAGCGCACCGCGAAGTCGCCGCTGATCTCCCCCGCCGTGTTCCGCGGCCGCGGCTTCGCACCCGCGGTCGCCCTCAACCTGATCTCGTCCTTCGGCCTGATGGGCTCGGCGTTCTTCACCACCCAGTACCTCCAGTCGGTGCTCGGGAAGAGTTCCATGGCGGCCGCCCTGTGGTCCCTGCTTCCCACCGTCCTGGTGGGTGTGGCCGCGCCGGTCGCCGCGCAGCTCGTGCAGAAGGGCGTCCACCGCGCCCACGTCGTCTCCGGCGGATTCGTCGTCGCCGCCTGCGGCTACGGCCTGCTGGCCCTCGCCGGCACCGACTCCCTGTGGCTCGTGCTGGCCGGCGCGGGCGTCCTCGCCTCCGGGATCGTCACCGTGATGTCGCAGATGATGGACCTGGCCCTCGGCACCGTGCCCCTCGGCAACACGGGCGCCGCCGCCTCCCTGCTGGAGACCGGCGCCGAGTTCGGCGGCGCCCTCGGCATGGCCGTCCTGGGCTCCATCGGCACGGCGGTCTACCGCCACGACATCCCGGCCGGCGTCCCGGCCGCGGCCCACGAGACGCTGGGCGGCGCGCTGGCCGTGGCCGGACAGCTGCCGGGCGACGCCGGGCGAGCGCTGACCGACGCCGCACGGGAGGCGTTCACCCACGGCATGCAGGCGGCGGCCGTGGCGGGCGCGGTCCTGTTGCTGGGCGCCGCCGCCCTCGCCACGGCGAGCCTGCGCAAGGTGGCGGTGCGCGAGGGTGGCGACGCCGTCGACGCCGGGACCGGCGAGCCGCTCCAGGCGGCGGCCCCGGAGCAGAACAACGGCCTGACTCCCGCCTGAGGCCCGCCCACCGGGCGAACGGCGACCTGAACGCCCGTCCGCCGGGCGGGCCGGAGAACTCCGGCCCGCCCGGCACTCGCATGCGCCGGAAAGCCCCCTCCCGGCCAGGCACCCACATGCGCAGGAAAGGCCCCCTTCCCTGCCAGTCACCGGCACGCACCCGGAAACCCAACACCCCGCCCGGCACCGGGAAGCCGCGGGCGGAACCCCGCCCCGGCCGGTCACCGGCATGTGCCGCGATCAGGGCGGCTACGCCGGGGAGTTGTCGGCGGGGCGTGCCAGGATGGGCGTGTGACGCAGACATTCGGTACGCCGTTCATCGGCCGGGGTGACGAACTCTCCCGGCTCACCGGCGTGCTGGAGCGCGCCAGGGGCGGCGAACCGCGCGCGGTCCTGGTGGCCGGAGACGCCGGCGTCGGCAAGACCCGCACGCTGACGGAGGCCGCGGCGTGGGCGGCCGCCTCCGGGACGACCGTCCTGACCGGGCACTGTGTGGACCTCGGCGACGTGGGCCTGCCCTACCTCCCCTTCACGGAGATCCTGGGCGCCGCGGCCGAGGACGACCGCTTCGCTCCGGCGTTCGCGGCCCACCCGGCGGTGGACCGGCTGACCGGCTCCGGTCCGGGACCCGGCGGCGCACCCGACGCCGGCGGCCGGCTCCGGCTCTTCGAGGCCATCACGGGTCTCCTCGCCGACCTGGCCGACATCACCCCGCTCCTGCTGATCCTCGAGGACCTCCACTGGGCGGACCAGTCCTCCCGCGACCTGCTCCGCTTCCTGCTCAGCCGGGGCGTGCTCCAGCGGCCCGGGGCCGGCGGCCCCGCCCGGCGTCTCGCGGTCTTCGCCTCGTACCGCGCGGACGACCTGCACCGCCGCCACCCGTTGCGCCCCCTGCTCGCCGAGCTGATCCGGCTGCCGGCCGTCGACCGGCTGGAGCTGCGGCCCATGGGCGACGCCGACGTGGCCCGGCTCGTGCGCGCGCTGCGCACCGGCCCGGTCTCCGACACCACGGTCAAAAGCATCGTCGAGCGCGCCGAGGGCAACGCCTTCTACGCCGAGGAACTGCTCGCCGCGCTGCCCGGCGACGACGCCCCCGTCTCCCCCGCCATGCCCAGCGGACTGGCCGACCTCCTGCTCATCCGCATCGAGCAACTCTCCGGCACCGCCCAGCAGGTGCTGCGGACGGCGGCCGTCGCGGGGCGGCGCGTCGAGCACGAACTGCTGCGTGGCGCCGTACAGCTCCCGGAGGACGAACTGGAGTCGGCGCTGCGCGAGGCCGTCGGCCACCAGCTCCTGGTCCCCGGGGACGACGCGACGTACTCGTTCCGGCACGCACTCACCCGCGAGGCCGTGTACGCGGACCTGCTGCCCGGTGAACGGGTCCGGCTGCACCGCCAGTTCGCCGGACTTCTCGCGGGGGAGGCCCGTTCGGCGAAGAACGCGGCGGAGCGCGCCCACCACTCACGCGAGAGCCACGACCTGGCCGACGCGCTCACCGCCTCCCTCGAAGCCGCCGATCACGCCCAGTGCGTCGGCGCCCCCGCCGAGGAACTGCGCCACCTGGAGGCCGCGCTCGAACTGTGGCCCGCGGTGGACGCCGGTGCCCGCCCTGACGGCGGCACGGTCGCCCTCACGCTGCGCGCCTCGGCCGCCGCCGCCAGCGCCGGGGAGACGCATCGCGCGGTCCACCTCACCCGTGACGCGCTCGCCAGGGCCGGCTCGGACGCCGACTCCGAGCTCGCCGCCCGGGTCCGGTACACCCTCGCGGGCAACCTGATGCGGATCGACAGCCTGAAGGACGCGTTCACGTACAGCAGCGAGGCGCTCGCCCTGATCCCCGCCGAACCGCCCTCGTACACCTGGGTGTGGGCGGCGGCGACCCATGTCATGGCGGCCCGCCTGGTGGGGCGGGAGGAGGACGCCGAGCGGGTCGCCCGGCAGGCGCTCGCCACCGCCGAACAGCTCCGGCTGGCCGACGCCCAGGCCGACCTGACGATCTCCCTGGTCGGCATGGAAGCGGACAACCGGCGCACCCCGGAGGGCCGCGAACGCCTGCGTCGGGCTCGTGAACTGGCCCACGGCGCCGGGAACTTCCCGGTGGAGATGCGGGCGCTGTTCAACCTGGCGATCGGGGCTTACGAATCCGGTGACCTGGAGGAGTGCCTGACCTGGCTCGGCGACGGTGTGGGCCGGGCCCGCCGCGCCGGTCTCCTCCCCTCGCCGTACGCCCTGGAGCTGCTCTATCTCCAGTCGCTGGTGCTCTACACGCTGGGCCGCTGGGACGCGTGCGCGCGAGCGGCCGCCGACGACGCCGAACTGCTGCCGGCGGCGGCCTGGTTCGCGACGGGCCCCGCCCTGTACGTCGCCCTCGCCCGCGGTGAGCACGAGGCGGCCGTCGCCGGAGCCCGCGCCCTGCTCGACCGGCCCTTCGACTGGATGTCGACGCTCGTCGCGAGCATCGTCCTGACCGACGCGGCGGCCCGGAGCGGCGACGCCGAGGAGGCCGTACGGCGGCTGCGCACCGCGGCCGAGGACCTCACCGACGTCTCCGGCACCGGCCCGCCGCCGGTCGTGGTGCGGCTCGCCGCGCTCGCGCTGTCGGCGGTCGCGGACGCTGCGGAGGCGGCGCGCCACTGCGGTGACGTGGCCGGCGGCGAGCGCTGGGCGGACACCGCGGCCGAGCTGATGGAGCTGGCCGGAGCCGCGGCGGGCCGCGGCGGGAAGGGCGCCGAGCAGGGGCCCGAGGGCCTGGCCTGGTTCGCCCGTGCCGAGGCGGAGTCGCTGCGCGCCCGCACGGGTCCGGACGTCGCGGCCTGGGAGCGGGCCGTCGCGGCCTTCGGCTACGGCGATCCGTACGAGCTGGCCAGGAGCAGACGGCGGCTCGCCGAGGCCCTCCTCGCGGCGGGCCGCCGCGAGGAGGCCGGCGAACAGGCCCGCGCGGCCCACGACACCGCCGTACGACTCGGCGCGGTGCCGCTGCGCGAGGCCCTGGAGGCGCTTCTGCGGCGCGGCCGCCTCGCCGGGTCACCGGCCGCCGAGCAGCGCATCGCCGCGCTGACCGCCCGGGAGAGCGACGTGCTGCGGCTGCTCGGCCACGGGCGCACCAACCGCCAGATCGGCGAGGAGCTGTTCATCAGCGGCAAGACGGCAAGCGTCCATGTCTCCAACATCCTCGCCAAGCTGGGTGCCGCGAGCCGCACCGAGGCCGTGGCCATCGCCTACCGCGAGGGCCTGATCGAGCCGGAGACGACACCGTCCGCGTGACCGGGCCGCCCCGGACCCGGACGTCCCGCGACGCACGAGGGCCGGGACACCCGCGGGTGTCCCGGCCCTCGCTCGCGCACGGCAAGCCGTCGCGGATCCGCCTCAGACGAGGTTGACCGACCGCGCCGACGTCGCGCCGATCTCCTCGGACAGCTCGGTCAGGACACCCTGCGGCACGGTGTCGTCGACGGTGAGGACCGCGAGGGCCTCGCCACCGACGGCCGCGCGGGCGACCTGCATGCCGGCGATGTTGATGCCGGACTCGCCGAGGATGCGGCCGACGGTGCCGACGACACCGGGACGGTCCTCGTAGCGCAGGACGAGCATGTGGTCGGCGAGCGCGAGGTCCACGTCGTACTCGCCGACGGCGACGATCTTCTGGAGGTGCTTCGGGCCGGCGAGCGTGCCGGAGACCGCGATCTCCTGGCCGTCGCCGAGCGTGCCGCGCACGGTGACCACGTTGCGGTGGTCGGGGGACTCCGAGCTCGTGGTCAGCCGGACCTCGACGCCGCGCTCCTGCGCGAACAGCGGGGCGTTGACGTACGACACCGTCTCGTCGACGACGTCCTCGAACACGCCCTTGAGCGCGGAGAGTTCGAGCACCTTGACGTCGTGCTGGGTGATCTCGCCGTACACCTCGACGTCGAGGCGGGCCGCGACCTCGCCCGCGAGGGCGGTGAAGATGCGGCCGAGCTTCTCGGCGAGCGGCAGACCGGGCTTGACGTCCTCGGCGATGACGCCGCCCTGGACGTTGACCGCGTCGGGGACGAGCTCACCGGCGAGGGCGAGGCGCACCGAGCGGGCGACGGAGATACCCGCCTTCTCCTGCGCCTCGTCCGTGGAGGCGCCGAGGTGCGGGGTGCAGACGACCTCGTCGAGCTCGAACAGCGGGGAGTCCGTGCAGGGCTCCTTCGCGTACACGTCGAGGCCGGCGCCGGCGACGCGGCCCTCCTTGAGCGCCGCGTACAGCGCCTCCTCGTCGACGATCCCGCCGCGCGCGGCGTTGACGATGCGTACCGTCGGCTTGACCTTGTGCAGCGCCTCGTCACCGATGAGGCCGAGGGTCTCGGGGGTCTTGGGCAGGTGCACGGTGATGAAGTCCGAGACCTCGAGCAGCTCGTCGAGGGTGAGGACCTTCACGCCCATCTGCGCGGCGCGCGCGGGCTGGATGTAGGGGTCGTAGGCGACGACCTTCATGCCGAACGCGGACATGCGCTGCGCGACGAGCGCGCCGATGCGGCCGAGGCCGACGACACCGAGGGTCTTCTCGGCGAGCTCGACACCGGTGTACTTGCTGCGCTTCCACTCGCCGTTCTTCAGCGCCGTGTTGGCCTGCGGGATGTGCCGCGCGGTGGCGAGAAGGAGACCGCAGGCCAGCTCGGCCGCGGTCACGATGTTGGAGGTGGGGGCGTTGACGACCATCACGCCGGCCTTGGTGGCGGCGGAGACGTCGACGTTGTCCAGGCCGACGCCGGCTCGTGCGACGACCTTCAGCTTCTTGGCGGCGGCGACGGCCTCGGCGTCGACCTTGGTGGCCGAGCGGATCAGGATGGCGTCGACGTCGGCGATGGCGGGCAGCAGCTCGGCGCGGTCCGCGCCGTTCACATGCCGGATCTCGAAGTCCGGGCCCAGGGCGTCCACAGTCGCGGGCGACAGCTCTTCAGCGATGAGTACGACAGGTTTCGAGCTCACGTGAGTCCTCACAAGTCCAATGCGGACGGCCGTCCCGACGGCCGCAGGCGGTGGAGGGTTTACAGCGGCCCCGGGGTGTGCCTGCGCTTCTGGGGAGCCGCTCGAGCCGCGTGGAAGACGCACGACGCTGTGGGCCTGACGCGTTGTTGATGTGCAGCAGTGTAGTGGCGCCGCGGAGGTCGTCCTGCGCCTCCGCGGAAGGATCACCCGTCCGTGGCTGGACGGGATGTCCAACACCGTGTCCACCGGGGTTACCGGGGGTTCGACGAAGGGGCCGGAGCGTGCCGCCCCGGCCCCCCGTCGTACGGCTCACGCCTCGTCGTCGTTGACCCACGACATGAGCTTGCGCAGCTCCTTGCCGGTGGTCTCCAGGAGGTGGTTCTCGTCCTGGGTCTTGTACTCGTTGTACTTCTTCAGACCCGAGTGGTACTCGTCCATCCAGTTACGGGCGAACGTGCCGTCCTGGATCTCGGCGAGGACCTTCTTCATCTCGGCCTTGGTGGCGTCCGTGATGATGCGCGGGCCGGTGATGTAGTCGCCCCACTCGGCGGTCTCGGAGACGGACCAGCGCATCTTCTCCAGGCCGCCCTCGTACATGAGGTCGACGATGAGCTTCAGCTCGTGCAGGCACTCGAAGTACGCGATCTCCGGCTGGTAGCCGGCCTCGGTCAGCGTCTCGAAACCGGCCTTGACCAGGGCGGCGGTGCCACCGCAGAGGACGGCCTGCTCACCGAACAGGTCGGTCTCGGTCTCCTCGGTGAAGGTCGTCTTGATGACGCCGGCGCGGGTGCCGCCGATGGCCTTGGCGTACGAGAGGGTGAGCGCGAAGGCGTTGCCGGTCGCGTCCTGCTCGACGGCCGCGATGCAGGGGACGCCGCGACCCTCCTCGTACTGGCGGCGCACGAGGTGGCCCGGGCCCTTGGGGGCGACCATGCAGACGTCGATGCCGGCCGGGGGCTTGATGAAGCCGTAGCGGATGTTCAGGCCGTGGCCGAAGAACAGCGCGTCGCCGTCGTTGAGGTTGTCCTTGATGGACTCCTCGTAGACCTGGGACTGGATCGGGTCCGGCACCAGGATCATGATGACGTCGGCCTCGGCGGCGGCCTCCGACGGCGTCACCACGCGCAGGCCCTGCTCCTCGGCCTTCGCCTTGGACTTGGAGCCCTCGTGCAGACCGACGCGGACGTCGACACCCGAGTCGCGCAGCGACAGCGCGTGGGCGTGGCCCTGGCTGCCGTAGCCGATGACCGCGACCTTGCGGCCCTGGATGATGGACAGGTCGGCGTCGTCGTCGTAGAACAGCTCGGCCACTGGGGTTCTCCTTGTTTTCCGGTATTTCCGGTGTTGCGTCCCACCGTACGGCGGGCGGGGGAAGTGAAGTTCTCGGGTCTCGGCATACGGGCGGACGGTGTGCGCCGTCCGCCCGTGTACCGGCGTTTTCCTGACTTAGGCCGACCGGTCCAGTGCGCGCAGCGACCGGTCGGTGATCGAACGCGCCCCGCGTCCGATCGCGATCGTGCCGGACTGGACCAGCTCCTTGATGCCAAACGGCTCCAGCATCTTGAGCATGGCCTCCAGCTTGTCGGCGCCGCCCGTGGCCTCGATGGTGACGGCCTCCGGGGAGACGTCGACGGTCTTGGCACGGAACAGCTGAACGATCTCGACGATCTGGGAGCGCGTCTCGTTGTCGGCGCGCACCTTCACCAGAACGAGTTCCCGCTGAACGGCCGAACCGGGTTCCAGCTCGACGATCTTCAGGACGTTGACGAGTTTGTTGAGCTGCTTGGTGACCTGTTCGAGCGGGAGTTCCTCGATCACGTTCACCACGATGGTGATGCGGGAGATCTCGGGGTGCTCGGTGACACCGACGGCGAGGGAGTCGATGTTGAAGCCGCGCCGGGAGAACAGGGCGGTGATCCGGGCGAGGACACCGGGCTTGTTCTCGACGAGGACGGAGAGGGTGTGCTTGCTCATGGGTCTGACTCGGCTCTCTCTCAGTCGTCTTCGTTGTCGCCGAAGTCGGGGCGGACGTCCCGGGCGAACATGACCTCGTCGTTGGAGGTGCCGGCGGCGACCATCGGCCACACCATCGCGTCCTCGTGGACGATGAAGTCGACCACGACCGGACGGTCGTTGATCGAGTTCGCCTCCTCGATCACCTTGTCGAGGTCCTCCGGGGACTCGCAGCGGATGGCGTAGCAGCCCATGGCCTCCGACAGCTTCACGAAGTCGGGGACGCGGGTGCCGGCGCTCGGCTGCTTGCCGTCCGCGTCCGGGCCGCTGTGCAGCACGGTGTTGGAGTAGCGCTGGTTGTAGAAGAGGGTCTGCCACTGGCGGACCATCCCGAGGGCGCCGTTGTTGATGATGGCGACCTTGATCGGGATGTTGTTCAGGGCGCAGGTGGTGAGTTCCTGGTTGGTCATCTGGAAGCAGCCGTCGCCGTCGACCGCCCAGACCGTGCGGTCCGGCCGGCCCGCCTTGGCGCCCATCGCGGCCGGGACCGCGTAGCCCATCGTTCCGGCGCCACCGGAGTTCAGCCAGGTGGCGGGCTGCTCGTACTGGATGTAGTGCGCGGCCCACATCTGGTGCTGGCCGACGCCGGCCGCGAAGATCGTGCCCTCCGGGGCGAGCTGTCCGATGCGCTCGATGACCTGCTGCGGCGAGAGCTGGCCGTTGTCGGGCTGCTCGTAGCCGAGCGGGTAGGTCTCGCGCCAGCGGTTGAGGTCGCTCCACCAGGCGGTGTAGTCGCCGGTGTTCCCCTCGCTGTGCTCCTTCTGGACCGCCTGGACCAGGTCGGCGATGACCTCGCGGGCGTCTCCGACGATCGGCACGTCGGCGGCGCGGTTCTTGCCGATCTCGGCCGGGTCGATGTCGGCGTGGACGATCTTGGCGAACGGCGCGAAGCTGTCCAGCTTGCCGGTGACGCGGTCGTCGAATCGGGCTCCGAGGGCGACGATCAGGTCGGCCTTCTGCAGCGCGGTGACGGCGGTGACCGAACCGTGCATGCCCGGCATTCCCACGTGCAGCGGGTGGCTGTCGGGGAATGCGCCGAGCGCCATCAGGGTGGTGGTGACGGGCGCTCCGGTGAGTTCCGCGAGGACCTTCAGCTCGGTGGTGGCGTGCGCCTTGAGGACGCCGCCGCCGACGTACAGCACGGGCCGCTTGGCCTGGCTGAGCAGCTTGGCGGCCTCGCGGATCTGCTTGGCGTGCGGCTTGGTCACCGGACGGTAGCCGGGCAGGTCCTGGGTGGGCGGCCACTGGAAGGTGGTCCGGGCCTGGAGGGCGTCCTTGGCGATGTCGACGAGGACCGGGCCGGGCCGGCCGGTGGAGGCGATGTGGAAGGCCTCCGCGATCGTCCGCGGGATGTCCTCGGCCTTGGTGACCAGGA
This sequence comes from Streptomyces sp. NBC_00386, assembly GCF_036063235.1. Classification (NCBI taxonomy): domain Bacteria; kingdom Bacillati; phylum Actinomycetota; class Actinomycetes; order Kitasatosporales; family Streptomycetaceae; genus Streptomyces; species Streptomyces sp. NBC_00386. The sequence goes on from NZ_CP107950.1 coordinate 3,045,477, forward strand.
AGTTGTGCTTGGTGATCGGCATGGTGATGCCGACGATGTCCGCCTCCTGGAAGGCGTCCGTGCCGATCGCCTTGGACGCGACCTGCCCGGTGATCGCCACGAGCGGGACCGAGTCCATGTGCGCGTCGGCGATCGGGGTGACCAGGTTGGTCGCGCCGGGGCCGCTGGTCGCCATGCAGACACCGACCTTGCCGGTGGCCTGCGCGTATCCGGTGGCCGCGTGGCCGGCGCCCTGCTCGTGGCGCACGAGCACGTGCCGCACCCGGCGGGAGTCCATCAGCGGGTCGTAGGCCGGAAGGATCGCACCGCCGGGGATACCGAATACGGTCTCGGCCCCGACCTCCTCGAGCGAGCGGATGAGGGACTGCGCACCCGTGACGTGCTCGGGGGCGGACTGCTGTCCTCCGGAACGGGGCCGCGGCTGCGGATGGTGGGCCCCGGTGGCCTGCTCGGTCATCGGCATTCTCTTCTCGATGCTGAGGGTTTTTGCGACTTTTGTGCGGTGTACGACTGATGCCTGTGCAACAAAAAACCCCTCGTGCCGTGAGGCAAGCGAGGGGAGCGCGCCGGGTGCGGTCGCTGGGTGTTCCGGAACTTTCCGGTGACCACCTAGCTTCAGCCGACGCGCTTTCCAAGTACGAGAATTCGGGTGCGCATGGCATTGACCCTCCCCCCGGCACGCACCGACTGTCAAGTAGGTGGGACGGGAGTCTCATTATGTGAGCGGAGGGCCGTTCCGCCCCCGAGGACGACGGGCACTCCACTCGTATACACCCCGGCGCCCCCGCCGCCCGCGAACACCGGCTCGGCGGGTCCGCTCGGCACCGGATAGTGGCCGGAAGAAAGCGCTCTGCGCAGCCGGTACTCGTCCAGCGGTCCGGAGAAGGCCATGCCCTGCCCGTGGGTGCAGCCCATCGCGCGCAGCGCGACGACCTGCTCCGGGAGATCCACCCCGTCGGCCACGGACTGCAGCCCCAGATCGGCGGCGATCCGCAGCAGCCCGCTGGTGATCTTGTGCAGCCGGGCCGACTCGACGACTCCCTCGACCAGACTCCTGTCGAGACGCAGGACGTCCACGGGGAGCCGTCTCAGCGCCGTGATCGCCGCGTAGCCGCTGCCGAAGCCGTCCAGGGCGATCCGCACACCGAGACGTCTGAGCGCGTTCAGCCGGCGCTCCAGCTCGTCCAGGGGGACCCTCGGATCGGTGTCGGACAACTCGATGATCAGGCCACCGGAGGCGAGCCCGTGCCGGGTCAGCAGGGACTCCACGGAACCCAGCGGCATCGAGCGGTCCACCAGACGCCGGGCGGTCATCCGGACCGAGACCGGCACGGCGACCCCCGCGGCGGTGCGCTCGGCGGCCTGCCCGACGGCCTCGTCGAGCATCCAGCGGCCGAGTTCGGCGGTCTTCTCGCCGTCCTCGGCGACCCGCAGGAACTCGGCGGGCGTGAACAGCACCCCTTGGGAGGAACGCCAGCGCGCCTGCGCGGTGACCGACGCGATCCGGCCGTTCTCCAGCGACACCACGGGCTGGTGCAGCAGGGCGAACTCGCCGTCCTGGAGCGCGGAGCGCAGCCGGGTCGCCAGCTCCGCCCTGCGGACCACGTCCTGCTGCATCTGGGGCGCGTACAGCTCGACGCGGCCCTTTCCGGCGGCCTTCGCGCGGTACATGGCGAGGTCGGCGTTGCGCAGCAGCTCACCGGCTCCCAGTCCCGGTTCGGCGAAGCCGACGCCGATGGACGCGGCGACCCGGACATCGTTGCCGTCGATACAGTAGGGCTGGGAGAGCCTGATCCGCAGACGGTCGGCGAGTTCCCGTACCTGCTGCTCACGGGCGGTACGGTCGCGGCCTCCGTCACCGACGATGAGGGCCGCGAACTCGTCACCGCCGAGCCGTGCGGCGGTGTCGCCGTGCCGGACCGAGTCCTGGAGTCTGCGGGCGGCCTGGACGAGCAGCTCGTCACCGGCCTGGTGCCCGATGGTGTCGTTGACGGCCTTGAAGCCGTCGAGGTCGATGAAGAGGACGGCGGTGCCGCGGTCGGTGGAGCGGCGCCCGGACAGGGCCTGCTGGACGCGCCGGGTGAACAGCGCGCGGTTGGGCAGGTCGGTGAGCGGGTCGTGCTCGGCGTTGTGCTGCAACTGCGCCTGGAGCCGCACGCGTTCGGTGACGTCACGGCTGTTGAAGATGAGGCCGCCGTGGTGCCGGTTGACGGTGGACTCCACGTTGAGCCAGCCGCCGTCGCCGGACCGGAACCTGCACTCGATCCGGGTGGTGGGTTCCTCGGTGTGGCTGGCCGCGAGGAAGCGCCGCACCTCGTGGACCACGCAGCCGAGGTCCTCGGGGTGGATGAGCGAGGCGAGTTCGGAGCCGACGAGTTCCTCGGCGTCACGGCCGTAGACCCCGGCGGCGGCCGGGCTGACGTACCTCAGGATGCCGTTCGGCGCGGCGATCATGATGACGTCGCTCGAACCCTGCACCAGGGAGCGGAAGTGGTTCTCCTTCTGGGCCAGTTCCTGGGTGAGGGTGATGTTGTCGAGCAGCATGATGCCCTGGCGCACCACGAGGGCGAGCACGACGAGGCCGGCGGTGACGAGCACCACGCGGTCCACCCGGCGTCCGTTCAGGATGTTGTAGAGGATCCCCAACGTGCAGACGGCGGCGGCCAGATAGGGCGTCAGCGCGGCCAGCGATCCCGTGATCGGACGCGCCGCCGGAGAGCGGCCGGGTCCGTGCCCCTGGGAGTCCGCGGGCGCGGATCCGCCCTGCTGCGGCCCCTGGGCGGGGTCCGGCTCCTCGTGCTGCCCCTGGCCCTCGCGGGATCCGGGCCCCTCCTGCGGGGCTCCCGGTCCGTACGGCGGACGGGTCCCCTGGGGTCCGGGCGACGTGTGGCTTCCCGGGGGCCCGTACTGCCCTTCCCTGCGCTGTCCCGGGATGACCTCGTGCGCCACCCGCGTGTGCTCCTGCGATCCCTGCTCGTCGGGTCCGCGGGGGTCCGGGCCGTACGCGTCGATGCCGTGCTCGCCGCTGCCGTACTCCTCGACGGCGTGCTCCTCGGCGGCGTATTCCTCGGTGCCGTGCTCCTCCGCCTCGTTCCCGTGCCGGGTGACGACCCAGGGGGCGTACGCGAGGAGCAGCGAGCCGGCGAACCAGCCCGCGTCGAGGAGCTGGCCCGAGTGGTAGCTGTTGTGCAGGAGGGGCGAGGTGAACAGCGCGTCGCACATCACGGTCAGGGCGAGCGCCCCGATCGCCGTGTTCACCGCCGACCTGTTCACCGACGAGCGCCTGAAGTGCAGCGCCAGCACCATGCTGACCAGCGCGATGTCCAGCAGCGGGTACGCGAGCGACAGCGCGGTGTGCGCGACGCTCGGCCCGTCGAACTTCGCGGCCTGGGCGAGCGCCAGACTCCAGGACAGGGTGAGCAGGGATCCGCCGATCAGCCAGGCGTCCAGCGCGAGACACACCCAGCCCGCCCTGGTGACGGGCCGCTTGGCGAGCACCAGCAGTCCCACGATGGCGGGCGGCGCGAAGCAGAGGAAGAACAGATCGGCGTAGCTCGGGGTGGGCACGGGGCGGTCGAGGACGACCTCGTACCACCCCCAGACCAGGTTTCCGAGCGAGGCCATCACCGAGGAGAGCGCGAACAGCAGCCACGCGGGCCGAAAGCGGCTGCGGCGGCCACGGGCGTAGAGGAAGCAGGAGACCGCCGCGGTGCCCGCGGCGGCGCTCAGCCCGAAGTCGCCCATGACCAGCGCCAGACTCGTGGAGCCCCAGCCGAGCGCGGAACCGACGGCGTAGGCCGCGCACACCAGGGCCAGCACGAGTTGCGAGAACAGGCCCGTCCCGCCGTCGAACACCGTCCGACGGGTCAGCAGCGCTCCTGGGGAGCTCACCGGGCCCACCCGGTCCGTGCCCCGGGGTCCCGCTGGTCCCGGTGCGCCGGATGTCCGTGCCTCCGGCGGCCCTGGTGCCTGCGGTGGTGATGGCTGCCGTGACCGCGGCTGTGCGTGGCCGCGCGCCAGGGTCGTCGGCGGCGACCCCGCCGCGTCGGATCGTTGGTCCATAGGCCGTGCATCGCCCGTCGCCCCCCTCGCAGTCTCAATGTCCGTCCCCGGCGCCGAACGGTGCGCGGCGCAGCCCCTGTCGGGACGATACACCAGTCTCGTCACTCAGGGACATAGTTCCTCTACGCTGCGTAACGACCAGGGACTATGTCGGCACTGCCCGCATCCGGAGAACTGCGGAGCGTGCCCGAGGCGGGACGGCGAGCGGACAGGGTGTCGCTCAGGTGCCGGTGGTAAGGACCACGTTGCGCAGCGGCTCCCGGTTCACGAAGCGGGTCAGCTGATCCGCGAGCAGTCGCTTGGCGCGCGGCCAGAACGCCGAGGTCGGCCCTCCGACGTGGGGGCTGATGAGCACGCCGGGCGCGTGCCACAACGGGTGGCCCGGGGGAAGCGGTTCGGGATCGGTGACGTCGAGGGCCGCGGTGATGCGCCCGCTCTTCAGCTCGCCGAGCAGCGCGTCCGTGTCGACGACGGGGCCGCGGGCCACGTTCACCAGGAGCGCGCCGTCCTTCATCCGGGACAGGAAGTCGGCGTTCACCAGGCCGCGGGTGCTGTCCGTGAGCGGCGTGGTCAGCACGACGACGTCGGACTCGGGAAGCAGGGAGGGCAGTTCGGCGAGGGGGCGCACGGGACCGCGCGCCGCGGCACGGGCGGAGCGCGCGACGCGCGCGAGCCGCGCGAGCTCGAACGGCACGAGCCTGTCCTCGATGGCGGACCCGATCGACCCGTACCCCACGATGAGAACGGACTTGTCGGCCAGTGAGGGACGGAAGCCCGTGCGCCACTCCTGCTTGTCCTGGCCTCGCACGAAGTCGGGGATCCCGCGCAGCGAGGCGAGGATCAGGGCGAGCGTGAGTTCCGCGGTGCTCGCCTCGTGCACCCCGCGGGCGTTGCACAACACCACACCGGAGGGCAGGGAGTTGAGGCCCGGCAGGACGTGGTCGACACCGGCGGAGAGGGTCTGCACGGCCCGGAGCGAGGTCATTTCGGCCATCGGCCGCCGCGAGACGGCGGGCGGCTTCATGTAGGGCACGACATAGAACACGCAGTCGGCGGGATCCGCGGGGAACTCCTGACCGCCGTCCCAGAAACGGTAGTCGGGGCCCTCGGGGAGTCCGTCGATCTCGTCCGCGTGAAAGGGGAGCCAGACATCGGAAGTCATGGTCAGGAGGTTATGCCAGACGCCCATGCGCACAGGTTAGGTTGGGGTCCGGCAGAAGGAGGATCACGGCCAGGTGGAGCGCAGAACGATCGGGGCGGCGGCGCTCGGTGTGGGGGCGGTCGGACTCGGATGCATGCCGATGAGCTGGGCTTACACCGGGTCGCAACAGCGTGGCGAGGAGTCGTTGCGCGCGGTGAACGCGGCACTGGACCGGGGGTCGACGCTGCTCGACACGGCCGACATGTACGGGCCCTTCACCAATGAGCTGCTCGTCGGGCGCGTCCTGAAGGAGCGGCGTTCCGAGGCCTTCGTGTCGACCAAGGTCGGCCTGCTCGTGGGTGATCAGCACCTCGTGGCCAACGGCCGCCCCGGCTATGTGAAGCGGGCCTGCGACGCGTCGCTGCGCCGTCTCCAGACGGACGTGATCGATCTCTACCAGCTGCACCGCGCGGACCCGGAAGTGCCGGTCGAGGAGACGTGGGGCGCGATGGCCGAGCTCGTCGCGGCCGGAAAGGTCCGTTCGCTCGGGCTGTGCGCGGTGGGCGCGGGGTCCGGCCGCCGGGCGGGGGCGCGGCTGCACGACGGAACGATCCGGCTGCTGGAGCGGGTGCAGCAGGTCTTCCCGGTGAGCACCGTGCAGGCCGAGCTGTCGGTGTGGTCGGCGGAGGCGCTGGACGCGCTGCTGCCGTGGTGTGCGGCGCGCGGCGTCGGGTTCCTCGCCGCGATGCCGCTCGGCAACGGCTTCCTGACCGGCACGCTGACCCCCGGCGAGGGCTTCGAGCCCGACGATCCGCGGGCCCGCCACCCCCGTTTCACCGCCGAGATGATGGCGGCGAACCAGCCCATCGTCATCGGTCTGCGGCACGTCGCGCGGCGGCACGGGGGCGGTGCCCGTCCCGTCACACCCGCGCAGGTGGCGCTGGCGTGGGTGCTGGCGCAGGGTCCGCACGTCGTCCCGGTGCCGGGGGCCAAGCGGGAGCGGTGGGTCGTCGAGAACGCGGGGGCGGCCGGACTGCGGCTGACGGCGGAGGATCTCGCCGAGGTGGCGGCACTGCCGGGGGCGCTGGGATCCTGGGACTGACCGGCGATCGCGGAGCCCGGCGCGGACTGCCCGGCCGGGACCGGGACCCCGGGGAACGCGAGCGGTGTATGAACAGGAGGACCGCCGCGTCGAAGGGACATTGATGGTGCAAGTTCGAGCAGTGACAGTCGTGTTGGCCACGGCCGCGCTCCTGGTGACGGCAGGCTGCTCCTCCGGCGGCCGCCCGGGCCCGGCGGGCCCGGGCACGTCCGCGGGCGCCGGGAGCACGTCCCCGCACTCGTCGTCCGCCCAGAGCGCGACCGCCGAGGCGACACCGCCCGCGAAGGGCTCGGTGAAGGTCCTGCGCACCGTCACCGAGGACCTCGACACCCCCTGGGGCCTCGCGCCGCTGGCCGGGGGCGGTCTGCTGGTGTCCTCGCGGGACAGGGGGACGATCACCCGGATCGACGAGAAGACCGGCAGGAAGACACTGCTGGGCGAGGTGGCCGGGGTGGCCCCGGCCGGTGAGGGCGGTCTCCTGGGCATAGCCCTCTCGCCGGACTACGCCTCCGACCACATGGTCTACGCGTACCTGACCACGGCGTCCGACAACCGCATCGTCCGCATGCTGTACGACGAGCGGAGGCCGTCCGGCGAACAACTCGGCGCGCCGGACACGATCTTCAAGGGCATCCCCAAGGGCATGATCCACAACGGTGGCCGGATCGCCTTCGGCCCGGACAGGATGCTGTACGCGGGCGCCGGCGAGACGGGTGACCGGGGCCTGGCCCAGGACAAGAAGTCGCTCGCCGGGAAGATCCTGCGCATGACGCCGGAGGGCGAGCCCGCGCCGGGCAATCCGTTCCCCGACTCGGTCGTGTACTCGTACGGGCACCGCAACGTCCAGGGTCTGGCCTGGGACGACAAACAGCGGCTGTGGGCCTCGGAGTTCGGCCAGGACACCTGGGACGAGCTGAACCAGATCAAGCCGGGCGACAACTACGGCTGGCCGGTGGTGGAAGGCATCAGCCACGACTCCAGGTACCACGATCCGATCGTCCAGTGGCACACCGACGAGGCCTCTCCGAGCGGGATCGCCTACGCCGAGGGGTCCCTGTGGATGGCGGCTCTCAAAGGGCAGCGCCTGTGGCGCGTCCCGTTGAACGGCACCGAGGCGTCCGCGGCGCCCGAGGCCTTTCTCACGGGCAGGTACGGCCGCCTCCGCACGGTCGTCTCCGCGGGCGGCGACCGGCTCTGGCTGACCACGAGCGAGACCGACAGCCGCGGCACCCCCGTGAAGGGCGACGACCGGCTTCTGGAGCTGGAGGTGAAGTAGGACGGCGGCGGGCCGCGGCGGACGCGGCTCGCCCTCGGCCGGTTTCCCTCACGGGCGCGCGCTCAGCCGGCCGCTCGGGCGGCCGGGGTGTCCGGCGGGAAGAGCCGCAGCCTGTGGGCCAGCGCGGCCGCCTCCCCCCGTCCCGAGACGTCCAGCTTGGCCAGGATGTTCGAGACGTGGACGCTGGCCGTCTTCGGGGAGATGAAGAGTTCCTCGGCGATCTGACGGTTGCTGCGCCCGGCCGCGACCAGGCGCAGGACATCGCGCTCGCGGCTGGTGAGACCGAACGCGGCCGCGGGGTCGGCGGGAGCGGTCCGGGACCGTTCACGGGTGTGCTCCAGGGTGAGGCGGGCGCGCCGGGCGAGCAGCGCGACCGCGTCACCGAGCGGACGGGCGCCCAGGTGTCCGGCGGCGGCGCCGGCCAGCCGGAGGAGTTCCGCGGCGCGGGCGCGCTCGTCGTCGTCCGCGCCCGTGAGCAGCAGGGACTCGGCGAGGCGGAGGCGGACCCGGGCGAGGTCGTAGGGGCGCTCCAGGGGTTCGAAAGCCTCGACCACCTCCGACCACTGGTCCGGGGTGCCCGCGCCGTCGGCCCGCCGGAGTTCGGCACCCACCCATGCGGCGTGGGCGAGCCAGACGGGCGCCCCGGTGGCCAGGGTCCGCGCGGCCGTGCGGACGCGTTCCAGGGCCGGGGCGCGGCCGGGGGCCGCGACGGGCAGGTCGTGGGCGTCGTCCTCCGCGGTGACGGCGGCCAGCAGCAGCGGCCAGGCGTAGCGCTGGGTGCCGGGCGGGAAGCCCGCGGCCAGTGCCTCGTCCAGGGCGGCACGGGCGTCGAGGAAGCGGCCCTCGCCCGCGGCGACGCCGATGGTGGTGCACAGCAGCGGCAGGGCGTGCTGGGGCATCGGGTCGTGGCTGCCGAAGTGGCCGCGGGCGGCGGTCAGCCGGCGGCCCGCCTCGGCGAGGTCGCCGCGGGCCAGGGCCACGGGCGCGAGCCGGGACGCGCCCACCCCGGAGGCCTTGCCGCCGAGTCCGACGGCCAGGGCGTTGCGGGCGGCCTCGGCGGCCTCGTCCCAGCGGCCGAGCGCGTACAACGATTCGGAGAGGTTGCCCCAGACCCAGGCCTGGGTGTCCAACAGGCCGTTCCGGCAGGCGAGTTCTATGCCCTCGCGCAGGATGGCGACGGCCTCGCGGGAGCGGCCCACCGACTCCAGATGGGAGGGCAGGTTGATGTGCAGACGGCCCACGACGTACGCGGCGCCCTGGCGGTTCGCCCGCTCCCTGACCCGGTACATCTCCGCGAGCCCGTCCTCGATCTGCCCCGCGTCGACCATCAGCCCGCCGAGGGTGAGCCGGGCGTTCAGCTCGGTGTCCCGGGCGCCCACCATGTGCGCGTACTCCACGGCGCGTTCGGCCGCGGAGAGGGCGCCGTGGCCCGGCTGGTGCACCATGCACCAGGCGGCGACCATGGACAGGACCTCGGCGTGCACCTGGGAGGGCGGCAGACCGCGTACCAGGTCCTGGGCGGTGGCGAGTTCCTTCCAGCCGTCGCCGCGGACCTGTGCCTGGACGAGCCGGGAGCGCTGGATCCAGAACCAGGCGGCGCGCAGCGGGTCGCCCGCGTCCTCCAGGAGGTGCAGCGCCCGTCCGGTCGTCTTCAGGGCGCGTTCGCGTTCCCCGCACAGCCGGCCCGCGACGGCGGCCTCGGCCATCAGGTCCAGGTAGCTCAGGGGTGCGGCCGCGGAGCCGCGGCCGTCGGAAGTCTCCCCGTGCCCCTCGGACAGGGGAGGGGGGTAGGCCTCCACGTAGTCGATGGGGCGCAGTTCGGCCCGTACGGTGCCGGGGACCGTCTCCCACAGCTCCATCGCCCGCTCCAGGAGCCGCAGTTGCTCGGAGTGGGCGTGCCGGCGGCGGGCCTCGACCGAGGCGTCGAGGACGGCGGGCAGGGCCTTGGCGGCGTCATGGGCGTGGTACCAGTAGCTGGCCAGCCGGGTGACGCGCTCGTCGGCCGGTACGAGCGCCGGGTCGGCCTCCAGGGCCTCGGCGTAGCGGCGGTTGAAGCGGGAGCGTTCGCCGGGCAGCAGGTCGTCGCTGACGGCCTCGCGGACCAGGGAGTGGCGGAAGCGGTAGCCGTCGCCGCCGGGCGAGGCGGTCAGGATGTTGGCGCCGACGCAGGCGCGCAGGGCCTCGATGAGGTCGTCCTCGGCGAGCCGTGCCACCGCGGCGAGCAGCGGGTACTCGACGGTGCTGCCTCCCTCGGCGACGATCCGGGCGACCCGCTGGGCGCTCTCGGGCAGTCCCTCGACGCGGACGAGGAGCAGGTCGCGCAGGGTGTCGGTGAGTCCGGTGGGACAGCCTTCGCGGCCGGCGACGGCGAGTTCCTCGACGAAGAACGCGTTGCCGTCGGAGCGGGCGAAGATCTCGTCGGCCTGGGCGGTGTCGGGTTCGCGGGCGAGGATTCCGGCGATCTGGCGGCCGACCTCGGCCCGGTTGAAGCGGCCCAGGTCGATGCGGCGGACCGTGCGGAGGCGGTCGAGCTCGGCGAGCAGGGGGCGCAGCGGATGACGGCGGTGGATGTCGTCGGCGCGGTAGGTGGCGATCACGACGAGACGGCCGCTGCGCAGTGTGCGGAAGAGGTAGGCGAGCAGATGGCGGGTGGAGGCGTCGGCCCAGTGCAGGTCTTCGAGGACGACGACGACCGTGCGGTCCGCGGCGACCCGTTCCAGGAGGCGGGCGGTGAGCTCGAAGAGGCGGGCCATGCCGTCCTCCTCGTACTGCCGTCCCCGGGTCGTCTGCGCGAGCTCGGGCAGGAGGCGGGCGAGTTCCTCCTCCTGTCCGGCGGCCGCGGCGGCGAGTTCGTCGGGCAGGGCGCGGCGCAGGGCGCGCAGGGCGGTGGAGAAGGGGGCGAAGGGGAGGCCGTCGGCGCCGATCTCGACGCAGCCGCCCAAGGCGACGACGGCGCCCTCGCCGGTGGCGGCGGCGGAGAACTCCTCCAGGAAGCGGGTCTTGCCGACGCCGGCCTCGCCGCCGAGCAGGAACGCCTGCGGTTCTCCCCCGGCGGCGGCGCGGGCGAGCGCGTCGTTCAACACCTCCAGTTCGTCGGCGCGTCCGACGAACACCGGGCTGACGGACCTGGTCTCCACGGGCCCGAGCATGGCACAGGGGTCCGACAGGGGGGCACCGGTCGTCGGGACGGCGGTCAGTGCCCCGCCCGCCGGCCGGCCGCCGCCCGGTGGGAGACGGCCGGCCGCCGCGGGGGCGCCGTCCCGCACAGCCTGTGGACGGCCGGACGGTGCCCGGCCGTCCACGGGCGCCCCGGCAGTCATGCGGTGCGGGCCGACCGGTGCCGGCGGGGGCGGCCGCTATGGGCGCGTTCCTCGGTGCCGTCCTGTGCGGACCGGAGGGCGGCGGCGCGGCGGGCGGCCCGGCGGCCGCTCGCGGCCTCCCTGGCGAGCCGGTAGGTCTGGGCCCTGCGGATCAGTTCCTCGGACCGGATCTGCTGGAGCTCGAACTCGAACATCTTGTACCCCTCGTGAAGACTCGGTTTCGGTCTCGCTCGTTCGCGATGCCTCAACCTTCGTCTCCCAGGGGGGTGCGCCACATCGGGAGAGTTCCGCATCTCGGGAACGCGAAGGGCCTTAGAGCGGCGGCCGGTTTCCCGTGCCGGCCCTAAGGCCCCTCTGAGTCGTCGTTCGTCGGTGGTGTCGGCGCTGCGGGATTCAGCTGGTGGAGGGCAGTCCGAGGAGGATGTCGGAGTACTTGGCGACCGCCAGCACCAGTCCTACGACGCCGAGCGAGACGCCCGCCCAGGCGACGGACTTGATCCAGGCGGCCTGCGGCTTGCCGGGGGCGCCGAACGCGGGCCGGACCAGCACGACGACGCCGACGATCAGCGCGGCCAGCGCGAAGAGGCCGCCGACCAGCGCGGTGGTCGCCCAGGCGTCGCCGTAGACCTCCTTGACCTGCGTGGCCACGCTCGCGGACGACGAGGTCTGGAGCTGGCCGATCAGGGTCTCCCGGGCGGCGGCCACGGTGGCGACCCAGCTGCCGGTCAGCGACACCACGCCGAGTCCGGCGGACACCACGGCGGCGGCACCCTGGCCGACACCGGCGTCCCGGCCCGTGCCGGTGTCATCGAGGCCGGCGAGGTCCTCGTCGGCCTCGTCCCCCTCGTCCAGGTCCTCGTCCCGCTCCTCGGCCCCGGCCGGGGTCCCGGTCGCTTCGTCCGCGGACGCCCCGGTCGTGCCGGCCTCGGTGGCGTCCTCGGTCCGCTCGTCGCGCTGTGCCTCGGTGCCGGTCTCGGCCCCGGCCTCGTCAACTGTCTTGGTTCCCATGCGGGCACCGTACGGATGCCGTCTGAGAAGTTCCTTAATGATCCTTGTGGGCGGCGTCCGCGCGTGCGGCACGCCACTCGGGTGCGAGCAGGGACCACACCTCGAGGTCGTGCCGGACCCCGTGATGGGTGTGCTTCTCCCGGAACACGCCGTCCCGGCTCATGCCGAGCCGCCGGGCCACGTTCAGGCTCGGGACGTTGCCCGCCGCGGCGACCCACTCCACGCGGTGGATCCCGCGCTCCTCGACAGCCCAGTCGATGAGGACCCGCATCGCCCGGGTGACCAGACCCCGCCCGGAGGCGGCGGGTTCCAGCCAGCAGCCGACCTCGCAGTTGCCCTGGTCCGCGTCGAAGTTCAGGAAGAGCACACCGCCCACGAGCTTCCCGTCCAGCCACAGGCCGTGCAGGGACCCGGTGTCGGCGCAGCGCATGTCGGCGTACCTCTGGAGCTGTGCCCGCGCGGACGGCACGTCCGTGGACCGGGAGCCGAAGGGGATGAACTGCCCGATGAACTCGCGCCCGCGGTCCAGGTGGGCGAGGAACTCCTCGGCGTGCCAGGGTTCCAGGGGCCGCAGTACGGCTCCGTCGTCGCCCAGGGATATCGCGTACATCCCGTCACCGCTCCTTCGTCGTCACGTCGGTGCCCCCGGCGTCCCTCGTCTCGGCGTCCGTCATCTCCGCGTCCAGGATTCCGGCGTCGGCCGCCCCGCGGCCCAGTACGTCGGCCGCCTCGGCGTCCGTGGCCTCGGCCAGCCTCTCATGCGCGGCCCGGCATTCGGGCGGCTCGATGCTGATGCGCGGCAGCCTCTTGTCGAGCGCCCGGGGCAGCCACCAGTTGGCGTCGCCGAGCAGGTGCATGAGGGCGGGGACGAGGAGCGTGCGCAGGACGAAGGCGTCCAGGGCGACGGCGGCTGCGAGGGCGATCCCGAACATCGCGATGACGCGGTCGCCGCTGAGTACGAAGGCGAGGAAGACCGAGATCATGATGACGGCGGCGGAGTTGATCACCCGGCTGGTCTCGGCGAGACCGACGCGGACCGCGCGCCGGTTGTCACCGGTCTCCAGCCACTCCTCGTACATCCGGCTGACCAGGAAGACCTGGTAGTCCATGGAGAGCCCGAAGAGCACCGACACCATGATCACGGGCAGGAACGGCTCGATCGGGCCCGCGCGGCCGAGACCGAGCAGTTCGCTCCCCCAGCCCCACTGGAAGATCGCGACGACGACTCCGAAGGCGGCGGCGACGGCGGCGACGTTCATGGCCGCGGCCTTGAGGGGGATGCCGATCGAACGGAACGCGAGCAGCAGCAGGACACAGCCGAGGCTGATCACGACACCGACGAAGAGCGGGAGCTTGCCGATGATGACGTCCGCGAAGTCGTCGTAGCTCGCCGTGACACCGCCGACCTGTACGTCGAGGGAGGTGCCCGACTCGGCGCGCGGCAGGACGTCGGCGCGCAGCCGGTCCACCAGGTCGCTGGTCTTCTGGGACTGCGGCGCGGAGGCCGGAACGACGGTGAGGAAGGCGGTGTCACCGGTGCCGTTGTACGTCACCGGGGTCGCCGAGGCGACACCCTCGGTGGTCCGCAGCGTGGCGTCCAGGTTGTCCAGGGCGAGCCTGTCCTCGGCGCCGCCGACCTTGGTGACGAGGGTCAGGGGCCCGTTCACTCCGGGACCGAAGCCCTCCGAGATCAGGTCGTACGCCTGCCGGGTGGTCGTCGTCCTCGGGTCGTTGCCCTGGTCGGACGTGCCCAGGTGGAGGGAGAGCGTGGGGAGGGCGAGCACGGCCATCACGACGACGGCCACGGCACCGAGCAGTTTGGGGTGGCGCTCCACGAAGGCGGACCAGCGGGCGGCGAACCCCGTGGCCATCTCCGGCTGGGGCCCGTGCTCCTCCAGGCGTCGCCGCTCCCGGCGGCTCAGCGCGCGCGGACCGATGAAGGACAGCAGCGCGGGCAGCAGGGTCACGGAGGCCGCGACGGTGAGGACGACGGTCAGGGAGGCTGCGATCGCCACACCGTTGAGGAAGTTGAGCCGCAGGATGAGCATGCCCAGCAGGGCGATGCAGACGGTGGCGCCGGCGAAGACGACCGCGCGTCCGGTGGTGGCCACGGCGTTCTGCGCCGCCTCGGCCACCGGCAGTCCGCGTTTGAGGCCGCGCCGGTGTCTGGTCACGATGAACAGCGCGTAGTCGATCCCGACGCCGAGGCCCACCAGCATGCCGAGCATGGGGGCGAAGTCGGCGACGGTCATGGCGTGTCCGAGGAGCACGATGCCGAAGTACGCCGTGCCCACGCCGACCAGGGCGGTGGCGATGGGCAGCATGGAGGCGGCGAGCGAGCCGAACGCGAGGAAGAGGACCACGGCGGCCACGGCCACACCGACGATCTCGGCCGCGTGCCCGCCGGACGCCTTGGTGAGGGAGATGGCGGTACCGCCCAGCTCGACGTCGAGCCCCTTGGCCTCGGCGGCCTTCGCGGCGTCGACGACGGCCTGGACCTCTCCCTTGTCGAGGTTCTCGACCCGGTCGGCGAAGGTGACGGTCGCGTACGCCGTCCGGCCGTCCTGGCTGATCCGGCCCGATCCCTGGTGCGTGTACGGGCTGTCGACGGAGGCCACTCCGGGGAGCTTCTCGATCTTGTCCAGGGCGCGGGTCATCGACTGTTCGACGTCGGCGGAGCGCACGGTGCCCGAACCGGTGTGCCAGACAACGGTGTCACTGTCGCCGCCGAGGCCGGGGAAGCCGCTGTTCAGGAGCTGCGTCGCGTGGCCCGATTCGGTGCCGGGGACCTCGTAGTCGTTGGAGTACGCGGAGCCCGTCACGGCAGCGGCCGCGGTCACACCACCGAAGGCGAGAAGCCAGAGCAGTACGGCGACGAGGCGATGCTGGACGCACCACCGTGCAAGGGCTGCCACGAGCGAGCTCCCTGGGGGATTTGTGGATCTTTATCGGGAACTGCCCGCAAAGAACACATGACTAATGCGTCATCACTCTTACAGCCTGAAGTGATCCTTTGTCGCATTCGTGGGCTTACTCACAGGGTTGCGTCCGACGTCACAGCGCATACGGGTGGCCTCTGCCGCCCCGCCTGCCACAGCTCAGTCGAGCTGGTCACCCACAGCCATGACCATCGCGCCGGCGATCATCAGCCACAGCGCCCGCCGGGTGCGACCCTTGGCCCCGAGCGCCGACGCGCCGGCGCACAGGACGGCCCCCGAGGCATAGGAGAGGGGTATGAGCGCGGTCCCCGAGCCGGCGGTGCGCATCACCGACGCGGCGAGTCCGGCGACGGTCAGCAGCACGCCCGTCCCGACCGCGGTCCAGCGCGCCCGGCGCACCTCCGGGTCCGGATCCTCGTCGTCGGGATCCTCAGGGCCGTGGTCCGCGTGGTCCTCGTGGTCCTCGCGGTCGGGGCCGTCGGAGCCCTGGTTCTCGGGACCCGGATCGTCCGAGCCCGGATCGTCAGAACCCTGGCTCCCGGGACGCGGATCGTCGGGGTCCGCCTCACCCCGGTCCCGCTCGCCCCGCGCCGACTCCTCCGGCTCCGACCCCGCTCGCTCCGGCCGGTCCCGGTCCTGCTCCTCTTGGCCCTGCTCCTCCGGGCCCTGGTTCCTTCGGCCCTGCGCTTCTTGATCCCGTGTTTCTCGGTCCCGTGCTTCTTGATCCCGTGCTTCTCGGTCCCGCTCTTTCTGGTCCTGCGTCGTGCGGTCGTGCGTCTCGGAGTCGGTGCTTCCACTCATGGCGCGGGAGCGTAGCGCGTTGACCTGAGCACGCTGACACAGACCCCAGGGGGTGCATCGGTTGCGATGCACCCCCTGGGATGTGGGAAAACCCGGATCTCAGCCCTCGGAGACGCCCAGCTTCTCCAGGATGAGCTCCTTGACGCGAGCGGCGTCGGCCTGGCCGCGGGTGGCCTTCATGACCGCGCCGACGAGCGCGCCGACGGCCTGGACCTTGCCGCCGCGGATCTTGTCGGCGATGCCCGGGTTCCCGGCGATGGCCTCGTCGACGGCGGCGGTCAGCGCGCCCTCGTCCGAGACGACCTTCAGGCCGCGCTTGTCGACGACCTCGTCGGGGGTGCCCTCGCCGGCGAGGACGCCTTCGATGACCTGACGGGCCAGCTTGTCGTTCAGATCTCCGGAGGTGACCAGCTCGGCCACCCGGGCGACCTGCGCCGGGGTGATCGGCAGGTCCTCCAGCGCCTTGCCCGACTCGTTGGCGCTGCGCGCCAGCTCGCCCATCCACCACTTGCGGGCGGAGGCGGAGTCGGCACCGGCCTCGATCGTCGCGACGATCGAGTCGATCGCGCCGGCGTTGAGCATCGACTGCATGTCGTGGGCGTTGACTCCCCACTCCTCGCGCAGCCGGTTGCGACGGGCCAGCGGCTGCTCGGGCAGTCCGGCGCGCAGCTCCTCGACCCAGTCACGGGACGGGGCGACGGGGACGAGGTCGGGCTCCGGGAAGTACCGGTAGTCCTCGGCCTCCTCCTTCACACGGCCCGAGGTCGTGGACCCGGTGTCCTCGTGGAAGTGGCGGGTCTCCTGGATGATCGTGCCGCCGGAGTTCAGCACCGCGGCGTGGCGCTGGATCTCGAAGCGGGCGGCACGCTCGACGGAACGCAGGGAGTTGACGTTCTTCGTCTCGGAACGCGTGCCGAACTTGTCACGCCCGTGCGGGCGCAGCGAGAGGTTCACGTCGCAGCGCATCTGGCCCTGCTCCATACGGGCCTCGGAGACACCGAGCGCCTTGATGAGCTCGCGCAGCTCGGCGACGTACGCCTTGGCGACCTCGGGGGCCCGCTCGCCCGCGCCCTCGATCGGCTTGGTGACGATCTCGATGAGCGGGATGCCCGCCCGGTTGTAGTCGAGCAGCGAGTGGGACGCGCCGTGGATACGGCCGGTGGCACCGCCGACGTGCAGCGACTTGCCGGTGTCCTCCTCCATGTGGGCGCGCTCGATCTCCACGCGGAAGACCTCGCCGTCCTCCAGCTGGACGTCCAGATAGCCGTTGAAGGCGATCGGCTCGTCGTACTGGGAGGTCTGGAAGTTCTTCGGCATGTCCGGATAGAAGTAGTTCTTCCGGGCGAAGCGGCACCATTCGGCGATCTCGCAGTGCAGCGCGAGGCCGATCTTGATGGCGGACTCGACACCGGTCGCGTTGACGACCGGGAGGGCGCCGGGCATGCCGAGGCAGGTCGGGCAGGTCTGCGAGTTGGGCTCGGCGCCCAGCTCGGTCGAGCAGCCGCAGAACATCTTCGTCTTGGTGCCGAGTTCGACATGGACCTCGAGGCCCATGACGGGGTCGTACGTAGCGAGTGCGTCCTCGTACGACACCAGGTCGATCGTGGTGGTCACGGTGAAAACTTCCCTCTCAGCCCAGCAGGACGTCGTCGTCGCCCAGGCGCTTGAGCTCCCGGTAGAGGATGGCGAGGCCGGTGACGATGGCGGCGGCGGACACGGCCGCGTCGATGAGGCGCAGCGTGTCGTGTTCCTTGCGGGCCTTCTTGACCTGCTTCGCGACACCGAGGGCGCCGAACGCCGTGCCCGCCATGGACAGATACGTGCCGGACTTGGACTTCTTGAAGCCCTTGGCCTTGGACATTGCCTTGCTCACAGCGACGGAGCCTCCTCAAGCAACGGGTGCCCCCACCTTTCCACGAAGGCGGCCTCCACGGCGGCTCCGACCTTGTACAGACGGTCGTCCTTCAGCGCCGGAGCGATGATCTGCAGTCCGACCGGGAGGTTGTCCTCCGGGGCGAGACCGCAGGGCAGCGACATGGCGGAGTTGCCGGCCAGGTTGGTCGGAATGGTGCACAGGTCCGCGAGGTACATCGCCATCGGGTCGTCGGCGCGCTCGCCGATCGGGAAGGCGGTGGTGGGCGTGGTCGGGCTGACGATCACGTCGACCTGCTCGAACGCCTTCTCGAAGTCGCGCGTGATGAGCGTGCGGACCTTCTGGGCACTGCCGTAGTACGCGTCGTAGTAGCCGGAGCTGAGCGCGTACGTGCCGAGCATGATGCGGCGCTTCACCTCGGGGCCGAAGCCGGCCTCACGGGTCAGCGCGGTGACGTCCTCGGCGGAGTGCGTGCCGTCGTCGCCGACGCGCGCGCCGTAGCGCAGGCCGTCGAAGCGGGCGAGGTTGCTCGAACACTCCGACGGGGCGATCAGGTAGTACGCGGAGAGCGCCAGGTCGAAGGACGGGCAGTCCAGTTCGACGATCTCGGCGCCCAGCTCCTTGAGCATCGCGACGGCCTCGTCGAAGCGCTGCACGACACCGGCCTGGTAGCCCTCGCCGCGGAACTGCTTGACGACACCGACGCGCATGCCCGTCACGCTGCCGTTGCGGGCGGCCTCGACGACCGGCGGGACCGGGGCGTCGATGGAGGTCGAGTCGAGCGGGTCGTGCCCGGCGATGACCTCGTGGAGCAGGGCGGCGTCCAGGACCGTACGGGCGCAGGGGCCGCCCTGGTCGAGGGAGGACGAGAAGGCGACCATGCCATAGCGGGAGACCGCGCCGTACGTCGGCTTGACGCCGACCGTGCCGGTGACGGCGGCCGGCTGACGGATGGAGCCGCCGGTGTCGGTGCCGATGGCGAGGGGCGCCTGGTAGGAGGCGAGGGCCGCGGAGGAGCCGCCGCCCGAGCCGCCGGGGATCCGGGTGAGGTCCCAGGGGTTGCCGGTCGGCCCGTACGCGCTGTTCTCGGTCGAGGACCCCATGGCGAACTCGTCCATGTTGGTCTTGCCGAGGATGACGACGTCGGCGGCCTTGAGCCGCTTGGTGAGCGTCGCGTCGTACGGCGGGATCCAGCCTTCGAGGATCTTCGAGCCGACCGTGGTCGGGATGCCCTCGGTGGTGAAGATGTCCTTGAGCGCGAGGGGCACACCGGCGAGCGGGCCGAGCTTCTCGCCGGCCTCCCGCTTGGCGTCCACGGCACGCGCCTGGGCGAGGGCGCCCTCGCGGTCGACGTGCAGGAAGGCGTGCACCTTCTCGTCGACGGCCTCGATCCGGGCGAGGTGGGCCTCGGTGACCTCGACGGCGGTGAGTTCGCCGGCCGCGATCTTCCCGGCGATCTCGGCCGCGGTGAGCTTGATGATGTTGACGTTGGTGTCCGTCATGGTGATTAGTCCTCCCCCAGGATCTGCGGCACCTTGAAACGCTGCTGCTCCTGGGCCGGGGCGCCGGAGAGCGCCTGCTCGGGGGTGAGCGACGGACGGACCTCGTCCACGCGCATGACGTTCGTCAGCGGCAGCGGATGAGAGGTCGGCGGTACGTCTTGGTCGGCGACCTCGCTGACGCGGGCGACCGCGCCGATGATGTCGTCGAGCTGGCCTGCGAAGTGGTCGAGCTCTTCGCCCTTCAGCTCCAGACGCGCCAGCCGTGCGAGGTGGGCGACCTCCTCGCGCGTGATGCCAGGCATGCAGCGATCCTCTGGGGTGAGTGCGGTGTGGTTTGGCCCAATCCTATGGGGCCCGGGCCGATGCCCGCGCCCGGGTTTGCCGGGGCACGCCCGCGGCCCGGCCTCCGGCCGGTCGTCTCCCACCCGCGCACCACCCATTCACCGTCCCCCGGCAAGCCGAACTCTCCCGTTCGGCCGTCCCAGCGTCGGCGGCGATCGGCCGAACGGCTCCCGGCCTCCAGCCGGACGCCTCCCACCCGCGCACCACCCGTGACTGTCTCCGGACAGGTGAGCTCTCCCGTTCAGCCGTCCCACCGTCGGCGGCGATCGGCCGAACGGCTCCCCGGTCTCCGGCCGGACGCCTCCCACCCGCGCACCGCCTCTCGCCGTCGGCGTCCGCCGCGCCGGAGGGCGCGGGAGGCCGCGTCTGCGGCCGTGTCCCCTCCCAACCGCACGACGCCTGCGGCGGGAAGACACCACGAGGGGGCCGAGCCTGTCGGAAGACTGTCACGGGTGGTGCGTGGGTGGGAGGCATCCGGCCGCAGGCCGGACCGGAGTTACTCGGCGGCGGGAAGGGCGGCTCGCGGGCGCTGCCAGCCACGGGAACCGCGGGCCAGCAGCCACGCCGTGGCCTCCTCCGGAGGCATCGCCGCGGCGACCAGCCACCCCTGGACTGCGTCACAGCCCAGGTCCCGCAACCGCTCCCACGTCTCGTCGTCCTCGACGCCCTCCGCCACGACGAGAAGCCCCAGCGAATGGGCGAGGTCGATGGTGCAGCGCACGATCTCGGCGTCCTCGGCGTCCACGGCGAGGCGCGCGACGAACGAACGGTCGATCTTCAGTTCGCTGACCGGCAGCCGGCGCAGATGGACCAGGGAGGAGTACCCGGTGCCGAAGTCGTCCAGCGACATCTTCACGCCGTGCCCGGTGAGAGCCGCGAGGGTGTCGGCGGCCCGCTGCGGGTCCTCCAGGAGCACGTGCTCCGTTATCTCCAGTTGGAGCGCTCCCGCGGGGACTCCGTGCCGGGCGAGACGTGCGGCGACGGCGCCGGCGAACCCCGGCGTGTGCACGTCGCGCGGCGACACGTTCACCGCGACCGGCACGTACAGGCCCTGCGCCCGCCAGCGCGCGACCTGTCCGAGGGCCGTCTCCAGGACGTACTCGGTGAGGTGCGGCATCAGCCCGGACGACTCGGCGATGGCGATGAACTCGTCCGGCGGAACCTTCCCGCGCTCGGGATGCACCCAGCGCACCAGGGCCTCGAGACCGGCCACCTGTCCGTCGAAGCGGACCTTGGGCTGGTAGTGCAGTTCGACGTCGCCGGTGTCCAGGGCCCGGCGCAGATCGCCCAGCAGGCCCAGCCGGTCGGGGGTATTGGAGTCCCGCTTGGACTCGTACACCTCCACGCCCGTGCGGTCCCGCTTCGCCTGGTACATCGCGATGTCCGCCCGGCGCAGCAGCCCCTCCGCGTCGAGCGCGTGGTCGGGGAAGACGGCGAGCCCGGCGCTGGCCTCCAGGACGAGGGTGAGCCCGTCCAGGTCGAGCGGCGAGCCGAGGGTGGCGACGAGATTGCGGGCGACCCGTGTGGCCGACGTGGTGGAGTCCACGACCGGCAGTAAGACGGCGAACTCGTCTCCGCCGAGCCGCGCGGCCTCCGCCCCGCGCGGCAGTGCGAGCCGCAGCCTGTCGGCTATCTGGAGGAGCAGCCGGTCACCGGCGAGGTGCCCCAGCGTGTCGTTCACCGAACGGAAGCGGTCCAGGTCGATGAGCATGAGGGCGGAGCGTGCGCCGATGCGCTCGGCGTCGTCCAGGGCCGTCCAGGTGCGCTCCAGCAGCCACTGACGGTTCGGCAGTCCGGTCAGCGGGTCGCGCAGTTGCTCCTCGGCCCGCGCGCGGGCTATCCACAGGGTGGAGTCGAGGGCGATCAGCGGGATCGAGAACAGGGGCAGCAGCGTGGGCTGGGCCATCGCCACGACACAGATCAGCGGCGCGATGCCGAGCAGCGCCACAGCGAC
Source organism: Streptomyces sp. NBC_00386 (assembly GCF_036063235.1). Classification (NCBI taxonomy): domain Bacteria; kingdom Bacillati; phylum Actinomycetota; class Actinomycetes; order Kitasatosporales; family Streptomycetaceae; genus Streptomyces; species Streptomyces sp. NBC_00386. Next base: position 3,066,797 of record NZ_CP107950.1, read on the forward strand.
GAGCCCGTGTCTGACCAGGGCCGTACGGGCGACGGTGGGCAGGCCCCCGACCGGCGTGTTCAGGTACCAGAGCAGGACGCGGGTGACGGCGAGATAGGAGCCGGCGACCAGGACGAGCTGGGGAGCGGTGTAGAACGTCCAGGTGTCGGGGGCCCAGGGCGTCTCGACGCTCGGGAACCGCCCGAACGACGCGAGGACCAGGGCTCCGGCGCCGATCCCGAGGATGTCGGCGGCGCCGTGCATGACGGCTTGGCGCCAGCGGTTGCGGCGGGCCGTGCCCACCAGGACGACGACGGTGAGACTGACCATGCCGGCCGGAACCCAGCCGTACAGCAGCAGGACCGCGAGGGTCAGCGCGGCGCCGGAACCGGTGCCGCCCCACCAGCGCGCACGGCCGAGGGCGACCAGGTGACCGACGATGACGCCGGTGAGCAGGGCCAGCGCCCAGCCGACGGCGCCGCAGGGGAAGAGGGCGTGATGACCGGTGAACGCCCGGTAGAAGCCGGCGCCCAGGACGAACGCGGCCGTGGCCACGACCGCCGACGGCAGCGCGGGCCAGGACAGTTGGCGTTCGGGGTCCTGGCCGGGCAGGCCGGTGCCGCGTTCGGCGGTGAGAGCGCCGGGACCGGCGGGAACGGGGAGCGGCACGGCACCGAGCCCGCTCCGGACGGCGCGCTCCGAAGGCCGTCCCGACCGCAGGCCGGTCAGCCATGCGCCGGTCGTCCGGCGCAGGCGCAGCCGTGAGTCGGGAGCGGCGCTCTCGGTCGGTTCCATTCCCGTCCCTCTCACTGCCGGCGGTGCCCACGCCACACGATCCGTTGCCGACGACAACCGCCAACGGTGGCCGCGTGGAAAACCCTTCCCCCGGCTCGTGAGGAGCGGGGGATGCGCCGACCGAGGCCGGGCACGGCGGGCGCACACGTCAACAGTAGGCCGCGGAAGGCTTCCACGGGCAGCGGTCGTCGACGGTTGCCCGAATGCGACCTGGTCACCCGCATGTCACCGATATGCGCCGAACGGGTGGTCTTCAACCGCTATTCCTCGATCGGAAGCGCGACCTCCGCCGCCGCGTCCGGTCCCTGCTCCAACAGGACGGCGAAGCCCTCCTCGTTCAGCACCGGAACCTTCAACTGCATCGCTTTGTCATACTTCGAGCCGGGATTGTCGCCCACCACGACGAAGGATGTCTTCTTCGAAACAGAGCCGGTCACCTTTGCTCCACGGCTCTGCAGTTCCTCCTTCGCCCCGTCCCGCGTGTGGTGTTCGAGCGTGCCCGTGACGACGACGGTGAGGCCCTCGAGCGGACGGGGTCCCTCGTCCTCACCCGCGCCCTCGTCCTCCATCCGGACGCCGGCCGCCTTCCACTTGCGGATGATCTCGCGGTGCCAGTCCTCGGCGAACCACTCCTTGAGCGACGTCGCGATGATCCCGCCGACCCCGTCGACCGCGGCGAGTTCCGCCTCGGTGGCCTGTTCGATGCGGTCGATGGAGTGGAACTCGCGGGCCAGTGCCTCGGCGGCCACCGGGCCCACGTGTCTGATGGAGAGTCCGTTGATGAAACGGGCGAGCGGACGGTTCTTCGCCTCGGCGATCCCCTCCAGCATGGCAAGCGCGTTCTTCTTCGGCTCGCCCTTCTGGTTGGCGAAGACCGTGGCGATCTTCTCCTCGCCGGTCTTCGGGTCGCGCTTGGGCAGGCCGCTGTCCTGGTCGAGAACGTACGCCCTGATGGGGAGCAGCTGCTCGATCGTGAGGTCGAAGAGGTCGCCCTCGTCGACGAGCGGCGGGGCGGCGGGCTCCAGCGGGCGGGTCAGCGCCGCCGCGGCCACGCTGCCGAAATGGTCGATGTCGAGGCACTCCCGGCCCGCGAGATAGGAGACCCGCTCTCTCAACTGGGCCGGGCAGGAGCGGCCGTTGGGACAGCGGAGGTCGACGTCGCCCTCCTTCATGGGCCGCAGCGCCGTACCGCACTCGGGGCACTCGGCCGGCATCACGAACTCCCGCTCGGTGCCGTCGCGCAGGTCGGCGACCGGTCCGAGGATCTCGGGGATGACGTCACCGGCCTTGCGCAGCACCACCGTGTCCCCGATGAGGACGCCCTTGGCCTTCACCACGTCCTGGTTGTGCAGGGTGGCGAACTCGACCTCGGAGCCCGCGACCGTGACCGGCTCGACCTGCGCGTACGGCGTGACCCGGCCCGTACGGCCCACGCCGACACGGATGTTGACGAGCTTGGTGTTGACCTCCTCGGGCGCGTACTTCCAGGCGATCGCCCAGCGTGGTGCGCGCGCGGTGGAGCCGAGCCGGCCCTGGAGGGGGATCTCGTCGAGCTTGACGACCACCCCGTCGATCTCGTGTTCCACGGAGTGGCGGTTCTCCCCGTAGTACGCGATGAACTCCCGTACGCCGTCGAGGCCGTCGACCACCTTGGCGTACCGCGTGGTCGGCAGTCCCCAGGAGTGCAGCAGGCCGTAGGCCTCGGAGAGCCTGCCGAGGCCCTCGAACCCCTCCAGGGCGCCGATGCCGTGGACGACCATGTGGAGCGGGCGGGTCGCGGTGACGCGCGGGTCCTTCTGGCGCAGCGAACCGGCCGCCGCGTTGCGCGGGTTGGCGAAGGGCTTGTCGCCCGCCTCCACCAGCCGGGCGTTGAGCTCCTCGAACTTCTCCATCGGGAAGTAGACCTCGCCGCGGATCTCGACGAGGTCGGGGACGTGATCACCGGTCAGACGGTCCGGGATCTCCGTGATCGTACGGACGTTGGGCGTGATGTCCTCGCCCGTACGGCCGTCGCCGCGGGTCGCCGCGCGCGTGAGACGGCCGTGCTCGTACGTGAGGTTGACGGCGAGGCCGTCGACCTTCAGCTCGCACAGGAAGTGGTGGTCGGAGGCGCCCACGTCCTTGGCCACGCGCTCGGCCCACGCGGCCAGTTCCAGGTCGGAGAACGCGTTGTCGAGCGACAGCATCCGCTGCCGGTGCTGGACGGAGGTGAATTCCGTGGCGTACGCCCCCGCGACCTTCTGGGTCGGCGAGTCCGGTGTCCGCAGCTCGGAGTACTCCTCCTCCAGCGCCTCCAGGGAACGCAGCAGCGTGTCGAACTCCGCGTCGCTGACGACCGGGGCGTCCTTCACGTAGTACCGGAAGCGGTGCTCCTCGATCTCCTCGGCGAGCCGCGCGTGCCGCTCCCGTGCGTCGGCGGGTACCGATGTGGGCTCTGCGTGCTGTTCGCCGGCCACCGTTGTGTCCTCCCGTTACTCTGGGTTGTCCGCGAGAGATCTCGCCGCCCGGACGCAGTGGGCCAGCGCCCTGCGCGCGAAGTCGGGGGAGGCCCCCGCGAGTCCGCACGACGGAGTGAGCGTGACCGCCTCCGCGAGAAGACCCGGCCGCAGCCCCAGCCTGCGCCACAGCGTCCTGACCCCCATGACGCTACCGGCAGGGTCCGACAACGGGACGTCCACGCCGGGAACGACACCGGCGAACAGACGAGTGCCGCCTTCGACCGCTTCACCGATCGCGTCGTCGTCACGCTCGGTGAGAAGGGAGAAGTCGAACGAGATCGCCGCCGCGCCCGCCCGGCGCAGCAGGGCGAAGGGGACGTCCGGCGCGCAGCTGTGGACGACGACGGGACCGCCCCCGTTCACGCCGACGACGTCCCGGAGCGTGGCCTCGGCGACCTGACGGTCGACCGAGCGGTGGGTGCGGTAGCCGCTGGCGGTCGGCACCTGACCACGGAGCACGGAAACGAGGGAGGGTTCGTCGAGCTGGAGGACGATCTCGGCCCCGGGGATGCGCCGGCGGACGTCGTCGAGGTGGAGACGCAGTCCCTCGGCGAGCGAGCCGGCGAGGTCGCGACAGGCGCCGGGGTCGGAGAGGGCGGACTCGCCGTTCCTCAGCTCCAGTGCGGCTGCCAGGGTCCAGGGACCGACGGCCTGCACCTTGAGCGGGCCCTCGTATCCCTGGGTGTACTCCTCCAGGGCGTCGAGGTCCTCCCCCAGCCACGACCTGGCCCGCTTGGTGTCCCGGCCCGGCCGGTCCCCGAAGCGCCAGCCGCTGGGCTCCACGCGCGCGTACAGCTCGACGAGCATCCCCGCGGTCCGGCCGATCATGTCCGCCCCGGGCCCGCGCGCGGGAAGTTCGGCGAGGAAGGGGAAGTCCTCGAAGGAACCGGTGGCGGTCTTGGCGGCCTCCCGCGCGTCGCCACCCGGCATGGACCCGACCCCAGTGGCGGGACCGAACCTGAACTCGCTGTTTTCGCTCACCCCGGAAGCCTACGGAATCCCGCGGGGAGGTCAGCCGCCCGGGCGCACCGTCAGGTCGTTGACCTCGGCGTCCCGGGGCAGGTCGAGGGCCATCAGGACCGTCGTCGCCACCGACTCGGGGTCGATCCACTTCGAGGCGTCGTACTCCTTGCCCTCCTGCTGGTGGACCTTGGCCTGCATGGGGCTCGCGGTGCGGCCGGGGTAGACGGAGGTCACCCGGACCCCGGCCGCGTGTTCTTCGTGGCGCAGGGAGTCGGCGAGGGCCTTCAGACCGTGCTTGGAGGCGGCGTAGGCGGACCAGTCGGCGTGGGCGTTCAGACCGGCGCCGGAGTTCACGAAGAGCACGTGGCCCTGGGCCAGGCGGAGCTGGGGCAGGAAGTGGCGGGTCAGCTCGGCGGGGGCGATCAGGTTGACGTTGAGCTGATGGCGCCAGGACTTCGGGGTCAGTTCGCCGACCGGACCGAGGTCGACCACGCCCGCGATGTGCAGCAGGGAGTCGATCCGGCCCGGGAGCGACTGGTGCGAGAACGCCCAGGAGAGCTTCTCGGGGTCCGCCAGGTCGCCGACCAGGGTCTTCGCCCCGGGGAACGCGGCGCCCAGTTCCTTGGCGCGGCCGGCGTCACGCGCGTGGAGCACGAGTTCGTCCCCGCGCGCGTGCAGACGGCGGGCGACGGCCGCGCCGATTCCGGAACCGGCCCCGGTGATCACATGTGTAGCCATGGACGCCATGCTCGCATCACCGGGCGCCGGTCTCGAACCGCCTGCCCGGCGCCTCGGCGGGTGCCTGTCGCGCCTCAGCGGGTGCCGACGCTCTCCTCCAGGTAGGCCAGCGCCCCCACCGGCTCCTCGGCGAAGAACACCAGGTCGGTGAGCGGGCGCGGCAGGAAGCCCTCGGCGTCCATCCGCCGGAACTGCTCCTTGAGGCCGTCGTAGAAGCCGGCCGTGTTGAGCAGGACCACCGGCTTCTCGGTCTTCCCGTGCTTCTTCAGCTCCAGGATCTCGGTCGCCTCGTCGAGCGTGCCGGTGCCGCCGACCATGACGACCACCGCGTCGGCCTTCGCCAGGAGCAGCGCCTTGCGCTCGGCCAGGTCCCGGGCGACGACCATCTCGTCGGCGCCCGGGCGGGCCTTGGCGGCCAGGAAGTCCACGGAGACGCCCACCAGTCGTCCGCCCGCCTGCTGCACCCCGTCGGCGACGACCTTCATCATCAGGCCGACGTCGGAGCCGCCCCACACGAGTGTGTGGCCGCCCTTGCCGAGGAGTTCGGCGAACTCCCGGGCGGGGCGCGTGTAGCGGTCGTCGAGGTCGGCGGCGGAGAGGAAGACACAGATGTTCATGACTTCACCGTACGCGGGAAGGATTCGGGGCCCGCGAGCGCTTTCCCGGTATGGCTGAAGGACACACGATCACGATCGAGCAAGGCACGCGCCATGTCCGCGTCGTGCACGGCGGCCAGGTTCTGGCGGAGAGCGACCGCCCCCTGGTGCTGCGCGAGACGGGCTGTCCGGTCCGCTACTACATCCCGCCCGAGGACGTCCGTCTGGAGCTGCTGACGCCCTCCGACACCCACACGTACTGCCCCTTCAAGGGCACCGCGTCCTACTGGTCGCGGCCCGGAGCGGCCGATCTCGTGTGGGCCTACCCCGATCCCAAGCCCGACGTCGCCGAGATCAAGGACCACCTCTGCTTCTACGAGGCGGACGTGTCCTGAGATCCGGGCGGACGCGGGCGTGGTGACGCGATGAGTTCGCGCCGGCCCGGCAGTCTCTACAGGCATGGACAACAAGACGATCTCGCGCGACGGGACACCCATCGCGTACGAACGCCACGGTGACGGCCCGACGCTCGTGCTGGTGGGTGGTGCCATGTGCACGGGTGCCACGCTCGCGCCCCTCGCCGAGGCCCTCTCGGACCGCTTCGGCGCCGTCACCTACGACCGGCGGGGCCGTGGCGGCAGCGGCGACACGGCGCCTTTCGCGGTGGCCCGGGAGATCGAGGACATCGCGGCGCTGGTCGAGGCCTTCGGGGACAGCGCGGCGCTCTACGGCATCTCTTCGGGCGGCGCGCTGGCCCTGGAGGCGGCCGCGAGCGGGCTGCCCGTCCGTGAAGTCGCCGTCTACGAGACGCCGTTCGCCGTCGACGAGGTGGCGGCCGAGCAGCGGGCGGAGTACACCGGGCGGCTGACCGAGCTGCTCGGCCAGGGTCGTCATGGTGACGCGGTCGAGCTGTTCCTGACCCTCGTGGGCACGCCCCCGGAGATGATCGCCGGAGTGCGCATGTCCCACGCCTGGCCCGGTATGGAAGCCCTCGCTCCGACCCTGGCGTACGACGACGCCGCGATGGGCGGGGGCCGGGTGCCCCGCGAACGGCTGGCCGCGCTCTCCGTGCCGCTGCTGTCCGTCGCGGGCGACGCGAGCCCCGCGTGGATGCGCGAGGCGGCCCGGACCATCGCGGAGGCCGCGCCGAACGGGTCGTACCGCACGCTGGAGGGACAGACCCACATGGTGGATCCCCAGGCGCTCGCCCCGGTGCTGGCGGAGTTCTTCGGCACGGACGGTTAGCCGAGGGCCCCACCGAGGTCCCTCACCTGCCCGGCCCGGTCGGCCCGAGGGCTCTCCCGTACCGGCCGGGCAGGCCGGTCTAGACGTCCGCCGTCGCGCGCGTGGTCGTCGCGATCGTCGCCGACCCCACCACGCGGGTGCCGTCGTACAGGACGATCGCCTGGCCGGGGGCGACGCCCCGGACCGGCTCGGTGAAGGTGACCCGCAGCTCGCCGTCGACCAGGCCGGCACTCACCTCGGTCTCGCCGCCGTGGGCGCGCAGCTGGGCGGTGTAGGTGCCGGGACCGACCGGGGCGGCGCCGCACCAGCGGGGCTTGATCGCGGTCAGGGCGGACACGTCCAGGGAGGCGGCCGGGCCGACCGTGACCGTGTTGTTCACCGGCGAGATGTCCAGGACGTAGCGCGGCTTGCCGTCGGCGGCGGGGGTGCCGATGCGCAGCCCCTTGCGCTGCCCGATCGTGAAACCGAACGCACCCTCGTGGGAGCCGATGACCGCTCCGGCCTCGTCGACGATGTCACCCTCCGCCTTGCCCAGGCGGTTCGCCAGGAAGCCCTGGGTGTCGCCGTCGGCGATGAAGCAGATGTCGTGCGAGTCCGGCTTCTTGGCGACGGCCAGGCCCCGGCGCTCGGCCTCGGCGCGGATCTCGTCCTTGGTGGTGACCGTGTCGCCGAGCGGGAACAGCGCGTGGGCGAGCTGGCGGTCGTCCAGGACGCCGAGGACGTACGACTGGTCCTTGGCCATGTCGGAGGCGCGGTGCAGCTCGCGGGTGCCGTCCTCGCGGACGATCACCTGGGCGTAGTGGCCGGTGCAGACCGCGTCGAAGCCGAGCGCGAGCGCCTTGTCCAGCAGGGCGGCGAACTTGATCTTCTCGTTGCAGCGCAGGCACGGGTTCGGGGTGCGGCCGGCCTCGTACTCGGCGATGAAGTCCTCGACGACGTCCTCGCGGAAACGCTCGGCGAGGTCCCAGACGTAGAACGGGATGCCGATGACGTCGGCGGCCCGGCGGGCGTCGCGCGAGTCCTCGATGGTGCAGCAGCCGCGCGCGCCGGTCCTGAACGATTGCGGGTTCGCCGAGAGGGCGAGGTGCACACCCGTCACGTCGTGCCCGGCCTCGGCGGCACGGGCGGCGGCTACGGCGGAGTCCACTCCGCCCGACATGGCGGCGAGGACGCGGAGGGGGCGCTGCGAGGTGTCAGTCATAACCCCTCCAGAGTACGGGGCCGCGGGAACCGGAACCCGCGAGTATCCGTTGAAGATCGCATGGGGGCGAAAAAGGGGAAGCCGGGAAAGCCACGGAGCGGTGGGGCCGCGGCGGGAGCCAAGGACGGCGACCGGCCGCCCGGACGCCGCGTGCTGCTCATCGGCGGTCTGGCGGCGGCCGTGAGCGCGGCCGGGCTCGCCCGGGAGGAGCTGTCGCACCTGTGGTGGCGGCTGCCGGGCGTGGAGAAGGCACGCGTCGCGGGGACGGTGGACTTCCGGGGCGCGCAGTGGGTGGCGGCTTCGGCGGCGAACTGGCGGCGGGCCGACCGCCCCGACGACTACGGGATAGACCGGGTGGTCATCCACGTCACCCAGGGCAGCTTCGCGAGCGCGGTGCGGGCCTTCCAGGACCCGAAGCACGAGGCGGCCGCTCACTACGTCGTCCGCGGGGACGGTCATGTCACGCAGATGATCCGCGAGCTGGACGTGGCGTTCCACGCGGGCAACCGCGCGTACAACGAACGCAGCGTCGGCATCGAGCACGAGGGTTTCGTCGACCGCCCCTCGTCGTTCACGGACGCGATGTACGAGGCCTCGGCGCGGCTGACGGCCAGGATATGCGGGCGGTACGGCATCCCCGTGGACCGCGAGCACATCATCGGACACATCGAGGTCCCGGGCACGGACCACACGGATCCCGGACGGTACTGGGACTGGGACCGGTACATACGGCTAGTACGGCGGGCCCGGTCGGCAGCGGCCTGACGAGGAATCCCGTCTGCCGAGGAATCCCGTCTGCCGAGGAATCCCGTCTGCCGAGGAATCCCGCCTGCCGAGGATCCCCCGGCGCCTCACCGGGGGGACGTCAGGTCAGACCCGCCCTGCGCGCCCGCTCCACCGCCGGGCCGATGGCCCGCGCCACCGCCGCGACGTCCGCCCGTGTGGACGTGTGGCCGAGGGAGAAGCGCAGGGTGCCACGGGCGAGGTCCGGGTCGGTGCCGGTGGCGAGGACGACGTGGCTCGGCTGGGCCACGCCCGCCGTGCACGCCGAGCCGGTGGAGCACTCGATGCCCTGCGCGTCGAGCAGCAGGAGCAGCGAGTCGCCCTCGCAGCCGGGGAACGTGAAGTGCGCGTTGGCGGGCAGCCGACCCCCGGGTTCCGGGTCACCGCCGAGGATCGCGTCGGGCACGGCCTTGACGACGGCGTCGGCCAGGTCGTCGCGCAGGGCGCCGATCTCGCGGGCGAACCACTCCTGCCGCTCGGCGGCCAGCCGCCCGGCGACCGCGAAGGACACGGTGGCGGGGACGTCGAGGGTGCCGGAGCGCACATGGCGCTCCTGACCGCCCCCGTGCAGCACGGGCACGGGGCTGTACTCGCGGCCGAGAAGCAGCGCGCCGATCCCGTAGGGACCGCCGATCTTGTGGCCGGACACCGTCATCGCGGCGAGGCCGGAGGCCGCGAAGTCGACCGGGACCTGCCCGAAGGCCTGGACCGCGTCGGCGTGCAGCGGGACATCGAACTCGGCCGCGACGTCCGCCAGTTCGCGGACCGGCATGATGGTGCCGATCTCGTTGTTGGCCCACATGACCGTGGCGAGGGCGACGTCCGCGGGGTTGCGGGCGACGGCCTCGCGCAGGGCGTCGGGGTGGACGCGACCGTAGGCGTCGACGGGCAGGTACTCGACCGTGGCGCCCTCGTGCTCGCCGAGCCAGTGGACCGCGTCGAGGACGGCATGGTGCTCGACGGGGCTCGCGAGAACGCGGGTACGGGCCGGATCGGCGTCTCTGCGGGACCAGTACAGGCCCTTCACCGCGAGGTTGTCGGCCTCGGTGCCGCCGGAGGTGAGGACCACCTCGCTGGGACGGGCGCCGAGGGCGTCCGCCAGGGTTTCACGGGCCTCCTCGACGGCCCGCCGCGCGGTGCGGCCGGCGGCGTGGAGGGAGGAGGCGTTGCCCGTGACGCTCAGTCGGGCGGTCAGGGCCTCTGCTGCCTCGGGAAGCATGGGGGTGGTCGCGGCGTGGTCGAGGTAAGCCATGGTGGGCTCGATTCTACGGGCCCGTTCCCCCTACTCCCCTGCCCCCGGCGGCATGACGGCCCGCCCCGCCTCGCGCCGCGGGCCTGCGGCGCGCTCCACGGCGCCGCGCCCGGGTCCTCGCACGGCGGCCCGGCGCCGCTCGCCGTGGGCCGTGACCTCGGCCCCGACCGTCGCGGCGGCCTCAGAAGCTCCAGGACACCGTGTTGTCGACCTGCATGAAGGCGACCAGGACCACCAGGTCGGCGATGCCCAGGCCGAGGCCGAGGAAGGCGCGGCCCCGGCGGGCCGTGCCGCGCCAGAGGGCGACGGAGGCGAGGACGATGGCGACGGGGCCCAGGAAGACGTTCAGCACGAGCAGGCCGAGCAGGCCGAGGACGAAGGAGGCCACGGCCATGCCGTCGGCGTCCTTGACGCCGGTCCGGCGCGTGACGCGGACGGTCTCGGTGGCGCCCGCGGTGCGGACGGCTTCGGCGGTGCGGGGCGTCGCGGTGGTGCGGGGCGAGCGGGTCGTGCCGGTGGTGCGCGCGGTGAGTTCCATGACGTGAGTCAGCTCCAAACGGTCAGTCGGTGAAGGTGTGGGACCAACGGCCGGCCGGCAAAGGTGCGGGACCAACGGTCAGTTGGCGGAGGGGTGGCGCCGGCGGGCCCCGCGCTCGCGCAGCGCGAAGACGATCAGCCAGACGCCGATGACGGCCGCGGCAACGAGGGTGAAGGACAGCGGCGCGTGCGCCACGGAGCCCATCACGACGCCGAGCAGCAGGAGTGCGGCGACGAGGAACAGCATGAGATGCCTCTCGAAGAAGTCTCGAAGTCCGGTCCTGGAACATCCGGGACCTCAACGGTGAGGGCCCGATGTTTCCGGGACTTGACAGCTCAGTGAACGGTTGTAGTAACAGTTGTTCACTGACTCTTGAGTCTAGCGCGCTCCACGGCTTTAAAATTCCGGAGAACAGTTGTTAACTGCATGGCATGAGTCACACTCTCGGCATCCGCCAGGCGCAGAAGCAGAAAACCCGACAGGCGCTGCTGGACGCCGCGTTGGGGCTTCTGGAGGATCAGAGCCTGAGCAGCCTGGGACTGCGGGAGGTCACCCGCGCCGTCGGAGTCGCTCCGACCGCCTTCTACCGGCATTTCCGCTCGACGGCGGATCTCGGTGCGGCGCTGGTCGAGGAGGCGCTCGGCAGCCTGCACCCGATGATCGAGGACATCGTGTCGACGGCCGGCGACGGCGACGAACGCATCGCGCGCGCCGTGGAACTGATCGCCCACCACGTCGCGACGCACCCGGCGCACGTCCGCTTCATCGCACGCGAGCGGCACGGTGGTGTCCAGCCGGTGCGGGACGCGATCAGCGAGCAACTGGCCCGGTTCGCCGAGGAGGTCAGGGACGCGCTGGCCGAGCACCCCGAGTCGGCGGGGTGGAACGACGACGATCTGCTGATGCTGGCGGGCCTGTACGTCGACCACATGCTGATGGCCGCCTCGGCGTTCCTGGAGGCGCTGGACGGCTCCCCGGCGGAACGCGAACGGGTGGCCAGGACGGCGAGCCGCCAGATGCGGCTGATCAGCATCGGCCGCCGCCACTGGCTCGGCTGATCAGCCCCGCCGCGGGGCCAGGACAGCGACACAGGCCGGCGGCGCGCCCGTTCCCCGGACGCGCCGCACCGTCACTCGCCCTCGGCTCCGCGGGCCCCGCCGTACCGGCGTGACACCGCCTCCGTACGGCAGCGGGTCCTCCCCCGTCTCAGCCCTGAGCGGCCGACTGCCCCTGCCTCATCTGGCCGCCGCCGGGACCGCCGCCGCAGCCGCCCTGACCGCCGCCCGCGCCACCGCCGGGGCCACCGCTCGGCATACCCGAGGGGAACCCGGAGGGGGCGTTCCCGGTGGGCATGCCCGAAGGGGCACCGGACCGCGAGGGCATGCCCGAGGGCGCACCGCTGGGGCGTCCGGAGGCTCCGCCCGGCATCCCGGACGGACGCGTGCAGTTCTGCCCGCCGGAGGTCTTGCCGTCCGAGGACGACGAGTCACCGGAGCCGCAGGCCGCCAGCAGGGGCGAGAGCGCGAGGACGGCGACGAAGGGAACGAGTCGTGCACGACGGTTCATGGGGCAACTCCCGGTCAGGTCACGTAAGTCGGCCGACGAGGGCCGGACGAGCGGGAGACAGCGGACCAGATCCACGTAGGGCCGCGCTGTGCCGGAGCTGTGCCTTGCTGTGCGGCGCGGGCCCGGCGCCGGTGCTCAACCCCCTTCGTACACCGCGCTGATGGCGGCCGCCGTCTCCGCCAGCTCCTCGCGTGCCTCGGCCGGCGCGAGGACCTCCAGCGCGTCCCCGAAGGCCAGCAGCGTGCGGGTTTCACGCACCGAGCCGAGGGAGAGGCGCGCGGTGACCCACTCGCCGTCGCCGTCGTCCTCGGGCAGCTCCGCGAGGGAGGCCACGTGAAGGCGTACGAACATGTCGAGGCGGGAGCGCCGTACCCGAACCGTGACGTCGACACCCCCCGGCCGCTCCTCGACCTGACGGCGCAGCACCTCCCAGGCGTCGGCGAGTTCGACGCCCGGACGGCGCCGCACCGGGTCCGGCAGCAGGGTGGCCGAACGGACCCGGTCGGCGCGGAACAGCCGCGGAGCTCCGCGCCGGTCGGCGACGAGGTACCAGACACCGGCCTTGGAGACGAGGCCGTACGGGTCGACGGTGCAGGTGCTCGGTTCGGTGTCCCCGCCGTGGCGGTAGCGCAGCCGCAGCCGGCGGTCGGAGAAGACGGCGTCCTGCAGCACGTCCAGATCCACCGCCCGCCGGGGACCGCCCCTCCAGCGTGTGGCGTCGACGAGGATCCGCCGGCTGGTGACCTCGGCGGCGGGTCTGAAGGGCGCTGGCAGCGCGGCCATCACCTTGCGCAGGGCCGAGCCGAGCGCCGCGTCGAGGCCGAGGGCGGCGTGCGCGCCCTGCGCGGCCAGGATGAACAGCGAGCGGGACTCGTCCGCGGTCAGTCCCGTGACGTCCGTACGGAATCCGGCGAGCAGCTCGATACCGCCGTGCCGCCCGCGTTCGGCGTAGACCGGGACGCCCGAGGCGGACAGGGCCTCGACGTCCCGGTAGATGGTGCGCACCGACACCTCCAGCCGTTCGGCGAGTTCGTGCGCCGGGACGCGTCCGCGCGTCTGGAGCAGCAGCAGGATCGAGAGCAGGCGGTCGGACTTCACGCGCCCAGGATCGCGCCCGCCTCGGGCCGTCCACAAATGCTGACGGAAACTGTCAGGTTATGCGTCGAGGGTGAGGGCACACCGAGACACGGAAGAGGTAGTCATGAACGCCATGGACCCCCGCCCCCTGTACGCCCGCGCCGCCGCTCAGATCGCGTCGCTGATCGCGACCGTCCGGCCGGAGCAGCTCGGCGGTGTCACCCCGTGCACCGAGTTCGACGTACGGCTGCTGCTGTCGCACATGGTCGGCGGCACCCGGCGGATCGCCGTGATCGGGGCGGGCGGCGACGGGCTCGCGGTGCGGCCGTTCGCCGACGGGGTGCCGGACGACGGCTGGAGCGCCGCGTACGAGGAGGCCAGGGCCCAGGTCCGCGCCGGATGGGCGGACGACGCGCGGCTGGAGGCGCCGGTGCGGGTGCCGTGGGGTGAGGCGACCGGACGGATCGCGCTCGCCGGGTACGTCATGGAGGCCGTCACGCACACCTGGGACCTCTCGGAGGCGCTGGGGCGGCCGCTCGAACTCGATCCGGAACTGGCCGAGTTCGCGCTCACGATCGCGGCCCGGGTGCTGCCCGACGAGGGGCGCGAGGACCCCGAACTGCCCTTCGGAGCGGTGGCGCCGGTTCCCGACGGTGCCGACGCGTACGGGCGGCTGGCGGCCTGGATGGGCCGCCGCCCGCTGGTGACCGCCTGACGGTAACTGCCCGCTGGTGGCCGGCTCCCGCTGCCGACTGCCTGACGGTGGCGACCTGACGGTGGCCGCCCGACGGCGCGGAGCACCGCACCACGGGCGGGACGGGGCACCCGGGCAGGCAGGGGTGCCTCCGAAGCCGCGAGAGCGCCGCAGGCTGTCCCGCACCGGGCTCACGGCTCGGAGGCCGGGGTCCGGAGCCCCGGCCGTCCGGGGCGGGCCGGAAGCGGCCGTGGCGGGTCAGGCGAGGCGGGCGCGGGCGAGTTGGCGGGACTGGGCGACCAGGCGGTCCTCGCTGTCCCAGACCTCCGCGTCCTCCTCCAGGAAGCCCCCGGCGAGGTTACGGGTGGTGATCGACACCCGCAGCGGGCCGGGCGCCGGGCGGGAACGCACGTGCACGGTCAGTTCGACGGTCGGCACCCAGCCGGACAGGCCGATCTCGAAGGCCGTCGGCGGCAGCGCGTCGACCGCGAGGAGCAGCGAGAGCGGGTCGGCGTCCCGGCCGTCGGCGAGTCCGAACCACGCCCGCATCTCGCCCTTCCCGGAGGGCGCGCCGAGCGCCCAGCCCAGGGTCGCGGGGTCGAGCTTGAGGAACAGCCGGTCGGTGATCGCCGAGCTGCCGGGGATCGGGGCGGGCGCGTCCTGGGGACCGAAGCACTGGTCCATGGGCGGGATCGCGGGCGGCAGCGCGGTCGTGCGGACGTCGTCGGGCAGGGTGTCGAGATCGCCGTACGAGGCGAGCACGCGGATGCGCTCGACCTCGCGGCCCTCGTCGTCGTACTGGAAGAGGGAGGCCTGTCCGGTCGACAGCGTCCGGCCGGTGCGTACGACGTCCGTGCGGATGACGGCGGGACCCGGCTGGGACGCGGTCAGATAGTGCGCGGAGACCGTGAACGGGTCGGAGTGCGGGAGGGCGTCGGCGAGCGCCCGGCCGAGGACGGCCAGCAGATAGCCGCCGTTGACGGCGTTGATGATCGTCCACCCGGCGGAGAGGTCGACGTCGTAGACGCCGGCCCCGCGCGGGGTGACGGCGGTGTCCCGGTCGAACTCGCTGTCGCCGATCGTGGCCCGTGCGGCCTGTACCGAAGCTGCTTCTGGCATACGTGAACGGTACAACAGGAAATTACTAAGCGGTAGCTTTCACCCATTCGGAGGCGCGGGCGCCCCCGTCGCTTCCCCCATCATCCGACCGTTCAGGTGAGGATTCGGCAATTTCCTGTCAAGTGTCCGTAATCATCCGTAACCAATCGGTCCGGGTTCTCCTCTGATGGGACATGAGCCTCACCGGGACATCATTCCTCCTGACCTCTTTCGTGCTGTGCGCCGTCGCCCTTCTGCTGCCCCTGGTCCTGTGGTCCCGGGTGCCAGGACCGGCGCCGGTGCGCGCCGCGGCCCGGCTCCTGATGCTGCTGCTCGTCCAGGGGACGGCGATCAGCCTCGTGTTCGTCCTCGTGAACAACGCCAACAACCTGTACGACGACTGGGCCGACCTCCTCGGCACCGGCAACCACGTCCAGCAGGCCGCCGACCTCGGCGTGGACGGCACCGGAGGGATCTCGCCGAAGAACCTGCCCTCGGTGCGGCAGACCTTCCGGCAGGCCGGCGGGCCGCGTATGCGACAGGCCGGCGGAGTGCGCGTCACCGACCTGAGGGGACGGATCTCGGGGGTGAACGCCGAGGTCTACGTCTGGCTGCCGCCGCAGTACGACGAACCCGCCTACCGGCACCGCGCGTTCCCCGTGGTGGAGCTGCTGCCGGGATATCCGGGCTCCGCCAAGGCGTGGTTCGGCTCCCTGAGGGTGCACGAGCAACTGCGGCCGATGATGCTCGACGGCCGGGTCGCGCCCTTCATCCTGGTCGCGCCCCGCACCAACCTGCTGGCCCGCGCGGACACCGGCTGCGCGAACATCCCCGGAACGGTGAACGCGGAGAGCTGGCTCAGCATCGACGTACCGCGGATGGTCATGGACAACTTCCGCGCCGAGCCCGCCCCGGACGGCTGGGCCGCGGCCGGATACTCGGCCGGGGCGCACTGCGCCACCAAGCTGGCCGTCGCCCATCCCGACCGCTACCGGGCCGCGGTGAGCATGTCCGGCTACAACGACCCCCGGGGCGAACGCAGTTCACTTGCCGGGCGGACCCTCGAACTGCGCCGGCGGAACAATCCCCGCCTGCTGCTGCGCGCCGCCCCCGTCCACCCCCGGATCGCCCTCTACTTCTCCGGCGAGTCCGGTGACGGATACCAGGCGGGCACCGCGATCCAGGCGATCGCGAAACCGCCGACGAGCGTGGACGTGGTGCTGCTGCCGCGCAGCGCGGGCGGCCACGACATGGGACTGTGGCGGCCGCAGCTCCCGGAGGTGTTCCGCTGGCTGACCGAACGGTTCGACTCCGGCGGGGTCGGCGCGGCAGGGACTCCAGGGACGGAAAGGGCGGAAGGGGCGGAGAGCGGGACGGGCGGTCCCGGAGACGCCGGCGGAGCGGTCGGCGCCGACCGGATCAAGGGCTCTCCTCCTCACGAACCGTCGAACGGCGGTTCCACGCGCGCGGAGCCCGCCAGTGGAACCGCATCGCGAACAGGCGCAGCACGAAGGCCGTGACGACGGCGAGACCGCTGGTGAACGGGGTGAGCGCGTCGAAGCGGATGCAGAGCACCACCATCGTGGCGCCGACCATCGCCGGGACCGCGTAGAGGTCACGGTCCCAGCGCAGCAGGGAGGGGACCTCGTTGGCGAGGACGTCACGCAGCACACCGCCGCCCACGGCGGTCGCGAGGCCGAGGGCGGCGGAGGCGGTCAGGCCGAGCCCGTAGTCGTACGCCTTGACGGTGCCGGTGACACAGAACAGTCCGAGCCCGGCCGCGTCGAAGACGTTCACGCCGACCTGGATGCGTTCCACGTGCGGGTGCATGAAGAACACGAGCAGGGCGGCGACGAGCGGTGTGGTGAAGTACCCCAGGTCGGTGAAGGCCGCCGGGGGTACGGCACCGATGATCACGTCGCGCAGCAGCCCTCCGCCCAGCGCGGTGATCTCCGCGAGGACGGCGATCCCGAAGACGTCGAAGTTCTTGCGGACGGCCAGCAGGGCGCCGGAGATCGCGAAGACGAAGATGCCGATCAGGTCGAGCGTGTGCTGGACGGAGGGATTGAACAGTTGCTGGAGCACCCCCACATTCTCACCTGTCGCGGGGTATGCACCTTACGAAAGAAGGCCTGGAGGGCAGGCTCGACCCTACGAAGGAAGGTCTAGACGGCCGGCTTGCCTGTGGTGAACAGCCAGGTCCCGAAGAGGTCGTCGAGCTGTTGGCCGGAGATCCGCTCGGCGAGGGCGATGAAGGCGGCGGTGTCCGCGTTCCCGTACCGGTGCAGCTTCGTCCACGCCGGCAGCAGCTTGAAGAAGGCCGTGTCACCGATGCGCTCGCGCAGCATCTGGAGCGTCATCGCACCCCGCTGGTAGACCGCCGAGGCGAACATCGTGTCCCGCTGCGGGTCACCGACCGTGGTCTGCCAGAAGGCGGCGTCCGCGGGCCGCTGCTTGTACCCGGCGACGAACGAGTCGTGCGCCGAGCGGACGCCCTTGTGCTCGGCCCACAGCCACTGGGCGTAGGTCGCGAAGCCCTCGTTGAGCCAGATGTCCTTCCAGTGCGCCACCGAGACGGAGTCGCCGAACCACTGGTGGGCCAGCTCGTGCACGATGGTCAACTCCGAGCGCACCGCCGAGTACGCGGGCTTCGACTGGACCTCCAGCGAGAATCCCGCCTCGGGCATGTCGTCGACGATGGCGCCGGTCTCCTCGAAGGGGTACGGGCCGAACACCTGCGACCAGTAGTCGGTGGCCTCGGCGGTGACGGCGTACACGTCGACGCTGTTGCTGTTGGCGAGCACCGGGTCGATGGCGACGTAGATCGGTGTCCCGGCCGGGGTCGTGCCGGTCCTCACGTCGAACTTCCCGATGGTCGCCGTCGCGAGATAGGTGGCCATGGGGCGGCTCTCGCGCCAGTGCGTGACCGTGACGGCGCCCTTGTCGCGGGTCGACACCAGACGTCCGTTGGACACCCCCGTCAGGCCCTTGGGGGCCGTGATGCGGATGTCGTAGGTCGCCTTGTCGGACGGGTGGTCGCTGGAGGGGAACCAGGTGGAGGCGGCGTTGGGCTCGCAGGCGACGAACACGCCGTCCGTGGTCTTCATCCACCCGTAGTCGGAGCCGAACACGATCGGGCCGTTGAGCGGCTCGGGGACTCCGCCGTAGGTGACGGTCACCGTGAAGTTCTTGCCCTTGGGCAGCGTGCCGCGCGGGGTGATGCGGATCTCGTCGCCCTCCCGCGTGAAGCGGGCCGCTCTGCCGTTCACCTCGACCCTCGTGACGTCCAGCTTCTGGAGGTCCAGGTCGAAGGCGGAGAGGTTCTGGGTGGCGCGGGCGGTGAGGGTCGTACGGCCGTCGAGGCGGTCGGTGCCGGGGTCGTACGCCACGTCGAGGGCGTAGTGGCGGGCGTCGAAGCCGCCGTTGCCGAGCTGGGGGAAGTACGTGTCACCGATGCCGTCCGCGCCGGAGGTGGGGGCGGAGGAGGCGGCGACGAGAAGTAAGGAGGCGATCGCGGTCGCGAGTGCCCCTGAACGTGCCGAACGGGAGAGTGCCATCAGCGTCCCTTTCGTACGCGTGCCGATCGTTTCCGATCAGACGGACACGCAGGACTCTGCACTCTCCCGTTCAGGCATGTTCATGACTTTGCCAAGTCGTCACGGCCTACTTGCCGGTTGACTCCTGACGATCGGCTTCCGCAACCGCGGAGTCCGACGCGGAGTCGGCCTCCTCACCGGTGGCGGCGAGCTCGGCCGGAGCCTCGCCCGACACCTCGGCGGATTCCACGCCGGACACCAGCTCGACGGCCTCGCGGGCGGCCGAGAGCAGGACGACGTCCTGCGGAGCCTGGTCCGCGGCGTTCTCCGGGTGGTGGCAGGCGACCTGCTGACCGGGCTTCAGCTCGATGAGCGGCGGCTCGGTCGTCTTGCAGACCTGCGTGGCCTTCCAGCACCGGGTGTGGAACCGGCAGCCGCTCGGCGGCGCGATCGGCGAGGGCACGTCGCCGCGCAGCAGGATCCGCTCGCTCTTGGCGCCACGGCGCTTGGGGTCCGGCACCGGCACGGCCGACATCAGGGCCTTGGTGTACGGGTGCATCGGCGCCTCGTACAGCGAGGAGCGGTCGGCGAGCTCGACGATCTTGCCGAGGTACATCACCGCGATGCGGTCCGAGACATGGCGCACGACGGAGAGGTCGTGAGCGATGATCACGTACGTCAGGCCCAGCTCGGACTGGAGGTCGTCCATCAGGTTCACGACCTGCGCCTGGATCGACACGTCGAGCGCCGAGACCGGCTCGTCCGCCACGACCAGCTTCGGCTTCAGGGCGAGCGCGCGGGCGATGCCGATGCGCTGGCGCTGACCGCCGGAGAACTCGTGCGGGTAGCGGTTGTAGTGCTCGGGGCTCAGACCCACCAGCTCCAGGAGCCGCTGGACCTCCTTCTTCACACCGCCCTCGGGCTGCACGTTCTGGAGCCGGAACGGCGCCGAGACGATCGAGCCGATGGTGTGACGGGGGTTCAGCGACCCGTACGGGTCCTGGAAGATCATCTGGATGTCACGGCGCAGCGGACGCATCTTCGAGGCGCTGAGCCGGGTGATGTCCTGGCCCTCGAACTCGATGGTGCCGCCGGTCGGGTCCTGGAGACGGGTGATGACCCGGCCCATGGTCGACTTGCCGCAGCCGGACTCGCCGACGACGCCGAGCGTCTCGCCCTTGCGGACCTCGAAGTCGATGCCGTCGACCGCCTTGACCGCACCGACCTGACGCTGGAGAACGCCCTTCCGGATGGGGAAGTGCTTCTGGAGCCCCTGGACCCGGAGGAGGACCTCACTGCTGTCCGAGGACTTCGCGCGGTGCGCGGGACCCGCGGCCTGCTGCGGAATCACCGCGCCGGCGCCGTCCGTCTTGTTGTTCTCACTCACAGCTTCGGCGCAATCTCTTCGGTCCAGATCCGCGTGCGGTCCTCCTGCGAGAGGTGGCAGGCGGTGTAGTGATCGCTGCCAACAAGCTGCAGTTCGGGGCGCACGGTGCGGGTGACATTGCCCTTGGGCAGGTCCGCGTACGGGCAGCGCGGGTGGAAGGCGCAGCCCGAGGGGATGTTGATGAGGCTCGGCGGCTGGCCCTTGACCGGGATGAGCCGGTCGGAGGTGTCGCGGTCGATACGCGGCATCGAGCCGAGCAGGCCCCAGGTGTAGGGGTGCTGCGGCTGCTCGAAGACCCGCTCGACGGAGCCGCGCTCCACGCACCGGCCGCCGTACATCACGAGGACGTCGTCGGCGATCTCGGCCACCACACCCAGGTCGTGGGTGATGAGGACGACCGCGGAGCCGAACTCCTTCTGCAGGTCGCGGATGAGGTCGAGGATCTGCGCCTGGACGGTGACGTCGAGGGCGGTCGTCGGCTCGTCCGCGATGAGCAGCTCGGGGTTGTTGACGAGCGCCATCGCGATCATCGCGCGCTGGCGCATACCGCCCGAGAACTCGTGCGGGTAGCTGTCGACGCGCTTGCCCGGCTCCGGGATGCCCACGCGGTCGAGCATCTCGATCGCCCGGGTGCGGGCGACCTTCTTGCTGACCTTGTGGTGGTTGCGGTACGCCTCCACGATCTGGTTGCCGATCGTGTAGTACGGGTGCATCGCCGACAGCGGGTCCTGGAAGATCATCGCCATCTCGCGGCCGCGGAGCTTGCGCACCTCGTCCGGGGAGGCGTTGACCAGTTCCTTGCCGTCCAGCCAGATCTCGCCCGACATCTGGACGTTCTTGCCGCGCGCGCCGAGCCGGTGCAGGCCCATGACCGCCAGCGAGGTCACGGACTTGCCGGAACCCGACTCGCCGACGACGCAGAGGGTCTTGCCCTTCTCCACCGAGAAGCTGAGCCCGTCGACGGACTTGACCAGACCGTCGTCGGTCGGGAAGTGCACCTTGAGGTCGCGCACGTCGAGGAACGCCTTGGGAGCGTTCGACGGCGACGAGACGGGCTCGCCCAGCGCGGCGCCGGTCTTGGACAGTTCGGTCATGAGAGCCTCACCCGCGGGTCGGCGGCCGCGTAGAGCATGTCCACCAGAAGATTTGCCACGACGACGAAGAACGCGGCGAGAAGGGTCACACCGAGGATCTTCGGCAGATCGTTGTCGGTGATGCCCTGCACCGCGTACTGGCCGATGCCGTGCAGAGAGAACACGTATTCGGTGATCACGGCGCCGCCGAGCAGCAGACCGATGTCCATGCCGAAGACGGTGATGATCGGAGTGAGGGCGGCGCGCAGTCCGTGCCGGACCACGACCTTGCTCTCGCGCAGGCCCTTGGCACGGGCCGTGCGGATGAAGTCCTCGTTCATCGTCTCCAGCATGCCCGAGCGGGTGAGCCGCGCGTAGATGGCGGAGTACAGGAGAGCGAGAGAACACCACGCGGGGAAGAGGGTGTTGGCCCACTGTGCGGGGTTCTCGGTGAACGGGACGTAGGTCCGGCCGAAGATCGGCCAGTTGATGGTGAAGAGCAGCAGCGCCAGGTTGCCCGTGAAGAACATGGGCAGCGAGACACCGGCGAGCGCGATGCCCATGAACGTGCGGTCGAGGATGGAACGCGGCTTGAGCGCCGAGATCACACCGGCCGTCACACCGGACACCAGCCACAGCACCGCGGCACCGACGGCGAGCGAGAGCGTCACCGGGAGGCGCGAGGTGAGCTCCGGCCAGACAGCCTGGTGCGTCTTGAAGGAGTACCCGAAGCACGGTGCGTCGCAGTGCGCCGTGGTGGGACCCAGGTCATAGGTCGCGCCGCTGACGATCCCCTTGATGAAGTGCCAGTACTGGACGTAGACGGGCTGGTCCAGACCGAGGTTGTGCTTGACCGCGAGGATGTCGGCCTTCGACGGGCTCTTCCCGATGTACTGCTGCGCGAGCTGGTCGGCGGTCTGGCCGGCCAGTCTTGGCAGCAGGAAGAAGATGGCGAAGGTGACCGCGGAGACGACCAGGAGCAGGATCACTGCCGCTGCCGTCCGACGGAGGATGTACGAGATCACGGGGATCGGCGCTGGTGCCCGCGGGCCGCTAAGCCCGCGGGCACCAATGCCTTCACCTGCCTTCCGGGGCTGCTACTTCTTCGTGGTGCCGATGTTGAGGTAGTCGTACTGACCGCTGAAGGCCGCCGTGGAGACCAGGTTGGTCGCGTACTGCGGTCGGGCCAGCAGAACCTTGAAGTAGGTCAGCGGCACGAGGACGGCGTCGTCCATGGTCTTCTTGTCGATCTCGGTGTACAGGCCGTTGCGCGCGGCGTTGTCCTGCGTACCGATCGCCTTCTCGAGGAGGGCGTTGACGTCCTTGTTGTCGTACTGCGACAGGTTGGTGTTACCCGAGGCGCCGATCGCGGAGCCGTTCAGGATCTGCTGCAGGAAGCCGTAGCCGGAGGGCCAGTCGGCACCCCACTGCATCATGATCAGACCGATGTTGTTCTTCTCGGTGAACTTCGGGACACCCGCGTAGTCGGTGAAGTACTTGCCCGACGGGTACTGCTTCAGGCTGGCGTTGATGCCGACCTTCTTCAGCGAGTTGATGATCGCGGTGGCCGCGTCGATCTCCTGCGGGCGGTCGCTGCGAGCCGAGATGTTGGTGTTGATCGACGACTTGCCGCAGGCCTTGAGCTGGTCCTTGGCCTTGGCCTCGTCACCCTTGCTGCCGGCGGACGCGTAGACGTCCGACTTGGCGTAGCCCGGGATGTCCGGCGGGAGGACGGTGGAGGCGATGTCGCCGCGGACCGGACCACCCTCGGCGGTCTGCACCGAGACCTTGTCGATCGCGAACTGCACGGCCTTGCGGCACGCGACGTTGTCGAACGGCTTCACCTTGGTGTTGATCGCCATGTAGACGAGACGGCCACCGTAGGTGTTGTCCGTGTTGGCCTTCTTGTCGGCCGAGCTCAGGACCTGCGCCTGGGTCGCGGCCTGGACACCGCCACCACCGAGGTCGATCGCGTCGCCCGCGAGGACGTCCTTGTCGATCGTCTCAGCGGCGACCTTCAGGTTCACGACGATCTTGTCCGGGTACTGCTTGCGCAGCGGGTCCGTCTTCGCGTCCCAGTTCTCGTTGCGCACGAGGACGGCCTGCTTGCCGTCGGCGTAGCTCTCGAACTTGTACGAGCCCGAGGACACGATGTTCTTGACGTAGTCGACGCCGTTGTCCTTGGCCTGCGGGACCGGCGCCGTCTGCGGCGAGGCGACCAGGTAGTCGAACTCCTGGAAGGCGGTCTTCAGGTGGAAGACGACGGTGGTGTCGTCCGGGGTCTCGATGGACGAGAGGCCCTTGGCGCTCTTGTCCTTGTAGGGACCCTTGTACTTGTCGCCGCCCACGAGGAACTGCTGGAAGTAGTTCGGGCCGAGGGAGAGCACGTCACGCGCGAAGTTGGAGCGCTCGACCGCGTACTTGACGTCCTTGGACGTGATCGCGGTGCCGTCCTGGTACTTCAGACCCGCACGCAGCTTGTACGTCCAGGTCTTGCCGCCGTCGCTCGGGACACCCGCGCTGGCCGCGAGGTCCGGGACAAGGGTGTTGCCCTTCTCGCCGGCGCCGGGCTGGAACGTCATCAGCGGGCGGGCGTACAGACGCGAGAGGTTGTACATGTACGCGTAGTACGTGTTGCCCGGGTCGAAGGAGTCCGGCACGTCGGAGTACTCGTACGTGACCGTGCCCCCCTTCTGGGTGGAGGCGTTGACGACGTCCGTGGTCGCTGCGTTGGCCCCAGCTGACTTCGTGTTGTCGGTGTTCTTGTTGTCATCGGCCTTGCTGCAGCCTGCAACGAGCAGACTCGCGGAGCCGATGGCCGCAATTGCGGCCAGCGCTGACCTTCGCATGATGGGCGGGTTCCCCTTCATTGTAGGAAACTTGGTGGTCTCTCGGTGTCCGTCAGGCATCAGCGGCTGCGCGGGTCGAGAGCATCGCGGAGACCGTCGCCCAGCAGGTTGAAGGCGAGGACGGTCACGAAGATGGCGAGGCCGGGCACGATCATGAACTGCGGGTCGACCTCGTAGTAGGTCACCGCTTCACGGAGCATGCCGCCCCAGGATGCCTGCGGGGGCTGGATGCCGACCCCGAGGAAGCTGAGGGACGCCTCGAAGAGGATGTTGGTCGGGATGAGCAGCGTCGAGTAGACGATGATCGGGCCGACCAGGTTGGGCAGCAGCTCCCGGAACAGGATGTACGGGCCCTTGGCGCCCATGCCCCGGGAGGCGTCCACGAATTCCCGCTCACGCAGGGCGAGGGTCTGGCCTCGGACGATCCGGCCCAGGTAGGGCCAGTTGAAGAAGCCGATCACGAAGATCAGCACGCTCAGGTGGAGCGGGAGCCCTTCGAGGCCGAACGCGCCGCCCTGCAGCGTCGCCGAGATGGCGATCGCGAACAGCAGGAGGGGGAAGGCGAGGAAGGTGTCCATCAGACGGCTGATGATCGAGTCGACCCGCCCGCCGTAGAAGCCCGCGACGACGCCCAGGATCGCGCCGATCACGTTCGACAGGATGGTGGCGCCGAAGGCGACGACCAGCGACACCCAGGAACCCTCCAGGAGGCGGGTGGCGAGGTCGCGGCCGAACTTCGGGTCCACACCGAGCGGGTGGTCACCGCTCATGCCACCCATACCGCCCTTGGGCAGCGAGGTGTTCGGGTCGATCAGGTCCTGGTTGAAGGCGTTCGGGTCCAGTCCCAGCATCGACTGAAGGGGCCGGGCGAGGATCGCCACCAGGATGAGCAGTACGACGATGACACCGCCGGCGACCGCCACCTTGTCGCGCTTGAAGCGCGTCCAGGCGATCTGTCCCAGGGAACGGCCCTCGATCTGCCCCTTGCCGGCTCCGGCAAGCACAGCCTCTGGCTGCGCTTCCGATGCCGCCGCGGTGGTCTCGATCGGTGCGGTCACAGTGACCCGACCCCTCTCGCCGGTGGTGACCGGCCTACGACTGCCGCTGTCTGCGGCTTGGTTCACTTGCTCGCCGGGAGGTTGACCGCAGATGGTGCGGTCCGATGACCCGGCTGATGATTCGACTGGCACTCGCTCACAGGAGCGATGTCCCGTGTCTGATGGGCGAGTCTTCAGTGCCGCCACGATCAGTTGCCAGGCCTCATGGAGAAACTATGCGCAACCGTGATGCTTGTTGGGGGATTCCGTTATCCGAACAGTGGGTAACAGGAGTCGGACGACTGCCAATTGACCCCAAAGAACCCATAAGGGTCTTTTGAATCAGAAGTCCCACCAAAATAGGACAATTGACGCATGCGTCCGCTTCCCCGCAGGTCAGCAGCATGGAGCGCACACCTCGTGAAGGCCGTGTGCAGACTCATGATGCCAGCCGTTCTCGCACGGGCATGCGACAGGTCCGGAATTCGGGACGCTCTCAGTAGCCGCCGCGGGCCGGCGGATAGCCGTAACCGCCCGCTGTCGGCGCCTGTGCCGGAGCGGCGTGCGCCTCGCGGTCGTAGAACGGGCGTGCGTTGGCACGCAGCCACATCGCCACCGGGTCGAACTCGTCCGACATCGCGACGGTGGAGACGGGCAGCCCGTCCGGGACGGCGCCGATGGACTGCTGCATCATCGCCCGCACCGAGTCGACGGCGGGCGGTGAAGTGTCGTACACGTCGAGGCCGATGGCCAGATACGGCGCCCCGAGCGTGGGCTGGACCCAGGCTCGGCGCAACGACCGTACGGCCGGGGTGAGATGGGCGTTCTGCGTGAGCAGGGCGTAGAACTGCGGGATCTCGATGGCCGGTTCGGACAGTCGCAGCGGGCCCGCGGGCTGTCGCTCCAGGCCCGTGGCGATCCGGCGCAGATCCAGCCACGGGATGCCGAGGCCGCCGCCCGGGGCATGCGGATTGAGCCAGAGACCGAAGTGGTCGGGGTACAGGGTGCGGGCGACGTCCAGCCCGTCCACGACCTCGTAGCTGCGGTTCCAGCCACTGGCCGAGAGTTCCTGCGCGGAGGTGACACAGGGCGCGTACCCGAAGCCGTCCACCTGCATGTTCCCGTACTGGGCGTCCGGGGAGCCGGCCTGCCCGTGCCAGAGCAGCATCCACACCTGGCCGGACGACGGGGTCGCGAGCGCGCGAAGGAGCGCCTCGTAGGCGTCGTAACGCCCGGGAGTCACCTGGCGCAGCATGTGCTCGACCTGCCCGGCCGCGGCCGTGCCCGACGCGCTCACCTTCAACCGCCCCTTCGCGAACAATTCACGACGAACTCATCCCTTACGCCCGAGGCACCGGTTACCGACATGCGTCAACACCTCGACCAGGCCATGAAACCAGCTTATGCGGCGATCGTGCTCCGCCGGGGGAAGCAGTCGAGAGCCGGGAACCGTCGCGCGGGGCGGCCGAGGGCCCCGCGCGGCGGGCCGGAGGTCCGGCCGGGCACTCCCGGCGCGGGCGCCGTTCAGTGACCGTGCTGGTAGAAGGGGCGCACCTGGGCACGCATCCAGTCGCCGACCGGGTCCTGCGTCACGTCGAGAAGGACCAGGTTCACCGGAATACCGACCGGGACGCGGCCGAGGGCACGCCCCAGGGCGTCCAGCGGCAGGGCGCGGGCGTCGCCCTCCCACGCCGCGAGCTCGACGCCGATGAACATGACCGGTTCGTCGCCCTCGATGCTGGCCAGACAGCGGCGGGCGCTCAGGACGACACCCGTCGCGGCGAACTCCGCCGAGGCCGCGGCGAGGAAGTCCACCGGATCGTCCTGCCAGTCGGGCTCGAAGAGCCGCACCCGGCCGCCGCTGGCCGCCCCGTCCAGCTCGCTCCGCCCGGCCCGGCACAATTCGGCCACGGCCATCGGCGGCAGCGGCACGCCGACCACGCCGTCCGGGTTCACCACGATGCCGACCTGCGGGGGAAGTCCGCGGGCGAACTCCACGGCGGGCGCGATCGTGTACGACATGTGACCGCCGACGACCTGGCGGAACTGCTCCTCGGAGCTGAAGACGGGGACGAAGACCTGGCCCCCGATGTCCATCGTGGGCAGATCGAGCGGACCGCTGTTCGGGCCGCCGCCATTGGGCAGCGGCACCCATACGAAGCTGCGGCCGAGCACCTCGACGATGCGAGCGCCCGCCGAGGGCCCGGGCACGCCCAGGGAGGAGGACAACACCTCCTCCAGCTCGTTGCCGGGCCAACCGCTGTGCGGATGGGGGTGTGCCTGTGCCGGAAAGTCCATCTGTCTACCGCCCGCTTCGAACCACTGTTCCGGCTGGAAAGATTAGTGGGCCACCGTGACCGGTCAGTGGCCGAAGTCGATCCTGCGCAGCACGTCCGCCGCGTCCCGGTCGATCAGTACCGCCGAGCCGCATCCCTCGGGCAGGTCTCCCGTCTCGGCGGAGCGCAGCAGCCGGGCGACCGCGCCGCGGTGGCGGGCGAAGGCGTAGCGCGAGACGCCCCGGCCTCGCTCGCGCTGGCCGTCCAGCGCGGTGCCGGGTGTGACGTCGAGCAGCAGCAGGTGCAGCGCGCCGCCACGGCGCCGGGCCTCGCGGGCGAGCCAGCGGCGCACCCAGGCCTGCGTACCGCAGTCGTGCACGACGAGTCCGCCGCCCTCGCGCAGGGCGCGGCGCAGGCCGGCGTAGTGCGCGAGGCGGACGAGGGGACGGTAGACCGCGTACGGCAGCAGGCCGGCCATCCGGCCGTCCCAGCGCTCGCGGGTGTCCTGGGAGTCGACGCGGGTGCCCCGCACGGCCCGCCGCATCAGCGTCGACTTGCCGCTGCCGGGCAGCCCGGTGACGACGACGAGGTCCTGCGCCCCGAAGCGGAGGCCGTGCGGACTGCGCCCGACCCGGTCGCGGAGATCCCGCACGACGACCGCGGGACGCGCTCCGCGGGCCTCCCGGGCCGGTGCGCCGGGCTGCTCGGGCAGTGCGAGACCCGAGGTCGTCGCGTACGCCGTGGTCCTGTTCACCGTGACCGTCCTCCCCTGGGATGTGGAGTCCCATCCCCATCGAGTGTAAAGAGAAGGTAATGCCCGGCGCTTCCCATTTCCGTACGCGGACTGCCACAGCCCGGTCACAGATGGCGGGCTGCCGTGATCCGACAGCGCGTGCGATGATGGCCGCGCCAACTGCATACCGGCCGCTTGAATCCGCGCGGGAGAGTCCTGGGTACGTGTACCCGGGCGCCGAAGGAGCAAGTCCCTCCCTTGAATCTCTCAGGCACCGTTACCGCGCGGGCGAGGCACATCTGAAAAGCGGGCCGCTCCGGCGGCTCCACCCAAGGTGCAAGTCAGGACCACCGATTCGTGTGGTCGTGATGAACCTCTCAGGTTCCGATGACAGATGGGGAGGAACGACCTCGCCGTCATGCCTTGGGAGCCAGACCGATGAGCAGCAATGCACCCCGTCACACCGCGCTCGATGCCCTGCATCGTTCGCTCGGCGCGACCATGACCGACTTCGCGGGCTGGGACATGCCCCTGCGCTACGGCTCGGAGCGTGACGAGCACGTAGCCGTCCGCACGAAGGCCGGTCTCTTCGACCTCTCCCACATGGGCGAGATCACCGTCACCGGCCCCGAGGCCGCGGCCCTCCTGAACCACGCGCTGGTCGGCAACATCGCCACCGTCGGCGTCGGCCGCGCCCGCTACACCATGATCTGCCAGGAGGACGGCGGCATTCTGGACGACCTGATCGTCTACCGGCTGGCCGATCACGAATACATGGTCGTCGCCAACGCCTCCAACGCCCAGGTGGTGCTGGACGCGCTGACCGGGCGTGCCGCCGGTTTCGACGCCGTGGTGCGCGACGACCGTGACGCGTACGCGCTGATCGCCGTGCAGGGCCCCGAGTCCCCCGGCATCCTCAAGGCGGTCACCGACGCGGACCTCGACGGCCTGAAGTACTACGCGGGCCTGCCGGGCACGGTGGCCGGCGTTCCGGCCCTGATCGCCCGCACCGGCTACACCGGCGAGGACGGCTTCGAGCTGTTCGTCGCCCCCGCCGACGCCGAGAAGGTGTGGCAGGCGCTGACCGACGCGGGCACCCCGGCCGGTCTCGTCCCCTGCGGCCTGTCCTGCCGCGACACGCTGCGCCTGGAGGCCGGCATGCCGCTGTACGGGCACGAGCTGACCACCGCGCTGACCCCCTTCGACGCGGGCCTCGGCCGGGTCGTGAAGTTCGAGAAGGACGGCGACTTCGTGGGGCGCGCGGCCCTGGCCGAAGCCGCCGAACGTGCCGCCTCCGAGCCGCCGCGCGTGCTCGTCGGGCTGATCGCCGAGGGCCGCCGCGTGCCGCGCGCCGGGTATCCCGTCGTCGCCGGCGGCAAGGTGATCGGCGAGGTCACCTCCGGCGCCCCGTCCCCGACCCTGGGCAAGCCCATCGCCATGGCGTACGTCGACGCCGCGCACGCCGCGCCGGGCACGACCGGTGTGGGCGTGGACATCCGGGGCAGCCACGAACCGTACGAGGTCGTGGCGCTGCCGTTCTACAAGCGGCAGAAGTGACACTGGTCCGCACCGGCCGGACATGAACCGGATGCCTGTCGGGCGCCGGTACCGACGGGCGCCCTTCGCCGGGCCCCGGACGTGACCCTGGGCACATCCGCCCGGTCACCCACGCTTCCCTCCATCAGCACTCCACCGCGTACAGGAGAATTCAGGTCATGAGCAACCCCCAGCAGCTGCGTTACAGCAAGGAGCACGAGTGGCTGTCCGTCGCCGAGGACGGCGTCGCGACGGTCGGCATCACCGAGTACGCGGCCAACGCGCTCGGCGATGTCGTCTACGCCCAGCTCCCGGAGGTCGGTGACACGGTCGCCGCGGGCGAGTCCTGCGGCGAGCTGGAGTCGACCAAGTCGGTCAGCGACCTGTACTCCCCGGTGAACGGCGAGGTCGTCGAGGCCAACCAGGACGTCGTGGACGACCCGGCCCTGGTGAACTCCGCTCCCTTCGAGGGCGGCTGGCTGTTCAAGGTGCGCGTCGCCGGCGAGCCCGAGGACCTGATGTCCGCCGACGAGTACACCGCCTTCACGGCCGGCTGAGGAGTCCACCGCACATGTCGCTCATGAACACCCCCCTGCACGAGCTCGACCCGGACGTCGCCGCCGCCGTCGACGCCGAGCTGCACCGCCAGCAGTCCACGCTGGAGATGATCGCCTCGGAGAACTTCGCTCCGGTCGCGGTCATGGAGGCCCAGGGCTCGGTCCTGACCAACAAGTACGCCGAGGGCTACCCGGGCCGCCGCTACTACGGCGGCTGCGAGCACGTCGACGTGGCCGAGCAGATCGCCATCGACCGGGTCAAGGAGCTGTTCGGCGCCGAGTACGCCAACGTGCAGCCCCACTCGGGTGCCTCCGCCAACCAGGCCGCGCTGTTCGCGCTGGCCCAGCCCGGCGACACCATCCTCGGCCTGGACCTGGCCCACGGCGGCCACCTGACCCACGGCATGCGCCTGAACTTCTCGGGCAAGCAGTTCAACGTGGTCGCGTACCACGTGGACGAGGCCGGCCTGGTCGACATGGCCGAGGTCGAGCGGCTCGCCAAGGAGCACCGCCCGAAGGTGATCATCGCGGGCTGGTCGGCGTACCCGCGGCAGCTCGACTTCGCCGAGTTCCGCCGGATCGCGGACGAGGCCGGCTCCTTCCTGTGGGTCGACATGGCCCACTTCGCGGGCCTGGTCGCGGCGGGTCTGCACCCGAACCCGGTCCCGTACGCGGACGTGGTCACCTCCACCACGCACAAGACGCTCGGCGGTCCCCGCGGCGGGATCATCCTCGCGAAGAAGGATTTCGCGAAGAAGCTGAACTCCTCGGTCTTCCCGGGCTTCCAGGGCGGCCCCCTGGAGCACGTGATCGCCGCCAAGGCCGTCTCCTTCAAGGTCGCCGCCTCGGACGACTTCAAGGAGCGCCAGCAGCGCACGCTGGACGGCGCGCGCATCCTGGCCGAGCGTCTGGTCCAGGACGACGTGAAGGCCGTCGGCGTGGACGTCCTGTCCGGGGGCACGGACGTGCACCTGGTCCTGGTCGACCTGCGCAACTCCGAGCTGGACGGGCAGCAGGCCGAGGACCGCCTCCACGAGGTCGGCATCACGGTCAACCGCAACGCCATCCCGAACGACCCGCGCCCGCCGATGGTCACCTCCGGCCTGCGCATCGGCACGCCCGCCCTCGCCACCCGCGGCTTCACGGCCGAGGACTTCACCGAGGTCGCGGACGTCATCGCCGAGACGCTGAAGCCGTCCTACGACACGGAGTCCCTGAAGGCCCGCGTGTCCGCTCTGGCCGACAAGCACCCGTTGTACCCCGGCCTGAAGTAGTTTCGTAGGCTCTTCGCCATATGTTTTCACCCGTACGTTTTCTCTTCGTACGGATATCCGGGGCACCGCGCACACTGGAAGCAGAGCGCGGTGCCCCGTTCCATGCAGTCCCGCACCACCTCCGTCGGACAACGGCGTCCGGCGAAACCAGCAAGGAGTTCCCGTGGCCATCTCGGTCTTCGACCTGTTCTCGATCGGCATCGGCCCGTCCAGCTCCCACACGGTGGGCCCCATGCGCGCCGCGCGCATGTTCGCCCGGCGGCTGCGCAACGAGGACCTGCTGGCCCCGGTCACCTCGATACGCGCCGAGCTGTACGGCTCCCTGGGCGCGACCGGCCACGGCCACGGCACCCCCAAGGCGGTGCTGCTCGGTCTGGAGGGCGCCTCACCCCGGACCGTGGACGTGGAGGGCGCCGACGAGCGGGTCGAGCGGATCAAGTCCTCGGGCCGGATCAACCTGCTCGGCGAGCACGAGATCGACTTCTCCTTCGACGACGACCTGGTCCTGCACCGCCGCAAGGCCCTGCCGTACCACGCCAACGGCATGACGATCTTCGCGTACGACGCCTCGGGCGAGCTCGTCCTGGAGAAGACGTACTACTCGGTGGGCGGCGGCTTCGTCGTCGACGACGACGCGGTCGGCGAGGACCGCATCAAGCTCGACGACACGGTCCTGAAGTACCCGTTCCGCACGGGTGACGAGCTGCTGCGGCTCGCGAAGGAGACCGGTCTGTCGATCTCCGCCCTGATGCTGGAGAACGAGCGGGCCTGGCGCACCGAGGAGGAGATCCGCGAGGGGCTCCTCGGCATCTGGCGCGTCATGCAGGCCTGCGTCTCGCGCGGCATCACCCGCGAGGGCATCCTGCCCGGCGGTCTGCGGGTCCGTCGCCGTGCCGCCCTCTCGGCCCGCCAGCTGCGCGCCGAGGGTGATCCGCTGGCCCACGCGATGGAGTGGATCACCCTCTACGCGATGGCGGTCAACGAGGAGAACGCGGCGGGCGGCCGGGTCGTCACCGCCCCCACCAACGGCGCGGCGGGCATCATCCCGGCGGTGCTGCACTACTACATCAACTTCGTGCCGGGCGCCGACGAGGACGGAGTCGTACGGTTCCTGCTCGCGGCCGGGGCGATCGGCATGCTCTTCAAGGAGAACGCCTCCATCTCGGGCGCCGAGGTCGGCTGCCAGGGCGAGGTCGGCTCGGCCTGCTCCATGGCGGCCGGTGCGCTCGCCGAGGTGCTGGGCGGCAGCCCTGAGCAGGTCGAGAACGCCGCCGAGATCGGCATGGAGCACAACCTCGGCCTGACCTGCGACCCGGTGGGCGGCCTGGTCCAGATCCCCTGCATCGAGCGCAACGGCATGGCCGCGGTGAAGGCCGTCACAGCCGCCCGGATGGCCATGCGCGGCGACGGCTCCCACATGGTCTCCCTGGACAAGGTCATCAAGACCATGAAGGAGACCGGCGCCGACATGAGCGTCAAGTACAAGGAGACCGCGCGTGGCGGGCTCGCGGTGAACATCATCGAGTGCTAGGGAAAAGGGCCCTGACCAGCGCGTTCGTTTCTTTCAGCGCTGTCAGGGCCTTCCCTGCTTACGCAGCGGAAAGTCCCTGGAATGTCCCTGAGGCACGTCGCAGTTTGCGCTTGCACGCACGTCACCGGCGCGCTCGCCACGACGTTCACCCTCGGCTTCGTGACGACGACCTCGGACGGCAACGCCTTCAACGAGACGGTCATCCTCGGCTCGGCCTCACTGACCCACGCTGCTCGCGCTGAACTCGGTGGCGACGCCGACGACGGCCGCGATGGTCGTCGCCACGGCAGCCGCCTGGCGGCGGAAGTGGTGGGGTCGCACCGGGCGCGTCCTGCACACGGTGACGACGCTCGGGCGATCGGCTTCCTGACCGTCGCCTTCGCCTTCGCCTACAACATGGTGCTGACGCCGTTCGGTCGAACCACGTTGAACCGAGGCGGGCTGCCTCAGCGCCAGGAGACGGGGCTGCGGTAGCCGGCCACGCGCTCGAGGCGGCGCCAGCGGGCCTGCGGCCGGGGGTTGCCATGGGCGAACCGCGGAGTGGCGGCACGCTGCGCGGCGGTGCGGGCCGCCAGAACCGCGATCAGCGCGGCGAGTTCCTCGGGAGTGGGATCGCCGTGGATGATGCGGAGGTCCCCCTGGTCCATCTGCTGCCCCTTCGGTGCGCTCACTGGGGTGGGTTTCCGTGCTTGCGGGCGGGCAGGTCCGCGTGCTTGGTGCGGAGCATCCGCAGGGAGCGGATGAGCACCTCGCGGGTGGCGGCGGGGTCGATCACGTCATCGACCAGGCCGCGCTCGGCGGCGTAGTAGGGGTGCATCAGCTCGTCCTTGTACTGCTGCACCATCTCCACGCGCTTGGCCTCCGGATCGTCCGCGGCGGCGATCTCGCGGCGGAAGACGACGTTGGCGGCGCCCTCGGCGCCCATCACCGCGATCTCGTTGGTCGGCCAGGCGAACGCGAGGTCCGCGCCGACCGAGCGCGAGTCCATGACGATGTACGCGCCGCCG
The DNA here is from genome assembly GCF_036063235.1 of Streptomyces sp. NBC_00386. Classification (NCBI taxonomy): domain Bacteria; kingdom Bacillati; phylum Actinomycetota; class Actinomycetes; order Kitasatosporales; family Streptomycetaceae; genus Streptomyces; species Streptomyces sp. NBC_00386. The sequence continues at coordinate 3,100,616 of NZ_CP107950.1, forward strand.
TACGCCTTACGCAGCACCACCGAGATCCGCGGCACGGTGGCGTTGCAGTACGCGTACAGCAGCTTGGCGCCGTGGCGGATGATGCCGCCGTGCTCCTGGTCCACGCCCGGCAGGAAGCCGGGCACGTCCAGCAGGGTGACCAGCGGGATGTTGAAGGCGTCGCACAGCTGCACGAACCGCGCGGCCTTCTCCGAGGCGTGGATGTTCAGCACACCGGCCAGCGACTGCGGCTGGTTGGCGACGATGCCGACGACCTGCCCGTCCATGCGGGTGAGCGCGCAGATGACGTTGGTGGCCCAGCGCTCGTGGATCTCCATGAACTGGCCCTCGTCGGCCAGCTCCTCGATCACCTTGCGCATGTCGTAGGGGCGGTTGCCGTCTGCCGGGACCAGGTCCAGCAGCGCCTCGCAGCGGCGGTCGGCCGGGTCCTCGGTCATCTCCACCGGCGGGGTCTCGCGGTTGTTCTGCGGCAGCATCGACAACAGGAACCGGACCTCCTCCAGGCAGGTCCGCTCGTCGTCGCAGGCGAAGTGCGCCACACCGGAGACCTCGGCGTGCACGTCCGCGCCGCCCAGACCGTTCTGGGAGATCTGCTCGCCGGTGACGGCCTTGACCACGTCCGGGCCGGTGATGAACATCTGCGAGGTCTCACGGACCATGAACACGAAGTCGGTCAGCGCCGGCGAATAGGCGGCGCCGCCCGCGCACGGGCCGAGCATCACGGAAATCTGCGGGATCACACCCGAGGCGCGGGTGTTGCGCTGGAAGATGCCGCCGTAACCGGCCAGGGCGGTGACGCCCTCCTGGATCCGGGCGCCCGCGCCGTCGTTCAACGACACCAGCGGAGCACCGACCGCGATGGCCATGTCCATGATCTTGTGGATCTTCTGGGCGTGGGCCTCGCCCAGCGCGCCGCCGAAGATCCGGAAGTCGTGCGCGTACACGAACACCGTGCGGCCGTGGACGGTACCCCAGCCGGTGATCACGCCGTCGGTGTAGGGCTTCTTCGCCTCCAGGCCGAAACCGGTGGCACGGTGCCGGCGCAGCGGCTCGACCTCGTTGAACGAACCCTCGTCCAGCAGCAGCCCGATCCGCTCACGCGCGGTCAGCTTCCCCTTCGCGTGCTGCGCCTCCGTCGCCGCCGCACTCGGCCCCGCCAACACCTGCTCACGAATCGCGAGCAGCCCGGCCACGGCGGACATACCGTTCTCCCCTCACTGTGATCTGAACTGCTGGTCGCAGACGGGCCCCGGCCGCACGGCGTGCGGGGAGGCACAGGGGGAGTTGGTTCGGCCGCCGCCCGTAAGGTTTCAAGACTGCTTCACCGAGCCTGAGTCGAGCTTCCTTCGCTGAACTCCCGTCGAGTTCGGCGAAGGAAGCGGCAGTGACATGCCGGAACGCGCGGCCTGGGGCGGGGCCCCAGAGCAAACATCGCGATTAATCGTGAACTCCAAGAATTCACGAATAATCGAGGTCAGCCGACCGGCGTCTCACTGGTCGCGATGAGCCTGCGGTATTCCTTGGCGTTCAGGACGAGGTCCTCGTCCAGCGGGTCGAAGATCATGCCGTAGACGGAGTGAAAACCCTGATAGTCAAGCTGGCAGAACTCCAGCGTTTGAGCGACCGGGGCGAGGTACTCCTCGAGGGTCCGTCGGGCGAGGCCGTCCGCGGCGTAGGTCTCCAGGGTGCTGCCGACCGTGACGGCCAGCCAAGCCTTCTTGCCCTGCAGCGCGGAGGCGGAACCGTCGAAGGTGAAGGCGAAACCGTGCACCAGCACCGCGTCGAACCAGGCCTTGAGCAGCGGGGTTACGCTGTACCAGTAGACCGGGAACTGGAGAACGACGGTGTCGTGCTCGCGCAGCAGCTGCTGCTCGCGTGCGGCATCGATCTTGAAATCGGGGTAAGTCTCGTAGAGGTCGTGGACGGTGACGTTGTCCAAGTCCTTGATCCCGGCGAGCCAGGTGGCATTGCCACGGGATTCCGCGAGGTTCGGGTGGGCGACAATGACGAGGGTGCGATTGGTGGTCACTGACTGTTCCATTTCTCGTGTAGGACGCGAACCCGTGTGCGTCCCCATTGTCAATATTGGCGAGCGGGTCGGCCGTGTCCGCGGTCATGCGTTCTTCTCGATCGCTTTGAAAGGGCGATCGTTTCGGAACGAGCGACTGTGTCCCTGTAAGTAAAGGCAGTCGGTGATCCGAGCGGTGTTTGTCACGCAATATTGACGGACTCGTTCCACCGACGACCGTCCGGGTGGTGGATATTCACGCGCACCCCCAACGCCCCAGGGCTTCGGCGTAGTCGGGATGCGTCCGGTTTGTGATCATCCGAGGCCGAGGAGTGCGAGGGGTCGGTGTGGGTTGCGGGCGTTGCGGCGGAGGCCGGCGGCGATGTTGACGGCCCCGGCGAGCTTGAGCGCGCCGATGGAGAGGTTGCGGCAGCCGGCCATGGCGCGGGGCGCGTTGCCGGTCCGCAGCCGGGAGGCGTCCTCGGCGAAGGCGGTTTCGCGGACGTGGTGCGGGGCTTCGACCTGCCAGTGCCCCTTGACGAGTTTGGCGAGCTGGGCGGGGAGGTCTGTTCGGCCGTCAGGCTGGTGACCACGTAGACGTGGTGATCGTGGTCTTGCCGGTCTTGCGGTCGGTGCGCCGCCGCTTGATCTGGATGGCCTGCCGGGTCCCGGGGAACAGCGGGTTGTTCACGGTGGCCACCTTGATCCGGCGGATCTCCGTGAGGCCGTGGCCTGTGCCCCGGACCCGGCCCTGGAGCGGGATGTCCTTCCGGGGAAGGGACTTGAGCTGCCTGCGGAGCCTCTTCATGTCGCCCTTGACGATGACGATGTAGTGGGCCTGGCGTCCCAGCAGGTAGGCGGCGTGCTCGCGCTGGGTGTGCAGGGCGTCGGCGGTCACCACGACCCCGGCGAGGTCGGCGACCGTGCCCAGCAGCGGCTGGAAGCGGGTGATCTCGCCGGTCTTGTCGCCGACGTCGAGCTGGGCCAGGACCAGGCCGGTGGCGTGGTCCAGGGCGGCGAGCAGGTGGCTCTCCGGCCGCCGTCCTTCGCGGCGCCCCGCAGGCTCTTGCCGTCCACGGCCGGCGCGCGCGGCCCGGCCGCATGGGGGCGGCGGTCCGCGAGCCGGCGCCCGACCGCCGCGTCGAGGGCGTCGCCGTCGATCCGGGCCGGCAGCCGCCGCACCGCGGACTCGGAGGGCCGTTGCCGGGCGGGGAGCACCGGATCGGGGCGGACGCCGAGCCGGGCGAGCACGTGGGCGGGCGCGTCGGCGATCCACTCGCCCACCGCCGGCAGGGAGGTGGCCCCGGCCAGGACCGTGCACGCGGCCAGGGCGAGGACGACGGCCAGCGGGTGGCGCACCCCGCGCGGATCACGCGGGTCCGGTACCTCGGCGAGACGTTCCAGCAGGCCCGGGGCGTCGCCGGGCAGCACCGGCACTGCCTCGCGGAGCGGGTGCAAGAGCGGGCGATGACGACGATGACGCGCAGGCAGGCACGGTCTTCCATTCGGATCACGGGGCGTAGAGAAGTCCATGATCCGGGAGACCGTGCCTGTCACGCTTCCTGGCCCGCCCTGCCCGGCAGACCGTCACGAACCGGACGCCAGCCGACTTCGCCGAAGCCCTGCCAGGCGAAACAGTGCATGCCGCACAGGCTGAAGATCAAGCTTGGATCGACCTCACGTGTGCCGGTCTTTTGCCGCTCTGGGAAATGGCCCGCAGGGACTCATGGGGTGAGGAGTTCGCACTCCTTGATGACCAGCACTGTTCCGTCCTCGCTGAAGACCCGACATTCTCCCTTGACGGTGACGGTGACGCCCAGGGGGACGCTTCGCACAAGCCGGAATGATTCCTTGATTCGGTGGTCAAACGGCAGCACGAAGATGGCGAGGTGCGGGCCTCCGGGGGTATCTGACACCTCCACCACCGGCGTACCATACTGGCTTTCGCCCGTTCGGATCGAGATTCCCTCGAGAGTGAGGAATTTCCCATAGTAGGCACGCTCGGCGGCGGCGCGGTCCGCGGTGAATTCGTTGTGGAGGTCTCGAATTTTCATTGGTTGCCACCTTCTCTAGTGTCGCGTGATCCTGCTGGTCTTATTCGAGCTGTCGTCAACCAGTGCCCACAGGGTCACTGCCCGATGGTGTTGAGTTCGACGATCGCCTCGTCGGGCAGTTGCAGGTCAGCCGCGGCGATGTTCTCCCGCAGGTGAGCGACGGAGGAGGTTCCGGGGATCAGCACCGTCGACGGCGAGCGCTGCAGCAGCCAGGCGAGCGCCACCTGCTGCTCGGAGGCGCCGAGGCGGCGGGCGACTTCGCGCAGGATCCGTGACCGCAGTGGGTGGAATCCGCCGCCGAGGGGGAAGAACGCGGCGTAGGCGATGTTCTCCGCGGCGCAGCGATCGACGAGGTCGTCGTCGCCGCGGTCGACCAGGTTGTACTGGTTCTGCACGGTGACCACGGGGGCGATGGCCTGGGCCTGGGTGAGCTGTGCGTCGGTGATCCCGCTGAGGCCGAGGTGCCGGATCAGGCCCTGCTCACGCAGGTCGGCCAAGGTGCCGAACGGCTCGGCGATGGAGGCCCCGTCACCGTCGAATGCGGCCGTGCGCAGGTTGACCACGTCGAGGGTCTCCAGGCCGAGGTGCCGGAGATTCTCGTGGACCTGGGCCTTGAGGTCGGCGGGGTCCAGGGAGGTGATCCAGCCGCCGGTGGCGCTGCGGCGGACGCCGACCTTGGTGACGATGTGCAGACCGGCCGGGTAGGGGTGCAGGGCTTCCTTGATCAGTTTGTTGACGACAGTCGGCCCGTAGAAGTCGCTGGTGTCGATGTGGGTGATGCCGAGCTCGACCGCTGCGCGCAGCACGGCGATCGCCCGAGTGCGATCCTTGGGCGGCCCGAAGACACCGGGACCGGTCAGCTGCATCGCGCCGTATCCCATTCGAGTGATGCTCAGGTCGTCGGCGAGGGTTAACGTCTGCGGGGCGGGGATACTCATCCGAAGGCCTCTCGGGTCTGTTCACGGCATCGTTGCGGACCGCTCGGCGCGTCCATTGGGCAAGCTTCCATACGTGCGGCGGAGGCAGGGACGCGGTCGGGTGGCCAGGGGCGCGAGCCCCTGGCCACCCGACCGGTGGAAGACGAGCGGTCTTTGATTATTCGTGAAATCTTCGAGTGTTTCACGCATAATCAAGCCATTTACTCTGAGGCCGAGTCTCAGACCCCTCGTTCCTGCACGTCACCGCCGCGCCCAAACCTCCTGAAGCAGGATGCGGATACTAGCGGCACACCGGCGGTTCATGCGACGGATGCTGCCGGATTGGCTCCGGCGGCCACCTTGGCGGTGTCATCCTGCGGGGAATTTCGGACCGTCGCAAAGTTGAACGCCTTGTCGCGAATGGTGATTGTCCACGAGAGTCCGGACCTCTCGCCCACGGTAAGTCCCAACACGATCAGCGGCATATGCCACTCGTACTTCACGAGCGTGCCTTGATCCGCATGGGCGTCCGAGCCGTCGTGCGCCGATACATTGCCGTAGTTGTTGACGGCAAAGACGTCGGGCGTGGCAATCATCTTCCCGATCCGGGCCTGGCCGGCTTCAATGAAGTCCTCTCGCCTCTCGATGCGAGACAGTGCGTCTATCTCGCGCTGCTCCTCGGCGCGATAGTAGTCACGGATCTGGATTCCCGTGCTCTGCTCGATGACGCTTCGCGGCACCGTCAGAAACCGAAGCGTGTTGCCAAGGGGCAGCTTCGGCGAGTAAAGGCTGTTCTTGAGGACGAACATGTTCGCGCTGTCGCGGTCAAGGAAATCTGCCCTCATCTTTTCCATGAAGGGGCCGATCTTGACCGGCGACTCAGAGCCTTCGGTGAAGGTGACGGGGAGTTCTTTGCTCGCACCGGAGGGCGAAGTCTGAGCGGGCGGCAAGAAGGCTGCCAGCTCATCAGCCCGGATCTCCAGCTCTGCGAGGCCTTCGGCGATCCGGAAGCCGTCCTGCCGAGTCTTCAGGGTCTTCATCAGAGCCTGGTGGAATCGGAAAACCTTGTATCCGTCCTGCAGCGGAAACGGTATGCACGTAAAGATGCCCTGCAGGTGCGGGTCGGAGCGATAGGTGACGGAGGCGAGCAGAAAGCTGTCGTAATAGCTTTCGTACTTTTCCGCAAGGAGCGCTTGGAACGACGAGAGGGGGAAATCCTCAGGAGTGTCGAAGGTCAGCTCTACCAAGTGGCACTTGGAGAAGAGCGGATTCCCCCGGAAGAAGTGCTCCATGGCCTCCTCGAACTCGGCGAGCTCGAAGGCCCTGTCAACCTTGTACGTGGAGAGCGACGGAAAGAACTGTGACGCGTCTATGAACGGGAACGTGGTCAGGGAGAGCCGAAGGATTTTGTCGGCGATGGAGAGGGGCATTTGGTTACCTCCATTAACTGGTGTGTGCCGGGGAACGCCGCCGGCGATTTCCCGCCAAAACGCGCCACATGATGCCCGGGGTGCACAATGCTGTCGGCGGTTCGAGCAAATACTGGACTTTCAGGAATTTCTCGGCCACGACCATGTCCGTCTCGGCTGCGGCGAGCACCTTGTCCATGTAGGAGTTGATGAGCCGCACGGGAAGTGGCCTCGGGCCTTCGATCTGAGGCAGGGCCAGGTCACTGCCGGTCGCCATCTTCCAGGCGACGCCGATGGGCTTGGCGGCCTTGCGGAAGAATCGTTGCGCGACCTGATCCAGGTCACCGCTCAGCGAGTCACGCAGCGCCATCGCCTGGAGCGAGGCCACCGTCATCCCCTGGGCGTAGATGGGGTTGAAGCTGGATATCGCATCGCCCACCACCAGCAGCCTGCGCGGGAATCGGGGCAGCTTCTCGTAGCGACGGCGCACGCTCGCCGGGAACCGGTGCGCTGAAATCTCGCTGAGCGGCTCAGCGTCGCGGATCGCCGCGAAGACGTGTTCGGGAACCAACGGCCTGGCGAACTCCACCCACCCGGCCGGGTCGGTCGGCGGATGGTGGTCGCGGTAACCGATCAGCGTCAGGACCCAGCGGCCGTCCTCTTCCTCCAGGAATTCCGCGCCCTTGGGGCTCCCCGGTGCGTGCCCGATGATCACGACCTTCTCACGGCCCATCGAACCAGGGGCCGGCCGCAGATACCGGCTGGTGTACATGATGTCGACGTCGATACGCTCCTCGAGCGGCGGCTCGTATCCCATCTCGACCAGCCACTTGGTGGTCCGTCCAGACCGGCCGGTCGCGTCCACCACCAGATCGGCGGGGATCACATCCTCGGAGCCGCTGCCCACGTACCTGACACGCACACCGGTGACAGCGTCATTGTCCGAGGTGGTCTCGAGGCCGGTGACCTGGCACTCGTCGATGATCTTGATCTTCGCAAGATCCCCGATCCGGGCGCGGAGCCGACTCTCCAGATGCGGCCGGCTCGGCTGGTAGGTGCGGGACAGATCGGCGTACTCGCCGTCCATGCACAACAAGTGCCCGCCCAAGCTCATCCGCAGCTCGGCAGGTCCGTCGATGACGGGCGCGCCACCGGCAACGAAGTCGTCGAGTATCCCGGGGAACAGCTCCTCGAAGATCTTCGCACCCTTGGAGAGCAGGCCATGAGCGTGGCGGCCCTGCGGCACACCTCGCCGCTGAGTCCGCTGCCCCTCCGGCAGTTGGTCACGCTCTACCACCGTTACCCGGTCGAATGCCTCGGAGAGCACCCGGGCTGCAAGTAGACCCGAGATACTCGCTCCCAGCACCACCGCATGTTCACCGATACGCTTCACTGGAATTCCTTCTGGTTGGGCAACTGTCTTGTGTGGGGTATGTCATGCAAGATATGGGTGATCGCGGCCGATGCTCGGGCGATAGTTTCCCGAATCCTTCGATCTGGAAATCATCGAGGTGTGCGGTGCGCAGCGCATCGCGAACATAAGTGCCCCATAGGTTTGGCCACCGCAGGTGGCGCCGTATTGGCTTGTTCGTTCCATCGAGCGCGGCTCGCGTGGCCGAAATTCACGTCGGATGCGAGGCTCCAGCGCGCACCGGCGGCCAGGCCGGCGGCACGTGTCCGGGCACCGGTGCCGGTCCGGAGCTCCGGGCTGCCGGTAGTAGTGGTCGCGGGCGTCCCTCATACAGGGGACAGGAGTGCAGGCCGGCAGGCGGGCCGACTCCCGGTCGACTGGCCGTCGTCCCGAGCCCCGATCGGTGGATCGGGGCTCAGAGCTCGTAACACGATCATGGTGTCGGCTTGTCGATCCTTCGCCAGCAGATGAAGGCGCATGCGAGTAAGACGAGTGAGTCGTGGAGGTCGAGGCGTCGTTCCCAGCGGGTGGCGAGGCGCTTGAACCGGTGGAGCGGGGCGAAGGTCCGCTCGATGACGTAGCGGAGCTTGCCGAGGCCGCGGATGTCGGGCTCGCCTCGACGGGAGATGACAGGCAGGACCCGACGCCGGGTCAGCTCGCGTCGGACGTACCGACTGTCGTCACCCTTGTCACCGGGAAGGGACTCGGGCCGCTTGCGTGGCCGACCCGGCCAGCCGCGGACGGGACGCCGTCGACCAGGCGAGTACCTGGGTGATGTCGGGGACGTTGCCGCCGGTCGTGATCACTTTCAGCGGCATGCCGCTGCCGTCGCGGATCAGATGGTGTTCGCTGCCCGACTTGCCGCGATCGACCGGCGACGGATCAACCCCGGCACACCCCTTCTCGCCCGCACGCGGGAGGAGTCCACGCAGGCACGCGTCCAGTCGATCCGCCGGGCCGCGTTCAACTCAGCGAGCAGTGTGCGGTGGACCTGGTCGAACACTCCCGCTTCCGTCCACCGGCACAGCCGGCGCCAGCAGGTCTGCCCCGAGCCGAAGCCCAGTTCAGGCGGCAACTGCTGCCACGTGATGCCCGTGAACAGCACGAACAGGATCCCCTGCAGGCACAGCCGGTCGTCCACCGGCCGCGGTCCCGGGGAGCGCTCCGGCCACGGCGGCAGGACCGGCTCGATCAGCGCCCACAGCTCGTCATCGACCATCCACGGTGCACTCACACCACCACAACGGACGAATCGTCACACCGGACACGGCCCACCAGCCCACAGCCACAAGATCGTGTTACGAGTGCTCGGGCAGAGTCGCGCCCGCCATGGAGCAGATTCATCAGACGGTGATACCGGCTGGAATTTTTCGGCCAGACAGCGGTGATCGGCTTCCCGAACCAGCCAGGGTATGAACAAGATTCCGCCTACCCGCCGAGCGCGGGAGGGGGGTTCAACAGAAATCTCATGAACCAATGCATGATTGTGCTCTTTCAGCGTCGTCATGACTTGTTGGGTCTGCCCTTGTGCGCGCGGTGATCCCGCTTTACTTCGGCACTACAAGGAAGAGCCAATGGTCGACATCACCGGCACCGCTGAAACCACCGATACGTTTTCGAGTTCCCGCGGCGACGCGGAACTGCGAGCAAGCAACCGTGCGATCGTGGCGCAGTACATGAATACCCGCGGGGAGGATCGCCTGCGTCGGCACCTTCTGTTCACCGAAGACGGCACCGGTGGTCTCTGGACGACCGAAACGGGGCAGCCGATCGTCATCACGGGCAGGGACCGACTGGGTGACCACGGCCAATGGTCGCTCAAGTGCTTCCCCGACTGGGCCTGGACGAACGTCGAGATCTTCGACACACAGGACCCCAACCAGTTCTGGGTCGAATGCGACGGCGAGGGAACGATCCGCTTCCCCGACTATCCCGACGGCCACTACAGCAATCACTTCCTGCACTCCTTCCTGTTCGAGAACGGGAAGATCAAGCGCCAGCGCGAGTTCATGAACCCCTGTCAGCAGTTCAGGGCTCTGGGCATCGCCGTCCCTCAGGTCAAGCGGGCCGACATACCGACCTGAACGCCGTTCGCCAGGCGTCTTCTTATCAATCAATGGAGCAGGTCGTTATGGGAAACATCCTTGCTGACATCGATAGGGCCCAGGCGCGCCATCAGCCCGAATGGGACAGTCCCTCACAGGTCGAGCTCGTACGAGCGATGCTGTCATCCGTCACACCGCTGGTGACCGCGGCGCAGGTAGAGAACCTCCGCTCCCACCTGGCCCGCGTCGCCACCGGCGAGATGCAGGTGCTCCAGGCCGGGGATTGTGCGGAGGACCCAGCCGAGTGCACCGCTGGGCACATTCAAGGCAAGACCGGACTCATCGACCTGCTCGCCCAGAACCTGGAGACCGCCACCGGCAAGCCCACGCTGCGGGTCGGGCGGATCGCAGGGCAGTTCTGCAAGCCCCGCTCCAGCCAGGTCGAAAAACTCGGCGACGACGAACTGCCGTCCTTCTTCGGGCACATGATCAACGGGCCGGAGCCCACCCACGAGAGCAGGCGTCCCGATCCACTGCGCATGCTCACGGGCTACATGGCGGCGCGGGAGATCACGACGCGGCTCGGGTGGGTCGGGTCAGCACCTCGGCCCCACGGGCCTGTCGTCTGGACCAGCCATGAAGCGCTGCTCCTGGACTACGAGATGTCGATGCTCCGAGAGCTCGACGGCGGTCGGCACTTGCTCGGCTCCACCCACTGGCCGTGGATCGGCGAGCGGACCCGGCAGATCGACGGCCCGCACGTCGCACTGCTCGCCCAGGTGGCCAACCCGGTCGCCTGCAAGGTCGGCCCGTCGATGACCGCCGGCGACATCGTCGAGCTGTGCGACCGGTTGGACCCGGAGCGGGAGCCGGGCCGGCTCTCACTCATCGTGCGCATGGGCGCCGACCTCGTCGCCGACAGGCTGCCCCGGCTCGTCGAGGCTGTGCAGTCGGCCGGGCACCCGGTGGTCTGGCTCAGCGACCCGATGCACGGGAACACCGATTGCGCGGCTGACGGCACCAAGTACCGGCTCGTGGAAACCGTCGCCCGGGAAGTCCGCGGCTTCCGGCGGGTCCTGGACCTGGCGGGGGTTCCGGCCGGGGGGCTTCACCTCGAGGCGACCCCCGACGACGTGACCGAGTGCGTGCTGGACACGGCCGAGCTGGGGTCGGGCCCCGTCACCAGCCTGTGTGATCCGCGACTCAACACCCCCCAGGCCATCAAGGTGGTCTCGGCGTGGTCCGAGTACTGAGATTCCTAGAGAGGGAGCCTTGTGATGACGGGAATACCGCCGATCGCGCCTTACAGACTGCCGCCGAGGGATGCGCTGCCGGAAAACACCGTGCGCTGGACCGTCGACCCGGATCGGGCGGTGCTCCTCATCCACGACATGCAGAGCTATTTCCTCAAGCCCTTCGAGGACGGCATGCGCGGCGAATTGGTGAGCAACATCGCCGACCTCAAGAAGCGCTGCGGAGCGCTGGGGGTGCCGGTGGCCTACACCGCCCAGCCCGGCGGGATGACGGACCACCAGCGTGGGCTCCTGAAGGACTTCTGGGGTCCCGGCATGCGCACTGACGAGACCGAACGCGCGGTCGTTCCAGAACTCGAACCCGACGCGGACGACTGGGTGAGCACGAAATGGCGCTACAGCGCGTTCTTCGGGTCGGAGCTGCTCCAGCGCATGCGCGCGCTACAGCGTGACCAGTTGATCATTTGCGGCGTCTACGCGCATATCGGTGTGCTGTCGACCGCCTTGGAGGCGTTCTCCAACGACATCCAGCCCTTCCTGGTCGCCGACGCGCTCGGCGACTTCTCCGAAGACCGCCACAAGATGACCCTCGAATACGCGGCACGGTGCTGCGCCATGGTGGTCCGAACCGAGGACGTGCTCGCATGAGCGCCCTGCTTGAGCAGGTTCTCGCGCTGGAACTCCCCGCCTTCGCGATCATCCACCGTCCCGAAAGCGGCTCCCCCGGCACGCTGGACGTCCTGGCCGGCCAGGTGACCGAGTACAAGTCGCTGGACGACATCCCGTTGGCCGACGACTCCGGGCCGGGTCCCGCGCTCGACACGCTGGTGCTCGTCCCCTACCGGCAGCTGGCCGATCGCGGCTTCGCCGCGCGGGACGACGCCACGCCCCTGCTCGCGATGAGCCTCACCGCTCGCGACACGGTGCCGGCCGCCGAAGCGCTCGCCGGCTTCCCGCAGGTCCCGACGGAACTGACCGACGGACACTTCGACATGGACGACGACGCCTATGCGCAGATGGTGCGTCAGATCGTCACCGAGGAGATCGGCACCGGCGAGGGCGCCAACTTCGTGATGAAGCGCTCGTTCGTCGCGGACATCGGCGACTACTCGCTGACCAGCGCCCTGTCGTTCTTCCGGCGGCTGTTGGAGCGCGAGGAGAAGGCCTACTGGACCTTCATCATCCACACCGGCCGCAACACTCTCGTCGGTGCGACACCGGAGCGCCACGTCTCGCTCGTCGGCGGCACGGCCGTCATGAACCCGATCAGCGGCACGTACCGGTATCCGTCCGGCGGCCCCAGCTTGCAGGGGGTCATGGAGTTCCTCGCCGACACCAAGGAGACCGACGAGCTCTACATGGTCCTCGACGAGGAACTGAAGATGATGGCCCGGCTGTGCGATGACGGCGGGCGCGTCCACGGGCCGTACCTGAAGGAAATGGCGCGCCTCGCGCACACCGAATACCTGATCGAGGGCAGGACCAACCGCGATGTGCGCGAGGTCCTGCACGAGACGATGTTCGCCCCGACCGTCACCGGGAGCCCGCTGGAGAGCGCCGCCAAGGTCATCTCGCGCTACGAGCCGAACGGACGCGGCTATTACAGCGGGGTCGCCGCGCTGATCGGACGGGACGCGGCCGGACAGCAGACACTCGACTCGGCGATCTTGATCCGGACGGCCGACATCGATCCCGGCGGCCGGATGAACATCTCCGTGGGGGCCACGCTGGTGCGCCACTCCGACCCGATGGCCGAGGCCGCCGAGACCCACGGCAAGCTGGCGACCCTGCTCAACGCGCTCAAGTCCGACCGTCCGTCCGGCTACGCGGCCGACCCGGAGGTCCTCGCCGCCCTGGAGCGCCGCAACGAGGGGATCGCGGGCTTCTGGCTCCGGGACAAGGACAAGGATGACCGTCCGTCGGCCGGGGCCTCGCTGGACGGCATGACGGCACTGGTCGTGGACGCGGAGGACACCTTCACCGCGATGCTCGACCAGCAGTTGCGGTCACTGGGGCTGTCCGTGGAGGTCCGCCGCTTCGACGAGCCGTACGACGTGGCGGCCTACGGCCTGACGGTCTTCGGTCCCGGTCCGGGAGATCCGCGGACGACCTCCCACCCCAAGATCGCCAAGCTGCGGCAGTCGATCGACACCGCGCTGGCGAGTCGCCGGCCGATGCTGGCCGTGTGCTTGAGCCATCAGGTGCTCAGTACGAAGCTCGGCTTCGAGCTGCACCGCCGCGAGGTACCCAACCAGGGCGTACAGCGTGAGATCGAACTGTTCGGCGTGCCCGAACGAGTGGGCTTCTACAACACGTTCGCCGTGCACAGCGCGGTGAGCGAGCGAACCGTCGAAGGGATCGGCGCGGTCGAGGTGAGCCGGGACCAGGAGACCGGCGAGGTGAACGCGCTCCGCGGGCCGGGCTTCGCCTCGATGCAGTTCCACGCCGAGTCGGTGCTCACCGTCGACGGCCCGCGCATCATCAGAGAGGCGATACGGGGGGTGCTCGGCCGATGAGAGTGGATGTCGTCTGGTGGGACCTGGACAGGTCCCACCAGACCGTCGAATCCCTGGAGAAGGATCTTCGTGACGGCTCCGTCGAGCCGTGGCACGAGGTCAAGGGACTGCGCCTGAAGCTGTGGATCGCCGACCGTGAACGCGGCCGTTGGGGCGCGGTCATGTGGTGGGACTCGGACGTTCCGGCAGATCAGCAGTTGCCCCCCAACCGGGCGGCCGAGCTGATCGGGTACGCACCCGACCACCGCACCGGGTTCGACGTCGCAGCGGTGGCCGAGGGGATCGACTCGCTCGGCCTCGCCTTCTCCGCCGGGCCCTCGGTACCGGCACAAGCCCTGGAGCGCCCGTAATGCACCGATACATGGTCGTAGACGCTTTTGCCAGCGAACCCCTGCTGGGCAACCCGGTCGCCGTCTTCTTCGACAGCGAGGATCTGACCGGTGAGACGATGCAACGCATCGCGAAGGAGATGAACCTCTCCGAGGTCACCTTCGTGCTGCCGGCCGAGCAGGACGGCGACGCACGGATCAGGATCTTCACCCCGGTGAACGAACTGCCGTTCGCCGGGCACCCGATGCTCGGCACGGCCTTCGCGCTCGGTCGGACCTGGGGAGGCGACAGGCTGCTGCTGGAGACCGCGATGGGTGCCATCCCGTTCGAGCTGGGCACCCGCGACGGCGCCGCGTGGGTCCGGATGGAGCAGCCGGTTCCCAGTTCGAAGCCCTACGATCTCGCCACGGAGCTCCTGGCCGCACTCGGGGTCGAGTCATCGACGGCCCCGGTCGAGATCTACCACAACGGGCCGCGTCACGTGTTCGTGGGGTTGAGCGACGTCGAGGCGCTTTCCGCTCTCCACCCGGATCACCGCGCCCTCTCGCGCTTCCCCGACATGGCCGCCAACTGCTTCGCCGAGGCGGACGGGGGTTGGCGGACGCGGATGTTCTCCCCCGCCTACGGCGTGGTCGAGGACGCGGCGACCGGTTCCGCTGCCGGGCCTCTCGCGATTCACCTGGCCAGACACGGATTCGCCGAGTACGGGCAGGAGATCAGAATTACCCAGGGCGTGGAAATGGGACGCCCGTCGGTCATGAGGGCGACCGCCGAGGGGGTCGGCGAGTCGATCAGCTCGGTCCACGTCGGCGGGCACGCCGTCATGGTTGCCGAGGGAACAATCAATGTCTAGCGGGGGCCCTTTGATGGACGCAAGTGGATACGAGTCCCTCAGCGGGAAGGTCGACCTCCCCTTCCCCGAGTACGACCAGCCGCCGTCGGAGCCTCTCCAGCTGGTGCGCAGCTGGCTTTCCGAGGCACGGGACATCGGAGTCCGCGAGCCCAGCGCGCTGGCGCTTGCCACCGCGGACTCCCGCGGCCGCGCCTCCAACCGGATAGTCGCCATCACCGAGGTCACCGACCTCGGTCTGGTGTTCACCAGCCACAGCTGCAGCCAGAAGGGACGCGAACTCGCTGCTACGGGGTGGGCGTCGGGTTTGCTGTACTGGCGAGAGACCGGTCAGCAGATCATCGTCTCCGGTCCGGTCGAGCTGCTGCCCGACGCCGAGTCGGACGCCCTGTGGTCCGCCCGGCCGATTCCGTTGCACGCCATGTCGACGGTCACCGAGCAGAGCGAGCCGCTGGAGGACGTCGAGGCTCTGCGCGCCAGGGCACGCAGCCTGGAACTGACCGGGGAGCCCCAGCCACGGCCGGAGTTCTTCGTCGGCTACCGGCTGCAGCCCGACGTCGTCGAATTCTGGTCCGCGAGCTCGGACCGGCTGCACCGCAGGCTGCGCTATGACCGCGACTCGCTCGAGTGGCGTACGAGCCGGCTGCAACCGTAGGCCCCGCTCCTTCGACGAACCCTCCTGGCGCTCACCGCCTTTCACGGCTTCGGCGGCATCGTCGTCGTGCCCGGACACACCCGACCCTTTCCATGAGGAAGAGACAATGCCTCTTACCGCAGACCAGATCCTGGATCTTCCGTTCGACGTCCAGCCCGATCCGGACGAGTTCATCCGCGCCGCCATGGAGTGGCACTTCAATCCCGAGACCGGCTGCAAGTTCTGGCTGGACCGAGCCGCCACTCTCGGCTTCGATCCGCGAGCCGATGTCAAGACGCACGAGGACCTCCGGCTCTTCCCGAACGTGGCCGCGGACCTTCGTGACGTCCGTGGCGAGGACCTGATTCCCAGGGGATACGGAAATCAGCCCGACGTGATCGGGTTCTTCGAAAGCGGCGGCACCACCGGCGCCCCGAAGCGGGTCGTTCTGATGCGGGACTGGCTGCACCGCATGGTGAGCTGGAGCAACGCGAACCTTGACCGTCACGGTGTGCCGCGCGGAGGGAACTGGCTGGGAATCATCCCGACCGGGCCGCACGTCGTGGGCACCCTGTTCCGGCAGCACGCCGTGACGCACGGCCGCCACGGCTTCACGATCGACCTCGATCCGCGCTGGGTGAAGCGGCTCATCGCCGAGGGGCAGTTCGGGCAGGTCGACGCCTACGCCCAGCACCTCATCGACCAGGCCGCCGAGGTCCTGCGGACGCAGGACATCGGCCTGCTCACCATCACGCCCCCGCTGCTGGAACGGCTGGCCAGGGACGAGAAACTGGTCGCCCTGGTGAACGAGCGGGTGAAGTGCATCAGGTGGGGAGGCACGCAGATGGACGCCGACTCCCGGCACCTGTTCAAGACCGAGGTGTTCCCCGAGGTCGCGCTGTGCGGCGAGTACGGAAGCACGATGATCATCGGGGTCGCGGGCGAGCGCGCCGGGATCTCCCTCGACGATCCGTGTGTCTTCGACTCGCTCTCCCCCTACGTGACCTTCACGGTCGTCGATCCGAAGGGCCTCGCGCCGGTGCCCTACGGAGAGCGGGGCCGGGTGCTGGTCAACCACGTCAGCAAGTCCTTCCTGCTGCCCAGCAACCTGGAACGTGACCTCGCCACCCGGATTCCTCAGGTGAACGGCTTGGTCGGGGACTCGGTCGCCGACATCTCCACGGTCGCGGTCTTCGAGGACGAGGACGTCATCGAGGGGGTCTACTGATGATCGACCTGCCCGCGCTCGGCGCAACGGGTGCCTACCGCTCCAGGAACATACAGACGGTCACCGATGTGGCAGGCACGGTCCTCGCGGAACTGAGCCTCGTGCCGCCGTTGTACGTCAACCGCACCATGGCGGCGCTGCGCCGGAGCAGCATCATGCCGGCCGACGAACGGGCCGACGCGATGATCCGTGCGGCCAAGCTCTTCGCGACCGCGACGATCGACGGCCTGACCGTCGAGGAGTACCAACACGCTGTCAGCAGGGTCGGTGGCGTCCCGATCTCCTCCGTCGTCACGGCGACCACGACGGTCGCCGAACGGGTGGCGAAGGCTCATGCGAGCGTCCAGTACGCACGCCCGCGGGGGGCGGTCGACAACTGGCGCGATCCGCTGACGCGGACCGGGCGTTCGGTGTGGACACGGCGCGGAGACGTGTTCGCCGTGCACGCCGCGGGCAACCACCCCGGCACCCACAGCATCTGGCCGGAGGCACTGGCGCTGGGCTACCGCGTCGCGGTCCGCCCGTCGAGCCGCGATCCCTTCACCCCGCACCGGCTCGTGGCGGCACTGCGGAGCGCGGGATTCGCCGACGACCAGGTGGTGCTCCTGCCCACCGACCACGCCGGTGCCGACGCCATCCTGCGCGGCGCCGACCTGGGGATGGTGTACGGCGGCGAGGAGGTGACCCGCAAGTACGGCGAGGCCGCGACGGTGCTGCCGCAGGGGCCGGGTCGGTCGAAGATCCTCATCACGGCCGACGTGGACTGGCGCGACCACCTGGACGAGATCGTCTCATCCGTGAGCGGCCACGGCGGGACCGGATGTGTGAACACGACAGCCATCTTCGTGGAGGGCGACCCGACTCCGCTCGCCGAGGCGGTCGCGGCGCGGTTGTCCGCCGCGACCCCCTTGCCGCCCGAGGACGACAAGGCCGTACTCCCCGTACAGCCGGTCGCGGTCGCCAAGGCGATCGAAACGCACCTGCTCAAGAAGGCGGCCGGCGCCCGGCCCTGGCTCGGCGGCGACGGCGTCGTGGGTGAACTCGGGGACGGGAGCGCCGCGCTGATGCCGGCCGTCTTCCAACTCGACGATCCGGCCGCTCCGCAGGCAGGTGTGGAACTGCCGTTCCCTTGCGTGTGGATCGCGCCGTGGACACCCGAGGCCGGCACGGAGCCGCTGAGGAACACGCTCGTGCTCAACGCGATGACCCACGACAGCCGGCTCATCGACCGCCTGCTCGACGAGCCGACCATCAGCAACCTGTACCTGGGAAGCCAGCACACCCACTGGATGGATCCCTCGGTACCGCACGACGGCTACCTGGCCGACTTCCTCATGCGGAACAAGGGTGTCATCCGGAACTGAACCTGGTTCTGGCAACGCTCACGTTCGCACCGTGAGCGCGGTTCCGATGTCGCCCGCGGCGGCTCGCCACCGGGACGCTCCCTCCAACTCCAGCGAGATCGAAAGGGTCCTACCTTGTCCCACTCCGTCGAACCGGCCGACGTCCTGATCGTCGGCGGCGGGTCGGCCGGCGCGGTGCTCGCCACGCGCCTGAGCGAGAACCCCGCCCGGCGCGTCGTGCTGCTCGAGGCCGGGCCGGACTACGGCCCCACCCGGTTCCCCGACTCACTGCTCGACGCCAACCGCATCGCCGATCTCGATCACGACTGGGGATACACCTCGCGGGGCGGGCGACTGAGCCCCTCGATGGTCGCCCTGCGCGGCAAGGTGATGGGCGGGAGTTCCGCCGTCAACGCAGGCGCCGCCCTCCGCGCCCGTGCCCGCGACTTCGCCCGCTGGGCCGAGAACGGGCTCGACGACTGGGGCTTCGCCGACGTCCTGCCGTACTTCCGCGACCTGGAGAACACCCCCACCGGCGAGGAGGAGTTTCACGGGCGAAGCGGGCCGATGCCCGTGCGCCAGCTGACCGACTCCGAGCTGACCCCCGCGCATCGTGGCTTCATCGACGCCGCGGTCGCCCGCGGCCACAAGCGGATCACCGACTTCAACGGTGCCGAGCAGGACGGCGTCGGAGCCTTCGCGGTCAACGTCCTCGATGGGATCCGACAGAACACCGCACTGGTCTACCTCACCGCTGAGGTGCGCGCTCGCCCGAATCTCACGGTGCACGGTGCCGTCACCGTCGACCGGGTCCTGTTCCGCGGTGGCAGTGCGACCGGAGTGGTCACCGCCGACGGGACCGTGCACCATGCCGACGAGGTGATCCTCTCTGCCGGGACCTACGGAAGCGCGGCGATCCTGCTGCGCTCCGGCATCGGCCCCGTCGGCGAACTGGCGTCGCTCGGCATCGAGCCCCTCGCCGACCTACCCGTCGGACAACACCTGCAGGACCACCCATTCTGCCCCGCGGTCTATGCGCTCGCCCCGGGGCGAGGGGAGATGGCTCCGGCCCTCGGCGCACTGCTGTGGACCGCCTCCAGCGAGGCCGCGGACGGTGAACTCGACCTGAACGTCGTCGCCGTGCATCCCAACGGGGCTCCGTTCATGCCCGCCGGCGGCGTCATCGCCCTGTCCACGGCTCTCGTGCTCCCCGAGGCGCAGGGCACGGTGCGCCTCACCAGCCGCGATCCGCTTGCCCAGCCCTTGATCGACCACAACTACCTCGGCACCGAGCGCGACCGCCGACGCATGCTCGAAGGCGTACGAATCGCCCGTGATCTGGCCCGTGACCCGGCACTCGCGCCGTCGCTCGCCGGGCTTCTGATGCCGCGCGAACTGCCCGACGACGCCGAGGAACTGACGCGGGTGATCGAATCCAGCCTCTCCATCTACGGTCACCCCACCTCCACCGCCCCCATGGGTGCCGCCGACTCGCCTCAGGCCGTCGTCGACTCCCGCGGAGCCGTGCACGGAATCGCCGCCCTGCGTGTCGTGGACGCCTCGATCATTCCGTACGTGCCCTCCAGCGTCACCAACCTCACCACGATCATGATCGCCGAACGCATCGCCCACCTCGTCTACAACCACTGATGACCCCAGGCTGCCGAGAGGCCGGCCACTCACCTTGATGATTCCGGGGCCGAGCCCCGGGCCCCGCGTTCCTGCACGTCACCGCCGCTTCCCCTGGCTGAACTCGGCGGGAGTTCAGCCAGGGAAGCCCGGCTCGGGGCGCGGCGAGCGCCGCATCCGACGGGTGCGGTGGTTCGGCGCACTTCACGCAGGCCAGGCCACGTCATCAGACCTCTGGTCGAGGAAACGAGGCTCACGCTACGGATCTGCGGGAGCCGGGGGTGAGATTCCCCGGGCCACCCGACATTTCGCACGCTGCTGACCCTGGACTGATCGACTGACGGAGGCTCCGAACCGCGTCAGGCTGAATCGCTACGTCTGGGGCTGCTCTGCAAGAACGGACTGGTGGTTTTCAGAGTCCTCTGGACAGGACTTGTCTCGAGCACGCGGATGGAGTCGAGCGCGCTGAGCCTGTCGGCCAGGTAGTCATGCAGTTCACTGGGACTCTTGCACAAGACGAGGGCCACCAGGTTGGTCGGGCCGGTGGTAGAGGCCAGGAAGGCCAGTTCCCTGTGTTGGATCAGGGTGCTCGCTACCTGGTTCAGGTACGCGGGAGCGACAGACATCCACAGCAGGGCTTGCGTGGTGATGCCGTACACCTCCGCACTGATCTCGACGTCGAAGGTGAGCATGCCGCTGGCCTGCAAAGCAGCGAGTCGGCGCGTAATGGTCGAGGAAGACTGGCCCGTCTCGGCGGCGAGGTCCGTGTAGCTGATGCGGCCGTTGTTCTGCAACGCGGCCAGCAGGTGCCAGTCCGCCTGGGTCAGGGATGAGCGGAGCTTGGGCTCGTCAGCGTCATCTGACGAGTCGAGTGCTCGGCGTAGTTGTTCCTGCTGCTCGTTGGTGAGAGCGGTAGTGTGCCCCTGCCATGCGGTGGGACCGCCCAAATAGGTATGCAGCAGGCGGTGCGCCGACACCTCGGCGATGTTGGCCACACGAGGGATCTCGCGGAACAGCAGCGTATGGTGCGCCGCGGAGTTCATGACGAAGCAGATTTCGGTTCCCCCGGACACGAGCCGCACCCAGGTGGTGTCGTCCCGCCGAGCCAGGCTGTACGCGACGCTCTGAGCGGTGTTCGGGCTGGCCGTGAGCCTCAGAATCCACTTCCCACCTGACGGTTGCCGCGGGTTCACCACCCCGACGACGCGAAGCGACAGCTCGCTGCTCAGCCGCCCGTAGCGACGGGCGACTGTTTGCGTGGAGACGCCCAGAACCTCGGCGATCCGGCTGAATGGCGCCCGACCGTCGATACGCAGGGCATGAATGATACAGTGGTCCAATTCATCGACTGCGGGGACCGTTGGCTCAGAAAATTCGCCCACTGGCCGTCTAGGGCCATGGACGCTCAGCAAGGCTTGCTCAGCAAGGTCTGCGGCACTTGTTTCCCCCGGATAGCCTAGGACAGGACCTGGTCAATGGGCTTGGCTGTCGGCGACGGCGTTTTTCATCACCAGGGCCCCGGTGAGTTCCGTTCCACGATGATGGTCAGTCAGTTCTCGTGATCGGTCACGCTTTGCCGGAACTTGGCGCGCGGGCATGGAGTCCACGATCGTGGTTTCAGGAATACGTGTTCGGTATCACCAGCCTGCCGGCCTCGGACGCGAGACCCAGCGACCTGGCGGTTCGTCAACAGCTGTGCTGGTCCGCCGAGTACCGGCATCACGTCCTGGATGACACCTTCGAGGAGGAGCGCCGCCAGGCCCGCGCTGTACGCCTGCCTGGGAACCTCTCCACCCTGCACGACCTGGCATTCCAGGCGGTCAAGGTCGAACGATTCGGCAACATCGCACGCAGCCGCTGCCACTACACCAGCCCCCCGACCAGCTCCTGAACCACTACGTACCATGACCATCACCACGAAGTGGATATCTTCGGGCGAGTGTACATGTTCTCGCTCTTCGTGGGTACGGCAGTCTGCGGGTGTGTCAATTTAGCGGCTGCTGTTGGTTGTTGATGGTCAGTTGCCGCTCGGGGGCAGGCGGTCCTCGAACGCGATCTCGAACGCGTTGAGAGGGGCTTTCCAGCGTATGGTCCACCGCTTGCGGCCCTTCCCGGTCGGGTCCGGGCTCATCAGCGCCATGTAGATCCACTTGAGGGCGGCGGCTTCGTCGGGGAAGTGCCCACGGGCACGAACAGCCCTGCGGATGCGGGCGTTGACGCTCTCGATCGCGTTGGTGCTGCAGATGACCTTGCGGATCTCGACGCCGAAGGAGAGGAAGGGCACGAACTCGGCCCAGGCGTCCGACCACAGCTTCACGATCGCCGGACACTTCCGGCCCCGCGCTTCCTGGAACTCCAGGAACCGCTCCGTCGCCGCGTCCTCGCTGGGCGCGGTGCAGACGGACTTGAGGGCTTTGGCGGCCTTGTCCCCGTCCATGAGGGCGGCATGACGGAACGAGTTCCGCAGCAGGTGAACCACGCACGTCTGGACGATGGCGCGAGGCCAGACGGTCTCCACGGCCTCGGGAAGGCCCTTCGGTCCGTCGCAGACCAGCATGAGCACGTCGTTCAGGCCGCGGTTCCTCAGCTCTGTGAACACGTGCAGCCAGCACTTCGCGTCCTCCCCGCGGGCCCGCCCCCGGGAGGGCCGGCCCGAGCGGCGGGGGCCGGGGACGGAGCGAGCGCGCCGGAGCGCCGGACCCGGTCCTGTAGGCGGACCGCGCGCTCTCGTCGGCATGGACTGCCCGCCGGTGGCCGGTTCGGCCCCTGACGCACGCCGACGGGCCGGCTCCCGCGCGGGCGGCTCCCGGGCGCCGCGGCGGACGAGAGGCCCGGCCCTGACGACCGGTGCGGGTGCGCCGGTCACGCGTGCGAGCGTGGAGGGGGCGAAGTGGGGGAATCCCCAAGGCAGTTGTCCCGTACGGACTGTCCCCGTGGACAACGGCGGCCGCCCCCCGACGACCGCCTCCCTGGACAGCGGCAGTTGTTCGCCACGGACACCCGGGGACCGCCCCGCCTGGCCCTCCCCCTCCCCCCATGCACGGAGGCTCCACCCATGCTGCGAGGCATCGACGTCAGCGCCTACCAGTCGTCCACGTACGGCACCGCCGGCCTCTCCTTCGTCTTCGTCAAGGCGACGGAAGGCCGCTCGTACGTCAATCCGAAACTCACCGCGCAGGTGAGGACCGCCCGCGACGCGGAATGCGTCGTGGGCTTCTACCACTTCCTGTGGCCCGGCGACATCACCGCCCAGGCCGCCTACTTCGTGAGCAAGGCCCCCGAAAGGGCGGGCGACCTGCTCGCCGTCGACTGGGAGACCACCGGCGAGGGCACCCACGCGAGCAACGCGGAGAAGGACCGCTTCATCCGCAAGGTGAAGGAGCTCCGCCCGGACAACCGCGTGGTGCTCTACACGAACCGGAACTTCTGGCTGAACATCGACACCACCTCGTACGCCGGTGACGGTCTGTGGATCGCCGACTACGTGACCGCCGGCGAACCCCGCATCCAGGCGAAGTGGCGCTTCCACCAGTACACCTCCGAGCCGGTGGACCGGGACGTCGCGGACTTCGACACCAAGGCCGCCCTGCGCGCGTGGGCGGGCAGCGCCTAGAGGTCACCGGTTCCCCGCCGACCGACGACGCCGGGCGCCCCCGGCTCCCCGCCCCGGGGGCGCCCGGCATCCGCTTCCCCCCGGAACGCCGGGCCGCCCGCCGGGCTCGGACGAGCGGCGGGCGGTCGGCGTCCGGGACCGGAGTACGGTTGCCTTACCGAGCGCACCTCGCACGCCGCCATCCATCGCGGTGTCGCCCTCGGGGAACGGCAAGGCCGGAGCGCATCGCGTCCGGCAGGAAATGAGCCGCCCCACATGAGCCTGATGAGTCTCGGAGTGCTCGCCTCCTCCCGCAAGGAGAACGAGTTCCGCCTGCCCCTGCACCCTCGCCACCTCGACCGGATCGCCCCGGACATCCGCGAGAAGATCTTCCTCGAACACGGCTACGGCCGACGGTTCGGCGTCCCCGACGACGCGCTGCGGCCCCTCGTGGCCGGACTGCGCTCCCGTGAGGAACTCGTCGCCGAGTGCGACATCATGCTGCTGCCCAAGCCCCTGCACGACGACCTCGCCGAGCTGCGCGAGGGCCAGGTGCTGTGGGGATGGCCGCACTGCGTGCAGGACGAGAAGATGACCCAGATCGGCATCGACCGGCGGCTGACGCTGATCGCCTGGGAAGCCATGAACCACTGGACCTCCACGGGCGCCTTCAGCGTCCACGTGTTCCACAAGAACAACGAACTCGCCGGCTACTGCTCGGTGCTGCACGCCCTGCAGCTCGGTGGGCTGACCGGCAGCTACGGGCGCCGCCTGCGCGCGGCGGTCATCAGTTTCGGCGCCACGGCGCGCGGAGCGGTCACGGGCCTGGGCGCCATGGGGGTCTCCGACGTCACGGTGCTCACTCAGCGCGCCGCCGCGGCGGTGGCCTCACCGATGCCCTCGGTCGTGATGAGCCACTTCGAGGAGCGGCCGGGCACCGCGTCGGGCCTGCAGGCCTCCACTCCGGCCGGGCCCGTGCCGCTGGCGGAGTACCTGGCCGGGTTCGACATCATCGTCAACTGCGTCCTGCAGGACACCGACGCGCCGCTCATGTTCGTCACCGACGAGGAACTCGCCCTGTTCCGGCCGGGCACGTTCTTCATCGACGTCGCCTGCGACGAGGGCATGGGCTTCGGCTGGGCCCGCCCGACCACCTTCGGCGAGCCCATGCCCACCGTCGGAGCGGGCTGCCACTACTACGCGGTGGATCACAGCCCGTCCCACCTGTGGAACTCCGCCACCTGGGAGATCAGCGAGGCGCTGCTTCCCTACCTGCGCAAGGTCATGAGCGGCCCCACCGCGTGGGACGCCGACATCACGGTCCGCAAGGCGATCGAGATCCGTGACGGCGTCGTCCAGAACCCGAAGATCCTCTCCTTCCAGCACCGGTCCGCCGTCCACCCGCACGCTCCGGAGATCCCGGCGGACGCGCTGAGCCAGGCGGTCTAGGGCGCGTGTGCGGCGGGCCGGCCGCTCAC
Organism: Streptomyces sp. NBC_00386; assembly: GCF_036063235.1. Lineage (NCBI taxonomy): Bacteria > Bacillati > Actinomycetota > Actinomycetes > Kitasatosporales > Streptomycetaceae > Streptomyces > Streptomyces sp. NBC_00386. The sequence goes on from NZ_CP107950.1 coordinate 3,125,313, forward strand.
CCGCGGAAGTCCGCCGCGCGCTCCGGGGACGCCTCCGCCAGTGCCTTCGTCACCGCGTCGCGGCCTTCCTGGAGGCCGTAGACGGGGGTGCCGGGCTGCTGGCGCCAGGAGTCGTCCAGTCCACCGGCGTCGACCGTGTCGAAGCCGATCTCGTCGATGAGGTCGCGTACGCGCCGCTTCGCCGCCGTGTCGTCGCCGGCCACCGGGAGTGCCATGCGGTCGGGGGCCCCGGCCGGACGGGCGCGGTCCAGGATGTCCTGCGCGTAGGTGCCGTTGAACGCCTTGACGACCGTGTGGCCGATCTGCCGGGCGGTCCAGCGGCTCTCGGTGAGGCCGTCGTCCTCGATCCCGGCGATCCTGCCGTCGCGCTGCCGGGGGTAGTAGTTGCCGGTGTCGATGACGGCGACGTCCTCGGCGGCTCCGTCCAGGATGCCGTCCGGCAGGTCCGGCACGGCCTTGAGCGGGATCGTGACGATCACGACGTCCGCGCCCTGTGCCGCCCGCTCGACCGTGACGGGGGTCGCCCCGGTCTCCTCGGCGAGCGCGCCGAGCGTCCGGGGACCACGGGAGTTGGCGACGGAGACGTCGTGCCCGACCGCGGTGAGCCGCCGCGTGAGGTTGCCGCCGATGTTGCCCGCGCCGATGATGCCGATCTTCATGAGACAGACCCTTCCGGGGTTGGTGCGCCTGATGGGCGCACCAACCCCGGAACCGGATCCCCTATTCCGGGGCATACGGCGCCCGGGTGAGCGGAACGGGAACGCCGGGGCCGTGGCGACCGGGCCGGCGGGTGCCGTCATGCCGAAGGGGCGCCCTCCGGGAGTCCGGCGGGCGCCCCTTCGGACGGCGTCACTTGTTCAGGTGGGTCCAGAACTCGTCGAACGAGAGAACCTTGTCGCCGTTGAGGTCACGGCTGGCGATGACGGCCTCCGCCACCGACTCGGTGACGTTCCAGTCGCCGCCCTGGGCGAGAGCGGTCTTGAACTCGGCTGCGGTGATGAACCCGTCACCGTCCGTATCGATCCGCTCGAACTGCTTGCGTGCTTCCTCGATGTCGGCCACCGATCCGCCCCTTCGTCGTGCATCACTGCATGCGTTACTGCCTTGTGTACGGAGGTCAGATTAACGGTCCGGGTGAGCGCGCAGTGCGGCGAGTACCCAGGCGAACTCCTCACGGTGCGCCGACAGCGGGTCCATGCCCCTGACCAGCGAGGCCAGCTCCCGGAAACGGGCCATCTCGGCGTGTGCCGCGGATTCCATCCGGGCGAGGACGGCGGCCCGGTCGGCGTCGCCGAGAAGCCGGCCGAGCACCGCGTCCGCCTCCGGCGAACCGGGCTCGACACCCCGCTCCAGCGCCTCGGCCGCGAGCCGCACCAGCCGGCTCATGAACCACACGGACGTTCCCGCCGGCACCTCCGGTCCCCGGTCCGCCGCGTTGAACTCGATCATCTCGCGCATCCGCGCCCGGAAGCCCGGGTCCTGGATCATCTCGGCCAGCTCCACCCAGGCGTCCACCTGCGCGGGTGTCGGGTCGTCCGGCAGATCACCGACGCTGAACCGCAGCCGGGTACGGATGTCGGGGTCCGCGGTGTCCAGGCCCCCGAAGGTCTCCTCCATGAAGTCGTCGATGATCCGCCCGCGTTCGGCGGCGGACAGTCGCGCCAGTTTGTTCATGAGTGTCGTCTCCTGTGCGCTCGAACCACGTCGTGCCACGGTCGACAGCACCGCCCTGGTCACTTTCAGCGAACGGATCTGGGCGTCCAGGGCCACCACATGGGCCGCCGCGACCTCCGCGACCGTCCGCTCGCCGGCCAGCACCCTGCGCACGTCGTCCAGGCCGAGACCCAGCTCGCGCAGGGTGCGGACCAGCTCCAGGCGGGCGACGCAGGAGGCGTCGTAGAGCCGGTAGCCGCCCGCGGAGCGGGTCACGGGGGCGAGAACGCCCTCGTCGGACCAGTAGCGGATGGTGCGCACGGTCAGGCCGGTGGCGCGGGCGAGCTCGCCGATGGTGAGAAGGCCGGTGCCGTCGTCGATCATGTCTGGGAGTCTGGGCCTTCCAGTGGGTGGAGACTCAAGCGACGGGGGACGGTCATGCCCGGCACTCTGCGCGACATTCTGGACGCCGCGGCCCGTGGAGTCTTCCCGCCGCCCGACGGCGCCACCACGGTCGTACGCCCGCACTCCCCCCGCGACACCGGCGTCCTCGCCTTCACCGCGCACTCGGTCGTCTTCACCGACGAGGACGAGGGCTGGGTGCGCGCCGCGCTGGGGGCCCTGGACTGCGACCCGCTCGCGGCGGCGATGAACCCGCGGTTCCTCGCCGCGCTCATGGAGCGGACGGGCCGGTCGAACGACACGGTGGACGTCCTGTCCGTCGCCGCCCCGCTCCCCGGCCCGGCGGCCCTCGCGCTCACGGAGATCGACGGCCTCGCCCACCCCCGGCTCACGGGTGCCCGCGGGCGGCGCGACGGCGTGCGGGCGTGGGCCGCGGACGGCGGGATCCTCGTCCTCGGGCAGGGAGTCGGGGGACGTCTGGAGGCCGCGGTGGAGGTGGACGAGGGCGTACGGCACCGGGGGCTGGGCCGGGCGCTGGCGTCGGCGGCGCGGCACCTGGCCGGCGAACCGGTCTGGGCCCAGGTGGCCGCGGGGAACGCCCGCAGTGCGCGGGCGTTCCAGGCGGCGGGCTACCGGCCGGTGGGTGCGGAGGCTCTGCTTCTGCCCCGCTGAGCGGCACGACGGCTCTGCTTCTGCCCCGCCGACCGGGTCAGCGGAAGATGCCGGTGTGGCCGAGCGAGTAGCGGCCGGGCTGGGGGTAGACGGCGAGGCCGTGCGGACCGCTGCCGACCGGGATACGGGCGATCTGGTCGCCGGTGCGGGTGTCGAGGGCGTACACCTCCGAGTTGTACCGGCCGGAGAGCCACAGGACCTTGCCGTCCACCGAGACGCCGCCCATGTCGGGGCTGCCTCCGTCGGGCAGGCGCCACTTCTTGGTGAGGCGGTTCTGCGTGAAGTCGAAGATGGAGATGGTGCCCTCGCCGCGGTTGGAGATGTACATCTCGCGCGAGTCCCGGCTGACGTACAGTCCGTGGGCGCCCTTGCCCGTGTGCAGCAGGGTCGGTTCGGTGAACTTGTCGCCGTCGAGGATCCATACGCCGTTGGCCATCATGTCGGCGATGTAGAACTTCTTGCCGTCCGGTGAGATCTTCACGTCCTGCGGCATCGCCCCGTGGAACGGCAGCCTCTGCTGGCCGATCACCTTCATCCGCTCGGTGTCGACCTTCAGGAGTTCACCGCTGAACTCGCAGGAGACGATGAAGTAGCGGCCGTCCGGGGAGAAGTCGGCGTGGTTGACGCCGTAGCAGCTGACCGGCTCCGCCTTGACGGTGTTCATGGTGTGCGCGTCACGGAAGACGAGTTCGCGGTCGAGGGAGGCCATCACGATCGCGTACTTGCCGTCGGGCGTGAAGTAGAGGTTGTACGGGTCGTGCACGTCGACCGGCTTGCCCGCCTTGCCGGTCTTCGGGTCGATGGGGGTGAGGGTGTTGCCCCGGTCGTTGTTGACCCACAGGGTCTTCAGGTCCCAGGAGGGGACGACGTGCTGGGGCTGGACACCGACCGGGATCGTCTCGATGACCTTGTACGTCTTCGGGTCGATGACCGTGACCGTGTTGGAGTTGGTGTTGGGCACGTAGACGCGGGACGGGAAGTCCTTGACCACCGGGGAGAGCCGGTTCGGGCGGTCGGCGGCGTAGACGTCCGCGGGGTCCAGCAAGGGGGGCATGCCGGGCAGTCCCTGGACGACCGGTTTCTTCACCGGGGCGGGCCGGACGGCCGCCTTGGTGGTGCTGTGCGTCCGGTCGGCGTGGTCCTGGGAGGAACCGCCGCAGCCCGCGAGGAGGGCCAGCGCGGTGAGGGCGGCGCCAGCGATCAGCACGCGGCGTGGGGAGGAGGGTGGCGTCAGCATCAGCTCAGCAGCTCCGTGGTGGTGACCGCGCCGAGGCCGCGGCGGTCGAGTTCGTGCAGAAGGCCGGGGAGGGCGGCGACCGTGCCGGCGTATCCGAAGTGCAGGCTCACGACGGAGCCGGGCCGGACCTCGGCCAGTACCTTGCGGGTGACGGCGGTGGCTCCCGGCGAGGTGTAGTCGAGGGAGTCGACGTCGTAGGAGAGCGTGTGCGGGTAGCCCGCGTCGCGGGCGAGGCGTTGGACCAGGGGGGAGGCCCGGGGGCTGCGGGAGGGCCGGAACCAGGTGCCGATCGAGCCGGTGAGCCGCCTGAGGCGGTCCGCGCAGCCCCGGATCTCCGCCGCCGCCTCCGTCTCCGTCATCGCGTTGATGTCGAGATGACGCAGGGTGTGGTTGCCGAGGTCGTGGCCGCCGTCGAGGATGCGGCGGGCGATGTCCGGGTGCTCGTCCAGCCAGGTGCCGACGGCGAGGACGGTGACCCGGGCGCCCGCCTTCTCCGCTTCGCCGAGAAGCGCCTTCGCCACGGCGGGGTCGCCTTGGCCGTGGAAGGTGAGGGCCACTCTGGACGGGTGGGTGCGGGGGCCGTGGGTGATCTCGGCGGGTCGGCCGGGGTAGCGGCGGGGTGCGGGGGCGAGCGCGGAGGCTCCGCGGGTCGCCGTGGCGGGGGGCGCGCTGGGCGCGGCCGGAGGTGTCGTGAGGTCGTGGGGCCGGCTGGTTCGCGGGGCGGAACAGCCGGCGGTCGCTCCGGCGGCGAGGGTTCCTGCGGTGAGCGCGAGTCCCGTGAGCAGGGCAGCGCGCCGGGGCGGGGCGGGGGCTGCGTGGTCTTCGGCGGACGTGGTCACCGGACCATTTAAGGGTGAATCAGCCGAAAAACCGGCGATTGGTCCGACTGGGTGGTGGTGCGGGTCGCCTCGCGGCGTGCGCGTACGGGCCGTACGGGGCCGCGGGACCCAGGGGCGGAGCGGCGCCCTCTGTTTTGGATCAACCGACCGGGTCTGCGATAGTCGCGGTGCGACCTCCACCCATTGACCCGGGCCACGGTTGTCGCCGGTGGCGCGGTTCACACCCCAATTCGTTCCGCGTCACCCCGCAAGCCCCGGCTGCCACGCGGCCGGGGCTTATGCGCGCCCGGAGGAAGGGCCGACGGCCGGAAACGGAGCGGCGGCCGGAAGCGGGTCAGCGGTCGGCGACGCGCATTTCGAACCAGGTGGTCTTGCCGCGGGGCAGCAGGTCGACACCCCAGCGGTCGGAGAGCTTGTCGACGAGGAAGAGGCCCCGGCCGCTCAGGTCCAGTTCCTGGACCGGCATGAGACAGGGAAGGCCGCGGGAGGGGTCACGGACCTCGATACGGATCCAGCCGCGGCGGCGGCGCGTGCGGAGTCCGAAGACGCGGGCGCCGGTGTGCCGTACGGCGTTGCCCACGAGTTCGGAGACGAGTAAGACCGCGTCCTCGGTCATCTTCGGGGACAGGCCCCAGTGCCGCAGGACCACGACCTGGGTGAGCCGCCGCGCGGTGGCCGCGGACTCCGGGCGGGACGGCAGCAGCACCTCCGACTCGGTCGGATTGCCGAACAACTCCAGCGCCTTGAGCGCTCGTTCGTCCTCGACCGCAGGCGTCCAGCGCGCCGCGGTCGCACTTCCGTGCCGCCGCGGCTGTTCCATACCCTCCAGCCCCGCCATGCCCCCCATCATGGCCGCCCGGCGCCCGCTCCGGGGCCGTTCCGAAGGAATAGGCCCCCCGGAACGCGACATTCCACACTATTCGATCGGCATATGCCAAGGGCAGTTCGGAGGCGACGGGAGCCCGTCCGACCTGCCGGAACAGGCCGGTCGGGGGCAATCGCCGCCGCCTCTCGACAAGGTGGGCTTAAGGCTGTCTTAAGCCAGGGATAAAGCGCCCCATCGAGGGACGCGGTTATGACACCGCGTCAACCGCGAGGGGACCGGCGGTGACGCGGCGGAGGCTCAGAGGAACTTCGCCTTGCCGGGGCCCTCTTCCACGAAGCTCCGCATGCCCCGCTCGCGGTCCTCCGTCGCGAACAGGCCCGCGAACCAGTTCCGCTCGATGGTCAGCCCGGTCTCGATGTCCGTCTCCAGACCCGCGTCGATGGACTCCTTCGCGGCGCGCAGCGCGATGGCCGGGCCCTGCGCGAGCCGGGCGGCCCAGGCGTGTGCCTCGGTGTAGACGTCGGCGGCGGGGACGACCCGGTCGACCAGGCCGAGCGCGAGGGCCTCGTCGGCCTTGACCATGCGGCCGGTGAAGATGAGGTCCTTGGCCTTGGAGGGGCCGATCAGCCGGGACAGGCGCTGGGTACCGCCGGCGCCGGGGATCAGGCCGAGCAGGATCTCGGGCTGGCCCAGCTTGGCGTTGTCCCCGGCGATGCGGTAGTCGGCGCACAGGGCCAGTTCACAGCCGCCGCCGAGCGCGTATCCGGTGACGGCGGCGACGACGGGCTTGGGGATGCGGGCGACGGCGGTGAAGGAGTCCTGCAGGGCCCGGGACCGCACGACCATCGCGGCGTGGTCCATGGCCTGCATCTCCTTGATGTCCGCGCCCGCCGCGAACACCTTCTCCCCGCCGTACAGCACCACGGCGCGGACGTCCGGCCGGATCGTGGCCTCCTCGGCCAGCTCCTTGAGACGGTCCTGCGTCGCCACGTCCAGGGCGTTCATGGGAGGGCGGTCCAGGCGGATGGTGCCCACGCCTTCGGCCACTTCGAGATGCACAGTCATGGAAGCAGGTTAGTGGCCGTTAACGGCAACGGGCCGGGTGTGCTGAGTCACAGCACACCCGGCCCGGTGGGGAGCGGTCGGGCGACGGGGCCGGAAACGGTCACGCGAGCCGGGCGAAAGCCGTCACGCGGTCCGGTCCTCGGTCCTCACGCGCTCCTGTCCTGCGAGATCACTTGGTCCAGTCCGCCCAGGAGATGTTCCAGCCGTTGAGGCCGTTGGCCGGGTCGACCGTCGGGTCGGTGGAGTTCTTCACGACCACCACGTCACCGACCATCGAGTGGTTGAAGAACCAGGCGGCCGGCACACCGCTGTCGTAGCCGCCGCGCACGTCCCGCAGGCCGATGCAGCCGTGGCTGGCGTTGTAGTTGCCGAAGGCGCCGCCGCCCCAGTAGTTGCCGTGCACGAAGGTGCCGGAGTTGGTCAGGCGCATGGCGTGCGGGACGTCCTTGATGTCGTACTCGCCGTCGTAGCCGACCGTGTCGCCGTTCATCCGGGTCACGGTGAACTTCTCGCTGATGACCATCTGGCCGTTCCAGGTGGCGTAGCCGGGCTTGCCGGTGGTCACCGGGATGGTCTTGACGACCTTGCCCTCCTGCATGACCTTCATCGTGTGCTTCTTGGCGTCCACGACGGACACCTGGTCGCGGCCGATGGTGAAGGAGACGGTCTTGGCCTGCTTGCCATAGACGCCCTTGCGGCCCTCGACGCCGTCGAGGTTCAGCTTCACGGTGACCTTGGTACCGGCCTTCCAGTACTTCTCGGGCCGGAAGTCGAGGCGGTCGTTGCCGAACCAGTGGCCCTGGACGTCGACGGCCGGCTCGGTCGTGATCTTGATGGCCTTCTCGACGTCGTCCGGCTTGGTGATGCCCCGGGTGAAACGGACCGAGAACGGCATGCCGACGCCGACCTTGGAGCCGTCCTCGGGCGTGAAGTTGCCGGTGAAGGTGTTCCGCGGGCTCAGCGTCGTGAAGGACGAGTCCTCCGCCGCCGTGCGGCCCTCGGAGTCCTTCGCGACCGCGTGCACCTGGTACTTGGTGGACGCCGCGAGGTGCGTGGCGGCCGTCCAGCCGCTGCCGTCGGCCGATATCTCGCCGTCGACCTTCGTGCCCTCGTCGTCCTTGACGGTGACCTCGGTCAGTTTGCCCTTACTGGCCGTGACCTTGAGGGTGCCGCTGGTGTCGACGTCCTTGGCACCGGCCTTCGGCGCGATCGTGACGACGGCCACCGACTGCTTGCTCTCCGCGGTGGTGCTGCCCTTGCCGTCCTTGTCCTTCCCTCCGGACCCCGAGTCCGTTCCCCCGCCCCCGCCGCAGGCCGTGACGGCCAGCAGCGCACCGCCGACGATCACCGCCCACCGCTTGTTGCGGCCGCGTGAGCGTCCACCTGCCGACGCCCACGATACCGGTCGCACGTTCACAGTCTTTCTCCCCTCGCAAGGCCTGATCAGGCCCCCACCCCAGCGCGTCCCGCGCGATCACTGGCGCATATTAACCTCACGGTTTTGAGCTCCGTGTCAGGTCAATGTCACCGTTCAGTCGCAACTTGGACCATCGACCGCGAAGATGGTTGCACCGGGGAGCGAAGATCAGTCGACTGCGCTGCCGGCCTTCCACTCCTTCCAGCCCATGTTCCAGCCGCCGAGTCCGTTGTCGGGGGCCACCTTCTTGTCCTTGCTGTGGACGACCTCGACGACGTCCCCGATGAGGCTGCGGTCGAAGAACCAGCCCGCCGGGGTGTCGGAGCTGCCGCCCTTCACGTCCCGCAGCCCCACGCAGCCGTGGCTCACGTTGGTGTTGCCGAAGGCGTCCGGCGCCCAGTAGTTGCCGTGCAGGAAGGTTCCGGAGTCGGTCAGGCGCATCGCGTGCGGGACGTCGGGGATGTCGTACTCGCCGCCGAAACCGACGGTCCGGCTGTTCATCCGGGTCACCTCGAGCATCTCGGTGACGACCATCTTCCCGTTGTACGTCGTCGTCTTCGGCGCCCCGGCCGTGATCGGCACCGTGGCGAGGAGGTTGCCTTCACGGCGTACCTCCATGGTGTGGGCGCGGGCGTCGACGAGGGACGTCTGGTCGCGGCCGACGGTGAACGAGAAGGTCCTGGACTGGAGTCCGTACACGCCGGGTGCCCCTTCGACGTCGCGCAGCCGCAGCGCCACGGTGACCTTCGTGCCCGGCTTCCAGTAGCGCTCGGGACGGAAGTCGACGCGTCCGCCGCCGAACCAGTGCGCGCGGATCTCGACCGCGGGCCGCGCCTCGACGCGGATGGCGCGTTCGACGGCGGCCCGGTTCTCGATCTCCCGGTTGAACTCCAGGGAGACGATCATCCCGGTGCCGACGACGGAGCGGTCCTCCGGGGTGACGTACCCGATGAACCGCTCGTCGGGGACGGCCGTGGTGAACGTGGTGTGCCGGGCCGAGCGGTGCCCGCCGCCGTCCAGGGCCACCGCGTCCACGGTGTACTTGGCGGCCAGGGCGAGCCGCGCGTCGTCCGGTCTCCAGGACAGGCCGTCGTCGCTGATGTGTCCCGGTACGGGTGACTCCCGGGCGTCCTGGGACTTGACCACCTTCACGGACTCCAGGCGACCGCCGGGCACCCGTACCAGCAGTGCCTCCCGCGGCCGTACGCCCTTGGTGTTGTCGTCGGGCGAGACGTGGATGACGTCCTTCGGCGACCGTGGTTTGCCGAACGCCTCCCCGATCCCGTCCGAGATTCCGCCGGAGGTGCAGCTGGAGGCTCCGGCCAGCAGACCGGCCCAGGTCAGTACGGTGGCCAGCGCGGCCCCTGCGCGCCGCGCGCGCGTGTGTACGTGCTTCACAAGGGACCCAACGACGCCGCCCCTCCGGGGAAACGTGAGTGCGAGCCACGCTCTGGGCAGAACAGTGGGGAGGACGACGCGCCAAGGAGCCGCGGCCGGGACGCCGTGCACCCTTTTCCGTGCCGTTCCACGAGCCGTGGGAGGCTGACCGGTGTCGAGCGCACCCGAGCAGGAGGCGGTCCACGAGGGACGCGCCGCGGGCGGCGGGCTGCCCGCGCAGACCGTCACGGACCCGGCGGGGCCGCCCGCCGCCGCACCGCCCGCCGCCGTGCCGGCGCCCGCGGACCCGGCGGTGGAGCCGGCCGCTCCCGCGCTGAACGGCTCACGGCGCCCCGCGGCGCCTCCCGTCGCTGTATGGCCGGGTGCCCCGACCCCGCTCGGAGCACGCTTCCGGGTCGGCCCCGACGGCACCACGGGCACCAACTTCGCCCTGTGGGCGGGCGGCGCGGAGGCCGTCGACCTGTGCCTCTTCGACGAGGAGGGCGTCGAGACCCGCGTCCCGCTCACCGAACTCACCCACGAGATCTGGCACGGCTTCGTCCCCGGTGTGCTCCCCGGCCGCCGCTACGGCTTTCGGGTGCACGGCCGCTGGGACCCGTGGACCGGCGCCCGCTGGAACCCGGCGAAGCTGCTCCTGGACCCGTACGCCCGTGCCGTGGACGGCGACTTCACCCTGCCGCCCGAGGTGTACGGCCATGTCCGCGACTGGCCGCAGCAGCAGGTCGCCGACACCGTGCGCGACGACCGCGACTCGGCGCCCCTCGTCCCCAAGGGCGTCGTCGTGCAGGACGACGACGACTGGTCGGACGACCACCGCCCCAAGACCCCGTGGGCGGACTCGGTCATCTACGAACTGCACGTGCGCGGATTCACCCGTCTGCACCCCTCGATCCCCGAGGAACTGCGCGGCACGTACGCCGGACTGGCGCACCCGGCGGCCATCGAGCACCTGGTGAACCTCGGGGTGACGGCGGTGGAGCTGCTGCCGGTGCACCAGTTCGCGCACGAGGACCACCTGCTGCGCCGGGGCCTGAAGAACTACTGGGGCTACAACTCGATCGGCTACTTCGCCCCGCACGCGGGCTACGCCGCCTCCGGCACGAGGGGCGAGCAGGTCGGCGAGTTCAAGCGGATGGTGCGCGCGCTGCACGCGGCGGGGATCGAGGTCATCCTCGACGTCGTCTACAACCACACCGCGGAGGCCGGCGAACTGGGCCCGATGCTGTCGCTGCGCGGCATCGACAACCGGGGGTACTACCGGCTCCAGTCGGACGCCCGCCGCTACACGGACTACACGGGCTGCGGCAACACCCTGCACGTCGTGCAGCCGCAGGTGCTGCGGCTGATCACGGACTCGCTGCGGTACTGGGTCACCGAGATGGGCGTCGACGGTTTCCGCTTCGACCTGGCGGCCGCGCTCGCCCGGTCCATGCACGACGTCGACATGCTGTCGCCGTTCCTCGCCGTCATCGCCCAGGATCCCGTGCTGCGCCGGGTCAAGCTGATCGCCGAACCGTGGGACGTCGGCTCCGGCGGCTATCAGGTCGGCGCCTTCCCGCCCCTGTGGACGGAGTGGAACGACCGCTACCGCAACGCCGTCCGGGACTTCTGGCGCGGGGCGCTGCCCGACGTACGGGATCTGGGCTACCGCCTGTCCGGGTCGAGCGACCTGTACGCGTGGGGCGGCCGGCGCCCGTACGCCTCCGTCAACTTCGTGACCGCGCACGACGGTTTCACCCTGCGCGACCTCGTGTCGTACGAGCGCAAGCACAACGAGGCGAACGGCGAGGGCAACCGGGACGGCACCGACGACAACCGGGCCTGGAACGGCGGGACGGAGGGCGAGAGCGCGGACGACGGCCTGCGGGCCCTGCGACGGCGCCAGTTGAGGAACCTGCTGACGACGCTGCTGCTGTCGACGGGGGTGCCGATGCTGGTCGCCGGGGACGAGTTCGGGCGCACCCAGCGGGGCAACAACAACGCCTACTGCCAGGACAACGAGATCAGCTGGGTCGACTGGTCGCTGCTGGACGACCCCGGCTGGCGGGCGCTGTTCGAACTGACGTCCCGTCTGATCGCGCTGCGCCACGCGCATCCCGTGCTGCGCCGCCGGGCCTTCTTCTCCGGGCGGGCGCACTCGGCCGACGGACTGCGGGATCTGGCCTGGTTCACCGCGCGGGGCACCGAGATGACGGAACGGGACTGGTACGCGCCCGCCGCGACCCTCGGCATGTATCTGTCCGGCCGGGACATCCCCGGACGGGACGCGCGGGGCGCCCCGGTCGTCGACGACAGCTTCCTCGCCGTGCTGCACGCCGGGGACCGGCCGGCCTCCTTCGACCTGCCGGGGGCGCCCTGGGCCGCGGCGTACGAGGTGGTCGTGGACACCTCGCGCGAGGATCAGACGGCGGCACCCGCGCTCACGCACCGGGCGGGCACGGCGATCACGGTGCCGGCGCGGTCGGTGCTGCTGCTCAGGGTCCACTGAGGGCGCGGCCCCGCGGAGGGGCGGGCTGGGGGCGCGGCCCCTCGGGGGCGGGCGCGCGCCCTCCCGAGGCGACATCGGCCGATCGGCCGATGCGGCGGTACGACCCGTCGGACGCCCGCTCCGGGAGTCCGACGGACGTCCGCCCCCGGAGCGCTTCGAACGATTCAGGTGCGCCCAAAAACTCGGTGGGCACTGTCAGTGGTGAAACGTAGGCTCGCTGATGATGACCACATCCGATGCAGCCGCCCCGGACCACCCCGACCGTTCGACCGTACGCAGCCTGCTGCGCCTGTGGCCGTATGTACGCCCGGTGCGGGCGCGGCTGTTCTGCGCGGCGTTCGTCGCGGTGGTCGCATCCTGTCTGGCGCTGGTGTTCCCGCTGATCCTGAAGTGGATGGTGGACGGCCCGGTCACCGGGCACGATCCGGCGGGTGTCTGGCTCGGGGCGCTGTATCTGCTGCTGCTCGGTATCGCCGAAGCCGTTCTGTTCGGGCTGCGCCGATGGCTGGTGGCCCGCCCGCTGGCCGGTGTCGAGGCGGCGATGCGGGCCGATCTGTACCGGCATCTGCAGCGTCTGCCGGTCGCCTTCCACGACCGCTGGGCCTCGGGCCAGCTGCTCTCCCGGGCGACCACCGATCTGATGCTGGTCCGCATGTTCCTGGCGTTCCCGCTGACCTTCCTGCTGGTGAACACCGTGACGATCACCGCGGGCATCGCCATCATGCTGGCCCAGCAATGGACCCTCGGGCTGGTGCTCCTCGCCCCCGCCGTCCCCGTCATGATCGTCTGCTGGTTGTTCGAGCGGCGCTACTCGGAGGTGGCGCGGCGGGCGCAGGACCAGGTCGGCGACCTGACGACGGTGGTCGAGGAGAGTGTGCTCGGCATCCGGATCATCAAGGGGTTCGGGCGCCATCGCAGCCAGGCGCGCGCGTTCCGCGAGCTGTCCCGGACCCTGCGCGGCACGGAACTGGTCAAGGCCCGGCTGCTCGCCTCCATCTGGGGCGTCATCGTCACCCTGCCCGAGTTCGCCATCGGCGCCGCCCTCGTCCTCGGCACGGTCCAGGTCGCCGACGGCCGTCTCTCCGCCGGCACGCTGGTCGCGTTCCTGTCGACCGCGCTCGCCCTGCGCTGGCCCGTCGACTCGATCGGCTTCCTCCTCGCGATGAGCCAGGAGGCCGGGACGGCCACGGAGCGGTACTTCGAGGTCATGAACGCGACGCCGGAGTCGGACGGCGCGGCCACCGCGCTCACGGCCGAAGGAGGCGACGGCGAGGGCGGACTGCGGTTCCACGGCGTCGAGTTCCGCTATCCCGACGCCCCCGCGGACACTCCCCCGGTGCTGGCCCGCATCGACCTGCACGTCCGCCCCGGCGAGAGCATGGCGCTCGTCGGCGCCACCGGCACCGGCAAGACCACCCTCACCGCGCTCGTCCCCCGCCTGCACGAGGTGACCTCCGGCCGGATCACCCTGGACGGCCGGGACATCACCGGGATGCCCCGCGAGGAGCTGCGCGAACTCGTCGCCGTCGCCTTCGAGGAACCCACCCTCTTCTCGGCCACGGTCGGCGAGAACGTCCTGATGGGCGCGCCCGAGACCGCCGGCCGCGCGGAGCTGGACCGCGCCCTCTCCGTCGCGCAGGCCGACTTCGCGCACACGCTGCCCCAGGGCACGGGGACGCAGGTCGGCGAACAGGGCCTCAGCCTCTCCGGCGGGCAGCGGCAACGGCTCGCGCTGGCCCGCGCGGTGGTCGGCCGGCCCCGCTTCCTCGTGCTCGACGACCCGCTGTCGGCGCTGGACGTGCACACCGAGGCGGCGGTCGAGGCCGCGCTGCGCCGGGTGCTGGCGGAGACGACCGCGCTGATCGTGGCGCACCGCCCGTCCACGGTCCTGCTGGCCGACCGGGTGGCCCTGATCTCCGACGGCCGGATCGCGGCGGTCGGCACCCACCACGAACTGCTGCGCACCCATGCCGAATACGCCCACCTGATGTCGGGTGCAGAGGAGGACGACCGATGACGGCGGCGCCCACGACCACCGCACCGGACAAGGAACCGAACGAGGAACCGGACGGAGGAACCGGAACGGGTCCCGGTGAGGGAACGGACAGCGGCCGAAGCGGCGGACCGGACGCGGGCCGGAACGACGGAACCGGCAGCGGCACCCACACCGACGCCGGCACCGGCACCGGCCCGGACGACGGACCGGGCGGTCCGCGCCGAAAGGGCCGGGCGGCACCGGAACCCGCGCCGTACGAGGACCCCTTCGACCACGACACCCTGCCCACTCCCCCGGGCGCGACCGCGACGCTGCTGCGCTCCCTGCTCGCCCCGCTCCGGGCCCGGGTCGCCGTGACCACCGTTCTGCTGCTGCTCCAGCAGGCCGCCGTGCAGGTGGGCCCGCTGCTGGTGGCGTACGCCATCGACCGTGCCGTACCGGCCTTCCGGCAGGACGACCACGGGCCGCTGATCGCCGTGGGCGTCGCCTACCTGCTGTGTGCGGCGGCCTCCGGCGGCCTCCAGTACGCCTTCATCATCGCCTCGGCCCGGGTCAACCAGGACGTGCTGCTCGATCTGCGCGGGCGGATCTTCCGGCACGCCCAGGCGCTCAGCATCGACTTCCACGAGCGCTACACCTCGGGCCGGCTGATCTCCCGCTCCACGACGGACGTCGAGTCGCTGCGCGAACTGCTCAGCGAGGGGCTCCAGGAACTCGTCACCGTCATCCTGTCCTTCGTCTACATCTCGGCGATGCTGCTCTGGCTGGACGCCGGCCTGGGCGCGGTCGCGGTGGTCTCCTTCGTGCCGCTGTATCTGCTCATCCGCCGCTACCAGCGCCGCGCGGGCCGGATCTTCGCGATCCGCTCGACGACGATCGCCGCGGTGATCGTGAAGTTCGCGGAGACGATGAACGGCATCCGGCCGGTGCGCGCTTTCCGCCGGGAGGCCGCCAACGAGGCCGAGTTCGGGGTGCTCAACCGGCGGCACGAGAGGACGAACGGCGACGCCCTGCTGGAGATGGCCCGCTATGTCGTGGGCTCCCGGCTCGTCGCCAACACGGCGGTCGCGGGCATCGTGCTGTGGGGCGCCCACCGGGTGGCGTCGGGTTCGCTGGCGCTCGGTGTGCTCGCCGCGTCGGTCCTCTATCTGCGCCGGCTCTACGACCCCATCGACCGCCTCGGCATGTTCCTGAACTCCTACCAGTCCGCCGCGGCCTCGCTGGAGAAGATCGCCGGTCTGCTGGCCCAGACGCCGTCCGTGCCGGAGCCGTCCGTGCCCCGGCAGCTGCCCGCCCTCGCCTCCGAACACCCCGGCCGCGAGGTCGTGTTCGACGAGGTCCGCTTCGCGTACCGCACCGGCGGGGAGGTCCTGCCCTCCTTCTCGCTCACGCTGCCCGCCGGACAGACGGTGGCCGTGGTCGGCTCGACCGGCGCCGGCAAGTCGACACTGGCCAAACTCCTGGCCCGGTTCTACGACCCCACCGAGGGCCGGGTCCTGCTCGACGGCGTCGATCTGCGCGAGCTGCCGGTGCCCGAACTGCGGCGCGGGGTGGTGATGGTGACCCAGGAGGCGTTCCTGTTCTCGGGCACGGTCGCCGAGAACATCGCGATCGGCCGCCCCGAGGCGTCCCGCGAGGAGATCGAGCAGGCGGCGAAGGCGATCGGCGCGCACGACTTCATCAGCGCCCTGCCCGACGGCTACGACACGGACGTACGCAAGCGCGGCGGCCGGATCTCCGCGGGCCAGCGTCAACTCGTGGCCTTCGCACGGGCCCTGCTCGCCGACCCGGCCGTCCTGATCCTCGACGAGGCGACCAGTTCCCTGGACATCCCGGGCGAACGGGCCGTTCAGCGCGCCATGTCGACGGTCCTGCGGGGGCGTACGGCGGTGGTCATCGCGCACCGGCTGTCGACGGTGGCGATCGCCGACCGGGTGCTGGTGATGGAGCACGGGCGGGTCGTCGAGGACGGCACACCCGCCGAACTCGTCGCGGGCACGGGCCGGTTCGCCGACCTGCACCGGGCCTGGCGCGACAGCCTCGTGTAGTGGCGGACGGGCGGAAGAGGTCGGACGAAGGGGCGGACGAAGCGCGATGATCGACACGTACGCGGCGCCGGGGACACCGGACCGCCGGGGCGGCTGGCGGTTCCTGTGGTGGCTGGTCACCCGGCAGACACACCGGTCGGTCACCGGAGCGGCGGTCTCCACCGTGTGGATGGGACTCATGGCGCTGACGCCGTATCTGCTGTCCCGGGCGATCGACGACGGACTGGAGCCGCGCGACGGGGCGGCGCTGGCGGGCTGGACGGCCGCCGTGCTCGGTACCGGAGTGTTCAACGCCGGTCTGGGTGTCGTACGCCACCGCACGATGACCCAGGTCCGGATGGACGCCAACTTCCGTACGGTCAAACTCGTGGTCGAGCACGCGGCCCGGCTCGGCGCGGCCCTGTCGCGGCAGATCGGCACGGGGGAGATCATCACGGTCGGCGTGCGCGATGTGGACACGATCAGCAGGTCGCTGACCGTCGTCGGACCCGGTCTGGCCGCGGTCGTCACCTACGGCGTCGTGGCCGCGCTGCTGCTGCCGGTCTCGGTGCAGCTGTCGGCGGTGCTCCTGCTCGGGGTTCCGCTGACGGCCGTGCTCGTCGGGCCGTTGACGCTCCGCCTGCAGGGGACCGAGACGGGGTACCGGGAACGCCAGGCCGTCCTGACCGCGCGCATCGGCGATCTCGCGGGCGGTCTGCGCGTCCTGAACGGGCTGGGCGGCAAGGGACTGTTCGCGGACGCGTTCCGCCGTGACGCGCGGAAGCTGCGTGAACAGGGTTACCGGGTCGGCGCGGTGACGAGCTGGATCCAGGCGCTCGGCGTGGGACTGCCGTCCGTCCTGCTGGCCGCGGTGACCTGGCTGGCGGCCCGGCTGGCCGCCCAGGGAGACATCACCATCGGCCAGTTGGTGTCGGTGTACGGCTATGTCGCGGTCCTCGTCCTGCCGGTGTACTTCTTCATCGACTGCGGCTACGAACTCTCCCGGGGCGTGGTCGCCGCCCGGCGCGTCGTCAGGTTCCTGTCCCTGGAACCCGTCGCCTCTCCCCCGGACGCGTTCGACGCCCCGGAGTTCCCGGCTGCTCTGCACGATCCGGAGTCCGGGGTCCGGGTGGTCCCGGGACGGCTGACCGTGCTGGCCGGAGCCCGCCCCGACCGGTCCGCGGCCGTGGTCGACCGGCTCGGCCGGTACGCCGCCTCGGACGTGACCTGGGGCGGCGTACGGCTCGATCAGGTCGCGCTGCCCCAGGTGCGCGACCGGATCCTGGTCGCCGAACACGAGGCCGACCTGTTCGCGGGCGTCCTGCGCGACCTGGTCCGAGGACGCCGGGACGCCGACGAGGAGACCGTCGACCGGGCCGTGCGCGCGGCCGCCGCCGACGACATCGTCCTCGGGCTGCCGGGCGGCCTCGACGCGGCCGTCGACGCGCAGGGCCGGAACCTGTCCGGCGGGCAGCGGCAGCGGGTCCGGCTGGTGCGCGCGTTCCTCGCGGATCCCGAGGTGCTGCTCGCCCTGGAGCCGACCTCGGCGCTCGACGCCCACACCGAGGCCAAGGTCGCCGCCCGGCTGCGCGCCGCCCGCTCGGGCCGTACGACCCTCGTGACCAGCACGTCACCGCTCGTACTGGACCACGCGGACACCGTCTGCTTCCTCGTCGACGGCAAGGTGGCGGCCACCGGCACCCACCGCGAACTCCTGCGGAGCCAGCCGGGATACCGGTCGCTGGTGGCCCGTGACACGGAGCCGGACGAGGACGCGGGTACGTGTGAGGAAGGGGACGCGGATCCGATGGCGGGCGTGGACGAGGAGGTCGTGCTGTGACGGGCCGACTGCCGGTGGCGGGGCGCGCCGAGGTGCGGCGGGCGGCGCTACGGCTGATCCGGGCGGACGGACGGGTGTTCGCCGCCGTGCTCGCTCTCAACGCGCTGGCCGCGGGCGCCGGTCTGGCCGGCCCCTGGCTGCTCGGGCGGATGATCGACGACGTACGCGACGGCGCGGGTGTGGAGGCGGTGGACGGGCCGGCGCTCGTCATCCTCGTGGCCTCGCTGGTCCAGCTGCTGCTGTCGCGCTGGGCCGGGTACGTGGCGTACCGCTTCGGCGAGCGGACCCTCGCGCGGGTGCGGGAGGAGTTCGTGGAGCGGACGCTGACGCTGCCCGCGTCGGTCGTGGAACGCGCGGGCACCGGCGATCTGACGGCACGCGGCACCGGCGACGTCACGGTGGTGGGCAACACCCTGCGCGACGCGGGACCCCAGCTGCTGATCTCCGGCGCGCAGGCGCTGTTCGTCCTCGTCGCCGTCTTCGCCATCGACCCGCTGCTCGGCGCCTGCGGGGTGCTCGGACTGGCCGGCATCGGGTTCGCGCTGCGCTGGTATCTGCGCCGGGCGCGCGCCGCCTATCTCGCCCAGGAAGCCGCCACCTCGGAGGTCGCCGAGATCCTCGCGGCCACGGCGTCCGGCGCCCGCACGGTGGAGGCGTTCGGGCTGCGCGGGACCCGGATCCGGGCGGCCCGGGACGCGCTGGAGGTCTCCCGGGTGACGCGGATGCGGACGCTGTTCCTGCGCAGCGTGTTCTTCCCGGCGGTGGACATCTCGTACGTCGTGCCGGTCGTCGCCGTCCTCCTGGCGGGCGGCGCGCTGCACGCCCGGGGCACGCTGAGCCTCGGCACCGTGGTCGCCGCGACGCTGTATCTGCACCGGCTCGCCGACCCGCTCGACCAGATCCTGAACCAGGTCGAGCAACTGCAGAGCAGCGGCGCCTCGTTCGCCCGCGTGGAGGGCCTGGCCGGGGCGCCGCGCTCCGCGCCGGCCGGTTCCCCCGTACCGGTGGACGACCGGATCGACGTCACCGGCGTGCGGTACGCGTACGACGGCGGCGGCGAGGTGCTGCGCGGGGTCGATCTGACGGTGCGGCCCGGGGAACGGCTGGCCGTCGTGGGCCCCTCGGGCGCCGGGAAGACCACGCTGAGCAGACTGCTGGCGGGGGTCGACGCTCCGGGCAGCGGGACGGTGACCGTCGGGCGGGTGCCGGTCGTCGACCTCGACCCGGAGCAGCTGCGCCGGCACGTCGTCCTCGTCACCCAGGAGCACCATGTGTTCCTCGGCACGGTCCGCGACAACCTGCTCATCGCCGAACCGGGCGCCGACGACACCGAGTTGTGGGCGGCACTGGCGGCCGTCGGCGCCGACGACTGGGCCGGGGAGCTCCCGGACGGGCTGGACACCGAACTGGGGCCGGAGGCCCTGCGCGTCGACGGCTCACGGGCCCAGCAGCTGGCGCTGGCCCGGGTGGTGCTCGCCGACCCGCACACCTTGATCCTCGACGAGGCCACGGCGCTCCTCGATCCGACGACCGCCCGGCACACGGAGCGTGCGCTGGCCACCGTGCTGGAGGGCCGCACCGTCATCGCGATCGCCCACCGGCTGCACACCGCCCATGACGCCGACCGGGTGGCGGTGATGGAGGACGGCCGGCTGACCGAACTGGGCACGCACGACGAACTGGTGGCGGCCGACGGGCCGTACGCGGCGTTGTGGCACTCATGGCACGGGGACGGGAGTCCCTCACCCAGCTGATCCGCACCCCCGCGCTCCCTCCCGTTCCGGTCCGTCCCGCGCCGATCCGTCCCGCGCCGATCCGTCCCGCGCCGATCCGTCCCGCGCTCCCTCCCGTTCCGGTCGCCCCACGGGGGAAGGGCCAGTGCGCGGCAGGAGTGTCCGGCCGTTCCCGCCGGATCCCCGGCGCCCGGCGCCCGGCGCCCCTACGCGGGGCCGTCTCCATCCGCGGGCTTTCCGGGGTGCTCCCGGCCGGGCGTCCCGGCCGCCCGGCGGCTCAGCTCGGCGAGGGCCGCTTCGAGTTCGTCGTCGGCCTGTCGTCGCAGGGCCTCGGGGTCGGGTCCCGGACCGGCCGGCTCTCCGGGCGCGGGGGCGGGGTCCGTGGGGGACGGTTCCCCGCCGAGGAGCCGGTCGTGGATCCACCGGCAGGCCTCTCCCTCGTCGGCGAACCGCTCGAAGACCTGGCGGGTCCCCCGCTCGTGGACGCCCACGGTCCAGTCCCCCTCGTGACCGTCGAGGAAGTAGCGGTCGGCCGCGCGGTGGCGGCCGGGGCAGTCCGCGATCTCGTACGACGTGGCGGGGACCCCGGCCTCTTCGAGGGCCCGGCACAGCGCGAACCGGTCCATGCGCTCGGCCTTCCGCCGGGCGGAGCCGGCCCGGTCGTCGCCGGGACCGGCTTCCGCGCGCGTACGTGTGCCACCGTGAGGGGGCGGGTCAGTCGTTGGTGCGCACCAGCGTGCCGTTGCCCACGAGGTCCGCCACCGTGGTGCGGGGGATGTCCGGGCAGAACCGGCTCGACGTCACGTACTGGGTGCCGAGGCCGGGCTGCTCGAACCCGGGGGCGGTCTTACCCGCGCAGACCGTCACGTCCTTGGCCAGCCGGTAGGTGTGGTAGTTGTACGGGTACCGCGGGTCCATGGTGTTGAGGCTCGACGGCGGGATGACACGCTTGCCGTACTTGGTGCCCTCCGGGGCGAGGAAGCGGCCCGCCTCGCTGCCGAAGCGGTCGAGCCTCAGGCCGGCGTGGAGCACCAGCGGGGTGGCGAGCACCGTCCCGTTCCGGTGGGTGTAGCCGTCGTCCGGCGGGTAACGCCAGTCGCCCTGGCCCGAGTCGGCGGTGGGGTCCCACCACTTGTCGAGGAACTTCACGGCGGTGAGACGGCCGAGGCGTTCGTAGCGGTCGAGGATGTTCCCCAGCGCGCCCCTGGTCGGCAGCCGGCGGGGGCCCAGCCGCCAGTCACCGCAGAAGAAGAGGCGCTGCAGCCTCGGCGGGACGGGATCCGGCACGAGCCCCCGGCACACGCGCGAGGTGTCGGAGCCGCCCTGCCCGTCCGCCGGCTTCACGTGCCCGGGGGCCGGCTTCGGCCCCGGGGTGGCGGACAGGGCGTGAACGGTGCCGGTCGTACGGCTGTCGCCGGGATGGGCGGCCGCCGCGGACGGGAGGGAGGCGCCGAGCATCAGAGAGCCGGTCAGGCCTCCCAGCGCCGCCAGGCTCGCACACCAATGTGACCTTCTCACCAAACCTCCTGCGGGTGTACCTGTCCGGATCGCACCGCCTCGCCCGGTCGAAGGCACCGGGTACGGACCGGAATGTCGGGGATCACTCAAACCGCAGCGGCGGGAGGCGGGCGAGCGGACGTGCCGGAAAGCCCCCGAAAGGGTCTGGGCTTCATTCCGTTGCTGACGGCGGGCCGGTCATCTGGCGGTACGCGCCGCCGGGCCGGAGTCTCACGCCGGGGCACCCGAGGCGTTGGCCGAAACACCGTCACACCATCGCGCCGTCGCCCGTCACGCCGGGACGAACACCCGAAGGCCAGTCCGTATACCGAACATGACTAACCGGACAACGAACGGTTTCCGGCCATTTTGGTGACGCGGTCCTGACAGAAAGGGTTATCTCCTGCCACTCTTCCCTCGGCGACTTCACAGCAACCTCACAGCAACAACCGCTGTGTTGAGCCGTACGACCCCATGCACCTGGTTCCGCGTAACGCCCAGTTCTGCCCGGACGGGCCACTCCATCGTCCGGTCTCCCCTGGCCGCGCGACCCGCGGCCATGCAGAAGGAGTCAGTGTTGAGCAGCAGTTCTCCCCACAGACGCACCTCCCACATCACCAAGCGCCGCGTCGCCGGTGTCGCCCTCGTCGGCGTCACCGCCCTGCTGGCCGCGGCCGTCCAGTCGGGCGCCGCGAGCGCCGCACCCGAGCAGGCCCCCCGGGCCGGACGGGTCAACCCGGGCGCCGTCTCCATGAAGCTCACCGCGTCACAGCGCGCCGAGCTGATACGCGACGCCGACGCGGCCAAGGCCACGACCGCCCGGGACCTGGGTCTCGGCTCCGGCGAGAAGCTCGTCGCCCGTGACGTCATGAAGGACGCCGACGGCACCGTCCACACCCGCTACGAGCGGACGTACGAGGGACTGCCGGTCCTCGGCGGCGACCTGGTCGTCGACACCTCCAAGTCCGGGAAGACCGGGCACGTCTACAAGGCGACGAAGGCGTCCCTGAAGGTCGCCACCCTCAAGCCCGCGGTCGCCGCCGGAACGGCGGAGAAGCAGGCGCTGTCCGCCGCCAAGGACGCCGGTTCGAAGAGCACCGCCGCCGACCGCGCGCCCCGCAAGGTGATCTGGGCCGCGAGCGGCAGGCCGACCCTGGCCTACGAGACGGTCGTCGGCGGCCTCCAGGACGACGGCACCCCCAACGAGCTGCACGTCATCACCGACGCGGCCACCGGCAAGAAGCTCTACGAGTACCAGGGCATCGAGACCGGCGTCGGCAACACCCAGTACAGCGGCCAGGTGACCCTGACGACCACGCAGTCGGGCTCCAACTACACGCTCACCGACGGCGCGCGCGGCGGCCACAAGACGTACAACCTGAACCACGGGACGTCGGGCACCGGCACGCTCTTCTCGCAGACGAGCGACACCTGGGGCAACGGCACCACGTCGAACGCCGCCACGGCCGGCGCCGACGCGCACTACGGCGCCGCCGAGACGTGGGACTTCTACAAGAACACGTTCGGCCGCAGCGGCATCAAGAACAACGGCGTCGGCGCCTACTCCCGCGTGCACTACGGCAATTCGTACGTGAACGCGTTCTGGGACGACGGCTGCTTCTGCATGACCTACGGCGACGGCTCCGGGAACGCCGACCCGCTGACCGCGCTGGACGTCGCGGGCCACGAGATGAGCCACGGCGTCACCTCCAACACCGCGGGGCTCAACTACTCGGGCGAGTCCGGCGGTCTGAACGAGGCGACGTCCGACATCTTCGGCACCGGCGTGGAGTTCTACGCCAACAACTCGACCGACGTGGGCGACTACCTCATCGGCGAGAAGATCGACATCAACGGCGACGGCACCCCGCTGCGCTACATGGACAAGCCGAGCAAGGACGGCGGGTCCAAGGACTCCTGGTACTCGGGGGTCGGCAACGTCGACGTGCACTACTCGTCGGGTGTCGCCAACCACTTCTTCTACCTGCTGAGCGAGGGCAGCGGCGCCAAGGTCATCAACGGCGTCAGCTACAACTCGCCCACGTCCGACGGGCTTCCGGTCACCGGCATCGGCCGCGACAAGGCGCTGGCGATCTGGTACCGCGCGCTCACCACCAAGTTCACCTCGACCACCAACTACGCGGCGGCCCGCACCGGCACGCTCGCGGCGACGGGTGAGCTGTACGGCACGACGAGCGCCGAGTACACCGCGGTGCAGAATGCCTGGGCGGCCGTGAACGTCGGGACGCGTCCCGGCGGTGGCGGCGGTGGCGGTACGTCGTTCGAGAACACGGCCGACGTATCGATTCCGGACAACGGCGCGGCGGTCACCTCCTCGATCACGGTCAGCGGCCGTACCGGCAACGCCCCGTCGAACCTCGCGGTGGCCGTGGACATCGTGCACACCTGGCGCGGTGACCTGGTGATCGATCTGGTCGCCCCCGACGGCTCGACGTACCGCCTGAAGAACTTCAGCTCGTCCGACTCGGCGGACAACGTGAACGCGACCTACACGGTCAACGCGTCCTCCGAAGTCGCCAACGGCACCTGGAAACTGAAGGTCCAGGACCAGGCGGCCCAGGACACCGGCTACATCAACAGCTGGAAGCTCACCTTCCCGTAGGCCGCGGCGGAAGTCCGCACGCGAGCAGCGCGCCAGGGCGCCGCCCCGGAGGTTCGACTCCCCGGGGCGGCGCCCTCCTTTGCCCGGACGGACGTTTGCGTTGACCCGCCCTTGACGACTCCCGATCCGGCGCCGGAGAACCCAACTGTTCACCCGATCGACGATTTTCGGCCAAGGTCCTTATGGGCTCCTGACATGTACGCGCCTGGGATGGCACGCTTCACCCCGCACGGCTCACTCGCACCGCAACTTCCCAACCGTTTCTTCGGCCCCCACGCCGTCGGACGCCCCCACATAAGGAGCTTGCGTGACCCCCCTCTACGCGCGTCACAAGCGCACCTCTCTGGCCATCGCCACCGCTGTCGCCGCCGGAGCCCTGCTCGCCACCGGTCTGACCACCGGTGCCGCCGCCCAGACGGCGGCTCTCCCCACCGGCAAGACCACCCCCCTCGCCGGTTCGCCCCTCCTGCTCTCCGCATCCGCACGCACCGCGCTCATCCAGAAGGCCGACGCCTCCAAGGTGGAGACGGCCCAGCGGATAGGCCTCGGCGCCAAGGAGAAGCTGGTCGTCAGAGACGTCGTCAAGGATGTCGACGGCACGGTCCACACCCGCTACGAGCGCACGTACAACGGACTTCCGGTCCTCGGCGGCGACCTCGTCGTGCACGAGAAGGCCGGCAAGAGCGAGAGCGTGACGAAGGCGACCAAGACGGCCATCAAGGTCGCTTCGCTCAAGCCGCTCGTCACCACCGCCAAGGCCGAGAAGCAGGCGCTGACCGCCGCCAAGGACGCCGGCTCGGCCAAGACCGCCGCCGACCAGGCCCCCCGCAAGGTGATCTGGGCCGCCACCGGCAAGCCCGCCCTCGCCTACGAGACCGTCGTCGGCGGCCTCCAGGACGACGGCACCCCCAACGAGCTGCACGTCATCACCGACGCGGCCACCGGCAAGAAGCTCTACGAGTACCAGGGCATCGAGACCGGCACCGGCAAGACCCTCTACTCGGGCACGGTGACCCTCAACTCGACCCTGTCGGGCTCGACGTACAGCCTGACCGACGGCACCCGCGGCAGCCACAAGACGTACAACAAGTCGCACACCACGACCTCCTCCGCGGGCACGCTGTTCACCGACGCGGACGACGTCTGGGGCACCGGCGCGGCCTCCAGCTCCACCACGGACCAGACCGCGGCCGCCGACGCCGCCTACGGCGCCCAGGTGACCTGGGACTTCTACAAGAACACCTTCGGCCGCAGCGGCATCAAGAACAACGGCGTGGGAGCGTACTCGCGCGTCCACTACGGCAGCGCGTACGTCAACGCGTTCTGGGACGACAGCTGCTTCTGCATGACCTACGGCGACGGCTCGGGCAACACCCACCCGCTGACCTCGCTCGACGTCGCCGGCCACGAGATGAGCCACGGCGTCACCGCCAACACCGCCGGCCTGAACTACTCGGGCGAGTCCGGCGGCCTCAACGAGGCCACCTCGGACATCTTCGGCACCGGTGTCGAGTTCTACGCGGCGAACTCCTCCGACGTGGGCGACTACCTCATCGGCGAGAAGATCAACATCAACGGTGACGGCACCCCGCTGCGCTACATGGACAAGCCCAGCAAGGACGGCGGCTCCGCGGACTACTGGTCGTCCTCGGTCGGCAGCAAGGACGTGCACTACTCGTCCGGCGTCGCGAACCACTTCTTCTACCTCCTCTCGGAGGGCAGCGGTTCGAAGACGATCAACGGCGTCAGCTACAGCTCCCCGACCTACAGCGGCACGACGGTCACCGGCATCGGCCGGGCCAAGGCCCTGCAGATCTGGTACAAGGCGCTGACGACGTACATGACCTCGTCGACGAACTACAAGGCCGCCCGTACGGCGACCCTGTCGGCGGCGTCCGCGCTGTACGGCTCCAGCAGCACCGAGTACGCGACGGTGGCGGCCGCCTGGACCGCGGTCAACGTGAGCTAGTGCGACCGTAATCGAAACGAGGTGGCACCCGGCACGGTTCCGTGCCGGGTGCCGCCCTACTCTTGCCCCCATGCCCTACACGTACGAGGACGTGGGCGCGACCCGCGAGGACCGCTGCCCCCCGGGCTTCCACCGACTGCACGTCCGCTCCCGCATAGGCGAGGGCGAGGCCGTGTTCCGGCGGGCGTCCGAAGCCCTGATGACCTGGGAACTGCACCGGGCCATGGGGATCCGCATGGTCACCGAGGCCGACAAGGCGGCACCGGGCGTCGACGTCACGGTCGGCATCGGCCTGATCAAGGCCCCCTGCCGCGTGGTCTGGACCGCCGAGGAATACCGGCGCACCGCCTGGGCCTACGGAACGCTTTCCGGCCATCCCGAGAGCGGCGAGGAGGCCTTCGTCGTCTCCCGCACCGGCGACGGAACCGTCTGGCTGACGATCACGGCCTTCAGCCGCGCGGCCAAGTGGTACGCCCGCGCGGGCGGCGCCGCGACGCGCGGCCTTCAGCGCGCCTACGCCCAGCGCTGCGGCACGGTGATGCGGCGGTTGTGCGCGGGACTCGACAGCTGAAGCGGCCCGCGGGCACCGGACCGGCATGCCCGGGAACAGGCCGCGCCCCCGTGCGGGCGGACCGGCGCGGCGAGGGCGGGCCGTGGCGCACGGCCCGCCCCTGCCACGCCGGTCACACGTCCGCGTCTCACCGCATCAGCAGGCCCGCGCCCTCTCCCGTCCCCTCCGAGGGCACCGCCACCAGGCCCAGTTCCGCGCCGGAGGCCAGCAGGGGGTGGGACGGCAGGATCCGGACCGTGTAGCCGAAGGAACCCGTGCGGTCGAGGGACAGCGGCCCCTCGTACGCCCAGCGGCCCTCCAGGTCGGGGCCGCCGGCCGGTTTCAGCGGGATGCAGACCGCGTCCGCGATGCGGTCGTCCCCGTCGACCCGGCCCGAGACCGCCTGGACCTCCACGTCGTCGGGGGCGAGGTCGCCGAGTCCGACGCGGACCCGCAGCGACAACGTGGTGCCCAGTTCGGCGGTCGTGGTGGCCGAGGACGCCTCGACGTGATCGACGGTGATCCGCGGCCAGGCGGCGCGGACCCGCGACTTCCAGGCGGCCAGCTCGCCGGCCGTCTCGGCGGTGAGGGAACGGTGGGCCTGGGCCGCGGGGGCGTACAGGCGCTCCACGTACTCGCGCACCATCCGGCCCGCCAGGACCTTCGGGCCGAGGTGGGTCAGCGTCCGGCGGACCATCTCGATCCACCGGTCGGGCAGGCCCTCCTGTCCGCGCTCGTAGAAGCGGGGGGCCACCCGCTGTTCCAGGAGGTCGTACAGGGCCCCGGCCTCCAGCTCGTCCCTCCGGTCGTCGTCGGTCGCGGTGCCGTCCGCGGTCGGGATCGCCCAGCCGAAGTCGGGCTGGAACCACTCGTCCCACCAGCCGTCCAGGACGGAGAGGTTGAGACAGCCGTTGAGCGCGGCCTTCATCCCGCTCGTGCCGCACGCCTCCAGCGGGCGCAGCGGGTTGTTGAGCCAGATGTCGCAGCCCGGGTAGAGCTTCTGCGCCATCGCCATGCCGTAGTCGGGCAGGAAGACGATCCGGTGGCGCACCCGGGGGTCGTCCGCGAACCGGACGAGTTCCTGGATCAGCCGCTTCCCGCCGTCGTCCGCGGGGTGCGCCTTGCCCGCGACGACGATCTGGACCGGCCGCTCGGAGTGCAGCATCAGGTCCATGAGCCGGTCACGGTCGCGCAGCATGAGGGTCAGCCGTTTGTACGAGGGGACCCGGCGCGCGAAGCCGATGGTGAGGACGTCGGGGTCGAGCACGCCGTCGATCCAGCCGAGTTCGGCCGTGCCTGCGCCGCGCTGGCGCCAGGACGCCCGCAGCCGGTCCCGTACCTCCAGCACGAGCTGTTCCCGCAGCACCCTGCGCAGGTCCCAGATCTCCTGGTCGGCGATCTCGGCCACCGCGTCCCAGCGGTCGGTGCCGCCGACGGTCAGGGCGTCCTCGGTGCGCTGCGCGCCGACCTGCCGGGCGCCGAGGCGGAAGACCTCGGGTGCCACCCAGGTCGGCGCGTGGACGCCGTTGGTGACGGAGGTGATCGGCACCTCCTCGGGGTCGAAGCCCGGCCAGAGCCCGGAGAACATCTCCCGGCTGACCTGGCCGTGCAGCAGGGAGACCCCGTTCGCCCGCTGGCCCAGACGCAGGCCCATCACGGCCATGTTGAAGAGGTTCGGCTCGCCTCCGGGATAGGTCTCCATGCCGAGGGCGAGGATGCGCTGGACGTCGATGCGCGGGAGTTCGGCGTCGGGGCCGAAGTGGCGGGCGACCGCCTCCCGGTCGAAGCGGTCGATGCCGGCGGGCACCGGGGTGTGGGTGGTGAACACCGTGCCGGCCCTGACCGCCTCCAGCGCGGACGCGAAGTCCAGCCCCTTGTCGGCGAGTTCGGCGATCCGCTCCAGACCGAGGAACCCGGCGTGCCCCTCGTTGGTGTGGAACACCTCGGGCTGCGGGTGCCCGGTCAGGCGGCAGTACGTCCGGACCGCCCGCACACCTCCTATACCGAGCAGCATCTCCTGGAGCAGCCGGTGTTCGCTGCCGCCGCCGTAGAGCCGGTCGGTGACCCCGCGTTCGCCGACGCCGTTCTCCTCGACGTCGGAGTCGAGCATGAGCAGCGGGACGCGGCCGACCTGGGCCAGCCAGATCCGGGCGCGCAGCGCGCGGCCGCCGGGCAGCGCGAGGGACACCAGGGCGGGCGTGCCGTCCTCCTCGCTCAGGGGCACCAGGGGCAGTTCGTTGGGGTCGAGGACCGGATAGTGCTCCTGCTGCCAGCCCTCGCGGGACAGGGACTGGCGGAAGTAGCCGTGCCGGTAGAGCAGGCCCACGCCGATCAGCGGGACGCCCAGGTCGCTGGCGGCCTTGAGATGGTCGCCCGCGAGGATGCCGAGGCCCCCGGAGTACTGCGGCAGGGCGGCGGTGACGCCGAACTCGGGCGAGAAGTAGGCGATGGCGGCGGGCAGGTCGGAGGTCTGCGCCTGGTACCAGCGGTCGCCGCCGACGTACTCGCGCAGGTCGTCGCGGACGGCGGCGAGACGGCGCAGGAAGCGGCTGTCCTCGGTGAGCTCCGCCAGCCGTCCGCCCGGCACGCTGCCGAGCAGTCGTACGGGGTCGCCGCCGCACTCGGCCCAGCGCTCGGGGTCGACGGACTGGAAGAGGTCGCGGGTCTCGGCGTGCCAGGACCAGCGGAGGTTGCGGGCCAGGTCACTGAGCGGGTGAAGGGCTTCGGGGAGAACGGGTCGGACGGTGAATCTGCGGATCGCCTTCACGAATTCCACCTTCACGGAGGACGTACGCGGCTAAGGGACGCACGGCGTTGTGCGGCCTTCGTCACCACGACGTTAGCGGTGAGGGTGCCTTCGCGACACGGCGCATCGCGGCACGGCCCCCGATCGGGGCCGACCGTGTGACATCGGCGTGAAATCGACGCAACCTTCGTGAACACCTCACCGCCGGGTTGGCCGATTCCACCCGCATGGGCGGTCTTGTGGTGCTTCGCGCCGCACGAGAGGCTCACCGGGTGGCGTACGGCCGGACCCCGTCCCGAGCGGCCGGACCCGGCCTCGGTACGTCGAGTTGAGGAGGGGAACTCAGGTCATGGCACGGACGAGGAAGTGGCGTCTGCGCTGGGCGGCGGGTCTCACCGCGGTCACGACGGCCGCGGTGCTTTCGGCCAACGCCCCGCCCGCGCAGGCGGCTCCGGCGGGGCGGATATCCGGCGTGGGGGAGACCGGATCCGTCAGCGGCAGCTACATCGTGACGCTCAAGGGGGGTACGCGGGCTCCGTCGTCGGCCGGCGCGGCCGTCGCGAGGCGGTACGGAGCGAGAATCAGCCATACCTACGGCGCGGCTCTCAACGGCTTCGCCGTGCGGGCCGACGTGAGACGGGCCCGGCGGCTCGCCGCGGATCCCCGCGTGGCCTCCGTCGTCCAGGACACCCGGGTGACGTTCGACGGGGTCCGGGTGGCCGGTGCGGCCTCCGGCCGTGTTCAGCGGAACCCGCCGTCGTGGGGCCTGGACCGGATCGACCAGGCGGACCGGCCGCTCGACGGGCGGTACACGGCACCCGGGTCGGCGGGTTCGGGGGTGACCGTCTACGTCATCGACACCGGCGTCCGTATCACGCACCGGGACTTCGGGGGCCGGGCGAGCTACGGCTGGGACTTCGTCGACGACGACGGGACGGCGCAGGACGGCAACGGCCACGGCACCCATGTCGCCGGAACGGTCGCCGGAACCGGGTACGGCGTGGCCAAGAGGGCCAAGGTCGTCGCCGTCCGCGTCCTCGACGACAGGGGGGCCGGTTCCACCGCCCAGGTGATCGCGGGCATCGACTGGGTCACCCGGCACGCGAGGAAGCCGGCCGTGGCCAATCTCAGCCTGGGCGGGTACGCCAACGCCCAGCTCGACGCGGCCGTCCGCAACTCCATCGCCTCCGGCGTGACGTACACGGTCGCGGCCGGAAACTCCGGGATGCCGGCCTCGCTCTTCTCCCCGGCCCGGGTCGCCGGGGCGCTCACGGTCGGCGCGACCGGCCGGACCGACGCGCGGGCGGGCTTCTCGAACACCGGATCCTCGCTCGACCTCTTCGCGCCGGGGGTGGACATCACGTCGACTTCGTACACCGGCGACAGAGCGAGAGCCACGGGCTCCGGTACGTCGATGGCGAGCCCCCACGCCGCCGGCGCGGCCGCGCTGTATCTGGCGGACCATCCCCGGGCCGCGCCCGCGCAGGTGGTGAAGGCGCTGGTGAGACGGGCGGTCCCGGGAAAGGTGTCGGAAGCGGGACCGGGTTCGCCGAACAGGCTCCTGCGTGTCGGATGAGCCTGGTGGGGCGCTGGCGCAACCAGGGTGATTCGGCCACACCGCACCGGCCTCGCCTGCCCGGGACGAGGCCGGTCTTGTGTGTAGACATACGCGTGAGTAGTTAACAAAGTGCCGGAATGCCCACCCGCATAGGGTGGGAAGGCTCCTCCGGTACGCCCGCAGGCCCCACCTCCCCACACCTCATCCGCCCACCCACGTTGACGCGGACAGGAGCGGTCATGCCCGCCACGCACCACACGTCGCCACCCCCGACAGCCACCCCCGAAACCCCCCGAACACGCGCGGCCGAGGACGGGCCCCGTACACCCGCCGCACCCACCACACCCGAGAAACCGCCGGCCGCCGGCGCGTCCGCCCCCGGCGCGCGCCCCGTGAACGCCGACTCCACCTACGGCGCCGTCGCCCCGGACACCGGTACCTCCGCCGGGGCACCCGCCACCGCCCTGGAGACGTCGTCCTCCGACGCGTCGGCTCCGGGAACGTCCGCCCGTCGCGGTACCGCCCCCAGGTCCAAGACGGCCAAGTCCGCTCCCAGGACGACCAAGTCATCCGTTCCGAAAGCGGCCAAGCCGTCCGCTCCCAAGACGGGGAAGACCGCGTCGAAGGAGGTCAAGACCGCTCCGAAGGCGGGCAGGGTCACTCCGAAGGAGGTCAAGACCGCCCCGAAGGCGGGCAAGGCCGCCGTCCCCGCCACCCGTACCCCCGACGCTCCTCTCGCCCCGGCCGTCACCCCGGTGACGGCCGTCGGACGCATCCCCGTCCTCGATGTCCACCCGGTCGTGCAGCACGGGCGCCGTCCGGCCAAGGCGGTGGTGGGCGAGGAGTTCGAGGTGTCGGCCACGGTCTTCCGCGAGGGGCATGACGCCGTCGCCGCGAATGTCGTCCTGCGCGGCCCGGACGGCCGCCCCGGCCCGTGGACGCCGATGCGCGAACTGGCCCCGGGCACCGACCGCTGGGGTGCCCGGGTGAGCGCCGGCACGGAGGGGCGCTGGACGTACACGGTGGAGGCGTGGGGGGACCCGGTCACCACCTGGCGGCATCACGCGGGGATCAAGATCCCGGCCGGACTGGACACCGAGCTGGTGCTGGAGGAGGGCGCGCTGCTGTACGAGCGGGCGGTCGCCGCCCTGCCGAAGGGGACCAGGGGCAGGAAGAGCAGGGACACGCTCCTCGGGGCCGTGGACGCGCTGCGCGACACCACTCGTCCCGTGGCCTCCCGTCTCGCCGCCGCGCTCACCCCGCAGGTGGACGCCGTCCTCGCGGAGCATCCGCTGCGCGATCTGGTGACGTCGTCCGAGCCCTTGCCGCTGCTGGTGGAGCGGGAGCGGGCGCTGTACGGGGCGTGGTACGAGTTCTTCCCGCGTTCCGAGAGCGGTCAGGTCGATCCGCCGGTGCACGGCACGTTCGTGACGGCCGCCGAACGGCTGCCCGCGATCGCGGAGATGGGCTTCGACGTGGTCTACCTCCCGCCGATCCATCCCATCGGCGCCACCTACCGCAAGGGCCCCGACAACACGCTGTCCGCGGGTCCCGAGGACGTCGGGGTGCCCTGGGCCATCGGCTCCCCCGAGGGCGGCCACGACGCGATCCACCCCGACCTGGGCACCCTGGAGGACTTCGACGCCTTCGTCCGCCGGGCCGGCTCTCTGGGCCTGGAGATCGCACTCGACTTCGCCCTGCAGTGCTCCCCGGACCACCCCTGGGTGGAGAAGCACCCGGAGTGGTTCCACCACCGCCCCGACAACACCATCGCCCACGCGGAGAACCCGCCCAAGAAGTACCAGGACATCTACCCGATCGCCTTCGACCAGGACATGCCCGGCCTGGTCGCCGAGACCGTGCGCGTCCTGCGGCACTGGATGGACCACGGCGTGCGGATCTTCCGCGTCGACAACCCGCACACCAAACCCGTCGTGTTCTGGGAACAGGTGATCGCGGACGTCAACGCGACCGACCCCGACGTGATCTTCCTGGCCGAGGCCTTCACCCGCCCCGCGATGATGCGGACCCTGGCCGAGGTCGGCTTCCAGCAGTCGTACACCTACTTCACCTGGCGCAACACCAAACAGGAGCTGACGGAGTACCTCACCGAGCTCTCCGGCGACTCGGCCGCCCGCATGCGGCCCAACCTCTTCGTCAACACCCCCGACATCCTCCACGAGTTCCTGCAGACCGGCGGCCGCCCCGCCTTCGCGCTGCGCGCCGTCCTCGCCGCCACCCTCTCCCCCACCTGGGGCATCTACAGCGGCTACGAACTCTGCGAGAACACCCCCCTGCGCCAGGGCGGCGAGGAATACCTCCACTCCGAGAAGTACCAGCTCCGCCCACGCGACTGGCAAACCGCCGAGCGCGAGGGCCTGAGCATCGCGCCGCTGCTGAGGGAGCTCAACGCGATCAGGCGGCGCAGTCCCGCCCTGCACCGACTGCGTGACCTGCACTTCCACCACACCGACCAGGAGGCGGTGATCGCCTACTCGAGGTCCGTCACGGACGCCCGCGGTTCGAACACGGTTGTGGTGGTGGTCAACCTCGACCCCCACCACACCCAGGAGGCCACGGTCTCGTTGGACATGCCGCAACTCGGCCTGGAATGGCACGAGTCGGTGCCGGTGCGCGACGAGCTCACCGGCGAGACCTACAACTGGGGCAGGACCAACTATGTGCGCCTGGAGCCGGGTGACCGGCCCGCGCACATCCTCACCGTCCTGCGACCGTCCTCACCGTTGATCGGAGGGTCACCCACCACATGATCGTCAACGAGCCCGTCCCGGATACGTTCGAGGACACCCCGGCCAAGGACCGCGATCCCGAGTGGTTCAAACGCGCCGTCTTCTACGAGGTCCTGGTCCGCTCCTTCCAGGACAGCAACGGCGACGGCGTCGGCGACCTCAAGGGCCTGACCGCCAAACTCGACTACCTGCAATGGCTGGGCGTCGACTGCCTGTGGCTGCCCCCGTTCTTCAAGTCCCCCCTGCGCGACGGCGGCTACGACGTCTCCGACTACACCGCCGTCCTGCCCGAGTTCGGCGACCTCGCCGACTTCGTCGAGTTCGTCGACGCCGCCCACCAGCGCGGCATGCGCGTCATCATCGACTTCGTCATGAACCACACCAGCGACCAGCACCCGTGGTTCCAGGAGTCCCGCGCCCACCCCGACGGACCCTACGGCGACTACTACGTCTGGGCCGACGACGACAAGCAGTACCAGGACGCCCGGATCATCTTCGTCGACACCGAGGCCTCCAACTGGACCTTCGACCCGGTCCGCAAGCAGTACTACTGGCACCGCTTCTTCTCCCACCAGCCCGACCTCAACTACGAGAACCCGGCCGTCCAGGAGGAGATCATCTCCGCGCTGCGGTTCTGGCTCGACCTGGGGATCGACGGGTTCCGGCTGGACGCGGTGCCGTACCTGTACCAGGTCGAGGGCACCAACTGCGAAAACCTTCCTGCCACCCACGAGTTCCTCAAGCGGGTGCGCAAGGAGATCGACACGCACTATCCGGACACGGTGCTGCTGGCCGAGGCGAACCAGTGGCCCGAGGACGTCGTCGACTACTTCGGCGACTTCCCCTCCGGCGGCGACGAGTGCCACATGGCCTTCCACTTCCCCGTCATGCCCCGCATCTTCATGGCCGTCCGCCGCGAGTCCCGCTACCCCGTCTCCGAAATCCTCGCCAAGACCCCCGCCATCCCCGGCAACTGCCAATGGGGCATCTTCCTGCGCAACCACGACGAGCTCACCCTCGAAATGGTCACCGACGAAGAACGCGACTACATGTACGCCGAATACGCGAAAGACCCGCGTATGCGCGCCAACATCGGCATCCGCCGCCGCCTCGCCCCCCTCCTGGACAACGACCGCAACCAGATCGAACTCTTCACCGCCCTGCTGCTCTCCCTGCCCGGCAGCCCGATCCTCTACTACGGCGACGAGATCGGCATGGGCGACAACATCTGGCTCGGCGACCGCGACGCCGTCCGCACCCCCATGCAGTGGACCCCCGACCGCAACGCCGGCTTCTCCTCCAGCGACCCCGGCCGCCTCTTCCTCCCCACGATCATGGACCCCGTCTACGGCTACCAGGTCACCAACGTCGAGGCGTCCATGTCGTCGCCCTCCTCGCTGCTCCACTGGACCCGCCGCATGATCGAGATCCGCAAACAGAACAAGGCCTTCGGACTCGGCTCCTACACCGAACTCCCCTCCTCCAACCCCGCCGTCCTCGCCTTCCTGCGCGAAGCGCCCTCGACCGAGAGCGAGGGGGACGACGACCTGGTGCTGTGCGTGCACAACTTCTCGCGCTTCGCCCAGCCCACCGAGCTCGACCTGCGCGAGTTCAACGGCAGACACCCGGTCGAGCTGATCGGCGGCGTGCGGTTCCCCGCCATCGGCGAACTGCCCTACCTGCTCACCCTCGCCGGTCACGGCTTCTACTGGTTCCGTCTCCGGAAGGAAGCCGCCTAGCGGGCTGCGGCAAGCCGTCCAGGACGCTGTCCGGGGCCCCACCGGGTTCCGGACAGCGACGGTTCAGTACCCATCAGATCCAGACACATCCTCCGGGAAGCCCCAATAGCACCCGTCTCGCCACCTTCAAACCATTCTGATATCACGTTTCGATAACGCAGCCTCCACACTTCATCCACACACTTCCCACCGTGCACACACACCCCTAATCTGATCTTGGCCACCTCGACGGAGGCCACTCCCTGGGGGGAGTTCACGGCATGCGCGTAACGCGGGAGTGGATGAGAGTGTCCAGGCCAGGCACCGTTTTATAGCGGCTCTCCAGCTCGGCGAACCGGCGCCCCGCATCAGCGGGCGACCTCACGGTCGACCGGCCGCCGACCCGACGTTGTGCGCGTCCTGTGAAGACCGCGGCGACGGGACGACCCGGGAACCCGCTCTGTATCCCGGGTAAAGGGCCCGTCCTGTCGCCGCCACGTTTCCGACCCGCACTCGGACACGGAATCCCGCGGCCTCCGCGGCTCCTCCCCATGACCGGCGCGGGGGATTCGCACGCCCCCGAGCGAAATTCCCCCGCGCCACCCCCCGGTGGCTCGTCGGCCGCGCGTTCCGTGAAGCCCGTAGGCCCGAACTTGTCCGCAGGAGAGAACAGTTGAAGCTGGCAGTACGCAGAGCGACGGCGGAGCCCGACGAAACGCCGGCCGCCCAGCAGCCGCCCCGGCGCCGGCACTGGGCCCACCGGGTCCTGTCGGCCCTCCTGAGCCTCGTGGTCGTCCTGCTCGCCGTCGGCTTCGCGGTGGCGGCCTACTCGGTCAAGTCCGGTAATTGGGAGGCCAGTTCGGTCCTCAGCGGCAGCATGGAGCCGAAGCTCCCGACCGGAAGCGTCGTCATCGCCCAGCGGGAGCCGGTGAAGTCGCTGAAGGTCGGTGACATCGTTATCTTCCACCGCCCGGACGAGCCGGAACGCCAGGTCGTCCACCGGATCGTGAAGATCACGCCCTCCGCGGAGGGACCGGTCCTCGAGACCAAGGGCGACGCCAACCGGACCCAGGATCCCTGGCACGTCCGGCCCAAGGGCGACACCGCGTGGATCGTCCGTCACGACGTGCCGTACATCGGCTACGTCGTCACCGCGATCCACACCGAAACCGGCTTCAGGGTGCTGCTCGGCGCCGCCGCCGTGCTGATCGTGGGCGGCGTCGTCGTCCTGCTGTGGCGCCCGAGGAAGCCCACCCCACAGACCACCACCCCCTAAGGGCGACGGGACTCCTTCCCGTGGCACGACGCCGGGCGGCCCCCACCAGGGGGCCACCGGGGGGCCGTGTCGCGCCCTGGGCGCAAGCCCGAACCCTCACCCATCCAAGAGAAAGGCCCACACCGTGGCCATTTCCACCAAGAAGAAGACGATCGCGGCCGCCGCGATCGCCGTCGGCAGCCTCGCCCTCATCGGCGCCGGCGCCGGTGCCACCTTCACCGACACGGTCACCGCGCAGACGGACCTGCGCTCCGGCCACGCCGACCTCAACATCGTCAAGGCCGAAGGCGCCACCTCGGCGTACGACGGTGTCGCCCCGCACGCCGTCTACACCTGGGGCGGCACCTCTGCCTGGAACATCGTGTCCGGCAACTACGCCGTTCTCGAGGGCGAGCAGCTCCTGGGCTCCTCCACCAGCCGTCTGGTCACCAACTTCACGGTCGAGAACGACGGCACCGCCGGTGCGGGCGTCGCGTTCGACGTCGTGAAGAGCGGCGACCTGGGCGGCGCCCTGAACGTGAAGGTGACGCGCGTCGACGCCGCCACCGATAGCACCTGGCTGAACAAGGGCGCCAAGGCCACCTACCGGGTGGAGATCGAGGTCAAGAACCTCGACAACTCCTGGCAGAACCTGACCGGTTCGGTCGCCGTCAAGGTCGCCGCCACCTCCTGATCCACCCCGCGTGAGTGGGCCGGAGCGGTTCCGACCGCTTCCATCGGCCGGAACCTCCGGCCCACCCCGCAACACGCCCTGGTCCAGTGACCACCGACCCGCCGCGGGATTGCCCTCCTGCGGCGGGTTCAGGCGCTGCGGCCACCCTACGGGCACACCGGCCCGCCCCGGCCGACGCCCCCGCACGCCCGAGCACCGCTCCTGAAAGGTCTTTCACATGGCCATTTCCAACAAGAAGAAGGCCGTCGCCGTCGCGGCGATCCTGGCCGGCAGCATCGGCCTGGTGAGCATCGGCAGCAGCGCCGTGTTCACCGACACCGTGACCGCCGAGTCCACGGTCAAGGCCGGCACGGCGAAGATCGCGATCGAGGCGGACGGCTGGACCATCACCGACAACGGTCACGCGGCCACGCTCGACGAGCCGCTGCTGATCAAGTCGTCGACGGACGAGATCGCCGTTCCGCTCAACAACTCGAACCTCACCGTCTGGAACCGCGGCGACATTCCGGTGACCTTCGCCCCGAGCGTGGCGCGTACCGGTGACCTCGACGTCCAGGTGTCGTTCGTCCGCACCGGCGGCGACACCGACGGGTCCGACACGGTCGCCCCCGGCCACTACGTCCAGTACCGCGTCGTCATCAAGGCCACGAACCTCGGCAACGAGTCCTCCGGCAAGACGGCCAAGGTCACGTTCCGCGTGAACGCCACCGCCTGACCCGAGCACGTCCCGGGCAAGCCCAGGGCCCGCCCACCCGGTCCGGCCTCGCGCCGGCCGGGCCGGGTGGGCCGAGGCGTTCACCGCCATGGCGCCCCTCCACCGGGGCGTAGACCCGACCCCAGCTCAATCAGAAGGGCGCTACACCCATGGCCATCTCCGACCGGAGAAAGATCGCGGCCGTACTCGTACTGGCCGCGGGCGGCATCGGCCTCGTCGGCGTGAGCAGCGGTGCCACGTTCACCAGCACCGTGACAGGGTCCTTCACGGTCGAGGCGGACTTCCCTCCCACCCCGACGGCCACGCCTACGCCTACTCCCACGCCTACCCCGACGCCCACTCCCACGAAGACCGCCAGGCTGACGACCGTTGCCCTGAACTCCAGCGACTGGTTCACGAGCGCCGCCCCGGTCTTCACGTACAAGAACAAGGAGATCGAGTTCACCGGTACAGCCGCCAAGATGATCGGTGGCTTCACGGCGCAGAACACCGGTGACATCGGCCTGTCGGTCACGGCCACCGTCGGCCTGCCATCCGACCTCGTCGGGAAGGTCACGGCGGAGGTCCGGCTGGTCAAGGGCACGGCCGTACTGAAGGCCGCGGCCGACCAGCACGGTGAGTCCGCGGAGTACGAGCTCTGGCTCACGCCCAAGAAGTCGGGCGACAAGATCTCCAAGGACCACGCGAAGGACATCCGTCTCACCTTCGCCCACACCACCGGCTGACCCGGACCCACGCTCCGGCCCCACGCGCCACGCACGGGCGGGAGTGAACGTCGCAGGGGTGTCCAGGTCTGGTATCACACACCGGAATTGGACACCCTTGTACCGTGTCCGCAGGAAATCTCCTGGACCCGCTCGACCGAAAAGGCCCCGGGGCGGGGCGGTTTCCACGGCTGCGCCCGGGGCACGCATCAGGCACACCCCCGCCCCCGGGGAAAGGACGCGACCCATGTCGGAAGCCGTCACACGCACCGCACCCACAGGTCCCGGCCTTCTGGCGTCCCTCGATCCGCTGCTGCGCACCTGGCTGCCGCGGCAGCGCTGGTTCGCCGGCAAGGGACGGCCCGTCACCGGCCTCTCGCTGGTCACCGCCACCGAGTTGCTCCCGGCGAACGGCCCGCTCGGCCTCCACCACCTGCTGGTGCGCGCCCATCAGCCGCCCGTGCCGGGTGCCCCGGCCGTCCCCGGCGACTGCTACCAGTTACTGATAGGCGTACGCGAGGCGCTGCCGCCCCGGCTGGCGCCGGCGCTGATCGGACACCTGAGCGAGGGACCGCTCTCCGGACACACCGTGTACGAGGCCCTCTACGACCCCCAGCCCGCCGATGTGCTCCTGGAAGCCCTGCGCTCCCGGGCCCGCATCGGCGGACTGCGTTTCGAGCGGGACACCGGGCAGGAGATACGGCCCGGTCTCGTACCGCGGATGATGACCGCCGAACAGTCCAACTCGTCCGTGGTCTACGGGGACACGTTCATCCTCAAGCTGCTGCGCCGGATCGTTCCCGGGATCAACCCCGACCTCGAACTGCCGCTGGCCCTGGCCCGCGAGGGCTGCGCCCGGGTTCCGGCCCCCACCGCCTGGCTGCGGGCCGAGCTGTCCGGGCAGTCGTATGTCCTGGGCGTGCTCCAGCCGTTCGTGCAGGGCGCCTCGGACGGCTGGGAACTGGCGCTGCGCGAGCTCGCCAAGGGCGAGGACTTCGCC
The DNA here is from genome assembly GCF_036063235.1 of Streptomyces sp. NBC_00386. Lineage (NCBI taxonomy): Bacteria > Bacillati > Actinomycetota > Actinomycetes > Kitasatosporales > Streptomycetaceae > Streptomyces > Streptomyces sp. NBC_00386. The sequence continues at coordinate 3,164,685 of NZ_CP107950.1, forward strand.
GCCGAGGCGCGTGCGCTGGGACGCGCCACCGCCGAGGTGCACACGGCACTGGCCCGCGCGCTGCCCGTGGTGTCCCTGGGCCACGCCCAGGTGAGGCCGCTGGTCGACGCGATGACCGAACGGCTGGACGCCGCCGCGCAGGCGGTGCCCGTGTTACGGCCCCACGCACCCGGTCTGCGGACCGCGTTCGAGGCGCTGGCGGATCTGTCCTCCGAGGGCCACACGTGGACGGCGCAGCGCATCCACGGCGATCTGCACCTCGGCCAGTGTCTGCGCTCCCCGGACGGGGAGTGGTCGCTCATCGACTTCGAGGGCGAACCGTCGAAACCGCTCGCCGAGCGCCGTATGCCCCAGCCCCCGGCACGCGACGTCGCGGGCATGCTCCGCTCCTTCGACTACGCGGCCCACTCCGTGCCCCAGGCGCCCGGTGCCGCGGGGACACCACCGGAGTCCGGCTGGGCCGACACCTGCCGGGCCGCCTACTGCACCGGATACGCCGAGGTCAGCGGCCTCGACCCGCGCACGGATCCCGTACTGCTGCGTGCCTTCGAGACGGACAAGGCCGTGTACGAGGTCGTGTACGAGGCCCGGCATCGCCCGGACTGGCTGCCGGTTCCGCTGGCGGCGGTACGGCGGCTGGCCTCGTCTCCCTGAACCCCCTGTGCCCTGCCCCAGCTCACCCGCCCGAGGAGGCCCTGCCCGTGACGCCCCGCCCCCGGCCCGACGACACTCCGAAGAAGACCGGCGCGAAGAGGACCAGCGCGAAGAAACCGGCGCCCGAAGACAAGAAGCCCGCCGAGCTGCCGACGGCCGGGAGGACGGCGGACGAGACGCCTGCCGACGAGAGGACGGCGGACGAAAGGGCGGTCGGGGTCCGGGACCCGGCCGGTCCCGCCCCGGCCGGGAGCGGTGGCCCCGCCGGCGCGACGCGTCCCGCCGGAGTCGGAGTCGGCCCGGCGGACCGTCAGCGGCTGCTCGACGGCACGCACCACGACCCGCACGGAGTGCTGGGCGCCCATCCGGTGCCCGACGGCGTCGCGTTCCGGGCCTTTCGCCCGTACGCGCTCGGGGTCACCGTCGTCACGGACGAACTGCGCGCGGAACTGCGCGACGACGGGGACGGCTTCTTCTCGGGACTGCTGCCGCTGCGCGCGGTCCCGGACGCGTACCGGCTGCTCGTGGCCTACGAGGGGACGGTGCTGGAGACCGAGGACGCGTACCGGTTCCTGCCCGCGCTCGGTGAGCTGGACCTGCATCTGATCGGCGAGGGCCGTCACGAGGAGCTGTGGCGGGCGCTCGGCGCCGAGCCGATGGAGCATCAGGGCGTCGCCGGAACGCGGTTCACCGTGTGGGCCCCGAACGCGCATGGTGTGCGGCTGGCCGGCGGCTTCAACTTCTGGGACGGCACGGGACATCCGATGCGGTCGCTGGGCTCGTCCGGGGTGTGGGAGCTGTTCGTTCCGGCGATCGGCGAGGGCGAACTGTACAAGTTCGACATCGCCCGCCCGGACGGCTCGCGCACCCTGCGCGCGGACCCGATGGCCCGCCGCACCGAGGTGCCGCCCGCCACGTCGTCGGTCGTCCACGCGTCCCACCACGAGTGGCACGACACGGAGTGGATGGCGAGGCGGGCCGACCGGCCGGTCCACGAGGCGCCGTTCTCGGTGTACGAGGTGCATCTGCCTTCCTGGCGACCAGGTCTGACGTATCGTCAGCTCGCGGATCAGCTCCCCGCCTACGTCACGGACCTCGGCTTCACGCATGTCGAGCTGATGCCCGTCGCCGAGCATCCCTTCGGCGGTTCCTGGGGCTACCAGGTCACCGGGTTCTACGCGCCCACCGCCCGCCTGGGCACCCCCGACGACTTCAAGTTCCTCGTCGACGCCCTCCACCGCGCCGGTGTCGGCGTCCTCATGGACTGGGTACCCGCCCACTTCCCGCGCGACGAATGGGCTCTCGCGGAGTTCGACGGCCGTCCGCTCTACGAGCACGCCGACCCGCTCCGGGCGGACCACCCCGACTGGGGCACCCTGGAGTTCGACTACGGCCGCCGCGAGGTCCGCAACTTCCTCGTCGCCAACGCCACCTACTGGTGCGAGGAGTTCCACATCGACGGCCTGCGCGTCGACGCCGTGGCCTCCATGCTCTACCTCGACTACTCCCGCGAACCCGGCCAGTGGGTCCCCAACGAGCACGGCGGCCGCGAGAACCTGGACGCGGTGGCCTTCCTCCAGGAGATGAACGCCACCGTCTACCGCCGCAACCCCGGCGTGGTCACCGTCGCCGAGGAGTCCACCGCCTGGGACGGCGTCACCCGGGCCACCCACCACATCGGTCCCGGAGGCTTCGGCGGGCTGGGGTTCGGGCTGAAGTGGAACATGGGGTGGATGCACGACTCGCTGGACTACGTGTCCCACGACCCGGTGCACCGCAAGTACCACCACGACGAGATGACCTTCTCGATGGTGTACGCCTACAGCGAGAACTACGTCCTGCCGATCTCCCACGACGAGGTCGTGCACGGCAAACGCTCGCTCGTCTCCAAGATGCCCGGCGACTGGTGGCAGCAGCGCGCCAACCTCCGCGCCTACCTCGCCTTCATGTGGGCCCACCCCGGCAAGCAACTCCTCTTCATGGGCCAGGAGTTCGCCCAGGGCGCCGAGTGGTCCGAGGCCCACGGCCCCGACTGGTGGCTGCTGGACCCCGCCTACGGCGCCGAACCGGACCACCGCGGGGTGCGGGACCTCGTCCGCGACCTGAACACCCGCTACCGCGACGAACCCGCGCTGTGGGAACGCGACACCGACCCGTCCGGCTTCGCCTGGATCACCGGTGACTCGGCAGACGACAACGTGTTCGCCTTCCTGCGCCACGCCGCCGACGGCACTCCCCTCCTCGCCGTCTCCCACCTCTCCCCCGCCGTCCGCCACGGCTACCGCCTCGGCGTCCCCGAGGACATCCCGGCCTGGCACGAGATCCTCAACACCGACACCGCCCGCTACGGTGGCGGCGACATCACCAACCCCGACCCCGTCAAACCGGAATCCACGCCCTGGCACGGCCGCGCGGCCAGCATCCGGCTGACGCTGCCGCCCCTCGCGACGGTGTGGCTGCGGCCCGCGTAGCGGCGCTCCCGCACGCCCGGTCCCCGGCGGAGTGCCGCCGGGGACCGGGCGGGAGCGTCACTCCAGGCCGGTGCCCCGCAGCGACGCGGGCAGTTCGCCGGTGTACAGCACGCCCAGCGTCTGGGTGGCCCGGGTCAGTGCCACGTACAGGTCACTCGTCCCGTACGACGCCGGCTCGACCACCAGGACGGAGTCGAACTCCAGCCCCTTGGCCTGCCGGGGGTCGAGAAGCACCACCGTGCGGGTGAGGTCGGGCTCCCGGCCCGCCGTCACCCCGTCCAGCCGGCCGGCGAGCGCGGGGTGCAGGGCCCGCGGCGCGATCACCGCGAGCCTGCCCTCGGCCGGGGTCAGCTCGGCGACGGCCTTGGCGACCGCGCCGGGCAGGTCGTCCCCGGCCTCGCGCGCCCAGGGCCGTACCCCGGTGGACCGGACGGAGCGCGGCGGCTCGAAACCGGGGCGTTCGGCCCGCACCACACCGGCGGCGACGTCCATGATCTCGGACGGGGTGCGGTAGTTGACGCCGAGCCGGGTGTGCTCCCAGCGGTCCTCCACGTACGGGGAGAGGATCTCCTCCCACGATCCGACCCCCGCCGCCTCCGCGGTCTGCGCGGGATCGCCGACGAGTGTCATCGACCGCGTGGGGCTGCGGCGCATCAGCAGCCGCCACGCCATCGGCGACAGCTCCTGCGCCTCGTCCACGATGATGTGGCCGAAGGCCCACGTCCGGTCGGCGGCGGCCCGCTCCGCGGCGCTGCGGTGGTCGTCCTCCTCGTGCCGTTCCGCCATCCGCTCGGCGTCGATGATGTTGTGCGCGGACAGGATCTCGGAGTCCTCCTCGTCCTTGTCCTCGAACTCGTAGGTCCGCGAGGCGTAGGAGACGTCCAGCACGCCCTGCGCGTAGGCGATCTGGGTACGGCGTTCCTGGTCGGCGAGCGCCCGGGCGACCCGGTCGTCCTCGCCGAGGAGTTCGGCGGCCTCGTCGAGGAGGGGGACGTCCCCGGCGGTCCAGTCGGCGGGACGGGTCAGCGGGCGGTGGATCGCCGCCGCCTCCTCGTCCGGGACATGGCCGTACGGGTCGGCCAGGAAGTCGGCCACCAGGCGCTGCGGGGTCAGCCTCGGCCACAGCTGATCGACGGCCGACCAGACCTCGGGGTTCTCCGCGAGCTCGTCGCGGATCTGGGTGATGTCGCTCGGGTCGAGGAGGTTGGAGCCGTCGAAGGGGTCCGTGCCGATGCGTTCGGCCAGCATGTCGGTGAGCGTGTTGAGGATGTGGCCCTCGAAGTGCTCGCGGGCCACGTTGTGGGGCAGGCCGACCGCGCGGGTGCGTTCCCGGGCGACCTGGACGAGGCCCGCGTCGAGCATCAGGACGTCCCGGTCGTGCTCGATGGCGATCACGGGGTCGGGCAGGGCCTGGCGGTCCCGGACGACTCCGGCGAGGACGTCGGCCATCTCGGCGCGGCCCTTCACGGCGGCCGCCTCCGGTGTGTCGACGGCGGTCGCGTGGACGCCGGGGAAGAGTTCGCCGACGGTCGAGAGCAGCACGCCGGTCTCGCCGAGCGAGGGCAGCACCTCACCGATGTAGCCGAGGAAGGCCGGGTTCGGGCCGACGATCAGGACGGCCCGCTTGGCGAGCAGTTCCCGGTGTTCGTACAGCAGATACGCGGCGCGGTGCAGGGCGACGGCGGTCTTGCCGGTGCCGGGGCCGCCCTCGACGACCATGATGCCCCGGTGCGGCGCGCGGATGATCCGGTCCTGCTCGGCCTGGATGGTCTGCACGATGTCGCTCATCCGGCCGGTGCGGGCCGAGTTGAGCGCGGCGAGCAGCACGGCGTCACCGGTCGGGTCCTCGTGGCCGGTGCGTTCCCGGTCGCCGAGGTCGAGGATCTCGTCGTGCAGGTCGGTGACGTGCCGGCCCGCGGTGCCGATGTGCCGGCGGCGGCGCAGGCCCATCGGGGTGTGCCCGGTGGCCAGGTAGAAGGGGCGGGCGACCGGGGCCCGCCAGTCGATGAGGATCGGGGTGCGCTCGATGTCGTCGGCGCGGATGCCGATGCGGCCGATGTGATGGGTGACGCCGGCGAGGGGCGCCCCTGCCCCGGGGGACTCCACCGGGGCCAGGTCGATGCGGCCGAAGCAGAGCGAACCGTCCACGGCGTTCAGCGCGGCCAGCAGCCCCGAGCGTTCGGCGACCAGGACGTCCCGTTCGAGCCGGGCCTGCATGGGCGTGTTGCCCTGGGCGAGCGCGTCCCCGACGGAGGCCTCGGTGACACCGCGCAGGGCGTCGACACGCGCGTACAACCCGTCGATGAATTCCTGCTCACTTCGCAGTTCATCGTCGGGGAATTCTGTGTGAGATCCCTTGTTTGACAATTCCGCTCCCGCCCGGATATACTGCGCCTACTGAACTTCTTCACGACTTGATTCCTCGAAGTCGCGAATCATTGAATATACGCAGCGAAATCCCCCGGGCGCAATTGCCCAGGGGATTTTTTGTGTGCCGGGTTGTCCGCCGGACTGTGTGCCTGGTGTGATCAGAGCACGTCGGCCAGCTCCTGGAGAAGCCGTCGCTTGGCCCGGGCACCCACCATCGACTTCACGGGCTCACCGCCCCGGAAAACCATGAACGTCGGCATCGACAGCACGCCGTACGCCAGCGTCGTCTCCGGATTGGTGTCGACGTCGAGCTGGACCACCTTGAACCGGTCGCCCTCTTCGAAGGCCAGCTCGCTGAGCACCGGTCCCATCTGCCGGCACGGCGGACACCAGTCGGCCGTGAACTCCACCAGCACGGGCAGATCCGAGCCGATCACCTCCGCCCCGAAGTCCGCGTCCGTCACCTCGGCCACGCCTGCCGCCCTGATCATCGCGTCCGCCCTCCCAGTTCGCATACGGGTTCCGGACCGCCCGGAACCTCCGCGTCGGCCGCCAGCTCGTCACGGGCCCGCTCCGCCCGCGCGAGCTGCTCGCCGACCTGCGCGCGCACCGACCTCAGCTCGTCGATCAGCGCGTCGAGCTCGCCGAGCTTGCGCCGGTAGACGTCCAACGACGCCGGGCACGAGTCGCCCTCGGGGTGTCCGGCCCGCAGACACTCCACGAACGGCCGCGTCTCCTCCAGGTCGAACCCGAAGTCCTGAAGGGTCCTGATCTGCCGGAGCAGCCGCAGATCGTGCTCGTCGTACGTCCGGTACCCGTTCTCGCCCCGCCGCGCGGGCAGCAGCCCCCGCGACTCGTAGTAGCGCAGGGTCCGCGTGGTCGTCCCGGCCCGTGCGGCCAGCTCGCCGATTCGCATGACCCCGACGGTAGTCCTTGACGCCGACGTCAAGGCAAGCGTCCCCGGGGCGGCCCCGGAGCAGGTCAGCGTGAGGTGCGCGGGAGCAGGGGTTTGCGGTCCACCGGGGACGACAGCACGATCGAGGTCGTCGTCCGCCCGAGCGCGGAGGTCTGTTCCAGGACGTCCTCCAGGTGGATCGTGTCCTCGACGGCGACCTTGAGGATCCAGCAGTCCTCGCCGACGACGTGGTGGGCCTCGGTGACCTCGGGACGGGCCAGCAGTTCCAGCGTCCGGGGATGCCTGAGGGTGTAGCCGCCGTGCGGATCGACGCGGATGAAGGCCTGGATGCCGTAGCCGAGGCGGGACGCCGACACCTGGGCACCGTATCCGGTGATCGCCCCGGTCGCCTCCAGCCGGCGCACCCGCTCCGCGACCGCGGCCGGGCTCAGCCGGACGCGGCGACCCAGCTCGCTGAGTTTGATGCGGCCCTCGCTCTGGAGCAGTTCCAGGATCTGCCGGTCGAGCGCGTCGAAGCCCACCGACGTTTCGCCGGAGGCGACGCGCGGATGCCGTGTTTCCTTCGGTGCGACAGCCGGATCTCCCATGTCTCCCCCTTCGGGCCCGCCCCCTGCGACGGGAGAATTATGACCACAGGCCGAAGCGCCGTGGACGCCCGGCGATCGGTGCGAGGCGCGTGGAACAAAACGCACGGGTGCATGGGGCACGGGTGCGCGGAAACAGGGGAGGGCGACGTGCGGGAGATCTGCGTCATCGGCGGAAACCGGTATTTCGGAAAACGTCTCATAGCCCGGCTGACGGCGGCGGGAGACCGGGTCACCGTCATCAACCGCGGGTCGTCCGTGCCGCCCGCCGGGACGGTGCACCTGGTCGCCGACCGCGACGACGAGAAGGCCCTGGAGGAGGCGCTGGGCTCTCGGGTCTTCGACGTCGTCGTCGACCAGGTCTGCTACACACCGCGGCAGGCGGAGATCGCCCGCCGGGTCTTCGCGGGGCGCACACGCCGGTACGTGATGACGTCCACCGTCGAGGTGTACGAGTACGAGGACACGGCGGAGCCGGTCGCCGAGGACGCCGTGGACCCGCGTGAGGTCGCCGTCGATCTCGCCCTTCCCTGGGACGACAGGGAGTTCCTCGACGCGCACTACGGCGAGGGCAAGCGGCAGGCAGAGGCGGTTTTCGCGGCCGGTCCGGCCTTCCCGTACGTGGCCGTGCGTGTCGCCCATGTGCTGGGCGGGGACGACGACTTCACCGGACGGCTGGAGCACTACGCCGACCGCATCCGCACCGGCGGGACGATCGTCGTGCCCGCCGTGAACCGTCCGGCGACCTACATCCACGTCGAGGAGATCGCCGACTTCCTGTTCTGGACGGTGGGCGAGGACTTCACCGGCCCGGTCAACGCCGCCTCCGACGGACCGCTGACCACCCGGGAGCTGTGCGAGGCGATCAGCGCGCGCCTGCCGGACGGCAGGACGGTGCTGGAGGCCGTCGAGGTGGGCGAGGTCTCCCCCTTCTCCTTCCGCCGTTCCTACGGCATGGACAACACGCGGGCCGCCCGGCTCGGTTTCTCCTTCGGCGACGCGCGGGCCTGGCTGCCGCGCGCGGTGGCCGAGACGCTCGGAGAGGACGCCTGACATGCGCTACCGCACCCTGGGCGGACTTCGGGTGAGCGCCGTGGGGCTCGGCACGATGCCGCTCTCCATCGAGGGGCGGCCGGACGAGGCGCGGGCCCTGGCGACGGTGCACGCGGCCCTCGACGCGGGCGTCACGCTCCTCGACACGGCGGACTCGTATCACCTGCCCGGCGACGGACCCGGCCACAACGAACGGCTCGTGGCCCGCGCCCTGGCGACGTACGGCGGCGACACCGCGGACGTCCTGGTGGCCACGAAGGGCGGGCGGGGCAGACCTGCCGACGGCTCCTGGACGGTGAACGGCTCCCCGCGTCATCTCAAGGCGGCGGCCGAGGCCTCCCTGAAGAGGCTGGGCCTGGAGGCGATCGGCCTCTACCAGCTCCACAAGCCCGACCCCGCCGTCCCGTTCGAGGACTCGGTGGGTGCCCTGCGCGACCTGCTCGACGCGGGCACGATCCGGCTGGCCGGCATCTCCAACACCGCCGCGGGCCAGATCCGCCGGGCCCACGCGATCCTCGGCGACCGGCTGGTCTGCGTGCAGAACCAGTACTCCCCCGCGGTGCGCGACAGCGAACCCGAACTGCGCCTCTGCGCCGAGCTGGGGCTCGCCTTCCTGCCCTGGAGCCCGCTGGGCGGTATCTCCCGCAGCTCCCTGGACGGCCCCGCCGGTCCCTCCGGCGACGGGACCGGCGACGGTTCGCGGGAGCGGTTCGGGGCCTTCCACGCGGTGGCCCGGGAGCACGGCGTGAGCCCTCAGCAGGTCTGTCTCGCCTGGCTCTCGCGGCGGTCCCCCACGGTGATCCCGATCCCCGGCGCCAGTCGCCCGCGGACCGCCCGGGACTCCGCGGGGGCCGCGGACCTGGTCCTGAGCGCGGAGGACCTGGCCCTCCTCGGCCCATGAGCCCTGACGGACGGACGGGCGGACGGACGGACACCCATGATCCCGGGGTCCGGACCCCGGGATCATGGGGTCATGGGGCCGTGGTCAGACCATGACCCCGGCGGACTCCTCCACCTCCAGCAGCGACGCGCTCTGCCGCTCCGCCTCGAACGCCTTGTGTCCGCCGCGCAGGCCGAACAGCCTCTTGGTGAGGGCGATGTAGAGGACGGCGAGGATGTTCATGACCAGCGTCGCGATCTTCAGCCAGCTGATGTGCTCGGTGAGCTCGTAGATCTCCAGCGGGAGGAAGGCGGCGGTGGCGACGACCGTGAGGTACTCCGCCCAGCGCTTGGCGTACCAGAGCCCGAAGGCCTCGACGAGCTCGATCAGCGCGTACGCCAGCAGCAGGACCGCGACCAGCAGCAGCGTGGAGTGCTTGTAGCCGAAGGTCTTCTGGATGGTGCCGACGACGGGCGAGTGGTCGAGGTCGTAGTGGAAGTGCCGGAAGACCGGCCTGAGGACGTCGAGGTACTCGTCGAAGAGCCGGCGCACCGCGTCCTGGCTGTTGCTGAACTTCCACACGGCGACCGCGACCAGCACGATGAACACCCCGCGCACGGCCCGCTCGATGGCCAGGAAGCGCAGGACGAACAGGTCGCGGAGCACCTTGCCGCGCGGCACGAGCGGCGCCTCGTCCGCGGGGCCCGAGCCGTGCGGATCGCCGAGCGCGAAGTCGCCGCAGCGCAGGCAGCGCCAGGCCTCGCCGAGCCCCGTCTCGGCGCGCAGCCGCTCCCGCAGCACGCGCTCGTCGGGCGCGTACGTCACGTGGCCGCGCCGCGCACAGGTACGCCGGTCCCAGTCGATCTTCATGCTCGGTGTCCTCCGCGAAAAACGTTCCGTGCCGCGCCGGTCGGTCCGGCACGGCACGGTCATGCATGTTCTACGAGACGGCGGCCCGGGGGGTCACGGTTCCGTCCGGAGCACCACTCGCCCCCTCGGCCCCACCGCCACCCGCCGAGTCGCCCTCTTTCCCGGCCTCGGCCTCGGCGTCGATATCGGCCTCGGCTTCGACCTCGACCTCGGTTTCGGGCTGGGCTTCGGCTTCGGCTTCGGCTTCGGGCTGAGCCTCGGCCTCGGTTGCGGCTACGGCTGTGGCTGCGAGCGGAGCCTCCGCCTCACCCTCCGTGCGGGCCTTGCGCGGGAGCAGTACCGCCACCAGCACCGTGCCCACGCCCAGGATCACCGCTCCGACGAGGCTGGTGTGCGCCACCGCGTCCGAGAAGGACGAGCTGACGGCGTCCGCCATCTGCCGGGCGCCGTCGGCGAGTTGCCCGGCCTGAGCCTTCAACTGGGCCGCCTGCTCCGCGTTCGCGGACTGCGCGGCCTGCTCGCCGAGCGCGCGGGCCTTGTCGCCGATGCCCTGGGCCACGGCGTACCCCGCGCCCACCGAGTCCTGCGCCGTGGTCAGGGCGCCCGCCGGGAGCTTGCTGCCCGCGGTCGCGTCGGCGAGGTGCGAGGAGTACGAACTGGCCAGCACCGAGCCGAGGATGGCGATACCGAGCGAGCCGCCGAGCTCCAGCGAGGTGTCGTTGACCGCGCCGCCGACGCCCAGTTCGGCCTCGGGGAACGCACCCATGATGGCGTCCGTGCAGGGCGAGAGCGCCAGCCCGATGGCGAGGCCGAGCATGACGAGGGGCAGCACGAGGTCGCCGTACGCCGAGGAGGCGTCCACCTGGGTGAGCAGGGCCAGCGCCACGGTGCCGCCGACCATGCCCGCGGTGACCGTGAACTTCATGCCGATGCGCGGAGTGAGGTATCCGGTGAGCGCCGAGCCCACGAAGACGGCGCCGGCGAGCGGCAGCATCCGCACGCCGGTGTCCAGGGCGTCGTAGCCGAGGACGAACTGAAGGTGCTGGGTGAGGTAGTAGAAGGCGCCGAAGACGGCCAGGAAGAAGAGGGCGACGGCGAGGTTCGAGCCGGCGAAGCGACGGTTGGCGAAGCGTCGTACGTCGACGACCGGGCGCGGGTGGCGCAGCTCCCACAGCACGAAGAGGACCAGTCCGGCCCCCGCGACCACGGCGGCGGTCACGGCCTTGACGCCCCACCCGAAGTGCGGACCCTCGATGATCATGTAGACGAGCGAGCCGATCCAGACGACCGAGAGCAGCCCGCCGACGTAGTCGATGCGGTTGTGGTGCGCGGCCCTGGACGGCGGTACGAGGACGAGGGCGCCGATGATGGCGAGGGCGGCGACCGGCACGTTGATCAGGAACGTGGACGACCAGCCGTGGTTCTCCAGCAGGGCGCCGGCGACCAGCGGACCGGCCGCGATGGCGAGTCCGGCGGTGGCGGTCCACAGGACGATCGCCTTGGCCCGCTCGGCGCGCGGGAAGGTCGCGGCGAGCAGGGAGAGCGTGGCGGGCATGATCAGCGCGGCGCCGACGCCCATGACGGCACGGGCCGCGATGACCCCGGTGGAACTGCCGACGAGCGAACCGGCGATCGCGCCGCCGCCGAAGACGACGAGCCCGAGAACGAGCGCGCCACGGCGGCTGTACTTGTCCCCGATGGCGCCGAGCAGCAGCATCAGGGCGGCGTACGGGACGGTGTAGCCGTCGATGACCCATTGCAGGTCGGCACTGGACAGCCCGAGGTCCCGGGTCATGTCGGGTGCCGCGACCGTGAGGGCGGTGTTCGCCATCACGATGATCAGCAGGCTCAGGCAGAGCACCAGCAGCGCCCACCACCGCCTGGCGTAGGGCCGGTCCATCCCCTCGACCGGTTCGTTCATGACGAGACGCATGGCTACGGTCGCCCTTCCTTCGTCGACGGGCACGGAGATCGTCCGCGCCAGAACTTGCACAGTGGAGTGCAACTGCACAACTATGTGCAAGATACGAGATTGCACAGCGCTGTGCAAATGGAGGAGGTCGAGGCCGTGATCACAGAACAGGCGGCCGCCCGGCGACGGGCGGGCAGAATGGCAGCCATGACCACGGGTAACCCGAGCCGCGCCGATGTGAACCGCCGCCGCATCCTGGACGTCGCGCTCGCCGAACTGCTGCGTGACCCCGACGCGTCCATGGACCAGATCGCGCGGGCGGCGGGGGTCGTACGGCGCACGGTCTACGGGCATTTCCCCAGCCGCGAGGCGCTGGTCGGCACCCTGACCGACGAGGCCGTGGCGGCGGTCGCGGCGGCGCACGCGGCGGGCCGCGAAGGGGTCGCGGACCCGGCCGAATCGCTGGCCCGCTCGACCCTGGCCGTCTGGGAGATCGCCGACCGCTACCGACTGCTGGTCGCCCTCGCCCAGCGCAGCGTCACCATGCAGGGAATCCGTGAACGTCTGACGCCGGTCCGCGAGGCCTGCGCGGAGATTCTCCGGCGCGGCCTGGAGCAGGGCGTGTTCGCCTCGCCGCTGCCTCCGTACGCGCTGGCGTACGTGCACGAGCAGACCCTGTTCGCCCTCATGGAGGCGGTGAACGACGGTCTCCTGGCAGCGGAGGAGGCGGGCGGCTCCGCCACGGTCACCATGCTGACCGCGGCGGGCGTACCCGCCTCACGCGCCACCGAACTGGTGGCGAAACTGAGCGGCTGAGTCCCCGGAGGCGGTCAGGGACCTCCGGGGACCAGGCCGTTCCCAGCCGTGCACCGGGCGGCCGGGCCCGTGGGGGGTGCCCTGCCGCCCGGCATCCCGGGGCCCGTCGGACGGGGAGTGCCGGACAGGCCCCGGGAGTTCCTGGCACGCGCCCTACGCCGTGGCCGGCTCCTTCTCTCCGCCCTGCTCCGGCACGTCCGCGTGGACGTCGGCGGAGGCGTCGGCGTCGTCCAGCAGGGTCTTCTCGTCGAAGGGAAGCTGTCCGGCGAGGACCCGGGACACCCGCTCCTTGTCGATCTCCTTCGTCCAGGTTCCGATCAGGACCGTGGCCACGGCGTTGCCGGCGAAGTTCGTCAGCGCGCGTGCCTCGCTCATGAAACGGTCGATGCCGACGATGAGGCCGACGCCGTCCACCAGGGCGGGCTTGTGCGACTGGAGACCGCCGGCCAGCGTGGCCAGGCCCGCCCCGCTGACGCCGGCCGCGCCCTTGGACGCGACCAGGAGGAAGAGCAGGAGCGGGATCTGTTCCCCGATCGACATGGGCGTGCCCATCGCGTCGGCGATGTAGAGCGAGGCCATGGTCATGTAGATCATCGTGCCGTCGAGGTTGAAGGAGTAGCCGGTCGGGACGGTGATGCCGACGACCGGCTTGCCGACGCCCAGGTGCTCCATCTTCGCGATGAGCCGCGGCAGGGCGGACTCGGAGGAGGAGGTGGACAGGATCAGCAGGAACTCACGGCCCAGGTACTTGAAGAACGTGAGGATGTTCAGGCCCGTCACCACCCGCAGCAGCGTGCCGAGCACGATGAAGACGAACAGGAAACAGGTGACGTAGAAGCCGAGCATCAGCACGGCGAGACTCTTGAGCGCGTCCAGGCCCGCGGAACCGGTGACGGCGGCGATGGCGCCGAAGGCACCGAGCGGGGCGGCCCACATGACCATGGCGAGGATCCGGAAGACGAGCCGCTGGATGTGCTCCACCCCGCGCAGGACCGGCTGCCCGGCCGCTCCCATGGCCTGGAGGGCGAACCCGGTCAGGAGCGCGACGAGCAGGGTCTGCAGGACCTGGCCCTCGGTGAACGCCGAGACCATCGTGGTCGGGATGATCGAGAGCACGAAGTCGACCGGCGGCAGCGCCTCCGCCGACACCTGGCCCTGGCCGGCCTCCTTGACCGCGTCGGTCATCGCCAGGCTGCTGCCCGGCTCCAGGATGTTGCCGACGACCAGACCGATGGCCAGCGCGACCAGCGACATGACCAGGAAGTAGCCGAGCGCGATACCGCCGACGGCGCCGACCTTGGCGGCCTTGCGGACCGAGCCGATGCCCAGCACGATCGTGCAGAAGATGATCGGGGAGATCATCATCTTGATCAGGTTCACGAAGCCCGTACCGATGGGCTTGAGTTCGACGGCGAAGTCGGGGGCGATCAGCCCCACCGCGATCCCGAGGGCCACGGCGCCGATCACGGCGATGTACAGATAGTGCGTGCGGTCCCGCTTGGCGGCGGGTGCGGCAGGTGCCGTTTGCGGCGTACTGGCCACGGCTGCCCTCCTTGACGACGTCATCGGCATCATCCGGCGTGCGGCTCACGTCCGGCGGACCCGGCGTGCGGCTCACGTCCGGGGATCCGGAAGGCTTCGCTCCCGGACTGAGGGGACTATCTCCCGGCGTGTGAGGGCGGTCACCCTTCCGTTCATTGAGTTCACAGGCCCCACCGGAACCACCCGGCCGAGTCCGTACGCCGAGTCCGTACGGCCGGAGGCGCACCCGGTCGGGCGAGGCACACTGAACGGCATGCGTCTTCCCCGTGTCCCGCGACCGCGCAGCCTGGCCGGCCAGCTCTTCGGCATGCAGGCCGTGCTCATCGCGGTCCTCGTCGCCGGATACGCGCTGTTCACCTACGTCGGCGACCGCAGCCAGGCCGAGGAGGCCGCGGGCCGTCAGGCGATGGCGGTCGCACGCTCGGTCGCGGACTCCCCGTCCGTCCACGCGGCCATCGGCACGGCGAACCCCACCGCGGAGCTCCAGCCGTACTCCCTGCGCGTGCAGCGGGACACCCGCGTCGACTTCGTGACCATCATGGATCCGCGCGGCATCCGCTGGACGCACCCCGAGGAGAAGCAGATAGGCAAGCACTTCCTCGGGACGATCGGCCCCGCGCTGAGGGGCGACTCCTTCACCGAGACGTACACCGGCAACCTCGGCCCCTCCGTGCGCGCCGTCACCCCGATCCGGGTCGACGGCCGGACCATCGGCCTGGTCAGCGCCGGCATCAAGGTCGAGGCGATCACCAGACGCGTCCAGAACCAGATCACGCCCCTGATCGGGGTCGCGACCGGCGCGTTGCTGCTGGGCGCCGTCGGCGCGTACGTCATCAACGCCCGGCTGCGACGCTCCACCCACGGCATGAACGCGGCCGAGCTGAGCCGGATGCACGACTACCACCAGGCCGCGCTGCACGCCGTACGCGAGGGGCTGCTGATGCTGGACGGGCAGTTCCGGGTGGCACTGATGAACGACGGCGGACGGGAGCTGCTCGGCACCACGAACGACGTGGTCGGCCGTTCGGTGGCCGAACTCGGGCTGCCCGCGCCGCTGACGGGCGCGCTGCTGTCGGCGGAGCCCCGCGTGGACGAGGTCCATCTGACGGACACGCGGGTGCTGGTCGTGAACACCTCCCCGGTGTCCGGCGGCGAACGCCGCGGCACGGTGGTCACCCTGCGCGACGTGACCGAACTCCAGTCGCTGACGGGAGAACTGGACTCGGAACGCGGCTTCACCCAGGCGCTGCGCTCGCAGGCGCACGAGGCGGCGAACCGTCTGCACACGGTGGTCTCCCTCATCGAACTGGGCCGCGCCGAGGAGGCCGTCGACTTCGCCACCGCCGAACTGGAGCTGGCGCAGGCGCTCACCGACGAGGTGATCTCCGCGGTCAGCGAACCGGTCCTCGCCGCACTGCTGCTGGGCAAGGCGGCACAGGCGAACGAGCGCGGAGTGGAGCTCGTGGTCTCCGAGGACAGTGGCATCGACGACGGACTGCTCCCGGCCTCGCTCACCCCGCGCGACCTGGTCACCGTGCTCGGCAACCTGATCGACAACGCGATGGACGCGGCGCAGGGGACGGCGGGCGCCCGCGTCACGGTGACGGCGTTCACCGAGGAGTCGGCACTGGTGCTGCGGGTCGCCGACACCGGCACCGGGGTGGACCCCGCCCACGCCGAGCAGGTCTTCCGGCGCGGCTGGTCCACGAAACCGGCGGGCCCCGGCGGCCGTGGTCTCGGCCTGGCCCTGGCCCGCCAGACGGTGAGCCGGCACGCGGGCACGCTGAACGTGTGCGAAGGAACGGACGGCGGAGCGGAGTTCGAGGTACGCCTGCCGCTCCCCACCACACCCGCCGCCCCGGCCCCGACCCAAACCCAGCCCCCGGACGACACCCCGACCCTCGACCCCCACCCGGCCCGGGCCCCGGGCACCGGCCCCGCCTCGGACCGGGACCCCGACCCCGGCCCCGGCTCGGACCCGCAGGCGTGCCCCGCCCAGCGCACGCGGTCCGGCGCGCTGTCGTCCGAGACCGTTCCGCCCGGAGGTGGCGCATGAGCGATCCGATCCGCGTGCTCGTCGTCGAGGACGATCCGGTGGCCGCCGACGCGCACGTCATGTACGTCGGCCGGGTGCCCGGCTTCACGGCGGTGGGCAAGGTCCACACAGGTGCGCAGGCGCGCCGCGCGCTGGACCGTACGCCCGTGGACCTGCTGCTGCTCGACCTGCATCTGCCGGACACCCACGGCCTTCAGCTCGCACGCTCGCTGCGCGCCGCCGGCCATCGCGCCGACGTCATCGCGGTGACCTCCGCGCGGGACCTGGCGGTCGTACGGGAGGGGGTGTCGCTCGGCGTCGTCCAGTACGTGCTGAAGCCGTTCACCTTCGCCACCCTGCGCGACCGGCTGATCCGGTACGCGGAGTTCCGCGCGGCGGCCGGCGAGGCGAGCGGCCAGGCCGAGGTGGACCGCGCGCTGGCCGTCCTGCGGGTTCCCGGCCCGGCCGCGCTGCCCAAGGGCCTGAGCGCGCCGACCCTGGAACGCGTGAGCGTCACCCTCAGGGACCACGCGGAGGGCCTGACGGCGGCCAAGGCCGCCGAGGCCGTCGGCATCTCCCGGATCACGGCCCGGCGCTATCTGGAACACCTGGTGGAGGGGGGCCGGGCGGCACGCGCCCCGCAGTACGGGACGGTCGGACGGCCGGAGCTCCAGTACCGCTGGATCAAGGGCTGACCGTCGGGCCGGTTCCCAGCGGACGGATCCGGCGCGGGCACCCTCGGCGGAGGGCCCGGTCGCCCCCCGCCGGCTTTCGGGGCGGAACGCCCCCGACGGCACGGCGAATTCAGGGCCGCGGCCGAAACCGTATGTTCCTACAATCTGTGATTGTGGCCGAACAGACCGTAGTCACCGCTGCCCCCGGCCCATACCTTGTGCGCGTGCACCGACCGCAAGCCCAACAGCCCACCCCGCCCTTCAACGCCCCGGCCGCCCGAAGACTGCGGGCAGCACTCGGAATGGGGCCCGAGCACGTCGCGTACGGCCTGAGAGCCTCGTACGGGCTGCCGTACGCCACACCCGATCTGGTCATCGCCTGGGAGCGCGGCATCGCCGCGCCGAGCAGTCCCGAACTCACGGCTCTCGCGGGCGTGTTGTGGTGTTCCGCAAGTGAACTCATAGGCGCGCCGCGTACGTTGCGCGAACACCGCGTCGCCCGTGATCTCGCCCCGGAGGACGTGGCACACGCCGTCGGGATCGAACTCCTCGCCTACGAACGGATGGAGGAGTCCGGCACCTGGCGCGGAAACGAGCGGCAGTCGACCGCGTTGGCCAAGGCACTCGACCTCTCGCTGCCCGACTTCATCACGGTGACGGGCCGCGACGGCCGGCTCGCCGACCTGCTGCGCAGCGCCGTGACGACGCGGTGGCAGGCCTCTGTGCGCCCGGTCGCGAAGGTGGTGCCGCTGGAGCGCGACGTCCTGGAGGTCGTGCTCCAGGAGCTGCACACCGACTACCAGGGGCGGATGACCGCCACACTGAACTGGGGCGGCGGTCCGGCCGCCACCGGCTCCGGCGAGTCCGGCCAGGACTTCCTCGACCGGATCGTCGACCATTTCTGGACAGCTGTCCGCGCGAGCGCGTACTGACATCCCGGACCCATGGGGGGACCACGGCCCCGGGCGGAAGCCGCAGACGGGGCCGTGGTCCGACACCCGGCCGGGCGCCGGACCGACCTTCCACATCCGGGTCCCCAGGCCTGGAAGTCCGGGTCCCGAGACCCTGGAAGTCCAGGTCCAGGGAGCCGGAAGTCCGCGTCCCGGGGCCTAGAAGACCGACTCCGCCTCGTCCATCCGGTCCTTCGGCACGGTCTTCAGTTCGGTGGTCGCGTCAGCGAGCGGCACCATCTCGATGTCCGTACCGCGCAGCGCGGTCATCCTGCCGAAGTCGCCGCGGTGCGCGGCCTCGACGGCGTGCCAGCCGAAACGGGTGGCGAGGACGCGGTCGTACGCGGTCGGCGAGCCGCCGCGCTGGACGTGGCCGAGGATGACCGGCTTGGCCTCCTTGCCGAGGCGGCGCTCCAGCTCGTACGCGAGGGCCGTGCCGATGCCCTGGAAGCGCTCGTGGCCGAACTGGTCGATCTCGCCGTGGCCGTAGTCCATGGTGCCCTCGGCGGGGTGGGCGCCCTCGGCGACACAGATGACGGCGAACCGCTTGCCGCGCGCGAAGCGCTCCTCGACCATCGCGACCAGGTCGGCCGGGTCGAAGGCGCGCTCGGGCAGGCAGATGCCGTGGGCGCCGGCCGCCATGCCGGACTCCAGGGCGATCCAGCCCGCGTGCCGACCCATGACCTCGACGACCATCACACGCTGGTGGGACTCGGCCGTCGTCTTCAGACGGTCCATGGCCTCCGTGGCGACGCCGACGGCGGTGTCGAAGCCGAAGGTGCGGTCCGTCGCGGAGATGTCGTTGTCGATGGTCTTCGGCACGCCGACCACGGGCAGACCCGCGTCCGACAGCATCCGGGCCGCCGTGAGCGTGCCCTCGCCGCCGATCGGGATGAGCGCGTCGATACCGAACTCGCGGGCCATGTCCTGGGCGTTGTCGCAGGCCTCGCGGAGCCGGTCGCGCTGGAGCCGGGAGGAGCCGAGGATGGTTCCGCCGCGGGCGAGGATGCCGCTGACGGCGTTCAGGTCGAGGTTGCGGTAATGGCTGTCGAGGAGCCCGGCGTAGCCGTCCTCGAAGCCGATGACCTCGTCCCCGAAGTTGGTGACCGCTCGGTGCACGACCGACCGGATCACTGCGTTCAGGCCAGGGCAGTCGCCGCCTGCGGTGAGAACTCCGATGCGCATCGTGCTGTGTCTCCTGCTCCCTGCTGATTCGTGTGAGCCGGTTCGATTGTTTCACGGCCCGGGGTGACCCGCCGATTCCGTCCGCCGCCACCCGCGCGACCCGGAGGCCGCCCACGGCTGACCGGCACGTTTCTCCTGGCGGGCGTCCTAGCCAGCGCCAGAGGTATTGTCAAGAGGGTTCTGCTCACGTTGGTGGGCCCTTTTTCCGAGCCCAGACACGGCCTGGCGACGAAACGGATGGAGAGCACGCGTGACGCGCAGCGTGTACGTGACCGGGATCGACCGGGGTGACGGCCGTCAGGTCGTCGAACTGGGAGTCATGGAACTGCTGACCCGCCAGGTCGACCGGGTGGGGGTGTTCCGTCCGCTCGTGCACGACGGTCCGGACCGGCTCTTCGAGCTGCTGCGGGCCCGCTACCGGCTCGCGCAGGACCCGGCGACGGTCTACGGCATGGACTACCACGAGGCGTCCGCGCTCCAGGCCGAGCAGGGCACCGACGAGCTGGTGTCCACGCTCGTCGACCGGTTCCACCTGGTCGCCCGCGACTACGACGTCGTCCTCGTCCTCGGCACCGACTTCGCCGGCACCCAGGTGCCCGACGAGCTGGCGCTCAACGCCCGTCTGGCCAACGAGTTCGCCGCGTCCGTGATCCCGGTCGTCGGCGGCCGGGGCCAGAGCGCCGAGTCGGTGCGCGCCGAGACCCGCAACGCCTACCGCGCGTACGACGGGCTCGGGTGCGACGTCCTCGCCATGGTGGTGAACCGGGTGGCCCCCGAGGACCGCACGGCGATCGTGGAACGGCTCGACTCCCGGCTCCCGGTGCCCTGTTACGTCCTTCCGGACGAACCCGCGCTCTCCGCCCCCACGGTCGCGCAGATCACCCACGCGCTCGGCGGCACGGTGCTCCTCGGCGACGACGCGGGGCTCGCCCGTGACGCGCTCGGCTTCATCTTCGGCGGAGCGATGCTGCCGAACTTCCTCAAGGCGCTGACCCCGGGATGCCTCGTGGTCACGCCGGGGGACCGGGCCGACCTGGTGATCGGCACGCTGGCCGCGCACAGCGCCGGCACCCCGCCCATAGCCGGCATCCTGCTCACCCTGGACGAGCGGCCCGGCAGCGAGATCCTCACGCTCGCGGCCCGCCTCGCGCCCGGCACCCCGGTCGTGTCGGTGGCCGGCAACTCCTTCCCCACCGCGGAGGCGCTCTTCGCCATGGAGGGCAAACTGAACGCGGCCACGCCCCGCAAGGCGGAAACCGCGCTCGGCCTGTTCGAGCGGCATGTGGACACCGCCGACCTGCTGAAGCGGGTCTCCGCGCCCAGCAGCGACCGGCTCACCCCGATGATGTTCGAGCACCAGCTCCTGGAGCAGGCCCGCTCCGACCGGCGTCGCGTCGTGCTGCCCGAGGGCACCGAGGAGCGCGTCCTGCACGCCACCGAGGTGCTGCTGCGCCGGGGTGTCTGCGATCTGACCCTGCTCGGCCCGGTCGACCAGATCCGCAAGAAGGCCGCCGATCTCGGCATCGACATCAGCGCCACCCAGATCGTCGACCCGCAGACGTCACCGCTGCGGGACTCGTTCGCCGAGAAGTACGCCGAACTGCGCGCCCACAAGGGGGTCACGGTCGAGCTGGCCTACGACGTCGTCGCCGACGTGAACTACTTCGGCACGCTCATGGTGCAGGAGGGCCTCGCCGACGGGATGGTGTCGGGGGCCGTGCACTCGACGGCGGCGACGATCCGGCCCGCGTTCGAGATCATCAAGACCAGGCCGGAGTCGCGGATCGTCTCGTCCGTCTTCTTCATGTGCCTGGCCGACAAGGTCCTGGTCTACGGCGACTGCGCGGTGAACCCCGACCCGAACGCCGAGCAGCTCTGCGACATCGCCATCTCCTCGGCCGCCACCGCGCGGCAGTTCGGTGTCGAGCCGCGGATCGCGATGCTGTCGTACTCCACGGGCACCTCGGGTTCGGGCGCCGACGTCGACAAGGTGCGCGAGGCGACCGAGCTGGTGCGCGCGCGCCGGGGCGACCTGCGGATCGAGGGGCCGATCCAGTACGACGCCGCCGTCGAGCCGTCGGTCGCGGCGACCAAGCTGCCGGGCTCGAAGGTCGCCGGACAGGCGTCCGTGCTGATCTTCCCCGACCTCAACACCGGCAACAACACCTACAAGGCCGTGCAGCGTTCGGCCGGCGCGATCGCCGTCGGCCCGGTGCTCCAGGGTCTGCGCAAGCCCGTCAACGACCTGTCCCGCGGCGCGCTCGTCCAGGACATCGTCAACACGGTCGCCATCACGGCGATCCAGTCCCAGACCCCCGACCAGAAGGCTGCCCGTCCGTGAGCGCCCACCCGTCCCCCTCGGCCGCCGCGCCGGAGGAGCCCGCCGCCTCGCCGGCCGTGCGGGTCCTCGTCCTCAACTCCGGCTCGTCGTCGGTGAAGTACCAGTTGCTCGACATGCGCGACGGCACCCGGCTGGCCGTCGGCCTGGTGGAGCGCATCGGCGAGGGAACCTCCCTGCTGCGGCACACCACGCGAACGACGGGCGAGACCCGCGAGAGGGCCGACACGTTCGCCGACCACGATGCCGCACTGAAGGCGATGGCGGAGGAACTGGCGGTGGACGGACTCGGCCTGGACTCCCCCGAACTGGCCGCCATCGGACACCGGGTGGTGCACGGCGGACAGGCGTTCACCGAACCGACGGTCATCGACGACGCGGTGCTCGCCGAGATCGAGCGGCTGATCCCGGTCGCTCCGCTGCACAACCCGGCGAACCTCACCGGCATCCGCACCGCGATGGCACTGCGCCCGGACCTCCCCCAGGTCGCCGTCTTCGACACCGCGTTCCACACGACGATGCCGGAGGCGGCCGCGCGCTACGCGATCGACGTGGCGACCGCCGACGAGCACCGCATCCGCCGGTACGGCTTCCACGGCACCTCGCACGCCTACGTCTCCCGGACGACCGCCGAACTGCTCGGCAAGGCGCCCGAGGAGGTCAACGTCATCGTGCTGCACCTGGGCAACGGGGCCTCGGCGTCCGCGGTCAGGGGCGGGCGGTGCGTGGATACCTCGATGGGGCTCACCCCTCTGGAGGGGCTGGTGATGGGAACGCGGTCCGGCGACGTGGACCCGGCCGTCATCTTCCATTTGGAGCGCGTTGGCGGCATGTCCACGGACGAGATCGACACTCTTCTCAACAAGAAGAGCGGTCTGATCGGTCTGTGCGGCGACAACGACATGCGGGAGATCCGCCGCCGTGTCGACGAGGGGGACGAACAGGCCCGGCTCGCCTTCGACATCTACATCCACCGGCTGAAGAAATACATCGGCGCCTACTACGCGGTCCTCGGCCGGGTGGACGCCGTCGCCTTCACCGCCGGAGTGGGTGAGAACGCCGCCCCGGTGCGCGAGGCCGCGATCAGAGGACTGGAGGAACTGGGGCTCGCGGTCGACGGCGAACTGAACGCCGTGCGCGGTGAGGAGCCCCGGCTCATCTCCCCGCCGTACGCGCGCGTCGCGGTCGCCGTCGTGCCGACGGACGAGGAACTGGAAATCGCCACACAGACGTACGCGCTGGTCGGAAAGGGCGATGCCTGAGCGGGCCGGAAAGCCACGCCTGAGCACCCGCCCGCCCATTTGTATCTTCCGCCAGACGGAATATTCCGATGCGAAACAAACCGATAGGATCGCCCCATGCGCCGTTCGAAAATCGTCTGTACTCTCGGCCCCGCGGTCGACTCCCACGAGAAGCTGGTCGAGCTGATCCAGGCCGGAATGAATGTGGCCCGTTTCAACTTCAGCCACGGATCCCACGCCGAGCACCAGGGCCGGTACGACCGTGTCCGGGCCGCCTCGGCCGAGACCGGTGTCGCCATCGGCGTGCTCGCCGACCTGCAGGGTCCGAAGATCCGCCTGGAGACCTTCGCCGAAGGCCCCGTCGAGCTGGAGCGTGGCGACGAGTTCGTCATCACGGCCGAGGACGTGCCGGGTGACAAGCACATCTGCGGCACGACCTACAAGGGCCTGCCCGGCGACGTCTCCCACGGCGACCAGATCCTCATCAACGACGGCAACGTGGAGCTGCGCGTCGTCGAGATCGACGGCCCCCGGGTCAAGACGGTCGTCATCGAGGGCGGCGTGATCTCCGACCACAAGGGCATCAACCTGCCCGGCGCGGCCGTGAACGTGCCCGCGCTGTCGGAGAAGGACATCGAGGACCTGCGCTTCGCCCTGCGGATGGGCTGCGACATGGTCGCCCTGTCCTTCGTGCGCGACGCCAACGACGTGAACGACGTCCACAAGGTGATGGACGAGGAGGGCCGCCGCGTCCCCGTCATCGCCAAGGTGGAGAAGCCGCAGGCGGTCGACAACATGGAGGGCGTCGTCGCGGCGTTCGACGCCGTCATGGTGGCCCGTGGCGACCTGGCCGTCGAGTACCCGCTGGAGCGGGTCCCGATGGTGCAGAAGCGCCTCGTGGAGCTGTGCCGCCGCAACGCCAAGCCGGTGATCGTGGCGACCCAGATGATGGAGTCGATGATCACCAACTCCCGTCCGACGCGCGCCGAGGCCTCCGACGTGGCCAACGCGATCCTGGACGGCGCGGACGCGGTCATGCTGTCGGCCGAGTCCAGCGTGGGCGCGTACCCGGTCGAGACCGTGAAGACGATGTCGAAGATCGTCACCGCGGCGGAGGAGGAGCTCCTCTCCAAGGGCCTGCAGCCGCTGGTCCCGGGCAAGAAGCCGCGCACGCAGGGTGGTTCGGTCGCCCGCGCCGCCTGCGAGATCGCCGACTTCCTCGGCGGCAAGGGCCTGGTGGCCTTCACCAAGTCCGGTGACACCGCCCGCCGGCTCTCGCGCTACCGCGCGGCCCAGCCGATCCTGGCCTTCACCACGGACGAGGGCACCCGCAACCAGCTCACGCTGAGCTGGGGCGTCGAGTCTCACGTCGTGCCGTTCGTGAACAGCACCGACGAGATGGTCGAGCTGGTCGACCGCGAGCTGCAGAAGCTCAAGCGGTTCAACGAGGGCGACGTCGTCGTGATGACCGCCGGTTCGCCCCCCGGCGTCCCCGGCACCACCAACATGGTCCGGGTTCACCACCTGGGCGAGGCCGACCGCGCCTGATCCCCGCCCGCCGTACGCCGCTGAGGGCGCCCCCTGCGAACAGGGGGCGCCCTCAGCGTTTTGTGCGGCTCCCGGACGGGCTCTGGACGACTCAGCCGGTCGTGTACTGGTGGAGTCCGGGGACGTGCAGGGTGCCGCCGAACTGGCCGGCCTGAACGACCTTCACCTTGGTGAAGTAGATCAGCGGGATGTTCAGCGGCGGAGGGTTGTCCGGGTCGAACGTGACCGGGATGAGCCCGAGCAGGTTCCCGGAGATGCTCTCCGTGTACATGATCGTCTTGCCGTCACGGATGGTGGACGTCGAACCCGAGGCGGCCTGCACGTGGTAGGTCTTGCCCGACTGCTTGTCGTTCACGGTCTGGTGCAGATCGCCGATGTCGGTGCCGTCGGATATGACGTACTTCAGCACCTTCTTGACGGTGCCGTCGGCGGTCCTCACCTTGACTATGCCCTGGTAGTCGGCGCCCTTGAGCAGCAGCGAACTGGCGTTGAGGTACCAGGGATCGGTCGGCAGGGCGACCTGGTTGTCCACGCCGCCCTCGTCGTCGGTGGCGACGGGGCAGTCCGCGGCGTCCGTGGTGGCGCTCGCGGAGGGGCTGGGCGTCGCGGTGGCCTCGGCGGCCTTGTCCTCGACCGTCCCGGTGGTGTCCGACGCGGCCTTCGACGCCGTGTCGGTGACCTTGTCGGTGGTGTCCTCGACCGTCTCGGTGACCTTGTCGGTCGTGTCCTTGACGGTGTCCGCGGCGCCCTTGCCGTCCGACGTGTCCGAGCCGGAGGTCGCGCTCGCGCTCGCCGAGGCGGACGGCGCCGGAGTGGAGCTCGCCGTCTCGTCGGGCGTGAGGATGTCCTTGATGGCGTCGCCGACGCCCAGCGGGTCGAGAGGGTTCTTGCTGCTCTCGGTCGCCGAGGGGGCCGGTGTGGAGGCGGCGCTGTCCGCCGCCTTCTCCTGCGTGCTCGCGGAGGCCGACGGGGACGCGGTGGGCTCGGCCTTGTCGTCGGAACCTGAATCCGACGAAGAGGTCGTGTCCTTGTCCGTCGAGTCCGACGACGCGGAGGGGCTCGGCGTGGCCTGGTCCGAGGACGCGCTCGCGCTCGCCGAGGCGGAGGGCGACGCCGTGTCCGACGCCTCCTCACCGGTGACGGCCTCGACGCACGCCTGGTACTCCTCGGCCGTGAGGCTCTTGGAGGTGGAGTGGTCGTCGGCCTGGGCGAGCGTCGGGGTGAACCCCATGCCCATGAGCACCGCCGTCGGCATCGCCGCTATGGCTATCACCTTGCCGGCGGGCATCTGGAACCTGGTGAACAGCGGCTTCCTCGGGGCCGCGTGGCGCGGCCCGGTTCTCACACGGGACTCCTCCACATCGGTCCCATGGGTCACCTCGTCAGCCGGCACTGTGCCTCCCGTTCGCCCCGTTGGTCGGGCTCGTTCCTGACAGATCGTTCGGGTCGCCCGCACCGTGCTCCGCCTCGTGCCCGATGGGCTCGGCCGCAGAACCGTCCGGCGTGTCCTGCTTGGCGAGGGAGCCCGACGCGACGTAGCCCTCCTCGGGCTCTCCGGGAACCCAGGAGACCGCCATGGCGCCGCCGAGCAGGGCGAACAGGAAGCCGATCAGGAAGCCGCCCAGGTTGGCCACCGGGATGGACACCAGGGCGAGGAGGATCGCGGCGACACCCGCGAACGTCCGTACGTGCTTCTGGAACCAGAGGCTGATCCCGAGCACGACGAGGAGTACGCCGATGATCAGGGACCCGGCACCGGCGGTGGTGGACATCGCCAGTGTCAGATGGCCGAGGTGAAGGTGCGCGTACGGGAAGTAGGCGATGGGGAAACCGCCGAAAACGATGTACAGACCCGCCCAGAACGGGCGATCGCCCCTCCAGTTACGGAAGTTCCGCCGGAACACCTGAAGGTAGTGCTCATCGTGCTGGCCGGGCGCGGCAGGGGTCTCGGCGCTCATGGAAACAGCTCCCTGGAACGGCATTGCTATGAGAAGTACGCGTTGAGTGCTCCGCGTACGACGGGCGGAGCGGCGGGGCGGGCGAAGCGGCCTGAGCCTCCTCGCCCACCCCTGGGGGTGCTCAGTAGCACTCGTGGGTGCCCGCGGACACCGACATCTTCAGACCGCTGAGCTTGAACGTGCCGGCGGTGGTCGCCCACGCCGTCTGCTTCACATCGGTCAGCACGGCCTTCTCGGCCTGCTGGGCGAACCCGTAGGGGTTGGCCTGCTCGCCGCCGCCCTTCATGCCCGGACCCTTGCTGGCGTCCTTGGCGGCAACACCGATGTCGATGTTCGTGAACGTCGCGTCGGCGCCGAGGTCCTCGACATCGATGTAGAGGTTGTCGGCGTGAACCGGCGTGCTGCCGCCACCGGCCTTCAGCACGAGGCTGACGGAACCGAGCACCGGAATGTTCGGGGTGACGACGGACTGGCACATGCTCGTGATGTCGGCGCTCTTGAACGCCGACACCGCGACGGGGTGCAGCGCAGCCTTGCCGTCGAGGCCCGTGCCCTGGTCCAGGGCCCCGTACTGCGAGAAGCCCGTTCCCTCAAGCTTGTCCGCGGTCACCTTGAAGGACTGACCGGAGACACTGAACGATGCGGCGAGGGCACCCTGCGCGAGGGCGACACCTATCGCTGCCGTGGCTGCCACGCTGGGCACCATGACGACGGCGAACCGCTTCCATCTGGTCCCGCCACGCACCTGGGACATCATATTTTCCTCCTTCTCGGACGTACATCTCCTGGCCCTGACTGCCACGTTGCGGCGGCTCAGCCGGGCAGGGATGGGAGAAGTGCTACGTCCTCGGGAAGGAGAGCGCCTGTACCCGGAGGTGCTATTGCACCCGAATCACCGGCGATCACCCCCGAGCGACAACCACTGGTCGCGCCTGAACACATCACGCACAACCTGCTGGACAGGCTCTGCCGAACGGCAAAGACCCCCCTGCCCAAGAACCGACCGCACTGGCTGTCGGCCCTACTCGGTGGGGACCCAGAAAGTCCGCCGACCCGATTGGCTGTCGGGGTGCGGGAATGGACCGAGCGTCGCCGATCGTGGTGCATTCTCGCCGTGGGCACAAGGGGGTTCGTTACTGGCTAGTAACGGCGGGATAACCGAAGAACGACCCGTCGGTATCGGGTGGCGACTCAGGGTGGTTCCACCCGGGGTGACACAGCGGTCAAATTCCGGACGGAATCAGACAGTTCAGCGCTCGCGACTTACTACGAGTAACAGTGGCCGCGTTTACCAAGTTTTGGTAAAGCGCGGCCACATGCGTCCCTGTCGGCCAATCTTTCACCCGGGCATCACAAGCCCTGGCGTTTACGGACTGGTCAGAACAGCGCCCTGGCAAGGGCCCTGCGCGCGGCCACCACACGGGGGTCGTCGGCACCGACGACCTCGAAGAGCTCCAACAGCCGCACGCGTACGGCGTCCCGGTCGTCGCCCGCCGTGACGCGCACGGTGTCGATGAGCCGCCCGAAGGCGTCCTCCACATGGCCGCCGACGAGGTCCAGGTCGGCCCCCGCGATCTGCGCCGCCACGTCACCGGGCTTCTCGGCGGCGTCCCGGCGCACCCGCTGCGGGTCGAGACTCTGCACCCGCTGGAGCAACTCGGCCTGGGCCAGGCCCAGTTTGGCCTCCGTGTTGCCCGGGTCGTCGGCCAGCACGTTCTTGTACGCCTGGACGGCACCGCCGAAGTCGCCCGCGTCCAGCGCCTGTACGGCGGCCTCCAGCAGAGCGTCGTACGGTCCGGCCGGCACCTCCCGTACCGCGGGGGACTCGCCCGGCCCGGCGTCGGCGTCGACCGTCAGGCCGGTCAGGCCGAAGCGCTGCTCGGCCACCTGGACGAGCTGGTCGAGGGTCCCGCGGATCTGCGCCTCGGCGGCGGCCCCCTGGAAGAGCGGCAGGGCCTGTCCGGCCACCACCGCGAAAACGGCCGGGATCCCCTGGACCCCGAACTGCTGCATCAGCATCTGATTGGCGTCGACGTCGATCTTGGCGAGCACGAAGCGCCCGTTGTACTCGACGGCCAGCCGCTCCAGGAGCGGGCTCAGCTGCTTGCAGGGCTCGCACCACTCGGCCCAGAAGTCGATGACGACGGGCACCTCGGTGGAGCGCTGCAGGACATCCTGCTCGAATCCGGCCTCGTCGACGTCGATGACGAGGCTCGCGGGAGTCACGGCCCCGCCTCCGCCCTGCCTGGCGGTTTCGGCTCGCGCCTGCTCCGCCTTCGACTTGGCCTCCTGGGCCGCCTTCACCGCGGCGAGGTCGACGACTCCGCTCATGGACATGTTCCGTGGCTGCATGAGTACATCCTCCCCCTTCCTCGCGCACGTGTGAAAAGCGTCGTGAAAGCCAGGCTGTGTCAGGCCTGTTCGGCGCCGGGTCCCCACCTGGCGCCTGTGCGGTTGTCGCCGCGGTCGAGCTTTCGCTACGAGTCGTAGCGTAACTGCACCGGGACATGCCCGCGTACCGTCTTCCGGTGATCTCCCTCACGGCTTCACACAACCGCCGGATATCGACGGTGATGCGGCCGGATATGGTCACTGACATGCAATGTCGCTCCCAGGCCGCCCGGACGGGCCGCCCCCGCAGCGCCGCCGCCGACGCCGCGATCCTGGAGGCGACTCGCACGGCGCTGGTCGAACTCGGCTGGTCCAAACTGACGTTGGGGTACGTGGCGACCCTCGCCGGAGTCGCCAAGACGACCCTCTACCGGCGCTGGGCGGGCAAGAACGAACTGGTCGTCGACGCGGTGGCCGAGCTCTTCGACGAGCTGGAGCTCCCCGACCGGGGCAGTCTGGCCGCCGATATCGAGGGCGTGGTGCTCCAGTTCGCGGCGATCCTGGACCGCCCGGAGGCGAAGACGGCGCTGATGGCCGTGGTCGCGGAGTCCACCCGTGACGAGCCGCTGCGCGAGCGCATCCGCACGTCCATCGTCGACCGGCAGAAGCGCCTGGTCATGGAGGGCCGCGCCCGCGCCCAGGAGCGCGGCGAACTCCCCCCGGAGCCGGACCCGGCCGCCGCCGACCGCACCGCCGCCCTGATCTTCGACGTGGTCGCCGGGGCAGTCGTCCATCGCACCCTGGTCAGCGCGGAACCCGCGGACGAGGAATGGGTGCGCTCGTTCACCCGGGTCCTGCTCTTCGGCCTGACCGGAGCGGCAGCCGACGACCCGGCGTCTCCCTCGACGGAGGGCCCGGCCGGGGTCTGACAGGGCCGGCGGGAACGTCGTGGGTCGGGGCCGCGCCGGTGCATCAGCCCGTCGCTGTCGGACGAGGCGTGACCGTCGGTGGCGACGGGCATCGATGTACCGGCACGTCCCCTCGCACCGGATGCCGACTGCGGGTGCATCGTGGTGGCCGCGCCACATTTCAGCCCGGTCGCGGCAAGTTTCAGCCCCGGCCAGGGAAATCCAGCCCCTCCGGCGATTGAGGAGCGGGGGTCCGGGGGTCCGGGGGTCCGGGGCGGAGCCCCCCGGGTACGGGACGGGTAGGGGCGGGCGGGGGCGAAAATGGCACCTGGCGCCGGGCAGGCCTCGGTGGCGGAGCGAGGGCCCGGAGCCCCGGGCCCGGCCCGGATGCCGGGCAGGCAGGGGCGCCGGGCTGCCCGGGGCCGTTCAGAAGCCCGCCGGCTCCGTGTACACGCCCCACTCGTCGCGCAGGACACCGCAGATCTCGCCCAGCGTCGCCTCGGCGCGGACCGCCTCCAGCATGGGGGCGATCATGTTGGAACCGTCGCGCGCGGCGGCGAGCATGGCGTCCAGCGCACCGCGCACCGCCGCCTCGTCACGGTCTCCCTTGCGCGAGGCCAGCACCCGCACCTGCTCACGCTCCACCTCGTGGCTGACCCGGAGGATCTCCAGGTCGCCGGTCACCGACCCGTGGTGGACGTTGACGCCGACGACCCGCTTGTCGCCCTTCTCGACCGAGCGCTGGTACTGGAACGCCGACTCGGCGATCTCGCCGGTGAACCAGCCGTCCTCGATCCCGCGCAGGATGCCGGAGGTGATGGGACCGATGGGGTGCTTCCCGTCCGGGTGCGCCCGCAGTCCGCGCTCCTTGATCTGCTCGAAGATCTTCTCCGCGTCGGCCTCGATCCGGTCGGTGAGCTGCTCGACGTACCAGGAACCGCCCAGCGGGTCGGCGACGTTGGCGACGCCGGTCTCCTCCATGAGCACCTGCTGCGTCCGCAGCGCGATCTCCGCGGCCTGCTCGGAGGGCAGGGCGAGGGTCTCGTCCAGCGCGTTGGTGTGCAGCGAGTTCGTGCCGCCGAGGACCGCCGCGAGCGCCTCCACGGCCGTGCGCACGACGTTGTTGTACGGCTGCTGGGCCGTCAGCGAGACGCCGGCGGTCTGCGTGTGGAAGCGCAGCCACTGCGCCTTCTCGGAGGTGGCGCCGTACACGTCCCGCATCCAGCGGGCCCAGATCCGGCGGGCCGCGCGGAACTTGGCGATCTCCTCGAAGAAGTCGACGTGCGCGTCGAAGAAGAACGAGAGGCCGGGGGCGAAGACGTTCACGTCGAGCCCGCGGGACAGGCCCAGTTCCACATAGCCGAAGCCGTCCGCCAGCGTGTAGGCGAGCTCCTGCGCGGCCGTGGAGCCGGCCTCCCGGATGTGGTACCCGGAGACGGACAGCGGCTTGTACGCGGGGATCTTCTCGGCGCAGTGCTCCATCAGGTCGCCGATGAGGCGCAGGTGCGGCTCGGGCTGGAAGAGCCACTCCTTCTGCGCGATGTACTCCTTGAAGATGTCGGTCTGGAGCGTGCCGTTCAGCACGGCGGGGTCGATGCCCTGGCGCTCGGCGGCGACCAGGTACATGCAGAAGACCGGCACGGCGGGACCGCTGATCGTCATCGACGTGGTGACGTCACCGAGCGGGATGTCCTGGAAGAGGACCTCCATGTCGGCCGCCGAGTCGATCGCGACACCGCAGTGCCCGACCTCGCCGAGCGCACGGGCGTCGTCCGAGTCGCGGCCCATCAGCGTGGGCATGTCGAAGGCCACGGAGAGGCCGCCGCCGCCGTTGGCGAGGATCTTCTTGTAGCGCTCGTTGGTCTGCTCGGCGTTGCCGAACCCGGCGAACTGCCGGATGGTCCACGTACGCCCCCGGTAGCCGGTCGCGTACAGCCCGCGCGTGAAGGGGTACTCCCCGGGCCAGCCGATCTGCTCGAAGCCCTCGTAGTTGTCCCCGGGCCGGGGACCGTACACCGGCTCCACGGAATCACCCGAGAGCGTGGTGAAGTCGGCCTCGCGCTTGCGCGAAGCGTCGTAACGGGCCTGCCAGCGTCGGCGGCCTTCCTCGATGGCGTGAGCGTCCATACCCTCGAATTTACTAGGACGTCCTAGTAAATGTCGATGGCAAACCGCCGTGCGATGCCGCACGGCGGTCGTGGGTCAGACCTTGGCGACCGCGGGAACACCCTCCGCGACCTTGGATTCCAGCTCGCGGCTGATGCTGCGCTCCACGAAGAAGGCGGCCGTCGGAATCGTGCCCGCCAGCAGCACCCAGAGCTGCTTGCCGACCGGCCACTTCGCCTTGGAGCCCAGGTCGAAGGCGAAAATCAGGTAGACGACGTACAGCCAGCCGTGCGCGATGGCGACGACACGGGTGAAGTCCGCGGCTCCGTCCAGGCCCATGCCGTACTTGGCGATCATGCTGAGGCACAGCAGAACCAGCAGGACGCCGGTGACGTAGGCCATGACGCGGTAGCGGGTCAACACGCTCTTCTTCATGGCACGAGGGTAGCCACCCTTTTCGGCCGATCTTCACGCGCCCCCACGCCACGCCGCCCGGGCTCCCAGGACACGCCCGTCACCGCGCCCCGCCCCCCGGCTCGCCGGTGCTCAGACCTCGTCGAAGTCGTGCGCGGCGACCCGCAGGGGCCGCAGCATGGCGAAGATCTCCGCGCACTCCTCGGCGTCGTAGACCCCGAGACCGAAGTCCATCGCCATCAGATCGCGGGTGGCCGCGTCGCAGACCTCACGGCCCTTGTCCGTGATGGAGGCGAGGGTGCCCCGGCCGTCGTTCGGGTTCGGCCGCTTGTCGACGAGCCCGGACCGCACCAGCCGGTCCACCGTGTTCGTGACGGACGTCGGGTGCACCATGAGCCGCTCGCCGATCTTGGACATCGGCAGCTCGCCCGCCTTGGAGAACGTGAGGAGCACCAGCGCCTCGTAGCGCGCGAAGGTCAGTCCGTACGGCTTGACGACCGCGTCCACCTCGGCGAGCAGGATCTGGTGCGCGCGCATGATCGAGGTGATCGCGGACATGGACGGCACGGCGCCCCAGCGCTCGCGCCAGTGTTCGTCGGCACGGGCGATGGGATCGAAGGCAAGACTGAGCGGCTTCGGCACGCCAACGACCTTACCGGCCGGTCACATCGTGGTCAGCCCCGTCTCGCTTTTCGGTATCCGCCCCCGCGGAAACGGGCTCCGGGACGGTCCCGGGCCCCCGCGACGACAGGGTCCGGGAGGTGGGTCCGGGAGGTGGGTCCGGGGCCGGTTCGACCGGCGGTTCCACGCGCCTAGGGGTCCCCTCCGCTCCCCGTTCCGTTCACCGCTCCCCGTCGTCCCAGTCGTCGTCCTGTCCGACGTCGTGTCCGTTCTCCTCGCCCGGTTCCGTGCCGTGTCCGGCACGCCGGGCCGCCACCGCCAGGGCCACACAGACCACGGTCCCGAGGACGCCCGCGCCCACGACCGTCGCCCTCACCCCGGCGAACTCCGCCACCGCGCCCGACAGGGCCATCCCCACGCCCTGAACGGTCATCAGCCCGGCCGTGTTCAACGTCATGGCCCGCCCGAGCAGTTCGTCCGGCACCGCCCGCACGAACCACTGGTCCAGGCCGAGGGTGTACGCCGATCCGGCGCCCGCGAGCACCAGCAGGACCAGCGTCCAGCCGAGTCCGGGCCGCAGCGCGTACGCGGCGTAGGGCAGCAAGGTGACGCAGACCAGCGGGAGCGTGATCCGGCCCCGGGTCACCGGCCGCAGCCGCGAACCCGCGAACAGCTCCCCCGCGATCGTGCCGACGGGCAGCGCGCACATCAGCAGGCCGAGCCCGGCCGTACCGGCCCCGAGCCCCTCGGCGTACGGCGCCGCCAGCGCCTCCGGCGCGACGACGAACATCGGCGGGAGCCAGAACAGCAGGAGCAGCACGAGGATCCGCCGGTCGGCCAGCACCCGACGGGCCCCGCGCAGGGAGTCGCGCACGAGCGGCTGCCCCCGGTGCGCCCGCGCGGGCCGCCGCCGGGTGCCGAAGCGCAGCAGCGCCGCGGAGGCGAGGAAGGTGCAGACCGTGACGAGGAGCGCGTGGCGCGGGGAGACGACGGTGAGCAGCAGGCCGCCCGTCCCGAAACCGGCGAGCAGCGCGCTCTGCGACAGGATCCGCAGCAGGGACCGGCCGAGCACGAACAGTTCCCCGTCGCCGAGGACGTCCGAGAGGGTCGCCGTCCGCGTCCCCTGGAACACCGGTGCGACCAGGGCGAGCGCGGCCCGCATCACGAGCAGCACCGCGACGGGCGCGCCCGGCAGCACCATCACGGCCACGCAGCCCGCGCACACCAGATCGCACACCACCAGGACCCGGCGGGCCGGGAAACGGTCCGCGACGCCCGCGAGCAGGGTCCCGCCGATCAGGTAGGGCAGAAAGCCGAGCGCGAACGTCAGGGCGCTCAGCAGCGGGGAGCCCGTCAGACCGTAGACGAGGACGGAGAGCGCGATCTCGCTGACGACGAGCCCGAGCAGCGAGAACGCGTGCGCCGCGAAGACGGCACGGAACTCGGGCACGGCGAACACGGGACCGTACCCGGTCCGCGCGGGGACGGCCTCCGGGTCACTCTCCGCTGGGGGCGTCACCGGCCCGACGGCGCCCTCCGAGGCGGGCCCGGCGGACTTCTCCGCGGCATCCTCCGTCGGCGTGGTCGGTTTCCCCGTGGCGGGCAGCACGGTGTTTCCCTTGGCGGCCCGCCCTGCGGTGGGCACCGTCGTCGCGCCCTTCGTCTCTGCTTCCGGCATGGGCGACAGCGTGCCCGGCCGCGCTCCGGCCCCGTAGAGTTTCGGTGTCAGACGAATATTGTGGGGTCGTTTCATGCCGTCGCTGCTGCACTTCGGGGAGGACGACCTCCTCAACTGCCGGTTCGCGGTGTCGCCGCTGTGGGAGACGCAGGAGGCGGTACGCACGCTCAACCGGCCCGCGCGGCACGGCTACCACGCACACTGGCTGCGCCGTATGCGCGCGGCGGCCGCCGGACTCGACCTCACCCCGCTGTGGCTGCTGATGCCGCAGCGCGGCTACTCCCCCGACTGGCTCGGCCCGCCACCACTGGGCCCCGCGGCGAGCTTCGAGGAGGAGATCGCCGCGGTCCGCACAGCCGACCCGGACGTGGCCCGCGAGGAGAGCGCGCGTTCACTCGCCGACACTCCCGGCGCCCTGGCCTCGGCGCGTGGCCGGGCCCTGCTGGCCGACCCGGCCCGCATGGTGCGCGAACTGACCGGCCTGCTGGAACAGGCCTGGCACACCCTCGTCGAACCGGACTGGCCACGGCTGCGCGCCCTGCTGGAGGCCGACGTCGCCTTCCACTCGCGGCGGCTCGCCGAGGTCGGCCTCGGCGGACTCCTCCCGGAGATCGACCGGCGGTTCGGCTGGCGCTCCCACACCCTGACCGTCGAGGTCGCGGGCCGGCACGAACGGCACTTGGCCGGGCAGGGCCTGGTCCTCATGCCGAGCGTGTTCTCGTGGCCGGACGTGATCAGCGGCTTCGAACCGCCCTGGCAGCCGACACTCGTCTATCCGGCGCGCGGCATCGGCGGCCTGTGGGCCGAGCCGACGGACCGCACCCCCGACGTACTCGTGCGGCTCCTCGGGCGCGGCCGGGCCGCCGTGCTCACCGCCCTCGACGAACCGGCCGGCACGACGGCCCTCGCGCACCGGCTGCGCCTGGCGCCGTCGTCGGTCTCCGCGCATCTCACCGCCCTGCGCGACGCGGGATTGCTCGTCTCGCGCCGGTACGGGCACCAGGTGCTCTACGAGCGGACGCCACTCGGGATCGCGCTGGTGTCGGGCGGCGGCTGACCGCGGGGCGCCCCACCGCGCCATGCCGCTCCCCCGCGTAAATGCCGCCGCAATGCCCTCTTGTGCCACGATTGGTGACCGGTTGTCACCCTCGTACAAGGGAGCAGCATGCCCCGGCTGATCCGCGCCCTCGCGGCGCTCGCGGTGCTCGGGCTCACGGCGGGCTGCGCGCCCTCGCCCGGGACGGGCCGGGCCCCGGTCGCCGGTGGCGCCTCGAAGCAGGCGGGTCCCGCCGCCCGCTCGCCCTTCTGGGTCGACCCTCGGGGCCCGGCGGCCCGGCAGATCGAGCTGTGGCGCCGGCAGGGCCGGGCCGGGGACGCCGCGCTGCTGAAACGGATCGCGGACGAGCCCGTCGCCCTGTGGCCGGCCGGTGAGCTCGACCCGGGTCCGGCGGTCCGGTCGGCGACCGTGTCCGCGGCCCGCGAGGGGCGGACGGCGCTCTTCGTGGCGTACGACATCCCGCACCGGGACTGCGGCCAGCACTCGGCGGGCGGGGCGGCGGACGCGGACGCCTACCGGCGGTGGATCGGCAGGTTCGCCGACGCCCTCGGCGACGGCCGGGCCCTGGTGATCCTGGAACCGGACGCGGTCGCCCACATCGTGGACGGCTGTACGCCGGGCGAGTACCACGACGAGCGCGAACGGCTGCTGAGCGAGGCGATCGTCCGGCTGAAGCGCCAGCCGCGCACCACGGTGTACCTGGACGCCGGAAACCCCTCCTGGATCCCCGACCCGGAGAAGCTGGTCGGGCCCCTGGAACGCGCGGGCGTCGCGCACGCCGACGGGTTCTCGCTCAACGTCGCCAACTTCCAGACGGACACGGTCAGCAAGGAGTACGGCGTCCGCCTCTCCGGCAGACTCGGCGGCAAGCACTTCGTCGTCGACACCAGCCGCAACGGCAACGGCCCGCTGGAGGGGGTCTGGTGCAACCCGCCGGGCCGGGCGCTGGGCACCCCGCCGACCACGGCCACCGGCGAACCCGCCCTCGACGCCTACCTGTGGATCAAACGGCCCGGCGAGTCGGACGGAGAGTGCGGGGGCGGACCGGCGGCCGGCCGGTGGTGGCCGGAGTACGCCCTGGAGCTGACGCGCGATCCCACCGGCTGACGGTCGCCCACGCCTCCGCGTGCGGCGTCACCTGACGTGGATCCACTTCGCCTCGGACGGTGTGCCCTGTGCGTCGGTCACGAACAGCATGTACCAGCCGGGCGGCACCAGCGCCGGGTCCCTCGGTACGTCCACGGTGACCGAGTCCGCCGTCCTCGTCAGCCCCAGCTCGATCGACCGCTGCTCGACGTCCGTGGTGTGGGTGACGGCGCTCGGCCGCATCAGCCGGGCCTTGGCGACCCGTTCCGGGTGGCCGGTGACGAACGTCGCCCGGTGGTTCGCGTCGAGCTCCTCCGGGCCGGCGCCCAGCACCGGGCGGTTCGCGCGGTTGCGGTGCAGGGCGGGCGGGGTGAAGACCTCCATGCGCTGTTCGAAGTGGCCCAGTTTGGTGTTCCGCTGATCGTCGAAGAGCGGGTCCGAACCGAAGGTGACGACACGGCCGTCGGGCAGGAGCAGCGCCTCGGAGTGGTAGTTGCGGCCCACGCGGGGAGACGCGGCCTCGTGGAAGGCGTTGGTCCGGGGATCGTAGAACTGCGCCTTGAGGATGTTGCTGGCGCCGCGGCCGCGGTAGTCCCGGGAGCCGTTCGTGGTGAACACGGTGTCGTCCGGCATGATCACGCTGTTCAGATAGCGCGTGCCCTGGGGAAGGTCGGGGCCGTCCTCGAAGGCCGGGCTGTCCTTCTTGAGGTCGACGATGGCGGTGCGGGCGGTGGACTTCCTGGACTCGCCGACGCCTCCGCCGCCGAGGATCATCACCTTCTGCTCCTGAGCGGGCGGGAGCAGGA
Organism: Streptomyces sp. NBC_00386; assembly: GCF_036063235.1. Lineage (NCBI taxonomy): Bacteria > Bacillati > Actinomycetota > Actinomycetes > Kitasatosporales > Streptomycetaceae > Streptomyces > Streptomyces sp. NBC_00386. Next base: position 3,201,689 of record NZ_CP107950.1, read on the forward strand.
CCGACGCGGAGGTCTCCGTCCGGTCGGCGTCCCGCAGGCCGGGGACCTTCTGGAAGGTGTTGGTCCGCGGGTCCCACAGGCCCGGATCGCGGCCCTGGTCGGCGGGTCCGTACCCGGCGTTGGAGGCCGGGTAGAAGAGTTTGCCGCCCTTGGTGAGGAAGAGGGCCGGGTAGGTGGGGAAGTAGCGGTGGGGCCCGGGGCTCCACCGCTTCGTCACCGGGTCGTAGATCTCGGTGTCGCCCGGGTCGATGACCCCGACGTCGTCGAGCCCGGAGACGGCGAGGACGCGTCCGTCGTCGAGTCCCACGAGGGTCGGGTACCAGCGGGCCTTGTCCATCGGGTCGACGGGGATGTACCGCTCGGCCCTCGGGTCGAACTCGTAGGCGGCCCTGATGCCCTGGAAGTCCTGCTTCTCCAGGGTGATCTTCTCCGAGAGGCCGTACGTGTTGTAGGCGTCCTCGCCGCGCAGGCCGACGATCTCGTACTGGGCCTGCCGGTCGGTGACCGACCCCGGTCCCTTCTCCTCCGCCTCCACGAAGACGCGGGCCTCTCCGGCGGTGACCTCGGTCCTCCAGGGCTGCATGGCGCCGTTGCGGTCGTAGGTGATGATCTGGTTCCGCTTCGCCCTGGGGACCGTCACGTCGACCCTGCTGACGTAGTCGACGCCGGCGGGCGAGCGGAAGACGGTGCCCTTCTTGAGGACGACGGTTTTGTCGGGGTTCTCGTTCTTCACGCGCATGCCGCCGCCGGCCCGGACGACCTCGCCGTCCAGCTTCTCGTAGCGGGCGGTGCCGCCGGCCACGAGCATCCTGCCGTCGGGGAGCTGGGCGTGTCCGGAGCAGAAGAAGTCGTCCGGTGTGGGGATCTTCTTGAAGGTGTCCGTCCTCGGATCCCACAGGACCGTGTCGAAGGACCCCTGATCGAACTTCTTCTGCTCGTTGCCCGAACCGGCGACGATGAGCACCTTCCCGGTGTGCAGCAGGGCCGCGTGGATCGCGTTGGTGCGGTACTCCGCGGGAATCTCGACGCTGCTCCAGGAGCCGTACTTCGCCGTGTAGGCGGGCCGGGAGATCTTGTACTCGTGGTACGTCTCACCGGCGAAGCCGAGCGCGGCCGGGGCGTTGAGCCCCGCGAGGACGGCGAGGCCCGTGATGCCGAGCAGCGTCTTCTTCGCCTTCTTCGTATTCGTCGTATTCGTCGCATTCGTTGTCTTCGAGGGCCGGTGGGCCATGGACTAGGTGCCTCCTGTCGTGGAGCCGGTGACCGTGACGGGGGTGGCCGCCGGCGATTCCCGGCTGTCGGGAAGGCGGACGGGAGCGGGCGCCACGAGCCGGTTCCCGCGCTCCCCGGCGAGGGTGCGGATCCAGACCGCGACCGGGGCGAGGGAGATCCCCATGGCCAGCAGCGCCCAGGCCCGCATGGCCGCGTGGGTGTGGCCGAGGACGGCCGAGGCTCCGAGCGAGACGGCGAGCAGCGCGGCCCAGCCGAGATGGACACGGAAGGTCCACAGCCGGTCGGGGCTCGCGTCGTGGCCCTTCGGGGTGACGACGAAACGGCTGGGGCGCCGGACGACCGCCTCGCTCAGCGCCTTCAGGTAGATGGGGGCCGACAGGGCCGACATCGCCATGCCGGCCAGGCCGCCGGATCCCTCGGGTTCGTGCGGTGAGACGTTGTGCCGCCGGTTCCACAGGTACAGACAGATCTGGAGGGCGGCGGCGTCGCTGTAGAGCATCAGCCACATGGACGCGGAGACCTGCGTCCCGGATGCCCCGAACCACAGGAACAGGAAGCAGCTGACGATGCCCAGGAGCCAGTTGACGGCGGTCATCGGGTAGTAGAGGAGCATCAGCGTGTACGACAGGAGCCGGCCGGGAGGCATGGTGACCAGCGCCTTCCCGTACTGCTTGATCAGGGTCTCGTAGGTGCCGCGCGACCAGCGCATCTGCTGGGTGAAGAAGTCGGTCCAGGAGGAGGGCCCCTCGCCGACGGCGAGCACGTCCGGCGTGTAGACGGACCGCCAGTGCCGGCCCGTCCGGGGGTTGCGGTGCCGGTGCAGTTCGAACCCGGTGGCCATGTCCTCGGTGATGGAGTCGTACAGCCCGCCGATCTGCTTGAGGGCCGCGATCCGGACGACGTTGTTGGTGCCGACGAACATGGGCGAGCCGTAGCGGTTTCCGGCGCGCTGGATGAGGGCGTGGAAGAGGAACTGCTGGGACTCGGCGGCCTTGGTGACGGGGTTCTCGTAGTTCCCGTACACCTGGGGGCCGACGACGAACGCGACGTCGGGGTCCCGGAAGTAGCCCATCATGCGCTCGAGGAATCCGGGCAGCGGGACATGGTCGGTGTCGACGGAGGCGAAGAAGTCGTACGCGTGCCCGTACAGGGCGAGCCACGCGTTGTAGTTGCCGTGTTTGGTACGGGCCTTGTGGCTTCCCTCCGGTCTGTTCCACTCGGGCACGCCGAACCGGGTGAAGTGCCGGACGCCGAGCTCGGCGCACAGGGCTCTGGCCTGCTCGTCGTCGCCCTCGTCGAGCAGCCAGACGTCGAGGGGGCCGCAGTGCGTGAGCCGGACCGCGCCTTCGAGGGTGGCGCGGACCGTGGCGAGGGGTTCCTTTCCCGGGACGTAGGTGGTGAGGAAGGCGACCCGGGTGCCCTGCGCGGGAAGGACGGGTACGGGGTCGCGGGCGACCAGCGTCGCGTGGGCGATGCTCATGACGTTGACGACCGTGAAGAGTTCGATCAGGCCGATGACGACGAGCATCGTGGTGTCGAGGGCGTTCCGCCATGGCTCGCCGCCCTCGCGTTGCACCCAGTGGGTGGGCCACACGAGGTACACGAGGAGCGCGCCGGTGAGGACCGGGGCGAGGGTCGTCAGCAGGATGGCGCCTATTCGGCGCGGCTCGCGCGACAGGAGCTTGGTGTACTGCACCCGGTAGCCGGTGCCGGACGGCCGGGTCAGGGGTCCGGCGAGTCGGCTGTAGGTGTCGTAGTCGTAGCCCGCGGGCCGCACATCGCCCTCCCGTGGTTCGACGAGTCCGGTGATCGTCATGACTGGTAACCACACATAAGTGGAGTTTCCGTGACATGTCGAACGGGGCGGGTCCGAAGGGGTACGGGGGCGTGCGGGCGGGTGGTCTTTCGTCCCTGAGGTTCCGTCACCTCCGTCACCGTCACCGCGCGGGTACGAAAGAACCCCGGTCCGAGGGACCGGGGTTCCGGGTACGGGGGCCGCGCCCCGGGGTCACTCCGACAGGTGTCGCTCCACCGTCTCCACCTTCGAGGTGAGGCCGTCCGTCACGCCGGGACGGATGTCCGCCTTGAGGACGACCGAGACGCGGGGCGCGCGAGCCTCGACGGCGGCGACGGCACGCTTGACGACGGCCATCACCTCGTCCCACTCACCTTCGATCGAGGTGAACATCGCGTCGGTGCGGTTGGGCAGCCCCGACTCGCGGACCACGCGGACGGCGTCGGCGACGTACTCCCCCACGTCCTCGCCGACGCCGAGCGGTGTCACGGAGAAGGCGACGATCATGCGTTCACGACGCCTTCCGAGAACGCGCGGGAGGCGACGACCGCTTCCTCGGCCTCGCGCTTGAGCTTGCGCTCGGCGAAGAAGCCGCCGGTGGGCAGCACCGACAGGACGAAGTAGAAGGCGGCGATGCCGAAGCTCCACCGGGCGCGGTACCAGGCGAACACCCAGAAGATCGCGTACAGGACGAAGAGGACACCGTGGACCGCGCCCATGACGGGCACGGCGTTGAAGTCCGTGGTCCGCTTCAGCACCGAGCAGACGAGCAGCAGCAGGAAGGAAACGGCTTCGGGGGCCGAGACCAGACGGAGCCGGCGGAGTGCGGTGGCGGTCTTTATGTCCACGGGTCACCTTCGGTGGGATTCGCTGTCGGGGGAACGCTGCCCTTGTGAACGCAAGCACAAGCGTCCCGGACATTGTGGCATCCGGCGGGCGGGATCCCGGGCCCGGGGGCCCGGACGGCACCGGAGGACACCCCTAGGGGGCGGATCAGGGACGGGATCCACCCGTGGGCTCTGTCCGCCGTCCCGCGCTGCGGCTACCTTCACACCGTGGCGATGTTTCGACTTCAGGGCAGCAAGGTGCTCGCCGTCGACATGACCGGGGACGCCGTGAAAGCGAAGAACGGCTCCATGGTCGCGTACGACGGCCAGATGGCCTTCAAGAAGCTCAGCGGGGGCGGTGAGGGGCTCCGGGGAATGGTGACCCGGCGCCTCACCGGCGAGCAGATGACGGTGATGGAGGTGAAGGGGCACGGCACCTGCTGGTTCGCGGACCGGGCCTCGGAGATCAACCTGGTGACCCTTCAGGGGGACAAGCTGTACGTGGAGTCGAGCAATCTGCTCGCCACGGACACGGGCCTGCGCACGGGCACCACGTTCACGGGGCTGCGCGGCGCCTCGCAGGGCAACGGTCTGTTCACGACGACCGTCGAGGGCCACGGCCAGGCGGCGATCATGTCGGACGGGCCGGCGGTGGTGCTGCGGGTCAGTTCCCAGTACCCGCTGACGGTCGATCCGGGCGCGTACATCGCGCACCAGGGCAACGTGCGGCAGTCGTTGCAGTCCGGTGTGACGTTCCGCACGCTGATCGGCGAGGGCGGCGGCGAGGCGTTCCAGATGCGTTTCGAGGGCGACGGGCTGGTCTACGTCCAGCCCAGTGAGCGCAACACGATCGCGGGGGATGTGTGAGATGGCGTTCCGCGAGGTGAACTCGAAGGTCGTCGAGGCGACGGTGGTGCCGGGGCAGCGGCTGTTCAGTCAGCGCGGCGCGATGCTCGCCTACAAGGGCGAGGTGTCGTTCACCCCCAACATCCAGGGCGGGCAGGGCGGGGTGATGTCGATGATCGGCCGCCGCCTGGCCAACGAGGCGACTCCCCTCATGACCGTGGAGGGTTCGGGCACGGTCCTCTTCGGGCACGGCGGCCACCATGTCCAGGTGATCAGCCTCACCGGCGACACGCTGTACGTCGAGGCGGACCGGCTGCTGGCCTTCGACGGGACGCTCCAGCAGGGCACGATGTTCCTGGGCTCGCAGGGCGGCGTCATGGGCATGGTGCGGGGCCAGGTGACGGGTCAGGGGCTCTTCACGACCACGCTCAAGGGTCACGGGGCGGTGGCCGTCATGGCGCACGGCGGTGTCTTCGAGATCCCGATCACCCCGCAGCGCGCGGTGCACGTCGACCCGCAGGCGTATGTGGCGCACCACGGCGACGTGCGCAACAAGCTGTCCACGGCGCTGGGCTGGCGCGACATGGTGGGACGCGGTTCGGGCGAGGCGTTCCAGCTGGAGCTGAGCGGCAGCGGTTCGGTGTACGTCCAGGCCTCGGAGGAGAAGCTGTGAGCGGGTACGGAACCCCCGGCGGTCCGGTGATCCACGATCCGATGTCACTGCCGGTCGACGACAACGTCAACAAGTACACCTTCTGCGTGGAGCTCAAGGGGAGCCAGTGGTTCCTGCAGAAGGGCAAGATGATCGCCTACTACGGATCGATGGAGTTCAACGGCATCGGGCACGGTCGACTTGACCGTCTTGTCCGTACGTCATTCCATTCGCCACTGCACGCGAGCGACTGGGTCGTGGCGCAGGGCTCGGGCAAGATGCTGCTCGCCGACCGGGCCTTCGACGTGAATTCGTACGACCTCGACGACGGCAACCTGACCATTCGCTCCGGCAACTTGCTCGCTTTTCAGCCAAGTCTCGCGCTCAAGCAGTCGATCGTGCCGGGCTTTCTGACACTGATCGGAACCGGCAAGTTCGTGGCCGCGTCCAACGGTCCGGTGGTGTTCATGGAACCCCCGATCCGGGTGGACCCGCAGGCCCTCGTCGGATGGGCGGACTGCCCCTCCCCCTGCCATCACTACGACCATGCGTACATGACAGGCGTGATGGGCGGTCTACGTGCGATGACGGGCCTCGGAGGGGCCTCCGGCGAGGAGCACCAGTTCGAGTTCGTGGGGGCGGGCACGGTGCTGCTCCAGTCCACCGAGATCCTGATGGCCGAGCAGGCCACGGGGGCGGTCCCGCAGCAGGCCGGGGTGCCCGGAGCGGGAGGGGTGCCCGGTCAGCACGGGGGGCAAGCCGGCGCACCGCGCCTTCCCGGACAGCTGGGGGACCTCCAGCGTCGCTTCGGGCTGTGAGCGGTAGTCTGCGGAGTGTGACATCGAACGCGCGTCGAACACGTGCGCACCGTCACACAACCCCTCACTAGTTCGCATTTCAACATTTTAGGTAGACTTCATTTATGGAGACCGAGACGGCCACGCGCTGGCTGACCGATGCGGAGCAGTGCGCCTGGCGCACCCACCTGGAGGTCAACAGGCTGTTGACGTACCAGCTTGAGAGGGACCTCCAGCCGTTCGGGCTGACCATGAACGACTACGAGATCCTGGTGAACCTCTCCGAGTCGGAGGGCGTACGCATGCGGATGAGCGATCTGGCGTCCGCCACCCTCCAGTCCAAGAGTCGGCTCTCGCACCAGATCACGCGCATGGAGAACGCGGATCTGGTGCGCCGGGAGAACTGCGAGTCCGACCGGCGAGGGCTGTACGCGGTCCTCACCGAGCACGGCATGGAGACGATGCAGAAGGTCTCGCCTCATCATGTGTCGTCCGTGCGGCGGCACTTCATCGACCTGCTGTCACCCGAGGCGCTCGAGGACCTGCACAAGTCGCTGCGCCCGATCGCCGAACACCTGCTGGGACAGCGCGGCAAGCCTTAGGACTCAGGCGGACAGTCGCGCGCCGTCCGCCTCGGCGGGCCCGCTGCCCCGCCCGCACAGTGCCCCGCGTCCGCGTCCGGACGCGGGGTCCTCGCGTTCCCTGCGCAGACGAGGGTGGCCGCCGTCGGCGCCGGTGTCCCCGAGAACGTGAAGCACAGCCCCAGCGGCAGCCGGCCCGCCGGCAGACCCGCTCCGGCGGCGTCTCCCCTGAACTCCCGTCGTTCACAGCGGTGTTGAACCCAGGCGTCGGCCTGGGTGCGGAAGCCGGGCGGGGCGGCCGCGTCGGCCGTCAGACAGGACGTCGTCAGGGCCGGGGCGACGAGGAAACCGGCGCAGGCGACGGCCACGGTCAGCCCCCCGAGGCCGGGGGCGAGCCCGCGGCGAGCAGCGTGAGGCCCAGCGCGCCGGCCGGCAGCCGTACGCCGGGGGCCGTGCGCCAGTCGACCGCGCCGTTCAGCAGACCGCCCGGCGCGCTGCCCAGCGACAGCGCGGCAAGCACCCGGGCCACCACGCCCGCACCGTGGTGATGCCGCTCGGCGAACGCCATGACCAGAAGGCCGACCGCGCCGAGCGAGAGACCCACGCCCAGCGCCACGACGACGGGCACCGCCTCCGGCGTTCGTCCCGGCGGCGCACCCGCGTATGCCGGCGCACCCGTGCGTGCCGCCGTGCCCCGAAGCGCCCCACGGGGCACCGGCGTGAAGCTGGCGCCTGTCCGGCGCTCGCCCCGCGAGCGCACCCGCCCGTGTCGTCGCACCCCGGACGGGTCACGAGTGCTCCGCCCCGGTGGGCGGTGCGGCGTGGCGTCGTCCCCGGCGCGGCTCCCGCGAGGGTCCCGGCGCACCGTGCCGTGCCGCTCCCACAGGGGGTGTGACGTGCCGACCCGCACCCTCCCGTGCCAGGGCGCGTCGAGCCGACCCGGCACGGGAGGGTGCGGGTCGGCTCGGAGCGTGTGCCCGGCCTCGCGCCGGTCCGGTTCAGCTCTCCGTCAGGCCCTGGATCAGGGTGTCGGCGGCTTCGTAGGGGTCCAGTTCGCCCGCGACGATGCGCTCGGCGAGGGCGCTGAGACGGCGGTCGCCGTGGAGGTCGCCGATGCGCCGGCGCAGCGCGGTGACGGCGATCGTCTCGACCTCCTGGGACGCCCGGGCGAGCCGGCGCTCGGCCAGGACGCCGCGCTCCTCCATCCACGCCCGGTGCTTCTCCAGGGCCTCGACGACCTCGTCGATGCCCTCCGCGCGCGCGGCCACGGTCTTGACGATCGGCGGGCGCCAGTCCCCCGGACCCCGGGACTCGCCGAGGCTGAGCATGTGGTTCAGCTCGCGGGCGGTGGCGTCGGCGCCGTCGCGGTCGGCCTTGTTGACGACGTACACGTCGCCGATCTCCAGGATTCCCGCCTTGGCGGCCTGGATGCCGTCGCCCATGCCGGGGGCGAGGAGGACGACGGAGGTGTCGGCCTGGGAGGCGATCTCCACCTCCGACTGGCCGACGCCCACCGTCTCCACCAGGATCACGTCGCAGCCCGCCGCGTCCAGGACACGGATGGCCTGGGGGGCCGACCAGGCCAGTCCGCCCAGGTGGCCGCGCGTCGCCATCGAGCGGATGTAGACGCCCGGGTCCGAGGCGTGGTCGGACATCCGGACGCGGTCGCCGAGCAGCGCGCCGCCGGAGAACGGCGAGGACGGGTCGACGGCCAGTACGCCGACCCGCTTGCCCTGCCGGCGGTAGGCCGTCACCAGCGCCGACGTCGACGTCGACTTGCCGACGCCGGGCGAGCCGGTGAGCCCCACCACGTACGCGTTGCCGGTGAGCGGGGCCAGCGCGGCCATGACCTCACGGAGCTGTGGTGCCGCTCCCTCCACGAGGGAGATCAGCCGGGCCACCGCCCGCGGCCGTCCTTCCCTGGCCTGGGTCACCAGCGAGGAGACGTCCTGCATCACAGCTCCGTTCACGAGGGGTCGGTCGGTCGAACGCGGGTCAGGCCTTGGCCACCCGCACGATCAGCGCGTCGCCCTGACCGCCGCCGCCGCACAGGGCGGCCGCGCCCACACCGCCGCCGCGCCGCTTCAGTTCGAGGGCCAGGTGCAGCACGAGCCGGGCGCCGGACATGCCGATCGGGTGGCCGAGGGCGATGGCGCCGCCGTTGACGTTCACCTTTTCCGTGGACACCCCGAGGTCCTTCATTGACTGGACCGCGACGGCCGCGAAGGCCTCGTTGATCTCGATCAGGTCGAGGTCCCCGACCTCCAGGCCCTCCTTCTTCAGGGCGTGCAGGATCGCGTTCGAGGGCTGCGACTGCAGCGAGTTGTCCGGGCCGGCCACGTTGCCGTGGGCGCCGATCTCCGCGATCCACTCCAGACCGAGCTCCAGCGCCTTGGCCTTGCTCATCACGACCACGGCGGCCGCGCCGTCCGAGATCTGGGAGGCGCTGCCCGCGGTGATGGTGCCGTCCTTGGCGAACGCGGGGCGCAGCTTGCCGAGCGACTCGGCGGTCGTCTCGGCGCGGATGCCCTCGTCCTTGCTGAAGACGACCGGCTCGCCCTTGCGCTGCGGGATCTCGATCGGTGTGATCTCCGCCTCGAAGAGGCCGTTCTTCTGGGCGGCGGCCGCGCGCTGGTGGGACAGGGCGGCGATCTCGTCCTGCGCCGGACGCTGGATCCCGAGACGGGTGTTGTGCTTCTCCGTCGACTCGCCCATGGCGATGTTCTCGAAGGCGTCCGTCAGACCGTCGTACGCCATCGCGTCGAGCATCTCGATGGCGCCGTACTTGAAGCCCTCGCGGGACTTCGGGAGCAGGTGCGGGGCGTTCGTCATCGACTCCTGGCCGCCGGCGACCACGATGTCGAACTCGCCGGCGCGGATCAGCTGGTCCGCGAGGGCGATGGCGTCGAGGCCGGAGAGGCACACCTTGTTGATGGTGAGAGCCGGGACGTTCATGGGGATGCCCGCCTTGACGGCGGCCTGGCGTGCCGGGATCTGCCCTGCCCCGGCCTGGAGCACCTGGCCCATGATCACGTACTGCACCTGGTCGCCGCCGATGCCCGCGCGGTCGAGGGCGGCCTTGATCGCGAAGCCACCGAGGTCGGCCCCGGAGAAGGACTTCAGCGAGCCCAGCAACCGTCCCATGGGCGTACGGGCGCCCGCGACGATCACCGAGGTACTGCTGTTCGTTCCAGACATGAGGTGCGATCCCCTTACCGGCTGCACAGCCGAGGAGTGAACGAGGGTTTACTGAGAATGTACTGAGCGGTAGGCCACCCGTCATCCGGCCCGCAGTGTGATCGCGCGCACGTTGCGTAACCACGCCGGGAGCGCTGCACTGACTCCATGCTGACGCGAATCGACCACATCGGGATCGCCTGTTTCGACCTCGACGCCACTGTCGAGTTCTACCGTGCGACGTACGGCTTCGAAGTCTTCCACTCCGAGATCAATGAGGAGCAGGGCGTCCGCGAGGCCATGCTCAAGATCAACGAGACGTCCGACGGCGGCGCCTCCTACCTCCAGCTGCTGGAACCCACCCGCGAGGACTCCGCCGTGGGCAAGTGGCTGGCCAAGAACGGCGAGGGCGTGCACCACATCGCCTTCGGCACCGCGGACGTCGACGGTGACGCCGCCGACGTCCGCGGCAAGGGCGTCCGGGTGCTCTACGACGAGCCCCGGACCGGGTCCATGGGGTCCCGGATCACGTTCCTGCACCCCAAGGATTGCCACGGAGTACTGACAGAACTGGTCACTTCGGCGGCGGTTGAGTCACCTGAGCACTGACCTCCGTATATCTGGGCCGGTAGGGTTGGGGTCGGCCGTCGCCTTTCACGGGGGACGGCCGCGGTCCTGGCGCCTTCCGGCGAGCGGGACCAAGGGCCGGGGTCCAGGTTTCGGGGGGCGAGCGTCGGGGCAGCAGCCCGTGCTCAGCCGTTGATCTGACACCATTCCCCGGGGGCCCCGTTCGGCGGAAGAACGGTGCTCGTTCGGAATTACTTGCGACCAGGGGACGGATGGGACCGCGCAGTGCGGGGCTACGAACGCCAGGAGCGAGAGCCGGCGGCTGACGTCGACCACCTCTCTCGGTTCGAGGCCGAGATGGAACGGCTGAAGACCGAGCGGGAGAAGGCCGTCCAGCACGCCGAGGACCGCGGCTATCAGGTCGAGGTGCTGCGTGCCAAGCTGCACGAGGCACGCCGCAGTCTGGCGACCCGTCCTGCCTACGACGGGGCCGACATCGGCTATCAGGCCGAGCAGATGCTCCGCAATGCCCAGATGCAGGCCGACCAGCTGCGCGTCGACGCCGAGCGGGAGATCAGCCAGGCACGGGCGCAGACCCAGCGTCTCCTCCAGGAGCACGCCGAGCATTCGGCCCGGCTCCAGGCGGAGCTGCACCAGGAGGCCGTCACCCGGCGTCAGCAGCTCGACCAGGAGCTGGCGGAACGCCGTCAGACCGTCGAGTCGCACGTCAACGAGAACGTGGCGTGGGCGGAGCAGCTCCGCGCCCGCTCCGAGTCCCAGGCCCGCCGTCTGCTGGACGAGTCGCGCGCCGAGGCCGAGCAGGCGCTCGCCGCGGCCCGCGCCGAGGCCGAGCGGGTCGCCGCCGAGGCGCGCCAGCGGCTCACCACCGACGCCGAGGCGGCCCGCGCGGAGGCCGAGGCGCTGCTGCGCCGTGCCCGCACGGACGCCGAGCGGCTGCTGAACGCCGCCTCGACGCAGGCCCAGGAGGCCACCGACCACGCCGAGCAGCTGCGCAGCTCCACGGCGAACGAGTCGGACAACGCCCGCCGTCAGGCCACCGAGCTGAGCCGGGCCGCCGAGCAGCGCATGAGCGCCGCCGAGACGGCACTGCGCGAGGCGCAGGCCGAGGCGGACAAGGTCCTGAACGAGGCCAAGGAAGCCGCCTCGAAGACGATCGCGAGCGCCGAGTCGGTCAACGAACAGCGCACCCGGACGGCGAAGGAGCAGGTCGCCCGGCTGGTCAGCGAGGCCAGCCAGGAGGCCGAGACCACCAAGTCCGAGGCCGAGCAGATCGTCGCGGACGCCCGCAGCAAGGCCGAGACGATCGTCGCGGAGGCCGAGGAGAGCGCGCGCAGCCTCACCGCCGAGGAGACCGCCTCCCAGCTCGCCAAGGCGGCCCGGACCGCCGAGGACGTGCTGAACAAGGCGTCCGAGGAGGCCAAGCGGACCACGAAGGCGGCGTCCGAGGAGGCCGAGCGGATCCGCACCGAGGCGGAGACCGAGGCCGACCGGCTGCGCGCCGAGGCGCACGACATCGCCGAGCAGCTCAAGGGCACGGCGAAGGACGACACCAAGGAGTACCGCGCCAAGACGGTCGAGCTCCAGGAGGAGGCGCGGCGGCTGCGCGGGGACGCGGAGCAGCTGCGTTCGGACGCGGTCGCCGAGGGTGAGCGCATCCGCGCCGAGGCCCGGCGCGAGGCCGTCCAGCAGATCGAGGAGGGCGCTCGGACCGCCGAGGAAGTCCTCGCCAAGGCGAAGGCGGACGCGGACGAGCTGCGCCAGGCCGCCACGGCGGACAGCGAGAAGGTCCGCACCGAGGCCATCGAGCGCGCCACGACGCTGCGCCGGCAGGCCGAGGAGACGCTGGAGCGCACCCGCGCGGAGGTTGAGCGGAACCGCGCGGACGCCGTCGAGCAGGCCGAGACGATCGCGGCCGACGCGGAGCGGGCCGCCGAGCGGCAGCGCGAGGAGACCGAGCGGGCCATAGAGGCCCGCCAGGCCGAGGCCGCCGAGGGGCTGACCCGGCTGCACACGGAGACCGAGGAACGTCTGGCCGCCGCCGAGCAGGCGCTGACCGACGCGCGTGCGGAGGCCGAGCGGATCCGCCGCGAGGCCTCCGAGGAGATCGACCGGCTGCGTTCGGAGTCCGCCGAGCGGATCCGTACGCTCCAGGCTCAGGCCGAGACGGAGGCCGACCGGCTGCGCGACGAGGCCGCGGCGGACGCGTCGGCGTCCCGTGCCGAGGGCGAGTCCATCGCCGTACGGCTGCGTTCGGACGCCGTAGCGGAGGCCGAGCGGCTCAAGTCGGAGGCACAGGACAGCGCCGACCGGGTGCGGAGCGAGGCACAGGCCGCGGCCGAGCGCCTGGCGACCGAAGGTGCCGAGACGCTGGCCGCCGCCCAGGAGGAGGCCGCCCGGCGCCGCCGCGAGGCCGAGGAGACCCTCGGTTCGGCGCGCCAGGAAGCCGACCAGGAGCGCGAGCGGGCCCGCGAGCAGAGCGAGGAACTGCTGGCTTCCGCGCGCAAGCGCGTCGAGGAGGCACAGGCCGAGGCCGTACGTCTCGTCGAGGAGGCCGACCGGCGCGCGACCGAGATGGTCTCCAACGCCGAGCAGACCGCGCAGCAGGTGCGGGACTCGGTGGCGGGGCTGCACGAGCAGGCCCAGGAGGAGATCACCGGGCTGCGCTCGGCCGCCGAGCACGTGGCGGACCGTACGCGGACCGAGGCGCAGGAGGAGGCGGACCGCGTCCGCGCCGACGCGTACGCCGAGCGCGAGCGGGCCTCCGAGGACGCGGCGCGGCTGCGGCGCGAGGCGAACGAGGAGCGGGAGGCCGCGAGCGCGCTCGCGGAGCGCACCGTCGCGGAGGCGATCGCCGAGGCGGAGCGGATGCGTTCGGACGCCTCCGACCACGCCCAGCGGGTGCGCACCGAGGTGTCGGACTCCATCGCGAACGCCGACCAGGACGCCGCGCGCACCCGTGCGGACGCCCGGGAGGACGCGAACCGGATCCGTTCGGACGCGGCCGCGCAGGTGGACACCCTCATCACCGAGGCGACGGCGGAGGCCGAGCGGCTCGCGACCGAGACCGCGGCCGAGGCCGAGCGGGTACGCGCCGAGGCCGTGGCCAAGGCCGAGAAGCTCATCTCTGACGCGACCGGTGACGCGGAGCGGCTGCGCGCCGAGGCCTCCGAGGCGGTCGGTTCCGCCCAGCAGCACTCCGAGCGGATCCGCACCGAGGCCGAGCGCTTCAAGGTACGGGCGACGGAGGAGGGCGAGCGGCGTACGGCGGCGGCGCGCGAGGAGTCCGAGCGCCTACTGGACGAGGCACGCCAGGAGGCCAACAAGAAGCGCTCCGAGGCGGCCGAGCAGGTCGACACGCTCATCACCGAGACGGCGTCCGAGGCGGACAAGCTGCTCTCGGAGGCGCAGCAGAGCGCGCAGAAGACGACGGCGGACGCCGAATCGCAGGCCGACACGATGGTCGGTGTGGCGCGCGGCGAGGCCGAACGGCTCGTCTCGGAGGCGACCGTCGAGGGCAACACCCGTGTGGAGCGGGCCCGTGCGGACGCGGACGAGCTGCTGATCGGCGCTCGCCGGGACGCCACGGCGATCCGGGAGCGCGCCGAGGAACTGCGCGACCGTGTCACGTCCGAGATCGAGGATCTGCACGAGCGGGCGCGCCGCGAGTCGTCCGAGGCGATGAAGAACGCGGGCGACCGGTGCGACGCGCTCATCAAGGCCGCCGAGGACCAGCTCGCCGAGGCCGAGGCGAAGGCCAAGGACCTGGTGGCGGAGGCGAACTCCGAGGCGAGCAAGGTCCGGATCGCCGCCGTGCGCAAGGCCGAGGGGCTCCTCAAGGAGGCCGAGCAGAAGAAGTCCTCGCTCGTCACCGAGGCGGAGAAGATCAGGTCCGAGGCCATTCAGGAGGCGAAGGCCGCCGTCGAGGAGGGCAAGCGCGACCTGGAGGTCCTGGTCCGCCGGCGTGAGGACATCAACACGGAGATCTCCCGTGTCCAGGACGTCCTGGAAGCGTTGGAGTCCTTCGAGGCTCCTACGGCCGGCAAGGACGGCGGGATGAAGGCGGGTGCGGCCGCGGGAGCGACACGGTCGGGCGGCAAGGCGTCGGAGAGCTAGCCGACGGTCGGTCGGATGGCAGGGCAGGGCAGGGCGACGGAGAGCTGGACGGCGGTCGGTCGGATGGCAGGGCATCGGAGAGCTGGACGGAAGCGCGGATTACGTGCTTAGTAGGACGTTTGTCACAGGTTCTGGCAAGCCTTCCGGCGGCCGGCCACCCAAAAGGGGTGTCATTCTCCAGATCAAACACGTATCCGCTCGATGACACACCGCATTGCCCCCTAGGATTCCACCTATCACCTCACCGGTCTCATTCGACAGGAACCCCATGAGCGACACTTCCCCCTACGGCTTCGAGCTTGTGCGGCGTGGATACGACCGCGCTCAGGTGGACGAACGCATCTCGAAGCTCGTCTCCGACCGTGACAGCGCTCTGGCCCGTATCACCGCCCTTGAAAAGCGCATCGAGGAACTCCATCTCGAAACGCAGAACGCCCAGGCGCAGGTGAGCGACGCCGAGCCGTCGTACGCCGGTCTCGGCGCACGCGTCGAGAAGATCCTCCGCCTCGCCGAGGAGGAGGCCAAGGACCTGCGCGAGGAGGCCCGTCGCGCGTCCGAGCAGCACCGCGAGCTCGCCGAGTCGGCGGCTCAGCAGGTGCGCAACGACGCCGAGTCGTTCGCCGCGGACCGCAAGTCCAAGGCGGAGGACGAGGGCGTCCGGATCGTCGAGAAGGCCAAGAGCGAGGCCTCGCAGCTGCGCTCCGATGCGCAGAAGGACGCCGCGTCCAAGCGTGAGGAGGCGGACGCCCTCTTCGAGGAGACCCGCGCCAAGGCCGCCCAGGCCGCCGCCGATTTCGAGACGAACCTCGCCAAGCGCCGCGAGCAGTCCGAGCGCGACCTGGCCTCGCGTCAGGCCAAGGCCGAGAAGCGCCTCGCGGAGATCGAGCACCGCGCGGAGCAGCTCCGCCTGGAGGCCGAGAAGCTGCGCACGGACGCCGAGCGCCGCGCCCGCCAGACGGTGGAGACGGCTCAGCGCCAGGCCGAGGACATCGTGGCCGACGCCAACGCCAAGGCCGACCGGATCCGTTCGGAATCCGAGCGCGAGCTGGCCGCCCTCACCAACCGCCGCGACTCGATCAACGCGCAGCTCACGAACGTCCGCGAGATGCTCGCGACGCTCACGGGCGCCGCGGTGGCCGCCGCCACCGGCCCGGCGGAGGACGAGCCGATCTCCCGCGGGGTTCCGGCACAGCAGTCCCGGTAACCGCACAGCACGACACCAGGGCCCGCTCCCTCTGCCGAGGGCGCGGGCCTTGTCGTCGGGTGGCAGGCCCCCGGGGGCCGTCTTAGCGTGGCCGCATGATCGAGCTCGAGGGGCTGACGAAGCGGTACGGCGAGAAGGTGGCGGTCAACAACCTCACCTTCACCGTCAGACCGGGCATCGTGACCGGCTTCCTCGGTCCCAACGGCGCCGGGAAGTCCACGACGATGCGGATGATGCTCGGGCTCGACCGTCCCACGGCCGGCGACGTACGGATCGACGGGCAGCACTACGACCGGCTGAAGGACCCTCTGAAGTACATCGGCGCCCTGCTGGACGCCCAGGCCATGCACGGCGGCCGCAGCGCGTTCAACCATCTGCTGTGCCTCGCCCAGAGCAACGGCATCCCGAGGGCGCGGGTGCACGAGGTCCTCGACACCGTCGGCCTCACCGCGGTCGCGCGGAAGAAGGCGAAGGGGTTCTCGCTGGGCATGGGCCAGCGGCTCGGCATCGCGGGCGCGCTGCTGGGCGACCCGCGGATCCTGATGTTCGACGAGCCGGTCAACGGCCTCGACCCCGAGGGCATCCACTGGATCCGCAACCTGATGAAATCCCTCGCCTCCCAGGGCCGTACGGTCTTCGTCTCCTCCCACCTCATGAGCGAGATGGCACTGACCGCCGACCATCTCGTCGTCATCGGCCAGGGCAGGCTGCTCGCCGACACCTCGATGGCGGACTTCATCCGGCAGAACTCGCGCAGTTACGTCCGGGTCCGCTCCCCGCAGCGCGAGCGGCTGCTGGACGTGCTGAGGAGCGCGGGGATCACCGTCGTCCAGACGGGCAGCGGGGCGCTGGAGGTGGACGACGGGAAACCGGAGCACATCGGGGAACTGGCCGCGCAGCACCAGCTCGTGCTGCACGAGCTGAGCCCGCAGCAGGCTTCGCTGGAGGAGGCGTTCATGCGGCTGACCGCGGAGTCGGTCGAGTACCACGCGCACACGGACGCGCCGGGGCAGGAGCTCGCGTCGAGCCCGCCGGGCACGCCCCCCGCCCCCGCCCCCGCCCCTGGCCCGCAGTGGGGCAGCGGCTGGAAGAAGGGCTGAGCGGGATGGCGGCGACCCAGGTCCTCAGGTCCGAGTGGACCAAGATCCGTTCCGTGTCGTCCACGGTGTGGACGCTGAGCCTCGCGGCGATCGTCACGATCGCACTGGGCCTGCTCATCTCGATCCTCTCCAACAACGAGTTCGACAACATGAGCCGACAGGACCGGCTGACCTTCGACCCGACGTTCATCAGTTTCGCGGGCATGACCCTCGGCCAGCTCGCGATGATCGTGTTCGGGGTGCTCGTCGTCGGCAACGAGTACAGCACCGGCATGATCCGCACCTCGCTCTCGGCGGTCCCCCAGCGCGGCACCTTCCTGTTCAGCAAGGTCGCGGTGGCGGCCGGCCTCGCCCTGGCCGTCGGGATGATCACCAGCTTCATCACGTTCTTCGTGGGCCAGGCGGCGCTCGGCACGCACAAGGCGTCGATCAGTGATACGGGGGTGCTGCGCGCGGTGATCGGCGGGGGGCTCTACATGACGCTCATCGCGGTCTTCTCGATGGGTGTCGCGGCGATGCTGCGCTCTCCGATGCTCTCGCTCGGCATCCTGATGCCGTTCTTCTTCCTGATCTCCAACATCCTGGGCGCGGTCTCCGCGACCAAGAAGGTCGGCCGCTACCTCCCCGACCAGGCCGGCAGCAGGATCCTGCGGGTGGTGACACCCATCGACGACACCCCCTACGGTCCCTGGGGCGGCCTCGGCATCATGGTGCTGTGGGTGGCCGTGGCCCTGGCCGGCGGCTACGCCCTGCTCAAGAAACGGGACGCGTAGGACGTCCGGGCGGCTCGTCACCGTCCAGGCCGGGGTGGGTCAGTCCGTCGAAGTCGGACCACCCCTCCCACTGCCACACGTCCTTGTCGAGGTCCGGCTGGAGCGGTACGAAACGGCCGAGTTCGAAGTCCCCGGCCTCCAGGTCGAACCAGCGCTCGTCGGCGACCTCGGTGCCGAGTCCGACGGTCCGTGCGGTCAGCCGGACGAGCAGCTTCACCCCGGACGAGCGGGACAGGTCCTTGCCCTGAATCCGGCGGAACGGCAGTTCGGCCACCGGCGCCTCGACCGGTATCCAGACCGTGAAGGGGGCCCCTCGTTCGACCGCGAGCCAGCTCCGCTCGTCGGCCGGCTCGCCCTGCGCGTCCAGGACCTTCAGCCACTGCTTGTAGATGACGAGACTGCCGTCGTGCGGGGAGTCCTCCAGGTAGCGCAGATGGGCGCGGGCCCGCAGGTCCACGACCGACAGGTTGTCGAAACGGTTGTAGAAGCGGACGGCGATGATGGCGTCGTCGCTGTCCGCGTGGCGTCGCGAGTAGCCCGGGAAGTCGGCGGTCCAGGCGTGCGAGACGCTGGCCCGCCGCCGCCAGACGAAGGGCCGCAGCGCGAACAGCTTGATGAGGACGATGCCGAGCAGCACCGCCGGCACCAGCGCTCCGGTCACGGAGGCGAGCGTGGCGAGCAGCTGGTGGGCGGTGCTGTCCGGTTCGGGGTCGAGGCTGTCGGTGCCGACGCAGGCCCGCAGCACCCCCAGGCTGAGGTCGAGCAGCCGCTCCCCGTCCGAGAACCGTTCCGTCATCGAGCGCGGCGAGTCCTCGGTCAGCGTCCACGCCGCCGCCACGACGACCGAGAGTCCGGCCAGCGCGCCCAGAGTCATCAGCAGCAGTGCGTGGACGGTGCGTCCCGCGATCCACCAGCGAACGGACATGCGATAGCGCGGATGCGCCGGTCCCCGCCCCGATCGTCCCACTCGCCCCAGCCCCTGCCTCATGAGCCTCAACTCGCTTCCCCCGCAACCGATTTCACCCCGACCCATACAATAGGGGCGACATGATTCCCGGCGCCGGTTCAGGCCAACCGCGTTCAGCCGGGGAGACCGGGTCCCACGACGGGTACACCTCGGATGAAGGCCCAGGTTCATCTCGCGTGAAAGGCTGTGGCCGCATGCGTGCGACACCACCCCCGGAGGGCGTCACCGTGACGACGAAGGACCGAAGCCTCGAGGCGCTGGGCCTGAGCGACGTACCCGCGCAGAAGCCCCTGACGTATCCCGGCCGGCCCACCACCGAGCCGTCCCTGCTGACCGGCGGCGAGCTGCTCCAGCTCGACGTACGGCCGCTGCGGCTCGGCGAGTGGTACGTGGAGGAGCGCCAGGCGCAGCAACGGCTGGACGAGGCCCTCGCCGACCTGGGGCAGGTGGGCACCGGGCTGCGCCACCCGGTCATCGCCGTCGGTTCGAACGCCTCCCCCGGGCAGGTCTCCCACAAGCTGACCCGGCTGGGCATCCCGGCGGCGGTGCCGATGGTTCCGGTGCGGGTGCGTGGAATCGGCGTGGGCTGCTCCGGACACATCAGTCCGGCGGGTTACGTGGCCGGGACGCCGTACGTGGACCGGGGGGCCGAGACGACGCTCGTGGTGACCTGGCTGGACTCGACGCAGCTCAAGGCCGTCGACGACACCGAGTTCCCCGACTACCGGCGGGCGATACTCCCCGGCGACGCGTTCACGATGACGATGCCCTCCGGGGAACGGCTCGGCGGCGCGTACATCTACTTCAGCGCGCACGGTGTGCTCGCCGAGCCGGAGACCGGGAGGCCCCGCGCGGGCGGGGGTGACCAGTCCGAGCTGCTCGCGGCCCTGCTGGCCGGCTCCGAGCGCCTGCGCGACCTGCTCGGGCCCGACCCCGCGACCTGGGTGCGCCGGGCGGGTGCCGACCCGTCGCTGCGCGAGGCGGGCACGCTGGTCTTCGGTGAGGAGGGCTGGGTATTGCCGCAGACCGACTTCCTGCCCTACCTCGACGAATCGGCCGAGCTGCGACTGTACGACGATCTTCCGCCGCTGGACGATTCCCTGCCGAAGCGCGTCTGAGATTTCCCCGCCGCCGGGCCGGCGCGCATTCTCTTTTCCCGTCCCACCAGGAAAGACGAGTACCTGACAGAACGGTCGTACGAAATCTCGCCCTCTCCTGGATCTTTCACCGGCCGATGGGCGGGACTTTACCTGCCCTTGAGTGGAACCGCCGGGGCCCGGATATCCTCCTAACCCTTACGGGGGCGTGCGCCCCGACGTCCTGAACCTTTCGATGGGTGCGGAGAATGATCGAGGCAGTCGGCCTGACGAAGCGCTACGGCGCCAAGACAGCCGTGTACAACCTTTCCTTCCAGGTCCGGCCGGGTGCCGTCACCGGGTTCCTCGGGCCCAACGGCTCGGGCAAGTCGACGACGATGCGCATGATCCTGGGCCTCGACAACCCGACCTCCGGGCAGGTGACGATCGGTGGCTTCCCCTACCGCAGGCTGCCGAACGCGCCCCGCCAGGTCGGCGCGCTCCTCGACGCCAAGGCCGTCCACGGCGGCCGGAGCGCCCGCAACCACCTGCTGAGCCTGGCCCAGCTCTCGGGCATCCCGGCCCGCCGCGTGGACGAGGTGCTCGGCGTCGTCGGTCTCCAGGACGTGGCCCGAAAACGCTCCAAGGGCTTCTCGCTCGGTATGGGCCAGCGCCTCGGCATCGCCGCCGCGCTCCTCGGCGACCCCCAGGTGCTGCTCTTCGACGAGCCGGTCAACGGCCTCGACCCCGAGGGCATCCTCTGGGTGCGCAACCTGATGAAGTCCCTCGCGGCGGAGGGCCGTACGGTCTTCGTCTCCTCGCACCTCATGAGCGAGATGGCGCTGACCGCCGACCACCTCATCGTGATCGGCCGCGGCCAGCTCCTCGCCGACCAGAGCATCAAGGAGTTCATCTCCCACAACTCGGCCGACTTCGCCCGGGTGCGCACCCCCGACACCGAGCCGCAGCAGCGCGAGAAGCTGACCGCCGCGCTGACCGAGGCCGGCGGCCAGGTGCTGCCCGAGCAGGACGGCGCGCTGCGCATCACCGGACTGCCGCTCCCCCGCATCAGCGACCTCGCGCACTCCGCCGACGTCCGCCTGTGGGAGCTGTCGCCGCACCAGGCCTCGCTGGAGGAGGCGTACATGCGGATGACGCAGGGCGCCGTCGACTACCGCTCGACCGTCGACCAGAAGGTCGGGCTCCAGCAGCAGCTGCCGCCGGGCGCCATGCCGCCGCCGCAGATGCCGGTGGCGGGCCAGGGCCAGCCCGGCTGGTACGCGCCGCTGCCGCCCCAGCAGGGCGGGCAGCCCTTCGCCATGCCGCAGACCGGGCCCTACGGCGCCCCCGCGGCCCCCGGCACGGGCGCTCCGGGCCCGTACGGCGCTCCGGCGGCCCCCGGCGCCACGGACGTCAACCCGTACTCCCAGGGCCCCGCGACCCCGCCCGCCGCCGCGCCCGCTCCGGCGCCCGCGCCCGAGTCCGCACCCACGACCGCGCCCGCCGCCGACCTGACCAAGCCCGAGGACGCCCGATGAGCACGCCCCAGCCCCCGATGCCGCAGCAGGCCGCCGCTGCCCCCGACTGGCAGGCGGCGCCCGGCAATTCGTACACCTCGCCGATCCCCGTCACCCGCACCCACCTCGGGCACGCGCTCAACTCCGAGTGGACGAAGATCAAGTCGGTGCGCTCCACGATGTGGACGCTCGGGATCTTCCTGCTCCTGGTGGTCGGCATCGGCTTCCTGGTCGCCGCACAGACCACGAACGAGGACTTCCGCGACGTGCCGTACACGATCCCGGCGTTCTTCGGCCTGATGCTCGGACAGATCTGCCTGATCACGCTGGGCGTGCTGGTGGTCTCCTCCGAGTACGGCACGGGCATGATCCGTACGACGTTCACGGCCTCGCCGCAGCGTTACCGGGTGCTCGCCGCCAAACTGGTCATCTTCTTCGCGGTGGCGTTCGGCGTCTCGGCGTTCTCGATCGGTCTCGTCGGCCTGTTCACCGAGGGGATGCACGGCGACGCCTCCGGCGAAGCCTCCGACATCGCCTGGGGCGGCACCGTCGTGATGGGCGCGCTGTACGTCTCCCTGCTCGGCGTGCTCGCGCTCGCGGTGGGCTCGATGCTGCGTCACTCGGCGGGCGCGATCACCACGATGCTCGGTGTCGTGCTCCTGCCCGCGATCATGCCCGCGTTCCTGATGATGTCCGAGAGCTTGCGCACGATCGGCGAGAAGATGCAGGAGTACAACGCCCCGAACGCCCTCGCCCATGTCTTCCGGCTCGACTCGGAGAGCGGCAACGGCGGTGCGCAGCTCGGTCTGCTCGCCGGGGTGACGGCGGCGGCGGTCGTCGGCGCCTTCGTCCTCCTGGAGCGCCGGGACGTGTGACGGCCCGGCCGACGGCACACCACGCCTCGGCGCCACCTGAACCGGACAACAGGCCCTAGAACCTGGGCGCGTTACGGGACCGCTGCACCCGCGAGGTGCGGCGGTCCTTCGCGTTCCAGCAGGCCTTGTGCCAGTGCCGCCGCTCGTCGACGCCCGAGTGCTCCGGCCAGGCCACCACGTGCGGCACCCCGGAGGGGATCAGCTGGTCGCAGCCGGGGCAGCGGTAGGTCTTGCCCTGCGCGCTCGCGCCCGCCACATGGCGCACGCTCCACTCCTCGCCCTGCCAGCTCTCCGTGGACTGCCAGCCGCCGTAACGGTCCGACGAGTCCTCCTCCGGGCTCCTGCCGGACGAGCCGGTGTCCTTCGGACGGTTGCGACGCGGGGACAAGGGACACCTCACGGAGCTATACAGGGAGCAGGGGCCGACACCAGCCTACGCGGGAGGCACACGGGTACGCGTACTCCGCCAACCCGCTCAGATCCCCCCTCGGACAGTCCTCGGACGGTCTTCGGACAGCCCAATTCCCAGACAATCCGCAAATCTCCCCGCAAGGCCGTGTCTTCGGCACGTGTCAGGCGGTTATGCCGGGTGGGGGAGCTCCGTGTCGGAGCCGAGGAAGCAGGAAGTTCGATGCACGTTGGAAGTTTTGTACTGGCCGCCCAGTTCCCTGGGCAGGGCCAGGGAGAGGCCCTGCACCGCGCGGTGCGGTCGGCCGAGGTCGCCGAGGAGGCCGGGCTCGACGCGGTCTGGCTGGCCGAACACCACTTCGTGCCGTACGGGACATGCCCGTCGGCCGTCACACTCGCCGCGTATCTGCTCGGCCGCACCGACCGGATCCGGATCGGCACGGCGGTCAGCGTGCTGCCCACCGTCCATCCCGTGGCGCTCGGCGAGCAGGCCGCCCTGCTGCACCTGACGTCCGGGGGGCGGTTCTCGCTGGGAGTAGGCCGCGGCGGCCCCTGGGTCGACCTGGAGGTCTTCGGCGCGGGCCTCGCGGCGTACGAACACGGGTTCCCGGAGTCACTCGATCTGCTGCTCCGCTGGCTGCGCGAGCCGTCCGTCGCCGGCACCTCCGAACGGTTCCCGTTCCGTGAAGTCCCCGTCGTACCGCGCCCGTCGGAGGCACTGAGCGGCGCTCCGGGTCCCGAGGTCGTCGTGGCGTGCACCTCGCCCGCGAGCATTCGCCTCGCCGCCGAACGCGGGCTGCCGATGCTTCTCGGCATGCACGTCGGGGACGAGGAGAAGGCCGAAATGGTCGCGCTGTGGAGGCGGCACGCGCGCGCGGCGGGCCGTCCGTCGGACGAGATCCTCACGGCCGCCCATGTCTCCGCCGGCGTCTGCCAGATCGCGGACCGCAGGACCGACGCCGTCGAGACGCTCGTCAAGGCGATGCCGGGCTGGCTGAGGCAGGGACTGGACGCCCACGTGACGGTCGACGGCCGTGCCCGCTCGATGCGGGACCCGGTGGCGTACACCGAACTGCTCTGCGGACTGCACCCGGTGGGCACCCCGCGACTGTGCGCCGACCGGCTCGCGGCGACCTCGGAGCGGACCGGCATCGCGCGGTTCGCCCTGCTCGTCGAGGGTTCGGGCGACCTGGCGGCGACCGAGGAGAACGTACGGCGGCTCGGGGCCGAGGTACTGCCCCAGCTCAGGTGACCGCACGGGGTCCGGCCCGACGGGCCGGACACGCGGGGAGCTTGCCGCCCCAGTACCAATGCACCTCCCGCGTACGGAGCGGCAAGCAATGCGGCATCAGTGCGTCAGCAGTCCCTGAACTCCGGGGACTGGTTGAGCAGCTGACTGCGGACCGAGGTGAAGCGTGCCAGTGTGTCGTCCACCGAGTCGTCCAGTGGGAACACCGCCACCCGGTGGCAGTTCTGGAAGGCCAGCCGCACTCCGAAGTGCCGCTGCAGCGCGCCGCGTATCGCGTCACTCGCGAGCGCACGCAGCAGCTGGCCACGTGCCTGCTCGTCCGGCGGGGGCGTCTGGTTGTCGGCGAACTTGCCGCCGTCCACCTTCAGCTGGGCCACCAGGGAGCTGATCATCTCCCACGCGTAGGGCAGGGAGGTCCGGACGCAGTCGACGAATTCAGCTTCATCGACCTCGCCTCGCTCGGCCTGTTGGAGTAGGGCCGGTGAGACGTCGAGCGACATGGGTACTCCTCTCGCACCCCCACACATCGGGGGTTGCCGGACAGGGACGGGGACCGCGATACCGAACACGCTGAGTACATGTATCGCGACCTCCCGTTCATACGGTAAGCATCGGCAGGTAACGGCACCAGGAGAATGGGCACATAGCGAACCGCGAGTAGGCCGACAATCGGCCACGGAGGAACAGGGAATCTTCAGGATCAATGGGGTGACCCGCGAGAACGCCGGCCGGGCCGGGCGACGGAAGCCGTGGGAACAAATGGGGCGAACCATGAGTTCCTCCTCGGGGCCGGGCACGGGAGGCGGGTGCGGGACGGGCGCGAGAATCGCGTGCACCGCCGCCGGTCGAGTAGCGTTGCCGACCATGCGTCTCGTCATTGCCCGCTGTTCCGTGGACTACGCGGGCCGGCTCACCGCCCATCTCCCGTCGGCTCCCCGCCTGATCCTCGTGAAGGCGGACGGCAGCGTCTCGATCCACGCGGACGACCGGGCCTACAAGCCCCTCAACTGGATGTCTCCGCCCTGCACACTGAAGGAGGGGTCCGGCGACGACGAAGGCACCTGGACCGTCATCAACAAGGCGGGCGAGAAGCTCATCATCACGATGGAGGAGATCCTCCACGACTCCTCGCACGAACTCGGCGTGGACCCCGGCCTGATCAAGGACGGCGTGGAAGCGCACCTCCAGGAGCTGCTCGCCGACCGCATCGAGACCCTCGGCGAGGGCTACTCGCTCATCCGCCGCGAGTACATGACGGCCATCGGCCCGGTCGACATCCTGTGCCGGGACGCCGAGGGGCAGACCGTCGCCGTGGAGATCAAGCGCCGCGGCGAGATCGACGGCGTGGAGCAACTCACGCGCTATCTGGAGCTGTTGAACCGCGACCCACACCTCGCGCCGGTCCGCGGCATCTTCGCCGCCCAGGAGATCAAGCCGCAGGCCCGCGTCCTCGCCACCGACCGCGGCATCGGGTGCGCGGTCCTGGACTACGACGCCCTGCGCGGCATCGAGGACGACAAGCTGCGACTGTTCTGAGCCCCCCGGGTTCGTATACGGCAGAGGGCCGGGTCCGCCATCGGACCCGGCCCTCTCCTTTGTCCAGACGGTCCGGTACGTCCGGACCCCACGGTCAGATCACCGTGCCGCTCGGCGACGTCGTGGCGAAGCCGGTTCCCGCCGACCCGCTGCCCGCCGACGTCTGCGCCGGCGCGCCGCTCGGCACGGGGCCGCTCGCGGAGTCGGTGGTGGCCGGGGTCGTCGACGTACTGGCCGACGGAGACGTGGACGGCGAAGGGCTCGACGGCTTCGTGGAGGACGCCGACGGCGAGGCGCTCGACGACTTCGAGGGGGACGGGGAGGGCCTGTGCGTGGGCGGCTTCGACGACGACGCGGACGACGACTTCGAGGGCTTGCTCGTGCCGGTGCGCGTCCCGCTCGGTTCACCGGACGGCTGCCGGCTCGCCGTGGCGGTGGGGGTCGGGTCGTCCGAGGTGCCGTACGTGCCGTCGGGGCCCGGGTCGGTAGGGGTGGCCACCGCGCCGGAAGAGGAGTCGTCGCCCTTCTTCGGCGTGTCCGCGCCCAGGCTGTCCTCCTGGCTGTCCTGCGTGGCCGACGGGTTGACGCCGACCTTCTCGGACGGCGTCTCGTTGTTGTGCTCCGAGGTCGCTCCGAGGGTCACCACGGTCCCGAGGACGGCGACGAGGAGCGCGCCCGCGCCCGCGGCCACCAGATTGCGCCGGGTGCCGATGACCAGCCGCCCCGCGACGCTCCGCGGCCCGGCCGGTGGAATGCCGGGGCTGCCCGGGTGGGCGAGCACCGTCAGGGTGTCGCCCGACGGGTCGGTGCGGGGGAAGGCGGCCGGTACACCTCCGGGAGGCGACACCGACTCCTCGTGACGCGCTTCGGGCACCTCTTCGCCCGCCGCGGTGCGCCCGCCGGTCAGCTGAAGGGTTCCGGAGCGGTCGGTGACCAGCGCGAGGGCGCGGCGGCCGGCGGTGGTGCCCCGCTTGTCGGCGAGTTCGCCGCGCATGGCGACGGAGGCCTCCAGCTCGGCGCGGGACCGGTCGAGCTGGTGGCCGCAGAGCGCGAGTACACCCAACTCGTGGTGGAAGTAGGCCTGTTCACCGAGGTCGTCGGCCAGCTCGGAGGCCTCGACGCCGAACCGCAGGACGCGCTCCCAGGCGCTCCAGTGCAGCCCCGCCGCGAAGGCGGGCGCGGCCGTGCGGGCGAGCTGGACGGAGACGCTCTCCTCGTCCTCGTCCTGCGGGACGGTGGTGACCGGGACGAGCACGTCCAGGGCGGCCAGCAGCGCGTCGGCCTCGGCGCAGACCCGCTCCGGGGTGACCGAGGGGTGCCCGGCCCACCAGGTGTAGTGCCGCGCGGCGGCCAGCGCACTCTCCTGGAGGGTGTCCGCGTATCCGGAGGCCTCCAGCTGGGCCTGCACCCCGGCGGCGAGCCGGTAGCGGGAGCCGACCGGGGAGACCAGCGCGGAGGCCGCGAGTTCGGCGAGCGCGGCGTCCGCGTGGGTGTCGCCCACGAGTGCGGGCAGATGGGCCTGATGGGGCACCTCGCCGCCGAGCGCGACGGCGAAGCGCAGAGTGGCGCGCGCCGACTCGCTGAGCCGGGAGGCGAGCAGCGCGGCGGGCGCGGCGCCCTCGGCGAGCGAGGGCAGCGGTACGTCGGTGCCGTCGCCGGTCCCGAAAGGCGCGTCGGCCGGGGCTTCCTGGAAGACGCCGTAGTCGTCGAAGGCCTCTTCGCTGGCCTGCATCCGGTCGCGCTGCCGCAGCAGCGCTCCGGCCTGTATGAAGCGCAGCGGCAGTCCCTCGGACTCGAACCAGAGGTCGCCCGCCCAGTTCGACTCGTCCTCGCTCAGGACGCGTCCGACGGAGCGCTCCAGCAGTTCGAGGCCGCCGCTGCGGTCGAGACCGCCGAGGAGGACCTCGTCGAGCTGGGCCTGGACGGACGGGGCCGGTATGTCGGGGGTGGCGGCGATCACGAAGGCGCACTCGGGGGTGGCGTCGAGCAGCACGTCGAGGGCGCTGCCGCCGATCTCCGCGTCGTCGACGATGACGACCGCCCCGATCTCGCGGACGAGCCGGTGCAGTTCCTCGTGGTCCGGGCGGTACAGGGGGGCTTCGTAGACGGCGGCGAAGAGGTCGTACAGCACGTCGCTCGCGGTGCGCCCGAGGCCGGACAGGCGGACGACGCCGTCGGGGGCGAGGTCCGCGCAGTCCTCGGCGACGGCGTCCAGCAGGACGGTGCGGCCCGATCCCGAGGGGCCGGTGAGCCGTACCGAGCGGCCGCGCGCGAGGAGGCGTACGACCTGCTCGCGCTCCTCGTGGCGTTCGAGGAGCGGCAGCCGGGGCTGTGCCGGGCCGGGCGGAACGGGCGGCTGGGCCGCGCGGGCCAGTTCGGCGCGTTTCGCGGCGCCGTGCCTGGCCGGCGTCGCCGGCCGCTCGTGCGGCGGGCAGTTCTCTATCTCACTGCCGTCGACGGGGTTGACCGTGAGCGCGAATTCGCCCGTGACGAGTCTGACCGTGCGGACGGGCACGGGCTTGTGCTGGCCGAGGTCGGCTGCGAGCGGGTCGCGCGGCGGGCGCGGGCGAGTCACCTGACCGTCGTCGTCATGGCCGTGCTCTTCGGCTCCCCGGTTGATCGGGTCCATGTTCCAAGCCCCCCAAAAGCGTCGTGTGCCGATGCCCTCCCGGCCTGGCTGCACACCGCTTCGTCGCTTCTGGTCCGGTGCCCGCTCGTAGGGTTTCGGTCGGCGGGCAGCCGAACCCTAAACCTTCGCACAGTATCTATGAACAGGCGGGGTACCGCGCCGCCCGAAGCATCACAGCTTCGTGAGGATTGTGCACGCGGTGCGCCCGGTGCGACGGCAGGGGCGCGTACGCCGTCGCGCACGCGAAGGGGTGACGGGGCGCGCTCAGGTCACACCCGGGGCAGGGACTCGACCCCGATGCCACCCTCGATCGCCAGGATCCGGTGCAGTCGGGTGGCCACCAGCAGGCGCTGCATCTGCGGCGGTACACCGCGCAGCACGAGCCGTCGGCCGCACCGCCCGGCGCGTCGGTGGGCCCCCATGATGACGCCCAGCCCGGTGGCGTCCCAGGAATCCAGCTCGGACAGATCCAGCACGAGGTCGCCGGCACCGTCGTCGACGGCCGAGTGCAGGACCGTACGGGCGTCCGCCGCGCTGCGTACGTCGAGGCGGCCCCCGACGACCAGCTCGGCGTGGTCGCCCCTGATGTACATATGCGCTCCCCGAGAATGCGTCTCGTAACTCCGCGTGTGTCTGTTTCCGCGTCTTCGCGTCTGCATGTTGTGCATGGTCTGACTGTCTGAGGGCCGCGAAGGTTGCCGTCTGTAAGCGAACCGATACCGAATTCACCTCATGGAGTGACATCCGAGAGGCGTGCACGGCTTCCGCGGCACATGCGGCGACCGGGTCCCGGTCGCCGCATGATCGTTCAGTGCTTGTAGAAGCCCTGCCCGCTCTTGCGCCCGATGTCACCGGCGTCAACCATCCGGCGCATCAGCTCCGGCGGGGCGAACTTCTCGTCCTGGGTCTCGGTGTAGATGTTGCCGGTGGCGTGCAGCAGGATGTCGACGCCCGTGAGGTCGGCGGTGGCCAGGGGGCCCATGGCGTGGCCGAAGCCCAGCCGGCAGGCGAGGTCGATGTCCTCGGCGGTGGCCACGCCCGACTCGTACAGCTTCGTCGCCTCGACTACGAGGGCCGAGATGAGGCGGGTGGTCACGAAGCCGGCGACGTCGCGGTTGACGACGATGCAGGTCTTGCCGACGGACTCGCTGAACTCCCGCGCGGTGGCGAGCGTTTCGTCGCTGGTCTTGTAGCCGCGGACCAGCTCGACGAGCTGCATCATCGGCACCGGCGAGAAGAAGTGCACGCCCACGACCCGCTCCGGGCGCTCCGTGGCCGCCGCGATCTTGGTGATCGGGATCGCGGAGGTGTTGGAGGCGAGCACGGTGTCAGGGCGGACGATCTTGTCCAGGGCCTGGAAGATCTCGTGCTTGACCTCGAGCTTCTCGAAGACCGCCTCGACGACGATGTCGGCGTCGGCGGCCGCGTCCAGGTCGGTGGTCGCCGTGATCCGCGCGAGCGCGGCGTCCGCGTCGGCGGCCTCCAGCTTGCCCTTGCTCACGAACTTGTCGTACGAGGCCCTGATGCCGTCGAGGCCGCGGTTCAGCGCCTCGTCGGTGACATCGCGCAGAACGACGTCCCAGCCCGCCTGCGCGGAGACCTGGGCGATGCCGGACCCCATGAGTCCGGCTCCGATGACGGCGAGCTTCCCAGCCACTCGTACTCCCTTAACACGCTGCTTGTGTATGCCTCTTCGGCGGAGAGTAGCGTTCGGAAGGGGGTGGGAAACCCGTAAGTAACGCGTGTCACGGTCTCAGGGCGTGAGACACCCGTCACGTCCGGTCCGGGAGCGTCACCGGGCCTCGGATCATCCGTCGGCCCGTACGGCGCAGCCGAGGACCTCCGGGCTCAGGAGCTCCTCCATGCCGTCGAGGAGCACGAGGATCTCGCGCGACACCTCGTCCGGAGCACGGCCCGCCCCCATCTCGCGGCCGATGGCCGTCGTGACGGTCCGGTGCACCCGGTCGATCCGGCCGACGACGGGGCCCGGCAGGGGTCCCCGGGCGGCGCGCCGGTCTCCTCGCGCGGGGCTTCCTCCAGGTTCCCCAGGGCCTCCTGGCCGATCGCCCAGAGCCGCGAGCGGAGCGCGGGGGCTTCGTCGACGACCTGCATGAAGCGGGCGACACCCGCCGCCGGGCCGAGCCGGGGCGTAACTAGGCTGACCTCATGGTCAATCTGACGCGCATCTACACCAGGACCGGCGACCAGGGCACCACCGCCCTCGGCGACATGAGCAGGGTCGCCAAAACCGATCTGCGGATCTCGGCGTACGCCGACGCCAACGAGGCGAACGCGGTGATCGGAACGGCGATCACCCTGGGCGGCCTGGAGGACGAGGTCGTCCAGGTCCTCACCCGCGTCCAGAACGACCTGTTCGACGTGGGCGCGGATCTGTCGACGCCGGTGGTCGAGGACCCGAAGTTCCCGCCGCTGCGGGTCGAGCAGTTCTACATCGACAAGCTGGAGGCCGACTGCGACCTGTTCAACGAGCGCCTGGAGAAGCTCCGCTCCTTCATCCTGCCCGGCGGCACCGCCGGGGCGGCGCTCCTGCACCAGGCCTGCACGGTCGTGCGCCGGGCCGAGCGCTCGACCTGGGCGGCCCTGGAGGTCCACGGCGAGGCGATGAACCCGCTGACCGCCACCTACCTCAACCGGCTCTCGGACCTCCTGTTCATCCTGGCCCGCACGGCGAACAAGGACACCGGCGACGTGCTGTGGGTCCCGGGCGGGGAGCGCTGAGCGACTCCCGGCCGTACCCGCCGGACCGGACGAAGGGCGTCCGCGCCGGGCTCGAAGGCCGCTTCGAGCCCGCTGCCGCGGGCGCCCTTCGTCGTCCCCGCCAGTGACTCCGGACGGCCTCGCACAGGGCTCAGGACCACCTCGCACAGAACCGCGAAGGCCCACGTCAGCCGCCTGCCGGACCGTCAGGACCGCACAGTCGTTCACCAAGGGGCAACACCCGCACGGGAGTTGGGGATCAAGGGCGACAGCGAAACAGTGGTCCAGACCTATTGACCTGTGGTCCAGACCTTCCTATCCTCACGGGCACCGTGGGTGTGAAGGCTCAGTCACGCCCCTCCCTCCCCCAACTCCCCCGAGGAGGCGCGGAATGCGCTTCAGACAACGAGCGACGGCAGGGCTCGCCACCCTGCTGCTCCCCCTGGCAGGCCTGGTCGGTCTCGCGAGTCCGGCGCAGGCCGCCGACAGCGCCACCGCCACGTACTCCAAGACCCAGGACTGGGGTACGGGCTTCGAAGGCAAGTGGACCGTCAAGAACACCGGTACCACCGCGATCAGTTCGTGGACGATCCAGTGGGACTTCCCCTCCGGCACCTCCGTCACCTCGGCCTGGGACGCGGACGTCACCAGCTCGGGCAACCACTGGACCGCCAAGAACAAGTCCTGGAACGGCACCCTCGCCGCGGGCGCATCCGTCTCCTTCGGCTTCAACGGGGCGGGCTCCGGCTCCCCGTCCAACTGCACGCTCAACGGCGGCAGTTGTGACGGCGGCACCACCGTCCCCGGCGACAACCCGCCCTCCGCGGCGGGCACCCCCACCGCGTCCTCGGTCACCGACACCTCGGTGAAGCTCTCCTGGAGCGCGGCCACCGACGACAAGGGCGTCAAGAACTACGACGTCCTGCGCGGCGGCAGCAAGGTCGCGACGGTCACGACGACCTCGTACACGGACACCGGCCTGACCGCCGGCACCGACTACTCGTACACCGTGCAGGCCCGTGACACCGCCGACCAGACCGGTCCGGTCAGCGGCGCGGTCGCGGTCCACACCACCGGCGGCGGCACCACCGACCCGCCGCCCACCGGCAAGAACGTCAAGCTCGGCTACTTCACCGAGTGGGGCATCTACGGCCGCAACTACAACGTCAAGAACCTGGTGACGTCCGGCTCGGCCGCCAAGATCACGCACATCAACTACGCGTTCGGCAACGTCACCAACGGCCAGTGCGCGATCGGCGACTCCTACGCCGACTACGACAAGGCCTTCACCGCCGACCAGTCGGTCAGCGGCGTCGCCGACACCTGGGACCAGCCGCTGCGCGGCAACTTCAACCAGCTGCGCGAGCTGAAGGCCAAGTACCCGAACATCAAGATCCTGTGGTCCTTCGGCGGCTGGACCTGGTCCGGCGGCTTCGCCCAGGCCGCCGCCAACCCGGCCGCGTTCGCGCAGTCCTGCTACAACCTGGTCGAGGACCCGCGCTGGGCCGATGTCTTCGACGGCATCGACATCGACTGGGAGTACCCGAACTCCTGCGGTCTGTCCTGTGACACCAGTGGTGCCGCGGCCTACAAGAACCTGATGCAGGCCCTGCGCGCCAAGTTCGGCTCGAACAACCTGGTCACCGCGGCCACCACGGCCGACGGCACCTCCGGCGGCAAGATCGACGCCGCGGACTACGGCGGCGCCTCGCAGTACGTCGACTGGTACAACGTGATGTCGTACGACTTCTTCGGGGCGTTCGCCGCACAGGGCCCGACCGCCCCGCACTCCCCGCTCACCTCGTACAGCGGCATCCCGACGCCGGGCTTCACCACGGCCGACGCGATCGCCAAGTTCAAGTCGAAGGGCGTGCCCGCGAGCAAGCTGCTCATCGGCATCGGCTTCTACGGCCGCGGCTGGACCGGGGTCACCCAGTCCGCGCCCGGCGGCACCGCGACCGGCCCGGCCGCCGGTACGTACGAGCAGGGCATCGAGGACTACAAGGTCCTCAAGACGTCCTGCCCCTCCACCGGCCTCGTCGCCGGTACGGCGTACGCCTACTGCGGCAACAACTGGTGGTCCTACGACACCCCGGCCACCATCGGGACGAAGATGTCGTGGGCCAAGAGCCAGGGCCTGGGCGGCGCCTTCTTCTGGGAGTTCAGCGGTGACACCAGCAACGGTGAACTGGTCAGCGCCATCAACAGCGGCCTGAGCTGATCGCAGGCCCTGACCGAACACCGATCCACCCCGCACCACAAAAAGAACCGCGGGCAGACCTCATGGTCTGCCCGCGGTTCGCTGTAGGGGGGGCATCCAACGGGGCCCTGAACGCCGCTACGCGACGTTCACCCTTTGTCCGGGCGGGGCCGCCTCCAGCCAGGCGAGGAATCCCGTCAGCGCGTCCTCGCTCATCGCCAGCTCGAGACGCGTCCCGCGATGGAGGCAGGCCAGGATGATCGCGTCCGAGAGCAACGCGAGCTCCTCCTCGCCCGCGGCGGCGCGACGGCCGTCCACCTCGATCGCCGAGCGTTCGAGGACGCGGCGCGGGCGGGGGGCGTAGGAGAAGACGCGGTACCACTCGATCCGGTCGCTGTTGTAGCGGGCCACTCCGTAGCTCCAGCCCTTGCCGCTGGGGTCACCCTTCTCGGGGACGTCCCAGCGCAGGCTGCAGTCGAACGTTCCGCCGGAACGCTGGATGAGCCGGCGGCGGAGGCCGAAGACGAACAGCCCCACCACCACGAGCCCCACTACCACTCCGCACACAGTCAGAGCGAGGACCATCGACACCGACCTCCTCGTCTCCTAGGTAACGGAAAAGAAAAAACTTCCGGATTCGCCTCAGCCGCGGCCAGGGCCGGAGTGATCCGGTCCCAGCCGCGGCTGAGTCAAAGCCTTGCACAGTGCTCCCCCAGCGCCTGCGGTGCCGGGGTCGCACCGATGGTCAGCGGGTCGCCACCGCACGCAGGCGGACGTCCGCGCGACGCTCGGCGGACGCGTCGGCGTCCGACTTCGCGCGCTCGAGCGCCCGCTCCGCACGCTGGACGTCGATCTCGTCCGAAAGCTCGGCGATCTCGGCCAGCAGCGACAGCTTGTTGTCGGCGAACGAGATGAAACCGCCGTGCACCGCGGCGATGACCGTTCCACCATCACTCGTACGAATGGTCACCGGGCCCGACTCCAGCACACCGAGAAGCGGCTGGTGACCGGGCATGACGCCGATGTCGCCGGACGCGGTACGCGCGACGACCAGGGTGGCCTCGCCGGACCAGACACTGCGGTCCGCGGCGACGAGCTCGACGTGCAGCTCAGTAGCCAAGGTGGGCTCCTCGGGTCACCACCCGGCGTTGCTGCCGGGTGTTGGGTCAAAGTCTAGTAGGCGTACGGAGGGGGAAGGACCGCACCCCGCGAGGCGCGGTCCCGCCCCCTCACTCAGAACACGAGGTTCAGGAGACGCCGAGCTCCTTGGCGTTGGCCTTGAGGTCCTCAATGCCACCGCAGAGGAAGAACGCCTGCTCCGGGAAGTGGTCGTACTCACCGTCGATGATCGCGTTGAAGGCCGCGATCGACTCGTCCAGCGGGACGTCCGACCCGTCGACGCCGGTGAACTGCTTGGCGACGTGGGTGTTCTGGGACAGGAAGCGCTCCACGCGACGGGCGCGGTGGACGGTGAGCTTGTCCTCCTCGCCCAGCTCGTCGATACCGAGGATCGCGATGATGTCCTGAAGGTCCTTGTACTTCTGAAGAACCGACTTGACGCGCATCGCGGCCGCGTAGTGGTCCGCCGCGATGTAGCGGGGGTCCAGGATGCGGGACGTGGAGTCCAGCGGGTCCACGGCCGGGTAGATGCCCTTCTCGGAGATCGGACGGGAGAGAACCGTCGTCGCGTCGAGGTGGGCGAACGTGGTGGCCGGGGCCGGGTCGGTCAGGTCGTCCGCGGGGACGTAGATCGCCTGCATCGAGGTGATCGAGTGACCACGGGTCGAGGTGATGCGCTCCTGGAGGAGACCCATCTCGTCGGCCAGGTTCGGCTGGTAACCCACCGCGGAGGGCATACGGCCGAGCAGGGTCGAGACCTCGGAACCGGCCTGCGTGAAGCGGAAGATGTTGTCGATGAAGAACAGCACGTCCTGCTTCTGCACATCGCGGAAGTACTCCGCCATGGTCAGACCCGCGAGGGCCACGCGCAGACGGGTGCCCGGGGGCTCGTCCATCTGGCCGAAGACGAGCGCCGTCTTGTCGATGACGCCCGACTCGGACATCTCCGCGATGAGGTCGTTGCCCTCACGCGTGCGCTCACCGACACCGGCGAACACGGAGACACCGTCGTGGTTGTTGGCGACGCGGTAGATCATCTCCTGGATGAGCACCGTCTTGCCGACGCCGGCACCACCGAACAGACCGATCTTTCCACCCTTGACGTACGGGGTGAGAAGGTCGATGACCTTGACGCCGGTCTCGAACATCTCGGTCTTCGACTCGAGCTCGTCGAAGCGCGGGGCCTTGCGGTGGATGGTCCAGCGCTCGCCCGAGTACGTCTCGTCCGAGTTCAGCACCTCACCGAGGGTGTTGAACACCTTGCCCTTGGTGAAGTCGCCGACCGGGACGCTGATGCCCGTTCCGGTGTCGGTGACCACGGCCTGGCGGACCAGACCGTCGGTGGGCTGCATGGAGATCGTACGGACCAGGCCGTCACCCAGGTGCTGGGCGACTTCCAGGGTCAGCGTCTTCAGCTCGCCGGCGTTGGCCGGGTCGGCCACCTCGACGTGAAGGGCGTTGTAAATCTCCGGCATCGCGTCGACGGGGAACTCCACGTCGACGACCGGGCCGATGACCCGGGCGACGCGGCCCGTGGCAACGGCCGTCTCAGAAGTCGTCGTCATTACTTGTCACTCCCCGCGGTCGCGTCGGCAAGGGCTGCGGAGCCGCCGACGATCTCGCTGATTTCCTGGGTGATTTCGGCCTGGCGGGCCGCATTGGCAAGTCGGGAGAGCGTGGTGATCAGGTCTCCCGCGTTGTCGGTCGCCGACTTCATCGCGCGGCGCGTGGCGGCGTGCTTGGAAGCAGCCGACTGGAGCAGCGCGTTGTAGATACGGCTCTCGACGTAGCGCGGCAGCAGGGCGTCGAGGACGTCCTCCGCCGACGGCTCGAACTCGAACAGCGGGAGGATCTCGCCCTTCGGCGTCTCCTCCGCGACCTCTTCGAGGCGAAGCGGCAGCAGACGGCCGTCGATGGCCGACTGCGTCATCATCGAGACGAACTCGGTGTAGACGATGTGGAGTTCATCCACGCCGCCGTCCGCCGTGTCCTTCTCGATGGCCTCGATCAGCGGACCCGCGACCTTCTTCGCGTCCGCGTACGTGGGCTCGTCGGTGAAACCCGACCACGACTCCACGACCTTGCGCTCGCGGAAGTTGTAGTGGGCCAGACCACGGCGGCCGACGATGTACGTGTCGACCGTCTTGCCCTCGGCCTCGAGACGGGCGGTCAGCAGCTCCGCCGCCTTGATGGCGTTGGAGTTGAAGGCGCCGGCCAGACCGCGGTCGCTCGTGAGGAGCAGCACCGCGGAACGGGTCGCCGTCTCCGCCTCCGTGGTCAGCGGGTGCTTGGTGTTCGAGCCGGTGCCGACCGCCGTGACCGCGCGGGTGAGCTCGGTCGCGTACGGCGTGGAGGCCGCCACCTTGCGCTGCGCCTTGACGACGCGCGAGGCGGCGATCATCTCCATCGCCTTGGTGATCTTCTTGGTCGCGGTGACGGATCGGATGCGACGCTTGTAGACCCGGAGCTGGGCTCCCATGAGTCAGGTCCCTTCCTTACGTCACTTGGCGGCGGCCGGAGCGTCCTCGCCGAGAAGCTTCCCGTCCGAGGTCTCGAACTGCTTCTTGAACTCCGTGATGCCGTCGGCGATGGCGGTGAGCGTGTCGTCCGACATCTTGCCGCCCTCCTTGATGGAGGTCATGAGGCCCTGCTCCTTGCGGTGCAGGTACTCCAGGAGCTCCTTCTCGAAGCGGCGGATGTCGGCGACCGGTACGTCGTCCATCTTGCCCGTGGTGGCGGACCACACGGAGACGACCTGGTCCTCGGTCGGCATCGGCTGGTACTGAGCCTGCTTGAGCAGCTCGACCAGGCGCTGACCGCGCTCCAGCTGCGCCTTCGACGCGGCGTCCAGGTCGGAACCGAAGGCGGCGAACGCCTCCAGCTCGCGGTACTGGGCCAGGTCGAGGCGAAGACGGCCGGAGACCTGCTTCATCGCCTTGTGCTGGGCCGAGCCACCGACGCGGGAGACCGAGATACCGACGTTCAGGGCCGGACGCTGGCCGGCGTTGAACAGGTCGGACTCAAGGAAGCACTGGCCGTCGGTGATGGAGATGACGTTGGTCGGGATGAACGCCGACACGTCGTTCGCCTTGGTCTCGACGATCGGCAGACCCGTCATCGAACCGGCGCCCAGGTCGTCGGAGAGCTTCGCGCAGCGCTCCAGCAGACGGGAGTGCAGGTAGAAGACGTCACCGGGGTAGGCCTCGCGGCCCGGCGGACGGCGGAGCAGGAGGGACACGGCGCGGTAGGCGTCGGCCTGCTTCGAGAGGTCGTCGAAGATGATGAGGACGTGCTTGCCCTCGTACATCCACTGCTGACCGATGGCCGAACCGGTGTACGGCGCAAGGTACTTGAAGCCGGCCGGGTCGGACGCCGGGGCGGCGACGATGGTCGTGTACTCCAGCGCGCCGGCCTCTTCGAGGGCGCCACGCACGGAGGCGATGGTCGAACCCTTCTGGCCGATGGCGACGTAGATGCAGCGGACCTGCTTCTTGGTGTCGCCCGAGCGCCAGTTGTCGCGCTGGTTGATGATCGTGTCGACGGCCAGCGCGGTCTTGCCGGTCTGACGGTCGCCGATGATCAGCTGACGCTGGCCACGGCCGATCGGGGTCATCGCGTCGACGGCCTTGTAGCCCGTCTCCATCGGCTCGTGCACCGACTTGCGGACCATGACGCCCGGAGCCTGCAGCTCGAGGGCGCGGCGGCCGGACGTCTCGATCTCGCCGAGGCCGTCGATCGGGTTGCCGAGCGGGTCGACGACGCGGCCGAGGTAGCCCTCGCCCACGGCGACGGACAGCACCTCACCGGTGCGCTGCACCGGCTGACCTTCTTCGATACCGCTGAACTCGCCGAGGACGACCGCACCGATCTCGCGCTCTTCCAGGTTCAGCGCGAGGCCGAGGGTTCCGTCCTCGAACTTCAGCAGCTCGTTCGCCATGGCCGAGGGAAGACCCTCGATCTTGGCGATACCGTCGCCGGCGACGGTGACCGTACCGACCTCCTCGCGCGAGGCCGCGTCCGGCTGGTACGACTGGACAAAGTTCTCCAGTGCGTCCCGGATCTCCTCCGGCCGGATCGTGAGCTCCGCCATCTGGGTTCCCTGCTCTCCTTGTTGGGCCCGAAGTTTCACTTGGGGGGATGGGGACTCCCCCCGATGAGAGGTGAATCCTCTGCACGGCCCAACCAGGGCCGTAATTGCGTACTGCTTATGTGGTTACTAGCTCGCCATGCGGCGGGCGGCGTCCTCGAGACGGTCCGCGATGGAACCGTTGATGACCTCGTCGCCGACCTGCACCCGGATCCCGCCGAGGACATCGGGGTCCACGTCGAGGTTGAGGTGCATCGGGCGGCCGTAGAGCTTGGCCAGAGAGGCGCCGAGGCGCCGCTTCTGTCCGTCGCTCAGCGGCACCGCCGAGGTGACCACGGCGACCATGCGGTCACGGCGCTCGGCGGCGAGCCTGGACAGGGACTCGAGTCCCGCTTCCAGGCTACGTCCGCGGGGCGCGGTTACGAGGCGCGTCACCAGACGCTCGGTCGTCACGTCGGCCCGGCCGCCGAGCAGGCTGCGCAGCAGCTCGCTCTTGGCCGCCGTGGTGGCGGCCCGGTCGGTCAGCGCGGCGCGCAGCTCGGTGTTCGAGGCGACGATCCGGCCGAAGCGGAACAGCTCGTCCTCGACGTTGTCGAGCGCGCCCGTCCGCTGCGCCGCCGTGAGGTCGGCGGTGGTGGTGAGCTCCTCGAGGGCGTCCACCAGGTCGCGGGGCTGCGACCAGCGGGAACGCACCATGCCGGAGACCAGGTCGGCGGCGCTGCCGCCCACCTGGGTGCCCAGCAGGCGCTGGACCAGCTCGGCCTTGGCCTCGCCGGGCTGCGCCGGGTCGGTGAGGACCCGACGCAGCGACACCTCGCGGTGGAGCAGCGCGGTGACCGCGGCCAGCTCGTCGGAGAGCTGGGCCGCGTCCACGGACGTCGAGTCCGTCAGCGCGTCGAGACGCTCACGTGCGGCTGCGGTTGCCTCGCGGCTCGCTCCGTGTGCGGTCATCGAGCCGCCTCGGCCTTCTCCTCAAGCTCGGAGAGGAAACGGTCGATGACGCGGCTCTGGCGGGCGTGGTCCTCGAGGGACTCGCCGACGAGCTTGCCGGCCAGGTCGGTGGCAAGCGTGCCGACGTCCTGGCGCAGCGACTGAGCGGCGGCCTTGCGGTCGGCGTCGATCTGCGTGTGACCGGCGGCGACGATCTCGTCGCGCTGCCGCTGGCCTTCCGCGCGCATCTCGGCGATGAGCGTGGCGCCCTGCTCCGTGGCTTCCTGGCGCAGGCGCGCGGCCTCGTGCCGGGCTTCGGCGAGCTGAGCCTTGTACTGCTCAAGAACGCTCTGGGCCTCGGTCTGCGCGGCCTCGGCCTTCTCGATACCGCCCTCGATGGCCTCGCGACGCTGCTCCAGAACCTTGTTGATGTTCGGGAGAAGCTTCCAGGCCAGGAAACCGAAGACGATGACGAAGGCGAGCAGGCCGATGACAAGCTCGGGGATCGGCGGGACGAGGGGGTTTTCGGTCTCCTCGGCCGCCAGAATGAGCAGCTGGCTCATGTCAGTGCCTTTCGTCTAGTGGGCTGTCGTGGATCCGAAGATCACTTGCCGTAGACGAACGGCATGACCAGACCGATGAGGGCGAGCGCCTCACAGAAGGCGAAGCCGAGGATCTGGTTGGCGCGGATCAGACCGGCGGCCTCGGGCTGACGGGCGAGGGCCTGGGTGCCGTTACCGAAGATGATGCCGACGCCGACGCCGGGGCCGATGGCCGCGAGGCCGTAACCGATCGAGCCGAGCGAGCCGGAGACAGCGGCAAGGGTCTGGGACATGCCAGTTCTTCCTTTTCTTTACGGACCGGTGGGGGTTGGCCACCGGACGACTGCGGGGTCGAGGGAGGGGCGCTCAGTGGTTCTCGGCCAGTGCGCCCTGGATGTAGGTGCAGGTCAGCAGCACGAACACGTACGCCTGCAGGGCCTGGATGAAGAGCTCGAAGGCCGTCATCACGATGGTCATGATGAACGAGACGCCCGCGTAGGCGATGCCGACGCCGTTGAGCAGGTACCAGCTGGCGATCGTGAACAGCAGCAGCAGCGTGTGACCCGCGAACATGTTCGCGAAGAGTCGCACGGCGTGCGTGAACGGACGGACCAGCAGGTTCGAGAAGAACTCGATGAGCATCGCGAGCGGGAGAACCGGGCCGAGCGACTTGTCGTAGCCCGTGACGTTCTTGAAGAAGCCCACGAAGCCGTGGCGCTTGAAGGTCAGCGAGACCCACAGAACGTAGACGATCAGGGCCAGCACCAGCGGGTACGAGATGATCGCGGTGACCGGGAACTGGGCGAGCGGAATGATCGACCAGAGGTTCATCATCCAGACGAAGAAGAACAGCGAGACGATCAGAGGGACGTACTTCTCGCCCTCCTTCTTGCCGATCGTCTCGTAGACGACGCCACGACGGACGAAGTCGTAGCCGGCCTCGGCGACCATCTGCAGCTTGCCCGGGACGACCTTCGGCTTGCGGAACGCGGCCCAGAAGAAGCCGACGATGACAAGCGAGCCCAGCAGCGCCAGGAGCATCGTCTTGTTGAAGTACAGGTTGCTGTCCCCGTCGCCCCAGATGGGCTCGAACAGGAACGAGTGCAGGCCGGGTGCCGGGAAGCCACAACCGTCGAAGATGTGGCAGTCGGTCTCGAAGGCGAGCACCTGCGTCGGGTCAGCACTCACCGCGGGCTCCTTCAGCGTGGCGCATAGGTACGGCATCCTCGTTGTGTCGGCGCGGCGCGCAGCCGCGGTTCGGCACTGGACTGGTGTTACGGATGTGGGGGCGGCAGTGGGGCATCAAGCCTCGCGATCGAACAGGCGTCAGCTCAGATGCCCGCGCCCGCGATGCCGCAGTTGGCACCGGACGATAGCAGGATCTCCTGCGTGCACTTATCCCGGCCCTACCCCTCACGACGAATGACCCTTGTTCTCGGGCTTTTCGGCCTTCGAGGAGTCGGGTTCGACGTAGAGGATCTTGGCCTTCATATGGGCACGTGCCTGTGCGCCGATCCACACGAGGGTGGTGACGACCAGGGTGAGCGCGAAGGACTTGGGGTTGAACAGCGATGTGTTCTTGAACGCGGCGACAAAGATGAACAGCAGAAGAATCTGCGCCGTGTAGAGCAGGAGACCCATCGCCTGGAACAAGTGCGGAAGCGATTTGGCGGTGCGCTGCAGGACGTAGAGGCCCAGCCCCATGAAGAGAACGACCACCAGCGTCGCGACGACCGCCCCGAGCGCTCCCTTGCCGCCGGCGACCACACCGCTGACGACGGCGGCAATCGCGCCGGCGGCAGCTGTGGGTACAGCGGCCTGAAGGAGGATCCGGACGTCATTGGACGGCATGGCGGCAACTCCGCTTGCTAAGGGGGGCGTGTCGTCATGGACGAGCGTAGTCCCGGGCTGAGAGAGAACCTCACGCCAAAGGACCGTCGTGCTGGGGTCTTTCGGCTCTGCCCTGGGTTCTCGTGAACCGTATCACAAACTATTTGATGAGGTCTTT
Organism: Streptomyces sp. NBC_00386; assembly: GCF_036063235.1. NCBI lineage: Bacteria > Bacillati > Actinomycetota > Actinomycetes > Kitasatosporales > Streptomycetaceae > Streptomyces > Streptomyces sp. NBC_00386. Next base: position 3,243,236 of record NZ_CP107950.1, read on the forward strand.
ACCTGGTTGGTGTGCTGACTGTCACACATGAGAGTGAAGCTGCGCGTCTGTGCATTTCAAGCGCCCATTTGTCTGATATTGAGGCGCTTTGCTTCCCCACGATTTGGTCACGCGTTAGTCAGATTCTTACCTTCGACTCAGCGCGAGGACTCGGCCTCGCGCCGGTCCAGAAGTCGCGCACGGGTCCCGATCGCCGTCGCTCCATTGACTCCCGCGACTCCGGCGACCACCGGAGCACGGTGCTCGCGCGCCTCGTCCGGCTCGCTCTCGGGCGCCGCCTCGTGGGTCACGGGCGCCATGTCCCGGGCAGCGGCCGCGGCGGCCCTGCGGCGGCGGTAGCGCGGCGGCAGGAGGTGTTCGGCCCAGCGCGGGGCGCGCGGTGTGAAGCGGGGCAGCAGGAGCAGCACGAGACCGACCGCGCTGAGCGCCGCGATGACGAGCACGCTCCACATGGCCCCGGAGTTGACCGAGTAGGCGAGGGCGCCGAAGGAGATCAGCGCCGACCAGAAGTACATGATCAGGACGGCCCGGCTGTGCGAGTGGCCGACCTCCAGGAGGCGGTGGTGCAGGTGGCCCCGGTCGGCGGCGAACGGCGACTGCCCGCGCCAGGTGCGCCGCACGATGGCGAGCACCAGGTCGGCGGCCGGGATGGCGATGATCGTCAGCGGCAGCAGCAGCGGGATGAACACGGGCACCGTCTGGTGCACGGTGTTGCGCGGGGAACCGGTGAAGAGGTTCATCACGTCGGGGTCGATCTGCCCGGTGATGGAGATCGCGCCGGCGGCCAGCACCAGACCGATGAGCATCGACCCGGAGTCGCCCATGAAGATCCGCGCGGGATGCATGTTGTGCGGCAGGAAGCCCAGGCACATGCCCATCAGGATCGCCGCGAACAGCGTCGCCGGGGCGGCCGCCTCGATGCCGTACGAGTACCAGATCCGGTAGGCGTACAGGAAGAACGCGGCGGACGCGATGCACACCATGCCGGCGGCCAGTCCGTCGAGGCCGTCCACGAAGTTGACCGCGTTGATGGTGATGACGACGAGCGCCACCGTCAGCAGCGTGCCCTGCCACTGGGTCAGCGCGACCAGGCCGACCCCGGGGATCGGCAGCCACAGGATCGTCAGACCCTGCATGACCATCACACCGGCGGCGATCATCTGGCCGCCGAGCTTGATCAGGGCGTCGATCTCGAACTTGTCGTCCAGCACACCGATCAGCCAGATCAGCGCGGCGCCGGAGAGAAGGGCACGCGGTTCGTTCGAGTTGGCGAAGACCTCGTTGAGGTTCGTCAGATGGTCCGCGACCAGCAGGCCGGCGCACAGACCGAAGAACATCGCGATGCCGCCGAGCCTCGGCGTGGGTTCACGGTGCACGTCACGCGCCCGGATTTCCGGCATGGCTCCGGCCACGATCGCGAATTTCCGTACCGGCCCTGTCAGCAGGTACGTCACCGCGGCCGTGATGCAGAGCGTCAGCAGGTATTCACGCACGGGCTTCCCCACAGGTCTCGCTGGCCATCACAGCCCCACACCCTAGCGATGCACGCATACGGTTGAGGACTTTCGGGTAGCGACGATGGTTGCACGTGTGGCTGTGCGGTTCGGTACGCGTACCCCCGGTCAGTCCGTATAAGGCGGAAATCTTCCGGTCAGTTCCCGCACTTCCTCGCGTGCCGCCCGGCCCTCGATCTCGTCCCGGAGCACCCCCGCGAACAGTGCCGCGACCCGTGCCATCTCCGGCTCGCCCATCCCCTGGGTGGTCAGCGCCGCGGTGCCGAGCCGCAGACCCCGGGCGTCGCCGTGAGGCAGCGCACAGGTGTCGAGGACCATACCGGCGGCGGCCAGCCGGCCGCGCGCGGTACGCCCGTCGACGCCGAGCGGTACCGGATCCGCGACCAGCAGATGGGTGTCGGTGCCGCCCGTGGTGACCGCGAGCCCCTCCGCCTCGAGACCCGCGGCCAGCACCCGGGCGTTGGCGGTCACCTGATGGACGTACGCCGTGAAGGCCGGGGTCGCCGCCTCGCCGAACGCGACGGCCTTGGCCGCGATGGTGTTCATCTGCGCACCGCCCTGGGTGAACGGGAAGACGGCCCGGTCGACCCGCTCCGCCAGTTCGCCACCGCACAGGAGCATGCCGCCGCGCGGCCCCCGGAGCACCTTGTGCGTGGTGGCGCACACGACATCGGCGTACGGCACCGGGTTCGGCGCCGCTCCCCCCGCGACGAGCCCGATGGGGTGGGCGGCGTCCGCGATGAGATAGGCGCCGGCCTCGTCGGCGATCTCCCGGAAGAGCGCGTAGTCGATGTGCCGGGGATACGAGATCGATCCGCAGACGATGGCCTTGGGACGGCGGGCACGGGCCAGGGTGCGCACCTGCTCGTAGTCGATCAGTCCCGACTCCGCCTCGACCCCGTAGCCGACGAAGTCGAACCAGCGGCCGGAGAAGTTCGCGGGCGACCCGTGGGTCAGATGACCGCCGAAGGGCAGGCCCATCGCCAGCACGGTGTCCCCGGGGCGCAGCAGGGCGGCGTACGCGGCCAGGACGGCCGAACTCCCGGAGTGGGACTGGACGTTGGCGTGATCGGCGCCGAAGAGGGCCTTGGCGCGGTCGACGGCGATCCGCTCGGCGACGTCGACGATCTCGCAGCCGCCGTGGTGACGGGCGCCGGGATACCCCTCGGCGTACTTGTTCGCCAGCGGCGAGCCGAGCGCGGCCAGCACGGCCGGCGAGGTGAAGTTCTCCGCCGCGATGAGCTGCAGCGTGGTCGACTGCCGGTCCAGCTCACCGCGCAGGATCTCGGCGAGCTCGGGATCCTGGCGGCTCAGGACATCCGCTTCGGGCATGGTGGCGACCGGCATGGTGGACTCCGGACATCTGCGGGGGGACGCTTATGTCCAATGTAGAACCGGGACCGGTCGCACGCCCGGTGTCACGTCCGCGCGGGTACCCCCGTCAGAGCGGTGACGACCGGGTCCAGCGCCTCGTTGATCTCGTCCCCGATGGACCGGAAGAACGGCAGCGGCGCCCCGTAGGGGTCGAACACCTCGTCGGCCTCCGCGGTCGGGGCCAGCAGCCAGCCGCGCAGCGCGGCGGCGGCCCGTACCAGCGCGACGGCGCGCTCGACCACGCCGTCCTGGAGGGGCGGCAGCGTCGAGCTGTCTATGGCGCGCACCAGCCGGGTGAACTCCTTCAGCGTGAAGGTGCGCAGGCCGGCGGAGTGGCCCATGGAGATGACCTGGGCGCGGTGGTCGCGGGTGGCCGTCAGGACCAGGTCGGCGCGGATGACGTGGTCGTCGAGGAGCTCGCGCCCGACGAAGCCGGAGGGGTCCGCGCCGAAGTCGGTCAGGACGGTCGCGGCGTTGGCCTCCATGGGCGCGCCCTCGTGGCCCCAGGTGCCGGCGCTCTCCACGATGAGGCCGCCCCACAGGGGGTCTCCCAGCCGGTCCGCCAGGGCATGCCGGGTCAACCGCTCGGTGATCGGCGAGCGGCACACGTTGCCGGTGCTGACGTGGAGGATGCGGAAGGACCCGCTCGGGGATCCGCCGGTCCCGGTGAACCCCGCGCCTATGCCACGCATGGGACTGCTCCCTGCTCCGGCCGAGCCGGGAGCCCGGGGGACTCGGGGGCTGTCAATTCGCCACCTCGAGGTCGGGTACGACCTTGCGGAGCTCCTCCGCCGACAGGGCGCCCGCGCGCAGCAGGACGGGGACCTTGCCGGTGACGTCGACGATCGAGGAGGGCACGTTGCCCGGGGTCGGGCCGCCGTCCAGGTAGACCGAGACGGAGTCGCCGAGCATGCCCTGGGCGGCGTCGCAGTCCTCCGGCGCGGGGTGGCCGGTGAGGTTGGCGGAGGAGACGGCCATCGGACCGACCTCCGTGAGGAGTTCGATGGCGACGGGGTGCAGCGGCATACGGATCGCCACCGTGCCCCGGGTGTCCCCCAGGTCCCACTGGAGCGACGGCTGGTGCTTGGCGACGAGGGTCAGGGCGCCCGGCCAGAACGCGTCGACGAGCTCCCAGGCCATCTCGGAGAAGTCCGTGACGAGGCCGTGCAGGGTGTTCGGGGAGCCGATGAGGACAGGGGTGGGCATGTTGCGGCCCCGGCCCTTGGCGTCGAGCAGGTCGGCGACGGCCTCCGAGGTGAACGCGTCGGCGCCGATGCCGTAGACGGTGTCGGTGGGGAGGACCACCAGTTCGCCACGGCGGACGGCGGACGCCGCCTCACGCAGACCTGTGGTGCGGTCGGTCGCGTCGTTGGTGTCGTATCGCCGTGCCATTTAGCGGGCCTCCTCATACACGTACTGCTGGCTGGGGGTGCGAAGAAACGCGATGCGGTCGAAGGCGACGCGCCGGCGCACCACGGCGCCGCCGCGCGCCGGGACCGGGTGAGCCGCGCTCACGGCATCGCCTTGCGGGCGGTCGCGAACCGCGGCCGGTTGTTGAGATCCGGGTGGTCGGCCGCGTCGGCCCAGCCCCGCTCCTCGGTGAAGATCCACGGCACCTGTCCGCCCTGGGTGTCGGCGTGCTCGATGACGACGACGCCGCCGGGCCGCAGCAGCCGGTGCGCGGTGCGCTCGATGCCGCGGATGAGGTCGAGTCCGTCCTCGCCGGAGAACAGGGCGAGCTCCGGGTCGTGGTCCCGGGCCTCCGGCTGCACGTACTCCCATTCGGTGAGCGGGATGTACGGAGGGTTGGAGATCACCAGGTCGACCTGGCCGTCGAGGTCCGGGAACGACGTGAGGGCGTCTCCCTGGCGCAGGTCGACCCTGGACCCCTCGACGTTCTTGCGCGTCCACCGGAGGGCGTCCTCGGACAGCTCCACGGCGTGCACACGGGAGCGCGGGACCTCCTGGGCGAGCGCGAGAGCGATGGCTCCCGAGCCGGTGCACAGGTCGACGATCATCGGTTCGACGACGTCCATCGCGCGGACGGCGTCTATGGCCCAGCCGACGACCGACTCGGTCTCCGGGCGGGGGACGAAGACGCCGGGCCCCACCTGGAGTTCGAGGTAGCGGAAGTAGGCGCGCCCGGTGATGTGCTGGAGCGGCTCGCGGGCCTCGCGGCGCGCGGTCACCTCCCAGTAGCGGGCGTCGAAGTCCGCGTCCTTGACGCTGTGCAGCTCGCCCCGCTTCACGCCGTGCACGAAGGCGGCGAGCTCCTCCGCGTCGTTGCGCGGCGAGGGCACGCCGGCGTCGGCCAGCCGCTGGGTGGCCTGGGCCACTTCCGCGAGCAGCACGCTGCGGGGGTTTGGGGATCGACCCCCAAAATGTTGCTGCACGCTGGTCCTCCGGGGCTGAGCTGTTGTCGTTTGCTGTTACGCGTTGGCGAGCTTGGCGGCCGAGTCCGCGTCGACGCAGGCCTGGATGACCGCGTCGAGCTCGCCGTCCAACACCTGGTCCAAGTTGTACGCCTTGAAGCCGACGCGGTGGTCCGAGATGCGATTCTCCGGGAAGTTGTACGTACGGATCTTCTCGGAGCGGTCGACCGTGCGGACCTGGCTGCGGCGGACGTCGGAGGCTTCCCGCTCCGCCTCCTCCTGCGCCGCCGCGAGGAGCCTGGAGCGCAGGATACGCATCGCCTGCTCCTTGTTCTGCAGCTGGCTCTTCTCGTTCTGGCAGGAAGCGACGACTCCGGTGGGAATGTGCGTGATGCGCACCGCGGAGTCGGTCGTGTTGACGGACTGGCCGCCGGGGCCCGAGGAGCGGTAGACGTCGATACGGAGATCGTTCGCGAGGATCTCGACGTCGACCTCCTCGGCCTCGGGCGTGACGAGGACACCGGCGGCCGACGTGTGAATACGGCCCTGCGACTCGGTCGAGGGCACGCGCTGCACCCGGTGCACGCCGCCCTCGTACTTCATCCGGGCCCAGACGCCCTGCCCGGGCTCGGTGGCACCCTGGCCGCCCTTGGTCTTCACGGCGACCTGGACGTCCTTGTAGCCGCCGAGCTCGGACTCGGTGGCGTCGATGAGCTCGGTCTTCCAGCCGACGCGCTCGGCGTAGCGCAGGTACATGCGCAGCAGGTCACCGGCGAACAGGGCGGACTCGTCGCCGCCGGCGCCCGCCTTGATCTCCAGGATGACGTCCTTGTCGTCGCTCGGGTCGCGCGGGACAAGCAGCAGGCGGAGCTTCTCGGTGAGCTCCTCCTTCTGCTTCTCCAGGTCCTTGACCTCGGCGGCGAAGTCGGGATCGTCGGCGGCGAACTCCTTGGCCGTGCCGATGTCGTCCCCGGTCTGCTTCCAGGAGCGGTACGTCGCGACGATCGGGGTCAGCTCGGCGTAGCGCTTGTTGAGCTTGCGCGCGTTGGCCTGGTCGGCGTGCACCGACGGGTCAGCGAGCTTCTTCTCCAGATCGGCGTGCTCGCCGATCAGTTCCTCGACCGCCTCGAACATCTCCGGCTCCAATGGACTGTCCCCGGCTCTGTGCAGAGCGTGAGGACGTAGGTACGGCGTGGGGTTCCCCTGCTCGAACGCGTCGAGAGCCCGGGGAGGGGGCTGGACCGCAAAGCGCCGGTCCCGGCGTCCCCGTGCGGGAGACTCCGAAGACCGGCGCTGTGGGCTCGCTACTTGTTGGCAGCGGCAGCCTTGCCGAAGCGGGCCTCGAAGCGGGCCACGCGGCCACCGGTGTCGAGGATCTTCTGCTTGCCCGTGTAGAACGGGTGGCACTCGGAGCAGACCTCGGCGCGGACGGTGCCGCTGGAGATCGTGCTGCGGGTGGTGAACGACGCGCCACAGGTACAGCTGACCTGCGTCTCGACGTACTCGGGGTGGATGTCGCGCTTCAAGGTGTCTCCTAGTTTCGGGAGGGCACCGGGTCGCCGCCGCTGGATGCGGATGCGTGAACCGGGGCCGACGTACCAGTCTGCCAGCACTGGCCGTATCCCCCAAAACGGAGGGACGCGGCGATCTATTCCCCGTGCGGCCCGCGCCCGGACCGCACGGACTCGGCCGGGGCTCAGCGGGGGCTCAGCCGGGGCTGACGACGCCCTTCGCGGTGCCGGTGGCGGTTCCCTCGGTGGCCGCCTTCGGGATCGGCCGGTCGGCCTTCAGCGCCTTCCACATCAGCTCGGACTTGGTCTTGTCGACCAGGACGCGGTTGGCGTCGGCCGGGTCGTACTGGACCGGCATCGTCACCATGGTCATGTGGGACGAGCCGATGCCCTTGAGGCCGCCCGCGAAGGAGGCGAGGTCGGTGACGCTGCCGAGGTCGGAGTCGGTGGTCACCGTCTTGGTCGCGGTGTCGGCGAGGTCGTACAGCTTTTTCGGGTTGGACAGGAGCCCGATGTGCTTGACCTGGTCGACCAGGGCCTTCATGAACGCCTGCTGGAGCTGGATGCGGCCGAGGTCGGAGCCGTCGCCGACACCGTGCCGGGTACGGACCAGGCCGAGCGCCTGCTTGCCGTCGAGCTCGTGGGACCCGGCCGTCAGGTGCAGATGGCTCTCGTGGTCCGAGATGGCCTTGGTCGTGGTGATCGTGACGCCGCCGAGGTCGTCGATCAGCTTCTGGAAGCCGCTGAAGTCGATCTCGATGTAGTGGTCCATGCGGATGCCGGTCATGGACTCGACGGTCTTCACCGCGCAGGCGGCGCCGCCGGTGGAGTAGGCGGAGTTGAACATCGCGCCGGAGACCGCGCCGTGGACGGTGCCCTCGGAGTCGGTGCAGGAGGGCCGCTCGACGAGCGTGTCACGGGGGACGGAGACCACGCTGGCCCGCTTGTGGCCCTTGTACACGTGGACGATCATCGCGGTGTCGGAGCGGGCGCTGCCGTCGTCGGTGCCGCCGCCGAGCTTCCTGTTGGTGCCGGAGCGGGTGTCGGAGCCCAGGACCAGGATGTTCTCCGAGCCGTTGTCGACCTTCAGGGGCCGGTCGCTGCCGAGCGCCTGGTTGATGTCGACGCTCTTGAGGTTGCCGTTGAGCTTGAAGAACAGATACCCGGCTCCGGCGCCGCCGAGCGCCACGACACCCGCCGCGGTCCAGGCCGTGACGAGCAGGGCCTTGCTGCGCGGGCTGCGGGCCTTACGGCGGCTGCCCTTCGGGCGGGGCGGGGCGCTGTCGCCGGGCTCGCCCGGTATGGCGGGCTCCGGCGTGCTCTCGGCGGGCATGTGTTCCTCGGCTTCCTCTTTACGTTTACGGTCGGTTACCCCCTGCTTTCAGGGCCAGGCCCATCCGGTCGTGACGAGGCGTACCGCTCCATGGTCACTCCGTACGGTCAGACGGGGAAACCCGGGAAAGGGTTGCACGACGCAAAGTGCCCACCGCGTGACGCGGTGGGCACCCTGTGTGCTCGGCCGGAGCGGGAAGAAACCGCTCACCTGCAATGTCAGCCGAAGATGTCGTACTGCTTGAAATCGGTACCCACCGAGATCCTTGTGGCAAAGATCTCGGAGGTGGCCTTTCCGGTCCCGGGGTACAGGTAGAGCGTGCCGCCGGGGGTGCGGGCCAGGAAGTCGGCCTTGCCGTCGCCGGTCACGTCACCGGGAGCGTCGAAGGCGTTGTAGTCCGCCCAGGTGCGCACCTTGATGCGAGTGGAGAAGGCACCGCTGCCGGTCTTGCCCGTGCCCTTGTACAGGTAGATGTACGAGCCGGTCTTGCTGCGCGCGATGAGGTCGGCCTTGCCGTCGCCGGTGAAGTCGCCGTGCGCGCGCACGGAGTTGTACTGGCTCCAGCCGGTGCTGACCTGGACCCGCGCCGAGAAGGTGCCGTTGCCCTTGCCCGGGTACTCCCACATCGCTCCGGTGGAGTCGACGGAGAGCATGTCGGGCAGGCCGTCGCCGGTGAGGTCGCCGGGGGCGATGATCCGGGTGCGGGCCTTCCAGTTGGTGAAGATCCTGTCGTTGGCCCACTTCTCGGTGGACGGCAGCCAGTGCATCCAGTGGACGTCACCGGTGGCGCTCTCGCGCACGACGAAGTCCTGGTAGCCGTCCCGGTTGAGGTCGGCCTGGAGCACGACGTTCACGCCGTCCCACGAGCCCCACGACTGACGCGCGCCGAACGAGGTGCCGTTGGAGTCCTTCTCGTAGCCCGTCTTCGTCGACGAGTTACGGACCCACAGGTCGGCCTTGTGGTCGTCGTTCAGGTTGGCGTCCTCGACGCGCGGCCAGGCGGCGCCGACGTAGGTGCTGACCTTCGAGAAGACGCTGTACGCGCCCTTCGCGACGCAGTCCTCGACACCCCAGGACACGACACCGACGATGCGGCCGCCCACGATCAGCGGACCACCCGAGTCGCCGTTGCAGGCCGTGGTGGTGCCGGCGTCGGTGCCGGTCGCCTTGGTGCCCGCGCAGACCATGTGGCCCGCGACGAAGTCGGTGCCGTACGCGGCCTTGCAGGTGGCGTCCGAGTTGATCGGCAGCGTGGCCGTCTTCAGCGTCTCGGAGATGTCCTGCGTGGTGGACGTGGTGCGGCCCCAGCCGTAGAGCTTCGCATCCTTGGACGTGTACGAGGTGGTGTCACCGGACGTCGTCATGCGGATCGGCTTGGCCGTGACGGGCCTCGCCAGCGTGATGACCGCGATGTCGTTGTTGATGGTCGTCGAGCTGTACGACGAGTGGTTCCACTGCCGCCAGGCGGCAGTGACCGTACCGCCGTGCAGGTTGGTGTTGCCCGCCGAGTCGCTGGTCGGCAGCTGGGCGGTGCCGGTGATGACGGCGCCGTTGGCCTTCCAGTCGTAGCCCTTGACGCAGTGCGCGGCGGTGAGGATCTTCGTCGGCGACACGACGGAGCCACCGCAGAAGAAGCCGAGGTCGTCGGCCTCGCTGGTGGTGCCCTTGTCGTCGTAGTACCAGAGCTGCGCCATCCACGGGGCCGTGGAGATGGCGGTCGTGGTACCGCCGATGATCTTCGGGTCGACGCGTGCCGTGTTCGTGGCGGCGCTCAGGGACGCCTTCTGGGTCGTCCGGCCCGCGGTGTCGTCACCGGCGAGAGCACCCGCGACGCGCTTCTCCAGCGCGGCCTGGGACGGCGCGGCGTTGGCGAGCCGCACGGTGGGCGTGGGCAGCGTCGGGCTGGGCGTGGCGTTCGCGGACGACACCAGGAGCGCACCGGCGACGGCGGCGGCGAGGCCCGCCGCGGCGACCGGAACGGCGATCCGTATGCGGCGTCTGTGCCTACCGCCCCCGGGCGTGGACGTATCCACTCAAGTCCCCCCTCAGAGATAAGAGTTCAGATCTGCTTCAGCAGAAGTTCAAGGGCGCGATCGTACACGTGTCCCGAACAGCGCAAAGGGCCGCCCCCGTCACCTGGGTGACGGGGGCGGCCTTTGCGATTTCTGCCCTGCGAACTCCGGTCGCGAACGACCTCGGTCGCGAAGACGTCAGTCGTTGTTGTTGCCCGGCGACGGCGTCGTCTTCTGGATCTGGAGCAGGAACTCGGCGTTCGACTTCGTCTGCTTCATCTTGTCGAGCAGCAGCTCGATCGCCTGCTGCTGGTCGAGCGCGTGGAGCACGCGACGCAGCTTCCAGGTGATGGCGAGCTCGTCGCTGCCGAGCAGGAGCTCTTCCTTACGGGTACCGGACGCGTCCACGTCCACCGCCGGGAAGACGCGCTTGTCGGCGAGCTTCCGGTCGAGCTTGAGCTCGGCGTTGCCGGTGCCCTTGAACTCCTCGAAGATGACCTCGTCCATGCGCGAGCCGGTGTCGACGAGCGCGGTGGCCAGAATGGTCAGCGAGCCGCCGTCCTCGATGTTGCGCGCGGCACCGAAGAAGCGCTTCGGCGGGTACAGCGCGGTCGAGTCGACACCACCGGACAGGATGCGGCCGGAGGCCGGGGCGGCGAGGTTGTACGCACGGCCCAGACGCGTGATCGAGTCGAGCAGCACGACCACGTCGTGGCCCAGCTCCACCAGACGCTTGGCACGCTCGATGGCGAGCTCGGCGACCGTGGTGTGGTCCTCCGCCGGACGGTCGAAGGTCGAGGAGATGACCTCGCCCTTGACCGACCGCTGCATGTCGGTGACCTCTTCCGGACGCTCGTCGACCAGGACGACCATCAGGTGGCACTCGGGGTTGTTGTGCGTGATCGCGTTCGCGATCGCCTGCATGATCATGGTCTTGCCGGTCTTCGGCGGGGCCACGATCAGACCGCGCTGGCCCTTGCCGATCGGCGCGACGAGGTCGATGATGCGGGTCGTCAGCACACCCGGGTCGGTCTCCAGGCGGAGCCGGTCCTGCGGGTAGAGCGGCGTGAGCTTGTTGAACTCCGGCCGGCCGCGACCGGAGTCGGGGGCCATGCCGTTGGTCGAGTCCAGGCGCACGAGCGCGTTGAACTTCTCGCGGCGCTCGCCGTCCTTGGGCTGACGGACCGCGCCGGTGACGTGGTCACCCTTGCGCAGACCGTTCTTGCGGACCTGGGCGAGGGAGACGTACACGTCGTTGGGACCCGGCAGGTAGCCCGACGTACGGATGAACGCGTAGTTGTCGAGGATGTCGAGGATGCCCGCGACGGGGATCAGCACGTCGTCGTCGGCGACCTGCGGCTCGGCGATCTCGTCGCGTCCACGACGCCCGCGGCGGTCACGGTAACGGCCGCGCCGGCCGCGGCGGCCGCCCTCGAAGTCGTCGTCGTCCTGCGGGCCGTTGTCGCGGGGGCCGTTGTCACGGGGACCGCTGTCACGCGGCTGCTGCTGACGGTCCTGACGGCCGCCGCCCTGCTGCTGACGGTCCGGACGGTCCTGGCGCTCCTGACGGTCCGGGCGCTGCTGGCCGGCACCCTGGCCGCCCTGCTGCTCGTCGCCCTTGACCGGACGGCGGTCGCGGTCACGGCCGCCCCGGTCGCGGTCACGGCGGTCACGGCGCTCACGACGGCCCTCGGCGCCCTCGGCGTCGCCCTGCGTCTCGGTCCTCGCCTCGGCGGTGACCGTCTCGGGGCTGCCCGCCTCGGCGGTGGCACGGCGACGGCGGCGCTCGGCGGGGGCGTCGTCTCCCCCGCGGTCGGCCTCGCTCGGGCGGGAGGGACCGCCGGCCGGCTGGCCGGGGATCTCGATCTGCTGCTGGGCCACGGCCTTCTCGGCGGCCTTCTCGGCCTTGGCCTCGGCCGGCGCGGCGGCCTCGTCACCCGTACGGGCCTTCGAGGCGGTCCGGCGCTTCGGCTTGGTCTCGGCGGCGGCGTCGGACGCCGTCTTGGCCGGAGCGCCCGCTCCGGCCTGCGCCTCCTTGATGACCTCGATCAGCTGGCTCTTGCGCATCCGCGCGGTGCCCCTGATTCCGAGGCCGGATGCGACCTGCTGCAGCTCGGCCAGCACCATGCCTTCGAGGCCGGTACCGCGGCGTCGCCTGGAGCCGGCACCGGTGGCAGGCGCGGAGGCGTCCGTGGCGGGCGCGGCAGCGGTCTCCTCGACACGTGCGCCCATCAGATCGGTGGTGTCGCTCACGAAGGGTCCTTCCCTGGAGCGGACGTCGGCCTGTCTGGCTCGGCGACCGGTTGTGCTGTCCGGCATTGGTCCTTGCTGTGTGGACCGTGCCGGGGCGGTGGTCCGCCAAAGCGGCGGAAGACATTGCTGGTGATGACGATTACGGAGCCGTGGCACTGAGGTTCGGTGTCATCGGCTCGGTCACGCCGGTTCCGGAGCGTGCTCAGCACTGCTCAGCGCATAGCACCCAATGCAAGGCACGTAGCAGTTTGGGAGGCTCCCGGAAGAATGGGTGTCCCGGACAGGGACGCGAAGCACCTCGCCATGGTGGGGTCGGGTGCAGACTTGAGGTTAACACTACCGGATCCAACAAACATTCCCCCTCTCCAAATCCGGCGACCGTGCGTCGTCAATCGACCTCGACGGGTGCGAGGGGCAGCACGCACGCCCCCTGTGCGTCGAGGTCCAGACGGTTGGCGGCCCAGCTCTGACCTGCGAGATCAGCCACCTTGTCGGCCGACGCGCGGTCCGCCAGCGCGAGGACCGTGGGTCCCGCGCCGGAGATCACCGCCGGGATGCCGTCGGCGCGCAGGCGCTCCACGAGGGCGGCGCTCTCCGGCATCGCCGGGGCGCGGTACTCCTGGTGCAGCCGGTCCTCGGTCGCGGGCAGCAGCAGCTCGGGACGCCGGGTCAGCGCCTCGACGAGCAGTGCGGCGCGGCCCGCGTTGGCGGCGGCGTCGACGTGCGGGACGGTGCGCGGCAGCAGGCCGCGCGCGGTCTCGGTGAGCACGGGCTTTCCGGGTACGAAGACCACCGGGACGATGGAGTCGGCGGGGTCCATCCTGATGGCCCGCGCGGCACCGGACTCCATCCAGGAGAGCGTGAATCCGCCGAGCAGACAGGCCGCGACGTTGTCGGGATGCCCCTCGATCTCGGTGGCGAGCTCCAGGAGCGCGGTGTCGTCGAGCCTGCTGTCCCCGCCTATCGTCACCGCGCGGGCGGCGACGATGCCGGCGCAGATGGCGGCCGACGAGGAGCCGAGACCCCGGCCGTGCGGGATGCGGTTGGCGCAGACGATCTCGAGGCCGCGCGGCTGTCCGCCGAGCAGGTCGAAAGCGGTGCGCAGGGAACGTACGAGGAGATGCTTCTCGTCGCGCGGCAGCGTCTCGCTGCCCTCACCCGCGATGTCGATGTGCAGTCCTGAGTCGGCCACCCGGACGACCACGTCGTCGTAGAGCCCCAGTGACAGGCCGAAGGCGTCGAAACCCGGGCCGAGGTTGGCACTGGTGGCGGGGACGCGCACCCGGACGGCGGCGGCGCGGAACGCTGGACCGGCCATCGCTCGATGACTCTCCTTGAGCTGCGTGATGTACGAGATTTTTGAGAACTGCGAGATGAACCACGAGATGAACTGCGACGGACGGGCACCAGGACCCGGAGTCCGCAAAGACCGCGCGGCGCCGCGGCATATGCGGCGGGCGGGTTCGGTACAGCCTATCGAAGGAAGGTTCTGTGGCGACATAGGGCGCACAGGAGGCGCACGATGCGTGTCGTAAGCCCCTCGTGCACCCCCCGTCGGGTCGGCATGGGGATACCCCCCGCGAGCGGGCGGTTTCCGTCGGCTTTCGGACGGTTTCCCGCCCGTTCACAGCGAGTTCCCCCGGCCGGACGGCTCAAGAAAAGTCCGCCCGGCCCGCGCTCCGGGTTCGCGCCCGGCGTGTCGTCACCGGCGGATTCACGCCGGACAAGGCCTGACTTCACGCCAATCCGAGGCCGACTTCCCGCCAATCCGGGCCTGACTTCACGCCGGACCGGTCATGACGTCACCCCGGATCGGGAGCGACTTCAGGCCGGACCGACCCTGCCCTGCCCTGCCCTGCCCTGCCCTCACAGCGGAACCGGCCCGGTCCTGAACCCTCGACCGGCGGACCGGTCCTGAACCTCGGCCGGACCGGGCCCGGGACTACGCCAGGCCGAGCCGCTCCGCCGCCGTCGCCGCGTCCACCGGGACCGTGACCGGCTGGGGAGCGCCGGCGACGGCCCAGTCGGGGTCCTTGAGACCGTTGCCGGTGACGGTGCAGACGATGCGCTGCCCCGGGTCGACCTTGCCCTGCTCGGCAGCCTTCAGCAGACCGGCGACGGACGCGGCGGACGCGGGCTCGACGAAGACACCCTCCTGCGCCGCCAACAGCCGGTAGGCGCGCAGGATCTCACGGTCCGTCACTTCGTCGATGAGGCCGCCCGACTCGTCCCGCGCGGCCAGCGCGAACTGCCACGAGGCCGGGTTGCCGATCCGGATCGCGGTGGCGATGGTCGACGGGTCCTTGACCACCTCGCCGCGCACGATGGGCGCGGAGCCGGAGGCCTGGAACCCCCACATGCGCGGGGTCCGTCCGGCGATGCCGTCGGCGGCGTACTCCGTGTACCCCTTCCAGTACGCGGTGATGTTGCCCGCGTTGCCCACCGGAAGGACATGGATGTCGGGCGCGTCGCCGAGCATGTCCACGATCTCGAAGGCGGCGGTCTTCTGGCCCTCGATACGCACCGGGTTGACCGAATTGACCAGCGCCACCGGGTAGTTGTCGGACAGTGAGCGCGCCAGCGTCAGACAGTCGTCGAAGTTGCCGTCGACCTGGAGGATCTTGGCGCCGTGGATGAGGGCCTGGCCCATCTTGCCGAGCGCGATCTTGCCCTGCGGCACGAGGACGGCGCAGACCATCCCGGCGCGCACGGCGTACGCCGCGGCGCTCGCCGACGTGTTGCCGGTGGAGGCGCAGATGACGGCCTTCGCGCCCTCCTCCTTCGCCCGCGTGATCGCCATGGTCATACCGCGGTCCTTGAAGGAACCGGTCGGGTTGGCGCCCTCCACCTTGAGGTGGACCTCGCATCCCGTGCGCTCCGAGAGCACCTGCGCGGGTACGAGCGGCGTGCCGCCCTCGCGGAGCGACACGACCGGCGTGCTGTCGGACACCGGAAGCCGGTCCCGGTACTCCTCGATGATTCCGCGCCACTGGTGGGTCATTGCTGGTTACTCTCCTTCAACCCGCATGATGCTGGCGACACCCCGCACGGTGTCGAGGCTGCGCAACGCCTCGACGGTCCCGGCGAGGGACGCGTCGGACGCACGATGGGTGACGACGACGAGGGAGGCCTCGCCGTCCTTGCCCGACTGACGCACGGTGTCGATGGACACCCCGTGCTCGGCGAAGACCGTGGCGACCTGGGCGAGGACACCGGGCTTGTCGGCCACGTCGAGGCTGATGTGGTACCGCGTGACGACATCGCCCATGGGCGAGACGGGAAGCTGGGTGTACGCGGAGTCGCCGGGGCCGGTGGCACCGCCGAGCTTGTTGCGGCAGACGGCCACCAGGTCGCCGAGGACGGCGGAGGCGGTCGGGGCGCCGCCGGCGCCCGGCCCGTAGAACATGAGCTGACCGGCGGCCTCCGCCTCGACGAACACGGCGTTGTACGCGCCGCGCACGGAGGCGAGGGGGTGGGTCAGCGGAATCATCGCGGGATGGACGCGCGCCGTCACCGAGCCCCCGTCGGCGGCGCGCTCGCAGATGGCGAGCAGCTTGATGGTGCAGCCCATCCCCCGCGCCGAGGCGAAGTCGGCGGCGGTGACCTCGGTCATGCCCTCGCGGTAGACGTCGTCGAGGCGCACCCGCGTGTGGAAGGCGATCCCGGCGAGGATGGCGGCCTTGGCGGCGGCGTCGAAGGCCTCGACGTCGGCGGTGGGGTCGGCCTCGGCGTACCCGAGCGCGGTGGCCTCGTCGAGGGCCTCCTGGTAACCCGCCCCCGTGGAGTCCATCTTGTCGAGGATGAAGTTGGTGGTCCCGTTGACGATTCCCATCACCCGGTTGATCTTGTCGCCGGCGAGGGACTCGCGCAGCGGCCGGATCAGCGGGATGGCACCGGCGACGGCGGCCTCGTAGTAGAGGTCCCTGCCGTGCTCGTCGGCCGCCGCGTGCAGGGCGGCACCGTCCTGGGCGAGCAGCGCCTTGTTCGCGGAGACGACGGAGGCGCCGTGCTCGAACGCGGTGGTGATCAGCGTACGGGCGGGCTCGATGCCGCCGATGACCTCGACGACCACGTCGATGTCCCCGCGTTTGACGAGGGCGGTGGCGTCGGTGGTGACGAGATCGGCGTCGATGCCCTCGCGCACCCGGGAGGGCCGGCGGACGGCCACGCCCGCCAGCTCGACGGGGGCTCCGATCCTGGCCGCGAGGTCGTCGGCGTGCGTCGTCATGATGCGCGCCACCTCTGAGCCGACAACCCCGCAGCCCAGCAGCGCCACCTTCAGCGGACGCGTACGCATCATCCGACCTCGTTTCCTCATACCGTCTTCGGTTGGACCAGTCTCACTCACCGGACGGGAGTTTCTACCCTTCGTCCGGATCGTGAGACGTCCATTTCATTTTTCTGGTAGGTGACGACGGGAGATCTTCCGTCCCGGTCCGCACCCGGCCGATCCGGTCCATCCGACCACCTGAAGTCACCTCCTGTCACTTGACGTCATCCCTGAACGATCGGGGACACGCCGTCGCTCCTGCTCCCACGCTCTCCCACTCACCCGACATCGAGACGCAGGAGGTCCTCCTCCGTCTCACGGCGGACGATCACCCGTGCCGCGCCGTCCTTCACGGCGACGACCGGCGGGCGGAGGGCGTGGTTGTAGTTGCTGGCCATGGACCGGCAGTACGCGCCGGTGGCCGGCACGGCGATCAGGTCACCCGGTGCGAGGTCGGCCGGCAGGAAGGCGTCCTTGACCACGATGTCCCCGCTCTCGCAGTGCTTGCCGACGACGCGCACCAGCATCGGCTCGGCGTCGGAGGTGCGCGAGACGAGGGCGACGCTGTACTCGGCGTCGTACAGCGCGGTCCGGATGTTGTCGGACATGCCGCCGTCGACGGAGACGTACGTCCGCAGCCCGTCGAGCGGCTTGACGGTGCCGACCTCGTACAGCGTGAAGGCCGTCGGCCCGACGACGGCCCGCCCGGGCTCGACGGAGATGCGCGGCGTGCGCAGCTTCGCCGCCTCGCACTCACGCGTCACGATCTCGCTCAGCGCCTTGGCGATCTCGTGCGGCTCGCGGGGGTCGTCGTCGCTGGTGTACGCGATGCCGAGACCGCCGCCGAGGTCGATCTCGGGCAGCTCGACGCCGTGCTCGTCGCGCACGGCGGCCAGCAGCGCCACGACCCGTCGGGCGGCGACCTCGAAGCCGGCCATGTCGAAGATCTGCGAGCCGATGTGCGAGTGGATCCCGACGAGTTCGAGCGCGTCGAGCGCCAGCGCCCGCCGCACGGCCTCGGCGGCCTGCCCGTCGGCGAGCGCGATCCCGAACTTCTGGTCCTCGTGCGCCGTGGCGATGAACTCGTGCGTGTGCGCTTCGACGCCCACGGTCACCCGGATCTGCACCCGCTGCCGCTTGCCCAGGGACTGCGCGATGTGGGCGACCCGCACGATCTCCTGGAAGGAGTCGAGCACGATCCGCCCGACACCGGCCTCGATGGCCGTACGGATCTCGTTCACGGACTTGTTGTTGCCGTGGAAGGCGATGCGGTCGGCGGGCATCCCGGCGGACAGGGCGGTCGCCAGCTCACCCCCGGAACACACGTCCAGGTTGAGCCCCTCCTCGTGCAGCCACCGCACGACGGCACGCGAGAGGAAGGCCTTGCCCGCGTAGAAGACATCGGCGTCGTGCCCGAACGCGGTGCGCCAGGCACGCGCCCGCTCGCGGAAGTCGCTCTCGTCGAGGAAGTACGCCGGAGTGCCGAACTCCTCGGCCAGCGCGGTGACTTCGAGCCCGCCGACGGTCACGACACCGTCCTCCGTACGGCTCACGGTGTGCGACCACACCTTCGGGTCGAGGGCGTTGAGGTCGGCGGGCGGGGCGCTGTAGTGGCCCTCGGTGAGGACGTCGGCGTGACGGGGCCCGGCGGGGTGTGCGGAACGGCTCATGTCTGTTGGGCTTTCTGCTGTGTCATCTGAGTCATCTGCTGATCAGAGATGTTCGGGTGCGCTGATGCCGAGCAGGGACAGGCCACCGGCCAGCACCGTCCCGGCGGCTTCGGCGAGCGCGAGCCGGGCACGGTGGGCGGCCGAGGGTTTCTCGTCGCCGAGCGGCAGCACGACGTGCTGAAAACCGAGAACAGCGTCAGCGGTCACGACAAGATGCCGCGCCAGCCGGTCGGGCGCCCGATGCCGCGCGGCGAGACGCAGGGCGTGCGGATATTCGGCCAGGGCGGTGAGGAGATCGGACTCGGCGGAGGTGGGGCCGAGGAGGCGATCGACTTCGGCGGGGGTGGGGCCGACGTCGAGACCGGACTCGACGGAGGCGGGTCCGACGAGGGCGGAGCCGGCTGTCCGGGACGGGACACCCGCACGACGGGCGTCACCGGGGCCCCCGACACCCAGCCCCGCACCCGAACCCGCGCCCACACTGGTGGCTGTACCGGCACCGGCACCGGCACCGGCACCGGCGAGAACACCGGAACGGTCCGCGGGACGTACTTCCCGGAAGGGGGCGCCGGTGTAGCCGAGGGTGGCGGCGTTGCGGCGCAGGGCGCGGGTACGGGCGTGGGCGTAACGGACGCGGAAGAGAGGGTTGCTCTCGCGCTGGAGAAGATGGTCGGCGCTGATCCGGGGCCGGTCGTGCGGCGCGGGGTGGAGCAGCGCCCAGCGGGCGGCGTCGTGGCCGAGGGGGGCGGGGTCCTCGGGCGCGGGCACGGGCCGGAGGTTCACCGGCTCGAGGTGGCGGACCTCGACACGTCCGCCCTGGGTGGCGACGATCCGTACGAGGGCGTCGGCGACGACCTCGGCCCGGGTGTCGTAGGGCACGCGCAGCTCGACGACCTGCCCGGCGAGGGTGTCGCCGTACCCGTACCGCGTCCCCTGCTCCAGAACCACCTCCACCAGGTCGGCGAGGGCGCCACCCGCGAGGGTGATGTTGAGGAAACCGGGTCCGGTGACCGTCACGTCGGTGACACCGGGATCACGCGCGATGTACGGCCGCAGGATCTCGGCGACCTCAGGAGCCGGCCGCCCGGCCGGACCGGCGAGCCGCAACGCGATGTTCGTCGCGTAGTCCCCGCACCCACCCGGCCCCGGCGGGGTGACCACCGCACTCGCGGGCACGGAGGCGCTCAGTTCCCCCACGTCGACAGCACAACGCACCGCGCGCAGCACGGTACGGGAGAGCTCGACGGGAGTCACGGCACAAGCCTAGGGGAGAGGGGGGGTGGGAAAGCGAGCCGGTTTGGGTGATGGTCCGGGATGTGGACGGGGAGGGAGGGAGGAGGACGGTGGGGGCGGTCGGTGGGAAGGGGTGACGCCGAGGGGGGTGACCGAGGGGAGTCGCCGAGGGGGCATGACCGTGGAGTGGGGGCGGTCGGCGGGGGCGCGGTTGTTGAGGGCTGATGCCGGGGGTGCCGTCGCCGGCGGAGGTACTGGACCGGGGAGGCGAGTCTCGCCGTCGAGGCCAGAGGCGCAGACGGACGCCGTCGAAGCCGGCCGCCGCCGAGACTGGGTGCGAAGCCGGATCGGTGTAGCTGAGCCGGGTTCGTCCTTCGAGCCGGGGTCCGTGAACCTGGCGCGAGCAGGCGAGGGGGCAAGGGGGTGACCGCGGGAGGGAAACGAGCGAGACCCGGTGATCGACGGCGGGGCCGACGTACGCAGGCGGCGACCGGAACGGGTGCTCAACACACAGCCTGTCGGCCGACCATCGAAGAAGGACCCGGTGCCCTAGCCCCGGGAGCTCAACGGACACCCCACCCCACCCGATACGGCTGTACTACACCCCTACACCCCGACGCCCACACGCCTCAATGACCACTGCGCCCCGCGCGCTCGGTCTCCTCAACGGTGGCGTCCGCGACACCGCCCACTTCACGCCGCTCCATCAACCGCCTTACAAGGTCCACGAGTTCGGACGGCTCGAAAGGTTTGGCGAGAAAGGCGTCGACACCGACGTCGAGCCCGCTCTCGACCTCGTACTGCGTACAGGCGCTGACGATGGCGAGGGGCAGGTTCCGGGTCCGGGGATCGGCACGCAGCCGAGCAGCGGTACGCAGACCGTCGAGCCGGGGCATCACGACGTCGAGGGTGACGACATCGGGCCGAACCTGATGGACGACGTCCAGACACTCGGCACCGTCAGCCGCGGTCACGACCTCGAGACCCTCCAGCTCGAGGTTGACCCTGATCAGCTGCCGGATGACCTTGTTGTCGTCCACAACAAGCACCCGACCGGACACGCCTGGCACAACTCGAGAGTAGGTCCGCGCCCACCGCCGCGTCCGGGTTTTCCCCACTTCCACCCCGTGCGGCCCCCACCACCCCCCACAGCCCCACCCCAGCCACCCATCACACCCTTCCCGCGCCCCTCCCCCACTCCCGCAACACCACCCGCCCCCGACCAAAACACGTGGCGATCACCCCTGAAAGAGCTGGTAGGGTTCTACCCGTCGCCGCACAAAGCGCCCGACACGCCCCCGTAGCTCAGGGGATAGAGCAACGGCCTCCGGAGCCGTGTGCGCAGGTTCGAATCCTGCCGGGGGCACTCGCCAAACAGCCAGCAAGAATCACGCGCTGAGCTGGGCGGATGCCTAGACGAGAGAGCGGGAGTCAGTCTCACTGACTCCCGCTCTTTCTCGTTCTCTCTCACCGTTCGCGCACTATCTGCGATACACACGACGCACCTCCGATACGCGACGGGGCACGGTCGGGGTGTCAGCAGTCAGCAGTGCATGAGGACACGGCCGGCCACTTCGCAGTCCTCGATCTGAGTCCGTGACGCCTTCACGATCTGAGCCCAACGCGCAATTTCCCGAAGTTCCTTCCGCACCGCAGGGCGTAGCTCAGAGTCCCGGCTGACGTGTTCCAGGCGCGTGGCGCGCACCTTTGGCTCCATCTCGCCGCTCCAGGTAGCTACGCCCTGGCGCCTGAGTCGAATATCCGCCGGTTAAGCCTCCGAGACGAACGCATTATTCAGCGCGAATACCCCATATCGGGACAATGCATTCTACGTCACTCCTGGCATGCCCCCTAGAGGTTGGGCTTCCTGGCGTGTCCAGCCATTCGAAAATGAATCATTGACGCAAAAGAAGATATCTATGAAATCAACCACCTGATATGCGCGGACTCTCGAGTGATTCATTGGCGCAAAATTGCTTGCAGAGCCGAGGGCTCAATTCATAGGGTCGATATCGAACGGCAGAGCGGATGGAAATGGAAAATCCGCAAGGCCGTTCAACTTTCGACTTCCTGAAGGGGGACCATGAAGAACAGGCTTGCATCAGCTCTGATGACGGCTTCCGTCATCGCCACCGTCGGCTTTCTTGCCGCGCCATCCGCATTTGCGGATGAAGGACCCTCCAAGACCCCGCTCGAGGAGTACACCTGCACGTCGAGCCACAGCGGGAACACCGGCTCAGCAAAATGCGTCGATCTCTCGCGTATTGACAGCTACCGCGCCAAGGTGACCTGCACCGACTCACGAGGGATCAAGTCCGTGTTCCACGGCCCCTGGAGGGGGGGCCACAGCGGCGAATGGTCGAGCTTTACCTGCCCGGTGAACTCCTTCTTCTACAAGGCCGGCTACGAGGTAGAGCTCGCCTGACTCAGCCCCCCACCAAACCCCAACTGGGCGTAGTAGACAGAGAGGTGAGCACAATCAAGAAACTCGGCACCATCGCTGCTGGAATATTCATCGGCCTCGGAGTTCTCGCTCCGACCGCTTCCGCGAGCGAATCCGGCCCACAATCCGCCGACTGCAACACATGGTCCAGCGGGGAGACAGGATATGCCCACTGTTCCGGACTGGGGCACCTGGGCGCTCACCGTGTCAAGGTCGTCTGCACCGATACACGCGGCATCGAGGCCACCTTCTACGGCTCGTGGGTAGCAAACGACCGGACATCATCCAAGAAGTGTCCAAATTCGAGCTATCTTCTTCGCGTGGGTTCGGTTATCCAAGACTAGCCCCCTGCCGCCAAGTGCTTCGAAGTCAGTCTCAAGCGGGCGGCTCTCTTCACCCATAGGATGTGGCCGAAAACAGGCCCCCATTGGCAAGAATCATGCGTGCTGACTACTGCGTCAGGTAGCTGTGAGGCTGGCGGTGCACCCGAGGTTCGGGTGCACCGCCAGCCTCACGGCCGTCCGGACATGACAAGTCGGATAGGGTGACTGCAGGAAGGTCAGTCTCCGTACCGCACGCCTTGGACCTAGGATTATGTTTTCAACTACTCGAATTATCACTTGCGTGGTTGCTGGCGCCCTGGTTACAGCGGCCGCTTACATTTGGGTGTTGTCGCTGAACCACGCGCACGGCCTGTCCGACTACATTGCGCTGAGTCTGACCTGTCTCGCGATAGGTGCCGGCGGGACGGCCTGGGGGGCATGGGGCGTGCGTTCCCGACTGAACGCCGCGGCGCAGGTACCGGCAGTGCTCGGCATCATGGTAATTGCCGTAGTGATGGCTTCGGGAGCGTTGTACACCTGGGCTTACTCCATTCCCGAGGGCCGCTACGCGCGCTCCTACGGGGGCACGGGGCAGTGCCTGGCCGATACCGCCTACGCCAGCTCGCGTGTTCACCTCAAGGTCGGGGACGAGGACGTCATCACGGCTACGCCCAGCGATCGTGATCAGCCCAAGCTGCACCTACTGCACGCATCGAAGGGCACGCTGTCCCCTGCCGACGGGCCCAGCCGACACTTCCTTGCCGAACACGGCTGCTGAAACCGTCGGTATCCTGATCGAGCGTCCAGGTCCGCCGGCGCAGGTAGAGAGCATCTGAAGCCCGTCAGCTGCCCGATCCCGATGCGTCACCCGCAGCATATGAAATGCTGCTGCTGCGGCAGTGATCACTCACCTGCATGCGCGCAACAGGGCTAGGCCGTGTCGCCCTCCTCCTCAAGCGCCTTTGCAATCTTCAGGTTGGCAGCTTCCTCATGTCCGTCCACGCACCCGTGATACCGACGGTGGATTACCTCCGGAGAGTTGCCAACCCGTCGGGCTACCTCAGCGATCGGAACCCCGGCATTCAGCCACCGCGTGATGCACGTGTGCCGCAGGTCGTACGGGCGCCCAGCGAGCGGCGAGTCGACGCGGTCCGGTGGGAGGGCGAACGATCGCGCCTCCTCCCACACGCGCCAGTACGTGGATGAGCCGACGACTCCCCCGCGCTCATTCCCGAACACGCGCCCTTCCTTGGCGGTCCCGAACTCCTTCAGGTGGGCCCGAAGGATGGCAACCAAGACAGGCGGGATGGGCACCGGGCGGTCGGTGTCGGACTCACGAGCCTTCAGGCCCCGGCGGTCGTGCCGCTCCCCGGAATCGGTCCACTGCTTGCCCGATACGGGACGCGTCTCCCGCAGCGTCAACGTGCCCCAGCCCTTCTCCGGCAGGTGGCAGTCCGAGATCCTCAGCCCGACCGCCTCAGCGGGCCTGAGCCCCGCGTAGTACAGGACCCCGTAGAACGCCACCAGGCGCCGCCCGCGGCTGCGGTCCCACGAGCCGACGTAGGAGACGGCGGTGAGCAGCTGGCGCCCCTGTACGGCGTTCACGAGCACGCGACGGTCCACCACCCCAGCGGAGCCCACGCGTTTCCCGCGGGCTCGTTGGAGCGGGTTCTCGGGGAGTTCCTTGGCTGCGGCTGCGTGTTCGAGGGCCGTGTTCAAGGCGCGCCGCCGCCGTCTGTGCGTCTCCCCCGCCGCCGGGGTGCCGTCCAGCCGATAGCTGAGGCGGTACACCACGTCCTCGAACACTTCGACGTCCACCAGGTCGACAACCGGCCTGTCCTGCGTCGTGAGCCACTCGTACGCGGCTTTCAGCTCGGCCGGCGGATCCTCCCCCGCGTTCGCGGGGACGATCCCCCACCGGAATGCCAGCCGCAGGTACTTGTCGTCAGGCGCCTCGTCCCCGCGCTTCACCATGGCCAGCGCCACGGCCGCGAGCGCGTCCGCCATGCCTTCACGCGTCTTCGCGGCACTCATGCGCCACCGCCCGGCGACGTACTTCCGGCAGAACTCGAACCACCGCAACGACGGCTCGACCTCAGCCGCCGTTGCCGCCGCTTCCGCCGCCGCACGGACTTCCGACTCGGGCTGTCCGCTCGCGATCTCGAACGCTTCACCCCGGCGCATAGCCTGCCGGAGCTCCGAGCGTCGGCTCTCGGCAAGTGCCGACGTGGCGAACGTCGCGCTGCTCACCTTCCCGCCCACGACCCAGCGGAGTTGGTACGGACGCGCCTTCCGGTCGACCTTCGTGACCTTCCACAGCCGGACGTCTAGGGAGTACCCCGGCCGGGCCTCCCCGTGCGGGCGTCGAGCCGGGGTGCCTTCATTCACGCTCACGCAGCGTCCTCCCGCTCCGCAAGCCAGCGCTCGTACTCCGACCGCCGGATCCGCACGTCGCCGTTCGGCAGCTTGATCGCGCGGGGCCCCTTCCCGAGTTGGCGCCACCGGTAGAAGGTCGACGGAGCCACCTTCAGATCAGTGATGACCTCGGCGACGGTCAACTTCTCGTCCAGCGCACGGGCGCTCATACCGCCGTCCCTTCGGCTTCGGTCGACCCGGACAGCCCGGACAGCTCCAATTCCGACTGTCCGGGTCGTTCTTGCAGCTCAGGGGGGTTAACCGGACAGCCGGACAGCCCGGACACCTCTGGGGCGCCCTGTGTCCGGGTCTCGGTGTCCGGGTAGTACCGGCCGCCGGCGTCCCTGGTGAGCTGTCCCGCCTCAGCCATGCGGGCGCAGGTCCGGCGGATCGTGTCCAGGTCGACGTGCGGCAGCTCGCCTGCCATGTCCTTGGGCTTCGCACCGGGATGGGCACGGACGTACCGGAGGATCGTGGCTCGGGTGTCTCCGACGGTGTGGTCGGTGGCCGGGCCATCCAGCAAGTGCCAGGCTCCGGAGGCGGGTTGGAAGCTGAGGGCGTACTCGGCTTCGTCTACATCGCGGCCGGTGACGTGCAGGATGCCGTCCGCCTGTCCGCGGGCCCGCTTCAGTACGAGCGTTGCGTCCGCGGCGCCCGCGATGCCGTTGGTGCCGGAGACTTCCGTCAGGAAGTCGTCCGAGCCTGCCTTGCGGACGTGGTGGACCAGGACGACCGCGATGCCGTAGTGATCCGCGAGGCGCTTCGCGTAGCCGACGGAGACATAGTCCGCGTCGTACGCCGACACGCCTTGCGGTGCCTGTCCGCGCATCTTGGCGAACACGTCGATGACGACCATGCGGGCGTCAGGGTTGCGGTCCAGCCACTGTGCGATGGCCTCGGTGCCGCCCTGGGGGAAGGGCGGGCATTCGGTGACCAGGGTCACCCCGGCGGGTGCCGGCTGTCCGCCCAAGAGCTTGCCCATCCGGGTCTGAAGGCGGCGCGGTGTGTCCTCCAGCGCGAGGTAAAGCACCGGTCCGCCCTGGACGGGCACGGAGTCGAACGCCTGGCCTCCGGCGGCGACCGCGAGCGCCAGCCCGAGGGAGAGCCAGGACTTGCCGACCTTAGGCGGTCCGGCCAGCAGGCTGACGCCCTCGGCCAGGATGCCGGGCACGGCCCATTTCGGCTCAGGGAAGTTGGCGGCCATGAGCTGATCGGCCGTCCATGCGGTCCGCGGACGCTCCCGCTTCGGCGGCGGGACGGGGACCGCCTCGGTGTCGCTGGGCACGGAGTACAGGTGCAGGGGCGGGATCGGGTTGGTGCTCATGCCGCGACCGTCCGGGGTCGGCGGGCTCCGGCCCGCAGGCCGGAAGCGATGGTGCGGCGTGCCTCGCGCTCGCCCTGGCCGACCTGAAGGGCGGCGGTCAGAAGCCAGCCGGTCACGTCGGCTTCGCCCAGTTCGCCCCCGGCGACAAGCTGTCCGAGGGCAACGGAGGCGATGTAGAGGGCGCTGTTGTGCTGGTCTTCGCCGGAGGTTGCAACCCGCTCCACTTCTCCCTTGACCGCGGCCCGCAGGAACCCGGTACGACGGCCGCGACCGGACAGGGCAACCCTGATCGGCTTTTGTGGGGGCAGCGGGGCCGGGCGCAGGAGTTCGGCGAGCCAGCCCGGCAACGGCGCTGCGGGAGCGTCGTGGGCAACCTCGTAGGGGCGTCCGTTGAAGGTGCTGCCCGCGCCGACGACGAGTCCGCCGGCGGCGCGGGTGTCGACCTTCCAGCCGAGCCCGCGGGCGCTGTCCCCGGCCGTGTTGCGCAGGGGCTCGCCCTCGGGGGCGGTGAAGTAGAGGTGGGTACCGCCGCTCCAGGTGCGGACCGTGTACGTGTCGGCGGGGAAGGGCTGGCTATGGCGTTCGCAGAGCACGGCGAGGACGTCGGCGCCGTCGGTGACGCCGTGTTCGGCCCAGTGCGCTGGCGGGGTGTCGGCAGGGTGCTTGGGCCGGTCCAGGTCGATCACGACCAGGTTCGAGGGTCCTGTGGCGATGCCGAGGTTGAAGGCGCCGACGCACCACGTGACGGTGATGCGGTCCGGGTCGGTGGTGGCGCGGGGCTCCCAGTCGGTGAGGGCGGGGCGCTTGTCTCCGGGGATCAAGGGAAAGACGTGCCAGCCTCGTGACGCTGCGTCGAGCGCTGAGGTGAGCTGGGCAGAGCCGTCCTTGTGCGGCATGCTGAAGGTTCCTGTTCTCTTTCGGGTGGACAGGGAGAACCGCGGCGGCGGGCGACCTTGCTGGGGAGTCCCGCCGCCGCGGCGTAGCTAGGCGATATCCAGGGTGAGCTGGGCCGGTGCAGACTCTGCGGCCTCGCTCGCGGTGGCGGCGAGCAGCGCACAGTAGGCGAGGAACGCCTGGTAGATGACGACGCCGTTGCCGAGGATCTTGAGCTGGTCGGAGCGGGACAGGTCCAGGTCCGTGCCGGTGACCCAGCCGGGATCGGCGCCCATCATCCATTCCACGAACGCCGGGGACAGGCGCCGGTTTCCCTTGGTGCCCGCTTCGGTCGGCTCGGGCGCGGGGCGTCCCAGGACTTGCTCCCAGCGGCGGATGGCGGGTCCGTAATCGGTGCCGTTGGTGGCCACCCACCGCCCGTCCAGGCGGACGGGCTGGCCGGGCAGGTAGTAGTTCCCGGCCGTGTCGCGCTGGTTGGGTCCGCCGTGCGGTCCGTCGGACGCCTTGGGGGTGGGCAGTAGGTTGACCACCACCTCGTTCAGCGGGCGGGAGTTGGTCCCGAGCAGGTTGGAGGCACCGGACTTCCAGTCGCGTGCCGCCGGGGTGGGCAGCAGGGTCACGGCGGTGCGCAGGTTCATCCCGCCACGGCGCTTGGGGGAGGTTCCGGGTCCGCCGGTGCCGTCGGCCGCGGCGGGGGTAGGCAGCAGCCTCAACTGTCCGTCGGGGGCAGTAAGAAGACCACTTCGTCCTCCAGCGTGGGCCCGTGCCCGCCCGCCTTGCGCTTGTCCGGGTGCTGCGGTCCGCCATTGCGTCCCAACTGGGAGGTGGGGGTCTTCAGCAGCGGGATAGGCGACGGCGAACCAGCGGTCGCGGCGGTGGCAGGCGCCGACTTCGGGATCTCCAGCGCGTAGGCACATCCACCGCGCGTCGTACCTGAGCGCGGCCAGGTCGGCGGCGACGACATCGAGTCCCCGGGAGCGGATGGCGGCGACGTTCTCCAGGAAGACGAGGCGGGGTCGAAGGTGGCGAATGGCGTGGGCGATGGTTTTCCACAGTCCTGAGCGGTCACCAGCGATCCCTCCCCGAGGTCCGGCGTTGGAGATGTCCTGGCAGGGAAACCCGGCGGTCAGCGCCGCCGGCCGAGCCACAGTGGCGGCCAGCTCCGCGAAGTCCACGGCGGTGATGTCCCCCAGGTTGCGGGCGCCGGGCAGGCGGACGGCGAGCAGCCGGGACGCGGCCGGGTCCTTCTCGCCGACCAGGACCGTGGGCAGGCCGGTGACGGCTTCCACGGCCTGGTCCAGCGCACCGGAGCCAGTGCACAGACTGATGTTGCCGCCCTCCAACGGCGCGACGGGATAAGTCATGAGCGGTTCTCCTTACTGCTCTCGGTGGAGGGGAGTTGGGGCAGGCCCACCGCTTCGAGGGCCGTGGGGTCGAAGCCGGGCAGGGCGGCACGGGTGACGAGAGCCTTTGCAAGCTGTTCGGCGTAGGCGGCACCGGTGCGGGCCACCTCGATCTGTGTGGTGCCGCGGATGGTCTCGACGCGCTCGATGTGGGCGCGTTCCTCACGCCGGTCGCTCACGTGCCGCTCGTACGCGACGCGCTCGCGGCGGTCGGTACGCCAGTACCGCGCGGCGAGCCCGTACGCGACGGCGGTGATCAGCACCCACAGCAGGAGCGGCAGCGAGGCGCCGTCGGCGTATCCGGCAACTCCCGCGAGGGCGAGTCCGCCGGAGGCGGCGAACGCGGTCCCGGCGATCACGGGGTCTCCGGCGCGGCCGATGCTCGCGCACACGCCGGCCGTCGCGGCGGCGAGCGAGAGCGCGGTCATGAGCACGGCGTTGCCGATGGAGTGTTGGGCGCCGTTGGCGTTCCAGATGCGGGCCAGGATCAGCACGGTGGATGTGGCGAGTGCGGGCGCGGCCTTGGGGGCAATGAGGGCGAGCCAGTGCCGGGCGATGATCTGTTCGTTCACGGCCGGTCTCCTGTCACAGGTCGGGGATGGCGTTGATGACGGCGCGGGTGAGTTCGTTGATGGGTCCGGCGGCGCCGGTGGAGGCGAGGAAGAAGCCGAACCCGGCGGCGGTGAACGCGGCGCCGTAGCCGAGGGACTTGGAGCGCAGCAGGAAGAACAGGACGAGTACGAACAGGGCCACGAGGGAGACGGTGACGGCCACGGCGGGAATCTCCTTTGACGGTTCGCTGGGAAGGTTGGTTGGATGCGTCTGGCCCCGGAGTGCTGGCAGCCCTCGGCGGCTGGCCGACGGTTGCGCCCGCCTAGCTCCTGCAAAGAGCGGGGTACGTCTCATGACGGGCACCGTCGGCCGTCTCGCGTCCGCTGTCAGTGCGTTCCTGCGCGGTAGATCCGTGAGGCGCGGTTGTAGATCCATCGGCCGACGCGGACGCGTTTGCCACGGCCCTTGCAGCGGCGGCAGTGCTTGCCGCGCTTGGGGCGTCCCTTGCGGTCGGTGGTGGTGGCGAAGCCGAAGCCGTTGCACTTGCGGCAGGTGCCGAACGGGCTCCCCGCACACAGAGCGCCGTAACAGAGTGCAATGACGAGCAGGCATGCCACAGCGAGGGCTATGGGGGTCATCGGGGTCCCTCCGAGCCGTTTTCCGGGGTTTTCGCAGGTAGGGTGCTATCCGCTAGATCACAGGTGGGGTGCTGTTTGGGGTGCTAGCGGGGGTGCTACCGGTAGCAGGTGGGCCCGCTACCGGTAGCGGTGGTGCGGGGCTAGGCGGCGCCCCGGTTTCCGTCACGCTCCGCAATCGCGGTGGTGAGGTCGTCGCGGACGATTCCGCGGCGGGTGGTGCGCTCGCCGTCGTCGGTGGTGCCGGCGATGCCGGTGGTCTTGATGCCGTGCGGCTTGAGGGCGGAGGTGACGTTCTCGCCCTTCCAGCCGCCGTAGACCTCCGGCCGCAGCTCGGTGAGCCGGGCGGCGATCCGCTCGTTCCACACCCGCTTCTCCGAGGCCGGCACGACCGCGGCCACGTCGGCGAGCAGGTCGTAGGACGGACCCGAGGTGCTTTCGGCGTCCTCACCGAGCGCGTGGCCGGACAGGGTGCCTTCGGCCTTGCGCAGGGCGAGGGCGCGCTGGGCGATGGTGTTGGTGGCCGGGTCGTCGAGGTAGGCGGTGCGGACCACGCTCGGCAGGGGGCCGGCACCGGCGAGGTAGCCGTTACCTGCGTCGATCTCCGGGCGGAACGCGGTGGCGCGCACGCCGTTCCGGTACGCGCTCGTGCCGAGGATCATGTCGTTCTCGACCTGACCGGCGACGCGGAGGCAGAAGCGGATGGACACGTTGCCGCTGATCCCCGTGGGCAGTGAGTCCTTGTCGGGGCGCTGGGTGGCCAGGATCAGGATCACCCCGAGGGCGCGACCGAGCTTGATGATGAACTCGGCGTCCTCACCTGCCTGTTTGCCGTACTTGGGGTGGGCGAACAGGTTCTGGCACTCGTCGAACACCGCGAGCAGCGGCCACAGCTTGAGCGAGCGCTTGTCGGCGATGGCGCGGGTGATCCGCTTGTCCGGGCACAGGTCCCGCGGCAGCTTCTTGATCGCGGCCGCGCGTCGCATGACCTCGGCGCGCAGCAGGGTGAGGGAGTCGGCGGCGTACTTGATGGAGTCGTCGTCGATGCCGGACACGAACCGGTGGCAGGTGCAGGCGAGGGCGTCCACGTCGCCGGTGCCTTTCAGCTCGTGCAGCCACATTTCCACCGACGGGTCCAGTGCCGCCCCGCAGGCCAGCACGCGGACGGAGGCGGTCTTGCCCTGGCCGGGCTGGGAGCCGATCAGCACGTTGTGCTGGATCATCGGCACCGACTGGCCACGGCCGCGCGGATCCAGGCCGAACGGGATGCCCTTGAAGATGTCGTGCCTGCGGGCGCCTGCGAGCTGCCACTTGACGATGCCGGTCTTGGACAAATCCCGGTCCCCCACCCACAGGATCAGGCGTCCCTCGTGCTCGTTGGGGTCGGCGTCCGGCCACACGCAGCCGAGCGGGCGGCGCAGGCCGGAGGCGAGTCGGGCCCGCCGGTCGGCCACGTCCGCGACCGTGACGCCGAGCGGCAGGTCGATGTCCGCGCGCCAGCCGGGGCCCTCGCGGGTGATGGGAGCGGCGAACTGGATGCCGTCCTTGCCCTTGGCCACGGCACTGGCGATCTGGCCGATGCCGATGGAAGCCATGGCCTTGACCACAATGTCGCTGGTCAGCTTCTGCACCTCGGTCTTGATGACCGCCCGCGTCGTCAGCGGCGCATCCGCCGGCGCTCCGGCCAGGCCGAAGCCGAGCACGGCCACCGTGGTGGCGATGACCTGCGTCATCGGCTCGGCGCCGTAGACCAGGAACAGGGCCATGCCCAGGGTGAAGACGGCGCCGATGACGGTGAGGATCATCCGCAGGCGTACGCGGCGGTCCCGCTGCCGGGAGAGCTTCAAATACTCGTCCACCTGCTCGTTCGTGGCCGTGTACTGGCGCAGCGCCTCACCCTCGGCGTCCACCGACCAGCGGCCCACCTTGCCCAGGGTGTTGAGCGCGCCGCGCGGGGAGCGCCAGGCCAGTTTGGGCAGGTATACGAACGGGACGCGGACCGCGTGGAAGGCGACGGTGTGCCAGGCGTGCCCGGCCAGCCAGCCGAGCGCTTCCTTGAACTCCGCGGCCGACTTGAGCCAGGCCGGGAAGACGTCCAGCCGCTTGGAGTTCTTGATCCGGTCGATGACGCCGGGTCCGGACACGGTCGGCACCGTACTGTCGACCAGGGTCGGCCGTCCGTCGGCCGACTCGGTCGGCTCCGGGTCGGCCGACTTCGACGGACCGGAGTCGGCCGACGGGTCGGGGCTCGGATCGGCCGACTCGCCGCGCGCGGTGCGGGCCTTGCCGAGGTCGACCACCTCACCCCCAGACGGGGCGCCGGGGCTGGTCAGTTCGGCTTCGAGACGGTTGAAGAGTTCGCTGTCGTCGTCGGGATGTTTCACTGACAGTTCCTTCTCTCGGGAGGGAAAGGGCGGGCCCGGCCGTCGCTGTAGGAGGTGGGCGGTCGGGCCCGCCGTACTGGTCATGCGGCGCGCTGTTCCTCGGGATAGGCACAGGACACGCACGTTCCGAGCGAGGTCGGGATGACGTATCCGGCGTCCAACTGGCACTGCGGGCAGGTGCGGCGAGCGAGCATCGCCAGGGCGAGCGCGCCCCACTTGCGGGAGGTCATCGGCCGCACCGGGCGCGCGCGGTCGACGCGGTAGAGGTAAGCGACCTGCACCCCGGACTTCCGGCCCCGGTGCCGACGCATCACCTGCGCCGCGATCGGCTGTCCGCCGGGCCGCAGCCCGCGGCCCCGGAGTTGGCGACGGGTGGCATAGCCGTCCGGGGCGAAACGCCACGGAAAGGTGGGAACGCCGAATCGGGTGCCGTCGGGGTCGTAGCACTTACTGAACGCCGTGGACATCAGGCAGCCACCCCGACAATCGGCGCGTCGGTGCGGGCGCCGTTCCGGCCGGCACGGCGACCGGTGACGGTGGCGAACAGCCGACCCAGCCCGGCACGACACATTCCGGCACGGGCCTGCTTGGCCGCGTACATCGCCTCATCCGCCCGCCGCAGCAGCCCCGACAGGTCATCGCCGGGGAAGTCAGCGGCACGCACCCAGCCGAGCGAGACCGTGGTCCGCACGGCCGGGTCCAGGCTGTCGACCGGGCGGGCAAGCACGCCGTGCAGGACGGCGAGCAGGTCGCCCGCGGTGCCGTGGTCGTCGATGACGACCGCGGCGAACTCATCTCCCCCGAGCCGTCCGGCCACACCCGAAGAGCCGACGTGGTGGGTGAGCCGGTCCGCGGTCGCCTTCAACAGCGCGTCCCCGGCCGCATGCCCGAACGTGTCGTTGATCTGCTTGAAGCGGTCCACGTCGGCCAGCACCACCACCGCGCGCGGGTCCCTGAGCAGAGCGGTGGCACGGCGGGTGAACCCGTCCCGAGTCCATAAGCCGGTCAGCGGGTCACGCCGTGCCGTGTCGAGGCGGGCCCACAGCCTCCAGGCGTGGACAGCCCAGCCCACGGCCGGGGCCAGTGCGGAGAGCAGGACGGTGGCCGGGGTGCTCATGCCGCCGCCCCCTCGCGGTCGTCGGTGCTGTCGATGGGGTGCAGGCGCCGGCCGTCCGCGCGCTCACTGAGCAGCAGGTCCCGCAGCACGCGGGAGTTCGCGGCCGAGCAGTGCAGCGTGGTACGGATCGCTTCCGCATTGATCGCGTCATCCGCCCAACCGGCCGTGGCCTCGCGGACTTCGGCGAGCAGCTCCGCAGGGGTCCGCGGCGCCTTGCCGGTCTTGGCCTTGGCGGTGCGCTTGCGCGGCGGCTTGGGCGTCTCCTGCTTCGGAGGCTCCGGATCCTGCGGCGGAACAGGCGACAGGTCGTCACTGGCCGGGGTCAGCTCACCCAGCTTCAACAGCACCCGCTGCGGCCGCGGCGTCTTGGAACGCCACCGCAGGCCGAACCGCTCGCGCAGCTCCGCGCGGGCCAACTGCCGCTCACGCTCCCTGCCGAGCGCGTCCGCGTAAGAGGTGACCTCCCACAGCGTCATGCGCCGCCACAGAGCGAACGTCGACAGCGGGGCAAGCAGCCAGCGAGAGCGGCGGATCTTCTCCATCCGCCGGCCGGTGACGGCGCCGATCCGGGAGGCGTAGACGTGCGCGGCCACCTCGGACAGCACCACCCACAGCAGCGGCATCGTGCCGTGCGCGAGCTTCGCGGACAGCGAGCGTCCGGCCGCGATGTTCAGCCAGCACGTCACCCCGGTCAGCGCCCACGGCACGAACCGCACCCAGCCCAACGGCATGTCCGTACGGATCAGCAGCAGGAACGCCGCGGTGAACACCGGGATGGCCGTGTCGATGCCAACAGGCAGCATCCACGGGGAAGCAAAGCCCCAGCGGGCCCCGGCTGCGGACACGGCCTCAAAGGAAGACGCCAGTCCCAGGCCGCCGACCCCGGCCGCGAGGACTGCGACCGCGCCCAACAGCCACAGTTCCGGCGTCGTCAGCGGCGGCACAGCCGGACGCTCGATGCTCTCCAGCGCGCTCATGCGCTCTCACCACCCTGCGAGGCCCGGAGCTGAGCCTCCATCAGTTCGGCTTCCACGTCGCCGACCTGGCCGTCGATGATCCGCTGATAGACGGCCTCGCTCCCCAGGAACATGCGGTCCTGGAAGTTCGGGTCCTCGCTCATGCCGCCGCCCCCTTACGCGTCGGCCGACGGCCGGAGGGACGGGCCAGCGGGATGACGTTGAACAGCTCCGGCGCGTACGCCTCGATCGCCTCAGCGGCGATCCGGCTCACGTCGTCGGGCAGATGTGGGTTGTCGGCGAGGATGTCGTGCGCCGCATCCAAGCGAGCCGCGCGCTCTTCGTCCGTCTCGCCCTCCACCCCAAGCCACAGCTCAACCGGGGTGCCAAGGGCGAGTTCTACGAAGTCATCAGCGGAAACCGCCTGTTGATGGCCTACGTATGTGCGCATGGACGTTCTCCAGAGTCGAAGGAGCAGGGAGAGCCGCGACGTCGGGCGACCTTGCTGGGGAGTCCCGCGTCGCAATTTCAGATTGACCTATGTCAATCTGGCTGTCAACAGGGTCGGGCCGAGAACCGGAGATTGACCTAGGTCCAGCTACTCTCGGACCTATGGAGCAGAGCCCAGACGCGCGCAGGCAGGCACCCACGGCCAAGGAGATCGCTGCGGAGTTCCGCGAAAAGATCACGGGACCGCGCCCCGGGTACGACCCGGGAGATCAGCTTCCCGCCGCTCGCAAACTTGCCAAAGACCTCGGCGTACAGCTCATGACTGTGCAGAGCGCGTATGGCCAACTCCGCGACGAGGGGCTGGTTCTCACTCAACAGGGCCGCGGAACGTTCGTCCGTAACCCATCGCTCCCGCTCGGAACGGAGCCAGGCAGTAGTCCGGCGTTCACCGCCCTCGCGGCAGAACTCAGCTCGATTCATGATGCACTTCGCCTGCTCGGTGAGCGGCTGGACCGCCTGGAACACCTTGTCGGCGACGAGACTCCACCCTCGCAGTGAGTTCATCCGCACGCCTCACCAACTGCTCTGCCGTGGCGCGCGCCTTGCTCAAACTCGCTTCGATCACGGCAAGTTCCGTAGGAGTTAAGCCTCCTAACTCGCCGATCCGATCATTGATCCCTGACATGCCAACGAGCATGTGGCCCTCAACAAGCGAGGACCCGGACAGAGTGTCCGGGTCCTCTTTTTCATGCAGGTCAAGAAGGTTGACGAGGCGTCATAGAGTGGCCGCATCCACGGCGTCCAGCACGGCCGCCCACGGCAGGTCGCGTCCGGCCGGCGCTTCCCTTGGCTCGTACAACGGCCAGACATCGGGGCCATGGACGATACGAACTCCCCCGGCAACGAGAACATCCACGTGGCCCTGCCACGCGGGATGGCGAGCATG
The DNA here is from genome assembly GCF_036063235.1 of Streptomyces sp. NBC_00386. Lineage (NCBI taxonomy): Bacteria > Bacillati > Actinomycetota > Actinomycetes > Kitasatosporales > Streptomycetaceae > Streptomyces > Streptomyces sp. NBC_00386. The sequence continues at coordinate 3,278,620 of NZ_CP107950.1, forward strand.
CGCCGCGTTCACGCGCGGGAAGACGACAACCGGTAGACCGAGGGTGCCGATAGCCTCACCAACCTGGGTCAGAGCCTGGTTGTCCATCAGGCCGACCGCGAGCTTGGCAACCATGTTGGCCGAAGCAGGAGCGACCGCGTAACAGTCGACCGCTGGATGTGATCGAGCCTCACCAGGCAGACGCGGTTCGTCACGCACAGGCAGACCGGTGAGCTTTTCCAGCCGGTCAACCTCGCCGCTCATCCGCAGCCACTGACCAGCAGTCGGCGTCAGGGTGACAGCCACCTGCCAACCTCGCGCCATCGCCGGCTCGACAAGGCCAGTACGCAGGGCCTCTACACCTCCAGCCGCCGATCCGACCACGCCGAGCACCCCGCGCCTGCCTGAACTCATTGCACCGCCCTGCACCGCTGAGCCATCACGAGCACCTCGGATGAACGCGATCCACTGGTCACGGGGGACTGCTTGATCAGGTCCCTGAGCGTCTCGCGCACTCTCGGATTGTTGCGCACGAGCTGCGGCGAAGTGCGCTCGGCCATACGTAGCGCAGTGAATGCTTCGTCACCCTGGCCGGCGAGGGACAGGGCGCGCGCGTAGTCGATGCGGTGCGAGACGCTGCGCTCCTGCGGCAGGTGGTCGACGTTGATTCGGCCGTGCTCCACAACGTACGAGACATTGTCAAGATCCAGCTCAATGGACAAGCGATGGAGCAGGACATTCGTCGGCCCGAAGCCGGTCTGCCAGTAGTTCTCATCCGACCCGAGATCGCCTGCTAGTTCTTCGGCACGATCTAACAGGCCCGTAGCCGTCGGCCGGTCTTGATGCCGTGCTGCGGCGACAGCCGCTCGGAGATGGATCATCCCAAGCAGGCTGAGCGCCGCTGGATCGTGCACGGACACTTGGGACGCCAGCCAGGCTGCGGCCGCGTTGCCCAGTTCGAGGGCATCGTCGTAGCGCCCGTTGGCGAGTAGGGCATGGGTGCCGGACCGTGCTGCGGACGCCAGCACGAGCGGGTCGTCCGACTCGTCAGCGGCTCGCATCGCCCGCTCGGCAGCGAGCCATGAGACGTCCGACTCTCCGATCTTTGCCAGTGTTGTAGCCGCGAGATGATGCGTACGGGCCGACACTGCCCAGCAGTCGCCGCGCTCTTCGCCGTGCCGCGCGGCTCGCTCTTCCAACTCCTGCGCCGTCTGGAGCAGTGCAGGAAGCGCAGCGACAACAGTGCCGAGCCGTCCGCCCTGGTAGTCGTTCCACGCCTGTTCCACGCGTACGGCCACAGGAGCGGGAATCGGGAGCTGAGCCTCAGCGTCGGGACCGAACAGCAGGCGTGAGAGGCGACGCGGGCTCATGAGGGCGTCACGCACAGCGGGGACGTCATCCTGTTGCCGCTCATCCTCCATGAGGACGGTCTGCCCAAGCAGATCCCCGAGCTGGACTCGCAGGATGCGGGACAACTCCGCAAGCATGTCGATACGCGGCGGCTTCCGGCGCCCGGTCTCAATCTTCGCGAGCCAGTCAGTGCTACGACCCACCAGGCCGGCCAGCACCTCCTGCGTATAGCCGCGGCGCTTGCGGTAGAACGCAATGCGCTCGCCGATGCTGAGGTGATCTCCAAGACCACGCATGGGGTGTTGCCTCCCGCTGCTGAGTAGGGGCGTCTTTCACGGTACCGACGCGGCGGGGAGTTGGTAGGCGATCTCGGCCTCCAACAGCCCCACGGCGAGCGTGAGGCACCGAGCAGGAGCGGACCCGGACGGATTGTCCGGGCCTGAATGTCCGTTCCCAGTCCTTCTGACATTTCCCGCTGGATCTGCTCGGCGAGGTGAGCAGTCCCGGTGGAACTGAACAACGCTGTCCGTGTGTCAGACCGGCCCTCTACGATCCCCGGTCATGACCGATGACGCGCTCGACTACTCACTACCCGGTCCGCTCACGCGCCTTGCCGCCGACCAGTTAGGGCTCTTGAAGGGCCTGCCGGACGACCCGGTCGGTATCTGTGCCGCCGTACAGAGCCTGGTCATCCAGCCGACCGACGCCGCCGCGCTCGGCGTTCCCGAGGAGCGGCTCACGGAGAAGGACATCCGGCCGGTGAACGAGCTGGTCGCCACGCTGACTGCGCTGGACCCCGCTCCCCTGCACCACGCCCGGCCACCCGAGACAAGGGTGGTGGGCACGTGCCGCCACTTCACCACTATCGCCTGCGCGATCCTGCGGGCGCGGGGCATCCCCGCCAGGGCCAGGTGCGGCTTCGGCACCTGCTTCCTGGAGGGTCGCGGCCTAGACCACTGGATCACCGAGTACTGGAACGCCGGCGAACGGCGCTGGGTGCGCGTCGATACGGAACATCTCAGCCACGGCTACGTCGAGCGCCCGGAAGACCTCGCACCGGGTGAGTTCCTGACCGGCGGCGAAGCCTGGATCCAGTACCGCAAGGGGCTGATCGACCCACACCTGTTCGGGGTGATCGGCACCGATCACGCCTGGGGGCCTGCCGAGATCAGCGGCAACGCTGTCCGCGACCTTGCGGCCCTCTGCAAATGGGAGATGCTGCCCTGGGACGAGTGGGGCCGGATGACCGAGGCCTACGACGGCAAAACGGGCCCCGACTACGACCAGCTCATCGACACGGTCGCCGAGGCCTGCGGCGAAGGCGATGCGGCAGTCCTGACCTGCCTGATCACCAACGAACACCTTACGGTTCCGCAGCACATGATCAGCTGACGTACATCACGCCGCCCTCCTGGTGATCGCACTGGATGACGCGATCACTCCCTTCTCCAACAACGCTCTCCTCCGCTGGACCGACTCCCTGGGAAGATCACTGATGTTGGTGACAGCGCCGGACGACTACGACGCCCTACGGGATGAGTCCCACCAGAACTGAAAAACACCAGGCCACAGCCATGCCGTCAGGCAGAACAAGTGGAACGCGCCAAGCTCGGGCACAAGCAGGCTCACCAGCGTTCAGATCCACTGGGCCAGCGACTCCCCAGGTCGTTCCAGCAGAACTGACAAAGGCCAGCTCAAAGGCACCTCATCAATTCAGATCTCTCGGTAACGGACACTGAAGGACCTGCGCTTGAAGGTGTCCGGGCTGTCCGGCTGTCCGGCTAACGCTCTCACCTGCACGAACGGTCCGGACAGCTCATCGGGGCGCTGTCCGGGCTGTCCGGCCACCGACGGGCTGTAACACCCCGGGTGTTTCAGCCCGTCGGTGAAGCAGACCTCTCGATGGGCATAGGAGCCGGAGGCGACTTCCGATCCGATCTGCCTCACGAGGGGTGGCGTGGAATTTTCCCTACCTGATCAAGCCCCGGCTGCGCTCCGCTCCGCCGGGCGCGCTTCCCGGCTCCGCTGCGGGCGCCGCTCCTGCCTCCGGCCCGCTCCGCCCGCGCTGCGCCGACGCGCGCCCACATGTGGATAGGGCCGGGTGCCATGAGTCGATCACCGCATAGAGCGGCCCGCGGTCAAAGATGCTGCCTCCGGCGGGGGATCGGCCGGCACCGGGATGGAGGGGGCACCGTCGCCGACTGCGGTCCCGTAGGGGCGTGCGTGGGGTGCTCCCATCCCGTCCACCGCCGACCCAGGCAGAGCCGAGCAGACGCGGCCCCTGGCGTCCAGGTCGTTCGTACAGTGGCGCGCTCCACCTGGACGCCAGGAACCACGTCCGCTCCACGGTGTGTGGGTCGACGGCGGACGGGATGGGAGCTGGGGTAAGTGGTGGGCTGAGGTAGCTGCGAGCCAAGGAGAAGACTGCGGCTCAGCACCAGAAGGCCTTGACGACGGCGTGCCCCGTGGGGACGGGGCGGAGGGTCAGAAACGGCGGCTGGTTGTGAGTGGCGCGGTACACCGGGCTGCCACCGAAGACCGGGAGATCCGGAACCTTATCCAGGAGACAACGGACCGGGGCGGGCCGGTGTAAGGAACCGTGATCACTCGCGCCGAAGCAGCTCCGGCTAAAACCACAGGGCAATCACCAACCATGCCCACAGTGCAGCCGACACCGCTCCAAGAGCGATGTAAACGATCCTTGACCACTGCTCGGCGCTCACCAAGCTCCCCCTCCGTGGACAACCAGCCCATTAACTCTATGGCCGTGTCACCCCAAAAAGGCAGGCACCTCACCATAAGGAACGACGTGAGGCTTCAGCCGGGCCGTCCCTGGGCCATCCGAGGCCGCTCGGCAGTGGCCAACAACGATCAATCACGACGGGCGCACCAGAGAGCTGCCACGACCAGCGAAAGCGCAGGCCACCAAGATCCCCGGCAAGGCCCAGAAGAGCTGACAGCGGATCTGTCAAGAGGGAGTCGGTCGGCTGACACCAACGGCTGACACCAACAGGTGCGGACAGCGCCGACCAACGCCGAATGGCAACGGACGATCAGCCAAGGAGACCGGACGGTCAACCGACGTCGACGGCCCCCTGTGATCGACCTGATAAGGATGAGGCCAGACCTCAAAGTCGCGCTCTACCATGGGCCGCCGACCTCAGCCGAGGGGCGGCGCCCCGTCGGCTCGGCTCGACCATTGAGGTTCCGCTGACCTTCGGAGCAACCCGGCCGTATGTCCGACTGCGGCTCATGACGCACAGCCGGAAGGGCCATGCCGTGTAGGCGCCCCTCTGGCCTCCGGACCCGACAGCAGGTGCTTTGCCGCACATATCCGCTTCTCGGAGATTGGCCGGCTCTCCGGTCCGGCTCAAGCGCAGATCATTCGGTGGAACGGACGCGACTCCAACCCGGCCTGGTCGAGCAGACCCTCTCTTGGTGAGTTGCTGTCGCGCGGGCACCGAGCAACCAGCCACCTTCACCGTTCAGCGACCGGTGCGGAGTCGCCGACTGTTGCCCAGAGCCCGCGGATGAGCGGGATCTGCTGGAACTGGCGATCTGTGTCCTCCCCAAGAAGAGTTCCCGGAAGCTCCGCAGTATCGTGCACGCACTCGATCTAAAGATTTTGGAACGCCCCGACACCGGGTCATACATAGACCCACCGCATCGTTGGTGGCAGAGCGCCTTCTCGCTGAGCCGTGCTCCGCTCATTGCCCGATCACATGGGGAGGCGCGGGAGCAAGGAGCGATCACGGTGGACTGGCATACGGACAGCAACGCTCCGGGGATTTCTCCTGCATGGGTGGATTGTCAGGATTTGATCTCTTGCGAGTGGAGACGTCTGCCAGGCTGCGGCGGGTCTGCAACACCCTTTAGGCACAGGCTCCCCGAGGCGCTGGCCGGTGCGGGGTGGTCGCTGTAGCACCGCCCCCAGCTTACGGAGCGAGAGTGCGTGCAAGACAGCGCGAAAACTCGGTTTCAACCTTTACTGCGCGGCAGCGCTCTACAGAGGGGTGACAGAACACAGCCCCTGACACAGACCGGAAGGGAGAGCAGATGCCGCAGAACGGTCGAGGTTTCGAAGCGCCACAGAGATCCCAGGCGCCCGAGAGCTTCGAGGCCTTCGCACAGTCGCGCCAGAGATCGCTGTACCGGACCGCATACCTGCTGTGCGGGGACCCGGACACGGCCCGCGACCTTACACAGACCACGCTCGCCAAGCTTTTCCAACACTGGGGGCGAGCGAGCGCAGCCGACCACATCGAGGCCTATGCCAGGACCGTACTGACCCGCACCTACCTCGCCGAGCGCCGTCGGCGGCTGCGCGACCTGCTGGCTCATTCCCGCCCCGACCCCCGGCCGGCGCCCGACCACACCGACCTGCGGGTGACGCTGATGTCGGCACTGGCCGGGTTGCCCCCCAGAGCACGGGCCATGGTCGTCTTGCGGTACTGGGAGGACCAGAGCGTCGAGTCCGTCGCCGAGCTCTTGAAGTGCAGCGAATCCACGGTCAAAAGCCAGTGCTCACGCTCTCTGGCAAAGCTGCGCACCCAACTGGACGAAGCCCACATCTACGCCACGGGGAGTTGAGCAACCGCCATGAAGGACAACATCACCGAAGAAGACCACCACAGCACCCTACTGGTCCGCGATGCGATGGAAAGTGCGGTGGCGGAGCTGCCCTCGTTGCACGGCCTGGTGTCCGCCGCAGTGACCCAGGGCCGGCGCCGCAGGGCGCGTGCCCGTCTCGCGATCGCCGCCGGGAGCGCCTGCGCAGCCGGGGCGGTAGTGGTCGCCTCCTTGACGCTCTCCGGTGGGGACGGCGCCCGCTCGACAGTCCGTCCCGCCGCGACCTCGCCGCACGAGTCGCCCGGACCGGTCCAGCCGAACCCCTACCGCACACCGGTCCACCTGTATTCGACGGCTCGGGAGGAGCAGCACCTGGAGGGTCTGACGGCGGTCGAGCGGACTCGACGGGCAGAGTTCCAGCAGAAGGCGGCAGTTCTACTCGACCAGCTTCTGCCGGACACTGTTGGCCTGATCCGTCCGGTCTACTTTGACGAGGCGCAGTACCAAGGCGAGACAGAAGGCGGCAAGGTGTTCCACGTCGCCCTCTCCGTGCGGCCCTACGACGGTGGCCCCGGCCCAAGGCCTTGTTCCGGGACCTTCACCAAGGGCGGAAGCTGTGAGAACGTCACTCTGCCGGGCGCTATCAAGGCCACGTCGCTTCGCATGTTCGTCAGATCGCCCGATGTCATGTCCACCGAGGTCGCCTTCGTCTACGCGAACAGCAAGGTCGTCTTCACCGTTTACCCGGGCGTGGGCTCGGGTCCCTCCCCCATCACAGGGAAGGAACTGCTGGCGATTGCAGGCGATTCTCGCTTCCTCGGCCTGGTGCACGACGCTACCCAACTTCCCACCTACAGATGACACACCACCCTGTAGGGCGCGCGTCAGGAGCGGTTGATCCGAACTTCCACCGGTGTTCCCGTCGCCCGTCAGATCGCCGACTTCGAACGGCGGCTGCGACGTGAGGCTCACACCCGGAATCTGGCAGCGAGGCAAGCGCTACAGCAGCGCGGTACCGCAACTCCAGCGACTGCCCCCGCCCATCGACGTCCCTCAGAGGCATCAGAGCGACCGGAATGACCGTCGTTGACCGAACTGGCTAGAGCTACGGATCAGAAGGTTGCAGGTTCGAATCCTGCCGAGTGCACAGCTGGTGACAGGCTCCGTGGAGGAATCCACGGGGCCTCTGGTTGTTGTGTCGACGGCAGTGGTCGACGGCAACCGCTCCAGAGGAGCTGCCGCAGGATCGATGGGAAGGTGCCTGGTGGATCATGGGATCCATCTGGTGCGGAACTGAGTACCCGTACTCATGTGCCGCCTTTCCCGCGTGGGCAAGGTGTCGAGTATGGACTTACCCGTTGCCCCTCCGGCCTTCGATGCCACCACCGACTCCAGGCAGCGGCGCCGTGTGGACCGAGGTGCCGACATCGCAGCCGGGTGCGGTCTCGTGCTCCTGGAGCTGATCGCCCTGGCGGTGATCTTTGGACTCTGGTTCCTGTCCGGTTTCGATCTCGACCCGGAGGAGACCGTCACGACTGATCCCTCGTGGGGCTACCTGGTCGCCGCCGGCGGAGTCGGAGTCCTCGCCATCGCGGCGGCCGTGACAGCCGCATGGGTCGACGCCGTCGTGACGGTTGCCACCCAAGCCGTGATGGCCATCTTGATCTTCATGATCTTCTTGGGCGGGGGTGAGGTCCAGTCTCACCAGGATCAGTTGTGCCACGACATGCCGTCAGCGGCCAGTTGCAAGGGCAGTGGCTGAACCGTGTGCCGCCGTCTCAGTTTCCGTCTCATTCAGCAACGTTCATGGTCGTTCAGACGGGACCAAGGCCTGAGCGCCGACCGAAGCCCAGCCGCCGATGAACGCAGGTGAACGCCCCCGCACCCAGCCCACCGCCACGCCAACACAGTTGGAAAGAGTGTTGGCACCGTTGCCCATCGGAGCTGAGGATGCCCCTATGGACGCCAGACACGTGCCGGAGCTCATCGAGGTTCTGCTCAACCCCAGCGCAGACATCGGTATTCGAGACGATGCCGCCATGGACCTCTACGCCACGTGTGATCCCGACGCACGCGCCGCCCTGCTCACAGTGGCGAGTGAAGCGAGTACGCCCTACATCGTGCTGGCGAGTGCCGGTGAGTCGCTGGGCCAGATCGCAGTCGCGACAGGTCGTCCGCTGTCCGAGTCGGAGCGGGCCCAGCTCGCACCGGACGCACGACGCGAGTACGACGTTTTTCATGAGGCAGCGCGCACCACAGCCGCACCAGATGGGGCGGGGAACAACGGGGAACAACGGTAAAAGCCACAGAGTCCGACGTGGCCACACCGTCGGCTCTCACACAGGTCAGCGCCCGAACCAGCCGGGAACGGCATCAGCTTCCCAAGCTGAGGGCTCAGCGTTGTCGTCACGGGCCGGCCGTCGCGGCTTGCTCTGGGCGACGGCAAGGCAGCGTGGCTGATGCTGGCGGGGGTGCAGCGAGGCATACGCGTGCGTGGTCGGTCAACGCACCCACCGTCGTGGCTGACTGTTTCGGCTGAGGTTCAGACAACGCGCATCGAGGGTGCCAGCCGTCAGTCGCGCGCGCCAAAGCTGGGCCGTCTCTGGGCCGTCCGAGGTTGCTCGACAGCGGCCAAGGACGACCAACGACGACGACCAGGCACCCGAGCCCACCGCTCCTGAACAGCGAAAACGCAGGTCACCAAGATCTCCGGCAAGACCCAGGGCAAAAAGAAGTAGCCCGGTTGCTCCTGACTTTCGGTCGTGAAGCTTCAGCCCTGGAACCGTGGCAGGCGGTTTAGTCGTTTGGCGTCTGCCGCACGATCGGGTGACGGCTTTGGCGCCCCTGGCCTCAAGCACTCGCTGAGGAGGCAGTCAGTTGAAAGCGTCGGTCATACAGTCCACCCGGCAGTCGGCGGCCTCATAGCGCTGGCGGAGTGCGGCAGCTGCTTCTTCGCGCTCCACGAAGAGGTGTCCGTAGTGCTGGCACGCCACCCTGTCACGCGAACAGGAGCAACGCCGCCGAAGCCGGCGAGGCGGTCAGGAGTGCCGAAGAGACTCATGTCGCCGCCGGTCGCGGCCAGCAACTCGGCGCCGAGGATCACGCCCAGGCCCGCGCACCGGCCGACCCACCCGAACCAGGGTGCCGTTCGAACCCGGCACCGCTGGAACGGTTGTGCTCCGACCGCCGCGCGGGCGACTCGGGTCAGTAGCGGGTCATGGCGTCGACGCCGACCGTCGGACGGCCGGTCGTGCCGAGGGCGACGAGGGTGACGGTGTGCTTCCCGGACGACGTCCAGGTCTTGGCCCACACCTGCTGCGCGTAGCTGGTGCTCTTCGCGTACAGGTCGACGACGGTGACCTTCTTCCCGTCGACGTAGACGGCGACCTTGCCGCGTTTGGCGCCCTTCGTCGCGACGTAGCCGATGCCACGGCCGGTGAAGGTGTAGGTGAACTTGGCGTTCGCACGCGTGGTCGTCTGCTCGCTGCCGCCGAGATGGCGCGAGCCGCGCGTGGTCGTCCAGGTGCTCTTATAGGCGGTGGTGCGGCTGCTTTGCGTGTCGACGCGCGGCGTCACGGTGTTCGAGTCTCGGTCAGCCGTGTTCTGCTTGCAGTCCGAGGACCAGACATTGAACTGGTTCGGCTGGCCGGTGTACCCGGTTACGGCGGTGGAGCGTGCGGTGGCCTCGCGGTAGGCCGCGGTGTACGGGTAGTAGTTCACGACGACGCCCTGCTGGCAGATGCCGGTACCGGTGTCCGTGACGCTCCAGGTGAGCGTGAGCGGGATGTGCCCGGTGGTGGCGGTGCCGGTGCCCATGTGCAGGGTGGGCGTCCCGGAGAACACGGGCGCGCTGTTGTCGAGGGTGAGGGCCAGCGCCCGGGTGGTGGCGGTGTTTCCTGCGAGGTCTGTCGCCGTGAGCGCGACGGTGTGCTTGCCGTCGGGGACGTTCTCCAGCATGGTGCTGCCGCCTGTGGAGAGCTCGTAAGCGTTGAGGCGGTAGGCGGGCTTTCCGTCGAGGAGCACGCTCGCGGAGGCGACACCGCTGTCCGTGTCGGTGATGTCCTCCCAGCCCACCCAGAGCGTGCCCGGGTCGCCGCCCTGCCCAGTGATGTCGTCGAACAGCGACACCGTCGGCGGGGTCTTGTCCGGGCGGCGCGTGATCGCAACCTTCAGCCCCCGGGACGTGTCAGCGTCGACGGAGAAGCCGATGGATCCGTCCGGGGCCGTCCACGACGTGCCCGGCAGCAGTCCCGGGTGGTCCCACAGTACGTTCGGTCCGTAGTCGGTGACGGGATGGAAGTCGAGGATGTCCTGCTCGGTGGGGGAGGTCCAGGAGGTGTCCGACTCCCGCACAATCAGGCCGCCGCCGGGGCCGCCGAGTCCGCAGTAGTCGCATCCGTCGCCGTCGATCCACGAGTCCAGGCCGGTGGCGGTGCGGTACTCCAGGTAGTACGTCTTGTCGCCCATCGGGATCGACACGCCGCGCAGGCCGGTTCCTGCCTCGACCGGGGAGAGGGTGACGGTGCCGGAGGAGCCGATCGCGGCGTAGCCGTCGGCGGGCAGCGCGCCGAGCTCCTGGAGGTGCGCCGCGGACATGAATCCGACCTGGCCCAGCGGCGAGTTGCCCATGATGTCGTAGGGGTCGAGATAGGTCCATTGGACACAGTTGGCGGACAGGGTGACCGGGACGCCGGTCATGCCGGGGCCGCTGTTGCAGTGCAGGGCACCGGAGTGCATCAAGCCCAGGTTGTGCCCGAATTCGTGGGCGAGAACGTCCTGGTCCCGGTTGCCGTTGAGCCAGACGAACCCGCCGACGGCTCTGAAGGACATCCCGATGGTGCCGAGTCCGGACCAGCTGCAAGCGGAGATCGGGGGGAAGTAGGCGACGACGTGGTGGAGCCGGTCGTTCGGGAAGGCGGCGACCTGCGGGAGGGAATCGACGGCGTGCTGGATCGCGTTGGAGTCGCAGCTGCTGATCTGGGCCGGGGTCAGCGTGATGCGCTGCCACGGCATCACGGTGGTGCCGGCGGCGGGCAGGCGTATCTTCCCCGCCGTGACGGTGTTGTAGTAGCTGTCGACGTCGGCGACGGAAGCCTTGAGGTCGGTGGTCGTCGGGGACGAGGGCGCGGCCGCAGTCCAGTAGACCGGGACGACGAGGACACTGTGGCTGCCCAGGTAGTCCGTCGACTCGCTGTCCAGCGGCTGAGCGGTGACCGAGGCGACGGACGCGCTTCCGGCCGTCATGGCCCGCACGGCCGCGGAGGTGCCACCAGAACCCAGGACCGATCCGCGGACGGTGACGGTCACCCGCGAACCGCCGGGAATGTCCTGCACCATCGACGCCGGGACGGAGAACGTCGCCCCGTCGGCGAGAACCGAGTCCTGCTCGCTGCTGCCGTGCGGAGTGTCGACGGCCACCCGCTGAAGTACGCCGTGGACCACCGTCGACGATGAGGTCCGTACCGGCGTGACGGCGTCGGCGGATGCCGGTACGGCCATCCCTGTCAGCGCAGCGACCGGTATGGCGGCCACCGCTCTCAACCATCTCCGCATGGACAGCCTTTCCTTCGAGAACATCAAGATCGAACCGCGGATTTCGTGAAGGCCGCGTGAAGACCTTGAATTTTCTATCAGATGACCGTCGGGGCAGTGCAGGCGGCTACGACCGTGATCCACACAGGCCACCGGCACCGCCTGCCCGGGCCACTGCCAAGGGGGCGCAACCTTCCCCCACCGCCGCGGTGTAGGCGTGGGCGGTGCCGACCGAGATGTCGAAGCCGGCGGCTATCTGGGCCAGGGTGTCGCGCTTACGCAGGTACACCAGAGCGACGAGCGCGCGTTGGTGCGGCGGGAGCTTGCAGCGGCGGTCACCCTCACGGGTGACGATGAGCATGGTGCCTCACTCGACCAGCGCATGAGGTAGGTCAAGTGCGGCAGGATAGGAAACCAACGAGGCACCTGTGCTGATGAGTTGAGACGTCGAACACCTCCCTCAACGGCACGGATGCCTCGTGCGTTGCGCACGCCGGCTCCGTCACTCCATCGATGGCCACTCTGAAAACGCTCAGTGCCTCCTCCCGCCTTCTGACGCAGGCGTTGGGCGCACTCCTGAAGGCAGACGTCGCCCCAGGACGTGGCAGTTCCGTGACAGGCCAGTGAGGCGAATTGACAAGGTCCTGGCTGAGCGTGAGGAAGTCATCGTTGCCTTGCCGAACCCGCGGATACACGAAGACCTGCCAGTTCTCCTCTGTGGTGTAGCGCACGTTGGGGTCCGGGGTCCCACGGCTCTTGGGCGGCATTCGGGGGTACGTCACACCGAAGTCCCCGAAGTCAGGCTGCGGCCCGTCCCGCTTCTCGACGACCTTCGCCCAGAGCCGTGCATCTTCCCTCACAACCGGCGTGGCCTGGCCTCGTCTGAAGCCGCTCAGGTTGACAGGGAAAGCGCCGGCCGCCACACAAACGCGTCTCCAGGCCCAGGGCGAGTTGCCGGGCTCGTCGCACTTGACAGAGTGAACGCGGGAAACAAGGGCAGGTAGAGCGCTGTTCGAGTCAGCGGGCTCAAAGTTGAGGGTCGAACGACGCATGCAGGCCGCGCAGTTGCCGCACGCCATTTGCCCCTGAGTGCCCTCCGGAGCCGGGACCGCGCATGAGGTGTCCGGCCTGTCCGGCTGTCCGGTTGAGCCCCTCGCCTGCACAAACAGCCCGGACAGCTCAAAGTGTCGATGTCCGGGCTGTCCGGTCAGAGACGGCTGCAACACCCCACCTGGGTGTTACAGCCCGCCGACGAAACCGATCTCTCAATGGACGCAGGAGCCGGGGCCCCGGCCGTGCTTCACTCCGCCAGCCACAGTCAGCAGCGCAGGGGCAGCGTCAAAAAAACGGGCCTACCGGCGCAGTTCGGCCGCAGCGTCTTTGCAGGTAAGGAAGTTTCTGGTTCACTCACGTTCAAGATCCATTCACGTGATCTCCACATCACCCTCACAAGGAGAACCATGCGCCTCCGCATAGGTGCGGCACTGATCGCCGCCACGATGCTTCCCCTGTTCGCGGCCCCGGCCGCAGACGCAGCGCCCGCCCCCAGCGCCTCCTGGGCGTTCAGCAATGGCCCTCGCGTCAACGCCAGTTCAAAGGTGACGCTCAACTACTCGATCGCCAACCTGCCCAAGGGCAGCCACGTCGAGCTTCGACGTGAGGCTGGCAGCAGCCACACCTACAAGACCATCAACACCCTCAAGGCTGCCAACGGCAAGGGCTCAGTGACGACCACCGCTCCGACCCAGGGCCGATGGGGGTACCGCATCTACATCCTGAACAGCAACAACGCGAAACTTGCCGAAGCTGGCCACTACCTCTACGCCTACAGCAACGTCAGCATCACCAAATTCTTCAATCCGGGACAGCACTACACCTCCGGCTCGATCACCATCGGCAACCGCCTTATGCAGTACAAGACCATGCCCTTTTGGACCGAAAAAGACGTCTTCGCGACCAGCCAAAAAAACACCTGCCGCTCCATCAGCCTGCAGATAGGGCGCCTTCGCGACTACGGGAACGCCACTGGGAAGCGGACCGTGAAGGTCGTTCAGACCAGCACTTCGGCTAGCGTGAAGGTGCCCTACAACAGCATCACGACCCTGTCCACCAAGCTGACCGGATCCGCTTTCGCCCTGCACGTCAACGAGGACCCCGACAGCAGCGCGGCCACCACTTACGCCACCGGAACCGCCAGCTGCTACACGGCCAGCGGCTTCTAGCCTCTGCGGTTCACACGGACCATCGACGGCTGCCTCACACGCCGTCCGCAGGAACCCGTCCGACGCATCGGGGCCGAACTTCTCCATGTAACTGGCGCACCCCCGGAAACGGGCCGGGATGCGCTTGTTTGAGTATCAGCCACGTTCGGTCCGGCATACGACAGTCGCACCAGTGGGGTCCACAACATGACCGTGGGTCTCTCACCGTCACGGGCAGCCACATGGGCGTACACCGTGCCGCCGGGCGCGTTGGCACTGGCCGCAAAGCCAAGGCTCCCGGCACAAGCGCCAGGAGCCTTGGCAGAGCCGGCTCCGCTGCGCGCTGCGCTCCTGCCTTCGACCCGTTCTGCGCGCACTACGCCGACACGCGCCCCCAGGTTGATAGGGCCAGAGGCCACGAGTCGGCCACTTCATGACACTTGGGTCATAACTTGACAATACCTCCGAAAATAAAAGGCCTCCGGACCGCCTTCCCGCCTGCCACGCACTATCTGCGATACAGGAGGGCGCTGCACACATCCTTCGATCAAGGAACCTGCTGCTCAGAGACTGTTCACAAGCCAATCTCTGATTGTGCTCCGGAGCCGTGTGCGCAGGTTCGAATCCTGCCGGGGGCACCCCTTATGAGGTGCCCAAAGACCCCGTCACCAGCGGAAACGCTGAGGCCGGGGTCTTCGCGTATGTGCAGCCAGATGCCGCCCAGAGCCGCCGTATGTCGGGGTCTGTGGACGAGGCGTGGACGGGATCTTGGGGCATTCCCGCAGGTGATGAGACTCATTGGAGCCAAGCGGGCCCACTCCTCGTTATCGTCGTCCCGGTCTTGGACTGTGCCGCGGGTGGGGAGCCTGAGCGTTGCTGGGGACCGTCGTGCCGTCTTCAGCCGCTGCCCGCGGGCGGATGAATGGACGAGTTGGGGGATCTCGTGGATGTGACCACGCTTGCCGTCGCGCTCATCGGCGTCGGAGGAACGCTGGGCGGAACTCTGGGTGGGGCAGTACTCAGCCAGCGCGTCACCCGGGAGCAGAACCAGCGCGCCGATCGTGAACGGGAGGAGGACCGCCACGACCGAGCGCAGGAAGCCAGACGGGATCTCTATGCCCGTCTGAACACCACGGCTCGCGCTTATCGGGTCGCTGCCCGAGACTCCGTCCGTGCAGCCGAGCGCGGTGAAAGCATCGATCCAGCAGTCCTCGACACCGCCAAGGACGCTTGGTTGGAGCAATACTCTTCGGCGCAGATGGCGCTGCCGAAGGATGTTCACGAGGTTGTCTCGACCCTCAACAGGGCGCTCGGAGTCGGATATTCCGTCGTCAAGCAGTTGCCGAGCAGTCCTGACCCAGACGGGTCGTACAACCGCGCCAAAGCTTGGTTCAGCGGCCCAATGTCCGACTGGGTGTATCTGCTGCGGGTCATTCTGCGCCATGACCTCGGCGTCGAGGTCCAGCCCGACTTCGAACGCACTCGCACGCAGATGCTCGCCGCGCTCGATGGCGAGCGGAGGAGTCTTGAACGCCTGCTCGCATCCGAACAGGCCAGGGGCACCCCGCCCGCTTGACGGGCCAGGGAAACGACGAGACCCCTGGGCATTACGCCAGGGGCCTCGGACGGGGTCGGATGCCGTCACTCGTACTCGCGAAGCAGATCCTCGATACGCCGGTTGGCGACGTCTTGCCGTCCGTCGAGGCACTTCGCGTAGCGGGTCAGCAGGACCTCGACGCTGTTGCCGGCTCGCTCGGCCACCTCGGTGGGATCGACGCCCGCGTTGAGCCATGTGGACAGCGCCGAGTGCCGCAGGTCGTACGGCCGACTCGCGAGCGGCGAGGAGGCCACAGCCGACGGGAGCGCGAGGAGACGGGCCTCCTGCCACACGCGGTAGTAGGTCGAGGACGGGACTACCGAGCCCTTTTCGCTGAAGAAGAGTCGCCCGTCGTCCGCGGTGCCGAAGGTCGCCAGGTGTTCCCGGAGTGCGGCGACGAGGTGGGGCGGGATAGGCACCCGCCTGACGTCCTCAACGGGTCGGTTCTTCAGACCGCGGTCGTCGTGGGTCTCCCCCGAGTCGGTCCACTGCTTGCCGACCGACGGACGGGTCCGGTGGAGCAGCGCCGATCCCCAGCCCTGTTCGGGAAGTTTCAGGTCCGTCTCGACAAGGCCGACCGCTTCAGCCGGCCGGAGACCGCCGAAGTACATCGCAGCAAAGAGACCCACGAGGCGCCGACCGCGGGCCCGCCGGTAGCCGCCCACGTAGGAGACGGCCGCCAGGAGATTCCGAGCCTGCTCGGGGTTCGCGACAACGCGAGGGTCGACCTGGTTGGAGACCTTCGGTTTCTGCCAGCGGACGGCCGTGATCGGGTTTTCGCGCAGTTCCCCCAGGTCGACGGCATAGTTGGCAGCGTTGACGAGGGTCCGCCGCTTCCGCCGCACGGTTTCGGCTGCCGCGGCCGTGCCGTCGAGCTTGAGCTTCAGTGAGTCCAGCACCGCACGCGCCGTAGCCGGTTCGGCGAGATCGGCGAGCGGTCGCGACGCCTTCGACACCCAGTGGAGGACGTTGCGCACATCGTCCGGGACGTCTCGGTCGTCGGGCCCCGGCAGGACGAAAGCCCAGTTGCGCAGCGCCTTACGGATGGCTTGGTCGGACGGCCGTCCAGCCCGCTCGTCGAGGAGCTCCACAGTCACGCTGGTAAGCGATTCGTTGATGCCGTCGCGCGTATTGGGAGCGGCGTACGGCCATTTCATGGCGAGGTACCGGAGGGCGAAGTCGTACCAGGACACAGCCGACTTCTTCGGTTCCATCGAGTCCGGAAGCCCGGACGCCTGGTCGAATTCCTCGCCGTCGCGCATCGCCCGCATCAGCTTCGAGCGGTAGTGATCGGCGAGTGCCTTCGTTCGGAACGAGTCGGAGAAGACGTTGCCCGCCACGGACCACCGAACGCCGTACGAGGGCGTCTTCGTATCACGCTTCCGAACGGCCCAGACCTTCACGTCGAGAGACTTCACGCTGCGGCCTCCAGATCTCGCAGCCACGTGGAGAAGTCACTCCGCCACACCCGGAGCTCCCCGTTGGGCAGCTTGAATGCGGCCGGCCCATGCCCCAGCTCACGCCAGCGGTAGAACGTCCGGCGAGAGACCCCACCCAACTCGTCCAAGACCTGGCGCACGGTCATCAGTTCGTCGCGCCGCGAGTTCACGTCGGTTCTCCTTCCGTACCGAGAGCGGGTTCGAGCGAGGCAGAAAGCCAGGCTTCTGCGGCGGACAGACCGGTTCCGGCGAAGACCCAATGCGAAAGAACGAGAGTCGTATCCGGCTCGTCCTCGCTGGTCGCGGAGGCTTGGGCACGGCGTCACTCGGCGCGAGCGTCACGGAGGGCGCCGAGGGTGGTCGAGTAGCGGCGGGACTTGGTGGAGAAGTGGCCGCGGAAGCCCAGCATGTGAGCCCAAGCCCGAAGCCGGAGATCCTCTAACTCCTTGCGAGCGCCGAGAGTCCAGGCCGTCCGGATGAGCTGGCGGGCGTGGTCCCTGATGTCGAGCTGGGCCAGTTCGGCGAGGAACTTGAGTGGGTGGTCGAGAGCTCCCGTGGCTGTCTCCGCGCCCTTGGTGGCGTATTTCGCGATGTACGAAGCCACCGCCCGCTCGGTCAGCTCCTGCCCACCGTCGAAATCGGCGGAGCGAATCGCGCGTACGTCGATTTGCCTGCCGAAGGCGAACGCGTGCGAGCGCCCGTCGATGACGGGGCCATCGACACGAGATCGGGCAGCAGCGGCGCCGATCGCGTCAGTGAGCAGCTCGGCAGTAGCCCAGACCGGAGGTGGGGTGTCGCCACCCTCGGGACCGTCGATGCGGATGACTGCGTGGAAGTGGACGGCACCGCGCTTCTGGTACTCGGCGACCTTGGCGAAGGAGACCCGGGCGAAGTCCGCGAAGTCCCTCTGGGTGAGGCCGGCCCGCTTGGCTATCTCTCGGCGGAGGTAGATGGAGAAGCGTCGCCAGAGCATCCCGGCGTGCGCGTTCCAGAGGACGGCAGCTTCGTAGTCGTACGTCGCTGGGTCCAGGGGCGTGCCGAGCAGTTCGGCGTCGGTCTCATGGAGGAGTCCACAGCGGCAGGCTCGGACGGTGCCGCGTCGGTCTGTGGGTCGGTTGTGGACGGGGCCGAAACCGGGAGCGGTGAAGGTGGCGAACACCTTCGGGTGGCGGGTGACAGTGGCGGGAGTGCCTTTGCCGCCTCGCAGTCCGGCGGTGATCAGGTGGAAGGTGTCCCGGCGGTAGGTCTCCGCGCAGGCCGGGCAGCGGGTCGCGCGGCGGTTGTTGCAGCGTACGAGGAGGTTGCCTGCCGGGAGTGAGGCCGAGTCGAGGCGGTGGAGAACGCGGCCGATCTCGCCGGTACGTGTGTCGACCGCGTGCTCGACGCGGTGGCCGTCCAGACGCACAGGCTGTGTACAACCACCGATGCCGCGGAGTTGTTTGACGAGGGTGGGTATGCCACCCAGGGAGACGAGCGCGCCCAGTTCTTTGACTGGAGGCGGAACGCGTCCGGTAGTAATGGGAGCTGTCCTTTCGGTTTCGGTCGGGAGGTCCGCGCCTGCCGGGGCGGCGGGATGCTTGGCGGTATCGAGGCCGCCCCGGCAGGCTGGTCAGCGCTTGTGGGCGCTGTTGAGCAGGGAGCGCAGCACCAGGGCCGCGATGGAGACGGAGACTGCCGTGATGGCGACCGTGGCCAGGAGTGCGGTCAGCACGATGCCGACGACGAGGACCGCCGCAATGGCACCCGCCCCACGGCTGACGAACGGCGCGATCGGGCGGCTGGTGGACTCCATCGGGGCGTGAGCGCAGGAGCAGGTCACCGGAGTGCGGTGGTGCTCGGCAGGGGTGGCCGGCCTGTGGGCGATCGGTAGCGGAGCCGCATCGGGCATCTTCGGGCGGAGCAGCATGGTGTTTCTCCTTTCAGTGATGGGTGCCGTCGACGACGTCGACCCCGGAGCGGGTGCCGGACTCGATGGCCGGGGCGAGGAAGGTCTGAGAGAGCAGGAAGCCGAACAGGGCGATCACGACGGCCACCCACATGCGGACGCCGAGGAACTTGATCGCGGCCCAGGCGATGACGCCGAGGACGAAGACGAGAGGCAGGCTGACGGTCACGGTGATCTCCTCAGCGGGCCGAGCAGCGGTGGGTGCGGGCCGCCAGCTCGGCGGCGGCGCGGCTGTCGTAGTCGGTCGAGAAGCCGCAGCGCGGAGCCGTGCAGGCGGCGGTGTGCTTCTCCCGGCCGCGGCCGTCGTAGTAGGTGGCGACCTGGACGGGGCCGATGCGGACGACCCGGCGGAAGCGGGGGTTGGCGGGCATCAGGGCAGCTCCTTCGAGTTCTGACGGTTCTCGCCGGTGAAGTCGGCGACGTGGTCGAGCAGCCACCGCCGGATCTCCTCGCCCTCGATGTCGTCGGCGATGAGGATCACGGGTTCGGCGATGAGCATTGCTTCGGTGAGTCGGTTCTGGCGGGTCAGCTCGGCGGCGCGGTTGAGCGCACGGAGCGTGGACGGACGCATGGGCGGAAGTTCTCCTGGGTTCAGGTGAGTTGAGCGGCAATGGCTTCGGCGAGCTGGGCTGGGACGCCGAGGCGGGCTCGCAGGGTGTCGGTGTCGATGGGCGCGCCCGTCCGGGTGTGGTGCTCGGCAGCCACCTTTCGGGCATGGTCGACGAGCGCGGTCGGGAGCCGATCTGTCGGTGGAACGGCAAGCGCGGGACGCGAAGCAGGTACAGCGGGCCGGGACGCAGGCGCGGACGCAGGGAGTGATCCCTGCTGCGCCGCTTCGTTCGTCGTCTCGTCGTGCTCTTCACGCGGGTCCGGGGCCGGATCGACGGGTCCGTGCGCGAGCAGCGTGCCGCCGAGGAAGGCGACCGCCGGCCAACCGGCCACGACGACGCGGAGCGAGGCAGGAACGTGGTCGAGGTCGAGGAGCCCGGCCGTCGCGACGTTGGCGCCGAGGCTGGCGGTGAGCGCGACCAGGAACCAGCACCACCCGGCCGCCTTGGACTCCCCCGTCCGCAGCCGCCTCCAGGCCGCCACCAACAGCAGATCGACGCTGATCGGGTAGGCCCACGCCTTCCAGCCGTCCTGTCCCGCTGCGACGGCCAGATCGTGAAGGTGGGCGAAGGACAACGCGGCAGCAATGACCGCTTGAACGAGTACGGCGTCCACGCGGACCGGAAGGGCACGCGGTGCGGAGCGCTCGGCCACGCTGATCACGTCCTCTCGTTCGGTTCGGGGATGGCGGGGGTAGGGACTTGGCGTGAGACGGTCGCGCCGACCGGTGGGTTGGTGGGTCAGCCGGTAGCCGGGTGCGGCTTCGTCACGGCGCTCGGGGCGACCGCGGGCGAAGCCGAGACGTGCGGCCGGAACGGCTTCAGGGCCGGTACATCGGGGGCGAGCTCGGCAGTCTCGCGGCAGATCGCCGCAGCGTCGCCGAGGGACAGGTGCGGAGTGCGCATGCGTCCCCAGCCGCCGGACGTATCGCCGGACACGGCCAGGCCCGGACGTTCAGCGGGAATGGTGGCAGCGACGCCCACCGCTTCGGGGGCGATGTCGCCAAGGGCCATCTTGGCCGAGGCCTCGTCGTTGACGCGGTGGCAGACGCGTCCGGTGAGTTGAGCGCGGAGCATGGTCGCGCCCTTGCCCAGCTCCGCACCGAAACGCTGGCCGCAGATCTCCAGGTAGATGCCCGCGGCCCGTCCGAGTTGGGCGAGTCGGATCAGCTGGGTCACCATCTCGTCGCGCCGCTCCTCGTCCTTGCGGCTTGCCACGAGGAAGAGTTCGGCCACCTCGTCGACGAACAGCACGATGGGCGGCGGCCGTTCGTCGTCCGGCAGGCCCCACACGTCAGAGGTGATCTCCTCGTCGGGCGTGCCGGGCGCGATACCTTGGCGTGCCTTGATCAGGTCGTAGCGGTCCTCCATTTCCTGGACGAGGACGGGTAGCAGCTCGGCGGCTTCATCGGAGTCGGTGGCCAACGCCGACAGTCGCGGAGCGAAGGGCGCCAGCTCGACCCCTCGCTTGCAGTCGATGCCGACCAGGGCAACCGGTTGAGCGGCCAGCCCCGTCAGCAGATTGCGGAGGAACATCGACTTCCCCGACAGGGTGGCACCGAGGACGAGTTCATGAGGAACGGCCCGGTAGTCGCGGACGAACACAGTCGCGTCCTCCCGCAGAGCCACCGGCACGGCGAGGAGGTCGTGCCCCGCGCTGCGAGGCATCTTCACCTTGCGCAGCACGTCGAAGCCGATCAACCGCAGCTCGACCACGCCCGGCTTGATCTCGCGAACGTGGACCGCGTGAACGCCCCAGGCGTGCTGCAGCCGCTCACACGAGGCAGCCACGTCCGCCGGCTCCTGGCCGGGAGCGAGCCGAAGCCGGACCCGCAGCCCCGTGGAGGTGGGACGAATCAGCCCTCGGCGCGGAGGAACCGGCCGAACCTCGCGGCGGGTGGTGGCCCGCACCGCCAGGGCCCGCAGACGAGACGGCTGAACCGTCAGCCCGCACGCGTCCATGGTCGAGCTGTACGAGCCGACCAGTCGGGCCACCGATGAGGGCAGCCCGACCGTGGCCCAGTAGATCGCCGGATGCGCCTTCCGGGCGTAGATCGCCCCGCCTAATAAGGCGAGGGGTCCGCCCAGCTCGACCATGGTCATCAGCTCGGACACGAGATCAGTTCTCCTGTCCGACAGGGAAAGCCCCCGGGACGACAGCGGCCGCACGGTAGGCGATGCCGTGGCGGGCCTGCCCGCTAAAGACGCTCTCCCAGGGACGGGCGACGAGGCCGGGCAGGGAGACCGGGGCGCCGACGGCCAGGCCGTCCGTGATCCCGCTCTCCGGGACGGTCACCGCGATGAGCGACGACTCCCCCTCGTCGATGTAGACGACGCCGACCTTCATCAGCGCTTCCCCACTGGCCGCGTCCTTGGCGATCTCGCCCGTCTGCCGGTCCTTGACCTTCGGCTCAGGGGCCTCAGTCAGCAGGATCGTCGCGGACGAGGTCTCAACTCGGATTGCACGCACAGAACTTCCCCTTCGTAGACATCCGCCAGATGACCTGACAGGTTGACTTAGCAAGTTCGAAGTTAGGGAAGCCAGGTTGACTTGTCAAGTGGCTTCACTGTCGCCCCAGTTGAGGTTTCTGAGACGTCACCTGTTCAGCGCCATCTCAGGCATTTTCAGGATCCGAGCCAAGCCCTGTGGCGCTCAGCATCCAGCCGCTCCGCCATCGATGAAGCGGCTCACACTGAGGACTCAAATCCGTCAGCCTCATCGCGATAGTGGGTGGTCATGGCTGCTGCGTACCAGTCCGGGACAGCCCCTCGGAACGCCAGGGAGAGGTACGACTCCAACGCCTCGTCGACCCCCAAGAACGGGCCGAACGCCGCACGCCAGGCGTCGCGGGCAGATGCGTTCGGGAAGCCTTGAAAGACCGCCACCTCCGGGTCGCGCTCGCCCCAGCACCCCCACATACCCGAGGGGCCCGTTACGGCAACGACGTTCGCCATGATGGTGATCGAGTCAAGGGCATCGCCATCTGGCGCGAAACCGACCGCATCCCAGTAGTCGTCCCCACTGGCCTCCACCGAAAGTGACAGTGCAGGCATGAGGGCCGTGCCGTCACCGGCTTCGAGGACGAGCAGTTCGACGTGTCGATCTCCATGCCACTGAGCCATCGCACACAGCGCAGGCCACAAGTCCGGGGTGAGCAGGGCATCGAACTCACAGAACAACGTGTCGCCCCGGTTCGTCCGGAAGACCATCTCCGGCAGCCTGGCGTCGAGGTCGAAGACGGAGGCACAGTGGGCACGGACGTCGCTGCTTTCAGGCAGTCGTTCTGACACGATCAGGTCCCTGTGGCTGGGTGCGAGGCCTCGTCGGACTATGCCCCTCAGGCGAGTAATTCGAGAGAGTGGGCCGAGTTCGACTCAGCCGAGCCGATAAGTGTCTTCGAGTTCCTGCCGATCCGCCGGCAGGAGAACATCGGTGACCTGCAAGGCTTGCCCGGCAACATCACACGCGATGACCAAGACGCTCAGCACCGGCTCGCCTTGGGGCATCCCCAAGAGATCAGCTTCTTCCTGGCTTGGCAGTCGAGCCGAGACACGTTCGGTTACGTGATCAAAGCGCACCTTCCTGCGTGCTTCCAGGTGTGCGCGCTGCCCCTCTCGCAGTCGAGACGAGGCAGAGAGTTCAGTCCCTTCGACCATGTCGACCGGGAAGTAGGACGAAGAGAGCTCGACCGGCTCACCGTCCTGCACCACCAAGAGCCGCCGAACCAGGACCGTTGCCTTCTTGGGTACGCCGAGGAGGGAAGCAACCCTCGGCGGCACAGGAACCTGCTCGACCTGGACCAGACGACCTTGAACCGAGGATTCGTCACGCTCCAGCGCGTCGCGTCCCCGCCGATCCTTCTGCTCGACGACTTCCGGTCGCCCGCGGACGATGGTGCCGAACCCTTGCCGGGATTCCAGCCAGCCATCCCGCTTCAGTAGCTCCAGCGCGCGGACGACAGTGGGCCGGGACATTCCGAAGGCTTGGACCAGCTGATTTTCACTCGGGACCCGGCTCCCCGGAGGATACGTACCGTCCTCGATACGCCCCTGGAGCGTCTGCGCCAGCCGCACATACTTGGGTGCAGCCACCTCGTACGCCATAGCCCCGCCTAGTGAGAATCCGCCAAGTCAACCTGTCAACCAGCCTACTCACGTGAGTGGGTACTGAACAGCCGCGGACACGCAGGCGCCACAGGTCGGGGTCGACTCACGGCTTCCACGCTTCGTCGATCTGGAACCACACGACGGTTCCGCCGAAGCGGCTGGGGCCGGCGGCCCAGGAGTCCGCCAGCGCGTTCACCAGGCAGAGCCCGCGGCCGTGCGCATCGCTGGCTCTGGGGTTACGGAGCCGGACGTCCGCCGGGAAGCCCGGGTTGTGGACGTCGACCCGCAGGGACTCCCCCAGGCGCGACCACTCGACCCGGACCCGCCACGGTTCTTCGGCCTCCCCGTAAAGGATCGCGTTTGTCACCAGCTCGGAGAGCATCAGTACGCAGTCATCGATCGGGCAGGCCAGGTTGTACGGGGCGGTGAACTTCCGGAACCATCGCCGGGCCCGGGCCACGGACTCGGGCACGGGATAGAGGGTCATACCCCCGATCGGCGTTGGTCCGGCAACCGCGGCTTCGGACTCTTCACGCGCATCCGCCATGAGCGCCACTACTCCCTACCAGTGCCGTCACAGTCGAGACAGCGCCGCTTGGACGTAGCACGGACGCGAGCATCGGTGGCGGAGAGCGCCAGGGCGGAGCGGGAGCCGACGTGCTTCCACCCTCGCCCCCGGCATCCACGGCAGACCGCTTCCCGCGAGACGTGCCGTAACTCCCCGCACTCCTGGCTCACGTCCGTGCCCCTTCCGGTCAAGTGGCCTTAGCCACTTACTGGATAGTGGCATTAGCCACTCGGAGCCACAAGCGGTTCTCAGAGAGAAGGCCGATTTTCTAGCTGATCGGGTAGCCCTGCTCGAACGCCCAACGCCCAGGCGGGTACGTGGCCTCGGCGAACTCAAGGGGTCGATCCTGCAGGTCGTACACCACGTGATGGACGATCAGGACAGCCGCCCCGGGCTCAAGTTCAAGGTCAGCGGCCTCGTCCTCGGTCGCCAGCCGGGCACACATCCGGTCTTCGGCATAGCTCCCCTGCCGACCCGTGACGCTCTCGACGTACATGAGCGTCCCCTCCTGGATCCGGTCAGGATCACAGAGCTTGGGCGCCTGCTCGCCGACATCGGCAGCGAACCACGAGGTGGAGATGGTGATGGGGCCCGACTCGTTCTTGGTGACCCGTCGACGATGAACAGCTCGGGTTCCAGCCGCCAGACTCAGCGCCTCGGCCACGTAGTCGGGGGCTTCCAGCCAGCCTGCAGACGTGATGACCGCGTACTCACCCGGCGTGTAGATCTTGCCGGTCTGCTTGGCACGACCATAGAGCTCCCTGGCACGCCGATTCACGGCAAGGCCCCGCACGTAAGTACCCGAACCCTGGCGCTTCTCCACCAGGCCTTGGTGACTCAGAGCCTCCAGCGACCGAGCAGCCGTGGGGCGGGAAACGTTCCAGTCTGCGGCCAGTTGACGTTCCGACGGAACCTCGTCGCCAGGCCTCAAGTCGCCTCGCAAGATCTGATCGCGGATGTGGTGGGCGATCTGGAGGTACTTGGGCTGGGTCTCTTCGATCTGCGGCATCCGAGCCCCTCCCTAAGTGGCTATGACCAGTAGCCACTATAGGGTGAGTGGCCAGCAGGGGAACCCGTACGCTGCGAGGGTGACCCGCTTGATCGTGGCAGCAGGAGGAGGGGGCGACGCAGTCGCCGCCGCAATGCTCGACGCAGCCCTCTACGGGGGTGACGACCGTCCGGCGGTGATCCTCACGTACGCGTGGGACCGCCTCTTGATCGACCCGGTGCCGGGACCCCGAGGGCCGGCGAACTTCACGGGTCTACGCCCCCTCACGCGAAGCGTCTGGACGGTTCCGGCAGATGCGAAGGCCATCGCCCCCGCGGGCTCGACACTCCCGCGCCTGGCAGCCGAACTCCCCCACACCTTCGCCCTGATCGACCCCACGCACGGCGCCGAGGGCATCACGCGCCAACTCGAAGAACTCATCGAGCACCTAGCCCCGGAGTCCATCGACCTCCTGGACGTGGGCGGCGACATCCTCGCCAAGGGCGACGAACCCACCCTCCGCAGCCCGCTCGGCGACGCCCTCACGCTGGCTGCATGCTGCCAAGTCAACTCGACTGTAAGGCTCTTGGTCGCCGGTCCCGGTTTGGACGGAGAACTCCCGGCCGAGCTTCTGGCCGACCGTATGGGCCCAGCAGCTCTGACGCTCACACCCGAGCACGTCGAACCGATCAGCTCAGTTCTTGAGTGGCACCCGTCCGAGGCAACGGCCATGTTGGCGGCAACAGCCCACGGAGTCCGAGGCCTCTGCGAAGTCAGAGACGCTGGCCTCCCAGTCCCTCTCACCGATGAGGGCCCCACGGTCCACGAAGCGGACCTGGACGAGGCTCTCACCCGCAACGAGCTCGCGCGCGCCATCCTCGCAACGGAGACTCTCACCGAGGCGGAGCAATACAGCCGCGAGGTCTGCGGATACTCAGAGATCGACTACGAGCGCAACAAGGCCAGTTGGCTCGGCAGTCAGCCGGAACAGAAGCTCGGCCCGGAAGCGACACTGCGCCAACTGGATCAGTTCGAAGCCAAGGCCCGCGAGCGCGGCATCACGCACACGACGTTCCGCAGGATCACCGAAGCCCTCGGCCTCAACGGCAAGCAGCGCCAGGACCTCAGAGCTCTGCTGCTCAGCAGCCGTCCGGAGCAGTACGCGGCTCCCCTATGGCACATCGCAGCCGAAGCCTGAGTAACAACTTTCTCTACTGGTTCAAGTGCCCGCGCGAGCGCGGGCTGGCCCTTGGGCTTTGGCCCCTCTGCGCCTTCGGCGCCGGGGCCAAGCCCTGGGCCGCAGCGAGTGCGGGCCCGAGTAGAGAACGGTAAACCCACTGATGGGCCGGTCGACTCCGAGACTTTAGGCAGCCACCATGGGGCGAGCCTCGAAGATCATGGCCCCAACGTCGTGCTTTACGGGCAGGTCCACAGACTGCCCGACTCGCCGGAAGCTTAAGGGGCCATGATCACTCGCCCCATGGCAGCTCCCGCCCAAAGTCTCGGAGCCAACCTCTCGGCGTCGTCGACCGCAGACCGTCATGCCGACCATGGGCCCGCTGGCCTTCGTGAATCAGTGCCCGTAGACGTGACCGCGTACTAGCGGGTCGTGTTCCAAGATGAAGTCGGACACCTTCCAGAACTCTGACAACCTCGGGTGCTGGAGAGCAGCCTCACGATCGAGCTTGGTGCCGAACAGAGGACCGTCGGGGTGCGCGAGCCCGGCAGTCACCAGGGTCGAAGCTGGCGTGTTCTGCCCAGCCACGGGACCGACGCGGCAGGCGAACGAAACGTGATCACCCCACTGTTCAGCTCCAGCGCCCCAGGTCCCGAAGATCACGTCTATCCACGCATCGTGATCCTTGTCCTTGTGGTGGTAGCAGTTCGCGAAGTACACGGCGTACGCGGCACCGTCAGCGTGGATGAAGTTCCACGCCCGTTCGATCGGGGCTTGGCAGCAGTCACACTGGAACTCGCGAGTCTGCCGGTCCGGGCCAAAGGTCAGTGACATGCCGGCCATCATGCGGCACGATCGATCACCCCCGAGCAGGAGCCCCGACGCCGTGCCCCTCCCGTGCCCGTTCGGTCGGGGACCAGCGGGGAGTCACGGTTGCCAGCGGACAGTGCCCACGAGAATGGCTCCTGACCGTTTTGCCTGGTCAGGAGCCATTCACCTGCGGTGGGTGTGGGATTTGAACCCACGGTGACTCGCGCCACGACGGTTTTCAAGACCGACGTCCGCGGCAGGGTAGAACCGCGCTCACCTCCACATATGCAGCACACCTGACGCCAATGAAGTGATCTGGCCCACGCATGGCCCACAGACTGCCTGCCTGCCGCCCGCTAGCCCCAGGATCCAGGTCTGTTCTGAGTCGTGATCATGCGACGGGACTGAGGCTGCGCAACCAGATGACGGCACCGCGGCAAGTGAAGTCCCCGCCATGTAGCTCTCGGGCTCCTTGTCGAAGCGTGTGGCCAGCTCTCTCCGATCTTTGATCTTGCTAATGCAGCGCTCCACGCTGCCGCGCTCCTTGTACAGCTCGGCGTCGTACGAGACCGGCAGCCCGGAAACGCTCGTGCATTGCCCGCAGCTCACTAGCTAACGCTTCACTCTGTTGCGTACTGCCATCAGGGCAAGGATGAGCAGGATCGGTTCAGCGAACCGGGAGGCCATCTCAACGTAGGTCCCGATGGTCGTCAGTCCCTCGCCCGGGGAGCGGAAGACTGCCGAGTCCATGGCCGTTCGAGTCGCACGATCAAGCCGTGGCAGAGTGAGCCAATTTTTGGGGGCGACCCCCGAGGGGTCTACGGGCGCCGTGCTAAGTCCGATCGGCTTGACGGTCAAGGTGCTGTGCTGCGTCGGGCCCGGTGCCGCGGGTAGCCCAAACATCATCAGCAGCACCACAGTCAGCACCATCGTTGCAACCAGCCAGCTCACGGCGCGGAGGGCTCGCAGGCCGTAGCCGGACAGCAACCAGTACGCCCACAGCAGGGCACGCTCGGCACGCGGGGTTCCGACCCGATCATGGCGGCGCATCTCCATTTCTCCGTAGTAGAAATCCGCCGCGCCAGGCTCGTTCTTACTGTCCTCAAGGGCTTTGCGCAATTCCCGGTACGTTGCGGCTACGTCCGCAGGAGAGAGGACATGGTCGAAGGGCGAGCCGGGGTTCCAGCCACGGGGTGGACCCGGGTTGCCGATTGCCAAGGCAGCACGCCAGCGGTGTTCTTCGGCCAGGGTACGACGGCGGGTCCACCGGGAGCGTAGTTGATAGCGCCAGAGGCGGGGACCGGCCGGAACCAAGGCGAAGGTGCAGCGGCCTTCGAGGCGGAGCTGATCTAGGTGGAAGGCGCCTGAGAAGCGGCAAGTGCTGAGGTCGATGTTCGTTAGGACCAGGTGTGCAGCGTCGGCTCCTCGAACCGAGGTCACCCGCACTCCAGTGTTAGCACCGGCCAGCGGACCCTCGTCCACTGGTTTGCCGCTGGGGTAAGTAAAGGACGTGGGATGGGCAGCGATAGCGACGGGCCAGGAGAGCACCGCGTCAGTGAGATCAACGTCAGCGTGGCGAAGGCGCACAGTCGCGGTCGACATCCACTGGGTCCGAATACAGCTGACCTTGGAGGCCAAGAGCTCAATCGTCACGGGTGCCATGAAAATGGCATTGCTCAAAACAACGCGCTTCGCCCGCAGAGGCCCCAGGTCAGACTGCACCGCGAAGGTCGCCCCAAGGAACCATGCCCAGCCGGTGACTGCGATTCCATACGACGGGATGGTGCCCTTGAACGTTGCAAAGCTGAAATCGACGTCTCTGTTGAAGGTCGCGCTACCCAAACTGACGGTGGTGCTGAATGTCGCTCGGTTGAATCCGGCATAGCCTCGGACCCGCACCCCGTCGAACCAAGCAATGTCGCTGAATGTCACCTTATAGAAGCTGGCATCAGCATTAAACGTAGCTCCCTGAAACGAGACGTCGCCGCCGAACATCGTCCTGTCGAACCTGGCGTCACCGTCGAACGTTGCCTCACTAAAACTGGCGCGGCCGATCCTGGGAACGTGGCTATCAGGGTCGCGGAGACGCAGGAGAACCGACTCGAGAAGGGCACTGGTAAAGGTGGTTCCGCGGTGATCAAGGTCAGCTCCCGGGCCGAGGCGGGCGAGGTAGCGGTGCCGCTTGCGCGCCGAGAGGTGAGCCAGACACCTGGTCGCGCCAGGGACGCGGACGCCACGACATCCGACCGGGTTGGTCACCGGGTCGGCGCCCTGCCCGCAGTGCACCCAGTGGGGCGGCTCCGGGGCGGGAGCAAGGGCCGTGCTCATGACCCATAGGGAATCGGTTTCGCCATGCCTCCCATCGTCGAGTGGCCGGCCTGGCCCCGGGCGGTGTCCGCGCGGCGGTGCTACCGGATTCACACGCCTGGCGGGGTACCCACCTCATCGTTGGTGGCGAGACGCCTTCTGACGACCGTGCCCCACCGCCGAACCGGTGCTGTACCGCAGCGAAGTACAGCAACCACCGCGACCGCAACCGACCACCACCAGCCCCAGACGACCAACTGACGTGCTCGGCAGACCTCAGCGTCCCTCACGCCCATAGTTCGCATCGAGAGGGTCAGGGCCCACCCAGTACAGAGGCTCGCGCCTACTCTAAGAACGAGCCTCTCACCATGCGATACAGCAGTTCTGCCGACACATTGAGAAGCATTATGCGGTGCATGCCCATACTCATGCCCCACTTGCCACACGTTGCAAATTGACCTCAGCCGACACCCCTGATCACCCGAAATACCCACTTCACCGCTATCTTCACCACATCGACAGAAATCTATTATTCGATTCCTGAGATGGTTCGGTTTGGCGATATTCTCCCCGAGTGCCTAACCTTGCCGGCTTGACATAGCACCATCTTCCAGATGGAGTACGCGGAGATTAGATCTGCATCGAAGGTCTCTGTCTCGCCACCTTGAGGCATCTCGCCTGCAGACATGAAAGGCATATACCCCTCACCGCGCAGTTGCCTCAAGACGGCCTGCTCCACTTTCCAGGCATCCGCTCCAGACTGGAATTCCTCGCGCTTGAAGAGGACCCAGCCTTGGCGGGCGTGATCTGAGTATCTCCTATTCCGTGCCGACGAACCCGCGATACCTATCTTCACCGCTCCCAAAGGATGCATGAGAATATAGACGTGGGCAGGAGCCGCATAGTCGAATCCAGAGACCGCACAGTATCGACACCCAGTCCCTTTTCGAACTTTACTCCAAACGGGTGTTACTTCCCGTCCACAGGTTACACAGATGCAGTGCCAAGGCTTCTCTGAACCGGGATAGGGGCCCTGTGGGATAAACCCGGTTTCCCGCATCTTTGTATCAGCATCCACTGGATCCACAGTGCGGCCCGCGCAATACTTACACCCCGCTCGCCCCACACGAACGTCGCTGAGCCGTGGATTCACGCGGCGTTGGCACTTTGTACATACACATAGCCAAGGTTTACCCGCTCCCGGATACGGATCTTTCGGTTCCAGGCCCGCACTTCGCATCACCTGAATCGCCTCGTCTGCAACGACTATCATTCCAGCACAGAATTTGCAGCCATGGCCTTTTCGGACAGTGCCAAGCATGGGAGTGACCGTGTTCCCGCATGACTCGCAGAGACATTTCCAAGGCCTACCAGAACCTGGATAGGGAACCTGCGGTATCAGCCCCCTTGAGATCATCACCAGTCTGGCATCATTTTCCGAGAGAGTTTTCTTCTTTCTCATCCTCTCCCGTCCACAAACCCTACATCCCCTACCGTTCTTGACGGTGGCATACATCGGTGTCACCACGTGACCGGATGTTGCGCAGATACTTCGCCATGGGCGAGCCGAGCCCGGATATGGCTCTTGCGGAATAAGGCCAGCTTCACGCATAACTCGTTCCGCTTCAGCCGGTATCACCACCTGTCCCGCGCAGAAGCGACACCCGCCGCCAGAGCGAATGTTTGAATACATCGGAGTTACGCGGTTACCACAATTCACGCATACGCACGGCCAAGGCTTGGTTACAAGACCAGGGTAGGGTTCTTCCGGCTCAAGTCCGGCCGCCCGCATCACTCTCTCGGCTTCGGAAGGATCAATCACGCGACCCATGCAGAACTTGCATCGCTTCCCAGCCCGAACCGTGCTCAGCGTGGGACTAGGCTCTTTTCCACATTTCACACACCTACATCTCCACGGCTTTCCCGCCCCAGGGTAGGGGTCCAATGGGATGAACCCACCGGCGCGCATTTCTTCCTCGGCTTTGGCAGGTTCCAAGACTCTGCCAGCACAAAACTTACACCCGCCTCCGGCGCGCACATTAGTCAGTATCGGTGTGACTATCTTCCCGCAGACAGTACAAACGCACTGCCATGGCTTACTTACGCCTGGATATGGAACCTGCGGATCCAGTCCTGCTTTACGCATTTCTTGCTCAGCCTTGGCAGGTTCCAAGACTCTTCCAGCACAGAACTTGCACCCACCTCCGGCACGCACATTGCTGAAGGTGGGAGTAATTGAGCTTCCGCACGCTGTACAGATGCAGTGCCAGGGTTTCTTAGACCCTGGGTACGGCTCCTGGGGCGTCAACCCCACGCTCAGCATTACTTGAGCAGCCTCTTCATGCGAATATCTCACTTGTGCCGCGCCAGGAACGCTTGCCTTCCCAGGCTGTCGCACTCGGCTAGTGCCTTATCTGCAGCGGCTGCACTGGTCAGGTCCTTGATCCTCATGGCCCACCCCTAGTAGGGCTTGGTCATCTTCACCCGTGAGTGGAGTGTCTGCTGGTGTGTGAGCGTCGTTGACGTGGTGTGACACCTGGGGAGATGGCTGAGGTCCGGGAGGACCTGGAGGCGTTCGCGGCGGGGTTGTTCGACGGGTTCTTCCGCGCGGATCAGCGGCGGTGGGGGCAGGCGTATGTACGGGGACTGCTGCTGGAGGGGCGGCGTAAATCGGTGGAGCCGATGGCGGCCCGTCTGGGTGAGGACGGCAACCGGCAGGCGCTGGCGCATTTCATCACTTCCAGTCCGTGGGATCCGGCGCATGTGCGGGCCCGGCTGGCCTGGAGGATGCACGAGGAGATCGGGGCGGAAGCGCTGATCGTCGACGACACCGGCTTTTTGAAGGACGGGGATGCCTCGGCGTGTGTGTCGCGGCAGTACACCGGCACCGCGGGCAAGGTCACCAAATGCCAGGTCGGGGTGTCGCTGCACCTGGCCCGTGAACATGCCTCGGCCGCGGTGAACTGGCGGCTGTTCCTGCCCGCGTCCTGGGATCCCGCCTCCCCGGAGGCGGATGCGGACAAGGTCGCCCGCCGCACTCGTTGTGGCATCCCCGACCAGGTGGGGCATGTGGAGAAGTGGCAGCTGGCCCTGGACATGATCGACGAGACGCGGTCCTGGGGCATCGATATTCCCCTGGTCGTCGCGGACGCCGGCTACGGTGACGCCGCCGCGTTCCGTCACGGCCTGGAGGAACGCAACCTGCCCTATGCGGTGGGCATTTCCTCCCGTCACACCGCTCATCCGGCCGCCGCCCGGCCCGTCCAGCCTGTCTACGCGGGCAGCGGCCGGCCACCGAAACTGCAGTATCCCGAGCCCGCGCAGACCGTGAAGGACCTGGTCATCGCGGCCGGGCGGGCGGCGACACGGCCGGTGTCCTGGCGGGAAGGCTCCCGGCCGGGCAAGGGGATCAGCGGCTTCAAGCGTATGTACTCGCGGTTCGTGGCCCTGCGCATCCGCCCGGCCGGACGCGGGGTCCGGCAGGCCAACGACGGTCCTGAGCTGCCCGAACGCTGGCTGCTGGCCGAGTGGCCCGCCACCGAACCCGAACCGGTGCAGTTCTGGCTGTCCAGCCTGCCCTCCGGGATGCCCCTGGCCACGCTGGTGCGGCTGGCCAAGCTCCGCTGGCGCATCGAACACGACTACCGCGAGATGAAACAGGCCCTGGGGCTGGCCCACTTCGAGGGCCGCACCTGGGGCGGCTGGCATCATCACGTCACCCTCGTCTCCGCCGCCCACGCCTTCTGCACCCTGCAACGACTGGCACGAGACCCAAAAGACGTGGTGCAGTCCTGAGCCTCTACCGGATCGTCCGCGAACTGCAGACACTCCTCGCCACCTGGACCGGCGCCTGCCCCACCTGCCACCAAGACATACCCACACCCATACGAACCTGACCAAGCCCTACTAGGTCTCGTTCAGTCACGACGAGCCTAGACAACGCCTCTGACATCAAGCTCCGAGGCAGTGGGCCGCTCCGGCAAGGCCCAGCGCTCGCGAGAATTCATGGCTGCACGCCACCAGGCCACCCGCCGCGGTCAGGTATCTGCGGGTGACGGCGACTGGGACAGAACACAGCACAGATGGATGTATCAGCATATTGCCGATTCCTTGAACGGTCGGTTGTAAGCCTCTAGTGGCACCCAGAGGGCCGTGGACTATCCGTGGACGGGTGAGCCCATCCCCTGTCGTCAAAGAGCTTTGAGCTGCATACGAGCACTAGGCAGAAGAGGCCTCCGGAGCCGTGTGCGCAGGTTCGAATCCTGCCGGGGGCACTCGCCACACAGCCAGCAAGAAACACCCGCTGAGCTGGGCGGATGCCTAGACGAGAGAGCGGGAGTCAGTCTCACTGACTCCCGCTCTTTCTCGTTGTTTCTCACTGCTCGCGCACCATCTGCGATACACGCGACACGCCTTCGGCACATCAGACAGCCGCAATCTGCTGCAGCACATCTGATCTTGCAGGGATGATGCTGCGATGGACGAGGGCAAGGCGACACTGCTCGCTGGCATAGCCGCGTTGATAGGCACCCTCGTGTCGGCAATCGCGGCGTGGCTAGCTGCCCGCTTCGGCGCGAGGCAGGGCATCAAGACAGCAAGAGCGCAAGTGGCCGCCCAACGATCAGCCGATTGGGGGCACTGGGCGCGGGAACAGCGCAGGCAGGTTCTATTGGACGTACTCGATCAGGTTGCGACAGTGGACAGCACCCTGAGCGTCGCGTCGGTCAAGCTCACTCTCGGGGAAATACCAGGAAGCGCGTTGCACGAGCAGTATTTGGAGACGCACAGCGCGATGCTGCGCAATGCCTTCCTGCTCGGTGTTTGGGGCCCAGACGAAGCGCGAGCAAGCTGTCAGGCGGTTTACGCCGTGGCGGTCCCTCTATATGACGCCTGGATCCGGTGGGAGGCTGCCACGAACGGAGGGCTCCCTATCAATGCGCATAGCGAGGCCTTCCAGAGCAGGCGTCGGGCGTTTCAGGAACAGTGGGGGAAGTTGATCAATATCACCAAGCTGGCTATGCGGGAGCCGAATGAGGGCGACTCCTAGGAGAGCCGCCTTCTGCACCTGGCACATTGGCTAGAGATCTTCAAGGGCCGAGGTTACGGCAGTTGTGAGGCGGGTCCGGTCTAGAGAGCTTCAAACGTTGGGGTACGGCCCCGAATAAGCCAGTAACGCCTAACGTGGTGTCGGTCCAAGCAGGGCGCCATGCCCTGCCATGGACTCAGTGCAGTGATGACGGCAGCCCACGCACCCCATCCAGCTTCGCCCGCGTGAGGTCCGCGTTCGTGAGGTTTGCGTAAGTCAGATCTGCGTCGGTCAAGTCCGCGTCAGTGAGGTTCGCGCCGGTCAAGTCCGCGTTGGACAGGGTTGCGCCGGTCAGTTTCGCGTGGGGCAGGAATGCCCCGGCCAGTTTCGCTCCATCCAAGCTCGCGCCGGTCAGGTCTGCGCAGACGAATTTGGATCCAGTCTCGCCGACGGTCAGCTCAAGGCAAAAATCCGCGTTGATCAGGTTCGCGCCACTCAGATCCGCCTGGCGAAGGTTCGCCTCGATCAAGTTCGCAGTAGAGAGGTTCGTGCCGGCCATCCACGCCTCACGGAGGTCCGCATTCTGCAGGTCAGCGCCGCTGAGATCGGATTCTTCAAAATTCGCTTCACGGAAGTTGATGTCGAGTTCATGGGTGTAGTAAGAGCGGAACGACCCACCCGTGGGCTTCAGGCCGCGCAGATCGGTGCGGCTCAGGTCGACCAGCGCCCCCCTGTCACGACCGGGGCGGCGGTTGGCCAGCACGTTCATCACGGCCTGGACATCGGCACGCGGCGAGTGTTCTGTCGCCGTGGTCTGTGTTTTCTTGGTGCCACTCGCCGGAAGGGGGGCGTTCTGGCGTACGTACGCGGACAGGACCGAGACGACCGTGGGATGGTCGCGGGCGGAGTCCTGCATGATGCGCTCGAGGCCATAGATTCCTCCCAGGCGCACGTCCCTGGATTCTGATCCCAGATTTCTGACCGCGGCGTTGAACCGGTTGGTGATCTGCCCTTGCTCCCCGATCTGTAGTTCCTTGCGGGTCTGATCCACCTGCATCCAGGTGAACAGCAGCGCGGCCAGCGCAGCCAGCCCCGGCAAGCTGACCGCCACCAATCCGACCCACTGCATGTGGTTACCGCCTGTGGTACCTCCCGCCCCAAACCGGCGGTTCCTCTGCCGTCGGCGTTGCCCCGCAGCACGCCGACGTGCGATCCGGCGGAGCCGTCCGATGCCTAGGTTCCCAGTCACTCCCCCATGGCACCCCACATGGGCAGAAGCCGCCACACCGCCGAGAACACGAACAAGCGTTCACGTGCCGGAACGTCTGCCCCGCAGAGCTGGCTCGGCAACGATCCATCCGACTATCCAGCTAGGACGGCTGACAAGCCCTGGGTCTGTCGAGTCTCAGACGTCTCCCTCTTCCTCCAGGTTCTTGCTGATCTTCGCGTTAGAAGTCATCTCATTTGGTGAGTCGGCGGTAGCAGATGAGGGTGCAGGCGATGGCGGCGAAGGCGAGGAAGTGTTCGGCTTTGCGCTCGTAGCGGCGGTGGAGTCTGCGGCAGCCGGCGAGCCAGGCGACGGACCGTTCTGCGACCCAGCGGTGGCGGCCCAGGTGGGTGGAGGACTCGATGCCGCGCCGGGCCAGGCGATGGGTGATGCCCCGGCTGCGGAGCCATTGCCGCAGGTGGCGGTAGTCGTACCCCTTGTCGCCGTGCAGCTTGCCGGGCCTGCGGCGGCGCGGACCGCGTCGCGAGCGGATCGGCGGGATGCCCCGCACGAGCGGCTCCAGGCCCTGACTGTCGTGCATGTTCGCACCCGAGATGCCGACCGACAGGGGCAGCCCGGTCCGTTCGGTGATCAAGTGGATCTTCGACCCGTACTTGCCGCGATCCACAGGATTCGGACCTGTCAGATCCCCCTTTTCGTGGCCCGCATGTTCACCGAGTCGATCACACAGCGGGACCAGTCCAGTTCCCCGCGGGAACCGAGTTCGTCCAGGACCAGGCGATGGAGTTTCGCCCACACCCGGGCCTTGGACCACTCGGCGAAACGCCGGTGGGCTGTCGCTCCCGACGGCCCGAACGAGGCGGAGGGCAGCTGCTGCCACGTGCAGCCCGACGTGGCCACGAACACGATCGCGGCCAGCACCTCCCGGTCCCCGTGCCGACGCCGACCGCCTCCCTGAGGCCGACTCGGCGCCTCCGGCACCACCCGCTGGAACAACTCCCACAACTCATCCGGCACCAGCCGCTCAACGATCCCCACACCGGAAGCCTACCGAACACTCCAAATGAGATGACTTCTAACTCGAACCAGCGCTCTACGGTGGATACTTCGCGGACCAGGGCAATATGAGTGCGCCAGATCTGCTCGTCGATGGCGTGGGCGGCATGGGCGATCTCATGGTCGGCCACGAGACTCACCATGGCCAAAGCGTCGTTCCATGAACGCCAGTTGATAGCCGAAACCGCGCCAACCGGCTCGCCCACTGGCCGTCCCCGAGCCTCCCGAGACAACTGGCTTAAAGCAACCAGGACGGCGGCGGACTCCCGCAGGACCTGAGCACAAGCATCCGTCTGCCGCTCCCACGACCGCTGCCCTCGCTGGACCCTGCTGCTCACAGCCGAGCCAGAAAAAACGCCCAGCAGAGTTGTTACTGACCTTTTCGGATTGGTTTCGGGGCGTCTGAGGTGAGGGTCAGTCCGGTCTTGGTGAGGCAGCCGTCGATGAGTTCGGGGTGGCGCTGGATGTGGGCGAGGCCTCGGCGGAGGGTTCGGGTGAGGTGGTCGGGGTCGGTGAATGCGGTGTTGGCCATCCACCCGCGCCGCAGCAGGGACCAGATGCCTTCCACGGGGTTCAGGTCCGGGCTGTAGGAGGGCAGCTGGATGACGGTGAGCCAGTCGTGGTCGGCCGCGTACTTCCTCATCCCGGCGGCACGATGGGTGTTCAGATTGTCCCAGACGACCACGATCGGGGCGCCGAGCTGCAGGTGCGCGCGGACCAGGAGGTCGCGGTAGTCCTGCCAGGCAAAACTCTTGCGTGCGCCTTTGAGGAGCGGGTGGAAACGGGGCCGGTAGATCAGCCGGGACCGTTCGCCGGGCCGGTAGCAGCACAGTGCGGCGACCGAGATCCGTCGCCGGGAGCGTCCCCGCACCCGGACCACGGGAGTCTGTCCGCGCCGGCCCCAGGTGTGGGCGCGTGGCGGCGTCATCGCGAACCCGGCCTCGTCCTCGAAGACGATGAAGGCTCCGAGCGCCGCCGCGGTGCTTCCACCTGCGGCCACACGTCCTTCTTCCACAGCTCGACCGCATGCTCGTCGCGTTCCAGCGCCCGACGGGCCGGACACTGCCACGACCAGCCGTGACGGTGCAGCAGCCGCCACACTCCCGCGACCGAGCAACTGACCTGGAACTGGCGGCCGATCAACGTTTGGACGCGTTCCAGGGTCCACCGCTGATCTTCCCAGCCATGCACGGCCGGCCCTTTGCCCAGCTCCGTCTCCAGCAGGGCGAACCGCTCGTCCGACAGCTTCGGCAGCTTCGCGGGCCCCTTCGACCTCAGACCCTCCACGCCGCCCTCACGCCAGTTGCGGCGCCATTGCTCCACCGAACGCTCGCTCACCCGCAGGCCCTTGGCGATGTCCGAAGTCCGGTCACCCCGTGCGAACCTCTGCCCGGCCTCCAGCCGGACCTCCTCACGCGCAGCCCGCCGCTCAGCGGTCAGACCCCCACCATCCGCATACCGCATGACACCGGCATACCGCAGGGATCACCCAACGTCACCACCCGAAGGCAACCCGAAAAGGTCAGTAGTACGGCACCGCCCGTGGTGGCGATGAAGCTCCAGTCGATGCTCATGCCTCACAGTCTCAGGGTTACACCCGGCTCTCGGAAGAATCTCGGTTCCCCCAGCCGCGACCGCGCGATGAGTGACGCGTCATCACCTCCGACGGTGACTCTGTGAAGTGGGTCGCCGGATCTTCGAGCGTGCTGCCCCGACTCCGTCATCCCTCCCACCCAGCAGTCGTGTGAGAAGCGTGTGAGCGAGATGAGGCGTCACGGCCCGTTGCGGCGTCCGCGCAGCTCAGCGCCGCATTCGCACATCTCATACGCATGCCCTCCGGAACCGTGTGCGCAGGTTCGAATCCTGCCGGGGGCACCCCTCATAAGGTGCCCAAAGACCCCGTCACCAGCGAAACGCTGAGGCCGGGGTCTTCGCGTATGTGCAGGTAGATACAGCCCGAGGCGGCTCTATGTCGGGGTCCGTGGACGAGTGTGGACGGGATCTTGAGGCATCGGCCCCGGTCGTTGGGCGTAAAGAGCGGGCCCGCCCCTCCGCCGCCTCCGTCCTCTGCCCCGGATCACCGGTCACTGACGGCCGTACCCCGTCGATGTGCCCGCTCCGCGGTCAGGACGTGCAGCCGGGGACCGAGCCGACAGGCCGGCAGTTGTTGGGGGTGTTGTCGACGATCCGGCTGTCGACGAGGTTCAGGACGCTGGGGGACGGCGCTTGCCAGATGCCGCCGCCGTTGAGCGCACTGTTGCGCTGCACCACTGTTTTCGTCAGCGTGCTGGTGCCGTCGTTGGCGATACCGCCGCCCATCTGGCCCGCGCGATTGTCGGCGATGGTCGTCGAGGAGATGTCCATCGGGGCGCGGTCGTTGTAGATTCCGCCGCCCTGCTCGAAAGCGCGATTGCCGCCGATGTACGACTTCTTGATGGTCAGAGAGGCCCCGGCGGTGAAGATGCCACCCCCAAGTTGCGTAGCCTGATTCCGCTCCACTTTGGTGTTGTCGAGCAGGGTGGTGCTGCGCGGCCCGTTGTAGATGGCGCCTCCCCGCTGTGCCGCGCTGTCCCGCAGAACGCTGTCATGGACTTCGAGGGTGCTGCCCTGGTTGACGAAAATGGCGCCCCCTTGGTTTGCCGTGCTGTTGGTCACCGTGCTGTGCCGGAGGATGAGCGTCCCTCCGTCGGTGGGCAGGTAGGTGCCGGCGTAATCGAGATAGCCGCCACCAGTCGCCGTGACACCGTCCACGGTCAGGCGCCCATTGGGACCGTCGATCTCCGCGATGCGGAAGCCATCGGCGACGTCGGGGTCCCGTCGGATGGTGGTGTTGTGACCCAGCAGGGTGACGGTGCCCGTGATCTGCGGCAGGGCGTTTGCGCCGAGCCCCCCTGTGGACGCGGGGGTTGTGACGTTGTAAACGCATTTGGGCGCCAGCCGGATGGTGTGCGGTCCGGTGTTGTTGTTCGCGGCGACGATCGCATTGTTGAGCGCGGTGACATCACAGGGGATGGACACCTGGGGTTCCGCGCTTGCCGCGCTTCCCATGCCGAGCACAGCAGCGATTGGCACAGCCAAGACCACGGGGCTGAGTTGACGTCTGAGCATGCCTTCTCCAGGTCGCATTACGTGATCAATTGATCACCCTTAGCGACCATGACCAGTTTTCCGCGAGCCCGCAACCTGTCATTCGCGGCAAAGGCACGACCGGCAGCCAGGTACCGACACGCCCCAGCCGGCGTGTGCGGTCGGCACGTCGACGGGCGCACCACCGGTGGTGGCACAGGCCGAAGGCGGCTGGGAAGCCGGTGGGTACGGAGGGGTGACCGCAGGTTCGTGCCGTCAGTCACTCGTACTCGCGAAGCAGGTCCTCGATACGCCGGTTGGCGACGTCCTGCCGCCCGTCGAGACACTTCGCGTAGCGGGTCAGCAGGACCTCCACGCTGTTGCCGGCGGGAGAGCGAAGAGCCGAGCCTCCTGCCAGACGCGGTAGCAGGTGGAGGACGGAAGGGCCGAACCCTTCTCGCTGAAGAAGAGCCGCCCGTCGTCTGCCGTGCCGAAGGTCGCCGAGTGCTCGCGGAATGTGGCTACGAGGTGAGGCGGGACAGATACCCGCCTGACGTCCTCGGTCGGTCGGTTCTTGAGCCCGCGGTCGTCGTGGGTCTCCCCCGAGTCGGTCCACTGCTTGCCGAGCGACGGACGAGCCGATGGAGCAAAGCCGATCCCCAGCCCTGCTCGGGAAGGCTCAGTGGACCTGGATCTCCGCGGCATCCAGCCGGAGCTCGACACCCTCAGCCTGGGTGTAGGCAAACACGTCCTCCAACGTGCGAAGACGCAGGCCGGCACGGACGGCCCGGTGATCGTCGGGCAAAGGACGCCGAACAGCGCACCCAAGATGGCGTGAGGCAGATCGTGCCGCGCAATCACGCCCCTCGCCAGGGAATGCCCACCCGTTATCACGCGCCGACTCGTAACTGCGTGACAACGCCAGCGGACGAGCGCTGACGGTTTCGGACCATCAGCGCAGGACAGCGGCAGACCGGACCAGGGGCGAAGCCCCGCCCCGGTTGCTTCGGAACGAAGAGGTCGCAAGCCCTCCAAAGGGCCACAGACAAAGCCTAGTGAGCCACCAACAGGATGACGGACGGCTGCTCGATCACCTCGATCAGCACGGAATCCGTGTGACCTCAAATTCTGCCGTATGGCGTCTAAATCCAGGGATGACCGATCCGACGAACTGAAGCATCTCTTCCTGCCCCGCCGGCAAAGCACTGCTGGTGGCGTAGAGAGTTCCGATGCGTCTTCCCTCTGCAACGACGTGTACCTGCACGGAGAACCTGGCCCGCGTGGCTCCGGTGTTCACCGTGGTGGCCACTGATACAGCCTGCCCGTCGTTGACATGGGGAGGCCCAGCTGTCCTCAGCGCCCAGCCTTCACCTCGGATCGTCAACGACTCTTCAAGATCCCGAATTTTTCGTTCACGCCAACTACGCAGGCCCATGCGCAACGGCCTCCCTCTTCCCCGGCTGTTGCCGTCTTCGGGATCATTCAATCTGGCACCGGCCCGGACGACAACAGTGTTCGAAACGCCTTCGCCAGGTCGCGGACACCCCTGAACGATCCGTTCGCGGTAGAGCAGCGGACTGCACAACCAACTCGACTGCGCCCGGCGGCACCAGCCTCCATATCTCGTCGGCGCCACCGGCCGTGTTCGCGCCGCGGGGACCAGATGCGTGCCATCGGGTTCCGCCTCGGCGCGTGGTCCTCGTCTTGCAGGAGCGTGGTCCACCGACGCCGTCGTAACCATGCCGCAGGTACGTGCGCACGGCGTGCGGCGTCGGGGGTGGTGGGCATGCCCGGTCGGGGATGCGGTGCTGGTTCCTGGGGAGATGAGGCGGGATGCGGTCCTGGCTGGGGCAAGGGATCTTTCAAAGACCCCAGTCCCGGGCCCACTTGGAGGCGCTCAAAAGGCTCCGGCCCGAGCCGAGGGACATGTACGCCCACGACTACCTGTACGAGTGTCTGAGCGTGCTCGACTCCAAGGCGCAGGTATTGCTCGCTTACGACGGTTTTCTCGTCGCGGCCGCCACGGTCGTTCTGACCGTCCTTCCCGGCGGTGCCGGTTCGACGGCCCTTCTGGTCGCGGCCCTCGTCGCGAGTGGCCTGTCCGGAGTGCTGAGCCTGATGGTCGTTTCGGTGCACTGGACCGACGCGTACGACTTGGAGCACCCGAACGAGATCTTCCCCCGGCTGCTGGAAGTCCGTAATCACCGGACGCTCAGCCACCGCCTTTCCTGGGCGATCGCCCAGGTCGCCTCGCTTCTGCTCGTGTGCGGCGTGCTCGTACATCTGCCGGGGTGGTAGGGGGTCGGCTTCGAGGCCCCTCCGAACGTGGTGAGGGGCCCCTGCCCGTCCTCACGCCGACGCCCGTTTGCGTGTGGTCGACTTCTTCGCGGGCGTCTTCTTCGTGGCGGTCTTCTTGGTCGCCGTCCGGGAGGAGGCGGCTGTGTCGGCGGACTGTTTCGCGGCCGTCCCGGTGGCCGGCTTCGCCTTCGTCGTCCGGCTCGTCCGGCCTTCCGTCGTCCGGTTCTGCGTCGTCCGGTTTCCCGTCGTGGACTTCTTTCCCGCCGTCGACTTCGTCGTCGACTTTCTCGGCGTGGTCTTCTTCGCCGCGGTCTTCTTCGCCGTCGACGTCGACTTCTTTCCGCCGACATCCTTGGGTGCCGTACGGGCCGACCCGCGGGCCCGCGTCTTGCCGCTCCGCAGCTCGGTGACCTCGGCGTCCTCACCGGTCCCGGTGGCCTTCCCGGACTCGCCGCCCCGCGATTCCTCGGCCGCGCGCACGCTCTTCTCCAGGGCCGCCATCAGGTCGAGCACCTTGCCGCCGGCCTCCTCCCCGGACGGGGCGGCAGGCGCTTCGTGGCCCTCGGCCTTGGCGGTGACGAGTTCCTCCACTGCCTCGCGGTAGTCGTCGTGCAGGTCTTCGAGGTCGACCTCGCCGAGGGTGTCCATCAGTGCGTCGGCCAGGTCGAGTTCCTTGTCGCGGACCGTGATGGCCGTGTCCGGGGCGACCTCGTCGGTGGCACGGATCTCGTCCGGCCAGAGCAGGCCGTGCATGGCGATGACGTCGTCGACGACGCGCAGCATGCCGAGCCGCTCCCGCCCGCGCAGCGCGAACTTCGCCACGGCGACCTTCTGGCTGCGTTTGAGGGCCTCGCGCAGCAGGATGTACGGCTTGGCGGCGGGGACGCCGTTCGCGGCCAGGTAGTACGCCGTGTCCATCTGGAGCGGGTCGATGCGGTCCGCCGGGACGAAGGCCACGATCTCGATCGTCCGGGTGGTCGGGATGGGCAGCGAGGCCAGGTCCTCGTCCGTGATCGGGATCAGGGTTCCGTCCACGTCCTCGTAGGCCTTGCCGATCTCCGCGGTCGAGACCTCGCTGTCCTCCAGTTCGCAGACCCTGCGGTAGCGGATGCGACCGCCGTCGTCGAGGTGGATCTGGCGGAAGGAGATCGCGTGGCTCTCGGTGGCGTTCATGACCTTGATGGGGATGCTCACCAGGCCGAAGGAAATGGCGCCGTTCCAGATGGATCGCACGTTCAGCACCCTTCAGATCACTTTGAGCAAGGTTTGTGCCGTTTTCGTGGGATTGTCATCGTATGACGCCGATCACGGAGGTGGAGGGCAGGAGGCTCGCGCTCACCAATCTCGGCAAGGTCCTCCACCCGGCCACCGGATTCACCAAGGGCGAGGTGCTGCACTACTACGCCACGGTGGCGGAGGTGCTCCTCCCCCATCTGCGGGACCGGCCGGTCTCCTTCCTGCGCTATCCCGACGGTCCCGACGGGCAGGTCTTCTTCACCAAGAACGTTCCGCCGGGTACACCCGCCTGGGTCACCACGGCCGAGGTGCCGCGCACGGAGGGACCCGCGCGCATGG
This sequence comes from Streptomyces sp. NBC_00386, assembly GCF_036063235.1. Lineage (NCBI taxonomy): Bacteria > Bacillati > Actinomycetota > Actinomycetes > Kitasatosporales > Streptomycetaceae > Streptomyces > Streptomyces sp. NBC_00386. Next base: position 3,322,046 of record NZ_CP107950.1, read on the forward strand.
TCCTCGTGCAGAATCTGGCCTCGCTCATGTGGGCGGCGAACCTCGTGACGGAGTTCCACACGCCGCAGTGGACGATCGGCACGCCCGGGATCGCCGACCGGATCGTCTTCGACCTCGATCCGGGCGCGCCCGCCACGGTCGTGGAGTGCTGCGAGGTGGCGCTGTGGCTGCGCGAGCGGCTGGCCGCCGACGGGATCGAGGCGTACACGAAGTCGTCCGGGTCGAAAGGGCTCCATCTGCTGGCCTCCGTCGCGCCGACGCCGTCCGCCGACGTCAGCGCGTACGCGAAGGAGCTGGCCGTGGAGGCGGAGAAGGCGCTGCCCCGGCGGGTCGTGCACCGGATGACACGGAACCTGCGCCCGGGAAAAGTGTTCGTCGACTGGAGTCAGAACGCCGGCCGCAAGACGACCGCCACTCCCTACACGCTACGGGCCCGGGCGGAGCCGACGGTGTCCGCACCCGTGACCTGGGACGAGGTCGAGGGATGCGGGTCGCCGGCTCAACTCGCCTTCCAGGCAACGGACATCCCGCCCCGCATGCAGGACTTCGGCGATCTCCTGGCCCCGCTTTTCGACCCGGAGCACGCCGGGCGGCTGCCATGAACGCCGGGGCGTGCCGGGCGGCTGCCATGAGGGCTGGGACGCAAGGCGAGAGACGCGGGGGTGCAAGGCGAGGGGCGCAAGGACGAGGGGTGTGGGGCGCCAGGAGAGGGGTGGGAGGCGCCGGGTGCGGAGTGCGGCGGGCGCGAAGGGCTGGGCGCCGCCCGCCCAGCCCGGCGCCGCACGCCGAGCACCGCGCACCCGGCGCCGCACGCCGAGCATCGCGCACCGGTCGCCGAGCACGGATCGACACCCCGGTCCGACAGCCCCGTTCCCGGTTCACATCCGCAGCCACGTACGCCGCCCCCGCTTCACACCCGCAGCCATGTGTGCCGGTCCCTGGCCATCGCGTGCAGGGCCTCCACGTCCGCCGGTTTGAGCACCCCGCCGAGCCGCCCGAGGTCCGCGATGTCGGTGTCCCGCAGGACACGGACCTCACGGGGAGGAGTCGGTGTGTCCAGGCGCGCGGGGCCGACCACGGCGAGGACGGCGTGGACCTCGGCGGTCAGGGCATGGGACGCGCGGTCGGCGTCGGCCCGGATCCGGCGGAGCAGCGGACGTGATTCGCGACGGCCTACGGTGACCATCGGGTCGGTGATCAGGACGCGCTGCTTGTGGGCGTGCAGGGCGTACAGGGAGAAGAGACCGGCGGGGCCGATCAGCAGGTGATGGATGCGGTCGCCGCCCGGGAGCGGAACCGAGTGCAGGACGTGCAGGCCCCCTCCCTCCAGCCGGTCGAGGGCCGCGCCGACGGTCTGCTCGGCGGCGAGCGCGCGGCGCCGCGGGTCGGGGCGCAGCCGGTGCGCCGGGCCGGGGTCCCGGTCGAGGTCGATCAGCAGGGCCTCGCCCGGCCGGTTGGGCGCGAGGTCGTCGTCCGGGTGGAGCGTCAGGCGGGCCAGCTCGGCCGAGGTCGGCACGGGCGGTGGTCCGACCGTCACCGGGCCGGTCAGGAACGGGCGCAGAACGCCGAGCACGTCCTCGCGCCGGTCCTCGCTGAGCAGATTGACCCTGGCCGTGTCACGGTCGTACCAGGCGACGCTCCTCCCGTCGGTCAGGCACACGTACAGGCGCTCCTGTCCGTGGCGCCGGGCCGGTACGACGCGCAGTCCGTTCATGCCCATCACCCCACGACCATGGGAACAGGCGGGGTGCTCCAGGGGCAAGAACCCGGTTACCTTTGGCAGGAGTTGGGGCAGTTGGGTGGGAGGCGCCGTTGCGAACTCGCAGAAGGTATCCGGATGTTCCGTCCCCGGACAGCCCGTGGAGTGAGATCGTGCCCGGCCTGTGGATGGGCGGCCACGAGTTCACGGGACGTTCGGGACAGCCGCAATCCGTCGTCGTGAACGACGAGTTCGACCTGGTGCTGACGCTGCTGCGGCAGCCGGGGCACGGGCCCGACCCGGGGGTCGAGCATCACGTGTGGCCGATACCGGACGGGCCGCTGGACGGTACGCAGCTCACCGGGGTCATGCGGCTCGCGCGGGCCGCCGACGACGCGCTGGAGGACGGGCGCCGGGTGCTCGTCCGCTGCCATCACGGGTACAACCGCTCGGGGCTGGTCGTCGCGCACGCGCTCGTCCTGTCGGGGTACACCGCCGACGACGCGATACGGCTGATCCGGGCCCGGCGCTCGCCCTGGGCGCTGCACAACGAGCTGTTCGTGGAGTACCTGCGGGCCGGGCTCCCCACGGCACGTCTTCTCGAAGAACTCGCGGAGTAGCCGCCAGGGGCAGGCCCTGCCGCGGTGAGGAGAGGAATCTCGGAGTCGTGATCATCCATGCGGTGCGGACAAAAAGGATTTCTGGATGAATAAGGGGTACAGGGTGGCCGGTCGTCCGGTGTCGTGCCCGGCCGCCCGGGGCGTGCCCGTCCTCGGCGGTCACCCCGTGGACGACCTCTACTTCTTCGCCGGTCTCGTGCGGTAGCGGCGCGGCAGCGCCCGCGGACGGGGCGGCCCGGACACGGGAGCGCAGTGATCCCCAGCCGCCTCGCGCGAGGGCACCGGCCCCGGCCCCGGCCCCGGCCCCGAGGAACCGGTCACACCGGAGGGACCGGGGGGACCGGGGGGACCGGGGGGACCGGGGGGACCGGGGGGACCGGGGGGCCCGGGGGGACCGGGGGGCCCGGCGGGCCCGGTCGCGTTCTCCTCGGGGCCGCGGTCGCCGCCGTACTGGCGACGGCCCTGGCGGGCTGCGGCGACTCCGGGGATCTGCACAGCGCGGGCGCGACCCCCACCGCGGTCGGCCCGACCCGGCTGTGGCCTCAGCTGCCGCCCGCCGCGACGCCCGCGATCGACTACGGCGAGGCGGACACCGAGACGGTCAAGGGCGTCACGGCTCCCGGCGACGACATCCACGCCCTGGATCCCGTCACGGTCGTACGCGCCGAGGTCGCGGCCCATCCGGACGAGTACACCGGACCCCACGCGGCGTACGCCGAGACCGCGCGGCTGCTCGAGGACTGCGGGCAGCCGGGCGCGCGCGGCCGCAAGTGCCCGGTCCTGCGGGCGTACTACCGCGATCTCACCGGTGACGGGAAGGCCGACATGGTGCTCGGCATCCGGTTCCCCGCCCACCAACTGGCGGTACGGGTGTACACGTTCCTCGGCCACCGGCTCGTGCAGGTCATGGGGACCGCGGACAGTGTGGTGAGCGTGGAACTGGCGGGCCGCGACGTGATCATCCGCTCGCCCTCGACACTGCCCGGCTACGAGTTCCGTACGGTCTGGTCCTGGGACCCGCACCAGAACGCGATGCTGGCGGCCCGCGACGAGATCCTGCGGGTCGGACCGCCGGCACCGACGACATCACCCACCCCGGCGCGGTCCCCCTCCGCACCCGCACAACAGGCCTCTCCCTCCGCACGGCAGGCCTCCCCCGCGATGCCCCCTGCACCGTCCCCCTCCACACGGCAGACCTCCCCCTCGGTCCACCCTGCGCCCTCCCCTGCCGCGAGCACCCCGTGAGACGGTCGCTGCGCCTGCCGCGATGGACCGCCGGCCTCACCTGGAAGGCGGCCGCGTTCATCGCGGTGATGTGCTGCTGTCTCGTCGCCCTCCTCGGCGCCCTCGTGCATGTCTCGGTGACCGACCAGACCGTCGGCGAGGCCCGCGAGCGCGCGCTCGACCGGCTCGCCGACGTCACGGCGGCCTACGAGGCGGGCGACCGGCTGCCGCCGGACGCGGGCGTCGAGCCTCCCGGGCTGCCCGCGCGGCTGCGGGAGCTGGCGGTGGACGGGAAGCGGGGCACGATGGTCGGCGAGCACGACACGCACCCCACGATGTGGGCGGCCGGGCCCGCGGGCGGAGGGCGCGCGCTGGCCGTCCGGTTCGACTACGCCCAGGGCGCGCACGCCATCGACGCCCTGGACCGGGCGATCGTGTGGTCGTCGGCCCTGGCGATCGGCGTGACACTGCTGGTGGGGGTGTTCGCGGTGACCCGGGTGACGCGCCGGCTGCACGCGACGGCGCGGGTGGCGCGCCGGATCAGCGCGGGTGACCTGGACGCGCGCGTCGACGACCCGCGCGCCCAGGATCCGTCCCGCCCGCAGGACGAGGTGGCCGCGGTCGCCGGCGCGCTCGACACGATGGCTTCGTCGTTGCAGGGCAAACTGCTGAGCGAGCAGCGGTTCACGGCGGACGTGGCGCACGAGCTGCGCACTCCGCTGACCGGGCTGCACGCGGCGGCCGAACTGCTCCCGCCGGGGCGGCCGACCGAGCTGGTGCGCGACCGGGTGGCGACGCTGCGCACGCTCACCGAGGACCTGCTGGAGATCTCCCGGCTGGACGCCCGCAGCGAGCGCCTGGAGCTGGACTCCGAACCGCTGGTGCCGCTGGCCGAACGGGTGGTGCGCGCGTCGGGGACCGACACCGCGGTCCGGGTGGTGCGGGGCGTACGCGTGGAAACCGACCGGCGGCGGCTGGAACGGGTGCTCGGGAATCTGGTGGCGAACGCCCACAAGCACGGCAGGAGGCCGGTGGTGCTGACCCTGGACGGCCCGGTCGTCACCGTCCGGGACCACGGAGACGGTTATCCCGGCTACCTCGTGGAGCACGGCCCGCAACGCTTCCGTACCGAGGGCGGCGCCAAGGGCCACGGACTGGGCCTGACGATCGCGCTCGGCCAGGCGGAGGTCCTGGGTGCGCGTCTGGAGTTCGCCAACGCCCCGGACGGCGGTGCGCTGGCGACGCTGACGCTCCCTCAGGACGGACGGCGGGAGCCGGGCCTCCCCGATGGCGGAGTGTGAACTGCGCTCCCGGGCTCCCGATCCTAATGTGGCGATAAGTCAGCTTCACCCCCTTCCTGGAGGAGCCCTCCATGTCCCTGCGGTCCCAATACACCCGAATCGGTATGGCCCTCGCCGCCGGCAGCCTCGTCGCCCTCGCCGGTGCCACCCCCGCCCTCGCCGACGGCGACGGCGGCTCCGGAAGCGGTGACAGTCAGCAGTGGAGCAACGGCGCCGGCGGCCACCAGTGGAGCGACGGAGGCGGCGACGGCCGCGAGCAGGGCGCCGGTGGCGACGGGGGCGGCCAGTCGTGGAACAACGGTGACGGCGGAGGCGGTGACGGCGGGGGCAACCAGAACTGGGACAACGGCGGCGGGGGCGGCAACAGCTGGAACAACGGGGGCGGGGGCGGGGGCGGGGGCGGGGGCGGCAACCAGACGTGGAACAACGGCGGCGGTGGCGGCAACCAGAACTGGAACAACGGCGGCGGCGGTGGCGGTGACGGCCGCGAACCGGCGAACGGCAACGGAAATGGGAACGGCAACGGCAACGGGAATGGGAATGGGAACGGCCAGAACAACCCGCGGCTGTACCAGGGCCGGGTCACCGCTCGTGGCGGGCTGGCCCTGCGCAGCTCCCCGACACGCGGCAGCCAGCTGATCCGGGTCGCACGGCAGGGGGAGATCGTCTCCATCTTCTGCAAGACCCCGGGCGAGACCGTCGACGGCAACCCGAACTGGTACCTCCTCACGGACGGCACCTGGGCCTGGGGCGCCGCTCGCTACATCGACAACATCGGCCCGGCCCCCCGCTGGTGCTGACACCCCGGGCGACGTCGAACCGGACCGTCGGTCCGTCAGCGCATGACGGGCCATCGGGTAACGGGACATCGGGTCGCCCGCTTGCTACGTTCCGGACATGATCCAGCCCGGAATGTCCGGAACATCCGGAACGGTCGTGGCGGCTGACCCGGCCCCTCCCGCCGAACGCCTTCCCAGGCGCCGTGGCATCGAGCTGTCCCTCATCGTCGTCGCCGTCCTGCTCTGCGTGTACGGCTACTGCGCTGTCGGCCTCGCCAAGCACGGCACCGTTCCGCCCGGCGCCGCCGGTTACGGCGCCGGGCTCGGCGTGCTGGCGCTCGTCGCCCATGTCGCCGTGCGTCTGCGGGCCCCCTACGCCGATCCGCTGCTGTTGCCCATCGCCGTCCTCCTCAACGGCCTGGGCCTGGTGCTGATCTACCGGCTCGACCTGGAAACCCCGGCCGACCAGGCGGCTCCCATCCAGCTCGTCTGGTCCACGCTCGGCGTCGCGTTCTTCATCGTCGTCGTGCTCTGCCTGCGCGACCACCGTGTCCTCCAGCGCTACACCTACGTCTCGGTGGTCGGCGCCCTCGCGCTGCTCGTCCTGCCGATCTTCTTCCCGGCGGTGAACGGCGCCCGCATCTGGATCCGGATCGCCGGATTCTCCATCCAGCCGGGCGAGTTCGCGAAGGTCCTGCTCGCCGTCTTCTTCGCCGGCTACCTCGCCGCCAACCGCAACGCGCTCGCCTACAGCGGCCGCCAGATCTGGCGGTTCCGGCGGCTCCAGCTGCCCACCGGCCGCGTACTCGGCCCGATCGTGGCGATCTGGCTGCTCAGCGTCCTGGTCCTGGTCCTGGAGCGGGACCTCGGAACCTCGCTGCTCTTCTTCGGCCTGTTCGTGATCCTGCTCTACGTCGCCACCGGCCGCACCGGATGGATCGCGGTCGGGCTGCTGCTCGCCTGCGTCGGCGCCCTCGCCGTCGGCCGCCTCGAACCGCATGTCCACAGCCGGGTCGAGGACTGGCTGGACCCCTTCGCCTCGATCGCCGCGGGCCAGGGACCCAACCAGCTCGCCCAGTCCCTCTTCGCGTTCGCCGCCGGCGGCATGCTCGGCACCGGCCTGGGGCTCGGCCATTCGGTCCTCATCGGCTTCGCCGCCAAGTCCGACTTCATTCTGGCCACCGCGGGCGAGGAACTCGGTCTGACCGGCCTGTCCGCGGTCTTCCTCCTCTACGCCCTCCTCGTCGAACGCGGCTACCGCGCGGGCCTCGCTCTGCGCGACCCCTTCGGCCGGCTGCTCGCGATCGGCCTCGCCTCGATCGTGGCGCTCCAGGTCTTCGTCATCGCGGGAGGCGTGACCGGTCTGATCCCGCTGACGGGCATGGCGATGCCGTTCCTCGCCCAGGGCGGCTCCTCCGTCGTCACCAACTGGATCATCGTGGCCCTGCTGATCCGGATCAGCGACTGCGCCCGCGGTCAGTACGACGGGACACCGGCACCATGACCAAGTACATCCGCCGGGCCGTCGGACTGTGCGCCGTACTGCTCGTGGCCCTTCTGGTCAACGCCGCCCGCGTCCAGGTCGTCGAGGCCCCGTCGTACGACCGCAATCCCGCCAACCGCCGTCCGGCGATCGCCCGTTACGGCCAGCCGCGCGGGGACATCGTCGTCGACGGCCGCACGGTCACCGGCTCCAAGGACACCGGCGAGCAGTTCCGCTACGAACGGACCTACCTGGACGGGCCGTTGTACGCCGCCGTCACCGGCTTCGCCTCGCAGCTCTACGGGACCACGCTGCTGGAGGGCACCGAGGACGGCATCCTGTCCGGCACCGACCCGATGCTCACCCCGTTCCCCCTGTTCAGCGGCCTCACCCGGGCCCGCGGCTCCGGCGGCAGGGTCGTCACCACCCTCAACCCGGCCGCGCAGCGGGCCGCCTACGAGGGGCTCGGCGGCCGCCGGGGCGCGGTCGCCGCGATCGAACCGTCGACCGGGCGGATCCTGGCCCTGGTCTCCACGCCGTCGTACGATCCCACGCGGCTGTCCGGGACGGGGCCGGACGTCACCGGGGCGTGGGCCGGACTGAACGGCCGGGCCGACAAGCCGATGCTCAACCGGGCGATCCGGCAGACGTATCCGCCGGGGTCGACGTTCAAGGTGCTGACCGCCGCCGCGGCGCTGGACTCGGGTGTCGTGGACGACGTCGACGCGCCCACCAGGTCACCGAACCCCTACCGTCTTCCCGGCACCACGACGAGGCTCACGAACGAGATCGAGGGCTGTGAGGACGCCTCCCTGCGGTACGCCTTCACCTGGTCCTGCAACACGGTCTTCGCGAAGCTGGGCGTGGACATCGGGCTCGACGACATGACGAGGACGGCGGCGAACTTCGGCTTCAACGACCGTAAGCTGCGCATCCCCTTCTCGGTGGCGCCCAGCAACTTCGATCTGCGGCTCGACAGGGCGCAGTTGGGGCTCTCCTCCATCGGCCAGTTCGACACCCGGGCGACTCCGTTGCAGATGGCGATGATCGCGTCGGCCGTCGCGGGCGACGGTTCGGTCAAAACGCCCTACCTGGTGGAGCGGACGACCACGCACAGAGGCGCGACGCTCAGCACGACCGGTCCGCGCGTCCTTCATCAGGCGATGAGAGCGTCGACCGCGCAGCGGATGCGCGAGCTGATGACCGACGTCGTGGAGAAGGGCACCGGGACCGTGGCCGCCATTCCCGGCGCCACCGTCGGCGGAAAGACCGGCACCGCCCAGCACGGCATCGGCAACTCCGGTACCCCGTACGCCTGGTTCATCTCCTGGGCCCGCGCCGACGGCTCCATGGAGCCCGCGGTGGCCGTCGCGGTCGTCGTCGAGGACGCCGCCGCGGACCGGGGGGACATCACCGGGGGCGGGTTCGCGGGGCCGATCGCCCGGGCCGTGATGGAAGCGGTGCTGGGCTCTTGAAGGAGCTCCCACTCCGGATCACTCCATCGCGCGCCCCGACTCCGGTCCGTCACGGCCCGGGTCTGGTCCGTCGCGCCCCGGGTTCGGTCTGCCTCGCCCCGATTCTGGTCCGCCTCTGCCCCGGTCTGGCCTGCCTCCCTGGTTCCGGCCTGCCCCGCCCCGGTTCCGGTTCGGGTCGCCCACTCCGTGAGACGGGGGCTGTGCCGTTCCTCCCGGCCGACCTACCGTTCGGCCATGACTCCGTCGACAGCCTCGTTCGAGCTCGCCCAGGTCAACGTCGCCCGGCTCAAAGCCCCTTTGGATTCCCCTCAGTTGAAAGGTTTCGTGGAAGCCCTCGAACCCGTGAACGCCGTCGCGGACGCGGCGGACGGATTCGTCTGGCGACTGCAGGACGACTCCGGTGACGCCACGGACTTCCGCGTTCTCGGCGACGCGTGGACGATCATCAACATGTCCACCTGGCGGGGCACGAACGCGCTGACGGCGTTCATGTACCAGGGTCGGCACCGCGAGCTGATGGCACGGCGCCGTGAGTGGTTCGAACGGCTGGAGGATGCGGTGACCGCACTGTGGTGGGTTCCGGCCGGCCACCGTCCCACGGTCGCGGAAGCCGAGTCCCGCCTCCTCCACCTGCGCGAACACGGACCCACGCCGCACGCCTTCAGCCTGCGGACCTCCTTCCCGCCGGCCGGGCCGTGATCACTGGCTCCCGCGCCCTTCGTCGATCGTGTTCCCGACCTCCGCCACGCGTTCCCTCTCCTCGGTCGCGAACCGTTCCGCGTCCAGTTGTTCGGCCATCTCCTCGTCCTGGGCCATCAGGAGGTCAAGGTTGGAGTTGCCCATGTCGAAGACGCCCATGTCCACGTAGGCGCGCTGGAGGCGTTCGCCCCACAGGCCGATGTCCTTGACGCACGGGACGATGCGGCTGAAGAGCAACTGGCGGAAGAGGTGCAGGAATTCGGAGTTCTCGCTGAACTCCTCGGCCTCCGCCTTCGGGATGCCGAAGTTCTCCAGGACCTCGACCCCGCGCAGCCTGTCCCGCATCAGGTAGCAGCCCTCGATCACGAATTCCTCGCGTTCGCGGAGCTCGGCGTCGGAGAGCTGCCGGTAGTAGTCGCGCAGGGCCATGCGGCCGAAGGCGACATGGCGGGCCTCGTCCTGCATCACGTACGACAGGATCTGCTTCGGCAACGGCTTGTCGGTGGTGTCCCTGATCATGCCGAAGGCGGCCAGCGCCAGGCCCTCGATCAGGACCTGCATGCCCAGGTACGGCATGTCCCAGCGCGAGTCGCGCAGGGTGTCGCCGAGGAGGGACTGGAGGTTGTCGTTGATCGGGTAGAGCATCCCGATCTTCTCGTGCAGGAAGCGGGCGTAGACCTCGGCGTGCCGGGCCTCGTCCATGGTCTGGGTGGCCGAGTAGAACTTGGCGTCGAGGTCGGGGACCGATTCGACGATCCGCGCCGCGCAGACCATCGCGCCCTGTTCGCCGTGCAGGAACTGGCTGAACTGCCAGGAGGCGTAGTGCTTGCGCAGTTCACCCTTGTCCCGGTCGGTCATCTTCGTCCAGTACGGGGTGCCGTACAGGGTCATCGCCTCGTCGGGGGTGCCGAGCGGATCGAGGGGATCGACCTCCAGGCCCCAGTCGATGCGCTTCTGGCCGTCCCACTGCTTGTCCTTGCCCTTCTGGTAGAGGGCGAGCAGCCGGTCACGACCGTCGTCGTACTCCCAGCTGAAGCGGGCCGCCCCCGAGGCCGGTATCTGCCAGTGGGGATCTCCCGAGTCCGCGGCGTACAGCTCATGCGTCGGCATACTTCGCAGGCTCACACGGAGTAGACGCGTCGTCAACAAGTCCGGCACGGGGGATTGACGAGCTTGCTGACAAGCAGTCTCATAAGTGGTGACCGCCGGTAACCCATAGAGATCCGGTACGACGAGGTGGGAACAGCCATGACGACGGTGCCCGAGGCCGATGTGCTCCGTGACGCGCTCGGTCTGCTCAAGGACCGGGAGCAGGTGGCCGAGCGCCTCCTCGACTCCTCCGCCAAGCACTCCTTCGACCCCGACAAGGAGCTCGACTGGGACGCGCCCTTCGAGGAGGGCAAGTGGTTCTGGCCGCCCGAGCTGGTGTCGCTGTACGACACCCCGCTGTGGCGGCGGATGAGCGAGGAGCAGCGGATCGCGCTGTCCCGGCACGAGGCGGCCGCGCTGGCCTCGCTGGGCATCTGGTTCGAGATCATCCTGATGCAGCTGCTGGTGCGGCACATCTACGACAAGGCGGCGACGAGCGCGCATGTGCGGTACGCGCTGACCGAGATCGAGGACGAGTGCCGGCACTCGAAGATGTTCGCGCGGCTGATCACGCGCGGGGGCACGCCGTACTACCCGGTGAGCCGGGCGCATCAGAATCTGGGACGGCTGTTCAAGACCATCTCGACCACTCCGGGGTCCTTCACGGCGACACTGCTCGGTGAGGAGATCCTCGACTGGATGCAGCGGCTGACGTTCCCGGACGAGCGGGTGCAGACCCTCGTCCGGGGGGTCACACGCATCCACGTGGTGGAGGAGGCGCGCCATGTCCGGTACGCCCGGGAGGAGTTGCGGCGACAGATGCTCACCGCGCCGCGGTGGTCGCAGGAGTTCACCCGGGTCACCTCGGGCGAGTTCGCCCGCGTGTTCTCGGTGGCCTTCGTCAATCCCGAGGTCTACACGAACGTCGGGCTCGACAAGCGCGAGGCCCTGGCCCAGGTGAAGGCCAGTGGGCACCGGCGGGACGTGATGCAGACCGGGGCCAGGAAGCTGACGGACTTCCTGGACGACATCGGGGTGCTGCGGGGGGCCGGGCGGCGCCTGTGGAAGTCGTCGGGGCTGCTGGCCTGAAGAGACTCCCGGACGGCTCCGGGCTCACCCGGGGCTTCACGGTGACGCTCGGCCCGGGAACACCGTGCGTCCGATACGGCTCCGGACCCGCCTAGGGCTTCGGGGTGAAGCTCGGCCCGGGACGCCGGGCGTGCGATGGGGGGCGGGGCCGCGCCGGTACATCCGCCCGCATCCGAACGGATCCCCCCGGCGTTCCACGTGGGCGCGAGTCGTGATCCGTCCGGCCTGCGGGCATGTGATGTACCGGCACGTCCCCTCGCGTTGTAGGCGGCTGCGGGTAGTACGGGGCTCGCGCCCCCGGACGGGCCTCGGTGTCCGCTCGCGGCGCGGCCCTCGCGTGTACGGCGGCTGCGGGAGGGGCTGGGGCTTGGGCCCCGGACCGGCCTCGGTGTCGCTCTTCCGCGCTGTTCGCGAGGGTGTGCGGATGGGCGGTTACGCTGCCGGACATGACCTCGCAGGCTTCCACCCCCGCTTACCGTCGGCTCAGTGTCGAGGAGCGGCGCAGTCAGTTGCTCGAAGCCGCGCTGTCCCTGTTCGCCCAGCGGGTGCCCGAGGAGGTCTCGCTGGACGATGTGGCGGAGGCGGCCGGGGTGTCGCGGCCGCTCGTGTACCGGTATTTCCCCGGCGGCAAGCAGCAGTTGTACGAGGCTGCCCTGCGGTCCGCCGCCGAGGAGCTGGAGCAGTGCTTCGCGGAGCCCCCGGAGGGGCCGCTGACCGAGCGGCTCTCCCGGGCCCTCGACCGGTACCTCGCGTTCGTGGACCAGCACGACGCCGGATTCAGCGCTCTGCTCCAGGGCGGCAGCGTCATCGAGACCTCGCGGACCACGGCCATAGTCGACGGAGTCCGCCGGGCCGCGGCGGAGCACATTCTCGATCATCTGTCGGTGAAGGATCCCGGGCCCCGGCTGCGGATGACCGTACGGATGTGGATCACGGCCGTGGAGGCCGCCTCGCTGATCTGGCTCGACGAGGACAAGGAACCGCCGCTGGACGAGCTGCGGGACTGGCTCGTCGAGCAGTTCACGGCGGCGCTCGCGGCGAGCGCCGGGAGCGATCCGCAGACCGCCGCGGTGGTCCGGGCCGCGCTCGCGATGGAGCGCCCCGACGGTATCGCGGGGGCGCTGGTCCGGCGGGTGCTGCCCGTTGTCGAGAATGCGGGCCACCTGCTGTGACACTGGTCCGGTGAAGAGCGAAGACACCCCCTTTGTCGGCGGCCCGCTGGACGGGCGCGTCCTGCCGGTCCTGCTCGGGATCACCGGCCACCCGCCGAAGACGTACCGGATCCCGGTGCCCGACCCCGACGGCGGCAGGTCCACCGTTCTGGTCTACCGGCGCGTCCAGGCGGCCACCAGCAAGCGGCTCGGTCTGCATCAGGGGTGGAAGTACGAGTACGCCCCCGAGGGCGACGCGTCGGAGCGCCGGTTCAAGCTGCCCTGGTCCCCGGGCACGCACAAGGGCGGGGGCAGCGGCGGCGCCACGCCGGGCGGCAACGCAGACGAGTGACCTTCTTGGGCCGAAGCGCTCCCCCGGCGCGCGCCCGGGATGCGGCGGCCCGATCCTGCCGGTGCGAAACGGGTGGCGGACCGGCCACCCCGGCAACGGAGGTGACGGCATGTCAGGAAGGCTTCTGCGTCTGGTCTGTACGGGGGCGATGGCGGTCGGGGCGCTCCTCCCCTCCACGCCCGCGGTGGCCGCCCCCGAGCCCGGCCCGGCCTCCGGCACCGGCTCCCAGCGGTCCGTCACCTCGTTGCTGACGGATCTTCAGCGGCTCTACCGGGACGCCGAACGCGCCACCGAGACGTACAACGGGACCGCCGAGAAACTGAAGAAGCAGCGCGCGGAGGTCGCCCGGCTCGACGCCCGCCTCGCCAGGGCCCGCCTGTCGCTGGAGGACAGCCGGGTCGCCGCCGGACGGCTGGCCCGGCAGCAGTACCAGAGCGGGAACGAGATCTCCCCGTACGTACGGCTGCTGCTCGCCCGGGATCCGCAGCACGCCCTCGACCAGGGGCACCTGATCGGGCAGTTGTCGCTGGAGCGGGCCCAGACCGTGCGGCGGGTCACGGGCCGTGAGAAGCGGGCCGACGGGCTCGCGCGCGCGGCCCGCAAGGCGCTGGACGCACAGCTCTCCCTCGCCGCACGCCGGCAGAAGGAGCGGGACGAGGTGCGCGAGCGTCTCGACGACGTGCAGCGACTGCTCGCCTCCCTGACCGCGGAACAGATCGCCGAACTGGACCGGGTGGAGAAGTCGGGAACGGACACGGCCCAGAAGAAGATCATGGCGTCGGGCTCCCTCAGCAGCGTGCGGCCGCCCACGCGGGAGGGCGAGGAGGCGTTGCGCTACGCCGTCGAGCAGATCGGGAAGCCGTACGAGTGGGGTGCGGAGGGGCCGAAGACCTTTGACTGCTCGGGGCTGACGTCACGGGCCTGGGAGCGGGCCGGCCGGCCCATTCCGCGCACCAGCCAGGAGCAGTGGGCCGAGCTTCCGAGAGTCCCGCTGGACAAGCTGCGTCCCGGTGATCTGGTGATCTACTTCCCCGAGGCCACGCACGTCGCCCTCTATCTCGGCGAGGGGATGGTGGTGCAGGCCCCGCGGCCGGGGGCGAGGATCAAGGTGTCCCCCATCGCGGCCAACCCGCTGCTGGGTGCCGTACGCCCGGACCCGGACGGGGAGCCCTTGCGGCACTACACGCCGTCGGAGCTCCCCGAGGGCGCCACGGACGGATCCGACGAGGGCTACGCCTCGGCCGCTCCGGTGACCGCACCGAGGTAGCGGAAGCTCCCGGACGGGGGCGTGCTGCTCGTCCGGGCAGGAGGAAGGCCGTACCCGTCCCGGACGGGTGGGAGGCGGGACCCGTTTCGCCGGGCCGGATGCTCTGCAGCCTGCCGGAATCGAACGGAACGCGGCTACATGCCCGCCGCGGGGTCTCCGTCGCCGAGGCCTATCCACCAGTGCCCGTCGTCCTTCACCAGCAGCAGCTCCTGCCGCTGACCGGTTTCCTTGTACACCACTGTCACCGGGTTGAAGTAGCTGACGACTCCCTCCAGTACGGTGACTTCGACGGGGCCACCCGCTGCCCCGCCGTACTCGCGCACGTACTTGGCCGCGGTGGGACCAGGCTGCTCGTAAGCGGGCCCTGCGAGATCGGCAATTCCCTTCGCGTCTCCGTCCTTGAGTCGCTGGACGTAGACCCGTACGACAGTGTCGACGTCCTTGGCCGTCTCCCGCACGTCGGGGTATGTGGACTTCTCCGCGCGCACCGTCACGTCGACCTTGGGTGCGTCGGCCAGGGCATAGGGCTCGCTGAACCAGTTCCACCACACAGCCGCGGTGATCCCGACGACCAGCAGGCCGCTGCCGAACGATATGGCCGGCTTCGTCATATGCACCATCCTCCAGTACCAGTTGGACCGGACGCGGTGAACGAGCATTCGGTTCCCGCACGCGAAGACGGCCCGCCCGCTCCGGAACCACTGCAGTACAGCACCGATGTAGTACAGCAGCGATATACGGCGACGGACGGCCCAGGGGTTACCCCTGGACCGTCCGTGGGTCGTCCGTGGGTCGGCCGAGTCGAACCGGCAACGGCAGGCAACGACAGGCGACGACTGCTGGACCGCGGGTCAGAGGGCCGTCAGGCCCCGGTGACCGACGCCAGGTAGGCGGACGTCTTCTCGGGGTCGAAGAAGAAGTTCTCGAAGTCGGCCGGGTTGTTGAAGCCATTGGCGAACCGGTCGGCCACGGGCGGGAGTTGGCCTGCCGCTCCGATCAGGTTGAGCACGTGCTCCGGCGGGACGCCCAGCATCGCGTTGGTCCACTTGGTGACGTGCTGCGCGGTGTCCCAGTAGCGGTCGAACGTCGCCTGCATCCACTCCTCGTCGAAGGGCTTGTCGCCCTGCTCGACGATCGAGGCGAGGTAGGCGGCGGCGCACTTGGACGCCGAGTTGGAACCCTGGCCGGTGATCGGGTCGTTGGCCACGACGACGTCGGCGACGCCGAGGACCAGTCCGCCGCCGGGCAGCCGGCCGATCGGGTTGCGGACGGTGGGGGCGTACCGTCCGGACAACGTGCCGCCCGCGTCGGTCAGTTCGACGTTGGTGGCGCGCGCGTACTCCCAGGGCGTGAACCGCTCCATGAGTTCCAGGGTCAGGGAGAGGTGCTCGGCGGGGTCCTTGACGCCGTTGAAGACGTCGAGCGGGCCGCCGGGGATGCCCTCCCAGAAGAGGATGTCGGCGCGTCCCGAGGTGGTGAGCGTCGGCATGATGAAGAGCTCGCCGACACCGGGGACCAGGTTGCAGCGGACCGCGTCGTAGTCCGGGTGCTCCGGGCGCGGGCCCAGGCCGTGCACGTAGGACACCGCGAGGGCGCGCTGCGGCTCGGTGTACGGGGAGCGGGAGGCGTCACGGCCGAACATGGAGACGAGTTCGCCCTTGCCGGCCGAGACGAGCACCAGGTCGTAGGCGCGGGAGAAGTAGTCGAGGTCGGAGACCGCGGCACCGTGGATGACCAGTTGGCCGCCGCGCTGCGCGAAGGTCTCCATCCAGCCCGCCATCTTGACCCGCTGGTCGACCGACTGCGCGTAGCCGTCGAGCTTGCCGACCCAGTCGATGGCACGCTGCGAGGGGCCCGGTTCGAAGGAGCCGGGGACGGCGACGGAGACCCCGAGCCCTTCGATCTTCGGGGCCTGGGACTCCCAGAAGTTCAGCTGAAGATCGCGCTCGTACTGGAGCGCCGTGTCGAACATGCACTGCGTCGACATGACCCGGCCGGAACGGATCTCGTCCGCCGTCCGGTTCGACATCAGGGTGACCTCGTACCCGTGCGACTGGAGTCCGAGGGCGAGTTGGAGTCCGGACTGGCCGGCTCCCACGACGAGTATCTTCCGCATGCGGGTTGCTTCTCCTAGGACTCGGGCGTCCCTATTCGGGGCTGACTTCGAGCGCGTGACCGACGAGCGCGAGCAGGGTCTCGACGACCGAGATCCGGCGGCGCGCATCCATGATCATGACAGGTATGTGTGAAGGCACCGTGAGTGCTTCGCGCACGTCGTCGGGCTCGAACTCGTCGCTGCCGTCGAAGTGGTTGACGGCGACGACGTACGGCAGCCCGCAGCTCTCGAAGTAGTCGAGCGCCGGGAAGCAGTCCGAGAGACGGCGGGTGTCGGCGAGGACCACCGCACCGATCGCGCCGCGCACCAGGTCGTCCCACATGAACCAGAACCGCTGCTGGCCCGGCGTGCCGAAGAGGTAGAGCACCAGGTCGTCGTCGAGCGTGATGCGCCCGAAGTCCATGGCCACGGTGGTGGTCAGCTTGTCCGGCGTACCCGTGAGGTCGTCGGTCTCCTCGCTGGCCTGCGTCATCAGCGCCTCCGTCTGGAGAGGCGTGATCTCCGAGACGGATGTGACGAGGGTGGTCTTGCCGGCGCCGAAGCCGCCGGCCACCACGATCTTCGTGGCGATCGGCGCGCGCGTGCGGTCCGTCTGCCAGGCCTTCAGGTTCTCCTCTTCGTCGAGGAGGGGGGCGACGCCAGGTTCGGCGTCAGAGACGGCGGAGTCCACTCAGCACCCTTTCCAGCAGGGCACGGTCCGGCTGTCCCGGGCCGTGACCTGTTCCGTACACGCGGATCTTTCCCTGGTCCGCCAGGTCGCTCAGGAGCACCCGGACCACTCCGAGCGGCATCCTGAGGAGGGCGGCGATCTCGGCCACCGTACGCATCCGGCGGCAGAGTTCGACGATGGCCCGCATCTCGGGCATGACCCGGGTGGTGAGCGAGCCGTTGGTCAGCTCCTTGCGCGCCTCCGGGGCCTCCAGCGCGGCCACGAACGTCTCCACCAGCAGGACGTGACCGAAGCGTGTACGTCCGCCGGTGAGCGAATAGGGGCGTACGCGGGCGGGCTTGCGGTCGCCGCCGCGCACCGGGAGCTTCTTGACGCCGTTCGACGCGGTCATCAGGCACTCCCGTGAGCGTCGGCCTCGAGGGATTTTCGGAGCTCGATGCGCAGCTCGGGGGTCAGGACATGTCCGGCCCGGCCGACGAAGAGCGCCATGTGGTACGCCACGACGCTCATGTCGCAGTCCGCGGAGCCGTGCACTCCGAGCAGCGAGCCGTCGCTGATCGCCATGACGAAGAGGCTGCCCTCGTCCATCGCGACCATGGTCTGCTTGACGCCGCCGTTGTCCATCAGCTTGGCGGCGCCGAGGGTGAGGCTGCCGATGCCGGAGACGATGGTGGCCAGGTCGGCCGCGGAGCCCTTGGGGCCGGTCGGCCTGGTGCTGTCGGCCGTCCTCGCCTCGGCGTTGCGGCCGGGGTCGGAGGAGAGCAGGAGCAGGCCGTCGGAGGAGACGACCGCGACCGAGTGGAGGCCGGGCACCTCCTCGACGAGATTGGTCAGCAGCCAGTGCAGGTTACGTGCTTCGCTGCTCAGGCCGAAGGTACTGGTCGCGGTCAACTGCTTGCCTCCTCGACTGTGCCCCCCGATGCTTCTACGTCCTGTGCGCCGGTCCGGTGATCGGTGGACGCGGGTCCTGCGGGCGCGTGTGCGGGTGTGGGGGCCGGCGGGGTCTGTCCTTCGGGCGTGGGGGTCTCCGCCGTCCGGTCCGCGATCTCGGCCTCCACATCGCGTCGGCCTTCGATCGCGCCCCGGTGGAACCCGCCGAGCCTGCGGCGCAGTGCGTCGGCGTCCACGCCGCCCATACGGGGGCGCGGTGCGGTCGCGGGGGCGGAGATCTTCGGTGTGCGTTTGGGCAGGCCCTTGTCGGTGACCCTGGGGTGTTCGTCGGGAACACGCTCGTGGTCGTCGGGGCCGATGGCGTACGGGTCCGCGGGTGCCTCGGTGGCCGTTGCCTCGGGGACGTCCGCCGCCGGAGCGCGCTCCGCGGCCGGTTCGCCGGGGTGGGAGGCGGTCTCCGTGGCACCGGGAGCCGTCCCGTCCGTGCGGGAGTCGGTCTCCGCGACACCGGCGGGCGTGGTGTCCGCGCGGGCGGTCGTCATGTCCGCGCGGGCGGTCGTCGTGTCCCCGGCCAGGGCCTGGGCCGGCCCGGGGGATCCGGGGCCGGGTGCGTCGGCCGTCCCCGCGGTGCCGGTCGTGACGGCTGTGGCGGCCATGGCGGCCGGTTCCTCGGTGGCGTCCTGCGCGGGGGCCTGCGGGGCGAGCTCCGGGAGGAGCAGCTCCATCGTCGTCTCGGAGGTGAACTCCGGCTCGGGCTCACGGGGCGCCGGGATGACCGGAACCTGCACGTCCGGCCCGGGCTCGGAGGCCTGCGTCCGCTCGGGCACCGCCTCCGGTTCGGTGGCGGCGCCCTCAAGGGCCGCCTCGGCCGCCGCGATCAGCGGGTCCTCGGCGTCGGCCGAGGCCGCGACCGAGGCGCGCAGGATCGAACGGCCGCGCAGCACGTTGGAGTTGGCCTCGGCGTCCGCGCCCGGCAGGGCCACCGCGGGGGCTCCGCCGGCGAGCCGGACGGAGGCGGGGACGGTGGACGCGGGTGCGGCGGCGAGCAGCGCCTTCGGGAGGACGACCACGGCGGCCACCCCGCCCTGCTTCTGCTCGCGCAGCTTCACCCGTACACCGTGCCGGTGGGCGAGCCTGGCCACGACGTACAGGCCGAGCCCGAGTCCCTCGCCGCTCTCCTGGTCGTACGTGTCCTCCGGGTCGAACTCGGAGAGGCGGGCGTTGAGGTGCCTCATCCGGTCATCGGTCATGCCGATGCCCTCGTCCTGCACGGAGAGCATCACGTCACCGCTCTCCAGCAGCCAGCCGGAGAGCTCGACGGGCACGTCGGGCGGCGAGAACGAGGTGGCGTTCTCAAGGAGTTCGGCCACCAGGTGGCTGAGGTCGTCGGCGGCGAACCCGGCGATGTGCGCGTGCGGGGGCAGCGCGGCGATCCGCACCCGTTCGTACCGCTCGATCTCGCTGACCGAGGCACGGGCGACATCGACGAGCGGGACCGGGCCCGCGTGGTGCTGGACGTGCTCGGCGCCCGCGAGAACGAGGAGGTTCTCGCTGTGCCGCCGCATGACGGTGGCGAAGTGGTCGAGCTTGAAGAGGGTGGAGAGGCGGTCCGGGTCCTGCTCGCGTTCCTCCAGGCCCTCGATCACGCCGAGCTGGCGCTCGACGAGGCCGAGGGTGCGCAGCGCGAGGTTCACGAAGGTGCTGTGGATGGTGCCGCGCACCTGCTCCAGGTGGGCCGCCGCCTCGGCGAGTTCGGAGCGCAGCCGGTCGCGCTCGTCGGCCATCTGCTGGCGCTGGCCGACGAGGTGCTTGCGGTCGCCTTCGAGGGTGGTGATCCGCTCGTGCAGACCGACGGCGTGCGCGTGCAGTGCGTTGACGGAGCGGACGACCTGGGCGAACTCGTCGTTGCGGCCGGTGAACTTGACCGGTTCCCCGGAGGCCGGGTCGGCGGCGAGCCGGGCCGAGCCGAGGCGCAGGACGGCGAGCGGCCTGGTCAGGCTGCGGGCCATGGCCATCGTCATGCCGGCGGCGACCAGCATCAGGACGCCGAGCAGGGTGACGCGGAGCTCCAGCGCGGTGACGTCGTCGTCCCGCAGCGCTTCGACGTTCTTGGTGCGGTGGTCGTTGAGGGAGGCCTCGGCTCCGCGCATCAGCTCGATCCGGGCCGACAGGGCGGCGTCGAGCTTCTTGACGCCGGTGCCGAGCGCGGAGTCCGAGAGCTTCGGCTGCGCGGTGAGGTTGGCCAGGTACTTGTCCGCGGAGCCGACGTCGGGGCCGGTGACCGTGGAGTCGTACGACGTCACGGCCTGCTTGGGCGCGGTCTCGCGGAAGTCCGCGATGGCCGCGTCGGAGCGGAGGCGCGCCTGCTGGGCGGCGGCGCTCAGCGCGTCGCGCTGCTTGACGTCGGCGGCCGACGAGGTGTTCACGGTGCTCGTCAGACCCGTGACCGGGTTGTAGACGCTCTGGGTGGTGTGCGGGATGCCGAGGGCCGCCAGGAGCAGTCCGCGGGCCGCGGCGGACTGCTGGACGGCGGTGTCCAGCTCGGCGAGGGCGTGCGAACCGGCGCCCGCGCGCGGCGGCATCCGGTCGGCCAGGTCCTCGGCGAGGGCGTGGAGTTCGGCGATGGCGCCGGAGTACGCCTGGTGCGCCTCCAGGGCGGAGCTCTTCCCGGTGAGCGCCGATCGCCTGAGTGTCGCGATGCCGTCGAGGTCCTCGAGCAGCGCGGCGGGGGCGTCCGCGTCCGCGCGCAGCTCGTCGACCTGCCGGTCGACCAGGGCGCTGCGCCGCTCGGAGGGCGCCTTGGCCTTGGGCCTGCCGGCGGCGACGTAGGAGGTGACCTCGTCGCGCTCGTCGGCCAGCGCGTGCGCGAGGGTCAGCGCCTGCTGGGTGCGCTGGGCGAGCGTCACCAGATTCTGGGAATCGTTCAGCTGCTGTGAGGCCGACAGGACCATGGGCGCGCCGGCTCCGGCGATGGCGGCCGCGACGACCGCCACGGCCACGATCAGCCGGTTGCGTACATGGGCGGTCCTGCCCCGGCCCGTGGAGCCGGTGGCGTCGCCGACGGCGCCACCCTCTGTGGAGTTGGAGGCCGTCTTCTTGCCTGTGCGCCTCGGCCGCGTCTTCTGCACCGGTGCTCGCATTCCTGACTCGTGTACCCATTTGGGGCCCGGGTGACGTCCCGTCAATCGCGGCGTACGCCCGGTACGGCTCCCGACCCTCCCAGTGCCGGTGGGCAGTGGTCCCGCATCATCTGACCCGCCACCCGAAGGAGTGAACATCGGAGGGGAGTTGGCGGGCAAGTCTCCCCGGTGCTCGCGACGGGCCCGCGCGGCGGGCCGGTTGGACGTCCGGGACGGGCTTTGGCAGTATTCGCCGCCACGTTTTGCCGGAGTCGATCATTCCATGCCAAACCCGGCGCCTGAGCTGCCGAACCGCACGTCGGGCGTTGCCCGGCGTCCTTCCGGCGCCCTTGTGAAGGGCTCGTGCAGACTGGCGGAATGCGCACTGAACTCGTGTCGGAGCCCGGAGACCCGGACCACCCCAATGAGGACTTCGCATCGGTCGGGCTTCCCGCTTCAGGACAGGGCGGTTCACTGGTCGCGCTCGACGGGGTGACGCCGCCCCGGGGTGGCGACGGCTGTCTGCATTCGGTCCCCTGGTTCTCCGCGCGGCTCGGCGGCGCGCTGACCGAACTGTCCGTTTCGCAGGGGGATTTACCCCTGCGGGAGGTCCTGGCGCGGGCGATTCGCCGCGTCGCCGACGCACACGCCGACACCTGTGACCTTTCTCACCCGCGTACGCCCCAGGCAACCGTGGTCCTCGCGCGGTGGTCCGTGTCGCGGGTCGAGTACCTGATCCTCTCGGACTCGGCCCTGCTGGTGGAATCCCCCTCCGGCGAGGTCACCGCCCTGCTGGACGACCGCCTCTCGCGGCTCCCGCGCACGGCCCTCGCCTCGGACGCCGTCGCCGACTCCACCGTCCGCAACAAGGAGGGCGGCTTCTTCACGGCCGCCGCGGACCCCTCGGTCGCCTCGCGCGCGGTGACGGGCACCCTCCCCCGGTCCTCGGTCCGCGCCCTGACCGCTCTCACGGACGGCGCCACCCGGTGGGTGGAGAGGTTCCACGCGGGCGACTGGGCCGAACTGTTCGCCCTCGTGCGCGAAGAGGGCTCGGCCTCGCTCGTCGAGCGCGTACGGCGCCTGGAACGCTCGGACGCGTCGGAGCGGCCGGGGTCCCGGCGGGGCAAGACGCACGACGACGCGACGGTGGTCTTCGTGGACCTGTGAGCGGGGCCGCGCGTCGAGCCGCGGGGGAACCGTGAACGGCGCTGCGCGTCGTGCTCTTCCCGGAACCGCGAGGGGAGCTGCGCGGGAACCGCGAACGGCGCCGCGCGGCGCGCCGTCCGGGAAACCGTGCGGGGAGCTGTCCGGAGGCGCGGGCGCCGGCCGGACGGAGCTACCTCTCCATGCCGCGGTTCAGCTGGTTCAGCAGGCGGGCGAGTTCCGCGACCTCGTTCTGGTCCCAGTGGGCGAGTTGGCGGACGTAGCGGGCCCTGCGGGCCTCGCGGACGCTGGAGACACGTCCGCGGCCCTCATCGGTGAGGTGGACGAGCCAGGCGCGGCCGTCGGCGGGGTCGGGTTCGCGCGCGACCAGGCCCAGCTCCTCCAGGGCGCGCAGCTGCCGGGACATCGTGGCCTTGCCGACGCCGATGTAGGCGGCGAGTTCCGTGGCGCGCTGGCGGCCGCACTCCTCCAGACGGACGAGGAGCCCGTACGCGGCGGACTCCAGGTCCGGATGGACCTCGCGGGCCATCTCCCCCTGGTTGGCGCGAGCGCGGCGCAGGAACACGGTCAACTCGCGTTCCAGGGAAAGGAACTCGCGCTCCACACCGCCGTGCGCCGCGGGCCGGTCCATACCATTTCCCGACACGCCGGATTCGACCGGACCTCCGCCGTCGTTTCCGCCCTCGTGCACGTCAGCACCCCTGACCCGGTTTCCCGATCCTGAAAGTTTCTGCCAGAACTCGCCGTTGCCGCAGCTCCGCCAGTATTTCGCAGGCGTAGACCAACGGCAGCCCCCGGCCCCTCTTCCCACGCCGTCTTCTACGTGCGTAGCTTCTTTATCAGACACCTTTACTGGCATGCGCACGCCACTCCCAGGTCAAGGACGACCTGATCCCCCCGGGGCACGCATGCCCGCGCTTTTCCCCCCACCGAGCTCCCCCGAGCTCCCCCCGGGCTCCGGAGCTCCATCGCCCTTCGGAGGCACGCACATGTCCGTGCACGGATCCGGAACGGCCCGCCGCCTGCGAGTGCTCGCGGCAGGAACCCTGCTCGCCGCCTTCTCCCTCCTCTCCACCCTCCCTTCCTCCGCCGCCGACACCCCCGCCCGGGGCTCCGCCCGGATGGGCATGGGGGTCATCGACCACGACGGTCAGGACGGCACGCCGTCCACCGGTGACGCCACCCAGACAGAAGGTGTGGACGTGGCCGGCTACCAGGGCAACGTCGCCTGGTCGACGCTGTGGAACAGCGGGGTCAGGTGGGCCTACACCAAGGCGAGCGAGGGGACGTACTACACGAACCCGTACTTCGCCCAGCAGTACAACGGCGCGTACAACATCGGCATGATCCGCGGGTCGTACCACTTCGCGACCCCGGACACCACGACCGGCGCCACCCAGGCCAACTACTTCGTCGACCACGGCGGCGGCTGGTCGGGCGACGGCAAGACGCTGCCCGGCACCCTCGACATCGAGTGGAACCCGTACGGGGCCGCCTGCTACGGCAAGACGCAGAGCGCGATGGTCAGCTGGATCAGCAGCTTCCTCACCCAGTACAGGGCCAGGACGGGCCGTGACGCGGTGATCTACACGGCCGCGAGCTGGTGGACCCAGTGCACCGGCAACTACAGCGGCTTCGCGTCCGCCCATCCCCTGTGGATAGCGCGGTACGCCTCCGATCCGGGGACGCTCCCGGCGGGCTGGGACTACTACACGATGTGGCAGTACACGTCGTCAGGACCGACGGTCGGGGACCACGACAAGTTCAACGGTGCGCTCGACCGGGTGCAGGCACTGGCCAACGGCTGACACACACCTGGCGTACGGCGGGACAGCAGGACGGCCGACGTACGGCGAAGGCGCCCGACGCGCGGCACGGCGAAGGCCCGGGCCTCCCTCACGGGACCCGGGCCTTCCCTTCCGGCAACCTCCGTCACGCGGCTACCGAAACCTCCGGCACCGCGCCGTTCGTCGCCGGCGCCAGTGCCAGCTCCAGGACCTGGCGGACGTCCGTGACGGTGTGGACGTCGAGCTTCTCCAGGACCTCGGCCGGGACGTCGTCCAGATCGGCCTCGTTGCGCTTGGGGATGATCACGGTCGTGACACCCGCCCGGTGCGCGGCGAGCAGCTTCTGCTTCACCCCGCCGATCGGCAGGACACGGCCGGTCAGCGAGACCTCACCGGTCATGGCCACATCGGTGCGGACCAGCCGGCCCGACAGCAGCGACGCCAGGGCGGTCGTCATCGTGACGCCCGCGCTCGGGCCGTCCTTGGGGACCGCGCCCGCCGGGAAGTGGATGTGCGCGCCCCGGTCCTTCAGGTCGCCGACGGGGAGTTCGAGCTCCGCGCCGTGCGAGCGCAGGAAGGAGAGCGCGATCTGCGCCGACTCCTTCATCACGTCCCCGAGCTGGCCGGTGAGGGTCAGACCGGCCGCGCCCGTCTCCGGGTCGGCCAGCGACGCCTCCACATAGAGGACGTCACCGCCCGCGCCGGTGACCGCGAGACCCGTGGCGACGCCGGGCACCGCCGTACGGCGCTCGGCCGGGTCCTGCCCCGACTCGGGCACGTGGTGCGGACGCCCGATGAGCTCGCGCAGGTCGGTGTCCTTCACCGTGAACGGCAGCTTCCGGCGGCCCAGTTCGTGCTGGGCCGCGACCTTGCGCAGCAGCCGCGCGATGCCCCGCTCCAGGTTCCGCACGCCCGCTTCCCGGGTGTACTCCCCCGCGAGCTTGCGCAGCGCGCTCTCGTCGAGGACGACCTCGTCCTTCTCCAGGCCCGCCCGCTCCAGCTGGCGCGGCAGCAGGTGGTCCCGGGCGATGACGACCTTCTCGTCCTCGGTGTAGCCGTCGAGGCGGACCAGCTCCATACGGTCGAGCAGGGCCTCCGGGATGGCTTCCAGAACGTTGGCCGTGGCGAGGAACACGACGTCGGAGAGGTCGAGTTCGACCTCAAGGTAGTGGTCGCGGAAGGTGTGGTTCTGCGCCGGGTCGAGGACTTCCAGCAGCGCCGCCGCCGGGTCGCCCCGGAAGTCGGAGCCGACCTTGTCGATCTCGTCGAGCAGGACCACCGGGTTCATCGACCCGGCCTCCTTGATGGCGCGCACGATCCGGCCGGGCAGCGCGCCGACGTACGTACGGCGGTGTCCGCGGATCTCGGCCTCGTCCCGGACGCCGCCGAGGGCGACGCGGACGAACTTGCGGCCCATGGCGTGCGCGACGGACTCGCCGAGCGAGGTCTTGCCGACGCCGGGCGGGCCGACGAGCGCGAGCACGGCGCCGCCGCGCCGGCCGCCGACGACTCCGAGACCGCGCTCGGAGCGCCGCTTGCGCACGGCGAGGTACTCGGTGATGCGCTCCTTCACGTCGTCCAGACCGGCGTGCTCGGCGTCGAGCACGGCCTGGGCGCCCCGGATGTCGTACGCGTCCTCGGTCCGTTCGTTCCACGGCAGCTCCAGGACGGTGTCGAGCCAGGTCCGGATCCAGCTTCCCTCGGGCGACTGGTCACTGGACCGCTCCAGCTTCTCGACCTCCTTGAGGGCGGCCTCGCGGACGCTCTCGGGAAGGTCGGCGGCCTCGACCCGGGCACGGTAGTCGTCGGACTCGTCCTCGCCGTCCTCTCCCTTGAGGTCGCGCAGCTCCTTGCGTACGGCTTCCAGCTGACGCCGCAGCAGGAACTCGCGCTGCTGCTTGTCGACGCCCTCCTGGACGTCCTTGGCGATGGACTCGGCGACATCCTGCTCGGCGAGGTGCTCGCGGAGCTGTTCGGTGGCGAGCTTGAGCCGGGCCACCGGGTCGGCGGTCTCCAGCAGCTCGACCTTCTGTTCCACGGAAAGGAAAGGTGAGTAACCGGAATTGTCGGCAAGGGCGGAAACGTCGTCGATCTGCTGCACCCGGTCCACGACCTGCCAGGCGGCGCGCTTGCGCAGCCAGCTCGTGGCCAGGGCCTTGTATTCCTTCACCAGGTCGGTGACCCGGCCGGGCAGCGGGTCGGGCACGGTCTCCTCGACCCGGGTGCCCTCGACCCACAGTGCCGCGCCGGGACCCGTGGTCCCCGCGCCCACCCTCACGCGCCCACGCCCTCGGATCAGCGCGCCCGGGTCACCGTCGGCCAGCCGGCCGACCTGCTCGACCGTGCCGAGCACACCGGTGCTCGCGTAGGTCCCGTCGATACGCGGCACCAGGAGTACCTGAGGCTTTCCCGGCGTTGAACGGGCGGCGGCCTGAGCGGCCTCCACCGCGGCCCGCACATCGGGGTCGTTCAGATCCAGCGGAACCACCATTCCGGGCAGCACTACCTCGTCGTCGAGCGGCAGCACGGGCAGAGTGAGTGATGCGGACGTCGAAGCCATGATCTCCCCTTCGGCAGTCAAGTTGAGCTATGTCGACTCAATGCACGGGGACTCCGCAATGTTCCCCGGAGGCCGTTCGCTCTGAGCGATCGCTTGTGAACCCGGTGCGGGCGTCCCGGTCTCGTGCGCTTCGGGGCCTCGCGGGCCGTCTTCGGGATGCGAGGTGGCCACCGGCCTCGGATGGTTGGAGTCATGAACCATCACCTCGCCCAGAACAAGCTCGAGATCGACACCCGGCTCGTCACGGCCGGTGCCGTGCTCACCGCGGCCGGTGCCCTGGTGGCGTGCACCGGCATGGTCATCGCGGCCGCCGCCGTGTTCGCCGCGGGCCGACGCATGCTCCGCGCCATGGATGTGCCTCCGTCGCAGGTGGCGGCCATGAAGTGGCGGCAGGCCAAGGAGGCCTCCCTGGCGGGCGTGCAGGCCTGGCAGTCCGCGTCCGACGCCCAGAACGGGGCACCCCGCCGTTAAACAGACGCCCGGCCGTCCCTCTTATGGCTCAACGGGTCGCTTCTTGTCCGTCGGGGGGAAGACGAAGGGGCCCGTGAGCCGCTCGGGGTATGGCCGGTGGACGGCCGTTCGGGGAGCGGCCGGTGGACGCGAAAGCCCGGCCGGTGAGGGCGGAGGCTCGGCCGGCCGAGGGCGAAGCCCGGGCCGGTGAGGGCGGAAGCTCGGGCCGGTGAGGGCGGAGGCCCAGCCAGCGAGGGCGAAAGCCCGGGCCGGTGAGGCTGGAGGCCCAACCGGTGAGGCTGGAAGCCCAACCGGTGAGGCTGGAGGCCCGGGGCGGCGGTCGCCGAGGGCCGGTCCGAGCCGCGCCCGAGGCCTCCGGCTCGTCGCCGCGTCAACCTCGCGGCGCCCGCCGTCACCCCGTCACGCCATCCCCCCGTCCCCCGGCGAATTCCCGCGACTCGCACAGGTGAAAATGCCAGGATGGCGGCCATGACCGCCTCGTACGAGACTCCCGAAGTCATCGACCGCCGTCAGAGCCCGTACGGCGAGGTCGTACTGCGGCGCCACGGAGCACTGCTCCAGATCATCGCCAACGGATGCTTCCTGATGGACACCTCCGACGGGCGTTCCGAGCGGCTGCTCATGGACGCGGCGTACGACGCGCTGGACGGGCGCCCGGAGCCGAGCGTGCTGATCGGCGGACTCGGCGTCGGGTTCTCGCTGGCGCACGCCGCGGCCGACCGCCGCTGGGGACGCATCACCGTTGTCGAGCGCGAACGGGCCATCATCGACTGGCACCGGGGCGGCCCGCTCACCGCGCTGTCCGCCGAGGCGCTCGCCGATCCGCGCGCCGACATCGTCGAGAGGGACCTCGTCGAATACGTCAATGAGATCTCCGACACGTTCGACGCCCTGTGCCTCGACATCGACAACGGACCCGGCTGGACGGTCACCGAAGGCAACGCGGGACTGTACGGTGCATCCGGACTGGCAAGCTGCGCAAGGGCGTTGAGGCCTGGCGGCGTCCTCGCCGTGTGGTCGGCGCAGCCCTCTCCGGAATTTGAAGTTACCTTGCGGAATGCCGGATTCCGCCGGGTCCGTACCGAAGTGATCCCCGTTGCCCGGGGCGTTCCCGACGTGGTGCATCTCGCGGTGAGGCCTGGATAGCCGAGGCGCACCCACTGCCCGTACCCTGCTTGCCTGACGCGGATCATTCAAGCGTCAAGCGCAGTCATGGGATCACCCCACGGATTCCGGAAAGCACACTTCAGGGGCGGGCGATGGAGCAGACACACACCTCCCAGAACGGCACGGCGGCGACCCCGGGCGCTCAGCGCCGGGTTTTGGTCGTCGAGGACGACCCCACGATCGTCGACGCCATCGCGGCCCGTCTGCGAGCCGAGGGATTCCTCGTGCAAACCGCGGGTGACGGCCCGGCCGCCGTCGACACCGCCGAGGCATGGCAGCCCGATCTGCTGATCCTCGACATCATGCTGCCCGGCTTCGACGGTCTGGAGGTCTGCCGGCGTGTGCAGGCCGCCCGCCCGGTGCCGGTGCTGATGCTCACCGCGCGCGACGACGAGACCGACATGCTGGTCGGACTCGGAGTCGGCGCCGACGACTACATGACCAAGCCGTTCTCGATGCGCGAGCTCGCGGCCCGGGTGCACGTCCTGCTCCGCAGGGTCGAGCGCGCGGTCGTCGCGGCCTCCACTCCGCGCAGCGGCATCCTGCGGCTCGGCGAGCTGGAGATCGACCACGCGCAGCGCCGGGTGCGGGTCCGCAGCGAGGACGTACACCTCACTCCGACCGAGTTCGACCTCCTGGTCTGTCTCGCGAACACCCCCCGTGCCGTACTCTCGCGCGAGCAGCTGCTGGCCGAGGTGTGGGACTGGGCGGACGCCTCCGGTACCCGGACCGTCGACAGCCACATCAAGGCGCTGCGCCGCAAGATCGGTGCCGAGCGGATCCGTACGGTGCACGGCGTCGGCTACGCGCTGGAGACCCCGACTCCCTGAGCCGGGACTCCGCAGGAGGGTCGGGACCCGGGTGACCGGGACCCGGGTGAGGGGCTGATGTGATGAGCGGACTCGGAGAGCGGGGACGCGGGCTCGGCGAGCGCGCGTCCGGTGAGCGCAGGAGCTCGGGCTCCTGGGGCGAGGTGCGACCCTTCTCGATCAAGACCAAGCTGGGCGCGCTGGTCGTCATCTCCGTGCTCATCACCACCGGTCTGTCGATGATCGCGGTGCACACCAAGACGGAGCTCCGCTTCATCACGGTGTTCTCGATGATCGCCACCCTGCTGATCACACAGTTCGTCGCGCACTCGCTCACCGCGCCGCTGGACGAGATGAACGCGGTGGCCCGCTCGATCTGGCACGGGGACTACACCCGCCGGGTGCGGGACGACCGGCGCGACGAGCTGGGCGACCTGGCCCAGACGATCAACCTCATGGCCGACGAGCTGGAGGCCCAGGACCGTCAGCGCAAGGAGCTCGTGGCGAATGTCTCGCACGAGCTGCGGACACCCATCGCGGGTCTGCGCGCGGTCCTGGAGAACGTCGTGGACGGCGTCTCGGCGGCCGATCCCGAGACGATGCGCACCGCGCTGAAGCAGACGGAGCGCCTCGGGCGGCTGGTGGAGACCCTCCTCGACCTGTCCCGGCTGGACAACGGCGTCGTACCGCTGCGCAGGCGGCGCTTCGAGGTGTGGCCGTACCTGTCCGGGGTGCTGAAGGAGGCCAACATGGTCGCCTCCGCGCGCGCGGACCTCGCCTCGGGCTCCGGCGGCGGCCACACCCGTAAGGACGTCCATCTGCACCTCGACGTGTCCCCGCCGGAGCTGACCGCGCACGCGGACCCGGAGCGGATCCACCAGGTCGTGGCGAATCTCATCGACAACGCGGTCAAGCACAGCCCGCCGCACGGCCGGGTGACGGTACGGGCCCGGCGGGGCGACCATCCCGAGTCGCTGGCCCTGGAGGTCCTGGACGAGGGGCCCGGTATTCCGAAGTCGGAATGGCACCGCGTCTTCGAGCGGTTCAACCGCGGCGGGGTGCCCGCGCCGCACGGTCCGGGCAGCGACGGCGGTACGGGACTGGGGCTCGCGATCGCCCGCTGGGCGGTGGATCTGCACGGCGGACGCATAGGTGTGGCCGAATCTCAGCGGGGTTGCCGGATCCAGGTCATCCTTCCGGGACTCCCTTCTCTGCCGAGTTGACGTAAAGTTCGAACCGGAGCCGCAAGATCCACCGCTGTCGCCGCCGGCGTACACGTGTGATCAGGCACAGGACCGCGTGAACCGCGCCGCGGCCTCGGGACGACGTACCCTTTCCCCTGCGGAACCTCGCTTGTTTCCCGCCATTTCCATGGGCGAAACACAGATTCCGATGTGACTTACGCGACGTTGGACGGGCCCGGCCTGACCTTCTCGGCCAGGGAGGCGTAGCCTTTATTCCCGCTGTCCATCACCTTGTGAAGCGGAAGAGGGCGGTTAGCGCCGTGTCGCCACAGTCCCCCAGTAACTCGAGTATCTCGACCGATGACCAAGCCGCCGGGAAGAACCCCGCGGCCGCCTTCGGTGCCAACGAGTGGCTCGTCGACGAGATCTATCAGCAGTACCTCCAGGACCCGAATTCCGTAGACCGAGCCTGGTGGGACTTCTTCGCCGATTACAAGCCCGGGGCGCCCGCCGCCTCGGCTCCGGCGGGTACTGCGGCCGCGGGGGCCGCAGGGACCACCACCACGGCCGCACCGGCCGCTCCCGTGCCGCCCGCGGCGCGCCAGGCTCCTCCCCAGGCCCCTGCCGCACCGGCGCCCGCTCCGGCCGCCGCTCCTGCGGCTCCGAAGCCCGCTGCTGCGGCCCCGGCTCCCGTGAAGGCCGCTCCGGCCGCCGCGAAGCCGAAGGCGGCTCCGGCCGCCGAGGCGCCCGAGGGCCCCGAGTACGTCACCCTGCGCGGTCCCGCCGGTGCCGTCGCGAAGAACATGAACGCCTCCCTGGAGCTGCCCACGGCCACGTCCGTGCGCGCGGTCCCGGTGAAGCTGCTCTTCGACAACCGCATCGTCATCAACAACCATCTGAAGCGCGCCCGGGGCGGGAAGATCTCCTTCACCCACCTCATCGGGTACGCGATGGTGCAGGCCATCAAGGCCATGCCGTCGATGAACTGGCACTTCGTGGAGAAGGACGGGAAGCCCACCCTCGTCAAGCCTCCGCACGTCAACTTCGGCCTCGCCATCGACCTGGTGAAGCCCAACGGTGACCGCCAGCTGGTCGTCGCGGGCATCAAGAAGGCCGAGACGCTGAACTTCTTCGAGTTCTGGCAGGCCTACGAGGACATCGTCCGCCGCGCCCGTGACGGCAAGCTGACGATGGACGACTTCACCGGTGTCACGGTCTCGCTGACCAACCCCGGCGGCCTCGGCACCGTCCACTCGGTCCCGCGCCTGATGCCCGGACAGTCGGTCATCATGGGCGTCGGCTCCATGGACTACCCGGCGGAGTTCCAGGGCACCTCCCAGGACACCCTGAACAAGCTCGGCATCGCGAAGGTCATGACGCTCACGTCGACCTACGACCACCGGGTCATCCAGGGCGCCGCCTCCGGCGAGTTCCTGCGCATCGTCGCGAACTTCCTGCTCGGCGAGACCGGCTTCTACGACGAGATCTTCGAGTCGCTGCGGATTCCCTACGAGCCGGTCCGCTGGCTCAAGGACATCGACGCCAGCCACGACGACGACGTCACCAAGGCCGCCCGCGTCTTCGAGCTGATCCACTCCTACCGGGTCCGCGGCCACGTCATGGCCGACACCGACCCGCTGGAGTACAAGCAGCGCAAGCACCCCGACCTCGACATCACCGAGCACGGGCTCACGCTGTGGGACCTGGAGCGCGAGTTCGCCGTCGGCGGCTTCTCCGGCAAGTCCCTGATGAGGCTGCGCGACATCCTCGGTGTGCTGCGCGACTCGTACTGCCGCACCACCGGTATCGAGTTCATGCACATCCAGGACCCGAAGCAGCGCAAGTGGATCCAGGACCGCATCGAGCGCCCGCACACCAAGCCGGAGCGCGAGGAGCAGCTGCGCATCCTGCGCCGCCTGAACGCGGCTGAGGCCTTCGAGACCTTCCTGCAGACGAAGTACGTCGGCCAGAAGCGCTTCTCCCTGGAGGGCGGCGAGTCCGTCATCCCGCTCCTCGACGCCGTCATCGACAGCGCCGCGGAGTCCCGTCTGGACGAGGTCGTCATCGGCATGGCCCACCGCGGCCGGCTGAACGTCCTCGCGAACATCGTCGGCAAGTCGTACGCGCAGATCTTCCGCGAGTTCGAGGGCAACCTCGACCCGAAGTCGATGCACGGCTCCGGCGACGTGAAGTACCACCTGGGCGCCCGGGGCACCTTCACCGGTCTGGACGGCGAGCAGATCAAGGTCTCGCTGGCCGCCAACCCGTCCCACCTGGAGACGGTCGACCCGATCATCGAGGGCATCGTCCGCGCCAAGCAGGACATCATCAACAAGGGCGGCACGGACTTCACCGTCCTGCCCGTCGCCCTGCACGGTGACGCGGCCTTCGCCGGCCAGGGTGTGGTCGCCGAGACGCTCAACATGTCGCAGCTGCGCGGCTACCGCACGGGCGGCACGGTCCACATCGTCATCAACAACCAGGTCGGCTTCACCGCCGCCCCGGAGTCGTCGCGCTCCTCCATGTACGCCACCGACGTGGCCCGCATGATCGAGGCGCCGATCTTCCACGTGAACGGCGACGACCCCGAGGCCGTCGTCCGCGTCGCGCGCCTGGCGTTCGAGTTCCGCCAGGCGTTCAACAAGGACGTCGTGATCGACCTCATCTGCTACCGCCGCCGCGGACACAACGAGTCCGACAACCCGGCGTTCACGCAGCCGCTGATGTACGACCTGATCGACAAGAAGCGCTCGGTGCGCAAGCTCTACACCGAGTCCCTCATCGGTCGCGGCGACATCACCCTCGAAGAGGCCGAGCAGGCGCTCCAGGACTTCCAGGGCCAGCTCGAGAAGGTCTTCACCGAGGTCCGCGAGGCCGTCGCGCAGGCGCCCGAGGCTCATGTCCCGGACGTCCAGGCCGAGTTCCCGGTCGCCGTGTCCACCGCGGTCTCCCAGGAGATCGTGAAGCGGATCGCCGAGTCCCAGGTCAACATCCCGGACAACGTCACCGTGCACCCGCGGCTGCTCCCGCAGCTCCAGCGCCGTGCGGCGATGATCGAGGACGGCACGATCGACTGGGGCATGGGCGAGACCCTCGCCATCGGTTCGCTGCTCCTGGAGGGCACGCCGGTCCGGCTGTCCGGCCAGGACTCGCGCCGCGGCACCTTCGGCCAGCGCCACGCGGTGCTGATCGACCGGGTCAACGGCGAGGACTACACCCCGCTCCAGTACCTCTCGGAGGACCAGGCCCGCCTGAACGTCTACGACTCGCTGCTCTCCGAGTACGCGGTCATGGGCTTCGAGTACGGCTACTCGCTGGCCCGTCCGGACGCGCTGGTCATGTGGGAGGCGCAGTTCGGCGACTTCGTCAACGGCGCCCAGACGATCGTCGACGAGTACATCTCGGCCGCCGAGCAGAAGTGGAACCAGACGTCCGGCGTCACCCTGCTGCTCCCGCACGGCTACGAGGGCCAGGGCCCGGACCACTCCTCGGCCCGGATCGAGCGCTTCCTCCAGCTGTGCGCGCAGAACAACATGACGGTCGCGCAGCCGACGTCCCCGTCGAACTACTTCCACCTCCTGCGGTGGCAGGTGCACAACCCGCACCACAAGCCGCTGGTGGTCTTCACCCCGAAGTCGATGCTGCGCCTGAAGGCCGCCGCGTCGAAGGCGGAGGAGTTCACGACGGGCCAGTTCCGCCCGGTCATCGGCGACGACTCGGTCGAGGCGTCCGCCGTGCGCAAGGTCGTGTTCTGCGCCGGCAAGCTGTACTACGACCTGGAGGCCGAGCGGAAGAAGCGCGGCTCCACGGACACGGCGATCATCCGTATCGAGCGCCTGTACCCGCTCCCTGGTGCCGAGCTCCAGGCGGAGATCGCCAAGTACCCGAACGCCGAGAAGTACCTGTGGGCCCAGGAGGAGCCGGCGAACCAGGGTGCCTGGCCGTTCATCGCGCTCAACCTGATCGACCACCTGGACCTGGCGGTCGGCGCGGACGTCCCGCACGGCGAGCGCCTGCGCCGCATCTCGCGTCCGCACTCCTCCTCCCCCGCCGTCGGTTCCGCGAAGCGGCACCAGGCGGAGCAGGAGCAGCTGGTGCGTGAGGTGTTCGAGGCGTAGGCCTCCGGCACGACAGAGTGAAGGGGCCCGCCCCCGAGTCCTGGTGGACTCGGGGGCGGGTCTTTTGGTGTTCTCGGCGACGCCGAAGACCGGGGGCGGTTCACGTGGACAGCGGTTCGAAGTCCCAGTAGGGGCGGTTGCGTGCACGGGCGGAGATGGTGTGGACGTGCCGGGGGCCCAGTGTCGCGTCCAGGTCGGAGATCGCCTCTTGCTCGACCTTCTCCGCCTGTTGGCGGTCCCGCAGGCCCCGCAGATCGGCCGCCAGCGCGATGCGGGCGGAGAGGGTCAGCGGGTGGGTGCGGCCGAGACTCTCGGTGGCCCGGGTGACCGTGTCCTGGATGAGCGAGGCGGCCGACTCGGGGTCGCCGATGAGGTTGCGCAGCGCGGAGGCGTTGATCGCGCAGCCCAGCGTCCAGGGATGGGACTCCCCCACGGCCGCGGTCATGTCGGCGAGTGCGTGCTCGATGGCGACATGAGCCTGATCCCGTTCGCCGACGTTGCGCAGGACCAGGGCGTGGTTGGCACGGACCCCGGCGATGTAGGGGTGCCCCTCGGCAAGCATCACCTCGTACCGGGCGACGACAGCCTCACCGATCTCCCGCGCCTGGTCGATGTCACCGTGCTCACGGGTGAAACAGCTGGTGGACGCGGCGAACCTCAACGTCTGCGGATCCGTCTCACCGAGGGCACGCTCGCAGTGCTCCAGCACCCGGGTGAGAAGAGTGCCCGCCGTCGCACGGTCCCCGGTGCGATACAGGCACAGGGCGAGGTTGTGCTCGGCTTCGAGGGTCTGCGGAGCATCGGCCCCCATCACGAGACGGTACTCACGCACATTCCCGGCCTGGATCGACTCCGCCTCGGAATAGCGGCCTAGCAGCCTCAGATCGGTGGCGTACGAAATCTCTGAGCTGAGCGCCCAAGGGTGCCGGGCCGGCAACAGCAGTCTGCGCGCTTCCAGCGTATCGCGGTCGATGTCCAGTGCCGCTCCGTAGTGCCCGAGCAGACGCAGGGACACCGCCAGGTTGTTCTGCGCGCCCAGCGTGCGGGAGTCCGTGCCACCCAGGAGGTCCCGGTAGGCCGTGAAGATCCACTGGGACAGTTCCAGGGCCTCGTCGTAGCGGGCGAGGCCACGCAGGTCGGCAGCGAGGCCGCTGACCGCGCGCAGGTGGTCGAGGTCGTGTTCGCCCCGCTCCCCGCGCAGGTGGTTCACGGCTGTCCTCTCCAAGGCTTCCGTCCGCTTGTAGTCGCCCACCGCGCGCAGGAGATTGGCGTAGTGGTGGGTCAGCTCCCAGATGCGGGGATGGGTGTCTCCGAGGCGCGACTGCCAAGTGGTGAAGGTCTGTTCGGCGAGGCGGAGCCCGGCGGCGGACTCCCCGGAGATGTAGAGGTAGCGCAAACAGTCGAGGACCATGTTCTGCGAGGCCTGGTCGGTGTCGCCCAGGGCATCGGCGTACTCCAGATGAGGAACGATCTCGGCGTAGTCGGGCCACGTATCCGGGTCGGTCGGCCGGCCCGGGACTGCCGCAGCGAGCGAGGCCCGGGCCGCGGCGGCGTATCCTTCGGCGTCCTCCCGTGACATGCCCTGATGGGCTATCCGATGCACCATTCGGTGCAGGCACAGGACCGTCGCATGGGACTCCAGCCGGGCTACGGAGTACTGCGACAGCTTCCGGATCGTCCTGTCCCACCGTTCC
Organism: Streptomyces sp. NBC_00386; assembly: GCF_036063235.1. Lineage (NCBI taxonomy): Bacteria > Bacillati > Actinomycetota > Actinomycetes > Kitasatosporales > Streptomycetaceae > Streptomyces > Streptomyces sp. NBC_00386. Next base: position 3,358,024 of record NZ_CP107950.1, read on the forward strand.
GGATCGTCCAGCCCGGCCAGCCCCTCGGGACGTGCTTCCGTGGGCACGCTCTGAAGGAGGCGCACGGGTATGGAGCCCGGTGAGAAGAACGCGCACAGGCGTAGCAGGCCGACGGACTCGGGGGCGGTCTCGTGAAGCCTGTTCAGCAGGATCGCCCAGGCGGTCTGGAAACTGACCGGAAAGTCGCCGGGGGGAGCAAGTGTGTTGCCGTCGGTGCGTCGTTCCAGCAGATCGATGTACCCCTGGACCGGCAGGTTCGAGTCGTTCAGCCAGCTCGCGGTCTGATCGATCAGTAGAGGCAGGTCCTCCAGAGCCTCGGCGAGTCGGTGAGCCTCGCTCTGGGTGAGCCGGGGCGCGCGACGCCGAATGAGGTCGACGGATTCACTCCGCTCGTAGAGCGGAACCTCCAGCAGGTCAGCTCCATGGAGTGCCCAGCCCGAGTTGCGGGTGGTGATCAGGACGTGACCGGTCCCGGTCGGTACCAGATCCGCGATGCCGTCGGCTTCGTCGGCGCTGTCCAGGACGAGCAGCCAGCGCCGGTGCGGCTCACCGCGGGTCAGTGCCTGGCGTACGGCGCGAATGCGTTCGCCGTACTCCCGGCCCGTCTCCAGACCCAGTGCCGGGGCGAGTTGGGCCAGGCGTTCACGGAGTGTGCCGAGTTGATCAGCGGCCGCCCACCACACCACGTCGTACTCGGATCCGAAGCGGTAGATGTACTCGGTGGCCAACTGGGTCTTGCCGACCCCTGACATGCCGCACAGCGCCACCGCACCGGAATCCGCGGCGCGAAGTCGCCTCCCCAGTTCGTCGAGCAACGCATCGCGGCCGGTGAAACTCGGGTTGCGGAGCGGTACACCGCCCCACACCTCAGGAGCGTCTTCGGGGAAGCGGGGACCTTCGTGGCCCTCGTCGTCCGGCAAGGGCGACGCCGGGAAGCCCAAGCGGATCAGCAGACACCGCTCCGCCTCTTGGGCGCCGAGGCCGTACAGCGCGACCGGTTCCAGGGCCGCCGCCGCTGAAGGCAGGGACGACGAGGTGACGCTGACGGCCGCGAATCGGTCGGCGTTCGGAACGACGACCTCGCGCACGGCCGCGTCCCATTCGTCGTGACTGCGCATCCCTGTCTGGAAGTAGTAGTCGTGAAGGACAAGGAGCACCCGGCCGGAGGTCAGCAGACAGTCGTGCAGTGCATCCGCTGTGGACATGCTGTCCGGTGGATCCCAGAGACGCAGCGCGGCCTCGTGACCGCGCCGCTCGAGCCGGTCCGCGATCCACACCGCCCAGTCCCGGTTGAAACCGGCATAACTGATCGTCACGCTCTGCCGGTCGGATTCGAGCGGGACTGTGACCGCGGGTCGCCGCTCCCCGCTGCGCGGCGGCGACTCGTGACGGGACGGCAAGGGGCCGGACACACGAGCAGGCAAGACCTGTGCGAGTTGGGCCTGCGGGTTCCGTTCCACGTCGCGTTCCTTGATCTCGGAACGCAGTTCGGCCTTTCGGATTGGCACGCCCCACTGGTTGGTCACTGTCAGCCACAGCGCGGTGGGCCCGGGAACAGTGCCTGCGGTCACGCGGAAGTTGGCCGGTCCGTAGGTTCCGCCGAAGCGGTGAAGGACGACACTCGGCTCGTCGAGTGCCGTGCAGACGAAGTGCGGGGAACCGTCGAGAGCGACGGTGAAAGCGAACTCCTCGTCGGGGTAAGGCCATTCGGCGTCGCTGTCGTCCTCCGTGAGCGGTCCCCGCAGATCGACCGTGACGAGGTAGTCGCAGTTGGTATCGGCGCTGTGCGGCCAGGCGACGACCGGTTCGATGAGCAGCGGGCGCTCGTCGGGACGGGACGGATCGCTCATGGAGCTCCGCCCTTCCCGGCCTCTCGGGCTGTCAGCCGCAGTGTGGTGAGGGGATGGCCGTAGTAGTGGAACATGAACGCGTACAGCAGCCTCAGGATCCGCTTCTGGCCCGACTCGTCGACCCTGCCGTCGTCGTCACGGATCGGTGGAACCGCGGTCGGCGGGCCGAAATCCTCCGCCGCACGAGCCCTGAAGGACAGCAGCGTGTGGGTGACCGGCCGCTGCGGGTGCTGTGCCACCTGTTCAACAAGTCTGCGTATGAGGGCGCGTGCTTCTTTGTCACCGACCTGACCCGCCGTGACGATGCAGCCGCCGGCGCCCTTGCGCAGGAAGAGTTCGGCGAATCCGCGCAACGCCTGTTCCCCTTGGGCGCTGTTGACGACGGCGCGCCCCGAATGGCACGCGTTGAGGCACACCAACGAGCGGTCGGCTCGCAGCGCTCCCATCGCCTGGCCGTTCAGCTCGGCCCAGGTGCGGTTGCCGAGCGTGAGACGCGGGAGGGTCTCGCCGTAGGTGCCGTGGCAGCCCATGTAGATGAGTCCAGTGGGTTCGTCCGGGGTGTCGAGGGCCTGCAGGAACGCGCCCATCCTGGCGTGGAGCTGATGGGCGTACGGGAGAAAGACCTGGCCGTCGTCGGCCATTTCGTGGTGGAGGTAACCGAGCACGCGGCCGCGGGCCGCCGTTGTCTCGTGCGGCAGGTCGTGGCCGCTGTCGTGCACCGTGGTCCATCGGGACATCACCACCTCCGCCCCCAGCCAGGCCTCCTGGAGTCCCTGTCGACGGTCTTCGGGCAACAGGAACAGTTCCCAAGGGAGTTCGTACCCGGTGTCGTCCCAGACGAGGAGCCGCAGGGCGGTGTCGTGCCGGGCACGGATGCGGTTCAGCCAGTCGCCCAGCTCCGGCTGGTTGCGCGACCACAGATGGATGGCGTGGAGGACGTCCGCCGGGTACTCGCCGTCACGGCGAACGTTGCCCAGGCCCGTTCCGGGAGCGCTCAGACGAGGAGACTGGGCCGCGCCACGGACCGCGAGGTCGCCGCACCAGCCGGCCACCCGGTAGGCGTCACGGCCCGCGCTGTCGTGGGCGCGGACGACGTAGAGCACGGCCTCTCCCTCCTGAAGACGCCGATACGGGTTGGCGGCGGCACCGCCGACACCTAACGCGGCCTCGCGGGGCTGCCGGAGGTTGCGCAGGGAGGCGGGGGCGCGGCGGGCCGCTTCCTTCAAGCCGGGCAGGGATGCCCGGCGCACCATGGATCCCGTGCCGGAGAGCCACCGGGCGCCGTGCTGTGGGTCAACCCCCATGGCCCTCCCGTCCCTCGACGACGGTGGCGCCAAGCTTCTCCGCCAAGGCGAACGGCAGTTCCCCGTAAGGAGTTCGTGCCGCGTCGACGACCGCCACACGCAGTCTTCCGCGGTCCAGCGCGGCGAGGGGAGCCGCCGCGGCAAGACTGTCTTCGACACCTTGCGCCGCCACCGGTCCGTACATACGTCCGGTATGGCTGGCCTGCAACGGCACGTTGCCGCGGCCGTCGGTCACCACGACCAACCATGCTTCCGCCAGGCTGCTGCCCTGCAGACGAAACGCCTGGCGCAGCACCCGACCGGCCTGCTCGATGCCATGGGCGAGGGGCGTCGCCCGCCCCTTGGCCCGGTACAGGGCGGCCAGCACCCGTGGGTCGAGCACGCCGCGCGCGGCGAACGACTCGGCCCGCAGCTCGTTCGGCGCGTCGGCGCCGCCGACCTCGATGACCTGGAGGGCGGCCCGCGTGGTGTAGGCCCACTGGAGAAACGGGGTGAGCGCGTCCTGCCAGTCCCAGTCGCCCCGGCACGTATGGTCGAGCAGGAGGGTGAGCAGATGTTCGGGTGCGGGAGCCCGGACGTTGCTGTGCAGGTCGACAGCGGTGACGGTGAATTCCGCGTGTCCTCGTATCCGTTGGTGCACGGCGGCTTCCCGTACGGTCCGTACCAGCGCGAGGTCCCGCAGGTCTCGCGCCCGTCGGGTGCCCACGACGGCTCCGCGCGCTGTGGCGGGCCCTGAGCGCCGCTGCCAGGGGTTACGCAGGGGCGTGAACTCGCGGAAGGCCGTCGCCTCGTCCTCCGGGTACGGCACTCCGGCCGGGGCACCCGGCCCGGGACCGACTCCCTGAGCGGGGCCGGACGCCAGCATGGGTGCCTCGTCCGGCGGGCGGGTCCGGTTCTCGCTTCGTGCCCCTCGGCGTGTGAAATCGCCGGAGCGCGGCAGCGGTGGGGGCTGCACACGGGACTCGCCGCTCTCCAGCCGCCCGGCGGACGGCGGGGCCTCGGCGACCCGGAGCCCGATGAGCCGTGCCGCGTCCTCGCAGTGCGCCGCCGTCACCTCGCGTTGGCCGCCCAGGGTGGCGAGCGCTCTCGCGAGCCGCGCCAGGGCGAGGCTTCGGCGCGGGCCCGCGCCGGGTCCGAGGATCTCGTGTACGCGGGTGATGGTCGCGTCTCCGCTGACAGCCAACGGGGCCGGGGCCGGCGATGTCTGGAGTGGCCTGCCGTCAGGAACCTTACGTAGTCCGGGAACGGCGAGCCGCAGCGCGAAGCGGTCCAGGAGGTGCGGGGTCACCCGCCCCACGTCCTCGGAGCGGCACACGGCGAGCCAGCGGGCCCGCGGCCTGTCCACGAGCCGCAGACCCGGCTGTTCGACGCAGACGACATCGGAACCGAGGAGCTGCACCGCGGCCCGAGTCCCGGCAATGCTGAGATGTGCCAGGTCGGGCACGACCGCCAGGGGTGGCGGGCCCTCAGCGGAGACGAGCGGACCGGGCACGACGGTGAACGCGATGCCGTCCGGGTGACGGTCGAGCCGTGAGGTGCTCCACAGATCCTCGTCGCGGGTGGCGGCGCCGAGCGGGACGCGGGCCGCGGGCGGGCCCGGTTCGCCGAGGATCGCGGCGAAGAGCCCGGCGACCGGGCGCACGAGGCGGGGTTCGAGGTCGAAGATCAGTACGCCGGACAGGGCCGGGTCGAGCGCGGCGCACCGGAAGGCGCGCTCCAGGCGCCACACGTCGTCGGACGTCTCGGGATCACGGGTTTCGGTGGTCATGTGACGGGCTCAGTCCGCGTCGAAGAGGTCCTTGATCCTTGCATCGTCGTCAGGCCCCCAGTCGAAGGTGCCGCCGTGCGCCGCCTCGGGGCGGCGATGGCGCAGGGCAAGTGGCAGGACCCGGAGCAGATGGTCCGGCGCGACGCGATCGGAACCGTCCAGAGCGGCCAGCGCGCGAGCGGCCTGGGTCGCGACGATCTCACCACGCTGTCCGACGGCGTCGAGGCGCCCGGCCGCCTCGGCACACTGCCTCAGGACCCGGTCGGGCACGTCGACGTTCGGGAGCCGTGACCGGGCGGCTTCGAGTCGGTCCCGCACGGCGGCATTGTCCCGCTCGGCCTGCGCGATCCACTCGGAGTCGTCCCGTGACCGCGCCTCCTCGAAGGCCAGGACCGTGCGGATCATGCGGTGCCGGGCGTCCGCGTCCAGCTCCGTGGCAGTCACCATGAGCCCGAACCGGTCCAGCAACTGCGGGCGCAGTCCGCCTTCTTCGGGGTTCATGGTGCCGACGAGCCCGAAGGCGAGTGGCTTCTCGGTGGCCAGCCCTTCGCGCTGCACGGTCAGCACTCCGGTGGACACGACATCGAGGATGATGTTGACGACGTGGTCGTCGAGGAGGTTCACCTCGTCCACATAGAGGATTCCCTTGTCGTGTGCCTCTTCGAGGAGCCCGGGCTGTTCAAGGGGCTCACCGCGGATCAGAGCGTCGAGCCGCCAGCCTCCGACGACCCGGTCGTCGGTCGCGTTGATGGGCAGGGTGACCGGCAGCTCCCCATGGGCCATGAGGGCGAAGCCGCGTACGAGGGTCGACTTGGCCGTGCCGCGAGGCCCGGCCATGAGCACGCCCCCGATGCGCGGCGCCACATGGTTGAGCTCCAGGGCCAGTTTCAGTTCTTCCTGTTCCACGACACGGCTGTACGGAAGGATCGACCCACGCCATCGGCTCGTCTCCGGTGCCGCGCCACTCACGAGGTGACCCCGGCCGCGCCCCCCGCCGTGTCCGGAACTCCGGAAGTCTGCCATCGGAAGGTGATCTGCAGCTGCGCCTCGGCCCCGCTCTTGACGAGGGCCGCCACTCCCGCGTCGACCTTGATGGAGATCTGCATCTCGATCTCGTCGGGCCTCAGGCTCGCGTCGAGCTCCTCGAATCTCCTGACGGCTTGCGCGGCACACCGGCGCGCGAGGTCCAGTCCGTCGCTGTAGGCGTCACGGGCGACCTCGACGACTCGGCGGGCGGCGCCTCCTCTCGTGTCCTCGTCTCCGTATACGAGGTCGAGACCTCCGGAGCCCGGATCGCTCTCGACCTCGACAGGGATGGGTCCATCCGCGCCCACCGGGACAGGTCCCACTAAAATCACCACGCGACCCCCTGGTCGAACTCACCTGCTGTGCATGGCTGTTGAGCGAGAACTGGGTCATTCCCCGGCACACCGGTGGTTATGCGTGCCGGGGCTCGACATCGACGGTCACGTCTCCTGTGGTTCGAAGTCCCAGAAAGGGCGGTTACGGGAGCGGGCGGAGATGGTGTGGACGTGCTGGGCACCCAAGGTGGCGGCCAGGTCGTCGAGGGCCGCCTGTTCGACCTTCTCCGCCTGTTGGCGGTCCCGCAGGCCCCGCAGATCGGCCGCCAGCGCGATGCGGGCGGAGAGGGTCAGCGGGTGGGTGCGGCCGAGACTCTCGGTGGCCCGGGTGACCGTGTCCTGGATGAGCGAGGCGGCCGACTCGGGGTCGCCGATGAGGTTGCGCAGCGCGGAGGCGTTGATCGCGCAGCCCAGCGTCCAGGGATGGGACTCCCCCACGGCCGCGGTCATGTCGGCGAGTGCGTGCTCGATGGCGACATGAGCCTGATCCCGTTCGCCGACGTTGCGCAGGACCAGGGCGTGGTTGGCACGGACCCCGGCGATGTAGGGGTGCCCCTCGGCAAGCATCACCTCGTACCGGGCGACGACAGCCTCACCGATCTCCCGCGCCTGGTCGATGTCACCGTGCTCACGGGTGAAACAGCTCGTATTGGCGGCGAACCGCAGGGTCTGCGGATGGGTCTCACCCAGCACGCGTTCACAGCGCTCCAGTACGCGGGCGAACAGCGCTCCCGCGGCCCGGCGGTCTCCACTGCGGTACTGGCACAGGGCCAGGCTGTGTTCGGCGTCCAGGGTCTGCGGGTGTTCGGCCCCCATGACGATGCGGTGCTCGCGCACGCTCTCCGTCTGGATGGACTCCGCCTCGGTGTACCGCCCGAGGTAGCGCAGATCGGTCGCGTAGTGAATCTGCGAGGAGAGCGTCCACGGATGCCGGCCGCGCAGGAGCTGCCTGCGTGACTCCATGGTTCCCCGGTCGATGTCCAGAGCCTCTTCGAAACGCCCGAGCAGCCGCAGCGACACCGCCAGGTTGTTCTGCGCGCCCAGCGTGCGGGAGTCTGCGTCGCCGAGGAGGTCGCGGTAGGCGGTGAAGATCCACTGGGACAGTTCCAGGGACTCGTCGTAGCGGGCGAGGCCGCGCAGGTCGGCGGCGAGGCCGGTGGCGGCGCGAAGGTGTTCCAGGTCCTGGGGGCCGCGTTCCTCGCGCAGGTGCTCGACGGCGGCACGCTCGATCGCCTCGGTGTGCTGGTAGTCGCCTACGGCGCGCAGCAGGTTGGCGTAGTGGTGCGTCAGCTCCCAGACGCGCGGGTGGTTCTCGCCCAGCAGGGTCCGCCAGGCTTCCATGGCGCGTGCGCCGAGCGTGATGCCCGACTGGTACTCGCCCGAAATGTACATGTAGCGAAGGCAGTTGAAGACCAGTGTCTGTACCGCCGAGTCCTTGCTCTGCAGCACGTCCGCGTACTTCAGGTGCGGGACGATCTCCGCGTAGCCGGGCCACAGCCGGGTGTCCGTCGGGCGCCTCGGGTCCGCTGCGGCCAGGGCGCGGCGGACCACGTCGATGAACTCGCGGCGGTCCTCGTCGGGCATGTCCTTGTGGACGATCTGGTGGACCATGCGGTGCAGATACAGGGACTCGCCGGAGGAGGCCGCCTCGTCGCCGGCCGCCTCGTGGGACTCCAGCCGGACGACGGAGTACTGGCGGAGCTGGTTGATGGCCTTGTTCCACAGCAGCGGATCGTTGAGCAGACCCGCGATCTGTTCCGGCAGTTGGTCGTGCGGCATCTCCTTCAGCAGGCGTACGGGGATGAAGCCCGGCGCGAAGAAGGTGCACAGGCGGAGCAGGTCGACGGACTCCGGGACGGTGTCGCGGAGTTTGTTCAGCAGTATCGACCAGGCCGTCTGGAAGGCGACCGGGAAGTCGGCGGAGATCTTGACGACGTCCTGGTCGATGCCCCCGTCCAGCAGGGCGATGTACTCCTGGACGGACAGGTCCGAGTCGTTGAGCCAGCCGGCCGTCTGGTCCAGCAGGAGGGGCAAGTCCTCCAGCGCTTCGGCGAGTTGGTCGGCCTCGGGTTCGGTCAGGCGGGGTGCGCGGCGGCGGATGAAGGCGACGGACTCGTCGCGGCCGTAGACGGGCACCTCCAGCAGTTTGCTGTTGTGCTCGCTCCACTCGGGGTTGCGCGAAGTGATCAGGACGTGGCCGGGCCCGGTGGGGACGAGGTCGTAGATCTGGTCGGGCTCGTCCGCGCCGTCCAGGATCAGCAGCCAGCGGGAGTACGGGTCGCCCCGGCGCAGCGAGTCGCGTACGGCGCGCAGCCGCTCGCCGTACTCGGCACCGGTCGAAAGGCCCAACTGCGGTGCCAATTCGGCCAGTCGGCGCCGGTAGGTGACCCGCTTCTCGGCGTTGACCCACCACACCACGTCGTACTCGGAGCCGAATCGGTAGACGTACTCGGCGGCGAGCTGGGTCTTGCCGACGCCGGACATGCCGTGCAGCGTCACCACGCCCGCGCCCGCCTCGGCGCCCTGGAGCAGGTGGTAGGCGTCGTTCAGGAGCGGCTCGCGGCCGGTGAAGCGGGTGTTGCGACGCGGCACTCCGCCCCAGACCTCTGGCATGGCGGCCGGGAAGCGGGGGCCGCGCCGGGTGCCCTCGACGGACTCGGGGAGAGGTTCGGAGGGCAGGTCGAGGCGCTCCAGGACGCGGCGCTCGGCCTCGTCGGCGCCCATGTTGTTCAGGTCGACCGCGCCCAGCACGGTGGTGGCCGTCGGCAGCGTGCTGTTGGTGACGGAGACAGCCGCGAAGCGGGACGGGTCGGGCGCCACGACCTCGCGCAGCGCGGCGTTCCACTCCTCGTAGGTGCGCGGGCCCAGCTGGAAGTACCACTCACTGACGACGATCAGGATCCGGCCCTGGGCCAGTGTGAGGTCGCGCAGCAGGTCGACGAGGGGCACCTCGGCCGGGGCGTCCCAGCGCTGGTACACCACTCGTTGTCCACGCCGCTCCAGACGGTCCCCGATCCAGGCCGCCCAGGCCCGGTTGAAACCGGCGAAGCTGATGGTGACGGTCTGCTTCGCGGACCCCCTTTCGGATGGCCCGACCGGCGTACGAGCTCCAGACATGCAGCGGCCTCCCCGCACGTGATTTTAGAACCGCCGCGAGGGTCGGCGATAGGGCGCCGACGCACGCCAGTCGCTTGCTCCACGGTTCCTTCTCAAAGGTGTTCAGCGACGATCTTGGCGTACGGTCCGCCCCGCGTCCGGGAACCCACGGCTTTCGGCGAGGATGGCTCAATCGAAGCGGAGCATGGCGCGTTCGACGGGCGCGCGGGGCGCGTGCGGCGGGCCTCGTACGACTCGGCCGGCGTGCGGCGCGCCCGCCTCGGGATGCGCGGTTCATTCGCCCGGTGCGTGGCGCCGGTTCCACAGCGCCCGGGCGGCCTGCACGTACGCCGTCGCGCGCGCCGCGTGTCCGCGGGGCGGCGGCTGCTCGGCGAGCCGTTCGTACACCTCGACCATGCGGTCGACGAACTTGCGTCCCCGCACGGTGAGATCACCCGATCCGACGAGCGCCGGCAGGACGGCCCCGACCTGTGCCTGATAGCGCGCGTGCTGCGCCCAGGCGGCGTCCCGGAGGGTGGGGACCGTGGCGGCGAGCGCGCTGCGCTGGAAGAAGTCCGCCAGCGCGAGGTGGGAGTAGGCGCCCTGCAACAGGCCGTCGTACGGGCGTGGATCGGGGCGCCAGGGTGCGAAGTGGCGTGCCGCCGAGCCGGCGTGATGGAGCGTCATCATGTCGCTGAGCGCGGCGAGTTTCGCGTGCTGGATCTCGTGGACAAGGGTGGCCGCGAAGGCGGTCGCCGTCGCCGGTGCGCTGCTGAGGACCGCGCCGAAGGCCTCGCGCCGGGTGCCGCTGCAGCTTCCGCCGGCGCCGCCCGGTACCGAACCGGGCGGGACGGTCAGCGGGACCAGACAGCGCAACAGGGTCACCGATTCCGCGAGCCGGCGTTCGCCGCCCGTCCCGAGGGCCGCGGCGGTGCCCGACCATGTGTGCAGCCAGTGCTTGCGGTCGGCTTCGTCGAGGGCGACCGGACCGCTCAGGGTGTCCGGGCGGGGTCCGCCGCGGGCGGTGCGATACGGGTCGAGGTCGTCCAGCGGTACGGCGGCGGAGCCCGGCACCAGACCGGGCAGCGTGTACGCCGACGTCCAGACGGCGGCCTCCGACCAGGCGCCGGCACCGCTCTGCAGGCGGACGACCACGTCCGCCTCGCCGCGCACCCGGAACGTCAGCCGACCGCGCCGGTGCACGACGGCCACCTCCGTGTCCCCGGAACCGGAGCCGCCCGTGCGCAGCGCGCCGAGCGAGGGCAGCGCCAGCACACCGTCGTGGGCCCTCAGCCGTACCGCGTAGGACACCCCGGCCCGCGCGGCGGCGACGGCGGCGAGTGCCCCGAAGTGGGAGAGCGCGCGGACCTGTTCACGGGCGTCCCGGGTGGGGAGCGGGCCCGTTCCGGCACCCAGAGTGCGCAGGGTGTCCCTGGCCCAGGGGCCGATGAACGGGTGGAGAAGGAGGGCTCGTACGGGGGACGGCGGTGGCCGGTTCCCGGAGGCCGCGTCTCCCCCCGACACCGGAAAGGGGCGGACGGGCCCGTACGGCTCCAGTCGTTCGGCCTCCTCCAGCAGGGACCAGTCCTCGCGCAGTCGGGTCAGCGCGGCGGGGGGACAGACGTCCGGAGCGGCCGACCCGGCCGCGTCGAGGACCGCACGGAGCAGGAGCAGCCGTCGGGTGTGCTGGTCGCGGACGAGGAGCCCGAGGGTCTCGGGGCCGCCTTCGGTGCGGCCGAGTTCGTCCACGGCCCGTTCCGGGACCGCGGGCAGGATCACAGGACGTCTCCTTCGAGGGCGGCGGGCACGACGGGCGCGGGTAAGACGGGCGGCACGGGCGAAGCAGCCGGCGCGGCAGGGACGGGGGAAACGGCCGACGCGGCGGGCACGGGGGAATCAGCAGATCCGGCAGGGGCGGCGCGGACGGCGGAGGCCCCCGCCAGCCTCAGCCTCCGCGCGACGTGGCGGATGAAGCGCTGGAGGTCGGCGCAGTACACCGACGGGTTGGTGAAGCCGTGTCCGGCCCGGTATCGATGCGCGTAGTGTCCGCCGCCGCACACGGTGAGCAGGGGGCAGGCCCGGCAGGCCGCGGCCAGCGAGGCGGCGCCCGCCTGCCGGGCCGCGACGCCGGGGTGGCGCAGGGCCTGGTCGAAACTGTTCCGGAAGACGTCGAGGCCGGTCCTGGCCGCCCCCTCGTAACAGGACTTGAGGGAGTCGACCTGCTCGATGGAGCCGTCCGTCTCCACGACGACGGCGTCGAAGGGCGCGAGGCCGAGGGACTCGGTGACGGCGGGCAGCCCGAGGAGCAGCGCGACGCACTCCTCGAAGAGCCGTACCCGTGTCTCACGTCGCCCGGCCTGCCACCAGCGGTCGAAGACGGCGCACAGCCAGTCGCCGTAGGGGGTTCCCGGCCCCTCCCGGTGCGGTGGGGGCGCGGACCAGTTGCCGTGCGGGAGCAGCAGGTCGAGGGCCGGTGGCCGCAGCGCGAGCAGGGACTCGTACATCTCGACCGGGTCCGTGGTGGGGTCCACGACGGTGAGGATCCCGGCGTACGCCTCCGGATGGCGTTCGGCGATCAGGCGGGCGCCCCGCGCGGCGGCGGGCCAGGACGGGCGGCCGGCGTGGTCGGTGCGCAGCGTGTTGTGCTCGGGCAGGCCGCCGTCCAGGCTGATGCCGACGCGGATGGAGTGCCCGGCCAGGACGGCGAGCCGCCGCTCGGTGAGCAGGGTGGCGTTGGTCTGGACGGTGGCGTGCACGGTGCAGTCGTCCGGGGTCCGGTCGCGTACGAGGCCGGTGAACCGGGCGAGGGTGTCCACGCCGGCCAGCAGTGGTTCGCCGCCGTGCAGGACCAGGGAGAGGGCCGTCACGCCGTGGGCGGCGGCGTGTTCGCCGATCCTCAGCGCGGTCCGCTCCAGGACGCCGGGCGGGGCGGCGGCGGGACGGCTGCGCCAGGTACGGTCGGGGCCTTCGTAGAGGTAGCAGTAGCGGCAGGCGAGGTTGCAGCGGCCGTGCATCTTGACGATGAACTGCCGGAAGGGGAAAGGCGGTTCGGCGACGGGACCGGCACGCAAGGGCCGTTCGGGGTGCGGCGCCGCGGTCACGGTGATCGGAATCGGTGCCGGTGCCGGGGAGGTCGCCTCTGCAGACACTCCGGCACCCCCATGGTGTACGGCCCGGCACCCCCATGGAGTACGGCCGCTCGATCCCACGCCGCGAACCGCGCCACGGCCCCCTGCCCGTACCGGGCGACATTCCCGGCCACGCACCGGTCACAAACACCGGACGCCCGAACTTGTCCGGTTCAACCGCACGGCGGGCCGGAAGTGAGGTCCGCGGCACGCCGGGTGTCGCTCGGCCCTGTGGATGGTCGTAGCGGTCGCGTACCGGGCGCCGACGGCTCAGGAGTACGCGCGCTTGGCTGCCGCGATGGCGTCGGTGACGGCCGTCACCAGTTCACCCAGCGTGCGGGTCTGATTGCTGACCTGGTCGGCGAAAGAGGCCAGCCTCTCCGGCTCGGGAACGTCGGGCAGGGCGACCGGTTCGACGGGGTTCGCCACGCATGCGCGCATCAACTCCGCTACGCGACGGAGACGTTCCGCCAGGCTGCCCGGCCATTGCTCGGCCGCCTGATCGACGTGCAGGATCAGATCGGTCAGGACGGCGAGTTCGGCCACGCTCGCCATGCCGTTCAAGCCCGCCAGCCTTCGCACCTCGAGGCTTGTGACCCTCAAGGTCTCGACAGTGCGGTCGAGTTCCTGGTTGCGCAGGTCGCCCTTGCGCCTCCGTCCGGCGATGACGATGCTCACGATCCCCATCACCAGCACCCCGGCCAGGGAAAGCAGCGCGGGCCCGTAGTCGTAGCCCTGCGCCTGTGTGTCCTGGGCCGCGTCCGCGGGTGTCGGCTCCAAGGGATCGGCCATCACTTCGGCGACGCCGACGGACATGGGCCGCTCATAGGATTCCGTGTCCCCGGTCTGGTGCTGCGGAAGCGCCAACGCGCTGGTGACGGCCAGTACGACCGCGACGGACCGGACCACCCTCAGGGGTCCGCCGTCCCTCCTCGAGCCGGTGAGGGCCCCACGCGACCGGCCGCGGGCCTTCTCCGCCGAAGTGGTCCGCACCCTGTCCGACGAGGACTCACTGTCGACCGCGGACCGGTGGGGAGGCTGGCAGAACATTCGGGCTGAGCTCCTGCCTGGGACAAAGAGGCTGTTGATGGTTGTACGCCGCGTGGTTGTCACGGTCGGAGGCGGGCGAACCGTGTCCGCCGGCCTCCGGCCGTGGCGCCGTGCCACGACGTCCGCGGACAGGAACACCGAGTGGGTGCGGCTGATCCGCCACTTCCGCGAGGACGATGTTCGCGTAAAACTCCGGAAGCGTCTGGATATCCACCGATATGCGACTTACGTCATGGCGGACGGAATGGTGCTGCCGCGTCCACCCGGTGCGTGCCGCCCTCGTGTACGCCGCGGCCCGCACCGAGCGGCAGAGTAGCCCCAACTGCGGGTGCCCGTCGGACTTCTCGGGCGGCGACTTCGATTGACCGGACACCGCGGCCCGACCGAGGAAACTCGCTCGCGCGAGGCGGCCTCACGACGTGTTCGACCCATGGTGGAAGAATTCCTGCGGCCGGGCGCCCGAGGACGCGGCGCCCTCGGCCGGCTCCGGTCCCCGCCGTGGGGTGCGGAGCGTTCCCGGGACCGATCGGGTCGGGTCAGGACCCATCCAGGTCAGGTCAGGCGTCAGAAAGCGTTGTTGAACCCCCACAGGATCTCGCTCGGCTCCCCGGAGCGGGCTCGCAGATCGGCCAGCACCTCGGTCAGTACCGGGTGTTCGAGCGTCCGCAGCTCCGCGAGGTCGAGGTCCAGCAGGTCGGGGACGGGGAGGTCCGCCGGATCCGGTGTCCCGGCCGGGTCTGCCGTGTCCGGTGTCCCGGCCAGGTCGTCCCAGGCGGCTTCAGGGTCCGTCGGCCGTGCCGGACCCGGTGTCGGAAACGGGAGCGGTGACCACGGCGGCCGGTCCCCCGTCGCTTCGCGGTCCCGTGCGTCGTCCCGTACTTCGTCGCGTGCGCCCATGTCTTCTCCCTCGCCTTCCCTGACTCCGCCCCGGCGGCCGCCGGCAGGCGCTCCTCACTCCAGCTCGGCCAGCCGCTGTGCCGTCTGCCGGGCCGTCGGCTCGCCCGTGCTCGCGACACCGTCCGGCAGCCGGGACCACTCGGTCCGGGCTGCCCGGTAGGCCTCGCGGGCGGCACGCGGGCGCGCCGCCGCTTCGTAGGACATACCCCGCCAGTGCTGTGCCCGAGCGGCCAGTTCCACGGCTTCCTGGCGCGTGCGCTCCGTCTCGGCCTCCTCCTCGGCCTCGCGGGCCGACTCGGCCGCGGCCCGGAAGGCGTCGACGGCCTCGTCGAGCCGCGCCTTGCGGCCGAGGCTCTGGTACGCCTCGATCTGGGCCTGTCCGAGTTCCAGCCAGCAGCGGGCGGTGGTGAGCGGTGGGCCGTCCTCAAGGGCCGCGAGGCCGAAAAGGTGCTCGGCCTCCCGCAGGTCGACCCGGTCTCCGCGGGCGCGGTAGCGCAGCATCAGCGCGCGGCCGAGCAGCAGCAGGCGGTGTGCGAGTTCGGTGCTGCCCGCCGGTGTCTCGGTGCGGCAGTCCCGCAGCACGCGGATGGCCCGGTACAGCGATTCGCTCGGTGCGCGTCCGTGGTCCGGCACGGCGTGCCGCAGCAGGGCCTCGCCCCATTCGGCGAGGACGTCCGCGTGCGCGGGGGCGTCCCGGGGCACTCCGCGGGAGGCCTGCTCGAACCGTGCGGCGGCGTCCTGCAGTTCGCGCGGGTCGCCCGTGTCGGCGTACCGGGCGACGTGGATGCGTCCGGCGCGTACCAGCAGGGCGGAGCGCAGCCCCTGTTCGCGGGTCAGGGCGAGCGCCTCCTCGACATGGTCGCGGGCGTCGTCCAGCGCGCCGCCGGACCTCAGGAGCGCGTCGACGAGATCGAGGAGGATGCGGACGCGGGAGGACTCACCGGCGGCGGGCGTGTCCTCGGGGCCCGTTTCCAGAGCGGCGCGCAGGGAGCGCGCGCCCTGTTCCGCGTACAGCCTGGCCTGTTCGTGGTCGGCCGTGGCGCCCGACAGGCGCAGCAGGACACGGCCGTGGGCGAGCGGGAGTCCCGTGGGGCGGCTGCGCCGGTCGGGCCAGGCGTCGGCGAACGCCTCCAGCATGCCGACCGCGCCCTGGAGGAGCGCGCTGTCGCCGCCGAGGCGCCACTGCGCCTCCAGCGCCCGGACCCGCTCCAGGGTGAGCCGCAGGGCCTCGGTGGCGTCCAGTTCGGGCGCGGCGCAGGCCACCGCGTACTCGCGGTCGGCGCGTTGCAGCAGGTCGAGCGCGCCGCGCCGGTCGCCGCGCCGCCTGCGGTCGGTGGCGGCGGCGTGCAGCACCCTGGCCAGGCTGGCCCTCTCGCGCAGGGCGCGGGGGTGCGCGACGGCGCGTTCGGCGGCGGCCTCCGCCTCGCGCAGCAGGTCCGCGCCGCCCTGTACCTCCCACAGCAGCAGTACGCAGTTGGCGTACTCGGCCCACAGTTCCGGGTCGGCGCCGGGGACCGGTTCGTGTTCGGTCGCGCCGCGCAGGAGCTGGACGGCGTCGATGAGGTCCTGCACCATGCCGTCGCTGCCGAACTGGCCGGCCAGTGAGCGGGCCCTGGGCACGGCGGGGTGGGTGGGCCGCCGGCCGGGCGGGCCGTCGGGGTCGCGGGTCGGCGCGTAGGTGGCGAAGTGTTCCGGCAGCGGCATGAATCGCTCCAGTACCCGTGCGGCGACCTCGGCGAAGGGCTGGGGTACGAGGGTGGCGCCGCCGTTGTCGCCGTTCTCGCCCGGATATCCGGCGCCGGGCGAGAACGGCGGTCCGGAGCCGCCCTCGCCGAGCTGTGCGAGCGCCAGGGCGGGGAAGTTGGGGCCTCCCTTGCCGAAGCGGTGCTCGATGTATTCGGAGCAGTGCTTGAGCACCAGCATGGCCTCGTCGAGGCCCAGCGGGGACAGCAGGGCTTCCTGGGCGCCGGGCGCGAACTCGTACCACTGGGTGCCGTCCGCGCCGTACTCCTCGGTCCTGGTGCGTGAGACCAGGCCGCTGAGCAGGACTTCGGCCAGTTCGGCGGGCCCGGAGTCGGGGAGCATGGTGCGCTGGACGAGTTGCATCACGGGGAGGCTGAGCGGGGCCGCCGCCAGATAGCCGGCCAGTCGTCCGGCGGCCTTGGAGGCGTTCGAGCGGAACCGGCTGACCAGTTCGAGCCCGGACATCCGGCGTCCGGGCCGGGTGCTCCGGGCGGGCTCGTGGTGCCTGCGCACCCAGCCGACGGCGCCGGCCACGGGTCCCGCGCCGGCTCCGGACAGCAGGCGTGCCCAGGCGCCGAGCGCGGCGGGCTCGGGCGGCAGGACGGGCACGGGGAGCGCGCCGTCGCGTGCTTCCGGCGGGGTGCCGGCTGGCAGCCGGACCTTGAGCGTGGCGGCGCCCGCGAGGGCTTCGCCGCGGGCCAGTTCGCCGTACGACACCGGAAGCCGGGTGCGGTTCCACATGCGCTGCGGCAGCGGCTGGAGCACGGCGGCGGGGCCGAGCCGGGACAGGTGGTGCAGGAGCCGGTGGGCGTGGCCGCTGTGCCACAGGGGGCCGGCGCAGTCGCTGACGAGGAGGGTGACACGGCGGCCTGTCGGGTCGCTCAGCCGGTCGGCGGAGTGCAGGGGGGCCGCGCCGGGCTCGGGGCTGCGGCTGACGGCGGGTTCTCCGTCCGGGCCCTGGTGGAGATGGCTGACCTGGATGTCCCGGAAGGCGCCGAGCCCGCTGAAGACCTGTTCCAGTTCGGCGAACATCCGGTCCCACACGCGCATGGACGAGGAGGCGTCCATGACGAGCTGGAGGGTGGCGTCGGCCCGGGTCACGCCGCGGAACACCGGCAGGACCAATCCGCCGGCCCGGGCGGTGCGTTCGGCGGTCTCGGTCTCGTCGAGGACCTCACGCAGGGGCGGTGCCGCGGTGCGGTAGCCCTGCAACGGGCGCAATGCGCGCTGGAGTTCGAGGGGGGAGGGGAACGCGGGCGCGGCGGGGACGCCGACCGGCAGCACCGCCGACCGGCCCTGCCCGTAGCCGCGCGGCGCGCCGTCGCGCGGCATCGGGTACAGCGCGACGCGCCGGTCCGTCTCCGTGTCCCGCCGGGCCGGTGCGGGCCGGTCGCCGGGCGGTGGCCGTTCCTCTCGCCGCGTGTCCTGGCGCCCGGCGGCGGGGTCCTCGGCCGTCCCCTTGTGACCGGACGCCGGCTCGCTCCCCCACTCGTTCCCGGTCCGGTCCGTGGGGCGTGACCAGCGCGCCAGCCACAGGGCGTCGGCCAGTTGGCGGGCATCGGGATCCAGCCCGGCCTGCCGTATCCGGGCGATGAGTTCGGCGATCGGGTCGCCGCCGGTCATCAGCGCGTCACCTCGGGCGGTCGAGTCGCTGGATGAGCAGGTCCGCGAGCCGGTCCCGGCTGGGCGGGGCCGCGGCGTCGGTGAGGTAGATGGCGTTCAACAGCTGGTCGGCCGCGACGAGTTCGCTGCGTGAGCGCTCCAGGAAGTGGGTGATCAGATCGTCCCCGGCCCGCGCGGCCTCGTCGCCCAGGTGGGCGCGCACGAAGGTGGCGAGCCGCTTGTGGTCCGGGCGGCCCAGTTCGAGGTGGATGCAGCGGCGCATCAGCGGGGCGGGGAAGTCGCGCTCGCCGTTGCTGGTGAGCACCACGAAGGGGAAGGCGCGGCAGCGCACCCGGCCGTCGCGCACCCGCGCCTTGGTGCCGTCGGAGGTGAGCACCGCGGCCTCGCCGCCGGGCAGCCGGTCGGCGACGCGTTCCAGCTCGGGAATCGCGAACTCGCCCTCCTCCAGGACGTTCAGGAGGTCGTTGGGCAGGTCGATGTCACTCTTGTCCAGCTCGTCGATGAGCAGCACGCGCGGGGTCTCGGAGGGCAGCAGCGCGGTGCCGAGCGGGCCGAGCCGGATGTAGCTGCCGATGCCCTCGACGGAACCGGGGGCGCCGGTCGCGGCCGGGTCGCCACCGTGCGGCGCGGCGAGCTGCACGTCCTGGAGCCGGGCGATCGCGTCGTAGTGGTAGAGGCCGTCCCGCAGCGTGGACCGGCTGACGATCGGCCAGCGCAGGACGTTGCCGAGGCCGAGTTCGTACGCCACCGAGTGCGCGAGCGTGCTCTTGCCCGCGCCGGGGCTGCCGGTGACCAGCAGGGGCCGGCGCAGATAGAGCGCCGCGTTGATCATTTCGAGTTCCTCGGCGCCGGGCCGGTGCAGTTCGGCCAGGTGCCGGTACGCGCCCAGCCTGCGGTCCTCGGAGCCGTCACCGTCGCTCCCGGCGGCGTCCCGGCTCGCGAAGTCGCGCCACGGCGGTGGGGCCGGAAGCCGGTTCAGGCCGTCGTGGGGTTCGCCTGCGCCTCGGTAGATGAGCCACTCGCTGGAATCGGTCATTGCCCAGTCCTCGTCGTCACTCGTCCACCCCGGCAGCCGTCGATCGTCGCCTCACCGTATCGACCCGCGGAGGGCCCCGTAAGGCCCCAAGAGGGGCTCGCAGCAGCCCACTTCGGCCTGGTTCGAGCGTCGCGCGACAGCGGGTCGACCGATGCGGTCATGGCGCCTCCAGCAGGTCCCCGGTCCCGGGCAGGGGCCGGCGCGGGTCGTCGTAGAACAGGGCGATCCCATGGGCCCAGTAGGTCTCCGGCCGGCCCTCGCGCAGCCCGGCCCGCAGGGCGTGCACCAGTTCGGGAAGGCGGTCCGCGCCGCCCGCGCCCGCCACCGTGTCGCCGGCTCTTCGGTGGAACTCGCCGCAGACCGCTTCGGACTGCCCGCGCCAGCGCCGCCACAGGGCGACGCCGTATCCGCCGTGCACGATCCGCACGAGCGCGACCGGGTCGTCCTCGAACCGGTGGTCGCCGTAGCGGCAGAGCACGGGAACGGTCTTGTGCGGCAGGCCGCGCAACGACTCCGCCACCGGTACGGGTACCCGCAACCCGTCCTCGCAGTCGAGGACTTCGGCCTGTGCGCCGTGCTCGTGGATCCACCGCCAGCGGGCCTCCCGCTCGTGCCGCTCCTCGTCGGCGGGGAGCGCCTTTCCGGCCCGGGCGGCCGCGTCGGCGGGCTCGGGAAGCTGTTCCCGGTCGGCGCAGCGCACGACGACGGGCCGGTGGGCGCCGAGCGGCACTTCGTCCGGCCCGAACTGCCAGGTGTCGACGTCGAGTCCGAGCAGCAGATGGGGCAGCGCCACCTGGAGGTCGGCGGGCCGTCCGGGTTCGTCGCACTGGCGGAAGGCTTCCGTCAGGGCCGGTGCGAGGACAGCCAGCAGTTCCTCCAGCGGGGTGCGTTCGCCGTCACGCAGCCGCACCACCTCTCCGGTCGGCCGGCCCACCGAGACGTGCCAGTCGCAGCGGCCCGGCTCCCAGCCCAGCTGCTCCAGTTCGAGCAGGACGAAGAGACGGGGCGCACGGCCGGCGCCGTGCGTGGTGCCGTGCGCCGCCTCTGCCTCCGCCGCCGAGGGGCCACGGGGCGCCAACTGGAGCCGTTCGATCCACTGTTGACCGAGGCGGCGCCGGTACGCGGGGCCCGGACGGCCCTCGGCGGTCTGCCGCACCCACTCCCACAGCGCCCGTTCGGCGGCCCGGGTGCCCGGTGTGACGAAGGGGCGTTCGGCGGACATCGCCCGCATGGCGTAGTCGAGGACGAGGTCGAGGGCGGCGTCCTGGCGGGAGCTCTCGTACAGCGCCCCGAGTCCGTCGCGCCAGCCGCGCGGAGCCGGATGCGGGATCGCCGCCTGGTCGCCCAGGAGGGATTCGAGCAGGCCGAGCAGGGCGCGGGTGCTGGCCGGCGGCGGCAGATCGGCGAGCCTGCCGAGCAGCTGGGTCCGCTCCTCGGGACTGAGGGCGCGGCCGGGCCGGGCGCCGAGCTGGTTCTGGACGTCGGCCCAGGTGCTGCGGTCGGTGTCCGGGTGGCGCTGCCGGTCCCGGTGGTAGCGGTCGTGGGCGTGGAAGACGGCGTGGTACGGATCGTCGTGCTCGGCGGCCGTCTCCTCGGCCGGCACCGGCAGGGACCGTAACTGCTCCACTCCCGTGCAGGTGCCGCCGAGCCCCCGGTCCGTGCGCGACTTCAGGACTCCGACGACCTCACCGCGTACGGGGTCGACGACCGGCCCGCCAGAGACGCCGGGCGGCAGCACGTCGCCGCCGAGGCGGATCTGCTCGTCGTCGGACCAGCCGCCGAGCGTGCCCTGGACCGTGCAGGTGCCGCTCAGCCGGCGCAGCTCCCCGCCGACCACGGACCAGCCCGAGTACAGGACGACGCCCTCCTCGTAGTAGGCGGCCGGGCGTTCGGTGACGTACGCGCAGTCGTGGTCCACCGGCTCGCGCAGCCGTACCAGGGCGAGGTCGGGGGACGGCCAGGTGCCGCGCGCCGGAAGCCCCGCACGGTCGGGGAGGACCGTCGCGACCTCGCCGGTGACGGCGGACGTACCGCGGCCCGGCCCCCTCTCGTACACCACCCGCACCTCGTTCCCCTCCCCGCTCCGGACCACATGCGCGCAGGTCAGAACCCAGTTCGGAGCGATGAAGAAGCCGCTCCCGAGGAACGTGCCGGGTTCGTCGAGGGCATACCCGGGGCCCGCGCGATGGATGCGCACGGTGGCGGCCATGACGAGATCACGCAGCGCACGGTGAGCGTTTCCGGGGCCGCCCGGTGCGCCCGGGGCGTGCCCGTCCGTCATGCTCCGCCCCTGTCGGAGGGGTCGGTGGCTCCACCGTGCGCCGGGGCGCCGGGAGACGCGCCCGCGTGCGGGGCGGCCCCGTCCGTCTCCAGGTCCGGCGGAGCGCCGTTCCAGGTGAGCGTCACGGTGATGCCCGCCTTGGCCTCGCCGTCCGCGAGCAGTCCGACCACCTTGCCGGCCTTCGCCGTCAGCTCGATGCCGAACTCGACGCTGACCTCGTCGGGCCGCACCGCGCGCAGCGGGGCGGCGAGTGAGCGCGCGACGCCGGTGATCACCGCGTGCAGGCTCTCGACCTGTGCCTCGACGCGCTCCGCGAAGCCGACGTCCGTCAGCGACAGCTCGCCGCCGGGATCCTCCAGTTCGTCGGCCCCCGAGATCCGGGCCCACACCGGTGTTCCGTCGGGCATCTCGATCCGTGCGATGCGCGTCACCGCGTCACTCATGGCATCCCCCGTTCCCCCACGCCCCCGTGGTTCGAGCCGACCTTGCAGGCTAGCGGCCGGGGCCCGCGCACGACAGAGGCCCTCCACCGGCCCCCGACCCCGCCTATCCTTTTCCCAGCGTTCCACTTCCCTTTCACCGACGGAGCACCATCCATGTACTTCACCGACCGCGGCATCGAGGAACTAGAGAAGCGGCGCGGCGAGGAAGAGGTCACCTTCGAGTGGCTCGCCGAGCAGCTGCGTACGTTCGTCGACCTCAACCCGGACTTCGAGGTACCGGTGGAGCGGCTGGCGACCTGGCTGGCCCGACTGGACGACGAGGACGAGGACGACGAGTAGGAGCGCGAGCCCGGGGCACCGCTCCCGCGCGAGGACGGTCAGTCGTAGGCGCGCAGGTGGTCGTACGCCAGGCCGAGGGCACCGCGGAGCATCAGGACCGCACCGGCGACGATCCAGCCGCCGCTGTGGCGCCGGATCCCCCAGGCCGTGAGCGGGAGGCCGACGGCGAGCTGGGCCGCGGCGAGGGTGCGGGCCCTCGGGCCGCGCAGCCAGGGCCCGAGACCGCCGCTCTCCACGACGTCGAGTTCGGCGCCCACGGCGGCCCGCCAGCCGGTCCACTCGATCTGCTCGGCGTCCGGCCGGATCCGTACGGCGTCACGGAGCCGTTCCACGGGTTCCCCGGGGTCGATCCCGGCCGGGAGGAGCACCCCCGCGCGCGTGAGGACGGCGAGCAGCCCGCTCACGCGCGTGTGGGCATTGGCCACCGGGTCGGGCTGCGTCAGCGGCTCCAGCACCTGCATGTCGAGCACCGGGTCGAGCCCCAGACGGGCGGCGAAGGTGCGCATCGCCTCGTCCTCGCCGACCGGGGTGCCGTTCGCCAGCCATTCGTAGCCCACGGTGCGGCGGAAGCCCGAGGCCAGGGTGAACCCGCTGCGGTCGGTGTCCCACCACAGCGCGAGGACGGGCCAGGGCGCGCCGACGGCGAGCGCCGCGGCCCAGCCGGTGAGCACGCGGTCGACGGGTTCCACGCCCTCCTGCCAGGGCTTGCCCTCGGGGACCAGCACGCTCCATTCGGGGCCCGCCCCGGCGAGCAGCATCCGCTCGCGCAGCAGGTGGACGGCGGGACCGACCGACTCCGGACGGGCCCGGCACAGCAGCAGGGCGCCGGGGGCCGGACGGCCGTCCCTGGACGCGCCGGAGGGAGTCGACATAGCCCCACTTTAGGGCGAATTGCCCACTTTGATGCACCAATGATCCCCAGAACGGGTGTCTTGACTTTCGATATCCGCGATATATCGTGAATACGAGAGACGCGATATGGCGTGTCGAGCTCGGACTCGTACGAGGGTCCGGTCCGTTCGAGGAGGTCTGCACCATGTCCGAGTGGTCCGTGACAGAGCCGAAGAAGCTCTCCTTCGACGGCCCAGTGCAGACGCTGCACGTGCGCATCGTCAACGGAACAGTGAACGTCGTGGGAACCGACGAGAGTTCCGCCCGGCTGGAGGTGTCGGAACTCGACGGCCCCCCGCTCCAGGTGACCCAGGAGGGCGGCACGCTCACGGTGGCCTACGAGGACCTTCCCTGGAAGGGCTTCCTGAAGTGGCTCGACCGCAAGGGCTGGCGCCGCGCGGCCGTCGTCTCGCTCGCCGTCCCGACGCGCACGCACGTCGAGGTGGGCGTGGTCGGCGCCGCCGCCGTGGTCTCGGGGACGGACGGACGGGTCCAGGTGAAGGGCGTCACCGGCGACACCACGCTCGTCCGCGTCTCCGGCCCCGTGCGCGTGGAGACCGTCTCGGGGAACCTGGAGGCCCAGGCCGTCACCGGCGACCTCCACTTCAACTCGGTCTCCGGGGACCTGACCGTCGTCGAGGGTTCCGGCACCTCCGTGCGGGCCGAGTCGGTGAGCGGCTCGATGATCGTGGACCTCGACGCCACGGGCACGCCGACCGACGTCCGGCTGTCGAACGTCTCGGGCGAGATCGCCATCCGGCTCCCCCATCCCGCGGACGCCGAGGTGGAGGCGAACACCGCGAGCGGCAGCGTCTCCAGCGCGTTCGAGGACCTGCGGGTCAACGGCCAGTGGGGCGCCAAGAAGATCACCGGCCGCCTCGGCGCGGGCAACGGCAGACTGAGGGCGATGACCGTCTCGGGCTCGATCGCCCTGCTGCGCAGGCCCCCGACGGAGGACGAGCCGTACGAGGAGGTCCCCGCACCCCGGGACGCGGCGCCTTCCGCCGGCCCGGAAACGACCGCGGACCCCACCCCGTACGCCACTGCGGGCGGCACGACGGACAACGGGACGGACGGCTCGGCGGACGACACCGCGGGCGACTCCCCGACCGCCACCACTGACGACACGGCGACGGACACCGCTGGCCACTCCGCGACCGCCGCCGCCGACCACTCCGCGACGGACACCGCTGACGGCACACCGGGCGACGCACCGGGCGACGATGCCACCGAGGGCCGGCCGGCCGACTCCTCGACCGACAAGAAGGTGCTCTGACATGGCCCCCGTCTTCGCCCACGGCCGACTGCGCCTGTACCTCCTCAAGCTGCTGGACGAGGCCCCGCGCCACGGCTACGAGGTGATCCGCCTCCTGGAGGAGCGCTTCCAGGGCCTGTACGCGCCCTCGGCGGGCACCGTCTACCCCCGGCTGGCGAAGCTGGAGGCCGAGGGACTCGTCACGCACACCTCCGAGGGCGGCCGCAAGGTGTACGCGATCACCGACGCGGGCCGCGCCGAACTGGCCGACCGCAGCGGCGAGCTGGCCGATCTGGAGCTGGAGATCCGCGAGTCGGTCGCGGAGCTCGCGGCGGAGATCCGCGCGGACGTCCGGGGCGCTGCCGGTGACCTGCGCCGCGAGATGCGGGCGGCGGCCACGGAGGCACGCCACGGCTCCAGGGCCGGCGCCCGGCCGGGGCAGCAGGACGATCCGGCGGGCGGGTCCGGCGGCCCCGACGACTTCCAGGACAGGGAGTCGTGGCGGGCGGCGAAGGAGGAGATGCGGCGCGTCCGTCAGGAGTGGAAGGAACAGGCCCGCCGCGCGAAGGACGAGAGCCGTCGCGCCCGCGACGAGGCGCAGCGCGCCCGCCGCCAGGCCAAGGAGGCCCAGGAGAAGGCCCGCGCGCAGGCCCAGGAGGAGATGCAGCGCATGGCCAAGCACGTCCAGGACCAGGTCCAGGACCATTTCGCGCGCGGGGACTGGCCGACGGGCGTGCGCGAGGGGCTGACCGAACTGGCCAAGGAGTTCGGCGACTTCGGGAAGAACTTCGGCAAGGACCTGGGGAAGGACTTCGGCAAGGAGTTCGGCTTCGGCCGCACGCCGTCCGGAGCGCCCGTGGATCCGGAGTACTCGACCACGCCGGAGGACTTCCCCGCCGAGTACGAACCGGCCTGGGCCCACGAGGACTCCACGGGCAACCCCGCCCGGGACCTCGACCGTCTGCTGGACCGCTTCCGTGACGACATCCGCGACGCGTCCCGCGACCACGGTGTCACGGAGGACCAACTCAGCGACATCCGGAGCCACTTGTCGACAGCGGCGGCCCACATCGGCTCGACGCTGCGAGGCAGGCGGCCGTAACTCCCCGGCGACCCTCGACCCCCCGGCCCTTCCCACCGGCACCGGGGCGACCGGCCGGGCGGGACCACACACACGGCCCCGCCGGCCCGGTGGTCACCCCGGTTGCCACCGGCCGGCGTCGAGCACGGCCCAGCGGCCTTCGCCGGCCCGGGTACACCGGGCCACACGTCGCACCGGACCGCGGATTGCACCGGACCGCACGAGACACACCCGACCGCACGGGGCCCGGTCCGCACGAGACACACCCGACCGCACGGGACCCGGCCCGCACCCCGGCCGGCCTCCGCGCGCGCCGACCGGCCGGCACACGGCACCGACCGGTCGCACCGGTCAGGCCGGTCTGCTCGCGGGGCTCACCCCGCTTCCGCCACACCGCCCTCGTCGGCCACCCCGGCGCCGCCGTACAGCACTCGTGTCACCGACTCGTAGGTGACGCCGTGATCGGCCAGCACCTCGGCGGCGACCCCGCCCCGCAGGGTGATCGCCAGCAGCAGGTGCTCGTCCCCGATGTGCCGGTCCCGTCGCGCGGCAGCGATCCGCAGAGCCCGCACCAGCACGTCCTTCGCCCCCTGCCCGAAGGGCCGACGGCGGGCCCGCCTGCCGTTCCCGCCCCGCCCGCCCGCCTCCAGGGCGCCTTCTCCGTGGGCCTCCTCGATCCGGGAGACGATCTCGGACAGATCGATGCCGAGCCCCGAGAGGGCGTCCGCGTCGGCGCGCGAGAGTCCGCCCCTGCGCCGCGCCTCGGCAAGGTCCCGCTCCAGGGACTCCCGGAACCCGGACTCCCCGAGCGAGGTCAGCGCGAAGGAACCCCGGCTGCCCTCCCGGTCCAGGAGGGACAGCAGCATGTGCTCCTCCTCGACCGTCTCGGCGCCCACCCGCCCGGAGTGCGACACCGCGCCCTCGACGACGGCACGCGCATCCTTCGTGAAGCGTTCGAACATCACTGCCTCCCGTGCTTCTTGTGCACTGCCTGCCTGCTCACGCCGAGTTCCGCGGCGATCTCCTGCCACGACCAGCCCTGATGGCGCGCACTGCGCACCTGTACCGCCTCCAACTGCTCCAGCAGCCTCCGCAGCGCGGAGACCGCCCGCAGCCCGATCCGCGGATCGCGATCACCCGCGCGCTCGGCAAGATCCGTTGCTTCGGTCATGATGTCAACCTACGTTGACACTTCGCCCTTGTCAACCAAAATTGACACCGCCCCGACGCACCCGCACCCGCACCCGCACCCGCACCCACCGGACACGCGAAACGGCGGGCCCGGAAACCCGGACCCGCCGCGACAACCCTCTGGAACAACCCTCTGGAACAGCCTCTGTCAGCTCGCCGTCAGCACGATCTTGCCGAACAGATCGCCGGACTCCAGCCGCTCGAACCCTTCGCGGGCCCGGTCGAGCGGCAGCACCTCGTCGACGACGGGCCGCACACCGGTGGCCGCGCAGAAGGCCAGCAGGTCCTCCAGCTCGTCCTTCGTTCCCATGGTGGAGCCGACCACCTTGAGTTCGAGGAAGAAGATCCGCGTCAGCTCGGCGTGCGAGGGCCGGTCACCGCTGGTGGCGCCCGAGATGACGACGGTTCCGCCGGGACGCAGCGACTTGACCGAGTGCGACCAGGTGGCGGCGCCGACCGTCTCGATGACCGCGTCGACCCGCTGTGGCAGCCGCGCCCCGGACTCCAGCGCCTCGACGGCGCCGAGTTCGAGCGCCCGCTTCCGCTTGGCCTCGTCGCGGCTGGTGGCGAAGACCCGCAGTCCGGCGGCCTTGCCGAGCACGATCGCGGCGGTGGCCACGCCCCCGCCGGCACCCTGGACGAGCACGGAATCGCCGGGCCGGACCCCGGCGTTGGTGAACAGCATGCGGTACGCCGTCAGCCAGGCCGTCGGCAGGCAGGCGGCCTCCGCGAAGGACAGTTCCTTGGGCTTGGGCAGCACGTTCCACGTCGGTACGGAGACCTGCTCGGCGAAGGTGCCCTGGTAACGCTCGGTGAGGATGGACCTGGGCTCGTCGGGGCCGACCCCGTGCCCGCTCTGGCCGATGACGGAGTGCAGGACGACCTCGTTGCCGTCCTCGTCGATTCCGGCGGCGTCGCAGCCGAGGATCATCGGCAGCTTGTCCTCGGCGAGGCCGACGCCGCGCAGCGACCACAGATCATGGTGATTGAGGGAGGCGGCCCGTACGTTCACGGTCGTCCAGCCCGGCCTCTGTCCGGGGGCCGGGCGCTCCCCCAACTCCAGGCCGTTCAGCGGCTGGTCACGGTCGATTCGGGCGGCGTAGGCAGCGAACATGACCTCGACGATAGGCTCCGCCCCCGGCCTGGGGAACCGCCTCCCCGTGTGACACGCGTCCCGCAGCACTCCCGGCGCAAGCCCCACCGGGCAACAGCCTCTCCTCGCCTCCGCCTCCCCTCGGACAAAAAAAGATGGCCCCGCCGGGAGGAAACCATCCCGGCGGGGCCAAGCAGGACACCACGTCAGCGACGGGCGACGCCCTCCGCACGGGCGGCGGCGGCCACCGCGGCCGTCACCGCCGGAGCCACCCGCTCGTCGAACGGCGAGGGGATGACGTAGTCCGCGGCGAGGTCGTCCCCGACCACCGCGGCCAGCGCGTCGGCGGCGGCGATCTTCATGCCCTCGGTGATCCGGGAGGCCCGGACCTGGAGCGCACCGGCGAAGATTCCCGGGAAGGCCAGCACGTTGTTGATCTGGTTCGGGAAGTCCGACCGCCCGGTCGCGACGACGGCCGCGTACTTGTGGGCGATGTCGGGGTGCACCTCGGGGTTCGGGTTGGCCATGGCGAAGACGAAGGCCCCCTTCGCCATGGAGGCGACCGCCGGCTCCGGCACCGTACCGCCGGAGACACCGATGAAGACGTCGGCGCCCGCGAGCGCCTCCTCCAGCGAACCGGAGATCCCCGCCTTGTTGGTGATCTCCGCGAGCTCGCGCTTGACGTCCGTCAGGTCGTCCCGGTCACGGGACACGACGCCCTTGCGGTCGGCGACCGCGACATCGCCGAGACCCGCCTCCAGCAGGAACTTGGCGATGGCGATACCGGCCGCGCCCGCTCCGGAGATCACCGCGCGCAGGTCGCCGAGCGAGCGCCCGGTCAGCCGGGCGGCGTTCCGCAGGGCCGCGAGGGTGACGACCGCGGTCCCGTGCTGGTCGTCGTGGAAGACGGGAATGTCCAGTCGTTCCTGGAGCTTGCGCTCGATCTCGAAGCACCGCGGTGCCGAGATGTCCTCCAGATTGACGCCGCCGAACGAGGGAGCGAGCCGGACCACCGTCTCGACGATCTCGTCGACGCCGGTGCAGGCGAGCGCGATCGGCACCGCGTCCACACCACCGAACTGCTTGAACAGGATGGCCTTGCCCTCCATGACGGGGAGCGAGGCCTCCGGGCCGATGTCACCGAGCCCGAGCACTGCCGTCCCGTCGGTCACCACAGCGACCACGGACGACTTCCACGTGTAGTCGTGGACGAGTTCCGGCTGCTCGGCGATCGCGCTGCACACCTTCGCGACGCCGGGCGTGTAAGCCAGGGACAGGTCGTCCTTGTTGCGGATGGGCACAGTGGCTTGCACAGCCATCTTGCCGCCGCGGTGCAGCGCGAAAGCCGGGTCGAAGGCATCGAGGGGCTCGACCCCGCCTTCGTGATCCGTACTGCTGTCGCTGCGAGGATTGACGATCTCCGCTGCCACTTTGTTTTACCCCTTAAGTCTTTATTGTTTGAGGGTGACCACTCCTGGTTGAGGGGTGGGCGGGCACCGCGCAGGCCCTGCCGCCGTGGTTGCGTACGGGCCGCTGCGCGACGGGCGCGCCGCACACGCGCCCTGAGCCCCGGATGAGGGGTGTAAAGAACCTTCTTACCGGACGGACGGTGCCGAGGACGAGTCCATAGAGCCAAGATCACACGGCGGTGAGATGACTCATCCCCGGATCCATTGACACTTCCGGACATGTCCTCGTTCGGACGTGAGTGCCGCCTAGCGGTCTTCCGCTTCTTGCGCGGAACCGAAGATCTTCCGGCCGGAAGGGAAGATTCCCGCACATGATCCGGCCGCACCTGACCGCCCGGTGATGGTTCGGGTGTCACCCGTTATCCGATTTTGACATGGCGGGCACCGTGAATCTCGCCGTCCGAATGGCAAGATGCCGTCATTACACGAGGTCGCGACACTCGAAGGTGTGTGTTTCCGTCGACCTATCGGCTACTCCCTGATCCGCCGGAGGAACCCTCATGACCGCACGCACCACCCGTCGTACCACCGCCCGGTCCCGGATAGCAGCGGTCGGTGCGATCGCGGTCGCCGGCGCCCTGATCCTCACCGGATGCGGTGACCAGACGGACAAGAGCAGCGACACCGGCAGCTCGGACACGTCCTCGTCCTCCGCGCCGCTCGCCGGCAAGCTTCCTGCCGACATCAAGAAGGCAGGCGTCGTCAAGGTGGGCTCCGACATCGCCTACCCGCCGGTCGAGTACATCCAGAGCGGCAAGGCCGTCGGTATCGACCCGGACATCGCGGACGCGCTCGGCAAGCAGCTCGGCGTAAAGTTCGAGTTCCAGAACGGCAAGTTCGACCAGCTCATCGTGGGTCTGCAGTCCAAGCGTTTCAACGCGATCATGTCGGCCATGAGCGACACGAAGGACCGGCAGAACGGCGTCGACTCGGACACCGGCAAGAAGGCCGGCAACGGCATCGACTTCGTCGACTACTTCACCGCGGGTACGTCGATCCTCGTCCAGAAGGGCAACCCGAAGGGCGTCCAGTCCCTGGACGACCTGTGTGGCAAGGTCGTCGCGCTGCAGAAGGGCACCACGTCCGAGGGCATCGCCAAGGCCCAGAGCACGAAGTGCACGAAGGACGGCAAGAAGGCCATCACGCTGCAGACCTTCGACACCGACCCCGAGGCGCTGCTCCGCCTGAAGCAGGGCGCGTCCGTCGCCGACCTGAACGACTTCCCGGTCGCGGCCTACAACGCCAAGACCTCGGGCGGCGGCAAGGACTTCGAGGTCGTCGGGGACCAGATCGAGGCCGGCCCGTACGGCATCGGCGTCAGCAAGGAGAGCACCCAGCTCCGTGACGCGATCCAGGCCGCCATGAACGCGATCATCGAGAACGGTGACTACGCGAAGATCCTGGAGAAGTGGAACGTCAAGGACGGCGCGGTGACCGAGGCCAAGATCAACGGCGGCTCCTGACCCTGCCTGGCGCAACACTGAAGGGCAGTCACTGTGACTGACACTGTCGACAAGACTCCGGCGTCATCCGTGCCACCGGAGCAGATCAAGGCCATCCCGGTGCGCCACTACGGCCGCTGGGTGGCCGGCGTCCTGGTCATCGCGGTGATGGCGCTGATCGTTCTCGCGTTCTCCAACGCGAACATCAACTACGACATCATCCCGGACTACCTCACGGACTCGACCATCCTGTCCGGCGTCTGGCACACGCTGTACATCTCCGTACTCGCGATGGTGCTGGGACTTGTGCTGGGCGTGATCCTCGCGGTCATGCGGATGTCCTCGAACCCGGTGACCAGCACCGTGTCGTGGCTGTACATCTGGTTCTTCCGCGGCACTCCGGTGCTGGTGCAGCTGCTCCTCTGGTACAACATCGCGCTTGTGTTCCCCGTCCTCAACCTGGGGTTCTACAAGGACGAGATGAACCAGGTGATGACGCCGTTCCTGGCGGCTCTGCTCGGACTCGGCCTCAACGAGGCCGCGTACATGTCCGAGATCGTCCGGGCGGGTATCCAGTCCGTCGACCTGGGGCAGACCGAGGCGTCGCACGCGCTCGGCATGACCCAGGGCAAGACGCTGCGCCGGGTGATCCTCCCGCAGGCGATGCGCGTGATCGTGCCGCCCACGGGCAACGAGTTCATCAACATGCTCAAGACCTCGTCACTGGCCTACGCGGTCCAGTTCAACGAGACGATCAAGGCGGCCACCGACATCTCCAGCACCTCGCTGGCAGTCGTGGAGCTGTACTTCGTCGCATCGATCTGGTACCTGATCCTGACCAGCATCTTCAGCGTCTTCCAGTACTACCTGGAGCGCCGTTACGCCCGAGGATCGTCGCGTACCCTGCCGCCGACGCCGTTGCAGCGCCTGAGGAAGAACCTCCGTCTGTTCGGTTCCTTCCGCCGCCCGGAGGTGGCCCGATGAGCAGTCTCAGCAAGGACATCACCCCGAGCACGAGCGGCCGTCCGATGGTCAAGTCCGAGGGGGTGCACAAGTCCTTCGGGCTCGCGCACATCCTCAAGGGCATCGACCTGGAGGTGAACCCCCGCGAGGTGTTCTGCCTGATCGGTCCGTCGGGTTCCGGCAAGTCGACCTTCCTGCGGTGCATCAACCACCTGGAGAAGATCAGCGCCGGGCGCCTGTACGTCGACGGTGACCTGGTGGGATACCGCCAGAAGGGCGACAGGCTCTACGAGCTGAAGGAGCGCGAGGTAGCCGCCCAGCGGCGGGACATCGGCATGGTGTTCCAGCGCTTCAACCTCTTCCCGCACATGACGGCGGTGGAGAACGTCATGGAGGCGCCCGTACAGGTCAAGGGCGAGACCAAGGCCGTCGCCCGAGAGCGTGCGGAGCGGCTCCTCGACCGGGTGGGGCTGGGTGACCGCAAGAGTCACTACCCCGCCCAGCTCTCCGGCGGCCAGCAGCAGCGCGTTGCCATCGCCCGTGCGCTGGCGATGCAGCCGAAGCTGATGCTCTTCGACGAGCCGACCTCGGCTCTCGACCCGGAGCTCGTCGGTGAGGTCCTCGACGTCATGCGGGACCTCGCGGAGGACGGCATGACCATGATCGTCGTCACCCACGAGATGGGGTTCGCCCGTGAGGTCGGCGACAGCCTGGTCTTCATGGACGGCGGTGTGGTCGTCGAGGCCGGCAACCCGCGCGACGTCCTGACGAACCCGCAGCACGAGCGGACACAGGCGTTCCTGTCCAAGGTGTTGTGAGGGTTCGCCGGTTTCGGCCGGCCCGCCTCCGCTTCACAGCGGCTTACGCACCCCGCCACGCATCCACGCGTGGCGGGGTGCCGTCGTCAGGTGTCACACCGCTTCGCCCGGCTCCGCACACGCTGATGCCTTGCTCACGACGAAGGCACGAATGGGGCCAAGCACCTGGAACCGTTGGCCGCGCGGTGTGCTGCGGCACTGCACCATCGATTGCTCCACTAGCGACACCAGCAAGGGCAGGACCCAAGCAGGTGACAGCGGCGGCCGGGCCGCGTCTCCGGCGGGGTTCTCCACATCCGTCAGGCCGAATGGACCCCGAAGCGCAGCCAGGCGCTGCAGGAACAGCTGCTCCGCTTCGGTAAGGCGTGCGTACGACCAGTCGAAGACGGATGTGAGCGTCGCATTCACCTCCCTCACGGGAAGCAATCTGGCGGCACCACCGGGTGCAGCCGGCTCCAGAAGACAGTCGAGGTTCCTGTCGAGACGATCCGCGAGTACCTTCATCGGCAGAACGCGGAGCCGGGTGGCGGCCATTTCGAGGGCCAGCGGCAGTCCGTCCAGGCGGCGGCTGATACGAGCGGCCAGTACATGATCGACGTGCCCCACTCTGTGGCCAGGCATCAACGGCACGGCCCTCTCCAGGAAGAGCCGGGTGGCTGCCGTCTGCTCATCGGCGACGGGGGTCGGCAGCGGGTCCAGAGGCCAGACCACTTCGCCACTGATGCGCAGCGGAGACCGTGACGTGGCGAGCACGGTCACATCAGGGTGAGCGAGAAGCCGACGAACCACGGCGGTGGCACTGGTCTCGCACCGGTCGGTGTTGTCCAGAAGGACGAGCGAACGCCTGCCCGGGTCGGCTGTGAGAACGTCCCCGACGCCGCCTGCCCGCGTGAAGTCCAACACAGACTCAAGCCGCGACAACGCCGCGCGGCCGGGGGTGGCAACCACCACACCCTTGAGGAAACGGCCGGCCATGGCGTGCGCAGTATCCAGGGCGAGCACAGACTTTCCGCATCCACCAGGTCCCGTGACGGTCACCAACCGCTCACGTTCGGCGAGTTCAGCAAGTTCGGCCCGCTCACGGTCCCGACCGATGAGAGTGACGTGCGGCCGTTCCTCGCTCTGGAGGAACTCACCGATGACCGTGTCCGAAGAGAGGCGGGAGCGTACCGGCGTGCAGGCGTCGTTGGCGAGAATCACTCGTTGGATGGCCCGGAGCTCAGAGCTTGGTCCGACGCCCAGCTCCTGGTCCAGCAGAGTGCATAACTCCCCGTACGCCTCCAGCGCTTCCTTCGTGCGGCCGCTGCGGTGCAGGGCCAGCATCAGCCGCGCCCAGCGGTGTTCCCGAAAGGGCTGAGCCCGCACCAATTCCCTGAACTCCGCGACAGCGTCGACGTGATCACCCGCCGACAACCGGGCGTCCATCTTCTCTTCCTGAACATCCAGCCGCATTTCCTCCAGCTGGGTGACCCGCGCTCGCAGTGGTTCCGTGAGTTCGAGCGACTCCAGGACGTCTCCCCGCCACAGGTCGAGTGCCGTCGCAAAGAGCCGCGCCGCCTGGTGGGGCCGGTCGGAGCGAGCAGCCTTCCGCGCATCGGCGACACGGCACTCGAAGGCGGCCAGGTCGAGGTCACCGGGCTCGGTTCGAAGACCATAGCCGTCTCGGATGGTGGCGACGAAGGAGGAGGAGGAGGAGGACCGGCCCTCCAGGAGACGGCGAAGCGTTGAGACGTACGAGTGGAGATTGGCGCGGGCCGACGCGGGCGGCGCATCTCCCCAAAGAACGTCGATCAGCTCGTCGGTGGGGACGGCGCGTCCGTGACGCAACAGGAGGACCGCCAGCAGAAGGCGCGGTTTCCGGCGAACAAGATCTATGGATTCCCCTGTGTGCGCCTGTATTCGGAGTGGTCCCAGAATAAAGAATTTCACCATAAACATCCCCCGTGTTCAGTATCCAGACTCTACTGAACACGAGGGATGCACTTCGACCGGTATCAGTAGGCCTTCACACAGACATTCGCGGTCTTGGCGAAGGAGTCCGAACGGCTTCCGACGTAAGCGGTGTAGACGGCGTCGGCCCGCACGCAGACTTTGTCGCGACCGCTCACGGGGGCGACACCGACAGTCCTCTTGAACGTAGCCGGCCTGCCGGTGTTGGACTGGACATAGGACGAACTATTGCTGCTGTACTTGGTGGAGCGCTTGGCAGTGTTGAGACGGCCGCACGCCTGGGTGGGCGTCACACCGACCGCGAAGGGGAAACTGACCGTGACAGCCGTGGAGGTCTTGCACCCGGAGTCGTAGAAACGCTGCGACAAGTCCGCGTCAGACAGCTTCTTCGGTGCCCCGTTACGACCGCACTGCCCCTTGATGACCATCGTCATCTTCGGAGCACTGAGGCGAACCTTCTCGACCCACTTTTCCCTGGAACCGGACCTCTTGTACCACCAGAGATACTCCGTCTTCCCGGTCAGAGAGACCACGAGACACTTTTCCAGGTCGCCGGAGTAACTCGTGAATGTCACCCCGTACGGCTTGCTCGACCAGGTCTTGGTCACCGCCTGCGCCTGGGTGGTCGCACCGACAACCATCATCAGTGCCAGCAGTGCGACGGTCAGTACCCTCTTCTTGTCTGCCACTCGGAATTCTCCCAGAGGTCAAGGCGACGGGGGTCGCCGCCTTGACCGACGATTGCGTGGCCCGCCATACATGCCGCCATACACGAGTGCGCAGGCGCCTCCCCGGCTCGCTCAAAACAGCGGCCTCGGCTCCCCGGACAAGTACGTCTCCACGGGGATCGCGGCATCGGGCTTGTCGCGGCGTGCCCGGCGGCCGATGTGCCCGACGAGTCCCCTGGAGGTCCTCAAGGGCATCGACCTGGAGGTGAACACCGGTGAGGTGTTCTGTGTCATCAGCCCGTCCGGCTCTGGCAAGTCGACCTTCCTGAGGTGCATCAGCCGCCTGGAGAAGATCAACGTCGGCTGGCTGTACGTCGACGGCGATCTGGTCGGCTACCCCCAGAAGGCGACAATCTCTACGAGCTCAAGGACAGCGAAGTCGCTCTGAAGCGCCGGGACATCGGCATGGTCTTCCAGCGCTTCAACTTGTTCCCGCACATGACGGCCGTCGAGAACGCGTAGAAGCGCCGATCGAAGTGAAGGGCACCAAGAAGTCGGATGCCCGGGACCGCACGATGGAACTGCTCAAACGCGTCGACCTGTCCGACAAGGCGAAGAACTACCGTTCCTAAGGACTGAGCGGGAGTGGGTCCTGTTGCCAGAACCCGTGCTCAGCCGCGTGTCCCGAACGGTGTTGGACACGCTGGTTCCCCGCTTTGACCGCACGGCCGGTCGCCGCTCTCTGGGGGCTGGTTCCGTTCCGTGTCCGGCGGGGTCCCTCACGCTCCAAGGTGCCCGGTTCGGCCTGGACGTTCCGATGCCCGCCACCATCGCTCTGGTGGGTGCGGGGCGGTTTCGTCCGTCGCCGGATCGGGTGCCCGAGGGCGCGCCTTCCGATCGCGATGCCCGCTGCGTCGTGGCGGGTCATCGCACGTTTGTTGCTGGTCAGGGGGGTCTTCCAGTGCTCGGCGCCCCACTTGGAGGTGTACGCCGGGTCGACGGCGACCAGAAAGAGGCCGTGCTCGGCGGCCATGTTCACCAGCCGGGCCTTGACCTTGCCGGTGGGGATGCCGTGGATGAGTTGCCGGAACCGCTTGCGGTGGCCGAACCTCTCGCGGGTCTTGCCGTCGGAGAAGTCGAGGTCTTCGACAGCGATCGCGGTGACGCCGGTCCGGGTGGCCCAGCGCAGCAACTGGCTGAGCGCGTGCCGCAGCTGCGCGTCGCGGTGGTCCGCGCTGCCGGTGAGGTCATAGGCGAACCGGTGGGGGTCGCCGACGGGGTTGCCGTGCCGGTCGAGGCGGTATGCGGCGAAGTGGTCGGCGTTGGTGTCCACGCCGATCAGCCCGCCTGCCCGGGCCGCTTCCAAGGCGATGGCCTGCACGGCGGGGCGCTTCCACGAGGCGGTCAGATACCAGCGGCCCTTGGCCACGTCGTAGTGGATCTCGTACGCGATCGCCCGGTTCCCGGCGACACGGTCGGCCCACTCCGCGCCCCGGTACCGGAAGGCGACGCGGCCGGTCAGGACGTACCGGCCATGCGGGCTGTTGGCCAGGTACTCCAGCGGCTTGGGCAGCTTGACAGAGACCTCGCCGTCCGGGGTGACGCGGATCGTTTCGTTCCCGAACCGCTTGCCCGACTCGCCGTCCGCGCTCAAGAACCAGCGGGCGGCCTCCCAGCGTTCCCGCCATCGGGTCTCGGTAAGACCGGCGGCGGCCAGGTTGTGCCGGTTGTTCGCGAGGTTCTTCCCGCCGCGCACGACGTGCACCCGCCCGGTCGCGATGTCCTCCTCCACCTTCGTGAGACGGGCCTTGAGGATGTGGAGTCGGCGGGACTTGTGGAACCACTCCGCCTTGGACCGGTAGCCGCCCGGCCTGCCCTTGGCACCCTTCTCCCCGACCGGGAGGGACAGACGGTGCATGAGCATGCGGATGCCGTCGGCGAGCTTGTCCCGGTACGCGAACTGGCCACGTCGGGCCAGGGCGTACTGGTCGTGGGTGCCCTTGGTGACGGCACCGGCCCAGCGGGACGACGACTTGGCGGTCAGCTCCTGCTTGCGGGTGGCCCAAGTCCGGCTGGTGCGCTCGAAGCCGGTCCGCGAGTACAGGGCGAGGTCGGCGGTGGCGAGGCCGCCCAGGTGGGCACCGATGAGACGCAGGACCCTGTCGTCCTGCGAGGTGAGGTCTTTGAGGCGGTCGCGGATCGCGACGCCCGTATGGTCCTGGACCACGAACGGGCTCGGACCGCACGCAACGGCTTCTTGCGCTCGCTCACTTCGCGGCCGCCTCAAGCGCCTTCCGCGCGCGGTTCCCTGCGGAGCGGCGTCCGTACAAGCGGGCGCAGAACCAGGTCAGGACCTCGGTCATGTCGCGGACCAGATCGTCTTCGGCCTCGCCGTCGTCAAGGATGACGAGGCGACGACCATGCGCGGCCAGTGCCGCCTCGACGAGCTCACTGTTCATCCGCCCGAGGCAGTCCTTGTGCTCGACGACCACCGTGGTCACGGCCGGGTCGGCCAGCAGCCGACGGACCTTCGCCCGCCCGCCGTTCATGCCCGAGGCGATCTCCGACTCGGTCCGCACGACCCGGTGCCCGGCCTTCGCCGCCCACTCCACCAGCCGCGCGGTCTGCCGCACCAGGTCGGCCTTCTGGTCGTGGGAGGAGACCCGGGCGTACAGGCCCACGCCCCCGACGGCATCGGCGACCTGGTTGGCCTCGATGTTCACCAGGATCGTGCGCGGACCCACCCGCTCCGCAGGTACCGGCAGCGTTCCATCACGAAACCAGCGGCGCGCCGTCTGCGGATGGACGCCCTGGGCCTTCGCCCACTCGGTCAGATTCACACGCCAGACCGTAGAGGCCACTCACTCATGAATGCTCGTGATCGCTCGTTCTTCACTAGAACGAGTCCAGCTCAAAGCCCATGCAACTGTCCGGCGGCCAGCAGCAGCGTGTGGCCATCGCCCGCGCGCTGGCGATGGACCCGAAGCTGATGCTCTTCGACGAGCCGACCTCGGCCCTGGACCCGGAGCTGGTCGGTGACGTCCTCGACGTCATGCGCGACCTCGCCGAGTCCGGTATGACGATGGTCGTCGTCACGCACGAGATGGGCTTCGCCCGTGAGGTCGGCGACAGCCTGGTCTTCATGGACGGCGGTGTGGTGGTCGAGTCCGGCAACCCGCGCGACGTCCTGACGGACCCGCAGCACGAGCGCACGAAGTCGTTCCTGTCGAAGGTCCTCTGACCAGGACGCCGACACTGCGGAACGCAGGAACAAGGGGCGGTACGGGTCTCCCGTACCGCCCCTTCCTCATGCCCCCCCGTTCCCCCGTTCTCGTGCCCTTCCCGCTACTTCGGCAGCGCCGGGGTCTTGAGCAGCGGGCCGAGCCGGCCCTTGCCCCGGTAGCCGGTGCTGTCCCGGACGTGGAGGGCCCTGCCGTCCTTCAGGTTCAGGACCGCCGCGAACTCCCGTCCCCAGTCCGGAACCGGGTGCAGGGCGGGGTCGGTCACCGCCGTGCGCCGGCGCCACCTCACCCGCGAGGCCTGCGCGAAGACGGTCTCGCTGCCGCGGCTCCCGGGTACCTGGACCTCGTCCACCACCCGGTGTCGCTGTCGACCGGCCGCCCCGCCACGTCGGGCACCTCGCCGTACGCGTGCTCGCGCCGCCAGAACCGGCGGCGGGCGGAGATGAAGGTGTTGACCAGCGTCCTGCGCGCGTAGGCCTCGAGACTTTCGAGACGTCCGTGCCGGCACGCGCCGAGGACAACCTTCACCAGGGTCGTCTGGACGAGGTCCTCGGCCTCGTCGCGACTGCCGCACGCAGAGAGGCTCCCCCAAGCTCTCGGCTTCGCTCGAGCAGGGGGCACCCCCAGCGGAACAGCGCCCACCGTCTGCCCTCCACGAAAGCGTGCAGAGCGGCTTCCTCGCCGCGCGTCATCCCGCCCCCTTCCCGGCCCGCGCTCGCGGACCGTCTCACCCTCCAGTGCGGCGGGAGGTGCCGCAGGACGCAGTGGAGGCGGTACGGATTTCCGTACCGCCTCCAACAGGTTCCGCGGGTGGCCTACTTGACCGCGAGCACCAGCGCGTCCGAGGGGGAGCGCCACACCGGGCGGGCCTCGCCGAAGCCCTGTTCGCGCAGCACGCGCGCGTGCCAGTCGGCGGAGGGGGTGTCCCCGTCGGCGTGCTCGCCGTAGATCTCGAAGCGGCGGGCGGTGGGGCCGGCGAGGACCGGGTCCTGGGCGGCCACCTCCCACCAATCGGCCCAGTCGAGGGCGCCGTCCTTCTTGGCCAGCTCCCTGCGGGCGCGCTGCTGGGCGCGGTCGGCGGCGTTGATCCGGGGTGTCGTCTCGTCGATCATGTGGTCGACGTTCATGAACACACCGCCGTCACGGACGAGTTCGGCGATCTGGCCGTAGAGGACGGTGAGGGGTTCGCTGTGCAGCCAGTGCAGGGCCGTGGCGGTCAGGACGGCGTCGTACGTGTCGTACGGCAGCCGCTCGCGCCAGCGGGGGTCCTTGAGGTCGGCGGTGACGAGGGAGACCCGGTCGTCGCCGGCGAAGGTGCCCTCGGCGATGGCGAGGAGGGCGGGGTCGAGGTCGACGCCGGTGCTGGTGGCTCCGGGGAGGCGGGCGAGCAGCCGGGCGGTGATGGTGCCGGTCCCGCAGGCGAGGTCGAGGACGCGGGGCGCGGGTCCGACGAGCGCCTCGGCCATGTCGAGCATCACCCGGAAGCGGTCCTCGCGGTCCGGCATGTACCACTCCTGCTGCCGGTCCCAGCTCTGCTGCCAGGCATGCCAGTCGGTTCCGGTGCCGATGGCCATGAAAGCCCCTCCTCCAGTCGACGACGTAATACCCTGTAAGGGCGATCAGCTGTTACCTGATCACCGTCACGACGATAGAGCGCCTCCGTAAGGACTACAAGTGGAACTGGCCTATTACTCGGATTACGCCGTCCGCCTCGTCAACACCGAGGAACCGGTCCGGGGCAAGGACTCGCTGACCTCCGTCGAGGCCGTCCGTGACCTGTTCGGGGGCAACGCCTCGGCGGCCCGCCGCGCCGCGGAGGCCGACGTCACCCGCTTCCGCTCGGTACGGGGACGGCTGCGCGCGGTCTTCGAGGCGGCGGCCGGCGGCGAGGAGACCCTCGCCGTGGACCTGCTGAACTCCCTGCTCCTCGAATTCCCGGTGAGTCCGCAGATCTCGGGGCACGACCACCGCGACGACGACGACCGCCCGCTGTGGCACATGCACCTCGCGGATCACCCGTCGAACGCGACCGCGGGCTACGCGGCGATCGCGGCGATGGGCCTCGCCTTCCATCTGACCGAGTACGGCGTGGACCGTCTCGGCCTGTGCGAGGCCGCCCCGTGCCGCAACGCCTACCTGGACACCTCCACCAACCGCTCCCGGCGCTACTGCTCGGACCGCTGCGCGACCCGCGCCAACGTCGCGGCCTACCGCGCCCGCAAGCGCCTGGAGGCGGACCGGACGGGAAGCACCGGCCTGGCGGCCACCAGCGCCCAGCGGACGACGGCGAACGGCGACCGCTGACCCGCTTTCGGCGGCCGGAAACGGAACCACACCTTCCCGAGGACGAGTTCCTCGGGGACGGTTCCGTAGTCGGTGCTGTCCCCGCCCGCGAACGCGTTGTCCCCGAGCACCCACCAGCCGCCCTCACGCCGTTCCGCGATCCGCTTCACGACGAGCAGGTCCTGCTGGAACGGATGGCGCAGGACGACGACATCGCCCGGCCGCACCCTCGCCCCCCACTGAACGACGAGCCGATCCCCGTGCTGGAGTGTGGGCACCATCGAAGGGCCCGTCACCTCCGCCGCCCCGAACGGCAGCAGAGCCTTCCCCCGCTCGGTCTCCTGCGACAGCTCCGGCATCACCGGCACCTCCCCGGTCCTATCCTCCACCAGTCCCAGTTTCACCCCGGACTTTTGTCCTAAGCCCATGGGGGCACTCGCGAAATAGCGTCTCCCACGGAGTAATGTCCCACCTGAGAAGACGATCACGAGGAAGGACAGCTCA
The DNA here is from genome assembly GCF_036063235.1 of Streptomyces sp. NBC_00386. NCBI lineage: Bacteria > Bacillati > Actinomycetota > Actinomycetes > Kitasatosporales > Streptomycetaceae > Streptomyces > Streptomyces sp. NBC_00386. Next base: position 3,398,793 of record NZ_CP107950.1, read on the forward strand.
ATGCTCTCCCGCCTGTTTGCCCCCAAGGTCAAGGTCAGCGCGCACTGCGACCTGCCCTGCGGCGTGTACGACCCGGCCCAGGCCCGCATCGAGGCGGAGTCGGTCAAGGCCGTTCAGGACAAGATGGCCGGCAACGACGACCCGCACTTCCAGGCTCGCGCCACGGTCATCAAGGAGCAGCGCGCCGAGCTCGCCAAGCACCACGTGTCGGTGCTCTGGAGCGACTACTTCAAGCCCCCGCACTTCGAGAAGTACCCGGAGCTGCACCAGCTGGTCAACGACACCCTCAAGGCCCTCTCGGCCGCGAAGGCGTCCACCGACCCGGCGACGGGCCAGAAGGCGCTGGACTACATCGCCCAGATCGACAAGATCTTCTGGGAGACCAAGAAGGCCTGACCTTCGTCCGGGCCGTCCGAGCCGCGTCCGCGCGGATCGCGTCGCCCGTCTGTACGCACCCGGACTGTCGGGCCGCCGTTCCCGGCGGCCCGACAGTCCGGGTGCGTACTGCTTTCCCGGGGCGGTGGGCGTCCTCGGTCACACGGGAAGCTGACGCATCTCGATCACCCGAAGGCCCAGGGCCTGGAACCGGGTGAGCAGTCCGTAGAGATGGGCGTCGTCGATCACGGTGCCGAAGAACAGGGTCTGCTCCTTCGTACGGACCCTGTCGAGTTCGGAGAAGGCCGAGGCGAGCGTGTCCGAAACAATGCCGGCGATGCGGAATTCATAGCGCATACGAGCACTTCCCTCGGGGCCGGGGTGCGGGGTCCGCTGCGAAGCCCTGCCATCGTCGGCCGCCCGCACCGATGTGACATCCCCCGGTGCGGGCGACATCCGCCCACCTCGGAACTCTCCCGCTCACACCCTCGCCACTCCACCTTCCACCCGTACCCCGGCGTTACGCCCTCCGGGCGACGAAAAAGGCCGAAAAAAGGGTGAGCGGGCCCGTGCCGCGCGGGGGCTCACCTTCGACGGGTGATGCGGGTGGCCGCGCGGGCGGCGAACCTGGGGAGGCGGGTCCGCGTTCCGGCGGCCCCCGGGACCGCCTCGGAGGATGTCCGATGAACGCTCTCGCGGCAGCCGGCCGGGACACCTCCGTCCGCACCGGCCACGCCGCGTTCCGCCGTCGGCGGTGGTGGCGCGCGGGCCTCCTCCAACTGCTGTTCATCGGCATCGGACTGGGCCTCGGCCTCCTCGTCCCGGAGTTCGCCCGAGGACCCGTGCTGCCGTCCCGCCAGGTGGCCGAGATGCTGCTCGCGACGGGCTTCGGAGTGCTCGGCGCGGCCACCGTCATCTTCTCCGTGCTGTTCCTGGTGGTGCAGTGGGCGGCCACCACCTTCACCCCGCGGCTCACCCTTTTCCGGGACGCGCCGATCGTGTGGCGGACGTTCGCCTTCGCCGTCGGACTGACCGTCTTCTGTGCCACCGCGGCCCTGACCATCGCCAACCGGGACGAGGTCTCGGTGGTCGTGCCGATCAGCGCGGGCGTCCTGCTGCTCCTGCTGCTGACGCTGCTGCGCGCCCTCCTGCTGCGGGCCGTCGCCGCGATCCAGCTGGCCCCGGTGCTCGGCTCCATCACGGAACGGGGCCGGCACAACCTCGACGTCCTGTATCCGGGCACGCGGGAAGACCTGGGAGACCCGGCCGGTCCGGGCGGGCCGTGTTCGACGGTCCGCTGGCCGAAGGGCGGCGCGGTGCTGCAACGCGTGGACGAGGACCTGCTGGCGGGCGCGGCACGGGCGGCGGACGCGGTCGTCGTGCTCCGGGTGACCCCCGGCACCACCGTGCAGCAGGGCACGACCGTCGCCGAGGTGTACGGCGGCGAACTGGCCGCCTCCGCCGTGCTGCGCGGCCTGGAGACCGGCGCCGAACGCGTCTTCGACCAGGACCCCGGACTCGCCTTCCGGCTGCTCGCCGACATCGCGCTCAGGGCGCTGTCCCCGGCGGTCAACGACCCCGCCACGGCGGTCCAGGCCCTGGACGCCGTGGACGATCTGCTGCGCCGGCCGGTCCCGGCGCGGGCCCGGCCCCGCGAGATCGCCGACCGCGCGGGCAACCTTCGCGTGGTCGTCCCGCTGCCGGGCTGGGACGACTTCCTGCGGACCGCCGTCGACGAGGTGATCCCGGCCGCCCGGAACTCCCCGATGGTCCTGATCCGCCTCCGGACCCTCCTGGAGGACCTGCGCGGGGCGGGCCACGGCGGGGCGCCCCTCACCAGGCGGCTGACCTGGGTGGACGAGGAGCTCGACGCCCGGTTCCCCCGGCTCCGGGACGCCCTCGCGGAGGAGCGCGACGGGCGTCAGGAGCGTGACGGGCGCGCGGTGCGCGAGGAGTTCCAGGAACGCGGGGAGCGTGGAGGGCGCGAGGCGCCTCAGGGCGATTGACGAGCGGCCCGCCGGGGCCTCCGGGGTGACCGGCCGGGGCGGATCCGTCACGGCGACGGCATCGGGACCGGCGACGGTCCCGATGCCGTCGCCGTGACGGGTGCCCCTACCGGTACCGGTGCCCGGTGCCGGTACCGGTCGTCGAGGAGCCCGCGGAGGCGGATCCGCGAGCTCACCCGCGGAGGGTGATCCGCCGGGGCGGGGGGTGACCGCACTCTGGAGCCGAAGCAAGACGTCACGCCCGCGGAGATGTCGACAACCGACAGGAGTTCGACCATGAACGGCTCGACGCTCAATCTGGCAGCGGACTACCCCCTGCTGAACGTCTTCTGGAGCATGATGTGGTTCTTCCTCTGGATCCTCTGGTTCATGCTGCTCTTCCGCGTCATCGGGGATGTCTTCCGCGACGACGAGCTGAGCGGCTGGGGCAAGGCGGGCTGGTGCGTCTTCGTCGTCATCGTGCCCTTCCTGGGCATCTTCGTGTACCTGATCGCACGGGGCCGCGGAATGGGTGAGCGCGAGATGAAGCGCATGCAGCGGAACCAGGAGGACATGAACTCCTACATCCGTGAGACCGCCGGGACCACCGGCAAGGCCGACGAGTTGGCGAAGCTCGCGGACCTCAAGAGCCACGGCCACCTCACGGCCGAGGAGTTCGAGCAGGCCAAGGCCAAGGTCCTCGCCGCCTGACGGCACGGACACCCCCGCGTACGCACGACCACCGCCGTCCCCCGGGCCAGTGATCCCCCGGGGGGCGGCGGTCCGTGTGCCATTCTGGGGAGGTGGCGAATCCCCGACCGCTCGAAGACCTGGTCCGGCTGCGGCAGGCGCGCGACCGGATGAACCGCGAGTACGCCGAACCGTGGGACATGGCCACGCTCGCGCGCACCGCGCTGATGTCGCCCGGACACTTCCAGCGCAGTTTCCGGGAGGCCTTCGGCGAGACGCCGTACACGTATCTGATGACCCGGCGGATCGAGCGCGCGAAGGCTCTGCTGCGGCGCGGCGACCTGACGGTGACCGAGGTGTGCTTCGCGGTGGGCTGCACCTCGCTCGGCTCGTTCAGCTCGCGGTTCACGGAGCTGGTGGGCGAGACCCCGAGCGCGTACCGGGCCCGCCCGCACGACCACGGCGCCCCCATCCCCTCCTGCGTGGCCCGCCGGCTCACCCGCCCGGCCCGCCACCGCAACCCGGAGGCGGAACCGGGGACGCGTCTCTAGGGCCCGCCGTCCTCTCCTCGTCCGCCCGCGTGACGCGAACGGCAGGCTCTAGGTTGGACGCATGGATCTGAAACTGTCCCAGTGCTTCATCTCCGTCGACGACCACGACAAGGCGCTCGCCTTCTACCGTGACGTGCTGGGCCTGGAGGTCCGGGGTGACGTCGGATTCGAGGGAATGCGCTGGGTCACCGTCGGCTCGCCGCTCCAGCCGGATGTGGAGATCGTCCTGGAGCCCCCGGGGGCTGACCCGGACGCCTCCCCCGCGGACAAGCAGGCCATGGCCGAACTGCTGGCCAAGGGGATGCTGCGCGGGGTGATCTTCTCGACGACCGACTGCGACGAGCTCTTCGAGCGGGTCCGTGCCTCGGGCGCCGACGTCGTCCAGGAGCCCGAGGACCAGCCGTACGGCCTGCGGGACTGCGCCTTCCGCGACCCGGCGGGCAACCTCCTGCGCTTCGCGGAGAAGCGCGCCGGCCGCTGACCGGGACGGTCCGCGGCCGGCCCCGCACTCCTCCGGGCCCCGGGACCGGCTGTCGTTCCCGGGTGCCGGCGGCATCCGGCGGGGCGACAGGAGGCCGGAATTACGGGGGAGGGACACTACGTCCGTGTTCCGCGGCCATGATCGGCCCGTGGGACGAACCGTCCGAACGCTTCGAGGAGCCATCCGTGCCGTCCGCACGCCCCCGCGTCCTGTTCGTCAGCGACCTGGCCTATCCGGCCAAGGGGCGGCGGTACTGCGACGAGGACATCGCCCTGACCTCCCGGCTGCGCGAGGACTTCGACATCGCCGTGTGCCACCCGCTGGACGCGGCCGCGCTGATGACCGGCTTCGACGCCGTGGTCGTACGCAACAGCGGGCCCGTCCTGCACTACCAGGCCGCGTACGACGCGTTCCGCGAACGGGCGCTCGCGGAGGGGGTCCGCGTCTACAACCAGCTCTCCGGCAAGGGGGACATGGCCGGCAAGGGCTATCTGCTGGAGCTGACCGCGGCTGGGTTCCCCGTCATTCCGACCGTCGACCGCGCACAGGATCTGGGCCTGCTGCCCGAGGCCGCCATGTACGTGGTGAAACCGAGGCAGGGGGCGGACTCCATCGGCCTGGAGTTCGTTCCGCGCGAGAAACTCGCCTCCCTGCCGTTCGGCGACCTCCTCGTCCAGCCACGCGTCGACTTCCGCTACGAGGTGTCGTTCTACTTCGTCGACCACACCCTCCAGTACGCCCTGTACGCGCCCGACCCGGAGCGGCGCTGGGCCCTGGAGCCGTACGAACCGACCGACGAGGACCGGGAGTTCGCGCAGCGGTTCGTCGAGTGGAACGACATCGCGTACGGCATCCAGCGCGTGGACGCCTGCCGGGCACCCGGCGGCGAGCTGCTCCTCGTCGAGCTGGAGGACCTCAACCCGTATCTCTCCCTGGACGTCCTCTCCCCCGGGACCCGCGACGCCTTCGTCGCACGGATGAAGGCGTCGCTGCGCGCCCTGATCGCCGGGGAGACGGCATGAACCGTACGGACGGTGAGGCGGGGAAGCCCTCGGTGACCACGGGGCCGGTCGTCCGGTGGACCCACGTCTTCGTCGACCGGCCCGCGGCGGAGCTCGGACGGGCCCTCGGCTTCTGGACGGCGGTCACCGGCACGAAGCTGTCCGAACCCCGGGGCGGCCAGGGCGAGTTCGTGACGCTGCTGCCCGGCGAGGGGGACGCGTGCGTGAAGGCCCAGGGTGTCGGGGACGGCGTCGGGGGCGCGCATCTCGACCTGTCCGTGGAGGACGTGCCGGCGCTGGTGGAACGGGCGCTGCGGCTGGGTGCCGCGGTCGTCGCGGACCACGACGGGTGGGCCGTACTGCGCTCCCCCGGCGGGCAGTTGTTCTGCGCGGTGCCGTGGAACGGGGAATCGGCGCGGCCGCCGGTGACCGAGGGGCCGGACGGGGCGACGAGCCGGCTGGACCAGGTGAGCATCGACCTGGCGCCGGGCGTGTACGACGCCGAGACCGTCTTCTGGAGCGAGCTCACGGGGTGGGATTCCCTCCCCGGAGCGCTCCCCGAGTTCCATCTGATCAAGCCGCCCACCGGGCTGCCGCTGCGCATCCTGCTGCAACGCCTGGGCACCGACCGTCCCGCCTCGGCCCACCTGGACCTCGCCTGCTCGGACGTCGACGCGGTCCGGGCCCACCACGAAGCCCTGGGCGCGACGGCGGTCGGCCGGGGCGCGCGGTGGACGGTGATGCGGGACCCCGCCGGCGGCACCTACTGCCTGACCGGCCGCGATCCCGCGACGGGCAGCCTGCCCTAGGGGCGGGTCGCGACCATACAGAGGACGGGCCCCCCGCGCTCCGCCTCGGGGCAGGGCAAGTCCGAGACCTGGGCGGAGATCAGCGGGGCCGGGCCGTCACGGCCGTCCTGCTCGGAGGTGTACCAGCCGGTGGGCGGTGGCGGCTGCGCCGAGGCCTGGAGCCAGAGCGTGAGGATGCCGCCGCCGGCCACGGCGACCGCCCACAGCACCAGGAGCCGACGCCACACCCGGCGTCGCTCCCCGTCCGCGCTCACGCCGAAGCCGCCCCGCCCCGGTCCCAGACCTCAACGTCCACGACCGCCTCCACCGCGATCGGCCCGTAGATGTGCGGGAATTCCTCCCCGCCGGGGTCCATCGCCTCGAAGCGGACCGGCGCCGTGAGCCGTCCGGCGTCGATCACGAGGACCACGAGTTCGTCGGGTCCGGTGTAGGAGCCGTACACCGTGGCGGCCACGGCGGGGAGTTGGCGGCGCAGCGAGCAGTGGATGAAGCCCTCCTCCTGGAGGGTCCGGCCGCGGGTGGAAATCTCGAAGGTGCCCGACGCGCGGGCCGCGTCCCACAGGGAACGCTCGGTCAGATGCAGCAGAGGTTCGGACATGCGGACCACGCTACGTACGCAGCCGGGCCGCCCGCACCTCCAAATAGCGGCGCTCGGGCAGGCTGAGGGTCTTGGCCGCCGCCGACGCGTAGGCCTCACGTGCCGCGTCCGGGTCGCCCGCGCGCTCCAGCAGGTGCGCCCGGACCGCGTCCAGCCGGTGCCCGGCCGCCGACTCCCCCTCCATCCGGTCGAGTTCGGCGAGAGCGGCACGCGGCCCGTGCACCATGGCCACGGCGACCGCGCGGTTGAGGTGTTCGACGGGACCCGGGACCCGGCGGACGAGGAGGTCGTACAGGCCGAGGATCTCGGTCCAGTCCGTCGCCTCCGCCGACGGCGCCTCGTCGTGGACCGCGGCGATGGCGGCTCGGAGCGCGTACGGGCCCGCCGGTCCCAGCGCCAGTGCCTCGGTCACCAGGGTCACCCCCTCCTCGATCGCCGTCCTGTCCCAGCGGGTGCGGTCCTGTTCGTCGAGGGGGACGAGTTCCCCGTGCGGCCCGGTCCGCGCCGCGCGCCGGGCGTCGGTGAGCAGCATCAGCGCGAGCAGTCCGGTCACCTCGCCGTCCTCCGGCAGCAGTTGCCGGACCGTGCGGGTCAACCGGATCGCCTCATGGGCGAGTTCGGCACGCTGGAGGGTCGAGCCGGACGTCGCCGTGTAGCCCTCGTTGAAGATCAGGTAGAGCGTGTGCAGGACTGCGGGAAGCCGTTCCTCCCAGTGGTCGGGGCGGCCGAGACCGACTCCCCGGATCCGCTGCTTGGCCCGGCTGATCCGCTGCGCCATGGTCGCCTCGGGCACCAGGTACGCCCGCGCGATCTCCGCCGTGGTCAGGCCGCCGACCGCGCGCAGCGTGAGGGCGATCTGCACGGTCGGGGACAGTGCGGGATGGCAGCACAGGAAGAGCAGGGAGAGGGTGTCGTCCAGCGACGGGGCGCGGTCCGGGCCCGGCGGCGGCGCCGTGAAGGCGTCCCGCGGTGTCAGCGCCGCGGCCTTCTCCTCCCGCAGCCGCCGCGCCTCCTCCGCGCGCAGGGCGTCGACGAGCCGGCGCGAGGCGACCTTGATCAGCCATCCGCGCGGGTTGTCCGGCACACCCTTCTCGGGCCATTGCCCGGCGGCCGCGAGCAGCGCCTCCTGCACCGCGTCCTCGGCCGAGTCGAAATGCCCGTAGCGGCGGACGAGCGCGCCGAGGACCTGCGGCGCGTGGCGGCGCAGCAGGTCCTCGACCTCGGTCGTGTCCCTCATCCCGCTCAGATGTCCCCGGCCCCCTCCTGGACGGGCCGGATGACCACCGGGTGGCCGGTCTGGCCCTCGGGGCCGGGGCAACGGGTGACCCGCTCGGCGATCTCGGTGACCCGCTCCAGGCTCGCGCAGTCGACCACCCAGTAGCCGGCCATCAGCTCCTTGGTCTCGCTGTACGGGCCGTCGGTGATCACGGCCTTGCCGTCCGCGTCCAGGGACACCTGGCGGGCCCGCGCGGGGTCGGTCAGTCCCTGGGCGTCGACGAGCTCGCCGGACTCGGAGAGGTCGTCGCCGATCGCGCCCATGTAGGCGTACATGGCCTGCAGTTCCTGCTCGCTCCAGGCCGGCGCCTGCTCGGAGGCGTTGCCCCGCATGCCCTCGTAGTCGGCCTGTGTGCCCTGCACCATCACCAGGTACTTCATGAGTCCGCTCCTTCGGCTTCCTCGGCTCGGACCGCCCGTCGTGGGCGGCTCTCACAGGGGACGTCGGAGCCGGCCCGCGTTTCTCTACACGTTCCCCGCACGACTTTTCACGACCTCGTGCGGCGGTGTCCGGCGTGCGTCAGGACGGCTCCGCCCCGGCCTCCTCCGGCAGATCCCGCCCCTCGCCCCCGCCTTGGCCTTGCCCTTGGCCCTCGCCTTGGCCGTGTCCGTGCCCTGGCTCGTCCGCGTAGGTCGCACAGTCCGGGTTGCGGCAGGGTCCGGGACCCCATCTGGGCACCCAGGCGCCCAGAGTCTTGTACCGGTGCACGACCGTGGCGACCGGCTGCCCGCATTCTGGACATACATGCTCATCCGTGCCCATGCCTTCAGGGTAGGACGGCGGACCCACCACTTCCTGTCGTACGTCCAGAACAAGGCCCGGCTCCGGCTCCGGCCCCGGCTCCCGGCCTAGGCCCGCGCCGGTCCCCCGGGACGCGGCTCGCGCCACATCGGCCACATCCGCGGGCCGTCCGGCAGGTCGAGGGGGCGGCCCGAGAGCGCGAAGCCGAGCCGTTCGTACAGTGCGCGGCTGCGGGCGTTGCTCGCCTCCAGGTACGCGGCCAGTCCCTCGCGGTCGCAGCGGTCGAGGACCGACTCGATCAGCGCGCGGCCGAGGCCCTCGCCCTGGCGCTCCGGCGTCACCCCGATCATCCACAGGTAGGCGTGGGCCCGCCCCTCGGGGTGGATGCCGGCCGTCAGCCGGCCGATCAGCTCGACGCGTTCGTTGTCCGGGTCGACGGCCTCGCGGAGCTGCGCGGGACCGTCCTCGTCCGCCCCGTCGCCTTCGCCGTCCCCCCGGTTCCCGCCCGCGCCGTCATGGTTCCCGGTGGCGGGGACGGACAGCCACAGGGCGCACGCCGAACCGTCCTCGGCCAGATCGACGCGCCCCTCGGCGAGCACCACATCGGTGAAGGCCGCCATCAGCCCGGGGTGCTTCGCCCGGCGCTGCGCGGGGTCGGGGAAGACCCAGTTGCTCACCGGATCGTCCTGGAAGGCCTCGTCCAGCAGCCGGACGACCAGCTCCCGGTCCGCCTCGTCCGCCACCCGGATCGCCACACCCATGACCAGCCCCGCCCTTCGCCCCAACCAGCCTCGACCGTACGGCGGTTGAGCCTATTACGCCCCCGCGCCGGCACACGGAGCCGGGCACCGCACGGATGTCAGGTTCCGTACGGTGCCCGGGGTTCCGGGGCCGTCGACCAGCGGCACCGGAACCGGTCAGGTGCTGCGCCGCGTGACGAACTCGGCGAGTGCGAGAAGGCCGCCCGCCGCCTCGGGGTCAGGCACCGCGCGGGACAGTTCGTGCATCGCCCGGGACATCCGGTCGGCCGCCTGGGCCTGCGCCCAGTCACGCCCGCCCGCCCGCTCGACCGCCAGCACCGTGCGCTCCAGCTCCCCTTCCCGGTAGGGCGCCGCGTACAGCTCGGCGAGTTCGACGGCCGCCGGGGTGCCCGAGGTGAGCGCGGCGACCACGGGCAGCGACTTCTTGCGGGCGGCAAGGTCCGCCCCGGCCGGTTTGCCGGTGCGGCCCGGGTCTCCCCAGATCCCGATCACGTCGTCGATGAGCTGGAACGCGAGCCCCGCCTCCCGGCCGAACGCGTCGAGAGCCTCGACGTCCTCGGCACGCGCCCCCGCGTACAGCCCGCCGATGGCGCAGGCACTGCCGAGCAGGGCTCCCGTCTTCGCCTCGGCCATGGCGAGGCACTCGTCGAGGGTGACCTCGTACGGGCCGAGCTTCTCCATGGCCGTGTCCGTGTGCTGTCCGGCGCACAGTTCGACGACGCAGCCCGCGAGCCGCGCGGCGGCGGCCGAGGACGCGGGGTGCGGGTCCTCGGCGAGCATCCCCAGGGCCAGGGCCTGGAGGGCGTCCCCGGCGAGGATCGCGTCGGCGTCGCCGAACACGGTCCACGCGGTGGGACGGTGTCTGCGGGTGGTGTCCCGGTCCATCACGTCGTCGTGCAGCAGGGTGAAGTTGTGGATCAGCTCCACCGCGGCGGCCGCCCGTACGGCCGCCTCGCGCTGTCCGCCGAGCGCCTGGACCGCGGTCAGTACCAGCGCCGGCCGGATGGCCTTGCCTGCGTTCCCCGCCGCCGGGGTGCCGTCCGCCTGCTCCCAGCCGAAGTGGTACAGCGCGATCCGGCGCATGGAGCCCGGCAGCGAGTCGACGGCCCGGCGCAGCTCGGGGTCGACGCACGCCCGCGCCCGCTCCAGGACGACCGCGGCCTCCTGCGCGTCGGGCGGGCCCGGCGGGCCCGGTCTCTCCGGTCTCTCCATGGGGCCTGGGCCGGGACCCCGTCGGTCCGAAGGCCTCGCCGGGCGCCGTCCGCCGGGGATTCCGGCCGGTCCCTGCCGTGTCCGGGTCGTCATGTCCTCACCCGCTCGATCGCTCCGGAACACCTGCTGACGATGGCGCCGAGGAGGCCGCCGTGCGCGGGTGCGTGTCCCCGGTGTGGTCCCGCCCCGGGAGGCGGGACCACACCGGGCTCCGCTTGGCGGAACGTCACCGCCAGCGCCCGATCTCGACGTTCTCCAGGATGCCGAGCGCGTCCGGCACGAGCACCGCGGCCGAGTAGTACGCCGTCACCAGGTAGGAGATGATCGCCTGTTCGTTGATGCCCATGAAGCGCACCGACAGGCTCGGCTCGATCTCGTCCGGGATGCCCGCCTGCTGGAGCCCGACCACTCCCTGTTCGGCCTCGCCGGTACGCATGGCGATGATCGAGGTCGTACGGGCGTCGCTGACGGGGATCTTGTTGCACGGGAAGATCGGCACCCCGCGCCAGGTCGGGATGCGGTTGCCGGCGATCTCGATGCTCTCGGGGACGAGCCCGCGCTTGTTCAGTTCGCGGCCGAACGCGGAGATCGCGCGCGGATGGGCGAGGAACAGCTTGGTGCCGCGGCGGCGGCTGAGCAGCTCGTCCATGTCGTCCGGGCCCGGTACGCCGTCGTGCGGCTGGAGCCTCTGGTCGTACTCGCAGTTGTTGAGCATGCCGAACTCGCGGTTGTTGATGAGCTCGTGCTCCTGGCGCTCCTTCAACGCCTCCACGGTGAGCCGCAACTGCTGCTCGGTCTGGTTCATCGGCTGGTTGTAGAGATCCGCCACGCGTGTGTGCAGGCGCAGGACGGTCTGGGCGATGCTCAGTTCGTACTCGCGCGGGGACGCCTCGTAGTCCACGAAGGTGCCCGGGATGTCCTGCTCACCTGTGTGACCGGCCGCGAGGTCGATCTCCTTCTCGCCGTACTTGTTGGTGCGCTGCGACGGAATCGCGCGCAGTTCCCGAAGGTGTTCGTTCAGGGACTCGGAACGCTCCGCCACCTGTTCGAGGTCCTGGCGGGGCAGTACGAGCACGGTCACCGCCGTCACCGCGCGGGCCGTGTACTCCCAGATGGCCTCCGGGTCGATGAGCGCCTGTTCGCCGAAGTACGCGCCGTCGGCGAGGACACCGAGCACCGTGTCGCCCCCGTAGGGGCCGGTGCCGATCTTCTCGACCTTGCCGTGCGCCAGGAGGAACACCTCCTCGGCCCGGCTGCCGAACGAGGTCAGCACCTCCCCCGGTGCGAACTCCCGCTGCTGGCACCGCTGGGCGAGCTCGCCCAGCACGTCGTGGTCCTCGTACGACCGCAGCACGGACAGTTCTCCGAGCTCCGCGGGGATGACCTGGACGCGGTCGCCCGTCTTGACGAACGTCACGCGTCCGTCGCCCACGGAGTAGCTGAGCCGCCGGTTCACGCGGTACGTGCCACCTTGCACGTTCACCCACGGAAGCATGCGCAGCAGCCACCGTGAGCTGATCTCCTGCATCTGTGGCGCGGACTTGGTGGTGGTGGCCAGGTTCCGCGCGGCTGATGTGCCGAGACTCTGCTGCGGACGGTTCTGCTCCGCGCGGACCTCTTCGCCTACCGACATGAAAATTGCCCTCCCGGTCGTGCACTGATCTTCGCGGCCAAGCCTTTCATCACTGTGTGTGCTGATGCCATTACACGAATGAGGGGGAATGGATCACTCCGGACGTGGGCAGGGAGGGCCGATTCCGCTTCTCCCGGACTGACCGGATCGGCTCGCACGCCGTGCGAACGGCTGGTTCCGGCCACCCGGCCGGATATAGAAGCTGCGGTACCAGACGGCCGCGGCAGGGCGGCCGACGAACAGCGCGAAGGAGTCGGCCATGGCATCGCCCATGTCCGCGGGCAGGTTCCTCGACCGGATCAGGGACGAAGGAGTCCATGTCGTCGAGGTCGGCGACTGGGAGCATCACAACCGCAATCACAAGGGCCCCTGGGGGCCGGTGCACGGGGTGATGATCCACCACACCGTGACCTCGGGCGGCGCGCTCACGGTCGGGCTGTGCCGCGAGGGCCGCGAGGACCTGCCCGGACCGCTGTGCCACGGGGTCATCACCAAGGACGGTGTCCTGCACCTGGTCGGCTACGGCCGCGCCAACCACGCGGGCCTCGGCGACGACGACGTGCTGCGCGCGGTGATCGCCGAGAAGGCGCTGCCGCACGACAACGAGGCGAACACCGACGGCAACCGCCACTTCTACGGCTTCGAGTGCGAGAACCTCGGCGACGGCAAGGACCCGTGGCCCGAGGCGCAGCTCGACGCCATCGCCAAGGTCTCCGCCGCGATCTGCCGTTTCCACGGCTGGACGGAGCGCTCGGTCATCGGCCACCTGGAGTGGCAGCCGGGGAAGGTGGACCCGCGGGGCTTCACGATGAACTCGCTGCGGGGACGCGTCCGCGAGCTGCTGAAGTGAGCTGAGGCGCCGAGGGCCGGCGCGGGCGGGCGGCGCCGCGGGCTCCCGCGTCCGGCCGTCCCCGGACGGGTGTCCCCGGACGGGTGTCCGACAATGGACCCGTGACCAGCCCCGACACCCCGGACGACGGCCCGGACCGCCCCGGGCCCGCCTCCGACCCGGAAGTCCCCGACCCGGCCGTCCCGCGCCGCGCCGCCCGCCCTGCGGACCCGGCGGTCACGCCCGGTCCCTCGGACTCCCGCACCGCGCGTGCCGTGCCGCACCCGGCCGTCACGGCCCCTCCCGCGGGCCCGCGCACCCCGCGCGGGACTCCCGCTCCCGTCGGTCCCCCGCCGCGGCTCCCGTCGCCGTTGGTGGAGGCCGGGGACGAGCGGTTCGCGCGGCGCGGGGTGCGGCTGGTGCTGAAGCGGGACGACCTGATCCACCCGGAGCTGATCGGCAACAAGTGGCGCAAGCTGACGCCGAACCTCGACGCGGCGGCCGGCCGCACACTGGTCACCTTCGGCGGGGCCTACTCGAACCATCTGCGCGCCACCGCCGCCGCGGGCCGTCTCCTCAGGCAGCCCACCGTGGGCGTGGTCCGCGGCCAGGAACTGGCCGACCGCCCCCTGAACCCCTCACTGGCCCGCTGCGCCGCCGACGGCATGCGCCTTCACTTCGTCGACAGATCGACGTACCGGCACAAGACGGAACCCCGGACGCTGGCCGGGATCCTGCGGGCGACGGGCGCCGAGGACGCGTACGTCGTGCCCGAGGGCGGCAGCAACGTCCTCGCCGTGCGCGGCTGCCGGGCACTCGGCGAGGAACTGCGCGACGAGGACGGCATCGAGGTGGCCGCCCTCGCCTGCGGCACCGGCGGCACCCTCGCCGGGATGGCCGCGGGCCTCGCCCCAGGCCAGCGGGCGCTGGGCGTCCCGGTCCTGCGCGGTGGCTTCCTCGACGCCGGCACGACGGCCCTCCAGACGGCCGCGTTCGGCGCCCGGCGCGGGAACTGGTCCCTCGACGACCGCTTCCACTTCGGCGGCTACGCCCGCACCACCGCCGAACTCGACGCCTTCGCCGAGGACTTCGAGCAGCGGCACGGGTTGCCCGTCGAACGTCTCTATGTCGCCAAGATGCTCTATGGACTTGTCGCCCTCGCCGAAGAAGGGGCGTTCCCGCGCGGCACGACGGTGGCGGCGGTGATCACCGGAGCGCCGTTCCCCGCCCCGGGGACCGGACCTCAGGCCGCCTCCCGGTAGGCCGCCGCCTCCTCCAGGTCCAGCCGGCGCAGCAGCGTGCGCAGCATCTCGTCGTCGATGTAGCGGTGGTCGCGCAGCTTGACGAAGACGTCGCGCTCGGTGCCGATCATCTCGCGGGAGAGCCGGCGGTAGGTGTCGTCCGCGGTCTCGCCGGTGACCGGGTTGACCGCGCCGAGCCGCTCCCAGACGGCGTTGCGGCGCCGCTCCATGACCGTGCGCAGGCGCTCGGCGAGCGGCGGCGGCAGGGCGTTGCGCTCGTCGGCGAGGAGTTCGTCGAGGCGCTCCTCGGCGGCGCGGGAGGCCTGCGCCTGGGCGTTGGCCTCGGCGAGGGTCTCGGCCTGCGTGTCGCGTCCCGGCAGTTTCAGCAGCCGGATGAGCGGGGGCAGGGTCAGACCCTGCACGACCAGGGTGCCGATGACGGTGGTGAAGGTCAGGAAGAGGATCAGGTTGCGTCCGGGGAAGGCGTCACCGCCGTCCACGGTGAGCGGGACGGAGAAGGCGATGGCGAGCGAGACGACGCCGCGCATGCCGGCCCAGCCGATGACGAACGGCCCCTTCCAGGTGGGGTTGGCCTCGCGCTCGCGGATGCGCGCCGACAGGAGGCGAGGCAGGAAGGTGGCGGGGTACACCCACACGAAGCGGGTCACGACGACGACGAGGAAGAGGGCGAGGGCGTACCAGGCGGCGGTCGTCCCCTCGTAGGCACCGAGGCCCTTGAGGACGACCGGGAGCTGGAGTCCGATCAGCGCGAACACCGCGGACTCCAGGACGAAGGCGACCATCTTCCACACCGCCTCCTCCTGGAGCCGGGTCGCGAAGTCCACCTCCCAGGAGCGGTGTCCGAGGTAGAGCGCGACGACGACCACCGCGAGCACACCGGAGGCGTGGAACTGCTCGGCGATGCCGTAGGCGACGAAGGGGATCAGCAGGGAGAGGGTGTTCTGCAGGAGCGCCTCGTTCATGTGGGTGCGCAGCCAGTGGATGGGGATCATCAGCACGAGCCCGACGACGACGCCGCCGACCGCCGCGAGCAGGAACTCGCGGACACCGCCCGCCCAGGTCGCGCCCTCGCCGACCGCCGCCGCGAGCGCCACCTTGTAGGCGGTGATCGCGGTCGCGTCGTTCACCAGGGACTCGCCCTGAAGGATCGTGGTGATCCGTGAGGGCAGCCCCACGCGGCGTGCCACGGCCGTCGCGGCCACCGCGTCCGGCGGCGCCACCACGGCGCCGAACACCAGCGCCGCAGGCAGCGGCAGGCCCGGTACGAGCAGATAGGCGGCCCAGCCGACCACGAGGGTGGCGAAGAGGACGTACCCGACCGACAACAGCGCGACGGGCCTCAACTGGGCCCTCAGGTCGAGGTAGGAACTGTCGGTGGCCGCCGTGTACAGCAGCGGGGGCAGCACCAGCGGGAGCACGACGTCGGGGTCGAGTTCGTACGTCGGCACTCCGGGGATGTACGAGACCAGCAGGGCCACGGCGACGATCAGCAGGGGTGCCGGGACCGGGGTGCGGCGGGCGGCCCCGGCGACCGCCGCGCTCCCCGCGACCAGCAACAGCAGTGGCAACACGTCCATCGTCTTCCGCCCGCCCTCTTTTTCCGCGCGGTGTCCCGCACGCCCGACGTAACCTGGCAATCATGAAACAGTGCACGCACGCCGAAGCGCTGCCGCAGCCCGAACCCGACCCCGGGAGCGAGACCTGCCTGGAGTGCGTGGCCGCCGGCACCCACCCGGTGCAGCTTCGGCTGTGTCTGGAGTGCGGGCATCTCGCCTGTTGCGACTCCTCACCGCTGCGGCACGCCTCTGAGCATCACAACACCACCGGACATCCGATCATGCGCACGTTCGAGCAGGGAGAGAACTGGCGTTGGTGTTTCGTGGACCACGTCCTCGTCTGAGCCGTGGATCACGTACGCGCGTGACTCCCGATCCGGACGGTTCGACCGTCTGACGTCTGGGTACGTCAACCCGGCGCCCGCTCTTCCTATTTGGGGCCGCAGACCTCTAGCCACTGTCCGTACTCATAGGCTTACTATGAGTGACAGCAAGGGACGGGGTCCCCAGGACAGGAAAGTCAGGAGCGCGGTAGCGTCACCGCTGAACGACGTAGCGCGTTACCCCGGGGGGCGACCCTCGGCCCCCGAAAGAGCTCGAATGAGCTTGTACCACCATGGAGGTGAGGGTGTCCCAGATCGCAGGCGAGCCCGCGACGAAGGACTTCGTGGAAGTCCGGCTGCCGGCCGCGGGTGCCTACCTGTCGGTACTGCGCACGGCCACGGCCGGGCTGGCGGCCCGTTTGGACTTCACCCTCGACGAGATCGAGGATCTGCGCATCGCCGTGGACGAGGCCTGCGCGATCCTGCTGCAGCAGGCCGTCCCCGGCTCGGTGCTCAGTTGTGTCTTCCGGCTGATCGACGACTCACTCGAGGTCACGGTCTCGGCGCCGACCACCGACGGTCACGCTCCGTCACGTGACACCTTCGCGTGGACCGTCCTGTCGGCTCTCGCGGGCAAGGTCGACTCCACCGTCTCCGAGGACAAGACCGTTTCGATCAGCCTCTACAAACAACGCGGCGCGGGACCCGGGCCGGCGTGAGGAACGGGGACGGGCCGGTGCGGGACGAAGAGCGCGGCACACGGGAGCCTCCCGCGGGGCGCGCCGACGGTCCGGGCGGGCCGCGGCACACGGCGGACGGCGTCGACGGCATCCCCGAGCAGGCCCGGCCGCATCCGGAGATCGGCGTCTCCTCGGCGGCGGCGCAGCCGGGAGCCTTCCCCGTCCGGGGAGGTCCCCCCGGTTCGAGCGCGGCCGAGGACACGGGGGAAGAGCCTCGAGCTCGGGAAATGGTGACGGGCGGGACTATGAGCGAGCACGAGCGAAACGCGGAGCAGAACGTGCAGGGCGCGCAGCACGAGCGAGAGCCTGAGCAGGGCGCGCAGGGTGTGCAGGACGCCCAGCACGAGACCGAAGCCCGGCAGATCCAGCACGGGCCGAGTCCCCAGCACATCCAGCACGACCCTCGCGACCGCAGCGGGGCGCGGGCGATGTTCATCGAGCTGCGCAAGCTCCAGGACGGCAGCGCCGAGTACGCGGAGCTGCGCAACCAGCTCGTCCGCATGCATCTGCCGCTCGTCGAGCACCTGGCCCGCCGCTTCCGCAACCGCGGTGAGCCGCTGGACGACCTGACCCAGGTCGCGACGATCGGGCTGATCAAGTCGGTCGACCGGTTCGACCCGGAGCGCGGTGTCGAGTTCTCGACGTACGCGACCCCGACGGTGGTCGGCGAGATCAAGCGGCACTTCCGCGACAAGGGCTGGGCGGTGCGCGTCCCGCGCCGTCTTCAGGAACTGCGCCTCGCGCTGACCACGGCGACCGCGGAGCTCTCCCAGCTGCACGGGCGTTCCCCGACGGTGCACGAGCTGGCCGAGAAGCTGGCCATCTCGGAGGAGGAGGTCCTGGAGGGCCTGGAGTCCGCCAACGCGTACTCCACGCTGTCCCTGGACGTCCCCGACACGGACGACGAGTCCCCGGCGGTCGCGGACACCCTGGGCGCCGAGGACGAGGCGCTGGAGGGCGTCGAGTACCGCGAGTCGCTGAAGCCGCTGCTGGAGGACCTGCCCCCGCGGGAGAAGCGGATCCTGCTCCTTCGCTTCTTCGGCAACATGACCCAGTCGCAGATCGCGCAGGAGGTCGGCATCTCGCAGATGCACGTCTCGCGACTGCTGGCCCGCACACTGGCCCAGCTTCGGGAGAAGCTCCTCGTCGAGGAGTGAGCCCCGCCTACGTCTCGTCGTGTGCGTCGCCGCCGGGCCCTCGGATTCCGAGGGCCCGTGTCGTCGCCGGGTTCGCCAGCAGCACCAGGGCCACCACGGCGACGGCGCCGAGGGCGATACCGGCGGGGATCGCGACGCTGTCGGCCTGGAGCAGGGTGTAGGCGACGGGCAGTGCCAGGATCTGGGTGACGAGGGCCGGGCCCCGGCTCCAGGCGCGGCGCAGCAGCAGTCCGCGCGCGGCGAGCAGCGGCAGCAGCGCGAGCGCGATCAGCGTGACGCCGCCGGTGACAGCCTGCTGCCGGTTGTCGGGATCGCCGGTGAGACCGAGGACGAGGACGCAGACGCCGCCCGCCACGAGGGCGGCCCCCTCCAGTGCGGCCAGCGCCGCGGCGGCGGTCAGCCGTCCGGGGCGGGGGTCGGATCGGGGGGCGTCGGGGGTGGGATTCTGCTCACGGCTCACCCCCGAAGAGTAGCCGTCGACCCCGGACGCCCGAGTGCCCCGGGGCCGGGAACCGCACCGTCTCGGGCGGTGCGGCGATCCGGTTTCGCACCCCTGCCGCACCCGCGGACTCTTACTGGATCCCTACCTCGGTCTGGGACGAGTACCACCCAGTAGGTACGCTGCATCGCATGCGTGCACTTCTCGTGGTCAATCCGGCGGCAACCACTACAAGTGCGCGTACGCGTGACGTGCTGATCCACGCATTGGCCAGTGAGATGAAACTGGAAGTGGTCACGACCGAGTACCGCGGACACGCCCGGGACCTCGGCAGGCAGGCCGCGGACAGCGACGACATAGACATGGTCGTGGCCCTCGGCGGGGACGGCACGGTCAACGAGGTCGTGAACGGTCTGCTGCACCGGGGCCCCGACTCCCGCCTCCCCGGCCTCGCCGTGGTCCCCGGCGGCTCCACCAACGTCTTCGCCCGCGCCCTGGGCCTGCCGAACGACGCCGTGGAGGCGACGGGCGCCCTGCTGGACGCGCTGCGCGAGGAGCGCGAGCGCACGGTCGGCCTCGGTCTGGCCGCGGGCACGCCCGGCACCGAGGACGAGTCCGTCCCCTCCCGCTGGTTCACCTTCTGCGCCGGCCTCGGCTTCGACGCCGGGGTGGTGGGCCGGGTCGAACAGCAGCGCGAGCTCGGCCGGCGCTCCACGCACGCGCTGTATCTCCGCCAAGTGCTGCGTCAGTTTCTGGACGATCCTCACCGCCGGCACGGAACGATCACCCTGGAGCGCCCCGGCGCCGACCCGGTCACCGATCTGGTCCTGTCCATCATCTGCAACACCTCGCCGTGGACGTTTCTCGGCAATCGTCCGGTGTACGCGGCGCCTAAGGCCTCGTTCGATACCGGACTCGACGTACTGGCACTCAGCCGCATGTCGACGCCCGCGGTCGCCCGGTATGCCACCCAGTTGCTCACTTCGTCCCCCGAGCGTGGACCCCACGGCAAGCACGCCGTCACTCTGCATGACCTGGCGGACTTCACCTTGCATTCGAAGGTGCCACTCCCCCTTCAGATGGACGGCGACCATCTGGGACTGCGTACGAGCGTGACGTTCACAGGCGTACGCCGTGCACTGCGTGTGATTGTGTGAGCGGAAGGGGCCAAACTCCTTTCACTCGAACGTTTAGACCACGGTCCACCCCATGGAAGTACGGCTGTGACTCAGCCGACACCGAGGAATCAAAAAAAACTTTCCGGAAGGGGTTGTATCCGCCGCTGAGGTTTGCGAGTCTCTACGTGGCGCTCGGGACGGCCCGCACCATCGGCCCCCAGAGCACCGGAACCCCTCCTCAAATCAAGGACCACACCAGTCCGTCTGGCTGTCGGCCCTTCACTTGTTGAGGGATTCGTGAAAGCGTTCACATTCACAAGCAACGTGCATGTAATACCAAGGAGAGGTAGCAGCCATGGACTGGCGTCACAACGCCGTTTGCCGCGAGGAAGACCCCGAGCTCTTCTTCCCCATCGGCAACACCGGTCCTGCGCTGCTGCAGATCGAGGAAGCCAAGGCCGTCTGCCGCCGCTGCCCCGTCATGGAGCAGTGCCTGCAGTGGGCGCTCGAGTCCGGCCAGGACTCCGGCGTCTGGGGTGGCCTCAGCGAGGACGAGCGCCGCGCAATGAAGCGCCGTGCCGCCCGCAACCGAGCTCGTCAGGCCACCGCCTGACGTTCCACCCCGCACGAGCCTGAGCTTGGCGGCGCGTACAGCGAGTACGCAACTCCCGCCCCCGAGCCGCAGCGCGCAGTACCCCGATGCGCTTGATGCAACGAGCTTTCAGCCCCGGACCACCTGGTGGTCCGGGGCTCATTGCTGTTCGCGTCCGGTGCCCGGCGCTCCCCGCGTCCGGCGTCGGTCACAGTGAGTGACGGGCATCCATGGGCATCGACTGCCCCTGCCCGTCGGTCACTTGTGCGGGTGTTTGTCCGGCTGTTCGTCCGGGCCCGCTACTTCGGTACGACCACCGGGATGTCCAGGAGCACCTGGGTGCCGCGCTCCGGAGCGGCCACCATGTCGAAGGTGCCGCCCAACTCACCTTCCACCAGCGTCCGTACGATCTGCAGGCCGAGGTTGCCCGAGCGGTGCGGGTCGAAGCCCTCGGGCAGTCCGACCCCGTCGTCCTGGACGGTGACCAGCAGGCGGGCGTCCTTGGAGGTGCCGCCGCGCACCGCGGAGACCTCGACGGTGCCCCGGTCGCCCTCGCGGAAGCCGTGCTCCAGCGCGTTCTGGAGAATCTCGGTGAGGACCATGGAGAGCGGGGTCGCGACCTCGGCGTCCAAGATGCCGAAGCGTCCGGTGCGCCGGCCGGTGACCTTGCCCGGCGAGATCTCGGCGACCATGGCGAGCACCCGGTCGGCGATCTCGTCGAACTCCACGCGCTCGTCCAGGTTCTGGGAGAGCGTCTCGTGCACGATCGCGATCGAGCCGACCCGGCGCACGGCCTCCTCCAGGGCTTCCCGGCCCCGGTCCGACTCGATGCGACGGGCCTGGAGCCGCAGCAGGGCCGCCACCGTCTGGAGGTTGTTCTTCACCCGGTGGTGGATCTCCCGGATGGTGGCGTCCTTGGTGATCAATTCGCGCTCGCGGCGGCGCAGTTCGGTGACATCGCGGAGCAGGACCAGGGAACCGACGCGGGTGCCCTTGGGCTTGAGCGGGATCGCCCGGAGCTGGATCACCCCGTCGGCGCTCTCGATCTCGAACTCGCGGGGCGCCCAGCCGCTGGCCACCTTCGACAGCGCCTCGTCCACCGGACCCCGGGACGGGGCGAGTTCGGCGGTCGTGGAGCCGAGGTTGTGACCCACCAGGTCGGAGGCCAGGCCGATGCGGTGGTACGCCGAGAGCGCGTTCGGCGAGGCGTACTGGACGATGCCGTCCGCGTCGAGGCGGATCAGTCCGTCGCCGACCCTGGGCGAGGCGTCCATGTCGACCTGCTGGTCGGGGAACGGGAAGGTGCCCGCCGCGATCATCTGCGCGAGGTCGGAGGCGCTCTGGAGATACGTCAGTTCGAGGCGGCTCGGGGTGCGCACGGTGAGCAGGTTGGTGTTGCGCGCGATGACACCGAGGACCCGGCCCTCACGTCGTACGGGAATGGACTCGACCCGGACCGGCACCTCCTCGCGCCACTCGGGATCGCCCTCGCGCACGATCCGGCCCTCGTCGAGCGCGGCGTCCAGCAGGGGGCGGCGGCCACGCGGGACCAGATGGCCGACCATGTCGTCCTGGTACGAGGTGGGCCCGGTGTTGGGGCGCATCTGGGCGACCGAGACGTAGCGGGTGCCGTCGCGCGTGGGGACCCACAGGACGAGGTCGGCGAAGGAGAGGTCGGAGAGCAGCTGCCACTCCGAGACCAGCAGATGGAGCCACTCGAGATCGGAGTCGTCGAGGGCTGTGTGCTGGCGTACGAGGTCGTTCATGGAGGGCACGTGTGCGAGCGTACCCGGAGGATCCGACAGGTCCCGAAATCGGCCACGCTCCCCGGGCTCCGGGAGCGCCGTGCGGCCCCGGAGAACACCCGCGGGCCGCGGCGCCTGAGAGGGACCCTCAACCCTCCCGGCACCGCAGCCCGGAGCAACAACGGCCGTGGGGTGTGCGGTCCCGGTCGGCCGAAGAGAGGAGCCGGTGCAGTCAGGGCAGAGAGCGCCGGTTCCTCGGTCCGTCTTCCTGTGCGGGGAAGACGGAGGCTTGTTCAGTTTCTCAGAGCATTGTGGACTAGACCATGGTTCCGCGTCCATGCGTCCGCACCCGCGGCCGCGTCCACGGCCCTTGCGCTCCGGTCGTGTTCGTCGTCGTCCGCTCATCCAACACCAGGAGCGCCCGTCAGACTATCCCGCTTCGGTTCGCGAACGGGAGGCGTCACCGAAGGGGCGGAGTCCCCGGACGGGCGGAGTGGGCCGGGGCGGTCCCCGTGGGGGCGGCGGTTCACCCCGCGACGCGCCCCGCGACGGGGCGACGAAAGGGTGACGCTCTGCTAGATTGGTCTATACCACATGTGTCCCCCTTCGGATTCGGATGCGTTCCTGAGTCCCCTCTCCAGATCGGCAGGCCCAGCGTGGAAGTTGTCATCGTCCCGGACGCCAAGGCGGGCGGCGAGCTGATCGCCGAGGCCATGGCGGAACTGCTCAGGCGCAAGCCCGACGCGCTCCTCGGCGTGGCCACCGGCTCGACGCCGCTGCCCATCTACGCGGCGCTGGCGGCCCGAGTGGGTTCCGGTGCCGTGGACACCTCGGGTACGCGCATCGCACAGCTCGACGAGTACGTGGGACTGCCGGCCGAGCACCCCGAGTCCTACCGCTCCGTGCTGCGGCGCGAGGTGCTGGAGCCGCTGGGCATCGGCATGGACGCGTTCATGGGGCCCGACGGCACGGCGGCGGACGTCCAGGCCGCGTGCGAGGCGTACGACAGGGCGCTGGCGGCGGCCGGCGGGGTCGACCTCCAGCTGCTGGGGATCGGGACGGACGGGCACATCGGGTTCAACGAACCGTGCTCCTCGCTCGCCTCCCGGACCCGCATCAAGACGCTGACCGAGCAGACCCGGGTGGACAACGCCCGGTTCTTCGACGGCGACATCGAACAGGTGCCGCACCACGTCATCACCCAGGGCATCGGCACGATCCTGGAGGCACGGCACCTGGTGCTGCTCGCGACCGGCGAGGGCAAGGCGGACGCCGTGGCGGCGACGGTCGAGGGGCCGGTCGCGGCGGTCTGCCCCGCGTCGGCGCTTCAGCTGCACCCGCACGCGACGGTGGTCGTCGACGACGCCGCCGCGTCCAAGCTGAAGCTCGGGGACTACTTCCGCCAGACGTTCGCCGCCAAGCCGGACTGGCAGGGCATCTAGAGGCGGGCCCGGCGCGCCGCGCCGCGGAGACAGAACGGTGCCGGGCACTCCCGAGGGAGTGCCCGGCACCGGTGCGTGGTGGCCCCGGGCCAGGGCCCGGAAGCCCGAGGGCCGACACTGAGGCCAGGCCCGGGGTCGGGGCCCGGAAGCCAAGCCCGGGGCCGGGGGCCCGGGGCCGGGGCCCGGAAGCCAAGCCCGGGGCCCGGAGGCCAGACCCTGGGACCGGAGGCCAGACCCTGGGGCCGGGGCCCGGAGGCCCTGGGGCCGGGGCCCGGAGGCCCTGGGGCCGGGGCGCTACGCGCCCGCGATGACCTCCGCCGCCGCCCGGCCGCACACCCGTGCCGCGCCGTGGGTGGCGATGTACAGGGCGCCCCGGGGAGCCGACTGGGGGACGCCCATCTCGACCACGACGGTGTCGGGGCGGGAGGCGAGCAGGGTGTCGAGGGCCGCCGTCATCCAGGGGTGACGGTGTTCGTCGCGGACCACCGCGACGAGGGGCCGCCCGGCGGCGGCCGCGAGCGCCGAGGAGCCCGCGTCCTCACCGGTGAAGCTGCCGGTCTCGGTGCCGGGAAGCAGCCGGGCCAGTTCCGCCGCCACGCCCCAGGGGGTCTCGTCGCCGACGGCGATGTTCGCGACCGGGGTGAGCGCGGCGACGTAGGGAGCCTCGGTGAGCGGGGTGTACGACACGGAGCGGGTCACGGTCAGCGCGCGCCGGGCGGCGACCAGGCCCACATCGGCGGTCCGGGCCGTACCGCCGCCCACTCCGTCCGACCCGCCGGTTCCGTCCGGGCTGCCCGTACCGCCTGTACCCGCTGTACCGTTCGCACGACCGGTGACATCCGTACCACCGACACCGTTCATGCCACCCGTACCGCTCGCACCACCCGTACCGCCCGAGCTGTTCGATCCGTTCGAGCTGTTCAAGCCATTCTTGGGAGAGCCGACCACCGGGCCGGAGGCGGCCGGGGAGGTCTTCCGGGCGTCGGCGGCCGCGGCCGTCCACTCGGCCAGCGCCCGCACCCGGTTCGCCGCGTCCGCGAGGCGTTCCTCGGGGAGCTCGCCGGACCGGACGGCGGAGACCAGGGCGTCTCGCAGCCGGCGCACGGTGTCGTCGTCCGCCAGTCCGCCGCCGACGCAGATGGCGTCCGCACCGGCCGCGATGGCCAGCACACTGCCCCGCTCGATGCCGTACGTCGCCGCGATGGCCTGCATCTCCATGCCGTCGGTGACGATGAGGCCCTCGTAGCCGAGCTCCTCGCGCAGCAGGCCCGTGAGGATGCGGCGGGAGAGGGTGGCCGGGCGGTCCGGGTCCAGCGCCGGGACGAGGATGTGCGCGCTCATCACGGCAAGGCTGCCCGCGGCGATGGCGGCCCGGAAGGGGACGAGTTCGCGGGACTGGAGGACCGACAGGTCCGCGTCGATGCGCGGCAGGGCGTGGTGGGAGTCCACCGCGGTGTCCCCGTGGCCCGGGAAGTGCTTGGTGCAGGCGGCCACGCCCGCGGCCTGGAGGCCCCTGACGTAGGCGGCCGTGTGCCGGGCCACCAGGCCGGTGTCGGCGCCGAAGGACCGTACGCCGATGACCGGGTTGGCCGGGTTGGAGTTCACGTCGGCGGACGGCGCCCAGTTGAGGTTCACCCCGCACGCGGCCAGCCTGCGGCCGAGTTCGAGGGCGACCTCCTCGGTGAGCGCCACGTCGTCGACGGCGCCCAGCGCGTGGTTGCCCGGGAAGGACGAGCCGGTGCGCACCTCCAGGCGGGTGACGTCACCGCCCTCCTCGTCGATGGCGACCAGGACGTCGTCACGTTCGACACGCAACTGGGCGGTCAGAGCGGCCAGTTGATCGGGCGAGGCGATGTTGCGGCCGAACAGGCCGACGGAGGCGAGACCTTCACCGAGACGGCGCAGCAGCCAGTCCGGAGCCGTGGTCCCGGTGAAACCGGGCTGGAGCACGGTGAGGGCGTCGCGCGTCAGGGTGTCTGTACCACTGGCGAATGTCGTCATCGGGAGGCGTTATCCCTTCACGGCGCCCGCGGTCAGACCCGCGGCCATCTTGCGCTGGACGAGGAGGAACAGGACGACGATCGGCACGGCCATCATGGTGGATCCGGCCATCATCGGGGCGTACTCGGTGCCGTGCTTGGTGGTGAAGTTGCCGAGCCAGACCGTGGCGGTCTGGTTCTGCTGGCTCAGCAGCATGAGGGCGTAGAGGTATTCGTTCCAGGCCTGGATGAAGGCGTAGACGGACGTCGCGACCATGCCGGGGGCCAGCAGCGGGAAGACCACGCGGATGAAGGCGCCCGTGCGGCTGCATCCGTCGACCATCGCCGCCTCCTCCAGCTCCTTCGGGATGTTGACGATGAAGCCGCGCAGCGTCCACACCGTGAAAGGGAGGATGAAGGTCAGGTACGTGAGGATCAGACCGGAGAGCTTGTCGTACTGGTGCAGGTCGTTCAGCAGCAGGAAGACCGGGATGATCATGGCTACGAGCGGGATCATCTGCACCGCGAGGATGCCGACGATCACGATCTTGCGGCCGCGGAAGGCGAAGCGGGAGATGGCCAGCGCGGCCAGCATCCCGACCACGACGCCGATCACGACCACCGAGACGGAGACGATCAGGCTGCGGCCCACCGGACCCCAGAAGTCGGCGATGTCCAGCGCGCGGCGGAAGTTGTCGAGCGTGAACCCGGTGGGGAGCAGGCTCGGATCGGGGTCGATGGCGTCCTTGGCCGGCTTGATCGCCGTGTTGAGCATCCAGTACACGGGGAAGCCCGCGGTGAGGAAGACGACCAGGCCGAGCAGGTTCCAGCCGAGCTTGGACTTGCGGGGCCGGGAGGACTTCCGCCCCGTGGCGGACGTACGCCCGGACGTGGCGACGGCACTCATTCGACCTCTCCGATCTGCAGCATCTGACGCATGTACACGGCGACCACGCCCAGGAGCAGCAGCACGGTCAGCACCGCGATCGCCGATCCCTGCGCGTAGTCGTTGACGACGAAGGCGCGGTCGTACGAGTACGTGGTGAGCAACTGGAACTCCGCCTCCGGGTGGCCGCCCCGCATGACGAAGACCTGCGGGAAGACGCCCATGTCCCAGATGACGGAGAGGGTCGTCAGCATGACGATGATCGGCTTGAGGATCGGCAGCGTGACATGGCGGAAGACGCCCCAGGCACCCGCGCCGTCGAGCCGTGCGGCCTCCTCCAGCTCGGCGGGGACCTGGGTGAGTCCGGCGCTGAGCGTGATGACCACGAAGGGCACCGCGCCCCAGACGACCAGGAGCATGATCACGCTCAGGCCCTGCGTCCCGCTGGCGAACCAGTTGTGGCCGACCATGTCGACGCCGGGCAGCTTGCTGAGCAGCGCGTTGAAGATGCCGTAGTCGGAGTCGAAGAGCCACTTGAAGACGGTGGTGGCCACGATGATGGGCATGCCCCAGCTCGCCACCAGCACGATGTTGATCAGCGTCTTCACCCAGCCGGACACCCGCTGGAGGAGCAGCGCGATCAGCATGCCGATGACCATGGTGAAGACGACGGCCCCGCCGGCGAACAGGACGGTCCGGACGACCACCGCCCAGAACTCGCTGTCCGAGAGGACGCCCTTGAAGTTGTCGAAGCCGACCGACTCGGCCGGCTGGAAGCCCCAGAGCTGGGACTGCCCGAACTTCTGGAAGGAGAGCGTGACCAGGCGCACCAGCGGATAGCCGAGGACGAGCGCGAGGATCAGCAGGCACGGGGCGAGCAGGGCCCAGGGGGCCGCCGCCGCACCCGAGGTCCGCCTGGCGCGTGGCGCCTTCGCGACAGCCGGTGGTGGTGCCTGCCGCGGCGGCGGCACCTTGGCAGGGGTGGTCGTGTCTGCGGCACTCATCGCGCGCTCCTCAGCGGTCCCTCAGGTCGTACGAAAGCGAAGGCCCGCACGGCCGGGCGTCAGGGGGTGAGACCCTGGCCGGGCCGTACGGGAGGCAGGGCCCCGCCCCTCCGTGACGGAGGACCGACGGGGCCCTGCTCTCAGGTCACTTGGTGTTGATGACCTTGTCGATCGCGGCGTCCGCTTCCTTCGCGGCGTCCGCGACGGACTTCTTGCCGGTGCCGATGTTCTGCAGCATGGTCTGCAGGACCTGGGCCTTCTCGACCTGACCCCAGCCCGGCGCCATCGGGACGAACCAGCTGGACTCGGCAGCGGTGGCCGGAACGGCCGTCGCCGGGTCGCTCTGCAGGCTGACCAGGTCGGTCTTGTTGTTGGGCAGGTTGCCCTTGCCCATCAGGTACTTCTGGCCCTTGGCGCCGGTGAACGCGTTGATCCACTCGGCGGCGACGGCCTGCGCCTTCGACTTCACCGGGACGGCGAGGTCGGAGCCGCCCAGGAAGACCGGGAGGTTCTTGCCGGACGGGCCGGGCATCACGAAGTTCTCGAGGTTGCCCTTGAGCTTGCCGGTCTTGTCGCTCTTGGGGTCCTCGGCGGTCGCGCCCTCCCAGGCGGCACCGAAGATCATGCCGGACTTGCCCTGGCCGTAGACGATGTAACGGTCGGACTCGTCCTTGGTCTTGTCGCCGTGCATGTACTTGTCGACGATGGTCTTGAACTCGTTGAGTCCCTTGACCGACTCGGGCGAGGAGAGGTTGGCCTTCCACGTGCCGCCCTCCTCCTTCGCGATGGAGCCGCCGGCGTCGTAGACGAAGGACATGGCCGCGTACCAGTCGCGGGTGGGCTGGTACCAGGCGCTGAACTTGGCGCCCTGCTTCTTCTGGATCTTGTCCAGGTCGGCGGTGAGCTCCGCGTACGTCTTCGGCGTGGACTTCACGCCGGCCGAGGCGGCGACGTCCTTGCGCCAGTTGCCGACGCGGCCACCGGCGTAGTACGGCACGCCGTAGGTCTTGCCGTCGTAGGTCACGGACTCCTTGAGGCCGTCCAGCCAGGCGTCCGAGTTCTCGAACTTCGAGGCGTCGAGGGGAGCGAAGGCGCCCTTGACCATGTAGCCGAGCATCTCGGTGTTGCCCATCTCGACCACGTCCGGCGCCTTGTCGGTGGCGAGGACCGCGTCGAGCTTGGTGTTCTTGTCCGGCCAGCCGTAGTACTCGTGCTTGATCTTGATGCCGGGGTGCTTCGCCTCGATCGCCGTGTCGGCCTGCTTGACCAGGTCGGGCCAGTTGTTCTGCGCGTCGACCGTGAGCCAGACCGTCAGCTCCTTGGCGTCCGCGCCCTTGTCCGACCCCCCGGACTTGTCGTCGTTGCCGCACGCCGCGACGGAGAACATCATGCCCGCGATACCGATCGCGGCTATCAGCTTGCGCTTCACGCCACCCTCCTCAGGGATGCCACAAACCCCCCTGCTCCCCGCGGTGACATACGCCGTGTACCGCCCGTGGGGCCGGGACTGGACCAATGGTGTAGACCAGTACCGGGAGCTTGGCCTAGACCTAGGGGGGTGTCAAGGGTGTGTAAGCCCGTCCAGTCGGCCGTTATGGGACCTACATATGCAAGAACCTTTAAGTAGCCAAGCGGCACAAATTACGGACCCGTTCGCGGCCTGCGAAGGAACCATCCCCGGTCCGCCCGCGCCGAGTTCGACGACACCGTCTGTGCGCGATGGACTAGACCAACAGGTACGCCGACGGTATATAGAGGGGATCACGGAGCGTGCGGGGAACACGTGCGCAACAAGCCGTGCCACGATGTGAGGCGTGGCCGACGACATGGCGGTCGCTTCGGCATCCGGAGCCGGGAAGGCAGAGCATGAGCACCGACGTCAGCAGTGCGGAGAACGAGGGTGGGGCGCCCATCCGTACCGCGCGTGTGCCCAAGTACTACCGTCTCAAGAAGCATCTGCTCGACATGACGGAGACGCTGCCGCCCGGTACGCCGGTGCCGCCGGAGCGGACCCTCGCCGCCGAGTTCGACACCTCGCGCACCACGGTGCGGCAGGCCCTTCAGGAGCTGGTCGTCGAGGGGCGTCTCGAACGCATCCAGGGCAAGGGCACCTTCGTCGCCAAGCCGAAGGTCTCCCAGGCGCTCCAACTGACCTCGTACACCGAGGACATGCGGGCCCAGGGCCTCGAACCGACCTCGCAGCTGCTGGACATCGGCTACATCACCGCGGACGACGCCCTCGCCGGCCTGCTCGACATCACCGCCGGGGGCCGGGTGCTGCGCATCGAGCGGCTGCGCCTCGCGAGCGGCGAGCCCATGGCCATCGAGACCACCCATCTCTCCGCCAAGCGTTTCCCCGCCCTGCGCAGGTCGCTGGTCAAGTACACCTCTCTCTACACCGCGCTGGCCGAGGTGTACGACGTCCATCTCGCCGAGGCCGAGGAGACCATCGAGACCTCGCTGGCGACCCCGCGCGAGGCCGGACTGCTCGGCACCGACGTGGGCCTGCCCATGCTGATGCTCTCCCGCCACTCGATCGACCGGCAGGGCGAGCCGGTGGAATGGGTGCGGTCGGTGTACCGGGGCGACCGGTACAAGTTCGTCGCCCGCCTCAAGCGCCCGCAGGACTGAGCCATATGGCGTAACCCGCGGGTACGGGGCGCACGCTCCCGTACCCGCGCGTTGCGCCGCCCGGCCCGGCGGGCCCGGACGGACCGTCAGGCGCCGTACCGGCCCCAGGGGTTCCGCGCCCGCCGAAGGCGCCGTGCGCTCCGACACGAACCCTCCACACCCGCCGTCCGAGCAGGGGTTCCCTAGAGCGGAACCATCCCCTAGATTGCCTGCGCGTTGCCCAGGTGATCGATGAGGGGACGGAGCCGCCCTATGTCAGACCTGCCCGAAGTGAAACCACCAGTGGTGACACCGGTACGTGTGGTGATCGCCCTCTGTCTGCTCGCGCCCTTCGGGGCGATGCTGTGGGTCGGCTCCTACACGAAGACCGACCCGGCGTTCATCGGCATCCCGTTCTTCTACTGGTACCAACTGCTGTGGGTACCCCTTTCCACGCTGCTGACGGTGGTCGCGTACCAGCTCTGGCGACGTGACCAGCGGGCCCGCACCTCGGCGAAGGAAGGTGCGGAGGCATGAAGGACGGTGTGAACGGCGTCGCCCTCGGTGTCTTCGTCTTCTTCTTCCTGGCCGTCACGGTCCTGGGCTTCCTGGCCGCGCGCTGGCGCAGAGCCGCCGACGAGCACACCCTCGACGAGTGGGGCCTGGGCGGACGGTCCTTCGGCACCTGGGTGACCTGGTTCCTGCTCGGCGGCGACCTCTACACGGCGTACACCTTCGTCGCGGTGCCCGCGGCGATCTACGCGGCGGGCGCGGCCGGCTTCTTCGCCGTGCCGTACACGATCCTGGTCTATCCGCTGATCTTCACCTTCCTGCCCCGCCTGTGGTCGGTCTCCCACCGGCACGGCTATGTCACGACCTCGGACTTCGTGCGCGGCCGCTTCGGCTCCAAGGGCCTGTCCCTCGCCGTGGCCGTCACCGGCATCCTGGCCACCATGCCGTACATCGCGCTCCAGCTCGTCGGCATCCAGGCCGTCCTGGACGTGATGGGCGTGGGCGGCGGCGACAGTGCCAACTGGTTCGTCAAGGACCTGCCGCTCCTCATCGCCTTCGGCGTGCTGGCCGCGTACACCTACTCCTCGGGCCTGCGGGCCCCCGCTCTGATCGCGTTCGTGAAGGACGCCCTGATCTACATCGTGATCGCGGTGGCCGTCATCTACATCCCGATCAAGCTGGGCGGCTTCGACGAGATCTTCAAGGCGGCGAGCGACAAGTACACGGCCGCGGGCGCCGGGGGGCTCGTCCCCGCCGAGGCGGGCCAGTGGACGTACGCCACCCTCGCGCTCGGCTCGGCGCTGGCGCTGTTCATGTATCCGCACTCGGTCACGGCCACACTGTCCGGCCGCAGCCGGGAGGTGATCCGCCGCAACACGACGATCCTGCCGCTGTACTCGCTGATGCTGGGCCTGCTCGCCCTGCTCGGGTTCATGGCGATCGCGGCCGGCGTCAAGGTCACCAACGGCCAGCTCGCCATCCCCCAGCTCTTCGAGAACATGTTCCCCGACTGGTTCGCCGGCGTCGCCTTCGCCGCCATCGGGATCGGCGCGCTCGTCCCGGCGGCCATCATGTCGATCGCGGCCGCGAATCTCTTCACCCGCAACATCTACAAGGACTTCATCAACCCGGACGCGACCCCGCGGCAGGAGACCAAGGTCTCCAAGCTGGTCTCGCTGCTGGTGAAGGTGGGCGCGCTGGTCTTCGTCCTGACCATGGACAAGACCGTCGCGATCAACTTCCAGCTGCTGGGCGGCATCTGGATCCTGCAGACCTTCCCCTCCCTGGTCGGCGGGCTGTTCACCCGCTGGTTCCACCGCTGGGCGCTGCTGGGCGGCTGGGCGGTCGGCATGCTCTACGGCACGATCGCCGCCTACGGAGTGGCCTCCCCGACCCAGAAGCACTTCGGCGGCAGCTCGAAGGAGATCCCCGGGATCGGGGAGATCGGCTACATCGGCCTGACGGCGTTCGTCCTGAACGTGGCCGTGGCCGTCGTCCTCACCTTCGCCCTCAGGGCGCTCAAGGCC
Source organism: Streptomyces sp. NBC_00386 (assembly GCF_036063235.1). Lineage (NCBI taxonomy): Bacteria > Bacillati > Actinomycetota > Actinomycetes > Kitasatosporales > Streptomycetaceae > Streptomyces > Streptomyces sp. NBC_00386. Next base: position 3,430,627 of record NZ_CP107950.1, read on the forward strand.
CCGGAGGGCGTGGACGAGACCTCGCCCGGGGACTACACGGCCGACGCGGGCGACGCGGGCGTCGAGACGGAACTCCCGCCGGCCACGGCGGACGCGAGCCACTAGGAGAGCCGGAGACCTGTCCTGGCCGCGGGGTCACGGGGCAGGTCCGGGCGACGGCCGGGAACGACGGGCCGCCGGTGAAAACCGGCGGCCCGTCGCCGTGCCGGTCGGGCACACTCACCCGCATGGACATCGTCATCCGGCCCGCGCGGCCAGAGGAGTACCCCACGGTGGCCGAGATCACGGCCGAGGCCTGTCTCGGCGACGGACTGCTCGACTTCGGGGAGAGCGACCCGTACCTCGGAAAGCTGCGAGGCGTCGCGGAGCGCGCGGCCGTCTCCGAAGTGCTGGTCGCCGTGGACGGGGAGCGGGTGCTCGGCAGTGTGACCTTCGTGACGGACGGCAGCCCCATGGCCGACTTCGCGCGCGCCGGGGAGGCCGAGATCCGGATGCTCGCGGTCGCACGGGAGGCACGCGGCCGGGGTGCCGGTGAAGCCCTCGTGCGCGCCTGTGTCGGGCGGGCACGGGCTCTGGAGGGCGGCTGTACGCGCGTGGTGCTGTCCACCCAGGGCAGCCTGCACAGCGCCCACCGCGTCTACGAGCGCGTGGGCTTCACCCGTACGCCCGACCGCGACCGGAACCCGCTTCCGGAGCTCGACGACATCCGGCTGCTCACTTACGAGTTGACGCTCCGACACACTCCGTAGCGCTCTTCGGCACCAAGCGGACACAAGATGTGGGGGCAGTCCCGAAGCCCGGCACAAGATGTATGCTCATGGTCGCTGTCGCCGCAGGGGAATCCGGTGCGAATCCGGAACTGTCCCGCAACGGTGTACTTGTGCGTGTTCGCGTGTGTGCGGGCCCGCTCTCGTGTCAGTCCGAGGACCTGCCGACAGCGCGCCCCGGCCGTCCGGCCCGGGTGCCGACGACGTCCGGGCCTCGCGGAATGGGCTGGTGGACGCGCGGTGCGCTGCTGCCCTGAAGCGCTCCCGTGTGCCCCGCTCCTGCCCGCAAGGCCCCGTGCCGAGCGAGGGAGATCCCCACGTGACCATCGCGCCAGCCGATCCGGCTTCAGTGACCGCGCAGCAGGCCCGGGTGAAGACCGACGGTCCCGGAACCGCGCTGCTGCGGACCCTGACCGATCTCACCGCCGACCTCCCCGACGCCGACCCCGGCCGGGTCGCCGCCGCGGCGCTGCGCGGCCGGTCCGCCCGCGCCGACGAGGCCGAGCTGCGCGAACTGGCCACCGAGGCGGCCGCGGGTCTCATCTCCGAGGATCCCGTCTACTCCCGGCTGGCCGCCCGTCTGCTGGCGATCACCATCACCGAGGAGGCCGCCTCCCAGGGCGTCACGACCTTCTCCGAGTCGGTCGTCGTCGGCCACCGCGAGGGCCTGATCGCCGACCGCACGGCCGCGTTCGTCCGGCTGCACACGGCCCGCCTCGACGCGCTCATCGACTCCGAGGGCGACGACCGCTTCGGCTACTTCGGGCTGCGCACGCTGCACAGCCGCTATCTGCTCCGGCACCCGATCACCCGCAAGGTCGTCGAGACGCCCCAGCACTTCATGCTCCGGGTGGCCTCCGGCCTCGCCGAGGACGACACCGCCCGCTCGGTGGACGAAGTCGCCGCGCTCTACCGGCTCATGAGCCGCCTGGACTATCTCCCCTCCTCCCCCACGCTCTTCAACTCCGGTACGCGGCACCCGCAGATGTCGTCCTGCTACCTCCTCGACTCCCCGCTGGACGAGCTGGACTCCATCTACGACCGCTACCACCAGGTGGCGCGCCTGTCGAAGCACGCGGGCGGCATCGGCCTCTCGTACTCCCGTATCCGTTCGCGCGGTTCGCTGATCCGCGGCACCAACGGGCACTCCAACGGCATCGTCCCGTTCCTCAAGACGCTCGACGCCTCGGTCGCCGCGGTGAACCAGGGCGGCCGGCGCAAGGGCGCGGCCGCGGTGTACCTGGAGACCTGGCACTCCGACATCGAGGAGTTCCTGGAGCTGCGCGACAACACCGGTGAGGACGCCCGGCGTACGCACAACCTGAACCTCGCGCACTGGATCCCGGACGAGTTCATGCGCCGGGTGAACGAGGACGGCGTCTGGTCGCTGTTCTCCCCCGCCGACGTGCCGGAGCTGGTCGACCTGTGGGGTGACGAGTTCGACGCCGCGTACCGCAAGGCCGAGGAGGCGGGCCTCGCCAGGAAGACCATCCCGGCCCGCGACCTGTACGGCCGGATGATGCGCACCCTCGCGCAGACCGGCAACGGCTGGATGACCTTCAAGGACGCCGCCAACCGCACGGCCAACCAGACGGCGGAGCCGGGTCACACCGTTCACTCCTCGAACCTGTGCACCGAGATCCTGGAGGTGACGGACGACGGGGAGACGGCGGTCTGCAACCTGGGCTCGGTCAACCTGGGCGCGTTCGTGGTCGGTGACGACATCGACTGGGAACGGCTCGACGAGACCGTGCGCACCGCGGTCACCTTCCTCGACCGTGTCGTGGACATCAACTTCTACCCGACCGAGCAGGCGGGCCGCTCCAACGCCAAGTGGCGTCCGGTGGGCCTCGGCGCGATGGGTCTCCAGGACGTCTTCTTCAAGCTGCGGCTGCCCTTCGACTCGCCCGAGGCCCGCGCGCTGTCCACCCGGATCGCCGAGCGCATCATGCTCGCCTCCTACGAGGCGTCCGCGGACCTCGCCGAGCGCAACGGGCCGCTCCCGGCCTGGGAGAAGACCCGTACCGCCCGTGGCGTCCTGCACCCGGACCACTTCGACGTCGAGCTGAACTGGCCGGAGCGCTGGGCGGCCCTGCGGCAGCGGATCGCCGAGGTCGGCATGCGCAACTCGCTGCTCCTGGCCATCGCGCCGACCGCGACCATCGCGTCCATCGCGGGCGTGTACGAGTGCATCGAGCCGCAGGTGTCGAACCTGTTCAAGCGCGAGACGCTCTCCGGCGAGTTCCTCCAGGTCAACTCCTACCTGGTGGCCGAGCTGAAGAAGCTCGGCGTGTGGGACGCGCAGACCCGTGAGGCGCTGCGCGAGTCCAGCGGCTCGGTGCAGGGCTTCACCTGGGTCCCGCAGGACGTCCGCGACCTGTACCGCACGGCGTGGGAGATCCCGCAGCGCGGCCTGATCGACATGGCCGCCGCCCGGACCCCGTTCCTGGACCAGGCCCAGTCGCTGAACCTGTTCCTGGAGACGCCGACCATCGGCAAGCTCTCCTCGATGTACTCCTACGCCTGGAAGTCGGGCCTGAAGACGACGTACTACCTGCGCTCCCGCCCGGCGACGCGCATCGCCCGCGCGGCCCAGGCACAGGCGCAGCCCGAGAAGACCATCCCCGTCCAGCAGGTCGCCGACCCCGACGCCGTCGCCTGCTCTCTGGAAAACCCCGAGTCCTGCGAGGCCTGCCAGTAATGAGCGACACCACCACCGAGAAGGCCGCGTCCGAGAAGAACCTCCTCGACCCGGGCTTCGAACTGACTCTCCGTCCCATGCGCTACCCGGACTTCTACGAGCGCTACCGGGACGCGATCAAGAACACCTGGACCGTCGAGGAGGTCGACCTCCACTCGGACGTGGCCGACCTCGCGAAGCTGACGCCGGGTGAGCAGCACATGATCGGCCGGCTGGTCGCGTTCTTCGCGACGGGCGACTCGATCGTGTCGAACAACCTCGTGCTGACGCTGTACAAGCACATCAACTCCCCCGAGGCGCGGCTCTACCTGAGCCGGCAGCTCTTCGAGGAGGCCGTGCACGTCCAGTTCTATCTGACGCTGCTGGACACCTACCTGCCCGACCCCGAGGACCGCACCGCGGCCTTCGCTGCCGTCGAGAGCATCCCCTCCATCCGTGAGAAGGCGCAGTTCTGCTTCAAGTGGATGGACTCGGTGGAGAAGCTGGACCGGCTGGAGAGCAAGGCCGACCGCCGCCGCTTCCTGCTGAACCTGATCTGCTTCGCCGCGTGCATCGAGGGACTCTTCTTCTACGGGGCCTTCGCGTACGTCTACTGGTTCCGCAGCCGGGGTCTGCTGCACGGCCTGGCGACCGGCACCAACTGGGTGTTCCGCGACGAGACGATGCACATGAGCTTCGCGTTCGAGGTCGTCGACACCGTCCGCAAGGAGGAGCCGGAGCTCTTCGACGACCGGCTCCAGGAGCAGGTGACCGACATGCTGCGCGAGGCCGTCGAGGCCGAGCTGCAGTTCGGGCGCGACCTGTGCGGCGAGGGCCTGCCGGGCATGAACACCGACTCGATGCGGCAGTACCTGGAGTGCGTGGCGGACCAGCGCCTTCAGCGGCTGGGCTTCGCGCCGGTGTACGGCTCGGAGAACCCGTTCTCCTTCATGGAGCTCCAGGGTGTCCAGGAGCTGACGAACTTCTTCGAGCGCCGGCCGTCCGCGTACCAGGTCGCGGTGGAGGGAACCGTCGACTTCGACGAGGACTTCTGACCGTTCCGGTCGACCTGACCGTTCGTCACCGATGAGAGCCGGGCCGCCCTGTGCGGCCCGGCTTTCGTCACGTACTGCCCCCGTGCCTCCAATCGCCGGGCCAATCCCCGTCCATGGAGCGGCAAAGTTCTTCCGGCACGCCTGTTCGGGCGCCGTTCCCCCCGGTTACGTTCTGGCCGTCCCGTCGAGCCGCGCACCTCGGCACACCCGGGACGACTGAATTGGCATGCCCATGACGTGCCTCTCCATGCTCGCGCTACGCGCGTCACGGGCCTGCCGGTTCAGAGCGCCGAGAACCCCACTTCCGGCCATGGCGCCGCGAACGGCCCCACCCGGGCCCGAGCGGCACCGGCCTCGAACCGATGGAGGCGACACCCCCATGCGTTCCCAGCCCCCGATACCCTCCGGCAGACCCGCCCGGAGCCTGCGAAGACTCCTCACCACCGCCCTCCCCGCCCTGGCACTCGGCCTCGCCGGGTTCGCCGCGGCCCCTCCCGCGGACGCGCAGCCCGCGCCGACCCCCCACGTCTCCCGGGCGACCCAGAACTCCGGGGCCCTCACCGACCCCGCCCGCCAGGCGGTCCACGCGACCGGCAGGGCCGGCCAGAAGGTCGCGACGAAGCACCTGTGCGCCGAGCCGTCGAAGCCCGGCCGGATGTCGTGCTTCGCCCAGCGCCGCACCGACATCGCGCAGAAGCTCGCGGCACAGGTCTCCCCCGACGCCGCCGCCGCGGTGTCCGGCCTCAGCCCGGCCAACCTGCACAGCGCCTACAACCTGCCCTCGACGGGCGGCTCCGGCATGACCGTCGCCGTGGTCGACGCCTACAACGACCCCAACGCCGCCGCCGACCTGGCCACCTACCGCTCGCAGTTCGGCCTGTCCGCCTGCACCAAGGCCAACGGCTGCTTCAAGCAGGTCAGCCAGACCGGTTCGACCACCTCGCTGCCGTCGAACGACACCGGCTGGGCGGGTGAGGAGGCGCTCGACATCGACATGGTCAGCGCCGTCTGCCCCAACTGCACCATCATCCTCGTCGAGGCGAACTCCGCGAACGACTCCGACCTCGGCGCCGCGGAGAACGAGGCGGTCGCGCTGGGCGCCAAGTTCGTCTCCAACAGCTGGGGCGGCTCCGAGTCCTCCTCGCAGACCAGCGAGGACACCTCGTACTTCAAGCACCCGGGCGTCGCGATCACCGTCTCCTCGGGCGACGAGGCCTACGGCGCCGAGTACCCGGCGACCTCCCAGTACGTGACCGCCGTCGGCGGCACCGCGCTCAGCACCTCCTCCAGCACCCGCGGCTGGACCGAGTCGGTGTGGAAGACCAGCAGCAGCGAGGGCACCGGCTCCGGCTGCTCCGCCTACGACGCCAAGCCGTCCTGGCAGACCGACACCGGCTGCAGCAAGCGCATGGAGTCCGACGTCTCCGCGGTCGCCGACCCCGCCACCGGTGTGGCGGTCTACGACACCTACGGCGGCTCCGGCTGGGCGGTCTACGGCGGCACCAGCGCCTCCGCGCCGATCATCGCGGGCGTGTACGCGCTGGCCGGCACCCCGGGTTCCGCCGACTACCCGGCGAAGTATCCCTACTCCCACACCTCGAACCTGTACGACGTGACGAGCGGCAACAACGGCTCCTGCTCCCCGTCGTACTTCTGCACCGCGGCCACCGGCTACGACGGCCCGACCGGCTGGGGCACCCCCAACGGCACGGCCGCCTTCACCTCGGGCACCAGCACCGGCAACACCGTGGCCGTGACCAACCCGGGCAGCCAGTCCACGGCCACCGGCGGCTCGGCGAGTCTGCAGATCTCGGCGAGCGACAGCGCGGGCGCGACCCTCACGTACAGCGCGACCGGGCTGCCGACCGGTCTGTCGATCAGCAGCTCGACCGGGCTGATCTCCGGCACGGCGAGCACTGCCGGCACCTACGCGGTCACCGTCACGGCGAAGGACAGCACGGGCGCCTCCGGCTCGGCGTCCTTCACGTGGACCGTCAGCACCTCGGGCGGCGGCACCTGCACCTCGGCGCAGCTGCTCGGCAACCAGGGCTTCGAGTCGGGCGCCACCGTCTGGAGCGAGACGAGCGGTGTCATCACCAATGACACCGGCGAGGCCACGCACGGCGGCTCGTACGACGCCTGGCTCGACGGCTACGGCTCGACCCACACCGACACGCTGTCCCAGTCGGTGACCGTCCCGTCCGGCTGCAAGGCCACCCTCACCTTCTACCTGCACGTCGACACGGCCGAGACCAGCACCACCTCGGCCTACGACAAGCTCACCGTCACCGCGGGCTCCACCACGCTCGCGACGTACTCCAACCTGAACAAGGCTTCCGGGTACGCCCAGAAGAGCTTCGACCTGTCCTCCTTCGCCGGCTCGACCGTCACGCTGAAGTTCAGCGGCGTCGAGGACTCCTCGCTCCAGACCAGCTTCGTCGTGGACGACACCGCCCTGACGACCGGCTGAACCGCGCGGGGTCCCGGCCACCGAGGCGGCCGGGACCCTGTCGTGCGCGGGGACGGATCCTGATCGCCCGGTGGCACGTCCAACCCCCGAGGAGGCCACCCCATGCGCCGAACGACTCACACCCGGACCATCGCCCTCGCCACCCTGGCCCTGCTCCTCGCGGGCTGCGGCACACAGAGCGGAGGCGACGCGGGCGGCGGCGACACCGTGTCGTCGTCCCCGACCCCGTCCTCGACCTCGACTCCGTCCCCGACCCCGTCCCACCCGGACTGCGCGAAGGCCGAGGCGGAGCTCGGCGCCGCCGACACCGGCCACACGTACTGTCTGGCGCCCGGCGAGACGATCCGTGTCTCCCTGGACGGCACCACCAGCCGGCCCTGGGCTCCGGTGAAGAGCGACGGAAGCGGGCTGGAGGCCACCAACAGCGGGATCGTCCTCCAGCCGGGTGACGCGTCCGCCGCCTACCGGGCGGTCTCGGCGGGAACGGTCCGGCTGACCTCGTCCCGCCCGCTGTGCCCGAGCGATCCGGCCCGGGTCTCCTGCGACGGCCTTCAGGAGTGGACGGTCACCGTGGTCGTGCCGGAAGCGTGAGAACCGCGGCGCACGTCCGGGGGCCCGAGCGCGGCCCGGACGTGCGCCGATGGAGGTGCGGGAGCAAAGAGCCCTAGGGCCTGTCTGACAATTCGCGTCGTCGCCCGAAGGGCGGCCCGGCGGCGTCATGGGGGTCCCCCCGGCCGAAGGCTGGGGGAGTGCCGGCCCCAGACCCGCGTACTGGACGTACTCGGGTCTGGGGCCGGTGCGGCGAGTGGGGGTCCCCCCTGCTCGAAGAGCTTGGGGGAGCGTGCATGGCGTCGCCGGGCAGACGGGAATTGTCAGACAGGCCCTAGCGCGGCCGGGCTCTCAGCCGCAGGTCGTGGGGCCGCAGGGTGATGCCGACACGGGTCGCGTCGCTGGACCCGGACACCGGCTCGAAGCGCCACCGGGACGCCACGGTGGCGGTGATCAGGGAGAGCAGCGCCATCGAGAAGTGGTCGCTCGGGCACTTGCGGTTACCCACGCTGAAGGGGCGCATCGCATACTTCGGGATGTCCTTGGAGCGTTCCGGAAGCCAGCGGTCGGGATCGAAATCCAGATGCTCCTCGTACGAACGGGGGTCGCGCTGGATCGCGTACGGGCTGTAGACGATGTCGGCACCGGCCGGAATGCGATAGCCCCCCAGCTCGGTTTCGGCCACCGCGCGCCGCGTCAATATCCATACGGCCGGGCGTAAACGCATCGCCTCGACGACGACATTGTTCGTGTGCGACAGCTTCCGGACGTCACCGAATCCGACGGGCCGGTCTCCCGCGACGGACCGGACCTCTGCGGCCACTTTGTCCGCCTGTTCCGGATGTTCCGTCAAGACTTGAAGCAACCACATGATCGTGGAAGCGATGGTTTCACTGCCGGGAGTGAGGATCGCGACGACTTGGTCGTGGATCTCCTGTTCGTCTATCGGGTCGCCGTCGTCGTTCTTCGCCTCCAGCAATGCCGTCAGCAAATCGTTCGGCTTTTGACCAGATGCCCGCCGCTCGTCGATGATCTCGTCGACGAGCGCGTGCAAATCGGCCAATGCACGGTCGAATGCGCGTATCGAGGGAAGCGGGAGCCGGTAGAGCGGTCCCGCGGGTATGACCATACGGCGGTACATGCCCCGGAACACCGTGGCGAGCGCGAGGCTCAGCCGCTCGGCGCGCTCGTCCATGAACTGGCCGCGCAGCAGACAGCGGGCGGCGACACGGACCGCGACGCGGAACGACTCGGAGGTGCAGTCGACCGCCGCGCCGCCCTCCCAGCGCTCCGCGAACGCCTCCGACTCCTCCTCCATGATCGGGCCGTACTCGGGGATGATGTCGGCCCGGAACGCGGGCTGGATGGTCCGGCGCTGGCGCCGGTGCAGCGCTCCGTTGGCCGTGGCTACACCCTGCTTGCCCAGCAGGCCTTCGAGCGACTCCCACAGGGGGCCGCCGATCTCGTAGTCGGGACTGAGCGCCAGTGCGCCGGTGAGCGCGGGGCTGGTGACGGCGTACACCGTCTTGGGTCCCATCCTGAGCCGTACGACATCGCCGTGGTCACGCAGCCGGGCGAGGAAGCCCAGCGGGTCGCGGACCAGTTTCCAGCCGTGCCCGAGGACGGGCAGCCCGCCTCCGGCGAGGGGCGGGACGGACAGCTCCCGCACCTCTGGCACCTCGGGTCGTACCGCATCGACGGTCATTTCTCACCTGCCGCTTCATTGTTGACGTACGGGGGTGTGGAGCGGTCGTCCCAGCTGTCGACCATGTACCGGCCCGACTCGTGGTGGAACCAGTACACGGAGCTGAACCAGTTCCGCATGTTTCCGAGGCACGCCCTGACGGCGATGCTCGTCTCTTTTCCCCGGACCGTACCGTCCGCGAGTGATCCGGCGAGCCGTGAAACGTCCTTCTCGGCGACGAGGAACTGTTCCACGCATTCCTCGACCCGCCGCCTCACTTCGGTGACGGCTTCTTCGAGTGTCAGCCCCTGATGATGAATGAGACTGATTCCTAGATTGTGGACCTCGTCGCCCGCTATTTCTTTGGGGAGCGAACAGAGGTCGTTGTACCAGGCGGCGAATTCCTGACTGAGCAGTGCCGCCCGCTGGAATGCCGGATGCAGCCGCACATCGGCGGGGAGTTCGCGGCCGGCGCTCGGTTCCAGAAGGTCGGTCCAGATCCGGTGCGCGAAAGTGAGCCGACGGAGTTCCAGGTATTCCGCGACCGTGGGAATGGTGCCGGAGGCCCGGTTCCGGAATTCCCTGTCGTACGCGTCGATCACCGCATGGAAGTGGAGTGCGAACCGTTTGTTCCAGTTCTCGCCGAGGAACGAGTACAACCGCACCATGCTGTCCGCGAACCCCGCGACCAGTGGGTCCTGGTGGTGCAGATGGTCCCTGGGGGCGTCGAGGGCCGCATGGAGCCGGAACCTGAGCTTCCGCCAGGCGCTCGCCCGGCCGTGGACGACATCGCGGTCGTGCCGGTCGTCCCAGACGAAGAACCATGCGCTGTAGTCCGCAATCGCCTGGAGGACGTCGTCGGGGGCGCCTATGTAGTAGCCCGCCATGAGGTCCGTGTAGCACAAGCCGTCCGCATACTCCTCGACCTTGTCCGCGGGCATCAGACGCTTTTCGAGGAGCCAGGTCCTGGTGTTCTCCTGAAGCCTCGGCCAATACGGGTGCAGTCGACGGGGAAACTCGGACTCGATCACCGGGAGAGAGAGCGCCGGTGGTACCGCAAGCACTGTCGATGAAGAGCCGTATGAGAAAGCACGCACGAACAAACCCCTCTCAGCCGCCTGTTGACGTCACGCCCCTCCGGCTGTGCCGGGCGTGCGCCGTTGCGTATCCCCGCACTTCCCATTCAGCACCACAACTGACCGTTCTGGGAACGGATTTGGCCCACTGACTACGCGACCATGCCGAGAATCTCCCCTTGTGTGACTGAATATGGATCACGGAAGGAGCACAAGGGATCGAACATATGACGTACATGCGAACGGTGCCTGGTCAGGCGGATCGCCTGTCCAAGCACCGTTCGAGTGGACCCACGAGAGACCGTGCGTCACGCCGGTCAATTTATGTCACAGCGGTGCGGGGCGCCCTGCCAAGCGAGGCTCAGCCGTTCGCCACGGTCGCGTAGCGCGGCTCGTTCTCGGCCATCTGCCGCAGCGCGTCCTTGCGGTCGCGCTTGGAGAGCCGGTCGATGTACAGGTACCCGTACAGGTGGTCCGTCTCGTGCTGGAGGCAGCGCGCGAAGTATCCGGTACCGCGCACCCGGACCGGGTTGCCCTTCTCGTCCTGCCCGGTGACCTCGGCGTAGTCGGGGCGGGCGAGCGGCGCGTAGGCGGTCGGCACCGACAGGCAGCCCTCGTTGCTCTCGTCCAACTGACGCCGGTCGGCGGGCAGATCGACCAGCTTCGGGTTGCAGACCACGCCGACGTGCCGGACGCCCTGGTCGTCCTGGCAGTCGTAGACGAAGACCTTCAGGTCGACGCCGACCTGATTGGCCGCCAGGCCCACGCCCTCGGCGGTGCGCTGGCTCGCGAACATGTCGGCGATCAGCTGGTCCAGCTCGTCGCCGAACTCTGTGACGTCCTTGCACTCCTTGTGCAGCACCGGGTTCCCGACCACCGTGATCGGGCGCGAGGTGCCACGCTCGCGGTAGCCCGTCTCGCGCTCCTCGGCGTCCTCGGTGTCGATGACGAAGCCGTCGTCGTCCACGGGGAGCACGCCCACGTGCTGCTGATCGGTTTCCTGCTGCGCCATGACGACGTACGCCTTCCTCAGACCTTTGATTTTTCTGCGACTACAGCCTAAAGGTGCGCTCAGCAGACCTCTTCCAGATCCCGCCAGTCACGGGAGTCCGGACTGTCGGCGACCCAGCCGTCGAGCAGGCCGCGCACCAGCGAGGCCGGCGCCGCGAGCCCGCACTCCCGCTCGGGCACCCACAGCTGCCCGTCGGTGCGGTGGCCGAGTGGGCCCGGGTGCCCCGGCTCGCTGTGGTCGTGCGGGTCGAGGTGTTCCTCGTCGCCCTCGTCGGACGGCATCCGGGACTCCGAGCACATCCGGCACAGCAGCCGTACGGACGAGGACCAGTCCTCCGCGGCGAAGCCGGCGTCGGCGGCGAGCCGCTCCAGCGCGTCCCGGTCGTCCTCGGTGGCCGCCTCGAGCAGGACGACCCAGGTGGGCACCGGCGAGGGCGCCCACAGCTCGATCTCGTCGAAGACCGGGTAGGCGTGCCCGGCGGCCGTGGTCCGCTCGCCGTGCGGAACGCCGTCGTGCAGAACGACCTCGCCCCAGCGGCGTCCGGAGGACGGCAGCGGGATCGACAGCACCTCGACGCGGGCGGGGTCCAGCCGACGCCCCCACACCACCTCGGCCTCGCCCTCCGGCGACAGCCTCACGGCCGCGCTGCCGAGGTCCATGCCCACGGGCTCGCCCGAGACCGCGGCACCGCCGGGCACCCGCAGCCCGTACGCCTGCCAGGAACGCCGCGCCAGCGGCCAGTCCTGCAGGGCGGTGGCCGCGATCCCCACGTTCCACCAGTCGGGTGCGCCGGTCTCGCGGTCGAGCAGGGCGACGGCCCGCAGGCCCGCTGCCCGCGCCTGCTCCCAGTCGTGCCGGAACTTGTACAGCAGAGCCAGGTTGAACCAGGACTCGGACAGCCAGGGCTCCAGGTCCGCGGCACGCGTCAGCAGCGCTCCCGCGTCCTCGTACCGGCCGTCGCCGATCAGCGTGAACGCACGGTCGGTGGCCTGCCGCCATGAGGCGGAGGGCCGGTGTCGTCCCTTGCCGAAGATCCTCACGATTCCCGCCTGCCAGTTCCTGGTGTTACCCGCCTGCCGGTCCTTCGAAGAGTCCCTGGGAGGCAGTGCAGCCCCGGGCCGGCCCACGCCCCCTGACACCCTCTCCCTCGCATCCAACCACGTACCTTCGGACGGCCGCTCATTACCCATGGGTTACCCAGCCCGGGGCAAGGTCAGACCGGCTCGGGACAGGACCCGGGCCAGTGCCTCCACGACCTCCGGCTGGTAGTCGCGGGCGGTCGCCAGCCGCAGCTTCTCCAGCGCGGTCAGCGGCCCTGTGGGCCCTGCTGCCCGGGCCATTTCCTCGTATGCGTTCACGGTCCGCACGATGCGCGCGGTGACCGGCTGCTCCCGGTACGGGTCCGCCTGCCGCTCCACCACGACGGCGACCTCGGCCTCCACCCCGGTCTGCCGTACGACGGCGCCGCCGAGCAGCGCGATCCGCCGCTGCTCGGCCGCCGGAAGCGCGGCGGTGGCGCCGGCCGGCACCGGGTCGACCAGGCTGAGCTGCCCGATGTCGTGCATCAGCGCCGCGTATTCCAGGACGGTGAGGCCGGGCTCGGACAGGCCCAGCTCGCGGCCCACGGCCCTGCTGAGGGCGGCCACCCGCCGGGCGTGACCGGCCGGTGTGTACCCGGCGATCTCGGTCGCGCGCGCGAGGGACGCGATCGTCTGCCGGTAGGTGACCCGTACGGCCGCGTAGCGCCGGAAGGAGAGCTGGGTGAGCAGCAGCGGCAGCGAGAAGACGGGCAGTGCCCACAGTCCGACCACCGCGACCGCGAGCGCCATCACGGCCCCGGTCGCGCACACCGCCGAACCGATCCCGAGGGTGGCCCGCAGTTCGTCGCGCAGCAGCGGCCCGAACGGCCACCGGGTCCGCGCGTGGGCCGTCACCGCCGCGAGCACTGCGTCCCACAGTGTGGTGAGGACCAGCAGCGCGACGAGCAGCAGGGCCTGCGCCGAGCCGCCCCATTCCAGCAACCTGCCCCGGTCGTAGAGGGGTTGGAAGCAGACGGCGGCGAAGGTGACGGTCAGGACGCGGCGGGAGAGATGATCGAGCGTCGGCGCCTGTCCCCGTGCCACGTGCGGAACGCAGCCGATCAGTGCGGCCGCCACGACCACGGCGACGACCTGAAGGACACCGTGGTCGGTGCGGTGCCCGGCGTTCTCGCCGAGCAGCGCGTACGCGAGGGCTCCGGCGGCTCCGAGGGGTGCGGACTCCCGTTCCTCGGCCCCGCTCCACCGGGCGAGCTCGCCGACGGCTATGAGCAGGCCGAAGGCCAGCGCCGTGCCGCGTTGGTCGAGTCCTTCCCAGAGGGTGACGCCGAGGGCGAGGAGCGCGAGGAGAAGGGCGAGGGCGCGCACCGCCGCGAGCAGGGCGGGGGTCCTCCCGGCCGGCGCGGGACGGGCCTGCCGGGAGGAGCGGGCGGGGGCCTCGCGCCGCGGGGCGGTGGTGCTCACGGTGCGCTCCGCCCGAGGGTGTCGGACTGGTACGCCGGCCTGCCGGGTACGACGGCCGGGGCGGTGTCCGCGGTCACCGCGGGATGCCAGCCGTGCCGGTCGAGCGCCCGTACCAGCGCCGCCACCATCCGGGGGTCGAACTGCGTCCCCGCGCAGCGCCCCAGTTCCTCAAGGGCCGCCCGCACCGGGCGGGCCCTGCGGTAGGACCGGGTCGACGTCATGGCGTCGAACGCGTCGGCGACGGCCACCACCCGGGCGAACTCCGGGATCTGCGGCCCCGCCAGCCCGTACGGATATCCGCTTCCGTCCAGCCGCTCGTGGTGGTGCAGGATCGCCGAGCGGGCCTCTCCGAGGAACCCGATCCCGCGGACCATCTCGTGCCCGTACTCGGGATGCAGTTCGATGACCCGGCGCTCCTCGGGGGTCAGCGGTCCGTCCTTGCGCAGCAGCCGCGTGGGGACACCGAGTTTGCCGACGTCGTGCAGGATGCCGGCGAACCGGAGCACCTCGACGCGCTCGTCGTGCATGCCCAGCTCACGGGCGATCAGCACGGACGCCCGCCCGACCCGCTCGCTGTGTCCGCGGGTGTAGCCGTCCTTGATGTCGACGGCCTGGACGAGGGCGCGGATGGTGGCCTGGTGGGCGGCCCGTTCGCGGTGGTACTGGGCGAAGACCCAGCAGGAGACGTACATCGGCAGCAGGACGAGGAGCGCGGCGACGGGCCCGTACGGGCTGCGCCAGAGCACCGCCATCATCAGTCCGGCGAGGCCGTGCACGGCGACCGGTGCCAGTGAGCGCGCGAAGAGTCCGTGCCAGGCACCGCGCAGCGGAGCGCGCTCGGCCAGTGCGAGGATCCCGCCGTCGAGGACGGTGAGCGCGGCGCTGAAGGTGAGCACCGCGGCTCCGGCGGGCACGAGCGCGTAGGGGAAATCGGGCGCGACGAGCGCGTCCCTGCCGCCGAGCGCCCCGTACACCCGGGAGGCCGCCCAGACGGCGACGGCGAGCTGGGCCGCGCGCCAGATCCGGCGCGGGCCGCGCGGGCGCTGTTCGACCCGGGCGAGCAGCGCCCCGGGCAGTGCGACGAGGGCGGCGGCGGGCGCGGGCAGCAGAAAGGCGCCGGCCAGCAGGACGGGGAGGAAGGCGCCCATCCCCTGGGTGGCGTCGCCGCCGGGTGCGCCGGCTCCGTGCGGCCGGAGCGGCAGCGTGACGCGCTCGCAGCCCGCGTACAGCACGGCGAGCAGCGCGACGATCTCCCAGGGGACGCGCAGGTGCGGCAGAGGAGCCAGGCAGGCGAGAGCCAGGAGAACGACACCGGCCACGTACGCACGGGCCCACGCCGGAACCGAACCCATCCCCGAACCTCCCCCGTACCTCCCCCGGTCTCAGGTTCGGAGCCTAGGGCGGGAGAAAGGGAGTGGGGACGGGTATGTGCGAATCCGCGGGCTCCAGGCCCGCGGATTCGCACGTTCGGGTGATAAAAGGAGGGCCGGGAGGCCGTCGCCGGGGCGTGGCCCTCGCGGTGGAGGGCCGCCCGGGGTCAGGACTCCTGGGCCGTCGCGGTCACGTCGTGCTCGGGCACGGCCTGTCCTGAGCGGATCAGATCGATGCGGCCCATGACCTTGGCCCGCAGATCGGTCGGCACGTCGTCATGGCCGCAGCACCGCTTGACCAGCTTCTTGACGGCCTGCTCGAGGCCGTACTTCTCCAGACACGGGGAGCACTCTTCGAAGTGGACCTCGAACTTGGTGCAGTCCGCGTCCGGCATCTCATGATCGAGGAACTCGTACAGATGATCGAGTACCTCACTGCAATCCGTCTCGTGCGGCTCTCCGCAGCTCATGAGCCCGAGCCTTTCGCTTCGTTCGACTCTCCGGCGCCGGCGGGGACCAGCCCACGGTCACGGGCGTAGTCCTCCAGCATGCCGCGCAGTTGGCGACGACCCCGGTGCAGCCGGGACATCACCGTACCGATGGGTGTCCCCATGATGTCCGCGATCTCCTTGTACGCAAAGCCCTCTACGTCCGCGAGATAGACGGCGATGCGGAATTCCTCGGGGATCGCCTGCAGCGCTTCCTTGACGTCGGAGTCGGGCAGGTGGTCCAGCGCCTGCGACTCGGCGGAACGAAGGCCGGTCGACATGTGCGACTCGGCGCGCGCCAGCTGCCAGTCCTCGATCTCCTCGGCCGCGCTGCGCTGGGGTTCGCGCTGCTTCTTGCGGTACGAGTTGATGAAGGTGTTGGTGAGAATGCGGTACAGCCACGCCTTGAGGTTCGTGCCCTCACGGAACTGGTGGAAGGACGCGTACGCCTTGGCGTACGTCTCCTGCACCAGGTCCTCGGCATCAGCCGGATTGCGCGTCATGCGCAGGGCGGCCGAGTACATCTGGTCGAGGAATTCGAGCGCGTCCCGCTCGAAGCGCGCGGTGCGCTCGGCGGAGGTCTCCGCCGTCGCGTCGCTCGTGCCCTGGCCCTCGGGCTGCTCCGCCTGGCCGTTTTCGGTCCCTGCGTCGGTCCCAGTGACCGGACCCACCTCCTCCAGCGACGTAGCGAGACCGAGACCGGTCCCACTGGAATCGGAGGATAGACGAACATCATGCCCGCCCGCCGCCCGAATCGGGGCGTTCTTGCCCGCGTGCAGCACCGTCCAGTCCAGGTCAGCGCGGCTGCTGCGGCTCGGGCAGAAGGTCGAACCCATGCGGCGGACTTCCTCTCGTACGAACGGTGCAGCACGCTGCGTGCTGTCTGATCCGCACAACAGAGGACCGTCACTCTGCATTCCCGGCCGTCACCCGAGTGACGCGGCCCACCCGACGACACCGTCCGTGATGATCTTCAGCGCCTCCTCCTGGGCGAGCGGGGCCCGCTTCGGGACGGCGAAGCCGTGGTCTCCGTAGGGCACGACGACGCCCGGCTCGTATCCCTCGGGGAACTCCTCCGGGCGCCCGAACGGGTCATGGGCGCCCTGGACGACCAGCAGTGGCACACCGCCGGGGGCCGCCGCGAACAGTTCCTCCTCGCGGGACCTCTCGGGCCTGCCCGGCGGGTGCAGGGGAAAGCTCAGGGCGAGCACTCCCGCGGCGCCCAGCTCCACCGCGGTCCTGCACGCCACCCGGGCGCCCGCGCTGCGGCCTCCGGACACCACGGGCAGGCCCTGCCGCGCCAGCGCCGGCCACACGCCCCGCCATCCCACGTCCAGCGTCCTCGGCGCGGGCGCCACCTTCTTCCCGGCCACCCGCCAGGGCTGCTCGACGAGTGCCACGCTCACCCCGTGGGCGGGCAGCACCTCGGCGAGCGCCCGCAGGTCCCGGGCCTCGATGCCGCCGCCCGCGCCGTGGCTCGCGGCGAGGACGAGCCGCGCCCCGGCCGCCCGGTGCCAGGTGACCCGGGCCGTGCCGGCGTCCGTCTCGACGGTCTCGCTCTCGACGGTCCCGCTCACATCGCTGATCTTCGTCACGTCAGAAGAGTGTGCCCTCCTCGGGCCCTTCCAGCTCCGTCAGCAGCTCCGCCCCGTTGTTGCGGACATTGCTGACCGCCGTGGAGACGGGGTACGCGCGCATCAGCCCGGCGGGCGGCGGCGCGAGCAGGTCACGCAGTTCGTCCGGGTCCGTGCGGGACGGGTCGAGCCAGCTGTCCCAGCGGTCGGGGGTGAGCATCAGGGGCATCCGCGGGTGGATGTCCGCCAGCGCCCGCGGGCCCTCGGCGGGGGCCACCGCGAGCGGTGTCGTCTCCGCCTCGGTCGTGATGACCGAGCACGTCGCCCACCAGGCCAGCGGATGCTCGTCCGGCAGCGTCCGGTCCCGCCAGAACTCGTACAGTCCCGCCATCGCGAAGACGGAGCCGTCCGCGGGCGTCACGAAGTACGGCTGCTTGCGCGGCCGCTTCTTCCTGCCCTCGACCTCCAGCTCGCGCTCGGCGCCGCCGGTGACCCACTCGTAGTAGCCGTCGGCGGGGATGACACAGCGCCGGGCGGCGAAGGCACGGCGGTACGAGGGCTTCTCGTGCACCGTCTCCGCGCGCGCGTTGATCAGCCGGGCGGCGCCCTCGGGCGTCTTGGCCCAGGACGGGACGAGTCCCCACTTGAGCTTGCGCAGCTGGCGAACCGGTTCCGGGCTGTCCGCGTCCTTCACAGGGCGGTCGAGGACGACGTAGACCTCCTTCGTCGGAGCCACGTTGTAGTCGGGCGCCAGAGTCTCCTCCGCGTCCCATTTCTCGACCTCAAAGGTTGCTGCGAGATCCTCGGGTCCACGACTGGCTGCATACCGTCCGCACATACGTGCAACACTGCCAGATTCCGCGCCACGAAAGGGAGCCACCGCCGACAATGGACAGCACCGCATCCACCTCGCTGGCCTCGCTCAGCTCCCTGTGGGACGAGGTTTTCGGCACCCAGCCGGACCCCGACCTGTGGGTGGTGATCGCCACCATGGTCGCGGCCCTCGCGGCGATCGTCCCGCACGGCGTCTGGCGCGTCTCCCGCAACGCCATCACCATCGCGCACGAGGGCGGCCACGGTCTGGTCGCCCTGCTCACCGGGCGCAGCCTCAGCGGCATCCGGCTGCACTCCGACACCAGCGGCCTGACCGTCAGCCGCGGCAAGCCGACCGGCCTCGGCATGATCCTCACGGCGGCGGCCGGCTACACCGCTCCCCCGCTGCTCGGCCTCGGCGGCGCCGCGCTGCTCGGCGCGGGCCACATCACCCTGCTGCTGTGGGTGGCCACGGCCCTGCTCATAGCCATGCTGGTGATGATCCGCAACGCGTACGGCGCGCTCACCGTGATCCTCACCGGCGGCACCTTCCTGCTGGTGTCCTGGCTCGCCGGACCCCAGGTACAGGCCGCGTTCGCGTACGCCGTGGTGTGGTTCCTGCTCCTCGGCGGCGTCCGCCCGGCCTTCGAACTCCAGGCGAAGCGGACCCGGGGCGGCGCGGGCGACTCCGACGCGGACCAGCTGTCACGGCTGACGCACGTACCGGCCGGGCTGTGGCTGTTCCTCTTCCATGCCGTGTCGCTGTGCTCGCTGATGGGCGGCGGGCGCTGGCTGCTGGGGCTGTGAGCAGCGGGCCGCCGCTCACAGGGCGCCGCGCCGCGCCGCGGCCGTCCGCCGTGCTCCCGGGACACCCCTGTCCGGCTCCCCCGCGCGGGCGTCACCGGCGGTGACGGACCGGCGGCTGCCCAGCGCCCTGCCACTAAAGTGGGGCGCATGACCGTGAACCCCGCCCACACCGCCCTCTGGCCAGCCCCGCACGCAAGCGGAGCCGTCGACGCGACGGTTCACGTGCCGGGGTCCAAGTCGGTCACCAACCGCGCTCTCGTCCTGGCCGCGCTGGCCTCCGAGCCGGGCTGGCTGCGCCGCCCGCTGCGTTCCCGCGACACCCTGCTGATGGCCGGCGCGCTGCGCGCGATGGGCGTGGGCATCGAGGAGACGGTCGCCTCCAGCTCGACGGTCGCGGCGGGCCCGGACGCCTCCGGCGAGGCCTGGCGGGTCATCCCCTCGGGCCTGCGCGGTCCGGCCACGGTCGACGTCGGCAACGCCGGCACCGTCATGCGCTTCCTTCCCCCCGTCGCCGCGCTCGCGGACGGCCCCATCCGCTTCGACGGCGACCCGAGGTCGTACGAGCGTCCGCTGCACGGCGTGATCGACGCGCTGCGCCTGCTCGGCGCCCGGATCGACGACGACAGCCGCGGCGCTCTTCCCCTGACGGTGCACGGCGGCGGCGCCCTGGACGGCGGCCCGGTGGAGATCGACGCGTCGTCGTCCTCCCAGTTCGTGTCCGCCCTGCTGCTCTCCGCCCCGCGCTTCAACCAGGGCGTCGAGGTCCGGCACACCGGCTCGACCCTCCCGTCCATGCCGCACATCCGGATGACCGTGGACATGCTGCGCGCGGTCGGCGCACAGGTGGACACCCCGGAGTCGGGCGGCGAGCCGAACGTGTGGCGGGTGACGCCGGGCGCGCTGCTCGGCCGCGACCTGATCATCGAGCCGGACCTGTCGAACGCCCAGCCGTTCCTGGCGGCGGCGCTGGTGACCGGCGGCACGGTCGTCGTCCCCGACTGGCCGGCCCACACCACCCAGCCCGGTGACCGGCTGCGGGAGATCTTCACCGAGATGGGTGGTTCCTGCGAACTCACCGAGATCGGGCTCCGGTTCACCGGTTCGGGTGCGATCCACGGTATCGACGTGGACCTCGGCGAGGTCGGCGAGCTGACCCCGGGCATCGCGGCGGTGGCGGCGCTCGCCGACTCCCCCTCCACGCTCCGCGGCGTGGCCCATCTGCGGCTGCACGAGACGGACCGGCTGGCCGCGCTCACCAAGGAGATCAACGAACTCGGCGGCGACGTCACCGAGACCGCCGACGGCCTGCACATCCGGCCGCGACGGCTCCACGGCGGCATCTTCCACACGTACGACGACCACCGCATGGCGACGGCCGGCGCGATCATCGGGCTGGCGGTGAAGGGCGTCCAGATCGAGAACGTGGCGACGACCGCGAAGACCCTGCCCGACTTCCCCGACCTGTGGACCGGAATGCTCGGGAACTGACGGGCGGACCTGGATCATGCGCCGATACGGCAAGAACACCGACGAGGACGACATCCGCCAGCGGCCGAACCGCAAGGGCAACCGTCCGCGTACGAACATCCGCCCCAAGCACGAGGAAGCCGTCGAGGGCATGGTCCTCACGGTCGACCGCGGCCGGCTGACCTGTCTGGTCGAGGGCCGCGCCGTGGTGGCGATGAAGGCACGCGAACTGGGCCGCAAGGCCGCCGTCGTCGGCGACCGGGTGGCCATCGTCGGCGACCTGTCCGGCGAGAAGGACACCCTCGCCCGCATCGTCCGCATCGCGCCGCGCGGCTCGGTGCTGCGCCGCACGGCCGACGACGACGATCCGTACGAGCGCGTGGTCGTCGCCAACGCCGACCAGCTCGCCATCGTCACCGCCCTCGCGGACCCCGAGCCGCGCCCCCGACTGATCGACCGCTGTCTGGTGGCGGCCTTCGACGGCGGCCTGACCCCGCTCCTCGTGCTCACGAAGTCGGACCTGGCCCCGCCGGACAAGTTCCTGGAGCTGTACGGAGCGCTGGACATCCCCTACGTGGTGACCAGCCGCGAGGAACTGCGCAGCGAGGCCGCCGCCGACCGCGTACGCGAGCAGCTGAACGGCAAAATCACGGCGTTCGTCGGTCACTCGGGCGTCGGCAAGACGACCTTGGTGAACGCGCTGGTGCCGCCCGAGCAGCGCCGCACGACCGGTCACGTCAACGCGGTCACGGGCCGCGGCCGGCACACGACCACCTCGGCACTGGCCCTGCCCCTGGCGGGCAGCGCCGGAGGCTGGCTCGTCGACACCCCCGGTGTCCGTTCCTTCGGCCTGAACCACGTCGATCCGTCCCGGGTCATCAACGCCTTCCCCGATCTCCAACCCGGCACCGAGGGCTGCCCCCGGGCGTGCAGCCACGACGAACCGGACTGCGCGCTCGACCAGTGGGTGGCCGACGGCCACGCCGACCCGCAGCGGCTGTACTCGCTGCGCCGGCTGCTGTCCACACGCGAGCGCCGCGAGGGCGACTGACGTCCCCGTGTTTGCGCGTGCCCGTGGTCGGTAAGGGCTTCTCCGGGTCGGTGAATGCATAATCGCACCGACCCGGGCCGGGCCGGCAGTCGACGTGCGATGCGGGAGGACAAGACATGGCGTGGCTGCTGGTCGTTGTGGCGGGACTGCTCGAAACCGGCTTCGCCGTCTGCCTGAAGCTTTCCCACGGTTTCACCAGACTCTGGCCCACCGTGGCCTTCTGCGTCTTCGCCCTCGGCAGCTTCGGGCTGCTGACCCTTTCCCTGAAGAAGCTCGACGTCGGTCCGGCCTACGCGGTGTGGACCGGCATCGGCGCGGCGGGCACCGCCATCTACGGCATGATCTTCCTCGACGACCTGGTCTCGGTCCTCAAGATCGTCTCGATCAGCCTGGTCATCGCCGGTGTCATCGGGCTCCAGCTCTCGGGGTCGGCGCGCTGAGGACGCACCCCCTGAGTGCGCATGCCTTGAGTACGCACCCCCTGGCGGCAGTTGGGCCCGAGGCGCCCGCCCTCAGACTCCGAGCCGGTGGGACGACGCCAGCGCGGTCCTGACCAGTTCCGCGGCACCGCCCCGGGCGGGCGGCGCGACGACGCACGACAGCGCGATCCGGGTGACCAGTTCGCAGGTCCGGGTGACCTCGGGGGTGTCCGCCCGGGACAGGGCGAGCGCGGCGACGACGCGGTCGCGGACCAGTACCACGAAGTCGGCGGGCGAGGGCAGCGGTCCGTCGGCCCGCCGCTGCGCGGGCACCGGAGACGACGAGGGCACGGCGGACAGCGCGGGCGAGGGCAGCCGTTCGCTCCAGCTTCCGGTGAGCATCGCCCGCACCAGCGCGTTGCTGCGGGCCGTCGAGGTGGTCCACTCGGCGGTCGCGGCCAGCCGGTCCCGCGTGTCCGTGTGAGCGGCCAGGGCCCGGTCGACACCCGCGAGATAGGCGTCGGCCTCCCGCCGCACGAGGGCGCGCGCCAGGCCTTCCTTGCTCCCGAACTCGTTGTAGAGCGTCTGGCGTGACACTCCGGCCACCGCGGCCACATCGACCATCCGCACCGCGGACCACGGCCGGCGCGCGAGTGCCGTATAGGCGGCGTCCAAGAGCGATTCGCGCGCTGCGGGCATCATCGCCTCCTTGGGGCGAGCGGCTCTGGAGCCAGGTTTGACGCGTGCGGGAGCACTGTCAAGGGGTCGCGGCGGCCCTGGGGGGCGCGCACCCGAAGCGGTGCGCGCCCTGACCGGGCACGAGCCCCGGGGGGCCGCTCCCCGCCGGGCGCCGCCGCGGTCCGGGCCCGGGGATCACCTGCCGGTCCTGTGTAGCCCCGTCACGACGCGGGCAGATACGGTTCACCCATGCCCGACTACCGCGATGACCTGCGCCTCGCCCATGTCCTGGCGGACGCCGCCGACGCCGCGACGATGGACCGCTTCAAGGCCCTCGACCTGAAGGTCGAGACCAAGCCGGACATGACACCGGTGAGCGAGGCGGACAAGGCCGCCGAGGAACTCATCCGTGGCCATCTCCAGCGGGCGAGGCCGCGCGACGCGGTCCTCGGTGAGGAGTACGGCATCGAGGGCACGGGCCCCCGCCGCTGGGTCATCGACCCGATCGACGGCACCAAGAACTACGTCCGCGGTGTGCCCGTGTGGGCCACGCTGATCTCCCTGATGGAGGCGGGCGAGGGCGGCTACCAGCCGGTCGTCGGCGTCGTCTCCGCCCCCGCGCTCGGCCGTCGCTGGTGGGCGGCGAAGGGGCACGGCGCGTTCACCGGCCGCAGCCTGTCCTCCGCGTCCCGTCTGCGGGTGTCCGAGGTCTCGCGGATGGCCGACGCCTCCTTCGCGTACTCCTCGCTGTCCGGCTGGGAGGACCAGGGCCGGCTGGACGGTTTCCTCGATCTCACGAAGGCGGTCTGGCGTACCCGCGGTTACGGCGACTTCTGGCCGTACATGATGGTCGCCGAGGGCTCGGTCGACATCTGCGCCGAACCCGAGCTGTCGCTCTGGGACATGGCGGCGAACGCGATCATCGTGACCGAGGCCGGCGGCGCGTTCACCGGCCTCGACGGACGCCCCGGCCCGCACAGCGGCAACGCGTCCGCGTCGAACGGCCTCCTCCACGACGAGATGCTGGGGTATTTGAATCAGCGCTATTGAGTGGCCGGCGGCGGCCATGACGTGACGGTGGCTCGCACGGCCGCCGGGTGGCCTGCCGCGGGCACGCCCGAGGAATCGCTCGTCGAGCGGGCCGATCCGCCGCCCTGAGGGTCCCGCCTCGCCGTACGGCGTCTCGGGGATCGGCGATACCGCCGGGGCGCCTGAGCAGCCTTGCCGGGCCCCGGGACTGCCGAGCAACCCCGGGCGCCCCCGAACTCACGGCACGCGCCCCCTTGTTGACCCTCTCTTTAACTGCGACCCTGAGGGCTCCCCCACTTGTGAACTTGTGAACCGCTTCTCTTTGCGCTCCGTCGAGGAGCCGGGGAGCCTGCGGCTCACCGAGGAGGTGGCTCCAGCCCATGCTCGTCCGCGACGCCATGAGCACGGTGGTCCTCACCATCGGCCCGGCACACACCCTCCGTCAGTCGGCCCGTCTGATGTCCGCGCGCCACGTCGGCGCGGCCGTGGTCCTCGACGAGGACTCGTCCGGCCTCGGCATCCTCACCGAGCGCGACATCCTCAACTCCCTCGCCCACGGCCAGAACCCGGACTCGGAGACAGCCGGCAGCCACACCACCACCGACGTCGTCTTCGCGGCGCCCACCTGGACCCTGGAGGAGGCCGCGGCCGCGATGTCGCACGGCGGCTTCCGGCACCTGATCGTGCTCGACGGCAGCGGCCCGGTGGGCATCGTCTCGGTCCGCGACATCATCCGCTGCTGGGCACCCGCCCGGCAGCAGGTACCGGCCTGAGCGGACCGCCGGGTCCGGCGCGAGCACGTCGGCGGACCTGAACGGACCGGCGGATCCCGTCCGAGCACCCAGGCGGGCCTGAACTCCCGGGCGGATCCCGGGGGTTCGGGCCCGCCGTCCACACCCGGCACACCGGACTCGCCCCGGAGATGGATGCCGTCCAAGTCAGGTCAAGATCTAAAACAACACTCGTTCGGGATCTGGTTCACCTGCTGTTAGGCTGACCGGTATGAGTGACCTGCTGGAACGCCTGCGCGGACGCGGATGGCGCATGACCGCGCAGCGACGTGTCGTGGCCGAGGTCCTCGACGGCGACCACGTCCACCTGACGGCCGACGAGGTGCACGCCCGCGCCGTGGCCAAGCTGCCCGAGATCTCCCGGGCGACCGTCTACAACACACTGGGCGAACTGGTCTCGCTCGGCGAGGTGCTGGAAGTCGCCACGGACAAGCGCGCCAAGCGCTACGACCCGAACGCGCACCGTCCGCACCACCACCTTGTGTGCGCCCGGTGCGGGGCGATCCGCGACGTCCATCCGATCGGCAACCCGCTCGGCGACCTCCCCGACTCGGAGCGCTTCGGCTTCACCGTCTCGAACGTCGAGGTGACCTACCGCGGCGTCTGCCCCGACTGCGCGGCCATGGCGGCGTAGAGGCACGCGAACGCCCGCACACACACGAACCCCGGCACGCCACGCGCGCCGGGGCTTTTTGCCATGCGGCGGGTAGAACGTATTTCTTCGGCAACTGGCCAACTGATCGAATACCCGATAAATAATCGCTGATGCGCTGCGGGAACGAATCGAGCCGCTAATCCCGGCTGATCACGATATGGTGCGGCGGCGAGCCGAACACCGCCGCACTTTTACTGCGACGGCCAGAACACGGAACTCCGCCTCGCCAGTGATGGCCATACCCACGCCCGCCCCTACTCATCACTGCGGCCAGGCTGGCGACGCACCGGAACTGAGGCCGCGATGGCCCACATCCGCGTTCCTCGAAACGGACTCGGGAGACCGAGAATCAGACTGCAGGTCGCCCTGGCGAATTACACATTCCTGTCGCGCGTTCCCGGTAAACCCCGCCCGGCTACACCACAGCACGCGATCCCGTCACCTCGGTTACCTGCCTAACCCCCTGAAGCCTGTCTCATTTCAAGGAGCGCCCTATGGGCGACTACTACCACTTTGCCGCACAAGGCTCCGTCACATGAGAGGCACGAGTGCAACTCTGATGCACGCAAAGCGATGCAAACTAGATAAAAACTCCGAACGGTCCTTCATTAGCCGTCAGATTTCAGCCATTAACGCTGCGGCGGGTACACGTCAATCGGTTCAAGCATTAACGTAGGTTTTGTAAATGAAGCGCAATAACGACCCATTTAATGGAGATCTACCTTGCTTGGCATTCACGGCAATTGGACAAGATTTCGCACCATTTTCGTCGTTCTGGCAGCGGTGATCGCTGCACTGACGGTCACGCTCGTGACACCCACGAACGCGTCAGCGGCAACCACCACTTGCGACTCCCTGGGGTTGCCCGGCATCAAGTCCCCCGATGGCGGGGCGCAGGTCTGCTTCCAGGCCTACGGCGAACACATTCTCCTCTGCGACAGCAAGGCCGACGGCCACCACCCCGCAGTCATCTACGATTTGGACTTCACCACGTCGGACACCAGGGTCGACGACGCCACGCTCAGCTACGGGATTTGCAGGGATATCGATGAAGATCTGCCTGAAAACCACCAGATCTATTTCAAAGCACTCAACGTCGAAGGCTCTACCACGGTGAGCTATAGCGGTTGGTTCCACACCACAACCTGACCGGCGCGGTTACAAACGCGTCGCGGCTAAAGACTCGTGGCCGGATCCCAGAAGGATCCGGCCACGAGATATAAGTAGCGGGGACAGGATTTGAACCTGCGACCTCTGGGTTATGAGCCCAGCGAGCTACCGAGCTGCTCCACCCCGCGTCGATGAACTGAACAGTACGTCAAGAGCGTGGCCCGCGCAAATCCATTGACCAGGGGGTCCGACGGTCGCCCTGCGGCCCCCGGCGCCCCCGCGCCCGGGGCGGTTTCCCGGGCGCGGGGCGCCGGGTGCCCGGTCGGCCCGGGCATCCGGCCGCCCCTCACGCGGACAGTTCCTCCCGCAAGGCATCCCGCAGTCGCGCCGCCCGCTCGGAGACCTCCGCCGGCCCCAGCGACACGGCCCGGTCGGCCCAGCGCTGCCCCTCGGCGAGCTCCCCGCGCCGCGCGTACACGAGCGCCAGCCGGAGCGCCGCCCGCCCGTGGCCCGCGTCGGCCGCGCGAGTCCACCACAGCGCCGCTTCCGGCTCGCTCCCCTCGCGGGCGAGCAGCAGCCCGAGGTTGAAGGCGCCGTTGCGCGACCCGGCCTCGGCGGCCTCGCGGTACCAGCGCGCCGCCTCCACCACATCGCCCCGCGCGGCGGCCAGCATCCCGACCCGCACCTGCGCGCGCCGGTGCCCCTGGGACGCGGCACGCTCGTACCACTCCTCGCATTCGCTCTTCTCCTGCGCGGGCTCCCCGAGTTCGTGCGCGGGCGCCGGGGGCCGTCGGGCGTCGAGCACGGCGGCGAGCCGGTAGGCGGCCTCCGCGCTGCCCCCTCCCGCGGCGCACCGCAGATGCCGCTCGGCAGCGGGCTCGTCGCCCTCCCTCAGCCGCGCGATGCCCACCTGGAGCGCCGCCTCCGTGTGTCCGGCGGCGGCGGCACGCTCGTACCACCGCAGCGCCGCGGCGTCGTCGCCCTCCGTGGCGCGTCCCGCGTGCAGGATGCCGAGGTTGAACGCGGCGTCCACGCTCCCGGCCTCCGCGGCCTTGGAGAACCACGGCTCGGCCCCGGCCGCGTCGCCGCCCTGGAGCAGCAGGATCGCCAGGGCGTTGGCGGCCTCGCGGTGACCGGCGTACGCGGCCCTGCGGTACCACTGCTCGGCCTGCGCGGTCCGCCCCTGCTCGGCGCAGAGCAGCCCGAGGTTGTACGCGCCGTTCACGTCGCCCGCGTCCATCGCGGCCCGGTACCACCGCTCGGCGGTCTGGGTCTCACCCCGCTCGGCGTGCAGCGCGCCCAGCGCGTTGGCGGCGTTCCCGTCCCCGTCCTGCGCGGCCCGCAGCCACCAGACGGCGGCGCTGTCGGGGTCCCCGGCGTCGCGCAGCAGGAATCCGAGGGCGCACGCGGCGCGCGCCTCCCCGTCCTTGGCGGACGTCAGGTACCAGCGCCCGGCCTCCTTGAGGTCGCCGCGCTTCTCCAGGATCGCCCCGAGATGCAGCGCGGCCCTGCGGTGCCCGCGCGCGGCGGCCTGCCGGTACCACTGCTCGGCGGCCTGTCCCGCGGCTCCGATGACACCGTTGTCGCCCACGGCCTCGCCCGAGTCCAGGGCTTTGCGGTCGAGCGCGCGCGCCAGCCGGTACGCGGCCTCGCGGTGCCCGCGCTCCGCGGCGGCCCGCATCCACTGCTCGGCACCCACGTCGCTACGATGCTCCAGCAGATCGGCGAGGGCGTACGCGCCCAGGGCGTGACCCTGTTCGGCGGACTGGCGCAGCCAGTACTCGGCGGCGGGCTCGTCACCGCGCTCGCGGTGGTGCCGGCCGAGCGCGTGCGCGGCGGCGGCGCTGCCGGCCACGGCGGCGATCCGCCACCATCCGGCGGCCTCGTCGGCATATCCACGCTGGTAGAGGAGGACACCCAGATTGTTGGCGGCGGCACGGTCGCCCGCGGCGGTGGCCGCGCGCAACTGCGGTTCGGCCGCGTCGAGATCGCCGCGGCGCAGCAGCATGGCCCCGAGGACGCTCATCGCCTCGACGTCGCCGGCTTCCGCGGCCGACCACCGGCGCGCTTCCTCGGCAGCCTCGCCGGTCTCGTCCCGGTCGGAAGGCTGCGTGAGATCCACAGGCTGCTCAAAGTCGGCAGACTGCGCAAACCGCCCTGTATCCAACAGAGTTGCCTTGTCCCCCATAACGTCCATCGTCGCACCACCTGCAAACTGGGTACACCTGGTATACCGCAGCCAGTTAGGTCACTTCAGCGTTTTGTCGACATGCCCACAGAGAGACAAGTCAAACACAGATCGCCCAACTGCCCTCGCATGTCGCGGCACTTCACACGAGTCGCCAGGTCACCGGGTACGCCCCGGCGTGGCGTCACACACGTCGAAGGCCCGGATCCATGAACTGGATCCGGGCCTTCGACTTCAGTAGCGGGGACAGGATTTGAACCTGCGACCTCTGGGTTATGAGCCCAGCGAGCTACCGAGCTGCTCCACCCCGCGCTGTTGTTCCTCAACCGTACCACGGCGCGGGGTGGGTCCTGATCAGCTGCTTCCGGAGCTCTTTTCGCTGCTCGGGCTGCTGCTCGGACTGGGGCTGCCGCCGGTACCGCTCTTGTCGGTGCCCTTGCCGTCCGTCTTGTCCGCGCCGGAACCGCCGGCGGCCTTGTCCGCCTTGGCCTGCGCGTCCTCGGCCCGCTTCAGCGCGTCCTCAAGGTCCTTCTGGGCCTCGCCGTACGCCTTCCAGTCACCCTTCTTGAGGGCTTCCTGCCCCTGGTCGAAGGCCTTCTGCGCGTCGGCGAGCGCGGCCTGGACCGTCGGGTTGCTCGACGTCGGCGGTTTCGTGGTGTCCTCGTCCGGCGGCTGGGTCGAACTCGCCGCCCCGAAGACCTTGTCGAGTGCTTCCCCGAGTGTGGCCTCGAAGGCTGTGTTGCCTCCGTAGGTCACCAACACCTTGCGCAGCAACGGGTATTTGAGGTCGCCACCGCGGACGTAGACCGGTTCCACGTAAAGTAGACCCCCGTCGAGCGGCACCGTCAGCAAGTTGCCGTACTCGACCTTGGAATCGCCGCGCTCCAGCAGGCTGATGGACTCGGCGATGGCCGGCTCGGAGTTGAACTGGCTCTGCACCCGCTTGGGTCCGTCGATGGTCTTGCCCGTCGGCAGTTTCAGGATACTGATCTTGCCGTAGTCAGGTGTGCCCGCCTCTGCGTCGACGGACATGAACGCACTCAGGTTGTCACGGCCGTTCGGTGTCATCGTCGTCGTGAGCGAGAACGCCTGCGATGTCTCCCCCGGCAGCTTCATGCTCAGGTAGTACGGCGGCACGGCGCTACCCGAGTTGTTGCTGGGGTCGTCCGGGACCTGCCACACCTCGCTGCCGCTCAGGAACGTCTGGGCGTCCTTCACGTGGTAGCGGGTGAGCAGCTCTCGCTGGACCTTGAACAGGTCCTGCGGATACCGCAGATGGGCCATCAGCTCCGGCGAGATCGACTTCTTCGACTCCACCGTGTCCGGGAACGCCTTCATCCAGGTCTTCAGGACCGGGTCCTGGGTGTCCCACTGGTAGAGCTTGACCGCGCCGGTGTACGCGTCGACGGTCGCCTTCACCGAGTTGCGGATGTAGTTGACCTGGTTCTGCTGGGCCACCACCGCGCGCTGGTTGTTGGCCGCCGTCAGCGAGTCCGCCGTGGTGTCGCCGAGCGTGGTGCGCGAGGCGTACGGATAGCCGTTGGTGGTGGTGTACGCGTCGACGATCCACTGGATCTTCCCGTCGACGACCGCCGGGTAGGCGTCGCCGTCGATGGTCAGCCAGGGGGCCACCGCCTCGACCCGCTCCTTGGGCGTGCGGTTGTAGAGGATCCGCGAACCCTCGCCGATCGCGCCCGAGTACATGATCTGCGGCTCGCCGAACGCCACCGCGTACGCGGCGCGGTTGACCGGGCTGGAGAGGCTGATGCCGCTCTTGCCCTTGTAGCTGGTGGTCTTCTCGCCGCTGTCGTCGGAGTAGTCGATCTCCTTCTGGGGACCGCCGACGATCGAGTACTGGGTGGTCTTCTCTCCGTAGTAGATCTGCTGCTGGTACGCGCCGAGGTCGCCCTTGGACGGCAGGTTGTACTCGGTGAAGACCGGGCGGCCCTCGCTGTCGGCCGTGGTGCCCTTGGCCGCGACGACGCCGTATCCGTGTGTGTACCGGAAGTGGTCGTTGATCCAGTTGTTCTTCGGGATGCCCGCGAGGTTCAGCTCGCGCAGCCCGAGGACCGTGTCCTGGTCCTTGCCGTCCTTGCTGTACCGGTCGACGTCCAGGTTCGACGGGAACCCGTAGTAGTTCCGGACCTGCTGGAGCTGCTGGAAGGTCGGCGACACGACGTTCGGGTCCATCAGCCGGATGCTGGCGACGGTGTCGGCGTCGTCACGGAGCCTGGTCTTGTCCTCGGTATCGCTAGTCCCCGCGTAGTCCTGCACGTTGGTACCGTCGATCCCGTACGCCTCGCGGGTCGCCTTGAGGTTCTTCTCGACGTACGGCGCTTCCTTGGCCTGCTCGTTGGGCTCGACCTGGAACTTCTGGACTATCGCGGGGTACAGGCCGCCGATGAGGACGGCCGAGAGCACCATGAGGCCGAAGCCGATCACCGGCAGCTGCCAGGTGCGCCGCCACAGCGTCGCGAAGAAGAGCAGCGCGCAGATGACGGCGATGCAGAACAGGATCGTCTTGGCCGGCAGGTACGCGTTCGCGTCGACGTACCGCAGACCCGTCCAGTTGCCGGTCGCCTTGAAGTCACTGGACTTCACCGCGAGCCCGTACCGGTCGAGCCAGTAGGCGACCGCCTTCAGGGCGACGAAGACGCCGAGGAGCACCGAGAGGTGTCCGGTGGCCGCGGCCGTGGCACGCGCTCCGGGGCTCGTGATCCGCAGACCGCCGTACAGGTAGTGCGTGAGCGCGGCGGCGATCAGGGAGAGCACGGCGGCGGCGAAGCCGAAGCCGAGCAGGAAGCGGTACCAGGGCAGGTCGAAGGCGTAGAACGAGACGTCGAGGTGGAACTGGGGGTCCTTCTGGTGGAAGGGAACTCCGTTCACCCACATCAGCCACGTGCGCCACTGGCCCGAGGCGGACGCGCCGGCGATCAGCCCCACCAGGGAGGTGATCGCGAGCAGCAGCCAGCGCTTGTAGGGCGCGATGCCCATGCGGTACCGGTCGAGGCTCTGCTGCTCCATCGACATGGCGCTCAACGGCGGGCGCAGCCGGTGCGCCAGCCAGATGTTGAAGCCCACCGCGGCCGCCATCAGCAGACCGAAGACGAAGAAGAGCCCGATCTTGGTCCACAGTGTGGTGGTGAAGACCGACGAGTAGTGAACCGAGCGGTACCAGAGCCAGTCCGTCCAGAACCCCGCGAACATGACGAAGGCCATGGCCAGTACGGCCAGCACGCCCAGTGTCATGAGCAGGGTCCGGACACGCCGGGACGGCCGGCCCACTCTGATCCGTGGCCCCGTCGGGCCTCCGCCGCGGTCCGGCATCTGGAAAGCCAAGGTGCGCACCTCGAAGTCGCTGTCGAATCCTTCAGGCCTCCATGTCGGAGGACCGTCAGCAAGGCTCCGTGATCGAGGAGCCTCATCTATGCAACTTACTCACGCTTTACTCGGTTCCCGATTCAGGTTACGAACGAGGCAGGATTGTGACCATGTCCAACACTCCCATGGCAGCGAGCCCCCTGACCCGGGCCGTACTCGAGATCGACGAGTACGCATCCGGCCTCGGCTGGGACCAGCCCGCCCGCCTTTTCGCCCTCGTAGACACCGCACGGCTGCGGGCCCAGGAACCCGGCCTCGCCGCTCAGCTCGGCCTGGAGCACGAGCAGAAGACCACCGGTCTCACCCCCGTCGAGCAGGAGGAGATCCCTGCCGGCAAGCCGCTGGACGAGTTCCTCGGCACCATCGCCTGGCCCGACGCCGTCGTCGGCTGCGCGCTCACCGTGGAGCGGCTGATGCTGCCGCCGTCCGCGGAGAACTCGGTCCCGGAGGGTCTGAGCGGCAAGAAGCTCACCCAGTGGGTCGCGGCACACCCGGACCGCCAGGAGGTGCGCATGACGGTCGGTGTCCTGCGCGACGGCACCCGCGACTCGGCGCTGCGGCTGCGCGAGAAGGACGCGGCGACGGAGGTGCTCACCGGCGCGGGCCTCGTGCCGGGCCTGGCGGAGGCGCTGTCGGCGACATTCGCGGACTGATCCGCGCACGGACGCGGCAGGGGGCGCCCCGCGACTCGCGAGGCGCCCCCTGCCGCGGGCGGGCGGTGTCCGTCAGCCCTTGGTGCCGCACTTGGGCAGGTCGGACGTCCGGCCCGCGTTGATGTCCTTGAGGGCCTTCATCGCGTCGTCGAGGGTGTCGACCTTGACGAGCCTGAGCCCGTCGGGGGTGTCCTTGGCGGCCTCGGCGCAGTTGTCCTTGGGCGTCAGGAAGTACTGGGCGCCCTTGTTGCGCGCGCCGACCGTCTTCATGTCGATGCCGCCGATCGGGCCGACCTTGCCGTCGTCGTCGATGGTGCCGGTGCCGGCCACGAACTTGCCTCCGGTGAGGTTCCCCGGAGTGAGCTTGTCCACGATGCCGAGCGAGAACATCAGACCCGCGCTCGGACCGCCGACGTCGGCGAGCTTGATGTCGATGGTGAACGGGAACGTGTGGTCGATCCCGGCCGAGATCCCGACGACCGCGCGGTCGGCGCTGTCGTCGTCGGATTTGACCGTGGTGATCGTCACATCCTTGGTCGCGGTCGCCGTCGTGTGTTCCTTCGTGGCGGCGGCCTGCTCCTTGGCTGGCACGATCCTGAACACGACCTTGTCACCGGGCTTGTGCTTGGTGACGAGTTTCCCGACGTCCTCGGGCTCCTTCACGGCCGTACCGTCGACGGCCTTGATCACGTCACCCGCGTGCAGCCGTCCCTCGGCCGGAGAGTCCTTGACGACGGTGGAGACGATCACCCAGGACTTCACGGGGATGCCCAGTTCCTTCAGGGCGGACACCTTGGCGCTCTCCTGCGACTGGCTGAACTCCTCGGCGTTCTCCTGCGTCGACTGCTGCTCGGTCTTGCCGTTCGGGTAGAGCGTGTCGTGCGGCACGATCTTGCTGTCGTGCGCCAGCCAGCCGTACACGGCCTCGACGAGGTTCATGTTGTAGTCGGCGCTCGTGACCCGGACCGTGGTCATGTTCAGGTGTCCGGTCGTCGGATACGTCTTGCGGCCCGAGATCTGCAGCACCGGCTCACCGTCGTGGTCACCCAGCGTGTTCACCGTGGGACCCGGTGACATCTCCGAGTACGGCACTTTGATGAACACTCCCGCGCACAGGAGCGCGATCAGGATCAGAGTGGAGGCGAGCATCGTCGCGGTGCGGCGTGGCATGGAACGACAGTACGGGACGGTGGTGTAAGCGCACCGTCGGGGCCGTCCGTACGTGATGGGCCCAGAATGCGCCCGAAAGGCACGAAAACGCGTGTTCCGGGCGGCACTCCGAGGTGCCTCGCACGGTCCGGGCCGCCGGGGACCTCGCGAGCCGGCTCGGGACGGTTCGGAGTCGCCCGGGACAGTGGACACGGCCCCTCGAACACACGGACGCGTCGCGCGAGCTCGGGGGACCGGCCGGTGGACCTCAGAGCGCGTCGGAGTGTGACTTCTCCCGGGCGTCGGTCCGCTCCATGGCCTCACGGAAGCGCGTGTATCCGGCGAGCTCGACACCGTCTCCCGCGGCCTTGCGATTCCGGCCGGCCCAACTGCCCCACAAACCGGCACCGATCGCGGCCATCAGCGGAATCAGCAACCAGGCAAGCGCCGCCATGTCGACCTCCCAACCCCAAGAGCGACCGCTACTGACTGATCAGCAGATTAACCATCCGCAGTGTCAACGCTCGCGGCAGGGCCCCGGTTACGCAACCGGACGGCGGTTATCAGTCGATCGGACCAGGGTGGGTGCCGGTCGCCGGAGGATCCGGTCGCTCTCAGCAAGCGCCGACCCACTCCTGCGAGCCGTCGGAGAACCTCTGGTGCTTCCAGATCGGCACCTCGTGCTTGAGGTCGTCGATGAGCTTGCGGCAGGCCTCGAAAGCATCGCCACGGTGCGGGCAGGACACGGCGACGACCACGGCCAGGTCCCCGACCCGCAGGTCGCCCACCCGGTGAACGGCTGCCAGCGCCCGCACCGGATAGGCGGCCGCCACCTTCTCCGCGACGCGACGCATCTCCGCCTCTGCGGTGGGGTGGGCCGAGTACCCGAGCTCGTCGACGTCGGCGCCGCCGTCGTGATTCCGCACGGTCCCCACGAACAACGCGGTCCCCCCGGCGGCATCGTCCCCCACTGCTTTGAAGACCTCGTCCAGGGAGAGCGGTTCGTCGCGGATCGCGAGCAGCCTGATCGGGTCCTGCGCGGCCCGCTCACCGGGGTGGTCGTAGGTAGATGCCATGCCCCCATCGTGCCGCACCCCGCCGACCCGGTGGAATACGGCTTTCACCCGGCACGCACGCGTACCGCTTGGAGCCTCCTCCAGACGGCGCGGCACGGCACGGCGGGGGCACGGCGGTGCGGTCGGGGGCCGGCACGGCTCAGCCCGGCACGCACGGGCGCAGCCCGGCACGGCACAGCTCAACGCGGCACGGCACGGGCTCAGCCCTGCACTGCCCGGCTCAGCACTGCCCGGCACGGCGTGGCCCGGCACGGCGTGGCCCGCGGCCCGCAGCCCAGCGCAACGCGTCGGGGGCCGTCGGGGACCGGCGGGCCGCGTCGCCCGTCGGGGCTCGTCGGGGACCGGCGCCGCCCGTCGAGAACCGGCGTGACTTGTCGGCGGTCACTCCAGTGGCGTAGCGGCGCGGACCCGGTGTCAGAACCTGCGCCGGGCCTTCCGGGCCCGGCGGACCACCGCCGCCGCGCCCAGCAGGGCCACCGTCGCGCCCGCAGCGCCCGCCGCGGTCGCGTCCTTGCGGCCCAGCCGCCGGCCGGCCACCGTGTGGCGCCCCGCGACCTCCTCCAGCAGTTCCGCCAGGACCTCCTCGTTGGTCCAGCGCGGCCGCCACCCGGCATCGTGCAGGCGGCTCCCGCTCACCACCCAGGGGTACATCGTGTAGGCGAGGTCCCCGGCGGGCGAGGGAGTGAGCCCGATCCGGTGAAGCCGGGCGGCGGCGCCCAGCGCGACCGCGGAGGGAAGCTCCATCCGCCGGATCCCGCTCAGCTCCTCCACCTCCTCCTGCTCCAGCCAGCCGTCGCACCCGACGGCCAGCTCGCCCTCGACCTTCTCGACGACCGCGTACTCCAGCGCGGCGCACAGGTCCTCGACGTGACAGAACTGCCACGCGGGCCTCGACCCCGCCACGACCAGCAGCCGAGGAGACTCGAAATACCTGGTCAGCGCGGTGTCCGTACCGCCGCCGACGAGTACCGCGGGCCGTACGACGGTCACGTTCAGCCCGGGGTGCGCCCGCGGCGCGCGGCGCGCGAGCCGCTCGATCTCCAGCAGGTCGCCGACACCCGTCGCCTCCGCCGTCGCCCGCAGTTCGGCGTCCTCGGACAGGGGCAGTTCGTTGTCGGGCAGCGCTCCGTAGACCATCGCCGACGTGCACAGCACGACCCGGTGGACCCCCGCCGCCGCGGCGGCGGTGAGCACGGTCTGCGTCCCCCGGACGTTGTAGGCGGTCCGGGCCGCCGCGTCCGTCTCCAGATCGAGGTCGAGCGCCAGATGGACCACGACGTCCGCCCCGCGCAGCTTCTCGGCGATCGCCGGGTCCCGGACGTCCAGGATGTGCCACTCGGCGTCGGCGCACTCGCCGCGCCGCTCGTCGATGGCGACGACCCGCTTGATCTCCTCGCTGGCGGCCAGCCGCTCGGTGAGCAGCGCGCCCACACCGGCCGCCGCGCCGGTGACCGCGACGACGGGGCCGCGCGAGGCTGGGCTGGTTGAGTGGTTTCGCGCTGCGCGAACCTGCGGATCTGGGGAACTCACCGGGCGTCTCCAGCGGTTGTCTTCAGTAATGGACGCGTCTGACGCGTCCCTACCAGTTGGCATCCATCCTGCCGCAGGCGACGAGTCGGCGAAGCACCGAGGCCCGATCGGGTTCAGGTGTCTACGCTGGGTGGTGTTGTGGGCAGCCGCCGTCGGAACGAACCGGCGGCCTTACCAGCCGAGGAATCCCGTGAGTGACACCCCATTCGGATTCGGCCTTCCGCCGGAGGAGCCGGACAACGGCGACGAGGGCAAGAAGAAGGACCAGCAGAGCGGTGGTGGTCAGGGACCGTTCGGTTTCGGGCTGCCCGGAGCCGGAGGCCCAGGGGCCGACAATCCGCTCGCAGCCATGTTCGGTTCGATGAACCCGAACGACCTGGGCGCCGCGTTCCAGCAACTGGGACAGATGCTCTCGTACGAGGGCGGCCCGGTGAACTGGGACATGGCCAAGCAGATCGCCCGGCAGACGGTCGCGCAGGGCACCTCCGACGGCACCAAGGACGCGAGCGTCGGCCCCGCCGAGCGACTCGCGGTCGAGGAGGCCGTCCGTCTGGCCGATCACTGGCTGGACGACGCGACGTCCCTGCCGTCCGGCGCGGCCTCCGCGCTGGCCTGGAGCCGGGCGGAGTGGGTCGAGGCGACCCTGCCGGTGTGGAAGGAGCTCGTCGACCCGGTCGCCGAGAGGGTCGGCGCGGCCATGGGCGATGTGCTGCCCGAGGAGATGCAGGCCATGGCGGGCCCGCTGATCGGCATGATGCGCTCCATGGGCGGCGCCATGTTCGGTACGCAGATCGGCCAGGCCGTCGGCGTGCTCGCCGGAGAGGTCGTCGGCTCGACCGACATCGGTCTGCCGCTCGGCCCGGTCGGCAAGGCCGCGCTGCTGCCGCTGAACATCGAGTCGTTCGGCAAGGACCTGAGCGTCCCCCAGGAAGAGGTACGGCTCTACCTCGCCCTGCGCGAGGCCGCCCACCAGCGCCTCTTCGCGCACGTGCCGTGGCTGCGCTCGCACCTGTTCGGCGCTGTCGAGGGATACGCGCGCGGGATCAAGGTCGACACCGCGAAGCTGGAGGACGTGGTCGGCCAGTTCGACCCGCAGAACCCCGAGGAGCTCCAGCAGGCACTCCAGCAGGGCATGTTCCAGCCCGAGGACACGCCGGAGCAGAAGGCGGCGCTGGCCCGCCTGGAGACGGCGCTCGCGCTGGTCGAGGGCTGGGTCGACGCGGTCGTCCACTCGGCGGCCAAACCCCGGCTCTCGTCGGCCGACGCACTGCGCGAGACGCTCCGCCGCCGCCGCGCCACGGGCGGTCCCGCCGAGCAGACGTTCGCCACCCTGATCGGTCTGGAGCTGCGCCCGCGCCGGCTCCGCGACGCCTCGCGCCTGTGGGCCTCGCTCACGGACGCGCACGGTGTCGACGGCCGGGACGGCCTGTGGGCCCACCCGGACATGCTGCCGACGGCGTCCGACCTGGACGACCCGGACGGCTTCGTGCACCGTGAGCACATGGACTTCTCGGAGATCGACAAGATGCTCGGCGAGGCCGCCAGCGGCACCGCCGAGAAGCCGGACCTGAAGAAGCACGACGACACGGAGGACTCCGGCAAGAGCGACGGCGCCGAGTGAGCCTGCACGACGACGCGGCCCTCGTGCTGAAGAGCCACGAGGGCCAGGAAGAGCTGCGCCAGGTCTATCTGGACCACCTGTCCGCGCACCCGGACGGGATGTGGAAGTCCTGCCAGGCCGGGCACCTCACGGCGAGCGCCCTGGTGATGGACCCGTCACGCGGCCGCGTCCTGCTGACGCTGCACCGCAAGCTCCAGATGTGGCTCCAGACGGGCGGGCACTGCGAGCCGGGCGACCCGACCCTGGCCGAGGCCGCCCTGCGCGAGGCGGCGGAGGAGTCGGGCATCGAGGGGCTGACCCTGCTGCCGGGCGGCCCCGTGACGCTGGACCGGCACGCCATCCCGGCGCCGTGCCACTGGCACCTGGACGTCCAGTACGCCGTCCTCGCCCCGGCCGACGCCGTCGAGGCCATCAGCGACGAGTCCCTCGACCTGCGCTGGTTCGCCTACGACGAGGTCGCCGAGGCGGCCGACGATTCTGTCGTACGACTCCTGGAGGCGGCCCGCGCCCGGCTGTGACCGGCGCGAGGGCCATCGACGTGTAAGGGGCGACCGCCATTGGCGGTCGCCCCTTACCTCTGCTCGCCGGACCGTCGTAGCCCGGAGGGCGGAACGGTCAGCTCCAGGCGTTGCCCTGGTTCTGCGCCTGCACGCCCTGCTGCCCCATGCCGTACTGGGCACGCAGTCCCTGGCCGATCACCGCGTTCTGCGGCGGCAGCAGTTCACTGGGCTGAATGAGCGCGTAGCCGCTGCCCATGAAGCTGAGCTCCCAGCCCTCACCGGTGTTGCCCCGGCGCCGCCACACACCCGAGGAGTGCGTCTGGGCCTGCATCTGCACCCGCAGGCCGGTGGACCACGCGACGATCGCGTCGGCGTCGCAGTTGACGTACTTGTCCGGGGTGACCTGCATCATCAGCGGCATCCCGGAGGTCACCAGCGCGACCTTGCCGCGGCCGGTGATGTTGAGCTGGTACTTGCCGGAGCCGGAGATGCCGTACTGGCTGTCCACGGCGATGACCTCGTGGTGCAGCCCGGAGTCCATCGCCAGCACATAGCTGCTGTCGACGGTCAGGCCGTCCTGGTCGACGTCGAGGATGTGCACGTGCTGACCGAGGTTGGCGAGGTAGACCGTGCCCTGCCCGTGGCAGCGCATCAGGTCGAGGCCCTCACCGGTGTACGCACGCGCGCGGTGCTGGCTGTTGTTCTGGTACTCGGCGTCGAACTCGACGAGACCCTGGTACGCGACCATGGTGCCCTTGCGGGCGAGGATGTCGTCGTGACCCTCCAGGACGACGCGCAGCATCTGCGAGTTCTGCAGGCTGTAGCGGTCCTGGGTCTGCTGCTCGTTGTAGCCGAAAAGCGGGCTCTGCATGATGTCCTGCTCCCCCTCAGCCCCGGACTCGGAGGCGGTCGGTGCTGTCCTCGCTGGGCTGGACGACGACGATGCCCTGCCCGGAGAACGCCATCTGGTACGCCTCGCCGCTGCCGCGCCCGATCAGCGACTGCGCCTTGAAGCTGCGCTTGCCCTTCACCCTGAGGTTCGGGGACCAGGCGACGAGCGCGTCCGGGTCGACGTAGGTCTCGTCCTCACCGCCGCCGCAGTCGACGACGATCGGCTTGCCGCGGGAGGTCAGCGCGACCCACCCCTGACCGGAGATCTTGGTGTTCCACAGACCCTGTCCGGCGAACTTGGCGAGCCCCTTCACGCGCTCGACGCCCCACGTGAGATGAGCGTCGAAGGCGAGCAGATTCGTCGCGTTGACGGAGATCGCGTCCCCGTTGAGGTTGATCACGACGACGTTCGCCCCGTAGTCGGCGAGGTAGAGCAGGCCGTCGCCGGAGCACTTCATGAGGGGCGCGCCCTCGCCGGTCATCCAGTCACGGGCGATCTGGCGTACGGCGGGCGGGTTGGGCTCGTACTGGACGAACCCTTCGTAGGCGACCATCGACCCCACGCGCGCGAGGAGGTCGTTTCCGGTCTGCATGGCGACCTTCAGCATGTGATTGCCGTGGTTCTCCATGCGCGCGGTGACGGGCGCAGGGGCAAAGCCCGCGAGTGGCTGGTTCATGACGGGCTCCCTCAGACCTCGTACGGCTGGACGACGACGAAATTGCCTGGCGCGGCACGGAACTGGAGGTTCACGCTCTCCCCGGTGTCACCGGCGTAGGCGTTCCGGCGCATCCTCACCTGGCTGGAGACGATCACCTGCGCGGCGGCGGACCAGGCGACGACGGCGTTGCAGTCGGCGAACGTCGTGGGCGTCACCGGCAGGACGACGGGCGCGCCGTGCGTCTTGACGACGATGGTGCCCGTCCCCTGGAACTGCATCGTGAACAGCGCGCCCCCGGGGATGCCGTGCCCCTCGATGCGACGGACCTCGTACTGGAGGGACTCGTCGAAGGCGAGGACGTTCTCCGCGGAGACGCAGATCGCGTCCCCCTGGAGCTCGATGGGGTGCACATGGGTGGCGTTCTCGGCGAAGAACACCTGGCCCTGGCCGGTGCAGCGCATCAGCTGCATCTCCTGGCCGGTGGCGTTGCCCACGAGCCGGCCGGCGAATCCGGCGCCCTTGTAGCTGAAGTCGACCTTGCCCTGGTACAGCACCATGCTGCCCTGGCGGGCGAGTACGGCCTGGCCTCCGATGCCGAGGTCGACACGGATGAGCTTCTTGTTCTGCGGCGTCCACCGCTGACCGGTGGGCGTCTCCTTGAAGGCTCCCAGCGCCGCGGCCACACCGGCCCCGCCCTGCGGAGCGCCCTGGGGTGCGCCGTAGGGGGACGGGGCGCCGGGCTGGCCCGGGTACTGCCCGGGTGCCTGGCCGGGGATCTGGCCGTACGGCGGCTGCTGGCCGTAGCCGGGGGGCGCCGTCGGGGGCTGCTGACCGTATCCGGGAGGAGCGGTCGGTGCCTGCTGGCCGTAGCCGGGCGGCATGTGAGCCGTCTGGCCGGGCGGCTGCTGGCCGTAGCCGGGCGGAGGGCCGGGCGGCTGCCCGTAGGGCGCGGGGCCCGGCGGCGGGACGGTGCCGCCCGGCGGGGTGTGCAGCGGCGCCACGATCGTCGGCGCGCCGTGCATCGAGGGCGCGGGTGCGGGCGTGGGGGCGTGCGGCGCGGCCCCGGGGGGCGGCGCGAAGCCCTGCGCGGGCGCCGGAGCGGGCGCCGGAGGCGCGCCGAACGTGGGCGCGGGGGCGGTCTGGGCGGGCGGGGCGAAGGACGGTGAGGCGCCCGGCTGCTGCTGCGGGGCGGCGGCGGGCTCCTCCTCGGCGACCTCGCCACCGAAGTTCTTCAGCAGCGCGTCGAGACCGCCGTCGAAGCCCTGTCCCACCGCGGCGAAGCGCCAGACGTCCTTGAGGTAGAAGTCGCCCAGCATCACGGCGCGCTCGGTGGAGAACTCGGTACCGCTGAACGCGTACCGGGCCACCTCCTCGCCGCCCGCGACGACGCGGAGGTATCCGGGAGCGATCTGCGACATCTGTCCGGCGCCGTCGATCGTCGCCGTGAACGACAGCTTCTGGATCCGCGCCGGAATCCGGTCGAGAGTGACCCGGAAGGACTCCGTGTCGCCCGACTGCGCGCCGAGGAGCTGGATGGACTCCTCGGGGGACTTCGGCTGGTTGAAGAAGACGAAGTACCGGTCGTCCGACAGCCGTTCGTCGGCGTCCAGACCGAAGCAGCTGATGTCGAAGGTGAGTCCGGGGCCGGTGATCTGCACACCTACGTACAGATCCGTGCCCGCGGTGAGGTCACTGATCTTGGCCTTGTGGCCGCGTTGGAATTCCCTGGCCATGCGTAACGACCGTCCCCCATCCCGAATGCGAGTGCGTCGCGCCAGGCTAACGGCAAAGTCCGGAAGTGGACGAAGCCGGTACAGACCCGGTACACAATCGCACTCCGGACGGGACGGTCCGCGCGCACCTACTCGTCGTGTGCCGCCGGGAGGTGGGGCAGCCGCTCCGCGGCGACGACGCCCTCGAGATAGCCGCGGGCGCGCTCGGTGCGCGGATAGGCCTCCAGGAGCCGCCAGAATCGGGGCCCGTGACCGGGTACGAGCAGATGGGCGAGCTCGTGGAGGAGGACGTAGTCGACGACGTACTCGGGCATGCCCTGCAACCGGTGCGACAGGCGGATACTGCCCTCTGCGGGGGTGCAGGAGCCCCAGCGGGTGTTCTGGTTGGTGACCCAGCGCACCGACTTTGGTCGCGCGCGACCGTCGAAGTAATGGGCCGACAGCCGCTCGGCGCGTTCGGCCAGCTCGGTGTCGCCGAGCACCCGTCGGCTTTCCTGGGCGGCCAGTTTGTCGAGCATGACGGTCACCCAGCGCTTCTCCTCCGCCTCGGACATCCGGGCGGGGATGAGGACGACGGTGCGGTCGCCCTCGCGGTACGCGGAGACCGTTCTGCGCCGTCGGGCGCTCCTGCGGACCTCGATCGCGCTCGCCCCCGAACCGCTCGGCGGCGGGCTCGTCGTGCTGCGCTGTGATGTCGCGGCGCTGTGCGGTGGGTCGGCGGGCACGCCCCGACGTTACCTGCTGCGCATGGCTGAAGTCCCGCCCCCGGGACGGTTCGATGCCGATCCGCGCTCTGCCCGTCTGATTCGTACGACGAACGGTGCCGTCTGTGGACAACTTTCGGCGGGGTCCGGCGGGCACGGGCATGCTGGCACTCGGTCCGCGCTGCGGGAGTGTCGCGGACATACGGGGACGTACTACGGGTCTACGGGGGTAGGTCATGCATCCGATCGTGAAGCCCGCTCTGCGGCGCGGCTGGCGGGATCTCAACACCGTGCAGTTCGGGATGACACCGGCGCACGCGATGGTGCTGGGCCCGATGGACA
Organism: Streptomyces sp. NBC_00386; assembly: GCF_036063235.1. Lineage (NCBI taxonomy): Bacteria > Bacillati > Actinomycetota > Actinomycetes > Kitasatosporales > Streptomycetaceae > Streptomyces > Streptomyces sp. NBC_00386. Next base: position 3,473,100 of record NZ_CP107950.1, read on the forward strand.
CGGCGACAGGCAGCTTCCTCGAACTGCTCGACGGGACACGCGGAATGCCGCTGCTGCGCGAGCAGGGACGCGGGATGGGGCTGCCCGACGGCCATGTGGACGGGCTGGTCGACCGGCTGGCCGGGTCCGGCCTCCTGGACGACACGACCGGGGGCGGCCCGGCCGCGGACGCTCTGCGCGAGAGGAAGGAGGTCATGGACCGGCTGCGGCCGGACCTCGCCTCCCTCTCCCTTCTCTCCCGCGAGCCAGGCGGGGCCGTCGAGCGCCTGGCCGCCCGCCGTCACCTGCGCGTACGGGTGCGGGGCGCCGGCCGGGTGGGGGTCCTGCTGGCCGCGCTGCTCGCGGGCGCCGGTGTGGGCGAGGTCGAGGTGCGTGACCTCGGCCGTGTCGAACCGTGGGACGTGGCGCCCGGCGGCCTTCCCGTCGAGTCCATCGGCGAACGCCGGGAGGAAGCCGCCCGGCGGGCGGTGCGCCGAGCCGCCCCGGACCGTCCTCCCCGCGCGTCCGCCAGGGACGAGAAGGGGGAGGAGACACGCGGACTGTCCCTCGTGATCCTCGCTCCCCGGGACGGCCTCGCCGTCCACGCGCCGGACCCCGCCTCTGCCGAGAGCCTGATCACCTCGGGGACGCCCCACCTCTACACGGGGGTCGCCGAAGCGACCGGAGTCGTGGGTCCCCTGGTCCTGCCGGGCGACACCGGCTGCGCGGGCTGTCTGGACCAGTGGCGCGCCGACATGGATCCGACCTGGCCGCGGCTGGTCGCGCAGTGGCGCTCCGGGCGGCAGCGCCGGGTGGCCGCGTGCGATCTCGCCCTGTCCGCGGTGGTCGCCGGACTCGCCGCGAGCCACGCCCTCACCTTCCTGGACGGGGATCCGCCCGCCTGCACGGGGGCCCGCTGGGAGGCGTCACTGCCCGGATGCGAGTGGCGGTCGACACAGGTCCGTGCGCACCCCGCCTGCTCCTGCGGCACCGCTACGAAAACAAATGGTGAGCGAACCCCCGAGGACGGCGAAGCACACGCGACAATGTCAGGGCGACAGCCGCACGCGGCACAGCTTGCTGGGACCTGGAGGGCGCATGTCTGATCTTCCCCGGAAGGCAGTCACCCGGACTGCCAAACTGGCCGCGCTGCCACTCGGCTTCGCCGGGCGGGCGACCTGGGGACTCGGGAAGCGGATCGGCGGGAAGTCGGCGGAGATCGTGGGCCGCGAACTCCAGCAGCGCACGGCCGAACAGCTCTTCAAGGTCCTCGGAGAGCTGAAGGGCGGTGCGATGAAGTTCGGGCAGGCAATGTCCGTGTTCGAGTCGGCGCTGCCGGAGGAGATCGCGGGCCCTTATCGTGCGGCGCTGACGAAACTCCAGGACGCGGCGCCTCCCATGCCGACGCGCACGGTTCACTCCGTTCTGGAGAAGCGGCTCGGCGCGGACTGGGCCGAGCTGTTCGTGGAGTTCGAGGACAAGCCGTCGGCGGCCGCCTCCATCGGCCAGGTGCACCGGGCGGTGTGGCACGACGGACGTGAGGTCGCCGTCAAGGTGCAGTATCCGGGGGCGGGCGAGGCCCTTCTGTCCGACCTGACCCAACTCAGCCGCTTCGCCCGGCTCCTGGGACCCCTGATCCCCGGAATGGACATCAAGCCGCTCATCGCGGAGCTGCGCGACCGGGTCTCCGAAGAACTCGACTACGGCCTGGAGGCGCAGGCCCAGACAGCGCACGCCGAGGAGTTCGCGGACGACCCGGACGTGCTGGTGCCCGCGGTGGTCCACCAGTGCGAGCAGGTCCTGGTGACGGAGTGGATCGACGGTGTGCCACTGTCGGAGGTGATCACCGACGGTACGCCGGAACAGCGGGACCGCGCCGGCCAGTTGCTGGCCCGGTTCCTCTTCTCGGGCCCGGCCCGCACCGGCCTGCTTCACGCCGATCCGCACCCGGGCAACTTCCGTCTCCTGCCGGACGGGGAGGACGGCTGGCGACTGGGTGTCCTGGACTTCGGCACGGTGGACCGGCTTCCCGGCGGCCTGCCCCAGCCGATCGGCGATTCCCTCCGGATGACCCTGGACGGCGACGCCGAGTCGGTCTACGAACTGCTCTGTGAGGAAGGCTTCGTCAAGGAGTCGATAGACCTCGCACCCGACGCGGTCCTGGACTATCTGCTGCCGATCATCGAACCGGCCGAGGTGGACGAGTTCACCTTCACCCGAGGCTGGATGCGCAACCAGGCCGCCCGCATCGCCGACCCGCGCTCCCCCGCCCATCAGTTGGGCAGGCAGTTGAACCTGCCGCCCGCGTATCTCCTCATACACCGGGTGACCCTCAGCACCATAGGTGTCCTGTGTCAGCTCGGCGCGACGGTCCGGCTGCGCGACGAACTGGAGGAGTGGCTGCCGGGGTTCGTGCTGGAGGAGGACCTGGAAGCCGAGGAGCTGGAGGTCGAGGAGCTGGGCGAGGAAGTGGCGGCCGCCGAGGCGTGAGTCCGCGTCCCGTCGCGGACCGGCCGGGGGCGGAAGGAGCGGCCGGCGGGACCGAGCGGCGGGGTGGCAGGGTGGGGCGGTCATCGGGTCCGGCTACCACCAGGCCGAGTCGAGACGGCCCTCGATCGCTCTGAGGTTGCTGCGGGCACAGTCGTCGCAGAAGTAGTGGCGGGTGCCGTTCTCGACGGAACAGGTCCACGTCGGCCGGGGGCCGGTGGCCGTGGTGCCGCAGTGGGCGCACACGATCTTCTCGGCTTCGTCGGCTTCGTCGGCTTCGGGCTTCGGTGCGGGGCCGGTGCTGTCACTGTCTTCGGGAAGACTCGTCACTCGGGCGACGATATCGCCGCGGCGGGCTGTTCACGCGGTGCAACGCACCGCGGGGCCGGTCCGTTCGGACCGGCCCCCGCGGGCTTTCCTGCCTGTGAGTGCTGCGACTGCAACGGCTGCTACGACGGCGTACGTCGATTACTGCATGACCGCCATGGCCAGCGCGCGCCGGGCTCGCATCGAAGCGCGCTCGGCCCTGCGCTGCATGCGGCGAGCGGCCGCCAGGCGCACGGCCTGACGTTCCCGCTCGGCCTGGTGCAGTCGCTCGTGCATATGCGCACGAGCCAAGGCTTCTGGGATGAGTTGCATCTCTCGGGTCCTGTTCTGACGCGAGTCATTCGCGCCGGTGCTGGCGAAGTCTGGGATCGCGGAGCCTGCGGGCTCGCTCGTGAACGGCTTCATCGGGGCCTGTTTCTTGGGGTCGTGCGTCAGGGGGCGGTCGATCGTTCCTCGGATGTTCATACCGCGACCGGGTTCTTGCGCGGGCGGCCACGCGGCCGCTTGCGGGCCACGACAACACCCTGGACGAAGAGCTCGCCACCCCAGACGCCCCAGGGCTCACGCCGCTCCTTGGCGCCGGCGAGGCAGGCCTCCATCAGCGGGCAGGTGCGGCAGAGGGACTTGGCGTACTCGACATCGGCCGGCGACTCGGCGAAGAAGACCTCCGGGTCGTAGGAACGGCAGGGGACGGGCACGCCGAGGTTCTCGATGGCGTCGTCGAGCGCGGTGAGCGCGGTGAGGGGGATCAAGGTGGAGTCCTCCGTGAGGCCGGGCGGGGGGATCGTTTCGGAAGGCGGTACGGACGGGGCGTGCGCTTCGAGTTGCACGGTTCGTCTTCCTCGTCTGGTCGTGCCGGCCGGGGTCGGCCGGTTGGCGGCTGGTACCGGGTTCTTTTCTTGTCCCGAGGCCCCTTCGCTCTGCCGTCCCCGGTCGGGGACAAACAGAAGGGCCGCGGATCCCGGGTGGGGTTCCGCGGCCCTGAAGGCGCCGGCCTGATGGTGGATCAGGCTGGATCACTCCAGGGTTCAGGCCCACGGAAGGCCCACATCGTGTGGTGCTGCTGCGTCTGCTTCAGGGATCCGGCACCGGCTGCCGCAAAGGCATAGGCATGTGCTTCTGCCACTACTGCCGCTTCCAGTGCCTGAATCGGTCGCTCATTGCGCTCACGGACGGGAAGACCCGCGAGAGGCAGGGAGGACGCCGGCCGGACGGCAGGAATGCCGGACAGACCGGTACCCAGGTTCGAGACGCCGAGCGGGCACGTGGAGACGACGACCGAGGGATCGGTCATTTTCACGGTGTTGATGAAGCTGGTGTCGATGCTGATCACTGGAATCGCCTCCTCTCGGCGTCTTGGGGGACCGGGGCGAACCGATCCGACGGATATTAAGTACAGCACGGAACCAGGGCCTTCGAGAAGGCCGCTGCTGCCGTGGTTAAGAACCTATGGGGATTGCCGGGGCATGCGCAAACTATTTTCCCGACGAGTTTGAATCAGTTGCCCTCACCGTGTTCCGCGACCTCCCGACCTGCGCAGATGGCCAGAACGTCGGCTCCAAAACGGTTCAGTTTGCGGACACCGACGCCGGGGATGCGAGCGAGCTCGCCCTCGTCGTCCGGCGCGGTCTCCGCGATCGCCATCAGCGTCCTGTCGGTGAAGACGCAGAACGCGGGCTGCCCGCTGCGCTCCGCCTGCACCGCGCGCCACTCGCGCAGCCGCTCGTAGAGACCCTCGTCCATGTCCGAGGGGCAGCCGTCGCAGCGCATCAGCTTCATCTCACCTGCGTCGGTGAGCGTGCGACCGCAGACCCGGCAGCGCGCGGGGCTGCGGCTCGTACGCCGTTCTGCGGCGAGGCCTGTTCTCGCGGTGCCGCGCTCGACACCGCCGCCGGCGGCGCCGGCGCGACCGCCCGCCGTGGCGACGGAGCCGGGACGCAGACCGTCGAGGAACCGGCTGGGGCGCCGGCCCGCGCGGCCTCCGGGCGAGCGGGCGAGCGCCCAGGAGACGAAGAGGTGCTCCCTGGCGCGGGTGACACCGACGTAGAGCAGGCGGCGCTCCTCCTCGATCTGTTCTTCGGTCTTTGCGTAGGTGATCGGCATCATGCCCTCGGCGACCCCCACCAGGAAGACGACGTCCCACTCCAGTCCCTTGGAGGAGTGCAGGGAGGCGAGGGTGACGCCCTGCACGGTCGGGGCGTGCTGGGCACTCGCGCGTTCGTCGAGTTCGGCCACCAGGTCGCCGAGCGTCGCGCCGGGCTTGGCGATCGCGAAGTCCTGCGCGAGGTTCACCAGGGCGGCCAGTGACTCCCAGCGCTCTCTGACCGCGCCGGAGCCGGCCGGGGGCTTGCCGGTCCAGCCCTCTCCCGAAAGCACGGCGCGGACCTGCGACGGCAGGTCGACGACATCGTCGAGCAGCGAGTCGTTGCCGCCGAAGCGGGCCGCGGCACGCAGGGCCGCGCCCGCCTTGCGCACCTCGGGGCGGTCGAAGAACCGCTCGGCACCACGGAGCTGGTAGGGCACACCGGCGTCGGCGAGGGCCTGCTCGTAGATCTCGGACTGGGAGTTCGTGCGGAACAGGATCGCGATCTCGCCGGCGGGGACACCCGAGGCGACGAGATCGCGGATGCGGCGGGCGGCGCCCTCGGCCTCGGTGGGCTCGTCCGTGTACTCGGCGTAGACGGGCTCGGCGCCCGGGGGCCGCTGGGAGATCAGTTCGAGACGGTGCTCGGCAGCCCGGCCGCGGGCCTGGGAGAGCAGTCCGTTGGCCAGGTGGACGACCTGGGGCGAGGAGCGGTAGTCGCGGACGAGCTTGACGACGGTGGCTCCGGGATGGCGGGTGCGGAAGTCGAGAAGGTGGTCGGGGGTTGCACCGGTGAACGAGTAGATCGTCTGGCTGGCGTCGCCCACCACGCAGAGGCTGTCCCGCTCGCCGAGCCACAGCTCCAGGAGGCGCTGTTGGAGCGGGCTGACGTCCTGGTACTCGTCGACCACGAAGTGCTGGTACTGGGAGTGGACCTGCTCGGCGATGTCGTGCCGGTCCTGGAGGATGGCGACCGTGAGCAGCAGGACGTCCTCGAAGTCGATGACCGCGCGGTCACGCTTGAGGTCCTCGTACGCCGAGTAGATCTTGGCGGTCTCGGCCGGGTCCCGGGGGGCTTCGCGTCCGGCGCGGGCGGCGGCCGCGGCGTAGTCGGCGGGGATGGTCTGGGTGACCTTGCACCATTCGATCTCGCCCGTGACGTCCCGCAGCTCTCCCCGGTCGAGACGGATGCGGCAGGCGGCCGCCGCGTCCGCGACGAGCTGGATCTTGCGGTCCACCAGCCGGGGCAGTCCGCCACCGACGGCTTTCGGCCAGAAGTACTGGAGCTGGCGCAGCGCGGCCGAGTGGAAGGTGCGGGCCTGGACTCCTCCGGCGCCGAGCTGGCGCAGCCGTCCGCGCATCTCTCCCGCGGCCCGGTTGGTGAAGGTGACCGCGAGCACGCTGGAGGGCTGGAGGATCCCCGCGCGCACCCCGTAGGCGATGCGGTGGGTGATCGCCCGCGTCTTGCCCGTGCCGGCTCCCGCCAGCACGCACACCGGACCGTGCAGGGCGGTCGCGACCGCGCGCTGCTCGGGGTCGAGTCCGTCGAGCACCGCGTCTGCCGTGTCCGGAACCTGCGGGAAGAGGGTGGAGTGCGTTGCTGCTGTCACACAGCCATGCTGCCAGGTCGGCGGAGGCGGGTGAGCCGGTTGTCCACAGGGAGACGGCTGCGGTCGTACGAATGCGGCGAGCGTCACGTGCGCCGCGTGTGCCGGGGTCGCCTTTCGGCCATGCCCCGGTGTCACGCTCCTGCTTCGCCGCGACCGTGTCACCTGCGGTGGGACGCGGGTGCGGCGAGCGTCACGTCCCGGCGGGCCTCCCCGATACCCCCCACGGGAATGGTGACCGCATGGCCTGCGTTCCACTTGCAGCGACCACGCACCCGAAGCCGTGAAGGAGCGCATGAGACATGCAGGGCACTGTGACGATGTACAGCACCACGTGGTGCGGCTACTGCCGTCGGCTCAAGAGCCAGATGGACCGTGAGGGCATCGCGTACAACGAGATCAACATCGAGCAGGACCCGCAGTCCGCGGCGTTCGTCGAGAAGGCGAACGGCGGCAACCAGACCGTTCCGACGGTCCTGGTGGTCGCCGCCGGCGGCGCCGAGGTCGTCATGACGAACCCGAGTCTCGCCCAGGTGAAGCAGGCCCTCACCGCCTGACCTCACGCCCCGGACATGACGCTGCCCCTCCGGCGAGCTCGCCGGAGGGGCAGCGTCATGTCCGGGGCGTGCTCAGGGGGCGTTGCGGGTCGGCAGGGGCTTGCCGTACCAGAGCTCGATCAGGCGGGCCGCGATCGAGATTCCGTAGGGAGGCAGGACCTCTCCGGACTCGAAGGCGGACCGCAGGTCGTCCCGGGAGAACCAGCGGGCTTCCTCGATCTCCTCGCCGTCGACGTCGATCTCCGACGAGGTGGCGCGGGCCCGGAAGCCCAGCATGAGGCTGGAGGGGAACGGCCAGGGCTGGCTGGCGACGTAGTCGACCTCGCCGACCGTGACGCCGACCTCCTCGAAGACCTCACGGCGCACCGACTGCTCGATCGACTCGCCGGGCTCGACGAAGCCCGCGAGGGTGGAGAAGCGGCCTTCGGGCCAGTGCACCTGCCGGCCCAGCAGGATGCGGTCCTCGTCGTCCGTGACGGCCATGATCACGGCCGGGTCGGTGCGCGGGTAGTGCTCGGCACCGCACGCCGGGCAGCGGCGGATGTGACCGGCGGCCGCGATGACGGTGCGCTCGCCGCAGCGGGAGCAGAAGCGGTGCAGTCGCTGCCAGTTCTCCAGCGCGACCGCGTGGACCATCAGACCGGCGTCGCGCGGGGACAGCAGGAGACCGGCCTCGCGCAGGCCCGCCGGGCGGGCGGACTGGTCGATACGGCCGGGAAGGGCGTCCTTCTGGAGCGCGAAGTAGCTCACCCCGTCGTCGTCCGTGCCCAGGAAATAGCGGTGGGCCTCGGTGAGCGGGGCCTCGAAGGAGGGCGTCATCAGCAGTTCGGTGGTGCCGTCGGCCATCTCGTCGATGAGCACCTGACCGCCGGAGACCACGAAGGCGCGGGTCGTGGGGTGGCTCCAGGCCGCCGCGAGCCAGGCCTCGTCGAGCCGGTGGTGGGCGGCCCGGTCAATGCCGCTCGGAGCGGTGAGCGAGATGGGACGGTCGGCGCTGTGGTCGGTCCAGGTGGTCACGGATGCTTCCAACTCCCCCGGTGGAACGGTTATTTCGGCGGGCGGTTCAGCAGGACGCGCGTGCGGTGCGCTCTTGGGGCTGGGGTTCGGCTTGTTCAGTGTGTCTTGCGCCAGTTCTCGGCGAGGTCGCCCCACAGGTAGGCGGCCGTCTCCACGCCCTTCATGAGGAGGTCGAGTTCGATCTTCTCGTTGGGGGCGTGCCAGCCGTCGGAGGGAACGGAGATGCCCAGGAAGAGCACCGGGGCGCCGAGGACTTCCTGGAGGTCGGCCGCCGGTCCCGAGCCGCCCTCGCGGGTGTAGCGGACCGGCTGCTCGAAGGCCCGGCCCATGGCGCGTACGACGGACTGCAGGGCGGGGTGGTCCAGCGGGGTCAGGCACGGGCGGGTGGCCGCGCCGAACGTGATCTCGTGCCGGATGCCGTCGGGGACCTGCCCGGCCGCCCAGGCGCGTACGGCCTTCTCGATGTGGTCCGGGTCCTGCCCGGCGACGAGCCGGAAGGAGAGCTTCACCAGGGCCGAGGACGGGATGATCGTCTTGCTGCCCGCGCCCTGGTAGCCGCCGCCGATGCCGTTGACCTCGGCGGTCGGGCGGGCCCAGACGCGCTCCAGGGTGGTGTGACCGGCCTCTCCGTGGGTGGCCGTCGACCTGGCCGTGCGCAGCCATCGTTCCTCGTCGAAGGGCAGTTCGGCGAAGAGTTCGCGCTCGCGGTCGGTGAGTTCGGTGAGCCCGTCGTAGAAGCCGGGTACGGCCACGCGCGCGTGCTCGTCGTGCAGGGCCGCGACCAGGCGGGCGACCGCGGTGGCGGGGTTGGGCACGGCGCCGCCGAAGGATCCGGAGTGGATGTCCTGCTCGGGTCCGTGCAGGACGATCTCGCACTCGGCGAGGCCCCGCATGCCCGTACAGACGGTGGGGGTGTCCTCGGACCACATCCCGGTGTCGGAGACGATCACGGTGTCGGCGGCGAGCCGCCGCGCGTGCTTCTCGACGAGCTCGCGGAAGTGCGGGGAGCCGGACTCCTCCTCGCCCTCGATCAGCAGCTTGAGGTGCACGGCCGGGGTGGTGCGCCCTGTGGCGGCGAGGTGGGCCCGGACGCCGAGTGTGTGGAAGAACACCTGCCCCTTGTCGTCCGCGGCCCCGCGCGCGTGGAGGCGGTTGCCCCGGATCACCGGCTCGAAGGGGTCGGTGTCCCAGCCGTCCTCGCGGGCGGCGGGCTGCACGTCGTGGTGTCCGTAGACGAGGACCGTGGGTGCGTCGGGGTCCGCGGAGGGCCACTCGGCGAAGACGGCCGGCGCGCCCGCGGTCGGCCAGACCTCGCAGGTCGGGAAGCCGGTCTCCCGGAGTTCGGCGGCGAGCCAGTCGGCGCTGCGTGCCACGTCCGCGGCGTGCTCGGGCTGAGCCGAGACCGAGGGGATGCGCAGCCACCGACCGAGGTCGTCGAGGAAGGCGGCGCGGTGGGTCTCGATGTACGTACGGACGGTGCTGACGGCGTTGTCAACGGGCTTGCTCATGTTCCTGAGCCTATCCGCCCACGGAGGCGTGTTCGTCCGGCGGTTCTGCCAGGACCTCGTCCTGTACACCCGTCGGGTCCTCGGTGAGCAGCCGTTCCAGCGCCGCGCGGTCCGGGAGGCCGTCCGGTCGTACGACCTCGCCGTCGCGGACGTACAGTAACGCGGCCGTGACGGATTCCACGGGCACTCCCTGTCGCTCGGCCCAGCCCAGGCGGTACAGCGCGAGCTGGAGCGGGTCGGCGGTGCGGCCGTGGCCGGTCTTCCAGTCGACGATCTCGTACGTCGTCTCCTCGCCTTCGCCGTTCCTGTAGACGGCGTCGATGCGGCCGCGGACGACCCGGCCGGCGATCGCGAGCTGGAAGGGCACCTCGACGCGGTACGGGGTGCGCTGCGCGTAGGGACTGCGTTCGAAGGCGTCCTTCAGGGTCTCCAGGTCGTGCTCGTCGTCGATCTCCGCCTCGCCGCCGGGCAGGTCGTCGGGGTCCAGCATCGGCAGCCGCAGTTCTTCGAAGCGGGACTCCACCCAGGCGTGGAAGCGCGTGCCCCGGCGTGCGGCGGGCTGCGGGGGGCGCGGCATGGGGCGGGCGAGCTCCTGTGCGAAGCCGTCCGGGTCGGCGGCCAGACGCACCAGCTGGGAGGCGGTGAGCGAGGCAGGCAGGGGGACGTGGGTGACGCTCGCGCGGGTGCGCATGAGCTCTCCGGTGAGCGCGTCCAGGTCGCGGTCCCAGGACGCGAGGGTGCGCGCCTCCTCGGGCGTGAGGCGCTCAGTCCCGGTCTCCCGGGGGTACCGGCGGTCGGCGGGGCCCTGGGCCTGGTGCGGCACCGTGGGACGCCCGCTCCCGCGGCCGGCCGGGCGCTCTCCCGGCCGCTCCGTCGCCCAGGAGTCCCAGTCCGAGTCGTCGCCTTCGGGAAGGGCACTCTCCGGGAAACCGCCCCGCGGGGAGTGCTCTCCCGGAAGGCCCCCTTCGGGGAACCCGTCTTCGGGGAGGCCGTCCTCGTCGTAGTCGTCGTATCCGTCGTATCCGTCGTATCCGTCGTACTCGTCGTACTCGTCGTACTCGTCGTAGGGCGGGGTGTCGTCCTCGGGCGGGGGCGGCCATTCCGGATCGTCGTGCGAGCCGGGGTCGTGGGCGGCCGGGTAGGGGTGCCCCTTACCCCTGTCGGCGTCGGCGCCCGGGTGGGCCTCGTCGTGAGAGGCGACCCGCTCCAGGTGGGCGAGTACGGTCTCCGCCGCCGCGCGGCGCCGGGCGAGGGCCTCGTCGTCGAGCGGGAGCGGCCAGGCGTGGTCGGCGGCGGCCTCGCGCAGGGCCGGGTTCTCCTCGTCCTCGGCCGGTTCGTCCGCCCAGACCTCGATCTCGCCGTGTCCGGCCACGCTGTGGTCGTAGAGGGCGTGCAGGAAGTCCGAGGGGCCGCGCGTCCGCTTCTGGGAGGGCCCCCACCAGTGGCCGGAGCCGAGGAGGAGCGAGCGGGGGCGGGTGAACGTCACGTAGCCGAGGCGCAGTTCCTCGGTGTGCTGGTGAGCCTTCATGGCCTCGTGGAAGGCCTTGATGCCCTTGGCGTCCCAGGTGTCGACGTCGGGCAGCGTGTCGGCGTCGCCGCGCAGCCGGTGCGGCAGGACCTTGCCCTGTGCGGTCCATTTCTCGCGGCCCTGGCCGCTGGGGAAGGTGCCGTCGACGAGGCCGGGGACGGCCACCACGTCCCATTCCAGGCCCTTGGACTTGTGCGCGGTGAGCACCTTGACGGTGTTCTCGCCGCCGGGCAGGGCGTTGTCCAGTCCCTTCTCGTACTGCGCGGCGGTGCGCAGGAACCCGAGGAAGGCCAGCAGGCTCGCCTCCCCGTCGCCGGAGGCGAAGGACGCGGCGATGTCCAGGAAGTTGGACAGGGTCTCGCGGCGGCGGGCGGCCAGGGCGTGCGGGGACGCGGAGAGCTCGACCTCGAGGCCGGTGACGGCGAGGACCCGGTGCAGGACGTCCATGAGCGGGTCGGCCAGCGAGCGGCGCAGGTCGCGCAGTTCGGCGGCGAGCCGGGCGAAGCGCACGCGCGCGTCCGGCGAGAAGGGCAGCGCGTCGTCGTCCCCCGCGGCCTCGAAGGGCGTCTCCAGGAACGTGTCGAGGGCGTCGGCGAGCGATATCACCTCGGCCGGGTCGACCCCCTCGACGGCCGCTGCGAGCCTGCGGTCCGGATCGTCGTCGGCCCCCGCGCGCGCGTGGGACACGAGCAGCCGGGCGCGGCGCCCGAGGAGGGCGAGGTCGCGCGGACCGATCCGCCAGCGCGGACCGGTGAGCAGCCGGACGAGGGAGGCGTTCGCACCCGGGTCCTGGAGGACTTCGCAGACGGCCACGAGGTCGGCCACCTCGGGCAGGTGCAGCAAGCCGGAGAGGCCCACCACCTCGACGGGGATGTCACGGGCGACGAGCGCGCCCTGGATCTCGGCGAAGTCGGTGGCGGTGCGGCACAGGACGGCGATCTCGGCGGGTGCCTTTCCGGTGCGGACGAGATGGGCGATCGAGTCGGCGAGCCAGCCGATCTCCTCGGCGTGGGTGCGCAGCAGCGCGCAGCGCACCAGGCCGTCCCGCTCGGCCCCGGGGGCGGGCCGCAGGGCCTCCACGCCCGCGTGCATGGCGCGCAGCGGCTCCGCGAGGCCGTTGGCGAGGTCGAGGAGGCGGCCGCCGCTGCGGCGGTTCTCGCTGAGCGACTGGCGGGTGGCGGGGCGGCCGTCGGGGCGCGCGAAGTGTTCGGGGAAGTCGTCGAGGTTGGCGACGGAGGCGCCGCGCCAGCCGTAGATCGCCTGGCAGGGGTCGCCTACCGCCGTGACGGGGTGCCCTGTGCCGCCGCCGAACAGTCCGGCGAGCAGGATGCGCTGGGCCACCGACGTGTCCTGGTACTCGTCCAGCAGGACCACCCGGAACTCGTCGCGCAGGATCTCCCCGACCTCGGGACGGGTGCTGGCGAGGGTGGCCGAGAGGGCGATCTGGTCGCCGAAGTCGAGGAGGTCGCGCTCTCGTTTCGCCGCGCGGTAGCGGCCCACCAGCTCGGCGAGTTCGCGCCGGGCCGCGGCGGCCTCGGGGACCTTGCGCAGATCCGCGTTGGTGAGTCGCGCGCTCTCCAGGGTGCGCAGCAGTTCGGCGTCGTGGGCGCGCAGGTCCTCGGCCGTCACGAGGTGCTCGGAGAGCTCGGAGTCAAGGGTCAGGAGGTCCCCGACCAGGTCGGGGAAGGAGCGGGTCAGTGCCGGGTACGGGCCCGGTGCCTCGCGCAGCACGCGCGCGGCGAGCTGGTAGCGGGTGGCGTCGGCGAGGAGCCGGGACGTCGGTTCGAGACCGATGCGCAGGCCGTGGTCGGTCAGCAGCCGGCCCGCGAAGGCGTGGTACGTGGAGATGACCGGCTCGCCCGGCGGGTTGTCGGGGTCGATGACGTCCGGGTCGGTGACTCCCGCCTTGACGAGCGCCTTGCGGACCCGTTCGGCGAGTTCGCCCGCCGCCTTGTTGGTGAACGTCAGGCCGAGGACCTGCTCGGGGGCCACCTGCCCGGTGCCGACCAGCCACACCACGCGGGCCGCCATCACCGTGGTCTTGCCCGAACCCGCTCCGGCCACGATCACCTGCGGGGCGGGCTCCGCGGTGATGCACTCCGTCTGTTCCGGGGTGAACGGGATGCCGAGGAGCTCTTTGAGCTGTTCGGGGTCGGTGATACGGGCGGGCATGTCGCAGAGGCTAGCGGCGTCCACTGACAGCGGTGGCCAGATCGACGCCCGGGGCGAGATAATCGCAGGTCAACACATGTGGTGCTGTGCGTCACTCGCTGACGTCATGTCCCCGGAGCCGCTCAGTCGACCACCTGGCGGCCCTCCGGCCGGGCACTGCAGGACGCCCGGAAGGAACAGTGCGTACAGTGCTGGCCCGTCGTCGGCGAGAACCGCTCGTCGAGGACCTTGCCGGCGGCGTTCGCCAGCAGGTCGCCGACCCACTCGCCCTCCAGCGGCTCCTGCGCCTGCACCTTGGGAAGGGTCTCGCCGCCGTTCTTCTTGGCGGCGCCCTGGCGGAGCTGGACGAGTTCGGCGCCGCCCGCTTCGGGACGTACGCCGTCGAAGACGTCGTCGACCGCGCCTTCGCCGACGGCGAGCTGGTAGACGGCGAGCTGCGGGTGGTGGGTCACCTCGGCGGCGCTCGGCGCCTGCTTGCCGGTCTTGAAGTCGACCACGTAGGCGCGGCCCTCGGTGTCGGCCTCGACGCGGTCCATGGAGCCGCGGATGCGCACTTCGTAGGAGCCGGCTTCGAGGGTGACGTCGAAATCGTGCTCGCTGGCCACCGGCGTACGGCCGGTGCGGTCCATGACGTGCCACTTCAGGAAGCGTTCGAGCGCCACGCGCGCGTGCTCCTTCTCCTGCGCGGACTTCCAGGGCGCGTCGAAGGCGAGCGCGTTCCACACGGAGTCGAGACGCTCCATGAGAACGTCGAGGTCGGCGGGGGTGCGTCCGGACGCGACCTCGTCGGCGAGGACGTGCACCACGTTGCCGAAGCCCTGGGCGGCTGTCGCGGGCGCGTCGGCCTTCACCTCCCGCCCGAGGAACCACTGCAGGGCGCAGGTGTTGGCGAGCTGGTCGAGGGCGCTGCCGGAGAGCACGACGGGCTGGTCGCGGTCGCGCAGCGGGATCTTGCTCTCAGTCGGCTCGTACATGCCCCACCAGCGGTAGGGGTGCGCGGAGGGGACCAGCGGGCGGCCGTCCTCGTCGGCGAGCGCGGCAAGCCGCGCGAGGCGGCGGGCGGCGGCCTGCCTGAGGCTCTCCGAGACACGCGGGTCGACCGTGGTGGCACGCAGCTCGGCGACCAGCGGGGCGACGGCCAGCGGGCGGCGCGGGCGGCCGGTCACGTCCTTGGGTTCGACACCGAGCTCGGTGAGGAAACGGGAGGGCTGGTCACCGTCGTCGGCCGGTGCCTTCACCGCCGTCACGACGAGCCGTTCACGCGCGCGGGTGGCGGCCACGTAGAACAGCCGGCGCTCTTCGGATAGGAGTGCCCCGGGGGTGAGGGGTTCGGCGAGTCCGTCCCGCCCGATGCGGTCGGCCTCCAGCAGGGAGCCGCGGCGGCGCAGATCCGGCCACAGACCCTCCTGGACGCCGGCGACGACGACGAGGCGCCACTCCAGCCCCTTGGAGCGGTGAGCGGTCATCAGGCGTACGGCTTCGGGGCGGAAAGCCCTGCGGGTGAGCGTGTCGGCCGCGATGTCCTCGGCGTCGATCTCCTCCAGGAAGTTCAGGGCGCCACGGCCTCCGGTGCGCTCCTCCGCTCGTTCGGCGGTCGCGAACAGCGCGCACACGGCGTCGAGGTCCCGGTCGGCGTTGCGGCCGGCCGCGCCGCCGCGCCGGGCGGCCCTCTCCAGGCGCTGCGGCCAGGGCGTGCCGTCCCACAGGTCCCACAGGGCCTCCTCGGCCGTTCCGCCGCCCGCGAGACGCTCACGCGCCTTGCGCAGTAGCGCGCCGAGGCGCTGGGCACCCCGGGCGTACGCGGGATCGTGCGCGACGAGCCGCTCCGGCTCGGCCAGCGCGCGGGCGAGCAGGACGTCGGACGGCGGCGGTACGAGGTTTCCGCCGGCCCGCTCCTCCTCCCGCAGGGCACGCCCCAGGCGCCTCAGGTCGGCGGCGTCCATGCTCGCGAGAGGCGAGGCCAGGAGGGTGAGCGCGGTCTCGGTGTCGAGCCAGGCCGCGGCGCGGACGCCGGCCGTCCCCTCCCGCGGATCGTCGGCGGCGCCGGACATCCCACCCGGGTCTGACACCTCATCCGCGCCGGACATCTCAGCCGCGCCGGACGACCCTTCCGTACCGGTCTCCGACTCCGCGCGGGCCACCGCCCGCAGCGCCGTCAGCAGCGGCGCGACCGCGGGTTCGTGCCGCAGGGGCAGATCGTCGCCGTCGATGTCGAGGGGCACGCCGGCCGAGGTGAGCGCCCGCCGGATCGTGGGGATCGTGCGGGAACCGGCGCGCACGAGGACGGCCATCTCTCCCCAGGGAACACCGTCCTCCAGGTGGGCGCGTCGCAGGATGTCCGCGATGTTGTCGAGCTCCGTCCCGGACGTCGGGTACGTGTAGACCTCGACGTGCCCCCCGTCCCGTACCGGGGACAGCTCGCGGTGGGCGCGCACCTTCTGCGCCGGCAGCCGGGTCAGCGGCATGCGCAGGGTGAGCCGGCGGGTGGCCTCCAGCAGATCGGCGCCCGAGCGGCGGGACGTGCCGAGAACCTCGACCGGGGCCGGGCGGCCGTCCACGCGCGGGAAGACGTCGGGGAACTCCAGGATGCCGTTCACGTCGGCGCCGCGGAAGGTGTAGATCGACTGGTCGGGGTCGCCGAAGGCGACGAGGGTGCGCCCGCCGCCGGCGAGGCCGCGCAGCAGCCGCACCTGCGCGGGGTCGGTGTCCTGGTACTCGTCCACGTAGACGGCGTCGTACTGCGCCGCGAGCCGCTCGGCGACCTCGGGGCGGTGGACGAGGAGCACCGCGCGGTGGACCAGTTCCGCGTAGTCGAGGACTCCTTGCATGTCGAGGACGTCGAGGTACTCGGCGAGGAAGGCGGCTGCCGCGCCCCAGTCCGGGCGGCCGATGCGCCGCGCGAAGGCCTCCAGGGCGTCGGGGCCGAGCCCGAGCTCCCGGCTGCGGGCGAGAACCGCGCGGACCTCGTCCGCGAAGCCGCGCGTGGTCAGGCAGGCGCGCAGTTCGTCCGGCCAGCGCACATGGGCGAGGCCCAGCCGCTCCAGATCGGGCTGGCCCGCGAGCAGCTCGCGCACGGCCACGTCCTGCTCGGGGCCGGACAGCAGCCGCAGGGGCTCCACGAACAGGTCGCTGTCCTGGTGGGCCCGGATCAGGGCGTAGCAGAAGGAGTGGAACGTGGTGGCCCGGGGCGCACGGGCGGCCCCTATGCGCAGCGCCATGCGGTCGCGGAGCTCGACGGCCGCCTTGCGGCTGAACGTGAGCACCAGGATCCGTTCCGGGTCGCCGCCGCGCTCGATCCGCGCGGCCACGGATTCGACGAGCGTGGTCGTCTTGCCCGTACCGGGACCCGCGAGAACGAGCAGCGGCCCGCTCCCGTGGTCAACCACCGCGCGCTGTCCTGCGTCAAGACGAGGGGGATCCACC
The DNA here is from genome assembly GCF_036063235.1 of Streptomyces sp. NBC_00386. Lineage (NCBI taxonomy): Bacteria > Bacillati > Actinomycetota > Actinomycetes > Kitasatosporales > Streptomycetaceae > Streptomyces > Streptomyces sp. NBC_00386. The sequence continues at coordinate 3,489,788 of NZ_CP107950.1, forward strand.
CGGGCCGGCGTGGTGCGCACCAGCCGGTACGCACCACGGGCCCCCTGGCGCACGGAGGGGTGCGTCAGGCGCCTGCTGGAGGAAGTCGAGCTCACGTGGTTCGCCGGTCCTGGTGGTCGTACGGGTTGGCGGACTGCCGCGTGGAGGCGGTGACCGCGGGGTGATGGGGACGCGTGCCGACGACGCTACGCCGGTCCGGTTCACGGAAGGAGGGCTTCCGATTCTTCCCTCACGCCTCGCACGTCCCGTGCGTCCCGTGGTGCACGAACGTACGGCATGTCACGGATGCGCCTCATTTCCCTCGTACGGGCCTCAGTGTCCCCTTCGGCCCCGTGAATGCCGGAAGCTGTCAGGTGTGACCTTCCGCGCGTTCGCCGCCGTCCCATCGGGCCCGTCTCATGTCGACGCGTGGCAGATGACCCGCGGCGGCCCGGCTCGCCTCCTTCAGAGGCGTCCCCTCGGCGCGGTAGCGGGCCAGCGCGTCCAGTTCGTGGCCGGGCAGCAGCGCACCGTCGGCACGCATGACGCGCCACCACGGAACCGCTCCGCCGTACAGGGCCAGCACCCGGCCCACCTGGCGCGGCCCGCCCTCTTCCAGCCATTCGGCGATGTCGCCGTACGTCATGACGCGGCCGGGCGGGATCTGCTCGGCGACGTCGAGGACCCGCTCCGCGTACTCCGGCAGCGCGTCCGCCGGAAGCCTCTCCTCGCTCATCCGCCCCATCCTGCCCCACCCCACCGACAACGCGACCCCGCGGCGACTGTACATATTCCTTCCCGCCGGGTGACGCTTGTAGCAGATTGCGCGCCCCGCATTTGCACCCTGATGCCCCCGTGTGTCGGTCGGGCATGCCACCATCGTGCGGGCGGTGACTGGTGATACGAGATCAAGAAGAGACGATGAGGCAGCAGGGCGTGCACCCCGAAGACGCGGAGGGCACCTCCGCTGCCTCGTCACGCCCGGACACCGACGGCGTCGACGAGAAGGACTCGGACGACAAGACGGACGAGTCCGCCTCCGTGACGGGCGGGACGGACTCCGGCGAGGCCGCGGAATCCTCTCCCGAGGCCCGGGAGACCCCGTCTCCTGGGACCCGGGCGAACCCGTCCCTGACCCCCAGGGACGAGAAGCGGCAGGCCGAGCGCGGCACCCTCTGCGCGGACGAGGTCCACGCGGACGAGGTCGAGGGCGACGAACCGCTGCTTCCCGCGCGCGTGCACCGCCCCTCCGACCTGATGCGGCTCCTGGTCGGCGTTCTCGCGATCGTGGTGCTGCTGGCCATCGCCGCGTTCGCGCACGGCACCACCTCGGGCCTCGAACAGGACATCAACAAGGGCACCGGGCAGGCACCCGATCTGCTGATCAAGATCGCCGGACTGGCGTCCAGCATCGCGATCCTCCTGGTACCGGTCGCCTTCGCCATCGAGCGGCTGATCAAACGGGACGGACTGCGCATCGCCGACGGCGTCCTCGCCGCGGTCCTCGCGCACGGAGTGACACTCGCCACGGACCTGTGGGTCGCCAAGGGCGCCCCCGGCTCCATCCAGGAGGCGCTCACCCAGCCCTCGCCCGGTGACGTCCACGCCCTCACCGACCCGGTGCACGGCTATCTCGCACCGGTCATCGCCTACATGACGGCGGTCGGCATGTCCCGCAGACCGCGCTGGCGCGGGGTCCTGTGGGTCGTGCTGCTCCTCGACGCCTTCTCCATGCTGGTCACCGGCTACACGACCCCGTTCTCGATCATCCTGACGGTGCTGATCGGCTGGACCGTCGCCTACGGGACGCTGTACGCGGTCGGTTCGCCGAACGTACGGCCGACCGGGCGGACGCTGATGGCGGGCCTTCGGCACGTCGGCTTCCACCCGGTCAGCGCGGCCCGCGAGGAGATGCCGGAGAGCACGGAGAGCGGCGACCGCGGCCGGCGCTACTTCGTCACCCTGGAGGACGGCCCGCCGCTGGACGTCACGGTCGTCGACCGCGAGCAGCAGGCACAGGGCTTCTTCTACCGCGTCTGGCGCCGTCTGACGCTGCGCGGCCTCACCACGCGCCGCAGCCTCCAGTCACTGCGCCAGGCCCTGGAGCAGGAAGCGCTCCTCGCCTACGCGGCCATCGCGGCCGGCGCCAACGCGCCCAAGCTGATCGCGACCTCCGAGCTGGGCCCGGACGCCGTGATGCTCGTCTACGAGCACACCGGCGCGCACACCCTGGACTCCCTGCCCGACGAGCTGATCACCGACGAACTGCTGCGCGACACCTGGCACCAGGTGCAGGCGCTCCAGTCCCGGCGCATCGCGCACCGCCGGCTCGCGGGCGACGCGATTCTGGTGGATCGTTCCGGCACGGTGATCCTCACGGATCTGCGCGGCGGCGAGATCGCGGCGGGCGATCTGCTGCTGCGCATGGACATCGCCCAGCTCGTGACCACCCTCGGGCTGCGCGTGGGCGCCGAGCGCGCGGTGGCGTCCGCGGTGGGCGTGCTCGGCCCTGACGCCGTCGCGAACTGCCTGCCCATGCTCCAGCCGATCGCGTTGACGCGCTCCACGCGCGCGACGCTGCGCAGACTCGCCCGGGAGCGCGCGCAGCGTGAACGCGAGGCGGTACTGGAGGCCTCGCGGCAGGCCAAACTCGCCCGCGCGGCGGAAGCGGCCGAGGAAGGCGGGGAAGCGGCCCCGCCCCTGCCGGAGAAGGCCGGGAAGAAGGCCGTACGCGCGGAGCAGCGCGCCGAGAAGCGAGCCATCGACGAGGCCCTGGACGAGGCGCGCGAGGAGGATCTGCTCACCCAGATCCGCCACCAGGTCCTGCTGATCAGGCCCCAGGCGCCCGTGGAGCCGGCCCGGCTGGAGCGGGTCAAGCCCCGCACACTGATCAGTCTCATCGCCGGGGCGATCGGCGCGTACTTCCTGCTCACCCAGCTCACCCACATCGAGTTCGGGACCCTCTTCGATAACGCCGAATGGGGCTGGGTCGCGGCGGCCGCGCTGTTCTCCGCCCTGAGCTACTTCGCGGCGGCGATGAGCCTCCTCGGCTTCGTACCGGAGCGGGTGCCCTTCCTGCGGACCGCGGCGGCCCAGGTCGCCGGCTCGTTCGTGAAGATCGTGGCGCCCGCCGCGGTCGGCGGCGTCGCCCTCAACACGCGCTTCCTCCAGCGTGCCGGGGTACGGCCGGGGCTCGCGGTGGCGAGTGTCGGCGCGTCGCAGCTGTTCGGGCTCGGCTGCCACATCCTGATGCTGCTGTCCTTCGGCTATCTGACCGGTACGGAGAAGACGCCGTCCCTGTCACCGTCCCGCACGGTCATCGCGGGCCTGCTGACGGTCGCGGTGTTCATCCTCGTGGTGACGTCGGTGCCGCTGCTGCGCAAGTTCGTCTCCACGCGCGTGAGGTCGCTGTTCGCGGGCGTCGTGCCGCGCATGCTGGACGTGCTGCAGCGGCCGCAGAAGCTCGTCACCGGCATCGGCGGCATGCTGCTGCTGACAGCCTGCTTCGTGATGTGCCTGGACGCGTCGATCCGGGCGTTCGGCAACGAGGAGACGGCCTCGCTCAGCCTCGCCAGCGTCGCCGTCGTCTTCCTCGCCGGCAACGCACTCGGCTCGGCGGCCCCGACCCCGGGCGGTGTGGGCGCGGTCGAGGCGACCCTCACCGTCGGCCTGATCGCCGTCGGGCTGCCCAAGGAGGTCGCGGCGCCGGCGGTGCTGCTGTACCGGCTGCTGACCCTGTGGATCCCGGTGCTGCCCGGCTGGCTGTTCTTCAACCACCTGACACGCAAGGGCGCGCTCTAGGACGCCCGCGAGACCCCGTGCGAGGACCGCCCTTACGCGCCCGCACCGGCCCGTACCAGCGGCGGACTGGGCCCTCGGCCCTGTCCGTGACAGCGGTTGACGGACGGCCCGTCCCCGTCCGTACCGGCGGCGGGCGGACGGCCCCGTCCGAGCCGCGCCCACGGGCGCGGGCCCTCGGTCACGCCCTCACCCACACGGCTCGTGCCCCGAGCGCCCCACCCTGCCCGCCCGCAGGATGGGGAACATGCCGAACCCGTCCCCGCGCGCCGCCGCCGTGTTCGTCACCGCCGTCCTGCTGGCCTCGTGGGTGTCCGGTTGCAGCGGTGACTCCAAGGAGGAGGATCTGACGGCGCAGAAGCTGGACTGGAAGGCGTGCCCGGCGCCGTCCGAGGCCCAGGGCGGCGGCAGCGCCCCCTCGCCTCTGCCGGGTGGGGCGGAATGGCAGTGCGCCACCTTGAAGGTGCCCCTCGACTGGTCCGACCCCAAGGGCGACACGATCGGGATCGCGCTGATCCGGGCGAAGGCGAGCGGCGACCCCGGCAAGCGCATCGGCTCGCTCATCTTCAACTTCGGCGGACCCGGCGGCTCGGGCGTCGCCACGCTGCCCGCCTTCGGACAGGACTACGCCGCCCTGCGTACCCGGTACGACCTGGTGAGCTTCGACCCGCGCGGAGTCGGCCGCAGCGCGGGGGTCAAGTGCGAGAACGACCAGCAGCTCGACAGGTTCTTCCAGCAGGACGCCACTCCGGACGACGACGCCGAGCAGCAGGCGCTCCTGCGGAACACCAGGACGTTCAACGCGGCCTGTGAGAACAACTCCGGCAAGGCCCTGCCCCATGTGCGCACGACGGACGCCGCTCGCGACATGGATCTGATGCGGCAGGTGCTCGGCGACGACAAGCTGCACTACTTCGGCATCTCGTACGGCACCGAACTGGGCGGCGTCTACGCCCACCTGTTCCCCAAGAACGTGGGCCGGGCCGTGTTCGACGGGGTCGTCGACCCGACCCAGAACGCGGAACAGAGCTCCCTCGGCCAGGCCAAGGGCTTCCAGCTCGCGCTGGACAACTTCGCCGAGGACTGCACCTCGAAGGTCGAGGACTGCCCCATCGGCGACAGCCCGCAGGACGTCAAGGACCGCATCGCCCGGCTGCTGAAGGACCTCGACAGCAAGCCGATCCCCGGTGTCTTCCCCCGCCGGCTCACCCAGACCGCCGCGACGAGCGGCATCGCGCAGTCGCTGTACTCCAAGGACTTCTGGGAGTACCTGACGGAGGGACTCCAACAGGCCTACGACGGCGACGGCAAGGTGCTGATGCTGCTGTCGGACTCGATGAACGGACGTAGCGAGAACGGCCAGTACAGCAACATCACCCCCGCGAACATCTCCATCAACTGCGCCGACGACAAGCCGCGTTACACCGCGGACCATGTGAAGTCGAAGGTTCCCGACTTCCGGGCCGCCTCTCCGCTGTTCGGCGACTATCTGGCCTGGGGCATGGTCAGTTGCACCGACTGGGCGGTGCCGGGAGCCGCCGAGCACCCGGATGTCAGCGCCCCCGGCTCGGCGCCGATCCTCGTGGTCGGCAACACCGGCGATCCCGCGACGCCGTACGAGGGAGCCCGGGCGATGGTGAACGCGCTCGGCAAGGGCGTCGGAGTGGAGCTGACGTACAAGGGCCAGGGACACGGGGCGTACGACAGCAAGAACAAGTGCGTGCAGGGTGCGGTGAACGGCTACCTGCTGGAGGGAACCGTGCCGTCGACCGGCACCGTCTGTTCCTAGAAAGCAGCAGGTCAGAGCGTTATCCACAGGCCTCGACGGCGGTCGGCGGCCGGCGCCTACTATGGCCTGCATGTGATCCGCGAACTCGTGCGGACCACTGGCGAGGGGGGCACTCATGACACGTTTCGCACGGTGGACGGCCGCGGCCGCCGCCGCGTTGCTGCTGGCGGGCTGCGGCGGGGGCTCGCCGGACGGCGGCAAGAACGAGGAAAAGAACGGCGACAAGGCGCCGTCCACCGCCCCGCCCTCCGGCGGGTCGCCGGGGCTGCCCGCCTCGCTCACCTCGCAGAGGCTCGACTGGGGCCGGTGCAAAGGCACTTCGGACTCCCCCGCACCCGGGAACGGCTGGCAGTGCGCCACGCTCAAGGCGCCGCTGGACTACGCGAAGCCTGGCGGTGCGACGATCGGCCTGGCCCTCATCCGCTCCAAGGCGACCGGTGGTCAGAGCAAGCGCATCGGCTCGCTCCTCTTCAACTTCGGCGGCCCCGGCGGCTCGGGCATCTCCACGATGCCGTGGTACGAGAGCATCGTCGGCCCGCTCCACCAGCGCTACGACCTGGTGAGCTGGGACCCGCGCGGGGTGGCTGCCAGCGAAGGGGTGCGGTGCCGCGGGGACAAGGCGATCCAGGCTTCCGAGTCGGTGGACGCGACACCGGACGACGCGGCCGAGGAGGCTGCGTACTTGCAGGACGCCACGGACTTCGGGAAGGCCTGCGCGAAGGCCGCCGGGAAGCTGCTGTCCCATGTCTCGACGACGGACACGGCCCGCGACATGGACCTGATGCGCCAGGTCCTCGGCGACCGCCGGATGCACTACTTCGGCATCTCGTACGGCACCGAACTGGGCGGTGTGTACGCCCACTTGTTCCCGAGGAACGTGGGACGCCTGGCGCTGGACGCGGTCGTCGACCCGAGCGCCGACACCGTGGGCCACGCCAAGAACCAGACGCTGGGCTTCCAGCGCGCCCTGGACGACTACCTCAAGTCCACCGGGCAGGACCCGAAGCAGGGCTCCCGGAAGATCGCGGACCTGCTGAAGCGGATCGACGCGAACCCGCTGCCCGCTTCCGGCGGGCGCAAGCTGAGCCAGACACTGGCCCTCACCGGCATCGTGCTGCCCCTCTACAGTCAGGAGCGCTGGCCGAGCCTCACCGAAGCCCTGAAGAACGCCGAGGGCGGGGACGGTTCGGCCCTGCTGACGCTCGCCGACAACTACAACGACCGTGACGCCTCGGGGCACTACGGCACGACGACCCAGTCCCAGCGGGTCATATCGTGCTTGGACGACAAGGAGCGGCCGACTCCCGAGGAGACCAGGAAGCGGCTCCCCGAGTTCGAGAAGATCTCGCCCGTCTTCGGGGACTTCATGGGCTGGGACACGGCGGGCTGGTGTCACGACTGGCCGGTGGCCGGCCAGTACGACACTCCCGAGGTCAGTGCTCCGGGAGCCGGACCCGTCCTGGTCGTGGGCAACACCGGGGACCCGGCGACACCCTACGAGGGTGCGCGCAGGATGGCGGACGAGCTCGGCGAGGGCGTGGGAGTGGAGCTCACCTGGAAGGGCGAGGGCCATGGCGCCTACGGGAGCGGGAGCGACTGTGTCGACTCGACCGTGAACAGCTATCTGCTGGACGGAACGGTGCCGAAGGACGGCAAGGTCTGTTCATGACGACGGCGGGGGTTCCACGGACACCAGGTCCACGAAACCCCCGCCACCGAAAGCGCGGTCCGGTCCGCCGGTCAGTACACCGGCTTGTCGGGCTCGATCTGGTGGACCCAGCCGATCACACCGCCGCCGACGTGCACCGCGTCGGAGAAACCGGCGGACTTCAGGACGGCGAGGACCTCCGCGCTGCGGACACCCGTCTTGCAGTGCAGGACGATCTTCTTGTCCTGCGGCAGGGTCGCCAGGGCGGTGCCCATGAGGAACTCGTTCTTCGGGATCAGCTTGGCGCCGGGGATCGAGACGATCTCGTACTCGTTGACCTCGCGGACGTCGATGATCTCGATGTTCTCGCCGTCGTCGATCCACTCCTTGAGCTGCTTGGGAGTGATCGTCGAGCCGGCGGCCGCCTCCTGGGCCTCCTCGGACACGACGCCGCAGAAGGCCTCGTAGTCGATGAGCTCGGTGACGGTGGGGTTCTCACTGCAGACCGCGCAGTTCGGGTCCTTGCGGACCTTGACCTGGCGGTACTGCATCTCCAGGGCGTCGTAGATCATCAGGCGGCCGACGAGCGGCTCACCGATGCCCGCGAGGAGCTTGATCGCTTCGTTGACCTGGATGGAGCCGATGGACGCGCACAGCACGCCGAGGACGCCGCCCTCGGCGCAGGAGGGGACCATGCCCGGCGGCGGGGGCTCCGGGTAGAGGCAGCGGTAGCAGGGACCGTGCTCGGACCAGAAGACGGAGGCCTGGCCGTCGAAGCGGTAGATCGAGCCCCACACGTACGGCTTGTTGAGCAGCACGCAGGCGTCGTTGACCAGGTAACGGGTCGCGAAGTTGTCGGTGCCGTCGACGATCAGGTCGTACTGGCTGAAGATGTCCATCACGTTCTCGGCCTCGAGCCGCTCTTCGTGAAGGACCACGTTCACGTACGGGTTGATGCCCAGTACGGAATCGCGCGCGGACGCGGCCTTGGAACGGCCGATGTCCGCCTGGCTGTGGATGATCTGGCGCTGCAGGTTCGACTCGTCGACTTCGTCGAACTCCACGATGCCGAGCGTGCCGACGCCCGCCGCGGCCAGGTACATCAGCGCCGGCGATCCGAGGCCGCCGGCGCCCACACAGAGCACCTTGGCGTTCTTCAGCCGCTTCTGCCCGTCCATGCCCACATCGGGGATGATCAGGTGGCGGGAGTACCTGCGGACCTCGTCTACGGTGAGCTCAGAGGCTGGCTCGACCAGGGGTGGCAGCGACACGGGGACTCCGTTGGTCGGTCTATCACTACAGTTGTTCTCCCCGTAACACTGCCACGCCCTTCTTCATTCCGAGACACCCGTTCCGATCCGCGAGACGATCTCGTCCCAGTAGCCGGGCATCGTCTCCCAGGGGTCGGCTGTCCCGCCGTGATCGGTGCGGTCGGTGAAGTAGATCGTCGAGGCGCCCTGCCAGCGGGCGATGCGCAGTGCCTCGTCCAGGTGACCGCGCGGCACGCCGTGCACGAAATGGCAGAAGCGCTCGGGGGGATGGTCGGCGGTCCATTCGGCGACCTGCGACCAGCGGTATTCGCTCCAGGGGCCCGAGAAGGTCACCAGTTGGTCGGCGCTCTCGGCATATCCCGGATGCGGGTGGGTGCCGTGGCCGAACACGATGTGGGCGCCGTCCCGGAGCGCGCGCAGCGCGCCGGCCGTCCGGCGGACGTCGGGCAGCGCGGCGCGTTCGGTGGGGCAGCGGTCGAGGAGGAATCCGTCGGCCTTGTACCAGTCGAGATGGCGGCGCGCGTCGGCGATCGTCTCGCCGAAGGGGCGTACGCCGTGGGCGGCGTCGAGAAGTCCCAGCACCCGGACGCCCGCGTTGCGCAGCCGTCCGGTGGCCTCCAGGCAGCGCGGGTCGGGCCGCTCGCCTGGACCGTTGTCCACGTTCAGCACGACCCAGTGCAAGGGGGTGCCGGGGCGGGTGAGTTCGTCCCATTCCAGCGGAGCGACGAGGGGATGCGCATAGCCGGGGACACCGAAGCCGAGTCCCAGGTCGGTGCTCGCGCTGCCGGTCGCGGTCCTGGTCAGATACGACATGCCGCCTCCATCCAGATGTCGGCCAGGGATTCCTCGAGGTTGATCCGGGGCCGCCAGCCGAGCCGGTCGCGCGCGGTGCGCACGTCGGCCTGCTGCCAGCTGCCGCAGCCGTCCGGGTAGGGGTACGACACCGGGGCCACGTGTTCGGGTTCGGGACGGGGGTGGCCGATGGACGGCCTCATGGACGGGCCGGGCGGGCCGTCGAGTTCGTGCAGGCTGCCGCTGTAACCGGCCACGCGCGCGAGGACTGCGGCGGCGTCACGGAGGCGTACGGCGCGGCCCGAGCCGATGTTGATCACCCCCTGCGCGGCGGACAGGGAGGCGGCGTGGACGGCGCGGGCGACATCACGGACGTCGATGAAATCGCGCTGGACGCCGAGGCCGCCGAGCTTGAGTTCGCCGTCGCTGGCCTGCATGGCGCGGCGCAGGGCTTCGGCGAGCCGGCCGAGCGGGGATCCGGCGGGCGTGCCGGGTCCCGCGGGTGAGAAGACACGCAGGACGACGGCGTCCAGGCCGGAGCCGAGGACGAGTTCCGTCGCGGCGAGTTTGCTCACTCCGTACGGGCCGCCCGGGCGCGGCACGGCGTCCTCCGCGGTGGAGGAGCCGGGCTGGCTGGGCCCGTACTCGGCGCCGCAGCCGAGCTGGACGAGCCGGGCCCCGCAGCCGCTGCGGCGCAGGGCCTCGCAGACGGTGGCGACGGCGACGGTGTTGTGCCGGGTCAGTTCGCGGGCGCCGCCGCGGGTGGCGCCCGCGCAGTTGATGACGACTCCGGGGTGCACCGCGTCCAGGAAGCGGGTGAGCGCGCCGGGGCTGCCCGAGGCTAGGTCGAACCGTACGTCGGCGTCGTCGCCCCGGCCGAGGGCGGTGAGCTGCACGGCCGGGTCGGCGAGCAGTCTGTCGGCGACGAAGCGGCCGAGGTAGCCGTTGGCTCCGATCAGCAGGACCCTCATCGGGCAGCTCCCGGGGCGGATTCTCCGGTTCGGGAGGTGATCATCTGACTGTCTCCTTCAAGGTGATGCCGTAGGTCGGGGAGAGGGCCCGCGGTGTCGGCCCCGCGGGAGAAGGGGGTCCGGATCCGGGAAACTGCCCGGACTCCGGGGGGCTCACGGCGGTGGGGCCGTCGTGGGCCGGTTCCGGATGGCCTCGGCCGCCCGGCCACCCGGCGAAACGGACCGCCGGGTCGGCGGTCTCGGCGCGCCGGGGGACTCGGATCGATCGCGGCTCATGCGCCCTCGCGGGGCGGGGCGTGGGCCGAGGCGCGGGTGAGCGTGCGGGTCGACTGGACGAGGAGGACGAGGGCGCCCGCCCCGCAGCCCAGGGCCGGCACGGCCCCGGCGCCCGCCGCTTCGACCAGGCTGTCGACGGGGGCGGCCAGGAACGAGCAGCCGGGCAGTCGCGCGGCGAAGACCATGGCGAGGGCCGTGGCCTCCACCGCACCCGCGCCTGCCAGCGCGCGGCCCGGGACGCGGGTGAAACCGCGTGCCGTGAGCAGCCGTGCCAGGAGGACCAGTGCGCCGAGGGCACCGGCTCCGGCGTAGGCGGGCGGTTCGTCCAGTGCCGTCCCGCACAGCGCGAGAAGCCCGTACAGCGCGACCGTGAACAGGCCGAACGCCCCGAGGAGCAGAGGGCGTACGGAGGTGGCGAACTCCTCCAGGCCGCGGCTCGCGCTCAGCCGGCGGTGGGCGCGGGCGGCGAAGAGGTGGGCGCACCAGGCCGCCGGGACGCAGGCCAGGAGGAGAGCCAGCACGGGTGCAGTGGCCAGGGGCCAGGGGCCGTGCGGGCCGCCGTCCCGGGCGGCGCTCAGCAGTCCGTCTCCGGCGAGGGCGTACGCGATGAGCCAGCAGGTCCCCACGTGTGCGGCGCCCGTCGTGCGGTGCGGGGTGCTCAAGGGGCCGCGCCGGAAGGCGAGGTACAGGCCCGACGCGACGGCCAGGGCGCCGAACGCGGCGACGGCCGGACGAGCTTGCCCGCCGGTGAGCCGCAGCCCGACGACGACGGCCGCGCCGAGGACGCCCGGCACCAGGGCGAGCGCCGCCCAGTAGGCGCGCGGTCCCGGGCGTCCGGGGGACTCGGTGCGGGAGGTCGCCTCCCCGTCGCGGGCCGCGCGGGCGTACATCTCCTCGGCGAGTGAGAAGACGTCCCGGTGGCGCAGGCGGGCGGCGGTCCGGTCGGTGACCCCGTGCGCCTCCAGACCCGCCGCGATCTCCAGGGGGTCCACGGCCCGTTCGCAGAGCTCGCGGTGCCGGTGCATGAGTGCCTTCACGGGGTCCACCGCGCCACGGCGCCCGGCGGACCCGCGCGTGCCCTGGAAACCCTCACGTGCGGAGTCGCCCTCGCGCAGGGGAGCGATGCCGCGCACCGAGTCGCCGCCCCCGGCCCCGCCGCTGCCCCCGCCGCTGTCCTTATCTCCGAAGGGACCGGCGTCATCTCCGAAGGGACCGGCGTCGGGTGCCGACCGCTCGTCCCCCGTGCCGGGGCCGGTCGTCGTGCCAGGACGCGTCGTCAGCCCGGCCAGGGCGGGGACCGGTGTCGCGGGGGTCGTCGTCGGGGCGGGGGTCGTCGGGGCGGGTCGGGCCGGTTCGCTCGGGTCGTCGCATTCGTGCGGGGCACCCGGTCCCGCGCCGTGTCCCGTGCTGTCGATCGTCACGCGCCCTCCCGCACGGAAACGGGTACCGGCGTGGACGGGGGCACGGTGGCCCGTACGGGTGCCCCTTCCGCCCAGCGCGGCCGGCACGCGGTCATGAAGCGGGTCTCGGTCCAGCGCCCCGGCACATGGGCCTCGGCGGGAACGCCGAAGGGCAGCGGCTCCCCCTCGTCGTCCACGACGAGGCGACGCACCGGGGAGCGAGAGACGATCTCCAGGTAAATGCCGTGAAATGCCGTGATGTTCTGCTCGACGGTGAAGAGTTCGAGGGCGCGGGCGCGGGCGGCCGCGCCGAGCCGCTCACGGCGTTCGGGGTCGCGCAGCAGTGCCACGCACGCCTCCGCCAGCGCCCGCGGATTACGCGGCGGGACCACAAGACCCGTACCGCCGATGACCTCGACGACCGCGCCTACGTCCGTGGAGACGGTGGCCCGGCCGCAGAGCATGGCTTCGACGAGGCTGACCGGGAAGCCCTCGACGACGCTGGACAGGACGACCAGGGCTCCGCAGGCGTAGGCCTCCGCGAGGCTCGGGATCTCGGGGCCGCCGATCTCCTCGAAGGAGACCGGGTTGTCGCCGACGGCGTGCACCCCCTCCGCCTCGTCGGGGAAGAGTTGCGCGGCCAGCGCCTTGCAGTGGGCCAGATAGGCGGCGGCGTCCGGGTCCTCGGCGGGGGCGCCGACGATCCGCAGCCGGGTCCTCGGCTCGGCCCTGCGGATCTCGGCGAAGGAGTGCAGCAGGGAGATCAGGTCCTTGGCCGGCTCGACGCGGCCGACCCACACCAGCGTGTCGGGGTCCGCGCACCGGCTGCCCCGCACTCCCTCCCCGACGTCCGCGAAGCGGGCGGCCTCCATGCCGGGGTGGACGGTGCGCAGTTTGGCGCGGTCGGCGCCGCAGCGCTCCTGCCAGCGGCGGGCGTGCACGTTGCCGGGCGTGACGAGCACGGCCGCGCGGTAGACCTCGGTGGCGAGCCGGCCGTGGAACGCGGCGAGCAGTGCTCGGACGGCGGGGGCCTCTTCGAGGGTCGCGGCGGCCAGATAGTGCGCCCGCAGGTGCACGCCGTACTCGGTGACCAGCAGCGGGACGCCGAGGAAGTGCCGGGCCAGGAGGCCGGGCAGCGCCGCCGCCCCGCCGGCCGCGGCGTGGCAGAGGTCCGCCGAGCCGAGCGCGTCGTCCTCGTACCAGTCCAGTGAGAGCGGGCGCAGGGCGCGCTCGATGTGCGCGGCGACGGTGAGCAGGTCGGGAACGCGCGCGGTGCGGGCCGTACGGAGCGCGCCCGGTGCGCGACAGGCGCGTTCGAGGACACGCACCGCGTTCTCGGAGCGCAGGGCGCCCGCCAGTCCGCCCTCGTCCCGGGCGAGTTCGGCCAGTCCGTACAGGGCACTGGCGAAACGGTCCGCCTCGGCGCCGACGGAATCCGCCGGGTCTCCGGAGACTCCGGGGGCTTCGGAGACTCCGGGGGCTTCGGGGCTCGCGGCCCGCGGTCCCCCGCACACCGCCGCGAGCAGCTCTCCGTACGCCTCGGAGAACCGGCGCCGGGCCCGGCGCCCGTGCACCACGCCGTCGTCGTGCGCCGTCCACAGCGGTGCCGTGCGGACGCGGCCGACCTGGGGCGGCAGCTGGATCCAGCCCTGGTCCTCCTGGCGCTCGGTGCGGCTGAGCGCGTAGATGTCGAACGTGTGCTGCCCGAGCCCGCGCACGAGCCGGTCGCACCAGAGTCCGGCATCACCGCTCACATACGGATAGCCACCCTCCGTAACCAGTCCGATGCGCACGAGCACACCCCCGATCTCCCGTATGGGGAGCCGCCGTTGACCCGGCGGCTCACAGCGGGACGAAGGTATGCGGACAAGGAGGTGGTACGACGGACGGTTGTCCATCGCACCACCAAAAGGGGTGAACGGTCGTAACTTTCCCGCGCAGGTCGCGTTTCGTCGCGCTACGGGATCACGCGGGCACGTATCCGCGGGCCACCGGCCCCCGGATCACGCCGGGGACACCTCCTCGCGCCGCGCGCGGCGCCGGGCCGCGATCTCCGGGTCGAGCGCCGGTACGGCGGCCAGCAGCTGCCGGGTGTACGGGTCGCGGGGGCTCTCGTAGACCTCGTCGGCGGGACCGTACTCGACGAGCCGGCCGCGCCGCATCACGGCCACATGGTCGCTGACCTGGCGTACGACCGCGAGATCGTGCGCCACGAACACCAGCGCGAGCCCGAGCTCCCGTTGCAGCTCGCCGAGCAGGGCGACCACCTGGGCCTGCGTGGTGACGTCGAGCGCGGAGACCGGCTCGTCGCACACGATGGCGTGCGGTTCGGCGGCCAGGGCCCGTGCGATGCCGACGCGCTGGCGCTGTCCGCCGCTGAACTCGTGCGGGTAGCGGTCGTAGTGCGCCGCTTCGAGCCCCACGCGCTCCAGCAGTTCCCGTACGCGCCCCCGGATGCACCCCTCGTCCCTCTCCCCTCGCGCCCGCAGCGGGTCGGCGATGGACTCGCCCACACTGCGCCGGGGGTTGAGGGACGACACCGGGTCCTGGAAGACCATCTGCACCGAGGGGCGGACGCCGGACTGTTCGCGCCCCTCGTGACGGACCACGCCTGCGGTGGGTTCCAGGAGCCCGACCAGCATCCTTCCCAGGGTCGTCTTCCCGCTGCCGCTCTCGCCGACGATGCCGAGGGTCTCGCCCCGGCGGACGCTCAGCGACACGTCGTCGACGGCGGCGAACCGGCGCTTCCCGCGCCCGAACTCACGCCGGAGCCCGGCCGCTTCGAGGATGACGTCGTCGGGCCGGAGGACGTCGTCCGGCCCGGCCTCCCCGGCCCGAGCGGCACCGTCCTCGCGCCGGGCCGGCCCGGCCGCCCGAGGTGTGTCCACCCGCGGGACGGCGCCGAGGAGTTCGCGGGTGTACGGCTCCCGGGGCGCGCCGAGGACGGCACCCACGGGCCCGTGCTCGACCGCGCGTCCGTGCCGCATGACCAGGATCTCGTCGACGCTCTCGGCCGCGACCCCGACGTCGTGGGTGACCAGCAGCAGCCCTGTTCCGGTCTCCTGCCGCAGGGTGTGCAGGAGGTCGAGGATCTGCGCCTGGACGGTCACGTCGAGGGCCGTGGTGGGCTCGTCGGCGATCAGGAGCTCGGGTTCGCAGGCCAGCGCCATGGCGATGAGGGCGCGTTGGCGCATACCGCCGCTGAACTCGTGCGGGCGCGAGCGGGACCGGCGGGCGGCGTCGGGGATGCCGACGCGGTCCAGCACCCGCACCGCACACGCGCGTGCCGCTCGCCGGGACGCCTTGGTGTGCACCCGGTACACCTCGGCGATCTGGTCGCCCACCGCGTAGTACGGGTCGAGGGAGGACAGCGGGTCCTGGAAGACCATGGCGGCCTTTCCGCCGCGCAGCCGCCGCAGTTCGTCGTCGGACGCCCGCTGTACGTCGACGCCGGCCACGCGGACCGTGCCGTCGACGCGTGCTCCGGTGCCCCGGTGGAGCGCCAGCAGGGCCGACGCCACGGTGGACTTGCCCGAGCCGGACTCGCCGACCAGACCCAGTGCGGCGCCCTTCTCCAGCCGGAAGGAGAGCCCGTCGACGGCACGCAGGCCCCCGAAGTCGACGACGAGGTCGTTCACTTCGACCAGCGGGGCGGCGGAACCGGCCGGGGAGGAGTCCGCGGAGGTACCGGGTGAAGAGCCCGGGCCCGCCTGACGAAGCGTGGAGAGGGTCGGGGAAGAGTCGCTCATGCCAGCACCACCCGTCGGTCGGCCACCGCGTAGAGCACGTCCGCGACGGCGTTGGCGATGACCACGAAGAAGCCGATGACCAGGACCATGCCGACGACCACGGGAAGGTCGACGACGTTCACCGCGTGCACCAGTTCCTGGCCGATGCCGGGCAGCCCGAAGAGCGTCTCGGTGAGCACCGCTCCGCCGATGGCGCCGCCGACGTTGTTGGCGTTGAGCGCGATGATCGGCGCGAACGCCCCGCGCAGCGCGTGCCGGCCGATGATCGACCGCTCGCCGACGCCGTACGCGCGAAAGGTCCGGATGTGGTCCTCGGCGAGCGTCTCCAGCATCGACGCCCGGGTGAGCCGGGCGAACGTGGCGGCCTCGATGAGGGCCAGGGAGAGCCACGGCAACAGCAGGTTCCAGCCCCACTGTTCGGGGTCCTCGGTGAGGCTGACGTACTGCGGGAAGGGCAGCAGCCGCAGTTGCCCGCAGACGACGATCATCAGGACGAGGCCGATCACGAAGACGGGCGTGGCCACGCCCGCGAGCGTGACGCCGGTCAGCACGCGCTCGGTGAGACGGCCGCGCCGCCATGCGGACAGGACACCGGTGCCGACGCCGAGGATCAGCCAGAGGATCATCGCGCCGAACACGAGCGACAGGCTGACCGGCAGCTTCGTGAGGATCAGCTGGGTCACCTGCCGGCCGCTCTGGTACGACTGGCCGAGGCAGGGCGCCGAGCAGTGCTCCACGGACGTGCCCGTGGAGTAGTCCTGGCCGACGAGGATGCCCTGGAGGAAGTGCCAGTAGCGCACGTAGAGGGGGTCGTCGAGCCTCAACTGCTGCGCCACCTGGTGCACTTGCTCCGGGGAACAGCGGGGGCCACAGGTGATCTGGGCGACGTTGCCGGGGGTGACGAAGAAGACGACGTAGACGATCACCGAGATGGCGAGCAGGGTGATCACGGTGCCGGCGGAGCGGCGCAGGAGGAATCCTCCGAAGCCGTTCATGCCACGGCCCCCTTCCCGCCGGCGGCTTCCGCCCCGGCGCTCGTGTCCGCCGGGGACTTCCTGGTGTCCGCGTCCGCCTTGGCCTCCTGCTTGCGGCCGGTGCCGACGCGCAGGCGGGAGGCCGCGCGCGGGTCGAGGGCCGTGCGGATGCCGTCGCCCAGGACGGTCAGCGTCAGGACGGTCACGAAGAGCGCGCCGGCGGGCAGCAGCAGGTACTGCGGGGCGGCCTGGTACCAGACGTCGGCGGCGGTGAGCATCTGTCCCCACGAGGGGGTCGGGGGCTTGACTCCGACCCCCAGGAAGGAGAGCGCGGCTTCCACGCTGATGTTCATCGGGACGAGGAGCGCGGCGTACGTGATGACCGGCGCGGCGAGTCCCGGCAGCAGTTCGCGGCGGGCGATCCGCCAGGTGCCCCAGCCGCTGAGCCGGGCGGCGGAGACGTAGTCGAGTCCCCTGAGGGCGAGCGTCTGGGCTCGCGTGATCTTCGCGACGTTGCCCCAGGCGATCAGGCCGATGACGAGTGCGACCAGCAGGGGCCGGGGGAAGCCGCTGGGCACGATCGCCAGCAGTGCCAGCGACATGATCATGAGCGGCATCGCGATGATGATCTCGGTGAACCGGCTCAGCAGCTGATCGACCCAGCGCGCGCCGAGGGCGGCGGCGACACCGACCACGACCCCGATGAGGACCTGCACGACCGTCGCCCCCAGGGCGACGCCCAGGGAGACCCGGGCGCCGTAGACGAGGCGTGCGAACAGGTCGCGGCCGGTCTGGGGTTCGACGCCGAGCCAGTGGTCGGCGCCGATGCCGCCGAGCGGGCCGACGGGGACGCCGCCGCGCGCGGAGTCCACCAGCGAGGGGTGGTAGGTGGTGGGGTCCTGGCCCTCGATCGCCGTGAGCAGCGGCGCGGCGATCGCGATCAGGACGAGCAGCGCGACGACGGCCGCCGCGACGAGGGCGGCGCGCTGCGCACGCAGCCGCCGCCAGAACTGACGGGCCCCCGAGGCCCCCGTGGCGGACGAGTCCGCCACGGGGGCCGGGGAGGCGGCAAGTGCCTCGCTCACGGTGCTACTTCACCGCGACCTGGGAGATGTCCAGAACGCCGGTCCAGTCGCTGATCACGATGTTCTTGACGCCCTCGCCGTACAGGCGCTTGTAGACGGGGTGGAACAGCGGCACGGTCAGCGCCTGCTCACCGATCTTCTTGTCCAGCGCGCCCCAGCGCTTGGCGGCCTCGTCGAGATCGGTCAGCTTGTTGATCGCGTCGATCTCGTCATTGACCGACTTGTCATCGAGGAAGCCGGAGTTGAAGTTGGCGCCGTCCTTGACGATCTGCCGGCCGTCGAAGATCGGGGCCAGGAAGGGACCGCCGGAGGGCCAGTCGGCACCCCAGTGGGCGAGGAAGAAGCCGGGCTCGTTCTTCGCGCTGTGGATCTTGTCGCTGTAGTCGTTCTCCTCGAGACCCTGGAGCTTGACGGTGATGCCGGCCTTCTTGAGCGCGTCCTGGACGGCGGTCGCGATCTCCGGGCTGGTCTCGAAGTCCTTGCTGTTGGAATGCGTGAGCGTGATGGTCAGGCCGTTCTTGTGGCCCGCCTGCGCCAGCAGTTCCTTCGCCTTGACCGCGTTGCCGGAGGCGCCCGCCGGGAACAGGTCGTACGGCGTGTAGCCGAAGGACTTCTGGTTCGGCAGGTACGTCGTCGCCGGCTCGGCGAGGGACGAGCCGCCCGCGGCGTTGATCACCGAGCTGCGGTCGACGGCGTACGAGATCGCCTGACGCACCTTCGGGTCGTCGAACGGCTTCACCTTCGGGTTGAAGGCGAGGTAGTTCGTGTAGCCGAAGTGGCCGGTTCCGACGCGCGAGGCAAGTGCCTTGTCCCCGGTCACCTTGGCGAGCTCGGCCGGGCCGAGGTTGGTGTCCGTGGTGACGGCGGTGGCGTCGGCGTCCTGGGAGGAGGACAGCCGCTGGTTGATCACGGAGGAGTCCAGCCCGGACCGTACGTCGATCGTGTCCGGGTAGGCCCTGCGCTCGGCGTCGGTCGACGCGGACCAGTGGGTGTTGCGCTCCAGGGTGAGGCGCTCGCCGTCGTTCTCGTTCTTGACGACCTTGTACGGGCCCGAGGAGACCGGGTGCTCCTCGTACTTCGTGCCGGTGTCCTTGGCCTTCGGGACGGGCGTGAACTGCGTCTGCGTGGCCAGGTAGGGGAACTCGCCCTCGGGCTTGTTCAGGTGGAACACGATGGTCAGCGCGTCCGGCGTCTCGATCGAGTCGAGGCCCTTCTTGTCCTTGTAGGGACCCTGGTAGTCGGCGCCGCCGATGAGCCAGTCCCTCAGGTAGGGCGCGCCGCCGGAGAGTTCGGCGGCGAAGGAGCGCTCGATGCCGTACTTGACGTCGGCGGAGGTGATCGGCGTGCCGTCCTCGAACTTGAGGCCCTTCTTCAGGGTGTACGTCCACACGGTCGCGTTCTCGCTCGGGCGGCCGGTGTCCGTGGCGAGGTCGGGGACGACCTCGGCACCGGCGGCCCCGTTCTCGCGGTTGCGGGTGGTGAGCGTACGGAAGACGAGCGAGGGCACGTTGCCGCCGCCGGAGGTGTAGAGCCTCGCGGGGTCGAAGTCCGACTGCGGATTGGAGTTCAGGACGGTGAGCGTGCCGCCCTTGTGGGGCTGGGAGTCGCCACCGGAGCTCTTGGCATCGTTGTCCTTCGGCCCGCAGGCGGCGGCGCCCGCTGCCACGACCAGGCTGACGGATGCCGCGGCCACGCGGCGCGCTATGACGGACGATTGACGCATCGGAAGACGACCTCTCGGATGACTCGAATACTGAGACGGAATGACACGGAGTGAGACAGCGGAGCGCAGAGCTCGCCCAGGGCGTCAGGCGTCGGAGTCAGACCGGACCGAAAGGGGCGCGGGCACGCCGAACCGCGGAGGTTCGGGAGCGCACGGGAACGAGACGGAAAGGAGAGCGACGCACTCGCCGGGGGGCGGGCGTCAGCAACAGTGAATGTCGGCCACGCAGAGCGCGGTCACGCCGATGAGCGCCAGCTCGATGGCGGCGCGAACGGAGGCGTGACGGGAGGACATGCGGAAAATATGAACGATCTTTTTCCGCATGTCAAAGCGATACGGGCACTTTCCGTCAACTCGTGGGATAGGGCCAGGCGTTGGGCAGACAGTGGATTCCGTCGTGGTCGAGGAACTTGGTCTGCTGCTGCATGACCGGGGCGAGATCGCCGTCCTTCTCGCAGGTGACGTGCCCGTATCCGAGCCGGTGGCCGACCTCGTGGTTGATCAGCATCTGCCGGTAGGCGTGAATCTCGTCACCGAAGCCGTAGGTCTTGGAGCCCTGGGCCCAGCGGTACGCGTTGATCATGACGCGCTCGGTGGACGCCGAGTCGCACGACACGTTGTCCTCCGTGGTGTCGAGCCCCGACTTGGCGCACCACTCGGCGGTGGTGCCGGGACTCGCCAGCGTGATGACGAAGTCCGGTTTGCCGGAATCGATCCGCTCGAAGGTCCGGGCGCCGCCGTGGGCCCAGCTCCGTTTGTCGTTCAGGGTCTTCTGTACGGCGTCGGCGAAGAGCGCGCCGTCGAGATCGAGGCCCTGCTCGATGTCGACGCGGTAGGTGTACTTGTGGCCCTTGCCGGGCGCCTTGGCGACTCCGGGCACCGCGGCGAACTTCCCCGACGCCTTGAGCTTCGCCCCGAGCGGGTAGGTCCTGGCCATCTGCTGGTCGTACGTCAGGGGCGCGGCGGCCACCTGCGGCTGTCCCGACTGGGTGGGCCTGTCGTCGCCGCGCGAGGCGGAGTCCTGGGTCGTCCGGCCGCCCGCGTCGGCGGACTGCGCCCGTGCGTCGGCGTCGTGCCCTCCCGTGGCCATCTGTCCGGCCACGACGACGGCCAGCACGGTGGTGACGGCGGCCGCCGCGATCCCGGTGAACGCCCATCCCTTGCGGGCCTTGCCCTCGTCCTGATCGTCGGCCTCCGGCAGCGGCCGGTCGCCGGTGCCGATGGGCTGGGCGTTCCAGTCGGCGGGGTCGTCGAACCCCGTACGGGGGCCGGCCGTCCGGCCCGCCGCGCCGCCGCTCTGCCGCTCGTCGAGGTCGAACGCGTCGACGTACGCCTGCCGGGGTCCTTTCACGGCCTGCCTGCGCTGCTGGGGCACCCGCGGTCCGGCGGACGCGCCCTGAGGAGTCCCGCCGGCCCTGGACTCGCCCCAGCCGCCGCCCTGTTCACGCTGCTCGGGATGCCCGCCCCGCACCTGCGGCATTCCGTGGGCGGGGGTCCCGTCGGGGAAACGCGGCGTTCCGTGCGCCGGGGTCCCGTCGGGAAGACGCGGCGTTCCGTGCGCCGGGGTCCCCTCGAAGGAACGCGGCACCCCGCGTACAGGGGCGCCGTCCTGGAAGCGCGGGACTCCGTGGGCCGGGGTCCCGTCCGCGTAGCGCGGCACCCCTCGCGCGGGAGTGCCGTCCGCGACCCGCGGAAAACCGTGCGCCGGAGTGCCGTCGGAGAATCGTGGCGCGCCCTGCTGCGAACTGCCGCCCGAGGGCGGGTAGGGACCCGGGGAGCCGGCCGGGCGTGTCGCGGCGCGGCGGACGCCGTCCGGGCCCGGCGCCGGAGCCGGTGCCGCCTCGTCCGCCGGAACCGCCCGCGTCTGCGCGGTGTCCGTCTTGCCGGCCCGCCCCCGACGACTGTGTCGTCCCACTTCCCGCCTCAGCTCTCCGCGCCGACTGCCACCGAAGTGGTCGACTCTCCCAGGTCCGCCAGGAGTTCACGGAAGGCGGTGGCGACCGTCTCCGGATACTCCATCATGGCGACGTGCCCCGCGTCCGGCAGGGACAGCAGCCGGGAATCGCGGAACGCACGGGCCGCGCGCTGCGCCATACGGTAGCCGACAAGTTGGTCGCGGCCGCCGTAGACCAGGAGCGTGGGAGCGAGCACCCGTTCGGCCTGACGCCACAGTCCGTGCTGGCCGCCCAGCGTGTAGGCGTTCACGACCCCGCGCGCCGAGCGTGCCATGGCGTCCCAGAAGTAGGGCAGGGCGAGCCGTCGCTCCATCTCCTCGACCGCGTTACGGAACCCCTCGGGCGTCACGATGCCGGGATCGCCGTAACAGAGGGCCAGAACCCCTCGTACGCGCTGCTCAGCGCTCCAGTCCCGGGTGAGTTTCGTGAACAGTCCCGCCACCCCGGGCAGAGCGAGCAGCGCGGTCGGCCAGGCCGTGCGCTGCGCGCGGATCTCGGGCAGCGCGGGGGACACCAGCGTGAGCGTCCGGACGAGATCCGGCCTCACGGCAGCGACGCGCGTCGTGACGGCTCCGCCGAGGGAATTGCCGAAAAGATGTACGGGACCCCGTCCGGACGCGTCGAGATGGCGGATGACCGCCCGCGCGTGTCCGGTGACCGAGTAGTCGCCGTCGTCCGGCGGCGGCGAGTCGCCGAAGCCCGGCAGGTCGAGGGCCTCGCTCTCCACGAGCCCGTCGAGCCGGGACATCAGCGCCGACCAGTTCTGCGAGGAACCGCCCAGACCGTGCACGTACAGAGCGGGCGGGAGGTCCTCCCTGACCGGGGGTCTCGACCGGACCGTCAACGTGATGCCGGGCAGCCCGACCGATCGCAGTCGCTCTCCCTCCGCGACCCTGACGGCGCCGACCCGCGGCGTGACACTGACGGCCGGCGCGGAAGGGAGTTCGGTCGAAGACATGCCGCAATGTTACGAGACGATCACGCGGGGGCTCATGTGTTCGCGGTCACAGATCGCGGGCCGATCGCATAGCGTCCGGATCGCGTGTCTCCTAGGCTTCGAACGAGGGCACTCGTCCGCATATCAGGAGCGCACTCGTACCGTTCGGGAAGAGGAACCATGACAGTCGACCCGACAGACCCCGGAACGTTCGACGACCAGTTCCGGGAGATCCCCGACGTCGAGACCCCCGAGGCCGACGCCGTCGAGCAGTCCGCCGAGCTGGACCCCGCGGACGACGTCGACCCGGAACCCCCGGGCGACCGCCTCAACGCCGACGACGGCGATCTGGCCGAGCAGGCCCGGGTCGTCCGGCTGAACGAGGACGACTACAGGTGACCTGACATCCACAGGTGATCCGACACCGCAGATCAGGGCCGCCGCGGCGGCCGGGTGCCCAGCTCGTCCCCTTCGGCACAGTGTGCGCCGTCCCGGCAGGGGGTCGGTCCGTGAAATTCTCCGCTCGCACCGCACACAGCAGGGTTACCGAAAAGTACGATGGCGGCGCGGCGCACACCGCACGTGGACAACTTTGGGAGGCGGCGTGACAGCCATCGAGCAGACAGAGGCAGCACGCCCGCGGGGCACTCGCCTGCCGCGCCGTGCCCGACGCAACCAGCTCCTCGGCGCCGCCCAGGAAGTTTTCGTTGCGCAGGGATACCACTCGGCCGCCATGGACGACATCGCCGAGCGCGCGGGCGTCAGCAAGCCGGTTCTCTACCAGCACTTCCCGGGCAAGCTCGATCTGTACCTCGCCCTGCTGGACCAGCACTGCGAGTCCCTGCTGCTGGCGGTACGGGCCGCTCTCGCGTCGACCTCGGACAACAAGCTGCGCGTCCGCGCGACGATGGACGCCTACTTCGCCTACGTGGAGGACGACGGCGGCGCGTTCCGGCTGGTCTTCGAGTCCGACCTGACCAATGAGCCGGCGGTGCGCGAGCGCGTCGACAAGGTGACGCACCAATGCGCCGAGGCGATCTGCGACGTCATCGCCGAGGACACCGGTCTCTCTCGCGAGGAGTCGATGCTCCTCGCCTCGGGGCTCGGTGGCCTGGCCCAGGTGGTGGCCCGTTCCTGGCTGCACAGTGACCGCAGTGTCCCGCGCGACCAGGCGGTCCAGCTGCTGACCTCGCTCGCCTGGCGGGGCATCGCGGGTTTCCCGCTGCACGGCACCGACCACCACTGATCCACCGGACCACTGGATCACCGACACGAAGGAAGCGGCCGGGGCACGCCCCCGGCCGCTTCTTTGTTCCCGTCGGCTGTTCGCTCCTGGCGTTCCCGGGCGGAGCGTGCGCGTCCCCTCGCCGGGCTAATGTGTGCTGCGTACGGCGCGTACGAACGCGCACATGACTGACCGTCGGAGGGACAAAGCCGTGGAGGTCAAGATCGGCGTGCAGCACGCGCCCCGCGAGATCGTTCTGGAGAGCGGTCAGACCCCGGAAGAGGTCGAGCGCGCGGTGTCCGAGGCGCTGGCCGGCAAGTCGCAGCTGCTGAGCCTCGTGGACGACCACGGCCGCAAGGTCCTGGTTCCGGCCGACCGGCTGGCGTACGTGGAGCTCGGCGAGCCCACGCAGCGCAAGGTCGGATTCAGCGCCCTGTAGGGCGACTGGAGCGACGAAGCAGGTACGGGAAGGGCCCGGTGACATCGTCACCGGGCCCTTCCCGTACCTGCTTCGTGCTGCCCGTACTGCGTCCTGCTGCCCGGCCCGCCGGGTTCGCCGGTTCGCGTCGGCTCATCCGACCGGCGCACGCCCGCTTCCGCTCCGGCGCACACCCCGATCCGCACCACCGCCGCTCCCGTACGCCGGGCGCCTCAGCAGATGGAGCACATGCCGGGCACGGAGGAGGGTTGCGTTCCGAACCTCAGGGGTAGGACCGGCTACGACCGATTTGCACCGGCCGTGCGGGAGGGACCCCACCCATGTTCTTGGAAGCGTTCGGCTCCGCGCTGCTCGGTCTCGCGCTGGCGTGGGCGGCCTCGTACCGCCTGCCCCACCGGTTGCCCACACGCAGCCTGGTCCTGTCGACGGGCGTGGCGGGAGCCCTGTTCGGCGCCTTCCTGACGCACACGGCACTGGGCTCCGGCCACTTCCTGGCCATCCTTCTCGGCGCGGTGGCCGTGTCCGCGGCGCTGCTGTCGTTGCTGCTGCGCCCCGAGGAGCGTTTTCGACGCCGCTCGGCGACGGCGTAAGCCGCTGCGAAGGCCCCGCTCCCGCGACCGTGAACCGCGCCGGTAGTCCTTGGTGCGTGTCCGTCCTAGGCGTTGTCCGTCCTAGGCCGCCAGGCCCAGCGCGGCCATCCGCTTGGTGTGCGCCTCGGTGATCCTGGAGAACATCCGGCCGACCTCCGCGAGATCGAATCCGTCCGCCACACCGCCCACGAGCATCGTCGACAGGGCGTCGCGGTCGGCGACCACGCGCTGCGACTGGGACAGTGCCTCGCCCATCAGCCGCCGCGCCCACAGCGCGAGCCGGCCCCCGACCCGCGGGTCGGCGTCGATCGCGGCGCGCACCTTCTCGATCGCGAAACCGGCGTGACCGGTGTCGTCGAGGACGCCGAGGACGAGCCCGCGGGTGTCCGAGTCGAGCCGGGCCGCGACCTCGCGGTAGAAGTCACTGGCGATCGAGTCGCCGACGTACGCCTTGACGAGCCCCTCCAGCCAGTCCGAGGGAGCCGTCTGCCGGTGGAAACCGTCGAGCGCGGCGACGAAGGGCTCCATCGCCTGCGTCGGCTCCGCGCCGATCGCGGAGAGCCGGTCCCGCAGCTGCTCGAAGTGGTGGAACTCGGCGGACGCCATCTTCGCCAGTTCCGCCTTGTCGCTCAGCGTGGGCGCCAGTTTGGCGTCCTCCGCGAGCCGCTCGAACGCCGCGAGCTCGCCGTACGCGAGCGCTCCGAGCAGGTCCACGACCGCGGCGCGGTACTGAGGCTCGGCCGAGGCCGTGTCCCAGTTCTGCGCGGCTACTCCGGTGGCCGCGGGGGCGGTGTCGGCGGGGGCTTCGGCGGGCTTCTCAGCGGCGTTGTCAGGCGTCGTCATGAAGCGCACAATAGCCCGCTCACCGTACGGGGGAAGTCCCTGCTCAACCTGTGTGACGACGACTACGTGACCAAATCGGCCATCGCATGTGCGCGATTCCGGGGTATGGTGGTAATGCGCCCGGCGAGTAAATTCGACGGGCCGCACGAATGAGGATGCCCGGTCGGTGGCCCGATCGGCTCCGACCCGACAGCCCTCCTCGTCGGTACGGCACATTGCGTACGGCATCCGGAGGGAACCCTCAGCGGCACGAGAGCTCGAGCGTCGGCAGTGGTCCCATGCCACTCGGCCCGCCCGTCAAGAGCGGCCGACGTCCCCGGCACGGTCCCGACACGACCCCCGCGCTCGCCTCGCACCGCGTACACAGAAGAGGCAGCACCCTGACTACGACTTTCCGAGACCTCGGAATCCTTCCTGAGACCGCCGAAGCCCTTGAGGCCGTCGGCATCGTCAACCCCTTCCCCATCCAGGAGATGACGCTCCCCGTTGCCCTTTCCGGCAGCGACGTCATCGGCCAGGCCAAGACCGGCACCGGCAAGACGCTGGGCTTCGGCCTTCCGCTCCTGGAGCGCGTCACCGTCCCGGCGGACGTCGAGGCGGGCCGGGCCAAGCCCGAGCAGCTCACCGACGCCCCGCAGGCGCTCGTCGTCGTCCCGACGCGCGAGCTGTGCACGCAGGTGACCAACGACCTGCTGACCGCGGGCAAGGTCCGCAACGTACGCGTTCTGGCCATCTACGGCGGCCGGGCGTACGAGCCCCAGGTGGAGGCCCTGAAGAAGGGCGTCGACGTCATCGTCGGCACCCCCGGGCGGCTGCTGGACCTCGCGGGCCAGAAGAAGCTCAACCTCAAGCACATCAAGGCGCTCGTCCTCGACGAGGCCGACGAGATGCTCGACCTGGGCTTCCTGCCCGACGTCGAGAAGATCATGAACATGCTGCCGGCCCGCCGTCAGACGATGCTGTTCTCGGCGACCATGCCGGGCGCGGTCATCGGTCTCGCGCGCCGCTACATGTCGCAGCCCACGCACATCCGCGCCTCGGAGCCGGACGACTCGGGCGCGACGGTCGCGAACACGAAGCAGTTCGTGTACCGCGCTCACAACATGGACAAGCCGGAGATGGTCTCGCGCATACTGCAGGCCGACGGCCGCGGTCTCGCGATGGTCTTCTGCCGCACCAAGCGGACGGCGGCGGACCTCGCCGACCAGCTCCAGCAGCGCGGCTTCGCCTCCGGCGCGGTCCACGGCGACCTCGGCCAGGGTGCCCGCGAGCAGGCGCTGCGCGCGTTCCGCAACGGCAAGGTCGACGTGCTGGTCTGCACCGACGTCGCGGCCCGCGGTATCGACGTCGAGGGCGTGACCCACGTCATCAACTACCAGTCCCCCGAGGACGAGAAGACGTACCTGCACCGCATCGGCCGCACCGGCCGCGCGGGTGCCAAGGGCATCGCGATCACCCTCGTCGACTGGGACGACATCCCGCGCTGGCAGCTCATCAACAAGGCGCTGGACCTCGGTTTCCCGGACCCGCCGGAGACGTACTCGACCTCTCCTCACTTCTACGAGGAGCTCAGCATCCCGGCCGGCACCAAGGGTGTCCTGCCGCGTTCCGAGCGCACCCGCGCCGGGCTCGGGGCCGAAGAGGTCGAGGACCTGGGCGAGACCGGCGGCCGTGGCGGTCCGCGTGGCCGCGGTGGCCGTACGGCTGCGCCCGCGCCCGCCGAGCGTGAGCGCGCGCCGCGCACTCCCCGCCAGCGCCGCCGTACGCGCAACGGCGCTCCCTCGGACGAGACGTCCGCGTCCACGGCCGCTCCGGCGACCACGGAGTCGCCCGCGTCCGTCGAGACCGCCGAGCCCCGCACGCCGCGCCGCCGTCGGCGGACGCGCGGTGGAGCGGGCGAGGCCGTGGCAGCCGTCGCCGCCCCCGTGACCGAGGCCGCGGAAGCCGCCGTGGCGACGGCTGAGGGTGTCGCCGACGAGCCGGCCGCGCCGCGCCGTCGCCGGACCCGCAGGACCGCCGCGACGGTCGTGGAGACGGCGGAGGCGGTGGTGACCGCCGCCGAGGCCGTGGTCGAGAGCGCCGCCGCCGAGGTCGTCGCCGAGGCTCAGGCCGCGCCGGCCCGCCGCCGGACCCGCAAGGCCGTCGAGACGGCTCCCGCCGCCGAGACGGTCACCGAGGCCGCCGACGTCACCGAGGCTCCGGCCAAGCCCGCCCGCCGACGCACCCGCAAGGTGGCGGAAGCGGTCGTGGACACCGTCGAGGCCGCCGCGACGGAGATCGCCGAGACGGTCGCCGAGGCCAAGCCCCGGCGCACCCGCAAGGCAGCGAGCACCGCCACGGACACCGCCGAGGCCGCCGAGGCGACCGAAGCCAAGCCCGTACGCCGCCGGACCCGCAAGGCCGTCGCCGACGCCGAGATCCCGGCCCAGGCCGCCGAGGCCACGGAGACCAAGCCCGCCGCCCGCCGACGCACTCGCAAGGTGGCGGAAGCGGTCGTGGACACCGTCGAGGCCGCCGCGACCGAGGTCGCCGAGACGGTCGCCGAGGCCAAGCCCCGGCGCACCCGCAAGGCAGCGAGCACCGCCACGGACACCGCCGAGGCCGCCGAGGCGACCGAAGCCAAGCCCGTACGCCGCCGGACCCGCAAGGCCGTCGCCGACGCCGAGATCCCGGCCCAGGCCACCGAGGCCACGGAGACCAAGCCCGCCGCCCGCCGACGCACCCGCAAGGTCGTCGCCGCGGAGCCCACGGAGAGCTGATCTCCCGTCCGATGGCCCGGTCCCCCCTTCCGGTGGGGCCGGGCCATCGGCGTACCCGCACCTCGGCACACGGCCACCGTGACGGCCCCCGACCACCCCACCCGTCGAGCGGCCCTCGCCGACGCCCGATAGCCTCCTCCGCATGAGCAGGCCCTACACGTTCGTTCCGCCCGCCGGTGTCCGCGCGTACCGGTTGTCGACCGCGCGCGGCGAGTTCGCCGTGCTCGACGCCGCGCCGGAGGGACAGCCCAAGGGAACCGTCCTGCTGCTGCCGGGGTTCACCGGGAGCAAGGAGGACTTCATCGCGCTGCACGCGCCGCTGGCCGCCGCGGGCTACCGGACGGTGGCCGTGGACGGGCGCGGACAGTTCGAGACCGAGGGACCACGCGACGACGAAACGGCTTACGCGCAGAGCGAGTTGGCGCAGGACGTGCTCGCGCAGGCCGCCGCCGTCGGCGTTCCGGTGCACCTCGTGGGGCACTCGCTCGGCGGCCAGATCGCGCGGACCGCGGTGCTGGCCGACCCGTCGCCGTTCGTGTCCCTGACCCTCATGGCCTCCGGCCCCGCGCAGATCTCCACGGCTCAGCAGCAGCGCGTCAAGCTGCTGCGGGACGCGCTGGCCGTGATGAGCATGGCCGAGGTGTGGGAGGCGATCCAGGCGATGGAGCCGCCCGAGGAGACCGACACGGGCGGGCTGGACGCGGGGCTCGACGACCTCTCCGACCTGCGCCGCCGCTGGCTCGGCAACAGTCCCGCCCAGCTCGTCGCCACGGGCCGCCAGCTCTGCGAAGAGCCCGACCGTGTCGCCGAACTGGCCGCCGTCCCGCTGCCGAAGCACGTGCTGTCCGGCGAACGTGACGACACCTGGCCGGTCACCCTGCTGGACACGATGGCCGTACGGCTGGACGCGCACCGCACGGTCGTCGAGGGTGCGGAACACTCACCGAACGCCGACCAGCCCCTGGAGACCGCCCGCGCGCTGGCCGCGTTCTGGGACGGCACGCTGCCCGCGAGCGCTCCCGGCAACCCCGGCTAGTGCCCCGAGGGGCAGCCTTCGCCCCGTCGCGACTCCCGGCACGCTCCCCCAAGCTCTCGGCTTCGCTCGAGCAGGGGGGACCCCCATGACGCCGCTCCTTGACGGGCAAACATTGCCTGCCGCGGCACTAGTACTGCGCCTGGAGGTGTTCCCAGAAGCCGTCCCGCAGTGCGCGGCGCAGGTCCGACTGGCCGCGCAGGGAGTACTGGAGCAGCCCCTCGGCCTCGACCAGCAGATCCTGGTCGACCGAGCCGGGGAGATACGGATGACCGGGAAGCAGCTCGGCCAGGGATTCGCGGCCGCGTGCGGCCAGCCACTTCGCGGCCACCTGGGCGCCCACGAAGCGCACGTCCTCCCGAGTGGGCCGGACCGCCGCCGTCGGGTCGTACGACTGGGCGGTCCGCCTGGCCACGTACGGCTTGAAGAAGTCGAGGTCGAGCGTGCGCTGGCTGTCGACCTCCCAGAGAAGCGGCTCGGCCTGGTTGCCGCCCTCGGGTGCCTCGATGCCCCAGAGGTGGACCCGGGCTCCGTAGCCCTGGGCCGCCTCGACCGCGGAGACGAGGTCCTCGTCGCCGCCGAGCAGTGCCGCGTCACTGATGGCGCGGTGCCGGGCGAGGGACTCCAGGTCCGAGCGGATGAGTGAATCGACGCCCTTTTGCTGGTTGTTGGCGTTCAGGTTGCCCAACCGGACCTTCACGTCCGGGAGTTCGGCGATGGACTGCTGCTCCGCGGTGTGGATGCGCCGCCGCGCGCCGTCGTACCAGTAGACGCGCAGCAGCCTGCTGTCGGCGAAGATCGTGCGGGCCCGGTCGATGAGTGCCTCGATGAGACCCTCGGTGTCGAGGTCGAACGAACGGCGGTCCTCCGTGCCGGCGACGAGGCGCCCCGCGGCCGCGTACAGATATCCGGCGTCGACGAAGATCGCGTGGGTGGAGGGGGTCTTCGCGACCTCGGCGAGCATGCGCTGGAGCAACTCGTTCGTACGGTCTATGCGGGCGGCGAGAGCCGCGTGGTCGTCGTTCATCGGTGCCATTGTCCCGGCGGTCACGCTGCGAACACAACTGGCGCCGTTCAGTCTCCGCCACCCGGGCTACCCGCCGGTAATTAGGTTCTCGAAAAATTTCCTTAGCGTAGGGAATGTTTGTAACACGCATCCCGTTGACTCCCTACGTGAGCGAGGACAGTGATGTCTCGCTCGTCAGACACAAGTAGTTCTCCTCAGGAGGATGACCAGACGAAGGGAGAAGCCCTTGCGCTTCGAAATCATGCGACTCGACGATGTCGACGGCACGCCCGTGGACAGCACTGTCGTAGACGCCGCCTCCGTCAACCGGATCGTTCAGCAGGCCGCCGCCATCGGGCAGCGTCTGTGGATCCGCCCGGCCGACACAACCGCCTCGTAACACGACGACCGTCCGCTTCGCGGTACAGGGGCGCACCGAAGGCGCCTCGCAGGACGAACCGCGTCGCGGACAGCAGACGCTTCAAAGACTTCAGAGCCCCGCACGGTGAGAAAGCCGTGCGGGGCTCTGCGTGTCTGCGGGGGCCGTCAGCTCCCCCGGATCACCTGCGTGACGCCGTTGATGATCTGCTGCACCGCGATGGCGGAGAGCATCATGCCCGCGAGCCGGGTCACCAGGACGACTCCGCCGTCCTTGATGACGCGGATGATCAGCAGCGAGTAGCGCATCACGACCCACAGCACGACATGGATCGCGAGGATCGCGGTCCACACGGAGACCTGGGTGGCGACCGAGTCGGCCTTCTGCACCGCGAGGATCACGGAGACGATCGCGCCGGGCCCGGCGAGCAGCGGCATCCCGAGGGGCACGAGGGCGACGTTGACGTCCTTGGTCTGCTTCGGCTCGTCCGTCTTGCCGGTGAGCAGGTCGAGGGCGATGAGCAGGAGCAGCAGTCCGCCCGCGATCATGAGCGCGGGCACGGAGACGTGCAGGTAGTCCAGGATCTGGTGCCCGAGGAGCCCGAAGACGGTGATGACGCCGCCGGCGACGCAGACCGCCTGGACGGCCATCCGCCGCTGCACCCGGGCGGGGCGGCCCGCGGTGAGCGCCAGGAAGATCGGGGTGATCCCGGGGGGATCCATGATGACGAAGAGCGTGAGGAAGAGGGAGCCGAAGACGGCGACGTCGAACATGGTGAGGAGAAGCCTTGCGAGAGGGTGAGTGAGGGCAGGGATCGGGGGCGGGGCCTTCCGGCCACCGCTTCGGGCGGTCGTTCCACGGGGCGGGGCACGTCGGCACGACCGGCGGTGCGGGAGCGTCGGTGCGCGCGCCGCCCGGCAGGGGCCTTACGGGACGGGCCCGGTGCGTACGGACCTCACGTGCCCGCCGGGACCGGCACCAGGACAGCCGCCGCAGGCACAGGCAGGGCCGCAGCCGGATCACAGCCACGGTCGCAACCGGGGCCTCCGGCACAGCCACAGGCACGGTCACAGTCGAAGTCACAGGCACAGGGCCCAGACACAGGCAACGCCCCAGGCACACGGCCAAGCACAGCCCCGGCCGAGCCGGCAGGGCCCGGTGCGGTCAAGCCCGGTGGGAACGTCCGGGGATTCAGGCTCCGCCCGCGCCCGGTACCGGGAACGCCCCGGTGGCGCGGCGGGTGATCTCCCCGTAGACCTCGGGGTCGGTCGTGAACTCCCCGAGCACACAGGTCTTGCGGCTGCCGTGGTAGTCGGACGAGCCCGTGGTCAGCAGCCCCAGTTCGGAGGCCAGACCGCGCAGCCGTGCCCGGGTGGCCGGTTCGTGGTCCATGTGGTCGACCTCAATGCCGTCGAGGCCCGCTCCGGCCAGCTCGGCGATCACCGACTCCGGCACGGTCCGGCCCCTCTTGGCGGCGGCGGGGTGAGCGAAGACGGTGACGCCTCCGGCGCCCTTGACCAGCCGGATCGCCTCGAAGGGGTCGGTTTCGTGCTTGGGGACGTAGGCACGCCCCCCGTCGGCCAGCCACTGCTCGGTGAAGGCGTCGGAGACGCTGTCGACGACGCCCAGTTCGACCAGCGCGGAGGCGACGTGCGGGCGCCCGACCGATCCGTCGCCCGCGATGCGTGCCACCTGTTCCCAGGTGATCGGCACGCCGATTTCCCGGAGCCTGGCGATCATGCCCTGGGCGCGCGGCACCCGGTCGTCCCGTACCAGTTCGCGCTCGGCGAGCAGTGCGGGCTCCTCGGGGTCGAACAGGTAGGCCAGCATGTGCATGCTGATGCCGTCGATCCGGCAGGAGAGCTCGGCGCCCGTGACGAGGGTGAGTCCCTCGGGGAGCGCGGCGATCGCCTCGGCGTGTCCGCGCGTGGTGTCGTGGTCGGTCAGCGCGACGACGTCCAGACCGGCGGCGGCCGCGTTGCGCACCAGCTCCCCCGGAGTGTCCGTACCGTCGGAGGCGGTGGAGTGGGCGTGCAGATCGATGCGCACTACGCGTGACTCCAGGCGGTGACGGGACGGACGGGACGCTCAAGGATAGCGGGAATCCGCCCCTCACTGTCACACCCGTACCAGGGGAGCACCCCCTACACTTCCCGGCACCCGGGCACGCTCCACTCGGGCGTCCGAGCACGCCCCAGGCCGGCACCCGAGCACACCCCACGCCGCCGTCCGAGCACACCCCACTCGGGCGTCCAGGCACACCCACTCCAACGTCCGGGCGCACCCCAGGCCGACGTCCGGGCACACCGCACCCCGGCACCGCCGCACGCGGCCCTACGGCTCCAGGATGCGCGGCGACAGCGCGCCGCACGGCAGCAGGTCGACCTCGGCGCCCGCGTCACGCAGATCGGTCAGGACCAGTTCGTCGTACATCAGCAGTCCGGTCTGCTCGGGCCAGACGACGGCCCACAGCCACAGCCCCCGCGCCTCGCCCGCGAAGACGGCGCGGTCGTCGGGCGAGCCGGAGACATGCCAGAGCGGGGTGGGCCGGCCCGCCGCGAGGACCTTCGCCTGCGGCGGTTTCTCGACGCTCATGTACGGGCCGGGGTCGGGGCCGTCCATGCCCGCGTACCGCGCGCCGAGGCCGACGCCCAGTTCCTCGGCGACGAGGATCAGCTCACCCATGCCGCCCAGCGGTCCGGGCCCGGAGCAGGCGATGACGGTGGCCCTGCCGCCACTGCGGTCGTCCCCCGCGAACGCCGCCCCGGTGAACAGCCAGCCGACCGGCAGCGGCCACGGCATCCACACCGGTACCCGGGCGCGGTGCACGACCACACCGAGGGCCTCGACGCTGGGCGGGATCACGGGCTGCAGCGGATGCACCGTGCCGTGCACATCACACTGCCAGGAATCGGCAAAGAGGCCGGGAGCCCTGACCCGGCCACCACACTTCGGGCAACTGGGTTCGCCCCTCATAGGGCCCAACGGTCCTCCCCGTCTTTGCCCGCGTCAAGGACGATCACCCGTCCGGCGCGGGCCGGCCACGCCAAAAACTACGTGCATCTTGCATTTATTAGTCCAGCTAACTTATTGTGTGTATAAGACAACGATCCGGTCGGTGCACAGTGAGGGAGCGGGCATGATCAACAGCACGGAAGGCCCCGCGAAGGGCGACACGTTCGACGCCGGCGCGGGCGGCATCCTGCGTCAGCCGAGGGCCGTCTGGGCGACCGCCGGGGCGTCCGTCGTCGCCTTCATGGGCATCGGACTCGTCGACCCGATCCTGCCGTCCATCGCCCGGGGACTCGACGCCACGGCGGGCCAGGTGTCCCTGCTCTTCACCTCGTACTTCCTGATCACCGCGTTCGCGATGCTGCTGACCGGCTTCGTCTCCAGCCGGATCGGCGGCCGCAGGACCCTGCTGCTCGGCCTGGCGCTCGTCGTGGTCTTCGCCGGACTGGCCGGTACCTCGGGATCGGTCGGCGAGCTCGTCGGCTTCCGGGCCGGCTGGGGGCTCGGCAACGCGCTGTTCGTCTCCACCGCCCTCGCCGTCATCGTCGGCGCGGCGGCGGGCGGCAGCGCGGCCGCGATCCTGCTGTACGAGTCCGCGCTGGGCCTCGGCATGGCCTGCGGGCCTCTGCTGGGAGCCCTGCTCGGCAACGCGAGCTGGCGCTACCCGTTCTTCGGCACCGCGTTCCTGATGGCGATCGGCTTCCTGTGCATCACGGCGTTCCTGAAGGAGCAGCCGAAGCCCGCGCGCACGACCTCACTGCTCGACCCGCTGCGCGCCCTCGGCCACAAGGGCCTCGCCTCCGCCGCGGCCTCCGCGTTCTTCTACAACTACACGTTCTTCACCGTGCTGGCCTTCACCCCGTTCGTACTGAACATGACGCCGTACAAGTCCGGCGCGGTGTTCTTCTGCTGGGGTCTGCTGCTCGCGGTCTTCTCGGTGATCGTGGCCCCGCGCATGCAGGCACGGTTCGGCTCGCTCAAGGTGCTGGGCGGCTCCCTGGTGCTGCTCGCCGTCGACGTGCTCGTCCTCGGGTACGGCGACCACACCACCGCCGTCGTCTGCACGATCCTGTCCGGCGCGTTCATCGGCGTGAACAACACCGTCTACACGGAGCTGGCCCTCGGGGTCTCCGACGCCCCGCGCCCCGTGGCGAGCGCCGGCTACAACTTCGTGCGCTGGTTCGCGGCCGCGGCGGCGCCGTACTTCGCCCCGAAGATCGAGGAGTGGAGCAACATCCGCGTCCCGTTCGTGGTCGCCGCGGTCACCGCGCTGCTGGGCGCGGCGGTGGTCTACGTACGGCGCGCGGCGCTCACCGAGAGGGCGGAGAAGCTGGAGCCGGTCCACGCCACCGAGGACGGCGTCGCCGCTTTCGCCAACTGAGTGTTCCAGAACGTGGATCGACGTTCCGTCACACGCGGTGTCCCGGTATCGGTCAGTCCAGGGGAACGGACTTGCGCAGCGGATCGCGCAAGTCCGTTCCGCCGTTCAGCCAGCGTTCCTGGAGAGCGCCGGCGCCGTGGACGCGCTTCCAGGCGGCCTCGTTGGGCGTCATGGGGAGCAGCGGCAGGAAACGTACGGGATCGGCGGGAGCGTCGAGCTCCAGGTCCTCCACCAGACCGCCGGACTCGGCGACCAGGACGGAGGTGAACGGCGCGCCTGGCCACAGGGGTTCACCCACGTCGAGCGAGGCACCGGGGGCCACGACCAGACCCTCGACCTGGGGGGCGGCGGCGAGCACGGCCAGCGGGCGGAGCACCTTGTCGGTGTCGGCCCCGGCCGGACGGACCGAGAGGACCAGCTCGGCGCGCGGGCCCTTCACCGGATCGGCGAGCACGGCGGTGGGGTCCGCCATCGGCTGGACGGACATGCCGAGCGTGGCGTAGCGGACGATGTCCCCCTCCGTGAAGCGCAGCACCTCGATGCGGTCGGTACCCAGAAAGGTGACAGCGGCCCGCGCGTCGGGTTCGCCCAACGCGGAGCGCAAACGGGCCTCGACCAGAGGAAGAACATCAGCCATGAACCGAGCATAGGCCGCGCCAATTCAGCCTGCGCGCACCGGACCCCGGTCAACAACGCGCAAAGCGGGGCCTTGACGTATCGGTGCGCTGATACTCTTGGCCGCTGGTCGGAGCAGTGCATGACTGAAGGCCCCCAGGCCCTCATGGCGCTGCGGGAGTTGCTCCCGGACTCCGACGCACTGAGACTGATCTGACTCCCCTTCGGAGGGAGACAGACTCCCCTTCGGGGGATGGATCGTCCCTCACGGGGGACCGACCGGAGGAGGTGGGGCTGCAATGGACCGAAGTCGATCGTGCAGTACCACCCGCTCTTCCGGTCGCTGAGTCCGTAGCTGGTTCCGCTGGGTTTTTCAGCCCTGCCGGCTGCCGCCTCCCGCAATCGTGTGCATACGTGTCAATGCCGCCCGGTGCACCACGGAAGAGCGCTTCGTTTCCGCCTGATCTGTCCGATCTGAACCCCTGATCTGTCCGATCTGAATCAACAGCGAAGCTGCCACCGCGACGGTGCGGTGCTCCCCGCTTTGTGGACGTGCCAAACATCCGCAGTCAGGACGTCCCCATTCCGGGTAGTTCCAACCGTCGCCGGCCGCCTCCGCCCGCGAGAAGGAGCCTGCCATGTCGATGATCCGTGACCTGCGCGCCGCGGTCCGCCCCCGTCCCTCCCTGCGCATCAAGGACAGTGGCTCGTACGACACCACCCGCGACCCGGCCACCCCGTCGGCCGTGGTCGACTGCGCCGTCTACCGTGACGGCGCCCGCGTCGCGACCCGCACCCCGCTCACACCGCAGGAGGCCATGCGCCAGGTGCGGCGCGACGGCGGGTTCGTGTGGATCGGTCTGCACGAGCCCACCGAGGACGAATTCGCCGGTATCGCCCGGGAGTTCGGACTGCACCCGCTGGCCGTGGAGGACGCCGTCCAGGCCCACCAGCGGCCCAAGCTGGAGCGCTACGACGACTCCCTGTTCACCGTCTTCAAGACCATCCACTACGTCGAGCACGACCGGCTGACGGCGACCAGCGAGATCGTCGAGACCGGCGAGGTCATGTGCTTCACCGGAGGGGACTTCTTCATCACCGTCCGGCACGGCGGGCAGGGGTCGCTGCGCGCGCTGCGGCACCGCCTCCAGGACGACCCCGAACTGCTCGCCAAGGGCCCCTCGGCGGTCCTGCACGCGATCGCCGACCATGTCGTCGACGGCTACATCGCGGTCGCGGACGCCGTGCAGGACGACATCGACGAGGTCGAGACCGAGGTGTTCTCGCCGGGCCGCAAGGGCACCCCGCGCGGCACGGACGCCGGGCAGATCTACCAGCTCAAGCGTGAGGTGCTGGAGTTCAAGCGGGCGGTGTCGCCGCTGCTGCGCCCCATGCAGCTGCTGAGCGAGCGCCCGATGCGGCTGATCGACCCCGACATCCAGAAGTACTTCCGTGACGTCGCCGACCACCTCGCGCGCGTGCAGGAGCAGGTCCTCGGCTTCGACGAACTGCTCAACTCGATCCTCCAGGCCAACCTCGCGCAGGCCTCCGTGGCGCAGAACGAGGACATGCGCAAGATCACCTCGTGGGCCGCGATCGTCGCCGTACCGACGATGGTCTGTGGTGTGTACGGCATGAACTTCACGTACATGCCCGAGCTGCACGCCCGCTACGGCTACCCCGTGGTCATGGGGGTCACGGTCGGGCTCTGTCTCACGATCCACCGGATCCTGAAGCGCAACGGCTGGCTGTAGGACGGGCTGGATAGTCTGGGCCCCATGACGCAAGAGCTGCTCGACCAGGCCCTCGTCGAGGAGGCCACCAAGAAGTCCGGGCTGATCTGGGTACAGGGCGCCGCGGCGCCCTCGCCGGCCGGTCCGGGCGAGGAGGTGCCCACCCGCGCGCTGTGGCACGTGTGGCACGAGGGCGCGGCCTGCCTGGTCGGCGACGGGCCGGGCGAGCAGCCGCTGCCGGGGCTGGTCGACGGAGGGCACGCCGTCGTCACCGTCCGCAGCAAGGACAAGGGCGGACGGCTCGTCACCTGGTCCGCCACGGTCGTGGAACTCGCCGCGAACACCCCGGAGTGGGATGCGGCCGTCGGAGAACTCAAGGGCAAGCGGCTGAACGCCCCGGACGGCGAGGCCATGCCGGAGCGCTGGGCGCGCGAATGCCGGGTGGTGCGCCTGGAACCGACGGGCGCGACCGCCGAGCCGCCCGAGGGCTCGCTCGCCGCACGTCCGCTGCCGAGCCCGGCGACGACCCGCCGGCCGGCTCCGGCGGCGCTGCCCCGTCTCCTGCTGAAGCGGCGCAAGCGCGGCTGAGGCCTGTCCGGCCTTCCCGTCTGCCGTCTGCCGTCTGCCGTACGACGGGCGGCTGCCTGCCACCGGGACCGTGCGGGCTCACGACGAGGGCCGTCGCCGCCCGTGGTCGTGGACCGGGCGGGTCATGAGCGGGTCACGACGAGGGCAGCTGCTGCCCGTAGTCGACCGTGTCCTTCTTCGGCGGTTCCGCGAGCGGGAAGTCCTTGCCCCAGTCGGTCAGACGGAGGGTGCCGGCGTTGCCCGCGCGCCCGAGCAGGACCGGGTACGGGGTGCCCTGGAGTGAGACGTCCAGGGTGCCGCCCGAGCCCTTGCCGCCGGTGATGCGGATCGTGCGGACACCGGACTGTTCGTGGTGGCCGTCCTTGGCGAGGGCGCCGTGCAGACCGAGCAGCCCGTCGAGCAGGACGTCCTTGTCGGTGAAGCCGCTGAAGCGCTTGTACGCGGGGTCGCCTGTCGGCACCTTCACGTACATGCCCTCCAGCTTGTCGGCCGCCGCCGTGTCCGACTTGCCGTCGCTCTCGCCGTCCTCGTGGGCCCAGAACTCGGCGTCCGCCTTGAGGAAGAGGTGCTCGCCGACCCGCAGCAGCCGGAAACCGCCCCCCTTGGAGGTGACCGAACCGGTGCCGCCGTCGGACTTGAGGCGCATGTCGAGGGTGTAGGTGGTGCCGCCCGAGACGACGGTCCCGGAGAGCCGCACGGTCGACGCCTTCTCGGCCGCCTTCTTCGCCTTCGCCTGGATGGCGGTCGCGGACAGCTTGCCGACCCCGTTCGTACCCGCGTCCGGGTCCTCGCTGCCGCACCCCGTCAGCCCCGTCGCTGTCACGGCCAGTGCGCAGATCGCGGCCGCCGTCACGGCTCTGCGGATACGGCCCTGGGGAATTGCGGTCACAGGTGGGGCTGCCTCTCGTGCACGGTCCTCAAACGGCGTACGGCAGCGTACCGGTGCGCCCGCCGCCCGGCGGAGGCAGTCCGTCCGGACCGCCCACCAGGGCGCACCCGACCGGGACGGGCTAGCCTGAAGCCCACCCGAGCGGACAGACCGGGACAGAACGCATCGAAGCGAAGGAGGCGCGGGCATGGCAGCGGCCGCCCCCCGGATCTTCGTCTCGCACCTGTCCGGCGTCGCCGTCTTCGACCCGAACGGCGACCAGGTGGGCCGTGTGCGGGACCTCGTCGCCATGCTGCGCGTCGGACGGCGGCCGCCGCGCATGCTCGGCCTCGTCGTCGAACTGTCCACGCGCCGCCGGATCTTCCTGCCCATGACCCGGGTGACCGGCATCGAGTCCGGCCAGGTCATCACGACCGGCGTCCTGAACGTGCGCCGCTTCGAGCAGCGACCCACCGAACGGCTCGTCTTCGGCGAACTGCTGGACCGGCTCGTGACCCTCGTCGAGACGGGCGAGGAGGTGACGGTCCTCGACGTGTCGATCCAGCAGCTCCCGGCCCGCAGGGAGTGGGAGATCGGCCGGGTCTTCGTCCGCAAGGGCCGCGGCGGCGCCTTCCGGCGCTCCAAGGGCGAGACGATGACGGTCGACTGGTCCTCCGTCACCGGATTCTCGCTGGAGGAGCACGGACAGGGCGCGGAGAGCCTGCTCGCCACCTTCGAGCAGCTGCGGCCCGCCGACCTCGCGAACGTGCTGCACCACCTGTCGCCGAAGCGGCGCGGCGAGGTGGCCGCCGCGCTCGACGACAACCGTCTGGCCGACGTCCTGGAGGAGCTGCCCGAGGACGACCAGATCGAGATCCTCGGCAAGCTCAAGGAGGAGCGCGCGGCGGACGTCCTGGAGGCGATGGACCCCGACGACGCGGCCGACCTGCTCGCCGAACTGCCCACCGAGGACGTGGAGCGGCTGCTGAGGCTGATGCGGCCCGGCGACGCGGCGGACGTCCGGCGGCTGATGGCGTACGCGGAACGGACGGCGGGTGGGCTCATGACCACCGAGCCCATCGTGCTGCGGCCCGACGCGACCGTCGCCGACGCGCTCGCCCGGGTCCGCAACCCCGATCTCTCCCCCGCGCTCGCCGCCCAGGTGTACGTGTGCCGCCCGCCGGACGAGACACCGACGGGCAAGTACCTGGGCGCGGTGCACTTCCAGCGGCTGCTGCGCGATCCGCCGCCCACCCTGGTCGGCTCGCTCGTCGACGACGACCTCCATCCGCTGGCCCCGGAGGACGAGCTGCCGGTGGTCGCCGGGTTCTTCGCGACGTACGACATGGTCGCGGCCCCCGTCGTCGACGAGAGCGGCTCGCTGCTCGGGGCGGTGACCGTGGACGACGTACTGGACCACATGCTGCCCGAGGACTGGCGGGAGACGGAGTTCCACCTCGACGAGGGTGTGCACGACAGCATGCACGAGGAGCGCGACGAACTCGACGAGTCCCGCGACGAGGACGGGACCGGCCCAGAGGACGGCCGCGGCCCCGAGGACGTGCCCGGGGAGCCGGACGGCCCGCGGGGCGGAGAGGGACGCCATGGCGCCTGACCGTGAGGCCCGTGAGCGGGCCGCCACGGGGGCGACGGCGGCCTCCCGCCCGCGCACCCGGCTCGACCAGCCGAAGCCGCCGCGGCGCAGACTGCTGCCCGAGTGGGACCCGGAGGCCTTCGGACGGTTCTCGGAGCGCATCGCCCGCTTCCTCGGCACCGGGCGGTTCCTCGTCTGGATGACGATCGTCATCATCATGTGGGTGGTCTGGAACGCCTTCGCGCCGCACGGCCTGCGCTTCGACAACTACCCGTTCATCTTCCTGACCCTGATGCTGTCGCTCCAGGCCTCCTACGCCGCCCCGCTGATCCTGCTCGCGCAGAACCGGCAGGACGACCGCGACCGGGTCAACCTCGAACAGGACCGCAAGCAGAACGAACGCTCCATCGCCGACACCGAGTACCTCACCCGCGAGATCGCCGCGCTGCGGATGGGCCTCGGCGAGGTCGCCACCCGCGACTGGATCCGCAACGAGCTCCAGGACCTGGTCAAGGAGCTGGAGGACCGCTACCCCGACGGTCACGGGGACGGACGGGTCGTATTCCCGGCGGAACGGTCGCAGGGACGTGACGTAGACGACCGGTGACAGGGCTTTCCGGGGCACATGGGAAGCGCCGTACCATCGTCCCTATGGCTACGGAAGACGCGGTGCGTGAAGCACTGGCGACGGTGAACGACCCCGAGATCAACCGACCCATCACCGAACTGGGGATGGTCAAATCGGTACAGATCGCTGCGGATGGCATGGTCGCGGTCGCCGTGTACCTGACGGTCTCCGGCTGTCCGATGCGCGACACGATCACCCAGCGGGTGACGGAGGCGGTCTCGCGGGTCGAGGGCGTCACCGGCGTCGACGTCGAACTCGACGTGATGAGCGACGAGCAGCGTCGTGAGCTGGCGACCGCGCTGAAGGGCGGCACCGCCGAGCGCGAGGTGCCCTTCGCCAAGCCGGGCTCGCTCACCCGTGTGTACGCGGTGGCCTCCGGCAAGGGCGGCGTCGGCAAGTCCTCGGTCACCGTGAACCTGGCGGCCGCGATGGCCGCCGACGGTCTCAAGGTCGGTGTCGTGGACGCCGACATCTACGGCCACTCGGTGCCGCGCATGCTCGGCGCGGAGGGCCGGCCGACCCAGGTCGAGAACATGATCATGCCGCCGTCCGCGCACGGTGTGAAGGTCATCTCCATCGGCATGTTCACCCCGGGCAACGCGCCGGTGGTCTGGCGCGGCCCGATGCTCCACCGCGCGCTCCAGCAGTTCCTGGCGGACGTGTACTGGGGCGACCTGGACGTCCTGCTCCTGGACCTCCCGCCGG
Organism: Streptomyces sp. NBC_00386; assembly: GCF_036063235.1. NCBI lineage: Bacteria > Bacillati > Actinomycetota > Actinomycetes > Kitasatosporales > Streptomycetaceae > Streptomyces > Streptomyces sp. NBC_00386. The sequence goes on from NZ_CP107950.1 coordinate 3,531,533, forward strand.
GCACGGGCGACATCGCGATCTCCGTCGCCCAGCTCGTCCCGAACGCCGAGATCCTGGTCGTCACGACCCCGCAGCAGGCGGCGGCCGAGGTCGCCGAGCGGGCCGGCTCCATCGCGGTGCAGACCCACCAGAAGATCGTGGGCGTCGTCGAGAACATGTCGGGGCTGCCCTGCCCGCACTGCGACGAGATGGTCGACGTGTTCGGCACCGGTGGCGGCCAGTCGGTCGCCGACGGTCTGACCCGCACCACCGGGGCGACCGTCCCGGTCCTCGGCTCCATCCCGATCGACGTCCGCCTGCGCGAGGGCGGCGACGAGGGCAAGCCGGTCGTCCTGACCGACCCCGACTCCCCCGCCGGCGCGGCCCTGCGCGCCATCGCGGGCAAGCTGGGCGGCCGTCAGCGCGGCCTGTCGGGCATGTCGCTGGGCATCACCCCGCGCAACAAGTTCTAGAACCCGGACGCGTTCCGGGACGCCGGGGTCTCCCGCGGGAGACCCCGGCGCCGTCGCTACGAAGGAGGGGGCGCCGTCCGTGCGGACGGCGCCCCCTCCTTCGTAGCGGCCGCCAGGGGCCCCTGTGGCGCTTGTGGGTGCCTGTCGTGGTCCCGGGGGCCTCGTGGCCGCTGCCAGGGCCTTACCGGTCGTATGCGGCGATGTCCTTGATCATCGCGAAGCCGAGCCCGTACGCGCTCATCCCCCGGCCGTACGCGCCCACGTGGACGCCTTCCTGGGTGGAACCCGCGAGGACCCAGCCGAACTCGGACTCGCGGTAGTGGAAGGCCGTGGGAACGCCGTCCACGGGCAGGGACAGGGTGGACCAGTCCGCCCCGTCCAGGTCGTCGGCCAGCACCCACGCGGTCTCGGTCTGCTGGTCCAGCCAGTCGTCGCGCAGGGTGTGGTCCATCTGGCCGGGCCAGGTGAAGGACAGCAGCCCCACACCGGCCAGCCACGCCGCCGAGGACACCGAGGTGGCCTCCAGCAGTCCCGTGCCGTCCGCGCTGCGCCGTACGGGGCTGGCGGCGACGGTGACCACCACCGCGAACCGCTCCTTGTCCTCGCCCGGCTCGGAGCGCACCGAGGGTTCGTCCCCGTGCCCGACCGAACCGTGCTCGACCGCGCCGTCCGCGGAGGTGCCCACCTGCATCAGCCAGCGCTGCCCCGTGAAAGCCTCGTCGAGGCCGTACCAGGGAAAGGGCGCCAGCAGGTAGCCGTCGACCGTACGCCGGGCGGAAGGGACCTGTTGTCCGCCCTCCGCGGCCGGCGCCTGCGCGCCTACCCGACTTGTCGTCTCCATCTGCCGGACGCCTCCTCGCTCTCGTCGGACCGGGCGGCCCACCCCCCTCGGGCGACCTTGTCGGTCCGCACAACAACTGGGCAGCATAGCCACCCCGCTCCGAGCAGCGGCGAAACCGCCCGGCGCGTAAGACGTACGAAGGGCGTATTCGGACCGCGCGGGGCCCGTCCACGGCCCGCGGAGGCACCCGTTCTCGCGCCGGATCCGGCCGCCGAGGGCAGGGCTCACCGACCGGTGAGGGTCATGACTGCCCGGTTGCGGGGCTCCTCCGCGTGACAGGCCGCGCCTCGGCACTCCGGGACGGACCGTACGGATCAGGCGGCGCCGCAGGGATCAGACGGCGCCGTACGGATCAGGTGGCGTCGGCGTCGTAGGGCGGGTGCTCGTCGGCGTCGAGCTTCTCGCGCTTCTTCGTCATGTCGACGGAGCCGCCGGTCGTGCCGCCGGCGGACCCGCCCGCCGCGGAGGAGTCGGACTCACGGTTGTGCACCGCGTCCGTGACCTCGGCCATCTCCTTCTTCAGGTCGAAGCCGTTGCGGATCTCCTTGAGCCCCAGCTCGTCATTGTCCAGCTGCTTGCGTATGAACGTCTTGGGGTTGAGGTCCTCGAACTCGAAGTCCTTGAAATCCGGGCCGAGTTCGTCGCGGATGTCCGCCTTGGCGCTCTCCGAGAACTCACGGATCTTGCGGATCGTGCGCGTGACGTCCTGAATCATCTTCGGGAGCTTGTCGGGACCAAAGACGAGCACGGCCAGGACGATCAGCGTCACCAGCTCGAGCGGTCCTACGTCATTGAACACCTGATAGCTCCTCGCGATGCCCTCGGTCCACGGCCCTCGGGGGTCTTCCGCGGTCCGGGCCGCGTCCCACGGTACCCGGCGTTCCCGTCCGTCCGGAACTGTCCCGGGGCTCCCGGCTTCGGGTACACCGCGGGTTTTCCACGATGTTTGCCGTCCCGAGCTGCGACATCGTTCTCGACTGTGAGGTTCGTGTCACTCGCGGCCCCCGGGGCCGCGGCCCTCAGCCGCCGTTCGCCGAACCGAGGACCAGGGTGATCGTCCGGTTCGTTCCGCCCCGCCTGACGGTCAGCCGGAGGCGGTCGCCGGGCCGGTGGGCGCGGGTCTTCACGATGAGTTCCTCGCCGGAGTGGACAGGCGTGCCGTCGACCTCGGTGATGACGTCGCCGGCCCTGATGCCCGCCTCGTCTCCGGGACCGCCTGGCGTGACGGGCGCACCGCCCCCGGCGGCCTTCATGCCCACCCGTGCTCCGTCGCCCGAGTAGTTCATGTCGAGCGTGACACCGATCACGGGGTGGGTGGCCCTGCCGGTGTTGATGAGCTCTTCGGCGACGCGCTTGGCCTGGTTGACGGGGATCGCGAAGCCCAGCCCGATGGATCCGGCCTGACCGGTCCCCAGGTCGGAGCCGCTGTCGGCGGAACGGATGGCGCTGTTGATGCCGATGACACGGGCCCGGGAGTCGAGCAGCGGTCCGCCCGAGTTGCCGGGGTTGATCGGCGCGTCGGTCTGGAGGGCGTCCACGTACGAGACGTCGGTGCCGTCGCCCTTCTCGCCGCCCGCCGTGATGGGCCGGTCCTTGGCGCTGATGATCCCGGAGGTGACCGTGTTGGCCAGGTCGAAGGGCGCGCCGATGGCGACGACGGGGTCGCCGACCTGGACGCTGTCCGAGTTGCCCAGCGGCATGGGCGCGAGCCCGCGGACCCCGGAGACCTTGACCACGGCGAGGTCGTAGCCGCTGTCGTGTCCGACGACCCGGGCCTTCGCGGTCTGACCGCCGCTGAACGTCACGGTTATCGTGCCGCTGCCGCCGGCGGGTTCGATCACGTGGTTGTTGGTGAGGATGTGCCCCTCGCCGTCGAGCACGAACCCGGTGCCGGTGCCGTCCTCCTCGCTCCCGTGCACGTGCAGGGTGACGACGCTGGGCAGCGCGTGCGCCGCGATCCCGGCGACGCTGTCCGGGGCGCGCCCCGGGGCCTCCTTGGCGGCCTGCGGCAGCTCGATGTCCGTCAGTCCCCCGTTCCGCTCCAGATAGGCCCCCACGAAGCCCCCCACGCCCCCGGACGCCAGCGCGAGCGCGACGGCGGCGAGCACCAGGGTCTTCCTCGCCCTTCGGCGCCGCTCCGCCACGGTGGGCACGGCGACGCCGTTCTGCTGGAAGGGTCCGCCGGGTCCGCTCCGGGCGAGGTGGCCGTGGTGCCGCGGGGATCCGGGCGCGGCCCAGGGGTCGTAGTTCCGCCAGGGATCGGGCGTGTCTGACTCGACGGGACCGTCGGACCCGGCCGGGGCGGGAAAGACAGCGGCGGGGCCGTCGGGAGGCCGGGGCACGGGGGACATCGGGTTCGGAGGCCCTGAGGCTTCCGGTTCCGGTACGAGGGGCAGGGCCTCGTCGGGAGCGCCGCCCTGGGCCGGGACGGCGCCCGCGGGGGCCGTCCCGTGGGCCGGGGCGGCCGCCTCGGCCCGGGTGACGGCCGGGGTGGTCTGTGCCCGCTCCTCGGGCGCGCTCGGCCCGGCACCGTTCGCGGTGTTCCGGGAGGCGGCGGGTTGGGGGGAATCCGGTTCCGTGAGGCCGGCCGGCGCGGTGTCCGCGCCCGTGTCCTCGGGCCGGGGTCGACTCCACCGGTTCGCCTTCGTGGGCCTGCCCTCGTTCATGCTCTCCCCACACCTGGCCCGCGGCACAACGCACCGACGGCCACCACAGACTGGTCGACTCCGCGTCCGTGATCCCTCCCGCGGACGCGGCCCTCCCCGGATTCAACCAGGTTCCCGGGCCGACGCGCAGAGGGCGGTGTCAGTGAGCCTGATGAGGGGTGGGGGACGGGGACGAGGTGGGGGACGGTGTGACGGCGGGGGCGGCGAGCAGGCCCGGAGCCGGGGTCGCCGCGGGCGGCTGGACCTCGGTGAGCGGACGTATGAGCGGGGACATCGCGGCGGCACCGGCGACCACCGGTGTCGTCAGCGTGTGCACGACGTCCTGGCCGCGGCCGGCCGGAGCGGGAACTCCGGGCAGCAGCGGGGCGGACACCCCGGTCGGTGCCACCGGACCGTTGCCGAGCGACCGCTCACCCTGGGTGAGCAGCGGACCGGCGGACCGGCGGCGCTGCGACTCGGGAGCCGAGGTCGCTCCCGCGCCCTGGGACCGGGACGGCGTCACATTGCTCCCGGCGCCGGCTCCTCCGCGCGCGTCCGTGTCCCCGGGCAGACCGGTGGTCACCCCGCCGAGCGCGACGGCCGCGAGCGACACCGCGCCCGCGGCGACGAAGGCGAACCGCAGCCCGCGCGAGGCGGACCGCTCGGCCTCGTGGCGGCTGACGTCATGGATACGGAAGCCGCGCCCCGGAGCGGGGGGCAGCACATCGGCGTGCGGTCCGGCCGGGACGTACCCGAAGGTCTCGCCGCGCATTCCGAAGAAGCCGGGCAGTCCGGAGCCCGTGGAGCCGCCGGGCAGTCCGCCGCCGAAGGTGCCGCCGTTCAGTCGCGGGCTGTCGGAGTCGCCTCCCCCGGGGAGTCCCTGGAGGCGGGCGAGGAAGCTCTCGGAGGGCGGCGGCGGGGCCACTTCCGCGAAGACGTTCTTCAGTCGGCGCTGGGCGTCGGCCTCGGCCTTGCACTTCGCGCAGGTGGCGAGGTGGGCCAGGACGCGGTCGCGCGACTCATGACCGAGCTCTCCGTCCACCAGGGCGGAAAGTCGGTCCCCGAGGTGCTGCTCGGCAGGGGTGGGACGGATTCCACTCACGCGGTCGCGCCTCCTCCCCCCAGCACGGGCACACGGGCCGCGAACGAGCGACGCTCGGCGCGGGCCTCGGGAGACCGGTGTGCCAGGGCCTTGCGCAGCTGGGAGCGGCCGCGGTGGATCCGGGAGCGGACCGTGCCGAGCTTGACGCCCAGGGTCGCGGCGATCTCCTCGTAGGACAGTCCCTCGATGTCGCAGAGGACGACGGCGGCGCGGAACTCGGGCGCGAGGGTGTCCAGCGCCTGCTGGACGTCGGCGTCGAAGTGCGCGTCGTTGAAGACCTGCTGCGGGGAGGGCTCGCGGCTGGGCAGTCGCTCGGCCGCGTCGTCGCCGAGGGCGTCGAAGCGGATGCGCTGCTTGCGCCGCACCATGTCGAGGAAGAGGTTCGTGGTGATGCGGTGGAGCCAGCCCTCGAAGGTGCCGGGCGTGTAGGTCGACAGCGAGCGGAAGACGCGGACGAAGACTTCCTGGGTGAGGTCCTCGGCGTCGTGCTGGTTGCCCGTGAGGCGATAGGCGAGACGGTAGACGCGACCGCTGTGCGTGCTGACGATCTCCTCCCAGGTGGGCGGAGTCCATGCCTGCGGCTCCGCGTCGGTGGTGAACGTCGCGGTCTGCGCCGGGGCAGCAACGGGGAGCTGGTCAGCGTTGTCGGTCACGGATTTCGGCTCACCCGTCGATCTGAGCAGGCGCCGCAGCACTCCTCCCCGATCCACAGGCGCAGCCGCACCTCCCCTGTCGGCTCTGGTGGTGTCCAGTGGAGCCCCTACCATAGCCACCTCGCCCGTTAGCTCCGGATAAGCGGTTTTACGGGAATTTGATACGGGCTCATATGGGCTCGCCGGCGTCCGCCCGCGGCCCCGCTCCGTGTACCGACTCATCGACTTCCCCCCGCTCGGTTCTCCCACCCCTCTAAACGCCCGGTCCCATCCGCAGGTTCCCGGCACCAACGGATACAGTCACGCCCAGGCAACCACGGGGACAGGAGAGGGTCATTACCGGCAACCGGCAGACGAGCTGGGCGGCGTTCGCCGACGCCTTTGTCGCCGAGGACGAGGCGCTGCGATGGGCGCGGGACCGGGCCCACGAGGCGGGCCTGCGCTCGGTGACGCCCGGCACGGGCGCCGCGCTGCGCCTGCTCGCCGCCACCGTGGACGCGAAGGCGGTCGCCGAGATAGGTACCGGGACCGGCGTCTCCGGAATTCATCTTCTGCACGGCATGCGGCCGGACGGGGTACTGACCACCGTCGATCCGGAGCCGGAGCGCCAGCAGTTCGCCCGCCAGGCCTTCCGTGCCGCCGGGTTCGCCAGCAACCGGGCGCGCTTCATCCCGGGCCGGGCGCTGGATGTCCTGCCCCGTCTCGCGGACGCCGGATACGACCTCGTGTTCTGCGACGGCGACCGGCTGGAGAGCCTCGATTACCTCGCCGAATCGTTGCGCCTGTTGCGTCCGGGCGGGCTCGTCGCCTTCGAGGGCGTCTTCGCGGACGGCCGCACCGTGGACTCGGGACCGCAGCCGGTCGAGGTGAGCCGGCTGCGCGAGCTGCTGCGCGCGGTGCGCGAGAGCCAGGAGCTGGTGCCGTCGCTGCTGCCGGTGGGCGACGGCCTGCTGTGCGCGGTCAAGCGCTGATTCCACCGTCCGGCCCGTCGGCCGGTCCGCGGCCCGGTCTACTGCCCGCAGGGTGCCTCCGACCTGGCCTTCCGCCTTGCCCGACCCCTGCCGGCCGAGCGGCGCGGCGGTCCCGTACGCCCGGAAAAACAGCGTCCCCGGCACCATGTGCGGTGCCGGGGAAGCCGAAAGGGGTATGGGTCGCGTTCCGCGTCAGCCGACGACCTTCTTGAGGGCGTCGCCGAGCGCGTCAGCCTCGTCAGGGGTCAGCTCGACGACAAGCCGACCGCCGCCTTCGAGCGGAACGCGCATGACGATGCCCCGCCCCTCCTTGGTCACCTCGAGCGGGCCATCGCCCGTCCGCGGCTTCATGGCCGCCATGCTCGTTCCCCTTCCTGAAACCAGCTCATCGTCGCCGACGGCCCCCTCGGAGGGCACGCACGTCCCCTCATAGGACACACGTCACCGGCATCGAACACATTGCTTCCAGGCCATTATCTCGCATCTCAGGACCCGATGACCAACATCAGTCGGCATCGCTTGCGCAACGCGCTTGAGCAAAACCACCCAATTCGGCGATGTGGCTGCGATACTGCGCCGCCGCAACGGCGTCCACAGCCCGGAATTCTTTGACGCAGGTCACATGGAGGCTCCGCGCCACCGCGGGTGATCTCCGCCATGCTGTCATCGGACACAGGTCGTACCGGCCGGTACGACGAGCCGCGACCCCGGAAGGGACCCACCATGGCCGACACCGTGCTCTACGAGGTGAGCGACGGACTCGCGACCATCACGCTGAACCGCCCCGAGGCGATGAACGCGATGAACGTCGAGACCAAGGTCGCCTTCCGGGACGCGGCCCAGGCCGCCGCCGCGGACGACGCCGTACGGGCCATCCTGCTGACCGCGGCCGGTGACCGGGCGTTCTGCGTCGGCCAGGACCTCAAGGAGCACATCGGGCTGCTGGCCGCCGACAGGGAGTCGGGGTCGGGCGGGACGATGAGCACCGTGCGCGAGCACTACAACCCCATCGTGCGGGCTCTGACCGGCGCCGCGAAGCCCGTGGTGGCCGGGGTCAACGGTGTCGCGGCCGGGGCCGGGTTCGGTTTCGCGCTCGCCGCCGACTACCGCGTCGTCGCCGACACGGCCGCCTTCAACACGTCCTTCGCCGGTGTCGCGCTGACCGCCGACTCGGGGATCTCCTGGACGCTGCCCCGGGTGATCGGCCCGAGCCGTGCCGCCGACCTGCTGCTCTTCCCGCGCAGCATCAGCGCCCAGGAGGCGTACGAGCTGGGCATCGCGAACCGGCTGGTTCCGGCCGGCGAGGTGCGCGCCGAGGCGGAGAAGGTGGCGCGGGCGCTGGCCGCCGGGCCGACGCTGGCGTACGCCGCCCTGAAGGAGTCCGTCGCCTTCGGGCTCACCCACTCGCTGGAGGAGACCCTGGAGAAGGAGGACGAGCTCCAGGGGCGCGCCGGTGCCTCCGAGGACCACGCCATCGCGGTCCAGGCGTTCGTGAACAAGGAGAAGCCCAAGTACCTCGGGCGCTGACCGTCCGAAGGCGTTCGCCGCGGGCCGCGCGTGGTCCGCGGCGGACACCTCCGCACCCCGGGAAGAGCGGCCCGGTCAGCCGGCGTCGCGCACCACGCAGTCCGCCAGGTGGTCGTTCACCAGGCCGCACGCCTGCATCAGTGCGTACGCCGTCGTCGGGCCCACGAAGCGGATGCCGCGCTTCTTGAGCGCCTTGGACAGAGCCGTCGACTCGTCGGTGACGGCCGGTACGTCCGAGAGCTTCTCGGGGGCCGGCCGCGAGGCGTGGTCGGGGGCGAAGGACCAGATGAGCTCGTCCAGCTCGCCCGGGGCCCATTCGGCCAGCACGCGCGCGTTGGCGACGGTCGCCCGGATCTTGGCACCGTTGCGGATGATCCCCGGGTCGGCGAGCAGGCGCTCCTCGTCGGCCTCCGTGAACAGGGCGACCTTGGCGATCTCGAAGTCCGCGAAGGCCGTGCGGAAGCCGGGGCGGCGGCGCAGGATCGTGATCCAGGACAGCCCCGACTGGAACGCCTCCAGGCACAGCCGCTCGTAGAGGGCGTCGTCGCCGCGGACGGGCCGGCCCCACTCCTCGTCGTGGTAGGCCACGTAGTCCTCGGTGGACAGCGCCCAGGGGCAGCGCAGCGCGCCGTCGGGTCCGGCCAGCGCCCCGCTCACCGCTCGTCCTCGGGGTGCTTGCGCAGCGAGGTGGTGCCGCTCGCCGCGCGGGCGCCGGCGAGCGCGGCCTCCAGGTCTGCGATCCGGGCGTCCCGCTCGCCGATCTCGGCGCCGAGACGGCCCAGCGCGTCGTCGACGTCCGCCATGCGGTAGCCGCGCACGGTGACGGCGAAACGCAGGGCGTCCACGTCGCCCTTGTGCACCGGACGGTCGTACGGCAGCGGATCGCGCAGCCGCTCGGGCTCGGCGTCGGCGAGGGGCGCGCTCTCACCGGCGCCCACCACGGACAGGGTCACCGCGGCGACCACGACGGCGAGGGCGACGACCAGGAACAAGAACATGAACATCGCTGAGGTCCCCACGCTCCGGGGCCGGCGCGGGTCGCGTCGGCGTGAAAGTACTGGTGCTGACGAAGGCAGTCTGACGGTCGAGGTGTCAGGCTCCGATCGTGCCATGCGAGTGTGACAGCTAAGGTCGCAGGCGGCTTATCGGTGCGACTTACTGGGAGAGGTCACAGGGGATGCTCAGGCTGGGCAGGCGCGAATTCGACGCGCACGAGCCGGTGATCATGGCGATCGTGAACCGGACCCCGGACTCCTTCTACGATCAGGGGGCCACCTTCCGCGACGAGCCCGCGCTCGCGCGCGTGGAGCAGGCGGTGTCCGAGGGCGCCGCCATCATCGACATCGGCGGGGTCAAGGCCGGACCGGGCGAGGAGGTCACCGCCGAGGAGGAGGCGCGCCGGACGGTCGGCTTCGTCGCCGAGGTGCGCCGCCGCTTCCCTGACGTGGTCATCAGCGTCGACACCTGGCGGCACGAGGTCGGCGAAGCGGTCTGCGAGGCCGGCGCCGATCTGCTCAACGACGCCTGGGGCGGGGTCGACCCGCGCCTGGCCGAGGTGGCCGCCCGTTACGGGGTGGGGCTCGTGTGCACGCACGCCGGGGAGTCGGAGCCGCGCACGCGCCCGCACCGGATCGCCTACGACGACGTGATGGCCGACATCCTGCGGGTCACGCTGGGCCTCGCGGAGCGCGCCGTGGCTCTCGGAGTGCCCCGCGAGTCGGTGCTCATCGATCCGGGACACGACTTCGGGAAGAACACCCGGCACAGTCTGGAGGCGACGCGGCGGCTCGGGGAGATGGTCTCCACCGGGTGGCCGGTTCTCGTCTCCCTCTCCAACAAGGACTTCGTGGGCGAGACGCTCGACAAGCCGGTCAAGGAACGGGTCCTCGGGACGCTGGCGACGACCGCGGTCTCGGCGTGGCTGGGGGCGCAGGTGTACCGCGTCCACGAGGTCGCGGAGACCCGCCAGGTCCTGGACATGGTCGCGTCGATCGCCGGGCACCGGCCGCCGGCGGTGGCCCGGCGCGGACTGGCATAGCGGACGGACCGCCCGGGCGCACGGGAGGGGCCGACTCGTCAGCCCGTCCCGTGCCCCTCGGCCCGTAGAGCCGTGGGAGAAGGCGTCTGAAAGCCTCTAGCGGGGGCCCGCCTCCTTCGACACCAGCGCCACCGCTTCGTCCACCTCGTCGGTCAGGTGGAACAGCATCAGGTCCTTCTCGGACGCCTTGCCCTGGGCGATGAGGGTGTTCTTGAGCCAGTCGACGAGGCCGCCCCAGTACTCCGTGCCGAACAGCACGATGGGGAAGCGGGTGACCTTCTGGGTCTGGACCAGGGTGAGCGCCTCGAAGAGTTCGTCGAGGGTGCCGAGGCCGCCGGGCAGGACCACGAAGCCCTGCGCGTATTTGACGAACATCATCTTCCGGACGAAGAAGTACCGGAAGTTCAGGCCGATGTCGACGTACTGGTTCAGCCCCTGCTCGAAGGGGAGCTCGATACCGAGGCCGACGGAGATGCCCTTGGCCTCGCAGGCACCCTTGTTGGCAGCCTCCATGGCACCCGGTCCACCACCGGTGATCACGGCGAACCCGGCCTCGACCAGGCCCCGGCCGAGGGCGACTCCCGCTTCGTACTCGGGCGAGTCCACGGATGTGCGGGCCGAGCCGAACACGCTGATCGCGGGCGGGAGTTCGGCCAGCGTGCCGAAGCCTTCGATGAACTCCGACTGGATGCGCAGGACCCGCCAGGGATCGGTGTGCACCCAGTCGGAAGGGCCGCCCGCGTCCAGCAGCCGCTGGTCCGTGGTGCTCGCCTGGACCTGATCCCGCCTGCGCAGCACCGGGCCGAGCCGCTGCTCCTCCGGTGGCCGCTTCTTGCCCCTCGGGTCGCCAGTAGCCATGTCCACTCCCTCCGCGTACGGATCTCCCCCGCTCCGGCCCGAGGCCGGTGCGAGGGAAGGTCGTTCCGCCCCAGAGTAGATCTCCGCTGGTTACGGCGGGGGGACGTCGGCATGTCCGCCGTGAACAGCCGGCGGATATGGGCCGTGCCTCAGGCGGTCAGCCAGTCGCGCAGCCGCTCCTCACCGATGAGGATCTTGGCCGTTTCCACCCGTTCGTCCCGCTTGTGCGCCAGGTGCGGATTGCCGGGGCCGTAGTTCACCGCCGGGATGCCGAGCCGGCTGAAACGGGAGACGTCCGTCCAGCCGTACTTGGGCTGCGGGGTACCCCCCACCGCCTCGATGAACGCGGCGGCGGCCGGGTGGGAGAGGCCGGGGAGGGCGGCACCGCTGTGGTCGTCGACGACGAACTCCGCCACACCGCAGTCGGCGAAGACCTCGCGGACGTGCTCGATCGCCTCCTCCTCGGTGCGGTCGGGCGCGTAGCGGAAGTTGACGGTGACGACGCACTCGTCGGGGATGACGTTGCCGGCGACCCCGCCGGAGATGTTCACCGCGTTCAGGCCCTCCCGGTACTCCAGGCCGTCGATCACCGGGTAGCGCGGCTCGTAGGCGGCCAGGACGGCCAGGATCGGGGAGGCCGCGTGGATCGCGTTCGAGCCCATCCAGCTGCGGGCGGAGTGGGCCCGCTCGCCCTTGGTCTTCAGCAGCACCCGCAGCGTGCCCTGGCAGCCGCCCTCGACCTGTCCGTCGGAGGGCTCCAGGAGGACCGCGAAGTCGCCCCGCAGCCACTCGGGGTGGGCCTCGGCCACATGCTTCAGCCCGTTCAGATCGGCCGCGACCTCCTCGTTGTCGTAGAAGACGAAGGTGAGGTCACGGTTGGGCTCGGGGACGGTGGCCGCGATACGGAGCTGGACGGCGACGCCCGACTTCATGTCACAGGTGCCGCAGCCCCACAGCACGCCGTTCTCGTCGAGGCGGGAGGGCACGTTGCCGGCGATCGGCACGGTGTCGATGTGACCGGCCAGGACGACCCGCTCGGCGCGGCCCAGGTCCGTGCGAGCCACGACGTTGTTGCCGTACCGGTCGACCCTGAGATGCGGCAGCGCCCGCAGGGCGGCCTCGATCGCGTCCGCGAGCGGCTTCTCGGTGCCGCTCTCCGAGCGGAAGTCGACCAGTCGCGCGGTGAGCTCGGCAGCGTCCAGGGTGAGGTCAAGCGGGGTGTCGGCCATGGCCTCGACCCTAGCGCGCCCCGCCGGGAGGCCCCGAAAGCAGCCGGATGCGGTCGTATCCCCCGGCCGTACTCCCGTTGTCCACAGCCCCACGGTTCGCCCGCGGCGCTCTCCAGTACCTTGTACGCGTGTCTGAGCCGTCCCCCACTCCTGTCCGGCGCCGCGGTCGCCTCCTGCGTTTCGGAGGGGCCCTCGTGGTCCTGCTCGCGGTCGCGGGTTACCTCGGCGTGCAGTACCTCACGGGCGGCGTGGGCGCGCCCCGGTGCAAGGTCGTCTCCGGCAACGGCGACGGCGCGTCGTACGAGTTCACCCCCGAACAGGCGGTGAACGCGGCGACGATCTCGGCGATCGGCACCTCGCGCGGCATGCCCGAGCGGGCGGTGGCCATCGCTCTCGCGACGGCGCTCCAGGAATCGGGGCTGCGCAACATCCGGCACGGCGACCGGGACTCCCTCGGTCTGTTCCAGCAGCGCTCGTCGCAGGGCTGGGGCACGAGGAAACAGATCATGGACCCGACGTATTCGGCAGGCATCTTCTACGAGCACCTGGCCAAGGTGCCCGGGTACTCGCGGCTGCCGCTCACCGTCGCCGCGCAGCGGGTGCAGCACAGCGGCTTTCCGCAGGCGTACGCGAAGCACGAGCCGGACGCCACGCTGCTCGCCGCCGCCCTGACCGGCCGCGCGGCGGCCACGCTGACCTGCCAGGGGCGCCCGGCCGCGACCCCGGCGGGCGGCCCGGCGCCGGTGCGTGCCGCGCTCGCCCGGGACTTCGGGCGCGATGTGCTCCAGGAGGCGGGCGCCACCGTGGACGCCGAGGGTTCCTCCGCGTCGCCGGCACCGGCCTCCTCGGCTTCACCGGCCTCCTCGGGCGCTACGGGCTCCACGGCCTCCCCCGCCCCCACGGGGGTCACCGGCCGGACCGTGACCGTCCCCGTGCGCGAGGGGTCCGACACCGGGTCGGGGACGCTCCGCCGCGGCTGGGAGCTGGCGCACTGGGCCGTGGCCAACTCCTCGGCCCTGCACATCGACCGGGTGTCGTACGGGGGACGCGAATGGACCGCGGGGACCTCGGAGGGGTCGTGGCGCACGGCCGACGACAAGAGCGGTCCGGGGCCGGGGGAGGCCTCGGCGGAGGTCCGGATCGTCACCGGGCAGTAGTACGGGACCTCACTCCTGGGGAGGACGCGGTCCCGGCGGGCCGGTGATGTGCGCGCGCTTTCGGACGCTCACTCCCCGTCGGTGAAATCCCTTGGGAACAAGGGGCCCTGGGGGTTTCAGTAACGGTATGGCCGGGCATTGTTTGCCCGTTTTTATCCACAACTGATAATGCGACGCATTGCCAACTCTTTGCGTCGGGCCACCGCAACCTTCGCGGACTTCGAGCGGTAGTCACTGCGTCCGAGCCCGGAACGATCACCTCAGCCGATCGCCGTCCGGGAACGCGGTCCGCCGGCAGCCGGCCGGCCGACCGCCGGGCAGAGCAGGACACCTCCCCGTTCTCTTCCGTCTAAGGAGCACCATGTCCCTCCCCCTGACCCGCCGGATCGCCCGTGTCGTGCTGCTCGTCGCGGCCGGAGCGGCACCCGTGGTCGGCGCGGCCGGCTCCGCCTGCGCGGCGCCCGGCCTGCCGGCCGCACCCGGCCTCGGCGGGCTGACCGCCCTGGACGGGGCGAACGTCGGCCACACGCTCGACGGAGCGACGCAGAACGTCCCCGGGATCGCCGGCACGTCCGGCGGCGCCGCGGTCGAGAAGACCCTGCCGTCCACGGCCAGGACCGGCGCCAAGGCCGCCAAAAAGGCCGCGCCCGCCGTGCAGAAGATGGCCGGGAGCGCGGCCGGCCAGGCCGGAGGCCTCGTCGGTGACACCGCGGAGACGGCCTCCGGCGGCCTGCCGACGGACGCCGTGACCATGGGCGGCGTGCCGACCGGACAGCTTCCGCTGAAGGGCCTGCCGGTGGGCTAGGGCCTACCGCTGGGTCAGGGCCCGGCGTCGGGATCGTGCCGTACGGCGACGGGGGTCCGGGGAAGCGAGTTCCCCGGACCCCCGTCGCCGTCGTCGTAGCCGGACGGCCGGACTAGCGCAGGCGTTCCACCGCGGCCGCCACACGCTCGTCCGAGGCGGTGAGGGCCACGCGGACGAACTTCTCGCCCGCCTCGCCGTAGAAGTCGCCGGGAGCCACCAGGATGCCCAGGTCGGCCAGGTGCGCCACCGTGGACCAGCAGGACTCGTCCCGGGTGGCCCAGAGGTAGAGGCTCGCCTCGCTGTGCTCGATGCGGAATCCGTGGTCCAGGAGGGCGTCGCGCAGGGCTGTGCGGCGGGCCGCGTAGCGCTCGCGCTGTTCGTGGACGTGCGTGTCGTCCGAGAGCGCGGCGACCACGGCGGCCTGGGTCGGCGCGGAGGTCATCATGCCGCCGTGCTTGCGGATCGCGAGGAGTTCGCCGAGCACGGCGGGGTCGCCCGCGAGGAACGCGGCGCGGTAACCGGCCAGGTTCGAGCGCTTGGACAGCGAGTGGACCGAGACGATCCCCTCGTAGGAGCCGCCGCACACGTCCGGGTGCAGGACCGAGACCGGGTCGGCCTCCCAGCCCAGCTCGATGTAGCACTCGTCGGAGAAGACGAGGATGCCGTGCTCGCGGGCCCAGGCGACGATCCGGGTGAGGTCACCGGCGGACAGGACCTTGCCGGTCGGGTTCGACGGGGAGTTCAGCCACAGCAGCTTCAGGCCCGCCGGGTCCAGCTCCGTCGGGTCGTCGTAGACCACGTGCTCCGCCCGCGCGAGCCGCGCGCCGACCTCGTACGTCGGGTAGGCGAGGCGGGGGTACGCGACCTTGTCGCCGGGGCCGAGACCGAGCTGGGTCGGCAGCCAGGCGACCAGTTCCTTGGAGCCGACGATCGGCAGGACGTGCCGGTGGGTGACGTCCCGCGCGCCGAGCCGTCGCTCCACCCAGCCCGTGAGCGCGTCGCGCAGCTCGGGCGTGCCCCACACCGTCGGATAGCCGGGCGAGTCCGCGGCCGCGACCAGAGCCTTCTGGATCAGCTCGGGCACCGGGTCGACCGGGGTGCCGACGGACAGGTCGACGATGCCGCCCGGGTGAGCGGCGGCGGTCGCCTTGTAGGGCTCCAGCTTGTCCCAGGGGAAGGTGGGAAGCCGGTCGGAGACTGCGGACACGGGATCAGGCTCACTTTCTCGTACGTACGGCCGGTACACGCGGGTACGGGCTGCCGCGCGGACGCCGCGCGGGCCGGCGGCGCAAACGCCTCGGTCCCGTACAGCGACCGGAACGATCAGGCCGTACGGGACCGAGGCGGCGCTCGTCCAGCTGCCGCCGGGAGGGCACCCGGCGGACCGCTTACTGGTTCTGCGGCGGCAGCGCTGCGATGAAGGCGTGGTCGCGTTCGATCAGACCGAGCTTGCTGGCGCCGCCGGGCGAGCCGAGCTCGTCGAAGAACTCGACGTTCGCCTTGTAGTAGTCCTTCCACTCCTCCGGAGTGTCGTCCTCGTAGAAGATCGCCTCGACCGGGCACACCGGCTCACAGGCTCCGCAGTCGACGCATTCGTCCGGGTGGATGTACAAGGACCGCGAGCCCTCGTAGATGCAGTCGACCGGGCACTCCTCGATGCACGCCTTGTCCTTGACGTCGACACAAGGCTGCGCGATGACGTAGGTCACGCTGTCGTTCCTCCTCGATAGGGCGCTGGCGGGCCTGTCGTAGGCTCCGCCGCCTGGCGCGCGGGAGCGCGGCGTAGTCGATGCCCGCCCCTAGTATCTCCGTTCTTGGGTCTGATCCGAACAGGAGGGGTGAACTGACCTGTGGAATTCTCTGCCGCCGGCCGCCTGGAGGTCCGCGTCACCGCTGCTGACGTGGGCAAACGTGTCTCGGTTCGACGCCTGACCGACGATGGAGACACGGTGGAGAAGTTCACCGATACGGTCGGTGTTCTCACATCATGGGACGACGGTGTGCTGTTGATCACACGACGGACCGGGGAACGTGTCCGGATCGCGGAGTCCTCCCTGGTCGCGGCCAAGGTCGTGCCGTCCGCCCCGGCACGGCGGCGCGGCCCCGCGGCGTCCTACGAGGAGCTGGCGCGTGTCGCCGCGCGGGCCTGGCCGCCGGTGGAGAGCGAGCGGCTCGGTGGCTGGGAGCTGCGGGCCGCCGGCGGGTTCACCCGGCGCGCCAACTCCGTGCTGCCGCTGGCCGACCCGGGCGTGCCGCTCGACCGGGCGCTCGCGTACGTACGGGACTGGTACGCGGCCCGTGACCTGCCCGCCTTCATCCAGACCGCCACCGGCGCCGAGGGCACCCAGGAGCTGCTCTGCGCGGAGCTGGAGGCGCGTGGCTGGACCCGTGAGGTGACCGCCGAGCTGTGGACCGGCCCGCTCGCGCCGGTCGCGGACCGGGAGGCGCCCGGGGTGACGCTCTCCCGCGCGGCCGACGAGGCGTGGCTTCGCCGCTACCAGCGCAAGGGCGTCGCCGACGTGGCCCTGAAGGTGCTGGGCGGCGGCCCCTCGGTGTGGTTCGCGACGGTGCCCGGCGCGGGGGACGCGGCTCCGGCGGCGATCGGACGGTGCGTGGTGGACGGGCGCTGGGCCGGTTTCGCCGCCGTGGAGGTCGCCCCGGAGCAGCGCCGCCGCGGCCTGGCCACCGCCGTCATGGCCGCGCTGGCCGGCCGGGCCCTGGAGGAGGGTGCCTCGGCGGCCTGGCTCCAGGTGGAGGCCGACAACACCGGGGCGCGGGAGCTGTACGCCCGGATGGGCTTCGGCCCGCATCACGCGTACCACCACTACCGGTGGGCGTCCTCCCCCGTCACGGACGCCGGGCCGGACACGGGCACGGCGGACGCCCCCGCGGGCACCGCTCCGGCGGCGGGCGGCACGGCGGACAGCGTGTCCGGCGACGCCGGTCCGGGTGCCGAGCCGTATCGATCGACGTGACGGGGCACGAACCGGCTATGCGTTCCCCCCAGCCACCGCGGCCGGAGCGAGCCGACGAGGTACGGCGGCGGTTCGCCGACGAGGCGCGGGCCGAGCGGCCCGATCTGGCCGAGCTGTGTCTGCTGGTGGGCGCCGCGGCCGACGGGACACTGGACGACGCCGGGCTGGACGCGGCGCAGATCCTGCTGGACGAGCTGGCGGGCCGGCTGCCCTTCCGTCCGGGCGACCCCCGGTCCTGGGCCACCGCCCTCGCCGAACTCCTCGGCGGGCGCCTGGGGTACCGGGGCTCACCGGGCGACTACCAGCGGCTGGAGTCCTCCCTGCTGCACGCGGTGCTGCGCCGGCGGCGCGGGCTGCCCATCCTGCTCTCGGTGGTGTGGATGGAGGTCGCGCGGCGGGCCGGGGCGCCGGTCTGCGGGGTCGCGCTGCCCGGTCACTTCGTGGTGGGCTTCGGACCGCCCGAGGAGCAGGTGCTCGCCGACCCCTTCGACGGCGGGCGCGTCCTGACCGGTTCCGACGCGCAGCTCCTCGTCGCGGGCGCGACCGGCGCCCCGCTCGACCCGTCGATGCTCGCCCCCGCCGACCCGCTCGACGTCGTCCTGCGCGTCCTGAACAACATCCGGGCCTGGGCCGCCGCCCGGCCCGAACGCTCCGACGTGGCCCTGTGGTCGGTGGAGCTCTCCCTGCTGCTGCCCTCGCACCCGGCGCGGCTGCGCTACGAGCGGGCCCAACTCCTGGTCCAGCGGGGAGACTTCCTGACCGGTGCCGCCGAACTCGACGCCTACGCGGACGTGGTGGCCGCGGTCGACGAACCGGCCGCGTCCCGGGTCCGCCAACAGGCCCACGCGGCACGGGCGATGCTCAACTGAGGCATCCGCGGGCCGTGCCGCTCACAGCCAGCCCTTCTCCCGTGCGATCCGTACCGCCTCCGCCCGGTTGCGTACCGCGAGTTTCTGGATCGCGGTCGAGAGGTAGTTGCGGACCGTGCCCTGGGAGAGGTGGAGGGCCTTGGCCAGTTCGGCGTTGGTGGAGCCGTCGGCGGCGGCGCGGAGGACCTCGCGCTCGCGGTCGGTCAGGGGGTTGGCGCCCTCGGCGAGCGCGGCCGCCGCCAGGGTGGGGTCGATGACGCGCTCGCCGGCCAGCACCTTGCGTACGGCCGCGGCGAGTTGGGCGGCCGGGGCGTCCTTGACCAGGAAGGCGTCGGCGCCGGACTCCATGGCGCTGCGCAGGTATCCGGGGCGGCCGAAGGTGGTGAGGACGATCAGCTTGATGCCCGGGAGCTCCTTGTGGACCTCGGCCGCCGCCTCTATGCCGGTCATGCCCGGCATCTCGATGTCGAGGAGCGCCACGTCCACGTCGTGGGCGCGGGCCGCCGCCAGGACCTCGTCGCCGCGGGCCACCTGGGCGACCACCTCGATGTCCGGCTCCAGTCCCAGCAGGGCGGCCAGCGCTTCGCGGACCATCGACTGGTCCTCGGCGAGCAGGACCTTGATCGTGCGGCTCATGCACCGGATCCTACGGGGTCCTCCGACGCGCCCACAGAGGCCCGGCCGCCCTCCAGGGGCGCCCGTGCCACCAGCCGGAATCCGTGCCGGACCCGGCCCGCCTCCAGCGATCCGCCCGCCTTCTCCAGCCGTTCGGTCAGTCCCGTCAGACCGTTGCCGGGGGCGGAGGAGGAGCCGCCCGAGCCGTCGTCCTCCACCGAGAGTTCGAGCACGGGACCGTCCAGGGTCTGGCGCCGGACGAGTTCCACGGTGCAGCGCCGGGCACCGCTGTGCCGTACGACGTTGGTGACCGCCTCGCGCAGCGCCCAGGCCAGCGCGGACTCGGTCTCCTCGGGAACGCCGTCGAGGGCGGGTTCGGCCGGAAGGTCGGCGACCACGTCCGCGGCGGTCAACGCGACCTGGGAGCCCGCGAGTTCCCCGGCCAGCCGGGGCCTTCGGTAGCCGGTGACCGCCTCGCGCACGTCGACCAGGGCCTGGCGGCTGACCTGTTCGATGTCGGCCACCTGCTGGGCCGCCTTGTCGGGGTGGTCGGGGAGCATCCGCCCGGCCAGTTCGCTCTTCAGCGTGATCAGCGAGAGCGAGTGGCCGAGCAGGTCGTGCAGGTCCCGGGCGAGCCGCAGCCGCTCCTCGTTCGCGGCGAGCTGGGCGACGGTGGCCCGTGCCTTGCGCAGCTCCACCGTCGTCCGTACGAGCTGGCGTACACCCGTCATGGCGAAGCCGATCAGCACGACGAGCAGGACCAGGTTGCGCGCGTCCTCCTCGCCGCCGTGCAGGCCGACCAGGAGCATCACGACGGCGGTCAGCGGGATCGTCCAGTAGGAGACACGCACCGGGAGCGTCGTCCCGCAGGCGACCGAGACGTACACGAACAGACCGAGCCAGGGCGCGCCGAGCGTCAGGCACAGGGCGACGGCCAGCGCGCCGAGGGCGAGCACCATGAGGGTGACGGCCAGGGAGCCCGTGAACGCCTTGCCCATGTGCCGGAAGACCAGCATCAGATAGACCGCGACGAAGGCCGCGAGACCCAGGCAGCCGGCCGCGGTGGCCGCGGGCGTGTGGTGGCCGGAGACGAGGTCGTGGACCGGCGAGCTGAGGAACACCAGCCAGATGACGATCCACACCGACTTGCGCAGGGCCTCGCGGAGGTTGCGCGGGGACTCCCCCATCCTCACGATCCGCTCCGTGCGGGCTCCGTCGGGCAGCGGGTCTTCCGTCATGGCGTTCACGCCTTCAGCGTGTCCTTCCGGTACAGCCAGGCCGCGCCGCCCGCGAAGAGGGCGAAGGAGACGGCGAGGATGGCGATGTCCTTCGCGTGCGGGGCGTTCCCCAGTTCGATGGCCTGCCCCAGGGCAGCGTACGCGTGCGTGGGGAGCCATTTCGCTATGTTCTGGAGCCAGTCGGGGAAGGTCGTCGTCGGCATCCACAGGCCGCCGAGCATCGACAGACCGAAGTAGACGATCATCGTGATCGGCCGGACCGCGTCCCCGCTGGCGAGGTAGCCGATGGCGACACCGAGCGCGGCGAAGACCAGGCTTCCGGCCCAGATCACGCCGGTGAGCGCGAACCACTGCCAGGTGTCCAGGCGTACGTCCTTCACGGCCGCGGCGACCACGAAGACGATCACGATCGACGGCAGGCTGATCACGGCGGCGCTGGCCGTCTTGGCGAACACGTAGCCGCGGCCGGGCAGCGGGGTGAGCCGCAGCTGCCGTACCCAGCCGCTCTCCCGCTCCTTCGCGATGCGCTCGCTGTTGCCCATGAGGACGGCGGTCAGGGCGCCGAAGGAGGCCATGGAGACCATGAAGAAGGTCGGCAGGGTCAGGCCGGTGCCGTCCACCTTCGTGGTGCTGTCGGCGCTGCCCGCGATCAGCAGGAACAGGGCCGAGGGGTAGATGACCGAGAAGAACAGGAACTTGCGGTTGCGCAGGGCGCGGGTGATCTCCAGCTTGATGAGACTGTTCACTTGGACGCGGCCTCCTCGGCGACGGTGCGGGTGGCGTCCTCGGCCGCTCCGCGGGTGGCCTCTTCGGCCTCGGTGATGGCGACGAAGGCCTGCTCCAGACCGAGCCCGGCGACTTCGAGGTTGCGGGGGTAGACGCCGAGCCCGTACAGCGCGTGGACGGTCGCGTCCGCGTCGGAGGACTGGATACGGACGGTCTGTCCGGACCCCGCGGCGGAGCCGCTTTTGGACACCGTGACCGAGGTGAGGAAGGGCAGCGCGCGCAGCGGGGCCTCGTCGATCGTGCCCTCCAGGTCGAAGGAGACGCGGCGTGCTCCGGCCCTGGCCTTGATCTCGGCGGCGGTGCCGTCGGCCAGCAGCCGTCCGCGGTGCAGGACGAGCACGCGGTCGGCTATGGCATCGGCCTCCTCCAGGTAGTGCGTGGCGAACAGGACCGTACGGCCCTGGTCGGCCTGCTCGCGCATGGTGGCCCAGAAGGCCTGCCGGGCGGAGACGTCCATGCCGGTGGTGGGCTCGTCGAGGACGATCAGGTCACTGTCGCCGGCCGTGGCGAGGGCGAAGCGGACGCGCTGCGCCTGGCCGCCGGAGAGCTTGTCGACCTTGCGGTCGGCGATCTGGGTGATGCCCGCCCGGGCGAGGACCTCGCTCGCGCGGTACGGCCTCGGGTGCAGGTCGCAGGCGAGCTTGACCAGTTCACCGACGGTGACCTCGTCCATCAGGCCGCCGCTCTGGAGCATGGCGCCCACCCGGCCGGCGACGATCGCCTCGCGCGGGCCGGTGCCGAACACCCGGACCGTGCCGCTGTCGGCGTTCTTGAGGCCGAGCAGCAGGTCCAGCGTGGTCGACTTGCCCGCGCCGTTGGGGCCCAGCAGGGCGACGGTCTCGCCCGGGTGGAGTTCGAGTGTCAGTCCGTCCACGGCCCGGACGGTCCCGTAGCTCTTGGTCACCGATTCGAACCGGACCACCGACGGGGTGGTGGTCGCCGCAGTCGTTGTCATGCCGTCCATCGTGGTGGAGGGCGGGGTGCGCGCGGCAGTGTGGTGTGTCCTGGGCGGCGGATGACAGATGTCATGCCGGCGACCCCGCGCCCCGGGCCTCGGACTGTCGTGCCGGCGGCCCCACGCCCCGCTTCGGAACCCTCATGCCGGCGGCCCCACGCCCCGCTTCGGAACCCTCATGCGGGCGGCCCCGCGGAACGGCACGAGGGCACCCGGCCGGGGTGATCCCGGCCGGGTGCCCTCGACGCGCTGACAGGCCCTAGTTGGGGTTGGTGGAGATGGTGATGACGCGGGCGGCGGCCGTCTTCCCGACGAGCGCCCTGCCGACGGCCGAGGCCACGTCCTGCGGGCTCACGGCCTTCTGGCTGCCGTCGCCCCTGGTGATCGTCACACCGTCGAAGGCGTGGCCGTACAGCTCCTCGAGCGCCTTGAGGTCGTAGTGCTCGACGAGCTTGCCCTGGACCGGCTGGACGCTCAGGAACTTCCAGATGGACTTCTGCGGGCTGAAGGAGACGGTGTGGGCCGCGTCCGTCTGGACGGTGATGTTCGCGGACATGGCGACGTTCGCGAACGTCGACATCTTCCGGTCCACCTCGGCCTTGCTGACCGTCGGCTGACGGGTCGTGGTGGCGACCTTCACCGGCGTGGCCGTGTTGCTCTCCACCTGGGCGCGGTACGCGTCCTGGACGGCCTGCAGCGAGGGTTCGACGTCGATGCCCTTGCCGGCCTTGCCGTAGACCGGGACGGCCTTGCCGGCCTGGAACTTGATCGTGCCGTCGCTCGCCGAACCCGAGCCGCTCGCGGCGCGCTCCAGGGCCGCCTGGAGCTTCTCCTTGTCGACGGGCATCACGGGCTCCACCACGCGTCCCTGGCCGAACAGCGAGCCGATCACCGAGATCGGGTTGTAGTCGCTGCCCGCGGCGGCGCGGACGGTGGCCTGGCTGTCCAGCTGGAGTCCGGCCTGGTCGGGCTTGAGCTGGACCGTGTCGCCGTCGACGGACAGCGTGAGCGGCTTGGTCGTCCGCGGGCCGAGGGCGTCGTCGAGCTTCTGGACGGCGTCGTCGCGGGTCCCGCCGCCGATGTCGACGCCGAGCACCGTGGTGCCCTTGGGCACGTCCGAGTGGTTCATGAGCAGGCCGGCTCCGTAGGCGCCGCCGGCGAGGACCACGACCAGGGCGGCGAGGAGCGCCGGCTTGTTGCGGCCCTTCTTCTTCGCCGGCTTCGACGGGGCGGACGGCTGGCGGACCGGCTCGGGGAGCTTCGGCGGGGTGTGCGAGCGGGGACCGTTGCCGGGCTCCCCGTCGTACGCGAAGTTCTGGCTGGGCGACACGACGGGCATACCGCTGGTCAGGGTGTGCCCGGAGACGTTCTCCGCGGGGGCGCCGTAGGCACCGGGTCCCGGGTCGGGTGCCGGCTTCTGCGGGGTGAGGATCGCGGTGTCGTCGCTGAGACCGCCGCTCAGGCCGCCGTGTGCGCCGGTGTATCCCGTGCCCGTGTTCCGGTTGCCGGGGGCCGGACCGGACCGTGCGGCCAGGCTGCCGGGGGCCGCGCCCGCACCGCCCGGAGGCCGCAGCGGGCCGTCGCCGGTGGCGGGACCGCCGGTCGGACCGGCCGGGCCGCCACGGCCCGAGCGGCCGGGCTCGGAGAAGTACGGCAGGTCGTCGCGGCGCGGTTCGCCGGACCCCGCGGACGCGCCGGCCGTTCCGGACCCTCCGGGCGAGCCGATGGCAGGGAAGGAGCCGGTGTCGCGCAGCGCCCCGGAGACGTCGAAGGAGCCCGTGCCGCCGCCGTGGCCGGGGGCCACGGGTCCGGCGCCGGTGGCCCCGGGGAGCGCGGCACCGTTCACACCGCCGGGCCGGACGCCACCGGTGATGCCCAGCGGACCGGCGCCGGTGGACGGTGCCGGACGTCCCGCGCCCGGCGAGGCCGCGGAGGGCGCGGTGCCGACGGGAGCCGAACCGCCCGGCAGGCCCGCACCGTTGGTCGAGCCGCCGCCCGTTGCGCCCTTGGGGGGCGCGCCGGCCCTGCGGGGCGCGAACCACTCGCTCGTCTTCTCCTCGGCCGGCGCGGGCTGGTCCACGGGCGCGGGGGCGGACGGGGCGGGGGTGGTGGCCGTCGTCGCGGGGGCGCCCGCGGGCGAGCTCGTGCCCTGCGGCGCCGGTGCACCGGTCCCCGTGCCGTCGCCGCCCTCGGGCGAGGCGTCGGCGACGGGTGTACGCACGACCACGGGCGGGATGGGCCGCGATCCGGGGATGTTGATCCGGATCCGTGTCGTCAGGGTTGTCTCGGTCTTGCGTTCCTCCGTCGGCTTGCCGGCGGCCGAACGGCCCGCGTCGGCACCGGTCTCGGAAGCCGTGGGGGTGCCGTACGGCGGCGTCCCCGACGGGTACGCGGCTCCACCGCGCCCGTTGGGCCCGGAGGACGAACTGTCAGTTTCACGACTCAAGGCAGGTTCTCCCGGTTGGCTCCGCCGCCCGTTTACTCGACCTCATCTCGGGCAGCTCGGCGGCGCGCACCACCATACTGGCCATGTCCGGCCCGCAAACCTCGCCCGGTGAGGAATCTCGCACGGGACCCGCACGGGACCGATACGGCGAACTGGTACGTCACTTGCCAACTCGGGCACCGGAAGGGCCTGGTTGCCGCCCCTGGCCGAGAGTGGCACACATCACAGCCAGAGCCATGCCTCCGAGCAGGAAGAGATACGAGACGACCCCCGCGCCGAAGAGGAAGTCCCCTTCCGGTCGGCTGGCGGTGAGCAGGACGACGGCGACCATCCAGCCCGCCGCGGGGGCGACGGCTCCGGCCCGGGAGCCCGCCGCGCGCGCGCCGCCCAGGAAGAGTCCGGCGGCGCCCGCCAGAGCGAGCAGCAGCCCGAACGGGAACCAGCCCGGCTGCACCAGCGCTCCGGCGACGCCGACCACGGCACCGAGCAGAAAAAGCCCCAGATAGGAGGCGATCCGCCCGCCCGAGGGCCGTGTCAGCGGCTGGGCGAGCATGCTCGCCCCGCCGCGCTGTCCGTTCACGCTCATCGCGGATCCGTCCCTCGCCGGGTCGTCGTGGTCCTCGTCGTGCCCAAGCCGGTCACAACTCGCTCCCCGGGGCGGTGCCGGTCCCCTCGAAGAGGTCCCTCTCGCGCGCCGCGGGCCGCGGGGCGCCGGCCAGTTCGTAGTACTCGGTGGTGAAGAGCGGCTGGGCCAGCTCGTTCGAGAGGACGAACCAGGGCCCGTCCACGGTGATCTGGGTGGCGTGCGCCCGCATCGCTGCGGCCTTGGCGGCGGCGTACGCGGAGCCGTCGATCTCGGTGGTGACGGTCGCCTCGTCGACCACGCCGGGCACGTCGCCGACGGCCGCCGCCCGGTCGAACGGCAGCTCGGGCAGGGCCTCGCGAAGGCGGGCGAACGCCTCCTCGGCCACCGGGCGCGGCACCCGGTTCCAGTAGGTCTTGGCGATCCGCCACGCGCCGCCGAGGTCGGGTCGGTGGGCGGGCTCCGCGGCCAGCTCGGCGGCGCGCATGGCCACGCGATGGGTCTGGATGTGGTCGGGGTGCCCGTAGCCCCCGTCGGGGTCATAGGTCACGAGCACCTGGGGACGCACCTCGCGGATCACCTCCACGAGGTGGTCGGCGGCGTCGTCGACCTCCGCGGCCCAGAAGGCGCCGGGGCGGTGGTTCTGCTCGGCGCCCATCATCCCGGAGTCGCGGAACCGCCCGGCGCCGCCCAGGAAGCGGTGGTCGGCGACGCCCAGTTCCTTCATGGCGGCGCTCAGCTCACCGGTCCGGTAGGGGCCGAGTCCGCCCTCGCGGTCGGGGGCGAGATGGGCGAGTTCGGGCGGGATGACCTCGCCCTCCTCGCCGAGGGTGCAGGTCACCAGCGTCACCTGGGCGCCCTCGGCCGCGTAGCGGGCCATGGTCGCGCCGTTGTTGATCGACTCGTCGTCCGGATGCGCGTGCACCAGGAGCAGACGCCGGTCGGGCAGTTCCGTCATGGAACCCACCCTACGAGGCGCCGGCCCCCCGCCGGGCCGCCCGGAGGCCGTCTGCCGGGCCGCCTGCCGGACCTGGTCGCGCCGACCCTGACGGCGGCCGCCGTGCGGCCTCGGAGGCCGCAGGGCCGGCGTTCAGCGGCGCGGACGGACCGGCCCGTTTCGCGGAGGCCGGACGGGGAAGGCGGGGAGCGCGGCCGGTCGCTCTCCCCGCCCCACGGTCCCGGCGCGGATCAGAACTTGATGCTTCCGATCATGCCCGCGATGTTGGTGGTCAGATCGCTGATCGTGGGCGCGATGGTCGAGGAGGCGAGATAGAAGCCGAGCAGCATGCAGACGACCGCGTGCCCGCCTTTCAGTCCTGACTTCTTGATCAGAAGAAAGACGATGATCGCCAGCAGCACCACCGCCGAAATCGAGAGTGCCACGGCGGCTCACCTCCAAAGTTCCCAGGGACTTGGGGTCCGGTACGGGTTCGGACACGAGGGTCGGTCCAGCCTGACAACAGCCAGCAGGTTCCTACCCACACAGCGCTAGTGATCATAACTATCCGTACGCGCGCATCGATCGGCGCACGGCCGCACAAGGGGGCGCATGGCCAATATGGTCGAGGCATGACGAACGAGCCTCTCTCCTTCCCGCGCCGGTACGCCCGCACCCAGCGGTTCACCTCCGGCGCGCCGCGCGCGTTCACCGTGTCCCCCGACGGTTCCCGCGTGGTGTTCCTGCGCTCCCCCTCCGGCACGGAGCGGGCGAACCAACTGTGGGTCCTCGATGTGCCGGAGGGCGGTGAGCGGGTGGTGGCCGACCCCGCGGCCCTGCTCGGCGGGGCGGCCGAGCACCTCTCCCCGGAGGAGCGGGCGCGTCGCGAGCGCAGCCGCGAGGGCGGCGCGGGCATCGTCGGGTACGCCACCGACGCAGCCGCCGAGTTGGCCTGTTTCACCTTGTCAGGGCGTCTGTTCACGGCCGAGCTGCGGGCCGGCACGACGCGTGAACTCCCGGTCCCCGGGCCGGTGATCGACCCGCGGCCCTCTCCGGACGGCACGCTCGTGGCGTACGTGTCCGGGGGCGCGCTGCGGGTCGTCGGGGCCGAGGGCGAGGGCGACCGGGCCCTCGCGGAGCCGGAGCCGGCCACGGGCCCCGGCACGGTTTCCTACGGACTGGCCGAGTTCATCGCGGCCGAGGAGATGGGGCGTTCGCGCGGCTTCTGGTGGTCGCCCGAAGGGGACCGGCTGCTCGTCGCGCGGGTCGACGACACGCCCGTACAGCGCTGGTGGATCTCCGATCCGGCGCACCCGGAAACCGATCCGCAGCGGGTCGCCTATCCGGTGGCGGGCAGCGCCAACGCCGAGGTGCGGCTCTACGTGTTCGGGCTCGACGGGGTACGCACCGAGGTCTCCTGGGACCGGTCCCGCTACCCGTATCTGGCACATGCGCACTGGTCAGCCGCCGGTGCGCCGCTGCTCCTGGTGCAGGCGAGGGACCAGCGGAGCCAGCTCTTCCTGGCCGTGGACCCGGACACCGGGGCGACCCGGATGGTGCACGCGGATGAAGATCCAACTTGGCTTGATCTTTTCCCTGGAGTGCCGTGCTGGAGCCCCGGCGGACAGCTCGTGCGGATCGCCGACGAAGGCGGCGCGCGGGTCCTGGCCTTCGGCGAACGCCCGCTGACCGGAGCCCAGTTGCATGTCCGGGCGGTGCTCGACGTCTCGACCGACGACGTGCTGATCGCGGCCTCGGCGGGCGAGGGTGCGAACTCGCCCGAAACGGGTGAAGTACATGTGTACCGGGTGAACGAACTCGGCCTGGAGCGCGTCTCGCAGGAGCCCGGCGTGCACTCGGCCGTGCGCGCCGGGGGCGTGACCGTCCTCGTGTCGTCGGTGCTCGACCGGCCGGGCGCCCAGGTGCAGGTGCTGCGCGAGGGGAAGAAGACGGCGACCATCTCCTCGTACGCCGAAGATCCCGGTTTGTCCCCGCGCGTGACACTCACACAGGGGGGCGCACAGAAAATCCCATGCGCCGTGCTTATGCCTACTGACTACGACGGCGACAATCCCCTACCGGTCCTGCTGGACCCCTACGGCGGTCCGCACGGCCCCCGGGTGCTGGCCGCGCACAACTCCCACCTCACCTCGCAGTGGTTCGCCGACCAGGGCTTCGCGGTCGTCGTCGCCGACGGCCGCGGCACGCCGGGGCGCTCCCCCGCCTGGGAGAAGGCGATCCGCGACGACCTGACGCTCTCCCTCGACGACCAGGTGGAGGCACTGCACGGACTGGCCGAGCGGTTCCCGCTCGATCTGTCCCGGGTGGCGATCCGCGGCTGGTCGTACGGCGGCTGGCTCGCGGGACTCGCCGTGCTGCGCCGCCCCGACGTCTTCCACGCGGGCATCGCGGGCGCCCCGGTCACGGACTGGCGGCTGTACGACACCCACTACACGGAGCGCTACCTCGGCGACCCGGCGACGAACCCGGCGGTGTACGCGAAGAGTTCGCTGGTCACCGACGAGGGACTCGCCGCGCCCGCCGAGACGCACCGGCCGCTGATGATCGTGCACGGCCTCGCGGACGACAACGTGGTGGTGGCGCACGCGCTGCGGCTCTCCTCGGCACTGCTGGCCGCAGGCCGCCCGCACGAGGTGCTGCCGCTGTCGGGGGTCACGCACATGACCCCGCAGGAACAGGTCGCCGAGAACCTGCTGCTCCTCCAGGTGGACTTCCTCAAGCGCTCCCTCGGAACGAACTGACCCACCGGAAAAGCAACGAGCCGGGGTGACATGGCGACACCCCGGCTCGTTCACGGCACCCGCACGGCCGTACGGTGTTCACCATGCCGCGTCCGTATATCGGTACCGCTTCCGTCAAGTTGCCTGCGTGTTAACGACGTTCGCTCACATTTGTGGCGCTATGTCGGTCCGTCGGACGGCCCCTCCGGAGGCACGACCCGCTTCTCCTCCGCGAAGTGACAGGCCGAGTCGTGGGCGGCCGGGCCCGCGATGAGCCGGAACTCGGCCGGCACCGCGAGCAGCGGCACCTCCAGCGTGCAGCGTTCCTGTGCCTTCCAGCAGCGGGTGCGGAACCGGCAGCCGGACGGGATGTGCGCGGGCGAGGGCACGTCCCCGTGCAGGATGATCCGCTCCCGGTGCTCCCGGGCCTCCGGGTCCGGCACGGGCACCGCGGACAGCAGCGCCTGCGTGTAGGGGTGCGTCGGATGGTCGTAGATCTCGACGTCCTTGCCGGTCTCCACGATCCGCCCGAGGTACATCACCCCGACCCGGTCGGAGATGTGCCGCACGATCGACAGGTCGTGCGCGATGAAGACGTAACTGAGGTCGAACTCGGCCTGGAGCCGGTCCAGCAGGTTGATCACCTGCGCCTGCACCGAGACGTCGAGCGCGGAGACCGGCTCGTCGGCGACGATGATCTCGGGCCGCAGCGCGAGGCCCCGCGCGATGCCGATGCGCTGGCGCTGGCCGCCGGAGAACTGGTGCGGATAGCGGTTGATGTACTCCGGGTTGAGGCCGACCACGTCCAGCAGGTCCTGGACCCTGCGCCGCCGGTCGCCCTTCGGCGCGACCTCGGGGTGGATGTCGTACGGCTCCCCGATGATGTCGCCGACGGTCATCCGCGGGTTGAGCGAGGTGTACGGGTCCTGGAACACCATCTGGATGTTGCGGCGTACGGCCTTCAGCGCCTTGCCGGACAGCCGGGTGATGTCCTCGCCCTTGTACTTGATCGCCCCCTCGGTGGGCCGCTCCAGGTTGACGAGCATCTTGGCGACCGTCGACTTGCCGCAGCCGGACTCGCCGACGATGCCGAGGGTCTCGCCGCGGTCGAGGTGGAAGTCGACGCCGTCGACGGCCTTGACCGCCCCGATCTGCTTCTTGAACAGGATTCCCTGGGTGAGCGGAAAGTGCTTGACCAGTCCGCTGACCTCCAGCAGCGGCTCAGTCGCGGCTTGAGTCATCGAGGCACTCCCTCCAGAAGAAGCAGGCGCTGCCGCGGTCCGCGTCGACCTCCGCGAGCGGCGGCACCTCGGTGCGGCAGATGTCCTGGGCCATCGGGCAGCGCGGGTTGAAGGCGCAGCCCGGCGGGATGTGCATCAGGTTGGGCGGCAGTCCCTTGATGGCGTACAGCTCCCCGCCCTTCTGGTCGAGCCGGGGGATCGAGTCCAGCAGCCCCTTCGTGTAGGGGTGGGCGGGTGCCTTGTAGATGTCGTGGACCGGAGCCGTCTCGACGATCCGGCCCGCGTACATCACCGCGATCTTGTCGGCGACGTCCGCGACCACCCCGAGGTCGTGGGTGATGAGGATGAGCCCCATGTGGAGCTCACGCTGGAGTTCGGCGAGCAGGTCCATGACCTGGGCCTGCACGGTGACGTCCAGCGCGGTGGTCGGTTCGTCGGCGATGATCAGGGCGGGCTCCAGGGCCAGCGCCATGGCGATCATGATGCGCTGGCGCATACCGCCGGAGAACTGGTGCGGATAGTCCCGCACGCGCTCGGCGGCACCCGGGATGCGCACGTGCTCCATCAGCTCGATCGCCTTGGCGCGGGCTTCCTTCCGCTTCATCCCGCGGTGCACGATGAACATCTCGCCGAGCTGGTCTCCGACGCTGATCACGGGGTTCAGGGACGACAGCGCGTCCTGGAAGATCATCGCCATCTCGGCGCCGCGCACCTTGCGCCGCTCCTCCTCCTTGAACTTCAGCAGGTCCTTGCCCTGGAAGAGGATCTCGCCGCCGGTGATCTTCCCGGGCGGCATGTCGAGAATGCCCATCACGGCCTGGGCGGTCACCGACTTGCCGGAGCCGGACTCGCCGAGCACGGCGAGCGTCTCGCCCTCGTCGACGCTGTACGTGACCCCGTTGACGGCCTTGGCGACACCGTCCCGGGTCCTGAACTCCACCTGTAGATCGCGCACTTCGAGCAGCACGGCGGTCACCTCAGCTTCGGGTCGAGGGCGTCGCGCACCGCGTCGCCGAGCATGATGAACGCGAGCACGGTGATCGCGAGCGCGCCGGCCGGCCACAGCAGCATGTGCGGGGCCTGGCGGATGTACGCGGAGGCCGAGGAGATGTCGATGCCCCAGCTGACCGTCGGGGGCTTGAGACCGACCCCCAGGTACGACAGCGTCGCCTCCAGCGAGATGTACGTGCCGAGCGCGATGGTCGCGACGACGATGACCGGCGCGATCGCGTTCGGGGTGATGTGCCGCAGCATCATCCGGGAGTTGGAGGCGCCGAGCGCGCGGGCCGCGTGGACGTAGTCGTTCTCCTTGGTGGTGATCACCGAGCCGCGCGCGATACGCGAGACCTGGGGCCAGCCGAGCAGCACCATGAACCCGACGACCGGCCAGATCGTGTTGCTGGTCACCACGGAGAGGAGGACCAGACCGCCGAGCACGACGGGGATCGCGAAGAAGATGTCGGTGATCCGGGACAGGATCGAGTCGCCGATCCCGCCGTAGAAGCCGGCCAGACCGCCGAGGAACGAGCCGAGGAGCGCGACCCCGACCGTGGCGAGCACGCCGACGCTGATCGAGACGCGGGTCCCGTACACGGTCCGCGTGTAGACGTCGCAGCCCTGCCCGTCGTAGCCGAAGGGGTGTCCGGACTGCGAGCCCTGCTGCGCCTTGGAGAGGTCGCACTGGAGCGGACTCTGGGAGGTGATCAGGGAGGGCCAGATCGAGATCACGACCAGGAAGACGATGACGAGTCCGGAGATGATGAAGACGGGGTTGCGGCGCAGGTCCCGCCAGGCGTCGGACCACAGGGAGCGCGGCTTCTCCTTCGGCCCGGTGCCCTCCGGCCCTCCCGGCGTCTTCTCCAGGGTCTCCGCCTCGCTCGTCCCGAGGTCCATCGTGCCTCCGAAGCCGGTCGGGGCGATGGCGAGGTCCTCCGGCGGCGGGCCCTCGGGGCCGTGGTGGAATTCCTCTTCCTCGTACGGCGGCTGCTCAGGCATAGCGGATCCTCGGGTCGAGTACGGCGTACAGCAGGTCGACGAGCAGATTGGCGACCATGAAGATGAGGACGAGGATGGTCACGAAGCCGACGACCGTCTGGGTGTTCTGGCGCACGACCCCCTGGTAGATCTGGTAGCCGACCCCGTGGATGTTGAAGATCCGTTCGGTGACGATCGCGCCGCCCATCAGCGCCCCGATGTCCGTGCCGATGAAGGTGACCACGGGGATCAGTGAGTTGCGCAGCAGGTGCCGCAGGGTCACCCGGCGCCGCGGCAGGCCCTTGGCGACGGCCGTGCGGACGTAGTCGGACCGCTTGTTCTCCGCGATGGAGGTCCGGGTCAGCCGGGTCACGTACGCGAGGGACACCGAGGCCAGCACCAGGCCGGGCACGATCAGCTCGCCGAAGGTGGCGTCCGTGGAGACCGAGGGTTTGATCCAGCCCCATTTGACGCCGAGCAGGAGCTGGGCCAGCAGACCGGTGACGAAGGTCGGCACGGAGATGACCACGAGGGTGAGCAGCAGGACGCCGGTGTCGACGGGCCGCCCGCGGCGCAGACCGGTGATGACGCCGAGCGTGATGCCGATGACGATCTCGAAGAAGATCGCGACGATCGTCAGCCGGATGGTGACCGGGAACGCGGACGCCATCAGCTCGGTGACCGGCTGCCCGTTGAACGCGGTGCCGAAGTCGCCGGTGAAGATGTGGCCGAGGTAGGTCAGGTACTGCTGCCACAGGGGCTTGTCGAGGCCGAACTCCGCACGCAGCTGGGCGGCCGTGGCGGGGTCGCACTTCCGCTCGCCGCACAGGCCCGCGATGGGGTCGCCCATCACGTTCACCATCACGAAGATGAGCAGGGTGGCGCCGATGAAGACCGGGATCATCTGCAGCAGACGCCGGACGACGTACCGTCCCATGAGTGCTCCGGGGATAGAGGGGCGGACCGGTGCGAGCGGCCCGCCCCGGGCGGCTCAGTTGACGGTGATCTCGTTGTAGACGGGCACGCTGAACTGGTTCAGCGCCACGTTCGAGACCTTGTCCGAGTAGCCGGCGCTGCCGTTCTGGTACCAGAGCGGGATGGCGGCCATGTTGTCCCGCACGACCCCTTCGGCCTGCTGGAAGAGCTGGATGGCCTTGGTGGTGTCGGTCTCCGCGTTCGCCTGGTTGACGAGGCTGTCGAACTGCTTGTTGGACCACTGGCCGTCGTTGGAGGAGGCGTTGGTGTAGTACAGCGGCTGGAGGAAGTTCTGGATCAGCGGGTAGTCCATCTGCCAGCCGGCCCGGAACGGACCGGGCATCTTGTGCTGCCCGATCTGGTTGCGGAAGTCGGCGAAGGTGCCGATCGGGTTGCCGACGCAGGCCTTGTCGTTGCCGAGGGCGTTGTTGATCGAGTTGCAGACGGCGTCGACCCACTCCTTGTGGGAGCCGGTGTCCGCGTTGTACGAGATCTTGACCTGGCCGCCGGGCAGTCCGCCGCCCTCCTGGACCAGCTTCTTGGCCTCGGACGGGTTGTAGTCGCAGGACTTGCCGCACAGGCCTTCCTGGAAGCCGCCCTTCTCGCCGAGCACCGGTGAGGTCCAGTCGCTCGCGGGCGTCCGCGTCTTCTGGAAGATGGTGTCGGTGATCTGCTGGCGGTTGATCGCCATGGACAGCCCCTGACGGACCTTCGTGGCGCCGCTGGTGTTCCACTTCGGGTCGTAGAACGGGAAGGCGATCGTCTGGATGATGCCGGCCGGGGTGTTGATGTACCGGCCGTTCAGGTCGCTCTTGGCGTTCTTGAGCTGGGCGGCGGGCACGTCGTCGACGAGGTCGAGGTTTCCGGCCAGGAGGTCGTTGTAGGCGGTGTTGTTGTCCGTGTAGACCTTGAGGGTCACACCGTCGTTCTTCGCCTTGTCGTCGCCGGGGTAGTCGTCCCACTTCACCAGGGCCATCTGTGAGCCCTTGGCGTAGGAGTCGATGGTGTACGGGCCGTTGCCGATGGGCTTCGCGACCCAGGCGGCGTGGTCGCTGAAGAACGACTTGGGCAGCGGTGAGAAGGCCGCGTAGCCAAGGGTGTCCGGGAACGTCGAGAACTTCTGGGTGAGCTTGACGGTGAACGTGTTCGTGCCGGTCACCTTGAGCCCGGACAGGGTGTCGGCGCTCTGGGTGCCCGTGTCGGGGTGCGTCTTGTCGTAGCCCTCGATGTAGCCGAAGAAGTACGCGTTCTTCTGGTTGTTCTTCAGGCTGGCGCCGTAGTTCCAGGCGTCGACGAAGGACTGCGCGGTGACGGCCTCGCCGTTGCTGAACTTCCAGCCGCCCTTGACCGTGATCGTGAAGTTCTGCGAATCCGAGGTCTCGATCTTCTCGGCGAGCATGTCCTCGGCGGCGCCGGTCTCGGCGTTGTACCGCTTCAGCCCACGGAAGATCATGTCGAGGACCTTGCCGCCCTGCACCTCATTGGTGTTGGACGGTTCCAGCGGGTTCTGCGGGTCCCCCCAGGAGGCGCTGACCGTGCCGGAGCCGCTGCTGCTTCCGCCCCCTCCGCCCCCACAGGCGGACGCCGCGAGGGCTACCGCCACCGCGCATGCGGCCCATTTGGCGTGCGTGGCTCCACGCATGGTGTGCCTCCTCAAGAGTGCGCTGTGCCGCCGGCGCCGGGGTCGGACGACCGGCTCCGGTGCAGTGTGGCTTTAGGGCCCAATATCTGCCCATACGGTGCACATCGCACATTTACCCCACCCTTCCGAGTGGCGATCCATCCGGAAGGGGGCACTCCGGACACTCCGTCAAATGATCTTGACCATCGGCACAGACGATCTTGACCTTCGACGCAACAGGTCTCCGCTCTTCGATACGGAACCGTTGATTCCAGTGCACGAGATGTACGCATTCCGAGACTCCGGCGTCCGGATAACGAACTCATTGACCGTTTAGCCCCTTTAGCCCGAATCCGGACACAGAACGGCCACAGTGCGCTACACGCGTAGTTACGCTGGAGTCAAGTCAAGGCAAAGAAAGTAAAGACAAAACCAAGGCGACCGAGATTTTATTGACCTTGCATGAATTGCGTTGAAAAAGTCCGGCGTAGCCCGTAGGGAGCGCCCTGCGGAGCCCTTGACCCCCTCGGGCCTGGAGCATCATGACCCCCCCTACTCCATCCGCGGCCGCCCCACTTGAGGTGACCGACGAGACCGGCAAGACCCCGGCTCCGTCTTCCAACCCCAAGGGCTCGGAGAGTCGCTCCCCCGGACGACTCGCCTGGACGCGGTTCAAGCGCGACCGCACCGGTGTCATCTCCGCGTACATCGTGGTCTTCTTTTTCGCGATCGCGATCTGCGCGCCGCTGATAGCCAAGCTGTACGGGAAGAACCCGTACGAGCAGTACGGCCAGGAGACGGACGGCCTTCTCAACGACTTCGCCTTCCCGGTGAAGCCCAACGGCGGCATCGACGGCAGCTTCTGGTTCGGCATCGAACCCCAGCTCGGCCGCGACGTCTTCACGTTCCTGCTGTACGGCATCCGCACGTCGCTGATGATCGCCACGGCCGCCACGCTGCTGACCACGGTGGTCGGTGTCGTCATCGGCATCACCGCGGGATACCTCGGCGGCAAGACGGACTACTTCGTCGGCCGGGTCATCGACATCCTGCTGTCGTTCCCGTCCACGCTGTTCTTCATCGCGTTCATGCCGGTCGTCTACGCGCTCTTCGTGCCCTTCAACGAAGAGGTCCCGACCTGGCTGCGCGCCACCTGCCTGATCCTCGTCCTCTCCGCCTTCGGCTGGGCCTCCATCGCGCGTCTGCTGCGCGGCCAGGTCCTCGGCCTGCGGGAGCGCGAGTTCGTCGAGGCGGCGAAGGTGACCGGCGCGTCCTCGCGCCGGATCGTCTTCAAAGAGCTGCTGCCCAACCTCTGGACACCGATCCTGATCCAGTCGACTCTCATGCTGCCGGCCTACGTCACGGCCGAAGCGGGACTCGCCTTCCTCGGCGTCGGAATCCAGGACCCGACCCCGGACT
Source organism: Streptomyces sp. NBC_00386 (assembly GCF_036063235.1). Classification (NCBI taxonomy): domain Bacteria; kingdom Bacillati; phylum Actinomycetota; class Actinomycetes; order Kitasatosporales; family Streptomycetaceae; genus Streptomyces; species Streptomyces sp. NBC_00386. Next base: position 3,567,186 of record NZ_CP107950.1, read on the forward strand.
GGGGCGTCATGATCCAGCGTGGTGCCGGCTTCTACACGGAAGACATCACCTTCATGATCTTCCCGGGCGTCTCGATGATCATCTTCGTCCTCGCCTTCAACCTGCTCGGAGACTCGGTCCGCGACGCACTCGACCCGAAGTCCAAGCGCTGACGTCCATCCCCCCAGCCCCGGTCGTAGTCGTCCGGCTGATTGCCCGTCTGTCACTCAACCACCAATAGGCAGGTAAGCCATGTCCTTTTCCCGCAGAAACTTCCTCATAGCCACCGGTGTGGCCGCCGGTGCCACCACGGTCCTGAGCGCCTGCAGCAGCGGCAACGGCGGGAGCGGCAACAGCAAGGCTCCGTCCGTGGCCAAGGCCAAGGCGGCCACCATCGCGGTCGGCACCAAGGCGGACTCCACCGGAGCGGCTCCCGAGGTCCCCGGCGCGGTCAAGGGCGGCACGATCTACACGCTCGACCAGATCGACTGGGACCACCTGGACCCGGCTCAGCTCTACTCCTCGTACGAGGGTGCCTGCTCGGTCCTGTTCCTGCGCGGCCTGACCGGCTACAAGGTCGACTCCAAGGGCGGCACCACGCTCGTGGGTGACCTCGCCACGGACGCCGGCACCGCGGCCGACGGCGGCAAGACCTGGTCCTTCACGCTGAAGGACAACGTGAAGTGGGAGGACGGCGCCGACGTCACGATCGAGGACGTGCGCCACACCTTCGAGCGCCTCTTCGCCTCCTTCGTCACCCAGGGTCCCCGTTACCCGCAGGGCTGGCTCGTCGGCGGCGACAAGTACAAGGGCCCCTACGGCGGCAAGCACCTCGACTCCATCGAGGTCGACGGCAAGACCATCACGTTCAAGCTGAAGGAGGCCCACGCCGACTTCAACTTCATGGTGGCCATGCGCGGCTTCTCCATCGTGCCCAAGAAGCACGACACCAAGGAGAAGTACGACAAGCACCCGCTCTCCTGCGCCCCGTACAAGATCGAGAGCCGCAGCATCGGCAAGGGCGCGACGCTGGTCCGCAACGAGCACTGGGTCGCCGAGACGGACCCGCTGCGCAACGCGTACCCGGACAAGTTCGTGTTCCAGTTCGGCTTCCAGTCGCTGGCCTCCACGGACCGCTACATCGCCGACAACGGCAACGACCAGTTCACGCTGTCGCTGCTCAACGAGGTCGCCGCCGAGCGCATCCAGAAGGTCATGACGGACCCGACGCTCAAGAAGCGCGTCCTGACCCAGGTCGACACCACCTGCTACTACTTCGCGATCAACACCAAGCGCGTCACCGACGCCAAGGTGCGCCAGGCGCTCAACTTCGCGTGGCCGTCGAAGCAGCTCCAGCAGATCCGTGGCGGTTCGCTCTCCACGGCGACCGCGACCACGATCATCAGCCCCCTCACCCCGGGCCACAAGGACTTCGACCTCTACGAGAAGAAGACGAAGCCCATGGGTGACCCCGAGAAGGCCAAGTCCCTTCTCAAGGAGGCCGGCAAGACGGGCCAGACCATCGTCGTCGCCATGCAGCAGTCGGACAACGCGGTCAAGCAGGCCGTCGCGATCAAGACCGCGCTGACCAAGGCCGGCTTCACCCCGGTCGTGAAGCAGGTCGACAAGACCTCCTTCTACAGCCAGATCGGCCAGCTCGACAACGAGTACGACATGTTCGCCGCCGGCTGGGGCCCGGACTGGCCGGCCGGTTACGCGGTCATCCAGCCCTGCTTCGACAGCAGCCAGATCGCCGACGGCGGTGTCAACTGGCCGCAGCTGAAGGACGCGAGCGTGGACAAGGCGATCGCCGCCGCCACGATCGAGCCCGACGCGAAGAAGGCCGCCAAGATGTGGGGCGACATCGACGAGCAGATCATGCAGCTCGCCGCCGTGGTTCCGGACTACAACCCGATCCGCAACTACTTCCACGGCTCCAAGGTCGGCGGCGTGATCTACGACTCCGGCAACACCTGCATCGCGCTGGGCAAGGTCTACGCCGCGAAGGCCTGATCCAGCTCCGGGGCGGCGGCACCCGTGCCGCCGCCCCGGTCCCTCCCCTCCTCGCACCTCTCCCCACACCCCCGGCGACGGCGCCCCGTCCGGAAAGTCACGCCACATGTTCCGTTTTCTAGTCCGCCGTATTCTCGGCGCACTTGTGATTCTGCTGATCATCAGCGCCGTCACCTTCATGCTCTTCTACGCGATCCCGCGTGACCCTGCCCGCATGGCGTGCGGCAAGGTCTGCACCAAGGACCTCCTGGAGCAGGTCAGGGTGAACCTCGGGATCGCCGACCCGCTGCCGGTGCAGTACTGGCACTGGCTGGAGGGCATCTTCGCCGGGCGCGACTACGGCGGGCTGGGCAACTGCAACGCCCCCTGCCTCGGCTTCTCGTTCACCAACCGTGAGCCGGTCCTGGGCACGATCATGGACCGTCTGCCGACGACGCTCTCCCTCGCACTCGGTGCCTCGGTCTTCTTCCTCATCATCGGCGTCGGCACGGGCATGATCGCCGCGGTCAAGCAGGGCAAGGCCGCCGACAAGATCGCCAGCTCGTTCTCGCTGATCGGCTCCTCGCTCCAGATCTACTTCGTCGGCTACATCGCGATGTACTTCCTGGTCCAGCAGCTCGGCATCCTCGAGCAGCCCTCGTACACGCCGTTCACCGACAACCCCGGCGCCTGGGCCGGCGGCCTGCTGCTGCCCTGGCTGACGCTGTCGATCATCTTCACGGCCAACTACACCCGTATGACCCGCTCCCAGCTGGTGGAACAGCTCAGCGAGGACTACGTGCGCACGGCACGCGCCAAGGGCCTGTCCCGGCGCTCGGTGTTCTTCCGCTTCGCCTGGCGCGGCGCGATGGGTCCGATCGTCACGATCTTCGGCATCGACCTGGGCACCCTGATCGGCGGCGCCATCATCACCGAGTCGGTCTTCAGCCTCCAGGGCATCGGCAAGCTCGCCGTGACCGCCGTCGAGGCCAACGACCTGCCGATGCTGCTGGCCGTGACCCTGGTGGCCTCCGGGGCGATCGTCTTCTTCAACATCGTCGTCGACGCCGTCTACGCCTTCATCGACCCGCGGATCCGGCTCGCCTGACCGGCGGCCCCGCCGCCGTTCACCCGCCGCCCCGCAAGCTACCCCTCGCATCACCCCCCAGGAGCGTCCCCGTGACGAGCACCGATCAGCAGCCCTTCCTGTCCGTCAGGGATCTGAAGGTCCACTTCTCCACCGAGGACGGCGTCGTCAAGGCCGTCGACGGTCTCACCTTCGACCTGGCCAAGGGCAAGACGCTCGGCATCGTGGGCGAGTCGGGTTCGGGCAAGTCCGTCACGAACCTGACGATCCTCGGTCTGCACGACCGTGAGCGCACCGCGATCGACGGCGAGATCCTGCTCGACGGCAAGGAGCTGCTGACCGCCTCCGAGCGGGAGCTCGAGCGGCTGCGCGGCAACAAGATGTCGATGATCTTCCAGGACGCGCTGGCCTCGCTGTCGCCGTACCACACCATCGGCCGGCAGATCGGCGAGACGTACCGCAAGCACACCGGCGCCTCCAAGAAGGAGGCCCGGCTGCGGGCGATCGAGATGCTGCGCCGCGTCGGCATCCCGCAGCCGGACGTCCGGGTGGACGACTACCCGCACCAGTTCTCCGGCGGTATGCGCCAGCGCGCGATGATCGCCATGGCGCTGGTCTGCGACCCCGAGCTGCTCATCGCGGACGAGCCGACCACCGCGCTGGACGTCACCGTGCAGGCCCAGATCATGGACCTGCTCAAGGACCTCCAGCAGGAGTTCGGCACGGCGATCATCTTCATCACCCACGACCTCGGTGTCATCGCCGACATCGCGGACGACGTGCTGGTGATGTACGGCGGCCGGTGTGTGGAGCGGGGCACCAAGAAGGAGGTGCTGCGCGCGCCGCAGCACCCCTACACCTGGGGCCTGCTCGGCTCGATGCCGAGCCTGGACGGACCGGTCGACGTGCCGCTGTCGCCGATCCCCGGTTCGCCGCCCTCGCTCCTCAACCCGCCGTCGGGCTGCCGCTTCCACCCGCGGTGCACCTTCGCGGAGAAGGTCACGAACGGCCACTGCTCCAGCGAGCAGCCGCCGCTCCAGGTCACGGACGGGCGCGGGGCCGCCTGCCACCTCACGGCGGACCAGCGCCGCGACTTCTTCGCCGACTACGCCGCGACCCGGTCGCACTGACGTAACTGAGACGGGACTTCACGATCATGAGCAACACGAACCCCCTCCTGGACGTCACCGGACTGACCAAGCACTTCCCGGTGATGGGCGGCTTCCCCTTCAAGCGGAAGATCGGCGCGGTCCAGGCCGTGGACGGTCTCGACTTCCAGGTCGCCGAGGGCGAGAGCCTCGGTCTGGTCGGCGAGTCCGGCTGTGGCAAGTCGACGACGGGCCGGCTGATCACGCGTCTGCTGGAGCCCACCGGCGGCAACATCAGGTACCGCGGCCAGGACATCACGCACGCCGACCGCAAGCAGCTCGCGCCGGTCCGCTCCGAGATCCAGATGATCTTCCAGGACCCGTACGCCTCGCTGAACCCGCGGCAGACGGTCGGCAAGATCATCTCGGGTCCGATGGAGATCAACGGGATCAAGACGCCCGGCGGCCACGAGAAGCGCGTCCGTGAGCTGCTGGAGACGGTCGGCCTCAACCCCGAGCACTACAACCGCTTCCCGCACGAGTTCTCCGGCGGCCAGCGCCAGCGCATCGGCGTCGCCCGCGCGCTGGCCCTGGAGCCGAAGCTGATCGTCGCGGACGAGCCGGTCTCGGCGCTCGACGTCTCCATCCAGGCACAGGTCGTGAACCTGCTCCAGGACCTCCAGCGGGACCTGGGCATCGCGTTCCTGTTCATCGCGCACGACCTCGCGATCGTGCGGCACTTCTCGCAGCGCGTCGCGGTGATGTACCTCGGCAAGATCGTCGAGATCGCCAACCGCGAGGACCTGTACGACAACCCGCGCCACCCGTACACCCGCGCGCTGATGTCCGCCGTGCCCGAGGCGACCGCGGACGACGTCCCGGCCCGTGAGCGCATCCTGCTCAAGGGTGACGTGCCCTCGCCGCTCAACCCGCCGTCGGGCTGCCGCTTCCGCACCCGCTGCTGGAAGGCGACGGAGAAGTGCGCGACCGAGGCTCCGCCGCTGGTGCAGATCTCGGGCAGCAACGACGGCCACCTGACGGCCTGCCACTACCCGGAGACGACGGAGACCATCCCGGCCCAGCGTCTCGCCAAGAGCCCCGAGGCGGCGGTCTGACACACCCCTTTTCCGTCAGCCGCCCCCTTCAGGAACCGACTTTCCCGGCCCATTGACCCGAGCCCATGAACGCCGGTTCCAGGGGAACGAAGGCCCGTACCGTCCCGGTGCGGGCCTTCGTCATGGACGCGGCGCGGGATCACGGGCTCGCTACCCTGAGGACATGGACTACGCGAAGATGCGCGTGATCGCCGAGGAGCTGACGGCGTACGCCGAGCAGCTCGAGGGGTCGTGGGAGGTCGAGATCGGCCCTTCCGGAGCCTTCCTCGCCATGTTGAGCCCCTCGAAACGCCACGAGGGCACCGTCCGCCGTATCCGCAACCAGCTCAACGAGCAGCTTCCCTCCACCCACCCCGGCTACGTCTGCGAGAACGGCCCCGAGATCGAGCATCCGGGAATCGGCCGTATGCGGCGCCCGGACGCGGTCGTCATCCCCGAGGAGGTGCTCGACGAAGAGGGACTCTCCGTCGACGCCACCCAGGTGCCGGCGGTCATCTAGATCGTTTCCCCGTCCAACCCGGACAACGGCTACGGCGAGAAGCTCGCCGAGTACCCGGCCATGGGCATCGCCCACTACATGATCGTCGATCCCCGCACGGGCACGATCGAGGTGTACTCCGAGCCCTGCAGGGCCCGTTACCAGAACAAGGCCTCGTACATCTTCTGCGATGCCGTCCCGTTCGGTCCGCGGACGGTCAGGACCGACGCCTTCCGCCGCTACGGCAAGGCGGGAGACGCCCCGGCCGGGTGACGGGGGCAACTGCCGTACACCGGCCGGTTCTTGGCTCGAACCGACCCGGGTACGTCGCGCCGGCCGTCACGGAACCGCGGACCGGAACAGGGTCCGGCTAGCCCAACGCCCCGCGCTCCATGCAGAATTCGTTGCCCTCGGGGTCCGCGAGGAGAACCCAGCCGCTGCCGTCGGGGCGGATGTGGTCCGCGACCCGGCGGGCGCCGAGGGAGATGGCGTGTTCGACCTCGTCGTCGCGGGTGCGGCCGTGCGGGGTCAGGTCGAGGTGGACGCGGTTCTTGACCGTCTTGCCCTCCGGGACCCGCACGAACAGAAGCGTCGGGCCACCGGCCGGGTCCTCGATCACCGCTTCCGGGTCACCGGGCTTGTCGTCGTCGGCGAGCGGCCGGCCGAGCAGCCGGCTCCAGAACAGCCCGACATCGTAGGGATCACCGGAGCAGTCGAAGGTGATCGTACGGATGGTGGGGTGCGTCAACTCTGCTTCTCCCATGGTCAGTCGCCCGTCCGGCCGTCGGCCAGCTCGCGCAGGATGTCAAGGTGTCCGTTGTGACGGGCCGTCTCCTCCACGAGGTGGAGAACGATCCAGCGGAGGTCGACGTGGGTACCGTCACGGCCCGCCCGCTCGGCCTTGGTGTCGAGATCGTGCGCGGCCACCAACGTGCGGTAGCGGGCGCTCTGTTCCTCGTACTCGTCGAGCAACTGCGGCAGCGGGAAGTCGACGGCGATGCGCATCTCGCGGTCGGGGTCCTCATCCGTCCAGGGTCCCTCGTCCTTCTCGCCCAGGAAGACCACCTGGAACCAGTAGTACTCGACCCAGCGGAGATGGTTGATCAGCCCGCTCAGGGTCATCAGCGGCGACCCGGGCAGCGGAGCCTTGCGGGCGTCCTCGGGCGACACGTCCTCGCACTTGGCGCGGGCGGTGGCGCGGGCGTAGTCGAGGAAGGTGGTCAGCTGGGCGCGCTCGTCCCAGGCGCTGGGCATGTCCGTACGTTTCCGTGAAGTCATCGGGGTGAAGCATCCCGGGCCGCCCGTTCGATGTCGAGCGATTAACGCGACCGGCGGGTCGAGGGTTGCCGCGACGTCAACAAGCCTGCGGGAAACGGGCGTTGCCGTGCGCCGTGGCCACCGGCAGACTGTCGCCCCATGGCCTTCCACCTGCGCGGGACCATCCTGCCCGACGGCGTCGTACGCGACCTCTGGACGCTCGGCGACCGGATCACCTTCGAGCGCCCGTCCGTCCCCGCGGACACCGTCGCCGACGGCGCGGACCCCCGGGAGGAACCGGGCGTCCTGCGGCACCCCCGCCGGATCGTGCTGCGCGGCCGGATCATCCGCTGACCTCGCCGGGTTCCCCGTCGTCCGGCCTGACCACGAGTTCGGCCTCGAAGCCGTCCGCGTTCTCCAGGTAGGCGGCGCAGTGGGCGGTGCCGCCCGCGTGGGGGTGGCGGTCGGGGAACAGGAGGGTCCAGCCGTACGCCGGTGCCTCGGCGACGAGGATGTCGAGCTCGGCGCGGCTCGTGACGTGAAAGGCGAGGTGGTTCAGTCCCGGGCGCAGCCGGTCGTGGCGGTCCGCGGTCAGGGCGGGCGACTGCTCGAAGACGAGGTAGGTCTCCCCCAGCCGCCAGCTCCGGCCGTCCGGCCAGTCCTGGTAGGGCATGTACCCGAGCCGCTCCAGCAGCCAGCCCCAGGAGCGTACGGCCCGCTCCAGGTCCGGTACCCACAGCTCGATGTGGTGCAGCATCTCGTCCCGATTCTCGCGAGCGGTGCCGGAGCCCGTCGTGGTCCGGCTCCCCTGTCCCGGCCGTTCAACCTGCCATTATTCCCGCCCGCTTGCTCACCCGATTCCTTGTCGATCAGTGGTTTCGGATGACCGCGCGGGCTGAGAGACTGCTTCGATGACTGACCGTTCGTTCAGTGACGTCTCGCTCGCCGCCCTGTACGACGTGCTGAATCCCTGGGGTCCGAGCGACGACTTCTACCTGGATCTGGTGATGTCCGCGCGGTCCGTGCTCGATGTCGGATGCGGGACGGGACGCCTGTTGGCGCGTGCCCGGGAGGCCGGTCACGCGGGGCGGCTGTGCGGGCTCGATCCCGCCGCGGCCATGCTGGTGCAGGCGCGCGGGCAGGCGGAGGTCGAGTGGGTGCTCGGGGACCTCGGATCGGTGCGCTGGGAGCGGGAGTTCGACCTCGTCGTGATGACGGGGCACGCGTTCCAGGTGCTCGTCGGCGACGAGGAGGTGCGCTCCGCGCTGGCCGTCGTACGGCAGGCTCTCCGCGACGGGGGGCGGTTCGTCTTCGAGACCCGCAATCCCGCCGTCCGGGCGTGGGAGACGTGGCGGCCCGAGCGGGCACGCGAGGTGAGAGACGCGCACGGGGACGCCGTACGGGTCCGGCACGAGGTCGAGACACCGGTGCTCGGGGACCGGGTGACGTTCAGCGAGACGTTCGAGCACGCGCGCTGGGGGCGGCCGCGGGTCAGCCGCAGCACGCTGCGGTTCCTGGACGCGGACGCCCTGAGGGAGTTCCTCGGCGAGGCCGGGCTCATCGTGCGCGAGCAGTACGGGGACTGGGGGCGTCGACCGCTCTCCCCCACCGCGCCCGAGATCATCACGGTCGCCGGCCGGGCCTGACCCCGACGCGTCGGCCTCGGCGGTCGCCGGCCGGTCCTGAGCATCCGGAACCAGGGCCTCGGGCCGCATGCCGGCCGAACCGGCCCGGGGAGACGGGCGGCCGGCACCGGGGCGGCCCGCCCGTCACGAGAAGGCGGCGGCCGCCCGGAGCGCCCTCACCACAGAAGGGGGCCCGCACGCGGCAGCGGCGGGCCCCCTTCGTACGGCAGGACGTCCTAGTGCCCCTCGGACGTGTCCTCCAGGGCCGCCAGGGCCGGGTCCAGCACGATGTCCTCGTCACGGGCCTCGGTGGTCGGCTCCTCCGGGAAGTGGCACGCCGTCAGGTGCCCCTCGCGGTTGCCCGAGATCCGGACCAGCGGCGGTTCCTCGGCCGCGCACTTGTCCTGCGCCTTCCAGCAGCGGGTGCGGAAGCGGCAGCCGGAGGGCGGGGAGATGGGTGAGGGCACATCGCCCGCGAGCCGGATGCGCTCCCGCGGGACCTTGTCGGACTCCTCCAGCTCGACCTCGGGGACCGCGGAGAGCAGGGCGTGGGTGTAGGGGTGGCGGGGCCGGGTGTAGATGGAGTCCCGGTCGCCGACCTCGATCACCTTGCCGAGGTACATGACGGCGACGCGCTGCGAGAAGTGCCGTACGACCGCCAAGTCGTGGGCGATGAACAGGAACGCGATGCCCAGTTCCTTCTGCACGTCCTGAAGGAGGTTGACGACCTGTGCCTGGATGGAGACGTCCAGGGCGGAGACCGGCTCGTCCGCGACGATCAGCTTCGGTTCCGGCGCGAGCGCGCGGGCGACGCCGATGCGCTGGCGCTGGCCGCCGGAGAACTCGTGCGGGAAGCGGTTGTAGTGCTCGGGGTTGAGGCCGACGATCTCCAGCAGCTCACGGACACGCTTCTCGCGGCCGCCCTCCGGGTTGATCCCGTTGACCTCCATCGGCGCGGAGATGATCTTTCCGACGGTCTGCCGCGGGTTCAGGGACGAGTACGGGTCCTGGAAGATCATCTGGATCTCGGAGCGGATCGGCGCGAGCCGCTTGCGGTCGGCGTGCGTGATGTCCTGGCCGCGGTACGTGATGCTGCCGCCGGTGGGCTCCAGCAGCCGGGTGATCAGGCGTCCGGTCGTCGACTTGCCGCAGCCGGACTCGCCGACCAGGCCGAAGCTCTCACCCACGTTCACCGTCAGGTCGATGCCGTCCACGGCCTGCACCGCGCCGATGGTGCGCCGGACCGGGAAGCCGCCCTTGACCGGGAAGTGCTTGACCAGCTTCTCGACCACCAGCAGCGGCTCGGCGGAGCTGTCGCCGGCGGCGCGCGGAGCGGGCAGCGTGGTGGGGCCCGCCGTCACGTCGTTCACGACGTCTTCCTTCATGACGCTGTTCTCCCTACCGCAGCCGGGGCTTGATCTGCTCGATGAAAATGGTCTGCTTCTGCTCGGCCGTGAGGTGACACGCGCCTCCCCGGCCCGCCGGGAGCAGCGGGAGTTCGTCCACGCACCGCGCGCCCCCGACCTCGCCCTGGAAGGTGCAGCGGGGGTGGAACCGGCAGCCCGACGGCGGCCTCAGCAGGGAGGGCGGCGCGCCGGGGATGGGTGCCAGCGGCGTGCCGAGGTCCGAGTCCAGCCGCGGCATCGAGTTCAACAGGCCCCACGTGTAGGGATGCTGGGGCGAGCGCAGCACCTCGTTCACCGTGCCGCGTTCCACCGCCCCGCCCGCGTACATCACCATGATGTCGTCGGCCATGTCCGCGATGACGCCCAGGTCGTGCGTGATGAAGATGATGGCCGAGCCGAACTCCTGCTGGAGGTTCTTCAGGAGGTCGAGGATCTGGGCCTGCACGGTGACGTCGAGCGCGGTGGTGGGCTCGTCCGCGATCAGCAGGTCGGGGTCGCAGACCAGCGCCATCGCGATCATCGCGCGCTGCCGCATACCGCCGGAGAACTGGTGCGGATAATCCTTCGCCCGTTCCTTCGGGTTGGGGATGCCGACCTTGCCGAGCATCTCCACCGCCCGCTCCCAGGCGGCCTTCTTCGACGCCCCGGTGTGCTTCCAGAACGGCTCGGCGATCTGCCTGCCCACCGTGTAGTACGGGGAGAGCGCGGTCAGGGGGTCCTGGAAGATCATCGCGGCCTTGTTGCCGCGCACCTTCTCCAGCTCCGACTCTCGGGCGGTGATCAGCTCCTGGCCGTCGAGCACGATCTCGCCCTCGACGGTCGTGAACATCGGGTTGTGCAGGCCGAGGATCGTCAGGTTGGTCACCGACTTGCCGGAGCCCGACTCCCCCACGATGCCCAGGGTCTTGCCCCGTTCGAGGTCGAAGGAGAGCCCGTCGACGGCCTTGACGACACCGTCCTCGGTCTTGAACCGGACGTACAGGTCACGCACCGAGAGGAAGGCGGCCGAGTCCGCCGGGGCACCGGCGCCCGATTCCTTGGTCAGAGTGGTCACGGGTAACTCCTAGGACAGCCGCACGCGCGGGTCGATGAAGGCGTAGCAGGCATCCACGACGATGTTGAACAGCAGGATCATGGCGGCGGAGAAGAGCATCACGCCCAGCAGCAGCGGAAGGTCGCTGAAGAAGACCGATTCGACGGCGAGCTTGCCGAGGCCGGGGAGGCCGAAGGTGTACTCGGTGATGATCGCGCCGCCCAGCAGCGAGCCGAGGTCGATGCCGAAGATGGTGACGATGGGGATCAGGGATCCGCGCCAGGCGTAGCGGAAGAAGACGTACTTGCGTGACATGCCCTTGGCCCGCGCGGTGCGGACGTGTTCCTCCTGGAGCTGCTCGATCATCGACGAGCGCGCCATACGGGTGTACTGCGAGGCGAAGATCGTGGACAGGATCACCCAGGGAATGATCAGCCCGCTGAACCAGCTGACCGGGTTCGCGGTGAAGTCGTTGTAGGCGGGCTTGTCGAAGAGGTGGCTCTGGTAGACAAGAGCGGCCAGCGCCAGCGGGCCGAGGAAGTAGATCTGCATCGAGCTGAGCACCATCGCGCCGGCGGTCACCGTCTTGTCCACGAGCGTGCCGCGCTTCCACGCGGCGAGCATGCCCGTACCCAGGCCCACGATCAGGAAGCAGATCGCGGCACCCAGCGTCAGGGACACCGTCGTGGGCAGGCGGTCCATCAGCGTGCCCCAGACCTCTTCGTTGGTGTGGTACGAGTACCCGAAGCAGGGCGCGGGGCACGGACCCTGGTCGAAGCCGTTGCTGCCCAGCACGAGGTTGTGCAGGAAGATCCAGTACTGCTCGGGAATCGACTTGTCGAGGCCGAGCACATGATGGATGTTCGCGAGGTTGGCAGGCGTGCATGTCTTGCCGCACATCAGCAGGCCCGGGTCCCTCGGCATACCGAAGAACAGCAGGAACGCGACGATACTCAGCAGGAAGAGGATGACGGCGGCGCCGAGTGTCCGGCGAACGAGGAAGCGCAGCATGGCAGGGGCAGCTCTCAGACGTCAGCGGGCCCGGCGGGGCCCGGCGCGTCCGCCTCTCAGAGCGGTGAGCGCGCCGGGCCCCGTCAGGGCGACGGTTACTTGACGAACAGGCGACGCGGGTCGACGCCACCGATCACGTCGTCGTAGACCAGGCCGCCGACCTTGGAGCCGGCGATCTGGGTCTGCTTGTAGTAGCCGGTCGGGACCTCGTTGACGACGTCCTTGACCAGGTACTGGTCGACCTTCTCCCACTCGGCGGCGGCCTTGACCGGGTCGGTGATCTTGTTGATGCGGTCGATGTCCGCGTTCACCTTGGGGTCGTTGACCTGCGAGTAGTTCTGCGCGCCGTCGGCGATGCCGCGGCCGTCGTACAGCGGCGGGATCACGGTCGAGGCGGACGGCCAGTCGGCACCCCACGCGGTGTGGAAGATGTCGTAGTTGTTGTCCAGCTTGCTGACCTGGTCGTAGTAGGTCTCGGCCGGGATCTCCTGGCGCTGGACGTCGAACCCGGCCTTCTTCAGGCCCTCCGCCATGGCGGTGGAGTACTGCTGGCCCTCAGGGGTGTTGATGTAGCCGAAGGTCAGCTTCATGCCCACCTTGCCCGCTTCCTTCAGCAGGGCCTTGGCCTTCTCCGGGTCACCGGCCGGCTTCTTCTTCTTGCCGAACGGGTCGAAGGAGGCGTCGTAGCCGCTGACGGTCGGGCTGATGAGGCCGCCGGCGACCTCCATCGCGGCGGTGCCGCCGTAGGCACGCACGAACGGCGTGATCGGCAGGGCGTAGGCGATGGCCTCGCGGATCTTCTTGTCCTTGAGCGCCGGGTGGCTCAGGTTGATGTTCATCTGGCCGACGTAGGGCTGGAAGCCCGAGACCGTACGGGGCTTCATCTTCGGGTCGGCGAGGACCTTGGAGAGGTTGCCCGCGTCGACCTGGTTGTTGAAGCTGATGCCGGCCTGGTCGGCGCCGGTGTCCGCCAGCAGCGTCTTGGTGGACGTCTCGTACTGCTGGTTGAACGTGATGTTGAACTTGTCCACGTACTGGTGACGGATCGGGTCGGTCTTCGGGTCCCAGTTGGTGTTCTTCACGAGGACCATCGACTTGCCGGACTTGAACGACTCGATCTTGTACGGGCCGGTCGTGACGGGCGCCCGGTCGTACTTCGTCTTGGTGTCACCCTTCGCGGAGACGACCGCGTAGCCCGCCATGGCGAGGGCGTACGGCAGGTCGGGGTGCGAGGTCTTGAACTTGAAGACGATGGTTTTGTCGTCCGGCGTCTGCAGGATGCTGTCCGGCAGGTGCTTGCCCTTGTAGGGGCCGTCCTTCAGCAGCTTGCGGTAGTCCGCGCCCGGGGTGTCGGCGAGCCACTGCTGGATGTAGGGCGGGCCCTGGTTGATGAACGGGGCGAAAAGACGCTCGATGGTCTGGCGGACGTCCTTGGACGTGATCGCCTGGCCGTTCTCGAACTTGATGCCGTCCTTGAGCGTGTACTTCCAGGTCTTGCCGCCGTCCGTCGTGGTGCCGGAGTCGGTGGCGAGGTCGCCGACGATCTCGTGCTTGGAGCCGTCGTCGCTCGTGGCCTTGTACCCGGTCAGACCACGGTGGATCAGCGTCGCGAGGGAGCCCTCGTCGGAGACGTAGATCTGGCCCGGGTCCAGGTGCGCGTAGCTGTCACGCTGGAGGACCTCCATCGTGCCGCCGCTCTTGGCGCCCGGTACCTCGGCCGCGGGACCGGTGGAGTCGGCCGCGGTGCCGAACTTGATCGACTGCTGCTGCCGCTGCGCGTTCTCCTTGTCCTTGTTGCTGTCGTTCCCCTTGTCGCTGCCGCCCTTGCTGCAACCGGTGAGCACGAGAGCTCCCGCCGCGAGCACGGAGATTGCGGCGTATGCGTGGCGTCCGCCCCTACTCATCACTCAGATTCCTACCCATCTGTTGTCACCGGTGCGAACAAGTGCACCTGCGGTGCCGGTGAGTTGCGGTCTTCGAACCAGTGATCTGACATTGATGTGCTGTGGAAGTGCCGTTCGATTCGGGGCGAAGGCGCCCACAACTCTTTGGTCAGCGAGCCGTCTTGGGATCGAAGGCGTCCCTGACCGAATCCCCGAGCAGGTTGAACGCGACGACGAAAATGATCATCGAGACGCCCGGGAAGAACATGTAGGTGATGTCGTTCTGCAGGACGAGTTCCGTCGAGGCCTTGGAGAACATCTGTCCCCAGTCGGGCGTCGGTTCGACGATTCCGACGCCGAGGAACGACAGACCCGCCTCGATCGTCACGAAGTTGGGGAGCAGGTAGGTGGCCTGCACCAGGAGCGGTGTCACCACGTTGGGCAGCACCTCCTTGCGGATGATCCGCCCGGGGGACGCCCCGCTCACCTTGGCCGCCTCGATGAACTCCCGCTCGCGCAGGGAGAGCGAGGTTCCCCTCAGGATGCGGGCGAGGCTCATCCAGCCGAGGAACCACTGGACGACGATCAGCGCGACCACGCGCACATAGGTGGGGGTCTCGTCACGCGGACTCACGAAGAGCGAGACCACGACCGGCATGCTCGCGATGAAGAAGAGCTGCGAGGGGAAGGCGAGCAGGAAGTCGATGACGCGGCTGATGGCGTAGTCGACTTTCCCGCCGACGTAGCCCGCGGTGACTCCCAGCAGGATGCCGGTGATCACGACCGTGACCGTCACCGCGACGGAGATCATCAGCGAGGTCCGGATGCCGAAGATCAGCTTGGTGAAGACGTCGTAGCCGTTGCCCGGCTCCAGACCGAACCAGAACTCGCCGCTGATACCGCCGTTGGGCTGGAGCGGCACGCCGGCGCTGTCGAAGAGTTCGGGGCGTTCGTCCGCGTACACCGTGTACGGGTTCTTGCCGTACAGCTTGGAGATCAGCGGGGCGATCAGCCCGATCAGGAAGAAGAACCCCACGACGTAGGCGGAGATGACCCCCGAGCGGTCCCGTTTGAACCGGGTCCACATCAACTGGCCGGGAGACCGGCCGACGAGCTGCTCGCCCTCGGGTTTCGTGGTCGCCGCCTGCCCGCCGTGCACGACGACCGGTTCCGCGCCGTCCTCAGTCTCGATAGGACTCGTCACAATTCGCCCATTCCGCAAGTGTGGGTGTGCCGTACCCGGCGACGCCGGTCCGCCGGAGCGGATCAGGCCGTGCCGAGTCGGCGGCCGTCACCTGGCGTGCCCGGCCACCGTTCGGTTCAGAAGAGACGTCGATCGCCGACGGTCGCCCGGAAGTCCCAGCGGGACGCGCGTAGTTGAAACCACGTCACGGTCCGTCGGGCCGGGCGCAGGAGCCGGCCCCCGCGTCAGTACGCGCTGGCGCGGATCAGGGATCGGAACTCCGCGCCGTCGTCGCGGACCGCAGGGGACGATGTGACCCACAGGGCGCTGATGACACCGCACATGGGTACCTCCTCATGACTCAACCGGTGCACGGACAGGAGGGGTACTGGCTGACCTCCGACACCCCTGACGGAGGATCAAGCACCCCACTGTGCTCGTGAGTCGGCGCTGTCCCCACAGCGCATGACCCATTGACCCGAGCGTTACGCGGCTAACTATGTGACATGAGTCAGATAACCGACCACAGCCTTTTGGTCTCGGTTCCATCACAGCTGCCGCGTACATCTTCCAAAATCTGGACAAAATGATCTGCGGGAGAAGCCCCCGAAACGGACGTGTTACATGCGTATCGGTCTGGACGTACCGGATTTCGGACACGAGAGGGCGGAAAGCGGGTGGCAAAAAGCCCGGGTGCCCCCATGCGGGGACACCCGGGCTCAGGTTGCCGGTGGATCAGCCGGTCGAGGCCGGTGGATCAGCCGTGCTCGGCGGGTGGATCAGCCGTGCTTGGCGCGGCTCGCGGTGCGACCGCGCTCCTTCTGGTCGAGAACGAGCTTGCGGATGCGAACGGACTCCGGGGTCACCTCGACACACTCGTCGTCGCGGCAGAACTCCAGCGACTGCTCCAGGGAGAGCTTGCGCGGCGGGACGATCGCCTCGAACGAGTCGGCGGCGGCGGACCGCATGTTGGTGAGCTTCTTCTCCTTGGTGATGTTCACGTCCATGTCGTCGGCGCGCGAGTTCTCGCCGACGATCATGCCCTCGTACACCTCGGTGCCGGGGTCGGTGAACAGCACACCGCGCTCCTGGAGGTTCGTCATCGCGAACGCGGTGACGGCGCCCGCGCGGTCGGCGACCAGCGAACCGTTGTTACGGGTCGTCAGGGTGCCGAACCACGGCTCGTGGCCCTCGTGGATGGAGTGGGCGATGCCCGTACCGCGCGTACCGGTCAGGAACTCGGTCCGGAAGCCGATGAGGCCGCGCGAGGGAACGACGAACTCCAGGCGGACCCAGCCGGAGCCGTGGTTCGACATGTTGTCCATGCGGCCCTTGCGGACACCCATGAGCTGCGTGACCGCGCCCATGTGCTCCTCGGGGACGTCGATCGTCATGCGCTCGACGGGCTCGTGCACCTTGCCGTCGATGACCTGGGTGACGACCTGCGGCTTGCCGATGGTCAGCTCGAAGCCCTCGCGGCGCATCTGCTCGACCAGGATGGCGAGCGCGAGCTCACCTCGGCCCTGGACCTCCCAGGCGTCCGGGCGCTCGGTGTCGAGCACGCGGAGGGAGACGTTACCGACCAGCTCGCGGTCGAGGCGGTCCTTGACCTGGCGGGCGGTGACCTTGCGGTCCTTGTCCTTGACCGCGGCCTTGGCGTCCGCGCCCTTGCCCGTGCCACCACGGCCGACCAGCGGCGAGGTGTTCGTGCCGATGGTCATGGAGATCGCCGGCTCGTCGACCGTGATCAGCGGCAGCGCGATCGGGTTCTCCGGGTCGGCCAGGGTCTCGCCGATCATGATGTCCGGGATACCGGCGACGGCGCAGATGTCACCGGGGCCGGCCACCTCGGCGGGCTTGCGGGTGAGCGCCTCGGTCATCAGCAGCTCGGTGATACGCACGTTGGACATCGTGCCGTCGCGCTTGATCCACGTGACGGTCTGGCCCTTGCGCAGCTCACCCTGCTCGACGCGGAGCAGCGCGATGCGGCCGAGGAAGTTGTCGGCGTCCAGGTTGGTCACATGGGCCTGGAGCGGCGCGGACTCGTCGAAGGACGGGGCCGGGACGGACTCCAGGATCGTGGTGAAGAACGGCTCCAGGCTGTCGCTGTCGGCCGGGACGGTGCCGTCCTCCGGCTTGGTCAGCGAGGCCACGCCGTCACGCGCACACGCGTAGACGATCGGGAACTCGATCTGCTCCTCGTCGGCGTCCAGGTCCAGGAAGAGGTCGTAGGTCTCGTTGACGACCTCGTCGATCCGGGAGTCCGGGCGGTCGGTCTTGTTGATGCACAGGATGACCGGCAGACGCTGCTGCAGCGCCTTGCGCAGCACGAAGCGGGTCTGCGGCAGCGGGCCCTCGGAGGCGTCGACCAGCAGGACGACCGCGTCCACCATCGACAGGCCGCGCTCGACCTCACCACCGAAGTCGGCGTGGCCGGGGGTGTCGATGATGTTGATCGTGATGACGTCGCCGCCATCCTTCGGGTGGTACTTGACCGCCGTGTTCTTCGCCAGGATCGTGATGCCCTTCTCACGTTCCAGGTCGTTCGAGTCCATCATGCGGTCGTCCAGCGACTCTGCGGCGTGCGCGGCGAAGGCACCGGCCTGCTTGAGCATGGCGTCGACCAGGGTGGTCTTGCCGTGGTCGACGTGGGCGACGATGGCGACGTTGCGGATGTCGTGGCGCGTGGCCATAGTGAGGCGCTTCTCCCGGAGTGAGTGGACGGCCTCCGCATCCGCGGGGCCACTGCCGGGCTGAACACGCCACGGCCTTACCCCATCGTACGGGGCCCGGACGGAGACGGCCTCCGCGGGCCCGGGGGCGCGACCCCGCGGGGGCCGGTCCCGGCCTTGTGATCAGGCACTCTTCGCCGCAGGTGAACCGGCAGGACAGAGCGTGCGGGCGGCCGTACGCTCTGCGGCCCCCGCCTTCGCGGGCCCTTCGTCGATCATGCGCTCCGCACAGGAGAGAAACCCGCCGCCGACCGTCTCCCAGGTCACCACATGCCCCCTGACCGGCTCGGCGGCGCCGCCCCGGCAGGTGTAGGTGAAGTCGGCCTCGACCAGGGCGACGGAGTTCCACGCGTAGTACGAGCCCTTGAGGTCCCCGAGGTCATAGCTGAACTCGCTGGGGGTCACCTCCGGCTCGGCCGGCTCCGACGGGCCCGCGAGCGGTTGGTCCGTCCCGAGATGCCGGCCGAGGGCCTTGATGGCCTCCGCGGCACGGGCCCCGGGGCCCGTGGACGTCATGTGGGGCTTGTAGCTGACGCCCTTCAGCGGCTTGATCACTCCTGAGACGGAGTCCGTCTTCCGCTTCAGCGTGATCGGGTCGGCGAGCCCGGTCAGCTTCTGCTCGCGCACGACGCCGGACCAGACGTACGTGCCGTGCGTGCACGCGGCGGCCCTGTGGTCCTTCTCGTCCCGCCCCTCGGTGCCGCCGGTGCAGGCGGCGGTGCCAAGGAGCAGGATCCCCGCGGCGAGTCCCGCCGCGGGGTTCGTGAGCGCGCGCCGGTTCATTCTCGTCCCCCGTGTCCCCGTGTCCCCGTGTCCCCGTGTCCCCGTGTCCCCGTGTCCCCGTGTCCCCGTGTCCCCGTGTCCCCGTGTCCGGTGATGGTCACCGGACACGGGGGGACACCCTACTTGCCGGTACGGCCCGCTGTCGGGGTCTGCTGCGACCCTTTCGCGCCCTTCTTGAGGAAGCCCATGTCCTCGTACACCGGAGTCTGGAAGCCGAAGGCTCCGGTGTTCGCCAGACCGGCGCGGGCTGCGGCGAGCTGGGGGCGCTGATAGAGGGGGATGGAGCCGGCGGCGGCCCAGATACGGGCGTCCGCCTTGCGGACCAGGGAACGTTCCTCGTCCTCGTTCAGGGTGGAGAGTGCCTGGTCGAAGAGCTGATCGACCTGGTCGGTGCCGACGCGGGTGTAGTTCTGCTCGACGCTCAGCGAGCCGTCCGCCGCCGGAACGGGCTTGGCGTAGATCGGGCGGGCGTCGGTGGCCGGGAAGGCGGAGGCGGGCCACGAGTAGAGCGCCAGGTCGTAGTCTCCCGAGGCGATGTGGTCCTTGAAGTAGCTGTCGTCGGAGACCTTCGTGATGTCCGTACGGACGCCGACGCGCTGGAGCATCCGCGCGATCCGGTCGGCCACGAGGCGCAGGGACTCCGAGCCCGCGCCGGAGGGAACGACGAAGCGCAGCGCGAGCGGTTTGCCGTCCTTGGCGAGGACGTTGGACGCGGCGCCCGCCGGAGCGGCCGTCCCCTTGGGCGCGTACGCCCCCGGAAGCCCGCCCCGCCCGGCGTACTGCCGCCCGTCCAGGTGCCGGGCGGCCTGCTCGTCCGCGTGGACGCCCTGCCGCACGCCGGTCTGCTGCTCCTGCTTCCTCGCGTGGTCCTTGGGGTCCTGGGCCGGTTCCCGGCCCACCCCTGAGGGCTTGTCGTCGTCACCGAGGACGTACGTTCCGCCCTCGCCCGGCCTGCCGTTCTCGCCGCCGTCGCCCTTCTTGCCCTTGGACCCGGCCGCCTTCTCCGTCTTCTTCTGCTCCGTGACCGGCCCGCCCGGCACCCACCCGGCGTCCGCGAGCAGCGCCCGCGCCTCGGCGGCGTCCTGGTTGCCGAGGGCGCCGCTGTTGTCGGCGTACGCGGCCTGTCCGGCGAGGGCGAGATGGCTGCCGACCGGCTCGGCGGGCAGACCGAGCGGCTGGAGGACGACCCGGGCGAGTTCCTTGCGGTCCAGGGCACGGGCCACGGCGCGGCGGACGCGCTCGTCGGCGAGTGGGCCCTCGGAGCCGTTGAGGGCGAGCTGTGTGTAGGCGGGTTCGAGGGACTTGCGGACCACGAAGCCGCTCAGGGCCGACCGCGAGGCCGTCTTCGCCCCGCTTCCCTTCGTACCCGGCTCCCCCTTCTCACTCTCGTCGTCGCGCTCGCTCCCGTCGGACTTCTCGTGCTTGGCGCTCTTCTCGCTCTTCTCGCTCTTCTCGCCGTTCTCGTCCTTGTCGCTCTTGTCGCTCTCCTCGTCGTCCTTCGAGCTCTTCTCGTGCTTGGCGCTCTCGTCCTTGTCGCTCCTCTCGTCCGCCGCGTTCTTGCCGTCCTCCTCCTCGGACTCGGACTCGGACTCGCTCTTCTCCCCCTTCTTCCTGGACGTTTCCTTCTCGTGCTTGGCGCTCTTCTCGCTCTTCTCCGCGGACGGGTCCTTCTCGCTCGTCGCGGAGGCCCCCTGCAACGGCGCGCCGTCCTTGTGCCGGGCCGCGAGCGTGACGCGCTCGGCCTCGGCGGGGTCGATCTCGGCCAGGTCGAGCCTGTCGTCGGCGAGCGCCTCGGCCCGCTTGTCACGGGCGACGGCCACCAGATCGATCTCGTCGAGCTTGCTGGGGCGGCCCCACCAGCGCGCGTTGCGCGCGAGGCGCACCTCCCCGGCCTTGCGGTCGACCGTCTTCAGGGCGAAGGGCCCCGCGGTGACCTTGAGCTTGCGCCGCGCGCCGTCGTTGAAGGAGTCCGCGGTACCCATGACGTCCTTCGGGTACAGCGGCGAGAACAGCGCCCTCCAGTCGGCGTAGCGCCGGCTGAAGGTGACGCGGACCTCCAGGTTGTTCTTGCCCCGCTCGATCTTCTCGATCCGGTCGTACCCGGCGTTGCGTGCCGTCCAGTACGCGGAGTCCTTGCCGGACAGGGCGCGCCACTGGGCGGCGAAGTCGGCGGCGCCGATCTCGCGTCCGTCGCTCCACACGGCCTGCTGGTTGAGCTTGTACAGCACGACCTGCTTGGGCGACGTGCCCACGACCTTCGCCGACTCCAGGTAGTCGGAGTTGATCTGCGGCCGCCCGTTCGCGTCGAGCCGGTACATCGACGGCAGGACGGCGCCGGCGACACGGGCGGTCGCGGCGTCGGCGTCCGCCTGGAAAGCGTTCAGCGTCTCCGGTACGGCGTCCACGGCCCAGCGCAGGGTGCCGCCGTCGGCGATCAGGTCACGGGACGCGGGCGCGATGTCCTGCACGGCCACGGGTCTGTCCACCTCGTCGTCCGCACTGCACGCGGCGAGGGCGGGTACCGCGAGCACGCCCGCGGTGAGGAATGCGGCCGAGCGCATCACCGCGCGCAGTCCGACGCCTTCGTGGGACATCACTGCAACCTCCGGGGGACGCTCCGCCGCGGGGGCAGGTCTGCTTCTGATCCCGTTCGGCGGTATTAGGGAGTTCATCTGATCTACAGGCCAACTGAAGAGCAGATCGGCAGAGGGGAAGCGGCGACACGGCGACGGGCGCGCGGAACCCACTCGTGCGGCCCAATCCGGAACCCGCCCGGGACCGCGTCACTGGCGCCCGCCCGGACACGGCGCACACGGGGGGACGCGACCCCGCCGCCCCCTCCCGCGCGCCGTCCGGCCTGCCACGTGGCCCTCCGGCTCACTCCCGAGCGCGCGGGGAACCCGACCGGCGCGCGCGTCGAAAACCCGGCGCACGGGGTTCGTTCTGGAGCGCGAGGACCTTCAATCCGTGCACACGCCTTCACACAGGTGCTTGTGACGCGCAACACTCGCAGGCGCATGAACGTTGCCGCCTGGAGGCCGCTGGGCCCACGGAAGTGAGGGCAAGTCATGTCCGTGCACGACGATCTGACGTCAGTCCAGCGCTGCCTCGACGATCTTCAACGGTCGGTGCGGCGCCTGGAACAGCAGATGGGCACCGGTCTGGAGATGCGCCGTGTGCGCGCCGACGCCGACCACCTGCGCGAGAGCCTCGCGCTGCTGCGCGAGTCCGCCGCGGCCCGCTCCCCCGGGCTCCCGGCCGTGCCGGGACCGGCGGGAGCCGTGTCCGGCCGGCTGCCCGACCTGGTGCCCATCCCCGACACCCCGTACGACAGCTCCTTGTGGACCGATTCCGACGACGAGGGTCTCGGCGCGCACCACGGTCCCTCCCACTAGCGCCCTCGACACCGGCGCGCCCCCGAACCCGACCGGAGTGCGAAGTTGGCCACTGGTACGGAACCTCATCTGAACAGCGGCGGAGTACGAACCGGTACGCGCGCCGCGATCGCCGCCCCGCATCTGCGGACCGACCGCTGGTGGCTGGCGCCCGCCGCCACCGCGGCCGGGTTGCTGGCCTTCATCGTGTACTCGACCTGGCGGGCCTTCTCGGACGCGCACTACTACGCGGCGCCCTACGTCTCGCCGTTCTACTCGCCGTGTCTGGCCGAGCGGTGCGGGACCATGCGCGCCGGGCCGAACGCGGACCTGTTCGGGAGCTGGTGGGCGATCTCCCCCGCGATCATCATCCTGGTCTTCCCGCTCGGCTTCCGGCTGACCTGCTACTACTACCGCAAGGCCTACTACCGGGGCTTCTGGGCGAGCCCGCCGGCCTGCGCGGTGGCCGAGCCGCACAAGAAGTACACCGGTGAGACCCGCTTCCCGCTGATCCTGCAGAACATCCACCGGTACTTCTTCTACGCGGCCCTCGTCGTCGCCGCCATCCTCACGTACGACACCGTGCTCTCCTTCCGTGACGAGCACTACGCCTGGGGCCACATGGGCCTCGGCACGCTGGTGTTCCTGGTGAACATCACGCTGATCTGGGCGTACACCCTCTCCTGCCACTCCTGCCGGCACATCGTCGGCGGGAAGCTCAAGCACTTCTCCAAGCATCCCGTGCGGTACCGGATGTGGCAGTGGGTCGGGAAGCTGAACGCCCGTCACATGCTGCTCGCCTGGGCGTCGTTGGTGAGTGTGGCGCTCGCCGACTTCTACGTGTACCTGGTCGCGTCCGGCGCCTTCGACGATCCGCGCTTCTTCTAGATTGGGTGGAGCCCCCTGATGTCCGTGGTCGACCGACAGGAGTGGGACGTCGTCGTGGTCGGTGCCGGTGGCGCCGGACTGCGTGCCGCGATCGAGGCACGCGAGCGCGGTGCCCGTACGGCGGTGATCTGCAAGTCGCTGTTCGGCAAGGCTCACACGGTGATGGCCGAGGGCGGCATCGCTGCCGCCATGGGCAATGTGAACTCCGGCGACAACTGGCAGGTGCACTTCCGCGACACCATGCGAGGCGGCAAGTTCCTCAACCAGTGGCGGATGGCCGAACTGCACGCCCGCGAAGCACCGGACCGGGTCTGGGAACTGGAGACCTGGGGCGCGCTCTTCGACCGGACGAAGGACGGGCGGATCTCGCAGCGCAACTTCGGCGGCCACGAGTATCCGCGCCTCGCCCACGTGGGCGACCGCACCGGGCTCGAACTGATCCGCACGCTCCAGCAGAAGATCGTGTCCCTCCAGCAGGAGGACAAGCGGGAGACCGGTGACTACGAGTCACGCCTGAAGATCTATCAGGAATGCACCGTCACACGGATATTGAAGGACGGACAGCGGGTCTCCGGGACCTTCTGCTACGAGCGCGAGTCGGGGCGCTTCTTCGTCCTGGAGGCCCCCTCCGTGGTGATCGCCACCGGCGGCATCGGCAAGTCCTTCAAGGTGACCTCCAACTCGTGGGAGTACACGGGCGACGGGCACGCGCTGGCGCTGCTCGCCGGGGCACCGCTGCTGAACATGGAGTTCGTGCAGTTCCATCCCACGGGCATGGTCTGGCCGCCGTCGGTCAAGGGCATCCTCGTCACCGAGTCGGTGCGCGGTGACGGCGGGGTGCTGCGCAACTCCGAGGGCCAGCGGTTCATGTTCGACTACATCCCCGACGTCTTCAAGGAGAAGTACGCGCAGTCGGAGGAGGAGGGCGACCGCTGGTACGAGGACCCGGACCACAACCGGCGTCCTCCGGAGCTGCTGCCGCGCGACGAGGTGGCGCGGGCCATCAACTCCGAGGTGAAGGCGGGCCGCGGATCACCGCACGGCGGCGTCTTCCTCGATGTGTCGACCCGGATGCCCGCCGAGGTGATCAAGCGCCGTCTGCCCTCGATGTACCACCAGTTCAAGGAGCTGGCCGACGTCGACATCACCGCCGAGGCGATGGAGGTCGGGCCCACCTGCCACTACGTCATGGGCGGCATCGCGGTCGACTCGGACACGGCGGCGGCGCGCGGGGTGCCCGGGCTGTTCGCGGCCGGCGAGGTCGCGGGCGGTATGCACGGCTCCAACCGGCTCGGCGGCAACTCGCTCTCCGACCTGCTGGTGTTCGGGCGGCGGGCCGGGTGGCACGCGGCGGAGTACGCGGCCGGTCTCACCGGGGACGGCGCCCGGCCGCCGCTGGACGACACCCAGATCGACGAAGCCGCCGCGGAGGCGCTGCGGCCCTTCTCCGCCGAGGGACCCGGGTCCGTCCCCGCCGCGTCGGCCGGCGGCGCGCCCGCCGTCGCCTCGCAACCGCCGGAGAACCCGTACACCCTGCACCAGGAACTCCAGCAGACCATGAACGACCTGGTCGGGATCATCCGCCGCGAGGCCGAGATGGAGCAGGCCCTGGAGAAGCTCGGCGAGCTGCGGGTACGGGCGCGCCGGGCCGGGGTGGAGGGCCACCGTCAGTTCAACCCGGGCTGGCATCTCTCCCTCGACCTGCGGAACATGCTCCTGGTCAGCGAGTGTGTCGCCCGGGCGGCGCTGGAGCGCGCGGAGTCGCGTGGCGGCCACACCCGCGAGGACCATCCGGCGATGGAGCGTTCCTGGCGCCGGATCAACCTGCTGTGCCGGCTCACGGACCCCACCGGCGGGCTGGCCGCCACCGACCCGGTGGCCGGGCAGATCGACCTGGTGAACGAGACCACCCAGCCCGTCCGCCCCGACCTGCTCGCCCTCTTCGAGAAGGAGGAGCTGGTCAAGTACCTCGCCGAAGAGGAGCTTTACGAGTGAGCAGCTACGAGGCCCGCTTCAAGGTGTGGCGCGGAGATGTGAAGGGCGGCGGTCTGAAGGACTTCGGGGTCGAGGTCAACGAGGGCGAGGTGGTGCTGGACATCATCCACCGGCTCCAGGCGACCCAGGCTCCCGACCTCGCCGTGCGCTGGAACTGCAAGGCGGGCAAGTGCGGTTCGTGCTCGGCGGAGATCAACGGCCGGCCGCGGCTGATGTGCATGACGCGGATGTCGGTGTTCACCCGGGAGGAGACGATCACCGTCACCCCGCTGCGTGCCTTCCCCGTCGTACGGGATCTGGTGACCGACGTCGGCTTCAACTACGACAAGGCGCGGGAGGTCCCCGCCTTCGTTCCGCCCGCCGGTGTCGGCCCCGGCGAGTACCGGATGATGCAGGAGGACGTCGACCGGTCGCAGGAGTTCCGCAAGTGCATCGAGTGCTTCCTGTGCCAGGACACCTGCCATGTGGTCCGTGACCACGAGGAGAACAAGCCCGCGTTCGCCGGACCGCGCTTCCTGATGCGGGTGGCGGAGCTGGACATGCACCCGCTGGACGCGGCCGCGGACTCCGGCCTGGACCGCAAGCGCACGGCCCAGGACGAGCACGGTCTCGGCTACTGCAACATCACCAAGTGCTGCACCGAGGTCTGCCCGGAGGGCATCAAGATCACGGACAACGCGCTGATCCCCTTGAAGGAACGGGCGGTCGACCGCAAGTACGACCCGCTGGTGTGGCTGGGATCGAAGATCGGCCGACGGCGGACGTAGACGGGGCCGGGCGGGGCGGGGGCGGCGCGCCGTCCCCGGTCCGCTCGCGTCCTGCCGTCACCGCCCTTCGGTGTCCGGCGGAGCCACGGGGCGTCGGCCCGGGTGCTGCCCCATCATCTGGACCACCTGGCTCGCGACGAACAAGCCCATCCCGCCCAGGGCGTACGGCGTGAACTCGGCGTCGGGTCCGTGGAAAGGTCCGAGGAACATGAACAGGGACCATCCCACGGCCCCCGTCAGCGCGCCCCAGCCCCACAGCTTCGGGCGCACGACTCTGCGACGCGCCCACGGCGGGATCCAGTGCCTCGTGATGGCGGCGATCCCGAATCCGGCCTGTGCGATGACGATCAGTGCGGCGAACCCGACGAAATACCAGTGCATCGAACCCCCACTCCCCCGCGTACCGTACAGGGACACGCGGCGTGATCATCGCACGCGGGATCCGGGCCGTCATCACATGCTGTGGCGTCCCACGGCGAACTGATTGCGTGCGGCCCCGGGCGGCGAGGGCGCCCGGGAGAACGACCCCCGCGCCCCTCCCGTCCATCCCGATACCTCCTGTACCCCAACTGCCCCCAACTCCTCGTATACCGGTCGCGGAGGCGCTCGAACGGCCATACGCTCCCAAATGTGACGTCGCCCCTGAGCCGAAGCCGGTCGCGCCGGGTCCCGTCGCCCATGGCCGTGCGGGTGGCGCATGCCGTGCTCGGGGGACTGATCGCGACGTGCTGGCTGGTGCTGCCGCTGGCGCGGGCGGGCGCGGAGGCCCCGGCGGCCCCGACGGCCCCGGCGCGGGACGCGGGTGTCGCCGCTCCCCGGGCCGCGACCGCGCAGGACGGGACGACGACCGGCGATCTCGTGCCGCCCCTGGTCGCGGTCGGCGCCGCGGGCGCGCTGGCGGCCTACACGTACGGGCGCCGCAGACGGCGGGCGACGACCCGCACGACGCCCGGCGGCGACCCCGAGCTCACTCCCCTGCCCGAACTCGACCGGCAGGCACGGCGGTTGCTCGTCGATACCGACGACTGCGTACGCGTCTCCGCCGAGGAGCTCGCCCTCGCCACGGACCGGGCGGCGGGCGACGCGGTGGAACCGTACGTGTACGAGCTCAGGCACGCGGAAGCCGCACTCGCCGCGGCCTTCCGGCTCCGGCAGCGCCTCGACGAGACGGACACGGCCGGCGCGGACCCGGCCGAGGGCCAGGACGACCGCAGGGACGTCCTGGAGGAGATCGTCGCCCGCTGTCAGGACGCCGGGCAGCGACTGGACGCGGCGGCGCCGGGGTTCGACCAGATCCGGGCGCTGGAGCGGAACGCGGTGGCCGCCCTGGAGGCCGCGGAGACCCGCTTCCGGGACGTCGCCGCGCGCATCCGTACCGCCGAGAGGACGATCGCCGACCTCCACGAGCGGTACGCTCCCGCCGCCTCGCTGCCCGTCGCGGGCGACGCCGAACAGGCCAAGGACCGGCTGCTGTTCACCACCTCTCACCTCAACCAGGCACGGCAGTACGCGGACCGGGGCGACGGCGCGAAGGCGGCCGCCCATCTGCGGGCGGCGGAAGGGGCGTTGGCGCAGGCCTTCGACCTGACGGACGGTGTGGACCGGCTGGCCCGGGAACTGGACTCGGCCGCGGCCGGATTGCCCGCGGCCATCGCCGCGGCACAGTCCGACTGGAACGCCGCCCGGGGTCTCCCGCCGGACGCCCGCGCCGGGCTCGTCGGACGGCTGGGGCACGCGGAGGCGCTGCTCTCCGCGGTGCGTCACGAGACGGCGGCCGGGCCCCACGATCCGCTGGACGCGCTGCGCCGGGTGACGGAGGCGGCCGCGAGCCTGGCCGGGATGGTGAGCGGTGAGGTTCCCGAGGGGAGCGGCCGCGCGCTGGTCCCCGCCCGCAGCGCGCTCGCCGGGGCCGCGTGCTTCATCGGCACGCACCGCGGGGCGGTGGGCGGCGAGGCGCGGACCCGGCTGGCCGAGGCGCGGCGGCTGCTCGGTCCGGGCTCCGTTCCCCTCTCCGAGGTACTGCGGGCCGACGAACTGGCCCGGGAGGCACGACGGCTCGCCGAGCGGGACGTACGGGCGTACGGCAATCCCTCGGGCGGCCGCGGGGGCGCCGGAGCGGGCGGCGCGGTGCTCGGCGGGGTCCTCCTGAGCGACGGCGAGGGCGGCCCGATGAGCTACGGCGGCCCGCGCACACGGGGCCGCCGGGGGGCCTTCTTCACCTGAGCCGAGAGCGGCGCCCCCGCGTACGGCCTCCCGGCTCCTGGCTCCCGACTGCCGGCTCCCGGGCCCCCAGCCTCAGCCCTCAGCCCCAGCCCTCCAGCCCTCAGAACAGGCTCAGAAGCGCTTCCGCCGGGTCTGTGAGGGTCGTCTGGCCGTCCGGCAGGGGGAGTTCGAACCACACGGTCTTCCCGCGCGGGGTCCGGCGGGAGCCCCACCCGGCGGAGAGGAGGCCGACGAGCTGCAGGCCCCGCCCGCCCTCGTCGGTGTCGCGGGCGCGACGGCGGCGCGGCTGGACGAGTCCGGCGTCCCAGACCTCGCAGACGAGCGTGCGGTCGAGGAGCAGCCGCAGCCTGATCTCGCCCTCGCCGTAGCGCAGAGCGTTCGTCACCAGCTCACTGACCAGCAGTTCCGTCGTGTCGACGAGCGGCTCCAGGTCCCAGGCGACGAGCTGGGTGCGGGTGTACTCGCGGGCCCGCCCCACGCTGCGCGGCTCGCGCGGCAGGGTCCAGTCGCCGACGGACTCGGCGGGCAGCCCCTGGACACGTGCCATCAGCAGGGCGATGTCGTCCTCGCCGTGGTGGGTGTCGAGGGTGTTGAGGACGTGGTCGCAGACGTCCTCCAGCGGCCTGGAGGGGTCGGTGAGGGCGCCGACGAACGCCTGGAGGCCCTCGTCGAGGGGATGGTCGCGCGATTCGACCAGTCCATCCGTGTAGAGCGCCAACAGTGCGCCTTCGGGTAGTTCGACCTCTACCTCCTCGAAGGGCTCGCCGCCCACCCCGAGCGGCATCCCGGGCGGCACGTCGAGCATCAGCGCGGTCTCGCCGGGCTCGACGAGCACGGGCGGCAGATGGCCCGCGTTGGCGAAGGTGCACCGGCGGGTCACGGAGTCGTAGACGGCGTACACGCAGGTCGCGAGGTACACCTCGGAGAGGTCGGCGTCGCGGGACTGACGGGCCGTACGGGTGGCCTGCTGGACCCCGCCGGGGGTGCCGAGGCCGCGCGCGATCTCGTCCAGCGCCGAGAGGACCTCGGCGGGTTCGAGGTCGAGCAGGGCCAAGGTGCGTACCGCGGTGCGCAGTTCACCCATCGCCACCGCGGCGCGCAGTCCGCGGCCCATCACGTCGCCCACCACGAGGGCCGTGCGGTGTCCCGGAAGTTCGATGACGTCGAACCAGTCGCCGCCGACCTCCGTCGCCGCGTTGCCCGGCAGATAGCGGCACGCGATGTCGAGACCGGAGGCCTCGGGGTCGCCCGGGGGCAGCAGGGACCGCTGCAGGATGAGGGCGCGTTCGTGCTCGCGGCGGTACAGGCGCGCGTTGTCGATGCAGACGGCCGCGCGGGCCGCCAGTTCCACGGCCAGGGCGCGGTCGCGTTCCCCGAACGGCTCGCTGCCCTTCGTACGGGAGAACTGGGCGAGTCCGACGACCGTGTCGTGGGCGACCATCGGGACCGCGAGCGTGGACTGTATGAGGCCGCCCTCTTCGGCGGGGATGTGCTGCGGCCGGGCGGTGCGCAGGGCGTCCGCGCAGGGCGAGTTGAACGGGAAGTGGTGGACCGCGCCGACCGCGACGGGGGCCGGGCCGCCGACGAACGGGGCGTCGGAGACGGCGCTGGCGAAGGCCACCCGGCGGAGTTCGGCGCTGCCGTCGGCGAGGCCGGGCGGGGTCTCGTCGCCGGCCAGCAGTCCCTGGTACAGGTCGACCGTCGCGAGGTCGCAGAAGCCGGGGACCACGACGTCGAGGAGTTCGCGTGCGGTGGTCTCCAGGTCGAGGGAGTTGCCTATGCGGGCGCCCGCCTCGTTCAGCAGGGCGAGGTTGCGTCGGGCGGCGGCCGCCTCACGGGCGGCGGCGCGGCGGGAGGTGATGTCGGTTCCGAGCCAGGCGATGCCGATGGGACGGCCGCTGCCGCTGTGCACCCGGTAGAGGTTGATGGACCAGTGGCGGCGCTCGTCGGAGCCCGGGACCTGCCCGGTGACGTGCATGTCCGTGATGGAGTCGCCGGTCTCCAGCACCCGGCGCAGCACCGCCGTCACCCGCTCCGCCTCCGCGTGCGGAAGATAGTCGTGGACGCCCTTGCCACGGTGGTCGTCGACGCTGCCGCCGAAGATCGAGGCGAATCGCTGGTTGGCGCGCCGGACATGAAGGTCCGTGTCGATCAGCAGGAACCCGAAAGGAGATTGACCGAAAATCGCCTGCGAGGCGGCGAGGTCCGTCTCGATCGTCCGCAGGGTACGGACGTCCACCACGATGCATACGGCGGCCCGCTCACCGTGTTCGGTGGTCGTCGGCATCACGTAGACCTCGGCGAGGCCCTCCCTGCCGCCGGAGTCCTCGGCGCCGTCGCCGGCGTCTCCGGAGGGGGGCGTGCGGAAGGGCACCAGCCCGGTCCACTCGCGGCCGTCCAGGATCTCCGCCATCTTCCGCTGACCGAACTCCCGCCGGTCGGCGCTGACGAACGCCTCGATGGGGTCCATGCCGACGGCCCGCTCCGCCGGGATGCCGAAGAGCTGCTCGGCCCGCAGACTCCACTGGTCGACGAGCCCGTCCGCGCCGATGGAGAAAGACGCGGCCTTGATGTAGTCGTAGATCGAACCGGGCGGACTGCTCTGCCAGATCGCGTCACCCGGCACCTCGCCGGTCTCATCGGTCTCGTCCGCGGACGGACCGGCCGACGCGTCGTCCGTGGCGCCGTCCGCGGCCTCGCCGGGAACCGCGCGCGCGAAATCTCCCGCCGCATCAGCCCTCGCGCCGTCCGACGGGTCCTCGGACTCCGTGGCCTTCGCTGGTATCTCGCTCACGCGAACCGTCCCCTCCAGCTCACCGCGTCCGGCACCGGTCACCGGGGGCGGCTGCCCGCAGTATCCAGCACTACGGTACCGCACGACACGGTGTTCACGATCACAGCACGGTCCCGATGGTTTTTGGACCGGCCGCGACATACTCCCAGTCTTCTAACCAGGTGGCACCCCGTCGAACCACACAACGCGACACCGGTCGGGAGCATGATCCGGCCGTACGCCGCGCGGGCGTCCCGGCCTCCGTGTCTCAGTCCGGCACGGTCAGCTCGAACCAGACCGTCTTGCCGGTGTCCGCGGGCCATGTGCCCCAGCGTCTGCAGGAGCCGGCCAGGAGCTGGAGTCCGCGGCCGCTCTCGTCGGAGGTGTCGGCGGCCCGTTCGCGGGGCGGGTCGGGCAGCGGGTCGGAGACCTCGACGCGCAGAGCGCCCGGCACGTCCTCGGGGCGTACGAGCCGGACGCCGATCGGGCCCGTGGCGTGCCGGAGCGAGTTCGTCACCAGTTCGCTGACCAGGAGTGCGGTGATGTCGCCGAGGGATTCGAGATCCCAGTCGCGCAGCTGCCCCCGGACGACGGAGCGGGCGGTGCGGACGGCACCGGCCTCCGCGGGAAAGGTCCACTCGGCGCAGTAGCCGTCAGTGTCGATCAAGCCGATCACTTCCCAGACCAGAAACCCACCCATGCCCGGTTTCGGGTGGTTAAGGGGCACATACCCGGTATCGGCGGAGCTTTACCGCGCCGGGAGCACACTATGGCGCGAACGGCGCACAAGCGGGCACTCGGGTCGTCACACGCCCGGATCGAGCCACGGCAGTGCGCTCTTGACCGCCGGCACGTCCTGGTCCAGCCAGTCCACGTCCCAGATCTCCTCGGGGGTCAGCCAGCGCAGCTCGTCATGGTCCTGAAGGGGCTCCGGTTCGGCCGAGCCGGGCAGCAGCCGGGCGGCCCACACCACCAGGACGTATCCCGGCTTCAGCGGCCACTCGCCGGGGACGCGCTCCAGCGCCAGGGTGTCGACGCCGAGTTCCTCGCGCAGTTCGCGCACGAGGGCGCCTTCGGGGGTCTCGCCGGGCTCGACCTTGCCGCCCGGCAGCTCCCAGCGCCCGGCGAGGTCGGGGGGCGCACTGCGGCGGGCGGCGAGCAGACGCCCGCCGCGCACCAGGGCGCCCGCGACCACCACGATCCGTTCCGTCATGCGCCGGAGCCTACGGGAGCGGGAAGGGGCCCGGCTCCCGGTGGATCACCGGGTTCCGTTCGGCCCGATCCGCTCGACCCAGTAGAGCTGCTTGTGCCCACGGCCGTCGAGGCTGTCCGCGATCTTCTGGGCCTCGGCGCGCGTCGCGTACCTGCCCACGCGATAGCGATTGCCGTTGTCGTCCTGCCGTATGACGAGCCAGGGAAGCGTGATCGTGCTGTCGTTCATAGAGCCCCTCCACTTCCCGCCCCGGGCCCCCGTCGAACCCCGCATTCCATCGAAACCGCAATACGCATATGCCCGAGCGTACGCCTTACCTTCACGCAGCGAACACGGGTTTACACAAAGAGGTACGCAACCGGCCAGTAAGGAGCGGCGGCCCGGGGGGCGCACGCCACCGAACGCGCCGCTCACGACACCTCGCGTGTCCTCGAACAGGGCGAAGCCGTTCCCCGGTCCGTCACTTGAGAAAGGCCAGATTCCAACCGGGTCCACGGGCGGCCCCGTTGAGGCGCGGGCACCCGCGCCGACCCGCGAGCCCACCAGGCCCTGCGGAACGCCGTGCGCGACACCGGACGGGACGGCGTGCCGAAGTGACGCGCTGTCACTTCACCGGCAGGTGGTAGGCGATCCGGTAGCGGTCCGCCGGGACCACCACGTCCGCCGTCTCCACCGGCCGGCCCGAGGCGAAGAAGGTGCGCTGGATGACGACGACGACATGGCCGGGCACGCCGCCCAGCGCCAGGAGTTCCTCGGCGAGGCCGGGGCGCGCGCCCACCTCCTCGGTGACGTTGTCCACGATCACGTCGATGGCCGCCATGCGCTCGACGACACCCATGCCGCCGAGCGGGCCCTCCTCGGGGAGCATCACCGGCGTACGTCCGGTCACGGCGAGCGGCTCCCAGGAGGTGGAGAGCATCATCGCCTCACCGCCGTCGCGGTAGACGTAGTTCGTGCACATCACGCGGTCGCCGGGCTGGATGGCCAGCCGCTCGGCGATCGCGCCGCTCGCCTCGACCTGCCGGCTGTGGGACTCCCAGGTGCCGCGCACCGCGAAGTCGGCCTGCTCCTGGCGGAAGGGGGTGGCGCCGTTGTCCGGCCGGTACCCGGAGCGGGCGACGCGGCGCGGCACCGGCCGCTCGCGGACGTAGGTGCCCGAACCGGAGCGGCCCTCGACCAGACCCTCGGCCATGAGCACCTTGCGCGCCTCCAGGGCGACCGTGTCCGAGACTCCGTACTCCTCGCGGATCCTGGCCTGCGAGGGAAGCCGGGTGTGCGGGGGCAGCGAGCCGTCGACGATCTTCTTGCGGAGATCACCCGCGACACGCAGGTACGCCGGCTGCTCACCGAAAGTCACTTAGCCGCTCCCATCAGGTTGTACAGACAGCAACAGCGTGGCAACCGTGGGTTGTGCCATGCAAGCAAAGGCCAGAGAATCACTCGATGTGATGACGCAGCCCCTTGAGGGCATTACGCAGGCACTTTCTCCCCACTGTGGCTGCCGTCACACCTCGATTCCGGCACCGTCTTCGCCACCGCTACCGGTGCCCCCGCCGCCGTCGTACTTCGGCGGGGTGGTGGCGAGCCCCAGAGCCTTGCGGGTGGTGACCGCCTTCCTCGGGTCGATGAGCTTCAGCGCCTTCTCGTAGTGCGCGGAGAAGGTGTCCGCGTCCGGCGCGTCCGCAGCCTTCGCCCACTCCTTCGCCGAGCGCTCCAGGTCCTTGGCCAGGGCGGCGACCGGCTTGGCCGCGCCCGGCGCGAACCGGTGGGCGGGCAGCCCGTCCGCCTCCCACGCCAGGGCCTCCGAGACGTGGTCCGCCCACTCCTTGTAGCCGGGCAGGTCGTCGTCGATGTACTCGGCGTCGGGCATCGCGGCCAGCGCGTTGTCGATGGCCGCCGCCGAGCTCAGATAGGAGTACTGGTCGGGGTCCAGCGTGAGCTGGTCCTTGCGCAGGGAGCCCGTCAGACCATCCGTCTCGTCGGCGTCCCCGAACAGGCAGCTCACCTCGCGGTCGCCGCGGAGCCAGCTCTGCGACGTGGGCGTGAAGGAGTACACGCCGACGTTCTCCGGGACGGCCCAGGAGTCCATCGCGTACGTGTTCCGGAGCAGGTAGCACCGCCGGTCGGCCTCGTCGGCGAGCGCGTCGTCCCCGGGGTAGTCGGCTTCGGCCATCTCGAAGTCGGCGAACACCTCGGCGTCGTGCCCGCCCGAACACGGCACCTTGTCGACGTCGACCGCCAGACCCTTCAGCGAGCCGCTCGGCGTGTCGAAGCACTCGCCCACCTCCAGCGAGAACGCGGAGTCTCCCGCGCCCGCCCCGTCCTTGAAGCCCTCCCAGAAGTCGCGCGCTCCCCCGGTCGTGACCATGAGCGCGAGCAGCACGACACCGACCGACGACAGCACCATGCCGGCCACCGCCATGCCCTTGCCGCGCTCACCGCGCCTCTTGATCTGGACGAGCGCCGCGATCCCGAGCACCAGCCCGACGGCGGGCAGGAAGCAGAGGACGCCGAGGACCAGCGCCGCGATCGCGAGCCCGTTGAAGGGAACGGGCCGGTTGTACGGGGAGTAGCCCTGCCCCCAGGTCTGGTACGGACCCGCGTACGGGGACTGCTGGTACGGCCCCTGCTGGTACGGCCCCTGCGGGAAGGGTCCTTGGGGCTGCGGAGCCTGCGGATAAGGGGGCGTCCCCGGCGGCGGGTACGGCCCCTCGGGCTGCTGCGGGCCGGGCGGCGGGGGTATGGCCACGGTTTCCCTTGCTCCTCATCCGTCCGCTACGGAACGCGCGTACTACTGTCGAATGACTGGGCGCATCGTAAGCACGGCACGGACGGGACCCCGAGGGGGCTGCCCGGACGGCCGCCGGGGCACGACCGCTCAGGAACGCACGGAATGGTCCCTTCCCCGGCCTCGCGTCTAACCTGCACCCATGACTGCACTGCCGGACTGCTTCTGCCCGACGGACGGCACGCGTGTACCCGCCGGCTCGCTCGCCTGGTGCTGCCCGGTCTGCCGCGGCCCGCTCGACCTGGACTTCACGCCGACGCCGGCTCCCCTCTCGTCCCTCACCGGCCGGGTGAACTCGATGTGGCGGTACGCGGAGTGCCTGCCGCTGGCCTCGCCCACGGTCAGCCTCGGCGAGGGCCGCACCCCCCTGGTCCCTCTGGGCGAAGGCGTCCTCGCCAAGCTCGACTTCCTGATGCCGACGCTGTCGTTCAAGGACCGCGGGGCCGTGCTGCTGGCCGAACTGGCGCTGCGGCTCGGGCCCCGCCAGGTGCTCGCGGACAGCAGCGGCAACGCGGGCACGGCCCTCGCCGCGTACTGCGCCCGGGCCGGGCTGCCGTGCACCGTGTACGTCCCCGAGGGCACCTCCGCCAAGAAGCTGGAGCAGATCGAGGCGCACGGGGCACGGCTGCGGGTGGTCGAGGGCGACCGCGAGGCGACGGCACGCGCGGCGCGCGAGGCGGCCGACGAGGACGGCGTGTTCTACGCCTCGCACGTCTTCAACCCGTACTTCCTGCACGGCACGAAGACGTACGTCCACGAACTCTGGGAGGACCTCGGCGGACGTCTGCCGGACGTCCTCGTGCTGCCGGTCGGCAACGGCACGCTGCTCCTCGGCGCCGCCCTCGCGGTGGCCGAACTGCACGCGGCCGGGCTGATCGACAGGAGGCCCGCCCTGTACGCCGTCCAGGCCGCCGCGGTCGCCCCGCTGGCCCGGGCGTGGTCCGAGGGGGCCGACGATCTCGTCGGTGTCACTCCGCCGGCCCCCACGTTCGCCGAGGGCATCGCGATCCCGCACCCGCTGAGGGCCCGCCAGGTCCTGAGCGCGGTACGCGCCTCCGGGGGCGCCTTCCTGACCGTGACGGAGGACCAGATCCGCCACGCGCAGTCGGATCTCGCCGGACGCGGGCTGTACGTGGAGTCGACGGGCGTGGCCTGCTGGGCGGCGGTCCGTGAGGGCGCCCTCGGCCGACGGGAGGCCGTGGTGCCGCTGTGCGGTGCCGGCGTGAAGACGGGCATGGCGCGCGCCTGATCCCGGGGTCGGCCCGGACCAGGGAGTTTCGCCGGGAGCGCCCCCTCAGGGGCGGGGGCGTTCCTTCTCCAGGACCGCGACGCACCGGCCGAGCAGGGCGGCGATGGTGTCGCGCTCCTCGGCGGTGAACTCGGCGGCCAGGGCGCGCTCGACCCGTACGGCGCGGGCGTCGGCGTCGGCGAGCGCCGTCCTGCCCTCGTCGGTGAGCCGGGTCTCCAGGACGTTCTTGTGCCAGGTGTGCGGGGTGCGCTCGATGAGGCCGCGGTCCTGGAGGTTGTTCAGGACCGTGTTCATGGTCGGCGGTGTGACCAGGCAGAGGCGGGCCAGCGCGGCGGCCGAGATGCCGGGGTTCTCACTGAGGTGGAGCAGCGCCGCGTACTGGGCGACGGTCACGCCCGCCGGTTTGAGCACCGCGGCCTTGGTCGCACCGAGGGCCTGCTCGGCCC
Source organism: Streptomyces sp. NBC_00386 (assembly GCF_036063235.1). Lineage (NCBI taxonomy): Bacteria > Bacillati > Actinomycetota > Actinomycetes > Kitasatosporales > Streptomycetaceae > Streptomyces > Streptomyces sp. NBC_00386. The sequence goes on from NZ_CP107950.1 coordinate 3,603,554, forward strand.
GCTTGAGGTGGGAGCCGAGGCGCTCGGACACGGGCATGGACGTCATCTCCGCATGGTAGCCGCGGATCGTACGGGCGATACGACGATGAGCCCCCACCCATCAGTAAAGACATTGACGACCATTAGAGCTCTAACATACGTTCGTACTCATCGCTCAGCTCGTCGACGTCCGAGATGCAGACCGAGAGGTTCCGCCGTGTCCCGTTCGATCCAGCGCCGCACCTTCCTGACCGCCACCGCCACCGCCGCCGCCATCGCGGCGACCGCCGCGGGCGCCCCGCCCGCGAGCGCCGCACCCGGCCTCTCCACGGCCCCGGTCTCCACCCCCCGTAGCTCCAACCGCCGTATCTCCACCGCCTTCGAACTTCCCGACGACCACGCCTACCCGGAGGGCATCGCCGCCGACCCGCGCACCGGAGCCCTGTACGTGGGCTCGTACAGCACCGGCGCCGTCTACCGCGCGGCGCCCGGACGCCGTGCGGCCGAGACCTTCCTGCCCCCGGGCGCGGACGGCCGGAACACCGCGAACGGGCTGAAGGTCGACGGGTCCGGCCGTCTCTGGGTGACCGACTCGACGGCCGGGGTCGCCGTCTACGAGGTACGCACCCGCGCCCTGCTGGCCCGCTTCGACGTCCCCGGTGACGCGCCGCGTTTCGTCAACGACCTGGCGATCGCCGCGGACGGCAGCGCCTACCTGACGGACAGCGTGCGCGAGGTCGTCTACCGGGTGACACCGGCCGAGCTCGCCCGGGCCGCGGCCCACGGCGGTCGTGCCACGCTCACACCCGCCTACGACTTCGGCGGCATCCTGGCCCCGCACCCGGCCGGCACGTTCACCCTGAACGGCATCGCCGCCGGGGACCGCTGCTTGTTCACCGTCGACATGACCGGGGGCGCCCTCTACCGGGTGGACCTCATCACCGGCAGGATCCGCCAAGTCGCCCTGCACGGAGGTGACCTGGTGAACGGCGATGGACTGGAACTGGTCGGCACCACCTTGTGGGCCGCCCTCAACAGGACCGACACGATCACCCGCTGGCGCCTGTCGGCGGACGGCACCGCGGCCCGTCTGGAGCGCAGCCTCACCGATCCCGCGCTCCAGATCCCGACCACGCTGGTGCGCCACGACGGCCGCACACTCGTCGTCCGCTCCCAGTTCGACAAGGGCGGACCGATGGGACCGGGCACACCCGAGACACCGTTCACCGTGGCGTGGGTACGGGGCATCTGAACACAAAGCAAGGGGCCGACCCCCGGAGGAGTCGGCCCCTTTTGACCTGCATGTTTGCCGCGTCAGCGGCGTGGTGTCCCCTCGTCCGGTCAGACGTTGAAGCGGAACTCCACCACGTCCCCGTCCTGCATGATGTAGTCCTTGCCCTCCATGCGGGCCTTGCCCTTGGCGCGGGCCTCGGCGACCGAGCCGGTCTCGACCAGGTCGGCGAAGGAGATGACCTCGGCCTTGATGAAGCCCTTCTGGAAGTCGGTGTGGATGACACCGGCGGCCTCGGGGGCGGTGGCGCCCTTCTTGATGGTCCAGGCGCGGGATTCCTTGGGGCCGGCCGTCAGGTAGGTCTGCAGGCCGAGGGTGTTGAAGCCGACGCGGGCGAGGGTCGCCATGCCGGGCTCCTGGACGCCGACCGACTCCAGGAGCTCCTTCGCGTCCTCCTCATCGAGCTCGGCGAGGTCCGCCTCGAGCTTGGCGTTGAGGAAGATCGCCTCGGCGGGGGCGACCAGGGCACGCTGCTCGGCCTTGAAGTCGTCGTCGACCAGCTCGTCCTCGTCCACGTTGAAGACGTAGAGGAACGGCTTGGTGGTGAGCAGGTGCAGGTCGTGCAGCAGCTCTTCCTTGCCGGAGCCCTGGACGATGCCCGCGGAGAAGAGGGTGTCGCCCTTCTCCAGGATCGCCTGCGCCGCCTCGACCGCCGCGACCTTCGGGCCGATGTCCTTCTTGATGCGCGACTCCCGCTGGAGGCGCGGCAGGACCTTCTCGATCGTCTGGAGGTCCGCGAGGATCAGCTCGGTGTTGATCGTCTCGATGTCGTCCTTGGGTGAGACCTTGCCGTCGACGTGCACGACGTTCTCGTCCTTGAAGGCGCGGATGACCTGGCAGATCGCGTCCGACTCGCGGATGTTCGCGAGGAACTTGTTGCCGAGGCCCTCGCCCTCCGAGGCACCCTTCACAATGCCCGCGATGTCCACGAAGTCGACGGTCGCCGGGAGGATCTTCTGCGAGGAGAAGATCTCGGCCAGCTTGGCGAGACGGGCGTCGGGGACGCCGACCACACCGACGTTCGGCTCGATCGTGGCGAACGGGTAGTTGGCCGCGAGCACGTCGTTCTTGGTCAGGGCGTTGAACATGGTCGACTTGCCGACATTGGGCAGACCGACGATTCCGATCGTGAGCGACACGTTGCGACTTCCCGTACGAGAGGATGGGCGAAGGGCCCTCCAGAAGAGCGGGCCGATCCACCAGTCTACGGCGTGACCCGGCTCCCGCCCGCGAGGTATCGAACGCATGGCCAAGCTCTTTCCGCGGCCTCGCCTTCGGCTGGTCTCCGGCGTGTCCGAGGAGCCATTCCACACATAAAACGACCTAAGTTGGTCCAGTGGAGCAACACAGGACGCGTCCCCCTCAGTACAGACCGCGACGCGGAGCACCTGTTCCGGCACAGTCCGGACGGGCGGCGGGCGGCGGTGTCCGACGAGACGGCCCGGTGGCACGGCGGCCCGCGCCCGCGGGTGTCCGGCAGCCGAGCCGGACGTCGCGCCCGCGGCTGACCGGGCTCGGCGGCGGCCTGTTCTGCGGCGCGACGATGTTCGCGCTCGCCTGCCTCGACCACCTGCTGTTCGGCGGGTCGGCGACGGTGTACGGGGTGCTGTTCCTGCCGGTGTGCGTGCTGACCGCGCTGTGGGTGCGGCCCGGCGACCTGGTGACCGCCCCCGTGGTCGTACCGATCGCCTTCGCCTTCGGGCTGCCGCCGATCACCGACGGCGGCGGAGGCGGCTTCGGCGGCAGCCTCATGGGCCTGGTCACCGCCCTCGCCCTCCAGGCGGGCTGGCTGTACGGGGGAACGCTGGCCGCGGTCCTCGTCGTGACCGTCCGCCGGGTCAGTCTGATGTCCCGCCGCCGGGCCGCCCAGAGGCGGGACCGGGCACACGGCGCACAAGGCGTGCCGCCCGGCAGACAGGCCCGCTGACCGGGACCGCTGACCAGGCCCGGGGCCCCTCGTACCGACGCGGGCCGCGACGCCGTCGCCGCCCAGGGCCGCCGTCGCCCGGCGGCCCCGCGGCTACCGGCCGATCTGCGCCGCCCGCATCGCCGCGCCCACGATCCCGGCGTTGTTCTGGAGCTGCGCGGGGACGATCTCCGCCTTGATGTCCTGGATCAGCGGCAGGAACTTGTCGGCCTTGCGGCTGACACCTCCGCCGATGATGAAGAGTTCCGGGGAGAAGAGCATCTCGACATGGGCGAGGTACTTGGTGACGCGGCGCGACCAGTGTTCCCAGGTCAGTTCGTGGTCGTCCTTGGCCTTGGTGGAGGCCCGCTTCTCGGCGTCGTGGCCGTTCAGCTCGAGGTGGCCCAGCTCGGTGTTCGGGACCAGCTCGCCTTCGGTGAAGACGGCGCTGCCGATGCCGGTGCCGAAGGTGAGCAGGATGACCGTGCCCCGGCGGCCCTTCCCCGCGCCGAACTCCATCTCGGCGACACCCGCCGCGTCCGCGTCGTTCAGCAAGGTCACCGGCAGGCCGCCCAGCCGCTCGCCGAGCAACGCGCCCGCGTCGGTGTCGATCCAGGCCTTGTCGACGTTGGCCGCCGTACGGATCGTGGAACCACCGGTCACCACACCGGGGAACGTGATGCCCACCGGGCCCGTCCAGCCGAAGTGGTCGATGACCTCCTTCACGCCGTCGGCCACCGCGTCGGGCGTCGCCGGGTGCGGGGTGAGCACCTTGTGGCGCTCCTCCGCCAGGTCCCCGCGATCAAGGTCCACAGGGGCACCCTTGATCCCGGATCCGCCAATGTCCACACCGAAGATCTTCATGGCCCTACGTTACGACGTACGGCTGACCGTCACTTCCCGGACGGGCCACCGGTACGCGCCTCCACCAGCGCGGCCGCCTCGGCGCGCAGGTCGCGGCGCAGCTCCTTGGGGAGCGAGAAGGTGATGGACTCCTCGGCGGCCTTGACGAGCTCCACGTCCTCGAAGCCGTGCCCCGACAGCCGTTCCAGGACCTGCTCGACGAGGACCTCGGGGACGGAGGCGCCGGAGGTGACACCGACCGTGTTCACGCCCTCCAGCCAGGCATCGTCGATCTCCTCGGCGAAGTCCACCAGGTACGCGGCGCGGGCGCCGGCCAGCTTGGCGACCTCGACCAGCCGCACCGAGTTGGAGGAGTTGCGCGACCCGACCACGATGACCAGCTCGGCCTCCGCGCCCATCTGCTTCACGGCGAGCTGACGGTTCTGCGTGGCGTAGCAGATGTCGTCGCTCGGCGGGGAGATGAGGAGGGGGAACTTCTCCTTCAGGGCGTCGACCGTCTCCATGGTCTCGTCGACGGAGAGGGTGGTCTGGGAGAGCCAGACGACCTTGGAGGGGTCGCGGACCTCGACCTTGGCGACGTCGCCGGGGCCGTCGACCAGGGTGATGTGGTCGGGGGCCTCTCCGGAGGTGCCGATGACCTCTTCGTGGCCCTCGTGCCCGATGAGGAGGATGTCGAAGTCCTCGTTCGCGAAGCGGACGGCTTCCTTGTGGACCTTGGTGACCAGCGGGCACGTCGCGTCGATGGTGGCGAGCTTGCCGGCGGCGGCCTCGTCGTGGACGACGGGGGAGACGCCGTGTGCCGAGAACATGACGATGGACCCCTCGGGGACCTCCGCCGTCCGCTCGACGAAGATCGCGCCCTTCTTCTCCAGGGTCTGCACGACGTACTTGTTGTGGACGATCTCGTGACGGACGTAGATCGGAGCCCCGTACTGCTCGAGGGCCTTCTCCACGGCGATCACGGCGCGGTCCACGCCCGCGCAGTAGCCACGGGGGGCGGCGAGCAGGACACGGCGGCCAGGCGAAGCGGTCATGCCCCCATCGTAAGGCCGCGCCCGGCGGGTCAGGGATCGCCTCCTCGGAGAGACTGTGGGCAGCCGCTGGGGGTGGGACCAGGCGATTCCCGGGAGGCACGATGTCCGACGCGCGGACCACCGCCGGCACGCACCCGGCGGAGCAGGGGCTGCGGCGCAGCCTCGGCTTCCGGGACCTGGTCGTCTACGGGCTGCTGTTCATCGCCCCGATGGCCCCGGTCGGGGTCTTCGGAGCGCTGGACGCGAGGTCGCACGGGGCGGTGGCGCTGGTCTACGTCGTCGCGACGGCGGCCATGGCGTTCACCGCCTTCAGCTACGCCCAGATGGTCCGGGTGGTCCCCCAGGCGGGTTCGGTGTTCGCCTACGCGCGCGCGGGGCTCGGCCCGGAGGCCGGGTTCGTCGCGGGGTGGATGGTGATGCTGGACTATCTGCTCATTCCGGCGGTGGCCTATCTGTTCTCCGGGATCGCCATGAACGCGCTGGTCCCGGAGGTGTCCCGGTGGGTGTGGACCACGCTCGCCGTCGTCGTCACGACGTTCCTCAACCTCCGGGGGGTCCGCACGGCGGCGCGCGTCGGCTTTCTGGTGCTCGCGATGGAGATCGTGGTCCTCGTCGTCTTCGTCGTGGCGGCGGCCGTGGTCCTCGCGCGCGACGGCGCGCGGCGCGACTGGCTGTCCCCGCTGTCGGGTGACGGCACCCAGGGCGCGCTCGCGCTGTCGGCGGTCGTCGGCGCCGTCTCGGTCGCCGTCCTGTCCTTCCTGGGCTTCGACGCGATCGCCTCCTTCGCCGAGGAGGTCACGGGCGGTTCGGAGAAGGTGGCCCGGGCGGTGCTGTTCTGTCTGGCGCTGGCGGGTGTGCTGTTCATCGCGCAGACGTATCTGGCGGCCCTGCTGGAGCCGCTGCCGTCCGCGCGGCTCGCCGCCGAACCCGCCCTTCAGGGTCCGGCCTTCTACGACGCCGTGGACGCCTCCGTCGGCTCGTGGCTGCACAACCTGGTGGCGGTCGGCAAGGCGATCGGCGCGGCGTTCGCGGCGCTGGCCGGGCAGGCCGCGGCCGGGCGGATCGTCTTCGCGATGGCCCGGGACCGGAGGCTGCCGCGGGTGCTGGCGCGGACCGGCTCCGGGGTGCCGCGGGCGGCCCTGTCGTGCGCCGCGGTGATCACTCTGGTCGCCGCGGTCTGGGCGGCGCGCCGCGACGACGGCCTCGACAAGCTGGTCTCGGTGGTCGACATCGGCGCCCTGACAGCGTTCACGCTGCTGCACGCGTCGGTGGTGGGCTGGTTCGCCGTACGGCACCGGGGCGGGCCGGTGGTGTGGTGGCGGCACGTCCTCCTGCCCGTGCTGGGGGCCGCGATCACCGTCGCGGTGATCATCGAGGCGTCGGGAACGGCTCAGGTGGCGGGTCTCGTGTGGCTGGCGGCGGGCCTGGTGGTGCTGTTCGCCCAACGGGGGCGAGCCGGGTCCGCGGCCGGGTGACGCGCCGTGCCGCGCGGCTGCCGTCCACCGCGTTCCGGTCGGGACGGGCCCGGCGGCCGGGGTACGGATCGGGTGTCCGACCCGTACCGGGCGCGGGGGCGTTGTCGGTGCCGGCCACTAGGCTCGGCGCATGGCTCTCAACACGTCCGCGGACGCTCCGCTGCCCGTCGGAGAGGTGTCACGGCTCATCGGGGGATGGATCGACCGGCTCGGCGCGGTGTGGGTCGAGGGGCAGATCACCCAGTTGTCGCGGCGCCCCGGCGCGGGCGTCGTCTTCCTGACACTGCGCGACCCGTCGTACGACATCTCGGTGAGCGTGACCTGCTACCGCCAGGTCTTCGACGCGGTCGCCGACGTCGTGAGCGAGGGCGCCCGGGTGGTCGTCCACGCCAAACCGGAGTGGTACGCGCCGCGCGGGCAGCTCTCCCTGCGGGCCGCCGAGATCAAGCCGGTGGGCGTGGGGGAACTCCTCGCCCGCCTCGAACAGCTGAAGAAGTCGCTGGCGGCCGAGGGGCTGTTCGCGGCCGATCGCAAGAGGGCGCTGCCGTTCCTGCCGCAGCTCATCGGGCTGGTGTGCGGGCGGGCGTCGGCGGCCGAGCGGGACGTGCTGGAGAACGCGCGGCGCCGCTGGCCCGCCGTCCGCTTCGAGGTCCGCAATGTCGCCGTGCAGGGCGTCCACGCCGTACCGCAGGTCGTGCAGGCGGTGAAGGAGCTGGACGCGCTCGACGAGGTCGACGTGATCGTCGTGGCGCGGGGCGGCGGCAGCGTGGAGGACCTGCTGCCGTTCTCCGACGAGCAGCTCGTCCGCGCGGTCGCGGCCTGCCGCACACCGGTCGTGTCGGCGATCGGGCACGAGCCGGACAGTCCGCTGCTCGACCTCGTGGCCGACCTGCGGGCCTCCACCCCGACCGACGCGGCCAAGAAGGTCGTGCCGGACGTCGGGGAGGAGTACGAGCGGGTGCGGTTCCTGCGGGACCGCGCGCGGCGCTGCGTGGGGTCGTTCATCGACCGCGAGGAGCGCGGCCTCGCGCACACGCTGGCCCGGCCCTCGATGGAGGATCCGCACCGGATGATCGACGAGCGGGCGGACCAGGTCTCCGCCCTGCTCGACCGGGGCCGGCGCACCGTCGGGCATCTGCTGGACCGCGCGGACTCGGAGCTGACGCACACCCACGCGCGCGTGGTGGCCCTCTCCCCCGCGGCGACCCTCCAGCGCGGGTACGCGGTGCTGCAACGGGCGGACGGTCATGTGGTCCGGGACCCGGCCGAGGTGGCGGCGGACGAGACGCTGCGGGCGCGGGTCGCCGAGGGTGAATTCACGGTTCGAGTCGATGCATAGGGTGAGCGAATGACCAGCAAGGTGGACGAGGCGCTCGGGTACGAGCAGGCACGGGACGAGCTGATCGAGGTCGTACGCCGCCTGGAGGCGGGCGGTACGACCCTGGAGGAGTCCCTGGCGCTCTGGGAGCGCGGCGAAGAACTGGCCAAGGTGTGCCGGCGCTGGCTGGAGGGCGCCCGGGCCCGTCTGGACGCCGCCCTGGCCGAGGATTCCGGGGAGCAGGAAGAGGGCAAGGACACCGGTTCCGGCTCCGAGTAAGGGCTCCGGCTCCGGGTGACGAGCGGGAGCGGTCCGGCTCCGGGTGACGCCCTGCTTTGAGTAGCTCCAACGGGGCCCGCGACACGGCGGGCCCCCTTCCTTTTTCCTTTTTTCGATCCTTCCGCCTGTGAAGCGGATCACCATGCCTTGTTTTTGATTGAACTTTAAACCTCTTCGACGTACTGTCGTACTCGCCAACAGATCCCCCCGGATCCACCGCACATACCGAGAAGGTTCTTCATGTCTCTCGTCCTTGACCCCACCGCTCAGGACCTGCTGTTCCGCGAAGCCCGCACGGCGAACACGTTCACCGACGAGCCGGTGACCGACGAGCAGGTGCAGGCGATCTACGACCTGGTCAAGTACGGCCCGACCGCCTTCAACCAGTCGCCGCTGCGCATCACCCTGGTCCGCTCCCCCGAGGCCCGTGAGCGCCTGGTGCAGCACCTCGCCGAGGGCAACCAGGCGAAGACCGCCGCCGCCCCGCTGGTCGCGATCCTCTCCGCGGACAACGAGTTCCACGAGGAACTGCCGGCGCTCCTCCCCCACTTCCCCGCCGCCAAGGACCTCTTCTTCTCCGAGCGCCCGGTCCGTGAGGGCGCCGCCGCGATGAACGCCGCGCTCCAGGCCGCGTACTTCATCATCGGCGTCCGTGCCGCCGGCCTCGCCGCGGGCCCGATGACCGGCGCCGACCTCGCCGGTGTCCAGAAGGAGTTCCTGGACGACGACCACACCCCGCTGATGATCGTCAACATCGGCAAGCCGGGCGAGGACGCCTGGTTCCCGCGCGGCCCGCGCCTGGACGCCGACCAGGTCATCACGACCGTCTGACCGACGGCACCGAGGGGGCGGCCGGCACCGCCGTTCGCCCCCGCACCCGCACCAGACAAGAAGGGCCCCCGGCGCTGCCGCCGGGGGCCCTTCTCCATGCCTTACGGGTTCCACGAGGCCGTACGGGCGGCGCTACGAGGTCTTCAGGGCCTCCGCCATCTTCACCAGCGTGCCGAACGACCCGGTGCCGGTCACCACCGTCGTGGCGCCCTTGCCCTGAAGGACGAGGGCGTCGTAGTGGTCACCCTCGTAGCGCTGCCAGGTCCGGTCGCCGATGCGCTGGGTGGCCTTCGTCTGCCGGGCGCCCTGGCTCGCCGTGTCGATGAACACGGCCGGCCGCTGAGTGGACTGCTCGACCGCCACGTACTGACCGTCGGGGGCCTGGAAGCCCAGATGCCAGGCGTCGAACTCGCTGCCGTCGTAGCGCACCGAGGTCGCCTTCCACGCCGAGGGCAGCCCTTCGGGCGCCGCCACGGGATAACTCGCCGCGCGGCGAGCCGTCAGCAGCTCGACCTTGTAGTCGACGCGCTTGAGATCCGGCTTGGAGTCGTCATGCGGAATGAAGATGTAGATGACACCCGCCATGAGCCCGATGAGGCCCAGGGAAAGAATCATGTCCCGGACCGACTGCTTGCCTTTCGTACCTGCCACGCACCTATCGTCGCAGGTGCCCTGGCCTGCTCATCCGTGGGCCCCCCTGCTCATTTTGTAAGCCTGGCGATAGAGTCGGGGCATCACCCTCATCCGGCCGTCGTCGTATCAGAAAGGTGCGTGTCGATGACCGAGCATCATCTGCCCTCCGAACTCGAAGTCCCGTCGGAAGCCCCCGACCGCAACCTCGCCCTCGAACTCGTCCGTGTCACCGAGGCCGCCGCGATGGCCGCGGGCCGCTGGGTCGGCCGCGGCGACAAGAACGGTGCCGACGGTGCCGCCGTCCGGGCCATGCGCACCCTCGTCTCCACCGTCTCGATGAACGGCGTCGTCGTCATCGGCGAGGGGGAGAAGGACGAGGCCCCGATGCTCTTCAACGGGGAGCGCGTGGGCGACGGGACCGGCCCCGAGTGCGACATCGCCGTCGACCCGATCGACGGGACCACGCTCACCGCCAAGGGCATGACGAACGCGATCGCCGTGCTCGCCGCCGCGGACCGCGGCACCATGTTCGACCCGTCCGCGGTCTTCTACATGGACAAGCTGGTCACCGGCCCGGAAGCGGCCGACTTCGTCGACATCAACGCTTCCGTGGCGGTGAACATCCGCCGGGTCGCCAAGGCCAAGCGGGTCACGCCCGAGGACGTCACGGTCGTCATCCTCGACCGGCCGCGCCACGACGGGATCATCAAGGAGATCCGGGAGACCGGCGCGCGCATCAAGCTGATCTCCGACGGCGACGTCGCGGGCTCCATCCTCGCGCTGCGCGAGGGCACCGGTATCGACCTGCTGCTCGGCATCGGCGGCACACCCGAGGGCATCATCTCGGCCTGTGCCGTCAAGTGCCTCGGCGGCACCATCCAGGGCAAGCTGTGGCCGAAGGACGACGAGGAGCGGCAGCGGGCCATAGACGCCGGGCACGACCTCGACCGCGTCCTGACCACGAACGACCTGGTCTCCGGCGAGAACGTCTTCTTCGTCGCGACCGGCATCACCGACGGCGAGCTGCTGCGCGGGGTGCGCTACCGCTCCGAGACCGCGACGACCGAGTCGATCGTGATGCGGTCCAAGTCGGGCACGGTCCGCCAGATCCGGTCGGAGCACCGGCTGAGCAAGCTGCGTGCGTACAGCGCGATCGACTTCGACCGCGCCAAGTAGGACCACCGGCCCGGAGGGCCGGGCGCCGACACGGCGCGAAAGGGGCGCCCCTTGTGCGGAGGGGCGCCCCTTTCTCCTGCGCGGACCCGGCTGAAGTCCATCCGCGCCGAACACGGCCGAAGTCACGCGCCGACACCGGATGACACCTTCGGGTCGGGTGCCGACACCGGACGGCGCCCGGGCAGCCGCGCGGGTAGCGCTTCGAGGCGGCGGGCGGCCCGGCTGCCGTGTGTACCCGGTTGCCGTGCGTACGGGACGGCCTTGCCCGGCTCCCCACCGCTCCCGCGTGTGCGGGGTGGGTCAGCCGGCCGCGGCTATCGTGCCGCGGGAGGCCTTCTTGAGCTCCAGGTCGCGGCGGCGGCGCCGGGCGAGCACGACACGGCGCTCGGCGGCGGTCAGGCCGCCCCAGACGCCGTACGGCTCGGGTTGCAGCAACGCGTGTTCGCGGCACTCGACCATGACCGGACAGCGGGCGCAGACGCGCTTGGCCGCCTCCTCCCGGGAGAGCCGTGAAGCGGTCGGCTCCTTGGAGGGGGCGAAGAACAGGCCGGCTTCGTCGCGCCTGCACACCGCCTCCGTGTGCCATGGCGCTTCCTGATCCCTGTCCCGCACGGGCGCCCGCTGGGCCGGAACGGCAGCTACCTGCAGGGACTGATGCGGCGGTTGCAGCACGGGTCTACTCCTGACGACGGCTTCGCGAGCGTGCCGGGCGCCGGGGAAGTCCCACAGCGCCCTCCAAGAGACGATGCAGCAAGCCCTACCCGCTGTACGCGCGCCTATGCACTGCGTGGAGAAGCCCGGCCGTTCTCGGGCATGATCGATCGTCGCCGCCGGACCGACCCGCATCGGCCACGCGCATATTCACTGGCGTCAACGGTCGAGGTGCTTGCGCAAACTCCGGTCCAGCCGGTCCGCCACCCGCTCGTTCACCCGGCTCGTGACCCGGTCGAGGATGTCCGCGATGAGCTTGCCGCGCTTGGGCCTCGCCTCGACGTTCCCCAGGACGGCGAGGCCGTCGACGTAGACCACGGGCGCGTCGGGGTCGCCCGAGTCCAGCGTGTCCACCTCGAAGTTGCCGAGCACCCCGCCGCCGCTTCCGCGCAGCGAGACGTTCTCCGGCACGAAGATCTCGACGTTGCCGAACACCGAGATCGCCTTGATCACGACCTGCTGGTACTCGAAGATCGCCTCGCTCAGGTCGATCTCGACGTTTCCGAAGACCGAGTACGCGTGGATGCGCCGGCCCGCCCGCCAGCGGCCCTTGCGGACGGCGGAACTGAAGACCGCCACCACGTTGTCGTCGGCCTCCGCCGGGATCGCGCCCTGGGTGGGGCGGTTGGGCGCGGAGACGTAGGCGGAGGTCGCGCGGCCCGTGTGGGCGGCGGGCAGGTCGCGGACGAACTGGTCGAGTTCGCCGACCGTCTTGGTGGCCAGTACGCCCTCGACCCGCTCGGCATGCTCCTCCGCGGTCAGGCGCCCTTCGGCGACGGCCTCGCGCAGGATGTCGGTGATCCGGTCGCGATCGGCGTCGGAGGCACGCAGCTCGGCCGGCTTCGCCGCCGTGGCGGCACTCGCGTCGGGGCTCTTTTGAAGGTCCACGGCAACAGCGTACCCAAACGCGATAGATCGCGACTACCCCTGGCGCGCCACCCGCGGGAAACCCGCTCTCCCCCGGGACCGACGGTCCGATGCCCGAACTGAGCCTTACCTCACAGCCTCGGTGTCCGTGCCAGGTTCTACGCTGGTGGACGCTGCCGATGACGGCCGGCCTCAGGCGAGTGAGCCGAAGGGGTGCGCCCGAGGCGACCGAGCCCCGAAAAAGCTGACTGTCGAGTGAGGAATAGGCGAGATGCCTGAGTTTGCGTACACCGATCTGCTCCCCCAGGGAGAGGACACCACGCCGTACCGGCTGGTGACCTCCGAGGGTGTCTCCACCTTCGAGGCCGACGGGCGCACGTTCCTCAAGGTGGAGCCGGAGGCGCTGCGCAAGCTCGCCACGGAGGCCATCCACGACATCCAGCACTACCTGCGCCCGGCGCACCTCGCCCAGCTGCGCCGCATCATCGACGACCCGGAGGCCTCGGCGAACGACAAGTTCGTCGCCCTGGACCTGCTGAAGAACGCGAACATCGCGGCGGCCGGCGTCCTCCCCATGTGCCAGGACACCGGCACGGCGATCGTCATGGGCAAGCGCGGCCAGAACGTGCTCACCGAGGGCGGCGACGAGGCGGCCCTCTCGCGCGGCATCTACGACGCGTACAAGAACCTGAACCTGCGCTATTCGCAGATGGCCCCGCTGACCATGTGGGACGAGAAGAACACGGGCTCCAACCTGCCGGCGCAGATCGAGCTGTACGCCACCGACGGCGGCGCCTACAAGTTCCTGTTCATGGCGAAGGGCGGCGGCTCCGCCAACAAGTCGTTCCTCTACCAGGAGACGAAGGCGGTCCTCAACGAGGGCTCCATGATGAAGTTCCTGGAGGAGAAGATCCGCTCCCTCGGGACGGCCGCCTGCCCGCCGTACCACCTGGCGATCGTCGTCGGCGGCACGAGCGCCGAGTACGCGCTGAAGACCGCGAAGTACGCCTCCGCGCACTACCTGGACGAGATCCCCTCGGAGGGCTCCGAGCTCGGCCACGGCTTCCGGGACAAGGAGCTGGAGGAGAAGGTCTTCGAGCTGACCCAGAAGATCGGCATCGGCGCGCAGTTCGGCGGCAAGTACTTCTGCCACGACGTACGTGTGGTGCGCCTGCCCCGCCACGGCGCGTCCTGCCCGGTCGCGATCGCGGTCTCGTGCTCGGCCGACCGCCAGGCCGTCGCGAAGATCACCGCCGAGGGCGTCTTCCTGGAGCAGCTGGAGACCGACCCCGCGCACTTCCTGCCGGAGACCACGGACGAGCATCTCGACGAGGCCGGCGACGTCGTGAAGATCGACCTCAACCAGCCGATGGACGACATCCTCGCCGAGCTGACGAAGTACCCGGTCAAGACCCGCCTCTCGCTCTCCGGCCCGCTCGTCGTGGCCCGCGACATCGCGCACGCCAAGATCAAGGAGCGACTGGACGCGGGCGAGGAGATGCCGCAGTACCTGAAGGACCACCCGGTGTACTACGCGGGCCCGGCCAAGACCCCCGAGGGCTACGCGTCCGGCTCCTTCGGGCCGACGACCGCGGGCCGCATGGACTCCTACGTCGAGCAGTTCCAGGCGGCGGGCGGCTCCAAGGTGATGCTCGCCAAGGGCAACCGCAGCAAGCAGGTCACGGACGCCTGTGACGCGCACGGCGGCTTCTACCTCGGCTCCATCGGCGGCCCGGCCGCCCGGCTCGCCCAGGACTGCATCAAGAAGGTCGAGGTCGTCGAGTACGAGGAGCTCGGCATGGAGGCCGTCTGGAAGATCGAGGTCGAGGACTTCCCGGCCTTCGTCGTCGTCGACGACAAGGGCAACGACTTCTTCCAGAACCCCGCCCCCGCCCCGACCTTCACCACGATCCCGGTGCGGGGCCCGGGACTGGCCTAGTACGGGCCCGTACGACGTACACCCTTCCGGGTGACGCCGTGCGGGTGGCGCGCGTGTGACGCCGTACGAGCCGAGGGAACGGTCGCCGACAAGGCGGCCGTTCGTGCGTCGCGGCGCCGGGCGGGAACACGGGCGGGCTCCGGGATGCTGTGTCCCATGGAGGTGTCACCGATGGCGGATGACCAGGGCGAAGGCGCGTACCGGATCGAGCACGACTCCATGGGCGAGGTGCGGGTGCCCGCGGAGGCGAAGTGGCGGGCGCAGACGCAGCGCGCCGTGGAGAACTTCCCCGTCTCGGGGCAGCGCATCGAGCGCGCGCACATCGAGGCCCTCGCCCGGATCAAGGGGGCCGCCGCGAAGGTGAACGGCGAGCTGGGCGTGATCGCCAAGGATGTCGCGGAGGCGGTCCAGGATGCGGCCGCGGAGGTCGCCGAGGGGCGCTGGGACGCACACTTCCCGGTCGACGTCTTCCAGACCGGCTCGGGCACCTCCTCCAACATGAACGCCAACGAGGTCATCGCCACGCTGGCCGGCGAGCGGCTGGGCCGGGACGTCCACCCCAACGACCACGTGAACGCGTCGCAGTCGAGCAACGACGTGTTCCCGTCCTCCATCCACATCGCCGCGACCGCCGCCGTCACCCGCGATCTCGTCCCCGCCCTGGAGCATCTCGCCACCTCGCTGGAGCGCAAGTCACGGGAGTTCGCCGATGTGGTGAAGTCGGGGCGCACCCATCTCATGGACGCGACGCCGGTGACGCTCGGCCAGGAGTTCGGGGGCTACGCGGCCCAGGTGCGGTACGGGGTCGAACGGCTGGAGGCCTCGCTGCCGCGGCTGGCCGAACTGCCGCTCGGCGGCACGGCCGTGGGGACGGGGATCAACACGCCGCCCGGGTTCTCCGCCGCGGTGATCGCGGAGGTGGCACGGGCGACCGGGCTGCCGCTGACCGAGGCCCGCGACCACTTCGAGGCGCAGGGGGCGCGCGACGGGATCGTGGAGACGAGCGGTCAGCTGCGGACCATCGCCGTCGGGCTGACGAAGATCGCGAACGATCTGCGGTGGATGGCCTCCGGGCCGCGCACCGGACTGGCCGAGATCAGCCTCCCGGATCTCCAGCCCGGCTCCTCGATCATGCCGGGCAAGGTGAACCCGGTGATTCCCGAGGCGGTGCTGATGGTCGCCGCGCAGGTGACGGGGAACGACGCGACCGTCGCCGTCGCGGGCGCGGCCGGGAACTTCGAGCTGAACGTGATGCTTCCGGTGATCGCGAAGAACGTCCTGGAGTCGGTCCGGCTGCTCGCGAACGTCTCGCGGCTGCTCGCCGACCGCACGGTCGACGGGATCGTCGCGCACCGCGAACGGGCCCGTGAGTACGCGGAGTCCTCGCCGTCCGTGGTGACGCCGCTGAACAAGTACATCGGGTACGAGGAGGCCGCCAAGGTCGCGAAGAAGGCACTGGCGGAGCGGAAGACGATTCGCCGGGTGGTGCTGGAGTCGGGGTACGTGGAGCGCGGGGACCTGACCGAGGAGCAGTTGGACGAGGCCCTGGATGTCCTGCGGATGACACATCCGTAACAGTCCGCGTCCGGGAAGAAACGCCTGATGACGGCTCCGTAACAGCAGGTTGCCGTCGGCGGGAACCGTGACGTGAACCGCAGCGCCGCATGCCTGGGGCACCTAATATCTGGTCATGGCAGAGGGTGGAGCGGTGAGACGAGCGGAAGCGGGCGGGCCGGCGGCCCACTGGGAGCCCGGGAGCCAGATCCTGTGGCGGTACCGGGAGAACGCCGGTGACCGTGTCCACATCTGCCGCCCCGTGACGGTCGCACGCGACGACGCCGACCTGCTCGCGGTGTGGATGGCGCCGGGTACCGAATGTGTGAAGCCGGTGCTCGCCGACGGTTCGCCGGTGCATGGAGAACCGCTGGAATCGCGCTACACGAAGCCTCGCGCGGTGCGGCGCGACCGGTGGTTCGGGACCGGTGTGCTGAAGCTGGCGCGGCCGGGCGAGGCCTGGTCGGTGTGGCTGTTCTGGGAACAGGGCTGGCGTTTCAAGAACTGGTACGTGAACCTGGAGGCCCCGCTGACCCGCTGGGCGGGCGGGGTGGACTCGGTGGATCACTTCCTCGACATCTCGGTCCACCCGGACCGCAGTTGGCGCTGGCTCGACGAGGACGAATTCGCCATGGCGCAGCGGGCCGGTCTGATGGATGCTCAACTGGCGGCACAGGTACGGGAAGCGGGGTGGTCGGCGGTGGAGGTGATCCGTTCCTGGGGCGCGCCGTTCTCGGACGGATGGCAGCACTGGAGGCCGGATCCGGGCTGGCCGGTTCCCGCTCTGCCGGATGACTGGGACCGTACGCCCGCGCACGTGTCCTCATGAGACCCTTGATGCGCCCCCGTGGTACAACCGTAGGATCGTCTTCCGCAAGGGCAAACGGCAGCGACAACTCCCGCAGGATGAGCCGGGCTTGACCATATGTCACCGAGGGGCGGCAGGACGTGAGCGAGGGGTACGAGGCGTACGGCGGCGTGGCCGGCCAGGGACCGGTCGCACCGCGCGGGCTCGCCACGACGGCCGTGCGGGCCAGGCGTCACCGGGCAGACGGGGCTTCGCGGACACGCCCCGGGGCTTCGGCCGTCGCCCCGCTGTCGGCACGGACCGTTTCCGGCCGTCGGCGAGCCGTACCGTGCCGGGCGACGGCTGTTCGCGCCGTCGGTCCCGGCCCTGACGACACGCAGAATCCGTTCCTGGGGCACACATTCCGGGTATCGGGGCTGCGGGAAGAACTGTGCGCACGGCGCACAGCCCCGGACGGATGGACTCGACACGCGTGACGGAGCATCCCACCTCGCACGAGCGCCGGCAGAACGGCGCCGGCCTGCCGCCCGCCCCCGCGGACCCTCGCGGGGCGCTCCTGCGTACCTCCGAGCCGCCGTCCCCGCTGCCGGGTTCCGGCGCGTTACCGGTACAGGCCCGCACGGGCGACGCGCCGAGGGGTTCGGGTGCGCCCAAGCCTCGCGGCAAGCGCGGGAAGGCCGGCGGCCAGGTGTCCGCCGACGTCGGCGCGTCCGCGTCCTCGGGCACCGACGTGCCGTCGTCCTCGCCGGTCTCCTCCGGGCCCGGCTCCGAGCACTCGCAGCCCTCGGCGACCGAGCCCGACACCCACCGCCCCCGGCCCGCGCCGGAGGGCATCCCGATCCAGCCGGACGCCGAGCAGGGACGGGCCTCGCGGGCATCCGCCGGCAAGGAGCGCCGTACCGGGCAGGGTGTGCCGCAGAGCGGACCGATGCCGATGCGGCGGGACGGGGACCGGCTGCGCTTCGTGGGCGCCGCGACCCGGCGGATCGCCCGGGGCATCGACCTCGACGAGATCGTGATGGGGCTGTGCCGGGCGACCGTGCCGACCTTCTCCGACGCGATCCTCGTCTATCTGCGTGACCCGCTGCCGGTCGGTGACGAGCGGCCGACGGGTCCTCTGGTGCTGCGGCTGCGGCGCACGGACCGGATTCCCGAGGAGCGGGACACCGAGAGCGGTTTCCTGCCCGCGCTGCGGCCGGAGCCCAACGAGCTGTCGGCGATGACGGCCGAGCTGTGCGAGGTACGCCCCGGCGGCGCCCTCGCCGAGGTGCTGCGCGGGGTCCGGCCGGTGTTCGCCGACGCGCCGGCCGCGCGGGCCGCGCTGCCCGAGCTGCTCGGCGACGACCTTCCGGTGCCGAGCGGGCAGCGCGCGATCCTCGCGCCGCTGCGCGGCCGGCGCCGGGTGATCGGGGCGGCGCTGTTCCTGCGCCGGCCGGAGCGGCTCGCCTTCGAGGCGGACGACCTGCTGGTCGCGGCGCAGCTCGCCACGCACAGCGCGCTCGGTATCGACAAGGCGGTGCTGTACGGCCGTGAGGCGTACATCGCCGACGAGCTCCAGCGCACGATGCTGCCCGAGACGCTGCCGCGGCCCACGGGGGTCCGGCTGGCGTCCCGGTATCTGCCGGCCGCGGAGACGGCCCGGGTGGGCGGTGACTGGTACGACGCGATCCCGCTGCCGGGCAGCCGGGTCGCGCTGGTCGTCGGTGACGTGATGGGCCACTCCATGACGTCGGCGGCGATCATGGGCCAGCTGAGGACGACGGCGCAGACCCTCGCGGGGCTCGATCTGCCGCCGCAGGAGGTGCTGCACCATCTCGACGAGCAGGCGCAGCGGCTCGGCACCGACCGCATGGCGACCTGCCTGTACGCCGTCTACGACCCGGTGTCGCACCGGATCACCATCGCCAACGCGGGCCATCCGCCGCCGGTGCTGCTGCATCTGGGCGGGCGGGCCGAGGTGCTGCGGGTGCCGCCGGGCGCCCCCATCGGCGTGGGCGGGGTCGATTTCGAGGCGGTGGAGCTGGACGCGCCGGCCGGGGCGACGCTGCTGCTGTACACGGACGGTCTGGTCGAGTCGCGGCTGCGTGACGTCTGGACCGGGATAGAGCAGCTGCGGGAGAAGCTCGCGGCGGTCGCGGCGCTGACCGGGCCGGATCATCCGCCGCCGCTGGAAGCGCTGTGCGACGAGGTGCTCGACATGCTCGGCCCGGGAGACCGGGACGACGACATCGCGCTGCTCGCGGCACGGTTCGACGGGATCGCGCCGAGCGATGTCGCGTACTGGTTCCTGGAGCCGGAGGACGCGGCGCCCGGCCGGGCCCGGCGTCTGGCCCGGCGGGCCCTGGCCCGCTGGGGCATGGAGGACATGACCGACTCCGTGGAGCTGCTGGTCAGCGAGGTCGTGACGAACGCGGTGCGGTACGCCTCACGGCCGGTGACGCTGCGGCTGCTGCGGACGGACGTCCTGCGCTGCGAGGTCGGCGACGACGTGCCCCAGCTTCCGCGGCTGCGGCAGGCGCGGGCCACGGACGAGGACGGTCGCGGTCTGTTCCTGGTGAACCGGCTGGCGCGGCGGTGGGGGGCGACCCGGCTGAGTACGGGAAAGGTCGTCTGGTTCGAGTTGAACCGGAACTGACCGGGTACCCGTCCGGTCTCGCCCCGGTGGGCCGGTGCCGGACCGCGCCGGTGCGGGTGCCGGACGGCGGCTGCGCGGGTGCCTGACGGGCCTGTGCCGGTGCCGGACCGTGCCGCCTGTTCCGGTGCCTGTAGGCGCCTGTGCGGGCGGGTCGGTA
Source organism: Streptomyces sp. NBC_00386 (assembly GCF_036063235.1). Taxonomy (NCBI): domain Bacteria; kingdom Bacillati; phylum Actinomycetota; class Actinomycetes; order Kitasatosporales; family Streptomycetaceae; genus Streptomyces; species Streptomyces sp. NBC_00386. The sequence continues at coordinate 3,623,011 of NZ_CP107950.1, forward strand.
CCGGCACCCGTCCCGTGTTGCCGACATGATGTCGGCGGCGTTGACTGCTGGGGTGAGCGAAGCGACCTGACGACCTCATCTCCGACGGGAGGACGCTCGTGACGCAGGCATCCCGGAAGGCTCCGTACACCACGAACAACGTCGGGATTCCGGTGGAGAGCGACGAACACTCGCTCACCGTCGGCCCCGACGGCCCGATCCTGCTCCAGGACCACTACCTCATCGAGAAGATGGCGCAGTTCAACCGGGAGCGGGTGCCCGAGCGGGTGGTGCACGCCAAGGGCAGTGGCGCGTACGGATTCTTCGAAGTGACCAACGACGTCAGTCAGTTCACCAGGGCGGATCTGTTCCAGCCGGGCAGGCGCACGGACATGCTGGCGCGGTTCTCGACCGTCGCCGGTGAGCAGGGCTCGCCCGACACCTGGCGCGACCCCCGCGGCTTCGCGCTGAAGTTCTACACCGAGCACGGCAATTACGACATGGTGGGCAACAACACCCCGGTCTTCTTCGTCCGCGACACGATCAAGTTCCAGGACTTCATCCGTTCGCAGAAGCGCCACCCGGTGACAGGGCTGCGCGACAACGACATGCAGTGGGACTTCTGGACCCTCTCGCCCGAGTCCGCGCATCAGGTGACCTGGCTGATGGGCGACCGGGGCATCCCGAAGACGTACCGTCACATGAACGGCTACAGCTCCCACACCTACATGTGGATCAACGGCGGCGGTGAACGGTTCTGGGTGAAGTACCACTTCAAGACCGACCAGGGCATCGACTTCCTCACCCAGGCGGAGGCCGACGAACTCGCGGGTACGGACGGGGACAGGCACCGCCGTGACCTGTTCGAGTCGATCGAGTCCGGCGACGCGCCGAGCTGGACGCTGAAGGTCCAGATCATGCCGTTCGAGGACGCGGCGGACTACCGGTTCAACCCCTTCGACCTGACGAAGGTCTGGCCGCACGGGGACTACCCGCTGATCGACGTGGGCCGTATGGTCCTGGACCGCAATCCCGAGGACTACTTCGTCCACATCGAGCAGGCCGCCTTCGAGCCCTCGAACATGGTGCCCGGCATCGGGCCCTCGCCGGACAAGATGCTGCTGGGCCGGCTGTTCTCGTACCCCGACACCCACCGCTACCGGATCGGCCCCAACTACAGCCAGCTGCCGCCCAACCGGCCGCGCTCCCCGGTGAACTCGTACGCCAAGGACGGCCCGATGCGCTACGAGCCGTCGACGACGTCCCGCCCGTACGCGCCGAACTCCTACGGCGGCCCCGCGGCCGACTACGAAGGCCGCTTCGGTGACCCCGCGAGCTGGCAGACCGCCGGCGAGCTGGTGCGCGAGGCCTACAAGCCGCACCGCGAGGACGACGACTGGGGTCAGGCGGGCACGATGGTCCGCGAGGTGCTGGACGACGCGGCCCGGGACCGGCTGGTGGGCAACGTCAGCGGGCATCTCAAGGCCGGTGTCACCCGCCCGGTGCTGGAGCGCGCCTTCCAGTACTGGCGCAACGTGGACAAGGAGACCGGCGACCGGATCGCGCGGAGCGTCGACGGCGGCTGAAGCGCCGAAAGGCCGGCCTCTTCGACAGAGGGGGCACCCGGAGTTCCGGGTGCCCCCTCTGTCACGCGTCCGCTGTCGTCCGCTACTGGGTGGTCTGGTCGAACGGGTTGTCCGGAATGCCGTCGGTGGGCGAACTCGTCGGTGTGGACGGGCTCGTCGTCGTCGGCTCGGTCGTCGTCGGCTCGTCCGTGGGGGTCGGCGGAGCGCTCGTGGTGGGCGGCTCCGTCGACGGCTCCTCGGTGGTCGGGGTCGACGACGGCGTGCTGGACGGCGTCTGGGTGGCGGTGGGCAGGTCGGTCGGCGCCACCGCCGCGCCCGACGTGGTGTTCAGGTCGAACTCGGTGACCTTCCCCGCCATCGCCGCGAAGGTGTAGGCCGCCCAGATCTTCGCCGGGTAGCCGCCGCCGTTGACGCGGCCGCCCTCCAGGACGAGGCCCGTGGCGCCCTTCATGGAGACGTGGTCCTGGGTCTTCGGGTCCTCGCCGAACAGGCCGACCGAGGTGACCAGGTTCGGCGTGTAGCCGGTGAACCAGGCCGACCTGTTTTTGTCGGACGTACCGGTCTTGCCGGCGACCTGCTGGCCGTCACGGGACGGGTTGTTCCGGACGGAGACCCGGGCCGTACCGTCGTCGACCACGCCGGTCAGCACCGAGGTGACCGTGTCGGCGGCCTCCTCGCTGATGACCTGCTCGCCGATCGGGTCCGGCATCTTGACCGTGGTGTCCTTGTGCTCGGCCTTGGCGACGACCGCCGGAGTGACCTTCTTGCCGTGGTTGTCGAGCGTGGCGTACGCGCCGGCCATCTCCAGCGGGCTCGCGCCCATGGAGCCGAGGGTCTGGGCGGGCACCGCCTGGAGGCCCTTGGTGTGCATGCCGAGCTTGCCCGCGACCTTCAGCACCTCGTCCATGCCGACGTCGACGCCCATCTGCGCGAAGACGGAGTTGATGGACTTGTTCATCGCGGTCTGCACGGTGACGGGGCCGTAGCTGGTCTCGTCCTCGTTCGGCGGTGCGAAACCGATGTCGCTGCCCACCACGGGACGGCGGTTGGTTCCGTCGTAGATCGTGTTCGCGGTGATCGGCTGCCCGGAGTGCGTCTTGGCCTTCTCCTCGAGGGCGGCCGCGAGGATCATCGGCTTGAACGTCGACGCGGCCTGGTAGTCACGGCGCGTCGCGTTGTTGAAGTAGTGCTTGAAGTAGTCCGTGCCGCCGTACATCGCGAGGACCTTGCCGGTCTTGGGGTCGACCGACACGGCACCGGCCTGGATGTCGGCGTCGACCTTGCGCTTCTTCGGGTCCAGCTTGCTGGTCAGCTGCTGCTTGACGGTCTTCTCCAGCAGCGCCTGCTTCTTCTTGTCCACGTTGAGCGTGATGGTCCAACCGCCCGCGGTGAGCAGGGCCTTGGCGTCGTCCAGGTCCTCGGCGGTGCCCTGCGCGACAAGCTGTCCGGCCAGCTCGTCGTTGGCCTGCTCCACCAGATAGCCGGTCTGGCCCTCCATGCCCGGCGCGCCCTTGGGGTCCTTGGGGACCGGGAACTTCAGGCCCGCGCGCTTGCCGGCGTCGAGCCAGTGCATCTCGACCATGTTGTCGAGGGTGTAGTTCCAGCGGGCCTCGACGAGCTTCTTGCCGGTCTTCGAGGCGACCGCCCAGTCGTACTGGCTCGGAGCCTGGAGCAGCGAGGCGAGGTAGGCGCCCTGCGCGACCGACAGGTCCTCGGCGTCGACGCGGTAGTAGGCCTGCGCCGCGGCCTGGATGCCGTACGCGTTGCGGCCGTAGTAACTGGTGTTGATGTAGCCCGCGAGAATGTCCTCCTTGGACTTCTTGCGGTCCACCTTCAGCGAGATGACCATTTCCTTCAGCTTGCGCGTGACGGTCTGGTCCTGGCTGAGGTAGTAGTTCTTGACGTACTGCTGGGTGATCGTCGAACCACCCTGCTTGCCCTTGCCGGAGAGGGTGTTGATCAGGCCTCGGGCGGTGCCCTTGAAGTCGATGCCCGAGTCGCTGTAGAAGCTCTTGTTCTCGGCGGCGACGAACGTCTTCTGGACGCTCTTGGGCACCTTGGCCAGGTCGACTATCTCGCGGTTGACCTTGCCGCTGCGCCCGAGCATCGAGCCGTCGCTGTACTTGTAGATGTTGCTCTGGCGCTTGGCGGCGGCGTTGCCCTCGGGCACCGAGACGACCATGTAGAGGACGATGAAGGCGCCCATGCCGAGCAGGCAGAAGCCGAGGAACGTCCCGAGGATCGTCTTCCAGTTCACGAACCGGCGTATGCCGGTGCGGCGGGGCTTGCCGCCCGCCTTCGCGCCGGGCCCGGAGCCCGGCGACTCGTGCCCGGACGAGCGCTGGGGCGCCGCGCGGCGGCCCTGCACCTGCCGCGCTCGTCTCTCTTCAGCTCGTCCCATGGGTCGATCCGCTCCGCTTCATTCTCGTGTGGCACACAAGTTCGCCGGTCAGGTCAGCTCAGAAAGCTAACACCGCGCGCTATGACAAAGGGGCGCCGATCCGGCCTTTTCCGGACGTGACAATCAGCACGCCCTTGGCGGTGCCCCACTGAGTCCGACGTGCGGAGAGGCCGGAAGGTTGCCGGGACGGGACAAAGTGAGACGACGAACAGCGCACGGCGGGCGCGCGGACCGGGTCCCTGCCATGCCGCACACTCCCCTGGTCCGTGCGGGCGGCGCCCTGGTCCGGGAGAGCGCCCGCTCCGGGTACGGGAGGGCGGGGGCCCGGGTACGGGAGGACGGGCGCCCCGGGTGCGGGAGGAGCGGCCGGACGGTTCCAGAACCGTGACAATCGGCCGTGACCAGCAGGTTCCCTTTACTCGGGCCGCCTTTCCCGCGACCTGTACGCACGGCGTATACACGCGGTGTATACGCCGTGTGTAGAGTGCTGGGCATGTCCATCGGTCACACCCTTCTAGGGCTCCTGGAGTCCGGGCCGCGCCACGGTTACGACCTGAAGCGGGCCTTCGACGAGAAATTCGGTCACGACCGGCCACTGCACTACGGCCAGGTCTACTCGACGATGTCGCGGCTGCTGAAGAACGGGCTCGTCGAGCTCGACGGGATCGAGGCGGGCGACGGGCCCGAGCGCAAGCGGTACGCGATCACCGAAGCCGGCGTCACCGACGTGCGGCGCTGGCTCGCGACGCCGGAGACACCCGAGCCGTACCTCCAGTCGACCCTGTACACCAAGGTCGTCCTCGCCCTGCTGACCCACCGGGACGCGAGCGAGCTCCTCGACACCCAGCGTTCGGAGCATCTGCGGATGATGCGCATGCTGACCGAACGCAAGCGCAAGGGCGACCTGGCCGATCAGCTGATCTGCGACCACGCCCTCTTCCACCTGGAGGCCGATCTGCGGTGGCTGGAACTGACGGCCGCGCGCCTCGACCGGCTCGCCGAGGCGGTGACGGCCCGATGACGGCGGCCACTCCTCCCCCGGGCTCCCTGCTCACCGCCTCGGAGCTGCGCAAGACGTACGGCCCGACCACCGCGCTGGACGGTGCCGACTTCTCCATCCACCCCGGCGAGGTCGTCGCCGTGATGGGCCCCTCCGGCTCCGGCAAGTCCACCCTGCTCCACTGCCTCGCCGGCATCGTCACGCCCGACTCCGGCTCGATCACGTACGACGGACGCGAGATGGCGACGATGAACGACGCCCAGCGCAGTGCGCTGCGCCGCTCCGCGTTCGGGTTCGTCTTCCAGTTCGGCCAGCTCGTACCGGAACTGAGCTGTGTCGAGAACGTCGCGCTGCCGCTGCGGCTGAACGGCACGGGCCGCAGGGAGGCCGAGCGCACCGCGCTGTCCTGGATGGAGCGGCTGGAGGTCGACGACCTCAGGGGCAAGCGGCCCGGTGAGGTCTCCGGAGGCCAGGGACAGCGGGTGGCCGTCGCCCGTTCGCTGGTCACCAGCCCTCGGGTGCTGTTCGCCGACGAGCCGACCGGCGCGCTCGACTCCCTCAACGGCGAGCGCGTGATGGAGCTGCTGACCGAGGCGGCCCGCTCGACGAACGCCGCCGTCGTGCTCGTCACGCACGAGGCGCGCGTGGCCGCGTACTCGGACCGCGAGGTCGTCGTACGTGACGGCAGGTCCAGGGACATGGAGCGGATCGTATGAGTGCCCGCCAGTGGTCCCGCGACCTCGCCATGGGTGCCAGGTTCGCGGTGACCGGAGGCCGTGAGGCCTGGGTACGGGTCCTGCTGACGGCCGTCGGGGTCGGTCTCGGTGTCGCGCTGCTGCTGCTCACCACGGCGATCCCGAGCGCGCTGGACGCCCGGCACCGCCGGGAGACCGCCCGCACCGACATCACGTACAGCTCGACGGTCAAGAAGAAGTCCGGCCGTACGCTGCTCGTCGCCAACTCGAACACCACCTTCCGCGACGAGGACGTACGCGGCCGGCTGCTCGAACCCGAGGGGGCCCGCGCGCCGCTGCCGCCGGGCGTGTCCACGTTCCCGGCGGTCGGTGACATGATCGTCTCCCCCGCTCTCGACAGGCTGCTGAAGTCACCCGGGGGCAAGCTCCTGCGTGAGCGGCTCGACCGCCGTGTCAGCGGCACGATCGCCGACAGCGGGCTCGCCGATCCGCATGAACTCGCCTACTACGCGGGCGCCGAGGGCCTGACCGCCGGCCCGCTGAGCACCGGCCGGGTCGAGCGCATCGACTCGTTCGGCTCCGAGGAGCGGTCCGAGGCGATGGACCCCGTCCTGCTGCTGCTCGTACTGATCGTCTTCGTCGTGCTGCTGATGCCGGTCGGCGTCTTCATCGCCGCGGCCGTACGGTTCGGCGGTGAGCGGCGCGACCGGCGGCTGGCGGCGCTGCGGCTGGTCGGCGCGGACGGGCGGATGACCCGGCGCATCGCGGCGGGCGAGGCACTGGCCGGGGCCCTGGTCGGACTGCTCCTCGGCGCCGGATTCTTCCTGATCGGACGTCAGCTCGCGGGCCTGATCATGCTCTTCAGGATCAGCGTCTTCCCGGGCGACCTCAATCCGGCGCCCGCCCTGGTGGCGCTGGTGGCCCTCGCGGTCCCGGCCGCCGCGGTCGCGGTCACGCTCTTCGCGCTGCGCGGCGTCGTGATCGAACCGCTCGGCGTGGTGCGTACGGCACGGCCCTCGCGGCGCCGGCTGTGGTGGCGGCTGCTGCTGCCGCTGGGCGGCCTCGCGATGCTGTACCCGATGATCGGGCAGGGGCGGACGGGCGGTGGCTTCAACGAATACCTCGTCGTCGGCGGCGTCATGCTGATCCTGGTCGGCATCACCGCGCTGCTCCCCTGGGTGGTCGAGGCGGTCGTGGCCCGGCTGAACTCCGGCGGCGTCGCCTGGCAACTGGCCGTCCGCAGACTCCAGTTGAGCAGCGGCTCGGCGGCCCGTCTGGTCAACGGCATCGCGGTGGCGGTGGCCGGCGCGATAGCCCTGCAGATGCTGTTCGCCGGGGTCGACAGCGACTACACGAAGGTCAACAAGAACGATCTCACCCGGGCCCAGATGTCCGTCAACGTGCCGGACAAGGTACCGATGGACAAGGCGGTCCGAGAGCTGTCGGGGACCAGGGGGGTCACGCGGGCGACGGCCCTCGGACGGACCGATCTGGGCGAACGGCGCGACGAACCCGAGCGCCAGTCGAGCGTGACGGTCGGCGACTGCGCGGCCCTGCGGGAGGCGGCCAGGCTGCCCTCCTGCGAGGACGGCGACATCTTCGCGGTGGAGAACGCGGAGTGGGACGAGAACACCGCGGCGCTCGACAAGGCCGGTACCGAGCTCTACCTCGACCCGTCCAACGGCTCCTACTTCAAGGGCGAGGAGATCCCCTGGACGGTGCCGAAGGACATCAAGCGGGCGGGCTCGCGCAAGGACCCTTCGGGCGACGAACGCGGCGGCTTCCTGTTCACGCCCGGGGCGCTGCCCGGGCGGGCCGCGTCCGCCGTGCACGGGACGGTCTATCTCCAGCTCGACGAATCGGTGCCGGACGTCCGTGAACTCGTCCGCAACAGCGCGGCGCGGATCGACCCGCGGGCCGAGGCCAACACCTGGACGGTGACGACCGAGTCCGGCAAGTTCACGTCGATCCGTACCGGGCTGTTCGTCGGGGCGTCCTGCGTCCTCGTGCTGATCGGCGCGAGCCTGCTGGTCTCCCAGCTGGAACAGCTCCGGGAGCGCAGGAAGCTGCTGTCGGCGCTGGTCGCCTTCGGCACCCGGCGCCGCACGCTGAGCATGTCGGTGCTGTGGCAGACCGCGATCCCGATCACCCTGGGGCTCGCCCTCGCGATGGCCGTGGGCCTCACCCTCGGCACGGTCCTGCTCAAGATGACGGACACCGCGGTGAGCGTGGACTGGGCGAGCGTGCTGTCGATGACCGGCATCGGCGCGGGTGTCGTGCTCCTGGTGACCCTGCTCAGCCTGCCGCCGCTGATCCGGCTGATGCGGCCGGACGGGCTGCGCACGGAATAGGGCGCCGGACCGGCGCGGCGGGGCGCGGTCCGCGGCCTGCCGCGCCACGCCGGTGACACGGTCTGCCGTGCCACCAACGGTGGCCCTCCCCGGGCGGGGAGGGCCACCGGTCCGCGTTCAGAGGCTGTACTCCTTCACCACGCGGCGGACCTGCGCGAAGAGCATGCCCACGTTGACCGCCTTGCGGCAGACGACCACGGCGACCACGTCCTGACTGTCGTTCATCCGCACGAACAGATGGGTGAGGTTGTCGCTGTTGACCAGGATCTCCTGGAAGAAGTGCGCGTCGGACTCGATGCCGCGCCGCTCCTTGAAGACGTCCTCGATCATCTGGACCGTACGCCCCTGGAACAGGTCGAGGGTCGCGCCCGCGAGCAGGTCCAGGACCTCCGGCGGATGGTTGTCGACGGTCTCGTAACTCAGCAGCATTCCGGTCGACATGTCGACCGCTCCGGAGGCGAGGCAGTCCGGAGCGTCGGTGCGCAGTGATTTGACCAGGCCCATGATCTGGTCGGAGAACCCCGGCGTCATTCGCTTGCTGGCCATGTCGTCATACCCCTTCGGTCGCGGTCTCGGTCACGGCTCCGACGAACGCGTCGGGTACGGCGGGAGGTGCGGGGAGCGGACCGGGGCCGGCCCCGGTGAGGATCGATCCGATGCGGCCGAGAGCCGGCCGGGTGTGCTCGTGGAGCCGTTCGAGGTCGATGCCCTCGTCGCCGAGGACGATCATCAGCGCGGTGTCGCCGACCGCGTAGAAGGCCGCGAGCCCCTGGCTGCCGTAGGTCACGGTCTGGCGGAACGCGCCCCGGCCGGTGACCGCGGTCGCGCGGCGCGCGATGCCGAGGCCCGCGGCGGCGATCGCGGCGAGGCTCTCCGGTTCGATGGTGTCGGCGGTGTCGGCCGCGATGAGCATTCCGTCGGCGGCCGCCACCGCCGTATCGGTGATTCCGGGAACCTGTTCCCGGAGTTCCCTCATTTCCCTGGCCAATGCCTCGTGATTCATTTATCGAACTCCCTGATGATGATGCGCATGTGATCGTTGACAGGCATTTCGGTTTCACGTTCCGGAGTCCGGGGTCCAGATCCGGTGCCGCAGCCGGAAGAATCCTTTCCAGCTCGCCCCGGCCCTTTCGGGAGCGAGGGTTTCGGTTATTCCGCTCGCGCCGGGATCACGGCGGGGCAGCGACGGGGCATGCGCTCCGGGGTCTCTGCGGGGCAGGGACGGGGCGATCACCCCCGGCGGCGGGCCGGGGTCCGGCCGGGGCTCGGGTGCCGCGGACTCTCCGGCGGCCACCGCGGAGGACAGGGCGGAGAACACCTCGGGGTCCAGGGCGGGCGGGGCGCCGGCGGGCCGCTGCCGGAGTGCTCCGGTCGGCAGGTCCCGCACGGTGACGCGGGTGGCGGAGTCGGGCTCCGCCGGCAGTTCCAGCAGCCCCTCGCCGAGCATGCGGGCCATCCCCACCGTGACGGTGTAGGCGCCGAGGCCGGTCGTGAAGGCGATGTCACGGGCGGTCCGGCGGCCGTCTGCGTGGGCCAGCAGCTCCTTCTGCGGTGGCGGGAGCTGCTCGCGTATCTCGTCCGGCACCGCCGCCGGCACGGGGCGTTCCCGGTCCGGCCGTACGGGCCACGGCAGGGCGGCGACCGCCGCGAGCTTCCTCGCCGCGTCCTGGAGCAGCCGCCCCGGAGCCTCTCCGAGGGCGACCGGCGCGTACGGCTCGAAGGCGGCGTCGAGCGGGTCGCACGCCTCCACGTCACCGGCCACGACGGCGAAGGCCGCGTCCTGCATCGCCATCATGCAGACGACCCGGAGCTGTGCGGCCCCCGCGTAGCCGTGCGCGATCAGCCCGGCCTCGGGCCACCGGCTGCCGTCGGCCTCGCGGAGCAGTCCGGCCCACTGTTCACCGCTGACGCGGCCGGAGCGCAGCAGCCGCGCCTCGGCACCCGGGGCCCCCGGACTCTCGACGGCGACGACGCAGCCGTCACGGAGATGGAAGACTCCTCCGGGCTTTCCGGACACCCGTAGTTTTCCCGTCACCCGTGTGCTCTGGCATTCGCTCAGCGCGCGCGACAGCAGGTCGTATCCGACCCTGCCAAGGGAATCCCGAATGCCCGACATCACTCCCCTTGGAACTTCCGGCACTTCGCACAGACGCCTGACGAGTCACCCTGAGGAGGTATGTGTATCAGCCGGGGCGGATATCCCAGCGAGAGTCGCACTACCTGACGGAAGTTGAAATATCCCGGCTCCCGAAGGACATCATCGGTCGCTCGAATGACCGACTGTGCACGGCAGTTCAGGCCTTGGCGTCCAACACCCTGACGGGCAGCGGGCGCAGAGCCCCCCGCAGGGCCTCCGCCAGTTCCTGGTACTCCGTGCTCCGCGCGGCGCCCGACCGCATCGCGAGCGCGATCCGCCGGGTGGGCGCCGGGTCCGCGAAGTACGCGGTGAGGAGCTGATCGCTGCGGGTGGTCTCCACCTTGACGGCGGTGCGCGGCAGCAGGGTCACCCCGAGACCGCCCGCGACCAGCTGGACGAGGGTCGACAGGCCCGCGGCGGTGGTGGTCACGGGGGCGTCCGCGCGCCCGGCCTCACGGCAGATGTCGAGGGCCTGGTCGCGCAGGCAGTGGCCCTCGTCGAGCAGCAGCAGACGCAGTTCCCGCAGCGCCTCGCGCGGAATGCCCTCCTGCCCGCCGAGCCCGTGTCCGAGCGGGGTCACCAGCACGAAGTCCTCGTCGAACAAGGGGAGTTCGAGGACACCGGGCATGCCGAGGGGAACCGCGAGCAGCAGCAGGTCGAGCCGGCCGGCCGTCAGGCCCTCCAGCAGGCTGGCCGTCTGCTCCTCGTGCACCTGGAGGTCGAGGTCGGGGTAGCGGTCGTGGACGAGACGCAGGACGGTCGGCAGGAGGTAGGGGGCGACGGTGGGGATGACACCGAGGCGCAGCGCTCCCGTGAACGGCGCGCGCACGGCCTCCGCCTCCTCCATCAGCGCGCCGACCTCGGCCAGCACGGCCTTGGCGCGGACGGCCAGACGCTCACCGGCGGGCGACAGGAGCACTTTGCGGGTCGTACGCTCCAGCAGGGTTACCCCGAGGGTCTCCTCCAGGGCGGAGACGGCGCCGGACAGGGCGGGCTGGCTCATGCCGATCGCGGCGGCCGCGTCCCGGAAGTGCAGATGCTCGGCGACGGCGGTGAAGGCGCGCAGCTGCGCGAGGCTGGGGCTGCGGCGCCCGCCGCCCTTGCCGCCCGCCCTGCCGGTGGGGCTCGCCATGGCCTCGCCTCTCGCTCCGGGTGGGTTCACCGGACGTCACTGATAGCCGTACTCGATCAACACGACCAAGTGTAGCTATTTCCCGAATCAATGCTGCCTGTGCCACGATCGAGGTCGTCCACCCCCCTAGGGAAATGCCCCCAAAAAGGGCTACCCCTTGCTGCTAGGAGAGTTTGTGCTCACTGTCGGTGACCAGTTCCCCACGTTCGACCTGACCGCCTGCGTCTCGCTGGAGAAGGGCCAGGAGTTCGAGCAGATCGACCACAAGACCTACGAGGGCAAGTGGAAGATCGTCTTCGCGTGGCCCAAGGACTTCACCTTCGTGTGCCCGACCGAGATCGCGGCCTTCGGCAAGCTGAACGACGAGTTCGCCGACCGTGACGCGCAGGTGCTGGGCTTCTCCGGCGACTCCGAGTTCGTGCACCACGCCTGGCGCAAGGACCACGACGACCTGCGTGACCTGCCCTTCCCGATGATGGCCGACTCGAAGCACGAGCTCATGCGCGACCTCGGCATCGAGGGCGAGGACGGCTTCGCCAAGCGTGCCGTCTTCATCGTCGACCAGAACAACGAGATCCAGTTCTCCATGGTGACCGCCGGCTCCGTCGGCCGTAACCCCAAGGAGGTCCTGCGGGTCCTGGACGCTCTCCAGACGGACGAGCTCTGCCCGTGCAACTGGACCAAGGGCGAGACCACCCTCGACCCGGTCGCCCTTCTGGCCGGTGAGTGACCTTCCATGGCTCTCGACGAACTGAAGTCCGCCATACCGGACTACGCCAAGGACCTGCGCCTGAACCTCGGTTCGGTGATCGGCAACAGCGACCTCCCGCAGCAGCAGCTGTGGGGCACCGTCCTGGCCTGCGCCATCGCCTCGCGCTCCCCGCGCGTGCTGCGTGAGCTGGAGCCCGAGGCGAAGGATCGGCTGTCGCCCGAGGCGTACACGGCCGCCAAGTCGGCCGCCGCGATCATGGCGATGAACAACGTCTTCTACCGGACGCGGCACCTGCTGTCCGACCCGGAGTACGGGACGATGCGGGCCGGTCTGCGGATGAACGTCATCGGCAACCCGGGTGTGGAGAAGGTCGACTTCGAGCTGTGGTCGCTCGCCGTCTCCGCGATCAACGGCTGCGGGCAGTGCCTCGACTCCCACGAGCAGGTGCTCCGCAAGGCGGGCGTCGACCGGGAGACGATCCAGGAGGCGTTCAAGATCGCGTCTGTGCTCCAGGCCGTCGGCGCCACGCTGGACGCCGAGGCGGTCCTCGCCGAGTAGTCCTAGCGCGCCCGAGCGGCTCGCAACCCGCTCGAACTCTCAGGGCCCCGCCCACCTTCATGGTGGGCGGGGCCCTGTGCGTTCACGATGGGTTGGGCCCGGTGCGTTCACGCCGGGCGGTCCTTGTGCGTTCACGCAGGGCGGGGCCCGGTGCATTCACGCCGGGCGGTCCTTGTGCGTTCACGCAGGGCGGGGCCGCCGCTACGGCGTCAGCCGGTGGGCCGGGGACGCGTCCACGGCGGTGGCTCCGCGGGGCTCGGGGGCGTGGCGCAGATCCGCTTCGGCCGCGTACGACCGCAGGTAGACGACCACCGTGTTGGTCACCGCGACCAGCGGGACCGCGACGACCGCTCCGCCGATGCCCGCGACCATGCCTCCGGCGGCGACCGACAGGACCACCGCGAGGGGATGGACGCGGACCGCGCGGCCCAGGATGAAGGGCTGGAGGATGTGACCCTCGATCTGCTGGACGGCGAGGACCACGACGAGTGTCATGACGGCGGCGAAGACGCCCTGGGTCACCAGCGCGACCACCACGGCCAGCGCCCCGGAGATCACCGCGCCCACCAGCGGGATGAACGCGCCGAGGAAGATGAAGACGGCGAGCGGCACGGCCATCGGGACCTTGAGGAAATAGATGCCCAGGCCGATGAAGGTCGCGTCGATCAGGGCGACGATCACCGTGCCGCGGACGTAGGCGGTGAGCGTGCGCCACGCGCGCGGGCCCGCGCCCGCGACCCCGGTCCGGGCGGCGGCCGGGACGAGCTTGAGCGACCACTCCCAGATCCGCTTGCCGTCGTAGAGCAGGAAGAGGGTCGAGAACATCGTGAGCAGGATGCCCGTCAGCGCCTCGACGATCACCGTCACGCCCTGGAGGCCCGCCGACGTGATCTGGTCCGTGTTCGCGCCGATCGCCTCGCGGAGGTTCTTCGCGATCTCGTTGATCTGCTTGTCCGTCACATGGAACGGACCCTTGAGGAGCCACTTGCGCAGCTCGTCGATGCCGTCCTGGATCTGGTTGGAGAGGTTGTCGATGTTCTCCTGGACCTGCCAGACCACGAACCAGCCGACCAGCCCCATGATGACGAAGCCGAGGATCGCGGTGAGCGCGGTGGCGAGCCCTCGCGGCACCCCGTGACGTGTCAGCCGGCCCACCGTGGGCTGGAGCAGCGCGGTGATGAGCAGCGCGGCCACGAAGGCGAGTACGACGAGCTGCACGGCGCTGATGACCCGCATCAGCACCCAGACGGTGCCCGCGAGGATGAGCAGCCGCCAGCCGGCCTCGGCGGCGACCCGCACTCCCCACGGCACGGCGAGGGCGGGGTCGGGGCGGTGGTGGGGCGGCGCTGCGTGGACGGGCGCCGCGGCCGTCTCCTCGGAGGGCCGCTGGACCGGGAGCGCGGAGGCGTCGGCGTCCGCCGCCGGGTCGTCGGGGGTCCCGGGAGCCCGCGGGAGGGTGCCGGGTGCGTCGAGGGGGGCGGGCGTGTCGAGGCCGTCCTCGCCGACGAGGGGGCCCTGCGTCTCCAACTCGACCTCGGCGCGGCGCTCGTCCAGCCGCTCGCCGAGCTCGGTGAGCCCGGCGCCGATCCGGCCGAGCCATCCTGGTACACGCGACATGATGCGTCCTCTTCCCCCGCTGCTCCCCACCACTCCCCCCTGGAGTCGTCGGGTCCGACCGTACATGGCCGAAGCCCCTCCCCCTAGGACGGGGAGGGGCTTCGCAAGGTTGAGCCGCCGGCGTACGGCGTGGAACTCAGTACCAGCTGTTGGCCTGCCAGAACGACCAGGCCTCACAGGGGCTGCCGTACCGGCCGTTCATGTAGCTCAGGCCCCACTTGATCTGCGTGGCCGGATTGGTCTGCCAGTCGGACCCGGCGGACGCGTACTTGCCCGCGGGCAGGGCCTGGAAGAGACCGTAGGCACCCGAAGAGGCGTTGACGGCGTGGTAGTTCCAGCTCGACTCGTGGTTCACGATGTTGCTGAAGCACTGGAACTGACCGCTCGGCACCATCTGGGCCGCCATCGCCTGGATCTGGGCGACGCTGTACGAGGACTGGACCGAGAAGCTGGAGGCGTCACGCGTCGCGGAGCGGCTGGCGGCCTTCTCGGCTTCCTTGCGCTCCTTGGCTTCCTGCTCTGCCTTGGCCGCGGCCTTCTGCTTCGCGACCGCGTCGTCGGCCGCCTGCTTGCGGGCGGCCGCCTCGGCGTCCTTCTTGGCGCTCGCGTCGGCCGCGATGGCCTGGGCGTCGGCCTGCTGCGTCAGGGACGCGGTCTGCACCTGGGCCTGCTGGCCCGCAGGTATGTCAGCGAGGAGAGTCGAGTCGCTCGCCGTCGCCTCGGCATCGTTCGAGGGCTGGGCGACGCTGCCCGAGGCAACTCCGACCACGCTTCCGACGGCGGTGACCGCGGTGGCCGAAGCCACTGCGAATCCCCGGACCGAAATCCGGCTCACACGGTTTCCTTCCAGCATCGCCCGTTTAGGTGACCCTCGCGGACGCAATCGTGCCCCTCGGCGCTGGCCTCCCAACTGCGGGGTCACGGGGAGACACGGGCCCGGTGGGCAACTCCCGCTGGGGGAGCGCCGCGTGGTGCGCGGGCGGCATACGACGGCTCTATGGAGTTCTGAGGTTCCGGTGTTGCCGTACCGCTGGGGGTACAGCTGTGTCGTATGCGGGGCCTGACAGGAGTGAGACTTTAGCCGTAACCCGGCTCCGCACGGCAATTCCGTGTCGCGTGTGAAAGCTCACACCCCGTTTGCCTCAGCTGTTTCCTGGAAACGCCAGCGCAGCAAGACGCCGCCCGGCTAGGCTTTTCGCCTTTGCCGGACGGCGCCAACCAGCGTGTATCCACCACCCTTTGACCAGGTGGGACAGCCGGGATCAGATCTGCCCGTCCTCCAGCATTTCGGTCACGAGTGCCGCAATCTGGGACCTCTCGGAACGATTCAACGTGACGTGCGCGAAGAGCGGATGGCCCTTCAACTTCTCTACGACGGCGACCACTCCGTCATAGCGCCCGACGCGCAGATTGTCCCTTTGTGCCACGTCATGGGTCAGAACGACCCGTGAATTGGCCCCGATCCGGGACAGAACGGTCAACAGGACGTTCCGTTCCAGGGACTGGGCCTCGTCCACGATCACGAACGCGTCGTGGAGCGAGCGGCCGCGGATGTGCGTGAGCGGCAGGACCTCCAGCATGCCGCGCGCGGTGACCTCCTCGATGACCTCGCGGCTGGTGACCGCGGAGAGCGTGTCGAAGACCGCCTGGGCCCAGGGGCTCATCTTCTCGGACTCGGAGCCGGGCAGATAGCCGAGCTCCTGCCCGCCCACCGCGTACAGCGGCCGGAAGACCATCACCTTCTGGTGCTGGCGGCGTTCGAGGACGGCCTCCAGGCCCGCGCACAGCGCGAGCGCGGACTTGCCGGTGCCGGCCCGGCCGCCCATCGACACGATCCCGATGTCCGGGTCGAGCAGCAGATCGAGCGCGATGCGCTGCTCGGCACTGCGGCCCTTGATGCCGAACGCCTCACGATCGCCGCGTACGAGCCGGACGTCACCGTCGGCGGTGACGCGGCCGAGGGCCTTGCCGCGCTCCGACTGGATCGTCAGACCCGTGTGCACCGGCAGACCGGCCGCTTCGGGGACATGGACGTGTCCCTCCTCGAAGAGGATGTCCACCTGTTCGCCGGCCAGGCTCAGTTCGGACATTCCGGTCCAGCCGGAGGAGCCCGTGATGGCGAGCTCCGCGCGGTACTCCTCGGCGAGGAGACCCACGGAGGACGCCTTGATCCTGAGCGGCAGGTCCTTCGAGACGACGGTGACGTCGTATCCCTCGGCCTGCAGGTTGCGGGCGACCGCGAGGATGCGGGAGTCGTTGTCCCCCAGGCGGTACCCGCTGGGCAGGACGCTGGGGTCCGAGTGGTTGAGCTCGACCCGGACCGTCCCGCCGAGCTCCCCGACGGGAATCGGGGAGTCGAGGCGGCCGTGCCGGACCCGGAACTCGTCGAGCAGGCGCAGGGCCTGCCGGGCGAAGTAGCCGAGTTCGGGATGGTGCCGCTTGGCCTCCAGCTCCGTGACCACGACGATCGGAAGCACGACTTCGTGCTCGTCGAAGCGGCTCAGGGCATTCGGGTCGGCCAGCAGGACGCTGGTGTCGAGAACATAGGTGCGCCGGTCAGGCGTGCGGCGCTTTGTGCTGGTCACCACGGAAGGACGTACCCCCTCGGATGAGGTCGGGGAGCGACGAAGGAGATCTGGACCGGTTACCGGCACCGATGCGCGGGCCGAAAACCGGCCCTCCGCTTCGTCCGTACTGACCGCACGGTCGGGCTGGTGCAAAGGGCCTCCCGGGCGGACGGCCCCGAGCCGTCCGCTGAGATACGACACCCGTGGTTCGGGCGTCGACCTGCAAGGCTTATGCCCTCGAACCAGCGAAGCCATGCCACGGCATATGACGGCGCGTTCGTTAACTCCCGATGACGTACGTCCCCACGGGGTGCCCCGTGCAGCACGGGGCACCCCGGAATTCAGCCTCCGTAACGGCGGTGTCGCGCCGCGTAGTCGCGCAGGGCGCGCAGGAAGTCGACTTTGCGGAAGGCCGGCCAGAAGACTTCGCAGAAGTAGTACTCGGAGTGGGCGGTCTGCCAGAGCATGAATCCGGACAGCCGCTGCTCACCGCTGGTGCGGATCACCAGGTCCGGATCGGGCTGGGCACCGGTGTAGAGGTGCTTGCCGATCAGGTCGACGTCGACGCGGTCCGCGAGGTCCTCCATCGAGGTCCCCTTGTCGGCCGCGTCGAGGATCATCGAGCGCACCGCGTCGGCGATCTCCTGGCGGCCGCCGTAGCCGATGGCGACGTTGACGACTATCCCCTCGACATGGGCGGTGGCCTCCTCGGCCTCCTTGAGGGCCGACTGCATCGGGGACGGCAGGATGTCCCGCGTCCCGACGTGGTGCACCCGCCAGCGGCCGTCGGCCGCCAGCGTGCGGACGACGCCTTCGATGATGCCGAGGAGCGGACCGAGCTCCTCCTGCGGGCGGTCGAAGTTGTCGGTGGACAGCAGCCACAGGGTGACGACCTCGACATCGGTCTCGGAGCACCAGCCGAGGAATTCCTCGATCTTGTCCGCTCCGGCCCGGTGTCCCTGGGCGGTGGTGGAGCCGGCGGCCTTCGCCCAGCGGCGGTTGCCGTCCATGATGACGCCGATGTGCTTGGGCACCTGGTCGTGATCGAGGTGGCCTTCCACCCTGCGTGCATAGAACCTGACCAGCAGGCGGCGCAGGTTGTCGCGCAAGGTCACGTGTTGTCAGCCCCTCCGTGCGAATCGGACAGACGCGCCCGAGCACAGTCCCTGTCCATATGGCGGTCCCCCGGGGCGAAGCCTACCCTTGCGAAACGCGAAGGCTCCCGAGGGGCCTGTGCACCCTGGCATAGGTTCGTCCCCATGAACGACCCCACTCTGTACCGGGCCGCAACGGAGCGGTACGACTCGATGGAATACCGGCGTACGGGCCGCAGCGGCCTCAAACTGCCCGCGGTCTCGCTCGGCCTGTGGCACAACTTCGGCGACGACCTCGCGCTGGACTCCCAGCGTGCGATCCTGCGCCGCGCCTTCGACCTCGGCGTCACCCACTTCGACCTCGCCAACAACTACGGGCCGCCGCCCGGCTCGGCGGAGCTGAACTTCGGCAAGCTGCTGAAGGAGGACTTCGCCCCCTACCGGGACGAGCTGGTCATCTCGACCAAGGCGGGCTACCTCATGCACCCCGGCCCCTACGGCGAGTGGGGCTCCCGCAAGTACCTGCTGTCCTCCCTGGACGCCTCGCTGCGGCGGATGGGCGTGGACCACGTCGACATCTTCTACTCGCACCGCTACGACCCGGACACCCCGCTGGAGGAGACGATGGGCGCGCTCGCGTCCGCCGTCCAGCAGGGCAAGGCGCTGTACGTCGGTGTCTCCTCGTACAGCAGCGAGCAGACGGCGGAGGCGGCCGGGATCCTGACCGGCATGGGCGTCCGTCCGCTCATCCACCAGCCCTCGTACTCGATGCTCAACCGCTGGACCGAGGACGACGGCCTGCTCGACACGCTGGAGGCGGCCGGCATGGGCTGCATCTCCTTCGCGCCGCTCGCGCAGGGTCTGCTGACGGGCAAGTACCTCCAGGGCATCCCGGAGGGCTCGCGCGCCACCCAGGGCAAGTCGCTGGACCCGGGCCTGCTGAGCGACGAGGTCGTGCGTCGGCTGAACGGGCTGAACGGCATCGCGGCCCGGCGGGGCCAGTCGCTCGCCCAGCTCGCGCTCACCTGGGTGCTGCGTGACCAGCGGATGACCTCCGCCCTCATCGGCGCGTCCAGCGTGCGGCAGCTGGAGGAGAACCTGGCGGCGCTGGCGGCCCCGGAGCTCACGGACGAGGAGCTGAAGGAGATCGACACGTTCGCGGTGTCGACACAGGGCACCAACATCTGGGCCCAACGGCGCTGAGTCACCGCGATCCCGGGCCGCGCGGGGCGGGCCCGTCGCGGGGGCGCACGGGGGCGCCTGCCGGGCAGGCCGTCGCGGGCACAAAAAAACGGGCCGGTCCGTGGGGGGGAGACGGACCGGCCCGAGGGGGGGTTTCCACCATAACCCTTCGTAAGTGATGCTGCGTGCATCCGCGTGCCACAACTACTCTCCGGAGTCGCCCGGCAACGCCACGGCGAGCATGGAACCATCGATTCCGGGTGTGATCATGGCTGATTCATGGCTGATTCAAAGGGAATCGTGAAGGATCGGCAGAGATCCAAGGGGGTCATGAGCACTCCCGGGGCGTGACGCCGCCGTGCCGGTCTGTACTCCGGGCGGGTGATCCGCGTGACGGCCTCCCGCTTGACTCCCCCGCTAACTTCGCACCCATGGCCACGTTCACGACGGACAGGACACCCGAACCGGTACCTCTGGAACTCGCCGCCACGGCGCGCGCCCGGCGACGGGGGCTGCTCGGACGCCGGGGGATCGAGGGCGCACTGCTGCTCACACCGGCGAACTCGGTGCACACCCTGGGAATGCGGTTCGCGATCGACGTCGCCTATCTGGACCGGTCGTCGCGGGTCCTGGCGGTACGTACGATGCGTCCGGGCCGGCTGGGACTGCCGCGACCGCGGGCCCGGCAGGTCCTGGAGGCGGAGGCCGGGTCGATGGAGCGGTGGGGCGTGCGGCGCGGCGTGCGGATCACGGTCCGGCACGCCTGACGTCACGTCATCAGACAAGGCAGCACCGCGCAGCCCCCTCCTCTGCGCGGTGCCACACGCGCAGCTTTGCTCACGCGAATTACCTTGGTCTGAACTTACGTCAGTCAAACATTCCTGGCGACAGCCGATCGATAACGATGTGGAAACCCCGTGCAGATCTCCCGCACGCGGCGCGCCGCACCCCGCCCCGCCGCCCGCCATCCGGACGGACATCTCACACCGAGCGACCCCCATTGGGAGCTTTTCGGTCAATCTGCTCACGCGACCGTGGATCATGTCCTGCGGACCTGCGGATGGGGGGATCAGGGGACCAGCGGGCGCACCTGTCCGGCCGCGAAGCGGACGAAGCCCTCGGGGTCCGGCTCGTCGGCGGTGGGCTGGAGGACCACCGTGTCGGCGCCGGCGTCCACGAGACGCTGGACGGCCTTGGCGACGGCGTCCGCGTCGCCCGCGACCCCGAGTTCCGGGACGGCGCTCTCGCCCTCGGCCTCGATCTCGGCGCGCAGCCGGGCGCCGGCGTCCGCCCCCGTGGCGGTGCGCAGATAGACGACGACCCGGTGGTGTCCCTCCGTCCGGCCGGCCCTCCGCCGCCCCTCGTCGATGAGCCGGCGGGCCCGCCGTACCCCGTCGGCGGTGGTGGAGGCGGTGAGGACCGTGCCGTCGGCGGCCTCACCGGCGAGGCGGAGCGTACGGGGCCCGGTGGCGCCGGTGAGGACCTCGGGCACCTCCGCGGGCGGCCAGTCGAGGGCGACTCCGTCGAGTTTCACGTACCGCCCCTGGGTGGTCACGCGCTCGCCGCGCAGCAGGGCGCGCAGCGCGTCGAGATGCTCGCGCAGCAACGTCAGGGGCGACTCGGCCCGCGCCCCGACCTGCCCCATCCAGTCCTGGACGCCGTGGCCGACCGCGAGGGCGGCCCGCCCGGGGAACAGCCGGTGCAGGGTGGCGGCCTCCATCGCCGTGACGGCGACGTTCCGCAGCGGGACGGGCAGCAGTCCCACTCCCACCCGCAGACGCTCGGTCCAGGCGAGCGCCGCCGCGGCGGCGGAGATGCCCCCTTCGAGGAAACAGTCCTCCCACAGCCACAGTTCCTCGAGTCCCGCCTCCTCCGCCTCGCGCGCCAGGGCGCGCAGCCGCTCGGGGGGCAGTTGGGGCCGGAAGACAACACCGAGTGAGGTCATGCCGGCTTCCTACCCAGGCGGCCCGGGTGACCCACCACGCTCGACCCCTTACGCGCCTTCGGTGCCGGCGGTGGTGCCGCGCTCGTAGCGCAGGAGGGCGACGCCGTTGCCGAAGGTCCGCGTCTCGATGAGGCGGAGGTCGGTCGGGGCCTCGGCCTCCGGGAACAGCGGCTTGCCTGCCCCGATGAGGACGGGGTGCACGTACAGCCTGATCTCGTCCACGAGGCCCAGTCGCAGGAACTCCGCGGCGAGATCGGCGCCGCCGAGCGCGAGGTCGCCGCCCTCCTGCGCCTTCAGCGCCAGGATCTCCTCGGGCACGACCTCCCGTACGACCGTGGTGTGCCCCGTGCCGCGCTCCAGCGTCCGCGAGAACACCACCTTGGGGATGTTCCGCCAGATCCCGGCGAACTCGGCCATCTCCGGGCTGATGTCCGGGTCCTTGTCTGCCGTCGGCCAGTAGGCGGCCATCAGCTCGTAGGTCACCCGTCCGGACATCAGGACTCCGAACCCTCTGATCAGGTCGTTGAAGTGCTGGTGCAGCTCGGCGTCGACCCGGTGCCAGTCGATCTCGCGGTTCGGGCCCTCGATGTATCCGTCGAGGGACACCGACATCATCAACACGATCTTCCTCATGGCGGACTCCATCGACCTCGTGCGCGACCCGTTCGTCGGGGGCATGCTGCCAGGAGGCCGGGCCCGGGAGAAGGTGACGCGCGCGTCAGGCGTTGTTCCCGTCGGCGGCGCCCCTCGGGAAGGTCACCTCCACCCGGCGGTTCTTGCGACGGCCCTGTTCCGAGGTGTTGTCGGCGATCGGGTAGTCCTCGCTGTAGCCGCGCACCTCGAAGGTGATGTCCGCCTCTACGGAGCCGAGCGCCGCGGCCAGCCGGTCGTGCACCTCTTCCGCGCGCTTCTTGGAGAGGGTCAGGCCGTGCGCGTACGAGCCGAGGTTGTCGGTGAACCCGAAGACGCGGACCGTCGTCGCGTGCTGGGCCTTGATCTCGTCCGCGATCGCCTGGATACGGGACTGGGAGTCCGGGTTGAGTCTGGAGCTGTCCTTGGGGAAGAGGACCTCCGCCTGGAGCGCGAACGTCACGTCCGAGTTGGTGTCCTCCCGGCGCTCCTCGCCGCCCAGGTCCTCCACGACCGACTTGATGTCCAGCACCTTGGCGGGCGCCAGGGTCGCACCGTCGGCGAGCTTGAGCCCCGGGCTGTTGGCGTCGACGTCGGGGGGCGGGGAGGTGGTGACGCTGCCGGGCGGGGCACTGGGGTCACCGTCGTCCGCGTACGCGGGACCCGGCAGGCCGAGGGTGATCAGCACGGCGAGGGCCGTGAGCGCGGTCGCGGCGGGGCGGGGCGGGAGGGCCATGGGTCAGCCCTCGGAGATCTCGATGGAGGCGGGTGGCATGGAGCCGACCTGGAAGTCGACGGCGGTGGTGTCGGCGGGGGGTGCGGGGAACTGGGCGAACCATTGAGTGGTGGCGCCCTGGCTGACACCTCCGGTGAACTGGGTGCACAGACAGCGACCTGAGGTGTCCCGGAGGATGAGGTACTTCTTCTTGCCCTTCTGGTCGATCAGGCTGGCGCCGGCGATGGATGCCCCGTTCTTCGACAACTCTCGCTCGTCACCACGCCAGTCCGCCGCGACCCAGGCGTTGTCGGTGTTGTTCGTGACCGTCCCTTCGACGGTCACGAAGCCTCCCTGGTCGCGCTTGGCCGAAGTGACCGTAAGCGTGATTCCATTCTCGCCCTTGACCTCGGCCAGTACCTGGTCCTGGCTCGCTGTCGGCGACGCCTGTTTCGCATCGTCGCCGCCCCCCTTGCCCGACTCGGAGGAGGACGAGCCAGCCTTCGGCTTGTCGCCGCCGTCTCCTCCGCCGCATCCGGACACCGCGAGGAGCAATCCGGTACTGACCGCCACCACGGCCATGGCCCTGCGGCCCTTCATGGTGTGCCGGAGATCCATCGGTACGGCTTCCTCTCACTCGGCCAGGTGCACGGAGAACAGCACCGACGCGTCCGGTAGGTCGTCCGGGTTGAAGTCTCCGGGGTCGATGTTCACGATCTCGCCGTCACAGTCGAGTTCGAGGGGCTTCTCCGGATCCGCAGCCGGATCGAAATCGCAGCGCGGCTGAATCACGGCTATGGCATGGGCGTTCGCGTGCTGGCCCTCGGTGCCCGGGATGATGGAGTGGCCGACGGTGTAATTGGTCCGGATGTCGGCGCGGTACCCGGGGAAGCCGTTCTTCCTGACGAACTCAACACCCAACAGGCTCGCATCGTTCTGGGCGGCCAACTGCTGGGCCGCGCCCCCTGCCCCTGCCCCGTCGGCCTCCAGGCCACCGTCCAACCAGTCCAGCCAGTCGTCGTCCTCGCCGATAGCCCCAGCCAGACGGTCCATCAGCTCGTCCCGGGCGTCCTGCGCCGCCGCCAACGCAGCAGCGTCCGCCGCGGATTGAGCTCCATTGCGGGCGGACGCTGCTTGAGCGAAGGCGAAGAAGGCGAACGCGGCGAAGAGCAGGATCCCCGTCAGCCAGATATAGATGGGGAGGGTCTGACCTCGGTCGCCCCCCGTTCCGACGAGGGTCAGCCGCCGATAACGTCGTTCACGGCATTCAAGATCGCCTGCGAGATCAGCCCGTCCAGTCCCAGGCTGTCGATCAACGTGAAGATCCCCGCGATGATGATCATCAACCCCGCGTACTCCACGAACCCCGCGCCCGCGTCCCGGTGGGCGCCCCGTGTCCGGGCGATCACCGTTTGAGTCCAAGTGGTGAACCTGTTCATCAGGACTGCCCTCCCTGCCGACGCGACTAACGACCCGAGCACCGTACGTGAGAAGTCGCCTACCGCGAGTGGGCCCAGGGGCCCAACTTCGCTGGTGGGGAACGCGGGGCGGGTTCATCGGCTCCACCCCTCGTGCGTCGTACCCAGCCAGTGGGCGATCGCTTCGCTCCGCGAGGAACTGTGCAGCTTCGCGAAGATGCGATTGATGTGATTCTTGACGGTCTTCTCCGCGATGAAGCAGGTGGCGGCGATCTGGCGGTTGTTCATGCCGGCCGCGATGAGGTCCATCACCTCCACCTCCCTTGAACTCAGGCCGAACTCGGACTGATGGACGGCATGGCGGTGAAGTCCCGCCGCCGGCAAGAGCCGAGCCTCCGACGACTGTGCCACAGCAGATTGCAGGTGCGAAGAGAATGAGTGCGGTTGGTACGAAACTCCGAGTGAATCCGGGACAGCCGGGCGTCCGTGGCGTACCTCCCGTACGGCGGCGATCAGTTCGGCCGCCGTGAACTCGCCATGGACGAGATAGCCGGACGCGCCTTTACGCAGGGCTTCCGCCACGACCTCGGGTTCGCGGCTGTACGTCAGCATCATCACCGGGGCGATCGCGCACAGTTCGGGCAGTGCGGTGAGGCCGTCCGTGCCGGGCATCCGCACGTCGAGAAGGACCACGTCCGGGACGAGAAGAACGGCGCGGTCCAGTGCCTCCGCGCCGTCCCGCGCCGTCGCGACGACCGCGATGTCGGGGTGCGCGTTCAGCAGCGCGGTCAGACCGGCCCGTACGACCGGGTTGTCGTCGGCCACGAGGACACGCAGGGACGGACCGGAAAGCGCCTGGTCAGGCATGTGCGGCCTCCTCTTGGGAAGTGGGGGGAGCGGGAAGGGCGGCCGTCGAGAGCGGGAGGGTCAGCCGGACCTCGGTGCCCCCGCCGGGGGACCGGTCCAGCCGGATGTGGCCGCCGACGCACGCGGCTCGTTCCGTCATGCCGAGCAGGCCGAAATGGCCGGATCTCGTCCAGGCGGCGATCGCGGCGGGGGTCGCCGGTGCCGGGAGACCCACGCCGTCGTCCCGGACGAGCAGCGCGAACTCGTTTTCCGAAACGCCAAGTTCGACCGTCACCGCGTTCGCGTCCGCGTGACGGTGGGCGTTCTCCAGCGCCTCGGACACGATCGCGAGGACGTGATGGGCGGCGGCGCTGGGCAGGACCGCGGGCGCGCCCCGGTGCCGTACGGCCGGGGCGAGGTCGGTGCGGGCCTCGAAGTCGGCTGCCATGCAGCGGAGTTCAGGGAGGAGGTCGATGTCCGGGTCGGTCAGGTCGCTGTGCCGCCGCAGGTCCGTCAGGAGCTTGCGGGACTCGGCGGCGGCCAGGCGCGCCGCGTCCGCGACGGCAGTCGCCTGGCGTTTGAGCGCCTGCGGGTCCGCGTCCTCCGAGGAGGCGGCCAGTGCCTCCGCGGCCAGCGCGAGCCCGTACAGCGTCTTGGCCACGGAGTCGTGCATCTCGCGTGCCATGCGGGCCCGTTCGGACTCCACGGCCTCCGCGACGGCGAGCCTGCTGGTCGCCTCGGCCAGGGCCTGTCCCGCCGTGCCGAAGCGGAACAGCAGATTGCGCAGGGTGACTCCGATGATGCCGGCGCCGACGCAGAAGCCCGCGATGAGCAGGGTGTTGGAACCCGCCCCCGGCCGGTGTTCCCAGGCCCTGAACACCGTGAGCAGCACGGTGAGCTGGAATCCGGTGAACACGCCCGCGCCGCGCCAGCCGTAGAGCAGGCCGGACAGGAGCGGGGTGCAGACCGTGGCGTAGGCGAGGGGGGAGGCCGGGGAGGCGGTGAGGAGCAGGACCGCGCCGAAGGTGAGGTCCAGGCCCATCAAGGTCGGGTGGGCGAGGAGGCGCGGGCCGAAGCGGTCCCAGTCGCGGAGCATGGCGTAGGAGCCCATGACGCCGAGGACGGCGGCCGCGAGGACCGCGTACCGCAGGAAGCCGCCCGTGGCGTTCGTCATCGCGAAGGGCGCGCCGACCACGATGGCCGCGAGCCGGACCGCGAAGGCCTGACGGCACAGGGCCTGGAGGGCGTTGAGCTGGAGCCGGATGCCGCCGGGCGCGGGCACATCGTCCGCGAGGTAGCCGGTGCCCCGTTGTTCGCGGGTCCGCGCGAGCCGGAGGAACCGGCGCGCACCTCGGGTGAGTCGAGCGGACCGGCGCCCGCGGCTTCGCGCGAGTTCAAGGGACCGGCGCAGGTGTTCGCGGGCCACGTCACCCCGGCTCCTCGGAAGGCTCTTCATCAGCGCCCCAGGATCGAGCCGAAGTCGGTGCCCGAGCCCAGGAACATGCCCGTCGCGATGAGGATCATCGTCGCCGGGAGCATGAACACCAGGGTGACCATGGTGGCCTTGGGGATGGTCTTGGCGGCGCGGCGGCGGGCGTTCTGGGCGTCCGTGCGGCGCATGTCGGTGGCGAGCTGGATGAGGGTCTCGGCGATCGGGGAACCGAGCTCCTCGCCCTGCTGGAGCGCCGAGACGAACTGGGCCACCTGCTCGGAGGAGTTGCGCCTGCGGAGTTCGTCGAAGGCCTGGCGACGGCTGACGCCCATGTCCATCTGGCGCAGGGTGATGCGCAGTTCGTCCGCCCAGGGTCCCTCGTACTTCTCCGCGACGCGGTCCAGGGCCTGGCGGAAGCCGAGGCCCGCGGAGACGACGACCGCGAGGACGTCGAGGAAGTCGGGCAGGGTGCGCTCGATGACCTCCTTGCGCTCCCGGACGGCCTGCCAGATGAGGGCGTCCGCGGCGACCAGCCCGAAGGCCAGCGTGAGCACGGCGAAGAGGAGCTGGCCGTTGGAGAGGAAGACCAGACCGAGGACGACGCCGAAGACCCCGTACACCGCCCGGCGGGCCGCGTAGCGGTTCAGGGTCAGACCGCCGGGGTTTCCCGCCATGTCGATGCGCCGGCGTTTGGCGTCCACACGCCGGGGGCCCATCAGTCGCAGGACCGTCGGCGCGAAGCGCATGCCGAGGCGGTCGACGGCCGAGTCCGCGACCGAGACACGGGTTCCGCCGACCTCCAGGGCGAGCTGGAGGTCGCTGGGGAGTTTGACCTCGGCGCGGATCATCCGGACGCCCAGGAGGACGCCCGCGACGGCCGCGCCCATCAGGACGGCGAGCAGCAGCGGCAGCAACGTGATCCCTCCCTCACACTTCGATCTTGCCGAGCCTGCGGATGACGAAGAAGCCCACGGTGTAGAGGCCGAGAGCGAGCAGGACGAGGCCCTGGCCGAGCGCGGAGCCGGTGACGCGGGCGAGGGCTCCCTCGTTCGAGGAGTTGATCAGCACCAGGGAGCCGATGCCGAGGAAGGGGACCGTGAAGGCGGTCGCGTTGACTTCGGAGAGCATCGTGCGGACCTCGCGGCGGGTCTCCTTGCGGTCCTCCAGGGTCTGGGTGAGGTTGCGCAGGGAGCTGACGACGGAGCCGCCCGCCTTGTTGGCCAGGACGAGGGTGGTGACGAGGACGATCAGCTCACGGGAGGGCAGTCGCTGCGAGAGTTCGCCGAGGGCGTCGTCGATCGTGCGGCCCAGCATCAACTGGTCGGCCACGTGAGCGAGTTCCTCGCCCGCCGGGGCTTCCAGTTCCTCCGCGGCCATGGCGAGCGCCGTGCGCAGGGCGAGGCCGGCCGCCGTCGCGTTCGCCAGCAGGCGGGCCACGTCGGGGAGTTGGTTGATGAACGCCTCGATGCGCTTCTGGCGCTGCCAGTTGAGGAAGATGCCCGCGCTCCACACGCCGAGCAGGGCGGCGATCGGGCCGAAGAAGGGGGCCAGGGTCGCGGCGGCGATCAGCCACAGGGCGACGACCACGGCGGTGACGTAGGTGAAGAACTCCCCCGCC
The DNA here is from genome assembly GCF_036063235.1 of Streptomyces sp. NBC_00386. Lineage (NCBI taxonomy): Bacteria > Bacillati > Actinomycetota > Actinomycetes > Kitasatosporales > Streptomycetaceae > Streptomyces > Streptomyces sp. NBC_00386. The sequence goes on from NZ_CP107950.1 coordinate 3,650,626, forward strand.
GTGAGATCGAGTCCGGTGGCCGTCAGGCGCAGGTGGATGGTGCGGCCGAGGCGGGTGCGGCGCAGCCGTCGGTCGACGCCCGCGAAGTGGCGTGCCCTGCCGCCCGCCGTGTGCGGAGCGCCGCCGCCGGAGAGCCGGTCGAGGAGGTCGCGGCGCTGGGCGCGGCCGGAGGCGTAGGTGTGCACGCCCGCGACGGCGAGCGTGCCGCCGAGGAGCGTCCCGCCGAGGGCGAGGAGTGCGGGGTCGTTCACTGTTGCCTCCCTTCGGAGGTGAGGGGCTCGGAGGTGAGGGGCTCGGAGGTGAGGGGCTCGGGTGCGGAGGATCCCGTGGTGGGGGGCGTCAACCGATGGCCTGCCTCGTGTTGTTGAGTACGTCGATGGCGTCGGCGACCCCGAAGGCCGGCGGCGGCGGCTCGTTGGCGACGTACAGCTTCTCCGCGACCGGGCGCGGGAGCGGAAGGTGCTCGAAGTGGCCCCGCACGACGCGGTCGGGGCCGACCGGGAGGGGCACGAAGCGGGTGACCGGGGTGACGCGGAACTGTTCGCGGCCGTGCGAGACGAGCAGCGCGACCTCCGTGACCTTGCGGGAGCCGTCGGCGTGCCGGGAGAGCTGGACGACGACGTCGACGGCGGAGTTGATCTGGTCCTTGAGCGCCTCGAAGGGGATCTGGACCTCGGACATCGAACCGAGGGTCTGGAGGCGCATGAGGGCGTCCTCGGCGGAGTTCGCGTGGACGGTGGCGAGGGAGCCGTCGTGGCCGGTCGACATGGCCTGGAGCATGTCGAGGGTCTCGCCGCCGCGGACCTCGCCGACGATGATGCGGTCGGGGCGCATGCGCAGCGAGTTGCGGACCAGGTCGCGGATGGTGATCTGGCCCTTGCCCTCCACGTTCGGGGGGCGGGATTCGAGGCGGATGACGTGCTCCTGCTGGAGCTGGAGTTCGGCGGAGTCCTCGATGGTGATGATGCGCTCGTGGGAGGGGATCAGGCCGGAGAGCGCGTTGAGCAGGGTGGTCTTGCCGCTGCCGGTGCCGCCGCTGACGATGACGTTGAAGCGGGCCCGGACGAAGGCGGCGAGCAGCATGAGCGTCTGTTCGTCGAGGGAGCCGAGGCCGATGAGCTCGGGGAGCGTGTACGCGCGGGGGAAGCGGCGGATGGTGAGGGTGGGGCCGGTCAGGGCGAGCGGCGGGATGATGACGTTGACGCGCTCGCCGGTGGGCAGGCGGGCGTCGACCATCGGGTTGGACTCGTCGACACGGCGGTTGACCGTCGAGACGATGCGTTCGATGGTCTGCATGAGCTGCTCGTTGGAGGCGAAGCGCAGCGGCAGCTGTTCGACGCGGCCGGCCCGCTCGACGAAGATCGAGTCTGGGCCGTTGACCATGATCTCGGTGATGGACGCGTCGGCGAGGAGCGGTTCGAGGACGCCGAGTCCCAGTGCCTCGTCGACGACCCGGCGGATCAGCTGGGAGCGTTCGGCGGTGGAGAGGACCGGACCCTCGCGGCTGATGATGTGGCCGAGGACGCGTTCGAGCCGGGCCCGGCGTTCAGCCGCCGCCAGGCTGGACATCTCGGCGAGGTCGATCTCTTCGAGGAGTTTGGCCCGGTAGACGGCGACGAGGTGTCCGTCCTCACGGGCGGGACCCCCCTCGTCGGGGGCGGCGATGCGGGAACGCAGGCTCATGGTGTCGGCTCCTCCCGGTCAGTCGTCGGTGGGCATGGTGGCGCGGCGGGTGACGGTGTACCGGTCGAAGAGGGGGATGACGTTGGGGACCGTGACCGTGACCGTGGCCGTGGTGAGGTCGGGGCCGGGGACGGGATCGACGCTCGGGTTCAGCCAGCCGCTCACGGCAGCGTGGCCCGCGGCCACACCCGCCGGGGCGCCGCCCTGTTGCGAGGCGGCCCGCGCGGCGGCCCTCGCCCCGGAGCCGGCCTGGTTGACGCCGTACCCGATGAGCCCGAGCTGGATGGCCGCCATCCCGACGAGCAGCAGGACGGGCAGGAACCCGGTGAACTCCAGGATGGAGACACCCCGGTCGCCCCGGAGCCGGCGCGTGGCCCGGAGCCTGCCCGAGGGGTGGAGGGCGGCGCGGATCCCGCCCGTGGCGTCGGGCCGGTGCACACGGCTGAGCCCGTGCGGGAAGCGTGAGCCGCGCCGGAGGAGTGTCCTCATCCGTCGTCCCCCTCCAGCGCGGCGCCCGCCTGGCCCCGTACCCGGAAGCCCGCGTCGAAGCCGGGGAAGAACAGCGGGACGTCGACCTTGACGGTGGCCTGCATGACGGGGCCCGAAGCGGTGCAGGAGATCTCCGCGTCCTTCCAGGAGCCCGGCAGATGCTTGCTCCCGGCGGCGGCGCAGGCGCCCGGGACGTCACCGTGGACCGCGTAGGCCGCGGTGGCGGCGCGCGCCGCCTCGTCCGCCGCGTTCCCGGCCAGCGAGTACGAGTACCCGTACAGCACGCACTGCCACAGGATCGTCATGACGACCAGGAGCAGCGGGAACATCCCGGCGAATTCGAGGGTGACGGCTCCCCGGTCGCCGCCCCGGCCGCGGAGCGAGAGCGCGCCCCGGTCCGACGCGGACGCCTTGCGGCGCCTGCCGCCGGCCCCGCCCTCCTGGGGGACGACGAGACCGAGCTCGGCGGCGAGTGCCCACAGCGCCTGCTTGACGGTCGAGCGGGCGTCCAGGTCCTGGAGCCGGCCCGCGTCGACGACCGACTGGAGTTCCTTGAAGGCGGCGGGAACCGCGGAGCGGGCGACCTTGGTTCCTGTGACGCGTTCGACGAGGGACGGCTGGATCTCCGTACCGCGGGCGAAGCGGTTCACGACCGTCGTGGTCTCCTCCGCCTTGCGGATCTGGAGACGGTCCCACATGCGGACCATGCGTTTGGCGGCGCGTACGGCGATGACGTCGGGGGTGACGAGGAGCAGGGCCCGGTCGGCCATCTCGACGGCCGCGGCGGTGGCCGAGTTCATCTGGGAGCCGCAGTCGACGACGACGACATCGTGGCGGGAGCGCAGCGCGGAGAGGACCTGGCGGGCCACCCGGTCGGTGACCTCCTCGCCCCGTTCGCCCTCGGCGGGCGCGAGCAGGAGGGCGATGCCGCTGTCGTGGGTGTAGACGGCGTCCTGGAGGACGCGCGGGTTGATGTCGGTGATGGCCGCCAGGTCGGCCACCGACCGGCGGAACTGCACGTCGAGGTACGAGGCCACGTCCCCGGACTGGAGGTCCAGGTCGAGCAGCGCGACGTTGTGGCCGGAGGCCTTCGCGGCGAGGGCGAGCTGGACCGCGGTGACGGTCGCACCGACGCCGCCCTTCGCGCCGGTCACGGTGACGACGGTGCCGCCGGGGCCCGCGTACAGCTCGGGCGCGCCGCTGTGCAGGTGGCGGCGCATTCCGGCGGACCAGGCGGCGGCGGCCTGGACGCGTTCGGCGAGGGCGTCGTAGCCCAGGGGCAGGCCGATGATGCCGCGGGCGCCTGAGTCCATGGCGGCGGTGAGGACGCCGGTGCTGGTGTCGGCGGTGATGAGGACGACACCGACGGCCGGGAAGCGCATCACGAGGTCGCGGATCAGGTCCAACGCCGGTACCGGGCCGATGCGTTCGTGGACGAGGACGACTTCGGGGAGCTCGTCGAGGGACTCGGCGGCGAGGCGCGCGAGGGTGTCGAGGAGGGCTGTCGAGTCGGGTACGGGCGGGGCGGGTTCGGTGTCGGCGAGCTGGCTCAGCAGGGTGGTGAGCGCGCGGGCCGAGTCGATGTCGCCGACGGCGGGAACGATACGGATGGTCATCGGCGAAGCTCCTCGCTCGCGTGCCGTGCGCCGGCCCCGGTGCCCGGTGCCGCGGCGGGCGACGGCACCCCGCGGACCCGCCGCCGCGTCCCGGACCAGGGGCCCGGCGCCGGCCGTGTCCGCGTCGCCGGCGTCGGCATCGGCATCGGCCTCGTACGCCGCCCCGTGGGCATGGACCTCATGCGCGGCCTCCTACTTGTCCTCGTCGAGGGTGTACGTACGGTCGCCGGGCGCCACGATCGTGTCGGAACCGCCGGCGACGAGGGCGAGCCGCACGTGCTGGGCGAACGACTCGGCGTACGCGACGCGTTGGGCGTCGGCGGTGCCGAGGGCGAAGGTGATCGGGACGGCCTGGGCGGCGCTGTTGCGCCGGTCGGAGCTGGACTGGTCGGGTTCGAGGGCGGTGAGCTTGCCGACGTCGATGACGCGGGCGTTCTCGACGATCACCTTGGACTGGTCCCTGGCCTTGTCGTTCTCGGCCTTGAAGGTGGCGTAGATGTTGACCCGGGAGCCGGGGTCGATCTTGCCCGCGACACCGGTCGAGGCGTCGATCATGATGGCGATCTCCTGCTGCCCGGCGGCCAGTTGCGGCTTGTCCACGATCATGTCGGCCTGCAGCAGGGAGCCCTTCTCCAGCTGGGTGACGGCGATCTTGCCGCGGATCCGGGAGAGGTCGGTGACGGCGGTGGACGACAGCCACCGCTCGGGCATCGAGATCTTCTCGAACTGGTCGGCCGACAGCTCCTTGTAGGGCGCGATGTCGCTCTTCAGGCGGTACGCCGTGACCTCCGGGCCGACCTTGGAGTTCACGTCGCGGATCACCGAGAGGACTCCGGCGAAGGCGCCGAGGGCGCACAGGACCGAGAGGACCAGCAGGATGACGCCGCGGCGCTGGCGCGAGTTCACTGAATCTCACCTCGTGGGGCGGTACCGGAAAGGGGACCGGGCTGTCGTTCCTGCCGGGGATCCGGGGGCTGACCTCCGGGACAATGCAGCATGTTCAGGACAACCTCGATCTACAGGGACGGCGGGGTCGGGCGGTGGTGCCTGGTGGTGTCTGGTGCGCTGTGCGGTCGTGGCTGACGTGCTGTGCGGTGGTGCCTGGTGCGCTGTTCGGTCGGCTCTGCATGTGCTGTGCGGTGGTGCTTGACGTGCTGTGCGATGGCGCTGGGTGCGCTGTTCGGTGCGCGCGATGTGCACGAGGGGCCTAAGTGGCGCCTCGGGGCAGGGCGCGTACCGGAGAGGCTGCCCGGACGGTGGTGGCCGGAAGCTCCTGTGCGGAAGGCGGCGACAGCGGGGCCGCGCAGAACCCGCAGCGGTCACCGATGAGTTCGAGCCCGCACCAGCGGCATTCGTCCCGCCGGACGGAGGAGACGAGCTGATAGAGGACCGAGACGTCGTACAGTCCGGCGGCGAATTCGACGAGCCGGTTCGTCCCCCACCAGCGGACCGACTCCCCGGGCAGCGGGACGGTGGCGGCACTCTGGACCTGCCAGGCGGGCGCGAGGGTGGAGGTGACCCAGTCGGAGGGCGGCTGGCCGGCGGCCGAGAGCATCCGGGTCCCGAACTCCGGACCCGGCAGCTCCTCCTGGCCGACTCTGATCAACTCGGCACGCGGATTGGCGAGGACGGCGAACTGGGCGCCCGGCACCCATGACTTGGCGTGCGACTTCAGGGAGACCGGGACCCGGTCGAGCTTGGCGACCGAGCCGAGCAGGGCGCCGGCGTAGATGTAGTGCGCGAGCAGCCGGGCGGCGGAGGCGAGCACGCCGGGGCTGAAGTCGCACACCGACAGCTGACGTAACTGCTGGGCCAGCAGGGCGATTCCGAGCGGCGGCAGGTCGATGCCGAGCAGCGCGATGCGGTCGCTCTCCAGGACGGAGCGGACGGTGTGCAGCCGCCGGGTGACGGCGGTCTCGGTGCCGGCCGGGTAGAGGGAGATGACATACCCGTGCTGCTCGATGAGCGTGTGCATCCCGGTGAGGGAGTCCTCCAGGGTGCCGAGCGGCTGGACGGCCGCCGGCGGGGTCTGCCGGTCGTGCGGCGGGAGCACCAGACCTGGACTGGTGACGGCTATCGCGGTCGGCACGCTGCACACACCCCGTTCGCTGCGGCGGGGTGGTCAACCACCGCCTCAGATCGCCCCTTTGTCGCCAAAGAGCGTCGCGGTCCGTTCCTTCGACGGCCACGGATCGCCACGGTGACGCCCTCTTGCATCAGCACCATATCCACGGCATGGCCCGCTCAACACCGAATCTCCGAGATCATCTCACCGAAGGTGCGGGCGTGATCAACGGAGAGTAAGCCGTCTCAAAACAACTGGGGCCTCCCATAAGGGTGTTGGGAGCGTCGTGGGACTTGACAACCAGATTGGTCTGGACCAACTTGTATCCACCGACGGTGGCCACCGTTCCGTTCCCCCTCCCCTCCCCCACCTCTCCCCTGGAGGACCCAGTGGACCGCGTCACCCGTATGCCCGGACGGAGATGGGCGGGAGCCCTCGCCGCCGTCGTCACGGCGTCCGTCCTCTCCCTCACCGGCCTGGCCGGCCAGGCCCAGGCCGCCGACATCAACAACGTCAAGAACGGCGGCTTCGAGTCCGGCCTGAGCAACTGGACCTGTTCGGCGGGCAGCGGCACGACCGTCTCCTCACCGGTGCACGGCGGCTCGGCCGCCCTGAAGGCCACGCCCGCGGGGCAGGACTACGCCCAGTGCTCCCAGTCCGTCGCCGTGAAGCCCAACTCGACGTACACGCTGAGCGCCTGGGTCCAGGGGTCGTACACCTACCTCGGGGTGAGCGGCACGGGGACGACGGACGTGTCGACCTGGACGCCCAACACCACCTGGACGCAGCTCACGAACACCTTCACCACCGGCGCCTCGACGACCTCGGTGACGGTCTGGTCGCACGGCTGGTACGGACAGCCCGCCTACTTCGCCGACGACTTCTCGGTGTTCGGACCCGACGGCGGCGGTGGCGGCGACCCGGCCCCGACGGTCCCGGCGACCCCCGCGGGCCTCGCCGTGTCCGGCACGACCTCCTCGTCCGTCTCCCTGGCCTGGAACACCGTGTCGGGCGCGACCGGCTACAACGTGTACCAGGGCGGCTCCAAGGTCCAGTCGGTGACCGGAACCTCCGCGACCGTCTCGGGGCTCACGGCCTCCACGTCGTACTCGTTCCAGGTCAGCGCGACCAACTCGGCCGGCGAGTCGGCCAAGTCGTCGGCCGTCACCGGGACGACGGCCGCGTCCGGCGGTGGCGGGGGCGGCGGTACGGTGCCCGCGCACGCCGTGACGGGCTACTGGCAGAACTTCAACAACGGCGCGACCGTGCAGAAGCTCTCCGCCGTGCAGTCGCAGTACGACATCATCGCCGTCGCGTTCGCCGACGCCACGAGCACGCCGGGCGCCGTGAGCTTCACGCTCGACTCGGCCGGGCTCGGCGGCTACACCGTCGACCAGTTCAAGGCCGACATCAAGGCCAAGCAGGCTGCCGGCAAGAAGGTCATCATCTCCATCGGCGGCCAGAACGGCACCATCTCGGTGAGCGACTCGGCGTCGGCCACGAACTTCGCCAACTCCGTCTACTCCCTGATGCAGACGTACGGCTTCGACGGCGTCGACATCGACCTGGAGAACGGCCTCAACGCGACCTACATGTCCCAGGCGCTGCGCTCGCTGTCCACGAAGGCCGGCTCGTCCCTGGTCATCACCATGGCCCCGCAGACCATCGACATGCAGTCCACGTCGAACTCCTACTTCCAGACCGCCCTGAACATCAAGGACATCCTCACCGTCGTCAACATGCAGTACTACAACAGCGGTTCGATGCTCGGCTGTGACGGCAAGGTCTACTCGCAGGGCTCGGTCGACTTCCTGACGGCACTCGCCTGCATCCAGCTCCAGGGCGGTCTCGACGCGTCCCAGGTGGGCCTCGGCCTCCCCGCCTCCACCAGCGGCGCGGGCAGCGGCTACGTCTCCCCGACCATCGTGAACAACGCCCTCGACTGCCTGACCAAGCTCACCAACTGCGGTTCTTTCAAGCCCTCCAAGGCCTACCCGGGCCTGCGCGGCGCGATGACCTGGTCGACCAACTGGGACGCCTCGGCGGGCAACGCCTGGTCGAACGCGGTCGGCCCGCACGTGCACGCACTGTAGTTCCGGACCGCCGCGTCACCCTTCCCCCGGCGGTGCCCCTCCGGCCCCGTTCGCCGCAGTCGCGGCGAACGGGGCCGGCGCCGTTCCGCGCGGCCGGTTCCCGCCGACGGCCCTTTGTCGTCTCTTGACCTGCTCATGCCACAACCCTCACCATGAGCGCCACACCCGCACCACGCACGTCACCTTGAGCCACCTCCCGGCTCCGCTCCCCCACAATTCCGGAGATCCCGGAATTTACGGAGAAACAAGGAGACTTCATGCGAATTCGCCCACGTGGCAGTGGCAGCACCGACGGCAAGGGCAGAGGCCGCCGACGCGGCGCCGCGCTCGCCGTCCTCGCGGCCCTCGCTCTCGCGGCTCCCCTGACCGCCGCCGCCACCGACGCCACGGCGAGCGGGGCCAGGGTCCTCGCACCCTCGTCCGACGACGTCAGGCAGTACGAGATCCACCAGAGTTCGACCCCCGCGTCCCGGACACAGATCCAGCGGTCGGGCGTCACCGTGGACGAGGCCGACGAGGAGACCGTCGTCGTATCGGGCCGCGCGGACCAGATCGCCACACTGCGCCGGCAGGGATACGACGTCTCGCCGCTGGGCTCGGCGCCCGACCGATCCGCCGGTGACGTACGGCTCTTCGACTTCCCGACGGCGGACTCGAAATACCACAACTACGCCGAGATGAACACGGAGATCGACCAGCGGCTCGCGGCCTACCCGAACATCATGAACAAGCGGGTGATCGGGAAGTCCTACCAGGGCCGGGACATCGTCGCCATCAAGGTCAGCGACAACGTGGCGACCGACGAGAGCGAGCCCGAGGTCCTGCTCACCTTCCACCAGCACGCCCGCGAGCACCTCACGGTGGAGATGGCGCTGTACCTGCTGCGCGAACTCGGGGCCGGCTACGGCAGCGACTCCCGCGTCACCAGCATGGTGAACAACCGCGAGATCTGGATCGTCCCCGACCTCAACCCGGACGGCGGCGAGTACGACATCGCGAGCGGCTCCTACCGCTCGTGGCGCAAGAACCGCCAGCCCAACTCCGGTTCCTCGTACGTCGGTACGGACCTGAACCGCAACTGGAACTACAAGTGGGGCTGCTGCGGCGGCTCTTCGTCCTCCAAGTCCTCCGAGACCTACCGCGGCGCCTCGGCCGAGTCCGCGCCCGAGGTGAAGGTGGTCGCCGACTTCGTACGCGGCCGGGTCGTCGGCGGCAAGCAGCAGATCACCGCCGGAATCGACTTCCACACCTACAGCGAGCTGGTGCTGTGGCCGTTCGGGTACACCACCGCCGACACGGCCACCGGGATGACGGCGGACGACGCCGCCGCGTTCAAGGCCATCGGCCAGAAGATGGCCGCCAGCAACGGGTACACGGCCGAGCAGGCCAGTGATCTGTACATCACGGACGGCTCGATCGACGACTACCTCTGGGGCACCCAGAAGATCTTCGACTACACCTTCGAGATGTATCCGACGTCCAGCTCCGGCGGCGGCTTCTACCCGCCCGACGAGGTCATCGAGCGGGAGACGTCCCGCAACCGGGACGCGGTGCTCCAACTCCTGGAGAACGCCGACTGCATGTACCGGTCCATCGGCAAGGCGGCCCAGTACTGCTCCTAGGGCCTGGCTCCGGCCGAGACGGCCGGTGAACGGGGATCCGCGCGCCCTTCCTGACCGGCGCGCGGATCCCCGTACCTTTTACGGCTTCTCGCTCTTGTCCTTGACCTTGACCTTGTCCTTGTCGTCCTCGACCCGGCTCTCGGCCTCAGCCGTCACCTCGGCCTCGGCCGCCGTCTCGACCTCAGCCTCGGCCTCGGCCTCAGCCGCCGTCTCGGTCTCGGCCTTGGGCTCGGACTCGGCCTCGCCGTCCTCGAAGTAGGCGTCCAGGACGGCATCGAGCTGCTCCTCCCACTCCTTGAAGCGTGCCCGGGCGTTCGCCTCTATCTCGATCGGATACCAGCGGCGCTCCGGCGTGTGCACCGTGATGGTGAACCGCTTGCCGAAGCGCGGCGACTCCGTCTCGACGGCGCCGATCTCGTCCCAGCGGAACTCCGCCTCCTGGTCGTCCAGGCGCAGCCGGACACCGCTGTGGTCGGCCCTGATCGAGGCGCGCCGGTCGGAGGCCTCGAAGACGGGACCGTCGGGGACGGCCCCGGATTCCGGGTCGGCCTCGGAGGCGGCCTCCTTCGGGGTCTCGGCGGCGGGCGCCTCGTCGGACGCCGCCTCGTCGGACGCCGCCTCGTCGGACGCCGCGTCCTCGGAGACCGTCTCGTCGGAGACCGTCTCCTCGGCGACGGCCTCCTCGGTCTCCACGACCGCGTCCTTCGGCTCCGCCGGCACGGGTGACGTAAGCCCGGGGATGTAGGCCGGGTTCACCGCGGCTGCGTCCAGGGGCTGGCTCTTCGAACCTATGCGCTGCTCCACAGCGGGAAGTATGGTCGAAGATCCTGTGCGGGGCACAGCCAGCCCCGAATTGGCGATGCCTCTGTTACACGAAGAGAGTCATCTCGGCCGTACGGACAGGCCGGCGGGCGCCGTACGGCGGCGCCGGCCCCGACCGGACAGGTCCTGGACGAACAAGTCCTAGACGAACAGGCTGACCACGGCGGCCACGGCGAACCCGGCGACGGACAGCACCGATTCCAGGACGGTCCAGGTCCTGAGGGTGTCGCGCTCACTGATGCCGAAGTACTTGGCCACCATCCAGAACCCGCCGTCGTTGACGTGCGAGGCGAAGATCGAACCCGCCGAGATCGCCATGATGACCAGGGCGACGAAGGCCTGGGAGTGGTGCCCCTCGGTGAGCAGGGGCGCGACGATGCCGGCCGTGGTGACGATCGCGACCGTCGCCGAGCCCTGCGCGATCCGCAGGACCAGGGAGATCAGATAGGCCAGGAAGATCACCGGGAGGCCGACGTCGTTGAAGGTGTCCGACAGGGCCTGGGCGACCCCGCTGGCCTTCAGCACGGCGCCGAAGATGCCGCCCGCGCCGACCACGAGCAGGATGTTGCCGACCGGCTTGAGGGACGAGGTCGACACCGTCTCCAGGGACTTGCGGGACCAGCCGCGCCGGATGCCGAGCAGGTAGTAGGCGAGGAGCAGGGCGATCGTGAGGGCGACGAACGGGCTGCCGAAGAACTCGATGACCGAACGCGGGGTGGAGGGGTCGAGCGCGATCGAGGAGAAGGTCGCCGCGAGGATCAGCACCAGCGGCGTACCGATGATGCCGAGGACCGTGCCGAGCGGCACCGGCTTCTCCCGCGGCCCGGCTCCGTCCCCCGGGCTCCCGGCCTCACCCGGCAAGGAGACACCCGCGCCCCGCTGTTCGGCCGCGACGGCCCGCTTGGCCTCGGCCGCCGCCTCGACCATGTCCTGCGGTACGGGGACGAAGATGCGCTTGCCGATCCAGGCGGAGTAGACCCAGGCGGCCAGCACCGCGGGGATGCCGCAGACGATGCCCATGAGGATGACCCAGCCGAGCTGGACGTGCAGCAGTCCGGCGGCGGCGACCGGGCCGGGGTGCGGCGGCAGGAAGGCGTGGGTCATCGACAGGCCGGCGAGCAGCGGCAGGCAGTAGAGCAGGATCGACTTGCCGGAGCGCTTGGCGGCGGCGTAGACGATCGGCGCGAGGACGAAGATGCCGACGTCGAAGAAGACCGGGATGCCGAAGATCAGGCCGGTCAGGCCCATGGCGAGCGGAGCCCGCTTCTCTCCGAAGAGACCGAGCAGCCGGGAGGCCAGCACCTCGGCGCCGCCGCTGACTTCGAGGATCGCCCCGAGCATCGTGCCGAGTCCGATGATGATCGCGACATGGCCGAGGATGCCGCCCATGCCCGTCTCGATGACGGACACGGCGGTCGACCGCTGGACCGTGCCGAACAGCTCGGTGACCGAGAGTCCGGCCGCGAGGCCGACGGCTATGGAGACGGCGAGCAGGGCGACGAACGGCTGGAGCCTGAGCTTGATGATCAGGAAGAGGAGGAGCGCGATGCCGAGGGCGGCGACCGTGAGCAGTCCGGCCGTTCCGTCGAGGAGGAGCAGGAGACCACCGGTGTGCGGTGGTGTCTCCGGGGCCGGGGCTGTCGCTGCGAGCGGGTACGACGACATGTCGGGGAGCCTCTTTTTCGTCAGTCCGTGGGGGCTTTCGGGCAGGGCGGATCGCGGTGCGGCACCCGGGGTGGCCGGGTGCCGCACCGTGACGTCGTACGTGGTGCGGGAGTTGCGCGGGTTGCGCGGGTTGCGGGGGGAGTCGCGCGGGCGTGGGCCCGGAGGGGACGTCAGCCGAGAACGGCCAGCACGTCGATCTCGACGAGGAGTCCGGCCGGCAGACCGACGTAGACCGTCGTGCGGGCGGCGGGGGGCGCGGTGAGGCCCTGCTCCTCGAAGTACTGGTTGTAGATCTCGTTCATCTCGGCGAAGTGGCCGGTGTCCGTGAGGTAGACGCGGATCATCATCGCGTCGTCCCAGCCGGAGCCGCCCTCTTCGAGGATGGCCTTGACGTTGGCGAGCGTCTGGAGGGTCTGCTCGCGCAGCGTCGGACCCGCGGGTGTGGGGGGCCTGCCCTCCTCGGCGGGCAGGAAGCCGACCTGCCCGGCGACCTGGAGGATGTTCCCCTTCCGCACGCCGTGCGAGAACTTGGCGGGCGGGGTGGTGTGGGTCGCGGGGGTGAGGGCGGTCTTGTCGGTCATCGAGCTTCCTTCGTGGATGCCCCGGTCTTCGGGCGGGGGCGGGAACGGACTTCTGCGGAGCAGGACAGGTAAAGGCGATTCGCCGCCAGGACAGATCACCGGTCACCACTCACGGTGGAGTGGTGGTCACAATCCGTTGTAGTAATTTGTGAGCTATGACCTCTCACGTGAAGCGGGCGTTCAGATTCCGCTTCTATCCGACGGATGTGCAGGCGGCTGAGCTGTCGCGCACCTTCGGATGTGTGCGCAAGGTCTACAACCTGGCACTCGAAGCCCGTACCGCCGCGTGGTACCAGCGGCGGGAGAGGGTCAACTACAACGCGACCTCGGCGATGCTCACCGCATGGAAGAAGACTGAAGAGCTCGCCTACCTCTCCGAGGTGTCCTCGGTGCCCCTGCAGCAGTGCCTGCGGCACCTGCAAGGAGCGTTCACGAGCTTCTTCGAGGGACGGGCGAAGTACCCCCGGTTCAAGTCGCGCAAGAAGTCCCGCCGCTGTGCCGAATACACCACCTCGGCGTTCCGCTACCGCGACGGCCGGCTCACGCTCGCCAAGATGAGCGAGCCCCTGGACATCGTGTGGTCGAGGCCGCTCCCGGAAGGCGCCCAGCCGTCCACGGTGACCGTGTCCCAGGACGCGGCCGGACGCTGGTTCGTGTCGCTCCTCTGCGAAGACACAATCACCCCGGCACCGACCACCACGGCTGCTGTCGGGATCGACGCGGGGATCACCTCGCTGGTGACCCTGTCCACCGGGGAGAAGGTCACCAACCCCCGGCACGAACGCCGTGACCGCACCCGTCTCGCCAAGGCCCAGCGGGAGCTGTCCCGCAAGGCGAAAGGTGACGGGGCGAACCGGGCCAAGGCGCGCCGCAAGGTCGCCAAGGTCCACGCCCGGATTGCCGACCGGCGCCGCGACTTCCTGCACAAGCTGACCACTCGTCTCGTCCGTGAGAACCAAACGGTCGTGATCGAGGACCTGAGCGTCCGCAACATGGTCAAGAACCGCGGGCTCGCCCGGGCCATTTCGGACGCGGCCTGGCGTGAGCTGCGGGAGATGCTGGAGTACAAGTGCGCCTGGTACGGGCGCGAATTCGTCGTGATCGACCGCTGGTTCCCCTCCAGCAAGCTGTGCGGAAACTGCGGCACAATACGGGCGAAGCTGCCGCTGCACGTCCGTACGTGGACGTGCGAGTGCGGCACGGTGCATGACCGCGACGCGAACGCGGCGAAGAACGTTCTCGCGGCCGGGCTGGCCGTGTCTGCCTGTGGAGACGGTGTAAGACCTCAACGGGAGTCCTCCCGGACGGGGCGGTCGTCGATGAAGCAGGAAACCCAGCGGGCGACCGCTGGAACCCCCCGCCTCTAAGCGGGCGAAAAAGTCAATCCTTGGGGTCTTCCTTCGTGGGGGCTTTGCCGGAGTAGTCGTGGCTGATGGCGTCAGCCGTACGGCGCACCAGCGGGAGCAGGGCGAGGAGTTCCTCGGCGGTGACGACGACGTTGGGCGCGGAGACCGACATGGCGGCGGCGACGCGTCCGTCGGCGCCACGGACGGGGGCGGCGACACAGTTGATGGATTCCTCGTGGCCGCCGAGGTCGGTGGCCCAGCCCTGTTCGCGCACCGCCGCCAGTTCCTTCAGGAAGGCGGGCGCGTTGGGCGTCGAACGGGCCGTGTACAGGGGGTAGTCGAGCCGGTCGGCGACGGCGCGGCGCTCGGTCTCGGGCAGGTCCGCGAGGAGGAGCTTGGCGACCGCGGCGACGGTGATGGCGACGGGTTTCCCTATCCGCGAGTACATGCGCACCGGGTAGCGGCTCTCCACCTTGTCGATGTAGAGCACCTCGCCCTCCTCGTACACGGCGAGGTGGACGGTGTGTCCGCAGCTCTCGTTGAGGCGGACGAGGTGGGGGTGGGCGATCTCGCGGACGTCGAGGTTCTCGACGGCCTCCTGGGCGAGGGCGAACAGGCGGGCGCCGAGCCGGTAGCGCTGGTCGGACTGGCGGTAGACCAGGCCGTGTTCGTGCAGGGTGCGCAGCAGCCGCAGGGCCGTGGACTTGTGGACGCCGAGGCGGTCGGCGACCTGGCCGAGGTCGGCGGGGCCCTCGGCGAGCAGCGGCAGGATGCTCAGCGCTCGGTCGACGGTCTGGCTCATGGCGTACGTACCTCCTCCGCGGCCCGTGCGTCGGCTGCGGTCCAGCCGGGGCCGAGACGAAGTGTCTCCCAGGCACCGTCGTCGAGAGCGGCCAGCCGGTCGGCGAGCCCCCGGGCGGGTGGTTCGGCGAGGTCGCCCGGGACGGTGAGGGCGGCGGCGGCCGTCAGATGGCCGTGCCGCAGGCGGTCGCGGGCGGGAAGGCCGCGCAGGGTGGCGGAGAGGAACCCGGCGGCGAAGGCGTCACCGGCGCCGACGGCCGCGACGACGTCGACCCTGAGGGCCCGGACGAAGGTGGCGGTGCCGGTGGCGTCCTCGGTCCCCTCGGGCACCTCCTTGTCGAACACGACGGCTCCGCCTCTGCCGTACTTGACGACCAGGACGTCCGGTTCGGGCAGCGCCTCGCGGATCGCGCGCGCTCCGCGCAGTCCCCAGGCGTCGCGGGCCTCGTCGTCGCCGACGAAGACGAGGTCGGCGCGGCGCGCGAGGTCGAGCAGGACGCGCGGCCCCTCGGGGTGGTCGCGCCACAGCCCCGGGCGGTGGTTGACGTCGAAGGAGACGAGGGGGCGGCCGGGGCGGGGGGCGGTCAGCTCGCGCATCAGGCCGAGACAGCCGTCGGAGAGCGCGGCGGTGATGCCGGACAGGTGGAGCACGCGGCCCGAGCGGGCGGCGGCCAGGTCCGTGTTCCGTGCCGTCATGGCCGAGGCGGCGGACCCGGCCCGGTAGTAGGCGACTTCGTGGGCGTCGGTCGCCCGGTCGCCCGCGGTGCGGAAGTAGACGCCGGTCGGCCGGCCGGGGTCCCGGCGCACGGCGGAGGTGTCGACGCCGTACGCGGTGATCGCCTCCACCAGGTGGTCGCCGAACCCGTCGGCGCCGACCCTGCCGACCCAGCGGACGGAGTGACCGGCGCGGGCGAGCACGCAGGCCACGTTCGACTCGGCGCCGCCGATGCCCCGCTCGAACGACGGCACGTCGGCGAGCCGTCCGGGGCTGGTGGGCAGGAAGGTGACCATGGACTCGCCGAGCGCCACCACGTCGACGCCGCCCGTGCCGACACGGACACCGGTGTCGGTGCCGGTGCCGGAATCCGTGCCGGTGCCGGTGTCGGGGGTCGCGGCGTCCGCGGGTCCGTTGCTGCTCACGGCGGTCGGGGCTCCTCGCTCTGGCGGTCGACGGCGGTGGACGGCACCGTTGACCGTGCGTCGGCTGGGATGTTAGACAGCAGGAAACGACATACGCAATGAGCGTTGCACATGATGCAACGAACCGATCAGGCCGAGGAGACCCCATGAGCGCCGACACCGCCGCCGCACCGCTGGCCGCTCTCGCGGCGGAGCGCGTCGACCACCGTTTCAAGGGCCTGCCGCCGGACGCCGGCGGGCTGAGCGTCGGCGAGCTGGCCGCCCAGCGCCGCAACCTCTTCACGGACGGTTTCACCACCCCCGTCCTCGCCCTCTCCGCCGAGCGCCTGACCCACAACCTCGAACTCATGGAGACGTACGCCACCCGGCACGGCCTCGCCTTCGCCCCGCACGGCAAGACCTCCATGGCTCCCCAGCTCTTCTGGCGGCAGATCGAGCACGGCGCCTGGGGCATCACCCTCGCCGTCCCCCACCAGGTGCGGGTGGCCCGGGAGTTCGGCATCGACCGGATCTTCCTCGCGAACGAACTCGTCGACCCGGCCGCCCTCCGCTGGATCGCCGCCGAGCTGGCCGAGGACCCGGACTTCCGGTTCGTCTGCTACGTCGACTCGGTACGCGGGGTGGAGCTGATGGACGCCGCGCTGCGCGGGAGCGCCCGCCCGGTGGACGTCGTCGTCGAACTCGCCGCGGGCGCGGGCGCCCGTACCGGGGCGCGGACGGAGGCGGAGTGCGAGGCGGTCGCCGACGCGGTGGCGGCGGCCGGGACGCTCCGGCTGGCCGGCGTCGCGGGGTACGAGGGCGAGGTACCGGACGCGAACCCCGAGCGGGTGCACGCCTGGCTGCGGCGGCTGACCGCGCTCGCGGCGGACTTCGACGCCGCCGGGCGGTTCAAGGATGTCGACACGATCGTCGTCAGCGCCGGCGGCAGCGCCTGGTTCGACGCGGTCGCCGACGTGTTCGCGGAGATCCCCGGACTCTCGCTGCCCGTCCTGAAGCTGCTGCGCTCGGGCGCTTACGTCTCGCACGACGACGGCCACTACCGCAGGCTCACCCCCTTCGCCCGTGTCCCGGGGGAGGGCGCCCTGCACCCGGCGTTCCGCCTCTGGTCGCAGGTCGTCTCGCGGCCCTCCCCCGGGCAGGCCTTCACCAACGCCGGCAAGCGCGACGCGGCCCACGACCTCGATCTGCCCTTCGCCCAGGTCGTGCGCCGGGGCGGCACCGAGCGCCCGGCGGCCGGCATCGAGGTGAGCGGGCTCTCCGACCAGCACGCCTGGCTGCGCACGGCCCCCGAGGCGGACCTGGAGGTCGGTGACTGGGTCGGCATGGGCCTGTCCCACCCGTGCACGTCCTTCGACAAGTGGCAGCTGATCCCCCTGGTCGAGTCGGACGGCACGGTCGTCGACTACATCCGTACGTTCTTCTGAGATCCGTACGTCCGCCGAAGAGCCCTGCGTCCAGAGCTCTGCGTTTCACCGAGACGGGAGTCGCCCCCATGAACCACGCCGACCTGGTCATCCAGGACGTGGACGTCGCCGACGGCAGCGGCGCGCCGACGTACCGCGCGGACGTGGCCGTCAAGGGCGGCCGGATCGTCGCGATCGTCAAGGAGGCCGCGGCGGCCGGCTGCCAACGGCCGCGCGGCACACGGGAACTGGACGCCGAGGGTCTGGTCCTGGCCCCCGGCTTCATCGACATGCACGCGCACAGCGATCTCGCGCTGCTGCGGGACCCGGACCACAGCGCGAAGGCCGCCCAGGGAGTGACCCTCGAAGTCATCGGCCAGGACGGCCTGTCGTACGCGCCGGTCGACGACCGTACGCTCGCCGAGGTCCGCCGGACGATCACCGGCTGGAACGGCGACGGCGACGACATCGACTTCACCTGGCGTTCCGTCGGCGGGTACCTGGACCGGCTCGACCACGGCTTCGACGGCGAGGGCATCGCGGTCAACGCCGCCTACCTCGTCCCCCAGGGAACCGTCCGCATGCTCGCCGTCGGCTGGGAGGACCGCGAGGCGACCCCCCGGGAACTGGACCGGATGCGGCAGTCGGTCGCGGACGGGCTGCGGGAGGGCGCGGTCGGCATGTCCTCGGGACTGACGTACACCCCCGGGATGTACGCCGGGGACGCCGAACTCACCGCCCTGTGCCGGGTGGTGGCCGAGTACGGCGGCTACTACTGTCCGCACCACCGCTCGTACGGGGCGGGCGCCCTGGAGGCGTACGCGGAGATGGTGGCCCTCACCCGCGAGGCGGGCTGCCCGCTCCATCTCGCCCACGCCACCATGAACTTCGGGGTGAACGAGGGGAGGGCACCGGAGCTCCTCGCCCTGCTGGACAAGGCGCTGGCGGAGGGCGCCGACATCACCCTCGACACCTATCCGTACACCCCGGGGTGCACCACCCTGGCGGCGATGCTGCCGAGCTGGGCGGGCGTGGGCGGCCCGGAGGCGGTGCTCGCCCGGTTGCGGGACGACGACACCGCCGACCGGGTCCGCCACCATCTGGAGGTCGTGGGCTCGGACGGCTGCCACGGCATCCCCATCGCGTGGGAGACGATCGAGATCTCCGGTGTGAGCGACCCCGGCCTCGGGTCGTACGTCGGCCGGACCGTCCAGGAGTCCGCCGGCCTGCGCGGCGAGGAACCCTGGACCACCGCCCGGCGGCTGCTGGTCGAGGACCGGCTCGGCCCCACGATCCTCCAGCACGTCGGCCACGAGGAGAACGTCCGGGCGATCATGCGGCACCGTGTGCACACCGGCGGCTCGGACGGCATCCTGCACGGTGCCAAACCGCACCCGCGCGCCTACGGCACCTTCCCGCACTATCTGGGCCGGTACGTAAGGGAGTTGGGTGTCCTGACGCTGGAGGAGTGCGTCGCTCGTCTCACCGGCAGGCCCGCCGCCCGGCTGCGGCTGCCCGACCGCGGTCTGGTCCGCGAGGGGTACCGCGCCGACCTGGTCCTCTTCGACCCGGCGACGGTCGCGGCGGGCTCGACCTTCGCGGCGCCGCGCACGCTGCCGACCGGCATCCCGCACGTCCTGATCGACGGCCGTTTCGTCATCGAGGACGGGCGCCGGACCGACGTGCTGGCGGGACGGGCGGTCCGCCGAACGGCGTGACCGCCCGCCCTCCCGCGGTCCTACGGCTTGGGCAGGACGCATCCGCTCGCGCTCAGGTTCAGCAGGTTGCCGGTCGTGAAGCAGGCCGGGATCTGGTAGGTCTCCTCGGCGTAGTTGATGCCTTCACGGACGGTGACGTTGCCGCTCGCGTCGACCTCGCACGGGTTGTTCACCGTGCAGGTCTCACCGTCCTCGTTGCCGGTGTTGTTGACGGCGACGACCTTGCCGGTGGACTGGTCGACGACCGGTGAGCCCGAGGTGCCGCCGATGGTGTTGCAGGCGGAGGTGTAGCGGACCGAGTCCTTCCAGGTCCAGTCACCCTCCTTGAGGCGGTACGCGAACCCGTCGATGCTGCAGTTGTAGAGCCGCTTCCAGTAGCCGGAGGCCACGGTGATGGCGGTGCCGGCGACCGGGTGCGTGTCCTGCACGGTCAGCGCGCTGATGCCGTACGAGTTCTTGATGGTCGCGTACGTGCTGGTGAGCTGATAGATCGTGATGTCCGTGTCGGTCATGGTCGAGTACGCGACCTTGCTCGCGCGCAGGGTCGCGACCTTGGTGCCCGCCGAGTTGAGCAGGCTGAAGGTGCGGCTGGACGACTGGCCGACGATCACCTCACCGGGGTCCGGGAAACCGGTCTCCAGGCAGTGGCCGTTGGAGAGCACGAGCGCCGGGGCGCTGTCCGCCGAGTTGGGGAAGCGGATGACGGAGCCGGAGCAGTTGCTGAGCGCGACGGTCCCGGCCAGGCTGACCGCCTGGAGGGTGGGCGCCGCCTCGGCGCCGGCCGTGACGGCGGGGGCCGACACGCGCGCGGGAGCCGAGTGGGACGCGGGTACGGCGTGGGGAGCGGGTGCCGCGACCGCGGGTGCCGCGCCCGCCCCGGACAGCACCAGGGCGAACAGTGCGGCGACGAGAGGCTTTCTCATGTGGGGGTCCCCTCTTGCGACTTGGGGCGACCGAAGGTCATCCGGTCGCCTTTCGTTGGCCGGAGGTCTTCCGGCCATCTGTTGTCATGCGCATTGTGAGGGGAGAGAGAAAAGTGAACAAGGAGCCGTTTCCGGCCGTCGCCCGCACATAGGGAGTCGTTTCCGGCCGTCACCCGCGCACCGGGAACCGCTTCCCGGCCGTCGCATGCCGTGGTGCCGGGCGCGACGGAAGAGGGGGGCGCCGCTCGTGGTGTGGCGGTCTGCCGGAGCCGGTCCGGGCGGGGCTTCCTAGGAGGACCAGCCGCCGTGCCCGTGGCCGTGTCCGTGCCTGCCGGGGGTGCTCGTCGCGGACGCGGTCGGGGTGGCCGAAGGGCCGGCGGTGGTGGCGGAGTCCGTGGGGGCGCCGGACGCGGTGGGCGCCGGGCCGGTGGAGGCGTTCCCGGGGGTGGAGGCGCTCGCGGTCGCGCCCGGAGAGGCCGTGCCGGACGGGGCGGTGGCCGTGGTGGCCGGCGGGTCCTGGAGCGGCTGCGCGGAGGAGACCGCGGTGGGGTCGTCGTCCGCCTCGGCGGGCCCGGTGGGCAGGTGCACCGGCCGGGTCGTGCCCTGGGGCGTACCACCCGCTCCCCCGGCCGCCCCGGAGTCGAACACCCCGGAGACGGCGATGCCGAGCGCGACGACGCCCGCCGCACCCCCGGCCACGGCCAGCCGCCGGGCCAGCTTGCTGCGGCGGGGCTGCCTGCGGCGCGACGGCCGCTCCCGCGGCACCGCCGAATCGCCGGGCACGACGGGCAGGACGCTGGTGTCGTCGCCGTCCGTGTAGGCCTTCCGCCAGCCGTGGGCCTCGGCGGGATCGGCGTACGTCTCATAGGCCAAAGGTGTCGCCCCGTCGCTCTGCGGGAGGTACACCGTCGGCCGGGCTTCGGGATCTCCGGACTGCCAGGACATGATCGCGCATTGTAGGGACCACCAGGGCGTTCGGCGCAGTCGGAGGACAAAATTGCCGGAACCGACACGTCTCACTTGACATCCTCCCCCTCTTGAAAGAGGGGGATTCCGACCCGTATGGGTTGGGGTTCACGGGTGTTCGAACGGCCGGTGGCCGTTGTCACCCCTCCGGCACCGGCTGTTCGCCGGGGGCGGGGGATCCCGCCCTGTCCTGCCGCGACGTTGGTTGCTGCGTTGGTGTCGGCGTTGCAGGTGAAGCCGCAGGAGGAGCAGACGAACTCGGCTTGGCTCTTGCGCGAGTTCTTGTCGATCCAACCGCAGGCGCTGCACCGCAGGGAGGTGTAGGGGGCGGGGACGTCCTCGACCCGGCCCGGGGCCTTGTGTTCGGTGCGCCGGCGGAGCAGGCCCCAGCCCTGGGCCAGGATGACCCGGTTCAGCCCGGCCTTCTGCCTGACCTGCTTGCCGGGCCGCTCGGTGGTTCCCCTGGCCGAGCGGGTCATGTTCTTGATGTTGAGCTTCTCGAACCGCACCAGGGCATAACTGCGGGCCAACATCGTCGAGGTCTTCTCGCACCAGTCCTTGCGCCGGTCGGCTTCACGCGCCCTGAGCCTGGCCGCCTTGGCGTACTCGGCGGCCTTGCGCTCACTGCCCTTCGGAGCGCGTGCGGCGCGCCGCTGGTGTTTACGGACCTGCGCGCGTTCCTTCACGGTGAGCTGCGGGCAGTTCAACTTCCGCCCGTCGGAGAGAGCGGCCGTGATTGCCACGCCCCGGTCGATGCCGATGATCTCGCCCGTGCCGGGCGCCTCGACGGGTGCGGGGACGACGGCGAACGCCATATGCCACCGGCCGTTGCGGCAGGTGACACGGAACGTCTTCGCCTTCGGCAGTTCAGAGCCCTTGCCGTTGCGGCTGAGCCGGAAGCGGACCCAGCCACAGCCGGGCACCTTCACCCGCGCCCACCGCCGACTGAGCTTCTGCATCACCACCGAGCGGCCCATGACCTGCCTGCCCCTGGCGTTCAGCTTCGGTGAACCATCCGCCTCGAACTCCCCGATACGGTCCGTGCCGATCACGCGGAAACCCTCGTGCACGTGCTTCCTGCGCCAGGTCGGCTCACCAAATTCGGAGGCGAACATGGCGTTCTTGGCTTTGGCGAAGTCCTTCAGTGCCTGCTGCTGCACATCGGCATTGCCCGCGGCCAGCCATGCGTTGTCACGCCGGGCCTCGGTGAGCTGACGGCACTGCTCGGCGAAGCCGGGCGCCGCCCCGCGGCCTTTATGCCAGTGCGCGTTCTGCTCGACAGCAAGGTTCCAGACGTACCGGGCGTGCGCGCAGTGGTCTAGCATGACGCCCGCCTGCTCGCTCGTCGGGTACATCCGAAACCGTGCCATGACCGTGAACCTAGCCAACGCGTTCCCCGACCGCGCACACCATCGACCGACATCACCCGTGCGAGTGATCACCCCGGCCGCCGACACGCCCGGCCACCGTCCACTACGGGTTGTTGCACCTGCTCGAGACCGGCCTCACCACCGCCCCTCTCGAGACACCGAACCGCCCTGGCGGCGATCCGGCTTCCCCCGCTCCGCAGGAGCAGACATTCACCCCGGCCCTGAAGGACCGGGCACCCTGCCCGAAAGCAAGGTGGTGGAAAACACGCCCCGGCGCGCGGTGCGCGGCCGTAAGCTCACGGATATGCAGGTGATCCAGTCCACGAAGCTCGCCAACGTCTGCTACGAGATCCGGGGTCCGGTTCTTGAGGAGGCGATGCGGCTGGAAGCGGCCGGTCACCGCATCCTCAAGCTCAACACGGGCAACCCGGCCGCCTTCGGGTTCGAGTGCCCACCGGAGATCCTCGAGGACATCCTCCGCAACGTCTCCTCGGCGCACGGTTACGGCGACGCCAAGGGCCTGCTGGCCGCCCGCCGCGCGGTCGTGATGCACAACCAGACCCTCGGCATCGAGACGGACGTCGATCACGTCTTCATCGGCAACGGCGTCTCCGAGCTCATCGTGATGGCGATGCAGGCGCTGCTGGACGACGGCGACGAGGTACTCGTACCGGCCCCGGACTACCCGCTGTGGACCGCGGCGGTCTCCCTGTCCGGCGGCACGGCCGTGCACTACCGCTGTGACGAGCAGTCCGACTGGATGCCCGACCTCGCGGACGTGGAGCGGAAGATCACCGACCGCACCAAGGCGATCGTCATCATCAACCCGAACAACCCGACGGGCGCGGTCTACGACGACGCGATGCTCCGGGGGCTGACGGACATCGCGCGGCGGCACAACCTGCTGGTCTGCTCCGACGAGATCTACGACAAGATCCTGTACGACGGCGTCACGCACACCGCGACCGCCAAGATCGCCCCCGATCTGCTCACCCTCACCTTCAACGGCATGTCGAAGGCGTACCGGGTGGCGGGCTACCGCGTCGGATGGATGTCGGTCTCGGGGCCGCGCGCGCACGCCTCCTCCTACATCGAGGGCCTGACGATCCTCGCGAACATGCGGCTGTGCGCGAACATGCCGGGGCAGCACGGAGTGGTGGCGGCGCTCAGCGGACGCCAGACGATCAACGACCTGGTCCTGCCGGGCGGGCGTCTGAAGGAGCAGCGGGACGTCGCGCACGAGCTGCTGACGCAGATCCCGGGTGTGACGTGCGTGAAGCCGAAGGGCGCGCTGTACCTGTTCCCGCGCCTCGACCCGAAGGTCTTCAAGGTCAAGGACGACCGGCAGATGGTGCTCGACCTGCTGCGGGCCGAGAAGATCATGGTCGTCCAGGGGACGGGCTTCAACTGGCCCGAGCCGGACCACTTCCGGGTGGTCACCCTGCCGACGGTCGCGGATCTGACGGACGCGGTGACGCGGATCGGCACGTTCCTGGACGGCTACGGCCAGCCGTGACGCCCGCCGGGACGCACCCGGCGCTCACCCTGTGTGCGCACCGCGTCCCAGTATGCGAACCGGCTCAACTTTAGACGAAATCCAAGCTAGGATGGCTTCCTGTCAGGCACAGGAGGCCATCCCATGTACGAACCGATCCGCTCGAAGTCGGTCCACACGATGGCCGGCGCCCCCTCCTCCGACTTCCCCCACCGGTCGCGCGAGGAGGAGCTGGACATCCAGCTCGCCGGTCACCTCGCGGCGCTGCTCGCCGTCACGGACGAGATCCGCGCGATCGCCCCGTCCGCCGATCTGGACGCCGGCGCCGAGCGGCTCACCGAGCAGGTGACCCGGCTGCGCGGCGACGCCCCGCTGCGCGCCGCGGCCGCCACGGCGTCCGGCGCGCCGCGCCTCACGACCCTCCACCGGCGGGCCCACGCCCTCGCGGGCCGCGCCCTGCTCGTCGCGGCCTCCCGCGCCGACACGGCCGCGGCGATCCTCTCCGCCGAGCGCATGGACGCCCACGCGCCGGCCCTCGAACCCCGCGAGCTGGCCACCCGCTGAACCCCCTCGGGCCCCTGAGCCCGAGGCCCCGTACGGCCCCGGTCCGCGCGCCTTCGAAGCGACGCGCGGACCGGGTGCCACCCCCTTCGTACGCCGCGCGCGGGTCTCCGCGCCGCCCTCGTAGCGGCATCTCCTCCTCCGGTTGCGTACCGGGACCCGGTGGTCACTTCGTGTTCACCCCCCGAGGCGGGGAACGTTGGATTCCGAGGTGCACGCTCCAGGCGTGAGACGCATCGCGGGAATCGTCCTGGCGGTCCTGTTGATCGGCGGAGTGGCAGCAGCCGTCGTCGCAGGCCGCAATGATCAGGACAAGGGCACGGCAACGAAGACCGTGCGCGGAATGATCGGTTCGGAGAAGGCTGAGTTCTTCTCCGATCCGGATGTGGTGAAGGCCCTCGCCGCCAAGGGCTACACCGTGAAGACGGAGACCTCCGGGTCCTGGGCCATGGACGGCCTGGACCTCAAGGGGTACGACTTTGCCTTCCCTTCCAGCCAGGCCCCGGCCGACGAGCTCGCGGACAAGTACCACGTCCGCCGGCCGCTGCCCCGGCCCTTCTACTCGCCCCTCGTCGTGGTGGCCCACCGCAGCGCCGCCCAGGTCCTCGCCGCCAACGGACTGGCCACCCTCGACAAGAACACCGGCACGCTGAAGATGGCCGCCTATCTGGACGCGGCCCGGCACGAGCGGACCTGGCAGCAGCTCAAGGGCGCCGAGGCGCACGGTGAACTGACCGGCACGCTCTACATCACCAGCACCGACCCGGAGACGTCCAACTCCGGTGCCCTCTACCTCGCGGCCGCTTCCTATGTCGCCGACGGCGGGCGCGTCGCCGCCGACGACGCCGCCGTCGGACGCACCGCGTCCCTGATGCACCGGCTCATCAGCGTCCAGGGCGCCCAGCAGCCCAGCACCGACGCCGCGTTCGGCGACTTCGTCAGCGGTGCCGGCAACCCGCTCGTCCTCGTCTACGAGTCCCAGGTCGCCGCGCTGCTCGCCGAGGGCCAGGACACCGGCGACCTCACGGTCCTCTACCCGGACACCACGGCGAACAGCGACCACACGGTCGTACCGCTCACGCCCGAGGGCCGCGCGCTGGGTGAACTCCTCAGTACCGACCCGGCGTTGCGCAAGCTCGCCGTCCGGCACGGGTTCCGGCCGCAGGGCGCCACCGGCGAGTTCACGGCGGCCGGCGCCGGCCGTGCCGCCTATCTCAACCAGAAGCTGTCCGGCGTCCGGCAGGCGCCCGTGCCCGCCTACAAGGTGCTGCACGAGATGGCGCGCCGGGCCGGGAACTAGGGGGAAGAGCAAGTGACCACTGACGACACATTCACCCTCACGCCGCCCGAGGCCGTTGCCCCCGTGCCCCGTGAGAAGGCCGGCGGACTCGTCCCCGTCGACCCCGGTGTGCAGGACGAGATGGCGCGACGCGCCGCGGAGTACATCGACGGTCTCGCCGTCCTGGACGCGCGCTCCCCCGAATTCGCGGGCAAGGTCGGGGAGATCGCGGGCCTGGGGTCGACCGAGATGCGCGGTGCCGCCGCCCAGTCCAACCGCATGCTGGAGCGGACGATCCGCAGCCTGCCCTCCAAGGGCGAGGACGCGCAGTCGCACGTCGCGGGCTCGCTCGTCGAACTCCGGCGCGTGGTCGAGGACCTGGACCCGCGCAACCTGTCCGCGAGCAAGGGCAGGAAGTTCCTGTCCAGGCTGCCGGGCGGCAACAAGCTGCGCGACCACGTCGCCAAGTACGCCTCCGCGCAAGGCACCTTGAACAAGATCGTCGGCTCGCTGCGCGGCGGCCAGGACGAACTGCGCCGGGACAACGCGGCGCTGCAGACCGAACGCGTCCGGCTCTGGGAGACGATGGGCAAGCTCCAGGAGTACGTCGTGCTCACCCAGGCCCTGGACACAGCGGTCGAGGAGCACATCGCGGGCGTCGACGCCGCCGACCCCGCGCAGGCCGACACCCTCCGCTCCGACGTGCTCTTCCCCGTCCGGCAGAAGCACCAGGACCTGCTCACCCAGCTCGCGGTGTGCGCCCAGGGCTATCTGGCGATGGACGTGGTCCGGCGCAACAACGACGAACTCATCAAGGGCGTCGACCGCGCGGCCACCACCACGGTCTCCGCGCTGCGCATCTCGGTCATGCTCGCCTCCGCGCTCGACAACCAGCGCAAGGTCGTCGAACAGGTCAACGCCCTGCGCGGCACGACGGAGGACCTCATCCGCGGCAACGCCGAGATGCTCGCCACCCAGAGCGGGGAGATCCAGCGCATCGCCGCCGACCCGGCCGTCGGCGCCGAGACCCTGCGCACCGCCTTCCAGGAGATCTACCGCACCCTCGACGCGATCGACACCTACAAGGTCAGGGCGACCGAGACGATGGCCGCGACCGTGGAGTCCCTGACCTCCGAACTCCAGAACGCCGGAGCCTACTTGGAGCGCAGCCGCACCCGGGGCGCCCTGGAAGGCGGGCACGGATGAGAGCGCTCCGACGGGCGGCCGGCGCCGCCCTGGCCCTGCTCGCCGTCACGGCCTGCACGGCCCAGGGGGAGCCGAAGTCCGGGGACGACGGGGCACCGCGGCCCGGCACCCTCCGGATCCTCGCCTCCAGCGAACTCAGCGACATGAAGCCGGTGCTCGACCGGATCCGGCGGGACACCGGCATCACGGTCAGACCCACCTACATGGGCACCCTCGCCGCCGTGGACCTGATCGCGCAGGGCGCCTCGGACGACAGGTTCGACGCCCTGTGGCTCTCCTCCGACGACTATCTGCATCTGCGCCCGGAAGCCGCCAGGAAGGTCGTCTCGGAGACACCGGTCATGTCGAGCCCGGTTGCCCTCGGCGTGAAGCCGGACACGGTGCGGGCCCTCGGCTGGAAACCGGACGGTGTCACCTGGTCGCAGGTGGAGAAGGCCGTGGCGGACGGAAAGCTCACGTACGGCATGACCGATCCGGCACGTTCCAACTCCGGTTTCTCCACACTGATCTCGGTGGCCTCGGCCCTGTCCGGCGCCCAGTCGGCGCTCACGGACGCGGACGTGGTCAGGGCGACACCCCGGCTGCGGGAGTTCTTCGCGGGGCAGAAGCTGACGTCGGGTTCATCCGGCTGGCTGGCCACCGCCTACGAACGCCGCGGCACCGTGGACGCCCTGCTCAACTACGAGTCCGTCCTCAAGGGCGTGAAGGGCCTGACCGTCATCCGCCCGCGCGACGGCGTGGTGACGGCGGACTATCCGCTCTCCTCCCTCGCCGCGACCTCCAAGGACACCCGCGACGACGTCCGGCGCCTCGCCGAGGCACTGCGCGCGCCGGCCACCCAGAAGCTGATCACCGAGCGGACGCACCGCCGTCCGGTCGTCGCCTCCGTCGCCCCGGCGGCCGGGCTCGACACCGGCCGCCGGCGTGAACTCCCCTTCCCCGGAAGCCGGTCCGTCGCCGACCGGCTGCTCGACTCGTACGAGAACAAGCTGCGCCGGCCGTCCAGGACCGTGTACGTCCTCGACACCTCGGGCTCGATGGGCGGCGAGCGCATCGACCGGCTGAGGAAGGCGCTCGGCAATCTGACCGGCGACTTCCGCGACCGTGAGGAAGTGACGCTGATGCCGTTCGGGTCGGCGGTCAAGAGTGTCCGCACGCACGTCGTCCGCCCCGAGAACCCCCGGACCGGGCTCGACGCCATCCACGAGGACGTCCTCGCCCTGAAAGCCTCCGGCGACACCGCGATCTACACCTCCCTGGAGAAGGCGTACGGGCATCTGGGCGCCGACGACGACACGTTCACGTCGATCGTGCTGATGACGGACGGCGAGAACACCAGGGGCGCGAGCCCGGCCGACTTCGAGGCCTTCTACCGGCGGCTGCCGGGCGGACAACGGGAGATCCCCGTCTTCCCCATCCTGTTCGGCGACTCCGACCGCGGCGAGCTCCAGCACATCGCCGACCTGACCGGCGGCCGTCTCTTCGACGCCCGGAAGGGCTCGCTCGACGGCGCCTTCGAGGAGATCCGTGGCTACCAGTAGGTTCATCGGCTTCCTCGAATCGCGCAAGAACCTGACCGGCAGCGCGTGCGGGATCGCCGGACTCGCGCTGACCTTCACCGGTCTGGCGGGCCCGTACTGGCCGGTCGTCGTGGCCGGTCTGTACGGCGCGGGCGCGCTGATCGCACCGCCGGAGCGCCCGGCCCCGCCCGACTTCCCGGATCCCTCCGCCCAACTGGCCGAACTGCGCGTCGACTTCGGCAAGCTGCGGGAGTATCTGGACGGCGTCGAGCTGCCCCCGGCGGCGGCCGGCCGGCTCACCGAGCTGACCGAGGTCCTCACCGCCCTGCTCGATCCGGGCTGGGTCGCCGAGATCCTCGCCCAGGACCCCGAGGGCGTACACGCCCTGTCGCGTGCCGTGCGACAGGACATCCCGGAAGCCGTCGACACCTTCGTCCGCACCCGGTGGTGGACCCGGCTGGCCCCCGGCACCGAGCCGCCGGAGCGCCATCTGGAGCGTCAGCTCACCGTGCTCCAGGAGGAGTCGGACCGGCTCGCGGCGGCACTGCGGGAGACGGAGGCGCGACGCCAGGAGTCCCACACGCGCTATCTGGAGGACCGCGGCCGCTCGCAGTGACCTCGGCTGTCCGCAGTGACCTCGGCCGCCCGCGGCAACCCGCGGCAACCCACGGTTCCGGCGGCTCCGGCGGCTCCGGCGGCTCCGGCGGCTCAAGCGGCTCAGGCGTTCGCCACGATCACCACCAGGATCACGATCGCCAGGATCAGCAGCGCCACCTTCAGCCCCGTGGGCCACGGCTCGCCCGGCGTCGGAACGGGCGGCGGCGGCTGCGGCACGCCGGGCCCCGGGACCGCCACCGGGACGTTGAACACGTCGTGCCCGGTGAGCGCCGCCCGGGTGCACCAGGGGCACGAGGTCAGATGCGAGCCGAACGCGTGCAGCGGGCGGGTCGGGCAGACCCGTACCAGCGCGCGCTCCTTGTCCAGGGCGCGCAGCCACGCCTCCGCAGGGGGCCGCGTGGCGGGGTCGTGCACACCGGGGCCGAAGGCGGTGCGGGCCAGCGCGAGCAGTTCGGGCGGGAGCACGGAGGGGTCGATGGTGCCGCGCGGGATGACGACCCGTTCGGGGCGCACGACGTAGGAGATGCTGGCGGCGATGTTGTCCTTGACCGTCGACTCGGACGCGCTGTCGTGCGGGACGCCGCCGAAGGGGTGGTTCCCGGCCGTCAGGAGCTGGTAGACGAGGACCGCGAGGGCGAACTCGTCGGTGGCGCGGGTGGCGGGGCCGCCTGCCTGCCGCTCGGGGGACGAGTAGTCGGTGGTGTGCATCAGACACGGGAACAGTTCCCCGGTCACCGGGTCGCTGAAGGCGATGGAGTCGCAGTCGAGGAAGGTGACGAAGCCGTTGGCGTCGACGACGACATTGCTGCTGGAGAAGTCGCCGATGACGAGATTGTCGTAGTGCATGCGCGCGGTCATGAAGGCGAGGTTCCAGGCGACGCCGAGCAGGAAGCGCCAGTCGGCCCGGTCGGCGAACAGCTTGAGGCGCTGGGCGCGGGTGAACAGGCCGATGAGCTGGACGTGCTGGGGCTCGCCGAAGCGGCGCATGGCGTAGCCGAGGAACTCGCCCTGCGGGCCGCGGGCGAGGGCGGTCGGCCAGGCCAGTTCGGGCGGCTGGGAGGCGTCGGTGGGACGGGTCACGAGCGGGGACATGGTCAGCATCCGCTTCAGCCGCTGTTCCTCCTTGGGGCCCGGCGTCTCGCGGTACAGCTTGACGACGATGCCGTCGTCGCCGACGACCGGGAAGACGGCCGCCTGACCGCCGCCCTTCAGGGGCAGCTCGGCGAGGGTGACCGGCTTGTCGTCCAGGAACACGGTGCGGCCGCTCATGGCCGCGCCTTGAGCACGGCCCGCAGGAGGGTCTTGTCGTCGGCGTTGAGGGCGGTGAGCCGGTCCGAGCGGAGCAGGGTCCCCAGGCCCTCGTGGGCGCTCGCGGTCACCGGACCGGGGGTGTCGAGCGAGCGGAACACGGCCTCGGCGAAGGACGTGTTGGGGGACAGCGCGCCGCCCGTGGACCGGTTGAGCGCGGCCTGCGCCAGTCCGTCGGTGGACAGCAGCACCCCGTCGATCCCGTTGTCGGACACGCAGTCGGTGTGCACCCAGCGGGCCGCGTCCGGCGAGGTGAGGAAGACCGTCTCGTTGCTGTACTCGCTGGCCGCGGCCGGCTGCGGCAGCAGGTGGAACTGCCGCTCACCGTCCTCCGTACCGGCCCGCAGGACGACGAAGCCGTCCCCCACGGACAGATGACCGAGCCAGCCGGGCGCGAGCACGACCACGGTGAGCGTGGTCGCGAAGTCCGCCGCGTCGGCGCCCGTGCGGTCCAGGAACACCTTGGAGACGTCGTGGAAGGCGTCCCGCAGAAGCTCGCGCACCGCCTTGCCGGGACGCCGGTCCGCCGCACTGGCGGCCCGGCGCGCGAAGTGCTCGGTGGCCAGGTCGACCGCGAGCCGGGCGCCCTCCTCCGAACGCGGCCGGCTGCCCGCGCCGTCGGCGACGGCGAGGACCGCCACGGACGCCTTCACCGTGTGCGCGCAGGCGTCCTGGCAGGGCTGCCCCTGACGGCGGTGCCGGTATCCCTCGACGCTCATTCCGTGGATCCGCCACGGAGTGTCCCTCTCGTCGGCTGCGGTCATCAGTCAGGATTCCCATCGGGTCATCGGTCACGATTCCCAGGCCGGGCGCTGCGTCTTGAACTGGCTGAAGATCTTCTCGAAGACCTCGTCACCCGCGCCCTTCTGCTCGGCGTTGGCGCTCGCGGACATCATCTGGAGCAGCTCGCGGAACGGGAATCCCTGGAGCCGGGCGTTGAACTTCGGCGCGAAGGACCGGAGCACCTGCTCGCCCCGGTCCGTGATGCCGCCGACGCCGATGGCGTACAGCCGGAAGCGGCGGGCCTGCTGCTCGTCGGCGAGGACCGGGATCAACCGGTGCCAGGAATCGGTGAGATGCCCCGTGGCGTCGGTGGGCAGTCCGTCGGTGACGAGACAGATCTGCGGCCGGTAGTACTGGAGTCCGGAGGCGCGCAGCTCGGCCTTGCGGGCGGCGATGATGTTCATCGACAGTTCGAGGGCCTCGGTCATCAGGGTGACCCCGGCGGCGGCGAGCTGCGGCGGGTGGAACATGTGCGCCGGCACGAAGGGGCTCACCGGCGCGTGCGGGGGCAGGAGCTGCGGTCCGCGCCAGGCGGTGACGCCGGGACCGCCGAAGGTGACCACGGCGACCTCGACGCTGTAGCTGAGGCTGACGTCGTCGTGCAGTTCCCGGGTCCACTCGGCGAGCGCGTTGTTGAGCGTCTGGATGGGCTGACCCGCCATGGAGCTGGAGATGTCGAGGCACAGGACGAGCGGCAGCCGCTGCGCGTTGTTCTCGAACTCGATGTCGGCGTACTCCGCCGGCAGCGTGGGCGGGTAGTCGCTGTGCATGGGGATCTCTCCTGGTCTCAGGGCCTGGTGGCTTTGGCGTGCCGTCCGGCTGTGGGCGGGAACGCGTAGAGGACGTCGGAGTCCCGCTCCCCCGCCTCGGTGACATCGACGAGTCCGCCGGGCGCGGGCGGCGGCCGGCCGGGTTCGGCCCACACCGCCCGGTACAGCACGTGCTCCACTTCGACATATCCCTGCGGGTGCAGTTCGGTGCGTACGACGGCGGGCCGGGCGGGGCCCGGTACGTTGCCGACGCGCCGTCCGTGGCTGCGGGGCGCGGGCATGGCCCGGATGCGGGTGGTGGCCTCGTCGGGCATCTGCGTACGGGTCCGGGTGGTGGCCTCGTCGGGCATCTGGGCGCGGGGGCGGGTACGGGGACGGGGCGTCGCGGCGGCCGGTACGGCGCCGACGCCCTGTGCGGCGAGCGAGCGCCTGGACAGGGTGCCGACGGCGACGGACCGGGCGGAGCGGCGGATCAGGAAGAGCAGTGCACCGAGCAGGAGGACGAGGACGGCGCACAGGACGGTGAGCACCGCGGTGGCGGTGTCCCAGCCGGCGTCGTCGCCCGGGTCGGGGGCGGTGCCGGGGTCCGGGCCGGTGTTGCCGCCGTTCCCGGTCGCCTGCTCCTGGTTCTGCCCCTGCCCCTGCTCCTGTTTGCCGGCGGCGGTCTCACCCGTGGAGGTCGCGGACGAACCGGCCCCGGAGCCGCTGACGGTGTCCGTGCGGGAGAGGTCGGCGGCCAGGCCCAGGCGGACCAGGTCGGCCCCGGTCAGCGAGTCGCCCTTGCCGAGCCGGGCGCACAGGTCCCCCGTCTCCTTGGGGTGGCAGGCTCCGTGTGCGGCCAGCTCGGCCACGGTCTCGGGCTTCAGCGGGTCGATGACGGCGTCGTCCGCGACGAGCCTGCCCTTGCGGTCCGCCAGCACGAGAAGTGCCGTTCCGCCCTGCCCGGTGTGGACGCGCGAGGGCACCTCGACCAGGAGCCTCGCGCTGTGGGCCGACAGGGTCTGCTCGAAGGGCCCACGGCGGTCGGCGCCGCCGTCGAACGGCAGGGTCCGGTCGAGGGTGACGCGAACCGTTCCCTCGTCGATCCAGTCGGCCCAGCAGCCGAGGTGCCGGTCGAAGGTGCCGCCGCACGGCTCGCCGGCCGCGGCGGGCACCGCCGGAACGAACGCGGCCAGGAGTCCGGACATCATGACGAGGGAAATCCGACGCCGCATGAAAAGACCCCCCATGGCCCTAAGAAAACACCCCCGTGGCCCTGAAAGGCACTTGCCCATAGTGGCGGAAACCGGAGGGTGTCCGGAAGGGTTTGAGAAACGCGGCGGACATCACTTCTACAACTCGAACACCTGATGGCATCGGGTGAACATTTGTCTCGCCCGCTCCACCCAATCACTGGCCAAAGCATCGAAATCTGTTTGCGTCATTCGACAGGTCAGGGGAAGATCGCACACTCCCGCGAGACAGGGGCGCGGTCCCCGTACGTCCCATACGGACAGCATGGGGTGGAGCTGTTCGGTGTTCCACGCGTTCGACGCGGCGGCGGCGAGGGCCAGTTGGTCCTTGCGCAGGAAATGACCGTCGGTCGCGAAAGCGACCAGCAGCCGCTTGGTCGTCATGAATCGGACGGTGACCGTCCGGCCCGTTTCCTCCAGGTCGAATCGCATGGAGACGGAAACGGTGTCGGTCACCGTGTGGAAATTCCGCCTGGCCACCCAGGTCTGCACCAACTGCCGCCAGTGCGTTCCGATTTCCAGGATCTCCCGGCCGCGGCCGGGAAAGGAGTCAGGCGTCGCCACGGACCACCGCCTCGGCGACCATCGCGTCGGTCAGCCCGGCGTCGAGCAGCGCCTGGGCGTGCGACAGCAGACAGGAGGGTACGGACACGCTGGTGCTCTCCTTGCGGCGCTTGATCAGGTCCTGGGTGCGCACCTTGATGCTGAGGGCGACCGTGGGCGGTGGCCACTCCGCCTGCCGGGGCTCCTGCTCCAGCAACCCGGCCAGGAGCAGGTCCAGTCGGGGCCGGTCCTCGGGATTCTTGGCCAGACAGCGTGCGACCAGATCCCGCAGCGGCCCCACGATGCCGTCGAGTTCGGGTTCGGCGAGGACGACGCGGCGGCGCACGGCCTCTCCGCTGCCGTGCGGCGGCCGCCCGGTGAGCGCGTACACCAGGACCCCGCCGAGGGAGAAGACATCGCTCCGCGGGCCCACCGGGGCGCCCTTGATCTGCTCGGGCGACATGAAGGGCGGGGTGCCGACGACGACGCCGACCTGGGTGAGGCCGGGGGCGCCGTCCACACGGGAGATCCCGAAGTCGATGACGCGAGGTCCGTCCGAGGCGAGGAGCACGTTGGCCGGTTTGAGGTCCCGGTGCACCACGCGCGCGGCGTGGATGGCCTGGAGGGCCTCGACCAGGCCCGCGCCGAGCCGTCGTGCCTGCGGCTCGGGCAGGGGGCCGTCGGTCCGGACCGCCTCGGCGAGCGAGGGACCGGGCACGTACAGCGTGGCCAGCCAGGGCAGTTCGGCCTCGGTGTCGGCGTCGACCACGGCCGCGGTGTAGGCGCCGCTGACCACGCGTGCCGCGGCGACCTCGCGCGCGAAGCGCTCCCGGAACTCGCGCTCCGCGGCCAGTTCGGGCCGCACCACCTTGACCGCGACCTCGCGCCCGGCGGGCGAACGGCCGAGATACACCCATCCCATGCCACCGGAGCCGAGCCGGCCCACGATGCGGTACGGACCGATCTTCATGGGGTCGCTGACAGGCGTACGCACCCCGCCCACCTCATTTCGGGGTCCAGTGCAGGATGTCAGGAGTGTCCCTCGAAATCCGCGCTTTTTCAGCCGTTCCGGCACGGGCGGGACACGGGGGACGAAAAAGCCGGGGTCCCGCGCGAATGTGCGCGGAACCCCGGCTGGTGCGGTCACCGCGGCCGACCGCCGCAACGGTCGCAGGTCAGGGCAACTCGGGTCGGCCGCGGAGTCACGGGGGGCGTCAGCCCAGGCGCTGCACCAGGGCGCGGTACTCGTCCCACAGCTCCGTCGGCGTGTGCTCGCCGAAGGTGTTGAGGTGCTCGGGGACCAGGGCGGCCTCCTCGCGCCAGACCTCCTTGTCGACCGTGAGCAGGAAGTCGAGGTCGGACTCGGCCAGTTCCAGACCGTCGGTGTCGAGGGCCTGGCGGGTCGGCAGGACGCCGATCGGGGTCTCGACGCCCTCGGCCTTGCCGTCGAGGCGCTCGACGATCCACTTCAGGACACGGCTG
This sequence comes from Streptomyces sp. NBC_00386, assembly GCF_036063235.1. Taxonomy (NCBI): domain Bacteria; kingdom Bacillati; phylum Actinomycetota; class Actinomycetes; order Kitasatosporales; family Streptomycetaceae; genus Streptomyces; species Streptomyces sp. NBC_00386. The sequence goes on from NZ_CP107950.1 coordinate 3,685,726, forward strand.
TTCTCGCCGAAGCCGGGCCACACGAACTTGCCCGCGTCGTTCTTGCGGAACCAGTTCACGTAGTAGATCTTCGGGAGCTTCGCCTGGTCCTTGTCCTTGGCGACGTCGACCCAGTGACCCATGTAGTCGCCCATGTTGTAGCCGCAGAACGGCAGCATGGCGAAGGGGTCGCGGCGCAGCTCGCCGACCTTGCCCTCGGCCGCGGCGGTCTTCTCGGAGGCGACGTTCGCGCCGAGGAAGACACCGTGGTTCCAGTCGAAGGACTCCGTCACCAGCGGGACGGCCGTGGCGCGGCGGCCACCGAAGAGGATCGCCGAGATCGGCACGCCCTTGGGGTCCTCCCACTCGGGCGCGATGATCGGGCACTGCGAGGCGGGCGTGGTGAAGCGGGCGTTGGGGTGCGCGGCGGGCGTGCCGGACTCCGGGGTCCAGTCGTTGCCCTTCCAGTCGGTCAGGTGTGCCGGAGTCTCCTCCGTCATGCCCTCCCACCAGATGTCGTTGTCGTCGGTGAGCGCGACGTTGGTGAAGACGGAGTTGCCCCACAGCGTCTTCATCGCGTTGGCGTTGGTGTGCTCACCGGTGCCGGGCGCGACACCGAAGAAGCCGGCCTCGGGGTTGATCGCGTAGAGGCGGCCGTCCTCGCCGAACCGCATCCAGGCGATGTCGTCACCGATGGTCTCGACCGTCCAGCCGGAGATCGTGGGCTCCAGCATGGCGAGGTTGGTCTTGCCGCAGGCGCTCGGGAACGCGGCGGCGACGTACTTCGACTCGCCCTGCGGCGGCGTCAGCTTGAGGATCAGCATGTGCTCGGCGAGCCAGCCCTCGTCGCGCGCCATCACGGACGCTATGCGCAGGGCGTAGCACTTCTTGCCGAGGAGCGCGTTGCCGCCGTAGCCGGAGCCGTACGACCAGATCTCGCGGGTCTCGGGGAAGTGCGAGATGTACTTCGTGGAGTTGCAGGGCCACGGCACGTCCGCCTCGCCCTCGGCCAGCGGCGCTCCGAGCGTGTGCACGGCACGCACGAAGAACCCGTCGGTACCGAGTTCGTCCAGGACGGGCTGTCCCATACGGGTCATGGTGCGCATGGACACGGCGACGTAGGCGGAGTCGGTGATCTCGACGCCGATCGCGGAGAGGTCCGAGCCGAGCGGGCCCATGCAGAACGGGACCACGTACATCGTGCGGCCGCGCATCGAGCCGCGGAAGACGCCGCCCTGGCCGCCCTCGCCCTGGAAGATCTCCCGCATCTCGGCGGGGGCCTTCCAGTGGTTGGTCGGGCCCGCGTCCTCTTCCTTCTCGGAGCAGATGAACGTCCGGTCCTCGACCCGCGCGACATCGGTCGGGTCGGAAGCGGCGTAGTACGAGTTGGGGCGCTTGATCGGGTCGAGCTTCTTGAAGGTGCCCTTGCGGACGAGCTCCTCGCTCAGTCGCTCGTACTCGGCCTCGGATCCGTCACACCAGACCACACTGTCCGGCTCGGTCAGTTCGGCGATCTCGTTGACCCACGAGATCAGTTCCTTGTGGTTGGTCGGGACGGGAGCCGCGATGTCGCGCGCCACGATTGCTCCTAAATGAAGGGTTTTGTTTTGGTGCCCCGTGGGGGCTGCGACCCGGATGCTTCACGGTGATGGAACCCCTGGCGCTCATCCGGTGCCGACCGCACTCATTTGATGATCCGACCGGGCCGCGCATATGTCCAGAGGGCCTCACACCTGAGCGGCGTGAGCATCGCCACTTCCAGGGGGGTTTCCGCCCGCTCACTCGGGGTTCACCGCGAGTACCCCGCGAATCCCGTCGACGCCGTGAGATCATGGCCACTATTGCGACTCGCTTACGTGGGACTGACGCGTAACTTACGGTTCCGTAGGTACGATTCGGCGCATGACTGCGTCCGTCCCCGACGCGCCCACGGACTCGCCGGCCGCCGGCCAGACGTCTGTCGCGCACTCCCTGTCGGAAGAGATCAAGCCCAAGCTCCGCGGCTGGCTGCACCTCGGCATGTTTCCGGCCGCCCTCGTCTCCGGACTGGTCCTCACCGCCCTGGCGGACTCCCCCCGTGGACGCATCGCCTGCGGGATCTTCGCCCTGACCGCCTGCCTGCTGTTCGGCGTGAGCGCCCTCTACCACCGCGGCGACTGGAGTCCGCGCATGGACGGCGTCCTGCGCAGACTCGACCACGCGAACATCTTCCTGATCATCGCGGGCACCTACACACCGCTGACCATGCTGCTGCTGCCGGAGGCCAAGGGTCAGTGGCTCCTGTGGAGCATCTGGGCCGCCGCGGCGGCGGGCATCGTCTTCCGGGTGTTCTGGGTCGGCGCCCCGCGCTGGCTCTACACGCCCTGCTACATCGCGATGGGCTGGGCGGCCGTGTTCTTCCTGCCCGACTTCATGCGCACGGGCGGCATCGCCGTCCTCGTCCTGGTGATCGTCGGCGGGCTGCTCTACAGCGCCGGCGGAGTGATCTACGGCATCAAGAAGCCCAACCCGTCACCGCGCTGGTTCGGATTCCACGAGGTCTTCCACTCCCTGACCCTCGCGGCGTTCATCGTGCACTACGTCGGCATCTCCCTGGTGGCCTACCAGCACGGCTGATCCCCCGACTCCCCCTTCTCTTCAGTGGCCGCGGCTCCCCAGCCGCGGCCACTGCGCGTTTTCCGGCCACCGGGCACCTCCGCCCATGACGACACCCACCACCAACTGAAAGTCGCACTGGATTGACATCAACCATCTTTTGAGAGTTACTCTCATTTCATGGCGACTCTCACGCAAGACAGCGCCGTTCGGCGCGACCCCCGCCGCTGGTGGGCCCTCGGGGCCCTGGTCGCGAGCATGCTCGTGCTCGGCTTCGACATGACGATCCTCAACGTGGCACTGCCGACGATGGCCCGGGACCTCGGCGCGTCCACCGGGGAGCAGCAGTGGATGGCGGACGCGTACGTCGTCGTCTTCGCCTCGCTGATGCTCCCGGCGGGCCTGCTCGGCGACCGCTTCGGGCGGCGCCGGATGCTCATCACCGGCCTCGCCGTCTTCCTCGCCGGCTCGCTGGCCGGCTCCCTCGTCGACGACGTCACCTGGGTGATCGTCGCCCGCGCCCTGATGGGTGTCGGCGGCGCGCTGGTGATGCCGCTCGCGCTCGCCGTCCTGCCCTCGCTGTTCGGACCCGACGAGCGCACGAAGGCGGTCGGGGCCGTCTCCGCCGCCTCGGCGCTCGGTCTGCCGCTCGGCCCGATCATCGGCGGCTGGCTGCTGAACCACTTCTGGTGGGGCTCGGTCTTCCTGGTCAACGTGCCGATGGCGGCCATCGGGATCACCGCCTGCGCCTTCCTGCTCCCCGAGACCAGGGACCCGGCATCGCCCAAGGTCGACGCGCTCTCCACCGCGCTCACCGCGGTCGGCCTCAGCGTCCTGATCTACGCCATCATCGAGGCCCCGACCCGCGGCTGGGGCGACCCGCTCGTCCTCGGCTGCTTCGCCGCGGCCGCCGTCCTGATCGCCCTGCTCGTCGTCCGCGAACGCCGCAGCCCCCGGCCGATGCTCGATCTCTCCCTGCTCGCCCAGCGCGGCTTCCTGCTCAACGCCCTCGCCGCGACACTCGTCATGTTCGTCCTGTCCGGCCTGATGTTCGTACTGCCGCAGTACCTCCAGGCGGTGCTCGGACACGACGCGCTGGCGACCGGGGTCCGGATGCTGCCGATGATGGGCGGACTGCTGGTCGCCTCCCGGGGCGCGCAGCCGCTGGTCGCCCGCTTCGGGGCGCGCTCGGTGATCAGCGCGGGTCTCGTCGTCCTCGCCTTCGCCGCGTTCCTCGGCAGCCGTACGACCGTCGACGACGGGTACGGCGCCACGGCACTGTGGCTGTCCGTCGCCGGGCTCGGCTTCGGTTTCGCCGTGGTGCCCGCCATGTCCGCCGCCCTCGGCGAACTGCCCCGCGACCGGGCCGGCAGCGGCTCCGGGCTGCTGATGACGGTGCGCCAGGTGGGCAGCGCGATCGGTATCGCCCTGCTCGGCTCCCTGCTGGCGAGCACGTACGCCGACCGTCTCGACACGTCCGCGCTGCCGCGTGCCGCCGCGGACGCCGCCGACGGCTCGGTGGTCGGCGCCCATGTGGTCGCGGACCGGCTCGGCGACCCGGCCCTCGCCGCCTCCGCGAACGCCGCGTACCTCCACGGCATGGATCTGGTCCTGCTGGTCAGCGGGATCGCGGCGCTGGTCACCGCGCTGCTGGCGGCGGCGCTGCTGCCGAGCCCCCGGCAGGCCGACCCGGTGCCCGAGGAGGACACCGCCATGGCCCCGGCCCCGGCGGATGCCGGACAATAGAAACCATGGCCGCCACCACTCAGAGTTCCGCTCCCGCCGCGGAGCCCCAGCCGGGGCTCCGCGAGCGGAAGAAGATCAAGACCCGCATCGCGATCCGCGAGGCGACGTACCGGCTGATCGAGGAGCAGGGGTACGACGCGACGACGGTCGAGCAGATCGCGGAGGCGGCCGAGGTCTCCCCGTCCACGGTGTTCCGCTACTTCCCGACCAAGGAGGACATCGTCCTCACGGACGAGTACGACCCGCTCCTCGAACAGGAACTGCGGGAACGCCCCGCGGACGAGCCGTGGTTCGATTCCTTGCGCCATGTGATCAGGAAGGCCATCGGCGCCGGCAGCTCCGAGGACCCCGAGATCAGCCGGCTCCGGACGCGGCTGATGGTCGAGGTCCCCGCGGTGCGTTCCCGGATGATGGAGAGCATGTCCGTCACCGGGCGGCTGCTGAGCCGGGTCATCGGGGAGCGCTCCGGCCGGGACCCGGACAGCCTGGAGGTCCGGGTCTTCGCGATGTCGCTCATCGGCGGGCTGATGGAGACCTCCATGTACTGGGCCGAGACCGGGCAGGGGGACGACCTCGCCGATCTCGTCGAGCGGACCGTGAACGTCATGGAGCACGGTCTGCCGCCGCGAAACCCGGGGGACCGGGGCGCACCCCGCATGACATCCTGACCGCGTGAACGGACCGGAGATCCACATCGAATTCGCCCCCGAACTGGGGCTGTTCGTCCCGCACGCCCGCCGCCGCGGGGTCACCCCCGCCGGCACCGACGGCTCCTCCACCCTCGGCCATGTCGTCGAGTCGCTGGGCGTCCCGCTCACCGAGGTCGGCGCCCTGGTCGTGGACGGGCGCGAGGTGCCCTTCTCGCACATCCCGGCGGCCGGCGAGTCCGTGCGGGTCCGCGCCGTCGAACGCCCGCAGCGGGTCCCCGGCGCGCCGCTGCGCTTCCTCCTGGACGTCCATCTCGGCACCCTGGCCCGCCGGATGCGGCTGCTCGGCGTCGACACGGCGTACGAGTCCACCGACATCGGCGACCCGGCGCTCGCCGCCCGTTCGGCGGCCGAGCGGCGCGTCCTGCTCAGCCGCGACCGCGGGCTGCTGCACCGCCGCGAACTGTGGGCCGGCGGCTTCGTCTACAGCACCCAGCCCGACGACCAACTCCGTGACGTCCTGGGCCGGTTCGCGCCCGAGCTGAAACCCTGGTCGCGCTGCACGGCGTGCAACGGCCTGCTCGCGGAGGCCACCAAGGAACAGGTCGCGGACCAGCTGGAGAGCGGCACCGAGCGGTCGTACGACGTCTTCGCGCAGTGCGGCGAGTGCGGACGCGCCTACTGGAAGGGCGCGCACCACGACCGGCTGGAGACCGTCGTGGAGCGCGCCCTCGCGGAGTTCGGGGCCTGAAGGACAGGCCCCGGAGCCCGCGGATGACACCTAACGCCTGATCAGATCCTTTGCCCCGCAGGCCAACCCGTCCCCGCTGGGGTCGAGTCCGAGCGGATCGTCCTTGCCGTTGATCCTCAGCCGCCCGTAGTCGTTCTTCTTCAGCCAGGCGCAGCGGGAGGCCGTCGTCTTCCTCACCCCCTCCGGGAAGACGGTCGGCACACAGACGTTGATCGTGCCGTAGTGGCGGTCGCAGCCCGAGATGGTCGTGGACACCTTCTGCGAGGTCCGCTTCCTGCCCGGCTCGGTGACCGTGCCCTCGGGGGAGTCGGCGAAGGCGTGGACGTGCGCCGAGACGGTGTCCGCGGCGAGCGCCGACGGGCCCTGCAGATGCACCCACCTGGCCACCGACGGAACGCCGTTGGCGTCGACCGCGAAGAGCATGTACCAGCCGGGCGGCGCCAGGTTGGGGTTGCTCGTCACGTTGAGGTCGACGTTGTTGCCGTCCACGCTCAGCGGCAGGTCCACGAACCGCTGGTTGGGGTCGGAGGAGTGGGTCACGGCGGCCGGCCGGATCAACTCCGCCTTCACGACGGGCCGGTCGACCGTGATGCGCTGCGTGTCCCCGTACACCCACTCGTTGTCGATCACCGAGGTGATCGTCGGGCGGGTGCCCTTGAGGAGGTACGGCGGGGTGTAGATGGACACGTCGTGGTTCCAGGTGCCGTTGCCCGGGTTGTCACCGGTGGCCATCACGCGGCCGTCGGGCAGCAGGAACGCGGAGGAGTGGTAGCCGCGCGCCTCCGGGTCGGCGGCCACCGGGTCGAAGGACGAGGTCGCCGGGTCGAAGAGCGACGCCTCGAAGACCGGGTCGGCGCGGTTGTGCAGTCCGCCGCCCGTCTCCAGGACCTTCCCGTCGGGCAGCAGTACCGCCGAGACGTACATCTTGCCCTGGCTGCCGGTCTGGGCGACCTTGCCGTTGCCGAGGTCCACCGTGCCCTGCGGGATCGGCGGGCCCATCGTGTACGCCGGGTCGGCGGCCTTGAGGTCGATGATGTCGGTGAGCCGGTTCGCGGCCGGGTTCGAGTCGATGTTGCCGCCGCCGAGGGTGAGGACCTTCTGGTCCTGCGCGGGAGGCAGCAGCACGCTCGCGGACTGGTCGCGCTCGTCCTTGTTCTGCAGGCCGGGGACCGCGGTCTGGGTGTTGGCGTCGTAGTCGTAGATCGCCGAGCCGGTGCCCGGGGTGCCGTTGCCGAAGACATGGCTGCCCGAGTAGAAGAGCCGGCCGTCCTGCATCAGGATCATCGACGGGTACAGGCCCCAGAACGACCACGTCTGGTTGACCTGCCACAGCGGCAGCCACTGCTGCTGGGCGTTCGACCAGCGCTCGGCCGTCACCGAACCCGACGAGTCCTCGCGCAGACCGCCGAACGAGATGATGTCGCCGTTGCCCAGCTCGGTCGCCGACGGATACCAGTGACCGTCGTTGAGATCGTTCGTCTTGCTGTACGTCTCGGTGACCGGGTCGAAGACGTACGAGTCCTTGTACCCCTCGTACCCGTGCCCGCCCACGACCGGGAAGGCCTTGTTGCCGCTCATCACCAGCACCCGCCCGTCGGCGAGCTGGACGTGCCCGGCGCAGAACATGTCCTTGGGGGTGGGGATCACCTTGTACGAGCCGGTCGCCGGGTTGTAGACCGCCGATGTGAAGGTGCCCGCGGCGAAGTTCTCCTCGCTGTTCCCGGAGCCCGCGATCAGCAGCACCTTGCCGTTGTTGAGGACGACGGAGTGCATGGAGCGGACCGGGTTCTGGGTCGGCAGGACCGTCCACTTCCCGTTCGCGCACTCCTCGGCCGTGCCCGTGCAGGTGGCCGGCGGAACGGGGTCGGAGACCTGTTCCATCGTGTAGTCGTCGGTGGTCGCGGAGCCCGTGCCGTACACGGAGACACCCCAGGTGACGCGGTCGGTGCCCGCCGGGACGGCCGGGGTGCGCACCGTCGCCCGCGTCCAGGCCCCCGCCATGTCCAGGGTCTTGAGGTCGGTCCAGTACTGCCAGCCCGCCGTGGTGTCGTGCCGGAAGAGCGTGATCGCCGCGTCGGGGGTCGTCGTCCTGTAGTAGAGCCCGAGGTCGTACTGCTTGCCCACGGTGACCACCGGCGCGCACGCGGCGGACTCGGTGATCAGCGCCTTGCGGTCGCCGTCGACCCGGCGGGTCAGCGTCACCTTCATGGCCTTGGAACCGGAATGGGCGTCGGTCACGGTCGCGAAGGTGAAGTCGTTGTCGCCCCAGCCGGACTTCTCCCAGCAGGACGGCATGCCGTCCGTGCCGTCGGTCTCGAAGCCCGGGTTCGTGACGAGGTTGGCGGCGGACGCGGGCTGCGGTGACACGAGCAGCAGTCCGGCGGCCAGACCTGTCACGGCCAGGAGTGACGTCCTGCGTCGCGGTCTCACCCGGAATCTCACACGGTCCTCCTCGCGGTACGGCCTCCGCGCCCGCTCTCGCGGCTGCGGCGCGGCAGGTAGACCAGCGCTTCGGTGCCGGCGAAGCGCAGAACGAACGTCGTCACCAGGGCCAGTGCCGTGGCGGACAGGGCGCCCATGGCGAAGCGGTCGACGAAGAGCGTGATCAGCGGGATGCGCAGCAGCAGGTCGGCGTTGGCGAGCAGCGCGAACCGGCCCATGCGGTCCCAGCGGTTGCGGTGCTTGCGTCGCTCCCGGAACAGCAGATGCTCGATCAGCAGGAAGTTCCAGGCCACGCCGAGCTGGTTGGCGAGGATCTCCGCCGGTACGTAGTGCAGTCCGGCGGCCGTGAGGGCGTACAGCCCGAGCAGGTTCGGCACGAAACCGGTGGCGCCGATCAGCCCGAAGACCACCATGCGGGCCACCGGCGAGGCGGTGCGCAGCCCGACGAGATGGCGCAGGAACCGGAAGCCCTCCCGTGCGCTCGACTTGGACTCTCCCGCGAAGCGGTCCTGGAAGACGAACGGCACCTCGGTGACCTGGCGGGGACGACTGCGTACGGCGAGTTCGAGCAGGATCTTGTAGCCGAGCGGCCGCAGGACCTCGGCGGTCACCGCGCTGCGCCGGATCGCGAAGAACCCGCTCATCGGATCGCTGATGCCCCGCAGCCTGCGCGGGAAGAGCGACTTGGTCAGCCACGTCGCGCCGCGCGACACCGCGATCCGGTAGCCGCCCGCGAGCCCTTCCCGGCTGCCGCCCTTGATGTACCGGCTCGCGACCACGAGGCCCGCGTTCGCACGCTCCCCCGAGGCGATCAACTCCGGTATCAGGGAAGGCGGGTGCTGGCAGTCCCCGTCCATGACGACGATCCACTGGGAGGTCGCCGCCTTCAGCCCCTCCACGACCGCGCCGCCGAGCCCGCCCTCGGGCGTCTCGCGGTGCAGCACGGTCACCGGGAACGGACAGTCCCGCGCGGCCTCGGTGATCACCTCGGGGGTGTCGTCGGTGGAGTCGTCCACGAAGACGACCTCGCAGGGCAGCCGGGCCGGCACCGACTCGGTGATCTGCCGCAGCAACTGCCGTATGTTCGCCGACTCGTTGAAGGTCGGTACGACGACGGTGACGGCGCCCGGCTCCGGGACCTCGGCGGCGCGTACGGCCGGATCGGCCAGTTCCTGCGGTGCGGTGCTCTCGAAGCTGCTCATCGATCGCCTCCGGAAGAACGGACGGTGGTGGTGGTGTCGTTGTCGTCGATCCGCCGGATCTCGACGCGGTCCTGGCCCGTGCCGAACGTGGCGACAGGCCTGGAGTGCTCCATCGCGGCCTTCACGTTCGGCAGGTCGGGCGCGTCACGCCGTACCGTCGGGGAGGCGACCACGTAGTCGAGGTCCTTCCAGCCCCGCGGCATCGTCTTGGTGACCGCGGGGTCGAGGTCGGCCTTGTAGAACCAGATGACGCCGAGGCCCGGCCGGTAGCCGTCGTGCACGAGGTCGAGCCAGAGCGCGTCGTCGACCAGGACCCGGGTGTCCCCGGGGTCCTTCACCTCGGTCCTCAGCCATGAGGAGGCCGCCCGGTAGGGGGCGTTGGCGTCGGCCGTCATGGCGGTGCGGTCACCGTCGTACCAGCGGGGCACGACATAGGCGCCCGCGGCCACCACCAGCACCGCGGCCAGCCCGCGCCGCCCCCAGGTCACATATGTCCGCTCCTGCTCGGTCCGCCATCTGCGCAGCACGGCGTGGGCCACGCTCGCGGTGCCTCCGGCGAGGACGAGGGCGAGGAAGGGGAGCGCCTGGATCACGTACATCGCGGGCAGGTATCCGCTCGGGCGCAGCGCCACCACGGCGAGGACCGCCACGGTGAGCGCGGGTCCGGCCAGGGCGCGGGCCGTCACCGACCAGCGGAACGTGACCAGGAGCAGCAGCGCGCCCGCGAGTCCGCCGAGCGGCAGGATCCGGTCGTAGTACAGCCAGGAATGGAGGACCCCGTACGAGCCGGTGCCGCGTTCCAGGACGAATCCGGAACCGGGGCGGCTCATCTGGTAGGTGATGCCCTCCCAGAGCGAGACATGTCCTCCGCCGGGGAACAACTCGCCTTTGAGCAGGGCGAAGAGCGGATACGCGGCGCCGATCAGCACGCATGCCGTGACGGCCCCGGTGAGCGCGAACTTGCGGGTGTCGCGGTGGCTGTGCCGCCACATCGTGACGAACAGCGCGGGCAGGATGACGAGCATCGTCTCCTTGGTCAGCACGGCGGCGGCGGCCGCGAGGCCCGCGCCGAAGTGGTGCCAGAGATGACGGCTCGGCGAGGCCGCCAGGCAGAACGCGAGCAGCGTCCACATCACCGCGATGTTGTCGAGGAAGATCTCCCGCTGGAGCACGACCGAGAGCGGGGAGAGCCCGAAGAGGACCATCGCGAGCCCCGCCGCCCACCGCGGCAGCGACAGCCGGCGCGCGAGGACGTACAGCAGAACCGCGCTCACCGCGCTGACCACGAGCATCGCGAAGCGCATCGAGCCCACCGTCATCAGGGACGGGCTGATGTGCGCGGGGATCCAGGTCAGCAGGGCTATCTGGATCCAGCCGAGCGGCGGATGGTCGTACCAGTACGTGTAGTGGGCCAGGCCCTTGCCGTGCTGGACGGCCCAGGCCTGGGCGAGGTAGGTGCCCTCGTCGTCGCTGAGGGCCGGATAGGCGGAGATGTTCCAGCCCTGCACGAGGAGGATCGCGGCGAGCAGCACCGCGCACAGGATCAGATCGGCGCGCGAGCCGCGAAATCGCGGTGCCGCGGTGGACATCGGGACGATTTCGGGCGCAGGAGGCCGCTGCGCGGGGACCGTGGGTGTGGTCGCCGCGGGAAGGGTGGAGGTCACGCGGGAACGTCCTCTCGGATCGCGTCGGTGAGATGAGCGCCGACGTGACTGGTCAGCTCCCAGTCGTTGCGGCCCCGTTGCTCACGCCAGACGGCGCGCACGGCGGCACCCGCCAGCAGCACCTGGTAGAAGGGGCCGCCGACGACGAGCTTCAGGTAGTGCACGAAGCGCACGCGAAGCCCGTACTGCTTGCCGAAGTCGTGCAGCCCGACGAGTTCGAAGACGAAGGTGACCAGGGCGGTCACGGCCGGCAGGAACGTGACGAAGGCGATCCCGACGGGCACGTCGAGGAAGAGGGCGACCGCCACGTTGAGCGGGATGATCACCCCGGAGACCGCCTGGAGGTACGGCGTCATCAGCGTGTAGCGGGCGAGCAGCCGCTGCCCGAAGGTGGGCAGTTGTCTCCAGTCGCGCTTGCGGTAGACCTGGAGGAAGCCCTGGTTCCACCGGGTCCGCTGCTTGAGCAGCGACACGAGCGAGCCGGGAGTCTCCTCCTTGGTCACCATGTCGGAGTCGTACGCGACGACGACCTTCTTGCCGACGCTGGACAGCCGTACGCCCAGGTCGCAGTCCTCCGCCAGGCAGTCGGGGTCCCATCCGCCCGCCTCCCGCAGGACCTCCGTCCGCACGAAGACGGTGTTGCCGCCGAGCGGTATGAACCCCTTCTGCGCGTGCAGATGAAGGCGCGAGCGGAACCAGAAGAAGTACTCCAGGCAGTTGCGCAGGCTGTACCAGCTGGAGTGGAAGTTGATGAGCTGCACCCCGCCCTGGACGACGTCCGCGCCCGTCGTGCGGAACGCGTGGTCGACGTGGGCCAGCAGCTCCGGATGCACCTGGTCCTCGGCGTCGAAGACCCCGACCACATCGCCGCGGCAGTGCGGCAGTGCGGTGTTCATGGCCTTCGGCTTGTTCTTCGTCTCGTGGTGGTCGACGACGACCCGCACCCGCGGGTCGCGTGCCTCCGCGCTCCGGGCCACCTCCGCGGTCTCCGGATCGTCGTGACCCACGATCACGACGATCTCGAAGTCGGTGTGGCCGGATTCCAGCAGTCGCTGGATGGTGTGGTCGAGCACCGCCTGCTCGTGCCGCGCGGGCAGCAGCAGCGAGAAGGACAGGCTCTCACCCCCGTCCGGACTGCTGAACCGGGTGGAAGCCAGCACTTCGGGCGTACGCCACGCGTGCATCTGCCACCACAGGGTGAAGGCAGCCATGCAGAAGAGTGCCAGTGAGACGGCAGTGATGAAGACAGACGTCAGCAACAGATCCCCCCAGATCCCCAAACCCCCGTCGTGACAGCACGTCATGGCTGTCACGACCCCACGCAGAAGCTATGGGCGATCTGTGAAGGACACGGGTTGCCCCGATGAAGAGCGTGTTTCATCACGCTCGGTCAAATTGCCGAACAAATCGTTCTCTGGGGGCGTTTGGACCGGTTGGGGGTTACGTGTTTCGGCCGTTCAGGACCTCGCGAAGCCGGTCGGGATCGGTCGTCGGGATGTCGCAGACGAAGTTACGGCAGACGTACGCTGCCGGCTTCCCGTCCACCAGCGGGCGGCCGGCGAGCAGTGGCAGCTCCTCACTCTCCGGCACCCCCACCGCCACGACGGCTCCCGGCGCGGTGCCCAGAAGTGCCGAACGCCGCAGGGCCGTTGTGGCCGGATCGCTCTCCTCGCCCACCACCGCGACCTCCCGGGGACCGTCGAGCAGCGCCTCGGCCACCGCGAGCCCCCACCCGATGAAACGGGGCGCCCGGGGCCCCAGCGCCTTCACCACGCCGAGCGCCCGCTCGGCGGCGGTGCGATGGGGTTCCGCGCCGGTCTGCGCGCTGTACGACAGCAGCGCCCCGGCCGCCGCACTCCACCCCGAGGGCGTCGCGTTGTCGGTGGGATCCTGCGGGCGGCGGATCAGCCGCTCGGCGTCGGCCGCCGTGTCGTACAGCGCACCCGACTCGGCGTCCGTGAACTGCGCGAGGACATGGTCGAGCAGGAACCCGGCGAACTCCAGCCAGACCCCTTCCCCGGTCACGGACGTCAGCGCGAGGAAGCCCTCGGCGACGTCCGCGTAGTCCTCCAGCACCCCCGCGTGGGCGCCGGCCCGGCCGTCCTTGCTGGTACGGGCGAGGCGCGCCCGGTCGTCCATGTGCAGCCGTACGAGGAGGTCGGCGGCGCCGATCGCGGCCTCCACCAGGTCGGGGCGGCCGAAGTAGGCGCCGGTCTCCGCCAGGGCGGCCACCGCGAGCCCGTTCCAGGCGGCGACCACCTTGTCGTCGCGCCCCGGGGCGGGCCGCCCGGCCCGCGCCGCGAGCAGCCGCTCCCGTACCGAGGCGAGCCTCTCGGCGTCGAAGACCCCTTCCTGCTGCGGCAGTTGGAGCACAGAGGCCCCTTCCTCGAAGGTGCCCTCCTCGGTGACCCCGAAGTACCGCGCCGCGAACTCGGCGTCCGCGTCCCCGAGCACCTCACGCAACTGCGCCGGCGTCCACACGTAGTACGCGCCCTCGACGTGCCTGCCGGTGCCGTCGTCACTGTCGGCGTCGAGCGCCGAGGCGAACCCGCCCTCGTCGGTGCGCAGTTCGCGCACCAGGAAGTCCGCCGTCTCCAGCGCGACCCGCCGCGCGAGCTCGGACCCGGTGGAACGCCAGAGATGGGCGTAGACCCGGCAGAGGAGGGCGTTGTCATAGAGCATTTTTTCGAAGTGGGGGATCACCCAGTCCCGGTCGACGGAATAGCGGGCGAAGCCGCCGCCGAGCTGGTCGTAGAGACCGCCGCGCGCCATCCGCTCACAGGTGTCCACGGCCATCTGAAGCGCGCCTTCGGAACCGGTCCGCGCGTGGTGGCGCAGCAGGAACTCGATCACCATGGACGGCGGGAACTTGGGTGCACCGCCGAATCCGCCGCGCGCCGCGTCGTAGTCCCGGGTGAGCCCGAGCAGCGCGCCGGCCAGCTCCTCCTCGCCCGGCACCCGGCTGTCCCCGAAGGACATCTCCCGCTCGGCGAGATCCCGCGTGATCTTCCCGGCGACCTCGGCGACCTCGTCCCGCCGGTCGTTCCAGGCGGTCGACACACCCTCCAGCACCTGCCGGAAGGAGGCCATGCCGTGGCGCGGCTCGGGCGGGAAGTAGGTGCCGAAGTAGAAGGGCTCGGCGTCCGGGGTGAGGAACACGGTCATCGGCCAGCCGCCCTGCCCGGTCGCCGCCTGCACCGCCTCCATGTAGACGGCGTCGACGTCCGGCCGTTCCTCGCGGTCGACCTTGACGCTGACGAAGTGCTCGTTCAGATAGGCGGCGGTCGCCCCGTCCTCGAAGGACTCGTGGGCCATGACATGACACCAGTGGCAGCTGCTGTACCCGACGCTCAGCAGAACGGGCCGGTTGCTTCTGCGGGCCTCGTCGAAGGCCTCGGCCGACCACGGCCACCAGTCGACGGGGTTGTCGGCGTGCTGGAGCAGATACGGGGACGTCTCATGGGCCAGTCGGTTCACCCTGCCACTCTCCCACGGCGTCCGGGACGGCGTAGAAGCGCAGATGCACCGGGCGCGCCCCGTCGGGGGCGTCTTCACGAGCGTGGCCGTACCGGTCCAGGAGCGCCCGGTACTCGCGTACGAAGTCCAGGAGTTCTTCCCTGGTCATCCAGTTGCCGGAGCGCTGGACCTGGGCCCACCCCTCGGGCCCCGCGTACTCCTTGTGCGCCCGGAGGTACAGCCCGGTGTCCATCTCGATCCTCAGGCGCGCCACGCCCTCGGCGGCCGCGAGCTCCTCGGGGGCCATCGTGGCCGGATCGGGTGTGGTGTGACTGAACGGCAGGGCCCGCCACCAGCGTTCACGGCCGCCCGACTTCTCCGCGATCTCCTCGATCAGGTGCTGGTCGGCCAGCTTGCGCAGGTGGTAGCTGGTCGTGCCGGAGCTCTCGCCGAGTTCCCTGGCGAGCACGGTCGAGTTCGCCTCGCCGTGCCGGCCGAGGTAGTCGAGGATGCGGCGGCGCAGCGGGTTGCCGAGGGACTTGTACAGGGCGGTGCGTTCGAGACCGGTCAGCTCGGGGTCGGGCATACGGACACGGTATCCCCGACCCATCCCTTCCACAGAACTAGTTCTGCAGAATTTTCTTTGCAGAAATTCCTCTGTGGTCCTATCGTGGAGGCATGAAGACGAATCGCGCCGTGATGCGAAGCGACTGGGCTCTGGTGCTGCTCGGTGTCATCGCCGTGGCGCTCGTGCCGTGGATGGTGCTCCTCGTGCGGACGCTCCCGGCGAGCACCGAGGTGCGGAACTGGCAGGTGGCCTGGGCGGGACTCGACGTGCTGATGGCCACGGGCTGCGCGGCGACCGCCGTGCTGGGGCTGCGCCGCGATCCGCGCGCCCGGCTGACCGCCTCGGCGACGGCAGCCGTCGCGGTGCTCGACGCCTGGTTCGACATAACCACCGCGCAGCCGGGCGCCCCGCTGGTCCAGGCCCTGGCCTGCGCGGTGGCGGAGGCGGGGCTCGCCTGCGCCTGCGTGTTCCTCGCTCTCTCCAAAAGCCGCGCCCCACGCGATGAACAGCCGGAGCTCGTGCGTCCGAGGGGGCGGGCTCCGGAGTCCGGCGCCTTCGATCGCGGCGAATGATCGACGCCCCCTCGCGTTCGCGTCCCGGCCGAAGGACACTCGTAGGCCAGGGAGTTGCTGCCGGAGGGGGGACGTGACATGCGGGACGGCCATCGGGCGGAGGCCGAGCGGCTGTTGGTCCGGGCCGTCGAGGAGGAGGTGCGCCGCTCAGGGGGGCGTGCGGACGGGACCGCGTTACTGTCCCGGGCGCGGGCCTCGCTCGACGCGATGGCGGAGACGGCCGCCGAGGAGTACACGGCGTACACACGGGCGCTGGACGAGTCCGAGGCCGGACGGCTGACCTTCGGGCAGCGGTTCGCCCGCGAGGGATCCGGAACTCCCCTGCTGGTGGCCGCGGTCGGCGCGCTCGCCGCCGTCGCCTGCGACCTGGCCCTCGGCACCGGCGCCGGCACGGCCGTCGGCACCGGAGCGACGGTGGCCGTGGCGGGCGCGACGGCCACCGTCCTCAAGGTGACGGCCTCGCACGTACCCGCCGCGAGCCGCCGCGCCGGAGCCCTGGGGCAGCCCGGCGGCCCCGAGCAGCTGCGCCTCCAGTGGCTGACGGCCCTGGAGGTACGGGGCATCCGGCCGTTCCTCGACCAGCAGCGGGTGCTCAGCGCCACCACCGGCGCCAAGAAGGGCGCTCCCCAGCTGCGGCGCACCGACAAGAGCGCGGCCGCCCGCCGGCGCAGCGTGCTGGAGCATTCCTTCGGCCAGCTCCCGGAACAGGAGGGCCCGTTCACCGGGCGCCGCACCGAACTGTCGCGGATCGCGCAGTGGGTTCACGCGGCCCGCGCGAGCACGGAGACGAGACCGACGGTCGTCGTGCTGCACGGCGCCCCCGGCTCCGGCCGCAGCACCCTCGCGGTCCGGGCGGCGCACGCCCTCAAGGACCAGTTCCGCGGCGCGTGCGTGGTCGACCTGCGGAGCGACAGCCCGGACGATCCGCCGCTCACCACCCGCGACGCGCTCCTCCACCTGCTGAACCGGCTGGGCGCCCCGCGCGAACAGCTCCTCTTCCGCGAACGCTCCTCGCAGGACCAGCAGGTCAAACGACTGAGCGAGCTGTACCACCAGCATCTGACCGGCCTGCCCGTGACGATCGTGCTGGACGACGCGAGCGACGCCGAGCAGGTACGCACCCTGGTCCCCGAGCGCTCCGAGAGCCTGGTCCTGGTGACCGCGCGCAAACCCCTCGACCTGCCCGCCGGTCTTTCCGCCTGGGTGCACCAGCTCCCCGTGGAGGCACTGGACGCGGCGGGCTCCGAGGAGCTGCTGACCGCGGCGGCGCAGGACGCCTCCGGTCCGTACGACGCCGAATCCTCCGACCGGATACGGGAGTTGTGCGGCGGTCTGCCGCTGGCGCTGCGGGTCGCGGGCTCCTCGCTCGGCCCCCGCACCCCGCGCGCTCTCGCCGGCGACCTCGCGGCCTACGGCCCGGTGGAGCCCGTCGAACGGGTGCTGTGGCTGCGCTACACGGACCAGTCGGACACGGCGCGCCGGCTGCTGCGCCGGCTGGCCCTGGCCGGCCGGGCCTCGCTGGGTGCGGCAGCCGCGGCGTCCCTGCTCGCGACGGACGAACCCGAGGCCGTCCGTCATCTGACCGCGCTGTCCCGGGCGGGTCTGATCGACCACGTGCGCGGCAGCCGCTACCGCCTGCACGATCTCGTGCGGACCTTCGCGGCGGCCCGCCTCCTCGACGAGGAGGAGGCCTCGGAGCGCGCGGCGGCGCAGGAGCGGCTGATCGTGAACTACGCGGAACTCGCCGATTCGGTGATCCGCCTGGTGGACGGCAGGACGTCGACGCGCGCCGACCAGTTCGGGCCGCAGGGCTTCACCTCCCTGGACGCCGCGCTGCGCTGGCTGGACGACGAGTCGAGCTTCATCACGGCGGCCCTGCGGCACGCGGAGGGGGTGGACCAGGCGGCGGTGCTCCATCTGCTGGGCGCTCTGTGCGACTACTGCCTGCTGCGCGGCGATCTGTACCGGCTGGGCGAGATCAGCGAGCTGACCCAGGCCGTCGACCAGGGGCTCCTGGTCCGCTCGGTGCAGTGGCGCACCGGTATCGCGGCCCGCCAGCTCGGCGAGCTGGACAAGGCGCGGACGACCCTGGCCGCGGTGGTGGATCTCTATTTCGAGGCCCATCACGACGCGGGGGCCGCCAGGGCGCTGTGCTCCCTCGGCATCACGCTGCACCACCAGGGCACCCTCGTCGAGGCGGCGGCCAAGCTCCAGGAGGCCATGGACCTTCAGGCCTCACCCGAGCTGGCGGCCGACCGCGCCTGGACGATGCACGCGCTCGCGGCGGTGGAGCGCGACCGGTCCCGGCTCGGCCAGGCGCTGGGCCTCCTCACCGAGGCCCTGGTCCTGCACCGCGAGAGCGGCTCGGTGCACGGCGAGGCCTGGGCCCACTTCCAGCTCGGCCAGCTCGGGCTGCGCATGGGCGACGTACCGCGCGCCGAACGTGAACTGCGCGAGGCGCTCGATCTGTACGGCCGTACGCGCGACGCCCGTGGGGAGGCCTGGGCGCTCACCCAGCTCGCCCGCGCGAGACTCGTCGAGGGCGACCCGTCGGCCGCGGTCGACGGGCTGCGCCAGGCGGCCTCCCGGCACCGCGAGAACGAGGACGCGCGCGGCGAGGCCTGGACGGTGTACTACCTGGGCCAGTCCCTGGAGGAGACCGGCGACCTGGACCGGGCGGTGCGGGAGCTGGAGCGGTCGAGGACGATGTTCTCGCGCATGCGGGACGTCTACGGGCTGGCCTGCGCCCGTCACCACTCCGCCCGCGTGACCCGCGACCAGCGCGCCGCGCAGACGGGCTCCCTGCGGAACTCGGGCTTCGCCCGCCAGCTCCTCGTCGACGCCCGCGCGGACTTCCAGCGCATCGGGGTGGCTCACGGCGAGGCGTGGACGTGCCTGGAACTCGCCGTCGTCGACGCGGGCAACGCCCGCACCCGGCAGGCGCTGTCGCTGTGCGACGAGGCCGCCGGCCTGTTCGCCTCGTACGGCGACCGCCGCGGGGAGGACTGGGCCCGTTTCCTGCGCTGCACGCTGCTCCCCTACGCGGCGCCGGGCGGGCACGAGGTGGGCGCCGCCGTGGCCCTGGAGGAGCTGTCGCAGCTCTCGCGGGCCGGCCACTCCACCCGCGACGGCAGGCTGGACGACTTCATCGAGGCGTACCGGCTGCTGCTGGAGCGGGGAGTGGACCTGGACGCCGGCTGGCAGGCCTGGCGCCTGGGGATGGTGCCGGGACGACACGCCCGCGATGTGATGGGCGTGACCGTGACGACGTGACGTGACCGCGACGTGAGGCGGCCGGCCCCTCGGACGCACGCCGGAGCGGTCGGCCGGGGTTCCGGCCGGGCTTCCGGGCGCGCGCCGGAGCCCGGCGTGTGACCGGAAGGCCTCACACCGGGGTGCCGGTCATCGCTCACGGTTCCCGCGGGTCCGCGAGCTCCCGAGGGTCCACGGGGACCGGAGTTCCACGGGTCCACTGGTCACGGGTCCACGGGGGCCGGACGCACACGGGCGGCGCGCGCTCGGGCTCGGGCTCGGGCTCGGCCCCTCGCGGTGCCGGCTCAGCCCTTCGCGGGAGCGGTCTTCCCGCCGGGGCCGGAGCCGTCGGCGGGCGCCGCCTCGTTCTCGGGGTCCTGCTCGAAGGAGACCTTGCCCATGTGACGGCTCATGGACTTCATCAGGCCCCAGACGGCCAGGGCCATCACCGCGAAGACGATGAAGCCGAGGACGCCGGGGGTGACCTTGTTCTCGTCGACCTCCTTGGCGAGGGGGACGAGGTGCGTCAGTGCCAGGCTTGCGCTCATGTCAGGCATTGTCGCGGATGCCCGCAAAGAGGTCGGCCTCGGGGAGGGATGTGTCCACGAGGGACTTCGCGAGCTCGTACTCCTCGGTCGGCCAGACCTCCCGCTGGATGTCCATGGGGACCTTGAACCAGCCGCCGTCGGGGTCGATCTGCGTGGCGTGCGCGATCAGCGCCTTGTCACGGATCTCGAAGAAGTCCGCGCACGGAACGTGCGTGGTCAGCGTGCGCTCGGCGCGCTCGAACTCGCTCCAGCGCTTCAGCCAGTCCCCGTACGGCGACTCCATGCCGCGGTCCAGGAGCGCGTGGTGCAGCGCCTCGGTGCGCGGCCGGTTGAAGCCCTGGTTGTAGTACAGCTTCCGCGGCTGGAACGCCGGCCCGAACTCGGACTCCGGGTACTTCTCGGTGTCCGTCGCGCCCTCGAAGGCCACCATCGAGATCTTGTGGGTCATGATGTGGTCGGGGTGCGGGTAGCCGCCGTTCTCGTCGTACGTGGTGATCACCTGCGGGCGGAACGAGCGGATCTGCTTGACCAGCTCGCCGGCCGCCTTGTCGACGTCCTCCAGGGCGAAGCAGCCCTCGGGCAGCGGCGGCAGCGGGTCGCCCTCGGGCAGACCGGAGTCGACGAAGCCGAGCCACTCCTGCTTGACGCCGAGGATCTCGCGGGCCTCGTCCATCTCCTTCTTGCGTACCTCGTGGATGTTCTCCTCGATGTACTTGTCGCCCTGGAGCTTGGGATTGAGGATGGAGCCGCGCTCCCCGCCCGTGCAGGTCACGACCAGCACGTCCACCCCCTCGGACACGTACTTCGCCATGGTGGCCGCACCCTTGCTCGACTCGTCGTCGGGGTGGGCGTGCACGGCCATCAGTCGCAGCTGGTCAGTCAAGACTCAATCCTCGGTCGGTCGGCTGTCGCCTGAGTCGGTCGGCTGTCGGCGCCCGGCGTGATTCCGCGCTGCGGGCGGCTTCTATAGTGACGGAATCGGGGGGCGATTAATTCCGGGGTCCGGCTCTGGAACCCGGCCGAGAGGACGATCATGAGTACGGCGAGCACGTTGCCCGAGGGCCGGTACGGCCGCTCCGCGGACGAGCGGGCCGACCGGAAGCTCAGGGTCATCGGCGGTGTCCTGGGAGTCGCCCTGATCGGTGTGGTCGGCTGGTTCGGCTACGACTACATCGCCGGGTCCGAGATCAGCGCGCAGGTGATCACCTTCAAGGCGGTCTCGGACAGCGCGGTCGAGGTGCACCTGGAGGTGCACAAGGACGCCGGTACGAAGGGCTACTGCACGTTGCGTTCGCAGGCCGCCGACGGCCTCGAGGTGGGCCGCGCCGATTTCCGCTTCGACCAGGACTCCTCCCGCCTCGACAAGGTGGTCACCCTGCGTACGACGGCGCGGGGCACCACGGCGGAACTCCTCGGCTGCCACTCGGGCTGAGCGGCACCGCCGACCGGGGTCCGACGGCATCGGCCCAGGCGGCGTCACTCTGGGCAACCAGCGCCTGACCCTACGGCCAGGCTGCGGCTGACCTGCGTTGATGCAATTCTGATGTCTTATGTCCTCCCCTCGGAGCCGCTGAATTGTTAGGCTCGTGGTTTCGCCCACCCGTGAGAGAACATCCTTCTGGGTAGGGCGATGCTTTGTATTCCCAGTACCTACGAGGAGCACCTGTGACCCAGACCAGCGAGAACGTCACCTGGCTGACCCAGGAGGCGTACAACCAGCTCAGGGCCGAGCTGGAGTACCTGTCTGGTCCTGCGCGCACGGAGATCGCCGCCAAGATCGCGGCCGCGCGCGAGGAGGGCGACCTGCGCGAGAACGGCGGGTACCACGCGGCCAAGGAAGAGCAGGGCAAGCAGGAGCTCCGTGTGCGCCAGCTGACCCAGCTCCTGGAGAACGCCAAGGTCGGCGAGGCTCCCGCGGCGGACGGCGTGGTCGCGCCCGGCATGATCGTGACCATCGCCTTCGACGGCGACGAGGACGACACCCTGGACTTCCTGCTCGGTTCCCGCGAGTACGCGAGCTCCGACATGGAGACGTACTCTCCGCAGTCGCCGCTGGGCGCCGGAGTGAACGGCAAGAAGGTCGGCGAGGACGCCCAGTACGAGCTGCCGAACGGCAAGCTCGCCTCGGTGAAGATCCTCAAGGCCGAACCGCACCGGGGCTGAGCCCGAGACCGGCGACGACGATGCCCCCGGCAGCACGCCGGGGGCACTGTCATATCCGCGTCGAGGGTGGCGCCGGCGTGACGCCGGCGCCGAACGGCAGCTCACGCCGTCACGCCGAACGGCAGCTCACGCCGTCACGCCGAGCGACACCTCACGCCGTCGCCGAGCGGTACTTGCGGACGGCGAGCGTCCGGAAGATCACCACGATCAGGACCGAGTAGATCACCGAGGCCCACAGGGAGTGCCGCATGGGCCAGGCGTCGGACGTCGACACGCCCGGGTTGGCGAACAGCACCCGGCAGGCCTGCACGGTGGCGCTGAACGGGTTCCAGTCCGCGACATGCCGCAGCCAGGGGGTCATGTTGCTGGTGTCCACGAACGCGTTCGAGATGAACGTGACCGGGAAGAGCCAGATCAGCCCGCCGGAGGTGGCCGCCTCGGGCGTCCGCACGGACAGGCCGATGAGCGCGCCGATCCAGGTGAACGCGTACCCGAGCAGGAGCAGCAGCCCGAAGGCCCCGAGGACGCGGAACGCGTCGGTGCTGCCGTTCGAGCCGACCCGCCAGCCGACCATCACCGCGACCACCGCGAGGACCAGCAGGGTCAGCGCGGTCTGCACGAGGTCGGCCAGGGTGCGGCCGGTGAGCACCGCGCCCCGCGCCATGGGCAGCGACCGGAAGCGGTCGATGAGGCCCTTGTGCATGTCGTCGGCGATGCCCGCTCCGGCGCCCGCGGTCGCGAAGGTGACGGTCTGGGCGAAGATGCCGGCCATCAGGAAGTTGGTGTAGTCGGTGGCGCTGGTGCTGCCGCCGATCTTCATGGACCCGCCGAAGACATAGGTGAACAGCACCACGAACATGATCGGCTGGATCAGTCCGAAGATGACCATCTCGGGGATCCTGGACATTCTGATCAGGTTCCGCTTGGCGATGACCAGGGAGTCCCGGACGGACTGGTAGACCGGGTTCGAGGGTGCCGTGACCCGCACGGCGTCGCTGACGGCGCTCACTTCGCGGCCTCTTTCCTGCTCTTGTCGCTCCGGGCGTCCTTGCCCTTGCCGTCCCGGCCGTCCCCGGAACCGCCGTTCTCCTCGGCCTTCCCCTCGGCGACATGGCCGGTGAGCGAGAGGAAGACGTCGTCCAGGGTGGGGCGGCGCAGGCCGATGTCGTCGATCTCGATGCCGCGGGTGTCCAGCTCGCGGATCACCTCCGCGAGGAGCTTCGCGCCGCCGGTGACGGGCACGGTGAGCTTGCGGGTGTGCTCCTCGACCGTCGTCTCGCCCTTGCCGAAGCCGCGCAGCACCTCGGAGGCGGTGGCGATGTGCTCGCGCTCGTGCACGACGACCTCGACGCGCTCGCCGCCGGTCTGCGCCTTGAGCTCGTCGGCCGTGCCGCGGGCGATGACGCGGCCGTGGTCGACGACGCAGATGTCGTGTGCGAGGTGGTCGGCCTCTTCGAGGTACTGGGTGGTCAGCAGCAGCGTCGTACCGCCGGAGACGAGCTGCTTGATGACGTCCCAGAGCTGCTGGCGGTTGCGCGGGTCGAGGCCGGTCGTGGGCTCGTCCATGAACATCACCGGGGGCGACACGACCAGGGCCGCCGCCAGGTCGAGACGGCGCCGCATGCCGCCCGAGTACGTCTTGGCGGTGCGGTCGGCGGCGTCGGCGAGGTTGAACTGCTCCAGGAGCTCGTCCGCGCGGACCTTCGCGGCCTTCGCCCGCATCTGGTAGAGCCGGCCGACCATCTGGAGGTTCTCGCGGCCGGTCAGGTATTCGTCGACCGCCGCGAACTGCCCGGAGAGGCCGACCCTGCGCCGTACCGCGTCGGGGTCCTTGAGCACGTCGACGCCCGCGACGACGGCCTTGCCGCTGTCGGGGCGCAGGAGGGTCGTCAGACAGCGGACCGCGGTCGTCTTGCCCGCGCCGTTCGGCCCGAGCAGGCCGAGCACGGTGCCTTCCGGGACATCGAGGTCGACGCCGTCCAGAGCCCTTACGTCACCGAAGGTCTTCACCAGGCCTTCGGCGTATATGGCGCCTGGCATGAGTGGTCTCCACGTCGTTGGGGATTTTCGGATGTGCGCGTACTTTCGGATGTGCGCGTACTGGGGACTTGCGCGGGACGACAAAGTCATCGGCCCGGCCTGTCGGCGCCGATCCACAGACCCACCGTAACGCGATGTATCGCGTCACTCAATGGATTTTCCCCGAGTGGGACGACCGGGCCCCACGGGCGGCTGCGCCCTCAGTCGATGACCGTGTACCCCGCCTCGCGCAGCGCCGTGTTCACCTCGGCGCAGTGATCGTGCCCCTTCGTCTCCAGGTGCAGCTCGACCTCCACCTCCGTGAGCCCGAGCCGTGGATCGGTCCGTACATGGCTCACGTCGAGGACGTTGGCGTCCGCCACTGACAACACCCCGAGAAGCGTGGCCAGGGCACCGGGCCGGTCGGTGAGCCGCAGTGTGACCGCCAGGTAGCGGCCGCCCGCCGCCATGCCGTGCCGCAGGATGCGCTGCATCAGCAGGGGATCAACGTTCCCGCCCGACAGCAGCGCCACGACCGGGCCCTCGAAGGCGCCGGGATCGCTCAGCAGCGCCGCGACGGAGCTCGCGCCGGCCGGTTCGACGACCAGCTTGGCGCGCTCCAGGCACAGCAGCAACGCGCTGGACAGGTCGTTCTCGGAGACCGTACGGACCTCGTCGACCAGCTCCTCGACGAGGCGGAACGGTACGTCGCCGGGGCGGCCGACCTTGATCCCGTCGGCCATCGTCGCCGGGTTCTCGACCGACAGCGGCCGCCCTGCCGCGAGCGAGGGCGGGTACGCCGCCGCACCCTCCGCCTGTACCCCGATGATCCGTACGTCCGGGCGCAGCGACTTCACCGCGACGGCCACGCCCGCCGCGAGCCCGCCGCCGCCGATCCCGAGGACGATCGTGCGCACCTCCGGACACTGCTCCAGGATCTCCAGGCCGACCGTGCCCTGCCCCGCGATGATGTCGGGGTGGTCGAAGGGGTGGATGAACACCGCGCCCGTCCGCTGCGCGTACTCCTGCGCGGCGGCCAGGGTCTCGTCGACCACCTGCCCGTGCAGCCTCACCTCGGCGCCGTAGTCGCGGGTGGCCGCGACCTTGGGCAGCGGGGCGCCGTTCGGCATGAACACGGTGGACCGCACGCCGAGCAGCGAGGAGGCGAGCGCGACACCCTGCGCGTGGTTGCCCGCGCTCGCCGCGACGACGCCCGCGGCGCGCTCCTCCGGAAGCAGGCCCGCGATCCGCACGTACGCGCCGCGCAGTTTGAACGAGCCCGTCCGCTGGAGGTTCTCGCACTTGAACTGCACCGGTGCGCCCACCAGCTGGGTCAGATACCTGCTGCCCTCCATCGCGGTCACCCGCGCCACACCCGTGAGCATCTTCTGCGCGCCGCGCACGTCGTCGAGAGTCACACTGGGAAAGGAGTCAGCCGTGCTGTAGCTCATGACCACCAGTCTCGCAGCTCACGCGGGCGCACTCCCATGGTGACCACGCTCCGAGACTCGGTTTGCGCAGCGCCGGTACGGCCCGCGCCCCGGCCGCGTAACCTGTCCCCCAACCCAGCTCCCCACGCATGAATTGAGCCCCCGGCCATGCCCACTACACCAGAGATGTCGATGGACATGACGACCGTCGGTGACACCGGTCTTCTCGAAGCCCTTCAGCACGAGGTCGCGGTCTTCGCGCGCCGTGCGGAACAGACCCGGCTAGGCGGGGTGGGGCAGGTGCGCAACTCCATGGACCGGGCCGCCTACCTGCTGCTCAACCGCCTCGACAAGGAAGGCCCGATGGGCGTCAAGGCGCTCGCGGCGAGCATGGGGATCGACTCCTCGACGGTCACCCGGCAGGTCGCCCCGCTGGTCGACACCGGGCTCGTCAAGCGCACCTCGCACCCCGAGGACGGACGCGCCGTGGTGCTCCAGCTCTCCCCGCGCGGCCAGTCCCGGCTCGACGAAGTACGCGCGTCCCGGCGTCAGTTGATGGCCGAGCTGACACACGAATGGGCCCCGGAGGAGCGTGAGGTGTTCTGCGCGCTCCTCACCCGCTTCAACGGCGCGCTCTCCGCCCGCCAGGCCACCCAGGGCATGTCTGCGCCGGAGTCCGAACAGGCCTCCTGAACCGCGTCCCGGGGGCGGGCCGCGGTCCGTACCCGGGGCCTCCGGGCCTCCGTCGCCCCGCACGCGCACGTGCGTGTGCGCCGAACTCTTGACCGGAAGGCGCCACCTGGCCTCATATGAGACCGGGTCCTCGTCGTACGGGGTGCGTCGGGTCGCACGCGGTCGCGGGCCCTTTCTCAGAGGTCGCCCTCACGGGGTCGTCCTCAGGCGGGAGGCGTGGTGCGAGAAAGGCGTGCCTCCCAGGGCATCCGCCGCACCCGGGAGTTCGAGACGTTCGTGGCGGGCGCCGCAGGACGGCTGCTGCACACCGCCACGCTGCTCACCGCGGAGCCCGTGGACGCCAACCCGCGCGCGCGGCGGCTGCTGACACTGGCCCTCGCCCATACGTACGCCTCCTGGGACCGGCTGCACGGCGAGGATCCCTACGACAGCGCCCGCCGGCAACTGATCGCGCGCTTCCAGCGCACCGCCTGGCACCAGTACGGGAGCTTCGGGCACCGGCGCACCTCCCCGGACCACGTCCTGGCCGGGCTCACGCCCCAGGAACGGCTGATCCTCATCGTCAGGCTGTACGAGGGGGTCGCCGAGGAGCAGGCGGCGGCGCTGCTCGGACTCCCCGCGGAACGGGTACGGGCGATCTGCGCCCGCGCCATGGCGACCCTGCTGCACCCGCCCCGCGACCCGGCGCCGACCCGGGTGGAGGTGGTGCCGTCATGAATCTGCCGGAACGCGAGGCGGCCGTACGACGGCTGCTGGAGCAGGCGCCCGCGCCCGTGGTACCGCCCGACCTGTACGGCGAGACGGTACGCCGCGGAAGGAGCATGCAGCGCCGCGGGAAGGCGGTGCGGCGGCTGCTGTGGCTGGCCCTGTTCGGCGCTGCCGTCGTCTTCGCCGTCTGGGCGGTGACGGCCCGTCCGTGGGTGGAGCCGCCTTCGGAGACGACTCCACCGCTGACGGGTTGGTGACCGCAGGCCACCACCGCTGACCGGCTGGTGGCGGCCCGGGGTGTCCGGCTCAGCCCAGGGCCTGCTGGAGGTCCTGAAGCAGGTCGTCGATGTTCTCGATGCCCACGGAGACACGGACGAGGTCGGCGGGGACCTCCAGCGCGGAGCCGGCGACCGAGGCGTGCGTCATGCGTCCCGGGTGCTCGATCAGGGACTCCACCCCGCCCAGCGACTCACCGAGCGTGAACACCTTGGCGCGGTTGCAGACCTCGACGGCCGCCTCCTCGCCGCCCGCGACCTGGAAGGAGACCATGCCGCCGAAGGCCCGCATCTGCTTGGCGGCGATCTCGTGACCGGGGTGCTCCGGGAGGCCCGGGTACAGAACGCGCGTCACGCGCGCGTGACGCGTGAGCATCTCGGCGACGCGGCCCGCGTTCTCGCTGTGCCGGTCCATGCGCACGGAGAGCGTCTTGGTGCCGCGCAGCACCAGCCAGGAGTCGAAGGGCCCGGCGACCGCGCCCATCGCGTTCTGGTGGTACGCCAGCTCCTCGCCGAGTTCCTGGTCGCCGGTGATCAGGGCACCGCCCACGACGTCCGAGTGGCCGCCCATGTACTTGGTCAGGGAGTGCACGACGACGTCCGCGCCGAGCGCGAGCGGCTGCTGGAGGTAGGGGGTCGCGAAGGTGTTGTCGACGACGAGCCGGGCACCCGCCTCGCGCGCGATCTGCGCGACCGCGGCGATGTCCGTGATGCCGAGGAGCGGGTTGGAGGGGGTCTCGACCCAGATCACCTTGGTCTTCGGGGTGAGGGCGGCCCGCACGGACTCGAGGTCGCTGGTGTCGGCCACCGACCACTCCACGCCCCACCGGGAGACGACCTTGGCGAAGAGCCGGAAGGTGCCGCCGTACGCGTCGTTGGGGATCACCACGTGGTCACCGGGGCTGAGCAGCGTACGCAGCAGGCAGTCCTCGGCCGCCAGTCCCGACGCGAACGCGAGGCCGCGGCGGCCGCCCTCCAGGGCTGCGAGGTTCTCCTCCAGTGCGGTCCTGGTGGGGTTGGCGCTGCGGCTGTACTCGTAACCGCCGCGCAGGCCGCCGACGCCGTCCTGCTTGTAGGTCGAGACCTGGTAGATCGGCGGGACGACCGCTCCGGTGAGGGGATCGGCGGTGTTGCCCGCGTGGATCGCGAGCGTCTCGAAATGCTGACTGATGTGCCTGTCGCTCATGAGTCCCGAGCCTAGTGCTCTCCAGGAGTTCATGACGGCGTACGCCCGGCGGCGCGGAGGGTCTTCGCGCGTACGCCCGGCGGCGCGGAGGGCCTTCGCGCACAGCGTGACGGACCGGGTTGGCCAATTGTCGGACCCGTCTGGTTCGCTGGAGGCATGCAGATTCTCTGGGTCCTGATGGCGCTGGCCATGTTCAGCATGGTCCTGCTGCCGGTGTTCCGGCGCAGGCGCTCCGGTATACAACTGGTCACGCCCGGTGACCCGGACGCCGCGGACCCGGCGAACTACGGCTTCCTGCGCCAGGAGGAGCTGGACATCCGCATGCCCGGCCCGGACGCGGATCTGCTGAACGTCCTGGACGTGGTGCAGCGGACCCAGGACTATCGCGCGGCCTCGCAGCTCCTGGCCGGCACGGAGACCGAGGGCGAGACCCGCTGGCAGCGGGTGCAGGCCTTCGCGGGCGCCGCCGCCCTGGAGCTCCAGCAGCGCCCCGGCGGGGTCAGCGAGACACCGGGCGGCCAGTGGCTGCGCGTGTGGCGTGCCGAGGCCCCCAAGGACGCGGGCGGCGCTGCGGTGCATGCCGAGTTCCTGGTGCAGCAGGCCTGGCGGACGTCGACGCCGGGGTCCGACGACTTCCGGATCATCATGGAGGAGGCTCGGTCCGCGTGCGGCGACGCGGCGCTGCTGTCCCCCGGTGACCCGATCCCGTACATCATCGAGCTGTCGGTGGCCCGTGGACTCGGATACTCCCAGCCGGAGTTCGAGAAGCTCTGGCTGAAGATCCTGGACCGCTCGCCCTCCCACATGGGCGCGCATCTGGCGGCCCTGCACTACTGGTGCGAGAAGTGGCACGGCTCGCGGGAGACGGCGTACGCGTTCGCGGAGGCCGCGGCGGCACGCGCGCCGCAGGGCTCCCTCCTCGCGGCGATGCCGCTCTTCGCGGTCTTCGAGCACCTTCCCGAGGTGAACCTGGTCCGCAGCTTCTATCAGAGCGAGGTCGTGACCAAGGCCGTCCACGGCGCGCTGTACGCGGTCCACGCGGCCCGCCCCGACGACCCGATGCTCGCCCACGTCCGCCATCTGCTGGTCTGCTTCCTGGTCCGCGGCGAGCGCTGGTCCGAGGCGATGGACCAGCTGGTGCGCGTGGACGGCCACGTCGGCGCCCTGCCCTGGACCCTGAGCCCCGACCCGGCCTCGGACTACGCGATATACCGCGCGCTGGCGGTGGCGGGCTACGAGGCGAACGGCGGCAGCCCGGCGACGCTGTCGCACTGACAGCGCCGCGGGGGTGAGCGTGCCCCGGGAAGTCGCTTGCCCGCCGGGCGCTCACCGACGCTCACGGGCACTCGCGGGCCACAACCCGGGCCTGAAGCCCTGACCCGCAGGCCTCCTCGGTGCCAGTGGACTTCCCCTGCGGCCCGGCGGTCCGGGTACTGGTTCCGCGATGCCGGCGTAATGGACGTCGGGGTGTTGTGGATGGCGGGAGGCGGAGTTGAGCGTCACAGGTGTGTGGATCGTCGGCGCGGTGCCCGACCAGAAGGTACGAGAACTGCTGGGCACCTCGGTTCAGGACTCGTCGCCGACGCCGGCGCGGGTGTCCTTGTTCAGCACGTCGACGAGCTCTCCGGGCAGCTGGAACGCTGACGAGGACGCCCTCCGGTCGAGCACATTCCTCGATGCCCGCTACGACGGCTCCGACCACGCGGAGGCGCTGCGCGACGCCGTCATGGACCACTTTCCACCTGATGTCGGGGAGGATTTGTTCGTGGCCGTGGTGCGCAGGGCAAGCCCGTTCTCCGCCTTGGCCTACGCGCTGGGTCCCGACGCGACGCTGCGGCTTCCGGGCTGGTTCGGGGAGTTCCTGCTCGATGCCGGGCAAGTCGGCGCTCAGTTGCCCGCGACCGAGGAGACCCTTGCCCTGACCGGGACCCCACGTCGTGACGCGATCGAGCGGATCCACGCGTGGACGTCCGGCCTGGGTGACGATCCTGCCCACGACGCAGAGGATCTGCTCGACGGCCCGCTGCGTGTTCTCCGCCACGCCGCCCGTACGGGGCAGGGGGCAGCCGGCCAAGTCCGCTGGTACTGAGTGGCCGAACACCCGTTTGCCCCGGCACCGTGCCTCGTCGGGCTTGGACCGACATCACCAAGTCCCCGCGCACAGGCTCGCCTTCCTTGCGGAACAAGCGGTGCCGTGACCGCGAACCTAGCGGGGCCGGGGTTCCTGGAGGCGGACCGCCATCCTCACCGTCACGTCGTCCCCTGCCGAGAGGCCGCTCGGCTTGCGCACGGCCACCTTGAGCGGCAGCAAGTAGCCGCCGTCCTTGGGAAAGAGCGACGTCTCGAAGGCGACCTCTCCCATCCGAGCCTCGACCGGGATCACGCCCCAGCCGTAGGTGGCCATTGCGGCAACCTCGCGGATGTCGGCGGACTCCTCGTCCGGTACACGCACGAAGTAGTACGGCGACGGTCCGCGCCATTCGATCACTCGGCCGGAGAATACGAACTCCATGCGGTCGGTCTCCTTCCATGAGAACGCCAAGACGCGTGACGGAGCCTTCAAAGGCTCCCGGTCGTCTCACCGCCCGACGCTTCACCCGTCAGCGCCCGGAGCGGTGACGGCCTGGTCCACCCTCTCAGGAAGGCCGACGGATCCCGTTGCCGGGCGACGTGCGCGCGAACCAGGTCCGCGTCTCGTCCGCGGTCAGGACGCGGGTCGGTTCGGCCGTGCCCGGGAGATGAGGAAAGAACGGTCGGCGTTCCGACTACGCTGGTATGTCGGTTCGTCGAGCACGAGCAGGCGACGCCCCTCCCACGACGTTCGCGGTGCGGTGGATCACGCCTGCGAGCGCGCTCCGGGGGCCGGACTCAGAACGACTCGGCGATCCCCGCCACCCCGCCGATGAACGCGCTGGTCAGCATCGCGGCGACCAGCACGCCGAGCAGTACCGACAGCGCCCGGGAGCTGCCCTGCGCACCCGCCCGGGAGCGTACGGCCATGGCCCCCAGAACCAGCACCACCAGGCCGAACAGGGAGAGCGCCAGCCAACCGAACGTGGCGTCCACGCCGATCTGTTCATAGCTGTCGTGGGCCGTCCGCCGCAACGCGACCGTGCTGCCGACAGGCAGGTCGCTGTCGATCGTGGCGTCGGGATCCACCACGGTCCCGTCGTCGGAGCGGAAGATGCCGTGGCAGTGCGGATACCGGTGGCCTCCGGTACGGCTCCACGAGCAGGCCTGGACGCCGAGGTGACCGGACGTGCCCGCCACACCCGTGGCGTACGCGAGATGCGTCACCGCGAGCCAGGTCACGAGCGTGCCCACGGCGAACAGACCGGCGATCACGAGCAGCGGACGCCGTGCCGACGCCCCCTCCCGGAGCCGGTCCCGACGGTTCGTCCGTCCCCTCATCCCGTCCCCCCGTTCCATCCCCTGCTCACCGCTCCCCCTGCCCCGGCCCCGGCCCCGGCCACACCTGTCCTGGTCGTCCACGCCGTACAGCCAGACACACGGGTGAGCCGAAGGGTTGCGGACCGTATCGCTTGCCTCCGTGCCCCAGGCACCGAGCCTCCGTGCCCAGGCACCACACCCCGAGCCTCGGTAGCGCCGAACGAGTGGACTTGCCGGAACGCTCATCGGACCGGGGCTCCTGCCGGGGGTGCGGATGGTGGTGTTGCCGTCTGTTCCCGTGAGCTGGATCTGATCCGGAAGAGGCTCCCCCCATGCGACGTACCCCCTACCGCCGTCCGTTCGTCGCGGCGCTGCTCGCGGCGTCCGTGCTGGCCCCGATGACAGCGACGTCGGCCGCGGCCGTCCACGCGGCGGATGTCCGCCCGGCAGGCGTCCGCGCGACGGACACGGACGGGTACGGCAAGGACGACGGCGCACGCGACAGTCTCGGCCCCGCGCTGAGCGCCCGGCTGGACAAGGCCATCGCGGACGTCCGCCGGCAGGCCGGTATTCCCGGCGTGGTCGTCGGGCTGTGGATGCCAGGCAAGGGGAACTACGTCCGCGCGACCGGTGTCGCGGACAAGGCCACCCGCGAGCCGATGTCCGCCGACTCCTACGTCCGGATCGGCAGCGAGACCAAGACCTTCACCGTCACCGCGCTGCTCGAACTCGTCGACCGGCACCGGGTCCGGCTGGACGACCCGATCTCCCGGTACATCCCCGGCGTGCCGAACGGCCGCCGGATCACGCTGCGTCAGCTCGCCGAGATGCGCAGCGGACTGTTCCCGTACACCTCCGACGCGGACTTCGAGCACGACCTGCTGAGCGACCCGCAGCGCGCCTTCATCCCGCGGGAGCTGCTCGCGTACGGCTTCAAGCATCCGAACACCTTCGCCCCGGGCGCGCAGTTCGAGTACTCCAACACCAACCTCATCCTGCTGGGCCTGGTCGTCGAGAAGGTCACCGGTCACAAGCTGCGCGACGTCATCGAGCGGCGGGTCCTGCGCCCGGCCCATCTGCGGCACACCCTGTTCCCGAAGGGGAACGAGTTCCCCAAGCCGCACCCGCAGGGCTACACCGACCAGACCCTGAGCGGCGAGGTCGCGAACTCCACGAACTGGAACCCGAGTTGGGCCTGGGCGGCCGGGGCGATGATCTCGAACCTCCAGGACCTGCGCCACTGGGCCAAGGTCGTCGCCACCGGCACGCTGCTCAGCCCCGCGACCCAGGCACAGCGCCTCAGGACACTGCCGACCGGATTCCCGGGAACGTCGTACGGCCTCGGCATCTTCGACGCGAGCGGATGGATCGGGCACAACGGCTCCCTGCCGGGATACGAGACCGTGACCGTCTACCTGCCCGCGAAGAAGGCCACCCTCGTCGTCATGATCAACACGGACATCACCTACCAGGGCCAGGAGCCGTCCACCCTGGTCGCCAGGGCCGTCACGGAGATCGTCACCCCGGACAACGTCTACGCCGGCGCGGTCGTCAATCCCTGAGGCTCGCGCCCGCGACCGTCGGCGGACGGTCCTACTCCACCGCGATGCCGAAGTCCCGTACGAGTTCCTCGAGACCGCCCGGGTAGCCCTTGCCTCCGAGGACGAACTTCCAGTTCCCGTCGTTCCGGCGGCGGAAGGAGCCGAGCACCAGGGCGGTCTCGCCCGGCCGGCCGTCGGAGACGTCGAGCCGGTCCAGTTCGACGAGGTCCTGGCCGAGCAGCCGGATGCAGGCGTCCGTGAAACCCGAGAGGTCGGCGTCCGGGGCGGCCTCGGGGTCGACGGCGGCCACGAGGACGACCCGGTCGGCCTCCGCGGGCAGCGCGTCGAAGGAGACGCCGATCGCGGCCTTGTCGGGCGGCGACGCGGGCAGCGCGGACACCGAACCATCCGGTGTCCGCGGGTTGTTGTAGAAGACGAAGTGATCGTCGTCGAGGACACGGCCGCCCCGGCAGACGAGCGCGCAGACGTCCAGGGCGACGCTTCCGGTCCATCCCATGCCCAGGATGTTGTGGTCGCCGGGCAGCCGGGGCCCCGGATCCGGCTGCCCGGGCCCCTGATCCGGCCGTGACGGCCTCGGCGACGGCTGCGACGGCCTCCCTGAGGACCGGGACGGTCGCGGTGACGGCCGGGAGGACGGTTCCGCCCGCGAGCGGCCCGCGTCGCCCAGCCTCCCCCGCAGCCCATGGCGATGCAGCAGGTCCACGAGTTCGGGGCCCGCGATCAGCTCCAGCGGCTTGCCGTCGGCGAAGGTGTGCGAGCCGGGGCCGAACCCCGACGTCGTCACGAGCACCCCCTTGTTGGCGCCCGCGTCCTGCACCGTCCCGTACAGATCGCGTACGGCGGTGGGCGGCACGGTGTTCCGGTACCGCTTCACCTGGACGACGATCTTGCCGCCCCGGATCGGCGCCGGGTCCAGCGCGTCGACGTCCACGCCGCCGTCGTTCGAGCGCTGGGTCGTCACCGCCTGCATCCCCATGGCCCGGAAGAGATCGGCCACGAGCTCCTCGAACGCGATCGGGTCCATGGCGTACAGGTCGGGTTCCTCGTCGCTGCCGTGGGCGACGACACGGTTCCCGACGTCCTGCGGCCGCCGGCCCGGCCGTACGGGCGTGAGCTGGTCCGGACGGGCCGAGAGCTGCCCGCGCAGTCCGTCGGCCAGACAGCTGCCCGCGTCCACCTGCGCCAGGTGCAGTCCGAGGAACGAGGAGCGGGCCGCCATGACCGTGACGAGAACGATGTGGTCCGGCCGGCCCGTGGCGGGGTCGTGTCCGTCCACGAAGCCGTTCAGGACGACCGATTCGAGTGCCCCCTGCTCGTCGGCTCCGAAGAGCTCGTGCAGCACGAGCAGCGCGCACTGCGCGAGGACCTCGCGGTACAGGCTCCGCCGCTGGGTCACGGGACGGGCGGTCTCCTTGTCCTGATCGGCCCCGGACAGGTACCGGACGGACTTCACCTCGGGGACGACGTCGTACGCGGGCAGCTCCCAGTCGAGGACGAGCTGCCCGGCCGCCGCGTCGTAGGCGGCGGCGATCCGGCGCGGAAAGCCCTCCGGCCACGCCGAGGACGAGTAGAGAGCGGCGGAGAAGTACTCGATCACGGAGTCGGGATCCCTGTGGCGGACCCCTTCGGCCACCTCGGCGACACCCGCGTTGTGCCGCCGCACCTCCGCCAGCCGGCCGTCGGCCCACTGCTGGTACTCCCGCTGGTACGACGCCAGTTGCCGCTGCCGGTGCGCCTCGGCGGCCTGGGCCGCGTGCCAGTCCCGCTCGAAGCGCGCCTGGGCCTCGGCCTGCGCCTGCGCCCGGCGGTTCGCGGTCCAGCCGCTCTGTGCCTGGTACCGGCCGATGTCCGGCATGACCACCGGCTGGGCCAGCGGTCCCGGGGCGAAGGGCTGGATGTCCTCGGGGCGCAGGAGCGCGGCGGCCCGGAAGGCGGGCGCCCGGCAGCCCGCCGCGAGCAGGCCCTGCAACGAGGCGACCTGCGCGTCCAGTTCTTCTGTACGGCGTCGCGCCTCGGCCTGCCGGTACTCGCGGTACTCCGTGGCGGCGCGCCGCTGCTGGGCCCGCGCCTGCTGCTCCTCCTGCCGGCGCCGTCGCGCGTCGAGCTCCTGCTGGCGCTGCTGCTGCCGCTGAACCTCGGCCCAGACGCCGACGAAACCCGTAGAGCGACGACTCATGTGGTGCAGGCCCTCCCCCGATGCCGGCAGCCGCGAAGGCCGCCGTTGGTTGTCCCCACAACCATGGGTAAAAGGGTGACTCTATCCAGTAATCGCCGTCCCGCACATCCGTTGGGCGACGGCCGCCGGAACCGGGCATTCTGGCAGGTCACCTCCGGTGAGAAGCACGAAGGCGCCGTTCCGGTCGTACGACCGGAACGGCGCCCAGGGGGCCTGCTTCGCGAGACGGCCGGACGGTCCCGGCCGGCCGGAACCGGCGGATCGCCCGGGCCGCCGGAACCAGCGGATCGTGGCCTGGTCGCCCGAGCCACAGTGACTGGCTGATCGTGGCCGGTTAGCCGGGACTAGCTGATCGTGGCCGCGTCGATCACGAAGCGGTAGCGCACGTCGCTCGCCAGGACCCGCTCGTACGCCTCGTTGATCTCGGACGCGTCGATCAGTTCGATCTCGGCGCCGAAGCCGTGCTCGGCGCAGAAGTCCAGCATCTCCTGGGTCTCCCGGATGCCGCCGATGCCGGAGCCCGCGAGGGTCTTGCGGCCGCCGATCACCGAGAAGAGGTTGAGGCGGACCGGCTCCTCGGGGGCGCCCACGTTCACGAAGGCGCCGTCCGTGCGCAGCAGGGCGAGGTAGGCGTCCAGGTCCAGCGGGGCGGAGACGGTGGACAGGATCAGGTCGAACGTGCCGCGCAGCGCCTTGAAGGTCTCCGGGTCGCTGGTGGCGTGGTAGTGGTCGGCGCCGAGCTTCAGGCCGTCGTCCTTCTTGCGCAGCGACTGGGAGAGGACCGTGACCTCGGCGCCGAGCGCGTGCGCGATCTTGACGCCCATGTGGCCGAGACCGCCCATGCCGAGGACGGCGACCTTCTTGCCGGGGCCGGCGTTCCAGTGCTTGAGCGGGGAGTACGTGGTGATGCCGGCGCAGAGCAGCGGCGCGGCCACGTCGAGGGAGATGCCGTCGGGGATGCGCAGGGTGTAGTTCTCGTCGACGACGATCTTCTGGGAGTAGCCGCCGTAGGTGGGCTCTCCGTCCTTGCCGACGGCGTTGTACGTGCCGACGCCGCCGCCGGTGCAGTACTGCTCCAGACCGGCGGCGCAGTTGTCGCACTCACGGCAGGAGTCGACCAGGCAGCCGACGCCCACGCGGTCGCCGACCTTGAACTTGGTGACACCGGAGCCGACCTCGGCGACGATGCCGGCGATCTCGTGGCCGGGCACCATCGGGAAGGTGGCCTTCCCCCAGCCCTCGCGGGCCTGGTGGATGTCGGAGTGGCAGATGCCGGCGAACTTGATGTCGATCAGGACGTCGTGCTCCCTGACCTCACGGCGTTCGATGGTGGTGCGCTCCAGCGGAGCCTTGGCGGCGGGCGCGGCGTACGCAACGACAGTGGTCATGCCGGGGTTCTCCTCGGGAGGGGGGTGGTCCGTGCCCGGCTGTCTCACGCCGGGCACGGCGTCCAGCCTGCCCGATCCCCCGGGGTTCACCCAGGCCACGGTTCTGCGTACGTTCGCTGGTCCTACCACTGGCGGGGTCAGGCTCAGGGGCGTACGACCGTCGATACTGGACGTATGGATGAACAGCCCTCCGAAGTGCCCGCCGGGGAGGCGGCCCACGCTCTCGACCGGCGCGCCGAGCTGAGCGAGTTCCTGCGCAGCCGCCGCGCCCGGCTGAAGCCGGAGGACGTCGGGATGCCCGACTTCGGGCGGCACCGCCGGGTGCCCGGGCTGCGCCGTGAGGAGCTGGCCCAGCTGGCCGGGGTGTCCGTCGCCTACTACACACGCCTAGAGCAGGGCAACGGCCGCAATGTGTCGGCCGAGGTCCTGGACTCCATCGCGCGGGCGCTGCGTCTGACGGATGCCGAGCACAACCACCTCACGCACCTCGCGAAGCCCAAGCAGCACAAGAAGAGGCAGGCGGCCAGGCCGCAGCAGGTGCGCGGCTCCCTGCGCCAGCTGCTGGACACGATCGACGGCGTCCCGGCGTACATCACCGGCCGGCGCTCGGACGTACTCGTGTGGAACCGGATGGCCGCGGCCGTGTTCGGGGACTGGTCGGAGCTGCCGCCGCAGGAGCGGAACTGGGCGCGGATGGTCTTTCTGCGGCCCGAGTACCGGGAACTGTTCGTGGAGTGGGAGCAGAAGGCGATCGACATCGTCTGTCTGCTGCGCATGGACGCGGGCTGCCATCCGGACGATCCGCGGCTGGCCGCGCTGGTCGGGGAGCTGTCCGTGAAGAGCGAGGACTTCCGGCGGCTGTGGGCGACGCACGACGTGAAGGAGAAGAGCCACGGGGTGAAGCTGCTGCGGCATCCGCTGGTGGGCGACCTCGCGCTGCAGTTCGAGTCGTTCCGGCTGATCGGCGACAGCGAGCTGGCGCTGGTCACGTATCACGCGGAGCCGGGGTCCGGCTCCGCCGAGGCGTTGCGGCTGCTGGCGTCGTGGGGGACGGACGCGACCCGGGCGGGCGCGTCCTCACCCCGCTGACGGATCCGGGCTCACGGCATGTACGGCGGCGCCGCGCCCCACGTCCACCTCGGTACGGGCTGCTCCGCCGGCGGCTTCGCGTCCGGGCCGGAGAAGTACACGGCCAGCCTCGTGCCCCACTCGGCGTAGGCGAGGAAGGCGGAGCGGAACTCGGCGTCGGTGGGGAGTCCCGCGTCGTCGGCGGCGTCCTGGAGCAGGTTCACCCAGCGGCGGCGCTGGACCTCCGTGATGCCCTTGCCCAGGTGCTTGGCGACCATGTGGCCGTGGCCGCCCTGGGTCTCGGAGTAGGCGGGCGGTCCGCCGAAGACCTCGCCGAGCCAGAGGGCGACATGGGCGGCGTGTTCGGGCGCGAGGCCGGCGAACAGCGGCGCGAGGAGGTCGTCCTTGAGGACCTTGTCGTAGAAGGCCTCGGTGAGACGGGCGAAGGCCTCGGCACCGCCCGCCCAGGCGTAGAGCGTGGGCACGGAGGCGCCCTGGCCCCGTACCGAGGTCGGCTTGTAGTGGCGCATCTCCTCGATGCTGCCGATGTACGGGCGGATCTCGGCGAGGAAGTCGGGGAAGAGCTCGGAGGTGCGGAAGCCCTCGATGTGGTCCTCGGTCGAGGTCCAGGTGATCCTCAGGATGAAGTGCTCGAAGTCGTCCTCACAGCGTGCGAGTTCGTAGTCGACGCACTGCGGGGCCGCGGCGAGCTGGACGGCGGCGCGGGTGTAGGCGGCCAGGAACTCGGCCGACTGCTCCTCGGGAATCCGGTAGCGGACGTATTCGACTGTCGAGACGGTCATGCCCCCACACAAACACGGAAGGGCCACCGGAAGCTCTCTTTCCGGTGGCCCTTTCGCTGCGGGCTCACTTCCGCGCCGTGGGAAACGGGCCGAGGCCGCCGGCCGGAGCACGCACGCTCCGCCCCCGGTCCCGTGCCCGCCGCCGCTACGCTCCCGCGTTCTCCTTGACGCTGATCTTCCCCTTGCGGATCGTGGCGACGCGCGGGGCCTTCTTCGCGATCGCGGAGTCGTGGGTGACCATGATGAAGGTCAGCCCGTGCTCCTTCCACATGGCTTCGAGCACGTCCATGATCTCGTCGCGCATACCCTCGTCGAGGTTGCCGGTGGGCTCGTCGGCGAGCAGCACCTTGGGCTGCTTGACCAGGGCGCGGGCGATCGCCACGCGCTGCTGCTGACCGCCCGACAACTCGGCGGGCAGGTGCCCGAGCCGCTCGGCGAGCCCCACGGACTCCAGGGCCGCCGCGGCCCTCTCACGCCGTTCCTTCGCCTTCACGCGCAGCGGTACGAGCGCGGTCTCGACGTTCTCCTGGGCGGTGAGCGTGGGGATCAGGTTGAAGCTCTGGAAGACGAAGCCGATGTTCTCGCTGCGCACCTTGGTGAGCTTCGCCTCGGACAGCTTGGCCATGTCGACGCCGTCGAGTTCGACGCTGCCCGCGGTGGGGCGGTCGAGCCCGCCGAGCATCTGGAGCAGGGTGGACTTGCCTCCGCCGGTGGGCCCCTGGATGACGAGCCGGTCGCCGTCGCCGATCGTCAGGTCGATCCCCGCGAGCGCGTCGATCGTTTCCTTGCCCCGCGCATAGCGCTTGGTGACGCCTCTGAGTTCGTACATGGTCTTACTCCTGGGATACGTAAGTACGTGAGGGGCGGGGCTTATTCGACGCGGCGCAGGGCGTCGGCAGGACGCAGCCTGGAGGCGCGCCAGCCGCCGAAGGCTCCGGCGATCAGGCCGCCGGCCACGGCCAGGGCGACCGCGATGACGATGGTGTCGACGCTGACGGGCGCGGTGAGCGCGACGTCGAGGGCCTTGGAGGCGGTCTGCCGCGCCGGGCCGCCGAAGCCGCCGCCGGGACCGCCGCCCTGGCCGCCGCCGCCCGTGTTC
Source organism: Streptomyces sp. NBC_00386 (assembly GCF_036063235.1). Classification (NCBI taxonomy): domain Bacteria; kingdom Bacillati; phylum Actinomycetota; class Actinomycetes; order Kitasatosporales; family Streptomycetaceae; genus Streptomyces; species Streptomyces sp. NBC_00386. The sequence continues at coordinate 3,725,108 of NZ_CP107950.1, forward strand.
CCCAGCTGTGCCTGGAGGTTGGGGCTGATCTCGGTGACGACGTAGGCGCCCGCGAGGCCGAGGGCGATGCCGAGGGCACCGCCGACCAGACCGTTGACGATGGCCTCGCCGACCACCTGGCGGGTCACCCGGCTCGACTTCCAGCCGAGCGCCTTGAGGGTGCCGAACTCGCGCACCCGGCGGGACACGGCGGAGGAGGTGAGCAGACCGGCGACCAGGAACGCGGCCACGAGCACCGCGATCGACAGCCACTTGCCCACGCTCGAGGCGAGGTCGGAGGCGGTGGACAGGGAGCCGGAGACCGTGTCCGCGAGGTCGGCGGAGGTGGTGACCGTCGTACCCGAGATGTTCTTCTGGATGGTGCTCTTGACGCCGGCGATCTGCTGCGAGTCCGACGCCTTGACGTAGATCGTCGTGACCTTGTTCTTGGAGTCGCTGAGCGTCTGCGCCTGCTGGAGCGGGATGTAGAGGTTGGCCGCCGCGTCACCGCTGTCCGGGGTCGCGATGCCGATGATCTTGTACTTGACGCTCTTGATGGTGACGGTGCCACCGAGCTTGAGCTTCTTCTCCTTGGCGTACGACTTGTCCGCGACGACGACCTTGGCGTTCGTCTCGGAGGTCTTGAACGTACGACCGCTGGTGATCTTCGACGAGGTCAGCGGGCCCAGGGCCGGCTTGGTGACGTCGGTGCCGTAGACCGTGTAGTTGTTGACGTCGAAGTTGGCGCCGCCGCCCTCGACGCGGCCCTGCGGGGACTGCTGGCCGCCGCCGGGGCCGCCCTGCCGGCTGCCACCGCTGTTCGGGTCCTGCTTGAACTGGCCCCGGGTGAACTGGCCGTTGATGCGGATGACCTGGAGGCTCAGGCCCCCGACGGAGTCCGCGACGCCCTTCTGCGCGTCGACCTTGGAGACGGTCGAGGAGGCCAGGGTCTGGAAGCCCTGGACCATGACGCGGTCACTGCTCTGTTCCTTGTCGGAATCGCTGTCCTTCGCGTCGAAGTTGAAGCGCGGGCGGTCGCTGGTGCTGTTGGCCGGCGCGGCGGCCTTCGTGACCGTCATGTCGGTCCCCAGCCCGTACAGCGACTGGAGGACCTTGCCCTGCGCCTTCTCCATGCCCGAGGACACGGAGCTGACCACGATGACCAGGGCTATGCCCAGGGCGAGCCCGGAGGCGACGACGAGGGCCGCCTTTCTGCGGCGGCGCAGTTCGCGCCTCAGGTAGGTGAAGAACATGGCCGCAAGCTAGTTACGGCGTGTGATGAAGGAATAAGGCCGAAATAAGAGAACCATGAGAAGGCTGTGGCCGGGCCCAGAAATCTTTGGGAAACACCGATGCGGCGGCGGCCCGTGAGGGCCACCGCCGCATCGGTGTTCGTTCGCGTCCCGGCCTCGGCGGACCGTCAGGTCCCGCCTCGGCCTCCGCGGACCGTCGAGCTCGCGCTTCGACTCAGGCGGCCGAACCGGCCTTCCAGGCCGCCCAGTTCAGGTTCCAGCCGTTGAGGCCGTTGTCCGGGGCGATGGTCTTGTCGCCGGTGTTCTTGACGACCACGACGTCACCGATCAGCGAGTGGTTGAAGAACCACGAGGCGGGCGTGTTGGCGTCGTTGGCGCCCTTGGTGTCCGACAGACCCACACAGCCGTGGCTGGTGTTGACGGAGCCGAAGATGGACTTCGGGCCCCAGTAGTTGCCGTGGATGAAGGTGCCGGAGTTCGACAGACGCATGGCGTGCGGCACGTCCTTGATGTCGTACTCGCCCTTGCCCTTCTCGTCCTTGAAGCCGACCGTCGAGCCGTCCATCCGGGTCTCCTTGAACTTCTCGGAGATCACCATCTGGCCCTGGTACGTGGTGTTCTCCGGAGCGCCCGCGGAGATCGGGATGGTCTTGACGACCTTGCCGTCCTGGGTGACCTGCATCGTCTTGGTCTTGGCGTCGACGATGGAGACCTGGTTGCGGCCGATCTTGAAGGTGACCGTCTTCTGCTGCACACCGTAGACACCGCTCGCGCCCTGGACCCCGTCGAGGTTCAGCTTGAGGGTGACGGTGGAGCCGCCGGTCCAGTAGCTCTCGGGGCGGAAGTCCAGGCGGTTGGCGCTGAACCAGTGCCCGACGACCTCCTGGCCGCTGCTGGAGGAGACGGTGATCCCCTTCTGCACCGCGGCCTTGTCGGTGATCGCCTTGTCGAAGTTGATCGAGACCGGCATGCCGACACCGACGGTGGAACCGTCCTCGGGCGTGAAGTTGCCGATGAAGCTGTTGGCCGGGGAGACCGTGGTGAACGACGCGTTCTCGTGGGCGGTGCGGCCCTCGGAGTCGGCGGCCTCGGCGGCGATCTTGTACGTGGTGGCGCGCTCCAGCCGGTTCAGCGGCTTCCAGCTCTTCTTGTCCGCCGATATCTGACCGGCGACGGCGGTGCCGGACGCGGTCTTCATCGTGACGGACGTGAGCGAGCCCTTGCCGACCGTGACGGCGGTGCCGTTGTTGATCGAGGCGTTGTCGGAGCCGTCCTTGGGCGTGATCGTGATCTGGGCCTCGGACGTCTTCTTGGCCGCCGCCTCGTCGACCTTGGCCTGCGACGTGGAGTCGCCATCGCCCGAGGCGCTGGCCTTGCCTCCGCCCCCGCTGCACGCAGAGAGCACCAACACCCCGCCGAGCAGTGCGGACGCGGTCATGAGACGCTTGCGCCGCTTACTGTTCGTCATCACACGCTTCTCCATCGTTGCCGATTCCCGAAAAGGACCACGGGAGTCCCGTAACTAGTACGAACGCCAAAACCGGTTCACCCCGTTCCACTTCACACGGAAGTGTGGCCCACGACACGTCCGCCACGTCCGCCGCGTCCGGACACACGGACCGAAGCGGTACGGAAGGGTGGTGCGCAGGGGTGGTGCGGAGGCGGCTCACGCTTCGCCGGGGACAAAGAATCCCGGACGGCGGTCGCCGACCGGGATCAGGGTTCCCGGACCGCTTCAGCCGCGCACGTCTTCCTCGTCGTCCTCGTCAGCATCATCCTCGTCGATGTCCCAATCCGGCGAATCGGGATCATAGTCAATGGGCTCGCTGCTCCACGAGGCCTGCGCGAGTTCGATTCCGGGCACCGCGCTGACCAGGTCGAACGGGTCGACGAGATAGGCCAGGGCCTCCGCCGTGTCTTCCGTCACTGCGCCCTCGGCATGCGCTCTTTCGTCGGCCGGCATGTCCGTGTCGTCGCCGATCCGGCCCAGCGCGGCCCGGGTGACGGCGTCGGCATCGTCGATCTCCAACACGAGTTCGACACGAAGCCGTACAAACTGTGAAGTCTCTGGGGTGCTCATGGGAGGGAGCGTACGGCTCCCGGCATGCGCGACTTTCCCACGACCCGCGCCTTTCACTAGCATCGGCCCCCACGGCCAATTCGCTAGCGCGACAAGGGGATCGATATTTCGTGTCCGCCGCACGTCGATCGTTGCTGACCGCCACCGCAGCGGGGACCCTCCTGGGTGCCCTGTGGTTCGTCCCGTCCGCCAACGCGACCCAGGACGTACCCACACCGGGCTCGACGGCGTCGACGTCCGCGGCACCGACCGTCACCGCGTCGACAGGGACGTCCGCGGAGGCGGACGGCAACGGGACCCGCACGCTCTCCGGCGACGACGGGCCGCACACGCTCTCCGGTGACAACGGGACCCGGCTCGCGGACACAGGCGCCGTGGACACCACTCCGTATCTCGTCGGCGGCACGCTCTTCCTCGGTCTGGGCGCCGGATTCGTGGCGTATTCCGTGCGCCGAGAGCGCATGATGGGCTACTGAGCGCGTCGACCGCGTCCGGACAACCCACGGGGAAGCCCATGCGAGAGCTGAGCGAGCTGACCGACGTCGAGGAACCGGCCTGGCCGCTGCTGTCCGAGGCGATCGCCGCGAGCGGGGTGTCCATGGAAGTGCCCCCGGTGGACCCCGATCTGGGCCGCGCGAGCCTGCTCCAGCTCCAGGTCACCGCACGGTCCTGGCTGGGCGGGATGGTGCTCAACTGCGGCGGTGTGGTGCTGGACAGCGGATGGCTGCGGATCTACGGCAGTCCGGCCGAGGACGAGCCGACGGGGCTGCCGGGCGGCTCGACGGACCTGCCCTCGCTGGCCGAAGTCAACGGATTCCCCGAGTACTTCGATCCCGGCTGGCGCCCGCGGGACGGCGGGCTCGTCGTCGGGCACGACGTACTGGGCGGGGTGTTCCTCCTCAACGGCGCCGACCCGGAGTCGGTGGGGCGTCCCGGCCATCCCGGCGAGGTCGTGTACTTCGCGCCGGACTCACTGAAGTGGGAGGCGCTCGAAGTGGGCCACGGGGCATGGCTCCAGTGGCTTCTGGGCGAGGGCACGGACAAGTTCTACGACACGCTGCGCTGGCCCGGCTGGCGGGCCGAGTCCGGCGCCCTCACGGGCACGCAGGGGCTGTCCGTGATGCCGTTCCTGTGGTCGGCGGAGGCGCGGCGCGATCTGATGTCGACCAGCCGCCGCGCGGTGCCGCTGGCGGAACTGCTCAGCCTGCACCGGGACTTCGCCCTGAAGCTGGACGGGGTCGACCCGGGTTTCCTCGGCGACGTCTGAACCCCGCACCACGCGGCCCGGTTCAGCTCCGGGAACCGCGAGAGGCGGTCTCCCCGGCCGCGGGGCGTGGTCCGTTCACGCGGCGGCCCCGCACCCCACGGGCATGATGCCAGGGGGTGCGGGGCCGCGGCGAAGCCGAACGATCCGGTCCGGTCAGGCGGCCCTGCGGCCGCCACCGCCCTGGCCGCCGTTCTGACCACCGCGCTGCGGAGCACGCCCGCGGCCACCGGAGCGACCGGCACCCGCGCCGCCACCGGCCTCGGTACGACGACCAGCGCCACCACCGGCCTCGGTACGACGACCAGCGGCCGCTCCCCCGGTGCTCGCGCGGCGTCCGGCGGCCGTGCCGCCCGTCGCGGCGTCCGTGCCCGGACGTCCGCCGCGCTGCCGGCGGGCCTGGCCGTCGGAGCCGGTGCCCGTGCGTCCGGCCGTGTCTCCGGCGACCGCCGGGCGCCTGGCCCCGCCCCCGGTGGCACGCCGCGCCTTGGGCCGCTGCTTCGGCTGTTCGGCCTGCTGCGGGACCTCGATGACGACCGGCACGCCGGAAGGCTCACGGGCGCCGGTGAGGCGGGCGAGTTCCTCGTCGCTGGACTTGACGCGGGCGGTGCGCGGCGTGATGCCCGCATCCGCCATGAGCCGGGTCATCTCACGCTTCTGCTCGGGGAGCACCAGGGTGACGACGCTGCCGGACTCTCCGGCGCGGGCGGTGCGGCCGCCGCGGTGGAGGTAGTCCTTGTGGTCGGTCGGCGGGTCGACGTTGACCACGAGGTCGAGGTCGTCGATGTGGATGCCGCGGGCCGCCACGTTCGTGGCGACGAGCGCGGTGACCTGACCCGTCTTGAACTGGTCCAGCGTGCGGTTGCGCTGCGGCTGGCTGCGCCCGCCGTGCAGGGCGGAGGCCCGGACACCGCTGGCGAGCAGCCGCTTGGTGAAGCGGTCGGCGCCGCGCTTGGTGTCGACGAAGAGGATCACCCGGCCGTCGCGGGCGGCGATCCGCAGCGCGACCGCCTTCTTGTCGGTCTCGTCGGCGACGTGCAGCACGTGGTGCTCCATGGTCACCACCGCGCCCGCGGACGGGTCGACGGAGTGCACCACCGGGTCGGTGAGGAACATCTTGACGAGCCGGTCGATGTTCTTGTCGAGCGTGGCCGAGAAGAGCAGCCGCTGGCCACCCGGCTCGACCTGCTTGAGCAGCGCGGTGACCTGGGGCATGAAGCCCATGTCGGCCATCTGGTCGGCCTCGTCCAGCACGGTGATCGCGACCTGTCCGAGGGCGCAGTCGCCGCGCTCGATGAGGTCCTTGAGCCGCCCGGGGGTGGCCACGAGCACCTCGACACCGCGGCGCAGCGTGCCGGCCTGCCGCCCGATCGACATCCCGCCGACGGCCGTGGTCACGCGCAGGTTGACGGCGGTGGCGTACGGCGTGATCGCGTCGTCGACCTGCTGGGCGAGTTCGCGCGTGGGGACGAGGATGAGCGCGAGCGGGCTGCGCGGCTCGGCCCGGCGGCCGGCGGTGCGGGCGAGGAGCGCGAGCCCGAAGGCGAGCGTCTTGCCGGAACCGGTGCGTCCGCGGCCGAGCACATCTCGCCCGGCGAGGGAGTTGGGCAGCGTGGCGCCCTGGATCGGGAAGGGATCGGTGACACCCTGGGCCGCGAGGGTCTTCGTCAGGGCGGCCGGCATGTCCAGCGCGTCGAAGGAGTCGACCGCGGGCAGCGCCGGGGTGATGGTCTCGGGCAGGGAGAACTCCTGCGGCGGCGCGACCTTGCGGGCGCCGGTGCGCCCGGCACCCCGGCTCGCGCTCCTCGCGGAACCGCCGGTCTGTGCGGCGCGCGCGTTTGCCGGCCGCTTACGGACGGGACGTTCGGATCGAGTCATGCTGGATCTGGATTTCCTTCCTGGGCCCACGGACTGCACACACAGCGCTCACCGACTGCATGAGCTGTCACAGCGCTGAGCCGGGACCCGCACCCGAAGGCGCGGGACCCGGCTCTGGAAAAGCGCGCTCGAATTAGGCGGGAACGATGTTCTCCGCCTGCAGGCCCTTCTGGCCCTGCGTGACCTCGAAGGAGACCTTCTGGCCCTCGACGAGCTCACGGAAGCCGGAGCTGGCGATGTTCGAGTAGTGGGCGAAGACGTCGGGGCCGCCGCCGTCCTGCTCGATGAAGCCGAAGCCCTTTTCCGAGTTGAACCACTTCACGGTGCCAGTAGCCATGTTGTTCTCCTGAACAGGTAGTTGGGCCCCCATCCGGAGATGCACCGGGTAATGCCGGAGATGCCGGTAAAACAAAACGCGCCTGCGGAGGATTCCGATCAGGCGCACAAAGTAAATGGGTACCAAAAACGTATCAATGAGACAGTAGCACACCCTGATACCAGGGGGCGAGGCGTCGCATGTGGGCCGGGACACACCCGGCCCACATGCGACGCACTCCGCTAAGCGAGCGGGCCGGTCACCGGCTCCACCGCGGCCACCACACCGCCGGCGCGCACGAACGCGTCCGCCGCCGCCAGGTCGGGGGCGAGGAAGCGGTCCGGGCCGGGGCCCTGGACGCCGGCCGCGCGGACCGCGTCGATGACCGCCCGCGACGCCGGGGCGGGCGTCAGACCCTCGCGGAGTTCGATCGCGCGGGTGGCGGCGTACAGCTCGATCGCCACGATCCGGGTCAGGTTGTCCACGGAGGTGCGCAGCTTGCGCGCCGCCGACCAGCCCATGGAGACGTGGTCCTCCTGCATGGCGGAGGAGGGGATGGAGTCCGCGGACGCCGGTACGGCGAGCCGCTTCATCTCGCTGACCAGCGCGGCCTGCGTGTACTGGGCGATCATCAGGCCCGAGTCGACGCCGGCGTCGTCCGCGAGGAACGGCGGCAGGCCGTGCGAGCGGTTCTTGTCGAGCAGCCGGTCGGTGCGGCGCTCGGCGATCGAGCCGAGGTCGGCGGCGGCGATGGCGAGGAAGTCGAGGACGTAGGCGACGGGGGCGCCGTGGAAGTTGCCGTTCGACTCGACGCGGCCGTCGGGCAGCACGACCGGGTTGTCGACGGCGGAGGCCAGCTCGCGCTCGGCGACCGTGCGGGCGTGCGCGAGGGTGTCCCGGCCTGCGCCGGCGACCTGCGGGGCGCAGCGCACGGAGTAGGCGTCCTGGACACGCGGGGCGCCGTCCTGGTGGTGGCCGGTGAGCTCCGAACCCTTCAGCACGGCCAGCATGTTGGCGGCGCTGGCGCTCTGGCCGGGGTGCGGGCGGATGGCGTGCAGCTCGGGGGCGAGGACCTTGTCCGTGCCGAGCAGCGCCTCGAGGGAGAGCGCGGCGCTGACGTCGGCCGACTTGTACAGCATCTCCAGGTCGGCGAGGGCCATGACCAGCATGCCGAGCATGCCGTCGGTGCCGTTGAGGAGGGCGAGGCCCTCCTTCTCGCGCAGCTCGACGGGGGCGATCCCGGCCTCGGCGAGCAGCTCGCCCGCGGGCCGCACGACTCCGTCGGGGCCTTCGGCGTCGCCCTCGCCCATCAGGGTCAGGGCGCAGTGGGACAGGGGCGCCAGGTCGCCGGAGCAGCCGAGCGAGCCGTACTCGTGGACGACCGGGGTGATGCCCGCGTTCAGGATGTCCGCCATGGTCTGCGCGACCTCGGGCCGCACACCGGTGTGGCCGGAGCAGACGGTCTTGAGCCGCAGGAACATCAGCGCGCGGACGACCTCGCGCTCGACGCGCGGGCCCATGCCGGCGGCGTGCGAGCGGACGATGTTGCGCTGCAGCTGGGCGCGCAGTTCCGGGCTGATGTGCCGGCTCGCCAGGGCGCCGAACCCGGTGGAGACGCCGTAGACGGGCTCCGGCTTCGCGGCCAGCGCCTCCACGATCTCGCGGGCCGCGGCGAGGGCCTCCACGGCCTCGCCGGAGAGCTCGATCCGGGCGCCTTCGCGCGCCACGGCGAGAACGTCGGACGCGGTCACTCCGGACGTCCCCACCACCACAGTGTGCATATCCATATTCAGGAGCGTACGCAGTGAATTCGATGATGTCACTAGCGGGTGGCGGGTTGACCCCTTACTCCGGCGTACGTCACAACGGCCGCTCCGTCCGCCACGTCCGCCGCCCGGGGGCGTGTCACGGACGCGCCGACCGCGCCGCGGCCCGGCCCCGCCCGCGGCGGCCGTGCCGTCGTCACGTCCGGGGTCTGTCGTGCCGTCCGCGGAACCTGCGGCGCTCGCCCGCCGCGGGCGGGGGCGCGTCCGCGAGGCGCACCACGGGATCGTCGGGACCCTCGCGCCCGGCGACCACGGGCTTCGCGGCCCGGACGGCCTTCGCACGGTACTGCGCCGCGTCCGCCAGCCGGAACAGCCGACGCGCCGACCGTACGGGGCCGATCGCGTCCCCGGTCGAGGCGACCCCGCACGCCACGCCCTCCCCAAACTCCAACTCGGCCGCGCGGCAGCAGAGTTCGCCGGCGACACGGACCACGTCGTCGGCCTGCGGGCCCACCGCCAGCAGACAGAACTCGTCGCCGCCCAGCCGTGCCGCGAGGGTGCCCGGGAGCATGGCCCCGCACAGCGAGAGCACCGACCCGAACCGTTCGAGGAGCCGGTCGCCGACGGCGTGCCCCCGGGTGTCGTTGACGCGCTTGAGTCCGTTGAGGTCGCACACGACGAGGCTGACCACGGCGCCGTCCTCCTTGTGCCGCTCCACCGCCTCCTCGAGCCGTACGTCCACGGCGCGGCGGTTGGCGAGTCCGGTCAGGGAGTCGGTGTAGGCCAGGCGCCGGGCCTCCTCCAGGCGTTCGGTCTGCGCGATCCCGGCGGCGACGACGGAGGCGAGGACGGTCGCGAAGTCGGCGTCCTGCGGGCCGTAGACGGGGGCTCCGGCCGGACGGGCCACGTAGAGCTCTCCCCATGCCCGCCCGTGCATCACGATCGGCGCGACGACACAGCAGCCGCGGCCGCGCCTGCGCAGAGCCGCCACGCGCTGGTGGCAGTACCCGAAGGCGCCGGCCACGGGGCCGTCGGAGGTCTCGACCCAGGCGTTGGGCTCGCCGCCGCCCGCCCAGCGCTCGTGCAGGAACTCGGTGATCTCCGGGAACTGGTGCACCGGGTAGGCCTCCCCGTCGGGGAACTCGTCCTCGTCCGGGGCACGCTCGCCCACGTTGGCCAGCACCCGCAGCCGGCCGAGTTCGCGCTCCCACACGGAGAGCGCGGCGAAGCTCCCGGCCAGCGCGTGACACGCGCCGAGCGCCGCCGCCCGCCACGACTCCCGCGGGGTGTGCGCCGCCGCCATCCCCTGCGCCAGCGTCACCACGGCCCTCAGCCGATTGTCCTCACCCATCACCCCAGGCTAGGTATATTTGCGCACATTTGGGATATCGGCGGAGCGAACAGGGGTACGGGTCGCACGAACCGGATCCCGGGGCTACTCTCCCGGCCACTCCGGCTTGCGCTTCTCGTTGAACGCGGCGACCCCTTCGGCCCGGTCCCCGGAGAAGGCGACGGAGCGCCAGGCCGCGTCCTCGACCTCCAGGCCGGCACGCAGGTCGAGTCCGTGACCGAGGCGCAGGGCACGCTTGGCGGCACGCAGGCCGACCGGCGAGTTGGCGGCGATCCGGCCGGCCAGAGCGAGCGCTTCCGCCCTGTCCTGTCCCGCCTCCACCAGCTCGTCCACCAGACCCAACTCCCGCGCCTCGGCGGCCTCCAGACGCCGCGCCGAGAAGATGAGCTCGGCGGCGCGCGCGGCACCGACCCGGCGCGGCAGCAACTGCGTACCGCCGCCTCCGGGAATCACGCCGACGGACACCTCGGGCAGTCCGACGACCGCCGTACGGTCGGCGACGATCAGGTCGCAGGACAGCGCCAGTTCGAACCCGCCGCCCAGCGCGAAGCCGTGAACGGCGGCGACGGTCGGCATCGGCAGTTCCAGGACACCGGTGTACGCGGCTCGCGCGACCGGCCGCTGCCGTACCAACTCGGCGTCCGTGAAGGAGTTGCGCTCCTTCAGATCGGCGCCGACACAGAAGGCGCGCTCGTGCGTGGAGGTCAGCACGACCACGCGTACGTCCCGGTCGGCGGCGAGGGCGTCGCAGGCACCGGCGATCGACCGCGCCATGTCCGTGGACACGGCGTTCATGGCCTTGGGTCGGTCGAGGACGAGCTCGGCGACGTACCCGTGCCGCCGTACGGCCACGAACTCCCCGAACCTCCGCTCGGCCGGCTCCGCCACCTGGTCCGCCTCGTGCTGCGCCATGACACCCTCCCGGTTAACGCGGGTTAACAATCGATGCTCCGATCATCGCAGCAGCGGCCGTCCGGCGAAACCCGCCCCCTCGGGCCGTAGCTCCTCGTTCGAGTGACATGTCGCCGGACTTCGTTTCTCCGCCCTCAGACCGCGCATAACCTGCGCACCGCCGCAACGCATCAGGGACACCGGATCACCGGGGAGGGACGACCATGACGAACCGCGAGACACCGCAGGCCACCAGCACCCGGCCGGGCCCGCGACCCGCACTCACACGCCCGCCGGCCCAGCGGGCGTCGTCCGGGGCCACCGGTCCCGGTACCTCGCCCGACCGGCGCTCCGACTCCACGGCGGCCGGGACCGCGCCGGCGGACACCGGGTGGATCCGCGTCACGCCGCTCAACCGGGCGATGTCCGCCCCCGCCCCGGCGGCCGCCACGGGGGAAGCCGGCGCCGGGACCACCGAGAGGCGCGCCCCGGGCCCACGGAGCGGAGCGACCGCCGCGGGGAAGGCCGGGACGACGCCGGACAGGGCCGCGAAGGCCTGGGCCCCCGCACCGGGGAGGCCGACCGCCGGAGCCGGAGCGGGCGCGCGAGCACGAGGAGCCGGTACCTCCGCGGCCACGACGGCACGCGGGGCCGCAGCCACGGCGGGCGCCGAGAGAGAGGAAGCCTCGGCTGAGACACGCAAGGCCCCCGTCGTGACAGGCGCCCAGCGGGCGGAGGCCGGGGCGGAGACGCGGGAAGCCGTCACGCAGGCAAGGGGCACCAAGGCCGGGGCACGGGAAGCCGGAGCGACGGCACAGGAGGCCGCGGAGGAGCCGCACAAGGCCGCCGTCACGCCGGACGCCGAGGGGACGCGAGCCAAGGCGAAGGCACCGGAAGCCGGAGCGGAGGCGCGGGAAGCCGGGGCCGGGGCCCGGGAGGTGCCGGGTGGGGCTGATGGTGCCGGCCGGGGGCGACGGATCGTTCCGGCGCCGCGTTCGGCCGGGGTGCGCGAGAGCGCGTACACCCCCGGCGAGGAGCGCGTGTACACCCCCCGCGACGACGAGCCCGCTCCCGTCCGGCTCCGTACCGTCCGGGGCCGTCACCGCAAGCCCCGCCGACGCCGGGTGCTCTTCGCCGCGGGCGGGCTCGCGCTCGCCGCGGGAGTGCTGAGCCTCGCCCGGATGACACCGGACTCGGTGACCGGGCACGTGGACGCGGGGGCCCCGGAGGCCGAACCGGTCGCGACCGCCACCGACAACGACGTCGCGGGCGACGCCGTCCCCACCGTCGCGGCCATGCCCTCGCCCACGCGAGCCGGGGCCGCACCGGCGAGCCCCGCGATGGGCGGGACGAGTCCGGCACCCACCTCGGACGCGAGCCGGATCCCGGCGTCGGTCCGGACGTCGGCCGCCACGGTCCCGGCGGCCCGCGGCGCGGCCCCCGTCGCCACGACGCCGGGCAGCACCGGCATCCCCACGGCTCCCGTGACGACAGCGCCGCCCGCGCGATCGACACCGACGGCCACGGCGCCCGCAGAGGTACCGCGGCACACCCCGTCCCCGACTCCGACCGCCCAGGCGCCGTCCCACCAGCGGCCGGACGTGTGCGTGCCGATCGTGGGGATCTGCGTGAACGAGCTGCTGTCACCCGGCCAGGACGGCCGGTGACCGGGACCTGCTACGCCTCGTCGGACCGCCGGGCCAGCAGCCACGGCTCGATGACGCCGAGACCTCGGACAGGCCGCTGCCACATCGGCTGGAGCGCGAAGCGGTACGAGGGGGGTTCCTCGCCCTCCTTCTCCGCCGCGGCCGCTGCCTCCGCGGCAGCCGCTTCGGAGGCGGGCGCGTCACCGGTGCGGGTCAGCTCCTCGGCGAAGGCGCCGTCGACGAGGACGGCGTCGCGCGGCGCTATCGACGTGAGGCGGCTCGCCAGGTTCACGGTCGTACCGAACACGTCGCCCATCCGGGTGGTCACCGTGCCGAAGGCGATGCCGACACGCAGCTCCGGCATCGTCTCGTCGTTGGCCATCGTCTCGATGAGCCGCAGCGCGATCTCGGCGGCGACACCGGCGTCGTCCGCGGAGTAGAGCACCTCGTCGCCGAGGGTCTTGATGAGCCGGCCCCCGTGGGCCGCCACCAGGTCCGCCGCGGTGGTCTCGAAGGCCTCGACGAGTTCGCCGAGTTCCTCCTCCTCCATGCGGCGCGTCAGCCGTGTGAAACCGACCAGGTCGGCGAAGCCGACGGCGAGACGGCGGTCGACCATCTCCTCGTCGTCCGCCGCCTGCACGACCCGGCCGGTGGCCGCGGCGAGCTGGCGGCGCCAGACGTAGACGAGGAACTCCTCCAGTTCGGGCAGGAGCAGTTCGATCAGGGGGTACGTCACCTCGGTGCGCGTCATTCCCGGTTCCGGGGGCTCGGTCAGGCCCTCCAGAAAGGAATCGATCTGCCATTCGGCCAGACGGGCGGTGGTCTGCCCGGTGGACCGGGCGACCTGGACGGCCATGGCCTCGCTCAGCAGGCCCGCCTCGACGAGACCGGCGAGCCGGCGCAGGGCGAGCACGTCCGCCTCGGTCAGCGCCTTGGCCTGGCCGATGTCCGCGAAGCCCATCGCCCGCCAGAAGCGGGAGGCCAGCTCCATGGAGACGCCCGCGCTGCGGGCCGCCTGGAACGGGGTGTACCTCCGCTCGGCGCCGAGGATCAGCCCCTCCAGGCGCAGCGCGAGCGGGTCCTCCCCCGAGTCCGGCTCGGACTGGGGGTCCACCCGGCCGGTCGCCTCGTGACGTGCGTCGGGCCGGACGTCCGGACGGGTGTCGCCGCCGTGGTCGTCCCTGCGGATCTCGCTCTCCGTGTCGGAACGGTCGTCCCGGTGGAGGCCGGTTCCCGTGTGCGAGCGGTCGTCCGGGCGGTGGTTCGGGCGGGTGCCGGTCCCGGCGTCGGGACGGGCGTCCTGCCGGGCCTCGCCGTCCGCGGCGGCCCCTGCGGGTGCCGCGTCCGTGACCGGCCCGGCGGTACGGCCCGGCTCGCCGCCGGGGGCGGGGTGGGCGCCCGTGCCGGAGCCGGTGTCGTCGACGGTCACTCCTGCTGCCCTTCCGATCTGCCGCGGTCAGGTTCGACCGCGCTCAACTCTACGGCAGGTGTGCGCTGGCTCACTCCCGACGGCGGGACCGAGGCCGGGGACGGTGCCGAAGGCCTGGACCACTCGCGGGTCCGGGCCGCCACACCCCTCACCGGACCACGCCATCGCACCGCCCGCCACGCCAAGCCACGGCCTCGCACCACCCGCTACGCCGGACCACGCCCTCGCACCACCCACCGCGCCGGACCGCGCCCCTCTGGCCTCCGGCGCGCCCGCTCGATGTCCGGGGCGCCCACAGGGCTGTCCACAAACACGCCGACAGGCGGTTCGGCCACGCGGGCCGGACGGGCTCGGACGCCCCGGCCCGCGCGGCCCGTCGGGCCAGGCCGAGGCGCCGCACACCGGGCGGACGAGGATGCCGCGGGGCGCTCGGGTCGTGACGGCCCTCCGCGCCCGTCGCCTCACGCGGGCCGCAGATGCACCACGTCCCCGGCCCCCACCGGCTCCTGCACGCCGTCCGCGGTCGCGATGACGAGCCGCCCGTCCCCGTCCAGGGCCACCGCTTCCCCGACGACCGTCCGGCCGCCGGGCAACTCGGCCCGCACCGTGCGCCCGAGCGTCGCGCATCCGGCCGCGTACCTCTCCTGGAGGCCGGACGCGACGGGGTCGCCGCCCGCGTCCCGCCAGCGCACGTACCACTGCTCCAGGGAGCGCAGCACGGCCCGCAGCACGGTGTCACGGTCCGTGGTCGTCGCCCCCGCCAGCGCCAGCGATCCGGCGCCCGGTACGGGCAACTCCTCGGCGCGCAGCGAGACGTTGACGCCGATGCCGACGACGACCGCGTCGGCGCCCGCGCGCTCGGCGAGGATGCCGCCGGCCTTGCGTTCCTCTCCGTCCACGGTGACCAGCAGGTCGTTGGGCCACTTGAGTGCCGTGTCGACCCCAGCGGAGTGCGAGAGCGCCGTCGCGACGGCCACGCCGGTGAGCAGCGGCAGCCAGCCCCAGCGTTCGACGGGGACTCCGGTGGGCTTCAGCACCACGGAGAAGAAGAGGCCGGAGCGGGCCGGAGCGGTCCACCGGCGGTCCAGGCGGCCACGTCCGGCGTTCTGTTCCTCGGCGACGAGGACCGCGCCCTCGTCGGCCCCCTTCTCCCCCGTGACGATGCCCGCCAGGTCGGTGTTGGTCGACCCGGTCCGTTCCACCACCTCCACGTCGGACCACAGGCCGCCGTCGCGGACCAGTGCCCTGCGCAGGGCGGCCCCGTTCAGCGGCGGACGGTCCAGGTCGGACCACCGGTTGTCGTTCGCGTCTGCTGCATCTCGCGGCGTCATGCAACCCACCCTAGGTGTGGTAAACGCCGCACTGCCGATAGGTAGGCACGCCACTACGCTACGGATGAGTAGCAAGCCCCCCTTCTGAGCACCGCTCTGAGCACCGCGTTTTCCGAGCAGTCACCCTCATGTCCCCTTAGATCAGGCAGGGAGCCGCATCCCGATGTCCGAGCCGGAAGAGCTGCACCACCCCGACATCCACACCACCGCGGGCAAGCTCGCGGATCTGCAGCGCCGCATCCAGGAAGCGACGCACGCCGGCTCGGAGCGCGCCGTCGAGAAGCAGCACGCCAAGGGCAAGTTGACGGCTCGTGAGCGCATCGAACTGCTGATGGACGACGCTTCCTTCGTCGAGTTCGACGAGTTCGCGCGGCACCGCTCGACC
Source organism: Streptomyces sp. NBC_00386 (assembly GCF_036063235.1). NCBI lineage: Bacteria > Bacillati > Actinomycetota > Actinomycetes > Kitasatosporales > Streptomycetaceae > Streptomyces > Streptomyces sp. NBC_00386. Next base: position 3,740,677 of record NZ_CP107950.1, read on the forward strand.
GACTTCGGCCTGGAGCACAACCGCCCCTACGGCGACGGTGTGGTCACCGGCTACGGCACCGTCGACGGCCGGCCGGTCGCGGTGTTCTCCCAGGACTTCACCGTGTTCGGCGGCGCGCTCGGCGAGGTCTTCGGCCAGAAGATCATGAAGGTGATGGACTTCGCGCTCAAGACCGGCTGCCCGGTCATCGGCATCAACGACTCCGGCGGCGCCCGGATCCAGGAGGGCGTCAGCGCGCTGGGCATGTACGGCGAGATCTTCCGCCGCAACACCCACGCCTCCGGCGTCATCCCGCAGATCAGCCTGGTCGTCGGCCCCTGCGCGGGCGGCGCGGTCTACTCCCCGGCCATCACCGACTTCACCGTCATGGTCGACCAGACCTCGCACATGTTCATCACCGGCCCCGACGTCATCAAGACGGTCACCGGCGAGGACGTCGGCTTCGAGGAACTGGGCGGCGCCCGCACCCACAACGCCGTCTCCGGCGTGGCCCACCACATGGCCGGCGACGAAAAAGACGCCATCGAGTACGTCAAGCAGCTGCTGTCCTACCTGCCGTCCAACAACCTCAGCGAACCCCCGGTGTTCCCCGAGGAGGCCGACCTCGCCCTCACCGACGAGGACCGCGAACTCGATGCCATCGTGCCGGACAGCGCGAACCAGCCCTACGACATGCACACCGTCATCGAACACGTCCTGGACGACGCCGAGTTCTTCGAGACCCAGGCACTGTTCGCCCCCAACATCCTCACCGGCTTCGGCCGCGTCGAGGGCCACCCGGTGGGCATCGTCGCCAACCAGCCGATGCAGTTCGCCGGCTGCCTGGACATCGACGCCAGCGAGAAGGCCGCCCGCTTCGTACGCACCTGCGACGCCTTCAACGTGCCCGTGCTGACCTTCGTGGACGTGCCCGGCTTCCTGCCCGGCGTCGACCAGGAACACACCGGCATCATCCGCCGCGGCGCCAAACTGATCTACGCCTACGCCGAAGCCACCGTCCCACTGATCACCATCATCACCCGCAAGGCCTTCGGCGGCGCCTACGACGTCATGGGCTCCAAACACCTGGGCGCCGACCTCAACCTCGCCTGGCCCACCGCCCAGATCGCCGTCATGGGCGCCCAGGGCGCCGTCAACATCCTGCACCGCCGCACCATCGCCGCCGCCGAGGACCAGGACACCACCCGCGCCCGCCTCATCCAGGAATACGAGGACACCCTCCTCAACCCCTACACCGCGGCCGAACGCGGCTACATCGACGCCGTCATCATGCCCTCCCAGACCCGCGCCCACCTCGTCCGCGGCCTGCGCCAGCTCCACACCAAACGCGCATCACTGCCCCCCAAGAAGCACGGAAACATCCCGCTCTAGACCCCGCCGACCCTGACCTGGGAGCAGACATGACGATCAAGGTCGTACGGGGCAATCCGACCCCGGAGGAGCTGGCCGCCGCACTGGCGGTGGTCCGCGCACGCGCCGCGGCGGTGGCGTCCGCCCCGTCCGGCGCGTCCGGGCCGCGTGACTCCTGGTCCGACCCCGCCCGCATCGCCGCGCACCGGCTCCCGCGGCCGGGCCCGACGTCGTGGGGCCGCAGCTGCTGGCCGGGCTAGACCCGCGTCGGCACGCGAGAACCCTTGACCTTGATCCCCCTGTGGACCCTGTCCCAGGGGGATCTCGGATTCCGGGGCAGCCGTCCCGGCCCTGGCCCTCCAAAGGCGGCACGGGAGCCGTTTTCACAGGATGCGCGCAAGTTGAGTACGCGTACTCAGGCGTCCGGCCGCCCCGTCGTCGCACGATCGGGAGCATGCTGTGGTCCGACCCCGAGAACGAACCCCCCAAGGATCTCCGCGACATGCAGGACATGTTGCGACGCCTGGGCGTTCTCCTGGCGCTGGCCATGGTGGTCGCGATGATCCTGGTGGGCGTCCGCTGATGCCTGCCCGGCAGCCGAGGCACGGGTGGATCGACGCCGATACCCTGATCGCATGACCGATCAGCCGCGCCGCCGTCTCGTCCTCGCCTCCCAGTCCCCCGCCCGGCTCAATCTGCTGCGGCAGGCCGGACTCGCCCCCGAGGTGATCGTGAGCGGGTTCGACGAGGACGCCGTCACCGCACCCACTCCCGCCGAACTGGCCCTCGCGCTGGCCGAGGCGAAGGCCTCCGTCGTGGCGGCGCGGCCCGAGGTCCAGGGCGCGCTCGTGATCGGCTGCGACTCCGTGCTGGACCTGGACGGCCAGGCCCTCGGCAAGCCCGCCGACGCCGAGGAGGCCACCGCACGCTGGAAGGCGATGCGCGGCCGGTCGGGCACGCTCCAGACGGGGCACTGCGTCTGGGACACGGCGCAGAAGCGGTGGGAGTCCGCGATCGCCTCGACCGTGGTCCACTTCGGCGAACCGACGGACGCGGAGATCGCCACGTACGTCGCCTCGGGCGAACCCCTGCACGTGGCGGGCGCGTTCACCCTGGACGGCCGCTCGGCGCCCTTCATCGAGGGCATCGACGGCGACCACGGCAACGTCATCGGCATCTCGCTGCCGATGGTGCGCCGGCTGCTCGGTGAACTGGGCGTCGGCATCACGGAGTTGTGGACACCCCGGGAGGCCTGAGGACCACGGACCGGAGCGTCCGGTCAGGCAGCCCGCCGACCGGCCACTCCGGGAACGTCCGTACGGCAGAGGACGGTTGAGGCCCCGGACACCCGCATGCCTCAACCGCCGGCCACCCGGACGCCTGAACCCCCGGACGCCCGGTCGCCCGCGGGTCTGCACCCGGGGCGGCCGGACGGCCGATGGAGCGATCAGAAAGCCGTCAGGACACCGAAGAGGCAGACACCGCGACCGCGGCTTCCTCCACGCCGGCGCCCTTCGCCTCGGCGCCCGTGACCTCAGCGCTCGTCACGTCGGTGCTCGTCGCCTCTGTGCTCGTCGTCTCGGCGCCCTTCGCCCCGACGTCCTTCCCCAGGTCGACACTCCCGGCGGCGACGCCCTCCCCGAGGCCGGCGCTCCCCGCCTCGGCCGCGTCCCCCTCGCCGTCACCCGTCCCGCCGGTCTCCGGCGCGGCGTCGACGGGGCCGGTCTCGCGGCCGTCGTACGCCAGGAGGGTGAACACGATCAACGCGAGCACCACCATCATGAAGGTGAATGCTCCCCAGCCCACCAGGCCCACCGTGAAGGCGCCGAGCAGGACGTGCACCACGGCGGCACTGATCAGCAGGAGACGCCCGAGAAGGCCCGGTGGGCGCTGTCGGAGCGCGACCAGCAGGGCCGACACGGCACAGGCCAGGAAGTAGAGACCGAAGACCAGACCGCCGATCTTCGACGACCGCGCCATCATGTCGGAGTCGAGTCCAGCCATGGACATGTCCTGGCGGTCGACGACCACGCCGAGGAACCAGTTCAGGAGGGCGATACCTATCGCCTCCACGAAGAGCACGATCGCCGCCACCCACACCAGCGGTCTGCGCACCACCGGCCCCACCCACTTCCGCGTGCTGTTACCCCAAGTACGTCTTAGACATCCCGAACGCTACTAACGGGTAAACCCGGGGACAAGGGTTCGGCCGAGGGCAAAGAATCGTTGGGCCATTCGTAGGGACTCGACAAAGAATCGTTGTGGGCCGCAGCACGGAGCCACAGAGACCTTGACCACACCTGAGGGCTAGGGTTCAGGCAGGGATTCCCGCGTGCCATGGCACGACAAGGGATTTCGCGGGTAGGGCGAGCCTCGTATCACGCTCCGTGTGGGCAAGCTCACCACTGGGGACAGCTCGAAACGTCGTGTTGGCTGTCCCTAAACTCGGCTTGTTTTCAAGGAGGGAGCCATCGTGCGCAAGGTGCTCATCGCCAACCGTGGCGAAATCGCTGTCCGCGTGGCCCGAGCATGTCGGGATGCCGGGATCGCGAGCGTTGCCGTGTATGCGGAACCGGACCGGGACGCTCTGCATGTCCGTGCGGCGGACGAGGCGTTCGCGCTGGGCGGTGACACTCCGGCCTCCAGTTACCTGGACTTCGCCAAGGTGCTGCAGGCCGCCAAGGACTCGGGCGCGGATGCCGTCCATCCGGGTTACGGCTTTCTCTCGGAGAACGCGGACTTCGCCCAGGCCGTCCTCGACGCCGGGCTGATCTGGATCGGCCCGCCGCCGCAGGCGATCCGGGACCTGGGTGACAAGGTCGCCGCCCGGCACATCGCGCAGCGCGCGGGCGCGCCGCTGGTGGCCGGTACCCCGGACCCGGTGGCGGGTGCGGAGGAGGTGGTGGCGTTCGCCGAGGAGCACGGTCTGCCGATCGCGATCAAGGCCGCCTTCGGTGGTGGCGGGCGTGGTCTGAAGGTGGCCCGGACGCTGCAGGAGGTGCCGGAGCTGTACGAGTCGGCGGTGCGTGAGGCGGTCGCGGCCTTCGGGCGCGGTGAGTGCTTCGTGGAGCGCTACCTCGACAAGCCCCGCCATGTGGAGACGCAGTGTCTGGCCGACAGTCACGGCAACGTGGTCGTGGTCTCCACCCGTGACTGTTCGCTGCAGCGCCGCCACCAGAAGCTGGTCGAGGAGGCCCCCGCGCCGTTCCTGTCGGATGCGCAGGTGGCCGAGCTGTACGCGTCGTCCAAGGCGATCCTGAAGGAGGCCGGCTACGTCGGCGCCGGCACGGTGGAGTTCCTGGTCGGCATGGACGGCACGATCTCCTTCCTGGAGGTCAACACCCGTCTGCAGGTCGAGCACCCGGTCACCGAGGAGGTCGCCGGCATCGACCTGGTCCGGGAGATGTTCCGCATCGCCGACGGCGAGGAACTGGGCTACGGCGATCCCGAACTGCGCGGGCACTCCATCGAGTTCCGTATCAACGGCGAGGACCCGGGCCGGGGCTTCCTGCCCGCCCCCGGCACCGTCACCGCCTTCGCCGCGCCGTCCGGCCCCGGGGTGCGTCTGGACGCGGGCGTGGAGTCCGGCTCCGTGATCGGCCCGGCCTGGGACTCACTGCTCGCCAAGCTGATCGTCACCGGCGCCACCCGCAAGCAGGCCCTGCAGCGGGCCGCCCGCGCGCTGGCCGAGTTCCAGATCGAGGGCATGGCCACCGCGATCCCCTTCCACCGCGCGGTGGTCACCGACCCCGCCTTCGCCCCCGAGCTGACCGGCTCCAGCGACCCGTTCACCGTCCACACCCGGTGGATCGAGACCGAGTTCGTCAACGAGATCAAGCCGTTCACCGCCCCGGCCGACACCGAGAGCGACGACGAGCCCGGCCGCGAGACGGTGGTCGTCGAGGTCGGCGGCAAGCGCCTGGAGGTCTCGCTGCCCGTCTCGCTGGGCATGTCGCTGGCCCGCACCGGTCTGGCCGCCGGCGCCAAGCCCAAGCGCCGGGCCGCCAAGAAGTCCGGCCCGGCCGCCTCCGGCGACACCCTCGCCTCCCCGATGCAGGGCACCATCGTCAAGGTGGCCGTCGAGGAGGGCCAGGAGGTCAAGGAAGGCGACCTGATCGTCGTCCTGGAAGCCATGAAGATGGAACAGCCCCTGAACGCGCACCGCTCCGGCACCGTCAAGGGCCTCAGCGCACAGGTCGGCGCCTCCGTCACCTCCGGCGCCCCCATCTGCGAGATCAAGGACTGAGCAGCACGAACGGGTGACGCGCCCGTCATCGCGTCCGAAGCGCCCGGTGGACCGCATCTGCGGCCCGCCGGGCGCTTCACCGTGCGGGGCGGACCCCGTCCACGGCGGCGCTCGGGTCCCCGTCCGCGCAACCGTCCATGATGCTTCGAGCGGTCCGGCGCGGAGCCCGCGGATGTCCGTCCGGGAGCCGCCGGTGGCATTCTGGAGCACAGCCGGGCGGTGGGAGAGGGCAGGTGGAAGCCATGGTGGGCGCGACCGCGAGGGACCGGGCCGGCACGTCCGGACCCGCCACGGGTCCGGGAACCCCGCGCGTGATGCGGGCGGACGCCCGGCGCAACTACGGACGACTGCTCGCCGAGGCGCGCTCCGCGTTCGCCGAGCGCGGCACGGGCACGTCCCTGGAGGACGTGGCCCGGCGCGCGGGCGTCGGAATCGGCACGCTGTACCGGCACTTCCCGAATCGGCACGCGTTGATGAGCGCGGTCTTCGAGGACGCCGTGAACGATCTGCTGGCCCGCTCGCGGGAGTTGCTCGACGCCCCGCAGCCGTGCACCGCCCTGGTGGAGTGGCTGCGCGAGATCATCGCGCACGCGGGTGAGTACCGAGGGCTCGCACGCGCCCTCATGTCGGCCTCGCGGGACGAGGGTTCACACCTCGCCCGGTGCAGTGGCCCGATGCGTGAGGCGGGCAGCGCCCTGCTGCTGCGCGCCCAGGAGTCGGGGGCCGTACGCCCCGACGTCTCGATCGGTGATCTCCTCCAGCTGACCAACGCGATCGCGCTGGCGGCGGAGGAAACCGCGGACGACCCCGCGCTGGCCGACCGTCTGCTGAGCCTGACGCTGCGCGGCCTGAAACCGTGAGCCGGCCTGGCTCGCGGCCCGAGACCGTGAGCCCACCCGGCCACTCGGCGGCCCGATGGCGCCGGCCGACCCGGCCCACCGCCCGACTCCGTGAGCCGATCCGGCCCACGGCCCGCCGCCCGACCTCGTCAGCCGACCTGTCCGGCTGTCCGGCTGTCCGGCTGTCCGGCTGTCCGGCTGTCCGGCTGTCCGGCTGTCCGGCTGTCCGCCGAGGATTTCAGCCCCCGGCGTCACCGTCCCGCCGACACCGCTCAGCGGCGTCGGAGATCGGCCACCCGTGCTCTTTCGGCCGGGGGCTGGTCCCCCATCACCGTCGCACTCCGTAGTTGCGGTCCCGAGCCCGGGACCACCTGGCCGCGGCGCGGGCCCGGGAGAGGTACGTCCCGACGCGGCTGGCGCCCCGCCGGGAGCGGATCCCCTCCCGCACCGCCCGCCGAAGACCCGGCCACCGCGATCTGCACGCCCTGATCGGCCAGGGCCTGGAGTTCGGTGGCCGCACGGTCGTCATGGGCGGGCGGCTCGTCCGTGACCAGGCGGGTGATGAGGTCGGTCGGCACGGTCTGGAACATGGTGTCCGTCCCGAGCTTCGTGTGGTCGGCGAGGACCACGACCTCCGCGGCCGCCTGGACGAGAGCACGGTCCACGGACGCCGAGAGCATGTTGGACGTGGAGAGTCCGCGCTCGGCGGTCAGACCGCTCCCGGAGAGGAACGCCCGGGAGACACGCAGCCCCTGGAGGGACTGCTCCGCACCCGAGCCGACCAGTGCGTAGTTGGAACCGCGCAGGGTGCCGCCGGTCATCACGACCTCCACGCGGTTGGCATGGGCCAGCGCCTGGGCCACCAGCAGGGAGTTGGTGACGACGGTCAGACCGGGCACCCGCGCGAGCCGGCGGGCCAGCTCCTGCGTGGTGGTACCCGCCCCCACCACGATGGCCTCGCCTTCTTCGACGAGACCCGCGGCGAGATCGGCGATGGCCGTCTTCTCGGCGGTCGCGAGATGCGATTTCTGCGGAAAGCCGGACTCCCGCGTGAACCCGCCCGGCAATACCGCACCGCCGTGCCGGCGGTCGAGGAGTCCTTCTGCCTCCAGCGCGCGCACGTCCCGCCGTACGGTCACTTCGGAGGTCTGGACGACGCGGGCGAGCTCACGGAGCGACACGGCCCCGTTTGCTCGCACCATTTCGAGGATCAATTGGCGACGTTCTGCAGCGAACACGAAACTGACAGTAACCCCAACGACCGTCTGCTTTCAGCAGTTTGCGCCGAATAACAGAAGTTGTTCGCATGGCAGGGTGCTAAGTGGTATACGTGCCCACTCGCGGCACCCGTTCCCTGCGCAGCGTCACCAACTCCCCGTGACCAGCGGGGAGTCACCGAAAGGTGTCAGCCCTCGCCCGAGGTCTTCCGGGTGTGCAGCTGTCGTGCCACCTCGGCGATCGAGCCGGACAGGGACGGGTACACGGTGAACGCGTTCGCGATCTGTTCGACCGTCAGATTGTTGTCGACCGCGATCGAGATGGGGTGGATGAGCTCCGAAGCGTGCGGGGAGACGACCACACCGCCGACCACGATGCCGGTGCCGGGGCGGCAGAAGATCTTGACGAAGCCGTCACGGATGCCCTGCATCTTGGCGCGCGGGTTGCGCAGCAGCGGCAGCTTCACGACCCGGGCTTCGATCTTGCCCGCGTCGACGTCCGCCTGGGAGTAGCCGACGGTGGCGATCTCGGGGTCGGTGAAGACGTTCGAGGAGACCGTCTTCAGGTTCAGCGGGGCCACCGCGTCGCCGAGGAAGTGGTACATGGCGATACGGCCCTGCATGGCGGCGACGGACGCGAGGGCGAAGACGCCGGTCACGTCACCGGCCGCGTAGACGCCCGGAGCGGTCGTGCGGGAGACCCTGTCCGTCCAGATGTGCCCGGAGTCGCGGACCCTGACGCCGGCCTCCTCCAGGCCCATCCCGCTGCTGTTCGGGATGGCGCCGACGGCCATCAGGCAGTGCGTGCCGCTGATGACCCGGCCGTCGGAGAGCGTGACCTCGACCCGGTCGCCGACCCGCTTGGCGGACTCGGCGCGGGAGCGGGCCATGACGTTCATGCCGCGGCGGCGGAAGACGTCCTCCAGGACGGCGGCGGCGTCGGGGTCCTCGCCCGGCAGCACGCGGTCGCGGCTGGAGACGAGGGTGACGCGGGAGCCGAGTGCCTGGTAGGCGCCGGCGAACTCGGCGCCGGTGACACCGGAACCGACCACGATGAGTTCTTCGGGCAGCTCGTCGAGGTCGTAGACCTGGGTCCAGTTCAGGATGCGCTCGCCGTCGGGCTGCGCGTCGGGCAGCTCGCGCGGGTGCCCGCCGGTGGCCAGGAGCACGGCGTCGGCGGTGAGGGTCTCCTCGGTGCCGTCCGCGGCGCTCACGACGACCTTGCGGGAGCCGTCCAGGGCCTGCATGCCCTCCAGCCGTCCGCGGCCGCGCAGCACCCGGGCGCCGGCGCGGGTCACCGAGGCGGTGATGTCGTGCGACTGGGCGAGCGCGAGGCGCTTCACACGGCGGTTGACCTTGCCGAGGTCGACGCCGACCACCTTGGCCGCCTGCTCCATGGGTGGGGTGTCGTCGGCGACGATGATCCCCAGCTCCTCGTAGGAGGAGTCGAAGGTCGTCATCACCTCGGCCGTGGCGATAAGAGTCTTCGACGGCACGCAGTCGGTGAGCACCGACGCCCCGCCCAGACCGTCGCAGTCGACGACGGTCACCTCCGCGCCGAGCTGCGCGGCCACCAGGGCCGCTTCATATCCGCCGGGTCCGCCACCGATGATCACGATCCGAGTCACGTACTCCATTGTCCCGCACGCTTCAAGGTGCTTCCGCCCAGGGGCCCCGAGTACGGCGCATCCGAGCCACTTTGTTACGCGAGAGGCGTACGTGCCGCTGCCGTACCCTCGACCCCATGTCGCTCTACGCCGCGTACGCCGGCAATCTCGACCCGCGGCTCATGACGCGCCGCGCCCCGCATTCGCCGCTGCGCGCCACGGGCTGGCTGAACGACTGGCGGCTGACCTTCGGCGGCGAGCACATGGGCTGGGAAGGAGCGCTCGCGACGATCGTCGAGGCGCCCCGGTCCCAGGTCTTCGTGGCGCTGTACGACATTGCGCCGCCGGACGAGGACTCCATGGACCGCTGGGAGGGTGTCGGCCTCGACATATACCGGCGGATGCGTGTACGTGTGCACACTCTGGAGGGTGAGGAACCGGCGTGGGTCTACGTACTGAACGGGTACGAGGGGGGACTGCCCTCGGCGCGTTATCTGGGCGAACTGGCGGACGCCGCCGAGTCGGCCGGCGCACCGCACGACTACGTCATGGAGCTGCGCAAGCGGCCCTGCTGAGGTCCGCCCCCCGGCACGCGCCGGGGCTCCGCGGCGGAATCCTCGCCGCTCCGCGGCGCTTTCGCCCATCCTCCCGACCCGGCTCGCTCCGTCGCCAGGGCACCCTCGTCGCCCCGCCGCTCCGCGGCGTCCTTCCCACCCGCCCGCCCGTCCCGCCCGGTCGCAGGGGCGTCCTCGCACCCCCACCCTCCCCACCCATTTGTCGGAAACGACAAGACAACGATCGCAAGACCGTGAGCACCGTCATCTACGCGCGTAGGAACAAACCGGCTACGCTCTTGCGCGTGAACGCATCTCTTCTTCCGGACGACATCCAGGGCGACCCCCACGCCGCCGCCGACGCCGCCGCCACGCGCCTGCGTGAGCTGACGGGCGCCGAGACCCACGACGTCGCCCTCGTGATGGGCTCGGGCTGGGCTCCCGCGGTGGACGCCCTCGGCACCCCCGAGGCCGAGTTCCCGGTCACCGAGCTGCCCGGCTTCCCGCCGCCGGCGGTCGAGGGCCACGGCGGCACGATCCGCTCGTACCGGATCGGCGACAAGCGCGCCCTGGTCTTCCTCGGCCGCACCCACTTCTACGAGGGCCGCGGGGTCGCCGCCGTCGCGCACGGTGTCCGTACCGCCGTCGCCGCCGGCTGCAAGACCATCGTGCTCACCAACGGCTGCGGCGGACTGCGCGAGGGCATGCGCCCCGGCCAGCCCGTGCTGATCAGCGACCACATCAACCTGACGGCCACCTCGCCGATCATCGGCGCGAACTTCGTGGACCTCACCGACCTGTACTCGCCGCGGCTGCGCGCGCTGTGCAAGGAGGTCGACCCCTCCCTGGAGGAGGGCGTCTACGCGCAGTTCCCCGGCCCGCACTACGAGACGCCCGCCGAGATCCGGATGGCCCGCGTCATCGGCGCCGACCTGGTGGGCATGTCGACGACCCTCGAGGCCATCGCCGCGCGTGAGGCGGGTGCCGAGGTGCTCGGCATCTCCCTCGTCACCAACCTCGCCGCCGGCATGACGGGCGAGCCCCTCAACCACGAGGAAGTCCTCCAGGCGGGCCGCGACTCGGCCACGCGCATGGGGGAACTTCTGACCCAGGTGCTGGATCGTCTGTAGGCGACGGGTGTCCGCCCCCGGCACCGGGGGCACGACGACCCGGGCACACGGAACCGTACGACCGAAGAGAGGTGCACCCCAGGTGCAGGACGACATCGTCGCGCGGGCCAAGGCGTGGCTGGCCGAGGACCCCGACGCGGAGACCCGTGACGAACTCGCGAAGCTCGTCGAGGCGGAGGACGTCACCGAGCTGACCGCCCGCTTCAGCGGGACGCTCCAGTTCGGCACCGCGGGTCTGCGCGGTGAGCTCGGCGCGGGCCCGATGCGGATGAACCGTTCCGTGGTCATCCGGGCCGCGGCCGGACTCGCCGCGTATCTCAAGGCCCAGGGGCACACCGGCGGACTCGTGGTGATCGGCTACGACGCCCGCCACAAGTCCGCGGACTTCGCCCGGGACACGGCGGCCGTGATGACGGGCGCCGGCCTGCGCGCCGCCGTCCTGCCCCGGCCGCTGCCCACACCCGTCCTCGCCTACGCCATACGGCATCTCGGCGCGGTCGCGGGCGTGGAGGTCACCGCCAGCCACAACCCGCCCCGGGACAACGGCTACAAGGTCTACCTCGGCGACGGTTCGCAGATCGTTCCGCCTGCCGACGCGGAGATCGCCGCCGAGATCGACGCGGTCCGCGCGCTCGCCGACGTGCCCCGCCCCGAGTCCGGCTGGGAGACCCTCGACGAGGGCGTCCTGGACGCCTATCTCGCCCGTACGGACGCCGTCCTCGCCGAGGGCTCGCCGCGCACCGCCCGCACCGTCTACACGGCGATGCACGGCGTCGGCAAGGACGTACTGCTCGCGGCCTTCGCGCGGGCCGGGTTCCCGGAGCCGGTGCTCGTCGCCGAGCAGGCGGAGCCCGACCCGGACTTCCCGACCGTCGCCTTCCCCAACCCGGAGGAGCCCGGCGCGATGGACCTCGCCTTCGCGGCGGCCCGCGCGGCGGAACCCGACCTGATCATCGCCAACGACCCGGACGCCGACCGGTGCGCCGTCGCGGTGAAGGCCGGCGCCGACTGGCGCATGCTGCGCGGCGACGAGGTCGGGGCGCTGCTCGCCGAGCACCTGGTGCGGCGCGGCGCGCGCGGCGTCTTCGCCGAGTCGATCGTCTCCTCCTCGCTGCTCGGCCGGATCGCCGAGGGCGCGGGCCTGCCGTACGAGGAGACTCTCACCGGCTTCAAGTGGATCGCCCGGGTCGAGGGGCTGCGGTTCGGGTACGAGGAGGCGCTCGGCTACTGCGTCGACCCCGACGGCGTACGCGACAAGGACGGCATCACCGCCGCCCTCCTGATCACCGAGCTGGCCTCGGAGCTCAAGGAGCGGGGCCGGACCCTGCTCGATCTCCTCGACGACATCGCCGTCGCGTACGGGCTGCACGCCACCGACCAGCTCTCGGTGCGGGTGGAGGACCTCTCGGTCATCGCGAACGCCATGCGCCGGCTGCGCGAGCAGCCGCCCACGGAACTCGCGGGTCTGGCCATCACCAACGCCGAGGACCTGACCCGGGGTACGGACAGGCTGCCCCCCACGGACGGCCTGCGCTACACGCTGGACGGCGCCCGGGTCATCGTCCGGCCGAGCGGCACCGAGCCCAAGCTGAAGTGCTACCTGGAGGTCGTGGTGCCCGTCGCCGGCCACGACGCTCTCCCGGCGGCCCACGCGAAGGCGGCCGAGCTGCTGACGGCGATCAAGCGGGACCTGTCGGCCGCGGCCGGCATCTGAGCCCACGCCCGGCGGGAGGCGGCCCGTCCGCCGCCTCCCGCCGAAGTCCCGACACGCACATCCGCCCTCCTTACGGGTGATTTCCGCACGGCAGTTGACGCAGCGCTCCCGTGCGCCACCGGACGACCGAGGAACGGTTACCGGCAGCGCACCATCGAGTCCCAGGAGCCGCCGCGTGCCCTCGACCGATTCCCGGCCGACGTCCGCCCCGCCCCGAAGCGCCCCGGGCGGGAGCGCCCCCGGCGTTCCGGCCGCCCGGCGCGGGCCGGGCGCCTCCGGTCTCCTCACCGCGGTCCGCGCCGCTCTGCGGCACGCGGCCCCCGCCCTCCTCGCCTACGCGGCCGTCCGCCTCACCGGACTGGCCGTACTCGCGCTCTGGGCGCACCGACGGCATCACGGTGTCTGGCCGGTCCTGGCGGCCCAGTGGGACGCGGACTGGTACCTCGGCATCGCGGACCACGGGTACGCGCGCCACCTGGGCACCGCGTTCGACGCGAACAACCTGGCCTTCTTCCCGCTCTACCCAGTCCTGGTCAAGGCCGTCGCGGTCCTGACCCCCGGCTCGCGCGCCTCGACCGGGCTGGCGATCGCGGTCGTGTCCTCGTTCCTCGCCGCGTGGGGCGTCCACGCGGTGGGCAGTCACCTGCACGGCCGCCGCGTGGGCGTGCTGCTGACCGTGCTGTGGGCGGCCCTGCCGGTGGGCCTTGTCCAGTGGATGGGCTACACGGAGTCGCTGTTCACCGCGCTCGCCGCGTGGGCGCTGTACGCGGTCCTCACCGGCCGGCTGCTGTGGGCCGCCTCGCTGGCGGCGCTGGCGGGGCTGACCCGGCCCACCGGTGTCGCGGTGGCCGCCGCCGTGACCGTCGCCGCGCTGCTGTCGCTGCGCCGGGGCTTCACCGTCCGGGCGCTCGCCGCGGCCGTCCTGGCCCCGGCCGGCTGGCTCGCGTACGTCGGCTGGGTGGGCCTCAGGCTGGGCCGCTGGGACGGCTACCTCGCCGTACAGCGGCTGTGGCACAACGAGTGGGACGGCGGCGCGGAGACCGTACGGCGGCTGCGGGAGGTCCTCGCGCAGAACTCCTCACCGGAGCTGTTCCTGGTGATGGTGACCGTGACCCTGCTGGCTGCGGTGGCGCTGTACGCGCTCTCGGCGGGGGACCGCCAGCCGCTCCCCCTCCTCGTGTTCACCGGGGTCCTGCTGCTGATCGTCCTCGGCAGCGGCGGCGTCTACTTCCCGCGGGCCCGCTTCCTTCTCCCCGGCTTCCCGCTGCTGCTCCCCGCGGCCCTGCACCTGGCCCGCGCCTCCCGCCGCTTCCGGACACTGTGCCTCACGGCCGCGGTACTCGGTTCGGCGTACTGCGGCGCGTACATGGTCCTGGTGTGGCCGAGCGCGCCCTAGGGCGTGTCCGCAAAGTCGCGCCTGCCCGGCGACGCCTGGCACGCTCCCCCAAGCTCTTCGAGCAGGGGGCACCCCCACTCGCCGCACCGGGCGAAGACCCGAGTACGTCCAGTACGAGGGCCTTCGCCCGGCACGCCGAGAGCACGCACCCGCGGCCGGTCAGGGCGTCAGCCCACGGCCAGCAGGATGGCCAGGACGACGAGGCCGGCGAGCGCGGGGCCCATCACCTCGTACGCCCAGCGCACCCTGACCTCCCCCTGCGCGCCCTCCGCGGAGGCCCGGTTCTCGGCCAGTTCGCGCAGATCGTCCATGATCCGGTCGGTCTCGGGCCGGACCGGCGTGTCGGTGGCCGTGCCCCGGCCGAAGGCGGACGCGCGGCCCGGCGACGACGGACGGCCGACGCCTCCACGGCCGGCCTCGCCCTGCGCCGACTGCCTGGCCGCCTTCTTGCGGGCGCGCAGCGACACGGGCACCGCCCACAGCTGGTACTTCGTGCCCGAGGTGTCGACCACCTCGTTCGAGTAGTGCGAGCGCAGCGAGGCGACCTTGCTCCAGGGGAGCACGATCACACGCAGCGGGTTGCGGACGCGCAGCCGGTCCTCGTTGGCGTAGACGGCGGGGCGCAGGGTGAAGGCGGCGACCAGGGGGACGATGAGGATCATTCCGGCGAGCGCCAGCCATGGGGTGCGGCCGTGTCCGGAGACCAGTGCGTCGAAACCGAGCCAGCCGACGATGAGCAGAAGGAGGACGCCGCCCGCGATACCGGCGGGCGACCGGTAGATCCGGTCCCTGGCCTCGGGTCGCGAGGCGTCCGGAAGGGGTGACTGGTGGTCGGGGGTCGTCATGGTCCCGATTGTGCCCGACGTGTGCCGCGTGCTTGAGCTCGGTGGGGTCTCACTATGGTCGCGAAGGAGCCCGCGGCGTCCGCCTCGCGGGCACCGTGACCACGCCGGACACGACAGCCCCGATGATCCGGCGGAAGGTCGGGCATTCCATGTGGCTGGGCGCGGGACAGGCGGCGGTGTGCCGCAGCGAGTCGCGCAGGACCTCGAGCTCGCGGATCGTCCGGTCCAGCTCGTCGGCCTTGTCGAGGAGGGCCTGAGGGTCGATGCGCGGACGTCCGTCCGGCGCGAACGTCCGGGCGATCTCGTCCAGCGAGAACCCGGCGGAACGCCCGAGCGCGATGAGCGCCAGCCGTTCCAGCACGGCGGGGTCGTACTGCCGGCGCAGACCGCGTCTGCCGGTCGGGGCGATGAGTCCCCGCTCCTCGTAGTACCGCAGCGTCGAAGCGGGCACTCCGGCGCGGCGTGCCACTTCGGCGATATCCAGGTCCGGCATCGTCTTGACCTCAAGTCGGCTTGAAGGAGGACGGTGTCATCTCCAGGCCGTGAGGGCAACCAGCCGTGAGGGCAACCAGAGGAGGCGCGATGGAATCCGGGCGCGGGGCGGGCGACACGGTGGGCAAGGAACAGGTGGCGCGCTGGAACGGACCGGCGGGGAACGCCTGGGTCGAGGCCCAGGACATGGTGGACGCGTTGTTCGCGCCGCTGGAGAGGCTCCTCGTCGAGACGTTTCCGGCGGGGCAGGGGGGCAGGGTCCTCGATGTCGGCTGCGGTACGGGCGGCACGACGGTGGCCGTCGCGCGCCGGCTCGGTCCCCGGGGGCGGTGCGTCGGCGTCGACATCTCGGAGCCGATGGTGGAGGCGGCCCGGGTCCGTGCGGAGCGGGAGGGCGCGGGGGCCTCGTTCGTCCGCGCCGACGCGCAGGACCACGTCTTCGAGCCCGACTCCTTCGACGGGGTCGTCTCCCGCTTCGGGGTCATGTTCTTCCCGGATCCGGTACGGGCCTTCACCAACCTGCGGCGGGCCGCGAAGGAGAACGCCGTGCTGCGGTTCGTCGTCTGGCGCGACATCGCGGAGAACCCGTTCATGACGACGGCCGAGCGGGCCGCGGCACCGCTCATGCCGGACCTGCCCGCGCGGGATCCCGACGCGCCGGGGCAGTTCGCCCTGGCGGACGCGGGCAAGGTGCGCCGTCTGCTGGAGGAGAGCGGGTGGGCCGGGATCGGCGTCCGGGCCGTCGACGCGGCGTGCGTCATGCCCGAGAAGGAGCTGGCCCCGTACTTCAGCCGGTTCGGCCCGGTCGGTATCGCCCTGCGCGAGACGGACGAGACGACCCGGGCCCGGGTCGTCGCATCGGTCCGCACCGCGTTCGACCCGTTCGTCCACGGCACGGAGGTCCGCTTCACAGCGGCCTGCTGGCAGATCGACGCCCACGCCGGATAGGCCTGTCCTGGCCGCGCCGGGTCGCTGCGCCGGCGTTTGCGGTGTCGGTTCGGTGGGTGGGTCGGGGCCGTGCCGGTGCATCAGCCCGTCGCCGTTGGGTGAGGCGTGGCCGTCGGTGGCGACGGGCATCGATGTACCGGCGCGGCCCCTTCCGCCGGATCCCGGCTGCGGGTACGCGCCCGCTGGGGTGCGTGCGTGAGTTTCAGCCCCTCCGGCGTTCGAGGGGCGGGGTCCGGGGCGGAGCCCCGGGGTGGGCCGGGCAGGGGCGGAGGGGGCGAAAGAAGGCCTGTGGGCCGGGGGCGGAAGAAACGGGGGATCCAGTTCGTTGCGAGTGGGCGGAGGGACCGTTCCCGGAAGTCAGCCCGGCGCCCCGCCCCCGCGGGCAAAAAATCCCTCGGCCGCACCCAGGGCTGTACAGCCGCTACGCGCGTAGATATGCTCGGCTGGTGACCATGCCCACCTCTGCACCCTCCCCCAAGCTCTCGACTCCGCTCGAGCAGGGTGGTGCCCCCACCCACGCACTCGGCGACGTGACCGCGTCCGACAGCACGCTGCGCCGCTTCCTCCACGGGCTGCCCGGCGTCGACCCGGTCGGCCTGGAGGCGCGAGCCGCCTCGCTCGGCACCCGTTCCATCAAGACCACCGCGAAGGCGTACGCCATCGACCTCGCCATCTCGATGGTCGACCTGACGACGCTGGAAGGCGCGGACACCCCGGGCAAGGTCCGGGCACTCGGCGCCAAGGCGGTCCTCCCGGACCCGACCGACCGCACGGCGCCCACCACGGCGGCGGTCTGTGTCTATCCCGACATGGTGGCCGTCGCGAAGGAGGCCGTCGCCGGCTCCGGGGTGAAGGTCGCCTCGGTCGCGACCGCGTTCCCGGCCGGCCGTGCCGCGCTCCCCGTGAAGCTGGCCGACGTGCGCGACGCCGTCGCCGCGGGCGCCGACGAGATCGACATGGTCATCGACCGCGGAGCGTTCCTCGCGGGCAACTACATGAAGGTCTACGACGAGATCGTCGCCGTGAAGGAGGCCTCGGGCGCCGCCCGGCTGAAGGTCATCTTCGAGACCGGCGAGCTGTCGACGTACGACAACATCCGGCGGGCGAGCTGGCTCGGCATGCTGGCCGGGGCCGACTTCATCAAGACCTCCACCGGCAAGGTGGCCGTGAACGCGACTCCCGCGAACACGCTGCTGATGCTGGAGGCCGTCCGCGACTTCCGCGCCCAGACCGGCGTGCAGGTCGGTGTGAAGCCGGCCGGCGGTATCCGCACGACCAAGGACGCCGTCAAGTTCCTGGTCGTGGTGAACGAGACGGCGGGTGAGGACTGGCTGGACAACCACTGGTTCCGCTTCGGCGCGTCCTCGCTCCTGAACGACCTGCTGATGCAGCGTCAGAAGCTGGCCACCGGCCGCTACTCCGGCCCCGACTACGTGACGGTGGACTGATCCATCATGGCTTCCGCATTCGAATACGCACCGGCGCCCGAGTCCCGCTCCGTCGTCGACATCGCCCCCTCCTACGGCCTGTTCATCGACGGTGAGTTCGTCGAGGCCGCCGAGGGCAAGGTCTTCAAGACCGTCTCCCCCTCCACCGAAGAGGTCCTCTCCGAGATCGCCCAGGCGGGCGAGGCGGACGTCGACCGCGCGGTGAAGGCCGCCCGCAAGGCGTTCGTGAAGTGGTCCGCGCTGCCGGGCTCCGAGCGCGCCAAGTACCTGTTCCGCATCGCGCGGATCATCCAGGAGCGCAGCCGCGAACTGGCCGTCCTGGAGACGCTGGACAACGGCAAGCCGATCAAGGAGACCCGCGACGCGGACCTCCCCCTGGTCGCCGCGCACTTCTTCTACTACGCGGGCTGGGCCGACAAGCTCGACCACGCGGGCTTCGGCGCGAACCCGCGCCCGCTGGGTGTCGCGGGCCAGGTCATCCCGTGGAACTTCCCGCTGCTGATGCTGGCGTGGAAGATCGCGCCGGCTCTCGCGACCGGCAACACGGTCGTCCTGAAGCCCGCCGAGACCACGCCCCTGACGGCGCTGTTCTTCGCGGACATCTGCCGCCAGGCGGGCCTGCCCCGGGGCGTCGTCAACATCCTTCCCGGGTACGGCGACGCGGGCGCGGCCCTCGTCGCGCACCCGGACGTGGACAAGGTGGCCTTCACCGGCTCCACCGCCGTCGGCAAGGCGATCGCCCGGCAGATCGCGGGCTCGCACAAGAAGGTCACCCTCGAACTGGGCGGCAAGGGCGCGAACATCGTCTTCGACGACGCCCCCATCGACCAGGCCGTCGAGGGCATCGTCAGCGGCATCTTCTTCAACCAGGGCCAGGTCTGCTGCGCGGGTTCCCGGCTGCTGGTCCAGGAGTCGATCCACGACGAGCTGCTGGACTCGCTCAAGCGGCGCCTGTCGACGCTGCGCCTCGGCGACCCGCTCGACAAGAACACGGACATCGGCGCGATCAACTCCGCCGAGCAGCTCTCCCGTATCACCACGCTCGTCGACCAGGGCGAGGCCGAGGGTGCCGAGCGCTGGTCCCCGGCCTGCGAACTCCCCTCCTCCGGCTACTGGTTCGCCCCGACGCTCTTCACGAACGTCACCCAGGCGCACACCATCGCCCGCGACGAGATCTTCGGCCCGGTGCTGTCCGTCCTCACGTTCCGCACCCCGGACGAGGCGGTCGCCAAGGCCAACAACTCCCCGTACGGCCTCTCCGCGGGCATCTGGACCGAGAAGGGCTCCCGGATCCTCGCCGTGGCGAACAAGCTCCGCGCGGGTGTCGTCTGGTCCAACACGTTCAACAAGTTCGACCCGACCTCGCCGTTCGGCGGGTACAAGGAGTCGGGCTTCGGCCGCGAGGGCGGCCGTCACGGCCTGGAGGCGTACCTCGCCCCGTCTAGCCCGGAGGGCGAGCGATAAATGAGTGCAGCCGAGAAGTCCGAGCAGCAGCGCCTGAGCGTCTTCAAGACCTACAAGCTGTACGTGGGCGGCAAGTTCCCGCGTTCCGAGAGCGGCCGGGTGTACGAGGTGAGCGACTCCAAGGGCAAGTGGCTGGCGAACGCTCCGCAGTCGAGCCGCAAGGACGCCCGTGACGCGGTCGTCGCCGCGCGCAAGGCGTTCGGCGGCTGGTCCGGCGCGACCGCGTACAACCGCGGCCAGGTCCTGTACCGCGTCGCCGAGATGCTGGAGGGCCGCAAGGAGCAGTTCGTCCGCGAAGTGGCCGACGCGGAGGGCCTGTCGAAGGCGAAGGCGGCGGCCGTCGTCGACGCGGCGATCGACCGCTGGGTCTGGTACGCGGGCTGGACCGACAAGATCGCCCAGGTCGTGGGCGGCGGCAACCCGGTGGCGGGCCCGTTCTTCAACCTGTCCTCCCCGGAGCCGACCGGTGTCGTCACCGTGCTCGCCCCGCAGGAGTCGTCGTTCCTCGGCCTGGTGTCCGTGGTCGCCCCGGTGATCGCCACCGGCAACACGGTGATCGTGATCGCCAGCGAGAAGTCCCCGCTCCCGGCGCTGTCGCTGGGCGAGGTGCTGGCCACCTCCGACGTGCCGGGCGGTGTCGTGAACATCCTGTCCGGCCGGACCGCGGAGATCGCGGCCCCGCTGGCCGCGCACCAGGACGTCAACGCGATCGACCTGGCCGGCGCGGACGAGATCCTGGCCAAGGAGCTGGAGATCGCGGCCGCGGACAACCTGAAGCGCGTTCTTCGTCCACAGGCTGTGGATTACGCGCGGACTCCCGGGACCGGGCGCCTCACGGCCTTCCTGGAGACGAAGACGGTCTGGCACCCCACGGGCTCCCTGGGCGCCTCGGGCTCGTCCTACTGAGCCACCCGCACCACCGCGCGACCACGCGCCGGGATGTCGGGGCCCCGATCCGTGTCCCCGGGGCCCCGCACACGAAGGAGCCGCGCTTCCCCTCCGTCCAGGGGGAGCGCGGCTCCTTCATGTCCAGGGGCCGCGGACGGCCCGTGCGCGAGGTTCAGTGCAGGAGGCCGGCCGCCTGGCCGAGCACCGGAATGCCGCCGATCGACTGCGCCTGCGCCACCGGCCCGGTGAGCGCCTTGGAGGTCAGCGGCTTGAAGTCCGCGACCTGGGTGCCCACGGCGTTGTCGAGCGGGTCCACACCGGTGCCGGCCAGCGGGTTGGGCTTGAGGCTCTCGACGGGACCCGTGACATACCCCACGGTCCCGGTCAGCGCCTGGAGTCCGGCCTGCGGGTCGAGATCGCCGAGCGAGGCGGGCCGGGTGCGTACGACGTCCACGGCGGAAGCCGTGTCCGCGAAGGCCGGGGTGGCCGCGGCCGCACCGGCAGCGACCACGCCGACCGCCGCGGCGATCCGCGCGGTCGTACGGGCCAGGGTGTTCCGCTGGGCTGCGTGTCGCGCCATCAGGTTTTCCTCTTTGACTAGCGGAGAGTGAAGAACGGAGTGCAATTGATGCGACACGCAGAGTAGTTGACAGGGTGCCGCGCCGGGCGGTCCCCGCGACGGATTCGCTCCTGCGGGGCAACAGGCATATCAGCGCCACTCGTCACATCCGCGCGACATCCGTCCGCACATTCGGCAAAGCCGGGGATAATAGGCGGGAGCCGTGCCGACGCGCGGTGTCGCCGGACCCGTCACAGAAGGTACAGACCATTGGGTTCCCCTCTCCCGATACCCGCCCGCGTGGTGCTGCTCTGCGGCCCCTCCGGCTCCGGGAAGTCCCTTCTCTCCGCCGCTTCCGGCCTCCCCGTGCTCCGCCTCGACGACTTCTACAAAGAGGCCACGGACCCGACGCTGCCCCAGGTCGAGGGCAGCGAGGACATCGACTGGGACCACCCGAAGTCGTGGGACGCGGACACCGCCGTCGCCGCGATCGAGGACCTGTGCCGTACGGGACGTACGACCATCCCCGTCTACGACATCTCCCTGAGCGCCCGTACCGGGGCCGAGGCCCTGAGCATCGGCGGGGCACCGCTGTTCATCGCGGAGGGGATCTTCGCCGCCGAGATCGTCGAGCGCTGCCGCGAACTCGGTGTCCTCGCCGACGCGTTGTGCCTGTCCCGGGGCGCGGTGACCACGTTCCGGCGCCGTTTCGTGCGGGATCTGAAGGAGGGCCGCAAGTCGGTGCCCTTCCTGCTGCGGCGCGGCTGGCGGCTGATGCGCTCCGAGCGGTCCATCGTGGCGCGCCAGGCCGCCCTGGGCGCCCACCCCTGCGACCGGGACGAGGCGCTCGGCCGGCTGGCGGCCGCCTCGTCCGTGCCCCAGGCGTCCGCGCCCACGGCGACCGCGTAACCCGCCCCCGCCGGTCACGCTCCGGCGCGGGCTTTCGGGACCCGGCTCACGCCGGGGCCGCGCCCTCCGGCTTCCTGGGAACGAAAGAAGGTCCAAGCGGACCCCCGACCGCCTGGACCTTCTTCGTTTCCCCCGTGGTCCCCCGTGACACGGCGACTTCCCCGTGACCCGTTTCCCCGTGACCCCGTTCGGCGTCGGCTCCCCCCGGAACCGACGTCCCCGTCACCGGCTCCCCCCGGAGCCGGCCCCCGTCTCTCTGTTACCGCTCCCCCCGGACCCTCAGGCGACAAGCTCCCCGAAGGACTCCTCCTCGTCACGGCCGAAGCTGAGGACCTCGTCCTCGCGCATCCGGCGGAGCGACCGCCAGATGCTGGACTTCACCGTGCCGACACTGATGCCGAGGATCTCCGCGATCTCCGGGTCGGTGCGGCCCTCGTAGTAACGGAGGACCAGCATCGTGCGCTGGAGTTCGGGCAGCCGGGCCAGCGCCTGCCACAGGACCGCGCGCAGTTCGGTGCCGCGCATCGCGTCCGTGTCACCGGGCGTCTCCGGCAGTTCCTCGGTCGGGTACTCGTTCAGCTTGCGGCGGCGCCACGCGCTGATGTGCAGATTCGTCATGGTGCGGCGGAGGTAGCCCCCGACCGCGGCCTTGTCACTGATCCGGTCCCAGGCCCGGTACGTCGAGAACAGCGCGCTCTGCAGCAGGTCCTCGGCCTCGAAGCGGTCACCGGTCAGGTGGTAGGCGGTTGCGTACAGGGAGGCACGGCGCTCCTGGACGTAGGCGGTGAAAGCCGCTTCGGCCTCCACACTCCCCGCCCCGGAACGACGCTCCCCCGAGCCCTCCCCGTACGCGGCTCCCCCGTGAGCCTTCTCCCCCGTCGTGCCCACGGCGGCAGGCGCCGTGGTCTTCTCCCCCGTGAAACCGTCAACCACCGTCATGTACACGGTGTGCTGACGCCCGGCGCTACGAGCGCACCCCCGCTGGCTCACAGCACCGGACTTCTCCGCTGCCCGGTTGACGTCGTGGAGCCGCGTGACAACTGCGCTAGTGCTGGTGCTGTGCAGCGTGTTCATCTCGCGCCCCCCGTCGTGGAGTCCCGGATCTTCGGTTCGTTCCGTCGTGCGTCCTGCCCTTGTGTCGAAAAGCTTGCCGGGCCCACTTCATGGCCGTGTCCGCCGACTGTCACAGACCTGTCACAGGGGTCGCCCCCAGGCGCGGCACAGCGCGATCACAGAGAAGAGCGGTACGACTACGCAGATGACCACTTGGGCCCCGGACGCCGCCCGCGAGGGCTTTCGTTGTGGCCGGGAGACGAGTGGGAGCGCTCCAACAGTCGATACACGAGCATGACATGGGCCAGAATGACGTCCGTGCCTTCCCTGTTGCTGATCGAGGACGACGACGCCATCCGTACGGCCCTGGAGCTCTCTTTGACGCGCCAGGGACACCGCGTGGCCACCGCTGCCACCGGCGAGGACGGTCTGAAGCTGCTGCGCGAGCAGCGACCGGATCTGATCGTGCTGGATGTGATGCTGCCCGGCATCGACGGATTCGAGGTGTGCCGGCGCATCCGGCGCACCGACCAACTGCCGATCATCCTGCTGACCGCGCGCAGCGACGACATCGACGTCGTGGTCGGACTGGAGTCCGGCGCCGACGACTATGTCGTCAAGCCGGTGCAGGGCCGGGTGCTCGACGCCCGGATCCGCGCCGTGCTGCGCCGCGGCGAGCGGGAGGCGAACGACTCGGCTTCGTTCGGCTCGCTGGTCATCGACCGTGCCGCCATGACGGTCACCAAGAACGGTGAGGATCTGCAACTGACACCCACCGAGCTGCGGTTGCTCCTGGAGCTGAGCCGCAGGCCCGGACAGGCCCTGTCCCGGCAGCAGTTGCTGCGTCTGGTGTGGGAGCACGACTACCTGGGCGACTCACGCCTGGTCGATGCCTGTGTGCAGCGGCTGCGCGCCAAGGTGGAGGACGTTCCGTCCTCTCCCACCCTGATCCGTACCGTGCGTGGCGTCGGCTATCGGCTGGACAATCCTCAGTGACCAAACCGCAGGACAAGCTCCGCGGCTGGGCCGCGGCGCGCAAGGCGTTGCTGTCCGGTCTGCGCTTCACCAGCCTGCGGCTGCGGCTGGTCGTGGTGTTCGGACTCGTCGCGCTCACCGCCGCGGTGTCCGCGTCGGGCATCGCGTACTGGCTCAACCGCGAGGCCGTGCTGACGCGTACCCAGGACGCGGTGCTGCGCGACTTCCAGCAGGAGATGCGCAACCACGCGAGCATGCTGCCCGTGCATCCGGCGCAGGACGAACTCCAGCGCACGGCCGTGCAGATGGCGAACAGCAGCCAGCGTTTCAGCGTGCTGCTGACCGCCGAGGCCGCCGACGGCAAGATGATCACCGGCAACTCCGAGCTGGACACGTTCACGCTGGAGGACGTACCCAAGTCCCTCCAGAAGGCGGTGCACAAGCAGCAGCCGCTGACCTCGACCAACAAGTCCGCGTACCACCTGTACTGGCAGCGGATCACCCAGCACGACAAGTCGTACCTCGTGGGCGGGGCCCGGGTGATCGACGGCTCCACGACCGGTTACATGCTCAAGTCCCTGGAGCCGGAGGCCAAGGACCTCAACTCCCTCGCCTGGTCGCTGGGAATCGCGACGGGGCTCGCGCTGATCGGCTCGGCGCTGCTGGCCCAGGCCGCCGCGACCACGGTCCTCAAGCCGGTCCACCGGCTGGGCATCGCGGCCCGCCGGCTCGGCGAGGGCAAGCTGGACACCCGGCTGCGGGTCTCCGGCACGGACGAACTCGCCGATCTGTCACGGACGTTCAACCGGACGGCGGAGTCGCTGGAGAAGCGGGTCGCGGACATGAGCGCGCGGGACGAGGCCTCCCGCCGGTTCGTCGCCGACATGTCCCACGAACTGCGGACGCCGCTCACCGCGATCACCGCCGTCACCGAGATCCTCGAGGAGGAACTGGACGCGGAGACCGGCAGCGTCGACCCGATGATCGAGCCGGCCGTACGGCTGGTCGTCAGCGAGACCCGGCGTCTGGGCGACCTCGTGGAGAACCTGATGGAGGTGACCCGGTTCGACGCGGGCACCGCCCGGCTCATCCTCGACGCCGTGGACATCGCCGACCAGATCACCGCGTGCATCGACGCGCGCGCCTGGCTGGACGCCGTCGACCTGGACGCCGAGCGCGGCATGACGGCGCGGCTCGACCCGCGCCGCCTCGACGTGATCCTGGCGAACCTGATCGGCAACGCGCTCAAGCACGGTGGTTCACCGGTCCGGGTGTCGGTGCGCATGGAGGGCGAGGGCGAGGAACTGGTCATCGAGGTGCAGGACCACGGTCCCGGCATTCCCGAGGACGTCCTGCCGCACGTCTTCGACCGGTTCTACAAGGCCAGCGCGTCCCGCCCGCGTTCCGAGGGCAGCGGCCTCGGGCTCTCCATCGCCCTGGAGAACGCGCACATCCACGGCGGCGAGATCACCGCGGCGAACGCGCCGGGGGGCGGGGCGGTCTTCACGCTGCGCCTGCCCCAGGACGCGTCGGAACTGCTCGCCGACGACCTGCGGGGCCGTGACGCCTCCGCGCACGGGAACGGCACGGAAGGCACCGCCGGATGACCACCGCACACCCCACGGCCCCGGAGGTTCCCCACCCCTCCCGGCCCACCGGCTCCCCGGAGAACGCCCGCCCGCGGGCCGGCGCATCCCCGGATACCGCCCGCCCACAGGCTGCCGACTCCCCACGGACCACCCGCCCGCAGGCCGCCGGCTCCGCGGCCCTCGGGCGTCGGCGGGCGGCGGGTTCAGCGCGGCCGGGACGCTCGTTCCGGCCCCGGCGGCCGGGCCGGGTACGGCCCTGGCCGGCCGTGGCGGTGCTCGCCTTGCTGCTCACCGGGTGCGGTATCCGTCCCACACAGGTGCCCACCGACTTCGGTCCGGCGCCCTCCCGCGTGCCCTGCGCGCTCTCCGGCCCCGACATCGCCACCCAGTCCTCGCACGGGGTGCCGGTCCAGGTCTTCCTGCTCTGCTCGGAACAACTGGTCACGGTCGACCGGTCGGTGCGCATCGCGGACGGTACGGCGGAGTCGGCGCGCCGGGCCCTGGTGGCCCAGGCGCTGCTGGACGAGCTCGCCGAGGCACCGTCGACGCCCGAGGAGCAGGCCGGGTACACGACGGACGTACGCGGCGGCATGACGGTCGGCGGACCCCGCGAAGGGGACCCCGAGGACACGCTCCGGCTGAGCACCCCGCCGCAGGACCTCACGCCGACGGCCCTCGCCCAGATCGTCTGCACCTTCTCGGACTCGGCCGCGGCACGGGACGACGGGAGTGTCGTCCTCGGCGGTCCCGCTCCCTCCGGTCTGCGCAGTTACGAGTGCACCCCCGAGGTGCGCGCCGCGCCCGGCGACACGTCCCCGACGTCGACGGCTGTCCGAAGTTCGTAACGCTGCGAGGCTGAAAACCACCGCAACGGAACCGATCGTGCCGGAGCCCGCGTCTTGGGGGGCGTGCAGCGTCATGGTTCAGAGGACGGCAGCGCCGTCACCCGCGTCCGTGTGGCAGGAGGTGTCCTCCTCGTCGCACACCTGGCGCTCGTCGCCTGGATCACGCTGCGCCCGCTGGACGTCCCCTGGGTGAGTGCCGCCAACCTGCGGCCCTTCGCGGGTATCAGAGCCGACCTCGCACTGGGCCCCGAGGTGGCGGCCCGGCGTATCGCCGCGGGCCTCGGCCTGCTCGCCCCGCTGGGTGTGCTGCTCCCGATGGCGGGGGGCAGGCTCGCCGCCTCCCCCCTCGGCTCGCTCCTGCGGACGACCGCCGCCGGCGTACTGCTCTCCCTGGGCATAGAGCTGCTCCAGACCGGGGTGCCCGGCCAGGTCGTGGACATCGACTCGATCATGCTCAACACCCTCGGGGTGACCCTCGCGCATCTCGCGGTCGTGCCCGCCGTCAGGGCCCGGCTCCGTCGCAGGGCCGAGACGCGGCGCCGCGCGGCCGTCCGCCGGGAGGACCACGCTCAGGGTCGGACCCCGACGATTCCCAGGGTCGGGATCGCTCCCTGGAGCGAGGTTTCGCGCACGTCGTCCTCGTAACGTTGAGGGCATCGGTGAAGGCACCGGTGAGAACGACGAGGCCGGTCCCGCCGGCACTCGACGACGGTTCGCGAAGGAGCCACCATGACCGCCCTTGCCCGCCCCACGAACGGCCGCATGATCGGCGGAGTCTGTGCTGCGCTGGCACGGCGCTTCGGCACCTCGGCGACGACGATGCGTGTCGTCTTCGTCGTGTCCTGCCTGCTTCCCGGCCCACAGTTCCTGCTCTACATAGCGCTGTGGATCCTCTTCCCGTCCGAGGACAAGGTCTCCCGCAACGCCTGGTGACCCGGGCGGGCACCCGGCGGCGGCCGGCGTGGGACACGGCGAACGCCGGTGGGGCACACCCGAGGAGGGTGTGCCCCACCGGCGTTCGTACAGCCGGAGCGGGCACGGCCGCGATGCGCGCGGCCCGTCCTCGTACGGCCGGAAGGCCCCGCGCCCGGACAGGCGGGGGACCTCCGTCCGACGGAGAGCGTCAGCCCAGCGGAATCCCGTTGACCGGCACGCCGTGCGTGGGCAGACCCTGCAGCGGCATCCCTCCGAGCAGACCGACCATGGGCGCGGCCTGCTGGTCGGCGAGCAGACGCGCGGCGGTGGCGGGATTCGCGGCGGCCACACCCGTGCCGACGGCGCTCTGGCCCTGGGCGAGCGCCTGGCCGGCAGCGGGCAGCGCCGAGGCGGCGGTCTCGGCGGGCAGCGTCCTGGTGACGGCGTCCAGCGCCGAGGAGGCGTCCGGCACGGCCGGGGCGGCGTTCGCGGCACCCGCGCCGACAGCGGCGAAAGCGGCGCCGAGAGCGGCGACACCGAGAGTCTTGGCAGCAGACTGCTTCATCGTGAATGCGTCCTTGGGGTGGGTGAGACGGGTATGTGAGCGGTCCAGAACCGTAAACACGTAATCCCACCCTCCGCAAACAACGAAAAGCGGCCGAGTCATGGAGGAGAAGTGAAGGCCCGGCCACTTCGCATTCGCCCCGATCAGGCTTGTTCTCCCGTAGAACCGCTGGTGGAGGCGGTCTGCTGGAACAGCCATTCGGACTTCAATTCTGCATATCCAGGCTTGATCACGTCATTGATCATGGCGAGGCGTTCATCGAAAGGAATGAATGCTGACTTCATAGCATTGACCGAGAACCACTGCATGTCGTCGAGCGAGTAACCGAACGCCTCGACAAGGTGCTCGAATTCCCGGCTCATGCTCGTACCCGACATGAGGCGATTGTCGGTATTGACCGTGGCGCGGAAGTGCAGCCGTCGCAGCAGCCCGATGGGGTGGGCCGCGTACGAGTCCGCGGCGCCGGTCTGGAGGTTGGAACTGGGGCACAGTTCCAGCGGGATGCGCTTGTCCCGGACGTACGACGCGAGCCGGCCGAGTTCCACCGAGCCGTCCTCGCGCACCTGGATGTCGTCGATGATGCGGACGCCGTGCCCGAGCCGGTCGGCGCCGCACCACTGGAGGGCCTGCCAGATGGACGGCAGGCCGAACGCCTCACCGGCGTGGATCGTGAAGTGGTTGTTCTCCCGCTTGAGGTACTCGAAGGCGTCGAGGTGCCGGGTGGGCGGGAAGCCGGCCTCGGCGCCCGCGATGTCGAAGCCGACGACGCCCGAGTCGCGGTAGCGGTTGGCGAGTTCGGCGATCTCCAGGGCGCGGGCCGCGTGCCGCATGGCGGTCAGCAGGGCACCGATCCGGATGCGGTGGCCGTTCTCCCGGGCCAGCCGTTCCCCTTCCCGGAAGCCCTCGTTGACCGCCTCGACGACCTCTTCGAGGCTGAGCCCGCCCTCCAGGTGCTGTTCGGGCGCGTACCGCACCTCGGCGTAGACGACCCCGTCCTCGGCGAGGTCCTCGGCGCACTCGGCGGCGACCCGCACCAGGGCCTCGCGGGTCTGCATGACGGCACAGGTGTGGGCGAAGGTCTCCAGGTACCGCTCCAGCGAACCGGAGTCGGCGGCCTCGCGGAACCAGATCCCCAGCTTGCCGGGATCGGTCTCGGGGAGGCCGGAGTAGCCGGTGTCGCGGGCGAGTTCGACGATCGTGCCGGGGCGCAGGCCCCCGTCGAGGTGATCGTGCAGCAGGACCTTGGGCGCCCGGCGGATCTGCTCCGAGCTCGGGGTGTTCCGGATCTGGCTCGTCATTTTCGCACTCTAGCCCCTACGCGCGTAGATCTCCTGTTGTACGAATCCGTCGATACGTAACGGTGACCGTGCGGACGGGTGGCGTACACCCTTGCTTCTGACACTGTTCTGTCATGGCACAGCAAGCGACGCCGGTTCGCAGGGCCCGGCTGGGGAGGGCGCTCGGCCCCGAGCCGACGGCGGTCAGCGGAGTTGTTCTGCTGCTGCCGGGCGGCGAGGAGACCTCGGCCCGAAGACCCTCCCCCATGATGGCGACCGCCTCCGTACGCGCGCTCGGGCGCCGGCTGACCCGCGCCGGACGCGCGGAAGGCCTGGTCAGCCACGTGGTGCACTACCGGGTACGCGGCTGGAACGGCAGCGAGGCCCATCTCGCGTCCGACGCGTACTGGGCCGCGGACGAGGTCGTCCGCCGTTACGGCGACGTGCCCGTGTGTCTGGCGGGCATCGACATGGGCGGCCGGGCGGCGCTGCGCGCGGGCGGACACGCGGCCGTCAACTCCGTGCTGGCGCTGGCACCCTGGCTGCCGGAGGACGATGTCGCGGCGCCACCCGAACCGGTGAAACAGCTCGCCGGGCGGCGCGTGCTGATCGTGCACGGCACCAACGACGCGCGCACCGACCCGGAGCTGTCCTTCCGGCTCGCCGCGCGCGCGAAGAAGGCCAACCACGGCATCTGCCGCTTCGAGGTCCACTCGGACGGGCACGCGCTGCACCAGCACCGGCACGAAGTCCTCGCCCTCGCGGAGGACTTCGTGCTGGGCTCGCTGTTCGGCCACTCATACTCGCGCCCGGTCGAGGACGCCTTCGCCGCACCGCCGCCCCTGGGCCTGCGGATGCCGCTCGCGGCGGGCTTCGGGCAGTCGTTGCGCCGGTAGCCCGGCAGCGGGTGGCCCGGCAGCGAGGCAGCGGAGTCACTCGTGGAGGAGTCGCCCGGAGGCTCAGTCGGGCAGCAGGTGGCCGCGGCGGGAGAGCAGGAACTTCTTGAAGGCGGCCACCGGCGGGGTGTCCGGGTGGCCGTCCAGCCAGGCGACGCCGATCTCGCGCACGGCGCGCGGGGCGGTGACCGTGAGTTCGACGACTCCCGGACGGGCGACGGCCGGTGGCGGCAGCAGGGCGACGCCGAGGCCGGCGGCGACCAGGCCCCGGAGCGTCTCCGCCTCCTCCCCCTCGAAGGCGATGCGCGGCCGGAACCCCGCCTCCTGGCACAGATCGTCGGTGATGCGGCGCATCCCGTAGCCGGGCTCCAGGGTCACGAAGGTCTCGTCGGCCGCCTCGGCGAGCCGGACACGCCTGCGCGCGGCGAGCGGGTGGTCGGCGGGCACGACCAGACGGAGCTTCTGCTCGTCGAGCCGGCGGCCCACCAGATCGGGCGCGTCCGGCACGGGCGAGGTCAGACACAGGTCCAGTTCGCCCGACCGCAGCCGCTCCAGCATGGCCTCCCCGTAGTTCTGCACGAGGCTGAAGCGGACGCCCGGGTGGTCGGCGCGGAACGCGCGGATCAGCCCCGGCACCGTCTCCGATCCCATCGTGTGCAGAAAGCCGAAGGCGACCTTGCCGGTGGCCGGGTCGGCGTCCGCGCGCACCTCGTCGGCGGCGCGCTCGACCTCGGCGAGGGCCCGTTCCACGGAGGCGAGGAAGGTGCGGCCGGCCGGGGTCAGCGACACGGTCCGGCCACGGCGCGCGAACAGGTCGACTCCCAGGTCCTGTTCGAGCCGGACCATGGCCCGGGACAGGGTCGACTGCGGGACCCCCATCTGCTCCGCGGCCCGGGTGACGTGCTCGGTGCGGGCGACACCGGCGAAGTACGCCAGGCGCGGGGCGAGCAGTCTCGCGAAGTGCGCGCCGTCTTCTGTGTCACTGAACGGTGACAGGTGAGCCTGTGACCTCTGCTGATGCACCATGGGAACGATTATGGCGATTCCATGCATTGGACGGATGAACGACGGGTCCTTAGGTTCGAGGCATGCCTTCCGCCAGTACCGGGGCGCCCACCGCCGTGGGCGCCGCCGCCTCCGCTCCCGTCACCGTCTCCGTCCCCACCGCCACCGTCGCCGCGGATTCCCGCATGGCCCCCGGCGGGCCGGGCTACCGCCGGATGAGCTTCGCGCTCTTCCTCTCGGGCGTCGCGACCTTCGCGCTCCTCTACTCCACCCAGGCCCTGCTCCCGCTGGTCTCCTCGGACTTCGGGGTCAGCGCGAGCGAGGCGAGCTGGACGGTGTCGGCCGCGACGGGCGGGCTCGCGCTGTTCGTCCTGCCGATGAGCGCGCTGTCGGAGCGCTTCGGACGGCGTACGTTGATGACGGCGTCCCTGGCGGTGGCGGTCACCGTGGGTCTGCTGGTGCCCTTCGCGCCGTCGATCGGCGCGCTGGTGGTGCTGCGGGCGGTGCAGGGCGCGGCGCTCGCGGGACTCCCGGCGTCGGCGACGGCGTACCTGGCGGAGGAGGTCCGCCCCAAGGCGCTGATCACCGCGATCGGCCTGTTCGTCGCGGGCAACAGCGTCGGCGGGATGAGCGGCCGGATCATCACCGGCTGGGTGGCGCAGGAATGGGGCTGGCGGGTGGCCGTCGGCACGATCGGGCTGATCGCCGTGGGCTGCGCGGTGGCCTTCCGGATGCTGCTTCCGGCACCGCGGCACTTCGCGCGGGGTTCGCTGCGACCCCGGGTGCTGGCCCGCACGGTGCGCGACCACCTCGCGAACCCGCTGCTGTGCCGGCTGTACGCGATCGGCGCGCTGTTCATGATGGTGTTCGGCGGGGTCTACACGGTCATCGGCTACCGCCTCGGCGAGGCGCCGTTCTCGCTCCCTCAGGGCATCGTCGGCTCGGTCTTCCTCGTCTATCTCGTCGGTACGGTGTCGGCGTCGACGGCGGGCCGTCTCGCCGGCCGCCTCGGCCGCCGCGGCTCCCTCTATCTGGCGGGCGCCACCACGACGGCCGGGCTGCTCCTGTCCCTGGCCGGTTCCCTGGTGCTGGTCCTGCTCGGCCTGGTCCTGATCACCGCGGGCTTCTTCGCGGGCCACGCGGTGGCGTCGTCGTCGGTGAGCCACACCGCGAAGACCGGGCGGGCGCAGGCCTCGGCCCTCTACCAGTCCGCGTACTACATCGGCTCCAGCGCCGGCAGCACGCTGGGCGCGGTCGCCTTCCACGCGGGGGGATGGGCGGGCACGGTGGCCATGGGGCTGTTCGCGGTGCTCGGAGTCGTCTCGATCACCCTGTTCGGCTCCCGCGCGGCCCGTACCGCCTCGCGCCGCGCGCCCGTGCCGGCCCACTGAGGCCGCCCTGTCCGGGACCCACTGAGGCCCGGGGCGGGGCCCGCTGAGGTCCCGGACGGCCATCAGACCCGGATCACTCTCTGGAACACCCCTGTGACCTGCTGCTTTCCCCGCTCCGCCAGCCATTGTCAGTGGGCTGCGGTAGCTTCCGAAGTGCCGGCGCGATGACGCGCGAATCAAAAAGGCCACAGGGGTGGGTTGGCGATGAGCGAGGGTACGGCGACGACGACGGACCTGGACGTCCGGCTGGAGAAACACCGCGTCGAGCTGACCGGGTACTGCTACCGCATGCTCGGCTCGTCCTTCGAGGCCGAGGACGCGGTGCAGGACACGATGGTCCGGGCCTGGCGCAGCTACGACAAGTTCGAGGGCCGCTCCTCGATGCGGTCCTGGCTGTACCGGATCGCGACGAACGTGTGTCTGGACATGCTCAACGCGGGCAACCGAAGGGCTCGTCCGATGGATCTCACTGCTCCCTCGCCGCTCTCCCAGGCCGCGCTCACCCCCCGTCCGGACAACACCTGGCTGGAACCGATGCCCGACGGCCGTGTGCTGCCGTCGAGCGATGACCCGGCGGAGGCCGCGGTCGCCAAGGAGTCCGTGCGCCTGGCCTTCATGGCGGCCCTCCAGAAGCTTCCGCCCAAGCAGCGCGCGGTGCTCATCCTGCGCGAGGTCCTCGCGTGGCGGGCGAGCGAGGTCGCCGAACTGCTCGGGACCACGGTCGCCTCGGTCAACAGCGCCCTCCAGCGGGCCCGCGCCACCCTCGCTGAGAACGACGGGACGGGCGCGGACGCCGCGACCTCCGACCCGCTCGACGAGGAGCAGCAGAAGCTCCTCGAACGCTACGTGGCGGCGTTCGAGGGGTACGACATGACGGCTCTGACGGCGCTCCTGCACGAGGACGCGGTCATGACGATGCCGCCGTTCGACCTGTGGCTGCGGGGCCCGCAGGACATCACCGGCTTCATGACGACGCTGGGCGCGGCCTGCGCGGACTCGCGCCTGATCCCGGTGGAGGTCAACGGCCTGCCGGGGTTCGCGCAGTACAAGCCGGACGAGGAGGCGGGCGGCCACACGCCCTGGTCGGTGCAGGTGCTGGAGATCTCAAAGGGCCGCATCTCCGGGTTCCACTTCTTCCTGGACACGGCCCGCTGGTTCCCGCTCTTCGGACTCCCCCTCCATCTCGACGGGCCCGAAGCTCCCGGAGTCGGCGGGACCGGCGCCGTCGCAGGTCTCGAAGCGGAGGCCGACGAGGTCGAGTAGGGCGCGCAGTGCCGGGTCCGGGCCGGCGAGGCGTATCCGGCCTCCCGCCCGGCGGGCCGCCAGTTCCATGCGGGCCAGTGCGTCGACGGCGGTGAGGCCGGGTGGCCCGAGGCCCGCGACATCGCAGACCACGACCCCGGCGCCGGTCGTCCCGAGGAGCGCCCGGACAGCCTCGCAGAGCCGGGGCACCTCGCCCGGGGCGACGAGTCCGGGCATCACGAGCACGGCCGGTTTGACGGAATCCACGCTCAGTAGACCGGCCGGGGACTCCGAACTCATCGCGGACGCCCGGAAAGCAAGCCGCGACCCGCGCTCCGTGCCTCGGGGCTCCGCTCAGTCCTCGGAGAACTCGCCGGTGTCGATGACGAGGTCGAAGGGCGCGGGCAGCTTGACGGGCTCGCCGAACTTGGCGGTGTTGAGGGGGCGGTGGACATCGCCCTTGGGGTCCCCGAAGAGGGTCACGCTGGGACCGTCGGGTGCCCAGCGGTCGACGAGGAGGTAGAGCGGGATGCCCGCGGCGGCATAGGCGGCGGGCTTGCTGACGCGGTCGTGGCGGGCGTTGGTCTTCGAGGTGACCTCGAAGACCAGTTCGGCGAGCCCGGCCGGAATGTGGGTGTCCGTGTCCGTACCTTCCCGCACCGGAGCAACCACGATGTCCGGGACGAGCATGCCCAGACGCGACGGCACGGCGATGGCCAGGGTCTGGAAGACCTCCCAGTCCTCAGGGATCACCGAGTAGAGGCGACGCTGGATGCGAGCCGCGATCACGTTGTGACGGTATGCGGGAGCAGGTGACACGGTGATGATCCCCTCAATGATCTCCACCTTGCTGCCCTCGGGCCATTCCATCTCCTCCCAGAACCGGACGAGGTCGTCCCAGCTCTGCTCGGGGTCCTGGCTCACGGTGAGTGCGCTCATGGCGGTCTCCTATCGGTGCGTCACCGAGCACGGCATGCCGAACGGGACCGGTGGAGGTCCACCGATCCCGTTCGCCCGAAGGAGGAAACCGCAGGTCAGGCGATACGGTCCAGCACGATCGGGGTGGCCTTGAAGTCGGTGCCGGCCACGGCGATGTCGTACGAGCCCTCGACGGCCTGGAGCGCGTAGTCGAAGCGGTCCGGGGTGTCCGTGTGGAGGGTCAGCAGGGGCTGGCCCGCCGTGACGGTGTCCCCGGGCTTGGCGTGCAGCTCGACACCCGCGCCGGCCTGCACCGGGTCCTCCTTGCGGGCGCGTCCGGCGCCCAGGCGCCAGGCGGCGATGCCGATGTCGTACGCGTCGAGGCGGGTCAGCACGCCGGAGGCCGAGGCGGTCACGACGTGCTGCTCGCGGGCGACGGGCAGCGCGGCGTCCGGGTCGCCGCCCTGCGCGGCGATCATGCGGCGCCACACGTCCATGGCGGAGCCGTCGGCGAGGGCCTTCGCCGGGTCGGCGTCCTTGATCCCGGCCGCGTCGAGCATCTCGCGCGCCAGGGCGATGGTGAGCTCGACGACGTCTGCGGGGCCGCCGCCGGCGAGGACCTCGACGGACTCGCGGACCTCCAGGGCGTTGCCGGCGGTCAGGCCGAGCGGCGTCGACATGTCGGTGAGGAGCGCGACCGTCTTCACTCCGTGGTCGGTGCCGAGGCCCACCATCGTGGAGGCCAGCTCGCGGGCGTCCTCGATGGTCTTCATGAAGGCGCCGGTGCCGACCTTCACGTCGAGGACCAGCGAGCCGGTGCCCTCGGCGATCTTCTTGGACATGATGGAGGAGGCGATGAGCGGGATCGCCTCGACCGTGCCGGTGACGTCGCGGAGCGCGTAGAGCTTCTTGTCGGCGGGGGCGAGTCCGTCGCCGGCCGCGCAGATGACCGCGCCCGTGGTGTCGAGGACGTGCAGCATCTCCTCGTTCGAGAGCAGCGCGCGCCAGCCCGGGATCGACTCCAGCTTGTCCAGGGTGCCGCCGGTGTGGCCGAGGCCGCGTCCGGAGAGCTGGGGCACCGCGGCACCGCAGGCGGCGACGAGCGGGGCCAGCGGAAGGGTGATCTTGTCGCCGACGCCGCCGGTGGAGTGCTTGTCGGCGGTCGGGCGGGACAGGGAGGAGAACTCCATGCGCTCGCCCGAGGAGATCATCGCGGCCGTCCAGCGGGCGATCTCACGGCGGTTCATGCCGTTGAGCAGGATCGCCATGTTGAGCGCGGCCATCTGGTAGTCGGCGACC
The DNA here is from genome assembly GCF_036063235.1 of Streptomyces sp. NBC_00386. Taxonomy (NCBI): domain Bacteria; kingdom Bacillati; phylum Actinomycetota; class Actinomycetes; order Kitasatosporales; family Streptomycetaceae; genus Streptomyces; species Streptomyces sp. NBC_00386. Next base: position 3,776,253 of record NZ_CP107950.1, read on the forward strand.
TCACCGCGGGTGTACGCGTCGATGACCCAGTCGATCTGCGGATCACTGAGTTCGGCACGGTCCCGCTTGGTGCGGATGACGGAGACGGCGTCCATGGCCATGGCGTTCCTTCCGAAAGATGAGCGGCCCCTCCCCGGCGTCAGCCGGTCGGAGGGGCCGCGGGGCATTACTTGGTGAGATGGCCCGGCCCGAAGGCCTGCGGCAGCATCTCGGACAGGGGCACGAGCCCGCCCGGTGTCTCCAGGATCAGTTCCTCGCCGCCGAACTCGAACAGAAGCTGTCGGCAGCGTCCGCACGGGACGAGGATCTCGCCCTGCCCGTCGACACACGTGAAGTGCGTCAGCCGGCCGCCTCCGGTGGCCCGCAGTTCGGAGACCAGACCGCACTCGGCGCACAGGCCGAGGCCGTAGGAGGCGTTCTCGACGTTGCAGCCGGAGACGATCCGGCCGTCGTCGACGCGGGCGGCGGCGCCGACGGGGAAGTCCGAGTAGGGGGCGTACGCACGGCTCATCGCCGTACGGGCCACCTCCCGCAGCTCCTCCCAGTCGACGTCCGCGGAGTCCGCGCCGGCGGCCGTCACTTCCCCTGTCCCTTCCGGTACGGCAGGCCGTCCGCCTTCGGCATGCGCAGGCGCTGCGCCGACAGGGAGAGGACGAGGAGGGTGATGACGTACGGGGTGGCGGAGACGATCTGGCTGGGCACCTCGTTGGTCGTGGCGTACCAGAGGAACACGAGGACGCCGATGACCAGGGTGATGACGGCGGACACGTACTTCTTCTTGACCGCGAGCCAGATCGCGCCGATGGCGAGCAGGATGGCGCCGAGCAGCAGCAGGGCGTGGACGTTCTCGGAGCCGCCGCGCAGGTTGAGGCTGTCGGTGTAGCCGAACAGGACCGCGCCCAGGGCGAGCCCGCCGGGCATCCAGTTGCCGAAGATCATCGCCGCGAGACCGATGTAACCGCGGCCGGCTGTCTGGCCCTCCAGGTAGAAGGGGTTGGCGACGATGGAGAGGAAGACTCCGCCGAGGCCGGCCAGACCGCCGGAGATGATCACGGCGATGTACTTGTACTTGTAGACGTTCACGCCGAGCGACTCGGAGGCGACAGGGTTCTCACCGCAGGAGCGCAGGCGCAGGCCGAACGGGGTGCGCCACAGGATCCACCAGGTGGCGGGGATCAGCGCGACGGCGATCAGGGTCAGCCAGGAGACGTCGGTGACCAGACCGCCGAGCAGACCCGCGATGTCCGAGACGAAGAACCAGCCCTTGGAGTTCAGGGTGGCGAGCCAGTCGGAGAGCCCCGGCACGGTGAACTGGCCGAGCGACTCGACCGGCGGGGACTGCTTGGCCGAGCCGCCCGGGACGCCCACGAAGGCGAGCGGGGAGAGGTAACGGGTGACGCCGAGCGCCAGGATGTTGATGGCCACACCGGAAACGATGTGGTTGACGTTGAAGCTGACCGTCATGATCGCGTGCAGCAGACCGCCGACGGCGCCGCCGATGACGCCGACCAGGATGCCGGTCCACGGGCCCCACTGGTAACCGGCCCAGGCGCCGAACCAGGTGCCGAGGATCATCATGCCTTCGAGGCCGATGTTGACGACGCCGGCGCGCTCGGCCCACAGACCGCCGAGACCGGCCAGGCCGATCGGGACGGCCAGTTCGAGCGCGGTCGACATCTGGCTGACGTTGGTGATGCCGTCCGCGCCGGTGATGATGCGGACGATCGAGGTCAGCGCCAGGCCGCCCGCGATCACCAGCAGGAGGACGGGGAGCGACATCCGACGGCTCTTGGGAGCCCCGGGCTGCAGCGTGGGCTGGTTGACGTCGGTTGCGGTGGTCATCGGCCCGCCACCTCCTTCTTGGTGTTGTCGGTTCCGCCGAGGACGTTGCCCGCGGCGAGTTCGGCGCCGACGCGGCGCTGCTGGCGGCGCAGACCCCACTCGCGCACGGCCTCGTACGAGACCACGACCGCGATCACGATCAGGCCCTGCATGATGACCGCGATCTCCTTGTCGTACCCGTGGAAGTCGAGCTCGGGCGAGGACTTGTCGAGCCAGGCCCACAGCAGGGACGCGAAGGCGATGCCGACGGGGCTGTTGCGGCCGAGCAGCGCGATACCGATACCGAGGAAGCCGATGCCGGTCGGGAAGTTCAGGCTGTACGTGTGGGTGTCTCCGAGGAGGATCGGCAGACCCGCGAGACCGGCGATGCCGCCGGAGAGCAGCATCGCGGTGAGCACCATGCGCTTGGGGTCGACACCACTGGCCGCGGCGGCGGACTCGGAGGCGCCGGAGGCGCGCAGGTCGAAGCCGAAGCGGGTGCGGTTCAGGACGATCCAGTAGCCGATGCCGAGGACCACGGCGAGGACGACCAGACCGTAGATCTCGCCCGCGTCGCCCATGCTGAAGCCGGGGATCCAGCCGGACTTGTGCATCTCGCCGGTGGTGTTGTTGTTGCCGAGCTTGACGCCGAAGACGTCGGGCAGCCACAGGTAGGCGATGACGGAGGTCGCGATCGCGTTCAGCATGATCGTCGCGACGACCTCGCTGACCCCGCGGGTGACCTTGAGGACACCGGCGATACCGGCCCAGAACGCGCCGGTGCAGATGGCGGTCACCATAAGCAGCGGGACCTGGAGCACGGCCGGCAGCGCGACGTGCGCGCCGACGATCGCGGCCATCATGGCGGCGAGCTGGTACTGGCCGTCGACACCGATGTTGAACAGGTTCATCCGGAAGCCGATGGCCACCGCCAGCGCCGCGATGTAGTACAGCGAGGCCTGGTTGATGATCAGGACCTGGATGTCGGAGTACGTCGCCTGCTGGAACATGATCGTGTACGGCTCGATCGGGTTCTTCCCCGAGGCGAGCAGCACGATCGAGGTCAGCGCCACGGCGACGACGAGCGCGATGACCGGTCCGGCCACCCCGAGGAGCAGGCGCTCCTTGTCGAACTTCTTCATCAGCGGGCCTCGTCTTCCGGGGCGTCCGCCGGGTTCTCGGCGGGCTCTTCGAGCTCGGCCGCTTCGGCGAGCTCCTCGTTCTCCAGGTGTCCGGAGGCGGCACCGGTCATGGCCGAGCCGAGTTCCTCCGGGGTGATGGTGGCCGGGTCCGCGTCCGCGACCAGCTTGCCGTTGTAGATCACCCGGAGCGTGTCGGACAGGCCGATGAGCTCGTCCAGGTCCGCGGAGATCAGCAGGACGGCGAGTCCTTCACGGCGCGCCGCGCGGATCTGGTCCCAGATCTGCGCCTGCGCGCCGACGTCCACACCGCGGGTGGGGTGGGCGGCGATCAGGAACTTCGGCTTGTGGCTCATCTCGCGGCCGACGATCAGCTTCTGCTGATTGCCGCCGGACAGGGAGGCCGCGGTGACGTCGATGCCGGGGGTGCGCACGTCGTATTCCTCGACGATGCGGCGGGTGTCCTGCTGGGCGCCCTTGATGTCGATCCAGATGCCCTTGGCGTTGGGCGTCTCGGTGACATGGCCGAGGATGCGGTTCTCCCAGAGCGGGGCTTCCAGGAGGAGGCCGTGGCGGTGGCGGTCCTCAGGGATGTAGCCGATGCCGTTCTCGCGGCGCTTGCGCGTGGACATCCCGGTGATGTCGTCGCCCGCGAAGCGGATGACACCGGTGTCGGCGGCCTTCAGGCCGATCAGCGCGTCGATGAGCTCGGTCTGGCCGTTGCCCTCGACACCCGCGATGCCCATCACCTCACCGGCGTGGATGGTGAAGGAGACATGGTCGAGCACGAGCCGTACTTCGCCGCGCTCCACCTGGTCCATGAGCAGGGCCGCCGAGCCCTTGCCCATCGACACCGAGCCCTTGGCGAAGACCGTCAGGTCCTCGACCTCGATCACGGCCCGGTCGGTGACCGTCGACTCGGACGTCTCCGGCGTCGGCAGCTCGCTGCCGACCATCAGCTCGGCGAGCTGACGCGGGGTCGTCTCGGACGGCACGGCGGTGCCGACCGTCGTACCGCGCCGGATGACCGTGATGTCGTCGGCGACGGAGAGGACCTCGCCCAGCTTGTGCGAGATGAAGATGACCGACAGGCCCTCGGCCTTGAGTTCGCGCAGGTTGTCGAAGAGTGCGTCGACCTCCTGCGGCACGAGGACGGCGGTGGGCTCGTCCAGGATCAGGATGCGGGCACCGCGGTAGAGGACCTTGAGGATCTCCACACGCTGCCGGTCGGCGACACCGAGCTCCTCGACGAGGACGTCGGGGCGGGCTCCGAGGCCGTAGCGCTCGGAGAGCTCCACGATCTTGCGGCGGGCCTTGGCGCCGATCCCGTACAGCTTCTCGCTGCCGAGGACGACGTTCTCCAGGACGGTGAGGTTGTCGGCCAGCATGAAGTGCTGGTGGACCATGCCGATGCCGCGGGCGATGGCCTCGCCCGGCGACGAGAAGGTGACCTGTTCGCCGTCGACGGCGATGGTGCCCTCGTCCGGCTTCTGCATGCCGTAGAGAATCTTCATCAGCGTCGACTTGCCGGCGCCGTTCTCGCCGACGAGGGCGTGCACGGTGCCCTTGCGGACGCTGAGGTGGATGTCGTGGTTGGCCACGACGCCAGGGAATCGCTTCGTGATCCCGGCGAGTTCGACAGCGGTCGCCTGACCGTTGACCGCGCCGGCCGGAGGGCTGCTGGACGCGTTGATGGCGCACTCTCCTGAGGGAAAGGGGGTCGTCTACGCGCGTAGCGCCCCTACGGCAACGAAAGGGGCCACAGGCCGCGAGAACGGGATACGTGGAGCAAGACTCCTCGTATCCCGTTGAGCGGACGTAACCCCGCGGTTACCAAGCGGCTCCGGGGCAGAACAGGCGCCTCTCCGTGCCGGCCGGCACGAAGACTTGCCCGAACTTCCCCGGGACCGCATTGGCTGCTCCTGAGGTACTGCTCGTCAGCTGGTCTTGACCTTGATCGCACCGCTGATGATCTTCTCCTGGGCGGCCTTGACGGCGTCCTGGATCGCGGTGTTGCTCTTGTAGGCCGGGTTGGAGTCGGCCAGGCCGACCTCACCGGACTTCAGATCGCCCCGAACGATACCGCTCTCGGGCTTGCCGTCCTCGACCGACTTCGCCAGGGAGTAGACCGCCTTGGCGACGTCCTTGGTCGCGGAGGTCAGGATCGCGTCCTTGTACTGGGCCAGCGCTGCCTGCATGTACTGGTCGGAGTCGACACCGATCGCCAGCACCTTCTTGGCGGAGGCGGCCTCGATGACACCCTGGCCGGACAGACCGGCCGCGGCGTAGACGACGTCGGCCTTCTTCTCGATCTGGCCCTCGGCAGCGGCCTTACCCTTGTCCGGGCTGGAGAAACCACCCTCCTGGGCGGTCTGCGTCAGGTACTGCGAGAGGACCTTGACGCCGGGCTTGGTGTCCTTGACACCCTGCTCGAAGCCCGCCTCGAACTTGTGGATCAGCGGAACGTCCACACCGCCCACGAAGCCGACGGTGTTGGTCTTGGTGGCCTTGGCGGCGGTGACGCCGGCGAGGTAGGAGGCCTCCTGCTCGGAGAAGACCAGGTCCGCGACGTTCGCTGCCTCGACGGAGGAGTCGTCGACGATGCCGAAGGTGGTCTTCGGGAACTTCGCCGCGGCGGCCTTGACGGCCGGGCCGTAGGCGTAGCCGATGCCGATGACCGGGTTGTAGCCCTGCTTGGCCAGGGAGACCAGACGCTGGGTCTTGTCCGCGTCCGTCTCACCGTCGGTGGGCTCGACGTCAGCGGTGTCGTACTTGAACTCGCCCTTCGCCTTCTTCAGACCCTCGAACGCGGCGTCGTTGAAGGACTGGTCGCCCTTGCCGCCGACGTCGTACGCGATGGCGAGGCCCTTGTTACCGCCCTTGGAGTCCGAGGAGGACGAGGAGGTCGAGGTGCCGCCACAGGCGGACAGAGCGAGGGCGAGAGAGGCGGTCGCAGTGCCTGCGAGCGCGATGCGGGTAACCCGGCGCATTACATGTGCTCCTGTCGTTCAGCGCCTGACGGTTCAGCTTCGGCGCTGGCTTCGCCGCAGATTAACGCGCGTAGACCAACTAGAAAACCCCTTCTGTCCACCTTGTTATCCGGCTGTGCTCGACGCCACGTGCCCACGGGCCCGGGACACGCCGATCGCGAAGGAAAAGTGGCGGGGGGGGGTGAACCCGCGAGCGGCCCCTGAGCGGACAGCGGAACGGGCGGGCACCTGGGGTGCCCGCCCGTTCCGCTGTACTTCGATCGTGCCGGCCCGCCGGGGCGGGGAGAGGCGGTCCAAAGGCGGGCAGGGCCCGCCGCGGTCAGCCGCCACTCACACGACTACGAGGTCTTGACCTTGATGCTGCCGTCGATGATGGCCGCCTTGGCCTTGTCCACGGCGGCGGTGAGACCGGCGATCTCCGCCATCTTCGGGTTGCTGTCGGCGAGGCCGACACCGTTGACCTTGAGGTCGAAGGTCTGCGTGCCGGCCAGCGGCTTGCCGTCGTGGACCGACTTCGACAGCGTGTAGACCGCGCCGCCGACGTCCTTGAGCGCGGAGGTCAGGATCTTGTCCTTGTACTTGGCCAGCGCTTCCTGCTTGTACTGGTCGGAGTCGACGCCGATCGCCCACACGCCCGCCGCGGAGGCGGCCTCGATGACACCCTGACCCGAGAGGCCGGCCGCGGAGTACAGGACGTCCGCGCCCTTCTCGATCTGGCCCTCGGCTGCGGCCTTGCCCTTGTCGGGGCTGGAGAAGCCACCCTCGGCAGCGGTCTGCGTCAGGTACTGCGAGAGGACCTTGACGCCGGGCTTGGTGTCCTTGACGCCCTGCGTGTAGCCGGCCTCGAACTTGTGGATCAGCGGAACGTCCACACCGCCGATGAAGCCGACGGTGTTGCTCTTGGTGGCCTTGGCGGCGGCGACACCGGCGAGGTACGAGGACTCCTGCTCGGCGAAGACCAGGGAGGCCACGTTCTTGCCCTCGACGACCGAGTCCACGATGCCGAAGGTGGTCTTCGGGAACTTCGCGGCCGCCTTCTCCAGCGCGGGGCCGTAGGCGAAGCCGATGCCGATGACCGGGTTGTAGCCCTGCTTGGCGAGCGACTCCAGACGCTGCTGCTTGTCGGCGTCCGTCTCGTTGTCGGTGGGCTCGACGTCGGCCGTCTGGTAGCCGAACTCCTTCTTCGCCTTCTCCAGACCGGAGAACGCGGCGTCGTTGAAGGACTGGTCACCCTTGCCGCCGACGTCGTACGCGATGGCGAGGCCCTTGTCCCCGCCGCTCTCGCTGCTGTTGCTGCTGCTGTTGCTGTCGCTGCTGGTCCCGCCGCAGGCGGTGGCGGCGAGTGCGAGCGACGCGACCCCCACCGCGATTCGGGTCAGGCTGGCTATCCGACGCATCTGAAGTTCCCCATTCTCCAAAGCCCCGCAGTGGGTGCTGAGTTCGGCGCACATTAACGCGCGTAGACCGTCCAGGGAACGGGGTTCCGCCTGGCCGTTATCCATTCGTGCCGGTGGCCGGTTACGTCCTTGTGAACCACGCGGCCGAAAGCCGTGTTCGGGGACGCAGTGCCCACCACGGCCGCCACAGGGCGATTCCGCAGAACGGACCCCCTGTGACGGAGCGGATGGTTCCCGCATCACGGAGTGACTGTTGTCGAAGAACTGCGGACCACGCTACTGCCGGGGGGCGGGGGACGCGACCGGAGTCACCCAGCCGTGTCCCGCCGCCCTCAGGCCTTAAACAAGGGGCTGGTCCAGGAGGGCCGCGGCGGTGAACATCTCGACGCCGACCGTGATCGCGTGCTCGTCGGCGTCGAAGTCGCCCCGGTGCAGATCGCGGGTGGTCCGGTCGCCGGGACGTCGCACCCCGAGCCGGGCCATCGCGCCGGGCACGTGCTCCAGGTACCAGGAGAAGTCCTCGCCGCCGAGGCTCTGCTCGGTGTCCTCGACGGAGTGCGCGCCGCGCCGGGCGGTCATGGCCTCGCGGAGCAGTTCGGTGACGGCCGGGTCGTTGACGACCGGCGGGACGCCCCGGATGTAGTTGATCTCGGACTTGGCGCGGTAGAGGTTCGCGATCTCGTCGATGGCCGCGTGGACGAGGTCGGGGGCGGCCCGCCAGGCGTCGAGGTCCAGGCAGCGGATCGTGCCGGACAGTTCGGCGTGCTGGGGGATCACGTTGCAGGCGTGCCCCGACTCGATGCGTCCCCAGGTCACCGCGAGTCCGCTGCGGGCGTCCACGCGTCGGGCGACGAGCGCCGGCACGTCGGTCACGACCCGCGCGGCGGCGGTGACGAGGTCAGTGGTGAGATGGGGGCGCGCGGTGTGGCCACCCGCGCCGTCGAGTGCGACTTCGAGCCGGTCGCACGCCGAGGTGATGGCGCCGTGGCGCAGTCCGATGCGCCCCGCGTCGACCTTCGGGTCGCAGTGCACGCCGACGATCCGCCCGACGCCTTCGAGCACGCCCGACTCGATCGCGTCCGGGGCACCGCCGGGCAGTACCTCCTCCGCGGGCTGGAAGATCAGCCGGACACGCCGGGGCAGCAGGCCCTGGGCGTGCAGGTCGGCGAGGACGAGACCGGCGCCGAGCACGACCGTCGTGTGGATGTCGTGACCGCAGGCGTGGGCGCGGTCGGGCACGGTCGAGCGGTACGCGCAGTCACTCTTCGTGTCCGGGATGGGCAGCGCGTCGATGTCGGCGCGCAGCGCCAGCATGGGACGTACGTCGTCCGCGTCCCCGATGTCACAGATGAGTCCCGTGCCGATGGAGAGAACCCGCGGCTGCAGGCCCGCCTGCTCCAGGCGCGCCTTGATCGCCGCGGTGGTGCGGAACTCCTGGTTGCCGAGCTCCGGGTGCATGTGCAAGTCGCGACGGAACGCCACGAGTTCGGCGCGCAGTGCCTCGGGCAGCGCGCCCGGGAGCAGCGGCTCCCCGGGGAGATCGGCCTCGGACTCTCGGGACATCAGTTGGTTCACCCTTTGAAGGGTAGGACGATCGGGCGGCCAACTAACCCACGATCAACAAAAGTTCAGCCCGTTAGGGGAAGAAAATCTGGCCGCGCGGCGCATGGTCGGCTACGAGGATGGGTAAACTCGCCCGGCTCTTCGGGCGTTTGGATCTTGAACGGGTGCGGGTGACCGGCTGTGATCCGACTCGGCGGGCGGCGTCCGCCGATGTGCACCGGAGAAGGCCCGGGGTTCCCGGGCTCGATCCCCTTCATGGTCTCCACGGTCTCACACCGACGCGCCCGGATCCCGGCGAGGTCACCGTCTCCGGCCATTTTCGGGTCACGTTCCGTCATGGGGCCCGGCGTGTCGGCGCCGGTGCCGGGCGGACGCCACGGGCCCGGGCCGGGCGGGACCGTTCGCGCTCCCGGCACGGGCGGGTGCGGGAGCCGCGCCGGCCCGCCCGGGTGGCGGGCCCGCTTCGGCGCGCGTGGGGCGGCGCGGGCGCACCGGCACAGGCGGGCCTGCGCGGGCGCGGTCGGGGCGGGCGGCCCGGTGCGGGCGGGGTCGGCGCCGACGGGCTCGGTGCGGGCGGGCGGCTCAGCCGAAGCGGCCTGCCACGTAGTCCGCGGTGCGCCGGTCCTTCGGGGTGCCGAAGATGTCGGTGGTGGGACCGTGCTCGACGATGCCGCCCGGGGTGCCCTGTTCGGCGAGGAAGAAGGCGCACCGCTGCGAGACGCGGGCCGCCTGCTGCATGTTGTGGGTGACGATCACGACGGTCACCTCGCCGGCGAGTTCGTGGATGGTCTCCTCGACGCGGCGGGTGGACGTCGGGTCGAGCGCCGAGCACGGCTCGTCCATCAGCAGCACCCGGGGCCGTACGGCGAGAGCGCGGGCGATGCACAGGCGTTGCTGCTGGCCTCCGGAGAGCGCGCCGCCGGGCTGCCGCAGCCGGTCCCGGACCTCTTTCCACAGGCCGGCCCGGGCCAGGCTCTCCTCGACCAGCTCGTCCTTCTCCCGGCGGCCCGCGCGGGTGCCGGTCAGACGCAGGCCCGCGACCACGTTGTCGTAGATCGACATGGCCGGGAACGGGTTCGGCTTCTGGAAGACCATGCCGATCCGGCGCCGGGCCTCGGTCAGCCGGCGCTCGGGGGCGTAGATGTCCTCGCCCTCGAAGAGCACCTCGCCGGCCATCGCGGCGGAGGGGATCAGCTCGTGCATCCGGTTGAGGGTGCGCAGGAAGGTCGACTTGCCGCAGCCGGAGGGGCCGATCAGGGCGGTGACCTGTCCGGCGGGCATCGTGAGGGACACGCGCTCCAGCACCAGGTGGCTGCCGAACCAGGCCGACACCTCGCGCGCGTCGAGCTCGGCGGGGGCGGCCACGGGCCGGGCCGGGAGCGTCCTGTCCGACGGGACGGGCGGCAGCACGACGGTGTCGGCCACGGCGGTCCCCGGGGCGATCACGGCGGTCGCGCCGGCCGGCGCACGGCCGGTCCCGGCGATGGCGGCCGGCACGCTGCCGGTCGGGGCGGTCTCGGTCGCGGCGTTGTCACGCGCGGCGGTCGCATCGGTCACGTCGGGCACCTCATGGCGGGATCGGTTCGGGCTCGGCTGGGGCACGGGGGTGGGGCCGGTCGGCGGTGTCACATCAGGTTCGGCAGCAGTTCGGTGACGCGGGTCGCGACCTGGAGGCCGAGAACGGCGACGACCGGTGCGAACACGATCCAGGTCTGGTGGCGGCCCCAGCGGTGCCAGGCCCACACCGCGGCGACCGCCACGGCGATCAGCGCCTGGAGCCACATCACCAGCGGCCACGGCACTCCGCCGGGCCTGGCCAGCGGCTGTTCGGACTCGGGAAGCGTGCCGGAGCGGATGACCGCGGCGGGGGTCTGCGCGGGTGCGGAGACCAGCTCGGCGTCGACGCGCAGCACTCCGCCGGGCATGAAGTCCGGCCCGGTGGCCGTGAGGAGGACCATGCGGCCCTTGCCCGCGTCGAGCGGGGCGGGCGCCGGGTCTCCGGCGCGCCGGACGCCGAAGACCTGGTACTTCGCCTTGCCCTGGCCGGTGGTCACGCTGAACGTGTCGCCTGCGGCGAGTTCGTCGAGGTGCTCGAAGGGACCGCCGTACGCGGCGGCGCGGCCCATCAGCACGCTGGTGCCGGCCTGCCCCGGCATCGGGGTGTCCCTGCGGTGGCCGGGGCCGTCGGTCATGACGCCGGAGTCGGTGCCCTCCAGGACCACCTGATGCACGTGCAGGGCGGGGATGTCGACGATCGCGACCGGGGTGCCGGGGGCGAGCAGGTCGCCCTGCTGGTCGGTCTGGGCCACCGGGGCGGTGCCCAGGGCCAGTTGGGCGCGCAGGGAGTCGTACGCGGTGTGCTGCGCCGCTCGTTCCTGGAGACCGCTGACGAACAGGAGTTGCGCGGTGAGGCCGAGCAGCAGGGCCGCGAGGGTGAGCAGGCCGCCGCGGGCGAGATGCCGGACGGCGGTGACGCTCCGGACGACCGGCCGCGGCACGGGTGTTGCGAGCGTGGTCTGTACGGCGACCGTCACGGCTGCACGTCTCCTTCACTCAACTCATGGAACGGGTGGGGCGGGAAGGGGTCCCGCCGGGGAGCGCCGCGCTGGGCGCCCCCGGCGGGGTACTGCCGGTGGTACTCAACAAGCCGTGGATCAGGTGGACTTGATCTTGAAGTTGGCGCCGTTCTTCGAGTTCACGGTGGTGGAACCCACGTACCAGGCGTGCAGGGTGTGCGTGCCGCGCGACAGCTTCGGCAGCTTGACGGTCACCTTGCCGCCGCTCAGGGTGCCGGTGGCGATGACGTGCGAGCCCTCGTAGATGCGGACCGTGCCGGTCGGCGTGGTGCCGGTCGCGGTGACCTTGACGGTGACCTTGGCCTGCGAGAGGTGGCTGATCGAGGCCGGCGCCGTGGTGGTGACGCTCGGGGCCGCCTTCGAGACGGTCAGCGAGACGGTCCCGTTGGACGTCAGCAGCTTGCCGTTGCCCGCGTACGACACCGTGAGGCTGTGCTTGGCGACCTTGAGGTGGCTGGAGAGGCTGACGGAGACCTTGCCGGTGCTGTCCAGGGTGCCCGTGCCGAGGGTGGTGGTGCCCTCCTTCACGGTGACCGTGCCGGTCGGGACGACACCGTGCGTGCCGGTGACCGTGACGGCGACCTTCGGGGTCTTGCCGTACGCGGTCGTCGCGGTGGTCGCCTTCAGGGTGGTCGTGTACTTGATGTCGCCGGTCCAGGTGGCGACGGCACCGAGGCCGTTGAGGTTGGCGGCGGAGACCTCGGCCGTGTAGTGGCCCAGGGCCAGACCGCTGAAGGTGTACGACGTGGTGGTGGCCGGGACGTCCTTGACGGCCACGACGGCGCCGTCCGAACCGGTCAGGGTCACGCGGTAGTCGGTGACCGGGAGGCCGGTGGCGGACGGGGCGGTCCAGTTGAGCTTGACGCTCCCGTCGCCGCGGGTGCCGCTCAGGGCCGGCGCGGCCGGCGTGGACGCGTCGACGCCGGACTCCTCCAGGCCGCCCAGCTTGGCGTGCTTGGCCGGGTTGACCGAGCCGTTGTAGGACTCGTTCACGAAGCCGAACTTGGCGATGACGCCCTCGGCGGCGTCGGAGGCGAGGGCCGCCTCGTGGGTGCCGCTGGTGACGAAGACGTCGTAGAGGTCCTTGTCGAAGAAGATGCCGGTCGGGTCGATCGCCCGGGTCGGGACGACGTTGTAGACGTCGCGGCCGAAGGTGGCGTTCTCGTAGTAGGCGCCGACCGGGGCGAGCTTGCCGTTCACGGTGGCGACCGGGGTGGTGGCGCCCTCGTCACCGGGCAGCTGCACGGCGGCCAGGTGGGCGCCGGCGGCGGCCGCGGTGGTGCTGAAGTCCGGGGAGATGCCGTTGTTCTGGGCGATCCAGCTGCCCACCGAGAACGGGACGAGCGCGCCGTCCGCGTCGAGGGCGCCGTTGGCCTGGTTCTCCTGGACGGTCGCGACGTTCGGGGAGAGCGTGGCGTCGGTGAGGCCGATGGCGCCGAGGAAGAACTTGCGGGTGCCGGAGCCGCTCTGCGGGATCTTCGGGTGCACGGTCTGGCCGTTCACCTCGGTCAGCGTGCCCGAGTAGATGTCGTGGAGCTGGTCGACGGTCAGCGTGTTCAGGGCCGAGCCGTGGACCGCGACGCCGACCGCGTCACGCGCGAACGGGATGTAGGTGAAGGCGGTGCCGGAGGTGCTCGGGCCGCTGGAGGAGCGGGCGAAGTCGACCTGGCCCTTGATGGAGACGCCCGAGCTGTCGGGGAACTTGTCGCCGGTCAGCGACATGCTGAGGGCGAGGCGGCCCTTGCCGGAGCCGTTGGGGCGCAGGAAGGACGGGCCGCCCGTGCGGGTCTGGATGTTCGAGGTGGTGGAGCCGGTGCCGGGCTCGATCGCGTCGTAGGAGGCGACGCCCGCACCGCTCACCGCCTTCACGGCGGTGTCGGCGTAGGCCTTGCCGTTGACCGTGTCACCGGCGAGGGCGTTGAGCACGTCCTGGGTGGTGTCCGAGCCCACGCCGACCAGCTTGCGGAAGGTGCCTGCGGGGGTGGGGTCGGCGGACGCCGGGCTCGCCAGAGCCAGCGTGCCGGACACCACGGCGGCGGCGACCATGGCCGCCGAAAGGCGCATCGTGCGCATTGAGAGTCTCCAGAGGGTGTGCGACGTGACGTCGGGAGGATCTGGCAGGGTGGTACGGGCCGTCCGCCCCGACTGCCTTTCGGGGCGGGCGGCCGTCTGTGGGGAGCGCGGGCCCGGCGGGCCCGCGCTCCGCGGGCTCAGCTCCGGCCGGAGGGCAGCCGCCTGCGCAGCCACTCGGGCAGGGTGAACGCGGGGATGGTCACTCCACGGCCGCCGGGCAGCGGGACGCGCAGCGGAAGCCGCAGCCTGCCGCCGCCGGCGAACGGCGCGCCGATGCCCGCGAAGGCGCCGAGCGCGGCACCGACCGGGACGGCGTACCGCAGGGAGTTGGCCGGGTCGTCGGGCGTGGTGCCCAGCGCGGTGGTCTGTACGGCCTTGCCGCCGTCGTAGGACGCCGCGGCGCTCGGCTTCGTGCTCGCGCCGGCGCTCGGCGTGGCGCCGCTGCCACCGCCGGCGGCAGCGGCGCTGCCGCCGTCGCCGCCCGTGGAGCCGCCGGTGCCGGTGCCGCCCGCTCCGCCGTCGGAGCCGGCGGAGTCGCCGCCGCCCGTGGTGCCGCCGTTCGAACCGCCGGAGGAGTCCGAGCCGCCCGAGGGCGTCGAGCTGGGGGCGGTGTAGTGGACGAGGGCGTCGGCGGCCTCGGTCGCCTTGGTGCGCAGGGCGGCCGGGAGCGGGGCGTAGCCGGCCGGGAGCAGGCCCGGGTCGGCGCCGCTGGTCTGTCCGTCACCCGCGGCGTACCGCAGCAGGGCCGCGTAGTCCTTGCGGGCGGCTGTGTCGATCCCGGCGGGGCGGACGGCCGCGTAGACGAGCTGGGCGAGCGGGTAGGCGCCCTCCGCGGCGGCCGTGGCCGGGGTGATCTCGGGGGCTCCGGTGCCGGTGGCGCCGTCGGACGCCGCGGTCAGGGATGCCGCGGCGGGGCCCACGAACTTACCGGCGGTGTTGCGCAGCCGGGCGGTCTGGAGGCCGTAGCGCGCGGCGGAGGCCGCGTCGGTGACCGTGATCACGAACCGGGAGCCGACGGTCTGGGGTCCCGGGCTCTTGAACGCGGGCGGGTTGGCGAGCGCGTCCCAGCTGGACTTCCAGAGGGTGTCGGCGCGCCGGGTGTGCAGGGCGCCGGAGTGCATGTCCTCCACGTAGGGGTGGAAGTCGGTCATGCACTGCTTGACGGTGGCGTCGGTGCCCGGCGGGATCGTGCACCAGGGGTCGCTCTTGGGGTAGTCGTCGGCGCTCGCGGGGTCGAAGGCGATGCCGGTCGGGTTACGGGACGCGGTGGTGCTGTAGTACGGGTTGACCTGGGTGCCCCAGTCGTCGGCGTCACCGGCCAGGAAGCCGCGGGCGTCCTTGTCGGCGAGGATCCACTGCCACAGCGCGCGGGCGGAGTCGCTGTGCCCGAGCGAGGTGATCAGGTCGGTGTCGGTGGACGGCGTCTCGGAGACCGACAGGTCGGCGAACTCGGGGTTGAGGGAGATGAATTCGGGGTCGCTTGCCAGGCCGGCCGGGTTGGTCTTCGCCCAGCCGTAGCCGGTGGCCGTGTTGTCGCCGAGCACCGCTCCCCAGGGCGAGTTGCGGTACGACTCGGTGAGCAGCTTGGCGACCAGCCGCGGGGTGAGGTCGACGGACTCGACCTTGGTGCCCGCGAGTCTGCGGACGGAGTCCGGCGCGCCCGCCTTGGGTCTGCGTTCGACGGTGAAGCCGATGACCGTTCCGGAGAGCGCGACGGGCGCGTACACGGTCGGGTCCGAGGGCGCTGTGGTCCCCGTGTCGGCTCCGAGGGCGCGGGTGGTGAAGGCGAGTCCGGAGGATCCGTCGCTGGTGAGGCGGGCGCGGGTGTCCGGCTCGCCCAGCTCGGTGTAGCCGTACACCGTGCCGGTCGGGCACAGGGCCGCCTGCCAGCTGGTCATCGCGTCGGCGGCGAGCTCGCTGCCGGTGGTGGCGCGTTCCTTCGCGCCGAGCGCGCAGTTGGTGCCGACCGGGTTGAACCCGAGCGGGATCGCGACGCGGTTCTGCCAGTTGGTGGAGGAGACCGGGGAGCCGGCGTTGACCTGGCTGTGGTCGGCGTACGGCTTGCCGTCCAGGTCGAGGTGGCCCTGCGGGACGATGACCAGCCAGCAGGAGCGGGGCTTGGTGCCGCCGTTGGCGGTGACCGGCAGACCGCAGCCCAGGTGCGGGGCCTCGTTGGCGGTCTGTACCTCGAAGTACTCCTTGCCGGTGCCGTCGGCGCCGGTGCGGGCGAAGTCGACCTCGTTGGTGGTGTTGCGGTTGAAGAAGGCGTTGTTCTGGGTGCCGGAGGTGATCACCGTGCCGTCGACGGACTTGAAGGGCACCTCGCCCGGGGCGTTGGGGTTGGCCGCCCCGTACCGGTTGTCCTGGCCGTAGTTGGCGGGATCGGCGCTGTAGAAGACCTTGCGGGTGTCGTCGTAGTCGTTGCCCGGCCAGCTGCCCCGGTCGGTGGTCGGGGAGGCGCCGTACTGGCACTGGGTGCGCGCGGGGCCCGGGTTGGACGGCACCGTGCCGTCGTCGTCGCCCCAGCACTGCATGATCTGCACGAAGTCGGTGTTGAACGACGTGCCCGCGAAGGTGGTCGGGGTGCCGCCCGACCAGGAGACCGTGATCGCCTGACTGGTCAGGTGGGTGGTCTGGTCGACGGTGAACCTCAGGTCCTCGAACTCGCCGCGGCCGGAGACCGTGACGGCCGAGGAGGTGGCGTCCGCGCTGCCCGCGGCGGACGCGGGGGCGGCCGTCTGGGCCACGCCGAGGCCGGCGAGGGCGCCCACGGCTGCTCCGGCGACGACGCGCAGGAGCAGCCGTCGTACGCGGAGCAGTGCTCTCCCGCGTGTCCGCGGGCTCGTGGCCGCGGGTCTTGGGGTGCGGGGTCCCGTGCTGCGGGAGTTCATCGCTTCTGCCCCTCTCCGGCGTCCTTGCCCGCGCCGCGCCCGGCGATCGCCCGGGACACCACGGAGGGCAGCAGGACGAGCCCGAGGACCAGGAAGGCCGCGATCAGCATCAGCGTCTGGGTGCCGGTCCAGCCCTGGCTGCCGGCCACGGAGACCGGCTGGGCGAGCGCGATGGTGTCGTTCAGCGCGCCTGTGCCGCCGTCGCCTCCGCCGCTGCCGCCCGAGGAACCCGACCCCGAGCCGCCGCTCGTACCGGGCGAGAGCGTCTGTCCGGTGTCCGGGTCGACGACCGGTTCGGCGCCGCCGCCGGTCCCGCCTCCCGCGGCTGTGCCGCCACCGCCCGAACTCCCGCCGGTGGTACCGCCGTTCGTGCTGCCGCCGGTGGAACCGCCCGAGGCGGAGCCACCGCTCGTGCCGCCCGTGGAGCCCGAACCGCCGGTGCTGCCGCCCGCCTTGGCGCCGCCGCTGCCGGTCGCGCAGGCCGGGGCGCCCTTCTTGTCACAGGCGGCCGGGTAGGGAGCGGTGTCGGCGAGCTTGTTGTGCCCGTCGTTGGAGAAGGTCGGGTTGTTGCAGCCCTTGAGGTTGATGCTCCGGGCCTGCACGCCCGGGATGCGGCGGATCTGGTCGAAGCCCGCCTTCACCAGGTTGATCGGCAGGGGCGAGTAGCCGAGCGAGGGGGCCTGCTGCTGGCCCTGGCACATGAAGTAGTACGAGAACGCGCCGAGCGTCTTGCCCTTGGCCTTGGTGAAGGTGCCCTGCACCTTCAGGGGCAGGATCATGTACGAGTAGCTGGACAGCGGGTAGTTGCGCCGGTCGGAGTCGTTGTAGACACCGTCGAGCTTCTGGGTGAGGTAGTCCGCGGAGCTCCTGTCAGTGTTGATCTTCGCCTTGAGCAGTGAGACCGCTACGTTCTGCGGGGTCGGCTCGGTGTAGTAGCCCGCGTGGTTGAGGACCTTGGCGACCGGATAGTGCGCGTTCAGGGCGTACGAGTAGTTGACGTACCCGATCGCGCCCTCGCCGTAGTTCTGGGCGACGTAGCCCGCGACACCGAGGTCGCCGGACTGGGCGATCATGCCGGGGACGGTCGGGTAGTACGAGGTCTGCCCGCAGGCTCCGGAGCGGCCGACCTTGCGGCAGTAGGACTGCCACAGCGACTTGTGCTGGTTGGCCATCCACATCGTGAACTGGGCGGTGGAGCCCGAGCCGTCGGAGCGTACGACGGGGACGATGGTGCGGTGCGGGAGCTGGAGCCCCGGGTTGTCGGCCTTGATGACCGGGTCGTCCCAGGTCTTGATGACGCCGGTGAAGATCTTGGTGACCACGTCGCCGGACAGCCGCAGGTTGGTGACCCGCTTGCCGTTGACGGTCAGGTGGTACATGAAGACGGTGCCGCCGGCCACGATCGGCATGTAGGCGTACGAGCCGGACGCGGGCCGTTCGGCGGCCGAGCCGTCGGTCGGGTGGGTCTGGAACGGGATGTCCGAGACCGCGAAGTCGACGGTGCCGCTGAGGAACTGACGGCGGCCGTCGGAGGAACCGGTGCCGGCGTAGCTGATCCGCATGCCGTACTGGTTGACGGCACGACGCCATTCGTCGACGGCGTTCTCGGCCCAGGTGGAGCCGGCACCGGATATCGGCGTGTAGCTGTCGGCGGCGGCCGGGGCCGCCAGCGGACCGGCCAGCAGCGCGGCGATCACGCCGAGCAGCGCGCCGAGCGTCCCGAGTACCCGAAGGCGCCCGAGGGCGGAGTGGAGGTGGCTGCGCATCAGTCGGTCTCTCCGGTGGCGGGGGCGGACAGGGCGGTTCCCGTGGGGGGCGATCCCCCGGGGCCGTCGAACAGGGACAGGCCGGGCCCGTGCAGGTCCTCGAAGCGCCGTACGTCCTGCCGTGAGGCGCGGGCGGTACGGCGGGCCTGGCGCTTGGTCTGGTGACCGGGACCGCGCCCGCCGATCACCCGGGCGATGACGAACAGCACCAGGACGAGGGCCATCAGGACGGCGGCGGCGCCGAAACCGCGGGCGATCATCGTGGGCTCGGGCGACTTGACGAAGTTGAAGACCGCGAGCGGCAGCGAGACCATCGGCCCGCTGGTCGGGTCCGCGTTGAGCGCGGCCGTGAAGCCGGCGGTGAGCAGGACGGGCGAGGTCTCGCCGATTCCGCGGGCGGTGCCGAGGATGACGGCGGTGGCGAGGCCGGACCGGGCGGTGGGCAGCACGACGTGCCACACCGTGCGCCAGCGCGGCGCGCCGAGCGCTTCGGCCGCCTCGGTGAGGTTGCCCGGCACCAGACGCAGCACCACGTCGGAGGCCCGGATGACGATCGGCAGCATCATCACGCTGATCGCGAAGCCGGCCGCGAGGCCGGACTTCTGCATACCGAGGCCGAGGATCCAGGTGGCGTACACCATCAGACCGGCGACGATCGAGGGCAGCGCGGTCATCGCCTCGACGATCGTCCGGACGAACCGGGAGAACCGGCCCGGGATCTGGTTCAGGTACACGGCGCAGGCGAGGCCCAGCGGCACGGTGATCGCGAGGGCGATGGCGATCATGGTGAGGGTGCCGAGCATCGCGTGGGCGATGCCGCCGTGGGTGAGCGGGTCGAGCGGGCCCGAGGCCTGCATGTCCTCGGTGAAGAAGTTGCCGTGCGGCAGGGCGTCCTTGCCGCGCCAGCCGGTGAAGCCGACGACCATGAACAGGCCGGAGAACAGCAGCGAGGCCGCCGTCCACAGCACGACCGTCATGACCCGGTCGCGTACGGCCTGGCCGTCCTCCTCGAGGCCGGTCAGCACCGCGTAGATCGCCAGGAAGACGAGGTAGGCGGTGACGGCGAAGCCCAGCGTGCCGGAGAACGGGGCGAGTTGGCCGAACAACAGGACGGTGGCGCAGAGCCCGGAGGCGGCGGCACCGCACAGGGCCAGCACCCCGGAGCGGCTGACGCCGCCGATGCGGCGCGGCCGGGGGGGCTCCGGCGCGTGCGGCGCCTGTTCCACCGCGATGTCCGCGGGCGCCGGCGCGGCGCCGTGGACGCCGGACAGGGGCGTTTCTTCGATGACGGTCATCTCATGCCTCGCTCTGCGCGCCGGAGCGGCTGCGTGCCACCACGGAGGAGGCGGTGAAGTTGACCGCCAGGGTGAGCAGGAACAGCGCCAGGCCGGCCGCCATCAGCGCCGACATACCGAAGGTGGAGGCGTCGCCGTAGTGCAGGGCGATCAGCGAGGAGACCGAGTTCGAGCCGGTCTGCAGGACGTGGAGCTGGATGGTGAAGACCGGCGAGATGATCATGTACACCGCGATCGTCTCGCCGAGCGCCCGGCCGAGCCCCAGCATCGTGCCGCCGATGATTCCGCCCTTGCCGTACGGCAGGACGACCGCGCGGATCATTCCCCAGCGGGTGGCGCCGAGCGCGTAGGCGCCCTCGCGTTCACCCGCCGGAGCCTGCGAGAAGACCTCGCGCATCACCGAGCACTGGATCGGCGCGACCATCAGGGCGACGACGATCCCGGCGATGAAGGTGGAAGCCGTGTAGACGCTTTCCGACGCGAGCGGTTCGCCCGGCTGGGCACCGTCCACCTGGAACAGGGGGATCCAGCCGAACCAGGTGGACAGCCAGCGCGACAGGCCGATCACGTGCTGCTGGAAGAAGAACAGCCCCCACAGCCCGTACACCACCGAGGGGACGGCCGCCATCAGGTCGACCATCGACACCAGGGTGCGGCGCAGTCCGGGCGGGGCCACGTCGGTGATGAACAGGGCGGTTCCGACGGCGAGCGGCACGGAGATCGACACCGCGACCAGGGCGATCAGGATGGTGCCGGTCATGACGGCCGCGATGCCGAAGTTGTGGACGTCCGGCTGCCATGCGGCGGTGGTGAGGAAGGCGAAGCCCCGGGCGCGCAGCGCCTGACCGGCCCTCAGGAGGAGGAAGAGTCCGACCCCCGCCATGACGGCCAGGACGGCGATGCCGGTGGCGGTGAGCTGGTACCGGAAGACGCGGTCACCGAGGCCGCGGGCCGCGTTGAGCCGCCGGGGGGTGAGCGCGCGGCTCTCCGCCTCGAACCCCGGTCCGGCCGGCTCCGGTCTGTCGGACGTCGATCCCTCGGACGTCGATCTCTCGGACTCGGATCTCCCGGACTCCGGTCTGTCGGACTCCGGTCTGTCGGGCTCCTCTTGCGCGGACGCCACGTGCTGCCCCCCCACTCCGAAACGGAATCCCCGCGCGACCGACGGCCGGTACCGCGCGCTGCGATTCAATGGCCGGATCGTGTCCCCCCAACGCGTGCGTTGTGGAGAACTGGTGAACAGCACACGACTGTTCGGTGCGTTCGTCGTGGAGGATGGACGGAGGACGGCCCGACGATGCGCGTAGATCGCGGTACGGACCAACAGAAGAGCCCGGCGCGGTGCGCCGGGCTCTGAACGCGTGAATGTACTTGTGGCTTGAACTAGATGGTGGATACCGCCGAGAGACGGTGGACGTCCCGGGCCGTACCGGTGACCCCGGACAGGAAACCCTGGGCGCGCGGAGAGGCGTTCTCCGTCAGCCAGCTCGGGTCGATGTCGCAGACCGCGACGCGCACCTCGGTGCCGGCCAGGGCGAGCGGCAGCGTGTGCACGACCGTGGACGGGAAACTCAGAATCGTCCGGCCTATGGGGCCGCGCCGGGCGATCAGTTCGAGCGGCAGGTCGGGACGGACGATTTCCAGACCCGTCTCGACGGCCAGCCGGTGCAGCTTGTCGGAGCTCTCCCGGCGGTGCGCGAAGTAGCGGGTCGCGCCGTGCGCCTTGGCGAGCGCGCGGACGGCGTCCAGATAGCGGTCCGGGTCGACCACGCCGGTCTCGACCAGCGAGGTGCCGACCATGTCCGCGCTCTTGGTGATGCGCGGCGGGCCGAACCGGGCCCGGGTCCAGGAGAAGTCGTTGGCGGTGATGGTGACACCGTCCGGCGCCGACTCGATCGGCATCGAGGAGAAGACCTCGACCGTACGGCGGTCGGAGGGCGTCAGCCGGCGGCGGGCCGAGGCGGACACGGGAGCGAAGAGCACGTCCCGCGGGCCGGGGCGGCCACCGCGCCGGTGCCAGCGCACCAGGCGTTCACCGCGGGCGAGCTGGGCGACGAACTCCATCGTCGCCGTGCCGTCGTCGACCACGACCAGGTCGCGCGCCCGGGTGATGGTCAGCAGGAGCTGCACGTAGCGGGAGAACGGGTCCCCCATGACGATGCGCCGGGCCCGGCGCAGCATCGGTGCCAGTCCCCCGATGGTGTGGAAGGGGGCCGTGGTGCCGCCGCGCGCCTCCTCCCAGCGGACCGCGTGGCCCTCGTCGCGGGCCAGTTCCGCCATCCGGCGGAGCTGACCGCGGGTCATCGGGTCGTTGGGAGACAGGACGACGAGGGTGAGCCCCGCGCCGGGCGCCGCACCGTTGTGGGCGTGTGCGTGCGCCCACTCCAGCACGTTCAGGAGCTGTACCGGACTCTCGACGAAGGCGAGGGTGGTGGAGCCGGCGGAACCGGCGCGGGGGCTCATCGACGTACGACCGTCCCGTCGTAAGGAATTCAGGGTGTTCAGACCGAGACGGGCTCGCCCGCGGCCGCGGCGATCTCGGCCTCGGCGACGACGCCCGTGACGCGGCGCAGCTTCTTCATCGGGCCGAGCTCGGAGTCGTAGACCTTCTTGACACCGTCGCCGAGGGAGGCCTCGATGGTGCGGATGTCGCGGACGAGGCGGGTCAGGCCCTGCGGCTCGACGGAGGCGGCCTGGTCGGAGCCCCACATCGCGCGGTCGAGGGTGATGTGACGCTCGACGAAGGTGGCACCGAGGGCGACCGCGGCGAGCGTGGTCTGCAGGCCCGTCTCGTGGCCGGAGTAGCCGATCGGAACGTTCGGGTACTCGGCCTGCAGGGTGTTGATGACGCGGAGGTTGAGCTCCTCGGCCTGCGCCGGGTAGGTCGACGTGGCGTGGCACATCAGGATGTTGTCCGAGCCGAGGACCTCGACCGCGTGGCGGATCTGCTTCGGCGTCGACATGCCGGTGGAGAGGATGACCGTGCGGCCCGTGGCGCGCAGCGAGCGGAGCAGCTCGTCGTCGGTCAGCGAGGCGGAGGCGACCTTGTGGGCCGGGACGTCGAACTTCTCCAGGAAGGCGACGGCCTCGGTGTCCCACGGGGAGGCGAACCAGTCGATGTTCTTGCTCTTGGCGTACTCGTCGATCTGGCGGTACTCGTCCTCGCCGAACTCCACGCGGTGGCGGTAGTCGATGTAGGTCATGCGGCCCCAGGGGGTGTCGCGCTCGATGTCCCACTGGTCGCGCGGGGTGCAGATCTCCGGGGTGCGCTTCTGGAACTTGACGGCGTCACAGCCGGCCTCGGCGGCGGCGGCGATGAGCTTGAAGGCGTTCTCCAGCTCACCGTTGTGGTTGATGCCGATCTCGCCGACGACGTAGACGGGGTGGCCGGGGCCGGCGGTCTTCGAACCGAAGTTGCGCAGACGGGAGTTGCTCATGGTGAAACGTTCCTTACTTGTCGAGGGAGTCGAGAGAAGGGCCGAGGATCCAGCTGGCGATCTCTCGGATCGCGCCGTCGCCACCGGGGACGGTGGTGACCGCGCGTGCGGCGCCGCGCACGACGTCGTGGGCGCTCGCGACCGCCACCGGCCAGCCCACGAGGGCGAAGCACGGGAGGTCGTTGACGTCGTTGCCGACGTAGAGCACGCGCTCAGGCGCGATGCCCTGCTCCTCGCACCACTGCTTCAGTGCGAGGTCTTTCCGGTCGATGCCGTGCAGGACCGGAATCTTGAGCTTCCGGGCCCGGGCTGCGACGACCGGGTTCTGTTCCGTGGACAGGATCAGCATCGTCAGCCCGCTCTTGCGGAGGGCCGCGATACCGAGTCCGTCCCCGCGGTGCACGGAGACGAACTCCCGTCCGTCGGAGTCGATCAGCACCCTGTCGTCGGTCTGGGTGCCGTCGAAGTCGAGGACGACCGCGTCGATGTCGGCTGCGGTCGGGAGGGTGCCGGGACGGTTCGCGTCGAAGAGCGGCGCGAGGGCCCGGGCACGGGCGAGGTCGTGCGGGTCGTCGATCTCCAGCACGCGGGCCGGGTCGGTGCGCACGAGTTCGGTGCGGCCGAAGAACCGGTGCTTCGCGACGCGGAAGCCGTTCGCCTCCATGGCGTAGACGGCTCCGGTCTCCAGGAGGTCCTGGGGGCGGTCCTGGCGGCGCGGGCGGAAGGACTTGTCGTGGTTGACGCCGTAGCCGCCGCTGACGGCGGTTTCCGCGACCAGGACGCCGGTGCCGCCGTCGACGGCCGCGCGCTCGGTCTCGGCGGTCACCGCGGCCGTGGGCTCGTCGTCGCCGTCGCGCCACACGAAGCCGTGGAAGGGGGCCACGGTCAGCGCCGTGTCCGCGCCGTTCGCGACGATCGCGTTCACGACGCCGTCCACGTCCTCGCGGATGATGAACGGGCTGGTGCACTGGACGAGCAGGACCACGTCGGCCGGCGAGCCGTGCAACGCCTCATGGGTGTCCATGGCGTGCAGGACGGCGGCCTCGGAGGTGGCGGTGTCCCCGGCGATGGCGGCGGGGCGCAGCACGACCTCGGCGCCGGCCTGGCGGGCGGCCGCCGCGATGGCCTGGTCGTCGGTGGAGACGACGACGTCCGTCACGAGGCGGGCGGCGCGGCACTCGCGCACCGCGCGGGCCACCAGCGGCACCCCGCCTACGGGCAGGAGGTTCTTGGCGGGCACGCCCTTGGAGCCGCCGCGCGCGGGGATCACCGCGAGCACGCGGCGCACCGGCGCGGCTTGGCCCGCTTCGGAGTTGGTCATGCGCTGTTCTCCTTGACGAGGGAGGCGAGAGAGGCGTGGGGGGGCGGAGGGCCGCAGGCTGCCCGCTGTCGGGGCGCTCACAGTTCACCCATCCGCCGGATCACCGGTGCCACGCGCTGGACGCCGTGGCGGTAGGCGCCGCGGGCGGCCCGGCGCACGAACTGCCGTACGGGGCTGGGTTCCCGGTCCGCCGCCGGGGCACCGGGCAGCGGGCTGCCGTCCGGGCCGAGGTGGTGGCGGGCGAGGATGCCGGGCAGATAGCCGGGCGCGGTGACGGGGGTGTAGTAGGGAGCGAGGGGCGGCAGCTCGTCCGCCGCCAGCAGCTCGGTGATGCGCAGTCGCGCCGCGTCGAAGGCGGTCTCGTACGATCCGTCGGCGGCGACGCCCTGCCGGGCCACCCACCCCGGGTCGGGCACCGGCCTGTGCCCCGCGTCGAGCTGGTCCCAGGAGGCGAGACAGCCCGAGCCCACGAAGTGGTGGTTGCCGAGCGCCTCGCGCACCCCCAGGTCGCTGAGGACGACGGTGGGGATGCGCCGGTGCAGGGATTCCAGGGCGGCGGTGGAGCTGATGGTGACGAGCAGGTCGGTGCGGTCGAGGACTTCACCCATGTGCCCGTACACCAGCCGGAAGTTGGCCGGCGGATCCGCCTTCTGCACCAGTTTCTGGTACGGCAGCTCCTCGATGTGCGTGGTGTGTTCGCCCGGCTTGGAGCGCAGCTTGAGCAGCACCTCGCGGTCCGGGTGCAGCCGCGCGTGGCCGATGAGCCGGTCCAGCAGGTACGTACGGTCCTTGCGGCTCTCCGGTACGGAGGGCTGGGCGGCGAAGACGACCGTGTAGGGCCGCCCCGGCCGCGCGGACGGGTCGTGCTCCGCGTACGCGGCCCCGCCGAGGAAGGGCAGCGCGACCTCGGTCACCGACCCGGCGTCCGCTCCGACCCCCTCGTACACGGCCCGGAAGCGGTCCGCGTCCTGGCGGGAGTTGGCGAGGACGAGGTCCGCGCCGTGCCGCAGGAGCAGCCCGTCGGCGAGCTTCTCGTAGACGACGCCGACATAGCCGGTGACGACCAGGGGCCGCTTCGCCTGTCCCTCCCAGGCGCGGGACAGGCCGTGCAGGACCGCCTGGACGGCACCGCCGACCAGGGCGAGGACGACCACGTCGTAGACGCGGTCCTCCCTGCCCAGCTCACGCAGGAATTCGAGGGCGGTGACCTCGCGGAGGGAGTCCGCTCGGACGCCGACCTCTTCGAGCTGGCGGGCGGTCGGGGTGGCACGGCCGCGCAGGAGGAATCCGTCGAGGCGGATGTCCGATCCTGCGGGGGAGACGCGGTTCGCGGTGAGCGAGCCCCACTTCCACCGGGTGTCGGAATCCGCGAGGACGGCCACTCGCAGCGACTTCGAGGTACTTGCTGGCACGTCCTAGACGCTAGGAAGCCATTCCGAGGAGCGGCCCAACCTGAATACAACAAACGGTTAACAGCGCGTCGACGAATGGGGAATCAGCCAGGGAACGGCTGAGAAAACGACGTGGTTCACGGTACCGCCACGCGTCGTTCACCTTGCATCTCACCAACGGTAAAGACGAATGCCGGGCCGCCCCCTAACGTCACAGGGGTGGTCAAGCTCTCCGTCATCGTGCCGTTCTACAACGTGCAGCAATACGCGCCCGACACCCTGAAGAGCCTGCGTGCCAACGCACGGCAGGATTTCGAATTCATTCTCGTCGACGACTGCTCGCGCGACGAGACACCGGACATCCTCGCGCGCGCCGAGCGCGAGCTCCCGGGTGCGGTGTATGTCAGACACGAGAAGAACGGAGGACTGGCCACCGCCCGCAACACCGGGATCGACACAGCGCGTGGCGAGTACCTCACGTTCCTCGACGGGGACGACTGGCTCGCCCCCGGATACTACGAACAACTCGTCTCCTCCATCGAGGACCTGGGCTGCGACTTCGTCCGTACGGACCATGTCCAGTGCACCGCGCGGGCCCGCACCGTCCACCGTGTTCCGCACGGCCGCCGCGGAGTCGTCCTGAACCCCCGCGACGCCATCCTCCCCTCCGACCGCTCCACCTCCGTCGACTACGCCTACGCCTGGGCGGGCATCTACCACCGCCGGCTGGTCGACCGGGGCCTGCTCCACTTCACCGACGGGCTGCGCACGGCCGAGGACCGGCCGTGGATCTGGAAGCTGCACCGGGAGGCGGAGTCCTTCGCCACGGTGGGCCTGCTCGGCGTGTTCTACCGGCGTGGCGTCGCCTCCTCCCTCACCCAGATCGGGGACGTGCGCCAACTCGATTTCATTCGCGCGTTCGACCAGGTCGTGGCGGAAACAGCCGAGGACCGGGACGCGGAAAAACTCCTGCCCAAGGCCGTGCGCACCTATTGCGCGATTATTTCCCACCACCTGGGATCCATCGAAAGGTTCGAGCCGGCAGTGGCACGGAAACTGAAGTCCATGAGTGCCGTCGCACTGCGCCGAATGCCCCAGGACGTGCTCGACGAGGCACTCGACTCGATGGACGTCCAGCGCGCCACCCGGCTGCGCCGGCTGCGCCGACGGCCCGCGCCCGCCGCGGGGGTGGCCGCGTGACCACCCAGATCTTCATGGCGTCCACGCTGTACGGCACGGCCACGCTCGCCGCGGCCCTCGACACCGACAGCTTCGGGCCCGCCGACCGGCGCATCCTCCTCGTCTCCAACAACGCGGCGACGCCGGAGACGACGTCCGCGGTGGACGAGATGCCCGGCTTCGAGCGGCTGCGCGGCCGCTTCGACGACGTCATCTCGTGGAACGAGACCATCTCCCCCTTCCACCCGGGCGGCTGGGCTCCGCGCCCGGACGACGTCCCCCTGTGGGAGCGGCATCTGCGGCTCGCCTGGAACCTCGGCGACGACGACGTCGAACTGGCCGTGGAGTCGATCCAGGTCAACCCGGCGCTCGGCGTCTCCCAGATCTTCATGGGCGCGCCCGTCACGGTGTACGCCGACGGTCTGATGAGCTACGGCCCCACCCGCAACAAGATCGACCCGCTGGTCGGCACGCGGGTGACCCGGCTCCTCCACCTGGACCTGGTCCCCGGTCTGAAGCCGCTGCTGCTCACCGAGTTCGACGTCGAGCCGCAGATCGTGCCCACGGACGCGTTCGTGAAGGTGCTCGCCGAACTCGTCGACACCGGTGACGAACTGCCGTCGATCGACGAGCCGGCCCTGCTGCTCGGCCAGTACCTCTCCGCGCTGGAGATCCTCACCGCCGAGGAGGAGGAGGAGCTCCACGTACGCATGCTGAAGGGGGCCCTCGCGCTCGGCCACACCCGCGTGGTGTTCAAGCCGCACCCCTCGGCCCCGGCGCGCTGGTCGCGGATGCTGGAGAAGGAGGCCGAGAGGCTGGGTGCCGACCTCACCGTCCTCGACACCCCGGTCCTCGCGGAGGTTCTCTACCAGCGGATGCGTCCCGCGCTGGTCGTCGGCTGCTTCTCCACGGCGCTGCTCACGGCGTCCGCGCTGTACGGCCTGCCGGTCGCCCGCGTCGGCACCGGCCCGCTGCTGGACCGGCTCACCCCGTACGAGAACAGCAACCGCGTCCCGGTGACCATCGTCGACGCGCTGCTGCCCGACCTCTCGGACGGCGCGGCGGTCACCGAGCGGCGCCCCGGCATGGGCGTGGAGGACCTGACGAGGCTTCTGAGAGCCGTCGGCTTCGCGATGCAGCCGAAGATCTACCCGGACCTGCGTCCGGCGGCCGAGAGCTATCTGACGAACCAGCTCACCCAGGACACCTGGCGCTACTTCAAGCGCAAGCGCCTGACCTCGCTGGCCCTGCCCGGCGCGGTCCCGGCCCAGCTCGCCTTCATCCCGCGCAACGCGACCGTGCGCCGGGTCGCCCGGAGGGCACGCTCACTGAGGCGGGCGGTGGGCCGCTAGGACCGCTTCCCACGCGGGACACAGGGGCAGGGCCCGGTCGAACACGACCGGGCCCCGCCCCGTTTTCGGGCCTTCACGGACGAGGGTGATTTGTCACGATTCGGAAGAGTCCTCAACGCGGGAGCATCACAGAGATGAACTCCCGTGGACGAGACGACGAACCGGCCTCGCCAGGCCGTAAGAATCCCCGACTATCGGACTAACGTGCTGTGGGCCAGCTGAGTCCCATTGAGGGGAACCTTGTGATCGACACGCCCGAGGAGGCCCGCGGGACGTTGAACGGCACCGCGGTCCGTACCGTCCTGCCACCTGCCGAGACGCCCGCCGCGCCCAAGCCCTCGGCGCCCCGGGAGAACCGGCTGCGCGCCCTCGACGGGCTCCGGCTCGTCGCGGCCCTGATGGTCGCGGGGTACCACTACGGCGGCCGGGACGGCGAGGTGGTTCAGGCCTGGGGCACTTCGCCCAGGCATCAGTTCCCCACGCTGCACCATCTGTTCGCCTACGGCTGCCTGGGTGTGCAGGTCTTCTTCGTGATCAGCGGGTTCGTCATCTGCATGAGCGGCTGGGGCCGGCCGCTGCGCTCCTTCTTCGCGTCCCGCGCCTCGCGGCTGCTGCCCGCGTACTGGGCCGCGATCATCATCGTGACGGCCGTGTTCGCCCTGCCCGTGGTCGCGTACAAGACGGTCTCCCCGAGCGACGCGCTGGTCAACCTCACCATGCTCCAGCAGCCGCTGGGCGTCGACCGGGTGCTCGGCGTGTGCTGGACCCTGTGGGCGGAGGTCCGCTTCTACGCCCTCTTCGCGCTGTGCATCGTGCTGCCGGGGGCGAACCGGCAGCGCGTGATCCTGTTCTGCGCCGGCTGGACCCTGGCCGCGGCCATCGCGCAGGGCGTGAACGAGCCACTGCTCAACATGGTCCTGATGCCGGAGTACGCCCCGTACTTCATCGGCGGCGTCGGCCTCTACCTCGTCCACCGCGACCGGCGTGACGCGTACGCCTGGGGCATCGTCGGCGTGAGCTGGCTGATCGGCCAGCACTACGCGGTCCAGCGCCTGTGGCACGCCCCGAACCCGGAGTTCTTCTCCAACCGCTCGTCCTACGCCATCGTCCTCGTCGTCACCTTCGGCTACGTCGCCGTCGCGGCGATCGCGCTGGGCTGGCTGCGCTGGGCGAACTGGCGCTGGCTGACGGTCGCCGGCGCGCTGACGTACCCGTTCTACCTGGTCCACGAACATCTGGGCTGGGTCGTCATCAAGGCCTACCACCGGACCCTGCACCTCCCGTCGTACGGAACGTTCCTGGCCACGGTCGCCACGATGCTGCTGCTCGCCTGGCTGCTCAACCGGTTCGTGGAGAACCGGCTGACCCCGAAGCTCCGCACGGCGCTGGCCAAGCCGCGCCCGTAGCCGGCCCTCCGGCGGCCGCCGACGCACCCGTGACAGCCGGACGTCCGGTGCCCGTCCCTGACTGAGAATCGCCCGCACTCCGAACGCAGCCGCCCCCGGTCACCCATGACCGGGGGCGGCTGCGTTCGGAGTGCGGGCGGCAAGGAGGACGGCCGGTTGGTCGGCCGCAGCACCTTCCTGTCAGCCGGCCCGGCACGGACGGCACCCCGGGCGGACACATCGGAGGGAGTGGACTGACGCGCATCGGGTGAGCGCGCGCTGCGGCCGGGTACAGAGTGCCCGGCCGCAGCACAGACACCAAAAAAGACTTTCCCGTCCCGAAACAACTGGCTCTCGACTGATAACCGCCCCGGCCCGCTACGATTCGGCACGCCATTCCGCCACGAAATAGTCCGAGACAGCCACTCCTGCCCTTATTGCGGGCATCACGTGAGACCGAAGAATGACGAACAGTTGAATTCTTGCGCCACTCTCCCTACATGGAGTGCTTGAGTCCGTTCCTGTGGACAGCCGAAATCCGCCCTTGTGAGATTCACTTCTGCTTCCGTAGCGTGCGAGCCAGAACAACTCCAGCAAAGCCAAACAGAACGGAGGGGAAGTGATGAAGTCTCGTTTCCGTCTGTCGGCCACTGTCGCCGCGTTGTCACTGGCAGCCGCTGGCGCGGTGGGGCTGTCCACAACGCCAGCGGCCGCTGCGTCCACCACGTGTCTGGGCTACACAGGGAACCTCAACCAGTACGGCGCACAGCTGGTCGGTTGGCAATTCGGGCCGTCCGAGTGCTTCGGCGTGGCACCCTCAGGAAGCATCTGGCACACATGGTCGGGTGCGGGCGGCTGGAAGGAGATGCCCGGAAATGGCAGAGCGTTAGCCTTCACCGCCTTTTCCGAGAGCTCCGTCGGCAAGTCCGTGAAGGTCGTGACGGAGTCCGGAAACTACTACTGCAATTACGACGACTACGCGACCAATACATGGGGTGGCTGGTACGGGACGTCCACCGATCACTGCTGATCCATGTCCAGGCGTTTCCGGGTGGCCGGCAGGCCACCCGGAAACGGGGACGCTCGAATTCAATTGCTCCGCACATTACAGCCGACTTCGGTCCCGGCCGAATCCCCGATTCCGCGGCCGGATCCCCGCAGAGCGCCATCCAAGTCGCCGCTCAGCCGATCCCGTAGCTCGCCTCGATGCCCGCGACGATCAGGCTGAGCCCTTCCTCGAAGTGCCGCTCGTAGTCCTCGAAGATCTCCGCGCCCGCCGCGGCCGACAGGGGGAAGTCGGCCATGCGGCGGGCTCGTTCGTCCATGTCGTACCCCTCGCGGCGCTCGCCCGGCAGCGGCTGGACGCCCTGCTCCTCGGTGACGAAGCCGATCGTGTACACGTACGCGGTGGAGGTCGCGCGCACCGCCTGGGTGAGGGTGAATCCCGCCCGGGTGAAGAGCGTCAGCGTCCGCTCCATCTCGACGGCGTGCAGAGTGCCCGTGAAGCGTGAACCGCTGAAGACCTTGGCGCCGTCGCGGTAGCTCAGCAGGGCGGCGCGCAGTCCGCGGTTGACGGCGAGCAGCCGCTCCCGCCAGCCGTCGCCCTCCGCCGCTCCGGGGGTGTCGACCATCCGCCGGTACATCTCCGTGGCCATCTCGTCGAGCAGTTCCTGCTTGTTCTTGAAGTGCCAGTAGAGCGCCGGCGCCTGGACGTTCAGCTCCTTGGCGATGACCCGCAGGGTCAGGCCGTCGAGGCCCGTCTCGTTGAGCAGCCGCAGGGCGGCCTCGACGACCTGCTTCTTGTCCAGCCTGGGGGACCGCTGGGGTCTCTGGGTAACCACGCTTGACAGTTTAACGCCGTTAAGGGCATGCTCGTGGCATGGAACTTAACAGCGTTAAGGAAATGGCTGTGGACGTGGACGTACTCGTCGTCGGCGCCGGCCCGACCGGTCTCGCCCTCGGCGCCGATCTCGCCCGGCGCGGAGTGGACGCGCTCGTCGTCGAGCGGGCCGACGGGCTGTTCCCCGGCTCCCGCGGCAAGGGGATCCAGCCGCGCACGATGGAGGTCTTCGACGACCTCGGCGTCCTCGACGCGATCCACGCGGCGGGCGGCGGCTACCCGGTCGGGATGATCTGGCAGGACGGCGAGCGCGTGGGCGAGCACCAGATGTTCGACCCGGCGGAGCCGAGCGACGACTCGCCGTACAACGCACCGTGGATGGTGCCGCAGTGGCGTACGCAGGAGATCCTCTTCGCGCGGCTTCAGGAGCTCGGGGGCCGGGTCGCCTTCGGCCGTGAGGTCGTCACGGCCGCCCAGGACGAGAACGGCGTGACCGTGGGGTTCGCCTCCGGCGCACCGGTCCGCGCACGGTACGTCGTCGCCGCCGACGGTGGCCGCTCGGCCGTACGGCGCGCGCTCGGGATCGCCATGGCCGGAGAGACCGTCGACCCGCACCCGATGCTCGTCGCGGACGTACGGATCACCGGGCTGGACCGCGACAACTGGCATGTCTTCCCGCCGCGTGAGGACACCGGCGGCTTCCTGGCGATCTGCCCGCTCGCCGGTACGGAGGACTTCCAGGTCGTGGCGCAGTTCCCGGAGGGCGCGGACGTCGACCTGTCCCTCGACGGCATCCGCAAGACCGTCGCCTCACGGTCCCACCTCGCGCCCGAGGCCGTGACCGAGGTGCGCTGGGCCTCGGACTTCCGGCCGCGCACGGCACTGGCGGAGCGTTTCCGTGCCGGGCGGGTCCTCCTCGCCGGAGACGCGGCGCACATCCACTCACCGGCCGGCGGGCAGGGGCTCAACACCAGCGTCCAGGACGCCTACAACCTGGGCTGGAAGCTCGGTGCGGTCCTGCGCGGCGAGGCTCCCGCGTCGCTCCTCGACACCTACGAGGAGGAGCGGCTCCCCGTCGCCGCCGACATGCTCGGCCTGTCCACCCGGATCCACCGCGGCGAGGCCCGCCGCGGGGGCGCGACCCGGCAGCTCGGGCTCGGCTACCGCGGCTCCTCCCTCGCGATGGAGACCCGTACGGGCCTGTCGGACGAGGCCCTTCAGGCGGGTGACCGCGCCCCCGACGGAACCGTGGACGGTGTACGCCTCTTCGACGTGTTCCGGGGACCGCACTGGACCCTGCTGACGGTCGGCACGGTCACCGATACACCGGTGCTCCCCGGCGTCCGCACCGCGCGGACCGGGTCGTACGGGCCGTACGGGACCGGGGTCTTCCTCGTCCGCCCCGACGGGTACGTGGGCTGGGCGGGCACCGACGCGCGGGGCCTGGAGGAGTACGCGGCCCGGGTGGGACTGAGCGCCGGCTGACCGATCCCCGACCGGACACGCCCTAGGCGCTGGCGAGCGTGAGCTTGACCGCGAAGCCGAGGAAGAGGGCGCCGGCGGCCGTCGTGGCGCCCGCGGAGAGGCGCTTGCGCCGACGGAAGGCGGCCGCGAGGCGCGTACCGCTGAATATCAGCGCGGTCAGGTAGAGGACACTCGCGAGCTGGGCGAAGGCGCCGAGCACGACGAACGACAGGGCCGGGTAGGCATAGCCGGGGTCGACGAACTGAACGAAGAAGGCGACGAAGAACAGGATCGCCTTCGGGTTGAACAGGCTGATCACCAGCGCCCGCCGGAACGGCCGCTCCCCCGCCACCGCCTCGGTCTCCGCGCTCTCGGCGACCGGTTCCCGCCGGTCCTGCCACATCGCCCGCGCGGCGCGCAGCATCCCGACCGCCAGCCAGGTCAGATATCCCGCACCGGCGTACTTCACGATGCTGAACAGCACCGCGTTCGCCTGGAGCAGCGACGCCACACCGGCCGCGGACAGTGTCATCAGCACGGTGTCCCCGCACCACACACCCGCGGCGGCGGTATATCCCGTACGGACGCCCCTGCGGGCGGCGACGGACAGCACGTACAGCGAGTTCGGTCCCGGCAGGAGGACGATCAGGACAAGACCCGCGAGATAGGTGGGGAGATCGATGACACCAAGCATGAGAGCGAGTGTCGCACGGGCCTCCGACAGCCAGTAGAGGTGTCTCGCCGGTCAGTCACCGTCGAGGAGCGTGTCCACGGAGAGGTCGAGGGCGACGCCGACGGATTCGGGGACCGGAACGCTCCGGCCCCGCTTGAAGCGCTCGGACGCCGCGTACTCGCCGCCGACGGGGTCCCGGTACAGCAGGACCTCGTCGTGCTCGCGCTCGGCGACGATGCAGACGGGGACACCTGCCTCGGCGTAGCACTCGGCTTTGGGGCCGAGGCCGTCGGACCTGGTCGCCGAGGTGACCTCGACGACCAGGCGGAAGACGTTCGGCGCGTACGAAGGAATCGGCCAGGTCAGAAGGCATCCGAGGGAACGTACGTGCCCCAGATCTCGCGCAGGGCGTTGCAGACCTCGCCGACCGTCGCGCGGGCGCGCAGGGCGTCCTTCATCGGGTACAGGACGTTGTCCGTTCCCTCGGCGGCCTTCTTCAGGGCGGCGAGGGCGGTGTCGACGGCCTCCTGGTCGCGCTCGGCGCGGAGCCGGGCGAGGCGTTCGGCCTGCTGTGCCTCGATGGCCGGGTCGACGCGCAGCGGTTCGTACGGCTCCTCCGCGTCGAGCCGGAAGCGGTTGACGCCGACCACCACGCGCTCCCCGGAGTCGGTCTCCTGGGCGACCCGGTAGGCGGAGCGCTCGATCTCGCCCTTCTGGAAGCCGTGCTCGATGGCCCCGACCGCGCCGCCCAGGTCCTCGACCCGCGTCATGAGATCGACGGCCGCCGCCTCGACGTCGTCGGTCATGCTCTCGATGACGTACGAGCCGGCGAAGGGATCGACCGTCGCCGTCACGTCCGTCTCGTAGGCCAGCACCTGCTGGGTGCGCAGGGCCAGCCGCGCGGACTTGTCGGTGGGCAGCGCGATGGCCTCGTCGAAGGAGTTGGTGTGCAGCGACTGGGTGCCGCCGAGGACCGCGGCGAGGCCCTGGACCGCGACCCGGACGAGGTTCACCTCGGGCTGCTGCGCGGTGAGCTGGACGCCCGCCGTCTGGGTGTGGAAGCGCAGCATCAGCGACTTGGGGTTCTTCGCGCCGAACTCGTCCCGCATCACCCGGGCCCAGATCCGGCGTGCGGCACGGAACTTGGCGACCTCCTCCAGGATCGTCGTACGGGCGACGAAGAAGAAGGAGAGGCGGGGGGCGAAGTCGTCGACGTCCATGCCGGCGGCGACGGCCGTACGGACGTACTCGATGCCGTCGGCGAGCGTGAACGCGATCTCCTGTGCGGGAGAGGCCCCCGCCTCGGCCATGTGGTAGCCCGAGATCGAGATCGTGTTCCACTTCGGGATCTCGGCCCCGCAGTACTTGAAGATGTCCGCGATCAGCCGCAGGGACGGCTTGGGCGGGAAGATGTACGTACCGCGGGCGATGTACTCCTTGAGGACGTCGTTCTGGACGGTGCCCGTCAACTGGTCCGCGGAGACGCCCTGTTCCTCGCCGACGAGCTGGTACATGAGCAGCAGCAGCGCGGCGGGCGCGTTGATCGTCATCGAGGTGGAGACCTTGTCCAGCGGGATCCCGGCGAACAGGACACGCATGTCGTCGACCGAGTCGATGGCCACACCGACCTTGCCGACCTCGCCGTGCGCGAGCGGGGCGTCGGAGTCGTGGCCCATCTGGGTGGGCAGGTCGAAGGCGACCGACAGGCCCGCCGTGCCGTGGGCGATGAGCTGCCGGTAGCGGGCGTTGGACTCCACGGCCGTACCGAATCCCGCGTACTGGCGCATGGTCCACGGGCGGCCCGTGTACATCGACGGGTACACGCCGCGGGTGAAGGGGTACCCGCCGGGCGCGCCGAGTTTCTCGTCCGGGTCCCAGCCCTCCAGGGCCTCGGGGCCGTAGAGCGGTTCGATGGGCAGTCCGGACTCGGATTCGCGCGTCATTGCTGTGCCTCCCGTGGAGCGGCCCGATGACAGGAATACGACCTCGGCGACGGACTGTAGCGGCCGGGGCGCACCCTATGGAGGGACCCGCGCCGGGACATCACCCAGGGACTCGTCCGCGAGCTCGTTTCCCGCCGCTCTTCCGCCGTACGGCGGCTCGTTCCGTGGTTCTCTTCCAACATGCCGCCCAGTTCGCAACCGGTCACCCGCGGGGAGCATCTCAGGTGACACGACGGCGGGACGGGGGCCTGATGTGCACGACAGGACGGCTGGAACAGGGGTACGGATGCGTACGACCGGCTTGAAGAGATCGCTGGCCGCGCTCGCGGTGTTCGCCGTGGTGAGCGGCTGCACGGCACACGCGGTGGACGCGGAGGGGAAGAAGCCGCCGGTGAGGATCGACGGTTCGGCCGGCTCGCCTCCCGGCGCGAGGGGGAAGGACGACGGCAAGCCCGCCTCCCCCTCGAAGGGCGGGGACGGCACGTCCGGCTCCACGGGTGCGGGTAAGGGCGAGGAGCGGCCCGCCGCCGAGCCCGCCGAGCCCGCCAAGGTCCTCTGGTCCCGGGGCGACCGGGGCGACGACGTCCGCAGGGCGCAGGCCCGGCTGCACCAGGTCGCCTGGCTGATCACCCCGCCGACGGGGACGTACGACGCCCGGACGGTCGCGGCCGTGAAGGGGTTCCAGGGCAAGCGGGGGCTGCCGCGCACCGGTGATCTGGACGCCGTGACCTGGCAGCGGCTGCGGAGGATGACGCACGAACCGGTCGCCTGGGAGCTGTACCCCTACGGCGGGCAGCCGGCCGCGAGGCCCGACCCGCGCTGCATGAAGGGCCGTGTGCTGTGCGTCAGCAAGACGAGCCGCACCCTGCGCTGGATGATCGACGGCAGGACGGTCTCGGAGATGGACGTCCGGTTCGGCTCGCAGTACACGCCCACCCGCGAAGGGGTGTTCAGCGTCTCCTTCAAGTCGCGCCACCATGTGTCGACGATCTACCACACGTCGATGCCGTACGCGATGTTCTTCAGCGGTGGCCAAGCGGTGCACTATTCCTCGGACTTCGCGGCCCGCGGCTACTACGGCGCCTCGCACGGCTGCGTCAACGTGCGGGACGAGGGCAAGGTGGCGGCGCTGTTCGCGCAGGTCCGCACGGGCGACAAGGTCGTCGTCTACTGGTGACGGGCCCGGCGCGGGAAAGAGAGTGGGGCGCGGGCGGGACCGGGGGAACGTGTCCCGCCCGCGCCAGTTGCACAGAGCCATGGGTACGGGGGGAACCCCGGCTCCGTGCTACGGCCGATGACCAGTCGGCTCATCACGTACTGCGTCGCGGCGGCCGAAAACGTCACACCCAGCCAATAGAATTTTCAACGAAATAAGAAAGCGCAGGTCAGAGAGGTGCCGGGGCGTGTCGCTCCGGAGAGCAGACAGCGTGACGGCACGTCGGGCCGAAGGGCTGACAGCGTGACGGGGCGTCCGCCACGGAGCTGACGGCGCGGCAGCGTGCCGGCCGGGAAGCCCGTCGCCCGATCAGTGCCTGTGGGAACGGCCGTTCACGCAGACGTGCGGGCAGACAGGCCGGGCATCGTCCTCGGCGTCAAGCTCGGCAGCGGGCGCCACGTCCGAGCGGCCGGCAGGAGCGGAGTCAGTCCCGGACGCCGTACGGACGGTGCGCTGACACCGTTGTCCCGGGGATGGCCGCCGCCCGGCCCTATGTGGTGGCCGTCGTCGTCACCGCCGCCCGAGTCCCCCTGATCGCCCCGGCCGGAGCCGTGCCCCGACCCCTGCTCGCCGCCGTCGCCCGAACCGTCTTCGCCGGTGCCTCCGCCCGATCCGCGGCCGAGGACTCCCGAGCAGTACAGCCTCACCCGGGCGCCACCGCCCGCCACATGCTCCAGGACACGCCTGCGGTCCGCGTCGAGGTCCTTGCCGTCGAGGATGTCACGGCAGTACGAACGCGTCCGGGACCACCATTCGCGGGTGCGGTCGGCGCTCCCGGTGTCGTCGGGACGTGGCAGACCACTCGCGTAGCCGGGTCCCGCGGACGAGGAGGTGTCCTCGGACGGTGTGCCCGACGGACCGTCAGGCACCGGCACCACGGCGCCGTTTCCGCCGGATACCCCGGGTGACGGCGAGGGCGAGGCCGAGGCGAGCGGACGGTCCGGGGTCCGTACCGCCGTGACCGTCGCGGCCGGGCCCGGGTGTTCGCGGGTGAACGGGGTCGGCAGGACTCCGGTTCCGGCCGCGACGGCGACCCCGCCGAGCATCCCGACGGCCAGCACGGCGGCGAGCCCGAACCGGGTGGGCCGTCCCCAGCGCGTCCGGCGTCCGTGTGCGGCGGGGCGTCCGATCCGTACGAGACCGGCGTCCGCGGCGTGCCCGCCCGGGCGGGCGCGGCGGTGGCCGAGCTGCGCGACGGCGCCGTCGCCGTCCGCGCGCGCCTTGCGGAACGCGGCCAACGCGGCCGCCTCGCCCGGGAGTTCGTCGCTGGTCGGCTCGGGTTCGGCGGCGAGTGCGCGAAGGGCCGCGGCGAGGCGGTCCACCTGGTCACGCGTGCCGGGGTCGACGGCTTTCGGCGGCTCCCCGTTCAGCAGACGCTCCGCGGCGTCCCGGTCCAGCCACCTGTACTGCTCGTCGGCCATCACATGTCCTTCTGCGCCCGCGAACGCGTATGCGTCACACCGGCGGACGTCACCGCACGGGTGCGGGAACCTCGTTGCGGGGGAACGGCGTCGAGCGCGCCGACGGATTCCGGATCGGTGCCGAGCAGCTCCGCGAGCCGTTTCAGACCCCGGTGTGCGGCCGTCCGAACGGCTCCGGGGCGCTTGCCGAGGGTCTCGGCGGCCGACTTGGCGTCGAGGCCGACCACGACACGCAGGACGACTGCCTCCGCCTGGTCCTGCGGGAGCTGGGCGATGAGCGAGAGGGTGCTGCCGGTGGACAGCGCCTCCATGGCCTCGGTCGCGGTGTCGGAGTCGGCCGCCTTGCCGGTCAGCTCGGTCTCGTCGCCGCCTATCGCGGGCCGGCGCCCGCGCATCCGTATGTGGTCCAGCGCGCGGTTGCGGGCGATCCTCGCCGCCCAGCCTCGGAAGCGGTCCGCGTCCCCGCTGAAGCGGTCCAGGTCACGGGCGATCTGGAGCCAGGCCTCGGACGTGACGTCCTCCGCGTCCGGCTCACCGACCAGCGTTCGAACGTATCCGAGCAGGCGTGGGTGCACAGCTCGGTACACAGTCCGGAACGCGGTCTCGTCCCCGTCCTGTGCGGCAAGTACCGCGGCGGTCAGCTCCGCGTCGTCCCCCAGCACCCCCGCGCCCCTCTTTGCGCCTCGACCGGTGTCGCTCTCGCGGACCGGGTTCTCGCCGTCGTGCGTTCCTCGATGGACGGTTGTGGTCTCAGGTCCGCGTGGTCGTGGTCTGCTGCCCCACGCGGTTCTGGTCACAGGCCCCACGTGGTCGTGGTTCCCGAGACCGCACAGTCGTGGTCCCAGGTTCCTCGTGGTTGCGGTCGTCCTCTCCCCGCACCGGCGCGAAAGGCACGTTACGGCCTGAAACAGCTCCCCGTCCATGTTCGTACAACGTGCAACTACACGGTGACCGTGCGAGGTGTGACACAAAACGCAGTCACGGCGCTGTAGAGAGTACGGGTCGCCGCGCGGCCCGTGCCGCGCGACGGTCGGGGCCTCTCCTGTGGGGGGTGGCGGCCCCGGCCGTTGCCATCGGCGGGGACGCCTGCCGCCACCCGGCGGACACGCCCGTCGCCCTCACAGCCGCCCCGCCCCGCCGAAGCACTCGGGGCCCGGCCCGGTGGCCTTCCGGCCCCGCCCGCCCCGCCTGTCGCGGCCCCTCCGCGCCTACCGCCCGCTCCTGGTCTTCGCCGGCTTCGGTGTCGCGGCCGGACTCCGCGGAACCGGCGTCCCGTCCGACTTCCCGGACTTCTCCGCGCCCTTCGCGTTCTCCGTACTCCCCGCCCCCCGCGCACCCTTCGTCCCGGCGCGCGCGGCCAGTTGTTCGGCGCAGAACGCCTCGACCCTGTCCTCGCCGCCGGCGGCCGCGACAAGCCGCTGCCAGACGCGAGCGTCCAGGGCGTCGCCCCGGCCCCTCACCGACGCGTACGCACGGCAGTGGGCCTCCGTGTCCTGGGCCCACGGCGGACGGCTCACGGAGCCGCCCGGGGCGAGGGCACCGGGAGCACCGGGACCGACCGGCGCCGCGGCCTCCGGGAACCGGTCGGGGACACCGGCGGAGGGGCGGGCCACGGCTCGGTCCCGCTGCCCGGCGTCGTCGTGGGAGACCGGTCCGATGGCCGCGACGGCGACGCCGCCCAGCGTCAGACCGGCCAGCAGTACGGCGAACACGGCTCGCAGCGAACGGCTCGGCCGCCCCTGCTCCTTGGGGCGCCAGTCGTCCCGCCGCCGGGTGGGCGCGGTGTGCGCGCCGCCGTCCCGCGCGGCGCGGAAGGCGGCCACGGCCTGCGTCCGCGCCGCCGCGTCGTCCGCCCGGCCGCGCACCGCCGCGGCGAGGAGCCCCTCCAGGGGGGTCTGTCCGCCGCCGGGGTCCGCCGGAGGAGCGACGCGAGGTCCGAAGGCCGCGCCGTCGCCGACGTGCCGTTCACCCGTGCCCGGTTGCGCGTCCGGTTCCCTGTGCGGTTCCACGTCCGGTTCCCTCTCCAACTGCCGCTGCGCCCTGCAACTCCTCGCCGTACCAGGACTCCGCTCCGCGCTCCACGCCGTACAACGCCCGCGCTCCGCACGGCGTCCCGTGTCCGCGGGACGACACCCCGTCCGGCGCCCCGGCCGCGGACCGCGGCCCGACGCCGTACGGCAGCCGTCCTCCGCGCGAGGGCCGTCCGCCGTGCACCATCCGTACACCGGTCGATTTCCTTCCGCCGTACGCCGACGCGGTTCCGGACGACGGCGCGGTGCCGGCCGTTCCGGACGCACTGTTCATCCCGACTCCCCCAGCGTCCGGGGCTCCTCATCCGTCACACCCGCGACGCCGAGCTGGCGCGCGAGCCGCTTCAGGCCCCGGTGGGCGGAGGTGCGCACCGCACCGGGGCGCTTGCCGAGCACCCGCGCCGCGGCCGGCCCGTCGAGGCCGACGACCACCCTCAGGAGCACGGCCTCGGCCTGGTCGCGCGGCAGCCCCGCGAGCAGTTCGAGGGCGTACTCGGTGGACAGGCTCTCCAGTGCCTCGTCCTGTGTGCTGTGCCTGCCCGGCAGGTCCAGCGCGTCCTGCTCGAGGGCGGTTCCCCGTGGCCGTACCCGCAGCCGCCGCAGATGGTCCAGCGCCCGGTGCCGGGCGATGGTCGCGGTCCAGCCGCGGAACCCCGCACCGTCTCCCCGGAAGCGTCCCAGGTCCCGGGCTATCTCCAGCCAGGCGTCGGACGCCACGTCCTCGGCGTCGTCGCCGACGATGCCGCGCAGGTAGCCCAGCAGTCCGGGCTGCACGATCCGGTACGCGGCCGCGAAAGCGACCTCGTCCCCCTCCTGCGCCCGCGCCACGGCCACGCCCAGTTCCGCGTCGTAAGGCTGCGCGCGGCGGGGTTCCCCTCCCTGGCCCAACACTGTCCTCGTTCGCACCGAGTTCGCCCGAATGTGCCTGCCGACGCGGCCGTCCGCGCCGACACCCTCATGGTCATCAGCGTCGGGCCCCACGGAAATGTCACAGGGCGTCAGGCACTCCGCCCGGACCGGCCGGGCCACCGGCAGCGGACGCCGCGGGCCCTCGCCGCCCGGCCGACGGGACCTCGGGCACCCCTCAGCGGGTGGCCTCGCGGCACAGCAGGCGCAGGGAGCCGTCGCCCGCGTAGCAGCGGCGGGCCTCTTCGATCGGGTCCCACAGTCGTCCGTCGGGCGTACGGAGCCAGTGCTCGCCGCCGGTCTCCCACCACTCGGCACCGCCGTGACGGGCGACCACCTCACCGGCGTAAGCCCCGAATCCGCGCAGCACGCTCTCGACGGCGGCGTACGGGGCGCCGTCCCGGCGTATCTCGTCGATCACGCGGTCCACACGCCACAGGCTCTGTGCCGAGTAGTCGAGGCGCAGCCGGGCGCCCTCGCGCATGACCGCGACCGTGTCGGCCGCCCAGCGAACGGGCTTCGTCGCAGCCGAGGGCCGCGTTGCTTGAGTTGCGTTCACACCCGATAGAGCGCGACGGCGGCCGGATTCGTCACGCGTTCGGGCGGGGGTTCGCGACACCGGCCCAGGACCGCCATCTCCGCCCCGGAACGATCACACAAACCCCTCAGGAACAAGGTTTGGGGTGCGCCGGAGCCATACCGCCTCCGGCGCACCCTCGCGCGTTCGTCCCGGGACTAGGCCCGTCCGCGTGCCCTGCGTGAGACGACCGCCCGCAGGACGCGTCGCCCCTCCGTCGACGCGTCCAGCGCGAACCTCAGTCCGCCCTTGCCGTGCTCGGCGAGCAGTTCCAGGACGGAGACCTGGCGGCGCAGTTCGGCGGCGACGAGCGGGGACATGCCCTCGGTGCGCCCCTCACGGCGTGCCGTCACGCACGCCTCGGCGTCGTCGGCGTGGTCGAGGAACCGGTGCACCTGGAGCGCCGCGACCGAGCAGGCGTCGGACCAGGCCCGCAGCTCGTCCTCGGAGGGCTTCGCGGGGACCGCTTCGAGCATCCCGCGGGCGAGC
Organism: Streptomyces sp. NBC_00386; assembly: GCF_036063235.1. Classification (NCBI taxonomy): domain Bacteria; kingdom Bacillati; phylum Actinomycetota; class Actinomycetes; order Kitasatosporales; family Streptomycetaceae; genus Streptomyces; species Streptomyces sp. NBC_00386. The sequence goes on from NZ_CP107950.1 coordinate 3,818,388, forward strand.
TCGGCGGCGTGGTCCTCGTCGGTCACGGCCGGCTCGGGGTCCTCCGTGTCCAGCTTGGCGCGCGCCTCCTCCAGACGCGTTCCCCACTCGGCCCAGGTGTCCGCCTCCGCCAGGCTGGCCCACAGGGGCCGCAGGACGTCGTCGTCACCGCCGAGCAGCGGTACACACCGATCCAAACAAGCCAGACCACTGGCTGCCAGACCTCGCTCGTCGGCACGAGCGATCAGTTCCACCAGACTCATCGCGACTCCCTCGAAATGCCTCGACAGGGCGCCCTTACCTTACGGAGCCCGCACTTCCCCTTACTGCGTGCAACGGACCAGGAGTGTCACAGTGCGATCCCACCCTGCCGGTCGAGGAGCCGAATGAACAGGTTTTCGGCCAAACACTCGCACCGGGACCGGCACACATTCCGCCTCGTCAGCCGTCGACCGCGACCGGGTCCGCCTTCGCCTTCCGGTCCTGCATCCGGGTCAGCTTGAGGACGACGGCGATGGCGAGGACGGCGGCCACGATGTCGAGGCCGTCGGCGATCATGAGCTGGAAGGCGGCATCCTGGATCTGCTGGGCCGTTTCGGCTTTGCGGGCGGCGGTGGTGGTGAAGCGGCCCACCAGCAGCCCGATGAGCCAGAACGTCCACCAGGCGTTGACGAGTCCGAGCCGGCTACGGGTGCCCGCGGGGCGGCTGGCGTCCCAGATCTCGGCCATGACCCGACGCGGGCGCACCAGGTTCACGAACGGCACGAACCAGCCCCAGCCCGCCCAGGCCCGGGAATGGGTGTGCCCGAAGGGGTTGAAGACCTCGGCGTTGACGCGAACCCGCAGGAACCAGACCAGGTAGACGGCGGCGGCCACCACCAGGGCGGCCGTCTGCGCGTATCCGGCGGCGGCGTTGAGCGCGTCCGCCTGATCGGCCCGTCGTACGAGGGAGGCGAGGGACTCGCCGCCCGCGAGGGCGATCGTGGCCGTGCTCGTCACGTCGTACACGTTGTAGTCCGCCCAGACCCCGAAGAGGTCGGCGGCGATCACCAGGCCGAGCAGCGCGGCGGTGGCCCTTCCGAGGGCGACCGGCGAACGCAGCCAGGCGGGGCCGTGCGGCGACGGGAGCGGCGGCAGCGGGGGCAAAGGGGGCCGTGCGGCGGCCCCCTGCTCGGCGGGCTGCGGCGATGGCGGCATGGTCATGAGACCCCCCAGATCTGCCGTCACGTCACGGTGACGGCACAAGAAGCCGGACGCACCCCTCCCCAGAGGTGTCGCCCGGCCCGCGAACAAGTAGGCGGAACATAAGGTTCCGAACCTTGTCGCGTCCAGTCCCTCCGACGAGCCCCACCGCCCCGCGACCGGCCCCGTTCCCGCCGGACCTGGGCCGCTCAGCCCAACTGGCCCGCCAGTGCCCTGAACTGGGTCCAGGAAAGGGACGGCGTACGGGAATCCCACAGTTTCTGGGTCAGGGCGCGCAGCGGCATGCGGATGCCCGCCGCGACCTGGTCCTGGGTCTGGGAGTTCGCGAGGTCGCACCAGACGGCGAAGGAGCCGCCGAGGATCTGGGGGTCGTACTTCGCGGGGACCGGGGTGGTTCCGCGCAGGACGAGGGGGGTCCACTGCTCGTAGATGCGCTGCCCGGTCGGGTAGACGAAGGTCTGGGGTTCGCCGAGGACGTAGTACAGGTACTCGTCGTTGTAGTTGATGACCTTGCGGCCCGTGCTCAGGTACTCCACCGGCTGCCGGGCCCCGATCTCCTTGCCGGTCCAGTACGCCACCCGGAGGCTGCCGTCGGCCTGGACGGTGCCCCCGCGGAAGAAGCCGTCGTTCCAGGCCCGCGCCGTCCGGCCGTGACCCTGGACCACCTTGGCGCGGTCGTTCAGCCAGCCGGTCGTGAGGTCGGTGACGCCCGCGCCCGCCCCGTACTTGTTCCTGGCCGCGGTGACCAGCTGCGGGAAGGACGCCGCCGGGTTCGCCACCGTCAGGGCCTGGTACTCGTCGCCGCCGAGGTGCCAGTCGGTGCCGGGGAAGAGGCCCGCGTACTCGTCGAGCAGGTCGTCGACGATCTGCGCCGCGGCGGGCTTGGAGATGTCGACGGCGCCGCGAACGGGAACGCCCGAGACGTTGCGGAGCTGGAGATCGGGGTGCGCCGCGATGACCGCGCCGAGGTGGCCCGGCGAGTCGATCTCGGGTACGACGGTGATGTGCCTGCTCTTCGCGAGGGCGACGATCCGGCGTACCTCCGCCTTCGTCAGATGCTGCTGCGACACGATCTCGGGGTGCGTGTCGGACTGGATGCGGAAGCCCTGGTCGTCGGAGAAGTGCAGGCCGAGCTGGTTGTACTTCAGGTCCCCGAGCTCGCGCACCCGGTCCTCGATCCAGGCCGCCGTGAAGTGCTTGCGCGCGATGTCGAGCATGAACCCGCGAACCGGCTTCGCGGGCCGGTCGCGCACCACGCCCTCCGGTGCCGTACCGCCGCCGTGCACCTCCTGTTCGAGGGTGCGCGTGCCGTAGAAGACACCGGCCTCGGCGGGCCCGGCGATCTTGACCTGGCCGTTCTTGACGGTGAGGGTGTACGACTCCGGGCCCGCGTTCCCCTTGTCCAGGCCCAGCTCGACGTCGCCGGCCCGGGCGGCGGTCCGCCCCGCGTACGTCAGCTTGAGCTCGCCGGCGAGCAGTTTGCCCTCGTCGGCGAGGTTGTCGTCGTTCACGACCACCCGGGCACCGGAGGCCGGGCGCCAGCCGGGACCGTGGGCCGCGGTGTGCTCACGCACGGCGGGGATGGTGCGAGGCGCCTTGGAGAGGGGGTAGCTCCGGGTCGGCGACGGGCTGGCGGCGGACACGACCCCCGACCGGTCACCGGACGGCACCTTCGCTCCGGCCGGCCCCCCGCCTCCGTCGGGCCAGACCGCCACGGCCACCGCGACGACACCGGCGACCGCCAGACCGCTCGCGACGAGTTTGGCCCGCCCGTCCCGTCCTGCCCGCCGCCGCCGCGGCGCGCGCCGCCTGCCACCACTCACTCCGCCACCCTCGTCTCACCGCGCCCGCTTCGCGGCGCTCACATCACAGCGCCCGCTTCACGGCGCCCACTCCACAGCCCGTCACCGGGCCGTACCCCCCTCAGGTGTACTCCCCCTGCGAGGTGTCCACCTCTTCCACCCCTTCGGAACACCTCACCGGACCGGCCCCACTCCCACCGCAGACTCTGCCCCGACCGTCACCGCAACCGTCCACCGCACGCTCCGAAACTCTCCCGTGCGGGTGAAATCCCGGTATCCGTCGGACAGGTCTGGACACACCTCGATAGCGTGAGCAGCACAGCTTTCACTTACGCCCCTGCCGAAACACACGTATCGCACGCACGTCACGCTCACCGGACGTCGCGCGTCCCACCCCCACGCCGAGGACCCACGCTGACGTCGCACCGTCTCCCACGCCTCCCCGGCCAGGTCGCCCTCCCCGAGCAGAAGAGCGCGGTTCCGTCCCCGGTCCGCCTCGACGGGTTCAACTCCGCACCCGCCGGAGAGGTCACCCGCGCCCTGCTCACCTGCTGCCGCAGCCTGCGCTGGGTCCACCGTCTGGCCGACCACCGCCCCTACCCGGACCTCGGCGCGCTGCTGGCCGCGGCCGACGAGGCGGCGTACGACCTGACCCCCGCCGACCTGGCGGAAGCCCTGGCCGGCGAATCGCTCGCACCGCTCCCGGACGGCGCGTACTCCGCCGCCCACACCGCGCTGAGCGCCGCGCACGCCGCGTACGAGAGCAGATTCGGACACGTGTTCGTCATCTGTCTGGACGAATTCACCCCTGGGGAGGCTCTCGACCAGGTGCTCGTCGGAATCCGGTCACGCCTGGCGAACGACCCGGAGGAGGAGCGGGTCGTCACCGCCGACGAGCTGCGCAGACTGGCCCGCGGCCGGCTGACCCGGCTCGTCCGTCAGTTCGCCCACCAGCCGCGAATCGCCGATATCCGGCGCCCGGAATAGCCCGAACGTGCCTGATTGATTGCCAGTTTGATCACATTGATAGGGCCGCTGTAAGCGTTCCGACAACACGTCGCTACGATGGCCGGGGCCGGTGGACCGTACCCGGCCGGGCCCGACCGACAGAGAAGCCGGCGCGGCCCCAATCCCCGCTCCCGGAGGGTTCTTCCGTGCCGGCTGGAACGCTGTACCGCGGCCGGGAAGGAATGTGGTCCTGGGTGGCTCATCGAGTCACCGGCGTCCTCATCTTCTTCTTCCTGTTCGTACACGTGCTGGACACCGCTCTCGTCCGTGTCTCCCCCGAGGACTACGACAAGGTCGTAGCCACGTACAAGACGCCGATCGTCGCGCTGCTGGAGTACGGCCTCGTGGCCGCCATTCTCTTCCACGCGCTCAACGGCCTGCGTGTCATCGCCGTCGACTTCTGGTCCAAGGGCCCGCGCTATCAGAAGCAGATGCTCTGGTCCGTCGTCGGTATCTGGGTCGTGCTGATGTTCGGGGCGCTCTACCCCGTCCTCGGTCACGCATTCCGCGAAGTATTCGGGAGCTGACGCAGATGTCCACTACTGACACCGCCGCTTCCGGCATCGGCCCCGTGGAGGGCGCCGGAGAATACTCGGCCTACAGCGTCGACAACCCGGCCCCGTTCATCGAGGCGCCGCGCAAGCGCACCAAGAAGACCCCGAAGTCGACCCGCGGCAACTTCGAGATGTACGGCTGGCTCTTCATGCGCCTGTCCGGCATCGTCCTGGTCGTCCTGGTCCTCGGCCACCTGCTGATCCAGCTCGTCCTCGACGGCGGCGTCTCCAAGATCGGCTTCGCCTTCGTGGCGGGCCGCTGGGCGAGCCCGTGGTGGCAGACCTGGGACCTCGCGATGCTGTGGCTGGCCATGCTGCACGGCTCCAACGGCCTGCGTACCGTCATCAACGACTACGCGGAGCGCGCCAACACGCGCCTGTGGCTGAAGGGCCTGCTGTACACCGCCACGGTGTTCACGATCCTGCTGGGCACGCTGGTGATCTTCACCTTCGACCCGAACATCCGCTAGGCACGGGGCTGAGGCAACCACTCATGAAGATCCACAAGTACGACACCGTCATCGTCGGCGCCGGCGGCGCCGGCATGCGCGCCGCCATCGAGTCGACGAAGCGCAGCCGCACCGCCGTGCTGACGAAGCTCTACCCCACCCGCTCCCACACGGGCGCCGCGCAGGGCGGCATGGCCGCCGCGCTCGCCAACGTGGAAGAGGACAACTGGGAGTGGCACACCTTCGACACGGTCAAGGGCGGTGACTACCTGGTCGACCAGGACGCCGCCGAGATCCTGGCGAAGGAGGCCATCGACGCGGTCCTCGACCTGGAGAAGATGGGCCTCCCGTTCAACCGGACGCCCGACGGGACGATCGACCAGCGCCGCTTCGGCGGTCACTCCCGCAACCACGGCGAGGCCCCGGTCCGCCGGTCCTGCTACGCCGCGGACCGCACCGGTCACATGATCCTCCAGACGCTGTACCAGAACTGCGTGAAGGAGGGCGTGGAGTTCTTCAACGAGTTCTACGTCCTCGACCAGCTGATCGTCGAGGTCGACGGGGTCAAGCACTCGGCGGGCGTCGTCGCCTACGAGCTCGCGACCGGCGAGATCCACATCTTCCAGGCGAAGGCCGTGATCTACGCGTCCGGCGGCACCGGCAAGTTCTTCAAGGTGACCTCCAACGCGCACACCCTGACGGGTGACGGCCAGGCGGCGGTCTACCGTCGCGGGCTGCCGCTGGAGGACATGGAGTTCTTCCAGTTCCACCCGACCGGCATCTGGCGCATGGGCATCCTGCTGACGGAGGGCGCCCGCGGTGAGGGCGGCATCCTCCGCAACAAGGACGGCGAGCGCTTCATGGAGAAGTACGCGCCGGTCATGAAGGACCTCGCGTCCCGTGACGTCGTGTCCCGCTCCATCTACACGGAGATCCGTGAGGGCCGCGGCTGCGGTCCCGAGGGCGACCACGTCTACCTCGACCTCACGCACCTCCCGCCGGAGCAGCTGGACGCCAAGCTGCCCGACATCACGGAGTTCGCGCGCACCTACCTCGGCATCGAGCCCTACACGGACCCGATCCCGATCCAGCCCACCGCGCACTACGCCATGGGCGGCATCCCGACGAACGTCCAGGGTGAGGTCCTCTCGGACAACACCACCGTCGTTCCGGGCCTGTACGCCGCCGGTGAGGTCGCCTGTGTCTCCGTGCACGGCGCCAACCGTCTCGGCACGAACTCGCTGCTGGACATCAACGTCTTCGGGCGCCGGGCCGGAATCGCGGCCGCGGAGTACTCGGCGAAGGCCGGCTACCTCGAACTGCCCGAGGACCCGGCCTCCCAGGTCGTGTCCCAGGTCGAGCGCCTGCGCAACTCCACGGGCACCGAGCGGGTCGCCGACATCCGCCGTGAGCTCCAGGAGTGCATGGACGCCAACGTGATGGTGTTCCGCACCGAGCAGACGATCAAGACGGCGGTCGAGAAGATCGCGGAGCTGCGCGAGCGTTACCTCAACGTCTCGGTCCAGGACAAGGGCAAGCGGTTCAACACCGACCTGCTGGAGGCCATCGAGCTGGGCAACCTGCTCGACCTGGCCGAGGTCATGGCCGTGTCCGCGCTCGCCCGCAAGGAGTCCCGCGGCGGTCACTACCGCGAGGACTACCCGAACCGCGACGACGTCAACTTCATGCGCCACACCATGGCGTACCGCGAGGTCGGCGACGACGGCACCGAGTCCATCCGTCTCGACTACAAGCCGGTCGTCCAGACCCGCTACCAGCCGATGGAGCGTAAGTACTGATGGCTACTCCCACTCTGGACAAGGCGGACGCGGCCGGAACACCCGAGCCCGGTTTCGCCGACTCCCCCTACATCACCGCCACGTTCCGCATCCGCCGGTTCAACCCGGAGGTCTCGGCGGAGTCGGTCTGGGAAGACTTCCAGCTGGAGATCGACCCCAAGGAGCGTGTCCTCGACGCGCTGCACAAGATCAAGTGGGACCAGGACGGCACGCTCACCTTCCGCCGCTCCTGCGCCCACGGGATCTGTGGCTCGGACGCCATGCGGATCAACGGCAAGAACCGTCTGGCCTGCAAGACGCTGATCAAGGACCTCAACCCCGACAAGCCGATCACGGTCGAGGCCATCAAGGGCCTGACGGTGCTGAAGGACCTCGTGGTCGACATGGACCCGTTCTTCCAGGCGTACCGCGACGTGATGCCCTTCCTCATCACGAAGGAGACCAACGAGCCGACGCGCGAGCGTCTGCAGTCGGCCGAGGACCGCGAGCGGTTCGACGACACGACCAAGTGCATCCTGTGCGCGGCGTGCACGTCGTCCTGCCCGGTGTTCTGGAACGACGGCCAGTACTTCGGTCCGGCCGCCATCGTGAACGCCCACCGCTTCATCTTCGACTCGCGTGACGAGGCCGGGGAGCAGCGCCTGGAGATCCTCAACGACAAGGACGGTGTGTGGCGCTGCCGCACGACGTTCAACTGCACGGACGCCTGCCCGCGCGGTATCGAGGTCACCAAGGCGATCCAGGAAGTCAAGCGCGCACTGATCACGCGCCGCTTCTGACGGTCACCCCGATGTGCCCGAAGGGCCCCGCTCCTTGGAGCGGGGCCCTTCGGCGTGTCGTGGCACGCTCGAGTGAGGCGGTGGGAAAGGGGCATGCGCGGTCCGCCCGTCCTACGATGATGCTCTCGACACCAGCCCGCAGGAGGCACGCGATGTCCGCAGCATCCGTCGAGCGGCCCCACGACGACCGTCCGCTGATCGCGGAGGCGAACCGTCTCATGGACCGCAACCCGGGCTACCGCGTCGAGGTCATCGGAGGCCAGATCCTCGCGTCCCCGCCGCCGGACGGCCCTCACGCCGAGGCCCTGACCAGTCTCACCGTCCCCTTCCTGACGGCTGGGCTGCACGCCTCGGGAACACGAGTGCTCCAGGGGATCGGGCTGTGGCTCCCCAGTGGCACGGAGGACTACGCGATTCCGGACCTGTCGGTGGTGGATGCCGGCTACCGGGACAGCTACATCGAGAACAACTGCTACGACCCCATCTGCTTCCGCCTCGTCCTGGAAGTCACGTCCAGCAACTACCAGTCCGATCTGCGCACCAAGGTCTCCGCGTACGCCGGCGCCGACGTGCCCGTGTACGTCGTCGTCGACCGCAAGCACCAGCGCCTCCACGTGCTCACCGACCCGGCCGAGGGCGGATACGGCAACCACCGCATCCACGCCCCCGGCGAAATCGTCACTCTCCCCGACTCCCTCGGCGCCAAGGTCACCCTCGACGTGGCCGAGATCCTCGCAGCGGGCGGCCCCGAACCGGCTTCCTGATCACAACTGGCTCAGGATCGTCGGATCCGTGATCCGCAGGTCGTCCGCCAGCAGCATCGCCTTGCTGAGGATCACCGCCAGCATCCGGTCGCCCTCGAACGGCAGATAGCCGGCCTGGGGACCTGTCGTGGCGGACTTCGGGACGATGCACAGGTACTGGTCGTTCGGGCTCATCAGGATGTTGCCCGAGCCCAGATGGATCTTGTACGTGTGCCGCTCGCCCTTCACGTGCAGGAAGCGGCCCTCCAGGGTGCAGCGGTCGGCTATCGCCAGCCAGGGGATCAGCCGGTCGAGCAGGGCGCGGCGGGTCTGCGCGGTCTCGGTCAGTTCGCCGAAGCCGTACGACGCCCAGTACTCCTGGAAGCGGCCGCCGGGGCCGCCGTCCTGCCAGGTCGGGTCGTTGCCGACGCTGGAGACTCCGACGAACAGGTCGACGTCGCGCAGGACTTCGGACAGGACGAGCGGCGGGATCCCGGTGAGCGGCAGCGGCTCGACGGGGTCCTCGTCGGAGCCCAGCCACATGCGGTACTCGCCGCCGTAGCAGTGCGCCGAGTTCTGCGGGGCGCCGATCGGGTAGAAGCGCACCTGGTCGGTGCGCAGCCGCAGATAGCTGCCGGACTCGGTGGTGTCCTCGCCGTACTCGCCGTCACCGGTGATCCAGTACTCGGCGCGCAGCCCCCACCGGGGCAGTTCCCGGGTGGCCGGGGGCGCCTCGTCGTCGACGCAGAGGCGGAGCTTGTTGCGCCAGCCCCTGACGGCGGCCAGGGAGTTGAACTGGTGCTGACGCACGAAGTGCGCGGCGAAGCGGTTCGAGTACGTGCCCGTCGCGCGCTCGGCGTCGGTGAGGAGGTAGACCTCGCGGTGGGCCTGCTTGAAGGGCTGGGTGATCTCGTGCCGCTCCAGCCAGTCCCGCCAGGCGACGACCTCGGCGGGCTCGCGGCCGGCCGGGTGCCAGAGGGTGACCTCCTGGCCCGACGTCACCGGGGCGTCGGCCAGGGTGGACAGCTCGCCGTTCGCGAACCCGACCGGTGTGCCGTCGACCGTCCACAGGAGCCGGCGGGCGAGGGTGCCGACGAGGGAGTGGTCGAGGTAGCGCTTGCGCCAGGTGTCGTACGTCCAGGTGCGCCGGCCGAGGAACTGCCGGTCCAGGCGCTCGGTCTGCGCCGAGAGCATCTTGTCGATGTCCTTGAGGGCCGCCTTGAGCTCCTTGAGCTCCTCGGCGTGGTCGCGCCGTACGGCGACGGGCACGCTCTTGACGGCCTTGCCGCTCGCGTTGCGCCAGCTCAGCACGGCGCGTGAGCCCTGGACTTCGAGGAGCGCGGTGTTGTCGCCGAACTCGTGACGCGCCTGCCCTACCTCGGTGAGCCCGTACGCCGGGACGGCCAGTTCCTCGATCTCCTCCCGGGTGAGCCCGAGGGCGGTGGCCTTCGCCTCCAGGAAGCCGTCGATGAGCTTGGCCGTGGCCTTGTACGTCACCCGGGTGGCCAGCCTGGCCAGTTCGGCGAGGGCCGCCTCTCCGTCGACGCGGGAGAGCGCGATGACACCGGCGTTGGCGACCTTCGGGTTGCGCGGGCCGAGTCCGGCGACCTTCTTCAGGGAGGTCTCGACGAGCGCGCCGAGGGCCCGGGCGGTGTCGGGGTGGGGCGGCAGCAGGGAGACCAGCCAGGCGAGGCCGCGCAGGGCGTCGGCGTTGTACGAGTCGTAGGCGTTGTTGATGTCCGCCTCGTGTCCCCGGACCTCCAGTGGGTGGGTGCGGGGGCGGCCCACGAGGGCGAGCCAGGACAGCGCGGCGGCGCGGACCCGGTCGGCGCCGAGGGCGTCGACAAGAGTGTGGGCCTGCCGGTCCCACTTGGCGGAGGGCTTGGAGGCGGTGGCGGTCGTCAGGTGGGTCAGCAGAGCCTGCCAGTCGGGGCCGGTGCCGTCCCTCATGGCCTGCTCGGCCCATTCCTCACCGACGTTGAGGACGGGGCTCGTGAGCTTCTTCAGCAGGGCCGCGACGAACCCGCGGCGGTAGGTGTCCATGCCGGTGCGGCGGAGGACCGCGACGACAGTCGGGTCCAGGTCGCGGCCGGCCGCCAGTTCGGCCTCGGCCAGGACGTCCATCCGCGTCGCGTGCCAGACGGTGTTCTGCCTGCCGAGTTCCTCGAGCTGCCTTACCCGTTCGTCGGCGAGCGGGTACTCCGGGAGGCCGTGGGAGACGGCGGCGAGCATGATCAGCACGTGGTTGCGGGGTTCCGATCTGCCGCCGACCGTGCAGTAGCCCTCGGCGAGCGCGTCGGCCAGCCTTTTCCGCTGGTCGGCGGGGAGTTCGCCCAGCAGGCCGAGGATCTCGTCCCAGCCACTGCCCCATTGGCCCGTGTTGACCAGTGCGGCTCTGAGGAGGTCGGTGGCGAGCCCGCCCATGTTGCCCTTGGCCGCGTTCGAGCGGATCCACCCCAGATGCGTCTTGGTGTCGGCCATCGTCATCCCCCTACCAGCGCGACGAGCTTGAGGAAGGTGACCTCGGTGCCCAGGACCAGTTCGATCTCCTCGTCGAGGTCGGTCACCTGACGCTCCCCCACGAGCACCAGAAAGCCGTTCCCGGCGAAGGCCTTGAGCGCCAGCTCGGTCTGTGCCTCCGGGTCGATCCGGCGGGGCGTGCGCAGCGCGTAGCCGTTCAGCAGGCGCTCGGTGTCCTCGGGCTGCACGAGCCCCTGGAACACCTCCGGCATGTCCGCGTTGTACTCGGCGACCTCCTGGAAGACCCTCCGCCGGATCAGCTCGCGCACCGCGAGCCGCTCCTCGGCGATCTCGAGCCCCCAGCCCGCGCCCCGGCCACCACTGGTCGTCTCGTCGACGAACATCACCATTCCCATGCGGACGACAGTACGAGCCCCCACTGACAATCGGTCACCGGGACCACGTCGTTCGGGACGGTCGCGTCCGCGACGACCGCTCAGGGCGCTTGACCTCAACGGGTGATCACACGTTCGGCCCGCGGGCAGCCCTTCCCCCTCCCCCATCGCCCGCTCATAACTTGATGACATGTCAGATGGCGTGTCACAGGAGATGTACGAGCTGCTCGGGCTCGACAACGTGCTGCTGCCCGTCGGGGATCTCGGCGAGGCCGTGGGTTTCTACGAGCGCGCCGGGTTTCCGCCGGCGTTCCGGCTGGACGAGGCCGGGATCGCGGTACTGAAGGTGGGCAAGGAGACGCCCGGGGTGCTGCTGCGGCTGGACGAGGAGCTGAGCCACCGGCCGCCGCCGTGGGCGTCGCCGCGGCTGTGGCTGGAGGTGCCGGACGCCCGCGCGGCGGCCCGCTCGCTGGCCGCCGCGGGCATCGCGACCCTCGACGGTCCCTTCTCCGGCGCCACCGGCTGGACGGTCGAGTTCGCGGACCCCTGGGGCAATGTCATCGGGCTGACGGACTACACCAAGCGGCCCGAACTCGCCCGCCGGGCCCGCCGATAGCCGGGGCACCCCCTCGCGCCCCACCCTCGGCCGCCATGCGGGGGGTGTGCGGCCCGAGCTCTTCCGGCACCCACTCCCGATCCGACTTGAACATGTTCAAAAGGAGGTCTACATTCATCCCAGACAGCGTTTTGAACGCGTTCAAGAAGGGGTGGGGACATGGACCTCACAGTCGTCGCTTACGTCATCTACCTGCTGGTCAGCATCGCGCTGACGGTCTGGGTGGCGCGCACGCTGAGCCACAACGGACGGATCTTCCTGTCGGACGTCCTGCACGGCAACGAGAAGCTCGCCGACGCCGTCAACCACCTGCTGGTGGTGGGCTTCTACCTCGTCAACCTGGGCTTCGTCGCCCTTTATCTGCACCAGAGCGACGAGATCACCGACGCCCGCGAGATCTTCGAGGCCCTGTCGACCAAGCTGGGTGTCGTCCTGCTGGTGCTCGGCGTCATGCACCTGGGCAACGTCTACGCCCTCAACAAGATCCGGCGGCGGGGTGTCATGGAGCGCGAGCAGACTCCGCCGGTGCGGCCGACGGACTGGGCCGCCCCCGCGGCCGGGGCGTGAGACCGGTGACCGGCGCATCGGCCACCCGGGACCGGGACGCGGCACGCGTCCCGGTCCTCGGGCTCACCGTCCTCTACGACGCGCGCTGCTCGCTGTGCGCCTTCCTGAAGAAGTGGCTCACCGGGCAGGCACAGCTCGTACCGCTGCGGTTCGTGCCGGCCGGTTCGGAGGAGGCCGCCCGGAGCTATCCGCGGCTCGACCACCGCGCCACCCTGGACGAGATCACCGTCGTGGGGGACGCCGGGCAGGTCTACCAGGGAACCGCCGCCTGGATCGTCACCCTGTGGGCGCTGCGCGAGTACCGGGCGCTGGCCCATCGGCTGAGCACTCCCACGGGGGCGAGGCTGGCCAGGGGCGCGACCCTCGCCGCCGCCAAGTGGCGCGAGGCGCAGGCGTCGTCCCGGACGTCCCAGGGGCGATGGGGCGGTGGCTCGTACCACTGGGGCGACGGGTGGAGCTACGACCCGGCCGCGGGATGGACGTACGCACCCCCCGCCTGCGACAGCGGCGAATGTTCGACCGTTCCCACTCGTTAGGCTCGTCCCGTGCCAGCACCGACAGACAGCCCCGGCCCCACCGGATCCTCCGAGCCCACCGCGGCCTCCGAACCCGCCAAGTCCCCGGGCAAGGAGGCGAAGAGCCCGGCGAAGAGCGAACAGACCCGGGCCCTGATCCTGGAGACCGCGATGCGGCTCTTCCAGGAACGGGGGTACGACAAGACGACGATGCGCGCCATCGCCCAGGAGGCCGGGGTCTCCGTCGGCAACGCGTACTACTACTTCGCCGGCAAGGAACACCTGATCCAGGGCTTCTACGACCGGATCGCCGCCGAACACCGGGAGGCGGTCCGGGAGGTGCTGGACCGCGAGACGGACCTGGAGGCCCGGCTGGGCGGTGTCCTGAAGGTGTGGCTGGACATCGCCACGCCGTACCACGAGTTCGCCGTGCAGTTCTTCAAGAACGCCGCCGACCCGGACAGTCCGCTCAGCCCCTTCTCCCCCGAGTCGGAGCACGCGCGCGCGGAGGCCATCAGCGTCCACAAGGAAGTGCTGGCCGGGGCGAAGACCAAGGTGCCGGAGGAACTGCGCGAGGTGCTGCCCGAGCTGATGTGGCTCTCCCAGATGGGGCTCGTCCTGTACTGGGTCTTCGACCGCACCGAGAGCCGCGAACGCAGCTACCGGCTCGCCGAGCGCGGCGCGCGTCTGACGGCGCGCGGCGTCTCACTGGCCCGCTTCCGTCTGCTGCGGCCCCTCGTCCACGAGGTGCACGAGCTGTTCACCGACTTCCTGCCGGGGATGACGAAGGCGCTGCCCGACCCGGCGAAGAAGACGGACCGAGGCCCGGCCGACCCGGCGGGGGAAACGGGCTGAGGGGCGCCCGCCGAGGCGGGCGCCCCCCGCGCCGGGAAGATCCGGCGTCCGGCGGCCTCAGTTGACCGCGTCGGCGTCCACCTCTCCCTGGAGCAGCTCCACGTCGTGCACCAACGGCTCGTCCGTGACGACGACGTGGTGCGCCCGCGTCCCGTACGAACGGGCCGTCGCCGACAGCAGATACGTCCCCGGGGCCGGGACCGAGACGATGTAGGAACCGTCGGCCAGCGAGGTCACCCGGTCCAGCTGACGGCCTCCCTTGGACAGCAGCGTGAGGACCGCCCCGTCGACCGCCTCGCCCTCCGCGTCCCGGACGAACCCGTGCACGGCCGAGGCACCGCCGCCGGCCGGCGCCGCGTCCTCGGACGGCTCCTCCGCGGGCTCCACCGCCAGATGCGGCAGCCGCTTGTCCAGCCACGCGGGCAGCCACCAGTTGGAGTTGCCGAGCAGGTGCATCGCGGCGGGGACCAGGGCCGTACGGAGGATGAAGGCGTCCAGGGCCACCGCGGCCGCGAGGCCGACGCCCGCCATCGCCGCTCCCGCGTCACCGCTCAGGACGAAGGCGAGGAAGACGCACACCATGATCAGGGCGGCCGAGTTGATGACCCGGCCGGTCTCGGCCAGCCCGACCCGCACCGCGCGCGCGTTGTCCTTGGTGTGCACCCATTCCTCGTGCATACGGCTCACCAGGAACACCTGGTAGTCCATGGAGAGGCCGAACAGCAGCGAGAGCATGATGACGGGCAGGAAGGCGTTGATCGGACCCTCCTTGCCGAGACCCAGCAGTTCCAGGCCCCAGCCCCACTGGAAGACCGCGACCAGGACGCCGAAGGACGCGGCGGCCGCGATCAGGTTCATCAGGGCGGCCGTCAGCGGGACCACCAGGGAACGGAAGGCGATCAGCAGGAGCAGGAAGCCGAGGCCGATGATCGTGGCGACGAACCAGGGCAGCCGGTCGCCGGTGATCGTGGCGAAGTCCTTCGACACGGCGGTCACGCCGCCGACGTGGGCGCTCGCCCCGGCGTCCGGGATCACCCGGTCCCGCAGGGTGTCGATGAGGTCGTCGGTCTTCACCGACTGCGGTGAGGTCGTCGGCACCACCTGGATCACCGTCACGCCGTTGGCGGGCGGCAGCGCGGCGACCGCGGCCACCCCGGGCGTGCCGCCGATGCTCTTCGCCAGGGCGTCGGTGTCACCGCCGGTCACGACCACCTGCAAGGGGCCGTTGAAGCCGGGTCCGAAGCCCTCGGCGAGCAGGTCGTAGGCCTGCCTGGTCGTCGTCGTGCTGTCGTCGTTGCCCTGGTCGGTGGCGCCGAGGTGCAGCGACAGGACGGGGAGGGCGAGGACCGCCATCACGGCCAGCGCGATGACCGCGATCGTACGGGGGCGACGCTGCACGCTCATCGACCAGCGTGCCGCGGCCCCGCTCGCCCGCTCCGGTTCCGGGCCCCGCTCGGCCAGTTTGCGCCGCTGGCGGCGGCTGAGCACCCGGGTGCCGAGGACGCCGAGGAGAGCGGGCAGCAGCGTGGTGGCGGCGAGCACGCTGAACACGACGGTCAGGGACGTGCCGATGACCACGCCGTCCAGGAAACGCAGGTTCGTCACCAGCATGCCCGCGAGCGCGATGCACACCGTGCCGCCCGCGAACAGCACCGCCCGGCCCGAGGTGTTGAGGGCGACGACCGCCGACTCCTCGGACTCCAGGCCCCGCAGGAGACCGCGCCGGTGCCGGGTGACGATGAACAGCGCGTAGTCGATGCCGACGCCGAGGCCGATCAGGGTGGCCAGCAGCGGGGCCAGGTCCGGGATGTCCGTGGTGTGGCTGAGCAACTGCGTGGAGAACAGCCCCGTACCGACCCCGAAGACCGCGATGCCGATCGGCAGCAGCATGGCGAAGAGGGAACCGAAGGCGAGGAAGAGGACGAGGGCCGCGGCCAGGATGCCGACCATCTCGGCGAGCCCGGTGGGCGGCTCCTGGACCCGCTGGATCGCCTGTCCGCCCAACTCCACCTGGAGTCCGGCCCGTTCGGCACCCTGTGCGGTGTCGACGACGTCCTGCACCAGTTCCTTGGGTACGGCGTTCGCCTGTTCGGCGAAGGTGATCTGGGCGTACGCGATCGTGCCGTCCCGGCTGATCTGCGCGGCGCCCCGCTCACCCTGGTACGGACCCGCGACCTGGCCCACACCCTTCATGCCGGCGATCTCGTCCAGCACGGGCTGGATCCGGGAACGCACCGAAGCATCCCGGACCGTGCCCTCGGTGACCTTCCACACCACCGTGTCGGTGTCCCCCGCGCTGTCCGGGAAGGCCTTCTCCATCTGGTCGTACGCACGCTTGGAGTCCGTGTTCGGAAGGGAGAACACGTTCGCGTAGTCCGTGCCCGCGGTGGTCGCCGCGAAGCCGAGACCGAACAGCGCGCCCACCCACAGCAACAGGACCACCAGCCGGTGCCGATAGCACCACCGTGCCAATACCGCCACGTTCAACGCTCCTTAGTCGGTCGGTCCCCCAGGTCCTGGCACCAGGATTCGCGGTCACGCGCACGGGTGGACACGACCCGCCCATGACTCTCAAGGAACTCCAAGGCGCGAACGGCGCTCACCGTCAACGACCCCGTCGATACTGGGGACATGACCGCTCACGACGGAGCCACCGTCCTCGTCGTCGAGGACGAGCCGAGCATCGCGGACGTCCTCACCATCGCGCTGCGCTACCACCACTTCGAGGTGATGGCGACGGCGACCGTCCGCGAGGCGCTCGCCCTCGCCGAGCGCACCCGCCCCGACGCGGCCCTGCTCGACGTGATGCTCCCGGACGGCGACGGCCGGGCGCTCGGCCGTGAACTGCGCCTGCGGCAGCCGGACCTGGCCGTCGTCTTCCTCACCGCGCGGGACGCGCCCGCCGAGATCGTCGGCGCGCTCGGCTTCGGCGACGACTACATCACCAAGCCGTTCAACATCGACGAGGTCGTCGCCCGCATCACCGCCGTCCTGCGCCGCACCCGGTCCGACGACGTCCTGCCGCAGCGCCCGCCCCTGCGCTACGGCGACCTGGAGCTGGACGAGACGACGTACCGCGTCCACCGCGCGGGCACCACGGTCGAGCTCACCCCCACCGAGTACGCGCTGCTGCGCTTCCTCGTCCGCAACGGCGGCCGGATCGTGCCCAAGGAGCAACTCCTGCGCCATGTATGGCAGTACGAGCACCCGGCCGAATCGACGGTCGTCGAGACGTACATCAGCTACCTGCGGCGCAAGCTCGAACCGCTGGGCCCACCGGTGATCCAGACCCGCCGGGGCGTGGGATACGGGCTCGCGTGAAGGCGTCCGTCCAACCCGGCTGCCGCCCCGCGCGCCGCAGGCACGGCATCCACTCGCTGCGCGGTCAGCTCACGATCGCGAACGTGGGACTGCTGGCCCTGGGCATCGTGGTGGCGACCGCCGTGAGCCTGATGGGCATGGGGCACTATCTGCTCGACCAGGTGGACACCCAGCTCCTCAAGACCCGAGACTCACTGGGCGGTTCGCAGCTCACCATGCGCCAGATCGACTCGCTGAGCGCCCTCGCGTTCGTGCACGAGCGGATCGGACCCACCGCGGACGGGTCGTCGAAGCCGGAATCGATCTTCGCGGCCGTCGACCGGAGCGGCCGGGCCGTCGCGGTGGGCGGCTACGAACCCACCGACACCCAGCGCGCGTTCGCCGCCGCCGTGGGCGACCCCGGCGGCCTCGCCCGCGCCGTCGACCCGCGTGACGTCACCGTGCGCGGCGCCGACTACCGGGCGACCGGGACGCGGCTGGCCGACGGGACCTACGTCCTGTTCGGCAGCTCGACCGACGGGCTGCACAAGGGCATCGACAAGGCGCTCAAGCTCGATCTGACCGTGGGAACCCTGCTGTTGGCGCTCCTCGCGTGCCTGACGATGTTCAGCGTGCGCCGCCGGCTGCTGCCGCTGGAGGCCATGGTGGAGACCTCGTCCGCCATCGCCGAGGGCGATCTGACCCGGCGCGTTCCCTCCAGCCAGCATCCGACCCAGGAGGTCGAACAGCTCCGGCTCGCGCTCAACTCCATGCTGCACCAGGTCGAGTCGGCCTACCGGACGCGCGAGGACAGCGCCGCCCAGCTCCGCCGGTTCGTCGGGGACGCCTCGCACGAGCTGCGCACCCCGCTGGCGGCGATCCGCGGCTACCTCCAGCTCTACGAGAAGGGGATGCTGACCGATCCCGTCGAGCGCAGACGGGCCTGGGACCGGATGAACGCGGAGACCGACCGCATGGGCCGGCTGGTCGACGAGCTGCTCACCCTGGCCCGCCTCGACCAGCGGCCCGAGCTGCGGTTCAGGAACGTCGACCTGAGCCGGCTCGTGCGGGACGCGGCCGCGGATCTGCGCGCCCAGCAGCCCGGCCGCCCGGTGACCGTGGACGCCGACGGCACGCTCCTCGTGCGGGCCGACGAGTCGGGGCTGCGGCAGGTGCTGGGCAATCTCGTGGGCAACGTACGCACCCACACACCCGACGACGTACCCGTGCGGCTCGGCCTGGAGCGCTCGGACGGCGTGCTGCGGCTGTGTGTCGCGGACAAGGGGCCCGGGCTCGCGGAGGAGGACGCGGCGCGCGTCTTCGACCGCTTCTTCCGGGCCGGCCGCGGTGCGGGCAGCGGGCTCGGCATGGCGATCGTGGAGGGCGTGGTGAGGGCGCACGGAGGGAGCGTCACGGTACGGACGGCTCCCGGCGAGGGCCTGGCGGTGACGGTGACACTGCCGGTGCGCTGAGGAAGCGGACGCCTCTACGGAGGGACCTGCGGGGCCTGCGGCGGGGATGCGGGTACGACGCCGACGCGGTGCGACCGGCGGCGCGGGCGGGGTGGGGGCGGCCGGGCGGGGCCGGTGTCGCTCCAGCGCCTGCCGTGCCGGCCGGGAACTCCCTCACGCACCGCTGTGACCTGTGGAAACAGACTTGGGCAGAAGCTGACCGAGGCGGTTGAACACGGGCCGCCGCGGCCCCGTACACCACGATGAGGGCGCGTCGGTCGCTTCGATCGACCCGTCACGCCACCACCGCGCATCACACGGAAGGACCGCCGGGTTGTCGTTCAACACGAGCTCTCGACAGCTGCCGAACACGGATGCGGCGCCTCCGCGCGAAGAGCCGACACCGGAGCCGCTCGCGGACACGGACACCGTCATCGGCACCGGCACAGACGCGGATGAGGACGCCGCCGCCTCGGGTGAGGGAGAGGCAGCGGCTGGGGCGGCCCCCGAGGCAGCCGTGACCGAGGGGGCCACCTCGATCGGCTCCGAGGACCCGCAGGAGAAGCCGGCGGAAGCCGTCCCCGGCGAAGGGGCGGACTCCGCGGGCACCGACAGCGGAACGTCCGCCGCCGCGGCCGGGAGCGAAGTCCGGGCCGAGGCGGAGACCGAAGCACCCGACGTGGTCGGCGCGGACACGGACGCCGCCTCGGGTGAAGCAGCGGACGCGGCCTCGCCGTCGTCCTCGGTCTCGGTCTCGGTCTCGGTCTCGCCCGAGGAGGTGCCCGAGGACGCGCCCGACGTGGCCGTCGGGGACGGGGCCGGTGGCGGGGAGGAGCCCCCGGGAGACGAGCCGCCCGTGCGCGGCCGGTGGCGCGGCTGGCGGGACCGGTATCCCGTCACCGCCCGCACCCTCGCCTGGACGACCACCCTCGTCGCCGCCGCGCTCGTCCTGTTCGCGCTGCTCATGCCGAGCCAGGCGGACAGTTTCCGTCCGGCGGAATTCCTGCGGCTCCCGGTGGAGGCGATCTTCGGTGCCGCGCTGCTGATCGTCCTGCCCCGCCGGCCAAGGATCGCGCTGTCGGTGGCCGCCGGGCTGGTCCTGGGCGTACTGACCGTCCTGAACATCCTCGACATCGGCTTCAACGAATACCTCGGACGCGGCTTCAACGTGGTCCTCGACTGGTCGCTGTTCGGCGACGCGCAGGCCTACCTCCAGGACACGTTCGGCCACGGCGGCGCGCTCGGCATCGCGGCGCTGGCCGTGGCGCTCGTGATCGCCATCCTGGTGCTCATGACCCTGTCGGTCGTCCGGCTGGGCAACCTGGTGGCCAGGAACACCGAGACGGCGACCCGCACGACCCTGTTCCTGGCCATCGCCTGGGTCACCTGCGCGGCGCTCGGCGTGCAGTACACCGGGGTGCCCATCGCCTCCGAGCACGCCGCGCTGGTCGTCCAGGACCGGGCGGCGCGGGTGCGGCAGACGCTGCGGGACGAGGCCGCGTTCGCCGAGATCTCCAAGAACGACCGCTTCGCGAACACGCCGCCCGGTCAGATGCTCACGGACCTGCGCGACAAAGACATGATCATCACGTTCATCGAGAGCTACGGCCGCAGCGCCATCGAGGACCCGGTCATGGCACCGGGCGTCGACGCGACGCTGACCGCGGAGAACAAGAAGCTGACCCAGGCCGGTTTCGCGGCGAAGAGCGGCTGGCTCACCTCGGCGACCTACGGCGGCAGCAGCTGGCTCGGCCACTCGACGTTCCTGTCGGGCCTGTGGGTCAACAACCAGCAGCGCTACCGCACCGTGACCGCCGGCGACCACCTCACCCTGATCAGCGCCTTCAAGAAGACCGGCGACTACGACACCGTGGGCGTCATGCCGGGCATCCAGAAGAACTGGCCCGAGCAGAACTTCTACGGCATCGACAAGCTCTACGACGCCCACCATCTCGACTACAAGGGGCCGAAGTTCAGCTGGTCGACCATGCCCGACCAGTACGCCCTGACCGCGTTCGAACGCCTGGTGCACGGCAAGAAGCACGACAAGCCGCTGATGTCGACGATCATCCTGACCTCCAGCCACCAGCCCTGGGCGCCCATCCCCAAGACGGTCCCCGAGGACCAGGTCGGCGACGGCTCCGTCTACGACGCCATCCAGAAGGCCGGCAAGAACCCCGGCGACATCATCACCAACTCGCAGAAGTCGAAGGTGGAGTACGGCAAGTCCATCTCGTACTCGGTGACGAGCCTGATCGACTGGCTGGTGAAGCACGGCAACAAGAACACCGTGCTGATCTACCTCGGGGATCACCAGCCGATCGCCCGGGTCAGCGGCAACCACGCCAGCCGCGACGTGCCCGTCTCGATCGTCGCCAAGGACCCGAAGGTGCTCGACAGGATCGCCGACTGGGGCTGGACGGACGGCCTCCGGCCCGAGCACGACGCCCCGGTGTGGAAGATGAGCTCGTTCCGCGACCGCTTCCTGACGGCGTACGGATCCACTCCGCACCCCTGACAGGACCGACTCCGCGTCGGCGGGCGGCGGTCACGGCCGGGGCCGTGACCGCCGCCCGCGCACGTGGAGTCGAGTGCCCCGGACACCGGGGCCGCTTGTCACAGCCAGCTCAGCTGCCAGAGGCGGAAGACGCCGGTCCCGTCGGACAGGTACTCGCCGCCGCTGGCGTCCTCGCTGCTGATGACGTAGTCCCTGCGCTGCCACAGCGGGATCAGCGGGACGTCCTGGGCGACCTGCGCCTGGAGCCGCCGGAACGCGTCCGCCGTACGGCTTCGGTCGGCGTCCTGCTGGGTCTCCTTGATCAGACGGTCGACATCCTTGTCGGTGTAGCCGTTCTTCATGCTGTTGCCGGTACCGACCAGCGGCGCGCCGAAGGTGTCCGCGTCGGGATAGTCGGCGACCCAGCCGACCGCCCAGGCGTCGAGCCCGCCCCCCGCGTACTTCTTCTGGAACTCGGTCCACTCGAACCCCTCGGTCGTCACCTTGAACAGCCCGTCCGCCTCCAGCTGCCGCTTGAGCTCGGCCGCCTCCTCGCCCGCGGCACCCCGCCCCTCGGCGAACCCGTAGGTGAAGCGCACCGGCAACGAGACCCCGGCCTCGGTCAGCAGGGCCCGCGCCTTCTTGGGGTCGGGCTTCGGATAGCTGTCGAAGAACGAGGTCGCGTGCCCCGGGATCCCCGCCGGGATCAGCCCGTACAGCGGGTCGGTGGTCCCCCGGTACGTCCGGTCGACCAGCGTCTCGCGGTCGACCAGCGAGGCGAGGGCCTGCCGGACCCGCCTGTCGTGCAGCGGCGACCCTTCGCGCACGTCGAGAACGAGGTTGCGGGTCTCGGCGCTGTCGGCCTCCGTGACGCGTTGCGCGGGGTCGCTCGGCGAGAGCGCGGCGAGCACGGCGGGCGGGAGCTGACGGGCCACGACGTCGAGCTCCTTCGCCTTCCAGGCCACCTGGAGCGCCCCCGAGTTGGCGTAGTAGCGCAGCACGACGGGCTTGCCGAGGTCGTCGACGGCGCCCTTGTAGCCGGGGTTGGGGGCGAGGACGGCCTTCGCGCCCTGCGTGTACGCCTTCAGGACGTAGGGCCCGGTGCCGTCGGCACCGGTGCCGGTGCGCAGACTGCGCCGGGGATAGCGGGTGCTGTCGACGATCGAACCGGCGCCGGTGGCCAGCTTGAACGGGAAGGTCGCGTCGGGCGAGGACAGATGGAAGGTGACGGTCCGGCCGCTCGCGTCCACGCTGCCCAGGGTGGAGAGGAGAGAGGCGGGCCCGACCTCGTCGTTGATGCGCTTGACGCGGTCGAAGGAGAACTTCACGTCCGCCGCGGTCATCGTGCGCCCGCTGGGGAACGTGAGGTCGTCACGGAGTGTGCAGCGATAGGTGCGCAGCCCCGTGTCGGTGAACGCGCAGTTCTTGGCGGCGTCCGGGACGGGTTTGGCGCCGCCGGGCTCGAAGGTGAGCAGCGACTGGAAGACATTGCTGAACAGGGCCCAGGACCCGGCGTCGTAGGCGCCGGCCGGGTCGAGCGAGGTGACGGCGTCCGTGGTGCCCACCGTGATGGTGCGGTTGTCGTTCCCCTTCGCCGGCAGGAGCTGCCAGCCGGCCACACCGGCGCCCGCCACAACGAGCAGCGCCGCCGGTATCCATAAGCGAACCGATCGCATCGGTGCCCTCCCCAGGCGCCCCGCACGCCACTCCCTTAGTGGCGCGGATCACCTAATCACAGGAGTTTGGGCCGGGGAAGCGAATCGGGAAGAGTGCTCAAGGCCGACGAAAATGATCTTTTCCGTCTCTCTTCACAGCCGATTCTCAGGCTTCGCGCGAGGCCAGCTCGACGACCGTGATGTCGGAGGGCGCGCCGACGCGGGTCGGCGGCCCCCAGGCTCCCGCGCCCCGGGAGACGTAGAGCTGCGTGTCGCCGTAGCGCTCCAGGCCGGCGACCGTCGGATTGGCGGCGGCCGCGATGAGGTTGCCCGGCCACAGCTGTCCGCCGTGGGTGTGTCCGGACAACTGGAGGTCGACCCCGTGGCGCACCGCATCATGGATCTGCACCGGCTGATGTGCGAGCAGCACACAGGCTCGTGTCGTGTCGCGGTCTCCGAGCGCCTTGCCGAAGTCGGGCCCCTGCCCCTCGCTCTCGCCCTGGAGGTCGTTCACGCCGGCGAGGTCGAATCCGGCCAGTTCGGTCCGCGCGTTCTCCAGGGGATGGATCCCCAGCTCCCGGACCTCCCGGATCCACTGCTCGGCTCCGGAGAAGTACTCGTGGTTCCCGGTGACGAAGTAGGAGCCGTGCCGGGCGCGCAGCCGGGCGAGGGGTTCGGCGGCGGGGCCGAGGTTCTTCACGCTGCCGTCGACCAGGTCACCGACGACGGCGATCAGATCGGGCTGTGTGGAGTTGATCGTGTCGACGACCCGCTGGGCGAATCCGCGTCCGAGCACCGGCCCGAGGTGGATGTCGCTCACGACGGCGATCCGGAATCCGTGGGCGGACCGGGGCAGTTTGGCGAGCGGTACGGTGACCCGCTTCACCCTGGGACCGCGCAGCACGCCGTACGTCCCGTACCCCACGGTCCCCACGGCGACGGCCGCGGCCGTGCCACCCACGACCCGCGAGACGAACAGACGCCGCGACGGCGACCGGACGGCTCCCGCCGGTTCCGCGGGTCCCACTGAACCAGCCGGTTCCGCGGGTCCCACCGATTGGGCCGGCTCCGTGGGTCCTGCTGATTCAGCCGGTTCCGCGGGCCCCGTCGATTCGGCCGGTGCCGTCGGCGCCACCGATTCGGCCGGCTCCGTCGACGCCGCGGGCTCGGTCACGGCGGGGGACGCGGCCCCGCCGCTCTCCGCGCTTCGGGCGGCCCGGCGCTCCAGGGTCCGTCGCAGGACCGGCCGTACGAACTCCCCGGCCAGCAGCGCCAGTACGAGGTAGAGGCCCAGCGGCATCCACAGGAAGCCGGGCCAGGACAGCGTCTGCTGGAGGAGGAAGGGAGCGCCCGCCCGCTCGCTCACGATGGCACCGACCATCAGCAGCGGCCCGGCGACGAAGAGGGCCGTGCCCAGCCGGCGGACCGGTCCGGGGCCGCTCGTGGTGTCCCGCACCAGCCGGCGCCAGGCGTACCAGTGCAGCCCGCCGAGCACGGCCAGCGCGGTCACACCCGCCAACGCGAACAAGATGACCATGACGTCGTATCCCCCGTTATGACGTCTGGCGCAAAGCGCGTACGCCGCGCAACCCGATGACCCCGACGACCGTCCCAAGGACAAACGACACGACGGTGAGCGTCAGGTGCACCCAGAAGTACGCCGTCGGATCACCCGCGTCGTCGAACGCGAGCCCACTGGCGTCTTCCCAGAGATTCTTAGCGAAAGTGACCCAAATGACCCAACTCCACACCCCGAAGGCGAGCAGGAACCAGGACACGGGGCGGCTGAGCTTCATGCGTTCAGTATCGCCGTCGCCCACCGTGATCCGGCGCCGGGGTGGAGAGGGCGAAGGGGCCTCCCCGAACGGTGACGGGAATTCCCGTCACAACCCCTGTACTTTCTCGATCGTGCCCGCCTCGAAAAAGACCATCCAGCGATCCTTGTTGATCGCTTCCGCCACGTTGTTGACCCTTTCCTTCACTGCGCCCGTGTTCGCCGACGCGAGCCCCACGGCGAGCCCGACAGCCTCCCCCTCGGCCACGCCCCCGGCGAACATGTCGAGCCTCGGCGGTGAGCGGCTCGGCCGGCCCGGCAACCAGGTGAACCTCGGCGGCGGCGCTCCCGTCCTGCCCGCGGACATCACCGCGCGTTCCTGGATCGTCGCCGACGCCGAGTCCGGTGACGTCCTGGCCGCGCACAACGCGCACTGGCGGCTGCCCCCGGCGAGCACCCTGAAGATGCTGTTCGCCGACACGGTGCTGCCCAAGTTCCCGAGGACCACCTCGCACAAGGTGACCCCCTCCGACCTGGCGGGCATCGGAGCGGGCTCCAGCGTGGTGGGCATAAAGGAGAACGAGACGTACACCGTCCACGACCTGTGGCTCGGTGTCTTCCTGAAGTCCGGCAACGACGCCGTGCACGTGCTGTCCTCGATGAACGGCGGCGTCCGCGAGACGGTCAAGGACATGCAGGCGCACGCGGACGACCTCCAGGCCCTCGACACGCGCGTGGTGAGCCCGGACGGTTACGACGCCGGGGGCCAGGTGTCGTCGGCCTACGACCTGACGCTGTTCGCCCGTTCGGGGCTCCAGAAGAAGGACTTCCGGGAGTACTGCTCGACGGTGCGGGCCACCTTCCCCGGCACGACGGCCGGGAACAAGAAGGGCACGTCCGCCCGCGCGTCCTCCGAGATCCGCAACACCAACCGGCTGCTGTCCGGTGACAGCGACATCACCCCGTACCAGGGCATCGCGGGGGTGAAGAACGGCAACACCACCAACGCGGGCGCCACCTTCACGGGCGTCGCCGAGCGCGGCGGCAAGGTGCTGCTCGTCACGGTCATGAACCCGGAGAAGAAGGAGCACAACGAGGTCTACAAGGAGGCCGCGCAGCTCCTCGACTGGGGATTCCAGTCCGCGGGCAAGGTCGAGCCGGTGGGCGAACTGGTCGCGCCCAAGGGCGTGGACACCACGGCTCAGCCGGGTGCGAACGCGTCGGGCGGGGCGAGCCCGGGCACGGGCGCCGCACACACCTCCACGAAGCCGGTGGCGGCCTCCACCGCGGCGAAGGGCGGTTCGACCGGCATCGGCGTCGCGCTCGGCCTGACGGGCGGCTTCGTCGCCCTGCTCGCGGCGGGCATCTTCCTGGTCAACCGCCGCTGGCCACTGCCGGACCTGATGCGCCGTCGCCGCTGACCGCGCGGGGCTCGGGGGCCTCCTCCGCGTTCTTCGGAGCCTCGGGGTCCCTCCGGTCCCGCGGGCCGGCCGGTTCCCGTGAGCCGGCCGGTCCGTCCGGACCCGCCGGTGCGTCGTCGTCCGCCGCTTCCCGATCCTGCCCCTCGCTCGGTGTCGCCGTCCAGGCGGAGGAGTACAGGAGCAGCTTCGAGGTGAAGTTGATCCACAGGAGCAGCGCGATCGGCACCCCGAAGGCGCCGTACATGCTCTTGGACGCCACCCCCCGCATGTAGCCGCTGAGCAGCAGCTTGAGCAGCTCGAACCCGACGGCGCCGATCAGCGCGGCGACGATCAGCCGGCGGCGTGGCGGCTCGACACCGGGCAGCAGCGTGAGGACGTAGAGCAGGACGAGGAAGTCGGCGAGCACGGCCACCGCGAAGGCGATGCCCTGGAGGAGGGTGCTCCCCCAGCCGTTCTCGTCGATGCCCAGGTGCCGTGCCGACCAGCCCATCGCCGTGGACGCGAGGGTGGAGACCACGATGGTGAGGAGCACGGCGCCGCCGAGGCCGACGAGGACTCCGCCGTCCTTGAGCTTGCGCAGGAAGGGGTTCTCCTCGCTGTCGGGAAGCTCCCAGACCGCGCGCAGGCACTCCCGCATCGAGCCGACCCAGCCGATGCCCGTGACCAGCAGCAGGGCGCCCGCGACGAGCCCGATGGTGCCGGCGTTCTGGACGAGGCCGTTGATGTCGAGCTGGTCGGAGATGCCCGGCACCTGCTCGGCGAGCTTGTCCTGGAGGTCCTTCTGCTGCTGGGTGCTGAGCGTGGCGGCCCCGATCGCCGCGGCCACGGTCAGCAGCGGGAACAGCGCCACGAAGCTGATGAAGGTCATCGCCGCGGCGAGCCGCGTCCACTTGACGCGGTCCAGGCGCTCGTACGACCGCCACGCGTGCGTGGCCATCAGGCGTACGACCCAAGGCCCCACGCCGGGAATCTTTTTCAGCCAGTCCATGATCCGACTCTGCCCTCGCCTCGGAAAACCAGTGACCGGGTACCCCAGAATCGCAGGACAGTGGCGAGCGCCATCCCGACTCCCGCGCCCGAGACGGTGTCCGCGCGCGGTGAGGTGAACCCGAGCCCGTAGTGACTGACGGCGATGGACAGCAACTGCACGAGCGCACCCGCGATGTTCACCGCGAGGAAGATCAGGCAGGGGCGCGGGCCCCAGGCCGCCGCGTGCCGGTAGGTGCCGAGCGCGTTCCCGGCGTACGCCACCGAGCAGCCCGCGACGAAGGACAGCGACTTGGCCGTCAGGGGGTCCAGACCCGCCGGGCCGCGGAGCCAGACGAAGAGGCCGAGGTCGGCGGCGTAGGCGAGGACACCGACCGCCGCGAACCCGAGGAGCTCGCGCAGGAGACGCTTCCGGGGACGGGCCCGTCCGGGAGCCGCCGCCGGTTCCGCGACCGCGGGCCCCGGGGCGTCCGGCGCCCCGGCGTCCGCCCCGCGGCCGGCGAGGAGACCGGGACCGGGCCGGTCCCCGGTGACGCTCACCAGTTCGCCACGGCGAGTCCGTACATGGCCAGCCACACCAGGCCGATGAGGGCGAGCGGACGGTCGCGCAGGACCACGTCCTCCGGCTCGCCCGCCGTACCCCGGTCGGCGAAGACCGCGTAGCGCAGGACGGCCAGGATGAAGGCGACCACGGACAGCTGACGCCACGGCAGCAGGCCGGTGCTCGGCACTCCGCCCTCCTCCAGGGCCCACAGGCAGTAGCCGAGGACGGAGACCCCGGCGGCGAGCTGCCACACGAACCGCAGGTAGCCGGTCGTGTACTCGGTGAGCAGCGCGCGCGTGGCGCCCGCCGTGCCCGCCATCTGCACGGCCTCGGAGTAGCGCTTCGCCGAGACCATGAACAGCGCCCCGAAGCCGGTGGTGATCAGGAACCAGCGCGAGAGCGGGATGCCGAGGGCCAGGCCGCCGATCATGGCTCGCATCAGGAACCCGGTCGTGACGACGACGAGGTCGACGACGAG
Organism: Streptomyces sp. NBC_00386; assembly: GCF_036063235.1. Taxonomy (NCBI): domain Bacteria; kingdom Bacillati; phylum Actinomycetota; class Actinomycetes; order Kitasatosporales; family Streptomycetaceae; genus Streptomyces; species Streptomyces sp. NBC_00386. The sequence continues at coordinate 3,846,219 of NZ_CP107950.1, forward strand.
CACGTGCTTCAGGCTCACGCAGTACGCGAGCTGCATGCCGATGTACGCGGTCAGCAGCGCGCAGACGGCCGGCGAGCAGAACCAGGCGGCGGTCGCGGGCGCGAGGACCCCGAGGATGCCGCCGACGGCGTACGCGGCCGGGACGGGGACCTGGCCCGCGGCGACCGGGCGGTGGCGCTTCACCGGGTGGGCGCGGTCGGCGACGGCGTCCCGGGCGTCGTTGATCAGATAGACGGCGGCGGCACAGGCCGTGAACAGGAGGAAGACCAGCGCGAGTTGGCTGGAGGCGTGCAGCGAGAAGAGCCGGCCGGCGGCGGCCGGGGCGGCCACGACGAGCACGTTCTTGACCCACTGGCGAGGACGCGCGGTCCTGACGAGGCCCCGCAGCAGCCCGCTCAGGCTCCGCGGCGGCGGGGCGAGGGCCGGAGTGCGCTCCAGAAGGGCCGTACGCTCAGCCATGGCCCGCCCCGATCCAGCGGGCGCCCAGTCCGGCCGCCGCGGCGCCCAGGGCCGCGCCGGCGGCGACATCCGTGGGGTAGTGGACGCCGACGACGAGGCGCGAGAGGCACATCGCGGCGGCGAGCGGCGGGACGGCGTACGCGCCGAGCGCGCCGTACGCGACCGCCGCGGCGGTGGCGGAGGCCGCGTGCGAGCTGGGGAAGGAGTGCCGTCCCGCCGTTCCCACCCGGGGTGCCACGTGCGTGGGACGCGGGCGGCGCACGATCCGTTTCACCCCCATGCTCGCGAGGTGCGCGCCGGCGGTGAGCGCCGTCGCGCGCAGCCACGCGCCGCGCCGCCCGCGGTCGGCGGCCGCCCCGGCGAGCCCCGCCGCGAGCCACAGGGCGCCGTGTTCCCCGCTCCAGGACAGGGCGCGCGCGACGGCCGCGACCCGCGGGTACCCGCCGTACGCGTGGAGTACGGACAGCACCCGGCGGTCCATGCCGTCCGGCGGACGGTCGATGCCGTCAGGTGGACGGTCCATGCCGTCAGGCCGCCGATCCATCTCGTCACGGTCGTCAAGGTCGTCCATGCGATCTCACTCTTCTAGGGAGTGGTCGCAGAACTACGGCAATCTTGGACGACATCCCATTAATCACCCATTTCGGTGAGGAGCCGGGAGCGCTGGGTAGATTGCCCCGTTGCGCACCCTCGGCGGCGCTACGGTCACGGTCATGCCTGCCGACTCCGTCTCCGTCACGGGTTGGGGCCGCACCGCCCCGACCACCGCCCGTCTGGTCCGTCCGCGCACCTACGGGGAGGCGGCGGCCGCCGTCCGGGGGTGCGGGGCCCGGGGAGGGATCGCCCGGGGGCTCGGACGGGCCTACGGCGACGCCGCGCAGAACGCGGGCGGGGCGGTGCTCGACATGACGGGCCTGGACCGGATCCACGCCATCGACGCGGACGGCGGCACGGTCCTGTGCGACGCGGGGGTGTCCCTGCACCGGCTCATGGAGGTCCTGCTCCCCCTCGGCTGGTTCGTGCCGGTGACACCGGGGACCCGTTATGTGACCGTGGGCGGCGCGATCGGCGCGGACATCCACGGCAAGAACCACCACGTGTCGGGCTCCTTCGCGCGTCACGTCCTGTCCTTCGAACTGCTGACGGCGGACGGCGAGATCAGGACGGTCGGGCCCGGCACCCCGCTGTTCGACGCCACGGCGGGCGGCATGGGCCTGACCGGCGTGATCCTGACGGCGACCGTCCGCCTCCAGCCGGTGGAGACCGCCCTGATGTCCGTCGACACCGAACGCGCGGCGGACCTGGACGACCTGATGGCCCGCCTCACCGCCACCGACCACCGGTACCGCTACTCGGTGGCCTGGATCGACCTCCTCGCGCGCGGGGCCGGGACGGGGCGCTCGGTCCTGACCCGCGGCGAACACGCGCCGCTGGACGCGCTCCCCGCGCGGGCCCGCAGACACCCGCTGGCGTTCCGCCCGTCGCGCCTGCCGGCCGCCCCCGCCTTCGTGCCCGAAGGGCTCCTCGGACGGACGACGGTGGGCCTCTTCAACGAACTCTGGTACCGCAAGGCGCCCCGCCTGCGGACCGGTGAACTCCAGCCGATCCCGGCCTTCTTCCATCCCCTGGACGGGGTGCCGCACTGGAACCGTGTCTACGGGCGCGGCGGCTTCGTCCAGTACCAGTTCGTCGTCGGACACGGCCGGGAGGAGACCCTGCGGCGGATCGTGCGGCGCATCTCCGAACGCCGCTGCCCGTCCTTCCTCGCCGTCCTCAAGCGCTTCGGAGAGGGCGATCCGGGCTGGCTGTCCTTCCCCGTGCCCGGCTGGACCCTGGCCCTGGACATCCCGGCGGGTCTGCCGGGCCTCGCCGCCTTCCTCGACGAGCTGGACGAGGAGGTGGCGGAGGCCGGAGGGCGCGTGTACCTCGCCAAGGACGCGCGGCTGCGGCCCGAGCTGCTGGACGTCATGTATCCGCGTCTCGGCACGTTCCGGTCGCTGCGCCAGGAGCTGGACCCGCGGGGGGTCTTCACCTCGGACCTGTCCCGCCGGCTCGGCCTGTAGTGGCCCCCGGCGCCGTTCCCGGCCCGCAGCGCGCCCCGTTCCCGCCCGCCCCTCCGGTCCCCGTCTCCAGGAGCTCGCTGTCATGAAGGACGCCTTCGGTACCCCCCAGTCCCTGCTGGTCCTCGGCGGCACGTCCGAGATCGCGCTGGCCACGGCGCGCCGGCTGATCACCCGGCGGACCCGCACGGTGTGGCTCGCCGGACGGCCGGCCCCCGCCCTGGAAGAGGCCGCCGAGCGGCTGCGCCGGCTCGGCGCGGACGTCCGCACCCTCGCCTTCGACGCCCTCGATCCCGAGTCCCACGAGGCCGTGCTCGGCAAGGTCTTCGCCGAGGGCGACATCGACATGGTGCTGATGGCCTTCGGGGTGCTCGGCGACCAGGCCCTGGACGAGAAGGAGCCGGTCGCGGCGGTCCGGGTCGCGCAGACCAACTACACGGGCGCGGTGTCCTCGGGCCTGGTGTGCGCGCGGGCGCTGCAGACGCAGGGGCACGGCTCCCTGGTGGTGCTGTCCTCGGTCGCGGGCGAACGCGCCCGCCGCTCGAACTTCATCTACGGCTCCAGCAAGGCGGGCCTGGACGCCTTCGCGCAGGGCCTGGGCGACGCCCTCCACGGCACCGGCGCGCACGTCATGGTCGTACGCCCCGGATTCGTCCGTACGCGGATGACGGCCCATCTGCCCGAGGTGCCGCTGTCGACCACCCCGGAGGCGGTGGCCGCGGCGATCGAACTGGGGCTGCGGCGCCGCTCGGAGACGGTGTGGGTGCCGGGGGTGCTGAGGATGGTCATGTCCGCGCTGCGGCACACCCCGCGCGCGGTCTTCAGGCGGCTGCCGCTCTGACGTTCCGCGCCCGTCAGAGCGCCGGAAGTGTGGTGTCCCGCTCGGGCGAGGTGGCCTGCGGGGGCACCACGGCGCCGCCGAAGGCGAACTCGCGGAGCTTGCGCCACACACCGTCGGCGCCCTGCTCGTAGAGGGCGAATCCGGTGCAGGGCCACCCGGCCTCGTACCCGGAGAGCGCCTCGAAGGCGTGGTCCATCGCCTCGTCGTCGATGCCGTGGGCCACGGTGACGTGCGGGTGGTACGGGAACTGGAGCTCGCGGGCGACGGGGCCCGAGACGTCCCGGACCTGCTTCTGGAGCCAGGTGCAGGCCTCGGCGCCCTCGGCGACCCGGACGTACACAACGGGTGACAGGGGGCGGAAGGTGCCGGTGCCGGACAGCAGCATCGGGAAGGGGCGCCCGGCGGCCGCGACCTCGACGAGGTGCGTCTCGATCGCGGGCAGCGCCGACTCCTCGACCTCGGTCGGCGGCAACAGGGTGACGTGGGTGGGAATGCAGCAAGCCGCGGGGTCGCCGAAGCCCGCGCGCCGCTCCTGGAGCAGGCTGCCGTGAGGCTCCGGGACCGCGATCGACACGCCGATCGTTACGGTCCCCACGTCGTCTCCTGTCGTTGTCGATGGTCAGGGCTGTTCGGTGGTGCTGCGCGGGAGGGGGGCGATCGCTCGGCCCGCCCCCGGCTTTCGACTGTACGGCGGTATGACCCGCAATCGGCGTGTGGAGGAGTGTCGCGCTCGTCTCGTACTGACTGCCGAAGGTGGTGTGGTAGGGACTGTGCCGCCGCCGGAGGGCCGGGGCGCGGCCCCGCGTACGGCGGTGGCCTCGGCCGTCAGTGCTTGGCGGGCAGGAATCCGACCCGGTCGTACGCCTGGGAGAGCGTCTCGGCGGCGACGGCGCGCGCCTTCTCGGCGCCCTTGGCCAGAATCGAGTCGAGCGTCTCGGGGTCGTCCAGATACTGCTGGGTGCGCTCCCGGAACGGCGTCACGAAGCCGACCATGACCTCGGCGAGGTCCGTTTTCAGCGCACCGTAGCCCTTGCCTGCGTACCTCTCCTCCAGTTCGCCGATTCCCGTGCCGGTGAGCGTCGAGTAGATGGTCAGCAGGTTGCTGACACCCGGCTTGGCGCTCGCGTCGTACCTGATGACGGTGTCCGTGTCGGTGACCGCGCTCTTGACCTTCTTGGCGGTCACCTTCGGGTCGTCGAGCAGGTTGATGAGGCCCTTCGGCGTCGACGCCGACTTGCTCATCTTGATCGACGGGTCCTGGAGATCGAAGATCTTCGCCGTCTCCTTGAGGATGTACGGCTTGGGAATCCGGAAGGTGTCGCCGAAGCGGCCGTTGAAACGCTCCGCGAGGTCGCGGGTCAGCTCGATGTGCTGGCGCTGGTCCTCGCCGACCGGGACCTCGTGGGCCTGGTACAGCAGGATGTCCGCCACCTGGAGGACCGGGTACGTGAAGAGGCCCACGCTTGCGCGGTCGGCGCCCTGCTTGGCGGACTTGTCCTTGAACTGGGTCATGCGGGAGGCCTCGCCGAAACCGGTGAGGCAGTTCATCACCCAGGCGAGCTGCGCGTGCTCGGGGACATGGCTCTGGACGAAGAGCGTGCAGCGCTCGGGGTCGAGTCCTGCGGCGAGGAGCTGCGCCGCCGCGAGCCGGGTGTTGGCGCGCAGGTCCGCGGGGTCCTGCGGAATCGTGATCGCGTGCAGGTCGACGACCATGTAGAACGCGTCGTGGGACTCCTGGAGCGCCACCCACTGACGGACGGCGCCGAGGTAGTTGCCGAGGTGGAACGAGCCTGCCGTGGGCTGGATTCCGGAGAGCACGCGAGGACTGTCAGAGGCCATGTTCACCATTCTCTCAGGTGCCGGGGCCCGCTCCGGAACTGGCCGGAAAGAGATGTGACCCGGGCGGGCCGGCGCCGCGGTTCCGGGAACCGTGCCCTCCGAGCCTCCGGCTCGGCGGCACAGACGGTGACCGTTTCGCTCACCTGAGCGGCTTTTGAACACTCGCCGTCATGAAAATGCAACGGTGAGGTGACGTTCTGCCTGGAGGGGGTGCTTTCGGCGTCACGGGCGCTTAACAATGCCGATCCGCCCAGGTAGCCGTATTCGGCAGGGCGGAGCGCTGCTCGGACGTCGCCGTCGAGGGGAACCCCGGCGGGTCCTTCGGCGCACCCAGAAATTGGCACAACGGTGTGCGGGCCGGCTCTGCGTCGGCCGTTTGGGGGTTCCATGCGCGGGCTTCGTGAACTGGTCACGGTGGTGGGGACGTTGGGGGCGACCGCCGCGGCGGTGGTGTCGGCGGCACCGTCCGCCCTGGCCGGCCCCCCGGCGAACACGCCGATGGTCGCGTCGGCGGTCCGGGAGAGCGCGGAGTACGCCGCGCAGGGCTCCTCGGGCGACAGCCCGGACATCGTCCTGACCGTCGCCGGTGACACGGGACGGACGACCACCCTGCACAGCGGCGATCCGGATTTCGGACGGCTGTGGCGGCTGCTGTCCCCCCGGTACACGGGGCCGAAGAAGACGCCCGACGAGTGGGCGGACGGCCACCTTCCCGTTCCTGAGGTCACGGTGATCTGGGGAGTCACGGGTGCCGGGGGTGACGTCGCCATCGAACGCCAGGACCAGGTGTTCCTCACCGCGGACGGCGCGCCGTGGGTGCGGTCGGATCTGGCTCCCGACCTGGTGGGCGGCGACTTCCGCTGGCACCGGGCGCCGCTCTCGGTGTTCGGCCAGCTCACGCAGGAGGGAAAACTGTTCGGCTCCGGGTCGGCCGCGTCCGCCGTCCGGGTGGAGCCGGACCCGGCGGTGTGGGCGGTACCCGGACTCGCGGCGGGCCTGGCCCTCGGCGCCGGGGCCACGTGGTTCATCCGCCGCGCGAAGGTCCGGCAGGTGAACGCCGGGAACGCCGTGAACGCCGGGAACGCCGAACCGCTGTGGGAACCGCGCCAGGAACTGGTCGAGGTCTAGGACCTCGCCCCCGGTCCGGGGCCGGAGAGATCCGGCCCCGGTGCGGTGCGTCAGCCGAGGTCGATCTCCGGGTAGAGCGGGAAGCCGGTGAGCAGGTCGCTCGCGCGGTGGGCGATCTCGTCGGAGATCTTCGCGTCCAGGACGTGCTGCGCCTTGGACGGGGCGCCCTTGGCGGTGGTACCGGCCTCGGTGGCGGTGAGGACGCGGTCGATCAGGGCTGCGATCTCGTCCATCTCGGTCGCGCCGAGACCACGGGTGGTCAGCGCGGGGGTGCCGATGCGGATGCCGGAGGTGTACCAGGCTCCGTTCGGGTCGGCGGGGATGGCGTTGCGGTTGGTGACGATGCCCGAGTCGAGCAGGGCCGACTCGGCCTGGCGACCGGTCAGGCCGTAGGAGGAGGCCACGTCGATGAGGTTGAGGTGGTTGTCCGTGCCGCCGGTGACCAGCGTGGCGCCGCGGCGCATCAGGCCCTCGGCCAGGGCGCGGGAGTTGTCGACGACGGCCTGGGCGTAGTCGCGGAACTCGGGGCGGCGGGCCTCGGCGAGCGCGACGGCCTTGGCGGCCATGACGTGGGGAAGCGGGCCGCCGAGGACCATCGGGCAGCCGCGGTCGACCTGCTCGGCGAGGGTCTCGTCGCACAGGACCATGCCGCCGCGCGGGCCGCGGAGCGACTTGTGCGTGGTGGTGGTGACGATCTGGGCGTGCGGGACCGGGTCGAAGTCGCCGGTCAGGACCTTGCCCGCGACCAGGCCCGCGAAGTGCGCCATGTCGACCATGAGGGTGGCGCCGACCTCGTCGGCGATCTCGCGCATGACGCGGAAGTTCACCAGACGGGGGTAGGCGGAGTACCCGGCGACGATGATCAGCGGCTTGAACTCGCGGGCGGAGGCGCGCAGGGCCTCGTAGTCGATGAGACCGGTGGCGGGGTCGGTGCCGTAGGAGCGCTGGTCGAACATCTTGCCCGAGATGTTCGGGCGGAAGCCGTGGGTGAGGTGGCCGCCGGCGTCCAGGGACATGCCGAGCATGCGCTGGTTGCCGAAGGCCTGGCGCAGTTCGGCCCAGTCGGCCTCGGAGAGGTCGTTGACGTTGCGGACGCCGGCCTTGGCGAGAGCCGGGACCTCCACGCGGGCGGCGAGGACGGCCCAGAAGGCGACGAGGTTGGCGTCGATGCCGGAGTGCGGCTGGGCGTAGGCGTGCTCGGCGCCGAACAGTTCGCGGGCGTGCTCGGCGGCGAGGGCCTCGACGGTGTCGACGTTGCGACAGCCGGCGTAGAAGCGGCGGCCGACGGTGCCCTCGGCGTACTTGTCGCTGAACCAGTTGCCCATGGCCAGCAGGGTGGCCGGGGAGGCGTAGTTCTCGGACGCGATCAGTTTGAGCATGTCGCGCTGGTCGGCGATCTCCTGGCCGATGGCGTCGGCGACACGGGGCTCCACGGCCCGGATCACGTCGAGGGCGCTGCGGAAGGCGGTGGACTCGGTGGAAAGGGGCTCTGGCATGACGGCCTCCGGACGTTGCTTTCAGCGTTCACGGGTCGGCCCAGGCGCACGGCACTCGGTTGCCACGACTCCTCGCCCGGACGGTCCGGGCCCCTCACGACGGCCTGCTTCTCCGTCCAGAGGTCCGGGATCGCCCCGGGGAAGCCACAGCGCGGGTGCCGCTCCCCGATGGTCGGTCCCATCCCAGCGCGCCAGTCACGGCCCCGCCGGTCAGCCTACCGGGCGCGCCGGATCACCGGGGTCCCCGGTCCACCATGCGAGCGACGATAGGAAAGAGGCCGGAGAACGGAGATCCCATGACCACCATGGATGCCAGGGAGACGACGGAGGCGTACATCGCCTCGGCCGACGAGCACAGCGCGCACAACTACCACCCGCTGCCGGTCGTCGTGGCGACGGCGGACGGGGCCTGGATGACGGACGTCGAGGGGCGCCGTTTCCTCGACATGCTGGCCGGATACTCGGCACTGAACTTCGGCCACGGCAACCGGCGGCTGATCGAGGCGGCCAAGGCGCAGCTCGACCGGGTGACGCTGACGTCGCGGGCGTTCCACCACGACCGGTTCGCGGACTTCTGCCGGGAGTTGGCCTCGCTGTGCGGCATGGAGATGGTGCTGCCGATGAACACCGGGGCGGAGGCGGTGGAGACGGCGGTGAAGACGGCCCGGAAGTGGGGGTACCGGGTCAAGGGCGTCCCGGCCGAGATGGCGAAGATCGTGGTCGCGGGCAACAACTTCCACGGGCGCACGACGACGGTCATCAGTTTCTCGACGGACCCGGAGGCGCGGGCCGACTTCGGCCCGTACACACCGGGATTCGAGATCGTGCCGTACGGGGACCTGACGGCGATGCGGTCGGCGGTCACGGAGAACACGGTGGCCGTGCTGCTGGAACCGATCCAGGGCGAGGCGGGGGTGCTGGTGCCGCCGGCCGGTTACCTGCCGGCCGTGCGGGAGCTGACGCTGGAGCGCGACGTGCTGTTCGTCGCGGACGAGATCCAGTCGGGGCTGGGGCGCACCGGCCGTACGTTCGCGTGCGAGCACGAGGGTGTGGTGCCGGACATGTACGTCCTCGGGAAGGCGCTCGGCGGCGGAGTGGTGCCGGTGTCGGCGGTGGTGTCGAGCGCGGAGGTGCTGGGGGTGTTCCGGCCCGGGGAGCACGGGTCGACCTTCGGCGGGAATCCGCTGGCCTGCGCGGTGGCCCTGGAGGTGATCGCGATGCTGAGGTCGGGCGAGTACCAGCGGCGGGCGGCCGAGCTCGGTGAGCATCTGCACCGTGAACTGGGTCTGTTGAAGGACTCCGGTCATGTCACCGCGGTGCGCGGGCGCGGGCTGTGGGCGGGCGTCGACATCGCCCCGGCCTACGGCACGGGCCGGGAGATCTCGGAGAAGCTGATGGACCGGGGTGTCCTCGTCAAGGACACCCACGGGGTCACCGTCCGGATCGCCCCGCCCCTGGTGATCACCGAGGAGGACCTGGACTGGGGTCTGGCCCAGCTGCGGGCCGTACTGGGGGCCTAGAGACCGGCCTGGAGACCGTCCCGGGCACCCGCCCGCGGCCCCGGACGCTTCGAACGGCGCCCCGAACGGCACTCCTGTGCGAACGGCACCCCTAGAGGATCACGTGGGGCAGGAAGCGGGCGTACTCGTCCGTGATCGGGCCCGAGGACTCCCGGATGCCGAGGCCCGCCGACTCGTCCTCGACGACCCAGGCGCCGAGGACGACACGGTTGCCGTCGAAGGACGGGAGCGGTGCCAGCTCCTGGTAGCAGCAGGCCTCTTCGCGTACGACGGGGGCGGCGCCGGGTTCGTGGATCGTCACACCGGCGCCCTCGCGGCCGAGCAGGGGTTTGGCGACGTAGCCGTTCGTACGGGCCAGCTCGCGGGGGCCGTCGAGGTAGGCGGGGAGGAGGTTCGGGTGGTCCGGGTAGAGCTCCCAGAGGACGGCGAGGACGGCCTTGTTGGAGAGGAGCATCTTCCAGGCGGGCTCGATCCACAGGGTCGTACCGGTGCCGCCGCCGTTGTCGAGGGTGTCCAGGACATGGCCGCCGAACGCGTCGGTGGTGAGCCACTCCCAGGGATAGAGCTTGAAGCAGGCGCGGATGAAACCGAGCCGGTTGTCGACGAAGCGGCCGGAGAGGGGGTCCCAGCCGATCTCCTCCATGGAGATCCAGTCCGTGTCGAGTCCCGCCTGCTCCGCGGTCTCCTTCAGATAGGCGACCGTCATCAGGTCCTCGCCGAGCTCGTCCTCGGCGGAGTGCGCGAAGTGGAGCGGGCTGCCCGGCGGGAGGAGGGCGGCCTGCTTCTTCCAGGCCGCGACGAGGCGTTCGTGGAGGGAGTTCCACTGGTCGGCGCCGGGGAAGCGGTCCTCCATCCAGAACCACTGCGGGCCGGCGGCCTCGACCAGCGAGGTCGGCGTGTCGGCGTTGTACTCGAGGAGTTTCGCCGGGCCCGTTCCGTCGTAGCGGAGGTCGAAACGGCCGTAGACGGAGGGGAGCTCGCCACGCCGGTGCCAGGCCTCGGAGACGGCCGCCACGACCCGGGGGTCGTCGATGCCGAGGTCGGCGAAGCGCCCCCGCTCGACGATGTGACCGGCGGCCGTCAGGCACATGGCGTGCAGTTCCTCGACGACCTCCTCCAGCGCCTCCACCTCGGGCAGCGAGAAGGCGTAGTAGGCGCTCTCGTCCCAGTAGGGGCGCAGGGAGTCGTCGGGGTGGCGGGTGAGCGGGTAGATCAGCCCCTGCCGCTCGACGGTCTGCTGCCAGCCGGGGCGGGGGGTGATGGTGCGGCGTTCCATGGGGTGCGGGGTTCTCCGTCTCGGCGGGCGGGTGGGTTCTCCGTCTCGGCGGCGGGCCGGGGGCCGGAGCACGCGCTCCGGCCGCGGGACCGCGGGTCAGCCGCCGGAGCCGCCCTTGCCGCCGCCGAAGCCGCCGCGGTGGACGCCGCCGCCCGAACCGCCGGAACCCCCGGAGCCGCTGGGCCTGACGAAGGAACCGCCCTCGACCCGGTTGCTCTTCTTGTCGCCGCCGTAGTACCAGCCGACGTGATACGTGCTCGTGGAGGACTTGCAGTACTTGTCGGCGACGACCTCGTAGCCCTTGCCGCGGTTGTAGCTGTCGCGGTCGACGCAGCGCTTGTCGGGCTCCGAGGAGCAGGCGGTGAGCGTCGCCGCGAGAAGTCCCATGCCGCCGAGGACGACCGTGCCCGAGCGCAGCTGGCGCCGTACGTCTGCCATGTTCGTTCCCCCGTTTGATCTCTGCCGACCATTTTTGATTGAAGATGACAGATTAGAGATCCCGCGCGATGTGTCCACGACGGCCCCCGGCGATGTGCCGTCCCCTACAGTCGCTTCGTGCTCTTTGGAATGATGTGCGCCCTTGGTGCCTCGGTCTGTTTCGGTACGGCGACGGTTCTCCAGGCGATGGCCGCACGGGCCGCGGGCGAGGGCGGGACGGGCGGCGGGGCCGGCGGCGCGGCGGTCCTGCTGATGCGGGCGCTGCGGCAGTGGCGCTATCTGGCGGGACTGGGCCTCGACGGCGTCGGGTTCCTGCTGCAGATCATCGCGCTGCGGGCGCTTCCGATCTACGCCGTCGGCGCGGCCCTCGCGGCGAGCCTGGCCGTCACCGCGGTGGTCGCCTCGCGGCTGCTCCATGTGCGGCTCAGCGGGGTCGAGTGGGGCGCGGTGGCGGTGGTGTGCGCCGGTCTCGCGATGCTGGGGCTGGCGTCCGGCGCGGAGGGCGACCGGACGGGGTCCCTGGCACTGAAGTACGCGACGCTGGGGACGTCCGTGGCCGTCCTGGCGCTGGCCCTCGTCGGCGGACGGCTGCCCGACCGGGGGCGGGCACTCGCGCTGGGACTCGGCTCGGGGTTCGGGTTCGGGGTGGTCGAGGTGGCGGTGCGGCTGATCGCCGACCTCGATCCGGGGACGCTGCTGGCCAATCCGGCGACGTACGCGCTGCTGATCGGCGGCGGTGCGGCGTTCCTGCTGCTCACCACGGCCCTGGAACGGGGTTCGGTCACGACGGCCACCGCCGGGCTGGTCATCGGGGAGACCATCGGACCCGCGCTGGTGGGCGTGGTGTGGCTGGGCGACCGTACCCGCGAGGGGTTGACCTGGCTGGCGGTCCTCGGTTTCGCGGTGGCGGTGGCGGGGGCCCTGGCGCTCGCGCGGTTCGGCGAGGCGCCGGCCACGAAGACGTCCGTGCCGGCGTCGTCGTGAAACGGCACGGCCTCTCATCGACCCGGATGGCCGCTGCCGGAACCCGACGGACCTTGACGGACGTTGCCGGAATCCGACGGACCCTGATGGACGCTGCCGGAACCTGGTGAACCCTGATGCAACCTGAAGGAACCTGACGGCTCCCTCAGGAACCGGCTCGGACAAGGCTCCTTCAAGGAAGTGCCCGGCACAGGGCGTCCAGGGCGCCCGACCAGGCGTGGTCCGGCGGGGTGCCGTAGCCGACGACCAGGGCGTCCTGGTGCGGGCCGACCGCTTCCGGGTGTCGGTGGTGGGAGAGGCCGTGGACGGCCAGGCCCTGGAACGCGGCGGCCTGGACGACCGACCGCTCAGTGCCGGGCGGGAGACGGAGCACGGCGTGGAGTCCGGCGGCGATGCCGGTGGCGTGCACGTCGGGCGCGCGGGTGGCGAGCGCCGCGACGAGAGCGTCCCGGCGGCGCCGGTAGCGCAGGCGGGCGGCGCGGACGTGACGGTCGTAGGCGCCGGAGGTGATGAACTCCGCCAGGGTCAGCTGGTCCAGTGCCCCGGTGGACCAGCCTCCCTCCCCCTTCAGGGAGACGACCTCGTCCACGAGCGACGGCGGCAGGACGAGCCAGCCGAGGCGCAGCGCGGGGGCCAGGGACTTGCTGGCGGTGCCCAGATGGACCACGTGGCCGGGGTCCAGTCCCTGCAGCGCGCCGACGGGCTGCCGGTCGTAGCGGAACTCGCCGTCGTAGTCGTCGTCCAGGACGAGCCCGCCGGTGCGGCGGGCCCAGGCGATGACGGCGGCCCGGCGGTCCGGGTGCAGCGGCACACCTGTCGGGAACTGGTGGGCGGGGGTGAGGAGTACGGCCCGCACGCCCGTCATGTCCCGCGTGTCGGTGCCGAGTTCGTCGACCGGCAGGGGGACCGTGCGCAGGCCCGACCGGTGCAGGAGCGTCCAGTGCACGTCCAGCCCGTACGACTCCACGGCGACCGAGCGGAGCCCCCGGCGGCGCAGGACCGCGCCGAGCAGGGTGAGGCCGTCCGAGAAGCCGGAGCAGACCACGATGCGCTCCGGGTCGGCGCGGACGCCCCGGGCGCGGGAGAGGTAGCCCGCGAGGGCGGTGCGCAGTTCGGGGCGGCCGCGTGGATCGCCGTAGCCGAGGGCCTCGTGCGGGGCGCGGGTCAGGGCGCGGCGGGCCGCCTTGAGCCAGGCGGCGCGCGGGAAGGACGCGAGGTCGGGGCGGCCGGGGACGAGGTCGTAGGCGGGACGGGCCTGTTCGCGGCGGCGCGGCGCGGCCTGGGGCGCCGGTCGTACGACGCTCCGCTCGGCGACCCGGGTGCCCGAGCCCTGGCGTGCGGTGAGCCAGCCCTCGGCGACGAGGTCGGCGTAGGACTCGGCGACCGTGTTGCGGGCGACGCCGAGGTCGACGGCGAGCGAGCGGGAGGACGGGAGACGGGTCCCGGGGGCCAGCCGGCCGCTGCGGACGGCCTCGCGCAGCGCTTCCGTCAGCCCCTTGCGGATACCGGACCCGGTCGGCTCGACATGGAGGTCGACACCCAGAGTGGCCCACGTTTTCCCCATGGGAATGGACCATACCCCTGGGCTATTCCCTTCGTAGGGTCGATGGCATGACGACGCAGGACATGACCACCCGGCACACCCCGACAGCCCCGGCGACCCCCGCCGGCTCCACTTCCCCGGCTTCCGCGGCGCCCGCCGCCGGAACCGCGCCGTACGCGCCCGAACACTCGCCCCGGCTCGCCTGGGCCGAGCTCGCCCCCGATGTCTACAAGGCGATGGTCAGGCTCGACGCGGCGGCCCGGCGCGGGGTGGACCCCACGCTCCTCGAACTGGTGAAGATCCGTGCCTCGCAGCTCAACCACTGCGCGTTCTGCCTGGACATGCACACCAAGGACGCGCTCGCGGCGGGCGAGAGCGTGGAGCGGATCGTGCAGCTCGGCGCGTGGGAGGAGTCGCGGCACTTCTACACGGAGAGGGAGATCGCGGCGATCGAGCTGACCGAGGGCGTCACGGTCCTGACGGACGGCTTCGTGCCGGACGAGGTGTACGGGCGCGCGGCCCGGCACTTCGAGGAGGCCGACCTGGTCCAGCTGATCGCCTCGATCACGATGATCAACGCCTGGAACCGGTTCGCCGTGACCTGCCGCATGGTGCCCGGCCACTACCGGCCGGGCGGGCACAAGTGACGGCTCGGCCGGCCGCGGGCGGGGAGCATCCGGTGGCGGGCGGGGCCGAGCGGTTCCGGGCGCTGCACCACGGGCGGGTGCCGGGCGATCCGCTGGTGCTGCCCGGGCCCTGGGACGCGGCGAGCGCCCGGGTGTTCGCGGACGCGGGGTTCCCGGCGCTGGCCACGCCCAGCGCAGGGGTGGCCGCGTCGCTGGGGTACGCGGACGGGGAGACGCCCGCCGCCGAGATGTTCGCCGCCGTCGCGCGGATCGCCCGTGCGGTCGACGTGCCGGTGTCGGCGGACGTCGAGGGCGGCTACGGGCTGGCGCCCCGGGAGCTGGTGGAACGACTGCTGGAGGCGGGGGCCGTGGGCTGCAACCTCGAGGACTCCGAGGGCGGGGTCCTCAAGGACGCGGCCCGGCACGCCGACTGGCTGGCCGAGGTGCGGAGCGCGGCGGCGGACCTGCTGTTCGTGAACGCCCGCGTCGACGTCTTCGCGTACGGGGACGGTGATCCCGGGCAGGCCATCGGCCGGGCCGCGCTGTACGTCGCGGCGGGCGCGGACTGCGTGTATCCGATCGGGGCCCCGACGGAGGTGCTCCCGCTGCTGCGGTCCGGTGTCCAGGGGCCCCTGAACGCGTTCGCCCGGCTCGACGGGACGTCTCCCGCCGAACTGGGTGAACTGGGCGCCACACGGGTCACGTTCGGTCCCGGGCTGCAACGCCGGGCGGCCGAGGCGCTGGGGGACTTGGCGGCGAAGCTGCGCTAACCGCACGGTGGCCCGTCACGGTGCGGTGAATTTGCGCCGGCCGCACCGTGACCCGTCACGGCGACCGTCACGAGGGCAGCCACGACCGCCAGGTCGACCGGTGGCGGTCCGCCCATTTCCTCGCCGCCTCCTGGGGCGTCAGCTTGTCGTTGGCGATCATCAGGGAGACCTCGTTCTGGTCCTCGGTGGTCCACTTGAAGTTCTTCAGGAAGGCGGCCGCCCTGCCACCGGTCCTCGCGAAGTCGGCGTTCAGGTACTTCTTCAGCGGGGTGTGCGGGTAGGCGCAGGCGACCTTCGCCGCGTCGGCGTCGCAGCCCTCCTTGTAGGCGGGCAGCTTCACCTCGGTCATGGGGATCTTCTCGAAGAGCCACTGCGGGGAGTACCAGTACGTGAGGAAGGGCTTCCCCTCCTTCGCGAACTGCTTCATCTGCGTGATCTGCGCGGCCTCCGAACCGGCGAACACCACCTGGTAGTCCAGCTTCAGGTTGGTCACCAGCGCCTTGTCGTTGGTGACGTACGACGGGGAGCCGTCGAGGAGCTGTCCCTTGCCGCCGCTCTCGGGCGTACGCATCTGATCGGCGTACTTGCCGAGGTTCTTCCAGTCGGTCACGTCGGGGTGCCGCTTCGCGAAGTACGTCGGGACGTACCAGCCGATGTGCCCGGTCACTCCCAGGTCGCCGCCGGGCGCGATCGTCCTCTTGTCCTCGACGTAGCGCTTCTCCTGGTCGGGGTGGCCCCAGTCCTCCAGGATCGCGTCGACGCGGCCCTGGCTGAGCGCGTCCCAGGCGGGCACCTCGTCGACCTGGACGGTGTCGACGCGGTAGCCCAGCTCGTGTTCGAGCAGGTACCGCGCCACGCCCACATTGGCCTGGGCGCCGACCCAGGACTGCACGGACAGGGTCACCGTCTTCGCGCCCTGGGCGTTCGCGAAGGGCGAGGCCTGCTTGGTCATGTCGGCGGCGCCGCAGCCGGTGAGCAGCAGCAGGGCCGAGGCGCCGGCCACCGCGGATGTCGTACGAACTCGCATGTCAGGCTCCCTTCTTCACGCGGCGTCCGGTCGGCTGGGTCACCCGGTCGAGCATCAGGCCGAGGCAGACGATCGCGGCGCCCGCGACCAGGCCGGTGGCCAGATCGCCCTGGGCGAGGCCGAACACGACGTCGTAGCCGAGGGCGCCACCGCCGACCAGGCCGCCGATGATGACGACGGCGAGGACCAGGACGACGCCCTGGTTGACGGCCAGCAGCAGCGCGGGCCGCGCCAGCGGAAGCTGGACCTGGCGCAGTTGCTGCGCCGGGGTCGCGCCGAGGGAGCGGGCGGCCTCCAGCGCGGCCGGGTCGACGGCGCGGAGCCCCTGGGTGGTGATGCGGACCACGGCGGGCAGCGCGTAGACGACCGCGGCGGCGACGGCGGGTGCGCGGCCGACGCCGAACAGCGCGACCACGGGGATGAGGTAGACGAACTGCGGCATGGTCTGGCAGACGTCGAGGACCGGCCGGAGCAGGCGCTCGAAGCGTTCGCTGCGGGCTGCCGCGACGCCGACGGCGAAGCCGGTCACGAGGGTCACGGCGACGGCCGCGAGGACCTGCGACAGCGTGTCGAGGGACGGCTTCCACACGCCGAGCACGCCGATCGCGGCCATCGCGAGGACGGCGGTCAGGGCGGTGCGCCAGGTGCCGATCAGCCAGGCCAGGGCGGCGACGGCCAGCAGCACGGCCCACCACGGCAGCCCCTGGAGTCCGTCCCGGAGCGGGTCGAGGACCCAGGTGGTGAAGTGGCCCGCCCAGTCGGCGGTGCCGCCGATGTACGGGACGCCCGAGTACAGGTGGCCGGTCATCCAGTCGACGGTGCTGTTCACCGGCTCGGCGATGTTCACCGCCCACGCGTCGGGCCATTCCGTCCGGCCCGCGAGGCGGCCGGTGAGCACGACGGCGAGGACGGCCAGGGCGGCGAGCGCCCCGTACAGCCGGGAGGTGTTCTCGCGGGCCGCCCCGAGCCGCTCACCCGCCGCGGCCGTGACCCGGTCGAGGACGACCGCGAGGAGCACGATCGGGATTCCGGCGGCGAGTGCGGCACCCACGTCCACGGAGGCGAGGGCCTGGTAGACGCGGTCGCCGAGACCACCGGCACCGATCACGGAGGCGATGACGGCCATGGACAGCGCCATCATGATCGTCTGGTTGAGGCCGAGGAGGAGTTCCCTGCGGGCCAGCGGGAGGCGGGCGGTGAACAGGCGCTGGCGGGCCGTGGCACCGAGCGAGGCGACGGCCTCCATCACGCCCTCGTCCGCGTCGCGCAGGCCGAGCGCGGTGAGACGGGCCATGGGCGGGGCGGCGTAGACGACGGTGGCGAGCACGGCCGCGGGAACGCCGATGCCGAAGACCAGCACGACGGGCAGCAGGTACGCGAACGCCGGAAGCACCTGCATGGTGTCGAGGACGGGGCGCAGTGCGCGGTGGGTGCGGTCGGAGAGCCCGGCGGCGAGGCCGAGCAGCACGCCCAGCGCGACGGAGGCGAGCACGGCGACGACCATGACCGCCAGCGTCTGCAGGGTGGGTACCCACATGCCGAGCAGTCCGCAGACGAGGAACGCGGCGCCGGTGCCGAGGGCCTGCCGCACCCCGGCGGCCCGCCAGGCCCCGAGGGCGGCCAGGGCGGTCACTCCGGCCCAGCCGCCCGCGAGGAGCAGCAGATAGACGGCGCGTACGGAGAGGACGACGGCGTTGCTGACGTAGCCGAAGAAGTACAGGAACAGCGGGTGGCTGTCGCGGTTGTCGATGATCCAGTCGCCGGCCCTGCCGAGCGGTCCGGTCAGGTCGACGGTCAGGGCGTGCGGCCAGCTTCCGCTGGACCAGCGGGCGTCGGCGAGGGGCACGAGCACCGCCGCGAGGACGGCGAGCAGCACGAGCTTGCCGACGGCGGGGTGCCGCAGCCGGGCGGGCAGGACGGTACGGGGAGCGGACGCGGTGACTGCGGCCATCACACCGCCTCCTTCCGCGGGCCCGCCCCGGCACGTGGGTCCGCTTCCGCGCGCGGGTCCGCTCCGGCACGCGGGTCCGCTCCGGCGACGACGGCGAGCAGCCGCTCGTGGTCGACGACACCGAGGCAGCGGCCGTCCTGGACCACGCAGGCGGCGCGCCCGCTGCCGGACACGGTCCTGATGGCGTCGGCGACCACGGTGTCGGGGGTGAGGGAGCCGGGGTGGTCCGGCCCGCCGCAGTCCCCGGGCCGCATGGCCGTGCGTACGGTCATGACCTGCTGGCGGGGCACGTCGCGGACGAACTCGCGGACGTAGGCGTCGGCCGGGGAGCCGACGATCTCCTCGGGGGTACCGAGCTGGACGATCCGCCCGTCGCGCATCAGGGCGATGCGGTCGCCGAGGCGCAGGGCCTCGGTCAGGTCGTGGGTGATGAAGACCATCGTGCGGCCCTCCTCGCGGTGCAGCCGGACGACCTCCTCCTGCATGTCACGCCGGATCATCGGGTCGAGCGCGCTGAACGGCTCGTCGAACAGCAGGACCTCGGGGTCGACGGCGAGCGCGCGGGCCAGCCCGACGCGCTGCTGCTGGCCGCCGGACAGCTCGCCCGGTCTGCGCTGCTCCAGGCCCTCCAGGCCGACCTTGGCGACGACCTCGGCGGCCCTCGCCCGGCGTTCCTCGCGCGAAACGCCCTGGATCTCCAGGCCGTAGGCGACGTTGTCGAGGACGGTGCGGTGCGGCAGCAGGCCGAAGTGCTGGAAGACCATGGCGGCGCGGTGGCGGCGCAGTTCGCGCAGCCGGCCCTTGTCCATCGCGAGGACGTCCTCGCCGTCGATCGCGAGACTGCCCGAGGTGGGTTCGATCAGCCGGGTGAGACAGCGCACCAGGGTGGACTTGCCCGAACCGGACAGGCCCATGACGACGAACACCTCGCCCTTGCGCACGTCGAAGCCGACGTCACGGACGGCGGCGGTGCAGCCGGTGGCGGCCCGCAGCGCGGCGGCGTCGAGGGAGGCGAGTCCGGGGTCGCCGGGAACGCGGTCGGCGTTGGGGCCGAACACCTTCCACAGGCCGCGTACGGAGAAGACGGGGCCGGCCGTGGCGGTCGCGCTCGGGGCGCCGACAGGCGTGTTCGTCGCGTTCGGGGTGCCGGTGGGCGTGTTCATCGCGCGCCACCCCCGATCAGGTCGGCGGCCTTCTCCCCGACCATGAGCACCCCGACCATCGGGTTCACGGCGGGCATGGCCGGGAACACCGAGGCATCGGCGATCCGGATGCCGTCGAGTCCGCGGACGCGCAGTTCGGGGTCCACCACCGCGAGTTCGTCCGAGAGCTCGCCCATCCGGCAGGTGCCCGCCGGGTGGTACACGGTGTGCGCGACCTGCCGTGCGTACGCGCTCAGCTCCTCGTCACCGGTGACATCGGGTCCGGGGCACACCTCGCGCTTGAGCCAGCCGGCGAGCGGTTCGGCCGCGGCGATCTCACGGGCGATCCTGATGCCGTCGACGAGGGTGCGGCCGTCGTGGTCGTCCTCGTCCGTGAAGTACCGGAAGTCGAGGGCGGGTTTGACGGTCGGGTCGGCGCTGGTGAGGTAGAGGCGGCCGCGGCTGCGCGGCTTGGGGATGTTGGGGGTCATCGAGACGCCGTGCGCGGGACGTTCGTAGCCGATGCGCTCCGGGTTGTCCGTGAAGGGGATCTGGTAGAAGTGGAACATCAGGTCGGGGCCCGGCTGTTCGGGGTCGCGGCGCACGAACAGGCCCGCGTCGGAGTCCATCGCCGAGTTCTCCGGGATCGGTCCGTTCGTCTCCCAGACGATCACCGACTCGGGGTGGTCGAGCAGGTTCTCGCCGACGCCCGGCAGATCGTGGACGACGGGGATGTCCAGCTCCTCCAGGTCACCGGCGGGACCGATGCCGGAGTGCAGCAGCAGCCTCGGCGAGTCGACGGCGCCCGCACAGAGCAGGACCTCGTGGCGCGCGCGGACGAGAACCTCCTCGTCGTCCTTCGTGCGGACGTGGACGCCCGTGACGCGCTTTCCGTCCAGTTCCAGCTTGTACGCCCATGTCTCCAGCAGGAGCGTCAGGTTGGGCCGCTCGTCCATCACGGGGTGCAGATACGCCACCGAGGCGCTCGACCGCTTGTTGTCCTCCGGGTGGTAGGCGAGGTCGAAGAAGCCGACGCCCTCGGTGAACGGCTGCCGGTTGAAGCCCTCGACCAGCGGCACGCCGAGAGCGGACCGCGCGGCGTCCACGAAGTCCCTCGCTATGGCGTTCCGGTCCTTCGCGTCGACCGGGACGATGTTGTTCAGGAGCCGCGTCCAGTACGCCTCCATCGGCACCGCGCCCCAGTCCTTGGCGCCGGCCGCCTCCCACTCGTCCCAGTCGGACGGCAGCGGCTTGAACGCGATCAGCGTGTTGTGCGACGAACACCCGCCGAGCACCCGGGCGCGGCTGTGCCGGATGTGCGAGTTGCCGCGCGGCTGTTCGGTGGTCGGGTAGTCGTAGTCGAGTTCCCCGCCGAGCAGGCCCATCCAGCGGCGCAGGGTGAGGACGTCCTCGCGTCCCACGTCGCTGGGGCCGCCCTCGATGACGGCGACGCTGACATCCGGGTTCTCGGTGAGGCGGGACGCGATCACGGAGCCCGCCGTACCGCCGCCGATGACGACGTAGTCGTACGTGTTCTCGTGCTGGGACATGAAGGGGTGCTCCAAAAGGCCGTGAAAGGGGGGTTCTTGCCGGGTACCGGAGTCAGCCGGCGAACCAGCGGACGGGCGCGGGCGCGAGGTTCTGGTAGATGTGCTTGGTCTCGCGGTACTCGGCCAGTCCGGCGGGGCCGAGTTCACGCCCGACGCCGCTGCGGCCGAAGCCGCCCCACTCCGCCTGCGGGAGGTAGGGGTGGAAGTCGTTGATCCAGACGGTGCCGTGACGCAGCCGCCCCGCGACACGGCGGGCGCGGCCGGCGTCGGCGGTCCAGACGGCGCCCGCGAGGCCGTACTCGGTGTCGTTGGCGAGCGCGACGGCCTCGCTCTCGGTGGCGAACGTCTCCACGGTCAGAACGGGCCCGAAGACCTCCTCGCGGACGACCCGCATCCCGCGGTGGCACTGGTCGAGCACGGTCGGCTCGTAGAACCAGCCGCCGGCGGGCCGGACTTCGGACGGCTCGGGCCGCTTGCCGCCGGCCCGCAGGACCGCGCCCTCGGCCAGCGCGGAGGCGACGTACGCCTCGGTCTTCGCGCGCTGCTGCTCGGAGACCAGCGGGCCGCACTCGACACCGTCCTCGGTGCCGCGGCCGAGGCGGATCGCGGACGCTCTGCGGGCGAGTTCGGCGACGAAGCGTTCGCGCACCGTCTCCTCGACGATGAGCCGCGAACCGGCCGAGCACACCTGACCGCTGTGGATGAAGGCGGCGTTGAGGGCCTGGTCGACAGCGGTGTCGAAGCCCTCCTCGGTGGCACAGGCGTCGGCGAAGACGATGTTGGGGTTCTTGCCGCCGAGTTCGAGCGCGACCTTCTTGACCGTGTCGGCGGCGGCGCGCGCCACCTTCGTACCGCTGGCCAGGCCGCCGGTGAAGGAGACGAGGTCGACGTCGGGGTGCTCGGCGAGGCGGGCGCCGACGGTGTGCCCGGGGCCGGTGACGAGCCCCGCGACACCGTCGGGGAGGCCCGCCTCGGCCAGCAGCCGGAGCAGGGCGACGGTCGTCAGCGGGGTGATCTCGCTCGGCTTGACCACGAAGGTGTTGCCGGCGGCGAGGGCCGGAGCGATCTTCCAACTGGCCTGCAGCAGCGGATAGTTCCAGGGGGTGATCAGGGCGCACACACCGACGGGCTCGTGCACGACGACGCTGTGGACGTCGGACGAACCGGCGTCCACGACGCGGCCGCCGCCCTCCCCCACCACGAGGTCGGTGAAGTAGCGGAAGGCGTCGGCGACACAGTCGATGTCGATGCGCCCCTCTTCCAGGGTCTTGCCCGCGTCACGGCTTTCGAGCAGCCCGAGTTCCTCGCGGTCGCGGACGAGGAGGCCGGCCACGCGGCGCAGCAGGGCGGCGCGTTCGGTGACGGGGGTCCGCGGCCAGGGCCCCTCGTCGAAGGCGCGGCGCGCGGCGGCGACCGCGAGGTCCGCGTCCTTCTCGTCCCCTTCCGCGACCACGGCGAACGGCTCGGCATCGGCGGGGTCGAGGATCTCGCGCGTCGCGCCGGAGAGCGCCGCGCGCCACTCGCCGCCCACGTGGATGGTCTGTTCTGCCTGCTGTCCGGCCATGGTCGGTGTTGCCTTCCGTTCCTGTTCGATCCCCCTGCGTCACGCGGGTGTCGCCCCCGTGAGCTGTGAGCACCTGCCCCTCCGCCCCGGCCACATGCGCGATCCGTCACCCGAAGTGCGCCGGGTCACTGAAAAATCCCCCGAAAAGCGACAAGGTGGGACGCGGGCACCGATGGACAGCCGCTCTTTCCTTTGACTAAAGTCAAGGAAAGAGGCAGCCATGGACCGAGCCGGACAGAGAGCCGAAGGAAGATGGAGCCAGTGTCAGCGGACCAGGTGACGGCGCTGCGGCGGTTCAACCGCTACTTCACGCGGCGCATCGGAGCCCTCGACGACCACTACCTCGGCCAGGACCGCCCGCTCGGCGAGGCCCGGCTGCTGTTCGAGATCGGCGGGACGGGAACCTCCCTGCGCGAACTGCGGGCCAGACTCGGGCTGGACGCCGGGTACCTGAGCCGGATGGTGCGGGCACTGGAGACGCAGGGCCTCGTCCGGTTGAGCGTCCATCCCGGTGACAGCCGACTGCGGGTCGCCGACCTCACGGCCGCCGGGCGGGCCGAGATCAAGGAGCAGAACCGGCTGGCCGACGCACTCGCCGCGGGACTGCTCAGCGGTCTCGACGCTCCCCGGCGGGCGGAACTGACCACGGCCCTGGACACCGCGCACCGGCTGCTCCGGCTCGCCGCGATCACCGTCGAGACGGTCGACGGCGCCTCCCCCGACGCCCGCGCCTGCCTCGACGCTTACGCGGCCGACATCGACGAGCGGTTCCCCGAGGGCTTCGACCCCGCCACCCTCGTCCGGCCCCACGAGGTGTCGGGCGACGCGGGCGCCTTCCTCGTCGCCTACGAGGAGGGCCGCCCCGTGGGCTGCGGCGCACTGCGCCGTCTCGGCCCGGGGGCGGGCGAGATCCGCCATGTGTGGGTGGACCCCGGGGCCCGTCGGCTGGGCCTCGGGCGCCGCATCCTCGACGGCCTCGAACAGCGGGCCGCGGAGCGCGGGTTCACCGTCGTACGCCTCGACACGCACGCCGCGCTCACCGAGGCCCAGCAGATGTACCGGGCGTGCGGATACACGGAGATCCCGCGCTACGACGACAACGTCTACGCGGCGCACTGGTTCGAGAAGCGGCTGCCCGCAGCCGGCCAGGAACCTCTCGCGCGCTAGCGGCGGCTGGTTGGTCGGCGTCAGGCGGCGTTCGTGCAGGCGGCCCCGGTCGGGCAGAAGGAGTTCACGGCCGTCGCGAGCTGCCCGGACATGTCCGCGCCCGGCGGACCGCTCGCGACGATGGCGTACGGAGTGCCGTCGGCGGCCTGGAAACGGTGGTCGACGGTCTGGGTGGCTCCGTACCGCTTGTCGTAGTAGCTGTAGCTGAACTCCGTCCAGCCGGTGCCGGTCCGCCGGTCCAGGTACTGGTAGTCCTTGGCCCCCCGCGCGATGCTCTCGGCCTGCGCCGAGGATTCCGCCGCCGAGGGTTCCATGATCTCGAACACCAGGAGCCTGCGGTTTCCGTCGGGCGCCGTGTAGGTGACGACGGGCGCCAGCTTGCCCTGCTTCTCCTCGCGCGCCCAGCCGTCCGGCACGTCCACGGTGTAGCCGACCGGATCGACCGAGCGGCTGTACCCGGGAGCCGGTGCCGGGGCGGTGGTCACGGCCGGGGCGGTGTACACGCCCTCGCCGCCGGAGCCGTTCGAGGTCTCCGGGACCGAGCCGGGCTGCGACGCCGTGACGGTGACCGAGGGAGTGGAGGGGTGCGCGCCCGGATGCCTCGCCGAGTCGCCCCGGGTCAACGCCCACAGTCCGCCGCCCACACCGCCCGCCAACACGGCCACGGCCACGATCACCAGGAGCAGCCGCCGCGAGTCACCGGACCCCGGCGGCCGGCCACCGCCCCCGGGCGGCACGACGCCGCCGGGCCATGTCTGCGGCTGGGACTGCTGGTGCGACCAGGCGGCCTGGGCCTGCTGCTGGGACTGGATCCATTGCTGCTGCTGCCCGTGCGGCGGCTGTGGCGGCGCGGAGCCCGCGGGCGGATAGGCGTCAGGCCGCGGCGGACCCGCCTGCGTGGCCGCCGCCCACCACTGGTCCCCGGCCGGCGGCGCTCCGCCGGCGTCCACACCGTCCTGGACCCCGTCCGTCCGGCCCGTACCGTCGTCGACCCATTGCCGACGGTCCGCGTCCCATCGCTGCGCCATCCCGTCACCCCCGCTCCCCGTCGGCCCCACCCGACGGCCCGATCTCGGCGCGCTTCCCGCCGAACCCCTGCCGCGCCCTTGCCCCCCGGCGGACCGTACGTAACGACGATAGTGAGGTTTCCGCCATCAGCACCCCTTTTTATGCCGACAAAGCACATGCGTTCGATACGTACTTTCCGTACGCCTCTCCGCCCCCGGTCGGCCGGAATCCCTGACCCGGACAGCAGCATGCGGGTTCCGGCAGGACGAAGCCGTTCCGCGCACCGGGGAGGCGGTGGCCGGGTGACCCGCCGAGAACGGGCAATGCCCCCTACCGATGCTCAATGCATTGAATTGGCCACCGAGTTGGGCAGATGTACCGCTGCCGGGAGCCTCTCTCGGCCACAATATTGACCGTGTCCACCTCAACAGAATCGCAGTTCGAGGAACAGTTCGAAGACGGCACGCCCGTCCGGTTCCTCCTCGCTCCCGTCCGCGGCGTGACGGTCTCCGGCCCGAGCGGGGACGAAGACCGTCCCGAGGGCATGGGGACCGCTGTCCCCGTGGCCTCCGGCGGCGGAGCAGTCGCGGCGTTCGCGGTCGGCACCCTGCGCCATGCGCTCCGGCCGCTCGGTCCACTGCTCCAAGAGGTGCACGACGCGGTGACGGCCGCGCCTGACCCGCCTGCCGAACTGAGCGTGACCTTCGGCGTCCAGGTCGGACAGGACCTCAAGCTCGGGATCGTCGGCGGCAACGGCCAAGCCCACCTCACCGTGAGCGCCAGCTGGAAACCGACGACGGGCAACGACGGTGTTGCAGCGCCGGGCGGGGAGTGACCCGTGGGGTGGTTTCGGCCCCTCGGGTTCCCGGATGACGGCAACCCGGTCGCGTGCCTGGCGTCGGTCCGTCGCTCGCGGGACGGCAAGGTGGCCGGGGGAGGGCTGATTCTCGGCCCCGACACTGTGGTGACGTGCGCGCATGTGGTCAACGACGCCCTGGGCAAAGAGCTGTTCGAGTCGCGGGCTCCGGGACCGGATGAAATCACCGTCGAGTTCAGAGGGCCGCACGGGCAGCAGCGGCGTGCCGCACGCGTGGCGCACTGGATCGCGCCGCGAACCCGGGATGGCGGCACGGTGCACGCAGGCGACGACCACTGGCTCGGCGACCTCGCCGTACTACGGGTCGACACACCTGAAGACACCGTATGTCCGGCGGCCCCGAGGAACGCCATGGAGGCGGGTCAGGAGGTACGGGCCTGGCACGGCAGCGCGGGCGGAGCGACGTTCGCCGATCTGACCGTCAAGTCCGCAGACGGACCTGTGGGATACCTCGACGGCGAGGCGACCGGAATGGCCGTCGGCCCGGGCTACAGTGGCGGCCCGCTGTGGTGCCCCCGGAACAGGGCCGTGGTCGGTCTCGTCGTGGCGCACTTCATGCCTCCCCACGATCCGCGCACCGGTGGCCACGCCGCGCACAGCCCCCAGCACCTGATCCGGCGCAGTTGGGGCATCCCCTGGCAGCACATCGAGACCGAGCTGCGTGCCGTGGGCGCGTTCCATCTCCAGGATGTCGCCCCCTCCGACCCCGACGATCCGGCCCACCTGCTGCTCGTCGAGGCGTTGGAGGCCGCGTTCCCGTCGCCGTCCGGGCGCGGCGACGCCGCCCGGCAGCTGACGCGCGCCTGCGGTGTCGGCCACGGCGGCGAGGTGACACCGCCCACGGTCGAGGAGTTCGCGGACTTTCTCCTCACCCATCCTCGGGCTCTCGCGGCGTTCACCGAGACCCTGCGGCGCCGGGACCCGGCAGCCGCCGACCGCTTCCTGATCGCGGGCCATCTCTCACGTGGGCCCCGGCTCCTCTCCCCCCGCGAACACACCCGCCTGCACAAGCTGCTGCGTGGCGTCGACCGCACCGTGCTCGGGCGGTTCGGAGAAGCGGTGCGCGCGGCGCTGCCGCTGGTGGCCGCGTTTTCCGGAGGGGGCAGCCTCGACACGCTGCTCGACCACCTGGAGACGCTGCCCGGCGACGGCCACTCGGACGGCGGTGAGCCGCGGGTCCCGGCCCTGCTGCGCGTCATGGAGTACGTGGCCATGCTGTGCCCCGGACCGAAACGCGCCGAGCTTCGTCTCTGGTCGGACGGAGTGACCGCCCGGCTCGGCATTCCGCGCTCGGCCCTCGCGGAGCGACGCTCGGATGCCCAGGACTGGGCCCGAGACATACGTACGCGTTCGACTCGGGTGCGGGTCCTGGTCGAGGTGCGGCGGGCCGAGGCAGGGCGCCACCGACTGCGGATCTGGTGCGACGAGGGCGCGGGGCCCCGGCAGGTCTCGGCCACAGCCGACTCCTGTACGGCGTCCGAGGCGGCCCGCGAGCTGCTGCGGGTCCTGGAGTCCCTCGCCCCGTCCGCCCCCCAGGACCAACGCCCTCTCGTAGAGGTCCTGGTGGACCGCGCCAGCCTCAACCTGCCTGTCGACGAATGGGAGGGCCGGGCCCCCGACGAGATCGTGCCCGGTGTGCTCGGGGTGGAGTTTCCTCTCGTCGTGCACTGTCCGGAACTCCTGCGCCGCCACGAGCGTTTTCTCCCCGAATGGCGCCGCCGGTGGAGTCGTCTCGACTCCGGAGCAACCCTGGTCTTCTCGGACGCGTCCAAGGATCCGAACCAGATTTACTACGAACTGATGGAGAAGCTCGACGCTGTGCGCGTCTCCGTCGACGTACCTCCGGGTCTGCGCGACGGCATCGTGCAGGTCTGCCTGGCTGTCGGGGTACCAGTAGTGGTGTGGGACCGGGGGCGGGACAAGGACTCGCACGTCGTCAAGCACATGGCGGGGGTCGCCACGCGTGAACTGCCTGACGGCGTCCGCTCCTACCGCGCCAAGACCATGGTCAACCCGCATGACTTCCCCGGCCGCCCCGTCCTCGCCTGGGCCGACGCCGACCGCACCGTGCCCCGACTGCATCTGACGGAACCGCAGGAGAGCGCATGAAGCCCATTCCCGGACCCGTTCCACCTCTGACTTCCGAACTGCAGGAGAGGGCATGACGACCGCTCCCGACGCCGACTGGCGCCTGTTCCGCGGAAACGGCGCGCCCCGAGCCGTCACCCTTCCGCCGGCGCCGCCCTGGCGGCGCTTCGCCCCGGCTCACGTGGTCCGGCCCGAACTGCCGTACCTGATCGAGCCGCAGCACGCCGACGTCGTCAATGCCGCACTGCATCTGCGCCGTCCGCTTCTGGTGACCGGCCCGGCCGGTACCGGCAAGTCGTCACTGGCTCGAGCGGTGGCTCACGAGTTGAACCTGGGGGAGCTGCTGCGCTGGCCCATCAACAGCCGTTCCACCGTGCCCGAGGCCCTCTACCAGTACGACGCCATCGGCCGACTGCGCGAGACGACGCTGAGCCGCGACCGGGGTGAACGCGAGCCGTCCATCGGCACGTTCATCCGGCTCGGTCCGCTCGGCACCGCGCTGGTCCCCTCCGCAGCCCCCCGCGCCCTGCTCATCGACGAGATGGACAAAGGCGATGTCGATCTTCCCAACGACCTGCTCACCGTCTTCGAAGAGGGGGTCTTCGACATCCCCGAGCTCACCAGGCTCCCCGAGGACGTCGCCGACGTGGAGGTGCAGACCGCCGACCACCGCGGCACCGTGGGCATCCACCAGGGGCGCATCCAGTGTGCGGAGTTCCCGGTCGTCGTCATCACCAGCAACGGAGAGCGCGAATTCCCGCCCGCGTTCCTGCGCCGCTGTGTCCGCCTCGAACTGCCGGTGCCGGACGAGGCCCGGCTGCGTGCCATCGTCGCGGCCCATCTGGGCGAGGACGCGCTGCGGGAGGCGGACGACCTGCTGGACGCGTTCCTGCGCCGCCGGGCCCCGGGCGAACTCGCCACCGACCAGCTCCTCAACGCCGTCTTCCTGCGTGTCGGCGGCGTCGATCTGAACGCCGAGGGCCTTCTCGACGCCGTCCTCCACCAGCTCACAGGGGCGATGTGACCATGGCGGGCGAGGGCGAGCGACTCGGCGAGGCCCTCAGGGTCCTCGCCGCCGGCGGCCAGGAGCTGGACGCGGACCTGGTCCTCGACGTGCTCTGGCTCGCCCGCCGCCTGCCTGCCACCGATGCGGCTCCCCTGAGCCGGGGCCTTCGCCCATCCCCACAGCCCGCGCCACGGGCCGACACCCCCGAGCCCGCGGAACAGCCCCTGTCACGGCCGGGACCCGAGTCCGACACCCCGGACCTGCCTGATCTGACCGAGCCGTCCTTGTACGCGGCGGCACGCCAGAATCCTGTCCCCGAGATCCGGCTGCGTCGGCCCGAACGGGAAGCGCGCAGAGCACTGCCCATACGGGTTCCCGAGGGCAAGGTCCTCGACGACGAACTCGAACTCGGACGCGCGTTACGACCGTTGCGTCGCCGACTGGCCAGCCGGCACCGACTGGAGATCGACGAGGAGCGCACTGCCACCGAACTTGCCGAGACGCGGCTCCCCGACGTGGTGCAGCGGCCTGTACAGGAACGCTGGCTGAATCTGGTGCTGCTCGTGGACGACGGCCTGTCGATGCTGCTGTGGAACCGGCTCGGCACCGAACTGCGCACCCTGCTCGAACGACTGGGCGCCTTCGCGACGACGCGCGTCCTCGGTCTGGACACCCGCGACGCCCGCGAGCCGCGACTCCGCGCCCGGCCCTTCCAGCACGACAGCGCGCAGATGCCGCTGAGTACCGTACGGGATCCCTCGGGCCGCACCCTGATTCTGGTCGTCAGCGACGGGATGGGCGCCGGCTGGCGCAACGGGACCATGCACGACCTTCTGGCGGTGTGGGCCGCACGCGGTCCAGTCGCTCTGTTGCACACCCTGCCACCCGAGCTGTGGGAGGCATCCGGCATCCACGCCGAACGCTGGCAGGCGACCACCCGGCGGGTCGGTGGCGCCAACACCTCCTGGGAGATCACCGACCGGGTCCTGCCGCCCGACCTCGCCGAGTTCACCGGCGTACGCGTCCCGGTCCTGGAACCGACGGCCGCCGCACTGCGGGACTGGGCGCATCTGCTCGCCTCGCCGGGGGCCACCGTGGAGCTCCCCCTGCTTGCTCGCCCCAGCCGATACACGGTGGTCGCCGCCTCCCGCGACCTGAACAACACCCAGCAGTTCCGCGACGCCGCGACTCCCGAGGCGTATCGCCTCGCCGCCCATCTGGCGGCCGTCTCACCGCTGTCGGTACCGGTGATGCGGCTGGTGCAGACGGCCGTCCCGTGGCCCGCTCGCACAGCGCACCTGGCCGAAGTGTTCCTGGGGGGCCTCATCCGGCCGCATCCGGCGCCCGTACCCGGCCCGCTGCCTGCCAAGCACCTCGTCTTCGACTTCTCCGACGAGTCGAAATCCGTACTCCTCGACGCGGTCCCGCAGGCCGAACTCCTGAAGACGAGCCGCAGCATCGGCCTCCGCCTGGAGCAACTCGCCGGCAATTCACCCGACTTTCCCGCCTGGCTGGCCCACCCGGACGGCAACGCACAACTGCCCGTTTCCCAAAGTCCGTTCACCAGTGTCGAGCGGCGACTGCTGACCCGCTTCGGCGTGTCGGTCGACGGCCCACCCGCCACTCTCGAACCCACCGAGCAGGGGGCGCCCGCGGCCGGGCCGGACGACTGGAAGCCGCTGACGGACGAGGACCCACGCGAGTTGGGGCCGTACACGCTTCGAGGACGGCGGCGGGGCCGTCGGACGGTTGTGTACCAGGGTACGACCGCGCAGAACGAGATGGCCGTGCTCCGTGTCCCCCGCCCCGATCTCCCCGCGGCGAACGCACGGTTGATCGAGGTGGAGGCCGAGGTTCTCACCCGGCTCAGCGGACAGTACGCGCCCGCGCTGTACGGCACCGCGCTCGACGCGGCCCCGCCCTGGCTGGCGATGGCACCCATCGCCGATGCCGACGCACCCGACGCGCAGCCGCCCCGTCTGTCGGAGATCTTCAGCCGGGCCTCGCTCGACAACAGGGCCCCGTTCGACAAGATCGCCGGCCTCGTCGTCGCCTGGCATCTGGCGAGCGCCCTCGCCGTCTGTCACGTCAACGGCCTGGTCCTCGCGGACTTCAGTCCCGACAGTGTGTTCGTCCTACGGCGCTCCGTGATCCTTGGCAACCTGTCCGACTGCGTCGTCGACGGACGCTACCTCGGAGCGGGCCCCGTGCCGACCTCCGCGGACAACGTCCGGTCCCTCGGCGAGATGCTCCAGCTCGTCAGCAGTAAGGCGGGCTGGGACATGCCGGGTCTACCCGAGGGCATGCACATGTGGCAGGGCGACACATGGGAGCAGCTCAGGCTGCTCGTGCTCCGCTGTCTGGACCCCGATCCGGCGCAGCGCCCCATCGCCGGCGAGGTCGCGGACATCATGGCCCGGTACATCGCCATGGCCCGGGCGACGCGGGACAGCGTGGAAGCGCCTGTCGCGACGTCGGCCCACGCCCTGACGGACATACCGCTCGCTCTGCCGCCCGTCGATAACCGGCCGAAGCGGCGTACCCCCTCGCTCCGCCTGCCCCGGTTCGGCGGCACCGGCCGCGACGCTCGTCTGCAGCGGCTGCGCAAGCCGCTGCTCCGGAGCAGGCGCATCACTCTCGTGGGCGCCTACCACTACAGCGGCCGGGCCACCACGACCATGGTCCTCGGCTCGCTGCTCGCCGCCGTTCGTGACGAACCTGTCCTGGCCCTTGACGGAGCGCCGTCGGAAGGAGCGCTCGACTCCTTCCTGACCGCTCGCAACCGAGCCACTCTGCGCGACCTCGCCGCCTTGGCGCCGGATGTCACGTACGACGAAATCAAGGCCCTCACCAGCCATTTCGCATCGGGCCTGGAAGTGATCGCGCACCGTTCGGGCCACTTCAATTCCAACCCGGTACACGCTCAGGAGTACGCGCGCGTGCTGGCCCAGACGGCGCCCTACTACTCCTTCGTCCTGACCGACTGGTCACCCACACGGCTCGACCGGTCCGCCGAGGTCGCCCTGACCCTCACGGACCAGCTGATCCTCTGCTGCGGCACCACCGAGTGGTTCCTCGACTCCTCCGCTTCCCTGCTCGACGGGCTGCGCAACTCGGGACGCCGCACGCTTGCGGACCAGGCGATCGTGGTGGCTTCGGAGATCGAGGGCGCGGGTCAACGGGTGCGCCCAGGCGACCTGGCACTGCGCCTCGGCACCCCCATCGCGCAGATCGTCGTCGTCCCGTTCGACATGTCGCTGCGGTCTCCAGGATTCCGGGAGTTGGGCCGCCTGCGCACGGGAACGACGGAGGCTTTTCTGGATCTCGCGGAGCTGGTGGTCGGAAGCGGGTGACCCACCGGACCTGGAACACACCGATGCCCGGGTGGTCATCACCACCCGGGCATCGCACGTTCAGATCAGTTCTGGTCCGATCGGATCAGATCAGGCCGAGGCTGCGGACCGCCTCGCGCTCCTCCTCGAGCTCCTTGACGGAGGCGTCGATGCGGGTGCGGGAGAACTCGTTGATGTCCAGGCCCTGGACGATCTCGTACCGGCCGTCCTTCGTGGTGACGGGGAAGGAGGAGATGAGACCCTCCGGCACACCGTACGAACCGTCCGACGGGATGCCCATGGAGGTCCAGTCGCCCTCGGCCGTGCCGTTGACCCACGTGTAGACGTGGTCGATGGCGGCGTTGGCGGCCGAGGCGGCCGAGGACGCGCCACGGGCCTCGATGATCGCCGCGCCGCGCTTGGCGACGGTCGGGATGAACTCCTCGGCGAGCCACTTCTCGTCGTTGACGACCTCGGCGGCGTTCTTGCCGTCGACCGAGGCGTGGAAGATGTCGGGGTACTGGGTGGCGGAGTGGTTGCCCCAGATGGTCAGACGCTTGATGTCGGCGACCGTGGTGCCCGTCTTCTTCGCGAGCTGGGTCAGCGCGCGGTTGTGGTCCAGACGGGTCATGGCGGTGAAGCGCTCGGCGGGTACGTCCGGCGCGGCGGCCTGGGCGATCAGCGCGTTGGTGTTCGCCGGGTTGCCGACGACCAGGATCTTGACGTCGTCCGCGGCGTTGTCGTTGATGGCCTTGCCCTGCGGCTTGAAGATGCCACCGTTGGCCGAGAGCAGGTCACCGCGCTCCATGCCCTTGGTACGGGGGCGGGCGCCGACGAGGAGACCGACGTTGGTGCCGTCGAAGGCGACGTTCGGGTCGTCCGTGATGTCGATGCCCTGAAGCAGCGGGAAGGCGCAGTCGTCGAGCTCCATCGCGGTGCCCTCGGCGGCCTTCAGCGCGGGCGTGATCTCCAGCAGGCGCAGCTTGACCGGCACGTCCGCGCCGAGCAACTGGCCGGAGGCGATGCGGAAGAGCAGGGCGTAACCGATCTGGCCGGCCGCGCCGGTGACGGTGACGTTCACGGGAGTGCGAGTCATGGCGTTCTCCGTATGACAGCTGGCGGTGGGGCGTCCCTGCCCCGGGTGCAGGATCGTCCCCTGCAACCACCGCAATGATCGATCAAAGGTCCCGATGATCGATCTCTCGGCGTCAAGAGAGATCCGCCGCCAGGCTATCGCGCATCCGGGACGCCGGACGTCAGGGTCCGTGTGGCCCACCCCACAGATGGCCCGCGGATCCCCCGGGCAGGCGGTCGCCGGGCTCGGGAGAGGGTGAACTCGGCGACCGCCAAAGGGGTTACCGGACACTCCGGGAAGGGATCTCCCCCCTTCCCGACAGCACCGGATCCCGTGGGGGTACGGTCCGCCTGCCCCCGCAGAACCAACTCAATCCCCCAAACCCGAAGTTTCTTCCGCCCCGGCCCACAGGCGTTCTTTCGCCCCCTCCGCCCCTACCCGACCCACCCTGGGGCTCCGCCCCGGACCCCGCTCCTCGAACGCCGGAGGGGCTGAAACTCACGCCCGCACGCACCCAAGCGGGCGCGTACCCACAGCCGGGATCCGGCGGAAGGGGCCGTGCCGGTACATCGATGCCCGTCGCCACCGACGGCCACGCCTCACCCAACGGCGACGGGCTGATGCACCGGCACGGCCCCGACCCACCCACCGGACCGACACCGCAAACGCCAGCGCAAGCGAACCGCTACGCGGTACACCCCGCCCGCCCCGACCCCAGCGTCACGCAAGCCTTCGCGTCAGCGGCGCCCTTGACCACGACCATCGGCGTGTACGTGTCCACGTCCGTGCCCACCACAGCCGTCCGCTTCGCCCCGGCCCCCGCCGACACCTCGACCCGGTCCCCCGCCGCCGCCCGCGCGACACGGGCCCAAGCCGCTCCGCACGTCTTGCTGTACCGCACCTCCACCAGCGTGGTCCCCACCGTCACGCTGGTCGCCGTCGTGGCCAGCCGGCCGCCGCAGCCCATCTTCTCGGGGTCCTTCCCCGCGCAGGAGACCCCACTGCACTTCACCCCGGGCGGCAGAACGGGCCGCGGACTCACGGAGGCCGTCGGCGTCTTCGGCGCGGCGCCCGGGTCTTTCCTCCCGGCACCGTGGGTGAGCCAGACAGTGGCCGCGACGACGGCCAGGGTCCCCACGACAGCGGCGACGAACACCGTCAACCGCCGCTTCCGCCGCGCGGAGCCCTCACCCCGTCCGGCCCCGACGGGCCGCGCGTCCTGCGGTTCCGGCGCCCCGGCCGCGGGAGCGGACGCCACCGGACCGAACTCCCCCGGCACAGCCCGCGCCCGGGAGATCCGTATCGCCTCCATCGTCGTGTCGTGGCGCGTCTCCGAACGGCTCCACGCACGCTCGGCCAGCTCCCACATGGTCGCCAGATGCACGGGGTTGGCCCCGGTCACCTCGGCCAGCGCGACGACCGCCCCCTTGGGAGCGAGCAACCCGGCGTTCAGGTAGCGCTCCCAGGATGTCCTGCTGTAGCCCGTACGGTCGGCCACGGCCGCGACACCCAACCCGCTCCGGTCGACGAGCAGTCGAAGTTGCTCGACCAACTCCGTTACCCGCGGGTCGAGTTCGCCCGGCAAGGCCTTCCAACGAGGCATCGATTCCCCCACTCCCCCAGTACACGCCAGTGTTCCACCAGTACAGACCACAGGGCAGAGGACCGGGCGGCGAGGGCGGCAACGACAGCTGCGCGAGCCGCAGTTGTACGGCTCCCGTCATACGGCGCGCACACCGTGCCGGAATGGTCACTTCCGTGCCACAGCGGACGGCAAGCTGTTGAACAGCCCGTTCTCGTGCACAAGGGTTGACCCCGGGCGGAACACTCGCCCGATCGCGGCCCGTCCTTGACTCGGGGGAGGGGACGGGCCGCCGTCATTCCCGAGAACGACGAGGCCCGCCCTCTCGAAGGAGAGGACGGGCCACCGGCACGCACAGCCGGGCCGGCACGCACGCGCATGCCGTCCGCGGTTCAGCGGACCGTGAAGTGCAGGGTGTCGTCGAGGAACGGGATCTCCAGCCACGGGTGGGGCTGGGCCATCAGCGCGAGCACCACGATGGCGATGCCCAGGACGCTGTAGGTGAGCATGTCCGTGAAGCGGGAGCGGACCGCGAGCATGCCGACGCTGGGCAGCATCCATCGCATCACGGCACCCGCGAGCAGCGCGGCGCCGATCAGGATCGTGCCGACGCGGAACACGTCGAGCGCGGTGAGCAGCAGGCCGAGCGCGACGGCGGACAGCACGGTGAGGATGGGCCACTGACGCGCGGGCGCCGGGGCGTCCCCGGACGCGGCCCGGCCGCCGCCCTCGGGCCGTGCCGTGTCCCGGGTGAACAGCGGGAAGCGCCGTGTGGTGCGCCGCGGCTCGCCCTGGGCATCGGGCGCGCTGATCGCGTCCCGGACGGTCATCCCGTCCGACTCGTCACCCTCAGCCTCAGCCGCGCCCCCACCGGCAACGTCAGCCTCGGACTCGGACTCGGCGTCAGCCCCGGACTCGGACTCGGCTCCGGCCTCGGCTCCAGACCCGGCGTCAGCCTCAGCCGCAGACACAGCCCCGGCCCCCGCCTCAACCGCAGCCTCGGCATGAACCTCGGTCTCCGCCCCTACCCCGGTCTTCGACTCGGTCTCGATCTCGCTCTCCTTCTCGGACGCGGACCGCACACCGGCCCCGGCCCCCCGACCGTCAGAACCCCCGGCCACGGAACCGACCATCGCACCCGCACCCGCACCCGCGGAAGCAGAACCCCCGCCAGACCCAGAAGCGGAAGCCGCCACGGAAGCGGAGACCCCGCCAGGATCGGAAGCCCCCGCGGAAGCGGAACCCGGGTCACGCCCCCCGGTGACAGCGGCGCGCAGCGCGCTCTCCGCCTCCCGTACGGCCGACTCGGTGCCGCCGCGCGCCGCGCCGGCCCCGGACTCGTGGGTGTTGCCGTCAGCCGACACTGCGCTCCGCCGCTTCCACCACGTTGACGAGCAGCTGGGCCCGGGTCATCGGGCCGACACCGCCCGGGTTCGGGGAGATCCAGGCGGCGACCTCGGCGACGTCGGGGTGGACGTCTCCGACGATCTTGCCCTCGGCGCTGCGCGAGACACCGACGTCGAGGACGGCGGCGCCCGGCTTCACGTCCTCGGCCCGGATGAGGTGCGCGGAGCCCGCGGCGGCGACGATGATGTCGGCGCGCTTGAGGTGCGCGGAGAGGTCACGGGTACCGGTGTGGCACTGGGTGACCGTGGCGTTCTCGCTGCGCCGCGTCAGCAGCAGCGGCATCGGACGCCCGATGGTCACACCGCGGCCGACGACCACGACCTCGGCGCCCTTGATCTCCACGCCGTAGCGGCGCAGGAGCGTGAGGACGCCGTTGGGGGTGCAGGGCAGCGGGGCGGGCTCGTTGAGGACGAGACGCCCGAGGTTCATCGGGTGCAGGCCGTCCGCGTCCTTGTCCGGGTCCATCAGTTCCAGGATGCGGTTCTCGTCGATGCCCTTGGGGAGTGGCAGCTGGACGATGTAGCCGGTGCAGGCGGGGTCCTCGTTCAGCTCGCGGACCACCGCCTCGATCTCTTCCTGCGTCGCGGTCGCGGGCAGTTCGCGCTGGATGGAGGCGATGCCGACCTGGGCGCAGTCGCGGTGCTTGCCGGCGACGTACTTCTGGCTTCCGGGGTCGTCCCCGACCAGGACCGTCCCGAGGCCGGGCGTGACGCCCTTCTCCTTCAGGGCCGCCACGCGGACGGTCAGGTCGGACTTGATCGCGGCTGCGGTGGCCTTGCCATCGAGAATCTGGGCGGTCATGCCCCCCATCCTCCCGGATGACGCGGTCCAGGTTCCAATCCGGGGCCGCGGGGACCCCGCTACAGCCGTTCAGCGGCCGTTCTGTGGCTTTTCCGTTGCCTTTCGGCCGCCTCCCGGAAGTCGCCGCGTGCCCGATTCACCCGTATCCGGCCATGATCACTCATGTTGCACTTGGACAACACATACGGAATGGCGCTGGACAAGTAAGAGAGTGCTAAAGAACGATGAGAACCACAGTGTCGCGGGCAGTACCGGGGGGACGGACCGCTCTGTAGAAATTCCTCCGAACCGTGCCGCGCGTAGTCCCCGCATCAGGCAACGGAGGAAACCCGCCATGAGTTTCGGCGACCCGAACAACCCTTACGGCCCGCCGCCGCAGCAGCCTCCCGCCGCACCGCCGGGCGCTCCCGGTTACGGGTACCCGCAGGCCCCGCCGACCGTGCCCCCGCAGGGCTACGGCTACCCGCAGCAGCCCGGATACCCCGGCTACCCGGCGGGCAACATGATGCCGCAGACCATGCCGGGCCTGATGATGACCGCCCGCGTGCTGCTCTTCATCGTGGCGGGCGTGCAGGTCCTGATGGGCATCGGCTTCATCTTCGGCGCCGCGACCATCAACGACGTCTCCAACTCGGGCGAGGACACCTTCGGCAACAACGGCCTGTCGGACATCGGCCACGCCTCCGCGGGCATCTTCTTCGTGATCGCCCTGATCGTGCTCGGCCTCGCGGGTCTGTCGATCACTCTGGGGGTCAAGTTCACCAGAGGCGGCCAGGGCATCCGGATCACCACCATGGTCTACGGCATCCTGGGCGCCCTGCTCGGCTTCCTCGCCCTGATCAACGCGGCGGACATCGGCTCCTCCGCGTCGCTGGTGTTCGCGCTGCTGTGGGTCGGCTTCGGCGGTGTGATGGCGGCGGCGATGATCGCGCCGTCCGGCGCCGCGTGGTTCAACCGTCCCCGCTACTGAACCGAACGTTCCGGTACGCACCGGTACGCGCCGAGGGCCGTGTCCCACCCTGTGAAGGGGGACACGGCCCTCGCGTATCGGCGCCGGATCAGTGGAAGAAGTGCCGCGTACCGGTGAAGTACATGGTGATGCCGGCCTTCTTCGCGGCCTCCACGACCAGCTCGTCGCGGACCGAGCCGCCGGGCTGGACCACGGCCTTGACGCCCGCGTCGGCGAGGATCTCCAGGCCGTCGGGGAACGGGAAGAACGCGTCCGAGGCGGCGTAGGAGCCGCGGGCGCGCTCGGCGCCGGCCCGCTCGACCGCGAGCTTCGCGGAGTCGACGCGGTTGACCTGGCCCATGCCGACGCCGACCGAGGCGCCGTCCTTGGCGAGCAGGATCGCGTTGGACTTCACCGCGCGGCAGGCGCGCCAGGCGAAGGCCAGCTCGTCGAGCTCGCCCTCGCTCAGGGCGTCACCGGTGGCCAGGGTCCAGCTCGCCGGGTTGTCGCCGTCGGCCTGGAGCCGGTCGGTGACCTGGAGCAGCGCGCCGCCGTCGACGGGCTTGATCTCGACCGGGGCGGCCGGGGCCTGGTGGGCCCGCAGCACGCGGATGTTCTTCTTCTTGGTGAGGGCTTCGAGGGCGCCGTCCTCGTACTCGGGCGCGACGATGACCTCGGTGAAGATCTCCGCGACCTGCTCGGCCATCTCCTTGGTGACCGGGCGGTTGACCGCGATCACACCGCCGAACGCGGACAGCGGGTCGCAGGCGTGCGCCTTGCGGTGCGCCTCGGCGACGTTCGACGCGACCGCGATCCCGCAGGGGTTGGCGTGCTTGATGATCGCGACGCAGGGGTCCTCGTGGTCGTACGCGGCACGGCGGGCGGCGTCCGTGTCCGTGTAGTTGTTGTACGACATCTCCTTGCCGTGCAGCTGCTCCGCCTCGGCCAGACCGCCGGTGCCGGAGGTGTAGAGCGCGGCCGGCTGGTGCGGGTTCTCGCCGTAGCGCAGCGTGTGCGCGCGCTCCCAGGTGGCACCGAGGAAGTCGGGGAACTGCGAGTCGTCGACCGGCGCGTAGGCGGAGGCGAACCAGGAGGCGACGGCGACGTCGTACGCGGCCGTGTGCTGGAAGGCCTCACCGGCGAGCCGCTTGCGGGTGTGCAGGTCGAAGCCGCCGCTCCGGACCGCGGTGAGGACGTCGCCGTAGCGGGCGGGGCTGGTGACGACGGCGACGGAGGGGTGGTTCTTGGCCGCGGCGCGGACCATCGAGGGGCCGCCGATGTCGATCTGCTCGACGCACTCGTCGGGGGTCGCCCCGGACGCCACCGTCTCCTTGAACGGGTAGAGGTTGACGACGACGAGGTCGAAGGGCTCGACACCGAGCTCGGCGAGCTGCTGCCGGTGGCTCTCCAGGCGCAGGTCGGCGAGGATCCCGGCGTGGACCTTGGGGTGCAGGGTCTTGACCCGGCCGTCCAGGCACTCGGGGAAGCCGGTCAGCTCCTCCACCTTGGTGACGGGCACTCCGGCCGCGGCGATCTTCGCGGCGGTGGACCCGGTGGAGACGAGCTCGACGCCGGCCGCGTGCAGCCCGCGGGCCAGCTCCTCGAGACCGGTCTTGTCGTACACGCTGACGAGCGCGCGCCGGATGACCCGCTTGGTGCCCTCGGTGCTCTCGGCCGTGACTGTGCTGTCGGCGGTCACTGGATAACTACCTTTCGTCCCTCAATGCGATAGCCGTTGCGGGCGAGCCGCCCCACGACATCGACGAGCAGCCTTCGCTCGACTTCCTTGATGCGCTCGTGCAGAGCGCTCTCGTCGTCCTCGTTGCGGACCTCGACCACGCCCTGGGCGATGATCGGTCCGGTGTCGACGCCGTCGTCGACGAAGTGGACGGTGCAGCCGGTGACCCGGGCTCCGTACGCGAGCGCGTCACGGACGCCGTGGGCGCCGGGAAAACTGGGGAGCAGCGCGGGATGGGTGTTGACGAACCGTCCGCCGAACCGGGCGAGGAATTCCTTCCCCACGATCTTCATGAACCCGGCGGACACGACGAGATCGGGCTCGTACGCGGCGGTCGCCTCGGCGAGCGCGAGATCCCACTCGTCCCGGCTGCCGTGGTCCTTGACCTTGCACACGAAGGTCGGGAGCCCGGCACGCTCGGCCCGCGCGAGCCCCTCGATGCCGTCCCGGTCGGCTCCGACGGCCACGATCTCAGCACCGTAGGCCGCTGAGCCGGCCTCCGCGACGGCGTCGAGCAGTGCCTGCAGATTCGTACCTGATCCGGAGACCAGCACGACGAGGCGCTTGGTCTTGGCCACGAGAGGGCCCTTTCTCGGGGGAGCGTTTGTACGGTCGTACGAATGCTTCACGCCCCGGGATACGGGGAAGTCTACGAAGCGGCCGACCGTCAGCAACGATACCGGCACACCGGGCGGCCCCCACGGGACGGGGGCGAGGCCGGAAGGTAGCGTCTGGGGAGGATCCACCCGGGAACGCCTCCGGCACGGGGAACGCCCTGTGCGCGCGAGACGTTGATCTGGGACCAGGACGAACGTCCGGGGCATGGCCCCGGCACCACCCGCGGCTCGGGTTCCGGAGACCTCCGGAGCACGCGTCCGGGGGTACGAAACTCGGGGCGCGAGTCCGGAGTGCGAAGCTCGGGGCGTCAGTCCGGGGCGGACCGGCCCGAGGCGTCAGCCCGGGAGGACCGGCTCGGGGCGCGCGTCGCGAGCGCGAAACTGTGTGAACACGCCACCTGCCAGAACCACCAAGGGGAAGACGCTCACCTGATGCCGGACCGCAGTCTCCGACTCCCTCCGCTCCTGCTGCGCGAGCGGCGCTCTTCGTCCACCCCGCCGAGGCCGGGCGAGGACGGCTCCACAGGCGGGCCCGGCTCCGCGGACGGGAACGGCGGCGGCTCGGCGGGCGGCAGCGGCGGCCCCTCTGACGAGCGCGGACCCGACATGCCCGACGCGCCCGACACTCCCCCGTCCGGCCCGGCCTCCTCCGGCCAGGAGGACAATCCGTTCGCGCCGCCGCCGGAGGGGACACCCGACCGGCCCTGGCAGCCGCGCCGGCACGGACAGCGCTCCGGTGAGAACGACGGGGACGGACAGCAGGGCTCCGGGCACTCGCCCTGGGGCAGCCAGTGGAGCGACCGGCAGCCCGGTCCCTCCAACGGCGGCGGTTTCGGCGACCGGCCGGGCGCACCGCAGGGGCAGCAGGGCGGCCCCGAAGGCCCTGGCGGCACGCCGGGCGGAGGAATGCGCTGGGATCCCACGGACCCGGCCCAGCGCCGCGCCCGTTACGCGCTGCTCTCCGGCATGTGGGCGTTCTTCTTCGTCCTCTTCGGCTGGCCGTACGTGGCCCTGCTGCTCGGGGCGCTCGCCCTGTACTGGGGCAGCAGCGCGCTGCGTTCCAAGGCGCGTACACCGGACCCCGACACCCCGGCTCCCGATCCGAACACCCGCCCGCAGACGACCGCCGCGGTGAGCGGCATCGTCACCGCGTCGCTGGCCATCGTGCTGGTCGCCGGGGTCTTCACCGCCCACCTCGTCTACAGCGACTACTACTCCTGCACGAACGACGCCCTGACGACCGCCGCGAAGCAGTCCTGCAACGACCTTCTCCCGAAGGACCTGCGCGGGCTGCTGGGCACCCACAACTGACGACCGGCCTCCCGCCCGGGCCTTCCCCGGGCCGGAGGCCGGTCCGCCGCCGGAACCCGCGAGGGCGAGGGCCGGTCCCGGGTCAGCGGGGCGAACCGCTGCCCAGGCCGTCCGGGCAGGGATTCTCCGGCCCGCCCTCGCTTCGAGGCCCCCGCCCCTCCGGACTCCCGGACGACTCCAGGTACTCAAGCCCGTTCCTGCGTGCGGGGCCCTCGGGGTGCTCCAGGCCGTTCCGGTGGGCCGGGCGGCCTTCGGGATTCCCCTCGTCCGCCGGGTCCCCCCGGCCCTCGGGGCCCTCCCCGTCCCCGGGGTCCCCCGAGTCCTGCGACTCCGGCTCAGGAGGGCCGCCCGCCTTTCGCAGGGCCTCCCAGCGGGTCTCCCTCGACGCTTCCCCGTGCCGGGCGCCCGCCGTGGGTTCCCCCGGCAGAGCGTCGTACGGCTCGAAGGGGTCGTAGCTGTCGTACGGGTCGTAGGGGTCGTAGGGGTCGAAGCTCTCGATGACGGACGCCAGTACCGCGGGGTCGACCCGGCCGGGGGTGGACGGCGCCCCCTGGAGCGGAACCGGCGTCGGCAGCGGCATCGCGGAACTGCCCCTCCACCCCGGCAGCCAGGCGCGCATCCGTGGGCGCGGAGTCCACCCGATCCCTCGCGGGCCCCGGCGGGCACCCGCGCCCCCGGCGGCCTCGTGCGCCCGGTCCCGCCGCACGGCCGCGCCCGCCGCGACGGGGATCCCGACGGCCGCCGTCCACACCGCCGTCGCGGGCCCCACCTGCCACCACAGCGGCCCGAAATGGGTCAGTGCACGGACCCCCAGCGGCCCCCCGGCCAGCCCGGCGAGCACACCGAGCGCGACGCCGCACCATCCGGCGGCGATCGAGACGGCGGCCACCGTCCGCCCGAGCGGCCAGGCCTCCTCCCGGCCCGGGGTTCCTCGCGCGGCCCCCGCCCGCACCGCGAACCACGCCACCGTCACCCCGGCGGCCAGCGGCACCAG
Source organism: Streptomyces sp. NBC_00386 (assembly GCF_036063235.1). Lineage (NCBI taxonomy): Bacteria > Bacillati > Actinomycetota > Actinomycetes > Kitasatosporales > Streptomycetaceae > Streptomyces > Streptomyces sp. NBC_00386. The sequence continues at coordinate 3,888,385 of NZ_CP107950.1, forward strand.
CGCGCTCAGCCAGGGCGACGGCGCCGCGGATCCCGTCTGCGGCAAGGCCGCGAGCAGGGGAAACGCGGGGAGCGGATCGGCCGGCGTGTGCGTCCCCGAGACGCCCGCGGTCAGCGGACCGGCGACATGACCCGCACTCAGGACGACACCGGGCCCGAGCCCGTAGGCCGCCCCCCACACGGCCGCGTTGGGCACCAGGACCAGACACAACAGCAGCACGGCGAACCGGCCCGACCACCCACCGGTGACCTGCACGAACGAGGCGCGGGCCGTGTCCCCGTGCCACACGAGCGACGCCGCCACGAGCAGGGCCCCGCCCCCGACGAGGACCGCGACCCCGGCCAGGGCGGCCCGCGCCGCACCGCCGAGCACCCGGTCGTCGGCGTCGGCCGGACGGCGCACGACCGAGACCGGGCGCCCTCCGGTTCGCGGAAGCATCCTCTCGGCCCGCCTCCCCCGGAACGGGCTCGGCCCCCACGGCCTCCCGTACGCCGTCCAGACCCCGGCTCCCGCGGCGATCACCGCCAGAAGGGGCAGGCAGATCACCGCCCAGGTCCAGGAGGGGCGCAGCGTGCCGCCGGAGGCGTACAGCACGGCGGCCCAGCCGACGGACAGATAGCCGGCGACGACGCCGGCCCACGCCGTGCGCGGCGACGACTCCGACGAGACGTCGGCCGCCTCCCGTGCGGCCCGGTGCAGCAGCCACACGGGGAGAGCGAGCAGGAGAAGCGGCGTCACCCCCACCGGCATCGGCAGGCCGGACAGGGTGTCGGTGCGGATCAGCTCCACGCCGTGGGCGAGCAGCCAGAGGGCGGCGGCGACGTGCAGCGCTCCGCCCGGCCCGCTGTCCGGGTACGGCGAGCTGATCCACAGCACCATGACGAGGATGGCGAACGAGGCGAGCCCGAGCCCCGCGGCGACGGCGCCGCCCAGGAGGCTCGCGGCCAGTCCGGGTGATCGGTCGCGCATCCGGGTGAGCAGGAGCGACAACGAGAGCCTGCGGTCGGTGATTTGAGTCACGGCTCTCATGCTCCCAACGACACGCGCTTTCTCGTCGTAACAGGCGAACCCCGGATGTGTCGCTCAATATGCAGTTATGTACTTTTTCGTACGAAGGGGCAATCTGTGGAACCCGACATGACACAGAGCCCCGCCACCCCGCTGCCGGCGCCCAAGGAGCGCCGCCGTCTGCGCGAGAGCCGGTCGCTGACCCAGGCGGACATGGCCACCCGGCTCGGCGTCAGCCGGGCGACGGTGCGCTCCTGGGAGGCCGGCCGTTCGGCCCCGCGCGGCCGCATGCGGGAGGCGTACACGAGGCTGCTCACGGCCGATCCGGCCGACGCCCGGCCGGAGATGAGCACCCCTCAGGAGGACGTCACCCCTGAGCTGGTGGGGGCGGGGAGGGCAGCGGGAAAGAGACGTTCCGCCCGGGTCGGGGAGCGGCCTCGGCGGAACCGGGCCGAGGAGCGTCTCACCGAGGAGCGGCTCGCCGAGGGGTGGCTCACCGAGGACGGACACTCCGGACTCCCGGAGCCGTCGCTGACGCCCGCTCAAGCCTTCGACGCCCTCTACGCGTTCTGCGCCCCCGCCCTCGTACGACAGGCCTATCTGCTGACCGGGCGGCGCGAACTGGCCCGCGAGTCCGTGGAACGGGCGTTCCAGGAGGCCTGGTACCGCTGGCCCGAGGTGGCCGTGGACCCGGATCCCGCCGGATGGGTGCGCGCGACGGCCTACGAGTACGCGCTCTCCCCCTGGCACCGGCTGCGCCCCCGCTACCGTCACCCGGAAGCACCACCCTCCGGCGCCGCCGACCGCGCCCTGCTCGACGTACTCCTCGAACTGCCGCCCGTGTACCGGCGCACCCTGGTGCTGTACGACGGCGTGGGGCTCGGGCTGCCGGAGACCGCGGCCGAGACGGAGGCGAGCACGCCCGCGGCGGCCAACCGGGTGCTGCACGCGCGCGAGGCCGTCGCCGCACGGCTGCCGGAGCTGTCGTCGCCGGAGGACCTGCACCGGCGGCTCACCGAACTCGCGAGCGCGGAGCGGCTGCGCGCGGCGAAGCCCCGCACGGTCCGCTGGTACGGGGAGCGCCGGGCCCAGCAGTGGACCCGGGCGGCCATCGCCTTCACGGTCCTGCTGATCGGGGTGACCGCCCTGACGCTGGGCACTGCCCCGGACCACTACGAGGAACCCCTCGCGCCGCCGGAGACCATTCACGGCCTGCCGCCCAAGGCCGCCCCCGGGCCTCTGTCCGCGGCGGAGCTGAAGCTGCGCGCCAGGCTGAGGTCCCAGGAGATGAACGGCCCGGAACGGCTGATCCCGGAGAACCGCTGACGCCGTGACACCCGCGAGGCCAGCGAGGCCAGCGAGGCGGAACACCCGTGACGGTGACGCCGGTGACGCGGAACGCCGGTGGGCCCGCATCCTCGAAAGGGTGCGGGCCCACCGGCGTTCGGTCGAGCGACAGCTCAGCCCGCGAGGATCTCGCGCGCGAGCTTGGCCGTCTCGGTCGGCGTCTTGCCGACCTTGACGCCCGCGGCCTCGAGGGCCTCCTTCTTCGCGGCGGCCGTGCCGGAGGAGCCGGAGACGATGGCGCCGGCGTGGCCCATGGTCTTGCCCTCGGGCGCGGTGAAGCCGGCGACGTAGCCGACGACCGGCTTCGTCACGTTCTTCGCGATGAAGTCCGCCGCACGCTCCTCGGCGTCGCCGCCGATCTCGCCGATCATGACGATCAGGTCGGTGTCGGGGTCGGCCTCGAACGCGGCGAGCGCGTCGATGTGCGTCGTACCGATGACCGGGTCGCCACCGATGCCGACGGCGGACGAGAAGCCGATGTCACGGAGCTCGTACATCATCTGGTACGTCAGCGTGCCGGACTTCGAGACCAGGCCGATGCGGCCCGGCTTCGTGATGTCGCCCGGGATGATGCCGGCGTTGGACTGACCCGGGGTGATGAGACCGGGGCAGTTCGGGCCGATGATGCGGGTCTTGTTGCCCTTCGACTTCGCGTACGCCCAGAAGGCGGCGGAGTCGTGGACGGCGATGCCCTCGGTGATGACGACCGCGAGGGGGATCTCCGCGTCGATCGCCTCGACCACGGCGGCCTTGGCGAAGGCCGGCGGCACGAAGAGGACGGACACGTTGGCGCCGGTCTTCTCCATGGCCTCGGCGACCGTGCCGAAGACGGGGATCTCATTGCCGTCGATGTCGACGGACGTGCCCGCCTTGCGCGGGTTCACGCCACCGACGATGTTCGTCCCGTCCGCGAGCATGAGCTTGGTGTGCTTCATACCCGTGGCACCGGTCATGCCCTGGACGATGACCTTGCTGTCCTTGTTGAGGAAGATAGCCATGGCTGTTTAGTCCCTCGTCCCTTACTTCGCAGCCGCGAGCTCGGCGGCCTTGTCGGCCGCGCCGTCCATGGTGTCCACGCGCTGGACCAGCGGGTGGTTGGCGTCCGACAGGATCTGACGACCCAGCTCGGCGTTGTTGCCGTCGAGACGCACGACCAGCGGCTTGGTGACTTCCTCGCCCTTGTCGGCGAGCAGCTGGAGCGCCTGGACGATGCCGTTGGCGACCTCGTCACAGGCGGTGATGCCACCGAAGACGTTGACGAAGACGGACTTGACGTCCGGGTCGCCGAGGATGATCTCCAGGCCGTTCGCCATGACGGCGGCGGAGGCGCCACCGCCGATGTCGAGGAAGTTGGCGGGCTTGACGCCACCGTGGTTCTCACCGGCGTACGCGACGACGTCGAGGGTGCTCATGACGAGACCCGCGCCGTTGCCGATGATGCCGACCTCACCGTCGAGCTTGACGTAGTTGAGGTTCTTGGCCTTGGCGGCGGCCTCGAGCGGGTTGGCCGACTCCTTGTCCTCGAGCGCGGCGTGGTCGGGCTGGCGGAACTCGGCGTTCTCGTCCAGCGACACCTTGCCGTCGAGGGCGATGACCTTGCCGGAGGCGACCTTGGCGAGCGGGTTCACCTCGACGAGGAGGGCGTCCTCCTTGATGAAGGTGTCCCACAGCGTCACCAGGATCTCGGCGACCTGCTCGGCCACCTCGGCCGGGAACTTCGCCTGGGCGACGATCTCGCGGGCCTTCTCGATCGACACGCCTTCGTTGGCGTCGACGGGCACCTTCGCGAGGGCGTCGGGGTTCTCCTCCGCGACGACCTCGATCTCCACGCCGCCCTGGACGGACGCCATGGCGAGGAAGGTGCGGTTGGTGCGGTCGAGGAGGTACGAGACGTAGTACTCCTCGACGATCTCGGGCGCGGTCTCGGCGATCATCACCTTGTGGACCGTGTGGCCCTTGATGTCCATGCCGAGGATGTCCGTCGCGCGGGCGACGGCCTCGTCCGGGGTGGCGGCGAGCTTGACGCCGCCGGCCTTTCCACGGCCACCGACCTTCACCTGGGCCTTGACGACGGACTTGCCGCCAAGACGCTCGGTCGCCTCGCGGGCTGCCTCAGGCGTGTCAATGACTTCACCGGCCAGCACCGGTACACCGTGCTTGGCGAAGAGGTCCCTCGCCTGGTACTCGAACAGGTCCACGCGCGTCCGTCCCTATCAGTGATCTCGCGGTTCGTTGGATGCGTGGGCGTGCCGCGAAGGGCAACGTGACGTCCGCTGTCACAAGGGTGGCGCACACGATGTCCGAGCGCGCGGCATGTCCGTCTCGCAGGTTATCGCCGTGGGGCACGGGTCCCTAAATCGCAGCTCACACGACGGCGGTGATACCTGTCACAGATCCGGCCCGGAGGGGCCCTCACCTGGCCGGGGATCACCCGGTGAGGCCCCTGTGAGCAGCCACTGAGCGCCCCGCGCGGCCGACCGGACCCCTGCGCGGAGCCTGTCGGGTGGGCGCGCAGGGGTCCGGTCGGGTGGATCCGCCGGCTTTCGGCCGTCCGGGTTCCCGAACCAGCCCGAACCGGTCGTTCGCGCTCAGGACGGGAACGCTCACGCTCAGGGCAGGAACGCTCACCTCGTGTCCGGAATCGGAATCGGCCGCTTCTCGATCGCCGCCGCCATGACGTCGGGGAAGAGATCAGGTGTGCAGGCGAACGCCGGGGCGTCGAGTGCGGCGAGCGCCGCCGCGTGCTCACGGTCGTACGCGGGCGCCCCCTCGTCGGACAGCGCGAGCAGCGTCACGAACTGGACCCCCGACGACTTCATCGCCGCGACCCGCTTCAGCATCTCGTTGCGGATCCCGCCTTCGTAGAGGTCGCTGATGAGGACGACGACCGTGTCGGCCGGTCTGGTGATCTGCGACTGGCAGTAGGCGAGCGCCCGGTTGATGTCCGTACCGCCGCCGAGCTGGGTGCCGAAGAGGACGTCGACCGGGTCGTCGAGCTGGTCGGTGAGGTCGACGACGGCCGTGTCGAAGACGACGAGCCGGGTGGCGATGGACCGCATCGACGCCAGCACGGCACCGAACACGGAGGCGTAGACGACCGACGCCGCCATCGACCCCGACTGGTCGATGCAGAGGATGACCTCCTTCTTCACGGACTGCGAGGCACGCCCGTAGCCGATCAGCCGCTCGGGCACGACCGTGCGGTACTCGGGCAGGTAGTGCTTCAGGTTGGCCGCGATCGTGCGGTTCCAGTCGATGTCGTGGTGGCGGGGTCTGTTGATCCGGGCGCTGCGGTCGAGGGCGCCGGTGAGCGTGGCCCGGGTGCGGGTGGCGAGCCGCTTCTCCAGGTCCTCCACGACCTTGCGCACCACGGCCCGCGCGGTCTCCTTCGTCGTCTCCGGCATGGCCTTGTTGAGAGAGAGAAGGGTGCCCACTAGATGCACGTCGGCCTCCACCGCCTCCAGCATCTCGGGCTCCAGGAGCAGGGCGGAGAGCCCGAGCCGGTCGATGGCGTCCCGTTGCATCACCTGGACGACGGAGGAGGGGAAGTAGGTCCGGATGTCGCCGAGCCAGCGCGCGACCGACGGCGCCGACGCCCCGAGCCCCGCCGAGCGGTCCCGCCCCGGCCGCCCCCCGCTCCCCTTCCCGTAGAGCGCGCTCAGCGCCCCGTCCATGGCGGCGTCCCGGCCGGAGAGCACGCGTCCGGTGCCGTCCGCCTCGTCGCCGCCGAGCACCAGCCGCCATCGCCGCAGCCGCTCGTCTCCGGCACCCGCCGCCATCTCGGTCATGGAGCCACCCTCACAAGATCGTTGTCGATGTCGGTGCCGGTGCTGATTCCGGTATCGGTGTCGGTGTCGGTTCCGGCGCCTGTTCCGGTACCGGTGTCCGCGCCGGTTCCGGTGTCGCTGCCGGTGTCCGCGCCGGGATCGGCCAGCCCCAGCAGCAGGCTCAGCATCGGCAGGACGGCGTCGGCGCGCCCGGTGTCGAGGTCGGGGGCGAACCCGGGTATGCCGGAGCCCGAGTCGGCGGCCTCGGCGTTCGCCCGCGGCGCCGGGCCGCGCCGGACGAGTTCACCCAGAGTCCTGCGCACTCCCGTCTCGTAGGCCGAGAACGTCCGGCGCAGCAGCGGCAGCACATCGGTGAACGCGTCCGCCGGAACCCCGGTCAGCCACGTGTCCACCAGCGCGAGCAGCCGCTCGTCGTGCACGAGCAGCATGCCGCCGGAGCCGCCCCCGACGAATCCGTCGATCCACGCGGCTCCGTCCGCGGGTTCCGTGCCCGGCGACAGCACGAGGCCCATGAGCCGGGCGGCCTCCTCCTGCGCCAGTTCCCCCTCGTCCAGGAGCAGGCGGACGGACCGGCCTCTGACCACGCCCGGCACGGTGTCCCGAGCCGCGAGGACCCGCAGCACCGCGTACCAGCGCCCGCGGATCCCCCCGGACTCGGCGGCCTCCGGGGCCGCCTCCCCCAGCAGTCCCACGGCCCCGTGCACGGCGTCGAGGTGGCGGCGCATCTCCTCGGCGGCGTCGCCGTCGAGGGAGGCGCAGGCCGGGGGGAGGCCGACGAAGACGCGTTCGGCGAGGCCGGCCGCGACATCGGCGAGGGCACGGGTGTCCGTGCCGCGTACGTCGCCGTAGCGGAGGGAGCGGACGAGTGCGGGCAGGGCCTGCGCGAGATGGCCCACGTCCGTGTCGAGGGCGGCGCGGTCGGCGAGCACCCGCATCACCACGGGCAGCGCGTCCGGGAGCTCGGCGAGCAGGCAGCGCTCGGCGAGGGCCGTGACATCCGCGAGGGACGGCGCGCCGACGGCGTCCGCCTCGGCCTTGGCCGTCGCGGCGGACAGCACGGTCGTGCCCCACACGCCGGCCTCGGCGACCCGCACCGACAGCTCCGGCTCCCAGCGCAGCCGCCAGGTCTCGCGGAAGGTGCCCGTGCTGCCGCGGGACACCGCGGGCTCGCCCCACGCGATGCCCAGGAGCCGCAACCGGTGCAACAGGGTGCTGCGCCCCGCGTCGGTCTCCTTGCGCAGGTCGAGTTCCATCTCCCGTTCCAGCGCCTCGGGCTTGAGCCGCAGCCGCCGCTGCGCCTGCGCGAGGTCCCGCTGCAACGGCACCGCCGGAGCGGATTCCGGCACCTCTCCGAGCACCTCGCCGACCACGAGCCGGTCGCGCACCAGCTCCAGGGGAACGTCCGAGCCCTCGCACATCACGGCCCGGACGGCGTCGGTGGTCTCGGTCAGTCCCGGCAGCGGGCGACCGCGCATCGCGGCGAGTGTCCCGGCCAGTCGCACGGCCTCGATGACGTGGGCCGACGACACGCCCCGGTCCTCGTCGCGCAGCAGCCTGGCCACCTTCGTCATCCACCGCTCGACCGGGCGGTCGGGGGCGCTGAACAGATGCCCGTACCAGCCCGGCGAGTCGATGCCCGCTCCGTAGCCGCTGGCCCGGGACAGCCGGCGGTGCGTCCAGGGCACCCACGTCAGCTGGACCTTGGCCTTGGGCAACCCCTTGAGGAGTGCCCGGTCGGCGCCGACCGTGGCCTTCCGCCGCAGCGCGGGGACGTGCCAGGCCCCGCACACCACGGCCACGCCGTCCCCGAACTCCCGCTGCGCAGCCCGGATCTGGAGCCGCATGTACGCCTCGCGCACCAGGTCCCGGTCGTGTCCGCCGGCCCCGTACGCCTCGCGCAGCGATCCCATGGCCTCCTCCAGCACGGCGAACGGAGCGAACGGGTCGTCCGCCGCACCCGCCCGGTGCTCGACCACGTCCTCCCACCAGCGCTCCGGATCGTCGTAGCCGGCCGTCTCGGCGAGCACCGCGAGGGGGTCGATCCGCAGGGCGGTCCCGTCGGCGGAACGGCCGGAACCACCGGCGGCCTCCGGCTGCCCGGGATCACCCGAGGGGCCGGGACCATCCGCAGGTCCAGAATCACCCGCAGGGCCGGGACCATCCGAGAGGCTGGGAGCTTCCGCAGGGCCCGACTCGTCCGAGAGGCTGGAATCGGCTTCCGGCGCAGGCTCGCCCCCGGGGCCGGGGCCGCGGGGGCCGGGCTCTCCGGCCGGGGGCGGGGTGTCGGAGGGGGCGCTCACCGGCCCGTCCCGGTCGGGGTCCGTCCCTTCTCTCCGCCCGGCCAGGGTGTGGGCGGCCGGAAGGTCGATGAAGCGGGCCGGTACCCCGTGCTCCAGGGCCCACTGGATCGCCACCCACTCCGGCGAGAACTCGGCCAGCGGCCAGAAGGCCGAGTGGCCTGGCTCGTCCACCACGTGGGCCAGGAGCGCCACGGGCGGCCGCATGTCCTTGTCGGCGGCCAGCGGGACGAGGGCGTCCGCCTCGGGCGGCCCCTCGATGAGCACGACCCGGGGTGCCGCCGCCTCCAGCGCCGCCCGTACGGCCCGCGCCGACCCGGGCCCGTGGTGCCGCACACCGAGCAGCAACGGCCCCGGACCCCGGACGATCGCCCCGCCCCCCGACGCGGGTGGCCCGGCGTCCCGCCCGGCGCTCATACGCTCACCTCGCGGCAGGCGCGGTAGAAGTCCTTCCAGCCGTCCCGCTCGCGGACGACCGCTTCCAGGTACTCCTGCCAGATGACGCGGTCGGCGGCCGGGTCGCGCACGACAGCGCCGAGGATGCCGGCCGCGACGTCGCTCGCCCGCAGGACGCCGTCGCCGAAGTGGGCGGCCAGCGCGAGGCCATTGGTGACGACGGAGATCGCCTCGGCCGTGGACAGCGTGCCGCTCGGCGACTTCAGCTTCGTCCGGCCGTCGGCCGTGATCCCGTCGCGCAGCTCCCGGAAGACGGTGACGACACGGCGGATCTCGTCGACGCCGTCGGGCACGGCGGGCAGATCGAGGGACCGGCCGATCTGGTCGACCCGGCGCGAGACGATGTCGACCTCGGCCTCGGCGCTCTCCGGCAACGGCAGCACCACCGTGTTGAAACGGCGGCGCAGGGCGCTGGAGAGTTCATTGACCCCGCGGTCCCGGTCGTTGGCCGTGGCGATCAGGTTGAACCCGCGGACGGCCTGCACCTCCTGGCCCAACTCCGGTATCGGCAAGGTCTTTTCGGAGAGGATCGTGATCAAGCTGTCCTGCACGTCCGCGGGTACGCGCGTGAGTTCCTCGACGCGGGCCGTCATGCCCTCGGCCATGGCCCGCATGACGGGGCTCGGCACGAGCGCGTCCCGGCTGGGCCCGTGCGCGAGCAACCGCGCGTAGTTCCAGCCGTACCGGATGGCCTCCTCCGGCGTGCCGGCCGTGCCCTGCACGAGCAGGGTCGAGTCGCCGCTGACCGCGGCCGCCAGGTGCTCGGACACCCAGGTCTTCGCGGTGCCGGGCACCCCGAGCAGGAGCAGGGCCCGGTCGGTGGCGAGGGTGGTGACGGCGACCTCGACGATGCGCCGCGGCCCCACGTATTTGGGGGTGATCACGGTGCCGTCCGGCAGTGTGCCGCCCAGCAGATAGGTGGCCACGGCCCAGGGCGACAGCAGCCAGCGTTCCGGACGCGGCCGGTCGTCCTGCGCGGCGAGCGCGGCGAGTTCGGCGGCGAAGGCGTGCTCGGCGTGCGGTCGCAGCGCCTCGCTCGGCCGGCTCGGCCCCTTCTCTCCCGCGGGTGCGTCAACTGACGTCGGTTCTACGGACACGGACATGCCTCGGTCCCCCTCCAGCTCGGCCGGTTCGGATCTGGTTCCACCGTGCACCACGCCACTGACAATGCGCTCTGACCTGCGCAAATGTGCTCGCGAGGATCGATTGTCAGTGGTGGGTCCTACCTTCGATGGCATGACACAGCAGGCGGTGCGCTGGACGGCGGATCAGGTGCTGGCACTGGCGCCTGACGCCGCGTCACGCAAGGCGGGGAGCAAGCTCGGCGCGGCCGGACCGTGGTCGGAGGCGGGCAGTACGGAGGAGGGGACGGTATGGGGACTGTGCAGGGGAAGTGGCAGCAAGCCGTATCAGACGGTCGTCGACATCGCGGACTCGGCGGGTCCCGCTTACAAGTGCAGTTGCCCGAGCCGGAAGTTCCCGTGCAAGCACGCGCTGGGGCTGCTGCTCCTCTGGGCGGGCGCGGACGGAGCGGTGCCGTCCGCGCAGGCACCGGACTGGGCCGCCCAGTGGCTGGAGGGAAGACGCAGGCGCGCGGAGGGCAAGAGCCTGGCGGGCGGGGGATCTGGAGCCGCCTCGCCGGGTGATCCCGAGGCGGCGCGGCGCAGGGCCGAGCGGCGGGCCGAGCGGATCACCGCGGGGGCGGCCGAGCTGGAGCAGCGGCTGGCGGACCTGCTGCGCGGCGGCCTCGCCTCCGCCGAGCGGGCGGGGTACGGGATGTGGGAGGAGACGGCGGCCCGGATGGTCGACGCGCAGGCACCCGGTCTGGCCGCGCGCGTGAGGGAGTTGGGGGCGATCCCGTCCTCGGGGCCGGGCTGGCCCGTGCGGCTGCTGGAGGAGTGCGCGTTGCTGCACCTTCTCGACCAGGGCTGGCTGCGGCGCGAGCGGCTGCCGGACGGCCTGGCCACGACGGTCCGTTCCCGTGTCGGACTGCCCGGCTCCCCGGACGGCCCGCCGGTGCGTGACCGCTGGCTGGTCCTCGCGCAGTACGACACGGCGGACGCCCGGCTCACGACCCGCAGGATCTGGCTGTACGGCGCCGAGTCCGGCCGTACGGCCCTGCTCCTCTCCTACGGCGCGGCGGGCCGGGCACCCGAACTGGCGCTTCCGGTGGGGCTGGTCTTCGAGGCGGAGGTGTCCGCGTACCCGGGCGCCGGCCAACTGCGGGCGGCGCTGGGCGAGCGGTTCACTCCCCCGGCACCCGCGGCGATACGGCCGCCGGGGCTGACCACGCCCCAGGCGGCGGCCCGTTACGGAGAAGCGCTGCGCGCCGACCCCTGGCTGGACTCCTGCCCGGTCACCCTGGATCGGGTCGTCCCGACCCCGGACGGGGACTCATGGCAACTGGCCGACTTCGACGGGGAGTCGGCTCTCCCTCTCAGCCCTTCCTCGCGATCCCGGCCCGAACTGTGGCGCCTGGTCGCCCTGTCCGGCGGCGCACCGGTCACGGTCTTCGGCGAGTGCGGCCACCGCGGCTTCACTCCGCTCACGGCGTGGCCGCAGGGCGAGGGCGAGGCGGTGCCGCTGTGCTGACCCCGGTCAGCACCCCCACCGCATGCGTCACCCTCACCGCATATGCCACCTCCACCACATGTGCCGCCTTCGGCGGCCTCATCACCCTCGCCACACCGACCAGCGGCCCGGCGCCCGGCCGCCGCTGACGCCCTTCGTACGGAAAGGACGCTCATGACCACGACACCGGCATCGGCGGGCGCGCCCTTCGGCGGTTCCTGGGAGGAGCTCGTCACCGTGGCGCTGCTCGGCACCGAGCGGCGCACGCTTCCGGGACAACGGCCCGGGCAACAGGCTCCTGTCGCGCTGCTGGACGCGGCGGCCGTGGAGACCGTACGGCGGCGGGCCGGAGTCCGGCCGGCGCGCGCGGCGGCCCGGCCGGAGCCCGCGGCACCGGACCCGCGGGCCGCGCTGCCGCCCGCCGCTGCCCGAAGGCTGGCGACCCTGCTGGCGGACCGCCCCGGCGCGGGCGGCGGTGGCCGCAGAGGCACGGCACCCGACCTCATGGAGCTGCTGCCCCAGTGGCTGGCCCTGGCGAACACGCGCGGATTCGCCGCGCCCCCGGGGACCCTTCCGGCACTCCTCGACGCGGCCCGGGGGCGCACGGACCTGCGGCCCGCCGTGCTCGACTTCGCCGGGCCGCGGGCGTTGTGGCTGGCCCGGCTGAACCCCGAATGGCGGTTCGCGCTGCGCTCCTCGTCGGGCGCCGCCGCGCTGCCGGAGGAGGTCGACGACATACAACGGCTGTGGCAGGAGGGCCTGTTCGCGGAGCGGGTCGCGCTGCTGACGGCGGTACGGGCCAAGGATCCGGCCGCCGGACGCGCCTTGCTGGCGGCGACCTGGGCGACGGAGCGGGCCGAGGACCGGCTGATGTTCCTCGACTCGCTGCGGTCCGGACTGTGCGCCGAGGACGAGACGTTCCTGGAGCGGGCGCTGGCCGACCGCAGCCGCAACGTCCGGGCGACGGCGGCCGAACTGCTGTCCTCCCTGCCGGGGTCCGCGCTCGCCGCGAGGATGGCGGACAGGGCCGCCTCGTGCGTGGCCGTCGACCATACGCAGGGGGCACCGGTGATCACGGTCGAGGCGCCGCACGAGTGCGACGCGGCGATGGAACGGGACGGGGTGGTGCCGAAACCCCCGGGCGGCCGAGGCGAACGGTCATGGTGGCTGGGCCAGCTGGTCGAGGCGGCGCCGCTCGCGACCTGGCGGGAGCGGCTCGGCGGCCGTTCGCCGGAGGAGATGGTGGCCCTGCCCGTGACGGACGGCTGGCAGGGGGAACTGCATGCGGCGTGGTGCCGGGCGGCGGTGCGGCAGCGCGATCCCGCGTGGTCGAGGGCGCTCCTCGGGCCGCCCTCCGCTCCGGAGGCCGGGGGGCCTGGGGCGGTGTCACTGGCCGAGCGGGCCAAGCTGCTGGCCACGCTGGGCGCCGGGGAGCGGGCCGAGTGGGTGGCCGGGTTCATCGGTACGCACGGACTGTCCGAGGCGTTCCAGCTGCTCGGGGTCTGCGCGGTGCCCTGGGCGGGAGGCCTGGGGCGGGCGGTGGTCGACGCGCTCGACATCGCGCGGGACGCGGGGAGCTTTCCGTGGAGCTTCAGCGGGGTGATGGGGCTGGCCGAGCGCTGCCTCGACCCGGCGGAGGCGGGACGGCTCGAAGGACTCACCTCGGTCCCCGACGAGTCGGAGCACGCGGCACCGGGGTCCGGCGACTACTGGGCCGAGGCCTTCCAGCGGCTCGTGACGACCCTGCGGCTGAGAGCGGCCATGTCCGCCGAGTTCACCGCGCCATGACCGCCACTCCGGCCGTGCGGTGAAAGGCCGCCCGGCTCGGCACGTCCCCTCGCCGTGGGCCGGGCGGACGGCGTCCGGGACCCGGCCGGGTCCCGCCCCGGTCTGCCCGCGCCGTGCTCCCTGCTCCCAGGGCACCGCGCAACACGAAGAAGCCGGGCGAACCCGAGGAGCCGGAGAACCCGGTACTCGGAGAACCCGTCTGCTCGGAGAACCCGGCAAGGCCGAGACTCTCCAGCGCCGAACCGCTCCGGCGCTGGAGATGCCGAAGGGCACCGATGCCCGCGCGAAACAGCGCGGGCACCCAGTCGGTCACGCGGGCCGACGCAGGCCCAGGCGCCCGGCGGTCACCCGGGCGCAGCGCGGGGCACCCGGCGGTCACGCGGGCGGCGCAGGTGCCCGGCGGTCACCCGGGATGGCGCAGGCGCCCGGTCACGCGCCGGCCGGCTGCCTGACGTTCGCCCGTACCCAGTCCACGATGGACACCGTCGTGGCGCCCGGGGTGAAGATCTCCGCGACGCCCTTCTCCTTGAGGGGGGCGATGTCCGCCTCGGGGATGATGCCGCCGCCGAAGACCTTGATGTCCTCGGCGTCGCGCTCCTTGAGGAGGGCGATGACGGCCGCGAAGAGCGTGTTGTGGGCACCGGACAGGATGGACAGGCCGATCGCGTCGGCGTCCTCCTGGATCGCGGTGTCGACGATCTGCTCCGGGGTCTGATGGAGCCCGGTGTAGATGACCTCCATACCGGCGTCGCGCAGTGCCCGCGCGATCACCTTGGCCCCACGATCGTGGCCGTCGAGCCCCGGCTTGGCCACCACCACGCGGATCGGACCGGCTGCCACACCCATCACTGCCTCCATCAACGGACTACTTCCACCTGCACCGACGAGGACTGCCGACACATGACTGCGACGACCACCGCCGGACGACGGCCGACAACTGGCCGAAGGTTCACGGACTGACCAGTATTGACTACCCGTTGTCACCAACAAGCGTCCGCCGACCGCGCCGACTACTGACCATCGACACATATCGCTCAGTTTTCCGCTCGCCACACCGGATCGCTCCGGATCGCCGATCGCGCCAAGCGGCACAGGCGTCCCGGACCCTTTCGGCCCGGGAAGTGAACGAACGTTATCGCCAGCATCCCGCAAGCGGCAGTTTCGCGGTGGAGAGCGAGGGGGAAATCACACACTGGGACAAGTTCGCCGCGCACGGTTCCGTACGGCGGCACTGGCGCCGCAGGGACCTGCGGCGTACGGGCCACGGCCGGAGCAGGCGCAAGAAGAGCCGCGACCAGGTGGCCGCACCATCGCGTCGTCAGCGGACGGCGTGGTGCTGGGGCACATCGGCGACGGCACGACAGCGGGGAGCGAGGCCGGGCAGCAGGACCACGGGAATCACGAGGGCGACTCCACGCCACGACACGACGCCGGTGCACCCAGCACGGCGGACGTCGGGGAGCCGGGGTCGGCGTCGTATTCCGCGCCCTTCGGCCGAGCGCTCCGTAGCGTCACCGGTCTCCCACACCGGGGACGTTCCGTCGGCCGCCACCGTCGCCGACCTCACGGCTTTCCACTAGGGCACACGGGGGACGGAGTGGTCCTCCCGCGTGCCGACTGGAGGTCGGCCATGAAGGTCACCGAGGCTGCGTCGCCCCTTCTCCCCCTGTGCCAGCGCCTGTTTCCGACGAAACTGGCCGGGCTGTCGGTGGCGCTGTTGAAGGCAACGGCCCTGGAGCTCGCGATCCTCGCCGGGCACCTCCTCCTCTATCCCTCCGGCATCACCCAGGAACGCCGGACCGGACACCCGCTCCCCTCGCCCGACGTCGCCGCCCCGCTGCCCACCGAGGCCAAACCCCCGGTCGTCCTGCTGCACGGCTTCATCGACAACCGCTCCGTCTTCGTCCTGCTGCGCCGCAATCTCGCCCAGCACGGCCGGCAGCACATCGAGTCCCTCAACTACTCGCCGCTGACCTGCGACATCCGTACGGCGGCGGAGCTGCTGGGCCGGCACATCGAGGAGATCTGCGAGCGCACGGGCCATGAGCGGGTGGACATCGTCGGGCACAGCCTCGGCGGGCTGATCGCGCGCTATTACGTGCAGTGCCTCGGCGGCGACAGCCACGTCCGCACACTCGTCACGCTCGGCACCCCGCACTCGGGCACCCGCGTCGCGCCCCTGATGAACGCGCACCCGATCGTCCGCCAGATGCGCCCCGGTTCCGCGGTGATCGAGGAACTGACCGGCCCCGCTCCGGGCTGCCGTACGCAGTTCGTCAGCTTCTGGAGCGATCTCGACCATTTGATGGACCCGCTGGAGACGGCCTGCGTCGAGCATCCCGACCTGCTCGCCCAGAACGTCCGCGTGAGCGGTGTCGGCCATCTCGCGCTGCCCGTGCATCCGGCCGTCGCGACCGGAATCCGGCAGGCACTCGACATCGAGATGTCGGGGCCCCTGGCCGCGGTCCGGAGCGGCGGCCTCACGGTGGCGTGAGAGGCGGCACGGAACGGTCCGAGGGCGGCCGTCGGGAGGGCTGACGGCCGCCCGACGGCCCTCCCGGCAACCGAAGTCTTCGAACAGTTATCGAACGCCAGGCCAAGCCCTTGCCCGCCCTCCCCCGAAACACGGCCGAATGCCCGTTTCCCGCGAAGGGGAAACCTGCCGAAGATTGTCGCGCCCGCATACCGCCGGGTACAGTCGCCGCACTGCTCTGCCAGCCCCTGTTGTCGAGGCGAAAGAGAAGTTGGTGAACGACCGTCACCCGTCGGGGATCGCGACTCCCCCGGCTCCGGCTTCCGACGCCGCCTCGGCGCTCTACGCGCCCTACGGCGCGCAAGAAGCCCAGTACGGCGACTTCACCGCGTACGGCGACTACGCCGGCTCGGCCCCCGACCCGGGGGCGAACGCGGCCGCCTACTCCGGTGCGGACTTCGCCGGCGACCCGCTCTTCGGCACCATGCCGGGCGGCACCGGCTCGTACGACTCCACGCAGTGGAACGCCGGAGCCCAACAGCCGCTGGGCTACGACCCGTACGCGGCGCAGCACACCACCTACGGCACCGGAACCCACGACACGACGGCCTGGACGAACGGCTATCAGCAGCACGCCGGGATCCCCGCGCAGCATCCGGGCCCCGACGCCTCGGGCCAGTGGGACGCGAACGGCTGGCTCCAGCCCGAGCAGCCGCTCGACGGGACCCAGCAGTGGACCGTGCCGACGCAGGAAACGGGCGCGTACGACGCCACGCAGTGGAACATCGCCGGCGGCCAGGACACGTACCAGGCGTACGAACACCCGCAGCCCGAGTCGTACGAGCACCCTCAAACCGAGGCGTACGAGCACCAGCAGCCCGAGTCCTACGAGCATCAGCAGCCCGAGTCGTACGAACAGCCGCAGGCGGCGTCCGAGTCGTACGACCACCACGAGCTGACGCAGCTCGACATGACGTACGAGGGAGCGTCCGACGCGTCGGGCCCGGTCCCCTTCGACCAGCAGGCGACCGCGACCTTCGACCAGGCGACCCACGGTCAACTCGCCGCGGAGGATGACGAGTCCGACGCGGCCGAGGACCTCGCGGACCCGGTCGGCCCCGACGGCGGCTACGACCCGTACGACGAGGGGCGCGAGAGGCCGCTGCTCGACGACATGGAAGAGATCACCCCGGTCCGGCGTCCCGCGACGCGCAGTGCTTCCCGCGCCCGGCGCCGCAGCCCCGCGAAACGTTCCGCTCTGCTGACCGTCGCGGTGCCCTCGGCCTGTGTCATGGGGGTCGCGGGGATCGCCGCCGCCTCCGTGGGCGGTGTCGGCGGCCTCGGCGGGGACGACTCGAAGGACACGACCGCCAGCGCCTCCGACGTGACCTCGGTGAAGCCTTCGGCCGCCAACATCAAGCTGGACACCCAGCTCCAGAGCCTGTCCGCGGGCGCGGACGACTTCGCCGACCGGGCGAGCCGCACGCAGGAACGTATCGACCTCAAGGCCCAGCAGGCGACGGAGAAGAAGAAGGCGGCGGAGGCGGCGGCCCGCAAGGAGCGGCTGCGTCCGAAGTTCGCTCTTCCCGTGGTGCAGCAGGGCCTCAGCGCCTACTTCGGCCAGGCCGGCGTCAACTGGATGTCCGTGCACACGGGCATCGACTTCCCCGTCTCCTACGGGACGCCGGTGATGGCCGCGACCGACGGCACCGTCCGGACGCAGTGGAACAGCGCCTACGGCAACATGATGATCGTGACCGCGATGGACGGCACCGAGACGTGGTACTGCCACCTATCCACGTACAAACTCCCCTCCGGCACCGCCGTCAAGGCCGGTGATCAGATCGCCTTCTCCGGGAACTCCGGCAACTCGACCGGCCCGCACCTGCACTTCGAGGTCCGCCCGGCCGGCGGTGCGGCGATCGACCCGCTGCCGTGGCTGCGCAGCCACGGCCTGGACCCCACGTAGGAACCCGGCCGGGACGCCGCGTGACCGCGGTCCCCCGGCCGTCTCCGGACGGCCAAGGGCCCTGCGATCGGTCACCCGGATCCGGCACCGCGATCCGTCACCGCGATCCCCGTCGACCGGTTCACGCGAACGGTCTCGCGGACTACAGCTTCTCCACCGGCGCGTACCGCAGCAGCAGCCGCTTCGGCTTGGGCTCTCCGAAGTCGACCGTCGCCTCCGCGTTCGCGCCCGTCCCCTTCACGCCGACGACGGTGCCGAGGCCGAACTGGTCGTGCGTGACCCGGTCCCCGACGGCCAGCGAGACCACCGGCTTCTCGGTGGCACCGCGGCGGGTGGCGAACCCGGAGGCACCCGAGGCCGCGGACCGCGAACGCGAGGACGAGAGGGAGGCGGCGACACCGGAGACGGGACCGGCGGGCCTGGACGCCGTCGCTCCCGTGCGCTTCCAGTCCAGATGGGTCGCCGGGATCTCCTCGAGGAAGCGGGAGGGCGGGTTGTACGAGGGCTGACCCCACGCGCTGCGCACCGAGGACCGGGTGAGGTAGAGCCGCTCCCGCGCGCGCGTGATGCCGACGTACGCCAGGCGCCGCTCCTCCTCCAGTTCCTTGACCTGTCCGAGCGCGCGCATGTGCGGGAAGACGCCGTCCTCCATGCCGGTCAGGAAGACCACGGGGAATTCGAGGCCCTTGGCGGTGTGCAGGGTCATCAGGGTGATGACGCCGTTGCCGTCCTCCTCGTCCGGGATCTGGTCGGAGTCGGCGACGAGCGCGACCCGCTCCAGGAACG
Organism: Streptomyces sp. NBC_00386; assembly: GCF_036063235.1. Lineage (NCBI taxonomy): Bacteria > Bacillati > Actinomycetota > Actinomycetes > Kitasatosporales > Streptomycetaceae > Streptomyces > Streptomyces sp. NBC_00386. The sequence goes on from NZ_CP107950.1 coordinate 3,906,868, forward strand.
CGGCGAGTCCGCCCGTATTCTCGCCCTCACCGGTCTCCTGCTCGAACTCCAGGGCCACGGAGGCGAGTTCCTGGAGGTTCTCGACCCTGGTCTCGTCCTGCGGGTCGGTCGAGTTCTGCAACTCGGCGAGATAGCCGGTGCGTTCGAGGACCGCCTGCAGGATGGTGGCCGGGCCCGCGCCGGACTCGACGATCGTGCGGAGGTCCTCCATCAGCGTGTTGAACCGCTTGACCGCGTTGGTGGAGCGTGCGGCCATGCCATAGGCCTCGTCGACGCGGCGCAGCGCCGCCGGGAAGCTGATCTTCTCGCGCTGCGAGAGGGCGTCGATCATCGCCTCGGCGCGGTCGCCGATACCGCGCTTGGGCACGTTCAGGATGCGGCGCATCGGGACGGAGTCCTCGGGGTTGGACAGCACCCTGAGGTACGCCAGGACGTCCCGGACCTCCTTGCGCTCGTAGAAGCGGACGCCGCCGACGACCTTGTAGGGCAGGCCGACGCGGATGAAGATCTCTTCGAAGACACGGGACTGCGCGTTCGTGCGGTAGAAGACCGCGACGTCGCCGGCCTTGGCCTCGCCCGCGTCGGCGAGACGGTCTATCTCGTCGGCGACGAACTGGGCCTCGTCGTGTTCGGTGTCCGCGACGTAGCCCGTGATGTTCGAGCCCGCGCCCGCGTTGGTCCACAGGTTCTTGGGGCGGCGGGACTCGTTGCGCTCGATGACCGCGTTGGCGGCGGACAGGATCGTCTGGGTGGAGCGGTAGTTCTGCTCCAGGAGGATCGTCGTCGCGTTCGGGTAGTCCTCCTCGAACTGGAGGATGTTGCGGATGGTCGCGCCGCGGAAGGCGTAGATCGACTGGTCCGCGTCACCCACGACGCACAGCTCGGCGGGTGCCAGGTCGTACCCGCCGGGCGGTACGTCCGCGGGGTGCTCGGAGTTGCCGACGAGCTCCCGCACGAGTGCGTACTGCGCGTGGTTCGTGTCCTGGTACTCGTCGACCAGGACGTGCCGGAAGCGGCGGCGGTAGTGCTCGGCGACGTCCGGGAAGGCGCGCAGCAGATTGACCGTGGTCATGATCAGGTCGTCGAAGTCGAGCGCGTTGGCCTCGCGCAGCCGCGACTGGTACATCGCGTACGCCTGGGCGAGGGTCTTCTCGAAGCCGTCGGAGGCCTGGGCGGCGAAGTCCTCCTCGTCGATCAGCTCGTTCTTCAGGTTCGAGATCTTGGCGCTGAACGACTTCGGCGGGAACCGCTTGGGGTCGAGGTCGAGATCACGGCAGACGAGCGCCATCAGACGCTTGGAGTCGGCGGCGTCGTAGATCGAGAACGACGAGGTGAAGCCGAGTGTCTTGCTCTCGCGGCGCAGGATGCGGACGCAGGCGCTGTGGAAGGTCATCACCCACATCGCGTTGGCGCGCGGGCCCACGAGCGCCTCGACGCGCTCCTTCATCTCGCCCGCGGCCTTGTTCGTGAAGGTGATCGCGAGGATCTGGCCCGGGTGGACGTTCCGCTCGCCGAGCAGATGCGCGATCCGGTGGGTGAGCACGCGGGTCTTGCCGGAGCCGGCACCGGCCACGATGAGCAGCGGCGAGCCGGAGTGGACCACGGCCGCGCGCTGGTTCTCGTTCAGTCCGTCCAGCAGGGCCGCCGGGTCCACGGCGGGCCTGGGCGCGCCGTCGCGGTAGTACGCGTCCCGGCTCGGCGGCATGTCGAACTTCCCGCCGAACAGATCGTCCGGAACGGGCTCCGGTACGTGATCGTCCTCGGGCGGCGGCGGGTGTTCGTCCTCGTGGGCCGCGGAGGGCTTGAGGTCCGCCAGGAAGCTGTCGTCAAAGAGGCTGCTCATCGCTCTCCGAGTCTAGGCCGCCCCACCGACAGCCCGCCGCCACCTCGAGAACTCGGCCGCAAGTGTGACCAGGGTCCCGGCGGAACACCCCGGGGAAGGCGGCCTTCCGGCCATGACACCTCACACCCCGTGACGAGAAGCGGCCGAGCGGTCACCCGGCGCGAGACCCCGTCGGCGAGCGGCTCCGGCGAGCCGTTCGGAGCGGGCGGGGCCCGTTCGACGGGCCGGACGGGCGGGTCGCCGCCCTCGGGACACACGGCAATGGTCACGAAAATGTATCGGGCATATCGCACATCAACCTTCACACGGGCCACACCGGTTGGCTAGCGTGCGGGAAGGCCGCTCGACCGCGACCGGCGAACCTCGCCGGGCCGAGCGGCCTCCGCCGAGTCCGGTACGCCGCGAGGCCCCGGAGCCGGGGACCCACCGACCTTGGGGTGAATCGGTCCAACCGCCTTGCGGGGCAAGGACCGTAGGGCAGCCTTCCGGAACCACCCGCCCGAACCCGACAGCTAACTCGGTAGGCGGATGACGGAAGGAGTCGCCTCTCTTGGCGTCACACCGCAAAGCGCGTCCCACGGGTGCGCGCATCGCAGGCATACGGACCCCGGCCCTCGCCACAGCGGCCCTCACCTCCGTGGCCCTGCTCTCCCAGACCGCCAACGCCGCCCCCTCGGCCGAGCCCCGGCCCAGCATCGAAGCGGTCTCGAAGAAGGTCGACGACCTCTACCACCAGGCCGAGACGGCCACGGACAAGTACAACGCGACCCGGGAGAAGACCACCGAGCAGCGCGAGCGCGTCGACACCCTGCTCGACGACGTCGCCCGGCGCACCGAGAAGCTCAACACCGCGCGCGAGGAACTGGGGTCGTTCGCCGCGGCGCAGTACCGCACCGGGGCCTCCGCGCCCGACACCGCGACCCTGCTGCTCGCGGACAACCCCCAGGACTACTTCGACCAGACCCAGCTGATGAGCCGTCTGACGTCACGTCAGAAGGCGGCCGTCGACGACTACATCACGGAGCAGGCCGCCACCACCAGGAAGCGGGCGGAGGCCACCCGGAGCCTGGAGTCCCTGACCGCCTCGCAGAAGGCGCTCAAGACGTCCAAGGCCACGGTGCAGCACAAGCTCACCGAGGCCCGCTCCCTGCTCTCGAAGCTGAACGCCGAGGACAAGGCGCGGCTGGCGGCGATCGAGAAGAAGAAGCGGGAGCAGGCCGCGGCCAAGGCGGCGGAGCTGGCACGGCAGCAGGCCGCCACCGAGAAGGCCGCCCAGCAGGAGTCGTCGTCCGGCACCACGACCGGCACGGCTTCCGGCTCGGCCTCCGGGTCGGCGACGGGATCGACGGGATCGACGGCCACGGACTCCTCGTCGAAGGCGGCCGAGGCGCTCGCGTTCGCCCGCGCGCAGATCGGCAAGCCGTACGTCTGGGGCGCCACCGGCCCGGACTCCTACGACTGCTCGGGCCTGACCCAGGCCGCGTGGAAGGCCGCCGGCGTCAGCCTCCCGCGCGTCACCTACGACCAGGTGAACGCGGGCACGACGGTCTCCCTCACCGATGCCCGGCCCGGCGACCTGGTCTTCTTCTACGACGACATCAGCCACGTCGGCCTCTACATCGGCGACGGCATGATGATCCACGCGCCGAAGCCGGGAGCGTACGTCCGCGAGGAGTCGATCTACTACGACGGCACCTCCGCGATCCACAGCGTGGTGCGCCCGGCGTAGACCGGGACACGGGCGCCGCTCTCGCGGGGCACGCGCGGAGCCTTCTCGGCCCCCACGCGTGCCCCGCGTTTTCGTCCCCGCCCGCGCGTGGCCCGCCCGCAACCCGGTGCGGAGGTCCCTAGCATCGAGAACATGTCAGACACACCGGACATGCCGGACAGCACGTCGTTCCGCGCCCGGCGGGCGGGGTGGGCGGCCACCGCCGGAACCACCGTCATGGCCACCGGCATCATCTCGATCGGGCTGCACCTGACCGGCCACGAGGCCCTCTCCCGGATCGCGCTGGTCCTCGCGTCGCTCGCCTGGGCCGGGCTCGCCGCGGACTTCGCGGTCCGGCTGGTGGGCGACCGGGAGCGGTGGGCGCGGCAGGCCGGCGCACCCGCCGGGCTCGACGCGGTCGCGGCGACCACCGTGCTCGGCACCCGGTTCTCCACACTGGGCCGGCAGGAGCTCGCCGAAGCCCTGCTCGCGCTGTCGGCCGTGCTCTGGCCGGTTCTGCTGATGGCCGTCCTGCGGCGTCTGCGGCGCCGTATGCCGGGAGAGGTGTTCCTCGTCTGCGTGGCCACCCAGGGGCTCTCGGTCCTCGCGTCCACGATCGCCGCCGCCGTGGGCCCGGACTGGCTCGCGCACACCGCGCTGGTGCTGTTCTGGCTGGGGATCGGGCTCTACGTGCTCTCGCTCGCGTACTTCGACCCGGGTGAGGTGAGGAAGGGCGCCGGGGACCATTGGATCGCGGCCGGCGCGCTGGGCATCTCGGCGCTGGCCGGGGCGGGACTCGTCGCGGTGCACCACGTGGATCCGTACCTGTGGAACAACGACGACCAGGGCGTCCTGCGCGATACGACGGGCGCGCTGCTCGTGCTCGACCTCGCCTGCTACTTCCTCCTGGCCGTCGCGGAGGTGATGTGGCCCCGCCCGCGGTACGACATCCGGCGCTGGGCCACCGTCTTCCCGATGGGGATGTCGGCGGTGGCGACCCTCGCGGTCGCGGCCGCCCTCGACATCTTCTGGCTCAAGGGGCCGGGACAGGTGCTGCTGTGGATCGCGGTGGCGGCCTGGCTCGCGGTGGCCGCGGGCGCCGCTCTCGCCTTCAGGTCCACCGCGCGGGGGTGACGGTGTCCCGCAGGCCCACCGCGCGGGGGTGACACGGCCGTCGGGTCCGCCCCGTGCGGAGCGCCGCCGGTCAGGGCCGCCGCCGGCCCCCGGCGAGCGGGACCGCCTCAGCCGGTCAGGTCCACAGGACGGCGATGAAGATGTTCGCGACGGTCAGCAGCCCGACCAGGCCGAAGAGACGCTTGTCCACCGTCTCGTCGTCCCGCTTCACATAGCCGAGCCCGAGGATCACGATCAGCAGGGCCGGCTTCACACCGATCTTGCCGGTGTTGACCGTGCCGCCTTCGGCCTGGTTGAGCCCGACCAGGGCGACACCGGTCACCAGCATGGTCAGCGCGCCGTGCAGCATCGCCGGGACGAAGCGGGCGGTGCCCTTGCCCATCGCCTTCATCTGGGTGAGGAAGCCGCCGAGGAGCGCGGCGATGCCGATGACGTGCAGGCCGACGAAGAGATGGATGAGCACGTCGATGGGGCCGGAGCCCAATCGCACCCCCGAGGGCCCTCCCGACCGGGCCACCCCTTCCCACCAGGCACCCTGGACCCACCCCTGCCCGCCGACCGCCCTCCCCCTCCGGGGCCCCGTTCCCCGGGCCGTCCCGCCCCACCGGCCCCCCGTCGCGCTCCGGCCCCGGTCGGCACTCCCTCGCCACCGGACCGTCGCGCGTCAGCCATAGCACCGGCATCGCGCGGGCCGTCCGGGAATCGCCGCTTCGGTCATCACCCTGCGTGAAGTCGGTGACGTACGGCCGGAATCTTGGTCACATTTGGTCTCTCAGCGATCCAATAGCGATAGTTCCACACATAGCGTTACCAACAGCGCGCTCCCAGGTTTAGCGTCCTCCACCAGGTGACCGGCTCCCCACCACCGTCCGGGCCAGGGACGGCAGTCGGACACCACCGCCGAGAAGGTCCGGCGGCGGCACGCTCCCCCTGTGTGAGCCGCCGCCGGACGTGTCACCGCTTGACCGCACCTCAAGGGCGGTCGCACGGAAGGATGTGGGCCCTCGTGGCAGCGCACCGCAAGGCCAGACAGCGCTCGGTCGGCGGAAACACGGCCCGCACAGCAGTCACCATCGCCCTCGCGGGCGCGGCGACGGCCACCGGCTTCGACGGGGTCGGGCACGCAGACCCCCAGTTGTCCGCGGCGCAGGTGAAGGCAAGGGTCGACAAGCTGTACGAGGAGGCGGAGGCCGCCACCCAGAAGTACGACGGCGCCAAGGAGAAGGCCGGCCAGGCGGAGGCGAACCTGAGCAAGCTCCGGGACGAGGCGGCCCGCCGGGAGGACCGGCTCAACTCGGCCCGGGACGCGCTGGGTTCGATGGCCGCGGCGCAGTACCGCAGCGGTGGTCTCGACCCCGTGGTGCAACTCGCGCTCTCCGACCGCCCCGACCAGTATCTGGAGGGGGCCGCGCTCGCCGAGCGGGTCGGCACCCGGCAGTCGGCGAAGATCGCCGGGGTACGCAAACAGCTCCGTGAGCTCGAGCAGTTGCGTGGGGCGGCGCACATCGAACTGGCGGCTCTCAAGTCGCGGCAGACCGAGCTGAAGCAGCAGAAGAAGGCGGTCAACGAGAAGCTCGGCGCGGCACGGCAGTTGCTCGACCGCCTCACTCCGCAGCAGCGCACGCAGTACGCGGAGCGAGGCGGCGCGGGTGACCAGCAGCATGCCTCGCGCGACGCCGCCCGCGATCCGGCCCCCGTCGCGGCGTCGGGAGCCTCCGCCACGTCCGGTGCCGCCGGAGCGGGCAGTACGGTGGCGCCCAACTCCCGGGCGGCTGCCGCCGTCGCCTACGCCTACGCGAAGCTCGGCAGCCCCTACGTCTGGGGCGCCACCGGCCCCAACGCGTTCGACTGCTCGGGGCTCGCCCAGGCCGCGTACCGATCGGCGGGCGTCTCCCTGCCCCGCACGACCTATTCCCAGATCAACGCCGGCCGACGGGTCGCCCTGTCCGAACTCCAGCCCGGCGACCTGGTGTTCTTCTACTCGGGCATCACCCACGTGGGCATCTACGTCGGCAACGGCCAGATGATCCACGCACCGAATCCGTCGGCGCCGGTGCGGGTGGCACCGATCACGGAGATGCCCTTCGCCGGAGCCACCCGGGTCGCGTGATCGCCTGAGCGGCGAGGCCGCGGGCCCCGGGCCGTCCGTCGCCCGGGGCTCCCGCCCGTCCCGATTCCAGCGGGTCGGACCGCGTCAGACCAGTCGTCGCGCCGTCGCCCAGCGGGTCAGCTCGTGGCGGTTCGAGAGCTGGAGTTTGCGCAGGACCGCGGAGACATGCGACTCGACGGTCTTGACGGAGATGAAGAGCTGCTTGGCGATCTCCTTGTACGCGTACCCCCGGGCGATGAGCCGCAGGACCTCGCGTTCGCGCTGGGTGAGGCGGTCCATGTCCTCGTCGACGGGCGGGGCGTCGGTGGAGGCGAAGGCGTCGAGGACGAATCCGGCGAGGCGCGGGGAGAAGACCGCGTCACCGTCCTGGACGCGGAAGACGGAGTCCACGAGATCCGTGCCGGTGATCGTCTTGGTGACGTACCCCCGGGCGCCGCCACGGATCACGCCGATCACGTCCTCCGCGGCGTCCGACACGGACAGCGCGAGGAAACGGACAGGTTGCTCGGCGTCGGCCATCAACGGGGCGCAGCGGCGCAGCACTTCGACTCCGCCGCCGCCGGGAAGGTGGACGTCGAGGAGGACGACCTCGGGGCGGGTGGCCGTGATGACCGTGACCGCCTGGTCGACGTCCGCGGCCTCGCCGACCACTTCGACGCCGGTCCGCTCGGTCTCCCCGATCTCGGCCTGGACCCCCGTACGGAACATGCGGTGGTCGTCCACGAGCACCACGCGTACCCGGCGCCCGCCCTCGGCACCGGCCGCGGGGGCGGCGCCCGGGGATGCGGCGGCACCGGAGGCCTCCGCGGCCGAACCGCCGGACTCCACAGGCTCGTTCGTGTCGCTCATGACGTTTTCTCCACCCTCTCCATCTCCAGCTCGACCTCCGTGCCGCCGTCCGGCACCGCGCGCAGTCGCGCCGTGCCGCCGTTGCGCTCCATACGGCCGATGATCGATTCTCTGACGCCCATGCGGTCGGCGGGTATCGCGTCGAGGTCGAAGCCGGGGCCGCGGTCGCGGACGGACACGAAGACCGTCCTGCCCTCGACTTCGGCGTAGACCTGCACGGCGCCGCCCTCGCCACCGTACTTGGCCGCGTTCACCATCGCTTCCCTCGCCGCCTGCATCTGCGCGGTCAGACGGTCGTCGAGCGGACAGTCGCCCACGACGACGACCTCGATGGGGACGCCGTGCTTGTCCTCGACCTCGGCCGCGTGGCCGCGGACCGCCTCGGCGAGGGTGGCGGGCTCCTCGTCCTCGTCCTTGCCGCTGCCGTCCGGCTTGTAGAGCCAGGCCCGCAGATCGCGCTCCTGGGCGCGGGCGAGGCGCCGCACCTCGTTCGCGTTCTCCGCGTTGCGCTGGATCAGGGTCAGGGTGTGCAGCACCGAGTCGTGGACGTGGGCGGCGACTTCGGCCCGTTCCTGCGCGCGGATGCGCATCAGGCGCTCCTCGGAGAGGTCCTGGGTCATCCGGATCAGATAGGGGCCGGCGAGCAGCGCGATGCCGACGAGGACCGCGAGCGCCGCCTGGAGCACCGAGCCGAGGTGGGCCGCGGAGCCCTGGAGGACGAAGATCCCGGAGACGCCGGCGGTGACGAGCAGCACGCCCGCCGCGGACCGCAGCAGCGAGAGCGTACGGCGACGGCGGCCGACCTCCGCCCAGCGGGCGCGGCGCGCGTTGTCCGCCTGGCGCCAGACCAGGGCGACTCCCGCGCCGACGAGGACCGTCGGCCACAGATACGCCTTCGTGCCGCCGCCGAGATTCACGTTGCCGACGAAGACCATGGCCACGACGACCATGAGGAGAAGCGCGACGATCTGGCCCTTGTCCGGCTTGCGGGCCACCAGTCTGCGCCGGCCGTCGGGCGAGGTCTCGGTGGTGAACGCCGGCGTGCGGCCGGAGCCGACGCCGCCGACGCCGAGGGGCACGAAGAACCAGAACGCGGCATACAGGAGCGCGCCCAGCCCGTCCGCCATGAACAGTCCGACGAACACCAGCCGCACCCAGACCACGGGCAGCCCGAGATGCCCGGCGAGCCCTCGCGCGACGCCCCCGAGCCAGCGTCCGTCGCTGCTTCGGTAGAGCTTGCGCGGGGGCCGCGGGTCGTCGGCGGGCATGGCTGCGGCTTCCGGCATGCCATCGATCGTCACACGCCCGGCGTACCGGAGCATCAGGGTCGGCCCCCGAAACTCCCCTGATCTTCAGGAATCGCCGTTCGAACAGTCCCCGCCCTCCCCTCCGGGCGGATATCAGGGTTCGGCCAGGGTCATCCCGACTGCCGCCGCGCCGTCCCGCCCGTCACCATGGACGCATGACAGATCAGCAGCACGCGGCGGCGGGGCCGGATCCCGGCACCGCTCCGGGTGACGAGCCGCGCGCCCACGGAGAAGCGGCCGCGGCACGGCCGGCGGACTCCGGCGCCGACCCGTCCTCCGGGCCGCCGCGCGGGTTCCGGCGCGACCGTCGGCAGAAGATGCTCGGCGGGGTGTGCGCCGGGCTCGGCCGGCAGTGCGACATGGACCCGGTGATCTTCCGCATCGTGCTCGCGGTGCTCGCCGCGACCGGCGGCATCGGCCTCATCTTCTACGGCTTCGCCTGGCTCTTCGTCCCGTACGACGACGAGGAGGAGGAGAACGAGGTCCGCAAGCTGCTCACCGGCCGGGTCGACGGTCCCGCTCTGACCGCCGTGCTCTTCGCGCTGGTCGGCTGCGGAGTGTTCCTGTCCATGCTCAAGAACGGCAGCGTGCTGACGTTCGCCGTCGTCCTGTCCCTGCTGCTGGCGGGCGCGGGCTACTGGTCGCGGAACCGCGGCGCCGCCGACCCGGACCCCCTGGCCGCGCAGGCCGCCGCCGACGCCCCGCCGGAGGCGAAGGCCCCGCCCGTCCCCGACTCCTATCCCTCCTGGTGGCGCGAGCCGATCGTCAAGGACGGTTCGCACGTCGGCGGCACCGGCTATATGTGGGGTCCTCTGGAGACCCTGGACCGCGATGTCACGGCCGCGCTCAACATCGCCCGCGGCACCTCCCGCGCCGTCCCTCGGACGGAACGGGAGCGCGGACAGCGCGGCCCTCGTCCCATAGGCGGCCGTGTCTTCCTGCTCGCCCTCCTGGCGGGCGGCCTGACCACGGGCTTGAAGTGGCACGACCGGGCGCTCGGCACCAGCCTCCAGGCCGGACTGGCCGCCGCGCTCATCGTGTTCGGCCTGGGGATCGCCGTGAGCTCGTTCCGCGGCCGCACGGGCGCGGGAACGGTCTTCCTGGCGGTGATCACGGCCGGGCTCCTCGCGGCCTCCTCGGCACTGCCGAAGGACATCGACACGCACTGGGTGCGGACGGAATGGGCGCCGGCGACCCCGGCCGACGTCCGGGCGAGCTACGACCTGGGCACGGGCGTGGGCACCCTCGACCTCAGCCGGGTCGACCTCGCCGGGGGACAGACGGTGAAGACGAACGCCGAGGTGGGCGCGGGCCGGCTGAAGGTGATCGTCCCCAAGGACGCGACCGTGCGGCTGACCGTCGAGGTGGGCATCGGAGACATCCAGCTGCCGGGTGACGACAAGAAGGACGTGGACGTGGAACCGGGCAAGCACCAGCAGGTGACCCTGCGGCCGGCGACGGGCGGCAAGGACGGCGGCACCTTCGACCTCGACCTCCAAGTCGGATTCGGTCAGGCGGAGGTGGCCCGTGCCACGTCATGAGTTCCAGCCCGGAAAGCTGGTGGTGGGCCTCTTCCTCACCGCCGGGGGCATCGCCTACGCCGGAGACGCGGGCGGCTGGTGGGAAACCGAGTGGTTCGCCATCATCCCCGTCGTTGTCGTCGGCCTCTGTCTGGCGGGCGCCGTGGCGTCCGTGAACCACGCCGTCCGCAGACGCCGTGCGAACCGGAGGCCGCGGAGCGTGAACCCCTAGGGCGTGTCCGCACCACCGGGAGCGACCTGTTCCGGCCGCTCCCGGTGATCAGACCGTCGCCGGGCCTCAGTAGCCGGACTGTGGCCGGCGTCGGCGCCTGATCACGGCGTCCAGTGACCAGTAGGACGCCCCGGCCAGTACGAGGGGTGTCCAGCAGAACAGGTACGGGAGGTCGTTGCCGAAGTAGTACGGGTCGGAGGCCCAGCTCACGGTCAGCCACAGGCTGAGCGAGATGAGCGCGCCGCCGAACGCGGCGAGGCGGGCCAGCAGTCCGATCAGGGTGCCTATGCCGACGGCCAGCTCACCGAACGCGATGGCGTAGCCGAAGCCGACGGGGTTCTTCAGGGACAGGTCGACGAGGGCCGGTATGGCGGAGGAGTCACGCACCGTGCGCATCATGTCGCCGATCGAGCCCGATCCGGAGGCCTTCATGAAGGCGCTGTCCGTCAGTTTGTCGAGGCCGGCGTAGATGAAGGTGACGCCCAGGAAGATCCGCAGCGGCAGCAGGGCGTAGCGCGTCGCGGTCTCCCGCCAGTCCCGCCGCTCCCCCGGATACCGGGTGTGAGTATCCGTCCGCATACCGTGAGTCATCGCTCTCCGCCACCTCTCACCCGCGTGCCGTTGGCCACTCAACAGACCATACGTACGAATCGGTTCCCCGACTCAGCCGACGGAACCTTTTCCGGGCCCTACCTCTCGGAATGCCCCGCTCGCCCCACCTCTCCCGGCACACCCACAAGCGACTTCCGCCCCCTCCGCCCCTACCCGCCCCATACCCCGCTCCTCAAACGCCGGAGGGGCTGAAACTTCCCCGACCGGGGCTGAAATCTGGACCGGCCACCACGACGCACCCGCAGCCGGGAGCGCACGGAAGGGGCCGTGCCGGTACATCACATGCCCGTCGCTTACGCCCGGATCGAGCAGCGGTTCGCTCCTGGACCCACGTCTGATCCAACGGCGACGGGCGGATGTACCGGCACGGCCCCGACCCACAACGCACCCGCACCCGCACCCGCACCCGCACCGCAGACGCCAGCGCACCGAACCCGCACCGCAGACGCCAGCGCAAGCGACCCCTCAGTCGGTCACGTCGATCTCGTACCGGTTCGTCTCCACCCCCGCCGCGGTGACCACCTGCACCTCCACCCGCCCCGGTTCCACATCCACCGGCACAGGCACCGTCAGCACGGCGTCCGTGGGATTGCTGAACCCCCCGGACACCGGGACCAACGGCACATGCACATGCACCGCCCCGATCCGCACGACCATCCGTGACAGCCGGTCCGCGGTCTGCGCCCCGGGCGGCACGAACCCGGCACCCCGGATCTCGATGTCGTCCCCGGTGCGAATGGGAGCGTCCAGATCGCCCGCCTCACGGGACCGGACCACGGAGAGGATCACCGGCCGCCCGCCCTCGGCGTACTTCCCGGCGAGATAGGTCGCGGCCGACACCAGCACCAACAGGGCCAGCCCCCACGGAAGATCGGGCAGCTGCGACGGACGCCGAGCCAGCCGCACCGCCGCGAAGGCGAGAGCGACCCCGCTGATCACGACGTACTGGATGTCGGCGAAGCCACCCCGCCCGGAGTCGTCGGTCAGCAGGTCCGCGGCCCGCGGCCGGTCCGCGCGGACCTTCTGCAGCCGCTGCCCGAGCACCCTCAGGCCGACCACCCGCCGCACCAGCACGGCGACCCCGCAGACCACCGCGACGACGGTCACGACACCGGCGGCCCGGGCGAGTTCGAGCCCGGCGATGAGTTCGTCCCGGCGGTCGTGCGTGGACGCCGCCGCGAGCTGCCCCACCAGTACGAGCACCGCGTACACCATGAGCAGCACCCAGCCGGCGGCCACCGCGCGGGAGGTGGAGAGCCGGTTGTCCTCGCCGATGACCGGCGCGACAGCCCCGCCCCGCGTCCGGTGCAGCCAGGCCGCCCCGGTCAGGAGTCCGGCCAGCACGACCGCGGCGAGCAGCCCCGCCGTCCGCGCCGCCGTCCAGCCGGCCCCGATCGCGGTGAGCGCCTGCACGAGCAGGAGGACGACGACGGCGGCCCAGACGGTGGACGCGGTGTACCGCCACAGCCGGCCCAGCCATGCCTCGCCCTCGAGGCGGCCGCGTTCGGCGACGAGGTCCGCGGACTGGGTGAGTTCGTCGGACACCCACTGCCGGGACGCCGAGGCGGAGTGCGCGACACCGGCGGGCAGCCCCTGCCCGGCCGCCAGCGCGTCGCGCTTGGCGAGGAACGCGGCGACGGCCCGCCGGTGCCCCGTACGCGCCCCGTGCGGGCAGTCCCCGCACGTGCAGCCGCCCTCGTGCCCGCCCGGTCCCCCGCCCTGCTCCGCGCCCGGCCCGCCACCGGGGCCACCGCTCCGCACGGTGCCCGATCCCGACCCCGGCCCGGCACCGTGCCCCGCACCGTGTCTCGCCTCCTGCACCGCCACGCTCACTGCCGCCTTCCCGCGCCAGAAAAAACTCCGTACAGCCGGTATGTCACGAATGCCCGGCTGCCGCACGCCCGCCCGGCAACTCTCCTTGTGACGACAGCGAATTGTGCCGTACGGAACACTGCGCGCATGTGTCAGGTCGGCTCAGCGCGGGCGAAACCGGCGACCCCTCGTTGACCCGACTGCGAGAATTCGTCCATGGCCGAGATCATCCAGCGCGACGGAACCTGGGCCTTCGACGGCAGCACGGTCAGGATCACGCCGGGACTGCACCGAACCGTACCGCTGTTCCGGCAGACGTACGGGGAGATCGCCGTTCCTCTGGAGGCGGTGTCGGGTGTCGTCCACGAACCCGAACGCAAGCGCGGCCGCCTTCGGTTGCGGCTGCGCGAGGGCGCCGACCCGCTGCTCCAGGCGACCGGGGGCCGGCTGCCCGAGGCTGCGGACCCCTACAACCTGTCGGTCGGCAGGGACCGTTCCGGTGTGGCCGCGTACGTGGCCGAGGAGATCCGCCGCGCGCTGCTCCTGGACCAGGTCCCCAAGGAACCGGCGACGACGTATCTGCTCACGGGGCCGCCCGTCCCGGTGTCGGTCCGGTCCAGCGACGGCACGGTCTCCTTCGACGGGACGCGGGTACGCATCGACTGGGCGGACACCTCGGACCGGGTCAAGCGGGCGACGGGGCCCAGGATCATCGACCTGGGCGACCTCGTGCGGGTCGAATGGCTGCCCAACTCCGGTTACGGGGACGGTTTCCTGCGTTTCGTGACGGGCGAGGCGATCCTCTGCGAACTGCCGCCCGAGAAGGACCCGTACACCCTCGACCTGTGGGGCAGCACCCGCCGCGACCTGCTCACCGCGCTGATCGCCACCGCGGTCACGGCCCGGCTGCCGCATCCCTCCACCCGCACGGGAGCGTACGAGGAACGGCCCCGACCGGCGCCGGTGGTGCGGGTGGTGCCGACGCGGTCCGACCCTCACGACGTACTGCTGCGCCGACTGCGGGAGTTGGGCGAGCTGCACCGCGACGGCGTCCTGACGGACGAGGAGTTCACCCTGACGAAGGCGGCCGTCCTGCGGGGTTTCCAGCCCTGATCTCCAGGGCCTCCCACCCCAGGGCTCCCACTCCAGGTCTCCCACTCCAGGTCTCCCACTCCAGGACCTGGCTAGCTGAGAAGATCGGGTTCGCTGCGGCTGATGTCCTGCCACAGCGGCTGGTAGTTGATCCACGCCACCAGGTCGCCGCCGAGCTGTTCGCGAGTGGCGACCGCCTGCTTGTGGTCGATGAGGAGGGGCCGGCCCGCGGCCTTCGCGGTGAGCTGGACCTGGCTCGACCGCTCCATGGACAGGAACCACCAGGCCGCCGCGTCCACCGAGTCCCCGACGGTCAGCAGCCCGTGGTTGCGCAGCACCAGCGCCTTGCGGCTGCCCAGCGCGGACGCGATCCTGCGGCCTTCCTCGGCGTCGACATTGACCCCGGTGTAGGCGTCGTACAGAGCGTGGTCCTCGTAGAAGGCACAGCTCTCCTGGGTGATCGGGTCGAGCAGGTCGCCGAGGGCGGCGAGGGCACGGCCGTGCACGGAGTGGCAGTGGGCGACGGCGACGACGTCGGGGCGGGCCGCGTGGACCTGGGAGTGCACGGTGAACGCGGCCTGGTTCACGTGGTAGCGGCCCTCGATCACCTGGCCCTCCCCGTTGACCATGACCAGGTCGCCGACGGTGACGTGCTTGAACGGCATGCCGAACGGATTGACCCAGAAGCAGTCGCTGTACTCCGGGTCGCGTGCCGTGATGTGTCCCGAGACGCCGTCCTCGAAGCCGAGCCGTCCGAACAGCCGCAGCGCGCCGGCCAGCCGCTCCTTGCGGTGCCGCCGTTCGTCGTCCGTCGACTCGTGCATCGGCGGCATGGCGAAGCGGAGCTGGTCGGTGGGGCGGGGCAGCGGCGGAGTGGGCCCGTGCATATGTCCTCCAGCACTGGCGTGTTCGGTACGAGCGGAAGTTACCCGGGGTCAGCGCAGGAGAACAGGGGTGTTCCGTGAGAGAAAAATGTGGAACGCCGGGGGACACAGGCAATACCCGACAGGAGACGTCGGGTATACGCGGCAGACTCGCCGCATGAACTGGGCAGCACTCTCCACCGCCGAACCGGACCTCGCCGGCACCGTCGAACAGCGCTTCGGCGCCTTCACCCACCACGTCCTCGCGACCCTCCGCAAGGACGGCTCGCCCCGCACCTCCGGCATCGAGGTGCGCTTCCTGGACGGCGAGCTGTGGCTCGGCATGATGCCGGACTCCCTCAAGACGCTCGACCTGCGCCGCGACCCGCGCTTCGCGCTCCAGGCCAACCCCGGGGCCGGTACCGACATGGGCGGCGGCGACGTACGGATCAGCGGGCGGGCGGTCGAGGTGGGCGACGACGTCCCGGCGAAGGCGGCGTACGTGAAAGAGGTGGAACCGCCGGAGCCGTTCCACCTCTTCCGCACCGAGCTGACGGAGGTCACGCGGACCTACGTGGAGGACGACACGTATCTGGTCGTCCAGGTCTGGAAGCCCGGCGCGCCGGTGCGCACGCTCAAGCGGACCTGAAGGGAAGGGTCACTCCCCCTGGGGACTCCCCCAGGAGGGGACTACTCCCACTCGATGGTGCCCGGGGGCTTGCTCGTCACGTCGAGCACGACGCGGTTGACGTCCGCGACCTCGTTCGTGATGCGCGTCGAGATCTTGGCGAGGACCTCGTAGGGCAGTCGCGACCAGTCGGCCGTCATGGCGTCCTCGCTGGACACCGGACGGAGCACGATCGGGTGGCCGTACGTCCGGCCGTCGCCCTGGACGCCCACGCTGCGCACGTCGGCGAGCAGGACGACCGGGCACTGCCAGATCTCACGGTCGAGACCGGCGGCGGTCAGCTCCTCGCGGGCGATGGCATCGGCGGCGCGGAGCAGGTCGAGACGCTCCTTGGTCACCTCGCCGACGATCCGGATGCCGAGGCCGGGGCCGGGGAACGGCTGGCGCTGGACGATCTCGTCGGGCAGGCCGAGCTCCTGTCCGACCATCCGGACCTCGTCCTTGAACAGCTGGCGCAGCGGCTCGACGAGCTGGAACTCCAGGTCCTCGGGGAGGCCGCCCACGTTGTGGTGGGACTTGATGTTGGCCGTGCCGGTGCCGCCGCCGGACTCGACCACGTCCGGGTAGAGCGTGCCCTGGACCAGGAACGCGACGTCCTCGCCCTCGGCGGCCTCGGCGATGATCTCCGCCTGGGCCTGCTCGAAGACGCGGATGAACTCGCGCCCGATGATCTTCCGCTTCTCCTCGGGGTCCGAGACACCCTTGAGCGCGGTGAGGAAGCGCTCCTCCGCGTCCACGACCTTCAGCTGCACGCCGGTCGCGGCGACGAAGTCCTTCTCGACCTGCTCGGTCTCGCCCTGGCGCATCAGACCGTGGTCGACGTACACACAGGTCAGCTGGGAGCCGATGGCCTTCTGCACGAGGGCCGCGGCGACCGCCGAGTCCACTCCGCCGGACAGACCGCAGATCGCGCGCTTGGTGCCGACCTGCTCGCGGATCAGGGCGACCTGCTCGTCGATGACGTTGCCGGTGGTCCAGGTCGGGGTGATACCCGCGCCGCGGTACAGGAAGTGCTCCAGCACCTGCTGGCCGTGCGTGGAGTGCATGACCTCGGGGTGGTACTGGACGCCGTAGAGCTTCTTCTCGTCGTTCTCGAAGGCGGCGACCGGGACGACGTCCGTGGAGGCCGTGACGGTGAAGCCCTCGGGGGCGGCGGAGCAGGCGTCGCCGTGCGACATCCACACCGGCTGCTCGTCCGGGGTGCCCTCGAACAGGGTGGAGCCGGACTTCGAGACGTGCAGCGGCGTACGGCCGTACTCGCGGGCGCCGGTGTTGTCGACCGTGCCGCCGAGGGTGGTCGCCATCAGCTGGAAGCCGTAGCACATGCCGAAGACGGGGACGCCCGCCTCGAAGAGCTCGCGGTCCAGGCGCGGGGCGCCCTCCGCGTAGACCGACGAGGGACCGCCGGAGAGGATGATCGCGGCCGGGTTCTTGGCGAGCATCTCCTGGACCGGCATGGTGCTCGGCACGATCTCGCTGTAGACCCGGGCCTCACGGACTCGACGGGCGATGAGCTGGGCGTACTGCGCACCGAAGTCGACGACCAGGACGGTGTCGGGGGCGGCGGGGGACGCTTCTGGCACGGTCTGCCTTCCGGCGGTGAGCAAAAGGGTGTGTACGGCCGATTCTACCGGGGGCCGCGGCGGGCCCGGCGCCGACGGGGTTCCGGACACCGGGTCTCACCATCCGAACCGTCTTGGCCGGCGCCGCCGCGGGCGTGCATACTGCCGTCATGCTCACGCACACGACCTTCCTGTTTACCTATGGCAACCGGCCCACCGGCTGCCATGGTCGTGCTGCTTGAGCAACTGACAAGCGACTTCCCAGGCGCCCCGGGCCGACAAGGCCCGGGGCGTCTGCCGTTTCCGGGCCGGGTCGCTCCGGGGCACCCCTTCCACCGAGGAGCCCCACCATGGCCGACGTACTCGACAAGACCGGCGCCCGTACCGACGAGGCCGCCGATGTGATCACCGGTGCCCGTGAGCGCATCGACGCCCTGGATGACCGGATCATCGGTCTCGTGCAGGAACGGATGGCCGTCTCGGCCGTGATCCAGGAGGCCCGGATCACGTCCGGCGGCCGCCGGGTGAACCTCTCCCGAGAGATGGAGATCCTCGGCCACTACCGGGACGCGCTCGGCAAGCCGGGCACCTCGCTGGCCATGATCCTGCTCGAACTGTGCCGCGGCCGGATCTGAGACCCGCACCCGGCGTACGCACGTACGCATTCCCTCTCACCCGTACGGCGCGTATCCGGGGTACCGCGGGCTTCGTTTCTTCTGGTGTCCGTGTCAGCCAGGGGCGGGCCCGAAAGAACCACGCGTGGCTTCACTGGAGCGATGAGACGTACGGATCGTGCCGTGCGTCGTGGGACCTCGCTCCAGGTCGTGTGACCGGACGGCAGGGGACAGCAGCCCGGTCACTCAAGAGAACGGTCGGCCCCGGGGACGCCCGGGGCCGTCCGACGGAACCTGTTCAGGCCGCCGTCACGTGCGCGCCCTCGTGCGCCGCAGCACGGACCGGCGACCAACTCCCGTCGACCGGCGGCGCAACCCCCGACGCCGCTTCGAGGCACCGGTGCCGCCCTGACGCCGGTGCTGCCGTGAAAGGGCCCCGCGGACACGTGTCCGCGGGGCCCTTCGCCGTGCCCGGAGCGCGGACGCCGGGGCACGGAGACGTCAGTGCGGGAAACCTGCCGCCCCGTCACCCTGCGCGCCCGGGCGGACGGTTCCCTCTCCCGGCGTCTCGAACGGACGTACGCGAGCCGCACACCGATGTGACCCAGCCCACATAAGAATTCCGTGAGGTACAGGACAACCATTCCCGGGCCCGGCCGGTCTCACCTGCAGAACCAACGGTCACATCCGTGTCCACACGCGGAGGACCATCCACAAACTCCATATTCGCGCCGCGAGTTCACGGCGCACAGGATCACCGAGGTCTTCATGAAGCTTCGCCGTGCCATGGCCACTGCGGCCGCGACGGCTGTCATAGCACCGCTCGCGCTGCTGTCGGTCGCTCCGGCCGCGTTCGCGGAAGAAAGCCCGTCCCCGAGTACGAGCGTGTCCGAGTCGGCAACCGAGTCGGCCGAGCCGAGCCAGAGCGAGTCGGCCGAGCCGACCGGCACGGCGTCGGCCTCCACGTCCGCCTCCTCCTCCGCTTCGGAGTCGGCGCCCGCGCCGAGCACCTCCACCTCCGAGTCGGCGCCCGCGCCGAGCGTCTCCGCGTCGGAGTCCGAGCCGGAGGAGTCCCCCGAGCCCGAGCCCTCCGACTGCTCGGACTCCAAGGTCCAGGTCTCCATCAACGGCCTGCCCGGCAAGATCGCGGCGGGCAGCGGATGGCACAAGTTCTCCCTGGACATCCTGAACAACTCCGACTCCACCCTGACTGACCTCGGCTTCTTCGCGGGCGCGTCGCCCGACAAGAACGGCGAGGACATGTTCAAGAGCAAGCAGGTCCAGCTCCAGGCGTACAACCCGGACGACAAGGTCTGGGAGGACCTCGACGACAACGGTGACGCGGTCGGCTTCGTCGGCTACACCGACGAGCTCAAGCCCGACTACGAGGTCGACCTCCCGCTCCGCATCAACGTGAAGTCCAGCGCCCCGGTCGGCGTCGGCTTCTCCCTCGGCGCCAGCATCTACGGCGACGCCGACGCGGAGTGCACCGGCTACGGCGAGGTCGCCTACAAGTTCCAGATCGTCGCGGCCGGCACGGACACCGACGGCACCAAGCCGCAGGGCGGCGGCAAGGTTCCGGTCTCGGACAAGCCGGCCGACAAGAGCAACACGCCTTCGGTCGACGGAAGCCTCGCCGAGACGGGCTCCAGCTCCGCGCTGCCGATGATCGGCCTCGCCGGCGGTATCGCCGTCGTCGCCGGTGCCGGTGCGCTGGTCGTCGTCCGTCGCCGCAAGTCCGGCGCGAGCGCGTAACACCACGGCACGGCACGACTGACGCGGTCGTCGGTCACATACGAAGAGAAGGACCTGCGCTCGGAGGGGGGCGCAGGTCCTTCTTTTCGCTGTACGGGTCGGCGGCCGGTTCCCGGCTCTACGGGGCCGGGTCCCGGGCTACGGCTTCGGCTTCGGCGGCATCGCCGGCATGCCCAGGAACGGCAGCCGCAGCGCGCCGAACGCGTCCGCGGGTACGGCGGGACGCCCCGGCTCCACCGCCTTGAGACGCTCGTACGAGGCTCCCGGCGCCGGACGCGGATCGGCCTCGCCCTTGTTGGGCCAGAACGACATGGCCCGCTCGGCCTGCGCGGTGATGGTGAGCGACGGGTTGACGCCGAGGTTCGCGGAGACGGCGGCACCGTCGACCACGGAGATGCCGGGGTGGCCGTAGAGCCGGTGGTAGGGGTCGATGACGCCCTCCTCGGCACCGGCGCCGATCGGACAGCCACCGAGGAAGTGCGCGGTCAGCGGGGTGCCCATCAGCTCGCCGACGTTGCTGCCCGGGAAGCCGTTGATCTCCTCGGCGAGGACGGAGGCGGCGCGCGAAGCGGCCTCGATCTGCTTGGGGTTGGGCGCGCCGTGCCCCTGACGTGCCGTCAACAACCCCTTGCCCGCGCCCTTGGGCTTGAGATACGTCGTCAGGGAGTTGTCGAGCGACTGCATCACCAGCCCGATGATGGTGTGTTCGGACCAGCGGCGGTTGGAGAGCGACCGGAGCGTCAGCAGCGGATGCCGGGCCGCGTTGACGAGCCACCCGGCCACCCTCGACGAGCCCTCGGCGTAGGGGACTTGGAGGATGGACATGCCGCCCATGGCGTTGGAGCCCTTGCCGTAGCGCACGGGTTCGATGTGGGTGTTCTCGTCCGGGTGGATCGAGGACGTGATGGCCACACCCTGGGTGAAGTCGGCCCTGGGTGTCCCGTGCGCCTTGCGGTAGCGGCGGTCGTCGGTCTGCGCGCCCACCAGGGCCTCGGAGTTGGTGCGGGTCAGCTCGCCCAGCCTCTGCGACAGGTACGGGAGCTGACCGCCGGCCTTCATGCGGTGCAGCAGCGTCTGGGTGCCGTAGGTGCCGGCCGCGAGAACGACCCGGCGCGCGGTGAACGTCCGCCCGCGGCCCTTGCGCCGGTTGTCCGTCGGGAGGGTCCGGACGGCGTAGCCGCCCCGCGAGTCATCGGTGACGGACACGACGGTCGTCATGGGATGGACGACGGCACCCGCCTTCTCGGCGAGGTGGAGATAGTTCTCGTTGAGGGTGTTCTTGGCGCCGTGGCGGCAGCCGGTCATGCACTCGCCGCATTCGGTGCAGGCCTTGCGCGAGGGCCCGACGCCCCCGAAGTACGGGTCGGCGACCTCCTCACCGGGCTTCGCGCCGACGGAGCCGTCCGCGTCCTGTCCGTCGCCGAAGAAGACGCCGACCGGCGCCATGTGGAAGGTGTCGCCGACCCCCATCCGCTCCGCGGCGGCCTTGAGGTGGACGTCCGACGGGGTCATGGTCGGGTTGAGCCGCACACCCAGCATGCGCCGGGCCTGGTCGTAGTACGGCTTCAGCTCCTCCTCCCAGTCGGTGATGTCCTTCCACTGCGGGTCCTCGAAGAACGGCTTCGGCGGTACGTAGAGGGTGTTGGCGTAGTTGAGCGAACCGCCGCCCACGCCCGCGCCCGCCAGCACCATCACATTGCCCAGCAGATGGATGCGCTGGATTCCGTACATGCCGAGCCGCGGGGCCCAGAGGTAGTTCCTGATGTCCCAGGAGTTCTTCGGGAGCGTGTCGCGGGTGAAGCGCCGGCCGGCTTCGAGGACACCCACGCGGTACCCCTTCTCCGTCAGCCGCAGGGCGGTGACGGAGCCGCCGAAGCCGGAGCCGACGACGACGACGTCGTAGTCGTAGTCGTACGTTCCCTCGTCCGGCTGTTCCTGGACAGAGCTCTCCTGTGACACGTGCCGCTCTCCTCGTCGAGACCGTTTGAGAACTGTTTGAGAACCGTGGACCGTTGGCGAGGACCCGCGAAGGGCGCCGGCCCGGCCCCTACCGCAGGCGGATCGCCTTCATCAGCTTCAGGCTCCGGCTCATGAACGCCGCGTACTTCTCGTCGTCCATGCCCAGGGACGGCGCCATCGGCAGCAGTCTCTGGTGGGCGACGGTCTGCGCCTCGGTGTACTTGAGGATGCCCTCGGAGCCGTGCCGGCGGCCGAGGCCGGAGTCCTTCATGCCGCCCATGGGCGACTGGACGCTGCCGTACGCGGGCGCGTACCCCTCGTTGACGTTCACCGTGCCGGTCCGCAGCCGGGCCGCGATCGCGCGACCGCGCCGGCCGTCCTTCGTCCAGACGGAGGAATTGAGGCCGTACGAGGTGGAGTTGGCGCGCTCCACGACCTCGTCCTCGGTCGTGAACCGGTAGATGGAGACGACGGGACCGAACGTCTCCTCGGCGCAGACGGCCATCGGGGCCTCGACTCCGTCGAGGATCGTGGGCTCGTAGAAGTACGGGCCGATGTCGGGCCGGGCGACACCGCCCGCGACGACCCTGGCCCCCTTGGCGACGGCTTCCTCGACGTGCCGCGTCACGGTCTCCAACTGCCGCTCCCCGACCAGGGAGCCCATGTCCGCCCCGTACGCGAGGGACGTGCCGAGCCGTATGGCCCTGGTCCGGGCGGCGAACCGCTCGGTGAACGCGTCGGCTATGGACTCGTGGACGTACAACCGCTCGATGGAGATGCAGAGTTGGCCCGCGGAGGAGAAGCAGGCGCGGACGGCGCCGGCGGCGGCCTTGTCGAGGTCGGCGTCCTCCAGGACCACCATGGCGTTCTTGCCGCCGAGTTCGAGGGAGACGCCGACGAGACGGGCGGCCGCGCCCTGCGCGACCTCGCGGCCGGTCCGGGTCGACCCCGTGAAGGAGACGTAGTCGGCGTGCCTGACGACCTCGGGTCCGACGACCGGCCCGTCACCGATGACGACCTGGAAAATCTCGGCGGGCAGCCCGGCCTCGACGAGCAGGTCACGCGCCCACAGGGCGGTGAGGCAGGTCTCGGTGTCGGGCTTCATGACGACCGCGTTGCCCGCGACGAAGGCCGGCAGCGCGTCGCCGACCGACAGCTCCAGCGGATAGTTCCAGGGCGCGATCTGCCCGACGACACCGCGCGGGTGGCGCAGCTCGGTGACCTTGGTGAGGGTGGGCATCGCGCCCGCGTGGCGCTTGGGGCGCAGGTAGGAGGGTGCCTTGAGTCCGTAGTGCCGCGCGGCGACCAGGACGGCCTGGACCTCTTCGTGGGCGTGCAACCGGGCCTTGCCGGTCTCCAGCTGGATGAGGTCCAGGACCTCGGCCTGCCGGGCGAGCACGAGGTCGTGGAAGCGGAGCAGGACGGCGGCGCGCCGCCGTACCGGAGTGGCCGCCCAGGCGCCCTGTGCGGCACGGGCCCGCTCGAAGGCCTTCTCGACGTCCTCGGGGGTGGACTCGGGCACGTCGGCGAGCTTCTCGCCGGTGAACGGCGTGTGGTTGGCGGTCCGCCCTGAACCGGTCACGCCCTTGGTGAGCTGCGCGACGAGCTCGGGGGTGACGACATCGGCGGCGGTACGCGCGCCGGCCGGGGCGGGTGCGAGGGGGTTGGTGCCGAGGGCGGCGGGGGCCGCCGTCTCGTCCCCGGCGGCCTCGTCCGCGGCGACGGTGTCATCCGCGGCAGCGACGGCGGCCGTCTCGTCTGCGCCCACCGCGTCGGTCGCGGCGGCGGACGTCAGGTCCGCGTCGGTCGCGGCGGCCGCGCCGGCCGTCGCGTCGGTACCGGCTGCCTCATCGGCGCCGGTGCTGTCCGTGGCCTGCTCCGCGGCCTGCGAGTCCGTCATGAGCCGCAGAGTATGCCTACGCGCCCCCTTTGGGTACCCGTCGGTAATGGCCTTTCACGGAGTGCTCACACACTGCCAGTGATCACTGGCAGTAAATGCGCTGATCAGGGGGTTGTCGGTCCGACGATCACCAGCGGATCGGTTCTCACGGTTTGTCGATGTCCAGGTTCGCGATCGCCGCGTCGGCGACCTCACGGCCCCGCGCGGTGAAGTCTCCGTCGCCCGGATAGCTGATCGTGAGCCTGTACATGTCGCCGGCCTTCGACTTGTAGTAGAAGAGCCTCACTTCGCGGGGACGGGGACTCCGGCTGTCGTCGGTCTTGTAGATCACCGTGTTCTGGGCGGACTCCCTGCCCCGGTACGTCGCCCTGGCGTCCGGCTTCGTCCGCGGACCCGCCGGCATGCCCAGGTTGGAGGATCCGCTCGTCTTGAACGTGCCGTCGTCCGCGTACATCTCGGCCCGCGCCGAGTCCTTGATCACCTTGCTGGTGTCCTCGGACTTCCTGGCGAGGCTCAGCCCGATCCAGATGCTCCCGCTCCAGTCGGTGTACGTGACCCAGTGCCCCTTGTCCAGCGTCCGGTCCGGCGTTCCCGGCTGGTAGCCCGCGGGCACCGCCAGCGTCGCGGCGACGTCGGCCACGTGCCGCTTCTTCCAGCCGTCCGGCAGCGGACCGGCGAACGGGTCCGCGATCACCACGTACGCCGTCGACGCGGCCGCGACGACCACGGCGGCGACCGCTGCCACGAGGCCGACCAGGGCCTTGCGGCCGATACGGATGCCCCCGCCACCGGCCGCCGGGTTTCCGTCCGGGCCCGCGACGCCCTCGATCCGCGCGACCTGCGTCGGCGCGGGGGCGGGAGGCCGTACGGCCTCCTCCAGGAGGCGCCGGACCTCGGCCGCCGCGGGACGGTGGGACGGTTCCTTGGCGAGCAGGCCGTTGATCGCCTCCGCGAGCGGGGCACCCGCCGAGGCGGGCGCTGCCGGTGTCGCGTTGAGGACCGACTGGAGCGTGGCGGGCGTGTTGCTGCGCCGGAACGGTGAGACGCCCTCGGTGGCGGCGTAGAGCACCACGCCGAGCGACCAGAGGTCGGAGGCGGGCCCGGGGCGTACTCCCAGCACCCGCTCCGGGGCGATGTACTCGGGCGAGCCGACGAAGCCGCCGGTGTCCGTCAGGTTCGTGTCGCCCTCGATCCGGGCGATGCCGAAGTCGGTGAGCACGACGCGGTCGTACGGCCCGAGGAGCACGTTGTCGGGTTTGACGTCACGGTGCAGGACGCCCGCCGCGTGCGCCGCCTCCAGGGCGCCGAGGACCTCCAGGCCGATGCGCGCGGCCTCGCGGCTGCCGAGGGTGCCCTCCCTGAGGGCGTCGCCGAGCGAGCGGCCCCGCACCAGCTCCATGACGATCCAGGGCTGCCCGTCCACGACGGCGACGTCGTGGACGTTCACCACGGCGGGATGGTCGAGCCGCGCCGCCGCGCGTGCCTCGCGCCGCATCCGCTCGTACACGTTGGCCCGTTCACGCTCGGGAAGATGGTCCGGGACACGCGGTTCCTTGACGGCGACCTCGCGGTCCACGGTCTCGTCCATGGCCCGCCACACCGTGCCCATGCCGCCGTGCCCCAGCTTGGCGAGCAGGCGATAACGCCCGGCGACGAGCCGGCCCGCCCCCGGTTCCCCCGAGGGCCCCGGAGCCGAAGACCCCGCCCGGTCCGGGACGGTGACGTCGGGTGTGGCATAGGGATTGCCCGGGAACGGGACGGCGACCGGAACCTCCGGCTGCCGTCCGGGCCCCATGGCCCCCGGCTGCCGGACGCGCCCATGGCCCTCCGGCGGCTGCCCCGGCACCACGGCCCCCGGCTGCCGCTCCCGCGTCACAGGTCTCGGTGGTTGCAGACTGAAACTCGTCGTCTCGTCTCCCCCGAGAGGGACTCCCCCGTCGTCGCTCATGCGTCCATCTGTATCGCGGCGGGCGCCACGTCATCCAGCCTCTGCGCCCACCGGTCACAGACCCGTGACGCGGGCATCCCTTATCTCCCGTTTACGGAATCACTCCGTCACGAGACCGCGAAGGTGTCCACCGCCACGTCGAAGTACTCCTTGGCCTCCGTCACCCGGCCCACCGGCGCGGAGACCCAGACGTCGTACATCCGGCCGCTCTCCTCCCAGCACAGGTCGTAGGTGTGCCGTGGCCCCTCCGCCGCGGTGAAGCCGTCCCAGGTGAACTCCCACAGGGCGGCGGTGTGTCCTTCGTGCACCGTCCGCGCGACCCTGCCGTCGCGGTAGCCGGGATTGCTGGAGGGCCCGTCGGCGTCCGCCCGCCGCATCACGCCCAGCGGACCCCCCGTCGCGGGATCGGCCACCTTGATGCCGATGCGGAAGACGTCCCCCGATGACATGTAGAAGATCCGCTCGCCCTGCGGATCGCGCGTGAAGCCGTCGGGCACGGCGAGCGAGAAGCCGTTCGGATCCGCCGCGACGCGGTAGCCCGAGGGCGCCGTGCGGGCGGGGGCGGACGGAGTGCCGTGGCTGGTCACCGTGACGGTGGGGCCGGCGCCCCGGGGCGGGGCCGACGGTGTGCCGGACGCCGGGGACGAGGTGGAGGAGGTGCTCGGTGCCCGGGGCGTGCCCGGCGCACTCGACGAGGCCGGTCCGCCGTCTCCGCCGCCGCCCATCAGCAGCGCGGCCGCGGACACCCCCGCGCCGGCCATCGCGGCGACCAGCGCCGCGGCGACGAGGAGGCTGCGCGTGGACTGGCGGGGCGGGGTGTCGGCCACGGTGGCGGCGGAGGTCCCCGACGCCTCGGGCGCGGATCTGCGCAGGGACACATGGGGTACGTCCCGCCGCGTCGGCGTGTACGGGACCAGCAGCCGCGGCGTACGGCCGGTGTCCCGGAAGGCGCGCAGCATCCGCTCCGCCTCCGCCGCGTCGAGCCGCCGCTCCGGGTCGCGCTCCAGCAGCCCGCGTACGACGGGCAGCAGCGGCGCGGCCTGGGCCGGCGGACGGATCTCGTCGACGACGACCGCGTGCAGGATGCCGCCGAGCGAGTCGCGCCGGAAGGGCGACGCCCCGCTCAGCACCGTGCACAGCAGTGCGCCGAGCGACCACAGGTCGGACTCGGGGCCGCTCCGTGCCCCGGCCATCCGTTCGGGCGCGGTGTACTCGGGCGAGCCGACGAACGCGCCGGTCTCCGTGAGCGTCGTCGCGCCCGCGACCTGGGCGATCCCGAAGTCGGTGAGCACGATGCGGTCGGTGCCCGCCTCGACGAGGACGTTGGCGGGCTTGAGGTCGCGGTGCAGGACGCCCGCCTCGTGCGCGCGGCGCAGCGCTCCGAGCAGGTCGATGCCGATGCGGGCGGCCTCGCGCGCGTCGACCGGCCCGTTCGCGGAGATCCGTTCGGCGAGCGAGCCGCCGTCGATCAACTCCATGACGATGTAGGGGCGTTCGTCGTCCTCGACGACATCGTGGACGACGATGATGTGCGGGTGGTGGAGCTGGGCGACGGCCCGTGCCTCGCGCAGGGTGCGGTCGCGCTGGAGCCGGGACTCCTCCGCCGAGAGCGAGTCGTCGAGGGCCAGCTCCTTCACCGCGACCCGGCGGCCGAGCAGTTGGTCGGTGGCACGCCAGACGACGCCCATGCCGCCCCGGCCGATCCTGGCATCCAGCCGGTAACGGCCCGCGATCACGCGGGCGTTCTCCCCCTCGGTCCCCATGGGTCTCATCATGCCCCACCGGACGGACCCCCTCCGTGGCGGCGACCGGCCAAGTGTGCCGCCGGCCCAGGACGTCCGGCGGCACGCTCCAGGGAGCCCAAGCCCGGATCAGCCTTCCTGGAAGCTCCGCAGGATCGTGTCGAACTGCTTTTTGGTGGTGGTCCATTCGTCGGCCGGCGAGGACTCGTAGACGGCGTACTCGGTGCCGTCACTGTTCATGTACCCGACGTCGATCGCATGGTAGGGCCCCGGGAAGTAGTGCGGCGGGTCCTTGGCCAGGGCGTCCCACGTGTACTCCCAGCGGGCACCCGGCTGGTCCCGGAACAGTTCCTCCTTGAGGAGCAGTTGCCTGTAGTCCCGCAGCCGCCGTGAGATGTTCCCGTCCAGGTTGGTCATGTGGTCGTACGAGGTGCTGAAGTCCGGAGCGGTGTCGACGGCGACCCGCACGAGGTGCTTGCCCTTGTCGGGTGAGTAGTCGACCTGCCGGAGGCCGTCCTGGTCGATGGAGACGGACGACTTCCACCCCTTGGGCAGGGAGATGCTGAAGCCCACCTCGGTGTGCCGCTCCCAGCCGGCGGGAACCGCCCCCTGGCTGCCCTTGCCGCTCGGCTTGTCGCTCGGCCTGGCGTCGGCACTCCGGGTCGACGACCCGGAGGCTGAGCCGCCGGGGCCGCCTGTGCCGAAGTGCTGCAGCGCGACCGCGACGCCCCCGCCGATGATCGTCGCGAGGGCGACGACCAGGGTGAACGTACGCAGGCGGTGCCGCTTCGGCGGCGCGGGCACGGGTGCGATCGTCACCGGCGGATACGGCGTGGCGGGGGCCGTCTGCGCGCGGGTACCGCCGGTACCGGTACCGGTACCGGTCCCCGTCTCCGTGAAGTCGTACGACGCCTGGCTTGTCGGCACATACGCCTGTGCCGTCCTCGGCCGGCGGCCCTCCGCGGCCTCGGCGAGCATCTCCTCGGCCTCCTGCGGGCCGGGACGGCCCGCGGGGTCCTTGCGGAGCAGCGCGGTGATGACGGGCTCCAGCGCGCCGGCGTACTGCGGAGGCGTGAGTTCCTCGTCCACCACGGCCTGCATCGTCGACAGCGCCGACGTGCGGCGGAACGGCGACCGGCCCTCCACCGCGGTGTACAGCGTGGCCCCGAGGGCCCAGAGGTCGGAGGCCGGACCGGGGTCGTGGCCGCGCACCCGCTCGGGCGCGAGGTAGTCGACGGAGCCGACGATCTCGCCGGTGCGTGTGATCGTCGTATCGCCCTCGACCTGCGCGATCCCGAAGTCGGTGAGCAGGACACGGCGGTCGGGCGAGAGCAGGACGTTGCCCGGCTTCACGTCCCGGTGCAGCACACCGGCGGCGTGCGCCGCGCGCAGCGCCCGCAGCACCCACAGCCCGATCCGTGCGGCCTCGGCCGGTTCGAGGCGCCCCTGCTCCTTGACCTCGTCGGCCAGCGAGTTGCCCTCCACCAGCTCCATGACGATCCACGGCCGGTTGTCGTGTTCCAGCACGTCATGGATGGTGACGACGGCCGAGTGGTTGATCCGGGCCGCGGCCCGCGCCTCGGCGTGGGTCCGGGCGAGCAGCCGGGCCAGGTCGCTCTCGGCGACGTACAGCGCGGCAGTCAGCTCCTTGACCGCGACGGCGCGGTGCAGCACCTCATCATGCGCGCGCCAAACCCGGCCCATGCCACCGCTGCCGATGGATTCGACAAGCCGGTAGCGGCCCGCGAGGAGCAGGCCCTGCATCTGATTCACGTTTCCCCGCAATGGTCTTGACAGGGTCAGACTAAGGAGCGGTACCCACCCTGGGAACAAGCGGGGTCGTACGGAGACCTCACTGTGACGGTTGTCCCATCCCTGTACGGAAGGGAACCGTTTGGTGTTCAACGGCTCCCGCCTGGCCAAACACGGCGTGGGGAGGGCAAAAGGGTTGCTCAGCGGCTGACTTGGTACGTCGACGATGCCTGCTCGTACAGCCGCGACACCTCGTCGCGCTCGGCGTCCGGGCCGCGCACCTGGACCACGTGGTAGTGCCCGGCGACGAGGATCGCGAGGTTGCGCACATAGAGCGAGTGCCCCGCGGAGTCCTGCCAGGTGAACTGGCCCTCGGCCATCACCTTGCCGCCCACGTCGATCCGCCGCATCCCGCTGGAGGTCGCCCAGGTCGAGTCCCGGAAGGGCTGCAACTCCTTCTCGCTCTCCCGCTGATAGGTCATCGGGTCGCTGCCGTACGTGGCCGTGCCGTCCCGTCCGGGTACGAGGATGAGCTCGAAGTCCCCCTGGGAGTAGACGACCTGGCCGCTGCCGTTCTTCGGCGAACGCGTCCAGCCGCTCGCCACGGCGACCTGGAATCCCTCGGGGTCCTTGCGGAGGGTGAACCCGTCGGCGACGCCGGGATCGGCGGTGGTGTGCGAGGAGGTCGAACTGGACTTCCCCGAGGGGCTCCTGCCGGGGTCCGGCGAGGCATGGTCGGACCCGGGCGCGTTGCTCGCGGTCGGGTCGCCACCGGGCTGTGTGGTGGGGCCTGCCTGTCCGGCGGCGCCGGTGCGCCCGTCGCCGGTGCCGCTCCGGTCCGCCTTGGGCATGAAGACGACCGCGTACGCGACCGCCGCGGCCAGCAGGAGCAGGACGAGCAGGAGCAGGTTCCGGCCCAGCCGTCGGGGGCCCGCCGTGTTCTCCCGCCTGGCCCGCTTGTGGCGGGCGTGCGGGCTGGTCGCGGGCAGTCCGGCGCGACGCCTGCGGACGAGCTCGCCCCGGCGCCGTACGATCGGCAGCCGGCTCGGGTCGACGGGCGGTGCGGGCACGACGTTCGCCCCCGCCTCGGGCTCCGGCGCGGACCGAACCAACGACCGAAGCCAGCCGCGCAGTTCCTCGAAGTCGAGCCGCTCCGTGGGGTCCTGGCGCAGCAGCGATTCGACGACGGGCCGCAGCGGCCCGCACTCCTCGGCGAACGCGGGCGGCTCCGCGCACACCAGCTGGACCAGTTCGGCGGTGTTCTCCTCCGGGTAGGGGGCGTGTCCCTGCACGGCGCGGAAGAGCAGCGCGCCCAGCGCCCACAGGTCGGTCGCCGGTCCGATCGGGGCCGCCAGCTGCCAGTTCTCGTGCACCGGTCCGGCCTGCTCGGGCGCCCAGCGCTCGGTGACCGGCCCGACCACGGCCATCCGCGCCTGCCGGGCCCGCTCGGCCGCGAGCGCGGTGGCCGGCCCTCGGCGCGGCGGCGTTCCGGCGACCGGATCACCCCAACCACCGTCGGGACGGCCGGAAGAGTGCGGGGCGGGGGCGGGGTTCCGCGGAGTCCCGGGCACCGGGACGTGGCCGGAGGCCGGGGAGACGCCGGGCGTGCGGGCGTGTCCGGGGTCGGTGAATCCGCCGGGAGGAACGGGTACCCGGGTGTCGCCGGGCGCCTGGAATCCGCCGGTGCGCCGGCCGTCGTCCGCGACCCGCTCGCCGCCGAAGGGCCGTCCGGGGGCGGGGACGCCCGGACGGCCGCCGTGCCCGGTGCCGTAGGGGTCCTGTCCTGGCGCGACCGCGGAACGGCCGTACGCCGTGTCACCCGGCGCCGGCCTGCCGCCCGGGCCCAGCACCGGTCCCTGTCCCGATCCCGAGGGCAGTGTGGGGCGGGCCGGGCCGTCGTTCCCGCCGAGGGCTCCGGCGGCCGGCGGCGGGACTCCGTACCTGCCGGTGCCGCCGACTCCGTACGGGTCGGCTATCTGGCCGGGGGGTGCGCCGGCCGGGTGCTGCCGGCCGCCCTGGCCGGGCAGTTGCGGCGGGTTGTGGGCCTGGGCCTGCGGGGCGTGCGGGGTGCCGTACCGGCTGTCCTGGCCTGTCTGCTCGCCTGGTGCGGAGGGCCGGGGTGCCGGCAGGGCGAGCGGGTCGCCCCGGCGCTCCCCCTGTACGCGGGCGGCGGCACGCGCTCCGGCGCGGTACGCGGCGATGGCTCCGGCGCGCGCGGCGCGGATCTCGTCTCCGGCGTCCTCCGCCTGCCCGCCCGTCTCCGGTCCGCCGTCCGGCCCGGCCGTACCTGCCGGACGGCCCGGACCCGCCGGACCGCCCGCTTCGAGGGCACGCGGTCCCCGGCCCGCCACGGGTGCCCCCGGCACCGGCGCCCCCGGGACCGGCGTTCCCTGCTCCGCGCGGGCCTCGATCGCCGCCCGCCGGGCCGCTTCGGCGTCCGCGCCGCTCGTGGCCGCCACGGCGACACCGCGCGCGCCGCCGCCGAATCCGACACCGCCGACGGGCCCCCGTCCGCCCGCGGCACCCTGCCCACCTCCGGCGACACCCGAAGGAACGCCCGTCCCTGCCGGACCGGCGTCACCGGGCTGCCCGGCGCGGGGGCCGGATCCGTGACCGGTCGTGAAGTCGTCCTCCGGCGCGGGGACCGGGTCGTACCCGCACAGCGCCTCTTCCGCGGCCCCGGCCGCCAGTCCGGTGAGCAGGACGCGGCCGTCGTCGCAGACGAGCACCGTGCGCGCGGTGATGTTCCGGTGCACCCAGCCGTGCGCGTGCAGGACCCGCAGCGCGGTGAGGACGTCGGCCGCCACCTCCGCGGCGCGGTAGGGGCTGAGCGGCTTGTCGGCGAGCAGTGCGGCCAGCGGCCTCGCGGGCACCGACTCGCTGACGATCCACAGCGACCCGCCCTCGGCGAACACGTCGAAAACCTGGTCGAGCCGGGGATGGTCGGGGATCCGCGCGGCGGCCTGCGCCGCGTCGATCGCGCGCAGCACCGCCGGTTCGGTGGGCCGCCGGGTGGTGCGGGAGGACGCCCGCCGCACTCCGCCGTCCCGGGCCACGAACCCCTCGGGCAACCCGTCCGCGTCGAGCACCTCGGCCTCGACGACCTCGGGCAACGGCACCTGCCGTACCAGGACTTCCTGCCCGCTGTAGGTGTCGAAGGCCCGGCTCTCGGCGAGTTCGTACTCGTCGGACGGCGGCAGGGGCAGGCGGTAGCGGTCGGCCAGTACCCGTCCCGCGTAGTCGTCCACGATGCTCCCCCAGCCGACCGGTTGGTCAATTCCGTTCGCCGTGCGTTCCGTTGTGGCTTCGTTCGGTCCGCAACCACTCACGATACGTGCCCGAGGCAACCCGCAGAGCGGTGATGCGAGATCTCGGGCCCCGTTCGTCGCGGAACGTCACCTCGGCCGGCGGTACGTCATGACTTCGGCTGGAACGTCTTGGTCAGCGTGGCCCACGTGCTCTTGCGCAGCGCGCTGTTCCACGCGGCGTCCTTGGCCGTGTACATCAGCGCGTAGCCCTGATGCGCGTTCACCACGAAACCCCGGTCGACCGAGTGGAACTTCGTGCCGCCGTCCACGTAGGTGAACTCCCAGTCGGCCGTGTTCCAGCCGCGGTAGCTCACGTGCTCTATGACGATCTTCTTGTACTGGGAGCGCGTCATGTAGCGCTCCTGGTTGTTCCAGTCGGCGACCGGGTCGTCCTTGGGAGTCGACGTCCAGCCGACGAGGAGCTTCTGTCCGCCGGGACCGGTGAACCGGGCTCCCGCGGCGTCCTGGGACTTGTACGCCCACCCCTTCGGCAGCCCGATCGAGAAGCCCTGGCCGCTCTTGTACGTCGTCACGGAGGCGGAACCCGAGCCCGACTCCTTGCCGTCGCCGCTCGAACCGGCCGAGTCGCTCTTGCTCGTGTCCGACGAGGTGTCCGCGGAGTCGTCCGAGCCGGAGCCCGACTTGTCGCCGCTGTCGGTGTGCGAGGCGTCGCTCTTGTCCTTGCCGCCGTCCTTGCTGTCGTCGCCGCTCTTCCCGCTGCCGGCGGCCGCTCCGCTGGAGGCGGTCGCCTTGGCGCCGGTGCCGCCCTTGGCGCCGTCGTCGTCCCCGCCGCCGAACGTGAGGGCCAGCACGGTGCCGACCACGACCAGCGCCACGACGACCGCGAGGATCACCAGGGTGCGCAGCGGCACGACATCCGTGAGCGAGGCCTTCGGCGCCGGGCGAACCGGACGCTCGGGTGCCACCGGCCATCCGGACCCCGAACCGCCGCGCGTACCCGCGGCTCCGCCGCCTCCGGCCGAACCGGAGTTCGCCGGCTTGCCGTCGGGACCGCTCGGCTGTACCGGCACGGAAGGACTCGCCGCGGCGGTCGCCCCGGAGGCGCCGCCGACCGGGCCGGCCGCCGCGCCGGACCCCGGACCCGTGCGCGGGGAGACCGTCCTGGCCGCTCCCTCCGCAGGGCCGGAACCCGGGCCGCCGGCCGTCTTGGCGCGGGAGGCCGCCGCCGAGGTGGCCGCCGCCGTGGCGGCCCCGGCCGCGGTCGCGGCCTTGCGTACCGACCGCAGAGCCCCGCGCAGCCGCGCCGGTTCCTCCGGCAGCGGCGGCATCGCCACGACCTTCGTCGCGTCCGGCGGCTCCGGCAGGTTCTTCTCGGGCCCGGTCTCGCGCAGCACCTCGTTGAGCATGGCCCGGGCGCCCGCTTCGTCGAGCCGCTGCTCGGGATCCTTGGCGAGCAGGCCGTAGATCACGTTCTCCAGCGGGCCCGCGTTCTTGGGCTGTTCGACCGGCTCGGTCATCACCGCGGTGAGCGTCGCGATCGCGGAGCCCTTGTCGTAGGGCGGCACGCCTTCGACCGACGCGTACAGCAGACCGCCCAGCGACCACAGGTCGGCCGCGGGGCCGGGCTTGTGACCGCGCGCCCGCTCCGGCGAGATGTAGGAGGGTGCGCCGACGAGCATGCCGGTCGAGGTGATGGACGGGTCGCCCTCCACCTGGGCGATGCCGAAGTCGGTGAGCACGACCCGGCCGTCATGGTCGATCAGCACGTTCGACGGCTTCACGTCCCGGTGCAGGATGCCCTCACGGTGTGCCGATCGCAGCACGTCGAGGATGGCAAGACCCACCTCGGCGGCACGCTTCGGCGTGAGCACTCCGTCCTCGCGGATGACCTCGGCGAGGGACTTGCCCCCGATGAGCTCCATCACGATCCACGGCCGGTTGTCCTCGTCGACCACGTCGAAGACCGTCACCGCGCCGTTGTTGCGGATCCGCGCGATGGCCTTGGCCTCCCGCAGCGTGCGCGTGATCAGCCGGCGCTTCTCGTCCTCGTCGATGGCCGACGGGAACCGCAGCTCCTTCACGGCGACCGTACGGCCCAGGGTCTCGTCCTCGGCGCGCCACACCGTGCCCATGCCGCCGCGGCCGAGAACATCCCCCAGCCGGTACCGCCCGGCGAGGAGACGATCGCTCTTGTCCTGACGGGATGCTCCCGTCCGCTCTGCCTCCGACATGCGTCCCCTCATGCAACCCGCCCTGACAGAGCCTCCATTGTCCCCTACCCGACAAGTGCCCAGCGCCCTGGGGGCCCCTGGAACCGCAACAGCTCAGCCAGTGAGACGTCCGGAACCCACTGAAAGCCTTCCCGCGGCCGTGCACAGCGCACGCCGGCCGCCCCACGACCGAGGTCCCGCGGGTCGCCGCGCCCGCTTCCAGGACCGGCCCCAACGACGGCGCCCCGCACAGGGACGCGCCTCACCATGGGCCGCGACAAGGAAGGACCCCGCGACGCCACCACCCTGGACACTTCGGACGCTTCTGGCCATACCCGTGTCCCTGACGCTGCTCCTGACGGTCCGGGCCGACCCGCCGGGGCAGGCGCCGGCCGCCGCGCGAACGGTCGTCACCCGGGTCCCGGACACCGCGCTCACCCGCCTCGTCACGCGTGGCGGTGCCCCCGCGGCCGCCCTGCTCGCCGACGACCGGTCCGGTTCACGTTTCACGAGCACCGGAAACAGAATTGACCGTTCCGAACATTTCCGTGCCGGGAACATCACCAAATCGTTCATCGCGACGGCCGTCCTGCAACTCGCCGCCGAACACCGGCTGTCCCTGTCCGACTCCGTCGACGGCCAGCTGCCCGGCCTGGTGCGCGGCGCGGGCAACGACGGCCGCCGCATCACCCTGCGCACCCTGCTCCACCACACCAGCGGCCTCTACGACTTCACCACGACGACCCGGGGGCGCCGTCCCCGTGACTCCTCTTCAGGCCCTGCGCATCGCACTCACCCGTCCCCCGGCCGCCCGCGGCCGCTTCGCCCACTCGAACACCGACTACGTGCGGCTCGGCATGATCGTCGAACAGGTCACCGGCCACTCGTACGCCACCGAGGCCGGGCGGCGCATCATCACCCCCCTGCGTCTGACCGGTACTTCGTTCCCCGGTACCCGCACGTGGCCGGCGCGGCGGGTGAGCTGGTGATCACGCCGGCCGACCTGAACCGCTTCTACGCGGCCCTGCTCGCCGCCGAGTTCTGTTCCCGCACCCCGTAGAACGGCCGGGCCGCGGGCAGGGATCCCGGCTCACCACACCCGTTCGGGTGACTCGGGCGGGAAGCGGCGGTCAGAACGGCACGATGTCCGGCGCCCCCAGCCGGGCCGCGTCCGCCGTCAGGTCGTCCGGCTGGCGCTGGGACTCCCGCTCGGCCTCGACCCGCTTCTCGTAGTGCTCCACCTCGCGCTCGATCTGGTCCTTGTCCCAGCCGAGGACCGGGGCCATCAACTCGGCGGCCTCACGGGCGCTGCGGGTGCCCCGGTCGAAGGTCTCGATGGAGATGCGGGTACGCCGGGTCAGGACGTCGTCCAGGTGACGGGCGCCCTCGTGCGAGGCGGCGTAGACGATCTCGGCCCGGAGGTAGTCCTCGGCCGCCGGCAGGGGCGCGCCGAGGGACGGGTCCGCCGCGATGAGGTCGAGGAGCTCCTCGGCGAGCGCCCCGTACCGGTTCAACAGATGCTCCACACGCGCCACGTGGATGCCGGTGCGCGCCGCGATCCGCGCTCGCGCGTTCCACAGCGCCCGGTACCCCTCCGCGCCGAGCAGCGGGGTGTCCTCGGTGACGCATTCGGCGACCCGCTGGTCGAGGCCGTGCACCGCCGCGTCGACCGCGTCCTTGGCCATCACCCGGTAGGTCGTGTACTTGCCGCCGGCCACGACCACGAGTCCGGGCACCGGGTGGGCCACGGTGTGCTCGCGCGACAGCTTGCTGGTGGCGTCCGACTCCCCGGCCAGCAGCGGCCGCAGCCCCGCGTACACGCCTTCGACGTCGTCACGGGTGAGCGGCACGGAGAGCACCGAGTTCACATGCTCCAGCAGATAGTCGATGTCCGCGCTGGACGCGGCCGGATGGGCCTTGTCCAGGTCCCAGTCGGTGTCGGTGGTGCCGATGATCCAGTGGCGGCCCCAGGGGATCACGAACAGCACGGACTTCTCGGTGCGCAGGATCAGGCCCGTCGAGGAGTGGATCCGGTCCTTCGGCACGACCAGGTGGATGCCCTTGGACGCCCGGACGTGGAACTGGCCCCGCTCCCCGACCATGGCCTGGGTGTCGTCGGTCCACACGCCCGTGGCGTTGACGATCTGGCGGGCGCGGACCTCGTACTCGCCGCCGCCCTCGACGTCGCGCACCCTGGCCCCGACCACCCGCTCTCCCTCGCGCAGGAATCCGGTGACCCTCGCGCGGTTGGCGACCTTCGCACCGTACGAAGCGGCCGTGCGCACCAGGGTCGCCACATAGCGGGCGTCGTCCATCTGGGCGTCGTAGTACTGCAGGGCGCCGATCAGCGCGTCCCTCTTCAGGGCCGGTGCGACGCGCAGGGCGTGGCGGCGGCTCAGATGGCGGTGGGCGGGCAGGCCGCGGCCATGACCGCGGGCCATCGACATGGCGTCGTACAACGCGACGCCGGAGCCCGCGTACAGCCGCTCCCAGCCCTTGTGCTGGAGGGGATAGAGGAACGGGACAGGCTTGACCAGGTGCGGCGCGAGCCGTTCGAGGAGCAGGCCCCGCTCCTTCAGTGCCTCGCGGACGAGCGCGAAGTCGAGCATCTCCAGATACCGCAGGCCACCGTGGATCAGCTTGCTGGATCTGCTCGACGTGCCCGACGCCCAGTCACGCGCCTCGACCAGGCCGGTGGACAGACCGCGCGTCGCGGCGTCCAGCGCGGTGCCCGCGCCGACCACGCCCGCGCCCACGACCAGCACGTCCAGCTCACGCTCGGCCATTCCCGCCAGTGACTCGGCGCGCTCCGCCGGCCCCAGTGTCGCTGTCCTCACCGCTGCCTCCCGCTGTAGGTCGCGCTGGCCGCACCGTCCGGCGACGCCCGGCTCACATCCCCCCTGCCCAAAGTCTGACCGTCTCTCCCCTCATCGGCCACCGTCCGCCCTCAGCCTGTGGACAACTCTGGGCGACGCGCAAGGAATCTTGATCGATCAATCCCGTAAATCGGTCATATTTACTCCTAGTCTGACATTGCTCTCGCCCATCCTGTCCACAGGGCTTGCGCACCTGTCCCGCATCGGTTACTGGGAAGGACGGCCCACTCCATGCCCGCAGACCTCGCCGTCATCGGACTCGGTCACCTAGGCCTGCCCCTGGCCCAGGCCGCCGTCGCCGCCGGCATCTCCACCCTCGGCTACAGAACCGGACCGGAAGGCGGCTCCCTCACCCCCGCGGAGCTGCGCCGGATGCTCGCGCGCGGCTTCCGGCCGGCCACGAACCCGGCCGAGCTGGGCCGTGTCCGCACCGCCGTCATCTGCGCACCGACCCCACGGGGCGCGGACGGCACCCTGGACCTCGGCCAGGTGGAGTCGGCGGCCCGCACCCTGGCCGCACGGCTGCGCCCGCACACCACGGTCATCCTGGAATCGCCCGTGCACCCCGGCACCACCGAGGCGTTCCTCCGCCCGCTCCTCGAAACCGGCTCCGGACTGCGCGCCGGGCGCGATTTCCACCTCGCGTACTCGCCCAGCCGGGTCGACCCCGGCAACCGCGACGTCACCCCCGCCGGGACACCGAAGGTCATCGGCGGTCTCACCCCCGCGTGCACCGAGTCGGCAGCCGCCTTCTACGGCCGGCTCACCGACAAGGTCGTCCGCGCGCGCGGCCCCCGCGAGGCGGAGACCGTGCAGGTCCTGGAGACCAACTTCCGGCACGTCAACATCGCGCTCGTCAACGAGATGGCCGTGCTCTGCCACGACCTGGGCGTCGACCTGTGGGACGTCATCCGCTGCGCGGAGACCAAGCCGTTCGGGTTCCAGGCGTTCCGGCCCGGCCCGGGAGTCGGCGGCCACGGGATCTCCCAGGACCTCGGCGGCCCTTCCGGACGCCCGCTGCGGATGGTCGAACTGGCCCGGCAGGTCAACAACCACATGCCCCAGTACGTCATCCAGCGCGCCGCCGCGCTGCTCAACGAGCACGGGAAGTCCGCCCGGGCCGCGCGGGTGCTCCTCCTCGGCGTCACCTACAAGGCCGACATCGCCGACCAACAGGGCTCCCCCGCCCACGAGATCGCCGTACGGCTGATGGAACTCGGCGCGTCCGTCAGCTATCACGACCCGCACGTACCGGCCTGGAGCGTCCTCGGGCGGCCCGTACCGCGCGCGGACTCCCTCTACGAGGCCGCGGCCGACGCCGACCTGACGATCCTGCTCCAGCAACACCGCACCTACGACCTGCAAGGACTGTCCGTGAAGGCCCAACTCCTCCTGGACACAAGGGGGGCGACCCCGACGGGAGCGGCACACCGGCTCTGAGCCGGGGAATTACCTCACCGATTGTCACTCCCCCCTGCTAATCTGCGGCAGCTCTCGCACACTCGTGCGCCCATGCCCCGGGCGTCGACAGGTGTGCGGCGGCACTCCACGCGCACACCGACAGTGCGCCCGCATCCCTGGGGGGAACCACATGAGCCAGTCGACGCCGCCGTCCGGTCCACCGGTCGACAACAACCCGTACGCCGCGGACGCGCCCGCGCCCGCCGGTGCCGCCGCGCCGACCGCGCCCGCCGCTCCGGCCGACCAGCCGCCCGTCCCGCAGCAGGCCTTCCCGCAGGGCGCGCCCCAGCCGGGCTTCCCGGTCGCGCCCTTCGCCCCGGCCGCCCCGGCGCAGGGCAACTTCGCGCTCGGCCTCGTCGCCGCCATCGGCGCCGGCGTGGTCTCCGCGATCCTGTACGGCCTGATCATCGGCCTCACCAAGCACGAGATCGGCTACGCCGCCGTCGGTGTCGGCTTCCTCGTCGGCATCGCCGCGGGCCGCGTCGGCGGCCGCAACCAGACGCTCCCGGTCGTCAGCGTGATCGTGTCCGTCGCCGGGATCTACCTCGGTCAGCTGATCGGCGAGGCCATGATCGGCGCCAAGCAGGTCGGCCTCAGCTTCTCCACCGTCTTCTTCGACCACTTCGACGTGGTCCAGCAGGCATGGAAGGACGAGGCCGACCCGCTGACCTTCGTCTTCTTCGCGATCGCGGCCTACGTGGCGTTCCAGAGCGCCCGCAAGACCGGGCACGGCCACTGAGACGCCGGTCCGGCTGTTCCCGCTCATGAACGGCCGGCAGGACCCGAACACGTGAGAAGGGCCCCACCGAGTCGGTGGGGCCCTTCTCACATGCGGGCGTGAGTGCTGCTGAAGCCGTGGTGGCTACCGCTTGTGCTGCGAGTCCGCGACCGTCACCTCGACGCGCTGGAACTCCTTGAGCTCGCTGTAGCCGGTGGTGGCCATGGCGCGGCGGAGGGCGCCGAAGATGTTCATCGATCCGTCCGGGATGTGCGACGGACCGGTGAGGATCTCCTCGATGGTGCCGACGGTGCCGAGGTCGACCTTCTTGCCGCGCGGCAGCTCCTCGTTCACCGCCTCCATGCCCCAGTGGTGGCCGCGGCCGGGCGCGTCGGTGGCGCGCGCGAGCGGGGAGCCCATCATCACGGAGTCGGCGCCGCAGGCGATGGCCTTGGGGAGGTCGCCGGACCAGCCCACACCGCCGTCGGCGATGACGTGCACGTACCGGCCGCCGGACTCGTCCATGTAGTCGCGGCGGGCCGCGGCGACGTCCGCGACGGCGGTGGCCATCGGGACCTGGATGCCCAGCACGTTGCGCGTGGTGTGCGCGGCACCGCCGCCGAAACCGACCAGGACACCGGCCGCGCCGGTGCGCATCAGGTGCAGCGCCGCGGTGTACGTGGCGCAGCCGCCGACGATCACCGGGACGTCGAGCTCGTAGATGAACTGCTTCAGGTTCAGCGGCTCGGCGGCACCGGAGACGTGCTCGGCCGACACCGTCGTACCGCGGATGACGAAGATGTCCACACCCGCGTCGACGACGGCCTTGGAGAACTGCGCCGTGCGCTGTGGGGAGAGGGCGGCGGCGGTGACGACTCCCGAGTCGCGCACCTCCTTTATGCGCTGCCCGATCAGCTCCTCCTTGATGGGAGCCGCGTAGATCTCCTGGAGACGGCGGGTCGCGGTCTCCGAGTCCAT
This sequence comes from Streptomyces sp. NBC_00386, assembly GCF_036063235.1. NCBI lineage: Bacteria > Bacillati > Actinomycetota > Actinomycetes > Kitasatosporales > Streptomycetaceae > Streptomyces > Streptomyces sp. NBC_00386. Next base: position 3,947,382 of record NZ_CP107950.1, read on the forward strand.
ACCGGCGATCTCGTCCAGCAGCGGCTGCGGGTCGTCGTACCGCGTCCAGAGGCCTTCCAGGTTCAGGACACCCAGGCCGCCCAGCTCGCCGATACGGATCGCGGTGGCCGGGGAGACGACCGAGTCCATGGGGGCGGCCAGGAAGGGCAGCTCGAAGCGGTACGCGTCGATCTGCCAGGCGATCGAGACCTCCTTCGGGTCCCGCGTACGGCGGCTCGGGACGACGGCGATGTCGTCGAAGGCGTACGCCCGGCGGCCGCGCTTGCCGCGCCCGATCTCGATCTCAGTCACGTTGTGGCCTTTCCCTCTTCGCTTCTGCGCCTCCCAGTATCCCCGACGCCCACGACAAGGGCGGCCCCGGAAGCTCCGGGACCGCCCTCGTGGCGGTCTCCACGCGCGCGTGGAGACCGTACAGCTGTACGGACGACTACTTGAGGCGGCTGTAGTTCGGCGCCTCGACCGTCATCTGGATGTCGTGCGGGTGGCTCTCCTTGAGGCCCGCCGAGGTGATGCGCACGAACCGGCCGCGGTCCTGGAGCTCGGGCACCGTACGGCCGCCGACGTAGAACATCGACTGGCGCAGACCGCCGACCAGTTGGTGGACGACCGCGGAGAGCGGGCCGCGGTAGGGCACCTGGCCCTCGATGCCCTCGGGGACGAGCTTCTCGTCGGAGGCGACACCCTCCTGGAAGTAGCGGTCCTTGGAGAAGGAGCGCTGCTCGCCACGGGACTGCATGGCACCCAGGGAACCCATGCCGCGGTACGACTTGAACTGCTTGCCGTTGATGAACATCAGCTCGCCCGGGGACTCCTCGCAGCCCGCGAGCAGCGAACCGAGCATCACCGTGTCGGCGCCCGCGACCAGGGCCTTCGCGATGTCGCCGGAGTACTGGAGGCCACCGTCGCCGATGACCGGGACGCCGGCCGCCTTGGCGGCGAGCGACGCCTCGTAGATGGCCGTCACCTGCGGTACGCCGATACCGGCGACGACGCGGGTGGTGCAGATGGAACCGGGGCCGACACCGACCTTGATGCCGTCGACGCCCGCGTCGATGAGGGCCTGCGCGCCGTCACGGGTGGCGATGTTGCCGCCGATGACGTCGATGCCCGAGGAGTTCGACTTGATCTTGGCGACCATGTCGCCGACCAGACGGGAGTGGCCGTGCGCGGTGTCGACGACGATGAAGTCGACGCCGGCCTCGATCAGGGCCTGGGCCCGCTCGAAGGCGTCGCCCGCGACACCGACGGCCGCGCCGACCAGCAGACGGCCCTCGCCGTCCTTGGCCGCGTTCGGGTACTTCTCCGCCTTGACGAAGTCCTTGACGGTGATGAGGCCCTTGAGGACGCCCGCGTCGTCGACCAGCGGAAGCTTCTCGATCTTGTGGCGGCGCAGCAGCTGCATCGCGTCGCCGCCCGAGATGCCGACCTTGCCGGTGACCAGCGGCATGGGCGTCATGACCTCGCGCACCTGGCGCGAGCGGTCGGTCTCGAAGGCCATGTCGCGGTTGGTGACGATGCCGAGCAGCTTGCCTCCGCCGTCCGTGACCGGCACACCGGAGATCCGGAACTTGGCGCAGATCGCGTCGGCCTCGCCGAGCGTGGCGTCCGGGTGCACGGTGATCGGGTCGGTCACCATGCCGGACTCGGAGCGCTTCACCAGGTCGACCTGGTTGGCCTGGTCCTCGATGGACAGGTTGCGGTGCAGAACACCGACGCCGCCCTGACGGGCCATCGCGATCGCCATACGCGATTCGGTGACCTTGTCCATGGCGGCGGAGAGCAGCGGGATGTTGACCCGGACGTTCTTCGAGATGTGCGAGGCGGTGTCGATCTGGTCGGGCGCCATGTCCGACGAGCCCGGCAGCAGCAGCACGTCGTCGTAGGTCAGCCCGAGTGTCGCGAATTTGGCGGGCACTCCGTCGACGTTGGCAGTCATGACACCTTCCCCAAATGGCCTTGATCGGTGCGGATGTCCATGCTAACGGGAAGCATGGCTCTCTCATTCCACGGTTGAGGGTGGGCTTCGGCTTCGTATGTTCGTACGGGATGACGGTCGTTCCCGTTCAGACCCGTACCCGGAGAAGGGCCCGGAGCCCGCTCGGGCAGCCCGGCCGGGGTGGGCCGACGCCGGCCGGCACCCCGCCCCGCCCGCGAAGGGCGCCACGCAGCCGTCCCGGCCTGCCGGATCGACGCCGTCGGGGTCCGCCAACTTTTGCCTGCAATTTGCGGAGGAAAAGGGCTCCGGCGCGCGGGGCGCCGGCTGACCGCGGTGACCGGTATCACCGGAACGTGTCCTGCCGGCAGAGACGCGACGGGTGCGACGGACACGACGGGACCGCGCCACCCCGGCCACGGCGTCACCGTGACCGGACCCGGATCCCTACTGCTCCGCCAGTGCCCGCAGCCGGCTGAGCGCACGGTGCTGGGCCACCCGGACGGCACCCGGTGACATGCCCAGCATCTGGCCGGTCTCCTCCGCCGTGAGGCCCACCGCGATGCGCAGAAGGAGCAGCTCGCGCTGGTTCTCGGGAAGGTTGGCCATGAGTTTCTTCGCCCATTCGGCGTCGCTGCTGAGCAGCGCGCGCTCCTCGGGGCCGAGGGAGTCGTCGGGCCGCTCCGGCATCTCGTCGGACGGGACGACCGTGGACCCCGGATGGCGCATCGCGGCACGCTGGAGGTCGGCGACCTTGTGCGCGGCGATCGCGAACACAAACGCCTCGAACGGGCGCCCGGTGTCCTTGTAGCGCGGCAGCGCGAGGAGCACCGCGACACAGACCTCCTGCGCCAGGTCCTCCACGAAGTGCCGCGCGTCCCCCGGGAGCCGGGACAGACGGGCGCGGCAGTAACGCAGCGCGAGCGGGTGTACGTGGGCGAGCAGGTCGTGCGTGGCCTGTTCGTCACCGTCGACCGCGCGAAGGACGAGCGCACCGATCCCCGTCGTCTCGTCTTCACGCATCGGTCCATGGTGCCTCGACGTCGTCCTGTCCGTGGCACCGCGTCCATAGTTGTGCACCGAAGCGTTATGAGCAGGTGCGCCGGAACTCATCTCCTGCGCCCTCCCCTTCCGCTCGACCGACTTGTCCCCAAGGAACTCCACACCTCAAGGATGCGGCATCCGCCGGGAAACGGAGTCCGGACACCGAGGAGGCTCTCTCCGAGGCCCCTGCCCCACCCGCCGTCCGGCGGGCAGGGACTGCTGCCGTCGTACCCGCGAGGCGGTTCGCCCAAGGGCTCTCCCGTGGTCCCCGGCGGGCGCGCGATGACAGCGAACGCACCTCGCCGCTTCGCCGGACCGCGCGGGCATGCCTCGTACGAGGACGGCCCTTTGCCGTGCGACGCCGCACGTCGGACGGCGCGCGCCGATCCACCCCGGACCACGGGCCACCCCTCAGCGAACCAGGCCCCACCGGAATCCGAGCGCGACCGCGTGCGCCCGGTCCGAGGCGCCGAGCTTCTTGAAGAGCCGCCGTGCGTGGGTCTTGACCGTGTCCTCGGAGAGGAACAGCTCACGGCCGATCTCCGCGTTGGAGCGTCCGTGGCTCATTCCTTCGAGCACCTGGATCTCCCGCGCGGTGAGCGTGGGCGCGGCGCCCATCTCCGCCGAACGCAGTCTGCGCGGCGCGAGCCGCCACGTCGGGTCGGCGAGCGCCTGGGTCACCGTGGCGCGCAGTTCCGCCCGCGAGGCGTCCTTGTGGAGATAGCCGCGGGCGCCGGCGGCGACGGCGAGCGCCACACCGTCCAGGTCCTCGGCGACGGTGAGCATGATGATGCGCGCACCGGGGTCGGCGGACAGCAGCCGCCTGACCGTCTCCACGCCGCCCAATCCGGGCATACGTACGTCCATCAGAATCAAATCCGAACGGTCGGCTCCCCAGCGGCGGAGGACTTCCTCGCCGTTGGCCGCCGTCGTCACGCGCTCGACACCGGGCACGGTCGCGACCGCGCGGCGGAGCGCCTCTCGGGCAAGCGGGGAGTCGTCGCAGACGAGGACGGATGTCATGACCGTCCTCCGCAGCTGATGCGCGTCACCTTGAGCCTCCAGGCTGTTACGAATCGTCACCTGTGCGGTCGACACTCGCAGGCGGATATGACCGCCTACCCGAGCGCTTGTTCCTTCAACCGCCTCAGCCATCTCAACGATGGTCACTCGAAAGAGTTACGGGGCGGTCGGCCGTCATCGGCACTGTACGTGAGGGCGCGGACACGGTGGAGACATGCGCGCCGACCCTCAACGTTTCATCACAACCCATGCCCCATTCAGCCTGTTTTCTTCCCATTTGCTGGTGTCTGAGACTAGATTCGCAATGAGTCATATTTTCATCTCCTTAGATCGTAGATGTACGGTCGGTGGGCACAGAGCAGCCCAGAACGGCAGCAAGGGGACACGCAATGGCAGATTTCTCCCGCCTTCCCGGTCCGAACGCGGACCTCTGGGACTGGCAGCTCCTCGCGGCCTGCCGAGGGGTCGACAGCTCGCTCTTCTTCCACCCGGAGGGTGAGCGTGGTGCGGCACGGAGCGCTCGTGAGAACTCGGCCAAAGAGGTCTGCATGAGATGCCCGGTACGCGCGGAGTGCGCGGCACACGCGCTCGCGGTGCGCGAACCGTACGGCGTATGGGGCGGACTGACCGAGGACGAGCGTGAAGAGCTCATGGGACGGGCACGCAACCGACTGGTCTCGGCGGCGGCCACAGGAAACGCTTCCGCCTCGAACAGCTGAAGGAACGTTCCTGCCCTGAAGGCGCGTACGAGCTGAGTACGTACGGGTCGGAGGTACACGGTACGTACGGGCCTGTGCGCACAAACCGGGGTGCGTACGAGGAGACGCGCACGGCGCATGCGGGGAACACAGGACGTGCAGGGAAACAGTGCAGGGAAACACAGGAGGAGTTGAGCCCGTCCGTGACGGCCCGGCTCCCCAGCGGGCGAACCGCTAGCGGGCCGCCGCCCGTGCCAGCCGGTCCAGCGTCGCGGCCACCGCCGGCACCTCGGCGAGGTCGGGGAGGGTGAGGGCGACGATCTCGCGGCGCACCGCGGGCTCCACCGTCACGGTCCGGGCCCCCTTCGGACGTACGGACTCGATCGCGAGTTCCGGCAGGACGGCGACGCCGAGTCCCGCGCCCACGAGCCCCACCACCGCCGGATAGTCGTCGGTGGCGAAGTCGATGCGAGGCTCGAAACCGGCACCGCGGCAGACCTCGACGAGCTGGCCGCGGCAGCGCGGGCAGCCCGCGATCCACGACTCACCGGCGAAATCGCCGATCGAGACGGACTCCGCGCGCGCGAGCGGGTGCCGCTCGGGCACCAGGCCGACAAGTCGGTCCATCAGCAGGGGCCGTACGACGAGGTCGTCCCATTCCTCGGCGCCCGGAGCGCTCTCGTAGCGGAAGGCGAGCGCGATGTCGCAGTCACCGGCCCTGAGCTTCTCGACGGACTCGGGCGGTTCGGCCTCCTCCAGGGAGACACGGGTGCCCGGGTGGGCCGCGCGCAGCGCGGCGAGGGCCGTGGGAACGAGGGTGGAACTGCCGCTGGGGAAGGAGACCAGCCGGACGCGGCCCGCCCGCAGCCCGGCGATCGCGGCGACCTCCTCCTCCGCCGCCGTGAGGCCGGCCAGGATGCTCGCCGCGTGCTTGACCAGAGCCTCACCTGCCTGGGTGAGGCGCATCTCGCGGCCCGTCCTGACGAGCAGCGGGGTGCCCACGGAGGACTCCAGGGCCTTCATCTGCTGGCTGACGGCGGGCTGGGTGCAGCCCAGCTCACGGCCCGCCGCCGAGAAGGATCCGGTGGTGGCGACGGCGCGCAGAACGCGGAGATGACGAGCCTCGATCACCCTTCGAGCATAAGCGCGTCTTGGGTGTGGCGCCGAATATCACGTCGACGCTTTGACCTGTATCGCCTAGCTTGATGGCATGAAGCTTCTGTCAGTGAACCTGGGCCGGGCACGGGCCGTCCCGTACACGGACCAGCCGGAGGGCGTGACCGGCATCGACAAGCGGCCGGTCGACGGTCCGGTCCGCGTGACGGCACCGGGGCCCAAGGGGACCGGCGGAAGCGGACTGGCCGGGGACGCCGTGTGCCACCTGCGCCATCACGGCGGTGACGACCAGGCGGTGTACGCGGTGGCGCGCGAGGACCTCGACGACTGGGAGCGTGAGCTCGGCCGGACGCTGCCGAACGGCGGGTTCGGCGAGAACCTCACGACGCTGGGGCTCGACGTGTCCGGCGCGCTGATCGGTGAGCGCTGGCGGATGGGTTCCGGCCTCGTCCTCGAGGTCACCTGCGGGCGCATCCCGTGCCGCACCTTCCAGGAGCACCTCGGCGAGAAGGGCTGGGTCAGACGGTTCACGCACCGGGGTGCGCCGGGCGCGTATCTGCGGGTGATCGAGCCCGGTGAGATCCGCTCCGGGGACCCGGTCGAGATCGTGCACCGGCCCGGCCACGATGTCACCGTCGCCGTCCAGTTCCGCGCCGCGACGACCGAACGGAAGCTGCTGCCGAGACTGTTGGCGGCGGGTGAGGCCCTGCACCCGGAGTCGCTGGCGGAGGCGCGGGAGTACGTGGCGAAGTACGGCGGATAGGGGCGGCCCGGGCACCGTCCGCGGCGATGTCCGTGCCGTGTTCACGGTGTGCCCGCGTATGTGGGGCCTGGTGCGAGGTACCTACGGAGCGCGGGCGGGCGGTCGGCCGCACCGGGGGCGGGGGTCGCGGCCGGTCACTACCCTTGCGCCATGACAACGGCTCTGATTACGGGATCGACCGCGGGGATCGGTGCCGCCTTCGCGCGGCGGCTCGCGGCGGACGGGCACAACCTCGTGCTGGTGGCGCGGGACACGAAGCGGCTGCACGAGCAGGCGACCGAGCTGCACGACCGGCACGGCATCGAGGCGGAGGTGCTCACCGCGGACCTGGCGACGGACGAGGGCATCGAGGAGGTCGCCGCCCGGCTGTCCGACCGCAAGAACCCGGTCGACCTGCTGGTCAACAACGCCGGCTTCGGCAACAAGGGCCGCTATCTGGACGTGTCGATGGCGGACGAGCTGAAGATGCTCAAGGTGCACTGCGAGGCGGTGCTCCGGCTGACGTCGGCGGCGACCGAGGCGATGCGGGAGCGCGGCCGGGGCGGCGTCGTCAACGTGGCGTCGGTCGCGGCGTTCGTGCCGCGGGGTACGTACGGGGCGTCGAAGGCGTGGGTCGTGCAGTTCACGCAGGGCGCGGCGAAGGACCTCGCGGGCAGCGGGGTGCGGCTGATGGCGCTGGCCCCGGGCTTCGTGCGCACCGAGTTCCACGAGCGGGCCGGCATGGGCACGGACAACATCCCGAACTGGATGTGGCTGGACGCCGACAAGCTGGTCTCGGCGGCCCTTGCCGACCTGGCCCGCGGAAGGACCCTGTCGGTCCCGGACCCGCGCTACAAGGTGCTCATGGGCGTGGTGAAGGTGACGCCGCGTGCGCTGCTGGGCGGGATCTCGTCGAAGACCGGGCGGAAGTACGGACCTCAGTGAAGCGGGGACCGGGTGAAGCGGGGACCCGGCAGAGCGGATCGAGTGGGCCTCGGGAGGCTCGGGGCGGGCGCTCGCGATGATCGTGCAGTGGGTGGTGCCGCCCCTCCGGTGAGAGGATTGAGGTGATTCGACCGGAGCGAGAGCCGGAGGCGGCGCCATGACTTTCGTACAGCTGATTGACGGCAGAACCAGTCGGTTCGACGAGATGAACCAGCTGATGGACACCTGGGTCGAGAAGACCAACGGCAAACGGACCGCGACGCGCGGAGTCATCGGCAAGGACCGATCCGACGCGAACCACTTCGTGGAGATCGTGGAGTTCCCGTCGTACGAGGAGGCGATGAAGAACTCGAAGATGCCGGAGACCGAGAAGATCTTCCAGGAGATGGTGGCGCTCTGCGACGGGATGCCGACCTTCACGGACCTGGACGTGGTGCGCGACGACAAGCTCTGAGCCTTGGGCATCCGCCGGTTCCGCAGGAGCGTCGGGGGCTGACGACCGTACGGCCGGGTGGCTCCGATGACCGTCTCGGCCGCTCTGGAGGGCTGGTCCCCCGGATTCCATAGATCCACCAAGTCGGTGGCCCACTGGCCGGCGCCAGTTCCGCGGCACGGCGGCGCCGGGCGCGGTCGGCCGGCTGCTCGCCGGACTTCTGCGGGTTCGGCAGCCGCGCCGTGATCGGCATGGGCCTTACGGGCCGGGGCCTGTACGGCTTGCGGCGGTGGGACGGTTCCGGTCGTCGGCGGTCGGAGGCGTGGTTGGAGGACACCTGCCGCGGGGCCGTCCTGTGCTCCGCGGCCTTCCTCTGTACGACGCCGCCCCGGTCGAGGGTGTGCCGGAGGTCGGCGACGAGCCGCCCGGGAAGCCCTCGCGGGGGCTGACCGCCGTCGAAGAACGCGCCGGCCAGGTCGACGCGGTACCGCCGGTGGTCCCACCCGTAACGGCTCGCACAGTCCTGGGCGAGCCCGCGCAGGGCCGCCCGCATCCGCGCGTACGAGACCTCGTGTCCGTTCAGGCTGTAGGACGTCCGCCTGCGCGCGGCCTCGATGGCGTTCCCCGGACAGGGGTTCGGGGGATCTTCGGCGCCGGACACGCGATGAGCGCTCACCGCGTGGCGGGCCATCTGATGCGCATCGGGCACCTCGGCAAAGAGGCGAGCACGGAAGCGAAAGCCGCCTACCGGGAGGATCACGCACGAGCCGGTCTGGCGGGACCTCACGTACTGCCCCGCGGCTACACCTACGTCCGTGAGCACGAGCGGGGGATGTAGCGCGTCCGAGTCGTGGTCGAGCCTCCTTCGACGCCCTGACCACGCCGAACAACCTCATCGCGGCAGGCCGGGCCCGGCTCGTGCTCGGCACGGCGAAGGAAGGCGTGATCCTTCCCAGTCTTTTCCCGCCGGACGAACTCAGGGAATACTGCCGGGGATTCGCGGATGTCCTCGGACCTGGAGGACCGCAACCGGGCGAAGTACCTCGCCGACCAGCAACGTTCGTTCCGTCAGGAGTCCTCCGTGCCGAGCTGGACCGTGCTCGTGGTCCTCGTGGGCCTGGTGTGCCTCAGATCCTCCGGGACGTCACGCCCCCTGAACATCATCCTCGGATGCGTGATCGTCAGTGTTCCCTCGTTCCTTCTGGGCGAGGCAGAGGTTCTGCTGGCCGATCCGGCACGTATGTGCGCGCCGGCCGCGCCGGTCATGGAGGAATGGGACTGGTACGAGGACCAGTTCCTGCCTCCGCGCGCGACCTGTCACTGGAACGACGGACGGACCGAGGACCTCGTCTCCCCCTGGATCAGCCCCGCGTTCCTCATCGGTTTCGGGCTGATCGCCGTGTGCCTGGTCACGCTCGCGGTCACCCACTACCGGAAGGGACACCAAATGTGAGTGACACCGCCGACGAAGCGACCGGAACGGCCGAACAGTGCGGCCCGCAGCCCGCACAGGCCTCTGCGTAATGGTCACTCAGTAGTGGTAGCGAGCCTTGATGATCACGATTTCCTTCTCGGTGGCCCGGTAGACCAGCCGGTGTGTGCCCGCCGATGCCGCCGCCCGTGTCCCACCCGTATGCCGGTCCGTCTCGACGGGGAACTCCTGCGGCAGCAGTTCCCGGAAGGCGCCCCCGCGTGACCAGGCAAGACGTTCCTGACGTCAAAGACGCGTCGGCGCGCCCGCCGGACAGCACTTCGCCCCGCCGCGGTGCGGCGGGGCGAAGCGGTCAAGCGCTGTTCGACGAACGGCGTCCCTTGAGGGGCATCGGCCCCGTCCTCAGGGAGTTCCCGCTGTACGTCAGTGGGAGTGCCCGTGGCCGCCGTGGCCGGCGTCGCCCTCGTCCTCGGCCGGCTTCTCGACGACCAGGGTCTCGGTCGTCAGGAGCAGGGAGGCGATGGAGGCGGCGTTCTCCAGGGCGGAGCGGGTGACCTTGACCGGGTCGATGACGCCGGCCTTGACCAGGTCGCCGTACTCGCCGGTGGCGGCGTTGAAGCCCTGGCCCTTGTCGAGCTCGGCGACCTTGGCGGTGATGACGTAACCCTCCAGGCCGGAGTTCTCGGCGATCCAGCGCAGCGGCTCGACGGCGGCGCGGCGGACGACCGCGACACCCGTGGCCTCGTCGCCGGTCTTGCCGAGGTTGCCCTCGAGGACCTTCACGGCGTGGACGAGCGCGGAGCCACCACCGGAGACGATGCCCTCCTCGACCGCGGCGCGGGTCGCGGAGATGGCGTCCTCCAGACGGTGCTTCTTCTCCTTGAGCTCCACCTCGGTGGCGGCGCCGACCTTGATCACGCACACGCCGCCGGCCAGCTTCGCGAGGCGCTCCTGGAGCTTCTCGCGGTCCCAGTCGGAGTCGGTGTTCTCGATCTCGGCCTTGATCTGGTTGACGCGGCCGACGACCTCGTCGCTGCTGCCGGCACCGTCGACGATCGTGGTGTCGTCCTTGGTGACGGTCACGCGGCGGGCGCTGCCGAGCACGTCCAGGCCGACCTGGTCGAGCTTGAGGCCGACCTCCTCGGCGATGACCTGACCACCGGTGAGGGTGGCGATGTCGCCGAGCATGGCCTTGCGGCGGTCACCGAAGCCGGGGGCCTTCACGGCGACGGCGTTGAACGTGCCGCGGATCTTGTTCACGACCAGGGTCGACAGGGCTTCGCCCTCGACGTCCTCGGCGATGATCAGCAGCGGCTTGGAGGCGTTCGACTGGATGACCTTCTCCAGCAGCGGCAGCAGGTCCTGGATGGAGCTGATCTTGCCCTGGTGGATGAGGATGTACGGGTCGTCGAGGACGGCCTCCATACGCTCCTGGTCGGACACCATGTACGGGGACAGGTAGCCCTTGTCGAAGGCCATGCCCTCGGTGAAGTCCAGCTCCAGACCGAAGGTGTTGGACTCCTCGACGGTGATGACACCGTCCTTGCCGACCTTGTCCATCGCCTCGGCGATGAGCTCGCCGACCTGGCTGTCCTGCGCGGAGAGCCCGGCCACGGCGGCGATGTCGGACTTGTCGTCGATCGGGCGGGCCGTCGCGAGGAGCTCCTCGGAGACGGCCTTGACCGCGGCGTCGATGCCCTTCTTGAGCAGCGCCGGGGAGGCACCCGCGGCGACGTTCTTCAGGCCCTCGCGCACGAGCGCCTGGGCCAGCACGGTGGCGGTGGTCGTACCGTCACCCGCGATGTCGTTGGTCTTGGTCGCCACCTCCTTCACCAGCTGGGCGCCGAGGTTCTCGAACGGGTCCTCGACCTCGACCTCACGGGCGATGGTCACGCCGTCGTTGGTGATGGTGGGGGCGCCGAACTTCTTGTCGATGACGACGTTGCGGCCCTTGGGGCCGATCGTCACCTTCACCGTGTCGGCAAGCTTGTTGACGCCGCGCTCAAGGGCGCGACGGGCGTCCTCGTCGAACTTCAGGATCTTCGCCATGGGAGCGGTTCAGCCCTCTCGGAAAACTTGGGAGAAACGAACGGCGCCCCCAGCGCCCGGTTCATCGAAAGTAGCGGGGGCCAGGGGCGCAGTTCACTGCAATGCTTGGTGCGGGGTTGTCCGGGGGAAGCCCCCGAACGCCCTTACCGGGTGAATTACTTCTCGATGATCGCGAGCACGTCGCGAGCCGAGAGGACGAGGTACTCCTCGCCGTTGTACTTCACCTCGGTGCCGCCGTACTTGCTGTAGAGAACGATGTCGCCGACGGCGACGTCGAGCTCGACACGCTTGCCGTCCTCGATGCGACCCGGGCCCACGGCCAGGACGACGCCCTCCTGGGGCTTCTCCTTGGCCGTGTCCGGGATGACCAGGCCGGAGGCCGTGGTCTGCTCGGCGTCGAGCGGCTGGACCACAATGCGGTCCTCAAGCGGCTTGATGGCAACCTTGGAGCTGGTGGTCGTCACGATCCGACCTCCCCCTTCGGAGATCTCACGGGGTTAACTGTCTGAGGTGGCGACCAGGTGGATCCGTCGTCGCGGGTGCCGGATCTGCCCGTCGCTATTGGCACTCTCCAGGGGGGAGTGCCAGACCTGAGACTATGACTGTGATTAGCACTCGGTCAAGCGGAGTGCCAAAGGCAGTCGGCGTGGCGTGGGCCGGAACGTGCCGGACCGCACCGAATGGACGCTTCCCCGGGGGCAACTCTCCGGTCGCTCCGGCGGCAGCTCTCCCGTCGACCCGGGGCAACTCTCCGGTCGCCCCCCCCGGGGGGCAGCTCTCCGGTCGGCGCCTTCTAGAGGTAGTTCTCCAGCCGCGCCAGGGTGAAGCCCTCGCGCTGGATCCGGCGGAGCAGGCGGAGCGTGGCGCCCGTGAGATCGGGTTCGGCGGGGCCGGAGAGGATGTCGCCCGGCCGGAGCGGGTGCGCGTCGGCCGTCCTGCCGAGGACGATCGCGGCGACCCCGCAGTCGGCGGCGGCGCGCAGGGTGGTGTCGTCGTACCGGCCGTACGGGGGCCGCAGCAGCCGGGGCCGGACGCCGAAGCGCCGCGTGAGCTTGTCCTGCTGTCCGCAGATCTCGGCACGCTGGCCGGCGTAGGGCAGACCGCGCAGCGTGGCGTGGTCGAGGGTGTGGTTCTGGACGCTCGCGCCGACCGCGCGCAGCCGGGCGAAGCGCCCGTAGCCGGGGCCGGCGACCCGGTCCGTGAGGAACACGCTGACCGGCAGGCGCAGTTCGCGGACCATGTCGGCGAACCGCGGATCGCGCTCCGCCCCGTCGTCGTACGTCAGGAAGACCACCTTGTCGCGGGTGCGCACCTGGTTCACGACGGGCGGCAGTCCGGTGTCCGCGGTGCGCGCGGTGGTCCGCTCGGGCACGTCCGGCGCGGGGGTGAGCGGGGTGGCCAGACCCCAACGGCGGTACGCCGACTCCGTCGGGTGCACCCGCTGGGCCGCCTTCTTGCCGAGCCGTTCGATGGGGTCGACGGACTGCGCGCAGCCGCTGAGCAGTACCGCCACGAGCAGCCCGGCGGCCGGCACCCGCACCCTCACGGGTAGTCCTCCAGGCGCGCGACCGCGTACCCCTGGCCGGCGCGCCGGGCCTGGGGCAGGCTCAGCCTGTCCGCGCAGGCGGCGAGGGCGAGGGCGGGCACGCCGACTCCCCGGCGCGCACCATCCCCGTTTGCGCCGGTTTTATCATTTTGTCGTACGTGTCGCATGGAGCCGGATCCTCCCAGCTCACCGCCCCCGCGAGGGCCCCGACACCGCCGCCGGAAGCACACCGTCCACCGACTGGCCCACAATGGCCGGGTGAACGACGTCTCCTTCGCCCCGCTCCTCACCGCCGAGGGCCGCGCCCTGCTCGACGAGGTCCGCGCCACCGAACCGGCACAGGAACTGGCCGTCGCCACCCGGCTGCGCCGCGACCACCCCGCCGAACTGGTCTCGGCGGCCCTCGGCCAGGCACGGCTGCGGCAACGGGCGGTGGCGAAGTTCGGCGCCGAGGACGCCGGACGGATGTTCTTCACCCCGAACGGGGTCGAGCAGTCCACCCGGACGACCGTGGCCGTACACCGGGCCGAGCGGCTGCGCGCGCTGGGGGTCCGCTCCGTCGCCGACCTGTGCTGCGGCATCGGCGGCGACGCCATCGCGCTGGCCCGCGCCGGAATCCGCGTCCTGGCCGTCGACCGCGACCCCCTGACGGCCGCCGCCGCCCGCGCGAACGCCGACGCGCTGGGGCTCACGGACCTGATCGAGGTACGCGAGACGGATGTGACGCAGGTGGACACCACGTCGTACGACGCCGTCTTCGTGGACCCGGCGCGCCGGGGCGGCCGGGGCCGGATCTTCGACCCCGAGGCGTACTCGCCGCCGCTGTCCTGGGCGGTCGGGGCGGCCTTGCGCGCTCCGGTCGCCGCACTGAAGATCGCCCCCGGGATCCCGCACGAGGCGGTCCCCGCCGAGGCGGAGGCCGAGTGGATCTCGGACGGCGGGGACGTGAAGGAGGCGGTGCTCTGGTTCGGCACGGAGCCGGGCCTGGTGCGCGCCACCCTGCTGCCGGGCCCGCGCGAACTGCGCGGCCGCGGCCTGCCGGACCCGGCGGTCAGGACCGTCGGACGCTATCTGTACGAGCCGGACGGCGCCGTCATCCGCGCGCACCTGGTCGCCGAGGTGGCCGAGGACCTGGACGGCGGGCTGGTCGACGAGACGATCGCCTATGTCACGGCGGACGAACTGCGCCCGACGCCGTTCGCCTCCGCCTACGAGATCACCGATCAACTCCACTTCAACGTAAAGAAGTTGAAGGCGCTGCTGCGGGAGCGGGAAGTCGGCGTGCTGACCGTGAAGAAGCGCGGGTCGGCCGTCGAGCCGGAGGAACTGCGGCGCAAGGTGAAACCGCAGGGCCCGCACTCCGCGACGGTGTTCCTGACCCGGGTGGCGGGCGCCCCGACCATGCTGGTGGGGGCACCCGCCAAGCCGCCTACTGCTGGTGGCGGGTGCTGAGCGGACCCAGGTCCGGCCCGGTGACGGACCGCGGCGCCGTGCCCGTCCGCACCGCCGAGGCGCCCGCGGCCGGCCCGGCGACGGAGGACGAACTCGCCATCGGCGCAACGCCGTTGCAGTAGGGCGCGTACGTCCTTGCCGATCACGTTGGGAACGCAGTTACCGAACGGGAATCTCACGAACCCCGCAGCTCACGGGCCCGCGCCACCAGCAATTCCCGCTCCCGCTCGTTGCGCGCCAGCGAGGCCGCCCGCTCGAACTCCGCCCGCGCCTGCGCCGTACGTCCCAGCCGGGCGAGCAGGTCGCCGCGCACGCTGGGCAGCAAGTGGTAGTCGCGCAGGGCGGGTTCACCGGCGAGGCCGTCGACGATGACGAGCGCGGGCTCCGGGCCCTCGGCCATCGAGACGGCCACGGCGCGGTTCAGTTCGATCACGGGGGACGGAGAGCGGGCCGCCAGCAAGCCGTAGAGGATGGCGATCCGGGGCCAGTCCGTGTCCTCGTAGGCGTAGGCCTGCGCGTGGCAGGCGGCGATGGTGGCCTGGAGGACGTACGGCCCCGGGCTGCCGGTGGCGACGGCGTTGGCGCGGCCCAGCGCGGTGAAGCCCCGGCGGATCAGCATCCGGTTCCAGCGGCGGCGGTTCTGGTCCTTGAGCAGGACCGGTTCACCACCGGGCCCGGTGCGCGCGGCCGCCCGGGACTCCTGGAGTTCCAGCAGGGCGGCGAGCCCGTGCACCTCGGGCTCCTTGGGCATCAGTTCGGCGAGCACCCGGGCCAGTCGGAGCGCGTCCTCGCACAGCGCGGGCCGGAGCAGGTCGTCGCCCGCCGTCGCCGCGTACCCCTCGTTGAAGACGAGGTAGATGACCTCCAGTACGGACCCGAGCCGGGCCTCGCGGTCAGGACCGTACGGCACCTCGAAGGCGACCCCTTTCGTCGCCAGCGTCCGCTTGGCCCGCACGATGCGCTGGGCGATCGTCGACTCCGGGACGAGGAAGGCGCGCGCGATCTCGGACGTCGTCAGTCCGCCGAGGAGCCGCAGGGTGAGCGCGATGCGGGCCTCGGCGGACAGGACGGGGTGACAGGCGGTGAAGACCAGGCGCAGCAGGTCGTCGTCGATGTCGTCCGGATCGGAGGGTTCGTCGATGTGGTGCGGAGCCGACAGCGAGAGGTCCCGCCCGACCTCCTCCAGCTTGCGCGCGTAGCGCTCCCGGCGGCGTACGAGGTCGATCGCCCGGTGCTTGGCCGTGGCCGTCAGCCAGGCGCCCGGGTTGTCGGGCACACCGTCCCGCGGCCACTGCTCCAGCGCCGCGACCAGGGCGTCCTGGGCGAGTTCCTCGGCGATGCCGACGTCGAGGACGATCCGGGCGACGCGCGCGATGACGCGGGGCGACTCGATGCGGAAGATGGTCTCGACGGCCGTGTCGACGCCGCCGGCGGGGGTTCCTCCGGGCTGCTGTTCCACAGTTCACCATCAGACACCCGCGGCGGCGTCAGGCCAAGGAGACCGCTCGGGCCGAGAAGCCGCTCAGCCCCCGGCGATCTCCCGCACCTCGCAGGTGACCGTCCAGAAATCCTCGTGCACCTTCAGGAAGCGCTTGGTCCACTCCACGGCCTCGTCCATGTCCTTGCACTGCATGATCGCGTAGCCGCCGACGACCTCCTTGGACTCGGTGAAGGGACCGTCGGTGACGGACAGTTGCCCACCCGACCAGTGGACGCGCTTGCCCTGCGCGGTGGGCGCCAGGCCGTCGGTCTCCAGCATGACGCCCGCCTTGGTGACCTCCTCGATGAGCTCGCCCATCCGCTGCATCAGTTCGGGGCTGGGACCCTCGGCGGGCGCGGTGTTCTCGTCGATCTGGACCAGCGAAAGATAGCGGGGCATGGTGACTCCTCGTGTCTGTGGTGCCTCGGAGGCGGGGCTCCTCCCTGCCTCTCACCCGTGCGTCGAACGGGAGACACCTGCTTCGACACCGTCCCCGGATTTCTTTGGATTCTTTCTCCGGGCGGGCCCGGACGGATCAATCGAATCAATCGGGGGAATCGGGGATTCGGGTCAGTCGGCGAAGTCCTTGAGCTTCTGTGTGTCCAGCGTGAACCCGACCGGATCCGGCAGCTCGACCGCCGCTCCGAACGCCCGCGTGGTGAGAGAGCGGTAGACGCCGCCCTCGGGGTCGCAGTGCACGGTGACGCTGTCCGTGTCCCGGTCGACGAGGAGGTAGACGGGGATGCCCGCGGCCGCGTATCCGTCTGGCTTCTCGATCCGGTCGCGCCGGTCGGCGTCCCGGTCGTGGGAGGTGACCTCGACGACCATCAGGACACCCGAGGGCTCGGACCACTCGCCCTTTCCGGCGAAGTACTCCTCGGGCGCCAGGACCCCGTCCGGCTTGGCCCGCCCCTTGCGGTAGGCCTCGACCTTCAACCCTTGCTCCGGATAGAGGAACAGCTCAGGCCGGTGCTGCATGCACCGCTTGAGGAGCCAGGCGACGATCTCGCCGTGATTGCCGTCCGGCATGGGCTTGACCATGACCTTTCCGTTGATGAACTCCAGCCGCACAAGCTCGGGCGCGTTGCGGGCGAGCTCCTCGAACTCCTCGACGAGCATCTGGGGCCGGTCGGACGTGCTGGGGGTCATGGCGTCGCCTCCTCCCCTCCATCCTGCCCCGGTCACGGGCGGACCGTGCTGCAAGGTCGTCATGTGCCTGCTCCTTTCTCGGTTTCCTCTGTGCAGGTCCCGGAACGGAGAGCGGCACGCAGTCGTCCGACATGGGCCCGCACTTCATGAGCCGCGAGGGCGGGCCGCCCGCCCCGGCACACCCCGCACAAGCCGCCCCGCAGTTGGCCACCGTCCCCGCCCGGCTCCCCGCACGCCGTGCACACCACTTCGTAGCGGGGCGCCGGTGGCTGCGGTTCGGGTCGCGGGGGCAGCTTGGCGAGCAGCCGGGCGCGCACGAAGGCGTAGGCGTGCGCCACGCGCTCCGGGAGCCCCGCCGTCAGCGCCTGGACGAGCTGTGGCTCACCCGCGCCCCGCGCGAACCACTCGGCGGCCTCCCCCTCCAGTGCCGCGCACTCCCCGGCCGACAGCGTCAGCCGGGCGTCGATCCGGCCGAGCCGGGCCAGCAGGCCGTAGGCGGTCGATCGCGCCGCCGCTGCCACGGGCCGCTCGGTCACCGGCGTCTCCCCGGCGAGGAAGGAGTTCCACCAGGTGTCGTCGTGCGCGGTGCGCGAGAAGAAGGTGTGCCAGACCCAGCGGGGGCAGCCGTCGACGGTGACTGGGCGGCGCACCCTGCGCAAATGCCCTGCCGCGGAGAGATTGTTGAGGGCGGTGGAGAGGGCGCACTGGCCGTACGGGAGGTGCTTGACGAGGGTCTTGATGGAGAGGTCCGACTCGTCGGCGAGCCGGTCGATGTACGCCGCGATCGATGCCTCGCGGGTGGGCAGATGTGCGAAGTCGCGACCCGTCCGTGGGGTTTGGTCGGGCGCCGACCGTTTTCCGTAGCCCGGATTGGCGAGGGGATGGGCGGACGGGCGCGGGGCAGCACTAGGCTGAGTGACAGCCATGGATCGACTCTCTTTCGATCTACGTGGTCAGACCCCCGCGTGGTGCGCCTAACACCCGTGGGGGTCGATGCGTTTCGAGGCGCACGCTATACGGACGCCACGCACCGCCGCCACCCGATCACGAAAAGTCATATCCCCTGGCCCGGACGGTACTTCGGCTGTCAGCAAGGGAGGGAGGGTGGGTTGGACCTCCCACCCATTCCATACAAAAGAGGCTCGAATCCCGGGCCCCGAAGCTCAAGTCCCGCGAACCGGCTCCGGGGGTGTCACCTGAGTCGTGATGTCACCTGAGCGGGGCCCGGAGATCAATACTTGAGCGAGGCCCACAGGTCGCTCGCCTCCGGCTCGTTCGCGATCACCCTGTTGTGATCCGAGGGAGCCGTCACCACCGGCATCATCACCGTCGTGACCTCGTCGGAGGAGAGGGACTTCAGGCTCTGGCCGAGTTTCATCAGCTCGCCCAGGGAGTCCAGCCCCGTGTCCGTCGTCAGGCTGCCGGTCACCGCGTTCGCGACGCTGTAGAGCTTGGCCGGGTCGGTGAGCAGACCGGCCGACGAGATCTGCCCCAACAGCGCCTTCACGAGCTTCTGTTGAAGGCCTATGCGGCCCAGGTCGCTGCCGTCGCCTATGCCGTGCCGGGTTCGGGCGAGGGCCAGCGCCTTCGTGCCGTCGAGGTGGTGCTCGCCCGCGGTGAGATGCAGATGGCTCTTGTCGTCGTCGATGTCCTCGTCCGTGGTGACCGTGACCCCGCCGAGCGCGTCCACGAGGGCGGCGAAGCCGGAGAAGTCGATCTCGATGTAGTGGTCCATGCGGACATCGGTGAGGGACTCGACCGTCTTCACCGCGCAGACCGGGCCGCCGATCGCATAGGCGCTGTTGAACATCGCGTTGTACGCCACCGCCGTCGTCCCCCCGGAGGAGGTCGGGCAGGCCGGGCGGGTCACCAGGGTGTCCCGGGGGATGCTCACCACGGTCGCCCGGGTGCGCCCCTCGTCGATGTGCACGACCATCGCCGTGTCGGAACGGGCGCCGGAGCTGTCCCCGCCGCCGAGCTTCGCGTTCGCCTTGCCGCTGCGCGAGTCGGAGCCGAGGACCAGGATGTTCAGGGCGCCGCTGGGAAGCGGGGAGGCCGAGGCGGACGCCGGGGCCGAGGGCGTCACCACCGCCTTCGCCGGGCGGTCGTCGCCGAGCGCGCTGTTGATGTCGACGCTCTTGATGTTCTGGTTCAGATGCCAGTAGGCCCAGCCCGCCGTGCCGACGCCCAGCACCAGCAGTCCCGCCAGGGTGAGGCCGGCGGCCTTCAGTACCCGCGACCGCCGGCCCACCGGCCCGACCCCGACCGGCCCACCCTCGACCCCTACCCCGTCCCCGATGTCCTTGTGTCCCGTCACGAGGAGGAACGTAAGTCCGAATTATTAGGGGACTGTTAGGGAAAGAAGCGCGAAACGAATTTCTTCGGAAACTCTCACCCTTCTCAGAACAGACTCACACCGGCCTCGGTACAACCTCAGCCCAGCGTCACCGTGGGCGCCGGATTGCTCCCGCTCCACGAGGCGTTGAACCCGAGCGTCACCGAACCGCCTTCCGGGACCGTCCCGTTGTAGGAGGCGTTGGCGCAGCTCACCGCCGCGCCGGTCTGGGTGCAGTTCGCGTTCCAGGCCTGGGTGATCCGCTGGCCCGCGCCGTACGTCCAGGTGACCTTCCACGAGGAGAGCGCGGCCCCGGAGCACGCGATGCGCACCTGCCCCGTGAACCCGGTGTTCCACTGGCTCTGGACGCTGTACGTCGCCGTGCACGCTCCCGTGGGCGGCTGCGTGGTCCCTCCGCCGAGCGAGGCCGCGATCGCGTCGTACGCCGGTTTGGGCGCGTAGTTCTCGTCGTACGGTGTCGCCGCGCCGTAGCCCGAGAAGACGTCCGGGATCCAGGAGTCGGAGTCGGTGAAGCCCCAGACGGTCACGCCGTAACAGCGGGTCACGGCGACACAGGCGTCGAACACGGCCTTGTAGTCGGCGGCCTGCTGGGCCAGTTTGGTGCTGTCGGAGGGGAGTTGCATCCGGATGTCCAGCTCCGTGATCGCGACGTCGACACCGAGGTCGGCGAAGCGCTGGATGTTCTGCTGGAGGGTGCCGGGGACCTGGCCGAGGATGAGATGGGCCTGGAGGCCGACGCCGTCGATCGGGACACCGCGCGCCTTCAGGGACTTGACCAGGTCGTACAGGGCGGTGCTCTTGGCGTTGACGCCCTCGACGTTGTAGTCGTTGATGTAGAGCTTGGCGCTCGGGTCGGCGGCGTGCGCCCAGGTCAGCGCCTGGGCGATGTAGTCGGCTCCGAGGCCGTTGTACCAGAGGGTCGAGCGGTAGGTGCCGTCCTCGTTGAAGGGCTCGTTGACCACGTCCCAGGCGGCCAGTTTCCCCTTGTAGCGGGTGACTTCGGTGGTGATGTGGTCCTGGAGCAGACCGTTCAGCTCGGCGGTCGTCCAGGTGCCGTTGGCCAGCCAGCTCGGGTTCTGGCTGTGCCAGACCAGGGTGTGACCGCGCACCTGCTGGTTGTGGGCCTGCGCGAACGCGACGATCTGGTCGGCCTCGGCCCAGTTGAAACTGCCCCGGGTGGGCTCGACGGTGCCCCATTTCATCGCGTTGCCCGGGGTCAGCGAGTTGAACTGGCCCCCGGCGATGTCGCCGTACGTCCCGGTCAGTTTGGAGCCGGTGACGGCGGTGCCGATGACCTTGCCCTTGGCGGTGGCGAGGTCGCGCAGCGGGGTGCCGGCGGCGTGCGCCGTCGTACCGGCCGCGAGCAGGGCGCCCACGGTCACGACTCCCGCGAACAGGGCGGCGACGCGGCGGGATAAGGGACGGGTCAAGGAGCGGGTTCGGGAGGTTCTCATTGCGGGTGCCTCCGAAAGTTTCGGCTGTACAACCGATTGACTTCGGAGGAGTGTGGAGGCGGATGCCCCACCCGTCAATACGGTCCCCCGGCCGGCTTCGAGCCGATCCGGCCACCTCGGCCCCACGCCACACACAGGCCACGCCCCCCGCCCCGGGGCCGAAAGGCCGAACGGCCACCACGAAGCACCCGCGGTCGGCAGCGCACGGAAGGGGTCGTGCCGGTACATCGATGCCCGTCGCCACCGACGGCCACGCCTCATCCAACGGCGACGGGCTGATGCACCGGCACGGCCCCGCCCCACCCACCGGACCGAACCGCGAACGACAGGGGCGAGCTACCGGAGGTGTTCGGCCTCACGCCGGAGGCGGCGCCGTGCTGCTGCGGACGACCAGGCTCGTCGCCAGTTCCATCCTCGTCCCGGCCGACGGTCTTTCCTGGCGGCTCAGGTCGAGCACCAGCTTCGCCGCCGCCTCGGCCATCTCCGTGAGCGGCTGCCGTACGGTCGTCAGCGGCGGCCCCACCCAGCGCGCCACCGGCAGATCGTCGAAGCCGACGACGCTGAGGTCCTCGGGGATGCGCAGCCCCAGTTCGCGGGCGGCCTCGTAGAGGCCGAGCGCCTGGAGGTCGTTGCCGGCGAACACGGCCGTGGGCCGGTCGGGGCGGCGCAGCAGGTCGAGGCCGATCCGGTGGCCGGCCTCGTGGTGGAAGTCCCCGGCGACGATCAGCGAAGGGTCGACCGGCAGCCCGGCCGTCTCCAGCGCCGCGCGGTAGCCGTCGACGCGCGCCCGGCTGCACATCATCCGTGACGGCCCGCTGATGGCGCCGATCCGGGTGTGGCCGAGTTCGACGAGGTGGCGGGTGGCGGCGAGGCCGCCCTGCCAGTTGGTGGCGCCGATGGAGGGCACGTCGACTCCGGGGTCGCCCGCCGGGTCCATGACCACGAACGGGATGGAGCGGCTGTTCAGCAGGGCGCGCTGGGAGTCGTCGAGGCCCGAGAGGACGAGCACCACGCCGTGCGGGCGGCGGGCGGCGACCTGGTCGGCCCAGGTCCGGCCGGGGGTGAGCCGCCCGGCGGACTCGGAGAGCACCACGCTGAGGCCGGCGTCCCTGGCGACGTTCTCCACGCCCCGGATGACCTCCATCGCCCAGGCGCTCTCCAGTTCGTGGAAGACCAGGTCGATCAGCGGCGAGCGGGAGGCCTCGGCACGGCGGCGGCGGTAGCCGTAGGCGTGCAGCAGCTCCTCGACGCGGGAGCGGGTCGCGGGGGCGACGTCGGCACGGCCGTTGAGGACTTTCGAAACAGTCGGAGCCGAGACACCGGCCTCCCGGGCGATCTCGGCCAGCGTCGCCGTCTGTGGTTCTGCGGACTTCCCAGGCTTCATGGCGGCGATCGTATCTCTGCGCGACCCCTTGACGGACCTACCGGATCGCCTTACCTTCCCGGAACATTCGAAAAATAACTCGAAACATTCGCGATGGATCACCGACGATCCTTCGCGCCTACCGAGAGGTGCCGTCCTATGGAGTCCTACAGCAGACGTTGGTTCCTCGGCGCGGGCACGGCAGCCCTGGCTTCTGTCGGCGGGCTCACCGCCTGCGGCTCCGGCGGCGGCTCGGGTGCCGACGGGACGCTCACCGCGTTCGTATACGGCGACGACGCGGCGAAGATCCAGGTCAAGTCCGTGAACCGGTTCAACGCGTCGGCCGCCGCGAAGAAGGCCAAGGGCACGATCAAGCTCCAGAAGGTGCCCGCCACCGACTACCCGGCCAAGCTGCGTACGGCGATGGGCTCGCCCAACGCCCCCGACGTGTTCTTCAACTGGGGCGGCGGCTCCATCAAGGCCTACCGCGAGGCCGGCCAGCTCGTCGACCTGACCGACGTCATCACGTCCGACTCCGTGCTCAAGAGCGGCTTCCTGCCGTCGGTGCTGGCGTCGGGCGGACTGGACGGCAAGAACTACGGCGTGCCGATGCGTGGCATGCAGCCCGTGATCCTCTTCTACAACAAGACCGTCTTCGAGGAGAACAAGCTCCAGCCGCCCACCACCTGGGACCAGTTGCTGGACATCAACACCAAGCTGAAGAAGGCGAACATCACCCCGTTCGCACTGGGTGGAGCGGACATCTGGCCCGAGCTGATGTGGCTGGAGTACCTGGTCGACCGGATCGGCGGACCCCAGGTCTTCGACAAGATCAAGAACGGTGACGCCACCGCCTGGGGCGACCCGGCCGTCCTCAAGGCCGCCCAGACGGTCAAGGAACTGATCGACGACGGCGCCTTCGGCAAGGGCTACAGCTCGGTGGGGTACGGCAACGGCGGTGCTCCCGCGGTCTTCGCCAAGGGCAAGGCGGCGATGCATCTGATGGGTTCGTGGGAGTACTCCACGCAGCTCGGCAAGTTCCCCGACTTCGCCAAGAAGAACATGGGGTGGTGCGCCTTCCCGCAGATCGAGGGCGGCGCCGGCGACATCCGCAACGTGGTCGGCAACCCCACCAACTACTGGTCCGTCAACGCCCACACCTCCAACAAGGACGCGGCGATCGCCTTCCTGCGGGACTCCGCCTCCCTGGCGTACACGAAGGAACTCATCGCCAACGGTGACGTCCCGGCCACCTCGAACGCGGCGACCCTCCTGGACGCCTCGCCGAACCCGGAGTTCGCGAAGTTCCAGTACCAGATGGTGCAGCAGGCCCCGGCGTTCACGCTGAGCTGGGACCAGGCGGTCGACCCGGACGTGTCCACCCCGATGCTTACCGAGGTCAACAAGCTGTTCGTGGGCAAGTCCTCGCCGACGCAGTTCGTGTCGGCGCTCAAGGAGCTGAAGTGAGCGTGTCGCAGGTCAAGGGCGGCCCGCGGAACGACGCGGGCCGCCCCCGCTCCGGCCGACGCAACAGGGCCGGCCGCCCGAGCGCGGCGCTGGCCCTCCCCGGCGTCCTGTTCTTCGCGTTCTTCGCACTCGCCCCGATGGTCCTGGCCTTCTACCTGTCGTTCACCAGGTGGAACGGCCTGGGCGATCCGCAGCCGGCCGGTCTGGCCAACTGGCGCAAGCTGCTGAGTGACGACCGGCTCACCCAGTCCCTGACGGTCACCGTCGGACTGACCGTGGTGAGCTGGGCGTTCCAGACGGTGATCTCCCTGCTGCTCGGGGTGTGGGCGGCGGGCAGGCAGCGCAACCGCGCGGTCCTCTCGGCGATCTTCTTCGTGCCGTTCCTGCTGTCGTCGACGGCGATCTCCCTGCTGTTCTACGCGCTGCTTGACCCGAACTTCGGGATCATCCACAAGGACACCCTGGGCACGACCAGCGGCGCGTTCCTCGCGATCGTGTTCGTCGGCGGCTGGCAGTTCATCCCCTTCCACACCCTGATCTACCAGGGCGGAGCACGGCAGATCCCCGAGGTGCTCTACCAGGCGGCGGCGATCGACGGGGCCGGACGCCTGCGGCAGTTCTTCTCGATCACGCTGCCGCAGCTCCGCAACACGGCGACGACGTCCGGTGTGCTGATGGTCGTCGGTTCGCTGACGTACTTCGAGACGGTCCTGATCCTCACCCAGGGCGGTCCGGGCACCGACACGGCGATCCTGCCGTACCTGATGTACGAGGCGGGCTTCAAGAGCTACGACTTCGGCTACGCGAGCGCCGTCGCCTCGTTCCTGGTGCTCGCGGCGACCGCGCTGTCCCTGCTGATGGTGAAGCTGTCCGGCTTCGGCGCGATGCGCAGTACCAGGGAAGGGATGTGACGTCATGTCACACGACACTTTGCCCCGTCCCGTGAAGACGGACTCCGCCCCGACGGCCGAGCGGCCCGCGCGCCGCCGCAGGCACTGGGCCAGGCGCGCCAACCCGCTCGCCGGCGCCGGGGCGCTGATCTGGCTGGCCGTCGTGATCATCCCGATCTACGCGATGTTCTCGGCCTCGCTCACCCACCAGGACGAGGCGCTGGGCCACAACGCCCTGAAGCCGCCGTCCCATCCGACCCTGGACAACTACAACACCGTCCTGCACAACGGCTTCGGCCACCTGCTGTGGAACACGGTGCTGGCGGCGGCCGGCGTCGTCCTGATCGTCCTGGTGCTGTGCGTCCCGCTGTCCTACGTGGCCGTGCGGACCCGCAGCGTCTGGTCGGGGGCCGCGTTCCGGCTGTTCCTGCTGGGCGTGGCGATCCCGGCGCAGGCCGTCGTGGTGCCCCTCTACCTGATGATCGCCAAGCTGAACCTCTACGACAGCCTGCTCGCGATCGTGCTGCCGACGGCCGCGTTCGCCATGCCGGTGTCGGTGCTGATCCTCACCGGCACGCTGCGGGACATCTCGGAGGAGATGTACGAGGCGATGGCGCTGGACGGTGCCTCCACCACCCGGATGCTGTTCCAGCTCGTCATCCCGATGTCCAAGGGCGGCATCAGCACCGTCGTCATCTACGCGGCGCTCCAGGCCTGGAACGGCTTCCTCTTCCCGCTGATCTTCACCCAGTCCGACGGGCCACGGGTGCTGACCCTCGGCCTGTTCAACTACGTGAGCGAGTTCGGCGTGAACATTCCCGCGATCCTCGCCTCGGTCGTCCTCTCCGGTGTCCCGATCTTCATCGTGTACCTGGTGGCCCGCCGCGCGCTGGTCGGCGGCCTCATGGGTGTGGGCGGCAAGTGAACGTGTACGACCAGGGGCGCTCGAACCCCCCTTTCCCCGACAGGAGTTCCATGACCACCGCTCCCTGGCGCGATCCCGCCCTGCCCGCCGCGACCCGCGTCGACGACCTGCTCTCCCGGATGACCCTGGAGGAGAAGACCGCCCAGCTCTACGGCGTGTGGGTGGGCGCCGACACGGACGGCGGCGGAGTCGCCCCGCTCCAGAGCGAGATGTCCTCCGACTACGACTGGGACGATCTGATCACCCTCGGTCTCGGCCAGCTCACCCGCTCGTTCGGCACCGCCCCCGTGGACCCGGCGCTGGGCGCGCAGGCCCTTGCCCGCGCCCAGCGCCGGATCATCGAAGCGAGCCGCTTCGGCATACCCGCGGTCGCCCACGAGGAGTGCCTGGCGGGCTTCACGGCATGGCAGGCGACGGCGTACCCGGTCCCGCTGTCCTGGGGCGCCACCTTCCATCCGGAGCTGGTGGAGGAGCTGGGCCGGCGCATCGGTGAGGACCTGCGCTCGGTCGGCGTCCACCAGGGCCTCGCCCCGGTCCTGGACGTGGTCCGCGACCTGCGCTGGGGCCGGGTGGAGGAGACGATCGGCGAGGACCCGTACCTGGTCGGCACCGTCGCCACCGCCTATGTGCGGGGCCTGGAGTCGGCCGGGATCGTGGCCACGCTCAAGCACTTCGCCGGGTACGCGGCCTCGGCGGGTGCCCGGAACCTGGCGCCGGTGCGCGCGGGGGTGCGCGAGCTCTCCGACATCACGCTGCCGCCGTTCGAGATGGCGCTGCGCGAGGGCGGCGCCCGTTCGGTGATGGCCGCCTACAACGACACGGACGGCGTCCCGGCGTCGGCCGACCCGCAGCTGCTGACCGAGCTGCTGCGCGACGAGTGGGGCTTCACCGGCACGGTGGTCTCGGACTACTTCGGCATCGGCTTCCTCCAGACGCTGCACCGGGTGGCCGGCACCGAGGCCGAGGCGGCGCACAAGGCGCTGGAGGCCGGCATCGACGTCGAGCTGCCCACGCTGAAGTGCTACGGCGAGCCCTTGGTGGCCGCCGTCCGCTCGGGCACCGTCCCCGAGTCGCTGATCGACCGGGCGGCCCGCCGGGTGCTGCTCCAGAAGTGCGAACTCGGCCTGCTGGACGAGGACTGGCGGCCGGAGACCGGCCGGAGCGTCGACCTGGACTCCGCGGGCAACCGGGCACTCGCCCGCAAGCTCGCCGAGGAGTCGGTGGTCCTGCTGGACAACGCGGACGGCATGCTGCCGCTGGCCCCCGACACCCGGATCGCGGTGGTCGGTCCCCGCGCGGCGGACCCCCTGGCGATGCTCGGCTGCTACTCGTTCCCCTCGCACGTGCTCACGCACCACCCCGAGGTGCCGGCCGGCGTGGACATACCGACCGTCCTCGACTCGCTGCGCGCCGAACTGCCGGACGCCAAGGTGACGTTCGCGCAGGGCTGCGGGGTCTCGGACGCGGACCGGTCCGGTTTCGAGGAGGCGGTGGCACGGGCCGCCGAGGCCGACGTGTGCGTGGCGGTGCTCGGTGACCGGGCCGGGCTGTTCGGCCAGGGCACCTCGGGCGAGGGCTGCGACGTGGCCGACCTCGGCCTGCCGGGTGTGCAGGGCGAGTTGCTGGACGCCCTGGTCGCCACGGGGGTCCCGGTGGTCCTGGTGCTGCTCACCGGTCGCCCCTACGCGCTGGGCCGCTGGCAGGACCGTCTCGGCGGCGTGGTCCAGGCGTTCTTCCCGGGCGAGGAGGGCGGCCCCGCGGTGGCGGGCGTGCTGTCCGGCCGGGTCGGCCCTTCGGGCAGGCTGCCGGTGAGCGTGCCGCGCGACCCGGGCGGCCAGCCGTGGACGTATCTCCAGCCGCCGCTGGGCCTGGCGGGCGAGGTCAGCAGCCTGGACCCCACGCCGCTGTACCCGTTCGGCCACGGCCGCTCGTACACCTCGTTCGCCTGGGAGCCGACCGAGGTTCCCGAGACCGGGATCGGCACCGAGATCGGCACCGCCGGTTCGTACGACGTGTCGGTGACCGTCCGCAACACCGGTGAGCGCGCGGGCGCCGAGGTCGTCCAGCTCTACCTGCACGACCCGGTGGCCTCGGTGACCCGCCCGGACGTGCGGCTGATCGGCTACCGGCGCCTGGACCTGGCACCGGGTGAGGCCCGCCGGGTGACCTTCCGCTTCCACGCGGACCTCTCGGCGTTCACCGACCGCACCGGCACCCGGATCGTCGAACCGGGCGCCCTGGAGCTGCGGCTCGCCGCCTCCAGCGCGGACGTGCGCCACACGGCCCGGCTGAACCTGACGGGTCCGGTGCGGAAGCTCGGCACGGACCGGCGCATGCGCTGCGAGACCGAGGTCGCGCAGGTGTCCTGATCCGACGGAGGGCACTCCCGGGGGGCGGTAGCCGGGTGAGGACTCGGCGACCGGCCCCCGGGGGATCCAGCCCCAGCATCCGGCCCGCGCCCCGGGCGGCGGGACCCACGGCGGTCAGCCGCGTGGGCGCGGGACCCACCAGTGGTCAACCGCAGGGGCAGCGGGACCCACCGGTGCCCGTCGGCCGAAGGGCGGCGGTCAGTCTGTGTGGACCGACTCGAAGCGCCACCGGTGCACCGCCCGAGTCACCAACTCACCGTCCGGCTCCGGCAGTTCGGGCAGCTCCGCGTCGTACTCCGCGTCCCACCAGGTGATGACGAGGACCCGGTCCTGGGGCGCCCGCAGGATCTCCCGCCGCACCGGGTTCCCGGGGATCTCCTGCCCGCGCACCCAGGCGAGCAGGTCCTCGCCCCGGCCGGCGACGGCCCGTGCCTCCCACATCAGCGCGACGGTCACGGGTAGAGGTTCTCCTTCGCGACCTCGTGCACGTGCTCGTGCGTGTGCGTGTGCCCGCGCCCCGGCACGTGCGGATCGGTCACCGGCAGCGACGAGTCCGCCGACAGGTCCCAGTCGGAGGCGGCCCGGTTCCGGGCGACCATCTCGGCGCCCAGCGCGGCGACCATCGCGCCGTTGTCCGTGCACAGCTTGGGGCGCGGCACCCGCAGCCGGATGCCGGCGGCCTCGCAGCGCTCCTGGGCGAGCACGCGCAGCCGGGAGTTCGCGGCCACACCGCCGCCGATCATGAGGTGGTCGACGCCCTCGTCCTTGCACGCGCGGACGGCCTTGCGGGTGAGCACGTCCACCACGGCCTCCTGGAAGGACGCGGCCACGTCGCGCACCGGCACGTCCTCCCCGGCCGCCCGCTTGGCCTCGATCCAGCGGGCCACGGAGGTCTTGAGACCGGAGAAGGAGAAGTCGTAGGCCGGGTCGCGCGGCCCGGTCAGACCGCGCGGGAACGTGATGGCGTTCGGGTCGCCCTCCTTGGCGTACCGGTCGATGACCGGGCCGCCCGGGAAGCCGAGGTTGAGCACCCGCGCGATCTTGTCGAAGGCCTCGCCCGCCGCGTCGTCGATGGTCGCGCCCATCGGCCGTACGTCGGAGGTGATGTCGGTGGACAGCAGCAGCGAGGAGTGCCCGCCGGACACCAGCAGGGCCATCGTGGGCTCCGGCAGGGCGCCGTGCTCCAGCTGGTCCACACAGATGTGGGAGGCGAGGTGGTTGACGCCGTACAGCGGCTTGCCGAGCGCGTACGCGTACGCCTTCGCGGCCGAGACCCCGACGAGCAGCGCCCCGGCGAGCCCGGGTCCGGCGGTGACCGCGATGCCGTCCAGGTCCCCGGCCGACACGCCCGCGTCCTTCAGCGCCCGCTGGATGGTCGGGACCATCGCCTCCAGGTGGGCCCGGGACGCGACCTCGGGAACGACCCCGCCGAAGCGCGCGTGCTCGTCGACGCTCGACGCGATCGCGTCCGCGAGCAGGGTGTGCCCGCGGACGATGCCGACACCGGTCTCGTCGCAGGAGGTCTCGATGCCGAGGACGAGTGGTTCGTCAGCCATGGGTCTCTGTTCCTTGTACGGAGGTCGATGGGTCGTGCAGCCGCATCACCAGGGCGTCCACGTTCCCCGGCTGGTAGTAGCCGCGTCTGAAGCCGATGGCCTCGAAGCCGAAGCGCTCGTAGAGCTTCTGCGCGCGGACGTTGTCCACGCGGCACTCCAGCATCACCTCGGCGCAGTCGAAGTCGCTGGCGGCCCGCAGCAGTTCGGTGAGCAGCCGGCCACCGAGTCCGGTGCCCCACTGGTCCCGCCGCACCGCGATGGTCTGCACGTCGCCCAGGTCTCCCGCGGCGGCGAGCCCGGCGTATCCGACGAGCCGGTCGCCGTCACAGGCGACCAGATAGCGCCGGGTGGCCTCCGGTCCCCGGGAGTGGGCCAGCTCGGACCAGAACATGCCCCGGGACCAGGCGTCGACGGGGAAGAGTTCCTTCTCCAGCTCCAGTACGGGATCGATGTCCCACCAGCGCATCTCGCGCAGTACGAAGGTCACTTGGGGGTGACCACCTTGTAGTTCTTGGGCACCTGGGCGTCCGGGCGGCGCAGATACAGCGGCCTGGGCGGCTCCAGTTCCTCACCGGCGGCCAGTTTCCCGGCGGCCAGGGAGGCGAGGGCCGCGGCCGAGACGTTCTCGGGGGCGCGGGCGTCGGCGAAGGTGCCGGGGTACAGGAGCGCGCCCGCGCCGACGGCGGGCAGCGCGGTGACGGCCTCGTCGATCTCGGCGGGGCGGTCCACGGCGGGCTCCGACAGCCGGGTACGGCGGTCGGCGTACCGCGCCCAGTAGACCTCCTTGCGCCGGGCGTCCGTGGCGACGACGAACGGTCCCTCCACGTCGGCCGCGTACGCGAGCCCGTCGAGGGTGCACACACCGTGCACGGGCACGCCGAGCGCGACTCCGAAGGTGTCGGCGGTCATGAGGCCGACGCGCAGCCCCGTGTACGGGCCGGGGCCGACGCCCACGACGATGCCGGTGACGGCGTCCAGCTTGAGGCCTGCCTCGGTGAGCACCCGGTCGACGGCCGGCAGCAGCAGCTCCCCGTGCCGGCGCGCGTCCACCTGGCTCGACGAGGCGATGACGGACGTGCCGTCGTGCAGGGCGACGGTCACGGCGGGGGTGGCGGTATCCAGAGCGAGCAAGAGCACGCAAACAGCGTACGGCGCCGGAGCCCGACGCAAGGCCGCCCGGGACTCCCGTCCCTCGGCTGCTACCGTCAACAGCAAGGACGTACGAAGGTCGAGAGGTGGGCACACAAGGTGGCTAGGAGCAGCTCGGGAATCGTGGCCGGGCTCACCGTGGCGGCGCTCGCGGCAGTCGGCTTCCTCGCTTTCCAGGCATCCGCGAACGTTCCGGACGCCCTGAGCGAACCGAGCGCGAGCGTGTCGGCCAAGCCCTCCGTCTCCAAGGCACCCCGGGCCAAGAAGGACCCCGCGGCGCTGCCGGCCTCGTCCGGCACCGGTGTGCGGGTCGTGTACTCGACCGGCTCCGACCGCATCTGGCTCGTCGGCGCGGGCAACAAGGTGAAGCGCACCTTCAAGGTCACCCCGGGCACGGTCGACCCGGGCGCCGGTACCTACGCCGTCACGTCGCGGACGGGCGCGGCCCCCGGGTCCGACGGGACGCAGATCGAGCACATCGTGCGGTTCACCCTGGTCAACGGTGTCGCGATCGGCTTCAGCGCCGCGGTGAACGGCTCCACGGAGGCTCCCGACCCGGAGAAGAAGCTCGGCGGCATCCGCTCCTCGCGCGCCGACGGCGACGCGATGTGGGGGTTCGCGACCGTCGGCGCGAAGGTCGTCGTCGTCAAGTGACCGCGGCGGTGCCCCGGTCCGCGTGTGTGTCAGGCGGCCCTGCGGGGGCGCTCCGCGCCGGGGTCGGCCAGGGGGGCGACGGGTGGTCTGGACACCGCCTCCGCCGCGGCGCACGCCGCCAGCAGATCCCGCATCGACACCCCGGCCACCGCGCGCGGCGCGGCCGGCACGTCACGTTCTGAAGCCGGCACTGCAGCCGACTCTGATGCCGACATGGACGCCTCCTCGGGCTTCGGGGGCAAGCGTGGTTAGGTAGACCTAACTACGTACTGATGTCCATGTGACCACGGCCGGGACGCCGAACGCAATATTTTGCCGACGTCCTGTCGGAAACGTTGGCCGAATGTACGAGCGAAGGCCGCCCGCGCCACGACGACCCGGCGAAACCGGGCATGTGCGGCGCCGGGACACGGGCCCGCCCCGCTCAGGCCGCGAGCACCGTCAGATCGGCGGCGGCCCAGCGCCGCCCGAGTCCCGTGACCGTCACGTGCCGCACCTCGTCGGTGGTGTCCCCGACGGCCCGGTGGATGACGACGTGCAGCCGGTCGTCGGTCAGCTCCTCGACCTTGCCCTCGCCCCACTCCACGACGATCACGGAGTCGGAGAGCGAGACGTCGAGGTCGAGGTCCTCCATCTCGTCGAGCCCGCCGCCGAGGCGGTACGCGTCCACGTGCACGAGCGGTGGTCCGTCGCCGAGGGAGGGGTGCACACGGGCGATGACGAAGGTCGGCGAGGTGACCGCGCCGCGGACACCGAGCCCCTCGCCGAGTCCGCGGCTCAGCGTGGTCTTGCCCGCGCCGAGCTCGCCGTTCAGCATCACGAGGTCGCCCGCGCGCAGCAGCTTGGCGAGCCTGCGGCCCAACTCCTGCATCTGCTCGGGGGAGTTGACGGTGATCTGCACGCCGACGCCGTCCTGGGCGGGCTCAGCCGGGTTGTGCGCTGCTGCTGGTGCTTCCATAGCCGCCAACGGTAGCCCCTGCCGGCACGGCTCCGGCGCGCACGAGGAGGTCGGCGAGGCGGTCTATGACGACCTCGGGATGCTCCAGCATGACCAGGTGTCCCGCGTCGGGGACGAGCACGAGCTCGGCGTCCGGCAGCAGGTCGGCGATGGCCTCGCTGTGCTCGCTCGGTGTCACCAGGTCCTTGACCCCGGCGAGGACGAGAACGGGCATCTCGGTGAAACGGGCGAGTGCGGCGGTCTTGTCGTGGTCGGTGAACGCCGGGTAGAACTCGGCGACCACGTCGATCGTCGTGCCCTCGATCATCCGTTCGGCGAACCGCTCGACGGCCGGATCGACGTCCCGGCCCGCGAACGAGTACCGCTTGATGACCCCGGTGAACAGGTCGGCCGTGGCCCGCCGTCCCCGCTCCACCAGGGCCGCCTGCTGCCCGAGCGCCTTCAGCACACCGGGAAGCACCCGCCGCACGGCGGCGACACCCGCGACGGGCAGCCCGAAGTTGACCTCGCCGAGCCGCCCCGACGACGTACCGACCAGGGCGACGGCGACGACCCGGTCGCGGATCAGCTCGGGGAACTGGTCGGCGAGCGCCATGACGGTCATGCCGCCCATGGAGTGCCCGACGAGCACGATCGGGCCCTCGGGCACCGCCGCCTCGATGACGGCCAGCAGATCGCGGCCGAGCTGGTCGATGGTGACCGGCTTGCGGTCCTCCAGCTGGGCCACACCCCGCCCGGACCGTCCGTGGCTGCGCTGGTCCCAGTGCACCGTGCGCACGACACCGCGCAGCGCGGCGCGCTGGAAGTGCCAGGAGTCCTGGTTGAGGCAGTAGCCGTGGCTGAAGACGACGGTGACAGGGGCGGGGGCCTTGCGGCCGAAGAGCCGACGCCGGCGCGGGGCGAGCGATGCCTCGGGCTCGGCCTCGTCGACCTCGTAGTACAGCTCGGTTCCGTCGTCCGCGTACGCCTTGCCGGGCGTGCCGCGCAGCGTGCCGTACGGGCCGGTCGAGTCGAGGGCGAGACGCGCCTTCTTGCGCATGCCGCGCCCGACGGTCAGCCGCTCGATCGCGACTCCGGCCGCGGCGCCCGCCGCGACCACGCCTATCGCGGCGCCGGCGACACCGGCCCTGCGCCAGTTCCCGGCGGAGGCGGCGGCTGCCGAGGCCGCGCTCACGACGGCCTCCGCACTGGTCTCGCTCACGTCCCGCTCCTCTTCGCTCCGGATCTCGGCTTTCCGCTGTCGGCTCTGGGCTGTGCGCGCGTCGGCCCGGCTCCCGCCTGCCGTGTTCCGCCCGCCACTCTCCACCCGCCGGGCCCCGCGCGCCTGTTCGGCTCCAGAGTGCTACCCGTCTTGTTCCTCTTTCACCTTCACGTAGACGCGCGGAACGCGGGTTCCGATGCGCGTAACGATCTCGTACGCGATGGTGCCCGCCGCGCGCGCCCAGTCCTCGGCGGTGGGCTCACCGCCGTCGCCGGGTCCGAACAGGACGGCACGGGTGCCGGGCTCCGGCTCGTCACCGCCGAGGTCGACGACGAACTGGTCCATGGCGACCCGGCCCGCGACGGTACGCCACTTGCCGCCGACCAGGACGGGGCCGGTGCCCGAGGCGTGCCGGGGGACGCCGTCCGCGTAGCCGACGGGGACGAGGCCGAGGGTGGTCTCGCCCGGGGTGACGTAGTGATGGCCGTAGCTCACGCCGTGGCCGGCCGGAACGTGCTTGACCAGCGCGAGCGACGCGCTCAGCGTCATCACCGGGCGCAGTCCGAAGTCGGCGGGGGTACCGAGCTCCGGGCTCGGCGAGATCCCGTAGACCGCGATCCCGGTCCGTACGAGATCGAAGTGGCTCTCGGGGAGGGTCAGGGTCGCGGGCGAGTTGGCGATGTGCCGCACCTCGGGGCGCACCCCCTGCTCCTCGGCGTACGACACCATCTCGCGGAACAGCGCGAGCTGGGCCTGGATCGAGGGGTGGCCCGGCTCGTCGGCGCAGGCGAAGTGGGACCAGAGTCCGGTCACGGTGATCAGCCCGCGCGCCTCGGCGGCCAGGGCCTCGGCGACGAGCTCCGGCCAGTCGGCGGGCTGGCAGCCGGCACGGCCGAGGCCGGTGTCGGCCTTGAGCTGCACCCGGGCCCGCGTCCCGACGGCCTCGGCGGCCGCCACGGCCTCCCGGAGCGCCCACATCCCGCTGACCGACACGTCGATGTCGGCCTCGACGGCCTCGGCCCAGGGACCGCCCGGGGTCCAGAGCCAGCACATGACGCGTCCCGGCAGGCCGGCCGCCCGCAGGGCGAGCGCCTCCTCCGGGGTGGCCGTGCCCAGCCAGGTGGCGCCCGCCTCGCGCGCGGCGCGGGCGCACTGGACCGCGCCGTGGCCGTACGCGTCGGACTTGACCACGGCCATCAGGGCCGCGGTCGGCGCGTGGGCACGCAGGGCCCGCACGTTGGCGCGCAGGGCGGCCAGATCGATCTCGGCGCGGGCGCGCAGGGGTGCCGTCCGCGGGTGTGCTGTCTCTGTCATCGCGCCCCAGTCTCTCAGAGGCGCACGGCGGCCTCCCGGCGCCGGTCCCCGGACGGGCGGCCCCCGCTCCTGGCCGCGCCCTCAGCCGCGCGGCCTCCGGCCCCAGACGTAGACGTGGTCGCCCTTCCTGAGCACCTTCCAGAGCCCTCGGGCGTCGGCGAGCCGCAGATTCACGCAGCCCATCGAGCCGCCGACGGTACGGATGCTGCCGCGGACGGCGTGGAATGCCTGCCCGCCGCTGAAGAACTGGGCGTACGGCATGGGGCTGTTGTACAGGGTGGACCAGTGGTGACGGTGCCTCCAGTAGATCCTGAACCAGCCGGTGCGGGTGGGGTGCCGGACCCCGCCGCTGCGCATCGGCACCGGGCCGTACAGGATCCGGCCCCGCTGCTGCACCCAGGTGCGCTTGTGGGTGAGGTCGACGCAGGCGACGCGGTAGGGGCGGACCGGGCAGCCGCGAAGGGGGCGGGTGCCCGGGGCGCTGTGGGCCGGGGCCGACAGTGTCCGCATGCGGGCCCAGGTCGCCGGTCCGGCGGTCCCGGTGGCGGGCTCGATCCCGTGCTTCCTCTGGAAGGCGCGGATGGCCCGGCAGTCGGCCGCCGACTGCTTCCCGTCCACCCTCAGCCCCAGCCACCGCTCGGCCTGCCGCTGGTACGGACCCCCGCGCCCGCCGCACGCCACCGCGGGCCGGGCACCCGCTGCGCCGGACGAGGGGGAGGCGCCCGGCCCGGACGTGACCGGCCCCGGCCCGGCGGGCTCGAACCCGGCCGACGCGGGCCCCGCCGACGCGGGATCCATCGGCGTCGACCCGGGCGGCCGGGACCCGAGCGGCGCGAACGTGACCGGCCCGGACCCGAGCGGCCCGGACGTGACCGGCGTAGTCGTGGCCGGCCTGTGCATGCCCCCGGGCACGTCCCGCACGCCCCGCCCCGCGAGGGGCATGCCCATGGCGGCCGAGGCCGCCGACGGCAGCCGGCCGCCCGGGGCGTCGCCCGGCCAGGACGGACGCGGTCCTCCCGCCGAACCGGGCCACGGCTCGCCCACCCGCCCGGAGTCGGGCGGCAGCGGAGCGGACGTGGCCGCCACCGCCCCCACGGGCACGGCCGCAACCACCGCCAGCAGCACCGCGATCCCCCGGCACACCCTTCGTCTGCTCATCACGCGAACAGACATACGCAACATCACGCGCGCCCCGGGGGCGCCACACGCACAAGGTCCCCCGATCTGTGCAACGCCCACGACACCCGCTCCCCGCCCGGCCGCCCCGGGCCGGTCGAGGTGGGGTCGGTCCAGGCGGGGCCTGTCGGGGCGGGGTCAGTCGAGGATGTCGCGCCAGGCCTCCGGCAGGGCCTCGGCCACGTCGTGGGCACCCGCGGGGGCGCCGTCCGCCGCGAAGCGGCCGGCGAGTCCGTGCAGATACGCGGCGACGCTGCCCGCGTCGAGCGCGGAGAGCCCCGACGCCAGCAGCGACCCCGCGAGTCCCGACAGCACGTCCCCGCTCCCCGCGGTGGCCAGCCACGCCGTCCCGGTGGCGTTCACCCGCACCGCGCCGCCCGTGGGACCGGCGACCAGGGTCGTCGCCCCCTTGAGGAGGACCGTCGCCCCGTACAGCCCCGCCAGTTCCCGTACGGAGGCCAGCCGGGCCTCCTCCACCGCCTCCCGGGCGACCCCGAGCAGCGCGGCGGCCTCCCCGGCGTGCGGGGTCATCAGCGTCGGCGCGGTACGGGCCCGCACGGCCCCCCGGTCGGCGAGCCGCAGCCCGTCCGCGTCCACCAGCACCGGCACGTCCGCGGCGAGCACCTCCGCGACCGCCGAGGCGTCGTCCCCGGCCCCGGGGCCCACCACCCAGGCCTGCACCCGCCCCGCCTTCGAAGGTCCCGCCGCGGACACCAGTGCCTCGGGGAAGCGGGCGACGACGGCGTCCGCGGCGGGCCCGACGTACCGCACCGCACCGGCGCCGCCGCGCAGCGCCCCGGCCACGGCGAGGACCGCTGCCCCGGGATAGCGGGCGGACCCGGCGGCGATCCCGACGACACCGCGCCGGTACTTGTCGCTCTCCGCCCCCGGAAAGGGCAGCCGGGCCGCGACATCGGCGTGCTGGAGCGCCTCCACGTCGGCCGGGTCCGGCAGGTCGAGCCCGATGTCGACGAGGCGCACGGAACCGGCGTACCCGCGCGCCGGGTCGATGAGCAGCCCCGGCTTGTGGGTGCCGAAGGTGACGGTGAGGTCGGCGCGGACGGCCGCGCCGAGCACCTCCCCGGTGTCCGCCTCGACACCGGACGGGAGGTCGACGGCGACGACGGCGGCCCGCGAGGCGTGCGCGAGTTCGGCGAGTCGCGCGGCCTCCGGCCGCAGGCCGCCCTTGCCGCCGATCCCGACGATGCCGTCGACCACGAGGTCGGCCCGCCGCAGGAGCGGTTCGGCGGCGCCGGGCGCGGCCGAGGTGCCTCCGGCGCGCAGCAGCGCGGCCAGTCCTCCCGGGTGGGTCCTCTCGGGGGCGAGCAGCACCGCGGTGACACCGGCCCCGCGCCGGGCGAGGCGCGCCCCCGCGTACAGGGCGTCGCCGCCGTTGTCCCCGCTGCCCACCAGCAGCACCACCCGGCGGGCGTACACCCGGCCCAGCAGGTCCGCGCAGGCGGCGGCGAGCCCGGCGGCCGCCCGCTGCATCAACGCCCCTTCGGGGAGCCGCTCCATCAGCTCCCGCTCGGCGGCCCTCACGGTCTCCACGCTGTACGCAGTACGCATGACGCCGAGTCTCCCGCACCGGCACGTCCCGTGCGCGCTCCCCGCACC
This sequence comes from Streptomyces sp. NBC_00386, assembly GCF_036063235.1. Classification (NCBI taxonomy): domain Bacteria; kingdom Bacillati; phylum Actinomycetota; class Actinomycetes; order Kitasatosporales; family Streptomycetaceae; genus Streptomyces; species Streptomyces sp. NBC_00386. Next base: position 3,984,873 of record NZ_CP107950.1, read on the forward strand.
GTGCGGGCCTGCGAGCCCTGTCCGGAACCCGGGCGGCGCCGTGCGGGCCCGCGATCACCGTCCGGAGCGGTCCCGGCAAGTCCCGTACGGCTCCGCCCGAAGGCGGCGGGCCCGCGGCCTTCCTGCCCTCCGGCGGGCCCGCGATCACCGTCCGGAGCGGTCCCGGCAAGTCCCGTACGGCTCCGCCCGAAGGCGGCGGGCCCGCGGCCTTCCTGCCCTCCGGCGGGCCCGCGGCCTCCGTACCCTCCGCCCGGAGGCGACGGCCCGGCTATCCCTCCGCCACCACCACCGCCGAGGCCACCCCGGCGTCGTGACTGAGCGACACGTGCCAGGAGGCCACGCCCAGTTCGGCCGCGCAGGCCGCCACCGTGCCCTTCACGCGCAGCCTCGGCCGGCCGCTGTCCTCCACGTAGACCTCGGCGTCCGTCCAGTGCAGTCCCGCCGGGGCGCCCAGCGCCTTGGCGAGCGCCTCCTTCGCCGCGAAGCGGGCCGCGAGCGAGGCGATGCCCCGCCGTTCGCCGCTGGGCAGCAGCAACTCGCTCTCCACGAAGAGACGTTCGGCCAGCCCGGGCGTCCGCTCCAGCGACGCCCGGAACCGGTCGATCTCGGCCACGTCGATACCGACCCCGATGATGCTCATGTCCGCACCCTAGAGGGCGGGGCCACTCCGCGGCCTGACACGGCGACGGCGCTCACTCCACCGTCACGGACTTCGCCAGGTTGCGCGGCTGGTCCACCTCGTTGCCCCGGGCCGTCGCCAGTTCACAGGCGAACACCTGGAGCGGGACCGTCGACACCAGCGGCTGGAGCAGGGTGGGGGTGGCCGGGATGCGGATGAGGTGGTCGGCGTACGGGACGACCGCCTCGTCGCCCTCCTCCGCGATGACGATCGTGCGGGCGCCCCGGGCCCGGATCTCCTGGATGTTGGAGACGATCTTGTCGTGCAGGACCGAGCGGCCGCGCGGCGACGGGGCCACGACCACCACCGGCATGTCCTCCTCGATCAGCGCGATCGGGCCGTGCTTGAGCTCCCCCGCCGCGAAGCCCTCGGCGTGCATGTACGCCAGCTCCTTCAGCTTCAGGGCGCCTTCCAGCGCGACCGGATAGCCCACGTGCCGGCCGAGGAACAGCACGGTGTTCTTGTCGGCGAGGGAGCGCGCGAGCTCCCGTACCGGCTCCATGGTCTCCAGGACCCGCTCGACCTCGCGGGAGATGCGCGACAGCTCCCGGATGACGGCCTGGATCTCGTCGCCCCACTTGGTGCCGCGCACCTGGCCCAGGTACAGCGCCACCAGGTAGCAGGCCACGAGCTGGGTGAGGAACGCCTTGGTGGAGGCGACGGCGACCTCGGGGCCGGCGTGCGTGTACAGCACCGCGTCGGACTCGCGCGGGATCGTCGAGCCGTTGGTGTTGCAGATCGCCAGCACCCTGGCGTCCTGGTCGCGGGCGTGCCGCAGCGCCATCAGCGTGTCCATGGTCTCGCCGGACTGCGAGATCGCGATGACGAGCGTACGGCGGTCCAGGATCGGGTCCCGGTAGCGGAACTCGCTGGCCAGCTCCACCTCGCACGGGATGCGCGTCCAGTGCTCGATGGCGTACTTGGCGATCAGCCCGGCGTGGAAGGCGGTCCCGCAGGCGACGATGACGACCTTGTCGACCTCCCGCAGCACCTGGACCGGGATGCGCACCTCGTCGAGCGACAGCGAGCCCGCCGCGTCGATCCGCCCCAGCAGCGTGTCGGCGACCGCCTTGGGCTGCTCGGCGATCTCCTTGAGCATGAAGTAGTCGTAGCCACCCTTCTCCGCCGCCGACGCGTCCCAGTCGACGTGGTAAGAGCGGACCTCGGCGGGGCTGCCGTCGAACCCGGTGACGGTCACGCCGTCGCGGCGCAGTTCGACCACCTGGTCCTGTCCCAGTTCGATCGCCGAGCGGGTGTGGGCGATGAACGCGGCGACGTCCGAGGCGAGAAAGGCCTCGCCGTCGCCGACACCGACCACCAGCGGCGAGTTCCGTCGTGCCCCGACGACCACGTCCGGCTCGTCGGCGTCCACGGCGACCAGCGTGAACGCGCCCTCCAGGCGCCGGCACACCAGCCGCATCGCCTCCGCCAGGTCCGCGCACGAGGAGTACTCCTCGGCGAGCAGATGGGCGACCACCTCGGTGTCCGTCTCGGAGGCCAGGTCGTGCCCCCGCTCGGCCAGCTCGGCGCGGAGCAGGGCGAAGTTCTCGATGATGCCGTTGTGGACGACGGCGACCCGGCCCGCGTTGTCGAGGTGCGGATGGGCGTTGGCGTCCGTGGGGCCTCCGTGGGTGGCCCAGCGGGTGTGCCCGATTCCCGTCGTTCCGGCCGGCAGCGGCCTGCCGCCCAGCTCCTTCTCCAGGTTGACCAGTTTCCCGGCCTTCTTCGCGACGGCGAGTCCCCCGTCCGCGAGGACGGCGACACCCGCCGAGTCGTATCCCCGGTACTCGAGTCGCTTCAGTCCGGCCATCACCACGTCGAGCGCCGGCTGCGACCCCACATAACCCACGATTCCGCACATGGCGGCAGCGTACGGTCCATCGCCCGTCCGAATCAGGCTCACCGTGCCCGATATCGGAAATTCTGGCGCCCTTTCGGAGCCGCCCGCAGGGCTCCTCGGCCCCGCCGGAGTCACCTGGCGTGACGGACCCCACCCTCCATCCCGTCCATACTCCCGTAACAATGGACTGTGATCTCTCCGGTCTCCCCGTTGCCGCGGAGCGCCCACCGGTCCAAGCCGGAGGCGACTCCCTACGTCGATCTCACCCGCGCCGAGTGGAGCGCGCTGCGTGAGAAGACGCCGCTCACGCTGAACGCCGAGGAGCTCGAGAAGCTGCGCGGCCTGGGCGATGTCATCGACCTCGACGAGGTGCGGGACATCTATCTCCCGCTGTCCCGGCTGCTGAACCTGTACGTCGGCGCCACGGACGGACTCAGAGGCGCTCTCAACACGTTCCTGGGCGAGAAGGGCTCGCAGTCCGGCACCCCGTTCGTCATAGGCGTCGCCGGTTCCGTGGCCGTCGGCAAGTCCACCGTGGCCCGGCTGCTCCAGGCGCTGCTCTCCCGCTGGCCCGAGCACCCCCGCGTCGAACTGGTCACCACGGACGGCTTCCTGCTCCCCACCAAGGACCTCGAAGCGCGCGGACTGATGTCGCGCAAGGGCTTCCCCGAGTCGTACGACCGCCGGGCCCTGACCCGGTTCGTCGCGGACATCAAGGCGGGCAAGGACGAGGTGACGGCACCCGTCTACTCGCACCTGATCTACGACATCGTGCCGGGCGAGCGGCTCACCGTCCGCCGCCCCGACATCCTCATCGTCGAGGGCCTGAACGTGCTCCAGCCGGCGCTGCCCGGCAAGGACGGCCGCACGCGGGTCGGCCTCGCGGACTACTTCGACTTCAGTGTGTACGTCGACGCCCGCCCCGAGGACATCGAGCGCTGGTACCTGAACCGCTTCCGCAAGCTGCGCGCGACGGCCTTCCAGAAGCCCGACTCGTACTTCCTCAAGTACACCCAGGTCTCGGAGGAGGAGGCCCTCGACTACGCCCGTACGACCTGGCGCACCATCAACAAGCCGAACCTGCTGGAGAACGTGGCTCCCACCCGCGGCCGGGCGACCCTCGTCGTGCGCAAGGGCCCGGACCACAAGGTGCAGCGCCTGAGCCTGCGCAAGCTGTAGTCCGGCGGACGCCTCCTCGTGGGCGGCGGCTACTCTGCGGCCATGCTGCACCTGCGCCTGATCACTCCCTCGGACCGGACCGACGACGTCGTACGCCTGATCGAGGGGACGGTCGGCACCGCACACCTCGTCGTGCTTCCGGGTGCCGCCCGCAATCCGGCGGGCGACGTCGTGATGTGCGATGTCGCGCGCGAGGCGGGCGACGAACTCATCGGCGGGCTCCGGGAGGCCGGGCTCGACCGGACCGGGTCGATCGCCGTCGAGAACATCGACCTGTCGCTGTCGAAGCGGGCCGACAAGGCCGAGGAGGAAGCCCCGGGCGAGGGCGCGGACGCGGTGCTGTGGGAGCAGCTGCGGGACGCGACGCACGAGGAGTCGACCCTCAACGTCACCTATCTCGCGTTCCTCACCGTGGCCACGATGCTGGCGGCCTGCGGTGTGATGCTCGACAACGCGATCCTGATCGTCGGCGCGATGGCCGTGGGCCCGGAGTTCGGACCGCTGGCGGGCATCTCCACGGCGCTGGTGGAACGTGCCCCGCACCTGGTGTGGCGGTCGCTGTGGGCACTGCTCGCGGGTTTCGCGGCGGCGATGATCATGACGGCGGGCTTCAGCTGGCTGATGGACGTGTTCGGGCTGTTCTCGAAGTCCATGGTGGAGGCGGACCGGCCCAACACGGCGTTCATCTGGCAGCCGGACTGGATGTCGTTCGTGGTGGCGTTCCTCGCCGGGATCGCCGGAACGCTGTCCCTCACGTCCGCCAAGTCGGGCGCCCTGATCGGCGTCGCGATCTCGGTGACCACGGTCCCGGCCGCCGCCAACGCCGCCGTGGCCCTCAGCTACACGGACTACTCCCAGACCTGGGGTTCCACCAAGCAGCTGCTGTTCAACCTGCTCGGCATCGTGGTCGCCGGCACGCTGACGCTGCTCGCCCAGAAGTGGTTCTGGGCGATGCAGCGCAAGCGCCAGGTCGCCCGTCCGGACCCCGCCCGGTAACGAGCCGCCCGGCGAAGGCACCGCCGCTGAATCCGTGAGGCCCGGCACCCCTGGGGTGCCGGGCCTCACGGATTCAGCGGGCCTCACGGATTCAGGCGGAGAGGCCCAGGACCTGTCCTAGCCGAGCGCCGACTTCACGGCGTCGGCGAGACGCGCGGCCACCGAGCGGGCGTGGTCGATGTCGGCGGCCTCGACCATGACGCGGACGAGCGGCTCGGTGCCGGAGGGGCGCAGCAGCACCCGTCCGGTGGTACCGAGTTCGCTCTCGGCGTCGGCCACCGCGGCGGCGAGCTCGGCGGAGGTGTTCACCCGTGTCCGGTCGACGTCGGGCACGTTGATGAGGACCTGCGGCAGCCGTTCCATGACCGAGGCGAGGTCCCGGAGCGTACGGCCGGTCTGGGCGACCCGGGCGGCGAGCAGCAGGCCGGTGAGCGTGCCGTCGCCGGTCGTGGCGTGGTCGAGGATGATGACGTGCCCGGACTGCTCGCCGCCGAGCGCGTAGCCGTGCCGCTTCATCTCCTCCAGGACGTAGCGGTCGCCGACCGCGGTCTGGACGAAGGCGAGGCCTTCGCGCTCCATGGCGAGCTTGAAGCCCAGGTTGGACATGACCGTCGCGACAACGGTGTCGGAGCGCAGTGCGGAACGCTCCCGCATCGCCAGCGCGAGAACGGCCAGGATCTGGTCGCCGTCGATCTCCTCGCCCGTGTGGTCCACGGCGAGGCAGCGGTCGGCGTCGCCGTCGTGCGCGATGCCGAGGTGGGCGCCGTGCTCGACGACGGCGGCCTTGAGGAGCTCCAGGTGGGTGGAGCCGCAGCCGTCGTTGATGTTGAGCCCGTCGGGCTCCGCGCCGATCGTGACGATCTCGGCACCGGCCCGCGCGAAGGCCTCGGGCGAGACCCGGGCGGCCGCGCCGTGCGCCTCGTCGAGGACGACCTTCAGACCGTCGAGGCGGTTCGGGAGGACACCGATGAGGTGGGCGACGTACTGGTCGAAGCCCTGGTCGTAGGAGTTCACCCGGCCGACGCCGGAGCCGGTCGGGCGGTCCCAGGGAGCGCCGGTGCGGTGCTCCTCGTAGACGCCCTCGATCCGGTTCTCCAGCTCGTCGGCGAGCTTGTGCCCGCCGCGGGCGAAGAACTTGATGCCGTTGTCGGGCATGGCGTTGTGGCTCGCGGAGAGCATCACGCCGAGGTCGGCGCCGAGCACTCCGGTGAGGTACGCCACCGCGGGGGTGGGCAGCACGCCGACGCGCAGGACGTCCACACCGGCGCTGGCGAGGCCGGCGACCACCGCGGCCTCCAGGAACTCCCCGGACGCGCGCGGATCCCGCCCGACCACGGCCACGGGCCGGTGGCCTTCGAACGTGCCCGCCTCGGCGAGTACGTGCGCCGCTGCCACGGAAAGCCCGAGCGCGAGCTCGGCCGTCAGATCCGCGTTGGCGACACCGCGCACGCCGTCCGTGCCGAAGAGTCGTCCCACTTGTCCTCCTGAGAAAAGCTGCAGAGTACGGAAGTCCCCCGAAGGATACGGAGTCATCCGATCACATGAGCCTTTGAGCACCTTGTGCCGTTATACGCCCAACCACTGTGATAAACGAACGCCCCGGCGGCACTGTGGCGTGCAGCCGGGGCGTTCGGAGCTACGCGTACTACGCGCAGAAGCAAGCGGCGAAGATTAACGCTTGCTGTACTGCGGGGCCTTGCGGGCCTTCTTGAGACCGGCCTTCTTGCGCTCGACCGCACGGTCGTCGCGCTTGAGGAAGCCGGCCTTCTTGAGGGCGCCGCGGTTGTTGTCCACGTCGGCCTCGTTCAGCGCACGGGCCACGCCGAGGCGCAGGGCACCGGCCTGACCCGAGACGCCGCCACCCGAGATGCGGGCGACAACGTCGTAGCGGTTGTCGAGCTCGAGCACCTTGAAGGGCTCGTTGACTTCCTGCTGGTGCACCTTGTTGGGGAAGTAGTCCTCAAGGGTGCGACCGTTGATCTTCCACTTGCCGGTGCCCGGGACGATCCGGACGCGGGCGATGGCGTTCTTGCGACGGCCCAGGCCGGCGGCCGGCTGCGGGTCGCCGAAGCGGCCTTCGAGCGACTCCGAGGTGTACTCGCCCTCGACGGGCACCTCGGACTCGGTGGTGTAGCTCTCGATGTCGACGAGCTCAGTCTCTTCGACCGGCTGCTCAACGGTGGTCTCGGCCACGATTCTCCTCAGATTTCTTTATGTCTTAGGGGGTGGCCGGAACTACTGCGCGACCTGGGTGATCTCGAACGGGACCGGCTGCTGCGCAGCGTGCGGGTGGTTCTCGCCCGCGTAGACCTTCAGCTTCGAGAGCACCTGACGGCCCAGGGTGTTCTTGGGAACCATGCCCTTGATGGCCTTCTCGACGGCCTTCTCGGGGTTCTTCGCCAGCAGCTCGTCGTAACGGACGGAGCGCAGACCACCCGGGTAACCGGAGTGGCGGTACGCCAGCTTCTGGGTCTTCTTGTTGCCGGAGAGGTGCACCTTGTCGGCGTTGATGATGATGACGAAGTCACCAGCGTCGACGTGGGGCGCGTAGATCGGCTTGTGCTTGCCGCGCAGAATGTTCGCGGCAGTGGTCGCCAGACGACCCAGGACGACATCCTGGGCGTCGATGACGTACCACTGGCGAGTGATGTCGCCGGGCTTGGGGCTGTACGTACGCACGGTCGTAGCCTTCGCTTCTTCAGTGAGTGGGTCCTGACATGGCCACCACGGACGATCACGACAGCCCTGACCGCACTGCGGTGACGCATACCGCGTGCTGGTCGCTGGTCATCAGCCCCGGTGGACCGGTGTAAGGGCCCCTCACGTGAGAATGAGCAAGCCAATACACATAACGAACTGCAAGCTTACCCGTGGCGGCCCGGAAGGGTCAAAACGCGAGTCCTCACACCCTCGTGGCCCGTCGTCCGCGCCGCTGGGCGACGAAGTGGTCCGGGCCGGCGAGCGGCAGGTGACGGCGACGCGGGAGCGCCACCGATGCAGTCATCACACACAGGGTAAAGCAGTCACGGAAGGAACGCCGGGTCACCGCTTCCAGCCAGGGCCAGTCCGCGCCGGGCACCTGCGGCACCAGCGCCAGCCAGAACCAGGGCCCACGGGCCGCCGCACCGGGATACGGCAGCCCCGCGAGCAGCAGCGGCACCACGACGAGCAGATAGTGGTCGTAGGACGGCCGGGACACCAGGAACGCCGAGAGCATCAGCAGCACCGCGGTCTCGACGAGCCGCAGCGGCCCGGGAACACCGCGCGACCAGCGGCGGTACGCGGCCGGCACCCCGGCACAGGCCGCCGCACAGGCCAGCGCGACCGCCACCGGGGACGGCACCCCGAGACGCGGCAGCACGGCCGCCGGAGAGGCCTCGTAGAGGCGTACGAAGCCGTCGTGGCCGCGCAGCAGGAACGGCAGCGTCCGTGTGACGAACGCCGCAGGATCGGGCATCAGCAGCGCCGCCCCGCCGGACGCCAGGGCGGGCACGAGGAACATCGCGGCCAGCGCCCGCCATCGGCGCGCGAAGAGGAAGAGGAGCGCCACGGGCACGAGCAGCGGCTTCAGGGCGAGGGCCGCGCCGATGACCGCTCCGGCCCACCCCCACCGGTCCCGCGCGGCCAGCAGCAGGGCGAGCGGCAGCGCCGCCGCGGCGGTCACGGTCCAGTTGCCGAGCGAGACCAGGTGGCCGAAGGGTGCGAAGCCCAGCGCGAGCCCGGGCGGGCCGAGCACCGCGAGGCGGCTGCGCCAGGGGATCCCGTGGACGCTCAGCGCGCAGGCCCAGCCCGTCACCAGCAGCGCGGTCACCGTCAGGGGGACCAGCACGCGGAGCGCGTACGCCGGGAGCAGTGTCTGCGGCACCGCCGCGAGCACCGCGCTCGGGAGATAGAGAAAGTGCCGGTCGGCGTAAGGCGAACCGCCGTCCAGCCAGGTCCGCGCCGCCCGTACGACGATCGCGTTGTCCATCCCCCCGTCCGAGGTGCGGAGCGCGACACCCACGGCATGCGCGCACAGCACCGCGCCCGAGACCGCCCACGCGTGCCAGGAGGCCCTACGCACCAACCACCCGGAGATGTCACTTTTGCCCTTGCGCATTCAGATCACGCTAGGGGCTCAAGTGCCCGGTGGAGCTGACCGGCACCCCCCAACCCCCGTCTAAGATGCGGCGCATGAGTTATGGGCAGGGTGGGCAGGGGCAGCCCCCGTGGGACCCCTGGAAGCCGGGTTCTCAGCAAACGCCTCAGTGGAACAACCAGCGTTCCGGCGGGAATCCCGACTGGGCCGCCATGGCGGAGGCTTCCGAAACGCGCAACAAGCGCCGCAAAGTGCTGTTCATCGTGGGCGGGGCCATGGCCACCGTCGCGGTCGGCGCTGCCGTGGCCATGGCCGTCGCCAACGCGAACGGGAACAATCAGGCCACGAACCAGCCGTCCCAGCTGCCCGCCAGCGCGGACATCCCCGGCGCCACGACACCGACGCCGTCCTTCGAGCCGACCTCGGCTCCGCCGCCGCTGGATCCGAAGCAGTTCATAGCCAGCGCGCAGAAGGACACCGCGCCGCTGAGCCCGGACATCCTCTTCCCCGGTACGCAGCTCACCGTGGGCAACCGTGTGTACCGCAAGGGTCCGACGGCCGACACGAAGGACTGCGTCTCGGCCGTGAAGGGCACGCTGCCGCCGGTTCTGAAGAAGGACGGCTGCACCCGCTTCATGCGGGTCACCTACGTCAAGGACGGGGTGGCGGTGACGGTCGGCGTCGCGGTCTTCGGCACCGAGGCCCAGGCGAGCAAGGCCAAGGCCGACGCGGACAGCAAGAGCATCATCGCCTCGCTCCCGGGCAACGGCATCAAGGCGTTCTGCGACGCGGCCGTCTGCCGGTCGACCACCAACGCCTACGGGCGTTACGCCTACTTCACGCTCTCCGGCTTCACCAACGGCAAGGACGTGACGACGAAGGACACCGCGGTGTTCACGACCGGCGACGATCTCGCGGAGTTCGCGTTCCGTCAGATCGGCCGGCGGGGACAGGCCCAGGCGTCGGCCGCGGCCAGCCAGTAGCGGTTGCGGCGCGGCGGCCGACGAACACCGGCCGCCGCGCCGCCCCGTACACGGCAGTTGACGCCCGCTCAGGCGGACGGGCTGTCAGCGGGCCCGCACAGGCACCCGGGTGTCAGCAGGTCTCGCATCCGCCCGCACCCGGCAACGCCCGCTTGTTCCGGGCCTCCTTGTTCCGCGCGGCCAGCAACTCGTCGGCGGGGTAGCCGACTTCCTCGAGCGTCAGCCCGTGCGGCCGTACGACATGAACGGCCGAGTCCCGTACGCCGGCGGCGAGCACCTTGCCCGGCCAGTCGGGCCCGCGGTGCCCGTCCCCCACGAACAGCAGGGCCCCGATCAGCGACCGCACCATGTTGTGGCAGAAGGCGTCGGCCCGCACGGTGGCGGTGATGACGCCGTCCTCGCCCCGTACCAGGCTCAGTTGCTGGAGCGTGCGGATGGTCGTCGCACCCTCGCGCTTCTTGCAGTAGGCGGCGAAGTCGTGCTCCCCCAGCAGCCGTTCGGCGGCCTGGTTCATCGCCTCAACGTCCAACGGCCAGTCGTGCCACAGGACATGACTGCGCAGCAGCGGGTCGACACCGCCGGGTTCGTCGGTCACGCGATAGGCGTAGCGCCGCCAGACCGCCGAGAACCGCGCGTTGAAGCCGGCGGGCGCCTCGGTGAGCGACCACACCCGCACGTCCTTGGACAGCCTCCCGGACAGCCGCTTCAGCAGCTTCTCCCGGTGCTCGGCCCACAGTTCCTCGGGCAGGTCGACGTGGGCCACCTGGCCGCGCGCGTGCACCCCGGCGTCCGTCCGCCCGGCCACGGTCAGCTCGTACGTCGTGTCCTTCGTCCGCGTCACCGTCCGCAGCGCGTCCTCGATCTCCCCCTGGACGGTTCTGCGTCCCCCGGCCTGCTTGGCCCACCCGGAGAACTCGCTCCCGTCGTACGACAGGTCCAACCGCACCCGCACGAACCCGGGCTCCGCTTCGTCACTCACACCTAGATCCTCTCAAGCCCGGGTTCCTCCCCGGAAACGCGAAAGCGGGCCCGCCCCCGAAGGGACGGACCCGCTCACAGCAAGGCAGTGCCTCAGGCGTCCTTCGACTCCTCGGCGGGAGCCTCGGCGGCGTCCTCGACCTTGGTGTCCTCGACCTTGGCCGGGGCCTCGGTCTCCTTGACGGCACGCTTGGTGGCCGCCTCGGCCTCACCTGTGGCCTGCTGGGCCACGGTCAGGGCCTCCACCAGCTCGATGACGGCCATGGGCGCGTTGTCGCCACGGCGGTTACCGATCTTGGTGATACGGGTGTAGCCACCCGGGCGGTTCTCGTAACGCGGGCCGATCTCGGTGAAGAGCGTGTGCACGATGCTCTTGTCCGTGATCACCGAGAGCACCTGACGGCGGTTGTGAAGGTCACCCTTCTTCGCCTTGGTGACCAGACGCTCCGCGTAGGGACGCAGGCGACGGGCCTTGGCCTCGGTGGTGGTGATGCGGCCGTGCTCGAAGAGCGACTTCGCGAGGTTCGCGAGGAGCAGCTTCTCGTGCGCGGCGCTGCCGCCCAGACGGGCACCCTTGGCGGGCTTCGGCATGGTTTCTCCTAGGTGTCTGCCCCGGCCGTATCAGGTACCGGGGACAGTGTCCGAGCGGGCGATTGCCCGTCGAAGATCCGGGGTCCCGAGGGACCCCGGAGGACGGAAGCCGTCCCAGTACCGGGCTCAGTACTGCTCGGTCTCCACGAAACCCGCGTCCGCGTCGTCGTCGGCGCCGAAGGCGTCGGCGGCGGCGGTCGGGTCGAATCCGGGCGGGCTGTCCTTGAGGGCCAGGCCCATGCCGGCCAGCTTCGCCTTGACCTCGTCGATGGACTTCGCGCCGAAGTTGCGGATGTCCAGGAGGTCGGCCTCGGAGCGGGCGACGAGCTCACCCACGGAGTGGATGCCCTCACGCTTGAGGCAGTTGTACGACCGAACGGTGAGCTCGAGCTCCTCGATCGGCAGGGCGAGATCAGCGGCGAGGGCGGCGTCCGTGGGGGACGGGCCCATGTCGATGCCCTCGGCGTCGATGTTGAGCTCGCGGGCCAGACCGAACAGCTCGACCAGGGTCTTACCGGCCGACGCCATGGCGTCACGGGGACGCATGGCCTGCTTGGTCTCGACGTCGACGATCAGCTTGTCGAAGTCGGTGCGCTGCTCGACACGGGTCGCCTCGACCTTGTACGTGACCTTCAGCACCGGCGAGTAGATCGAGTCGACCGGGATGCGCCCGATCTCCTGACCGACCTGCTTGTTCTGAACGGCGGAGACGTAGCCGCGACCGCGCTCGACGGTCAGCTCCATCTCCAGCTTGCCCTTGCCGTTGAGCGTGGCGAGGACGAGGTCGGGGTTGTGGACCTCGACACCGGCCGGGGGCGCGATGTCGGCGGCGGTGACCAGACCCGGGCCCTGCTTGCGCAGGTACATCACGACCGGCTCGTCGTGCTCCGAGGAGACGACCAGCTGCTTGATGTTGAGGATCAGGTCGGTGACGTCCTCCTTGACGCCCGGCACGGTGGTGAACTCGTGCAGGACACCGTCGATGCGGATGCTGGTGACAGCAGCGCCGGGGATCGACGAGAGGAGGGTGCGGCGCAGGGAGTTGCCGAGGGTGTAGCCGAAGCCCGGCTCCAGCGGCTCGATCACGAACCGGGAGCGGAATTCGTCGACGACCTCTTCGGTCAACGAGGGGCGCTGAGCGATCAGCATGTGGTGATCAGTCCTTCATTCGTGGACGCCCGCTATTTGACGCCCGACAAAACCGCGTCTCCGAAGAGACGGGTACAGCAAGGGTACGGGCGATACGGCCCTTTTACGGAGCCGTACCGCCCGGAAACCTCGAACCAGCACAGGGCCGTCAGGAACGACGGCCGAGCGGCCGTGCGTCAGACGCGGCGGCGCTTCGGCGGACGGCAGCCGTTGTGCGGGGTGGGGGTGACGTCCTGGATGGAGCCGACCTCGAGGCCAGTGGCCTGGAGGGAGCGGATCGCGGTCTCGCGACCGGAGCCCGGGCCCTTCACGAAGACGTCAACCTTGCGCATGCCGTGCTCCTGCGCGCGACGGGCGGCCGACTCGGCGGCCATCTGCGCGGCGAAGGGGGTGGACTTGCGCGAACCCTTGAAGCCGACGTGGCCGGCGGAGGCCCAGGAGATCACGTTGCCCGAGGGGTCCGTGATCGAGACGATCGTGTTGTTGAACGTGCTCTTGATGTGAGCGTGCCCGTGAGCGACGTTCTTCTTTTCCTTGCGGCGCACCTTCTTGGCAGCGCCCTGACGACCCTTGGGGGGCATCTATTTCTCCTACGGGGAGGTGGTCGGTCCTACAGCGAAGACCGCTGGTGAAGCGTTGTCCGCTGAGGACTACTTCTTGCCCGGCTTCTTCTTGCCGGCGATCGCGCGACGCGGGCCCTTGCGGGTACGAGCGTTCGTGCTGGTGCGCTGACCGTGCACGGGCAGGCCACGACGGTGGCGGATGCCCTGGTAGCAGCCGATCTCGATCTTGCGGCGAATGTCGCCCTGGATCTCGCGACGGAGGTCACCCTCGGTCTTGATGTTGGCGTCCACGTACTCGCGGATCTTGACCAGCTCCTCCTCGGAGAGGTCACGAACGCGCGTGTTGGGGTTCACGCCAGTCTCGGCCAGCGTCAGCTGGGAAAGGGTCCGGCCGATGCCGAACACGTAGGTGAGGGCGACCTCCACGCGCTTTTCGCGCGGGATGTCAACACCGGAAACGCGTGCCATTCAATGGCTCCAGTTGTCGTTCGGAGGTCTTCCGCAGAACCGGATCCCGCCCGCCGTCGTCCTCTGATCCAGGGATCGAGGAGTCGGTACGAACCGGGTCCCCGGCCTCCGACCGGGGGTGTCAGGCCTGATGAGACTCAGCCCTGGATCCTGCGTATGAACATGTACTGCTGCGTCGCGCGAAGTATCTGCGGGGTGCAGAAGGTGCGGTCGTGCGTCAGCCCTGGCGCTGCTTGTGGCGCGGGTTTTCGCAGATGACCATGACCCGACCGTGACGGCGGATCACCCTGCACTTGTCGCAGATCTTCTTGACGCTCGGCTTGACCTTCATTAGGTGAGGTTCTCCGGGTCAGTGCCACCCCCCGCGCTCCCGGAACGGGAACACGGAGCAAGGCAAGATCTACTTGTAGCGGTAGACGATCCGGCCGCGCGTCAGGTCGTACGGAGACAACTCCACCACGACCCGGTCGTCAGGGAGGATGCGGATGTAGTGCATGCGCATCTTGCCGCTGATGTGCGCCAGGACCTGGTGGCCGTTCTGGAGCTCTACCTTGAACATGGCGTTCGGGAGAGACTCGACGACAGTGCCCTCGATCTCGATGGCACCTTGCTTCTTGGCCACGCTTTGCCCTTCGAATCGACTACCTTGATCGACTTCGTGCGAGCGCATGCAGACATGCGGGTGCACGAGAGCCGACGAGTCAGTCTACGTCAGGGCTCCCGGAAAGACGAATCAGCCTCGGTCCTTCCCGCCACTCATGACGATGCCCCACCCGTCGGCGCGGTATGCGCGAGGGGCGGGGCTGACCGATTGCACCGCCGGCGAAGAGAGCGAGCGGGCTCCCCCGCGGACGGGGGCTCCGGCGCCCGCGAGGGGCGGGCGCTTCAGCCCGCCAGGGGGTCGGGCGCCGCCGTGACCCCGTACTCGGCGAGCTTCGCCCGGCCGCAGTCGGGTGCCGTGAGGACCAGCGGTCCCTCCGCCGTCAGCGCCACGGAGTGCTCCCAGTGCGAGGACCAGGTCCCGTCCGTGGTGATCACGGTCCAGTCGTCCTCGAGCGTTTCGGTCCGCGGGGTGCCGAGCGACACCATCGGCTCGATCGCGAGACAGAACCCGGGGACCAGCTTCGGCCCCTTCCCCCGCTTGCGCTCGACGTAGTTCAGCAGGTGCGGGTCCATGTGCATCTCGGTGCCGATGCCGTGGCCGCCGAAGTCCTCGATGATCCCGTACTTGCCGCCGCCCGGCTTGGGCTGGCGGCGGATGTAGGTCTCGATGGCGCGGGAGATGTCGACCAGGCGGTTGCCCACCTTCATGGCCGCGATGCCCGCCCACATCGACTCCTCGGTCACCCGGGAGAGCTCGATCAGCTCCGGGGCGTGGCCGGAGCCGACGAACGCGGTGAACGCGGCGTCGCCGTGCCAGCCGTCCACGATCGCGCCGGCGTCGATGGAGATGATGTCGCCGTCCTTCAGGACGGTCTTGTCGTCCGGGATGCCGTGGACGACGACCTCGTTGGCCGAGGTGCAGATCGTCGCGGGGAAGCCGCCGTACCCGAGGAAGTTCGACTTGGCGCCGTGCTCCTCCAGCACCTTGCGCGCGACCTCGTCCAGGTCCCGGGTGGTCGCGCCGGGCACCGCCGCTTCCCGCGTGGCCGCATGGATGGCCGCGACGACCAGCCCCGCCTCACGCATCTTGGCGATCTGCTCGGGGGTCTTGATCTGCACCATGGTGGCTGCGGCCTTTCTGGACCGGAAGACGGACTACTCCAACGATACGGGGGACTCGCCCCACCCCGCCCGGGGTCCTGGGACCCCGTCGCGCACAGGACCTTCGCCCTGTCCGCCTCGCACGTCGGCCGCGGCACCCGGTGAGGGTGCCGCGGCCGATGCGACGTACTGCTTCACGCTCCCCCGCGACACGCGTGCGTCACGGAACGGACCGCAGGGACTAGGCGTCCTCGCGGGCCAGGGCCCCCATCGCGCGCGCCGTGACCTCTTCGACCTTGCCGAGCGCCGGGATCGTGACGACCAGGCTCTGCGACCGGTAGTAGTCGATGATCGGCTCGGTCTGCGTGTGGTAGACCTCCAGCCGCGTACGGACGGTGTCCTCGGAGTCGTCGTCGCGCTGGTACAGCTCGCCGCCGCAGACGTCACAGACGCCTTCCTGCTTCGGCGCCTTGTACGACACGTGGAAGACGTGCGCCGAGTCGTTGCGGCAGATGCGCCGGCCCGCGATACGGCGGACCACCTCGTCCTCGGGGACCTCCAGGTCCAGCACCGCGTCCAGCTTCATGCCCTCGGTGCTCAGCATCTCGTCCAGCGCCTCGGCCTGCGAGACGTTGCGCGGGAAGCCGTCGAGCAGGAAGCCGTTCTCCGCGTCGGGCTGCTCCATGCGGTCCTTGGCCATGGCGATGGTGACCTCGTCCGGTACCAGTTCGCCCTTGTCCATGTAGGACTTCGCCAGCTTGCCGAGTTCCGTCTGCTGAGAGATGTTGGCGCGGAACAGGTCGCCCGTTGAGATGTGCGGGATCGCCAGATTCTTGGCGAGGAACGCGGCCTGCGTTCCCTTCCCGGCACCGGGCGGCCCGACGAGGACGATTCGCATCAGCGGAGGAACCCTTCGTAATTGCGCTGCTGAAGCTGACTCTCGATCTGCTTCACCGTCTCAAGGCCCACACCCACGATGATGAGGATGCTGGTGCCACCGAACGGGAAGTTCTGGTTTGCCCCGAAACCAACCAACGCGACCGTCGGCACGAGAGCGATCAGCCCCAGATACAGCGAACCCGGCCAGGTGATCCGGTTGAGTACGTAGCTGAGGTACTCAGCGGTCGGCCGGCCAGCCCGGATGCCCGGGATGAAGCCACCATACTTCTTCATGTTGTCGGCGACTTCCTCGGGGTTGAACGAGATCGCCACGTAGAAGAACGCGAAGAACACGATCAGAAGGAAGTACAAGGTGATGTAAATCGGGTGGTCACCCTTGGTCAGGTTCTGTGTGACCCACGTTTTCCACCCGGAGTTGCTCTTCGAGAACTGGGCGACCAGGCTCGGAATGTAGAGCAGCGACGACGCGAAGATGACAGGAATCACACCTGCCTGGTTGACCTTCAGCGGAATGTAGGTCGAAGTACCGCCGTAGGAACGGCGGCCGATCATGCGCTTCGCGTACTGGACCGGAATCCGGCGCTGCGCCTGCTCGACGAAGACGACCAGGCCGACCATGCACAGACCCACCGCGATGACCGTGCCGAACTCGATCCAGCCATCGGCCAGCTTGCCCTGGACCTTGACGGTCCACAGAGCGCTCGGGAAGGTCGCCGCGATCGAGATGAACATCAGGATCGACATGCCGTTGCCGATGCCGCGGTCGGTGATCAGCTCACCGAGCCACATGACGACACAGGTACCGGCGGTCATCGTGACGACCATCGTGATCGTGGTGAAGATCGACTGGTCCGGAACGATCTGGTTGGCCACGGGGCAGCCGGAGAACAGCGCGCCGCTGCGCGCGGTGGCCACCAGGCCCGTGCCCTGCAGGATGGCGAGCGCGACCGTCAGATAGCGGGTGTACTGCGTGATCTTCGCCGTACCGGCCGAACCCTCCTTCTTGAGGGCCTCCAGTCGCGGGATCACCACGGTGAGCAGCTGGAGAATGATGCTCGCCGTGATGTACGGCATGATGCCGAGCGCGAAGATCGTGATCTGCAGCAGCGCGCCGCCACTGAACATGTTGATCAGGCTGAACAGCCCACGGTTCGAGTCGGCCACGTCCATACACGTCTGGACGTTCTTGTAGTCCACGCCGGGGATCGGAACGTGGGTACCGACGCGGTAGACCACGATGATGCCGAGCGTGAAGAGCAGCTTCTTGCGCAGGTCGGGCGTCCTGAACGCCCGGGCGAACGCGGTGAGCACGGTGCCTCCTGCGACCCCCGCGCTACAGCGTCAGAGGGTGACGGTCTTGAGGTTCGACGGATGACTGACAGCTAACCAACAGTCAAAGACCGCCCGGAGTTCCCGTGAGGCACGCCGGACGAAAATCAACAGTGCAGGCCACCTTACCGGCGACACTGCCCCCCTTGGAACGACCAACCGGGGATGCCCCTTTTGTGGGCATCCCCGGTTGGGATCGTTCAGGTCATCGAGACGCCTGTTGAAATCAGACGAGTTCGGTGACGGTACCGCCGGCGGCGGTGATCTTCTCCTTGGCGGAGCCGGAGACGGCGTCGACCGTCACCTGCAGCGCCACGGAGATCTCGCCCTGGCCGAGGACCTTGACGAGGCTGTTCTTGCGAACGGCACCCTTGGCGACGAGACCCTCGACGGTGACCTCGCCACCCTCCGGGTACAGCGCGCCCAGCTTGTCGAGGTTCACGACCTGGAACTCGGTCTTGAACGGGTTACGGAAGCCCTTCAGCTTCGGAAGGCGCATGTGGAGGGGCATCTGGCCACCCTCGAAGCGCTCCGGAACCTGGTAACGGGCCTTCGTGCCCTTGGTACCACGACCAGCCGTCTTACCCTTCGACGCCTCACCACGACCAACACGGGTCTTGGCGGTCTTGGCGCCCGGGGCGGGACGGAGGTTGTGGATCTTGAGCGGCTTGTTTTCCGCCATGATCAGTCGACCTCCTCGACCGTCACGAGGTGGCGGACGGTGTGAACCATTCCGCGGAACTCGGGGCGGTCCTCCTTGACGACCTGCGTGTTGATGCCCTTGAGACCAAGGGAACGCAGGGTGTCACGGTGGTTCTGCTTGCTGCCGATGTACGACTTCGTCTGCGTGACCTTGAGGCGAGCCATTACGCACCCGCCCCGGCACGTGCACGAAGGAGAGCCGCGGGGGCGACGTCCTCGAGGGGCAGACCACGGCGAGCCGCGATCTCCTCGGGACGCTGCAGGCCCTTGAGGGCCGCCACGGTCGCGTGCACGATGTTGATCGCGTTGGAAGAACCGAGCGACTTCGACAGGATGTCGTGAACGCCGGCGCACTCCAGGACGGCTCGCACCGGGCCACCGGCGATAACGCCGGTACCGGGGGAAGCAGGCTTGAGCAGGACGACGCCCGCGGCCTTCTCGCCCGTGATCGGGTGCGGGATGGTGCCCTGGATACGGGGGACCTTGAAGAAGTGCTTCTTGGCCTCTTCAACACCCTTGGCGATCGCGGCCGGCACCTCCTTGGCCTTGCCGTAACCGACACCGACGGTGCCGTCACCATCGCCTACCACGACAAGCGCGGTGAAGCTGAAGCGACGACCACCCTTCACAACCTTGGCGACGCGGTTGATCGCGACAACGCGCTCAACGTACGCGGTCTTCTCGGCAGCAGCGCCGCCGTCACGGCCCTTCCGGTCCCGCCGCTCGCCGCCACCGGCACCGCTTCCACGGCGCTGGGGTCCAGCCATTGGATTACCTCTCTCTTTTTCCGCTAGCTACGCAGCGACAATGAAGTCGCTAGCGCGACGGGCGACTCAGAACTTGAGTCCGGCTTCGCGGGCGGCGTCCGCCAGGGCGGCGATGCGCCCGGCGTACTGGTTGCCACCACGGTCGAATACGACAGCCTCGACACCGGCGGCCTTGGCGCGCTCGGCGACCAGGGCGCCGACCGACTTCGCCTGAGCCGACTTGTCGGCCTCGCCACCGCGGATCGTGGTGTCCAGGGTCGACGCCGACGCGAGGGTGTGACCCTTAACGTCGTCGATGACCTGGGCCACGATGTGACGGTTGGAGCGCGTCACGACCAGGCGCGGACGCTCAGCCGTACCCGAGATGTGCTTACGGATCCGGATGTGACGACGCTTGATGGCAGCACGCTTGTAAGCGTCGCCCTTAGCAATCTTGACACCGTATGCCATGGCTTACTTACCCGCCTTTCCGACCTTGCGCCGGACGACTTCGCCCTCGTACTTGACGCCCTTGGCCTTGTACGGGTCGGGCTTGCGCAGCTTGCGGATGTTGGCCGCAACCTCGCCGACCTTCTGCTTGTCGATTCCCTCGACCGAGAAGTGCGTCGGGTTCTCGACCTTGAACGAGATGCCCTCGGGCGCCTCGACCGTGATCGAGTGGCTGTAGCCGAGCGAGAACTCCAGGTTGGAGCCCTTCGCCAGGACGCGGTAACCGACACCGCTGATTTCGAGCTTCTTCACGTAACCCGTGGTCACGCCGGTGATCATGTTCGCCACCAGCGTGCGGGACAGGCCGTGGAGGGCCTTGTTCTGACGCTCGTCGTTCGGGCGGGTGACATTGAGAATGCCGTCCTCGCCCTTGGCGACCTCGATCGGCGCCGCGACGGTGTGGGAGAGGGAGCCCTTGGGACCCTTCACCTGGACCGTACGGCCGTCGATGGTGACGTCCACGCCGGCGGGAACCGTGATGGGGAGCTTGCCAATACGCGACATAGCTGTTTCCTCCGTTCCCTTCTACCAGACGTAGGCGAGGACTTCTCCGCCTACGCCCTTCTTGCCGGCCTGCTTGTCGGTGAGGAGACCGTGTGACGTGGAGATGATCGCCACGCCGAGGCCACCGAGCACCCTGGGCAGGGAGGTGGACTTCGCGTACACGCGCAGACCCGGCTTCGAGATCCGCTTGATGCCCGCGATGGAGCGCTCACGGTTCGGGCCGAACTTCAGCTCGAGGACGAGCTTCTTGCCGACCTCGGCGTCCTCGACCTTCCAGCCGGTGATGAAGCCCTCCTGCTGGAGGATCTCCGCG
The DNA here is from genome assembly GCF_036063235.1 of Streptomyces sp. NBC_00386. NCBI lineage: Bacteria > Bacillati > Actinomycetota > Actinomycetes > Kitasatosporales > Streptomycetaceae > Streptomyces > Streptomyces sp. NBC_00386. The sequence continues at coordinate 4,005,085 of NZ_CP107950.1, forward strand.
ATGTGAGACTTGATCTTGCTGTGCGGCATCGCGACATCGTCGTGGTACGCCGAGTTCGCGTTACGCAGACGGGTAAGCATGTCTGCGATGGGATCAGTCATGGTCATGAATTGGCCTTCGGCCTCTCTCGCCGGGGTTTCCTGTATGCGCCATCCCTCTCCCCACTCAGTGGCGGGACGGGTGCGGTGCGGGGACCTACGGCGTAGTAAGTCGTCTGGGCGTCAGGCGCCCAACCCTCCTAGCCTAAGCCATGGAGAGATGGGCACCTGACAGAACCCTTTACTTACCGAGAGTCCTGGATCCCTGAATTACAGGGACTACCAGGAACTCTTGGTCACGCCCGGCAGCTCGCCACGGTGAGCCATCTCACGAAGGCAGATGCGGCACAGGCCGAACTTGCGGTACACGGAGTGCGGACGACCGCAGCGCTGGCAGCGCGTGTAGCCACGCACACCGAACTTGGGCTTACGAGCAGCCTTGGCAATCAGAGCCTTCTTCGCCATCTCGCTTACGCCTCCTTGAAGGGGAAGCCGAGGTGACGGAGAAGGGCGCGGCCCTCAGCGTCGTTGGTCGCCGTGGTCACCACGGTGATGTCCATGCCCCGGGTACGGTCGATCTTGTCCTGGTCGATCTCGTGGAACATGACCTGCTCCGTGAGACCGAAGGTGTAGTTGCCACGGCCGTCGAACTGCTTGGGGGACAGACCACGGAAGTCGCGGATGCGCGGGAGCGCGAGCGACAGGGTGCGGTCCAGGAACTCCCACATGCGGTCGCCACGGAGCGTGACGTGGGCACCGATCGGCTGACCCTCACGCAGCTTGAACTGCGCGATGGACTTGCGAGCCTTGGTGACGGCCGGCTTCTGACCGGTGATCGTGGTCAGGTCACGGACGGCACCGTCCATGAGCTTCGAGTCACGGGCGGCGTCGCCGACACCCATGTTGACCACGATCTTGACGAGGCCCGGCGTCTGCATGACGTTCTCGTAGGAGAACTCTTCCTGCAGCTTCGCCGCGATCTCCTCGCGGTACTTCGTCTTGAGACGCGGAGTGGTGGTGGTCGCCATCAGATGTCCTCACCCGTCCGCTTGGCAACGCGGATCTTGTTGCCCTCTTCGTCGAAGCGGTAACCGACGCGCGTGACAACCTTGTTGCCGTCCTTCTCAACGACCAGCTGGACGTTGGAGACGTGGACGGGCGCCTCGGTCGTGACGATGCCACCGGCCTGCGAGCCCTTGGCGGTCGGGCCGGCCTTCGTGTGCTTCTTGACCCGGTTGACACCCTCGACCAGGACGCGCTCGTCGCGCGGGTAAGCGGCAATGACCTTGCCCTGCTTGCCCTTGTCCTTACCGGTGATGACCTGAACCAGGTCGCCCTTCTTGATCTTCATGCTTACAGCACCTCCGGCGCGAGCGAGATGATCTTCATGAACTTCTTCTCGCGCAGCTCACGGCCGACCGGGCCGAAGATACGGGTGCCACGAGGGTCGCCGTCGTTCTTCAGAATGACAGCGGCGTTCTCGTCGAAGCGGATGTACGAGCCGTCCGGACGGCGACGCTCCTTGACGGTGCGAACGATGACAGCCTTGACGACGTCACCCTTCTTCACATTGCCGCCGGGGATCGCGTCCTTGACGGTGGCGACGATCACGTCACCGATGCCCGCGTAGCGGCGACCGGAGCCACCGAGCACACGGATGCAAAGGATTTCCTTCGCACCAGTGTTGTCGGCGACACGCAGTCGCGACTCCTGCTGGATCACGTCTATCTCCTGTTTGTCTGCCGGTTCCCGGGGCGGGGTCGTTCAGCACGACCCCGCCCCGAGCCTGGCGGAACCAACCTCAGGGGCCCCTAGAAATTTTTTCCAGGGCCTGAGGTACTTACTTGGCCTTCTCGAGGATCTCGACGATGCGCCAGCGCTTCGTCGAGGACAGCGGCCGGGTCTCCATCAGGAGGACGCGGTCGCCGACGCCGGCGGCGTTCTGCTCGTCGTGGGCCTTGAGCTTGCTGGTACGGCGGATGACCTTGCCGTACAGCGCGTGCTTCACGCGGTCCTCGACAGCGACGACGACGGTCTTGTCCATCTTGTCGCTGACGACCAGACCCTCACGGGTCTTGCGGAAGCCACGCTCGGTCTTCTGCTCAGTCACGTTGCTCTCGCTCATCAGGCGCTCTCCACCGTCTCGATGCCCAGCTCGCGCTCACGCATCAGGGTGTAGATCCGCGCGATGTCCTTACGGACGGCCTTGAGCCGACCGTGGTTCTCGAGCTGACCGGTCGCCGCCTGGAAACGGAGGTTGAACAGCTCTTCCTTGGCTTCGCGGAGCTTCGCGAGAAGCTCCTCGTCACCCAGTTCGCGCAGCTCGGACGCCTTGGTACCGGCCGACATCACGCTTCACCTGCCTCGCGCTTGACGATCCGGCACTTCATCGGCAGCTTGTGGGCTGCGCGAGTGAGGGCCTCACGGGCGATCTTCTCGTTGGGGTAGGACAGTTCGAACATGACCCGGCCCGGGTGCACGTTCGCGATCCACCACTCGGGGGAACCCTTACCGGAACCCATGCGGGTCTCGGCAGGCTTCTTCGTGAGCGGGCGGTCCGGGTAGATGTTGATCCAGACCTTGCCGCCACGCTTGATGTGGCGGGTCATCGCGATACGAGCGGCCTCGATCTGGCGGTTCGTCACGTACGCCGGCGTGAGGGCCTGAATGCCGTACTCGCCGAACGAAACCTGCGTACCGCCCTTGGCCTGACCACGGCGCTTCGGGTGGTGCTGCTTGCGGTGCTTGACCCTACGGGGGATCAGCATGTCGGTCAGGCCTCCGTTCCGGTGCTCTCAGCCGGAGCGGCAGCGGCGGCGGGAGCCTCGGCCTTGGGGGCCTCGGCAGCCGGCGCGGACTGCTGCTGCGGCTTGCGGCCGCGGCCGCCACGCTCGCCACCACGGCCACCACCACGGGCCGGGCGGTCGCTCGCGCCGCCACCACGGGCCGGGCGGTTACCCGCACGGGCAGCGGCGTTCTCGGCGCGGACCTCGGCGATGTTCTTGACGTCGCCCTTGTAGATCCAGACCTTCACACCGATACGGCCGAAGGTCGTCTTGGCCTCGAAGAAGCCGTAGTCGACGTTCGCGCGGAGCGTGTGCAGGGGCACACGGCCCTCGCGGTAGAACTCCGAGCGGGACATCTCGGCGCCGCCGAGACGGCCACCGCACTGGATCTTGATGCCCTTGGCGCCGGCCTTCATCGTGCCCTGCATGCTCTTACGCATGGCGCGACGGAAGGAGACGCGGGAGGAGAGCTGCTCGGCAACGGCCTGCGCAACCAGCTGAGCATCGGTCTCGGGGCTCTTGACCTCGAGGATGTTCAGCTGGACCTGCTTGCCCGTGAGCTTCTCGAGGTCACCGCGGATGCGGTCGGCCTCGGCGCCACGGCGGCCGATGACGATGCCGGGACGCGCGGTGTGGATGTCCACCCGCACGCGGTCACGGGTGCGCTCGATCTCAACCTTCGAGATGCCGGCGCGCTCCATGCCGGACGTCATCATCCGACGGATGGCGACGTCTTCCTTGACGTAGTCCTTGTACAGCTTGTCGGCGTACCAGCGGGACTTGAAGTCCGTGGTGATGCCGAGCCGGAACCCATGCGGGTTAACCTTCTGGCCCATTACCGGGTTCCTTCCTTGCTGCTGACGACCACGGTGATGTGGCTGGTCCGCTTGCGGATCCGGTAGGCACGGCCCTGGGCACGCGGACGGAACCGCTTCAGGGTCGGACCCTCGTCGACGTAGGCCTCGGAGATGACGAGGCTGCCGGCGTCGGTGTGGTCGTAGTTGTGTGCGGCGTTGGCGATGGCGCTGTCAAGCACCTTGCCGACGGGCACGCTCGCGGCCTGCGGGGCGAAACGCAGGACCGCCTGAGCCTCCGTGGCATCCATGCCACGGATAAGGTCCACCACTCGGCGGGCCTTCATGGGCGTAACGCGGATGTACCGCGCCTGGGCCCTGGCTTCCATGGTTGTCCTTCCAGTGTCTGTCATGGTCGATTCCACCCCGCGTTAGCGGCGCTTCGACTTCCGGTCGTCCTTGACGTGACCCCGGAAGGTGCGCGTCGGCGAGAACTCGCCGAGCTTGTGGCCGACCATCGACTCGGTGACAAACACCGGGATGTGGGTCTTGCCGTTGTGCACCGCGATCGTGTGGCCGAGCATGGCCGGGATGATCATCGAGCGACGGGACCAGGTCTTGATGACGTTCTTGGTACCGGCTTCGTTCTGTACGTCCACCTTCTTTACGAGGTGTCCGTCGACGAAGGGTCCCTTCTTGAGACTACGCGGCATCTAAACCCGCTCCTAGCGCTTCTTGTTCGTCTTGCGGCGGCGGACGATGTACTTGTTCGATGCCTTCTTCGGCGAACGAGTACGACCCTCCTTCTGACCCCACGGGGAGACCGGGTGGCGACCACCGGAGGTCTTGCCCTCACCACCACCGTGCGGGTGGTCGACCGGGTTCATCGCCACACCGCGGACGGACGGGCGAACGCCCAGCCAGCGCTTACGGCCGGCCTTACCCCAGTTGATGTTGCTCTGCTCGGCGTTGCCGACCTCGCCGACCGTGGCGCGGCAGCGCTGGTCGACCAGACGGATCTCACCGGACGGCATGCGGAGGTGGGCCATGGTGCCCTCCTTCGCGAGCAGCTGCACCGAGGCACCGGCGGAGCGGGCGAACTTGGCGCCGCCACCGGGACGGATCTCGATCGCGTGGATCGTGGTACCGACCGGGATGTTGCGGAGCGCCAGGTTGTTGCCCGGCTTGATGTCGGCCCCGGGACCGTTCTCGACGCGGTCACCCTGCGACAGGTTGCGGGGGGCGAGGATGTAGCGCTTCTCGCCGTCCGCGTAGTGCAGCAGCGCGATGCGCGCGGTGCGGTTGGGGTCGTACTCGATGTGCGCGACCTTCGCCGGCACGCCGTCCTTGTCGTGACGACGGAAGTCGATCACTCGGTAGGCGCGCTTGTGTCCGCCACCCTGGTGGCGAACGGTCACACGACCGGAATTGTTACGGCCGCCCTTGCTGTGCAGGGGGCGAACCAGCGACTTCTCCGGCGTGGACCGCGTGACCTCGACGAAGTCGGCGACGCTGGAGCCACGACGGCCCGGCGTAGTCGGCTTGTACTTGCGGATTCCCATTTCTCAGTCCTCGTCCGATATTCGGACCAGGGCACTCCGTTAGGAGGCCTGGCCGAAGATGTCGATACGGTCGCCCTCAGCGAGGGTCACGATCGCGCGCTTGCTGTCGGCACGCTTGCCGAAGCCCGTCTTGGTGCGCTTGCGCTTGCCCTGACGGTTGATCGTGTTGACCCCGGTGACCTTGACCGAGAAGACCGCCTGGACGGCCTGCTTGATCTGGGTCTTGTTGGCCCGCGGGTCCACGACGAAGGTGTACTTGCCCTCGTCGAGGAGCGCGTAGCTCTTCTCCGAGACGACCGGCTTGAGGAGGACGTCACGGGGATCCGTGAAGCTCTTGCTCAGCGGGGTCTCGACGGTGTTCTTGCCTTCGGCCTCGTGGCGCTTCGCCTTGGCGATGCGCGCGACCTTCTTGGCCTTGGCGGCCTTCGAGGCGATGCTCGGGTGACGCGTAGCCATCAGGCTTCGCTCCCTTCGGTGTCAGCGGCCTGGGGGCCAGACACGAAGGACTCGAAAGCGGCCTGGGTGAAGACCACGTCGTCCGAGACGAGAACGTCGTACGTGTTCAGCTGGCCCGGCTCCAGGATGTGGACCTGGGGCAGGTTGCGCGCGGAGAGCAGCGCGGCCTCGTCGGAGCGCTCGATGACCAGGAGCACGTTCTTGCGCTCGCTGACCTTGCCGAGGAAGCTCTTCGCGGCCTTGGTGGAGGGGGTCTCGCCCTCGATCACGCCGGTGATGACGTGGATGCGAGCGTTGCGGGCCCGGTCGGTGAGGGCGTGGCGCAGGGCCGCGGCCTTCATCTTCTTCGGGGTCCGCTGCGAGTAGTCACGCGGCGTGGGGCCGTGGACGACGCCACCGCCGGCGAACTGCGGCGCGCGGGTCGAACCCTGACGGGCGCGGCCGGTGCCCTTCTGGCGGTAAGGCTTGCGGCCACCACCACGGACCTCGCCACGACGCTTGACCTTGTGCGTGCCCTGACGGGCCGCGGCCAGCTGCGCGACGACAACCTGGTGAAGCAGCGGGATGCTGATCTTCTCTACATCGAAGATCTCCGCCGGGAGCTCAACGGTCCCGGCGGTGTCGCCGGAGGGCGACAGAATGTCAATGGTGCTCATGTCCTCAGGCCCCCTTGGCCGCGGTACGGACCAGGACGAGGCCGCCGTTCGGACCAGGGATCGCTCCCTTGATGAGGAGCAGGCCCTTCTCCGCGTCAACGGCGTGAACGGTCAGGTTCTGGGTGGTGACCCGCTCGTTGCCCATGCGGCCCGCCATGCGGACGCCCTTGAACACACGGCCCGGGGTGGCACAGCCACCGATGGAGCCGGGGGAGCGGTGCTTGCGCTGGACACCGTGTCCGGCGCCGAGGCCCTTGAAGTTGTGACGCTTCATGACACCGGCGAAGCCCTTGCCCTTGCTCTTGCCGGTCACGTCCACCTTGATGCCGGCCTCGAACACCTCAGCGGTGATCTCCTGGCCGAGGGTGTACTCGCTGGCGTCAGCGGTACGGATCTCGACAAGGTGGCGGCGGGGAGTGACGTCGGCCTTCGCGAAGTGGCCCTTGAGGGGCTTGTTCACCTTGCGCGGGTCGATCTCGCCGAACGCGATCTGGACGGACTCGTAGCCGTCGACGTCGTTCGTACGGACCTGGGTCACGACGTTCGGGCCGGCCTTGACGACGGTGACGGGAACAACACGGTTGTTCTCGTCCCACACCTGCGTCATGCCGAGCTTCTCGCCGAGGATGCCCTTGATCTGCTTAGCCATTCTCAGATCACCGATCCCTAGAGCTTGATCTCGATGTCGACACCGGCCGGGAGGTCGAGTCGCATCAGGGAGTCAACGGTCTTGGGCGTGGGGTCGAGGATGTCGATGAGGCGCTTGTGCGTGCGCATCTCGAAGTGCTCGCGAGAGTCCTTGTACTTGTGCGGCGACTTGATGACGCAGTACACGTTCTTCTCAGTGGGCAGCGGCACCGGGCCCGCGACCGACGCACCAGTGCGCGTCACCGTCTCGACGATCTTCTTCGCCGACGAATCGATGACCTCGTGGTCGTAGGCCTTGAGCCGGATGCGGATCTTCTGTCCCGCCATGGCTACTCAGTAGTCCTTTGTCTAGTGAAACGCTCTGGAACCCGGGGGTTCGCGTCCTGCTCTCCGACCCACGCGGTCGGGTGTGTCGCGCTCCTGCCGCACAGATATCCGTAAGCGGATTTCCCTACGAGGGACGCGGCTCGCCCGAAAGCAACCGCTGGACCGGGGGCTGAACACCCACCGGGCGCCTGGCCTGCACCCCGCTGACACTTCCCGGAAGATTCCCGTACGTCCGCCCGAGCGCTGCCTTACGGCAGATCGAGCGACGAGTACTGTGGGACTCGCTTCCAGTCCTCCCGACGGGAGGCGCGCAGCATCGGCACTCGACCGAGCAACCCCGTTAGTCTGCCATACCGGACGGCCCCCTGGCCAATCGAGCCAGGGATCGTACCCCTAAGGTGACGCAGATCAAACCCCGGGCACGCGGGCGGGTCGGCCGAAATCTCCGCTCGGGACAAAACCGCCAGAAAGCACACCCCCGCTGGTGACGATCCGCGGCGAGGCCACGGAGTCCCCGTCGTCGGATTCCCTCGGCCGGCTTTTCCAGCGTTCGATCCGCGGTCTCCGCCGGAAGCGTGACGCCGTCCGTGCCGCCATACCGCAACCTCCCCTGGTTCCGGCTGCCGTTGGGCTCGTAGCCTCACCCCATGTCTCGCACCACTCCCCCGCGGCCCCTGGACATCACCGCTCTGTTCCCCGAGCTCGCACCCCTGGCCCGTACCGCCGTCCGACTGCATCCGCGTCCAAGTACCCCTACGGTCAGGGACAGTTCGATCGGCGGCCCCCTGCTGTGGCCGGCCGACGAGCCGTGGCCCACCTGCCCGGATCACGACGCGCCCACGCACAGCGGTCTGGCCCCCGGCGACGTACGGCTGCGGCGGCGCATCCTCGCCGACGGCTGGACCCGGCCTCGCGCCGAGGGCGCCGACTTCCTCACCCCCGAGGAGCGCGTGATCGTCGACCGTGCCGGCGCGGAGACGCGGATACCGCAGGACGGCCCGGTCCCCCTCATCCCCGTGGCCCAGCTCTACGCCGCCGACATCCCCACGCTGCCCCGCCCGGCCGGCACCGACCTGCTGCAAGTCCTCTGGTGCCCCTTCGACCACGACGAGGACTACCTCCCCGCCGCCGAGCTGTACTGGCGGGCCTCCACCGACGTCACCGACCCGCTCCCCGCACCCCCGGAGCCGTCGGTGATCGGCAACGACGACTACCTGCCCGAGCCCTGTCTCCTCCACCCCGAGACGGTCACCGAGTACCCGGCCCCGCACGAACTCCCCGAGGAACTGGCGGACCGCATCCACGCCTGGGAAGAGGAACAGAACCCGGACGACGAGGACGGCATCGAGGTCGTCGGCTACCAGTACGACCTCAGCGTCGCCCCCGGCTGCAAGCTCGGCGGCCACGGCCCCTGGAGCTTCAGCGACCCGTTCCCGATGTCCTGCCCCGAGTGCGGCTCGGACGTCCGCCCGCTGCTCACCGTCGACGGCACCGAATGGGACGGCGGCAGCGGCAGCTGGCGCCCGCTGGAGGACGCCGACTACGACGGCCTGCACTTCCTCGGCCCGGCCTGCGCCACCCAGCTCAACATCGGCCGCGGCTACACCATGCAGATCTACGTGTGCGTGTCCTCGTACGACCATCCGCACGTCCAGAACATGCAGTGACTGCTCTCCTGGCGGGCCTCAGAACGGCGCGAGCAACCGCTCCAGCTCCGCGTCGTACGCCCTGTATCCCGCCTTGCCCTGCTCCGGCGCACCGGAGTCCGGGCGCAGGGTGTCCGGTAGCTCGGCCACCCGCCACATCCGGAAGACGCCTTCCGGAGTGTTGCGCCCGGCATCGTCCACCAGGTCACAGGCGATGCGGATGATCCCGGCGGCCAGGCTCCCGCCCTCCTCGGCGTCCACTCCGGCCGCGATGCCGGCGGTCACCAAAGCGTCCAGCAGACGGGTGAGTTGGAGGTCCGCGCCCATACGGCACATCCGGCGCACCACGTGCGGCTCCTCCAGATAGGCGACGTTCTCCGCCGACTCCGGAACCCAGGTGACGCCCGCCGACCAGAGGAGCAGGAACGGTGCCTCGACCGGGTGCTCGCGCAGATATCCCAGCTCGTCCGAGATGGCCATGACGGGCACGTCGAACCGGCCGATCGTCCGGACCGCCGCCATGATCCGTGCGATGTCCTCGCCCCTGGGCGCCAGAAAGTCCCCCACCGAGACGTCGGCCAGGTCCCAGGTGCCGGTGTGGTTCACCGCGCCGATCTCGACGACTCCGCCCAGGGCGGCGAACACGGTACGGGCGTAGCTCTGCGGGTGGATCGCCGCTCCCTCGGTCAGTCCTGAGCGGCGAACCCGATGAACGCCGTCCAGGCGGCGGGGGCCATCGCCAGCCGGGCGCCGCCCGGGTTCTTGGAGTCGCGGATGTGGATCGTGGTGAGGGTGGGGGCTATCTCGACGCAGTCGTTTCCGTTGCTGCTGCTGTAGCTGCTCTTGCGCCACTCCAGGGCGACTTCGACGCAGTCGCCGGCTTCGCTGCTGCTGCTGTAGCTGCTCTTGAACCAGATCAGCCCCGAGGGGTCCTCGGGGGAGGTCACATGGATCATGTCTCTCCCAGCAGTTGCTCGATGAAGGTCAACGACTCCCTCGGAGTGAGGGCTTGGGCCCGGATGATGCCATAGCGCAACTCCAAGATCCGCAAGTCCTTGGGGTCCGAGACAGGGCGACCGTTGAACGCGCCGTCGGATCGCCCGACCGCCGTACCGTCATCGAACTTCAGCACCTCGATGAGCCCCTGCATCCCGGCGTGATCCTCTCGGTCGGTCGGCATCATCTGAAGCGACACGTTCCGCAACTGACCCACGTGCAGAAGGTGTTCGAGCTGGCGGCGCAGCTTCATCTTCCCCCCGATCGGGCGCCGTAGTGTCACCTCTTCCTGGATGAAGCTGAGCGCTGGAGCAGGCGACCTTTCGTAGATCACCTTCCGACTCATGCGCGCAGCGGTCTCACGCTCCACCACCTCCTGCGGATAGGCAGGCTGACGTGTCTCGAACAGCGCCTGCGCGTACTCCGCCGTCTGCAACAACCCATGGATGTTGTGGTTGCTGTACAGCAACAGCTCGACCGCCCGTTCCTCCAGCATCTTCAGCTCGCGGACCTTCTTCGGGTACCGGGCCTTCTCCATGTCCTCCTTGAAGGCCCGGAGATGCCCGCCGGCATTCAGGACGTCGTCCGCGCGGTCCAGGAAGTCCGCCCGGGGAATCCGCGCGCCCCGCTCCACTTTCCGGACCAGGTCCTCCCCGTAGCCGATCGCCCGCCCGAACTCGACCACCCGCATCCCGGCCGCTTCCCGCCAGAGCCTGACCTGGCGGCCGGTCGCCTCGACCACCGGGGCGATCTCGTCCTCGGGGCTCACGTCCCACCCCGGCTCGTCCGCACTCTCGCTGCTCACACCCACTCACCTCCAACGCCCACCGTTCCCGTACGACACCCGGGACAGCCGGGACAGATCGGGACAACGACCGGACAAACCCTGTACGCACCGACGTCACCGCAGCTCACCGCAGGCGGAGTCGGACACGCTGAGTGACGTGAATCAGGAAACCGCCGGGCCCGAGGCCCCACGCGTCGAACCCGTCCGCAACTTCAGCGTGCTGCTGTCCCCCACGTCACGCGGTGCCCGTCTGGCCAGGCTGCTCGCCACCGAACAACTCCGCTCCTGGGAGCTGCCGTTGAGCCCGGCCGACCAGATCGTCGCGGAGCTCGCGACGAACGCGGCGACACACGGTCGCGTGGCGGGACGCGACTTCCGGCTCACGTTGTACGTCGTCGGCGACACCCTCCGCATCGAGGTGACGGACACCGTGGGTGACCGGCTTCCCCGACTCGGTGCGGCGGAGGCCGGCATCGGCTCGGGCCGCGGCCTGCTCCTCGTGGACGCGTTCGCGGACCGCTGGGGCGTGACACCAGGACCCGCCCCACGCAAGACCGTCTGGGCCGAACTGTCTCTCGTGCCTGGCGGATCCGTCCCGGCACCCGCCGAATCGCGGAATGTCACGACCCGGTGATCGACGACGCGGTCACGCACGACGTCAAAGGCTCTTAAAAGCCCGAGGTGAGAACCACCCACCAACCCCACCAGCCTCCCCGCGGCCGACCCATCACCCGCAAGGGTGACAATCAGCAACTGAGCTGGATTTAGAGGCCATTGCCGGGCATATGCTCGCGGCGGCAACACAACCGCAGACAGACAACGGCCCCCGGCCGGGACTGGCATCCCGATCGAGGGCCTCACCAACAAGGAAGAACCACTTCCCGATGGGTACCCAGAACTTTAGCGCGCCCCCGTGCGCCCAGCCCCGGATTCCGCGGGGCGTCACCCACATCAACGTCCGGCACGCCACCCGCTACACGGTGATCGGCAACCACCTCGCGCAGCACCGCGAGCTGTCCCTCACCGCGATCGGGCTCGCCGCCCACATCCAGTCGCTGCCCGAAGGGGCCCGCGTCGACATCAAGTCGCTCGCCGCGCGCTTCCGGGAGGGCGAGACGCGCATCGCGGCGGGTCTGCGGGAGCTGGAGGCCCATGGCTATCTGTCCCGCAGGCGGGAGCGGCTGCCGAGCGGCCGGGTCGTCACGCACACGGTGTCGTACAACCAGCCGCAGAGGGACCAGCCACAGAGGCTCGCCGTTCCCGCCCCCCGGCCGACGGCACCCGAGCCGGACCCGGCACCGGGAGCGCCCCGGAAACCCGAGCGCGAGCGCGCGGCCGTGCCACCGGCGGCCGGACTCCCTCCCGCACCGGCGCCCACGACCGCAGCCACACCGGCACCGCACATGGCACCGGCACCGGGCCCGGCACCAGCACCGATGCCAAAACGCCCCCTCCCCACCCCCGGCACCCACGACCCGAGCCGCCACCTCACGGCCACCGTGCTCCTCACGAGCCTCCACCGGGAGGACCCGCGTCTCCTGCTCTCGGAGCGCGACGTGAACCGCCTCGCTCCGGCCGTCAGCGCCTGGCTGGAACGCGGTGTCGCGCCCGAGGCCGTACGGGCCACGCTGACCTCGGGCCTGCCCCGGGAGCCGCTGCGCCATCCGGCGGGCGTCATGTCGCACCGGCTCACGGAGTCGCTGCCGCCCCGGACACCCACCGTCCCGGTGGCAGCTCGCCCGCACCCGCTCCAGAACTGCGACGGCTGCGACCGCGCCTTCCGCGCACCCGAACCGGGCCGCTGCGCCCGCTGTGGACGCCGGTCCGATCTCCCGGAGGCCGCCTAGCATGAACGGGACGACGACAAGGGCTTGTGAGACCGCCGTGCCGGTTCGATGATCCGGTCCATGTACAAACGAAGACGCATAGTAGGCACGTATCTCGGCGCGGCCCTCGCCGTCACCGCGCTGCCCGGCATCTCTCTGATCGTCGAGGACCCGCCCTGGGAAGTGGTCCTGAGCGGTGTCGTCTTCCTCCTCGTGAACCAGCTCATCCACACCTACCCCAGCGCCGTCCGCACCGCTCCCCCGGGCGCGGTGCTCGCACTCGCCGCGATCGGGATCGCCCAGGACGCGCTGCTCTGGCTGCTCGTCTCCTGGATCGGCTCGCAGATGGACTACGGCGTCCGTGTCGACGGCTTCCTCGCGGCGCTGGCCGGCGGCGCCGTCATGCGTCTCACGACCCTCGCCGTGATGGCGATCGGCCCGCAACCGGTTCCCGAGGCCGCCTGAACCGGCACGGAACGCGGGAAGGGCCCGTACGACCGACGTCGTACGGGCCCCTTCCCTGAGTCCGGTCCGTCGGACCACGCGGTCCGTCAGATCACGCCCTGCTCCAGCATCGCGCCCGCGACCCGCTCGAAGCCCGCGATGTTCGCGCCGCTGACGTAGTCGCCCGGGACGCCGTAGCGGTCGGCGGTCTCGTGGCAGATGGCGTGGATGTTGTTCATGATCTGGGTCAGCTCGTCCTCGACCCGCTCCCGCGACCACGAGGTGCGGGCGTGGTTCTGGCTCATCTCCAGCGCGCTGACCGCGACACCGCCCGCGTTGGCCGCCTTGCCGGGGCCGAAGGCGACGCCCGCCTTCTGGAAGAGGTGGACCGCCTCGGGGGTGGTGGGCATGTTGGCGCCCTCGGAGACCGCCTTGACGCCGTTGCCGATCAGAGTGGCCGCCGCGGCCGCGTCCAGCTCGTTCTGGGTGGCCGAGGGCAGCGCGACATCGCCCGGCACGTCCCAGACGCTGCCGTTCGTGACGAACCGCGCCGACGCGCCGCGCCGTGCCGCGTAGTCGGAGACCCGGCCGCGCTCGACCTCCTTGACCTGCTTGAGGAGTTCGACGTCGATGCCCTTGTCGTCGACGACGTAGCCCGTCGAGTCGGAGCAGGTCACCGCGTTGGCGCCGAGGGCGGCGAGCTTCTCGATGGTGTAGGTCGCGACATTGCCGGAACCGGAGACGACCACGGTCTGGCCCTCCAGGTCCTCGCCGCGCTCCCGCAGCATGGCGGCGGCGAACAGGACGTTGCCGTACCCGGTCGCCTCGGGCCGGATCAGCGAACCGCCCCAGTGCGTGCCCTTGCCGGTGAGGACACCGGCCTCCCAGCGGTTGGTGATGCGCCGGTACTGGCCGAACAGGTAGCCGATCTCCCGGCCGCCCACGCCGATGTCGCCCGCCGGCACGTCCGTGTGCTCACCGATGTGCCGGTACAGCTCCGTCATGAACGACTGGCAGAACCGCATGACCTCGGCGTCCGACCTGCCGCGCGGGTCGAAGTCGCTGCCGCCCTTGCCGCCGCCGATGCCGAGACCGGTCAGCGCGTTCTTGAAGATCTGCTCGAAGCCGAGGAACTTCACGATGCCCAGGTTCACCGACGGGTGGAACCGCAGACCGCCCTTGTACGGGCCGAGCGCGCTGTTGAACTCCACGCGGTAGCCCCGGTTGACGTGGACCTTGCCGTGGTCGTCCTGCCACGGGACACGGAAGATGATCTGCCGCTCGGGCTCCACCAGCCGTTCGACGAGGGCCGCGTCCGCGAGCTCCGGACGCTGCGAGAGGGCCGGAGCCAGGGTTTCGAGCACCTCGTTCGCGGCCTGGAGGAACTCGGGCTGCGCCGGATTGCGCCGCTCGATGTCGGCGAGCAAGGCGGCGATACGGCTCTTCGTGTCAGGGCGGGTCACTGGGGTCCCTTCAGACGGGGTTGCCGGAACGGCCGACCGGAGTCGGTTCGACCGGTCGGTTCCGGCGGCATCGGTGCGCAGACCAGTCGAGCCCCCGCCCGCGGGCGGGAGACCGTCCCTACAGTCTTCCTCCTCAATTACGGACGCGTTACGTGATTATGCCGACACGCACCAAGAATCGTTTCACCTGGAAGAACCTCTTTTGCATCGCAACAAAGTTCGGATTTCGTATACGAATGCGATCGCTTCGTGAGGTGGACGGACACTTCGCGAGGTGGACGGACATGCGTTGCCGGACACGGCGAAGGGGCCCGTCCGACCGAAGTCGTACGGGCCCCTTCTGGAGCTCAGCTCAGGCTGTAGCTACCGGGTCAGGCTCAAGATCACTTGGTGATCTTGGTGACCTGGCCGGCGCCCACGGTCCGGCCACCCTCACGGATGGCGAACTTCAGGCCCTCTTCCATGGCGACGGGCTGGATGAGCGAAACGGTCATCTCAGTGTTGTCGCCCGGCATGACCATCTCCGTGCCCTCGGGGAGGGTCACAACACCGGTCACGTCAGTCGTACGGAAGTAGAACTGCGGACGGTAGTTGTTGAAGAACGGCGTGTGGCGGCCACCCTCGTCCTTGGACAGGATGTAGGCCTGGGCCTCGAACTCGGTGTGCGGCGTGACCGAACCCGGCTTGATGATGACCTGGCCGCGCTCGACGTCCTCGCGCTTGATGCCACGGAGGAGCAGACCGACGTTCTCACCGGCCTGGCCCTCGTCGAGCAGCTTGCGGAACATCTCGATGCCGGTGACCGTGGTCGTGGTCTTGTCCTGCTTGATGCCGATGATGTCAACGGTCTCGTTGACCTTCAGGACACCACGCTCGATACGGCCGGTGACGACCGTACCGCGACCGGTGATCGTGAAGACGTCCTCGACGGGCATGAGGAACGGCTTCTCGGTGTCACGCGGCGGGGTCGGGATGGCCTCGTCGACGGCGGCCATGAGGTCCAGAACGGTCTGGCCCCACTCCTTGTCGCCCTCGAGCGCCTTGAGCGCCGAGACCTTGACGACCGGAAGGTCGTCGCCCGGGAACTCGTACTCGGAGAGGAGCTCACGGACCTCGAGCTCGACGAGCTCCAGGATCTCCTCGTCGTCCACCATGTCGGCCTTGTTCAGGGCGACGACGATGTACGGAACGCCGACCTGGCGGGCCAGGAGCACGTGCTCCTTGGTCTGCGGCATCGGGCCGTCGGTCGCGGCGACGACGAGGATGGCGCCGTCCATCTGCGCCGCACCCGTGATCATGTTCTTGATGTAGTCAGCGTGACCGGGGCAGTCGACGTGGGCGTAGTGACGGCCCTCCGTCTGGTACTCGACGTGCGCGATCGAGATGGTGATACCGCGCTGGCGCTCTTCGGGAGCCTTGTCGATCTGGTCGAAGGCCGAGGCCTCGTTCAGGTCCGGGTACGCGTCGTGCAGCACCTTGGTAATGGCGGCCGTGAGGGTCGTCTTACCGTGGTCGATGTGACCGATGGTGCCGATGTTGACGTGCGGCTTAGTCCGCTCGAACTTTGCCTTCGCCACTGGGGTCCTCCTGCGGAGTGGTTCTGGTACGCCTTACTCATCGGCGCCAGGTGATCTTTGCTGGGATGCCGCCCGCCGGGATTTTCCCTCCCGGGTCATCCCCGGCGGTCGGTGTCAAGCCTAAAGCGTGTAAACGGGGTGTGTTACTCGCCCTTGGCCTTCGCGATGATCTCCTCGGCGACGTTCCTGGGAACCTCGGCGTAGGAGTCGAACTGCATCGAGTAGCTTGCGCGACCCGACGTCTTGCTGCGGAGGTCTCCGACGTAGCCGAACATCTCCGAGAGGGGCACGAGGCCCTTCACGACGCGAGCGCCGCTGCGCTCCTCCATGGCCTGGATCTGGCCACGGCGGGAGTTGAGGTCGCCGATGACATCACCCATCGACTCCTCGGGCGTGGTGACCTCGACGGCCATCATCGGCTCGAGCAGCACGGGGCTGGCCTTGCGCGCGGCCTCCTTGAACGCCTGCGAACCGGCGATCTTGAAGGCGAGCTCGGAGGAGTCGACCTCGTGGTAGCCACCGTCGAGAAGAATGACGCGGACGCCCGTCATCTCGTAGCCGGCCAGGATGCCGAACTGCATGGCCTCCTGCGCACCCGCGTCCACCGACGGGATGTACTCCCGGGGGATACGGCCACCGGTGACCTTGTTCACGAACTCGTACGCCGGACCGTCGGTCTCGGTGATGGGCTCGATCGCGATCTGCACCTTGGCGAACTGACCGGTACCACCGGTCTGCTTCTTGTGGGTGTAGTCGTGACGCTCGACGGTCTTGCGGATCGTCTCACGGTAGGCGACCTGCGGCTTACCGACGTTGGCTTCGACCCTGAACTCGCGCTTCATACGGTCGACCAGCACCTCGAGGTGCAGCTCGCCCATACCGCCGAGGATGGTCTGGCCCGTCTCCTCGTCCGAGTGAACGTGGAAGGAGGGGTCCTCCTCCGCGAGACGCTGGATGGCTACACCCAGCTTCTCCTGGTCACCCTTGGACTTGGGCTCGATGGCGACCTGAATGACCGGCGCCGGGAAGTCCATGGACTCCAGGATGACCGGGTTCTTGTCGTCGCACAGCGTCTCACCGGTGGTGGTCTGCTTCAGGCCCATGACGGCGACGATGTCGCCGGCGCCCACCGCTTCGATCTCCTCACGCTTGTTCGCGTGCATGCGGTAGATCTTGCCGATGCGCTCCTTCTTGCCCTTGACGGAGTTCAGCACCGCGGTGCCAGTCTCCAGGCGGCCCGAGTAGACCCGGACGAAGGTGAGCTTGCCCAGGTGCGGGTCGCTCATGATCTTGAACGCGAGGGCGGAGAGCGGCTCGTCCTCCGACGGCTTGCGCTTGACGACCAGCTCCGGGTCCTTCACGTCGTGGCCCTCGATGGCCTCGACGTCAAGCGGAGTCGGCAGGTAGCGCACGACCGCGTCGAGCAGGGGCTGAACGCCCTTGTTCTTGAACGCGGTGCCGCAGAACACCGGGGTGACCGTGACATCGGTGGACTTGCCGGACGCGATGGTGACGCGACGGATCGCGGCGTACAGCTGCTCCTCGGTGGGCTCCTGGCCCTCCAGGAACAGCTCCATGATCTCGTCGTCGTGCTCCGCGACGGTCTCGACCAGCTGACCGCGGTACAGCTCAGCGGCCTCGACGTGCGTGGCCGGGATGTCGACGACGTCGTACATCTCGCCCTTGGCCGCCTCGGCGGACCACACGAGCGCCTTCATGCGGACCAGGTCCACAACGCCCTTGAAGTCCATCTCGGCACCGATCGGGAGCTGCATGATGATCGGGACAGCGCCGAGGCGGTCCTTGATCATGTCCACGCAGCGGTGGAACTCGGCGCCGGTACGGTCCAGCTTGTTCACGAAGCAGATGCGCGGCACGCCGTAACGGTCGGCCTGACGCCACACCGTCTCGGACTGCGGCTCGACACCGGCGACACCGTCGAACACCGTGACGGCACCGTCGAGGACGCGGAGCGAACGCTCCACCTCGACCGTGAAGTCGACGTGCCCCGGGGTGTCGATGATGTTGATCGTGTAGTCGTTGTCCTCAAGCGGCCAGTGACAGGTGGTGGCAGCAGAGGTGATCGTGATGCCACGCTCCTGCTCCTGCTCCATCCAGTCCATGGTGGCGGCGCCGTCGTGGACTTCACCGATCTTGTAGCTGACGCCGGTGTAGAAGAGGATCCGCTCAGTGGTGGTCGTCTTGCCCGCGTCGATGTGAGCCATGATCCCGATGTTGCGGACCCTGGCCAGGTCAAGTGAAGTGGTAGCCATAAGGCTTCAGTCTTCTCTCGGTCTCGATGTGGGTAACGACTACCAGCGGTAGTGCGCGAAGGCCTTGTTGGACTCGGCCATCTTGTGGGTGTCCTCACGCTTCTTCACAGCGGCACCAAGGCCGTTGGAGGCGTCGAGAAGCTCGTTGAGCAGACGCTCGGTCATGGTCTTCTCGCGACGGGCGCGGGAGTAACCGACGAGCCAGCGCAGCGCGAGCGTGTTGGCGCGACCGGGCTTGACCTCGATCGGAACCTGGTACGTCGCACCACCGACACGGCGGGACTTGACTTCGAGGGTCGGCTTGATGTTCTCAAGCGCGCGCTTCAGCGTGATGATCGGGTCGTTGCCCGTCTTCTCACGCAGACCCTCCATGGCGCCGTAGACGATGCGCTCGGCGGTGGAGCGCTTGCCGTTCAGCAGCACCTTGTTGATGAGGGAGGTCACCAGAGGGGAACCGTAGACCGGGTCGATGATGACCGGGCGCTTCGGGGCGGGGCCCTTACGAGGCATTTCTACTTCTCCTTCTTGGCGCCGTAGCGGCTGCGGGCCTGCTTGCGGTTCTTGACACCCTGGGTGTCAAGCGAACCGCGGATGATCTTGTAACGAACACCGGGCAGGTCCTTCACACGGCCGCCACGCACGAGCACGATGGAGTGCTCCTGCAGGTTGTGTCCCTCACCCGGAATGTAAGCCGTGACCTCGATCCCGCTGGTCAGACGCACACGCGCGACCTTACGCAGGGCCGAGTTCGGCTTCTTCGGGGTGGTCGTGAACACACGCGTGCAGACGCCGCGACGCTGGGGCGAACCCTCGAGTGCGGGCGTCTTGTTCTTCTCGACCTTGTCCTGCCGGCCCTTCCGGACCAGCTGCTGGATCGTAGGCACTACTTCTCCGGTTTCTGTGTGCCGAATGGTGAAGCTAACCTGGAACGCCACCGACCCACGCGGTCGGGTGTGTCGAATACTGCAGACCTTCGCCGCGAGGCGAAAAGGGCGCAGATTGCGGTGGCCGCTTACGGCTCCCCTTGCGGTCTGAAGGCACGCACGAGAGCCAGGGCACACCCCAGGCACAAGGTAAGAGCGTACCTACCTCATGGACTTCGGTCAAAACAAATGCCGTGGTGCCCGACACGCCGGACTTCTCCCGATCCATTCTCGGGGCACTTCACACTTGGCGCAGCTTGTCATCGGTTCCGCGATGAAAGTCCACGATTCGGTCCGCACCGCACACACTGGGTGAGTACGTTGACCCGTTGCCGCGCACCGGTCACTGTGCGTCGGCCACAGGGGCTGATCGGGGGACGGGGGATGGACTCATGGCGGCTGCACCCTTAGGCGCACCCTCAGGCGGGGACGAGAGCCTGGACGACCGGGTGCCTTTCCTGGCACGCCTGGAGAGCGAGGACCGCTCCGCGCTGCTGTCCCTCGGCCACGAGCTGTCCTACGCGCCCCGGACGGTGCTCCTGCACCAGAGCGAGCCCTCCTCGCACGTACTGATCGTGACGCACGGCTGGACGAAGGTGACGGCGGCCGCCGCCAACGGCTACGAGGCGCTGCTCGCGCTGCGCGGCCCCGGCGACATCGTCGGGGAGTCCGCCGCGCTCACCGGCCGGCCGCGCTCCGCGACGGTGACGGCCCTGGAGCCGGTCCGTACGGTCGCGCTCGTACGCGAACACTTCCGGGACTTCCTCGCCCGCTCCCCCGCGGTCTCCTTCGCCCTGCTCGGCCTCACCTCGGACCGCACCCGCGCCGCCGACCGGCGCCGCCTGGAGTTCGCCTCCATGAGCGTCCGCGAACGCTTCGCGGCGCTCCTGCTCGACCTGGCCCGCACGAACGGCCACCGCACTGAGGAGGGCATCGAGCTCTCCGTCCCGCTGAGCAAGCAGGAGCTGGCGGGCTCGGTGGGGGCGTCCCGGGAGATGGTCCAGCGCCTGCTGAAGGAACTCCGGGAGCGGGAAGCGGTGCTGACGGGCCGGCGGACGATGGTGATCCTGCGCATGGACGTCCTGCGGCGGATCGCCCGGCGATGAACCGTCAGCTCCCCGCACCGGGACACGCCGACCGCCCCGCCCGCGCGGACCGTTCAGCCCGTACCGGTTCGCGCCGACAGCCCCGTCCGCGTACCGGTTCGCGGCCCCGGCCCCGCCCGCGCCGACCGCGCGGAGGTGACTCCCCTGACGGCCGGGACTCCCGTGACTGCGGACGGCTTCTGTGCACACGGTCACACTTCGAGTGGGACATCCGCCCTCACACCCGGCCCACCGGTGACGCCACCCTGCTTGCCAGGCGAGGCCCCCACCGAAAGGCGACCATGACCGACCCCGTGAGCCGGACGATCCTTCTGCTGGACATCGAGAGGTACAGCGACCGGGACGACGTGGAGCAGGCCTACTTGCGCCGGATGCTGTACGACATCACGGACCGCGCGCTGGAGAGCGCCGGCATCGACGAACGGCTGCGCCTGCGGGCGGACCGCGGCGACTCGGTGATGGAGCTGATCGACGCCAACGCCTCGGTCACCGCGCTGCTGCGTGCCCTGCTCACCGAGGTGCCCGACCAGCTCCGCGCGGTCAACCGGATGGCGTCCAGTTCCGCCCAGATCCGGCTGCGCGGTGTCGTCGCCACCGGCTACATCGCCGTGGACGAGCACGACGGCTGGGTCGGCTCCGACCTCAACCACGCCTGCCGGCTCCTCGACGCCGGGCTGCTGCGCGCCGCCCTGCGGGAGCGGCCGGACGACTTCGCCCTGTGCGTCTCCGAGAGCGTGCACGCCGGGATCGTGCGGCACGACCACCCGGGCATCCCGGCACAGGGCTTCCACGCGGTGACGGTGGACAGCAAGAACGGACCCCTGCGGGCCTGGCTGCACGGCCCGGTTCCGCACGGGGCTCATGGCCCCGGTGAAAGCGGGGGAGTCCCGGCGCCGGACTGCTCGGGGGAGAGCCCGGCGCCGGGGGCGGACACCTCCACACCCCGGGCGGAACCGACGGCGGCGACCGATCCGACGACGACCGCCGCGACGGACGCGGCGGCGACCGCGGCGGATGCGGTCGCGATCCCCGGCCCGCAGGAGCCCTCCCGGACCGAACAGCCCGGGGAGCCCCGGGAGCCCCGACCGTCCGCGCAGCCCGCGCAGCAGCCCGCCCAGCCCGCCGCGCCGCCCGCGAACGTCGTCTTCACCTTCGGCGGCGGCTCCCCCAGCTTCGGCGGAAGCCTCGTCGCGGGGGATCAGCACGGGGTGTCCGGCGGGCAGGTCACCGGGGACGTCCACCTGGGCAGGAGCGGGGGTGAGCCCGCGTGACGGCCCCCGCGCCCCCGATGCGGGGCGGCCCCCCCGACGACGCACCACCGCCGGACGCGCCATGGCCCCCCGGGCCGCACCCGGACTCCGAGGCGGGCGGCGACGCGGGCGAGCCCGAGGAGGAGACCCAGGAGGCCAGGGCCGCACAGCGCGAACTCGTCGCGCACACCCCGGGATTCATCTTCGACGAGGCCGCGTCCTTCGGCGGCAGCCTGGTCGCCGGGGCCCAGCACGGGGTGTCGGCCGGCGGCTCGGCCCGTGATGTGTTCATGGGCGGCAAGACGGAGATCCACCACCACGGAACGGCCTCCGCCTCGACGGCCTACGTCTCCGGCGAGATCCCCCGGCAGCGGCTCGACGCGCTCGCCTCGGTCTTCGTCGAGGGCCCCTCCTTCGCCGCCGCCCTGGCCCGGCTGCGCGACGAGCGCGTCCTGGTCCTCTCCGGCGCCCACTCCACCGGCCGCCACGCCGCGGCGCTCATGCTCCTGCACCACCTGGGCGTGCCCGCCGTCCACGCGCTGTCCGCCGAGACCGGCCCGGCGAACCTCGGCACCCAGCTCACCGCGCCCGGCGGCCACGTCCTGCGCGATCTGCCGCTGAGCCGCAACCGCCCGCTGCGCGACACGCACCTGTACGCGGCCCGCGACCGGCTCGCGAAGACCGGCGGGTATCTGGTCGTGACCCTGGAGAACTCGCCGTTCCTGCTGGGAGTCGCCCCCTCCGCCTGGGAACCCCCACAGGCGACCGCGGTGCTGCGCGCCCACCTGGCCGACCTGCGGAAAGAGCCCGGAGACCTCGCCGGTCTGCTCGCCCTCGGCCCTGTCCGCGACTTCCTCGCGCGCGGCGCCCACCGGCCCGCCGAGGTGGCCCGGTTCGCCGTCGAGGTCGCCCGCTACGACGGCGGCGAACAGGCGGCGGCCCGCCTCGCCGACTTCGGGCACGCGGCCGTCGAGCAGCAGTGCCGGGAGTGGCTCGGCGACCCCGAGGCCACCCTGCGCGACAAGGCCTTCCTCATCTCCCTCGCCGTCTTCGACCAGGCGCCGTACGTGCTCGCCGCCGAACTCGCCGACACGCTGTACGTGCACTTCCAGCGGCTCCAGCATCCCGAGCAGCCGCCGGAGATCCCGGTGTTCGGACTCCCCGCCGAAACACGGCTGGAGCGGGCGTGGGCCGAGGGCGAGGTACGGGTCGAGACCACCAAATGGGGCTCGGTGCCCCAGTTCACGGCCCGCTTCAAGAAGGAGAACACCCCCCGGGTACTGCTCGGCGAGGTCTGGACGGGCCATCCGTCGGCGCGGCCCGCGCTGGTCTCCTGGCTGAAGGAACTGGCCCGTGACAGACGTCCGGTCGTCCGGACCCGGGCCGCCGCTGCCGCCGCGCTGCTGGCCCGCGCCGACCTGCCCTCGGCGATGGAGCTGCTGATCGACGGCTGGGCGGTGTCCAAGGCCTTCGGTCCCCGGCTCACCGCCGCGAACACGCTCACGCTCGCCCAGTTCCTCGACACGCCCGTCGTCCTGCGCCTGCTCACCCAGTGGTGCACGGACACCCACTGGGCCCGCCGCTGGACCGCGATCCGCGCCTTCGGCCTGCTCACCCCGCTGCGCCCCGACCTCGCGGGCACGGCGCTGAGCGCGCTCGCCGCCCGCGCCCGTGCCGGGGGCGGAAACAGGACCGAGTCGAACAACCTGGTCGACTCGACGGCCCTGCTGCTCTCGGTGGGCGCACGGCGCGGCGAGATGCTCTCCGAGCTGGTGCGCCTGCTCCACCACGACACGGCCTCGGTCCGCGCGCTCGCGCTGGGGGCCTTCGTGCGCGCCTGCGACAACGCCGAGGAGGGCGCGCTCGTCGAGTGGTACGCCGACACCGGCATGTACGAGACGGACTCGGCCCGTGACCTGGCCACCCTCTGGCGGACCGCGCTCGGCGACCCCGGGCAGACCCGCGGCGCCCTGGCCGCCCTGCACACCTGGGTCGTGCTGGCCGAGAGCCGGGCGGACGTCGCGCAGGCCCTGGAGCTGCTGCTGCCCGCGCTCGTCGTCACGGCGGACGACCACAGGCGCCTGAGCCACCATCTGGTCAATCTGCGCACCCCGGACGGCGGCGCGCGGCCGGCCGTGGCCGACCGTCTGCTCCGCCTTCTGACCCCCTCCACCCCAGATCCATCGAGGAGTTGAACCATGGCGGAGTTCCGCCGTCAGCCGGAGTGGCAGCAGGACGCCAACCGGCACACCACGCTCATCGACCCGGTGCTCACGGTGCGGCCCATCGCCCGCTTCGACTACACCGTCCGCCGCGCGGTCACCGCGATCGACCACGCGCTGGTCTTCGTCACCGCGAAGGGCTCGTACGACGTCTACATGCCGCCGCACCGGCCGAGCCGCCCGGACGCGGCCACCCGCCGCTACACCTCCGTCTACGAGGTGGACATGGGCAGCCATCCCGTGCAGCTCGCGCTGGAGATGCCGAGCGACGACGACGCGTTCGCCTTCGGCGCCACGGCCGACCTGACCTGGCGGGTCGCGGACCCGATCGCGTACGTGGCGAGCGGCGAGCGTGACGTGCCGACGCGGCTCACCCGTGAACTGCACCAGCTCGCGCGGCCGGTGAGCCGCGCCTTCTCCATCGAGGACAGCCCGGCCGCCGAGCGCGCGGTCCAGCGGGCCGTGGACGAGGGCGGTTTCGCCGCGGGCATCGGACTCGCCGTGACCTGTGTCGTACGGCTGCGGCTGGACGACGAGGCGATCGCGCACCGGCGACGGCAGCGGAGCCTGCGCTACGAGTCGGACATGCTCGACCCCGAGCACGAGTTCCGGCTCCGGCTGGCCCATCAGCAGCACGAACTGGAGATGCTGCGCCAGCAGCAGGACCACCATCTGATCGCCGAGAAGATCAACTTCTACCAGTACCACCTCCAGCACGGAGGCGTCGGCGCCTGGGCCCTGCACCTGTCCCAGCATCCCGAGGACACCAAGATGGTCATCGGGTCCATCCAGAAGGACCAGCTGTCCATCATCCGAGGCCAGCTGCAGGTTCTCGCCGGGGACACCCTGGAGGACTTCCAGAAGGCGGAGTCGGCGCGCTCGACCCTGCGGGCCGTCGACGAGCTGATCCAGCAGCAGACGCCTCCGGCGCCTCGGGACGGTCAGGGGGCGCTGCCCCCCGGGGCGACGCCCGGACAGCCGCAGACACCGCCCCAGCCGCCGTACGCGGGCCAGTCTCCGTACCCGGGCCCGTCGCCCCGGCCGCCGTACACGGAACCGACCCCCTACGGCGACCGGCCTCCGTACGACGGCGGCCGCCCCCCGTACTCCGGGCAGCCCCAGACCCCGTACACGGGCGGACAGCCGCCCTACGCGGGACAGCCCTCGTACACGGGCGACACGGGCGGGCAGCCCTCGTACGCCGGGCAGCCCCCCGCCGCGGGCGATCGGCCCCCGTACGCCGGGCAAGCCCCCTACACGGGCGGTCCGGGCGCCGGGTCCCCCGTGGCTCCGGGTCGGCCCGACAGCCCGGCGACCCCGTACGGACCGCCCGCCACGACGCCCTACCCCACCGCGGGACCGGCTCCGGCCGTACCTCCGGTGCCCGGCCGCCACGACGACCCGCGAGCCGCCGTGCCGCCGGACCCCGCTCCGGAGGACTGGCCCGCCTGACCACGCCCGCCGAGGCGCCGTCGGCCGCCGCCCACCGGCTGACGTCCCCGCACAGCCACCAGCCATACCGAAGGAGCCGTCATGTCCCAGCCTCCAGGTCCGGCCCACGAACCCCCGTACCCGGGAACCCCGTATCCGGGACCTTCGTACCCAGGAGCCGCGACCCCGCCCCCGGAGTACCCGGTGACCTCCGCTCCCCCGCCGCAGTACCCCGGCGGACCGGCACCCCAGTACCCGGGTACGGGTACGGGTACGGGGCACCCCCCTCACTACCCGGGAGCCCCCGGCCCCGGCGGACCGGGACCGCAGTACCCGGGACCGCAGTACCCGGGAGCGCAGTACCCGGGAGCGCAGTACCCGGGAGCGCAGTACCCGGGAGCGGCGGCCGGAAGCCCGGCACCACCCCAGTACCCGGGGGCCCCGGGGGCCGACCCGCGGTTCGCGGGGCAGCCGCCGCAGCCGGCGCCGGCGCCGTTCGTCCCGCGGCCCACCGTCGCGCCCGACGATCTCCACTACCGTCACCAGGGCTCACGCGTCCATGTGGCCGGCCATCAGCGGGGCGCGGACGCCACCGCCATCGGACAGCTCGCCACGCAGATCCCGGGGGCCCTGGTGAGCCTCGCCGTGGTGTCGGCCCTCGCGCTGGGGCTGTTCGGCAGCGTCGTGGGCTGGCTGGTCGTCGTGGCCTGGGTGGCGTCGGGAGCACTCGTCTTCCACCGGCCCACCGAACTCCGCTTCGCCCGGCACGCGCTCAGGCTGCGGACACCGCTGGCCGAGGAACGCGCCCGGCTGGAGCCGATCTGGCGCGAGGTCACCGCCCGTGCCGGCATCGAGGCGAACACCTACGAGCTGATGGTGGAGAACAGCGACGACCTGAACGCGGTCGCCGTCGCCGGCCATGTCGTCGGCGTCACCACCTACTCCCTCAACCGGATTCCCAGCAGCAACCTCGCCGCCGTACTCGCCCATGAACTCGGCCACCACACCGGCGGTCACGCCTGGGCCGGGCTCCTCGGCTACTGGTACTCGCTGCCCGGCCGACTCGCCTGGGCCTTCACCCGGGGGATGGCCAGAATCGCGCTCGCCGTCGCCGGGGTCTTCTCCGCGGCCGCGACCGGGCTGCTGATCCTCTTCATGGGGATGTTCGTGCTCGCCGGGTTCCTCGTCGCCTGGTACATCACCATCCCCCTCGTCGTCGCGCCCTACCTCCTCGCCTGGGCGGGCCGCCTCGGCGAACTGCGTGCCGACCAGCAGGCCGCGGCCCTCGGGTTCGCGCCCGAGATGGCCGAGGTCCTGCACCACTTCCAGGCCGAGGAGAACGCCGCCAAGGCGGCCGCCGCCGGCCAGGGCAAGAAGCTCCAGGAGCCCACCGGTCTTGCCAGGCTGCTGTCCACCCACCCCGACAACTACACCCGGCTGCGCGCCCTGGAGCCGTATCTCCAGCTCCCGCGCTAGGCCCGGGTCCCGAAGCGCACCGGAAGCGGACCCGAAGCTCGGACCGGGAACGCCGAAGGGCGGTCACCCCCACCGGGGATGACCGCCCTTCGATCTAGCTAGCGCCTACCGGCAGCCGCTCACTGGTTGTACGGACCGTAGTCGTAGTCCTCCAGCGGGACGGCCTGGCCGGAGCCCGTGCCGAACGGCGAGTAGTCGATGTCGTCGTAGCCGACGGCCGAGTACATCGCGGCCTTGGCCTCCTCGGTCGGCTCGACCCGGATGTTGCGGTAGCGGGACAGACCCGTACCGGCCGGGATGAGCTTACCGATGATGACGTTCTCCTTGAGGCCGATGAGGCTGTCGGACTTGGCGTTGATCGCCGCGTCCGTCAGAACTCGGGTCGTCTCCTGGAAGGAGGCGGCCGACAGCCAGGATTCCGTCGCCAGCGAGGCCTTGGTGATACCCATCAGCTGCGGACGGCCGGAGGCCGGGTGGCCGCCTTCCTGGACCACACGACGGTTCTCGGTCTCGAACTTCGAACGCTCGACCAGCTCGCCGGGCAGCAGCTCCGCGTCGCCCGACTCGATGATCGTCACACGGCGCAGCATCTGCCGGATGATGATCTCGATGTGCTTGTCGTGGATCGACACACCCTGCGAGTTGTAGACCTTCTGGACCTCGCCGACCAGGTGGACCTGGACGGCACGCTGACCCAGGATGCGCAGCACGTCGTGCGGGTTGGTGGCAC
Organism: Streptomyces sp. NBC_00386; assembly: GCF_036063235.1. Lineage (NCBI taxonomy): Bacteria > Bacillati > Actinomycetota > Actinomycetes > Kitasatosporales > Streptomycetaceae > Streptomyces > Streptomyces sp. NBC_00386. The sequence goes on from NZ_CP107950.1 coordinate 4,032,502, forward strand.
CCACGGTGAGCTTCTGGCCCACCTCGACGTGCTCGCCCTCGGACACCAGGAGACGGGCACGCTTCGAGATCGGGAACGCCGTCTCGTCGCTGCCGTCGTCCGGGGTGACGACGAGCTTCTTGGTCTTCTCGGTCTCCTCGATCCGCACGCGGCCGGAGGCCTCGGAGATCGGGGCGACACCCTTCGGCGTACGAGCCTCGAAGAGCTCGACGACACGGGGCAGACCCTGGGTGATGTCGTCACCGGCCACACCACCGGTGTGGAAGGTACGCATCGTCAGCTGGGTACCGGGCTCACCGATGGACTGGGCGGCGATGATGCCGACCGCCTCACCGATGTCGACCAGCTTGCCGGTGGCCAGCGAGCGGCCGTAGCACATGGCGCAGGTGCCGACGGCGGACTCACAGGTCAGGACCGAACGGGTCTTGACCTCCTCGATGCCGTGCTTGACGAGTTCGTCGATGAGGACGTCGCCGAGGTCGGTGTTGGCCGGGGCCAGCACCTTGCCGTCGACGGTGATGTCCTCGGCCAGCGCACGTGCGTACACGCTGGTCTCGACGTTCTCCGTCTTGCGCAGCACGCCGTCCTCGCCGCGCTCGGCGATGGCCAGACGCAGACCACGGTCGGTGCCGCAGTCCTCCTCGCGGATGATGACGTCCTGGGAGACGTCGACCAGACGACGGGTGAGGTAACCCGAGTCGGCGGTACGCAGAGCGGTGTCGGCCAGACCCTTACGGGCACCGTGGGTGGAGATGAAGTACTCCAGCACGGACAGACCTTCACGGAAGGACGCCTTGATGGGACGCGGGATCGTCTCGTTCTTGGCGTTCGACACCAGACCACGCATACCGGCGATCTGACGCATCTGCATCATGTTGCCTCGGGCGCCCGAGTTCACCATCATCGAGACCGGGTTGGTCTTCGGGAAGTTCGCGTTCATCGCCTCGGCGACCTCGTTGGTCGCCTTGGTCCAGATCGCGATGAGCTCCTGCGTGCGCTCTTCCTTGGTGATCAGACCACGCTCGTACTGCTTCTGGACCTTCTCGTCCAGGTCCTCGTAGCCCTTGACGATCGCGCGCTTCGCATCCGGAACGACGATGTCGGAGATGGCCACGGTGACGCCGGAACGGGTCGCCCAGAAGAAGCCCGACGCCTTCAGGTTGTCGAGCGTCGCCGCCACGATGACCTTGGGGTAGCGCTCGGCGAGGTCGTTGACGATCTCGGAGAGCTGCTTCTTGCCGACCTCGTAGTCGACGAACGGGTAGTCCTCGGGCAGCAGCTCGTTGAAGAGCGCGCGGCCCAGGGTCGTCCGCAGGCGGAAGGTGTCACCCTGCTGCCACTCCGGGTCGCCCTCCTCCTGCGCCGGCGGGGTCCAGCCACGCGGCGGGATGGTGCCCACCGGGAAGCGGATGTCCACCTGCGACTGGAGCGAGAGCTCGCCGGCGTCGAACGCCATGATCGCCTCGGCCACGGACGCGAAGGAGCGGTCCTCGCCCTTCACGTTCCGCAGGTCGCCGTCGGTGGTCAGGAAGAACAGACCGAGGACCATGTCCTGGGTCGGCATCGTGACCGGGCGGCCGTCGGCCGGCTTGAGGATGTTGTTCGAGGACAGCATCAGGATGCGGGCCTCGGCCTGCGCCTCCGCGGAGAGCGGCAGGTGCACGGCCATCTGGTCACCGTCGAAGTCCGCGTTGAACGCGGTGCAGACGAGCGGGTGGATCTGGATGGCCTTGCCCTCGACCAGCTGCGGCTCGAAGGCCTGGATGCCGAGGCGGTGCAGCGTGGGCGCACGGTTCAGCAGAACCGGGTGCTCGGCGATGACCTCTTCGAGGACGTCGTACACGACCGTGCGGCCGCGCTCGACCATCCGCTTGGCGCTCTTGATGTTCTGCGCGTGGTTCAGGTCGACCAGGCGCTTCATCACGAACGGCTTGAAGAGCTCCAGCGCCATGGCCTTGGGCAGACCACACTGGTGCAGCTTCAGCTGCGGACCGACGACGATCACGGAACGCGCGGAGTAGTCCACACGCTTGCCGAGCAGGTTCTGACGGAATCGACCCTGCTTGCCCTTGAGCATGTCGGACAGCGACTTCAGCGGACGGTTGCCGGGGCCCGTGACCGGGCGACCACGACGGCCGTTGTCGAAGAGCGCGTCGACGGCCTCCTGGAGCATGCGCTTCTCGTTGTTCACGATGATCTCGGGGGCACCGAGGTCGAGAAGGCGCTTCAGGCGGTTGTTGCGGTTGATCACACGGCGGTACAGGTCGTTCAGGTCGGAGGTCGCGAAGCGGCCACCGTCCAGCTGCACCATCGGGCGAAGGTCCGGCGGGATGACCGGCACGCAGTCGAGCACCATGCCCTTGGGGCTGTTGCTGGTCTGCAGGAACGCGGAGACGACCTTGAGGCGCTTGAGCGCGCGGGTCTTCTTCTGGCCCTTGCCGGTGCGGATGATCTCGCGGAGGCGCTCGGCCTCCTCGTCCAGGTCGAAGGACTCCAGGCGCTTCTGCAGCGCCGCGGCACCCATCGAACCGTCGAAGTACGTGCCGAAGCGGTCACGCAGCTCGCGGTAGAGGAGCTCGTCGCCCTCCAGGTCCTGGACCTTGAGGTTCTTGAAGCGGGTCCACACCTCGTCGAGACGGTCGATCTCGCGCTGCGCACGGTCGCGCAGCTGCTTCATCTCACGCTCGGCACCCTCGCGCACCTTGCGGCGCACGTCGGCCTTGGCACCCTCGGCCTCAAGCTCGGCCAGGTCGGTCTCGAGCTTCTTGGCGCGGGCTTCCAGGTCGGCGTCGCGGCGGTTCTCGACCTGCTGGCGCTCGACGGAGACGTGGGCCTCCAGCGAGGGCAGGTCGCGGGTGCGGCGCTCCTCATCCACGAACGTGATCATGTACGCGGCGAAGTAGATGACCTTCTCGAGGTCCTTCGGGGCGAGGTCGAGCAGGTAGCCCAGTCGCGACGGAACGCCCTTGAAGTACCAGATGTGGGTGACGGGAGCGGCGAGCTCGATGTGGCCCATCCGCTCACGGCGCACCTTGGCGCGAGTGACCTCGACGCCACAGCGCTCACAGATGATGCCCTTGAAGCGGACACGCTTGTACTTGCCGCAGTAGCACTCCCAGTCCCGGGTCGGACCGAAGATCTTCTCGCAGAAGAGTCCGTCCTTCTCGGGCTTGAGGGTGCGGTAGTTGATGGTCTCGGGCTTCTTGACCTCGCCGTGGCTCCACTGACGGATGTCGTCAGCGGTGGCCAGACCGATCCGGAGCTCATCGAAGAAGTTGACGTCGAGCACTATGCGTCAATCCCTCTCAGGGTTGTAAGTCTTAGGGGTCTGATACGGGGGTCCTGGGGCCGGCGGGCCTTGATCACCTTTTCCACAGGTGGCCAAGGCCCGGCCGGACTCCCGTCAGACCTCTTCGACGCTGCTCGGCTCGCGCCGGGACAGGTCGATGCCGAGCTCCTCCGCCGCGCGGAAGACGTCCTCGTCGGTGTCACGCATTTCGATGGACATACCGTCGCTGGACAGCACCTCCACGTTGAGGCAGAGAGACTGCATCTCCTTGATGAGCACCTTGAAGGACTCGGGGATGCCGGGCTCGGGGATGTTCTCGCCCTTGACGATGGCCTCGTAGACCTTCACGCGGCCGGTCACGTCGTCGGACTTGATCGTCAGCAGCTCCTGGAGGGCGTAAGCGGCGCCGTACGCCTCCAGCGCCCACACCTCCATCTCACCGAAGCGCTGGCCACCGAACTGAGCCTTACCACCCAGCGGCTGCTGGGTGATCATCGAGTACGGACCGGTCGAGCGGGCGTGCAGCTTGTCGTCGACCAGGTGGTGCAGCTTGAGGATGTACATGTACCCGATCGAGATCGGGTCCGGGAACGGCTCACCGGAGCGGCCGTCGAACAGCCTCGCCTTGCCGGACGGGAGGACCAGACGGTCACCGTCGCGGTTGGGCAGGGTGTGCTCGAACAGACCCGCGAGCTCGTCCTCACGCGCACCGTCGAACACCGGGGTGGCGACGTTCGTACGCGGCGCGACCTTGTCGGCGCCGATGGCCTGCAGGCGCTGTGCCCAGTCGTCGGCGAGACCGGAGACGTCCCAGCCGCGGCTGGCGAGCCAGCCGAGGTGGATCTCCAGCACCTGTCCCGGGTTCATTCGGGACGGCACACCGAGCGGGTTGAGGATGATGTCGACCGGGGTGCCGTCCTCCAGGAACGGCATGTCCTCGATCGGCAGGATCTTCGAGATGACGCCCTTGTTGCCGTGGCGGCCGGCGAGCTTGTCACCGTCCGTGATCTTGCGCTTCTGCGCCACGTAGACACGAACCAGCTGGTTCACGCCCGGCGGCAGCTCGTCGCCCTCTTCACGGTCGAAGACGCGGACGCCGATGACCTTGCCGATCTCGCCGTGCGGGACCTTCAGCGAGGTGTCACGGACCTCACGGGCCTTCTCACCGAAGATCGCGCGCAGCAGGCGCTCCTCCGGCGTCAGCTCGGTCTCGCCCTTGGGCGTGACCTTGCCGACGAGGATGTCGCCGGCGACGACCTCGGCACCGATACGGATGATGCCGCGCTCGTCGAGGTCGGCGAGGACCTCCTCGGAGACGTTCGGGATGTCCCGGGTGATCTCCTCGGGGCCGAGCTTGGTGTCACGGGCGTCGACCTCGTGCTCCTCGATGTGGATCGAGGAGAGGACGTCGTCCTGCACGAGGCGCTGCGACAGGATGATCGCGTCCTCGTAGTTGTGACCCTCCCACGGCATGAACGCCACGAGCAGGTTCTTGCCGAGGGCCATCTCGCCGTCCTCGGTCGCGGGACCGTCGGCCAGGACCTGGCCCTCGATCACGCGGGCGCCCTCGTCCACGACAACCTTCTGGTTGACGGAGGTGCCCTGGTTCGACCGGGAGAACTTGTGCAGGCGGTACGTGGTGTACGTGCCGTCGTCGTTGGCGGTGGTGATGTAGTCCGCGGAGACCTCCTGGACCACACCGTCCTTCTCCGACTTCAGGACGTCACCGGCGTCGACCGCGCAGCGGTACTCCATGCCGGTACCGACCAGCGGCGCCTCGGACTTGATGAGCGGAACGGCCTGGCGCATCATGTTCGCGCCCATGAGGGCACGGTTGGCGTCGTCGTGCTCCAGGAACGGGATCATCGCGGTCGCGACCGACACCATCTGGCGCGGGGAGACGTCCATGTAGTCGACGTCGTCACCGGGGACGTAGTCGACCTCTCCGCCACGACGGCGGACCAGGACGCGGGACTCCTCGAAGCGGAACTCGTCCGTCAGCGGCGCGTTGGCCTGCGCGATGACGAACCGGTCCTCTTCGTCGGCCGTCAGGTAGTCGACCTCGTCGGTGACGAAGCCGCCCGTGACCCTGCGGTACGGGGTCTCGACGAAACCGAACGCGTTCACGCGGCCGTAGGAGGCGAGCGAGCCGATCAGACCGATGTTCGGGCCTTCAGGGGTCTCGATCGGGCACATGCGGCCGTAGTGCGACGGGTGCACGTCACGGACCTCGAAGCCGGCCCGCTCACGGGAGAGACCACCCGGGCCAAGAGCCGACAGACGGCGCTTGTGGGTGAGACCCGACAGCGGGTTGTTCTGGTCCATGAACTGCGACAGCTGGCTGGTGCCGAAGAACTCCTTGATGGAGGCGACGACCGGCCGGATGTTGATCAGGGTCTGCGGCGTGATCGCCTCGACGTCCTGAGTCGTCATGCGCTCGCGGACGACGCGCTCCATACGAGCCAGACCCGTGCGGACCTGGTTCTGGATGAGCTCGCCGACGTTGCGCAGACGACGGTTGCCGAAGTGGTCGATGTCGTCGGTCTCGACGACGATCGAGGTGCCGCTGTTGCCAACGGTCTCGGTCTCACCGGCGTGCAGCTTCACCAGGTACTTGATCGACGAGAGGATGTCCTCGACGGTCAGGACGCCGGCGTCCAGCGGCGCTTCGCCGCCCAGCTTCTTGTTCACCTTGTAGCGGCCGACCTTCGCGAGGTCGTACCGCTTCGAGTTGAAGTAGAGGTTCTCAAGAAGCGTCTGGGCGGCCTCACGGGTCGGCGGTTCGCCCGGACGCAGCTTGCGGTAGATGTCCAGCAGCGCGTCGTCCTGGCCCTGGGTGTGGTCCTTCTCCAGGGTGGCGCGCATGGACTCGTACTCGCCGAACTCCTCGAGGATCTGCTCGGTGGTCCAGCCGAGAGCCTTCAGGAGAACGGTGACGGACTGCTTGCGCTTGCGGTCGATGCGGACACCGACCATGTCGCGCTTGTCGATCTCCATCTCCAGCCAGGCACCCCGGGACGGGATGACCTTGGCGGAGAAGATGTCCTTGTCGGACGTCTTGTCGATGGAGGAGTCGAAGTAGACACCCGGCGAGCGGACCAGCTGCGACACGACGACACGCTCGGTGCCGTTGATGACGAAGGTGCCCTTGTTGGTCATGAGCGGGAAGTCGCCCATGAAGACCGTCTGGGACTTGATCTCGCCGGTCTCGTTGTTGGTGAACTCGGCGGTGACGAAGAGCGGGGCCGCGTACGTGAAGTCGCGGTCCTTGCACTCGTCGATGGAGTTCTTCGGGGGCTCGAAGCGGTGGTCGCGGAACGTCAGGGACATCGACCCACTGAAGTCCTCGATCGGGGAGATCTCCTCGAAGATCTCCTCCAGACCGGACTTGGTGGGGACGTCCTGTCCGCTGTCCAGAGCCGCCTCGACACGAGCCTTCCACGCGTCGTTGCCGAGCAGCCAGTCGAAGCTCTCGGTTTGCAGCGCAAGAAGGTTCGGAACCTCGAGGGGCTCCTTGATCTTTGCAAAGGAGATGCGCAGCGGGGCGGTGCTGGCGCCGTTGTTCGTATTCGCGGTCGAGGCAGTGCGCGAGGCGGCCAAGAGGGGGTCCTTCCGAGGGCTCGGACTCACTACGCGCGTACCGGTCCCATGTCGGACATAGCGTCGGGCCGTTCCCGATCCGGCCGGATAAAGGCCAGGTCAGGGATAGTCCAACTGTCGATGCTCAAACACGGGTATGCCCCTGGTGACGGGCAGGAGGCAGCTAACAGGCAGCGCAAAGGGTCAGTGTAGCCACTAGGCCCACTGATGTCCAGTCCCGGTTTCTTGAGACTCTCACTGTTCTCAACACCTGCGGCAAGCCACGCCCTCAATGCACATCGATACTGCCCTCTTCGTCAGCGATCCATGCCTCGGATACGGATCGTTGTGACGACGCGTCCTGAGAATTGCGCGCTGCGTGCGGTTCGTCAAGGCCCCCCATGCCCAAAGCAAGTGCCGCGATCGTCACGTGCGGCCCGTCTTGCAACCCGTCCCTCTGCCTGTCACAGGGCGGCCGGAGGCACAACGAAGATCACCATACTCGTCGCGGCCTGCAGCGCAAGGCTGCCGCTTCAGGGACCCCCTGGAACGCCGAAGAGCGACCACCCAGTTGGGTGATCGCTCTTCAGTGCGTCAGCGTTACAGCGCTACTTGAGCGGCTGTGACAGCTTCACAGGAGTCCTCTGAGGACTCGTCGAGTTACTTGACCTCGACGGAGGCGCCGGCGCCCTTGAGGGACTCGGCAGCCTTCTCGGCGGCCTCCTTGGCGACCTTCTCGAGGACGGGCTTCGGAGCGCCGTCGACGAGGTCCTTGGCCTCCTTCAGGCCCAGCGAGGTGAGCTCACGCACGACCTTGATGACCTGGATCTTCTTCTCGCCGGCACCCGTGAGGATGACGTCGAACTCGTCCTGCTCCTCGACGGCCTCAACGGCGGCGGGGCCGGCCGGACCGGCAACGGCGACCGCGGCGGCGGCGGTGACGTCGAACTTCTCCTCGAAGGCCTTCACGAACTCGGCGAGCTCGATGAGGGTGAGGTTCTCGAACTGCGCGAGCAGCTCTTCCTGGGACAGCTTCGCCATGATGGCGTCCTTCCACTAATTCGGCAGGTGCCGGGATGTACTGGTGAGGCGGGCGTACGTTCGGCCCGCTACGACCGTCGCCTCAGGCGGCGGTCAATGCGCGAGCCGAATTACTCGGCACCGCCCTGCTCGGCCTGCTTGACACGAAGCGCCTCCGCGGTGCGGACGAACTTCGAGGGCAGGGCCTGGAAGAGGCGAGCAGTCTGGGTCTGCTTGCCCTTGAAGGCACCCGCCAGCTTGGCGAGCAGAACCTCGCGGGACTCGAGGTCCGCAAGCTTCTTGATCTCGTCGGCGGACAGCGCCTTGCCGTCAAGGACACCGCCCTTGATGACGAGGTTCGGGTTGTCCTTGGCGAAGTCACGAAGACCCTTCGCCGACGTCACCGGGTCACCGGTGATGAAGGCGACCGCCGTCGGACCGTTGAACAGGTCGTCGAGCGTAGAGATCCCGGCCTCGTTGGCCGCAATCTTGGTCAGCGTGTTCTTCACCACGGCGTACTGGGCGTCTTCACCGAGCGAACGACGCAGCGTCTTGAGCTGCGCCACGGTGAGACCCCGGTACTCGGTCAGCACGGCGGCGTTCGAGCTGCGGAACTGGTCCGCGAGCTCGGCTACCGCGGCAGCCTTGTCGGGCCTTGCCATAGAGCGTCGGCCTCCTTCCGGGTGATGAGGACCGCTCAGAAGGGACTGACAAAACAAAACGCCCCGGCGCAGGCGCACGGGGCGTAGCTCTACCGGATTCCTCCACACGCTGGGCGTGCGGACTCCGGGAACACATCCACGATCACCTACGCGGGTCGTCCGCAGTTTCAGCGGATCCTTCGGTCACCACACCCTCTTGCGAGCGCGAGGCAACGACCAGCGGTCTTTGGCTTCTCGAGGAGAGTACGTGAACTGGACTCCGTCAAGCAAATCCGGCCGAACGGCCCGGCTGTCGGACGCGCCTGCGCGTCCGACGGCGCGGATCAGCCCTGCTGGGCGTCCTTCATCATCTCGGCGAGGTCGACGGTGTCCTTGGCCGGCGGAGCGGTCACGGTCACGGGCTTGTTGTAGTCCAGGAAGGTGATGGTCATGTCGAGCGGACCCTTGTCGGCGGTCCCGCGCATACGGAACTGCTTGGTGTGGTCGTCGCCGTCGATCCACATGTCCATCGTGATCGCGTCGATGCCCATCTTCGTGTACTGGTCGAGGGCCTTCTCCCGCTTATCGCGCGTGGCCTTGTCCTCGCTCTTGAGCGACTTGCGGTACTCGTCGAGGGTGATCGACCCCTTGTAGTGCGTGGTCTTCACACCGTCGACGGTCTCGGTCCCGACCTTCTTCACGTCCTTGGAGCCGGTGAGGAAGGTGGACTCGGTGGCCGGGTTCTTGTCGGCCTGTCCGCCTCCCAGCTGGCTCGCGTTCAGTTCCTTGTCCGCGCCCAGGGCGGACATGTCGAACTTGATCCAGCTCTTGCCGTCCATCTCCTTGGCGGCCTTGGCGCCCCCGCCTATGTACATCGCCTTGCCCACGAGCCGGATCTCGACCGGGCCGTCGGCGGCCTGGTCCTCGGCGGTCATCTTCATGCTCATGGCCAGCGGCTTCATGCTCATCGCCGCCTCGCCGCTGACGCGGCCCTCCTCCGGGACCTTGCCGGTCATCCGGTAGCGGAGCGAGGTGATGTCGTCGGTCTTCTTCGCCGCCTTCGCCACGGCCGCGGCGGGCGTGAGGGCGGGCGACTCCTCCGCCGCACCCTTCGAACAGCCCACGGCGCCCCCGCCGAGGACCAGAGCCGCGAGTGCCGCTCCGGTCGCCCGGCGCCGTACCGAGTCATTCACAGAAAGCTTCAAGGTTCCCCCCAGGGAATAGTTGGGCAATGCACAGATTCTGCGTGAGCGTAGCCCAGGAGGCTTGGATGATCACCTGGGTTTTGACGCAACTCTGATGCGTGCGTGGGACTTTGGGCAGGTGCGGCGAGGCCCGGAGAGGGCGCGGTGCGGGCCGGGTGGGCGGGGCGGGCCGGGGAGGCGCTGAGCGGTGCTCAGGAGGGCGAGCCGGTACCGGAGCCGGTGGACGTGTCGCCACTGCCCGGCGTCATGCCCTGCTTCGCCAGGATGTCCTTGAAGTCCTCGGTGTCACCGGCCGGGGGCGCGACGGCGGAGACCTTCACTCCGTAGTCGCTGTAGTACGCCGTGGAGGACACCGTGCCGCTCGCCGTCGCGCCCTTGGTGACGGCCTTGACGAGCAGATCCTCGGTGTCGACCCAGATGTCGACGTCCTCGGTCGTGATGCCGGCCTGGGTGAACTGCTTCTTCATGTCGGAGAGCTGGCCGGCGGTGAGGTGGGAGCTCCGGGCCGCGAGGTCGCCCACGTCCACCGTGCCCGCGTAGTGCGTGGCCCTCTTGCCGCGGACCGTCTCCTCGCCGACCTTCTTGACGTCGCCGGACGCCAGCAGGAGCTTCACCGACTGGTTCGGCGAGCTGTTCTGCATCTGGTCCTTCAGGAGCGCGCCGGAGCCGCCCCCGAACTTCGCCAGGTCGTCGTACCCGTACCTGATCCAGTGCCTGCCGCCCGCCTGCGCGGCGAAGGCGTCGCCCATGTTCGCGTAGTAGGCGTCGGACAGATAGCGGGCCTCCATGGAGTCGCTGCCGATCCGGCGCATCGTCTCGGCCATCGTGCCGCCGGTGTACGTGATCGTCAGGTCACCGGTGATGCCGTCGCTCCAGGCCATGACGCCGCCCGACTTCATGGACATCAGCGTGCCCATGGTCGTCGTGGACTCGACCCTCGCGGAGTCGGCGCCGTCGGTGGACTTCTGCGCCGAGCGCAGGGCCGCGATGGGGCTGACGCGCGTGACGCCTTTGTGGCCGGCCTTGTCGCCGTTGCCCGAACTCCCTGCGGAATCCGACGAGTTGCAGGCCGTCACCCCCGCCAGCGCGGTCGTCAGCGCGATCGAGACAGTCACACGGCGCACCATGGTGCTCTTCATTCGTCCCACCCCTATGCGAACTCTGTGAACCGCACGCTAGCGCGACCCACTGACAGTCGTGTCCGGAATTCCGCCCGGGGCGTTCGCCCCGCAGCAGCCGGAAAGACCTCCGCACATGAGGACGGGCCCCGCACCTCGAAAGGTTGCGGGGCCCGCTCAGATACGCGTGCGCGACGCGGTCACCGGGGTGAGCGAAGGGCTCAGACGGCGGCCGGGTCCTCCTCGACGAGGAGGTTGCGGGTGCGGTTGGGGTCGACCGGAACGCCGGGGCCGATCGTGGAGCTGATCGCGGCCTTCTTGATGTAGCGACCCTTGGCGGCCGACGGCTTCAGACGAAGGATCTCGTCGAGCGCGGCGCCGTAGTTCTCCACCAGCTTGGTGTCGTCGAAGGACACCTTGCCGATGATGAAGTGCAGGTTCGAGTGCTTGTCGACGCGGAACTCGATCTTGCCACCCTTGATCTCGGTGACAGCCTTGGCGACGTCGGGGGTCACGGTGCCGGTCTTGGGGTTCGGCATGAGACCACGGGGACCGAGCACGCGGCCGAGGCGGCCGACCTTGCCCATGAGGTCCGGGGTGGCGACGACGGCGTCGAAGTCCAGACGGCCCTTCGCGACCTCGTCGATCAGTTCGTCGGAGCCGACGATGTCGGCGCCCGCGGCCTCCGCGGCCGCAGCACGGTCACCGGTCGCGAAGACCAGGACCCGGGCGGTCTTGCCGGTGCCGTGCGGCAGGTTCACGGTGCCACGGACCATCTGGTCGGCCTTGCGCGGGTCGACACCCAGGCGGAAGGCGACCTCGACGGTGCCGTCGAACTTGCTCGTGGAGGTCTCCTTGGCGAGACGGACGGCCTCGAGCGGGGCGTAGAGCTTGTCCCGGTCGACCTTGGCGTCCGCAGCGCGGAGAGACTTGCTGCGCTTGCTCACTACTGCTCCTGTTGTGTTCTGAGGAGTCGTGGTGCGGGCCGAGCAGGCCCTGCCACGTGCGGCCGCGGCCGCATGGTTCCTACGAAGGTGGGTGTCAGCCCTCGACCGTGATGCCCATGGAACGGGCGGTGCCGGCGATGATCTTCGCAGCGGCGTCCAGGTCGTTGGCGTTGAGGTCGGGCATCTTGGTCGTGGCGATCTCGCGGACCTGCGCCTGGGTGATCTTGGCGACCTTGGTCTTGTGCGGCTCGCCGGAGCCCTTCTCGACACCCGCGGCCTTGAGGATCATCTTGGCGGCCGGCGGAGTCTTGGTCACGAAGGTGAAGGAGCGGTCTTCGTAGACCGTGATCTCCACCGGGATGACCCAGCCACGCTGCGACTCGGTCGCGGCGTTGTAGGCCTTGCAGAACTCCATGATGTTGACGCCGTGCTGACCGAGCGCGGGGCCGACCGGCGGGGCCGGGTTCGCCGCACCGGCGTTGATCTGGAGCTTGATAAGCCCCGTGACCTTCTTCTTCTTGGGAGGCATTCCGGGTCCTCTTTCGTTTTCGCCTTCCTACGTCCGAGTCGCCCCGGACGGCTGCCTTCAACCGAGTGATGATCCGGATGCAGGCATACCGCACAACGATAACGGGTATCTGTGCGCGGCTAAAAACCGAGCAGGTCAGACCGGCTGCGAGAGCCCGTCTGACCTGATCGGAAGACGTACGTCCAGAAGGTGCTAGTTCTTCTGGATCTGGTCGAAGGAAAGCTCGACCGGAGTCTCGCGGCCGAAGATCTCGACGAGGCCCTTGACCTTCTTCGAGTCGGCGTTGATCTCGTTGATCGTGGCCTGCAGCGTGGCGAACGGGCCGTCGGTGACGGTGACCGAGTCACCGACCTCGAAGTCCAGCACCTGGACCTCGACCTTGCGCTGCGGAGCGGGCTTGCCCTCGGCCTCTGCGGCCTCGCGGGCGGCCTTCTCCTCGGCCTCCGGGGCGAGCATCTTGACGATCTCGTCCAAGGTCAGCGGGTACGGGTCGTAGGCGTTGCCCACGAAGCCGGTGACACCGGGAGTGTTGCGGACGACACCCCAGGACTCGTTCGTCAGGTCCATACGGACCAGGACGTAGCCCGGGAGCTTGTTCTGCTTGATCGTCTTGCGCTCGCCGTTCTTGATCTGCGCGACCTCTTCCTGCGGCACCTCGGCCTGGAAGATGAAGTCCTCGACGTTCAGCGAAACGGCACGCTGTTCGAGGTTGGTCTTCACGCGGTTCTCGTAACCGGCGTAGGTGTGGATGACGTACCACTCGCCGGGGAGCAGACGCAGTTCCTCGCGCAGGGCGGTCACGGGGTCGACGGGCTCCGCCTCGACTTCGGGCTCCGCCTCGACTTCGGGCTCGGCCTCGACTTCGGGCTCGGCCTCGACTTCGGGCTCGTCCTCATCGGGCGTGTCCTCGTCCTGGACGTCCTCGACGTCCTCACCGGACTCGTCCTCGACGTGCAGGGCCGCGTCCTCGGCGTTCTCGCCGGCGGCGGCATCGGCAGCCTCGAACTCGTCCACGACGTCCGCTCCCTCGACGACCTCGAGCTCGTCGTCTACGGACTCGACCGACTCGGAGGTGTCGTTCAGGTTCGGGTCAGACACGGTGGCTGCTTCTTCCTGGTTACATGGGGGTGGAACGCGCGAAAGGGGCGCCGGTGACGGCGCCCTTCGCTCTCGGCTCAGCCGAAGACGTACTTGGCGGCGTGGTTGAGCCCATAGTCAATCACGGTCACCAGGCCGATCATGATGACGACGAACACAATCACCACTGTGGTGTAAGTCGTCAGCTGATTGCGAGTCGGCCAGACAACCTTACGGAGTTCCGCGATGATCTGGCGGTAGAAGGTGGCGAGGCGCTTCAGCGGGCCCTTCTTGGCACGCTTACCGCCCTTGCGGGCCTTCTTTTTGGACTCCGGCGCCTCGGCATCAGGCATGTCGATGGAGCCCACGGCGTCCGTCACTCGTCCTCACCTGATTCCCGGGTCGTGACCGTGCCGCGCCCGGTTGAGCCGCACGGCGGTGCATTGCAGTACGTACATGCGCACACATCCTGGCGAAAGGAGTGTGTAGCAGGGCCGGAGGGACTTGAACCCCCAACCGCTGGTTTTGGAGACCAGTGCTCTACCAATTGAGCTACGACCCTTTGATTTCCCCCAACGTACCGCATCCGACCGGGTGCTCGGTGTGCACCGGTTGAGCGCGGCCGGTGAAGGCCAACGAGGTGAGAGTGTACGTGGTCCGGAGCCGGGCGTCGAACAGAAAGTGTCCGCTCGAGTCGGCTCCGCTGAAGATCCACTGGTGAGGTGCGCGGATCCGGACGGATGTTCTGCTGTTGTTCAGTCCGTGAAACCCGTGTGCCGGGGACATTTCCAGTCTGAAACGATGGGTCCCATGAGCCCTGCAACCCCTCCCACCGAGCGCCGGGTCTCCGCCCGAGTCGGCGCGATCTCCGAGTCCGCCACCCTCGCCGTGGACGCCAAGGCCAAGGCACTCAAGGCCGCCGGACGTCCGGTGATCGGCTTCGGCGCCGGTGAGCCCGACTTCCCGACCCCGGACTACATCGTCCAGGCCGCCATCGAGGCCTGCTCGAACCCCAAGTACCACCGCTACACGCCGGCCGGCGGGCTGCCCGAGCTGAAGGCCGCGATCGCCGCGAAGACGCTGCGCGACTCCGGCTACGAGGTGGAGGCCGCCCAGGTCCTGGTCACCAACGGCGGCAAGCAGGCCATCTACGAGGCCTTCGCCGCGATCCTCGACCCGGGTGACGAGGTCATCGTCCCGGCGCCGTACTGGACGACCTACCCGGAGTCCATCCGTCTCGCCGGCGGTGTCCCCGTGGACGTCGTCGCCGACGAGACCACCGGCTACCGCGTCTCGGTCGAGCAGCTGGAGGCCGCCCGCACCGAGAACACCAAGGTGCTGCTCTTCGTCTCCCCGTCCAACCCGACGGGCGCGGTCTACACCCGCGAGCAGATCGAGGAGATCGGCCGCTGGGCCGCCGAGAAGGGCCTGTGGGTCCTGACCGACGAGATCTACGAGCACCTGGTCTACGGCGACGCCGAGTTCCACTCGCTGCCCGTGGTGGTGCCCGAGCTGCGCGACAAGTGCATCGTCGTCAACGGCGTCGCCAAGACGTACGCGATGACCGGCTGGCGCGTGGGCTGGGTCATCGGCCCCAAGGACGTCGTCAAGGCCGCGACCAACCTCCAGTCCCACGCCACCTCGAACGTCTCGAACGTGGCCCAGGTCGCCGCGCTCGCCGCCGTCTCCGGCGACCTCACGGCCGTCGCGAAGATGCGCGAGGCCTTCGACCGCCGCCGCAAGACCATCGTGCGCATGCTGAACGAGATCGACGGCGTGCTCTGCCCCGAGCCCGAGGGCGCCTTCTACGCGTATCCCTCCGTGAAGGGGCTCCTCGGCAAGGAGATCCGCGGCAAGCGCCCCGCGGACACCGTCGAGCTGGCCGCGCTCATCCTGGAGGAGGCCGAGGTCGCGGTCGTCCCGGGCGAGGCCTTCGGCACGCCTGGCTACCTGCGCCTGTCGTACGCCCTCGGTGACGAGGACCTGGTCGAGGGCGTCAGCCGGATCCAGAAGCTGCTGGCCGAGGCGACGGACTGACCTCCGGCGTCCTCCGGCGCCCCACGGGGCGCCGGTGACGTCGTCGCGCTCCACGCGCGCGTGCGGGGGCCGGCCACTCTCAGGAGCGGCCGGCCCTCGTTCGTTCGTTCGAGCGAGCCTCCGATCAGCGAAAGCGCTACCGGTACGACACACGCGTACGGCAGGATCTTTGAATGGAGCGCGTACGTGATGTAACTGAACTGCCGAAGGCCCATCTGCACCTGCACTTCACCGGTTCGATGCGGCACACCACCCTGCTGGAACTGGCCGACAAGTACGGCGTACGGCTGCCGGACGCGCTGACCAGCGGGGAACCGCCGAAACTGCGGGCGACCGACGAACGCGGCTGGTTCCGCTTCCAGCGCCTGTACGACGCCGCGCGGTCCTGCCTCAGAGAGCCCGAGGACATCCAGCGCCTGGTGCGCGAGGCCGCCGAGGAGGACCTGAAGGACGGCTCGGGCTGGCTGGAGATCCAGGTCGACCCGACGTCGTACGCACCGCGCCTGGGCGGTCTGATCCCGGCCCTGGAGGTCATCCTCGACGCGGTCGACTCGGCCGTGCGGGAGACCGGGCTCGGGATGCGCGTCCTGGTGGCCGCCAACCGCATGAAACACCCCCTGGACGCCCGCACACTGGCCCGGCTCGCCGTGCGGTACGCGGACCGGGGGATCGTCGGTTTCGGCCTCTCCAACGACGAGCGGCGGGGCATGGCGCGGGACTTCGACCGGGCCTTCGCCATCGCGCGGGAAGGCGGACTGCTGTCCGCCCCGCACGGCGGCGAGCTGACCGGGCCCGCCTCGGTCCGCGACTGCCTGGACGACCTGCACGCCTCCCGGATCGGCCACGGGGTGCGGGCCGCCGAGGACCCCCGGCTGCTGAAGCGCCTCGCGGACCGCGGGGTGACCTGTGAGGTCTGCCCCGCCTCGAACGTCGCCCTGGGCGTCTACGAGAAGCACGCCGATGTCCCCCTGCGCACTTTGTTCGAAGCCGGGGTGCCGATGGCCCTCGGCGCCGACGATCCTCTGCTCTTCGGATCCCGTCTCGCCGCCCAGTACGAGATCGCCCGCCGCCATCACGCCTTCACGGACCAGGAACTGGCCGAGCTGGCCCGGCAGTCCGTCCGCGCCTCGGCCGCGCCCGAGGACGTCCGGGCGAAGCTGCTGGCCGGCGTCGACGGCTGGTTGACCGCCTAGCCCGCTAGAGCTCGGCAGGGCCGCCCGCGGGTGCGATCCCGGCGAGCAGGGTGCGGACCAGCGCCGGGGCGAAGGTGTCCAGGGGCGGCGGCGCGCCCTCCTCGGTGGCGTCGTAGGCGAACGCCCGCTGCGCACAGGCCCCGAGGAGGAGGGACGCGGCCGCGTAGGTGTCGGTGTCCGGCTGGACACGCCCGGCCCTCTGTTCCGCCAGCAGATAGGCGGCGACGCCCCGGATGGGCACGTGCGGGCCCGCGCCCATGGCCCGCATGGCCTCGTCGTGACGTCGCTTGAGCTGCGTCTCCGCGTACAAGGAGGCGGCGATCGGGAAACTCTGCTCGTAGAAGAGGGCCGCCTGACGGGCGATCTCCGTGAGGTTCTCCTCCAGGGAGTGCTCCCGCGGCTCGGCCGTCAGCCGCTCCAGGAGAGGGCCGAGCTGGGGCAGCCGCTCGTGGAGGACCCGGATGAAGAGCTCTTCCTTGCTCGCGAAGTACTTGTAGAGCGCCGCCTCGGAGCAGCCGGCCGCCCTGGCGATCTCCTTGGTGGTGGCACGGGAGAGACCGAGCGTGAGCATGAGCTCGTGCGCCGCGTCGAGGATGCGGATCCTGGCAGGCTTCGGCGGCGTGGTCTCCGTGGCGGATTTCTGCTGCATGGGGCCCAAGGATTCCATGACCCGCCCTTACGGGGTTGACGGGTGGGTGAGTACTTACTCACTCTAGAGGAAGCAGGGTGAGTGAACACTCACCCACCTCATTCCCTCTGATGCGGGAGCAGGTCATGGAACTCACCGTTTTCGGTGCCACCGGAGGCATCGGCCAGGAGATCGTCCGCCAGGCCCTGGGCGCGGGCCACCGGGTCACGGCGGTCGTACGGGATCCCGCGCGGCTCACCGTCACGGGCGCGAATCTGGAGGTCTTCCGCGCGGACCTCACCGACCCGGAGTCGCTGCGCCCGGCCGTCGCGGGCCGGCACGCCGTCCTGTCCGGCCTCGGCGCGCGCAGCCGCAAGGACGCCGGAGTCGCCGCCCGGCTCACCCGTACGGTGCTGGGCGCCATGGAGGCGGAGCAGGTGCGCCGGCTGGTGGTGGTCAGCGCGAGTCCGGTCGGACCCGGCGCCGAGAACGACACGCCACTCGACCGCGCGATGAGGAGCCTGATCTCCAGCCTCCTGAAGGACGTCTACGCCGACCTGCGGGAGATGGAGGGCGAACTGGCGGCCAGTTCCACGGACTGGACCGTCGTCCGTCCGCCCCGGCTCCAGAACAAGCCGCTGACCGGCTCGTACCGCACGGTCCTCGGAGGCTTCCCGCCCAAGGGCCGCTTCATCGCGCGCGCCGACGTGGCCCACGCGATGCTGGCGATGATCGACGACCCGGGGACCGTGAAGCAGGGAGTGGGCGTCGCCTACTGATGGCCTGCCAGTGGCCTACCAGTCG
This sequence comes from Streptomyces sp. NBC_00386, assembly GCF_036063235.1. Lineage (NCBI taxonomy): Bacteria > Bacillati > Actinomycetota > Actinomycetes > Kitasatosporales > Streptomycetaceae > Streptomyces > Streptomyces sp. NBC_00386. The sequence continues at coordinate 4,050,569 of NZ_CP107950.1, forward strand.
CCGTTCGCGCCGGTGATCGCCTTCAGAGGCTCGCGTTCACCGTCACCGGCTCGTTGACGAGCGTGATCCCGAAGGCCTCGTGGACCCCGGCGACGACCTCCCGGGCCAGCGCGAGGAGGTCCTCGGTGGTGGCCCCGCCGCGGTTGGTCAGGGCGAGGGTGTGCTTGGTGGAGATACGGGCGGGCCCGGTTCCGTAGCCCTTGGTGAAGCCCGACTTGTCGATCAGCCAGGCCGCGGAGGTCTTGGTGTGGCCCTCGCCGGCGGCGTACGCAGGCGGTACGACGTCGGCGCCGAGCCGTTCCCCCACGCGCGCGTGGAACGCGGCGAACGCCTCGTCCGTGAGGATCGGGTTGGTGAAGAACGATCCGGCGGACCAGGTGTCGTGGTCCTCGGGGTCGAGCACCATGCCTTTCCCGGCACGCAGCTTCAGGACGGTCTCGCGGGCGGCGTCGAGGGGCACCCGGTCGCCGGGCTCCACGCCGAGCGCGCGGGCCGTCTCGGCGTACTTGACCGGCGCCGACAGCCCCTGCGCGTCCTCCAGCCCGAAGCGCACCCGCAGCACGACATGGCGTTCGGGGTCCGCCTTGAAGCGGCTGTGACGGTACGAGAACTCGCACTCGGCGTTGGTCAGCGTGACCGTCTCGCGCGTCTTCCGGTCGTAGGCGATCACTTCGGTGATCGTCGACGACACTTCCTGGCCGTACGCGCCCACGTTCTGGATCGGTGTCGCACCGGCGGACCCGGGGATGCCCGCGAGACATTCGATCCCGGCCAGCCCGGCCTCGACGGAGCGGGCGACCGCGTCGGTCCACACCTCGCCCGCGGCCAGCTCCAGCCTCGTACCGTCGAGGGAGAAGCCCTTCGTGGCGATGCGCAGGGCGGTCCCGGCGAAGCCCTTGTCGCCGATGACCAGGTTCGATCCACCGCCGATGACCAGCAGTGGCGTACCGGCGTCGTCGGCCTCGCGCACGGCGGCGACGACCTCGTCGTCGGTCGTGGCGGTGATCAGCCGGGCGGCCGGGCCGCCGAGCCGGAAGGTGGTCAGCGGGGCGAGCGGGGCATCGTGGAGTTCCTGCACGGGCCCAAGACTACGAGAAGGGTCGGGGGCGCCCGGCCACCGGTGTGCTCCGGACATGCGAGAGGCCCCGCCCGTGGGGCGGGGCCTCTCGCGCCTGACCGCTCGGCCGAGGCGGCTCTCGTGAGGGTTCGACCGAACGGTCAGGTACTCCTGGTGGCCGGGCCGGAGCGCCGGGATCCCGGTTCCGCGCGTCAGCGGGAGGCGGTTTCGAGAGGGGCCGTCTCCGTAGAGACCGCTTCCGAAGAGGCCGCTTCCGAAGAAGCCGCTTCCGAAGAGGCCGCTTCCGAAGAGGTGATCTCCGGAGACGTGTTCTCCGGAGGGGCGGTTTCGGAAGTTGTGGTCTTCAGGGAGGCGGTTTCGGGAGAAGCGGCCTCCCGGTCCAGGGAGTGCGCCGGAGTTGCCTCGGCCGCCGTCTCGGTGCGTGCCGTGCGCCGGGCGGCCGGGATGAGCAGGGCGGCGATCCCCGCGAGGGCCACGACCGAGGCGCCGACCACGAGCGCGGGCCGCAGCCCGTCGATGAAGCTCTGGGCGGTCGCGTAGCCGCCCTGCGCCGAGAAGATCGAGGACATCACCGCGATGCCGAGCGCCCCGCCCACCTCGCGGAGCGCGTTGTTGGCGCCGGAGGCGATGCCCTGCTCCTGCGGCCGCACGCTGGACATGACCAGGTTGGAGGCCGGCGCGAAGTAGAGCGACATCCCGACGCCGCTGATGATGAGCGCGGGCAGCTGGGAGGCGTACGAGGCGTCGGCGGCGACCACGGTGGCGTAGTACGCGAGCCCTGCGGCCTGGAGGAAGAGCCCGGTGGCGACGACGGGACGCCCGCCGATCCGGTCGGACAGGTAGCCGGCGATGGGCGCGACCAGCATCGGCATACCGGTCCAGGGGAGCATCCGCAGCCCCGCCTCGGTCGGCGAGTAGCCGAGCACGCCCTGCATGTACTGGCTGAGCAGGAAGATCGAGCCGAACATCCCGAGGAACATCAGCAGACTGGCCGCGTTGATTCCGGCGAAGGCGCGGGAGCGGAAGAGCCGCATCGGGAGCATCGGGTTCTTGGCCCGGGTGCCGTGGACGACGAAACCGGCGAGCAGAGCGGCGCCCGCGATCAGACCGGTCAGGACGAACGCACTGGTCCAGCCGTCGGCGGGCCCGCGGACCAGGCCGTAGACGATCCCGAAGAGACCGCCGCTGGCGAGCAGGGTGCCGGGGAAGTCGAGCCGTGCGCCGGCGCCGAACGACTCGGACAGCCGAAGCCGGGCGAGCGGGAGCACAGCGAGACCCAGCGGAACGTTCAGCCAGAAGATCCAGTGCCAGGAGATGTGTTCGGTGAGGCTGCCGCCGATGAGGGGCCCGGAGGCGACCGCGAGGCCGTTGACCGCGCCCCAGATCCCGTACGCCATCCCGCGCTTGGCGGCGGGGACCGCGGCTGTCAGCAGGGTCAGGGTCAGCGGCATCATGATCGCCGCGCCGACGCCCTGGACCGCGCGGGCGGCGATCAGCGAGTCGATGCCGGGAGCCATGGCCGCGGCGGCCGAGGCGCCGGTGAAGACGCTCAGGCCGACCAGGAAGAGCCTGCGGCGGCCGAACCGGTCACCGAGCGCGGCGCCGAACATCAGCAGGACGGCGAAGGTGAGCGTGTAGGCGCTCACGGTCCATTCCAGGTCGCCCAGCGCTCCCCCGAGATCCTTGCGGATGGAGGGCAGGGCGGTGGTGACGACGAGATTGTCGAGGGCCGCCATGAATCCGGCGACGCTGGTGATGAGAAGGGCCCACCCGGCTCCGCCGCGCCTCCCGGCCGGTGCTGCGGCCGACGCCGGGGCCGACGTCTCGGGCGATCCTGCGGCCCCTGTCGGGGCCGGTGCCGCCGATCCGTTCTTCGCTGTCCGTGCCGTCCGCTGAGACATCGCTCCCCCAGAAGGTGATGTGATCGCTATCGATGGTTAGTTATTGATGACTAACTTTTGAGGTCATGAAGACGCACCGAACACCGTCTTCACCGTCGCGCTACTTCTCCAGCCGGCCCGTGACGCGCGCCGACGGGTAGAGCCCTTCCCAGACCCGGTGCTCGGGCGGGAACCCCATCGACACCAGGCAGTTGACGAGCATCCCGTACGCCATGAAGGTCGTGGTCCCGTCCACGTCGGCTCCGAGCGGCACGTGAACCGTGTCCCAGAGCCGCATCCAGCCGGCCCGGACCGCCTCGCCGAGCTCGTGATCGCCGGCCTCCTCGGCGGCCCCCACCGCGACGTACGTCTGCATCTGCATCAGCAGCCGCTCAGGATGCTCCGCGATCACCTTCACGTAGGACTTCGCCATGGCATGCAGGGCCTCTTCGCCCTCCAGCCCCTCGGCGGCCTCCTCGAAGCTGCGCCGGGCGAGTTCCATGCAGTGCTCGGCGGCCGCCAGGAAGATCGCCCGCTTGCCCGGGAAGAGCCGGAAGAGATACGGCTGCGAGACACCCACGCGCTTGGCGATCGCCTCGGTGGACGTGCCGTGGTAGCCGCCGTGGGCGAACTCGATCATCGCCGCGCGAATGACGCTCTCGCGCCTCTCCTCTGCGCTCATCCTGACCATGCAGCCAAGTTAGTACTCAATCACTAACTAAGTCAAGGGAGGCTTGGGCATGGGCGCGGGACGCTCGGGAGCCCGGCTCTCAGGCCCTTGGCCCTTGACCCTTGGCTCTTGGCTCTTGGCTCTTGGACGCGGAGTTCCTGAGGCGAGGCTCTTGGGTCGCCACGGCGGGCACGCGTAAGGGGCACCCACAATGGCGGGCGCCCCTTACGCGATCCGGCGCGTCAGGCGAGTCGTACGACCGCTCGCGACATGCCCAGCACCTTCTGTCCGCCGCTGGTCGCCGTGAGGTCGACGCGGACGGTGTTGTCGTCGAGCTTGGCCGCGACCTTGCCGCTGACCTCGATCGTGGCGCCCTTCTCGTCGTTCGGGACGACGACGGGCTTGGTGAAGCGAACGCCGTACTCGAGGACCGAGCCCGGGTCGCCGACCCAGTCGGTGACCACGCGGATCGCCTCGGCCATGGTGAACATGCCGTGCGCGATGACGTCGGGAAGGCCCACCTCGACCGCGAACTTCTCGTTCCAGTGGATCGGGTTGAAGTCTCCGGAGGCCCCCGCGTACTGCACGAGCGTGGCACGCGTCACGGAAAAGGTCTGGGCCGGCAGCTCGGTGCCGACCTCGACGTCCGCGTAAGAGATCTTCGCCGTCATGTCAGCCCACCTCCGCCGCACGGGACACGAGCTTCGTGACGGCCGTCACGACGTGCTCGCCCGCTTCGTCGTGGACCTCGCCACGGATGTCCAGGATGTCGTTGCCCGCGAGGGACTTGATCGACTCGATGGTCGAGGTGACCGTGAGCCGGTCACCCGCGCACACCGGGCGGGTGTACGCGAACTTCTGGTCACCGTGCACCACGCGGCTGTAGTCGAGGCCCAGTTGCGGGTCCTGGACGACCTGGCCCGCGGCCTTGAACGTGATGGCGAACACAAAAGTCGGCGGGGCGATCACATCGGGGTGCCCGAGCGCGCGTGCGGCCTCGGGGTCCGTGTACGCAGGGTTACTGTCCCCCACGGCCTCCGCGAACTCGCGGATCTTCTCCCGGCCGACCTCATAGGGGTCGGTGGGCGGGTAGGACCGCCCTACGAAGGACTGGTCGAGCGCCATGGGCTCGGCACCTCCTGGTTGTCTTCGCTGCGCTGGTTGTCACAGCTGGACCGACCGTCTTGGCCGGACGGCCCATCTTCGCTCTAAGTCGCTGGTCCGCCTATGACGCGGGGTCCGCGCCGGACGTCGGTTGCACAACGACGCGAGGCCGCCCCCCGAAGGGGACGGCCTCGTGTACGAGCCTGAAATTATCGCGTTTCGCGGTGCGCGGTGTGCGCGTTGCAACGCGGGCAGTGCTTCTTCATCTCCAGTCGGTCCGGGTTGTTACGCCGGTTCTTCTTGGTGATGTAGTTCCGCTCCTTGCACTCCACGCAGGCCAGCGTGATCTTCGGGCGGACGTCGGTGGCAGCCACAGGAGTGCTCCTTGACGAACGGATGGGACATTAACGCATAGAAGAGTAGCCGATCGAAGGACCGACCCCACAATCGGCTACTGTCAGTAGCGGTGACCGGACTTGAACCGGTGACACAGCGATTATGAGCCGCTTGCTCTACCGACTGAGCTACACCGCTTTGATGCGATCGGGTCCCGCCTTGCGACGGGAACCTTTCGCACCAGAGCCCCAATACGGAATCGAACCGTAGACCTTCTCCTTACCATGGAGACGCTCTACCGACTGAGCTATTGGGGCGAGCGATGAAGACATTACACGGTCCTCCGCCGATCGCCCAAATCCGTTTCGCGGCACCCGCCCGGGCCTGATCACAGGCGTTCCCGCAGGCGTTCCCGGAAGCGCTCACACGCCCCTCGGGACTCATGGATCACAGGGGGTGACGGCCCTCCGGCCGTCGGACGGTGGGGGCGTGTGCCCGATCCCGTGGGGACGTACGCAGGGCCCGGTGCGGGCCTGCGCCGGGCCCGGTGGTGGCCGACGTGGGTGCGGGGGCGGCCGGGGCAGTCGTGCCCGGCTCGCGGGTCACCGTGTGCGGGGCGCCCGGTTCTCGACCGGTCTCGAAGAACGGCCGGTGCCGTCCGATCGACGGGCCACGCCGGTACGACTATTGCGCTCCTCCCCGAGGTTGACGGGTCACCGCCCTAGGCTCGACCCACGCTGCGTGATCTTGTGTCCCCACGCTCCGCAGTCGTCCCTCCCGCAGCCGCCCCCGAGCCACAGGAGCGCGATGCCCGACAGCCAACAGCAGCCCAGCTCCCCCTCGGGGCAGACCGACACGGCCGCTCTCCTGCTCGGCGGGGCGCGGCTCACCGACGGCCGGACCGTGGACGTACGGCTGGGCGGCGGTCGTATCGAGGCGGTCGGCACCGCGGGAAGCCTCGCGGCGGGTGCCTCGGGGGCTCTCGCCGCGAGGGTGGACCTCGACGGCTACCTCCTCCTGCCGGCTCCCGCCGAGCCTCACGCGCACAGCGACACGGCTCTGACGGCCGACGGCCACGGACCTCACGCGTACGACGAGCGGGCGATCCAGCGCCGGGCGACCGAGGCGGCCCTGCTGCAACTCGGGCACGGCACCACGGCTTTGCGGTCCCATGTGCGCGTCGGTGACGTGCAGGGACTGGACGCGCTGACGGCGGTGCTCGAGGTACGGCGGTCGTTGCGGGGGCTCGCCGAACTGACGACGGTCGCGATGCCACGGGTACTGACCGGGGCGGCCGGTGCCGACGGGCTCGCGATGCTGCGGGACGCCCTGAAGATGGGCGCTTCCGTGGTGGGTGGCTGTCCGGACACCGACCCCGATCCGACGGGGTACGTCGAGGCCGTCCTGGAACTCGCCTCCGAGCACGGCTGTCCGGTCGATCTGCACACGGACGCCGCCGATCCCGCCCGGCTCGCCCGGCTCGCCGCGATGGCGGGCGGCCTGCGGCCCGGGGTGACCCTCGGCCCGTGCGGTGGGCTCGGCCGGCTGCCCTCCGAGGTGGCCTCCCGCGCCGCGGACCAACTCGCCGCGGCCGGAGTGACGGTGGTGTGTCTGCCGCAGGGCGGCTGCGGCTCCACCGACCGGCGCGGCACGGCTCCCGTACGGCTGCTGCGGGCGGCCGGCGTACGGATCGCGGCGGGCAGTGGCGCCCTGCGCGACGTGTCCAACCCGGTGGGACGCGGGGACCCGCTGGAAGCCGCGTACTTGCTGGCCTCCCGGTACGGGCTGCGCCCCGAGGAGGCGTACGGCACGGTGAGTTGTGCCGCCAGAGCCGCGCTCGGGCTGCCTGAGGTGCGCGTGGAGGCTGGGTTCCCGGCCGAGTTGCTCGCCGTACGCGGGGACCGCCTGGCCGGGGTGCTGTCCCTCGCGTACAGCCGGATCGTGATCCACCGTGGGCGTGTGGTGGCACGGACCAGCGCGGTGAGGGAGTACTGCGACTCGGCGGCCGACTCCGCGCTGGAACTGCCCCGACAGGGACGGGAAGAGCCGTCCTAGCCGGGGCTCCGAGGCTTCGGGTGCTGCCAGGCCGCCTCATGGGCGTCAGGCTTCATGGGCGCCAGGCTTCATGGACCTGCCGGGGCGGCCACCGAGGCCCCAGAGAGCCGACCGGGCAGACCACGTCCGACCGCGCCGACGCCCCGATCGGGGCCGACCGGGGCCCACTGGGGCCCACTGGGGCCGGCGCACTGGAACCACCCCTTGGAACCCCCCGTACCCGCCCCTCCAGAGCCCGCTCCTGGAACCCGCTCCTAGAACCCGCCGCCCATGAAGGCGCCGCCCAGCGGGCTGCCCTCGGAAATCTTGCCCACAGGGAGCTCGGTGGCTCCGGCCGGCGCGCTGACGTCACCCGCTTCGGAGAACTTCAGGACGAGGGGCAGCTTGGCCTTCGTCGGGCTGTCGGCGAGGACGGCAAGGTCGACCTCGATCTGCCGGAGGTCGCCGTTCTTCAGGGTGAAGTCGACGGAGGCCTTCTTGTTCGGCGCGTCCTTGAGGTCCTTGGCGGAGGGCAGTTCCGCACCCGCCGGAAGGTCGCCCTGGAGCGGGCGGAGCTTGTCGAAGACACCGGTGAGCAGGTCGCGGACGTTGCCCGAGGCGACGACGTGCTCGACACCGTCGGCGCCGCCCTTGGTCCGGAAGGTGACCTTGTGGCCGATGACACCGCGCACGGCGTCGAGGACCTTCTTCTGGGTCTTCGCGTCGATGTCCCCTTCACCGGCGGCCCCCTTCGAGGCACCCCCGGCGGACTTCCGCGCGCCCTCCAGCTCCTTGGTGTCGACCTTCACCCAGTCGCCTTCGAGGACCTTCTTCAACTCCTTCTGGTCCGACGGCAGATCGTCGGCGGACGGCATGGGAACGCCCATCGCCTCACCGACGGCCTTCATGTTGCTGCGGTAGTACATGAAGTCGCCGATGATCCGGTACTCGACCAGGACGCCGCCGGTCCCCGTGATCTTCACGCTCGTCCCGATGAGGTCCTTCTGGCCCGAATCCGCCAGCTTCTTCCTGGACTTGACAGAGACGTCGACACGGAGCTCGCTGACGAACTTCGCGAACGTCGGGGGAAGGGATTCGTCGGAACCGTCCTCGCCCGCAAGGGCGTTGATCGCGTCCGCGTCGGCGTCAAGGTCCAACTGGAAGGCGAGTGACTTCTGTTCGCCGAGACGGGAGGCGGCGTGGTCCACCTTCTGCCCGGCCGTGAGGTTCTCGACCGTGCCACAGGCGGCCGCCGCGGTGAGAAGTACAGCGGTGCAGCCGACCGCGGTGACGGTCTTGCGTATGACGGTGATGATGGTCTCCTCTTGCAACGCCGCACGGGCTCGCACGGCGTTGCTTCGTTCGCGTGTTCACTCGTTCTGACGCGTTCTCGCGGCGATCACCCACGCGTTCACAGTGATCACCCATGTGACTCGTGAGTTGCCCACAGGGTTGTGCGGCGAACGCGGTCTTCCGGGCGTACGGTCGGAAACATGCGCATTGTCATCGCTGGTGGTCATGGTCAGATCGCGCTGCGGCTGGAGCGTCTGCTCTCCGCGCGCGGGGACGAGGTCGCGGGAATCATCCGCCGTGCCGAGCAAGGGGACGATCTGCGGGCGGCCGGGGCCGAGCCCGTCCTGTGCGATCTGGAGTCGGCATCGGTGGAAGAGGTAGCCGCGCATCTGCAGGGCGCCGACGCGGCCGTCTTCGCGGCGGGCGCGGGGCCTGGCAGCGGCGCGGACCGCAAGCAGACGGTGGACAAGGGCGCCGCGATCCTGTTCGCGGACGCCGCCGAGCGCGCGGGCGTACGCCGGCACGTGGTCGTCTCCTCGATGGGCGCGGACCCGGCCCACCCGGGTGACGACATCTTCGACGCCTACCTGCGCGCCAAGGGCGAGGCCGACGAGTACGTACGCGGTCGTGCGGGTCTGGACTGGACGATCCTGCGCCCCGGCGGCCTGATCGACGACGCCGGAACCGGCCTCGTACGCCTGGAGGCCTCGACCGGCCGCGGCATGATTCCCCGCGACGACGTCGCCGCGGTCCTCGCCGAACTGGTCGACACTCCGGCCACCGCCGGTCTGACCTTGGAAGCCGTCAGCGGTTCGACACCGATCTCGGTCGCGGTGAAGTCGGTGGCGGGCAACTAGGAACTGTCCGGTCGGTGGCGGGCCTCCCCGGCCCGCGCCCAGCCGTGGCCGCGCCCGTCCAAGGGCCCGTTCCGTTCAGAACAACGAGAGCTGGCCGGGGAAATCGGGGACGGTGTACCCGTCCAGCGTGGGCTGCGCCGCCCCGATGAACGCTTCCCGGCGCGAACCGGGACACGAGACCAGTTCCCCGGTCCCCCGCGCGCCGGGCGGATCATGCCGAGCGAACCGCCCCGCGACGACGGCGATCTCCCGACGGCACTCCGGGCAGTTCCTGCGACGCGATGACATGGGATCAGTGTGCCCCGCCGGCCGCGACCGCTGTCACCCCACGCGTCCCGTAGCCGGCCGCCCTGTCGATGAACTGCACTCGATGGCGCTCGATGAAGGTTTCCACCTGAAATACAATTCTAGAGGGACTTTCAATACGCCCTCCACATCCCAGGAATTGCGATGCACGAAAACAGGACGCGGCCGACCGGCCGCGTCCTGCGGGATCAAGACGTCAACGCCGCGGCGAACGACTCACTCGCCGAACCGGGACCGCACCGGTCGGCCGGACCGCCCCCCAAGGCCGTGACCGACACCGACGCCGACCCTCCCGAACCCAACTGCCCTTTTCCAGAAAGACAGTTCACCCACGCAGCGCTTCGCCGTCACGAGCGGTACGTGGGGGCGGTCCCCCGGACCGCCTCGACGGTCACGACGTCACCACTGGCCCTGTGGACCCCCTGGATGCGTTCCGCGCCGACCCGGTCGCGGGAACCCTTCAAAGGGATCCGTACGTGCCCCAGAAGACCCTCTTATGCTTCTTCCCGGCCCGGCCCCCGGCAATTCAGATCGCAATCGCGATACCGACTGCGACGACAATTCCCAGCCCGCCATTTTCGGCCGCCACCCATACCTTCGGCCCGGCCGAAGGTATGGGTGGCTACGCGGTTTGGCGGGAGTCATGCCGGCCAAGGCCGAGGGCGGCGAGATCCCGCCCCCGCACCGAGGGAGTCAGCGCACGTCGACGTAGTCAGCCGCGCTGGTGGCGACGCCGGTCGTCGAGTTGCCGTAGTACACCCAGCGGTAGTAACCGTCGACCGAGGCGGTGACGGTGGCCTTCAAGCCCCCGGTGCTGCTGGTGGTGGCCTTCTTGACCGTCTGGAAAGTCTCGGCACCCTTGGCGCGGAACTGGAGGCTGACCGTACGGCCGCTGTAAGCGTCGTACTTCTTCGTGCTCCAGTTCGCCCGGGTCACCTTGCCCGTGACGGTGATCGACTTGCCCTTGGTGACCGGCTCCGGCGAGGCGTCGGTGGTTGCCTTGGCCGCGCGCTTGAGCTGAGCGGTCGTGGACCGCGTCTCCCGTTCCCCGGTCTTGAGACCGCCGTCGGCCTTCCACAGCCTCAGCGAGACGCCGACCTTCCAGGTCGTGGCGTCGCTGTTGGAGTCGACGTGCTCCTGGCTCGGGTGCGGGTCGATGTAGAGGTTGCCCTCGCAGCGAGCGTGCTTGGAGTCGATCTCATAGCAGGTGTAGCTGCCCGGCTGAATGAAGTTCTCTCCGGTGTCGGCCGCCGTCGTGATGCTGCCGCGGTAGAGGAAGGGGTACGCGTCGTAGCGGGAGGAATCGGCGGTGCTGTACCCGGAAGGCAGCGCGACGTTGAAACTGATGGGCGGCTCCACCTCCTTCGACGTGCCGACGACGATCGGCCTGCCCTTGTTGATGACGATGTCCGACACGGTGATACCGGTGTCCGCCGCCTGAGCTGTCGGCGCGTTCAACACCGAGAGCCCCAACGCCCCCACGAACGTGGCCACCGCGACGGTTCGTCTGCCTGTCCTCATTCACACCTCTTCAGGAGTATGTCGTTACAAGAAGCGGCAGCCTATCTGGCAGGTTCATGGCCTCTGCGAGCGCGCCGGGCACTCGTCCCCGACGCGACCGGGTGCGGACCGCGAGCGGTGAACCCACTTGCACTTCACCGCCCCGCCCCGCCCGGCATCCGGACGACCAACCCCCAAGGCGCCGTAGCCGATTCGGTCGACGCCCGTGCATGGGGCGTATGCGTCGCCGCCGGCGTCACCACCCCGGCAGGGACGTACGAGCCGGAGTGATCATGCTCTCCCTCGGGGGGCGCCTGGGGGACACGCACTGATCAGAGGTGGGATTCAGGCGGTACGAGGTGAGACACGTCCACTTCCCGTCCATGCCGAATCGAACAGGAGCGGGAACGAAGAAACCCCCTCCGACCTGCGGTTAAGCAGGTCGAAGGGGGTTTACCTTCATGTGGCGGCGCCAGGGTTCGAACCTGGGTAGGCTAAGCCGGCAGATTTACAGTCTGCTCCCTTTGGCCACTCGGGCACACCGCCGGGGTTGCTGCCCTGAGCCTCGCGTTCGCGGTGCTCCCTGGCAACGACGTAAACGATACCTGATGCTCGGGGATGCTTCGCCACCCAATTGATCGACGCTTGGGGGGAGGGGGGTGGCTAGGCTTATGCGGATGCGGCCGGAGGCCTACGCCGGGCTCGACGGCCGCCCCTACGCACCCCGATACAAGGAGCCACAGGACATGGCCGACTCCAGTTTCGACATCGTCTCGAAGGTCGAGCGGCAGGAGGTCGACAACGCCCTCAACCAGACCGCCAAGGAGATCTCGCAGCGCTACGACTTCAAGAACGTCGGCGCCTCCATCTCCTGGTCCGGCGAGAAGATCCTCATGGAGGCGAACTCCGAGGAGCGGGTGAAGGCCATCCTCGATGTGTTCGAGACCAAGCTGATCAAGCGCGGCATCTCGCTGAAGTCGCTGGACGCCGGTGAGCCCCAGCTCTCCGGCAAGGAGTACAAGATCTTCGCGACGATCGAGGAGGGCATCTCGCAGGAGAACGCCAAGAAGGTTGCGAAGATCATCCGCGACGAGGGCCCCAAGGGCGTGAAGGCCCAGGTGCAGGGTGACGAACTGCGGGTCAGCTCGAAGAGCCGCGACGACCTGCAGGCCGTTCAGGCCCTCCTCAAGGGCAAGGACTTCGACTTCGCCCTGCAGTACGTGAACTACCGGTAGAGCGACCGGCGGGACGCCCGCCGACACCCCGCGCGATGGCGTGCCGACGGTACGAGGAAGGCTGGACACCCCTGGTGTCCAGCCTTCCTCGTACCGCGGCCGCGATCCCGGTGACGCAGGCTCAGCGGCGCGAGTCGCCGAACAGAACGCGGTACAGGATCAGCAGCACGAGCGAGCCGCCGATGGCGGCGGCCCAAGTGGCACCGTCGTAGAAGTGTTTGCTGATGGGGTGGTCCAGCCAGCGGGCCGATATCCAGCCGCCGACGAACGCGCCCACGACACCGATGACGGTCGTTCCGACGAAGCCTCCCGGATCGCGCCCCGGGAGCAGGAACTTGGCGATGGCGCCGGCCAGCAGCCCCAGAATGATCCAGCTGATGATGCCCATGCTCTGAGCCTGCCCTTCCGTCCTGTACTCACGCTGTCCCGGCCCTGCGACTTCGGTCCGGGCCGGCCGTGTCCGTGCTGTCCGTATCCGGTACGGGTCGCGGGTGCCGATGTCGTGTCGACGCCGCTCTGATGAACAGGACGTCGCTGGGGCTCCCGCCGGTTGCGACGATCAGTAGGGTGCGGCGCATGACACCGTCCAGTCCCGAATTGCGCCGCACGCTGGGAGTCGGCGACGCCGTGGTCATCGGGCTCGGCTCGATGATCGGTGCCGGGATCTTCGCCGCGCTCGGTCCCGCCGCACGGGCGGCCGGATCCGGGCTCCTGCTCGGGCTCGCGGTCGCCGCCGTCGTCGCCTACTGCAACGCGATGTCCTCGGCCCGGCTGGCCGCCCTGTATCCCGCTTCCGGCGGCACGTACGTCTACGGGCGCGAGCGGCTGGGGGCCTTCTGGGGATATCTGGCGGGCTGGTCGTTCATCGTCGGCAAGACGGCCTCCTGTGCGGCGATGGCACTCACCGTGGGCGCGTACGTCTGGCCCGCACACGCACACGCGGTGGCGGTCGCCGCGGTGGTCGCGCTGACCGCCGTGAACTACGGCGGCATGCAGAAGTCGGCCTGGCTGACGCGGGTGATCGTGGCGGTGGTCCTGGGGGTTCTCGCTTCCGTGGTGGTGGGGTGTCTCGGGTCCGACGTCTCCGATGCCGGGCGGCTGGGCATCGGACTGTCGTCCGGCGCGGGCGGGGTGCTTCAGGCGGCCGGGCTGCTCTTCTTCGCGTTCGCCGGGTACGCGCGGATCGCCACACTCGGCGAGGAGGTACGCGATCCGGCGCGCACCATTCCGCGCGCGATCCCCTTGGCCCTGGGCATCGCGCTCGCGGTGTACGCGGCGGTCGCTGTCTCTGTCCTTTCAGTGCTCGGAACGGACGGGCTGGGGCTTGCCCCGGCGCCGCTGGCGGACGCTGTACGAGCTGCCGGACTGCCGGGACTCGTGCCGGTCGTGCGGGCGGGCGCCGCCGTGGCCGCGCTCGGCTCGCTTCTCGCCCTGATCCTGGGTGTCTCACGGACCACGCTGGCCATGGCCCGCGACCGCCGTCTGCCGGGCGCCCTGGCCGCCGTGCATCCGCGCTTCCAGGTCCCGCACCGGGCGGAACTGGCCGTGGGCACGGTGGTCGCCGTGCTGGCCGCGACCGTGGACGTGCGCGGCGCGATCGGTTTCTCCTCCTTCGGTGTGCTGGCGTACTACGCGATCGCCAACGCCTCCGCGTGGACGCTGAGTCCGGCCCCGGCATCGCGGCTCGTGCCGGTGCTGGGCCTCCTCGGCTGCGTGACGCTGGCCTGCGCGCTGCCGGGGGTTTCGGTGGTCGTCGGCGCGGCCGTGCTTGCGGTGGGGGCGGCTGCGTACGGCGTACGGCTGTGGGCGGCTTCGCGCTGAGCGCTGTCCCGTGGTCCCCGTGGGTCAGCGCCCGCGTGAGCTGTCGTGCATCGCCGGGCGGACAGTGGTCGCCCTGCTCGGCGCGTTCGGGCGGGCAGGTCAGGAAGCCCGGGTCGCCGTCGCGCGTATGGGGAAGTCGGGCCAGAGGGGGAGGTCCGCGTCGTCGCTGGACTCCTCGTACCAGCCCGTTCCCTCCAGCCACGCGAGCAGCCAGGTCGCGAGGTCGGGTGCGTCCACGTACCAGGCGTGGTCGGCCCGGTCGGCGTTCGGCTCGAAGAGCAGGACCGTGCCGTCGGGGCTCTGGCAGTCCACGCACGCGTACATTCCGCAGCCCCAGTGGGATATGGGCAGGACACCCTCGGGCCAGGGCCAGTCGGGGTCCTTGCGGCCGCTTTCGCGGCTGGCGAGGTACTGCGGAACAGCCGCCGGTTCACCCGACGGCTGACCGTCGAGCAGGGGCAACAGGCCGTATTCCGGACCGAATCCGCCGTCCCCTATCCGAAGGTAGAGCGAGGCGAGCAGTGCGGGCAGGGGAAAACCGAGGACGGCCTCGGCGCGGGCGACCTCTGCCGGGCCCACGGGCGCCGGGAGCGAAGGCCAGCCCCACGGGCGGGTGTTGCGGGCCTCCGTAGCGACCCGTGCCAGCAACTGCTCGATTTCGGTCATGGCTTCATGATGCAGCGCGCCACTGACAATCGGACAGCCTGTGGAAAACCCTCACGCGAGACGGACACCGGCCCCGTTTCCGGCGAGGAGTACGGCGCGTGGTCCCGTACCGCTAACGCCCCGCGAACGGCTCGTCGGTGCGCACGATGTCGCGTCCCAGCGGGAACAGCGAGATCGGGATGAGCTTGAAGTTGGCGATGCCGAACGGAATGCCGATGATCGTCAGGCACATGGCGATGCCCGTGACGATGTGGGTCAGGGCCAGCCACCAGCCCGCGAGGATGAGCCACAGGACGTTGCCGATGCAGGACGGAGCGCCGGCGTCGTGGCGCTCCACCGTCGTATAGCCGAACGGCCACAGCGCGTAGATGCCGATACGGAACGCGGCAATGCCGAACGGAATTCCGATAATCGTGATGCACAGGATGATGCCTGCGGCAAGGTACCCGAGAAACAGCCAGAAGCCGCTCAGGATGAGCCAAATGACGTTCAGAATTGTCTTCACTGCTGACGACCTGCCATCTGCTCGAGCCGGGCGATGCGTTCCGCCATCGGCGGATGCGTAGAGAACATCTTTGACATTCCCTGTCCCGGGCGGAAGGGGTTCGCGATCATCATGTGACTCGCCGTCTCGATGCGCGGCTCGGGAGGCAGCGGAAGCTGCTTCGTGCCCGCGTCGAGCTTGCGCAGCGCGCTCGCGAGGGCGAGGGGGTCGCCGGTGAGCTGGGCACCGGACGCGTCCGCCTCGTACTCCCTGGAGCGGCTGATGGCGAGCTGGATGAGGGAAGCGGCGATCGGGCCCAGGATCATGACCAGGATCAGCCCGAGAATGCCGGGACCGTCGTCGTCGTTGGACCGGCCGACGGGGATCAGCCAGGCGAAATTGACCAGGAACATGATCACGGAAGCGAGGGCGCCGGCCACGGAGGAGATCAGGATGTCGCGGTTGTAGACGTGACTGAGCTCGTGACCGATGACGCCGCGCAGCTCGCGCTCGTCCAGGATGCGCAGGATCCCCTCGGTGCAGCACACGGCGGCATTGCGCGGGTTGCGGCCCGTCGCGAAGGCGTTCGGAGCCTCCGTCGGCGAGATGTACAGGCGCGGCATGGGCTGGCGGGCCTGCGTCGAGAGATCGCGGACCATGCGGTACAGGGCCGGGGCCTCGAACTCGCTCACCGGGCGTGCGCGCATCGCGCGTAGAGCCAGCTTGTCGCTGTTCCAGTACGCGTACGCGTTCGTCCCCATCGCGATGAACAGCGCGACGATCAGGCCTGTGCGTCCGAAGAAGCTGCCGATGACGATGATGAGTGCGGACAGTCCCCCGAGGAGTACGGCTGTCCTGAGCCCATTGTGCCGGCGGTGCACGGTAGCCCTCCAAGTCGTGCGGCGGGGGAACCCTTTGCTTGCTGATGCTCTGCTTCCACTCTTCAGTGGACCCTCCCGTACTGGTCAACGCCAGACGGGAAGCACTAGTTCCCTTGTGCGCACTGCCCGGCGCGTGGGCCGTCCGGGTGATTCGGACGGCGGTCCACGCGCGCGTTCCTCTTTGAAGAGCCGCTCCGGGGATGGCGCTTCAGAAGAGAACGGTCTCCGAGAAGCGGAGGATCAGCTGGGGCGCCCCGGACAGGACGACGCCCAGGACGGCCGTCAGGGCGATGGCCGCGGTGAGCGGAACCGGTGCGCGGTGCGTGCCCGGCTCGCCTTCGGGAGCGCGGAAGAGCAGAGCCGTCCACTGGAGGTAGTAGAAGAGCGCGATGACCACGTTGACGGCCATGACGACGGCCAGCCAGCCGAGCCCCGCGTCGACGGCCGCCGAGAAGACGGTCACCTTGGCGAAGAGGCCGATGATGCCCGGCGGCAGACCCGCGAGGCAGAGCAGGAAGAAGCCGAGGACCAGCGCGGACAGGGGGCTCTCGGCGTACAGGCCGCGGTAGTCGCTGATGCGGTTCAGGGGGCTTCGGCGGGCCACCAGAGCGGCCACGGCGAAGGCACCGAGGTTCACGGCGGCGTACATGAGGGCGTACGCGACCGTGGAACCGATGGCCTGCTGGGCGTCCTTGGAGTAGGCGGCGGCCGCGATCGGGACCAGGAGGTAGCCGGCCTGGCCGACGGAGGACCAGGCGAGCAGCCGCACCGCGCTGTACGCGCGCGTGGACCGCTGTCGCAGGGCGCCGACGTTCCCGACTGTCATGGTGAGGGCCGCCAGCGCCGCCAGCGCCGGGCCCCAGACGTCCGCGTACGAGGGGAAGGCGACGACGGTGACGAGGATGAGCCCGGAGAAGCCGACGGCCTTGCCGATGACCGACAGGTAGGCGGCGATCGGCAGGGGTGCCCCTACGTAGGTGTCGGGCACCCAGAAGTGGAAGGGCACGGCGGCCGTCTTGAAGGCGAAGCCGACGAGGGTGAGGACGACGCCTGTCTGGGCCAGGGTGTGGAACTGTCCGTCGACATGCTGGATCCGGTCCGCGATCCGGGTGAGATAGAGGGTGCCGGTCGTCGCGTAGACGAAGCTGACACCCATCAGGCTGACCGCGGTCGCGGTGACGGAGGACAGGAAGAACTTCAGGGCCGCTTCCGAGGACTTCTTGTCGCCGCGTCTGATGCCGACGAGCGCGAAGGCGGGCAGCGAGGCGACTTCCAGGGCGACGATGAGGGTCGCGAGGTCGCGGGAGGCGGGCAGGAGAGCGGCGCCGGCGGCCGAGGAGAGAAGCAGGAACCAGTACTCCCCCTCGGGGAGTTCCCTGTCGGCGTCCTTCAGGGCGGTGACCGACAGCAGGGCGACGAGGAGCGCGCCGCCGAGAACCAGGAGCTGGATGACCAGGGTGAAGCGGTCCGCCACGTAACTGCAGGTGTCGGTGGCACCCGTCGGGCAGAACGTGGCCCGGTCGCCGTCCCGGAGGGGCAGCAGCAACAGCGCGGACGCGGCGAGGCCCGCGACGGACATCCAGCCGAGTACGGCCTTCCTCGCGTCCCCGATGAACAGATCGGTGACGAGCACGACGAGTCCGACGACCACCGCGAGGGTGGGCGGCGCGATGGCGAGCCAGTCGACGGACTGGACCAGGGAACTCATCGGGTGCCTCCTGCGAGGAGCTGCTGTACGGCCGGGTCGGTCAGGCCGAGCAGGGCCCGGGGCCACAGACCGGCGATGACGGTGAGGGCGACGAGCGGTGTCCAGGCGGCGAACTCGTAGGTCTGGACGTCGGCGAGTTCCGGCGACTCCCGGGGCGTCGCGCCCATGCAGACGCGGCGTACGACGACGAGCATGTACGCGGCGGTGAGCAGCGTGCCGAACGCGGCGATCGTCATGAACGTCAGGTAGGCGGGACGGCTGAGGCCGGAGGCGGGCTCGAACGCGCCGAACAGCGCCAGCATCTCGCCCCAGAAACCGGCGAGGCCAGGCAGTCCGAGCGAGGCGACGGCGGCGAAGGCGAGCAGGCCGCCGAGGCGCGGTGCCTTGCCGTACAGCGCGGCGCCGGACCCCTCGGCGAGGGTGTCGAGGTCGGTGGTGCCCGTGCGGTCCTTCAGCGCTCCGACGATGAAGAAGAGGAGGCCGGTGATGAGGCCGTGGGCGATGTTGGCGAACAGCGCGCCGTTCACGCCGGTCGGGGTCATCGTCGAGATGCCGAGCAGGACGAAGCCCATGTGGCCGACGGAGGAGTAGGCGATGAGCCGTTTGAGGTCGCCCTTCGCGCCCTGCTTGGCGAGGGCCAGACAGGCCAGGGAACCGTAGATGATCCCGACCACGGCGAAGGCGGCGAGGTAGGGGGCGAAGGTCCGGAATCCGTCCGGTGTGATGGGCAGCAGGATCCGGACGAACCCGTACGTGCCCATCTTCAGCATCACGCCGGCCAGCAGGACCGAGCCGACGGTCGGGGCGGCGGTGTGGGCGTCGGGCAGCCAGCTGTGCAGCGGCCACATCGGCGTCTTGACCGCGAGTCCGATCCCGATCGCCAGAACGGCGGTGACCTGCACGGATGTGCTCAGCGACCGGCCGTTGTCAGTGGCGAGTGCCACCATGTCGAATGTGCCCGCCTTGATTCCGATCAGGAGCAGGCCCAGCAGCATGACGACCGAACCGAGCAGGGTGAAGAGGATGAACTTCCAGGCCGCGGCCTGGCGCTGGGCGCCTCCCCACCGTGCGATGAGGAAGTACATCGGGATGAGCACGGTCTCGAACGCGAGGAAGAACAGCAGCAGATCGAGGACGGCGAAGGTCGCGAGTGTGCCGGACTCGAGGACGAGCAGCAGCGCGACGAACGCCTTCGGGGTCGGGCCCGCGGGCATCTTGAAGTAGGAGTACAGCGCGCAGAGGAAGGTCAGCAGCGCGGTCAGGACCAGAAGGGGGAGGGAAATGCCGTCGATGCCGAGGTGGATCCGCACGTCGAGTGCGGGGATCCAGCTGATGTCCGTCGTTGCCTGCATCTTCGACGGGTGGTCGTGGTCGAAGCCGAGCGCGAGGACGATCGCGGCGATGAGGACCACGCCCGTGACGGTCACGCCGTGCCGCAGCACCGCCTGTTCGGGCGACTTCCCCTTCAGTCCCGGCGGGGCCGGAAGAAGGGCGGCGGCGGCCCCGATGAGCGGGCCGACGACGATCAACGCGAGAAGAATCTGCATCACGGATTCACTGATATCGATCACGCCTGCTCACGCTCCCGTGGCGACGAGGAGGGCGGCGACCACCAGGACGACGGTGCCGGCGAGCAGCGCGCTCACATAGGTCTGCACGTTGCCGGTCTGCGCACGCCTTACGGCGGTGCCGAGCCAGCGGGGTAGGGCGCCCGCGCCGCGTACGTAGGTGTCGACGACCTCTCGGTCGAGGAACCGTACGAGCGAGGCTCCGGCCTGGACCGGGCGGACGAACAGCACGGAGTACACGGTGTCGAGGTGGAAGCCGACGGCCGCGTGGCGGTGCAGCGGGCCGAGCAGCAGTCGGCCCGGGTCCGCCGGGTCGGGGGCGTGGGCGACGTCACCGAAGACGGGTTCGTGCGCGGCGATGGCCTCGGCCTCGACGTGTCCGGCGTCGGCGTCCGGGTGGGCCGCGACCGCGCCCAGGGGGACGCGGGCCGCCAGGGCCGTGGTGTGCCGCCAGGCTCCGTAGGTGACGATCCCGCCGACCAGGGCGAGTCCTGTGCCGAGCACGGAGGTGGTGAGGGCCGGCGTCAGGTCGCGGCCGTCGAACCAGTCGGGCAGCGGGCCGATCGCCAGGCCGAACGCGAGCGAGGGGATGGCGAGCACCCACAGCACGGCCGTCATGGTGACCGGCTGCCTGCCGTGGTCGGGGGCCTCGGCTCCGTGGCCGCGGAAGGCCAGCAGCCACAGCCGGGTCGCGTACGCGGCGGTGAGCACGGCGGTGACCAGCCCGGTGACCAGGACGATCCAGCCCGCGGCACCGGGGGCCTGCTCGGTGTGACCGGTGGCGACGTGCTCGGCAGCGCCGAGGACGGCCTCCTTGGAGAAGAAGCCGCTGAAGGGAGGGATCGCGGCGAGTGCGAGCAGCGCCACGGTCATCGTCCAGAAGGCGTCGGGGACTCGGATGCGCAGGTCCTTCATCCGGGACATGGCGGACAGCGAGTTGGTGCCGGAGGCGTGGATGATCACGCCGGCGGCGAGGAACAGCAGCGCCTTGAAGGCGCCGTGAGCGAGGAGGTGGAAGACGGCGGCACCGCGGTCGCCGACGGCGAGGGCACCGGCCATGTAGCCGAGCTGACCGATCGTCGAGTAGGCGAGGACCCGCTTGATGTCGTCCTGGGCGAGTGCCGCGAGACCCGAACCGACCATCGTGACACCGGCCATGACGGCGAGGACGACCATCGCGGCCGCGGAGGCCTGGAAGACGGGGAGGAGCCGGGCGACGAAGTAGATACCGGCGGCGACCATCGTCGCGGCGTGGATCAGCGCGGAGACGGGCGTGGGGCCGGCCATCGCGTCGGGCAGCCAGGTGTGCAGCGGGAACAGTGCCGACTTGCCCGCCACGCCCGCGAGGAGCAGCAGTGCGACGAGGGTCGGGTGGTGCAGTCCGCCGCTCGCCACGGTGCCGAGGACCGTGGTGATCCGGAAGGAGCCGGCGTCGGTGGCCAGCGCGAACAGACCGATGAGGAAGGGGACGTCGCCGAGCTTGGTGACCAGGAAGGCCTTGAGCGAGGCGGCGCGGGCTTCCGGGGTCTCCCAGTAGTGGCCGACCAGGAAGTACGAGCAGATGCCCATGATCTCCCAGCCGACCAGGAGCACCATCAGGTCGCTGGAGTAGACGACGAGCAGCATCGCGGAGGTGAACAGGGAGACGAGAGCGGCGTACGAGGGGTAGCGCGGATCGTCGCGCAGGTAGCCCGTCGAGTAGATCTGCACACAGGTGGCGACGACGCCGACGAGTACGGCGACGAGGGCGGCGAAGCCGTCGATGTGCAGGCCCAGTTCGATGGGGACCGAGCCGGTCGGGGTGAGTTCGGTGCGCGAGTCGATGGCCTGGCCGCCGCCCTGGTCGACCGCGACCGTCACGGCGAGGACGAGCGAGGCGAGGACGGGCAGGACCGCGAGCGGGCGGACGAAGCCCGGGGCCGTGCGGCCGAGGAGGAGTCCGGCGGCCGCGCCGAGGAAGGGAAGGAGGGGGACGAGGACGGCGAGGGTGGTCGTGGTCACGCGGTGGCCTCAGCCTTCTCGGCCGCGGGGGCGTCGCTGTCGGGGTCGTCGGGGCCGTGGCCCTCGGCGGTGTCGCGGAGCTTGTCGATGTCCGAGGTGCCGCGGTTGCGGTACACGGCGAGGACGATCGCCAGGCCGATGCCGATCTCGGCGGCGGCGATGGCGATCGTGAACAGGGTCAGGGCCTGGCCGGAGTGCAGGGTGTCGCGGGCGGCCCTGGAGAGCCAGACGTCGAAGGCGACGAGGTTCAGGTTGACGGCGTTGAGCATCAGCTCGACGGACATCAGGACCAGGATCGCGTTGCGGCGCGCCAGGACTCCGTACAGGCCCGTGCAGAACAGGAGGGCGGCGAGCACGGCGGGATAGGCGAGGTGCATCAGCGGACACCTTCCTTGTCCTGCTCGCCGTCGCGGCTTCCGGGGACACGCGGAGCGGTGGCGGTCTTGGTCGCCGCGGCGGTGTCCGCCTTCGCCTTGCGGGAGAGGACGATCGCGCCGACCAGGGCGGCGAGGAGGAGAACGGAGAGCGCTTCGAAGGGAAGGACCCAGTTCTGGAAGAGGCTGGCTCCGGTCACCTCGGTGGAACCGGCGGCGGCACCGTTCAGATCGACCCAGGTCGCGCGGAACGCGTCGACGACGACCCAGACCAGGGTGCCGGCCGAGGCGAGGGCCACGGTCAGGGCCGCCCAGCGGTTGCCGGAGTCGGCGTCCGGGGAGCGGCCGATCGGGGCCCTGGTGAGCATCAGACCGAACAGAAGGAGGACGACGACGGAACCGACGTAGATGAGGACCTGCACCCAGGCGATGAACTCGGCCGTCAGCAGGAGGTATTCGACGGCGAGGCCGCCGAGGGCGACCACCAGCCACAGAGCGGCGTGCACCAGTTGCTTGGTGGTGACGGTGACGACCGCGGCGCCGAAGGTGAGCAGGCCGACGAGGAGGAAGGCGATCTCGACCCCGGTGGGAGAGAGGAAGCCGTGGTGCTCGGCGGCGACGACGGTGGCCGCGTGGGCCGCCGTGGCCGTGGCTGCTGCGAAGGTCACGACTGTCCCTCCTGCGGGCCGGAGGAGGGTGTGACCGGAGGCTCCGGCCGCCCGGCGTCTTCGGCCTGCGCTGCCTCGGTTGCCTCAGTTGTCCCGGCTGCCTCTGCTGCCTCTGCTGCCTGCGATGGCTGCGGTGGCTGGGCCGTTCGCTCGGCCTCGGCTGCCTGTTCGGCCGCGAGTTTGTCGGCGGTCTTGCGGGCGGCCGCGATCTCCTTGGGCTCCTCGGCGCCGGGGTCGAGGGCGGGCGGGGCCGGGACGGTCCACATCCACTCGCGGAGCTTGTCGCGTTCGTGGGTGAGTTCGTGGATGTCGGTCTCCGCGTACTCGAACTCCGGGGTCCAGAACAGCGCGTCGAAAGGACAGACCTCGATGCAGATACCGCAGTACATGCACAGGGAGAAGTCGATGGCGAAGCGGTCGAGGACGTTGCGACTGCGCTCGCGGCCGCCCGGGGCGGCGGCCGGGACCGTCTCCTTGTGGGAGTCGATGTAGATGCACCAGTCCGGGCACTCGCGGGCGCACAGCATGCAGACCGTGCAGTTCTCCTCGAAGAGGGCGATGACTCCACGGGTGCGGGGCGGGAGTTCGGGCTGGACGTCCGGGTACTGCGCGGTGACGGTCTTCTTCGTCATCGTGCGGAGGGTGACGGCCAGGCCCTTGGCGAGGCCGGAGCCAGGAATGGGGGCCATGGTTACGCGATCACCACCTTGACGATGCCGGTGAGGGCGATCTGGGCGAGGGACAGAGGGACGAGGAGGGTCCAGGAGAGTTTCTGGAGCTGGTCCTCGCGCAGTCGGGGGTAGGTGACGCGGAGCCAGATGACGACGAAGGCGAGGATCGCGGCCTTCAGGAGCGTCCAGACCCAGCCGAGGCCGTCGGCGCCCCAGGGACCGTGCCAGCCGCCCAGGAAGAGGACGGTGGTCAGACCGCACAGGACGACGATTCCCGCGTACTCGGCGAGCAGGAACAGGGCGAAACGGAGGCCCGTGTACTCGGTGTACGCGCCGAAGATGATCTCGGAGTCAGCGACGGGCATGTCGAAGGGAGGCCGTTGGAGTTCGGCGAGACCGGCGGTGAAGAACACGATCGCGCCGACGATCTGCCAGGGCAGCCACCACCACTGGAAGGCGTCCACGATGCCCGGGAGCGAGACCGTGCCGGCCGCCATCGCGACCGAGGCCGCGGTCAGAAGCATCGGGAGCTCGTACGCGAGGAGCTGGGCGGCGGTGCGCAGGCCTCCGAGAAGGGAGAACTTGTTGGCCGACGCCCAGCCCGCCATGAGCGAGCCGAGGACGCCCACGCCCATGACGGCGAGGACGAAGAAGATGCCCGCGTCGACGACCTCGCCGACCGCGCCCTCACCCGGGCCGATCGGGATGACGAGGAGGACCAGGAGGTACGGGAGGAGGGCCACCGCGGGGGCGAGCTGGAAGATGCGCCGGTCCGCGCCCGCGGGGACGATGTCCTCCTTCTGCGCGAACTTCACGCCGTCCGCGACGAGCTGGGCCCAGCCGTGGAAGCCGCCCGCGTACATCGGGCCGAGCCGGCCCTGCATGTGGGCCATCACCTTGTGTTCGGTCTGACCGACGATCAGGGGGAACGTCAGGAACACGACGAAGACGACGAGGAGGCGTAGGGCGACGTCGAGAGCGTCGTTCACTGCGTACCTCCGGAGGGGTCGTCGGGGCTGAGTGGCTTCGGCTGGGGGGTCGGGGCCGGGGCCGGAGTGGCCTCGGGCTTCGACTCGGGGGCCGGGGCAGAAGTGGCCTCGGGCTTCGACTCGGGGGCCGGGGCAGAAGTGGCCTCGGGCTCCGGCGTCGGCTCGGGCTTCGCGGCTTGTTCCGGCTTCGGCTCCGAGTCGTCGAACGCGGGCTTCGGCTGGTGCCACGGCGCGTCGGAGCTGGGCGGTGCGGCAGGCCTTCCGACCGGCTTCGTCGCGGAGTCGGGCTCGGCTGCCCGCGAGGCGCTCGCCGGAGCGGCGGGTTCGGAGGAAGCGGCCGGTTCCGTGGCAGCCGCCGGCTCGTTCGCGGCCGCCGGTTCCGTCGCGGCTGTCGGCTCGTTCGCGGGCGTCGGCTCGTTCGCGGGCGTCGGCTGCGGGGTGGGCGTCGGGGGCGGAGGGGGCGTCTCCTGGGCACGTTGGCTGGCGGAGCCCTGGCTCGCGCTGCGCGATCGGCGTGCGGGGCGCGCGGCTTCGGCACCGGAGATAGCACCCGCGCCGGCGGACGCCGCGTCCGCTCCCGCAGCACCTGCGGGCGCCACGGTGTCCGCGGCGGCAGGGGCGGTGGGCGTCTGGCCGGCCGAGCCCTCCCCCGCCGTACGGGCCCTGCGGACCGGGCGGTCGCCGGCGGGGCGGGCCGCGCCGCGGGCCGGGCGGGACGGAGCCGGGGGGAGCTGGCCCTTGAGAGGGCCCCACTCGTTGGGGTCGGGAACGCCGGGTGGCAGCATCTGGCGGCGCTTGGGGCCACCGTGCTCGGACTCGCCGGGCTCCTTCGCGCCCGGCCAGGCCTTGGCGACGCGGGCGGCCAGGACGAAGTCCTTGCGGAGAGGGTGGCCTTCGAAGCCGTCCGGCAGAAGCAGGGGGTCGAGGCCGGGGTGGCCCTCGAACGTCACTCCGAACATTTCGTGCGTCTCGCGCTCGTGCCAGGCGGCACCCGCGTAGACGGTGACCGCCGACGGGAGCGCCGGGGCGGTGTGCGGGACGGTCGTACGGACAAGGAGGCGGCGTACCGGGGACAGCGCCACGACGTGGGCCGAGACGCGGAAGCCCGTGCCGGGTTCGTCGACGGCGCTCAGCCAGTCGAAGTAGGTGCAGCCCAGGGTGTCGCGGGCCGTCTCCAGGGTCGCAATCCAGGACGCCGGCGGTACGTCGACCGTCAGGACCTCGTACGACTCCTCGGCCGTGGCGTCGGGGCCGAAGAGTTCCCCGGCGGGACCGGGAAGCCAGCCGACGGTCATCGGTCCTCCTCACCGGGGGCGGTCGGATCCGTCCCCGGAACGCTCGTCGCCGAAGGGGCCGGTGGCTTCACCAGGCCGCTCTGGAGCGCGGCGGTCGACGGGCGCGGCGCGTCGGACCCGTAGCGCTCCCCCAGCGATTCCCGGGCGATCTTCTCCTGGAGCTTGAGGATGCCCTGGAGCAGTGCCTCGGGGCGCGGCGGGCACCCGGGGACGTAGACGTCGACGGGGATGATCTGGTCGACGCCCTTGGTGACGGAGTAGGAGTCCCAGTACGGGCCGCCGCAGTTGGAGCAGGCGCCGAAGGAGATGACGTACTTCGGCTCGGGCATCTGCTCGTACAGGCGCTTGACGGCGGGCGCCATCTTGTCCGTGACCGTGCCCGACACCACCATCAGGTCGGCCTGACGGGGGCCCGGCGCGAACGGGATCACGCCGAGGCGGATGAAGTCGTGGCGGGCCATCGACGCGGCGATGAACTCGATCGCGCAGCAGGCGAGGCCGAAGTTGAAGACCCAGAGCGAGTAGCGGCGGCCCCAGTTCAGGACCACCTTCATGGGCTCGGGGGCGAGGCGGGCGAGCGCGCCGAGCCGCTTGGGCTCGGGCAGCAGCACCGGCTGGTCCGGGGCGGAGGGGGTCACGTCCATGTCAGGACGCCCTTCTTGTATGCGTACAGCAGGCCCACGGCCAGGAAGCCGAGGAAGATGAACATCTCGACCAGCGTCGCGGCGCCGTAGCCGGGAGCGGCGAAGACCGTGGCCCAGGGGAAGAGGAAGATCGAGTCGACGGCGAAGATTACGTAGAGGAAGGCGTACACGTAATAGCGGACCTGGGTGTGGGCCCAGCCCTCGCCGACGGGGTCGACGCCGCACTCGTACGTCAGGAGTTTCTCGGGGGTGGGGACCACGGGCCGCAGCAGGCGGCCCGCTCCGAAGGCGACGGCGACGAACAGCACGCCCACGACGGCGAGCAGCCCGACGATCGAGTAGGACTGGAAGTAGTCCGCCGCGACGACGGTTCCGGTCGCCGTGACAACGGTCGGTTCCGGCACGTCAGCCCCTCACTCCCTGACCTCGTTGCGCCCCGTCGTGCGCCGTCGCGCACTCTGTGATGCGCCATGTTCGACGATCTGTACGGACGGGAGTCTAGGGCCTGCTAAAGAGAGCGTAAGCAGCCCGTCACACCTCGACCATCCCTCGACCACCGGTGACGCGTTCCCGTCTCACGGTGTGAACGGGTCCCGGGAGCACCTCGGCGTCACGTCCGGCCATCACCCCCCGGGGGTGGGGTTATCCCCAGTGCATCGCGGCGGCCCACCTCATGGCGCGGCGGCGCGCCGCCGGGCAGGCTAGCGGATATGACCGAACGCATCCCGCCCGCCGATCCGTCGGACGCCCCGTCCGACGGTGACAGGCCGCCCGCCGTACGTCTCGCCCTGGACCCGGGGACCTGGAAGGAGATCTCCCACCTTCTGGCGAATCTGCCGGCCTCGATCATCGGGTTCGTGTACGTGGTGACGATGCTCGCCACGGGCGCGGGGCTCGCCGTGACCGTCGTCGGACTGCCCCTGCTCGCGGCCGGGCTGCGCGGTTCGCGGCAGCTGGGCAAGCTGGAGCGGGGGCGGGCGCGGCGGCTGCTGGGGCTGCGCATCGACGAACCGAGCCCGTTGCCGGTGCGCCGGACCGGCTTCTTCGGCTGGCTGTGGTCGAGCCTGAAGGACCCGGTGGGCTGGCGGGCGGTGCTGTACGGCCTCATACGGCTGCCCTGGGGCATCGCCACCTTCACGGTGACGCTCGTGTCGCTGTTCGTGCTGTGGCCGGTGCTGCCGTTCATCGCGCGCGGGCTGACGAACGTCGACCGGGCGATGGTGCGCGGACTGCTGTCGCCCTCCGACGAGTTGGAGCGGCGCATCGCCGAACTGGAGTCGGACCGCGGGGTGGTGGTCGACACGGCCGCGGCCGATCTGCGCCGTATCGAGCGCGATCTGCACGACGGGGCGCAGGCCCGGCTCGTCAACCTCGCGATGGGGCTCGGCCTGGCGAAGGAGAAGCTCCTGGAGGACCCCGACGCGGCGGCGTCGATGGTGGACGAGGCGCACGGCGAGGTGAAGCTCGCCCTTCAGGAACTGCGTGATCTGGCCCGTGGCATCCACCCGGCGGTCCTGACCGACCGGGGTCTGGACGCCGCCCTGTCCTCGATCGCCTCGCGGTGCACCGTGCCCGTGAAGGTGAGCACCGAGCTGGAGACGCGTCCGGCCGCCGCCATCGAGGGCATCGCGTACTTCACCGTCTCAGAACTGCTCCAGAACGTCAGCAAGCACAGCGGGGCGAGGTCCGCGTCGGTCGACCTCTGGCGGTCGGACGACCGTCTGCTCATCCAGGTCCGGGACGACGGCCGCGGCGGGGCCGGCGTCGGCGGCGGTACGGGCATGGCGGGGCTCGCGGACCGGCTCGGCGCGGTGGACGGACTGTTCATCGTCGACTCACCGGTGGGCGGCCCGACGGTCATCACGGCCGAACTGCCGTGGCGGAACCGCCAGAACGAGCCCGCGCCGTAGCCCACGGCCGACTCGACGGAGACCTCCGGCCGGCAGACCGTGAGGACGTCGGCCGGTGGTCCCCGCCGGTCCGCCGGGGTACCGAGGTAGGGAAAACCCCCCGTTCAAGACGCCGATCCGCCGCATGTCCCGCGGACCTGCCAGGCGGCACGCTTGGAGGAGAGGGAGCAGCCGACGCGCGGACCGAGGTGCGCGCGGAACGCGACGAGGCACAGGACGAGACGAGAGAACGGACGAACCGATGGCCACGGAGTACGGACACGGATACGGGCACCGCGACGGGCCCGGATTCGACGAGACGGGCGCCGCCGGGCGGCGGCACCGTCTCCCGGCCCCGCTGCGGGCGCCGTTCGAGGCCCGCAGCCTGCGCGAGTTCGGCTACGTGCTGCTGGGCCTGCCGCTCGGGATCCTCATGTTCACGTTCGCCGTCACGATGGTCTCGCTCGGCGCGGGCCTGCTGGTCACCTTCCTGGGCGTTCCGGTGCTCGCGGCCGCGCTGGCCGGCTGCCGCGGCCTCGGCTCGCTGGAGCGGGCGCGGGCGCGCGGGCTGCTCGGTGTCGAGGTGGCCGAGCCCGAGCCGCTGAGGACGAAGAAGCAGGGGGCGATGGCGTGGATGGGCGCCGTGCTCAAGAGCGGGACGTCGTGGCGGCACCTGCTGTACGCGGTGGTCCAGTTCCCGTGGTCGGTGTTCTCCTTCGTCGTCGCGGTGAACTTCTGGGTGTACGGGTGGGCGCTGCTGACGTATCCGCTGTGGTTCTGGGTCTTCCCGATGTACGGCGGCCAGGACGGACTCCAGCTGTACGGCGACACCACGCACTCGGTCTATCTGGACAACCCGTTCGAGATCGCGGTGACCGCCCTGGTGGGACTGCTCTTCACGATGGCGACCCCGTGGATCGTGCGGGCGCTGACGAGCGTGGACGGGCTGATGGTGCGCGGGCTGCTCGGCCCCTCGCGGCTGGCCACGCGTGTGGTGGAGCTGGAGTCCGACCGCGGGGTCGTGGTCGACACGGCCGCCGCCGACCTGCGCCGTATCGAGCGCGATCTGCACGACGGGGCGCAGGCCCGGCTCGTCGCCCTGGCGATGGACCTGGGGCTCGCCAAGGAGAAGCTGGCCGAGGACCCCGAGGCCGCGGCGCGGATGGTGGACGAGGCGCACGGCGAGGTCAAGACGGCGTTGCAGGAGCTGCGGGATCTCGCGCGCGGCATCCATCCGGCGGTGCTGACCGACCGCGGGCTCGACGCCGCCCTGTCCTCGGTCGCCTCGCGGTGCACGGTGCCGGTGCGGGTGGAAGTGGATCTGGCGGCGCGGCCGGCGCCCGCGATCGAGGGGATCGCCTACTTCACCGTCTCCGAACTGCTCCAGAACATCAGCAAGCACTCCCGTGCGACGCGGGCGACCGTGGATGTGTGGCGGGTGGAGAACCGGCTGATGATCCAGGTCGGCGACAACGGGGTCGGCGGGGCCGCCGTCACCGAGGGGTCGGGCCTGGCCGGGCTCACGGAACGGCTCGACGCGGTGGACGGGATCCTGGTGGTGGACTCGCCGCCGGCCGGGCCCACCCTGATCACGGCGGAGCTGCCCTGGCGGGGCTGAGACTCCAGACCGCACGCACGCGGGGACCCCGGTGCACACCACCGGGGTCCCCGGCTGCGTCGGGACAGGAGCCGGGGACCGCGTACTCACCGGGTAGCAAGACCGCGTACCCGCCGAGGGTGGGGCGTGAGCACCGGACCCGCGTACCCCACCGGGAGCAGGAGGCGTGAGCACCGGGCCCCTGTACCCCACCGGGGTAGCCCTGCCTCGCGCCACCGGACCCCTCTTCACGTCGCCCGGGCGCATCCGGGTCCGAATGCTGGAATGCTGGGGTCTGTCGTACGAACGGGCACGAACCCGGTGGAGCCGGGGGCGGCCGGGGGCGGGCTCTGGGGGGCCGAGGAATCGTGGAGGACAGGGTGCGAGTCGTCATCGCCGAGGATTCAGTGCTGCTCAGGGAGGGCCTGACCCGGTTGCTGACCGACCGCGGGCATGATGTCGTGGCAGGGGTCGGGGACGGCGACGCGCTGATCAAGACCATCACGGAGTTCGCGGCGCAGGACGCGCTGCCGGACGTCGTCGTCGCGGACGTACGGATGCCGCCGACGCACACCGACGAAGGCGTGCGGGCGGCCGTGCAGCTGCGCAAGGCGCACCCGGGACTCGGTGTGCTCGTACTGTCACAGTACGTGGAGGAGCGGTACGCCACCGAACTGCTGGCCGGTTCGAGCCGTGGCGTGGGCTACCTGCTCAAGGACCGGGTGGCCGAGGTGCGCGAGTTCGTGGACGCGGTGGTGCGGGTGGCCCAGGGGGGTACCGCGCTCGACCCGGAGGTGGTGGCGCAGCTGCTGGGCCGCAGCCGCAAGCAGGACGTGCTGGCCGGGCTGACGCCGAGGGAGCGCGAGGTCCTGGGACTCATGGCCGAGGGCCGGACGAACTCCGCCGTCGCCCGTCAGCTCGTGGTCAGCGACGGCGCCGTCGAGAAGCACGTCAGCAACATCTTCCAGAAACTCGGCTTGTCACAAAGTGACGGGGATCATCGGCGTGTTCTGGCCGTCCTCACGTACCTGAACTCGTGACGGACTGACAGTCTGTCAGTTGTCGAGCAGAACCAAAGGGTGAGCGGGGAACGTCGTACGAGGAAGAGACCGGGGGCGGGAAAAATCGTGACACGTCAGGATATCAGGACGTCTCAAAGCAACGTCCACTATGCGAATGGCCCAAGGAAGGCGACCCTTACCGACGTAGGGTTGGAAAAGGAAGGGTCTGCGGGAAGGCCACTCCCGGACAGCCGCCTCAAAGGAGGTCCAGTTCAGTGACGAGCAAGGTCAGCAGCCCAACGGAACAGGCCGACGAAGCCGTCGTAGGAGAACAGCGCAAACCGCCGGGGGCGAAGGACGTCCGTCGGCTCGACCGGGTCATCATCCGGTTCGCGGGGGACTCCGGTGACGGTATGCAGCTCACCGGCGACCGCTTCACCTCGGAGACTGCCTCCTTCGGCAACGACCTCTCGACCCTGCCGAACTTCCCTGCCGAGATCCGCGCGCCCGCAGGCACACTGCCGGGCGTTTCGTCTTTCCAACTGCATTTCGCCGACCACGACATCCTCACGCCGGGCGACGCGCCCAACGTCCTCGTGGCCATGAACCCGGCCGCCCTGAAGGCGAACATCGCCGACGTGCCGCGCGGCGCCGAGATCATCGTCAACACGGACGAGTTCACCAAACGGGCGATGCAGAAGGTCGGCTACGCGGCCAGCCCGCTGGAGGACGGCTCGCTGGACGGCTACAACGTGCATCCCGTCCCGCTCACGACGATGACCGTCGAGGCGCTGAAGGAGTTCGAGCTCACCCGCAAGGAGGCCGAGCGCTCCAAGAACATGTTCGCGCTGGGCCTGTTGTCGTGGATGTACCACCGGCCCACCGAAGGCACCGAGAAGTTCCTGCGGACCAAGTTCGCCAAGAAGCCCGACATCGCGGCCGCCAACCTCGCCGCGTTCCGGGCCGGCTGGAACTTCGGCGAGACGACCGAGGACTTCGCCGTCTCCTACGAGGTCGCGCCGGCGTCGAAGACCTTCCCGACCGGCACCTACCGGAACATCTCCGGGAACCTCGCCCTGTCGTACGGCCTGGTCGCCGCCTCCCAGCAGGCCGATCTGCCGCTCTACCTGGGCTCATACCCCATCACCCCGGCCTCGGACATCCTGCATGAGCTGAGTAAGCACAAGAACTTCGGAGTGCGCACCTTCCAGGCCGAGGACGAGATCGCGGGCATCGGCGCGGCACTCGGGGCGGCGTTCGGCGGCTCGCTCGCGGTGACGACGACGTCCGGTCCCGGTGTGGCGCTGAAGTCGGAGACGATCGGGCTCGCCGTCTCCCTCGAACTGCCCCTGCTCGTCATCGACATCCAGCGCGGCGGGCCCTCGACCGGCCTGCCGACCAAGACCGAGCAGGCCGACCTGCTCCAGGCGATGTACGGGCGCAACGGCGAGGCCCCGGTGCCGATCGTCGCGCCGCGGACCCCCGCCGACTGCTTCGACGCGGCGATGGAGGCGGCCCGGATCGCGCTGACGTACCGGACGCCCGTCCTGCTGCTGTCGGACGGCTACCTCGCCAACGGCTCCGAGCCGTGGCGCGTCCCGGACACCGACGAACTCCCCGACCTGCGCGTGCAGTTCGCCCAAGGCCCCAATCACACGCTGGACGACGGCACCGAGGTGTTCTGGCCCTACAAACGCGACCCGCAGACCCTTGCCCGCCCGTGGGCCATCCCGGGAACTCCCGGCCTGGAGCACCGGATCGGCGGTATCGAGAAGCAGGACGGCAGCGGCAACATCTCGTACGACCCCGCCA
The DNA here is from genome assembly GCF_036063235.1 of Streptomyces sp. NBC_00386. Taxonomy (NCBI): domain Bacteria; kingdom Bacillati; phylum Actinomycetota; class Actinomycetes; order Kitasatosporales; family Streptomycetaceae; genus Streptomyces; species Streptomyces sp. NBC_00386. The sequence continues at coordinate 4,082,931 of NZ_CP107950.1, forward strand.
ACCACGACTTCATGGTCCGCACCCGGCAGGCCAAGATCGACGGCATCGACGTTCCGGACCTGGAGGTCGACGACCCCGCCTCGGGCACCGGCAAGACGGCCAACACCCTTGTCCTGGGCTGGGGTTCGACCTACGGGCCGATCACCGCCGCGGTCCGCAGGCTGCGCACCGCCGGGGAGCACATCGCGCAGGCGCATCTGCGTCACCTCAACCCCTTCCCGCGGAATCTGGGCGCGGTGCTGAGGCGTTACGACAAGGTGGTGATCCCCGAGATGAACCTCGGTCAGCTCGCCACCCTCGTCCGGGCCAGGTATCTGGTGGACGCGCACTCGTACAACCAGGTCAACGGCATGCCCTTCAAGGCCGAGCAGCTCGCCACAGCTCTCAAGGAGGCCATCGATGGCTGACACGTCAACGGAAGGCCCGGGCACGGTCGAGGCGCTTTCCCTCGTCCCCAAGGCCGAGGCCAGGCAGTCCATGAAGGACTTCAAGTCCGATCAGGAAGTGCGCTGGTGCCCCGGCTGCGGTGACTACGCGATCCTCGCCGCCGTCCAGGGCTTCATGCCCGAACTCGGCCTGGCGAAGGAGAACATCGTCTTCGTCTCGGGCATCGGCTGCTCGTCCCGCTTCCCGTACTACATGAACACCTACGGGATGCACTCCATCCACGGTCGCGCCCCGGCCATCGCGACCGGGCTCGCCTCCTCCCGCCGCGACCTGTCCGTCTGGGTCGTCACCGGCGACGGCGACGCCCTGTCCATCGGCGGCAACCACCTGATCCACGCCCTGCGCCGCAACGTGAACCTGAAGATCCTGCTCTTCAACAACCGGATCTACGGTCTCACCAAGGGCCAGTACTCCCCGACCTCCGAGGTCGGCAAGATCACCAAGTCGACGCCGATGGGTTCCCTGGACGCGCCCTTCAACCCGGTGTCCCTGGCGATCGGCGCGGAGGCGTCCTTCGTGGCCCGGACCGTGGACTCGGACCGCAAGCACCTCACCGACGTGCTGCGGCAGGCCGCCGCCCACCCCGGCACCGCCCTGGTGGAGATCTACCAGAACTGCAACATCTTCAACGACGGCGCCTTCGAGGTCCTCAAGGACAGACAGCAGGCCGAGGAAGCCGTCATCCGCCTGGAGCACGGACAGCCCATCCGCTTCGGCGCCGACGGCTCCCGCGGTGTGGTCCGCGACCCGCGCACCGGTGACCTCCAGGTCGTCACCGTGACCCCCGACAACGCCTCGCAGGTCCTCGTCCACGACGCGCACACCACGTCCCCGACCACCGCGTTCGCGCTGTCGCGTCTCGCCGACCCCGACACCCTGCACCACACGCCCATCGGGGTGTTCCGCTCGGTCGACCGGCCGGTCTACGACACGCAGATGGCCGACCAGCTCGACGCCGCCATCGAACAGAACGGCAAGGGCGACCTCGCGGCGCTCCTCGCCGGCGGCGACACCTGGACGGTCGTCGGCTGAACCCGTCCGCAGGCGGTTCTCAGGAGGCCCGGGGCCCGAGTCCCCGGGCCTCGTCGTACGCGCCGCGGGCCCGCTCGACGTCGGCCATGCGCTCATTGGTCCACAGCGCCAGCGACCGCACCTGCTCGGCGGCCTCGCGGCCCAGGTCGGTCAGGGAGTAGTCGACGCGCGGCGGAATGACCGGCTTGGCGTCGCGGTGGACGAGCCCGTCCCGCTCCAGGGTCTGCAGGGTCTGGGTGAGCATCTTCTCGCTGACCCCTTTCCCGACCCTGCCGATCGCCCGGCGCAGCTCGCTGAAGCGGTACGAACGCTCCAGGAGCTCGATCAGGACGAGGACGCCCCAGCGGCTGGTGACGTGTTCCAGGACCAGGCGGTAGGGGCACATCGCCTCGCCGACGTCGTACCCGTCCGCTGCCTTGACGCTGTTTACGGCCATGCCAATACCTTACTTGAAGGTTGGTACCTTACTCAGAGGTGGGCACCTTACTTCAAGGTGGGTACTTTCCATCAGTTAGTGCAGCTCTTAGGGTGAGTGACATCCGCACCCCACAAGGAGATGTACGCCATGAGCATCGTCGTCACCGGAGCCACCGGACACCTCGGCCGTCACGTGGTCGAGCAGCTGCTGGAGAAGGTCCCCGCCGAGGAGATCACCGCCGTCGTGCGGGACGAGTCCAAGGCCGCCGACCTCGCGGCCCGCGGCGTACGGCTCGCGGTCGCCGACTACAACACTCCCGAGACCTTCGACGGCCTGTTCGCCGCCGGTGACAAGGTGCTGCTGATCTCGGGCAACGAGTTCGACAAGGGGCGCGTAGGACAGCACCGGGTCGTCATCGACGCGGCCAAGGCGGCCGGTGTCTCGCTGCTCGCCTACACCAGCGCCCCCGGCAGCCTGACGGCCGCACTGGCCGACGACCACCGCGCCACCGAGGACGTCCTGCTCGCCTCCGGGCTGCCCTACGCGCTGCTGCGCAACGGCTGGTACCACGAGAACTACACCGAGAACCTCGCCCCGGTACTCGCGCACGACGCCGTCGTCCAGGCCGCCGGCGAGGGCCGGATCGCCTCCGCCGCGCGCGCCGACTACGCGGCCGCCGCGGTCGCGGTGCTGACCGGCGAGGGGCACGAGAACAAGACGTACGAGCTGAGCGGCGACGAGGCGTGGGGCTTCGCCGAGTACGCCGCCGAGCTGAGCCGGCAGACCGGCAAGGAGATCACCTACAACCAGGTCTCCCCCGAGACCTTCGCCTCCATCCTGACCGGAGCCGGGCTGCCCGAGGTCCTCGCCGGGATCCTCGCGGGTGTCGACGTCTGCATCGAGAAGGGCGAGCTGGCCGTCACCACCGGCGACCTGTCCCGGCTCACGGGCCGCCCGACCACGCCGATCAGCGAGTCCGTCGCGGCGGCGCTGAAGGGCTGACGTCCCGGCGGGCGCCGGGCGCCTGCCCCGCGCACCTCGCCTGTCATGACCGTATGGCGATACGGACATGACGGGCGGAGGCGTGCGGCGCTACCTTCTTTCATGCTGCACGGAAGTTCCCCGACCGCACGGGAGCTCCGGAGCGCGGGACGCGACAGTCGTCCGAGACCGTGGGAGAAGGAGACGCCGGTGGCCGGGAAGTCGAGGGGCGAGCAGCGCATAGGTCTGCTGAACGGCTTCGCGGCGTACGGAATGTGGGGGCTCGTCCCCCTCTTCTGGCCGTTGCTGAAGCCCGCCGGAGCGATCGAGATCCTCGCCCACCGGATGGTGTGGTCGCTGGCGGTGGTCGGGGTCCTGCTGCTGGTGACACGGCGCTGGGCCTGGGCGGGCGAACTGCTGCGGCAGCCGCGCAAGCTGGCGCTGATCACGGTCGCGGCGGCGGTCATCACCGTCAACTGGGGCGTCTACATCTGGGCGGTCAACTCCGGGCACGTGGTCGAGGCCTCGCTGGGCTACTTCATCAACCCCCTGGTCACCATCGCGATGGGCGTGCTGCTCCTCAAGGAGCGGCTGCGGCCGGTGCAATGGGCCGCCGTGGGCGTCGGCGCCGCGGCCGTCCTCGTCCTGACGATCGGCTACGGCCGCCCGCCCTGGGTCTCCCTCTGTCTCGCCTTCTCCTTCGCCGTCTACGGCCTGGTGAAGAAGAAGGTCAACCTCGGCGGCCTCGAATCGCTCGCCGCCGAGAGCACGATCCAGTTCCTGCCGGCGCTGGCGTATCTGCTGTGGCTGGGCTCGCGGGGCGACGCCTCGTTCACCGCGCAGGGGCCGGGGCACGCCGCGCTGCTCGCGGCGACCGGTGTGGTCACCGCGATCCCCCTGATCTGCTTCGGTGCCGCCGCGATCCGCGTGCCGCTGTCCACCCTGGGCCTGCTCCAGTACATGGCGCCCGTATTCCAGTTCCTCCTCGGCATCTTCTACTTCCACGAGGCCATGCCGGCCGAGCGGTGGGCCGGGTTCGCGCTGGTGTGGCTCGCGCTGTCGCTCCTGACGTTCGACGCGCTGCGCGCAGCGCGGCGGGGTGCGCGTGCCCTACGGGAAGCGGCCCGCGCGGACTCGGCGGCGACGGCCGCCGCGGGTACCGCCGCCGGCACCGGGGCGGTCCCCGTGGCTACCACCGCCGAGATCGCGGAGGTCGCCGCTGTCGCCGCGGGTACGGCGCCCGAGGCCGCGGGAATCGCCGCCGACATCGTCGGATCCACCGGTCGGGCCGGTACACGCGGCACCTCGTGACGAACGGGCGGCCGTGACCGCCGGTGGTCACGGCCGCGCCCGGGGCGAAACCGGCGGGACCCTCCCCCGTACGGCATGAGGGCGGGCCCGGCGCGTGACCTTGCCCGCCCACCGGACACCCACTATGAGTGGCTCCATGACGCCGACTCCCGTGCCCGCACCCACACCCGTCCACTGGAAACTCGTCATCGACTCCGCGGATCCGCACGCGCAGGCCGACTTCTGGTCCGCCGCGCTCGGGTACACGGTCGAGGACAACAGCGCCTTCATCGAGCGGCTGCTGAGCCTCGGCGCACTGCCGGCCGAGGCGACCGTCGACTTCCACGGCCGCCGGGCCTTCCGGGACCTGATCGCCGTACGGCATCCCGATGACCCGTACGACGAGGAACGCGGTACCGGCCTCGGGCGGCGCCTGCTGTTCCAGCGGGTCCCCGAACCCAAGACGCACAAGAACCGGCTCCACCTCGACCTGCATCCCGGCGACGGGCGCCGCGCCGCCGAGGTCGGGCGTCTGACGTCGCTGGGCGCCGGCGTCCTGCGAGAGGTGAAGGAACCCGCGGGCGAGTGGGTCGTGATGACGGACCCCGAGGGAAACGAGTTCTGCGTCAACTGAGACCGGGGCGGCGGCTCCGCCCCGGCCGCTCAGCTCCTCACTCACCGTGGGCGCGGGGCGCCCTGGCGTACGGGTTGTCCGCGGCGAGACGGGCTCGTTCCGCGAGGCGGACCATGCGGGTGCGGGCCGATTCGAGCTGTTCGAGGTCGTCGGCGGCGGGGCCGTCGTCGGCCGCGAGCTCGGTCCACAGTCCGATCAGGTCCCGCCCGAGGTGCAGGCCCTGGAGGGGATCGCGGACGGCGCGCCACGCGGCGGCCGCGCTCTGGACGTTGCCGTAGGCGGCCCCGGAGTCCCGGTGCCGTCGGCGAACCCTCGCGAGGTCCAGCGACAGATGGAACGACCTGAGCGCGTCACCGGCCAGGTAGGCGATGTACGCGGTCAGTTCGCGCAGCTTCAGCACCTCGGGGTGCTCCTGGCCCAGCGACTGCGCCGCCTCCGCGACGGCGCGCTCCGCCATGCCCGCGGCGGCCTCGATACGGCCCATCTTCACGGCCTCGTTGATCCGGGCGACGGGTGCGGCGAGGAACGCCGACGCGGCGTCCCGTTCCGCGGCGGGCTCCTGCGGACTCGGCGCGAGCACCGCCTCGGCCACGGCGTCGAAGCCGCGGGCGGGGGTCGGCTTCGGATCCGGTTCCGGCTCCGGGCCGAGCAGTGACAGGGCCTCCATCGCGGAAGCGGGCTTCCGCGATGGAGCGGCCGCCTTCGGCTCGGGGGCGCGCTCCGGCTCCGGGGCCGGGCCGAACTCCCCCGCCGGAGCGGGCGCCGCGGCGGCCGCCGACTCCGGCACCGCCCGCAGGACACGCGTCGACGCGGCCCCGGGCAGCGGCTTCGGTTCCGGTACCGCCCGCAGGACGAAGGTGGACGGCGTGGGAGTACCGGGCACGGCGGGGTCGACCGCGGGCACCAGGTCGGGGCCCGGGGCAGGAGCGACGGCACCACCGTTCGCCGGGCCGGCCACCGCACCGGCGCCCCTGCCGGGATCCGCGGTGACGACCGGCTCGGCCATCGCCGCGGGGGCGGGAACGGGCGTGGGCATCGGCGCGGGCGCAGTGGCGGGCACGGATTCCGGGGATGCCGGCCGCACGGACTGCGGCTGCGGCTGGGACAGGGACAGGGGCTGCGGCTGCAGCTGCGGCTGCGGCACGAACTCGGCGGTCACCGCCGGCTCCGGCCTGCGCACCGGCGCGGGCCGCGGCTCCGCGACGGACTCCGGGCGCACCGACGGCTCGGGCGCGGGCGGTGCCGTGGGCGGGTACTCGGGTGCGGGTGCGGGTGCGGGTGCGGGCACCGCCTCGGACGTCGTCGCCGGGGCAGACGGTGTCCCGGTCTCCGGTCCCGGGAGCGGGCGCGCAGGTGGTTCCGGCACCGCGCGCAGGAGGAACGTCGCCTTGTCCCGGCGCGGAACGGCCGGTGCCTCCGGGACCTCCGGAGCCCGCGGAACGTGTACAGGTGGCTCGGCGGACACCGGGACGGGCGGAAGCGGCGGAGCCGGCGCCTCCGGACGCCGCTGAGCGGGCGGCTCCGGGCGCTGCTCCCGAACCGGCGGCTGCGGGTGCCGCTCATGGGGCGGGGGCTCGGTGAAGGTGTGGGCCGGGGGGCGGGGGTGGCCCTCGGGTGGGGTGTGGCGGTGTTCCTGGGGCGGAAGGTGCGGGCGCCCCTCGGGCCGAGGCTCGCGCGGCTGCACGGGCGGCGCGGGAGGTGCCACACGTACCGGCTCCGCCGTATAGCGGCTGGAACCGTCGACGTGCACCTGGAGCGGTACGACGAAGCCGATGCGTTCGTCGTGGATGCTGGCCAGCACCGGGTGGCCGGTGGCGAGGGCGAGGCGGTGCAGGTAGTTCAGGATCGCGCCCTGGACCGTCTCGCCGGGCGCGGCCACGACCGGCATCCCGCCGACCGTGGCACAGCCCCGTACCCCGGCGGACCCAGGGGCCACCGCGGCGTCAGCGGACGCCGGTACGTGCACCTCGATCGGCGTCATCCCGGCGGTCGGCTGCCCCCCGGCACCGGCCGTCGAGCGCTGCCGCTTGAGTTCCCGCTTCTGTTCGCGGCTGAGTCGAGACATCGGTTCCCTCACGAAGGGGTGGTCGAGGACGGGTTCGAGGACATCGTCGAGGCCGAGGGCGAGACCGGCGTCGAGGACGGGGAGGCCGACGGCGAGAGAGGCGGGTCCGCCGCTTCCACGGTCGTCACCTCGGCGACGTGCCACGGACGGCCGCCACCCGCCCGGGTGAGCTTGAGGTAGACGTTGGCGCGCGGACCCGTGCCCGTCCAGCCGTCGCGGCCGTGGGCCGTGCCCTCCACGAAGAGAGCGCGGTAGGCCAGGACGGACGTGTCGGCGGGACCGTCGGCGTCGTCGTCCGCGGTCACGTCCACCGTGATCCAGGCCCGGTGGCCCGCCCAGGTGTTCCACTCGGCGCCCGCCCCGCTCGCGGGGTGGTACGACCGCTCGGCCGCGGCCTTGGACGCGGTGAACCATCGCGCGGAACGCAGCACGGCGTCGTGGGGACCGTAGTCGTACTTCGTGTCATAGCCGTACGCCACCTCCGCCCACGCCTCCGATACTGCCGTCGCGTCCGTCCCGTCGACACCCGACGGGCTCGGCACGTGTGCGTCCGTGCCCAGCGGCCTGCCCGGCGGGAGGGACGCCTTCGGTGCCACGGACGGCACCACGGAGGGCGACGAACCCGGCACGCCCACGTCATCACGATGGTCCCGCAGGCCACAGCCCGTCAACGCCAGGACCCCGGCCACGGACACGACCGCCAGCGCGGCAAACGTTCCGCGTGCCCCCGTACGGACCGCTGTACCCGTCCGTGTCGTCCTCATACTCGCCTCCCTCCTCACTTCAGTCCCAGCCAGGGTGCCGGATCCACGTACGTGCCGTTCCGCTGGACCTCGAAGTGCGCGTGCGGCCCTGTCGAGAGACCGGTGGAGCCCACCTCGCCCACCTTCTGGCCGACCTGCACGTGCTGGCCGACGTGCACGCTGAGGCTCCGCATGTGGTTGTAGGTCGTCGAGACGCGGTCGCCGTTGATGGTCCCGTGCGAGATGACCACGCGGTTGCCGTAACCGTTGGACCAGCCCGCGAAGGTGACCGTGCCGTCCCGGGCCGCCTTGAACGTCGTACCCAGCGGCGCCGCGAAGTCGATGCCGGTGTGCAGCTTGTAGACGTGCTTGATCGGGTGCATGCGCATACCGAACGGCGAGGTCACGCGCGGGTGGCCGGAGAGCGGCATCGCCAGCTCCTGCCCGGCGGGAATCGTGCCCGGCGGATCGTCCACCGACTCGTACTTGGATATCAGGGACTTGATGCGGGCGACGTAGTTCCGGGTCTCGGTGTACGGCGGCATGCCGTGGTACTGGTGCACCGCGCCGGGGCCCGCGTTGTACGCCGCGAGCGCGAGGTCGAGGGTCTCGCCGCTCGCCTCGCCGCGGTTCTTGTACCCCTCGACCGTCCTGGCGAGGGCACAGTCGTAGCGGCCCTGGGCCATGATCGCGTCACCGGGATCGTACGGAGAGGCCCGGCCGTTGCCGTCGTCGTCCTTGCCCCAGTTGGGCCAGGTCCCCGGCATGAACTGCGACAGGCCCTCGGCGCCCACGGGGGAACGGGCGTTGGGGTTCCAGCCCGACTCCGCCTCGATCTGCGCGGCGATGACCGCCGGCTTGATGACGTCGCACATGGCACCCGCCTTGAGCACCCAGGGAACGTAACTCGCGGGCACGGCACCGTCCTTCAGACCCCCGCCCGCGCCGTACCCCGGACCCTCCTCGCTCGACGCCCCGCTCACCGCGACCATCATGACCACCGGCATGAGCACGGCGGCCAGGCAGCCGCCCACCACCCAGGTCATGGTGGATCCGCCCCCGTTGGACATCGGCCCCCCTCAGCCTCATGTTCCGGTCGTGTACATGCTGTCGAGTCTCTCGGTTCCCACCCGATTCCCGCGTCACCACGGCGTCACAGACTCGTCCCAGGAACTCACGCCCCGTTACCCAACTCGCCCGGACGCCGGGAGGATCGATGCACCGACGAGGAAAGAGAGCACCCATGCAGGGGATCGAGGGGGTGGCGATGCGGGCGAACGACGGGGTGGCCGTGCGCGGGAGCGAGGGAGTGCCGCCGCGCGGGAGCGACGGCGCGGTGCCGTACGGGAACGGGCCGGGCGGGCCCGAGATATGGATACGCGGGGCGGCCGGAGAACCGGAACAGCCGCCGCAGCAGTACGAGGAGGACCACCGGCTCGTCGCACGCTCACGGCAGTTCTCCTGGGTCGCCACGCACGGCGGAGCCGGTTCCTCCACGCTCGCCACCGTCTTCGGCGGCCATGACGCGGGCCGCGACTGGCCCCGGCCGGACCGGGGCGATCCGGCCTCGGTCCTGCTCGTCGGCCGTACGCACGCGGCGGGCCTGGACGCCGTGTCGCACACCCTCGACATCTTCCGCCGGGGCGACGCACCGCCGGGACTCGATCTCGACGCCATCGTCCTGGTCGCGGACGCGCCCGGCCGGCTGCCGCGTCAACTCACCCAGCGCGTCAAGGTGATCAACTCGGTCATCGACGTTTACCGGGTGCCGTGGATGCCCGCGTGGCGCACCGGAGACCTCACCGGACCGCTGCCCCGCGAGGCGGCCTCCCTGGCCCGGCTGACGGGAAGGACCGCGCCATGACCGCCCTGCATGCGCTCGCCGCCACCCAGCTGGCCGTGAACACAGACGTCACCAAGGAGCTCGACAAGATCCTCGGCATCATCGCCTGGCTCGTGACCGCCGCCGGTGTGGCGGGACTGATGATCGTGGGCTCCCGAATGGCGCTGGCTGTCAAAACCGGTGAGTTCGAGGAGCACTTGAACCAGTTCCTGATGGTGCTGGGCGCCTGTGTCATCGGCGCCACGGCGGGACCGATCGTCGGTTTCGTGCTCTGAGCCGTCCGTCGCCGGGCGGAGGCGACCCGCGGCACGGAGGACGCCGCTCGGCGGAGACCATCCACCCTCCGGCGACTCCATCCCCCCGGCGGACGCCATCCACCCCCTGGCGGACAGGTCTGCCATCTGCCGTCCGCCGGATACCGTCCGAATGCTCGCGCGCGTCGCGGGGATCCCCCGAGGCGCCATCACATCTGATGGTGCCTCAGCTTTTCCCGCGCCTCCCACCTCGTCCTTCATGACGGTCTCTTCCCGTCTGTCACGGACACGTCACCGACAGGTGCTGGATTCCCACATCGCTTGGCCCCGGCCCACGGAAGTCGCCAAGCTCACTGTGCACCGGGAACCCAGGGCGTCCCACGGATCTTCACCGCCCTCAAGTACCGCTCACGGCAAGCACGTACCGCTCGTACCGGGCAAGTGCCGTTCAGACCCGGCCAGTTCCGCACCCGTCCAGGACGTGTGCGCGGGCAGCCGGCCACATCGGGGAGAGACCATGTTCAAGGCGATAGCAGCCCAGGCCCACCAGTACGTCTATCTGGCGGACGGGAAGATCCCCAATCCCGACCGCGACGCACCGAACGCGCTGACCGGCAAGGTCGACACCGTCCTCGGCATCCTCGCCTGGGCCGGCACCGCGGCGGGCGTCGCGGGTGTGCTCATCACCGGCGCCATGATGGCGATCTCGATGCGCCGCGGCGAGGGCTCCGAGCACATGGGCCGCCTCGGCATGGTGCTCGGCGGCTGTGTCCTGGTGGCCACCGCGGGCCCCGTCGTCACCTTCGTCTTCGCCTGACCGACGCCTCGTCAGAGCCTGAGCGAAGGGAGCGCAACCATGCTGAACTCCGGTCGGCCCCAAGGGGGCAGCGGGGAGTGGGAGCAGCCGTTCTGGCAGCAGCGGAGCTGGGTCCTGTCGGCCGGGTTCCTGCTGGTGCTGCTCGTGCTCGCCGGTGCCACGATGCTCAGCGGAGGCGACGGGACACCGTCCGACGCGTCGGACGGCGGCAAGCCGGTCCCCTCCGCGGACGCGGACGCGGACCGGGACCGCGGAGGGCGGGCGGACACCCGCCCCGCCGGCTGCCGCACCGACGACAGCGACCAGGCCAAGCCCACCCGGGCCCCGAAGGACTTCAAGTGGAAGGCCAACGGGACGGGTCTGGTGCCGGTCTCGGGAACGGTGGGCCCGCTCACGTTCGACGGACCCGTCTGGTCCTGCTTCGCCCACACGCCGATGGGCTCCGTCATGGCAGCCCACACCATCACCGACCATCTGAGCTTTTCGGGCTGGCGCCAGGTCGTCGACCGGCAGGTCGTTCCCGGCGCGGGCCGCGACGCGCTCGTCGCGAGCCGTGCCGCGGCGGGCGACAGGCCGGCCTCGGGCGAGGCCGACGGAGGCGGCTACGCCGGCTTCACCGTCCTGTCGTACGACAAGGAGAAGTCGACCGTGATGTTCGTGGTGCGGGTCCCCGGCAAGGGCTCCTACGGCACCGCGTCGGTGACGCTGCGCTGGCTGGACGGCGACTGGAAGCTCTCGCCCGACGCCGACGGGACCGTCTATTCGGGCATGTCGCAGATCAGCGGCACCAAGGGCTTCGTCACCTGGGAGGCGTGAGATGTCTTGTTCCTTGCGACTGTACGACTGCGTGATCGACGAGGTCGGTTCGCAGTTCACCGACGGTGCCGTCGTGGCCTTCGCCAAGGCGATCGGCGACGCGACCTCGGAAGTGCTCAAGGCGCTCAACGGCGTATGGATAAACGTCAACGCGGGAGACACCACCGGGCCCATCGCCAAGATCGATGCGGAGGTGGACTGGCTCGTCGGCTACGTGGCCGTGGCCTCGCTGCTGATCGCGGCGATCCGCATGGCGCTGGAGCGCAAGGGCCAGCCGATGAAGCAGGCGTTCATGGGGATGTGGAAGGTCATCCTCGTCGGCGCCGTCGCGGTGACGGTGGTCCGGGCGCTCACGGCGGCCTCCGATCTGTACGCGCAGGACGTCTACAACAGGGCCGCTCTCGGCGACAAGGCCGAGAAGATGCTCGGTGTGCTGTCCCTCGAACAGCCGGGCCTCATCATCGTCTTCGGCCTGCTGGTGATGCTGTCGGGCTTCGTGCAGATCTGTCTGATGTACATCCGCATCGGCGTCCTGATCATGCTCGTCGGCACGCTGCCGCTGGCCGCGGCCTCCTCGATGACCGGGTGGGGCGAGGGCTGGTGGAAGAAGCACATCGGCTGGCTCGCGGCCTGGCTGCTGTACAAACCGGCGGCCGCGCTGATCATCTACTCGGCCGCGTCGATGACCAACGGCACCGCGAACCTCTCCCAGACCATCGCCGGCCTCGGCATGCTGATCATGGCGGTGTTCGCCCTGCCGGCCCTGCTCAAGCTGATCGTTCCGGCGACCGCGGCCCTGGGCGGCACCTCGGGCGGCACGGTCACGGTGAACGCGGTCAACAACGTCGCCACCGGCGCCGTCAGCATCGCCGCGGGCGGTGCCGGCGGCGGGGGCGCCGCCGGTCCGCAGGGCTCGCCGTCCGCGGGCGCCGGAGCTCCGGCGAGCGGTGGCGCCGGCGGCGCGGGTGCGGGCGGTGGCGCGGCGGCGGGCGGTGCGGCCGCCGCGGGCGCGGGCGCGGCCACGGGCGGCGCGACCCTCGCCGTACAGGCCGTGGCGGTCGCCGCGCAGACCGGTGTCGCGGCGGCCGGCGAGGTGGCCAACTCCCTGAACGACAACGACGGGATGAAGGGCCACAACCAGTAGGCGGCCACGAGGCCGTGGAGCCATGAGGCTCCAGGAGTTCCGGGGCTTCGGAAGTCCGGGACCCGCGACTCCGGTGCCGGCCGGTCCGAGCCTCCGGGAGGCCGGGGCGGCGCGCGAGCCGCCGTCGCAGGGCCGGCCGCCGCCGCCCCGGAACTCCCCCAGTCACGTATCCAGCGCTTCGAGCCGGAAGAAGGAACCCCATGTCCACCGACGCCATGACGCGTCCCACGTACGGGAACTGGCGCAGGCCCCGCCGTCCCGGACTCGGTCCGCTGGGTCTGCTCGGCACCGTCGTCGCCTTCGGGGGGCTGCTGGTGGCGCTGCTGGCTTCGCTGGTCTCGCTGAGTGCCGCGATCGTCGTCCTCGTACCGGTCGCGCTCTTCCTCGCCCCGCTGGCGCTGCGCACGGTCGACGGCCGCAACGTCTACCAGGTCCTCGCGATCCGGATCGGCTGGGCGCGGCGCAAGTCGGCCGGCTCGCACACCTACCTCTCGGGGCCGCTGTCCAAGCGCCCCGGCGGCCGCTACCAGCCGCCCGGACTGCTGGCGCGCACCCGGATGCACGAGGGCCGCGACGCCTACAACCGTTCCTTCGGCGTGCTGCACCACCCGGGCCGCGGCCTGTACACGGTGGTGCTGGCCTGTGAACCGGACGGCGGCTCGCTGGTCGACCCCTCCCAGGTCGACATCTGGGTGGCCTCCTGGGGCGACTGGCTCGCGCGGCTCTCGCACGAGCCGGGCCTGCGCGGCGCCCAGGTGGTCGTGGAGACCGCCCCGGACACCGGGACCCGGCTCGCGGCCGAGGTGCTCCCCCGGATCTCCCCCGACGCGCCGGCCGCCGCGCGCGCCGTGATGGAGGAGGTCGTCCAGCGCTATCCGTCGGCGTCCTCCGAGATGCACACGTACATCGCCCTGACCTACGGCCCGACGGGCGGCCCCAAGCGGGGCACGGACGACATCGTCACCGATCTGTCGATGCGGCTGCCCGGACTGCTGTCCGGTCTGGTCGCGGCGGGCGGCGGCAGTGCCTACCCGCTGCCCGCCGACCGGCTCGCCGAGATCGTCCGGGTGGCGTACGACCCCGCCATCGCGCCCGATGTGCTCAGCGCCCGCGCCGAGCACGCCACGACCGGAGTGGAGTGGGGCGACGCGGGCCCGGCCGCGGCGGTGGAGACGGTCACCTCGTACAAGCACGACTCGGGTATCTCGCGCACCTGGATGCTGACGCTCGCGCCGCGCGGCACGGTCCGCTCCAGCGTGCTGCGCGGGCTCCTCGAACCAGCCCCGGGCACCCGGCGCAAGCGGGTCTCCCTGGTCTACCGGCCCATCGACCCGGCCACCTCCGCCCGCATCGTCGAGTCCGACCGGCGCACCGCGCACTTCATGGCGGGATCGCGGCGCGGTCTCGTGCAGGCGCGGGCCAGTTCGGAGATGCAGGCCGCCGAGCAGACCGCGGCCGAGGAGGCGGCGGGCGCGGGGCTCGTGGAGTTCTCGCTGATGGTGACGGTCACCGTGGACGACGAGGAGCAGTTGCAGGACGCGGGCATCACCGTGCGCAACCTCCAGGCCTCGTCCCGCATCCTGATGCGCCCGGCCGACCGTATGCAGGCCGCGGCCTTCACCTGCACCCTGCCGGTCGGCCTGCTCCCGTGGGAGCACACCCTCGTTCCGTACCAGATCAGGGAGGCACTGTGAGCAGGCGGCAGGCACAGGGGACACCGGGCGTCCTGGGAGCACCGGCCACCGCGCCGCCGCGCGGCTGGTACGGCCCCGCGGGCGGCCAGGTCGGGCATGTCGACCCGCCCGCGCTGTGGCGCGCGACCACCGTGCAGGCGTGCGGGCTGTGGCCGTTCGCGGCCGGCTCCGGCGCGCCGATGACCGGGGTTCCGCTCGGGCAGCATCTGCACACCGGGGCGACGGTGTGCGGCGACCCCATCTCCTGGTTCACCCGGGCCCGTTACATCTCCAACCCGTCGCTGTTCATGCTGGGCATGCCGGGCCTCGGCAAGTCGACCCTGGTCAACCGCATGCTGATCGGGATGTCCGCCACGGGCATCACGCCCCTGGTCCTCGGCGACCTGAAGCCCGACTACGCCGACACCGTACGGGCACTGGGCGGCCAGGTGATCTCGATCGGACGCGGGGTCGGCGGCATCAACGTCCTCGACCCGGGCGCGATGGGCGAGGCGGCGGCCCGGATCGGCGGCGAGCGCGGCCGGATCCTGGCCGCGGAGGCGCACGGCCGGGTCCTGAACATGGTCGCGGCGCTGATCACCATCGTGCGCGGGCGTCCGATGGACGACCACGAGCAGTCGGTGCTGTCGGCCTGTCTGCACCATCTCGCGGAACGTACGAAGCCGGGGCGGCCGCCGCTCCTGCCGGATCTGCTGAAAGTGCTGGACGAGGGGCCGGACCGGGTCCGCGCGGTGACGCTGGACCGCGGGAACGTGGCCCGCTACCAGGAGGCCGTGGACCCGCTGCACCGCTCGCTCCTCGGCGTGCTCGACGGCCCGCTCGGCGACACCTTCGCCACCGAGACGTCCACCCGGATCAACCCGTCGTCGCCGGCGGTCTGCGTGGACATCTCCCGGATCGGCGAGGCGGACACCCAGCTGACGGCCGCGGCGATGCTCGCGGCCTGGTCGGACGGGCTCGGCACGGTGGCCGCCGCGCACGCGCTCGCGGACGCCGGACTCGCCCCGCAGCGCTGGTTCTTCACCGTCCTCGACGAGCTGTGGCGCCCACTGCGGGCGGCCTCCGGCATCGTGGAACGGATCGACGCGCTGACCCGGCTGAACCGCTCGCTCGGCCTCGGCGACGCGAAGATCACCCACACGCTGAAGGACGCCGAGGCCCTCGGCAGCGAGTCCGACCGGGCGAAGGCGCGGGGCTTCGTGGAGCGGGCGGGCATGGTCGTCTGCGCCGGTCTTCCGCGGTCGGAGATGCGGGAACTCGGCCAGATCGTCGGCATGTCCGAACGCGAGATCGAGCTCGTGTCCTCGTGGTCGTCCCCGCCCGGCTGGGCCAGCACCGGCGGCAACGAGGAGCCGCCGGGACGCGGACGCTTCCTGATCAAGGTCGGCGGCCGTCCCGGCATCCCGATCAAGGTGTCGATCACCGACACCGAGCGCGCACTGCACAACACGAACACCCGCTGGTCGGAGGCGGGCAAGCCGTCCCTGCACAAGAATCCCGGCCCGAACTCCAGCCCCTCCGGGACTTGAAGGCCGAGGGGACATTCCAGCCCGTCCGGCGTTCGAGGACCCGCGCGGAGCGCGGCGGGGGGCCGGGGGCGGCGCCCCCGGGATGGGACGGGCAGGGGCGGCGGGGGCGAGAGACATCCAACGGGGGGAGCAGAGATGAGCAGCACACGCAGGACAGGACCCGGAGCCGGGGAGGACCTCCTCCCCTGGATCGTGCCGGGGGCCGCGTTCCTCATCGGCACCGTGTTCCTGGGGGCATGGCTGGGCGGAACGCTGGGCGCGGCGGTGAGCGGCGCCGGCTGGCATCCGCCGCCGTTCGCCCTGTCCACCCTCTCGACCCTGGTGAAGGACGGCCCCGGCCCGCTGTGGCCGACGGCCTCGCCCACCGCGCTCGCCGCGGGCATGGCCACGGTCTTCGGGGCCGTCGTGGCGGTGATCACCGTCCTGATCGCGCTCGTACGACGCCGGCTGACCGCGCCCACCGGTCTCGCAGGCCGCAAGGAACTGGCCGGGCTCCTGCCCAAGGGCGCCGCGCGGCGGGCCCGCGAGCTCCGCCCGGGACTGGCCAAACTGGGCAAGGTCACCGCGGACGACACCGGGAACCTGATCGGCGACCTGGAACCCCGCGGCCCGGAACTGCGCTCCAGTTACGAGGACGTCGAACTCGACCTGATGGCGCCCCGCGCGGGCAAGTCCACCGGCATCGCGGTCCCGCGCGTCCTGCGGGCCCGCGGCAGTGTGCTGCTGACGTCGAACAAGGCGGACGTGTACAGCGTGACGCGGGCCGAACGCGAACAGGTGGGCCGGGTCTGGACGTTCGACCCCCAGGGCATCGCCCACACCCCGCGCGGCCTGTGGTGGGACATGCTCGCGGAGGCGGCCACGATCGAGGGCGCCCGCAGGCTGGCCGGGCACTTCGTCGGCGCGGTCAACGACGACGCGTCCCGCCGCGACTTCTGGATCTCGGCCGCCCAGAACACCCTCACCGCCCTCTTCCACGCGGCCCACCGGGGCGGGCGGCCGATCGGCGAGGTACTCGCCTGGCTGGCCGACCCGGCCGACCGCACCCCGGTCGACCTGCTGCGCGACGCCGGGATGACGGCGCTCGCCGACCAGTTGCAGGGCACCGTGCTGGGCGCGGTGGAGACCCGGGACGGCATCTACGAGACCAGCCGCCAGTGCGTGGCCTGTCTGCTCGACCCCGCGATCGCCGCGTGGGTGACCCCGGATCCCGCACTGCCGCAGTTCTTCCCCGACCGCCATGTGCTCTCCGCCGACACGCTCTACCTGCTCTCCAAGGACGGCGGCGGTTCGGCCGCCGGGGTCATCGCCGCGACCGCGGACTCCGTGCTGCGCGCGGGAGTCGTCGCCGCCGAACGGATGGGCGGACGCCTCGAACCGCCGATGACGGCGGTACTCGACGAGGCGGCGAACGTCTGCCGGATCTCCGATCTCCCCGACCTGTACTCGCACTTCGGCTCACGCGGCATCAACATCGTGACCCTGCTCCAGAGTTACCGGCAGGGCTCACGGGTCTGGGGCGAGGCGGGCATGGACGCGCTCTGGTCGGCCTCGACCATCAAGCTGCTCGGCGCGGGTCTGGACGACGCCGACTTCGTGGAGAAGATCTCCCGGCTGGTCGGCGAGCACGACGTGTCGACGGTCAGCTGGTCCAGGAGCAGGGACGGGCGGTCCCGGTCGACGTCGTACCGCCTGGAGCGCATCCTGCCCGCCGACCGCATCCGCGCGCTGCCCAAGGGCACCGCCCTGCTCCTGGCCACCGGCATCAGACCCGCCCTGGTCCGGCTCCGCCCCTGGTACGCCGAACCGGGCGCCGACCGCATCGCGACGGCGGCCCAGGCGGAGGTGAGGGCCATCACCGCCCGCGCGGCCGAGAGGATCACGACCCGATGAACGAGCAACAGTCCTCCGACGCCCCGCCGTTCATCCTCTTCCTCGACGGAACCGAGTACGCCGAGGAGATGAGCCGGCTGGCCGTCTGGGTGAGCGACCTGCTCCTTCCCGTCTACGGCCGCGAGGTCACCTCGCAGCAGCCCTGGTGCCCCCGCTGGTGGGAGCATCCGGAGGCGGTCGCCCGGCTGCACGGGCTGTGGCTGGCCTGGCAGGAGCACACCGCCCCGGCGGCGGGCGCATCCGGGCCCGCCGTCTGGCACCGGGACCACCTCGGCGCCGTACTGTCCGAACTGCGTTCTCCCAGCGGCCCGTTCGCGGGCTGCAAAAGTGGAAGCCACCGCCCGAAGACGCCGCCCGCGGCCGAGTCGTACGAGGACGCCGTCGCCGCATCCCGGCAGATCGACCCGGATCCGTACGAGACCAGTCTCTGGTAGACGAGGAATACCCCGCCATGAACGAAACCCCCGCACCCGGCACGTCCGCCGCCGACTCGGCTCCCTCCCTGCGCGCCTACCTCGGCCTCTACGCCGCCGGATTCGTGGAGCGCGAGCAGATGATCACGACCGTCGCCGCCTGGCCCTTCGAGACCGAGGAGGGTCTGGACGAGGGCCACCCCGAGCCGACCCACCAGGACAACACGCTCTCCGTGCTCGCCGCGGCGCGCCTGCTCGGGCAGGTGACCCGCGAAGACGTGGAGGAGATCCAGCGCAGGGTCGACAGCCGGCCGGACGGCCCGGCGGACGGGGTCGGGCGGCCATGACCACGGGCGAAAGGCCGGAGGCGGGGCTCAGACCCGAATACCGGGCGCTGTACAGGGAGTTGCAGACCCGGATGTCACCGGGCGGCGATCTCGCGCCGGGCGGCACGGACACGTTCGGACAGTTCCGGCGCGGTGCGCTGTGGACGCCGGAACGCGAGCGGATGCACTCCGCGATCCTGGAGGAGTTCACGGCGCGCTGCGCGGGCCTGCCGCGCGACGGCCACGCCGCCCTGCTCACCGCCGGGGCGCCCGGTGCCGGGAAGGGCGGAGCGCTGCGCGGGCTCGGCGAATGGCAGGGGCGCGACGACGAACTGGGGCGGGCTCTGAAGCGGGCGCACGGCATCGACGTACGCGACTACGTGGTCCTGGACCCGGACGACTTCAAGGTGGCGATCTTCGAGCACGGAGGATCGCCCCATCTGCCGCCACACGCACGCGAGTTGTCCGACGGGCGGCCGGTAGCGCCTTCCGAGACGGCCTCGCTCACCCACCGCGAGTCGGCGTTCCTCCAGGACGTCTTCGAGCAGTGGGCCCGCGCCGAGGGCTACAACCTCCTCTACGACGCGACCCTTCGCGACCAGCGCTGGAACGAGAAGCTCCTCGGCGATCTGCGGGCCGACGGCTACGACCGGCGCGTCCTGCTCTCGGTCGAGGTCCCCGTCGAGCAGTGCCTCGCCCAGAACGCCGGCCGCTGGCAGCACGGCCGCACGGAATTCGACGCGGGCCGCGACCGGTACGGCGGGCGCATGGCCCCCGAGGTCATGATCGAGGACCTGTACGCGCGGAGCACCTCGGGACGCGGCTTCTCCGTCGGCCGCGAGAACGCGGAGAAGCTGGTCGAGGGAGGGCTGGCCACCGCGCTGATCACCTCGGAACGGGGTGTGTTCGCCACCGGGCGGCCCACGGGCACGGCCCCGGTGTCCGGGCTCGGCGCCTCGCCCGCCCACCAACAGGGCGACGCCACGATCCGGGTCGCCACCGCGGCACGTCTGCGGTCCGGCGTCGGGAGCACCGCCCCGGCGGCCGGACGGACACCGGGCGCACCGGGCACGGCGGGCGCCGCGACTCCGGCCGCTTCCGCCGTACCGCGCGCCGCGCCCCGGCCCCCGCGAACGCGGTGAACGCCATGAGCGCCGTGCGCCCGGTGTGCGCCGGGAGCGCCAGGAGCGCCAGGAGCGCTGTCGAGCGGCTACGCGCCCGGCTGCGGGCCGACGTGGTCGACGCTCTCCAGGATGCGGCGCTTGCGGGCGATGTTCTCCAGGAGTGCGGCCCGCTCGAAGCGGTGCGGGGTCCTGTCGTACACCTCGCGGCCGCGCTCCGAGGTGAACAGTTCCCCGGGAACGCTGTCGGCGCCCCGCGGAAGGAACTTGAGGACTTCCTCGACCGCCGCGAGCGCGAACGCGGAGCCCTCGCGCTGCTGATGGCGCTCGGCGGGCGGGGTGTGCAGCAGCCTCAGTCCCGTGTCCGTGGCGACCTGGTCACTGACCCACAGGAACTCCCCGGGGTCGATGATCCGCGAGGGCTCGGACCCGCCGAACGCCGGTGGCGCGGGCGGGAGTTCGTCGGTGAGCCGGAAGGCGAAGGAACGGGCGCGGCCGCACCGGGGGCAGACGCCCTCGTACACCGCGACCAGGACACCGTCACGCTCGTCGAGACGGTGCTCGCGCTCGAAGCTCTCCGCCCCGCACGCGCACGCGTGCAGGTCCATGTAGAGGTGTGCTTCCTGCGTCGAACGGGCGATCAGCATGCCGAGATCTTACGTGCCACTAGGCCGTTCAAGGGGGAAAGTGCCAGTGGGCCAGGAGCCGCTCGACCGCGGGAACGCCGGCCGTTCCGACCGGGCGGACGCCCGGCGCGATACCCAGGGGGATCCTCGGGGTGATGTCCGGGGGGAGGTCCCGGGGACTGCCCCAGGGCATGTCCAGGGGCATTCTCAAGGGGGTGCCCCGCCTGAGGTCCAGGGGGATGTCCGCTCGGGCCTCTCCGGCACGGGTACGGGGCCGCGCGCGGAGCCCGTCGTCATCACCGCGACCGACGTCGCGGGCAGCCGCTTCGTCTCGGGCACCGGCGCCGCGCCCGGTCCCGGGCGGCAGGCGGCCGTCATCGCACAGGCGGAGAGCACCCTGCCGATGGTGGTGCGGAGCCTGTACGCGCAGCGGCTGAACTCGGCCGAGCTGCGGTCCGGTGCCGCGGGCGACCGCTTCTTCGCGCTCACCGACGACCGGGGCAGGGACCTCACCCTGCGTCTGGACGCCGTTCCGCTCCCTTCCGGCACGGTCGCGCGGACCCATGTCAACACCACCTCGGACCAGCACGTCGTCCAGCTCTCCGACCGGATGGACCCGCGCCAGGTGGGCCGGGCGCTGAGCCACGAGGTCGGCGAACTGCTCGCGGTGCGCGACCGAGCGGCCCGTGCCGCCGCCGGTGACCCCGAGGTCGCGGGCGTCGCGCCGAACCGTGACGAACTGCTGGCCCGCGGCGGACTGGGAAGCGCGGACCGGCGTCTGAGCCTCACCGAGGAGGACCTCGGCCGGGTCGGCGAACTCAACTACCTGGCCGCCCGCATGAACGACGCCACCCTCGATGCCACCCAACGCGCCGAATCCCGGAGTGAGTTGTCGACGCTCATCGACCACGCCGGGCTGCGGCCGCAGGCCCCGGCCGACTCCGACCGCTTCGCGCCCGAGCTCCGGGCCGCCGATGTCCGCCGCGACATCATCGACCCGCACCTGACCCCGATGGCAGTCGGCGCCCTGCGCGAACTGGCCGTCCCCGTCGAGCGGTTGAGCGCGGCCGATGTCGCCGAACTACGGGAGTTCCGGTCGCGGGCCGAACACACCCGCCCCCTCGGGGCGTCCGCCCACGCCCCTCCCCTGCCGGGGTTCCGGCCCGACGGCTCCCCCGTCCCGCGCGAGGAGCTCGCCGCGGCGACGGCCCAGGCGGCCGACCAGCGCACCCGGGCCGGTGCCGCCACCCTGGCCGAGCTGCGCGCGGAGATCGCCACGACCGGCGAGTGGCCCACCCGCCAGGTCGTCATCGGCGGGGGCGCCAGCCTCGTCGGACGCGACCCCCAGGCCCTGCTCGTCGACGCCCGCGGCCGTTGGCACCTGGACCCCGGCCAGGGCATCGTCCAGTCCCCCGACCAGACGAGGGACATGCGGGCCAACGGGCTCGGCGACGCCCACCAGTTCGCCGAGCCGACCGCGCGGGTGCCGCGCGACGCCGTACGCCTGTGGGAGGACCAGCTCGCCGTGCGCGGTCCCGTCGTCGACGGGGCCGCGGCGCTGGTCCCGGGGCAGGACGGTCACCTCTACGCGCACATCCGGCCCGGCGACGGTTCCCCGGACGTCTATGTGAAGGTCGCGGGCACGCCGACCGTGGCCACCGGGCTGCCGCCGGAGATGGTGCCGGGCGTCGACCGCCGGGACGCGGTGAATCTGCCGGAGGCCCTCGACGCCGTACGCGGACAGCTCCCCGCCGATTCGCCGGCGCACGCCCGGCTGACCGGGGAGATCAGCGCGGAGCGGGCACTCCAGGTGTTGCGGGAGGAGGGCGTGCTGGACGGGCTGCGCTCGGGCGGCGGGGCGCGGGCCGCGCTCCAGACGCTGGACGCGACCGCCCAGTGGGAGCGGGCGAGGGCCGCCGCGCCCGGACGGGTCTTCATCGGGGACGAGATCGCCGAGAACCGTTTCGACGCGCATGCCGCGGGTGCGGAGGACGCCCCGAAGACATGGCTGGTCGCGGGCGCCGGCGGCACGGGCGTGGCCAACGCCGAGATCATCCTGGAGGCCGACCCCGAGGCACGGGTCACCATCTACGGGCCGAACCTCCCTCCCGCGCTGGAGAACCAGGTGCAGTTCACCGCGCTGCGGGAGCGGTTCGTCCGCGAGTACGGCGGTGACGGCCGCCTCACCATCGACATCCACCCCGACAACCGGGTGGGTGCCGTGCAGATGTCCACCGGGCCCGACGGAAAGGCCCGGTTCCGGGAGGGACGGGTGGAGGCGGAGGCGTACGTGGCGAGCCTCGGGCGGACCGCGCCGATGCCGGAGTCCCTCCAGGAGCTGAGCGAGCGGACCCGGGCCGGGGGCGGACAGGTGCGGGGGGATCTGATGTTCGACCGGGACCGGCAGTACCTCGGTTACGGCGTCACCTTCGAGTCGGGGGGCAGGCAGCACCGTGTCGAGGTGACCGGTGCGGCCTCGCAGTTGCTGCCCCGCGATGTCTTTCCTCGGGAAACCCAGGCCGCTCTGGGTGCCATGGCCGCCCGCCAGGTGCCCTCCCAGAGCGGCAACGCGGCTCCGGGTTTCGCTCCTGTGGCCCAGCAGACGGCCCGGCTCGCGGAGGCGCGTGCGCAGGGGACGGTGGAGCGGCACGCGTCGGTTCCGGAGAGCTGGCGCAGGCCGGCTGTGGCGGGCGCGACGACGACCACGCCGTCCGGTGGGCCCACGAACCCCGTGGCGAGCGCGGCCCGCCTCCAGTCCGGCCGGGGTTCCGCTTCCCCGGCCGGTGCCGCACCCGGCCCGGCACCGGGTCCGGCACCTCGGGTACAGAGGCCTCCACGCCCGGGTCGGTGAGACACGCTTGCGCTGGCGTTTGCGGTGTCGGTTCGGTGGGTGGGTCGGGGCCGTGCCGGTACATCCGCCCGTCGCCGTTGGATCAGACGTGAGTTTCTGGGCGCCGTGGCTCGATCCGGGCGTAAGCGACGGGCATGTGATGTACCGGCACGGCCCCTTCCGCCGGATCCCGGCTGCGGGTGCGTGGTGGCTTGGGTGTCGTCCCTCACGGGCGTGATTTTCAGCCCCTCCGGCGTTTGAGGAGCGGGGTCCGGGGCGGAGCCCCAGGTCGGGTCGGGTAGGGGCAGAGGGGGCGAGAGAGAGTCGTTGCGGCGGAAGCACCTGCCCGGGGCCGGCGAGGGACCCCGCCCTGGACAAGTGCATGCGCATGCATATATTGTCCACGCCTGTAATCGACGCCGGCGTATCTCAGGGGGAGCCATGACCCGCACATTCCTGTTCGTGCTCGGCAGCAGCCGCCCCGGCGGCAACACCGAGTCGCTGGCCCGCAAGGCAGCCGAACAACTGCCCGCCGACGCGGAGCAGCGCTGGCTGTCCCTGGCCGAGCACCCGCTCCCCGACTTCGTGGACCTGCGCCGGGACGGCGACCACGTACGTCCTCCCGCCTCCAGCACCCAAGCCCTCCTGCTCGACGCCACCCTCGCCGCCACCGACATCGTGATCGCCTCACCGCTGTACTGGTACTCGGTGTCCGGACTGACCAAGCGCTACCTGGACTACTGGTCGGGCTGGCTGCGCACGCCCGGCGCCGACTTCAAGGCCACTCTGGCCGGGCGCACACTCTGGGGCGTCACCGCGCTCGCGCACGAGGAGCCGGAGGTCGCCGACCCGCTGGTCGGTACGTTGAACCACTCGGCGGCTTACATGAAGATGCGCTTCGGCGGGGTCCTGCTCGGCAACGGCAGCCGGCCCGGCGACGTACTGAACGACACCGAGGCACTGACGCGGGCGAAGACCTTCTTCGCCCAGGAGGCACCGCTCGCGCGTTTCCCCTACGAGCGCTGACGCGGCCGCTCAGGCAGTGATGTCCTTCGTCGTGAACCGGGCCCACGCGGCCGACCCGAACACGGCGACGTACAGGCCCTGGATGCCGAGGTCGCGGACCAGGTCGTCCCAGTAGACGGGGTCGCGCATGAGGTCGGCGAAGGACAGCCAGTAGTGGGAGAAGAAGTACGGCTGGAGTGCGTGCAGCTGGGGAATCTGGTCCAGGATCTGGATGGTGATCAAGAGGCCGACCGTCGTCGCCATGGCCGCGATGCCACTGTTGGTGAGGGTGGAGACGAACAGGCCGAGCGCGGCGACACCGGTCAGTGACGCGGCGACGACCAGGGCGATGAGCAGCGCTCTGCCGAGCCCCTCGGCGAAACCGATGCGGGTTCCGGAGATCGTGGTCAGCTCGCCCAGCGGGAACAGCAGGGCGCCGACCGCGAACGCGGAGACCGCCACCACCAGGGTCGCCACCAGGCAGAACGTCATCGTCGTCGCATACTTCGTGAGCAGCAGCCGCGTGCGGCCGGCGGGCGCGACGAGGAGATAGCGCAGGGTTCCGGCGTTGGCCTCACCGGCGATCGCGTCGCCCGCGATGACGCCGATCGCCATCGGCAGGAAGAACGGAAGGGTCGCGGCCAGCCCGGTGAACACCAGGAACAGCCCGTTGTTGGTGATCTGCGCGATGAACGCGGGACCCTCGCCGCCGCCACCGCCCGCGGTCGAGCCGCCGCCCGTCTCGACCCTGACGGCGATGCCGATGAGGACCGGCACGGCCGCGAGCACACCGAGCAGCGCGATCGTGCGCCACCGGCGGAACGTGGTGACGAGTTCGTCGCGGAAGAGTCCGAGTGTCCACAGCGGGCTCGGCCCGCGCACGGCCCCCGGCTCCGGTGACGGCGCCGTGGCCATCCGCGTCTTCGTCCCTGTCCCCGTGGCCGTTCCCGTCGCCGTCCCCGTCGCGGCCTCGGCCTCGGCGTCCCGCTTCGGCAGATGTTCAGCCCGCGACATCGAAACCCTCCCCGGTCAGTGCCACGAACGCGTCCTCCAGCGAGGCCCGTTCGACTCCGAAGCCGCGGACCCGGACGCCTGCCATGACCAACGCGGCGTTCAGTTCGGCGAGTTCACGGCCGGGTGGCTCCGCGGTCACCCCCGTCTCGGTCACGACGAGATCCATGACGCCCTGTTCCTTGAGGATCCGTGCCGCCTCCCCGGTGTCCGGCGTGGTCACCACCAGCCGGCCCCGGGCTCCGGCCGCGAGGTCGGCCACCGGACCCTGGACGAGGAGCCGCCCATGGGCCATCACGGCCGCGTGGGTGCAGACCTGCTCGATCTCGTCGAGGAGGTGCGAGGAGAGGAAGACGGTCGTTCCGTCCGAGGCCAGCTCTCTGACCAGCGAACGGATTTCGCGCATGCCCTGGGGATCGAGACCGTTGGTCGGCTCGTCCAGGACGAGCAGCCGACGGGGCTGGAGCAACGCGGCCGCGAGTCCGAGCCGCTGCTTCATGCCCAGCGAGTACGCCCTCGCCTTCTTTCCCGCCGCGGCGGTCAGCCCGACCCGGTCCAGCGCGGTCTCGACGCGTGTCCTGCGGGTCCGGGGATCGGCGGTCGGGTCGGCGGCGTCGTACCGGACGAGGTTGTCCCGACCGGAGAGGAAGCCGTACAGGGCGGGGCCCTCGATCAGCGCCCCGACGTGCGGGAGCACGGCGCGCGCCGACCGGGGCATGGGCCGCCCCAGCACGCTCGCCGTGCCCGACGTCGGCTCGATCAGGCCCATCAGCATGCGGATGGTGGTGGTCTTGCCCGAGCCGTTCGGCCCGAGGAAGCCGAAGACGCTGCCCGCCGGGACGGTGAGGTCCAGGCCGTCGACGGCGAGCTGTCCGCCGCGGAACCGCTTGCTCAGCGCGCGGGTGGCGATCACCGCGTCCTCGGCGGACACGGCACCGGCCGACACGGCACCGGCGCTCCCCGTCCGCCCCGCGGGGACGGCGACGCCCTCGGCCCTCGCCGGATCGGGCTCGTCGGCGGACAGCTCCTCCATGGACTCCCTCGGTTCGGTTCGCCCGACCGCGCCTACTGGGCGGCGTCGGCCGCCTTCACCAGCGCGGCCTTGGTGACGGCACCGGCGTACACCTTGCCGTCGTCCGTGATCAGCGCGTTGACGAGGC
Source organism: Streptomyces sp. NBC_00386 (assembly GCF_036063235.1). Lineage (NCBI taxonomy): Bacteria > Bacillati > Actinomycetota > Actinomycetes > Kitasatosporales > Streptomycetaceae > Streptomyces > Streptomyces sp. NBC_00386. The sequence continues at coordinate 4,109,023 of NZ_CP107950.1, forward strand.
GGGTCGAGAAGACCGTGCCCGAGCCGAACTTGCCCTTGACGTGATCGCCGAGGGAGTTCAGGAACCCGTCGACGTCGCTGTTGCCGGTCGAGCCGGACGCGCCGGACGGCATGCCCTCACCACCGGTGTCGAGGACGACGATCGAGTTCCAGCCCTCGCCGATGGTCTTCGGACCGCCGAGGCCGTCGGCCGTGCCCTCGTGTCCCTTCGGCAGCGCCTTCTCGAAGTCCTTCGGTTCGCCGCCCTTCGACTCGCCGCCCTTCGCGCCCTTCAGGTCGTCGCCCTCGGTGACCTTCGCCCCCTTCGGCGGGGTGAAGGCGAACGTCGACGCGGCCGGCCGGGAGAAGTCGACCTGGGTGAAGCCCGCGTCCACGACGGCCGCGCCGCCGCTCGCCGGGGTCAGCGTGAACTTCAGCGGCAGCCCCGTCTTCGCGTCCACCGCGATGCTGATCGCGCCGACCGTGGTGCCGGACTGCCGGGGCTTGATGACCAGCTTGTAGGCGTCGCGGCCCGCGACGTGCGCGGTGCCGTCGACGGTCACGGAGGTCGTGTCGTCCACGGCCTTGAGAGCCTCTTCGGCGAAGTCCTTCGGAGTGGCCGGGACATCCCGCGGCGCCTTGCCCTTGGCGCCCTCGTCGGCGTGCTCGGACTCGGCGGACGTCGAGTGGAAGACCTCGTTCGACTTGCTGTCGTACCCCCACACGTCCTTGCCGTTGTGGATGACGCTGTACTCGGCGGCGTTGTCCAGCAGGGAGACCTTGCCCCTGTCCGGGCCGTCGGCCGCGACGCGCAGCGTGTGCGTGCCCGAGGCCAGTTCGAGGAGCTTGGACTGCGGGTCGGCGGAGGAGCCGCCGTGCCCCTCGGCCGCGCCGGACAGCAGGCCGCTCTCCAGACCGCCCAGGTCGGGCAGCCCCAGATCGGTGCTGATCTTGACCGTGCCGGAGAGCTGCTGGACGTCCGACCCGGCGATCTTCTCGATGAGTTGCTGTGCGGTGACCTTCGGCAGGTCGGGGTCTCCGGAGTCGGCGAGCGCCGGAACGAGTCCGATCGTCGCCGCCGCCACCCCCACCACCGCGACCGGAACGACGTACCGCGCGGCCTTGCGTCGCCCGGCGAGCCTGTCGTCGGCCTCCGCGGCCCTCGCGCTGTCGTCGGATTCGTACGGTGCCATGTGTGCGTTACCTCCGTCGTCGGCGGCGGCCCTGCCCTCGTTCCGTGCTCCACTCCTAAGCCGCCATTCTCACCCGGACCGGTGAGGAGTGGTGTTCTCCATCTGACCAAATACGCGGGATGAAAGCGTCAACCCCCGGGCTCAACTCCACGTAGTCCTGCGGTATGACGTGACAGGGCGGTGCCTACCCCCGACCCGTAGGGGTTGCTCGTGGGGGTCGTACGTGGGGTCGCACGTGGGGTAGCTCGTGGGGAACCCGGCCTGTCGCACCCGCCCGGATTCCCGACGGGGAGGCCGCCCTCGACGGACACTTCGCCGTATTACCCAAAAGATATTAAATGTGGCGACAATTCGAGCAAAGAGCGGCTCGAATCCGTACGTACAGGTGGCAGCGATCGGAGCACCCAGTACTCCAGGGACCACAGGATCGAGGGATTGCCATGATCGCCATCAGGTACGCCGCGGGATACGCCGCCACGGGCACCGCCGTCCTGGCGCTCACGCTCGCCGGATGCGGAGGGGGCGGCGGCGGAAGCAGCGGCAGCAGCAAGAGCGGGACCAGCCCCTCGCAGAGCAGCGGCGGCACGACGCAGAGCGGCACCACGGGATCGGCGACGTCCATGCTGACCACGGCCAAGGTCGCGAAACTGGGCACGGTCGTCACCGACGACAAGGGGTACGTCCTGTACCGCTTCGACGCGGACTCGGCGAACCCGACCAAGGTCACCTGCTACGACACCTGCGCCACGGTCTGGCCGGCGGCCACGGCCCACGGCGGGGTGACCACGAAGGGCATCGACAAGAGCCTGGTCTCCACGGTGAAACGCGCCGACGGCAGCACCCAGGTCACCCTCGCCGGCTGGCCCCTCTACCGGTACGCCAAGGACGACGAGCCGAAGGAGGCCTACGGCCAGGGAGTGGACGGAACGTGGTTCGCGGTGACGCCGGGCGGAGCGAAGATCACCACACCCGCCTCGACGTCGTCGACACCGACACCGGCCACGACGAGCACGGGAGGCGGTGGAGGTTACTGACAGCCGCCCCGGCACGGGCCGGCCCCAGCCTGGCCGGTACGGGGCCGGTCCCAGCCCGGCGGGTACGGACCGGTTCCAACCGGCCCGCGACCGCTGACACGCGAGCCGGCGTCCCAGTCAGCCCGCGACCGGTGACACCGGAACCGGCGTCTCAGCCCGCCCGGTGCACCACGGCGTCCACCAGCTCGACCAGCGCGGCCTTCGAGTCGCACTCACGCAGCGGGGCCAGCGCGGCGCGCGCCTCCTCCGCGTAGCGCACGGTGTCCCGGCGCGCCTGCTCCAGCGCGGGGTGCTCCCGCAGCCGGGCCAGCGCCTCCGCGTGCCGCGCGTCGTCCGTCAGGTCCGAGTCGAGCAGCTCGCACAGCGCGATGTCCTCGGCGAGCCCCAGCCGCTCCGCGCGCTCACGCAGCCGCAGCACCGGCAGCGTGGCGATGCCCTCGCGCAGATCCGTCCCCGGCGTCTTGCCGGACTCGTGCGAGTCGGACGCGATGTCGAGGACGTCGTCCGCGAGCTGGAAAGCGACGCCCAGCCGCTCGCCGTACTGCGTGAGCACGTCCACGACCGTCTCGTCGGCGCCCGACATCATCGCGCCGAACCGGCACGCGACCGCGACCAGCGACCCGGTCTTGCCGCCGAGCACGTCGAGGTAGTGGTCGACCGGATCGCGGCCGTCGCGCGGCCCCGCGGTCTCCAGGATCTGCCCGGTCACCAGCCGTTCGAACGCCTCGGCCTGGATCCGGACGGCCTCGGGCCCGAGGTCCGCCAGGATGTACGAGGCGCGGGCGAAGAGGAAGTCACCCGTGAGGACGGCCAGCGAGTTGCCCCAGCGCACGTTGGCGCTGTCCACCCCGCGCCGGACCTCGGCCTCGTCCATCACGTCGTCGTGGTACAGCGTGGCGAGGTGGGTCAGCTCGACGACCACGGCCGAGGGCACGACACCCGGCGCGTAGGGGTCGCCGAACTGCGCGGCGAGCATCACGAGCAGCGGCCTGAACCGCTTGCCGCCGGCCCGCACGAGGTGCTGGGCGGCTTCCGTGATGAACGGGACCTCGCTCTTGGTGGCTTCGAGCAAACCCTCCTCGACAGCCGTCAATCCGGCCTGGACATCGGCTTCGAGAGCCTGGTCCCGCACGCTCAGCCCGAACGGCCCGACGACGGTCACGAGAGGTTCTCCTGTCTGCTGACGATCACATGGCGAACTCGGTCGATCATTTGGTCGATGACACGGTTTGTCGATGTGTCGCTGCCATCACTCAAGTCAGCGTATCCGGTCACGTTTCGATCACCACGAGCGCCCACCGTCCCCCGGTCCACTTCGCTCCGCCAGGTGGTGGGTGCGAGTACACCCGGAAGGCACACGGGAAGCACCTGCGTGCCCCAACGGCGGGTACCCCGGCTCACGGGCACCACCCCACCACCGACTGTATGTTCATGATCAGATGATGTGAACCGACTTGCGATGACTTCCGATGAAATGACCGGCATTACGTCCTCTGGGGTGACGCTCATGCACATCCGTACGTCCTTCCCTTACGAGACCACTCACGAGGACGTCCTCATCCCTCTCTCGGACGGCACCCGTCTGTACGCCCGGATCTGACGGCCGCCGGCCGAGGAGCCCGTACCCGCGCTCCTGGAGCACCTCCCGTACCGCCTGACCGACTGGAGCCCCGCGCGACCAGCAGTGCCATCCCTGGTACGCCGGGCACGGCTACGCCTCCGTCCGCGTGGACGTGCCCGGCCACGGCAATTCGGAGGGGATGCCGGGGGACGAACACACGGGGAACGAGCCGGACGACGGGGTGGAGGTGGCCTCCTGACCGGCGGCCCAGTCCTGGTGCACCGGCCGGGTCGGCATGTTCGGGATCGCTTGGGGCGGCTTCGACTCCCTCCGGATCGCGGCCCGCGCGCCCGAGCCGCTCAAGGTGATCGTCACGGTCTGCTCGACCGACGACCTCTATGACAACGACGTGCACCATGCGGGAGGTTCCGTCCTCACCCTCGACACGCACGCCCGGTCGGCCCGACTGCTCGCCTTCGCCGCCCGCCCGCCGGACCCCGCGCACGTGGGCGAGGGCATGTGGCGGAGCAGGTGGGAGAAACGGCTGGGGGCGATCGGCCCCGCCGCGCACACCTGGCCGGCGCACCGGACCAGGGACGCGTACTGGCGCCACGGCAGCCTCCGCGAGGAGTACGGGGCCATCCGCGCCGCGGTCCTCGCGGTCGGCGTCCGGCACGACCCGCACCGCGACACCGTGCTGCGTCCGGTGCGGAACCTGCCGCCGGATCGCGTACGAGGTCTCATCGGCCCCTGGTCCCGCCAGTACCCGGACCGGGGCCTGCCCCCTGGACCGGCCATCGGCTTCCTCCAGGAGACGCTGCGCCGGTGGGACCACTGACTCAGGGACGAGGAGACGGACGCGCTCTCCGTCCCCCCTTCTGCGCTCGTACGTGATGGACGCGCACCCTCCGGCGACGGTGTACGCGCGGATCCCCGGCCGCCGGGTGGGTGACCCGGCCTGGCCCTCACCCTCGGTGACCCCGGTCGTGTACGCGCTCCAGGACGCCCCGCTGCCGGTCCGGTCCCCGCAGCACACGGGGGTCGACGCGGGCCGGCTGTTCCCTTCCGGCGACGACGCCGGCCTGCCGCCGGACCAACGGGAGGAGGACACCCGCTCGGCCTGCTTCGAGTTCGAGGCGCCGGAGGAGACCTGGGTCCTGGGCCGCCCCCGGGTCAATCTGCGGCTGACGTCCGCGTCACCCAGGAGCCAGGTGATCGCCCGGCTGTGCGACGTCGCCCCGGACGGAGCGTCCACGCTCGCCACCCGGGGCGCCCTGAACCTCTCGGCGCGCCGGGGCCCCGACCGGGCGGTTCCCCGGGAACCGGGCACCACGGAGAACGTGGTGTTCGACCTGAACGCCATCGGCCACGCGTTCCCGGTGGGCCACCGGATCCGGCTGGGCCTCTCCTCCGCGTACCGGCCTGGATCTGGCCCCAGCCGGGCTCGGAGGCGGGCTTCACCCTGGAGCCGATCGGCAGCGTCCTGGAACTCCCGTTACGGGCAACGGAGTCGGACGCCTCGGTCGCCTTCGAGGAACCGGAGCAGTTCGCACCCCTCGGCGCGACCGTCTCGGGCACCCTGGACGAGCCCCGCCCCCGGCGTCTGGCCCTGCGCGACGTGGCCGCGGAGACCTGGCGCCTCGAGGTGGACCCGGGGCGCGGCGGCACCCGCGTGTACCCCGACGGCCTCGAATGCACGGAGGAGGCCCGGGAGACGTACACGATCGACACCTCGGACCCGCTGTCCGCCCGCGCACAGCCGGCCGACTGGGCCCACCGGCACGGGAGTTCACTCCCCCGGACCGCTACGCATCCACACGCGCCCCAGGCCCGGGCCTGCGCCACCCGCTCACGGCGCGGGCCCTGGCATATCGCCGCGCGCCGGACGGCGACAGGACACTCTCGTGCCGAACACCGGTGAGGCGAGGCGCACTTCACCGCGCACCGGCCCGGGTTCGGACCGCGTCCGGGCGGCGCTCCCGCCGCCGGGCGGCCGCGCTCCTCGATGTGTCCCGCGCCACAATTCCCGCCGCGCCAGGGGCCGCTCAGCACCCCGCGAAGGGCTCAACGGCGGCTTCCACCGCAAGCGCAATGCCCGAATTACCCTTCATGCCGCCTTGATGCTCTTTGGTCTCGTGAGTTGGGTCACCGGCGAGCCGGACCCCCGCCGCACACCCTCTCCGGCCCAACCCGTTTGCCAAAGGCAAGTTGAGGATCCAATTCCGGCGCAATCGGACTTTTTACCCACGCATTAACCAGGAGAAAGCGATCTTCGCAGTCAAATCTCATCTTGTTTCGGACATGTGCTCTCGCATACGTTCTGGTCGACCCCGGGCGGATCGCCGAATCCTGCCGCCGCCCGGCAACCCATCGACCCACGCACGGCAGGAGCGGGGGAACCACAGGTAAGCCGCCGATCCGGGCACACCGGACCGGCTTGGGGTGAAGCCGCGCCCACAGCGCGGCCGGGCATCTCCCGCCCGAACCCGACAGCTCACCTCGCAGGCGTCGGAGAGGACATTTCGTCATGCCCGTACGTGCCAAGCACCGCCGCAAGAAGACCAACGTCATCACCCGGGGCATGATCGCCGCCGGAACGGGCGGCATCGCCCTCGCCCTCCCGCTCGTGAGCGCCACCGGCGCCAGCGCCGCCACCCCGGCGCAGGCCCCGCAGGCCGCCCACACCGCGGTGGTCCCCAACGTGCAGCTCGTCACCTACAAGGTGGTCGCCGGCGACACGCTCTCCAAGGTGGCGCAGAAGTACCCCAAGAGCGGCGGCTGGAAGAAGCTGTACGCGGCGAACCGCGCGGTCATCGGTGACAACCCCGCCCACCTCCGTCCGGGCCTGAAGCTGACCGTGGGCACGAAGACGCTGAAGTCGACGACCGTCCGCACCACGGCGAACGCGACCACCGCCGTCGCCAAGTCCAAGGCGACCACCGTCACCCAGGCCTCCGCCAAGACGTACTCCAACAACCTCGACGGCTGGATCAAGGAATCCCTGGACGTCATGGCCAAGGCGGGCATCCCGGGCAGCTACGACGGCATCCACCGCAACGTGATACGCGAGTCCTCCGGCAACCCCAACGCCATCAACAACTGGGACTCCAACGCCGCCGCGGGCATCCCCTCCAAGGGCCTGCTCCAGGTGATCGACCCCACGTTCCAGGCGTACCACGTCGCCGGCACGTCGTCGAACATCTACGACCCGGTCGCCAACATCACCGCGGCCTGCAACTACGCGGCCGACAAGTACGGCTCCATCGACAACGTCAACGGCGCCTACTGATCCCACCCCGCACCCCGTCTTCATCCGCACCCGCCGACGGCGCCTTCCCGGCCCGTCGGCGGGTGCGTTGCGGTCGCGTCGGCGGGTGGGTTGCGGTCGCGTCAGCCGGTGTGCGTCCGTGGGCGCGGCGGCGGGTCCGCTCCGAATGTGTCGGCGGGTGTGCGTTCGTGGGTGCGCCGGGCGGGCGTGTCGGCGCCGCTAGAAGCCGAAGAGGCGCTCCAGCACGACCGCGATCCCGTCGTCCTCGTTCGACAGGGTGATTTCGTCGGCCACCGCCTTCAGTTCCGGATGAGCGTTGGCCATCGCCACACCTCGGGCCGCCCAGTCGAACATCGGGATGTCATTGGGCATGTCACCGAAGGCGAGCGTCGCGTCCGGGGTGAGCCCGAGGTGCGCCGCGGCGAGAGCCAGGCCCGTCGCCTTGGTCACCCCGCATGGCTGGAGTTCGACGGTGCCGGGACCGGACATGGTGACCGTCGCCAGCGAACCGACCACTCCCCGTGCCGCCGACGCCAACTCGTCGTCGGACAAAGAGGGGTGACGGAGCAACACCTTGCTGATCGGCTCCGCCCAGAGGTCGTCCCGGCGCGGCACCCGCACCGCCGGCAGAGTCGGATGCGGCATGACATAGCCCGGCTCGATGAGCGTCAGCCCGTCCACGCCGTCCTGGTCGACCGCCGCGTACAGCAGCCCGACCTCCGCCTCGATCTTGCCGAGCGCCGTCTCCGCCAGTTCCCTGTCCAGGGTCACCGACCACAGCATGCGGTCCGCGCCGGCGTCGTACAGCTGCGCCCCCTGCCCGCACACCGCCAGTCCCTCGCCGCCGAGTTCGTCGAGAAGCGGTCGCACACGCGGTGCGGGTCGGCCCGTGACCACGAGATGACGGGCACCCGCCCGGGTCACCTTCGCCAACGCGGCGCGTGACCGGTCGGAGAGTGTGTCGTCGCCGCGCAGCAGCGTTCCGTCCAGGTCAGTGGCGATGAGTGAATATGCAGTCGGAGCGGCCATGATCCGAAGAATACGGATCGAACGACTCATCGGCCCGGCCTGAACCGGACGACGTCCGGTATCCCGTCAGCAACGCCGTTCACCGCACGGTGGTAAGCGCGTTGCGACCGCTTCGGATCACCCACGCTCCACTTCCGTCCACACCGACTTTCCCGCACACGACCGACCACAACTCCCCAACACCCCCTGGACAAAGGCCAGCTCACCGAAAGACCACCTCGACCGCCGTACCGCACCACGTCGGCCATCGGGGCCGGACATCGACAAGTCCGTTCGCGGAGAAGCCCGTTGGGCCGGGCAGAGGCGAACTCCTCCCCCCTTGGGGGGGGCACGCCACGGAACCGTACAAGACAGCCGCGGGCAGTCTCGGGCAGCCGTGAGCAGGTCCGTGAAGCGCGGCCACGGAACCGAGAAGCGGCACCCGTCACCCGGGTCCGGCGCACCCGCCGCCCACGGACCTCCGGCTCCGCGCGGAACCAATACGGACATTGCAAACCCTTTAGGCCCTGCCGCAGCGGGGACAGTCCCCCGTAACGTGTGCCCCGACCACATTGAAACGCGTGGAACGCATGGATCACATGGCGAGTACGAATCCGAAAGCGAGGCACCTACCGATGCCCCCCTTCGATGTCCCCGAGGGCGACCCCTTCGGCCCGCACAACCTGCCGTACGGCGTGTTCTCCCTGACCGACCCGGCCGGCGATCCCGAGCGGCGCGTCGGCGTACGGCTCGGCGACCACGTGCTCGACGCGGGCGCGGCGGCCCGCACCCTCGGCTCCCCTTACGCCGGGCTGCTCGCGCAGCCGACCCTCGACCCGCTGCTCGCCGCGGGCCGCACCGCCTGGTCCGATGTCCGGCGCGCGCTGACGGCCTGGGTGACCGTCCCGGCCCACCGGGAGACCCTCGCTTCCCATTTCCACCCGCTCACCGACGTGACGCTGCACCTCCCCTTCACCGTCGCGGACTACGTCGACTTCTACGCCTCCGAGAACCACGCCCGGAACGTCGGCCAGATCTTCCGTCCCGATGCCGCCGACTCCCTCACGCCGAACTGGAAGCACCTGCCGATCGGCTATCACGGCCGCTCCGGCACGGTCGTGGTGTCCGGCACGGATGTCGTCCGCCCGTCGGGCCAGCGCAAGGCCCCCGCGGACGCCGCCCCGGTCTTCGGCCCCTCGGTCCGCCTGGACATCGAGGCGGAGGTCGGCTTCGTGGTCGGCACCCCCTCGGAACAGGGCCGTCCGGTGCCCCTGGGCGACTACCGCGACCACGTCTTCGGTCTCTGCCTGCTCAACGACTGGTCGGCGCGCGACGTCCAGGCCTGGGAGTACGTCCCGCTCGGACCCTTCCTCGGCAAGTCCTTCGCCACGTCCGTGTCGGCGTGGATCACCCCGCTGGACGCCCTCGACGACGCCCTGGTGGCCCCGCCCGTCCGCACGCACCCCCTCCTCCCCTATCTCGACGACGCCTCCGAGGAGCCGGGCGGCTACGACCTCCGGATCTCCGTGGCCATCAACGGCCACGTCGTCTCGGAACCCCCCTTCTCCACCATGTACTGGACGGCCGCCCAGCAACTGGCCCACATGACGGTCAACGGCGCCTCCCTGCGCACCGGTGATCTCTACGGTTCCGGAACCGTCAGCGGCCCCTCGGAGGGCGAGCGCGGCTCGCTGCTCGAACTCACCTGGAACGGGCGCGAGGCCCTCGAACTCCCCGACGGCAAGCGCACGTTCCTCGAGGACGGCGACGAGGTCACCATGACGGCCTGGGCCCCCGGTCCGGGCGGGACCCGGGTGGGCCTCGGCGAGGTCCGGGGCCGCATCACACCGGCCGTCTCCCTGTAGGACTCCCCGGGGCAGGCCCCCTCAGGAGGCTCCGGCAGAAGACTTCGGGGGACGCCTTCGGGGGATGCCTTCGGGATACCTCGGCCGAGGCTCCCGCGGAGGTCCCCCGGCGGGAACGAGTGTCCGTGTCACGGTGGCCAGGATCCTGGCCACCGTGCCCCGCGGAGCCTGGCTGGCCCGGCGGGGTCGGCGGGGTCGGCAGGGCCGGCGGGGCGTCGCCCCCGTTCCCGGTCGTCCGCCTCGGGCCGACTACATCCAGTCCTCTGGCTCCGGCTCCTGGTCCAGCTCGGGCCAGTCCGGGTCCGGTGCCGCAGCGGCCGCCGCAACCGGCGCCGTCTCGGGTCTGCCGCCGTCCCCCGGGGCAGCGGGCGTACCGTCGGCGAGCGAGGCGAGCACCCCGATGACACCCTCCCCGTAGGTCGCCAGCTTCTTCTCGCCCACCCCGCCGATACCGCCCAGCTCCTTCACAGAGGTGGGCCACACCGTGGCGATCTCCCGCAACGTGGCGTCATGGAAGATGACGTACGCCGGGACTCCCTGTTCGCGCGCCTGCTCCGCCCGCCAGGCGCGCAGCGCCTCGAACACGGGAACGAGCTCCGCGGGCAGTTCGGCCACCGCCGCCTTGGCCTTGCGCTCGCCCTTGGGTACCGACGACCGGGATGTGACCGGTTTCGGCGCCTCCTTGCGCAGCAGCACGTCGCGCTCGCGCCGCAGCACGGTCCCACTCTCGTCGGTCAGCACCAGCGTGCCGTACTCGCCCTCGACCGCGATCAGCCCCTGGGCCAGCAACTGCCGTACGACACCGCGCCATTCGGACTCCGCCAGCTCCTCACCGATACCGAAGACGGACAGCTGGTCGTGGTCGAACTGGATCACCTTGGCGGTCTTGCGCCCCAGCAGGATGTCGACGATCTGGCCCGCGCCGAACTTCTGGCCCCGCTCGCGCTGGAGGCGCACCACCGTGGACAGCAGCTTCTGCGCCGCGACCGTACCGTCCCAGGTCTCCGGAGGCGTCAGACAGGTGTCGCAGTTGCCGCAGTCCGGGGTGTCGGGGTCCTGGCCGAAGTAGGCCAGGAGCTGGGAGCGCCGGCACCGGACCGTCTCGCACAGGGCGAGCATCGAGTCCAGATGGGCGGTGGCCCGGCGTCTGAAGGCCGCGTCACCCTCCGAGCCCTGGATCATCTTGTTCAGCTGGACCACGTCCTGAAGGCCGTACGCCATCCACGCTGTGGAGGGCAGTCCGTCACGGCCGGCGCGGCCCGTCTCCTGGTAGTAGCCCTCGACCGACTTCGGCAGGTCCAGGTGCGCGACGAAGCGGACGTCCGGCTTGTCGATGCCCATGCCGAAGGCGATCGTGGCGACCACCACGAGGCCCTCCTCCCTGAGGAAGCGGGACTGGTGCGCGGCACGGGTGCCCGAGTCCAGGCCCGCGTGATACGGCACCGCCTCGATGCCGTTGCGGGCGAGGAACTCGGCGGTCTTCTCCACGGAGTTGCGCGAGAGGCAGTACACGATGCCCGCGTCACCCGCGTGCTCCTCGCGCAGGAAGGACAGCAGCTGCTTCTTCGGGTCGGCCTTGGGAACGATCCGGTACTGGATGTTGGGGCGGTCGAAGCTCGCCTCGAAATGACGGGCCGCGGGCATGCCCAGGCGCTGGGTGATCTCCTTGTGCGTCGCCCGCGTGGCGGTGGCCGTCAGCGCGATGCGCGGGACGTCCGGCCAGCGTTCGCCGAGCAGCGAGAGCGCCAGATAGTCGGGACGGAAGTCGTGGCCCCACTGGGCCACACAGTGTGCCTCGTCGATCGCGAAGACGGAGATCTTCCCGCGGGACAGCAGGTCCAGCGTGCTGTCGAGACGCAGCCGCTCGGGGGCCAGGTAGATGAGGTCGAGCTCTCCGGCCAGGAACTCCGCCTCGACCACGCGCCGCTCGTCGAAGTCCTGCGTGGAGTTCATGAACCCGGCACGCACGCCCAGCGCCCGCAGCGCGTCCACCTGGTCCTGCATGAGCGCGATGAGTGGGGAGACCACAACGCCCGTACCCGGTCTGACCAGGGAAGGGATCTGGTAGCAGAGGGACTTTCCGCCACCGGTCGGCATCAGGACGACGGCGTCACCGCCCGCCACCACGTGCTCGATGATCGCTTCCTGCTCGCCGCGGAAGGCGCCGTACCCGAAGACCCGGTGGAGAGCGGCCAGTGCCTCGCTCCCGCCCAGTGTCTCCGTCGCGTCCGCTTCGGTCATCACACCCGTCCCGCCCATCGTTTCGTCCCCCGTACGTCGCGCCTCGACCACTGCGTCCACGATAGGGGTCCGCGCCGACAGTCCGAGAGTTGTCCACAGGCTGCGAGGGACCGGCTTCCCTACGTATCGGCGCTTGTCCCGTCTCACTCCGCCGCGCGGCGCGCCCCCACGGGGTTCAACCCGTTGGCCCCGCTTGCATGGCGGCGCTTCGGGACCCGGGGCCATGCTGCTCGGGCGGGAGGAGGGGGCCCGCAGCCGACGGACCCGTGCAGTCCGTACGCCTCTCTCGTTTCCCTAGGAGTCCTCGCATGTCCCAGCGTCCCCTCCGGACCGCCATCACCCTCGTGACAGCCGCCGCCGCGTCGCTCGCCCTGTCCGCCGGCCCCGCCCCGGCCGCGGACCGCCCGGCCGACCCGAAAGCCTTGCGGGATCTGGCCACGGCGTACCTGGCCAGCGTGAAGTACCTCGACGAGAAGGTCGCCCTCGCCGACGGATACGTGCCCCGCCAGTGCTCCTCGGACCCCGCGGGGCACGGCAGCATGGGCTACCACTACTTCAACGAGTCCCGCTACGGCTCACTCGATCCGGCGAAGCCCTCGGCTCTCCTGTTCGAGGACGGCAAGAACGGAAAGCGCAGGCTCGCCGGGGTCGAGTGGATCGTCCTGGACTCGGACCAGAACCTGAAGACCAGCAAGGACCGGCCGTCGATGTTCGGCGGCCAGAAGTTCGAGGGTCCGATGCCGGGTCACTACCCCGGTATGCCGATCCACTACGACCTGCACGTCTGGCTGTGGAAGCAGAACCCCAACGGGCTGTTCGACCGCTGGAACCCCAGGGTGAAGTGCCCGGCCGCCCCGGCGCACACCGGCAAGTCGGGCACGGCCCACACCGGCTCGTCCGGCATGGTCCACACCGGCTCCGCGGGCACGGCCCACACCGCCCACTGAGAACGGCTCGGGCCCCGCTCCCCCGAGGGGGGAGCGGGGCCCGAGCCTCGCGAGGAACCGCTCAGCGCACGAAGACCCCGGCCTGGCTCGCCAGGTTCAGGAAGTACTGCGGCGCCACACCGAGCACCAGCGTGACGGCCACACCCACCGCGATCGCCGTCGTCGTCAGCGGCGACGGCACGGCGACCGTCGGCCCCTCCGGCTTCGGCTCGCTGAAGAACATCAGCACGATCACGCGGATGTAGAAGAACGCCGCGATCGCCGACGAGATCACACCGACCACGACCAGCACGCCCGCGCCGCCCTCGGCAGCCGCCTTGAACACGGCGAACTTTCCGGCGAATCCCGAAGTGAGCGGGATACCCGCGAAGGCCAGCAGGAAGACCGCGAACACCGCGGCCACCAGTGGGGACCTGCGTCCGAGACCGGCCCACTTGGACAGGTGCGTCGCCTCGCCGCCCGCGTCCCGTACGAGCGTGACGACGGCGAAGGCGCCGATCGTGACGAAGGAGTACGCGCCCAGGTAGAAGAGGACCGACGAGACACCGTCCGGCGAGGTCGCGATGACACCCGCGAGGATGAATCCGGCGTGCGCGATCGACGAGTACGCCAGGAGCCGCTTGATGTCGGTCTGGGTGATCGCGACGATCGCGCCGCCCAGCATGGTGACGATCGCCACGGCCCACATGACCGGCCGCCAGTCCCAGCGCATACCCGGCAGGACGACGTACAGCAGGCGCAGCAGCGCGCCGAACGCCGCCACCTTCGTCGCCGCCGCCATGAAGCCGGTGACCGGGGTCGGCGCGCCCTGGTAGACGTCGGGCGTCCACATGTGGAAGGGCACCGCGCCGACCTTGAAGAGCAGGCCCATGACGACCAGGGCCATCCCCATGAGCAGCAGCACGTCGTTGCCCATGGTGCCGGCGAGGGCCGGGTCGACGTTCGTGACCGTGCCGTCGACGACGTGCGCGATGGTCGCGTACGACACCGAGCCGGCGTAGCCGTACAGCAAGGCGATGCCGAAGAGCGTGAACGCGGAGGCGAAGGCGCCGAGCAGGAAGTACTTGACCGCCGCCTCCTGCGACATGAGCCGCTTGCGGCGGGCCACGGCGCACAGGAGGTACAGCGGCAGGGAGAAGACCTCCAGCGCGACGAACAGCGTCAGCAGGTCGTTGGCCGCGGGGAAGACGAGCATGCCGCTGATCGCGAAGAGCAGCAGCGGGAACACCTCGGTGGTGGTGAACCCCGCCTTCACGGCGGCCTTCTCGCTGTCGCTGCCGGGTACCGACGCGGCCTGCGCGGCGAACGCGTCGACCCGGTTCCCGTGTGCCTCGGGGTCGAGGCGCCGCTCGGCGAAGGTGAAGACGCCGAGGATTCCGGCGAGCAGGATCGTGCCCTGGAGGAACAGGGCCGGTCCGTCGACCGCGACCGCGCCCATCGCCGCGATGTGCGCCTTCGTGGTGCCGTATCCGCCCGCCGCGAGCGCGACGACCGCGGCGAAGGCCGCGACCAGAGCGACGACGGCGACGAACACCTGTGCGTAGTAACGCGACTTGCGCGGCACGAAGGCCTCGACCAGAACCCCGACGACCGCCGCACCGATGACGATCAGGGTGGGCGACAATTGCCCATATTCGATCTTAGGTGCATCGATCTTGGAGATCGGCTCGGCCGCGGTCGCGGCTGTTGTCCACAGGCTGTGGACGGCTGATGCGCTCACTTGGCCGCCTCCACCTCGGGCTGGGGGTCCGTCTTGTGTACATCTGACATGGTCTGCTGTACCGCCGGGTTGACGATGTCGGTGAGCGGCTTCGGGTAGACGCCCAGGAAGATCAGCAGAGCGATCAGCGGGGCGACCACCAGGAGCTCACGCACCCTGAGGTCCGGCATCTCGGCCACCGACGCCTTGACCGGGCCCGTCATCGTCCGCTGGTAGAGGACGAGGGTGTAGAGCGCGGCGAGGACGATGCCGAAGGTGGCGATGATGCCGACCACCGGGTAGCGCGTGAACGTGCCCACCAGGACCAGGAATTCACTCACGAAGGGCGCGAGACCCGGAAGCGACAGCGTCGCGAGGCCGCCGATCAGGAAGGTGCCCGCGAGCACCGGGGCGACCTTCTGCACTCCTCCGTAGTCGGCGATGAGACGCGAGCCGCGCCGCGAGATCAGGAAGCCGGCCACCAGCATCAGGGCGGCGGTCGAGATCCCGTGGTTGACCATGTAGAGCGTCGCACCGGACTGGCCCTGAGTGGTCATCGCGAAGATGCCCAGGATGATGAACCCGAAGTGCGAGATCGACGCGTAGGCGACCAGCCTCTTGATGTCCCGCTGTCCGACCGCGAGCAGTGCCCCGTAGACGATGCTGATCAGCGCCAGTACGAGGATCGCGGGCGTCGCCCACTTGCTCGCCTCCGGGAAGAGCTGGAGGCAGAAGCGGAGCATCGCGAAGGTGCCGACCTTGTCGACGACCGCCGTGATCAGCACGGCGACCGGCGCGGTGGCCTCGCCCATGGCGTTGGGCAGCCAGGTGTGCAGCGGCCACAGGGGCGCCTTCACCGCGAACGCGAAGAAGAAGCCGAGGAAGAGCCACCGCTCGGTACTGGTCGCCATGTGCAGCGAGCCGTCGGCCCGCGCCTGGACGATCTCCTGGAGCGAGAAGCTTCCGGCGACCACGTAGAGGCCGATCACGGCGGCCAGCATGATGAGGCCGCCGACCAGGTTGTAGAGGAGGAACTTCACCGCGGCGTACGAGCGTTGTGTCGCCGCCGCCTCGTCGCCGTGCTCGTGGGCACGGTCCCCGAAGCCGCCGATGAGGAAGTACATCGGGATCAGCATGGCTTCGAAGAAGACGTAGAAGAGGAAGACGTCGGTGGCCTCGAAGGAGATGATCACCATCGCCTCGACGGCCAGGATCAGGGCGAAGAAGCCCTGGGTGGGACGCCAGCGCTTGCTTCCGGTCTCCATCGGGTCGGCGTCGTGCCAGCCCGCCAGAAT
Organism: Streptomyces sp. NBC_00386; assembly: GCF_036063235.1. Taxonomy (NCBI): domain Bacteria; kingdom Bacillati; phylum Actinomycetota; class Actinomycetes; order Kitasatosporales; family Streptomycetaceae; genus Streptomyces; species Streptomyces sp. NBC_00386. Next base: position 4,125,112 of record NZ_CP107950.1, read on the forward strand.
CACGAACGGCATCAACAGCGCGGTGAGCGCGACGAGCGCCACCCCGATGCCGTCCACGCCCAGTTGGTAGCGCACCCCGAAGTCCGGGATCCAGGCGTGGGATTCGGTGAGCTGGTAGCGGTCGCCGCCGGGGTCGAAACGCACCAGGGTGACCGCGGCGAGCGCCAGCGTGCCGAGGGAGACCAGCAGCGCCAGCCACTTGGCCGCGACGCGCTGCGCGGCCGGCACGGCGGCCGTGGCGATCGCCCCGAGGGCCGGGAGCACCGCCGTCGCTGTCAGCAGAGGAAAGGACATCGGTATCAGACCGCCCTCATCAGCAGGGTCGCGGCGACGAGGATCGCCGCGCCGCCGAACATCGAGACCGCGTAACTGCGCGCATAGCCGTTCTGCAGCTTGCGCAGCCGCCCGGAGAGGCCGCCCACGGAGGCCGCCGTCCCGTTGACGACTCCGTCGACCAGGGTGTGATCGACGTAGACCAGGGAGCGGGTGAGGTGCTCACCGCCGCGCACCAGGACGACGTGGTTGAAGTCGTCCTGGTACAGGTCGCGCCGGGCGGCGCGGGTGAGCAGGGAGCCGCGCGGGGCGACGACCGGGACAGAGCTGCGTCCGTACTGGAGGTAGGCGATTCCGACGCCGACGACCAGCAGCACCATGGTGGCGAGGGTGACCGTGAGGGCGCTCACGGGCGAGTCGCCCTCCGAGTGCCCGGTGACCGGCTCCAGCCAGTGCACGAAGCGGTCGCCGATGCTGAAGAAGCCACCCGCGAACACCGACCCGAAGGCCAGCACGATCATGGGGATCGTCATGGACCTGGGCGACTCGTGCGGGTGCGGTTCGTGGCCCTCGGCGTCGGGCTGCCAGCGCTTCTCCCCGAAGAAGGTCATGATCATCACGCGCGTCATGTAGTACGCGGTGATCGCCGCGCCCAGCAGGGTCACGCTGCCGAGGATCCAGCCCTCGGTGCCGCCCTTGGCGAAGGCCGCCTCGATGATCTTGTCCTTGGAGAAGAAGCCGGACAGGCCCGGGAAGCCGATGATCGCGAGATAGCCGAGGCCGAAGGTCACGAACGTGATCGGCATGTACTTCCTGAGGCCGCCGAACTTCCTCATGTCGACCTCGTCGTTCATGCCGTGCATGACCGAACCGGCACCGAGGAAGAGCCCGGCCTTGAAGAAGCCGTGCGTCACCAGGTGCATGATCGCGAAGACGTAGCCGATGGGGCCGAGGCCCGCCGCCAGCACCATGTAGCCGATCTGCGACATGGTCGAGCCGGCGAGCGCCTTCTTGATGTCGTCCTTCGCGCAACCGACGATCGCACCGAACAGGAGCGTGACCCCGCCCACGACGGTGACGACGAGCTGTGCGTCCGGTGCCGCGTTGAAGACGGCGGCCGAGCGCACGATCAGATACACGCCCGCGGTCACCATCGTGGCGGCGTGGATGAGGGCCGAGACCGGGGTCGGACCCTCCATCGCGTCCCCGAGCCAGGACTGCAGCGGCACCTGGGCCGACTTGCCGCAGGCCGCGAGCAGCAGCATCAGCCCGATGGCCGTGAGCTTGCCCTCGGTGGCGTCCCCGGCGATCCCGGGGTGTCCCTCGGTGCCGAGCACCGGACCGAAGGCGAAGGTCCCGAAGGTCGTGAACATCAGCATGATGGCGATGGACAGGCCCATGTCGCCGACACGGTTGACCAGGAAGGCCTTCTTGGCGGCGGTGGCCGCGCTGGGCTTGTGCTGCCAGAAACCGATCAGCAGGTACGAGGCGAGACCGACACCTTCCCAGCCGACGTACAGCAGAAGGTAGTTGTCGGCGAGGACGAGCAGCAGCATCGCCGCCAGGAACAGGTTCAGATAGCCGAAGAAGCGGCGGCGGCGCTCGTCGTGCTCCATGTACCCGATCGAGTACAGGTGGATCAGCGAGCCGACGCCGGTGATCAGCAGGACGAACGTCATCGACAACTGGTCGAGCTGGAAGCCGACGTCCGCCCGGAAGTTCCCGACGGCGATCCAGCTGAACAGATGCTGGGTGAAGGTCCGGTCCTCGGGACCCTTGCCCAGCATGTCGGCGAAGAGCACGACGGCGATCACGAAGGAGGCGGCCGCGAGCGCGGTACCGATCCACTGACCGACGGCGTCCAGCCGCCGTCCGCCGCACAGCAGTACGGCCGCTCCGAGCAGAGGCGCCGCGATCAGCAGCGCAATCAGGTTCTCCACGATTCAGCGACCCCTTACAGCTTCATCAGGCTGGCGTCGTCGACCGAGGCCGAGTGGCGGGAACGGAACAGCGACACGATGATCGCGAGCCCGACCACGACCTCCGCGGCGGCGACGACCATCGTGAAGAAGGCGATGATCTGGCCGTCGAGATTGCCGTGCATCCGGGAGAAGACGACGAAGGCGAGGTTGCAGGCGTTGAGCATGAGCTCGATGCACATGAACACCACGATCGCGTTCCGTCTGATCAGGACACCGGTGGCGCCGATCGTGAACAACAGAGCGGCGAGGTAGAGGTAGTTGACCGGATTCACTTGGACGCCTCCTCCGGCTTCGTGCGCTCCAGGCGCTCCTCGGCACGCTGCTCCAGCGCCTTCAGATCCTTCAGCGCGTCGGCCGACACGTCACGGATCTGCCCGCGGTCGCGCAGCGTCTTGCTGACGGTCAGCTCGGACGGAGTGCCGTCGGGGAGCAGGCCCGCGATGTCCACCGCGTTGTGCCGGGCGTAGACACCCGGAGCCGGCAGCGGCGGGATGTGCTTGCCCTCGCGCACCCGCTGCTCGGACAGCTCGCGCTGGGTCCTGGCGCGCTCGGTGCGCTCGCGGTGGGTGAGCACCATGGCGCCGATGGTGGCCGTGATGAGCAGCGCGCCGGTGATCTCGAAGGCGAACACGTACTTCGTGAAGATGAGGGCGGCGAGGCCCTCCACGTTGCCGTTCGCGTTGGCCTTCGACAGGCCGTCGAAGTCCTGGACGGACGCGTTGCCGATACCGGCGAACAGCAGGATGCCGAAGCCGAGTCCGCAGAGCAGGGCCAGCCAGCGCTGCCCCTTGATGGTCTCCTTCAGCGAGTCCGCCGCGGTGACACCGACGAGCATGACGACGAAGAGGAACAGCATCATGATCGCGCCGGTGTAGACGACTACCTGGACGATGCCCAGGAAGTAGGCGCCGTTGGCGAGGTAGAACACCGCCAGGATGATCATGGTTCCGGCGAGACACAGCGCGCTGTGCACGGCCTTGCGCATGAAGACGGTGCACAGGGCGCCGATCACCGCGACGGTGCCGAGAACCCAGAACTGGAAGGCCTCTCCGGTGGAGGTGGAGTACGCGGCCAGGCCGGTCATGCCTCCGCCCCCTCTCCGGCGGGCCCGCCCGACGGACTCGCCGAGGGATGCAACTCTCCCTGGGAGACCGCCACCTGACGCTCGGTGCCGGGTGCCGCCTCGGTGACCAGACCTCGGTAGTAGTCCTGCTCGTCCGTGCCCGGGAAGATCGAGTGCGGTGTGTCGACCATGCCCTCCTGGAGCCCGGCGAGCAGCTGCTCCTTGGTGTAGATCAGGTTGGCGCGGCTGCTGTCCGCGAGCTCGAACTCGTTCGTCATCGTCAGCGCGCGCGTGGGGCACGCCTCGATGCACAGGCCGCACAGGATGCAGCGGGCGTAGTTGATCTGGTAGACGCGGCCGTAGCGCTCGCCCGGGGAGTAGCGCTCCTCCTCGGTGTTGTCCGCGCCCTCCACATAGATGGCGTCCGCGGGACAGGCCCAGGCGCACAGCTCACAGCCCACGCACTTCTCCAGGCCGTCCGGGTGACGGTTGAGCTGGTGCCGGCCGTGGAACCGCGGTGCGGTGGTCTTCTGCTCTTCCGGGTACTGCTCGGTCAGCCGCTTCTTGAACATGGCCTTGAAGGTCACGCCGAAACCGGCGACGGGGTTCTGGAAACCAGGTTTGGTCTCCTTCGGCTCCTCAGCCATCGGACCCCTCCTTTCCGTCACGAGATCCGGTGACCGGTCCATCACTCGCAGTATCGGACCCGCCACTGACAATCAGCTCCCGCTCGCGGCGCGGACGGCGCCGCGGTACCGGCGGAAGCTCCTGTCCGGGCAGCGGGGGCACGGGGAATCCGCCGGCCATCGGGTCGAAAGCGGCGGGCTCGGCGGGGGTCTCCTGGCCCTGCCGGCCCTGTTTGTCGCGGAAGATGTCCGCCACGAACGACAGCAGCAGGAGGGCGAGGACGCCTCCGCCGACGTACAGGGCGATGTCCGCGAAGTCGTAGTTCTCGTTGCGCAGCGTCCGTACCGTCGCGACGAGCATCAGCCAGACCACGGAGACCGGGATGAGCACCTTCCAGCCGAGCTTCATCAGCTGGTCGTAGCGGACGCGCGGCAGCGTGCCGCGCAGCCAGATGAAGAAGAACAGCAGGAGCTGCACCTTCACCACGAACCAGAGCATCGGCCACCAGCCGTGGTTGGCGCCCTCCCAGAAGCTGCTGATCGGCCAGGGCGCACGCCAGCCGCCCAGGAAGAGCGTCGTCGACACGGCCGAGACCGTCACCATGTTCACGTACTCGGCGAGCATGAACAGCGCGAACTTGATCGACGAGTACTCGGTGTTGAAGCCGCCGACGAGGTCGCCCTCGGACTCCGGCATGTCGAAGGGGGCCCGGTTGGTCTCGCCGATCATCGTCACGATGTAGATGAGGAACGAGACCGGCAGCAGGACGATGTACCAGCGGTCCTGCTGCTGCTCGACGATCGTCGACGTCGACATCGACCCGGAGTAGAGGAACACCGAGGCGAACGCGGCACCCATGGCGATCTCGTAGGAGATCATCTGGGCGCAGGAGCGCAGACCGCCCAGCAGCGGATAGGTGGATCCGGAGCTCCAGCCGGCGAGCACGATCCCGTAGATGCCCACCGAGGCCACCGCGAGGATGTAGAGCATCGCGATCGGCAGGTCGGTGAGCTGCATCGTGGTGCGCTGACCGAAGATCGAGATCTCGTTGTCCGCGGGTCCGAAGGGGATCACCGCGATCGCCATGAAGGCCGGGATGGCCGCGACGATCGGCGCGAGGACGTAGACCACCTTGTCCGCGCGCTTGACGATCAGATCCTCCTTGAGCATCAGCTTCACACCGTCGGCGAGCGACTGGAGCATGCCCCAGGGCCCGTGCCGGTTGGGGCCGATGCGCAGTTGCATCCAGGCGACGACCTTGCGCTCCCACACGATGGAGAAGAGCACGGTCACCATCAGGAAGGCGAAGCAGAACACCGCCTTGATGACGACCAGCCACCAGGGGTCGTGGCCGAACATCGAGAGGTCTTCAGCGGCGAGGTACGGCGTCATGCCTCCACCTCCTTGGGGGCCTCGGCGGCGATCGTCGCCGGGCCGATGCGGACGAGTGCGCCGGGCAGCGCCCCGGTGTCGGAGGCGACGCCCCCTCCGGTCGAGTTCAGCGGGAGCCAGACCACGCGGTCGGGCATCTCGGTGACCTGCAGCGGGAGTTCGACCGCTCCGCCCGGACCGGTCACGGCGATGACATCGCCGTTCTTGACGCCCGCCTCGGCGGCGGTGGCGGCCGACACGCGCGCGCGTGCGGCGTGCCGGGTTCCGGCGAGCGCTTCGTCGCCCTCCTGGAGACGCCCCTGGTCGAGCAGCAGCCGGTGCCCGGCCAGTACGGCCTCCCCGGCGGCCGGACGGGGCATCTGCACCCCGGTCTCCCGGGGTTCGGCGGCCCGCGACCCGTCCCAGGCGCCGAGCCGGTCGAGTTCCCCGCGCGTGGTGCGCAGGTCCGGCAGCCCGAGGTGGACGTCCATGGCGTCGGCCAGCATCTGCAGGACACGCGCGTCGGCGGGCGCGAGGCGCCGGGTCATCTGGTCGGGCTTGAGGGCGGCCTCGAAGGAGCGGACCCGGCCTTCCCAGTTCAGGAAGCTTCCGGCCTTCTCCGTGACCGCGGCGACCGGAAGGACGACGTCCGCGTGCTCGGTGACCTCGCTGGGCCGCATCTCGAGCGACACCAGGAAGCCGACTTCGGACAGGGCCTCACGCGCGCGCGTGGGGTCGGGGAGGTCGGCGACCTCCACGCCCGCCACCACCAGGGCGCGAAGTTCGCCGCCGACGGCGGCCTCCACGATCTGGCCGGTGTCACGGCCGTAGCGGTGCGGGAGTTCGGAGACGCCCCATGCGGCCGCGACCTCGTCCCGCGCGCGCGGGTCGGTGGCCGGGCGTCCGCCCGGCAGCAGCGACGGAAGCGCGCCGGCCTCGATCGCACCGCGTTCCCCGGCCCGGCGCGGGATCCACACCAGTCGGGCGCCGGTGGCGGTGGCGGTCCGCACGGCGGCGGTCAGCCCTCCCGCCACGGCGGCCAGCCGCTCACCGACGGCGATCACGGCACCCTCGGCGCGCAGCGCCTCGGCTGCCCTGGCGCCGTCGCCCTCCAGACCGACGCCGCTCGCGAGCGCGTCCAGCCACTCGGTCTCGGTGCCGGGCGCGGCCGGCAGCAGCGTGCCGCCCGCCTTCTCCAGTCCGCGGGTGGCGTGCGTGGCGAGGGAGAACGTCTTCTGTCCGTGCCCGCGCCATGCCTTGCGCAGCCGCAGGAAGACGCCGGGTGCCTCCTCCTCCGACTCGAACCCCGCGAGAAGGACGGCGGGCGCCTTCTCCAGGGCGGTGTACGTGACGCCCGTGCCGTCGAGATCCCGGCCGCGTCCGGCGACCCGGGCGGCCAGGAAGTCGGCCTCCTCGGAGCTGTGCACGCGCGCGCGGAAGTCGATGTCGTTCGTGTCGAGGGCCACGCGCGCGAACTTGCTGTACGCGTAGGCGTCCTCGACGGTGAGCCGGCCGCCGGTGAGGACACCGGCCCGGCCGCGGGCGGCGGTCAGCCCCTGCGCGGCGGCCTCCAGGGCCTCCGGCCAGGACGCGGGTTCGAGGACGCCGTCGGCGTTGCGCACCAGGGGGGTGTCGAGGCGGTCGCGCTGCTGCGCGTACCGGAACCCGAACCGGCCCTTGTCGCAGACCCATTCCTCGTTGACCTCGGGGTCGGGCGCAGCGAGACGCCGCATGACCTTGCCGCGCCGGTGGTCGGTGCGCGTCGCGCAGCCGCCGGAGCAGTGCTCGCACACGGAGTGCGAGGAGATGAGGTCGAAGGGGCGCGAGCGGAAGCGGTACGCCGCCGACGTGAGCGCGCCCACCGGGCAGATCTGGATCGTGTTGCCGGAGAAGTACGACTCGAACGGGTCGCCGTCACCGGTGCCGACCTGCTGGAGCGCGCCCCGTTCGACCAGCTCGATCATGGGGTCGCCCGCGATCTGGTTCGAGAAGCGGGTGCAGCGCGCGCACAGCACGCACCGCTCGCGGTCGAGCAGCACCTGTGTGGAGATCGGGACCGGCTTCTCGTAGGTCCGCTTCTTGCCCTCGAACCGGGACTCGGCGTTGCCGTGCGACATCGCCTGGTTCTGCAGGGGGCACTCGCCTCCCTTGTCGCAGACCGGGCAGTCCAGCGGATGGTTGATGAGCAGCAGCTCCATCACACCGTGCTGCGCCTTCTCGGCCACCTGAGAGGTGAGTTGAGTCTTGACGACCATCCCGTCCGTACAGGTGATCGTGCAGGACGCCATGGGCTTGCGCTGGCCCTCGACCTCGACGATGCACTGGCGGCAGGCGCCGACCGGGTCGAGGAGCGGGTGGTCGCAGAAGCGGGGGATCTCGATGCCGAGTTGTTCGGCGGCCCGGATGACCAGGGTGCCCTTGGGCACGCTCATCTCGACGCCGTCGATCGTCAGCGAGACGAGATCCTCCGGCGGGACCGCCGCTTCCCCGCCTCCGGAGGGAGCGCTGGTGGTCACTGTCATGCGTTCACCTCCGTGTGCTTGTCCGCCCAGGCCGTGGAGCGGGCGGGGTCGAAGGGGCAGCCGCGGCCCGTGATGTGCTGCTCGTACTCCTCGCGGAAGTACTTGAGCGAGGAGAAGATCGGCGAGGCGGCACCGTCGCCGAGGGCGCAGAAGGACTTGCCGTTGATGTTGTCGGCGATGTCGTTGAGTTTGTCGAGGTCGGACATGGCACCCTTGCCGGCCTCGATGTCGCGCAGCAATTGGACGAGCCAGTACGTGCCTTCACGGCACGGCGTGCACTTGCCGCAGGACTCGTGGGCGTAGAACTCGGTCCAGCGGGTGACGGCGCGGACGACGCAGGTCGTCTCGTCGAAGCACTGGAGTGCTTTCGTGCCGAGCATGGAACCCGCGGCGCCCACTCCTTCGTAATCAAGAGGGACGTCGAGATGCTCGTCGGTGAACATCGGGGTCGAGGAGCCGCCCGGCGTCCAGAACTTCAGCCGGTGACCGGGGCGCATCCCGCCGCTCATGTCGAGGAGTTGGCGCAGCGTGATGCCGAGCGGTGCCTCGTACTGGCCGGGGCTGGTGACATGGCCGCTGAGCGAGTAGAGCGTGAAGCCCGGGGACTTCTCGCTTCCCATCGACCTGAACCATTCCTTGCCGTTTTGGAGAATTGCGGGAACTGACGCGATCGACTCGACGTTATTTACAACAGTTGGACACGCATAGAGGCCCGCGACAGCAGGGAAAGGGGGACGGAGCCGCGGTTGACCACGGCGGCCTTCGAGCGAGTCGAGCAGCGCGGTCTCCTCACCGCAGATGTACGCGCCGGCGCCCGCGTGCACGGTGAGCTGGAGGTCGAGTCCGCTGCCCAGGATGTTCTCGCCGAGGTAGCCCGCCGCGTAGGCCTCACGTACGGCCTCGTGCAACCGCCGCAACACGGGGACCACTTCACCGCGGAGATAGATGAAGGCATGCGAAGACCGGATGGCATAGCACGCGATCACAATGCCCTCGATGAGGCTGTGCGGGTTCGCGAAGAGGAGCGGGATGTCCTTGCAGGTCCCCGGCTCCGATTCGTCGGCGTTGACAACTAGATAGTGAGGTTTGCCGTCTCCCTGGGGAATGAACTGCCATTTCATTCCGGTCGGGAATCCTGCACCGCCCCGGCCCCGCAGCCCGGAGTCCTTGACGTACGCGATCAGGTCGTCCGGTGACATGGCGAGTGCCTTGCGCAGGCCCTCGTACCCCTCGTGCCTCCGGTAGACGTCCAGCGACCAGGACCTGTCCTCGTCCCAGAAGGCCGACAGCACGGGTGCGAGCAGCTTTTCGGGACTCGTCTCGTTGATCTCTGCTGCCAAGGTCATCACTCCCCCTCCTCTGCCACAGGACCCGCCGGGTGGGACGGGTCGGAGGCCGACGTGTCCTGCGGCGCGTCGTGCGAGCTGGGGTGCTCGGCGGGCCGCTGGTTCTGAGGTGCTCCTCCGCCTCGCGGATGCACCACGCGCGCGGGGGCGCTCTCCCCCTTGGCCAGGCGCAGCCCCACCAGGGACGCGTGGCCCGCGCTGCCGCCGGCCTCCACCGCGCCCTCGCGCTCGTCGGGGAAGCCCGCCAAGATCCGGGCGGTGTCCTTGAACGTGCACAGACGGGCGCCGCGGGTCGGGTCGACGTCCGCGCCCGCGCGCAGGTCGTCGACGAGCCGCTTGGCCGAGTCCACGGTCTGGTTGTCGAAGAACTCCCAGTTGACCATCACGACCGGCGCGAAGTCGCAGGCCGCGTTGCACTCGATGTGCTCCAGGGTGACCTTGCCGTCACCGGTGGTCTCCCCATTACCGACGCCCAGGTGGTCCTGGAGGGCCTCGAAGATGGCGTCGCCGCCCATGACGGCACACAGGGTGTTGGTGCAGACACCCACCTGGTAGTCACCGCTCGGCTTGCGCCGGTACATCGAGTAGAAGGTCGCGACGGCGGCGACCTCGGCCGTCGTCAGGCCCAGCACCTCCGCGCAGAACCGCTGTCCCGTGCGCGTGACGTGGCCCTCCTGCGACTGCACGAGATGCAGCAACGGAAGGAGCGCCGAGCGGGAGTCGGGGTAGCGGGCGATGATCTCGCGCGCGTCCGCCTCCAGCCGGGCCCGGACGTCGGCCGGGTAGTCGGGCGCGGGCAGTTGGGGCATGCCCAGGCTGACGCCCTCGGGGGTGGTGGTCACCGGTCGACGCCTCCCATCACGGGGTCGATGGACGCGACGGCGACGATGACGTCGGCGATCTGGCCGCCTTCGCACATCGCCGCCATGGCCTGCAGGTTGGTGAAGGACGGGTCCCGGAAGTGGACCCGGTAGGGGCGGGTGCCTCCGTCGGAGACGACGTGCACCCCGAGCTCGCCCTTGGGCGACTCGATCGCCGTGTACACCTGTCCCGGCGGCACGCGGAAACCCTCGGTCACCAGCTTGAAGTGGTGGATCAGGGCCTCCATGGAGGTGCCCATGATCTTCTTGATGTGGTCGAGCGAGTTGCCGAGACCGTCGGGGCCGAGCGCGAGCTGGGCGGGCCAGGCGATCTTCTTGTCGGCGACCATGACCGGGCCGGGCTGGAGCCGGTCCAGGCACTGCTCGATGATCCGCAGCGACTGGCGCATCTCCTCCAGGCGGATCAGGAAGCGCCCGTAGGAGTCGCAGGTGTCGGCGGTCGGGACCTCGAAGTCGTAGTTCTCGTAGCCGCAGTACGGCTGGGACTTGCGCAGGTCGTGCGGCAGGCCCGCCGACCGCAGGATCGGACCGGTGGCGCCGAGGGCCATGCAGCCGGCCAGGTCGAGATAGCCGACGTCCTGCATGCGGGCCTTGAAGATGGGGTTCCCGGTGGCGAGCTTGTCGTACTCGGGAAGGTTCTTCGTCATCTTCTTCACGAACTCGCGGATCTGGTCCACCGCGCCCGGGGGCAGGTCCTGGGCGAGTCCGCCGGGGCGGATGAACGCGTGGTTCATCCGCAGGCCCGTGATCAGCTCGTAGATGTCGAGGATGAGCTCACGGTCACGGAAGCCGTAGATCATGATCGTGGTGGCGCCCAGCTCCATGCCTCCGGTGGCGATGCACACCAAATGGGAGGAGAGTCGGTTCAGCTCCATGAGGAGCACGCGGATGACCGAGGCGCGGTCGGGGATCTGGTCGGTGATCCCGAGGAGCTTCTCGACGCCGAGACAGTAGGCCGTCTCGTTGAAGAACGGCGTCAGGTAGTCCATGCGCGTCACGAACGTGGTGCCCTGGGTCCACGTGCGGAACTCGAGGTTCTTCTCGATACCGGTGTGGAGGTAGCCGATGCCGCAGCGGGCCTCGGTGACCGTCTCGCCGTCGATCTCCAGGATGAGCCGGAGCACGCCGTGGGTGGACGGGTGCTGCGGGCCCATGTTGACGATGATGCGCTCGTCGTCGGACTTGGCCGCCGACTGGGCGATCTCGTCCCAGTCACCGCCGGTGACCGTATATACGGTGCCCTCGGTCGTCTCGCGGGGCGATGCGGCCGATGCCCCGGAAGGGGTCTGCGTGCTCATGAGTACGACCTCCGCTGGTCCGGAGCCGGGATCTGGGCGCCCTTGTACTCGACGGGAATGCCGCCGAGGGGATAGTCCTTGCGCTGCGGGAAGCCCTGCCAGTCGTCCGGCATCATGATCCGCGTCAGCGCGGGGTGGCCGTCGAAGATCAGGCCGAAGAAGTCGTACGTCTCGCGCTCGTGCCAGTCGTTCGTCGGATAGACGCTGACGAGCGAGGGGACGTGCGGGTCCGCGTCCGGGGCGCTGACCTCCAGCCGGATCAGCCGGTTGTGGGTGATCGAGCGCAGGTGGTAGACGGCGTGCAGCTCGCGGCCCTTGTCGTGCAGGTGGTGGACGGCGGAGACGCCGGTGCACAGTTCGAACCGGAGGGCCGGGTCGTCGCGCAGGGTCTGGGCGACGGGGAGCAGGTACTCGCGTTCGACGTGGAAGGTGATCTCGTCGCGGTCGACGACCGTCTTGTCGATGACGTTCTCGGGCACGAGTCCCTGTTCCTCCAGAGCACCCTCCAGCTCGTCGGCCACCTCGTCGAACCAGCCGCCGTAGGGACGGGTGGCCGCGCCGGGCAGCCGGATCGAGCGGACCAGGCCGCCGTAGCCGGAGGTGTCGCCGCCGTTGTCGGCGCCGAACATGCCGCGCTGGACGCGGATCTCCTCACCCTGGTCGCCTCGCTGGCCGGGAAGGTTGGAGGCGCTCAGGTCCTTCTCGGGGTTGACCCCGTTGCCGTTCGCGTCGCTCACCGCAGCAGGCCCTTCATCTCGATGGTGGGAAGCGCCTTGAGCGCCGCTTCCTCCGCCTCGCGGGCCGCTTCCTCGGCGTTCACGCCGAGCTTGGAGGTCTGGATCTTCTGGTGGAGCTTGAGAATCGCGTCCATCAGCATCTCGGGCCGCGGCGGACATCCGGGCAAATAGATGTCGACCGGGACGATATGGTCAACTCCCTGCACAATGGCGTAGTTGTTGAACATTCCGCCCGATGACGCACAAACCCCCATGGAGATGACCCACTTGGGGTTGGGCATCTGGTCGTAGACCTGCCGCAGCACCGGCGCCATCTTCTGGCTCACCCGGCCGGCCACGATCATCAGGTCGGCCTGGCGGGGCGACCCGCGGAACACCTCCATACCGAAGCGCGCCAGGTCGTAACGCCCGGCGCCGGTCGTCATCATCTCGATGGCACAGCAGGCGAGTCCGAATGTCGCGGGGAAGACGGACGCCTTGCGCACCCAGCCCGCGGCCTGCTCGACGGTCGTCAGCAGGAATCCACTCGGCAGCTTTTCTTCGAGTCCCATGCTTAAAGGCCCCTCAGTCCCATTCCAGGCCGCCGCGCCGCCATACGTACGCGTAGGCGACGAAGACGGTGAGCACGAAGAGCAGCATCTCCACGAGCCCGAAAACACCCAGGGCGTCGAAGGTGACGGCCCAGGGGTAGAGGAAGACGATCTCGATGTCGAAGACGATGAAGAGCATCGCCGTCAGGTAGTACTTGATGGGAAAGCGCCCACCGCCGACCGGCGTGGGGGTCGGCTCGATGCCGCACTCGTACGCGTCGAGTTTGGCGCGGTTGTACCGCTTCGGACCGATCAGCGTGGCCATGACCACGGAGAAGATCGCAAAGCCTGCCCCGAGGGCTCCCAGTACGAGGATCGGCGCATACGCGTTCACGCTCCTCGCTCCTCTCAGTCGGCACTGACTGGTGGCGGTTTCGGCGAGCCTGCACCCCTGCCTCGTCAGCACCGCGAACCCCACCCGTCCCGGCGAAGATCGCGGACATGTGAAGCAGGTCACAAGCCCAACTGCCTCGCATCTTATGCCCGGCGGTCTGTGATCTGCGACACGGGGTATTGCCTTAGCTTTGTGATCTCCACCACCTGACGAACGATCATGAAGTCGGATGAGCAGTGATCTTCACACGCGAAGCGTCAGGTCGATCACCAGACGTGACATTTTCGCTCATCGCCGCAGGCCCAGGGGGTCGTCTCCATATCAAGAGACTTCCGCCGCATGCAAATTCGCGTTGGACGCACCCCCTTGATAGAGGACGGCGTTCACACTTCGGGGGGACCGGAGGGGCCGATGTGGACACGTGCACGCGTTCACGAGCGGGGGCGACGCGACGGCGGGGAGGGGTCACGCGCGGGACGCGGGGGCCCGGGTGACCGTTCCGTGACCTGCGCCACATCTACCTATGGGTCAGATAAGCCGGGCTTGGCCATCGACTTCAACCGGTGGTAGGTCGCGGGCAATTCGGACGTAATGCTGAAAGGCCATGATCACGGGCCTGATGGACAGTGTCCGCAATGCCCGTTACGGCGTCAATAAAGAGTGACGGGCGACGAATTCGGCGGCCGATTGAACAACTGTGGCGCACCACACGTTTCTTGAAGGTATGGAGGAGCCCCTGGTACCGCTAGTACCCATGTCCCACACCGCACACATACGAAGCCACCGGAAGCCCCGTCGCAACGCTCCGTCGCTCGCGATGCGCGCCGGAGTTGCCGGTGGCGTCCTCAGCACCCTGGCAGTGGCCGGCGCGGCGGGTTCGGCGAGCGCCGCCGAGCCCGTGACGCAGACCATGGAACTGCCGACCCTGACGGCCGATCTGGCCACCCAGGTCGCCGAGTCCGCGGACGCCACCCAGCAGACCGCGGCCAACTACCAGCTTCAGGCGGAGCGCGACGCGGCGGCCGCCAAGGCCGCCAAGCAGGCCAAGGCCGACCTGGCCGACGCCAAGACGAAGGCTGAGGCCAAGAAGAAGGCCGAGGCCGCGCGCAAGGCCGCGGCGGCCGACGCCGTCTCGCGTTCTTCGGCGCGGACCGTCCTGTCGGCGAGCGCGTCCACGTCCACGAACGTCGCCGCGCCGGCCAGCGGCAGCGTCGCGACCGTCGTCGCCTTCCTGAAGGCCCAGGTCGGCGACGCGTACGTCATGGGCGGCACCGGACCCAACGCGTGGGACTGTTCCGGGCTGGTGCAGGCGGCGTTCAAGCAGGTCGGCGTCGACCTGCCGCGCGTCTCGCAGGACCAGTCGGTGTCCGGTACGCCGGTTTCCCTGTCCAATGTCCAGGTCGGCGACATTCTGTACTGGGGTGCGGCGGGTTCGGCGTACCACGTCGGGGTGTACATCGGTAACGGGCAGTACCTCGACGCGGCCAACCCCTCCAAGGGCGTCGTGATCCAGGACCTCTCGGGCTACCCGGCCACGGGCGCGGTGCGCGTGCTCTGACCCACGGGTGACTTCCGGAGGACCGCTTCCTGTGCGGGGAGCGGTCCTTCGGGCTGTTCCGGAGCGGGTGGGAGCCTGTTCCGGACCGGCTCGGGCGGAGCTGTCGCGCTGACCGCCCGGGCAGCCCCGTGCGGACGGGTGACCGCTCGGGCGGCCCCGTCCGGCAGGTGACCGTCGGGGGCCGCGCGGGTCCCGTTCGGTCAGGCCTTCGGGGCCACCTTCGAGAGACCGTTGATGATGCGGTCCATCGCGTCGCCGCCCGTCGGGTCGGTGAGGTTCGCGAGCATCTTCAGGGTGAACTTCATCAGCATCGGGTGGGTCAGGCCCCGCTGGGTGGCGATCTTCATGACCTTCGGGTTGCCGATGAGCTTCACGAAGGCGCGGCCGAGGGTGTAGTAGCCGCCGTAGGTGTCCTTGAGGACACGCGGGTAGCGCTGGAGGGCCAGTTCGCGCTGGCCCGGGGTGGCGCGCGCGTGGGCCTGGACGATGACGTCGGCGGCGATCTGGCCGGACTCCATGGCGTAGGCGATGCCCTCGCCGTTGAAGGGGTTCACCAGACCGCCGGCGTCACCCACCAGGAGCAGGCCCTTGGTGTAGTGCGGTTGACGGTTGAAGGCCATCGGGAGGGCCGCGCCGCGGATCGGGCCGGTCATGTTCTCGGGGGTGTAGCCCCAGTCCTCCGGCATCGAGGCGCACCAGGCCTTCAGGACCTCGCGCCAGTCGAGCTCCTTGAAGGAGTCGGAGGTGTTGAGGACACCGAGGCCGACGTTCGAGGTGCCGTCGCCCATGCCGAAGATCCACCCGTAGCCGGGCAGCAGTCGGTCCTCGGCGCCCCGGCGGTCCCACAGCTCCAGCCAGGACTCCAGGTAGTCGTCCTCGTGGCGCGGCGAGGTGAAGTACGTACGGACGGCGACGCCCATCGGGCGGTCCTCGCGGCGGTGCAGGCCCATCGCGAGGGAGAGACGGGTGGAGTTGCCGTCGGCCGCGACCACCAGAGGGGCGTGGAAGGTCACCTCCCGCTTCTCCTTGGAGTCGGCGTCGCCCAGCTTCGCGTGCACGCCGGTGATACGGCCGGTGCGCTCGTCGATGATCGGGGCTCCGACGTTGCAGCGCTCGTGCAGCCGCGCGCCCGCCTTCTGCGCCTGGCGTGCGAGCTGCTCGTCGAAGTCGTCCCGCTTGCGCACGAGTCCGTAGTCGGGGAAGGAGGCGAGATCCGGCCAGTCGAGCTGGAGGCGCACGCCGCCGCCGATGATGCGCAGACCCTTGTTCCGGAGCCAGCCGGCTTCCTCGGAGATGTCGATGCCCATCGACACGAGCTGCTTGGTGGCGCGCGGGGTCAGACCGTCGCCGCAGACCTTCTCGCGCGGGAAGGCCGTCTTCTCCAGGAGCAGGACGTCGAGTCCCGCCTTCGCCAGGTAGTACGCGGTGGTCGAACCGGCTGGCCCGGCCCCGACGACGATGACGTCGGCGGTGTTTTCGGAGAGCGGCTGGGGCTCGGTCACGGCGGGTTCTCCCCAAGACTCGAAATCAACGTGCCGACGGGCACTGGACATGGGCAGTCTATGCAGCGGTACCGATCACCCGGCTGAAGGGCTGCCCCGTGAACCGAGCTCTCCCCGATGTACGCCTGCGCGTTCCCACCGACGAGGACGCCCTCGCCTGGCACCGGGTCTTCGACGACCCCGAGGTCATGGAGTTCCACGGGGGCCGCGCGGCCGAGCGGTCCGTCTACGAGGAGCTCACGGCCCGCCAGCGGCGGCACGACGCGGAGTACGGGTTCTGCCTGTGGACGGTGGTCGGTCCCGGGGACGAGGTACTGGGCTTCACGGGCGCGCAGCCGTGGCCGCACGCCTGGGGTCCGGCCGGGAAGATCGAGATCGGCTGGCGGCTGGGGCGGGCGCACTGGGGCAAGGGGTACGTCACGGCGGCGGCGCGAACCACGCTGGAGCGGGTCCGCGCGGCGGGCGTCACGGACGTCGTCGCCATGGTCAACGCGGGCAACGCCCGTTCCATCGCGGTGACGAGACGGCTCGGCATGGAGCTCGCGGAGCGGTTCACGCTGCCCGCGTCGCGGCAGGAGGGCCACCGCTACCGACTGGCCCTGTGACGGATTCCGGCGCGTCTCCTCATGGCTTCCGGAAGGGCACGGACGAGGCTTACCCTTCCGGTACCGCTGGGGGTGACGTCTGTGCGCATAACACCCAAGACACCCGAAGTGCGCGTACCGCGGCTCGTCGGCCTGATGGCCGTGGACGCGCGTGAGACGGCAGAGGCGCGTGGTGTTCTGCTCGCCGCGCCCGACCGGCCCGATTTCCCTCGGACGGTCGTCGACTACGTCGTACGGCAATTTCCGCAGCCCGGTGCCGAGGTGCCGCGCGGAGCCGTCGTCACGGTGTGGTTCGACCTGGGGGACGCGGAGGGCGGCGCCGGAGTGCGTGAACCACGTCCGTCCCGTCCGCCGTCGGGCGGGCTGCGCCGCGAACTCGACCTGCCCGGCGACCCGTTCGCGGTCCTCAGGTAGCCGGCCCGGACGGGTTCCCGGCGGGTGGACGCCGAGCGGGGTCAGGCCGGCTTGTAGCCCCGGTGGAGGGCCACGATGCCGCCCGTCAGGTTGCGCCAGGCCACCTTCGACCAGCCGGCCTTCTGCAGCCGCTCGGCCAGTTCGGGCTGGGTCGGCCAGGCGCGGATGGACTCGGCGAGATAGACGTACGCGTCGGGGTTGGAGGAGGCGGCGCGGGCGACCGGGGGCAGCGCGCGCATCAGGTACTCGGTGTAGACCGTACGGAACGGCGCCCAGGTGGGGTGCGAGAACTCGCAGATCACGACGCGTCCGCCCGGCTTGGTCACGCGGTACAGCTCGCGGAGCGCGGTGTCGGTGTCCTGCACGTTGCGCAGTCCGAAGGAGATCGTGACGGCGTCGAACGTGTCGTCCTTGAAGGGCAGTCTGGTCGCGTCACCGGCGGTCATCGGCAGCCAGGGGTGGTTGCGCTTGCCGACGCGGAGCATCCCGAGGGAGAAGTCGCAGGGGACGACGTACGCGCCGGTGCGGGCGAAGGGGAGGGACGAGGTCGCGGTGCCGGCCGCGAGGTCCAGGATCTTCTGCGCGGGGCGCGCGTCGACCGCCTTCGCGACCTCCTTGCGCCACGCCCGGTCCTGTCCGAGCGACAGCAGGTCGTTCGTCAGGTCGTACCGTTCCGCCACGTCGTCGAACATCGAGGCGACTTCGTGCGGCTGCTTGTCCAGGGATGCGCGGGTCACGGTCCCCATTGTGGCAGTACGGGCCCGACGGCTCTCCGGCGCCCGGCCGGGAAACGGGCTCTGTTCCCCGCGTACGGGAAAAGCGCCGCACCCGCCCCCGTGGACCACGGGGAGGGTACGGCGCTGTCCGACGACTCCGGTGTCCGCCGTCGGCCCGGCGGACTGCGGGCTCCCGCCGTCGGTCCGAGGGGCTGCTGTCGCGGGCCGGGCACTACCGCACAGGCTCCGGGATCTCGGTGAACGGCGCGGTGATGATGAGGTTCGAGCCGCTACGGCAGCAGCCGGGGTCGTTTCCGGGCGGCCACGTCCTCGACCCAGCCGAACAGAGGGATCGCGATCCAGATCAGCACCCAGCCGACGGCGAACATGAACCACTGGCTCTCCAGGGGCAGCCATTTCTCGAAGGCCGGCACCTTCCAGAACTGGTCGATCAGCGGGACGGCCAGGATCAGCGCGATCTCGTGCCAGAGGTAGATCGTCACCGCCCGCCCGTTGAAGACCGTCACCGTGCGGTCGAGCCGCCTGAAGCGGGCCAGCCAGGCGAAGTCGACGTCGTAGTACGCCTTGAAGTACATCAGCGGCGTCACGAAGCCCGCCGACCAGAAGGCCTGGGCTAGAGGGATCTCGTCGAGGTCGTACGTGCCGTACTCCGACCGGTGCGCGAGGGCGTACCAGCCGCCGTACGCGAGCGCGGCCGCCGAGGCGAGGACCACCGCGGCCGGCTTCAGACGCTGGAGCACCCCCTCGCGGTGGGCGAAGCCGACGAGCCAGCAGAAGAGGTAGGTGGCGAGGTCCGTGAGGGCGCTGCCGAGGCGGCCGTCCGGGAGGTGGGGGCCGTACTGGAGGACGAGGACCGGGACGAGCGAGAGGAGCAGCACCGGGATCGGGGCCCTGCGGAAGATCTTCAGCAGCAGCGGGGAGAGCAGGACGAACCAGAGGTACGTGCGCAGGTACCAGAGAATCTCCCAGGCCTGCACGCCCCACTGGTTCCCCGGAGGGTCGCCGACCGGGACGACCCAGAACACTATCTGCCAGCCCGGCATCCAGCCGTGGATCAGCATCGCCACCACGACGAAGAGGCCCCAGAACCAGAACGGCGGCAGCAAGCGCCGTATTCGGCTCCGGACCACGGTGAGGGCGGGGCGCTCCAGGGACTTGGCCATCAGCGTGCCGGCGAGCGCGAACATCACGCCCATCGACGGGAAGACCAGTCCGGCCCAGGCCCAGCCGAAGGTGTGATAGGTGACGACACGGACCAGGGCGACAGCGCGGAGGGCGTCGAAGTACCGGTCCCGGCCGCCCCCCGCTCCCTTCTTGCGGGAAGGGGACGGGACCGGGGCCGGCCCGGTCGCCGCCGCCTCCGCCGCCGCCTCCTCCTCCGCCGCCGCCTCCTCCGCCGCCGTCGCCGCGGTCTCCGTATCCGTCTCCGTCAAGACGGGGTCCTCCGGCTCGGGAACGTACTGCCACTGCTCCGCGTACGGAGCCGACTGCCCGTACGCCACCGGCTGCTCGTACGACGGGGTCCGGTCGTACGGGAGCCCTTGCCCGGGATCGTGGGCGTACCCGCCGTCGTACCCGTACGCGGGGCCGTGACCGTACCCGCCGTCGTACCCGGAGCTGTGCCCGTACCCGTATCCGTACTCGCCCTCGTACCCCTGGCCCTGCTGTTCCGCGCCCCAGGTCATCTAGCTCACCCCCGCCGGGGTTCCGACCTCGCCCGTGCGCTTGAGCTTCTGCCAGCGGAGCCGCCCGCCGGTCAGGGCTGTGACGCAGGAGTGGATCAGGACCAGGTACATCATCTGGCGGTAGGCGAGTTGCTGGAGCGGCAGCATCGCGAGGTAGCGGTACTTCTCCCGGTCGAGCCGGAACGCGTAGGCCGCGCAGACCAGTTGGACCGCGAGGACGGCCAGCCAGGCGATCAGCGCGGCCCGGAAGTCCACGAAGATCATCGAGTACAGGGTGAACACGTCGATGAGCGGCGCGAAGACCGGCGTGACGATCTGGAAGAGCACCACCAGCGGCATGCCCACGCGTCCGAAGCGGCCCGAAGGACCCTTGTCCGTCAGGGACTTGCGGTGCTTCCACAGTGCCTGCATGGTGCCGTACGACCAGCGGTAGCGCTGCGACCAGAGCTGTTTCAGCGAACCGGGCGCCTCCGTCCAGGCCTTGGCGTGCTCCTGGTAGACGACCCGCCATCCCGCGCGGTGCATGGCGATGGTGATGTCGGTGTCCTCGGCGAGCGTGTCCTCGCTCATGCCGCCGACCCCCAGCACCGCGTCCCGGCGGAACGCGCCGATCGCGCCGGGGATGGTGGGCATGCAGCGCAGCAGGTCGTACATGCGGCGGTCGAGGTTGAAGCCCATCACGTACTCGATGTGCTGCCAGGCGCCGATCACGGTGTCGCGGTTGCCGACCTTGGCGTTGCCCGCGACCGCCCCGATCTCCGGATCCGCGAAGGGCTGCACGAGCTGGTGCACGGCGTCCGGCTCGAAGACGGTGTCGCCGTCCATCATCACGACGATGTCGTGACGGGCGTTGCGTACGCCGTTGTTGAGGGCGGCGGGCTTGCCGGCGTTCTCCTGCCGGATGACCCGGACGTTCGGCATGCCGAGCGACTCGGCGATCTCGGACGTGTCGTCGTCGGAGCCGTCGTCGACCACGATGATCTCGATCGGATGCGTGCTCCTCGCCAGCGACTTCAGGGTGTTGGCGATGCATTCCTTCTCGTTGTACGCGGGCACGATCACGGTCACGGGCCGGGTGACCGTCGGTCCCCAGCTGAACTTCCCGCCCCGGCCGCCTCCGCGCTTGCGGTTGCGCTGCCGGTAGTGACGGCGGGCGAGGATCAGCATCATCCCGAAGCGGCCCATGACGGCGACGCCGACGACCACGAGGAACCAGGACAGCGCCGGGACGACCCATTCGGCGACCGCCACGGCGTAGACGAGTGCCCTGCCCTCGTAGAGGGTCGCGCCGTCGGCCTTCCGCTGGCCCGCCTGCGCGGCGGCGCTCGTGATGCCACCCGCCGCCGGACCGGTGGCCGCGGAGGTGCCGCCGGACCCGGACGCACCCTGGTTCGGAGCGGCCGCGGAGGCGCCCCGGTCCGGTGCGGCTCCGGACGCCGACCGGTTCAGTTCGGCCTGGGCGCCGCTGACGGTGGTGAAGGTGTAGCCCTTCGCCTTCATCTTCTTGATGTACGTGTCGAGCGCCTCGACCGTCTGCGAGCGGTCGCCGCCCGCGTCGTGCATGAGGACGATGGCACCCTGGTTCTTCTTCGGTGTCGCCCACTGCACGATCTTCGAGACGCCCGGCTTCTTCCAGTCGTCGCTGTCGGTGTCGACGAAGACGCTGGTGTAGCCGAGGCCGCCGAGCTCCTTGTAGACGGGCCAGCTGTAGTTGTCGACGGCGCTGATCTCCGACGAGTACGGGGCACGGAACAGCGTGGTGGTGATGCCGGCCGCGCCCGCGAGGGCCAACTGCGTCTGCTTCAGCTCACGTTGGAGGCGCGCGGTGCTCTGGTAGGAGAGGTCGACGTGGGTGAAGGTGTGGATGCCGACCTCGTTGCCCTGGTCCACCATGTTCTTCACCACGCCGGGGTAGCGGGAGACCATCGAGCCGACCAGGAAGAAGGTGGCGTCGACGTCGTTCTTCTTCAGGACCTTCAGGACTTCGGGCGTCCAGTTGGGGGTCGGCCCGTCGTCGAAGGTGAGCACGATGGTCTTCTTCGGCACGGACTGCGTCTTCGCGGTGCCGCCGGTGAACGTCAGGATGGGCCCGCCGTCGAGGATCTTCTGGGGGACCTTGTCGTAGGCCGCGCCGTCGCGCACGCGGGCGTCGTTGCCGATCTCCGAGCGCAGATAGCCGTCGAGCAGCATCACGCTGATGAGCGCCAGCAGGAGCATCAGGGCGAGGATGACACGGGGTTTCTGCAGCGCGGCGGCCTTCCCGGCGGCCCGCTCCAGCTTGGAGGGGGCCCGCCGACGGCCGCGCGCCGGTGTCGTCGTGGTCATGAGAGTGGGTGCGCCCCCGTCACTCGGTGCCGGTGGAGGCGGAAGCCCCGGCGGTTGTCGTGGCGGTGGAGGACGCCCCGGCCGTCGCCGTGGAGGCGGAGGAGGGCGTGGACCCGGTGGGCGGACCCGACGGCGGGGTGCCGGTGGGCGCTCCGTCCGGCGCTCCGCTCGGGGCGGTGCCGGCGCGCGGTCCGCCGTAGCCCCCGTCGGGGGCGGAGCCGGCCCGGCCGCCGTCGAAGGGGAGGAGCGAGGAAGGCGTCAGCGAGGTGCCCCAGCCCATGAAGGCCATGCCGAGCACGACGGCGTAGCCGAGGCAGCCGACGCAGACGAGCATCCCGACTCTGCTCAGCAGGCGGGCACGGCGCCCGGAGTTGTCAACGAACACGGGGCCGGCCTCGGCCCCGCTGCCGCGTTTGCGGCGGCGGCCACGCATCTGGGCACGGTTTTCGACGGCGGACTCGGATTGCATTCCCCAGACGGTAGGACGCGTTTATGTGTCAGAAACTCCGAGTTCCGTATGAACGAACCATGAGAGAGGCCCCAACCTGTATTTTCTCTATGAGAATCGAGAAATGCCCGCACAGCTCAGCCCTGATGAATATGGGAGATATGCACCCTTCCAGAGCCCGAATCACCCTCTTTGTCGGCATATTCGCTCACGATCCTCCTTCGCGGTCTCCATTCCGCATTCCGTTCCGGATGTGACACATTTCCAGTCGGGGAACAACCGTTTGTTTCTGTCCTGAGACGGACATCACAAGGCGCCACAAGATGTCGCGAGAGATCACAAGAGATCACGAGAGTGGGTGCGTGCGGAATGCGGAGTTTCCTGAGGCCGGCCGCGGGGGTCGTCTGCGTGGTGGCCCTGGCCTGTGCGGGGTGCTCCTCGGGGGGCGGCGGCGCCTCGGACCCGGCGTCCGCGGGAGCCGGGCGGACGACGGCCGCGGCGGCGTCACCGAACCCGGGCACGACGAAGTCGTCGGCCACCTCGTACGCCCCCTACGTGAGCGCCACGACCACCGCCGACACCGATGCGGCGGGGTCGCCGACCACGTACAACCTGGCCTTCGTGATCTCGGACGGCGGCGGCTGCACACCGGAGTGGGACGGCATGTACGCGATCGGCGACACGGCCGTGAAGTCCCGGGTCTCGGCGCTGAAGAAGTCCGGCGCGCGGGTGCGGGTGTCGTTCGGAGGCGCCTCGGGCAAGGAGTTGGCGTCGACGTGCGACAACGCGAGCGACCTCGCCGCCGCTTACGGGGCGGCACTGGACGCGGCCGGCTCCACCCAGGCGGACTTCGACGTCGAGGGCGCCCAGTTGAGCGACTCCGACTCGGTCGCGCTGCGCTCCGAGGCCATCGCGCTGCTCCAGAAGAAGCGTCCCGGACTGACGGTGTCCTTCACCCTGCCCGTGATGCCGTCGGGCCTCGACGCCGACGGCCTGGCCCTCCTGGAGTCAGCCAACGACCACTCGGTGGACGTCTCCACGGTCAACATCATGACCATGAACTACGGCAGTTCGTACGCCGACGACATGGGTGACTACGCGATCACGTCCGCCGAAGCGGCCCACGAGCAGCTGAAGAAGGTGTTCGGACTGTCGGCCACCGACGCCTGGCAGGGGCTCGCGCTCACCTCGATGATCGGCGTCAACGACGTGGACAACGAGACGTTCGGACTCTCGGACGCGGCGCAGGTACGGGAGTTCGCCGAGAAGAAGGGGGTGGCCTGGGTGTCGATGTGGTCGACGTTCCGGGACCGGCAGTGCGAGAAGGGCAGCGCCACGGCGGGCGACGCGGCGACCGACTGCAGCGGCGTGCGGCAGAGTGCGGGGGCGTTCGCGAAGGCGTTCGCGGGCTGAGCCGGCGGCACGTGCCGTGATCAGCGGCTCCGGTACACCAGCCGCCCGCCGATCACGGTCGCCACGCAGGTTCCCGGACCGAGCCGGACCAGTTCGGCGCGGTCCGCCACGTCGAACACGGCGAACCGGGCGGGACCGCCCGGCGCGAGCCCCGGCAGCATGATCAGCGGGGTCGGGGACAGCGACGCCGGCCCCGCGAGCCGGTCCGGCCGCCGACCCACCGCGAGACCGGCCCTGCGCACCGCGTCGACCACGGCTCGCGACCGCAGCTCCCCGGCCACCGCCACCGTGCCGTGCGCCAGCAGCCGCTGGATCCCGCGCCGCGCGCTCGCGCCGACGCGTGCGGGATCGGCGCGGAAGATCCGCTTGGCCCGCTCCCCGCCGATGGGCTCGGTGCCGAAGCCCTCGGCCTCGCGCGGGTCCGGGTGGTACATGCCTTCCAGGAGCTCCGGGCCGTACGGGTTGAGCAGCCCCGGCGTCAGGATGCCGGGCCAGCGCCGCACCTTCGCGTCCGGACGGTCGGCGGCCAGTTCCTCGTACGGGCCGACGGCGGCGACGGCTGCCCCGTCGACCAGGACCGAGGTCCCGGCCGACTGCTCGGCTACGTGAAGTGTCAGCACGGCGCGGCTAGTTGGAGGCCAGCAGCTTCAGCTCGGGGTGCGCTGTGCCGCCCTCGATCGCCGTGGAGGAGATGTGGGACATCACGCGCTCGTCGACCGGGTCGTTCGCCGGGTCGTCGTGGACGACGATGTGCTCGTACGTCGTGGTCCGCTGCGCGGGGACGCGGCCCGCCTTGCGGATGAGGTCGATGATCTCCATGCGGTTGGAGCGGTGCTTCGCACCGGCGGAGGAGACGACGTTCTCCTCCAGCATGATCGAGCCGAGGTCGTCCGCGCCGTAATGCAGGGAGAGCTGTCCGACCTCCTTGCCGGTGGTCAGCCAGGAGCCCTGGATGTGCGCCACGTTGTCGAGGAACAGGCGGGCGATCGCGATCATCCGCAGGTACTCGAAGAGCGTCGCCTGCGTGCGGCCCTTCAGGTGGTTGTTCTCGGGCTGGTAGGTGTACGGGATGAAGGCGCGGAAGCCGCCCGTCCGGTCCTGTACGTCACGGATCATCCGCAGGTGCTCGATGCGCTCGGCGTTGGTCTCGCCGGTGCCCATCAGCATGGTGGACGTCGACTCGACGCCCAGCCCGTGCGAGATCTCCATGATCTCCAGCCACCGCTCGCCGGACTCCTTGAGCGGGGCGATCGCCTTGCGCGGACGGGCGGGGAGCAGTTCGGCGCCCGCGCCCGCGAACGAGTCGAGACCGGCCGCGTGGATCCGCTGGATGGCCTCCTCCACGCTCACCTTGGAGATACGGGCCATGTGCTCGACCTCGGACGCGCCGAGGGAGTGGATGACCAGCTCGGGGTACGCGCCCTTGATCGCGGCGAAGTGCTTCTCGTAGTACTCGACGCCGTAGTCCGGGTGGTGCCCGCCCTGGAACATGATCTGGGTGCCGCCCAGTTCGACGGTCTCGGCGCAGCGGCGCAGGATGTCGTCGAGGTCGCGCGTCCAGCCCTTGGCGGTGTCCTTGGGGGCAGCGTAGAACGCGCAGAACTTGCACGCCGTGACGCACACGTTCGTGTAGTTGATGTTGCGCTCGATGATGTACGTCGCGATGTGCTCGGTACCCGCGTACCTGCGGCGGCGTACGGCGTCGGCGGCCGCGCCGAGCGCGTGCAGCGGGGCGTCGCGGTAGAGGACGAGCGCCTCTTCCGGAGTGATCCGCCCACCCTCGGCGGCACGGTCCAGCACGGACTGAAGGTCGGCCTTCTCGGTCACCGGGAGCGTCCCTTTCGTAAGGGTTGTGGACAGACCCGACCACCCTACGCCAGCCCGCCGCAGCGGCCGACGTCAGGCCCGCCGGCCCGCCGCGCCGACCGAGGCCAGGCCCACTCGACCGGCCCGGCACGCCGGGGCCGTTCGGCCGTGCGGCTTCGGCCACGCGAACCGACCGCTCCGGCCGGCGTCAGGCCGCGTAAGCCCCGATCAGCAGCCCCACGTACGCCCCCGCGATCAGGAAGGGGCCGAACGGGATCGACGTCTTGCGCCCCGCGCGCCGCGCGATCACCAGCGCCGTCCCGTACAGCGCGCCGAACAGGAACCCGGCGAAGGTCCCGAGGACGACCACGCTCCACCCGTACCAGCCGAGCACCGCGCCGAGACCGAGGGCGAGTTTCACGTCGCCGAAGCCCATGCCGTTCGGGTTGACGAGGAAGAGCACGAAGTACCCGCCCCCGAGCGCGAGCGCCCCGAACAGCGCGGTCGGCCAGTCCCCCGCGTGCTCGGGCAGCGCGGCGGCCGCCCCGAGCAGCACGAGCGCCGCCGCCGCGAGCGGCAGGGTCAGCGCGTCCGGCAGCCGCTGCACCCGGAAGTCCACCACGGCGAGCAGGACGCCGAGCGGCGTGAGCAGCAGCCAGACGCCCAGCTCCGGGCGCGTACCGGTCGCGGCGGCGAGCCCGGCGCAGAGCAGGGCGGTGACCGGAGCGACGAGGAGGACGCCGGGGCCGTAACGGGTTCCGCCCGGCGAGCGGGCGAGCCCCAGCCATCCGCGCGCGGCCCCGGTGATCGGCTGCCCTTCGGGACAGCGGTCCCGCCACGGTTCGTCGGGGTCGACGGCGAAGCGGTACGCGGGCCGGGGCACCAGGAGCCCCGCCGCCGCGCCCCAGAGTGCGGCGACGGCGACGAGCCAGAGGTCGAGATCCACGCGTTCCCCCCAGGAAGTGTGACTCCGGAGTGTCTCCGGTGCGACGGCCACGACAGCCGCGGAACCCGTACCGTCGGCGGGCCGCCTCGATACGGATCCGGCGGCCGGGTCGGTGGGGTCAGCTCACCGCGGCCGTGCCGCTCCGCCAGGCCGGCAGCAGTTCGTCGAGCAGCGCCTCGGTGCGGGGCGGCAGCCCCCGCGCCCCGCTGCGGGCCACCAGGTCCGCAGCGAGCCGCTTCACCTTGTCCTCGTCCCCCGTCGCGTGCGTCGCGCGCAGCAGTTCGTTCCACAGCCGTTCGTCCGTCGGCGCCGAGTTCATCGACGCGTTCAGCGCCTCGATCGCCTTCTCCGCCCGGTCCTTCTCCAGATGGAACGCGGAGAGCGCGAGGCCGATGTCCGCCACGAGCAGCGGCAGTTGGGCGTCGATGATCTCGTGGGTGAGCCAGCCGTAACGTCCCTCGGGGCGGTCGGCGAGCAGCGGACCGCGGACGAGGACGAGGGCGTCGGTGAGCAACCGCCCGCGCACCACACGGCTGTTGACGCCCTTGCCCTGCGTCGCCTCGTGGTAGAGGGAGCGCAGCACGTCCAGGTCGGAGACGACGGACTTGGCGAGCGTGAGCCGCCCGGTCGCGTCGGCGCCGAGACGGGGGGTGCCGTCGGGGTCGGTGCCGAGCCAGTCGCGCAGCCGCTCGACGAGCGCGTCCCGCACGTCCTCGGTGACACCGCGCGGCCACAGCGCGGAGGACAGCACGCGCGGGTGCACGCCTTCGCGGTGCAGCAGGAGCAGCGCCAGCGCCTCGTGCAGCAGCGGGCTGCGTTCGCCCTCGGGCGTCTCCAGGCCGATGATCTCGTACGGGCCCACGAGCCGCGCGTACACGGCGGGCCGCCCCTGTTCGCTGATGTCGACGAGGAACGGCGGGGAACTGGTCGGCCCGTCGGGTCCGCCCTCCGGGTCCGCCTCGACGAAGAGTTCCACGACCGCCCGCTGCTGGGCCACCGGCAGCATCTGCGCGTCGAGTTCGAGTCCGAGGAGCGGAGCGAGCAGCTTGCCCTCGCGGGTGATCTCCATCTCCCAGGCCGCACCCGGCAGTTCGCCGCTCTCGGTGCCGACGAGATAGCCGATGCCCAACCGTCCTGCATCGGCGGCCAGTTCGGCGAGCCTGAGGGCGTCGACGGGGGACGGCTCGGTGGCGAGGAGGACGAGGTGCGGGGCCCAACGGGTGTGCTGGGCGGGCCCGGTACGGCCGGTGAGCACGGAGTCGTGTCCGGCGGCACCCAGCGCGCCGCGCCGCTGCCGGGTCTCGGCCTCCATGGTCTCGACGAGCGCCTCGATGTCGTCGAGGTGGCGCAGCCGGTTGGGCGCGAGCGGCGTCAGGTCCTCGCCGAAACCGACGAGCGTGATCGTCATGCGGTCCGACCAGCCGTTGGTGGCCAGTTCGGCGGCGACGGAGGCGAAGACGGCCGCGCGGTCGGTCGCGCTTCCGCTCAGGGAGACGATGCCGGGCACGGCCTCCAGGTTGAGCAGCAGCCGCGAGTCGTCCATGGTGCCGAGGCTGACGAGGCCGGGGTACGGGGCGGCGGTGTCGGTCTCCTCGTACCGCTCGGCGTCGGCGCGTGCCAGCATCCAGAACGTCTGGTCCTGGCCGAGCTGCCACGGCGCGGGCGGCTTTCCGGCCGGCTGGGCGAGCTGGAGGTGCAGATCGCCGTCGCCGCCGAGCCAGGCCGCGTAGACGGTCGGCAACGGGCGGGACTCGGCGGCGAGTGCGGCCGCGAGTCCGCGCAGCGACAGATCGAGGAGGCGTACGCCGTCGGGGTCGGCGCCGACGAGCAGCGCGTCCTGGGCGTCCTGGGCGGATCCGGTGGGAACCGGCGGCTCCATGCCCCGGTGTCCGCGGACGGCACCGAGCGCCGACTGCCACAGGGCCTGACGGCGGCGCCGGCCGAGGGCGCCGAGGAGGCCCGCGGCGAGGAGGGGCGCGCCGACGAGTGCCTCGGGCAGCCCGAAGGCGGGCCCGCTCTCCGCGGCGGCCGGCTGCGAGCTCTGTCCGTCGCGCGAGTCCGCGGCGGCTTCGTCGGAGGCGGCGCGCTCACGCTCCTGGCCGTGGTCGCCGCCGGCCCGCTGCTGGGGCACGCGGAAGTGCGCGGTGTCCCGGTCTCCCCGGTCGGCACCGCTGTCCTGCCGGCCGCCGGCCTGCTGGTGATCGCCGGTCTTCGCGTAGTCGTGGATCTGCTGCTGGATCGGCTGCCGGGCCTGCTCCGGGATCCCGGGCTCGGCGTCCGGCATCTCGACGAGCTCGCCGCCGTGGGCGTCGCCGGGCATCTCCATGATCCAGCCGGGCCGGATGAGGCTGGCCTCGGACAGCTTGGACCCGTCGGGCTGCGTACGGTCCTTGTTGAGCTCGTAGATCTCCTTGTACCGGCGCCCGTCGCCGAGGTGGCGCTGCGCGACCTCCCAGAGCGAGTCGTGGTGACGGCCCTCGGGCGGCTGGATCCGGTAGTACTTCGTGTCGCCGTGCCGGGCGGAGGTGCCGCCGTCCGGCCGCGACGCGGCCTGGGACGCGGCGTCGGCGGCCTGCTCGGCGACGGCCGCGGCCGCTTCGGCGGCGGCCCGCTCCTGCTGCTGCCCGAACAGCCCGCCCGGGGTCTGCTGGGCGGCGGCGACGGAGCCGTGCCGGCTGCCTTCCAGGCTCTGGCCGAGCTGGGAGAGTCCCGGGGTGAAGCTCGCGGCGGCGGCGCCGACGAGCAGGAGTGCCGCGACGAGCTGACGGGCCAGCAACTGGCTCGCCCCGGCGCCCGGTACGCGGTTCGGCAGCCCGACGCCCGACAGCGCGGCCTTCATCTCGACGAGGACGCACGCGGTGAACTGCGCCCACGCAAGCCACACGAGGACCGTCAGCACGTGGATGAACGTGCCGACGGTGATCTCCTGCTGGAGCCAGTCCACCGAGGGCGCCCCGTGCGGCAGCGGCCAGCCCACGGCGACCACCAGCGCGCCGGGCACGCCGACGAGCAGCACCAGCAGGGCGACGAACGCCCCGAACGCCTTCACGAAGTCCCCGAACGTCCGACGACGCCGGGGCAGGGGCTGCGGCGTCCGATTCCTCGGACCCGGCGAGCCGCCCGTCGAACTGGAGTTGGTGCGTCGCGCCATGGCGGGTGTCCTGGGGTCGTTTGGTGAGGGCGTGAGTTCGGGGGGTGGCCCGAGCCTACTGAGAGTCTAGGGAGGGTGTCGAAGGTCGGGCAGACGGCATTGACGACCGCCCGCCCGTTTCGTCACCAACCACCCGGGACAGCCGAGTTGCCGTCCCGCCCCGGGGCCCGTCACCCCCGTCGGACCCTCACATCCTTCACAGCATCTGCGGGACGCTCCCGGGGTGGGTCCGGACACCGGTGCCGGTGCCGGTGTCCGGACGAAAAAAAAGACCCTGCCCCGAGGATTCGGGACAGGGTCTTCGTGGAGCGCCGGGCAGGCCTTGCACCTGCATTTCCCCGCAGGAAGCGGGGCGTCTTTCCTTGGACCACCAACGCGTGACCGGCCTGTGCGACTTCCGCCGACCAGCTCGAGATCAATATTATCAGAGCATCTCGGCGGCCCCACCGTGCCACCGAGAAGCCCCCCGGTTCGGGCCGGGGTCCACGTCCACGCGTTCGCGAGGGCTCCGAAAGCCCGCGTCGCACCTACGCCGCCACCAGATCGCACCACACGTACTTGCCGATGTCGCCGCCCTGGCGCAGAGGGTGCCAGCCCCAGTCGTCGGCGCAGGCCCGCACGAGGAACAGCCCCCGGCCCGTCTCCTCCTCACCGGAGGCCACCTCCACGTCGTACGGCGGCGGCACCGGGCTCGCGTCCCAGGCGCCGATCCGCAGCACCCCGTCCCGCCAGTGCAGCCGCAGGGCCGCCGGCCCCTTCGTGTGCCGTACGGCGTTGGAGACCAGCTCCGCCGCCATCAGCTCGGCGACGTCCACGAGACGGATCAGCCCGTGCAGGGTCAGGACCAGGCGGACGGTACGACGGCAGACGGTCACCGCCCGGGTGTCCTGCGGGATGTACAGGGTGTAGTTCCAGGGCTCGGATTCAGGCATGCGTGAACTCCGTTCGTGGGAGGGGGAGTCGATCAGGGCCGGCGATTCCGGGCGGTGGCAGTGTCACAGCCGTCACGGCAGGACGGAGTGGTGCGCTTCCGGGGTCCCGGGGTATCGCAGAGTGACGTTCGCATCACCGACGGTAGACCTCTAATTTGAGGTAGCGCAAGCCGTTGCCGTAGCCTGACACCCGAACGAGGCACCCAGAGCGCCAAGTTGCAGAGAAGGAGCCGTTGATGCCGCTGCGGAGCCACCCCACCGCCAGACAGCTGCGCCTGGGCACGGAGTTGCGCAGGCTGCGCGAATCGGCAGGCATGACGGCACGGGAGACAGCCGCACTCCTCGGAGTGAACTCGTCCCAGATGACGCACATCGAGTCAGGGCTGTCGGGCGTCAGCGAAGCGCGCCTCCGCCGCCTGGCCGCCCACTACGCCTGTCTCGACGAGGCCCTGATCGACGGCTTGGCAAAGCTGGCCACGGACCGCACGCGCGGATGGTGGGAGGAGTATCGAGGAAGCCTCCCCTCTCCCTTCCTGGACCTCGCGGAGCTGGAGCACCACGCCACCTTCCGTCGCGACGTCGATTTCCTTCACGTACCCGGGCTCCTCCAGACGGAGGACTACGCCCGCGCCCTGTTCTCGTTCACAACTCCCGAACTGCGCACAGATCAGTTGGAGTCATGGGTGGAACACAGGATGCGACGTCGCGCGGTCCTGGACGGGCCGAGGATGATTCCCTACGAAACGGTGATCCACGAGTCAGCACTCAGGATCAGAGTCGGCGACCGCACGGCGACTCGGGTCCAGCTCGGAAGAATTCTGGACCTGTCCGAAGCCGACCACGTGACGGTACGCGTCATTCCGTACGACCTGGACGGGTTCGCCGGCGCCGGGAGCGCCATGGTCCACATGGGCGGCACCGTGCCCCGCCTGGACACCTTCGTTCGGGACGCGCCGTACGGCACGGCGTTCATCGATGCGGAAGCTCAACTCGGACGTCTCAGAACGCTGTTCCGTAAGGTGAAGAGTGTGTCGTTCGAGCCCGAGCGATCACGCGACTTCATCCACCAGCTGACAAAAGAACTGTGAGGCACGGCATGAGCACCCCCTACACCTGGCAGAAGTCCTCCTTCTCCGGCGGCGGCGAAGGCAACGCCTGCGTCGAGCTCGCCTCCACCCCCGTCGCGCTCCACCTCCGAGAATCCGACGCCCCCGGCACCGTGCTCACCACCACGCCCGCCCCCGTCGGCCACCTCCTCCAGGCCATACGCACCGGAACGGTCACCCAACCCCGGCGATAACCCCTGCCGGCCTCGGTCTTACTGATGCGCATCGACGTCGACGACCCCGAACTGGACATGGGAATCGACCAGTCCCTGACCTATCAGGGTCGACTGTTCACCGGAGAGACCGTCGAGAAGAATCCCCGGACGGGTCAGGTGGTCGCCATGACCACCTATACCGAAGGCCTGGAGGACGGTCCCAGCCGCGAATGGTATGCGGATGGAGCGGGCAGAGCGGAAGGTCAATGCCGGCGAGGAATTCCGTACGGCCGCTGGCGGGGCTGGCACCAGAACGGCCGGCCGGCCCTCCAGAAGGAATACGGCGCGCGCGGAATGGTGAGATCGATCAAGAAGTGGTCGGAGAGCGGCGAACTCGTCGACGACCGGACCTTCGACGTGTGAGGCCGACCCCGGCTTCCCTCACCTCCCGCCAAGCCGACCGCCGTCAGGAGCCCCATGGACTACAGCAATCGCTGCCGGATCTGCGGTGATCCGGCTCCCCCGATCGACGGCCGGTGTGGAGAGATCATCGGATACCGCCTGGTTCGGGATCCCTGGTCCGATTCTCCGTCCTTCCTCGACGGCAATCTCCACTTCTCCTGCCTTGAGCAATCAGACGAACGTGGCGAGTTCCACGCGGAGTTCGTCCACCTCGTTCAGGCCGGACACGAAGAGATCCCCGGCCTGGAAGCGTCGCACCCGCCGTTGACAAGGATGGGCCTGAGCATGCGCCCTGTCTTCTCGGGAGACGAGTGCGACATTTTCCAGAGCCGGATGTCCGATCGCTGGATGCTCGTGAAGAAGACCGGCCCGTGGTTCGGCTTCGGCCTTCCCCAGCTCCGGGCCATCGGCTCGGACGAGCTTCCGGTCTCGGCTTCCGAGGTGACCCGATACCGGCTTCCCGTCGACCTTGGAGACAAGGTCGGCAGGTATGGGCTTTCCGAACTTCTGGAGTCCCTCGGAGTGGCGCACCGGTACGCCGACGCGGCTGAACTGGCCCGCGTGAAATACCGTTTCCGCGACTACTACGCGCCGAAGAGGCTCATCGACTACGTAGCCGTGGCGCCCCTGCCGCTGCCCGAGGAAGCCCGAACCTTCCTCGCCGCCCACGCGAAGACGTACACCCCCGTCACCTTCGGCGAAGAGGACGCGTGATCGAGTACACGTACAAGGAAGGCCCGTGGGTCGAGACCGCGGTGACGCTGGTCGTCCGCAAGCAGGACCTGGACGTCGATCTCGTGACCCGGACCGTCTCTCTTGCTCCGACGTCGGTCCGCAGGCCGGGAAGCGCTCACCGCGATCGGGTGTCACCGCCCCAGGGCGGACTGTGGGCACTCCAGGTGCACGACAGACTGCCGGGAGGACTGAGTGATCAGCTCCGCACCCTCATGGACATGGTCGAGCCCCGCTCCTCCTCGCTGGCCGAACTGACTTCACAGGGCTACGACATCCACCTCGACCTCTTCGGATTCGTCGGCCGCGGGGCCACGCTGGTCCTGGCTCCCGAGGTCGTCAGGAAGGCGGCCGCTCTCCGCGTGCCCGTCACGGTCACCACCAGCGTCGGCGAACGGTGAGGATCCGCATGGAACTCTTCTCTTCATGGGGCACCCCCCGAGCCGCCCTGCTCATCACCGGGCGGAACCTGGAACCGCGGAACGTCACGGCCGAGTTGGGCATCACTCCCACGTTCTCCAGGGAGGCGACGCGCGACGCGCCGTTCCGGCCCGGTGAGGGATGCTGGGCACTCCAGGTGACCGGTGCGCCGGAGCGGGGATTCGACGGGCTCGTCGACGAACTGGTCGCGCTCATTTCCCCCGCTCTGGAAGAGATCCAGGGCATCCGCCGCCGGGGACACTCCGCGCGGTTGGACCTGAGCGGCCACGTGCGGAGCGGTTCGCGGACCTTCCTCTCCTCTCATGCGCTGGCGCGCGCTGCCCAGCTCGGCCTGCCTGTGTCCCTCACCACGGACGCCGATCCCCCCGCCCGGTCCGAGGATCTGCTGGACTGGCTGCCGGCCCCGGACGGATCGCACCGGGCTACCTGAAGGAAGGCGTCCGTCCTTGACCGCAAGCTCCACCTCCCGCCCGAGTCGGCGTTGCCGCCCGGACGTTCGGCGTGGAGGACTTACCCGTCGCCCAGGGCGACACCCGTACCCTTCGTATGGTGCTGACCCAGACGTACATTCCGGTCCCGGGAACCACCGACCAGGTCGTTCTCGTCTCCGGAGCCAGCCCGGTGCTCGACCTGGCCGAGGCGTTCCACGACATCTTCGACGCGGTGACCGGCACGTTCCGGTTCGTCTGACCGGGACTTCAGGACTCCAGGAGGGGGAACCGGCATGGGTGGTGGCGGCAAGAGCGACCTCGCGCTCCCGCTGAGCGAGCTGGAGGACTACGGCGGGCGGCTGCGGGACATCAAGACCCGGCTGAACCACACCAAGAAGCTCTTCGAGTCGTACAGGGACGACCTGGGCGATCACACCGTCTACGACGCCCTGGACGACTTCGAATCCGGCTGGGAGGACGGCCGCGAGGACATCGGCCAGGCCCTCGACGCCCTCGCGGAGATGTCCGACGCCGTGGTCCGCGAGTTCAAGAAGCTCGACGACAAACTGGCCAAGGACGTCTCCGAGGGCGTGAAGACGGAGAAGCAGGACGGGGCGAAGTAGCCCGAGGGCCCAACCGTGACGGAGGTGCCGGGGTGATCCGGACCGTGGGGTTCTTTTCCGAGCTCGGGCCTGGGTGGGGGCTCCCCCTGGACGGGCTTCTGCGGGAGTCCGTCCATCCCGCCGGTGAGCCGGACGAGGCGGAGATCATCGGCTATCTCGGACGGGGTGCCGGGATCTGGGCCGAGATGAGCGCCGGACCCGACGTCCTGGACCCGGAGGCCCCCGTCCTGTCCGGCGTCGGTTCGCTCTTCACGGACGGGACCTGGCTGTGGCGTCAGGATCTGCCGTACTACCTCGGCACGTACCACGTCACCCTGCCCCGGGATTTCCTCACGCACGTCAGGAAGGCCCGGTACCGGGTTCCGGCCGTGCCCGAGACACGGCTGCTGGAGATCCTGACGCGGGATCTCGGGATCGCCGTGGACTGAGTGGGCTGAGCGGGCTGAGCGGGCTGAGCGGTGTACCGGCCGACCGTGCCACCAGGACGGCTCCCGCCCGTCTCAGCCCACCTCGTTCTCCGCCACGGCCCGCCCGTGGACGGTCACGTCACCGCCGTAGAACATGCCGGTGAAGACCGGCGAGTAGGTGAGCTGGACCTCGACCTCCACCTGATCGGCGTCGGCGGTCACGCAGTGGGTGGCCGCGATGTCGGCGCCGGACATGCCCATCTCCCGGGCGAACGCCTTCACCCGCGCGCCGCAGTTCTCGAAGTTGATGGGCGCCGGGCCGTTCTCGTTCTCGTAGAGGGATTCGAGGTCGATGTCCTGGGCGGCGAAACGGGCCGCCTGCTCGGCGATGTCCGCGGCCCTCTCCCGCTTGGAGATGGACATGCCCCCGTCGATGACGAAGGCCGAGAGCGACAGGAAGACGAGCGCGAAGATGATGACCGCGCCGGCGCCCGAGCCGCGGTCGTCGAGCCGTTCCCGGCGCCCGACGGCCCAGCCGCGTAGGGCGGAGTTCAGCTTCATGCCGTCCTCCGGAACGGGTCCAGCGGGGAACTGAAGGAGGCCTCCAGGGTGGTCGGCACGTCGAGGCCGATCATCGCGAGGCCCCGTACCTCGCAGCTCACCTCGACGGTGAAGAGCGTGTCCGGCTCGAAGCCCGTGCTGGTCTGCGTCACGTTCACCGGACCCGAGCAGACGTCCCCGAGGTCGGCCTCGGCCGCCTTCCTCGCCTCGGCCATGGCCGTCGCGTGGTCCTTCTGGATCGAACCGGCCCGCGCGGCATCCCGGGCCGCGCCGTCCAGCGCGCCGCGCCCGTCGACGAGCTGCCCGAAGGCCACCAGGACGAGAATGAAAAGGATCATCACCGGCGCGAGGATGACCACCTCGATGGTGGACAGCCCCCGGTCGCGCCGGTACCCGGACACACGGTCCGGGAGCGCGGCGAGCAGGGCCTTCGGTCCCGTCACGGCCCTTC
Source organism: Streptomyces sp. NBC_00386 (assembly GCF_036063235.1). Lineage (NCBI taxonomy): Bacteria > Bacillati > Actinomycetota > Actinomycetes > Kitasatosporales > Streptomycetaceae > Streptomyces > Streptomyces sp. NBC_00386. Next base: position 4,161,027 of record NZ_CP107950.1, read on the forward strand.
CTCCTTCACGAACCTCTCCACCGGCCCCGACGACTGCGCGTGCACGGTCAGGTTCAGGCCCGGGAAGACCGAGGGGACCCTCCCCGTGATCTCGACCCCCACGGTGTCCGGCTCCGGCTGGAGCATCGTCACGTCCGGGGACAGCACCAGATTCGGGCCGAGCTGGCGGATGTAGCTGTCGACGACGTCACCCGCCTCGCCGCGCCACCCGCCGGGCTGCGCGTCCGCGGTGGCGCGGGCCTTGCGGGCGCCCGCCTGGGCCGCCGCCTGGGCGACATGGTCCGCGAAGAAGTACAGCGCGAACTGCACCGTCGCGAAGATCATGAAGAAGAGCACCGGAGTGAGCAGCACGAACTCGATCGCGGTCATGCCGGAGTCACCGCGGGCGGAGGCTGCCTCCACCCTGCGGCGCACCCAGCGGCGTACCCCTCGACGTTCGCGCACTCGCATCCCCGGAACTCAGCAGGTCTTGCCGGCGTCGGCGCCCTTGATGCAGTTGCCGACCTTGTTGGCGCCGTCGCTCAGCGCGGTGTTGATGATCGCGGCGACCACGCCGACGATGGCGACGACGACGGCGGAGATGATGACCCACTCGACCGCGGACGCGCCCCGGTCGAGTTCGCCGGAGCGGGCACGCTGCACCCGGCCCTGGAGGAAGGTGATCAGGAAGTCCACCCCCGGGATCCCGGTACTGAAGTTCCGTCCGTTCATGGTGAGTTGTCCTCTCGAAGAATAGTGGTGACCGACTGGTGGCCCTTCGGGCACGGTGGACGATCAGACCTGGAACACACGCATCGCCGCCGGGAAGATCAGGAAGACCAGGAAGCCCGCGCACAGCAGCAGTTGGGCGACGAGCATCGATTGCGACTTCTCGCCCGCGCTGCCCTCGATCTCGGAAAGCTCGCGGTGGCGCATCGTCTCGGCACGCGAGGCGAGCGACTCCCGCACCTTGGCGCCGTCGTCCGCGACCAGCGCCAGGGAGGCCGACAGGTCCTTCAGCTCCTCGACGCCGAGTTCCTCGCCGAGCGAGCCGAGCGCCTGCCACTGGCTGATGCCGGTGATCCGGGCGTCGGCGAGCGCGTTGCGGATGCGCTGGGTGGCCCAGCCGTCGGAGATCTCGGCGGCGGCCATCAGCGCCTCGGGCAGACCGCGCCCGCCGGCCAGGCTCATCGACACCAGGTCCAGATACGCGCCGATCACGCGCCGCAGATCGCGCCGCTTGGCCACCGCGTCCCGCCGTACCTCCACATCGGGGAGGAAGAAGAAGACGATCGCGAAGAGCAGCGCGAGCCAGACCGGGATGATCGGACTGCGGCCGACGCCGAGCGTCCAGACGACGGCGAAGAGGAACGGGCCGAAGAAGACACCGGCCGCGGCCAGCAGCACCTTCGTCGCCAGGAACCGCTCCCAGCTCCGGTCCAGGACCGCGAGGTCGGCGCGCAGCGAGCGCTGCTCCCAGCCCTGCTGGAGATACAGCTCGGCGACGCGGGCGCCGACCTGGGCGCGCACGCTGCCGAGGCGTCCGCTGTCCTGCTGTCCGTGGTGCGCGGACTCGTACGCCGCCCCGCGGGCCCGCATCGCGTCGATACGGGCGACCTGCGCGACCGCGCTGCGCTTCGACGGCATCAGCGCGCGGACGAGGGTGTAGACGCCCAGGCCCAGGACGGCGCCGATCAGGATCGGCATGGTCAGGTTCATCGGCGTACCGCCTCATCCCCGGAAACCGGTGTACGGGGCCGCACGAACCGCACGGACGACTCGTCCCGTACCAGGAACCGCTCCGGCGTCTCGATCGTGGACAGCTTGCGCAGCCACCAGAAGCCGAGGCCGAACAGGCCGCAGACACACGTGAGGACGAGCTGGCCGACCGCGGTGCCGTACGGCTCGACGAACTCACGGTTGAAGATCGACAGTCCGAGGACGAAGGCGATGGACACCGCGACGACGATCTGCACGGAACGGCGGGTCGAGGCGCGCTGGGCCATCACGCGCTGCCGCATGTCGACCTCCTCACGCGCCGACTTGGCCAGCGCGCCCAGTACTTGGCGCAGACCGGGACCGCGCAGCCGCGCGTTGAGGATGAGCGCGGCCACGATGATGTCGGCGGACGCGTCGTCGATCTCGTCGGCCAGTTGCTGGAGGGCCTCGGGCAGCGGTGTCCGGGAACGCAGCCGGTCCACCAGCGCGTCGAGATGCGGGCGCAGTACGGGGGCGGAGGCGCGTGCCGAGGCCGGGATGGCCTGTTCGAGGCCGACCGCGCCCGCGATGGTGTCGCGCAGCGACTCGGTCCAGGACGCCAGCGCCTCCACCCGGCGCATCGCGGCCCGTTCCTCGGAGGCGCCGCCGAAGAGCTTGTCCCAGAAGAAGACGAGGATGCCGGCCGCGATACCGGCGACGGCCCAGCGGGTGAGGAGGAGGACGACAAGGCCGGCGATCGCGGCGATCGAGCCGCGCTGTCCGGCGAACCGGATCAGCTCGTCCGCGCGCTCGCTCGCCTTGTGCTTCTCGTGTTCGGGCTTGGCGGGCAGTCCACGCACGGCGACGGCGAACAGCGCGAGGCCGCCGCCGACGGCGATCCCGCACCCGAGGGCGTACAGGACGGGCAGGGAGAACAGTCCGCCCATGGAGCCGAGCGAGTCGAGGGCGGCGAGCGATGTCGTGCCCGAGGGCCTGACCGGCGTCGCGGCCGTGGCCAGGTGCGGCACGGCCGCGGCCGTCGTCGTCATGTCCTGGGTCATCGTCGTCACCAATTCCCGCTGCCGGGCAGCCGGTAGCCCTGCGCGATGAGGTCGTCGAGGCAGGCGATGGGCGCGTGCGGGACGATCCGGCCGTCCGGGGCCTCGGCGAACACCTCGCTGGACAGCACCCGTCCGTCGACGCCGTTGACCTCGCGCACGGAGGTCACCATGCGCTGGAGGCGGCCCCCGGACTCGAAGTCGTTGCGCCGCTGGACGAAGACCACGAAGTTCACGGCGCCCGCGATGAGCATCTGGCTGGCCTCGATGGGCAGCCGCTCGGTCGCCTGGAGCGCGTACGTGGAGATGCGGTTGAAGACCTCGCTGGAGCTGTTCGCGTGGATCGTGGAGAGCGAGCCGTCGTTGCCCTGCGACATCGCGTTGAGCATCGTGACGATCTCGTCGCCGAGGACCTCGCCGACGATGACGCGCGAGGGGTTCATGCGCAGCGAACGGCGCACCAGTTCGGCCATGGTGATGGCGCCCTGGCCCTCGGAGTTGGGCAGGCGCTCCTCGAAGGCCACCACGTTCGGGTGCAGTTCGGCAAACGTGTCGAGGCCGAGTTCCAGTGCGCGCTCGACGGTGATGAGCCGCTCGTACGGCGGGATCTCGTTGGCGAGTGCGCGCAGCAGGGTCGTCTTGCCGGCGTTGGTGGCGCCCGCGATCATGATGTTCTTGCGGGCCCGGACGGCGCAAGCGAGGAAGTGGGCGACCTCGGGGGTCAGGGTGCCGTTGCCCACGAGGTCGGACATGAAGACTTTGCCGAGGCGCGCGCGGCGGATCGACAGGGCCGGCCGGCGGGTCACGTCCATGACGGCGGAGAGCCGGGAACCGTCCGGCAGCCGCAGGTCGAGCTGCGGGTTCGCGGAGTCGAAGGGCCGGGAGGACAGACCCGAGTACGCGCCGAGGACCTGGATCAGCTCGATGAGTTCCTCGTCGGTCTCGGCGACGGGATCCCCCTTCGTCTCCCGGCCGTCGGCATAGCCGATGAAGACCTCGTCGTACCCGTTGATGTCGATGTTCTCGACTTCCGGGTCGTCGAGCAGCGGCTGGAGACGGCCCACGCCGAAGAGCGCGGCGTGGACGGCGGCCGCGTACTGCTCCTCGGTCTCCGCGTCGAGCGGGGTCCGGCCGAGGTTGATCTCGGTGCGGGCGTGGTCCTCGAGTATCTGGGCGATGACGGCGCGCGCGTAGTGCCGTTCGTCCTCGCCGGACATCGGGGTGACACCGCGGACCTGGTCCTCGCGGCGCTGTTCGGAGATGCGGTCACCGGCGTCCTGCCGGAACCGCTTGACCAGCTGATGGTCGACGGCGGTCATCGGCCGGCTCCGGCGGCGGGCTGTCCGTGCGGGGCACCGGGCCCGTCGGCGGGTACGGACCACGCGGCGCCGTACTGCTGGTACAGATCCGCGGTGACCTTGCGGGCCGAGCGGATGAGCAGCGACTTGTCGAGGCGGCCTCGCCGGCGGCCGGCCAGCTGGGCGGCGCCCGCCGGGTCGTCGGCGATGGTGCCCACGACGCGGGCTCCGGTCTGGGCCGCCACGAGCATGTCGTTGACCTGGTGGACGAGCTTGGCGGAGTCGCCCGGGTCGGCGACGAGGACGACGCCGATGAACGGGGTGGCGAGTCCGCCGGCGCCTCGCGGTCCGCCGTGCAGCTTGGCGGTCAGGGCGGCGGCACGGTCGCGGACGCGGGCGATGGCCTCGGGCTCGGTGCGGGAGACCAGGAGCACCAGGGCGGCGTGCGGGAACAGCTCGGCCGCCGGGGTGTCCCCGCTGATCCGGCCGCAGTCGGCGATGACGTCGGCGGGCGCGTCCGGGGAGTCGGCGAGCTGCGCGAACGCCCTGCCCAGGGTGGGCCAGAGCCCGGCGAGACCGGCGGCCTGCTCGGCGATCCCGAGTCCGACGAGGACGTCGAGTCCACCGCTCAGCGGCTGGACGTGGTCCCACAGCTGGTCGGGGACGAGGCCGCGCCGGGCGGTCGCCGCGATCGACAGCAGGCCGGTGTTCGGGTTCAGCGGGCCGCCGTGGGCCGCCGCGCTCCGGTACACGAGGTCGCCGCCGGCGGGGTCGGTCTCGGCGAGCAGGACCCTGCGGGGCCAGACCGCGGAGAGTGCCACCGCCGCGGTGGTGACTCCGGGGGAACCCTTGTCTGCGGCGAGGACGATGAGCGCCATGTCTGTCTACTCACTCGCCTCTAGTTGCCGGGAACGATGACGAGGGCGACCTGGCCCGCCGAGGCCGCGGCGGTGACGGAGGCCGCCTGGCCGTTGTCCACCATCAGGGTGACGGGCAGGTTGGTGCTGCTGATCGTGCTGTCCGTGTCGTTCTTGACCGAAATGACCTTCGCCTGCTCGACGATGGGCGCGGCGTCCGCGCTCGACGAGCCGGAACCGGAGGAGTTGGACGAACCCGACGAGCGGCTGCCGCTGGTTCCGGTGTCGCCGACGCGGTAGACGGCCACCGTGTCACCGGACTTGATGCCCGCGGGGTACTGGCCCTCCTTGAGGGAGACGCCCACGGAGGCCTTGCCGTCGGGAAGCGCGGAGCCTGAGGCGAACATCTCGCCGATGACCACGGTCCCCTTGTAGATCGGGGACTTGGCCTTGAGCTTCTTGAGCTGTCCGACCTGCTCCCACGGGACGTAGTGGATGGAGGGATCGTCCGCGACCAGGACGGAGGTCGCGTGATCGCCGACCGACTCACCGGCCTGGATGTCGCTCGTCACCTTCACGACCTCGACCCGGTCACCGGCGCGCAGCACCAGCATGGTGGCGCCGAGCGCGCCGACGAGGACGAGGAGCACCGCGAGGGCGGCCAACGCGGGTTTGCGCTCGCGAGGCGGGGTGGGGAGACGCTCGCCCATCGCCGGGTGAGCCGACGTGGCGGAACGGTTGTTGCCCGCCCCCGTACGCTCTTGGATCCTCACGCGACCGCTCCCCGTACACCCAAGAAAATGTCTGTCAATTCATGCGCCAAGTAGGACACTTCACTCCCGAGTCCCTTTACGGGACGTACCGTGCGACCTGGCCGGACGGCCGGCGCTGGAGCGAGTGTCAAGCCATGGCACCGTATCAGCCGCGCATAAGCCCCTCAAGGAGCTCCAAGGCCCCTGAAGCGCACCCGACTCGACGTTATCGACGCGCAACGACAGTCGTCCGGTTCCGTGTTGGGCCCGCCAGTCGGCCGGTCCGTCGCCTGTGCGCCAGCGAATCACCGCCATGGTCCGGGACTTCCGTCACGGACCGTGCACGATGCCTGCACGAGGTGCTCACGGACAGGGCGGGAGAAGGGCCGGACCCAGGACGGGACTCAGAACCCCCAGGGACTGGGATGAGGCCTGGCGGCCGGGTCCTCCGACCAGACCAGGCGGGCCTCGACGTCGTCCCCTAGCAGTCCGGTCAGGCGGTCGACGGCCCAAGCGTTCCAGTAGACGCCGCCGCGAAACTCGGGGACCCGGAACGCGGCGAGCCCCACGGGCAGGGCCTCCGCGCGGAAGACGGCCTTGGTGATCTCGCCGGTGGTCCTCTTCGGCTTGGACGACCGGCGTGTGTCCAGGCAGTCGACGACCTGCTCCACGAGGTGGAGGACGTAGTCGTCCGAGCCGTCGGCGTCAGCGGGGAAGGCCGGATCGGCTGCTTCGATGACGACCGGCACGAAGGGTCCCGATTCCGACAGGTCCGCGGCGAGCAGGTCCGCGACACGTCGGCTCAGGATCGGAGCGCCCGGATAGCCGCTCGGGAACTCGCCCTTGCGCCAGCCGGGGTTGCCGTCCCACGAGCCGCTGAACGAGGACGGCAGATCCGTCGCGGACCCGGTGATCTGCCGGCGGACGAGTTTTCTGAGGGAAGCGCCGAGGAGCAGTGTCCGGAACTCACCCATGCCCGGAAGCAGGCGGTAGACGGCGAGGGGGTGTGAGGTGCTGTCGGTCATTTACGGTCCCGTCCGGACTGCGGTCGGTCAGGCACGCCGGTCGGTCTGCCAGGCTGCGGCGAGGACGTCGAAGCCCCTGAACGACCGCCGTCGGCGGACTCAGAACCCCCATGGGTGGGGATGAGGCCTGACGGCCGGGTCCTCCGACCAGACCAGGCGGGCCTCGACGTCGTCCCCGAGCAGCCCGGTCAGGCGGTCGACGGCCCAGCCGTTCCACTGGACCCCGACGGGGAACTGCGGCACGCGGAAGGAAGGCAGGGCGAGCGGGAGCGCGTCCGGGCGGAAGACGGTCTTCTGCATCTCGCCGGTGGCCTTCTTCGGCTGCGAGGACGCGCGGGTGTCCACGCAGTCGACGATCCGGTCCACGAGGTGGAGGAGGTACGTGTCCGCGGCCGGCCCTTCGACGCGGACCGGAAGCAGCGGACCCGACTTCTCCAGGTCGTCCCGCAGGCGGTCCGCGAGCCGGCCGCCGAGGATCGGGGCGCCCGGGTAGTCGGACGCGAACTCGGCCTCGCGGGCCTTCGGGTCACCCGTCCACTCCGCGGCGAACGCGGTGGGCCGCGGGGCCCGATCGCCCTGGAACTGCCAGCGTTTGAGGTCGACGAGCGAGTCGTCCAGACGAAGAGTGCGCAGGTTCCGCGCGCTCGGCATCAGGCGGTACACGGCCAGGGGCTTCGAGTTCATGAGGGACATCATCACGCCGTCCAGTAGGCGGTGCTCGGCACCGCGGTGGTGACGCCCGCCAGTTCCCCCTCGATCTGGCGGCCGATACTGCGCAGTTCCCGCCGGAGCACGGTGCGGATCGCGCGGTCCCCGAAGCCCCGGGCGACACGGTCCGCGACGACGTTGTGCAGATGGGCGTCGAGCCGGCCGAGGAACCGGTTGCTGTGGGTGAAGTTGTGCGGCCGCGGATGTCCGAGCGCGATGCCGTTGGCCGCGTCGTTGATGTCGACCTTGTACTTCGCCAGGAGCGTCCGCATCCGGGGGCCGCCGCCTCGGGAGAACCCGGAGGGGACGATGTGGGCCGCCGCGTTTCCGGCTCCCACCGTGCGGCCCTCCTTCGCCATGTTGTCGCCGAGGATCTTGGAGCACTGCTTCAGGCCCAGATAGTCGGACCACAGCAGCGGGTTGAGGACGTAGCGGCGCGGGTTGGGTCCGGCGTCCATGCCCAGAGGGTCGGGGCTGAGGTAGACGGCCGACGCCGGGTCGTACGTCCGGAAGCAGTTGTAGTGGAGCCCTGTCTCGGGGTCGTGGTACTGGCCGGGGAAGCGCAGAGGGGTGGACGCGCCGGAGCCCGGGCCGGGGCGAGAACCAGGATCGGGGCGGGAACCAGGATCCGGGTAGGACCCCAGTCCCCAGAGTGTGGTGTCGCCGCGCCAGACGATCCCGCCGGTCTCGTCGACGAGTTCGGTCGGGGTGCCGACCAGGTCCGTGACGATGGCGAAGAACCGTTCGTCGACGACGTCCTGAGACGCGCCGGTCACGGTCGTGCGCTCGATCTGGGTCAAGGGACGGGTGTCGTCGCGCTCCCAGGTGAGCGTCGTCTCCCGGGCGGTTCCCCCGGGAGTGCCGGCCGCGCGGCCGGTCTGCTCGACGAGATGCGGGCCGTCCCACACGAAGCGGGTCTCCTCGGCGACCGTGACCCCGTCCGCCGTCAGCCGTTGCTTCGCCACCCGTCGGCCGAGCGCGTCGTGGAGGTAGCGCCAGCGCGTGCCGTCCGGGGTCGTGACACCGACGAGCCGGTCCTCGGCGTCCCAGGAGTAGCGCCAGGTGTCCGGCTTGCGCGACAGCCTGGTCCGGCGCCGCAGGATCACGCGGCCGGCGGCGTCGTACTCGTAGCGGAGGGAACCGGCACGGACGAGGCGGTTGCCCGTGTAGGCACGCGCACCCCGCGCCTCGGGCTGGTCGCGGTGTCCGGGCCAGTCCGCGCTCGTCACGTTGCCCGTCGCGTCGTAGGCGTACGACTCGGTCCAGTCCGCGGCCCGCACCTCGGTGACCTGGCCCAGGGCGTCCAGGTCGAAGGTGCGGCGGCCGGCGGCCGGGTCGTCGACCCCGGTCAGGTTCCCGTCCGCGCCGTAGGTGTACGTCCGGCGCGCGAGCGGACGGGAGGCACCGGAGTCCTCCAGGGTCTGGGAGCCGAGGCGGTCCCCGGCGCCCCATCCGAAACCGAGAGTGAGGCCGTGCCCGAACGCACGGGCCGTCTCGCGTCCCGCCGCGTCGTAGGACGAGGTGATGACGTGGCCCGAGGCGCTGAGCGCGGTGCGGTTCCCCGCGGCGTCGTAGGTGTACGTCGTCGTGGCACCGGCCGGTGTGGTGCGGCGGACCGGCCGACCCGCGGCGTCGTACGACGTGGCGAGTTCCCGTCCGTCCACCGCCTCTCCGACGATGCGCCCGGAGTCGTCGTAGCGGAGCGTGAGCGTGGCGTCCGGGCCCGCGGCCCGCAGCAGACGGCCGGCCCGGGTGTGCGTGAACACCGTGGTCCGGCCGTCCACGGTCTTCTCGACCTGGTTGCCGACGGCGTCGTAGGCGAACGTGGTGCTCTGCCCCAACGGGTTGATCCTGCCGATGAGCCGGCTCGCCGCGTCGTAGGCGTAGCCGACGGTCCGGCCGTCGAAGTCGGTCTCGGACGTCGGGTTACCCACGGCGTCGTAGGTGTAGTCCCAGGTCAGCCCCTGGGGGCCGACGACCTGGCAGAGGCGCAGCTCGCTGTCGTGGCGGAAGGCGTACCGCGTCCCGTCCGGTGTCGTGCGCGCCGCCGGCAGGTCGAAGGCACCGTACTCGAACCGGGTGACCCGGCCCAGCGCGTCGGTGTGCGTGAGACGGTTCCCCTCGTCGTCGTACGTCCATGTCTCGGTCGCCCCGTCCGGGCCGGTCCGGGCGGCCAGGTACCCCTCCACGGTCCACTCCTGGCGCGTCGTCTCCCCGAGCGGGTCCACGACGGCGGTGACCCGCCCGAAGGAGTCGTACGCGAATCGGGTCTCCGCCCCCAGGGGATCGACGGCGGAGACGACCTGCCCTGCCGGGTTGTTGACGAACCGCTGGACTGCTCCCAGGGCATCGGTCACCGAGGTGACGGCACCGGCGCGGTCCCGGGTGAACACCGTGGTCGTCCCGTCGGTGTCCGTGAGCGAGGTGCAGTTGCCCCGCTCGTCCCACTCCTGCCGTACGGCCGTGCCGTCGTAACCGGTGAGCTCGACGGTCAGCCCCAGGGTGTTGTAGCGGGCTCCGGAGACGGTCCCGTCGGGCAGACGGACTTCGGTGAGGCGCCCGAAGGCGTCCCGCTCCATACGGGTCACATGGCCCAACTGATCCGTACGGGCGACCAGTTGATCCCGCCTGTCCCATTCGCGGAGCACGGTGTGACCCAGCGGGTCGGTCTCGGCGACCAGTTGGTAGGCGTCGTTGAACTGGTAGGAGGTGGTGTGCCCGAGGGAGTTGACGGCGCGGGTCAGATGCCGCTCGTCGTCGTAGGCGAAGGTGTAGTCGAGGATCCCGTCCACACCGCTGACAGCGACGCACCGGCCCCGCTCGTCGTACGTGTACCGGTACCAGGCGCCGTTGCGGTCCTCCCAGCCCGTGAGACGGTTCCGGTCGTCGTAGGCCAGTTTCAGGGGCCGGTCCGAGGAGTTGCGGACCTCCGTGAGACGCCCCTGCGTGTCGTAGCCGTACGTCATCAGGGTCGGCCGCGCGGGGTCGCTGAGCAGGGTCAGGTTCGTGACCCGCCCCGCCTCGCAGGTCACACCGACGCGGTAGCCGCCGTGGTGGGCGATCTCGGCCGGGCTGCCGTCGGCGGCGTACGCGATCGTGATCGTGTTGTCGTTCCGGTCACCGATCACGGCGAGGGGCAGTTCGTGCGCCGGCAGGCCCTTCAGCGGCCGGAAGCTCAGCGCCCGACCGGTCTCCGGCTGGTTCACCGAGAGTGTCCCGGCGGGACCCCCGTCCCAGCTCAGCGGCCAGTGCGGGCCTTCCACGGGCAGGACGGGCACGTCTCGTTCCGGCACGGGGTAGGTGAGGATCATGCCGTCGGCGGTGAAGAACCGCACGCCCGTGGCGTCGAGGACCAGCCGCTGATCGAGAGTGGAGCTCCAGGCCCGCCCGAAGTACCGGCCGCCGGTCAGTCCGGTGCGATGGCCGCGCTCCAGCACCAAGGGCAGCGCCCCGTCCAACGCCACGTCGGTCTCGGACATCACCATCTGGCCGGTCGCCATGTCGATGGGATCGCCGCAGGTGAAGAGCTTCTTCATCGGCCGTCCGAGAGAGCGTGTGCCCTTGCCGAACCCCTTGATCCCCAGCGCCATGCCCTTGAGGCCGGTCTTGCCGAAGGCCCTGAGGCCCTTGAGCCCCTTGGCGAGCCCGCCGAGGGTGGTGATCCCCTTCATGCCCGGTATGCAGTCCAGCGCCGCGAAGCCCACATCCCACAGGGACGCCTGGCCTTTCGCGTACTTGTTGAGCGTGTCGGCCAGGACGACGAGTGCAGCGATCAGCACGATCGCGCCGAGGATCGGCCCCCCGATGATCATCGCGATGATCCCCACCACGGCCACGACGACCTTGCACACCGCGACGATGGTGTCCCAGTTGTCGGAGAACCAGTCCCCGACCTCCTCCCACCACTTCCGATTGTGAATACCGGCATCGGACGCCTCATCGATCTTGCTCTTGGCGTCCCGCGCCGCCTCCTCCCGCATCCTGCGGGCATCCGCGGCCATCTTCTTCGCCGCGTCCAGCGCACTGTTCGCGTCCGTCACATCCGACCGGGCACTCGTCTGCGCCGACTTCGCGTGCTGGGCGTCCCGGGTCGCGGCCCGCACCTTCGCCTCGTCCGGCTTCTCCGCGTCCTTGCTGCCGGTCGGATCGTCCTTGTACTTGTCCGCCTCCTTACCGGCCCGCGTCACCCACGAATCGGCGGACGACAGACGGGACTTGGCGGAGGTCAGGTCGGACTGGGCCTCGCGGCCCTTGGCGAGAGCCTTGTCCGCCAGCGCCTGCGCCCGCTCCAGCTTCGGCCAGTAGTCGGCGAGCGCGTCCCCCGCCATCTCGTACGACTTCTTCAGCTTCTTCAGCTGCTTCGGTACACCCGAGAACTCACCCTGGAACGCCTTCGCCGACTTCCCCGCCCACTGCAGAACCGCGTCCTCGTCCGCCATCCCCTTGATCAGACGCAGCGCGTCCGACACATCGTCCGCGAAGTCGTGCAGATTCTTCGAGAGCTGCCGCACCCGGTCCGGATCCCCCGGCGTCGGGTCCTTGTCCAGATCCAGGACATGCCAGTCCCCCGGCCGATTCCCCGCCATGCCGCAACCCCCGTCACGTCCAGTTCGGCAATACCCGTACGCACAAGCGAAGTTACTGGATGGGCGCGAGGTGAGAAAGGGAAGCCGTCGTGGGTCTACCGGTCTGCGAAGCGGAACGTCGAGGTGACGGCGTCGAAGATGTCGAAGAAGGAGTCGGCGAGGTCGAGGACCTGGCTGCTGCCGGCGACCAGGGCGACCTTGCCCTCCTGGCCGGACACGGGAATGAACGTCTGCATGAGCACGGCTCGGATCGTGCGCTGGAGGCTGTCGTCGGGGACGGCGATGTCCTCGATGCCGTACGTCCTCGCGGCGGGCCCGACGCCGGGTATCTCGACGGTGGTCACCTTGCGCCAGGCGTCACCCTCCTTCTTCGCCTCCCGCACGGCGAGTTGGCCCGCGATGGTCCCCGGGTCGGTGGGGAGGGGCTCGCCTGTCCGCGAGCGGCCGCCGACGATCGAGACGGTGACCGAGCCGGTGATCGGGGTGTCACCGCCGAAGGACTCGGCCATGCAGCCGCAGTACAGGGCACCGGACTTCCAGGCGTCGGCGGCGGCTCTGCGCAGAAAGCCGATGTAGGTGTCGCGATGCCGCGCCAACTCCGGTCGTCCCTCGACCCGTTCGTTCACCATCCGCCGGATCGAGTCGTCCCGTGACTCCGGCCGTACGTCGAACTCCCACCAGGACTCCGGCACCTTGATACGGAATCCGCCGCGCTCGACGGTGAGCGTTTCGATGTAGCGGTCCATGGCGCGCCCCTTGGGTTCGTGGTCCGTCCTTCTGCGCGAACCGGCCCTGTCTGTTCGACCTGTTCGGCTCGGCTCAGCCTACGAGGCAGGGGCGGCGCGGACTCGACACGACCCGCGACCCCGGGCCGCGGCCCCGCTCGCGGGACGGCGTGAAGGTGCCGAACGCAAATGTGGGGGCACGGTGTGGAATCGAACCCGTCGCCGCACGGGCGGATGTGTCCAGGAACACGATCGGGCGGCAACAGAGCTCCGGTTCGGACTGGAACAGCCCCGTATGACCCCATCCACGGCATGGTTTCGGCCTGGCGAAACCAAGCGCCCCACGGATACCGTCATTGCCCTTGACCGACTTCGATCGACCGATGTCCCACGGGGAGTCCACTTGAAGCGCCGCTCTTTGCCCGTTGCTGCCGCGTTCGCCGCGACAACAGCCCTGCTGCTGACGGCCTGTGGCGGCGGGGACGACGCCCCCAAGGCGAACGACAAGATCGCGGGCGCGGACCAGGGGGAGACCGGTTCGGCATCGCCGAGCGCGAGCGCTCCGGCCGATGTCGACCGGCCGGACATCACTCTTCCGAAGGACCTCAGCGACAGGTTCGAGAACTGGAGTACCGGCGACGCCGCAAAGGACGCGGTTCTCGCGGATGCCGGGCGGAGGATCGATGCGACCAACTACGCCATCGCCAAGGGCGACGCCGAACTGCCTGCCCTCGGCTACTACTACAGCGGCACCGCTCTGGCCGACGCCGGAGACTGGGTCACGTCCATCGTGAAGGACGGCTACTCGATCACCGGTGTCAACCGTTACTACAACGCCAAGATCGACCTCTTCGACTCCGCTTCGGCCGGCGTCGTGTACTGCGAGGACCAGTCCAAGGCCTTCGCGAAGGACCGGAAGTCGGGCAAGGTCATCAAGACAGCCGTGACGGACAAGTCCTACGTCCTTTACACAACGCGACTCGAGAAGAACAAGAAGGGCGTCTGGCAGACGACGAAGCTCACGTCGCAGAGGGGACACAAGTCGTGCACCTCGTAGCCACGCCCGGTCGAATCCTCGTCGTCGGAACCGTGGCGGGGACGCTCGCGATGATTCCTGGGACCGCCTTCGCCGACTGGCCTCCCAGCGCGGGCACGCAGGGCCACACCAAGCAGAGCGCCCATTCCGACGCCGGAACTCTTGTCTCGCAGGTGACCTACTCCGGCTCCGTCCGCCCTCGGGGCAGCAACGGCGCCACCGTTCAGCCGGTGGGTAACTGGACCCCGCCCGCGTGTTGGTACGAGCCCCGCTCTGTCGCCGAGTTCAAGAAGTACGTCGAGACCATGTACGAGGAGACGATCAACACCCCGGGCCAGGCCAACTACGCCAAGTCGGCGGTCGGTCAGTTCCGGGACATCTACAAGGACGGCAAGTACAAGGACTACAACGGGGACAAGTCAGACGAGGGGGCCTGGTGGGTGGCCGTCCAGAATCCCGACCGTCTCGACGACCCCGCGAGCATGGAATGCGGTGAACTTCCTTTCTGGGTGGCGAACAACGACGATCCCGGTGTCCCCCAGGCCGTCACGCCCAGGGTTCTCGCCGAAGCCGCCTACAACGCCATCCAGCTCCCCGACACCAAAGTCACCCTCGCCCCCCGGGACATCACCAAGGTCAACCTGCCCACCTGGGCCTGGCTCGACAAGGCGACCTTCACGGACGTGTCCGTCACCGCCTCCCTCGACGTCGCCGGTCTCGACATCTCGGCGACCACCACCGCGAAGCCCGTCTCCCTCAAGCTGGAACCCGGCACCAGCGACGCCGAGACCTACCCGGCCTCCGGAGAATGCCGGCTGAACGACGACCACTCGATCGGCACCCCGTACGCCAAGGGCAAGGCCGGCAAGACGCCGCCGTGTGGCATCAAGTACCTGCGCTCATCAGGCGACGGCACGTTCCGACTCCGCGCGACCATCACCTGGGACGTCACCTGGACCGGCACCGGCGGAGCAGGCGGCGACCTGCCCGACGGCACCTTCGGAACGACGCAGGACATCACCGTGCAGGAGATCCAGTCCGTCAACCGGTGACATCACCCTGCTTGGGTGTGAGCGCCGAAGGTGACGCTCTACGACAGCACGCACCTGAAGAAGACCGAGGACGGCGTCTGGCGGACGACAGAGCTCGTCTCCGACAGGGGAACTCCAAGTGCACGCCGTGACGACGTCCTGTACGACGGGCGCCGGCCGACCGGAAGCGCGGGCCCGCGATCGTCGCGGTGAGGGCCGGCGGAGGTGTCAGCGGGCGGCAGTCACCGTGATCGTCTCCGCGAGGCTGTCCGTCAGCGCGCACAGGGCGTCGGTGTGGGCGAGGGCGCGCCAGGAGGCGAGCAGGACGAGGCCCCATTTCTCGTCCGGGCAGATGCCGTACGCGCAGGTCTCCAGGATGGTGCCCGTTCCGTCCCGGTCGGGCTCCTGGACGTACGCGTGCCGGACGCGGACCGCCGGACCGGCCGACAGAGTGCGCCGCTCGGCCTCGGGCGGACGGAACGAGAGGTCCGTCGGCATGGCGAGATAGCGGTGGAGCAGGTCGACGGTGACGGCCGGGTACGTCTCGTCGGCGACGAGCGGGGACAGTTCGATGCGGGCCAGCTCCCCCAGCCGGGGTTCGGGGACGTACGAGAGCGCGACGATCGGCGCACGGCCGCGCGCGTCGGCCGCCGCCTCGCCCAGTTCGACGGCGAGCGCCTCTATCAGCCTCGCGTCGCCGTCCCGGCCCGCGCGCAGACGGGCCGCGTCCACCGCCCAGGCGTCCAGGTCGACCGGGCCGTGCACGGGGAGGGAGACGGCGGCGTCGGGCGCCTGCATATGGACGGTGGACTCGGAGTACTCGGGCATCAGGCCATCCACTGGAGTGTGCGGGCGATCGAGTCGAAGAGTGTCACCAGCGCGTCCGCCAGCGGCTCCACCGGGGTGGAGAAGGAGAGCAGCAGACGCTGGTCGCTGTTCGGTACGGCTAGGTGGACGTCAAGGTGTGTGACCGTGAGCCTGTTGCCGTCCGGGTCGTCGGGTGCGGGGCGGCGGCGGTAGAGGTGGCGTACGGCCGGGCCGGCGGGCAGGTCGATCGTGGTGACGTCGGCGCCACGGGCCGCCAGCGACACGGCAGTGTCGGACAGATCCCCGCGGGCGGCGCCTGGCGGTCGCAGAAGGAGAGTCACGACCAGTCCGGCGGACACCGGGACCTGGCCGATGACCTGGTTGACGAGGTACATCTCCACCCCGCCGTTCGCGTGCGCGGCTTCGGCCTGTTCCCGGATCCGTTCCGCCAGGGCCGCTTTGAGCTGCGGGGTCGCCTGGGTCCTGCGCAGTCCCCGGTTGACGAGCTTGTCGATGCGGTGGGGCCAGCGACCGGGGTCCAGAACCACCCGCTCCCAGCCTTCGGGGACGGCCAGACGGTAGTCGGAAGGGGGTGCCAGTCCCGGTGCCGACACCGGGACTGGTGCGTGATCCGGTGCCGGTGCGTGATCCCGTGTCGGGCTCGGCTCCGCCTCGGGGACCGTGCTGTTGTCCGATGGCCCGGTCATGCCGCTACCCCACCCGTCCGCTCTCCGCGGTGCCGCTTCGCCCGCGGACCCAGCCCCAGGGCCACGGCGCTCGCCGGAGCCAGAATCAGAACGGCGGTCGCGCCGAGGGCGACGATTCCGCCGGGTGCGCCCCCGATGTCGGCCTTCGTGCCGAGGAAGGGCCGGTAGTGGTCCGCCGTGTCGACGACGGCCCTGTCCTTCAGACCGACCCGGTCGGCACAGTCCTCCCGGTTGCCGAGCACCTGGCGGACGGAACCGTCCCGCAGCCGGACCCGGCAGTACGTCTCCCGGGTCCCGTGGGTCCACTGATGGAGCGGCTCGGCGATCGTCACCGGCTGCTCCACCCCGCGGAGCCTCAAGTACCACTGCTGGGTGCCGAAGGAACCGACGATCACCAGGACGACGTACGCCGCCACCGTGATCCACCGCAGGACGAGCCCTCCGCGCGACTCACGGGTCCTGAAGGCCGCGAACAGGACGACCGCCCCCCAGACCGCTCCCACCAGCAGCGCCGTCTCGTGCAGTGCGAGGGTGGAGAACTCGGTCAGGACCACCCCGGCGACGGCCGCCGCCAACAGCAGCGCCCACGGCCGTACGTCGGCCCGTTCCGCCGGCCCCTCGTCATCGCCGGGACGGCGTGGGTCCGGCTCGGTGGTGAACTCGGAGAGGACACCGCGCACTTGCCGCATCCCGCCGTCGCGGGCGGCCATCCGGCGCAGTTCCGGCAGGCCCATGCCGATCTGTTCCAGCGTCCGCCGCCCGTCCTCGGGCAGCCGCGCGAACAGGTCGTCGACGGACGCCTCTTCCTCGTTCACCACTTGGTCCTCTGTTCCGCGGAGCGGCCCGCGTTGCCCGTTCCTCGAGAGTTTTCGCCGCCGTCCGACTCAACCACCCGCGTGCCAAGTCCAGTTGTAGAACGGGATACCACCGGCGCCGATCCCGGGAATCTCCTTCAGTCCGCTCAGGAGGTTCGGTCCCGTGGCCTTCGATTCCCCAGCGCCGACCGGGGCCAGGTTGGACCAGCCGAGCCCGAGCGGCAGGGTCTGGCTGCCGATGTAGAGGGCCTTGCCGAATCCCGCCATGGTCTTGAACGAAGACCCGGAGATCAGGGCCAGCTTGGGTGCGCCCTCCGCGAGAAGGCTCTCCTCGCCGGGCAGTTGACCGGCGGCCACCCGGATGTCGTCCACGTACGCCTTGACGTCCAGCGACTCCTTGACCACCGACCGCATGCGCGGCAGGAGTTCGGCCGGCCCCTCGGCCAGCGCCTTTCCGATCTGGCCCGGCTTGACCCCGTTGAGCGCTTCGGCGAGTCCACGGGCCGCCGCGGGGTTCAGCCCCACCTCCCGCGCCAGGCCTACGTCCTTGAGAGCGGAGGCCCCGCGCGCGGCGACGGCCGCCTCCTTGGCCGTGGTGCCGAGCAGGCGTCCGGCGCCGAAGGACAGTACGCCGATCGCGTCGATGGCGACGTCCAGCCAGGTGCCCTTGCCGTCGAGGGCGGAGATCGTGTCGCAGACCAGGGCCACGACCGAGGCGATCAGGGCCAGCGCGGCGAGCACTTCGCCGAGCACCGGCACCCAGCTCAGGACCAGGGCCAGCACACCGAGGACGGCCGCCGCGACTCCGGCCCAGTGCCCGATGTCCGCGACCCAGTCCTTCCAGTTGTCCCACCAGTGGTGCTGGGGATCCTTCAGACCGTCGTGCTCCACGGCGTCATGGATGGCCGCCTTGGCGTACCCGGCCTGGGTGTCCCGGTACGCCAGCGCCTTGCGGAGGTCCTTCTTGGCATCCTCCAGGTCCGTGTCGGCGCACTCCTTCTGCTTGTCCAGCCGCTGCTTGTCCGGATGATCGTCGGGGCCCGGATGCTGGTCCATCTGCTTCTGGCAGTGGCTGCGGTCCGCGTCTGCGGCCTTGGCCTTCTTCAGGGCGGCCTGTACGAGGTTCTGCGCGTGGTCGAGCGCGGTGGCCCAGTCCGTGTGCTGGTGCTCGCCGGCGGGGGCGGCGCCCACTTGGGAGCCCAGGGCTTCGGCGGCGGCCGCGTAGCGCTGGTGCGACTTGGTGAGGAGTCCGACCGTGTCCTCAGTCTTCTTCTGGAACTCACGGCCCGCGTCGGAGTCCCAGCCATTGCCGTCGACCAGGTTGTGCAGCTTGGTGGCCTGCTCCTGGATCAGCACGGCGGTATCGGCGATGCGCTTGCCGAGCCGGGCGACCTCGTAGGGGTCACCCGGGGTCAGTTCCCTGTCGTCGTAGCGGGCGGTCTGCCAGTCCACGCCGGAGAAGTCGTCGCTCACTTGCCACTGCCGCCTTTGCCGTCCTGGGACTTGAGCAGGGCGTCGGCGAGATGCTGGTCGAGGCCGTCGTACGCCTTGGCCGCCTCCTCGGCCGTCCTGCCGAGGAAGTCCAGGCCGTCGCAGAGCTCCTTGCGCTTCTTCTTCCAGTCGTCCGCGAAGGCGTCGAGCGCTTCGGCCACCTCACCCGAACCGATCTCGGCGTCATAGGAGTCGACCATGTCCTTGGCCTGCTCGAAGTGCGTCCTCAGCTTCGCGACGGAGCGGCTGATGTCCCGCAGTTCCGTCGTGGACACCGCTATGTGATCCGCCACCGCAACCCCCGTGCGCCCGCTGCCCGACAACCACCGCGACCGCCCCGTCCGGCACACCCACCTCGCGGCGGCCGCCCTCCACCCTCTTGCACGGGTTTTCGAACAGGCAACCAATTGAGAGCAAAGGGAGGGCCCGCAACGGGTAACGGCGTCTGGGCGCAGGCCTTGCACGTGCTCGGTCGTCAGGCGAGGCCGTCGGGCACGGTCAGACCCAGCGCAGGGAGTGGGCCATGGCGTCGCACAGCTCACCCATCGGGCTCTCGGTACCGCTCAGCGGCAGAGAGAAGGCCAGGTGCAGGTAGCCGATACCACCGGGCATGTGTACGTGGAAGTCCATGGCCGTCTTGGTGATCGCTCGGACCGTCCCGCCCGCAGGCAGTGTCAGAACGTCCACCTCCGCTTCCGGACCGAGCCGTCGGGCCAGCTCGGAGGCGAAGCCGACCAGCTCCGGCGCCGACCCACGGGGCGTTGCGGCCAACGAGATCAGGAGGGATGCGGGGAGGGCCGAACCGGGCGACTCGGTCTTCAGGAAGAACTCCAGACCGCCCCGTGCAAGGCTGCCTTCGGCGGTGTTGCGGAGCGTTGCCCACAGGTTCCGGGCAGCCTCCGCCGGGACACGGCTTCCCTCCGACTCCTTGTCCACGAAGGTCTTCAACTGGCGGCGCCAGCGGTCGTGCGTGAGATCGACACGGAACCAGTCCCGGGGTACGAGGAGCCGGTAGTCCGAGGGAGCCGGATCGGTGACACTCACCGACCGGTCCCTGCGGTGATCAGTGGCGAGCCGTCGGCCGTGAAGAGGCGGATGCTGCTGGCCGTGTTGCCGAACATGGTGGAGAACACGTCCCAGCCCTCCATCGTGGGTGTCGACATCTCCATGGCGACCGTGGTGCCGTTCGGGAGGGGCACGTAGACACGGATGTACCCGGTCGGGAAGGCCAGGCTCTGACCCGACTCGGTCAGCTCACCCGTGAGTTTCGACTCGCGCGTTCCGATGCACACCACAGCGGGTCCGCAGGGGAGTTCCACCTCGGAAACGTCGGCTCCGTCGAGCCGGCGGAACGTCGACGCGAGCACTTTCACCACAGCAGGGACACCCCCGTCGACCTCCGGGCTGTCCATCAGGGACGCGAATACCGTCGCGGTGCAGGGGGTCTCGTCGACGGCCGTCACGCAGATCCCTGCGTACTCGACACCAGCGGCCAGCAGGTCGTCGAATCCGAGTGCGCAGATGACCGCGAACCTCGTCCTGTCGTCGTCCGCCGCTTCCGGAAGCGCCTTCTCCGCGAGTTCCTCCAGGAGTCGTACGGCCTCGTCGTCGTCCGTCTCGTGGACCGGGATGTCATGGAAGATCTCCGGCATCACCCAACGGACGTGGATGTCGTCGGCACGAAGCGCGGGCGGCGCGGAGTGCGTAGGTGTGAACGCCGACAACTCGAGGTCGGTGGTCATGGAGCCTGTTCCTTCTGCGGGACGGGACGCTCAGGGGCATCGGGGTAGAACGTACGTGACGTCGCGTACATCCCGTAGTAGGGATACAGGCGCGGTACGTCGGCACCGCCCTGCCGGGCGATCGCGGCGATCTTGCGATAGAGGCGGGCCCTGCACCGTACGTTCCTGTCGGTCGGGTCGAGCAGGCTCCGGCGCCGCACCAGATAGGTCCCCACCAGCGACGCGCAGACGATCAGCGCGTCGACGGCGATGAACGCGATCTGGAACTGACGGGACTTGCCGGACGCGACCAGGTCCCAGAAGGGCCACGCGCCGAATCCGAAGACGAAGAGCGGAATCGCGGCGAGACAGCCGAGAACACTCGCCTTCTCCGTGTCCTGGCGCCGCTGGAACAGCATCCAGTGGACGGCCCGGTCATCCAGAAAGTCGAAGCGCACCTCTCGCCCGAACCGCTCGGCCGCCGCCTGGGCGGCGGGGACGGCGGCGATGACCTCCGAAGGGACCATGTCATGCACGGTTCCCCGGTCGTCGACGAATTGTCCGGGATTGAGGGCGTGATAGTCACCCACGTGATTTTCTCCCTATCCAGTAGGCGCCAGTGCAGCGTGAAACGAAGTCGGAGAAGGGCTTGGCCGCGGCGTCGGCGAAGGAGTTCCGGACGGGCCCGAAGGTCTGGGACTCACGTCCGGTGCGGGGGTGGGCCGCGTGTCACCGGGCGGCGGGCTGACCGGGTGCGTCGTGTCGTCCGCCCCGAACTTGCCGCGGAGCCGAATCAAACTCTGCACATACGCGTTGCCGAACGCGGCGCCCTTGATGAAGCGAGTGACGCCCTCGGGGTCGAACCCGTCCGCGGGCAGCTTCACCTTCGTGATGCCCTTCTTGGCAAGGTATTTGGAAGCGAGGCCGACACCTCGGTTGATGCTCTTCACGGCGAAGCCGTTGGTGAAGCCGGCCCAGACGGCCTCCTGAGCGACGAGGAGCCGCGAGCCCTTGGCCGCCGCCGAGAGTCCCTTCAGCGCACCGAGGCCCGGGATGATCCCGAGGACGTCAAACGTTATCTTCAGCCAGTCGAACTTCCCGCCCCGGGCGAAGACGTCGTACAGCCGGCCCGACAGAGCGGTGGCGCTGACCGCGGAAGCCAGCACGACAAGAGCGATGGCGAGTGTGCCGCCCGACAGAACGACTGCCGCGATCAGCGCCGCCACCGCCAGAACCGTGGCGGCGGTCGAGATCCAGTCCGCGTGATCCGCGATCCAGTTCATGATGCCGCCGGGGTCGTGTACCCCGTCGTGATGAATCACGTTCTTGATCCGGTGGGCGGCCCGCTTCGCCGCGTCGTCCCGGATCTCCTTGGCGGACTCGATCTTGCTGCGCGCCACCGCCATGAGACGCGCGGCGTCGTCCCTCTTCTTCTCCTGCTTCGTGCGCTCGACGTGGTCGTCCTGGGACGGAACGGTGCCGGTGTACGGCTCCAGCACTTTGAGGGCCGCCTTGTGATCGACCTCCGCGGCACGGAAATCGTCCAGGGCCCCGTCCGCCATGCGCTGCGCGCGGTGCAGCTCGCCGGCGTACTCATCCGACTCGCCGTCCCTGACCTGGGTCCCGAGTGCTTTCGAAGCCTCGTCGTAGCGGTCGTACGCCTTCTTCAGCCGCCCGGCCGTGTCGCCTGCGGTCTCGTGGAAGGCGCGGCCCGCGTCGCTGTCCCAGCCGTCGACGGAAGCCAGCGCCCGGATGTTCCGGGCCTGCTTGTCGATCTCCTCGGCCATGCCGCGCAGCTCCTTGCCGAGCCGTGCCACCTCGTGCGGGTCACCGGGCACGGGGTCGGAGTCGTACATCGGTGTCCAGTCCCTGGGACGGGCTGTCACGGCTTCCCCTTCTGATCGCTCTTCTTGGCGTTCCTGAGCGCTTCCGCGAGCTGGTGGTCGATGTCCTCGTACGCCTTGGCCGCCTCGGCGGTGTACTTGGCGAGGTTCTCGATGTCCTTCATCAGCTTCTTGCGGTTCTTCTTCCAGGTGTCCGAGAAGTCGTCGAACACGTCCCGGAGTCTGTCGCTGCCCAGGTCGTCGCCGTAGCCGTCAGCGGGATTGCCGTGCTGGTCGAACTCACGGTGAATACGGTAGAGCGAGTCCGAGCAATCCTTGATCAGATCCAGATCGTAAGCGGTTCTGTCACCCATCGATTAATTCTCCATCGTGAACACATAACACTGCTGCGATACTTCGCCACTTCGCCCCGCAAGCAGCGAGGAAGGTGAGACGAGTTGTCCAGGAGCAGCGACCGCACAGCACGCAACCGCCTCGGCGTCGTTCCGGACGCCGGTGCGTGGTGCGCGATAGGCCGGATCCCCCAACCTCCGGCGGACGTTCACCAGGCGGCCGGCGCGGGCCCGCTGCGACCCGCGTTCCTCCGGCCGCTCGGCATCCTCGGCTCCGTGCTCGTCGCACCGCTGATGCCCATCGCCATGCTGTTCAGCCTCCTTGCCTCCGGCGAGGAGGCCCTCAAGCGCCTTCTGTCGACGAAGGAGGAGCGCGACCGGGGCCGAGCGGACGACCTGGCCACCGACAGACGGGACAAGGCCATCGTCGAGCAGGGCCTCGACGACACCTTCGACGGCGACTGGGACAAGGCCGCGGGACAGTTCCTGTTGCGCTGGTACGGCCGTTCCTCCCACCACCAACGTTTCGTCATGCTGGCCGAGGGCCGCATCGTGCTGGCCGCCCCGCCGAAGCGCGTGTCCGTCCGCAGAGAGGACCGCATGCGCGTCGTCGCCGAGATTCCCGCGGGAACGGCGGTCATCGAGGACCCTCTGCCCGAGTACGACAACCGAAAGCTGCGCGTCCACTTCACCGACGGCTCCTGGCTGATGCTCACCACGGAGGAGCAGCGCAGCGAACTCCACATGTATCTGATGCGGCGGACACGGGCCGAGGGGTCCCACACCTCCGACGTCTGACATGACGGTGCGATGGGACACGGCATGTGCCCCATCGCACGCAGACGGCACGTGGTTCGCGGGCGCTTCTAGCCCTTGACACCCTTGGCCAGCTGGTCGTCCAGATCCTCGTAGGCCTTCGCCGCGTCCTCCAGGAACTTGGCCATGCCCTTGAGGCCCTCAAGGGTTTCCTTCATACCCTTGGTGAACTCCTTGAAGGAGTCGTCGAAGGCCTGGGAGCCCTTGGACGTGGTGTAACCGTCCGCGACGAGGCCGTCGATGTAGCTGTCGAGGCCGTGGAGCTTGTCCTCCATCTTCTCCTTCTCGTGGCCCAGTCGCTTGGCAGCGCCCCGCATCTTCTCGTAAGTGATGTCCGCGTCTTTGCCGCCGGCCATGTGGCGTCCTCCATGCTTCAACTCGCCGCAGGGCCAACCCCCGTGGCTCCTGATACGGATGGTGCGATCGTCCGTATCGAGCAAGCAGCTTACTTACGGCGCTTGCAGGAGCACACCCCGGTTCTGTCACGAGCCCGCACCAAGGACCTTTCCCGTCCCGGGCCTTCGTGGTTCCCTCACACGGGCCGTTGCCTGCGGGAAGGGGGGAGCGGCTATCGTCGGGAGCACTGTGGCCCGCGTTCCGGAAGCGGCCCTCGGTGTCTGGGGGAGGACGAGCGTGCGGCTGACTCTGACCGTCGTCGACCCGCTCGGCGGCGCCACCGCCGACGTGGTTCTCGACGCGGATCCCGAGTCCTCGGTGGGGGACATCGCCAAAGAACTCGCGGAGCACGTCGGTTACGGCGGCGGTGCGCAGATCATCCCCCTCGGACATCATCAGGGGGCCGCGGGCGGCGGCGCGCCGGTCGCGTACGTCGACGGGTATCCCGTCGATCCCGCCGCGACCATCGCCACCTCGCCGCTGCGCGAGGGCGCCGTCGTGAGCCTGCACGACCCCGCGGGATGTCTGCCCGGCGAGCCGACCGGACTGGTCGAACTGCGGGTGGCCGGCGGCCCGTCGGCCGGTGCCGTGCACCGGCTCGGGATCGGCCGGTACGACATCGGCTCCGGGGCGGCCTCGTCCATCCGGATCGACGATCCCGAACTTCCGCAAAGGGCGCTGACGTTGTCAGTTGCAACGGACGGAACCTGCGGTGTCGTCGCGCACGGGGAGAAGAAGGACGTCACCCTCGACGGGGCGGCCTTCGAGGAGCGCGAGGACGACGGCTGGCCGCTCGGCAGCCAGGTCGCGGTCGGCAACACCCTTCTCCAGCTCGACCGTTACACGCAGCCCGACGCAGCGCTCAAGTGGTCGGAGGACGGCGCCGCACTCGACTACAACCGGCCGCCGCGGCTGCATCCGCCGGAGCGCGAGACGAAGTTCCGGCTGCCGAGCCCGGTACGGGACTACGAGGCCCGGCCGCTGCCCTGGCTGATGGCGCTGACGCCGCTGGTCAGCGCCGTCGTCATGGTGATGGTCTTCGGACGCTGGTACTACATGATCATGGCGTTGCTGAGCCCGCTGATCATGCTCGGCAACTACCTCATGGACAAGAAGCAGGGCCGCAAGTCCCATGCCAAGCAGGTGAAGGAGTACAACGAGCACAAGGCGCGGATCGAGAAGGACGCCCAGGAGGCCCTGCTCGCCGAGCGCCTCGACCGGCGCCGGGCGATCCCCGATCCGGCGGCCGTGCTGTCGCTGGGCACCGGTCCGCGCACCCGGCTGTGGGAACGGCGGCGCACCGACGCGGACCATCTGCTGCTGCGCGTCGGCACCGGACGGATGCCGTCCGAGGTCGTGCTCGACGACCCCGAGCAGGACGACCACAAGCGCCAGGTCACCTGGAACATCGAGGACGCGCCGGTCGCCCTGCCGCTCGCCGAGCGCGGTGTCGTCGGCATCGCCGGACCCGGTGACTCGGCCCAGGCGCTGGGCCGTTGGGCCGTCGCGCAGACCGCGGTCCTGCACAGCCCGCTGGACGTCCAGTTCTACGTCCTGACGGAGAACAGCGGCCAGGACAGCTGGGACTGGGTGCGCTGGCTCCCGCACAGCAGGCCCGCCGGCGCCCAGGACGCCAACGTTCTCATCGGCACGGACGCCGAGACCGTCGGCGCCCGCATCGGTGAGCTGACCCAGCTCCTCGACGCCCGCCAGAAGGCCGCCAGGCAGAACGGCAACAAGGCCTCGTTCAGCGATCCGGACATCGTCGTCGTGTGGGACGGCTCCCGGCGGCTGCGGTCCATGCCGGGTGTGGTGCGGCTGCTGCGCGAGGGCCCGGCCATGGCCATGTACGCGATCTGTCTGGACGCCGAGGAGCGGTTCCTGCCCGGCGAGTGCCAGGCCATCGTCATCGCGGAGCCGAAGCCCGAGGAGCACGCGGGCGCGCAGGCGCCCGTCCGGACCGCGCCGGCCGCACCCGGCGGCTTCCCCTCCTTCCACGCCTGGCACGCCACCGAGACCGACGGCTCCGCCTCCGGGACGTCCAAAGCGCTCGAACTGCGGCTGCGGGTACAGCAGACGGGCGTCGCGCGGGTACGGGACGTACGGCCCGACTTCGTGTCGGCGGCCTGGTGCTCCCGGCTCGCGCGTGCCCTGTCCGCGCTGCGCGACATCAGCGGCGAGACCGAGGACTCGGCCCTCCCCGGTGCCAGCCGGCTGCTCGACGTACTGCAACTGGAACCGCCGACCGGGGACGCGATCAGCGCGCGCTGGCGGATGGGCGGGCAGTCGACGACGGCGGTCATCGGCGAGTCGTACGACGGCCCGTTCGGCATCGACATGCGGCGCGACGGCCCGCACGGCCTGATCGCCGGTACGACGGGTTCCGGAAAGTCGGAGCTGCTCCAGACCATCGTGGCGTCGCTGGCCGTGGCCAACACCCCCGAGAACATGACCTTCGTCCTCGTCGACTACAAGGGCGGCTCGGCGTTCAAGGACTGCGTCAAACTCCCGCACACGGTCGGCATGGTGACCGACCTCGACGCCCATCTCGTCGAGCGCGCGCTGGAATCGCTCGGCGCGGAGCTCAAGCGGCGCGAGCACATCCTCGCCGCCGCCGACGCCAAGGACATCGAGGACTACCAGGATCTCGTACGCCGTGATCCCTCGCACGCGCCCGTGCCACGGCTCCTCATCGTCATCGACGAGTTCGCCTCCATGGTGCGCGACCTGCCCGACTTCGTGACGGGACTGGTCAACATCGCCCAGCGGGGCCGTTCGCTCGGCATCCACCTGCTGCTCGCCACCCAGCGTCCGAGCGGTGTCGTCTCCCCCGAGATCCGGGCCAACACCAACCTCCGGATAGCGCTGCGTGTGACCGACGGCGGCGAGTCGAGCGATGTCATCGACTCCCCCGAGGCCGGACACATCTCCAAGAGCACACCGGGCCGCGCCTACGTCCGTCTCGGGCACGCCTCGCTCGTACCGTTCCAGTCGGGACGCGTCGGTGGCCGCCGGCCCGGTGCCGCCGACCCGGCGGCGCTCGCGCCCTGGGCGGGACCGCTCGGCTGGGCGGACCTGGGGCGGGCCGCGCTGGTCAAGCCGAAGGCCGAACAGCGCGAGGAGGAGGAGATCACCGACCTCAAGGTGCTGGTCGACGCCGTGCGCGAGGCCAACCGTTCCCTCGGCATCCCGCCCCAGCACAGCCCCTGGCTGCCCGCCCTCTCCGAGACACTGCTGCTCGACGAGATCACCGTGCCCGCGTTCGCGGGCGGTCCCGGCAAGCTGCCGCCCGCCCCGTACGGCGTCGAGGATCTGCCGGCCGACCAGGCCCGCCGCCCGGTCGTGGTGGACTTCGCCTCCTTCGGGCACCTGCTCATCGGCGGCGCGCCCCGCAGCGGACGTTCGCAGATCCTGCGGACGATCGCGGGTTCGCTGGCCCGCACCCACTCGGCGGCCGACGTCCATCTGTACGGCATCGACTGCGGCAACGGCGCGCTCAACGCGCTGACCCGGCTGCCGCACTGCGGCGCCGTCGTCGGCCGCAACCAGACCGAGCGCGTGGTCCGCCTCATCGCCCGCCTGAAGGGTGAACTGACCCGCAGGCAGGATCTGCTGGCCGACAAGGGCTTCGCGGACATCGGCGAGCAGCGGGCCGCGGAGCCGGAGGGCGAGCGGCTCCCGCACATCGTGGTGCTGCTCGACCGGTGGGAGGGCTGGCTGCCGACGCTCGGCGAGTACGACCACGGCGATCTGACCGACCAGCTCACCGCGATGATGCGCGAGGGCGCGAGCGTCGGAGTGCACCTGGTGATGACGGGCGACCGCCAGATCCTCTCCACCCGGATCGGCTCGCTCACCGAGGACAAGTACGCCCTGCGGCTCGCCGACCGCTCCGACTTCTCGCTGATCGGCGTCAACGCGCGCAAGATCCCCGAGGAGATCCCGCCCGGCCGCGGCTACCGCAACGAGCACGGCACCGAGACCCAGTTCGCCCTGCTCACGGAGGACTCCACCGGTCAGGGCCAGGCCGCGGCCCTCACGGCGATCGGCGAGACGGCCGCGGCCCGCGACGCCGGACTGCCGCGCGAGCGCCGCCCGTTCCGGGTCGACGTGCTGCCCACCCGGATCGGCTTCGCGGACGCGTGGGAGATGCGCGACGCGGACGCCTCCCGCTCCAAGCTGTGGAGCCTGGTGGGCATCGGCGGCGACGACGTCATGGGCTTCGGCCCGGACCTCTCCCGGGGTGTTCCGACCTTCGTCGTCGCGGGCCCGGCCAAGTCCGGCCGCAGTACGACCCTGATGAACATGGCTCGGTCGTATCTGGCCCAGGGCGTACGCCTGGTCATCGCGGCGCCCCGCCCGTCGCCACTGCGTGAACTGGACGGCCAGGACGGCGTGTTGAAGGTCTTCGACGAGGACGACATCGAGAGCGACGAGCTGCGCGAGGCCATCGACTCGGCCACGCCCGAGGAGCCGGTCGTGGTCCTGGTCGACGACGGCGAGGTCCTGGAGGACTGCGATGCCGAGACCGTCTTCAAGCGGATCGTGCAGCGCGGCGCCGAACGCGGTCTCGGACTGGTCATCGCCGGTGACGAGGAGGACGTGTGCAGCGGGTTCTCCGGCTGGCAGGTCGAGATGAAGAAGGGCCGCCGCGGCATCCTGCTCTCTCCGCAGGACTCCTCCGCGGGCGAGCTGATCGGCATCCGGACGAACCGCAGCATGGTCGGCGGACCGGTCGCCCCCGGCAAGGGCCTGCTTCACCTCGGGGACGGGGAACCGATGACGGTGACGACACCGATGTGACCGGACGGGCCGGGCAAGGAAGAGGCACGGAAGAACAGAAGGAACAGAAGGAAGAGGGGGCGGGTCCGGTGAGCGGATCGGCGAAGCCGAAGCGGCGGAGGGCCGCCGGGGCGGCGCTGCGCTACGAGCACGTGCGGCAGCGGCCGTCCGCGTGGGCGCAGGCGAGGGAGAAGGCGTCCCGAGGGGAGGCGTTCGGTGGCTGTCTGATCCTTCTGGCCGCCATGGCGGCGTTCGTCGGGTTCGCGCTCATGGTCATGACCTGGGGATCCGAACTCTGGGGCGACACGGCCCCCGCCTGGCCGGGCGACGGCTACGGCTTCGCAGCCACCGTCGGGGCCGTACTGCCCCTCGGACTGGCCGCGGTGATCGTGACACTCGACAGGACGAAGTGGAGGACGAGCCCACTCCGCTCGCTCGGCTGGGTGCTCGCCTCGCTGCCCGGAGTTGCCGCCTGCTTCCTGTGGGCCGTGGTCGTGTTCGCCGCCTTCCGCCCCAAGCACCGGCGCGACTGGGACTCCGGGTGCTACAGCCGGGGCAACCCCTGCTGGGTCCACGCCGAGTACCCGTATGTCTGGGCCGTCGGCCTGCTCTCGACCGTGCTCGTCGCCGCCGCGCTGATCACCGTGCTCATCAGGATCGCGAACGCCCGCGAGAAGACCCCGTCCGCCTGAACCCCGCGTCTCCCGCCCCCGCTCCGAGCCCGCCCCTCGGACCGGGGTCCGGTGGCCGGCCAGCACCTCCGCCGTCCCGTGTGACGCGGATCACGGGAACCCGGAGTGGGCGGATCGTCAGTTAATGAGGGTGAGCACTGACATGCGTACCCGGATACGTGCCGGGGATCCGAGCGCGTTCGCCGAGCTGTACGACAGCTACGCCCGCGCCGTCTACAACCACGCCTTCCGCCTCACCGCCGACTGGTCCGCGGCGGAGGACGTGATGGCCGAGACCTTCATGGAAGCGTGGCGGCTGCGCGACCGGGTCAGCGCCGAGGGCGGCAGCCTGCGGCCGTGGCTGCTGGGCGTGGCGATCAACATCGCCCGTGGCCACCATCGCAGCAACCGGCGCTACCGGGCGGCGGCGAACGCCGCCGCGGAGGCCGAGACGACGCTGCCCGACCATGCCGACGAGGTGGCGGGCCGGCTCGACGACCGACGGCGTATCGCCGCCGCCCTGCGCGCGCTCGCCGCACTGCGCAGACCCGAGCGCGAGGTCCTGACGCTGTGCCTCTGGGAGGGGCTGGAGTACACGGCCGCGGCCGAGGCGCTCGGCATCGCCGTCGGAACGGTGCGCTCACGTCTCTCCCGGGCACGCGCCAAGCTGCGCAAACTCACCGAGGCCGAACTCGGCGGCCGACCCGCCGCCCGGGCGGCGCCGGTCCCGTACACGGACGACCACGCCGAAGAACGCGCGGGAAAACCCGTACGGGGAAATCGGGAACTCGGCCGGCCGGATCGACAGACAAGAGGAGAACACATCCACTCGATCCGGCCCGTATCGGAAGGAAATCGATGAAAGCGACCCAGTCCCGGCAGAGTCCGGCCGAGTGGGAGGAGAGCGCGCCTCTCCTCCCGCAGACTGCGCGCGATCTCCCGGCGGGCCGTCACCAGTTCCACAAGGAGCGTTTGATGGCCCACATCCAGCAGGACACCCAGCGGGACGCGAACACCACGAAGGCCGCCCCCGCCCTGCCGAAGCCCCGAGGACTCCGCCTGCTGCGCCCGGCGTTCGTGCTGCCCGCGATGGCGCTGACCGCCGCGGTCGTCGCCGGGACGCTGCTGATCGACAGCGGCGTGCACAGCGATGGTCTCGCCACCGGACCCGCGGCGGTCATCCCCGTCGGCGCCACGACCACCAAGGGCCTGCCGCAGCTGATCGACCAGGTCTCCCTGGCGGCGGCCGAGGAGACCCACCCCACGGTCGCGCCCGGTCAGTACGTCTACATCGAGTCCCAGACGGCCGACACCTTCGTGAAGACGGACGGCGACGACAGCAGCCTCGCCAGCTACGTACTGCACCGGCGCCAGATCTGGCGGTCCGCCGACGGCACCAAGGGCTGGCTGATCGACGCGGCCGTCAACGACAGCGCCGAGGGCGAGACGCTGAGCCTGCCCGACGAGCAGGGCAACACCCCCGAGGCCGGCCTGAACCACCCGTCGTACGACCTCCTGGCCGGGCTGACCACCGACCCCGACGAGCTGCTGAAGGTGATCTACAAGGAGACCGCGGGGCACGGCAACACCCCCGACCAGGAGGCGTTCACCACGATCGGTGACCTGCTCGGCGAGAGCTACCCGCCCGCGAAGCTCTACCCGGCCCTGTTCAAGGCCGCCGCGAAGATCCCGGGCGTGGTCGTGGTGAACGACGCCAAGGACGCGCTCGGCCGCTCGGGCGTCGCGGTGGCGCGGCTGGACGAGACCAGCGGCGAACGCGAGGAGTGGATCTTCGACAAGAAGACCCACGTCTTCCTCGGCGAGCGGACCGTGCAGGTCAAGTCGGTCACCCAGGACGGCGTCGTCATCAAGCCCGGCACCGTCCGCTTCACCCACGCCATCACCAAGCGCGCGATCGTCGACGGCATGAAGCAGACGCCCGGGCAGAAGGGCTGAGACCCCGCCGCCGCAGGCTGCGGCTCATGGCCGTCCATCCGCCCCGTGGCCGCCGTCCCAGGACGGCGGCCACGGGGCGGTGCGGGCCTCGGCTTCCGGCGCGGGGCTTCAGCCGACCTTCGTCATCCGGGCCACCGGGTCCCCCGCCTCGGCGTTGTCGGTGTCGTAGGTGAGGACGCTGCCGGCGGGAGTCAGCCGGACCTCGTGCCGGCCCTTGGTGCAGACGTCCCGGTTGGACTCCGACGCCACGCTCGTGGCGACGAGCTGCTTCCTCGTGACCTTCTTGAGGACGAGGACGTCGTCGCAGATGCCGCCGATCTGGTCGGTCTGCCGGAAGGTGCCCAACTCCTCGCCCACGGCCGCCTGATGGACGGTGACACGGAACGTGCCCATGGGGAGGGCGCCGCCGAGGCCGAGGCCGTCGCCCTCCCAGGTGCCGAGGTAGGAGGCCGGGACGGTGGACTGCTGATCTCCGGGGTCGGACGCGCTCTCCGTCGGGCCCGGTGCCGGGGCGCTCGCCGTGGAGCCCGGCCGCGTGGCGCTCGCCGCCGGATCGGTGGCGGGGTCGCTCCCGCTCGCCGTCGCCGACGGACGCCCGCCCGCCACGTTCCCCTCGTCGTCCTTGCCGCTGCCCGGCAGCAGGTCGAAGAGGAACGCCGATCCCACGGTCACCGCCGCCAGCGCCCCCGCGACGGCGAGGGCGACCGTGCAGCTCATCCTGCGGCCCTGTCCGCCGGCCCCCGGCACGGAGGTCGCCGCCACGCTGACGGATACCTTGCCCGGACGGTCGTGCGGCTGCTGTTCCGGCGCCCCCTCCCGGTGTACGGCGTCCTGCGGTCCGGCCGCCCGGCTCTCACGCCGGCCGGGTACGTACGTGGGCATCGGGGGCGGCGGCCCGAAACCCGGCGGGGGCGGCCCGAACCCGGAAGCGGACCCCGGCGCGCCGGACACACCACCGCTCCCGCTCCCCGAACCGGCTCCGGCCCCGCTCCCGGCGCCCCGGCCGTCCTCCACCGACGGACTGCTGAAGCCCACCGGCCCGGACGGCGTGGCCTCCACGGCCCCCACCGCCTCAAGGTTCAGCAGTTGTACGGCACTTCGGCTCACCCGCTCGACCAGGGCGCCCGGCAGCCAGCCCGCCGACACCAGCCGGGCGGCACCCTGCGGTGCGAGCCGGACGGCCACCTCTCCCGGAGTGGGCCGCGCCGCGGGCGACTTGGCCAGGCAGGCCGCCACCAGCTCGCGCAACTCGCCTTCCAGGGAGTCGAGTCGCGGTTCCTCGTGGACCACCTTGTAGAGGAGGGAGGCGGAGGAGTCGCCGGGGAAGGGAGGTTCGCCGGTGGCGGCGTACGCGAGGACCGCGCCGAGCGAGAAGACGTCCGCGGCTCCGGTGACGCCCTTGCCGAGGATCTGCTCGGGGGACATGTAACCGGGCGAGCCGACCGAGACCCCCGTCGAGGTCAGGGAGGCGGTGCCGTCCGTGGCCCGTGCGATGCCGAAGTCGATGAGGAGCGGACCGTCGAGGGTGAGCAGCACGTTGGAGGGTTTGACGTCGCGGTGGACGAGGCCCAGCGCGTGGACCGCGGTGAGCGCCTCGGCGAGACCGGCGCCGAGGACGCGCGCGGAGTGGACCGGGAGCGGTCCGCCGTCCGCGACGGCGGCCGTCAGTGAGGGACCGGCCGCGTAGCCGGTGGCGACCCAGGGGACCGGCGCCTCCGGGTCCGCGTCCAGGACGGGGGCCGTCCACGCGCCGCCCACCCGACGTGCGGCCTCGACCTCGCGGCGGAAGCGGGCGCGGAACTCCTCGTCGAGCGCGAAGTGCGGATGCACGATCTTGACCGCGACCGTACGTCCGCCGGCGCTGCGTCCCAGGTACACGCGCCCCATGCCGCCGGACCCCAGCCGGCCGAGCAGCCGGTAGGGCCCCACGACCGTGGGTTCGTCGGCTCCGAGCGACTGCATGGCACTCACGGTTCCCCCTCCCCCGTACACACTGCCCAGCAGCGTAGTGCCGTGCGCGCCCGGAGCCGCCCGACTATCGGCGCCTCACGGCTGGAGGAGCCGTACGCTCACGTCCTCCGGGAATCCGGTGGTCGAGCCGACCCGGCGCGCGAACTCCCGTACGGCCTCCAGCTGCGGGCCGCCGAAGCGGAAGTCGAGCGTCGTGAAGTACTGCTCCAGGACGGACTGGTCGAACGCCTCCCACCGGGCCGCCTGCTCGGCGACCTTGGAGACCTCGTCGAGGGAGAGGTCACGGGAGGAGAGGAAGGCCTGGTGCACCTTGCGGGTGACGAGCGGTTCGCGCTCCAGGTAGTCGCGCCGGGCCGCCCACACGGCGAAGACGAACGGCAGGCCCGTCCATTCCTTCCACAGCGCGCCGAGGTCGTGCACCTGGAGCCCGAACTTCGGTCCGTCGAGCAGGTTGGCACGCAGCGCCGCGTCGCCGATGAGGACGGCGGCGTCGGCCTCCTGCATCATCAGGCTCAGATCGGGCGGGCACGTGTAGTACGAGGGCTGGACCCCGACCTTCTCGGCCAGCAGGAGCTGGGCGAGCCGCACGGAGGTGCGCGAGGTCGAACCGAGGGCGACGCGGGCACCGTCGAGCTGGTCGAGGGGAACCTGCGAGACGATCACGCAGGACATCACGGGACCGTCGCAGCCGACCGCGATGTCCGGAAAGGCGACAAGGTCGTCGGCGTGCTTGAGGAACTCGACGAGCGTGATGGGCCCGATGTCGAGATCCCCTCGCACCAGCTTCTCGCTGAGCTTCTCGGGGGTGTCCTTGGTGAGCTCGAAGTCGAGGAGTGTGCCCGTTCTCGCGAGCCCCCAGTACAGGGGCAGGCAGTTCAGGAACTGGATGTGGCCGACGCGCGGCCGGGTGCGAGAATTGTCCACATCGTGAGGCTAGACCCCATGCGATAGCGCGCAGGTCTCAGGGTCGGCGCGTGCTGGTGGAAACCATCCCGACTCCCCGTGTCAACGGTTGTGACACCTCGAAGTCAACGCACGTCAGGCCCCTGACCTCATGGGGACACCCGTCCGGATGACGTGATCTTTGCCTCTATTGCTTTCGGCTGCCTGCGTGCTAGGCTCGCCGCAAGTTGCAGTTTGGTTTCCCTTGCAGTACAGAGCCTGCGGAGCATGTGACCGCGGGCTCTCGTCGTTTTCAGACGTATGCAGTTGTTTACACAATCGCAGGTTCTGGAGCAGGGCAACCCTTTGGGCCCAAGGAGGGCTTATGGCTACCGGAACCGTGAAGTGGTTCAACGCCGAAAAGGGCTTTGGTTTCATTGCCCAGGAAGGCGGCGGCCCGGACGTCTTCGTCCACTACTCCGCGATCAACGCGAGCGGTTTCCGCTCTCTCGAAGAGAACCAGTCGGTTTCCTTCGACGTCACGCAGGGTCCGAAGGGCCCGCAGGCGGAGAACGTCACCCCGCTCTAAGCCTTCGGCTCCATGAGCCCAATGCTTTGATCCGGAACGGATAGCAGTACCCAAGGAGCCCCGCGCCAGCCGGTCGCGGGGCTCCTGCCTTTTCCGCCCGGGGACCACGCCGTCCCCGCCCGGGACTACGTCGCGTACAGGGCCTCTATCTCCCTGCTGAAGTCCTTCTCGATCGCCGTGCGCCGCAGCTTCATGGAGGGGGTGAGGTGGCCGGCCTCCTCGGTGAAGTCGACGGGCAGGACGATGAAGCGGCGGATGGATTCGGGGCGCGAGACGAGTCGGTTGGCCTCGTCGACGGCGCGCTGCAGGATGGCCAGCAGCTCCGGGTCGTCCATGACGAGTTCCGGGGGAACCGGGTGCTTGCCGTTCATCCGGCGCCAGTGGGCGATGCCCTCGGGGTCGAGGGTGATGAGGGCGGAGACGAACGGGCGGCGGTCCCCCAGGACGATGCACTGGGCGATCAGCGGATGGGCGCGCAGCCAGTCCTGGAGGGGCGCCGGGGCGACGTTCTTGCCGCCCGCGGTGATCAGGATCTCCTTCTTGCGGCCGGTGATGGCGAGGTAGCCGCCGTCGTCCAGTTCGCCGATGTCGCCGGTCGCGAACCAGCCGTCCGGGGCGGCGTCGACGACACCGCCCGCGTGCGGGTCCCAGTAGCCGCGGAAGACCTGCGCGCCGCACAGCAGGACCTCCCCGTCGGCGGCGATCCGTACCCGGGTGCCCGGCAGGGGCAGGCCCACCGTGCCGAGGCGCGGTTTCTGCGGAGGCGTGACCGTCGCGGCGGCCGTGGTCTCCGTCAGGCCGTACCCCTCGAAGATCTCGATGCCGGCTCCCGCGTAGAAGGCGGCGAGCCGGCGGCCGAGCGGGGACCCGCCGCAGATGGCGTGCCGGACCCTGCCGCCGAGGGCGTTGCGGATACGCCGGTAGACCAGGGGGTCGTAGAGGGCCCGGGCCGCGCGCAGGGCCCGGCTCGGGCCGGGACCGGTGCCGTGCTGTTCGGCCTCGACGGCCTCGCCGTACTTCTGGGCGATCCGCGCCGCCCGGTCGAAGGACGAACCGCGGCCCATCCGTTCGGCCGTGGCGCGGCCGGTGTTGAAGACCTTCTCCAGGACGTACGGGATGGCGAGCAGGAAGGTCGGCTTGAACGAGGCCAGGTCCGCGAGGAGTTCCTCGGTCTGGAGGCTCGGGGCGTGGCCGAGTTTGACTCGCGCGCGCAGACAGGCCACGGCCACCATGCGGCCGAAGACGTGCGAGAGGGGGAGGAAGAGAAGGGTGGAGGCGGGATCCCGGGTGCGGGCCTTGAAGATCGGGTAGAGCAGTTCGACGGCGTTGTCGACCTCGGCGAAGAAGTTGCCGTGGGTCAGGACGCAGCCCTTGGGGCGGCCGGTGGTGCCCGAGGTGTAGATGAGGGTGGCGAGCGTGTCCGGGCCCAGCACCCCGCGCCGTACGGCCACTTCCTGGTCCGGGACATCGCGGCCGAGCTCCGCGAGACGCTCCACATGACCCTTCTCGAAGATCCACATGTGCCGCAGGTCGGGTATGTGTCCGCGCTCGGGGCCGAGCGCGGCCGCCTGCGCCACGGACTCCACGGCGAGCGCGACGGCTCCCGAGTCCTGGAGGATCCAGCGGGTCTGGAAGACGGAGGAGGTCGGGTACACCGGCACGGTGACCAGACCCGCGGCCCAGGCGGCGAAGTCGAGGAGTGTCCACTCGTACGTCGTCCGGGCCATGATGGCGATCCGGTCGCCCGGCACCAGCCCCTCCGCGATCAGCCCCTTGGCCACCGCCAGGACCTGCTCGGCGAACTCGGCGGCGGTCACGTCCGTCCAGCCCTCGCCGTCCGGGGTCTTCCGGCTGAGGACCGGCTCCAGCGGGGCGGCGGCCGCGTTGTCGAACGGGATGTCCGCGAGGGATCCGTGCGTCACCTGTCCCACGATCGGCGGCACCGCGACCTCGCGCACGACACCGTCCAGCCGCCTGATCTCGGGCTCCGGAAGGAAAGGGGCGGAGTCGGACGAGTACGGGCTGGACACGGGGCGGCTCCTTGTCGGCCAAAGGCCGGGGCGGGTGCGAAGCGTGTTCGGGCTCGGAGGAGCGCGGGGGCGCGAATCCTCATACGGCCCTGGGGAGTGGGGGGTTCAGGGGTCTCGGCAACCCGGTGAGACGGGGATCCTACGATGCCGAAGTGTGGGGTTTGTGACGCTTTGCCGCAGGCAAAGTGCGGGTTACCCGGGGTAGCTGTGCCCTTTTCGCCCTCGCGGCCGGCGACGCCGAACGCCCTGGCCGCCCCGGCGCCGGAGCACCCGACGGCAGCACGCCGAGGCCTTCGCGGCCCACCCCGAACACCCCGCCCCCAGGAGACCGCCGTGGTCCATCTCGACCCCCGCCCCCTCCCCGACGTAGCCTTACCCTCGGTAACTTACTCCAGAGTCACCTCATGCCCGCCCCCACGCCGGACAATCCCGCCCGCCGAACCCCGCGCCGCCCCGCCCGCCGAGAGCCGCACCCTTCCGCCCGCCTGGAGACTCCGATGCGCGTTCAGCCTCCCGTCCGCCCCGAGCCTGGGACCCGCACCCTCGCCGCTCCCCCCTCGCTCGTCCCGCTGCTGGCCCGCGGCGCCCTGCTCTCCCCCTTCAAGCG
Source organism: Streptomyces sp. NBC_00386 (assembly GCF_036063235.1). NCBI lineage: Bacteria > Bacillati > Actinomycetota > Actinomycetes > Kitasatosporales > Streptomycetaceae > Streptomyces > Streptomyces sp. NBC_00386. Next base: position 4,198,197 of record NZ_CP107950.1, read on the forward strand.
GCCCCGCCCGGACGCCCCCGTCCCCGCCACCCGGTTCGTCCTCCCCGGCGTGCGGATCGACCTCGCCCACCTCGCCGCGTACGAGCGGGTGTGCGGGTTCACGACCGGGGCGGACGCCCTTCCGGTCACGTATCCGCATGTGCTCGCCTTTCCGCTGGCGATGCGGATCCTCGCGGGGCGCGCGTTCCCGCTTCCGCTGCTCGGGCTCGTGCACACCTCGATCGAGATCACCGGACGCCAGGAGTGCGCCGCGAGCGCGGAGTACGAACTCGCGGTGCTGGTGGAGAAGCTGGCGCCGCACCGCAGGGGCACGGAGGCGACCGTGCTGACCGAGGCGAGGGTCCACGGCGGGCTCGTATGGGAGTCGAGGAGCACCTACCTCGCCCGGCACAGGCCCCGGAACCCGGACAAGAACCCCGACCGGGACCACGGGCACGACCTGGACCGGGACCTGGATCGGCGCGGGGACCTGAACCCGGACCGGGACCTGAACCGAGCCGGGGACCTGCACCGGGCCGGGGACCTGCACCGGGATCGGGGCGGGGACCCGCATCAGCGCGGGGGCCTGGATCGGGACCGAGAGCCGGATCGGGGCGAAGGTCCGGGCCGCCGCCAGGGCTCCGAGCCGCTGCCCGCCCTGGCCGAGTGGCACCTCGCCCCGGACGTCGGCCGCCGCTACGGCGCCGTCTCAGGCGACCGCAACCCCATCCATCTGCACCCTCTCACCGCCCGCCTCTTCGGCTTCCCCCGTGCCATCGCGCACGGCATGTGGACGGTCGCCCGCTGCCTCGCCGAGTACGGGCCGGGGCAACCGGCGCAGGTACAGGCCGAGTTCAGGGCGCCGGTACTGCTGCCCGGGGCGGTGACGTACGCCGCGCGGGGGCCGTCGTTCGAGCTCCGCTCGGGCGGGCGGCTCCATCTGACCGGTGACGTAAGGCCACCGCGCGCGTGAGACGGAATGAACTTCGGGCGAACACCGCATGACGGAAGGCACCCGCCGCGCACTCCCGCCGCCGACAACTCCCAGGTGGGACAGCTTTGTCGAGAAAGCCCTCACAGTGTTCACCCAGCGCGCCAAGGCGCCGTCAAGCAGCCCCTCATCCCGTCCTCAGACAGCGTTCCTAGCCTCGGTCCACCCCCGGCCGCCGCCAGGAAAGGCTCCCGAACCATGCCCCCCAGACGTATCGCCGTCATCGCCGACTCCGACACCCGCTGGAAGTGGGGCGCGTCCGTCGCCCGGCAGATCGCCCCCGGGCACGCCCTCGACGCGCTCTTCCTGCGCACCCGCGCCACCCCGACGGAACGCCAGCTCACGGAGATCGGGATCGTGCCGGACACCCGGCGCGACGTCACGGTCGCCGAACTGGTCGACGACGAGGAGCTCGCCGCCGCCGACGTGCTCGTCCTGGCCACCGCGGGAGGAACGACACTCGCGCTCACCCACGGCCTGGGCATCGCCTGGCAGGGGCGGGAGCGGCGGCCGGTCACGGTCACGGGATATGTCGGGGTCGTGTACGAGAAGATGGTCGACGGGCTGATGACCCGGGCCGGCACCGACCTCGTCCTCGCCAACAGCGGGTACGACGCCGACCGTTTCCGTGCCGCGTTCGCGAGTGTCGGCGTCGACCCCGACTCGGTCGTGGAGTGCGCCCTGCCCTTCCTCGGCGGGGAGCCGTACGCGCCGTCCGCGGAACGGCCCTTCACGCTCACCTTCGCCGTCCAGCCGTCGGTGCCCAAGGGCCGGGCGTCCCGGCTCCAGCTGCTGGAGCGGGCGGCGGCCCACGCGCGACGGCACCCCGACCGGCTGGTGCTGATGAAGCTGCGCAGTCTGCCGGGCGAGCACACCACGCACGTCGAGGCCGATCCTTACCAGCTCCTCGTCGAGAGGATGGCCGAGCCGGCCCCGGCCAACCTGCGTCTCGTCTACGGCAACATGGGCGAAGTCCTGGACCGCACCGACCTGTTGGTGACGGTCAGTTCCACGGCCGCCCTGGAGTCGATGCACCGCGGCATCCCGACCGCGATCCTCACCGACTTCGGGGTTCGCGAGGCGCACGGCAACCACTACTTCGTGCACTCGGGCTGCCTCGCCTCCTGGGACGACCTGGACGCCGGCGCGGCGCCCCGTGTCGACCCGGCCTGGGCGGCACGGCAGGGCGTCGGCAAGAGCGATCCGTACGCCGCGGCCCGCGCCCGGGTCGCCGCACTGGAAGCGGCGGGGCGGCTGCCGGCGCTGCGGCCGTACTACTCGCCGCAGCGGGCGGGGGCGTATCTCGGCGGCATCCTGGAGCGCAACGGCCTCGACGACAAGGGCAGGCCGTCGGCGCTCGCGCCGGTCGGGAGCGAAGCGGGCCCGCTGCGGACGGTGATCCGCCGGGCCGCACGCGGCGGCGCCAAGTCGCTCTACCGCGTGGGCCGGGAGCGGGTCGCCCCCGCGCTGCGCCGCTGGGGCCAGAACTGACCCCGCCCGGAACGGACGGGTCCCGCCCGGCCCGGGGTGTCAGGCCTCCGCGGCGGTCTGGGCCGGGATCGCCGTGGCCGGCGGGGACCAGGGCCGGCCCTGCATGAGGGTGCCGAGCCCCGTCCAGGCGAAGTTCATCAGGGTGGCGGCGGCCTGCCGGGCCGAGACGCCGGGGGTGGCGTTGGCCCACGCGGCCATCGACTCGGCGGCGCCGACCAGCGCCTCCGCGAGCCCGGCGACCTCGCGCGCGGGCAGCGACGGGTCACGGTGCGCCTCGCGTGCGGCGACGACGATCAACTGCGTGACGAAGTGGACCAGTTCCTCGCGCATCGCGAAGACCTCGGCGGCGAAGGGCTCGCCGTGCGTACGCGCCTGGAGGTGCAGAACCGCCCAGCCGTCCGGGTTCTCGGCGGTGTGGGTGAAGAACGCCCGCAGCCCTTCCCACAGTTGCCGGTCGGCGGGCAGTTCGGGGCGGACTCCGGCGCGGACCGCCACGGTCAGCGCCTTGGCCTCACGCCGGATGCACGCGGTGAACAGGTCTTCCTTCGAGTTCAGGTACAGGTACACCAACGGCTTGGACACGCCCGCCAGTTCGGCGATCTCGTCCATCGACGCGGCCCGGTACCCACGCTGCCCGAAGGTCCGTACAGCCGCGTCCAGCATCTGCTGTTCGCGTACCGCACGCGGCATCCGCTTGCTCTTCACAGCACCCATGCGCCCAGCCTACGAGGGAGCGCCGGGCGGCCGGGCGCGCGGCGGTTTCAGGAAGTCTGGTTCGGGGTGCCCTGGGCGGTCTCGTCCAGGACGGCGTCCTCCTGGCTGCGGTTGCGGTCCAGGTTCGCCCGGGCGCGGTCCACGCGGGCGACGACCTCGGCCGAGGCGCGGTCGCGCTCGCCGCGCAGGACGACGAAGCTGATCGGCGCGGAGATCACCAGGGCCAGCAGGACGACCCACATGTAGTTGGAGTCGCCGAGGCCGCGCGGGGCGATGCCCGAGTAGACGAGGCCCCAGACGACCACGAGGCAGCCCACGAAGATACCGAGGCGCATCAGTGTGTAGCGGAGCATCTCAATCCACTCTTCCGTTCCGAACGTTCCCAAAGGACCCTGTCCAGTGAAGCACGCCGGAACAGCGATCTTGCAGGGGGTCCTCGGTCGCGGAGCGGGAGGGCGGTCAGGCGCGGCGGGGAAGGGGCAGCAGCATCGTGATGTCGTCCCGCTCGTCGCCGGGCGCGACGCGGATGGCGCCCGGCACCCGCCCGACCTCCTTGTAGCCGCAGGAGGAGTAGAAGCGTTCGAGGCCCTCGCCACCCCGGCAGGTCAGCCGTATCGCCTCGATGCCGTCGAGGCGGCCCGCGGCCTCCTCGGCGGCGGCGAGCAGATCCCGGCCGTATCCCTTGCCCTGGTGCCGCGGGTGCACCATCACGGTGTACAGCCAGACCCAGTGCCGCATCAGCCGGTGGGTGTTGTACGTCAGGAAGGCGGTCGCGGCGACGCCGCCCTCCTCGTCCCGGCCGACCAGCAGCCGGGTGCGGCCCTCCGTCATGGCGACGAAGTGCTTCACGAGTTCGGAGCGTACGTCGCCGGCGGCCACCGGCGGGACGAAGCCGACGGAGCCGCCCGCGTTCGAGACGTCCACCCAGAGGGCGACCACCCCGTCCCGCAGGGCAGGGGTGACCGCCGGGTCCAGTTCGAAGACCAGCGCCACGTCAGACCCGCATGGCCTGCGGCGACTCGCGGCGCTCCGGGTCCGGTCCGTCGTACTCGCGGATGATCTCGTAGCGCGTGTTGCGCTCCACCGGGCGGAAGCCCGCGTCCCGGATGAGGTCCAGCAGGTCCTCGCGGGTGAGCTTGTTCGGCGTGCCGTAGTTGTCCGCGTCGTGCGTGATCTTGTACTCGACGACCGAGCCGTCCATGTCGTCGGCGCCGTGCTGGAGCGCGAGCTGGGCGGTCTGGACTCCGTGCATGACCCAGAAGACCTTGACGTGCGGGACGTTGTCGAAGAGCAGCCGGGAGACGGCGAAGGTCTTCAGGGCCTCGGCGCCGGTCGCCATCTGGGTGCGCGCCTGGAGGCGGTTCCTGACCTTGCCGTCCTTCATGTCCACGAAGTCGTGCTGGTAGCGCAGCGGGATGAAGACCTGGAAGCCGCCGGTCTCGTCCTGGAGCTCACGCAGCCTGAGCACGTGGTCGACCCGGTGACGGGGCTCCTCGATGTGCCCGTAGAGCATCGTGCACGGGGTCTTGAGACCCTTCTCGTGCGCGAGGCGGTGGATGCGCGACCAGTCCTCCCAGTGGGTGCGGTGGTCGACGATGTGCTGCCGGACCTCCCAGTCGAAGATCTCCGCGCCGCCGCCGGTCAGCGACTCCAGACCGGCCTCGATCAGCTCGTCGAGGATCTCCGAGGCCGACAGCCCGGAGATGGTCTCGAAGTGGTGGATCTCGGTGGCCGTGAACGCCTTCAGCGAGACGTCCGGCAGGGCCTTCTTCAGTTCGCTGAGCGAGCGCGGGTAGTAGCGCCAGGGCAGGCTGGGGTGCAGGCCGTTGACGATGTGCAGCTCGGTGAGGTTCTCGCCCTCCATCGACTTGGCGAGGCGGACGGCCTCCTCGATGCGCATCGTGTACGCGTCCTTCTCGCCCGGCTTGCGCTGGAACGAGCAGTACGCGCAGGACGCGGTGCACACGTTCGTCATGTTGAGGTGACGGTTGACGTTGAAGTGGACGACGTCGCCGTTCTTCCGCGTGCGCACCTCGTGCGCGAGCCCGCCGAGCCAGGCCAGGTCGTCCGACTCGTACAGCGCGATGCCGTCCTCGCGGCTGAGCCGCTCACCGGCCCGGACCTTGTCCTCCAGCTCGCGCTTGAGCCCGACATCCATGCGATTACCTCTCCCTGTGACGAACGCTGCCAACCGTACTCCCCCGCCTTTCCGGCGAAGGGCCCCCACCAGGGGGTTCGCGCCTACTCCTCCTCGGGCAGCTCTCCGACCCGGTTCTCCCACTTCGTGGAGAGCACGATCGTCGTACGGGTGCGGGAGACGCCCTTGGTCCCGGACAGCCGCCGGATGGTCTTCTCCAGTCCGTCGACGTCGCTGGAGCGCACCTTGAGCATGAACGAGTCGTCGCCCGCGATGAACCAGCAGTCCTCGATCTCGTTGAGGTCGCGCAGCCGCCGGGCCACGTCCTCGTGGTCGGCGGCGTCGGAGAGCGAGATGCCGATCAGGGCGGTGACGCCGAGACCGAGCGAGGCCGAGTCGACCGTCGCGCGGTACCCGGTGATGACGCCGGCCGCCTCCAGCCGGTTGATGCGGTCGGTGACACTGGGTCCCGACAGTCCGACGAGACGCCCCAGCTCCGCGTAGGAGGCCCGGCCGTTCTCCCTCAGGGCCTGGATGAGCTGCCTGTCCACCGCGTCCATGCGATCGAAGCCTTCCGCTGAAAAGGTCTGAGAAGTCGTGAGAGGTCGAGAGGTCGTGAGAGGTCAGGTGGTGGCGCCCCGGGAACCGCTCCCGAGTTCGCCCTTCCACCGCCGGTAGAGGCCGTGTTCGACGCCCGCCGCGTCGAGGGCCCGTCCGGCGACGAAGTCCACCAGGTCCTGGATGTGCGTGGCTCCCGCGTAGAACGCCGGCGAGGCGGGCAGCACGGTGGCGCCCGCGTCGTCCAGGGAGACCAGGTGACGCAGTGTCTGCCCGTTCAGCGGGGTCTCCCGCACGGCGACGACCAGCTTGCGCCCCTCCTTGAGGGTGACACTCGCGGCCCGTTGCAGCAGATCCTTGGAGAGGCCCAGGGCGACTCCGGCCACGCAGGCGGTGGACGCGGGCACGATCAGCATGCCCTTGGCCGGGTACGAGCCGGACGAGGGGCCCGCCGCCAGGTCGCCGGCGCTCCAGTGCCGTACGCCGTCGAGATGTTCCTCGGGGACGTCGAAGGTGCCGGGCTTGCCGTCGGCGCCCCGTTCCAGCCACGCGCGCAGGTCGCCCCGCCAGTGGGCGTCGCGGAACGGGAGGCCGGTCTCGTCGAGCAGCGTGAGCCGTGAGGCCCTGCTGACGACCAGGTCGACACTCTCCCCCGCTTCCAGCAGCGAACGCAGCACCGCGGCCGCGTACGGCGTACCGGACGCGCCGGAGACCCCCACGATCCAAGGCCGGCGCTGCGTCTGTCCTGGCTTCATGATGTCGAGCCTATCCGGCCACCGCCCATGGTCAGACCGTCAGCCCGCGCACCAGCAGGTCGAGCAGGGCGCACACGAACAGGGCGATCCCGATGAAGCCGTTGACCTGGAAGAACGCCCGGTTCAGACGGCTGAGGTCGTGCGGCTTCACGATGGAGTGCTCGTAGAGGAAGGCACCCGCGACAATCACCAGACCCAGCCAGAAGAAGGCGCCGGCGCCGGTGGCCACCCCGTACCAGACGAAGAGCGCCGTCGTCACCGCGTGGCAGCCTCGCGCGCCCCGGATGGCGGCCGGGATGCCGAAGCGCGCCGGGACCGACATCACGCCGATCTCGCGGTCGGTCTCGACGTCCTGGCAGGCGTAGATCAGGTCGAAGCCGCCGATCCAGACGCCGACCGCGAGGCCGAGGACGACCGCGTCCCAGGACCAGGTGCCGGTGACGGCGATCCAGGCGCCGACCGGGCCCATCGCCTGGGCGAGACCCAGGATGGCCTGCGGGAAGTTCGTGAACCGCTTGCCGTACGGGTAGACGACCATGGGGATGACCGCGATGGGCGCCAGCGCGAGACACAGCGGGTTGAGCAGGGCCGCGGCGCCGAGGAAGACGACCAGGGCGACCAGCGCGCCGGTCCAGGCGTGCTTCACGCTCATCGCGCCGGTGACCAGTTCACGATGGGCCGTACGGGGGTTGCGGGCGTCGATCTCGCGGTCGATGATCCGGTTCGCCGCCATGGCGAAGGTGCGCAGGCCCACCATCGCGACGGTGACCAGGAGCAGCTTCGCCCAGTGGATGTTCTTGTCGACCTCGTACATCGCCGTCAGCGCGGCGATGTACGCGAAGGGCAGCGCGAACACCGAGTGCTCGATCATGACGAGGCGCAGGAACGCCTTGGTGCGGCCCGGCTGCGGAAGCGCCGCGGAAGCTGAACTCACAGCCCGTACTCCTTCCAACGGCGGTCGACCTTCGCCGCCGTCTGCGGGTCGGACAGCACCATCTCGGGCCAGCCGCCGTCCCGGGTGTAGCCCTCCTCGGGCCACTTCTTCGTCGCGTCGATGCCCGCCTTGCCGCCCCAGAACTGCTGGTAGGAGGCGTGGTCGAGGTGGTCGACCGGGCCTTCGACGACGGTGAGGTCACGTGCGTAGTCCGTGTTGCCGAGCGCGCGCCAGGCCACCTCGTGCAGATCGTGGACGTCGCAGTCCGCGTCGACGACCACGATGAGCTTCGTCAGGGACATCATGTGGGCGCCCCAGACGGCGTGCATCACCTTCTGGGCGTGCTTGGGGTACTTCTTGTCGATCGAGACGATCGCGCAGTTGTGGAAACCGCCCGCCTCCGGCAGGTGGTAGTCCACGATGTCCGGCACGATGATCTTCAGCAGGGGGAGGAAGAACCGCTCCGTCGCCCGGCCGAGGGGCCCGTCCTCCGTCGGGGGCCGCCCCACCACGATGGACTGGAGCAGCGGCCGCTTCCTCATCGTCACGCAGTCGATGGTCAGCGCCGGGAACGGCTCCTGCGGGGTGTAGAACCCGGTGTGGTCGCCGAACGGCCCCTCGGGCAGCGTCTCGCCCGGCTCCAGCCAGCCCTCCAGGACGACCTCGGCGTTCGCGGGCACCTGGAGCGGAACGGTCTTGCAGTCGACCATCTCGATCCGCTTGCCCTGGATGAACCCGGCGAAGAGGTACTCGTCGATGTCACCGGGCAGCGGGGCGGTGGAGGCGTACGTCACGGCGGGCGGGCAGCCGAAGGCGATCGCCACGGGCAGCCGCTCGCCCCGGCGGGCCGCGACCTGGTAGTGGTTCCGGCTGTCCTTGTGGATCTGCCAGTGCATGCCGATGGTGCGCTTGTCGTGGCGCTGGAGGCGGTACAGACCGAGATTGCGGATGCCGGACTCGGGGTCCTTGGTGTGGGTGAGGCCCAGGTTGAAGAAGGAGCCGCCGTCGTCGGGCCAGGTGAACAGGGCGGGCAGGGCGTCGAGGTCGACGTCCTCGCCGCGCAGCACCACTTCCTGCACCGGCGCGTCCTTGACCTTCTTCGGCGGAACGTGCGCCATCGCGCCGAGCTTCCCGAAGGCCTCGCGCACTCCCACGAAGCCGTGCGGCAGCTCCGGCCGGAGCAGTCCGCCGATCTTCTCGGAGATCTCGGCGTACGACTTCAGGCCAAGAGCCTTCAGCAGTCGCCGGTCGGTGCCGAAGACGTTCATCGCGAGCGGCATCGCCGACCCGCGCACGTTCTCGAAGAGCAGCGCGGGGCCGCCCGCCTTCTGGACCCGGTCGACGATCTCCCCGACCTCCAGGTACGGATCCACCTCGGCCTTGATGCGCTTGAGGTCTCCCTCGCGCTCCAGCGCCCTCAGCAGGGAGCGAAGATCGTCGTAAGCCATGTGTCCAAGTATCGGCCACCCGCTACCCTGTGCCCGTCACCGGGGGGCCCGTGCCGCCCCGCCGTCGCTCACTGGGGGATCGTTCGGCCATGCTCAGGTATCTGCCCTTCCTGCTGGTCCTGGCGCTGTGGATCTACGCCTTCATCGACTGCCTGAACACGCCGGAGGAGGAGGTCAGAGGCCTGCCCAAGGTGGTCTGGGTCATCATCATCCTGCTCTTCGGCGAGGTGCTGGTCGGTCCGGTCGCCTGGCTGGTCGCGGGCCGCAACCGCCGGGGTCCGGCAGGCGGCTCCACGCCCTCCGAGTGGCACCGCAACCACCGCACGCCGTTCGTCGCGCCCGACGACAACCCCGAGTTCCTCAACTCGCTCAAGGCCGAGAACCGCAAGGACGAGTCCCTCCTGAAGGACTGGGAGGCCGACCTGCGGCGCCGCGAGGAGGAGCTGAAGCGGCGCGAGGAACAGAGCAGGTCCGACGAAGAGTCCTGACATGGAACTGCGCCTGCTGGTGACTTTCGAGAAGGTCGCGACCGTGCTGAGCTTCACCCGGGCCGCGGCCGATCTGGCGTACGCGCAGTCCAGTGTGACCAGCCAGATCCGCGCCCTGGAGTCCTCGCTCGGTACGGAGCTCTTCGACCGGCTGGGCAGCAGGATCCGGCTGACCGAGGCGGGCGAGAGACTGCTGCCCTACGCCCGGCAGATCATCGAGCTGACGGAGGAGGCGCGGGCTGCGGTCGTCGACGCCGAGGAGCCCTCCGGGGCGCTCACCGTCGGCACGATGGAGTCCCTCACGTCGTACCGGCTGCTGCCGCTCCTGGAGTTCTTCCACCACCGCCACCCCCGGGTGCGGCTGTCGCTGCGCACGACCATCGGCGACGAGACCCGTCAGGCACTGCGCCAGGGCACGTACGACGTCGGCTTCCTGATGGAGGCGGAGACCGAGCACCCGGGTCTGGAGATCGCGGTGCTCGCGGTGGAGCCACTGGCGCTGGTCGTCGCACCCGGCGGTCCTCTCGTCGGTACGGCGCCGGACACGGCCGATCTCGCAGGCTGCTCGCTGCTCGCCACGGAACCCGGCTGCGCCTACCGGGACCTGTTCGAACGGGAGCTCAACTCCCATGTCCCGGACGGCTCCTTCGTCGACTTCATGGAGTTCGGCACGATCGAGGCGACCAAACGCGCAGCGGCGGCCGGCCTCGGGATCGCGTTGCTGCCCGAGGTGACGGTCGCCGCTGAACTGGAGCGGGGTGAGCTCGTACGGCTGGACTGGGAGCCGCCGTTCACGCTTTGGACGCAACTGGCCTGGCGAGCCGGGAAGCGGCTCCCGTCCCATGCGCGACTGTTCGTGGAGCGGGCCCGGCAACTGGTGTCCGAGGAGTCCGGCCCGCAGGGGTGACCGAAGCGGCCTCGGCGATCCGGCGGGCCATGATGCTCCTGGCGCTCTCGGTGTTCCTGGGAAGCGTCACCTTCAGGCTGGCGGTCACGATCAGCGGGACGCCGAGGGCCTGGACGAGGTCGATGTGGTGGCCGTACACCGCCCAGTCCATGACCATCGCGACGGCCGGGTAGGTGAAGGCGAGCACGGCGATCTTCGCGGTCGGGAGCTTGGCGTACGCGGCGTACATCAGGACGTACATCAGCCCCGTGTGGACCACTCCGAGACCGACCAGCCAGCCCCAGTCCGCGCCGGTCCCTCGCATCGCGCCGAAGTCGGTGAAGGGAAGCAGCAGCGGGATGCCGACGAGGACCTGGACGAGTGCGATGAGGTGCGGCCGGACGCCGGTGATGCGCTTGGTGACCAGGGTGGACAGACCGTAGAGCAGCGCGGCGAGGAGCGCCTGTCCGACGCCGATGAGATACGAGCCGCCGTTCGTGAAGTCGGCCGGGGAGACGCCCGAGACGAGGACCAGCCCGGCGAAGGCCAGCGCGATCCACCCGGCCTTGGCGGCCGTGAGCCGCTCGCGGAAGAGCAGGGCGCCCAACAGCACCACGTAGAACGGCTGCGTGTGGTAGACGACGGTGGCGACGGAGATCGAGGTGTTCTCGTACGACTGGAAGAGCAGGACCCAGTTGAAGACGATGAACACCCCGCCGAGCGCGGCGAGTCCGAGCGTGCGCGGGGTGAAGCCGTGGCCCCGGAAGTATCCCCGGGCCAGCGCGTAGCCGCCGAGGGCGAGCGCGCCGAACAGGACGCGGAAGAAGACGACGTTGAAGGGCGAGGCGCCGGACTCGACGACGAAGACGCCGAGGGTGCCGGAGAGCATCATGGCGGCGGTGAGCTGGACGGCGCCCTTGTTCTCGACTGCGGTGGCTGAGGTCATGTGCCGAAGGTAGGAGCGGGACCCCCTGCCGGGCCACGGCCCACCGGGGCGTCCTGCCGATGCCCCCATCGGCATCGTCGATGATCCCTGGCGGGGGACTACCGGCGGTCCGGCTCCTCGCGCAGGACGAGGGCGAGGAGGCCCGGGAAGCGGGCGTCGAACTCGGCCCGGCGCAGCCGGTTGACCCGCTTGGGGCCCTCGTCGCGCTGCTCGACGAGACCGGCGCCGCGCAGCACGGCGAAGTGGTGGCTGAGAGCCGCCTTGCCGACCGGCACGTCGAAACTGCCGCAGCTGCGGCTCCACTCCGCGGACCCCGCCAGCTCTCTGACGAGCTGGATGCGCACGGGATCGGCGAGGGCGGCGAGGGCGGCCGGCACGGGGACCTCGTCGGGGTGGGTGTGCTCGGGCGCCGCCCGGTGACTGGTGCGCTCCGCCACGCCGGCCTCCCTGGGTTTCCCGATCCGCTTGCCGAGTGTTCGATGAAAACCATACACTCCCGAGTGTTCGCTTTTCATTGAACAGTCGAGCGCCGATCAGGGGTGTGCCATGCGTACGGTCGAATTCCAGGAGTACGGCGGTCCCGAGGTCCTGCGGGTCGCCGAGGCGAAGGTCCCCGATCCGGGCCCGGGGCAGGTGAGCATCGACGTGGTCTACGCGGGCGTGAACTTCGCCGACCTCAAGGCGAGGTCGGAGGGCTACCGCGTCCCCGGCCTCCCCTTCGTGCCCGGGCTCGAGGTCTCGGGCCGGATCCGGGCGGTCGGCCCGGACGTCACGGGACTGCGGGTGGGCCAGGAGGTCGCGGCGCTGACGGAGGGCGGGGCGTACGCGGAGGTGACCGTGGCCGACGCCGTGACGGTCTTCCCGCTTCCCGACGGCGTCGGACTGCGCACCGGCGCCACGCTCCCCACCGTCGTGCCCACGGCGTACGCGCTCCTGCACACGGTGGGCCGGCTCCAGCCCGGCGAGACGGTGCTCGTCCAGGGTGCGGCGGGCGGCGTGGGCACGGTCCTGGGCCGGCTCGCGAAGGCGGCCGGGGCGGGCGCGGTGTACGGCGTCGTGTCCAGCGCGCCGAAGGCCGAGTACGCCCTCGGCCACGGCTACGACGAGGTGTTCGTGGGCTCCTTCGAGGACGAGGTCCGCGCGGCGACCGCCGGCCGCGGGGTGGACCTGGCCCTGGACCCGGTCGGCGGCGAGACCCTCCGCGGCGGCCTCGCCTCCCTCGCCCCCTTCGGACGCCTGGTCTCCTTCGGCAACGCGAGCTCGGCGGAGCCCTGGACGGTGGGCCAGCCGGAGCTCTACCCGACCGGCCTGTCGGTCGCCGGGTTCTCGATCCTCGGCCTGGCCCGAACGGCCCCGGCGGCCCTCCGCGACATCGCCTCGCGCGCGTTCGAGACGGTGGCCGACGGCACGGTGACCCTGCCGGTGACGGCTGAGTTCGCCCTCGAAGCGGCCGCGGAGGCACACGCGCTGATGGGCTCACGAACCAGCACGGGGAAGCTGCTGCTGCGGGTGGCGGATTCCGGCCGGTGACGGCCGTGGGTGTCCGAGCTCCGGTCTGCCCTTCGCCGCCCTGACGACTCGCCTGCACGCCACCCGCACCTCCTACGACACCGTCGCCGCCGGCTACGCCGGGCTGCTCAAGGACGGGTTGGGCAGACCGCTGGACATGGCGATGCCGGCGGCGTTCGCCGCGGGTGCGGGCCGGGGCCGCGACGGTCCTCCGAGCGCTTCCCCGACGCGCCCTTCGTGTTCCGGCGACGCGGGAGGGGGGCCCGGGGGACAGTGGAGTCATGGAGCGCATCGATCAGGTACAGGCCCGCGCGTGGCTCGCGACCGCCCTGACGGAGGCACGCGCCGGGCTCGCCGAGGGCGGTATCCCCATCGGGGCCGCGCTGTACGGCGCGGACGGCACCCTGCTAGGCCGCGGCCACAACCGCCGCGTCCAGGACGGCGACCCCTCGGCGCACGGCGAGACGGCCGCCTTCCGCGACGCGGGACGGCAGCGGACGTATCGCGGCACCACCATGGTGACCACCCTGTCGCCGTGCTGGTACTGCAGCGGGCTGGTCCGGCAGTTCGGGATCTCCCGGGTGGTCGTCGGCGAGGCGGCCACCTTCCACGGCGGCCACGACTGGCTCGCCGAGCACGGCGTGCAGATCGTGCTGCTCGACGATCCCGAGTGCACCGCGCTGATGCGCGACTTCATCGAGAAGAACCCCGCCCTGTGGAACGAGGACATCGGTGAATGACCCGGCGAACACCCAGGCGGACACCCCGGCGGATCCCCCGGGGACGGCGACGGCCGGACCCGCACACCCGGCGGCTCCCGGCATCCCCACCATCGATCTGCGGCCCTGGTTCTCCGGGGACCGTGCCGCCCGTGCCGTGCTCGTCCGCACCGTCGACGACGCCCTGCGAACCGCCGGGTTCCTGCTCGTCACCGGCCACGGCGTGGACCCGGGGCTGCGCCGCGGCCTGCGGGAAGCCGCCCGCGCCTTCTTCGCGCTGCCCGCCGGGACCAAGCAGCCGTACGCCGCCCGGGTCGGCGGGCGCGGCTGGCTCGGGCCCGGTGCCGAGGCCAACGGCTACGCGGAGGGCACGAAGACGCCGCCGGACCTCAAGGAGTCGCTGACGTTCGCGACGCACGAGCCGTTCGAGGACCCGGAGATCAACGCGCAGTGGTACGCGCCGAACGTCTGGCCCGCCGAGGCTCCTCGGCTGCGGGCGCTCTGCCAGGAGTACCTGGCCGAGATGGCCCGGCTGGAGAACGAACTTCTGGAGCTGCTCGGCGAGGCGCTCGGCCTCGGACCGGACTTCTTCACCCGCCACATGCGGCATCCGACGTACGGCTTCAACATCAACTGGTATCCGGGGACGGAGGTCGTCGGCGAGCCCGAGCCGGGCCAGTTCCGCATCGGGCCCCACACCGACTTCGGCACCGTCACCATCCTCGACCGGCAGGCCGGCAAGGGCGGGCTCCAGGTGTTCACGGACGCGGACGGCTGGCAGGACGCTCCGTTCGACCCGGCGGCGCTGACGATCAACATCGGTGATCTCATGGCCCGTTGGACCGGCGACCGCTGGCGCTCGGGACGGCACCGGGTGCTGCCGCCGCCGGCCGACGCGCCCGCCGAGGAGCTGATCTCGCTCGTGTACTTCGGTGAGTGCACGCCGGGAACGCTGGTCGAGTCGGTGCCCGCCCCGGTCGGCCGCGTCATGTACGAACCGGTGGATTCCCACGCATACCTGCGCCGGAAACTCGATTCGATCACTGTCGGTTGAACGGTTGAACGTTTTCGTAACTGAACGGACACCGGACGGCCTATCCCGAACCAACCCCCCCTTCTTAAACTGTTGTTGATACACCTCACAGCAGCACATATGGAATGGACCGGACCGCGGACCAGGGGGAGATGCGGTGCACACAGGGCTGCACGGCCGGGGGGCACTGTTCGACACCGATCCGCCCGGACTCGCGTCACGACTGGTCGGCCTGCGTCCGTACCAGCTGCGCGCCACACCGTACGAACACCCCGGGGAACCGCCCTTCGTGGTCTTCACGGGCGGCCGGGGGCTGGGCAAGACCGCCGTGCTCCTCGCCCTGCGCGAGGCCTACCGCGGTCACACCCCCGTCGCCCTGATCGACGGCGAGGAACGGCAGTTCGCCGCGCCGCCCCCGGACCGTCCGGCCGAGTCCTGGTCACCGGTGGCGCAGGCGCTCACCACGGCCGCGGAACAGCTCGCCGAACCGGTGAAGGGCGCCGGACGCATCGGCTTCCCGCGGCTGTCGTCCGGCCTGCTGGCCGTGGCGGCGGGCGGCTGGAGCGACCGCGACGTGCCACGCATCCGGCAGGAGGCGGAGCGCATCCTGCTGCTGAGCGAGACCGAGTCCTGGCTGTCGGGATTCGCGGGACGCTGGGTGAGCAAGGTGATCTCCAAGCTCGTCGCGTCCATGAGCGGGACCGGCCCCGTGGTGGAGCCCATCATCGAGGCGACCCTGGAGGCCTTCGCGGAAGGCGTCTCCCCGGCCCACCGCCGGCTGCGCAGGGCCGCCACCTGGTACCGGGACTACCCGAACGCGGGCGGCAGCCCCAAGCTCGCGCTGATCCTGCTCTCCCGGCACTTCCGGGCGGGCGGCGACTCCCGCAGACACGCCGAACGCCATCTCGTACGCGCCCTGCTGGCCGACCTCGACGACGCCTACGCGGGCGTCGTCCAGCGCTCGCACCGGCGGGGACGTCCGGTCCTGCTGATCGACAACGTCCAGGAGCCCGCGGGCCTCGGACTCCTGGAGCCGGTCCTGCGCGACCGCGCCGACGGCATCAAGGACCAGGCCGTGTTCTTCGCCACGCTACGGGGCGACTCGCATCCGGCGCTGCGCAACGCGGGCCGCCACACCCTGCCCGAGACGGCCCGGGCCACCGGCTGGCAGCCCGGCACCTCACCGTCCTCGCGCGCCCTGCTCGTCCCGCTGCCGCCGCTGACCCCCGACGACACCCTGCACATCATGGACACCGCGTCCGGCGGCCTCGGTGCCGGACCCGCGGCACCGACCGCCGTACCGCCCCAACTCCCGCACGCCACACATCGGCTGACGGGAGGCAGCCCGCTCGGCATCACCCTGCTGGCCGCCTCGGTCCGGCAGAACCTGCCCGAAGGCGCCGACTCGCTCGGCACGTTGCTGACCGCCGACATCACCCCGCACGAGGACCAGGCCGGCCGCCCCGCCTATCAGGAACTCCTCGGCCGGCTCGTCCCCGGCGGCCGCCTCGACGAACTGACCGTGCTGGCCGCGGCCCACGACCGCGACTCGGCGTGCTCGCTCGCCCAGTCGCGGCTTCCGGAGGACTTCGGCGCGTCCGGCGTCCTCGATCTGGAGGAACGGCTCGCGTCGGAGGGCTGGGCGACGGCGGCCGGACAGTTCGTCGGCGACCCGTTCCTGCGCGCGCTCCTGCTGCTCAGGCTGCACCACGACGGCGCGGACCACGAAGGATGGCGGGCGGTGCACCGCACCCTCGTCGACCACTACCAGGACCTGGGCGAGACGGCCCCGGCGGACAGCGACCGCTATCGACTGCACCACGAACTCGCCCTAGGAAAAGCGGACTTCGCGGTGGCGCATCTGCGCGACGACTTCCCCCGCTCCGACACCCGCGGCTGGCTGTCCGCACTGCTCTTCATCGCCTCCGCGCCCTACTACCACGCCCATGATCCGGACGGCCGCGACTTCGAGGGCCACGACCACCGCGCCTCCGTCGCCCTCGGCCGCACGGACGCCACGCACCGGCCGCCGGAGGGCGTGGACCCTGTACTGCACCTGCGGGTAAGGCGGTTGCTGCACGCGGTGTGGCAGCTCACCGACCCCTTGGTGCTGCCCGACCCGAGGGTGGCCGAGCGGCTGCGCTTCGAGCTGGAGCAGCTCTCGAACCTGCGGCCCGCGGGCAACGCCCTGCTGTGGCGGGCCTCGCGGGACTGGCCCGCCGACGCCCTGGCCGGCCGGCCGCTGCGCGTCCCGGACGACGAGGACGGAGGACGGTGATGGCTCGCTTATGGGTGTGGCTGCGCGAGGACATCTGGGAGATTCGTTTCCGCAGGTATGTCGCGCTGACTCTCGCCGCCGCCCTCGTGGGCCTCGGTGTCTGGGGCGGCATGACGGCGGCGAAGGTGGACCGGTCGTGCGCTCCGGGGGTCGTCCAGCCGAAGGACGGTGACGAGTGCGTGGGCGTCTCCTGGACGGCGTACGCCTTCGGGCGGTCGCGGTTCACCGAGACCGTGCGGGCGATCGACCGCGAGAACCACCGTCTGGCTCCCGGCAGTTACGTCACCGTCGCCCTGCTCGAACCCTTCACCGCGACCGACGCCGACAACCTCGCCGACGTCCTTCACGAACTCCAGGGCGCCTACCTGGCGCAGTACCAGGCCAACCACGACACGACCGGGCTGAAGCCGAAGATACGGCTCGTGCTCGCCAACCCCGGTGCCACCGGCGCCTCCTGGCGGCACACCGTCGACCAGCTCGACCGGATGACCAAGGGCCCGGACCGGCTGCGCGCGGTCACCGGGGTCGGGGTGAGCACCGACAACAACAAGAAGGCGGTCGCGGAGCTCACCCGGCGGGGCATCCCGGTGATAGGGAGTTCGATCACCGCCGACAGCCTCGCCAACGGGCAGGGCGGCAAGGACCCCTTCCCCGGGCTCGCCCGTGTCTCCCCCACCAACACCGACGAGGCGCGCGCCCTCGCCTCCTTCGCCAAGGTGTCGGCGGTCAACGCCTTCCTGGTCTACGACCGGACCGGCGATCCCTACACGCGCACGCTCCAGACCTCGTTCGAGAAGATGCTCAAGGGCGCGCGCTCCGAGGCCCAGCCGTTCACCCCGCCCGCCGACCGCAGCAAGGAGGGAAGCACCGCCAACGTCTTCGCGCAGATCGCCAACATCCTGTGCAACACGCCGAAGACCACGAACACCGTCCTGTTCGCCGGTCGGCACACCCAGTTGCGGCAGTTCATCAACGCGCTGGGCGCCCGGGGCTGCTCCGACCGCCGCTTCACCGTACTCACCGGCGACGAGGGCTCGTACCTCGCGGGTGACAAGGACCTCGACCCGGCCGCTCTGAAGGACCCGCTGCTGACCGTGCGCTACACGGCCCTCGCCCATCCGGACGCCTGGCCGAAGGACGGCGCGCGGACCGGCGGCAGCGCGGCCGACGCGAAGGTGCTCGGGCGGCTGCTGGCCGACGCCACGCGGGAGCCGGTCGGCCCCATCGGCCCGGTGGCCCTCGACGACGGCCAGCTGATCATCGCGTATGACGCCATGCGGCTCGCGGTGCGCGGTATCCGCGGGGCCTCGCCGACCGGGCGGATCCCCGCGCTCGCGGACGTCGGCCTCCAGTGGCCCCAGGTCAAGGGCGCCCAGCTCCGGGTGAACGGGGCGAGCGGGTGGATCTGCCTGGACGTCCACGGGAATCCGTACGACAAAGCCGTGCCGATCGTGGAACTGACCCACGACAGCCGCGCCCGCTTCGTGAAGATCGCCTGGCCGGACGGCGGGCCACCGGCTGCCCAGTGCCTGCCGCCGTCCTAGCCGTCGGCCGCGCATACGACGAAGGCCGGCCTCAGTGACACACAGGTCACCGGGGCCGGCCGTATCGCGTCCGGACGGGTCAGACTCCCGCGTAGGAGTGCTTGCCGCTGACGAAGATGTTGACGCCGTAGTAGTTGAACAGCCAGCAGCCGAAGGCGACCAGGGCGATGTAGGCGGCCTTGCGGCCCTTCCAGCCGGCCGTGGCCCGCGCGTGCAGGTGGCAGGCGTAGGCGACCCAGGTGATGAACGCCCAGGTCTCCTTGGGGTCCCAGCCCCAGTAGCGGCCCCAGGCGTCGCCCGCCCAGATCGCGCCCGCGATGATCGTGAACGTCCACAGCGGGAAGACGGCCGCGTTCACACGGTAGGAGAACTTGTCGAGCGAGGCCGAGGCGGGGAGCCGCTCCATGACGGAGGTGGCGAACCGGCCGGGCTTTCCGCCGTTCTCGAGCTTGTTCTCGTAAGAGTCCTTGAAGAGGTACAGCACCGTGCCGACGGCGCCCACGTAGAAGACGGCGCCGCACAGGATCGCGGTCGAGACGTGGATGTACAGCCAGTACGAGTGCAGCGCGGGGACCAGCTGGTCGCTCGCGGTGTACAGGACGGTGACCGCGAGACCGAGGTCGAGCAGGACCGTGGTGATCAGCGGGAGGCCGAGCCAGCGGACGTTCTTCTTCAGCGCGAGCAGGACGAGGAAGACCCCGACGGCGACGGTGGAGAAGGTGATGTTGAACTCGTACATGTTGCCCCAGGGGGCACGCCGCACCGACATGGCGCGGGCGAGCACTCCGGCCGCCTCGACACCCCAGGCCAGCACGCTGAGGGAGACGGCGATCCGCCCGTAGAGGTCGCCCTGCTCGTCCCCGCCGTGAGCGCCGGGCCCGTCGGGCACGTCCCGCGCGCCCGCCGCGGACCGGGTGACGACCGTCGGCCGTTCCAGCACGGTGGTCCCGCCGGCCTTGCGCACGGTGACCTCGGGGGCCGCGGCCGCCTTCGCACCGTCCGCGGTGAGCGCGCTCGCGGTGCGGGAGACCTTGCTGCGGCTGCCGAAGAGCCACTCGGCGATGAAGGCGAAGAAGGCCAGGGTGTAGACGGCCATCGCGGAGTAGATCAGCGTGTTGCTGATGTTGGCGAGGTGTTCGTTGGTCGCGGTGGCCAGTTCGGTCACGGCGCCCAGGTCGTGTGCGGTGGCGAGCGTCACTGCTTCTTGGACCCTTCAGCGGCGGGTACGGGGGGTTCGGCGTCGGCGTCGGTGGGTGCCGCGTCTTCGTCGGGCTTGGTGGGTGCCTGTTCGTGCACGAGCGCGGCCAGGTCGCCGAGCTCCTCGGGAAGCTTCGCGGACTCGCTGCGGCCGAGCCCGGCCATCTCGACGACGGTGACACCGTCGTCGCCGGTGGTCGCCCGCACCCAGACGCGGCGGCGCTGGATGAACAGCGAACCGGCGAGTCCGAGGATCGCGGCGAACGCCCCGGCCAGCGCCCAGTCACTGCCGGGCTGCTGGGTGACCTGGAAGTTCGCCCACTCCTTGATGTCCTTGTCGAAGGTGATCGAACCGGCGCCGTCCGGCAGCGTCATCGTCTCGCCGGGCCGCAGCCGCGACTTGAGGATCTCGCCCTTGGCGTCCTTGAACTGCTTCATGTGGGAGGTCTCGAGCTGGTACACGTTCTGCGGGAGGCCCGCGTCGACCCCCAGACTGCCGTGGAAGCCGCTCAGCGCGAGCACCGGGTAGTCGAGCGCGGGGAACTGGGAGAACATGTCGCCCTTGCCCGCCCCGGCGAAGGTCGGCACGAAGAAGGCGGAGAAGCCGAGCTGTTCGCTCTTGCCCTGCGCGTTCCTGTAGCCGTCCATGACCTTGACGGCGCCCTGCGAGGTGACGTTGGAGTCCAGCGGCAGCAGGGGCACGGCGTCGTGGAAGACGATGTCGCCCTTGCCGTCCCGGACGGTCACGGTGGGCGCGTAGCCGTGGGCGGTCAGATAGACCTTCGTGTCGCCGATCACGAGCGGCTCGTTGACCTTGACGAGCCCCTCGCGCTCCTTGCCGTAGGCGCCCTTGCTGTAGGTGATCGCCGCCTGGTACGTGCGGGCCGTGCCCTTGTTGGGGCCGTTCCGCTCGTAGGTGCCGGTGAAGTTCTTCAGGTCGAAGCTGAACGGTGTCAGGTCGTCGGTGCTGAAGAGGTTGCCGGACTTGAAGTCGTCGTAGGACAGGAGCGTGTTGGAGAAGCCGTCGCCCTCGACGATCAGCTTGTCGCCCTCGGACTTGAAGAGCTGGCCCCAGGCGAAGGCGACGAGCATCACGATCAGCGCGATGTGGAAGAGCAGGTTGCCGGTCTCGCGGAGGTAGCCCTTCTCGGCGGCGACGGCGTCCTTGTCGACGTGCGCCCGGAACCGCTTCTGCTTGAGCACCTTCAGCGCGATCTCGCGGACCTGCTCGGGCTCCGCCGCGGTGCGCCAGGTCGTGTACGCGGGCAGCCGGGTCAGTCGCCTCGGGGCGCCCGGCGGACGGCCGCGCAGCTGTCCGACGAACTGCCAGGTGCGGGGCACGATGCAGCCGATGAGCGAGACGAACAGCAGGATGTAGATCGCGGAGAACCACACCGAGCTGTACACGTGGAACAGGCCGAGCCGGTCGTAGAGCGGACCGATCACACTGTGCGCGTCCTTGAACTCCTGCACCTTGGCCGCGTCGGTGCCGGACTGCGGGATCAGCGATCCGGGGATCGCGCCGAGCGACAGCAGGAAGAGCAGGATCAGCGCGACCCGCATCGACGTGAGCTGGCGCCAGATCCAGCGGACCCAGCCGGTGACCTCGCGGCCGGTCCAGGCGATCCATCCCAGGGCGCCGGGGGTGCGCGCGCCGCCGAAGGAGCCGGGCACCGCCGTCTCCACGGGCGCGGTGGACAGCTGCGAGGCGGCCTCGCCGAGTTCGCCGTCGGCGCTCACCCCGATGTGCCGCTTGGTGCTCGCCGGGTCCGGCGTGCCGTCGTCCTCCGGCGTCGCGGCGGACTCGGACGTGTTGCCGGTGTCGGTCGTGCTCATGGATCAGATCCCTACCGTGAAGCCGTCGGACCAGGTCTGCATCTGCTGCACGATGCCGTCCCAGGCACCGGTCAGCAGGAGGAGGCCGGTCACGATCATCATTCCGCCGCCGATCCGCATCACCCAGGCGTAGTGACGCTTCACCCAGCCGAACGCGCCGAGCGCCTTGCGGAAGGCGACCGCGGCGAGGACGAAGGGCACTCCCAGTCCGAGGCAGTAGGCGACCGTCAGTATGGCCCCGCGCCCGGCGCTCGCCTGGTCCATGGAGAGCATGTTGACGGAGGTGAGCGTCGGGCCCAGACACGGCGTCCAGCCGATGCCGAAGAGCGCGCCCAGTATCGGCGCCCCGGCGAGCCCGGTCACCGGCCGCCGGTGGAAGCGGAACTCGCGCTGGGTGAGCCAGGGCATCAGCCCCATGAAGAACACCCCGAGCGCGATCATCAGCGCGCCGAGGACCTTGCTGAGCGTGCCGTTGTACTCGTGCAGCGTCGAGCCGAAGTACCCGAACAGCGCCCCGCCGGAGACGAACACGGCGGTGAAGCCGAGCACGAACAGACTGGCCCCCGCGACCATCCGTCCCCGTCTGGCCTCGGCCAGGTCCGTGCCGCTGACCCCGGTGACGTACGACAGATAGCCGGGTACCAGCGGCAGGACGCAGGGCGAGAAGAAGGAGACGAGCCCGCCGAGCACGGCGATGGGCAGCGCGAGCAGCAGAGCGCCGCTGTAGACCGTGGTGTTCATGCCGGTCGAGGCGGCGAGGTTCGTGGACGTCTGGAGAAGGGACACGTCGGTCACTTCTCCGCGAGGACGGGGTCGAGCATCTCGTGCAGCTTGGCCTCGCTGAGCGCCTGGAGCGTGCGGGCCGCGATCTTCCCGTCCCGGTCGATGATGATCGTGGAGGGGATCGTCTGCGGGTTGAGCGTGCCCTTCTCGAAGCGGAGCATCAGCTTGCCCTTCGGGTCGTACAGGCTGGGGTACGGAACGCCCTGCTGCTTCTCGAAGGCCCTGGCCGGGGAGGTGCTGGGGTCACGGGTGTTGATGCCGACGAACTGCACGCCCTGGGCGGCGGTCTCCTTGGCGACCTTGACGAGGTTCGGCGTCTCGGCGCGGCACGGCGGGCACCAGGATCCCCACACGTTGAGGACGACGACCTTGCCCTTGTAGTCCGCGATGTCGAGCCGCTTGCCGTCGACGGTCTTGCCGGAGAGGTCCGGGGCGGCGTCCCTGGACCCCTTGGCGACGGTGGAGATGCCGTTCTTGCCGGCGACGAAGTTGCTGTTGCCCGCGCCGCCGGAGGTACCGCCGGATCCGCACGCGGACAGCACGAGCGCGGCGACGGCGGCCCCC
Source organism: Streptomyces sp. NBC_00386 (assembly GCF_036063235.1). NCBI lineage: Bacteria > Bacillati > Actinomycetota > Actinomycetes > Kitasatosporales > Streptomycetaceae > Streptomyces > Streptomyces sp. NBC_00386. Next base: position 4,220,987 of record NZ_CP107950.1, read on the forward strand.
GCGGCGTACAGGGCGGCGCGGGTGCGGTTCGGACGCTGGTCTGCGCGGCAGGCGGCACTCATGTGAAAAGTTTCGCATGCCCGATTCGGGGATCTTCCGCACCCCCCTTGCGGGTGGAAACCCGCATTTCAGGCGGCCTGTCCCCGAAGGTAGCGGTGCCAGCCGCCGACGGGCTCCTCGGCCACGTCCATGGCCTGGAGCTTCGCCAGCACCTCGGGCCGCTGGACGTCCAGCCAGTCCACGAACTGCCGGAAGGAGACCATGCGCACGTCGGAGCCCTTCTGCTTCTCCTGTGCGATGTGGGTGAAGACGTGCTCGACGGCGTCCATGTAGATGCCGCCGTTCCACTCCTCGAAGTGGTTGCCGATGAAGAAGGGTGCCCGGTTCGTCTCGAACGCCCGCTTGAATCCCGCCACGTACGACGCGGACGCCTGCGTGCGCCAGCCCGGGTAGTTGTACGAGGGCGCCCGGGTGGTGGCGACCGACTGGTTGGCGAGGATGTTGTAGTCCATCGAGAGGACCTCGAAGCGGTGCCCGGGGAAGGGCATCGCCTGCAGGGGCAGGTCCCACAGCCCTTCCTTCTTCTGCGGCCAGCGCTGGACACCGCCGGGCGAGGAGGCGTCGTAGCGCCAGCCGAGTTCCTTGACGGCGGGCAGCAGGCTGTTCTGGCCGAGCAGGCACGGGGTGCGGGCGCCGATGAGCTCCTTCTCGTAGTCGAAGGGCAGCGGGGGCAGGTCGGTCCAGCCCGTGTTGGTGCGCCACTCGGTGACGAACGACTTGGCCTGCTCGATCTCGCTGGCCCACTGCCGGGACGTCCAGTTGCCGACCGAGCCGGAGCCGCCGCAGAAGTGGCCGTTGAAGTGGGTGCCGATCTCGTGGCCGTCAAGCCAGGCCTGACGGACCAGCTTCAGGGTGGAGCGGACGTGATCGTCGCTCAGATAACCGATGTCCGAGGCGCCGCGGGGGTTGTTCGGCGGGTCGTAGAGGCGCTTCTTCGACTCGGGCAGGAGATACAGCCCGGAGAGGAAGAACGTCATGTGCGCGTCGTTCTCCCTGGCGAGCCGGAGGAAGCGGTCGAAGAGGCCGGTACCGACCTCTCCGGCTCCGTCCCAGGAGAAGACCACGAACTGCGGCGGGGTTTCGCCGGGTTCGAGCGGCACGGGAGCCAGCGGCTGGCGCGGCTGCTTGCCGGTGTAGGCGGTGGACCCGTCGCCGATGAGACGTACGGCCGGCTTCTTCGGGGCGCCCGGACGGCCGGTGCCGCCGGTGGGGGAAGGGTCAGGATGCCGCTTGGCTTCCTTGCCCGAGGTGGTGCCGCACGCGGCGAGTCCGAGCGCGGTCGCCGCACCCGCACCGAGGCCGATCATTCCCCTTCGGCTGACGTCGCGCATACGGTCCTCTTTTCATCGCACCCTCTCAGCTGACTCTCAGCTTGTATCCCATGAGAGGGCGCGATGAAGTCGCGGGTTCCCCTTAACGCGCGCAGATTTATGTGATTTTACGAAGATGCGCCCATTTGGCCCGACTCTTCGCTTTCGACCGTCAGGCCCCGAATGCCTTGTCCTTGCCCTTCACCGGCTTGGCGCCCGCGAGGAGATGAACCGGCACCAGATCGCGCGCGGGCTCGGTGTAGCCCACGGACACGATCTTGTCACCGCGGTAGGTGAAGGTGGTCAGGGACGCCAGGGTGCACTGCCGCTTGCGCGGGTCGTGCCACAGCCGCCGCTTCTCCGCGTAGCTGCGGACGATCCAGATCGGCAGCTGATGACTCACCAGCACCGCCTCGTGGCCGCGCGCGGCGTCCTTGGCGGCGTCCAGCGCACCCATCATGCGGACGACCTGGTCCACGTACGGCTCGCCCCAGGACGGCTTGAAGGGGTTGACGAGGTGCTTCCAGTTCTCCGGCCGCCGCAGCGCGCCGTCCCCGACCCCGAAGGTCTTGCCCTGGAAGACGTTGTCGGCCTCGATGAGCCGCCCGTCCGTCGCCAGGTCGAGCCCGTGGGCCTTCGCGATCGGCGTGGCCGTCTCCTGCGCCCGCTCCAGCGGCGAGGCCACGACATGCGTGACATCGCGCGAGCTGAGGTGCTCGGCCACCCGGTCGGCCATCTGCCGCCCGAGCTCGGACAGGTGGTACCCGGGCAGCCGCCCGTAGAGCACCCCGTCCGGGTTGGCGACCTCGCCGTGCCGCATCAGGTGGACGACGGTGATGTCCCCCGCGCCGTTCTTGTCGCTGGTCCCGCTCATGCCGTGGCCTCCGCCGCTGCCCGCGCCGCCGCCGGAAGGGCGTCGGCGATCCTCTGAACCGCCTGGTCGTCATGGGCCGTCGACACGAACCACGACTCGAACGAGGACGGCGGCAGGTAGACACCCTGCGCCAGCATCGAGTGGAAGAACGCGGTGTAGCGGAAGGACTCCTGCGCCTTCGCGTCCTCGTAGTCGCGCACCTCACGTCCCGTGAAGAAGACGGAGAACATGTTGGAGGCGCTCTGCAGACGGTGGGTCACACCCTCCTTGGTGAGCGCCTCGGTCACCAGCGCCTGGATCCGCCCCGACACCGCGTCGATCCTGTCGTACGCGGCCTGGTCGAGCAGCCGCAGCTGCGCGAGCCCGGCGGCGGTGGCGACGGGATTGCCCGAGAGCGTGCCCGCCTGGTACACCGGCCCGGCCGGCGCGAGGTGCGCCATCACGTCCGCGCGGCCACCGAACGCGGCGGCCGGGAAGCCGCCGCCCATCACCTTGCCGAAGGTCATCAGGTCCGGGCGCACACCGTCGATCCCGTACCAGCCGGCTCTGCTGGTACGGAAGCCGGTCATGACCTCGTCCGAGATGTACAGGGCGCCGTTCTTCGCGCAGGCGTCCTTGAGGCCCTGGTTGAAACCGGGCGCCGGCGGCACCACACCCATGTTGCCGGGCGAGGCCTCGGTGATCACACAGGCGATCTCGCCGGGGTGCGCGTGGAACGCGGCCTGCACGGCTTCGAGATCGTTGTAGGGCAGGACGATGGTGTCGGCGGCCTGAGCGCCGGTGACGCCGGGCGTGTCGGGCAGCGCGAAGGTCGCGACCCCGCTGCCCGCCGCGGCGAGCAGCGAGTCGACGTGGCCGTGGTAGCAGCCGGCGAACTTGATCACCTTCGTGCGCCGGGTGAACCCGCGGGCCAGCCGGATGGCCGACATGGTCGCCTCGGTGCCGCTGGAGACGAGCCGGACCTGCTCGACGGGCTCGACGCGGGCGACGATCTCCTCGGCGAGGGTGACCTCCCCCTCACCGGGCGTACCGAAGGACGTACCGCGCGCGACGGCCTCCTGAGCGGCGGCGACGACCTCGGGGCGGGAGTGCCCGAGAATCATCGGACCCCAGGAACAGACCAGGTCGACGTACTCACGGCCGTCGGCGTCGGTCAGATACGGACCGGTGCCGGACACCATGAACCGGGGCGTACCGCCCACGGCACGGAAGGCGCGCACCGGAGAATTCACGCCACCTGGTGTGACGGCCGCCGCACGGTCGAACAGCGACTGCGAGGCTGGGGCTTCGTAGGGATAAGGCAGTTCGGTCATGACCTGCGACGTCTCCGACTCCGGGGGGCTAGTGACCTCCTCAGGGTAGGCCAGGGGGTCCGGTGAGCCGCGAGGGGAAGACCGGGGCGCCCTGAACGGACGGCCCCGGCCCGACGTACGGCTCTCCACAGAGGAATGATCCCGGCCATCGCCGGGCCGGTGTGACGCAGCCCGGTATGACAACCGGGTCTCTTCGCCCGGCCATCTGCGAAACTGGGACCAGAACGGACAGCTCACATGAACGACGGTGTTCAGGGGCCGCGAAGATCCCGCGGACAGGTGTTTCGGCGTACGTTTCGGCGTGCGACCGTGGGGGAGGTCACTGTCACGATGATCGGGTTGCGTGGCGGGGGTCGCGCGACTTAGAAAAGCAGTCGGGTGGAGATATGCATCGCGGTGGACTGGGCGAGGGGACCGACGACCTCAACCCTCGGCGTGCCCGGCGGGGGAAGCACCGGCGTGAGGCGGAGGAAGCGGCCGGCAGAGCGGGACAGGTACAGGGATCGCAGGGTGACCCCGACGAGCGGATCGACCGCGCGGTCGAACGACTGCGGGCGGAGAGCGGGAATGGTGGCCGAGTGGGGGTGACGTACAAATACTTCGGCGCGCCCGACGGCGCGACGGCCGCCAGGGTCCCGATCTCGATGCGCCCCGAAGAACTCGGCGGCGACGAACTCGGCATGAACGGCATGTTCACCAAGATCAAGCCGGAGACGATGGCCGCGATGGTCCTCACCGGCATAGAAGGCGTCCCCCTGAACAAGGTTCCGCCTCTGGAGCTTGTCGTCCTGCACCCCGACTACGCCGTGGTCAAGCTCCCCATGACCGTCGTCGACCCGCTGCGCGGCTTGGGCGAGGAGGCCGTGGGCGCGGCCGCCTTCATATGGTCCACCGTCCCGGACCGGGGCGGCCCCCGTGACGCCTTCAACGTCTACCAGCTCCTGCACGAGTGGCAGGACTTCTCGCACCGCCTGCACGAGGCGGGGCATCAGCCGTACTGCCTGGTGTGGCCCTGATCCGGGCTTCCTGAGCAGCGGGCGGGGTTCCCGGACCCCGCCTTTTTCATGCCCGGGCACGGTCGCGGACGATCACCGGCCCGGGGTACGGAGGCACCGGGAAACCCCGGCTACAGCCCGCCCGCGACCCGCAGGACCGCTCCCGTCGTGTACGAGGCGTCGTCCGACAGGAGCCAGGCCACCGCACCGGAGATCTCCTCCGGCCGGCCCGCGCGGCCCATGGGGATGGCGTCGGCCATCCAGGCCGGGCGCTGCGGGTCCTCGTGGAAGTCGGTCCAGATCACCCCCGGAGCGACACCGTTCACGCGGATGCCGTCCGCCGCCACCTCCTTGGACAGGCCGACGGTCAGGGCGTCGACCGCCGCCTTCGTCGCCGCGTAGTGGACGTACTGCCCCGGACTGCCGAGGGTCGCCGCCGACGACGAGATGTTGACGATCGCACCCCCGCCGGACGCGGTCATCTCCCGTACGGCACGGCGCGCGCACAGCAGATAGCCGAGGACGTTGACCGCGAGGGCGCCCCGCATGCCGTCGGGGTCGGCGTCGGCCAGTGGTCCATTGGGTCCGCTGACGCCCGCGTTGTTCACCAGCCCGGTGACCGGGCCGAGTTCGGCGGCCGCCGCGTCGAAGAGCCCGTCGACCGCGGCGGCGTCGGAGGTGTCCACGGCCACCGTCAGACAGCGTCGGCCCGCGTCCACGACGGCGTCCGCCACCTTCTCGGCCTCCGCACGGTCGGACCGGTAGCCGATGACGACGTCATGGCCCTCCAGAGCCAGCCGCCGGCAGACGGCGGCGCCGATCCCGCGGCTGCCGCCGGTCACCACCGTGATCCTCCGCCCGTTCCGCACGATCGCCTCTCCTCACGACACGAACCATCAGTGTGACGGCAGAGGGGGCCACTCCCGCTCTCCCGCGCCCACGGCACCATCGGTCGCCGCCAGGACATGACTCGCCCAAGAATCTCCCACGGCTCGCTCAGGACAAGAACCTTCAGGGCAACGGGAACTGACGGTGAGCACCTCGCACGGCTCATCCGGCGAAGCAGACGTGTCGCCGCCGATCGGGTCATACGAAGAACACCGCTCAGGACGGCTCCCCTCCGGGCGAGCGCGACGAATCGGCAGGTCAGAGAAGCCGGACCGCCCTCGGGCGATCGTCAGGGCGGCCGCAGGACGAGGTCCCGGCCATGGGCCGGGCGAGCTTCCCGGGTGGTGCGCTCGCCCCATCGGATTGACGGTGGATCACGTCGCACCGGGTTTTCGCCTGCTGACAAGAGGTCAGCTGCCTGGTTCTGACGGAAGGACTCCCATAATGCGATCTGCCCGCATGCTCCTGGCCGCTGCGACGGCCACCGCCGCTCTCGCGGTCGCCGCCCCCGGCGCGTACGCCGTCGCGGCCGGCGACTGGGACCACAGCGACTCCTCTTCCTCCTCTTCCTCGTCCTCCTCGTCCTCCTCCAGCAAGGAGAAGGAGGACTCCGGATACGGCAAGGAGAAGCAGGACTCCGGGTACGGCAAGGAGAAGGAAGACTCCGGATACGGCAAGGAGAAGGAGGACTCCGGATACGGCACCGAGCACGAGAGCGACCACGGCAAGCCCACCTGGCACCACCAGAAGCCGGAAGGCGGCGTGCACACCGGCGGCGGTGCGCTGACGTCCGTCAAGACAGACGACTCCGCCAAGGGCGACAAGAGGTACGACCCGGAGACCTACAAGGACAAGGACTCCTCGAGCTCCGACCACAGCAGCGGTTCCTGGGACTCCGGGACGGACAAGGGCTCGTGGGACTCGAGCAGCAAGGGCTCGTGGGACTCGGGCAGCAAGGAGTCCGGCGACAAGCCGCACGGCGGCGTGCACACCGGCGGCGGCGGTCTCGCCACGTCCTCCGGTGTCACGGCCGGCGGAGTCGGCGTCCTGGGCCTCGCGGCCGCGGGCGTGTACATGCTGCGCCGTAGGAACGCCGCGGGTGGTGTGGCCTGACCATGCCTGACGACATAGCGGTCCGGGCCGCCGCCCATTCACCCCGTGGCGGCCCGGCCGGTCTCTCCCCCGGCTTCTGACGACGTTGCCGGTCTTGCTTCTGCTTCTGCTTCTGCTTCTGCTTCTGCTTCTGCTTCTGCTTCTGCTTCTGCTTCTGCTTCTGCTTCTGCCGACCTTGCCGTTCTTGTCGGCTCTCCTGCTGTAGCCGGTCCGGCTGCTGCTACTGCTTCTGTTGCCCGTCCTGCTGTTCCCGCCGCTCCCGCCCAGTCCGCTCCGCTGCCCCGACCCGATGAGGTGGTGCCCGATGGCAGCCCGGTTGTCCTCTCCCGCCGAGACCCCGCACCCGTCACCCGAGCGGACCTTCAGGCGTCGTGCCACATGGGTCGTGTGGTGCGCCGGTTTCGCGGTCCTGGTGGCCACGAACGTGCTCCACCGCCAGGACCAGTCGTCCGATCCCGCCTCCCCTGCCGCGGCGGCCCCCACGCACTCGCACTCGCAGGCGCCCGTGTCCTCGGCCTCTGCCTCGCCCTCGAACGACCGCCCGGCGGCGAAGCATCTCCCGCGGGCCGAGCCGACCCGGCTGCACATCCCGAAGATCTCGGTGGACGCGCCCTTCACCGACCTCGCCATCGACGCCACGGGCAAGCTCGAGGCCCCGCCCGCCAACGACACGAATCTGGTCGGCTGGTACTCCAAGGGCGTCTCCCCCGGTGAGGTGGGGACGGCGGTCATCGCCGGGCACGTCGACACGAAGACCTCCGCCGCCGTGTTCGCCGGTCTCGGAGACCTGGAGAAGGGCGACAAGTTCAGCGTCGAACGGTCCGACGGCCGGACGGCGTCCTTCGTCGTCGACAGCGCCGAGACCTTCGCGAAGGACGCCTTCCCCGACGACAGGGTGTACGCCGACACTCCCGACGCCGAGGTCCGCCTCATCACCTGCGCAGGCACCTACGACCGCACCGTCATGGACTACACCGACAACCTGGTGGTCTTCGCCCATCTCGTCTGAGCGGGCGGGCGGTCCGGCTACCGCGTCACGAGCGAGTCGCCGTAGTCGCGGAGTGCCTTCGCGGCGGACTTCATGTCCCCGCTGTCGCCGGACGCGGGGAACTTCTCCGGGATCGCCGACTCCTTGGACGCCTCGCTGGTGCAGGCCGTGGCCGGCAGGCACACGGCGAGGACAGGAAGAGCCATGAGGGCGGCGGCACGGCGGATGATCACGATCATCTCCTTGTCGAGGGAGACGGCGGGGCCCGGTCGGGGCCTCCGCCGTCAGGGGTGGGCCGTCAGGGTCAGGTCAGTACTTGATGGCGTCGACCTTGTCGTTCCAGTTGCCGCCGCCCGAACCACTTCGGGCATTCGCCCCCTGTCGGACAGTCACCCGACGGTCAGGCCGGCCCTCCGGTCGCTCCCGCAAGACGGACCGCCGGGACATCAGGTCACGCCAGGAATCCGTGAGTTGAGTCACCGGCCCCGTCACTCTGCGGCGAAGGGGCTCGGACAGCGCGTCCGTACAGACGGGACGGCGCGAACGGAGTTCAAGGCGTCGGGCCGTAGTCGGCCGCGGGGCCGGAGCGGATCGCGAGGCAGAAGCGAGCCGCCAGGCAGAAGCGATTCGCGGGCGGGGAATGGGTCGCGGGGCCCGAGTAAGTCGCGGGGAGCAGGCCGGGCGGCCGATCCATGAGCGGGCCGACACCCCTGAACGGGCGACGAACACCTGCCACTCGGCGCTCTCGTGATGCGCGACCAACAGGTCTTAACGCAAGCTTGACGCCTGAGGCCCATGGACGCTTGGGCCCGTGGATCACTCTCTGCATACGCTGATGGGCGCCGTCTCCTCGATGGCCGGAACCGTTCGAAGAGACGTACGTCAGGAGAGCCACCGATGGCCAGCACCGAGCCCGCCCCGCCGAGTCGCTTGCGGGCGTGGATGCTGGAGGGCCTGTCCGACATGGGCAAGGGCAAGGGCCGCCAGCTGCCGCGGCCGGCCGCCGAGCCCGCGCCCGTGCACAAGGGGCAGCGCTGGTGGCGCGTCATGTGCCTGACCGGCGTCGACTACTTCTCCACCCTCGGCTACCAGCCCGGCATCGCCGCCCTCGCGGCCGGACTGCTGTCCCCCATCGCGACCATCGTGCTCGTCATCGTCACCCTGGCGGGGGCGCTGCCCGTCTACCGCCGGGTCGCGGAGGAGAGCCCGCACGGCGAGGGCTCCATCGCGATGCTGGAACGCCTGCTCTCCTTCTGGAAGGGCAAGCTGTTCGTCCTCACCCTGCTCGGCTTCGCCGCCACCGACTTCCTGATCACCATCACCCTCTCGGCGGCCGACGCCTCCACCCACCTGGTGGAGAACCCCCATCTGAACAGCGCCCTGCACGACAAGCAGATGGTGATCACCCTGTTCCTGGTGGCCCTGCTGGGCGCGGTCTTCCTCAAGGGCTTCCTGGAGGCGATCGGCGTCGCGGTGGTCCTGGTGGCCATCTACCTCGGGCTCAACGTCGTGGTCGCGGCGTCCGGAGTCTGGCAGGTGATCACCCACGAGTACGTCGTCACCGACTGGACCACCGCCCTGACCGCCGAACACGGGAACGTCTTCGCGATGATCGGGGTGTCCCTGCTGGTCTTCCCCAAGCTCGCGCTCGGCCTGTCCGGCTTCGAGACCGGTGTGGCGGTCATGCCGCACGTGGAGGGCGACCCCGGCGACACCGAACAGAAGCCGGCGGGCCGTATCCGCGGCGCGAAGAAACTGCTCACGACGTCCGCCGTGATCATGAGCGTCTTCCTGATCGTGACCAGCTTCATCACCACCGTGCTGATCCCGGAGAAGGAGTTCGAGCCGGGCGGCCAGGCCAACGGCCGCGCCCTCGCCTACCTGGCGCACGAGTACCTCGGCAACGCCTTCGGCACGGTCTACGACGTCTCCACGATCTGCATCCTGTGGTTCGCCGGCGCCTCCGCCATGGCCGGGCTGCTCAACCTCATGCCGCGCTATCTCCCGCGCTACGGCATGGCCCCGCACTGGGCCCGCGCCGTCCGCCCCATGGTGATCGTCTTCATCCTGATCGCGTTCCTGGTCACCTGGATCTTCGACGCCGACGTCGACGCGCAGGGCGGCGCGTACGCCACCGGTGTCCTCGTCCTGATCAGCTCCGCCGCCATCGCCGTCACCATCGCCGCCCGCAAGGCCCGCCAGAAACACTGGACCATCGCCTTCGCCGTCATCTCGGCGGTCTTCCTCTACACGACCGTCGTGAACGTCATCGAACGCCCCGACGGTGTGAAGATCGGCGCCTGCTTCATCGCCGGCATCATGCTCGTCTCCTTGCTCTCCCGGCTCGCCCGCGCGTTCGAACTGCGCGTGACCAGCATGACCATGGACGACATGGCCGAGCGGTTCGTACGGGACATCGCGAGCCGGCGGATCCGTTTCATCGCCAACGAGCCCGACAAGCGCGACATCACCGAGTACCGCGAGAAGATCGAGCAGATCCGCGCCGACCACGACCTCCCGCCCCAGGAGGACTTCGTCTTCCTGGAGGTCACCGTCGGCGACCCCTCCGAGTTCGAGTCCGTCATGAACGTACGCGGCGAGGTGCTGCACGGGCGCTACCGCGTCATCACCCTGGAGTCAGCCTCCATCCCCAACGCCCTCGCCGCCCTGCTGCTCTACGTCCGTGACACCACGGGCGGCATCCCGCACATCTACTTCGAGTGGACCGAGGGCAGCCCCTTCACCAACTTCCTGCGCTTCTTCCTCTTCGGCCAGGGCGAGGTCGCCCCCGTCACCAGGGAAGTACTGCGCGAGGCCGAACCCGACCGCGCGCGCCGGCCGCGGGTGCACGTCGGCTGACCCGCCCGGGGCCGGGCCCGGTCAGGCCCGGTGAAGTCCGGAGCAGCCGCATCCGACACACCGCGAAGAGGTGAGAGGCCGGTATGAAGGCCCGTCGCGGACCCGCTCACCAGGTCGCACGCCGCCGACGGCTTGGCAGACTGGTCAGGTGCCCCAGAACGTACTGCTCGCCGAGGACGACCGCGCCATCCGCCACGCCCTGGAAAGGGCACTGACACTGGAGGGCTACACGGTGACCGCCGTGGCCGACGGCGTGGAAGCGCTGGCCCAGGCCCACCGCACCCCGCCGGACGTCCTCGTCCTCGACGTCATGATGCCCGGCATCGACGGCCTCCAGGTGTGCCGCGTGCTGCGCGCCGAGGGCGACCGCACCCCCATCCTGATGCTCACCGCGCTCGTCGAGACCGCCGACCGCATCGCCGGCCTCGACGCCGGAGCCGACGACTACGTCGTCAAGCCGTTCGACGTCGAGGAGGTCTTCGCCCGGCTGCGCGCCCTGCTGCGCCGCACCGGGAACAGCGCCCTCGACGACGCGCCGACCCCCGCGCCCCGGACGTCCGGTACACAGCTCTCCGCGGCCGGGCTGCGCATGGACATCCAGGCCCGCCGCGTCTGGCGCGGGCGGCGCGAGCTGGAACTGACCCGCACCGAGTTCGAGCTCCTCGAACTGCTCGTCCGCAACGCGGGCATCGTCCTCGACCACTCCACCATCTACGACCGGATCTGGGGCTACGACTTCGGCCCCGGCTCCAAGAACCTCGCCGTGTACGTGGGCTATCTGCGGCGCAAGCTCGACGAGCCGGGCGCCCCGGCGCTGATCCACACCGTGCGGGGCGTGGGATACGTCCTGAGGGAGGACTGAGTGCGCCGACGGCTGCGGCAGGTGTCCTCGCTGCGGGCCACCTTCACCGTGTCCTTCGCGGCCGTCGCCGCCGCCGTCACTGTCCTGGTCGGCTTCCTGAGCTACGACGCCGCCGCGCGGCTGGTGCGGGTCGACCAGCAGACCGTCTTCGCCGAGGTGGTGCAGGACCTGCGCGACCAGGTCCGTGAACATCCTTTGCACCCGGGTGACTTCGCCTCCTCGGACCTGGACCACGACGGGCCCCTCAACGACATCATCCGGCCCAGCCGCACCGACGTGCAGGTGCTCGGACCCGGCGGCGTGATCGTCGACCACGGCGTTCCGCCCCTGCCCGTGGACGGCCGGGACCGGGCGGTCGCCGGCGCCGCCGAGGCGGGCGGGCTGATGGAGCACAAGGACGTCGACGTCACCGGCGACCGCTACCGGCTGGCGACCGTCTCGCTCGGCGGCGGACGGGGTGCGGTGCAGGTGGCCCAGCAGTTCAGCGACACCGAGGATCTGCTCCGGGAGCTCCAGCAGCGCACGGTGCTGCTCGTCGGGGCCGTCGTGATCGCCGCGGGGCTGTTCGGCTGGTGGCTGGCCCGGCGCATCACCCGGCGCCTGGTGCGGCTCGCCGGGGCCGCGGAGGACGTGGCGCGCACCGGACGTCTCGGCATCCAGGTGCCGGTCACCGGGTACGACGAGGTGGCCCGGCTCGGCCGGTCCTTCGACCGGATGCTCGGCCGTCTCGCCCAGTCCGAGGAGGACCAGCGCCGCCTGGTCCAGGACGCGGGACACGAACTCCGCACGCCGCTGACCTCCCTGCGTACGAACATCTCGATGCTCCGCCGGATCGACGAACTGCCGCCCGACGCCCGTGAGGAACTCGTCGCCGATCTGGCGCTGGAGTCCCGGGAACTGACCGACCTGGTCAACGAACTGGTCGCCCTCGCGGCCGGCCGGTCGGACACCGAGCCCGTACGGCGGCTCGACCTCGCCGAACTCGCCGAGGACGTCGCGGTCGTCGCGCGCCGCCGCACCGGCCGGGACATCACCGTCCGGGCCACCGGAGACACCGCGGTCGACGGCCGCCCGACCGCCCTCCAGCGCGCGGTCTCCAACCTCGTGGAGAACGCCAGCAAGTTCGACCGGGGCGGAACGGCGCCGATCGAGGTCGTGGTGACGGGCCCGGGCCCCACCGACAACCCCGCACCCCTTACGAGCCCCACGAGTTCAGCCACTTCCGCCGCCTCTGGCGCCTCTGCCACCTCAGTGGGCTCCACGGGCTCCACGGGCGGTCACGCCCCGGTCCGCGTCGAGGTGCTCGACCGCGGTCCCGGCATCGGCGACGACGACCTCGTGCGCGTCTTCGACCGCTTCTACCGGGCCGCCGACGCCCGCAGCCTCCCCGGCTCGGGCCTGGGCCTGTCGATCGTCCGCGAGATCTCCGCAGCCCACGGAGGCACCCCGTTCGCCCACCCCCGAAAGGGCGGCGGCACGGTGATCGGCTTCACGGTGGAAGGCGCACAGGGGCTGGACTGAGACACCCCTCCGGGGGCCAAGTTCCAGCCCTCCGGCGTTTGAGGAGCGGGTTCCAAGAACCCACCCCTCCACCCACCCTTCGGCCGCAGGGGCACTCCCAGCCCCTCCGGCGTTCGAGGAGCGGGGTCCGGGGCGGAGCCCCGGGTACGGGTCGGGCAGGGGCGGAGGGGGCGAAGAAACCCGCTACGCCCGAAGCGCCGCGAGCTGCTCCTCGAACGGCACCACGTGGAAACCGTCCGCCCGGCCAGGCGCAGGCTGAGCCGGAACAGCCACTTCGGGCCCGGCCTGAACCGCACCTGAAGCGGCTGCCGAGACCGGAGCCGGGGCCGACGGGCCGGGCGTCGACAGGCCAGGCGTCGACGGGCCGGGCGTCGAGGCGACGGTCAGCGCTGTCATCAGGGCAAGAAGCTCACCCGCCGCCCGCTCGATCCGTTCGGCAAGCCCCTCCGCCCCCCAGTCCTCCGAAGCCGCGTACACCCCGGTGGGCACGACCACCGCCCGCAGATACGCGAACAGCGGCCGCAGCGCGTGTTCGAGGACCAGCGAGTGCCGTCCGGTCCCCCCGGTGGCCCCGATCAGCACGGGCTTGCCCGCCAGCGCGTCCTTGTCGAGCACGTCGAAGAAGGACTTGAACAGCCCGCTGTAGGAGGCGGAGAACACCGGCGTGACGACGATCAGCCCGTCCGCCGAGGTCACGTCGTCGATCGCGGCGGACAGCGCCCGTCCGGGGAAGCCGTTGGTGAAGTTGTGGGCGATCTCGACGGCGAGGTCGCGCAGTTCGACGACCCGCAGGTCCACCGGACCGGGCGCCCGGCCGGCGGTCGCGGCCGCCAGCCGGTCGGCCAGCAGCCGCGTGGACGACGGAACACTCAGCCCCGCCGAGACGACGACGAGCTTCATACGGCGGTCACCTCTTCCTTGGCGGCGGCCACCCGGGCCGCGTGGGTCGGCGCGTCCGGCACACCGGCCGGCCGGTTCTTGGCGAACTCCTCGCGCAGCACCGGCACGACCTGCTCGCCGAGGAGGTCGAGCTGCTCCAGGACCGTCTTGAGCGGCAGCCCGGCGTGGTCCATCAGGAAGAGCTGGCGCTGGTAGTCACCGGCGTACTCGCGGAACGCCAGCGTCTTCTCGATGACCTGCTGCGGCGAGCCGACGGTCAGCGGCGTCTGCTCGGTGAAGTCCTCCAGCGAGGGCCCGTGCCCGTAGACCGGCGCGTTGTCGAAGTACGGCCGGAACTCCCGTACGGCGTCCTGCGAGTTGGCCCGCATGAACACCTGGCCGCCGAGGCCGACGATCGCCTGCTCGGCCGTTCCGTGCCCGTAGTGCGCGTACCGCTCGCGGTAGAGCTCGACCATCTTCTTGGTGTGGTCGGCGGGCCAGAAGATGTTGTTGTGGAAGAAGCCGTCGCCGTAGTACGCGGCCTGTTCGGCGATCTCGGGCGAGCGGATGGAGCCGTGCCAGACGAACGGCGCGACACCGTCCAGCGGGCGCGGGGTCGACGTGAACGACTGGAGCGGCGTACGGAACTTGCCCTCCCACGTCACCACGTCCTCACGCCACAGGCGGTGCAGCAGCGCGTAGTTCTCGACGGCGAGGTTGATGCCCTGCCGGATGTCCTGCCCGAACCAGGGATAGACCGGCCCGGTGTTGCCGCGGCCCATCATCACGTCGACCCGTCCGTCCGCGAGGTGCTGGAGCATCGCGAAGTCCTCGGCGATCTTCACCGGGTCGTTGGTGGTGATCAGCGTCGTGGACGTGGACAGGACGAGCTTCTCGGTGCGTGCCGCGATGTAGCCGAGCATCGTGGTCGGGGACGACGGCACGAACGGCGGGTTGTGGTGCTCGCCGGTCGCGAAGACGTCGAGGCCGACCTCCTCGGCCTTCAGCGCGATGGCGACCATGGCCTTGATGCGCTCGTGCTCGCTCGGCTCCCGGCCCGTGGTCGGGTCCGGTGTCACATCACCGACGCTGAAGATCCCGAACTGCATGGTCACTCACCCTCCACCTTGTTGATTGTTCAACTATACCTTCGAACCACCACCTCACCTCGGCTATTCCGGCCCCGCCGGAAGCCCGGCCCGGAGAACCATGACGCGGCCCACGCCGCGCAGCCCACCCCGAAGGGCCACGAAGCCGGCCGCACCGCACAGCCCGCCCCCAAGGCCTGCGGCACCCGCCGCACCACGACGGCCGGCACACCCGTCCGATATCCCACTTGACCGCACCGCACCCCATGCCCGACATTTATCTGCGTGACACAGATACTGCATGACGCTCATGAAGTGACGGAGCACCCGCCCGCCCCCATCCGCTGGGCGATCCTCGGCGTCGTCCTCGCCGCCGACGTCCTGGACCTCCTCGACGGCACCATCACCAACATCGCCGCCCCGACCATCGCCCGCGACCTCGGCGGCGGCACCACCCTCATCCAGTGGCTCGGCGCGTCCTACGCCCTCGCGCTCGGCGTCCTGCTCGTGCTCGGCGGACGGCTCGGCGACAAGTACGGCCGCCGCCGGCTCTTCCTGACCGGCCTCGCGGGCTTCACCGCGGCCTCGGTCGCCTGCGGCCTCGCACCCACGCCGGGAACCCTCGTCGCCGCCCGTCTCCTCCAGGGCGCGTTCGGCGCGCTCGTCATCCCCCAGGGCTTCGGCATCCTCGGGGCGACCTGGCCCCGGGACCAGATCGGCAAGGCCTACAGCCTGTTCGGACCGGTGATGGGCCTGTCCGCCGTCGGCGGCCCGGTCCTCGCCGGATTCCTCATCGACGCCGACCTCGCCGGTCTCGGCTGGCGCCCGATGTTCCTCATCAACCTCGCCCTCGGCGGCGCCGCGCTCCTCGCCGCCGCCCGCCTGCTCCCCCGCGACACCGGCGACCGCTCGACCACCGTCGACATCCCCGGCTCCGCCCTCCTCGCCGCCACCATGCTCGCCCTGCTCACCGGCCTCATCGAGGGCTCCGCCCACGGCTGGAACGCGGTCCCCGTCCTGCTCCTGCTCGCCGGCCTCGCGCTCTTCGCGGCGTTCTGCCACCGCCAGCGCACCGCGCCCGACCCCCTGATCCGGCCCTCCCTCCTGCACAACCGCGGCTTCACCTCGGGACTGGTCCTCGGCGTCGTCTTCTTCGCCGCGGTCGCCGGCCTCCTCTACGTCGTCTCCCTCTTCCTCCAGCAGGGCCTCGGCCGCTCCCCCGCGGCTGCCGCGCTCGCCCTGACGCCCCTGTCCGCGGGCATCGTCATCGCCTCGATCGCCTGCTACCGCCTGATCGCCCGCCTGGGCCGCCGCCTCGTCCTCATCGGCTTCCTCGTCACCCTCGCCGGGACGGCCCACCTGCTCACCCTGATCACCGTCTCCGGCACGGACACCGGCGGCTGGGCCCTGGTCCCCCCGCTGCTCGTCATCGGCCTCGGCATGGGCGCCTGCTTCGGCTCGCTGTACGACGTCACCATCGGCGACATCGCACCCGCGGAGGCCGGAAGCGCGGGCGGCTCGCTCGGCGCGGTCCAGCAGCTCGCCAACGCGATCGGAGCCGCCGCCGTCACCACCGTCTACTTCCGGACCGACGGCGGCGGGACCCACGCCACCACCGTGAGCCTCACCGTCGTGGCCGCCATCACCCTCCTGTGCTGCCCCCTCGTAGCCCTGCTCCCGCTCAAGGCACCGGAGCAGCACCACTAGGGCCCCGGCCGCCGGCTAAGGCACGAGGACCAGCCGGCCGCGCAGTCCGCCCTCCGCGAGCCGCGCGTGCGCCTCGACGGCCTCGTCGAGCGCGTACGTCCCGGCGACCCGGGTCGTCAGCGCCCCCTCGTCGACGAGCGCCACCAGCTCCGCGAGCCGGGCCCCGTCGGCGGCGACCTCCACGGCACTCGTCCGCACCCCGCGCACGGACGCCGGGTGGGCCCCCGGGATGACGCCCATGAAGGCGCCCCCGTCCCGCACCCACTCCAGGGCGTCCGCGCCCAGGACCGCCGCGTCCAGCACCGCGTCCACACTCCGCGGAGCCACCCCGTCCGACACGAACCGGTCCGCCCCCAGGGACCGTACGAGCTCCTCGTCACCCTCGCGGGCCAGCGCGGTCACGCTCACCCCGAGCCGGGCGGCGAGCTGCACGGCATAACCGCCGACCGCCCCCGCGGCACCGGTGATCAGCAGGTTCTGCCCCGGCTCCAGGCCCAGCCGGTCCAGGGCCTGGGCCGCGGTCAGCGCGTTGAGCGGCAGGCTCGCCGCGTGCACCACGTCGACCGAGCGGGGCGCCGCGGCCACCGCGCCGGCGTCGACGACCACCAGATCGGCGTGCGTGCCGAGGGTCTTGGCGGTCCCGTACGCCAGCGCCACCACCTCGTCACCCACGTTCCACCCCGAGGCGACCCCGACCGCCTCCACCACACCCGCCACGTCCCAGCCGAGCCCCAGCCGCTTCCCGGCACCCCCGAAGACACCGGCGCGCACCCCGGCGTCCACGGGGTTGACCCCGGCGGCCGCCACCTTGATCCGCACCTGCCGGGCCCCCGGCTCCGGCAGGGCGACCTCGACGATCTCGACGGCCTCCGGACCACCGAACGACGACACAACCGCTGCACGCATCCCAGCTCACCCCATCTGCAGGTCATCCACGGGTCTCTTTCCCGCTGCAACAACCCTAGGAAGAGCTACTATCCATTGGTAAGTAGGCACCTGAAGGTGCGTACGTCACCCGGAGGTGAGTCATGGCGACCACGACGGCGGCCCAGCGGCGCCACCAGGCCCGCGTCGAGTACGACGCGTTCCTCAAGAGCTGCCCCACCAACCAGCTCCTGGACCGCATCAGCGACAAGTGGGTCAGCCTGATCGTGAGCGCGCTCGCCCAAGCGGGCGGACCGATGCGCTACAGCGACCTCGGCCGCAAGATCGCCGGAGTGAGCCCCAAGATGCTGACGCAGACCCTGCGTTCCCTGGAGCGCGACGGCATCGTCTCCCGCACGGTCACCCCGGCCGTGCCGGTCCGCGTCGACTACGAACTCACGCCGCTGGGCACGAACCTGAGCTGCCTGCTCACCGCCGTCAAGGACTGGGCCGAGCACCACATCGAGGAGGTCGCCGAGGCCCGCGAGCGTTACGACGCCTCGTCCGAGGCGTCCTGAAGGTCCCCGGACCGCAGCCGCGCGACCTGTTCGGCACTGAGGTCGACCGTGCGCCGCATGTGCCCGATGATCAGGGCCACCTCGTCGTCGTCGAGCCCGTCGAACAGGCCGTACCACCCGGCGCCCAGCCGATCCCACATCCGCCCGAACTCGGCGATCTTCTCCGGCACGGTCGCCACCAGCACCCGCCGCCGGTCGACCACATCGCGCTCCCGCACGACATAGCCCGCCTTCTCCAGCCGGTCCACCAGCCGCGTGGCCGACCCGGTCGTGAGCCCCGTCATCTCGGCGATCCGCCCGGTGGTCACGGGCCCGTCCTCCAGGCTGAGCAGGTTCACGCACTGCACGTCCGTCGGATGCAGCCCTACGTGGTCGGCGAGAGCCTGGTTGAACAGCGCGTACGAGGCCATGTACCGCCGCGACACGACCGTCAGCTCCCCCAGCAGCCGCCCTCGCCGTTCCCCAGCCGTGGCCATACGGCCCCCTTCCACCAGCCCAGCCAAAATCGTACGCCGCACCGCCCCCGCCCCCTGGCAACCAGCGTTCCCGCCGGCCTTCTTTCGCCCCCTCCGCCCCTACCCGGCCCACCCTGGGGCTTCCGCCCCGGACCCCGCTCCTCGAACGCCGGAGGGGCTGAAACTCACGCCCGCACCCCAGCGGGCGCGTACCCGCAGCCGGGATCCGGCGGAAGGGGCCGCGCCGGTACATCGATGCCCGTCGCCACCGACGGCCACGCCTCACCCAACGGCGACGGGCTGATGCACCGGCACGGCCCCGACCCACCCACCGGCCCGAACCGCCTCCTGACACAGTGACGGCATGCTGATCGCCCGCTCCGCCCTCCTCTTCGTCCTGGCCGCGCTCCTGGAGATCGGCGGCGCCTGGCTCGTCTGGCAGGGCGTACGCGAACACCGCGGCGGGCTCTGGATCGGCGCCGGGATCATGGCCCTGGGCCTGTACGGCTTCGTGGCCACCCTCCAGCCGGACGCCGAGTTCGGCCGCGTACTGGCCGCGTACGGCGGAGTCTTCGTGGCCGGCTCCCTCGCCTGGGGCGTGATCGCCGACGGCTACCGCCCCGACCGCTGGGACATCACCGGCGCCCTGATCTGCCTGGCCGGAGCAGCGGTGATCATGTACGCCCCACGGGGCAACTGACTCCCACCTATCCTGGCCGGAGACACCACAGAGACCGAAGACACGCAGACACCACAGACACCACAGACACCGCCAAGGAGCAGCCGTATGACCCCCGCCGCCGCGTCCCGTATAGCCGTCATCACCGGTGCAAGCAGCGGAATCGGGGCCGCGACGGCCCGGCAGCTCGCGGCCGAGGGCTACCGCGTCGTCCTCACGGCCCGCCGCAAGGACCGCATCGAGGCGCTGGCGAAGGAGATCACCGCGGCGGGCGGCCAGGCGACCGCGTACGCCCTGGACGTCACGGACCGCACCGCGGTCGACGAGTTCGCGACGGCGTTCAAGACGATCGGCGTGCTGGTCAACAACGCGGGCGGCGCACTCGGCGCCGACCCGATCGCGACGGGCGACCCGGCCCAGTGGCGCCAGATGTACGAGACGAACGTCATCGGCACCCTGAACATCACCCAGGCCCTCCTCCCGGCGCTCACCGCCAGCGGCGACGGCACGGTCGTCGTCCTGTCCTCCACGGCGGGCCACAGCACGTACGAGGGCGGCGGCGGCTACGTGGCCGCCAAGCACGCCGAACACGTGCTCGCGGAGACGCTGCGCCTGGAGATCGTCGGCACGCCGGTCCGGGTCATCGAGGTGGCCCCCGGCATGGTCAAGACCGAGGAGTTCGCCCTCACGCGCTTCGGCGGCGACACCGAGAAGGCGGCCAAGGTCTACGCGGGCGTCGCCCAGCCCCTCACCGCCGACGACGTCGCCGAGACCATCACGTGGGCCGTCACCCGTCCCAGCCACGTGAACATCGACCTGCTCGTCGTCCGCCCCCGCGCCCAGGCGTCGAACACGAAGGTCCACCGGGAACTGTGACCACGGACGAGTCACCTTCGCCCCAGCCGCCGAAGCCACCACCCCCGGCCGGCGAACAGGCGCGCCTGGCCCTGGAGAAGAAGCGCGAACGCTACGTCTGGTACTACCTGGCGTACTTCCTCTTCGGCATCCACATCGTGGCCTTCGTCATGATCTACGCGGTCCTGTCCACGAAGTGACTCACCACCCGAGGACAACACCCCACCTCAGCAGCCCGGCACATACCTCACACGGGTGAAGTCAGTCGATCACCCGCACGCCTTCCGAACGCCCGACCTAGGCTCGCGCCACAACATCAAACACGACGGCCCCCGGCCGGGACTGCCATCCCGGCCGGGGGCCTGACCAGCACGGAAGTGAGCCTTCCTGATGGCTGAACGCGAGCCTAACGCGCTCCCCTGCGCTCCGGACGAATCCCGCAGCGCGACAACAGAGTTCATGGATCTCGAAGTCCCCGACTACGCCTACATGTTCGGCTTCCTGCAAGCCGACGGGCACCTCTCCAAGGAGACAGGCCAGAAAGGGCGCGTGACCGTCGAGCTCAGTGCTCGCGACGTCGGCATTCTGCACGAGTTCCAACGCCTGACCCCGTACCACAGCAACATCAGCGGACGCACCCGGTCGACCAACTTCGCCGCCAGCCACACGTCCGCGATCTGGACCTTGTGTGCCCTCGAAGCAAGGACGAAGCTGAACGAACTCGGTCTGCCGTACGGCCCCAAGTCCAGGACCATCACGCCCCCTCGCGTCCCGTTCTCGCAACGCGACTATCTCCGAGGAGTGATCGACGCGGACGGCTCAGTGGGCTTCACGGCCAAGGGTTTTCCCTTCGTCTCCCTCACCACCGCCAGCGCTGCCATCGGCGCGTATCTGTGCTTCTACGCGGGCAGGATCGCCGGCGCTGAACGGTCCCTCAAGCGCAATGCCCGCGACGGCGTCTTCAACATCCTGTACACGAAGGAAGCAGCCCAGAAGCTGGGCGCCCATCTCTACTACCCGGACTGCCTGTCACTGGACCGCAAGCGGACCGCCGCCGAGTCTCTCCATACCTGGACGCGCCCGGCCGGCATGCGCGTAGCGCCCGACCGCCGTCGCTGGACGCCGTCGGAGGACCGGTTGCTGCTGGCACTGAACAACGACGCGGCGGCCGCCGAGGAACTCGGCAGGACCGAGAAGAGCTGCTACGTCCGCCTCTGGCGTCTACGGACGGGCAAGACCCCCCTGCCCGCCTCCGCCTGACCGAACGAACGGCGAGGCCCCGGTCCGGGGTCTCGCTGTTATCAGCCCTTCACACAGATGAACTGCTTCAGCTTCGCCACGACCTCCACGAGGTCGCGCTGCTGCTCCATCACCTGCTCGATCGGCTTGTACGCACCCGGGATCTCGTCCACGACGCCGGAGTCCTTGCGGCACTCCACGCCCCGCGTCTGCTCCTCGAGGTCCTTCGTCGTGAACCGGCGCTTCGCGGCGTTCCGGCTCATGCGCCGACCCGCCCCGTGCGAAGCCGAGTTGAAGGCCTTCTCGTTCCCGAGCCCCTTCACGATGTACGAGCTGGTGCCCATCGAGCCCGGGATGATCCCGTACTCGCCGGAGCCTGCACGAATGGCTCCCTTGCGTGTGACGAGCAGGTCCATTCCCTCGTACCGCTCCTCCGCCACATAGTTGTGGTGGCAGGAGATCTCCGTGTCGAAGGTCGGCTTCGCCTTCTTGAACTCCCTGCGGATCACGTCCTTGAGAAGCGCCATCATGAGCGTGCGGTTGTACTTGGCGTACTCCTGGGCCCAGTAGAGGTCGCTCCGGTAGGCCGCCATCTGGGGCGTGTCGGAGACGAAGACGGCGAGGTCTCGGTCGACCAGGCCCTGGTTGTGCGGGAGCTTCTGAGCGACACCGATGTGGTGCTCGGCCAGCTCCTTGCCGATGTTCCGCGAACCGGAGTGCAGCATCAGCCAGACCGAACCTGACTCATCGAGACAGGTTTCGATCATATGATTTCCGGATCCGAGCGTTCCCATCTGCTTCACAGCCCGCTCCTGGCGGAACTTCACCGCATCCGCCACCCCGTCGAACCGCCGCCAGAAGTCGTCCCACCCGGCGGTGGGCAGACCGTGGAAGCCGTCCGGGGTGACCGCGGAGTCGTGCATCCCCCGGCCCACCGGGATCGCCTGCTCGATCTTCGAGCGGAGCCGCGAGAGGTCGCCGGGCAGATCGTTGGCGGTGAGGGAGGTCTTGACCGCGGACATTCCGCAGCCGATGTCGACACCCACCGCCGCCGGGCACACCGCGTCCTGCATCGCGATCACGGAGCCGACCGTCGCGCCCTTGCCGTAGTGAACGTCCGGCATGACGGCGAGGCCCTTGATCCAGGGAAGAGTCGCCACGTTCTGGAGCTGGCGGAGCGCGACGTCCTCGACCGAGGCAGGGTCGGTCCACATGCGGATGGGTACCTGCGCCCCCGGCATCTCTACGTACGACATATCGTCCTCTATCCCCAGAAAAACAGCAGAAGTCTTAAATCGCAAAACCGGCGCCTAGGTCGACGTATAGGACAACGGACCGGCGTCCACGGCTGTGCGTGCGATACACATTGTCTCCAGGGGTCGCCCCCGTGCGGCAACCGAATAACCACAGGACACCCGGGCCGAAGCGCCGTCGGGAACCGTCGAGAGGAGCCTGACCGTGCAGCGGAAGGCGTATGTATCTGGCGCCGCCGTGCTCCTCGCGGCAGTGCTGGCGGGCTGCACAGGCGGTTCCGGCGTGGGGAGTTCGGCTCCGGACTCCAAGGGCGGCGACACGGGCACGACGGCCGCGGTGGCCCAGCCCGGCAGGTACCGCACCCTCCCCGAGGCGTGCGGCGCGGCCGATCACGACACGCTCGACGCGCTGCTGCCCGGCATCCAGGAGACGACCGACGAGACCCAGCAGGAGAAGGCGTACGCGGGTGAGGCCACGCTCACGTACGACACGGACCGGCGCGACGGCTGCGACTGGAAGGTGGCCTCCGCCGCCGCCACCGATCACCTCTTCGTCGACTTCGAGCGCGTGGTCTCGTACGACAACACGGTGAGCGACGAGGACAAGGCCGAGGAGCTCTACTCCGCCAGGCAGACGGCGGCCGACCTCCCGGAGCCCGCCGCGTCCGCGTCCGCGTCCGGCGACGCCACCCCGAGCCCGAGCGGCAGCACCGTCGGCCCGGCCGACGCCGGCAGCGGTGCCGCCGGCGACGGCGCCTCCGGCACCCCTTCCTCCCCCTCGTCCCCCTCCGCCTCGCGGCCCCCGGCCGATCTCCAGCCGCGCGTACTGGACGACCTCGGCGACGAGGCGTTCCTCGACGACAAGCTGAGCACCGGCTCGTCGACGGCTCAGCAGCGCACGGTGACTGTGGTGTTCCGCACGTCCAACGTGATCGTGACGATCGAATACTCCGAGCAGCCGACGGCTTCCACGGACACCCCCGACAGCAAGGAAATGCAGGACAGGGCGCGGAAACTGGCCCAGGAGCTGGCCTCCCGGCTCAACGGCTAGCGGCCCCGCGGCCGCTGGGGGCACCCCGGCGCAAACCCCCCGAACGGGAACCGCCCTGGCGCCCCACCGCGTACCGTGGCCCCTCGGACCCGAGCGGTCGCACGCCCCATGTGCGGCCGTACCACGAGCGCCACGAGTGAAGGAACCATGCACCGACCAGTACAGCGAGCAGGCCGAGCACAGCGACTCACCCGCATCCTTGTCAGCGCGGCCGCCGTCCCGGTGATACTCGTCGTCGCGGGCTGTTCCTCGGACTCCGGCTCCGGTGACGACGCGCAGAAGGACGAGAGCGCGGCTCCGGGAGCGACGGTGTCCGAGAGCCCCTCGACCCCCGCCGTCCAGCCCGCCGCGTACACGACGTTGCCCAAGGCGTGCTCGGTACTGTCGAAGAAGACGCTGGACGAACTCATACCCAAGGGCTCCAAGTCGGGCAAGTCCGGCAAGCTGGACGAGCCGAAGCAGCGCGGCAACTGCAACTGGACCAGCCTCGACAACAACGGGGTGAAGGGCTCTCAGTTCCGCTGGCTGAACGTGGCGCTGCTGCGTTTCGACTCGGACGCGCGCGGCTCGGGCGACGAACAGGCTCACGCGTACTTCCAGAAGCAGGTAGCGGCCGCCCAGACGGTGACGGGGGCGCTGGACAGCAAGTCCGCGCCGGTCGCCGGTACGGGCGACGAGGCGACGGCCGTGCGGTACGGCCTGAAGAAGAAGGAAGGCTCCTTCAAGCAGCAGACGATCGTGGCCCGCGTCGAGAACGTGGTCGTGACGCTCGACTACAACGGCGCCGGACTCGCGGGTGAGAAGACCCCGGACCCGGCCACGCTGCTGAAGGCGGCCGAGAAGGCCACGAAGGAGGCGGTGGCCTCGGTGGCCGCCGCGAACGGGGACGGCGCCGCGGCGAGCACGGGCTCGCCGGATCCGGCCTCCTCGTCGAAGGCTCCGTCCTCCTCGAAGACGCCGTCGGCCTCGCCGTCCAAGAGCGCCGCCGGGAGCACGTCCCAGACCGGCTCCAAGAGCGCCTCGCCGTCGCAGTCGGCGGCGAAGAAGAGCTGACCCGGCCACGACCGGAGACGGGGACCTGTTCGGGGCCCCGGCAGACAAGTTCACGGGGCCCGGTTCCCTCCGGAGCCGGGCTCCTTCCATACCGCGCATCCGTACGCCACACACATGTGCCACTCTGTTGCGCGCAACAACATGCAAGGGGAGGGGAGTACAGGTGGCCGCGCCCATACAGCTCACACGGATGCACAAGATTCTCATCGGCGTGGTCGTCGCCGGTGCG
The DNA here is from genome assembly GCF_036063235.1 of Streptomyces sp. NBC_00386. Classification (NCBI taxonomy): domain Bacteria; kingdom Bacillati; phylum Actinomycetota; class Actinomycetes; order Kitasatosporales; family Streptomycetaceae; genus Streptomyces; species Streptomyces sp. NBC_00386. Next base: position 4,245,700 of record NZ_CP107950.1, read on the forward strand.
CTCGTCATCGCCGGAATCGGCTTCGCCGGTTCGTACGCGGCGGTCCGTGAGCTGGCGCTCCAGAAGGGGTTCGGGAACTTCTCGTACGTCTTCCCGATCGGCATCGACGCGGGTATCGGCGTCCTGCTCGCCCTCGACCTGCTGCTGACCTGGATCCGCATCCCGTTCCCGATGCTGCGCCAGACGGCCTGGCTGCTGACGGTGGCGACGATCGCGTTCAACGGCGCGGCGGCCTGGCCGGACCCGCTGGGTGTCGGCATGCACGCCGTCATCCCGGTCCTGTTCGTGGTCTCGGTCGAGGCGGCCCGCCACGCGATCGGCCGCATAGCCGACATCACGGCCGACAAGCACATGGAGGGCGTCCGCCTCACCCGCTGGCTGCTCTCCCCCATCCCGACGTTCCTGCTGTGGCGCCGGATGAAACTGTGGGAGCTGCGCTCCTACGAGCAGGTCATCAAGCTGGAGCAGGACCGTCTGGTCTACCAGGCCCGCCTGCACTCCCGCTTCGGCCGCGCCTGGCGCCGCAAGGCCCCCGTCGAGTCGCTGATGCCGCTGCGCCTGGCCCGCTACGGCGTGCCCCTCGCGGAGACGGCCCCGGCGGGTCTCGCCGCGGCCGGCATCGAGCCCGCGCTGCTGCCTCCGGCGCCCGCGCCCGCACCGGTCCAGGCGTCCGTCCCGGCCGCGGCACCGGCGGCTCCCGAGCATCTGGAGCTGGAGTCGAACGGAGGCGGCGAGCGGCAGCCGCAGGCCGAGTACGTCCAGCAGGGACCGGGTCAGGGCCAGGGACAGGGGCCGGGTCCGTATCAGGGCCAGGGACCGGGTCAGGGCCAGGGTCCGTATCAGGGCCAGGGCCAGGGACCGGGCCAAGGCCAGTACCAAGGACAGGGTCAGTACCAGGGACAGGGTCAGTACCCGGGGCAGGGCCAGTACCAGGGGCAGGGCCAGTACCAGGGGCAGGCGCAGGAGCCGGAGTTGAACCCCTGGTTCGCCCCCCCGGTCGATCCCCAGGAGATCCCGTACGGCGGCGGCTACGACCCGTCGTACGGGACGGAGGCGCAGTACCAGCAGTGGTTCGCCGAGCAGGAGGCGCAGGCCTACGAGCCCGGACCGGAGGAGACCGGCACCTTCCCCATCCCGGCGGGCCCCGGCCGCACGCGCCAGCTGGGTGAGGGCGGCGGTCCCGAGCAGCTTCCCATCCCGTCCCCGCGCGAGGAGCAGTCGCCGCTGGCCGACGAGAAGTCCCGCGAGGAGAGCTTCTACCAGGTGTTCCGCCAGTCGATAATGCCCGGCCAGGGTCTGCCGACGAAGGGTGAGTTCGGCGGCAACGTCGAGGCCACGTACGGCGTGACGCTGACGGACAGCGAGCTGCGGCGCTACATGAGCCGCTTCCAGAACCGTTTCAACACGGAGCTGGAGGAGGACCACATCGCCTGAGCACGTCGGCACAGGCGCGTGTGAGCGTGTGAGCGTGTACGAGGAAGGGGCGCCCGGTGATCACCGGGCGCCCCTTCCTCGTCGTGCCTCTTACAGCCTGGCCCTGGCTGGCCCGGCCTGGCCTTGGCTGGTTACGCGCTGAGCAGCTTGCGCACCCGGTCCTGTCCCACGGCCAGCAGCAGCGTGGGCAGGCGCGGCCCGGTGTCGCGGCCGACGAGCAGGTGGTAGAGCCGGGCGAAGAAGGTGCGCTGGGCGACCTTGATCTCGGCGGGGAGTTCCTTGGCGGTGGCGTCGGCGGGGAAGCCCGCCTGGACCTTGGGAACGCCGTAGACGAGGTGGGTCAGGCCGTCCAGGGACCAGTTCGCCTCCAGTCCTTCGAGGAGCAGGCGCAGCGATTCGCGACCCTGGTCGTCGAGGGACTTCAGGAGCTCGGCGTCGGGCTCGTCGCGGACGACGGTGCGCTCCTCGGCGGGGACCTGGGTGTTGATCCAGGTCTCGGCCTTGTCGAGCCGGGGCCGGACCTCGTCCAGGGACGCGAGCGGGTTCTCGGGGTCGAGCTCGCTCAGGATGCGCAGGGTCTGGTCCTCGGCGCCGGCGGTGATGTCGGCGACGGAGGCGAGGGTGCGGTACGCCATCGGGCGGGGGGTCCTGGGCAGGTCCCCGGCGGCGGTGCCGACGGCACGGCTGTACGCGGCGGCGTCGGCCGGGAGGACCGAGCCGTCGGCGACCTTGCCGGCGAGCTTGTCCCACTCGTCGTAGAGCCGCTGGATCTCCTGGTCGAAGGCGATCTTGAACGACTGGTTGGGACGACGGCGGGCGTACAGCCAGCGCAGCAGCTGCGGCTCCATGATCTGGAGCGCGTCGGACGCGGTCGGGACCCCGCCCTTGCTGCTGGACATCTTGGCCATGCCGGAGATGCCGACGAAGGCGTACATCGGGCCGATGGGCTGCTTGCCGCCGAAGATCCCGACGATCTGCCCGCCGACCTGGAAGGAGGATCCCGGGGAGGAGTGGTCGACACCGCTCGGCTCGAAGATCACGCCTTCGTAGGCCCAGCGCATGGGCCAGTCGACCTTCCAGACCAGCTTGCCGCGGTTGAACTCGCTGAGCAGGACGGTCTCGGCGAAGCCGCAGGCGGAGCAGGTGTACGCCAGCTCGGTCGTCGTGTCGTCGTAGGCCGTGACGGTGGTCAGGTCCTTCTCGCACTGCCCGCAGTAGGGCTTGTACGGGTAGTACCCGGAGGTGGAGCTGCCGTCGTCCTCGGCGGCGGCGCCGGAGCCCTCGGCCGCTTCGAGCTCGGCCTCGTCGACCGGCTTCTGGCCCTGCTGCTTCTTGGCGGGGGCCTTCTTGGTGCGGTACTGGTCGAGGATCGCGTCGATGTCGCCGCGGTGCTTCATCGCGAACAGGACCTGCTCGCGGTAGGTGCCCGCGGTGTACTGCTCCGTCTGGCTGATCCCGTCGTACTCGACGCCGAGTTCGGCCAGTGCCTCGGTCATGGCGGCCTTGAAGTGCTCGGCCCAGTTCGGGTACGCGGAGCCGGCGGGGGCCGGGACGGAGGTCAGCGGCTTGCCGATGTGCTCGGCCCACGACTCGTCGACGCCCGCGACGCCCGCCGGGACCTTGCGGTAGCGGTCGTAGTCGTCCCAGGAGATCAGGTGGCGCACGGTGTGCCCGCGGCGGCGGATCTCGTCGGCGACGAGGTGCGGGGTCATGACCTCGCGGAGGTTGCCGAGGTGGATCGGGCCGGACGGGGAGAGCCCGGACGCGACGACGACAGGTTTGCCCGGGGCCCGACGCTCCGACTCCTCGATGACCTCATCCGCGAAACGGGAGACCCAGTCGGTGGTCTCGGTGCTCTGAGCCACGATGCGCACGTCCTTCTTTCTCATACGCCGGTACAGCTGACGCGACCATTCTCCCAGCTCGGCCCTCAACCGCGAAAACGGCTTTTCACCGCGTGGGATACTGGCTTTCCTGTACTCAGCTTGTACTTGCTTGTACGCGCACACTCCGGAACCCGAGCAGAACGGCAGCCACTCCATGGCCTCGGTCACGTCCCTCACCGCTTCCGTCCATCAGCGCCTCGCGGACGCCCTCTCGGCAGCTCTGCCGGAGGCCGGCTCCGCGGACCCGCTGCTGCGCCGAAGCGACCGGGCCGATTTCCAGGCCAACGGGATCCTGGCCCTCGCCAAGAAGGCGAAGGCGAACCCGCGCGAGCTGGCGACGCAGGTCGTGGCCCGGGTCGAGTCGGGTGAGGTGATCAAGGACATCGAGGTCTCCGGGCCCGGCTTCCTGAACATCACGATCACCGACCGGGCGATCGTCGAGAACCTGGCGGAGCGGTACGCGGACGGTGAGCGCCTCGGGGTGCCCCTCGCGGAGCACCCGGGCACGACGGTGATCGACTACGCGCAGCCGAACGTGGCCAAGGAGATGCACGTCGGTCATCTGCGGTCCGCGGTGATCGGTGACGCGGTGGTGCAGATCCTGGAGTTCACCGGCGAGTCCGTCGTGCGCCGGCACCACATCGGCGACTGGGGCACGCAGTTCGGCATGCTCATCCAGTACCTGATCGAGCACCCGCACGAGCTGGACCACAAGGGCGGCGAGGTCTCCGGCGAGGAGGCCATGTCGAACCTGAACCGGCTCTACAAGGCGGCGCGGACCTTCTTCGACTCCGACGAGGAGTTCAAGACGCGGGCGCGGCGCCGGGTGGTGGACCTCCAGGCGGGTGAGCCCGAGACGCTGGCCATGTGGCAGAAGTTCGTGGACGAGTCGAAGATCTACTTCTACTCGGTCTTCGACAAGCTGGACATGGAGATCCGGGACCCGGACGTCGTCGGCGAGTCCGGTTACAACGACATGCTGGACGAGACGTGCCGCCTCCTGGAGGAGTCGGGCGTGGCGGTCCGCTCGGACGGCGCGCTGTGCGTGTTCTTCGACGACGTGAAGGGCCCGGACGGCAACCCGGTGCCGCTGATCGTGAAGAAGTCGGACGGTGGCTACGGCTACGCGGCGACCGACCTGTCCGCGATCCGTGACCGTGTCGTCAACCTGAAGGCCGACAGCCTGATCTACGTGGTGGACGCCCGGCAGTCCCTGCACTTCAAGATGGTCTTCGAGACCGCTCGCAGGGCGGGCTGGCTGAACGACGACGTCAAGGCCCACCAGCTCGCGTTCGGCACGGTGCTGGGCAAGGACGGCAAGCCGTTCAAGACCCGTGAGGGCGAGACGGTCCGGCTGGTCGACCTCCTCGACGAGGCGATCGACCGGGCGACGGCCGTGGTGCGGGAGAAGGCCGAGAAGGTGGGCCTGAGCGAGCCGGAGATCGAGGAGAACGGCCGGTACGTCGGCATCGGTGCCGTGAAGTACGCGGACCTCTCCACCTCCGCCGTGCGGGACTACAAGTTCGACCTGGACCAGATGGTCTCGCTGAACGGTGACACGTCCGTGTACCTCCAGTACGCGTACGCCCGTATCCGGTCGATCTTCGGCAAGGCCGGCGAGCGGGCTCCGCTGGCGCACCCGGAGCTCGAACTGGCCCCGGCGGAGCGGGCGCTGGGTCTGCACCTGGACCGGTTCGGGGAGACGCTGGAAGAGGTCGCCGCCGAGTACGCCCCGCACAAGCTGGCGGCGTACCTGTACCAACTGGCCTCGCTGTACACGACGTTCTACGACCAGTGCCCGGTCATCAAGCCGGCTCCGGAGCAAGAGGTCGCGGAGAACCGCCTGTTCCTCTGCGACCTGACGGCCCGCACGCTCCACCAGGGCATGGCCCTGCTGGGCATCAGGACGCCCGAGCGCCTCTGACACGTCTGCCGCGGGCCCCGTCCTTCCGAGGAGGACGGGGCCCGCGGCTTCGGTGGGACGGTTCACGCCGTCCCACCGAAGCAGATCGCCTATCCGCCCAGCGTTCTGATCCCTCTGAACGTGAGCACTGTCTGACCACTGCGAGAACGACGCACGCGTGCGGCCAGACTCACAGGATCACTTTGCCGAGCTGGTGCAAGTCTGCGGCTCCCAGTCTCACTGTCACGCCGAGCAGCTGCCGTTGCGCGGAGAACCCGAAAATCACCCCGCCGGCCCGGACACCCCTCTCGATCAACCCTTCCGAGAGACGGATATCCAGCCCGTTTTCATGGAGATAGACGCCTCCCGGACTCTCCTCGTCCGCCGGGTCGCTGATTTCGATCACCGGAATTCCATCTTCGATCTCAGGGGGCAGCGCGATTGGAAGGTCCACTCGCGTCACCCCTCTCGCATCGACAAGGATGCATTCAGCAACCACGCCGCTTTCAGCGTCGAGTTTCAGTTCAATTGTTGACCCTCCGGCGTCAATCATGAGACACCTGGGCGCTCGCCGCAGTGACTCATAGGTCGACCAATGGACCGTGATGGGGACGTATTCGTCAATCTCCACGCGAGGACCATTGTTCGACACTACGCCCGTCAATTCCAGCTTCATCTTCTATTCACCCCAGCCTGCGTGCATGCTTCAGCACCGGATTCCCGACTCCGCCTCTCGGTGGGACAATTATGAGCTCCCACCCCTTCTCGAGAGTCCGCCTCCCATACTGGATGCCGTGCGCAGTAGCCGCATCGACCGATCGCACCAGACTACCAAGAAGATCTTCCGTCTTCAGGTCACGGGAGAACCCATTATGCATAATCTCCTCCACGATATGCTTTGTGGAGTTCGGCGCAACCCAAACCTGTCGTCCACTTTGCGTAGTCAGATTGAAGGACTTGGGAATATGCGTCCCGGAATACACTGGCTGGGTGGCCGCGATTCTGTCCCATACCGTCCCCGTGGCATGCCCTACGCCTTGTTCGGCTGCTCCGGTCCCCGGACGGAGAGCTGGAGTCCCCCATGGGTTCTCGATCGGCGCCTTCGGGCCAGGGAGGAAGAAGAGTCCGAATTGACCGATCCCACCAAGACATTGGGATGTACCGTTTGCGACGTCACCCTGCTGGAACGAGTCGGCGCCTCGACGCATGGAGCCGACTCCGGTGAACTCATCGACACATCCGGTCCAGCCCCATCGACCATTGGCCTTGGCGTAGTCATACCCCGAACTGCAGGAGTCGGCGATGCCGTCGCCAATCCAGTTCATGGCCGGCTCAAGGGGGATGAACTGAGTCCCGGGGATTTCAGCTGTCCAGCAGCTCTCGTCGCCGCTGCCGGGGATCCACCAGCAGGTGCCTGCGGGGTCGTATCGGTGGGTCGGCCCGTTTCCTACGTAGGCGTAGGAGGACTCGGCCGGGGTGTCCTGCGTCGGCGTGTAGGAGTCGCGGCTGGTGAATCGGCCAGTATCTGGCGCGTAGTTGCGTGACCGGAGGTAGTAGCCGGCGGCGCTGGTGGTGGGCTCTTTGTACTCGCCCGTATAGGTGAAGCGGTTCGTGGGCGGGCTGGTGGCACTGTCGGTCTGCGTGACCTCACCGAAAGCGGTGTAGCTATAGCTTGTCTGCAGGGCGCCGTTGGCGTCGGTGATGTCGGTTACGGAGCCGAGCAGATCGTGGTGGTAGTAGAAGGTTCCGGCGCCCGTGGTTTCACCCTGGATCTGGTTGACCGGGTTGTACTGGTAGTCGGCGATAAGGCTGCCACTGCTGCCGTTCTCCGTGGCCAGCAAGGGCAGCCGATAGTTGAGGTCCCAGGTCATGGTGCGTAGCCCCGCGCCGTTCTTCGAGGCGGCTGCGCGGTTGCCGTCAGCGTCGTACGTGTAGCCGTACGTGCTGCTGCCGACGGTGGCACTGGTGAGGCGGTTGGCCGCGTCGTAGGTGAACTTGTTGGCGCCAGCAACGGTTTGGTTGCCATCGGCGTCGTATCCGTATGACGTCGTGGTTGCACCGACAGTGGTCTGGGTGAGCTGATCGGCGGCGTCGTAGGAGTATGCGGTGCTCTTGCCGGCCTTCGCCTGGGTCAGACGGTTGCCCACCTTGTCGTAGGTGAAGGCGGTCTCGGTCGCTCCGGACGGGCACATGTCGGCTCTGGTCGGCGACTCGCAGTCGCGGAGGAGTCGTCCGGCCTCGTCATACGTGTAGTAATGCGAAGTTGCAGCGGTGCCACGGATGGTGTCGACTCGCTTCGGCTGACCTGCGGCGTAGTACTCGGCGTGTGTCGACGTCAGCGTGACGTCCGATTTGGCGGAGTTGATGTCGGTCAGGCGTCCGGCCGGGTCATAGACACGGGTTTGGACGTAGCCGTTGGCGCCCGGCAGGGTGGTGCGGGAAAGCTGAGCCGCAGCGGTATAGCCATACGTGGTCTTGACGCCGCCGGTGGTGCTGGAATCCCGATTGCCGTCGGATGTGTAGGTAAGAAGTCATCTCATTTGGAGTGTTCGGTAGGCTTCCGGTGTGGGGATCGTTGAGCGGCTGGTGCCGGATGAGTTGTGGGAGTTGTTCCAGCGGGTGGTGCCGGAGGCGCCGAGTCGGCCTCAGGGAGGCGGTCGGCGTCGGCACGGGGACCGGGAGGTGCTGGCCGCGATCGTGTTCGTGGCCACGTCGGGCTGCACGTGGCAGCAGCTGCCCTCCGCCTCGTTCGGACCTTCGGGAGCGACAGCCCACCGGCGTTTCGCCGAGTGGTCCAAGGCCCGGGTGTGGGCGAAACTCCATCGCCTGGTCCTGGACGAACTCGGTTCCTGCGGGGAACTGGACTGGTCCCGCTGTGTGATCGACTCGGTGAACATGCGGGCCACGAAAAGGGGGATCTGACAGGTCCGAATCCTGTGGATCGCGGCAAGTACGGGTCGAAGATCCACTTGATCACCGAACGGACCGGGATGCCCCTGTCGGTCGGCATCTCGGGTGCGAACATGCACGACAGTCAGGGCCTTCAGCCGCTCGTGCGGGGCATCCCGCCGATCCGCTCGCGACGCGGTCCGCGCCGCCGCAGGCCCGGCAAGCTGCACGGCGACAAGGGGTACGACTACCGCCACCTGCGGCAATGGCTCCGCAGCCGGGGCATCACCCATCGCCTGGCCCGGCGCGGCATCGAGTCCTCCACCCACCTGGGCCGCCACCGCTGGGTCGTAGAACGGTCCGTCGCCTGGCTCGCCGGCTGCCGCAGACTCCACCGCCGCTACGAGCGCAAAGCCGAACACTTCCTCGCCTTCGCCGCCATCGCCTGCACCCTCATCTGCTACCGCCGACTCACCAAATGAGATGACTTCTTAGCTGTGTCCACACCCCTGCCGGCAACTCGAGCCTCGAACGGCCCGTCAGGTGTAGTCGGTGGCCAACGGAAGCGCACCGACTCGGGGAGCAGTCCGTGTTGATCGTCGCGGTCCTGTTCGTACGGGATCTGTCGTGCCGCCTCAGTCGCCTGCACCAGGCCCGAGTTCAGCCAAGTGAGTGCGATCCACGTGCGGGACTCCAAAATCCCCGCGGGCCCGGCCTTCCGCACCTCGCCGGGAGCCTGGTCTGCGTTCACTGTGTTCGCCGCCCGCTAGGGTCTGTCGTTTGGATCAGGTGGCGCCGAGGCGCGGTGCGTTGTCGGGCCGAGCGGGGCAGGGTGCGTGCGGCTGCAAGGCGGAGGAGGGCGACGACGCGGTGGGGGCACCTCCCGGCCGAAGGCTGGGGGACGTCGTCGACCGACGACAACGCCGTTGCGGGTCCCCCCTGCTCACAGAACTTGGGGGAGTGCGTGCCCTGCCCCGCGTCCCGCCGCATGATCCAAACAACGGGGCAGGTCCAGGGGCGCGTTGTCAGTGGCGGCCCCTACAGTCACCGGCATGGCGACTCTTCCCAATCCGCTGCCTCGGCTGGCGGCAGACCCTAGCGGGCGTGTGCTCGGACTCGACCTCCCGCCCGGGAGACTGATCGACGTGACGGTCGACGGCCCGTGGCACGAGCCTCTGTTGTGGCACGCCGAGGACCGGGGGGCTCCCGGGGGCTGGGCGGTCCTGTCCCCCGCCCGTGCCTCGGGTCTGCTGCCGGTGCTGCTGGGCCTGGACGGCCCGCAGAGCGGCCTGGAGGAATGGGGGTTGGCGCCCGACGAGATGTCGTACGCCGGGGATCACGACGCCGAAGAGGTGCTGGCGGAGTTCTGGGAGGAGCACGCGGCGCACGAACCCGGCGCGGACGAGGACTGCCCCGGTGAGGAGGAGGCCGACAAGATCTTCGGGCCAGGGCCGACCATCGCCGAGATGGTCGCGCCGTACGGGCCGCTGTGGCCGGGCCTGGCCGCCGCGACCCCGCTCGACGCGGATCCGGACGCCCGCGCCGCCGAGACCGCCGATTTCCTGGCCCGGCCCGGCTCCTGGCTGGGACAGCCCCGGCTCGCCCTGGTCCCGGCGCGCCGCAGTGCCGACATCCCGGCGTCGATCGGCTGGTCGGCACCCTTGAACCACGAGAACGACGTGGCGCGTCTGTGCGCCGTGCTGCGCTCGTGGGAGGACCGCTTCGGCATCCGCGTGGTGGCACTCACCCCCGACCGGTTGGTGCTCTCGGTGGCGGCTCCGCCGACCACGGTGGCCGAGGCCGAGGCGGTCGCGGCGGAGCACTTCGCGTTCTGCCCGGACAACATCGCCCAGGGCGACCACGAGACCCTGCGCGAGTACGCCGAGCAGGAGGTGCTGAACGAGCGGGTGTGGTCCTTCTGGTGGGACTGAGCGGTTCGTCCGGCCGTCGGGAAATTCCTCGGTCCGAAACAGGAACTCGAAAGCGGGCTTCGGCGGACAACGGGTGACCCTGCCCCCTCTTCGAGGAGATCCATGAGCCTGAGAGGCGACCGATGACCGTCTCACCGAGCGTCGGAGTCCACCGTCCGCCCAGGGCCTTGGCCACCGACACCGGCTCGGACCCCGGCGACGGTGCCGGTGCGGGCGTGGGCGCGGACGGCGATTCCGACGCCTCGGTGATCGAGCGGTCCTGGGCCGAACCCGATGTGTTCGCCGAGCTGTTCCACCGCTACGCCGACGACATCCACCGGTACGCGGCCAGGCGGCTCGGCACCGAGGCGGCCGACGATCTGATGGCCGAGACCTTCGTGGTCGCCTTCCAGCGGCGCCGCCGTTACGACCTGTCGAAGCCGCACGCGCGCCCTTGGCTGTACGGCATCGTCACGCGTCTGATCGGCGGGCACCGGCGGGCCGAGGCACGGCGCCTGCGGGCGCTGTCGCGGGTCGTCTCCACGGCTCCCGGCGACGAGGGCGGCGGCGAGCCGCTGGCGGAGCGGGTGGCCGCCCGGATCAGTGCCGAGGGCACGCGCGGCGCCCTGTCGGCGGCCCTGGCGAAGCTGCCCGCGCGCCACCGGGACGTCCTGCTGGTGATCGCCTGGGGAGACCTCGACTACGCGGAGGCCGCCGAGGCCCTGGGCATACCGGTGGGCACCGTGCGCTCACGGCTGCACCGGGCCCGGAAGAAGCTGCGCGAAGCACTGGGCGGGTCGGATCCCACAGCCTTTCGAGAGGAACAGGAGGAACCCCGCCGTGGATGACCTCAGCCTTGTACGCGACCTCGCGGCCGAGCAGGCCGCACCGACCGACCGGGCGCGCGCCGTGGCCTTCGCCCGGTTGCAGACCGCCATCGGCGAGGAGACCGGCGACGGGAGCGGAGCCCTCGCGCGGCAGCGTCCGCTGTCCCGGCGGCTGATGTTCCGCGCGGCGATCGCGGCCACCGGCACCGCGGCGGTGGCCGGCACGACGCTCCTCGCCGTCCGCGCCGGGGGACCACAGTTGACCGAGCTCAACGCCGCCCAGGTGCTGCGCAGGGCCGCGGACCGGTCACGTGCGGACGACACTCTGCCGATCCCTCGCGACGACCAGTACATGTACGCCAAGGAGATCACCCATCGGACCTACGACCGGCGCGGGCGGAAGCTGCGGCTCGTCGACGAGTACTGGTTGTCGGTGGACGGCTCCAAGACCAGCCGGTCCATCTACAACGGCAGGATTCAGGACGAACCACCGCTGACCAAGCACCAGATGCAGTCGATCCCCCTCCAGTACTCGAAGCTGAAGAAGTGGCCGACCGACCCCGACGAGCTCCTCAAGTGGTTCCGGGGCAGCAAGATCCCTGGGACGGACCCGGACTCGGGGGCGTACATGGACGCGTGCATGTTCCTGCGGGGGCCCCGGGTCCCGCCTCCGGGATTGCGGGCCGCCGCGTTCGAGGCCATCGCGAAGATGCCCGCCGTCAGGATCGACCACGACCATGTGGACGCGCTCGGCCGGCACGGCGTAGCGGTCTCCTACCCCGGAGAGTCGTTCGGCCTCATCTTCGACCCGACGACCTACGCCTACCTCGGGATGTTCGAGCGGGGAATCTCGGAGAAGAACGGGAGGTTCTCACAGGTCAGAGCCGTCGTGGCGCAAGGGGTGGTGGACAGGATCGGCCAGCGGCCGGCCGTCCGGGACACGGTCCGGACGACTCCCTCCACCTCCGCGGCCCCGTCCCCGAGCGACGCGACCCCGTCCACGTCCCCTGGCTCAGCGACCCCGTCTCCTGCCTCCCCGTCCCCTACCTCGGCAACCCCGACCCCGTCTCCTACCTCCGCGGCCCCGTCCGCCACCCCGTCCCCTACCTCTCCTTCCGCAACCCCGTCCCCAGCCTCCGCAAGCCCTCGGCAATCTCCTCCGGCGTCTGGGTGACGAAGCACAGGCGCAGGGTCGACGTCTCCGGTGTGCCCGCGTAGAAGGGGGCACCGGGGACGTAGGCCACGCCCTGGTCCACCACCGGGCGGAGCAGGGCCGTGGTGTCGTAGCGCTCGGGCAGGCGGGCCCAGAGGAACATGCCGCCTTGCGGGCGGGTCCAGGTGGATCCGGCCGGGAGGGCGGCGGCGATTCCCGCGAGCATGGCGTCACGCCGTTCGCGGTAGACGGCCGCGACCTGGGCCACGTGGGAGTCCAGGTCGCGGTCGGCCAGATAGCGGGCGGCGGCGAGCTGGTTGACGGTCGGGGTGTGCAGGTCGGCGGCCTGCTTGGCGACGGCGCACGCGCGCCGCAGTGCCGCGGGTGCCCTCAGCCAGCCCAGCCGCAGGCCGGGCGCCATCACCTTGGAGAACGAGCCGAGGAGGACCGTCCGGTCCCCGGCGCCGTCGTGGGAGGCGATCCACGGGACCCGCTCGCCCTCGAAGCGCAGTTCTCCGTACGGGTCGTCCTCGACGATCCACAGGCCGTGCGCGGCGGCGGCGCGGGCGACGGCGGCCCGCCTGTCGGCCGGCAGCGTGCGTCCGGTCGGGTTCTGGAAGGTGGGGACGGTGTAGAGCAGCTTCGGGCGCTCGCGGGCCACGAGTTCACCGAGGGCGTCGGGGTCGATGCCCTCGTCGTCGCCCGGCACGGCCAGCACGCGCGCGCCCGCGAAGGCGAACGCCTGAAGTGCCGCCAGATAGCAGGGGCTTTCGACGAGAACGGTGTCGCCGGGTTCGAGCAGGGCGGTGGCGAGCAGCGACAGGGCCTGCTGCGAGCCGGTGGTGACGAGGATGTCGTCCGGCCCAGTGGGCAGTCCGCGCGCGCTCGTGCGGTCGGCGAGGGCCGTCCGCAGCGATGGTTCGCCCTCGGTCGTCGAGTACTGAAGGGCCCGTTCGGGCTCCTCGGCGAGGACGTCCCGGAACGCGGCCGCGATGCCGTCCGCGTCGAACAGTTCCGGAGCGGGCAGCCCGCCCGCGAAGTTGATCACCTCGGGGCGTGCGGTGACCGCGAGGATGTCCCGTACCGGCGAGCCGCCGATCGCGGTGGCTCTCGCGGCGAGCGGGGGCACGGGTGCGGTCGTGGCGGCGGGTTCGGTGACGGTCACGGTGACGGCTCCTTGTCCTTGGCGACGGCGTCCTTGCGGGCGGTGCCCTCGGGGACGGCGCCCTCGGGGACGACGTCCTTGCGGGCGCGCTTGCGGGCGGCCCCGTCGTGCCGGGGCCGCCCCTGACCGACCCTAGGCAGGTACGTGGCCTCTACACCCGCCGGTTCCGCGATGCGGACGGATCGCAACTCACCTATGGCGCCTAGGGTTTGACTCCCGTGGCGACGTACACGTTGATGTCCGCGTCCGTGACGTCGTTGATGTCGAGGTAGCGGACCTTGTCGACGGCGTCGAGCGTGGCGAGGAAGGCGGGTTCGGCGGTCTCGGGGGCCGGGATGTTGCCGTCGGGGTGCCAGTGGTGGGCGGGGACGACACCGGGCTCGTCCAGGACCAGGCCGTTCTCGGTGAAGAAGCGCTCGACCTCGGCCTTCGAGCGCAGGACGAAGGTGAATCCCCGCTCGGTGAAGGTCCGTTGGACCGCGCGAATGTTCTCCGCGTTCAGGTCCTCGGTGAGGTGGCTGAGGACCAGGCGGCTGCCGGACGGCAGCGCGTCGACGAGCCCGCGCACGATGGGGTAGGCCTCCGCGTCCTCGACGAAGTGCAGGATGGCGACCAGGACCAGGGCGACGGGCTGCGCGAAGTCGAGGGTCTCGGCGGCCTGTTCGAGGATCTGCTTGGGCTCCTTGAGGTCCGCGTCGATGTAGTCCGTACGCCCCTCGGGTCCGCTGGTGAGCAGGGCGCGCGCGTGGGCCAGGACCACCGGGTCGTTGTCGACGTACACGACCCGCGAATCCGGGGTGATCCGCTGGGCGATCTGGTGGACGTTCTCCTGCGTGGGCAGTCCGGTGCCGATGTCCAGGAACTGCCGGATGCCGTCCTCCGTCGCGAGCGCGGTCACGGCGCGGCGCAGGAAGTCCCGGTTGTGCCGGACGTCGAGGTAGCCGCGCGGGTTGGCGGCGAGCGCGGCGGCGGCCGCGTTCCGGTCGACGGGGTAGTTGTCCTTGCCGCCGAGGAGGACGTCGTAGACCCGGGCGGGGTGCGCCTTGCTGGTGTCGATCCTCCTTCTCAGCTCGGCGGGGTCCTGGCTGAGGGCGTCACCTGACATGGGCATCTCCCTGGAGAGTCGCGTCGTCCAACGGCCAACAACCTAACTCCTGAAGGGACTTGATCGCGCCCCGATCACTCGGAGGGAGCCGATACCCACTCGCTGCCGCCCAGCGGATGGTTGTACGCGGGCCGGCCTGTGTTCCCGCTCGTCCGGAACGGCTTCCCGTGGTCGTCGACGCGCACCGTGCCGCTCTTCGTCCCGCTGGACCAGTCGAGTTCCAGGTACCAGCTCACGTCGTGCGCCCGTGCGTCCGCGAACACGTAGAAGACCTCGGGGTCGGACTCGCTGACCTTGTACGGGAAGTCCCGCTGTCCGCCCTTGAGCCCGGTCACGGGCCGCCCCGCGTCGAGGTCCACGGTGAACGACTTCGTCTCGACACCTCCGCCACAGCCCACGCCCATCGCGTAGTCGTTCCAAGCGAGTGGAACGTCCTTCCGCACCACCCGCACGTGCAGTGCTTCCACGACGACGGTCGCCCTGCCCGTGCCCTGCACCGTCAGGGCGAGCATCTGCTCCCCGCTCGCGACCCCGCCGAGCGCGGTGACCCAGCCGCGCGCGTCCGACTCGCTCGACGGCGGCGGCGGCACCTGCGGGGCGTCCCGGTTCACCAAGTAGTGCTGGCTGCACGGGCTGTCCCACTTGTACGCGTTCGCCACGACGGTCGGCGCTCCGGCCCCTTCCTCGCCCTTGCCTGACGTGCCGCCGTCGGCCGTGCCGTGCTCGTCGACGGCCCCGGCGATCGTCGAACCGGTCGGCCGGGGGCGGGTGCCGTGCGACGGGGAGGCCGAGGTGGACCCGTGGTGCGCGCCGGGTGTCGCACCGGTCCGGCTCGCGCTCGGGAGGGACGGGACGCCGATGGCGACGGCCTTCCCCTTCGTGTCGTCCTCACCGCCTCCGGACCCGAACCGCGCGGTCAGCGCGGTGGACACGACCGCGGCCGCCACGACGGCCCCGGTTCCGGCGAGCACCACGGCCCGGCGGCTCCACCGCACCGGCGCCGAAGCAGCGGCGTCGCGAGCCGGCTTCCGCCCGGTACCGGTCTCGCCCCTGACCGCGTCCCCGGGCCGGTTCCCCTGCCCGCTCCCGGACTCGGAACCCGGCCCACTCTCCTGCCTGTTTCCGGACTCGGAACCCGGCCTGGTCCCCCGCCCGTTGCCTGGCCCGGCCGCCGGTGCGGACCCCGGCGCATCCGCCGCGCCGCCGTCCGGACCGTCGACCGCCCCGGAGGAGCCACCCGAAGTCCCGTCCGCCTCAGCCCTGTTCGCCCCAGCCCGATTCGCTCCGGCCCGATTCGCCCCGGCCCCGTTCGACTCAGCGCTGTTCGCCTGTCCCCGCAGCGCGTCCGCGAGGACCCACCGGCGATGCAGTTCCACGAGCTCCTCGGGAGTGGCCCGGCACGCGCGCGCGAGCCGCTCCACGGGCGCGTAATCCGTCGGTACGGCATCCCCGTTGACGTACCGGTGCAACGTGGACGTACTCACGTGCAGCCGTTTGGCGAGCACCCCGTAACTGAGCCCGGACCGCTCCTTCAGCTCCCCCAGAAGGCCCGCGAACTCGTTCCCTGCCACCCGTTCCTCCATCCCCCGTGTTCCGGGCCGGTGTTCCAGGGGCATGTCATTCCCCCAGGTCAGACCCGATGCCGGCGTTCCGGCGTCCCGTATCCGCCGCCGGTTGTGGCGGCCGGGACGGATCACCGCCCAAGCTGTGGCCATCCAAGCACGCCGCCCTTCCCGACCGGCCGGGCGGCCGTTGCATCAGGACACCCACACCCATAGCCACACCCACAGCGACATCCACAGGGGGATCACCATGTCCGCACGCACCGCACGTACTGCCCGTACCCGCTTCCTCGCCGCCACGGCGATCACACTCGCCGCGCTGACGCTGACGGCGTGCAACGACGGCAACGGCGTACGCGGCGAAGGCCCGTCCGACACGTCCGCTTCCTCGGCGCAGCCGAGCGGACCGGCGGCAGACGCGAGTTCGACGGCGAAGCCCGCGGGCAACGGCACCGCGAGCTCGACGGGCGGCTCGGGCGGCTCGACGGGCGGCTCGAAGAGCACGTCCACGGCCGCCGGCTCCACACAGGGCTCCGGCAAGAAGAACGGCACCGGCTCCAAGACCGGCTCCACCGGGCAGGCCGGCACCAGGAACGTCGCCTGCGACGGCTCCACGACGAAGACCACCGCGACCGCGGTGTCCCGTCCGCTCAACCACCTGCTGCTCACCGTCACCAACACCGGCACGAGGAACTGCGACCTGACCGGCTATCCGATCGCCCGGTTCGCCGAGGCCCAGTCCGTCCCGCCGGTCGCGGAGGAGACGCACCCACAGGCGGTCGTGACCCTCGCCCCCGGCGAGTCCGGCTACGCCGGTGTGCTGCTGTCGGCCGCCGACGGCAGCGGGACCAACGGCTACACCGCCAAGACTCTGGAGATCGGCTTCGACAAGGGCCGCAGCGCCACTCCGGCCCTCCCCGCGAAGGGCGTCTACATCGACGACAAGCTCACGGTGACGTACTGGCAGCAGGGCCTGGACGACGCGCTCGCGTACTGAGCGGGCGCGACCCCGGCCGAGGTCGCGCGGAACCGTCCCGCCCCGCCCCGCGGGGAGGCTAGCGGAGGTTCCGCGCGACCTCGGTCGCCCAGTACGTGAGGATGTTCTGCGCACCGGCGCGCTTGATGCCGGTCAGGGACTCCAGGATGGCCTTGTCCCGGTCGATCCAGCCCTTCTCGGCGGCGGCCTCGACCATCGAGTACTCGCCGGAGATCTGGTAGGCGACGACCGGCACGTCGGACGCGTCGGCGACGCGGGCGAGGATGTCGAGGTAGGGACCGGCGGGCTTCACCATCACCATGTCGGCGCCCTCCTCCAGGTCCAGCGCCAACTCCCGCAGCGACTCCCGTGCGTTCGCCGGGTCCTGCTGGTACGTCTTGCGGTCGCCCCTCAGGGACGAGCCGACGGCCTCCCGGAACGGGCCGTAGAAGGCGGAGGCGTACTTGACGGTGTAGGCGAGGATCGCCACGTCCTCGCGGCCGATCTGGTCGAGCGCGTCACGGACGACGCCGATCTGACCGTCCATCATCCCGCTGGGGCCCACGACATGGGCGCCCGCGTCGGCCTGCACCTGGGCCATCTCGGCGTAGCGCTCCAGGGTCGCGTCGTTGTCGACCCTGCCCTGATCGTCGAGCACACCGCAGTGCCCGTGGTCGGTGGTCTCGTCGAGGCACAGGTCGGACATCACGAGCAGTTCGTCGCCGACCTCGGCGCGGACGTCGCGCAGGGCGACCTGCAGAATCCCGTCCGGGTCGGTGCCGGGCGTCCCGACGGCGTCCTTCTTCTCGTCCTCGGGAACCCCGAAGAGCATGATCCCGGAGACCCCGGCCTCCAGCGCCTCCACGGCCGCCTTCTTCAGACTGTCCCGCGTGTGCTGCACGACCCCGGGCATCGAGCTGATCGGCACCGGCTCGCTCACACCCTCGCGGACGAACGCGGGGAGGATGAAGTCGGCCGGGTGCAGCCGGGTCTCGGCGACCATCCGGCGCATGACGGGCGTGGTGCGCAGCCGCCGCGGACGCGTACCGGGGAAGGATCCGTACTTCGTCATACCGTCTACGCTACGCCCGTCACGGGAGCACCTTTACCGACTCGGCGTCGGAGCCCGAGGGGCCTCCGCGCCACGTCGGGAGAGAGCCGAGGGCGGTGACATCCACCGGAGCCACCGGAGCTTCGCCGGGCCGGGCGGCACGGCAGTCACGGCACCACGCTCCCCGGAACGGCGCTCTGAAGCCCCTGTCGCAGCCCCCTTCGCAGGTCGCCATGGCGGGTGGAGGGGGCAGGGGCCGGCTCGGGAGCGGCTCGGCCTCGCCTGCCCCCGGAAGGGATGGCAGCGCTGGTGGGAGCAGGTCCAGCAGACGGTTGCGGAGGAAGCCGGCCGGGTGCCGCACATGGAGGGGAAGGCCATCCGTCAGGGCATGGATCACCGACGCCCTGCCGAGACCGTTCTCGAACCAGGCGACGACCAGCGGAGCCAGACGCCGTACCTCCCGCCCGGACAGCGTCAACCGGATGTCGGTCCGGCGCAGCCCGGCGAGCAGCGCCTCGGCCTCGTCGTGGTGCTCGTCGCGGGACGGCTTCGGGGGCTCGGCGGTCTCGGCCTCGGTGGCCGATGTGCCGACGCGCACGGCGTCGGGTGCCATGACCGGCTCGGGCACGGCGTCGCAGGGCAGGCCGCCGGAGGCGGGGAGGTCCGGGGCCGTGCGGTACGGGGCCGCTCGGTTCGGGGGCGGGGCAGCCTTCATCGGAGGGGCCGCCGGGGCGGCGGCCGTTTCCGGCTCTCCCTCCCGCCGGGCCCGGGTGAGCGCGGGGGCGTGGAAGGCGTACGTACGGGTGATCATCTGCCCGGACGGGAGCCGTTCCCGGACCCGCTCGACATAGCCTCGCGCCTCCAACTCCCGCAGCGCGCAGGCGATCCGGGCCCGCCCCTCGGGGAACCACTCGGCGAGGCTGCGGATGTCGACCCGCGAGCCCTCGGGCAGCGACAGGATGTGCACGGCGATCCCGATCGCGGTCGCGGAGAGCCCCCGGTGCTGGGCAAGATGGTTGCCGACGATCGTGTACCGGTCGGGCTGGTACTCACGTACGTGCGTAACGCCGGAGTGGGTGGCGTTGCGGCGTACTCCC
The DNA here is from genome assembly GCF_036063235.1 of Streptomyces sp. NBC_00386. Taxonomy (NCBI): domain Bacteria; kingdom Bacillati; phylum Actinomycetota; class Actinomycetes; order Kitasatosporales; family Streptomycetaceae; genus Streptomyces; species Streptomyces sp. NBC_00386. The sequence continues at coordinate 4,264,658 of NZ_CP107950.1, forward strand.
TGCTTCGGGAGCAGCGCATCGATAAGCTTGGTCACAGCCATGGGGGAAGGGTTTGGCTTCCTCTTTGGTCAGGCCCTCGCACTGGGATTGCCGTCCCGGCGGGGGCCGAAGCATGTGTGGGCATGTGGAGTTGTGGACGTTGCCTGCGGTGAGCGTGCAGGTCCGGACCGCCCGCGCGCCACCCGTACCGGCCTGTTTCACCCGCTCGTGTGACATGAGCCGGGTTTGGTCGGTTGGTCGGTTTCCCCCCGGGTTCTTTGGTCTTTTACCGCCCGCCGCCCCGAAGCACCGGCCACCGAAGTACTCCTCGCCGGGCTCCGGTTCGCTCGTCACCGGCGAGGCCCGAGATCGAGTTCCGCCCACACCGTCTTGCACGGCACCGGCCCCGACCGAACGCCCCAACGGTCCGCGAACTCCTCCACGATCAGCAGCCCGTAGCCGGACTCGGCTTGCCCTCCGGCGCCGTCCCGCATCCGGGTGGGCCACCGTTCGCCCCGGGCGTCTGCGATCTCCACGCGCAGTGTCCGGGGAGCGAAGACGGACAGGGTGAGACGGAAACTCCGGCCGGGGACGCGGCCGTGCAGGACGGCGTTCGAGGCGAGTTCGGCGACGACGAGCCGGGCCGGGTCCAAGGGCAGTCCCCAGTCGTGCAGTTGCCCGGCCGCGAGCAGCCGGGCGAGGCGGGCGCCGCGCCGGGTGGCGGAGAGCGGGACCGAGAAATGGTGGAGCGGAGAGTGCGCGGTTCGCTGATTCACGTGACTCAACGTGTTCTCACGTACCTAATCTGTGAAGGACGGCAGCCCGTGCGGACGGTGTCTGTCCGGGTGGCGTCCGGTTCTGTCCGGGCTGTCCGGGGTGACCGGGGAGCGGGTGTCGGTGTTGGGCAGGGAAGCGCGTGGCGGGAGGTCGGCGGGCGTGAGCGACGGGGACGCGGGGCTGGAGGACGACGAAGAGGCCGGGGCCGTGATGAGGACCGTCCAGCGTCAGCTGAAGCTCTGGCGGGAGTCGGCCGGGCTCACCCAGGCCGAGTTCGGGACGGCCATCGGGTACGGGGAGGAGCAGGTGTCCTCCGTGGAACGGGGTCGGCGCATCCCCCGGCCCGAGTACCTGGACCGCGCGGACGAGATCCTGTCGGCGGGCGGCAGACTCGCGGCGCTGAAGGAGGACTTGGCGGAGGTCCGGTATCCGAAGAAGGTACGGGACTTGAAGAGGCTGGAGGCGGATGCGATCGAGCTCTGCGCCTACAACAACTCGGTGATTCATGGGTTGTTGCAGACCGTGGAGTACGCGCGGGCAATTTTCGACGCACGGCGACCGCCGTTCACCGAGGACGAGGTGGAGCAGCAGGTCGCGGCACGCTGTGCACGTCAGAAGATCCTCGATCCCTCGGCGGGACCGCGCGTCTTCAGCTTCGTTCAGTGCGAGTCGACTCTGCGCAGGCCCATCGGGGGCAAGATGGTGATGCGACAGCAGCTCGAACGGCTGTTGGAGGTGAGCCAGTGGCGCAACGTGGACCTTCAAGTCCTGCCCCTCGACCGCGAGGAGAACGCGGGGACCGACGGTTCGTTCAGGCTCCTCAAGCTCAGAGACGGGGGCACCGTCGCGTTCAGTGAGGCGCCTCTCAGCAGCCGGGTGATGACCGACCCCAAGGAAACGACGGTCCTCGACATCCGCTACGGAGTCCTTCGCGCGCAGGCTCTCAGCCCTCAGGAGTCGTTGGCCTTCATCGAGAAAGCACTGGGAGACACAAAGACATGACGCTCAAGGCTTCCGCGGCCGACGCCAGGCCGGAGTGGATAAAGAGCAGCTACAGCACGGCTGACGGCCCCGACTGCGTCGAGATGGCCGTCGTCCCGGACCGCATCCTCGTCCGGGACTCCAAGAACCCCGGCGGCCCCCGCCTCAGCCTCGCCCCGACCGCCTGGGCGGCCTTCCTGCCGTCCGTCTGACCGGCCGCACAACGAAGCACGCCCCGCCGTCTCCCGTAGGAGGCGGCGGGGCGTGTGCGCTTCGAGGGCGCGGGGCGTCAGGTGGTCCGGCGCCTACGCGAGCCCGGGCGGCGCTCGCTCGGGCGGGTCACCGGGTCACCGGCGTCCAGCGCGGCGGCACGGCGGCGCAGGCCGAACTCGGCCAGTGCCTCCGCCAGCTTGTGCACGGAGGGCTCGGGAGCCATCACGTCCACCCGCAGCCCGTGCTCCTCGGCCGTCTTGGCCGTAGCCGGACCGATGCAGGCGATCACGGTCACGTTGTGCGGCTTGCCGGCGATGCCGACCAGGTTCCGCACGGTCGACGACGAGGTGAAGAGCACCGCGTCGAAGCCGCCGCTCTTGATCGCCTCACGGGTGTCGGCCGGCGGCGGCGACGCGCGCACGGTGCGGTACGCCGTGACGTCGTCGACCTCCCAGCCCAGCTCGATGAGCCCGGCGACGAGGGTCTCCGTGGCGATGTCGGCCCGGGGAAGGAAGACACGGTCGATCGGGTCGAAGACCGGGTCGTAGGGTGGCCAGTCCTCCAGCAGGCCCGCGGCCGACTGCTCACCGCTCGGCACCAGGTCCGGCTTCACGCCGAAGGCGACGAGCGCGTTCGCGGTCTGCTCGCCCACCGCCGCGACCTTGATGCCCGCGAAAGCACGGGCGTCGAGCCCGTACTCCTCGAACTTCTCCCGCACGGCCTTGACGGCGTTGACCGAGGTGAAGGCGATCCACTCGTAGCGGCCCGTCACCAGACCCTTGACCGCGCGCTCCATCTGCTGGGGCGTGCGCGGAGGCTCGACGGCGATCGTCGGCACCTCGTAGGGCACGGCCCCGTACGACCGCAGCTGGTCGGAGAGCGACGCCGCCTGCTCCTTCGTACGCGGCACGAGCACCTTCCAGCCGAACAGCGGCTTGGACTCGAACCACGACAGCTGGTCGCGCTGGGCGGCGGAGGAACGCTCACCGACCACGGCTATGACCGGGCGGCCACCGTCCGGGGACGGCAGCACCTTCGCCTGCTTCAGCGTCTGCGCGATCGTGCCGAGGGTGGCCGACCAGGTGCGCTGGCGGGTCGTCGTACCGGCGATCGTCACGGAGATCGGGGTGTCGGGCTTGCGGCCGGAGGCCACCAGCTCACCCGCGGCCGCGGCCACCGAGTCGAGCGTCGACGACACCACGACGGTGCCGTCGGAGGCTCCGACCTCGGTCCAGCAGCGGTTCGAGGCGGTCCGCGCGTCGACGAACCGGACGTCCGCGCCCTGGGCGTCCCGCAGTGGCACACCCGCGTACGCGGGCACACCGACGGCGGCCGCGATGCCGGGCACCACCTCGAACGGAACACCCGCGGCGACGCAGGCCAGCATCTCCTCGGCGGCGTAGGTGTCGAGCCCGGGGTCACCGGACACCGCACGTACGACCCGCTTGCCGCCCCGCGCGGCCGTCATGACAAGATTGGCAGCGTCCCTCGACGCGGGGTCACCAACGGTCGTTGACACGCCGTCAACAACCGTCAGCTGAGGCGTGCCTGTGCCCGGGTACGGAACCGGCGAAGTGTCCGGATCCGTGTTCAGAACGGCGACGCCTTGTCTGGCGTGAACGCGCACCACGTCGAGCACGTCGTGCTCGGCGACGAGGACGTCCGCGTTCGCCAGCGCCTCGACGGCGCGCAGTGTCAGCAGCCCTGGATCTCCGGGTCCGGCACCCAGGAAGGTGACGTGCCCATGGACCGGACCGGTGGGAAATTTGGTGGGGCTCACAGTGCTCGCTCCCCCATCAGACCGGCCGCGCCCTTGGCAAGCATCTCGGCAGCGAGTTCACGGCCGAGCGACATCGCTTGGTCATGTGTCTCGGGCACGGGACCGGTGGTGGACAGCTGCACCAGCGTCGAGCCGTCGGTCATGCCGACGACGCCGCGCAGGCGCATCTCCTTGACAATCTGCCCGTCGGCCAGCAGGTCGGCGTACGCGCCCACAGGAGCGCTGCAGCCGGCCTCCAGGGCGGCAAGCAGAGATCGCTCGGCGGTCACGGCGACCCGGGTGAACGGGTCGTCGAGCTCGGCGAGCGCGGCGACGAGGTCCGCGTTGTCCGCGGCGCACTCGATCGCCAGGGCCCCCTGGCCGGGGGCGGGCAGAACGGTGTCGACCGACAGGAAGTCGGTGACCTCGTCTATTCGGCCGATCCGGTTCAGTCCGGCTGCGGCGAGGACGACGGCGTCGAGCTCCCCGGAGTGGACGTACCCGATTCGGGTGTCGACGTTGCCTCGGATGGCGACCGTCTCGATCGACATGCCGTGACTGCGCGCGTACGCGTTGAGCTGGGCCATACGACGCGGCGAACCGGTGCCGACGCGCGCGCCGTCCGGAAGCTGCTCGAAGGTCAGTCCGTCGCGGGCGACGAGCACGTCGCGGACGTCCTCGCGCACCGGCACGGCGGCCAGCGCGAGGTTCTCGGGCTGCGCGGTCGGCAGATCCTTGAGGGAGTGCACGGCGAAATCGACCTCCCCGCGCACCAGTGCCTCGCGCAGCGCGGTCACGAAGACGCCCGTGCCGCCGATCTGCGCGAGGTTCTCGCGGGAGACATCGCCGTACGTCGTGATCTCAACGAGCTCGACGGGCCGTCCGGTCACCCGGCTCACGGCATCCGCCACCTGCCCGGACTGGGCCATGGCGAGTTTGCTGCGCCTGGTCCCCAGCCTCAAAGCCTGCTCACTCATGCTCGCCCTCGGTTCTTGGCGTTCTCGGTGTTGTTCTCGGCCCGCGAGACGGCGGCGACCGTCTCCGGGTCCAGGTCGAACAGGGTCCGCAGCGCGTCCGCGTACCCGGCGCCGCCGGGTTCGGCGGCGAGTTGCTTGACCCGTACGGTCGGCGCGTGCAGCAGTTTGTCGACGACGCGCCGCACGGTCTGGGTGATCTCGCCGCGCTGCTTGTCGTCGAGGTCCGGCAGCCGTCCGTCCAGCCGCGAGATCTCGTTCGCGACGACGTCGGCCGCCATGGCTCGCAGCGCGACGACGGTGGGCGTGATGTGCGCGGCCCGCTGGGCGGCGCCGAACGCGGCCACCTCGTCGGAGACGATCCGGCGCACCTGGTCCACATCGGCGGCCATCGGCGCGTCCGCGGAAGCTTCGGCAAGCGTCTCCAGGTCGACGAACCGTACACCGAGCAGCCGGTGCACGGCCGCGTCGATGTCACGGGGCATCGCGAGGTCGAGGAGCGCGAGCACCGGCGCGGGGCGGGGCGCCTCGGCGACGGGTTCGGGCCTGCGGCGCTCGGGGATGCGGCCCGCCGTCGCCGCGGAGACGGCCAGCGCGGCGATGATCTCGGCGTCGGCTTCGGCGTCCTCGGCGGGCGTACGACGGCTGTCGCGGCGCTCGACGGTTCCGGTGCCCTTGTCCACCCAGGCGGCGTGCTGCTCCAGGGTGGCCGCGTCCATGCCGGCGACGGCAGCCTCTCCCATGACGGAGAAGCCGGTGGCGCCCTGCACGGCGGACAGGTCCAGCGGGCAGGCGTCCTCGGCTCCGGCGGGAGCGAGGTGACCGGCCGGGCCGGCCGCCGTCTCGCGCCGTGCCGCGGGCGTTCCCGTACGTCCTTCGACGGCGGCCGCGACGGTCTCGGCCGTCAGGACGAGCCCGGTCGCCCCGGTGCACGAGACGGCGATGTCGGCACGTGTCAGCTCGACCGGCACCGAGTCCATCGGTACCGCGCGGGCCAGCACGTCCGTGTCGTCGCCGCCGGTGAGGATCTCGGCGAGGCGCTCGGCGCGGTCGGGGGTGCGGTTGGCGATCACGATCTCGCCGACGCCGATGCGCGCGAGCGTCGCGGCGGCCAGCGAGGACATCGAGCCCGCGCCGATGACGAGGGCCTTCTTGCCCTTGGCCCAGGCCTCGACCGCCCGTCCGGCGGACAGCTGCTCCAGGCCGAAGGTGACCAGGGACTGTCCGGCGCGGTCGATACCGGTCTCGGAGTGGGCGCGCTTGCCGACCCGCAGGGCCTGCTGGAACAGGTCGTTCAGGAGGCGGCCCGCGGTGTGCAGCTCCTGCGCGGTGGCGAGCGCGTCCTTGATCTGGCCGAGGATCTGGCCCTCGCCGACGACCATCGAGTCCAGGCCGCAGGCCACCGAGAAGAGGTGGTGGACGGCCCGGTCCTCGTAGTGCACGTACAGATGGGGAGTGAGCTCCTCCAGGCCGACGCCGCTGTGCTGGGCGAGGAGCGTGGACAGCTCGGCGACGCCCGCGTGGAACTTGTCCACGTCGGCGTACAGCTCGATGCGGTTGCAGGTCGCGAGGACCGCGCCCTCGGTGGCCGGCTCGGTGGCGAGGGTGTCCTGGAGCAGCTTGACCTGCGCGTCCGCGGACAGCGCGGCCCGTTCGAGGACGCTGACCGGAGCGCTGCGGTGGCTCAGCCCGACGACGAGGAGACTCATGCCGGCATCACGGCGGGAACGTCCCCGTCGGGCCCTTTGCCGTTGTTCTCCCGCTCGGCCTGGGCGGCGGCACCGGCCTGCGCCTCGGCCTCCTCGCCGGCCTTGCGCTGCTCGTGGAACGCGAGGATCTGCAGCTCGATGGAGAGGTCGACCTTGCGCACGTCGACGCCGTCCGGGACGGACAGGACGGTCGGCGCGAAGTTCAGGATGGAGGTGACTCCGGCGGCGACCAGGCGGTCGCAGACGGGCTGGGCGGCCCCGGCCGGGGTGGCGATGACACCGATCGAGACACCGTTCTCGTCGATGATCTTTTCCAGGTCGTCCGTGTGCTGCACCGGAATCCCGGCGACGGGCTTGCCGGCCATCGCGGGGTCGGCGTCGATGAGCGCGGCCACGCGGAATCCGCGGGACGCGAACCCTCCGTAGTTGGCCAGTGCCGCACCGAGGTTGCCGATGCCGACGATCACTACCGGCCAGTCCTGGGTCAGGCCCAGTTCCCGGGAGATCTGGTACACGAGATACTCGACGTCGTACCCCACACCACGCGTCCCGTAGGAGCCGAGGTAGGAGAAGTCCTTGCGCAGCTTCGCGGAGTTGACCCCCGCCGCGGCCGCGAGTTCCTCGGATGAGACCGTGGGTACCGAGCGCTCCGACAGTGCGGTGAGGGCTCGGAGGTACAGCGGAAGCCGGGCGACGGTGGCCTCGGGAATTCCTCGGCTGCGGGTCGCCGGTCGGTGAGTTCGGCCAGTTGCCACGGTGCTCCTGCGGGTAGAGCGGGGCTGCAGGCGGTCACACGTTCCCAGACCGCCCCGTCGAATGCAGGCTATGTCTTTGTGAACGCGTGCACAAAGACGGTGTCCGATTTGCCCGGCCAACGTGACCGGGGTCACGCATGCCCGGCACGCCCGTATGCAACCGGCGCGCGGACGACTCCGCTCCGCACCTGAAGGGGGCAAAACCGCACACTCTCCTCAACGAATCCCGCCCCCGAGACCAATCGCCGTCGATCCTAGGCGACTTTCCGGACGCCTTGGGCTGCTCGGGCAGGTCACAAGTCGGGATACATCACGGGCGCGCCCGGCCTCCCCGCTCACGGCTCACCGCGTCAGGGCTTTGCGAAGGCGTTCCTCGTTCACGCGCCAGAAGGTGTGCTGCGCGCCGTCCACCAGCACGACCGGGATCTGCTCCCAGTACCGGCGGTGCAGCTCCTCGTCCTCGGTGATGTCCTTCCCCTCCCAGGGAACCCCGAGATCGGAACACACCTTCTCGATCACTTCCTGTGCGTCATCACACAGATGACACCCGGGCTTCCTGATCAGCGTGACCAGGTGCTCCGCGGGCGCCTTCGTCTCCGTACGGCGGTCGCTGCGCCGGAACATGGGGCTCATGCGTGCCATTCTCCCGCCCCGGACGCCCGGCGGGCACGCCCGGCGCCTCGCGCGGTCCGGACCCGCGCACGAGTCCGGCGCGCCGGCCGGCGGCGCGCCGGACCGCTCGTTTAACGGCATGGCCTCGGAGAGTTCACAGCACCGAATCCTGTCGACTCCGGAAGCGCCGAACAGACTGGCTATGCTCACGACATGGCCGCTCTCGGATGGCTCACTCCCCGTAGGCGCTCCGCAACCGCGCGGAGCGTGTTGGCAGGCGAGGCCTCTGCGGAGGCAGCGCGCAAGTCCTCGCAGGAACTGCAGGAACTGGAAGAACTGGCACCACCGGACGCCGTGGAGGAACCGGACTTCCCGGTGCTCGGCGACGACAGGGCCGCCGCGTTCTTCGATCTCGACAACACCGTGATGCAAGGTGCTGCCCTCTTCCACTTCGGACGCGGGCTGTACAAGCGGAAGTTCTTCGAGACCCGCGACCTCGCGAAGTTCGCCTGGCAGCAGGCGTGGTTCAGGCTGGCCGGTGTCGAGGACCCCGAGCACATGCAGGAAGCGCGTGACTCCGCGCTGTCGATCGTGAAGGGCCACCGGGTCTCCGAGCTGATGTCGATCGGCGAGGAGATCTACGACGAGTACATGGCCGAGCGGATCTGGCCCGGCACCCGCGCGCTCGCCCAGGCGCACCTGGACGCCGGCCAGAAGGTGTGGCTCGTCACGGCGGCACCGGTGGAGATCGCCACGGTGATCGCACGGCGGCTCGGCCTCACGGGCGCCCTGGGCACGGTCGCGGAATCGGTGGACGGGATCTACACGGGCAAGCTGGTCGGCGAGCCCCTGCACGGTCCGGCGAAGGCGGAAGCCGTACGGGCGCTGGCGTCCGCGGAGGACCTGGACCTGTCCCGCTGCGCGGCCTACAGCGACTCGCACAACGACATTCCGATGCTCTCGCTGGTCGGACACCCGTACGCGATCAACCCTGACTCGAAACTGCGCAAGCACGCGCGGGACTTCGACTGGCGGCTGCGGGACTACCGCACGGCGCGCAAGGCCGCGAAGGTCGGGATTCCCGCCGCGGCCGGGGTCGGCGCGGTGGCCGGCGGCACGGCCGCCGCGATCGCGCTGCACCGTCGCCGCCGGTAGCTCGCCTCTGGCGTTTGCGGGCGCGCTTCCTGTCCGGTGGGGGGTCGGGGCCGTGCCGGTGCATCAGCCCGTCGCCGTTGGGTGAGGCGTGGCCGTCGGTGGCGACGGGCATCGATGTACCGGCGCGGCCCCTTCCGCCGGATCCCGGCTGCGGGTACGGGCCCGCTTGGGTGCGTGCGGGCGTGAGTTTCAGCCCCTCCGGCGTTCGAGGAGCGGGGTCCGGAGCGGAGCCCCAGGTAAGGGACGGGTAGGGGCGGAGAGGGCGAAAACCTGTCCGGACCTGGGGTGGGGCCGTCGGCCGCGAAGGCAATCACATCGTCATACCCACGTGGTGGGCGACTCAGTCGCGCGTTCCGCAGGCGGGCACAACACGCCCTGCACTCAGACGGAACACGAACCGATGCGATCAACAAGCGATCGCCGATCGGCACTTGAACAGGCATCGATCCGTGCCAAAACCGTCGTAATCGATGATTTTAGCAACTGGGTGTAGTGCTGCCTGTACGAAGCGTTATTCTCCTCAGACGCAAACCGGTGCCCTTCCGTCGCCACGACGGGTGAAAGGTCCCGCACTGCACGTGATGGAAGCTCTGCCTCTGGGAGTCCCGTGTACTCACACGTCGGGGTTGACGCCTCGGGCCTGGCTACGCTGCGCGCAACGGTCCTGGACCGTCTGCGCGGCTTCGTCCCCACCGCGTACGCCGTCCCCGCCTTCGCCCTCCCCGCGCCCGTCGGACCTTGCTACGCCCTGGCCGACGGCAACGCGGCGGTCGGCAGGCGGGGCCGCTCAGGCTCGGCCACCACCGCACGCCGTCCGGCCGCGGACAGTGACAGCGCCCGGATGATGGATCTCGTGGAGCGCGCCCAGGCCGGCGAGGCCGACGCCTTCGGACGGCTCTACGACCAGTACAGCGACACCGTGTACCGCTACATCTACTACCGGGTTGGAGGTAAGGCGACCGCCGAGGACCTCACCAGTGAGACCTTTCTGCGGGCGCTGCGACGGATCGGCACCTTCACCTGGCAGGGGCGTGACTTCGGCGCCTGGCTCGTGACCATCGCCCGGAACCTGGTGGCCGACCATTTCAAGTCCAGCCGCTTCCGGCTGGAAGTGACCACCGGCGAGATGCTCGACGCCAACGAGGTCGAGCGCTCTCCCGAGGACTCCGTCCTGGAGTCCCTGTCGAACGCCGCACTGCTCGACGCCGTGAAACGGCTCAACCCTCAGCAGCAGGAGTGCGTGACACTCCGCTTCCTCCAGGGGCTCTCGGTCGCCGAGACCGCCCGGGTGATGGGCAAGAACGAGGGCGCCATCAAGACCCTCCAGTACCGGGCCGTCCGCACGCTGGCCCGGCTCCTGCCCGAAGACGTCCGCTGAGCCCGCTTTCGACCACAGTGGCCCCGCACGCTCAGCGACGTCCAACTCACCTTCTGTAAAAGTCTGTTGACTTCGCGGTCCGCACATCTGTCGTCCGTAACCCAAGTGCCGTGACGCTCGTTGTGCGGGATACAGGCTCCCTGTGGTCACGCCTTGGCCGTCGCCGATCACCCGATCGTGTGGACACGGCCAGGGGGTGCAACCCTCAGGACCCCCTGGGGAGTCGACCGTCATGACGAGAGGAGGTGCCGCCAGTGATCGCGAACGTATCAACACACCGGCGGGCGAACGCCTTCGCCCAGGCCCTGGAGGAGATCGACCAGGGCACGGCGGCCGAGCAGCCCGATGGGTCGGCACCGTCCCGGGCTGCTGCGGAACAGACCGGGCAAGGGCTGCTGTTGGCCCTCGCCACCGGTCTCGGCGAGCTGCCCCAACCGGAGCTGGACCCGGAGGTCAAGATCGTGCAGCGAGCCCAGCTCGTCGCCGCGATGGAGGCCATGCTGCAGGAAGGCACCGCCGCCGGAGGCGAGGGTCCGGGCCGTGGCCTGCCCGAACAGCGGTCCCATAGGGCCAAGGGCTCGCACCGGGCGACCGGACTGGGGAAGCTGCGGCCCCGGTCCCGGCTGTCCAAAGGACTGGCCGCGGGCGGGCTCACCGTCGGTGTGGCCGCCGGAGCCTTCGGCGGTGTGGCCGCCGCGAGCTCCGACGCCCTGCCCGGTGACTCGCTCTACGGGCTCAAGCGCGGCATGGAAGACATCAAGCTGGGTCTGGCCGACGGCGACAGCGACCGGGGCGAGCTCTATCTCGACCAGGCCTCGAACCGCCTGAGCGAAGCCCGTCGGCTGATGGAGCGGGGCCGCTCGGGACAACTCGACCACGAGTCCATGGGCGAGATCCGCCGCGCTCTGTCCGGCATGCAGCACGACGCCTCCGAGGGGCACCGGCTGCTGCACGAGGCGTACGAACGGGACGGCTCACTGGGCCCCATCCAGACCCTGTCCGCGTTCTCCCAGTCGCACCGCGAGGCCTGGGGCGCACTGCGCGACCGACTGCCCGTGCAGCTCGGTGACGTCAGTGACCAGGTCTCGTCGGTCTTCGAGGCCATAGACGACGAGGTCGACCCGCTGCGCTCGCTGCTGCCCAAGACGCCCGCCCCCGAGGGCACCGGCCGTCACCGGGGCAAGAGCGAGGAGTCCACCGCCTCGCCGGGTACGGAGACTCCGGCACCCAGCGCCAGCAGCGGATCGACGGGCGAGAGCCACAGCAGCGGCAAGCCCAAGCCGTCCAGTTCGGGCAGCAGCGGCGAGGGCCTGCTCGGCGGCAGCACCGGGGGTCTGCTCGACCCGCCGCAGGACGACACCAGCACCTCTCCGTCGTCCGGCAGCAGCAAGAGCAGTGCGACGAGCGAACCCGATGTCACCCTGCCGCCGCTGCTCCCCGGCCTCCTGCCGGGCCTCGGCATCGGCACGCAGGACAGCGACTGACCGGACCACCACGCGGTACGTCGATGGGGGCGCCCTCCTCGGGGAGGGCGCCCCCATCGACGTACCGGCATATCAGTACATGATCAACAGAATCGTAACTGCATGATCAGAAGAAAACGGACCTGCGCTGGACCAGCAGCTTGTACAGGGTGTGCTGGATCTGCTCCCTGACCTGGTCGGTCAGGTTGAACATCAGCATCGGATCGTCCGCCGCCTCCGGCGGATAACCGTCCGTGCGGATCGGCTCGCCGAACTGGATCGTCCACTTGGTGGGCAGCGGGACCGCACCGAGCGGGCCCAGCCACGGGAAGGTCGGCGTGATCGGGAAGTACGGGAATCCCAGCAGCCGCGCGAGGGTCTTCGCGTTGCCGATCATCGGGTAGATCTCCTCCGCCCCGACGATCGAGCACGGAATGATCGGGGTGCCGGCGCGCAGCGCCGTCGAGACGAAGCCGCCCCGGCCGAACCGCTGGAGCTTGTAGCGCTCGCTGAACGGCTTGCCGATGCCCTTGAAGCCCTCCGGCATCACACCGACCAGTTCACCGCGCTCCAGCAGCCGCTCGGCGTCCTCCGCGCAGGCCAGGGTGTGACCGGCCTTGCGGGCCAGCTCGTTGACGACCGGCAGCATGAACACCAGGTCTGCGGCGAGCAGACGCAGATGACGGTTCGCGGGGTGGTTGTCGTGGACGGCGACCTGCATCATCAGGCCGTCCAGCGGAAGCGTGCCCGAGTGGTTGGCGACGATCAGGGCACCACCGTCGGACGGGATGTTCTCGATGCCCTTCACCTCGACGCGGAAGTACTTCTCGTACACCGGCCGGATCAGTGACATCAGGACCTGGTCGGTCAGCTCCTGGTCGTACCCGAACTCGTCGATCTCGTAGTCGCCGGTGAGCCTGCGGCGCAGGAAGGACAGGCCCCCCGCGATGCGCTGCTCCAGGCTCGTACCGCCCTGCTGGGGCTTCCGGGGCTGTTCCTCCTGCGTCACGGGAACATCATCCTGCGGAAGGGTCCGCCCGGGCATGGGCTGGACCTCGCGCACGACCACGGGCTCACCCTTGCGCCGGCTTCCCCCGGCCCGGCGCCTCGCCGGGCGCTGCGCCGCAGCCCCGCGCGAGCGGTCGTCGTCGAACGGAATGACCTTGGCGTCCGCCATCGTTGATGCGCTCCTCAGTTGGCGCTCTGCGTCGGGGGGTGGCCGCCGCCCAGAGCAGGCAGCGCGGCGATCTTGTCCACGGCCCCCGCAAGGGCCTCCGGGGGCAGGAGTCCGGGACCCCTGCTCCGGGCGAAGTCCGCGAAGGCCTCCGCCGTCGTGTACTTCGGCTGGTAGCCCAGGGTTTCGCGCATCTGGACCGTCGCGACCACCCTGCCGTGCGTGAGCAGCCGCAGCTGCTCGGGCGAGAAGTCCGTCACCCCCAGGGTACGCACGGCCGTACCGACCCAGCTGAGGGCAGGCAGCAGGAGCGGGACCGTGGGCCGTCCGAGCCGCCGCGCGCACTGCGAGAGCAGCAGGACGCCGTCCCCGGCGATGTTGAACGTGCCGCTGTTGAGCGTGCCCCGCCGCGGGTCGTGCGCGGCGAGCCGCAGTACCTCGATGACGTCGCTCTCGTGGACGAACTGGAGCCGCGGGTCGTAGCCGAACACCGTCGGCAGCACCGGCAGCGAGAAGTACGAGGCGAGCGGCGAATCCGCGCTCGGGCCGAGGATGTTGGCGAACCGCAGCACGCACACGGCGACATCGGGCCTGCGGCGCGCGAAGCCGCGTACGTAGCCCTCGACCTCGACCGTGTCCTTCGCGAAGCCGCCGCTGGGCAGTGACTTGGGCGAGGTGGTCTCGGTGAAGACGGCGGGGTCGCGCGGCGCCGAGCCGTAGACGTTCGTGCTGGACTTCACGACGAGCCGCTTGACCGTCGGGGACTTCTGGCAGGCACCGAGGAGCTGCATGGTGCCGATGACGTTGGTCTCCTTGACCGTGGTCCGGCTGCCGGAGCCCAGCGCCGTGCCCGTCACATCCATGTGGACGACCGTGTCGACGGAGTACTCGGCGAGCAGCCGGGCGATGGTGGGCTGGCGGATGTCGGCCTGCACGAAGTCGGCGCCACCGATGTGGTGCTCGGGAGGCACCGCGTCCACGGCGATCACCCGGTCCACCTGCGGGTCGCGCTGGATCTGCCGTACGAACCGCCCCCCGAGCCGCCGGGCCACCCCGGTCACGAGCACGACCTTCCCCAAGATCAGCGCCTTCCTTCCAGAACTGGACGTAGCTCCGCTCGTACCTGCCGGGTTCCCCGTGTGCGGCCAACTTAGCGGGTTGATGTTGCGCTGTGATGACCGCCCGATGCACGAAGTGACGACAGCCGTGGACCTGTGACCAGACCCAGCCATTCGGCCCACAGACGGACACCGCGCATATGGCCGAAGATGTTCGACGGTCGAGCGGTTTTTCGGGGTTCCTCTTCCCGGGCCACCGCCGCGCCGGGAGTACCCGGCCGCCGCGCAGAAGCCTCGGCCGGCCGCCGCGCGGCCTTCACCGACCCTTCTCCGGCCCTTGAGCCGCCTTTCCCCGGCCGGATACGCCTGTGGCCCCCCACCTGCTGGTGAGAGGCCACAGTACGCGTTTCCGCGGCGTCGCTTACTTCTTGTTGCGACGCTGAACGCGAGTGCGCTTGAGCAGCTTGCGGTGCTTCTTCTTCGCCATCCGCTTGCGCCGCTTCTTGATAACAGAGCCCACGACTACCCTCGCTCACTTCTCTTTACTCGGTGCTGGGCTGCATGGGCCCACACGACCTATGAGGGGCCAGCCTACCCGCCCGAGAGCCGAGGTCGTAATCGAGGTGTTTCCGGGAGATCGCGAACGGTCTCCCGGAACGCCGTCAGGCGGTCTCCACCCCCACGTAGCTCTCGCGGAGGTACTCGTGAACCGCTTGCTCCGGCACCCGGAAGGACCTCCCCACCCGGATCGCCGGCAGATGACCGCTGTGCACCAATCGGTACACGGTCATCTTCGACACTCGCATCACCGAGGCGACTTCCGCCACGGTAAGGAACTGGACCTCGTTCAGAGGCCTCTCGCCTGCAGCCATGTCACACCTGAACCTTCCGCACTCGACGGCCACCGGCTTCCCCTTCCGGTGACTCTTCGTCGTTGCGCACTCACTCCCCAATGTAGGGGCGGGTGATGCGAGTGGGGAAGAGGAGATGCCATCGGCCGCCTACTGTGACAGACACGCTCGATTGAGTACATAGCGAGTAAGCGGTCGGTAGTAATCAGACCGCACAGCGTCATCTAGGGGAACGGCGACGGACACCCGCCCCTCTGCCTCTCCGACGAACAGCGCGGGATCGTCCGTATCGGCGAGACCGATGGCCTCGAACCCCAGCTGACCTGCTCCGCAGACCCATCCGTGGTCCCCGATGACCAGCTCCGGGAGGGGCCCTCCGCCCGCGGCGGCGGCCGCCAGAACGGTCCGGACCGGGAGGGGTGAATGGGTGTGTGCGCCGGTCGCACGACCGGCGGCTCCCCCCTCGGGTTCGCGCACCAGCGCGACACCTTGTACGTAGTCGAGGCTGTACGTGCGTAGACCGAACCGGGTCGTTATGTCGATAGAGCTACCCTGCGCGGGGGTGAGGACGGCACACCCCGCCGCTGACAGGGCGTCCGCGAGTGCGGCGTAGAAATCGATCAGCCGGTGCGGGTGACCCGTACCGAGAAGCACAGGGTGACGATGCCGGGCGGCTTCGCCGAGCCGTTCCGCGAAGGCGTCGAGGGCCGCCAGCGTCCGCTCCGGGTCGATCACATCATGCCCCGAAGTATGTAATGGATCGGCCGAAACTCCGCATTTGTCGGCCATCAACTCGATCAAATCCCGCTGACACCACGTCCATTCGGGATCAAGTCCAAGCATCAGGCGGGGGTCGCGGGCGGCGAAGAGCCGGTAGCTGCGCAGGCTCTCCTCGCGCGAGGTGGCCACGGGCCCGGCGAGCCGGGCGGCCAGAAGATGGGCACGCAAAGCGCCGGTGCTCAACACGTCTGCGATGCTGGCGCATCCGCCGGCGCTGGATGCGCAACATGGGCCATATGCCCCACAGTTGGCCTAAAGGTCCACCCATGACGGCGGCGGAAGGACGGTACCGGCCCCCGACACGGAGACCCCGGCTAAGGGAGCATCCCCCGCAGCGGGAACACGGCCTTGCGTGTCGCCACGATCGCCTGGTCGAGACGGTCCGCCGGGTCGTACCCCGACTCCCAGTCCTTCCAGGACACCGGCCACCGTCCGTCCGTCATCCGCATCGGCGCCAACTGCCGGGTGCGGGCGAAGACCTCCTGCCGCCAGCTCTCCGGGATCACCGTCTCGGGCTCGACGGGACGGCCCGCCGCCACGGCCACCAGATGCGTCCACGAGCGCGGCACCACCTCCACCACCGCGTATCCGCCACCCCCCAGCGCGACCCAGCGTCCGTCGGCGTACGTGTGCGCCAGGTCGTGGCAGGCAACCTGCACGGCCCGCTGCGCGTCGAGCGATACGGCCAGGTGCGCGAGCGGGTCCTCGAAGTGGGTGTCCGCGCCGTGCTGGGTGACCAGCACCTGCGGCCGGAAGTCGGCGATCAGCTCCGGCACCACGGCGTGGAACGCCCGCAGCCAGCCCGCGTCCCCGGTACCCGCCGGCAACGCGACATTGACGGCCGTACCCTCCGCACTGCCCGCCCCGGTCTCCTCGGGCCACCCGGTCTGCGGGAACAGCGTCCGCGGGTGCTCGTGCAGCGAGATCGTCAGAACCCGCGGATCCTCCCAGAAGGCCGCCTGGACACCGTCACCGTGGTGCACATCGACATCGATGTACGCGACCCGCTCGGCACCCAGCTCCAGAAGGCGGGCGATGGCGAGAGCGGCGTCGTTGTAGATGCAGAACCCGGAGGCTGCGCCGGGCATCGCGTGGTGCAGCCCGCCCGCGAAGTTCACCGCGTGCAGCGCCTCCCCGCGCCACACGGCCTCGGCGGCGCCCACGGACTGCCCGGCGATCATCGCGGACACCTCGTGCATCCCGGTGAACGCGGGATCGTCCATGGTCCCGAGGCCGTACGACGCGTCGGCGGACACGGGGTCGGCCGACGCGGACCTGACCGCCGCCACATAGTCCTCGCGGTGCACCAGCCGCAGGGTCGAATCCCCGGCGGGCTTCGCCGCGACGACCTCGACGGCCCGGTCGAGCCCGAAGGCGTCGACGAGCCCCTTGGTCAGCCGGAGCCGGACCGGATCCATCGGATGCTCCGGACCGAAGTCATACCCCGTTACTGCCTCGTCCCACATCAGCTGTGCGCGGCCGCTCATGCACCTCACCGTATCGGTCCGGTTGAGGTTCGAACGAGCGGGCATACCCCAAGGTCGCGAGGACCAGCACCATCGGCACGAGCATGGCTCCGCGGTAGTTCCAGGCGTCGCCCAGCGCGCCCACCAACGGAGAACCGATCAGGAACCCCACGTAGTTGAAGATGTTCAGCCGCGCGATCGCCGTGTCCGACGCCCCGGGGAAGAGCCGCCCCGCGGCCGCGAACGTCTGCGGCACGATCACACACAGCCCGAGCCCCAGCAGCGTGAACCCCAGCATGCCCACCCCGGCTCCCGGCGCGACCGCCACCACCCCGAACCCGAGCGCGGCGACCACGGCACCCAGCCGCACCACCGCCACGGCCCCGAACCGCCGCACCCCGAAGTCCCCGACAGCACGCCCCACCAGCGTCATCACCATGTAGACGTTGTACGGAACGGTCGCCGTCTGCTCCGAGCTGCCCAGCACGTCCTTGAGGTACTTCGCGCTCCAGTTGGAGACGGTCGAGTCACCGATGTAGGCGAACGTCATCACCAGACACAGCGGCAGCAGCAGCCGGAAGACGAGCGGACCGGCACCCGCGCCGCCCACCGCCTCCTCCTTCCCCTCCGTGTCCGCGCCCGCGTCGACGTACCACCGGCTCCCCACCAGGGCGAGCGGCAGCAGCACCAGCACGACCGGCAGATACGACACGAAGAGCGACATGTGCCAGTGCGCCCCGGCCCACGCGAGCGAGGCGCCCACGATCCCGCCCAGGCTGTACGTGGCATGGAAACCGAGCATGATGCTGCGCCCGTACGACCGCTGGAGACTCACCCCGAGCATGTTCATCGAGGCGTCGAGACCGCCGACCGCCAGGCCGAAGGCCCCGAGGGCGACAGCCACCTCGACGAGCTGGTCACCGGCGCCGACACCCAGCAGGGCCAGCAGCACGACCGGCTGCGACCACCGCAGGACGCGGCTGGGACGTATGCGCTTGACCAGATGCTCGGTGGCGACGCTGCCCAGCCCGGCGAGGACCGGGACGGCCGCCAGGAACGCCGGCAGCAGCGCGTCGGAGATCCCGTAGCGGTCCTGGATGGCCGGGATACGCGTCACGAGCAGCGCGAAGGCGGCACCCTGAGCGAAGAAGCTGAACGCCAAAGAGGCCCTACCGCGCCGCAGCACATCTGTCATGGCGGCGAGCGTAGGGCCCCGGCTTACCGGTGGGTAGATCAAGCCGAAGGTGAATTTTGCTCAGCTCTTCGGGGAGGCACTGTCGAGCTCTTCGTGGCGGACCCCTCCGGGCCCTCGGCGCGGGGCTGTTTCAGCGGTGCGTCCCGGCCCCGGCGGCGAGCTCCCGCTCCAGCATCTTCTCCATCGGGACGACCGCGAAGCGCCCGCTGAGCAGGAAGGCCAGGACCATCGAGGCGATCATGACGACCGTGCCGAGCCAGACCATCGTGTCGATCGGCAGCGTGTAGGCACCCACGACCCGCGCGACGCACTCACCGAGCAGGACCGTGCCCCACACCAGCGAGAACGTCCGCTCGGCCTTCCGAAACGGCTCGGAGCCGGCCGCCAGCCGGTCCCAGGCCGCGGCCCGCGCCGCGTCGCCCTTCACGAGGAACGGCTTCATGCCCTGCGTCATCATCGGCCGCCCGAGCCTCACGGACACCAGGACACCGATCCCGATCGCGCTGCTGACCCCGCTGTCCTTCGCCAGCATCAGCCGCGGGTCACCGGCGACCAGGCTGAGCGCGAGCCCGACCACGTTGACGAAGAGGATCAGCCCGGCCAGGGCGTTGGCCTTGCGCTCCTTCACCACGCTCCACACGGTCCGCACGGCCGGCACGACACTGCTCCAGCCGAGGGCCGCCATCGTGCTCATCCCGAACCCGTTCTTGAGCAGGTAGTACGACCCGATGGGCACCGCCACGTCCACGATCAGCGGCAGGAAGCTCGGCCGGGCACCGGCGGTCTCCGGGGTGGTGACCGTTTCCGCCAGGGCAGCGCGGGTGGTCTCTCCGGTGCTGATCTCGGTGGCGGTGATGCTCATGATCGGGTCCCTCCGTCGTCACTGTGTACGTCCCGTTTCGATGTACTCAGCTTCGCGGTCGGACCCCGCCCGCCGACAGAAACGATCGTCCGGAGCTCGGCATGACAAATGTCAGCGCCCGACGATGGGTGCCGTCATACCAGCAGGTCAGCCAACTCCCCCATGTCGGAGAAGAGTTGGGTGGCACCGGTCAGTCTGTCGGCGGGTGTCATGGCGGTGAACCCGTACACGTCCATCCCGGCCGCGTTGGCCGCCTGCACGCCCAGGGGGCTGTCCTCGACGACAGCGCACTTCTCCGGCCGTACGCCCATGCGCTCGGCGGCGTGGAGAAACAGATCGGGTGCCGGCTTGCCCCGCCCGACGTCCTGGGAGCTGAAGACTCGTCCCTCGTCGAACCAGCGGTCGAGCCCTGTCGTCCGGTGCCCGACCCGGATCCGCTCATGGCTCCCGGAGGAGGCAACGCAGTACGGCACGCCGTCCGCGGCCAGCTTCTCCAGCACCTGGTCGGCTCCGGGAACGGGCTTCAGCTCCCGCTCGAACGCGGCGAAGACGCGGGCGTGGAACACGTCGTCGAAGTCGTCGGGCAGCCGCCGCCCGGTGCGCTCCAGGACCAAGTCGTGGATGCGGTGCATCGCGGATCCCATGTAGTCACGCAGGGAGTCCTCGTACGAGGTGGGGTGCCCCAACTCGGTGAGGTAAGCGGCCAAGTGGGTATTGGAGATCGGCTCGCTGTCCACGAGGACACCGTCATTGTCGAAAATAATCAGGTCGTAGCGCATGGCAAAGACCCTAAACGCAGAAGCCCCCTGAACGCAGAAAACCCCCGGACCGGTGTCCCCGGTCCGGGGGTTTTCTTCAAGATTTGTTCGGCGGCGTCCTACTCTCCCACAGGGTCCCCCCTGCAGTACCATCGGCGCTGTGAGGCTTAGCTTCCGGGTTCGGAATGTAACCGGGCGTTTCCCTCACGCTATGACCACCGAAACACTATGAAACTGTCAACCAGACCACGCTCTGTGACAAACGTGGGGTTGTTCGTGGTTTCAGAACCAACACAGTGGACGCGAGCAACTGAGGACAAGCCCTCGGCCTATTAGTACCAGTCACCTCCACCCGTTGCCGGGCTTCCAGATCTGGCCTATCAACCCAGTCGTCTACTGGGAGCCTTAACCCCTCGAGGGGGTGGGAATACTCATCTCGAAGCAGGCTTCCCGCTTAGATGCTTTCAGCGGTTATCCCTCCCGAACGTAGCCAACCAGCCATGCCCTTGGCAGGACAACTGGCACACCAGAGGTTCGTCCGTCCCGGTCCTCTCGTACTAGGGACAGCCCTTCTCAATATTCCTACGCGCGCAGCGGATAGGGACCGAACTGTCTCACGACGTTCTAAACCCAGCTCGCGTACCGCTTTAATGGGCGAACAGCCCAACCCTTGGGACCGACTCCAGCCCCAGGATGCGACGAGCCGACATCGAGGTGCCAAACCATCCCGTCGATATGGACTCTTGGGGAAGATCAGCCTGTTATCCCCGGGGTACCTTTTATCCGTTGAGCGACGGCGCTTCCACAAGCCACCGCCGGATCACTAGTCCCGACTTTCGTCCCTGCTCGACCCGTCGGTCTCACAGTCAAGCTCCCTTGTGCACTTACACTCAACACCTGATTGCCAACCAGGCTGAGGGAACCTTTGGGCGCCTCCGTTACTCTTTAGGAGGCAACCGCCCCAGTTAAACTACCCATCAGACACTGTCCCTGATCCGGATCACGGACCCAGGTTAGACATCCAGCACGACCAGACTGGTATTTCAACGACGACTCCACCTGAACTGGCGTCCAAGCTTCACAGTCTCCCAGCTATCCTACACAAGCCGAACCGAACACCAATATCAAACTGTAGTAAAGGTCCCGGGGTCTTTCCGTCCTGCTGCGCGAAACGAGCATCTTTACTCGTAGTGCAATTTCACCGGGCCTATGGTTGAGACAGTCGAGAAGTCGTTACGCCATTCGTGCAGGTCGGAACTTACCCGACAAGGAATTTCGCTACCTTAGGATGGTTATAGTTACCACCGCCGTTTACTGGCGCTTAAGTTCTCAGCTTCGCCACCCCGAAGAGTGACTAACCGGTCCCCTTAACGTTCCAGCACCGGGCAGGCGTCAGTCCGTATACATCGCCTTACGGCTTCGCACGGACCTGTGTTTTTAGTAAACAGTCGCTTCTCGCTGGTCTCTGCGGCCACCCCCAGCTCATGGAGTAAATCCAATCACCGGTGATGGCCCCCCTTCTCCCGAAGTTACGGGGGCATTTTGCCGAGTTCCTTAACCATAGTTCACCCGAACGCCTCGGTATTCTCTACCTGACCACCTGAGTCGGTTTAGGGTACGGGCCGCCATGAAACTCGCTAGAGGCTTTTCTCGACAGCATAGGATCATCCACTTCACCACAATCGGCTCGGCATCAGGTCTCAGCCTTAATGTGTGACGGATTTGCCTATCACACGGCCTACACCCTTACCCCGGGACAACCACCGCCCGGGATGGACTACCTTCCTGCGTCACCCCATCACTCACCTACTACAGGTCTGGTCCGTCGGCTCCACCACTCCCCTTTGCCCGAAGGCTCCGGGGCGGCTTCACGGACTTAGCATCGCCTGGTTCGATGTTTGACGCTTCACAGCGGGTACCGGAATATCAACCGGTTATCCATCGACTACGCCTGTCGGCCTCGCCTTAGGTCCCGACTTACCCTGGGCAGATCAGCTTGACCCAGGAACCCTTAGTCAATCGGCGCACACGTTTCTCACGTGTGTATCGCTACTCATGCCTGCATTCTCACTCGTGAACCGTCCACCACTGCCTTCCGGCGCGGCTTCACCCGGCACACGACGCTCCCCTACCCATCACAGCGGGCGTTGGCCCTATTGCTGCAATGACACGACTTCGGCGGTACGCTTGAGCCCCGCTACATTGTCGGCGCGGAATCACTAGACCAGTGAGCTATTACGCACTCTTTCAAGGGTGGCTGCTTCTAAGCCAACCTCCTGGTTGTCTGTGCGACTCCACATCCTTTCCCACTTAGCGTACGCTTAGGGGCCTTAGTCGATGCTCTGGGCTGTTTCCCTCTCGACCATGGAGCTTATCCCCCACAGTCTCACTGCCGCGCTCTCACTTACCGGCATTCGGAGTTTGGCTAAGGTCAGTAACCCGGTAGGGCCCATCGCCTATCCAGTGCTCTACCTCCGGCAAGAAACACACGACGCTGCACCTAAATGCATTTCGGGGAGAACCAGCTATCACGGAGTTTGATTGGCCTTTCACCCCTAACCACAGGTCATCCCCCAGGTTTTCAACCCTGGTGGGTTCGGTCCTCCACGACCTCTTACAGCCGCTTCAACCTGCCCATGGCTAGATCACTCCGCTTCGGGTCTTGAGCGCGCTACTGAATCGCCCTATTCGGACTCGCTTTCGCTACGGCTTCCCCACACGGGTTAACCTCGCAACGCACCGCAAACTCGCAGGCTCATTCTTCAAAAGGCACGCAGTCACGACGCACTGAGTAAACTCAATGCGCGACGCTCCCACGGCTTGTAGGCACACGGTTTCAGGTACTATTTCACTCCGCTCCCGCGGTACTTTTCACCATTCCCTCACGGTACTATCCGCTATCGGTCACCAGGGAATATTTAGGCTTAGCGGGTGGTCCCGCCAGATTCACACGGGATTTCTCGGGCCCCGTGCTACTTGGGTGTCTCTCAAACGAGCCGTTGATGTTTCGACTACGGGGGTCTTACCCTCTACGCCGGACCTTTCGCATGTCCTTCGCCTACATCAACGGTTTCTGACTCGTCTCACAGCCGGCAGACTGTGAAAGAGAGATCCCACAACCCCCCAAGCGCAACCCCTGCCGGGTCTCACACGCTTGAGGTTTGGCCTCATCCGGTTTCGCTCGCCACTACTCCCGGAATCACGGTTGTTTTCTCTTCCTGCGGGTACTGAGATGTTTCACTTCCCCGCGTTCCCTCCACATACCCTATGTGTTCAGGTATGGGTGACAGCCCATGACGACTGCCGGGTTTCCCCATTCGGAAACCCCCGGATCAAAGCCTGGTTGACGGCTCCCCGGGGACTATCGTGGCCTCCCACGTCCTTCATCGGTTCCTGGTGCCAAGGCATCCACCGTGCGCCCTTAAAAACTTGGCCACAGATGCTCGCGTCCACTGTGCAGTTCTCAAACAACGACCAACCACCCATCACCCCCGGTTTCCACCGGAGTGCACTGGGGCCGGCACTGAAGGCAGCCGTAATCGGCCGTACCTTCAGACACCCAACAGCGTGCCCGACACCCTCGCCACTCATGATCAGCTTTCCACGCTCCGAAGAGCAGTACTGGCAGCCCGAGATGACTGAGAGTGCCGAATAATCAACGTTCCACCCATGAGCAACCACCGTCGGACATCTGCCGACGTAATGGCCCTGGACCACCGGGCAAGCCCGGCGGCCTAGATGCTCCTTAGAAAGGAGGTGATCCAGCCGCACCTTCCGGTACGGCTACCTTGTTACGACTTCGTCCCAATCGCCAGTCCCACCTTCGACAGCTCCCTCCCACAAGGGGTTGGGCCACCGGCTTCGGGTGTTACCGACTTTCGTGACGTGACGGGCGGTGTGTACAAGGCCCGGGAACGTATTCACCGCAGCAATGCTGATCTGCGATTACTAGCAACTCCGACTTCATGGGGTCGAGTTGCAGACCCCAATCCGAACTGAGACAGGCTTTTTGAGATTCGCTCCGCCTCACGGCTTCGCAGCTCTTTGTACCTGCCATTGTAGCACGTGTGCAGCCCAAGACATAAGGGGCATGATGACTTGACGTCGTCCCCACCTTCCTCCGAGTTGACCCCGGCAGTCTCCTGTGAGTCCCCATCACCCCGAAGGGCATGCTGGCAACACAGAACAAGGGTTGCGCTCGTTGCGGGACTTAACCCAACATCTCACGACACGAGCTGACGACAGCCATGCACCACCTGTACACCGACCACAAGGGGGGCACTATCTCTAATGCTTTCCGGTGTATGTCAAGCCTTGGTAAGGTTCTTCGCGTTGCGTCGAATTAAGCCACATGCTCCGCTGCTTGTGCGGGCCCCCGTCAATTCCTTTGAGTTTTAGCCTTGCGGCCGTACTCCCCAGGCGGGGAACTTAATGCGTTAGCTGCGGCACCGACGACGTGGAATGTCGCCAACACCTAGTTCCCACCGTTTACGGCGTGGACTACCAGGGTATCTAATCCTGTTCGCTCCCCACGCTTTCGCTCCTCAGCGTCAGTAATGGCCCAGAGATCCGCCTTCGCCACCGGTGTTCCTCCTGATATCTGCGCATTTCACCGCTACACCAGGAATTCCGATCTCCCCTACCACACTCTAGCTAGCCCGTATCGAATGCAGACCCGGGGTTAAGCCCCGGGCTTTCACACCCGACGTGACAAGCCGCCTACGAGCTCTTTACGCCCAATAATTCCGGACAACGCTTGCGCCCTACGTATTACCGCGGCTGCTGGCACGTAGTTAGCCGGCGCTTCTTCTGCAGGTACCGTCACTCTCGCTTCTTCCCTGCTGAAAGAGGTTTACAACCCGAAGGCCGTCATCCCTCACGCGGCGTCGCTGCATCAGGCTTTCGCCCATTGTGCAATATTCCCCACTGCTGCCTCCCGTAGGAGTCTGGGCCGTGTCTCAGTCCCAGTGTGGCCGGTCGCCCTCTCAGGCCGGCTACCCGTCGTCGCCTTGGTGAGCCACTACCTCACCAACAAGCTGATAGGCCGCGGGCTCATCCTTCACCGCCGGAGCTTTTAACCCCCACCCATGCAGGCAGGAGTGTTATCCGGTATTAGACCCCGTTTCCAGGGCTTGTCCCAGAGTGAAGGGCAGATTGCCCACGTGTTACTCACCCGTTCGCCACTAATCCACCCCGAAAGGCTTCATCGTTCGACTTGCATGTGTTAAGCACGCCGCCAGCGTTCGTCCTGAGCCAGGATCAAACTCTCCGTGAATGTTTACCGGTAATCCGGTGGAACATCACGAGAGCGGAACCAAGGGGAGGAATAATCCCCCGGTTCACAGCGTCCTCGCTGATGCGCCTACCCCGAGGGGCAGGACTTTTTCAAAGGAACCTCGTCCCGGCCGAACGGCCGGAGACGGGGTATCAACAAATCTGGCGTTGATTTTTGGCACGCTGTTGAGTTCTCAAGGAACGGACGCTTCCTTTGTACTCACCCTCTCGGGCTTTCCTCCGGGCGCTTCCCTTCGGTCTTGCGTTTCCGACTCTATCAGACCGTTTCCGTATCCGATTTCCTCGGCGCTTTCCAGGTAATCCGCTCTCGCGTTTCCCTTTCCGGCGAGTCCGACTCTATCAGAACCTTTCGGGCCTGACCCCCAGTCAGCGGGGTTTGTCCTCGCGGCCGTTGGGCCGTTCCGACGAGTGAGACATTAGCGGATTCCTGGCTCCCGAGCTAATCGGGGTGGCGCCCTTTCGAACGCGGAATCCTCATTTCGCAAACACGCATGAAAACGAGCCGACGACGAGTCGTCGATCGTTGAATGGTGGTGCGGAATGGCTGTCCGGGGACCGACCGGAGTCGACGCTCACGTCGGACAACTCGGAGAACACTACGGACGGGCCCGGGTCGTGTCAACTGCGGTCCGGAGGGGCCGGCCGAGGCGTACGCTGACGTCCATGACTACGCGTACGTGCACCCAGCAGTGGTGGGCCGCCTGACGGCGGCCGTACACACGTATGTACCCAACGGCCGCCGCCTCGGCGGCCGTTTTTGTGTCCCTCCTGGGGAGCCGGCCGGCGAACGCGGCGGCCTCGACCAGGAGGTTGAGTGATGACGCGGATCTTCAGTGGGGTCAAGCCGACCGGGCATCTGACGCTGGGGAACTATCTGGGCGCCGTACGCCGCTGGGCCGAGGTCGACCAGCACCGGGCCGAGGCCCTGTTCTGCATCGTCGATCTGCACGCGCTGACCGTGGACCACGATCCGGGGCGGGTCCGCAGGCTCAGCAGGCAGGCGGCGACCTTGTTGCTGGCCTCGGGACTCGATCCAGAGCTGTGCACCGTGTTCGTACAGAGTCATGTGGATGAGCACGCGCGGCTGTCGTACGTACTGGAGTGCGTCGCGACCGACGGCGAGATGCGGCGGATGATCCAGTACAAGGAGAAGGCCGCGCTGGAACGGAAGCGCGGGGGGAGCGTGCGGCTGTCCCTGCTGACGTATCCCGTGCTGATGGCGGCCGACATCCTGGCGTACGGGAGCGACGAGGTGCCGGTCGGGGACGACCAGGCGCAGCATGTCGAACTGACCCGGGATCTGGCCGTGCGGTTCAACCAGCGGTACGGGCACACGTTCGTGGTGCCCCGGGCGACCCGGCCGGAGGTCGCGGCACGGGTCATGAATCTTCAGGAGCCGACCTCGAAGATGGGCAAGAGTGACGATGTCGGACCGGGCGCCGTCTATCTGCTCGATGAGCCGGAAGCCGTACGGAAGAAGATCATGCGCGCGGTGACGGACAGCGGGCAGGACGTCGCCTACGACCCGGAGACGCGGCCCGGGGTCTCGAATCTGCTGGAGATCCTCGCGGCGTGCGAGGGCGGCGACCCCCAAACCCTGAGCGGTGGGTACGACTCGTACGGGGCTCTGAAGAAGGACACCGCCGACGCCGTGGTCGAGCTCCTCAGGCCCGTGCAGGAGAGGCACAAGGAGCTGTGCACGGATTCCGCCTACGTGGAGGGGGTCTTGCGGGACGGTGCGCGGCGGGCCAGGGAGATGGCGCGGCCGACGGTGGACTCGGCGTACGACGCCATCGGGTTGCTCCCGCCCTCGGCCGGGTGACTCGGCCGGGTGGCCGGACGCCCGGCCTCGGACTCAAGGGCTCGGCGACGGCCGAGTCCGAGAACCGAGGCCGAGGGCCGGTCGGAGCGGGGGCGGGCGTCAGCTGTTGCCGGAGGCGAGTTCGCGGCTGCGGTCGCGGGCCGCTTCCAGCGCCGCGATGAGTGCGGCGCGTACGCCGTGGTTCTCGAGTTCGCGGATGGCGTTGATCGTGGTGCCCGCGGGAGACGTGACGTTCTCGCGGAGCTTCACGGGGTGCTCGCCGCTGTCGCGGAGCATCACGGCGGCACCGATCGCGGACTGCACGATCAGGTCGTGCGCCTTGTCGCGGGGCAGGCCGAGCAGGATGCCCGCGTCCGTCATGGCCTCGACCAGGTAGAAGAAGTACGCCGGTCCCGAACCGGAGAGTGCGGTGCAGGCGTCCTGCTGCGACTCGGGGACGAGAAGGGTCTTGCCGACGGCGCCGAAGACCTCCTCGGCGTACGCCACGTGCTCGGCGGTGGCGTGGCTCCCGGCGGAGATGACGGACATGGCCTCGTCGACGAGGGCGGGGGTGTTCGTCATGACACGGACGACGGGGGTGCCGGCGGCCAGGCGCTCCTCGAAGAAGGAGGTCGGGATACCCGCCGCACCACTGATGATCAGGCGGTCGGCGGGGATGTGCGGGGCGAGTTCGTCGAGGAGGGCGCCCATGTCCTGGGGCTTGACCGTGAGGATCAGGGTGTCGGCGGTCTTCGCCGCTTCCGCGTTGCCGACCGGGGTGACGCCGTGGCGTTCCTGGAGTTCCCTGGCCCGTTCCGGGCGGCGGGCGGTGACCAGGAGATCGGTGGGGGCCCAGCCGGCTCGGATCATTCCGCTGAGCAGGGCTTCGCCGATCTTGCCGGTGCCGAGGACTGCGACTTTCTGAGGCATGGTTGCGGGTGCCCTCCGGGGGTTGAGTCGTCCGTGTTCATCCTCCCACCGGGGTCATGGGGGCGGGTGGGATGTCCGGTGGGCGGACGGACCCCGTGCCGCCCGCCCACCGGACATCCCACCCGTACATCCGGTCGCCCGGCCGTCCGCCCTGTCGCGGGCTCGTACGGTCGCGGGCTCGTACGGCGTCCTACGGCGTCCTGCGTCGCAGGGTCGCCGCTCCGAGGCCCAGCACCAGCAGCGCGGTACCGGCGACGATCAGCGCGTCGCGTACGAAGGTCGCGGTCATGTCCGTGTGCTTGAGGACCTCGTTCATGGCGTCGACCGCGTACGACATGGGGAGGACGTCGGAGATGGCCTCCAGGACGGGGTGCATGTTCGAGCGCGGGGTGAACAGGCCGCAGAGGAGGAGCTGCGGGAAGATCACCGCCGGCATGAACTGGACGGCCTGGAACTCGGAGGCGGCGAACGCCGAGACGAAGAGGCCGAGGGCCGTTCCGAGGAGCGCGTCGAGGAGGGCGACCAGCAGGAGGAGCCAGGGGGAGCCCGTGACGTCCAGGCCGAGGAGCCAGACCGCGAGTCCGGTGGCCAGGGCCGACTGGACGATGGCGATCGCGCCGAAGGCGAGGGCGTAGCCGGCGATCAGGTCGCCTTTGCCCAGGGGCATGGCGAGGAGGCGTTCGAGGGTGCCGGAGGTGCGCTCGCGCAGGGTCGCGATCGAGGTCACCAGGAACATCGTGATCAGCGGGAAGATCCCGAGGAGGGACGCGCCGATGGAGTCGAAGGTCTGCGGGCTGCCGTCGAAGACGTAGCGGAGCAGGACCAGCATCACGCAGGGGACGAGGATCATCAGCGCGATGGTGCGCGGGTCGTGCCGCAGCTGGCGCAGGGCGCGGGCCGCGGTGGCTGTCGTACGGGAGAGGTTGAGCGGGCTCGGGCGGGACGCGGGTGCGGGCTGCCCCGGGGCGTCCGGGCCCTCGGGCGCGGTGGGCGGAGTGGGGCTCGTGGCCGCGGTGGAACTCATCGGGCGGTCTCCTCGCGGGAGTCGGGGCCGGTGACCGTGGACTTCGCGGCCTGGGTCGGCGCGGGCAGGTGCGCGGCCGCGACCGCCTCGTCCACGAGGTGCAGGAACGCGGCTTCGACGGTGTCCGAGCCGGTCCGTTCGCGGAGGGCGTCGGGGGTGTCGTCGGCGAGGATCCCGCCTTCGCGCATCAGGAGGAGCCGGTGGCAGCGCTCGGCCTCGTCCATGACGTGGGAGGAGATCAGGAGGGTCGTACCGCGCTGTTCGGCGATGGAGTGGAAGAGGTTCCACAGGTCGCGGCGCAGGACGGGGTCGAGGCCGACGGTCGGTTCGTCGAGGACGAGGAGTTCCGGGGCTCCGAGGAGGGCGACGGCGAGCGAGACGCGGCTGCGCTGGCCGCCCGAGAGGTTCCCGGCGAGGGAGTCGGCGTGCGAGGCGAGGTCGACGTCGGCGATGACCCGGGTGACGTCCGCGTGCCGGCGTTCGGCGGCGGCCCGGCCGGGGTCGAGGATCGCGGCGAAGTAGGCGAGGTTCTGGCGGACGCTCAGGTCGTCGTAGACGGAGGGCGCCTGGGTGACGTAGCCGATGCGGGAGCGCAGTGCGGCGTCGCCGGCGGGGCGGCCGAGGACTTCGAGGGTGCCGTCGACCTTGGCCTGGGTGCCGACCGTCGCGCGCATCAGGGTGGATTTGCCGCAGCCGGAGGGGCCGAGCAGGCCGGTGATCTGGCCGCGCGGGACGGTGAAGTCGAGTCCGTGCAGAACGGTGCGGGTGCCGCGGACGACCGTGAGGCCTTCGGCGCGGACGGCGGGCGGGGAGAGGGACACGGGCGTTCCTGTGGGGTCGGGCGGACGTGAACGAATAATCATCACGTGATGAATATTGCTCTCGCCGGGTGCGCCGGTCAAGGGCCGGGCGGTACCGGCCGAACGGCCGGAGCGCCGGGCGGCGCAGGCGTGCGTCGGCGCGAACGGAACGGAATCGTCCGCGGCATCGCCGAGCCATGCGCTCCCGCGTTCGCGTGACAGCGGCCCGGAGGGGCTGTGCGATCAACGGGCTTACCTGACAATGGATTTCACTGCGCGAAACGGCTTCGTGCCGAGTCGCCTGGTCCGCCGTGCCCTCCCCCGGCACGGCACCCACGCATCTCCCACTGTCGACCGGAGGTGCTGTCGTGATGCGCAAAGCCGATCTGTTCGCGTCCCTCGTCGTCTTTCTGGTGGCGCTGCCCCTGTGTGTCGGGGTCGCCATAGCGTCCGGTGTGCCGGCCGAGCTGGGGCTGGTGACCGGAATCGTCGGTGGGCTGGTCGCCGGGATACTGCCCGGAAGCAGCCTCCAGGTGAGCGGGCCCGCGGCCGGGCTGACCGTGCTGGTGTACGAAGCCGTGCAGGCGTACGGGGTCCAGGCGCTCGGCGTGCTGGTGCTCGGCGCCGGCCTCGTACAGCTCGGGCTCGGGGTCCTCCGGCTCGGGCGGTGGTTCCGGGCCGTGTCCGTGGCCGTCGTGCAGGGGATGCTCGCCGGGATCGGGCTCGTGCTGATCGCCGGCCAGGTGTACGCGATGGGCGACACGGCCGCGCCCTCCGGCGGGCTCGGGAAGATCGCCGGGATCGTTTCGCTGGCCGGCGGCGCCGATCCCGTGGCGCTGGCGATCGGCGCCGCCACCGTGGCCGTACTCCTGCTGTGGCCGCGGTGGCGGCGGGGGGCCCGGCTGGTCCCGGCGCCGCTGCTGGCGGTGGGGCTCGCCTCGGCCGTGACCGGGGTCTTCGATCTCGCCGTGCGACGGGTCGAGGTCCAGGGGCTGTTCGATGCCGTACGGCTGCCGGCCGTCGCCGACCTGGGCCGGCTCACGGAAGTGGGCGTGATCGGGACCGTACTGGCGTTCGCGCTGATCGCGTCGGCGGAGTCGTTGTTCAGTGCGGCGGCGGTGGACCGGCTGCACCAGGGGCCGCGTACCGACTACGACCGGGAGCTCATCGCGCAGGGCGCCGGGAACACCGTGTGCGGCATGCTCGGGGCGCTGCCCATGACCGCCGTGATCGTGCGGAGCGCGGCCAACGTGCAGGCGGGGGCGCAGACCAAGGTGTCGCGGGTGCTGCACGGGGTGTGGCTATTGCTCTTCACGGCCGTGGTGCCCGCGGTGCTCGGTCTGATTCCGGTGGCGGCGCTGGCGGGGCTGCTGGTGCACGCGGGGTGCAAGCTCGTGCCGGTGCGGGAGGTACGGACGCTGTGGCGCGGGCATCGCGGTGAGGTGGCCGTCCTCGTGGTGACCGCGGTGGCGATCGTGGCCGGGAACCTGTTCGAGGGAGTGCTGGTCGGGCTCGCGCTCGCCGTGGCCAAGACCGCCTGGGACATCAGCCATGTGCACGTGGAGACCGAGGACCGGGGCGCCGCGGGCATGGTCGTCCGGGTGATCGGCAACGCCACCTTCCTGAGGCTGCCGAAGCTGCTGGACGCCTTGGAGGCCCTGCCTCACGACCGTGTCGTACGGCTGGAGCTGGGCGGACTGCGGCATGTGGACCACGCGTGCGCGGCGGCCCTCGACACGTGGGCCGCCGGGCGGGATCACGAACGGATCGCCACCAGCAGCTCCACGACGTAGGTCTCCTCCACGAACCCTCCCGGGAAGGCCTGGAGGAGGTGGTTCCGTTCCTCGGCGAAGAACGCCTCGGTGGCCTCCTCGCCGAGGACCAGGAACTGCGAGTGGCTGCCGACGTTGGCGAGGCGGGTGTCCACCGGGACGCGCCGGCTCCAGCGGACCTGGCGGTGGTCGAAGAAGAGGCTGCCGCTGGGGTCGGCGGCCAGGGAGTGCGCGGGCGTGGCGACGCTGGGGCTCTTCCCCGTCTTCCGGTCCTTCTCGTCCAGGCCGAGGAAGCGTTCGGCGCGCCGGGCCGCCGCCTCGATCCACGGGACGTCGAGCGCCTCGGTGTTCCACCACAGGGCCAGCGCCCCGCCGGGACGCAGCACGCGCAACGCCTCCGGCACCGAGCGGCTCGGCTCGGTCCAGTGCCAGGACTGGGCGTAGGTGAGGAAGTCCATGGAGGCGGCGGCAAGGGGCAGGGCGTCGCCGCTGCCCCGCACGATCGGGATGCGGGGGTGGACGCGGCGGAACTCGTCGGCCATGCCGGGGCCGGGTTCCACGGCCAGGACGTCCGCGCCGCGGTCGTGCAGGAGGCCGGTCGAGATGCCGGTGCCCGCTCCCACGTCGGCGGCCTTGGCACCGCTCAGCGACCGGCCCGCGAGGTCTTCGACGGCGTCGAAGAGGGCGGGCGGATACGAGGGACGGTTGGCCGCGTACTGCGCCGCGGCGGCGTTGAAGGAGTGGGCGCGCGCGGAGTGTCGGGGGGCTCCGGGAGGAGTGGAAGGGGAGGGCGACGAGGAAGGCGTCATGGGGTCATGATCGCGGGTGCGTACGGGGCCGGGGTAGAAGGTTTCCCGCCGCGCCCTGGGTGGGCGGGGCCGCGCCGGTGGGCGGGGCCGCATCCGGACGGATCCCATCGGCGTTGCGAAGTGGGCGTGGGTTCCGATCCGTCCGGCCTGCGGGCATGTGATGTACCGGCACGTCCCCTCACGCCGGATCCCGGCTGCGGGCGCGTGGTGGCTTGGGCGCTGCCAGAGGCTGGTCGGGGCCGGTCAGGCGCGGCGACGCTTCTTCGCCGGGTTGCCTGCGCGGCGCGTGGTGCGGCGGGTGTACTGCTCTCTCGCCGCCTCGTACTCCTCGCGGTGGAGCTTCTCGCCCGGGGCCTCGGTGAGCGAGCGGAAGCAGTAGGCGAGGAGGGAGCCGACGAAACCGATGGCGAGCAGACCGCGCAGGGACGCCTGGCGGTCGGGGTCGGGGCGCTTGGAGAAGGCGTCCGAGGTGTGGCGGAACGCGAGCGCGCTGCACACCGTGAACATCACCACGACCATCACGGTCACGGGCGTTCCCACGTCCGCGATGGCCAGGCCCTGGTAGGCGAAACGGAGCACGAAGCAGGCGGCCACGGCGGCGGCGAGCGAGCCGACGGCCACGCCGATCCGACGGCCGGTGTAGCCGCCGTCGTGCTCCACCCAGGTCGTCCCGAAGAAGCGCAGGGGCTCGGGCTGGGGCCCCACGGGGGTGCCGGTTCCGGTGCTGGTCTCGTCGCTCACCCGACGATTATCGCCCCGGTCAGGATTCCGGCGGCCGCCGCGGGGTGCCCTTGGGCGGAGGCGTCGGTCAGGAGCACTTCGGGGCGACGTAGCCGTCGGTGCCCGTCTGCACGTACGCGTCCGACACGAACTGGCCGTTCGAGATGTTGTCCCAGATCTGGCTCGTGCCGTAGGGGCCGCTGACCGACTCTCCGGGGCACTGGCAGTAGATCGGGACGCGCGATCCCGCCGCGAGGGTGCGGACGATGCTGAAGTGGGTGCCGGGGCCGCTTCTGACGTTGACGTTGTGACCCGGTGCGAGCGGGTACGTGCGGAGCGCCTGGGCGGTCAGCGTCTCGGCTTCCGCCGCTTCTGCCGAATCCGTGAAAGCGATGTCTTCCGTGGTCATTTCGATCTCCCCCGTTGATTGATTCACGCCAAATGCAGGACGCGCGCCGAGGCTAGCAAGCCGCCGGGGTTTCGCACGAAGAATCGACTAGGCTCTGCGCGTCGCGCACGCGGTCGAACCCACGGGGGTGAGTGATGCCGCCACAGCGCAGCACTGGTACGGAATCGGAAGCGGAACAGCCGCGTTACACCGGCCAGTACCTGCTGGAGTCCAGACTCGGCTCCGGTGGCATGGGAATCGTGCATCTGGCGCGCTCCGCCTCCGGGTTGCGGCTGGCCGTCAAGGTCGTACACGCCGAGTTCTCCCAAGACCCCGAGTTCCGGGGGCGGTTCCGTCAGGAGATCGCGGCCGCCCGCCGGGTCAGCGGTGCCTTCACCGCACCTGTCGTGGACGCCGATCCCGAGGCCGAACGCCCTTGGATGGCAACGCTGTTCATCCCCGGGCCGACGCTCGCCGAGCACGTGAAGCGGAACGGCGCGATGTCCACCGCGCGGCTGCGTCATCTGATGGCCGGACTCGCCGAGGCGCTGCGGGACATCCACCGGGCCGGGGTCGTCCACCGCGACCTCAAGCCCAGCAACGTCCTGCTGGCGGACGACGGTCCGAAAGTCATCGACTTCGGCATCTCGCGCCCCTCGGACAGTGAACTGCGGACGGAGACCGGCAAGTTGATCGGCACCCCGCCGTTCATGGCGCCGGAGCAGTTCCGCAAGCCACGGCATGTGGGCCCGGCCGCCGATGTGTTCGCGCTCGGCTCGCTGATCGTGCACGCCGCCACCGGGAGCGGCCCCTTCGATTCGGACAGTCCGTATCTGGTCGCGTATCAAGTGGTCCACGACGAGCCCGACCTGACGGGCGTGCCCGACGAACTGGTCGAGCTGGTCGGGCGCTGTCTCGCCAAGGAGCCGGAGGACCGGCCCACCCCGGACGAGCTCATGACGGCACTGCGTTCGGTCTCGGCGTCGTACGACACCCGGGCGTTCATCCCCGAACAGCGCGTCGGCAACGGGGAGTCGGCGCAGCCGGTCTTCCCGGTCCGGCCGGTCGCGCCCGGGCGTCCGGAGAGTTCCGAGGATCCGACCCACATGGCCGGGCGGCAGCGGTCCCGGCGGCGTTGGCGGCTGCCGGCGGTTGCCGTGGCCGTCGCCGCCGCGGCGGCCGCCGGCGTGTTCGCCGTCCCCGGTCTGCGCGGGGACCCGCACGACCCCGCACCGGCGCGGTCGGCCGCGTCCGCCGCCAGGAGCACCTTCCGGCCGTGGGAGCGCGACCTGAGCGCCTCCGGCGCCAGAGCGGAGGGGCAGCCGCAATGCACGTACGCACGGAAGGCGCTGCTCTGTGTCCGGCCCGGTGTCCTGGCCGCCGCGGTCGATCCGGACGACGGCAAGGTGCTGTGGTCCCGGAGCGATCCGGGGGAGGCGAGTGCCTACGCCACCCCGGCTCCGGTCCTGTCCGGGGGACTCCTGCTGGTCGGCAGCGGCAACGGACGGCAGCTGACGGCGCTGGATCCCGTCACGGGCGCGACGCGCTGGAGCCGTGACGTCTCGCGCTACTCGGGCGGCGTCGCCCACGTCGCCGGCGTCGTCCTGCTCAGCGGCTCCGACTCGCGGGTCACCGCCTTGGACGCCGCCACCGGCGAGCAGAAGTGGCGGCACGCGATCCCTGGGCTGACCGTGCCTCAGTTCCACACGTACGGAGACGGGTTGGCCTACGCCGTGGCGCCGTACGCCGGGGCGGGGACGCGGGTGACCGCGGTGGATCCGGAGACCGGCGCCGTGAAGTGGCAGCGTCGCGTCGAGGGGCGGCTGAACCTGGTGGCCGCCCGTGACGGGGCCGCGTGGTTCACCTCGGCCACGGTCGACCAGTACACCGACGACGTCCTGCGCTACGACGTGACGGCCCGCACGCTCCACCGCACCGCGCTGCGCATCCCGCAGGCGCAGGCGCAGGCGGTGCTCCGGGGGGACACGGCCTACCTGCTGGGGAGCGAGGGTTCGCTGGTCGCCGTGGACACCCGTACGTCGAAGGAGCTGTGGCGGGTGGAGACGTCCGTCACCAAGGCGTCGGCGCCGGTCGTGTCCGGCCACCGTCTCTACCTGAGCGCGGTGGACGGGCGTCTCATAGCGGTCGACACCGACAAGGGCGTCCTGCTCGGACAGACCCGGGCCCGCCTCGGTGACCGGCGGGGTTCACTCGTCAGCGTGCTCCCGGCACCCCT
Source organism: Streptomyces sp. NBC_00386 (assembly GCF_036063235.1). NCBI lineage: Bacteria > Bacillati > Actinomycetota > Actinomycetes > Kitasatosporales > Streptomycetaceae > Streptomyces > Streptomyces sp. NBC_00386. The sequence goes on from NZ_CP107950.1 coordinate 4,300,332, forward strand.
CGCCGCCGGCACCCACATCTACGCCACCTCCCCCGACGGCACCCTCTTCGCCGTCGACGGGCGGGACCCCTCGGGGTGGTGACAGGGTGAAGGGGCCGTCCCGGCGGGGACGGCCCCTTCACACGCTGCACGGGCTGCCGATCACGGGCTGCCGGAGCCGGGCTTTGAAGCCTTGCCCGGCTCGAAAGCCGGCCCGGCTTCGGAGCCGGCTCAGCCTTCTTCGAGGTCAGCCCAGCTTCGAGACGTCGCGCACCGCACCCTTGTCCGCGCTCGTCGCCATCGCGGCGTACGCGCGCAGGGCGGCCGAGACCTTGCGCTCGCGGTTCGCGGGGGCGTAGACGCCGTTCAGGGCGTCGCGGCGGGTGGCCAACTCCTCGTCGGACACGAGCAGTTCGATCGAACGGTTCGGGATGTCGATGTGGATGCGGTCGCCGTCGCGGACGAGCGCGATGGTGCCGCCGGACGCCGCCTCCGGGGACGCGTGACCGATCGACAGGCCCGAAGTCCCGCCGGAGAAGCGGCCGTCGGTGATCAGCGCGCAGGTCTTGCCGAGGCCGCGGCCCTTGAGGAACGAGGTCGGGTAGAGCATCTCCTGCATACCGGGGCCGCCCTTGGGGCCCTCGTAGCGGATGACCACGACGTCGCCGTGCGTGATCTCCTTCTTGAGGATCTTGTCGACGGCCTCGTCCTGGGACTCGCAGACGACCGCGGGACCCTCGAAGGTCCAGATGGACTCGTCGACGCCGGCCGTCTTCACGACGCAGCCGTCGACGGCGAGATTGCCCTTGAGGACCGCGAGGCCGCCGTCCTGGGAGTAGGCGTGCTCGGCGGAGCGGATGCAGCCGCCCTCGGCGTCCTCGTCGAGGGCCTCCCAGCGCTCGGACTGGGAGAAGGCCTCGGAGGAGCGGACGCAGCCGGGGGCCGCGTGCCACAGCTCGATCGCCTCGGGAGAGGGGGAGCCGGCCCGCACGTCCCACGTCTTCATCCAGTCGGACAGGGACGGGCTGTGGACGGAGTGGACGTCCTCGTTGAGCAGGCCCGCGCGGTGCAGTTCGCCGAGCAGGGCGGGGATGCCGCCGGCGCGGTGCACGTCCTCCATGTAGTACGTGCGGTCCTTGGCGACGTTCGGGGCGACCTTGGCGAGGCACGGCACCCGGCGCGAGACCTCGTTGATCTCGTCCAGACCGAAGGGGACGCCCGCCTCCTGGGCGGCGGCCAGCAGGTGCAGGATCGTGTTGGTGGAGCCGCCCATGGCGATGTCGAGGGCCATGGCGTTCTCGAAGGCCGCGTGGGTGGCGATGTTGCGCGGCAGGACCGACTCGTCGTCCTGGTCGTAGTAGCGGCGCGTGATGTCGACGACCGTGCGGGCCGCGTCCTCGTACAGGCCCTTGCGGGCGGTGTGGGTGGCGAGGACCGAGCCGTTGCCGGGCAGGCTCAGGCCGATGGCCTCGGTCAGGCAGTTCATCGAGTTGGCGGTGAACATGCCGGAACAGGAGCCGCAGGTCGGACAGGCGTTCTCCTCGATACGGAGGATGTCCTCGTCCGAGATCTTGTCGTTCACGGCGTCGGAGATCGCGTCGACCAGGTCGAGCGTACGGACCGTGCCGTCGACCAGGGTGGCGCGGCCGGACTCCATCGGGCCGCCGGAGACGAACACCGTCGGGATGTTCAGGCGCAGGGCGGCCATGAGCATGCCGGGCGTGATCTTGTCGCAGTTCGAGATGCAGATCAGGGCGTCGGCGCAGTGCGCCTCGACCATGTACTCCACCGAGTCCGCGATCAGGTCGCGGGAGGGCAGGGAGTACAGCATGCCGCCGTGGCCCATCGCGATGCCGTCGTCGACCGCGATCGTGTTGAACTCGCGGGCGATGCCGCCGGCGGCCGTGATGGCCTCGCTGACGATCCGGCCGACGGGCTGGAGGTGGGTGTGCCCCGGCACGAACTCCGTGAAGGAGTTGGCGACCGCGATGATCGGCTTCCGTCCGATGTCCGCGCCGGGTACACCGGAGGCGCGCATAAGGGCGCGTGCGCCCGCCATGTTGCGGCCGTGGGTGACTGTGCGGGACCTCAGCTCGGGCATCGTCGCTCGCTCCTTCGGGGAGGTATGAGGAGGGTTATGACTGAAGTCGAGCGTACGCCGGTGCTCCAGGATCCGGACAGGCCGTCCGCATCTCGGAACATACGTCTCGACCAGCGGCCACCTCCGCATGGCATACCCGCACGTCAGCGGCGTACTGACGGGGTGGAACCACCTCGGCGGCGGTTCCGCTCGCTCATGGGTTCGTCAGGTGTCCCTGCACCACCGGCGCCACCCTGGCCACGATGCGCTCCAGGTCCACCGAGGCCAGCGGCTCCACCTTGATCACATGGCGGAGCATGGCGACCCCGACCAGCTGGGCCGCCGCCAGCTCCACGCGCAGCTCCGCGTCCGGGACGTCGAGCCGGGCCGCGACGCGGCGCAGCAGCTGGGCCGCGACGAGGCGGCGGAAGACGGCGGCCGCGGTGTCGTTGTTCACCGCCGAGCGGACGATCGCCAGCAGGGGGGTGCGGCTCGTGGGGTTCTCCCAGACGCCGAGGAAGAAGCGGGTCAGGCGTTCCCCGACGCCGTCGAGAGGGCCCTCGACGATCGCCTCGGGGGCGCCGAGCGCGGGGGCCATGGCTCCCTCGACGGCCGCCTCGAAGACCTGTTCCTTGGTGCCGAAGTAGTGGTGCACGAGGGCCGAGTCCACACCGGCGGACCTGGCGATGCCGCGGATCGACGTCTTCTCGTACCCGCGCTCGGAGAACTCCTCGCGGGCCGCCTCCAGGATGCGGTCACGGGTGGCGGGGGCCGCCTCGGTCTGTGTACGGGTGGGGCGTCCCCGGCCACGGCGCGGGGCGGCGTCCGTCATCCGCGGGGCACCTTCACGGCCGAGGCGAGGTGGAGCCGGGTGAAGGCGAGGGCCTCGGCGAGGTCGGCCTCGCGTTCGGCGCTGGACATCGCGCGGCGGGTGTTGACCTCGATGACGACATGGCCGTCGAAGCCGGAGAGCGCGAGGCGGTCCAGGAGTTCGGCGCAGGGCTGCGTGCCGCGGCCGGGGACCAGGTGCTCGTCCTTGTTGGATCCGTTGCCGTCGGCGAGGTGGACGTGTCCGAGGCGGTCGCCCATCCGGTCGATCATCTGGAGGGCGTCGGTGCGGGCGGTCGCCGTGTGGCTGAGGTCGATCGTGAAGTGCCGGTAGTCGTCCTTCGTCACGTCCCAGTCGGGGGCGTACGCGAGCATCTCGCGGTCGCGGTAGCGCCACGGGTACATGTTCTCGACGGCGAACCGGACGTCCGTCTCGTCGGCCATGCGCCAGATCCCGGTGACGAAGTCACGGGAGTACTGACGCTGCCAGCGGAACGGGGGGTGGACCACGACGGTGCTCGCGCCGAGCTTCTCGGCGGCCGCCTTCGCGCGCTGGAGCTTGGTCCACGGGTCGGTGGACCAGACCCGCTGGGTGATCAGCAGACAGGGTGCGTGGACGGCGAGGATCGGCATCCGGTGGTAGTCGCTGAGGCGCCGCAGCGCGTCGATGTCCTGGCTGACGGGGTCGGTCCACACCATGACCTCGACGCCGTCGTAGCCGAGGCGCGCGGCGATCTCGAAGGCCGTCGCCGTCGACTCCGGGTACACGGACGCCGTGGACAGCGCGACCTTCGCATCCGGGATCCGCACGACTGGTTCTGCCACGAGGGACAGCGTACGGGGTGCCTCCGGCGGTTGGGCGGGGGTGGCGAGCTCGGCCGAGGGGCTCCTGTTCGGCCCCGGTGGGGCTTTCCAGGGCCTGCCGCCCGGGGGCGTACGGGGCTGCCGGCCTGGGACGCTGCGGGCTCCGGCCGGGGGTGGGGTCCGGCTCCCGGCGGGCGGGGGCGGGGGCTCGGGGCGGGGCGCGCTTGTGATCGATGCCACGGCCCTGCCGGGCGTTCTGGGGGCGCCCCGTCGCCGTTGGGGTCTGTGTTGGTGGGCGGGCTCCCCTTGCGGGGGGGGGCTGGGCTCGCCGTTCCTCGCGCCCCTTCAGGGCGCCTGCCGCTCAGGGCGTCCAAGGAGGCCCGGCGCGTGGGCGCCCCATCGCCGTGGGGGCCCGGAGCGTCGGCGGACTTCCCTTGCGGGGGGGCTGGGCGCGCCGTTCCCCGCGCCCCTTCAGGGCGCCTGGCCCCAGGGCGTTCCAAGGAGGCCCTGCGCGTGGGCGCCCCATCGCCGTGGGGGCCCGGAGCATCGGCGGGCTTCCCATGCGGGGGCTGGGCGCGCCGTTCCCCGCGCCCCTTCAGGGCGCCTGGCCCCAGGGCGTTCCAAGGCGCCGTGTGTGGGCGCCCCGTCGGTCGGCCTGGCCGGTGCGGCCCCTGTTACTCCGAGGCCATCTGGTCCAGGCGGCGCAGGATGACGCCCTCGCGGAGGGCCCAGGGGCAGATCTCCAGGGTTTCGACGCCGAAGAGGTCCATGGCGGCCTCGGCGACCAAGGCGCCGGCGAGGAGCTGGCCGGAGCGGCCCGGGGAGACGCCCGGCAGCTCGGCCCGTTCGTCGGCCGTCATGGACGCGAGGCGCGGGACCCAGTCCTCCAGCGAGCGGCGCTTGAGCTCGCGCTGGACGTACAGGCCGTCGGTGGAGCGGGCGGCACCGGCGATGCGGGCGAGCTGCTTGAACGTCTTGGAGGTGGCGACCACGTGGTCGGGGGCGCCGAAGCGGCTGAACTCCCCGACCGTCCGGGCGATCTGGGCCCGCACATGCCGGCGCAGCGCCCGAACGGCCGCCGGGTCCGCCGGGTCGGTGGGCAGCCAGCCCGCGGTCAGCCGGCCGGCACCGAGCGGCAGCGACACCGCCGCGTCCGGTTCCTCGTCCATGCCGTACGCGATCTCCAGGGAGCCGCCGCCGATGTCGAGGCCGAGCAGCTTGCCCGCGGACCAGCCGAACCAGCGGCGGGCCGCCAGGAAGGTGAGCCGCGCCTCCTCGGCGCCGGTGAGGACCTGGAGCTCGACATCGGTCTCGGCCTGCACCCGGGCGAGAACCTCGTCGGCGTTGCTGGCCTCGCGCACCGCCGACGTCGCGAAGGGCAGCAGAGCCTCGACACCCTTGTCCTCGGCCGCCTCCAGGGCGTCCTGGACCGTCTCGATCAGCTTGTCGACGCCTTCGGGGCCGATCGCCCCGCTCTCGTCGAGCAGTTGGGCAAGCCGCAGATCCGCCTTGTGCGAGTGGGCGGGCAGCGGCCGGGCGCCGGGGTGCGCGTCCACCACCAGCAGATGCACCGTGTTCGATCCCACGTCGAGGACACCGAGTCTCATGTGCGGAACGCTACTGCCCACACGACGAAACACGAGGGGTGGGGCGTAAGCCCACGTCGAACGGTGATCTCCGGGCGGCCGCCGGGGCGTCCCCGGAGCGGGCGGAAGCGACTTACCCTGGACCCGTGCCAAAGACGAAAAAGGCGAAGTCCGACAAATCGGCCACGGGCTCCGCGCAAGCGAAGGCCACCAAGTCCAGGAAGCCCGTGAAGAAGGGCGACGAGAAGGGGCTCGACTTCGCTCGCGCGTGGGTGGAGTTCCCTGATCCCGCCGATGACGAGCAGGTCTTCCGGTGCGATCTGACCTGGCTGACCTCGCGGTGGAACTGCATCTTCGGAAGCGGCTGCCAGGGCATCCAGGCGGGCCGCGCCGACGACGGCTGCTGCACGCTGGGCGCCCACTTCTCCGACGAGGACGACGAGAAGCGAGTGGCCGGGCACGTGGCCCGGCTCACGCCGGAGATCTGGCAGCACCATGACGTCGGCACGGAGACGGGCTGGGTGTCCAAGGACGAGGACGGTGACCGCCAGACCCGCCCGTACGAGGGCTCCTGCATCTTCCAGAACCGTCCCGGCTTCGCGGGTGGCGCGGGCTGCTCGCTGCACATCCTGGCCGTCAAGGAGGGGCGCGAGCCGCTGGAGACCAAGCCGGACGTCTGCTGGCAGCTCCCGGTGCGTCGCACGTACGAGTGGATCGACCGGCCCGACGACACCCGGGTGCTCCAGGTGTCCATCGGCGAGTACGACCGCCGCGGCTGGGGACCGGGCGGTCACGACCTGCACTGGTGGTGCACGTCGGCGACCTCGGCACACGGCGCCGGCGACCCGGTGTACGTCTCGTACCGTCCGGAGCTGATCGAGCTGATGGGCGAGGCGGGGTACGACCGCCTGGTCCAGCTCTGCGAGGAGCGGCTGGCCTCGCAGCTTCCGCTGCTGGCACCGCATCCCGCGGATCCGGTGGACTGAGCAGCCCGCGGATCCGGTGAGCCGGGCATCCTGCGGATGCCCGGTGGACTGCGTCCGCTTCGGGCCGTACGACCGGCGGGTCCGGGCGCTACGACGTGCCCGTTCCCGGGTCGCCGCCCTCCCCTGGCGGCGCCGAAGAGGTTCCCGGGTCCGGGGAGGACGTCTCGGTGGCGGTGGCCGTCGGCGTCGGGTCCGCCGGAGTCGGGGACGGGTCCTGGCTGGGGGTCGCGGCCGGGGTGGAGCCCGGCCCCGAGGGGGTCGGGGTGCTCGCGGTGGGGTCCGGTTTCCCGCCGGGGCGGGAGGACGAGCCCGCCTTCCCGTACCCGGTGATCGTGACCACCGTGCCCGCCGGGGCGATCGCCACCCGCGCGGTCCAGCGGCCCGCCGGCTCGCGGAGGTGGTCGACGTACACCTTGACCGTCATCGACTCGCCCGGTTCGAGCGTTCCCGAGGACCGGCTGAGGTAGAGCCAGGCCGCGCCGGTGCGCGCGGACCAGCGGACCGGGGAGCTGCCGGACGCGGTCAGCGTGACCAGCGTCGTGTCCCCGCTGGTTCCGGCCGCCACCGCCAGGTGTCCCGGGGTCGTTCCGCGGGCGCTGACGACCTCGACGGAGACGTCCGAGGAGCCGCCCTTGGTGACGCGGGAGCCGGGTCCCGCACTGGCGTTCCCGGCGTTCTCGTAGCCGCCCGCCTGCCCGCCGTCCAGACCCTCGGGATCCTGGGCCTCGCTCGTGCTGGCCGGACGGCCGTCCACGCCCTCACCGGTCAGGGGCGCGCCCCGGTAGGCGGCCCAGAGGGCGAGAACGGGTGCGGCGACGACGGTGGCGACGATCGTCGTCGTGACGGCCCGCGCGCGGAGGCGGTCTCTTCGGGCGGCGTGGTCCTTGGGGTCCATCGGAAAGCCGCGCCGGTCGAAGCGCGGGGCGCTGCTCCGCGCGCGGGGGGCGTGCGCCATCGCGGTGCGCAGGGCCGCGTGCGGGGCCTGGAGCACGGGAAGCGCGGCGGGCGTGACGCTCGTGCCGGGCCAGGCGCCGGGGGCGGCGCGTTCGGCGGTGCGGCGGCAGCGCGGGCAGTCGTCGACGTGCCGGACCAGCTCGCCGCGCAGGGTGGTGCTCAGCACGAGCCGGCTGTCTCCGGTGAGCCGGGCGACGCTCGGACAGGCGCCGGTCTCCACGACGGCCAGGGCCGCCCGGGTGCGTTCGACCTCGCAGGCGGCGGAGGCGAGCAGTTCGCGCGCCACGACCAGGTCCATGCCGAGGACGGCGGCGACCTCGCGGGCGGCGAGCTGGTGGCGCACCGCGAGTTCGAGCGCCTCGCGCTGTTCGGGGGTGGTCCCGGCGGCCTCCGGCCAGGCCAGCAGGGAGAGTTCTCGACGGCGGTGGTCCTGGACCTCCTCGGACACGGGAGCGGCACTCACCGCCTCGGCCGCGCGCCGGTCGGCGGCGGCCTTGTGCGCCGCGTCGAGGACAGCCCCTTCACGGGGTCCGCCCGCAGGTCCTTGAAGGCCGCCCCTGCGAGACGCCTGCCGCCCGGAGGCGTGCGCGGCCTGGCGCTTGCGCCGGGCTTCGGTGAGCTTGCGCAGACAGGACCAGCGGGCGAGCGCGTAGAGCCAGGCCCTGCGGTCGCCGGCCGCCTCCGGTCCGCGCGGGCCGCGCCGCTCGGCGAGCGCCAGGGCGTCCCCCAGGGCGGCGGTGGCCGCGTCGTGGTCGCACAGTACGGACAGGCAGTAGGTGAACAGGCCGTCCAGGTAGGGCTCGTAACGCGCGGGGGGACGCTGGACCAGGGTGTGAGGGGTCGCGCCACGGGGCGCGGCCGCCCGCTTGCGCGCGGCTCCGTGCGCCCGGTGTGCGCCGGTGGTGTGCGTGGAGGTCTCCGGACTGCTGCTCATCACCCGTGCGACCGTAGGTGCCCGGACCCGGCCCCTTCCTCCCCCTTGAGCACATTTAATCCGTACGGGTGAAACGATCCCTCATAAGGGGACAGGAACCCTCGACCCCTGGCCTGGGCCGTCACCGGTGGCGATGGCAGTCCATGGCAGATGGGACGGCCACGGGCCGGCGCGGGCCCGGTCGCGCGGGGGTGGGAACGGAGCACGGGGGTTCGCGCCGCCGCTTTCCCCGAGGAACGGGGCCCCTGTCACGAAGGTCCGGGGGCGGGGGCCGGATCCGGGCCCGGGCGGGGCCGTACCGTCGCGTGCCGCGTTGTCAGTGGCTACGGCTACGGTTCGGTCATGGCTGTCCGTACGAAATCCGCGAAGGACCGTCCGTCCTACCGCTGCACCGAGTGCGGCTGGCAGACGGCCAAATGGCTCGGCCGCTGCGCCGAATGCCAGGCATGGGGGACGGTCGAGGAGTACGGCGCGCCCGCTGTCCGTACGACGGCACCGGGCCGGGTCACCACGTCCGCGGTGCCCATCGGGCAGGTCGACGTCCGTCAGGCCACCGCCCGCAGCACCGGCGTGCCCGAGCTGGACCGTGTCCTCGGCGGCGGTCTCGTGCCCGGAGCCGTCGTCCTCGTCGCGGGCGAGCCCGGCGTCGGCAAGTCCACCCTCCTGCTGGACGTGGCGGCCAAGTCGGCGAGTGACGAACACCGCACCTTGTATGTGACGGGCGAGGAGTCGGCCAGCCAGGTGCGGCTGCGCGCGGACCGCATCAAGGCCATCGACGACAACCTCTATCTCGCCGCGGAGACGGATCTGTCCGCCGTCCTCGGTCATCTGGACGCGGTGAAGCCGTCGCTGCTCATCCTGGACTCCGTCCAGACCGTCGCCTCCCCGGAGATCGACGGCGCGCCCGGCGGCATGGCCCAGGTCCGGGAGGTGGCGGGCGCGCTCATCCGGGCCTCCAAGGAGCGCGGCATGTCCACCCTGCTCGTGGGCCATGTCACCAAGGACGGCGCGATCGCCGGACCTCGGCTGCTCGAACACCTCGTGGACGTCGTCCTGTCCTTCGAGGGCGACCGGCACGCGCGCCTGAGGCTCGTCCGAGGGGTCAAGAACCGCTACGGCACGACGGACGAGGTCGGCTGTTTCGAGCTGCACGACGAGGGCATCACCGGGCTCGCCGACCCGTCGGGGCTCTTCCTGACGCGCCGCGCCGAGGCCGTCCCGGGCACCTGTCTGACCGTCACTCTCGAAGGCCGCCGTCCCCTGGTCGCCGAGGTCCAGGCGCTCACCGTGGACTCCCAGATCCCCTCCCCGCGCCGTACGACATCCGGTCTGGAGACCTCCCGCGTCTCGATGATGCTCGCCGTCCTGGAGCAGCGCGGCCGGATCAGCGCTCTCGGGAAGCGGGACATCTACTCGGCGACGGTCGGCGGTGTGAAGCTCACCGAGCCCGCCGCGGACCTCGCCGTCGCGCTCGCCCTGGCGTCCGCCGCCAGTGACGTCCCGCTGCCCAAGAACCTCGTGGCGATCGGCGAGGTGGGGCTCGCGGGCGAGGTCAGACGGGTCACGGGCGTCCAGCGCCGGCTGGCCGAGGCCCACCGTCTGGGCTTCACCCACGCCCTCGTACCGACCGATCCGGGCAAGGTTCCCGCCGGCATGAAGGTCCTGGAAGTGGCCGACATCGGCGCGGCTCTGAGTGTCCTTCCGCGCTCGCGTCGCAGAGAGGCCCCACGGGACGAGGAGCAGCGCCGGTAGACTTTGCCCTGGTCTCGCCCGTCCGTACGAACCGAGCGCGACCGGAAACCCGCGACCGGAGGAGTGCAGTGGCAGCCAACGACCGGGCAGCAGCTCCCGGAAAGTCCGGCGGGAGCTCCGGTGCCGATGGCCTGATGCGCGCCGCACTCAGCGCCGTGGCACCCGGTACGGCACTGCGCGACGGGCTTGAACGGATTCTCCGCGGCAACACGGGCGGACTCATCGTGCTCGGCTCCGACAAGACCGTCGAAGCGATGTGCACGGGCGGTTTCGTCCTGGATGTCGAGTTCACCGCGACCCGTCTGCGTGAACTGTGCAAGCTCGACGGCGGCATCGTGCTCGACAAGGACATCACCAAGATCCTTCGGGCGGGCGTGCAGCTGGTCCCCGACCCGACGATCCCGACGGAGGAGACGGGCACGCGGCACCGCACCGCGGACCGGGTGAGCAAGCAGGTCGGCTACCCCATCGTCTCGGTCTCCCAGTCGATGCGCCTGATCGCTCTGTACGTCGACGGTCAGCGCCGTGTCCTGGAGGACTCCGCCGCGATCCTCTCCCGCGCCAACCAGGCCCTCGCCACCCTGGAGCGCTACAAGCTCCGCCTGGACGAGGTCGCGGGCACGCTGTCGGCGCTGGAGATCGAGGACCTCGTCACGGTCCGGGACGTCTCCGCGGTCGCCCAGCGTCTGGAGATGGTGCGCCGTATCGCCACCGAGATCGCCGAGTACGTGGTGGAACTGGGCACGGACGGGCGGCTGCTGACCCTCCAGCTCGACGAGCTGATCGCCGGCGTCGAGCCCGACCGTGAGCTGGTCGTCCGGGACTACGTGCCCGAGCCGACCGCCAAGCGTTCCCGCACGGTCGACGAGGCGCTGTCCGAGCTGGACGCGCTCAGTCACGCCGAGCTCCTCGAACTGTCCACGGTGGCAAAGGCTTTGGGCTACACCGGCTCCCCCGAGGCGCTCGACTCCGCGGTCTCTCCGCGCGGGTTCCGCCTCCTCGCCAAGGTGCCGCGGCTGCCCGGCGCGATCATCGACCGGCTCGTGGAGCACTTCGGCGGTCTCCAGAAGCTGCTCGCCGCGAGCGTGGACGACCTCCAGACGGTCGACGGCGTGGGCGAGGCCCGGGCCCGCAGTGTCCGCGAGGGCCTGTCCCGTCTCGCGGAGTCGTCGATCCTGGAGCGCTACGTCTAGTACCCCGGCGCCCGCGCAACGGGGCGAACGTTGCCTGTCGGGGCACCAGGAGTCCTCGTCGGGAATCCGGGACCCCGGGGCCGCCGGGGTGCAGTCCCGTCGGGACCGAGGGCGCTCAGTCCTTGGACAGGACGAACGACGTCTGCGCCTTCGCCAGTCCCGGCGCCTTCGCCTCGACCAGGTAGGTGCCCGCGGGAGCCGAACCCGAAGGGGGCGTGGCGCACTCGGGGGCGCCGGGCCTGCGGTCCCACTTCACCGTGTGGACGGTCTGGCCGCCGGCCGGCACGCGGAAGAGGATGCCTGCGGCGCCCTTCGGGCAGTCGTCCGAGGCCCAGATGTCCTCGTCGCCGCCTGCCTGAGTGATCGTCAGAACAGCGCTCTTCGGGCCGAGATCGACCTTGCAGTCGCTGCCCGAGGTGTTCTTGGCGATGAGCTGGATCTCGGGCTGCTCTCCGGGCGCGTAGGTGTTGCGCACGCTCTTGAGCGTCAACTTGACGTTGCCCGGGGTGCAGTTGGGGACGGTGGAACCGGCCGGAAGCCGGTCGGCCGCCTCGCCGCCGTTCTTGGACCCGTCGTCGGAACCGCCCCCGGTCCCGGTGCCGGATCCCGTGGAGCCGTCGCCCGAACCGTCGCCCGAGCCGTCCCCGGAACCGCCGTCCGACGCGCCGCCGTCGCCGCTTCCGCTCCCGCCGCCGTCACCGCCGCCGCTCGACTCGTCGCGGCCGCCCGGGTGTTGGCTGATCGCGGGGCCCGAACCGGAGGGTCCCGGTGTGATCGAGGAAGCGGGATTCTTGCCGTTCGACCCGCCGGCGCCGTTGTTGCCGCCCCCGCCTCCGGTGCCGACCACCCAGACCGTCAGAAGCGCCAACAGCCCTAGTACGGACAGCAGAACGGCCCTCCGACGCCAGTAGATGGTGGAGGGTAGCGGCCCGACCGGATTGCGCAGAGATCCCACGGCGCAAACTCTACGAGAGATCGACCGCGCCACAGGCCCCACCCGCCGCCCCGGTACCAACTTTTCCGGATCATCATCCCGGCGGACACCATCCCGGCGCCGTGACGACCGCCGGGTGCGGTCTTTCACCACCGCCCGCCCCCGGCGTCGTCCCCGCATCCCCACCGCCGCATGGCAGGATCGATATCGCCATGACTGCACCCACCAAGCCCACCGGGCCCACCCGGAACGCCCCCGGCGAGGACCTCCACACCCCCGTCATCGCCTGGTTCGACGAGCACGCCCGCGATCTGCCCTGGCGGCATCCCGATGCCGGCCCCTGGGCGGTGATGGTCAGCGAGTTCATGCTCCAGCAGACCCCCGTCAACCGCGTCCTGCCCGTCTACGAGCAGTGGCTGGCCCGCTGGCCGCGCCCCGCCGATCTGGCGAAGGACGCGCCCGGAGAGGCGGTCCGGGCCTGGGGGCGGCTCGGCTATCCACGCCGCGCCCTGCGTCTGCACGGCGCCGCGGTGGCCATAGCGGAACGGCACGGCGGCGACGTACCGACCGATCACGCGCAGTTGCTGGCGCTGCCCGGCATCGGCGAGTACACGGCGGCGGCGGTCGCGTCGTTCGCGTACGGCCAGCGCCATCCCGTCCTGGACACGAACGTCCGCAGGGTCTTCGCCCGAGCCGTCAGCGGCGTGCAGTACCCGCCGAACGCCACCACGGCCGCCGAGCGCAAGCTCGCCCGCGCCCTGCTGCCCGAGAGCGAGAGCACGGCGGCGCGCTGGGCCGCCGCCTCCATGGAACTCGGCGCGCTGATCTGCACCGCGAGGAACGAGACGTGCCACCGCTGCCCGATCGCCGCGCAGTGCGCCTGGCGGCTGGCCGGCAAGCCGGAGCACGACGGACCGCCGCGCAAGGGGCAGACGTACGCGGGTACGGACCGCCAGGTGCGCGGCAAGCTGCTGGCCGTCCTGCGGGAGTCGCATGTGCCGGTTCCCGGGACCGCGCTGGACCGGGTGTGGGACGAACCGGTGCAGCGGGGCCGCGCGCTCGACGGACTCGTCGCCGACGGACTCGTCGAACCGCTCCCCGGCGGTCTGTATCGGTTGCCCCTCACCTAGAACAGGCGCCATAACCGGATCAACCAGGCCATAGAGGCACGTTCTCCTACCCCGTTTCCATAGCCGTTACACAACCGACGGACAGCCGAGTGCTGGCCGCAGGCTGTCTCGGACAACCCCGTGACAACGGCTCCGTAGCTTCAGTGCCGTACCGCAGCGAGTGCCGCCCGACCGGCGGCACGGGAGCGGCGGTTCGCAGGCAACGGAGAACCGGCAGCAGGCAGGCCGGAAACGGGGACGGAGGCGGTTGATCATGGCGCAGGGCGAGGTGCTCGAATTCGAGGAGTACGTCCGAACCCGGCAGGACGCGCTGCTGCGCAGTGCCCGCCGTCTGGTCCCCGACCCGGTCGACGCCCAGGACCTGCTCCAGACCGCGCTCGTGCGGACGTACGGCCGCTGGGACGGCATCGCGGACAAGCGTCTCGCCGACGCCTATCTGCGCCGCGTGATGATCAATACGCGTACCGAGTGGTGGCGGGCCCGCAAGCTCGAGGAGGTGCCCACCGAGCAACTGCCGGACGCGTGTGTGGAGGACGCCACCGAACAGCACGCGGACCGTGCGCTGCTGATGGACATCATGAAGGTGCTGGCACCCAAGCAGCGCAGTGTCGTGGTGCTGCGACACTGGGAGCAGATGTCCACGGAGGAGACGGCCGCCGCGCTCGGCATGTCGGCCGGAACGGTCAAGAGCACGCTGCACCGGGCGCTGGCCCGGCTCCGCGAGGAGCTGGAGAGCCGCGACCTGGACGCCCGCGCGCTCGAACGTGAGGAGCGGGAGCGTTGCGCGGCCTAGGAGTCCGAGGCAGAACGGCCCTGAAGGCGGGGAGTTCGGCGGCGGCCGGGCTCGCCGCCCTCGGCCTTTTCGTGACCGCGTGCGCCACCGGCGGCACCGGTGCCCGCGACGAGGGTCCGGCGGGCAGCGACGCGGTCGCCAAGGGCAGCATCAAGCCGGTCGTCTCCGGCTCGCCGTCCAAGGCCCCCCGGCGCGTGGACGCGGTCAAGCTCGTCAAGGGCGATCCGGCGGTCAGCGCGGCGGTCAAGCGCGACCTGAAGCCGTGCGTCGCCGACGAGTACCCGGTCGACGTGTCGTACGGGGAGCTGACCGGCGGATCCGCGAACGACATCGTGATCAACGTGATGACCTGTGCCGACGCCGTGGGTGTCGGCAGCTACGTCTATCGCGAGGAGAACGGCCGGTACCAGAATGTCTTCAAGGCCGAGGAGCCTCCGGTCTACGCCGAGATCGACCGGGGCGATCTGGTGGTCACCCAGCAGCTGTACGAGAAGGGCGACCCGGTGTCGTACCCGTCCAGCGAGGAAGTGATCACCTACGGCTGGTCCTCGACACGCTTCGCCGAACAGTCCAGGATCCACAACGACTACAGCAACGCGGTGGGCGGCTCCGTTTCGCCCGCCCCGGACGCGAACTGAGAGCGGGCGGAGCAGCCGGATGGCAGAGCAGACCCACGTCCTGTTCGTCGAGGACGACGACGTCATCCGCGAGGCCACACAACTCGCCCTGGAGCGCGACGGCTTCGCGGTCACGGCCATGCCCGACGGGCTCTCGGGTCTGGAGGCGTTCCGCGCCGACCGTCCCGACATCGCCCTGCTGGACGTGATGGTCCCCGGGCTCGACGGTGTGTCGCTGTGCCGCCGTATCCGCGACGAGTCGACCGTGCCGGTCATCATGCTGTCGGCGCGCGCCGACTCGATCGACATCGTGCTCGGCCTGGAGGCCGGCGCCGACGACTACGTGACCAAGCCCTTCGACGGTGCCGTACTGGTCGCCCGTATCCGCGCGGTGCTGCGCCGCTTCGGGCACGCGAGCGGCGGCGCGGGCGCGGCCGAGGGGGCCGCTCCGGTGGAGGGCGGGGTGCTCGTCTTCGGTGAGCTGGAGGTCGACACCGAGGGCATGGAGGTGACCCGGGGCGGTACGCCGGTGGCGCTGACGCCCACCGAGATGCGGCTGCTCCTGGAGTTCTCGTCCGCACCGGGGACGGTGCTGAGCCGCGACAAGCTGCTGGAGCGTGTGTGGGACTACGGCTGGGGCGGGGACACCCGGGTGGTCGACGTCCATGTGCAGCGACTGCGTACGAAGATCGGCCAGGACCGTATCGAGACGGTCCGCGGCTTCGGCTACAAGTTGAAGGCCTGAGCACACCATGCGGGGGATATTTCAGCGTTCCGCTGCTGCGGGGAACCCTTCGGCCGCGGGGCGGGGGCCGGTTCCGGGCGGACGTGCGGAAGCGGGGGTCGGCGTGAGCACGGGTACGCGCGAGGGGGTCGGTGCCGGGTCAGGTGCCGGCCGGGGAGAGGTTCTCGGCGGGGGCAGGAGGCCCGGCGCGGTCACCGGCCGGGGCCGGGGCATCGGCATCGGGATAGACCGGGGCACGGATTCGGGTACGAGCATCCGTACCGGCATCCGCTGGAAGCTCAGCACCGCGATCGCCCTGGTCGGCGCGCTGGTCGCCGTCGCGCTGAGCCTGGTCGTCCACAACGCGGCCCGCGTCTCGATGCTGGACAACTCGCGCGACCTCGCCGACGAGCGCATCCAGCTCGCCGAGCGCATGTACGGGCCTGGCCGGCCGCCGTCGTTCGGGGCGAAGATAGACGATCCCTCCATTCCGTCGGACCTGATGGTGAAGGTCTCGGAGGGACGGCGGGCGACCTACGTCTCCGACAGCTCCAACGGCGTGCCGGACATCTGGGCCGCCGTACCGCTCAGGAACGGCCAGGTGCTGTCCTGGCACGAGCGGTTCACGGACCGCAACGCGGACGTGATGAAGGACCTCGACCAGGCGCTGATCATCGGCTCCATCGCGGTCGTCTTCGGCGGCAGCGCGCTCGGCGTGCTGATCGGCGGCCAGCTGTCGCGCCGGCTGCGCAAGGCGGCGGCCGCGGCGAACCGGGTCGCCAAGGGGGAACCGGACGTCCGGGTGCGGGACGCGATCGGCGGTGTCGTGCTCGACGAGACCGACGACCTGGCACGGGCCGTGGACGCCATGGCCGACGCGCTCCAGCAGCGCATCGAGGCCGAGCGCCGGGTGACCGCCGACATCGCCCATGAACTGCGCACCCCGGTGACCGGGCTGCTCACGGCGGCCGAACTCCTGCCGCCCGGCCGCCCCACCGAGCTCGTACGGGACCGCGCGCAGGCCATGCGCACGCTGGTCGAGGACGTCCTGGAGGTCGCCCGGCTCGACGGGGCCTCCGAGCGGGCCGAGTTGCAGGACCTCATGCTCGGCGAGTTCGTGGCCCGGCGGATCGCCGCCAAGGGTGCGGACGTCGAGGTGCGGGTGGTGCACGAGTCGGAGGTCACGACGGACCCGCGCCGTCTGGAGCGCGTCCTGCTCAACCTCCTGGCGAACGCGGCCCGGCACGGCAGGCCGCCGATCGAGGTCACCGTCGAGGGCAGGGTCATCCGCGTCCGCGACCACGGCCCCGGTTTCCCCGAGAAGCTCCTCGCCGAGGGGCCGAGCCGCTTCCGCACCGGCAGCGCCGACCGGGCGGGCGACGGCCACGGACTGGGCCTCACCATCGCCGCCGGCCAGGCCCGGGTGCTCGGCGCACGGCTGACCTTCCGCAACGTACGGCCCGCCGGGGCTCCGGAAAACGTGCCCGCCGAGGGCGCGGTCGCGGTGCTGTGGCTGCCGGAACACGCACCGACGAGCACGGGGAGCTATCCGATGCTGCCGGCGTCCGGGAAGTAGACGGCCCCCGGCCGGGCCCGTCCTCGCCGCCTCGGTGTGACCGTCACCGGGCACAGCGGAAGGCCCCCGGGGCGGACAACGCCGGGGGCCTTCGGTGTGAGGAGTTCAGGGGCCGGGACGACCGGCCCCGCGATCAGGTCAGACCGGCTCGGCGAGCTGGACCTGGGGTGCCTCGTCCGACGCGCCGCCCTCGCCGGGCTTGGGCGCGCCCGCTCCCTTGAGGGCGACCTCCTTGACGAACACCGACGAGATCATCACGATCACGGCCACCGACGCGCCCAGCAGGAAGGCCGAGTGCGTACCGGCCGACACCGCGTGCTGGTAGGCCTCGCGCGCCGCCGCCGGCAGCTTCGCCAGGCTCGCCGCGTCCAGCTGCGGGGACTGCTCGGTGATCTTCGAGCCCAGCGCGCCGGCCTTCTCGGCCATGACGTCCTTGACGCGGTTGTTGAACAGCGCGCCCATGACGGCGACACCGAACGACGAGCCGAGCGTACGGAACAGGGTGGAGGAGGAGGACGCGACGCCCATGTCCTTCATCTCCACGCTGTTCTGCGCCACCAGCATGGTGACCTGCATCAGGCAGCCCATGCCCAGGCCGAGGACGGCCATGTAGACGCCGGACATGAAACGGGTGGTGTCCGTGTCCATCGTCGACAGCAGGTAGAGGCCGATCACCATCAGCACACCGCCGAGGACGGGGAAGATCTTGTAGCGGCCGGTGGCGGTGGTGACCCGGCCGGCGACCATCGACGTCACGAGCATCGCGCCCAGCATGGGCAGCAGCAGCAGACCGGAGTTGGTCGCGGACGCGCCCTGTACCGCCTGCTGGTACAGCGGCAGGAACAGCGTGGCGCCGAACATGGCGAAGCCGGTGACGAAGCCGATGATCGACATCAGGGTGAAGTTGCGGCTGCGGAAGATGTGCAGCGGCAGGATCGGCTCGGCGGCCTTGGTCTGCCAGAAGACGAACCCGACCAGCGCGGCGACACCGAGGCCGATGAGCTCCATGATCCGTGCGGACGACCAGGCGTACTCCGTGCCGCCCCAGGTGGTGACGAGGACGATGGAGGTGATGCCGATGGTCAGCAGCACGGCACCGAGGTAGTCGATGCGCGTCTCGGACCGCTTCTTCGGCAGGTGCAGGACGATGCTGATCGCGGCGAGCGCGACCGCGCCGAGCGGCAGGTTGATGTAGAAGGACCAGCGCCAGCCCCAGTTGTCGGTGATGGTGCCGCCGATCAGCGGACCGCCGATCATCGCCAGCGCCATGATGCCGGCCATCATGCCCTGGTACTTGCCGCGCTCACGGGGCGGGATCAGGTCACCGATGATCGCCATGACGCCGACCATGAGACCGCCGGCGCCGAGACCCTGAATGGCCCGGAACCCGATCAGCTCGCCCATGTTCTGGGCCATGCCGCTCAGCGCGGAGCCGATCAGGAAGATCACGATCGACGACATGAAGGCGCCCTTGCGCCCGTACATGTCGCCGACCTTGCCCCAGATCGGGGTGGAGGCCGCGGTGGCGAGGGTGTACGCCGTCACGACCCAGGAAAGGTGTTCGAGTCCGCCGAGGTCACCCACGATGGTCGGCATGGCCGTGCCGACGATCATGTTGTCGAGCATCGCCAGCATCATCGTGAGCATCAGCGCGAGCAGGACCACACGCACGCTGCGCTGCCGCTTCTCGCCCTCGGCCGGTTTCCCGGTCTGCTCCGCGGCCGGTTCGGCCGCTTTCGTCTTGTCCGCCATCGCTTCCACTCCCCTGAGTACTTCCGCCGCCGTCCGGCTACTTACTTGCCGACCGGCAAGCTGACTACACTCAGGAAAATAGCTTCGCAACTAGCCGGGCGTCAAGTAAGCAACACTAGTTTTACCAGCCGGTCGACAGGTAAGTTTCCAGGGAGCGCGAGGAGTACGAGGATGGGCGGCACCATGGACGGCATCAAGCGGCAGCGCCGGGGCGACACCCGGCAGCGCATCCAGGACGTTGCTCTCGAACTCTTCTCCGAGCACGGCTACGAGAAGACCTCGCTGCGCGAGATCGCCGAGCACCTCGATGTCACGAAAGCCGCGCTCTACTACCACTTCAAGACCAAGGAAGAGATCCTGATCAGTCTCTTCCAGGATCTGACGCGGCCGCTCGACGAGCTGATCGAGTGGGGCAAGCAGCAGCCGCACAGCCTGGAGACCAAGCAGGAGGTGCTGCGCCGCTACAGCGAGGCACTCGGCGGCGCGTCCCCGCTCTTCCGCTTCATGCAGGAGAACCAGGCGACGGTTCGCGAGCTGAGCATCGGCGAGACCTTCAAGGACCGCATGATCAGCATGCTGGAGATCATCAAGGAGCCCGAGTCGCCGCTGACCGACCAGGTCCGCTGCGTCAGCGCGCTCTTCACGATGCACGCCGGCATGTTCGTGCTCAAAGACGTCGAAGGCGACCCCGAGGACAAGCGCAAGGCCGTCCTGGAGGTCGCGATCGACCTGGTGACCCAGGCCCACGGGGGCGGAGCCTCCTAGGACCGGACGTTTGGATCAGGTGGCCCGTGTCCCGCCGCATGATCCGAAACGACAGGCCGCCCAGGGCCGGCCCCGCACGCAGGGTTTCCCGGCGCCGCCCCCTCGTACGAAAGCGGAGCCCCGCTGCCGTCTCCGGCAGCGGGGCTCCGCTTCTGGTTCCGCTCTCCGGCGCTGCGCGCCGGGGCCGCGCGCCGGGTCACCGGCGCGGGCGGGTCAGACCTTGACGCCCATGGTGTGCAGGAACGCCACGGGGTTGACGGCCGAACCGTAGTTGGGGGTCGTACGGATCTCGAAGTGCAGGTGCGGGCCGCTGGAGTTACCGGTGTTGCCGGAAAGGGCTATGTGCTGACCGGTGGAGACGACCTGACCGATGTGCACGTCGATGCGCGACAGGTGGGCGTACTGCGAGTACGTGCCGTTGGCGTGCTTGATGACGACGGCGTTGCCGTACGCCGGACCGTCACCGGCGCCGTTGCCGCCCGCCTTGACGACGGTGCCGCCGTGGGCGGCCATGACGTTGGTGCCCGTCGGCACGGCGAAGTCCTGGCCGGAGTGCTTGTGGGCCCACATGCCGCCGGCCTGGTTGAAGCTGGCGGACAGGGAGTACTTCGCGACCGGGTCGATCCAGGAAGCGGCCTTCTTCTTCGCCGCGGCCTTCTTGGCGACAGCCGCCTTGGTGACGGCCGCCTTCTTCGCGACGGCGGCCTTGGCCTGAGCGGCGGCCTGGGTGTGAACGGCGCTGGCCGCGGTGACGGTGGCGCTGGTGCTGACGCCCGTTTCGGCGGCGGTCGCGACCCCTGCGCCCAGCACGACCGAGGCTCCCAGACCGACGGTCAGAACGGCCGCCCGAGTGCGGACCATGGACGTAAGGGACTTGCGGGACGTGACGCGCTTCGACATGAATACCTCGTGGAGACGGGGACAAGGGACTGAGCAACCACTCCGGCGAACTGCCTGCCGCCGTGTTGGCCATTCATTGGTAACCCGCGCCCCCAGCCGCACTCAAACCCCCCATCTACGGTGCGAAGTAGTACTTCATCCCCAAACTTCCCGAACCTTGACACCTCGGACACCTGACGAGGGATCTTGTCCCTTTGGCCCGGAAAACAGGGTTTAACCCCACTTCAGGCCTGCATATCCCTGCTAAACCTGCTCCCGGCCCACCCGTCCGGACGACCTGCCGACAGCCCTCTCCACCCCGGGCCAAAGGTCCTTTTTGTCCGTTTTCGCGTATCTACTACTCGCTCTAGTACCGGACAAAACGCCTGTGCCTCATGTCACCGGGGGGCCGGATCCGGGACCCCCGGAATGTGACGCGGGCTACCCCGCCGGCCCCTGTTTTCAAGGGTCTTGGGGGCATTCGCAGACCCTTCGCGGGCGCCTCCGGCGCCTCTGTGCCGAACGGCTGTCAGAACATACGGTTGTCCTCCTGACTCAACGCTCTCCCGGGGGATCGTCATGGACCCAGTAACCGTCGGCACGCGCCTGGCCTCCAGCGTGGCCGCGCCGCTGGTCAGGAAGCTCTTCGTGGCCGAGGGCCCGGGAGCGGGCCTCGTGGACAAGCCCGTACGGATCTCGGCGCTCGTCTCCTTCAAGGGCGAGAAACGGGCCGTCGGAGAGAAGGAACTGACCCGTCTTTCGGCCGCCCTGGTCGGGCGGGCGCTGTGTGGTGGGGAGCGCCCCTTCCCCGCCGACGAGGAACAGGCCGTCGTCCACGCCCTCGGCACCACGCTGCACGCCCTGGGCGACCTCACCATGACGGACGTCCAGGCGGTCGAGCTCGGTCACCGGACGCTCGCCCTGCGGCTGCGCGCGGCCGCCGGGAACCCCGACCGGGACCTGTCCCTCGACGCGACCGTGTTCTACGAGGGGCTGCTCGACACCGCCTGCCTCCACATCCTGCACTTCTTCACGCAGCGCTCGGCGTTTGTCCCCCGCACCCTCGTGGAGCAGAGCCGCAGACAGCGCGAGCTCATCGCCAAGGTGGACGAACTGATCGCCCGCACCCCCATGACGGGCGGCACGGACCAGGCCTTCGAGCAGCGCTATCTCGCCCATCTCGCCACCAGGCACAGCCACCTCACCATCTACGGCATCGACCTCGTCAACTCCCCGGAACGCTGGCCGCTGGACGCCGCCTACCTCAGCCTCCAGGCCTTACGCCCCATGGAGGACGAGGAGCCGGCCTCGTCGGACGGTGTGCGCATCGCCCCCGCGGCCGCTTCCCTGCCCGCCGAACAGGCCCTGTCGGAACAGGACCTCGTCCTGCTGCGCGGTGTGGCCGGATCCGGCAAGACCACGCTGGTGCAGTGGCTGGCGGTGACCGCGGCGCGCGGCGAGCGGGGAGACCGCATCCCCTTCGTCCTCCCGCTGCGCACCCTCGTCCGCCGCCCCGAGGGCCTTCCGGCCCCCGACGCCTTCCTGTCCGCCGTGCGGCTTCCCTTCCACGCGACCCAGCCGGACGGCTGGACCGACAGGGTGCTCGGCCACGGCCGCGGACTGCTGCTCGTCGACGGCCTCGACGAGATCCCCGAACGTGACCGCGAACACACCCGCCGCTGGCTGCGCGAACTCCTCGACGCCTACCCCGGCAACCAGTGGCTGGTCACGTCCCGCCCCTCGGCCGTACGGGAGGACTGGCTCGCGCCCGACGGATTCACCGAACTCGTCCTCTCGCCGATGACCGGCGACGACGTGGCCGCCTTCATCCGCCGCTGGCACGCCGCGGCACGCCTCGACGCCTCCGACACGGACCGCCTCGACGGCTACGAGCGTTCCCTCCTCGACGCCGTCCGGACCAAGCCGGACCTCGGCCGCCTCGCCACCAATCCCCTGATGTGCGGTCTGATCTGCGCGCTGCACCGGGACCGGCGGGGCTATCTGCCGCACGGCAGACAGGAGTTGTACGACGCCGCGCTCTCCATGCTGCTGTCGCGCCGCGACGAGGAACGCGACATGTTCGTACGGGGCAGCGGTCACGACGGCATCCACCTCACGGAGCTTCCGCAGATCCAGCTCCTGCAACGGCTCGCCTACTGGCTGATCCGCAACAACCGGGCGGAGATGGACCGCGCCCGCGCCGAACGCATCGTCGCCGACGTCCTGCCCTCCCTCCCGGCCGCCGCCCGGCAGGGCGACGCCGCGCAGATCCTGCGCCACCTCCTCGTCCGCAGCGGCCTTCTCCGTGAACCCACCCCGGGAACCGTCGAGTTCGTCCACCGCACCTTCCAGGACTACCTGGGCGCCAAGGCCGCCGTGGAGGACGGGGACTTCGGGCTGCTGGTGCGCAACGCCGGGGAGTCCCAGTGGGCGGATGTGATCCGGATGGCCGTCGCCCACGCCCGGCCACGGGAACGGGCCGAGCTGCTGGGCTCCATGACCGGCGCGGCGGCACGGCTCGACGAGGCGTCCGCGACGCGTGTACGGCTGCTCGCCCTCGCCTCGCTGGAACACTCCACCCAGCTCGCGCCCGAGGTGCGGGCCGCCGTGGAAGGCGACGCGGCCGCGCTCATCCCGCCGAGAACGTCGGCGGAGGCCCGCGCCCTGGCCGAGGCGGGCCCCCTCGTCCTGGAACTGCTGCCCGGACCGGAGGGTCTCACCGAGGACGAGGCCCACGGCGTCGTGGTCACCGCCTCCCTGATCGGCACCGACGCGGCCATCCCCGTACTGGCGCGCTTCCGCTCGCACCCGGCCCGATCCGTACGGGCCCAACTCGCCTGGGGATGGCACAGGTTCGACACCGAGCGGTACGCGTCCGAGATCATCGCCCGGCTGGACCCGGCCGGCCTGTACTTCTCCGCGCACTCGACCGCCCAGCTCCACGTGCTGCGCGACCTGGGCGGCCGGCCCCGGCTGCAGATCGTAGGAGACATCGACCCGGCGGAGCTGCGCACCTGCCTGCTCCCGGACCAGGTGACCCGGCTGATGCTGCGGCACAACAACCGCCTGGGGGATCTGGGCTTCCTGACGGCACAGCGGCGGCTGGAGCAGCTCAACCTCGATGGGTGCACGGGGATCGGTGATCTCGCGCCGCTCGCGGAGCTGCCGCTGCGGGGGCTGTACCTGATGTCCGACTCGGGACGGCCCCCGGTCCCCGACGGTCTGGCGGGGCTGGCCTCGCTGCGGGAACTGAACGTCGGACACCGGCTCACGGGCCGGTCGCTGAGCGAGACCCTCCCCCTGGACGCGCCGCTGGAAGTCATCTGCTTCGGGCTGGACGTGCTCCGCGACACCGGGATGCGGGGGCTGGGCCACTGGCGGTCGCTGCACACCCTGTGGCTGAGCCGGGAGCCCGGCGAGCTCACCCCCGACGACTGGTCCGAGGTCGCCGCGCTGCCGGCGCTCAGGGAACTGCGGATCCACCGGGCCGCCCTGGGATCCCTCGTGTCGGCGCCGCCGCTGCCGTCCGTCGAACACCTGGAACTGAGAAAAATGGCGGGGAACGAGGACCTTTCCGGACTCCGGACCCTGCTGCCGAACCTGCGGACGGTCAATTTCGCCCTCACTTCGGGCACCGGAACCGTGCCGGAACAGCTCTCGGGTCAATTGCCGGGCGAACACACGACGACCACGACCCACAACGTTCTGTGACTCCCGCCCGGCCG
Organism: Streptomyces sp. NBC_00386; assembly: GCF_036063235.1. Classification (NCBI taxonomy): domain Bacteria; kingdom Bacillati; phylum Actinomycetota; class Actinomycetes; order Kitasatosporales; family Streptomycetaceae; genus Streptomyces; species Streptomyces sp. NBC_00386. The sequence continues at coordinate 4,324,323 of NZ_CP107950.1, forward strand.
AAAGGGCTGCTCCGGGACCTGGAAAAGGGGCTGCCCCGGGACCGAAGTCCCGGGGCAGCCCCTTTTCCAGGCGGACCCTGAGGTCACGCCTCCTTGCTCAGGTTGGGACCGGCACCGCCGGCGGCCTGCTCGATCGGCGGGACGTCGGGGAGCGCCGACTTCTCCTCACCGCGGAAGGTGAAGGCCTTGGCCTCGCCCTCGCCGTCGGTGTCGACGACCACGATGTGGCCGGGACGGAGCTCGCCGAAGAGGATCTTCTCGGAGAGGACGTCCTCGATCTCGCGCTGGATGGTCCGGCGCAGCGGCCGGGCGCCCAGCACGGGGTCGTAGCCCTTCTTCGCGAGGAGGGACTTGGCGCTCGGGCTGAGCTCGATGCCCATGTCCCGGTCCTTCAGACGCTCGTCCACCTTCGCGACCATGAGGTCGACGATCTGGATGATGTCTTCCTCGGTCAGCTGGTGGAAGACCACCGTGTCGTCGACACGGTTCAGGAACTCGGGGCGGAAGTGCTGCTTCAGCTCCTCGTTGACCTTGGCCTTCATCCGGTCGTAGTTGGACTTGACGTCGCCCACGGCCGCGAAGCCGAGGTTGAAGCCCTTGGAGATGTCCCGGGTGCCGAGGTTGGTCGTCATGATGATGACCGTGTTCTTGAAGTCCACGACCCGGCCCTGGGAGTCGGTCAGACGACCGTCCTCCAGGATCTGCAGCAGCGAGTTGAAGATGTCCGGGTGGGCCTTCTCCACCTCGTCGAAGAGGACGACGGAGAACGGCTTGCGGCGGACCTTCTCGGTGAGCTGGCCGCCCTCTTCGTAGCCCACGTATCCGGGGGGCGAACCGAAGAGACGCGAGACCGTGTGCTTCTCGCTGAACTCCGACATGTCGAGGGAGATCAGCGCGTCCTCGTCACCGAAGAGGAACTCCGCGAGGGTCTTCGACAGCTCCGTCTTACCGACACCCGAGGGGCCGGCGAAGATGAAGGAACCACCGGGACGCTTCGGGTCCTTCAGACCCGCTCGCGTACGGCGGATCGCCTGCGAGAGCGCCTTGATGGCGTCCTTCTGGCCGATGACCCGCTTGTGGAGCTCGTCCTCCATGCGCAGCAGACGCGAGGACTCCTCCTCGGTCAGCTTGAAGACCGGGATGCCGGTGGCGGTGGCCAGGACCTCGGCGATGAGCTCGCCGTCGACCTCGGCCACGACGTCCATGTCGCCGGCCTTCCACTCCTTCTCGCGCTTGGCCTTCGCCGCCAGCAGCTGCTTCTCCTTGTCGCGGAGAGAGGCCGCCTTCTCGAAGTCCTGGGAGTCGATGGCCGACTCCTTGTCGCGGCGCACGCCCGCGATCTTCTCGTCGAACTCGCGGAGGTCCGGCGGCGCGGTCATCCGGCGGATGCGCATCCGGGAGCCGGCTTCGTCGATCAGGTCGATCGCCTTGTCGGGCAGGAAGCGGTCCGAGATGTACCGGTCGGCGAGCGTCGCCGCCTGCACCAGGGCCTCGTCCGTGATGGACACACGGTGGTGGGCCTCGTACCGGTCGCGCAGACCCTTGAGGATCTCGATCGTGTGGGGGAGGGAAGGCTCCGCCACCTGGATCGGCTGGAAGCGGCGCTCGAGGGCCGCGTCCTTCTCGAGGTGCTTGCGGTACTCGTCCAGGGTCGTCGCACCGATGGTCTGGAGCTCACCGCGGGCCAGCATGGGCTTCAGGATCGAAGCGGCGTCGATGGCGCCCTCGGCGGCACCCGCACCGACCAGCGTGTGCAGCTCGTCGATGAACAGGATGATGTCGCCGCGGGTGCGGATCTCCTTGAGGACCTTCTTCAGGCGCTCCTCGAAGTCACCGCGGTAGCGGGAGCCGGCGACCAGCGCGCCGAGGTCGAGGGTGTAGAGGTGCTTGTCCTTGAGGGTCTCGGGCACCTCGCCCTTGACGATGGCCTGGGCGAGGCCCTCGACGACGGCGGTCTTGCCGACGCCGGGCTCACCGATGAGCACCGGGTTGTTCTTCGTACGGCGGGACAGCACCTGCATGACCCGCTCGATCTCCTTCTCGCGCCCGATGACCGGGTCGAGCTTGGACTCACGAGCGGCCTGGGTGAGGTTCCGGCCGAACTGGTCGAGGACCAGGGACGTGGAGGGGGTGCCCTCGGCAGGACCGCCGGCGGTGGCGGTCTCCTTGCCCTGGTAACCGGAGAGCAGCTGGATCACCTGCTGCCGCACACGGTTGAGGTCTGCGCCCAGCTTGACCAGGACCTGGGCGGCGACGCCCTCGCCCTCGCGGATCAGGCCGAGCAGGATGTGCTCCGTGCCGATGTAGTTGTGGCCCAGCTGAAGGGCCTCGCGGAGCGACAGCTCCAGGACCTTCTTGGCACGGGGGGTGAAGGGGATGTGGCCGGAGGGGGCCTGCTGGCCCTGCCCGATGATCTCCTCCACCTGCTGGCGGACCGCCTCGAGCGAAATCCCGAGGCTCTCCAGGGCCTTAGCGGCGACACCCTCACCCTCGTGGATCAGGCCCAGGAGGATGTGCTCGGTGCCGATGTAGTTGTGGTTGAGCATCCGGGCTTCTTCCTGAGCCAGGACGACAACCCGCCGCGCGCGGTCGGTGAACCTCTCGAACATCGTTAATCGCTCCTCAGAGCGGTCAGGCAGTAAGGGGACGCTCCCCTCCCTGTCCTTCCGCAGCTTAGTCCCGCAAGCGGGGACCGCTCATTCCAACTGCCGACACCGTCCTTGGCCTCCTGACCCCGAACGCCGACATCTGCTCCAACCTGATGGTGCGAGACGATGTTCCCGCAGGCCAGGCAGATACCCTCTCCCGCTGTACGCCGATGGCGAACGTGAGATGCCCGAGCCCTGCGTGTCGCCTCTCCCACTAGGCATGTCTTACCCGTGCTCACTGACAGTCCATGCCGCGCGCACCGGTTCCCTCCGCTACGGGCGAACATCCATGCCCGGCGGAACGCTCCCGCACGCCCCTTTTCCCGGCACTCTGAGCGTTCACGGAAATACCCAGCGTAACTCGGGGGGTCTTTTGACGGTTGCTCCTTGCATGGTTCCCACCGTCCCTGTCCCCCGTCGACCGTCCGATCCGGGTGATCCGGTCGATCCGGTACGTCAGTGGTACGAGAACGAACTGGACTGGACGACAGTGCCCGGGTTGCCGGTACGGCTGGTCACGGGGCTGCGCTTCGACGTCCTGGAGGTGCCGGCGGAGGCGGGATTCCCCGCCCTGCGGCATCTGGGACCGGCTTCTCCGGTGGCCCTGCACGGGGAGCGGATGCGGCTGCTGGTGGCCACGGGGAGCGCGGAGGAGCTGCCGGGGCTGCTCGACTGGCTGGAGTGGGGAACTCTCGCGCTGGATCTCACGGCGATCGGCGCGGGCGGAAGCATCGAGGCTCCCCCGCCGCCGGATCCCGGCGGCGCGGTGGCGCCGGATCCCGGGGCTCCGGCGCCGCCGGGTCCCCTCGCTCCGCCGGCCGGGTTCGGGGCCCGGCCCGAAGGCCGGCCCGAAGACGGTCCGCGAGCCCGTCCCGGCGACCGGCGGCCGGCCGGTCCGGAAACGCGGAGACGCCCACGAGGGGCCGCCCGCTGGCTGCGGCCCCCGATGCCCGGCCGCGCGGTGGAGTCGGCATTGCCGACACTGTCGGCGCTGGGCGGCGGGACCGTCGGCGGGGGCGTTGGGGGCGCCCCCGATCTCGTACGACTGGTGCAGACGATGGCGACACAGTGCCACCGCGTGAGGCTGCGGCGAGCGCCCGCTCAGCCGTTGGCCTTCTCGTAGGCCTCGCGAATGGACGCGGGAACGCGGCCGCGGTCGTTGACCTCCAGGCCGTTCTCCTTCGCCCAGGCACGGACCTGCGCGGTGTCCTGGCTGCCACCGGAAGCGACGCGGGCCTTTCCGCGTCCGCCCGAAGCACGGCCTCCGGTACGACGGCCACCCTTCACGTACGCGTCGAGAAGGCCACGGAGCTTGTCCGCATTGGCGGTCGTGAGATCGATTTCGTACGTCTTGCCGTCCAACGCGAACGTCACGGTCTCGTCCGCCTCGCCACCGTCGAGGTCGTCGACAAGAAGGACCTGAACCTTCTGTGCCACCGGATTTCCTTTCATCGATAACTTCAGGGCAAGGAGGGTCCCGCGGCGTCCGCCGTTTCGCCGTCCCTTGTTATATGCAGTACTGCAGTACGTCGGAAAGCAAACCGCTTTTGCTGGAAAAACACAAACCCCTGGCAGAGACTCACCGGACTCCGCCCGCCCGGAAACGTGCGCGTTTCGGACATAGGGAACGCGGGCAGCGCACTCCGCCGGAATAGCCGGTCGCGATCACAGATGCAGAAGCATCCGGCTGTTGCCCAAGGTGTTCGGTTTCACTCGTTCGAGACCGAGGAACTCCGCGACGCCCTCGTCATAGGAACGCAGGAGCTCGGCGTACACATCGGTGTCGACGGGTGTCTCACCGATCTCCACGAAGCCGTGCTTCGCGAAGAAGCCGACTTCGAAGGTCAGACAGAAAACCCGTCGAACACCGAGCCAGCGGGCGGTCTGGAGCAACTTCTCCAGCAGCTGATGACCGACGCCCAGGCCCTTGACCGTGGGGTTCACCGCGAGAGTGCGGACTTCCGCGAGGTCTTCCCACATCACGTGCAGGGCGCCGCAGCCGACCACCTCGGCGTTGTCGTCGCGTTCCGCGACCCAGAACTCCTGGATGTCCTCGTAAAGGGTGACGGTGGCTTTGTCGAGCAGGATACGGCGGCGCACGTTCGCGTCGAGGAGTCCTCGTACGGCCGCGACATCGCTGGTCCTGGCCCGTCGGACGGTGACGGCTTTTGCGGTGACTTCGGGATGCTCCGCCGGAAGCCCTGCCGGAACCTCCGCGGGATGCTCTGCTGACATGAGCGGACGCTATCGTCCGGAGGCGTCCCCGTCAGCGGCGGGGTTCTCCCCGGAGGGCCCGGGCGCCGGTGGCCTTTCGGCCGCTTCGGGGGCTTGCGGTTCCGGCCCTTGCACCATGCGTACGGCATCCCTGAGGGCTACCCGCTGTTCCTCGCTCATCATCCCGAAGAAGGCGACGAGAGCGGCCGCTGGGTTGTCACTCTGCGACCAGGCGTCGTTCATCAGCGCCGCCGAGTAGGCGGCCCGTGTGGAGACGGCCTCATATCGATAGGCCCGGCCTTCCGCCTCGCGGCGGACCCAGCCCTTCTGATGGAGATTGTCCAAAACGGTCATCACCGTGGTGTAGGCGATGGACCGTTCCTGTTGAAGGTCTTCCAGGACTTCCCGAACGGTCACCGGGCGGTTCCACTTCCACACCCGCGTCATGACCGCGTCTTCGAGTTCTCCCAATGGGCGAGGCACAGTTCAGAACAATAGTGGGAGATGGCCAACAAAAAGGGCGTACGACTCGAAGGACGCGGGAAACGTCCGAGTCGTACGCCGGTGACAGCGCGGCCGGGCACGGGGCGGGCGTACGCCGAAGAGGGCTCGCCCGGGGCTCAGGCCCCGGTGTCCTTGCGGGCCGAGGCCTGCTGAGCGGCCTCCACGCGCGCGAGGGCGGCGTCGACGACCCCGTCCTCCTTGGCCTTGTTGGCCCCGCCCTGACTCTTCACGATCGTCACGATGAGCCCGATGAAGAACACGGCCATCACTACCGGGGGCACGAGCGCGGAGACATAGTCCATGCCCCCAGAGTAGCTAGCCCGCCGCGAGCTGCTGCGGCGGGTCGGCCGGGGGCGGGCCGGGCTTGCGCCGCGGCGGGAAGACCTCGCCCGGGGTGGGGATGGGCCGGTCCGGGCGGGGCGGCCCGGCAGGCGGCCGGGGCCCCGGTTCCGGCTCGGACCTCCTGTCGGGCTCCTCGGCGGCGCGGCCGCCGGGCAGGGCCAGCAGACGGGTGCGGGACGGGGGGACCGAGGCGAGCGCGCGGCCCGAGAGCCGGGTCCGCACGTCCCGCTCGGCGAGGACCTGGCAGCGCTCCAGGAGAGCCGCCGCGGCGGGATTGCCACGCAGCGCGCGGAGCGCGGCGAGGTCGTCGGCGTTCGGCCGGTATCCGGAAGCCAGGGCCTCCTCCAGGCGGGGGAGGTAGCCGGTGACGGTGCCCGGCAGGGCGGCCCGGTAGCGGGCGAGGTCGGCCAGCAGGAAGGCCCGGAGCCTGGCCCCCTCGTGGGCCGCCTCGTCGAGGGACCCGGCGAGGCGGAGGCAGTCCTGGACGTCCTCGGCCGAGACGGGGCTGGGGTGCAGGGCGAGGGCGAGGACACGGCGGAGCACACGCAGCTCCTCCGCGCCGAACGCCATGCCGCCGTGGGATCCGTAGGGCGTGGGCATGGGGCGACGATACGTGCTAATCAGACAAAATCCGCATAGCAGAAGAAATGTGGCGCGTCCTGTCTCGACGAGAGCGGAACTGCGTCCCGGATTCCGGAAGAGCGCCCGGCCGCCGCCCCTCCGGAAGGAAAGCCGGCCGCCACCCCGCCCCGGAAGGGAAGCCGAAGGGGCCCCGCGCACGCGGGGCCCCTTCGGTACCGGCTGCCCGCGTCACGCGGGCGGAGTTCACATGCGCGAGACGTTCCGCTCGTACACCAGCCGCAGCCCGATCAGCGTGAGCCACGGCTCGTGCTCGTCGATCACCGAGGACTCGCCGAGGACCATCGGAGCCAGTCCGCCGGTGGCGATGACGGTGACGTCCTCGGGGTCGTCGGCGAGCTCGCGCGCCATCCGGTTCACGACGCCGTCGACCTGGCCGGCGAACCCGTAGATGATGCCGGACTGCATCGCCTCGACGGTGTTCTTGCCGATCACCGCGCGCGGCCGGGCCACCTCGATCTTCCGCAGCTGCGCGCCCTTGACACCGAGCGCCTCGACGGAGATCTCGATGCCGGGAGCGATGACACCGCCGACGTACTCGCCCCGCGCGCTGACCGCGTCGAAGGTGGTCGCGGTGCCGAAGTCGACGACGATCGCCGGTCCCCCGTACAGCTCGACGGCCGCCACGGCGTTGATGATCCGGTCGGCGCCGACCTCCTTGGGGTTGTCCGTGAGGATCGGCACGCCCGTCTTGACACCGGGTTCGACGAGGACGGCGGGGACATCGCCGTAGTAGCGCCGCGTCACCTCGCGCAGCTCGTGCAGCACGGACGGCACGGTCGCGCAGATCGCGATGCCGTCGATGCCGTCGCCGAGCTCCTCGCCGAGCAGCGGGTGCATGCCCATGAGGCCCTGGAGCAGCACGGCGAGTTCGTCGGCGGTGCGGCGCGAGTCGGTGGAGATGCGCCAGTGCTCGACGATCTCCTCCCCGTCGAAGAGGCCGAGGACCGTGTGGGTGTTGCCTACGTCGATGGTCAGCAGCATGGCCGGGGTTACTCCGCCGCTCGCAGGTCGAGGCCGATGTCGAGGATCGGGGAGGAGTGCGTGAGCGCGCCCACCGCGAGGAAGTCGACGCCCGTCTTCGCGTAGGCCCCGGCGTTGGCGAGGGTGAGCCGGCCGGACGCCTCCAGCAGGGCACGGCCCGCGACGAGGGCGACCGCCTCCTCGCACTCGACGGGCGTGAAGTTGTCCAGCAGGATCAGGTCGGCGCCCGCGTCGACGACGTCGCGGAGCTGGTGCAGGGTGTCGACCTCGACCTCGACGGGGACCTCCGGGAACATCTCCCGTACGGCCTTGAAGGCCTCGGCCACGCCGCCGGCGGCGACCACGTGGTTGTCCTTGACCAGTGCCGCGTCGGACAGCGACATGCGGTGGTTGACGCCTCCGCCGCAGCGCACCGCGAACTTCTCCAGGGAGCGCAGGCCCGGCGTGGTCTTGCGGGTGTCCCGCACCCTCGCCTCGGTGCCCTCCAGGGCGTCCGCCCACGCGCGCGTGGCGGTCGCGATGCCGGACAGGCGGCACAGGAGGTTGAGGGCGCTGCGTTCGGCCGTCAGCAGGTCGCGGGTGCGCGTGGTGACGCTCAGCAGCTTCTGGCCGGCCTCGACGCTGTCGCCGTCCTCGACGTGCCGCTCGACCTCGAACTCGTCCGTGCAGACCACGGACAGGACGGCCTCGGCGACGCGCAGGCCCGCGACGACGCCCGCGTCCCGGGCGGTGAAGTCCGCGGTGGAGACGGCGTCCTCGGGGATGGTCGCGACCGTCGTCACGTCCACGCCGTGGTCGAGGTCCTCCTGGATCGCCACGTTCGCGATGTCCTCGACCTCCAGGGGGTCGAGGCCGGCGTCGGCGAGGAGCTGGGCCAGAGCGGGATCGAGGCCGCACTCCATGTACGCCTCGTCCATGTCTGCGCCGCAGCCGCAGCCGTCGCCGCAGCCGCCGCTCTCGGCGAGGGGAAGGTCGTGGGTGCTCACTTCGGTCACTGCTCCTGGGTACGGGACGGGGGCGCCGGGTGGGGCTGCCGGGATGTCGGGGGGAAGTCTGCGGTATCGGTGGTGCCGACGGCGAGCGTCCGGTCGGGATTCAGCCGTACGACGATGTGGCGGCGCCACTGTTCGTCGTCGCGGTCGGCGTGGTCCTCCCGCCAGTGGCAGCCCCGGGTCTCCTCGCGCAGCAGGGCGGCGGCGACAAGGACGCGGGCCACGCACAGCAGGTTGGTGGCCTCCCAGGTGTCGACGCCGGGCTCGGAGGTCTTGCCGTTCTCGTCGAGGGCGTCCCGAGCGTCGGTGTGCAGACGCTGGAGCTGCTCGGCCGCGGTCGAAAGGGACTCGGCGGAGCGCAGCACACCGGCGCCGCCCGTCATGATCCGCTGGATCGCGAAGCGGGCCTCGGGGGCGAGCAGCGGGTGCGCGGGCGTCTCGGGGTGCGGGACCGGCTGGGGCACGCGCGCGTGCAGACCGTCCTCGGCGTGGCTGGCCGCGATGTCGGCGGCGATCCGCTCGGCGTAGACGAGGCCTTCCAGCAGGGAGTTGGAGGCGAGCCGGTTGGCGCCGTGGACGCCCGTGCAGGCGACCTCTCCGCACGCGTACAGACCGGGGACCGTGGTGCGGCCCCGGGCGTCGGTGCGTACGCCGCCGGAGGCGTAGTGGGCGGCCGGGGCGACCGGGACGGGCTCGGTCACCGGCTCGATGCCGTTGGCGCGGCAGGCGGCGAGGATCGTGGGGAAGCGGTGCTCCCACATGGCGGCGCCGAAGTGCCGGGCGTCGAGGAACATGTGCTCGGCGTCCTGCTCCTGCATGCGGCGCATGATGCCCTTGGCGACGATGTCCCGGGGGGCCAGTTCGGCCAGCTCGTGCTGGCCGACCATGAAGCGCACGCCGCCCGCGTCGACCAGGTGGGCGCCCTCGCCCCGTACCGCCTCGGAGACCAGCGGCTGCTGGCCCTCCGCGTCGGCTCCGAGGAAGAGCACGGTCGGATGGAACTGGACGAATTCGAGGTCGGAGACCTCGGCGCCCGCGCGCAGGGCGAGGGCCACGCCGTCGCCCGTGGAGACGGACGGGTTGGTGGTCGCGGAGTAGACCTGGCCCATGCCGCCGGTCGCGAGGACCACGGCGGGGGCGTGGACGGCGCCGACACCGTCGTGCTGGCCCTCTCCCATGACGTGCAGGGTCACGCCCGCGGTGCGGCCCTCGGCGTCCGTGAGGAGGTCCAGGACGAGCGCGTTCTCGACCGTGCGCAGGCCGCGCGCGCGGACCGCCTCGACGAGGGCCCGGGAGATCTCGGCGCCCGTCGCGTCGCCGCCCGCGTGCGCGATGCGGCGGCGGTGGTGGCCGCCCTCACGGGTGAGTTCGAGGCGGCCCTCGGAGGACTCGTCGAAGTGGGCGCCGGTCGCTATGAGTCGGCGCACCGCGTCGGGGCCCTCGGTGACGAGGATGCGGACGGCTTCCTCGTCGCACAGGCCCGCGCCCGCGACGAGGGTGTCGTCGAGGTGCTGTTCGGGGGTGTCGCCCTCGCCGAGGGCCGCGGCTATGCCGCCCTGCGCCCAGCGCGTGGAGCCGTCGTCCAGGCGGGCCTTGGTGACGACGACGGTCCGCAGCCCCGCGGCCTCGCAGCGCAGGGCCGCGGTGAGCCCGGCCACGCCGGAACCGACGACGACGACGTCCGCGGTCAGGGCCCAGCCCGGGGCGGGCGCGTGCAGGCGTATACCGGTGCCAGTGGCGGTGTCTGAACCTGTGCCTTTGCCGGTCACGAGGCGGCTCCGAAGGTGAGGGGAATGTTGTCGATCAGCCGGGTCGTGCCGACCCGGGCGGCGACGGCGAGGACCGCCTCGCCGGTGAAGTCGTCCGGGACCTCGGTGAAGTCGTCGGGGTCGACGAGTGCGAGATAGTCCAGGGCCAGCGGCGGCCGCAGGCGGGCCGCCTCGTCGAGGACCAGCCGGGCGGCCGAGCGGACCCCGCCGGGCCAGCCGGGGACGGCCTTGGCGACGGCGTGCGCGTCGGCCGCGGCCCGGGACTCGCCCAGGGCGCTGAGGGCCTCGGCACGCTCGCGCGTGGCGGGCACCTCCAGGGCCCGCGCGCGCAGCGCCTCCTGGGCGGCGTGCCGGTCACGGCCCGCGAACAGGGCCTGGGAGAGGGCGAGCGCGGTGCGCCGCTCCTGGGCCGAGAGGTAGCGGTTGCGGCTGGAGAGGGCGAGTCCGTCCTCCTCGCGCACGGTGGGGACGCCGGTGATCTCCACGCCGAAGTTCAGGTCGCGTGCCATGCGCCGGATCAGGGCGAGCTGCTGGGCGTCCTTCTGGCCGAACAGGGCCACGTCGGGCCGGGTCAGGTGCAGCAGTTTGGCGACGACGGTGAGCATGCCGTCGAAGTGACCGGGCCGCACGGAGCCTTCCAGGCGCTCGCCCATCGGTCCCGCGGAGATCCGGACCTGGGGCTCGCCACCGGGGTAGACCTCGTCGACGGAGGGCGCGAACACGACGTCGGCACCCGCCTGTTCGGCGATCTTCAGGTCGGCGTCGAGGGTGCGCGGGTAGCGGTCGAGGTCCTCGCCCTGCCCGAACTGGAGGGGGTTGACGAAGACGGTGACGACCACCTCGCCCGCGTCTCCCGCGACCTCGCGGGCGGTGCGGATCAAGGTGGCGTGGCCCTCGTGGAGGGCGCCCATGGTCATCACGACGGCTCTGCGGCCGGTCCGGGCCCGCGCGGACAGTTGGTCGGCGGTGCGCAGCAGGGCGGTGGTCATCGGGTGTCTCCCTCGGTCCCCTGGGTCGCGTCCGTCCCGGCGGCGAGTACTCCCAGGAGGTCCTCGGCGAGTTCCGGCTTGAGCAGTCCGTGGGCGAGCGCGCGGTCGGCGGTCGCGCGGGCCATCGCCAGATAGCCGGCGACGGTCCCCGGGGCGTGCCGGCGCAGTTCGGCGACGTGCGCGGCGACCGTGCCCGCGTCCCCGCGCGCGACGGGTCCGGTCAGGGCCGCGTCGCCCGACCTGAGCGCGTTGTCCAGAGCGGCACCGAGGAGCGGGCCGAGCATGCGGTCGGGGGCCGCGACACCGGCGGTGCGCAGCAGCTCCATCGACTCGGCGACCAGGGTCACCAGGTGGTTGGCTCCCAGCGCGAGGGCCGCGTGGTAGAGCGGCCGGGACTCCTCGGCGATCCACTCGGGCTCGCCGCCCATCTCGATCACGAGGGCCTCGGCGGCCAGCCGGAGCTGCTCGGGGGCGGTGACGCCGAAGGAGCATCCGGCGAGCCGCTGGACGTCCACGGCGGTGCCCGTGAACGTCATCGCGGGGTGCAGGGCGAGCGGCAGCGCGCCCGCCCTGAGGGCCGGGTCGAGCACGCGCGCGCCGTACCGTCCCGAGGTGTGCACCAGGAGCTGTCCGGGCCGGACGGCGCCCGTCTCGGCGAGTCCTTCGACGAGCCCGGGGAGCGCGTCGTCGGGGACCGTCAGCAGCACGAGGTCGGCGCGCTCCAGGACCTCGGCCGGGGACACCAGCGGAACGTCGGGCAGGAGCTGCGCGGCACGCCGCCTGGAGGCGTCGGAGACGCCGGAGACGGCCACCGGGCGGTGTCCGGCGAGCTGGAGCGCGGCGGCGAGCGCGGGTCCGACACGGCCGGCACCGACGACGCCGACGGTCAGCCGCGCGGGGCGGTCCTTGGGCTCTGGCTGGAGATACGTACTCACGCGACGGCGGCCTTCCGTTCCAGTCCGCTCGGGGTACCGGACGATTTCTCGTCATGTTAACGCGATTGGTCCGACGGGAGTCCGGCCGTCCACAGGCTGTGGGTTTCCGCGCGCCGGAACGCGATGAGTGCCCTGGCCGGGTGAACGAGATATCCACAGGTCACCGGCGTGTGGAATTCGAGGTGCCCGGCCGGGCCCGCCCGGGACATGATCCTGGGATGAGCGATACGGCGGCACGAAGCGGTGGAGAACCTGCGGAGCGGGTCGGCACGGAGCCCGTGGAGCGGGGCGGGGAGGGGACGGCGGGGCTGTCTCCCGAGGAGCGGTTCGAGCGGCGCGCGGTCGCCTGGAAGGCGGCCGGGCGGGTGCTGTGGCGGCCCGGCTACCAGTTGTCGCTCCGCGAGCGCCTGGCCTGGCTGAACGAGGGCGCCGGTGACGTGTGCGACCTGGACGAGCGGGTCGACATGTACGGCGACGGCCTCGTCGAGAACCTGGAGGAGCGGGTCGCCGCGCTGCTGGGCACGGAGGCGGCGGTCTTCTTCCCGACCGGGACCATGGCGCAGCAGGTCGTCCTGCGCTGCTGGGCGGGCCGGACCGGTGACGCGACCGTGGCCCTGCACGGGCTCAGCCACCCCGAAGTCCATGAACGGCAGGCGTTCAGCCGGGTCAGCGGCCTGCGCCCGGTCCGTCTGACGAACGAGCCCCGGATGCCGACCGCCGAGGAGGTGCGGGACTTCCCCGAGCCATTTGGCGCGCTGCTGCTGGAGCTGCCGCTCCGGGACGCCGGGTTCGTCCTGCCGACCTGGGAGGAGCTCACCGAGGTCGTGGAGGCGGCCCGGGAGCGTGACGCGGTCGTCCACATCGACGGGGCCCGGCTGTGGGAGTGCACCCCGCGCTTCGGCCGCCCCCTGGAGGAGATCGCCGGCCTCGCGGACAGCGTGTACGTCTCGTTCTACAAGTCGCTCGGCGGTTTCGGCGGTGCCGCCGTCGCGGGGCCGAAGACGCTCGTGGACGAGGCGAAGACCTGGCGGCACCGGTACGGCGGCATGATCATCCAGCAGTTCCCGACCGTCCTGTCGGCGCTGATCGGCCTGGAGCGGGAGCTGCCCCGGCTGCCGGAGTACGTCGCCCACGCGCGCGTGGTGGCCGGCGCGCTGCGCGAGGGCTTCACCGAGGCCGGGGTCCCCTGGGCCCGGGTCCACCCGGAGGAGCCGCACACCCACCAGTTCCAGGTCTGGCTGCCGTACGAACCGGACGTCCTCGGGGACGCGGCGCTGCGGCAGGTCGAGGAGACGAGGACGGGCCTGTTCGCCCAGGGCTGGAACCGGGGCGGCCCGGGACTCGCGTACACGGAGGTCACGGTGGCCGGGCCGGGTCTGGAGTGGACGGCGGACGACGTGAAGGCGGCGGTCCGCGCGTTCGTGGAACGGCTGCCGGACCGGATCACCTCGTAGGACGCGGGCACGCACGGCACGGGGCCCGGGAGGGCCCGGCGGCGCGGCTATCGGCGGGCCGGCCACCGGTGCCGGCCGTGCAGCCACCGGCTCAGGGCACCGCGCAGCCGGCCGTGCGCCGGATGTCCGGCCACGACGGCCCGGAACCGCCGGTAGTCGCGCAGCTCCCGCGCGACCTCCCGGTCGTGGCTGCCGGGTGCCGGTGGAGCGGCCTCCCCGTGCTGCGAGGCCCGGTAGCTGTCCAGGAGGTACTGCTGGGTGATGCTCATGACCGATCGCCTCTCGGGAACGAGGGATGGGATCCGAAGGCCCCGCGCGAACTGCCCCGGTCGTCCCAGGCTGCGCCTGATCACAACGGCTGTCGCCTCGATTGACGGCCGTCGTCAATCGGCGGCGGCCGCTGTCGGTGGCGAGGTGCACCATGGGGACATGAGCGTGCACATCGACATCCGCGGCCTGCGGCCGGAGCGGGTCGCCGTCGTGCCGTCGCCGCTGGCCGAGCTGGGGATGGCGCTGCACGCGCTGGCGGAGCCGGGGCACCACCCCGGGCTCCAGGGCTGGGCGACGGGGGTGACCGCCGGGCTCGATCCCCATCTCGCGGACCGGATGTGCGAGGCGGACTTCCTGTGGCGTACGACGTTCTCGGACCTGTTCCTGCCGTGCGCGGGCATCCCGGGCGGGGTCTCGGTGCCGGGCGCGACGCTCGCCGAGGACCTGGACCTGCTGGACAAGCTCACCGACGAGCAGTTCGTGGACGCGGCCCTGGAGTTCACCTGCGCGCTCGCGTACAGCTCCGAGGGGCCGCACGCCCTCTCCGATCCCGAGGTGCAGCGGCGTGCCGTCGATCTGGCCGCCTCGCGCGGGCCGCAGCAGACGCGGTTCACCGAGCGGCTGCTGGTGGACCCGCCGGGCGTGCGGGCCTGGCTGCGGCAGTTCCTGGAGGACTGCGACGAGGCCTTCTTCGCCGAGACCTGGTCCCGGCTGCGCCACCCGCTGGCCGCGGAGGCCCGTCACAAGACGGATCTGCTCCGGCACAAGGGCCTGCCCGAGGCGCTGGCCTCCGTCTCCTCCGCCCTGTCCCTGGACGAGACGGCGCGGATCATCACCGTCGACAAGCTGACCGAGGGGGGCACGGTGGTCACGGCGGACGGCGGTCTGCTGCTGGTCCCCACCAGCCTCGGCCGTCCGCACCTGATGGTGCTGCACCGCTATCGGTGGCAGCCGGTGCTGCACTACCCCGTCAGTTCCCCCGAGCTCTCCGCCCCGCCCTCCGTCGAGCAGCTCACCCTGCGGATGACCGCCCTGTCCCACCCGGTCCGGATGCGCATCTGCCGCCATCTGGCACGCAGCGCGTACACCACGGGCGAGCTCGCCCAGGTGCACGGGATGACCGCGCCGGAGATATCCCGGCACCTGAGCGTGCTCAAGAAGGCCGGCCTGATCACCACGCGGCGCCGCGGCCGCTATGTGCTGCACCAGCTCGACGTCGGCGTGGTGGCCCGGCTGGGCAGCGATTTCCTGGAGGGGATCCTGCGCTGAGGGTCCGCGGGTGACGCCCCGGACCGGGGACCGGGGTGCTGCCCGGTCCGCGCGGCCGACTCAGTCGAGGCGGATGTGGCGCACGCTCGTCCGTGCCCGCCGCAGGCGCCCGCGCAGGGCCCCGTCCCGGTTCGGTTCGAGCGTCAGCCCCGCGAGGACCGCTATCCGGTCGGCGGTCCTGGCGACGGTCGTCCCGTCGGTCCACAGATGCTCGGCGAACTCCGGCTCGCGCAGCCGCTCCAGGCAGTGGTCGAGCTGCCCCACGGCCCAGCTCTCGCGCCGCAGCGGGGTGTCCTTCCCCGCGACGTGGCCCACAAAGTGCCCGAAGCCGCGTTCGCGCAGCCGCCGAAGGACGGTCTCGCGCTCGGCCAGCAGCGTGAAGTGCCGTACGTCGTGGCCCAGTTCACGCAGCCGCCCGACCGTCTCCGCGAAGTGCACGGGGTTCGTGACCGTCATGGGGGCGATGACCACACCGTCCCGTTCGCGGAGCGCGAGGTCGAGCACCTCGACCACACCCTGCCGCCAGGACACCAAGTCCTGGAAATCGCCGCGGAGTTCGGGCGGAAGCATGCGGCGCAGGCCGAAACCGGCGTGTTCCGGATCGCAGATGACGCTGCCCTGCAGCCTGCGCTGGATCTCGTGCGCGGTCTGTGTCTTGCCGCCCCCGAAGGGCCCGTTGATCCACAGGAGCATGCGCCGACCCTAGTGCGCGCCGGTCACGTCCCGGTCACGCGAAGGCCGGCGCCACCGGGAAACCGGGCCCCGCCCCGGCAGTCGCTCGTACGGCACCGGCCGCGGGGTGTGCCTTCGGGCGTCAGCCGAGCCCGCCCGCCCGGACGAGCCCCGTCTCGTAGGCGAGGACGACCACCTGGACCCGGTCGCGCAGGCCGACCTTGGTGAGGATGCGCCCGACGTGGGTCTTCACGGTGGCCTCCGAGAGGACGAGACGGGCCGCGATCTCCCCGTTGGACAGGCCCTGCGCGACCAGGATCATGACCTCGCGCTCGCGCTCGGTGAGCCGCTCCAGGCCCTTGTGCCGGGGCTCCTTGCCGGCGTTGGGCAGCAGCGGCGCGAACCGGTCGAGCAGGCGCCGGGTGGTGGACGGCGCGACCACGGCGTCGCCGCTGTGCACGGAACGGATGGCGGCGAGCAGCTCTCCCGGGGGCACGTCCTTGAGCATGAAGCCGGAGGCGCCCGCCTTCAGACCGGAGAACGCGTACTCGTCGAGGTCGAAGGTGGTGAGGATCAGGACCTTCGGCGGGTTCGGGTCCGAGCAGATGCGGCGGGTCGTCTCCACGCCGTCGAGCTTCGGCATGCGTACGTCCATCAGGACCACGTCGACCTCGGTGGCGCTCAGCACCTGCAGGGCCTCGACGCCGTCGCCCGCCTCGGCCACGACCTCCATGTCCGGCTGGGCATCGAGCACCATCCGGAAGCCGGTGCGCAGCAGCACCTGGTCGTCGACGAGCATCACGCGGATCGCCATCGGGGGCCTTTCACTTCGTCGGGCCGGTCGTCGGGACCGGTGTGTACAGGTGTCAGTGGGCCGCTTTGAGCGGCAGCAGGGCGCTGATGCGGAAACCCCCGCCGGGCCGCGGCCCCGCGTCCAGGGTGCCGCCGACCATGCCGACACGCTCCCGCATGCCGATCAGGCCGTGGCCCTGCCCGTCGGCGCCGCCCTCCTCGTACAGCTCGTGGGGGGCGCCCTTGCCGTCGTCCTCGACGAGCAGGCCGAGGCCGTCGTCGAAGTACACCAGACGGACGCTGGCGCCCGCGTTCGGGCCTCCGTGCTTGCGGGTGTTGGTCAGCGCCTCCTGGACGATGCGGTACGCCGTGAGCTCCACACCGCTGGGCAGCGGGCGCGGGGTGCCCTCCACCTTGAAGTCGACGGGCAGACCCGAGGTGCGGCACTGCTCGATGAGGTCGTCGAGCTGCTCGACGTCGGGCTGCGGCACGTATTCGCCGCCCTCCTGGTGCTCGCCGGTGCGCAGCACTCCGAGCAGCCGGCGCATCTCGGCGAGGGCCTGCCTGCCGGTTCCCGAGATGGTCTCCAGCGCCTTCCTGGCCTGGTCGGGGGCGGTGTCCATGACGTACGCGGCGCCGTCGGCCTGAACCACCATCACCGAGACGTTGTGCGCGACGACGTCGTGCAACTCGCGCGCGATCCGGGCGCGCTCGGCGGCGACCGCGACCTTGGCCTGCGCCTCGCGCTCCTTCTCCAGACGGGCGGCCCGCTCCTCCAGCTGCGCGAAGTAGGCGCGGCGGGTGCGGATCGAGTCGCCGAGCACCCAGGCGAGCGCGAACGGAACGGTCTGGAAGATCGCCATGAAGACGCCGCCCGGCCCGCTGGCCTCGGTGGGCCAGCGGAGCTGCGAAAGGGTGCCCGCGCACAGGCCGCCGATCAGCGCGAGCCGGGAGGCCCAGCGGGCACCGTCCGCGGCGACCGTGTAGATGATCACCAGCATCGCGAAGTCCTCGGCCGCCGACGGGACGTCCAGGACCAGTTGTGCGAGGCCCGCCGCCACGGCCAGGATCAGCATCTTCTCCGGCATGCGGCGGCGCAGCGCGACGACCACGCTCAGCACGACGGCGATCGGGAGCGCCGTGGCGGTCGACGACGGACCCGTCGCGGCGCCGTTGACATTGCTGATGCTCACCCAGGAGATCCCGAGGAGGGCGACGGCCCAGAAGCTGTCGACCCATGTCGGGTACCTGCGGAGAAGGTCATAGAGGCGCTGCACGTAACCCAGAGTAGGGAGGCGCGCGGTGTGCCCGGGTCAACCGGAGGACCGATCCGGGGCCGCCCCTCGTACTCCCCAAGGTGGATGCCCCTCCCTCCGGGACGCCCAAAAGGTGCCTTCCGCACCGATCCGGACCGGACCGCCCGGCCGGACCAGCGGAACGGCACCGCTTAGCCTGACCCCGTGGAACGTGCGGCGGCGGGTGAGTGGCGTGGGTGGCGCGAGGCGACGGAAACGGCGCTGTACGGCCCGGGGGGCTTCTACCGCCGGCCCGAGGGCCCGGCCGGGCATTTCCGGACCTCGGTACACGCCTCCCCGCTGTTCGCGGGGGCCGTGGCACGCCTGCTGTGCCGCCTCGACGCGGCCCTCGGCCACCCGGATCCGCTGGCCTTCGTCGACATGGCCGCCGGCCGCGGCGAGCTGGTGACCGGGGTCCTCGCCGCTCTCCCCGCCGACGTGGCCGGCCGTGTGCGCGGGTACGCCGTCGAGCGGGCGGAGAGGCCGGCCGGCCTCGACCGGCGGATCTCCTGGCTCACCGAGCCGCCGCGCGGGATCACCGGGCTGCTCTTCGCCAACGAGTGGCTGGACAACGTGCCCGTGGACGTCGCCGAGGCCGGCCCGGACCGGGTGCCGCGGCGGGTCCTCGTCCGCGGCGACGGAACCGAACGCCTCGGGGAGCCCGTCACCGGGGAGGACGCCCGGTGGCTGCGGAACTGGTGGTGGCCGCCGGCCGGCGACCGGCCCGCACCGGGAGCGCGGCCGGTCCCCGAGCCCGCACAGGAAGCACCCCGAACACCGGGGGCGGACGGTTCTCCCGAAGCGCCCCTCGCGCCCGCCGAGGGGGCCCGTGCCGAGATCGGGCTCCCCCGGGACCTCGCCTGGGCCTCCGCCGTGGCCACGCTCGACCGGGGCCTCGCCGTCGCCGTCGACTACGCGCACGTCGCGGGCGGGCGGCCGCCCTTCGGGACACTCACCGGTTTCCGGGAGGGACGCGGGACGGCACCGGTACCGGACGGCTCGTGCGACATCACCGCGCATGTGGCGCTCGACGCGTGCGCGCTGCCCGGGGGCCGCGTGGTGACCCAGCGCGCGGCGCTGCGCGCGCTGGGCGTGAGCGGCGCCCGCCCCCCGCTCGCCCTGGCGACGACGGACCCGGCGGCCTATGTGCGCGCCCTCGCGGGTGCCGGGCAGGCGGCGGAACTCACCGCGCCGGGCGGGCTGGGCGACTTCGGCTGGCTGCTCCAGCCCGTCGGCTTCCCCGACGGGTTCCCGGACTCCCCCGACGCCGTCCTGCGCGACGCCCTACTTGTCGATGTCCCCGACCACGAAGAACAGTGACCCCAGGATCGCCACCATGTCGGAGACCAGCGTCCCGGGCAGCAGTTCGGTGAGCGCCTGGATGTTGTTGAAGGAGGCGGAGCGCAGCTTCAGCCGGTACGGAGTCTTCTCGCCCTTGCTGACGAGGTAGTAGCCGTTGATGCCGAGGGGGTTCTCGGTCCAGGCGTACGTGTGTCCCTCGGGCGCCTTCAGGACCTTCGGCAGACGCTGGTTGACCGGGCCGGGCGGCAGCTCGGCCAGCCGGTCGAGACAGGCGTCCGCGAGGTGCAGGGAGTTGTGCGTCTGCTCCAGGAGACACTCGAAGCGGGCCAGGCAGTCGCCCTCCTCTCGCGTGACGACCTTCAGGGTGTCCTGGAGCTCCCCGTACGCGAGGTAGGGCTCGTCGCGGCGCAGGTCGAAGTCGACGCCGGAGGCCCGCGCGATGGGACCGCTGACGCCGTACGCGTGCACGGCCTCCGGCGAGAGGACGCCCACATCGCGCGTACGCCCCCGGAAGATCTCGTTGCCGATCACCAGGTCGTCGTACACGCCCATCCGCGCGCGCAGCGCGGCGACGCAGGCACGCGCGCGGGCGGCCCATCCGGCCGGAAGGTCCTCCTTGAGACCGCCGACGCGGTTGAACATGTAGTGCATGCGCCCGCCGGAGATCTCCTCCATGACGTGCTGGAGCTCCTCGCGCTCCGTGAAGGCGTAGAAGATCGGGGTGATCCCGCCCAGCTCCAGGGGATAGGAGCCGAGGAACATCAGGTGGTTGAGGACCCGGTTGAGTTCCGCGAGCAGCGTGCGCATCCACACCGCGCGCGCGGGGACCTCCATGCCGAGCATCCGCTCCACGGCGAGGACGACGCCCAGCTCGTTCGAGAAGGCCGACAGCCAGTCGTGGCGGTTGGCGAGCATGATGATCTGGCGGTAGTCGCGCGCCTCGAAGAGCTTCTCGGCGCCGCGGTGCATATAGCCGATGACCGGCTCCGCGTGCTGGATCCGCTCACCGTCGAGTACGAGCCGCAGGCGCAGCACGCCATGGGTCGAGGGGTGCTGGGGGCCGATGTTGAGCACCATGTCGGTGCTCTCGGCAGCGCCGCCGATGCCGACCATGGTCTCCGTCGTGGGAGTCATGGCCACAGTCTCTCGTACGTACGCTTGCTCCATGGAGACGGGGAGCACGCGGACCGAGGAGAGCGCGCCGGGGGAGCCGGTCTGGACCGGACTGCCTCCGGGGCTGCTGCGCATGCGACGACTGTTGCTGGTGGTGTGGCTGGGACTCCTGACGATCGCCGTCGGCTTGCTCCTCGCTCTGTTCGCCGGTCCGGGCTGGGCGGCCTTCGCCCTGCTGCCGCCCGCCCTCGCCGCCTGGGGCTGGCACATGCTGGGGCGCAACTGGCGCTCCTGGCGGTACGCGGAACGCGCGGACGACCTGCTGATCAGCCGGGGGGTGCTGTGGCGTGAGGAGACCGTGGTGCCGTACGGGCGCATGCAGCTCGTCGAGGTGACCTCCGGGCCCCTGGAACGCCACTTCGGGCTCGCCAGCGTGCAGCTGCACACGGCCGCCGCGGCCACCGACGCGTGCATCCCGGGTCTCGACCCGGGCGAGGCCGAGCGACTGCGCGACCGGCTGACCGAACTGGGCGAGGCACGATCGGCGGGCCTGTGAGCACGGCCTCCCCGGACTCCCCGGGACACCCGTCCGCCGCGCCCGGCGCCCTCCCCGGCGCGACGGCCGTGCCGGACGACGAGGGTCCCGTACCGGAGGAGAGGCCGCTGTCCGAACGGCGGTTGCACCCCGTGACCCCGTTCCGGCGAGCCTGGGCACCGGTGGCCGTCCTCGCGGGCTGGGCCGTCCACGACCCGGGCCAGGCGCAGGAACAGCTCGCCCGGCTCACGACGACCGTGCTGCTCCTGGGGCTCGCCGTGATCGTCCCGGGCGCCGCCCTCTACGGCTTCATGAGCTGGTGGTTCACGCATTTCGCGGTGACCGACACCGAACTGCGCATCCGCACCGGCCTGTTGTTCCGCCGCACCGCGCACATCCGGCTCGAACGGCTCCAGGCCGTCGACATCACCCAGCCGCTGCTGGCCCGCGTCGCGGGCGTCGCCAAGCTGAAGCTCGATGTCGTCGGGACCGACAAGAAGGACGAGCTGGCCTATCTGGGCGAGGGCGAGGCCCGCAGGCTGCGTGCCGAACTCCTCGCCCGGGCGGCCGGGTTCGCACCCGAGTCGGCCCACGAGGTCGGCGAGGCACCGGTCCGGCAGCTGCTGCACGTCCCGCCCGGCGTCCTGGCCGCCTCCCTGCTGCTCACCGGTGCCACCTGGGCCTCCCTGGTCGCCGCGCTCGTCGTGCCCACGCTGCTGTGGTTCGCCACGCACAGCGTCTGGACGGTCCTCGCGACCGGACTGCCCCTGCTCGGCGCGGCGGGCGCGAGCAGCGTCGGGCGGTTCGTCGGTGAGTACGACTGGACGGTGGGCGAGTCGCCCGACGGCCTGCGCATCGATCACGGGCTCCTGGACCGGACGCACGAGACGGTGCCGCCCGGACGCGTGCAGACCGTACGGATCGTCGAACCCCTGCTGTGGCGCGGCAGATGGGTGCGGGTCGAGCTGGACGTGGCCGGGTCCTCGAACTCGGTCCTCGTGCCCGTCGCTCCGCGCGAGGTCGCCGAGGCCGTGATCGCCGCCGTGCTGCCCGGTGTGACCGTTCCCGCGTCACTGGACCGGCCGCCACGGCGGGCCGGCTGGTGCGTGCCGTTCTGGTGGCGCGGGTACGGACTCGCCGTCACCGGCACCGTGTTCGCCGCGCGCCGCGGGCTGTTGCGGCGCCGCCTCTACCTCGTCCCGCACGCCAAGGCGCAGAGCGTCCGGCTGACACAGGGGCCCTGGGAGCGCTTCAAGGGGCTCGCCGACGTCCACATCGACGCCGGTGCCGGCAGGACGGTGACCGCGCGGCTGCGGGATGCCGCCGAGGCGGCGGAGCTCCTCCAGGCACAGGCGGACCGGTCCCGCACGGGACGGCGGGAGGCCCGGCCGGACCGGTGGATGGCCTGAGGGCCGCCGGGGCGGGGTCGGTGCAGGTGCCGCGGACGTCCGGTGGGGACGGGCCGGGTGACGCGGGTCTCCGCCGAGGGAGCGGGAACGGGTCAGGAAACGGGTCAGGGAACGGGTGAGGGCAGTGGCGTCACGCCACTGCCCTCACTTCGTCACGCCTGCCCGGCGGGAGCGTGCGGCTCAGGAAGCCGCGCTCCGCAGCCCGGTCATGTCGATGTGCTCGGTCTCGTCGTGCTCGGTCAGGTCGATGACCTGGCGGTCGGCACCGTCCGTGGCCTCGCCCGCGGGCTTGAACCCGGACTCGGACTCGGCCTTGTGCACGGCGAGCGCCTCCTGGCCGACCACGTCGGCGAGGTCCTCGTTCTGCACGGCCTCCATCGCGGCGGCCTCGGACTGCTCCGCCTGCGTACCGAAGAAGTCGAACCCTCCCTCGGCCGAGGGGCGCCGCACGGGCGCGGTGTGCGGGACGACGGCCACCGCGGTCGGCACGGTGAAGTGCCCCGAGCGCTGGGCCGGCTTGGCGGGCGGAAGCGCCGCCCGCGCCGGCGGTGCCGTCACGGCCCGGCGGGACGTCTCGGGTGTGGCGGCGGTCGGAGACTCAGCCTCGGCGGCCGCGCGCTGGTGCTCGCGGGCCGCCTCGGGCTTCCCCTGCGCCCCACCCGCCTCCGCGACGGAATCCGCGGACGGACCCGTCTCGGTGGCCGGAGCTCTGTGCGGGGCAGCCTCGCCGTGCGTGACCGCGTCCCGCTCGGCCGCCAGGTCCCTGGTCGCGACCAGGGCCTTCGTGGCGGCCGCGCCCTTCCGCATCGCCGCGCGCTGCTTCGCCGCCGCGTCCCTCCTGACGGCCGCGTCCAGCGCGGACCCGCCCGGCGCGGGCACGTCGTTCAGGGACCTGGCCGTCGACGAGCGGGCGTCGGGGGCCTGGACCGAGTCGGTGTCGGGGTCCGCGTCCGGCAGCGCGAGGGCCACGGATGTCGAGGCCGTCCGGGCCTCGGCGCCCTCCGCCTCCCGGCCGTCGCCCGCGACCCGGCTCGACGTCGCTCCGGCCCGCAGGAAGAGCGACGACCCGGCCGGGGAGAAGACCTCGGGGGACTCGTCGGTCCCGGTTCCGGCCTCCGCCCTCGCGTCCTCGTCGTCCTCGTCGTCCTCCGCGTCCGGGGCGACCGTGTCCTCGTCCGGCGCCATGAAGGCCTCGATGGCATCCGACCCGCTTGCGGACGCGGGCACCCCGCCCCCGGAACCCTCGGACTGTGCGGTCTCTCCGGACGCCTCGGACTTCGCCGGCTCCTCGGACGCGTCCGGTCCTCCGGACGTCCCGCCCGCCTCGGGCGCTCCGGAGGAGTCCGTGGAGTCCATGGAGTCCGTGTCGTGGGCCTCCGGCGTGCCGGAGGGGTCGTCAATCTCGACCTCGTCCGGAGCCGTCCGCGCGGCCGGCAGGGCACGGGCCGGTACCGAAGCCTCTATGGCGAGCTGCCGGCGCCCCTCCAGGGCGGTGGCCCGCTCCGTCTCGGCCGTGGCGTACCGCCGCAGCAGCGCCGCGTGCTCGTTGCGCAGGCCGGCCAGCTCGGTGCGCTTGGCGCGCAGCTTCTGCTCCAGCTTGGCGCGCAGCTCGCGCGACTCCTCGAGGTCCGTCTCCAGCTCGGCGACGCGTTCCTCATAACGCCACTCGTCGCTCGCCCGCGCGCGCGTGAGGTCCGCGACGCGTTTGCCCGCCGCGGTGTCCCATTGGCGCAGGACGACCGCGCTGACGACCGCCGTCGCCGCGGCACCCGCGGCCAGGACACGGAGCGCGAACGCATCCGTGAACAGCCAGGGTCCTATGGCGCAGACGAGCGACACGCCGGCGATCGCCGAAGAAGGCAGCACCCTGTGCAAGGGCGGGGAATGGCGGTGGCGTCCACGTGGCATGGCCAGAAACTTACCGCGCGTAGGCGAATCTTGGTGGCCCGCACGGTAAAAACACAGTCTCCCCGGAGGCTTTGTCCTGTACCAAGCGCCTACAGGGCACACCGCTTGTCCCACAAAGCCCGTCACGCCCCCGATCGCACCGGCTCCCCGATCAATTCCGCCGCCTCCGAACGGTTCCCGAATCGTCATCTTCGGGCGCGGCATTCCCCCCGGGGAGCGCCTTTCTCCGTACCGGACAGTCCAATTCGTCCGCGGGGCACGTCACGGCCCGGCGGGGCACGCCACGGACCGCACGGGACCGCACGGCGTCCGGGCCGCTCGGCCCCGGCGCGGCACGCGTCAGCGGTCGCTCAGGCGTCCGCTGAGCCACTGAAGGGCACCCGGAATCTCCCGCCGCCAGGTGTTGAAGTTGTGGCCACCGCTGTCGAGGATGATCGACGAGATCCTGGTGGGCTTCTTCGATTTCACCAGCTCTATGAAGTCGAGCGTCGCCCTGTAGTTGGATTCGCCCACCTTGCTGCTGGTGACGAGGAGCGAGGTGTCCGGGGCGGGCTTGTTCCTCAGGTACCAGCGCAGATCGGCGCTGTCGCGCAAGGCCTTGTCGCCCCGGAAGAGGTCGCCCGTCGTGCGGTCGATCGGCGCCTTGTAGTACGGCGACAGGCCCACGCCGGCCGCGTACGTCCCGGGGTGGTGGACGGCGAGTTTGAGCGCGCAGTACCCGCCCGTCGAGTCGCCGATGATGCCCCAGCTCCGGGGCTTTGGGCCCACCCGGTAATGGGCCGACACGGCGTCGGGGAGGTCCTTGGCGAAGAAGGACTCCGTCTGCGGGCCGCCGGGGATGTCCACGCACTCGGTGTCCCGCGGCGGAGCGACGGTCGGCCGCAGCATCACCAGGATCATCGGCTGGCTCCTGCCGCTCCTGACCAAACGATTCTCCGTCTGCGGGAAATGCAGGGCCTTGATGAGTGCCCGGGCCGTGCCGGGATAGCCCGTCAGCACGGTCACCGCCGGGAACGTACGGGTCCGGTACCGCGGCTGGAAGTACTCCGGCGGCAGATACACGTACGCCGGTGTGGCGATGCGGGTCGTACGGCCGACGATGTCGATCTTCTGGATCTGGCCGCCGCTCCGCGGCCGGGCACCGCCCGAGACGGTCACCTGCTCGGTGTCCACGACCTGGAGGGGGCCGCCGCCCGGACCGCTCGCGCCGTTGTGGTCGACGACCACGCCCTCGCCTCTCTCCCTGCCGAGAAGATCCGCCCAGCTGGCGTAGAACCCGAATGCCTGGTTGGCCGACAGCCCGACCGACGCGAACAGCATCACCTGGGTCGCCAGCAGCAGCCCGACACGTCCGCTGACGGACCGCCAGGTACGTCTGGCGAGCCGCGGCCACCACCACACCGTGCCGACGAAGAGCAGTACGGCGAGCAGGATCACCAGTACCAGAACCTTGTTGCTCGTGAGACCCATGGGCTGCTCCGCCTGCGCTTTCCGTCCCGGCCGTCCCGCCCATTGGCGAGCGCTTGCCCTGGACTTTCCTTGCCTTTTGAACCGGCTTTCCTGAAGGGAGTGAACCTGTCTCCCCAAGACACCGTCCTAGAGGGCGCAATGTCGCCGGATGCCGGAATGGCACCGGATTCAAGATCTCTCGCGGAACCACGGGATGCGATGTCTGTCAGGGTAGATGGGGAATTGTCGGGTGGGGTTCCAGGCCAGACAGGCCGGACGCGGCGCGTACTGCGCGGTCCGAGCCCGGAGGCCGTCCCCGCCCTGATCGCCAGGGCCTGCACACTCGTAGGGCTCCTGGACATCGCCGCGGGCGTCTTCCCGCGTTTCCGTCACAGCCGTATGCACGCCCTGGCCGAGGTGCTGCCCGGCTCGTTCGGGCCCTTCGCCGCGGCGCTGTCGCTCAGCGCCGGCGTGCTCCTGCTGCTGCTCGCCCACGGGCTGCGGCGCCGCAAGCGCCGGGCATGGCGCGCGGCGGTCCTGCTGCTGCCCGCGGGTGCCGCCGCGCAGTTCGCGTACCGCCACTCGGTGATCGGCGTCGTCATCTCGGTCGCGCTGCTCGCCCCGCTGCTGCGCCACCGCGACGAGTTCGCCGCGCTGCCCGATCCACGCAGCCGCTGGCGCGCGCTCGCCAACTTCGTTCTCATGGGCGCCGGTTCCCTCGTCCTCGGACTCGTCATCGTCAGCGTCCACGAGGACCGCATGATCGGCGACCCGAGCCTGGCCGACCGCATCAGTCACGTCCTGTACGGCCTGGTCGGCTTCGAGGGCCCCGTCGACTACGCGGGACCCACCTCCTGGACCGTCGCCTTCTCCCTCGGCGCGCTCGGCTGGCTCACCGCCGTCACCACCGTCTACCTCGCCTTCCGGCCCGAACACCCCGCCGCCCGCCTCACGGAGGACGACGAGGCCCGGCTGCGCGGCCTCCTGGACCGGCACGGCGGCCGCGACTCCCTCGGCCACTTCGCGCTCCGCCGCGACAAGGCGGTCGTCTTCTCGCCCAGCGGCAAGGCGGCGGTCACCTACCGGGTCGTCTCCGGGGTGATGCTCGCCAGCGGTGACCCCATCGGCGACGTGGAGGCCTGGCCCGGCGCGATCGAGCGCTTCATGGACGAGGCCAGGGCACACTCCTGGACACCCGCCGTCATGGGCTGCTCCGAGACCGGCGGCGAGGTGTGGACCCGCGAAACCGGCCTCGACGCCCTCGAACTCGGCGACGAGGCGGTGGTGGACGTCGTGGATTTCTCCCTGTCCGGGCGCGCGATGCGAAACGTGCGCCAGATGGTCAAGCGCATCGAGCGCGCCGGTTACGAGACCCGGGTACGGCGCATCCGTGACCTCGGCGAAGGCGAACTGGAGCGGATACGGCGCGCGGCGGAGGACTGGCGCGGCACCGACACCGAGCGAGGTTTCTCCATGGCGCTCGGCCGGATCGGTGACCCGTCCGACGGCGACTGTCTGATCGCCACGGCGCACAAGGCCGACGATCCGCCCGGCCCGTACGGCGATCTGAAGGCGGTCCTGCACTTCGTCCCGTGGGGCACGGACGGCGTGTCGCTCGACCTCATGCGCCGCGACCGCGCCGCCGACCCCGGTATGAACGAACTCCTCATCGTGGCGGCGCTCCAGGCGTCACCCCGCCTCGGCATCGACCGGATCTCGCTCAACTTCGCGATGTTCCGCTCGGCCCTCGCGCGCGGCGAGAAGATCGGCGCGGGGCCGGTGCTGCGCGCCTGGCGCGGACTGCTCGTGTTCCTGTCCCGCTGGTTCCAGATCGAGTCGCTGTACAAGTTCAACGCCAAGTTCCGCCCGCGCTGGGAGCCGCGCTTCGTGGTCTACGCCGCCTCACGCGACCTCCCCCGCATCGGCCTCGCCGCCATGCAGGCCGAGGGCTTCGTGAACCTCGCCCTGCCCCGGATCCTGCGCCGCCGGGCACCGGCCCCGCGTCCCTGCGCCCACGCGGCGACGGAACGAGGGATCAGGGCGGCGTAGCCGGGTGGGATCCGCCTGTCCCCGCCCCCGGGACCGGCGGAGGCCACGGGGCCCGTCAAGGGGCGATGAGGCTTCCCGTAAGAGGCCTAGGCTGGACGTATGAGTATTGAGCGCGGGCGCGGCCGAGTCGCGGGACTGCCGACGTGGGACCGCTGCGCGGTCATGGGGGTCGTGAACGTCACCCCCGATTCCTTCTCCGACGGCGGCCGCTGGTTCGACACGACGGCAGCGGTCAAGCACGGCCTCGGCCTGGTCGCCGAGGGCGCCGACCTCGTGGACGTGGGCGGCGAGTCCACCCGCCCCGGAGCCACCCGCGTCGACGAGGCCGAGGAGCTCAAGCGCGTCATCCCCGTCGTCCGCGGCCTCGCCTCCGAGGGCGTCACCGTCTCCGTGGACACGATGCGCGCCTCCGTCGCCGAGCGGTCGCTCGCCGCGGGCGCCGCCCTGGTCAACGACGTCAGCGGCGGCCTCGCCGACCCCGCGATGATCCCGGCCGTGGCGGCCGCGGGCGCCCCCTTCGTGGTCATGCACTGGCGCGGCCTCCTGGCGGGCGGCAACATCCAGGGGACGTACGAGGACGTCGTCTCCGAGGTCCTCGACGAACTCCACGCGCGCGTGGAGGCCGTCCTGGAGGGCGGCATCGCCCCCGACCGCGTCGTCGTCGACCCAGGGCTCGGCTTCTCCAAGGACCCCGAGCACGACCTGGCCCTCCTGGCCCACCTCGACCGCCTGCGCGGCCTCGGGCACCCCCTGCTGGTCGCCGCCTCCCGCAAGCGTTTCCTCGGCCGCGTCCTGGCCGGCCCCGAAGGCGCCCCGCCTCCCGCGCGCGAGCGCGACGCCGCCACCGCCGCCGTCTCGGCGATCGCCGCCCGGCAGGGCGCCTGGGCGGTCCGCGTGCACGAGGTACGGGCCACCGCCGACGCCGTACGGGTCGCCCGCGCCGTCGAGGGCGCCCGCACCGGCGAGGCACCCGACGCCGCCGGCGGTCCGGCCGTCGAGGGCGCCCGGTGAGCACACCCCGTACCGACATCGAGCAGGTCGAACTCGCCAACACGGCGTACTACGAGGCGATGGAACGGGGTGACTTCGAGGAACTGACCTCGCTGTGGCTGGCCCCGCTGGACACCTCCGACGACGACTTCGAGGGCGAGGGCGCGGTCGTGTCCTGCGTCCACCCCGGCTGGCCCGTCCTCAACGGTCGCGGCGAGGTGCTCCGCTCGTACGCGCTGATCATGGCGAACACGGAGTACATCCAGTTCTTCCTCACCGACGTGCGCGTCTCCGTGTCCGGCGACACGGCCCTGGTGACCTGCACCGAGAACATCCTCAGCGGCGGTCCCGCCCCCGACGAGGGCGAAGAGCTCGGCCCGCTCGTCGGCCAGCTGGTCGTCGCCACGAACGTGTTCCGCCGCACCCCCGACGGCTGGAAACTCTGGTCCCACCACGCCTCCCCCGTACTGGCCGAGTCCGGTGAGGAAGAAGACGAGGACAGCGCCGGTTGAGTGGGTATGCGGCCCGGGGAGACCAATAGGTGATTGGAATCTTTGGTCCGGGGTAGGGGCGGCTACCAGCCCGTGAGCCGCAGCGTTCCCCGGGGGAAACGCCCGGTGAAGGCTTGTGGCCTTCACCGGGGCGCCGTCCTCGCGGGCGAGCGTTGTCAGTGCCCGCAGGTAGATTCGTTCGAGGCCGGTGTGCCGACCGCATTCGGCGTACGACGGCCTTCCCCGACAATTGCAGGAGTGATTCGCGTGGATCGTGTCGCGCTGCGCGGCCTCAAGGCCCGCGGGCACCACGGCGTCTTCCAGAAGGAGCGCGAGGAGGGCCAGACCTTCATCGTGGACCTGACGCTGGGCCTGGACACCCGCCCGGCCGCGGCCGACGACGACCTGGCGAAGACCGTGCACTACGGCATCGTGGCGGAAGAGGTCGTCGCCGTGGTCGAGGGCGAGCCGGTCGATCTCATCGAGACGCTCGCCGAGCGCATCGCCCAGACGTGTCTCAAGCACGACGGGGTCCAGGAGGTCGAGGTCTGCGTCCACAAACCGGACGCGCCCATCACGGTCCCCTTCGACGACGTGACCGTCACGATCATCCGGAGCCGAGTATGACCACGTCCTTCACCGAGGGTCAGAGCGACCCGACCGTCCAGCCGGTGCCCGCCTCCGTGGTCGAGCAGGTCGACGCCGCCGACACGACCCTGAGCAACCCCAAGCGCGCGGTGATCTCCCTCGGCTCGAACCTGGGCAACCGCCTGGAGAACCTCCAGGGAGCCGTCGACGCCCTGGAGGACACCCCGGGCGTCCGGGTCAAAGCGGTCTCCCCCGTCTACGAGACCGAGCCGTGGGGCGTCGAACCGGGCAGCCAGCCCTCGTACCTGAACGCGGTCGTGGTGCTCAGGACCACCCTCCCGCCGTCCTCGCTCCTGGAGCGGGCCCACGCGGTCGAGGAGGCCTTCCACCGCGTACGGGACGAGCGCTGGGGCCCGCGCACGATCGACGTGGACATCGTGGCGTACGCCGATGTCGTCTCCGACAACCCGGTGCTGACCCTCCCTCACCCCCGCGCCCACGAGAGGGCCTTCGTCCTCGCCCCCTGGCACGACGTGGATCCCGAGGCACAGCTCGCCGGCCACGGCGCCGTCGCCCGGCTCCTCGACACCATCGCCCGGGACGGTGTCACGGCCCGCGCCGACCTGGAACTCCGGCTGCCCGAGTAGTCGTTAAGGTCAAGACGACCACTGGCCGGCCCCGACGGGCCCCGGCCGTACGCGGGCTACCGAAGGGGCAACGTGAAACAGCTGCGGATCAGGACACTGGCTGCCGTGTTCGTGGTGGCCGGAGTGCTGTCCTGGGCGGGCGCCCGCCTGTGGAACGCGGTGGGCACACTTCCCCGGGTCCCGCTGGCCGCCCCCATCGTCCTCGCCCTGATCGCGATCGTCCTCCTCGCCACGGCCCTGTCGCTGCGCGCCCGCCTCAAGGCCCAGCGCGAGCGCCGCCCCGGCGCCAAGGGCGTCGATCCGCTGATGGCCGCCCGCGCGGTCGTCTTCGGTCAGGCGAGCGCCCTGGTGGCCGCCCTGGTGGCGGGCATGTACGGCGGCACCGGCGTCTTCCTCCTGGGATGGCTGGAGGACCCCGCCCGCCGCGACCAGGCCATCTACGCCGGCCTCTCCGTCCTCGCCGGAATCGGCGTGATAGCGGCCGCCTTCTTCCTGGAACGCGTCTGCAGACTCCCGGAGGACGACGACCAGCACCGCAACGGGACGGCCCCGGTGACGTAGTCCGGCACCGGGCGCGAAGTCCCCGCGGGTGTCGTTCGGATCGGTTCGGTGGATCGCCCGGAGCGGGCCGGGGTCTAGCGGGGTCTAGCGGGCCATGATGAGGCTCATCGCCTCGTTGCGGGTCGCGGCGTCCCGCAGCTGTCCGCGCACCGCCGACGTGATGGTCTTCGCACCGGGCTTGCGGATGCCGCGCATGGACATGCACATGTGCTCGCACTCGATGACCACGATCACACCGCGCGGCTCCAGGATCTCCATCAGGGAGTCGGCGATCTGCGTCGTCAGCCGCTCCTGGACCTGGGGACGACGGGCGTAGACGTCGACGAGACGGGCCAGCTTGGACAGGCCGGTGATCTTGCCGCTGGTGGACGGGATGTAGCCGACGTGCGCGACACCCCGGAACGGGACCAGGTGGTGCTCACAGGTGCTGAACACCTCGATGTCCTTCACCAGGACCATCTCGTCGTGGCCCAGGTCGAACGTCGTCGTCAGCACGTCCTCCGGCCGCTGCAGCAGGCCCGCGAATATCTCCTTGTACGCCCGCGCGACCCGTCCGGGTGTCTCTCGCAGGCCCTCGCGGTCCGGGTCCTCGCCGACCGCGATCAGAAGCTCCCGTACGGCGTTCTCGGCACGCTTCTCGTCGAACTCACCGATCACGGCCTCGCCGTCCAGCGTCACGGGGTCGGTCATCTGGTCCTCGTTCCTGTGGATCCTGCGCGTGCCTCGACGCGTCCAAAAGGTGCGGGCACACGAAAATGCCGCGCCCCCCAGGCTAGAACCTGGGGGGCGCGGCATCCATTCCGGGCCTGGTGAGGCCGCCCGGAGCCGAGCGGACTCAGCTGTCGGTGCGGTCCTCCGGGGCCGTCTCCGTGACCGGGACGGACTCCGTGGCGGTGGCGATGGCCGCCGTCGATCCGTTCGCACCGTTCGTCAGCGACAGCTCCTTGGGGGAGAGCACCGGCGGGCGGGTGGACGGGGTACGACGGGAGGAGCCGGTCCACGCGGGGCGGGCCGGGCGCTTCACGATGGGAGCGAAGACCTCGGCGATCTGCTCCTTGCTCAGCGTCTCCTTCTCCAGCAGCTGGAGCACCAGCGCGTCGAGGACGTCGCGGTTCTCGACCAGGATCTCCCAGGCCTCGTTGTGCGCGTTCTCGATGAGCTTCTTGACCTCTTCGTCGACGAGCGCGGCGACCTCTTCCGAGTAGTCACGCGGGTGCGACATCTCCCGGCCCAGGAAGGGCTCGGTGTTGTCGCCGCCGAACTTGATCGCGCCGAGACGCTCGGTCATGCCGTACTGCGTGACCATCGCGCGAGCGGTGGCCGTGGCCTTCTCGATGTCGTTCGCGGCACCGGTGGTCGGGTCGTGGAAGACGAGCTCCTCCGCCGCGCGGCCGCCCAGCATGTACGCGAGCTGGTCCAGCATCTCGTTGCGCGTGGTGGAGTACTTGTCCTCGTCCGGCAGGACCATCGTGTAGCCGAGGGCACGGCCACGCGACAGGATCGTGATCTTGTGAACCGGGTCGGAGTTCGGGGAAGCCGCCGCGACCAGGGCGTGTCCGCCCTCGTGGTACGCGGTGATCTTCTTCTCCTTGTCCGACATGATCCGGGTCCGCTTCTGCGGGCCCGCGACCACGCGGTCGATCGCCTCGTCCAGCATGGAGTTGTCGATCAGCTTCTGGTTGCTGCGCGCGGTGAGCAGCGCCGCCTCGTTCAGCACGTTCGCCAGGTCGGCGCCCGTGAAGCCGGGGGTCCGGCGCGACACCGCGGACAGGTCGACGTCCGGAGCGACCGGCTTGCCCTTCTGGTGAACCTTGAGGATCTCCAGACGGCCCTGCATGTCCGGACGGTCGACCGCGATCTGGCGGTCGAAGCGGCCGGGGCGCAGGAGGGCGGGGTCGAGGATGTCGGGCCGGTTCGTGGCGGCGATCAGGATGACGCCGCCCTTCACGTCGAAGCCGTCCATCTCGACGAGCAGCTGGTTGAGGGTCTGCTCACGCTCGTCGTGACCGCCGCCGAGGCCGGCGCCGCGGTGACGGCCGACCGCGTCGATCTCGTCGACGAAGACGATCGCCGGGGCGTTCGCCTTGGCCTGCTCGAACAGGTCACGGACTCGCGAGGCACCGACACCGACGAACATCTCGACGAAGTCGGAACCGGAGATCGAGTAGAAGGGAACGCCGGCTTCGCCCGCGACGGCGCGTGCGAGCAGCGTCTTGCCCGTACCAGGAGGCCCGTAGAGCAGGACGCCCTTGGGGATCTTCGCGCCGACGGCCTGGAACTTCGCCGGCTCCTGGAGGAACTCCTTGATCTCCTGGAGCTCCTCGACGGCCTCGTCCGAGCCCGCGACGTCCGAGAACGTCGTCTTCGGGGTGTCCTTGGTGATGAGCTTCGCCTTGGACTTCCCGAAGTTCATGACCCGGGAGCCGCCGCCCTGCATCTGGTTCATCAGGAACAGGAAGACGACGACGATGAGGACGAAGGGAAGCAGGGACAGCAGGATGCCCACGAAGGGGTTCTGCTTGGACGGCGAAACGGTGTAGCCGTCCGGGATCTGCTTGTTCTGGTACTTGTCCTGCAGTGTGTTGGCCAGGGCCACGCCCTGGTCGCCGATGTAGCTCGCCTGGATCTTCGAGCTGCCGTCAACCTTCTCGCCGTCCTTCAGCGAGACCTTGATGACCTGCTCGTCACCAGTGGTGATCTTGGCCGACTCGACCTGGTTGTCATTGATCGCCTTGACGACCTGGCCGGTGTCCACCGTCTTGTAGCCGCCGGACGAACCGACGACCTGCATCAACACGACCACGGCAAGGACGGCCAGCACGATCCACATGACCGGCCCACGGAAGTATCGCTTCACGTCCATCCATACGGAGCGGAGCCGCCCCGTCCCTCCTGCCATAGTGAGTTTGATAAAGACTGTTCTTCGGACGGTACCCCAGCATTGTCACCCGAAGCCGCAGGGGACTGCTGGCAATCCCGTCCACGCATGCTCCAACGGCGCGAAACCCGCTGGGGTTCCCGATCCGTCCCACGAGGACTGAGCCGCCCTCAGGAAGAGGGTGCTCAGCCGCCGTAGACGTGAGGCGCGAGCGTACCGACGAACGGGAGGTTGCGGTACTTCTCGGCATAGTCCAGGCCGTAGCCGATGACGAACTCGTTCGGGATGTCGAAGCCGACCCACTCGACGTCGATCGCGACCTTGGCCGCGTCCGGCTTGCGCAGCAGCGTGCACACCTTGAGCGAGGCGGGCTCGCGGGAGCCGAGGTTGGAGATCAGCCAGGACAGGGTCAGCCCGGAGTCGATGATGTCCTCGACGATCAGGACGTGCTTGCCCTTGATGTCGGTGTCCAGGTCCTTGAGGATCCGCACCACGCCGGAGGACTGGGTGCCCGCGCCGTACGACGACACGGCCATCCAGTCCATCGTGACGGGGGTGGACAGCGCACGCGCGAGGTCCGCCATGACCATCACGGCACCCTTGAGCACCCCGACGATCAGCAGGTCCTTGCCCGCGTACTCCGCGTCGATCTTCGCGGCCAGCTCGACCAGCTTCGCGTCGATCTCTTCCTTGGTGATGAGCACCGACTTGAGGTCGGTGCCCATGTCTTTCGCGTCCACCCGCATCACTTTCGGTCGTCCGTCCCACTTTTTTGGGCTCGTCACCTACAGGGCGCCATGTAACCGGCGACGGTCCCCTTCGGCTCTCCCGCGCGGCCGTTCGGACCGCCCGCGAACCCGAGTGAAGGGGTCCCGGGGAGCCGCGTGAGCGGCCCCGGTGCAGGGTCCGGTTTCAGCCTTGCCGAATCACCAGTCTGCCACCCTGGCGCTGGGCGACGACTTTGCCCGGGAGATTGATGGCCCCCTGACCGCGCCATCCGGTGATCAGCCGGTCGATCTCCTCGATGTGCCGGGCGAACAGCGAACCGGCCGGAGCACCCGCCTCGATGGCCGCGCGGCGCAGGATCCGGCGGCGTACGGCGGGCGGCAGGACGTAGAGCTTGGCGCACTCCAGAAGGCCGGCCGCGTCACGTACGGACGCCTCGGCCTGGCTGGCCCACGCGTCGAGGGCGTCGGCATCGTCCCGGGAGAGCTGGGCCGTACGGGCGAGAGCCTCGACGACTCCTTTGCCCAGGGCCTTCTCGAGGGCGGGCAGACCCTCGTGGCGGAGCCGGGAACGAGTGTAGGCCGGATCGGCGTTGTGCGGGTCGTCCCAGACGGGCAGCGACTGGACCATGCACGCCTTGCGGGCGGTCTGCCGGTCCAGGTGCAGGAAGGGACGGCGGTAGCGGCCGTCGGCCCCCGAGACCGCGGCCATTCCGGACAGGGAGCGGATGCCGGAGCCGCGGGCGAGGCCGAGCAGGACCGTCTCGGCCTGGTCGTCGCGGGTGTGGCCGAGGAGGATCGCGGTGGCGCCATGACGTTCGGCGGCGGAGTCCAGGGCGGTGTACCGGGCGTCGCGCGCGGCGGCCTCGGGGCCTCCGTCACGGCCGACGGTGACGGCGATCGACTCGGCCGGGGCGAGCCCCAGCTCGGTGAGGCGCAGCACGACTTCGTCGGCGCGCAGCTCGGAGCCGGGCTGCAGACCGTGGTCGACGGTGACGCCACCGGCGCGGATGCCGAGTTTGGGGGCTTCGAAGGCGAGGGCGGAGGCGAGTGCCATGGAGTCGGCGCCGCCGGAGCAGGCGACGAGCACGAGCGGCGCCGGGGCGACGTCCTCGCCGGGACGGGGCCGGGCGCTCGTGCGGGTCTGGTCGTGCGGGGCGCGCGCGGGAGCGGCGACGCTGCGCCGCGTTCCGGGGGCGGGGACGCGTTCCGCGTCGGGCGCGCAGGGGCGCGCGGCACCGCGTGCGGGCGTGCGCCGGGTGTCGTGGGCGGGCGGTTGCTCGGTCAGGATGTCGTGGAGTACGCGGCGGACCGCCAGGCGTATCGCCGCGACCGCAGGATGGGGACCCATGTCCGGTTCCCTTCATGAAGTTTTCGGGGGGTTAGCCCGGGGATCTGTCACTCAGAGTGTGTAGATGGTGACAGAGCCGGGGCGTTCCCCGAGCATTGCACGCCTACCCGTGCTCCACGGTCCCTCGGATGGGTGATAGCAGGCGCGTTTGCCTGCCATCGGCCGGATTCGTTTCACCACCCTCCGGGAGGCTTCACGACTCCGTCTTGCGGTGCACCCGCGCGACCCAATCCGCCGGTTTGGCGATCTCCGCCTTGGTCGGGAGCGTGTTCGGAGAGGTCCACACACGGTTGAAGCCGTCCATGCCGACCTCGTCGACGACCGCCCGTACGAACCGCTCACCGTCCTTGTACTGCCTGAGCTTGGCGTCCAGGCCGAGCAGTTTGCGCAGGGCCACGTCGAGGCGGGAGGCGCCCTTGGCGCGGCGCTGCTGGAACTTCTCGCGGATCTCGGCGACGGAGGGGACCACGGCGGGCCCGACGCCGTCCATCACGAAGTCCGCGTGTCCCTCCAGGAGGGACATCACGGCGGTGAGCCGGCCGAGGATCTCTCGCTGGGCAGGCGTCTGCACGATTTCCACGAGGGAACGTCCGCCGTCGTCCTCCTCGGTGTCGGGGCGGGAGCCTGAGAGCGACTGCGCGGCCTCCCTGATGCGCTCCAGGACGGTCATGGGGTCGACCTCGGTCTCCCCCAAGAACGACTGGATTTCACCCTCCAGGTGGTCGCGCAGCCAGGGCACGGCCGTGAACTGGGTGCGGTGCGTCTCCTCGTGGAGGCACACCCACAGGCGGAAGTCGTGGGGCTGGACGTCGAGTTCACGCTCCACGTGCACGATGTTCGGGGCGACCAGCAGGAGCCTGCCGCCACCACTGCCGGAGGCGGTGGGCGCCCCCGCGGGCAGGTCCCGGGTCGCGGGCGCGAACGTCTCGTACTGCCCGAGGACCCGTGAGGACAGGAACGACAGCAGCATGCCCAGTTCGACGCCGGTGACCTTGCCTCCGACGGCTCCGAGGACGGCTCCGCCGGTGCCGCTCCCGCGTCGTTCCTGCATCTTGTCCAGAAGGGGCTTGAGGATCTCCCGGAACCCGGCGACGTTCGCCCGGACCCAACCGGGGCGGTCGACGACGAGTACGGGGGTGTCGTGGACGACATCCGCACCCAAACGGGTGAAGCCCCGGACGTGTTCCTCCGAGGCCTTCGCGTGCCGGCGCAGCTCGGCGACGATCGCCCGGGCCTCGTCGCGGCTCACCTCCGGGCCCGGCCGTACGAGCCGGGTCGCGGTCGCCACCGCGAGATTCCAGTCGACCATCCCAGTAGATGCAGCACCACCGATGCTCGTCATGCGTCAACCGTACGTGAGCGGGTCCGGCTGCGGTGAGGGTCCGACACCGTATGCGTCCCGGCCGAGGGGCTGGTGGTGCTCCTGGTTCCCACGGGCCGGAGGGGGTTCGGTTCCCGGTCCGGCGCGCGCTACCGGCAGCCGCACGCCACGAGTGCCGTCGCCGCGTGGTCCAAGGCCGCCCGGGCCTCCAGGGGGTTCGGGGGGTTGGCGGCGTCGGAGGTCAGGAAGGCGAACGCCAGCAGGCGGCCGTCCTTGTCGACGACGGTGCCGGCGAGGGTGTTGACCCCGGTCAGGGTGCCCGTCTTGGCGCGGACGACCCCGGTGGCGGTGGGAGCGTCGGTGTACCGGGCGCTGAGGGTGCCGGTGAAGCCGGCGACGGGCAGGCCGGTGAGGACCGGCCGGAGCTCGGGGTGGGCCGGGTCGCCGGCCTTGGCCAGCAGGGCGGTGAGCAGGTCCGCGGAAAGCCTGTCGGCGCGGTTCAGGCCGCTGCCGTCGGCGAACTGCGCCCCGGTCAGCGGGAGTCCGAGTTTCTTCAGCTGGGCGCGGATCGCCTTCGCGTCGCCGTCGAAGCTGGGTTCCTCGCCGGCCGCGAGGGCGACCTGACGGGCCAGCGCCTCGGCGATGTCGTTGTCACTGTTGGTCAGCATCCGCTCGACCAGGGCGGACAGCGGCGGCGAGGAGACGGAGGCGAGGGCCTGGGAGCGGCTCGTCGCCTTCGAGGGGCCGGGCGCCGTGGCGGTGACACCGTGGTCGTGCAGCAGGTCCGCGAACGCCCGCGCGGCGTCCGCCGCCGGGTCCATGGCGCGCCCGGCAGGCCCGCTGGTCGAGTGGTCCAGGCGGCCCTCGTCGGCCATCAGAGGGGTGACCTTCGCGATGTTGTCGTTCACGCCGATGGGGTGAAGGCCGGGGCCGGAGTACAGCGAGGTGTCGTAGGAGAGCGTCACATGGTCCATGTGACGGGCCTTCAGGGCGGTGGCCGTCCGTTCGGCGAGGGTGCTCAGGTCCGCCCAGCCGTCCGCGGGCTTGCGGGCGGTCAGCGTGGGGTCGCCGCCGCCGACGAGCACGACCTCCTTGGTGTCGGGCTCCAGAACCGAGCGCGTCTGGACGCGGTGGTCGGGGCCCAGCGCGGTGAGGGCGGCGACCGCGGTCGCGATCTTCGTGGTGGAGGCCGGCGTCTGGACCTGGTCGGCGCCCTTGCCGTAGAGCCGCTTGCCGGTCGCCACGTCGACCACGACGGCGGTGCGCACCGAGCCGAGGACGGGATCGGCCAGCAGCGGGTCGAGGACCTCCGCGAGGGCCTTCCCGGCGGGCGCGGGCGTGGTGCCCGCCTCGCCCCCGAGCCCGGCGAGCACGGAGGCGGCGCTGGGCGCGGGCCGGGGTGACGTTCGGTGCGTACCGGACGTACGTGCGTGATCTGTGCCACCCTCGGGCGTCCGCGATGCGGCCCAGTCCCGCTCGGCCGTACGCTGACCGGTGGAGTCCCAGGGACCGGCCGAGGTCACCACCCCGGCCGCGAGTGCCAGGCCGACGGTGGTCGCGACCGCTGTGAGCTGCGGCGTCGTCATCCGCACGGCACGCGGCCGCACGGCTCGTGTGACCCGCGCCACATGCGGTTTCACCATTCGCGCGACCCGCATCACATGCGGTCTCGCGGCCCGCCAAGCTCTCAGCTCTGGCACGACCACCAGCCCCTTTCGCGATCACCCACCTGCGTGAGGGACACTTAATCACCAGAACTATGTGCTGATCATGGAGGAGCCACCGGTGGAGTTCGACGTCACGATCGAGATTCCGAAGGGTTCACGGAACAAGTACGAGGTGGACCACGAGACCGGTCGGATCCGTCTGGACCGTCGACTCTTCACCTCGACCAGCTACCCGGCCGACTACGGCTTCGTCGAGAACACCCTCGGCGAGGACGGCGACCCGCTGGACGCCCTCGTCATCCTGGACGAGCCGACCTTCCCGGGCTGCCTCATCCAGTGCCGCGCGATCGGCATGTTCCGTATGACGGACGAGGCCGGCGGCGACGACAAGCTGCTGTGCGTCCCGGCGCACGACCCGCGTGTGGAGCACCTGCGCGACATCCACCACGTGTCGGAGTTCGACCGCCTGGAGATCCAGCACTTCTTCGAGGTCTACAAGGACCTGGAGCCGGGCAAGTCCGTCGAGGGCGCCGACTGGGTCGGCCGCGCGGACGCCGAGGCCGAGATCGAGCGTTCCTACAAGCGCCTCAAGGACCAGGGCGGTCACTGACCTCCTTGCGGGCGGTCGCTGACCTCCCCCTCTTCCGAACGGGCCGCGTGATCCCCCTGGGGCCACGCGGCCCGTCCGTGTGTCCGTACGCATACTGAGGCATACGGAAGGCAAGAAGGAGAACGACACAGACGGGAAAGGCGAGGCTGGAGTTGGTGGCGGACCCGGAAGCGGAAGACCGCAAGCCGCACTCGGACGAGGCGAGGAGTGCTTTCAGCCCGCCCACGGGTGTGGCACCGCCGGGCCCGGCGGCGGCCGACGAGGAATCGTCGACGACCTCGGAGTTCGCGCTCCCCCAGGGCCTCGACGCACCGCATCCCGCCGGGCCGGAGCGCGGGGGCTCGGCGTTCAGCACACCGCGCACCTACAGTGCCCGGGACGCGCCTCCCGCCTTCACACCGGCGACCGGCATCCCCCTGGTCAGCCTGACCAAGGACGCGCCGTGGCAGGACCGCATGCGCACGATGCTGCGCATGCCGGTGACCGAGCGGCCCGCGCCCGAGCCCGTGCACAAGGAGGACGAGTCGGCGCCCGCCGTCCCGCGCGTCCTGGACCTGACCCTGCGCATCGGCGAGCTGCTCCTCGCAGGCGGCGAGGGTGCCGAGGACGTGGAGACGGCGATGTTCGCCGTCTGCCGCTCCTACGGGCTCGACCGCTGCGAGCCGAACGTCACCTTCACCCTGCTGTCGATCTCGCACCAGCCGTCCCTGGTGGACGACCCGGTGACGGCGTCACGGACGGTGCGCCGCCGGGGCACCGACTACACGCGCCTGGCGGCCGTCTACCGGCTCGTCGACGACCTGAGCGACCCCGAGACGACGATCCCCCTGGAAGAGGCCTACAGGCGGCTCGCGGAGATGCGGCGCAACCGGCACCCGTACCCCGGCTGGGTGCTGACGGCCTCCGGAGGGCTGCTGGCCGGCGCGGCCTCCGTGCTCGTCGGCGGTGACGCGATCGTGTTCGTCGCCGCCGCGCTCGGCGCGATGCTCGGCGACCGGCTCGCCTGGCTGTGCGCCGGACGCGGGCTGCCGGAGTTCTACCAGTTCACGGTGGCCGCGATGCCGCCGGCTGCGATAGGGGTCGCGCTCACGCTGGCGCACGTCGACGTGAACGCCTCCGCGGTGATCACCGGTGGGCTCTTCGCGCTGCTGCCGGGGCGGGCGCTCGTCGCGGGGGTGCAGGACGGGCTGACCGGCTTCTACATCACCGCGTCCGCGCGGCTGCTCGAAGTCATGTACTTCTTCGTGGGGATCGTCTCCGGCGTCCTGCTGGTGCTCTATTTCGGCGTGAAGCTGGGCACGCAGCTCAACCCGGACGCGGCGCTGAGCCTCTCCGAGCGGCCCCTGATCCAGATCGCCGCGTCCATGCTGCTGTCGCTCACCTTCGCGGTCCTGCTCCAGCAGGAACGATCCACCGTCCTCGCGGTGACCCTCAACGGAGGCGTGGCCTGGTCGGTGTACGGGGCGATGCACTACGCGGGCGGCCTCTCGCCGGTGGCCTCCACGGCCGTCGCCGCGGGCCTGGTGGGCCTCTTCGGGCAGCTGCTCTCGCGCTACCGGTTCGCTTCCGCGCTGCCCTACACGACGGCCGCGATCGGCCCGCTGCTGCCCGGTTCGGCGACGTACTTCGGGCTGCTGTCGATCGCCCAGAACAACGTCGACAAGGGACTGGTGTCGCTCACCAAGGCCGCGGCCCTCGCCATGGCCATCGCGATCGGCGTGAACCTGGGTTCGGAGATCTCGAGGCTGTTCCTGCGTCTGCCGGGCGGCTCCGCCGGCGGGCGGCGGGCCGCCAAGCGGACACGCGGCTTCTGAGGCCCGGGCCCGGAAAACCCGGTCCGAGGAGGACCGGGCTCGGGAGGACCGGGCTCAGGAAAACCGGGCGGGTGCGTCAGTTCTGCGCGGGACCCTGGCCGTAGGGGTGCTGTTCGGCACCGTACTGACGCCCGGGGTGGCCCTGGGGGTGCTGCTGCGGGTGGGCCTCGCCCTGGTCGTAGCCCTGCTGGTAACCCTGGTCGTACTGCTGCTGGTCGTAGCCGTAGCCCTGGTCCTGGCCGTACGGCTGCTGGTACTGCTGCTGGGGCTGGGGCTGCCGCTGGGCCGGGTACGGGTCACCCTGGTTCCCGTAGCCCTGGCCCTGGTTCCCGTAGGCCTGGCCCTGGTTCCCGTAAGCCTGGCCGTGTCCCTGGTTGCCGTACGGCTGCCCCTGCCCCTGGTTCCCGTACGACTGCGACTGCCCCTGGCCCTGGTCCCCGTACGACTGATCCTGGCCCTGATTCCCGTAGCCCTGCCCGTGGCCCTGGTTGCCGTACGGACCGCCGTGGTTCTGGCTGCCGTACGACGAGTCCTGGCCCCCGTGGACCGGCGGCACGCGCAGCGGCCTGGTCGCGTCGTCCATGACGGGCGCGGCGGGACGGGTGCGGGCGGCCCCGGGCCGGGCCGGGAAGGGCTCCTGGAAGTCCTGGGGGTCCTCCG
This sequence comes from Streptomyces sp. NBC_00386, assembly GCF_036063235.1. NCBI lineage: Bacteria > Bacillati > Actinomycetota > Actinomycetes > Kitasatosporales > Streptomycetaceae > Streptomyces > Streptomyces sp. NBC_00386. The sequence goes on from NZ_CP107950.1 coordinate 4,366,159, forward strand.
CCTGCTGGGGCGGGTTCTTCTTGGCCTGGGAGCGGGCGCGCAGGAACTCGATGATGATCGGGACGACCGAGACGAGCACGATCAGGATCAGGATCAGCTCGATGTGCTTGTTGACGAACTCGATCTTGCCGAGCCAGGCACCGAGCAGCGTGACACCAGCGCCCCACAGGACGCCGCCGATGACGTTGAAGGTGAGGAAGGGGCGGTACTTCATGCCGCTGACGCCCGCGATGATCGGCGTGAACGTGCGGACGATGGGCACGAAGCGGGCCAGCACCAGGGACTTGGGGCCGTGCTTCTCGAAGAACTCGTTGGCCTTGACCACGTTCTCCTGCTTGAACAGGCGGGAGTCCGGGCGCGTGAAGAGCGAGGGTCCGACCTTCTTGCCGAAGAGGTAACCCGCCTGGTCGCCGAGGACCGCGGCGAGACAGATCAGCGGGATCGCCGCCCACAGCGGGAAGTCCATGGCGTCCGTGGCGATCAGCAGACCGCAGGTGAACAGCAGCGAGTCACCCGGCAGGAAGAAGCCGATGAGCAGGCCGGACTCGGCGAACACCACCAGCAGCAGGCCCCATATGCCGAAATTGTCCAGGAGCGTGTTCGGATCCAGCCAGCTGGGACCGAGGGCAAGCGTCATCACGGGTCCGGACTCCTGAGGGGTGAAGGGAGGTGCGGCAGTCCTGTACGGCCGGCCAAAGCTATCAACGCGATGTGCCGACGCCAGGTTCCACCCGTGACTCCAGGATGCACTGTGCGACGACTGGGACAAAGCTGTGGACCATGGGCATCGATGAATACGGCGGCGGCCAGAGTCCCCACGCGGACGTCCTGGTCGTCACGACGAACGACGTTCCCGGTCATCGCGTCGAGCAGGTCGTCGGCGAGGTCTTCGGTCTCACGGTCCGCTCACGCCATCTGGGCAGCCAGATCGGCGCGGGCCTGAAGTCGATGATCGGCGGAGAGCTCAAGGGGCTCACCAAAACGCTGGTGGAGACCCGGAACCAGGCCATGGAGCGGCTTGTGGAGCAGGCACGCGCGCGTGGCGCCAACGGCGTGCTCATGTTCCGCTTCGACGTCTCGGAGGCGGCGGACGTGGGCACGGAGGTCTGCGCCTACGGCACGGCCGTGGTCCTGGTGAAGGAATAGCCCACGCCGCAGGACAGTGGCCCGTACCGGTGGAGGCGGCGGGCCCCGGACTCCGTCGGCGACCGCTCCGTACGGGTTAAGGGACGACCGCTCCGTACAGGTCCCCCCGGCGGCCGCTTCGTACAGGTAAGGGGCGCCCGCCCCTGTCGGCGCCCCTTACCTGTCGGGCTTCCCCGGTTTACCTGTCAGGCTTCCCCGGTCTGCCGGGCGGCGTTCGCCGTGATCGCGTCCCTGAGGTGTTCGGCCAGCCCCGGCCGCATGGAGTCGTAGAACGCCTTGAACCGTTCGTCCGCGACGTACATGTCACCGAGGCCCCGGTGGATCTCGTACGTACAGGTGTAGAACCACTTGGTGATGTGCTGCCGGTGTTCCTCGGCCATGTCCATGGCCCGCGCGCCGTCCGGCCGCTCCCCGGCCGCCATCAGGGCGTCGTACCGCTCACCCCAGGAGGCCACCTCGGCCTGCATGCGCTTCCAGTCGTCCTTGGTGTAGCGGGCGGTGCGGCGCTGCGACTCGGCGTACGTCTCCGTGCCGCCCCAGCGACGTTCGGCCTCCTCCGCGTGTTCCTCGGGGTCCTTGTCCCCGAAGACCTCGAACTTCTCCTCGGGCGTGAGGTTGATGCCCATCGTGCGTGCCTCCATGGCGTGCTCCACGGCCGCGGCCATCTTCTGCAGCTTCTCGATCCGGGCGGTCAGCAGGTCGTGCTGGCGGCGCAGATGCGCGCGCGGGTCCGCTTCCGGGTCGTCGAGCAGGGCGGCGACCTCGTCGAGCGGGAAGCCGAGCTCCCGGTAGAACAGGATCTGCTGCAGCCGGTCGAGGTCGGCGTCGTCGTAGCGCCGGTGACCCGCGTGGCTGCGTCCGCCGGGCGCGAGCAGACCGATCTCGTCGTAGTGGTGCAGCGTGCGCACCGTGACTCCGGCGAACCCGGCGACCTGTCCCACTGAATAGCCCACTTCCGCTCCTTCCTCGGTACGCCCTTCACGATGGGGCCTGACGCGACGTGAGGTGCAAGCCCGGAGTCCAGGGGCCCGGCGATGCGGTTCGGGCGGCGTCCGGCGGCGACGCTCGGGATGTTATGTCCGATTCGCGCGCTTAGGGTGAGCCCGTGACCCACGAAGCGGCTCCCCCGGGACCGGCCCCGACCCGGGCGACGCCCGCACGGACTCTGCTGCCGCTTTTCCTCCCCGCCGCGGCCGTCGGCGCCGTCTCGAGCCTTCTCTACGTGGGGGTGAGCAAGCTCGCCGACCAGCTCAAGGACGTGCTCTGGACGAACCTGCCGGACGCGCTCGGCATCGGCGGGTACTCCTCGCTCTGGATGATCGTCATGCTCACCACGACCGGCATCCTGGTCGGTCTGGTGGTGTGGAAGGCGCCGGGGCACGCGGGGCCCGACCCGGCCACCGTGGGGATCCAGGGGGAGCCGATGGCCCCCTTCATCCTGCCCGGACTGCTGGTGGCGACCGCGCTGATGCTGGCGGGCGGCCCGAGCCTCGGTCCCGAGAACCCGATCATCGCCACCAACGTCGCGCTGGCGTTCTGGGCGGGCCGCAGGTTCGCGCCCGCGGCGCCCGGCGCGCTGTGGGTGATGCTGGCCGAGGCGGGAACGATCGGCGCCCTGTTCGGTACACCGGTCGCGGCGGCGCTGGTCATCTCCGAGGCGCTCGCCGGACGGCAGATCAAGGGCCTGCTGTGGGACAACCTCTTCGCGCCGCTGACGGCGGCCGCGGTGGGCTCGATCACCACGTCGCTGATCGGCCATCCGAGCTTCGACCTGGATCTGCCCCCGCTCGGTGATCCCGGCTGGGCCGACGTGCTGTCCGCCCTCGTGATCGCCTCCGCGGCGGCGGTGCTCGGCATGGCCGCCGTCTACGTGTTCCCCTACGTCCACAAGGTGTTCTCGCTCCTGCGCCACCCCATGATCGCCCTGCCCGTCGGCGGGCTCGTCCTCGGCCTGCTGGGCTGTCTGGGCGGGCCGCTCACGCTGTTCAAGGGCCTGGACGAGGTCGCCGAGATCGCCCGGCACCCGGACGACTACTCGGCGGGCCGGTACGCGCTGATGGCCGTGGTGAAGCTGGCCGCGCTGGTCGTCGCGACGTCCTGCGGGTTCCGGGGCGGCCGGATCTTCCCGGCCGTCTTCGCCGGTGCCTCGTTCGGTCTGTGCGCCCACGCGCTCGTGTCCTCGGTCCCGGCCTCGCTGGGCCTGGCCGCCGGAGTGCTGGGCGTGCTCCTAGCGACCACCCGGCAGGGCTGGGTGAGCCTGTTCACGGCCGCCGTCCTGGTGTCCTCGCCCACGATCATCGCCCTGCTCTGCATCGCCTCGCTGCCGGCCTGGCTGCTGGTGACCGGACGGCCGCAGCTGCAACTGCGCGACGACGGAAGTTCGGTCCGGTGAACCGACGGGGCGCCCTCAGCCGATGAGCAGAATGGGACCCCCGTCCCGCCGACCGTTGGGAGAAGCCCATGCCGCTCCACCAGGGCCGCCAGAAGCCCGATGAACGCCCCGCCTCCGTCAACCCCTTCTACGGACAGGCCAATCCGGTCAGCGGCATGATCGAGGCACCGCCGAAGCACCGCCTCCCGGACGGCCCCCTGCCACCCACGACCGCGCTCCAGCTCGTCCACGACGAGCTCATGCTGGACGGGAACTCCCGGCTGAACCTGGCCACCTTCGTCACCACCTGGATGGAACCGCAGGCCGGGGTCCTGATGGCGGAGTGCCGGGACAAGAACATGATCGACAAGGACGAGTACCCCCGTACGGCCGAACTGGAACGGCGGTGCGTGGCGATGCTCGCCGACCTGTGGAACGCGCCGGATCCCGCGGCCGCGGTGGGCTGTTCCACGACCGGGTCGAGCGAGGCGTGCATGCTCGCCGGCATGGCGCTGAAGCGGCGCTGGGCGCAGCGCAACGCGGACCGCTACCCGGGCGCGCGGCCCAACCTGATCATGGGCGTGAACGTCCAGGTGTGCTGGGAGAAGTTCTGCAACTTCTGGGAGGTCGAGGCCCGTCAGATCCCCATGGAGGGCGATCGGTTCCATCTCGACCCCGAGGCGGCGGCGGAGCTGTGCGACGAGAACACGATCGGGGTGGTCGGCATCCTGGGCTCCACCTTCGACGGGTCGTACGAACCGATCGAGGAACTGTGCGCGGCGCTGGACCGGCTCCAGGAGCGCACGGGCCTCGACATCCCGGTCCACGTCGACGGCGCGTCCGGGGCGATGGTCGCGCCGTTCATCGACGAGGACCTGATCTGGGACTTCCGGCTGCCCAGGGTGTCGTCGATCAACACCTCGGGGCACAAGTACGGCCTGGTCTACCCGGGTGTCGGTTGGGCGCTGTGGCGGACGGCTGCCGAGCTGCCGGAGGAACTGGTCTTCCGGGTGAACTACCTGGGCGGCGACATGCCGACCTTCGCGCTCAACTTCTCCCGCCCCGGAGCGCAGGTCGTCGCGCAGTACTACACGTTCCTGCGGCTGGGCCGGGCCGGCTACCGGGCCGTGCAGCAGACGACCAGGGACGTGGCCCGCGCCCTCGCCGAACGCGTGGACTGCCTGGGCGACTTCCGGCTCATCACCCGCGGGGACGAACTGCCGGTGTTCGCCTTCACGACGGCGCCCGAGGTGACGGCGTACGACGTCTTCGACGTGTCCCGGAGAATGCGCGAGAGCGGCTGGCTGGTGCCCGCGTACACCTTCCCCGAGAACCGCGAGGACCTGTCCGTGCTGCGCGTGGTGTGCCGCAACGGCTTCACCTCCGACCTCGCCGAACTCTTCATCGAGGACCTGACGCGACTGCTGCCCGAACTGCGCCGGCAGCCCCATCCGCTGACCCGGGACAAGGGGGCGGAGACGAGTTTCCACCACTGAGGGCCCGCCCGGCTCCCCCTCCAGGCAGCCGGCCCCGACGAGGCACCGGGTCGCCCCGGGGGCAGGAGCCTCGGGCCGGGCCTTCCCCGGGGCCGGAGCACCCAGCCCCGGACACCCGGAGCACACCCACCGGAATCCTGGGCGACCACGCCCCTGTGGTGCTTCGTCAGCGGCTCAGGCGGGCGAACCGCCGTACCGCCAGCGGGAAGAAGACCACGAGCAGGGCCTTGAGGGCGTGGTAGATCGAGCCGGGCTTGGCGTTGGACCACTCGTGCGCGCCCAGCACTCCAGGTCGTTGCGCACCTGATAGCCGTGGGCCCGCCCGTGCTGGCGGACCGCGCCGAGCACGAGGAGACGGATCGCTGACATACCGGCCAGCCTAGGGGTGCCCCGGTCAGCCCCCGGAGGAGCCCTGTTCCATCGCCACCAGTTCGAAGGCCGTCTTGCCGTCCAGGGATTCGCGGATGATGTCGGCGTGCCCGGCGTGCCGGGCCGTCTCGCGGATCAGATGGAGGGCCACCCAGCGCATCGAGACACGGCCCTCGGGCGGGAACCAGGGGTCGGGCGGAAGCGCGAAGGTGTCGTCGAGGCTCGGCACCGAGAGCAGGAAGGCCTCCGTCTCGGCGGCGACCTTCTCCCAGTGGGCGAGCTGCGAGGCGACCGTCTCGCCGTCGGTGAGGACGAAGCACTCGTGCCAGTTCGACTCGTCCCGCCGCACGGCGGGCGGCTCGCCCTTGGCCCGCGCGATCCAGCCCTGCTCGACCTCGGCGACATGCTTGAGCAGCCCGGAGAGGGAGAGTTCACTCGCGCTCGGCCTGCTCGCCGCCTGTTCCTCGGTCAGCCCGAGCAACGACCGGCGGATACCGCCGCGCTGTTCCTCGATGAAGGCGAGCAGTGCCCCGCACTCGTCGCCCCGTTCTTCCGCTCGCACATGCGTGACCATGACCGGCCGCCTTTCATCGGGTCCTTCCGGATGACACCGATGACGCTACGGACCCTTGCGGTCAGTTTCTGTCCGCAAGGGTCCGGGCGCGCTGGACGATCACGCGAAGGCGGCTCAGAAGGGGAAGCGGCTCCGCCCGTGCTGCACCGAGATCCACTTCGTCGTGGTGAAGGAGTCGACCGTCGTCTCGCCGTTCAGGCGGCCGATGCCGGAGTGCTTCTCACCACCGAAGGGGACGAGGGGCTCGTCGTGGACGGTGCCGTCGTTGACGTGGAACATGCCGGTGTCGATCTGCTTGGCGAAGTTCACGCCGCGCTCGATGTCGGCCGTGTGGACGGCGCCCGAGAGGCCGTACGGGGTGTCGTTGACGATCCGGACCGCCTCCTCCTCCCCGTCGAACGGGACCAGGAAGACGACCGGGCCGAAGACCTCCTGGCGGAGCAGGTCCGAGTAGGCGGGGACGCCGGTCAGGACGGAGGGTTCGACCAGGTTGTCCGTGGTGGTGCCGTGCAGCAGGGCGGTGGCGCCCTCGGTGATCGCCTGCTCGACGACGCCCGACAGCGCGTCCGCCTGGGAGGAGTTGATGACCGGGCCGATGACCGTCTGCGGGTCCCTGGGGTCGCCGGTCTTCAGCTTCTTGACCTTGGCGACGAACTTCTCGGTGAACTCGGCCTCGATCGACCGGTCCACCAGGACGCGGTTGGCGGCCATGCAGACCTGCCCCTGGTGGACGAAACGGCTGAAGACCGCCGCGTCGACCGCGTAGTCGATGTCCGCGTCCTCCAGGACCACCAGGGCGCTGTTGCCGCCCAGTTCGAGCACCGAGCGCTTGAAGTTCGCGGCGCAGACCGTGGCGACGTGCCGGCCGACCTTGTCGGAGCCGGTGAAGGAGATGACCTTCGGCACCGGGTGCTCGATGAAGGCGTCGCCGATCTCGGCGATGTCGGTGATGACGACGTTGAGGAGACCGCCGGGCAGGCCCGCCTCCTCGAAGATCTTCGCGACCAGGGAACCGCCGGCGATCGGGGTGTTCTGGTGCGGCTTCAGGACCACGCCGTTGCCGAGCGCGAGGGCGGGGGCGACGGACTTGACCGACAGCAGGAAGGGGAAGTTGAAAGGGCTGATGACGCCGACGACACCGACCGGGACGCGGTAGAGGCGGTTCTCCTTGCCGTCGACCGGCGAGGGGATGATCTTCCCCTCGGGACGCAGCGCGAGCTGGACCGACTCGCGCAGGAACTCCCGGACGAGGTGCAGCTCGAAGGCCGCCTTGAGGCGGGTGCCGCCGAGCTCGGCGATGATCACCTCGGTGATCTCTTCCTCGCGCTCGTCGATGACGGCGAGCGCCTTCTCGAAGACCGCGCGGCGCGCGTACGCGTTCGTCGCGCCCCACTTCTTCTGGGCGCGCTCGGCGGCGCGGTAGGCGTCATCGACCTCGTCGACCGTGGCTATCGTGATCGATGCCAGCTTCTCGCCGTCGTACGGGTTGAAATCGATGATGTCCCAGGAGCCCGTTCCCGGGCGCCACTCGCCGTCGATGTACTGCTGGGCCAGGTCGGTGAAGTAGGACGACATGTGCTCCCTCAATCCCTGTGCTGCCGAGGCAGTCCTTGGCCCGGGTCAGCAGACATCCGATCACGGTCTGATCACATGTCATCGTACTTGTGTTTCAAGGGAGTTGAGGGATACCAGGGAAGTCCGGGGCCGCTCTCAGGAGAGCTGGAGCAGTCCTCGCAGCAGATCGCGGCTCTCGTCCGGCCCGGGGCTGTCCTGCTGGAGCTGCTTGAGCGCGCCCTCGTACTGGTTGACGTCCTCGCGCTTGTCCAGATAGAGCGCGCTGGTGAGCTGCTCCAGATAGACGACGTCCGACAGATCGGACTCGGGGAAGCTCAGGATGGTGAAGGCGCCGCTCTCGCCGGAGTGCCCGCCGAAGCTGAACGGCATGACCTGAAGCCGCACGTTGGGCCGCTCGGATACCTCGATCAGGTGCTGGAGCTGTCCGCGCATCACCTCGCGGTCGCCGTACGGGCGGCGCAGCGCGGCCTCGTCGAGGACGATGTGGAACTCGGGGGCGTTCTCGGAGACGAGGTACTTCTGCCGCTCCAGGCGCAGGGCCACCCGCCGGTCGACGTCGGCGGCGGAGGCGCCCTTCATCCCGCGCCGGACGACGGCATGGGCGTACGCCTCGGTCTGGAGCAGTCCGTGCACGAACTGCACCTCGTACACCCGGATCAGGTGGGCCGCGCCCTCCAGGCCGACGTAGGTGGGGAACCAGCTGGGCAGGACGTCGGAGTAACTGTGCCACCAGCCCGCGACGTTGGCCTCCTTGGCGAGCGAGACCAGGGACTTGCGCTCGGCCTCGTCGGTGATGCCGTAGAGCGTCAGCAGATCCTCGACATCGCGGGTCTTGAAGCTCACCCTTCCCAACTCCATACGGCTGATCTTCGATTCGGAGGCACGGATCGAGTAGCCGGCCGCTTCACGGGTGATGCCACGCGCCTCACGCAGGCGCCGCAGATGTGACCCCAGCAGCATGCGCCGCACCACCGAGCCGCTCGACTCACCAGCGCTCACGTTCGTCAGCCTCCCCAACCGTCTTCCAGACGCCGAAGTCTGCCACTAAAACACTTCAAGCAGTACTCGTTCAGTTACGGAAACGGAAAGCAGCCAAAGCTGACGCACAGGAAAGGATCAGTGAAGCGTCGACAACTGAGAATAAGGTGAAGGAAGAAATGAGCAAGAAGTAGCAGAGGAAGGTCCAATTCGGGCGCGTGCACGTGCATCTGCCCTTGCATCTGCTGTACGCATTCGGAACCATGGTCCCCGCGCCACCGCTGCATCGCATCGACCGCGAACACCCGGGAGTGCCTCGCATGGGGACGAATGGATCGACCATGCTCGAACCCTTACGGCAGGGACTTCCGCCTCTCGATCCCGCGGCCGTGTCCGGCGCCGCTTCGTGCGCCTTGCCCGCCCGCTACGAAGCGGTGCGCGAGGCCCGGCAGTTCACCCGCGGAACGCTGGAACAGTGGGAGATCGGCGACCGTTTCGACGACGTCTGCCTGGTGGTCTCCGAACTCGTCACCAACGCCCTGCGGCACGCGCTGCCCGCGGACACCCCTCGTACGGACGACCAAGGGCCGCCCGTACGGCTGCACTTGATGAGGTGGACCTCGCGACTGGTGTGCGCGGTGCGCGATCCCAGCCACGAGAGTCCGGTCGCCGGCGACTCGGACGACTTCGCGGCGGAGTCGGGGCGCGGCCTCTTCCTGGTCGACTCGTTCTCGGACAGCTGGGGCTGGCACCCGCTCGCCGGAACGCTCAGCGGCAAGGTCGTCTGGGCGCTGTTCCGGCTGGGAGCACAGCCGGGGACGGCCGCGCTCAACTCCGAATAACGACCGCGGCGCCTTTTGGCGCCGCGGTTCTACGCGCGTTACGGAACGCTGAGTGAACTTCACCCTCGGTTTACGTCATCCGTACCGTGGCCACCCTCCCGTGACCGGCCGGTTCGGGACAGCTCGCGATCACTGCGGTCAGCCCGCGATCAGGTGGTCGAACTCGCCGTCCTTGATGCCCAGGAGCATGGCTTCGATCTCGGCGCGTGTGTAGACGAGCGCGGGCCCCTCGGGGAACCGCGAGTTCCGCACGGCCACGTCACCGCCGGGCAGCCGCGCGAACTCCACGCAGGAACCCTGTGAGTTGCTGTGCCTGCTCTTCTGCCAGGCGACGCCGTCAAGCTCGGTCGCAGCCATGCCGTTGTACACGAATTCAGCCATACCGTCGTACACGTCATCCACGTCGAACACGTCGTGGTCCACAGGTCGCTCCCCGGTCGTGCAGTGGCTGAGGTGGCCATAGATGCAGTAGTCAACTGACTCGGATCATAGCTCTGTTCATGTGCAGATGCATGGGCAGATGCACGTGCACGCGGGGTGGTCCTGCGGTTACAGCTTTTACCGGCCCTTGACTACCGGCTGTCGTTCGACCGACTACGGCCTGCACCTCACCGGAGTGCGGTACGGGCCTACATCCTGTCCAGCGCATTCCCCAGAGATCGCATCACATGCGATCTCCAGCCCCCGTCCATGATCTTCCGCGCCATCATCTGTGCGGGATCGTCCGGATCGAATCCCTCGTGTACTAGGAAGAGACGCGTACCGCGCCCTTCCTGTTCCAACGTCCAGGTAATGGTCCAGTCCGCCGGTCGCCGCGCGTCCGCGTCGGCCCAGCGGACGCTCAGCATCCGCTGCGGCTCGTAGGCGAGGACGCGCACGTCAACGGTGCCGGAGAAGTTCGTGTTGGGGCGCGGGACGGCGGTCAGCGTGTACCGGTGACCGACTTCGAGGCGGAAGTTCTCGGACCCCGGCATCTGCCACTGCGCGAGCAGTTCGGGCTCGGTGAGCGCCCGCCAGACCTTGGCGGGCGGATGCGGCAGGAACTGGGCGACGCGGATGGTCGTCAGGTCGTCGTCGGCGGGGACCGGACCCCGCGCACCGGGGTTCACGCCCTCCACGTCGGGGTTCGCGCTCTCCGGGTCGGGGTTCACGCCCTCCACGTCGGGGTTCACGTCCTGCGGGTCAGGGTTCGCGTCCTGCGGATCGGGGTTCATCATGTCTCGGCATCGTCGGGCATGCGGTCCAGGAGGTCGCCGAGGCCCTTCAGCCTGTCGCGCCAGAACCGCTCGTACGGATGGAGCCAGTCCTGGACGTCGGCGAGCGGGGCGGCCTCCAGGCGGTAGATGCGCTGCCGGCCCGCGCGCTCCTCGGACACGAGCCCGGCCTCCCGGAGCACCTTGAGGTGTTCCGAGAGGCTGGGGCGCCGCATGGCGAAGTGGTCGGCCAGCGCCTGAACGGGCTGGGGCCCCTGTTCACGCAGCAGCCGGAGCACCTCACGGCGGGTGGAGTTGGCGAGCGCCGCGAAGAGCTGGTCCTCGCGGGCCGCGGGAGCGTCGACGGCGACACCGGCGGCGGAGCCGGAGCCGGAGCCGGCTCCGGAGCCGGTCGAAGATCCGGCCCTGACCTCGGCCGCGGCTGAAGATCCCGCCGGGGCTGAAGGTCCGGCCTCGGCCGAAGATCCGACTCCGGCGGGAGTCGCGGCGGCAACAGCGGCTCCGGCGGGAGCTCCGGCTCCGGCGGAGGCTCCCGTTCCGGCACGCACTCCGACTGCGTCCCCCGGTCCGGCCCCGATCCCCGTCATGGCGCGCTCAGCACCTTCCGTCCCTACTCCGAGGCCGACTCCAGGGCCTTTTCCGTGACCAGCATCAGACCGTTGCCGTCAGGGTCCCGGAACGAGGCCATGCGGCCCCAGGGAAGGTCGTCGGGACCCTCCACCGCGACACCGGCGGCGGCGAGTCGCGCGCAGTCGGCGTCGACATCGGTCGTCACCAACATGATCCCCCGGGTCTCCCCGGGCGTGAAATCCCCCATTCCCGGACCCGAGAGCGTGAAGACGGTCTGCGCCCCCTTCGGCGCCACCTGGAGCCACCGGCCGGGCGGCATGTCCAGGTCGGCGGTGACCTCGAATCCGAGGACGTCCCGATAGAAGCGAAGGGCCCGGTCCTGGTCGGTGACGGGAAGGGTGACGAAGGAGGCGTGAGTGATGTTCATGGTCCGCAGCATAGGTAGGAGATTCCCTACGCGTCAACCGTAGGGAATCTCCTACCTATGGCGTTCTTGACGTCCTCTCGTCCCCGTCCCCGGCACACGCCCGTGAGCAACCGCACGCCGGATTCCCTGAGGGGGTCCCCAGGTCCTCCTGATAGCTTGCTGCGACCGTTCGGGCGACCCGCATCCATCCCACCCTTGGGGGCTTCAGTGACTACGGCGACCTTCCCGTCCCGCCACGCGCGTACCGCGGCCGCGACCGCGGGACTGGCGGCGGCGCTCGTGCTGACCGGTTGCAGCGGCGGGGGCGACGACTCCGGGGAGCCGTCGGCGAGCCCGAGCACGTCCGCGACGACGGACGGCGCCGGGACGGGCGGCGGCTCCGGTGCCACGTCCGCGGCGGGCGGCAAACTCCAGGGGAGCTGGCTCACCACCGCGGACGGCAAGGCCGTGGTGCTCATGGTCAACGGCAAGCAGGCGGGCCTCTTCGCGACCGGCGGCACCGTGTGCAGCGGAACGTCGTCCGACGAGGCGAGCATGCAGATGATCCGCCTGACCTGCACGGACGGCAGCAAGAAGCGCGCCGTCGGCATGGTCGACTCCGTCAGCGGTACGACTCTGACGGTCACCTGGGAGGGCGACCTCGGCAAGGAGACGTACACCAGGAGCGAGGGCGGAAAGCTGCCCACGGGTCTGCCCACGGCCGGCCTGGGCTCCTGATCGCCCGACCGCGCACCCCACGGGATCGCGCCGACCCATTCCGGCACAGCGGGAAAGTCCGCGATCAATATCGGGCGATACCGGTCCCGTGCGGGTGAACGGGGAGGGGTGCGCAACCTCGGCGGACCTCCGTGCGTGATGATCCATGCACATCGTCACGACTCCCAGGGGAACCCATGCGCGCTCTGCCCATCGCCGTCACCGTCCTCGCGGCGGCCCTCGCTCTGACCTCCTGCGACGGCGGCGGCTCCGGCAGCTCCAGCGGTTCCGGGAAGTCCGGTGACACGTCCGGCTCGGCGAAGAAGGCCGCCGTCGCGGCCTGTGTGATCGGTGACGCCGGAATCCAGGTCGGTCCCGCGAACCCCGCGACGGCCGCCGGGGACACGGGCAACATCCCGGTCACCCTGACCAACAAGGGCGCCCGGTGCACCCTGAAGGGCTTCCCCGGACTCACTGTGGAGGCGGGCGGCACCTCCGCGGAGATCGCGGCGGACGAGTCCGCGGCGCCGCAGGAGCTCACCCTCGCCAAGGACGACACCGCGTCCTTCACCATCACCTACGTGCGCGGCGCGGAGGGCGACGCGAAGACCCTCGCCGCGAAGACGCTGAAGATCAGCCTGCCCGGCGCCGACACCACGCAGAGCTACCCGTGGTCGTTCGGTCCGGTGGCCGGAAAGGGATCGGCGACCGAGCCGAACGCCTCCGTGACGCCGTTCCAGCACGCGGGCGACTGACGAGCGAGCCCCCTGCCCGGGGCTGTGGCCGTGGGGCCCCGCGGCAGCGGGCGCCCCGGCGACGGCCGGGGCGCCCGTCCTACGGCAGCTGGCGCCCGTCCTACGGCAGCCGGCGCCCCTCCAGTGGCCGTGGCTCGCCCTACGGCAGCGGGCGCCTGCCCCGGACCTGGGCCCGGTCCGCCGCCGCGGCACCCTCGTGCCATCCGGCCTCGTCGGTGACCCCGCGCATCCTGGTTGTCACGGTTTCCGGGAACATCTGGTCCAGGTGGTCCGTGACCGCCACGTCACGGGCCGCCAGGACCGGCAGCAGTTCCCCCTCCGTGGCGGTCACCTGTTCCTCGGCGACCGACGCGAGCCGGTCGCCGATCCGGTGCGCGTACGCGGCCAGGAAGGACTGCCGGAAGGTCTTCGTGCGTTTGCGGCCGCCCGCCCGCTGCGCCGCCTCCGCCTTCGCCATCGCCGCCGTGGCCTGCACGAGGAGCGAGGTGTAGAGGAGCTCGACCGCTTCCAGATCGGGTTCGAAGCCGACGACGGTCGAGAAGCAGAGGGCGTCGTTCCACACGGCCCGGCAGCGGTTCGCCCCCGCGACCGCGTCCAGGAGCACGGCCTTGGCCGTCTCGTACGGCGGCTCGACACCGATGCGGCAGGCACCGGGCGTGTCCTTCGCGTGGGTCCGCGCCGCGAGCAGGGCCTCGTCGATGCTGTGCCGTGCCATCAGCTCCTGCGCCTTGGCACTGAGCGCCTCCGCCTCCTCCGGGAACCCGGTCGCCTCCGCCTTCGCCAGCAGGGCGCGGATGCGGGTGAGCATGCGGGTCTCCTGCGGGGCGGAGGCCGTGACCGGCGCCCTGGGAGGGTCCAGCGGCTCGATGGAGGGCAGGCGCAGGAGCAGACGGTAGAGCTCCAGGGTCGCGGTGGCGCGCGAGAAACGGTCGGCCCGGAGGTCGTGGGGTTCGGCCTCCAGCTCGTCGAGCTGGGCCGCCCAGCGCGCACCCCGGGGCGCGCGGTCGCCCTCCCTCTCCTCGAGCACCAGGGAGATCAGCAGGCGTACGTGCACGTCGTCCAGGTCGCGCCGCACGATCCGTACGACATCGGCGGGCTGCCAGCCGCGCCGCCAGGCCGCCGCGACGAACTCGGCACCGCGGCGGGCTAGTTCGGCGTCGCAGGCCGGATCGGCGGCGAGCGCGGAGGCTCCGGTGTCGAGCGAGGTGTCGGTGTCGGCGTAGAGGGCGGCCGCGAAGGCGCGCTCCACGGTGCTGGACGTACTCATCCCCCGATCGTGTCACGGGCGGACCGAGGGCCGACGTACGCCCCGGCACCGTGGCCGCCGACTCGTCCACACCCTGTGGACAACGTGCCGCCCGCCGGAATCGGAGCGGCGGACACCCGTCCACGCTCCCCCTCCGAGGACTCCCCGGACTCCCCGCCGATGCCACGCGGACGTTCCGCACCACGCAGGAGCGTCAACACCGCGCAAGGTGTCAACTCCGGGTTGACACTCCCGCACTGTCAACCTAACGTTGACACATGACGACGAACTCACCAGGCAAGGCATCCGTGCGTCTCGACGACCTCATCGAGGCCATCAAGAAGGTGCACAGCGACGCGCTCGACCAGCTCCAGGACGCGGTGATCGCGGCGGATCACCTGGGCGACGTGGCCGACCATCTGATCGGGCACTTCGTGGACCAGGCCCGGCGTTCGGGGGCGTCCTGGACGGACATCGGCAGGAGCATGGGCGTCACCCGGCAGGCCGCGCAGAAGCGGTTCGTGCCGAAGGCGGAGGCGGACCTCGACCCCAGCCAGGGGTTCGGCCGCTACACCGAGCGGGCCCGCAAGGTGGTCATGGTCGCGCACAACGAGTGCAAGGCCCTCGGCGGCACCGAGGGACTGCCCGAGCACCTCGTCCTCGGCCTGCTCAGCGAGCCCGACGCGCTCGGCGCACGGGCGATCACCGCGCAGGGAGTCTCCCTGGACGCCGTCCGCGAGGCGGCCGTCGCCGCGCTCCCGCCGGCCGCCGACGAGGTCCCCGAACTGGTCCCGTACGGACCGGCCGCCAAGAAGGTCCTGGAACTCACGTTCCGCGAGGCCCTCCGCCTCGGCCACAACTACGTCGGCACCGAGCACATCCTGCTCGCCCTGCTGGAGTTCGAGAACGGCGAGGGCGTTCTCAGCGGCGCGGGCGTCGACAAGGCGGCGACCGAAGCGCACGTCGGGCGCATGCTCACGGAGCTCGTGGAGCTCCTGGAACAGAAGGAAGCGCAGGCGAAGACGGAGGTCCGGTCCGAGGAGCGGCCGTAGCGGCGCCCGAAGGACGCCCGAAGGACGCCCGAAGGACCGGGAGGTCCGCGTGGCCGGACGGCATTGTCAGACCCCCCTGCGAGACTCGGAGGCATGACCGAGCGCTGGGCTCTCGCGCCGGCCGAGGACGGTGGCGTCGAGATCGCCGCCCTCGGCCCGGACGGGCTGCCCGCGGGGGAGGTCCGCCGGGAGGCGGACCTCGCGGAGGCCGTACGGGCCCGGCCGGACGTGAGCCGGTGGGTGTGGCGGTCGACGGCCGATGTCTATCCGCGACTGCTCGCCACGGGGGTGCGAGTGGAGCGGTGTTACGACATGGAGGCCTCCGAGACCCTGCTGCTCGGACACGAGGGGCGGCTCGGCGAGCCCCGGTCGGCGGCCGCCGCGCTGGCGAGACTGCGCGGCGGCCCCGTGCCGCCCGACCCGCCGCAGCGTTCCGCCGAGCCCGGTTCGCAGTCCTCCCTCTTCGAACCCCGCCCGGTGCACGTGCCGCTGGCGGATCTCCTCACGGTCTACGCCGACCAGCAGCGTCGCCATGGCGCGACCGCTCACCCGGACCGCATGCGACTGCTGACGGCCTCCGAGTCCGCGGGAATGCTGGTCGCCGCCGAGATGAACCAGTCGGGGCTGCCGTGGAGCGCGGACGTCCACCGGGACGTGCTGCACGAACTGCTCGGCGAGCGGTACACCGGAGGCGGTGAGCCCCGGCGCCTCGCCGAGCTCACCGACGAAGTGTCCGCCGCGTTCGGAAGGCGGGTCAGACCCGACCTGCCGGCCGACGTCGTCAAGGCGTTCGCGCAGGCCGGCATCAAGGTCAAGTCCACCCGGCGGTGGGAGATCGAGTCGATCGACCATCCGGCCGTGAAACCGCTGATCGAGTACAAGAAGCTGTACCGGATCTGGGTCGCCCACGGCTGGTCCTGGCTCCAGGACTGGGTGCGCGACGGACGGTTCAGGCCCGAGTACCTGCCGGGCGGGACGGTCACCGGACGCTGGGTGACCAACGGCGGGGGCGCGCTCCAGATCCCCAAGGTGATCCGGCGTGCCGTCGTCGCCGACCCCGGCTGGCGGCTGGTCGTCGCCGACGCCGACCAGATGGAGCCACGCATCCTCGCGGCCATCTCCCGCGACCCCGGCCTGATGGAGGTCGCGGGCCGGGAGAGCGACCTCTACCAGGCGGTGTCGGACCGCGCGTTCTCCGGCGACCGGGCGCAGGCCAAACTCGCCGTGCTCGGCGCCGTCTACGGCCAGACCTCCGGCGACGGCCTGAAGAACCTCGCCCTCCTCCGCCGCCGTTTCCCCAAGGCGGTCGCGTACGTCGACGACGCGGCCCGCGCGGGCGAGGAGGGGCGCCTGGTGCGGACCTGGCTGGGGCGGACCTGTCCTCCGGCGGCCGGGACGGGCGACGGCAGCGGGGAGGAGGCGGGCATCCCGCAGGACGATCCCGTCGACACCATCGTCGACCAGGGCTGGGTACCGGGTTACGCGTCCTCCGACTCCCGCGCCCGCGGACGGTTCGCGCGCAACTTCGTCGTGCAGGGCAGTGCCGCCGACTGGGCCCTGCTGGTGCTGGCGGCACTGCGCCGCACCTGCTCCGGGCTCGCCGCCGAGCTGGTCTTCTTCCAGCACGACGAGGTGATCGTGCACTGCCCCGCCGAGGAGGCCGACACCGTGGTGGCCGCCATCCGCGACGCGGCCGAAGTCGCGGGACGCCTCACGTTCGGGCAGACACCGGTGCGCTTTCCCTTCACGACGGCGGTCGTACGGTGCTACGCGGACGCGAAATGACGCGGTCGGCCCGCCACCGGGCGGTCTGAGACGCAGGCCGCCTTCACCGTCGGTCGGCCCGCCGCCTTCACCGTCGGTCCGCCCGCGCTTCACCGTCGGGTCCGCCCGTCACCGGGTGGTCTGCCGTGCCAGCAGCTCCCGCAGTTCGCCGGTCACCGGGCTGTCCGTCTCCTCCAGGGCCTCCAAGGCCGACGTCCACTCCCGGTAGGCCGCTTCGGCGTCGCCGCGTTCCCGCAGCAGCAGGCCCGCCTGGTGACGGGCGAGGCCTCCGGTGTACCGGTCGGCACGGCGGTCGGCGCGGCAGCGCAGCAGATCGCACTCGCGCGCGGCCCGTTCCCACTGACCGACACCGCGCAGGGCCCGCACCAGGCCGAGCCTGGTCTGTGACTCGCCGTGCCAGTCGCCGTGGCCGCCCAGGATGCGCAGGCTCTCCTCGAAGTGCGGTACGGCGGCGGCCGGTTCGCCGAGCGTGAGGTGGGCGTAGCCGATGTTGCAGTGCGCCGAGTGCCGGATGATCACGTCCTGTACGGCGTCGCCGATGGCCAGGCTGCGCTTGTGGTGGTCGATGGCGGCCCGTGGATCGGTGTGCTCGTACAGGTTGCCGAGGTGGCTGTAGGTGATGGCCTCCATGTGCGGGTCGCCCAACTCCCGCGAGAACTCGAGGCTTCGCAGCAGAGCCTCGCCGGACTCGGCATGACGGCCGAGGGATTCCAGGAGCATGCCCCGGTTGTTCAGCGCCCGCCGCTGACAGGAGCGCACCCCGAGGCGGCTCCAGATCGCGAGCGCCTCGTCGTTCAGGGTGAGGGCCTCGCCCACCCGGCCCGTCATGAAGTGCAGGCCCCCGAGGTCGCCGAGCGCGTACGCCTCGGCGGCCTCGTCGCCGAGCAGACGCGCCGCCGCGAGCGCGGCCCGCTGAAGGACCTCCAGCTCGGCGACGCGGCCACTGCGTTGGACGTACGGGTTGAGCAAGCGGGCCAGCAGGGGGAAGTACGGCGAGCCGTGCGCGTGCCGCTCCGCGAGCGCGACCACGTTCGCCAGCTCCGTGTCGCCCCAGGCGAAGGCCTCCCGCCCGGAGCGGAACGGGGGCGTGGCCGCCACGTCCGCCGCGTGCCCGGACGGCTGCGAGGGGGTCGGCCTGCCGCGGTCCTCCCTGTCGAGACCGGGTTCGAGGATCGCCTCCAGCGAGCGGGCGGCGACACCGGCGTACCAGCGCAGGGCACGCTCGGCGACGACCGCGTCATGACCGGGAGGTACGGCACCGCCGTGACCGCCCGGGAAGGCCGGACCGTCACCACCGGAACCGGCGGCGAACTCTCCGCCCCGGACGGCGACGGCCGCACCTCCGGGAGCGGCCCCGGTAGCCGCGAGGCCCGCGCCGACACTCGCACCGACACCCGCACCCACGGCCGCTGTCGACGCAAGCGCTGCCGCTGCTGTCGCTGTCGCTGTCGTGAGGACGCACTCCGCCGCGCCCGCGATCTCCCGGGCGAAATCCCGTACGAGATCGTGCGGCGCGTACCGCCCGTACGCGGTCTCCTCCAGGAGGGCGACATCGACGAGGCGGTCGAGCGCGGCCTCGGCGCGACGTTCGTCGGTGCCGGTGAGGCGGGCGACGAGGGCGGCTCCGTAGGCGGGCAGGTCGAGCGCGCCGATACGGCACAGGGCGAGCGCCGCGTCCCGGTCGGCCTCGCGTTCGGAGGCGCGCAGCGCGTCGTGCGCGACGGCGAGCGAGCGGCGCACGCTCAGGTCGTCGTACTCCAGATGATGCAACCGGCCTTCCGTAGCGGCCAGTTGACCGGCGAGAACGTCGGGGGTCAGCGCGCGGCGGGCGGCGAGACGGGCCGCGACGACGCGCAGGGCGAGCGGCAGCCGACCGGTGAGTTCGACGAGGGGATGACCTCCGTCGAGTCCGTCCCGGCGGCCGGAGACCGCGCGGAGCAGGGCCGCGCTGTCCTCGTCCGTCAGCGGCGCGAGCGGGAAACGGTCGGCGCCGTCCAGCGCGGTGAGCGGCGAGCGGCTCGTCACGATCACCGCGCAGCCCGCGCCGGCCGGCAGCAACGGCCGCACCTGGGCGGCGTGCGCCGCGTCGTCCAGCACCATCAGGGTGCGGGTGGGCGCGAGCATCGACCGGAGCAACGCCGCGGCCGCGTCGGGGTGTTCGGGGATGCGCCGGGGTTCCGCCCCCAGGTCGCGCAGGAGCGCGGCGAGCGCCTGACCGGCGGTGAGCGGGGTCATGCCGGGGGTGGCGCCGTGCAGGTTGACGTACAGCTGGCCGTCGGCGAAACGTTCCCGCAGTCCGTGCGCGACATGCAGCGCGAGCGCGCTCTTGCCGACGCCCGCCATTCCGCTGATCACCACGACACGGGGCAGCCCGGTGACGGGGTCACCGCCGAAGGGGCGGCCGTACGCCGCGCCCCGCGTATCGCCGTTTGCCCGACCGGAGTTCACCCCGGCGGGCGCCCGGCCCACTGCCCCACCGGCTGTCCCGCCGATCGCCGGGCCGGGCGCCCCGGCGATCGGCGTGGCACCGAATCCGGGCGCCATGAACACACGGGCGGATGCACGGGCGGACGCACCTGCGGATGCTCTCGCGGTGGGCCCGCAGTCCGGGTGTGCCGGGTCCTCCGGGTGCGTGAGACGCACGGAGTGTTCCGGGTCCAGGATCTGGAGCAGCCGGTCGCGGACGTCCTCGCGTCCGGTGAAGTGTGCCGGGGGCGGCGGGAGTTGGGCGGGACGGGGAGGCGAGGTGATGCCCTGTTCGACCCGGGCGGACTCGGCCGCGGACTCGGCCGCGCCAGCGTCCACGTCCCCGCCACCGTCACCGTCGCGGTCCCCGCCACCTTCACCGTCGCGGTCGGCGTTCCCGTCCCGGCCACCGACGCCATCGCCGTGCAGGCCGACACTTCCGTTCCGGCCACCGACCTGGCCACCGTTCCCGAACCGGCCCCCGTCGCCGTCGCCGCCACCGTTCCCGCCCTGGTCACCATCACCGCCGACCCGGCCGACATTCCCGCCCCGGCCACCGTCGTCCTCGCGGCCGACGCTCCGGCCGGTGTCCCCGTCGCTGCCCCTGTCCCTGCCCCTGTCCCTGTCGGCGGCCACGGTCCCGTCACCGTCGCCGTCGCTGTTCCGAGCCCGATCACCGTCCCTGTCCCCGTCGCTGTCGCCGTCGCCGCTCCAGGCCCAATGGCCGCCCCCGTCGCCGACCCTGCTCCGAGTCCGGTCACCGTTGCCGTCCGCGCTCCGGTCCCGGCCCTGGTCACGGCCGTCGTACCGCCCCTGGTCGCCGTCCCTCTCCCGGCCCTCGTCCCGACCCCGGTCGCCGCCCCCGCGCCCCGCACCGCCCCGGGGTCCGCTCCCGCCCGTGGCGCGGTCTCCGGCGTCAGACCCGCCCGAGGTCGCGTCGTCGGCGTGGACGTCACCGGGGACCCGGTCGTTGTCCCGCAGGATCTCCAGGTGGGCCCTGCGCACGGCCGGTCCCGGCTCGATGCCGAGTTCGTCGAGCAGGCGGGCCCGCAGGTCGCGGTGGACGGCGAGGGCCTCGGCCTGGCGTCCGGTGCGGTGCAGCACGAGCATGAGAAGCCGGTGGAACGACTCGCGGAGCGGATGCTCGGCCGTGCGGGCGGCCAGTTCCGGTGCCAGCCGGTCGAGCCGGGAGGCCGCCGGGTCGAGGCGCAGCTCCGCCTCGTACCCCCACTCCAGGACGAGCAGCCGGGCTTCCTCCAGCCGCTGGACGAAGGCGTGCCCGCCGGTCTCGGGCGGCAGGCCGCTGAGCGGGGTGTCACGCCACAGCGCGAGTGCGGCGGTGGACTCGCGCAGCGCCCGCTCCCAGTCACGCTCGGCGTACGCGTCGCGCGCGACGGTGGCGTGCCGCTCGAAGACGCGGACGTCCAACTCGCCCTCGCCGACCCGCAGGACGTATCCCGGCGGTACCGCGCGCAGGCGTTCCGGATCATCGAGGAGACGGCGCAGCCGGGTCACGTGGTTCTGGAGGGACGCCTGGGCGGAGACGGGTGGGGCCCCGCCCCACAGCGCGTCCCTGAGCACGTCGACGGAGACGACCCGGCCCGGTTCGAGGAGCAGCGCGGCCAGCAGGACACGCATCTTCCGGCTGCCGATCGAGCCGATCTCGCCTTCGGCGCCGTACAGGACCGGCGGCCCCAGCAGCCCGAACCGCAGCCCGTTCCGCATCACGCCGCCCCATCGCCTCTCCGCCCGGCCGCGCCGGCCGCGCACCACGGCGGTTTCACGCCCTCCCAGGACGAGTTCACGCCGATCAAGTGATCGTTCCCGAGGGAACCGTTGGCCTCATGTTAGCGATCCGTTGGCGCAGGCTGATTTGATCATTTCATCGGATCTGGCCCGACGGTGCGCGCGTACTACGCGTAACTCGGGGGAGTGTCGCCGCCGCGGCCGGATCCGGGGACGTGAGAGGCCCCGGTCGTCGAGGTGATCGACCGGGGCCTCCGTCCGTATGAAATTCCCGTGCGGGTTCCGTACGGAATCCCGTACCGAACCCCCGCACGGAACCCGCACAAGAACCCTCGTACCGCACCCCCGGCAGGATTCCCGTGGAGGAATCCCGCACAGGACCGGCGTACGGGACCGGCGAGCAGGGTTCAGATGACCGGCGGACGACCGAGACGGGTGAGCCGCCAGACCGTCCGCCACCGCATCGGGCGCCGCTCTCCGCCGGAACGCCGCAGCCCTTCCGCGAATCCGCCGAACCAGGCCCTCAGCCCGCCGGCCGACCGCGTCCGCAGGAGCGTGAGCACGATCCAGATCCCCAGGTGCACGGGGATCAGCGCCAGGGGCAGGCGGCGGCGGGTGAGCCAGACCCGGTTGCGGGCGGTCACCCGGTAGTAGATGGCGTGCCGGGCGGGCGAGGTCTTGGGGTGCTGGAGGAGCAGTCCGGGCTCGTACAGCACGGTCCAGCCGGCGTCGATCGCCCGCCAGGCGAGGTCGGTCTCCTCGTGCGCGAAGAAGAACTCGGCGGGCCAGTCCCCCGTCTCGGCGAGCATCGGCATGGACAGCGCGTGACCGCCCCCGAGGAAGCCGGTGACCGGCCCCCCGCGCATGGGGTCCTTGGCCCCGACCCTCGGCACATGGCGGCGCTGCGTCTCCCCGTGCTCGTCGGCGATGCGGAAGCCGACTATGCCGAGCCGCGGCCGGGCGGCGTACAGATCGCGCACCTTGCGCAGCACGTCGCCGTCCACCAGGAGACCGTCGTCGTCGAGTTCGACGACCACGTCCACGTCCCCGAACTCACGGAGCCGGCTCAGGCCCACGTTCCGGCCACCGGGGCAGCCGAGGTTGTCGTCCAGTTCGACCGTGGTCACCTCGCCCGGCAGGCCGAGACGTTCGGCGAACTCCGGCAGCGGGCAGCCGTTGCCGACGATCACGATCCGGGTGGGGGCCACGTCCTGCTTGGCCACGGAGGTGAGCAGCGCGTCGACCTCGACGGGCCGGTTGCCCATGGTCACCACGGCAACGGCGATCCGTGGCCCCTCCTCCGCCTGCGACACGACACCCACCCCATCCCGGCCGACAACTGTGCCGCGATGCTAGTCGTTCACCGGGACGACCCCTCACGTACGCCGTGAGGTCCGCCGCGCGTACATCCTGATCTAGGCGCATACGTCCGTGTTCAGGGGCGCCTGTTCTCCTTGCGACGGACGAATTTCAGCCCCGACCAGTCCTCCCCCAGGGCCGCCACCTTCACGTCGACGACACCGAGGGGCAGGAAGAGGTCCCGCAGATCGTTCTCCGTGATGTCGCTGCGGTGCCCGGCCGCGCGGCGGGGCCGGGCGATCCACAGCATGGCCTCGTCGGACAGGCCGGCAACCAGTCCGGCCGCCTGTGCCGCGAGCCGGGCGCGCTCCCGGAAGAAGGCGACGGTGACGTCCGCCCCCTCCGGGCCGCTCTCCCCGACCTCGCAGTCCTCGGGCAGCCCGGGAATCTCCCAGTCCCGCGGGCCGTGGACGAGCCGTACCCGGTACCCCGCCTTGATGCCGATCTTCCGGGCCAACGGGGTACCCGAGTACCCGCCGCCCGCCGCGCTGGATCCCGTCATCCCCGCAGGATGACACCGCCCGGCCGACCCGTGTACGCGCCCTGACGTCGAGGTGCTCGACGACGGGCGGGCCGGCCATCCGGTTCCTCAGGCCCGCCCGGAACTCCTCCATCGCCGGCAGCGGGTTCTCCGTCCCGTCCGACGCGCGGGAGCGCGAAGGTGTGACAGCCGCCCCGGACGCGGCTCGACTACCGGTTGTCGGCGAGCGGGTTCATGCTGGTGGGAGCGGCCCGGTCTCCCGGACGTCCCCGGTGATCCCCGGGATGCGCGAGGCTCCCCGGGCCGGGGACAGCGTGCGCCCGGTCCACCTCGGCGGGCGGGCGCCACCAGGTTCCGGAGGGCGTCATGAGCTCACCATCCGTCCCGCCGCCCACGCCACTGCCACCGCTGGGCCCCGGGGCCACGGACAAGGGTCTCAAGGGCGGCGCCCTGGGCCTGTTCTCCAGCACGGTGATCGGGCTGGCCTCCACGGCCCCCGCCTACAGCCTCGCGGCGACCCTCGGCATCATCGTCGGCATCGTGGGCTTCCAGTCGCCGATCGTGATCGTCCTCGCCTTCGTCCCGATGTTCCTGATCGCCTACGGCTACAAGGAGCTGAACCGGGCCGATCCCGACTGCGGCACCACGTTCACCTGGGCGGCCAGGGCCTTCGGCCCCCGTACCGGCTGGCTGGGCGGCTGGGGCATCGTCGCGGCCGACATCATCGTGATGGCCAACCTGGCCCAGATCGCCGGCGCGTACGGCTTCCAGCTCGTGGGCGCGGACGGGCTGGCGCAGGACACGTTCTGGGTGACCTTCGTCGGCGTGCTGTGGATCGCCGTCATGACCCTGGTCTGCTACATCGGCATCGAGCTCTCGGCCAACCTCCAGAAGGCGCTGCTCAGCATCGAGATCGTGGTGCTGTGTCTGCTGGCGGTGACCGCGCTGGTCAAGGTGTACGGCGGCACGGCGCCGGACGTCTCCTCGGAGATCTCGTGGTCGTGGTTCAACCCCTTCGAGATCAACTCGTTCGACGACCTGACCAAGAGCATCCTCGCCGGAGTGTTCATCTACTGGGGCTGGGACACCGCGGTGTCCGTGAACGAGGAGACCGTCGACCGCGACCGCACTCCCGGCCGCGCGGCCGTCATGTCGACCGTCATCCTGCTGCTCGTCTACCTCATGGTCACCACGTCCGCGCAGGCCTTCGCGGGGGTCGGCGAGCAAGGCATCGGCCTGGGCAACCCGGACAACTCCGGAGACGTCCTCTCCAGTCTCGGCGCCGAGGTCTTCGGCACCGGGGGCTGGGGCACGGTCGCCACCAAGCTCCTGATCGTGATGGTCCTGACCTCGGCGGCGGCCTCCACGCAGACGACCATCCTGCCGACCGCCCGCACCACGCTGTCCATGGCCGCGTTCAAGGCCATCCCGCAGCGCTTCGCCCGCATCCACCCCCGGTTCCTGACCCCGACCTGGTCGACCGTGGGCATGGGCATCGCCTCGATCGTCTTCTACGTCCTGCTGACCAGGGCGAGCGAGAACGTGCTGGCCGACTCCATCGGCTCGGTCGGCCTGATGATCGCCTTCTACTACGGGCTCACGGGCTTCGCCTGCGTCTGGTACTACCGCAAGGTCCTCACGCGCAGCCCCCACGACCTCTGGACGCGCGGGATCATGCCGGGCCTGGGCGGCCTGATGCTCCTCTACTTCTTCGTCAACGCCTGCTTCGTGTACGCCGCCGCCGACTACGGCAGCACCTCGTGGACCCTGCCGTTCCCGCCGCACTGGCAATTCGGCGGCGTCTTCGTCACCGGCGTCGGCGCCCTTCTGCTCGGAGCGGTCCTGATGCTCCTGTACAGCGCGTTCCGCCCGTCCTACTTCCGCAAGGAGACGATCCCTGTCTCGTCCCACGACCGGGACGGCCACTGACCCGCACGTCAGGGGTGCGGGTCAGGACAGCGGTGAGCCGCCCCGGTGGCGCGGGGGAAGAGATCACAGTGGCGGGGTTCCGGAAGGACGGTGGCGTCAGGCCGACGCGCCCACCGCGACGTCCGGCAAACCGTCGGACCGCGCTTCGCCGTCCGCGTCGACGTCCGGCGGAATGGTCGACAACGCGCTGGCGTGCAGATCCTTCGTACGCAGCATCGTGAAGCCGATGACCGCGGCGATGAATCCGAGGATCGCGCTCAGGGTCATGGCGCCGTGGAAGGCGCTCATGAACGCGTCCTGCCCGGTGGTCAGCACCTTGTCGTGCAGGGGGCCCGAAGCCTTGGCGACGGCGTCGAGAGAGCCGGCGCTGATGCCGTGCGCGGCCTCCTCGGCGGCGCCGTTCCCCATCTGCCTGCCGACCGCGGAGGAGGTGAAGTCGTCGACCACGCCGTGCTGGAAGTACGCGCCGACGCCGGCGATACCGACCGCGATGCCGACCTGCTGGAAGGTCTCGTTGATGCCGGAGGCGACACCGGCCCTGGCCGGTTCCGTGACGCCGATGGCCAGCGCCGCCCTGGCCGGGTTGAAGGCGCCCATGCCGAAGCCGGAGATGACCAGCGCCGGGACGAGCACGGTCCAGGACGAATCGGCCTCGGTGAGGT
The DNA here is from genome assembly GCF_036063235.1 of Streptomyces sp. NBC_00386. Taxonomy (NCBI): domain Bacteria; kingdom Bacillati; phylum Actinomycetota; class Actinomycetes; order Kitasatosporales; family Streptomycetaceae; genus Streptomyces; species Streptomyces sp. NBC_00386. Next base: position 4,391,898 of record NZ_CP107950.1, read on the forward strand.
TCAGGAACAGGATGCCGACGGCCATGACCGCGGTCGAGCCGCCCAGCAGCACCCGGAAGGGGACCTTGCCGATGAGCCCGCCGCCGAGCGCGCCGGCGACGAACATCGCGCCGGTCAGCGGCAGGAACCGCAGGCCCGTGCCCCAGGCGTCCACGTGCAGCATGTTCTCCAGGTAGCTGGTCTCGAAGAACACCGACGGAAGGGCTCCGGCGTTGCCGATCATGGCGACGAGGGAGATGCCCACGAAGGTGGGGCTGCGGAAGAACGCGAGGTCGATCAGGGCCCGCTCGCCCAGCCGGCGCTCGATGACCACGAAGAGCACCAGGAAGAGCGCGCTGGCCGCGTACAGACCGAGCGTGGTGCCGCTGGTCCAGCCCTCCACGGGCCCGCGGATGGTGGCGAAGACCAGTGCCCCGAGCGCGATGCTGAAGGTGGCGAGACCGGTCCAGTCGGTGGGGTGGGCCCGTTTGTTGAGCGACTCACGCACGCGCAGCGCACCGACGAGGAGGGCGAGCGCACCGACCGGCACGTTGATGTAGAAGATCCAGCGCCAGGACAGCGCGTTGATCAGCGAGCCGCCGATGAGCGGGCCGGTGGCGACGGCGAGACCGACGGCGGCGCCGAACGCGGTGAAGGCGGTCGCCCTCTCCTTGCCGTGGAACTCGTGACTGAGCATCGCCGGACCGACCGCGAACATGATGGCGGCGCCGACACCCTGGATGGCGCGGAACCAGCTCAACTGCCCGGATCCGTCGGCCAGACCGCAGGCCAGCGAGGCGACGGTGAAGATGGCGAAGCCGACCTGGAAGACCTTCTTGCGGCCGATCCGGTCGGCGAGCGAGCCCGCCGCCACCAGGAAGATCGCCAGCGTCAGGGCGTAGGCGTCGAACACCCACTGCAGGTCGGCGAAGCTGCCGCCCAGGGACCGGTGGATCTGCGGGAGCGCGATGGAGACCACGCTCAGATCGAGCATCAGCATGAACGAGCCCAACGCGACGATCCCGAGTGTCCACCACCTAGTGGGCGACGGAGCGCGTTCTGCGGACATGCGAGAACCTTCCAATCGACGGGATCTTTAGATAATAGAAATCTAGATGATCGGAAAGCAACACGTCAACGTTCGTGACGTTCGGTAGCGGCCGGCGGGTCGGCCGGACCGGCGGCCTGCCCTTCGCCGGAGCACGGTCACCCGGAGCGACAGCCGCCGGGAACGACAGAAGCCCGCGGCGCCGTTGACACGGCACCGCGGGCTTCTCGGTGGGAAGCGGGCGTCAGTCGGAACAGACGGAGGCGGGCCAGCGGCCCGCCATCAGGACGCCGAGCATCCTGCGCAGCGCGTCGCGCTCGTCCTCCGCGAGTGCGCCGAAGAACGCCGACTCGACCTCCGTGGCCACCCGGTCCGCCGTCGCGAGCGCCGCACGGCCGGAGTCCGTGAGGATCAGGTTGTAGCGCCGCCGGTCGGCCGGATTGCGCCGGCGCTCGACATGCCCGTTGCGTTCCATCTCGTCGATCACCGTCACGACCGTGGTCGGATCGAGGTTGAGCAGCCGGCTCAGGTCCTGCTGCGAGAGCTCGGGCCCACCCGCCAGGGCGGCCAGCACGAAGAAGTCGCGGATGCGCATACCGACCCCGGCCAGCGCCTTCTCCACGTCCTCCACCAGCACCAGCCCCGCCTTGTGCAGCAGGTAGCCGGGCCGCTCGGCGATGAGGAAGTCCTTCCGGGGGGACGCCCCGTGCTGCTCGGCGTTACCGCTGCGCACCATGAGCCGACTCCTTAGATCGTGGCAGTCTCCACTATCGAAGATACAACGGTTCTCCCGACGGGTAACCCCTCCCCCAGCACACTGAGCAGGGAGTGCCGCCGGCCTCGACGGCCACGCGGGTCGGGAAGTGCGACCAGTCGCCCCATCAGCGTTCCGGCCCCGCGCTCGGCGCATGTCGGAGTCTTGGTCAGACAGACGGTGGCAGACTGGCGGCACATCGAAACTCCGGCTGGCGTGGGCGACTTGGCGGTCACCTGGGCCAACCGGAGTTCCGTTGCTTTCGTGGCGGTCTGCCGGCAACGGGCCACGTGCCGCTTGCCTGCAGCTTCACATGATCACCCGGGCCCTGGGCAGGTGCTGCCGCCTCGCGACCCTGCAGACGGCGCCTGAACAGCAAGTATTCGCTTGCAGGGACGGGCCACGGCGGTGAGGATCGTCGGTTGTCCAGGTCTTGGGCACCCGGTCGGCCATGCCCATCGCGGTGTGTCATTCAAGGAGATCACCATGGCAGCCGCGGACATGGCAGACGAGACGTCCTGGTATGCGGTGCGCTGCGTGTTCCAGTGGGATGCCTGGGACGGCACACCGTACGAGGAGCGCCTGACGTTGTGGCAGGCCGTCTCGATGGACCAGGCCATCGCCAGGGCCGAGGACGAGGCACGAACCTATGCCGGGGAAAACGGCCATCGTTACCTGGAGATGGCCCAGTGCTATCGCCTGGCCACGGCAGGACGGCCGGACGACGGCGACGAGGTCTTCTCGCTCTTGCGCGACAGTCCCCTCGGCAAGGAAGCGTATCTGGACCACTACTTCGATACCGGGCACGAGCACCAGGGCACCCCGACCGAGGACTGACGGCCGCACCGGGTCCGGGCTGCGAAGCATTATGGGGTCAGCCCCCAGCGGATGTGCCCGCTGAGTCGCTGCCCGGCCTCCGCCCCATGAGTCGATCCTTCTCCCAGGATCGACCTCCTGGATGCCCTCTGACCAGCCGACGGGCTTGATCACCAGGACTTTGAATCAGCCCTGGATCTCCGGGCCGCCGAGGACATCCTCATGCTGACCAGGGTGATCGTCCGCCGGGGCATGAACGTCGCGGTGAGCGAGAGCACCCAGGTCTGGATGATGCTCGCCTGGATCGGCGGGGACGCCGAACAGCAGGAGAAGCACGCGGCCACGATCCTGGGCACCGGGGTCGTCCCCTGACTGGCCTACTCCGAGCCTGAACACGGCGCCGACCTGGCCGCCAACCGGTTCACCGCCACCCCGGACGGCGGACAGTACGTCCTGACCGGCGAGAAGTGGCCGATCAACCGGGGCCGGACCTCCACCCACGTGGTGCTGCTCGGAACCACCGGCGACGAGACCACACCGGCCAAGCGGCAGCAGTCCATGTTCCTCGTGGACCGGTCGCAGATCCTCTCCGGCGAGGTGACCGGGGTCCCCCGCGTCCCCACCTACGGCCTGCGCGGCTGCGACATCAGCGGAATCGCCTTCGACGGCGCCCGGGTGGACGCCTCGGCCCGGCTCGGCGCCGAGGGCGAAGGGCTCGAACTGGCCCTGCGCGGCCTCCTGATCACCCGGACCTTCTGCACCGGCCTGTCGCTCGGCACGGGCGACACCATGCTGCGGACGGTGACCGGGTTCCTGTCGGAGCGGGTCCTCTACGACGGCCCCGCCACCGAGATCCCGTACGTCACCGAATCCCTAGCCAACGCCTACCTGAGCCTGCTCGTCGCGGAGTGCGAGAGCCTCGTCGCGATGCGCGGACTGCACCTGTACACCGAGCAGTTCAGCATCTGGGCGAACCTGGCGAAGGTGCGGGTGGCCCGCCTGGTCGACTTCAACAGCAAGGCGCTGACCCGCACGCTGGGCGCCCGGTACTTCATGCGCGCCGCCGAACACGTGGGCACCTTCCAGAAGATGCTCCGCGACGGCGCCGTCGTGTCCGTCTTCGACGGCAGCGAGCCGGTCTGCCTGGACAGTCTCGCGCTCCAACTGCCCGCCCTGGCCAAGGCACATGGGCACACCCCGGACGAGGACTGGCGGGCGCTGTACGACCTGCGGGCCGAACTGCCCCTCTTCGAGCCGCACCGGGTGAGCGTGTTCGGGCGCGGCAGGGACGCCACGTTCGCCGGCCTGCCCGCGCTGATCACCCGCCTCGCGGAGGTGTCACCGTCCGCCGGCTGTGACGCGGAGCGGCTCGCCGACCTGCGCGGCCGGGCCGAGGAACTGCGCCACGAACTCGACGCGCTGCTCGCGCGGGTCGACGAGGTGCGGCGGTGGAGCGCCGGGCTGCCCGCGCGGCCGTCGGCCTCCGCCAAGTCCACCCCGCCGCGGCTGATCCGGGTGGCGGAGGAACTGAGCGCCCTGCACGCCAAGGTCGCGGCCCTCGGCGTGTGACTGTTCAACCGGGACCACCTCGACGAGTTCTTCGCCGACGGCGAGTGGCTCCAGGCCGCGCTGGCCCGCCGGCAGGTCCACCAGTACGAGTCCGGCGGCCTCGACCCGGCGACCGCCCATCGGCTCTTCGCCCAGCTCGACTCCCAGTACGCCACCGACGAGTTCTTCTCGATCCGCCGGACGCGCATGGCCGCGCCCGGCGCGCGCGAGGCCCGCCGGGGCCACGCGGCGAACGCCGCCTGACATTCCCTCACTGCCGAACACCGGAAGGTATCGACCTGCGATGAGCACCACCGACATGACGATCGACGAAGTGAAGAGGGTCCTCCTCGAAGCGGTGGCCACCGAGGCGGACGTCCCCGCCGCCGAGCTGGCGACCGACCGGCCCTTCATGCGGGCACTGTCGCAGCGGGCCGACGACCCGGCGTCCGCCTGCCGCCCGTACGACGCGGACCGTGACGGGATGGTCCTCGGCGAAGGCGCGGGCATCCTCGTCCTGGAGTCCGAGCGGCACGCACGCGAGCGTGGCGCCCGGATCTACGCCGAGCTCGCCGGGGTGGGCATCTCGTCGGACGCGTACCACATAGTGCAGCCGGAGCCGAACGGCACCGGAACCGTCGCGGCCGTCCGCACCTCGCTCGCGGACGCCGGTGTGACCCCCGCGGACGTCGCGCTCTTCAACGCCAACGGCACGGCGACCGGCCCCGGCGACGCGTCCGAGGCGCGCGCGGTGCAGGCCGTGTTCGGGGACGCGGAGCGGGGTCCGGCCCTGACCGCGAACAAGTCGATGACCGGGCACAGCCTCGGTGCGGCGGGCGCGATCGAGTCGATCACCACGATCCTCTCCCTGTACCACGGCCTGGTGCCGCCGACCCGCAACTTCACCCGTCTCGACGAGGGGCTCTCGGCCGACGTGGTGCACGGCAGCCCGCTCAAGCTGGGGCCCGAGCAGAACGTCGCGGTGAAGAACTCGGCCGGGTTCGGCGGCCACAACGTCAGCCTGGTGCTGACGCGTACGGCATGAGCCGGGACCGGGAAGACCCGTACGGCATGAGCCCGGACCGGCCTGCGGCTGTGCGCCGTCACCCCCTTCACCTACGTCGACGCCGGGGGCCTGGACCAGGCGCGCCGGGTGGAACGGATGGCGCTGTCGGGGGTGAGCTCGGCGGGGGTGTCCGCGGCATGACACGAGGCGGCAGCGGGCCGGCGCCCCGAACCCTGTGCGCCCAACAGCGAAAGGCCGTACAGCTAAAGGGCCGTACGGCGAAGGGGCCGCCCGGCCCACGGCCGGACAGCCCCTCGGCAAACGTTTCGGCGGCCTTGCGACCGGAGACCACCGGAGCGGAGTCGGTCGCGCGGGGCCGCCCCCGTCAGTCCCGGCGGATCAGCTCCGGGTCGATGCGGCGGCCCACCAGTGGCAGTGAGCCCACCGCGGCCATCGCCACCACACCCACCGTGGCGAGCACGAGCAGGGGCACACCGTCCGTGTCCCAGCGGATCGCGCCGCCACCGGTGATCAGGTAGCTGGACTCGGCGAGTTTGCCCGAGACCAGGGCCAGGACCAGTCCGAGACCCAGGGGCAGCACGACCTGGGCGCACTGGACGGCCCGCATGGTTCTCGCCCGCGCGCCGATCAGCGTCACGGCGGTGACCTGGGCACGGCGCTCGACGGCCCGGTCGGTGACGGACACGAGGAAGGCCGCCACCCCGATGACCAGACCCATGATCATGCCCAGGGCGAGCAGGGTCTCGACCACGGAGATCTGCTCCAGGCCCTGGATGTTCAGTCCGACCAGCTCGATCTCGGCGATCGGGGCGACGGCGGCGATCCCGTCGAGGACGGCACGCACCCGTCCGGGGTCGGAGTCGCCGGCGAGGAGAACCTCGGCGTCGCGGGGGCGGGCGCCGGCGGGGAGGGCGGACGGCGGGACGAGGAGCTCGGCGCTGCCGACGGCGGAACCGGAGTACCCGCTGTAGACGACCTGGCCCGCGGGCACGGGGATGTTCAGGCGCTTGTCCCGCCCGTCGCCGTCACGGAAGCGGAACGGGAAGGACGTGCCGGTCCGCATGTCGGATCCCACGCTCGAGTTGGGGTCCACCAGGCGCAGCACCTTGCCGTCCACACAGCCGTCGGTGTGCGCGGTCATCCGTCGCAGGTCCGCGCAGGTGCCCACCAGGGCCGTGGCCGACGAGAGGACGACGCCGGGCTCACTGGTGTTCAGGTCGACCCAGGAGTTCATCAGAAGGGCGTGTGCCCGGACCCCGGACACCTCGTCGAGATCCCGCTGCTGTCGTGTGCTGAGTCCCGACAGGGGCAGGGAGTAGTCCTGTACCGCGCCGGACGGGCGGGTGACCTGTTCCAACTGGATGAGGACACCCTGGGCCAGTGAGGCGACGTAGACGAGCAGGACGAGGCTGGTGACCACGCGCATCGTGCTGCCCGGCTCGGCCTCGTTGCGCCGCATCGCCAGGTTGAGCGTCAGGGACCCGGTGGTCCGCGCCACTCGTCTGGCCAGCGCGTACGACAGCAGCGGCAGCGTCAGCACCAGTCCGACTCCGGTCAGGACGACGCCGGCGACCACCAGCAGCGCGTTGACACCGAGGCTGGAGGCGGGATGCCCCATCAGGCCCGTGGCGCAGAAGCCGCACACGATGCCCAGGCCGCTGAGCAGCAGCAGGCCGACCCACTTCGACGGGGGCCGCGGTACCGCCGTGCGCCGCACCGCGAGCGGGTTGGCGGTCGCGTCCCGCGCGCTCCTGCGGCTGACGAGCCAGGCGAGGACCGGGCAGCCGACCAGGCAGACGGCGATCGTGACGGCGGACAGGGCGCCGTCACCGGGATACCACCTCAGCCCCGGCAGACCGGCCCGTGCCATCACCTGGTTGAGCACCCAGTACTCGCCGAGTCCCAGCACCGCGCCCAGCAGCGCCGCGACGACGGTCTCGGCGGCGTTCACCCGCTGGGTGCCCTTGACGCTCAGGCCGAGCAGCCGCAGGGCCGCGAGGCGGCGCATCCGGCTGGCGGCGGAGAGCCGGGCGCAGACCGACAGGAAGATGACCAGGGGCAGCAGGACCAGTGTGGCCAGGGCGAACCGCACATCGGTGAGAGTGGACGGCTCGACGGCCGGGAACGGCGCGTAGCTGTAGCCGAACCCCTTCAGGGTCCGCCCCTCACGGGCCAGCGTGGCCCGGTCGGTCCCGACGTAGGCGTAGAGCTCGTCGGGATGGGCGAGTCCGGCCGGACCGATCACACCCGCCTCGCGGCCGGGCAGCAGGCCTTTGACGCCGGGTGCGGAGCGCAGCAGGTCGTGCACGCGCGGGGAGACGAACACCTCACCGGGAGAGGGGAGTTCGCTCAGCCCGGGAGGCACCTGCCGCGGGCCCCCGGTGCCCTCGGCGACGAACACCCGGGTGAAGGACCGGGAGCCGTAGGCGTCGTCGCGCTGGAGGACGAGGGTGCCGTTCGCCGGCCCCTTGGCGGAGGTGATGGCCTGGCGGGCGGCGGCGCGGCCGTCGTGCGCGTCGAGGATCGCCGGAACGGTGAGGACGAGGGCGAGGCAGCAGACCCCGACCGAACCGCCGACGGCCATGAGGTAGAAACGTATGCGGTTGCCGCGTCCCGCCCCGAACAGCAGGCGCAGACCGAGCAGGAACTCCCTCACACCGCACCCCGCGGGCTGAGGACTCCGTCGGCCATCGTGTAGTGGGTGTCGGCCTGGGCCGCGACGGCGGGGTCGTGCGTCACCAGAATCACGGCGGTGCCCTGCGACCGGGCCAGGCCGAGGAACTCCTTGAGCACGGCGGAGGCGTTGGCGCTGTCGAGCGACCCCGTCGGCTCGTCCGCGAAGACGATCGCCGGCCGGTGCACCAAGGCACGCGCGACCGCGACACGCTGGCACTGCCCACCGGACACCTGCCCGGGACGGCGCTCGCGCAGCTCGCCGAGCCCGAGGCGTTCGAGCACCTCGCCGGCCGCCGCGAGTGCGGGGCCCTTGCGCTGTCCGGCCAGGCGCAGAGGCAGGGCGGTGTTCTCCTCGACGGTGAGTTCCGGCAGCAACTCGCCGTACTGGAAGACGAATCCGAACCGTTCCCGACGGAGCGTGCTGATCTCGTCGTCGCCGAGACCGCCGAGCGCCCGCCCTTCGAACCGCACCTGACCGCGCGCGGCGGGCAGAACCCCGGCGAGGCAGTAGAGCAGCGAGGACTTTCCGGAACCGCTCTGTCCGGTGATCGCCACGACTTCCCCGACGGACACCGAGAGATGGGCGTCGAGAACGGCCGGCTGATTGCCGTAGGAGAGGTCGACTCCCGTGGCGACAAGTATTTCTGACATGCTGTTGGCTTCCCCCAAAGAAGCGTGCGGGCCCAGGAAGACGTCCTGGACCCGCGGTCTTGCCTGAGCGGCCGACTACCTCTGGTAGTGCTTGGTCGGCGAGCAGTTGTCAGGGTTCAGCGAACCCTTGTCACGGCAGACGCGTATGTACGCGTTGCTGGTGTACTGCGCGGCACCGTCCCAGTTCAGCTTGTCGAGGGGGACGGACGTCCTCTGCTTGCCGTTGTACCGGCTCCAGTCGTAGCCCTCGACCCGCACCTGGATGTAGACGTTGTGCCCGTCGCCGTTGTCGGTGTCCTTGAGGTTGCCCTTCCACTCGAAGGCACCGTGGTTCTGCCCGGACGGCCAGAACGCGTACTGGCCGTCCTTGAAGCTTGCGCCCCCCGTGGTGAGCGTCGGAATGTCGTGCCACGAGACCGCCATCGCGGTCCCGGCGCTCAGGGCGAAGATTCCGCCGGCGAGCACGCCGACTGCCAACTTGCGCATTTTTTCTCCCGTTTGGTTGTTCACCCTGGTTGGTCATGATGCTTCCAGGGCCGTCGATGATCGTAACGGGAGTAATCACGACCGAAGTTGAATTAAGCGACACCTTGCTGCTTTGGCTGGATTCCGACGGCGCCGATGGGCGCGCTCTCTGTGAACGCGCGTGAGGGTGCCACGGGCCCGTGGCACCCTCACGCGCGTCCAGCGGCCGGGGAGCCGGGCTCACTTGCGGGAGGTCACCAGTTGCCCGGTCGTCGCCGAACAGGGAGTGGCCTGGACCGTGGTCGACGACGGATCGGCTGCGGCAGCCGACGGAGCGAGGGACAGCATTGTGGCCGCCGGGCCGTACGGGACAGCCCGAAGGGCACGATCCTGGACGCGCTGGGGGCGGACCTGTCGACGATCACGGAAATCCTGCGGCACACCCGGATCAGTCCGACGCGCTACGTCAAGAGCCGCTCGTGTCCGGGAAGGACCCGCGCCGCACGGGAGACACCTTCGTACCCGCGCCCCGGAACCTGCGCGGAGCGCGTGACTGAGACTGGAACGGAGACCGGAGACCGCCGCGCGGCTCGCGCCCGCGCCCGCCGCCGCATCCGGCAAAAGCAAAAGCCCCAGGTCACGGCGAGTGAGTCCTGAGGCTTCCACAGAGCCGCCTTCGGGATTCGAACCCGAGACCTACGCATTACGAGTTTCCGTGACGGCTGGTCGGCATGGATCGCCACCGGTCATAATCGCTGGTCAGACGGCATATTTCCCCTCCGCGTCCGTGTGCGACCGAGGGCGAACCGCAACTAGCAACGCAACTACCCACCCCCGACCCCTCGGCCGCGAGGGGTCCTTGGCATGCGAACGGTTCGAGCAAGTGGCTCCACGTACTTGCGCGACCCATCGCGACCCTCTACGATTCGAGTAAGCGACACCGCTTACGCAAGCGGCCCCAACCCGGTGCTACCAACACCGAGAAGGGGCCTACGGCACTACCTGAGCAACCAGGAGCCCCGCGTGTTTCAGCTTCTCACGTCCCCTCGTACCGCCCGCACTGTCCGCGGCCTGATCGGCGTCGTCGCCGACGCGGTCCGTTCGATCGTCACTCCGGCCGCCCTCGTCGAGGCGCAGCAGCTGGAGACCATCGAGACGGAGACCGCCCCGGACCCGACGGACACGTACAGCGCCGACGAGCTGCCGGAGGTCGAGGCCATCGAGACCGCCGCCGCCGAGTACGCGGCTGCCGCCGACCAGGCCCGCACCGCGGACCGCGCCAAGCGCAAGACCCGCAAGCTCCTCGACCGCCTCCCGGCCGGCCTGTACGGCGGATGGCTCGTCTCCCGGACCCCGTCCAGCCGGCAGACCGCCGACCTCGACGCGATCCGCGCCACCTACGAGCGCCTCGGCCTCGGCCCGGTGCCGATGAAGCAGTCCGCGCCGTCCTTGAAGGTCGAGCGCGTCGACGTCCCGGCCCTCACCGCCTGACCCTCTCCACCGTTCCACGGCCTCCGCAGAAGCGGACGGCCCCGGCGGGAGCTCTGACCTTCCCGCCGGGGCCTGTGGCCGAACCCCTACTCAACAGGGAGAACGACCGTGAACAGCACCGTAGCCGCAACGCCCACCGTCAAGCCCGGCTATCGCCTGATGCCGGCCACCGTCGGCCGCACCAACGCCACGTCCGTGACCGTCTACATCGAGTGCCCGACCTGGTGCACCGAGGACCACGTCGACGAGCCCGTCCGCGACATCGAGGACGTCATGCACCGCGGCGACATCGCCGCCGTGTACGTCCCCACCTTCGGGTACGGCGCCTATCCGATCCAGATGCACGCCACCGTCGAGAGCGACCCGGTGGCGACGGAGCCGGAGTTCAAGGCCGCGCACATCACCGTGCAGGACGCCGGCGGGAACTCGTACTCGCACCTCACCCCGGAGATGGCGGAGCGCCTGGCCGACGAGGTCGTCGGGTTCGCCGCCCAGCTGCGGCACCAGGCCCGTACCTGCCGCCTCGCCAACCAGGTGACGGGCGACTCGGATCCGGACATGGACGAGGCGCTGCGCCGTGTGCGGTTGGGGGCCTCGGTCCAGAGCAGTGACATCGAGGCCATGCCCATCGACCGCCTGCTGAAGGCGTTCGGGGTGACGGTCACCGAGGCCGACGGCAACGGGGCGGAACTGTTCGGGGAGCCGGGCGCGATGGAGTTCCGCGTCGGCCGCGCCACCCGGCAGCAGCTGCGTGACAGCGAGGCCCGCCGCCTGCTCGCCGAGTACGCCGCCGGTGCCCGCCGTGCGTGAGGACGAAGCGCTGGCGCTGGTCCGGAGTCTCCTCACGGAGGCTCTGGGCCAGCCGGGCCAGCCCACCACCTACGTCCGTGACCTCGCCGGCCGGATCGGTGAGCTGCGCGCCACGATGCGCGCCGCCCTCAAGGTCATCGACCAGGCCACCACCGAGGAGCAGCAATGACCGCCTACAACCCGCTGCACGGCCCCGACGAAGAGCCTCCGTTCCCGGCGCCCCTCGACGATGAGCTGAAGCTCACCCGCGAGTACCTCGACAAGGTCGCCGTCGCCAACATCCACGACCACACCGCGATGCTGAAGGCCGCGACCGGCCTCAACTACCGGATCCGGTCCCTGCTCGCCGCCCTCGACGCCGAGCGGGGTGAGGGACAGTGAGCGCCCCTCGCACGGTCACGCTGAACACGATGGACCACGGGCCGGTCACCTTCGACTGCCCCGCCTGGTGCATCGGCCACGGCTGGCAGCCCGACGGGCAGATCGGCCGGAACGACATCGCGCACAACTCGGTGCGGGTGAAGGCCGCGGCCGACACGTACTCCCACGGCTTCCAGTCGCTGATGCGGGTGTGGATCACGTGGGCGCCGTTCGCCGAGCTCGTCCCGCGGGTGTCCGTCGTCCTCGACCTGCACGGCGACTTCGAGGCCGAGGAGGTCTCGCATCTGGCCGGTGTGCTGCGGACGGCCGCCGGCCGGATGGAGAAGGTCGCCGCCGAGGCGATCCGCCTGCGAGGTGACCTCGCGTGAGCGCCCGTTGGCCCATCCCCCGTCCGACGGAGCACGCCGCGTTGAGGGCCTGCGACCGCAGTCCGCGTCGTCTCCCCGCTGTTCCCGCCCTGATGGCCGCGCTGGTCGAAGCAGTCGACCGCCGTGACCGGGAGGGCATGTGCCTGGCCTCGCATCGAGTGGTGCGGGCCGCAGCCCCCGGGGTGGTGAAGCCGTGAGTCTCCGTGACCGCGCCCGTGACGCCTTGTACGGGGCGATGAACACCGCCGACGGCTCGCCCGCCTCCGCTCGCCGCGCCACCCAGGTCGCCTCCGTGGCTGCGCACGCCGCCGCCGAGCACGGCCACACCGGAACCGCCGCGGTGATCGCTGGTCTCGGCGCCGCCGCGGTGGCCGCCGAAGGCGCCCTCTCCAACTACGTCTATCCGCCCGGCGACTACGCCACCTTCCGAGAGGACGGGAAGCGATGAGCTCCCTCCTGATGTGGGCACACGCCCACCCGACGGCCGTCGTCGGCGCCACGGTGCTCCTCCTCGTCGCCGTCACGCTCGCCGCCCGCGTCGTCCGCAAGACCACCACCCGGCCGCCGGCCGCCGTCCTCGTCGCCGCGATCGGCGCCCTCGTCTGCACCGCGTACAGCGGTGACACCTCGTGGGGATTCGCCCGCGACCGCCTTGGCATGACCGCCGTCCAGGAACGCTCCGTGATGTTCCTCGCCGCCGAGCTGGCTCTGTTCTCCTGCGCGCTGATGGCCCGCCAGAACCTGCGCACCGCCGGCGCCCCGGGCACTCCGGGCCTGCTGGTCTGGTTCATCACCGGAGTGCAGGTCATCCCGGCATACGCCGAGTCCGGCATCGTTGGCGGCACCGTCCGCGCCGTCGTCGGCCCGGTCATGGCAGCCCTGTTGTGGCACCTGGCGATGGGTATCGAGCTGCGGCACGCCAAGCCCGGCGCCGACTCGGGCAGCCTGCCCGCGCTGCTGGCCCGGGAGCTGCGGGAGCGGCTGCTGTCCCGGCTCGGTCTCGCCGTCCGCGACCGGAGCGCCGAGCAGATCTCCCGGGACCGATGGACCGTGAAGGCGGTAGGCCTGGCCGCCAAGCTCGCCGACACCCCGCCCCAGGGCCGCGGCCGTGCCCGGCTGTCCCGTCGCCTGTCGGTGGCGGTGGGCAAGGCGCAGGCCGGCGCGAGCGCGGAGCAGCGGGCGAAGCTCCTCGACCTACTGGCCGCCCGCCGCCACGCCGCATCCCTCGCCACCATCGACCTCGCCTCGCCGTGGGAGGACGCCGTCGAGGTGACCGTCGAGCAGATTCCGGAGGAGCGGAAGGAGCTGCCTCCCGCGCGGCCGCCGGTCGTCCCGCCCGGTGTCCGCCTGCTGCCGCTCACGGCCCGGCCCGTCATCAACTCGGGCCCGCCGCTCTACCGGTGGGACCACATCCGCGGACGCCTGGTCACCAACCCGGAGGTGGTCATCCCCGAGTCGGTGCCCTGGCACTGGAAGGACGCCAGCACCGGTACCGGCCTCCAGAGTGACGACGCCCCGAAGGTGACCGCCGCCGTACCCGTACAGGCACCCCGCGAGGTGGTCACTCAGGTGATCGCCCTCACCCCGGGTGAGCTGCTGAAAAGGGCACAGCGCCTCGACCGCGACCGGTCATCGACTGCCGGGCGCCGCGTGACCATCGCCCAGCTGCAGGACGAGTTCGGACTCAGCCGCCGCGAGGCGACCGATCTGCGCCGCCAAGTGGTCACGCCGGAAGGGCGGTAGTGGTCATGAAGTGGCTTCTCCTCGGTGCCCTGCTTGGGCTCCTGATCGCCTTCCCGCCGCTCCTCGCCCTGGTCGTCACCGCGACCGCGGCGCTCCTGTCCAAGCCCGTCCTCGTCGCCTTCGGCCTCGGCCTCGCGGTCCGCGTAACCCTGCCCCGTCTGCGGAGGCGTGTCCGATGAACCAGCCCGACCCTTCCAACCTGCCCGAGGCGTACCGGCAGTACATCGAGCCGGCCGCCCACCACCGCCCGCCGAACGTCCTCTACGACCAGCAGGGCCGCCCCGTCCACTTCACCATCGGCCAGCCGCCGGCCCCGGTCGTTGTCCAGGCACCCGTCCAGCAGGGCATGGACCCCGCCCTGCAGCGGCTGATCATCATCACGTTCCTGATCCTCGCCGTGGTCGTCGTCTGCACGGCCGCCATCTGCGCGGTCGTCGTCCTCGTCGGCGGAACGCTCATCGGGATCATCGGCACCGTCTCCGCCAACCTCCCCATGATCGGCCTCTCCCTGGGCGCCGTGATCCTTGCCGCCGGATGGGCCGCCTCCAAGATCCAGCCCACCAAAAAGCGCCGCTGACCAGGAAGGACTTACCCCCATGAGTGTTCGTTCCCGTGCCGCCCGCGAGCGCAAGACGTACATCGCCCGGATCGCCCGCGGCATCAAGCGCCAGCACGGTCACGTCCGCGCCGCCGACGTCGCCGCGCTCGCCGCATCGACCGGACTGAAGACGTCGTACCCCGAGGTGTGCACCGTCCTCGCCCGCATCGGCCTGCACCGCTGACATGGTCGACATCGCCGAAAAGGACGTCGCCCGCTTCTGGGCCAAGGTCGCCATCGAACCCACCAGCTGCCTCGCGTGGACGGCTGGCCGGAACTCCTACGGATACGGCAAGTTCTACTGGGCCGGCAGGAACATCCCTGCTCACCGCTTCGCATACCTCGCGCTCGTCGGTGAAATCCCCGCCGGCCTCTCGTTGGACCATCTCTGCCGGGTCCGACACTGCGTCCGCCCGGATCACCTGGAAGCCGTGACGCCGCGGGAGAACACCCTGCGCGGCGTGAACCACGTCGCGGACCAGGTGAAGCGGACGCGCTGCCCCCAGGGGCACGCCTACACCGCGGCCAGCACCCGAATCAAGAACGGCAAACGGGAGTGCCGCACCTGCCACAACCGGGCCCGCAGGGACAAGCGAGCTGCCAGCAAGTCGGCCTGACGGCTGCCCGATCCGCCCGGGTGTGACGGGCGGTGAGGGGAGCCGGAACAGTCCGGCCCGTGACCAGGAGGAACCCGTGACCCGAGAGCAGCGACTGAGCATGGCGGACGCCGCCAACACCCGGGCCGCCACCCTCGCCCGCGACGCCGAGCGTGCGGCCCGCGGTGACGCCCGAGCCATCGCCGTACCGCTCGCCGCCGCCGGCGGACTGTGGGCGCAGGTGGCCAGTAGTCACGCCGCCATCGCCGCCGCCATGACCAGCACCGACGACATCACCCCGGAGGCCTGACATGGCGTTCACCAACAAGGACCCGCACAGCGCCACCGAGATCCTCAAGGTCATCGGTCTCGGGATCCGCATCGAGCGCCGTAAAGCCCGCGGCAAGCCCGTCAAGCGCCTGGAGGCCCGCGTCGACCGCATCAGCGAGAAGGCGCAGGAGCGCGAGAACGGCAAGCGCAAGAAGTAGCTAGCCCCGGGGACGGCATCCCGCCGCCAAGCAGACCGCCGTCCCCGGGCCCTGTAGTCCCGTCACGAAATACGTCACGAAACCCGGAGACCAGCATGACCGAGACCGCACCCGAGCGCGTCAACGGGCACGCCGAACCCAAGGTGTCCATCCTCAAGTTGGCGCCCGAGCAGGAGCCCGTACCGGCACCGCCGCCTGCTACTCCTGCCCCGGCATCCGAGAGCAAGCCGCAGGTCAGGCGCAGGGTGCGCATCGACTCCCTGCGCCGCGTCGTCGTCGAGACCCGCACGAACCCCGCCTACCGCTTCACCGTCCGGCACGGCGCGTACATCGTCGGCGGCACCCGCCTTCTGACCCGCCGCGCCTGGGACTCCCGCACCACCGCCCGGCACGAGCGGATGATGCGCGCCGCCGAAGCGGCCGGGCAGGAGGACGTCGCCCGCGACTGGGAGCAGCGCGCGTACATCTTCCGGCAGTCCCGCCACCGCCGCCGGATGGAGCTGCTGCAGCTGGCCATCAACGCCCCCAAGGCCGTGGCCATGGGCGCAGCCGGCGGGGCGGGCATCCTGCTGATGATCGGCATCATGCTGGCGTTGGCGAACCACGACGTGCACGACGTGCTGACCCCGATGAACACCGTGGTCGAGCTGATCGCATGGGTCGCGCTCATCGCCGGGATCGTGTGGGATCCGCTGCTCACAGCCTTGCCCTGGCTCGCCCTGGCTGGGGTGTGGGCTGTCGGCCGGCACCGGCAGACGGCGCCCGTGTGGGCCCTGCCTGTCGACCCGGAGCAGCGCGACGTCGTCCCTGATGAGGGCGCCATCCTGCGGGCGCTGGGCAACCTCGGCATCGCCCCGCTCAACAAGGCCATCAAGGACGGCTGGGTGCCGCGCTGGGTGTCGCCCACGACCCGCTCGGGGAACGGCTACCACACGCAAGTTCAGCTTCCGATGGGCGTCACCGTTGAAATGATCAACGGGAAGAAGAAGGTGCTGGCCCACAACCTGCTCCGTAAGCCCGTCGAGGTGTGGCCAACCGAGCCCCCGAAGCAGCCCGGCACCCTCGACCTGTGGGTCGCCGACCAGGGTTCCCTGTCCGGGCCGGTGCCGCCGTGGCCACTGCTCACCGAGGGAACCGTGGACTACTTCAAGGGCGTGCCCGTCGCCGTCTCGCAGCGCGGAGAGCCCATCATCGGTCAGCTTATGGGCAAGAACTACCTGGTCGGCGGCATCATGGGGAACGGCAAGACGTCCCTGGTGGTCGCCCTGCTGCTCGGAGCGATCCTCGACCCGCTCGTCATCGCCGAGGTGTACGTGATGGCGTACAACGTCGACTACGACCCGCTCAAGCCGAGGCTGAAGGTGTTCGTCAAGGGTGACGACGACGAGCAGATCAAGGCCGCGTTCGACGCGCTGCGCCGCCTTGCCGACGAGGTCAGCCTGCGCGGGCAACTACTGGAGGAACTCGGCGGCGAGGCCACCAAGCTGAACCGCGAACTCGCGCTGAAGGACCCTCGGATGCGGCCCAAGGTCGTCGTGTTCGACGAGGTGCACGAGCTGTTCATGCATAAGGAGTACGGCAAAGAGGCCGGTGAACTGGCCATCAAGGTGATCAAAAAGGCGCGGAAGTGCGGGATCACGCTGATCTTCACGACCGTGTCCCCGACCGCCGACAGCATCCCGAAGGACGTCACCCGCAACACCGGCAACAACGTGGCGTTCGCGGTCGGCGACCACGTCGCCAACGATGGCCTGCTGGGAACGGGAAAGCATCGGGTGGGTATCACTGCCACCACGCTGATCTCGGGCGAGGACATCGGTACCGCCGTGACCACCGGCTTCAGCAAGAAGCCGTTCGAAGTCATCCGCTGCCATTACGTCGCCCGAGAGCCCGAGAAGGGCATTGACGAGGTCACGCCGGTCGTCGAGCGGGCGATGGCTCTGTACGAGGGAACCGCCGCCCCGGAGACACCCGCGTTCGAGCCGGCCGACCACCTCGCCGACATCCTCACCGTCCTTGGCCAGGCGCCGCGGATGCGGACACAGGACGTGCTGCACCGGCTGATCGACCACAATCCGGCCGAGTACGGCGGCTGGTCGCCCCGGGACCTGGCGCGCGTCCTCAACGACTGCGGGCACGGCGAGTACAAGACGGTCGGCGTGATGCACGTCAGCCGGCAACGCATCTTCGACGCCATCGCCGACCGCGAAGAGACCTTGCCGGACGACACCGACGACGAGATCTGACCGGAGGGAGGCAGCGGGATCTCGGGGAGTTCTCCCTACCCGCCTCCCTCCGCTGCCTCCCTGTACGTGACCTGCACATATGCCCACCGAGGGAGGCAAGGGAGGCAGTTCGCGAGCGGCCCCGAACCCCGGGTATCGCCGCTTTCGACTCCCCTTCCTTGCCTCCCTCCCCACTTCCGAAAGGACACCGTGGCCACCACTTGGGAGTCACCGGCCGAGTCGCTCGGCGAGCACATCGAGCGCCTGGCCGCCATCGAGGCGGAAGCCGAGACCGTGCAGACCTGGCAGCCGCTCGTCGTACCTGGCGCGTTGCAGGCGTTCGCCTACGCGTGCGCCGCCATTCACGGGGCGAGCCTCGCCGTGCCGCTCCAGGACGTCCCCGCCCGCGCCGAGGCGCGTACCCAGCGCGTCGACCGGCTCTGCGCCGCCGCCTCGTTCATCGTCGACGAGAGCGCCCTGTATCGCCCTCTGGGTGGGCCCGCGGCGCTCGTCGACCAACTCGACCGGCTGCTCACCGTCGCGGCGCTGCAGCCGCGTCTGACGCTGCGGATCCTGCCGCAGGGCATCGAGGCGCACCCGGGGCTCGCCGGGGCGTTCAGCTTGTACCGGTCGAACCGGCAGCGGGCGGTGCTCGTCGAGGCGTTGACGGGCTCGGCGATCTCGACCCGGCCGGACGATGTCGCCGCCTACAGTGCGGCATGGGATCGCCTGGAGGGGCTCGCTCTCTCCGAGCAGGAGTCCCTTGACCTGATCGACGCGACGAGGGGGACGCTTTGCCGGAGACTCCGAACGAGTCTTTGATCTGGACGAAGTCGACGTTCACCGATTCCACCGCCTGCGTGGAGTGGGCGCGGCCTGCGGGCAGTGTCCTGGTGCGGGACTCCAAACGGCCAGCCGGCGCCCGTGTGCCGCTCGCCGAGGACGCGTGGCAGGGCTTCGTCGACTGGGTGAAGGACACGCCCGCATAGCCGAGCGAAAACGCTGGTCGCAGAGCTGGACCTCTACGACGAAGGTCCAGCTCGCCAATCGAGCGAAGGCTCCATGCGTGGCCCACTCGGCCACGCGTGGGGCCTTTCGTCGAGTCCGAGGGTCAGGCCACGGGCCGCCGGTCATAGGCGGCGAGCGTGGCCTTGTTCGTGGACGGGTCCTGGAAGACGAGCTCCCACGGTCCAGTGTTGACGTCGAACTCCTTACCGAAGCCAACCCACTTGCCCGTCATACGACGGCCCGTCGGCTCGACGAGCAGCTGGATCGCCCCGTGATACCGGGCCCCGAGGTAGTAGCCCTCGCTCGCGGTCTGCTCCGTCCATGTGCCAGTGGCGACGTGGCCGTCGACCTCCAGGTCCATGGCCAGCGGCGAATCCGACGAGCCCGGCAGGGAGCGGACCGTGAGCCGGTTGCCGTGCTGGAGCAGCACCACGTAGTGCAGCCCGACGAACGCGGCGTCCCGGCCGCTGGAGAAGTACTCGTACTTGGACAGCCAGACGCCCGAGTAGTTGCGTGACGAGGCTTGCGGGACACCTTGCGGCCCGCTGACTGCAGGGGCGACGCCGTTGGCGACTGCTTCCATGTCGTGCCCACCCTGGCCGTCGTCCGAGACGCGCGCCAGGGGCACGCTCACGGTGAAGCCGAGCGATTCGATGGGCAGGCCGGTGACGTCCTCAAGGGCGCGGGCGTACACGGGGCGGGGTGCGGTGGTGGTGCCGGCTTCCCAGCGCTGTACGAGCCGCTTGTTCGCATCGTTGGGGACGCCTGCGCGGGCGCCGGCCTCACGGACCGCGCGAGCGAAGTCGTCTTGGGACAGGAGCATGCCCATGCGTACTGCTCGCAGGGCGCTGTTCGGTGTGGCCATGCGGAAACGGTAGACCTCAACGGCTGGGAATGACACCGAAATGACGCCCCCTATGTCGCCGGTTTGACGCCTGCACTGACGCCGCGCAACCCGCCGCGACGGGGCCACCTTGAACTCGTGACCGCTACAGGCAGCGACAGCATGCACCCCGGTCTGACCATCACGGTCTACCGCGTCGACCCGAAGACGATGGAGCGCACCCCCGTCCGCTCCCGCTCGCTCCCACCGGCCAAGGAGCCCGTGTTCAGCCTCGCGTTCCCGCCCTGCGAGTGCAGCCGCTGCACGAAGCGCGGATGAGCCGATGAGCCCCATGTGGGACAACGAACCCGAGTACGACGCGGGCATCTGCATAGCCTGCGGCCGGCACACCGACGACGGCGTGGTCCGCTGGCTGCCGCGCGCCTCCGGCCCCGACGTCCGCCTGATCGTTCACACCCGAGCGCAGGACTGCGCAGCGCCGCCCACCGAGCCCGTCCGGGCCGCCCTTCGCCGTACCGCGCCCTGAGACTCCCGTCCGCCCTGCACCGCAGGGACGGCGGGCCAGTGCCCCGACCGGGGCACACGTCCACTACAGGAGGACGACATGACCGTCGCGTTAGAACGTCCCGCCACAACCGCCAGCCGCGATCCCGAGGGACTCCTCAACGCGGTAGCCCCGCACATCACCGAACTCACCACGAACGTCTTCGACTCCGGCATGCCCCTCTGGGACCGCGAGATCGCGCTCCTGCTGCGCGACCACACGATGGTCCGCGACATGGCCGAACGGATCCTCGGCAACGCCGTCATGTACGTCATGGGCTCCATCGAGAACCCGGACGTACACCTCGGCGTCGGCAAGCTCGTCGACATCGGCGTCCACCAGCTCATCCTCGATACACCCGTCTGGTGGGGCATCTGCCGCCTCTACAACGGCGGCCGCTTCAAGCACCACGCCCCGTTCATCGAGCGCCGCAACGACGGCCTGTGCCTGCGTACTGGCGACTTCCTGAAGAGCCAGGACTGGGCGATCGACGAGGAGCTGTGGGCCATCGACGGCGCCGACTGCTCGCCGTGCGACGACAAGGTCCCCGACAGCCACTGACCCCCGCTACAGTCGCCCCCGTCCTCACGGCTCCCGAGGGCGGGGGCTCCCGCATCCCGACGACCAGAGGAACTTCCGTGCCCGTACCCCACGACATCCCCGCCGAGACCGAACTCTGGGACGCCTTCGCCGAGTCGGCGTTCAAGGACGACGCCGAGCCCTCGTTCTGCTGGACGCAGTACGCCGGCCACGGCCCCGGCCCCGAACTGCTCGACAACCCGGAATCGGTGCTGGAGATCGGCTGCGGCACCGGCCGCGCCCTCGCCCATCTCGCACAGCAGGGCGTCAAGGCCTGCGGTGTCGACCTCTCGCCCCGCATGGTGGAACGCGCCGGGGAGAAGTGGGCGCCGCTCGGTGTGCGAATCGAGCAGGGCGAGATCCTCAAGTGGCTTGCCGCCGACGAGGCCCGCTACGACGCGGTGTACTCCATCTTCGGCGCGGCCTGGTTCACAGACCCGTCCCGCCTCTTCCCGCTGGTTCGCGAGCGCCTAGTGCCGGGCGGGGTGTTCGTGTTCTCCCAGCCGCCGGCGATCCCGGGCGCCTACGGCCCGCAGGGTATGTACAAGGGCGGGTTCGCGGGGAAGGCGATGTTCACCTACCGGTACAGCTACAAGCCTGCCGTGTGGGAGCGACACCTGTTCCGGGCCGGGTTCGCCACCGCGAAAGCCCGAATGGTGGAGGCCCCGAAGGAGGACCACATCGGCACCCTCATCGTCAGGGCCCGGGCTTAGCCCTCTACGCGGGACCAGGCCCCGGCCGGACGTCGATCCGGCCGGGGCCTTCCCGTTCCCAGGCGACACGAGGGCCGTCAGCAAGACGGGCTACAGGTGCTTCCCCGCCGCGACGTAGCTCTCCAGCAGCTCGACACCGACCCGGCGAGAGATCAGCGGCTCCGCCCACAGATGCCCGTCTGGGCACCGCACGAACGAAGCAGACTCGCTCCGGTCATCGCCGTCGACGGACAGCACCAGATCGTCCGCAGCTGCGCACTCCGGGCAGGCGATCAGGGCACCGCCCTTGGACACCCGGCAGGGCAGCGGGTACTGGGCTGTCAGGCCCTGAACGCTGATGCTGTTCTCCGTCGGTCGGGGTCGCCGGTCTCGGCGAGGTCGAAGTCGCATCGGTGTCTACCTCCTCCTGCTGTTGTCGAGCTTGCGCAGGGCTTCCTTCGTGTCCTCCGCCATCATGGTGGCGAAGCGCCTGCGCTCCGACTGGCTCGGTAGCGTCGCGCAGTTCACCGTCAGGTTGAGCGCCACCTGCGTTCCTCCGCCGCCGCTCCGGGCGACCAGCTGCTCGAACAGCTCGGTCTGCCGCGGGTCGAGGATGCGCTCTGGCCGGCCCGTGTTGTTCACGGCCATGGTCGCGCCCTTGGCCAGCAGGCCGCCCGAGTCGTACTTCGCGGCCGGGGCGAACCCCCACCGGCTGGTGAACATCGGGTCGTTGTAGCCGCGGGCGCTCTTGCCCATATGGATACCGCGCCCGCCGCTGGACTCGACGTTCATCCCGGCGAGGGTGCCTGCGGTGTGGCCGACGCCCGCGTTCGTGATGCCGATCATGAACGGGCTGTTCAGGTTCCTCACCCAGCCCGACGGAGCAGACGCCCCGAACGCCCCCGTCGCCCACCGGCGATGCGGCTTCTGGCCCCGGATGACGGACTCGATCGCGGACATCAGACCCGAGCAGTCGAAGCTGGGGTTCCCATTTCCGCCCCACTGGTACGGCTTCCCGTCCTGCGTCTTCACCCACGACAGGGCGCGCTGCACCGCCGGACCGCCAGTGGCCTTCTTGTCCTCGGCGCCGAACCAGCCGAGCATCGAATCGACCGCTTTGTTCGACAAGCCCTTGAGCAGACTGCCGACGCCGCTCCCGGGGATCTGGTTGATGAGCGGACGCACCAGCGAGTTGATGGCCGCCTGTGCCGCTTTCTTCAGTCCGCCGACCACGACGTCCTTGGCCCAGTCGTAAGCACCGCTGACGGCGCCCCCGATGCCGGAGGTGACCTTGCCGATGATGCCGCCGGACCCGTAGTGCTGGGTGCCGCCCTGGTAGCGGGCCCGCTCCTCCTGCCGGGACGGGTTGCCGCCGGTCTTGGTGGGCTTGTCCTTGCCGAGCATGGCGTCGATGCCGCGGTGCCCGCCGAGGGATGCGACCTGCTGGTTGGAGAGGATGCGTTCGCCGGGGGTCAGCATCGCGGGGACGGTGTCGGTGTTGCCGCTACCGGGGACGACACCGCCGCGGTTGAAGCCCAGGGAGACCTTGGGCAGCGTGATGCTGCTGGAGATCTTGCCCGCGATGCTGTTCCACATCTTGCGGAGGCCGTTGTTGTAGACGTGGTCGATGACCCATGTGATCGGCGCGCCGATCTTCGACTTCACGCCGTTCCAGATCGTGCCGAGGCTGTCCCGCAGCGAGCTGAAGGCGGACTTCATGCCGTTCCTGAAGTTGGTGATCTTCCCGTTGATGGCGGTGAAGACCGACGACATCTTGTCGCGGGCTCCGTTCCACATCGCGTTCCACGTGTTGGTGATCGACGTCTTCAGGCCGGTCAAGCTGTCACGGAACGACTTCCACGCCCCGGTCATCGCCGACCTGAGACCAGTCCAGAAGGTGTTCCACCTACTGCTGAGGGCCTTCCACAGGTCGTTCCACAGGCCGACCGTCCAGTTCTTCAGCTCGGTGAAGATCTTCTTCGTGTTCGTCCACAACTGCGTGAACCAAGCGGTGATTGCCTTGACCAGGTCGGGGATGATCGAGTGCCCGACCAGCACGTCATACAGCCACTGGAACCCCGCGACGATCGCCTTCACCCCCGCGCTCATGGCGTTCACGAAGCCAGTGATCGCGCCCACGACCACGTTGATCACCGGCACAAGCAAGCTGATGGCGACAGACAAGGTGCCCGTGAGCAGCTGCGCGAGGCCGACGATGAGCGGCATCAGTGGCGTCAGCACCTGCATCGCCAGGTTCACCAGAGCCACGGTCAGTTGCGCGAGCGGCGGGATCAGCGGCAGCAGCGCCGGGTAGAGCTGCTGGAACATGGGCGTGAGCTGGGCGAAGACCTGGCCGAACATCTGCACCACGGGCACGAGCGCCGTGATCACGGGCGCCAGGAACTGGACCAGCGCCGTGACCATCGTTTGGAGGTTGCTGGCGAACAGCTTGAGGAACGGCGCGAGCGCCGTGATGATCACGGCCAGCAGGTCGCCGATGGGCTGGAGCAGCGGCATGACCGCCTGAACCAGACTGATCAGCAGGTCTCCCAGGTCGCCGATGATCGGGAGCAGCGCCGTCATGATCGGCATGAGCGCCTTGCCCAGGGCTCCGGCGAGTTGGGCGAGGACGGGCCCGAACTTCGTGGCCAGCTCGGTGACGACCGGGGCCAGCGCCGCGAGGAGCGGTAGCAGCGCCTGGATGACCGCGCCGAGGGTGCCGGCGAACAGCTTGGCAATGGCGTTGACGGCCGTGAAGATTGACCTCAGTGCAGCCTGCACCTCGGGCAGAGCGGTGATCCGACGCAGCTCCTTGAACGTCGCACCGAGCGCACCGAGCGCGTCACCGCCGCCGGCCGCGGCGGCCTTCATGACGTTGCCGAGGGTGCCGAAGATGTCCCCGATCAAGTGCCCGAACTGCTTGGCCACGCTCACGGCCGTGTTGATCGCGTCTTCCATCCGGCCGGACTTGAACGCGTCGCTGATCTTCTTGGAGATCCGGTCCGCCGCAGAGCCAGCCGCGCTGGTGATCCTCGCGAACGCCGGGGACGCAGCGATGCCGATCTGCGTGAGGCCGGTGATGAACTGGCCCGGGATCTTCGAGAGCGGCTTGAGGCTGCCGTTGAGGCCGTCGAACAGCTTGCGGAGCTGGCCGGTCTTGCCGAGATTCGTGACGGCGTTGAACGCGTTCTTCGCCATCGTGTTCAGGACCCCGGCCGTACCGCTGAGCCCCGTCTTCAGCGACGGCAGGATGGCCGTGGACATCGTCGTGAACTTCTGCCCAAGCCCCGCGAACAGCGTGTTCTGGACGTCGAGCTTCAGACCGCGCCACGCTGCGCGCTGAGCTACGACCGAGGCCACGAACGCCCTCGCGTTCGGCGCCAACTTCGCGAGGGCGTCCGCGGTCTTCGCGGTAGCCGCGGCACCGGCGGTCTGCGCCTCGGCGACACTCCTCGCCGCGTCCGCGACCGCCTGCTGCGCGTCCGCGACCTGCCGCGCCCCATCCGTCGCAGCCTTCGCCGCAGCGGCCTGCGCGTCCGCGACGTCCCGCTGGGCCTTCGCGAGCTTCTGTGCGTTGTCCTGTGCGGTCCGGGCCTGCTCGATCTCCGCGTCCTTCAACGCCCGGGTCTTGTCGGTCACCTGCTGGTTCGCGTCGGAGATCTTCTGCTTCGCGTCCGTGACCGTCTTGGAGCCCTCGACGCCGGCGGCGTTGGCGGCGTCCGTCTGGTCCTGGAGGCGGGCGGTCTGGGTCTGCTGCTCGCCGAGGGCCTGGACCGCCTTGTCGTACTCCAACTGTGCTTTGGCGAGCTCCTCCGCCGTGGCCTTCGCACCCTTGGCCTTGACCGCGGCCAGGTTCTGCTCAGCGTCCTGGAGGTCCAAGACCTTCTGCCGCTGGTCGAGCTGGGCATCGGCCAGCCGGGCGTTGAGGTCTTCCAGCTCCTGGGCGGCTTCCTTCCGCGCCCCGGTGAGGTCTTCCTGGGCCTGCTGCGCGGCGCGCTGCGCGTCCGCGAGGTCCCGCTCTGCGGACTCGACGGACTCCAGGGCGCGCCGGGTCGAGTCGGCGACGTCCTGGACGGTGTTCTTGAGGTTCTGCTGGGCATCTGCGATCTGCCGGGCCGCCTGCACCCGGGCCGCTGCGGCAGCGACCTCGGCGTCCCTCACACCTTGCTGAGCTTTGGCGAGGGACCGCTCCGCGTTCTCGACCTGTCGGATCGACTTGGAGGCGGCGCCCGCGCTCGCCGTGGCTGGTGCAAAAGCCTGCTTGAAGGCGTCGCCCATACCGGACGTTCCGAGCTTGATCGCAGCGAACGCGGCACCCAGAGACAGGACTGCGGGAACCGCGATGGCCGCGGCCGGGGCCATCGCCGCGATGGACGCCCCGAGGGACGCGAGCGTGGGCAGAGCCTGGATCGCCAGGCCGACGATGCTCGTCAAGGAGCCCTTGATCGCGGAGAACGCGCCGGACAGGCCACCGGAGAACATGCTGGACAGCCGGGACGCGGCGGAGCGGTCCACGTCCGCACGGACGTTGACGGTCCGGTTGCGGGTCAGGGCATCGAGGCGGGTGCGGGCGGCAGTGTCGTTGAGGTTGACGCCGACGGTCATGTTGCGGCGCCGGGTCAGGTTGGCTAGGGAGTCGGCAGCGACGCGGGTGTCGACGTCGATGCCGATGTTGACCTTCTGGCGCCGGACCAAGTTGCGGAGTTCGTCGGCGGCGACCCGGGTGTCCGCGTTGGCGCGGATCTGGACGGTGCGCTCTTTCGTCAGCCGGTCGAGCTGCCCCTTTACCCGGTTGTAGGCAGCCTCTGTCATCTCGGGGGCGACCTTGACCGTCAGGTCGTCGAGGCGCAGCCGGGACAGTGCCGTCCGGTCGAGGTCGACTTTGACGTTGAGGACACGGTCCCGCATGAACCGGTCGAGCTGGGCGAGCGCGCCCTTGTCGTCCAGCTGGACGCCGACGTCGACCGTGTTCTTCTTCGACCGCAGCCGCTGCATCGCACGGTCGTAGTTGGACTCGTCGGCGGTTACTTCGACGTACCCCTCGGCGATCCTAAAGCTGCCGGCCATCAGGCGCTCACCGCCTGGCGGTCGTCGGCGAGCAGGTCGGGCAGCGTCACGCCCACCGCGTCGGCCAGTCGGTCAGCGGTGCCGATGCCGGGCTGAGCGACGCCGCGTTCCCACCGCCACACGGCCCATGGGCTGCGGCCGACCGCGTCGGCGACCTGTTCGGCGGTGAGGCCGGCGGCGCGGCGAGCTGCGCGGAGTTGGCGCCCGGAGAAGGTACGAGCCATGGGGGCGGCTTTCGTGAGTGGCGGCAAGCGGCGGGTGCAGGACCCCTGTTGCTCGGCCGCCCATCACGGGCTGACGCGTTCGTGCCGTGCGCTTCGGTTCCGGTCGCCCATCTCGGGCGTGGCATCTGCCTTCGGTTCCTCGGCTGGCACCAGGTGTGCGGTCGTCCTCTACTGGCAGGATACGCCAGTGAACCTATGATTCACAGGTTCCGCTTGCGTCTTGCCTTGCAATCGATGCCGGGCGGATGCTGTACGGCATGGCATCCACCACCTCACCCCGCTGGACACCCCTGCCTGACGGCTTCGGCGACCTGCTCCGCCAGGCGCGCCGCCGTGTCGACCTCACCCGAAAGCAGCTCGCCGCCGAGGCGGGGGTCTCGCCCAGCTGCCTGCAGGCGCTGGAGCAGTCACGGCGGCCCCCGTCGGCCTCGATGGCCGACCGGCTCTGTGAGGTTCTACGCCTCGACCCGTGGGAGGCGGCAGTCGTGCAGGCCGCGGCAGTCGACGAGCAGGCCCTCCGGACCCGGGCCGGCACCCGGCACGTCCAGAAGCGGCGACCCCGAAGCCTCTCCCCCACGCGTGCCATCACAGTGCCAACACCCCTGGATACGTGCAGGTGAGAGGCCGCACACCGCATCGTCTATGCGGTTAGGGGGTCGGGTGCCCGTGGCCATGGACACCTTTCGCCCGAACAGACCGTCAGGCTGACAGTCTGTTGCGAAGGACAGGCTGTCCCCCACAGAGGGCCCGGCAGGACCCCTGTCGTTTGCGAGGTCCCATTGGGACCCGGCAACCCTGGTGGCCTGCGCCATAGTTGTCTCCGTCAGGCTGACGGAGACAACCACGGTCGTCACGGCCGTGGTTCCACTGGTTAGGCCGACCATCGGAGTCGTTGCCTTCCGAGCAACGACTGACGGCCGCGGCAGTCGTGTCCGTCTCGGTCACACCTGCGTGGGCTGCTGCCCCACGCAGGCCGTGGACCGTGTCGATATCGACACGGTTGCCGCGCTCGTGATCCGCAACCGTTGCCGTCTGAGCAACAGTTGTGGGCGGCTGGCCCGCAACTGCGACTCCGGCCTACGGAGTCGCAACCGTGGTGGCCTGCACCATGGTTGCCGGGCCAGTCGTGGTCATATCGCCACGACTGGCGGGGTCTGCGTGGCCGTCTGGGCTACGCAGGTCAGCCTCAAGGGTCTCGGCAGCAGCGAACCCCTTCTTCCCCCGATCAGGGAAAGAAGCAACTCGCGGGAACGCCAAGGGCCTCCACGCTGTGGACCTTCTTCGCGGCGCCGCGAATATGGCAGCGCGAGGTTCCTCCGTGCCACGGACCGAACCCGGACGTGACGGTGCCCGGCCGCCATGGGGTACGGCCGGGCACTATTCACCAGGTGCTGATTTTCAGGCTGCGTCGTCCGGCCCGCCTGTGTCGCGGCGGGCGTACCACTCGGCCGTGCTCATCCCGGCCGGCTTCGACGACTTCGCCAGCGGGACCACCCTTTCCGCGTGCAGCACCGCAGTGGGCGTCACGTCCTCCGTAACCTCCGTCAGCTCACCCTTGCCCAGCGCACGGGCCGCATGCCGCTCCGCCGACGTCGCGGGGCGGGTCTTCGTCTTGCGCTCCATCACGCCTCCAGCTCGGGCACGGCCGGAAGGTTCTTGAGGGCGTCGGCGATGAGGCGCAGCTGCATCACGGCCGATGAGTTGGCGCGCGGGTCTTCCGGGAAGCCGACGCCACCCGGGTTGCCGAACTGCTGGGCATGGTCGGCGAGCAGCTGCAGCGCGGCCTGCGCCTCCCCGATCGCACGATCGAACTTCGCCCCGGCGTAGGCGAACCCTTCGCGGTGGTGCTCCCGGTCCGCCCTGCTCGTCGACGCGACCCGGTCGTACAGGTCGCCCACGGCGGCCCTGACGGCTTCCGTGGCCGCCTGCTGCGCCTTCGGCGTCTGCGCGTCTGCGGCGCCCTTCGTCGCCTGCTGGACCGCGTCGAGGGCGGCGAGCGTCTTCGGGGGCATGCTGGCCCTGTCGCGCGGCAGGCGGAACCAGTGCTCGCGGTCGCCCGGCACCATGGCCGATACCGGCGAACCATTGAAGTCGATCATGTTGTCTCCTGGTTGTTGAGATCTACGTCGAGGCCGGCGATGATCGCGGCCTCCATCTGGTCGTTGCGGACCCGCGCCTCGGCGAGGAGCTCCTGCGCCTCCTGCGCCTGCTGCCGCAGTTCGGCCCTCGGGACCTTCTCGTGCCGGTCGGTGGCCCACACGTCCCGCGGGTGCGGCTCGACCGGCAGACCGGCCTTACGGCGCCCGGAGGCGATGAGGTCGAGCAGCTCGTCCATCTCCTGGTCGGGCCGTTCGGTGGGCCATCTGGCGCCCATGCGGCAGTGCACGCCGTGGAAGCGGCACACGGGCAGGTCAGCCGTATCGCGGTGAAGTGCGAGGGGCATCGGTGATCAGTCCTTCCAGGCTGAGTACGAGGTTGGCGGGCAGGGCCAGGCCGAGGAGCCGCGCCCGGTCGCGTTCGCAGGCGAGGATCGCGCTGAGGATCTTCAGCTCCTGGCGGGGGTCGGTGTTGCCGTCGAGGAGCTCGTGGAGGCGCTGCAGGACTCCGTCGAGGCGGGTCTCGATGGTGGAGCGCATCTGGTCGGACGTCTCGGTGCCGAGGTCCTGGAGGGCGTCTCGGAGCCGGCGGGCGGCTGTTGAACGTCCCACGCCAAGGTCCACGGCGATGGCGCGTACCCCGAGGCCGCGGGACCTGAGTTCGAGGGCGCGGGCTTGCTGGAGTTTGCGGGCGTGGGCGCCAGGGGTGGTGTCCTTCGCCATGCCGTCCTCCTTTCGTGCCGGTGCCGGGCGCTGGTGGCCTGGCTGGGGTGGTTAGGCGCCGCTGGCGGCGAAGGACTCGTTGGACAGGTCGGTGGGCGGGACCAGGTCGAGGCCGCGCTGGGCGAGGTGGCGGAGCTTGGCGGCGTGCCGTCGGGCGAGGCCGGCCGTGCGGCGTCGGGCGAGCTCTGCTCGTGCCTGCTTCTGCTGCTCGGCCTTACGGCGGGCGGCCTCTATGCGGGCCGCGACTATGTCGTTGACGTCCATGGATGGCGGACTCCTTCTGGGTGAGGGACGGGCCAGCGTCTTACTGGCCCGTCCCTGTGAGCTGGGTGGCTAACCTCGGACGGTGAGGCCGGCCCCGATAGGGACGGGGCCGGCTCTCAGACCGCGATGAACAGTTGCGGGAGTTCAGCGATGGCGGCGCGCGACCCGCGGTGGGCCTGGCGGCGGGCTCCCTCCGTCTCGATCGCGGAGGTGTAGGCGCTGTCGATCGCGTCGAAGCCGCCCCACTCCTCGATGAGAGCCCTCACGGCCGCCATGCTGTCGGCGAACTTGCGCTCGGCTTCCTCGACGGCGTACCGGCGGTTGGCGGTGAAGGTCGCCCGCCACTCCTCGGAGCGAGACTTCTCGGCCTCGGTGAGTTCCTTGCTGGCCGTGACCTTCGCTACCCGGAGGCGCGACGCAAGATTCGCTGCGTCGACGGCGCCCTCCACAGCAGTCGCCTGAACGGGAAAGACATCGGTACCCGCGAGCGCTTCCGACAGCACGCACTTTGCTGCGTAGGAGTCGGGGGCACCTTCGGTCCAGTAGGTCGCTGGCAGTTGCCGCTTGACGTCGAGCACCGGGTCCCCGCCGGCCATCAGCCCCATGTAGACCAACGCGGTCAGGTAGCGGTCTGCGGTGTCGCCGCTGTGCCAGTGGCGGGAGAGCCGGTTGCCGGTTGCCGTGGTGAAGTCGAAGTCGGCCTTCTTGTCGACGAGCGACCGGAGGAGTTCGCCGCCGGACTGCCAGACGACGTGCCAGTGGTCGGGCTCGTCTCCGCACTTGTCTGGGTGGTAGTTGACGGTTCCCCAGGGTTCGCCGTTGAGGGTGCCGTCGCTGCTGATGACGGGTTCCTCTCGCAGCTGGCGGAAGACGGCGAGGGTGACTTGCTTGCCGCTGATGGTGAGGGTCTTCACCTCGACCGTGGCCGTGGTGATCGTCGCGTTCTGAGTGGTGAGCTGCTTGCCTGTCACGCGGTCTCCTTGCAGATGACGAGCCGGGCGGTTCCTCCGTGGACGCCGCGGAGGAGTTCGTCCCAGTCGGTGTGGTTGAGCCAGTCCTTTTCCATGAGGTGGGCGGTCCAGTCGAGGAGTTCGGCCCAGGTGTCGATGCGGTTGGCTTGGATGCTGTAGGCGTTGGCGTCCTGGTTGGGGTCGCAGGCGTGGTGGTGGGCCTGCCATTGGATGGCCTCGGGGTAGTCGAAAAGGTCGGCGCCGCTGAAGAGTTGTCCGCCGGCGAGGGGCTCGCCTTCGGGGATGGTGTGCTTGCGGTTCCACTTGGCCGCGTCCGCGAGTGCGGTGTTGACCTTGTCGTTGTCGACCCAGAGGTATCCGCTGGCGCCTTCGATCGGCTTCTTGCAGGTGTCGCAGATGAGTTGAAGGTCCGGCACTCGTCCTCCTGTGCGGTATGGGCTGGTCTGGTGGGGTGACGCTACGGCCGCGAGGGTTCGCCCGTCCGGAAGTTGGATTGGCCAGGTACGGGCGCCCGCGGGCCCGGCCGCCGTTGTCAGTGCCAACTGAGGTGCTGGCCGGGCATGTCGAAGGCGCGGATTCCGTCCGGTCGCTCCCGGCCTGTCAGTTCGCGGTACAGGTCGTGGCTCGCTTCGCTGCGGTGGTCGTCGCAGGTGACGATGCAGAGCGGCAGTCCGTTTTCCTTCGCCAGGTAGAGGCCGAGCACGTCGTCGTCGTCCGTGGTCTCCTCGATGGCGAGGGTCGCGAGGGTGGCGGGCTTGGTGCAGCCGTCGGGTTCCTGGCAGGGGAGGCCCCTGATGAGCTTCGGGATGCGCTCGATGCGGGTCTGGAGGATGGCGTACCCGTGGTCGCGGATGTCGTCGGTGAGCGCGGTCGGGGCGCCGTGCGTGAGAGTGCGTTCGGTCATCTGACGGTCTCCTTCGGCTGGGTCTTCTGGGACGTGCAGGGACGGGTGGAGGGGGGTCACTGGGTTGGGCCGGGCCAGCCGGCGGCGCGCTTCTTGGCTCTGCTCTGGGGCCAGTTGCGGGAGTCTCGGAACCATGCGGCGAGCAGGGCGGCCTGCTCCCAGCCGAGGCGGTTGTAGATCTGCTGCGCGTCGTCGCGGTACGGCCCGGGGTCGGGCCGGTCGTAGACGAAGCCGCGTACCGCGGTGGCGATAAGCACGGCCCGTTGCCAGCCGTGTTGTTCGATCAGAGCGCCAGCAACAGCCTTGAAGGAATCTCGCTCATCAGCCACTGACGCCCCCCTGATCTGGCAGGTACAGCGTGTCCTCGCGTCCCCCTTTAAAGGGGGGGACACGGGACGCACAGTGGGGACCGCGTCCGGGACACGGTCGGACACGGTGGGACACGGGACACAGGACTACGTTTTCCCAGATCAGCGGCTTGCGTCGCGTGTCCGTGATCTTGTTGAGGAATGACGCGGGACTTCCGCTCCGATTTTCAAGATCCGGGACACGGTCAATGTGGCGCTGACCAGCCCTTTTAACGAACCCACCCTCGACGGCTTTCGAGGTCTGGGACACGGTGGGACACGGTCGCGGAGATTCGGACGCGATCACGCCGCCCCCTCCTCGGGTGCGGCCTCGTCAGGCAGCCGGTGCAACTTCGAGCCTCGCGGCCCCGGATCGACCACGATGCGCTTCGCATCCACCAGGGCTGCCGTAGCGGCCCGAATGTCGGCACCGCGCCCCTTTACTCGGTCCTCGATGTCCCGGGTTGTGAGCGGCCCGGGGGCCCGCTGAATGGCCGCGACAACCTCCTGCTGTAGTCGACTCCCCTCGGCGTCCTCCCGTGCCGCGCGGGCCGCATCGAGGCCTGTCTCGTTCGGCGCATACAGCACCGCCTCGACGAGACCCGGCTCGGTTGCGTCAACCACGAGGTCCGCGAACCAGTACAGGCCTGATTCGTGGGGCAGTGATTCCTTCCGCAGCCGGCCGGGCCTGTCCTTCGCGACGCGGACGCGTGACTTGCCCTTGACCCCGATGCCGAAGGGCTTGACGTTCTCCATCAGGTACATCACGCCGTTGAGGCCATTGAGCTTGTGCACGCCACCGATCGCGTACCGGCCCCGGCTGTCCGCCGACTTGACCACGTGGTCGAGCGTCAGCACCGCCGGGCCTGCTTCCTGCAGCGGGCGAAGGATGCGCCGGCCGAACACGGCGACGTCTTTGTTGTCGTTGATGTTGAGGCCGTGCAGCGACATGCCCTCGGTGACGCCGTCGACGACCGCGAGCGTCGGCCTGAGTCGGAGGACCTCGCCGAGGTCCATCAGGTCAACCGCGCTGAGTGGCTCCTCCGGGCGGATGTAGTGGAACCGCTCCAAGACGTCGCCGATGTCCGCGCCCATGTTGAGCAGGCGTCCAACCACGCCAGCGGCCTCGTCCTCGAAGTCCTGATAGACCACGTGGTTGCCGCGGTTCAGCTCCTGCAGCACGAGGACCAGGGCCAGCCACGTCTTACCCGCCTCGGACTCTGCTGCGATCGAGTTCATACGGCCCGGGTACAGAACGCCAACGCCGTCCGCCCGCGCGCCCACCGTGGGCAGAGCAGGCTTGTGTGTGCCGTCCACGAACGAGGACAGATCCTGAGCGCGCCACGATCGGCGGCTTGCCTGACTTTCGGGCTCGCGCTCCGCCTCGTCGTCATGCCAAAGGTCAGCCGTTGGAGGCGTGAAGTGGTGGCCAAGTTGGCCACCAGCGTGGGTCGCCTCGGTCATGTCGCACGGCCTGCCGTTGACCGGATGGACACAGAACCGCGTCGGGTCGAGTTGCGTGGTCAAGCCGCCTTCTCCTGTCGTGCGTAGAGGTAGCGGCCGGGCTGTCCGGGGATCGCGATGGGCGGCCAGCCAGGGGTAGCGCGCAGCTGGTGTGGAGGCTTGGGCTTGGCGGCCTGGTCGAGCTCGGCGCGGATACGACGGTCGGCGATCGACGGCCGCGCCCGCGATGCCTCGCGGAACCAGGCGAGCAGCGCTTCCTCGTCGCCGTACTTCCGCCAGAGTTCAGCGGCAGCGAGAGCAGCAGCGAGGCGACGGGGGTCATCGGGGTGGAGCGCCATCCAGCCGGGCGAGGCGTACCTCGGGAACTCACCGGTCAGATAGAGGGACCGGGCATCCGCCCACAGCTGCACGATGTCGCTGGGGTCGAATACGGAAGCCTCGTCCGCGGGTTCCGTTACGACGGGACCCGTCTCGCGGCAGGCTTCGGCCTGGCAGTCGAGGGGGTCTTGGTGCCCGCACGGCATGGGCTCCAAGCGGCCTGCCGCCTCCCTGCGGCGGCGCAGCTGCTCCGGGGTGCTGCTTGTAGTGCTCACGCGGATTTCCGATCGCGAGTATGCAAGACGGTGCGGGTGCCCTAGGGGTCGTCTCGCGAGGGATTTGGTCGGGTGGCCGCGCCCGGGTGGACGCGGCCGGGCTGCTCAGATGACGCGTTCGATGCGCTGCAGTTCGACGTAGGCGGCGAGGAGTTCGGGCAGGTGCCGGTCCTGCTGCTGCTCGTCGAGCTGCGCCCAGGCCCGGACTCCGACGGTCTGCGCGGTCGCGCCGGGGTTCAGCTGCTCTTCCTGCAGGACCGCGGCGTGCAGGTCGTCGTGGTCGAGGCCGGCGATGGCGTCGGCGAACTTGGTCTCGTCGTCCGTCTCGGACTTCACGGCCACGTGCTTGCCGTGGACGCTGTCGCCCCATGCCTGCTCGGGGATGGTGAAGGAGCGTCCGGCGATGCGGAGCAGGTTGCGGGTGATGGCCTTGGTCTCGGCGTTGCAGAAGCGGGAGGGGCTGCGCTCCAGCTGGTGGGCGAGGGCGAGCCAGGCCTCGTCGGCCGCGGTCGACCGCAAGTAGGCGGCGCCGCAGGTGGCGTGCCACCAACTGTGGAAGATCTTCGTGATGCGCTGGCCCGCGGCGGGGACCTTGTCGCAGCCGGGGCAGGTGGTGCCCCAGTCGGACATCTTGAGGGCGCGGCCTGCGGTGTCCTCGCGGAATCCGCCGGGGATGGCGCCGGAGGATTCGGAGAGGGCGAGGCGGACGACGGTGGAGACGTCGGGCTTCTTCTGGTTCACTGGTGGGAGTCCTATCTGTTGTTGAAGCCCTGGCCTGCTGTGGAGGTGGCGCCGGGGCTTCGGCATGTGCGGGTGGGATCTGGCCCCTGTCGGTCGGCGCGTCAACGCCGGCCTGATGGGGGCCGCTTTCATGCGACGTTGGCCGCGCCGACGGTGTCGTTCTGCTCGGCGTCGAG
Source organism: Streptomyces sp. NBC_00386 (assembly GCF_036063235.1). NCBI lineage: Bacteria > Bacillati > Actinomycetota > Actinomycetes > Kitasatosporales > Streptomycetaceae > Streptomyces > Streptomyces sp. NBC_00386. The sequence goes on from NZ_CP107950.1 coordinate 4,426,799, forward strand.
CCTCTGCACGTAGTCGTGCAGGGCCTCCGCCGGGACGCGGCGGGCTCGACCGATCTTCACGCTGCGCAGGTCGCCGCTCTTGATGAGGGCTTTGGCGGTGGTGAGCCCGACGCCGAGCTGCTGCGCGACCTCGTCGACGGGGTACAGGATGCGAGCCATGGAGTCTCCCGAGTAGGTGGCGGCGCGTACCTGTCGCCGCTTGCTCATCCGAACTCTAGAGGGTCGCTGACGGTCGCGCAAGTACGTGGTGCCACATACGCAAGCGCGTGGCGCCACTTGCTCACGGAGTGGCACACTGCCATGCTCAGGAACATGGCTCTTGGGATTGATCAGTGGGATATCGAAGTGCGCCCATGGGGATGGCTGCGGCTACGCGAGCAGTCGGGTGAAGGGCCCTCGGTATTCCTGCGCTACCAACTGGCCGGCCCCCCGAAGCAGGAGCGCCTGGAACTGCAATCGGTAGTCATGCAAGGCGGCAGCAGTGAGGCGCTTAGCGGGCGGGTCTGGCGGCGCATCCCTCTCTCACAGATCGAGGAGGCTCTGACGTCCTGGCTGGTACAGATGCCGTTCAACGCCCCGACCGAGGCAGTGGCGCGGAATGCCGCTCAGGCGCGCGAGTCGTTCATGTCAGGCTCAGACATGTCCGAAGTGGAGTCCCCTTCCCTCGACTTCCTCGACGAGTACTTCGACCAGACCGAAGATCTCGCGACGATGTTCTTCAAGCCCATGCCCAGCAACTCGCTTGTCAGCGACGGGACCGAGGGCCTGCCCGCAGGCAAGATTCCGAAGATCAAAGCCCCAGAGGGCCGCCTCACTGACGAGTTCCTCGGCGACGTCGCCGAGGTCTATCGGTGGCTGACGGACGCCAAGAAGGCTCCTGCTCCGGCGATTTCCGAGATGACGAACGTTCCGGTGCGCACCGTGCACCGCTGGATCTACGAGGCGCGGAAGCGAAGCATCCTTCCGCCTGCACGACCAGGGAGGGCGGGATGAGCGGTCGACGCGGGAACGGAGAGTCCTCGGTCTACTTCTCGGAGGCGGACGGGAAGTGGCACGGATGGGTGACCGTCGGGACGAAGCCGAACGGCGCACCTGACCGGCGTCACCGCATGGGCGCCGATGAAGACGTCGTGCGCGCCAAGGTGCGCCAGTTGGAGCGTGAACGCGACGCGGGCAAGACCAAGAAGGCCGGCCGGCCGCCGACCGTCGAGCAGTGGCTCACGACATGGATGGACACGGCCTGCGCACGCAAGGTGGCCGACGGGACCATGAGCCCGCGGACACTGGACGACTACCGGTCGAAGTGCCGCCTGTACCTGTTCCCGGGGGTCGGGAAGCACCGCGTCGACAAGCTCGCCGCCGAGCACCTCGACGCCCTGTACCTCCGCATGATCAAGCAGGGCTTGGCGTCCGGCACCGTGCTGAAGACGCACAGGATCATCGCCCGAGCACTTCGGGTGGCGATGCAGCGGGACATTGTGGCGCGCAACGTCGCCACCCTCGTTGAGCCGCCCTCCGCCGCGGAGGGGGAGATCGAACCCTTCAACCAGGCGGAGGCCCGCGCCCTGCTCGCCGAGGCTGCGGAACGCCGCAACGGAGCCCGCTGGTCGGTCGCGCTTGCCGAGGGCCTACGGCAGGGTGAGGCGCTCGGACTGCGCTGGAAGTACGTGGACTTGGACACCGGGGTCATGAAGATCTGGTGGCAGCTCCAGCGCCTGACGTGGCAGCACGGATGCGAGGACGCGCACGCCTGCGGTGCCGAGCACCACCGGAAGGGCTGCAGGGCCACGTGCAAGCAGCACGCCAAGTTGAAGAACGGGTGCCCCAAGCCGTGCCCCAAGGGCTGCACGGCGCACGCCAAGACGTGTCCGGAGCGCACGGGCGGCGGCCTGGTGTTCCGGGAGCCGAAGGGGAAGAACAAGCGGCTCGCGCCGATCCCTCCCCCACTGGTCCCCCTGCTGAAGGCGCACCGCAAGGAGCAGCTGCGCGAGCGCCTGGCGGCCGGCGAACTGTGGGAGGACAGCGACCTCGTGTTCTGCCAGCCCAACGGCAAGCCGATCGATCCGCGCATGGACTGGGAGGAGTTCAAGGACATCCTCGCCGCCGCGGGTCTGCGTGATGCCCGGGTGCACGACAACCGGCACACGGCCGGCACCCTGCTGATCGAGTCTGGGGTGAGTCCCCGCGTCGTGATGGAGATCCTCGGCCACAGCTCGATGCGGATGATGACGCGCTATACGCACGTCGCGTCGGTCCTCGCGAACGATGCGGCGAAGCGGATGGGAGACGCATTGTGGGGGTGAACAAACGTTCTATCGCAACTAGCGCTGCAACTAGGCGGACGGCAACATCCCGCGCTCACCAACGAATCGCGTCAGAAAAAAGCAAAAGCCCCAGGTCACGGCGAGTGAGTCCTGAGGCTTCCACAGAGCCGCCTTCGGGATTCGAACCCGAGACCTACGCATTACGAGTGCGTTGCTCTGGCCATCTGAGCTAAGGCGGCGCGCTGTCCACACCTATGGTGCGATCAGCAACGTCGGTAAGTCTACACAGTTTCCCGGAGTGCTCCGTACATGCCCCGGGGCATGCGCTCCGCACGTGCCCGGCAGGGCTATGAGCAGCGCTTTCCCTTCTCTGGAGGGGTGCCCTGGAGGAGGTAGCGGTTGATCGTGGAGTCGATGCAGGTGCTGCCGCGCCCATAGGCGGTGTGACCGTCGCCGACGTAGGTCAGGAGCGTGCCGGAGGAGAGCTGGGAGGCCAGGGACTGCGCCCAGGGGTACGGGGTCGCCGGGTCCCGGGTGGTGCCGACGACGAGGATCGGCGCCGCGCCCTTGGCCTCGATGCGGTGGGGCTCGCCGGTGTTCCTGACCGGCCAGTACCCGCAGTTCAGCGAGGCCCAGGCCAGGCCCTCACCGAAGACGGGGGATGCCTTCTCGAAGGAGGGGAGCGACTGCTCCACCTGGTCCGGGCCCGAGAAGGCGGGCGGCAGGTCGAGGCAGTTCACGGCGGCGTTGGCGGACATCAGGTTCGCGTACCGACCGTCGGCGTCCCGCTCGTAGTAGCTGTCGGAGAGGGCGAGCAGACCCGCGCCGTCGTTGTTCTTCATCGCGGAGGTGAGCGCGTCACGCAGCTGCGGCCAGGCCGTCTCGTCGTACATCGCCGCGATCACCCCGGTCGTCGCGAGCGCCTCTCCGAGCTTGCGGCCGTCCGGGTCGCCCGTCGGGATGGGCTCCTTGTCCAACTGCTGGAAGAACGCCTTCAGGTTCCTGCCCACCTCGTCGGGGCTCGTGCCCGCGTCGCCGAGTGGGCAGTCGCTTTGCCGCACGCAGTCCTTCGCGAAGGACTGGAACGCCGTCTCGAACCCCGCCGTCTGCTCCTCGTTGAGCTTGCGCGCGTTCAGTGACGGGTCCAGCGCGCCGTCCAGCACCAGCCGGCCCACCCGGTCCGGGTAGAGGCCCGCGTACGTCGCCCCCAGGAACGTCCCGTACGACGCCCCCACGTACGTCAGCTTCTCGTCGCCCAGCACGGCCCGCAGGATGTCCATGTCACGGGCCGCCTCGACCGTGGAGACGTGCCGGAGCAGATCGGGCGAGTGCGCGCCGCAGCCCTCGGCGAACTTCTTGAACGCCTCGACGAGCTGATCCGTCTCCCGGCCGTCGTCCGGCGTGGTGTCCGTCTGTGTGAACGCGTCCATCGCGCGGCCGTTGAGGCATTCGACCGGTTCGCTGCGGGCCACTCCCCGCGGGTCGACCGCGACCATGTCGTAGCGGGCACGGACATCCGCCGGATAGCCGATCCCGGCGTACGACTGGAGATAGCCGACCGCCGAACCGCCCGGCCCTCCCGGGTTGACCAGCAGCGAACCGAGCCGCTTGCCCGGACCTGTGGCCTTCTTGCGGGAAACCGCCAGCCGGACGTCGCCCGAGCCCGGCTTCGCGTAGTCGAGCGGCGCCTTCATCGTGGCGCACTCGAAGCCGGGGACACCGCAGCTGCGCCAGTTCAGCTTCTGCTCGTAGTACGGCGCCAGTGCCGAGGGCGTGGCGCGCGGCAGCGCGGTGAGCACCGCCTCGGTCGTCGCGGCCGTCGTCGTGGAACTTCCCGAGGAGGAGCAGGCGGAGATGAGCAGCGCCGCGGCGGCCAGCAGCACGCCGCTCGCACGGAGGGGTCGGGTCGGCCGTGTGGTGCGCCTCATGTGCATCTCGCGAGCGTAACCTTGCGCGATCAATTGATCACCTTCAGTCGCCGAAGCGCCTCGTACGAGTGACCCGGTCAACCGCCCACCCTCCAGATCGCCCCGAACGGGTCACCCCGGACAGGTCGTTCTGAACGGATCCCGCCACCGGACGGGTCGCCCCGGCAGAGCTGGCAGGAGGGGGTCAGCCCGCGCGGAGCGCCATCGTCATCGCCTCCACCGCCAGCAGCGGAGCCACGTTGCGGTCGAGTGCCTCACGGCACGCGGCGATCGCGTCGATACGGCGCAGGGTCGACTCCGGCGAACTGCCGCGGGCCAGCCGCTCCAGCGTGTCCTCCGCCTCCGCGTTGGCGATGGCGAGACGGGAACCGAACTGAAGGGCGAGCACATCGCGGTAGAAGCCGGTGAGGTCGATCAGCGCCAGATCCAGGCTGTCCCGCTGCGTCCGCGTTCTTCGGCGCTTCTGCCGGTCCTCCAGATCTTTCATGACGCCCGCCGTACCCCGTGGCATCCGGCCGCCCTGCACCGCGCCGAGCGCCGCCTTCAGCTCGTCCGTCTCCTTGACGTCGACCTCCTCGGCGAGCTGCTTCGCGTCCTCGGAAGCCGTGTCGATCAGCTCCTGGGCCGCCTTGAGGCAGCCGCCGATGTCGTCGATCCGCAGCGGGAGCTTGAGGACGGCGGCCCGGCGCTGACGGGCGCTCGGGTCCGTCGCGAGGCGGCGGGCCCGCCCGATGTGGCCCTGCGTCGCGCGCGCGGCGGCCGCCGCGACGTCGGGCTCGATGCCGTCACGGCGGATGAGGATGTCGGCCACGGCGTCGACCGGCGGGGTGCGCAGCGTGAGCAGCCGGCAGCGGGAGCGGATGGTGGGCAGTACGTCCTCGATGGACGGCGCGCACAGGAGCCAGACCGTACGGGGGGCGGGTTCCTCGACCGCCTTGAGCAGGACGTTGCCCGCGCCCTCCGTGAGACGGTCCGCGTCCTCCAGGACGATGACCTGCCAGCGGCCGCCCGCGGGGGACAGCTGGGCGCGGCGGACCAGGTCGCGGGTCTCCTTGACACCGATGGAGAGCAGGTCGGTGCGGACGATCTCCACGTCGGCGTGGGTGCCGACCATGCTCGTATGACAGCCGTCGCAGAACCCGCAGCCGGGGATTCCGCCGAGCGCGCGATCGGGGCTCACGCACTGCAACGCGGCCGCGAACGCGCGGGCGGCCGTGGAGCGGCCCGATCCGGGCGGGCCCGTGAAAAACCAGGCGTGCGTCATCTTGGACGCCTCGGGAGGCGGGGTCCTCGCGGCGACCGCCGTGACGAGGGCGTCGGCGTCCCGGGCAGCGGCGGCGAGCTGTTCGCTCACCTTCTCCTGGCCCACCAGGTCGTCCCACACAGGCATGGGCTCCGCCTTTCCGTCGCACTTTGTCTCGCGTCGTCCATTGTGCGGGTCGCCACTGACAACCGGGGCACACCCGCCCGTGCACCGGCTCCGAACCGACCGCCGACCGCCGACCGCGCCGGGGTCGCACCGCCCCCGTGGTCCGGTGGACCGCGGCCCACCGGACACCGACCGGCAGACGGCCCGATCCCGGCCATTGGCCGTCACCCATCAGCTGCCTGCCGCCAGCCATCAGCCATCGGCCGTCAGCCGTCAGCCGTCAGCCGTCAGCCGTCAGCCGTCAGCCGGAGCATGCGCCGCCGGCTCCACGTTCCCCGCGTCACCGCCGCCTGCCGCCCTACCGCCCTACCGCCCTACCGCCTGCCAGGCCGTAGCCCCGGGCGTCGGCCGGACTAGCGTCGCCGTCCGCCCCGGCCGCGGCCGGGACCCTCGTCCCAGTCGTCCTCGTCCTCGCGCGGGCCGAGCAGTTCGTCCGCCAGGGTCGGGAGGTCGTCGAGCGGGGTCTCCTCGGCCCAGTCGGGGCGCGGCCTGCGGCGCGGGGCGCCCGTCTCGTCCACCTGCGGCAGCTCCCGCGTGCGGTCGGAGGGACCCTCGGGTCCCGCCGCCGGCCGCTCGTCGCGGAAGAAGCCCCGGGGCATCCGGTCCGCGGGGTCAGCGGACGACCCGTCGGCCCTGGCCGCCCCCGCACCCCTGCCCCGTACCGGAGGAAGGACGGCCGTCTCGTCGGCCGCACCCGGGTCCGGGGAGACGGGCGGCAGCACCGCCGTCTCGTCCGCCGCCCCGCCCGGAACCGGCGGCTTCGGCAGCGTGGCCGTGTCCTCGACGTCGGAGCGGGATCCCAGGCGGCTGCCCGAGCGGCCCTCCCCCGGTCGTACCGGCGGAAGCACGGCGGTCTCGTCGACCGCCGCCGGGTCGGTCACGACCGGCGTGGGCACCGTCGGCTCGTTGTCCGGCACGGAAACCGCCCATGAAGGCCTGGAGGCCGACGCGGAGGCGGAAGCGGACGGGGATGCCGAGGGCTTCGAGGCCTCATCGGCGCCGCGTCCCGTCCCTGCACCGGTCTGCGAACCCGTCGGGACGCCGGGCTTCGGAGCCGTACCGGCGCTCGACACCGCGGCCTCGGCCGAAGCCGCCGCGGCCGCCGAAGCGGCGACGGCCTCCGCGGCGATCCGCCGGGCCTCCTCGGCCCGCAGCAGCGCCTCCTCGGCCTTCCGCTGCTTCTCCAGGCGGCGCGCCTCGGCCTCGGCCCGCAGCCGCGCCTCCTCCTCGGCCTGCCTGCGCACCCGCTCCTGCTCCGCGGCGCGGGCCTCTTCCTCGGCGAGAAGCCGGACCCGCTCCTCCTCGGCGCGGCGGCGGGCCTCCTCGGCGCGCTGCCGGGCCTCCTCCGCCTGGCGCTCGGCCTCGCGCCGCTGGGCCTCTTCCAGCTCGCGCTGCTTGCGCTCCTCTTCCTCGGCGCGCAGTTTCGCGAGCTGGGCCTGACGCTCGCGCTCCAGGCGCTCCTCCTCCGCCTTGCGGGCGGCCTCTTCCTCGGCCTTGCGCCGAGCTTCCTCCTCGGCCGCCCTGCGCGCCTCCTCCTGGGCCTTCACCTCGGCCTCGGAGAGGGGCAGCATCACGTCGAGCCGGTGCCGTACGACCGTGGTGACGGCCTCGGGCTCCTGCGCGGCGTCGACGACCAGGTAGCGGCCCGGGTCGGCGGCGGCGAGCGTCAGGAAACCGGACCGCACGCGCGCGTGGAACTCGACCGGCTCCGACTCCAGCCGGTCGGGCGCCTCGGTGAACCGCTCACGGGCGGCTTCCGGCGACACGTCCAGCAGCACGGTCAGATGCGGTACGAGCCCGTCCGTCGCCCATCGGTTGATGCGGGCGATCTCCGTGGGCGACAGGTCGCGGCCCGCGCCCTGGTAGGCCACGGACGAGTCGATGTAGCGGTCGGAGATGACGATGGCGCCCCGCTCCAGCGCGGGACGGACGACCGTGTCGACGTGCTCCGCCCGGTCGGCGGCGTACAGCAGGGCCTCGGCGCGGTGCGAGAGGCCCGTGGACGACACGTCGAGGAGGATCGAGCGCAGCCGCTTGCCGACCGGCGTGGCGCCCGGCTCGCGGGTCACCACGACCTCGTGGCCCTTGGCCCGGATCCAGTCGGCGAGAGCCTGCGCCTGTGTGGACTTGCCGGCCCCGTCGCCGCCCTCCAGGACGATGAAGAAGCCACTCGTGGCGGGCACCTGCGCCGGGTCGTCGCCACCGCGCAGCGCGTCCAGCAGGTCCTTGCGCAGCGGCACGCCGGAACGGTCGTCGACCTTGGCGAGCACCAGGGCGGCGACGGGCAGCAGAAGGGCGCCGACCAGCATCAGGGTGAAGGCGGCGCCGCCGTGCGCGAACACGAACTTGCCGTTCTCCAGGCGGTGCGGGCCGATCGCCGCGGCCACCAGCGGCGCCACGATCGCGCCGACCGCCACGAAGACCCGTACCACCGCGTGGAGGTGCTCGGTCGTACGGGCCCGCCGGAAGTCCTCGGACTCCTGGTCGAGCAGCGCGTGGCCCGTGTTCGCCGCGACACCCGCGCCCACACCGGCGAAGGCCAGGATCAGCAGCACGGTGGTGACGTCCGGGACGAGACCGGCGGCCAGCAGCGCGATCCCGGTGAAGGCGATGGCGAGCGCGAGCAGCCTGCGCCGCGACAGCGACGGGAGCAGGGAGGGGGCCGTGCGGATACCGGCGACGACGCCGCCGGTCAGGGCCAGCACCAGCAGCCCGTAGAGCACCGGTCCGCCGCCCAGGTCGATGGCGTCCAGCACGGCGACGGCGACGGCGGCCGAGATCGCCCCGGCGACGGCCGCGCAGGCCGGCACCAGGAGCGGGATCGCGCCGGTGCGGCCCCTGTCGTCGGCCGTGCCCGTCTTCGGACGGCGCAGTCCTTCGAGCGGCGACCGCGCGCGCGGGGTGCGGGCGTCGGGCAGTTCGAGGAAGGTGACCACCGACAGGGAGGCCGCGAACAGTCCGGCCGCCACGTACGAGGCGAGGGCGGCCTGGTGGAGGTGGAACCAGTCGATCCCCGCGCCCAGCATGTTGCTGACGAGGGAGACGGCGACCAGGGCGAGGGCCGCGATCGGCACCGCGGCGAAGGCGGTACGCAGGGACAGCCGCCGCAGCGCGTCCATGTGGTCCGGCAGCGGGCGCACGGTGGCGCCCTCCAGCGGCGGCGCGGGCAGCAGCGCGGGCGCCGCGCTCTCCCGGCAGACCGTCCAGAACCGCTCGGCGACTCCGGACACGAAGACGATGACCAGGACCACGGCGAGCGCGTTGTCCGGGGTCCAGTCGATGAACAGGGGCGCGACGATCAGGAGCGCTGCCCGCAGGCCGTCGGCCACGAGCATGGTCCAGCGCCGGTCGAGGGGTCCGTCGGGGGAGGTGAGCGACGTCAGGGGCCCCAGGAGCACGGCTCCGAAGAGCAGGGTCGCCAGGACGCGCGCCCCGAAGACGGCCGCCACGGCGAGGGCGGCCCCGCGGGCGCCACCGCCGAAGGAACCCTCGGAGATCGCCGCCTGGAGGGCGAGGACGACCAGGACGAGCAGGGCCAGTACGTCCGCGACACTCCCCACGAGGTGTGCGCTCCACAACCGCTTCAGCTGCGGTTGACGCAGCAGTGCGCGGACGGCACGCTCGCGCGAATCCGCGACCAGGGCTTCGTCGGGGGCCCAATTGTGGGCCGTTGGCTGCTCGGCTCGCGTCATCCTGCCAGCCTATCCGGACCCACTGACTCCCCGAAGGGGTGCCCGAACAAACGGACGCCCCCACACCAAATGGTGTAGGGGCTTCCGCTCTCTGACGTGGGTCCGGTCCCGTCGGAGGCCACCGGAATCGCGGAAATTTCGGTGGCCTGAGGCTCGGGAGCCGCCGGATCCCACCGGAGGGGCAGGACCCGGGCGGGTCCGGCCGGTGGCCCGGGAACCGGGCGGGTCCGGCCGGTGGCCCGGGAACCGGGCGGGTCCGGCCGGTGGCTCAGCCTTCGGAGGCCGCCGTCTTCTTCGCGGCGGTCTTCTTGGCGGGCGCCTTCTTGGCAGCCGCGGTGGAAGCCGTCGTCTTCTTGGCGGCGGTCTTCTTGGCCGGCGCCTTCTTGGCGGGCGCCTTCTTCGCGGTCTTCTTGGCCGGGCCCTTGGCACGCTTCTCGGCGAGCAGCTCGTAGCCGCGCTCCGGCGTGATGTCCTCGACGCTGTCATCGGAGCGCAGGGTCGCGTTGGTCTCGCCGTCGGTGACGTACGGCCCGAAGCGGCCGTCCTTGACCACCACCGGCTTCTCGCTGACCGGGTCGGTGCCCAGTTCCTTCAGCGGCGGCTTGGCGGCCGCGCGGCCCCGCTGCTTGGGCTGGGAGTAGATCTCCAGAGCCTCTTCCAGCGTGATGGTGAAGAGCTGGTCCTCGGAGGTGAGCGACCGCGAGTCCGTGCCCTTCTTCAGGTACGGCCCGTAGCGCCCGTTCTGCGCGGTGATCTCGACGCCTTCGGCGTCCTTGCCGACGACACGCGGCAGGGACATCAGCTTGAGGGCGTCGTCCAGGGTCACCGTGTCGAGCGCCATCGACTTGAAGAGCGAGGCGGTACGCGGCTTGACGGCGTTCTTGCCCGTCTTCGGGGTGCCCTCGGGGAGCACCTCGGTGACGTACGGTCCGTAACGGCCGTCCCTGGCGATGATCTGGTGACCCGACTGCGGGTCGGCGCCGAGCTCGAAGTCACCGCTCGGCTTGGCGAGCAGTTCCTCGGCCAGGTCGACCGTCAGCTCGTCCGGGGCCAGGTCCTCGGGCACGTCGGCGCGCTGGTGGTTCTCGGCGTCCTTCTCCCCGCGCTCGACGTACGGACCGTAGCGGCCGACGCGCAGCACGATGTCATTGCCGACCGGGAACGAGGACACCTCGCGGGCGTCGATGGCGCCCAGGTCGGTGACGAGTTCCTTGAGACCGCTCAGGTGGTCACCGTCGGCGTTGCCCGCGCCGGCGGCACCGGCCGCGTCGCCCTCGCCGAAGTAGAAACGCCTCAGCCACGGCACGGCCTGCGCCTCACCACGGGCGATGCGGTCGAGGTCGTCCTCCATCCTGGCGGTGAAGTCGTAGTCGACGAGCCGCCCGAAGTGCTTCTCCAGGAGGTTGACCACGGCGAACGACAAGAAGGAGGGCACCAGGGCCGTCCCCTTCTTGAAGACGTAACCGCGGTCGAGGATCGTGCCGATGATCGACGCGTACGTCGACGGGCGGCCGATCTCGCGCTCTTCGAGCTCCTTGACCAGGGAGGCCTCGGTGTAGCGGGCCGGCGGCTTGGTGGCGTGGCCGTCGACCGTGATCTCCTCGACGGACAGCGGGTCACCCTCGTTGACCTGCGGAAGGCGACGCTCACGGTCGTCGAGCTCCGCGTTCGGATCGTCCGCGCCCTCGACGTACGCCTTCAGGAAGCCGTGGAAGGTGATCGTCTTGCCGGACGCGCTGAACTCGGCGTCCCGGCCGTCGGCGGAGGTGCCCGCGATCTTCACGGTGACGGAGTTGCCGACCGCGTCCTTCATCTGAGAGGCGACGGTGCGCTTCCAGATCAGTTCGTACAGCCTGAACTGGTCGCCGGTCAGTCCCGTCTCGGCGGGAGTGCGGAAACGATCGCCCGAGGGACGGATCGCCTCGTGCGCCTCCTGCGCGTTCTTGACCTTTCCGGCGTACGTACGCGGCTGCGCCGGCAGATAGTCGGCGCCGTACAGCTGGGTGACCTGGGCACGGGCAGCCGTGACGGCCGTGTCCGAGAGGGTCGTGGAGTCCGTACGCATATAAGTGATGAAGCCGTTCTCGTACAGCTTCTGCGCCACCTGCATGGTCGCCTTCGCGCCGAAGCCGAGCTTGCGCGAGGCCTCCTGCTGGAGCGTCGTCGTACGGAACGGCGCGTACGGCGAGCGGCGGTAGGGCTTGGACTCGACCGAGCGGACGGCGAAGTTCGTGTCCTGAAGGGCGGCGGCGAGCGCGCGGGCGTTCGTCTCGTCCAGGTGGAGCGTGTTCGCGCTCTTGATCTGGCCGAGCGAGTCGAAGTCGCGGCCCTGGGCGACACGCTTGCCGTCGACCGAGGTCAGACGGGCGACGAGGTTGGCCGGGTCGCTCGCGTCACCGGTGCGGCCGGTGCCGAAGGTGCCGGTCAGGTCCCAGTACTCGGCGGAGCGGAAGGCGATGCGCTCGCGCTCCCGCTCGACGACGAGCCGGGTCGCCACGGACTGGACGCGGCCCGCCGACAGCCGCGGCATGACCTTCTTCCACAGGACCGGCGAGACCTCGTAGCCGTAGAGACGGTCGAGGATGCGGCGGGTCTCCTGCGCGTCGACCATGCGCTTGTTCAGCTCGCGCGGGTTGGCGACGGCGCTGCGGATCGCATCCTTGGTGATCTCGTGGAAGACCATCCGGTGGACGGGAACCTTGGGCTTCAGCACCTCCAGGAGGTGCCACGCGATGGCCTCGCCCTCGCGGTCCTCATCGGTGGCGAGGAAGAGTTCGTCGGAGTCCTTCAGCAGGTCCTTGAGCTTCTTGACCTGGGCCTTCTTGTCGGCGTTGACCACATAGATGGGCTGGAAGTCGTTCTCGACGTCGACGCCGAGGCGGCGGACCTCGCCGGTGTACTTCTCGGGCACCTCCGCGGCGCCGTTGGGAAGGTCACGGATGTGCCCGACGCTCGCTTCGACGACATAGCCGGGGCCGAGGTAGCCCTTGATCGTCTTCGCCTTGGCAGGCGACTCGACGATGACGAGTCGGCGGCCGCCGTGTGCGGTGTCGCTGGTCGGGGACAACTTCGCTCTTCTCTCCGGTCGACGCGGAATCTCCCCGGGGCTTGGCTCCCGAGGGATCGGGTCATGCTGACGCTGCGGAGTGTGACGGTACATCCCGCCCCCGTGTCAAACGGGAAAAGCCCGCAACGGCCACTCGAACGGTAACCCGACTACCGCCATTCCTGCCGCCCGGAGTGCCGACCTGCCCTTCCGGGCCCATCCGGAGGGTAACTTTCCAGTTACCCGAGCCGGGGTCTTCACGCGCGGTCTCACACGCGCGTGAAGCACCACACTCCGAGCGCCAGCGCCCCGCTTCCGGCGACGCTCGCGAGGGTCGCCGATGCGACGCGGTTCACACCGTGGGCGACCGGCTCGCCCTGCCGCACCCGGACCACCGTCCAGGCCAGGATCCCGCTTCCGAACAGGGCGAACACCATCCCCGCGAAGACCGCCGGCCCGCTTTCCATGGCTCTGTCCTTTCGCCCCGCGTCCTCAGGCTCGGGAGGCTGACACGCCCCGGCAGCCGACACACGAACCCACGGTGAACGCCGGGCAACCAGCACCCCATGGGGCGCCCACACCCTCACCCGACGTCGCGCGCCCCCTGCCCTCCCCGCCCTGCCGACGCGCCCCGGTGCTCCCCACTGTGGCGAATCCGTCCTTCCCGTCCCCCGCTACTCCCACGCCACAGGCCTCGAAATGGACAGGGCAGAGCCCAGGGCCGGGAAAGGGCTGCATGAGCGGACGGGAAGGACAGCCACGGGTGCTGCCGCAGGCACAGGCGCTGGGGCTCGGGCTGGAGGCTCGGGCTGGGGGGTTGAGGGTTGAGCGGAAGCATTCGTCGTCCATCGGATGTTGGCCGGTTTCGCCTCCTGGAAGATCCCGATCGGGTATCCGGCCGAGCGCGACCAGCGCCGGCACGAGCGGACGACGGACCTCCCGGGCCGGCCCCGTACCTCCTGCCACCCCGGCAGAAGGTAACCGGAGGACTGGACCGGACCGGAGAGGGGCCGGAGGACCGGAGAGGCCAGAGGGCCGGAGAAGGCGTGTCAGCGCCCCGGCGCGCCCGCTCCGGCATCACCAGCTACTCGACCGGCTCCAGGAATCCCTGCTCGACCAGCAGGCGGATCTGTGCGGGTGTCCGGTCTCGCAGCAACACCGGATCCTCGCCGACCAGTTGGGCGATGGCGTCCAGGATCCGCCCCGCGCTCAGCGTGCCGTCGCACACACCGGCGAAGCCCGCGCCGACCGTGTCCACCTTGGTGGCCCTGCGCATTCCCCGGTGTTGACGCAGCACCACGTGCTCCGGGTCCTCGGCGCCGGGCAGTCCGACCTGCTCCTGCACGACCTCCGCCACCAGTCTGAAGTGACCGGCGAGCAGACCCGCGTCGTCGTGCCGTCTCAGATAGTCGACCCGCTCGAAGTGCTCACGTACGGCATCGCCGAGCGGCTGCTCGACGGAGTGCGGCCACTCCTCGACCGTGATCGAGGGCTCGGCCGCCGCCGTCCTGCGCAGGGTGATCCATCCGAAGCCGACAGCCTTCACCTTGCGGGCCTCGAACTCGTCGAGCCACGCGTCGTACCGTGCCTGATAGTCGGCCGGGTCGGCCCGGTGGTCGCCCGAGTCGCGCAGCCACAGCTCCGCGTACTGCGTGACGTCCTGCACCTCGCGCTGCACGATCCACGCGTCGCAGCCACGCGGCACCCAGGAACGCAGCCGGTCCTGCCAGTCCTCGCCCTCCACGTGCTGCCAGTTGGCCAGGAACTGGGCGTACCCCTCTTCGTTCAGCCGGTCCCCCGCCTCCTGAACGAGCGTGCGGCACAGATCGTCCCCGCCCATCCCGCCGTCGCGGTACGTCAGCCGCGCGCCCGGCGAGATCACGAAGGGCGGGTTCGAGACGATCAGGTCGTACGTCTCGTCGGCTCGGACCGGCTCGAAGAGGGAGCCCTGGCGCAGGTCGGCGGCCGGGGCTCCGGAGAGCGCGAGGGTGAGCGCGGTGATGTGCAGGGCACGGGGGTTCAGATCGGTCGCCGTCACGCGTGTGGCGTGCTGCGCGACGTGCAGGGCCTGGATTCCGGAGCCGGTGCCGAGATCGAGCGCGGAGTCGACGGGTGTGCGCACGGTGATGCCGGCGAGGGTCGTGGAGGCGCCTCCCACTCCGAGGACGACACCTTCCTCCCGGCTGCCGATGCCGCCCGCGCCGCCGACGGCGCATCCGAGGTCGGACACGATGAACCAGTCCTCGCCACCGGGCCCGCCGTATGGCCGGATGTCGACACTCGCCGCGACCTCGTCCCCGCCCGTCCGGATCAGCCAGCCGCATTCCAGGGCGTCCTCGACGGGCAGCACGTCCGCCACACGCGCGTACGGCACGGGCTGCTGCAGCAGGAACAGCCGAACGAGCGTCTCCAGCGGTGTGTCTCCCCGGGTCGCCCGGAGGGCGGGCACGGTCTCACTGCGTGCCAGGGCCGCGTACGCGGGGGCGCCGAGCAGGTCGAGGAGACCGTCCGCGGTGAAGGAGGCGCCGAGGAGCGCGCTCCGCAGCCGTGCGGTGATGTCGGCACGATCGGACGAGGGCAACGGTGACAGGCTGGTGTGACTCACGCCTCCCATTGTGTCCGCTATCGCCTACGGGCACCCACACCTGTGGACAGAGCCTCCCTGCGGACCGAGCTTCCCCTGTGGACAGCGAGCGCGGCACGGGCAGCACAGGCCGAGAGCCCGGCGCGCCTGCGTACCGGGCTCTCCTTCGATCCTGCGGACGGCCTCAGCTGTTGGCGGCCCCCGGCGACCCGGACGCCGACTTGCAGCTCTCCTGCTGCGCCATCGCCTTGCCCACGTCACCCTCCTCCAGCTTCTTCAGGGCGTCGCTCCCGCTCTGGCTCAGTTGGCCGAGCTGGGTCGCGATGCCCTTGAGGCCCTCGGCGAACTTGGCCTGGTCCTTGGTGTCGAGCTTGGCGACCTGCGTCTTCAGGCTGGCGTACGACTTGGAGATGTCGTTGAGCTCCTTGACCGCGTTGGTCTGCTTCGTCTTGCCGTCCTCGACGTCCGGCGGTCCCGCGTTGGAGACGGCGGTACCGATCGCCTCGTAGGCGTCGGACATGTCCTGGAAGGCCTGTGCGTCGGTCTTCTGGACGTCCTCCGGCGTGCTGTTGTCCGAGGTCTGCTTCTGGATCGCGGCGTTCGCCTCCTCGATCTTCTGCGCCTGCGGCTTCACCGCGTCACAGACCTGCTTCGCCCAGGAGTTCAGTTTGTCGTTGCCGCTGTCCTCGCTGCTGCCGCATCCCGACAGCGCGAGCACCAGTACCGCACCGCCGGACAGTGCGGCCGCGAGCTTCTTGTTCACCGGTTCGGTCCCTTCCATGGCCCTCGGCCCCGGAACATACACGCCATGTGGGCGACACCCGTATGGCGAATGTCCACTACGACAGCTTTTGAAACTGTTTGCACCAAGCGAGAGAAGGCTCACGACAACGGCGTGAACACACACAGGGCGGGTGTACGGCACGTCAACACGCGCCGTACACCCGCCCGTTGGTTCACTCCCCGACCCGGCACTCATTTCCGTGCCGGATCAGGCGTGGAACCTGTGAGCTACGAAACCACCGCCGGATCGGCCGACTTGGCGACCCCTTCGTCGTTGCCCTCCTCGTCACCCATGACGATCCCGCGCCGCTTGGAGATGTACACGGCACTCACGATCACGATGAGCGAGAGAAGGGCGATGAACACCCGTACGCCGACGCTCTTGTCGTCGCCGTACGAGAACTTGACGATCGCCGGAGCGATCAGCAGCGACACCAGGTTCATGACCTTCAACAGCGGGTTGATCGCGGGACCCGCCGTGTCCTTGAAGGGGTCACCGATCGTGTCGCCGATCACCGTAGCGGCGTGGGCCTCGCTGCCCTTGCCGCCGTGGTGGCCGTCCTCGACCAGCTTCTTGGCGTTGTCCCACGCGCCACCGGAGTTGGCGAGGAAGACCGCCATCAGCGTGCCGGTGCCGATCGCGCCGGCGAGGAACGAACCGAGCGCGCCGACGCCGAGCGTGAACCCGATCGCGATCGGCGTGAGCACCGCGAGCAGGCCGGGTGTGGCCAGTTCGCGCAGCGCGTCCTTGGTGCAGATGTCGACGACGCGCCCGTACTCGGGCTTCTCGGAGTAGTCCATGATCCCGGGGTGCTCGCGGAACTGCCGCCGCACCTCGTAGACCACCGCCCCGGCGGACCGCGACACCGCGTTGATCGCCAGCCCCGAGAAGAGGAAGACGACCGCGGCGCCCGCGATGAGACCCACCAGGTTGTTGGGCTGTGAGATGTCCATCATCAGGTTCAGCGGCGCGCCGGGACCCGAGACCTTCTCGCCCACGTCGCTCGCGGCCGTGGTGATCGCGTCACGGTACGAGCCGAAGAGGGCCGAGGCCGCGAGAACGGCGGTGGCGATGGCGATGCCCTTGGTGATGGCCTTGGTGGTGTTGCCGACGGCGTCCAGGTCGGTGAGTACCTGCGCGCCCGCGCCCTCGACGTCACCGGACATCTCGGCGATGCCCTGCGCGTTGTCGGAGACGGGGCCGAAGGTGTCCATCGCGACGATGACACCGACCGTGGTGAGCAGGCCCGTTCCGGCGAGCGCCACCGCGAACAGCGCCAGCAAGATCGACGTACCGCCCAGCAGGAACGCCCCGTACACGCCGAGGCCGATCAACAGGGCGGTGTAGACGGCCGATTCGAGACCGATGGAGATGCCGGCGAGGACGACGGTGGCCGCGCCGGTGAGTGAACTCTTGCCGATGTCCCGGACGGGACGGCGAGTGGTCTCGGTGAAGTAGCCGGTCAACTGCTGGATGAGCGCGGCCAGCACGATGCCGATCGCGACGGCGATCACCGCGAGGACCCGCGGATCACCGCCCTTGGCCTTGATCGCCGCGTCCGTGACCCCGTCCAGTTCGGCGTAGGTCCCCGGAAGGTAGATGTAGACGGCGAGGGCTACCAGTACGAGCGAGATCACCGCGGAGATGAAGAACCCGCGGTTGATCGCGGACATACCACTGCGGTCGGACCGCCGGGGCGCCACCGCGAAGATGCCGATCATCGCGGTGATTACGCCGATGGCGGGGACGATCAGCGGGAACGCGAGCCCTGCGTCGCCGAACGCCACCTTGCCGAGGATCAGCGCGGCGACGAGCGTGACGGCGTACGACTCGAAGAGGTCCGCGGCCATACCGGCGCAGTCGCCCACGTTGTCGCCCACGTTGTCGGCGATGGTCGCGGCGTTGCGCGGGTCGTCCTCCGGGATGCCCTGCTCGACCTTGCCGACCAGGTCGGCCCCGACGTCGGCGGCCTTGGTGAAGATGCCGCCGCCGACACGCATGAACATGGCAATCAGTGCCGCGCCGAGACCGAAGCCCTCCAGGACCTTCGGCGCGTCGGCCGCGTACACGAGCACCACACAGGAGGCGCCCAGCAGACCGAGCCCCACCGTGAACATGCCGACTACGCCACCGGTGCGGAAAGCGATCTTCATGGCTTTGTGCGAGACGGCGGTGAGATCCTTTTCGGGCTCACCCTCCGCCGGGGTCGCTTCCCGTGCGGCCGCGGCCACGCGGACATTGCTCCGTACGGCGAGCCACATACCGATATAGCCGGTGGTCGCCGAGAACGCCGCGCCGATCAAGAAGAAGATCGACCGTCCGGCGCGCTGATTCCAGTCGTCCGCGGGAAGCAGCATGAGCAGGAAGAACACCACGGCGGCGAATACGCCGAGCGTGCGCATCTGGCGCCCCAGGTAGGCATTCGCGCCTTCCTGGATCGCCGTCGCGATCTCCTTCATGCTGTCGGTGCCCTCGCCGGCCGCGAGAACCTGGCGCACCAGGATCCCGGCGACCACGAGCGCTGCCACGGCGACGACCGCGATGACCGTCACGATGAGACGGTTGCCGTCCGTCAGAACCGCGGCTGCGAAGGTTGTGGGGTGGTCAAACTGATGAGGGGTAGAAAGCCCCGCCATTCGTCCTCCTTGACGCTTGGGCTGAGCTCAAGATGTGGACGGATTCTAGGTACCGGAACCTGATCAAAACAGTCCGCGGTAAGCGGAATTAATCTTCACTTGCTCTTCAGCAAATGATCGACAAGCGTCTACGGACCCAAATGCAGTAATGCCCCAGAAGCGTTGACGCTTGATCCAATTATCGCGCGAATGATCGTGAACCAATTCACGAAACGCCGTACGCGATCACCGGAGTAAATGATCACCATATGGGCGAGCGAGCGCAGCCGAACATACCCCGGACCTGCCCCGGACATGCCGAAGGGCCCCACCGAGTAGGGCCCTTCGGGACAAATTAAAGAGGGACGGCTGTCAGGAAAGAGCCACGGCCGGCGGCGTGGTGGGCCAGCTCATCCTGATCAGTCCGCCGTGCTCTCCGGCGATGACTTCCACGTCGTCGACGAGGCCGCTGATGACCGCGAGGCCCATCTCGTCCTCCTCGACCTCCGCGTCCGAGGCGGTGCCGGATGCCCCTCCGGGCACCGAACCCGGCGCCTCGTCACCGACCTCGATGGAGAACTGCTTCTCCTCCTCGATCAGCGTCACCTGCACCGGCGCCGCGATTCCGCCGCTCTGGTGCAGTCCGACGGCACGAGTACAGGCCTCGCCGACGGCGAGCCTGACCTCGTCGAGGACGGCCTCGTCCACTCCGGCCCTGCGCGCCACCGCTGCCGCCACCAGTCGGGCGGTCCTGACGTGCTCGGGCAGCGCGCTGAAGCGGAGTTCAACGGTGGCCATGCATCCCCCTCTGAACTACGGGCGTGCTGTCTGGGGGCCGGGCCGTGGGCCCGGTCCCCATGTGTGCGATGCCGGGCCCACGACCCGGGAGACCGGTCGTCAGTCGGTCGCGTTGACCGCCTCGTCCACCGAGGTGTGGATCGGGAACACCTTGGTGAGACCGGTAATACGGAAGATCTTCAGAATGCGCTCCTGGTTGCAGACCAGACGCAGCGAGCCCTCATGGGCCCGGACGCGCTTCAGGCCGCCCACCAGCACGCCGAGACCGGTGGAGTCGAGGAAGTCCACGCCCTCCATGTCGACGACAAGGTGGAAACTGCCGTCGTTCACCAGCTCGACCAGCTGCTCTCGCAGCTTGGGCGCGGTATATACATCGATTTCGCCGCCGACCTCGACGACCGTACGGTCGCCATTAGGGCCGGACACATTGCGAGTCGACAGGGACAGGTCCACGGATCCTCCAGCACCTTGCTATCGAGCGGTCGCCCCATGGGACACCTCGGCAGAGCCCCCGGGACGGTTCGCCAGCCGCGATGGCATTCAATCACTTACCGGCAGGCGTGCACGACGCCTTGGGCCCATTGTCCGTCACGCCAGTGACACACTCGATGCCGATGGCCAAGAATCACCGATCCGATCGATCCACGGCGGACACCGCTTCCCGCCCCTCGCCGAGCACCGTCCTGGACCGGCTCGCCTCGGGGCCGAGCCGGGCTTCGCGCATCACTCATACGGAGCACTTGCCCCCGCGAGAGGGTCGCCATGCCGTCTGGCCCGACCGGATCCGTCCGGAGGTCATCGCCGCGGTGCAGGCCGCGGGCATCGAACACCCCTGGGCCCACCAGGCACGCGTCGCCGAGCACGCCCTGGACGGCGAGTCGGTGATCGTCGCCACCGGCACCGCCTCCGGCAAGTCCCTGGCCTACCTCGCCCCGGTCCTGACGGCCCTCCTGGAGGGCTCCGAGGCCCCGAACGGCCGGGGCGCCACCGCCCTCTACCTGGCTCCCACCAAGGCCCTGGCGGCAGACCAGCGCCGCTCGGTGAAGGAACTTTCACAACCGCTGGGCAATGCCGTACGCCCAGCCGTGTACGACGGCGACACACCCTTCGAGGAACGAGAATGGGTACGCCAGTACGCCAACTACGTCCTGACCAACCCCGACATGCTGCACCGCGGGATATTGCCCTCCCACCCCCGCTGGTCCTCCTTCCTGCGCGCCCTGCGCTACGTCGTCATCGACGAGTGCCACACCTACCGCGGCGTCTTCGGCTCCCACGTCGCCCAGGTGCTGCGCCGTCTGCGCCGCATCTGTGCCCGCTACGGCGCCTCCCCCGTCTTCCTGCTGGCCTCCGCGACCGCCGCCGAACCCTCGGTCGCGGCGCGCCGCCTGACCGGCCTCCCCGTCGTCGAGGTCGCCGACGACGCCTCCCCGCGAGGGGAACTCGTGTTCGCCCTGTGGGAGCCCCCGCTCACCGAACTGCACGGCGAGAAAGGTGCACCCGTCCGGCGCACCGCCACCGCCGAAACGGCCGACCTCCTGACCGACCTCACCGTCCAGGGCATGCGCTCGATCTCCTTCGTACGGTCCCGGCGTGGCGCCGAGCTGATCGCGCTCATCGCCCAGGAACGCCTCACCGAGATCGACCGCTCGCTGGCCCGGCGCGTCGCCGCCTATCGCGGCGGCTACCTCCCCGAGGAACGCCGTGCCCTGGAGGCCGCGCTGCACTCCGGAGAGCTCCTCGGCCTCGCCGCCACCACCGCCCTCGAACTCGGCGTCGACATCTCCGGCCTCGACGCCGTCGTCATCTCCGGCTACCCGGGCACCCGCGCCTCCCTCTGGCAACAGGCCGGCCGTGCGGGCCGGTCCGGCGAAGGCGCGCTGGCGATCCTGGTCGCCCGCGACGACCCACTGGACACCTTCCTCGTCCATCACCCCGAGGCCCTGTTCGACCAACCGGTGGAATCCACGGTCCTCGACCCGGACAACCCCTACGTCCTGGCCCCGCACCTGTGTGCCGCCGCCTCCGAGATCCCTCTCACGGACGACGACTTGGAACTCTTCGGCCCCGCCGCCGCCGGACTGCTGCCGCAGCTCGAGGCCGCGAAGCTGCTGCGCCGCCGGACCACGGCCTGGCACTGGACGCGCCGGGAGCGGGCCGTCGACCTGACCGACATCCGCGGGGGCGGCGGCAACCCGGTGCAGGTCGTCGAGGCCGGAACCGGCCGCCTGCTCGGCACGGTCGACGAGGGCGCCGCGCACACGGCGGTCCACGAGGGCGCGGTCCATCTGCACCAGGGCCGTACGTACCTGGTGCGCAAGCTGGACCTGGAGGACTCGGTCGCACTGGTCGAGGAGGCCAGCCCGCCGTATTCGACGGTCGCCCGTGACACGACCACCATCGCCGTCCTCGAGACCGATGTCGAAGTCCCCTGGGGTGCTGGCCGGTTGTGCTACGGCTCCGTGGAAGTCACCAACCAGGTCGTCTCCTTCCTGCGCCGGCGTGTCATCACCGGTGAAGTGCTCGGCGAGACCAAACTCGACCTCCCTCCCCGTACGCTCCGTACCCGTGCCGTCTGGTGGACGGTCACCGAGGACCAGTTGGACGCGGCCCGGATCAACCCGGAGATCCTCGGCGGCACCCTGCACGCCGCCGAGCACGCCTCGATCGGCATGCTGCCGCTGTTCGCCACCTGCGACCGCTGGGACATCGGCGGCGTCTCCGTCCCGCTCCACCCGGACACGCTGCTTCCCACCGTCTTCGTGTACGACGGTCACCCGGGCGGCGCCGGATTCGCCGAGCGGGCCTTCCACACCGCCCGCTCCTGGCTCACGGCCACCCGCCAGGCCATCGCCTCGTGCGAGTGCGACGCCGGATGCCCCTCCTGCATCCAGTCCCCCAAATGCGGGAACGGCAACGATCCACTCCACAAGCGAGGCGCCGTACGCCTGCTCACGGAACTCCTGCGAGCGGCACCCGAGGAACCCGCTCCGAAGGAGCCCGGTCAGAAAGAGTCGGGTCAGAAGGAGTCGGGCCCCAAGGAGCCGCGTCCGCGGTAGTCCGTTCGGGGAGTCACGGCGGCATGCGCGGGGGCGGAGGACCGGAAGAGTGAAAGTCGGAGGCGTCAGGGCTGAACGGGTGAACGTCCGGCGCGTGACGGCCAGGAGCCGGGTTCGGCGGAGTGAGGGCGGGGCGCCCTGAGGGTTCTGAGGAACCTTTGGGTCCCACAGTCTCCACAGGCCCCGGAGAACCGTCAGAACCCGGAGATCCCGGTGGCCCCGCCCTCGATCTGACCTCGGCGGTGATCGGTCCGGTTCCGGACGAGGCCGTCACGTCCAAGATCTGGCCCTCGACCGCGCACCGCACGAGCCGCGCGCCCTGTGCTCGGGCCACGCGGTCCGCGCGGGCGCAGGCCGCCGTGCCACCGTCGCTCCAGTGATCCGCCGCGGCGAGGGCCGCCAGGTCCGCGGCCCCTGCCGCCCGGTGCCGCACCACGACGGCCTGTCCCATCGACAGCACCGCTCCGAAGACGGCACACAGCACAGCGATCGCCCCCACCGTCCACACCGTCGCCGATCCTCTGTCGGGGGACGCACGCCACCGTCCACGACAGCCCCTCCCAACGGTTGACCACACCCATCGCCGGTTCCGCCGGCGACTTCGGCTCCTCATCTCCCGTCCACCCCCGCAGCCGTATCCCCCGTGTCCGTGTCCCCCACCGTCTCCTCCGCCAGCGCCACCGCCTCGTCCTTGAGTTCAAGGGACAGCGCGGCGGGACCGGGTGTCCTCGCGCCGACAGTGACCCGGACCAGATCGCCCTCCCGGCCCACCGTGACCTTCGCCCCGGGCGGGGCCGCGCGACGGGCCGTCGCCAGGACCGTTTCCGCCGGGTCCTGGCGCGCCGCCGACCGAGCGCCCGCCCTCGCCGCGTCCACGCACTGGATCTCCGCGGACGCGGCGAGCAGGGCCCAGACCAGCGCCATGCCGACGAGCACCAGAGAGGGCAGGACCACGGCGGCCTCCGCGGTGACGAATCCACCGTCCCGGCGCAGAGCCGAACCCACCCTCAACCAGTCCCGGCGCAGAGCCCGACCCGCCCTCAACCGGTCCTGGCTCAAACGGCGTTCACATCTGAACATTGAGGGCCCGCCCCACGATGCCCTGCAGCTCCTCACCGACCTGCCCGCTCGTCACCACCTTGTAGAGCGCGGCCGCGAAGGCCACCGCCGCGATGACACCCACCGCGTACTCGGACGTGACCATCCCCGCGTCCCTCCGCGCCGCGATGGACGCGAGCATCCAGGCCCGCAGCCGCGCACGCTGTTGCCGTTGTCCTTGCCCGTGTCCTCGCCCTCGTTCCAGTCCGAGAACTCGCACCGTCCTGCTCATTCCAACCTCCTTGGGATTCATCCCTGTCGGGCACTTCGCCGGTTGCCGTTCACCCATCACCACTGCCGCCGTCCGTCACCCCCCACCCCCTCGCAGCAATCCGCCGGCCAGCCCGATCACCACGGGCAGCACCCCGATCGCGAGGAAGGCGGGCAGAAAGCACAGCCCCACCGGGGCAGTGACCATGACGGCCGCCCGGCGTGCCCGCGCCGTCGCGGTGCGCGCCCACTCGGCGCGGGCCTCCGCCGCGAGCCGGCCGACCGGCACGGCCGCCGGCACGCCCGACTCGCCCGCCCGTTCCAGCAGCCGCGCCAGCCCCTGAGCGCCCGGAAGCGACGCCAACCTCCGCCATGCGTCGACCGGTTCACCGCCGAGCCGCACCTCCGCCGCGCCCCGGGCCAGCCGCTCACCCACCGGCCCGCCCAGCGCCTCACCGACGGCCTGGGCCGCTGCCACCGGACTCGCCCCGGCCGCGATGCAGGCGCCCACCAAGTCGGCTGCTAGGGGCAGTTGGCGGACGGCCGACGCCACGTCGTACTCCTCCTGAGGTGCCGGATTCCGCCGGAGCCACCACCGGACTCCGAAGCCGGCCGCCAGTCCGACCAGAATTCCGACAACGCCGCCGATCAGGACCCAGCCGGCGCATCCGACACCCACCACAGGCAGCCACCGTCTGCTGTAGTCCCGTACCTCGTGGCGCGGCGGTGACGGCGCGGGTTCCGGGAGCAGCAACGCGGCCAGCCGTCCGCGCACTCGCCTCGCCCGCCGCACCGTCCCGAGCCAGCGGGCCGGTGCGCCGACCAGGAGCACTCCGCACACAAGCACCCCCAGTCTGTGGACAACTTCCGCGCTCATGCCGTCTCCGCTCCTCGTACGATCCGCAGCGCCCACCACAGCCCCACGCCCTCCAGCACCCCGCCGACGAGCAGGCAGCCCAGCCCGGGACCGGTGTGCAGCAGCACGTGCAGGGGGGCCGCGCCGAGCGCGGTGCCGAGCAGAAGGCCGAGGACCGGCAGGCCCGCGAGCATGGAGGCCGTCGAGCGCGATCCGGCCAACTGGGCGCGCATGTCGTCTCGTTGATCACGCTCGGCTCGCAGCGCGGCCTCCAGCCGGTCCAGTCCCGCCGCGAGCCCCGCACCCCGGTCCACGGCCACACGCCAGCACGCGGCGAGCCCCACCAGTCCGTCGGCGCCGGGCTGCCGTGCCGCCTCGGTCAGCGCACCCGGTACATCCCCGCCGAATCTCGCCGCGGCCAGGACCAACGGCTGTGCGTCGGCGAGTCCGTCCGAGTCGCGTGCGGCCGCGAGCAGTGCCTCACCGGGCTGACGTCCCGCCCGCACCTCACCGGCGAGTGCGCCGCACAGGGCGATCACCGCGTCGCCACGTCGCTCCCGCTCGCGCCGGACCTCCCCCGCTCGCCGTACCCGGCGCAGCAAGGGCATGCCGGCGGCTCCGAGGAGGAGGGGCAGGACCGACGTGCCCAGTACCGCGATCACCGTTCCCGCCACCAGCGACCAGGCTTCGGGCCGCAGCCGCCCGCGCAACCGGCGCCAGTCCACACGGGCCCGCTGCCACAGAGGCGGACCGATCACCGCCCCACCGCCGGCGAACAGCACCCTGGCTCTGCGCGCGCCCGAGCCGTGCTCGCCGATCAGCCAGGCCGCGATCCCGGCACACGCCATCGCCGCTCCCACGGGCGCGTCCGCCATCTCACCGACCCTCATCCCGCTCCCCGTTCGCATCCCGACGTCCGGCCCCTGTCAGAACCCCGGCGTCCACAGCCTCGGACGGGCTCCCGTACTCCTCCGGTCCGGCGGCGCTTCCCCTCCCGAGCTCGATCGGCTCGCGACATTCCTGGCTTCGATATCCCTGACTTCCCTCCCGAAGGAGCTCCCTCAGCCGCTCCCACCCCCGCTCGTACGCGAAGGCGTCCTCGCCCCACCGCAGCGCCGGCACCGTCACCACCAGCCCCGACGCGTCGCGTTCCAGCACATGCACCTCGGCGATCCGGCGCCGTCCGGCCCGGTCCCGCACGAGGTGCAGGACCACGGACAGTGCCGCCGCCAGTTGGCTGTGCAGCGCGGCCCTGTCGAGCCCGGCCGCCGTGCCCAAGGCCTCCAGCCGGGCCGGGACCTGGGCCGCCGCGTTGGCATGAAGAGTTCCCGAACCGCCTGTCGGACAGAAGAAAAGAGTTCAGTGCCCGAGGCTCTGACCTGGGCACTGAACTCTTTTCTGAGCAGCGAACATCGACGTTTTGCGCACTGATCTGTTCAGTGCGCAGACCTTGATTAGTGGAAGGCGCTGAGAGCCGTCAGGTACAGGGCGTGGGTGACGCTGCCGCCAATCAGGAGTGCAGTGGCAGGGTGAGTGCTGGCGCGTCAGGCAGTGAAAGCGGTGCCACGTGTGGGGCCGCCGGCAGCGCCGACCCGCGTCGTGTGCCACGGCAGGTGCGGCACCGTCGCCCTGGCGACCTTGAGTACCGCAAGAACTGACGGTCACGTCCTCGCCTGCAGACGCGTCGCGTCGATGAATACCCGTATCTCGCCGACGGGAATCACTGGATCCCGCTTGCTGCCAACCAGTCCAATCCCCAAGCCGTCAGACCGTTTGCAGCCGCTGTCGGTAGCTCTTGGTGAAACCGCAGTCGTGCGATGCCGACCGAGGCTGGCCGGACGCCCTCCCAGCCTTCAGCGTAGGTTGGTGCGTCTTGCGCTCGACCACCTGTAAGTCGTTCCCAGATCCAGGCAGCCGCATGTCGTTGTCGCCGCAGCGTAACGCTCATACCTGCTGGGTGGAGAAGAGGGGAGAGTACGCCGTGCGGTACCTCTCGCAAGCTGGACAGCACCATCCGACGGGCTTCGTAGTCGATCGGTCCGCGGGCCGTCATCCGTGCCGCCAAGGTCCGGATCGCGACCCAGAATGCTTCCGGTTCTGGGCTTCGGCTGGCAAGGCGTTTGAACGAATAGTCCGTTCGAGTCTTTGTGTTGAGCGCCTGCGCGGCCTGAATCCAGGTGCCGGCCCCTGCGAAGCGGGCTAGTGCGAGAGCTGCAAAATATCTGCCCACCAAAACCTTCATGCCGGGAAGGTGTGCGGCTACTAAGTCGTGATAGTCATCGATGTCAATCAGGTGAGGGACGTGTCTGATTTCGAAGTCGGTTGCTGCGAAGGCAGGCTTCACACTGGCGGCGCGCTGAGACCAGGGCGTAGTGGCGGCCACCTTTTCGTCCACAACTGCCATTTCGTCCACAATCGATGGTCGATAGATTTTGCGCAGCGGATCCATCCCGTGATGTCGAGTTTGCCGTTCTCCCGAAAGCCGTCGCGCCCAAAGGGCAAGATAATTAGGACAGGAATCACGATCGGGTGCGTCCACGACAGGTTCCGCGAGGCCCAGGACGGCTGCCGCCTCGGCGGCTGTTTCCGGCTTCGCACCAGGGTCGCTCACACCTCCATGTGAATGCTTGACGCGGCTTTCGTGGCGTGCGTCGCGCGCCCTGGCAAGGGATTCTGCGGCAAAGTCAGGGAGTGCAATAAGTTCGCCGTCATGCGCAGTCAGTCGTGCAGCAGCGGCTACGTATCGCACAGTGGCGAACCAATCGGCGGCCGTCACAGACTTTCCTGCGATCAGGGCATTCCCTCCATCAGCGATGGAGATGGCTCGCTTCTGGAAGTCAGCCAGGGCTTGCGGAACATCACGGGTGGGGATCTCTGTGATCCGTTGTCGGCATACATCCCTCGGCCTCGGGCCGCCTGCAGTCTTCGGCCGGTTGCCGCATTCTTTCAGGTCCGGATTCTTATGTGTGCGCCTCAGTAATCGTCGTGGTTGGAATTTGCAGCCACGTCGCAGTCCGATACCGCAGGCGGGGCACGTATCGATCAGGAGGCAACGGTGGATTGGACAGACGGCAGCGATTCCCAGGCGCCACCAAAGAGGCCAAGCATCGCTGACTAAAAGGCAGCGCGGACACGCCCTACTGCCGCTGATGGTCATCCACTGGTGACCCAATGCAATCTGCATTACTGATTCCTTCGTAACGTCAAGCTTGGGCAGGTTTAACGCAGTCCCGTTGTACCGTTCGAGTTGCATTGGCAGCAGGACGCGGGCCGACAATCCAGTCGCGGCCTGCAGGCCATCCAAGCTAGCCTGTGTAAGACTGAGACCAAAAAGGGCAGGCCACGCATCATTGCTGCTGAATTCGAGACCGAGCGCCCGGGCGGCTAGTCCTGGTGCCACATCCAGTTTGATAGCCGTTCGATCCACCCATGAACTGAACGCTTCTCCATCCAATGGTGCCGGCACCGCGGGAAGGCGACGCATCGAAGCACTGAGCCTCGAAAGAGAGTTTGCACCGTCGGCCTGACGGGAGGAATCAGATTTCGAGGAGTGTGCGGAATCAACTGTCAACTCGCCACCTCTTTCGTTCGCCTAGATGCCGCATTCCGCCGCTGCCGGACAATATTCCGGTACGAATCCTGGGCGTACTCGCTGATTTCGATCCGGTCCATGAGTTTGCGGGTGATTGTCTCTTCCTTGCTCATGACGGCCTCGATCGCAGATTCACGGACCAGGTCTGTCAGGGCACAGATACTTCCGGCTGTCCGGTCGTATAGATATGACGACAGCTTCACCAAGTGGCCGGGGTTGTGCCGGTAGAGCACAAGGGTGTCTTCCAAGGCCATGACAGTCTTGGCCCATTCGATCTTTTCTCTGTCTGTCACGCATCCGAACTTACTGACCGCGTGACGCGTGTTTCGACCCGATGTCTGAGTTGCGCGCGAGTCTGCCTGTCCTTCGAGGAAGAGTCCGGATTTTTTGAGATTGACTCCGGTATAGACAAAGGTTGCCGCGGTCTCGTTGGCGATGTACTTCAGGTGGTCATTAACCACACGGCCTTCCTTTGCCGAGAGGTCCAGGAAGTGCACATCGTCAATGATGACAAGTTCCGTGCCAACGTCCGCCAGAACAGAAAGCACGTGGTTGGTGATGTCTGTCTGTGTTCCCCGGCCTCGTTGCACCATACCGAGGTAGTCGGCAAGCAGCACGGACAGGTCTTTGGGGGTGGCTCGGGCCGGGATGCTGAGATACACGACTGGGGTGAAGTCGATGAGCATTCCGTTGGCTTCGTAGCCGTCCTGGAACTTCTCTGGGTTCTTTCGGCGCAGTCGGTTCTCGTGGCGTGCGCCGAACAGCTTGACGAGGGTGGACTTTCCGACGGTTGGCGGGCCGTCGAAAACGAGGCCCGCTCTGGCTCCGGCGGCCCGACGTGCGTTGGCCTTCATCCTGCGTTCCAGGAGGTAGTGCAGGCGCTTGACCTGGGCGGTATCGACGATCGCGAGTGCACTGTGGTAGATGTCGCGAGCCTCGTTCAGGTCATCTCTGTCGTCTTCTGGCAGCTTCAAGTAGGCGTTGTATGAGGGCATGTTGGGACGTTGGGGTGGCCGGCTGTCGCGGTAGCGTCGCCACTCTTCCTTGGTGCGGGGTTCGGCCAGGCCGGGGTGTCGGAAGGTACTCACAGTCGTCTCCTGGATCGTTAGACGGCGTCGGGGTCCCAGACTTCTGCGGCGGTGACCTCGCTGAGGTCAAGGCCGCTCCAATCCCCGTGTTCCTCGCTCTCCTCGGACGGGGCGGGCAAGACGGTCAGTGGCAGGTGGTTGTTCACGGGGGCTTCGCCGCGCTGCATATCGCGGTTCTGTGCTGCACCTCGGTGTTGGTCGCGTGTCAGGCGTTTGCGACTGCCCGGCGCCCAGGTTTCGGGGGCGTCTGTGCGGTTTTGGAGTTCCGCGAGCGCTTGGGCCACTGCTTCCTGGTCCTCGGAAGCGTGGCCCCGCAGGGTGATGAGCCGCTTGGCTTCACGGAGCGTGATGTCGGTGAACGGTTGGTGCTCGGCGAGGGCATGGGTCCAGCGCAGGACGTTCCATGAGCCGTCGGCGGGGTCGAGGAAGTAGGCGTGCAGCAGGTTGCGAGGGTCATGGCGGATGGGCCACAGACCGTCGGGGTATGGCGCTTTGGCCTTGCGATAGCGGTAGAGGATGTCAGCGTTGTATGTCAGGTGGTTCAGTTCGATGCCGTAGGGGTGGATGACCCGTCTGGCGATCGGCAACAGCTCGAAGTACACGTTGGCTTCGCGGGGGCAGTCCACGTAGCCGGCGGAGCCGAGCGCCATGCTGTACGCCTCGTTCGGGGAGACCCGTAGTTCTGGGAAGCCGTGAAGGGTGAGCCCGCGGTGGTGTCTGCGCTGGTAGACGGCGATGACGTATTCGGCGAAGAATTCGGCTAGTTCGTCAATGGTCCATCGGGCCTGTTCTTCGGCAGTGCGACCTCGGTGGGCGACGTTGAAGCCCTTGTATCCGGCGACATGCTCGGTGAATTGTTCGCGGACGGTCTTGAAGAGTCGTTCCACATGCGGTTTGTCGGTTGGTTTGAGCTTGCACGCATCCTGCAGGTCGATCTTCCAGCGGGCACTCGCGCGCTGGACAACGTCGGACTTGTAGGGCTTGCCGTGGTCATACAGCAACGTCTCGGGATAGATGACTGGCCGGGCAGCGGCTTCAGCTAGGCGCTCGTCCACAGTGAGCAGCCGGTCGTACGGCAGACGGAGCATCTGGTAGCGCAGGGCGTCCTTCCATGCGGGACGCATCATTTCGGGGGTCATCACATCGGCTAGGAGCAGGCCGATGTCGATGGCTTTGGTCCCTTCGGGAGTGAGCCGCCAGGCAAGGATGGAGCGGGTGGCCACGTCGAGGGCAACGGTGAGTTCCACACGAATCGTGGTCTCGGTGCCGGGGTCGTAGGCGAGGACGTCCAGTGGGGTGGTGTCGAGCATGACGACTTCGCCGGGCCGGGTGGCGATGACGTTGCCGAAGGTCCGGTCTGGCTGGTTGGCGGCTGAGGCCCGTTGGAATGCGGGGGCGGAAGGGCTGATGTCCAGCAGATGGCCGACTGCCCCGCGGAAGGCGTCCCGCTTGGGGAGCGGGACGGTGCCGGGACCGTGTTCAGCGTCCAGACGGTTCTGGGTGCGGCGGTAGAAGCGGTTGCCCACGGTCGCGGAGCTGTCCGCGCGCTCGGCGGCGGCTTGGTCGCGGATGGCTTGGATCACGCGCGGGTCGAGATTTCTCAGCGGGTTGCGTACGCGGGTCTTGCGTTTGTCCACAAGACCCCAGAGTCCGTGTTCCGCTCGTTGTGCCCACAGTTTCCACAGCCATCGTTCCGTGATGCCCAGCTCTTCGGCCTTCGCCTTGAAGCGGATGTGCTGCGGGGTGGCCGGGTCGTACTGGTGGCGGGGTTCGCCTGGTGCAGCGCTGAGAGGATCACCGGAGCGGTGGCCTGTCATGGCTTCCAGCAGGTGAGCCTCCAGCTTCAGCGCTGCGTCTTTCACGGCATCGTCCAGGCCTGCCAGGATCCCGGCCGGGTCGAGGACGCCGTCGAAGTCCACGGCTGTTGCGGGCGGCGGCTCGACGGCTGTCCGGAAGGTCGTATCCGCCAGTAGCACGGAGAGCATGACCGTCTGCGTTCGGCCGTTTTCTGAGCGCAGGCGCACGACGGCGCCGTTGAGCCCGGCAACCTGATGCCGTTCCTCCTCGAATTCGATCCAGTCCGTGACCGCAAGCCGGTGGCTGCTCATCCGTCGCTCCAGACGTCGGCGGTCTGCACGTGGGTGTGGTCCTGTAAGGCAAGCGACTGGTCGAAGACGAGCTGGTGGTGCCACATCAGGTGGTAGACCACGGCACGGGCCAGCTCGGGCACGGCTTGGAAGCTCACTAGCTCGCCGATGGGCAGGGGGGTTTGGGCGAGCTGCAACAGGGGATCGGTCAGGCCTTTGCCAGCTCGCAGCGGACGGCGGTATCCGGCAAGCCAGGAGACGGTGGCCCAGCGCAGTGGATCAGGCTCGCCCACCATGGCGTAACCCCAACCGATCTGCTGGCACAAGCGAGCCGTCCGCCGTGCCTGCAGTGCGACTGCGGGCACCGCCATGCGGTTGTCGTCTTTCACGTCCAACAGCAGCGCCGATCCGTCGCGGCGGCGGACAAAGAGGTCTGGGGTGTGTTCCCAGGAGCCTTCGGCATCCCGGGCTTCGATGGTGAAGGGCTGGGCGCTGAAGGCCGCCACGTCGGGGTCGAAATCGAGCAGCTTCATCCACTTCGACTCCAGGTAGGACTCGTAACCCATCATGAGACCGGTGGTGGCCGACCAGTAGTGGCCAGGGGTGTGGCGCTGCCCCGCGTAGGAGGGGATGTCGCGGATAGGTAGCGCGTCCTCGAACAAAACGGATGCGGCGTGATCGGCGGAAACGAGGCGTTCGATGCCCGCGGGTTCGAGATAGTGGATGTAGGCCAGCCCCGGGGCTATCCGGACCGAGCGCAGGATGCGAGGCCTCGCTGCGTTCACGTACTTCCTCTCCAAGCCAGGCGGGCCGTCCCCCAGGCGCTCAGAGCGTCGGCAGCCGGTGCGGGTAGTCGGGTTTCAAAGCGTCTCCAGCCCTCGCGTATCGATGCGCTGCTTGTTCCGTCCTCCCACCCCAGTGCGTACGCGGGTGCTTCGCGGACATCGCCGCTGGTGAAGTGCTCCCAGACCCACGCAGCGGCGTGCCGCTGGCGCTGCCAGGTCACATCGCGGCCCAGCGGGTGAAAGATGGGTGTGAGGTCGATGCGGGGGATCTCTCGCAGGTCGGCGAGCGCATCCCGACGTTCGGCGTAGTCCACAAATCCTCGCCCCTGTATCCGCTCTGCTGCCGTACGTGCCGCTCTCCAGAAGGCGTCGGGGTCTGCGATCCGCTGGACGAGGGTGTTGGAGGCCCGAGCGGCCTTTTGAGGGTCCATGCCGATTGCAGCTGCGGCCGCTGCCCAGCTGCTGGCCCCGCTCAGGCGGGCGAGTGCAAGCGCAGCCAAACGGCGCCCGGACACTTCGGCGGTGCCAGGCAGGTGGGCAGCGATCAGTTCCCGGTAATCATCCAGATCGGCCAGGTGCGGAATGTGCTGGGATCGGAGAACAGAATTTCCGGTGGTAGTCAGGGCTCCTGCGATACGCGAAGGGCGCGGGGCGACGGCTGCCTTCATGAGGTCGATGACAGCGGGGCAGGGCAGGTGCCGCAACGGATCGGTTCCGCGCAGGGAACGGCGGTGTGTGGTCAGGCGCCGGACCCACGGGGCTAGCCGATGGGCCCCCTCGTCCACGCTGGGTCCATTCAGTAACCGGTCCACGAGGGCAAGCACGGCCAGAGTCTGAGCGGCAGTGGCAGGCATCGCTCCCAGCTGACTGCCACCGCCCCCGCGCGGCCGGGTCGCGCGCCGCTGCCGCTCCCGGTCGAACGCTTCGGCCGCAAAGCCAGGCAGGATTTTGACTTCCTCACCGGTGGCTGCGAGGCGGGCCATGGCGGTCAGATAGCGCAGAGCCGCGAACCAGTCGGCGCCACAGACCAGCTCGCCTGCAATATGGGCTGGCGAGCCGTGAGCAATGGCCAGCACACGGTGCTGAAGGTCCACCAAGTCTTCGGGAACAGCCTTGGTGGGGATGGCGGCGAGTAGCTGCCGGCACAGGCCCGCGCGGCCCTTAGGGCCGTCCGGTGGCCGGTTGGCGCA
Source organism: Streptomyces sp. NBC_00386 (assembly GCF_036063235.1). Lineage (NCBI taxonomy): Bacteria > Bacillati > Actinomycetota > Actinomycetes > Kitasatosporales > Streptomycetaceae > Streptomyces > Streptomyces sp. NBC_00386. The sequence continues at coordinate 4,459,904 of NZ_CP107950.1, forward strand.
TTCGCCAGCCTCGGGCAGCGGCGGCCGGGTCAGCAGCCCACGAGCGGCACGCTCACTCCCGCGCCTCAGCCGCACCCTGCACCGGGGGCACACATCGATCAGCAGGCACCGGTGGACGGGACAGACCGCGGCGACGCCCAGACGCCACCACAGTGGCCACACCGGACTCTTTTCGAGACAGGACGGGCAGGCCCTGCTCCAGGTCGTCATCATCCATTCGCGGGCTGCCACAGCCGTTAGCGACCCCTCCCTGGCTAAGTCCAGGCCGGTGAGGTCCAGTGCCGTCTTGCCGTAGCGGGCGAGTTGCATCTGCAGTAGGTCACGAGCCGGCAGCCCGGTGGCCTGCCGAAGGCCAGCCAAGCTGTTCGGCGTGAGCGTGACGCCGAAGAACACGGGATGGGTGGAAGAGGACCCTGTGCGGCACTCCAGCCCCAGAGCGAGGGCAGCCTGGCCGGGTGGCACATCCAGCTTGCCCGCGACGCGGTCTAGCCAGGAAGCGAATGCCTCCCCTGCGACCGGTCGGGGGACCACAGGCAGGCGGCGCACCCGGGGAACGGCGACAAGGGCGGGCGGTACTACACGACCGTGCGCTCCAGCCGTCGCCTGCTGTCGTACGTGCATCGAGCCAGCCTTGTGCTCTGCGACATCCCCGGCCTGAGCCGCGGATCGTCAACCCTCACCCCGGACCTGTCGTGCGGATCACGCCTCGTATCGGGCCCAGCAAGGCACTGCGGCCCAGGCTGGTCTGATCCAAACGACAGGCCTTACTCCTCTTCGTCCAGCTCGCTTCCCGGCGGGAACTGGGAAAGCTGGCCGGCCACCTCGATCAGCCGATAGCGACGCTGGCTGCGTTTGCCTGCGGCTGAGCGCAGAACAAAACTCTCAAGTGCCACATCGACCTCTTGATCGAGGTGAGCTTTGACCGTATTGACCAGAGATTCGTCCACGAAGCCGTGGATCTCTGCACCAGCCTGAGTTTCGAAGTAGAAAATCTGCCTGCGGGTGCGGAGGCCGTCGAGTCGGCCTTGGAGCCGGATGATCTCGCGTTCTTCACGGACGATGTCGAGCCGCTCACGAAGTGACTGGGCTTGACCTGCGGAAATACTAGAGACGATGCGCTCGCCCGTCCCACGCTGCACAGCCAGGCTGATGTCCAGGTTCGGGTTCGGCAGCTTAAAGATCAAGTCGGCCACGGCACGGCGCACGACGGGGGAAGCGCTGAAGAGCGAATCCATCGAGGCCTCGTCCTCAGGGCCCTCCGGCAGTGCTCGAACCAACTCCACCGCACCGATCTCAGCCCAGGAGACACCACCCGGAGGCTGCAGTTCCCCTTTGTCCCTATCGACCGAGTGAGCGTGGGGCTGCAGATCGACGATGACGGATCCAGGGGCAGAGGCGGCCACGTCAAGGCGCGCCAGTTCCAGATCCAAGGGCAGCAGTTTGGCCACGTCGGCGAGGCGGGCGCGGCGAGCTTTGGCCAACCGCGCGACAGCACGCTGCACGCGTTGCAGGAAATCTCCTACCTCGTGGGCGGAGATCAGACCGCTGACAGAGGAGTCGGCAAGCCGAAAGTTGAGACCTGGGCCAGCGGCCGCCTCCTGGAGGCCAAGCCCACTGAACTTCATGGCTGATGCTTGAAGGCCAGCCCGAGCAAGCCGGGAGAGAGGATCGCTTCCCTCGGCCGTCTGGAGGGCGCGGACATATTTGTCGCGAAGCTCGTTGCTCACCAGCTCACCTCCAGATATCCCTTGACCGCTCCAGGAATGGGTTCCCCGTCAGGGCCCTTCACCTTCGACCATGTTCCGTCCCAATAGTCCTCCTGCTCGACAACTCCCGCGACGATGGCGAAGCTGTCAATTAGACCGCCCATGGGCTGAACGCGACTAGCCGCAAGCAGGGGGCTCCCCACCTGCACACCCTGGAGAGTGAACAACGGGATCAGTCGTTCGTGATCTTTGCCAGTCAGAGGAAGCATCGGGTCGATGAGAACAGCCAGGTCGAGGTCGTCCGGGGGCTCCGCCTTGTAGGTGCAAAAGCCGCCATCCACCCAGAAGGTTCCTCGTTCAAGAATGTCGCTCATCATGTCCGCATAGAGCTGGAAGGCGCGGAAGATGCGCCTGCGGCGGTCAGAATGCGGCGCCTGCTCCACGAAGATCTCTTCGATCTCAGCCATCGTCGCAGCATGACGACCCGGCGGCAGGAGGCCACCGTCGGTGAGCGCTGGAATCACGGTCCCCCTCTCACGCCGAGGTAAGCCGACAGCCCCTCAGCCCTGGCCGATCACCATAGCCGTCACGCAAGCGCACATAAATAGGAACGTACGTGCCAGGTGGGATGCGTTAGCCAAGGCGATACCTGCCGCTGGATAGAGCGATGGCTGCAAGTGAATCCGCTCTGCCGCCGGTCGCGGCAACTTGGTGAGCGACTGTGTCCGGCTCGCGTTGGCAGGAAAGGCCACGGGATGGGGAACCGACGGAATGCGCCGGTCAACGCTGTGCCGGAACTCCCAGGTCGCCGAGAAGTCCCTCCGACATCGACGTGCTGGCCCGCTTCGGCCGCGCGCTCGCCGACCCGATCCGCTGCCGGATCCTGCTCGCCCTGCGCGAGGCCCCGGTTACCCCGCCGTTCTCGCCGACACGCTCGATATCTCCCGCACTCGGCTGTCCAACTATCTGGCCTGCCTGCGCGACTGCGGCCTGGTCGTCACCGCTCCGAACGGGCGCCGCACCCGCTACGAGCTCGCCGACGAACGCCTCGGCCACGCCTTGGAGCATCTGCTCGCCGCGGTGGTCGCGGTCGAGTCCGACAAGACCTGCCCAGATGCCGCCACCGAAGGCTGCTGCTGATGACCGCGCTATCCCTCGCCCGTCCCCAGCCCGCCGCAACGTGCTCGCCAGACGCATACGGCTGCTCGTCGCTGGGACGATCACCTACAACGTCATCGAGGCCGTCGTCGCAATCACCGCCGACACCCCGGCCATGAGGCGAGCCTACGCAGTCCTCCTCCCGAGTCCGTCCACAAAGGCCGCGAGCCGTGCCAGCGCCTCCGTGAGGCGGTCCGGCGGGACCGTGTACGAGATGCGGACGTGGTGCGGGGCCGCGAAGTCGGCGCCCGGGACGACCGCGACGTTGGCCTCCGTGAGGAGCAGTTCCGCGAAGTCCGCGGCGGAGGTGATGGTGCGGCCCGCCAGCGTGCGGCCGTAAGTCCCGGAGACGTCGGCAAGGAGGAAGAAGGCGCCCTCCGGATTGCCGTCGACCTCGATGCCGGGAATGTCGGCGAGGGCCTTGATGGTGGTCCGGCGGCGCTCGTCCAGCTCCAGTCGCCGGCGTTCCAGCTCGGTGGTGAGGTCTGCGGTCAGGGCGCCGTGGGCTGCCTTCTGGGAGATGGAGGACGGGGCGGAGGCGGTGTGGCTCTGGATTGCCGTGATGGCTTGGGCCACGGGGGTGGGGGCGGCGATCCAGCCGATGCGCCAGCCGGTCATGGCGAAGGTCTTGGAGACGCCGCCGACGGTGAGGGTGCGCTGTGCGGCCTCGGGGCTGAGGGCGGCGACGGAGACGTGTTCGGCGGCGCCGAAGACCCAGTGGTCGCAGATCTCGTCGCTGATGATCGCCAGGTCGTGGTCGATGGCGACCTGGACGAGGGCAGCCAGTTCGGTCCGGTCGTAGACGACGCCGGAAGGGTTGGCCGGGTTGTTGAGCAGCATGACTCGGGTTCGGTCGGTGACCGCGGCTCGCAGCTGGTCCGCGGTCACCTTCAGTCCTGCGCCGGGGGTGGGCTGCACGGGGACCAGGGTGCCTCCGGCCAAGGCGGCGAGATGGGGGTAGCTGACCCAGTAGGGGGCCGGGATGAGGATCTTGTCGCCAGGTTCGACCAGGGTGGTGAAGGCGTAGTGGAGGGCCTGCTTGGCGCCTGCCGTGATGACCACCTGCCCCGGCTCGTACGTCGTTCCGTGCCGGTTGAGGAACTCCGCAGCCGCCGCGCGCAGTTCAGGGATGCCCGCGGCGGGGGTGTAGCGGGTGAAGTCGGCGGCGACGGCATCGAGGGCGGCCTGGCTCGCGGGTTCGACGGTCGGGAAGGCCGGCTCGCCGCTCGTGAGGTTGATGACGTCCACCCCCTGGGCGATCAGCGCCTTCGCCTGGGCGTCCAGGGCGGCGGTCGCGGACGGCGGGACCTGCGCGGCCCGTCGGGCCAGGCGGACGTGGCTGATCGCTTCGGGGGTGGGCGTTGCAGTGCTCACGGCGTTCCTCGGGGTGGGGTTCGGTGCGGGTGCGACGGGGTTCAGATGCGTGCGCCGTGGAGGGTGATTGCAGAGTTCTGGACGCGGCGGAACTTGTCGGAGCGGCTTGCGGGATCGCTGACTTCAGCGCATCCGTCGCAGAAGCGGACGCCGGCAACGAACGCGTCGTTGCGGGCTCGGCGGAACTTGCGGATGGAGCGGCGAATGGACGGCATGACATCCTCGATTCATAGATGAGTGTCTATGGCTTGAGGATGACAGAACGCATAGATGCTCGTCAATGGGTTTGGCGTTGTGTCCCGACTCTCGGGCGGATCTGGACGGAGGGGGCTCCGATCGGCCAGATTGGGCGCATGATCGAGCCTGCGCCTGCTGGGACATCCGCACCCTGCTGCCCTGAACCCATGACCGCTGCCGAAGCGGCCGACCTGGCAGCCGCGTTCAAGGCGCTGGCGGATCCGGTACGGCTGAGGATCGCCAGCATTGTGGCCTGCTGTCCGGGCGGCGAGGTCCGCATGGGTGAGATCGCCGCAGAGTTCTCCGTCTCGGGGCCGACCATCAGCCATCACTTGCGGAAGCTTCGGGAGGCCGGGGTGCTGTCCTCCGAACGGAGGGCGAACGAGGTGTACTACCAGGTGCGTTCCGACCGGCTGGACGCACTGATCGGTCAGCTCTCCATGATGAAGGCGATGGTCGGGCAGGAATCCTGCGCCGTCCCCGCCTGACCGGCGGGGAGTTGATGTGCACCCTCACCCCCGAACACGGCTGCGGCCCGCCCCGGAGCAGGGGGCGGGCCGTTGCCGTCTGTTGCGTTGGCGCTCAGGCCAGGTGGATCAGAGCCACATCGGGGCGGTGTAGCCGAGGATGACCGCACCGGTGAAGAGGATGCTGACGACCAGGGCCACGACGCGCCAGCGGGCGATGAGGAGCATGCCGCTGATGGCGCCGACGCTGGTGCCCGCGCCGGTCATCAGGAAGGCGAGCGCCGGGCCGGGGCCCATGCCGCCCTTCATCAGGGTGGCGACGAGCGGCAGCGAGCCGTCGGAGTTCAGGTAGACCGGGATGCCGATGAGTGCGGAGAGCGGGACGGAGTACCAGTGGCCGCCGCCGAGGTAATCGGTCAGGTAGCGGGTCGGGATCGAGTTGATGATCAGGAAGCCCAGGGTTGCGAAGCCGAGGAAGTAGAGCGCGAGGCGCTTGCTGGTGACCTTGAGCTCGTTGCCGAACTCGTCGAGCTTCCACCGCTTGACCAGGCTGGTCTCGACCGGGGCGGGGGCCGGCGCCGGGGCGATGGGCCGGTTCAGCAGGGCCGTACGGGCCAGGCCGCCACCGCCGGAGCCGGCCGGGGCGCTGATGCCACCGCCGCCCGAGACGTCGTCGGCCTCGGCGTCGCCGCCGGTGCAGCAGCTTTCTTCGGCCTTCTTCTCGGCCTCGGTGGAGGTCAGGCGGGCCTGGCCCTCAAGCCAACCGGTCTTTTCGATGAGCCAGGTCACGAGACCGGCGAAGAGGCCGATGACGATCGCCGCCACGAAGAAGGTCATGGCGAAGCTGGTGCCGAACAGGCCCGTGGAATAGACGAGTTCCTCCGGGCTGGTCAGCGGTGAAGCAACCATGAAGGTGACGACTGGGGTCCAGGGGACGCTCGTGGCGAGGGCGCCGAGGACGACCGCGGTGGTTCCGCAGGAGCAGAACGGCGTCAGCGTGGCCAGGACGACCGCCCCGATGACTGCCCAGAGCGTCTTGCGCCGCAGCCAGGAGGAGAGCCGGTCCGCTCCGATGTACACCGGGATGGCCGAGGCCACGACCACACTGATCAGCAGGAAGGGCCAGTTCGCGGAGAGGGAGTGGCCAACGTCCGAGGCCGTGCGGCCCAGGACGTCAAGGACGGTGTCGAACACGGAGAGCTCCAACTCAACTCATAGACGGCTGTCGATGGGTTGAACTCTGCCCGAACTCATAGATGACTGTCAATGTGTTTGGGGAACAATCCATAGATGACCGTCGTTGAATCGGGTATGCCTACGCCCATCTCGGAGCTCTGCTGCTCCCCCGTGCTCGCCGGCCCGCTCACCCCGGAGGCCGCCGATGACCTCGCCGCCGCGCTGAAGGTCGTCGCGGATGCCACCCGGCTGCGGCTGCTCGGGCTGATCCGCACCCAGTCGGGAGGTGAGGCCTGCACCTGCGACCTCACCGAGCCCCTGGGACTGACCCAGCCGACCGTCACGCATCACCTCAAGGTGCTCTTCGAGGCCGGCTTCCTGGAGCGTGAGCGGCGCGGGCGTCAGACGTACTACCGGATCGCGCCGGGGAGCATGACCGTGCTGTGCCAGGCTCTGGACCCTTCGCCGGATCTTCTCCCCGCCTGACCCAACTCGCTTCAGCCAAGGGCTGGTTACCTGCGCGCCGCGCACAGGTGACCAGCCCTTTGGCATGTTCAGGCATGAGGGTGCCGGGCGCGCTTCATGCCAGCAGTGATCTCTTCCACACCCTGGGTGACCTCGGACAGACTCATGAACACCGGGAGGGCGACAAGCCCCCAGGACTACCGGAACCGGCCACCAGGCCGCCGGTCGCCAAAAAGCCACTGTCAATTCAAGGGGATAGCCATGTCTGTTTCACGTACCTCGATGAGCCTTGCCGCCGCCGTCCTGGTGTCCGTGATCGGACTCGGCTCCGCCTCCGCGCTGGGCTCCTCGCAGCTCGGCTCCCGGGCCGGCGCCGGCTGGGACACCATCCCCGCGACCCTGGCCACCGGCGCCGGCTGGGACACCGCCCCCAAGACCCTGGCCACCGGCGCCGGCTGGGACACCGCCCCCGTGACCCTGACCGGTGCCGGCTGGGACACCGCCCCGATCGACCCCTCCACCGACGGCGCGGGCTGGGACTGACCTCCTGCCCTCGCAGCCACGACCCGTTGACCCGGCTTGACACCCCAGAGCCACCATCCGAGGAGAAGAAGAGATGAGCACCACCCGCCACAGCGCCACCATTGAGGAGCCGGCTCCGGCGCTCGTGGTGCTGGAAAAGCCGACCACCGGTTGCTGCTCGGCCCCCGAGGCCACTGAGACGCCCGAGGCCTCCGGGCAGGAGGAATCCTCCTGCTGCGGCGCGACGGAGGAAGCCGCACCCGCGAAGGCCGAGGAGCCCTCCGGCTGCTGCGGCCCGGCCGCAGACCCCGAGCCGGAGCCGGTCGCGGCCGCCACCGGATGCTGCGGTCCTGCCAAGCCCGAGCCCGTCTCCTGCTGCGGCAGCACCGAGCAGGAGGACCCGGCCGACGTACGGACGGGCCTGTCGCTCGACGACGCGATCGCGGCCCTCGGCGGCAGCGTCCCGCAGGTCACCGACCCCGCGCCGTACGTCCTTCCGCACTGGCTCCGGGCCACCGAGGCCAGCCTCGAAGGCGCCAAGCCCTGGTACACCGTGGCCGACCGCGGCGAGGGCGAGCTCGCCTTCCTGCCCGGCTTCCTCTTCGACGCCGCCCCGATCGTGGACGCCGATCCGCGCACCTACCTGGGCTGGCAGCCCAAGGACGGCGCCGTGGCCTGCTGCTCGGCCACCGCCTGCTGCGACACCACCAACGACACCGTCGAGGTGCTCGGCGCGGACGCCTTCTTCCCGGCGCTGCTGCTCGGCTCCCCGCTCGGCTACCGCTCCGAGGCCTCCGCCTCGGTCGAGGATCCGCTGCTGGTCGCTGACTTGATCGACCGCATAGTTCCGGCTGCCACTGAGGCGGGCGTACGGTCGATCGTCGCCCCCTGGCTGCACGACAGCCCGCACAGCGAGGTCCTCGCGCTCGCCCTTCAGGCGTACGGCGGTGACATCGCCTTCCACGGCGAGAACAACCTTCTGGATCTCCAGCACGACAGCTACGACGCCTACCTGGCCTCGCTCCCGGCCCGCAAACGCCGCCGCGTGAAGGAAGACCGCGACCGGGCCGACGGCTCCGGCACCCGCATCGAGCGCAAGGACCGCGAGGAGCTGCGCCCGCTGGTCGGCCGGGTCTCCGAACTCATCACCCAGAACCGCCAGAAGTACGGCGGCGGCGAGGACGAGGCGCACATCGAGGCCCTGCTCAGTGCGCTCGTCGAGGGCGAGGCCGACGTCCGCGCGTACCTGGTCCACAAGGACGAGCAGGTCGTGGCCGTCTCGGTGACCGTCCGCCAGGGCAAGCGCCTGTTCGTGAAGTGGGCAGGCTTCGACTACGAGGCGCTCGGTGAGCGCAGCGGCATCTACTTCGAGATCGTCCTGGACCGCCCGCTGCGCGATGCGTACGCCGAAGGCGTCACATCCATCGAGGCCGGCCCGGGTGCGGACGAGGCCAAGCGACTGCGCGGCTTCAAGCCCCGCCAGATCCGCTCGGCGATCCTGGTCGCCGACACCGACCTGCGTGCCGAGGTCGCCAAGCTGCACGCTGCCTTCGGGCAGGCCCGCCGCGAGGCACTGGGCGCGACGACGGAAGAGGCGCCGACCACGACCATCGGCCGTTTGAAGGCCAAGCTGCTCGGCGGCAACGCCTACGAGCCGATCCAGCCCCTCCAGCCGGAGGGCGGCTGCTGCGGCTGACCCCTGATCCACAACTCAACACCCCACAAGGCCCGGTGTGCGACTCGTCGCACACCGGGCCTTGCTCGCGCTGCGGAGGGGGGTGCAGCGCGAGGGGAGGGAGTCTCAGCTCGTCCAGCCGGCTTTCGACGCCAGGACGCCGGCCTCGAAGCGGCTGCGCGCACCAAGGCGGGCCATCATTTCCGACATCATGCGGCGGGCCGTGCGAAGGCCGATGCCGAGCCTCTTCGCCGCGATCTCGTCGGTGGCCCCCTGGGTGAGCTGGCGCAGCAGCTCACGCTCCTGCGCTGTGAGGCCGGCCTCGTCGCGGTCTCGGGTGCTGCCGATCGGGGCCGCGCACTCCCACACCTGCTCGAACAGGGCGGCAAGGGCGGTGAGCACACCAGGGCCGGTCAGCTGGACCGCGCCCTTCTTGGTGTTGTTCGGGTCCACCGGCAGCAGGGCCACTTCGCGGTCGAACAGGACCATGCGCAGCGGCAGGGCCGGCACGGTGCGGACCTCGCCGCCGTCGCTGTGGAGCCACCGGGCGTATTCGACCGTGGGGTTGTCGTTGCGGACGCTGTCCAGATAAACGGTCAGGACCCGTACACCCCGGCGCATCAGGTCCTTGTCCAGCGGCCGGCTCGCATCCAGGCTCGCCGCGGACTGCGCGCCGCCAGGCATGAAGGACAGGCACTCGCTGGTGGAGCGATGGGCGAGCTCTTCAAGGCGGGCCTGGATGGCGTCGATGCCCTGGAGGTACTCGACGCCGTGCCGCTCACCCGTCCGAAGCTCGGAGTACTCGCCCAGGAGCTTGCTGATAGCCGCCTGACTCTCGGTGAACTGCTGCTGCTGGGCGAGCAGATGAGCCTGCTGGCGCTGGAGCAGCAGCTGGAAACCGAGATCCGGGCTGACGGGTCTGAGTCCGCCGGGTGCCTGCATGGAGCGGCGCAGCAGGTTCAGTTCGGCCAGCCGGTCCAGCGAGGACCGTACGGACTCCTCCGAGCAGGCCAGGTGGACTGCGATTTCCGCAACTCCCCAGTCCTGCTGGGTGAGCATCAACCGGTAGACAGACTCGGCTTCGGCATCCAGTCCCAAACTTGCCAGCACAGCGACCCCCCGCTTGGCGTCTCATACATCGAGACGATCCGTTAATACATCGGCGGGCGCCGATCTTGGCAGGTCAGGGGCCTGTGCGACAAGGGATGTTCGCAGAGTGATCACCAGTGTGGACACCCTTCGAGTCTTCGGGGATCGCAGTTCAGGCCACTTATAGGCAGGTGCCTGCCGGTCGCACTTCGTGCCAGCGGGGAACTCTTCCGCCCCCTGGAAATGGTCAGCAAAATAGTGATCACAGGACGGCGGAGATCCTCGACCACGGAATCCGCAGCGCGTCGAGAACGCCCCCTGATCCATGCGAAAAACCTTCATTCCACCACACGGAGGACAGCCATGCCTGCTGCGCGGAGAGCCCTGCGCCTGATCAACAGAGCCGCCGCGGTCGCGCTGGGCTTTTCCCCCGCCGGCGGGCACGGCTGCGGTCCCAGGTGCCGCCACACGGAGCTCTACAGCGCCGTCGCCCAGGCTGAAGCCGACCAGCACGTGTGGTCCGTACCAGGGCTTACCGCCCGGCCTGGAGGCCCCATGTTCATGGCCACCACCACGCTCGTCGCCGCCAGGGAAGCCGAGGCCGCGAAGCTGGAATCGGCCGTGGTCACCGACATCGTGTGGGCTGCCGCAATGCCGGGCGACGACCTCGAACACGTCCACGCCAAGACGGCTTCCGGACGCATCGAGCTGACGTTCTTTCACCAAACCAGCAGTCCCGACGGCGCATTGTTCGCAGCGGCCGAGATTTGCCGCCGCGCACTGAATTCCAGTCCCACGTTGGCCAATTGGCGAATTTCCGCCGGCCCTCAGCTTCCCGATGCCCTGCCCGGCCCGGGTGCCGTATTCGCGTGACGCAGATCACACACCATCACCAGGAGTCCCACTCATGAGCGGTATCAACGACCCGCGGCTGAAGGCCGAGCAGCTCACCGTCGAGACCATCGACTCGATCGACCACGAGGTGAAGGTCCTCGGCTCCAAGTCCTACACCAACCGCCAGATCGCGATCGCGGCTCTGGCCGCCCTCGACGGCAAGACCGGTGTGATCGACGGCGCCCTCGTCTCCGACGACACCATCTACTTCGCCGACGCCGTGGCCTCCTTCGGGCACGTCAGCGTCGAGATCGACCACGACAACTACCGCTTCACCCTCACTCCGACCGGCAAGCCGATGGTCGCCCCCGAGGACGACATCTTCGTCGGCGGCGCGGGCACCCCGCTGCGCTTCCTGATCTCCATGGCGGGACTCGCCGAGGGCGTCACCACCATCACCGGCAACACCCGTATGCAGGAGCGCCCCTTCGGTGACCTGCTTGCGGCCCTGCCGGGCCTGGGCGTCGAGGCGGTCGCGGTCCGCGGCAACGGCTCCCCGCCGATCCAGGTCACCGGCGGCAACTTCGTCGGCGGCAAGACGAAGATCTCCGGCGCCATCTCCTCCCAGTACACGTCCTCGATCCTGATCAGCTCCGTCCTCGCCCAGCAGGACACCGAGATCGAGATCGTCGACGAACTGGTCTCCAAGCCGTACGTCGAGATGACCCTGGCCACCCTCGCGGAACACGGCATCACCGTCGAGCGCGACGGCTACCGCAGCTTCAAGATCGCGGCCGGCCAGTCCTTCAAGGGAGGCCACGCCGTCGTCGAGCCCGACGCCTCCGGCCTGTCCTACTTCATCGCCGCCGCCGCGATACTCGGCGGCCGGGTCACCATCCCCGGCATCGGCTCCACCTCCCACCAGGGGGACGTCGGCCTCGCCGAGGTCCTGGGCCGGATGGGCGCCCACGTCGAGATCACCGAGAACTCGATCACCGTCAAGGGCGGCGACCTGCGCGGCATCGAGGTCGACATGGACGCCATGCCCGACGTCGTCCCGTCCCTCGCCGCTGTCGCTGCCTTCGCCAAGGGCAAGACCCACATCACCAACATCGCCAGCCTGCGCGTCAAGGAGTGCGACCGCATCGCGGCCGTCACCACCGAGCTCCGCAAGATGGGTATCACCGTCGACGAGTACGACGACGCCATGACCATCCACGGCGGCACCCCGCACGGCGCTGTCATCGACACCTACGACGACCACCGCATCGCCATGACCTTCGCGATCATCGGCCTGCGCACCCCCGGCGTCGTCATCAACGACCCCGGCTGCGTCGCCAAGTCCTTCCCGGCCTTCTGGAACACCCTGGACACCCTGCGGTGACCGGTTCCGACACCTCTGCCGGAACCTCCGGGATTCTGCTCGTCCTCGACGGCTGGGGCCACGCCGCCCCCGGGCCCGGCAACGCGCTCACCAACGCCCACACCCCCGTCCTCGACGCCATCGCAGCCAAGTACCCCTCCACCTTCGTGGAAGCGTCAGGCGAGCACGTCGGCCTGCTCCCCGGCACCGTCGGGAACTCCGAGATCGGCCACATGGTCATCGGAGCCGGCCGGCCGCTCGACTACGACAGCGTCCTGGTCCAGCGGCAGATCGACTCCGGCCTGCTGCGGGACAACCCGCGCCTGACCGAAGCCCTCGACCGGCTCGCCGCCAACAGTGGTGCCCTGCACCTCATCGGCCAGGTCTCCGACGGGATGATCCACTCCCACGTCGACCACCTCCACGAGCTCCTGTCCATCGCGGCGTCCCGCGGTGTGAAGCGCGTGTGGGTGCATGCCATCACCGACGGCCGCGACGTCGCCGACCGCACCGCCGGCCACTACCTGGGCCGGGTCGAGGAGTTCTTCGCCGCCACCGGCACGGGCGCCCTGGCCACCGTCTCCGGTCGCGGCTACGGCCTCGACAAGAGCGGCGACCTGGAGCTGACCGCCAAGGTCAGCGAGGCCATCACCGACGGCAAGGGCGCGACCGCCCGCGACTACCAGCAGGTCCTGGCCGGCGCCCAGAACGGGGACGTGTGGGTCACCCCGACCGTCCTCACCGACGCGGACGGTGAGCCGCTGGCCACCGTCCACGACGGCGACACGATCCTGTTCACCAACTTCCGCAGCGACCGCATCCAGCAGCTCGCAGACGATCTCGTCCAGATCCTCACCGACACGGACGTCGACATCCTGTCCCTGACCCAGTACGACACCCAGGCGGCCATCCCCGCCCTGGTCGGACGGGCCGACGCCTCGGGCGGTCTGGCCGACGCGCTCGAAACGCACGGCCTGCGCTCCGTACGCATCGCGGAACAGGAGAAGTTCGAGCACGTCACCTACTACATCAACGGCCGCGACGACCGGGCCCGCGAAGTCGAGGAGCACATCCGCATCACCGCGGACACCACCCCCGACTACGTCACCCGACCCGAGATGAACCTCGCCCGGGTCACCGAAGCCATCACCGCCGCCGCCCGGCGCGACGACGTGGCCCTGGTGATCGCCAACCTCGCCAACATCGACGTCGTCGGCCACACCGGCAACCACGACGCCACCGTCAAGGCCGCCGAACACACCGACAGCGAGGTCGAGAAGATCCTGACCGCCGCCGCGGCAACAGGCCGCTGGGTCCTCCTCGTCGGCGACCACGGCAACGCCGAGCGCATGTCCAAGCCCGGTCCCGACGGCACCCCTCTCCCGTACGGCGGTCACACGACCAACCCCGTGCCGGCGGCCGTGGTCCCGGCCCCCGGGCAGCTCCTTCCCCAGCACCTCGCCGACGGCGGCAGCCTCGCCGACATCGCACCCACCGTCCTGCACCTGCTGGGCCGCCCGAGCGGCCCAGCCATGACCGGCCGGAGTCTCCTGTGACCGCAGCCCAGCTGATCGCACCCACCCCCGGCGGCGCCGCCTTCGCCTCCGCCTTCGCCACCGAGGCCGCGCTGCGCGACCTGGACCTCGGTCCGGCTCTCAAGGCCGACATCCGCACCAACACGGCGGGCACCGTCCACGTGTTGAGCGTCCACAACACCACCGACGAGATCCAGGAGTTCCAGCCCGAGGCCCTGCTCCCGCAGACCGACGGCCCGCTTCTGTTCCTCGGAGGCGGATCGACCACCGAGGAGCGCGACGGCCGGCTCGTCGCCCGCCTCGCGCCCCACGGCTCCGTCCAGCTCGGACGGATCCTCGACAGCCCGCAGGAGCACGCATGACCACCGCCCTCGGACCCCGGCCGCGCATCGCGCTGATCGGTGACCACGGCAAGTCCCCCGCCCACGCCCGGCTCGACAGCTTCCGGCACGAGCTCGATGTGGACACCGAGTGGGTCCCCACCGAAACCGTCACCGGCCCCGAGTCCCTCGAAGGCTTCGACGGCATCTGGGTGGTGCCCGGCTCCCCGTACGAGAACAAGGACGGCGTGCTGTCAGCCGTCCGGCACGCCCGGGAGAACGGCATCCCCTACCTGGGCACCTGCGGCGGCTTCCAGCACGCGCTGATCGAGTACGCCCGTACGGTCGTCGGGCTCACCGACGCCGACGACGTGCAGTACGACCCGGAGGCTCCGACCCCGCTGATCGTGCCGCTCACCTGCTGCCTGGCGGGCGAGCAGGCGCCGCTGTTGCTCACGGCGGGCAGCCGGCTGGCCGCCGTCTATGACAACGTGGAGCTGACCACCGAGACGTACCACTGCAAGTACGGCCTCAACGGCGAGTTCGTCGAGCGCCTCACGGACGCGGGCGTGCTGTTCAGCGGCTGGGACACCGAGGGCGCCCCGCGCGCCGCTGAGGTCCCCGGTCACCCGTTCTTCATCGGCACGCTCTTCCAGCCGGAGCTGGTCTCCGGCCCCGGCAACGTCCATGCGCTGATCAAGGCGTTCGCGGCCGAGGTGGCCGCCCGCGCAGCCATCAGCGCCTGACACTCCTACCGCACCCCGGGCGGGTCATGTCACCGACATGACCCGCCCGGGGTTCTGCGTTCCCCCGGCTGTCTCCTCATCGCCCCAGATCAGAGCGTCGAGTACGGCGCGCTGCTCCGGCCTGACCGCATACCAGGCCCACGTGCCGCGCTTCCTGCGGCTCACCAGGCCGGCGTCCACAAGGATCTTCATGTGCTGGCTGACGGTGGACTGGGCCAGTCCCAGGAGCGGCGTCAGATCGCATACGCACGCCTCACCCTCCGGGGCCGCGAGCAAGACGCTGAGGATCTGCAGCCGTGTCGGGTCGGCTATGCCCTTCAGATTCCTTGCGAGCGCCTCCGCCCGTTCCCGGGGCAGGGGATCCACTTCAAGGGGCGGCCCGCAGGACGGATCCTCGTCGATGAAGGGCAGGAGGCCTGAGGAGCGGCCGGTCGCCTGATCTGCGGACATGCGATTCACCCTACGGCCGCGGCTACAGCGTCCGGCAGCACAGATGATCCTATTCAGCCATTATTTGCCTGCCGTTCAACTTGGCCCGGACCACGCTCCGGACGACCTGCCAGGCAGGTGGGTGCCGCACGCGTTTGATGCCACCCGTAACCCCTTCTGCTGCGGCTTCCGGCCGAGCAGACTCTTGATCGTCAGGGTTGTTCACCCGCCCTCAACTCTCAGTCAACTCACTGTCCACTAGCAAAGGCACCGCCATGTCTGTCATGACCACTGAGCCCCGCCAGGCGCCGTCACTCCGCATCGGAAAGCGAAGGCAGCTCGGGTTCGCCGCTTCCGCCGCGCTGCTCCTCGCAACCGCGCTGACGGGCTGCGCGGGTTCCGCCAAGGCCGACTCGGCCGCACTGCAGGCCAGCGGATCGACCACCGTCGCCCCCGTCGCGGCCGACGCCGCCGAGGCTCTCAAGTCCAAGGGTCTGAACATCACGGTGGCCACCCAGGGCGGATCGGCCGGCGGCATCTCCCAGCTCGGCTCGAAGCAGATCAATATGGCACTGAGCTCCAAGCCCCTGGCGGACGAGGACCGCAAGGCCTACCCCGACACCGACTTCGTCCCGACGCAGATCGGCGCGGACGCGGTCGGCGTCATCATCAGCAAGAAGGTCGCCGACGCCGGAGTCAAGAGCCTCACCAAGGAGCAGGTCAAGGGCCTGTTCGAAGGGAAGATCACCAACTGGTCGCAGGTGGGCGGCCCGGACCTGAAGGTCTTCGTCTACGACAAGGAGCCCGGCCGCGGCACCCGCGAGGTGCTCGACAAGTTCGTCTACGGCGAGGAGAAGGCCCCGCCGCCCCCGAAGTCCGACAACTACGCCATCGTCGGCGGCAACACGGAGACCCTCAACAAGCTGGAGTCCACCCCGGGTTCCATCGGCCCGCTGTCGACCGGCTTCATCGCGGGCCATGACGACCTGGTGGCCGTGGCCCTGGACGGCACCGCTCCCACCCTCGAGAACGTGAAGTCCTCCAAGTACCCGATGACCCGACCGCTGTTCATGATCACTGATGGCAAGCCGCAGGGCACCGCCAAGCAGTACATCGACTACGTCCTCTCGCCGGAAGGCCAGAAGCTGCTGCCCAAGCACGGCTACCTGACCCTCAAGCAGATGGGGAAGTGACCGTGAGTCTCACTCTGGAGCGCCCTCCCCAGGCGCCCGGACCCGCCACGCCGCGGCCGCCCGCCCAGGGCGGCCGCCCCGGGCGGGCACGATGGGTCTGGGGATGGGTCTACACCGGACTGCTCTCGGTCGCCCTCATCCTGACGGTGCTGATCGGATACCTGGCCACCGGCATCGCGAGCGGCCATGTCGACTGGTCCGACCTGGCCACCAACCCGACGTGGGACCCGGTGAGCGGCACCTTCGGTGCCCTGGCCATGATCTACGGCTCGGCCGTCGTGTGTGTCCTCGCCCTGCTGCTGGCCGTCCCGGTCGGCTGGGCGGCGGCCATCGCACTGACGGAATACCTGCCACCCCGCCTTGCCAAGCCCCTGAGGCTGAGCGTCGAGCTCCTGGCGGCAGTCCCCTCCATCGTCTACGGCCTCATCGGCGTCATGGTCGTCCGCCCGTTCGTCGCCGCGCTGGGTGACGTACCGGGCGGCGACAGTCTGCTCGCCGCGGGCATCGTGCTCGCCGTAATGATCATGCCGACGATCGTGGCTGTGAGCGTGGACGCCCTCGCCGCCGTACCCAGCCGCTACCGGGAAGCCGCCTACTCCCTCGGCCTGACGCGCCGTGAGGTCGTACGGTCGGCTGTGCTGCCCCAGGCACGATCGGGGATGCGCGCCGGCGTCCTGCTCGGTCTTGCCCGGGCCCTCGGCGAGGCGATCGCGGTCTTCCTGGTCGTGGGACGGGCCGACGGAAGGCTTCCGGAGTCGCTCGGGGGCTTCTTCTCCTCCCTGGTGCACCCCGGTCAGACCCTGACCACCAAACTCGCGGGCCCCGAGCCGATGCTCGCGGGAACCTCCGGCCCCTACTTCGCGGCGCTGTGCGGTCTGGGCATCATCCTGCTCGCACTGGTGGCCGCAGCCACGGTGTGGGGCACCCGAAGGACATCGAGCCGTGCCACGAAGCGCGGGCTGCGCGCCCACCGGGCCACCACGTGGCTGCGCATTCCGCGGGACCGGCTCGCGACGCTGCTGCGACTGGGAGCCCTGCTCCTGCCGGGAACACTCCTCGTCGGGATGCTCACCATCCTCGTGACACGGGGCAGCTCCGCGCTCAACCCGGCCTTCTGGTTCTCCCCCGCCACCGGTGCGGCCAGTGGCGGTGTGAGCGGCCAGATCCTCGGGACACTCCTGCTACTGGCCACCGCGGCCCTGATCGCGCTGCCCCTCGGCTACGGCGCCGGCATTCTGATCGGCGCCCACGCCTCCCCGCGGACAGCGCGCGTGCTGGAGACCGTCACCGTGGCCATCGGCGGAACACCGACCATCCTGCTGGGCCTGGCCGGATACGTCCTCTTCTCCATGACCATGGGATGGGGCCGGTCCTGGCTGGCCGGGGCCATCGTCCTGGTCCCCGTGGTCGTACCAGTCATCGCGCTGACCACCGCAGGCCGCATCCGGAGCATGCCGAGCGAACTCACCGAGAGCGCCCTGGCACTCGGCCTGACCCGGGCGCAGTACATCCGCTCCGTGGTCATCCCCTACACCTGGCCGGCCACACTCACCGGTCTCCTGCTCGGCCTGGCCAGGGCAGCGGGCGAGACAGCCCCCCTGATCTTCACCGCCACGGTGTTCTTCGGAGCACCCGCCCTGCCGACCGGGATCGTCGACTCCCCGGTGCAAGCGCTGCCGACCCACATCTTCACCCTGTCCCAGGACTCGAATGCCCCGGAGGCGATCAACCAGGCATGGGGCAGCGCACTGGTCCTGGTCCTGATCACCGCAGCACTTCTCAGCCTGGCGGTGGCACTGCGCAACCGCTTCGAAGGAGCACGATGGACAACGTGATAACCGTCCGCGACCTGCGGGTTCTCGACGGCAAGAAGACTCTCGTGGGCCCGGTCACCTTCGAGCTGACAGCCGGATCGACCACCGGCCTGTGCGGCCCCTCGGGCGCCGGCAAGTCCACGGTGCTGCGGGCCTTGGTCGACCTGCTGCCCCACGGCCTCACCCGCGACGGCCATGTGGAGGTTCAGGGGCGAACCATCCGCCGCGGCAAGGGGGACGCGGGCTTGCGGAGCACGGTCGTCCTGGTGCCGCAGACACCCGTGGTCTTCGGCGGCAGCATCCTGGACAACGCGCTCTTCGGCCTCCGGCACCTGGTGCGTGCTTCCCGAGCGGACATGCGCGACCGTGTGGAGCAGGCGCTGCGGGAGGCGAGTCTGTGGAACGAGGTCCGCGACCGGCTGGACACCCCGGCTCAAACGCTCTCGAACGGACAGCGCCAGCGGTTGTGCCTGGCCCGTGCCCTGGCCCTGGAACCGGCGGCCCTCCTGCTGGACGAACCCACCAGTGCCCTGGACGAGCGGAGCCGGGACACGGTCGAGGAGTCGGTGGCCGCCCTTCGCGGCAACCGCACGGTCCTCCTCGTCTCACACGATCCGGCGCAGGTGGAGCGGCTCTGTGACCGCACGGTACGTCTGGAGTTGCCGGAAACCCTGGCAGTCTCCTCGGCAGCCGTCTGAGCACGGGGCGCAGAGAACCGCAGCAGGTATCGGAACCGGGTCCGGTCCGTCGTGTCGCAATCACGACGGACCGGGCCCGGCGTCTGTTTTCAGCCCGCCGCTACAAGCTCGGGTTCGCCGGTCAGCGCAGCGTCGCCGAGGGCTGCGAGGTACCGCTCGGCGTCCAGGGCGGCGGCGCAGCCGGAGCCGGCCGCGGTGATGGCCTGGCGGTAGATGTGGTCCACCACGTCGCCCGCGCCGAAGACGCCGGGGATGTTGGTGCGGGTGGTGGGGGCCTGGGTCTTGAGGTAGCCCTCGTCGTCCAGTTCGAGCTGGTCGGCGAAGAGTTCCGTACGGGGGTCGTGGCCGATGGCGACGAACAGGCCCGTCGCGTCGAGGTCGCGCGTCTCGCCGGTCAGGACGTCGCGCAGGACCAGGCCGGAGAGCATGCCGCCGCTCTCCTTGATCTCGGCGACCTCGCTGTCGAAGGCGAAGGAGATCTTCTCGTCGGCGAAGGCCCGGTCCTGCATGGCCTTGGAGGCGCGCAGGGTGGAGCGGCGGTGGACGATGGTGACCGAGCGGGCGAAGCGGGTGAGGAAGGTGGCCTCTTCCATGGCGGTGTCGCCGCCGCCGACCACGACGATGTCGCGGTCGCGGAAGAAGAACCCGTCGCAGGTGGCGCACCAGGAGACTCCGCGGCCGGAGAGCGTGTCCTCGTTCGGCAGGCCGAGCTTGCGGTAGCCGGAGCCGGTCGCGATGATCACGGCCTTCGCGCGGTGGACGGTGCCCTCGGAGTCGGTCAGCAGCTTGATGTCGCCGCTGAGGTCGACGGAGACGATGTCGTCATCGATCATCTCGGCGCCAAACTTCTCCGCCTGGGCCCGCATGTTGTCCATCAGGTCCGGGCCGTCGATGCCGCTGGGGAAGCCGGGGAAGTTCTCGACCTCGGTGGTCGTGGTGAGCGAGCCGCCGACGAATATGGAGCTGCCGAACAGCAGCGGCTTCAGTTGTGCGCGGGCGGTGTAGAGAGCCGCGGTGTATCCGGCCGGGCCGGAGCCGATGATGATGACCTCGCGCACGTCCTGGGCGCCTGTCGGGTTGGTCGTCATGATGCGGTCAGCTCTCCTGCTTCTTCGCGTCGATCTCGGCGATGAGGCCCTCGATCAGGCCCTTGATCTCGTCCCGGATGGGGCGTACGGCCTCCACGCCTTGACCGGCCGGGTCCTCCAGCTGCCAGTCCAGGTAGGTCTTGCCGGGGAAGTACGGGCAGGCGTCTCCGCAGCCCATGGTGATGATGTAGTCGGAGGCCTGGGCGGCCTCGGTGGTGAGGACCTTCGGCTTTTGGTCGGAGATGTCGATCCCCAGCTCGGCCATCGCCGCGACGGCGGAGGGGTTGATCTGGTCTCCGGGCACGGAGCCGGCGGAGCGGACCTCGACCCGGTCGCCCGCGAGGTGGCGCAGGAATCCGGCGGCCATCTGCGATCGGCCCGCGTTGTGGATGCAGACGAACAGCACGGATGCGAGCGGGGTGGAGGACATCGTCTCTTCCTTCAATCCAATGACTCAGCCCGGACTGGTATCAGCCCCGAGTGATGTGAGAGTATCAGCACATGATGATGTCAGTCGACACTGATCTGTTCCGGGTTCTGGCCGACCCGCTCAGGCTCCAGATCGTGACCCTCCTGGCCAAGGAGACGCTGTGCGCCACCCACCTCGTGGAGGAGACGGGCGCCAAGCAGACGAACCTTTCGAACCACCTGAAGGTGCTGCGCGAGGCGGGGGTCGTGGAGACGGAGCCGTGCGGAAGGTTCGTGTACTACCGCGTGCGTCCTGAGGTCATCGAAGCCATCGCCGGTCAATTCGCCGACCTCGCTCAGACCGCGCGTGCCACCGCCGAAGCGAACATCAAGCGGTCTTGCCCGTAGCCCGGGTCGCTCTTTTGCCTCACCTGCCCGAGGAGAACCTGCCTTGACCGCCACCGAGCCCGTCGGCACCGCCCCCGCGGCGGAGACCGTCATAGCCGCCGACGCGCCCCAGCCCGCACCCGGCGCGACCCCGCCCCGCACCCCGCTCATCGCCCGGGCCGCCGCCGAGCTGGTCGGCACCGCCGCGCTCGTGGCGGTCGTGGTCGGCTCCGGCATCCAGGCCACCGAGCTCACCCAGGACGTGGCCCTCCAGCTCCTGGCCAACTCCACCGCCACGGTCTTCGGCCTCGGCGTACTGATCGCCCTCCTCGGCCCGGTCTCCGGCGCCCACTTCAACCCGGCCGTCACCCTGGCCGAGTGGTGGACCGCCCGCCGCGGCGGCGCCGGCGTCAACGCCCGCGAGCTCGCCGTGTACGTGCCCTCCCAGATTGTCGGTGCGATCGCGGGCGCCGTTCTGGCCGACGCGATGTTCGGCGAGCCGTTGGTGAAGTGGTCCACGCACGATCGCTCGGCGGGGCACCTGTTGCTGGGCGAGGTCGTCGCGACGGCCGGGCTGATCCTGCTGATCTTCGGGCTGGCCCGCACCGACCGGCTGCGCTTCGCCCCCGTCGCGGTCGCCTCGTACATCGGCGCCGCCTACTGGTTCACCTCCTCCACCTCCTTCGCCAACCCGGCCGTCACCATCGGCCGCGCCTTCACCGACACCTTCGCCGGCATCGCCCCCGCTTCAGTCCCGGCGTTCATCGGCGCGCAGCTGGCAGGTGCGGTCGCGGGCCTGGCCCTGGTGGCGGTCATCTTCATGCGCGGCAAGACCGGCAGCGGGCAGCCCGCCGCATGACGCGGCACGCGGATGTGGTGGTGGTCGGCGGCGGCCAGGCCGGGCTCGCCGCCGGCTACTACCTGCGCCGGGCGGGCATCGACTTCACCATCCTCGACGCCCAAGCCACCCCGGGCGGAGCCTGGCAGCACGCCTGGGACTCGCTGCACCTGTTCTCCCCGGCCGCCTACTCCTCCCTGCCCGGCCGGCTCATGCCGGCGCAGGCAGGCAAGACGTTCCCGGACGTGTCCCACGTACTGGATTACCTCGCCGACTACGAGAAGCGGTACGAACTCCCCATCCAGCGGGGCGTCCGCGTCGAGGCCGTCCACGACCAGGCACCTCTCCTGCACGTCCAAACGGACTCCGGCGCCTTCACGGCCCGCGCCGTGATCAGCGCGACCGGCACCTGGTGGCGTCCCTTCCTGCCGGCCGTTCCCGGCCGCGAGCACTTCCAGGGCAGCCGGCGCCACACGGTGGACTACCGCAGCCCGCGGGACTACACGGGACAGCGCGTCATCGTGGTGGGAGGCGGCAACTCCGGCGCCCAGGTCGCAGCTGACCTCGCCCCGCACGCCACCGTCCGCTGGGTCACCCAGCGCCCAGCCCGCTATCTCCCGGACGAGATCGACGGCAGCGCCCTCTTCGAACTCGCCACCCGGCGCGTCCAGTCCGGCGGCCCCCGCATCTCAGACCTCGGCGACATCGTCGCCGTCCCGCCCGTACGCGCCGCCCGCGACGCCGGACTCATCCCGGACCACCGGATGTTCGACAGCCTGACGGCCGACGGAGCCCGCTGGGCCGACGGCGGCAGCTGGCCCTGCGACGCGATCATCTGGTGCACGGGGTTCCGCCCCACCCTCTCGCACTTGTCGCCCCTGGGCCTGCGCACCGAGGGCGGCCGCATCCCCACCGAGGGCACCCGCGCCGTAGCCGACCCCCGGATCCACCTCCTCGGCTACGGCGACTGGACCGGCCCCGCCTCCGCCACCCTCATCGGCGTCGGCCGCACAGCCCGCGGAGCCACCCGCGAGATCGCCGAACTCCTCGGCGCCTGAAACCGCCCAGGGGCGGGAATCATCGCAGTGGACAGGCGCGAACGATGAACGAGATGGCGATGGACCGGCAGGCCGTGTCCGCGGACTACGAACACGCACGGCAGACCTTCCACGACCTGCTCGACGCCGCCACGAAAGCCGACCTCGCCCGCCCCACCCGCGGTACCCGGTGGACCAACGAGCAGTTGCTGTGGCACATGCTCTTCGGCTACATGGTCGTCCGGGTGCTGCTGGTCCTCGCCCGCGTCTTCGGGCGGCTGCCCCGCAGCGCCAGCAGGGTCTTCGCCCGCGCGCTGAATGCTGCGACGGTCCCGTTCCACTGGGTCAACCACGTCGGCCCGTGCGGGGCCGTGAAGGTCTTCGGGCCACGCCGGACGGGCGCCGCGTTCGACCGGGTCATCGACTCCCTGCACCGCCGGCTCGCGGTGGAATCCGATGCCGACCTGGCCCGCGGCATGCACTACCCCGTCCGCTGGGACCCGTTCTTCCAGGACTTCATGACGCTCGCCGACATCTACCGCTACCCGACCCGGCACTTCGACTTCCACCGCCGCCAGCTCACCCTGAACGGCGAGGTCAGCTGATCCGCGGGCTCCGGCGCTCGAGCAGGACCACGTCGCGCCACACGCCGTGGTGGCGGCCGATGCGCTCACGGGTACCGATGACACGGAAGCCGACCCGCTCGTGGACGGCGAGGCTGGCGGCGTTCTCGGGGAAGATCCCGGACTGGATCGTCCAGATCCCCGCTGCTTCGGTGGAGGCGATCAGCGCGTGCAGAAGCGCCTTGGCGACGCCTTGTCCGCGGGCGCCGGGGTGGACGTAGACGGAGTGTTCGACCACGCCTGCGTACGCGCAGCGGTCGGAGACCTTGGCGGCCGCCACCCAGCCCAGGACCTTGCCCGACTCGTCGAGTGCGGCGAAGCGGTGATCCGAGAGTTTGGCCGCATCGAAGTCCGCCCAGGTGGGGGCCGTGGTCTCGAAGGTGGCGTTTCCCTCGTCGATGCCCGCCTGGTAGATCGCGAGGGCCTCTTCGGCGTGCACCTCGCCGAGAGGCGTGATCACCGCGCTCACGCGGCACCCGCGCGGGTCAGGAGCCGGCCCATGGCGGCGAGGACCGCAGGCTCCACCCGGTAGAAGACCCAGGTGCCTCGGCGCTCGGAGGAGAGCAGCCCGGCCTCCTTGAGCTTCTTCAGGTGGTGGGAGACGGTCGGCTGGGACACACCGACGTCCGAGATGTCGCACACGCAGACCTCGCCGCCCTCGTGCGAGGCGACAAACGAGAACAGCCGCAGCCGTACGGGATCGCCGAGCGCCTTGAACATCACGGCACTCCGCTCGGCCTCGTCGGCCGTCAGCGGGCGTTCGGTCAGTGGCGGGCAGCAGGGGGCCACGGCCTCCGGCTCCAGCAGCGGCAGCACCTTCACAGTGGACATGTATCCATCATGCGGCGAGATTCGACAGATGTCTATATTGACGAACGTCGATTCGTGGTCCACTCTGGTGGCATCGAGATATCGACGTCCGTCAAATCAATGGGAGTCCGCCGTGACCACACACACCGAAGCTCTGCCCGTCGTCGTGATCGGCGCCGGCCCTGCCGGCCTCGCTGCGGCTTCACACCTGGTCGAACGCGACATCGCGCCTTTGGTCCTGGAGGCCGGGCCCGCCGCCGGCAGCGCGGTGCGCGAGTGGGGTCACGTACGACTCTTCTCCACTTGGTCCGAGCTCGTCGACCCGGCCGCCGAGAAGCTCCTCGCGCCCACCGGCTGGACCGCCCCCGACGGCTCGACCTACCCCTCCGGGGCGGACTGGGCCGAGAAGTACCTCCAGCCGCTCGCCGACGTCCTGGGCGACAAGGTCCGCTACGGCGCCCAGGTCACCGGTGTGTCCCGCCTCGGCCGCGACCGCATCGTCGACGCCGACCGCGAGCGGCAGCCCTTCACCATCAGCATCCTGAACGCCGACGGCACCGAGCAGCGGATCACCGCCCGCGCCGTCATCGACGCCTCCGGCACCTGGTCCACCCCCAGCCCCATCGGCGGCGACGGTCTGCCCGCGCTCGGCGAGAAGGCGGCGGCCGCCCGGATCTCCTACCGGATCCCCGACCTCAAGGACCCGGCGGTCCGAGCCCGGTACGCGGGCAAGCGCACCGCCGTCATCGGCTCCGGCGCCTCCGCCTTCACCGCCCTCGCCCACCTGGCCGACCTCGCCGAGAAGACCCCCGGCACCCACGCCGTATGGATCCTGCGGCGCGGTATCAGCGGCTCCACCTTCGGCGGCGGCACCGCCGACCAGCTGCCCGCCCGAGGCGCCCTCGGCCTCGC
This sequence comes from Streptomyces sp. NBC_00386, assembly GCF_036063235.1. Classification (NCBI taxonomy): domain Bacteria; kingdom Bacillati; phylum Actinomycetota; class Actinomycetes; order Kitasatosporales; family Streptomycetaceae; genus Streptomyces; species Streptomyces sp. NBC_00386. The sequence continues at coordinate 4,484,808 of NZ_CP107950.1, forward strand.
CGCCAAGGCAGCCGTCGACAACGGCCACGCCGACGCGGTCACCGGCTTCCGCACCACCGCCGTCGAACGCAACGGCGGCCGGCTGGTCCTGGTCGCCGAGGACGGACACCGCCTCGACCCGGTCGACGAGGTCATCGTCCTCACCGGCCTGCGCCCCGACCTCTCCTTCCTGAACGAGCTGCGCCTCGGCCTCGACGAACGCCTCCAGGCCCCGACCGAACTCGCCCCGCTCATCGACCCCAACCAGCACTCCTGCGGCACCGTCTACCCCCACGGAGTCAACGAGCTCTCCCACCCGGAGAAGGACGTCTACCTCGTCGGCATGAAGTCCTACGGCCGCGCCCCCACCTTCCTCGCGATGACCGGCTACGAGCAGGTCCGCTCGATCGCCGCCGCCCTCGCAGGCGACCAGGAAGCCGCCGAGCGGGTCGAACTGACCCTGCCGGAAACCGGAGTCTGCGGCGGCGCCGGCCTCTTCGACGACCCCACCGCCGCCCAGGACAACGCCGGCGGAGGCTGCTGCGCGGCCCCGACCACCCTCCAGATCGGCGTCGGCGCCCCGGCCCAGTCCGGCGGCTGCTGACCCACAGCTCCAGACCCGCCACCCCACCCATCACCCAGCAGGAGGCTCGCCATGTCCCGCGTACAGCTCGCCCTCCGCGTCCCCGACCTCGCCGCGTCCATCGCCTTCTACACCGAGTTCTTCGGCACCGAGCCCGCCAAACTCCGCGACGGCTACGCCAACTTCGCCATCACTGAGCCGCCGCTGAAGCTCGTCCTGATCGAAGGCGCCGCAGGTGAGGCAACGCGCATGGACCACCTCGGAGTGGAGGTGGAGACGACCGAAGCGGTGCACGGCGCCACCGCCCGCCTGGCCGAGGCCGGCCTGGCCACCGACGTGGAAAACGACACCACCTGCTGCTACGCCCTCCAGGACAAGGTCTGGGTCCACGGCCCAGGACAGGAACCCTGGGAGGTCTACGTCGTGAAGGCAGACGCCGACACTCTCACCAAGCAACAGGGCAGCACCTGCTGCACCGGCCCGAGCGAGGACGCGCCGGGCGAGTCGACGGACTCATCGGCAAGCTGCTGACCGTTGACGACCAACCTTCAGACCAGCGAGGCCGCGACCGGAACGGGGGACCGGTCGCGGCCCCGCGCCGCGTTGCCTGCCCGGTGCCTCAGCAGCTGCACACTTAAGCGCGGTTACGACACCCAAGGGCGACAGTGACACTTCGATACCTGACAGATGGAAGCCTGCCCGCGCCTGACGCGAGTCCGCCACCGAGGAGTTGACGGAAACAGCCCCCATGCAGGTTGTTCCCGTCGCCATGATGACCAGCATGAACGAGTTCTTTGACAAGGTCTGGTCGATGGAGTTCGGCGCCGCGCTGCTCGGTGCCGTAGCCGGTGGAGCCTTCAGCATCCTCGGTGCCTGGTGGCAGACGTCCGTGAGCAACAAAGCCACAGCTCGCGTTCAGGCACAGGGGCATGCGCTACGCGGGTTCGAAGCGATCACCACGCTCAGGGCGCATCTGGAAGCCCAAACTTTCCAGGGAAGAGGCACGGCAGAAACCCGATCAGCGTGGAACCGGGAACTGCGGACACAGCTCACCACGGCCAAGAGCGCGATCATGCTGTTGCCGGATCAGTATGAGAAGACGCGGACACCCGCCATGACGGCACTCAACATGATCACCAACTTCAACGGCCTGTTCGGTTGGGCTGAATACAAGGTTGCTACCAGGCTCCTGCTGACGGAGTCCATCAAGCACTTGGGGCTGCTTGTCCGAGGGTCGGAGGCTCCGGAGGCACGGGACATGGACGCGGTGCTCACACAGGCGATCGACGCCCACAGCCGCGAGCGAGCGCAGAAGGCACTGGACTCGCTCAACGCCGCGGCGGAGCATGGCGAACTGGATGAAGCGGACAAGGAGGAAGCCCGAAAGATCCGGGAGTACCTCGGTATCCCGCATCCTGCCCAGCCCTCAGCTGACGAGCCCGAAGCCGCGTCGTGATGTTCGTAAGGACCTGAGGGGGGAGCTATGCAGACAGAGACACTGGTGGGCCTGATCGGTCTCGGCGGAGCCGTCATCGGTGCCGGCGGTGCGGTCTTCGGAGGATGGCTCCAGCAGCGACACCAGGCAAACACCGCCAAGGCCGAGCGCCGTGAGGGGCGCCGGTACGCAGCAGGCCAAACCGCGCTGGAAATGCTCATCCGCCTCCGCCAGGCCGCCGCGAACCGAACTGATACCCCGGAAAGCGAGAGCGCCTGGACTGACGCGTTCATCGACTGGACGGTGACCTTCGACGCCGCTCTCCACGTCGTGCCCGACGGCGACCAGATGCGCGAGCAGGTCTTCGAGGTCGTGAGGCTCATCGGGTACTACGAGGCGCTTGGCCAAACACGCCAAGAATCCAACTTGTGGATCGACGCCCTATGCAGGGAGGCCGTTGCGGTCCTCTCCGCGTTTCTTCGGGAGGATCCGCTCCCGCGCCCCTCCCCCTTCTTCCTTGATCAGCAGGCCATGGTGGAGGCCATCTCCCCGTTCGTATAGCCCCGTCTTGCAACCCGTCAGTGAGTGCCTGCGCCACGATGTCGTGGCAGGTGGAGTCAAGCTGTCGGAGCTGAGCCGGCCAGGATGGACTTGACGGGATCAGCCCCACAGCGGTTGGCCCCGTCGGCATGATGACCCGCATGGACGTGTTGAAGGACCTGTGGTCCAAAGACTTCGTATCTGCACTGCTGGGCGCCCTCGTCGGCGGGGTGGCCACATTCGTGGTGGCGATGTATCAGGCTCGGAAGTCGCTGGAAGCCCTGCGGATACAGGGCAATGACGCCCGAGAACTCGCGAAGGATGAGCGGGAGGCCGTGCAAGCCCGGGAGGCCGGGATGGCCATCATGGATCTCCTGCTGACGCACCGAGCGGATCTGCAGAAGCACGGAACTGACCCACAGTGGCTGGAGGATCAGGCCCCGGTCATCGACCGCATCCGGTCGTACGCCCGAGTCCTCCCCGAGGGCCGACACCGCGAGCTCCTCCTCGAATTCTTGGTGGACTTGAAGCGCAAGCGTCCCGAGAACTACTCCACTGCCGAGTTCAAGCAGGACAAGATCAAGATGACCAACGGGGCCCTCCACGTCATCGGTGGCCACATGAACGGTGACGAGGTGACGCGCAGCCCCGAGCAGTCCGAGATCCGAAACGCCTGGGACAAGGCTTCCCAGGAGGCCTACCAGCGGACGATCGCAGTGATGGACAACAATCCCCTGCCAGACGACTGGGAGGACAGCTCGACGCCCGTTCTGGACAGCGCGTCACCCTCCGCTTGACGCCCGCCAGAACAGGCACTCACTCATTGCACGACCGCAACCGCTTGATCGCGATCAGCAGGACCGCTGCATTCACGTGCGGGCCCCGACTCCCCTGGAGACCGTGCCCTTTCCGGCCTTGCGTAGAACGTGGCTGGACACCCGCGTCAGTGTGGCGTGGCGCATGCGATCAGTCGCAACGTAGGGGCGGTACTTCAGGTGAGGAGGACGAAAAGGTACAGCCCTCGTACCCCTCCCACTGCGAGTTCGTGGCCAGCCCCCCATGCACATGAGGTCAGGCGCTCTTCGGCTCGGGTTACAGCCACGGTGCGTCGATCAGCCGTGCTCCAGATCCGCACCGTCTGGTCGTCGCTGGCAGTGGCGAGCCAGGCGCCGTCCGGACTGACCGCAACTGTGTTCACCGCGTCGGTGTGGCCGGTGAGGATGGCGATGCAGGTTCCGGTGGCTCGGTCCCACACTCGCACCGTCTGGTCGTCGCTGGCAGTGGCGAGCCAGGTGCCGTCCGGACTGACCGCAACCGCGTTCACCGCGTCGGTGTGGCCGGTGAGGATGGCGATGCAGGTTCCAGTGACCCGGTCCCACACCCGCACCGTCCGGTCGATACCTCCGGTGGCCAACCAGGTGCCGTCCGGGCCGACCGCAACCGCGTTCACCGCGTCGGTGTGGCCGGTGAGGATGGCGATGCAGGTTCCAGTGACCCGGTCCCACACCCGCACCATCCCGTCGCCGGCGGAGACCAGCCAGGTGCCGTCCGAACCAACCGCAACCGCATTCACCGAGTCGGTGATGGTGACGGTGCAGGTTCCGGTGACCCGGTCCCACACCCGCACCATCCCGTCGCCCGCGGAGACCAGCCAGGTGCCGTCCGGGCCGACCGCAACCGCCTTCACCCCGAGGATGTGGGCGGTGATAGTGACGGTGCAGGTTCCGGTGACCCGGTCCCACACCCGCACCATCCCGTCGCCACCTCCAATGGCCAGCCAGGTGCCGTCCGGGCCGACCGCCACTGCGTCCACCCAGCCGGTGTGGGCAGAAGTAGAGGAGATATGGGCAGCGACCTCTGGGTCCCAGATCTGCACCGTCTCGTCGGTGGTGGTGGCCAGCCAGGTGCCGTCCCGGCTGACGGCAACCGACCACACCCAGCCGCTATGGCCGGTGAGGATGGCGATGCAGGTTCCGGTGCCCCGGTCCCACACCCGCACCGTCCCGTCGGAACTTGCAGTGGCCAGCCAGGCGCCGTCCGGGCTGACCGCAACAGACCACACCCAGCCGCTATGGCCGGTGAGGATGGCGATGCAGGTTCCGGTGCCCCGGTCCCACACCCGCACCGTCCGGTCGGAACTTCCGGTGGCCAACCAGGTGCCGTCCAGGCTGACCGCAACCGCCTTCACCGCGTTGGCGTGGCCGGTGAGGATGGCGGTGCAGGTTCCGGTGACCTGGTCCCACACCCGCACCGTCCGGTCGTCGCTAGCAGTGGCCAGCCAGGCGCCGTCCGGACTGACCGCAACCGCGTTCACCGCCTTGGTGTGGCCGGTGAGGGTGGTGATGCGGCTTCCGGTAACCCGGTCCCACACCCGCACCGTCCGGTCGTCGCTAGCAGTGGCCAGCCAGGCGCCGTCCGGACTGAACGCCACCGCTTTCACCGCGTCGCTGTGGCCGGTGAGGATGGCGATGCAGGTTCCGGTGGCTCGATCCCACACTCGCACAGTCCGGTCTTCGCTGGCGCTGGCGAGCCAGGCGCCGTCCGGGCTAACCGCAACCGACCACACCCAGCCGGTATGGCCGGTGAGGATGGCGATGCAGGTTCCGGTGACTCGGTCCCACACCTGCACCGTCCCGTCGCCACTTCCGGTGGTCAGCCAGGTGCCGTCCGAACCAACCGCAACCGCTCTCACCAAGCTGGTGTGGCCAGTCAGGTTTCGCTGGAGGGCGGAAGAGGGTGCGTCGGGCAGGGGCCAGCGAGTTGCGAGGCAGGGGCGTTGGGCTGGGTCGTAGTGATGTGCGGTGATCTGGGGACGCCAGTGTGGGTGGCTGTCGAGGCGGGTGTGGAGGATGTTGGTGAGGCCTCGGGAAGGTTCGGTGAGGGTGAGGAGGTGGGCGGCCTGGGCAAGACTGCGGGCCAGGGGGCGGGTGTGGGGGGTATCGATGCGGGCGAGGTCGCTCCAGGGGGCAGTGGGTCCGCGGTGGATAAGACGGGTTTCCACCCACCGCAGGTCGCCGGCCACGGCCTCGGCCAGGGTGGTGTGTCCAGCTGCGAGGAAATGACTGATGAGGTGGTCTAGCAGGTAGCCGTCGGTGAGGCGCCACCAGGCGCGTTCGGGGTTGGGCTGCCTCGTAGCGAGGGCTTGGGCAGGGGGCAGGGTGGCGGCGACCGTGTCAAGCAGGAGACGGTTGACACGCGCCAAGCCGTCCGCACCGAGTTTGTTGCGGAGGTAGTCGCGGACGACATCGTGGAGGCTGATCGTGCCGCCGTTCACCTGGCTGAGGGTAAGCAGGGACAGGCGTTCCAAGTTGCGGCACAGGGTGCGCGCCTGCTCCTCGGTCAACCCACTGCTGGCCTGCCACAGCAGGGCGATGACAGGAACAGGAATGGACTCGTCTTCCGCGAAGATGCCGAGTTCGGTGAAGCGGTCCGGGCCACCGGGGGGCAGCAGGGTAGTTGAGGCTTCGATCGACGCCTGGGCAACCTGGTTGCGCAGGTGGGGGTCGTCAAGATTCCATGTGCCGGCCGGGTCGTCCACAGCTGCCGGCCCGTTGCTGCACAGCCGGTGAAGGATCTGCTCGGCGGTCGAGGTGGGGTCAGCGCCGCTGGCGCACTGCTCGGTGATCAGGCGGTTCGTCAGGCGCAGCAGCAGAGCCCATCGTCCGGTGGCCTGCAGCAAGGCGTCCACCAAGGCTGCGGGTAGGGATGGCAGGTTCCAGGTCAGCACATTCCTGGCCTGGGCGTGTGACATCTGGTCGACCTGGATGCGGCGGGCACCGGGCGGTAGCAGGTCTGGTTTACGCGTGGTAACCAGCCGTACGCAGGAGCGCCCCCCGTGCAGGAAGGGTTCGAGCTGCTCCGTTTCCCATACGTCGTCGAGGACGAGAAGGGTGCGGGGCCGCTGATCCAAGAGCCGCCCGAGGTGGGCGCCAGCCAGGGCGGGGTCGTCGAATTCCTCGGTGTCGCCAGTGATGAACCGGGTGACCTCGGAGACTTTGGCCGCGACCGCTGCTCGTCCGCGAACGTCCCGGCCAATGGTGACGAGGTAGATCCGGGAGCGGTAGTACTGCCGTACCCGCCTGTTGGCGCACACCGCTTCCGCCAGCGTGGTCTTGCCGAACCCTCCCGCTCCCAACAGTGCGGTGGTGATAGCCACGGCCCGACCTCTACGGCATACCGCCGACACCGTGGCGCGGGTCTGGGAGCGGTCCACGAACCAGTCGGGCATCGTCACCGGCGATGGAGGCAGGGGGTCGTTCACGACCGCCGGCGGTCGCAGCTGCAGCCACGCCGCAGTGCCGCCTGCCACGGTTGCAAGCGTCCCGAAGACGGCGACGGATCGCCACGAATGCTGACGCAGCTCATCCAGGGGCCAGGGCCAGTGGTCAGCAGCCGTGGCGGGGTTACCTGCCAGAGCCAGCAGTAACGACAAGACGATGCCCAAAACGGCAAGCGCTACCACTCCCGCCGACCACAATCGCACACGCACCTCGCCACCCCCGGCAACGTTCTTCTGCACGACGCTAGCGGCAACCCCGCCCGCCATCAGCAAAACACTGCGAGGCCTCAGAGCCCACGCGAAAGGGCAGTACATTGGTCGGCCACCGTGGCGTGGCGGGCTTCGAGTTCCGCCGATCACCGCAGTGTTTGGCCCCCGCGCCCCGCTGTCGCCGCCTTGATCGGTGGCGTCGACTTGCGATGCCACCTCGGGCATTCCCGGAATCGAGGAGGAGCGTTCCCCGAGGTGACTGAGGGGAGCCGCTGACCTACGGCTCGAGAATTTTCCGTAAGGCCCGGGCCTTTCGCGTTTCCGGGGAGGCCCTCAGTGGAGGTCGAAGTCTGGATGACGGTCCAAGAAGCAAGCGTTCGGTGCGGGCGTTAACGTTCAGACGGTGTCGGCGTACTCGCGAAAGCGCTCAAACGAGCCACCACTGGGTGCAAAGCCGTATGGCGACAGGAGAGATTGCTGCCAGTGGGAACTCCCATTAACTGCCTAGAATTCGCCCCGTCGCATGAGGTTGTGCCCTGCTCTGCTTTGGCTCAACGCTCGCGGGCTCCGGGTTGTCGGGATGCTGGTTGATCCAGGCCAAGCCAGCGGGGTCGAGATGACGTCGGGCGCGGGTGACGGCAACGTAGGCCAAGCGGGCTTCTGCTTCGTCGATCGCTCCCGGAACGGGGCGGCCAGTGGCATCGGTTTCGTCAGTGTCAGGCGGCGGGGTGAAGTCGGGGGCGATGCGTACCCGAGCCCACTCCCGGCCTTTCGCTCTGTGTGCGGTGGAAACGGCGACCTGGGCTTGTTCCTCGGGGAGGAGTCGACCGACGGCTTGGAGGATGGCATCGGGGCCGTGCTCATCGACGAGGTTGGCGAATGGCTGCAGGTCTCTGCCGGCGGGATCATGCTCGGCGTATTCACGCAGGGCCGCCCAGGTGGTGAACAGTACGAGTTCTGGGTGGTGGGTGCGCCGTCCCTGGATGAGGTCATGGGCGGCCTGGGCGAGCCCTCGCAGTGACTCGCCGCCTCCCACCAGCGCTGGGCGGATTCCGTCTTTCAGGAGGCTGAGAATCTCGCTGACCGCCCCGATGTTCGTGCGACACAAGACGGCATCCGGGTGGCCGGTGTGCGGGCCAACCGAGGTGGAGATGTCAGCGGACCCGGTGAGCTGGATCGGAGCCTTGCTGATCGTGAGCCAGCGGTTGGCTTCGTCGGCGAGGAGAGGACCGAAGCGGAAGGATCGGGTGAGGGTGAGGTGACGGGCGTCGAAGTCGGCCATCACGTCGCGGGCACCGCGCCAGCCGTAGATCGCCTGGGCCGAGTCGCCGACCATCACGATCTGGCTGTGGCCCCTCTGAGCCAGGACGATCTGCTCCACCACGCCGTTGGTGTCCTGGGCCTCGTCCAGCAAGAGGTAGTCACCGTGCAGGACAGGGTCCGTGAGGGCCCACATCTTCAGGTAGTGGTCGTGCTCGAAACGCACCATGCCCATCTGGGGAGACTGCAGGTCCGCCCAGGCTTTCATCGCGTACGGAATGACGAGGTTGGCCAGTTCTTCGTGGGCGTCTTCACTCTCAAGACCTCGTAGGCGCGGAACATGGTGGTGGGCCAGTTCCCTGTCGGCAGACTGGCAATAGCGCGTCACCGTCCGCAGGGTCGTATTGGACAGGGTCGATGTTGGAAGATCACGGCCGTGGATGCGGGCGGGGGTGTGGAGCCCCAGATCCTGCCCGACCTGCCAACCGGGCCTGCGCGGGCTGTTGAGACGGTCCCGGAAGCGGTAGCCGATGGCCGCGTAGGCCAGAGAGTGGGCCGTCTTGCAGGCCACGGTCGCGGGGAACCGACTGGCCGCGTCCAGGGCGATAGCACGGTTGAAGGCGAGATAGCGACCGCGGCGGCCCGGCGTCTGCTCGGCCAGGAAGGCCAGCGTGGAGGTCTTGCCGGTGCCTGCTCCGGCCTGGATAGCAAGCGGTTCACCACTGGTGAATGCCTCAGCGGCGGCGGACTGTTCATCAGTGGGGGCGTAGGACATGGGTGGGCTCTCCGGGAGAGGTAGCGGCCCGCTCGGCGGAGCGGGCGAACCGTAGAGACCTGCCGTGGGGCAGGTGCCGGAGTAAAAGTGCCAGCAGACACGCCCGCCACCCTCGCACGCGCCGCACTATCCCCTCGATGCGGTGACGGAGGCGCGACACACGCTCGAATCGGGAACTGGCGTACGGGAGCGTGATCCCTTTCGGGTGCCGTCGAATGCCGTGGGTCAGCCTGCCGAGCCAGGCGGATCGTGAGGGGCACACAGCGGGTCGAGGAGCTCACCCAGCGGAACAGAAAAGGCGTGTGCAAGGGCGTGCCAGGTGGCCAGCGAGCCGACGGTACGACCCTGTTCGATCTCGATGAGAGTGCGGCGGGACAAGCCGCTGTGTGCGGCAAGTTGGTCATAGCTCCAGCCCTGCTCCGCACGCCGGCGGGCGAGGGACTGCCGCAGTGCCGTCGGGTCGGGATCCGGCGGCGGGGAGATCTTCACCCGACCATCCGACGGTGCAGACCACTGCCCTGACAGTGTAGACCTCTGCCCTATTTGCGGGGGTACGGAGGCATCCTCGCCAGGGCACAGGTCTGCACTACGGTGTCCGCGCTCCGAGCCGCCGTCGACGGGGGACTCGGCTTCATCGAATACGGCTTGGAGGACCGATGAACACCGCCCCGCCTTCGCGTGCCTGGACTTTGACAATCAGCAGTCCAGCCGGGCGGCCAGTGCTTACATGCAGCGCCTGCTCACTCAGGGCCTCAGCCGCGGAGGGTGTCGGCCTCCAGGCGATTCGTCGGCACCTTGCGCGCCATTTGCTGCAGGCTCAACTGCCTCCACACTTGCGTACCTGCCAATGCCGCGAGGGGCTCTGTGCGTGGCACCGACGCGTGGGGCCCTGTTCCGGACCGCTGCGACTCCTGCTCATCCGCGCGGACCGTGGACGGACTTGGCATCTTGCCGATACCTGCGGTGGCTGCGCCACAGCCATCCCTCATGCAGCTACCGTCCCGGAGCCCATTGCACCCAGGACCACGTCGCCAAGTCAGCCGGTTTCGATGGACATGCTCTTGGCGGAACATCCCAGTGAACCTGGGGAGTGGGTCGAAGCGAACTGAACCGGAGTGGAGCCGAGTTGCGTGCCGCTGCCCCCCCTGACGTTGCTGAATGGGTTCTGGAACTTCGTTGCGGCACCGGGATTTACCCCAGACAGACCTGCCAGAACGTGATCCATGTGGGCATCGAACCCCTGAACCCGAATCATGCTTGCGGCACAACGACCACGACGCCCCATGGCGGCCTTCACGTCCGGCGATGGCTACCGCGAGATCGGCTCGGACCTCCACCGTGAGCGGGTTGTTCATTTCGACCCAGGGCCGACGGTCCAACCGACGCGGGTCGACGCTCCCTACAGGTCCCCTCGGGGCTTCCCCGCATGTACGCCGCGGCACTGAACAGTTCAATGCGCTACTGAACGACTCACTGAACTCTTTCGCGCGCGACTGAACTATTCAGCGCCGTTCAACACCGCCCTCATGTCCTGTGTTCAGCGCGGCCAGCAGCGAGACGACCTCGGGACCGCGCACCTCGCCGACCACCAGTCGGTCCGGTCTCATCCGCAGGGCCTGCCGGACGAGATCCTGGAGCGAGACGAGGCCGACGCCCTCCTGGTTCGCGGGCCGCCCTTCCAGGCGCACCACATGCGGATGGTCGGGCCGCAGCTCGGCCGAGTCCTCGGCGAGCACGATCCGCTCTCCTGGACCCACGAGTCCCAGCAGCGCACTCAGCAAGGTCGTCTTGCCCGAGCCCGTGCCTCCGCTGATGAGGAAGGACAGCCGGGCGTCCAGCAGCGCTCTGAGCACCCGGTCCCCGCCGGGCGGCACCGTTCCCGCCGCCACCAGTTCGTCGAGGGTGAAGGCGCGTGGCCGTACGACACGCAGGGAGAGGCAGGTGGAGCCGACCGCGACCGGTGGCAGCACCGCGTGCAGACGGGTTCCGTCCGGCAGCCTGGCGTCCACCCAGGGGCGGGCGTCGTCGAGCCGTCGGCCGGCCACCGCCGCGAGGCGCTGCGCGAGACGTCGTACGGCTGCCGTGTCCGGAAAGGACACGGGGGTCAGCTCCAGGCCGCCGCCGCGGTCCACCCAGACCCGGTCGGGCGCCGACACGAGCACGTCGGTCACCGACGGATCGGCGAGCAGCGGTTCCAGCGGACCGCTGCCGACCAGCTCGGAGCGCAACCGCTCGGCCGCGCCCAGGACTTCGGCGTCCCCGAGCACCCGCCCCTGCTCGCGCAGCGCCTGTGCCACGCGCGCGGGGGTGGGTTCGGATCCGTTCTCGGCCAGCCATTGGCGCACGCCGTCCAGCAGTCCCGCGCCTCCGTCCGGGCCGGCCCCGGGCCCGTCCCACGTCTCCGTTCCTGCGGGCACGAAGCCTGCGGGGCCGCCTCGCGTTTCCTTCCGCCGCGAGAGATAGGGCCGGGGTCCGTCCCGCGCGTCGGCTCGTCCGGGCGGATGCGGCCCGGGCCCGTCCCGCGTGTCCGTCGGGCCGGCCGGAGAAGCCGCATGTCCCTCCCATGTGTCCGTCCGCACGGGCGCGTGGCCCGCGTATGCGCCCTGAGGCCGGGCTCCCGGTCGGCTGTCGGTTCCCGCACCGTGGTTCGTGACTCGGGTCGCGTCCCAGTTCATACGTCCCCTCCTTCGACCGGAACCCGCTCCCAGAAGGCCGTGCAGAACCGGGCCAGAGGACCCTTCGCCGCGCTCCCCGGTGGCGGCCCGCCGTCCATCGGGAAGGACTCCGCCGGCAGTTCACCCACCAGCGGCAGGTCGAGCAGACGGGCGACCTCGCGGTCGTCGAGGCCCGGCGCGCAGGGTCCGCGGACCACGATCCTCAGATCGCGCAGAACCATGCCGACCGCGGACGCCACCCGCCCGGCCGCCGCGATGGAGCGCAGGTCGGCGGGGACGACCAGCAGCCCCATGTCGAGCTGGGCGAGGATCTCGGCGACCCCTTCGTCGATGCGGCGGGGCAGGTCGACGACCACCGCACCACCGCGCCGCCTGGCGGCGGCCAGCACCGCGCGGACCGCCTGCGGGGGAACGGTGACCGCGTCGCTCCGGTCCCAGCTCAGAACCCGCAGGGCGTGCAGTCGGGGCAGGGACTCCTCCAGGGCGCCTCCGCCGACCCTGCCGCGGGAGGCCGCGAAGGCCGGCCAGCGCAGCCCCTCGGCCGTCTCTCCGCCGAGGAGTACGTCGAGTCCGCCTCCGAGAGGGTCCGCGTCCACGAGCAGGGTGCGCTTCCCCTCACGCGCCGAGGTGACGGCGAGCGCGCAGGCCAGCGTGGAGGCACCGGCCCCGCCGCGGCCGCCGAGCACGCCGACGGTGAGAGCGGGCCGGCCGACTCCTTCGGCCACATCCGCGATGCGGTCGACGAGCCATTGCTCGCCGTCCGGCAGCACCAGGACGTGATCGGCGCCGATCTCGACGGCCCGCCGCCAGACTCCGGAGTCGTCCTGGTCCCGGCCGACCAGGACGACTCCCCTTCTCCGCGCGGCGCCCCGCACGCGCGGTGCCGCGTCGTCGCCGACCAGGACGAGAGGTGCCGCCTCCCAGCTGCCCCTGCGTTCCGGAATCCCGTGATGGACCTCGGGCCGCGCGCCCGCGGCGGCGCACAGGCGCAACAGGTCGTCGAGGAGGTCGACATCCTCGGTGACGATCAATGGTCCGCCCTGCCGCCCTTCGGCGGTGGGCGGCCGGTCATGGATGATGGCTCCTGCCACGATCTCCAGCCCCCTTCGCTGCTTCTTGCGCGGGGCCCTCCAGGACCCCGTGAATCCCGCTCGTGTGAAGAGCCGGCAAGCGGCCTCCATATGCACGGCCGATACGAACCGGCCGAACGCGTCCGACAAACGGAACCCGGCCATGAACCGGCCGCGAACGGAGCGCGTGAGAATCACGGTGCAGCGATCCCGGAAATCATGTGGATCTTGGTCGAAAACTGTGGACAACTCAGCGGCTGTGAATATCGCCTTCACGCCTACCGGTGAACGCTCAACGACTTCCGCAGAGCATCCTGACAACTACACACAGTGACGGATCGTGGGCATGCGAAGAGCGCGGAACCGAGGGCGCCGAGAAGGCTCCGGGGCCGCGCAGAAGAGGAGAAAACCCATCCGGACATGCGACGACCCCCGCCGGGGGGGAGAGCGGGGGTCGTCCCCACGGCCGACTCGGGGGGGGAGGAGTCGGACCGGGTTAGCACGGTCGCGAACGATCCGTGACTTCCATGGTGTACCCGAGAGCCTTCTCAGGCAAACCCACGCGCCTCACCTTACGCCGAATGGTGGGCCCTATGCTCAACCTCGTGGAAAACCACTCCTTGCCTCGCACAGCGGCCTTCTTCGACCTGGACAAGACGGTCATTGCGAAGTCGAGCACGCTCACCTTCAGCAAGTCGTTCTACCAAGGCGGACTGATCAACCGCAGGGCGGCCTTGCGCACCGCATACATCCAGTTCGTGTTCTTGGCGGGCGGCGCCGACCACGACCAGATGGAGCGGATGCGCAGGTACCTGTCCTCGATGTGCCGCGGCTGGAACGTCCAGCAGGTCAAGGAAATCGTCGCCGAGACCCTGCACGACCTCATCGACCCGATCATCTACGACGAGGCCGCGTCACTCATCGAGCAGCACCACAAGGCCGGTCGCGACGTCGTGATCGTGTCCACGTCCGGCGCCGAGGTCGTGGAGCCGATCGGTGAACTGCTCGGTGCCGACCGGGTCGTGGCGACCCGCATGGTCGTCGGAGAGGACGGCTGCTTCACCGGCGAGGTGGAGTACTACGCCTACGGGCCGACCAAAGCCGAGGCGATCAAGGAGCTGGCCGCCTCCGAGGGGTACGACCTGCCTCGCTGTTACGCCTACAGCGACTCGGCGACCGATCTGCCGATGCTGGAGTCCGTCGGACACCCGCACGCGGTGAATCCGGACCGCGCACTGCGCCGCGAGGCGCTTGCCCGCTCATGGCCGATTCTGGATTTCCACCGCCCGGTCCGACTGAAGCAACGACTGCCCGCCCTGTCCGTACCTCCTCGCCCCGCTCTCGTGGCAGCGGCCGCCATAGGAGCCGCGGCGGCCACCGCGGGGCTCGTCTGGTACGCCAGCCGGCGCCGCGCGACGGCGGTGTGAATCGTCACGCGCGCGCGACGATTCCATTGAAGTCCATTTCTCACCCTTTTGAACCTAAAAGTAAAGAAGTGTGGTCAGGGGTTCCGCTTCCTCCGGACCTGGAGTACAAAGGGTTTAACGGCCCGCGAGACCAAGGACATCCGCGAGGATCACCTTCAAACGCAACCAGGCCCCACGGACCGAGCATGAACATCGAGCACCCACGCGACGTCGACCCGTCGATTACGGGCCAGCCGCACCAGGTGACGGGCAAAGTTCCCGACCTGATGGGCAATATCTCGAGGACGCTTGGTAACCCGGTGAACATGCCAGCGGCGGTACGAGAACTCGTACCGCCGCAACCCTTTTCCAGGCGATCGGACCCCGCTACGCGGCGCCGCGCTGCAACGCCTCGCAGACCGCGGCGGACTCCCTGGCGCCCAGCTCGACGGCCCGGCCGCAGTGCGCGATCCAGGCGGCCATGCCGTCCGGAGTGCCGGAGACGTAACCGTCCAGGGCCGCGAGATAGGCCGCCCGGCCGAGTTCCGCGTGACCGACCTCCGCCGGGCAGATGGACTTCGGGTCGAGACCGCTGCCGATCAGGACGATGCGCTCGGCAGCGCGCGCGACCAGTCCGTTGTGGGAGCCGAAGGGGCGCAGGGCGATCAGTTCGCCGTGAACGACGGCCGCCGTGACCAGGGCCGGGGCGGAACCGCCGGCGATGATCAGCTGGGACAGCCCTTCGAGACGGCCCGCGACCTCGTCCGCGTCCGGCAGCGGCAGCTCCACCAGGGGCTCATCGGCCTTCTCCCCGCTCCGCCTCGGCCGGCCCACCGCGTCGCCCCGGTCGGCCGCCGCCACCAGGTGGAGCCGGGCCAGCACGCGCAGGGGCGACTGCCGCCAGATGGACAGGAGCTGGCCCGCCTCGGCGGTCAGCCGCAGGGCGGCTCCGACCGTACGGTCCCCCTCCCCCGCACTGAAGTCGGTACGCCGGCGCACCTCTTCGAGGGCCCAGTCGGCACCGGACAGCGCCGCGGAACCACGGGCCCCGCGCAACGCCGCCTCGGACGTGATCTCGTTGCCGCGGCGCCGCATGATCCGGTGTCCGTAGACCCGGTCCACAGCCTTGCGCACGGACTCCACGGAATCGGCCACCCCGGGAAGTGAACCGAGGGCCGCGAGCGGATCGGCGGCCGCACCTGTCGTACTCATGAGTACGACATTACGCACCCCGGGCCCGCGCCCCACGAAGGAGTGGTCTTCTTCACGCGGCGCGAGCACCTGTAGCGACGATCGCACTACTCTTGGTGAACATGAAAATTGCTTTCGTCGGGAAGGGCGGCAGCGGCAAGACCACCCTGTCGTCGCTCTTCATCCGCCACCTCGCCGCCTCGGGGGCACCTGTCGTCGCCGTGGACGCCGACATCAACCAGCATCTGGGGGCCGCGCTCGGGCTCGAAGAGACGGAGGCCGCGGCGCTCCCCGCCATGGGTGAGCGTCTTCCGCTCATCAAGGACTACCTGCGCGGCTCCAACCCGCGTATCGCGTCCGCCGAGACGATGATCAAGACGACCCCACCCGGGGAAGGCTCCCGGCTGCTGCGGGTCGGTGAGACCAATCCGGTGTACGACGCCTGCGCCCGGCCGGTGGAACTCGACGGTGGCGTCATCCGTTTGATGGTCACCGGCCCGTTCACCGAGGCCGATGTGGGGGTGGCTTGCTACCACTCCAAGACCGGTGCCGTGGAGCTCTGCCTGAACCATCTCGTCGACGGCCGGAGCGAGTACGTCGTCGTCGACATGACGGCGGGCTCCGATTCCTTCGCGTCCGGCTTGTTCACCCGCTTCGACATCACGTTTCTCGTCGCCGAGCCGACCCGGAAGGGAGTCTCCGTCTACCGCCAGTACAAGGAGTACGCCCGCGACTTCGGCATCGCCCTGAGAGTCGTCGGCAACAAGGTGCAGAACCAGGACGACATCGACTTCCTGCGGGCGGAGGTCGGTGACGACCTCCTGGTCACGGTCGGGCACTCGGACTGGGTGCGCGCCATGGAGAAGGGCCGCCCGCCCCGGTTCGAGGCTCTGGAAGAGAACAACCGGCGCTCGCTGCACGCCTTGCGGACCGCCGCCGACGCCACGTACGAGCTGCGCGACTGGGAGCGGTACACGCGCCAAATGGTGCAGTTCCACCTGAAGAACGCCGCCGGCTGGGGCAACGCCAAGACCGGGGCGGACCTCACCGGACAGGTCGACCCCGGTTTCGTGCTCGGCGAGAGCCCCATGGCCACCGCGTGAGCGGCCGGTCGGCCGACAGCGCCGCTTCGGGCTGAGGGACAGACCGCCCGAAGTGCCGCTTCGGCCTCGGCGACGGGCCGGCCCGGGGCACCGCTAAAGCTTGGGCGCGGGCATCCCGGGCCTGAGCGCGGGCGCCCCGGGGACACCCTTCGGGGCCGGGGCCGGGCGTCCGGAGAGGAACGACGCCCAGCCCTGCTTCGGGGCCTCTCCGACCTGGAGGCCGCGGAGCTTGGCCAGGGTGGCCGGGTCCTGGGCGTCGAGCCAGTCGGCCAACTGACGGAAGGAGACACAGCGCACCTCGGCCCTGGTGCAGACCCGCTCGACGACCTCGTCGACGGCACGCATGTAGGTGCCGCCGTTCCAGGACTCGAAGTGGTTGCCGATGATCAGTGGCGCGCGGTTGCCGTCGTAGGCTCGGTCGAAGCCCTTCAGCAGCCCGTCACGCATCTGACGGCCCCAGAGCTCCTGCTTGCCCGGGTCGCCCTGAGTCTGCGTGCCCGACTGGTTGACCATGAAGTTGTAGTCCATGGTGAGCTGCTCGTAGGAGTGCCCGGGGAAGGGCACGAGCTGCATCGACAGGTCCCACAGCCCTTCCTTCCTCCTCGGCCAGACCTGGTCGCCGACGCCGCTGGTGTCGTAGCGGAAGCCCAGCTCGCGGGCCGCCTTCATGAAGTTCTCCCGGCCCTCCAGGCAGGGGGTACGGGCGCCGACGAGTTCCTTGTCGTAGTCGAAGGGCAGCGAAGCCGCGCCCTTCAGGCCCGCGTTGGTCCTCCAGGACTTCACGAACGACTTCGCCTGGGCGATCTCGCTCTTCCAGTCCGCGACCGACCACTGGCCGACCCCGGCCTCCGTGCCGCAGAAGTGGCCGTTGAAGTGCGTGCCGATCTCGTTGCCCTCCAGCCACGCGCCGCGCAGCTGCTTCACGGTGTCCGAGATGCCCTGCAGGTCGTTGAAGCCGATCTCCGAGCTGCCGGGCGAGTGCTGTGGCGGCCGGTACAGGTCGCGCTTGTCCTCCGGCAGCAGGTACACGCCGCTCAGGAAGTACGTCATCGTCGCCCGGTTGGCCTTGGAGAGCTTCCGGAAGTGGGAGAAGAGCTTCTGGCTGTCCTCGCCGGCACCGTCCCAGGAGAAGACGACGAACTGCGGTGGCTCGTGGCCCGGCTTCAGCCGCTCGGGCCGCGGCAGATGCGGCTGCGCCCCGGTGTACGAGGTGGAACCGTCGCCGATCAGGCGGACCGCCGCCTTGGGCGCCGGGGCCCCCGCCGTCCTCTTCGCGCCGTGCGCGCGTTCGCGGGAAGGCGTGCCGGCGCCCGCGCAACCGGCGAGCGCCGTGGCGCAGGCCGCGGCGACTGCCACACCCGCGGCGATCCTCTGGGTGACGGCCATGTCCCGCCCTCTTCTCCTCGGTCGGGCGGCGCCGGTCGGGGCGCCGGCTCGGCTGTGCACCGGCAGCGCCGCCAAGGTTTCACGGGACCGAAAAGAAATAAGTACGACAAGCCGATCAAAAGCTCACTTCACTCCAGAGGGTGAATTAATACCCCATTTGCCCCCATTTTCAGCATCGACCCTTTACTCTGCATTACGATCCGTTTACCGAGCGTTGAAGAATCCCGCCGCTGCACGCCGTGACCCACGGCCGCGACCCGCCCCCCGCCGCCTCAGGACGGGGGATCACCTGTTCCGCGACCGCGCTGCCCCGGAGGAGACGGGAACCATGTCTGCCTGCGTCCCCACCCGCGCCGCCGACCCGACTCGGCCCGCGCAGGTTCACCAGTCCCACAGCCCCCCGCCGACCCCGCCCCGACGCTTCCGTGTCGCGGGCGCCGATCTGTCCGCCTCGATCGCGGTCTTCCTGATCGCCCTTCCCCTGTCCCTCGGCATCGCCCTCGCCACCGGCGCGCCGCTCCAGGCCGGCCTTGTCGCCGCCGCCGCCGGCGGACTTGTCGCGGGACGGCTCGGCGGCTCACCGCTCCAGGTGAGCGGGCCCGCCGCCGGGCTCACCCTCGTCACGGCCGAGCTCATCCAGCGCTACGGCTGGCGCACGACCTGCGCCATCACCGTGCTGGCGGGAATCACCCAGCTGGGTCTCGGCTGCCTGCGCGTGGCCCGTACGGCCCTGGCCGTCAGCCCCGCCATCGTGCACGGCATGCTCGCCGGCATCGGGGTGACCATCGCCGTGGCCCAGCTCCACATCGTGCTGGGAGGCATCCCGCAGAGCTCCGTCCTCGACAACCTCGTCGGACTGCCGGACCAGGTGGCCCGCCTGCACTCCGCGGCGGTGTCGATGAGCGTGCTGACGCTGGTGCTGCTGTTCGCCTGGCCGCGCCTTCCCGGACGGACCGGGCGGGTGCTGCGCAAGGTCCCCGCCGCGCTGGTCGCCGTCTCCGGAGCCACCCTGACCGCCTCCCTCGCGGGACTGACGCTGCCGAGGGTCGAACTGCCGTCCTGGAGCAGCCACGCGCTGGCCGGGCTGCCCGAGGGCCCGGTGCTCGGCGTCGTCGCCGCCGTCCTCACCGTGACGCTGGTGTGCAGCGTGCAGTCGCTGCTCGGGGCCGTCGCCGTCGACAAGCTGGTGGGCGGCCGCCCGGAACTCCAGGGTCGTGTGGGGCGTTCCCGCCTCGACCGGGAGCTGCTCGGGCAGGGCGCTGCCAATGTCGTCTCCGGCGCGCTCGGCGGACTGCCCGTCGCCGGGGTCGCGGTGCGAAGTTCCGCGAATGTGCAAGCGGGCGCCGTCAGCCGGAACTCCACGATCCTGCACGGCGTTTTCGTAGTGATTGCCGCGCTGCTGATGGTCCCGATCCTCGAGCTGATCCCCCTCGCGTCGCTCGCCGCCCTGGTGATGGCCGTCGGCATCCAGATGGTGTCCTTGCACCACATCCGCACGGTCACCCGTCACCGCGAAGTGCTGGTCTACGCCGTCACCACGCTCGGCGTCGTGTTCCTCGGCGTTCTCGAGGGCGTGGCGCTGGGGATCTCCGTCGCCGTCGGTGTCGCCCTGCAGCGTCTCGGCCGCACCCGCATCACACACGAAGAGAGGGAAGGAGTCCATCACGTACACGTACGAGGCCAGTTGACGTTCCTGGCGGTGCCCCGGCTCAGCCGCACCCTGCACCTCGTGCCCCAAGGGGCGGACGCCGTCGTGCGGTTGGACGGCTCGTTCATGGACCACGCGGCATACGAGTCACTGCAGGACTGGCAGAGCACCCACGTCGCCCAGGGCGGCACCGTCGATCTCGGCGGGCGGACCGGAACGCGGATCGCCGAACCCGCGAACTCCGGACACTGCCGCTGCCGGCCCTGGACACCCTGGCGGAACCACCAGTGCCATGCCGCCGCCGAGCCGGGGCCCCTGCCCTCGGAGGCGCTTTCGGACGGACAGGAGGAGGAGCCGGGCGAGGCCAGACCGAGCGGACATCAACTGGCGCGCGGAATCAGCGCGTTCCAGCGCAACACCGCACCCCTGGTGCGCGATGAGCTGGCCCGCCTGGCCAGGGAAGGGCAACAGCCGTCCCAGCTGTTCCTGACCTGTGCCGACTCCCGGCTTGTCACCTCGATGATCACGTCCAGTGGTCCGGGAGACCTCTTCGTCGTACGCAACGTCGGCAACCTCGTGCCGTTGCCGGGAAAGGAGAGCGGGGACGACTCGGTGGCCGCGGCCATCGAGTACGCGGTGGACGTGCTGAAGGTGCGGTCCATCACGGTGTGCGGGCACTCCGGGTGCGGCGCCATGCAGGCCTTGCTGGCGTCGGAGCCGGGTGGGACGCTCACGCCGCTCAAGCGGTGGCTGCGGCACGGGCGGCCGAGCCTGGACCGGATGGCCGCCGACGGCAGACCGTGGGCGCGGATCGCCGGACGGGCACCCGCCGACTCGGTGGAGCAGCTCTGCCTGACCAACGTGGTGCAGCAGCTGGAGCACCTGCGGGCACATGAGTCCGTGGCACGCGCCCTCCGGGAGGGCGTGCTCGAACTGCAGGGGATGTACTTCCACGTCGGGGAGGCCCAGGCTTATCTGCTGGCCGAGGCCGATGGCGACGAACTGTTCGATCACGTAGGCGCGTTCGATCCTGCGGGCGCGGCGGAGGAGCTGCGGCATCCGGCGTGATCGCACGGTGGTGCGCGGTCCCGGTCGGCGGGGCCGCGCACCACGCGCAGCGTCCGCTGCCCGAGCTCCGGCCCCGCTCGCGGTCGCGGGGCGGGGCTCCGACACGCCTGGCCAAGGAAGTCGACACCCCCCGGCCGACGAACGGGCGTGGAGGTGACCGGGGCGCCAGGTGGGCCGGATACCCCCGAATGAACCCGGTGGCCGGTACGTGCGTGTCACAAGGGGGCAGACTCGTGCGGACCCGGGTGGTCGCCTGAAGGCCGACGGGCCGTACCTCGGGGCGCGGGTGTGCCGTGTGGAGCGAGAGCCCGGGTCGGTGACCAGGATAGGTCTAAACCAATTCCAGGTCGGCCCTTGTCACCAGGCCCCCCGGTCTGATGAGCTGTGGCCTGGGACACAACGGACACCCTGGGAAAGGGAGATGTCGTGAGCAACGAAAGCCTGGCCAACCTGCTGAAGGAAGAGCGCAGGTTCGCGCCGCCCGCCGACCTGGCGGCGAACGCCAATGTCACCGCGGAGGCGTATGAGCAGGCCAAGGCTGACAGGCTCGGCTTCTGGGCCGAGCAGGCCCGCCGGCTGACCTGGGCCACCGAGCCGACCGAGACACTGGACTGGTCCAATCCGCCGTTCGCGAAGTGGTTCGCCGACGGAAAGCTGAACGTCGCGTACAACTGCGTGGACCGGCATGTCGAGGCCGGGAACGGCGATCGCGTCGCCATCCACTTCGAGGGCGAGCCGGGCGACAGCCGGGCCATCACCTACGCCGAGCTCAAGGACGAGGTGTCGAGGGCCGCGAACGCCCTCACCGAGCTGGGTATCGAAAAGGGCGACCGGGTCGCCGTCTACCTGCCGATGATCCCCGAGGCCGTCGTCGCGATGCTGGCCTGCGCCCGTATCGGCGCCGCGCACTCGGTGGTGTTCGGCGGATTCTCCGCGGACGCGATCGCCACCCGCATCCAGGACGCCGACGCCAAGCTGGTCATCACCTCCGACGGCGGTTACCGGCGGGGGAAGCCGTCCGCGCTCAAGCCGGCCGTCGACGACGCGGTGAGCCGGGTCGACGGGGTCGACAAGGTGCTGGTGGTGCGCCGTACCGGCGAGGACGTCGCCTGGACCGAGGGCCGCGATGTGTGGTGGCACGACATCGTCGGACGGCAGTCGGCCGAGCACACGCCGGAGGCGTTCGACGCCGAGCAGCCGCTGTTCATCCTCTACACGTCCGGGACCACCGGGAAGCCGAAGGGCATCCTGCACACCTCGGGCGGCTACCTCACGCAGGCCTCGTACACGCACCACGCCGTCTTCGACCTCAAGCCGGAGACCGACGTGTACTGGTGCACGGCCGACGTCGGCTGGGTCACCGGGCACTCGTACATCACGTACGGACCGCTCTCGAACGGCGCGACACAGGTCATGTACGAGGGGACGCCGGACACTCCGCACCAGGGCCGGTTCTGGGAGATCGTGCAGAAGTACGGGGTGACGATCCTCTACACGGCACCCACGGCCATCCGTACGTTCATGAAGTGGGGCGACGACATCCCCGCGAAGTTCGACCTGTCCTCGCTGCGGGTGCTCGGGTCGGTCGGCGAGCCGATCAACCCCGAGGCGTGGATCTGGTACCGCAAGCACATCGGCGGGGATCGTACGCCGATCGTCGACACCTGGTGGCAGACCGAGACCGGCGCGATGATGATCTCGCCGCTGCCCGGGGTCACCGAGACGAAGCCGGGCTCGGCGCAGCGGGCGCTGCCCGGCATCTCGGCCACGGTGGTCGACGACGAGGCGAACGAGGTCCCCGACGGCGGTGGCGGCTACCTCGTACTCACCGAGCCGTGGCCGTCCATGCTGCGCACGATCTGGGGTGACGACCAGCGGTTCCTCGACACGTACTGGTCGCGCTTCGAGGGCAAGTACTTCGCCGGGGACGGGGCCAAGAAGGACGACGACGGTGACATCTGGCTTCTGGGGCGCGTCGACGACGTGATGCTCGTGTCCGGGCACAACATCTCGACGACCGAGGTCGAGTCGGCCCTCGTCTCCCACCCGTCGGTCGCCGAGGCGGCGGTCGTGGGTGCGACGGACGAGACCACCGGGCAGGCGATCGTCGCCTTCGTCATCCTGCGCGGGACGGCTTCCGCCGAGGACGCCGGACTGGTGGCGGACCTGCGCAACCACGTGGGCACCACCCTCGGCCCGATCGCCAAGCCGAAGCGGGTCCTGCCGGTGGCCGAACTGCCGAAGACCCGGTCCGGGAAGATCATGCGCCGACTGCTGCGCGACGTGGCCGAGAACCGCGAGCTCGGTGACGTCACCACGCTCACCGACTCCACGGTGATGGATCTGATCCAGGCGAAGCTGCCGGCCGCGCCCAGCGAGGACTGAGGCGGGAACACCCCGCCGGCCCGGCCCTGAGGGGTGCGGGAGCACGCTCACCGTGCTCCCGCACCCCTCACGCATTTCCCCGTACCACCGCCGAACCTCGTGGCCCCCGGCCGCCAACCGCCGATGCCGATCAGCCCGGTGCCCCATCGGCCCATCCAGCGGGCCCCGCGCCCGGTTCGGCCGTACCGTGAAGATCCCCCACCGAGCCGGCCGCACCATGGGTAAAGTAAGCAAAGCGTCAAAGACGCGACAAGATCGTTCATGGTGTGCCGGGAAGTCTGGTCGGCGAGTACTCCGTCCTGCCTGCTCGACCGGAGGTCCTCCCCGTGGCCGCGCCCCCCAACACCAACCACAAGTTCTTCGGCCGACTGTCTCTGCCCGAGCGGAACTTCGTGGCGGACGCGCTGCGCACCGAGACGGTGGGCGGCGTGCTCCTGCTGATCGCGGCGGTCGCGGCACTGATCTGGGCGAACACCCTGCCGCACAGCTATGAGACCGTCTCGCACTACCACTTCGGACCGGCCGCCCTCGGGCTCGATCTCTCCGTGGAGCACTGGGCGGCCGACGGACTGCTCGCCGTCTTCTTCTTCGTCGCCGGCATCGAGCTGAAGCGCGAGCTCGTGGCCGGGGACCTGCGGGATCCGAAGGCCGCGGTCCTGCCCGTGGTCGCCGCGGTCTGCGGCATGGCCGTGCCCGCGATCGTCTACGTCCTGACCAACATCGCCGGCGACGGCTCGCTCAAAGGATGGGCCGTCCCCACCGCCACCGACATCGCCTTCGCGCTCGCCGTGCTCGCCGTCATCGGGACGTCACTGCCGTCCGCCCTGCGCGCCTTCCTTCTCACCCTCGCCGTCGTCGACGACCTGTTCGCGATCCTGATCATCGCGTTCTTCTTCACCGACACCATCAACTTCGCGGCGCTCGCCGGAGCCTTCGTCGGTCTCGGCCTCTTCTGGCTGCTGCTGCGCAAGGGCGTGCACGGCTGGTACGTGTACGTGCCGCTCGCACTGGTCGTCTGGGCCCTGATGTACAACAGCGGCATCCACGCCACCATCGCCGGTGTCGCCATGGGCCTGATGCTGCGCTGCCATCCGCACGAAGGCGAGGAGCACTCCCCCGGCGAGCACATCGAGCACCTCGTGCGCCCGGTGTCGGCGGGACTCGCCGTACCGCTGTTCGCCCTGTTCAGCGCCGGCGTCGTGGTCTCCGGCGGCGCGATCCACGATGTGTTCACCCGGCCCGAGACGCTCGGCGTGGTGCTCGGACTCGTCATCGGCAAGGCGGTCGGCATCTTCGGCGGTACCTGGCTGACGGCCCGGTTCACCCGGGCCTCGCTCAGCGACGAACTGGAATGGGCCGACGTCGCCGCCGTCGCCACCCTCGCCGGCATCGGCTTCACGGTCTCCCTGCTCATCGGTGAGCTCGCCTTCGAAGGCGATACGAGCCTCACCGACGAGACCAAGGCCGCCGTCCTGATCGGCTCGTTCATCGCGGCCGTACTCGCCACGGCGATGCTGAAGATGCGCAACTCCAAGTACCGCTCGCTGTGCGAGGCCGAGGAGCGCGACGAGGACCACGACGGCATCCCCGACATCTACGAAGAGGACAAGCCGGCGTACCACCTGCGCATGGCCGCGATCTACGAGCGGAAAGCCGCGGAACACCGCAGGCTTGCCGAAGTGGCGGGTGGGGCAAGCGAGGGGGACGACGGTCCGGCATGATCTGACAGGACCGTACAAACACATGCAGAAGAGGGAGATCGCGATGAGCGCACCCGACGGGAGCCCGGTCGGTGCCGAACGCAGCATCGGCCAGTTGGTCGCCGCGGCGACGACCGAGATGTCCGCGCTGGTGCACGACGAGATCGCGCTGGCGAAGGCTCAGCTCAAGCAGGACGTCAAGCGCGGTGCGGTCAGCGGCGGGGCGTTCTCGGCGGCCGGCATGACCCTGATCTTCTCCCTGCCGATGCTCAGCTTCGCCCTCGCGTACGGCATCCGGACCTGGAGCGACTGGAACCTCGCGATCTGCTTCCTGCTGTCGTTCGCGGCGAACGTGCTGGTCGCGGCCGTGCTCGCGCTGATCGGCGTGATCTTCGCGAAGAAGGTCAAGAAGAGCCAGGGCCCGCAGAAGGTGGCCGCCTCCGTGAAGGAGACGGCGGGTGTTCTGCCGAACGCCAAGCCGCACCCCCGGCCCGAACCGGTCGAGGACGCCGTCAAGGCTGTGGCACGCTCATCCTCATGACGGACCCCGCCACATCTCCGGCGCAACCCACCTCGGCCGTACGGATCGACCTTCCCGGACACAAAGTGATCCACCGGGACGTGGCCGCCAATGGCGCGCGTTTCCACATCGCCGAGCTCGGCGACGGGCCGCTCGTCCTGCTGCTGCACGGCTTCCCGCAGTTCTGGTGGACCTGGCGGCACCAGCTCGTCGCGCTCGCCGACGCCGGCTTCCGGGCCGTCGCCATGGATCTGCGGGGCGTCGGGGGCAGCGACCGCACCCCGCGCGGCTACGACCCCGCCAACCTCGCTCTCGACATCACCGGGGTCGTACGTTCCCTCGGCGAGCCCGACGCCGCTCTGGTCGGGCACGACCTCGGCGGCTATCTCGCGTGGACGGCGGCCGCCATGCGACCCAAGCTCGTCCGCCGGCTCGCGGTGTCGTCCATGCCGCATCCGCGGCGCTGGCGTTCCGCGATGCTCTCCGACATCAGGCAGACGACGGCCGGCTCGTACATCTGGGGGTTCCAGCGCCCCTGGATCCCCGAACGCCAACTCCTCGCCGAGGACGCCGCCCTGGTTGGCCGTCTGGTGAGCGACTGGTCGGGCCCCCGGCAGCCGGACGAGGACACCCTGGAGACGTACCGCCGGGCCATGCGCATCCCGTCGACCGCGCACTGCTCCATCGAGCCGTACCGGTGGATGGTGCGGTCCATGGCGCGCCCGGACGGCATCCAGTTCAACCGGCGCATGAAGCCGCCGGTGCGGGTGCCGACCCTGCATCTGCACGGCTCACTCGATCCTGTGATGCGGACGCGCAGCGCGGCGGGCTCGGGAGAGTACGTCGAAGCACCGTACCGCTGGCGGCTGTTCGACGGGCTCGGCCACTTCCCGCACGAAGAGGATCCGGTCGCTTTCTCCACCGAACTGATCAACTGGCTGAAGGATCCGGAACCCGATCGGTGACACCTCGGTCAGCCCGGCGTGACCGCGCGAACGCGTCCGGAACGCGGACGGCGAACACCTGTCCTCCGAACGGCCAATTGCCTGGCGCATAGGCCAATTGAGGGGCCGGGGCGAGGTTATCGACCTTGGGGCAGGGGCAGACGTCGGGGTATGGGCTGGACGCACGACTACAGTGACGCAGCACGCAATCGCCGCTCGGCCTCGGGTCTGAGCTCTCGTCAGGGGGGCT
This sequence comes from Streptomyces sp. NBC_00386, assembly GCF_036063235.1. Taxonomy (NCBI): domain Bacteria; kingdom Bacillati; phylum Actinomycetota; class Actinomycetes; order Kitasatosporales; family Streptomycetaceae; genus Streptomyces; species Streptomyces sp. NBC_00386. Next base: position 4,511,215 of record NZ_CP107950.1, read on the forward strand.
ACCCGCAATTGACGGGCACGGATCCGCGTGTGGGGATTCCGCATATTCTGCGGCGCCGGGCTCGCTGGGTATCCGTGCGGCTGCGCCATCCACGCGGCTGAGTCCCGCCACCTGTCAGAACGGGCAGCCGTCGCCGCACACGCGGCCGGCTGAGGTCCCGCCCACCGGTCAGAGCGCGCAGCTGTCGCTGTCCACCTGCTGGTCGGCCGTACGCCCCTTGGCGATGTCCTGCCGGATCTCGTCCGCGGTGAGCGCGTAACCGGTCTCGGCGTCGTCGAGCGACTTCGCGAAGACCACGCCGTACACCTTGCCGTCGGGTGTCAGCAGCGGTCCGCCGGAGTTGCCCTGACGGACCGTCGCGTAGAGCGAGTAGACGTCGCGGCGCACCGTCTTGCGGTGGTAGATGTCCGGGCCGGTGGCCGTGATGCGGCCTCGCACGCGCGCGGGCTGGACGTTGTACGAGCCGTTCTGCGGGAACCCGGCGACGATCGCGCTGTCGCCGCTGGTCGCGTCCTGGGTGCTGAACCGCAGCGCGGGCGCCTTCAGATTCGGTACGTCGAGTACGGCGATGTCGCGCTCCCAGTCGTACAGGACGACCGTGGCGTCGTACTTCTTGCCCTCGCCGCCTATCTGGACGGTGGGTTCGTCGACTCCGCCGACCACGTGCGCGTTGGTCATCACGCGGCGGTCGCCGAAGACGAAACCGGTGCCTTCGAGGACTTTGCCGCAACTCTGGGCGGTGCCCATGACCTTGACGATGGAGTTCTGCGAGCGGGTGGCGACGGGGCCGGCGGCGAGCTGGGGGTCGGGCGGCTGGACCTCGGTGATGGGTTCGTTGGCGAACGGGCTGAAGACCTGCGGGAAGCCGTTCTGCGCGAGGACCGAGGAGAAGTCGGCGAACCAGGTGTTGGCCTGGGCGGGCAGCGCGCGGGAGACCCCGAGCAGCACCTTGGAGCTGCGGACCTCCTTGCCGAGCGTCGGCAGCGTCGTGCCGGCGAGGGCGGAGCCGATCAGCCAGGCGACGAGCAGCATCGCCACGACGTTCACCAGGGCACCGCCGGTCGCGTCCAGGGCTCTGGCCGGGGACCAGGTGATGTGCCGGCGGAGCTTGTTGCCGAGGTGGGTGGTGAGGGCCTGGCCGACGGAGGCGCAGACGATCACGACGACCACGGCGACGACGGCGGCGGTCGTACTCACCTTGCTGTCGTCGGTCGTCCAGCTCCAGATGACCGGGAGCAGGTAGACGGCGACGAGACCACCGCCCAGGAAGCCGATCACCGACAGGATGCCGACGACGAAGCCCTGGCGATAGCCCACGATCGCGAACCACACGGCGGCGACCAGCAACAGGATGTCCAGCACATTCACGAAGGTCACCTTGTCACGCGCGCCAGTCGAGCGGGACCTGCTTCTCGCGGTCCCACGGACGCTCCCAGCCCGCGAAGTGCAGGATCTTGTCGATCACTCCGGCCGTAAAACCCCAGACCAGGGTCGATTCGACCAGAAATGCCGGGCCTCGGTGACCGCTGGGGTGGACGGTGGTCGCGCGGTTGGCGGGATCCGTGAGATCCACCACGGGGACGGTGAAGACCCGGGCCGTCTCGCCCGGGTCGACGACGCCGACCGGCGTCGGGCGGCGCCACCAGCCGAGGACGGGGGCGACCACGAACCGGCTGACCGGGATGTACAGCTTGGGCAGTACGCCGAAGAGCTGGACGCCGCTCGGATCGAGGCCGGTCTCCTCCTCGGCCTCGCGCAGGGCGGCGTTCAGCGGCCCGTCGGTCCTCGGGTCGCCGTCCTCGGGGTCGAGGGCGCCACCGGGGAAGGACGGCTGCCCGGCGTGCGATCTGAGGGTGCCCGCCCGTTCCATGAGCAGCAGCTCGGGGCCGCGCGGGCCCTCACCGAAGAGGATGAGCACCGCGGACTGGCGGCCCGCGCCGTTCGCCGGCGGCAGGAAGCGGCTCAGCTGGAGCGGTTCCACGGTCTCCGCGACCTGCGCGACCGGGTCCAGCCAGCCGGGCAGACCGTCCTTGCTGAGCACCGGCCCGCCCTGTGCGTCGCTCGTGTTCTGCGTGTTGCCTGCGTGCTTCATCGCCACCCCCGTTCTGCTGTTCCCAACGCCCGCCGGGACCGTGTTCGTTCCGTCATCCGGTGCCCAGCGGGAGTGCCGGCCTGCCGCCCGCGTCCAGATAGGCCTGCGGGGGGTTGAGCCGCTGTCCGGGGAAGCCGCCCTTCTCGTACTTCAGGAGCTTCTTCGCCTTCTCGGGGTCCGTCTCGCCCTCCCCGTACGCCGGGCAGAGGGGGGCGATGGGGCAGGCGCCGCAGGCGGGCTTGCGGGCGTGGCAGATGCGGCGGCCGTGGAAGATCACGTGGTGCGACAGCATGGTCCACTCGCTCTTCGGGAAGAGCCCGCCGACGGCCGTCTCGATCTTGTCCGGGTCGGTCTCCGCGGTCCACTGCCAGCGCCGCACCAGCCGCTGGAAATGGGTGTCGACGGTGATCCCGGGCCGCCCGAAGGCGTTGCCGAGCACGACGAAGGCGGTCTTGCGGCCCACTCCGGGCAGTTTCACGAGGTCTTCGAGGCGGCCGGGCACCTCGCCCCCGAAGTCGTCCCTCAGGACCCTGGAGAGCCCTATGACGGATTTGGTCTTGGCCCGGAAGAACCCGGTCGGGCGCAGGATCTCCTCGACCTCCTCCGGGTTGGCCTCGGCGAGGTCCTCGGGGGTCGGGTACCTGGCGAAGAGCGCCGGCGTCGTCTGGTTCACCCGCAGGTCGGTGGTCTGGGCGGACAGGACCGTGGCGACGACGAGCTGGAAGGGGTTCTCGAAGTCCAGCTCCGGGTGGGCGTACGGGTACACCTCGGCGAGTTCGCGGTTGATACGGCGGGCGCGGCGGACGAGGGCGGTGTGCGACTCGTTCCGCGGCGGCACGGGGGCGGCCGTCGTCTTCTTGGAGACGGCCCCGCCGGGCGACGCCTTCTTGGACGCGGCTTTCACCGGAACGGCCTTCTTCGAGGCAGACTTCCCGGAGGCCGTCCTTCCGGAGGACACCTCGGCCCGCACCGCCTCGGCCGGGGTCGCCTTCTTGGCGGCCGTTCTCGCGGGTATCACCTTCTTGGCGGTCCGAGGGGCCGCCTTCTCCGCGCTCTTCCCGCCGGCGGTCGTCGATGCCGCCTTCGACGCCGCCCCCGGTACCGCCTTCACCGGCGTCGACTTTGTCGCTTTCGCCTGTTCTTTGGTTCCGTCGAGGGCCTGTTCGCCCACAGCGGAATCGCGACGTACACCCACCCGTCCAGCCCCCTTGGCCTGTGCTCTCACCGGCGATTTGGACACCCGGCCAGCCTAAAGCCCGGCACCGACATCCGCCCCGGACCCTGAAGATCGGCCCCCAATTGGCCCCCTGCCGCACTCGTCGGGACGCCAGTGCGGCAGACTTGTGACTGATCACACTGTTTGGACCGTCCGGCAAGATGGGGAACACGGTCCCCTGGTACCAAGGGGGAGCACGGTCCCCTGAGCAGGTCGACAAGGAGAGAACTCGTGGACGACGTTCTGCGGCGCGCCCCGCTCTTCGCGGCGCTCGATGACGAGCAGGCCGCGGAGCTCCGCGCCTCCATGAGTGAGGTGACCCTCGCGCGAGGCGACGCCCTCTTCCATGAAGGCGACCCCGGCGACCGCCTCTATGTGGTCACCGAGGGCAAGGTGAAGCTCCACCGCACCTCCCCCGACGGGCGCGAGAACATGCTCGCCGTCCTCGGCCCCGGGGAGCTGATCGGCGAACTGTCGCTGTTCGACCCGGGCCCGCGCACGGCGACCGCCACCGCGCTCACCGAGGTCAAGCTGCTCGGCCTCGGCCACGGCGACCTCCAGCCCTGGCTGAACGCCCGCCCCGAGGTGGCCGCCGCCCTGCTGCGCGCCGTCGCCCGGCGCCTGCGCAAGACCAACGACCAGATGTCCGACCTGGTCTTCTCCGACGTGCCCGGCCGTGTCGCGCGCGCCCTGCTCGACCTGTCGCGCCGCTTCGGTGTGCAGTCCGAAGAGGGCATCCACGTGGTGCACGACCTCACGCAGGAGGAGCTGGCCCAGCTGGTCGGCGCCTCCCGCGAGACCGTCAACAAGGCGCTCGCCGACTTCGCGGGCCGCGGCTGGCTCCGCCTGGAGGCCCGCGCGGTGATCCTCCTGGACGTCGAGCGGCTCGCCAAGCGCTCGCGCTGACGCCTTTGGCCGTACGACGACGGGGTCCCGCCTTCACCGAGGCGGGACCCCGTCGTCGTCACCCGTAAATGACCTGCGCCGCGGCGGCCCTTCCCCGCACAGTGGGCGCATGGCCGCACAGGGGCACCGCAGAGGGCTCGACGCCCAGGGGTACATCGAGCGCGAGGGGTCACTCGCGCGCGTCCCGTACGCCTTCAGGACCGTCGTCGCGGCGGCCAGCGACCGGATTCAGGACATGTTCGGGATGCGGCTGGACAGCGCGTACCTCTACGGCTCGATCCCACGCGGCACCGCGCGCGTGGGACGCTCCGATCTCGACCTGCTGCTGTCGCTGCGCGAGGAGCCGACCGGCACCGACCGCACGGACGCCCGCGCGCTCGAAGCGGCGCTCGACAAGGAGTTCGCCGAGATCGACGGTGTGGGAACGTTGCTGTTCAGCCGTACACGGCTGCTGAGCGACCTGGAGACCCACGACCTCGGCTGGTTCGTCGCCTGCCTGTGCACCCCCCTCCTGGGCGAGGACCTGGCCGGACACCTGCCGCGCTACCGCCCCGACACGCTGCTGGCCCGCGAGACGAACGGCGACCTCGCCCTGCTGCTGCCGCGCTGGCGCGAGCGGATCGCCGCGGCCGCGGACACCGACGACGCCAGGCGCCCGCTGGTCCGCTCGATGTCCCGGCATCTCGTGCGCACCGGCTTCACGCTCGTCATGCCGCGCTGGAAAGGCTGGACCAGCGACCTCGGGGAGATGGCCGAGGCGTTCGGCGCGTACTACCCGGAGCGGGCCGCCGACCTGCGCGGCGCGGCCGTACGCGGGTACGAGCCGACCGGCGACTCCGCCGTGCTCCGCTCGTACGCGGACGACCTGGGGCCATGGCTGGCCGGTGAGTACGCGCGCGTGCACGGCATCAAGGCGCCCCGCCCCTGAAGGCCTCCTCCAGAACCCCGGAAAACGGCGCCACGGACACAGCCCCCTAACCACGGACACACGCCCCTAGATGAGGCCGTGCTCCCGCAGGTAGTCCATCTGGGCCCGCACCGACAGCTCGGCCGCGGGCCACAACGACCGGTCCACGTCCACGTAGACGCGGGCGACGACCTCTTCGGGGGACCGGAGGCCGCTCTCGACGGCGGTCTCGACCTGGGCGAGCCGGTGGGCACGGTGGGCCAGATAGAACTCGACCGCGCCCTGCGCGTCGTCGAGGACCGGTCCGTGACCGGGCAGGACGGTGTGGACGCCGTCGTCGACCGTCAGCGAGCGAAGGCGGCGCAGGGAGTCGAGATAGTCGCCCAGACGCCCGTCCGGGTGGGCCACCACGGTCGTCCCGCGCCCCAGGACGGTGTCCCCGGTCAGCACGGCCCGATCGGCCGGGAGATGGAAGCACAGTGAGTCGGCGGTGTGCCCGGGAGTCGGCACGACACGCAGTTCGAGCCCGCCGAGGCTGATCACGTCTCCCGCGGCCAGCCCTTCGTCCCCGAGCCGCAGCGCGGGATCCAGGGCGCGGACGGCGGTCCCCGACAGCTCGGCGAAGCGCGACGCGCCCTCCGCGTGGTCGGGATGCCCGTGCGTGAGCAGGGTCAGCGCGACCCGCTTTCCCGCCTTCCCGGCCGTGTCCAGCACCGTGCGCAGATGTACGTCGTCCAGAGGGCCCGGGTCGATGACGACCGCGAGCTCGGAGTCCGGCTCGGACACGATCCACGTGTTCGTGCCGTCCAGGGTCATCGCGGAGGCGTTGGGGGCGAGGACGTTCACCGCGCGCGCGGTGGCGGGGCCGGAGAGGACCGTTCCTCGCGGCTGGCCGGGGAGCGCCGCTGCTTCGGTCATGCGGATGCTCCGCCGGTCGGGATGTGCTTGGTGAACTCGTCGTGTCCGGGCCAGGAGAGGACGACCTCGCCGCCCTCCAGGCGCGCCTCGGCCAGGACGGGGGTCAGATCCCGGGCGGCCGCGCCGGCGAGGGCGTCGGCGGAGCTCTCGTACTCCACGAGCCCGCGCAGGGTCGCGATGGTGGGCGGCATCATCAGCAGCTCGCCCTTGTCGTAGCCCGCCGCCGCGTCGGCGGGACGGATCCACACGGTGCGGTCGGCCTCCGTGGAGGCGTTCCGCGTGCGCTGGCCCTCCGGGAGGACGGCCACGAAGAACCACGTGTCGTAGCGGCGGGACTCGAACTCCGGAGTGATCCAGCGGGCCCAGGCCCCGAGCAGGTCCGAGCGGAGCACGAGCCCTCTGCGGTCGAGGAACTCCGCGAAGGACAGGTCCCTGGCGACCAGGGCCGCCCGGTCCGCCTCCCAGTCGTCCCCCGTGGTGTCACCGACCACGCTGTCCGGGCTGGGGCCGGCGAGCAGGACGCCCGCCTCCTCGTACGTCTCCCGTACGGCCGCGCAGACGATGGCCTGCGCGGAGGTCTCGTCCACGCCGAGCCGCCGCGCCCACCACGCGCGCGTGGGACCCGCCCAGCGGATCTGCTGCTCGTCGTCGCGCGGGTCCACGCCGCCGCCCGGATACGCGTACGCGCCTCCGGCGAAGGCCATGGAGGCGCGTCGGCGCAGCATGTGGACCACGGGGCCGGCCTCGTTGTCCTTGACCAGCATCACCGTGGCGGCGCGCCGGGGCGTGACCGGCGTCAGCGTGCCCTCGGCGAGCGCCCGAATCCGCTCCGGCCACTCCGCCGGAAACCATTGCCCATTCCCCATGGCCGGAGGCTATCCCGAGCCGGGCGGATGTTCGAGGCCTCACCGCCCCACAAGCCCTTCTCGCCCCCTCCGCCCGTACCCGACCCATACCCGGGGCTCCGCCCCGGACCCCGCTCCTCAAACACCGGAGGGGCTGAAGATCACGCAAGTGAGGGGCCGCACACGAACCACCGCGCACCCGCAGCCGGAAACGCACGGAAGGGGCCGTGCCGGTACATCGGATGCCCGTCGCTCACGTCCGGATCGAACAGCGGCTCCCTACGAAGCCCACGTCTGGTCCAACGGCGACGGACGGATGTACTGGCACGGCCCCGACCCACAACGAACCAGGCACCCGAAGATGCCCGGAGGGCTACGCGTGCGTCAGCTCCACCTGGATCTCGACCTCGACCGGCGCGTCCAGCGGCAGCACGGCCACGCCGACCGCGCTCCGCGCGTGCACACCCTTGTCGCCCAGTACGGCGCCCAGCAGCTCACTTGCGCCGTTCAGCACACCCGGCTGCCCGGTGAAGTCCGACGCCGAGGCCACGAACCCCACGACCTTGACGACACGCGCGATGCGATCGAGGTCGCCCACGACCGACTTCACCGCCGCCAGGGCGTTCAGCGCGCACGTACGGGCGAGTTCCTTGGCCTCCTCGGCCGTGACCTCGGCCCCCACCTTCCCGGTGACCGGAAGCTTCCCGTCCACCATCGGAAGCTGGCCCGCGGTGTACACGTACACGCCCGACTGCACCGCGGGCTGATACGCGGCCAGCGGCGGAACGACGCCCGGAAGGCTCAGTCCGAGTTCGGCGAGCTTCGCCTCGACAGCCCCGCTCACGCGGACTTCTCGCGCTTCAGGTAGGCCACGAGCTGCTCGGGGTTGTTGGGGCCGGGCACGACCTGGACCAGCTCCCAGCCGTCCTCGCCCCAGGTGTCCAGAATCTGCTTCGTGGCGTGGACGAGCAGCGGCACAGTGGAGTATTCCCATTTGGTCATGTGGCCGACTGTAGCCGTTGGCGACCACCCGCTCCCGCCCGAGCCACCCGCCGCCGGCACCACTTGTCCACAGCCTCCTGCTTACTCCGGCGGCGGACTGGTTAGGCTCGAATACGTGAGCAGGCTCCAGGTCGTCAGCGGCAAGGGCGGTACCGGCAAGACCACGGTGGCCGCGGCCCTCGCGCTCGCCCTCGCGACAGAGGGCAAGCGTGCCCTCCTCGTCGAGGTCGAGGGCAGACAGGGCATCGCGCAGCTCTTCGAGACAGAAGCGCTGCCCTACGAGGAGCGGAAGATCGCCGTCGCTCCAGGTGGCGGGGAGGTGTACGCCCTCGCCATCGACCCCGAACTGGCGCTGCTGGACTACCTCCAGATGTTCTACAAACTGGGCGGAGCCGGCCGGGCCCTCAAAAAACTCGGCGCGATCGACTTCGCGACCACCATCGCGCCCGGACTGCGGGACGTGCTCCTCACCGGCAAGGCCTGCGAGGCGGTACGGCGCAAGGAGAAGAGCGGCCGCTTCACGTACGACTACGTGGTGATGGACGCGCCGCCCACCGGCCGCATCACCCGCTTCCTGAACGTCAACGACGAGGTCGCCGGCCTCGCGAAGATCGGCCCGATACACAATCAGGCCCAGGCCGTCATGCGTGTCCTCAAGTCGCCGGAGACGGCGGTCCACTTGGTGACGCTGCTGGAGGAGATGCCCGTACAGGAGACCGCGGACGGGATCGCGGAGCTGCGCGCGGCGAAGCTTCCCGTGGGCCGGATCGTCGTGAACATGGTGCGCCCGGCACTCCTCGACGGTGTCGACCTGGAGCTGGCGAAGGCGGCTCCCCGTTCGGCGATCGCCAAGTCGCTCTCCTCGGCCGGCCTCGGCGGCGCGCGTCGCGGCGGGCTCGCCGAGCGGCTGGTGGACCCTCTTCTCCAGCAGGCCGACGAGTACGCGGAGCGGTACACGCTGGAGACCGAGCAGCGGAGCGTACTGGCCGAGCAGGGCCTGCCGTCGCACGAACTCCCGCTGCTCGCCGAGGGCCTGGATCTGGCGGGACTGTACGAACTGGCCGCACAGCTGCGTAAGCAAGGGATGTCATGAGTCTGGACCCCGCCCGCGTCCTCGATCTCGACCCGCTGCTCGACGACCCTGAGACCCGCATCGTGGTGTGCTGCGGCTCGGGCGGCGTCGGCAAGACGACCACGGCGGCGGCTCTCGGGCTGCGGGCCGCGGAGCGCGGCCGCAAGGTGGTCGTGCTCACCATCGACCCCGCGCGCAGGCTGGCGCAGTCGATGGGGATCGACTCCCTCGACAACACTCCGCGCCGGGTGAAGGGCGTCGAGGGGAGCGGCGAGCTGCACGCCATGATGCTCGACATGAAGCGCACGTTCGACGAGATCGTCGAGGCGCACGCGGACGGCGACCGGGCGGCGGCCATCCTCGGCAACCCCTTCTACCAGTCGCTTTCGGCGGGCTTCGCGGGCACGCAGGAATACATGGCGATGGAGAAGCTGGGCCAGTTGCGGGCGCGCGACGAGTGGGACCTGATCGTGGTCGACACGCCCCCGTCGCGCTCGGCACTGGACTTCCTGGACGCCCCGAAGCGGCTCGGTTCGTTCCTCGACGGGCGGCTGATCCGGCTGCTGACGGCGCCGGCGAAGCTGGGCGGCCGGGCGGGCATGAAGTTCCTGAACGTCGGGATGTCGATGATGACGGGCACCCTGGGCAAGCTGCTCGGGGGCCAACTCCTCAAGGACGTGCAGACGTTCGTCGCTGCCATGGACACCACGTTCGGCGGTTTCCGTACGCGGGCCGACGCCACCTACAAGCTGCTCCAGGCGCCCGGCACCGCGTTCCTGGTGGTGGCGGCGCCCGAGCGGGACGCGCTGCGCGAGGCCGCGTACTTCGTGCAGCGGCTGGCCGCGGAGGAGATGCCGTTCGCCGGGCTGGTGCTCAACCGGGTGCACGGCAGCGGGGCCACCCAGCTGTCCGCCGAGCGGGCGCTCGCCGCCGCGGAGGATCTTGATTCCGCCGACGACTCCGCCACCGACTCCGCCGACCCGGAGAACCCGGAATCCACCGGGGAGACCGCTGAGGCCGCCGCAGCGGAAAACCCGGAAACCGACACCGCGGAAAATCTTGCCGAGGCCCGCATTGTGGATCAGGCGGACGGGAAAGCTGGACTTCGTAACGCTCCCGGCACGTACGGCAGTTCAGAATCACCGGCTTCCGGTGCATCAGCTCCCGACGAAGGCTCCCCCGCCATCACGGACAGAACGGCCGGCACGGACCACACCACCGCCACGGACAGGACCGCCGCCACGGACCCCGAGCGATCCATCGACCAGCTCACCGCAGGCCTGCTGCGACTGCACGCCGAGCGCATGCAGCTGCTCTCCCGCGAGCAGCGCACACGTGACCGCTTCGCCGCGCGCCACCCGGAGGTGCCGGTGGCCGAAGTGGCCGCGTTGCCGGGCGACGTGCACGATCTCGCGGGGCTGCGGGACATCGGGAACCGGCTCGCGGCCCACCGGCCGGAGCTCCCCGAAAGCTGAGCCGCGGCCCACCGGCCGGAGCTCCCCGAAAGCCGAGTGCGGAGACCCCGCGGGGACGCTCAGTCCCTGCCCGGCCCCCGCGACCACCGAGCGGGCCCGGGTAAGGGTCCGCGCGGGCCTGAGGGGCCCGAGAGCGACGTCCTGGCCGCACCGGGCGGCTCCCTCACCCCACGGCCGCGTAGCGCTCGTACACCTCTTCCTCGTCGAGGGGCAGCAGGCCCGCCCCGCGCTCGTACTCCGTACGCGCGGTCTCTAGCAGGCGACGCCACGAGGTGACGGTCGGCCGCCGGCGCAGCAATGCGCGGCGCTCACGCTCGGTCATGCCACCCCACACGCCGAATTCGACGCGGTTGTCGAGCGCGTCGGCGAGGCACTCCGTGCGAACCGGACATCCGGTGCACACCGCCTTGGCCCTGTTCTGCGCTGCTCCTTGAACGAACAGTTCATCTGGATCGGTAGTGCGGCAGGCCGCCTGCGCACTCCAGTCGGTTACCCAGCCCATACCGGCGCCGTCCTCTCCCGAATCGAGGCTCCCCCACGGCGGCAGCGGCATATTCACCGCCGCCAGTTGAGGACGTTACGGAAGGTGGGCACAGCGCAACACCCCCTTCGGGCCCAATCTTGAATGGCCCGAACGGACTATGCGTAAGCGGCAGATCACCCGGGGGAGTGAGCCGAGGACATGCGCGACCATCCCGGCAAACCAGGACAGTTGGGTCGAGTCACAACGGGCACCATGTGACACACAAGGTTGATTCGGACACGCGCTCCACAAGAACGCGGAACCTCCGGAACGATTCGGGGTCGCCGGACGTATTGATACGTGGCCGCACTGCTGTGACAGTTGAGAGCAGCTTAGGCCAAGGCATATACGCGTGTCCGGCGAATGAGAACGTAGGCTGCCCTCATGCCAAAGAAGCGCTCGGGCGGTGGTCTGTCCTCTACGCAGCAGGCCGCCAAGTTCCTCGGTGTCAGCGTGCTCGCGGGCGCCGTCATGGCCGGAATCGCGCTGCCCGCCGCGGGCGCGCTCGGCCTGGCGGCCAAGGGCTCGGTCCAGGGGTTCGACGACATTCCGGACAATCTGAAGAGTCCGTCGCTGAGTCAGCGGACCACGATCCTGGACAGCAAGGGCGGGCAGATCGCGACCGTCTACTCGCGCGACCGCACCGTGGTCGGCCTCAAGGACATCTCGCCCTACATGCAGAAGGCGATCGTCGCGATCGAGGACTCGCGCTACTACCAGCACGGCGCGATCGACCTGAAGGGCATCCTGCGCGCGGTCAACCAGAACGCGCAGAACGGCGGCGTGGCCCAGGGTGCCTCCACCCTGACCCAGCAGCTGGTGAAGAACTACTTCGTCGAAGAGGCCGGCGACGACCCGACCAAGGTCGCCCAGGCCACCCAGCAGACCATCGGCCGCAAGATCCGCGAGCTCAAGTACGCGATCCAGCTGGAAGAGAAGCTGGGCAAGAAGAAGATCCTCGAGAACTACCTGAACATCACGTTCTTCGGGGAGCAGGCGTACGGCGTCGAGGCCGCCTCCCAGCGCTACTTCTCCAAACCCGCCAAGAAACTGAACCTCCAGGAGTCCGCGCTGCTCGCGGGCATCGTCCAGTCGCCGAGCCGGTACGACCCGGTGAACGACGAGGAAGAGGCGATCAAGCGCCGCAACACCGTGCTGCAGCGCATGGCCGAGGTGCACGACATCTCCCAGGAGCAGGCCGACGCCGCCAAGGAGACGAAGCTCGGACTGCACGTCAGCCAGCCGAAGAACGGCTGCATCACGGCGATCAAGGGCGCCGGCTTTTTCTGCAAGTACGTGGAGAAGGTCTTCCTGAGCGACCCGGTCTTCGGAAAGACCAAGGAGGACCGGGCGAAGGTCTGGAACCAGGGCGGCCTGACGATCCGTACGACGCTCGACCCGCAGTCCCAGGCGTCGATCCAGGCGTCGCTGAAGGACCACGTCTACAAGTCCGACAAGGTCGCGGCGGCGGCCACCCTGGTCGAGCCCGGCACGGGGAAGATCCTCGGGATGGGCCAGTCGAAGCCGTTCGGCTACGGAAAGAACGAGACCGAGTACAACTACTCGGTCAACTACGACATGGGCGGCTCGAACTTCGGCTTCCCGACCGGTTCGACGTTCAAGCCGTTCGTGGCCGCGGCCGCGCTGGAACAGGGCCGGCCGGCGACGCAGGAGTACTCCTCGCCGAACTCGATGCCCTACCCCAGCCCGGTGCAGACCTGCGGCAGCAAGCCGTGGACGAACCAGAGGAACGAGAAGGTCCCGAACGAGAGCGAGTCCGAGAAGGGCCCGTACCAGCTGAAGGAGGCGATGGCCAAATCGGTCAACACCTACTTCGTGCAGATGATCTCCGACATCGGCCTGTGCCCGGTCATGAACCAGATCGGCAAGCTCGGCGTGGTCCAGGGCAACGGCGACAAGCTCCCCCAGGTGCCCTCCATCGCCCTGGGCGCCAAGGGCATCTCACCGCTCACGATGGCCACGGCCTACGCCGCCTTCGCCTCCCGCGGCATGTACTGCACCCCGGTCGCCATCGAGTCGATCAGCCAGCAGATCGGCGGCCGTGAGAAGTCCCTGGACGTGCCCAAGTCGACCTGCTCGCGGGCCATGTCCGAGACGACCGCGGACACCGTCAACAGCCTGCTGAGCGGCGTGATCGACTCCGGTACGGGCCAGCAGGCCGGTCTCACCGACCGCGCCAACGCCGGTAAGACGGGTACCACCGACGAGCGCAGGAACGCCTGGTTCGTCGGCTACACGCCGAACCTCTCCGGCGCCGTCTGGGTCGGCAGCGCCACCCAGCAGGTCAAGATGAGCGGCATCCAGATCGGCGGCGTCTGGCACGACAAGGTGTACGGCGGTCAGGTCCCCGGGCCGATCTGGCGGGACCTGATGACGGGCGCTCTCACGGGCAAGGACGCCCCGTCCTTCAATCTGGTCAACATTCCCGACCCCGACAGGAACAAGGACAAGGGCCAGGACGACGACAACCGCGGCCGCGGCCGGCACGGCGGCAACGGCAACGGCAACGGCAACACCACCGACGGCAGCACCATCAGCGGCCAGAGCGACGGCGGAGTGGTGTTCCCGACGCCTTCCTTCTCCCTCCCCGACGGGTTCATCCAGGGCAACACGAACAGCGGCAACGGCGGCGACGGCGGCCAACGCTGACCCGTACGCCGGGAGCAGACGCGCGAACGCCCCGTGGGCCAGGAATCGATCCTGGCCCACGGGGCGTTCGGCGTCAGGGGCTTCGGGTGTCGCGCGGCGGGCGCGACCGGACCCGTACAGGCCCCATCGGCGATGGCGTCAGCCCGCGAGCAACTGCTTCACGACGGCGGCGACACGGCCGCCCTCGGCCTGCCCGGCCACCTTCGGGCTCACGATCTTCATGACGGCGCCCATCGCGCGCGGCCCCTCGGCTCCGGCCGCCTTGGCCTCCTCGACGGCCTGGGCGACGATCTGCTGAAGCTCCTCGTCGGAAAGCTGCTTGGGCAGATACGCGGCGAGGATCTCGCCCTCCGCCCGCTCGCGCTCGGCCGACTCGGAGCGCCCGCCCTGTGTGAAGGCCTCGGCGGCCTCACGACGCTTCTTCGCCTCGCGGGCGATCACCTTCTGCACTTCGTCGTCGGAGAGTTCGCGCTTGGTCTTGCCCGCGACCTCCTCATTGGTGATCGCGGAGAGGGTCAGCCGGATCGTCGAGGAGCGGAGCTCGTCGCGCCCCTTGATCGCGGCGTTGAGGTCTTCCTGCAACTTCGACTTGAGCGTGGTCATGGTTTATTCATAGCCTTTTGTCATGGACCCGGTCAACGAGATATCGCAGGTCACAAGCGACTCGGCACGCCTCCGCAAGTTGGCCCGGATGACCGAAACTCAAAAGGCCCGACGACGCGGACGTACCGACTGGACGGGAGGACCGGCGGCGATCCACTGCCGGATCTCCCACGTGAACGATGACGACCAAACGGGCGTCGACCGACAAGAGCGTATCTGCCGTGACATCACGGAACAGCTCGGAGTGACTGTCACCCACGACATGATCTACGTGGACAACATCCGATCAGCCTGGCAGCGCAACCGAAAGCGCAGGGGTTGGGACGAGCTGCTGGAGGCCGCACGGTCCGGCCACGTCCGCCACATCCTGACATTCACTCGGATCGCCTGACGCGGCAGCCGCGCGATCTTGGACAGCACCCGGCTCTGCCGCCCATTCGATTTCGTGGGCTGGTCCAAGGACAGCCTGAGGGGCGGACCGTAGTGAATAGAGCCTCCCCCAGGACACGGGTGCTGGGTCTATCTTCTGACGATGCGGATCCTGCATCTCTCCGATACTCATCTCGACCGGTCCGGCGGCCCCGACGCCGACGGGGCTGACGGCACTGCTGCACTGCGCTGCCTGCTGGCCGAACTGGCCCACGTGCACGATCTCGACGCGGTGGTGGTCACCGGCGATGTGGCGGACGACGGTTCCCGCGAGGCGTACGTGCGGGCGCGTGAACTCCTCTCCGGATACGCCGGCCGAAGAGGTGCGGAGGTCTTCTACACGACCGGCAACCACGACGACCGCACCGCGTTCGCCGACGTGCTCGGCAGTGGCCATGTCCAGCCTGAGGCGGTGTACCAGGGCACGGCGGGCGAGCGGGCGGGGGCGAGCGTCGTCGGAGGGTGGCGGCTGATCACTCTGGACACACTCGTTCCGAGCAAGGGCTACGGTCGACTGGACCGAGGCCAGCTCGACTGGCTGGGCGAACTGCTCGCCACCCCGGCACCGCTAGGCACCGTCCTGGCCTTCCACCACCCGCCGATCGCCATGGACGTCGATGTCCAGCGGGCGCTGGGCCTGCAGAACAGCGCTGAGCTGGCCGAGACGATACGTGGGACCGACGTCCAACTCATCCTGTGCGGGCACTTCCACCTGCAGATTCTGGCGCGTCTGGAACAGGCGACCGTATGGGTCACGCCCGGCGTCGTCAGCCGCATCGACCTGACCGCCCGCCCAGGCACCGAGCGCGCCGTCCACGGCCCGTCGGCCTCCCTCGTCCACCTCGGAGCACCCCACGGGCCACTCATCCACACGCTCCACGTCCGCGACCCGCGTATCGGGGAGACGATTTACGAGGCAGACGAGGAGGAAATGCGCGAAGTCATCGGGAGGCTCGGCCCCTCCTCCACCGTGAGCTCGAACTGAGGTGGGCGCTGCACCGGCCCCGTCTGCCACTCCCGCGAGCGGCACTCCGCCAGGCACAGCCCGGTTGCTTGCTGCCTCCAGCACCCCGCTGTCACCATCGACTGTTCGCATCGAAAGCCCACTGGGGTGATGTCCGAAGTGCTGAACGACTGCTGCCCAATCCCGTGGACAAAGCCGGACGACTGATCCAGCCACCCCGCCCCGGCGAGATGGGGCCCCACGGCAACCGCAGGGTCAGGGTTGCAACAGACACCCGCCCGCTCGCTCCCCCTCGTCGTCCAGGAGGGCGGGCGGGCCCATGTCTGGTGCAAGCATCAGAAGCCGTTGTCGTACCGCCAAGTTCGTCCGGCGGCCGGACACGGGGTCCCGGTTGGACGATCTTCCCGTGGTCGGGCATGAAGGCAGGGTCTTCCGAGCAACTCGACGCCCCCTAGGGAGGTCTTCGCGATCAGCGCCAGCCGGGGGCTGGTGGCAGGGGCCAGTCGGGCGGGACCGGCAGTGGATGGTCGGACGTGAGCGGGGAATCGAGCGCGCGGCCGCTGAGCCAGCCGAGCAGGGCGTGGCCGGAGCCGGTGATGTCGGGGCCGGTCGGGGACAGGGTCCAGGATCGGCCGAGGTCGAGGGCTTCGACTCGGGCGACGGGGAAGTCGAGCGCGGCGAGCGCGGTGATGGTGTCGTCGAGGGCCCAGGTCACGTACGTGCTGGGCCAGTCGGTCGTGCGGTAGCCGACGTTCAGGTCGACGTGGTGTGTTTCGAGCTCGCGCCAACAGCGGTGGAGGGTGTACCAGGCCGGGTGACGCCACCCCGCCAGTGCAGTGACCAGGGTGTCCCAACGTTCCGCGGGCATCGATGTGACGTCTTCGGCCAGGTACGCAAGACGGCTGCGCAGATCGGCGACGAGTTCGGCCGCGGGGCGGTCGGCGCCTTCACGGACGGCACGGGCGAGCGCCTTGGCATCCGTCCTCGGGGCGGGTTCAATGCCGGTACGGGCCCCGGCGAGCAGCCGCTGATAGGCGCCGACGCTGTGAGACAAGTGGGTGATGACGTGGCCGCGGGTCCAGCCGACCAGCGTCGTGGGTGCACGCATCTCCAGGTCGGTCAGCGCGTCGAGGGTTGCGGTGATCCGAGCACCGGAGCGGGCGACTTCCTCGGATGTGTCGAGCATGCTCGTACCGTAGTGGCGGGGCAGTCGTCGCCGAGCAACGGGCGGACCTGAGCAACGGCTTCTCAGGTCCGGCAGTCACCCCAGCCAATAGGCAGCTGAAAGAGCCTTGACTGTGGTCATGCCGTCAAGTGTCGCGGGTGCGGTGATGCGGACGCCCGTTGATCTCGCGGCGCCGCCCGACCGAGGGGCCGGCGGCCGTCCGCAACCGCCTTCCCCCGCTGTCCCGGACGGGGTTGCCGGGGCTGTCCACAGGCGGTCAAGAGCGCTCACCGGAGTCTGACACGATGGGACTATGCGCGCGCGATACGGAGTACCCCTGGGAATCACGGCGGTGGGCGCCGCCGGTCTGCTGTACTCGGCGGGGTTCGAAGCCCGTTCCTTCCGCCTGCGGCGGGTGACCGTTCCGGTCCTGCCTCCGGGTATGCGGCCGTTGCGCATTCTTCAGGTCTCGGACATCCACATGGTGAGCGGACAGCGCAAGAAGCAGCGCTGGCTGCGCTCCCTGGCCGGACTGCGCCCCGACTTCGTGATCAACACCGGGGACAACCTCTCGGACCCGGAGGGCGTGCCCGAGGTGCTGGACGCACTCGGCCCCCTGATGGAACTCCCCGGCGCCTATGTCTTCGGTTCGAACGACTACTACGGCCCCACACTCCGCAACCCCGCCCGCTACTTGTTCGAGAAGGCGGCGGGCCGTCACGGGCTGAACGGCAACAAGCCGGTCGTGGGCGCCGTCCACAACCCGTGGGAGGACCTGCGCGACGGTTTCGACACCGCGGGCTGGCTGAACCTGACGAACACGCGGGGGACGCTGAAGATAGAGGGCACGGAGATCGAGCTGACCGGCCTCGACGACCCGCACATCAAGCGCGACCGCTACGCCCGCGTGGCCGGCGGCCCGTCCGCGTCCGCCGACTTCTCGATGGGCGTCGTGCACGCCCCGTACCTGCGCAGCCTGGACGCCTTCACGGCCGACGGCTACCCCCTGATCCTGGCGGGCCACACCCACGGCGGCCAGATCTGCCTCCCCTTCTACGGCGCCTTCGTCACCAACTGCGACCTGGACACGGACCGCGTCAAGGGCCTCTCCAGGCATACGGCGGAGGGCCGGACCTCGTACATGCACGTCTCGGCGGGCTGCGGCGCGAGCCGCTACACACCGGTCCGCTTCGCCTGCCCGCCGGAGGCGTCACTGCTGACGCTGGTGGAGCGGGCGTAGGGGTTCCGGGGGCACAGGGGCGAAGCCGGTCGCGGGTCGGCAGACGGGGAACGGCAGGTGGGCCCCGGTCGAGGTCGGAGTCGGTGCCCTGGTCGGGGTCAGGGTCGAGGGCGCACCATGGCCGGCTCAGGGCCCGGTCACGTCATGGCCGGGCGGCCCGGAACGGGGATGAATTCTGCCGAACCGGGCCGGTCCGAACCGTGAGGACGCGGGCTCGACTGCCACAGACCGAAGACGCCACAGAGCCATCCCAACAACACGAACCGTCACCACAGGGGCCGACGGCCGGCGCCGACGTCGACATGGCGACGCCACCGGGCGACATCACCGCTGGGGTAGGGCGTCACCGCAGGACGCCGTCACTGCAGGACGCCGTCACCGCAGGACGTCACAGAACGGCCGCGTAACCCACCCAGTCGACTCATATCGCCCAAATGCCCCGATCCGCTTAGCGTGAGGGCATGATCACCCCCATGCCCAGGGACATACCCGATCTCCCCGCGATACCGGGCATCCTCCCGTCGACCCGCTCCTTCGTCCCCGCGACGGCGGTGGTGGCTCCCTCCCGCCGCCCGGCCACGGCGGCCTACCGCGTCCTGGTGGCCCTCGCGGCGACGACGGGCGTGGCCATCGAGATGAAGCTGGGCACCCCGGGCCGGGTGCTGAGCTACTTCACGATCCAGACCAATCTGCTCGTCGCCGTGGTCTTCGCGGCATCCGCCCGCCGGGCCTGGTCGGCACGCAGGCCCCTGCCCGGGGTGCTGACCGGCGGCACATTGATCTACATCTCGATCACTGGCCTGGTCTATCACCTGATCCTGGCGAACCAGTCGATCCCGTTCTCCATGACGGGAGGCAACGACACGCTCTCCGGCTGGCACGCGGTCGCCAATCAGCTCCTCCACACGGTCACGCCGATCGCCGTGGTCCTCGACTGGCTGCTGCTGACCCGCCCGACCCCGCTGGCGCTGCGCAACGCGGCGACGTGGCTGATCTATCCCCTCGCCTATCTGGCCTTCTGCCTCGCCCGCGGCGCGATGCTGACGCCCGGAACCCCGGCGCGCTACCTCTACCCCTTCGCCGACGTGGACCAGCACGGTTACGGAGGCGTCCTCGGCAACACCGCCATCCTCGGCGTCGCCTTCTATGCCCTGGCCCTCCTCATCGTCGTCCTCGACCACGTGCGCCCCGACCCGGTCCGACGCCGCCTCCGACGCCCAGAAAACCGGATTTCGTCTCAGGCCAACGGTGGGCTAAAGTAAACGACGTCGCCGCGAGAGCAGCGACAATCGGGGTGTAGCGCAGCTTGGCAGCGCGCTTCGTTCGGGACGAAGAGGTCGTGGGTTCAAATCCCGCCACCCCGACAGCTAAATCGCAGGTCAGGCCCGGTGCTGAGTAATCAGCACCGGGCCTGTCTCGTTCTCCAGGGGCTCTCTGGAGAAATCCTGGAGAAGATCTTGGAATCCGTCTCCGGATCGGCGCCTGCTAGCGGGCTTTCAGCAACGCATCCAGAGCGGTCACGGGCGAGCCGAGACTCATCGTCCGGCGCGCGTCCAACGCTTCCTCCCACATCCCGGTGAGCGCGGCCATCAGCGCCTGCCGCATCCCCGGCGTGATGTGTGGTCATAGCGCGACTGGACGGAGCCGTCCTCGTGGCCCATGCGTTCGTCCATGAGCTTTGGCGGGGTCCCCACTTCTCTCATCAGGGTTTTGTGCGTGTGGCGCAGGCCGTGCGGGGTGAGCCCCGGGGCGATCGGCACCCAGCACGCCTCAGCCCGCTTGGAGGCTCCTCGCCCACGCGCCGGTATGCCAGGCCACGGCTCGGCAACGACGGGCACCAGCCGCTCTTCCTGAGTGCCCCTCCCCGGGTACCGCCCTGTCGCGGCCGGGCGAAAGAGCCACGTGGCGAAACCGGAGCGCCGCCAGTGAGCGGCCAACTCCCCCGATGCGGCGTTGCGGATGTATCCGAGATCGCTGACGGCTTCCAGCACCTTCAGGCGGGTCGGCTCCGCCACGGCATCCGGGCGGTTGAGGACGTTGGAGACGGTGCCGGTCGACACGCCGGAGCGGCGTGCCACGTCGACCAGCCTCGCCCCGGGGCGGCTTGCGGACCCGTTGGCGGTTCCGTGGCCGCGGAAGACGCAGGCCAGTCCGTGGCACTCGCAAGGCTTCGGTCTCGTCCGGGCGATGTGGCCGGCAAGCAGCGAGGCGAGGAAATCGGGAGTGTCGATGTCGCGGTAGGAGTCGTCCTTGGGCGGGCAGCGGTGCAGTTCGCCGGTGTCCAGTTCGTAGAGCTGCCACTCCACGCGGATGCTCCTCGGCCGGACGAACTAGGGCTCAAGGCCCACGATCTCGCCCCAGCGCATGCCGGTGTAGCCCTTGATTGACGCCGGCGACGAACTCGTCGTCGCAGCCGGACAGCAGCGCCATTCTCTCGGCGAGCAGCAGGATGCCGAGTGCGGTCGTGACCGCCTTTTCCGGGCCCCGATTGCGTGAGCGGCCGGCGCGCTTTCCTCGTCCGCGGCGCTTGGTTGCCGGGTTGGAGTCGCGCAGCCCCTCGTCGACAGCGTCCTCGTCCCCGAGTGCAACCACTCCTGCCCCGGAGCCCTGGAGAACGCCCTGGACTACGTCTACCGGGAGTGGGACGGCAAGGCCGCCGGGATCATCAGCCACGGCGGCTGGGGCGCCGGAGCCCGGGCCGCCGAGGCGCTGCGGTTCGTCCTGGCCGAACTCCAGGTAGCCACGGTCCGCGCGCGGCCCGTCATCTCGACACCCCTCGTTCCACCCGGGAACCGGCCCGGTCACGACCGGCCGCCCGCGGCTTCAGAACCGCGACCGTTCC
Organism: Streptomyces sp. NBC_00386; assembly: GCF_036063235.1. Taxonomy (NCBI): domain Bacteria; kingdom Bacillati; phylum Actinomycetota; class Actinomycetes; order Kitasatosporales; family Streptomycetaceae; genus Streptomyces; species Streptomyces sp. NBC_00386. The sequence continues at coordinate 4,532,084 of NZ_CP107950.1, forward strand.
GTGTGGCCTTCCTGGACTGCCGGGGCCGGTCGCTCCACGCGGGGAGGGTACGGTCCGCCCGACGCGGGCCGGGGCGCCGCCGGGCGTCTGCTTCCGGTGCCGGATGTGCTGGCGCCAGGCGTCTGTGAGCAGGACGACCACGGCGGCCCAGACCAGCAGGAAGCCCAGCCAGCGGGCGAGGGGCATCGGCTCCCCGAAGAGCAGGACGCCGAGAATGAACTGGAAGACAGGCGCGAGGTATTGCACCATCCCCAGCAGCGAGAGTGGCATCCGCACCACGGCGGCGCCGAAGCACAGCAGGGGGACCGCGGTCACCAGGCCCGCGCCCGCCAGGAGCAGAGCATGGCTCGGGCCCCGGTTGACGAACGTGCCGCTGCCCGTCACCTGGAAGGCTGTCACTGCCACCACAGCCGGCAGGAACAGTACGGCCGTCTCGATCGTGAAGCCTTCGAGGGCCGGCACGTTCGCCTTCTTCTTCAGCGCGCCGTACGTCGCGAAGGTCCCCGCCAGTGACAGTGCGGTCCACGGCACCGTGTCGTAGCCGATCGTCAGGACCACGACCGCGACGAGGCCCAGTACGACGGCTGCCCACTGGGCGCGGCGCAGCCGTTCGCCCATGAAGACGACTCCCAGGGCGATCGTCACCAGGGGAGTGATGAAGTAGCCGAGCGACGTCTCGACGACCTTGTCCGCGTTGACCGCCCAGATGTAGATGCCCCAGTTGGCGCCCACCAGCACGGCCGCGAGGCTCATCAGTCCGAGCCGGGCGGGAGACTTCAGGACGGCCTTGATCGCGGGCCCCCGCCGCCACGCCGCCGTCAGCAGCACTGCCACCATCGCGGACCAGGCCACCCGGTGGGCGAGGATCTCGCCCACGGCCGCGGGCTTGAGCAGCGGCCAGTAGAGGGGGAACAATCCCCACGCCGCATAGGCCGCGACGGCGGCCGCCATTCCTTGCCGTTGGCGGGTCATCGTCGCGCACTCCGGCATACGAGGGTGTGGCTGGGCCCCTGGTGCAGCCGGTAGTCCACGTCGATGAGGCGGGAGTCGATTCCTTCGGCGGCAAGTTCTTCCAGGAGCAGTGCGAGCTCGCCGTACGGGCGTCCGTTGGTGTCCGTGACGGGATGGATCCGCACCTCGGGGGCGACCCTCAGTACCTCCCGTACGGACGCCGCGTGCCAGGCCCGGTCGAAGAGGTTGGCGTAGGTGAACAGCAGGTTGGGCACCAGGCCCAGGGCGAAGGAGCCGTCCGTGAAGGGGAGTTGCGGAAGGGCCGCCGCAACATAGTGGCCTGAGCCGCCGTCCGGCCTCGACCAGTTCTCGGCGTAGTCGTCGAGGAAGGACTCGGCAGCGTGCCGCCTGCGTGCGAGGTACGCGTCCAGCCCGCCGGTCCATGAGAAGTCGTACAGGTCGGGGACCTGCGCCGCTCGTCGCGTCCCCCGTTCCAGCTCGTCGATGACCGTCGCCGACAGGTGGTGAGGAAGCGAGTCGTACAGGGGATCCACGCTGACGACCGTGGCGCCGACCGCGCGTGCGCGGAGCGCGAAGTCGCTCGCCCCGGCGGCGCAGTCGAGTACCGGACCGGCAAGGAGGGTTGCCTCGTCGAGGGCGAACATGTCCCTGTACTCGGCGTGGTCTCGCGAAGTGGTGAGGATCCTGTGGATCGGCTCGGCGCTCACTGTGTCGGTCACTTCGGCATCCTCTGTTCGTCTGTCACGGGCTGGGGGGATCAGGGGAGGTGATCAGCGGGGAAGAGCTCAGGCCGGAAGGGGCTGACGCTGCGCCGCCCGCGTGAGTCCGCCGACCAGAAGGCACGCTTGCTGGACGGTCAGTCGGCCGGCAGCGTCGACAGGCGCCAGACGCACGGGGTCGCAGTCCGCGGGATGCGGGGATTCCCGGTCCGCCCACTGGAATCTGCGGCTCAGGTCCGGGCTGAGGTGCCCTTCCAGAATCCAGCTCTCCAGGACATGGTCGAACGCCGGGACCATCAGGTCCAAGCGGTCCGGCCACCGAGCCACTGCGTGCCGCGTCCGCCGGACCAACTCGCCCAGCGCCTCGCGGCTCGACTGATCGGTCTCGGGCAGCCACAGGAAGTACGGAGCCACGGGCGCCAGCACGAAGTAGACCGGCGACGTCCACGGCAACGCAGCGACCACCGCGTCGTACATCCAGCGGACCGCTTTGACCTGTTTGCCGAAGTACCCGCGCCGACGGGGCGGGGCACCGGCCATGGCCAGCGCACCCCAGTGGACATGGACCTCGGCCGCGCCGGTTTCCGACGGCCCCGGCGGTGACCGGTGCGCGCCCAGAAAGGCATGGCACAACGCCACCACCTCGACCGAGACGAGCGGCACCTCCTGTGGGGTGCACTTGAGAAGGTCCGCGAGCCCTCCTTGGCGCGTGGCCGCCTCGGCCGGGATCAGACTCGCGTCGACCAGTGCTTCCGCGTCGGGGTAGTACTGGTCGCCTGCCCGAAATCCCCTTCCGTTCCGGGTCACCGGGCGGCGCTCCAGGCGGCCGTCCTTGGACGCGACACGGTTGAAGACCGCCCCCAGCCGCCGGTCGTCCTCGGCGGCGTCGATGAGGCACAGCAGCAGCTCCCGGTAGCGACCACGGTGGTGGAGCAGCAGGTCGGAGTGGTACCGCAGGCCGTGCGCCGTGCCGTTGCGGTCCCGGTGCAGGGCGGCCAGCGGAAGGCGCCGTCCCTCGTACTCCACTGCGGTGAAGGGGACGAACAGAGGCGTGCTGCCGTCGTGCGGGACGAACCCGCCGTCGCTCCAGCGGAGCAGGTTCAGGGTTTCGCGCCGTCCGTCATGGAACAGCGCGCCGGGCTGGAAGAGGGTGTCCCCGGCGTCCAGCGCGGCGGTCTCGGTCTGGGTGAGGTCGTAGAGGAGCGGGTATCCCGCGTCGACGTCCCGGCAGACGACCGCGTTGTAGTCCAGTACGGTGCTGCGCCCGGCCCAGATGTCCCGCCAGTCCCCGATGTGGCCGGTGCGAGGCGGGCGCACACCCGCCGTGAGCAGGGTGCCGGGCACCTGGTCGAGGGGGACGGTCGAGTTCCCCAGGTGATTCCAGGCGAAGCCGGTCTCGCGCGCGTTGAGCGCGGCCCACTCCTCCTGGGCCCGCACGCTGTCCAGGCCGAGGTCGACCACGAGCCGGTAGCCACCCTCGGCCGTCATCGCCGCGCCTCCGCCAGGGCTGCTTCGGCGAGGATCGCCGCCACGTCATGGACCTCGCCCCGCAGGTACGGCACGAGCGGCGAGATGTCCGTACAGCCCACGAGGACCGCGTCCGTTCCCCGGGTCCAGTCCCGGTCCAGGGCGGCATCCAGGTCGCGTGCGAGCCAGGGAAGCGGGCGTCCGCCCTTCACCGCCTCCACCAGCGACTGGATCTCGTGCTGGGTCTGCGGATCGGGGTAGCACGGCTCCATCCCCGCCTCGCGCAACGCCGCATCGAGGATGCCCAGCGACCGGGCCGGCGTCGTCACGGCCAACGCCGGCCGGACGATGCCGGCGGACCGCAGCGCATGCGCTGTCGCGGTGAGGCCGTTGACCACCGGAACGGTCACTGCCGCGGCGATGTCCGTGAAGTAGGCATGGGTGGTGACGGAGGTCAGGACGAGCAGCTCGCAGTCGGCCGCCTCGAGTCGCCGGGCCATGGCCTGCAGTTGCGGGACAGGCGACGGGCCGCACCCCTGGAGATGGTCGAGGCGGCTGGGGACGGCCGGGTCGGACAGGAGAACGACATCCGGGTGCTCCTGGTCGCTGCCTGCCGGCGTGGCCGTCACCAGGCGCATGTAGAAGTTGGCGCCGGCCAGTGGTCCGAGGCCCGCGATGACACCGATACGTCTGCGGTACGTCCCTGCCGCGACCTGTGTGGCGCTCATGCTCCGATCAGCACCCGCTTGAAGTGGCGGCCGCGGTCGGTGAAGGCGTTCCGCGAGTGCATCATGCGCCAGTTGTCCCAGATCAGCAGTGCGTCCTGTGCCATCAGCACGGAGGAGTGCTCGCGATCGAAGAACTCCTTGCCGGCTTCGAGGTAGGGGATGAGCAGTCCGTCGGGCACGCACTCGACGTTGTTGTACGAGTAGCGCAGCACGTCCACGCCGGCGTAGGACTCCAGGACCGGATGGCTGTTGCTGAGGTGGACGCCCTGGCGGGCAAGACCCTCGCTGCAGTGCCATTCGTACTGGCGCTCGCGCAGCAACTCCCTGTCCCGCTCCGTCAAGCCACCCAGCATCTCGTAGCCGTCCGCCAGGGTTGTCTCCCCACCCGGTCCGGTGGACGGAGTAACGCACCACAGCGCCACGTACCGCGGCGGAAGGCCGGGCTGTTCATAGCCCTCGGTGTGCGGCATGAGGGCCCTGGTGTTGTTGGAGTGATAGACGTCGTCCATGTCGGGTTCCGGCTTCAGGTCCCATACCTTTTCGCCGCGGTACTGCGGCAGGAGGTCGCCGAACTGCTGCAGAAAGCCGACGTAGTCGAAGCCGCGGGGAACGGAACCCACATACGCCCAGCCGTACGTGGCCAGTCGGCCGGCCACCAGGTCTGTGCCGGCGCCGGCCGAGTCCTGTTCGGTCAGCTCGATCGGCTCCATGGCAATCAGCTGTGTCATTGCATGTTCCTTTCAGTTGAAAACCCACTTGGTGAACTGCGGGCAGAATTCCGAGCGGAAGATCAATGCTCTGGGCTTTCCCGGACTCTTCTCATTTCCAGGTGGCACGGACAAGTGATGCCGACTGCTACTCTCCCCAGTCCTCTTCGACCTCGGGCGCGCGGGCGGGCACCGTCGGCCTCAGGGCCACGGTCTCCAGTTGGCTCCGGCACCCGGCACAATCGATGATCTCGTCGAGCCGCGCCGTCTGGCTGACCCGCACCTCGTCCTCGCACTCGGGACAGGCCTGCACGGTGGGCACAGGACGCATTCCTTTCGATCGGTTGTTCCGGAGAACACCGCCGGAATGCCGTTTCGAAAGGACGGTACGACCGTGCCCACGTCGCGTGCGTCCGCGACGAAGGCATCCACGGAGACGCGCCGTGTTGCCCCTTCTCTCCCGCGCCTAAGCGTCTCGCTTACCGCCGCGGAGGTGCGAGAGGATCTCGCCTCGCCCCTGAGGCCCATGAGACGTGGCACCAACGTCATCCTGGGGACTCCGGGCCCCGCATCGCGGACGTCCCTGGGCGACTCCAGGAGCGATGCGTCTCGGCTATCGACGTCGAAGGCCGGACCCACCAGCTCCACGCCACCCGCGGCGAGGGAGGCGTGATCCACCGGCTCCGGATGCGGACGTGCCGGCAGGCGGGAGCCAGGACATCGGCCGGCTCCATATTCGGCGGATCGGCGGCTCTCCTGGCGCCGCTCGCGTCAGGCTCTGTACCAGTTGGCGACCTGGCCTTCTCTGCCGATGAGGCAGACACGGAGCCTCCGGCTGGATGGGCTGACGTCCGGACGAGGCCGGGATGGCCCACCAAGGCTCTGCCCCCGAAGCAATGGGGGTGGAGCCTTCTTCCGTCGGAACGTGAATGCGCTGGTCTCCGGAACGCGCCGTCCGGGTGGGGGCATTCGCGTCCGTCGTTCGGCGAGAACTCAACAACGACGAATCGCTGTACGCCGGCACCGGCGCACAACCACAAGCGACCGAAGGCATCCGCTCGCCTCGTGAGCATCCCCTCACCAGCCCAGACACGGCCTGAAAAGCGACAGTCGGGGGGCCAAACACGGTAACCACGCCAGGACCGTCCCGGACAGTGATGGACAGCGCCGAAGTCGAACTGGCAGGTCAATGCCTCCGGATCAAGGTCACGAGGGGCCCGGTCGCGTTCGGGACGAAGAGGCCGTGGGTTCAAATCCCGCCGCCCCGACAGCTGGACAGCAGTTCAGAGGGCCCTCACCGGATCGGTGAGGGCCCTCTGGCGTTGCTGCTGTCGCCAACTGCGTGACTGTCGATTCCTGAGTGCCTACGACCCGCGTCGGTCTGAGCCGAAGATGCCGTCCGTGGCCGCCGGCGCAGGGACCTCAGTGTGTGAAGGTGAAGTACTTCCAGGCGCCGTACGTCGTCGTGTTCACGCTGTCGCCCGAGCCGCTGACGTACGAGTCGCGGACCCGGAAGCGCCGGCCGGTGGGCGGGGTGCCTGTGAGCGTGACGACAGATCTGCCCGCGGAGTCGAGCTTGAAGTACTCCTTGCCCGTCGTCTGCCAGACACCGCCGGAATAGGCCTGGATCTGCAGCAGCTGCTTGCGGCCCTGGTACGGAGTCATCGTGGTCGTGACGACCGGGTCCTTGGACTGGTGGAAGTAGTAGTAGGTGTGGCTCCACGTGTACTGGGTCTTGTAGGAGCCGCCGAGCGCCGTGGACACCTTCACCCTGGCGCCGACCGTGCTGGTCGTCGTCTTCGGCGCGTAGCGCGCGTCGCCCGTGAACTTCGCCGTGAGCTCGGTCTTGCGCGTCAGGCTGAGGGTGACGGACAGGTTGCCGCTGGAATTGACCGTGCCGGACTTCACCAGCTTGTTGGGCTTGTCGGCGCCGTACGGGTTGGCCCAGATCTCGACCGTGCGGTTCTTGTACGTGGTGCCGAGGTGTGCGGTGAAGGTGACGGACTGCGCGTAGTCGTACGCCTTGCCGTTGTTGTTCAGCGTCAGCGTGGGCGTGGCGCGCGAGACGTCGACGGTGTCGGTGGCCGTCGCGGCGGTGTGCGTGGTGTCACCGGCGTACGTCACCGTGTACTTGACCGTGCCGCCGGCCGGCGGGATGTCCGTGAAGGAGTACGCGCCGCCCGTGCCGAGGGACTTGGTGCCGAGGGACTTGCCGTTCGGCGACTCCAGGTCGGTGCGGGTGACCTGGAGCGGGGTGCCCGCGGGCAGCGCCAGGTTCGCGGTCAGCTTGCCCTTCACCGTGAGGGAAGCGGCGCGGGTGGCCTTCGTCGGGGCGTCGACCGTCAGGGTGGAGGCGTACTTGCGGGGCTCGTCGACGGTCTGGAACTGCATGGTGTTGCTGTTCCCGGTCAGCACGTAAAGCTTCGAGCCGTCGGCCGACCAGTTGGTGGAGTGTCCGCCCCAGGGCATCCAGTCGCGCGACAGGTTGCGGACGCCGGCCGGGCGGGCTGGGTCGTTGCTGAAGACAAGGGTGTCGCCGACGTTGTCGGTGTCGAGGACGGTCGCCGCGACGGTGCCGTCCGGGGCGATGCTGACCGTCTCCGGTTCCGAGACGGTCGGGAACGTGCGCACCTCGGACAGGTCGGAGAGGCGGTACTCGGTGAGCGCCCGGTTCCCGGGGCCCGCGACGACGACGTTCTGGCCGTCCGGGGTGAGGGCCGCGTCGTTGTAGAAACCGCCCTTCTCGGCGGAGACGCGGATCGCCGGGGTGCCCGAGGAGATGTCGTAGACGATGATCGGCCCGGAACTGATCCCGGCGTCGAGGGCGAGCAGCGTGCCCGGGTTGTCGGGGTCGGCGTAGAGCGCCGGCGGGCTCGCGAAGTCGTGGCCGGCCGCCAGGTCGAGGGTCACCGTGGGCGTCTCGGCGGTCAGGTCGACCTCGCCGAGCCCGGACTCCCACTGGTCGCCGTAGCCGAACCACAGCCTGCCGTCGGCGTAGACGACTCCGGAGGGGGTCGTTCCGTCGCCCGTCGGGTACTCGGCGGTCTGCGTGAGCTGCCCGGTGTCGATGGCGACGATCTTGTCGGCGCCGTAGAGCGCGGCGTACAGCGTGCCGGAGTCCGGGCTCAGCTCCAGGCCGCGGACCTGGGACAGGCCGGCGAGGGTCTTGACGACCTTCCCGGTGAGGTCGGTGACGACGATCTGGTTGTTGTAGGCGTCGCTGATGAAGACCCGCTGGTGGACGCCGTCCACCACGGTGTCGTTCACTCCGAAGAGCGCTATGGACCGGCTGGAGTCGGCGGACGCCGGTACGGCGAGCACCACCGAGCCGAACAGGGCCGCCAGGGCTGCGGCGACGGGAAGAGTGCGCAGACGCACAGTGTCGAACCCCCGGAATGAAGGTGAGCGCGAGAGGGTGCCACCCATGCGTCCGGTCTGTGAAAACCCGTGTACCGCGTGTGGCAAGTGAGCGAAGAATAAATCATGCTGCGGGGAACCGCGGCACAGGGGGCCCCTTCGTCTCTTCCGGGCTCGGCGGCGGCCCTTGTTGCCGGGCCTCCTCGCTGGAACCACCCGTATCCGTACGGCAGTCTTCTCCTTCGTGGGGAATCTTCCGTCTCAGAGCGCGTCGAGCGACGCCGCCGAGCACATGGTGGTGGCCGGGGACGACGCCCTGGCCCAGCGGCTGGCCGCCGAGTTGCGTGGGGTGTACGGCGAGCGGGTGACCCTTGTGGTGCCGCCCGCGCAGGGCGGCGTGCGGCTGCCGGTCGTCGGGCGGGCGCGGGCCACCGCCCTGCTCGACCGGGTGTCCGCGGCGGTCAACCGGGCCTCCGGCAACGGCAACGGGGGAGGGGGAGGGGGCGGCCCCGGCGACGAGCCGCCCGGATCCGAGCGGCTCGTGGAGGTCGCCGAGCTCACCGAGGTCACGCTCACCCACGCGGGTGTCGATCGGGCCACCGCCCTCGCCCTCGTGTACGACGACGACGAGACCAACATCCGTGCCGCCCTCACCGCCCGGCGGCTCAACCCGCGGATCCGGCTGGTTCTGCGGCTCTACAACCGGCGTCTCGGACAGCACATAGAAGCCCTCCTCGACCAGGCCTCGGCCCTGGCCGCCGGAGGAGCCCCGGGGACGAACGCCCCGCCGGCGGACGGGAACACCGAGGTCTACGACACCTCCACCACCGTGCTGTCCGACGCCGACACGGCCGCGCCCGCTCTCTCCGCGACCGCCATGACCGGTACCAGCAAGGTCGTCCAGACCGACGGACTGATGCTGCGCGCGGTGGAGCGGCCGCCGCCCGGTCCGGGCGAGGTCGCCGATCCGGGGCTGTGCACACTGGCGTTGCTCTCCGCCACGACCAACGACCCAGCCGGCGCCGACGGTTCCGAGAGCAGTGGTGCGCAGGGACCTCAACTCCTGCCCGACGAAAGGGCGGTGGCCGCCGCCACCGGGCGCGGCACCGTCGTCCTGGAGAACGTGTCGTACTCCGGTCCCGAACTGAACCCCGGACGAGGGGTCGTCCCGTGGTTCGGCTCGCTGCTGTCCCGGAGGCTGCGCTGGTCGTTCGTGGGGCTCGTCTCGTGTGTGGTCGGGCTCGCCGTGGCCTCGATGCTGGTCACCGGGGAGCCCCCGCTCCAGGCGACCTATCTGACGCTGCTCGATCTCTTCGCCATCAACGATCCGGCCATCGGGCAGCCGCTCGGGCGCCAGATCCTCCAACTCTGCTCGGGAATGGTCGGGTTGCTGCTCCTGCCGGTGCTGCTCGCCGCCGTGCTCGAGGCGCTCGGCACCTTCCGCAGCGGGACCGCCCTGCGGAAGCCGCCACGCGGGCTGTCCGGGCATGTGGTGCTGCTCGGGGTCGGCAAGATCGGTACGCGGGTGCTGGCGCGGCTTCGTGAGCTGCGCATCCCCGTGGTGTGCGTGGAGGCCGATCCGGAGGCCCGGGGGCTCGCGCTGGCACGGAGTCTGCGCGTGCCCGTGGTGCTGGGGGACGTCACGCAGGAAGGGGTGCTGGAGGCCGCCAAGATCCACCGCGCGCACGCGCTGCTCGCGTTGACCAGCGCGGACACCATGAACCTGGAGGCCGTACTCTCCGCCCGCACCCTGAACCCGGACCTGCGCGTCGTCCTTCGGCTGTACGACGACGACTTCGCGACCGCGGTCTACCGCACCCTCCGGGCCGCGCATCCCGGCGCGCTCACCCGGAGCCGCAGCGTGTCCCATCTGGCTGCGCCCGCGTTCGCGGGGGCGATGCTGGGGAGACAGATCCTCGGGGCGATTCCCGTCGAGCGGCGGGTGCTGCTGTTCGCCGCGGTGGACGTGGGCGGGCATCCGCAGCTGGAGGGGCGCACGGTGGGTGAGGCGTTCCGGGCGGGGGCCTGGCGGGTGCTCGCGCTGGACACGGCGACTCCCGAGGAGCGCCGGGCGGACCAGGCGTCCGGCGCGCGCGGTCCCCGGCTGGTGTGGGACCTGCCCTCCACCTATGTCCTGCGGCCCGAGGACCGCGTGGTCCTCGCCGCGACGCGGCGGGGCCTGGCGGAACTGCTCGGCCGACGGCCCCTGCAGCGCGCAGGGGCGTAGACGGGAGCGCTCTGTCGGCCGTCGCGACCGCGGTACGCCGGGCACGCTGTCCGCCGGCGCCCCGACGCATCGGCACGTCGAGGCCGACGCGTCGGGGTCGTCGGCACGTTCTCGCCCGTACCGCGTCGGCCCGCCCCGGCCCGGGGCACGAACGACGCCAGGCCGGTCCCGGGCTGCAACCGGTGCGAGCCAGGTCCCAGAGCACGACCGGCGCAACCCCGGGACCGGGACAACCGGCACCACCCCGGTCCCGGGGCCCTCTGTCGGAGCCCCGGGACGCCCGGCGGCACGCCGGTGTCACCTGCCCAGGTGTCGTTCCGCGAAGTCGAGTTCCAGGCGGACCTGCTTGATGCGTTCGTCGACGACCAGGGAGCCGTGGCCCGCGTCGTAGCGGTAGACCTCGTGGACGGCTGCGCGGGCGGCGAGGCGGGTGACGTAGTTGTCGATCTGGCGGATGGGGCAGCGGGGGTCGTTGACACCGGCCGAGATGTACACGGGGACCTTGACCGCGTCGACGTAGGTCAGCGGGGAGGACGCCTCGAAGCGTTCGGGGACCTCCTCCGGGGTGCCGCCGAGGAGCGTGCGGTCCATGGCCTTCAGCGCCTCCATCTCGTCGTGGTACGCCGTGACGTAGTCGGCGACCGGGACGGCGGCGATGCCGAGGGCCCAGGCCTCGGGCTGGGTGCCGACGCCGAGGAGGGTGAGGTAGCCGCCCCAGGAACCGCCGGTGAGGATCAGCCGGTCGGGGTCGGCCAGGCCGGACGTGACCGCCCATTCGCGGACCGCCGCGATGTCCTCCAGCTCGATGAGGCCGACGCGGTGCTTGAGCGCGTCGGTCCACGCGCGGCCGTAGCCGGTGGAGCCGCGGTAGTTGACCCGGACCACGGCGTAGCCGTGGTCGACCCAGGCCGCCGGGCCCGCCGCGAACGAGTCGCTGTCGTGCCAGGTCGGACCGCCGTGGATATCGAAGACGGTGGGCAGCGGGCCGGTGGTGCCGGCCGGCTTCTGGATCAGGGCGTGGATGCGGCCGCCGGGGCCCTCGACCCAGACGTCCTCCACGGGGACGGATCCCGGGGACTTCTGGCCGGGCGGGTCCAGGACGATCTCGCCGGTCGTCGAACGGACGGCCGAGGGCTCGGCCGCCGACGACCACAGGTACTCCACCGTGCCGTCCGGGCGGGCCGTCGCCCCTGACACCGTGCCGGGCGGGGTCGGGACCCGGGTCAGCTCACCGGAGGCGAGGTCGTAGCGCCACAGGTCGCTGCGCGCCTCGAAGCTGTGCGCGATGAGAAGGGCGGAGCCGTCCGGATACCACTCCGCCGCCACGTCGCCGGGCAGGTCGAGGCCCAGGTCGGTCTGCTCGCCGGTGACCACGTCCCACACCAGGGGTTCCCAGCGGCCGCGCCTCTGGTGCCCGATGAGCAGCCTGCTGTCCCCGTCGACGGGGGCGAAGCCCAGCACCTCGAGGCCCAGCTCGACCGTGCCGCCCTCGGTGTCGTCGAGCTCGGCGACCGCCGAACCGTCCGGGCGCAGCACCCTGAGCGCCGAGTGCATCGCGTCGCCGTGCTCGGTGTGCTCGACGGCGATCAGCGAGCCGTCGTGCGAGAGGTCACCGACCCCGGCCGACTCGCGGTGCCGGTAGATCTCCACCGTGGCCTCACCGGCGCGGGCCACATGGATCGTCGATCCGTCGTCGTCCGTCGAGCGGCCCACGACGGCCGTACGCCCGTCGCGGGCGATGGCCAGGCCCGCCGGGTAGGAGGGGTCGAGGCCGGGAACCGCCGGCTCGTCGGCACCGCCCACGACCAGGGCGGCGTCGAACGGGCGGCGACGCCAGATGCCGAACTCGTCGCCGTCCTTGTCGTCGAACCACCAGATCCACTCGCCGTCGGGCGAGAGCACCCCGTCCGTCGTGCCGTTCGCCCGGTGGGTGACCTGGCGCTGCTCCCCCGTCGCGCGGTCCCATGCGTACAGCTCGTACGTCCCCGTCGCGTTCGAGACGAACAGGGAACGGTGCGGGGCGTCCTCCGCCCAGTCCGGCAGCGACACCCGCGGTGCCCGGAAGCGCTTCTCCCAGTCGGGCATGTCTGCCTGCTGCGGCTCGATGGACCTGGTGCTCTCAGTCATGGCCCCATAGTGCCTGGCCCGGCCCGCCTCGCGCCGGAGAGGCCCCCAGCCTGTGGACAACCTCGCGGCCCCCGCGTACTCAACAAGCCGCCGAACGGCGCAGGAAGCCGCCCCGGCGCTCCGGGAACGAAGTCGAGGCCGGTCGTTCCGCAGGGCCGTGTGCGCAGGTCAGGGCCGTTGTCAGTGGCGGGGTGCAGACTTTTTCGCATGACCGATCTACGCAAGGCCGCCGAGAGCTACTGGGCCGCCGCGGACGCCCGGGACTGGGAAGCGTTCGCGGAACTGCTCGCCGAGGACGTCGTCTACACCCTGCCGCAGACACGGGAGCGCATCAGCGGCCGGGAGCGGTACGTCGAGTTCAACCGCGAGTATCCGGGCGACTGGCACGTCCAGATCGAGCGCGTCATAGCCGAAGCCGGTCAGGCCGTCACCTGGACCCACGTCACGGTGGGCCTGGAGAAGATGCACGCGATCACGTTCTTCACGGCGGACGCGTCGGGCCGTATCTCCACGGTGACCGATTTCTGGCCCGAGCCGTACGAGCCTCCGGCGGGCCGGGACCATCTTGCCGAGCGGTACTGAGCGGGCCCCAGGGACGAGTCCGGCTCAAGGGCCCCGTACCGTGGACGGCGTGTACCGGTTCCTGCTGACGCCCCGCTGGTGGGGGATCAACGTCTTCGTGCTGTTGGCCATCCCCTTCTGTGTCTTCATGGGGTCGTGGCAGTTGGGGCGGTTCGAGGACCGGGTGCAGGACCACCGGACGGCGGACGCGGCGGCCTCGGCGGCCAAGACGGACCCGGCCCGGCCGCTGGCCTCGATGCTGCCCGTGACCATGCAGACGTCCGGCAGGCAGACCACCGCGAAGGGCCGGTACGACAAGCAGCTGCTGGTGCCGGGCCGGGAACTGGACGGCAGGAGCGGGTACTACGTACTGACGATGCTGCGGGTCGACGGCGGCAAGGCACTGCCCGTCGTCCGGGGCTGGCTGCCCGGTACGGCGGACGCGGCGAAGGCCCCGGCCGCGCCGACCGGTGAGGTCACGGTCACGGGCGCCCTCCAGGCGTCCGAGAGTCCCGGTTCGAACGGTGTCAGCGCGGTCGGCGGGCTTCCCCCGGGGCAGACGGCCGCGATCAGCGCCTCGTCGCTGGTCAACCTCGTGCCGTACACCCCGTACGACGCGTGGATCACGCTCGACAAGGCCGACGCCGGAATGAAGGCGGTGCCTCCGTCCGCGCCGGCGAACACCGGCCTCGATCTCAAGGCGTTCCAGAACCTCGGCTACACCGGCGAGTGGTTCGTCTTCGCGGGCTTCGTCGTCTTCATGTGGTTCCGCCTGCTGCGCCGCGAGGTGGAGTTCGTCCGCGACGCCGAACTGGGACTGCTCCCGGATACCCAGGAGGCCTCGGGCACCCCCGAAACCCCGGCCACCCCGGCGGACGGGGCCGAGGAGGCCGGCGTCACCGCGGTCAAGCCGTCGACGAGGGCCTGACCGGGCGGCGTCGCACAAGCGCCGCCGCCCGATGCCGTGCTGGTCACCGGTCCGTCAGGACGAGGCCAGGATCCCCGTGTGGTACACCGTGCCCGCACAGGCGTTGGACACGGTGACCGATGCCGTCGCGCCACCCGTCGCCGCCGTGCTGGAGACGACGACGCTGCCGTCCAGCGTGCCGTCCTCGACGAGAAGCTGGGGCGAGGTGCCGGCCACCGCGGAGTCGGAGGTCGTGCCGCCGGTTTCGCCGGTGCCCTGCGTCGGGGTCGGGTCCGGTGTGGGCTCCGCCGCGGTGGGGCACGTCGACGAGGGCACCCAGGCGAACTTCACCACGTACGAGGTGCCCGGCTGGAGCACCAGGGAGGTGACCTCCGTGGAGGGGTCGGGCAGCCCGGCGGCCGCGTCGCCCCCCACGTGCGTCGCCACTCCGACGTTGGCGCCGTCCGCCGCGCCCTGGGCGAGCGTGTCGACCTTGCCGGCGCCCGTGACCGTGCAGGCGGAGGTGGAGACGTTCGAGACGGTGAAGGAGCCGTAGACCGCGCCGGCGGCGTCCGGTGCCGCGGCCGTGCCGAAAGCCCCGCCGAGCTGGTCCGCGGTGCAGGTGAGGGCGGCCGGGGCGGAGGCCGAGGGGTCGGTGCCGCCCGTGCCCGCGCCGCCCGTGTTCTTGTCCTTGTCGCCCGGTGACTCGGTCTTGCCGCTGTCGCCGTCGCCCGCGGACGTGCCGGCCGAGCCGCCCGTGTCCTTTCCGGAGCTGCCGCCCGAGCCCTTGCCCTGGCTCACGCCGCCCTGGGCCTGTGAGCTGTTGGCCGCGATGGACGGGTCGGGGTTCGACCCCGAGGAGTTGGAGACGTGGACGAACGCCGGGATCGCCGTGCCCATGAAGAGCGCCGCCGCCGCCATGCCGACCACGGCCTGCCGCTTGCGGGCGCGCCGCGCCGGTACCGCCCGGCGCAGATGGTCCAGGGTGCCGTCGGTGGGTTCGATCTCCTGAACGGCCTGGTGCAACAGCCGGCGCAGTGCCAGCTCGTCGCTCCCGAGCCCTTCGGGTCCCAGTCCGTCCACGTCCGGTGTTCCGGGCTGTTCGTCGGGGCCGTGGTTCACATTTCCGTTCCCAGCGTGCGATTGCTTGTGCTCGTGGTCCGGGCGCCCCTCGTCCTCGGGGTGCCGCCGGTCGTCGTGCTCGCTCATGCCGAAGCCCCCATGGCGACGCGGAGCGCGGCGATGCCCCGCGAGCCGTACGCCTTCACCGAACCCAGGGAGACACCGAGCGTCTCGGCGACCTGGGCCTCGGTCATGTCCGCGAAGTAGCGCAGCACCAGGACCTCGCGCTGGCGCCGCTGGAGTCCCTTCATCGCCTTGATCAGGGCGTCGCGCTCCAACTGGTCGTACGCGCCTTCCTCGGCGCTCGCCATGTCGGGCATCGGCTTCGAGAGGAGCTTGAGGCCGAGGATGCGCCGGCGCAGGGCCGAACGCGACAGGTTGACGACGGTCTGACGCAGATAGGCGAGCGTCTTCTCGGGGTCCCGGACGCGTTTGCGCGCCGAGTGCACCCGGATGAAGGCCTCCTGGACGACGTCCTCGCAGGAGGCCGTGTCGTCGAGGAGGAGTGCCGCGAGACCGAGGAGGGACCGGTAGTGCGCCCGGTAGGTCTCGGTCAGATGGTCGACGGTCGTGCCCGCCGCCAGGCTGTCCTCGGCGCCGTCACGCTGACTCGGGATGCGGGCGGGCCGCGCTGAGGGCATGGGCGCGATCACCGGCATGCCGCCGGGCGCGCCGGGGCTGCGGAGTCGGCGGGGTGGACGCAGGGCCATGCCCCTTGTCTGGACCGCGGTGAATTCGAGTACCTCTGCCACGCCAGTTGGACACACGTCCCCCCAGGAGGGTTGTACGCGAATGTCATCACATTCGTTTCGTGTGCCACATCCGCCGGAGTCACGCCCTTCGGAACGCCGCCCGGGCCCCCCGCCGTCACACGGACCCGCGCGCGCGACAGTGCACCAGATGCCCTCATGCGTAACAGCTCTTCCCCTGTGCCCAATGCTCTGCCGCCCCCCGGACGCCCCTGAATGGCGACGGCGAAGACGCTCACGGCCCCGCGCGCGGTTGCGGCGGGGCGGTAGCAAAATCTTCGAACGCCGATACGGGTCCGTTCAAGTGGTCAGGACCATTAAGTTGATCACTGAACCGACAGGAATCTTACAAACCCGCCCGCCGCGGGGCACCGGGTTTACGGCCGGAAGGCTCCGGGAGCGCAGAACCTGCGGAGCCTACGCCCCGGCGGAGAACCGGATCCAGGGGGTCCGGGTGATCCATCGGGTCCTGATGAGACATCGGGTCCTGGCGATCCACCGGGTCCTGACGGTCTACGAGGCCCTGCTGATCTCCGCCGCCACCAGCTCGGCGATCTGAGCGGTGTTCAGGGCGGCGCCCTTGCGCAGGTTGTCCCCGCACACGAACAGTTCGAGGGCCGTCGGGTCGTCCAGTGCCCGGCGGACCCGGCCCACCCAGGTCGGGTCGGTGCCCACCACGTCGGCGGGCGTGGGGAACTCGCCGGCGGCCGGGTTGTCGAAGAGCACGACGCCGGGCGCGGTGTCCAGGATCTCCCGGGCCTTGTCGACGGTCACCTCGTCCTGGAAGCGGGCGTGCACCGTCAGGGAGTGCGTGGTGACGACGGGAACGCGGACGCAGGTCACGGCGACCTTCAGCCGGGGCAGCCCGAGGATCTTGCGGGTCTCGTCGCGTACCTTCATCTCCTCCGAGGACCAGCCGTCCTCGGCGAGCGACCCGGCCCACGGCACCACGTTCAGGGCGACCGGCTCCGGGAACGGGCCCGTGTCGTCGCCCACGGCCCGGCGTACGTCACCGGGGCTGTTCCCCAGTGCCGTGCCCGCGACGAGGGACATCTGCCGGCGCAGCGTGTCGACGCCCGCGCGGCCCGCGCCGCTGACCGCCTGGTACGAGGAGACGACGAGTTCACGCAGTCCGAACTCGGCGTGCAGGGCACCCAGCGCCACGATCATGGACAGGGTCGTGCAGTTCGGGTTGGAGACGATCCCGCGCGGGCGCACACGCGCGGCGTGCGGGTTCACCTCGGGGACGACCAGGGGCACTTCCGGGTCCATCCGGAAGGCGCCGGAGTTGTCGACGACGACCGCGCCCTTGGCGGCGGCGATCGGCGCCCACTGGGCGGCCACCTCGTCCGGGACGTCGAACATGGCGATGTCGACCCCGTCGAAGGCGTCCTCCGACAGGGCCGTCACCTCGACCTCCACACCGCGCACGGCCAGCTTGCGGCCCGCCGAGCGCGGCGAGGCGATCAGTCGGATCTCACCCCAGATGTCCGCGTGCTGGGACAGGATCTGGAGCATGACCGTGCCGACGGCTCCGGTCGCTCCCACGACCGCGAGCGTCGGTCGTCGGGTCATCGCCCGGTGCCTCCGTAGACGACGGCCTCGTCGCTGTCGGAGTCGAGCCCGAAGGCGCTGTGCACGGCGCGTACAGCCTCGTTGACGTCGTCGGCGCGGGTGACCACGGAGATACGGATCTCGGAGGTCGAGATCAGCTCGATGTTGACCCCGGCGTCGGTGAGCGCCTCGAAGAAGCCGGCCGTGACACCCGGGTTCGTCTTCATGCCGGCGCCGACGAGCGAGATCTTGCCGATCTGGTCGTCGTAGCGCAGCGACTCGAAGCCGATCACGCTCTTCGCCTTCTCCAGGGCGTCGATGGCCTTGCGGCCCTCGGTCTTGGGGAGGGTGAAGGAGATGTCCGTCAGGCCCGTGGTCGCCGCCGACACGTTCTGCACGATCATGTCGATGTTGATCTCGGCGTTGGCGATGGCGCGGAAGATCGCGGCGGCCTCGCCCGGCTTGTCCGGGACGCCGACGACCGTG
This sequence comes from Streptomyces sp. NBC_00386, assembly GCF_036063235.1. Taxonomy (NCBI): domain Bacteria; kingdom Bacillati; phylum Actinomycetota; class Actinomycetes; order Kitasatosporales; family Streptomycetaceae; genus Streptomyces; species Streptomyces sp. NBC_00386. The sequence goes on from NZ_CP107950.1 coordinate 4,549,767, forward strand.
ACCTTGGCCTCGGAGGTGTCGTGAGCGACACCGGAAATGATGGCCTGCTCCACCTTCTGGTCCCCTTGCTGCTGTGTCTTTCGAACGAGTGGTGCGCTGCTGACCCAGGTGCCCTGAAGTCCGCTGAAGGACGAGCGCACGTGGATCGGGATGTCGTAGCGGCGGGCGTATTCCACACAGCGGTGGAGCAGCACCTTCGAGCCGGAGGCGGCGAGCTCCAGCATGTCCTCGAAGGCGATCCAGTCGATCTTCTTCGCCTTCTTCACCACGCGCGGGTCGGCGGTGAACACGCCGTCCACGTCGGTGTAGATCTCGCACACCTCGGCGTCGAGCGCCGCGGCCAGCGCGACGGCCGTGGTGTCGGACCCGCCGCGGCCCAGCGTGGTGATGTCCTTCTTGTCCTGCGAGACGCCCTGGAAGCCGGCGACGATGGCGATGTTGCCCTCGTCGAGCGCCGTACGGATACGGCCCGGGGTGACGTCGATGATCCGGGCTTTGTTGTGGACCGAGTCGGTGATGACGCCTGCCTGGCTGCCGGTGAAGCTCTGGGCGCTGTGGCCCAGGTTTTTGATCGCCATCGCCAGCAGGGCCATGGAGATCCGCTCTCCGGCGGTCAGCAGCATGTCGAACTCCCGGCCGCTGGGCATCGGAGACACCTGCTCGGCGAGATCGATCAGCTCGTCCGTCGTGTCGCCCATCGCGGAAACGACCACGACCACCTGGTGGCCGTTCTTCTTCGCTTCCACGATCCGCTTGGCGACGCGCTTGATGCCCTCGGCATCGGCTACGGAGGAACCTCCGTACTTCTGCACGACAAGGCCCACGTGCGCTCCTCGCTCAGTCCGTCTCTGCACCGCAATACTGCGGTCGGCTCAGTCTAACGAGCGGCCGGATTTCCCTTCCGGGGTATCGCATCGTGAGATGTCCCGCTCACGACGTGATCACTCCGGGCTGTCAGGTCGGTAAGGGAGATCCGGCCGCTCCGAGACGGCACCTGCCCGTGCCGGAGCCCCGCCACTCCGAACGTGCCCCAGGTCACACCACGGACGGGCGGGACGCGGCCGTCGGCACGGCGGGCTCTCTCCCGCGCCCGTCGGCACGGCGGGGCCCCGCCGGAGCGCGGTCGGTCACTTGACCGTGCGCAGGCCCAGCGGCCCCGCGATCTCCTCCGCCATCACCTTGCCGGCCTCTTCCGCGAGCGCTTCCTCGCCGATCTCCTGGTCGGTGTCGAGGCCGTCGAGCTCCTCCAGAGGCTGGTTCAGCCGGACGTGGGCCACCACGGACTGCAGGGCGCGCAGCGTCGCGGAGGCGGTGGAGCCCCAGTTCGAGAAGTAGGAGAACTGCCACCACCACAGGGCCTCCGTGGTGCGGCCCGCGCGGTAGTGGGCCATGCCGTGGCGCAGGTCGGTCATGACATCGGCGAGGTCGTCGGAGATACGGGCCGGGACCGGGGCCTTGCGGGGCTCGTAGGGGTCGAAGACCTCGGAGTAGACGTCGATCGGCTCCAGCATCACCGCGAGACGCTCGCGGAGATCGTCCACGTCCGCCTCGGGGCCGAGGTCCGGCTCGTAGCGCTCGTCGGGAACGATGTCCTCGTGCGCCCCGAGACGGCCGCCGGCCAGGAGGAGCTGGGAGACCTCCAGCAGGAGGAAGGGCACGGCCGAGTCCGGCTCGTCGCCCTTGGCCACCTCGTTGACAGCGACCAGGAAGCTCTCCACCTGGTCCGCGATCTGAACGACGAAGTCGTCGGGGTCCGGGCTGGTCGCGTGCAGCGTGGCGTCAGACATCTAGAAGTCGTCTCCCCTCGAAGGCGCGGCCGAGCGTGACCTCGTCCGCGTATTCCAGGTCGCCGCCCACCGGGAGGCCGCTGGCCAGGCGGGTGACCTTGAGGCCCATGGGCTTGATCATGCGGGCGAGATACGTGGCCGTGGCCTCGCCCTCCAGGTTCGGGTCCGTGGCCAGGATGAGCTCGGTGACCGCTCCGTCGGCGAGACGGGTCAGGAGTTCCCTTATCCGCAGGTCGTCCGGGCCGACGCCCTCGATCGGGCTGATCGCGCCGCCGAGCACGTGGTACTTGCCCCGGAACTCACGGGTGCGCTCGACCGCGATGACGTCCTTGGGCTCCTCCACCACGCAGATCACCGAGAGGTCGCGGCGCGGGTCGCGGCAGATGTTGCACAGCTCCTCCTGCGCCACGTTGCCGCAGGTCGCGCAGAAGCGGACCTTCGCCTTGACCTCCATCAGGCACTGCGCGAGCCGACGGACGTCCGTCGGCTCCGCCTGCAGGATGTGGAAGGCGATCCGCTGCGCGCTCTTGGGACCGACGCCGGGGAGCCGCCCCAGTTCGTCGATGAGGTCCTGAACAACGCCTTCGTACAACGGACTGCCTTTCCGAGTGCTCCGGTACCGCCTGGTCCCGTCCCGCTGTTCTTCCTACTGTTTCTTCCTGGTGCGTACGGTAGTTGGATGCCGCCGGTCTTAGAAAGGCAGACCGGGGATGCCGCTGCCGCCGCCGAGCCCCTGGGTGAGCGGGCCGAGCGTCTGCTGCTGGAGCGCCTGCGCGTTCTCGTTCGCCGCCTGGACGGCCGCGACGATCAGGTCGGCGAGTGTCTCGGTGTCCTCGGGATCGACCGCCTTCGGGTCGATCACCAGGGCGCGGAGCTCTCCGGAGCCCGTCACGGTCGCCTTCACCAGGCCGCCGCCCGCCTGGCCCCCGACCTCGGTCCGCGCCAGTTCCTCCTGCGCGTTCGCCAGGTCCTGCTGCATCTTCTGGGCCTGCTGCAACAACTGCTGCATATTGGGCTGGCCACCACCGGGAATCACGATCAGCTCCTGGTTCGAGTACGGCTGTCCGAGCGTTTTCTCCTGTCCAGCATGAGCCTACGTGGTCGACGGGCCCGTCGCCCAAGCACTCTTTCGAGTGACATCACAGCAGCGCCTATACCTGATCAAGGCCCACTTCCGGGCGGAAAAGCCGGTAAAGCCGGTCCATCGCCACCCATTGAGCGGTAGGAAGGGGGCCGCGCATTCGCACCACGCGTCACACGACGTCACGCGCTGTCGGTGCCGTCGCCGTCGTCACGGTCGTCAGCGTCGTCCCCATCACCGTCGTCAACTAGGGAGTGCCGGGTGAGTCAGCCGGAGATGCAGCCGGAGGGGCCGCTCCAGGACGGGCGGAGCGAGGGCGCGGCGGGGCTGCGGCCGGGTGACCTGACCGGTCGGCCCTTTCCGCTCGGCGACTGGGGGGAGCCCGCCGAGCGGCTCCACGAGCTCTACCGCTGGGTGGAACAGGGGGCGCTCGACACGGCCGCCTGGTATCTCTCCGACCGCGTGTGGAAGCGACGGACGGCGCGGGTGCTGCGGTCCGGCGCGACGCTGGGGGCCGTCGCCGGGGCCGCGCTGCCGCTGCTCGACCTCACCGGAGCGGTGCGGGGGGCGGCTCCGTGGGGCTATCTGGCGCTGCTGCTCGCGGTCTCCTGTGTCGCCGTCGACCGGTTCTTCGGTGTGACCTCCGGATGGATAAGGGACGTGGCCACCGCGCAGGCCGTGCAACGGCGGCTCCAGGCACTTCAGTTCGACTGGGCCTCCGAGAGCGTCCGGGAGGTCCTCGGACCCGCCGACGGAACGGCCAGCGAGGCGGCCGACCGGTGCATCGGGGTGCTGCGGAGGTTCTCGGAGGACATCACGGAACTGGTGCGCACCGAGACGGCGGACTGGATGGTGGAGTTCCGCACGGGACCGGCGCCACTGGGGATCCAGTCGTCGTCGGCGGGAGCGCCCCGGCCCGAGGGACCGCCGCTGAACGGGCGCACCCCGCTGCCGCCGGGAACCCGCCCGAACATGCCCCGCCAGCGCCCGCCCGAGCCCCGGTAGCGGCCGGTGCCACGGCGTCAGCCGGCTCCGCAGATCCTCAGCCCGACCGGCGTCCCGCAGGGGAGATGTCCGTGGGTGCGGACGACGTCCTGGCCGCTGCCCCGGGTGATGTAGGAGAGGAAGCTGGAGGCGAGGGAGTCGGCGGGCGGCTGTCCGTAGGTGTAGGCGTACTCGATCTCGCGGTACGGATAGTCCGAGGTGCCGCGCTCCAGGTCCTCGACGGAGGCGGTGTGGCCGTCGAGGCTGATCCTGTGCAGCCTCTTGTGGCCGGCGGCGCCGTTGAGCTCGCTGTAGCCGATCGCGCCGGGCAGCTCGGCCACCGCGTTCAGCACCTGCTCGGTGGAGTCGAGTTCGCACCGCACGACCGGGGCCGTCGCGTCGTCCTTGTGGGCGCAGTCCAGCGAGGAGTTGGCGATCTCGCCGCGCCCGAGCACCCGGCGCTGGAACACCTGCCGCGTACCGGAGTTGGCGTCCCGGCTGACCAGCAGGACGGGCCGGTCGGGTCCGCCGAGCTGCTTCCAGTTCCTGATCTCGCCGCGGTACAGCCGCCGCACGTCGGTCAGCGACAGGTTCCTGACCGGGACGGAGTCGTTGACGACCAGCGCGAAGACCGACACCGCGATCCGGCTCTCCCGCAACTGCGGGAAGACACCCGGCTTGGGACCGTCGGAGAGGGCGACGAGGGCCGGGGACCCCTTCTTCGACGCCTGCCCCGCCGCGTCGAGTTCGCGCACGCCGGCCGTGCTGCCGTGGGCGTCCACCGTGATCGCGGAGCCCTGGCAGGCGTGCTCGTACTTCTCGGCCAGCTCGCGCATCACGGGCGCGAAGGCGGTCGAGCCGGTGACGGTCAGCGTGCCCTGCGCGCAGCCGATCGGCGGCGGGGAGTCGTCGCGCAGGACGACGATCAGGGCGAGAGCGACGACGCAGACCGTCAGGAGCACGGTGATGAGCCGGGCCGCGCGGCTGAACAGCGGTGGCTGGTCGTCCGGTGTCGTACTGCGGTTGGGCCGGACCTCACCGTCCCGGATGCCGCCGACGATCCGTATCGGACATCCCACGTCGCCGCCCGACAGCAGGACGAGCAGCTTGAAGTGCTCGCCCCGGTTGAGCGGGACCCTCGGGATGCGCAGCGTGCCGTCCTCGTAGCCGAGCCCGGCGGCCTGGGTGAAGTGGTCCATCAGGTGGTCGGTGCCGGGCGGCTGGGTCACGGACACACCGCGGATGGTGCGGTCGGTGAACACCGCGGTCAGTCCGTGCCGTTCACGGCTCGTGTAGTCGTCCCCGGCGATGCTCTGCGAGCCGTCGTTCTCGATCCGCAGCAGCACGAGGGTGGCGTCGGACATGCCGGGGGCCTCGTCGAACAGCCCGAGCCGTACGTTCGCGCGTCCCGAGCGCACGTCGTCGCCGATGGGATTGTCCATCTGCACGCGGTAGCCGACCCTCTTGCGGCGCGGCACCCTGCGCTCGTACCAGACCATCACGGCGGAGGCGACGACACCGATGACGGCCGTCCCGACGGCCACGACGTTCTCTGCGCTCAGCCACTCCACGTGAGCCACTCCCCCGAGCCTGCGGTGCGGTCACCGTACGGCTCTGGCCGGAAACAACCCACATACGGGAAGTGAACTTCGACGGCCGTGGCCGGTACGGCGGCCGGAGCGTTCCCGGGGGGGGTCCCGTGGGCCACAGCCCGCGGAACCCCCGGCGCGTTCCGGGCTCAGCCGGTCTTCGTGTAGGTCAGCTCGGCCTCGGCCGCCGAGCCGGTCTTCGCCCGCCGCAGCCGGCCGTCCGGCAGGAGGGTGACCTCGGAGGCGTCGCCCGGCTTGCAGGACGGCGGTTCCCCGACGGTGACCTGAGAGGGGCCTATCTCCAGCGGACCGCCGGCTCCCGGGGCCGTGGCGAGGGCGGCCTGGAAGACACAGTGGTAGTTGCCGCCGTCCGCCGTGACCGTCAGCACCGGGTCTCCGACCTCGCCCTGCTGGATGGTCATCCGGCGGGTGTGGTGTCCGCTGTCGTTGTCGATGACCGCGTCCCAGGTGCCGAGGAACGCCTCCGGGACGGTGCCGCCCTGTGTCGCCGGGTCGCTGGGCGAATCGGAGGCGGTGGCCGGAGGCTGCGACGCGCTCTGCCCCGGTGTCGTCGCGCCGGAGGCCGTGGCGGACGCCTTGGGGTCGTCCTGGCCGCCTCCGCCGCCCCGGCCGTTCAGCAGCGCGAACACGCTGCCGCCAGCGCCGAGCGCGACGACCAGGGCCACGACCACGAGCAGGGCCGTGGACCGGCCGCTCCGGTGCGGGGGCTCCGGTCCGAGCGGGGCGACGCCGGGACCGTACGGAGGGGTCGCGCCGTAGGGCGGAGTCGCGCCGCCGGGCCCGTACGGATGGGCGGCCGCACCCGGACCGTAGGGAGGCGTCGAGCCGTAGGGCGGCTGGGCCGAGCCCCAGCCGGCCTGCGGGTAGCCGTACGCGGGGTGGGCCGGGCCCTGGACGGGGGGCTGCGGGTGCTGCTGCGGATAGCCGTACGCGGGGTGCGGGCCGGCCGGCGCCGCCGGGGGAGGCGTCGCGCCCGGGCCCGCGATCACGGTCGGGAGGTGGTTCACGGGGCCGGGCTGCCCCGGAAGGGGCGGGTTGGCGCCCCCCTCGGCGGGCGCGTGCTCCGGGGAGGCCTCGCTGGACGCGGCGGGCGCCGAGGAGGAGGCGGAGGGCGTCGAGGAGGCGGCGGAAGCCGAGGAGGAGGCGGAGGGCGAGCCGGTGGGGGGCTTGGAGAAATCGGGGGCGGCGACGGGTGCCGGCGGCAGGGCGGGGGCGGCACCGGGCGCGGGCGGCAGGGCGGCCGGAGCACCCGCCCGGGGCCGCTCCGGTCCCCCGTCCGGGTTCTCCGTGTCCAGCAGCCGCACGGCGTGCCGCCCGAGCTGGGCCACCAGCGAGCCGGGCAGCCAGGGGTCGAGGGTGCGTCCTTCCGCGACGGTCTCCTCCGCGCCCGTGCGCTCCAGGATCTCGTCGAGACCGGGCCGGGCGCCGGGATCCTTGCGCAGACAGTCCCGCACGAGGTCGGCCAGCCCCTCGGGCACCCCCGTGAGGTCGGCCTCCTCCTGCGCGATGCGGAACATCATGGCGTGCACACCGCTGTTGGCCGCGCCGAACGGAAGGGCGCCGGTGGCCGCGTACGACAGGACCGAGCCGAGGCAGAAGATGTCGCACGCCGGCGTGACGCGGTCGCCGCGCACCTGCTCGGGGGCCATGAACCCGGGTGAGCCGACGAGGGCCCCGGTGTGGGTGAGGCCGCCCTCGGTCAGCGTCTCCAAGGCGCGCGCGATGCCGAAGTCGATGACGCGGGGGCCGTCGATGGTGACGAGGACGTTCGAGGGCTTGAGGTCACGGTGGATGAGGCCCGCGGAGTGGATGTCCTTCAGCGCGTGCGCGAGGCCCGCGGCGAGAATGCGCACGGAACGCTCGGGCAGCGCGCCGTGGTCGCGTCCGACGACGGCCTGGAGCGAGGGCCCCGCGACATAGCCGGTGGCCACCCACGGGATCGGGGCCTCGGTGTCCGCGTCCAGGACGGGTGCGGTCCACAGCCCGCCGACCCGGCGCGCGGCCCGCACCTCCTGGCGGAAGCGGGCCCGGAACTCCTCCTGCTCGGCGAGTTCCGGCCGGACGAGTTTGACCGCGACGGTACGTCCCCGGTCGGACCGTGCGAGATAGACGTGGCCCATCCCTCCGGCACCGAGTCTCGCCAGCAGCCGGTACGCCCCGATCTGCTGCGGATCCCCCGCCCCCAGGTTCTCCATGGCAGTGCCCACCCTCCCCCGTACGTGTGCAACAGACCGAGGATAGTGCGCCGTACCGGGCATCGGGCGGGGCAGTGTCCACGGTTCCGTCACGACTGGTGCCGTTTTGGTAACGGGTCCCACCGTTGTCCTTGCCGTCCCCGCCGGGGACCGCCCCGGGCTGCCTCCCGGCCAAGCCCGACAGACTGTCGCGGAAAGCCCCCGACCGCAGACAGGACGCCGATGTCGCGCCCGGCCGGCGGACATTTACGCTTCGCCGCATGACCCCTCAGCCCAACCCCCAGGCCGGCGCCGCCGTGAAGGCCGCGGACCGCGCGCACGTGTTCCACTCCTGGTCCGCGCAGGAGCTCATCGACCCGCTCGCCGTCGCAGGCGCCGAGGGGTCGTACTTCTGGGACTACGAAGGCAAGCGGTATCTGGACTTCACCAGCGGGCTCGTCTTCACCAACATCGGCTACCAGCACCCGAAGGTCGTCGCCGCGATCCAGGAACAGGCCGCGACCCTGTCCACGTTCGCGCCGGCCTTCGCCGTCGAGGCGCGTTCGGAGGCGGCCCGGCTGATCGCCGAGCGGACCCCGGGCGACCTGGACAAGATCTTCTTCACCAACGGCGGCGCGGAGGCCGTCGAGAACGCCACGCGGATGGCCCGGCTGCACACCGGCCGTCCGAAGGTGCTCTCCGCCTACCGCTCGTACCACGGGGCCACCTCCACGGCGATCAACCTCACGGGCGACCCCCGGCGCTGGCCGAACGACAGCGGCGCGGCCGGTGTCGTCCACTTCTGGGCGCCGTTCCTGTACCGCAGCCCCTTCCACTCCGACAGCGAGCGGCAGGAGTGCGAGCGCGCGCTCCAGCACCTTGAGGACACCATCGCCTTCGAGGGACCGGGGACCATAGCGGCCCTGATCCTGGAGACGATCCCGGGCACCGCGGGGATCATGACGCCGCCGGCCGGCTACCTGACCGGGGTGCGGGAGATCTGCGACCGCTACGGAATCGTCTTCATCCTGGACGAGGTCATGGCCGGGTTCGGCCGCACCGGCAAGTGGTTCGCCGCGGACCACTACGAGGTGACGCCGGACCTGATGACCTTCGCCAAGGGCGTGAACTCCGGCTATGTGCCGCTGGGCGGCGTGGCGATCTCCGCCGCCATCGCCGAGACCTTCGCCAGGCGGCCCTACCCGGGCGGGCTCACCTACTCCGGGCACCCGCTGGCCTGCGCCGCCGCCGTCGCGACGATCAACGTCATGGAGGAGGAGGGGATCGTCGGCCAGGCGGCCTCCATCGGCGAGACCGTCCTCGGCCCGGGGCTGCGCGACCTGGCCGAGCGGCACCCGAGTGTCGGCGAGGTGCGCGGCACGGGTGTCTTCTGGGCGCTGGAGCTGGTGAAGAACCGGGAGACCCGGGAGCCGCTGGTCCCGTACAACGCGTCGGGCGAGGCGAACGCGCCGATGGCGGCGTTCGGTGCCGCGGCCAAGGCCCGCGGTCTGTGGCCCTTCATCAACATGAACCGCACCCACGTCGTACCGCCGTGCAACATCACCGAGGCCGAGGCCAAGGAGGGCCTGGCGGCCCTGGACGCGGCACTGTCGGTGGCGGACGAGCACACGGTGTGAGGTCCGGGGCCTGTCTGACAGGCCTCAGGGGGTTCCCGTCCCTGGTGGGTCGGCCGTACCGGTTCCCCGCGCCCCTTCGGGGGTGCCGGGGAGTCCGTCCGCCGGCCCCCACGGCGTATGGTGTCCTGCTCGTAGAGATACGCGAGTAGATACGCGCACCCAACCCACGCGACGGGGAGTGAGACCACCACCATGGCCGGCATCGGCGGCAGTGGCGCCGTAACACGCAGCACCCTGCGGCAGCAGATCGCGGACGCGCTCCGTGACGAGGTGCTCGGGGGTCGCCTCCGGCCGGGCCAGGAGTTCACGGTGAAGGAGATCGCCGAGCAGTACGGCGTGTCCGCCACCCCGGTCCGCGAGGCCCTGGTCGACCTGTCGGCCCAGGGCCTCCTGGACGCCGACCAGCACCGCGGCTTCCGCGTCCACGAGTACTCGGGCGCCGACTACCGCGGCATGATCGAGGCGCGCAGTCTGATCACGGAGGGCATGTTCCAGAGCCTCGTGGCCACCGGCATGCCCCAGGCGGACGACCCCCGCGCGCTCGCCCAGCTCGCGGCCGTCCGGCGCCGCGGCGAGGAGGCCCAGCGCGCGGCCACCGCCGGCGACCTGAAGATCCTCATCGGCTACGACCTCCGCTACTGGCGCGAGCTCAGCAACCTGTTCGGCAACGCCTATCTCGCCGACTTCCTGCACCGGATGCGGGTCCAGTCCTGGGTCTGCACGGTCCAGCATCTGCGCCACGTCTCCGATCTCAAGGGCCATCTGTGGTCCGGCCACACCGAGCTGGTGGACGCCCTCGCGCGCCGCGACGCCGACGGGGCGCGGGCGATCGTGACGGCGTACAACGAGCACGCGCTCACCCTCATCGAGCGCCTCGACGCCCCCTGAGCCGCGGTCCGGACGCGGATCGTCCCGTTCCCGTGTTTGAGGACACCCCCCGCGGGCGATCGGGGGGATGGGGAGGTGTCCCCGGGGAGCGGTCGACCCCGGCCATCGGGAGGCCTACTTGCGTACCGGCCTCTTCACAGGACCGCCACGCGCATTACGCTGCCCTGACCACCCTGCACCCCAAGGAGCAAGAGGAGCCGTCTGTTGGCCTGTGACCTGTGGTTGGTCCCGCTCGTCGACGTGCTGTGCCACACCCCCGACAACCCCTTCGCCGAGGAACTGGCGCTCTACGACAAGGTGCTCGCCGAGGCCGGGCTTCCCCCGGTGCCGGTGTACGCGTACATGCCGGGCCTGTCGGGTGACGTGGCCCCGGTCGCCGGCTTCGACTACGACGCGCTGCACTTCCTGCGCCGCGCGTACCTGCTCCAGATGTGCGGGCTCGCGGTGGCGCCGGTCGATGAACTCGGCGGCGACTACGAGCAGTTGCTGGAGATGTTCGAGACGAACGCCCAGCAGTCCCATCTGGTCTGGCACTACGACCACGCGGGCGCCTACGTTCCGGTGGAGTTCCCGCACCCGCTGGCCAACGACGAACTCCTCGCGGGCGGCGGGCCGTTGGGCTCGTCCCAGGCTCTCCTGCGCGAACTCGAGTTCGTGGCCCCCTCGATCGGCATCGACCCGGCGAATCCGCCGGCCCCACCACAGCCCCCGAGCGCCCCGACGGAGCTGGAGGAACCCGCCGCTCCGTCCCCCTACGACTCCAGCCCCTTCGCCCGTGAGCGTCACGTCTGGCTGGGCCTGCACGCAGCCGCGACCCGGAGTCTCGCCCAGGGCTCCATGATCGTCTTCAGCTGATCCGGCCGTCCCACGGTGCGGGGCCCGGCCGCGTGCCCGCGTGGCCCCGCACCGGCGGGGACGGAGTCCGCCCGGCCGGTCGTCAGCCCAGCTGGGGCGGGCGCTCGTAGGGCGGGTGCTCGCTCGTAGGGCCGGCGCACCGAGCGAGCCGGACCGGACCGGAAGCGGAAATCCGACCCGTCAGCTCGACTCGCGCACCACAAGCCGGCAGGGAACCGTGTGGACGCCCCCGCGCCCCGGCTCCTCGCCGTCCCCGGCGTCGTCCTCGGTACCGGTCTCGGTCTCGGCGTCGGCGTCGATGGCCTCCAGGAGGCGCAGCGCGGCGATCCGGCCGATCTCGCTGAGGTCCATGTCGATGGTGGTCAGCGGCGGACGGCAGGCCAGCGCCATGGTGTCCCAGTTGTCGTAGCCAACGACGGCGATGTCACCGGGAACGTCCACACCCCGCTCGCGGAGCGCGTCGGCGACACCCCGGGCGATCTGGTCGTTGCCGCAGAAGAAGGCGTCGGTGTCCGGGGCCGTGCGCAGCACCGCGTCGGCGGCCCGGCGCCCCCATGCCTCGCTCCACTCGCCGAAGTGGACGCGTCCGGTGGCAAGCCTCAGCGAGGAACGCCCGAGGTGCTCGGCCGCGTGCCGGGCCCGGTCGCGGGCGGCGGCGTGGTGCTCCGGGCCGGTGACGTGCGCGATCCGGGTGCGGCCCGCCGCCAGCAGGTGTTCCACCGCGAGCCGGGCGCCACCCCGGTCGTCGGAGACGACGGAGGTGTCGGCCGGGTCGGTGGACGGGGAGAGCGCGTAGACGATGGGGATCGGGTCGACGCCCGTGAGCGGCGGGCGCGGGTCCGTGCGGCGGCCGGTGACGATGATGCCGTCCACCCTGCGGTCCATCAGGTTGCGCAGATGGTGCTGCTCACGGATCGAGTCGCCCCGGGTGTCGCACAGCAGCACGGAGATCTTCCCGGCGCCGAGCGCGTCCTCGGCGCCGAGCAGCACGGGGGTGGAGAAGCGGCCGATGCCGTCCGTCGTCATCAGTCCGACCGTCCAGCTTCGGCCGGTGTGCAGGTTCCGGGCGTGCTGGTTGGGCCGGAAGCCAAGCGAGTCGACGGCGTCGAGAACCCGCTGGCGGGTCTCGGGCCGCATCCGCCCGCCGCCGTTCAGCGCCTTCGACGCCGTGCCCACACTGACCCCCGCGAGGGCGGCGACGTCGGCGAGCTTGGCCCGGCCTGCGAAGGACGAACGCGGAGCAGAAGTCACGGGCAATCCTTTTCCTTCGCGTCGACCAGGACGGCACCGGCCCTCGTCGACGACATTGGCTACCCCATCGTGCCAGCGGCCAGGGATCCGAGCCAGAGCCGGAGCAGCAGAGAAAATATTGCGCCGCGACCCTTGACCCCTCCCGCCGCCTCCCCTCTACTTTCGGGCAGGAAAACGGTTGCTCAAACGAGCTCCGAGCAATCGGCCGGGCTCCCGCCCGAGCACCGTGCCGCCCGTGGTCGAGCAGTCGGCCGCGCCCCTGCCTGTACCCGAGCGCCCTGCCGTACCCGTCCTCGAACACGTCACGACCTGTCGAACGCGTTCCGACGAGAACCGGAGAACCATGCCCCGCACACGCTCCGCCGCCCGCCCCGGCACGGGACCCGTCCACCCCACTCCCGGTGCCCGTGGCGCACTGCGCCCCGCGCCCGCCACCATCGGCGGCGGCTTCTGGCACACCCGCCGTGAGGTCAACGCGCGCACCTCCGTCCCCCAGGGCCCGGACCTGCTGGAGTCGGCGGGCAACCTGCACAACCTGCGGCTGGCGGCGGGCACGGCCGAGGGAGTGTTCCAGGGCGCGTACCCGTTCCTCGACACCGACGTCTACAAGTGGCTGGAGGCCGCCGCCTGGCGGCTGGCCGGGGAGCCCACGGGCGCCCTCGCCGCCGAGGTGGACCGGATCATCGCCCTGGTCGCCGCGGCCCAGCAGCCCGACGGCTACCTCAACACGTGGTTCCAGCTGCGCGGGAACGGCGAGCGCTACCAGGATCTGCGCTGGGGCCACGAGCTGTACTGCGCGGGCCACCTCATCCAGGCGGCCGTGGCCCACCACCGCACCACCGGGCGCCCCGAACTCCTCGACGTGGCCCGCCGTTTCGCCGACCACATCGACACGGTGTTCGGCGTCCCGGACAGCGGGAAACCCCTGGACGGCATCGACGGCCACCCCGAGATCGAGACCGCCCTGGTCGAGCTCTACCGGGAGACCGGCGAACGCCGCTACCTCGACCTGGCCGGCTACTTCGTCGACCGGCACGGCCACGGCCTGCTCGGCGGCGAGGCCTACTGCCAGGACCGTGTCCCGGTGCGCGAGGCGACCACCGTGGAGGGCCACGCCGTACGGCAGTTGTATCTGCTGGCCGCGGCGGCGGACCTGGCGTCCGAGACCGCCGACGCCGAACTCCGCGCGGCCACCGAGCGGTTGTGGCAGGCCATGGTGGCGACGAAGACCCACCTCACCGGCGGGCTCGGCGCGCACCACGACGAGGAGGACTTCGGCGATCCCTACGAACTCCCCAACGAGCGCGCCTACTGCGAGACCTGCGCGGCCATCGCCTCCGTCCAGTGGAGCTGGCGCATGGCCCTGCTCACCGGCGAGGCCCGCTACGCCGACCTGATCGAACGCACCCTCTACAACGGCTTCCTGGCCGGGGTCTCCCTGGACGGCGAGCGCTGGCTGTACGTCAACCCGCTCCAGGTCCGCGACGGCCACACCGACCCCGGCGGCGACCAGTCGGCCCGCCGCACCCGCTGGTTCCGCTGCGCCTGCTGCCCGCCCAACGTCATGCGTCTGCTGGCCTCCCTGGAGCACTACCTCGCCTCCACCGGCCCGGACGGTCTCCAGATCCACCAGTACGTCACCGGCGAGTACCGTGCCGAACGGGCCGGCGCCCCCGTCGTCGTACGCGCCGAGACCGACTACCCCTGGCACGGCACGGTCGCCCTCACCGTCGAGCAGACGCCCGACGCCCCCTGGACCCTCTCCTTGCGCATCCCCCAGTGGTGCGGCTCCTTCCGCGTCCACGACGGCGAACGGACCTACGACGGCACGAACGCGCCCGTCCGGGACGGCTGGCTGCGCCTGGAGCGGACCTGGACCCCCGGCGACCGGGTGATCCTCGAACTCGCCCTGGACGCCCGGCTCACCGCCGCCGACCCGCGCGTGGACGCCGTACGCGGCTGCGCGGCGATCGAACGCGGCCCGCTCGTGTACTGCCTGGAGCAGGCCGACCACCCGGGCGGCGGCCTGGACGGCATCGTCCTCGACACCGCCCGCCCGCTCGCCGTCAAGCAGCGCCCCGAACTGCTCGGCGGCGTCACCACCGTGCTGGCCGCCGGACACCGCCGCGAGCTCCCCGACGACGGCTCCTGGTGGCCCTACCGCCCCGCCGGTCACACGGCGGCCCCGGCCGGGGACCCGGTCGAGCTCACCGCGATCCCCTACTACGCCTGGGCCAACCGCGAGGACGGCGCGATGCGCGTCTGGCTGCCCACGTCCTGATCCGCGCACCCGCGCACACCTCTCTCCCCGTCTCCCGACAACGAGGTCACCCCGTGAGAAGCACCCGCCGCACCCTGACCGCAGCCATAGCCACCGCCTGTGCCCTCGCCTCCGTCACCGCGTGCGGCGGCGGCTCCGGCTCCTCCTCGTCCGGTACGTCCTCGACGTACACCTTCTGGGACCCGTACCCGCAGTTCGACGCCTCGTCCGACTGGGGCAAGCGCGTCACCGCCTGCGGCACCGGCGCCGGGGTGAAGATCAAGCGCACCGCGTACGACACCACGGACCTCGGCAACAAGGCGCTGCTCGCCGCCCAGCAGGGCAACGCGCCCGACGTGATGCTGGTCGACAACCCGGTCGTCTCCACCCTCGTGGAGGCCGGCATCCTCACCAGAACCAGCGACCTCGGGCTCGACACGGCCTCGATCCAGAAGAACATCATCGGCGCGGGCACCCTCGACGACGCGGCCTACGGCGTCCCCATCGGCGCCAACACCCTCGCCCTCTACTACAACAAGGACGTCCTCTCCGCCGCGCACGTGGACCCGGCCGGCATCAAGGACTGGGCGTCCCTGACGGCGGCCCTCAAGCAGATCAAGGCGGCGGGCAAGAAGGGCATCACCTTCTCGGCGATCAACACCGAGGAGGGCAGCTTCCAGTTCCTGCCCTGGTTCTGGGGCGCCGGCGCGGACCTCACCCGGCTCGACTCCGCCAAGGGCGTGGCCGCCCTCACCCTGTGGAAACAGTGGGTCGACGCGGGCTACGCCCCCAAGGACGTACTGAACAACACCCAGACCACCAGCTGGCAGGAGTTCGCCACCGGGGACTACGCCTTCGGCGAGAACGGCACCTGGCAGCTCGCCAACGCGGAGAAGGCCGGGTTCCCGTACGGAGTGGTCAACATCCCGGCGCAGAAAGGCGGTTCGGCGCCGGTCCCCACCGGCGGGGAGTTCGTCACCGTTCCCGTGCAGAAGGACACCGGCCGCTACGACACCACCAAGAAGATCGTCACCTGTCTGACCAGCGCCGAGAACCTCCTGGCGAGCGACACGACGCTGACCTATGTGGCACCCACCGCGGCGGTCCAGGCCCAGCAGGTCAAGGCGAACGCGAAGCTCGGGCCGTGGGTGGACGCGGTGGCGTCGGCGCGGGGCCGCACGAGCGGCGGCCTGGGCACCAAGTACCCCACCATCTCCCAGCAGTTGTGGACCGCCGTCCAGGCCGCCCTCTCCGGCTCCAAGGCCCCCGCCGCCGCCCTGTCCGACGCCCAGACCTCCGCGTCCAAGGGCTAGCAGGCGTTCCCTCGCCCCCTCCGCCCCTACCCGACCCGTACCCGGGGCTCCGCCCCGGACCCCGCTCCTCAAACGCCGGAGGGGCTGAAAATCACGCCCGCGAGGAACGGCGCCCGAGCCACCGCACACCCGCAGCCGGGATCCGGCGGAAGGGGCCGTGCCGGTACATCACATGCCCGTCGCTTACGTTCGGATCGAGCAGCGGCTCCCTCCCGGACTGACGTCTGATCCAACGGCGACGGGCGGATGTACCGGCACGGCCCCGACCCCCCACCGGACCGACACCGCACCCGGAAACCGCAGAGGCCCCCGCATGCTCACCCACCATCGCCGGAGCCGGCTGACGGCGCTGGCCTTTCTCGCGCCGCTGGCCGCGTACCTCGCCGCCTTCTACGCCTATCCCCTCTACCGCAACCTCGACCTGAGCCTGCGCGACTACACGGTCAGGTCCTTCGTCGCGGGCGACGCCCCCTTCAGCGGCTGGGACAACTTCCGCACGGTCCTGGACGACCCGTCCTTCGCCCCGGCGATGCGGCACACGATGATCTTCACCTTCGCCTCCATCGCCGTCCAGTACGCCGCCGGACTCGCCCTCGCCGTCTTCTTCGACCGCCGTTTCCCGCTGGCCCCCACCCTGCGGGCACTGTTCCTGATCCCCTGGCTGCTGCCGCTGATCGTGTCGGCGTCGACCTGGTCCTGGATGTTCAACAGCGAGTCCGGCGTGGTGAATTACGCCCTGCATCTGATCGGCGTCGACCCCGTCGGCTGGCTCACCTCACCGCACTGGGCGCTGACCTCGGTCATCGTCGCCAACATCTGGATCGGCATCCCCTTCAACCTGGTCATCCTGTACAGCGGCCTCCAGAACATCCCCGCCGAGCTGTACGAGGCCGCCGCCCTGGACGGAGCGGGCACGTGGCAGCAGTTCCGCCGCATCACGTTCCCGCTGCTGCGCCCGGTCTCGGCGATCACTCTGCTGCTCGGTCTCGTCTACACCCTCAAGGTCTTCGACCTGATCTGGATCATGACGAAGGGCGGCCCCGGCGACTCCTCGTCCACCCTGGCGACCTGGTCCTACCAGCTCGGATTCGGCACCCTGCTGCCCAAGTTCGGCCCCGGCGCCGCCGTCGGCAACATCCTCATCGTCATCGCCCTCGCCTTCGGGCTGCTGCACATCCGCGTCCAGAGGAGGCAGGAGCCGTGAAGTCCCGTACGACCGGCCGCCGTCACACCGTGATCGGCGTCGCCCTCACCGCTCTCATGCTCTTCCCGGTGTACTGGATGCTGAACGTGTCCCTCACCCCGCAGCGCGACATGCGCAAGAGCCCGCCCGACCTGTTCCCGCTGCACCCCACCTTCGAGGGCTACCGGGCCGTCCTGAACGACCAGTTGCCCTACCTGGGCACCAGCCTGCTCATCGGCCTCGGCACGGTCGCCCTCACGCTGGCACTCGCCGCGCCGGCGGGCTACTCCCTGGCCCGGCTGCGCCCGCCCGGCGCGGGCCCGCTCGGACTCGCCCTCTTGGTCGCCCAGATGATCCCGGGGATCGTCATGGCGATGGGCTTCTACGGGTTCTTCCTCGACCTCGGGCTGATCGACTCCTGGTGGGGCCTGATCGTCGCGGACTCCACCATCTCCGTGCCGTTCGGCGTCATGATCTTCGCCGCCTTCATGTCGGGCATCCCCGGCGAACTCATCTCCGCGGCCCGGATCGACGGCGCGGGCACCTGGCGGATCTTCCGCTCCGTCGTCCTGCCGGTGAGCCGCAACGCGATCGTCACGGTCTCGCTCTTCGCCTTCCTGTGGGCCTGGTCCGACTTCATCTTCGCCAACACCCTCGACGGCGGCGGCGACATGCGCCCCATCACCCTCGGCATCTACCACTACATCGGCAACAACAACCAGGAATGGAACGCGATCATGGCCACCGCCGTCGTCGCGTCCGTCCCCGCCACTGTCCTGCTCGTCCTCGCGCAACGCTATGTGGCCGCGGGTGTGACCGCGGGCGCCGTGAAGGACTGAGCAGGCGTTACCCGCTCCCACCTCCAGGAGGCTCCACCATGAGCCGCACGAGCCGCTCAGGCCGCACGACCCGGACGTTACGCATCACCCCGCCGGCCACCCCCACCGCCGTACCGACCCCGACCGCCGGACACCACCGCGCCCGTGCCCTGGCCACCCTGGGCGCCGTCGCCCTGGCCACCACCGCCCTGCTCGCCGCACCCCCCGCCCAGGCCGCCCCCACCGCGGCCACGACCCTGGTCGTCAACGCCGACCAGACCCTCCGCTCCGTGACCCATGCGGCGAGCGGCAGTCTGTACGGCCTCGCCGACGCGAGCACCCCGGCCGACAGCCTGGTCACCCCGCTCAAGCCGAACACCTTCGTACAGATGGCACCGGGTGGTTCCCAGCTCCCCAACGGCGAACCCGCGCCCGGGGGCGACGCGCTGAAGGTGGCCTCCAAGGCGGCGCGGGCCGGCGCCGGGGTCGTCGTCCGCATGCCCGACTGGTACCCGAACTTCCCCTACAAGTGGGTGAGCTGGAGCAACTGGCTGTCCGCGGTGGACACCCAGATCGCGTCGGTCAGGTCTTCCTCGGCCACGAACATCCGCGCCTACGAGCTGTGGAACGAACCCGACTGGACCTGGGACACCACGAACGCCGGTACGTTCGAGGCGGGCTGGACGCGCACCTTCAAGGAGGTCCGCACCAAGGACACCACCACGCCGATCCAGGGGCCCAGCCACTCGGCCTGGAACCAGAGCTGGATGAGCACGTTCCTCACCGCCGCCAAGGCCGCCGGCACCGTCCCCGACATCGTCGCCTGGCACGAACTCCAGGGCTCCCAGGACATCGCGGCGCACGTCGCGGCGTACCGCTCCCTGGAGAGCGGCCTCGGCATCAGCGCCCGGCCGATCTCCATCGAGGAGTACGGGACGCCGACGGAGGTGGGGGTGCCGGGTTCACTCGTCGGGTATGTCGCCAAGTTCGAGCGGACGGGCGTCCATGACGCCGAGCTCGCCTTCTGGAACCACTACGGCACCCTCGGCGACACCCTCACGGACACCGGCGGATCGCCCAACGGCTCGTACTGGCTCTTCAAGTGGTACGGCGACATGTCGGGCAGCATGGTCCCCACCACGCCTCCGGCCCAGACGGGCATCGACGGAGCCGCGTCCCGCACCGGGGACGGCCGGCAGATCAGCGTCGTCTTCGGCGGCGGCACCGGTTCGACGGCCGTGACCGTCAAGGGCCTGGGCTCGCTGTCCGCGTTCGGCAGCACGGTGCACGCCAGGCTGGAGTACACCCCGTCCAAGGGCCGCACCACCGCCGTCGCGGCGCCGTACACGATCTCGGAGGCCGACTACACGGTCTCGAACGGGTCCGTCACCGTGCCCGTGGCCATGAACGCCTCGGACGGCTACCACCTGGTGATCACCCCCAGCGGCAGCTCCACCTCGCTCGCCGGGACCTACCAGATCACCAACAGGAACAGCGCCCTCGCCCTGGACACCCAGAGCGCGGGCACGGCCCAGGGCACCGCGGTCGTCCAGGCGACGTCCACCACCGGCGCCGGCCAGTCGTGGACCCTCTCCTCCGCCGGATCCGGCCTCTACAAGATCACCAACAAGGCGAGCGGTCTGCTGCTCGGCATCACGAACGCGAGCACGGCGGCCGGCGGGACCGCGCTGATCTGGGCGGACAACGGCACCGCCGACCACCTGTGGCAGCTGATCCCGGCCGGTGACGGCTACTACAAGATCGCCAACTACAACAGCGGTCTGCTGCTCGGCGTGAACGGCATGAGCACCTCCACCGGCGCCCAGGTCCTCCAGTGGGACGACAACGGCACCGCCGACCACCTGTGGAGGCTGACCTCGCGCTGAGGCCGGCTCCCCGGGTACGGGTACGCCCCCGGATGTCGGCCGGGGGCGCACTCGTGGAACAACCGCTTCGGACACCGCCGCGGACCCGGTTCGGGCACCGCCGCGGATACCGCTCCGCGCTAGATGAACGAGTTGATCTCGATCGTCTCGGTGCGGCCCGGTCCGACGCCGATCGCGGAGATCGGGGCGCCCGACATCTCCTCCAGCGCCTTCACGTAGTCCTGCGCGTTCTTCGGGAGGTCACCGAAGGTCTTCGCCTTGGTGATGTCCTCCGACCAGCCGGGGAGGGTCTCGTAGATCGGCTTCGCGTGGTGGAAGTCGGTCTGGGAGTACGGGAGTTCCTCGACGCGCTTGCCGTCGATCTCGTACGCCACGCAGACCGGGATCTCCTCCCAGCCGGTCAGGACGTCCAGCTTGGTGAGGAAGAAGTCGGTCAGACCGTTCACGCGGGTCGCGTAGCGGGCGATGACCGCGTCGAACCAGCCGCAGCGCCGGTCACGGCCGGTCGTCACACCGCGCTCGTGGCCGATGCGCCGCAGCGCCTCGCCGTCCGCGTCGAAGAGCTCGGTCGGGAACGGACCCGAGCCGACCCGGGTGGTGTACGCCTTGAGGATGCCGATGACCCGGCTGATCTTGGTCGGGCCGACGCCGGCACCCGTGCAGGCGCCGCCCGCGGTCGGGTTCGACGACGTCACGAACGGATACGTGCCGTGGTCGATGTCCAGGAGCGTGCCCTGGCCGCCCTCGAAGAGCACGACCTTGTCCTGCTCCAGCGCCTGGTTGAGGATCAGGACGGTGTCCGCGACGTACGGCTTGAGCCGGTCCGCGTAGCCCAGCAGCTCCTCGACGACCTGGCTCGCCTCGATGGCGCGGCGGTTGTAGAGCTTGGTGAGCAGCTGGTTCTTGACCTCCAGCGCCGCCTCGACCTTCTGGACGAGGATCGACTCGTCGTAGAGGTCCTGGACGCGGATGCCCACGCGGTTGATCTTGTCCGCGTAGGTCGGGCCGATTCCGCGCCCGGTGGTGCCGATCTTCCGCTTTCCGAGGAAGCGTTCCGTCACCTTGTCGACAGTGACGTTGTAAGGCGTGATGATGTGAGCGTTTCCGCTGATCAGCAGCTTGGAGGTGTCGACGCCGCGCTCGTTCAGTCCGTTCAGCTCGGAGAACAGGACGGACGGGTCGACGACGACTCCGTTGCCGATCACCGGAGTGCACTCCGGCGTGAGGATTCCGGAAGGGAGGAGGTGGAGAGCGTATTTCTGGTCGCCAACGACTACCGTATGGCCGGCGTTGTTGCCGCCCTGATAGCGCACCACATAGTCCACGGATCCACCGAGCAGATCGGTGGCCTTTCCCTTGCCTTCGTCACCCCACTGAGCACCGAGCAGCACAAGTGCGGGCACAGGCGTACACCCCTTCCGGGCGGGGCATGTCCAAGGTCGGGGACGTACGTGGCCGTTTGTGGCTACGGCTGCGTACACCGGCGACCACCATTGGCCGCGACCGTCGGACCGGATGCCCCGGAATAGACGAAGCCCCTGGCGCAAAGGCGCAAGGGGCTCTTGCAGAAAGATGCTACCCGAGGAAGCGAGGCAGGACCGAGGTGGCGGCTTCCGACCAGCTCCTGGTGGTCATCGACCCGGTCGCCCGACGGACGGACGGCGAGTCCGTCCGGATCGCGAAAGACGTGCTCAGCGCGGGTGCGGCGACGAAGGTGTGCCTCCCGGAAGGGCCCGAGGAATTCGCTCGGGCGCTGATCCGACGGGGTGCGCGCCGACCCGTCGTCATCGGTGACGACGGTGCCCTGCTGCGGGCGGTGTCCCTGCTGCACCGGCGGCGGGAACTCGCCGCGTGCGCGCTGTCCTTCGTGCCCGTGGGCGGTGCGCTGTCGCTGTCCCGTTCGCTCGGGGTGCCGATCGGAACCGTCGCGGCGGCCAGGGCGGTCCTCGACGGGGCCGAACGGCGGCTCGACCTGCTCGTGGACGACAGTGACGGTGTGGTGCTCGGCGCGCTGCGCATCCCCTCGCTGCCCTCCCGGCCGTCCGCTCCGGTGCCCGTGGGAGTGCCCGGGGAGGAAGCCGGCGCGCGTCCGTGGCTGCGCACCTGCCAGTCCTTGGTACGGACCATCGCCTCCCGGCCGTCCCGGCTCGCCTCCGCACCGGCGACGGGGCCCTCCCGGCTGCGGATCGAGGTCGACGGGGTGTGCGTGGTGGACCTGGACCAGCCCGTGGAAACCGTGTCGGTGACACCGGGGGGCTCGGGCACCGGCGCCGAGATCGAGGTCCGCGCGGCGTCCGTGGGGGCCGGGTCCTCGCCCCTGCGGCTGCTGGGCCACAAGGTCACCGTCTCCGGCGCCGACTTCCGCTACGGCGCGGACTCCGTGGTGAGCGGCCCGGTGCGGACCCGGACGTGGACGGTACGGGAGTCGGCCTGGGGCCTGACCCTGCCGGCGACACCCTGACGGTGTGAGGGGCGGGAGGCGGGGGCGGGCCCCTGGCCGCCCCGGTGGCCCCAGCGCCCTGGCGACCGGGTGGCGGGACGGAACGCGGATCCGCTCCGGCGGGAAGGGGCGGGTGCTCCGACGCGACCGGGGCGGGTGTTCCGGCGGGCCGGAGGCGGGTGCTCCGGCGGAACCGGGGCGGGTGTTTTGGGGGACGGAGGCGGGGTCCTCCGGCGGGACCGGGAGCGGTCCGGTGGTCAGACGTCGTCGCCGAACAGCGTCTCGCGGTGGGCGCGCCAGCGTTCCATCATCGCGGCGACCTCACCGTCGACGAACTCGAAGAACGCGAGGGTCTCGGAGAGCCGCCGCCCGGCGGGGGTCGTGGAACCGAGGGAGTCGACACCGGCGCGCAGGGCGAGTTCCCAGCGCTTGAGCACCGCGTCACGGTTGGTCAGCGCCTCGTACCACTGGTTGCTGTGCACGCGGTACCGCTCGCGCCGTGAGCCCGGCTCCCGCTCGCGCGAGACCATGTGCTGCTGCGCGAGATAGCGCACCGCGCCGGAGACGGCGGCGGGACTGACCTGGAGCTGTTCGCCGAGTTCGGCGGAGGTCATGGCACCGGAGTCGGAGGCCAGCAGGGCGGCGAAGACGCGGGCGGGCATCCGCTGCATGCCGGCCTCGACGAGCTGGGCCGCGAAGCCCTCGACGAACCGTGAGACCGCCTCCGGGTCCCGCTCCGCCGCACTCGGTTCCGCCATCTGTCGATCATCTCCCCTGCTCACGCGTCACCGTCGAGTGTATCCAGGATTTATACGTTTCCTTAACTTCACAAATTTCTGAAAGAAGCGTACGTTCGGGTCATGACGAAGGCAATCAGCGTCGCCGGACTGCACAAGTCGTTCGGCAGGACGCACGCACTGGACGGTCTGGACCTGGAGGTCGAGGCCGGTGAGGTGCACGGCTTCCTCGGCCCCAACGGCTCCGGGAAGTCCACCACCATCCGGGTCCTGCTCGGCCTGCTGCGCGCCGACTCGGGCACGGCCCGGATGCTGGACATGGACCCGTGGGCGGACGCCGTCGAACTGCACCGCCGGGTCGCCTACGTCCCCGGAGACGTCACCCTGTGGCGCAACCTCTCCGGCGGCGAGGTCATCGATCTCTACGGGCGGCTGCACGACGGGGGCCGCGCCCGGCGCGGCGGACCGGGCGGCGGGCGGACCGGCGGCCTCGACCCGGCGCGGCGCGCCGAGCTGATCGAGCGCTTCGAACTCGACCCCACCAAGAAGGGGCGCACCTACTCGAAGGGCAACCGCCAGAAGGTCGCCCTCGTCGCCGCCTTCGCCTCCGACGTCGACGTGCTCATCCTGGACGAGCCGACCTCCGGCCTCGACCCGCTGATGGAAGAGGTCTTCCAGAAGTGTGTCCGGGAGGAACGCGACCGGGGCCGCACGATCCTGCTGTCCTCGCACATCCTGAGCGAGGTCGAGGAGCTCTGCGACCGCGTCAGCATCATCCGCAAGGGCCGGACCGTCGAGAGCGGCTCCCTCGCCGATCTGCGCCACCTCACGCGCACCAGCGTCACCGCCGAACTCACCGGCCCGCCGAACGGACTGGCGTCCCTGCCCGGAGTCCACGAACTGGACGTCCAGGACACCGGGGTCCGGCAGGACGGCGTCCGTTGCCGGGTCCGGTTCCACGTCGAGAGCGACAAGCTGAACGCGGTCCTGCGGTCGCTGACCGACTCCGGCGTACGGTCCCTGACCTCGACCCCGCCGACCCTGGAGGAGCTGTTCCTGCGGCACTACCAGGACGACGTACGGGCCGACGGATCCGAGGAAGGGGCGATGGCCCGATGACCGCCACGACCGCCGGCCCCTTCGCCGCACGCGTCGGCGGCTCCCGCCCCCTGGCCGGCACCGGAACCCTGCTGCGCTTCGCGCTGCGCCGCGACCGGGTGGTGATGCCGCTGTGGATCGGCGTCATCGCCCTGATGGTGCTCTCCCTGCCGGCCTCGCTGAAGTCCGTCTACAGCACCCCGGCCGAACGCGCCTCCCTGGCACGGCAGATGCTCGCCAACAGCTCCCTGCGCGCCACCTACGGACCGGTGTTCGGCGACTCGCTCGGCGGACTCACCGCCTGGCGCATCGGCGCCTACGCCGGAGTGCTCGCCGCCGTCATGAGCCTGGTCGTCGTCGTACGGCACACCCGGGACGAGGAGGAGAGCGGACGCCAGGAACTCGTCTCCGCCGCGATGGTCGGACGGCGGGCGCCGCTGACCGCCGCCCTGCTCGCGGCGCTCGTCGCCAACGGCGTTCTCGCCCTCCTCATCACGATCGGCCTCGCCGGACAGGGCGGTGCCGGGGCCCTGGCGCTGGGGCTCGCGATCGGCGCGACCGGGATGGTCTTCGCGACCATGGCCGCGATCGTCGCCCAGCTGACGGAGAGCGCGCGGCTCGCCAAGGGACTGACGGGCGGGCTGATCGGCGCCGCCTTCGTCCTCAGGGCGGCGGGCGACTCCGCGACCGACGACGGCTCGTCGGCGCTGACCTGGATCTCACCGGTGGGCTGGCTGGAGAACGTCCGCGCCTTCGCGGACGAACGCTGGTGGGTCCTGCTGCTGTTCGCCGCCGCCGTCGCCGCCCAGGGCGCCGCGGCCTACGCGCTCGCCGGGCGGCGCGATGTGGGCATGAGCTTCCTGCCCACCCGGCCGGGACCCGCGACCGGACGCCTCGGCACGGCCGGGGCGCTGGCCTGGCGTCTCCAGCGCGGCGCGGTGCTCGGCTGGAGCCTCGGATTCCTCGCGGCGGGCGCCGCGTTCGGCGGCATCACGAAGGGGGCCGCGGACCTGGTCGGCGACAACGCGAAGACCCGCGAGATCATCGAGCGGATGGGCGGGCAGGCCGGGATCACCGACGCGTTCCTCGCCGCCATGGTGAACATGCTGGGCATGGTCGCCGCGCTCTACATCGTCGCCTCCGTGCTGCGGCTGCACGGCGAGGAGACCTCGCAGCGCGCCGAACCCCTCCTCGCCGCCGCCGTCGGCCGGCTGCGCTGGGCCGGCGGACACCTCGTCCTCGCCTTCGGCGGCACGGTCCTGATCATGCTGCTCGGCGGGCTGGGCCTCGCTCTCGGCTACGGCGCCGAGCTCGGCGCCATCCTCGGCGCCTGCCTGGTCCAGGTCCCGGCGGTCTGGACCCTGGGCGGCCTCGCCGTCCTGCTCCACGGCCTCTCCCCCCGGATCGCCCCCGGTGCCTGGGCCGCGGCGGGCCTCGCCCTCCTCCTCGGCTGGATCGGGCCCGCCCTGAAGATCCCGCAGGCCGTCATGGACCTCTCCCCCTTCGGCCACCTGCCGAAGCTGCCGGGCGGAAACATGGCCTGGACACCGGTCCTCGTCCTCACCGCGATCGCTGTGGCCCTGACGGCAGCGGGACTGGTGTCCCTGCGCCGCCGCGACCTGGCGACATGAGAGGCGGGCCGCCCGGCCGAGCCGGAAGGCGGCCAGGCCGCTGACGAGCCCCCGGCGGCGCGACCTGCCGAGACGAGCGGTCGCGCCCGCCGTCACCAGGACTTCGGTGTCGGGGTCGCGCCGCCGGGCGGGCAGCGGTGGGCGGTCGCGCCGCCGGACCGGCAGGAACGGGCGGTCGCGCCCGCCGGACGGGCAGCGGTGACGGTTGTCAGACCTCCACCGACAGACCCTCCAGTCCGCGGATCACGAAGTTCGGCTTGCGGACCGGCTCCTGGGCGAGCCGGAGACCGGGGGCCTTGGTCAGGAGCGCGCTCATGGACGCGGCCAGTTCGATCCGGGCGAGCGGAGCGCCGATGCAGTAGTGGATACCCGCGCTGAAGGAGATGTGCGGGTTCTCCGTCCGGGACAGGTCCAGCGCTTCCGGGTCCGCGAACACCTCGGCGTCACGGTTCGCGGAACCGAAGAGCATCGCGATCTCCGCACCCCGCGGAACCGTCGTACCGTCGATCTCGATGTCGTCCAGCACCCACCGCTCGAACAGCTGGAGCGGGGTGTCGTAGCGCATCAGCTCCTCCACCGCCGTGGGGATCAGGGTGTGGTCGGCCCGCAGCCTCGCGAGCTGCTCCGGATACCGGAACAGGGTCCACCAGCCGTTCACGGTGGCGTTGACCGTCGCCTCGTGCCCCGCGTTCAGCAGCAGCACGCACGTGGAGATCATCTCCTGCTCGGTGAGCCGGTCGCCCTCGTCGTGCGCCGCGATGAGCCCCGAGATCAGATCGTCCCCGGGCTCCTTGCGGCGGGCCTCGATCAGGCCCCGCAGGTACTCGGTGAACTCGACCGACGCCCGCACCGCCTTCCGCGCCACCTCCTCGGACGGATTCAGTTCGTACATCCCGCAGATGTCCGCCGACCAGGGCCGCAACGGCGCCCGTTCGGACTCCGGGACACCCAGCATCTCCGCGATCACCGACACCGGCAGCGGCTCCGCCACATCGGCCAGCAGATCCCCGCCGCCCGCCTCGACCAGCCGGTCGACCAGCTCACCCGCCAGCCCCTCCACATACGGCTTCAGCCGCTCGACCGTGCGGGGCGTGAACGCCTTCGACACCAGCCGCCGGATCCGCGTGTGGTCCGGAGGCTCCAGGTCGAGCATCCCGTGATCGTTGAGCACGTGGAACGGCTCGTGCTCCGGCGGCGGTGCCGTCCGCCCGAAGTCCTCGTGCGTGAACCGGTGCTGATACGTCCGGCCCAGCCTGCGGTCCCGCAGCAGTGCCGACACGTCCGCGTGGTGCGGCACCAGCCACTGGTTCGTCGGCTCGTAGTAGTGCACCCGGCCCCGCGCACGCAGTTCCTCGTACGCCGGGTACGGGTCCGCCACGAAGGCCGGATCCCACGGGTCGAAGGCCCGCGAACTCTCCAAAGCTGCCATGAACGGACGCTAGCCCGACCCACCCCCCGCTGACCAGGGCCGACCCGTTCCGGGGGCGCCGGACGCCGTCACCTGGGGGTGACCAGCCGGGCCTCGTAAGCGAACACCGCGGCCTGTGTCCGGTCCCGCAGGCCCAGTTTCACCAGGATGCGGCTCACATGGGTCTTGATCGTCGACTCCGCGACGACGAGCCGCCCGGCGATCTCCGCGTTCGACAGCCCCTGCGCGATCAGCACCAGCACCTCCGTCTCGCGGTCGGTGAGATCCCCGTACGCCCCGTGCGCCGTCGCCGACAGCCGGGGCTCCTCCGCGAGCTTGGAGAACTCCGTGATCAGCCGCTTGGTGACCGAGGGGGCGAGCAGCGCCTCCCCGGCCGACACGACCCTCACCCCGTCGGCGAGCTGGCGGGCCGAGGCGTCCTTGAGCAGGAACCCGGACGCCCCCGCGCGCAGCGCCTGGTACACGTACTCGTCGAGATCGAACGTCGTCAGCACCAGCACCTTCGCGGCACCGTCCGCGGCGACGATCTCCCGGGTCGCGTCGATGCCGTTCATCTCCGGCATACGGATGTCCATCAGCACGACGTCCGGGCGCAGCTCACGGACCCGGTCGACCGCCTCCCGGCCGTTGACCGCCTCGCCGACCACCTCGATGTCCGGCATCGCGCCGAGCAGCACGGAGAAGCCCTCGCGGACCATCATCTGGTCGTCGGCGATCAGCACACGGATCGCGCGACTCGTACCGTCCGTCATCCGGTCTCCTCCCCCGACGGCACGGGCAGGAACACCACCACCTCATACCCTCCGTCGTCCATGGTGCCCGTCGTCATCTCGCCGTCCAGCATCGTGACGCGCTCGCGCATGCCCGTGATGCCGTGCCCCGCGCCGTGCGTGGACTTCTCCAAGGTCGTCACGGGCGCGGGCCCGTTGACTATGCGCAGGCCGAGCCCGCCGAGGACATAGCCGATCTCGACGCGGGCCGGCGCGCCCGGCGCGTGCCGCAGGGTGTTGCTGAGGGCCTCCTGGACTATCCGGTACGCCGACAGTTCGACGCCCTGCGGAAGCTCGCGCACCGCACCGGTGACCGCCTTGTCCACGGTCAGACCCGCGTCCCGCACATTGGCGAGGAGCCCGTCCAGATCGGCGAGGGTGGGCTGCGGCGCGTCCGGCGCCTCGTAGTCCTCGGCCCTGACCACGCCCAGCACCCGGCGCAGTTCGGTGAGCGCCGCCACCGCGTTCTCCCGGATCGTGACGAACGCCTGCTCCAGCTCCGGGGGCGGATTCTCCACCCGGTAGGGCGCCGCCTCCGCCTGGATGGCGACCACCGACATGTGGTGGGCGACCACGTCGTGCAGCTCGCGGGCGATCGTCGTGCGCTCTTCGAGCAGCGTGCGCTTGGAACGCTCCTGGGCCGTCTCCGACTGGTGGGCCGTCACCTCCTGCTCGGCCTCCCTGCGGATGTTCAGCACCGTGACGACCAGGAGGGCCAGAGCGGAGACGAAGAGCAGCGGGAACGTGTTGACGCTGTAGTAGCCCCCTCCGAACAGGGTCTCGGTGATCAGGCCGTACGCCGCGGTCAGCAGCCACATCCACGCCGCGACGCGAGGGCGTGAGCGCAGAGCCACGACCGTCAGCACCGTGACATGCGCTATGAAGCTGCCGGGCGCCCACGGCCAGTCGCTCCAGGCGCTGCCGAACATGGCGACGGCCGGGGCCGCCGCGATCGAGAACCAGAAGGCGCCGACCGGCCGGACCAGGGTCGCCAGGACCGGAAGCAGGGCGAGGAACCCGCACAGCAGGGGTGCGACCGTGCCGCCGCCGGGGCCGAAACCGGTCTCGGCGCTGTAGGCCGCGGTCATCGCGAGCAGGCCGGCCGCCACCACCGCCGCGTGCGGGGTCCAGGCCGCGTACGCGCGCAGGGTCCCGGGGAGGCGGCGGGTGATGGGGCCGTCCGTGCGCATGCGGCGAAGGGGGCGGTAGGCGAAGGCGTCGTGGAACATGTCCTGCCGCAGGCCGCGCACGGCGTCCGCCGCGAGGCGGTACTCCGGGCTGCGGGGCTTGGCCCTGGCACCGCCGGGGGGCGGGGACGTCGTCTGCGTGTGGGTCGTCTCGGTCACGCTCAGAACGGTAGGCCCGGGCGGGGGGTGGGGTCGTCACCTGCTAGGAGGGTCCTTCGGGGTCCGTCTCAGGTACTACGGGTAGGGCCGGGCTCGCGAGGAGGTGGTGGCCGGTCTTCGGCCGGCCCGTATGGCGATCAGTAGCCGGTGGGGCGGACCAGCCCCGACTCGTAGGCGAAGACCGCCGCCTGGGTGCGGTCGCGCAGGCCCAGTTTGACGAGGATGCGGCCGACGTGGGTTTTCACCGTCTGCTCGGCCACCACCAGACGTTGGGCGATCTCGGCGTTGGAGAGACCCTGGGCGATATGGGCCAGGACCTCGGTCTCGCGTTCGGTGAGATCACCCACGCGTTGCTTGAGGGGAGCGCGCGGGGTGGAGTCGAGGCGGGAGAACTCGGCGATGAGACGGCGGGTGATGCCGGGGGCGAGGAGGGCGTCGCCGGCGGCCACCACACGGACCGCCTCGGCGAGTTGATCGGCCGAGGCGTCCTTGAGGAGGAAGCCGGAGGCACCGGCGCGCAGGGCTTCGTAGACGTACTCGTCGAGGTCGAACGTGGTGAGCACCAGGACCTTGATGTGCGGGGTTTCGGTCGTGATGCGGCGGGTCGCCTCGATGCCGCCGAGTTCGGGCATGCGGATGTCCATCAGGACGACGTCCGGCGCGAGTTCGGCGACCTGGCGGACCGCGTCGAGTCCGTCGACCGCCTGGCCGATCACCTCGATGCCCGGGTTCGCGTTGAGCAGCACGGTGAATCCCTGGCGGACCATCTGCTGGTCGTCGGCGATCAGAACGCGGATGGTGCCGCTCACGGTCGTCATACGTCTCTTCTCCTGGGAGGCCGGTCAAGGTGTCGTCGTCCGGGTGACGTCGTCGGTGGGCTCGACGCCGTTGCCCGGGAGGAAGGCCGCCACCGCGAAACCTCCGCAGGACGTCTCCGAGGTCACGAGAGTGCCACCCAGCATCGCGACGCGCTCGCGCATACCGAGCAGTCCGTGCCCCGCACCCGGGGACGGCGGGGCGGGAAACGCGGGCCGTGAGTTGACGACCCTCACCTGAAGGCCCCGCGGGAAGTGCCAGAGCTCCACCTTGACCGCCGAACCCGGCGCGTGGCGCAGGGCGTTGCTCAACGCCTCCTGGATGATCCGGTACGCCGACAGCTCCACGCCCGGGGCCAGGGGAAGCTGTTCCCCGGCGATCTCCGTGGTCACGTCCAGTCCCGCGGCGCGCGTGTTCTCGACCAGGGCGTCGAGCCGGTCCAGCGTGGGCTGCGGGGCGTCCGGCGCCACGCCCGCACTCGCACCGAGGCCGTACGGGTCCTCCGGATTCTCCGAACGCAGCACTCCGAGCACCCGGCGCAGCTCGGTCAGCGCCTCCAGGGCGTTCTGCCGGATGCCGTGGAGGTTCTCCCTCAGCTCGTCCGTCGGATTCTCCACCAGGTGCGGGGCGACCTGCGCCTGGATGGAAATCACCGACATGTGGTGGGCCACCACGTCGTGCAGCTCGCGCGCGATACGGCTGCGCTCCTCCAGAACCGTGCGGCGGGCGCGCTCCTCCTCGGTCAGCGAGGCCTGCTCGACCAGTTGGCTGCGCGCCTCGCGGCGGCCGCGCAGCGCGGTACCGAGCAGGACGACGATGGCAAAGACGATCACCGCCGTCGCTCCCGTCGGGTGGTACGACGGGCCCCCGAGCGTGCCCGGCCGCAGGTACGACGGGCCCTCGAGCATGCCCGGCCGCAGGTACGACGGGCCGCCGGCCAGGCCCTGCAGCCCGTAGGTGGCCAGGCCGGTCAGCGACAGCGCGCCGACCGCGACGCGTGTGGGCGTCCGCAGGGCCAGCAGGAAGAGCACGATCGCCTGCGCCGTGATCGCGGGCCCGCTCCAGGGCCAGTCCGGTCCCGATCCCGGGAAGCCCGCCACCGGGTCCGTACGGACAGCGGCAGCGGCGGCGACCACGGTCGAGCCCAGCGACAGCCACCAGGCCGGAATCGGGCGCCACAGCGCGAGCGCGACCGCCGCCCCCAGCGCGAACCCGCTCGCCGTGCCCAGCGGGAAACCCAGTCGATAACTGCCGCTCAGCTCGTCCATGGCCGCCAGCCCGAGCCCGAAGGCGACCAGGCACACCACGACATGCGGCAGTCGGCGCAGACGCCGGGGCCGGGACAACGGCGGCAGCGGCATGGCTGCCGGCACCGCCAGTTCGCCCAGAATCCCGCGCAGGAAGGGAAGAGAGGTCTGTGCGAGGGTCCGCGCGAGGGTCTGGACGCGGATGGCGCGGATCGCGTGGACGGCGCGCGTCCCGCGGGAGGTCCGGGGAGTGCGGGAGGCGTGGTCGACGGGCGTGGTCGGCGCGGTGGCGAGCTCGGGTGGCTCGAGCGTGGGTGAGGGTGAAGGTGAGGTTGAGGGCACGTCAGGGAGCCTTGCGGGCTCGTCGTCCCGGGGGCTGTGCTCCTCGCTGGTCACGCCGTCAACCCTAGGCACGAGGTGCCGCCTTGGGCGTGGCCGGGCCGGGGCCGCGGCGCACGCGGTGGACCCGGACGACCCGGGAAGGACGGCCGGTGGGGCGGCGGGGTCCACGCTCGTGGGCGCTGAAGGCGAACCAGCACAAGGTGAGGGCGCACACTAAGACGGGCAGCCAGGCGACTCTCGCGGCCACCCAGGCCAGGGAGTCGGGGGTGGTGTGCAGGCCGGGAAGCCGGCCCGCGAGCAGGCCGAGGGCGGTCACCACCATCAGGGAACTCTGGTGCCAGAGGAATATCGTCATCGCTGAGAGGTTGGCGAAGGCCGTGCCCGCCCAGAGCACCGGGCGCCGCATCACCCGGCGCAGCGGCTCGCGCAGCAGCAGGGCGAGTCCGCACTGGGCCAGGCCGAACGTGACCGCGGCCAGTGTCGGCGGGTCCAGATTGGAGACCGCGGCCCCCGGTATGCCGACCATGGACGCCGGATAGCCGGCCCACGCCACCAGCACCACTGTCGCCGACACGCCCCCGCCGAACAGCACCCATCCCGCGCGCCGTCCCTCCAGCTCGCCACGGGTCCAGGCCGCGCCCAGGGTGTACGGCACCATCCAGCCCGCCGCGAGGTTCACCCAGCCGAGCCATGCCGGGCCGCCGAGGCCGAAACGGATGACGTCGACGTGGAGAACGACGGCCAGCGGCCACAGCGGGCTGAGACGGGTCAACAGCGGTGTCGCCGCGGTCAGTCCGGCGAACACCACCAGGAACCAGAGCGGGGACAGGGCCAGCTTCACCAGCGTGCGTACCGTGCCGAAGTCCGCGCCGGAGGCGAGCAGACAAACGGTCGCCACCGTCCAGAGCGTCAGCACCGCCGCCACCGGCCTCAGCAGACGGACCGCCCGGGCGCGCAGCCACTGCCCGTACGTCGTGCCGCGCGCCCGCGCCGACGCGTAACTCTTCGTCGCCACATGACCGCCCACCAGGAAGAACACGGCGAGTGTCTGGAAGACCCAGGAGACCGGGGTCAGCCACGGCATGTGCTGTAAGGGGCTCGCGGTCCGCAGCGCGCCGCCGTCCGCGACGAGCGCCGTCACCAGCCAGTGGCCCAGGACCACACCCAGGATCGCGAGGGCGCGCAGGGCGTCCACGGAACGGTCCCGTTCGGCGGGGGTGGCCCGGTCGACGCGGTGGATCGCGGTCCGCACACCGGTCAGGGCGGTCCTGCCGGCCGGGGTGGTGCTGCCCGTCAGGGCGGTCGTGCCGGTCGGTTCACGCACGGGTGACCTCCGAGGTGTCGCCGAGGACGATGCGGGTGAGGTTGGCCAGGGACACCGAGCCCGGGGCGAAGTAGTCGCTGTGGCCGGCGGTGCCCGCCCGGAAGACCCGTGCGCCGAAGGACGGGGACACCGGGTCGGGGCCGAGGCCGACGGTCGTACCGAAAAGACCGACGCTCGTGTGCGGGACGTACGCGATCCAGTCGGCGGAGCCGCGGGCCGCCCAGACACGGGCGGGGGTGCGCAGCGCGGCGGCCGAGGACGCGCCGGTGCCCGGACTGCCGAAGGCGACGATGTCGCTCACGTCCAGGCCGGGGGCGGCGCGGCCGCAGACCACCGTGCCGTACGAGTGACAGAGCAGGGAGATGTGCGCCGACCGGCCTACGACGCCGTGCAGCCGGTGCAGGAACGCCCTCAGCAGCGGGGCCGCCTGCTCGGCGCGGTCCGGCGTGATGACCGTGGTGCTCACCGTGCCCGGCGTCTCGTACCCGAGCCAGGCGACGACGGCGCCGCGCGGGCCGAGTCGGTCGTACAGGGCGAGGGCGCCGGCGCGGAAACGGCCGTACGTCTCCAGCGTGGTGTCCGAGCCAGGGACCAGGACGGCCACGCGGTCGACGTGGGCGAGGTCGCCGAAGACCTCGACGGCCCGGCCGGAACCCCGGCCGTCGAAGGAGAGGAAACGGCGGGAGGGTGCGGCCATGGCGCGGTCGGCGGCTGCCCGGGTGCGGTCGCCGTGGTCCGCGGCCATCCGGGCGGCCTCCGCGGCGTCGGCCCGGTTCGCCGCGTACGCCGCATCCAGGGTCGACGCCGTCAGCGGTGCGAGGACCGCGGGTGGCGGCGCGGGGATCTCCGGGCGGGCGGCGCCGGACAAGGGGACGACGACCGCGGCCGTGACGAGCGCGGCGAGCAGCGTGCGGCCCAGCCGCCGGCGCAGTCGCCGCGGCCGTTGTCGTGAGGTGTCCGCGTTCCCCCTGACGATCGGCTTCGCCCGGAAATCCATGGTGTCCGTCCCTCCCCGTGCGCCCGTTCATCGGGCGTCACTGGAAGGGAAATTACGGATCGCCACCCGTCGCCCGCGTCCCGCTGTGGGCCCCATCCGAGAGGTAGCTCTCAGGTACTACGGGTATGACCGGGGTTCGGTGAGGGCGGGTCAACTCCCTTGATCGGCCGCGTTCTTGGAGAGGAACTTTCGGCCGACGGCACCGGGGTCCGGACCCTGCTACCAGGCCAGTTGGGCGATCTCCTCCGCCACCACGGCACAGGCGTCGGCGGCCGGGTCGATCAGGGGGAAGTGGCCGACGTCCTCCAGCAGGGTGAGACCCACCACCTCGCCTGCCTTGGCCGCCGCGTCCGCGTAGGACTCGGCGACCGCCTGTGGGACGACGATGTCGGTACGGCCCTGGACGAGCGTGGTGGCGATGCCGGTGGGGAGCAGCCGCACCGGGTCGGCGTAGGGCAGACGCTCCGCGAACGTGACCTCCCCGCCGAGGAGTTGGCGGGAGGCCCCGCCGCACACGTCGAGTTTCTCCGCGACCTCGAAGTCGGCGATCGGAGCGAGGGCGACGACGCCGCGCAGCGGTGCGGGGCGGTCGGTGTGCCAGGGCGCGTCGGCCGGCAGGAGGTGGCGCGCCGCGGCCCACAGCGCCAGGTGACCGCCCGCGGAGTGGCCGGTGACCACCATGCGCAGGGGGTCGGCCTGCGGAAGTGCCCGGCGTACGAGTGCGGGCAGCGCGTCGAGTGCGGCCGCCACGTCGTCGAAGGTGTCGGGCCAGCGGCCGGCGACCGGACCCCCGGTGGCGGTGCCGCCGGCCCCGGAAGAGGCCGCGTCGTCCCGCCCGGGATCCGTGGGGCCGCCCTGCGCGGGGATCACGGGCCCGCGCGGAGCGGGTGATGCCGCCTCTCCCCGGCGGTACTCGACGTTCGCCACGGCGAATCCGCGGCGGGTCAGGAAGTCGGCGAACGGCGTGATGTGGCGGCGGTCGTACGGAGCGCGCCAGGCGCCGCCGTGCAGGACGACCACGACCGGGGCGGGGACCGCCGGGTCGGGATCGCGCGGGGCGTAGAAGTCGATCACCTGGTCGGGGTGGTCGCCGTACGCCATCGTGACGTCCGGGGCCACCTCCGGGTGCGAGAAGGCGGACGCCTCTTCGGCTGCGTCGCGCGCGACGGCGTCGTCGTCGCCGTCCCGGGGTGCGGCGTCGTCCTGCATGCTCCAACCTCTCAGCGGTGAAACGGATTTGGCGGGCGAGGGAACAATTCGGCCGTTTGCGGGGACGGTATCAGGCCGGTGCCATGGGTCGGCAGCGGGCTGTCACTCTCGGTCAAGGGGGAACGGCTCTCCTTTTCCGTGGCCCCCGGGCGGGCCAGGTACCCGGCGTACGGGTAGGGGCGGAGGGAATTCCGCCCCCTCCGCCCCTGCCCGTCCCATATCTGGGGCTCCGTCCCAGACCCCGCTCCTCAAACGCCGGAGGGGCTGAAATTCTCAGCTCAGCGTCTCCGCCAGGACCCTCGCCGCCCGCTCCGCGTCCGCGAAGCCGACGTACAGGGGGGTGAAGCCGAAGCGGAGGATGTCCGGGTGGCGGAAGTCGCCGACGACGCCCTTGTCGATCAGGCGCTTCATCACGGCACCCGCGTCCGCGCAGCGCAGGGCCACCTGGCTGCCCCGTTCCGCGTGGGCGGACGGGGTCACGGACTCGACCCGGCCCTCGGGGACGTACGCCGAGACGCACTCCAGGAAGAAGTCGGTCAGGGCGAGCGACTTGGCGCGCACGCTGTCGATGGAGACGCCGTCCCACACCTCGAGCGCCGCTTCCAGGGCCAGCATCGAGAGGATGTCCGGCGTGCCGACCCGTCCGCGCAGCGCACCCGGCGCGGGCTCGTACGACGAGCTCATCGCGAAGGGCTCGGCGTGCGAGTTCCAGCCGGGCAGCGGGGAGTCGAAGCGGTCCTGGAGCCCGGCGCGGACGTAGAGGTACGCGGGCGAACCCGGTCCGCCGTTCAGGTACTTGTAGGTGCAGCCGACCGCCAGGTCGACGCCGTGCTCGTCCAGCCCGACCGGCAGGGCGCCCGCGCTGTGGCACAGGTCCCAGACGGCGAGCGCACCCGCCGCGTGGATCGCGGAGGTGAGGGACGGGAGGTCGTAGCACCGGCCGGTGCGGTAGTCGACGTGGTTGAGCAGCACCGCGGCCGTGCGGGGGCCGAGCGCCGAGGGCACCTCGGCGGGGTCGACCGGACGCAGCTCACAGCCCGTCATACGGGCCGCCGACGCCGCGATGTACCCGTCCGTCGGGAACGTCGTCGCGTCGACGAGGATCTCGTCGCGCCCCTCGCCCGCCAGCCGTACCGCGCCCACCAGGGCCTTGAAGACGTTCACGCTCGTCGAGTCGCCGACCACGATCTGTCCGGCCGCCGCGCCGACCAGCGGGGCGATGCGGTCGCCGATCCGCTCGGGCGCGGTCCACCAGCCGCTCTCCTCCCAGGAGCGGATGCGCAGTTCGCCCCACTGCCTGCGGACGACGTCCTCGACCCGGCCGGGGACCTCGGCCGGCAGCGCGCCGAGCGAATTCCCGTCCAGGTACACGACGTCGTCGAGCACGAACCGCTTGCGCAGCCCGGCGAGTTCGTCGGCCGCGTCCAGTTCCGCCGCCCGCGCGGCCGGCGCGGACACAGAGGCTCGCTCAGACATAGGACCTCGCCGTCCACAGCTCGGGGAACACGTTCTTCTGCGCGCGCTTCTCCAGCCAGGCCACCCCGGCGCTGCCGCCGGTGCCGGTCTTCGATCCCATCGCCCGCCGGGTGGCGACGAGGTGGTCGTTGCGCCAGCGCCACACCAGCTCGGCGACATCGGTCAGCGCCTCGCCGAGACGGGCGAGCTCGTCGGTGTCGTCACCGGAGTACAGGGCCGTCCACACGGCCTGCACCTCGGGCACGGGCTCGTAGCGCAGCGACACGTCACGCTCCAGCACGGCGGCCGGGATCGCGTGCCCGCGCCGGGCGAGCAGCCGCAGCACCTCGTCGTACAGGCTCGGCTCGTGCAGTGCCTTCTCCAGCTCGGCGTACACCCGCGGCGCGCCCCGGTGCGGGACGAGCATCGACGCGGACTTCTCGCCGAGCAGGAACTCCATGCGCCGGTACATCGCCGACTGGAAGCCGGAACCCTCGCCGAGGGCCGACCGGTAGGCGTTGAACTGCGCGGGCGTGAGCTGTCCGAGGGGGCGCCAGGACGCGTTCAGCGCCTCGAGCTCCCGTACGGACCGCTTCAGCGCGGCCACCGCGACGGGGACGTCCTCGGCGCGCAGTGCCTTGGCCGCGGTCTCCCACTCGTGGACGATGACCGTGAACCACAGCTCCATGACCTGGGTCGTCACCAGGAAGACCATCTCTCCGGGGTCGTCGGAGAGGGTGTGCTGGAGGTGGGTGAGCACGTCCGCCTGTACGTAGTCCTCGTACGGGGTCGTGCCCTGGAAGTCGAGATGCGGGGTCTCGGGCTCCTGAGCCTGCGCGGGCTGAGCCTGGTGGGACATCGCTGTCTCCTGATTGTGCTCCGGGTAGCGGTCCGCCCCTGCCGTTACCGACACGGGGGCCCCGGTCCCCACCGGGCATCCTCCACAATCGTCCCCCGAAACCGCAAGGTCCGCCTGGTCACACCAGGCGGACCCGCGTCGAAGCCCCACCGACGGGGCTTCGCGTGAAGGCTCTGTCCCGGCCCAGGGCCGGTCCGCCCCGGCCCAGGGCCGGTCCTGGCCCGCCGTCCGCCCTAGCCCAGGGTCTGGGCCGCCGTCGGCGAGGAGTCCTTCAGGAACTGGCTGCAGCGCTCGTACTCCTCCTGCTCTCCGATCGCCTGCGCGGCGCGGGCGAGGGCGTGCAGGGCACGCAGGAAGCCGCGGTTCGGCTCGTGGTCCCAGGGCACCGGACCGTGCCCCTTCCAGCCGTTGCGGCGCAGCGCGTCCAGGCCACGGTGGTAGCCGGTACGGGCGTAGGCGTACGACTCGACGACGCCGCCCCGCTCGAACGCGTCGTCGGCGAGCTGCGCCCAGGCGAGCGAGGAGGTGGGGTACTTCGCGGCGACATCGGCGGGGGCCGTGCCGTTGGCGAGGAGCTCGCGCGGCTCCGGGTCGTCGGGGAGACGGGTCGGGGGCGGTCCCCCGAGAAGGTTCTCGTGAATCGTCATGGGTTCCAGTCTGCTGCATTCTCCGTGATCGGTAACGGTTGCCCGTGGCGCCCGGGGAAGGATCCGTTCCGCGGCCGGACCGCGATCAGTGCCCGCCGATCGCGTTCACGCCGAACGGGACAGTCGTCAGGCGCGACGGCACCGCCGCGATCACGAAGCCGGACCGGCGCCGGACGGCCTAGGGCGTGTCCGCAAAGTCGCGCCTGCCCGGCGACGCCTGGCACGCCCTAACGCCCCGGGGATCCCGGCGGGCCCGGGGACTCCTGGGCGCCGAGGACGCCCCGGGAGCGCTCCGGCTCCAGCGGGGGTGCCGTCAGCGAACCGTGCCTGCGGCACTCGGGGCGCAGGCAGCCGGGCGGCGGGCGTCGTACGGTCGTGAAGGCCAGCACCGCGCCGACCACCAGCACACCCGCGCACAGCGGCATCGCCCGGCGGAAGGCGGCGTCGAAGGCCGCCGCCGAGCGGTACGCCTCCTCTCCCATCCCGGTGAGCAGCGGCAGCGCGGCCACGGCGAGGAGCCCGGCCACGCGGGCCGCCGCGTTGTTGATCCCGCTGGCCAGACCCGCCCGCCCGGTGTCCACGGAGGCCAGGACGGTCGCGGTCAGCGGCGCGACCAGGGTGACCATGCCGAGCCCCATCACCAGCAGCGCGGGCAGCACGTCGGTCACGTACGACGCGTCCTCGCCGACCCGCAGCATCAGCAGCATGCCCGCCGCGCACAGCAGCGGCCCGACCGTCAGCGGGATGCGCGGGCCGATGCGCTGGGAGAGTTCGCCGGAGCGGGCGGAGAAGAGCAGCATCAAGGCGGTGGTGGGCAGGAGTGCCGTGCCGGCCTGGAGCGCCGAGTAGCCCGCCACGACCTGGAGCTGGAGCGCGGTCAGGAAGAAGAAGCCGCCGAAAGCCGCGTACACGCACAGGGTCACCAGGTTGACGGCCGTGAACTGACGCGAGGCGAAGATGTCCGGCGGCATCATCGGATCGGGTCGCCGCCGCTCGACGTACACGAAGGCCACCCCCGCCGCCACGCCCGCGACCGCGGCCGCCCACACGAGCGGGGAACCGCCCGGGGCCTCGATCAGGGCGTACGTCACCAGGGCGAGCGAGAGCGCTCCGAGGACGGCTCCGAGGACGTCGAAGCCGCGGTGCGACCCACCTCCCCCGCTCCCGGCCTCGGCCGGGCGGGAGGTTCCGCCGGCCGACTCCGGAACGTGCAGCAGGGCGATCGGGGCGCAGACCAGCGCGACGGGGATGTTCAGCAGGAAGACCCAGCGCCAGCCGGGCCCGTCCACCAGCCAGCCCCCGAGGAACGGCCCGACGGCGGCCCCGACACCCCCGAAGCCCGACCACAGGCCGATGGCGCGGGCCCGGTCGTCCGGGTGGAAGGAGGCCTGGATGATCGCCAGCGAGCCGGGGGTGAGCAGCGCCCCGCCGACGCCCTGGAGGACACGGGCCGCGATGAGCACGCCCACGTTCGGCGCGAGCCCGCACAGCAGCGAGGCGGCGGCGAACCACACCACGCCGATGACGAAGATCTTCCGGCGCCCGAAACGGTCCCCGAGCGAGCCGCCCAGCAGGATCAGCCCGGCCAGCGACAGCATGTAGCCGTTCACGGTCCACTGGAGGGCGGCGAGGCTCGCGTCCAGGTCACGGCCGATGGTCGGCAGAGCGACGTTGACGACGGTCGAGTCCAGCAGGGCCATGCTGGAGCCGAGGACGGTGGTCAGCAGGATCCACTTCCCCTTGGGGGAGGCGATCCGTACCGCGGATCTGCCGTCCGACAGGTCCGATGCGTCCCGCGCCGGCACAGCCATACCTCGGAGCATACGGAAGGGCCCGGCACCGTGGGAGGTGCCGGGCCCTTGCGCAGGGATGACTGCCGGAGGACCGGCGAAGGAGCGCCGGAGGCCTACCGGCGGACCACCGGACGACTACTTGAGCCGGGTGCCCGTGGAACGCAGGGCGGCGCAGGCCTCGGTCACGCGCTGGGCCATGCCGGCCTCGGCGAGCTTGCCCCAGGTGCGCGGGTCGTACTTCGACTTGGTGCCGACCTCGCCGTCGACCTTCAGGACGCCGTCGTAGTTGCGGAACATGTGGTCCACGACCGGACGGGTGAAGGCGTACTGGGTGTCGGTGTCGAGGTTCATCTTCACGACGCCGTTCTCCAGCGCGGTGGCGATCTCCTCGGCGGTGGAGCCGGAGCCGCCGTGGAAGACGAAGTCGAACGGGCTCGCCTTGCCGTACTTGGCAGCGACGCCCTCCTGGAGGTCCTTGAGGAGCTCGGGGCGCAGGACGACGTTGCCCGGCTTGTACACACCGTGCACGTTGCCGAACGACGCGGCGAGCAGGTAGCGGCCCTTGTCGCCCAGGCCGAGGGCCTCGGCGGTGCGCAGCGCGTCGTCGACGGTCGTGTACAGCTCGTCGTTGATCTCGTGGCTGACGCCGTCCTCCTCGCCACCGGTCGGGGTGATCTCGACCTCGAGGATGATCTTCGCGGCGACGGCCTTGGCGAGCAGCTCCTGGCCGATGGCCAGGTTGTCGGCGAGGGTCTCGGCGGAACCGTCCCACATGTGGGACTGGAACAGCGGGTTCTCACCCTTGGCGACGCGCTCGGCGGAGATGTCGAGCAGCGGACGTACGTAGCCGTCCAGCTTGTCCTTGGGGCAGTGGTCCGTGTGCAGCGCGACCGTGATGTCGTACTTCGCGGCGACGATGTGCGCGAACTCGGCGAGCGCGACGGCGCCCGTCACCATGTCCTTCTTGTGCTGACCGCCCAGGAACTCCGCACCACCGGTGGAGATCTGGATGATGCCGTCGCTCTCCGCCTCCGCGAAGCCGCGCAGCGCAGCGTGCAGGGTCTGGGACGAGGTCACGTTGATGGCCGGGTAGGCGAACTTGCCTGCCTTCGCCCGGTCGAGCATCTCGTTGTAGACCTCGGGGGTTGCGATGGGCATCTGTCCGCTCCTTGTATGTGCGGGTCTGCGTACTGCTGCTGCGGTACGACGGGACTGGTGCTTATGGCCCTGACCTAGGGGGGCGACATCATCGTCGGCCCCATCTTTCCAGACATCGCCGGATGCTCCAGACCCCCATCCGACATGCGGGACCCTGCCGTCGGCGGGGCCCCGCGGGAGCTTCGTCAGTCGAGCCCCAACTCGCCCTTGGAGTAGGCGAAGAGGTACGGAACACCGGCGCCGGCCTCGATCTTCTCGGCGGCACCGGTCGCGCGGTCGACGATCGTGGCGACGCCGACGACCTCGGCCCCGGCCTCCCGGACGGCCTGGACGGCCTCCAGCGGGGAGCCGCCCGTGGTCGAGGTGTCCTCGACCACGAGGACACGCCGGCCCTTGATCTCGGGACCCTCGACACGGCGCTGCAGGCCGTGCGCCTTGGCGGCCTTGCGGACGACGAAGGCGTCGAGCCTGCGCCCGTTCGCGGCGGCGGCGTGCAGCATCGCCCCGGCGACCGGGTCGGCGCCCATGGTCAGCCCGCCGACCGCGTCGAAGTCCAGGCCGGCGGTGAGGTCGAGGAGAACCTGCCCGACGAGCGGGGCGGCCTCACCGTCCAGCGTGATCCGGCGCAGGTCCACGTAGTAGTCGGCCTCAAGACCCGAGGAGAGGGTCACCTTGCCGTGCACCACGGCCTTGTCCTTGATCTGCTGCAGCAGCGCGCCGCGTACATCACTCATGGACGCCAGCTTAGAGCCGCCGCCAGCTCCAGGTCGTGGTGGCTTCGAGGGGTTCGATGGGTGTGACCAGCCGGGGGTGGGTGTTGAGCCCGTTCGGCGGACCCGTCTGCGGCTCCACGCACACGGCGGCCTCCTGCTCGTCGTAGACGACGGCCCACTGCTCACGGCTCGCGACCTTCAGCTCCAGCCGCCCCGGCCAGGTGAGCGTGACGTCGACGCCCTCCGGCATGCCGAAGCAGTCGTCCCAGGGGTCGGGCTTCGGGTCGACGCGGCGGCCGGTGGGCAGGTGGTCGTCGCCCCGCTCCTCCTGCCAGGCGGGCCGGAAGTCGACGCGGACGTCCTCGCCGCCGTCTCCCAGGTTCCTGTTGAACCAGGGGTGCCAGCCGATCTGGGCCGGAAACGACTCCCCGTACGTCTCCACCGCCATGGTGATCGTCAGCGTGTCCTCGGTGAGGGTGAACGCCTGGGTGACACGGGCGGGGTGCGGCCAGGGCTCGACCAGGTCGTACGTGATCACGGTGTCGTCCGCGGTGACGCGGGCCGTCCTCCAGGCACCGTCGCGGGCGGTGCCGTGGATGGCGTGCGGCGGGGAGTTGAGCGGCATCTGCCGGACGGCGGCGCCGTCCAGGAACCTGCCGTCGCGGATCCGTCCGCACCACGGGACCATCGGGAAGCACCCGAACTTCGCGCCCTGCCGCAGCAGTTCGACGCCGCCGACCCGCAGACTGCCGATCCGGCCGCCGTTTCCCGGCGACACGGTCACCTCCGCGTCACCCGCGGTCAGCGTGATGTCTTCGTTACTCACGGAGCCGACCCTACTGGGGCGGGAGCGCTGTGTGCTTTCCGACCTCGGAACCGTCTCAACGACGCTTGCGCAGCACCCGGGTCAGGGCGATCGCCGAGGCCAGCGCCAGGGCCGCCGCGGGAGCCGCCCAGCGGAGGGTGGCGCGTGCGGCGGTGGCCTCCGGGGGCGGGACGGGGGCGTAGCGGCCCCGCGGAGGGGCGTGGTCGACCTCCTCCGCGCTCCGCCCGATCATCGTCCGCCGCGCGTGCGCCGCCTCGGCCATGGCGTCCGCCCGTCCCGGTTCCCTGGCCTCCGCCTCCGCCACGAAGTCCTCCCCGCCGAACTCGTCGTCCTCGCCGGACGAATCGAACGAGGAGGACGTCACGTCCGCCTCGAACCCGGGAACCGCCTCGCCCTCGGCGTCGGCGTCGGTTTCGGCGTCGGGTCCGAGGCCGGCTTCCGGTTCGGCTTCGGCTTCGGCTTCGGCTTCGGCTTCGGCTTCGGCTTCGGCTTCGGCTTCGGCTTCGGCTTCGGCTTCGGCTTCGGCTTCGGCTTCGGGTGCAGGTTCGCGTTCTGATCCGGCCGCGGGCACGTTTCCGGCTGACGGACCGGTTTCGGATTCGGCCCGGTGGCCGGACTCGGCGGCTCCGTGCGCGGGCTCGGCTCCGGTTCCCGGCTCGGAGCCGGGCCGTGACGCGAGGTCCGTGGTCAGGGCCTCGCCGAAGCGGGTCAGCAGGCGCGCGCCCGTCGACGTCACCGCGTCGTGCGGGAGTTCCGCCAGGCGGCCGTCGCCGGAGGCCGTGCCGTCGAACGCGAGGGCGGTACCGCCCTCGGCGGGGAGAAGCCGCAGGGTCAGCGCCAGTTTCACGGCACCGGCGCCGCGCACCTCCGTGGCGTCGCCCTCGACGGCGTACGAGCCGTCGGCCTGGGCGGTGACACAGAAGGCGCCGCGATAGGTG
Source organism: Streptomyces sp. NBC_00386 (assembly GCF_036063235.1). NCBI lineage: Bacteria > Bacillati > Actinomycetota > Actinomycetes > Kitasatosporales > Streptomycetaceae > Streptomyces > Streptomyces sp. NBC_00386. The sequence continues at coordinate 4,593,269 of NZ_CP107950.1, forward strand.
ATCGTGTGGCCGGCGACGCGGACCTTCAGCCGCCCGGCGACCCGCGCGACCCCCGTGTCCCGTCCGCGCCGGGCAGCCGCGGACCCGCCGACTGCGTCCTGCCCGGCCCCGGAGACGGGCGGCGAGCCCCCGTCCGTCTCCGCCGCGCTGTCGGCGACGGCCGACGCGTCCTGCTGGAGACCGGGGACCGCGCGGGCGACCCGGACGGGATCGGCCAGCGCCTCTCTCAGCCGCCCGGCCGGAAACGGAACGAACACCTCATGCTCCATGTCAGCCGAGCCTACCCAGCACGAACCGGACCGCACCCGCCTATCACGGGATTTCCGGCCCGACCCCTCAGTCGGTGTAGCGCGGACGCACCAGCGTGGAGGGCGGGAGCGAAGGGTGGAGGCGGCTGCGGGAGGCGGCGCGCGCGTCCACCGTCAGGGCCGCCTGGGTGAGGGTGCGCAGCCGCGGACAGGAGGAGTCCAGCCGCAGGGGCTCGGGCGCGCGGGAGGCGAGGAGGAAACCCCAGTCGCCCACGGATCCCGCCGCGCCCCCCGGCCCCGTGAGCCGACCGGCGTGGCCGCCGGGCCGGGCCGTGAAGCCGGAGTCCCGGCCGCCGACGCGGTAGGGCCTGGTGAACAGGCCCGCCGCACGGATCGTCGCGTCGACCGTCCAGAAGGCCCGGTGCCGGCCGGCCAGCGGCCCCGCGTGGACCACGAGACGTCCGCCGGGGGCGAGCACGCGGCGCGCGAGGCCGTAGAACTCCTGCGAGTACAGCTTGGTGGCGGCGGTGACGCACGGGTCGGGCAGGTCCGAGATGACGACGTCGTACGTCGACCGCGCGTGACGCAGCCGGCTGAAGGCGTCCGCCGTCACCTCGTGGACCCGGGGGTCGTCGTACACATGGTGGTTGAGGGCGGACAGCGCGACGTCGTGGCGTGCGAGCCGGACCACGTCCGCGTCGGGTTCGACGATGTCGACGCGGCGCACACCGGGGTGGCGCAGCACCTCACGGGCGGCGAGGCCGTCACCGCCGCCGAGGATGAGCACGCGCGCGTGCGGTCCGTTCATCGCGGGGTGGACGAGCGCCTCGTGGTAGCGGCGTTCGTCGCGGCCGCTGAAGCGCAGCCGGCCGTCGAGGAAGAAGCGGAGCGGACGGCCGTGGGTGCCTCCGGTGAGGACGGCCTCCTGGACGCCGGTGCGGAGCGCGACACGGGCGTCCGCCCCGTACAGGGCGTGCCGCGCGGCCCGTTCGAAGTCGCCGACCAGCAGCGCGGCGGAGGCGAGGAGACCGAGCACGACGACGTTGGCGACGATCAGGGTCCAGCGTGCCCGGCGGGTCAGGTCGTTCCGGAACAGCCCGAGGACGAGGGCACCGCCGGCGATCACGTTCACCGCTCCGGTCAGCAGCGCGCCCGTCAGCTGGCCGAGCTGGGGCAGCAGCAGGAACGGGAAGGCGAGGCCGCCGAAGAGGGCGCCCACGTAGTCCGCCGCGAACAGGTCCGCGACCGCGCCGCCGGGGTCCTGGCGGCGGATGCGTTGTATCAGCTCCATGAGCAGCGGGACCTCGGCGCCGATGAGCAGGCCGATGGTGAGCGAGAAGACCACCAGCAGACAGCGGGGCCCGTCCGCCCACAGGCCGCCCCATCCGCCCGTCCAGGCGAACACCGCGTACAACGCCATCGCACTGCATCCGCCGACGAGGGCGAGCGTCGCCTCGATGGCGCCGAACCCGGCTGCGGCGCACGGGCGCAGCCGCTTCGCCGCGAGGGAACCGACACCCATGGCGAACACCATGACGGAGAGGACGACGGATGTCTGGGTGACCGAGTCACCGATCAAGTACGAGGCGAGGGCGACCAGTTCGAGCTCGTACACGAGTCCGCAGGCCGCGCAGACGAACACTCCCGCCAGGACGAGGAACCTGCCGATGCCCGGCCGGACGGGCAGCCGCGCCTGGCCCTGGACGCCCCAGGGCGGCGGCGCGCCGGGTGGGGCTGGCGCGTGCGGTTCGATCACGTCGTGAACGCTACGTCACGCCGCCACCACGTCACGTCACCCACACGTGTGGAAACCCTTGCTCTTCCTGGTGTACGGAGTTGACCTGGGCATCTTCCCGGCACACGGCCCCCGAACCGCGGATCGCCGCCGAGCCGCCCCCGCCCCCGAACCGCGGGTCGGCGCCGGACACGCCCCCTACGCCCGCCCGCCCCGCGCTGCCCTGCCCTGCCCCCGCACGGGACACCTGCACGTGCCCGTTCGCGCTCTGCACCGTCAGGCACCGGACGCGCTGAGGGCTCCCGTCCGTACGCCGACTCGCGTACGCGTCGCCACCAACTGGCCGTCCTGCGGGTACGCGTGCCACGTACGCCAGTGGACCTGGCCCTCATGACGCTGGGCGAGCATCGCCGTGAACGCGTGCGGGCTGCCGGGAAAGACGCCGGCCAGACCCTGGGGGTGGTCGGAGACGAGAGCCAGCAACTCCTGGGCGCGGCCCGCGAAGGAGCCGGGCGACATGATCTCGACACGGGCCGCGAACTCGTACTCCCAGTCGTCGAACCTCTTCGCGACGCCGAGCGGCAGGGGCGTGCTGCTGCCTGCGATACAGGCGACGGTCTCCGAACAACTGCCCCGCTTCTCCTCCAGAAGGACCTGGTGGGACGCGCCGAGAAGTCTCAACTGGAGTTTCGCCCCGGCGAGTTCGAGATCGAGGGTGGCGAGGGCCGGCAGCGGTTCGCGGCCCAGAGCCCAGGCGAGATCGGCCGCGCGCGTGTCGGTGTACGAGGTTTTCAGGGTCGTGAGCATGGGTCGGCTCCGCTAGCACGCAAAGGTGAGGTGGGATTCCTGCGCACCCGGTCAGCACCGGGGGAACGGCCCGGCCGGCCCGGCCGGAAGGACATCCGGCGGACGCGTCCGATACGACCATCCGATGGACTTCCGAGGCCTGTCGGCCCAGGGCTGCTTGGTGATGCACCAGGGCCGCTTTGGTGGTTTAGAGGGAATCATGAACTGTGGTGCCGCCACAGCGTTTTTACCCAACTTCGTGGGGTTTCCATCCCCCCGAGGGCTCCACAGTTCAACTGTTCAACCACGACGTGCGCCCGGCGCGCGAACGCGCCCGTCGGCAGTCACCGGCCGACGGGCGCGTTCGTACTCGGTTGCGGTTCCCGCCAGGAGCCTGGCCGCCCCGTGTCAGCCGCCTCCGCCGCATCCGCCTCCGCCGCCGCACGAGGACCCGCCTCCGCAGGACGAGCCTCCGCACGACGAGTTGCCCCCGCAGGAGTGACCCCCGTGACCGCCCGAGGAACCGCCGGACGAACAGGAGGACGCGGCACCGCCCGCGCCGCCGGCCCACCAGCTGCTGTCGCTGCCACCGGAGCCCCGGGAGGAGCGACGTCCCCTCCTGACCCCGGCCGCGCCCCTGGACGGGCGCCCTCGAGTCCTGCTCCCGCCGACGACCCCCATGATCACAACGAGCAGGACGACCGCCAGGATGATGCCGATGAACATGGCGTCACCCTCCTTTCGTTCCCCCGAAACAGCCCCCCGTGGGCCGTGCTTCTCGGTTCCGGCCTTGCGTGACAGGGGGATGCCCCCACGCCCCGCGACGCAAAGCAGAGTTGAGGAACTCCTGAGCATGCAAATGCGGGGATGACCCCTGACCTGCGTGTCGGGAGCGCTCCCAGCCGTCGGACATCGGGCGGGCACAGGCCCGCAGCGTCAACGCCGGGTCGGCGTGCCGCTTCCGGGAGGTGGAACGGGAACCCAGTCGGTGCCGCGGTACGCCAGCCACCACTGGCCGATGACGTGGAACTTCTCCTCGAAGCCGCGGTCCCGCTGAAGGAATCCGGTGACCGGTGCCCGGAGTCGGGTGCGGCGGCCGTCGGCCTCGTACAGCACGACGACCCGGCCGCCCATGACCTGCTCGACGCGGACACTCTGCACGGACGCCCACGGGACGGTGCGGCGGCGGAGGTCGTGCACCCGGGCCGCCGACGGGGTCAACGTGACCCCGAAGGGTGAAACCACCAACACCACCAACACGATCCACATGGCAAGGGTCCACGCATCGAACGACGGCCGGCCTACACCGGTGACCGCCCCCAGGACGGGGCCGAACCACAGGCACGCGGTCATGAGGAGCAAGGGCGGCACACACTGCCAGATGCCGAGCCGGAAGCGGATCTCCTCCAGGGCCGGGGCCCCGCTCACCTGGGATTCCGACATGTCCGTCCCGCCTCCCCCGGCCGTACGCGGCCGGTCTGCGCATGATTGCCCGCGCAGCATGGCAGACGGTCACGGCATGGCCGGAGGCACCCCGGCATCCACCGGCATCCACCGGCATCCACCGGTAATACGGAAACGCCGGGTCGGCGTGCCCCACGTAATCGCCGACAGCCTCGATGTTCTCCCCCGCGTCCGGCAGTACGGATGCGCAGGAGTGGAGAGTCAGCTCCGCGACCGCCGAAAAGGCGTTGCGGAAGCTTCGCACCGACAACACGAAAGGCGCCACCCGGAAGGCCACGACCGGGTGACGCCTTTAATTACCCTGGGTCTCTCAAAAGAAAGACAGACAGCGCACCCTGCGAGAGACTTCAATCCGAATACCCAAGCAGTTCTCGATCAACTGGAGACCGATTTACCCCTGGCCCGACTCACCATCGCGAACAAGATGAACACGAGCAGACTGGAAGCGAACGTGAATGCATATTCCGGCCATCCGTCCGCAAGTATGAACTTGTTGACAGAGAAGAGAATTGCCGCCCATGCGGCGAATATTGCGATCCTCAACATAGTTGCCGCCTTTCATGGTCTCCCAGCCGTTCCGCGAGCCGGAGACACGTCCGTGGGTGCGACTGCGCTATGGCCAGATGCCCCGGCAGGCAGGATGGGGCCTGCCGGAGCGAGCCCAGCGCCATAGAGAAGAGAGCAGGCTCTAGCCGGCGAGGGCCGCGACGCAGGCGGTCGCACCGGCGGCCACCGTGTTGCGGGCTATCTTCTCGGCCAGGTCCTTGTTGAACCGCCCCACTATGAGAGCTCCGGCCCCTGCGACGGCTCCCTTGATCAAGCAGTCCTTGGCCTTCTTGGACATCTTGAGACCCTTGATCATGATCTCGCAGGACTCTTTGTCGCCGTAGTAGCACTTCCCTGCCGCAATATCCTGCCAGGTGTCGATCGCCGGCGCGGCGACGACAGAAGAGGTCTGCCTGCCGGACACTTCCTCCTGAGTTTGGGCATACGCAGGAGTCACCCCAAACGCCAGCGCACCCAATACGGCCACCGAGACGAGCTTGGTCTTCAACTTTCCCCCAGTTTCTTATTGCATGGCGCGAATGACGCCTGTACTGCACCGTGGTCAGCGGCGCAGTGGACGAGATCAAACCTAGGGAGATCACACACGCAAGATCAACTCAATTGATCAATATTTGAGGTTGCCGCAGGCAACGGGAAACTGCCGGCCCCGAGGTTGTCCCTGGGGCCGTCTCCGGGCCGTCCGAGGGGGCCGACGACGACAGACGACGCCGGTCGGCGACAACTCTCCCCTGCTCGGAGACGGCGCACACTGCGCTTGCGCGGGTGCCTGTCCGTGAAGGTGAGTTGAGGAACTCCGGAGCTTGGGCGCAGGATGGCCGGCATGACCTCCAGCGCGCGCCCCTTTCTGAACCGCCGGCTCGCCGAGTTCGGGACGACGATCTTCGCCGAGATGTCCGCCCTGGCGATGAGCACCGGCTCGATCAACCTCGGACAGGGCTTCCCGGACACGGACGGTCCCGAGGAGATCCGGGAGGCGGCCGTCCGCGCGCTGCGGGACGGCCGCGGCAACCAGTACCCGCCGGGTCCGGGCGTCCCCGAGCTGCGCACCGCGATCGCCTCGCACCAGAAGCGCCACTACGGCCTGTCGTACGACCCCGACACCGAGGTCCTGGTGACTGCGGGCGCGACCGAGGCCATCGCCGCCGCGCTGCTCGCGCTCCTGGAGCCCGGCGACGAGGTGATCGCCCTGGAGCCGTACTACGACTCGTACGCGGCCTCGATCGCCATGGCGGGCGGGACGCGCGTGCCCGTGACGCTGCGGCCCGACGAGGCCGACGGGGACGGCCACCGGCGTTTCCGGCTCGACCTCGACGAGCTGCGCGACGCGGTCACCGAGCGGACCCGGCTGCTGCTGGTCAACACCCCGCACAACCCGACCGGCACCGTCCTGACCCGCGCCGAGCTGACGGAGATCGCGCGGATCGCCGTCGAGCGGGATCTGCTCGTGGTGACGGACGAGGTCTACGAACACCTCGTCTTCGACGACGCCGAGCACGTACCACTGGCGACCCTGCCGGGCATGCGCGAGCGGACGGTCACCATCGGCAGCGCCGGCAAGACCTTCTCGTTCACCGGCTGGAAGGTGGGCTGGGTGACCGCGCCGCCGGCCCTGGTCAGCGCCGTACGGTCGGCGAAGCAGTTCCTGACGTACGTGGCGTCGGGGCCGTTCCAGTACGCCGTCGCCGAGGCGCTCGCGCTGCCGGACGCGTACTTCGAGGACTTCCGCGCGGACATGCTGCGCAAGCGCGACGTGCTGGCGGCGGGCCTCGCCGACGCGGGCTTCGCGGTCTACCGGCCGCGGGGGACGTACTTCATCACCACCGACATCCGGCCGCTCGGCGAGAGCGACGGTTTCGCGTTCTGCCGCGCCCTGCCCGAGCGAGCCGGCGTCGTGGCCATCCCGAACGCCGTCTTCTACGACCACCGCGAGGCGGGCGCGCCCTTCGTACGGTTCGCGTTCTGCAAGCGGGACGAGGTGCTCCACGAGGCCGCGGGGCGGCTGCGTCGCCTCTCGTCCTGACGGAGGGGCGACGCAGGCTTCAGTGAAGGGCCCAGGCCGAGGCCACGACGACGGTGACGACGAGCAGGACGGGGCCGAGGGAGAAGCCCCGGTCGCGGCGGGAGGCCGGTTCGGCAGGCCGTAGTTCGGGGTGGTCGCGGAGCGCGGTGACCTCCCGGGTCATGCGGAGGTGGGACGGCGCCAGGCCGAGACGCCGTTCCAGCTTCGGCACTCCCAGGCCGCGCAGTCTCCACTCGTCGCCGTCCGGCATGCGTATCTGCACGGTCCCGTCCTTGGTGCAGCGGGCCGACCGCAGCCGGTTCCACGGCACGTGCCGCACCCTCCAGCCCCCTGCCAGCCACAGCCCCGAACTGTCGGCGGTGACACGCCAGTTGAGCAGTTCCGCGGCATTCTCGAGCCAGGTCAGCAGGCAGAGCAGGAAGAAGACCGCCTTCAGGCCGATCCCGTCCGTCACGAGAGTACGGGCGTTGAAGGCGACGCCCGCGATCACGATCAGGGCCAGGGCCGCACCACCGGCGCGCGCCAGGGCGCTGGGCCCCCAGCGCAGCGGGCGTCCGGTCGTGACCAGCGTCGCGGGGACCGCGGTGGCGACGCCGCCGGTCGCGGCGTACGCCTCCTCTTCCGGGGCGGACTCCGGTCGCCCGCCGGGGCTCGGCAGCCGGACGGAGCCGCTCGTACGGAGGACGGCCGGCACGTCGTCCCGGGACGTGGTGACGAGGAGCAGCTCGCCGCCTTCGCAGGGGGATCCGAACAGGACGGCCTCACGTGGCCGCGTGCCGGCCGGGATCCGCTCTTCCTCCCGGTCCTCGTCGTCCGCCGGGTGCGCCGGCCCGTGATCGTCGTCCGCGGAGTGCGCCGCCTCGTGTTCCTCCTCGACAGAGTGCGCGGATTCGTGCTCGTCGTCCGCAGGGTGCGCGGTTCCGCGCTCGTCCCCGCCCGGGGCCTCGGCGGCGAAGCTCGCGGCGAGAAGGGGCCGAAGGCCGACGGTGTCGTCGCCCGCGTAGATCCGGATCAGACCGTCCTCGTCCATGTGTTCCAGCACGCGCAGGACCGGAACCGGTCCCCGGCGCAGCGCGGCGGCGCGGCGCCGGGCGAGCAGACCGGTGACGAGCAGGGAGAGCCCGGGAAGACCGGCGGCCAGAACCGCCAGCTGCGGGCCCATGGCGTCGTACGGCTCGGACGCCAGGCGCCGCCACGCCCCGTCCTCCAGCACGGTCACCGTGCCGCCGACGCGGTGGTCCTCCGGATACAGCGAGTCGAGCGTCAGCCGCCGCCCGTCGCCGCCGCGCACCCGGACCGACTCGTCGTCGCGGTCGATCACCCTCGCCACGGCGGGGACCGCGCGGTCCGCGTGCTGCCCGTCGTCCCGGATGCCCGCGAGCCCCTGAACCACGCTGAAGGCGGCGACGGCGACGAGCACCAGCCCCGCCGCGATCGGGATCGTTCCGCGCCGCAGGGGGGCGACGGGTCCGGGCAGCGGATGCCGTACGCCCGCGGCGCGCTCCACCAGGTCGCGCTGCCGTCGGCGGGCGGCGACCCGTTCACAGGCGGCGGCCCACCCGAATCCCAGAGCGGCGAGGACGCAGAGGTTCGCGGCGAGGGAGTTCGGCTCCGCGTCCGGCAGCTCCACCCGGGCCACGACCGCCGCCAGCACGGGGGCGGCGACCAGCGTCAGCTCCGGCAGCCGGGCGAGCCAGTACAGCAGCCCCACCGCCAGGCCCATCTCCACCATGCCCGGCCAGTCCGCACCGCAAGGCGCGGCATCGGTGCACGGCGGTTCCGGCGCCGCCGCGATCGCCCACGCCACGGTGATCAGCAGCGCGAGGACGGACCAGAGGGGGCGCGCCCAGGACGCGGGGCGGAGGTGCGACCACCGGGCCGCCTCTTCCGAGGTCCAAACAGGGGTGCCCGCGGGAGCGAAGCGGGAGGGCGGGGCCGGTATCGGGGCCGGGGTCTGTGACACGCGAGGATTATGCGGGACTGCCGCCCGCTTGCCACACCCCGGCGGCGGCAGCGTTCCGGGCCCCGGAGCCGCCCGGTGACAGCGGGCGGAAGGGCTCCGGAGGAGGAGCCGTCGCCGACAGCCCGGGAGGACGAGCCGGAGGCGGCGTCCCCGCCGACGCGAAGCGGACTCACAGCCCAGGCAGGCCAGCCCGGCAGCCGGCCCCGGAACGACCCGGCGAAGGTCCCGGAGCAAGCCGGCAAAAGCTCCGGAGCGGCCTCGCGGCAGATGCCCCCGGCCGAGCCGTCTAGCATCGCGCGCACCCCGGGTGCGGGCGGCGCGCCGGAGGCCTCGCAACGGAACCCGCACGGACGAGCAAAGCTCGCGAATGCCCCGTGGGGAACGCACAGTTCGGGGTGTGACCCACCCGAGTACCCTCGCTCGCCCCGCTCTCCCCGAGCCCGGCGACCGTGCCGTCCGCCCGTCCCGCGCCGCACGCAGCCTGCCGTCCGCCGCGATCACGGCGCTCGGGCTGTTCGCCGCCGCGCGCCTGGCCGGCCTGCTCGTGCTCGCCGGGACGGCCTGGGCCACCGGCAGGCACCCGGTCGCCCTGCTCGCACGGTCCTGGGACTCGGCCTGGTACCTGGGAATCGCCGCGCACGGATACGGCAGGACGCTCCACTTCCGTCCCACGGTCGTCCACAGCGACCTCGCGTTCTTCCCGCTCTACCCCGCCCTCGTACGGGCCGTCACCGCGCTGACACCGCTGACCGGGGGCTCGGCGGGGCTGCTGGTCTCCTGGGCCGCGGCGGCCGCCGCCGCGTGCGGGGTGTACGCGATCGGAGCCCGGCTGCACGGCCGGGCGGTCGGTACGGCGCTGGTGGTGCTGTGGGGGCTGCTGCCGCACTCCGTGGTGCTGTCGATGGCGTACACCGAGCCCGTACTGACCGCGTTCGCCGCCTGGTCGCTGTACGCGGTGCTCGACGGACGCTGGCTGTGGGCCGGCTCGCTGGCCGCGCTCGCGGGGCTGGCCAGGCCGAACGGCTTCGCGGTGGCCGCGGCGGTCCTCGTGGCGGCGGCGCAGGAGGTCTGGCGGAGCCGCGGAAAAGTTTCCCACAGGGTGTGGACGGGCGCCGCGCTCGCGCCGGCCGGCTGGACCGGCTACGTGCTGTGGGTGGGACACCGCGAGGGCGACTGGCTCGGCGGCTACTTCCAGGTGCAGCGGCTGTGGGGCTCGCGCTTCGACCTCGGCGAGGGGTCGCTCCGTTTCGCCAAGCACCTGCTGCTCCACGGGGACCGGTTCGTGTTCCCGATGACGATGGTGATCGTCGCCGCGGCCGTGCTCCTGTACACGCTGCTGATCGCGGACCGGGCGCCCCTGCCGCTGCTCGTCCACAGCGGCATCCTGCTGCTCATCGCCGTGGGCGGCTCGGGATTCTTCGAGTCGAAGCCGCGGTTCCTGATCCCGGCGTTCCCGCTGCTGCTGCCGCTGGCCCGCGCCCTGGTGCGAACGGCGAGAGCCCGCCCCTGGCACGCGACCCTGGTGGTCGGCGCCCTGGCCGGGCTCTCGTTCGCCTACGGCGCGTATTTGGTCGTCATCGCGCACACCCCGCTCTAGGACCTGTCCCGGAGGGGACCTGTCCCAGGGGGCCGGTGCACGCGGGAGGAGCGCCGCTGCGAGGACGGGCCTACTCGTCTTCGGCTTCGGCTTCGCCGTCGTCCTCGGGCTTCTCCGCCTCGTTGATCTCCTGCTCCAGGCCGAGCTGCTCGACGAGCCACTTGTCGAACTCGATGGCGGCGCGCACCCAGCTGACCGTGGAGGACACGAAGTGCTCCAGGCTGACGCCGGTGCCGATCAGCATCTGCGCCTCGCCGATCAGGCGGACGGTGCCGTCGTCGTGGGTGTGGCTGTAGACCTTGGGCCACAGCGTGCGACGGTTCCAGTCGTCGATCGACTCGAGGAGCGCGGGCTTCTCCTCGAGCTGGTGCGGCCGGTCGTAGAACGTCCGCACCGAGAAGACCTGCTGGTCACCCTCGCCGCGGAACATGAAGTACGTACGGAACTCCTCCCACGGCGCCGCGAGGTCACCCTCGTCGTCGACGACGTACTTCAGCTCCATCTGCTCCAGGAGCTGCTTCACGAGGTCCTGATCCGGGACCACGGGGCCGGCGGGGCCGCCGGGCTGCGGCTCGGGCTGGCCCCCGAAATTCGGAATCGAGGACGGGTCGATGCTCACCGTGTATTTCCCTTCGTACGGATGCTGCCATCCTCTCTCATGCGGGGCGGGGAGTGGCAACCTCTGGCGGTCCCTGTCCGCCGGGGGCTGACAAGATCCGGTCATGTACGGGCCTCGGACCGGCAAAGGGAGAGGGCCCACGGCAGGTGTGCCGAGGGCCCTCCTGTACCGGGTTCCGGAGCCGGCTACAGCGTCTTGCCCGTGGCCGGTCCCACGATCAGGCCGTCGCCGAAGGCGTCCACGCGGACCGTGTCACCGTCCGTGACCTCGCCCGCCAGGATCTCCTTGGCCAGCCGGTCGCCGATGGCGGTCTGGACGAGGCGCCGCAGCGGGCGCGCTCCGTACGCCGGGTCGTTGCCCTCCTCGGCGAGCCAGGCCAGCGCCGCGTCGGTGACCTCCAGGGTGAGCCGGCGCTCGGCGAGCCGCTTGGCCAGGCGGTCGATCTGGAGCCGGGCGATGCGCTCCAGCTCCCGCTGGTCGAGCGCGGAGAAGACGACGAGGTCGTCCAGCCGGTTCAGGAACTCCGGCTTGAAGGAGGCTCGGACGACGTCCAGAACCTGCCCCTTCCTGTCCTCCTCGGAGGACAGCGGATCGGCGAGGCTCTGCCCGCCCAGGAACTGGCTTCCCAGGTTCGAGGTGAGGATCAGGATGGTGTTGCGGAAGTCGACCGTCCGCCCCTGACCATCCGTCAGCCGGCCGTCGTCCAGCACCTGGAGCAGGATGTCGAAGACCTCGGGGTGCGCCTTCTCCACCTCGTCGAGCAGGATCACGCTGTACGGGCGGCGGCGCACGGCCTCGGTGAGCTGGCCGCCCTCCTCGTAGCCGATGTACCCGGGCGGCGCGCCGACCAGCCGGGCCACGCTGTGCTTCTCGCCGTACTCCGACATGTCGATGCGGATCATCGCCCGCTCGTCGTCGAAGAGGAAGTCGGCGAGGGCCTTGGCGAGTTCGGTCTTGCCGACGCCGGTCGGGCCGAGGAAGAGGAAGGAGCCGGTGGGCCGGTCCGGGTCGGCGATCCCGGCACGGGTGCGGCGCACGGCGTCGGACACCGCCCCCACGGCCTCGGTCTGGCCGATCAGCCGGCGGCCCAGCTCCTCCTCCATGCGCAGCAGCTTCTGCGTCTCGCCCTCCAGGAGGCGGCCGGCGGGGATGCCGGTCCAGGCGCCGACGACGTCGGCGATGTCGTCCGGTCCGACCTCGTCCTTCACCATGGTGTCCTTGGCGACCTCCTCCTCGGCCTGCGAGGCTTCCTCCAAGTCCCTCTCCAGGGTGGGGATCTCGCCGTAGAGCAGCTTGGAGGCGGTGTCGAAGTCGCCGTCCCGCTGCGCACGTTCGGCCTGGCCGCGCAGCTCGTCGAGCTTCTCCTTCAGCTCACCGACACGGTTGAGGGACTGCTTCTCCTTCTCCCAGCGGGCGTTGAGACCGCGCAGCTCCTCCTCCTTGTCGGCGAGGTCGCGGCGCAGCCGGTCCAGGCGCTCCCTGCTGGCGGCGTCCGTCTCCTTGCCGATCGCGAGCTCCTCCATCTTCAGCCGGTCGACGACCCGCTGGAGCTCGTCGATCTCGACCGGGGAGGAGTCGATCTCCATGCGCAGCCGTGAGGCCGCCTCGTCGACGAGGTCGATGGCCTTGTCGGGAAGGAAACGGGAGGTGATGTAGCGGTCGGACAGGGCGGCCGCGGCGACCAGCGCGCTGTCGGCGATCTGGACCTTGTGGTGGGCCTCGTAGCGTCCCTTGAGTCCGCGCAGGATGGCGATGGTGTCCTCGACCGTCGGCTCGGCGACCAGCACCTGCTGGAAGCGCCGCTCCAGCGCCGGGTCCTTCTCGATCCGCTCGCGGTACTCGTCGAGGGTGGTGGCGCCGACCATGCGCAGCTCACCGCGGGCGAGCATGGGCTTGAGCATGTTGCCGGCGTCCATCGCGGAGTCGCCGCCCGCGCCGGCGCCCACGACGGTGTGCAGCTCGTCGATGAAGGTGATGATCTGCCCGTCGGAGTCCTTGATCTCCGCGAGCACGGTCTTCAGGCGCTCCTCGAACTCGCCCCGGTACTTCGCGCCGGCCACCATCGCGCCCAGGTCGAGCGAGACGAGCCGCTTGTTCTTCAGGGACTCGGGGACGTCGCCCTTCACGATCCGCTGGGCGAGCCCCTCGACGACGGCGGTCTTGCCGACGCCGGGCTCGCCGATGAGGACGGGGTTGTTCTTCGTACGGCGGGACAGGACCTGCACCACCCGGCGGATCTCGTGGTCCCGGCCGATGACGGGGTCGAGCCTGCCCTCACGCGCCGCGGCGGTGAAGTCCGTGCCGAACTTTTCGAGCGCCTTGTACTGGCCCTCGGGATCCGCGGTCGTCACCCGGCGCCCTCCCCGTGTCTTCTGGAACGCGTCCAGCAGCTTCTTCGCACTGGCGCCCTGCTGGGAGAGTACGTCGGCGACCACTCCGCCCTTCGCGGCGATGCCGATGAGCAGGTGCTCGGTGGAGATGAACTCGTCGCCCAGCTCCTTGGCGCGCCCGGCGGCGTCCGCGATGACCGCGAGCGCCTCACGGTTCGGCTGCGGGGGCGCGACGGTGGAGCCGGTCACGCTGGGCAGACCGGTGAGCACGCGCTCGGCGCCGGAGCGGACCGCGGCCTGATCGGCGTCCACGGCCGCCAGCAGATCGATGATGTTCTCGTTGTCCTGCCCCTCGAGCAGAGCGAGCAGCAGGTGGGCGGGGGTGAGGTCCGGGTGCCCCTCCCGCACGGCCCGGTTACTGGCCGCGTTGATCGCGTCCCGGCTCCTGTTGGTCAGCTCGGCGTCCACGTTCGCGTTCTCCTCCTCCTGGCGTCCTGACGGTTCCCTGACTCATCTAGCGTACACAAAGTTGAGTCTATTCCACTCAAGTCTGCAAGGACGGGAAAAGAGACGCCCACCAGGCGTAGATTCAGGCCTCATGGCTTCCTATCCGGTGGACCCGCGGCAGCCCGACGCCGCCTACCTGAGCTTCTGGCGCGAGCGCCATCTGTGCACGCTCACCACCCTCCGGCCCGACGGCAGCCCGCACGTGGTGCCCGTCGGCGTTACATACGACCCCGAGGCCGGTCTCGCTCGGGTCATCACCGACAAGTCCAGCCGGAAGGCAGCCCACGTACTGGCGGCCGGGCCGGACGGGGCCCGCGTGGCGGTCTGCCAGGTGGACGGCCGGCGCTGGGCGACGCTGGAGGGGCGGGCACGGGTCTCCACGGACCCGGCGCGTGTCGCGGAGGCGGTGCGGCGCTACACGGAACGCTACGAGCGCGTGCCGTCGCCGAACCCGTCCCGGGTGGCGATCGAGATCGAGCTCACGGCGGCGATGGGCCGCGGATGAGGCCACCGGCGGGCATCCCACGGCCACTGCCGACCCTGGCGAGGACGGACCGAAACCCGGAGATTTCCCCGGAAACTGCAGCGGCGTCACCGTGTTCAGGTCACGGTGACGCCGCTGCGGGGGGAAGTACCTGCGCGATCTACTACGACGGGGGAATCGCGTCAGGCACTGCGGGGGGTGGCTGCGATGGTCTCGATGTCCGGGACGTCCGGCCCGGTGAGCTGGTGGTCACGCTGGTCGAGGTTCACGAAGATCATTCCATACCGGATGGCGCACCGGACGGGCTGCGGCGCCCCCCGAGGCCGCCGCAGACAGCGGTAGGCCCGTACGTCCTCGTCGTCGTCGCGGGTGACGACGACGGGCTCTCCGAAGACGGTCACCATCAGCGAGTCGCCGCTGTACGGGATGGCGGTGACCAGGTCGATGAAGTGCCAGCCGGACCGGTAGGCGGTGGCCATCTCTCGGCGGAAGGAGCGGTCGTCGGGCGGAATGCTCATGCTTCTGCGCTCGCGGAGATGACCGTCCAGCCGCTGTCCGCCGGCACCGAGGCCTCGGCATCGTTCCAGCCACTGTCCGCCGGAGTCGCCTCCACGCTGGTCCAGCCGCTGTCGCCCGGGAGCGCCGCCGCCTCGACGTCGGTCCAGCCGCTGTCCCCGGGGACCGCCTCGGCGGAGGTCCAGCCGCTGTCCGCCAGGGCCGCCTTCACACTGGTCCAACCGCTGTCCGGGCCGGCCCAGGTCCGGGCACCCCCGGCATCAAGACCCGAGGCTCCCAGAGAGCCGGACGCCACAGCGACAGAGAAGACTGCGGCAAGCACTGAACCAAGCAATCTCGCTCGCATAGTCGGCTTCGTCCTCACTTGATGGAATCTTCTCCCCCGTCGTCACAAGACGATGGCTCATTCAGGCACGTCAATGCCACAGCAGCGATGCATCATGTTCCTGCACGTTCAGGACCCTGGGGGGTGGAGATTTGCCCACAAACAACTCACAACCGACACATCCCCACGCTGTCACCACGTTGTGTGACGAAGGAACACGCCTTTACGCCAGTGCGTTGCACTCCGGCCGCATCACCCGGGTCGAAGTGGAAACGGCCCCTTGCCTCTTGGAGTTCGCGCTGCTTCATCCCGACCCCGACGACGAGAAGTGGCTGCGTCCCGTCCCGCCGTCGGTCGCGCTCGCCCAGCGCCTGCAGCCCCTGGAACGGGAGATCCAGGAACGCCGGCGGCTCGCGATCGAACTGACCGACTCCTTCGATCCGTTCATCTCGATCAGCACACAGAGCACCGCGAGTATCCACGCGATCACCGTCCTGGAGGGATTCGACCGGATCAACGCGGCACTCAATTCGGCCACCGCCGAGTGCCAGACGGAGATGCTGACGATCCAGCCGGGCGGCGGCCGGCCCGCCGACGCCCTGATGCAGGCCCTGGAGCGCGACAGGCCGCTCACCGACCGGGGCGTGCGCATCCGCACGCTGTACCAGCACACCGCGCGGCACAGCCAGGGGACGCTCGCCTACGTGGAACGCATATCCGGCGGCCGGATCCAGGTGCGCACCCTCGAGGAACTCATCGAGCGGCTGATCATCTTCGACCGGACCGTCGCCTTCATCCCGGCCAGCGACGACCGGCGGGTCGCCCTCGAACTCCGCCACCCCGGACTCGTGCTGTACCTGAGCAAGGTCTTCGAGCAGCTCTGGCAGCGGGCGGTCCCGCTCACCGAGGACGTCCCGAACGATGTCGGCCCCAACGGCATCACCGGCGTCCAGCGCTCCATCGCCAAACTGCTCATCGAGGGGCACGTGGACGAGGCCATCGCCCGCCGCCTGGGCATGAACGTCCGTACCTGCCGCGCCCACATCGCCAAGCTGGCCTCCGCCCTCGGCAGCGGGAGCCGGGCCCAACTCGGCTTCCTGATAGCGCAGTCGCGACTCCTGGACCAGCCCGAGGGAGGGGAGTGACCCCGCTGGCGCCAGATCGTCCGGCGCGCCCGGCCGGGCTCCGGAAGCCTCGCCCGGACCGCCGTTCTCAGCGGCCGGCCGGGGATCCGCGGTCGGGGACGGCGGGCGCTCCCGACGTGGCCTCCGCGACGGGGACCGGCTCGAATCCGGGGGAACGCTGCGGCCCGTCGAGACCCGCCTGGGCGATCCGCACGCCCAGCTGCGTCCGGCTCGCCGCGCCCAGCGTCTCCGAGAGCCGGGCGATGTGCGCCCGGCAGGTCCGCACGCTGATGCCCAGCCGCTCCGCGACGACCGCGTCCTGATGCCCCTCGGCCAGCAAGGCCGCGATGGACCGCTCCCGGTGGGTGATGCCCTCGATGCCCGTCGAGGGCATGGGTGAGGTCAGCGGGATCCCGAGGCGCCACAGCCGTTCGAAGACCGTCACCAGGTAGTCCACCAGCGCGGGGTGGCGCAGCTCCAGCGCGATCGTGCGGTCCGAGTTGGCGGGGATGAAGGCGACCGTGCGGTCGAACAGGATGAGCCGCTCCACGACCTCGTCGAGGGTACGGGCCTCGGCGGCGTCGCCCATCAACTCCATGTAGTTCAGGAGGCCTTGGCCGTGCCGGGCCACGTGGGTGTACAGATCGCGCATCCGCACCCCGCGCCGGCGCATCTCCAGCGCCCGGTGCAGTCCCTCGACGAGTTCGTCCTCGCGCCGGATGCCGCCCGGCTGCACCGTCAGGACCTCACGGGTGCACTCCTCGGTCGCCTTGTCCATGGCGGCGTGGATGCGCGGCAGCCCGTCCAGGACCCGGATCGCCACCCCTTCGGCCGGCGCCCGCACCCGGCCGCCGAGGCCCGCGTACCACTCGAAGGCCGACACCGCGTCGCCCACCCGCGCCTGGCTCGCGCTGACTTCCTCGTACACGCCCCGCAGGAGCCGGGTCATGACCTCCTGGGGCGAGGTCGGCACCAGCCAGTCCATGTCGTCCGGATCGGGGTGCAGCAGCGCCAGTTCCAGCAGGCAGGGCACCGCCTCGGCGTCCTCGCGGGGCACCCGGCCCCGGCGCACGGCCCGGGAGTACACCCGGTCGCCCGCATCGCACAGCCGGTCAGCGCCGTGCGGATGCCTGTCCGTCCCGTGCCCGGCCATCTCCCACCCCTGGCTCCAGCTCCAACCCCTGGCGTGAGCCCCGCGTCAGGGCGTCCTCCGCAGCGCAACTATGCGCGGACGCGACCGGCATCGCAACAAGGCTGTGCGGCCGAGGAGTGTCCGTTCGCCCCTGCTCGTCCTCATAAATCCTGACCTCCGCCGCGCCCCTTGCAACAAGCTGAAGGGCCGCCCCCGGACCCCCCGGACACGCCCCGGAGCACACTCCGAGACGCTCCCCTCGAAGCCCCAACTCCGTTCACTTTCGGGGGACTTGCAGCGAGCTCACCCGCCCCGGCCGCAGCCGCCGACGGCACTCCGCCCCAGGAACCGGAGGCTGCGCGGGACCGGACACCGCGACGAAAGTCCACCGGACCCGCAGACCGCCTGAACGGCACCCACGGTGGGCGCGGGGCGGTGGGCGCGGGGCGGTGGGCGCGGGGCGGTGGGCGCGGGGCGGTGGGCGCGGGGCGGTGGGCGCGGGGCGATCATGCCGAAAGGGGGCGTGCGACCCCAGAGGGCGCCGTGGGGGCCGGGGCGCGCCGGGGCGGCGGTGCGGGGCTCCGGAACGGCGGGAGGCCGTACAGCGCGCCCCTGGGGGCTTTCCGGACCGGGGTGGTTACAGGAACGGCCCCGCTCGCGGGTGCGCGCCGTCGGCGCGCACCCGCGAGCGGGGCCGGAACCGTCCTCGCCGGCCGTCTCGGTGCCGAGACGACCGGGCGGAGCGTCCTACTTGATGCCGAGCGAGCTGCAGAGCGCCTTGTAGGGCGTCGTGCAGATCTTGTCGACGGCGTAGATGCCGTCCTGGACGACCGTGTTCTCGATGTTTTCCTTGGTGAGGGCCACCACGGGCACGAGCTGGGACGGGACGTCCTTGTTCGTGGGGCTGCTGACCTTGTCGCGGGTGAGCGCGTCGAACTCGATCGTCCGTCCCTGGACCCGGGCGACGGCCATCTCGGCGGCCGCGTTGGCCTCCTCCGGGTACGACTTGTACACGCTCATGTACTGGTCGCCCTTGATGATCCGCTGCACGGCGATGAGCTCGGAGTCCTGGCCGGTGACCGGCGGCACCTTGCTGACACCCGCGGACTTGAAGACGTCGATGACCGCGCCCGCGATGCCGTCGTTGGCGGCGTAGACACCGGCGATGTTGCTCAGACCCACGGCCTGGATGGACTTCTCCATGTTGGCCTTGGCGTTGACCGGGTTCCAGTCCTTGGTGTCGTACTCGCTGGCGACGATCACCTTGTCCTTGAGCTCGGACTCGGCGCCCTTCTTGAACTGCGCGGCGTTCGGGTCGGTCACCGAGCCGTTCATCATGATGATCTTCTTCGAGGCGGTGTTGGAGCCCAGCGCGGCGACCAGGGCCTTGCCCTGGGTCTCGCCGACCAGCTCGTTGTCGAAGGAGATGTACGCGTCGATCGGACCCTGCGCCAGGCGGTCGTAGGCGATGACCGGGATCCCGGCCTCCTTGGCCTTGCGCACGCCCTTCGCGATCGACACCGAGTCCACGGCGTCCACGAGGATGACGTCGACCTTGTCGTCGATCATCTGCTGCATCTGACGGAGCTGCTTGGCGGCGTCCTGCTCCGCGTTCAGGTAGAGGACGTCACCCTTCTTCTCGGTGAGCTTCTGAACCTGCTCCCGGATGATCGGGTAGTCGAACTTCTCGTAACGGGTGTTCTCCTTCTCCGGAAGGAGCAGACCGACCGTGATGTCGTCGCCCTTCGTGGCGCTGGCCGTGCTGCCACTCCCACCGAAGTCGACCACGCCGCATCCGGCGAGGGTGAGGGCCGTGGCGGATGACGCCACGGCTATGACGGTACGGCGGAGGCCGGTGTTACGAGTCTTCACATCAGGTGCCTTCCGGGCGAGGTTGCAGCATTGCGACCCAGGTGGCTGAAAGCCAACGCGGCGATCACCTCAGCGTCAAGGAGTAACCACTTAACGAGATGGCAACGGCGTTTCGTGTTCCACAAGTGAACGCGACGGGAAAAGACTACGCCCATCCATCGACCGATCCCCTCAGCTTCACCTTCTGTCATTCACAAGGACATCCGACGTCCGTTCACAGGAGTCGCGATCGCCGACGGTTTTTAACCGCCGTTGACGATCGGTCAGACCCGAAGGAACACATGGACAAGGGCACTCCCACGCGAGGCGCCCCCACCTCGGCCCCCGCGCCCGCCCCCGCGAGCGGACCACTCGGCGCGGCCGGCACGGCCGCCCCCATAGTGACCAAGCGCACACCACCGCTTCATTGACGGCATTTCAACACGAACAGCCCTTATCGCCGCCCGCTCACGCCTGACGAAAAGGGCAGCCCGAACTCCCACTATCGGGCTTACGGGGACGACATGCGCAAAACGGACCTCGGGGAGAATGTTTCAGCCACTCGGTCAAAAACGGTCAACCTCGCCGTTCCGGCCGGAAAGCGCGGGCGCGCGAAAGGGCCCGGAGGTCGATGACCTCCGGGCCCTTCGGGTTCGTCCGGTACCGCCCGGGCGACCGGGTTCTAGTCGGCCGCCCGCTTGGGGCGCCACACCACCAGCGCGCTGGTCTGCTGGACCTCCTGGTACGGGACCAGGTCACGCCGGTAGGAGGCGTGCACGGCGGCCTCGCGCTGCTGCATGGCGGCCGCGGCGCCGTCGAGGGCCGACTCCAGCTCCGCGACACGGGACTGGAGCGCGACCACCTGGTTCTCCAGCTCGATGATGCGTTTGATGCCGGCGAGGTTGATGCCCTCGTCCTGCGACAACTGCTGGACGGTGCGCAGCAGCTCGATGTCGCGGGCCGAGTAACGGCGGCCCCGGCCGGCCGTGCGGTCGGGGGAGACCAGACCGAGCCGGTCGTACTGACGCAGGGTCTGCGGGTGCAGTCCGGAGAGCTGGGCCGCCACCGAGATGACGTAGACCGGGGTCTCCTCGGTCAGTTCATAGGGGTTGCGTCGACGACCGGTCGTGTCCATGGCTCCGTCATGCTCCCTTCGCGGCCTGGAACAGCTCCGCCCGCGGATCCTCACCCGCGGTCGCCTCGCGATACGCCTCCAGAGCGTCACGAGCCTTGCCGGACAGGTCCTGGGGGACCACCACTTCGACGGTGACGAGGAGGTCGCCCCGCGTGCCGTCCTTGCGGACCGCGCCCCTGCCCCGGGCGCGCATGGTCCGTCCGTTGGGCGTGCCCGGCGGCAGCTTCAGGGTCACCGGGGGGCCGCCCAGCGTCGGAACCTTCACCTCGCCACCCAGTGCCGCCTCCGCGAAGGTGACGGGCACGGTGACGGTGAGGTTGTCGTCCTTGCGGCCGAAGACCGGGTGGGCGTCCACGTGGACGGTGACGTACAGGTCACCGGCCGGGCCGCCCCGCTCGCCCGGCGCGCCCTTGCCCCGCAGCCGGATCCGCTGGTTGTCGCTGACCCCCGCGGGGATGCGGACCTGCATCGTGCGGGACGACTTGGCCCGCCCGCTGCCCGCGCACTCCATGCAGGGGTGCTCCGCGATCAGGCCGCGGCCCTTGCAGTCCGGGCAGGGGTCCGTGAGCGAGAACCCGCCGCCCGAGCCCCGCGCCACCTGGCCGGTGCCGACACAGGTCGGGCACACGCGCGGTGTGCCGTTCTTGTCGCCGGTTCCCGAACAGGCCTTGCAGGGCGCCTGCGAGGTCATGCGCAGCGGAACGGTCGCGCCGTCCACCGCCTCCGTGAAGGAGAGTGTGACCTCGGTGTCGATGTCCTGGCCGCGCCTGGGCTGTGTACGCGTGCCCGTGGCGGGACCGCCGCGGTTGAACAGGCCCCCGAAGACGTCACCTATGCCGCCGCCGAAGCCGCCAGCTCCTCCCGCTCCCTGGCCCTGGGCACCGCCTCCGAAGAGGTCGCCCAGGTCGAAGTTGAAGTTGCCGCCGCCCGCGCCGGGACCCGGCCGGAAGCCACCGCTGCCGAAGAGGGCGCGTGCCTCGTCGTACTCCTTGCGCTTCTTGGGATCGCCGAGCACGTCGTTCGCCTCGGAGATCTCCTTGAAGCGCTCCTCGGCCTTGGCGTTGCCCTTGTTGGCGTCCGGGTGGAACTCGCGGGCGAGCTTCCGGTACGCCTTCTTGATCTCGGCCTCGGTGGCGTCCTTGGGGACGCCGAGGACCTTGTAGAAGTCCTTCTCGATGAAGTCCTTGGTGCTCATCCCCGACGTCCCTCCTTCCTCGTCCGTTCAAGCTCAGCCCTCGTCCGGGCCACCGCTCTCCTTGTCCTCAGCCGACTCGGCCTGATCCTCGGCCTTGACCGGCTGCGCCCCGGGCTGCGGCTCGGCGACGGCCACCCGCGCGGGGCGGATGGTGCGTTCGCCGAAGCGATACCCCGGCTGCAGAATCGCCACGCACGTCGTCTCCGTGACGTCCGGCGCGTACGAGTGCATCAGTGCCTCGTGGATCGTCGGGTCGAAGGGCTCGCCCTCCTTGCCGAACTGCTGGAGCCCCATCTTCGCCGCGACGGTCTCGAGGGATTCGGCGACGGACTTGAATCCGCCGACGAGCTCCCCGTGGTCCCGCGCGCGGCCGATGTCGTCGAGTACGGGCAGGAGCTCGGTCAGGAGGCTCGCCACGGCGACCTCCCTGACCGCGATCCGGTCGCGCTCGACACGGCGGCGGTAGTTCTGGAACTCGGCCTGGAGCCGCTGGAGGTCCGCGGTGCGCTCGGTGAGCGCCATGCGGGCCTGGTCCAGCTGTGCCGTCAGGCCGGTCACCTGTGCTGCTGCGTCCCCGTCCGGGGCCGCCGCCCCCTCCGCAGAGGGGGTGGCGGACTGCGGCTCGGCGTCGTCAGAGGTGGCGCCGGAAGGGACGTCGGGCTGCTCTTCGAAGCCCGGGGTCTCCTCCGTCACGCGGCACCGTCCCGGCGGTCCTCGTCGACGATCTCGGCGTCGACGACGTCGTCGTCGGCCTTCGGGGCCTCGGCGCCGTGGGCGTCGCCGCCCGTGGCCTGGGAGGCCTGGGCGTCGGCGTACATGGCCTGGCCGAGCTTCTGCGAGACCGCGGCGACCTTCTCGGTGGCGGTGCGGATCTCGGCGGCGTCCTCGCCCTTGAGCGCGGCCTTCAGCTCCTCGACGGAGGCCTCGACCTCGGTCTTGATCTCGCCGGGGACCTTGTCCTCGTTGTCCTTGAGGAACTTCTCCGTCTGGTAGACGAGCTGCTCGCCCTGGTTGCGGGTCTCGGCGGCCTCGCGGCGGGCGTGGTCCTCGTCCGCGTACTTCTCGGCCTCCTGGCGCATCCGGTCGACCTCGTCCCTCGGCAGCGAGGAGCCGCCGGTGACGGTCATCTTCTGCTCCTTGCCCGTGCCGAGGTCCTTCGCGGTCACGTGCATGATGCCGTTGGCGTCGATGTCGAAGGCGACCTCGATCTGCGGGACACCGCGCGGGGCCGGCGGCAGACCGGTCAGCTCGAACATGCCGAGCTTCTTGTTGTACGCCGCGATCTCGCGCTCGCCCTGGTAGACCTGGATCTGGACGGACGGCTGGTTGTCCTCGGCCGTCGTGAAGATCTCGGAGCGCTTGGTCGGGATCGTGGTGTTGCGCTCGATGAGCTTGGTCATGATCCCTCCCTTGGTCTCGATACCGAGGGACAGCGGGGTCACGTCGAGGAGCAGGACGTCCTTGACCTCACCCTTGAGGACACCGGCCTGCAGGGCGGCGCCGATGGCGACGACCTCGTCCGGGTTCACGCCCTTGTTGGCCTCGTTGCCGCCGGTCAGCTCCTTGACGAGCTCGGCGACGGCGGGCATACGGGTGGAGCCGCCGACGAGAACGACGTGGTCGATCTCGGACAGCTGGATGCCGGCGTCCTTGATGACGTTGTGGAACGGCGTCTTGCAGCGCTCCAGGAGGTCGGCGGTCAGCTGCTGGAACTGGGCGCGCGTGAGCTTCTCGTCCAGGTGCAGCGGGCCCTCGGCGGAGGCCGTGATGTAGGGCAGGTTGATCGAGGTCTCGGTGGACGAGGACAACTCGATCTTGGCCTTCTCGGCGGCCTCGCGCAGACGCTGGAGCGCCATCTTGTCCTTGGCGAGGTCCACACCGTGACCGGAGCGGAACTGCTGCACCAGGTAGTCGACGACACGCTGGTCCCAGTCGTCACCACCGAGGTGGTTGTCACCGTTGGTGGCCTTCACCTCGACGACGCCGTCGCCGATCTCCAGGAGGGACACGTCGAAGGTGCCGCCACCGAGGTCGAAGACGAGGATCGTCTGGTCGTCCTTGTCGAGGCCGTACGCCAGGGCGGCGGCGGTCGGCTCGTTGACGATACGAAGGACGTTGAGACCGGCGATCTCACCGGCTTCCTTCGTCGCCTGACGCTCGGAGTCGTTGAAGTACGCGGGAACGGTGATGACCGCGTCGGCCACCTTCTCGCCCAGGTACGCCTCGGCGTCGCGCTTCAGCTTCTGCAGGATGAAGGCGCTCATCTGCTGCGGGTTGAAGCTCTTGCCGTCGAGCTCGATCTTCCAGTCCGTGCCCATGTGACGCTTCACCGAACGGATGGTCCGGTCCACGTTCGTGACCGCCTGGCGCTTGGCGACCTCGCCGACGAGCACCTCGCCGTTCTTCGCGAAGGCGACGACGGACGGCGTGGTCCTGGCGCCTTCGGCGTTGGTGATGACGGTGGGCTCGCCGCCTTCGAGAACGCTGACGACGGAGTTAGTCGTGCCCAGGTCGATGCCGACCGCACGTGCCATTTCGATTCCTCCAGCAATGACTTGAGTGGAACGGACTCAAGTGTGCACGACGTCCGCCTCTCGGTCAACAGACCTGAGTCGTGGGGGCTCAACTCTTATCCGCTCCTTACACGCATGGAGCCTCTGAGCTGCTGTTTTCTCGCAGAGTCAGTGCACCTTTACTGCACCCGGAGCCTCCGGACGGGGGCGCCCCGGACGCCCCAGCGACCTCGGGACGGGTCCCCCGGGGGCGGGAATCGCATGCGGATGGACACGGCGCGGGCGGACCCCGGGACGTACGGCCCCCACAACCGCGACAGCGGCCACCGCGCCCGCCACCCACCAGGCGGCCCCCGCCCCCAGCCACCCGAGGTCGATGCACACCCCCACGAGCGCAGCCGCGAACGCCGCAAGACCCGTCACGACCATGACCCCCTGACGGGTGAGTCCCGCCCGCCGCAGCCGGTGCACCAGATGGTCCGGCGCCGGGCGCAGCAGCGGCCACCCCGCCCGCCGCCGCGACACCAGGACGAGGACGGCGTCCGCGCTGGCCACGGCCGTCAGCGCGAAGGCGGCGCCGAGGCCGGTCCCGGCGGGCCGCTCCGCGTGCACCAGCACGACCGCCGAGGCCAGCACGAAGCCGGTGAACAGCGACCCGCACCGCCCCGGCGCGATCCTGGCGGGCGGCCATCCGTGCATCAGGAAGCCGGTGAGGGCCGCGGCCAGCACGCTGAGCAGCGCCGCGAGACCGTCCATGAGTTCGGCGGCCGCGCACGCGCCGAGGGCGAACGCCGTGATGACGCCGACCGTCCCCATCACCCCGTCGGCGTGGTCCAGCGAACGGAAGCCCTGCGTGACGAGGACGACCCAGGCCACCGCCAGCACTCCGGCCGGCATGCCGAGTTCGTCGTAGGGGACGGTCAGCGCGGCGGCGACGGCGACGCCCGCCCCGCACACCACCGGGGGTACGGGCAGCAGATCGGCGGCCAGGCCGAGCAGGGCGATCGCGATCCCGGCGACCAGCAGCCGGCCGGTCTCCGGCCCGAGCGGGGCGGCGCCCGTCCAGTCCCCGGCCCAGCCGACGAGCGCCGTCGTGCCGGCCACGGCGACCCCGCCGAGGAGCGGAACCGGCCTCCCTCTTCCGGGGGCCCGCGGTTTCGCCCGGCGCGCGGGAAGCCCCCTCCCTTCGGCCGGGCCGGGGCGCAGGGAGAACGACCGCAGCAGCGCGGTGAGCGTGGCGGTCAGGAGCAGAGCGGCGGTGGCGGCCGTGATTCCGTACAGCACGTCGCCAATTTAGGGGTAATTGTCACAGTATTGGGTGAATAACACGATCGGGTTTACGTGTCCTGTCAGCCCCGGGCGAAACGGAGCTACTGCCCGCCTCCCGGGCGGCCACTCAGGCTTCCCTCAGCGACGCAGATCACCGCACCTCTGACTACAGTGCGGCGGAGGAAGTGGGTAGTCTCAGACGGACTGCATAAGTTACCGCTTAGTAATCACCTTCGAGGTCACCCTCGAAGCAACACCTCGCAGGCCCGAGGAGCCCCCGAATGCAACTCGCCGCGATCATTGTGTCGCTGGTCCTGACCGTGGTCGGCGTCGCCCTGATCGCACGGGCCGTCGCGCAGATCTACCGGTTCATCAAGCTCGGCCAGCCCGTACCCGCCGGCAGCCGCACCGACGACTGGAAGGCCCGCAGCGTCACGCTGGCCAAGGAATTCGTCGGCCACACCCGTATGAACCGGTGGGGGATCATCGGCGTCGCGCACTGGTTCGTGGCCGTCGGCTTCCTGACCCTGGGCCTGACGATCGTCACGGCCTACGGCCAGCTCTTCAAGGCCGACTGGACGCTTCCCGTCCTCGGCGGCTGGCTTCCGTACGAGCTCTACACCGAGTTCATCGCCCTGTTCACGACGCTCGGCATCCTCGTACTGATCGCCGTACGGCAGCTGAACCGGCCGTCGAAGCCGGGCCGCAAGTCGCGCTTCGCCGGCTCCAAGACCGGCCAGGCCTACTTCGTCGAGGCCGTGATCCTCGTCATCGGCCTCGCGATCATGACCCTGCGCGGCCTGGAAGGCGCGATCCACGGTGTCGACCACTACGAAGCCGCGTACTGGGCCTCGTACCCCCTGGTCGCCGCCTTCAAGGGCCTGAGCTACGGAACGCTGCAGAACCTGGTCTACCTGACCGCCATGATCAAGCTCGGCGTCACCATGGGCTGGGCGATCACGGTCGGCCTGAACACCAACATGGGTGTCGCCTGGCACCGCTTCCTCGCCTTCCCCAACATCTGGTTCAAGCGCGACGCCAAGGGCGCGACCGCCCTCGGCGAGCTGCTCCCGATGACCAGCGGCGGCAAGGCCATCGACTTCACCGACCCCGGTGAGGACGACGTCTTCGGCGTCTCCCAGGTCGAGCAGTTCTCCTGGAAGGGCCTGCTCGACTTCTCCACCTGCACCGAGTGCGGCCGCTGCCAGTCGCAGTGCCCCGCCTGGAACACCGGCAAGCCGCTCTCCCCCAAGCTCCTCATCATGTCGCTGCGCGACCACGCGCACGCCAAGGCCCCGTACCTGCTGGCCGGCGGCGGCAAGACCATGGAGGGCGAGGAGAAGGCGTCCGAGGAGCAGCTCAAGGACGTCCCCGCGGCCGCCCTCGCCGAGGCCGAGCGCCCGCTGATCGGCACCGCGGAAGAGAACGGCGTCATCGACCCGGACGTCCTGTGGTCCTGCACCACCTGCGGCGCCTGCGTCGAGCAGTGCCCGGTCGACATCGAGCACATCGACCACATCGTCGACATGCGCCGCTACCAGGTGATGATCGAGAGCGCGTTCCCGTCCGAGGCGGGCACGATGCTCAAGAACCTGGAGAAGAAGGGCAACCCCTGGGGTCTGGCCAAGAAGCAGCGCCTCGAGTGGACCAAGGAGGTCGACTTCGAGATCCCCGTCGTCGGCCGCGACATCGAGGACCTCAGCGAGGTCGAGTACCTGTACTGGGTCGGCTGCGCCGGCGCCCTGGAGGACCGGGCCAAGAAGACCACGAAGGCCTTCGCGGAGCTGCTGCACATGGCGGGCGTCAAGTTCGCGATCATGGGCGGCGACGAGAAGTGCACCGGTGACTCCGCCCGCCGTCTCGGCAACGAGCCCCTGTTCCAGGAGCTCGGCATGGAGAACGTCGCGGCGCTGAACATGGCCTTCGGCGAGGACGACGAGGACGAGTCCACCAAGAAGCCGAAGACGGCGAAGAAGATCGTCGCCACCTGCCCGCACTGCCTCAACACGATCGGCAACGAGTACCCGCAGCTCGGCGGTGACTACGAGGTCATCCACCACACCCAGCTGCTCCAGCACCTCATCGACGAGGGCAAGCTGCTGCCGGTGACCCCGGTCGAGGGTCTGATCACGTACCACGACCCGTGCTACCTGGGCCGGCACAACAAGATCTACACGCCCCCGCGCGAGATCATGTCCGCCGTCCCGGGCCTGCGCCAGCAGGAGATGCACCGCCACAAGGAACGCGGCTTCTGCTGCGGCGCCGGCGGCGCGCGGATGTGGATGGAGGAGCGGATCGGCAAGCGCATCAACAACGAGCGTGTCGACGAGGCTCTGTCGCTGAACCCCGACATCGTCTCCACCGCCTGCCCGTTCTGCCTCGTCATGCTGACCGACTCGGTCAACGGAAAGAAGAACGAAGGCAAGGCCAAGGAGTCCGTCCAGGTCGTCGACGTCGCCCAGCTCCTCCTCGAATCCGTCAGGACCCCGGTCGAGGAAGAGCCCCCGGCGGGCGCGGCCGAGTCGGAGAGCGAGCCGGAGCCGGAGCCGGTGAAGTAGCCGGCCCCGTCCGGCCCGGCGGTCCCGCACGACCGTCCGACGACACGTATGTCTGACACAGCCGCCTGACCCGGCCGTCAGGCACAGCCGACCGGCCCGGTCCGGATCGGTACGACCGACACCCCCGTGCTCCGCGGAGCACGGGGGTGTCGCCGTGTCCCGGCCCCCGCGCGCCCTCGCCCCGGGCCGCGGCCGCCGTCCACCGGACCCGAGCGCGGATACCGTCCACGCGACCTGGCGACGCATGCCGTCCACCGATGCCGTCCGCGGAACCTGTCTGCGAAATCTGTCCACGGAAACAACCGAACTCACGTACAACCCTTGAGGCCCACCAGCGGTCTCCTGTTCGCCGATCGGCCAGTGAACTGCCGGACAACTCCAGGCAAACACAGACGCTCGGATCCCTATTGACAGGGGACGTGTGCCCAGCGTCCCCGCATGCCGCAGGAGAATCCCGCATGCACATGCGTCACCCGCACCACGTGCGTCTCGCCCTCGCGACGGCGACGGCCGCCGCTCTGACGGGCGGTCTTCTGACCTTCTCGGCCGCGACCGCGACCGCCGCGGACTCCACCACGGTCCCGCAGGCCGACTTCAACGGCGACGGCAAGGGCGACGTGGCCCTCTCGGCCCACGGCGCCTACGTCAGCGGCCACGCGGGCGCCGGCCAGATCGTCGCCCTCTACGGCACGGCCACCGGCGTCTCGTCCGCCAAGCGCAGCACGATCAGCCAGAACACCACCGGCGTGCCCGGCACCGCCGAGGCCGGCGACGCCTTCGGCGCCGAGTCGGCGTACGCGGACTTCAACGGTGACGGGTACGACGACCTCGCCGTCGCCTCCCCGTCGGAGAAGGTCGGCACCGACACCAACGGCGGCGGCCTCGCCATCCTGTGGGGCTCCGCGAGCGGTCTCACCGGCAAGGGCGTCGGCGTCCCGGACCCGGCCCCCTCCTCGCACGACTACTGGGGCAAGGACCTGGCCGCCGGCGACTTCGACGGCGACGGCAAGGCAGACCTCGCCGTCGGCAGCTCCGCGAGCACGGTCTACGTCTACAAGGGCGGCTTCACCACGGCCGGCACCCCCGGCGCCCGTACGACGATCAAGCCCCCGATCGTGTCGGGCACCAACGACAACCCCTACGGCCCGCTCAGCCTGACCGCGGGCGACGTGAACGGCGACGGCAGGACCGACCTGATCGTCGACGGCTTCGAGACGAACTCCGACTACGGCTGGAACACGAACTACTACGTACCCGGCACGGCGAGCGGTCTGAGCGTGGCGTCCGCCAAGGCCCTCAAGCCCGGCATCGTCACCGGCATCGGCGACATCAACGGCGACGGCTTCGGCGACATCGTCAGCGGCGCCGGCTGGGACTCCGCCCTGGACGACGGCACCCCCGTCCCGGACTCCGCCAACGGCGGCAAGGTGAACATCACCTACGGCTCGGCGTCCGGCCCGGCCGGCACGACCGGGGTCACCCAGAACAGCGGCAGCGTCCCGGGCACCTCGGAGAAGGGCGACGGCTTCGGCTGGGACCTGGACATGGGCGACGTCAACGGAGACGGCTACCAGGACCTGGTCGTCTCGGCCCCGAACGAGGACATCGGCGGCGTCACCAACACCGGCATGGTCACCGTCCTGTACGGCTCCGCGGCCGGCATCAACGTCTCCTCCGGCACCCAGGCGTTCGCGCAGAGCACCGCGGGTGTCCCCGGCAGCGACGAGAAGGGCGACCTGTTCGGCGCGGACGTCAAGCTCGACGACGTCACCGGCGACGGCAGGGCCGACCTGATCGTCGGCTCGTACGAGAACGCCGCCGACGGCGCGGTCACCTACCTGCCCTCCAGCGGCGGCAAGATCACCACGACCGGCTCCCGTACCGTCTCGCCGAGCACGTCGGGCGTCTCGACATCGGGCACCCCGCAGTTCGGCGCCGTCTTCGCCGACTGACCGCCGCCGACTGACCGCCGCCGAGGGGCCGACCGTCCCCGGACGGCCCCTCCACGTGGCATTCCGTCGAACAGACCCTCCCGTAGGGGCCCCGCTCGCGGTGCCCCTTAGGGGATGTCACAGCTCGGACCCAATGCCGGGCCCGTTGCCCCGGCTCCGCCACGTCACTCTCCGGGACCAGGTACGTTCGATGACGTGGCTGGATTCAGGATCGGACGCGGGGGCCGGGACAACCGTGCCTCGCAAGGGCGACCGCAACAACAACCGTCGTACGGACAGTCCTCCCAGGGACGTGGACAGCAGTCCCCCCAGGGAGGCGGGCAGCAGCCGTACGGCTATCCGCCCGCGCCATCGCAGCCGCAGTACGGGGGACAGCAGCCGTACGGCGGACAGCAGGGCGGTCAGCCCTACCGCGGTGGGCAGCAGGGCGGCTGGCCCCAGAGCGGCGGACATGCCGGCGGGCACGGCGAGCCGGAGTACTTCGGCGACGGTCACCCGCAGCAGGGCCCGGACCCGTACGCCGCGAACAGCCCCGGCCATACCCAGGCCTTCTCGATCGGCGAGGACCCCTACAACCAGGGGGACGTCTACCGGGCGGGTCAGGCGGCCGCTCCGCCGGTCGGCCCCAGGCTGCACTGGAAGGACCTGCTCAAGGGCATAGTGACGGCCCCGAACCGGACCTTCCTCCAGATGCGCGACTACACGATGTGGGCCCCGGCCCTGATCGTGACGTTCCTCTACGGCCTGCTGGCGGTCTTCGGCTTCGACGGCGCCCGCGAGGACGCC
Organism: Streptomyces sp. NBC_00386; assembly: GCF_036063235.1. Lineage (NCBI taxonomy): Bacteria > Bacillati > Actinomycetota > Actinomycetes > Kitasatosporales > Streptomycetaceae > Streptomyces > Streptomyces sp. NBC_00386. The sequence continues at coordinate 4,623,945 of NZ_CP107950.1, forward strand.
ATCAACGCGACCCTCTCCAACGCCGTCCCGATCGTCCTGACGACCGCTGTCGCCCTCGTGCTCAGCACGTTCGTCCTGGGCGTGGTCACCCACACCCTGGCCCGCCAGCTCGGCGGCGACGGTGCCTGGCAGCCCACGGTCGGCCTCTCCATGCTGATCATGTCCATCACGGACACCCCGCGGCTGCTCCTCGCCATGTTCCTCGGCGGCGACGCATCCTTCGTCAAGCTCCTCGGCTGGATCACCTGGGTCGCCGCGGGCGCCCTGCTGACCCTGATGGTCGGCAAGTCCCACGACCTTCCCTGGCCGAAGGCCCTCGCCGCGTCCTCCATCCAGCTGATCGCCATCCTGTCGATCATCAAGCTCGGCACGTTCTGACGCCGTAGGGCACACCCCCGGAACCGACAAAGAGGGACCCCCGGCACACCGCCGGGGGTCCCTCTCACGTCACATGACCGCGAACCGTCATGGGCGCATGCCGCGCCTACGCGTCGAGCACCTGCCCGGACCGCCGGACGACGGGAGGTTCGGAGCTCCACGGGAAGTTGATCCACTCGTCCGTCCGCTTCCAGACGTACTCGCACTTCACGAGCGACTGGGTCTTCTCGTAGATCACGGCGCTGCGGACCTCGGCGACCTCGCCGACGCAGAAGTCGTGCACGAGCTTGAGTGTCTTGCCCGTGTCGGCGACGTCGTCGGTGATCAGGACCTTCTTGTCGGAGAAGTCGATCGCGTTGGGGACGGGGGCCAGCATGACCGGCATCTCCAGCGTCGTCCCCACCCCGGTGTAGAACTCGACGTTCACCAGGTGGATGTTCTTGCAGTCGAGGGCGTAGGCGAGCCCACCCGCGACGAAGACGCCGCCCCGGGCGATGGAGAGCACGATGTCCGGCTCGTACCCGTCGGCGGCGATGGTCCGGGCGAGTTCGCGTACGGCGACGCCGAACCCTTCGTAAGTGAGGTTCTCGCGCACGGGAGACATGGGTATCGCCTCAGACCTGGGTGCGGTGGAAGTTCAGGAAGGACCGCGAGGCCGTCGGCCCGCGCTGGCCCTGGTAACGGGAGCCGTACCGGTCGCTGCCGTACGCGAACTCGGCCGGCGAGCTGAGCCGGAACATGCACAGCTGCCCGATCTTCATCCCCGGCCACAGCTTGATCGGCAGGGTCGCGAGGTTGGACAGCTCGAGGGTGACGTGCCCGGAGAACCCGGGGTCGATGAACCCGGCGGTGGAGTGGGTGACCAGGCCCAGCCGTCCCAGCGAGCTCTTGCCCTCAAGCCGTGACGCAAGGTCGTCGGGCAGCGAGATGACCTCGTACGTGCTGGCGAGGACGAACTCTCCGGGGTGGAGGATGAACGGCTCGTCACCCTCGGGCTCGACGAGCCGCGTGAGATCCGCCTGCTCGACCGCGGGGTCGATGTGGGGGTAGCGGTGGTTCTCGAACACCCGGAAGTAGCGGTCGAGGCGCACGTCGATGCTCGACGGCTGCACCATGGATTCGTCGTAGGGATCGATCCGGACCCGCCCGGCGTCGATCTCGGCCCGGATGTCCTTGTCTGAGAGAAGCACGTCCTGAGGATACGCAAGGCGGGCGGAGCCACCACAATCGTGACGGCCCCGCGCGCTCGTACTAGCGCTCCGACACTGTCTTCTCCAAGGCCACCGGCACCACACTGCGGAGCCGGGCACACCGTGGACACCGGAGCAGCCGGCCGGGGCCGAGCCGCTCGGCCTGCTGCATCGGGAACGAAGCGGTGCTGAACACGTGCCCCTCGGCACAACGGACGACGGTGCGCTCCATCAAGTCCCAGAGTCCCTTCCCCAAGAGCCGCGTCAGGCTGATGCCCTGACCGCGAAGCCACATTACGGGATGAAAGGGATGGCTCTCCAGGCGGCACTCCGACCCCGCCGGGACCCACTTCAACGTCCCCACCGTACGCCCCAACTCCCGTCTCCCGCAGCCGCGTCCACCCTCCGAAACGCGAACGGGCCCCGCGGCTTCGACGCCGGTGGTCGGGCATGAGGTACAGTGAGCGAGCATTCGACACCGGCCGAAACCGGCGTCTTACGCGGGTGTAGTTTAGTGGTAGAACATCAGCTTCCCAAGCTGAGAGTGCGAGTTCGATTCTCGTCACCCGCTCCATGTGAAACCCCCAGGTCGATGACCCGGGGGTTCTTTGTTGCCCAAACCGATGAGCGGGGCGCGCACCACAACCGCACCATAACGACCGACTAGGTGCCTGTGGAGTCCTCCTTGTGGTGCGCCCGGTCGTCGTCGTGGTGCTTCGCCCGCTCGGCACGCACCATGTCGTCGAGCCCGGCCGCCACGTCCCGTTGCCGCCCGTCGTCGGAGTGCTGATAGATCAGCGCGGCCTTCTCGGAGGACTGGCCGGCGCGGACCATCGCGTCCTTGAGGGTGGCGCCCCGCTGTGGCGCATCACGTGAGTGACGACCATGGGCTTCCGGCCGACTCCGCCCTGCCCAGTGCCCACGGGATGGTCACCCGACCCAACTGGGCTGCGCCGCAACATGCTTATGGACCAGCCTCGGATGCACCCGAGATGCTGATCGCGCTACCGGATACCGATCAGGGCGTGAGAACCCAGGCACTGGGCGACCTGCACGGCGTCTTGCACCACCAGAACGCGATCCATGAGGCGACGGTGCCCACGGCCCGGTACGTAGCCTCGATCCTCTCCGATCCGAGGACGCTGCTTCCGGTCGACAAGATCCGAGGAGCCTTTCCCGGATGTATGCGCGCCGAGCTGCCGGCTTGGATCGGATCGGCTTGGATCGGATCGGATCGGTCGCCAACGAGGTGACCGACGCGGCTGATGCCATACACCGGCAGTACGGATTCCCTCTCGACGATCACCCGCCGGCCGTAGCCATGCAGGAGATGCGACCGCTTCTGTTCTCAGTCGCCGTCCCCTGCCTCCACGACGTCGACCGCCACGTAAGCGAAGCGGCGATCGCCGCATGCATCCCACTGTTGGACGACGTCCGGTTGCGGCACCACCGTGCAGTCTTGGTTCCCCCGGTCCGTCAGGTGCTCGGAACCAGCGAGCTTTGGCAGCACCGGGAACGGGCCATCGATGCCCTCGACGCATGGGACGAGGACTCCTCAGGGCTGGAGGGCCGACGGAATCCTTTCCTGCTCTGCGACACCGACCTATCGCCGGACAGCTCCTCACGGCGTTCAGGCACGAGCAACACCGAAGGCTGGACCGAAGATCCGCCGCTCTGACCCGACCGGCCCGTGATCACCAGCGTCTGCCGGCTGCCGAGCAACAATCTTCTTTACTGGCTTGAAGTTGAATTCGTGATGTCGGCCTTGCGGGGCCAAACAGTGTCACTCGACTCTGGGAGGTCGGCTGTCATTCGCGGGCCATGTCCCGTCATTCCGGCCGGCCGTGGGGGCCCGCCTCGAGGGTTGCGCGAAGGCTGGCCACGGTTGAGCCGATGCGGGCCAGGTCGTCGGGGGGAACCGCCGCGGTCAGTGAGATGAGCTCGCTTTCGACAATGGGGCGGGAGGCGGCCAACCGCTCCTCACCCGCGGCTGTGAGGCGGAGGACGGACGAGCGACGGTCCTGGGGGTGCGCGACCCGCAGGCACCAGCCCGCAGCCACCAGCCGGTCGACCGCCTTGCTGACGGCCCCCACAGTGATCGCCAGTTCGCCGACGATGTCGAGCACACGGCACCCCGGCACGCGGTCGATGATCTCCAGAAACTCGAACTGTCCCAGCCCCAGCCCTTGTTCGGCGCGCAGCCGGGCGCTCACCGCGTTGTAGAGCCGGGTCTCGACGCGGACCAGGTCGATGAAGATCGGGGTGATGTGGCTCACATTGGCCTTCCAGTAGATTCCTGGGAATCATCTTCCTTGGAATCCGGTTGAGGCGGGCAGGTGGATTCCCAGGAATCCATCCTCGCACCCCGACCCATGGAGGCCCCACATGTCCCGACAGCAGCGCGACGCACTGGACGCCATACTCCGTTCCGCCCCCCGCAGCGAGAAGCAGCCCACTCCCGAGGAGCAGCGCAGCGGTTTCGCCGCGGCCCTCACCCGCCCCGCGCCGGAGGACGTGGTCACCCGCAGGACCGTCCTGGGCGGGCGGCCGGCCCTGGAGCTGGAACCGGCCGGAGCCTCCGGCCGCGGCCGGCTGCTCTACCTGCACGGCGGTGGCTACGTCGTCGGCTCACCAGACACCCACGCAGGGCTGGTCGGTGAACTGGCCCGCCGCACCGGGCTGCGCGCGACGTCGGTGGACTACCGGCTGGCGCCCGAGCACCCGTTCCCCGCGGCTCTCGACGACGGGCTCGCGGCCTACCGCGAGCTGCTGGCGTCGGGCACCGACCCACGGGACCTCGTCATGGCCGGTGACTCCGCCGGAGGCGGCTTGAGCATCGCCACGCTGCTCGCCGCCCGGGAGGCCGGGCTGCCGCAACCAGCCGCCGTGGTCGTCTTCTCCCCCTGGACCGACCTCACCCTCACAGGCGGAAGCATCCGTTCCAAGGAGGGCGCCGACCCCATTTTCACAGCGGCCGACGTGCGCGCCTGCGCCGATCTCTACGTCGGCGCAGGCGACCGGTCGCATCCCCTGGCCAGCCCGGTGTTCGCCGACCTCACCGGACTGCCCCCACTCCTTGTGCAGGTCGGGGCGAACGAGGTACTCCTCGACGACGCGGTCCGACTGGCCGGCCGCGCGGGCGCCGACGACGTCGAGGTCACACTCGAAGTCGGCCCCGGCCTCCCCCACGTCTTCCAGCACCACTACGGCCGCCTCGACGAGGCGGACGCCGCACTCGACCGCGCCGCCCGCTTCCTCACCGCCCACCTGAGCGCCACCCGCCCGGGCGCCGACCATCTCGAACCGGTCCACTGACACCGACCCGGCGGCCTCCCCGTGATGTCGGCGACGGCCACAGGAGCACCGTCGCCGACATCACGGGTTCAACTTCATTAGCGAGCTGCGGGCGTGAGGGGGGACACCCGATCTGGCTGGGGCGGTCGGCTCCACGGCTTTACGCAGCCACTTTGGGGCGAGCCTCGAAGGTCATGGCCCCAACCTCGTGCTTTACCGGGCAGGTCCACATACTGCCCGACTCGCCGGAAGCTCAAGGGGCCATGATCACTCGCCCCATGGCAGCTCCCGCCCAAAGCCTCGGAGCCAACCTCTCGCCGTCGTCGGCCACAAGCCGGCCGTGCCCCTGTCGTGATCAGGCTGCCCTGCCGGTCAGCGCACTGACGGGCGTCGGTGAGCGGCCCAGTGTTCGTCGGCAGTGATGCCCATCAGCACGAGGTCGTGGTAGCTGCCCGCGAAGAATTCGTGCTGCCGCAGCCGTCCTTCTTCGACAAAGCCGGACTTGCGATAGAGGGCGAGCGAGGCATCGTTGAATGCGTAGACCTCGACTTCGCATTTGTTGTACCGCTGCTCGGCGAACATGTAGGTAAGGATCAGCTCAGTGGCTTCCGTAGCGTAACCGTTGCCGCGATGATCGCGGGTGATCGCAATCCCTGTCTTGAATCGTCCTGCGCGGGGGTCGGTTTCCCCGACCGTCACAGATCCTGCGAAGGTCTGATCGGCTACTGTCTCGATTACCAGCCGGAAGGATTCGCCTCCTGGTGCACGTCCAGCACGCTCGGCGGTCCAGGACCGGAAACTCTCCCCCGAGCGGGGCGGCTCGACGAGATCCGCATTGCGAACGTCGACGGTGTGCTGGGCAAACGCGCGGAAGCTCTCCCAGTCGTCCGGCTCGACGCCCCGCAAGCGCACCTTCTCGCCCACCCAAATGTCGCTCATATCGCCCCTGCCACCTCAGCCGATGTGCAGGCGCAGGCGGCCATGCACTCCAAATGCATCACGGTAGAGGCATGCGTCCGCGAGGTGCTGAGTAGGTGCTGCTTCGATGTCGTGACCCACTTGCTTCACCGGACGCGAGGGATGCAAGGCCACCGCGGTGGCCACCAACTCGCCGGTCGGCCCGTGCCACAACCGTGCCAGATGGAGCGGGGAGCCACGGGGAATCCCGGTGCCTGATGGCATCTCAGACCGACACCAGCACAGGCGATGATGTCGCAGGTCAGCCAAGGCATGGCCCAACCTCGCTCCTAAAGCGGGTGTCGCAGGCTCGAATCCTGCCGGGGCACCAGCCAAAAGGCCCCGGACCGATCTTGGTCCGGGGCCGTCGGTCTCTACACAGGAGGTCACCCTCGGCCGAAGCTCGTGAGCTTTCTGGTACCGGGTGGGGCAATGGAGCTCACTTCAAAGAGACTCCGTCTGCCGTGGCATTGACGGAGGCCACTGTGTCGTTCCCTGCGTATGACCATCGCCAGTAGCCTGTAGCGTTGGCCGTCGTCGTAGTGCTCAAGCGGCCTGTTGCGTCCGTGCGGACGGTCTTGATCGTCGTGTATGTGCTGCTGCCCGTTTTCCTGAACTGCAGTTTCACAGGCTGGCTCGCGTAGCCGGTGAACGTTGTGGCCGCGTCCGACGTCGCGCGGGTGAGGCGGCCGTCAACCGTCAGTCTGGCACCCTTCGCTACGGGTTCCGGGCCAGCATTTACTGTCAGCTTCGACGCCTTCAACAGCGTGACAGCGTCGTCCGTCGACGCGGCAGAGGAAGACGTGGTGTTCTGGGCGAACAGCCAGCGCCAAGAGCCCGAGTTGTTCGCCGTAGCGGTCGTCTTCAGCTTGCCGTCCGTCCCTGAGGTGACTGTTTTGACAGTGGCGTAGGACGTAGCGCCGTTCTTCTTGAACTGCAGTTTCACCGGCTGGTCTGGATATCCGACCGTAGCCTTCGTCGAACCATCCACTTCTGTGGCGTGCCAGTCAGGACGTGTCAGGCGACCGGCGAAGGTGAGGGTACCGCCCTTACGGGCCGGCTCAGGAGTGGCATTCATCGCTGCCAGCCCAGTCTTCATCAGCAGCAGCGCATTGTTACCCGGCAGGTTCTCGTACTGCGGGTAAAGGGTGGACTCCAGGTAGTAGCCGCCGTCATATGCATAGCCCGATACCCGCAGCCCGATACGTCCGGGATTGCCCCCTGGGTAGAGAATCGCCGTCCCGGTACAGGTGGACACGGTGGCGGTGGTATGCACGCATGTCATGTTGTGGTCCACGGGACCTTCGAGGAAGGTGCCTGCCACGGCCGCGTCGATGGTGTCGATGCCCCCGGAATCGTCGTAGATCTGGGCGCTGACCGGCACCGTCACCGAGTCGGTCGTGCCCAGGACGATCGGCTTGCCGTTGTTGATGGAGACGCTGCGGAACTCGGTGTCGTCGTAAGCAGCTCGTGCCGGAGTCGCGAACAACAGCCCGCCGGTCGCTGTTGCCGCCAGAACGAGCGCTGTTCTGCGAGCAGCACTCCGGGATCTCGGTGGTATGGATGTCATGGAACCCCCCATGTCGTTGGACCGCCCCCTGCCACGGTTGCCGCATCGTTTCACGAAGATCAAGCGGCATGGATCAGCTGGGCGGTGAAGCGGCGGACACCGACGAAAGCCACGGGCCCCCCAACGTGCGAGGGAGGGCGAAGCGGGAGTTCATGGCCGAGGACGTCGCGCCAGAGAGTGCAGGGAACGACGGAGGCTGGCGAAAAACAGGGCGCCGGCCGGTCAGGCCTCGTTGCCTTTTCGCCGGCAGGTTATCCGGGTATCCGCCTCCGGACGACCCAAGCCTCCCAAGCTGATGGCTCCGGCATCGTCGTCCCGGATCGGCTGTCGAGGTATGCGCTGGTCGACGGGCGATAGCGTGGCTGGGATTGGTGGGGGTGCAGGGAGGCATACGCGCGCCTGATCGGTCGGCGCACACGCCGCCGTGGCTGACTGTCTTCGGCTGAGGTTCAGAGGGCGCGCATCGGGGGTGCGGACCGTCAGTCAGCGCGCGCCTGGGCCGTCTCTGGGCCGTCCGACGTTGCTCAACAGCGGCCAATGACGACTAACACGACGGCCAAGCGTACAAGCCCACCGTCCCTGAGCTGCGAAAAAGCAGGCCGCCGAGATCTCCGGCAAGACCCAGGGCAGGAAGAAGTAACCCGCATCATCAATGACCCCTTGCCTGCGGCCTTCCCGCAGGCAAGGGGTCATTTGCTTCGCTCAGCCGTCTCGTTGCCCTGCCCTCGGACATCCGATCCAGCCCGATCGTCACATCCCGAGGCCCGACGCGTCATCGGATGCGCCGGGCCTGGGGGGTGGGCGGTCTCAGCTGGTGAAGGTGAAGTACTTCCAGGAGCCGTTCGTGGTCGAGTTCACGGTGTCGTTCGAGGAGTTGTTGATGTAGGACGACCGCACGCGCATCGTGTAGCCGGTCTGGTGCGTGCCGCCCAGCTGCACCACCGACTTGCCCGTTGAGTCGAGGTTGAAGTAGTTGTATCCCGCCGACCGCCAGGCTCCGCCGGAGTAGATCTGGAACTCCAGCTTCTGCGCGCGGCTGGGGTAGGCCGTCATCGTGGTCGTGAAAAGCGGGTTGGTCGTCTTCCGGAAGTAGTACTTGGTGTACCCGTTGACCGTGGCCGTCTTGTAGTGGCGGCTCAGGCTCAGCGACACCTTGACCTTCGCGCCCACCCAGCTGGAGGCCGTCTTCGGGGCGGTCCGCGCGTCGCCGGAGAAGGACGCGCTCACCGTGGTGTCGCGCTTCAGGGGCAAGGTGACCGCCAGGTTGCCCGCGCTGTTGACCGTGCCAGTCTTGACCAGGTACTTGCCCTTGCCGTCGCCCGCGGTGTCCGCGTAGAGCGAGAGCGTCCGGTTCTTGTACGTCGTGCCAAGGTGGGCGGTGAACGTCACGTTGCTGGCGTAGTCGTAGACGGTGCCGTTCTTGTTCACGGTCAGGGTCGGCGAGGTCCGGGAGACCTCGACTGTGTCCGAGGCGGAGGCAGTCGTGCGATCGGCGCCGCCGGCATAGGAGACCTTGTACGTGACCTTGCTGCCCGCGGGCGGGGTGTCGGTGAAGGAGAAGGTCCCGTCCGCCTTCACCGTCGCGGCCGGGAGCGCCTTGCCGTTCGGGGACTCCAGGTCCGTTCGGGTGACTGCGACGGTGGCCCCCGCGGGCAGCCCGAGCGTGTTCGTGACCTTGCCGGAGACGGTCAGCGACTTGGCACGGACGGCGGTCGCCGGGGCGTTCACCGTCATGGTGGTGACGGCCTTGGCGGGGTCGGTGACAACGCGCAGGCGGTAATAGCTCTGGAGGTCGCGTGTGACCGCGAAGAGCCGGCTGCTGTCCGGCGCGAAAGCGAGGTCGCCGTGGTCGAGCAAGGTCTGTTGGGCGACTCCACCCTGTTCGTCGGTGAAATTGGAGGTCCGCCTCGGTGCCGTGCCGCCCGGCTTGTAGATGGATACTTGGGGGAGGTTGAAGGAGGCGTACGTGTCGGTGCCCATCGCGACGAGGCCGTTCGGCGCGACGTCCACCGACCGTTGTTCCCAGTAGCTGCTCGGATACCTGATGGTCTCCGACAAGTCCGATGTCCGGTAGACCTGCTGGAAGTCGCGTGATGAGCTGGCCACCACGAGCTCTGTGCCGTCCGGGGTGAGCGCCAGGTCCTCCGCAGTGCCGCCGATGGCTGCGTCCTGACCGCCGAGGAACGCGGTCCGGCCGGCCGTGCCGGACGACACGTCATAGATTCCGAGGGTGAAGTAGTACTGGCGCGAGCCCGCCGCCAGGGTATTGGGAGCGCCGGGTGCCGAGTCCAGCAGGGGCGCGTCCTTCCAAGTCCCCTCGGCCTCCTGGGCGAGCGAAACCCGCGCCTGCCCGCCGGACAGGTCGAGAGAGCCGATGTTGCCGTGACCGATGCCGCCATAGCCGAACCAGAGTTTGCCGCCCGCGAGCGCCAGGTGCTGCGGATCTGTGCCGTCGCCCGTCGCGTACCGCCCGGCCTTGGTGAGGGTCGCCGTGTCGATGGCCACGATCTCATCAGTTCCCGGCACGGCGACGTAGAGCGTTGCCGAGTCGGCGGAAAGCTCCAGGCCGTCAGCCCCCGGCAGCGAGGTGACCGTCCCGATGACGGTGCCGTTGTAGTCGGTGGCGACGACCTTGCCTCCCGACGGGTCACTGATGAAGACCCGCTGGTGAACGCCGTCCACGATGATGTCGCCGCTGGACCTGATGGGCAGTGCGGCGCTGCTGTCGGCGACGGCAGGACCCGCGACCGACCCGATCAGGGCGACAGAACTGAAAGCGACCGCGAGCGCCGTCACGGCCGAAATGCTGCGCACACGCACAGTGATACAACCCCCACTAGGAAGACAAGACCGCCCACAAGACCCCTGGAGACCCTTCAGGGTTGCACGGCACACCTGCGCAAGTTTCCGCAGGTCCCGCCGGTTGCTGCCGAGAAGCCGGACACCTTCGCAGGCGCGCACTCGGATCACTGCGATCGGAGTCGAGCGGGTCGTAGATCGCGGCCAGCCGTGGGTGTCCGAAGCACTTTTCAGACACGCGACCGACGATGCCCAGGGACGGCACTCAACGGCTGCTGAATCACAGCAGTGCCCAGCGGTGCGGCAGGAGAGTGCCCCAGGCCCCGACCGCAGTACAGCGGGGCTGTACAGCAACCACCACGACCGCAGTCGGCCGTCAATGTCTCCGAACACCCACGTGATCTGCCGAGCAGACCTCAACGACCGTCCCGCCCATAGTTCGGGACGAAGAGGTCGTGCCAGACCTGTGCCAGATCGTGCGGGGAACCACGGGGAACAGCAGGGAACCGATCTGCCGTCTACAGCGCGCCTGCGTTCCTCCACCGCAGGTCAGTCCGAGAGCAAGCCCTAGATGCTCTCAGCTTCCCAAGCTGAGAGTGCGAGTTCGATTCTCGTCACCCGCTCCATGACAGAGGCCCAGGTCATCGACCCGGGCCTTTTTGCTGTCCGCTGTGATCACTCGCCGCGTGCCGGATCCGTGCCAGAACGGTGTTCGTCCGGATCATCGGTGCCCTCTACTGGCACGGCAGCAGCTTCCTGGCGTGCGGTCGCGTCGAGGCCGCACCGGTCTGCCCGCTCGGAAGAACCCCGACCTCGGCCTTCGCGTGCCGGCCGGTGATGCCCAGAAGGCGGCCCAGGCGGCGTACGGCCGCCGGAGCCGCGCTCGCCGGCCTGTCACGGACGGGCCGGCCGAGCAGTCCTCGTAGGGCCGTTCGCCATCGGCGTCGAGTCAGCTCCGCTGGAAGAACTCCACCTCCGCGAGGGCCAGTTGCCGGCCCGAAGTCAGGCCGACGGGCGAGCGCAGGGTCAGGCGTACCGTCTTCACGTCGCTGATCCCGGTGGGGATCGTCTGGTCGCCCGGTCTGTCGCTGAGGGTGAGCCGCTTGTTCTGCCGCTCGCCGTCCGACGTCGTCACCTCCAGGTCCATCTGGAGTGCGCGTGCCTGGCTGTGGTAGTCCTCCGGGTTCTTGGACGGGCCGTTGGTGATGAGGAGGTCGACCATCCGGAACGGCTTGCCGAAGGTGTAGGTCACCGAGGCGCCGGGCGCGGGCGCGCCCCAGTAGCTGTTGCTCAGTCCGTCCGTGGTGTTCTTCGCCGGGTGCCCGTGGATCTCGGCGCTCGCCCTGACGCCCACCGGGGTCACGGGCTCGGGCTTGCCCAGTTTGTCCCGGGTGTCTTCGAACAGGGCACGCCCGGCCGGGAGCAGCAGGAGAGCGCCGGCGCACAGCGCCACCACCACGGCCAGGATCACCAGGAGTCGCACCGCCCTGCCCGAACCCGCCCGCACCCGACGGCGGAACGGCCACACGGTCCGCCACCACGGCAGCGGTTCGGGCTTCGCGGCGGGGTTCAGCGCGGTGGCGCAACGCCGGCAGAACCGGCGGCCGGGCGGGTTGGGGGTGCCGCAGGAGGGGCAGGGGGCGCCTGCCACTTCGTCGGGGACCTCTGCGGGGCGTACGACCGGGCGGGGGGCCACCGGCTTCGCGGGGCGTACGGGCTGGATGGGCGCGGGAGTCGGCGTGTCGGGGGTGGGGGTGGGGACGACCGGGGGGCGGGGGCCCGGCGAGTTCCGAGGAGCCGGAGCGGGTGGAGTGGCCGGAGCGGGTGGAGTGGCCGGAGCAGGGTGGGGGAAAGGGGCCGCGGGCGCCGTGCTCGTGGGGGCGGCCTCATCGGTGTGGGAGGCCTCGCGGGTGGTCGGGCGGGGGGCGGGAGCGGAGAGCTCGGCACCGGCATCGTCGGGGCCGGGCCGGGGTGCGGGGCTTGCCGTCTCCCCGTACTGGCCGGAGGTGGTCCCGGAGCCCGCGCCCTCACCCTCGCGGTCGCGGTCGCGTGAGCCCGCGCCATCGCCGTCGCGGTCGCGTGAGCCCGCGGCCGACGCCGTGCTCGCCCGCCGCTCCTCACCGCGGCCGCGACCCGTCAGCCGGGTGCGCAGCGACGAACCGCGGGCGGGCGCGGCGGACGCCGGCTCCTCGGCCGGGGGTGACGAGGGCGCCGGAGCGGCGGCCGGCGGCTCGGGCCGGGTGGTATCCGGTGCCGCCGAGGGTTCGGCAGGTGTGCTCGATACCGGCGGCTCTGAAGCCGTGGGCCGGGGCACAGGCGTACTCGATGCCGGCGGCTCCGCAGGCGTACTCGGAGGCGACGGCTCCGCAGGCGTACCCGAAGGCGACGGCTCCGCAGGCGTACCCGAAGGCGACGTACTGTCCGACCAGCCCAGGTACGAACCGCAGTTGCCGCAGAAGTCGTCCGTGGAGCCGTTGGATGCCCCGCACACGGGACATGCGCGCATGACATCACCTCCCTTCGTCGGTGGGCGGGCCGGGCAGGATCTCCACCCGGCAGACGGTGTGCACCGGGCACATGGCCCGGACGACCTCGTGGACCCGGCGCTCGTCCACCCGCGCCTCGCGGCCCGGCCACACCCGGACCAGGGTCTCGGCGGGGGGCTCGGGCGGCAGGTCGGTACCGGCGGTGCTCGACCACGCCGCGCCGCCGTCCCCGCTCACCTCGGCGTGCACGCCGAGCGCGAGCCGCAGTCCCTCGACCAGGCCGCGCCTGGTGCCGCGCCACCGGTGCAGCTCCACCGCGCGGACCACCGCCTCGCGGCGCAGCTCCACCGGCCACTGCGGGTGGTCGGCGGCGCCCACCCATGACGCCAGCCAGGCCAGGAAGTCGCTCGGAGCCACCCGAGGGTCGAGGTAGGCGGGCAGGTTGTCGAGGGTCGCGAACACCGGGGCGAGGACGGTGTCGAGGCCGGACGTGAACCGCTGCGCGAAGTCGTCGTCGGCGTACAGGGCGGGCAGTTGCCCGCCGATCGGGTACTGGCTGGGGAGGCCGGGTACGGCGGCGCGGCTCATCCCCGGATCCCTGTCCCCGCGTCCGGCCCGACCGCCGTGACGACCACCTGGTGCTGGTAGGAGAAGACCAGCGCGCCCGCGGCCACGTCGACGCGGTCCGTCGGTGCTCCTCGCCGCCCGGTGATCGGGTCGGCGGCGAACAGCAGGATCTCCTCCACCAGCGCGTTGCCGGTGGCGCGTTGCAGCACGCCGAACACGTCGCCGTACTGCACCGGCCGTCCGAAGGGCCACCCGGTGCCGTCCGGACCACCGTGCAGCGGGTTGAGGTGTCGGAACAGCGCGGCGAGCGCCGCGTCGCGCACCCGGTCGGTGTCGCCCGGCGCCGCCGCGAGCCGGGCCACCACGGTGACGCCCTGGTAGGCCGGTGGCTCCACGACGAGGCGGGTGCCGATCAGGCGCCGTTCGTCGAGGCTCGCGGTGATCGCTTCGAGCACCTGGTCGGAGGGGATCAACTGCTCGAAGCGGAGCCGGTCGTCGCCCTCGTCGGCCACCGCGTCCGGCACCACCAGGACCCGTACCGCGCCCGCGCCTTCCGCCGCGGACAGACAGCGGACCCGGCGCACCGAGGGTGCCGCCTGACGGCTGATGATCTCGTAGTCCTCGGCGGTCACCGCGCGTTCCTGCATCCGCAGCGCGTCCGGTGCCCGCAGCTTGGCGTTGTCGATGGTCTCGCCGGCGACACCGCCGAGCGCCGCCTCCCGGTTGACGACCCGGGCGACGTAGGGAACGGAGCTGCGCAGCACGGAGATCGCGCCGCGGGCGACGTTGCCGGCCGGTCCGCCGCCGGTGCGGTAGCGGGCCACCCGTATCTGGGCGCCCTTGGGCGGCACGGCACCGCACTGCCGTAGCGTGCCGTCCGGCTCGCGCAGCACCGGCGGGAAGCTGAACTCGCCGGTGGTGGCGTCGGCGCGGACGTGCCGGTCGGCGGGGCCGGAGCGGCCGAAGTGCTCCACCACCTCCCAGCGCTGCCAGCCCTCCTCCGAGGACACCTCCACCACGGGGGGCTCGCCGTCGAGGAGGACCGGCGGGCGGCCGAGCCGGAACGTCTGCCCGGAGACCCCCTCCGAGGTGCCGAGCGGTACGTCGGTCTCGGTCTCGGCATGCTCGACGGACATGGTGCCGCCCACGGTGAACACCGCCGCCTCGCGCACCGTCGGGGACTCCGAGTAGAACGGCTGGCCCGGTTCCGGCTCGGTGACGCGGCAGCGCAGCCAGCCGGCCCGGGTCCCGCCGATCACCGACGCCGTGTGCCCGGCCGGTACGTACACGATGACCTCGCCGGGCCGGTTCAGGCCGCCGGTGGTGTCCTCACCGGTCTCGCACACCTGCCAGCCGCCGCCGGCCCACGCCTCCCACACCAGCGGGGGCTGGCGCGGGTCCACGCCGACGCCCTCCGTGCGGCTGTCCAGCTGTACGGCGACCACGCAGCGCGGTACCGCCGTCGGCAGGCCGAACAGCAGCGCGTCGCCCGGCTCCGGTGCCGGCTGGAAGCACCGTACGTCGCCGGCCTCGGCGAGCGTCCTGGTCCGGTCGGTCTGCTCACCGGTCCGGGGCGCGGTCACCAGCCGTACCAACTCGCTGGGCACGATGCGCAGTTCGTCCACGGTCGTGAACACCACGGCCTCGTCGCCCTCGCCGCCCGCGGTGGTCACCTCGGTGCCCGGGGTCAGCGTCACCGTGTCGGGCTGCGGCGCCGACAGCCAGAAGTCGACCTCGGCCGCGGCCGCGGCCGGCGGGAACAGCCGGATGCCCAACAGGTCGAGGAACGCGGTGTAGTTCTTGTCCGGGACCCGGTTCAGCCGGTACAGCAACTGGTCCACGAGGTAGGCGAACGTCTCGATCAGGGTGACGCCCGGGTCGGAGACGTTGTGGTCGGTCCACTCCGGGGCGCGCTGCTGCACGTACCGCTTCGCCTCGTCGACGAGTTGCTGGAACCGCCGGTCGTCCAGGTTGGGGGAGGGCAGGGCCATCAGTCGGCGACCAATTCCTCGGCCCCCTCCTCGGAGGGGATCGTGTAGAAGGGAAAGACCAGGTTGCGCCGGTCATTGGTGGAACGCATGGTGTAGCGCACGTCGATGTAGAGGGTTCCGGCCTCGACGGCGTCGTAGGCGACCACCACGTCGTCCACCGCGATGCGCGGCTCCCACCGTTCCAGGGCCTCGCGCACCTGCTGTGCGACGAGTCCGGCGGTGGCGCCGTCGCCGGGGGCGAAGACGTAGTCGTGGATGCCGCAGCCGAACTCAGGGCGCATGGGGCGCTCGCCGGGTGCGGTGCCGAGTACCAGGCGGATCGCCTCCTCGATCTCCCGCTCCCGTTCGACCATGCCGATCCCGCCGGTCGGCCCGACCCGCAGCGGGAACGCCCAGCCCCGGCCGATGAACCGGTCGCTCATGACACGCTCCCGGTCCGGACGCCCGGAGCGCCGGGCAGGACCACGCCACCGCACGCGGGGCGCCCGGCCCGCGTCGGGAGCGGACACCCACGCCGATCGAACCGCTCGCTCATCACAGGCCCCCGATCAGGACGTTGAGGGCGCCGGTCACGATCATCGCGCCGCATGTCGTCTTGTCGCGCGCCCGCGCGGCCGGCAGCCCGCCGATGAGGACCTGGCCCGAGGCGAGCCCGGCCAGGTCGGGCATGATCACGTTGCCCGGTCCCAGGAGCGCGTGCGGGGGAATGACGCAGGCGTGCAGGCTGCCCACGACGGCGGCGGGACGGCCGCCGATCAGCACCCGGGCCACCGCCGCGGCGGCGCCGGGCGGCGGGGTGGCGATCACGCCGCCGTGGTTGGTGGGGTCACCGGTACGGGCTGCGGCCGGCATGCGGTGCTCCTTTCGCTGGTCACGGTGTCGATCCTCATTCGCTGGTCACGGTGTCGAGCCTCAGTTGATCCGGATGAGCTTGGCCTTGAGGACGCCGAGCAGACCGCCGTCGACGGTGACGTCGGAGCTGCCGGTGACGCTCACCGTGCGGCCGCCGATCTTCACCCCGACCCGGCCCTGGATGTCCACGTTCCCGCCCGAGATGCTCACGTCGCCCCGTCCCGCGTCCAGGGTGATGCCCTTCTTGTCGAGCAGGACGGAGGTGAGGGGCTGTCTGCCCTTCCCGGCGTACACCGTCAGCTCGATCCGGCCCCGCCGTTGGTCGAGGCTTACTTCGAGGCGCTCGTCACCGCTCACGAGCCTGAGGCCGGACTGGCCCGGAGCCCTCGCGTCCAGGAGCTCCATCCGATGTCCCGAACGCGACACGACGGAGCGGCGGTTGACCTTTCCGGTGGCTTTGTCGATCAGCGGGACCTTGTGGGGCGACGGCTTGTCGACGCCGTTGTAGAGCCCGCCGATGACGTACGGGCTGTCCAGCAGACCCTGTTCGAACCCGACCAGGACCTCGTCGTTGACCTCGGGGCTGAACACGCCTCCGCCGCCCTTGCCGCCCCACTGCACGGTGCGCACCCAGTCGGTGGTGTAAGTGTCGTCCAGCCAGGGGAACTTCAGCTTCACCGAGCCGTTCTCGGCGCCGCCGGTCTCGCGTATGTCCGTCACCACGCCGATCGCCAGGCCCGGCAGGCGCGAGCCGCGGCCGGGCGCGTCGGCGCCGGTCACCAGGCCGGTCAGGGAGCGGTCCGGGCCGGCGCTCACCCACACCGTCGTCCGGTACCCGCCGTGCGGTTCGAGGACGTGCTGCACCGCCGTCGCCGTGTACTTGCCGGAGAACGCCTGCCCGACGTTGCCGAGCGCCACGGGCTTGCCCGCCCGCAGCTGCGGGTTTCCCTCGGCCACCGCCTCCAACTCACCGAAACCAGCGCTGACTTGATCGGACACCGCGTCCGCGGCCGCGGTCGTCTCGGACAGGGTGCGGTACGGGGTGTCCGTGACGGTCAGCTTCGCCGACTTGCCGAACCGGGCGGCCGCGAGCGCCGGGCTCAGGCCCGGAACCACCGTGTCACTGATCACCGACGGCTGCCGGGACACCAGCGGCTTCTTGGTGGTGACGTCCCAGCCGCGCACCTCCACCTGCGACGCCCCGTCCGCCGCCGACAGCGAGGCCCGCAGCGCGAGCAGGTTCGCCCCGTACTCCAGCACCATCGGGTCGCGGGACGACGAGGTCGACGGCGCGGGCGCGCCGGACGCCTTGACCGGCTTGGTGAACTGGAGCAGCCCCTTGTCGTCGACGCGCACCAGCGCGCCGCTCTCCCCCGCCAGGAACTGCAGGAAGTCCCAGTCGGACACGTTCGCCTGCGAGAGCTGCTTGTAGGTGACCGGCGCGGCCTGCACGGTGCCGCAGGCCAGCCCGGCCCCGGCGGCCACCTTGCGGACGATCGCCGACGCCGTCATGTTCCGGTACGCCACCACCTTCCGGCCCCGCTGGAGGCGGTGCGCCTTGGAGTAGGCGCGCACCACGGTGAACGAGCCCGTGCTGTCCCGGTCCAGTTCGAGGGCCGTCACCTCGCCGTTGAAC
Source organism: Streptomyces sp. NBC_00386 (assembly GCF_036063235.1). NCBI lineage: Bacteria > Bacillati > Actinomycetota > Actinomycetes > Kitasatosporales > Streptomycetaceae > Streptomyces > Streptomyces sp. NBC_00386. The sequence goes on from NZ_CP107950.1 coordinate 4,641,665, forward strand.
AGCCGCTCGCGCGCCTGCCCGGACACGGTCACCACCGACACCTTCAGCGGGGTGCCGATGGTGATGCCGGTCGCCTGCAGGAACTCGTGGTCGGGGTCGCGGAAGGTGAGCTGTGCCGCGTCGGGCAGGCCCACGTTCTCGTCCACCACACAGCTGACCAGCTGGGCGGCCCAGATCTGCGGGAGTTCGGCGGGCGTCTCCACCACGGGGTCCGCCGCGAACAACCGGCCCCTTGCCTCGGCGGTCATCGCTCCTCCTCACCGTCCGCGTCCCGCAGCCCCGGCACCACCAGTTCGGTGCCGGGCGCGAGCGCCATCGGGTCGTCGATTCCGTTCGCCTCCGCGATGACCCGCCAGGCCGTCGCGTCGCCGTACTCCCGCCAGGCCAGCATGGCCAGGCTGTCGCCCGCCACCACGGTGTGCGTACTGCGGGCGGTGCGCGAGCCGGACGTCGGGTTCTGGCCCGGCGGGTCGACGCTCGCCTCCTCGATCGACAGCGCGCAGGTGGCCCGCAGCGGCCTGCCGTCGACGTCGAACAGCGTGTACGACACCGACAGGCTGGAGAGCACCCCGTCGAACGACGTCGTCCGGGCGGTGCCCCAGGTGAACCGGACCCACGGGCTGGCCGGCTTCTTGCGGCCCAGGCTGGCCGGGGTCGGCACGCACGCCTTCATCAGCTTCTCCACCGCCTGCTCCACGGAGTTGTCGTGCCGGGCGGTGGCGTCCAGGAACACCTCGAGGCTCAGCGTGCGCGGGCCGCTGCCGACGAACTCGGGCAGTGCCGACTGCCCCGCCATCCGGGACGGGGAGCGCCGCCACTCGGTGGTCTTGCTCAACTGCAGGGTGGAGGGGTTGAACTGGAGGTCGAGCTGTGCGACGGTCCCGCCGGGCTTCGCGCCGACCGACGCCGGGGGCTCCTTCAGGGTCAGCTTGGCCCTGGCCCGACTGGCGCGCGCTGATGACATGGCGGGACCTCCTTTCCGGGGGCCGATACGTGCTGGGGAACTGGTCGATGAGGGCGTGTCAGGACGGGCGCAGCCCCTCGTGGGCGATCTCCAGGGTCTCCACCGCGGCCTGCGAACTGGCGGGGTCGAAGGACGGCCCCTGCCAGCGCACCGGGACGATCCCGAACACCTGCCAGCTGATGATCTTCGTCAGGTCCGGTTTCAGGGCCACGATCTCGCCGTCCTTGGGCTCCACCCGCTTCAGCGTCTCGTCGAGCCAGCGGGCGATCTTCGCCGTGTCGGCGGTGACCGGCCGGGTGAGCGTGATGTTCGACCAGGTCACGCGTCCGGGCAGTTGCCAGGTGAAGCCGTTGTTGCCGCCCTCGGCGTAGCTCTCCATCTCCACCTCGGCGCCCATGCCGGAGCAGGTGTGGAAGGCGCCCAGGTCGTTGCCGCCGATCGCGAGCCGGAAGAAAACGCTCGTCGCGAAGATGTTGTCCGTCATTCGTCCGTCATCCGTTCCGGCTCTCAGCGGCGTCCGTCGTAGGGGCGGCCCGTGCGGTCCCGGCCGCGGCGCAGCTCGGTGCGCAGCAGTCGGGCCACCGGGTCGAGCAGGCGGCGCGCCAGGTCGTCCAGGTCCAGGCCGGGGTCGTCCTGGGGTGTCTCGGTGCGGCGGGCCGCTTTCTCGCCGGAGGCGGCGGATGAAGCGGTGGCCGCGGGGGCCGCGGAGGACACGGACGACGACCGCTTCCGGCCGGGTGCCGGAACCTCCTTGGCCGGTGCGCCTGCCGACGGTGCGGGGGGCGCGGAGGACGACCGCGTGCGGCCGCGTGCGTCGCGCTGCACCGCGAGTGCCGCCTCACCGGTCCCACCGGCGGCCGTAACGGTCCTCGGCCGGACCACGGGGACGGCTCCCCCCGGTGCCGGGCCGGCCGGCGGACGGTCCGCGAGCGGCGGCGCCTGCGGGGCGGTCACCGGCAGGGGCCTCGCCGGTACGGCGGCGACCGGGGCGGCCGCCCCCTGGCGGGGCGGCGCGGGCCGGACGACCGGGACGCGCTGAACGGGGGCCGGGGAGCCGGCCGTCGGTACGCCCGGACCCTCCGGTCCGGGGTACGGGGCTGCTGCCCGCTGGACCTGCGGCGTGGCCGGGGCGAGGGAGGACGGACCGGGCGCCGGGCGCGCGCGGGTCCCGGGGCCGCCCGGCGGGGGCGCCGATGTGCCGGACCGGCGCGCGGACGGCTCGGCGGCCGGCGTGGAGTCGCTCCGGGGCGCGGCCGGTGCGCCGGGCCAGCGCGCCGCCACCACGGGGCGGCCGCCGGAGCGGGGGACGGCGGGCTGTGCCACCCCTTCCGGGGCACGGGTGTTCAGGGTGAGCCGACGCTCGGCCAGCAGCGAGAGGGTGCGGGGTGCCGCCGGGGCGGAGTGCGTTGTGGAGCGGGTCACGGGGAGCCCGTGCGGGTCTGCCGGGCCGGAGGGCTGGGCGCCTCCGGTGCCTCGGGCCACGGCCCGGGCGACGACGACCGGGCCCGGAACGGAGGGGCCCTGGGACCGGTGCCTGCCGGAGCCGGATCCCGTGCCTTCCGTCGCTCGCGCGACGACGGCCGGGCCCTGGGCGGCACGGCCCTGGACAGCGGCGTCCCGGGGCCGTTGTCCGTCGGCGCCCGGCCCGCCGGGAGTCCGGTCGCCCCCGGCGGCGTCGGCCACGGCCCGGGCGACGACGACCGGGCCCGGAACGGAGGGGCCCTGGGGCTGCTGCCCGCCGGACGTCGGGCCGGGTCGTGGCGCGTTCCCGGCCGGGCCTTCCGGGCTCACGGCGCCCGCCGGACCGCGGGCCGGGGCGGCTGCGGACGGCGTCACCAGCGGTGTGGCGGGCCCGTTTCCGTGGTCCGCGGGGCCGGGCGGCATGGTGCCCCCGGTGGCGGACGGGTTCGCGAGGCGGCGTTGGACGTCGCCCGTCCCCAGCAGCGGCGCGCCCGGCGTGCGGGGTGCGGCCTCGGTGGGCGTCCGGTCGCGATCCGGCGTGGGCGGCGCCGGAGCGGCGCCGGACCCCGGTTCCTGAGGTGTCGTAGCGCGCTGGATGTCCGGGCGGGAGGCTCGGGCACCGGACGCGCTGGTACCGGGCACCTCGGCGCTCGGCGGCAGCGCGGACAGCGGCGCACCGAGGCCGCCACGCGCGCGTGCCCCGCGGTTGCCGGGGTCGGGGGTCCGGCGCGGGGCGGCGGGCGCCGTTCCCCTCGTACCGCCGTCGTACGGTCCCGGAGTGCCGCTCCCGCCTTCCGCCTGGCGCTGGACGACGGGCAGCGCCGGACCGGTCGCGGATCCGGCGCCGGGCGCGGGGGTGCTCTGCGGCAACGGTGTCGCCGTGGAGGGCAGTTCACTCAGCGGGGTACCGAGGGGCCCGCGGCCGGCCTCGCGCGTGGCGGCGCGCTGCACGGGGGCGGAGGCCGGGCCGGACGGGTCAGGGGTGGTGGCGCTGCCGGGCGCCGGTGCGGCGGCGGGCCGCAGGGCGGGAACCCGGCGCGCGGGTCCGGCGGGGCGCCGGGCGACGGTCAGCGCAGGCCCCACCGGGCGGAGCCGGACGGCCGGGTGGGACACGTCGGAGCCGGCGGCACGGGATGCCTCCGGCTGCCTGGCTCCCCCGGCGGGCTGCGGCCCCGCCGCGGTGCGCTGGACGGCCGGTCCGGAAGGCGTGCGGCCCCCGGAACCGGCCGGCGGACGGGACGGCTCGGCCGGGGCGGGCCGCGTCCTGGCAGAGGACCGGGCCATGACCCCGTCAGCGGCCGCGGGCGGGACCACGGCCACACGTCGTACCGGCAAAGTCGCGGGAGCGGCCGGCGTCACGACCGGGCCGGCGTCCGGCCGCCCGGCTCGTCGGACAGCGGGAGGCGACGAGGAGAGCACGGCGGGCGCGTGCGCGGACGTGAGGCCGCGGGCCCGCCCGGCTTCGCCCGAACGGGCCTTCCCCGCAGTGCTGTTGTCGCCGGAGCGCTCCCCCAGGGGTGTCGGACCGGATGACCGCGCGAGGGGTGCCGGACCGGATGGCCGTGCGCCCGGACGGGTCCGGCGTGAGACCTGGGTTGTCGGCGCGTCCGCCGTGCCCTCGCTCTCCCCCGGACCGTCCGCCCCCTCCGGACGCAGTGCCCGGAGCAGCAGCGGACCCCCGGCGCTGTGGGTGTGCCGCGGGGCGGCGGCCGGGCGCGTGACGCCGCTCACCAGGCCGGTCGGGGCGGTGGGCAGCAGGGCGTGGCCGAGGCCGGCGTCGAAGGACGGGTTCTGCCAGGCGGCGAGGCCCGCACGGAAGGCGAGGCCGTCGCTGACGCCCAACGGGGCGCGGGAAACGGTGAGTTCCGGCGCGACGGTACGGCGCCAGCCGCCGTCCCAGTCGCCGGGCACGGCGGAGCCCGGGTCGCCGCCCGCGGACGGACCCGGGGTGCCGGTCACGGACGGCCCCGGGGTGCCGGTCGCGCCCGGCGACCCGGGTCCCGCGATGTCCGGCGCGGCGGCCCGGCGGCGCAGCCTGTCCCGCCATGCCATGTGCTCAACCGCCTTCGTTCACACGGGTGTTGATACGGGCGATCTCCGCCACCCACTGCCGGCGCTCGTCGTGGGTCAGGTCGAGGATCTCCTCGCGCCGCCAGTGGAAGTGGTAGGCGATGTACGCGATCTCCTCCCGGAGCCGGGGAAGGGCGTACGTCACGATTCCCCCAGGCGCCCACCCGAGAGGTCGACCTCGAAGCCGCCCTCGCAGTGCGGGCAGGTCACCGCAGCGCGGGTGTGGCCCTCGCTGTTGACCCGGCGGTAGAAGTCCTGGAGGAAGGCGACGTCGGTGGCGTACATCCGCTCCACGATCCCGGCGTGCACATCGCTGATCGAGCCGATCCGGGTGATCACCTGGCTCAGCAGCACCACGCTCAGGTACGCCGGGTTCTCCTTGACCCGCAGGTCGATCTGGGGCCGCAGTTCGTCACGGGCCGTGGCCAGGCGCATCGAGCCGTGGCGGTGCACCGTGCCCGCCTCGTCGACGTACCCGCGCGGCAGCTCGAACTCGAACTCGGTGCGCAGCCCGTGGTCCTCGCGGCGCGGCGGGGCGGCGGCGGGAGGTGCCGCCGTCCGCTCCGGCGCCTGGGCGGGCTCCGTCGCCTGGAGGATCTCCTCCAGGTTGCCCGCCGTCACCGTACGACGCCTCATTCGACGATGATCTCCTCGAACACGATCGTGACCGACTCGGTGGCCGGAGACGACTCGCCCGCCTTCAGGGACGGGCCCTCCCACTTGGAGGCCCAGCCCTGCATCAGCTGGATACGGCGGACCGTGTTGCCCTCGGTGTCCTTGATCTCGATGGTGAGGTTCTGCCGCGCGGAGTTCACGGCGCCGTTGTTCAGGGTCTCCTTGATCCACTTGGTGAACTCGCTGCTCTGGTCGAGTCCCCGGGTGATCGTGATCTCACCTGCCTGCCGGGCGCCGGGCTGCTTGCGGATGATCTGCTTGCCCTCCGCGCTGACCTGCTTGACCTCGACGACCTCCTCCTCGACGGTCAGTCCGCTGATCTCCTGGATCGACTCGACCAGATAGCCGCCGAGCTGCACGCCGAAGACGTGGGTGGAAAGAGCATCGCCCGTTGCCATGACTGTCTGTCACCTTTCCTTACGGGTCTTCTTCTCTGCTTCTCTACTGACCCGTGGTCACTCGTCGACGAGGCTGGTGCTGTCGGAGAACTGGGCCAGCCGGAACACCACGAACTCCGCGGGCTTGACCGGCGAGACGCCGATCTCACAGATGACCCGGCCCTGGTCGATGGACTCCTGCGGGTTGTTGTCCCGGTCGCACTTCACGTAGAACGCCTCTTCGGCGGTGCGGCCGAACAGCGCGCCCCGGCGCCATTCCTCGGTGAGGAAGGAGGTGACGTTGCGCCGGATGCTGGACCACAGCCGGTCGTCGTTCGGTTCGAAGACCACCCACTGGGTGCCCAGCAGGATGGACTCTTCGAGGTAGTTGAAGAGGCGGCGCACGTTCAGGTAGCGCCAGGCCGGGTCGGAGGAGAGGGTGCGGGCGCCCCAGATGCGGATGCCGCGGCCGGGGAAGGCCCGTACGCAGTTCACGCCGATCGGGTTGAGCAGGTCCTGCTCGCCCTTGCTGAGCCGGAGCTCCAGGTCCACCGCGCCGCGGATGACCTCGTTGGCGGGCGCCTTGTGCACACCGCGCTCGCCGTCGCTGCGCGCCCAGACACCGGCGATGTGGCCGCTCGGCGGGACGGTGGTGTTGCGTCCGGTGGCCGGGTCGAAGACACGGATCCAGGGGTAGTAGAGGGTGGCGTACCGGGAGTCGTAGCCCGCCTCGTCGTTGCGCCAGGTGCGCACCTGCTGGGCGCCCAGTCCGGGCGGGGCGTCCAGGACGGCGACGCGGTCGCCCATCTGCTCGCAGTGCGAGATCACCGCGAGCTGCACGGTGCGCACGCCCTCGGCGTCGATGTCGCCGCGCTGGTAGGCGCTCATCAGGTCCGGCACGGCGACCATGGTGATCTCGTCGATGGTCTCCAGACCGCCGAACCCGGTGCGGGCGGCGGCGTCGCCGACGTACTCCGCCGGGTTGAGGCGGGCCACCTCGCCGGAGCCGTTCGCGGCGGGCGCGGCCGGGGCGTCGGGCACGGCCAGGGTCTGGGCGGCGGGCCTGGTCTGGGCGGCGGCCTGCTGCTCGGTGACCTGGATCAGCTTGGAGGCGCGGGCCTGGTTGACCAGGTAGCCCTTGACGTTCTTGCGGGTGGAGGCCTCGTACGTCTCCGCGACCTGGTCGCCCTGGCGGACCAGGACCTTGAAGCGGTCCTCCGGCGTGTTCTCGCCGTCCGCGTCGGCGACCTCGACCGACACCCCGGTGACGCCCGGCCTGGCCGCGACGAGGAAGCCGCCGAGGGCCACCGGCTCCGCGGCCTTGTCGCCGCGCCGACCGCCGTTGACCGACGGGGCGGAGGCGTCCTCGGCCTGGCCGCCGATCCGCACGATGTACGCGGCGCCGCCGCCGTTGGCGAAGTAGCCGTGGACCGAGAGGGGCAGGTAGGCGCCCTCGGTGAAGCCGCCGAACTGCTGGGTGTACTGGTCCCAGCTGGTGACCAGAGTCGGCGTGTGGAACGGGCCGTTCTCGGCGAACCCTACGAACGCGGCGACGGCGGTGCCGACCCCTTCGATCGGTCGGGCACCGGACTGCACCTCCTCCACGTACACGCCCGGGGTGAGGTACGTCGGCATGCTTGCTCCTTCGCGTCCTGCGGGTCGGTTCACCTGTGTCCAGGGCGAGTCTGCGCGGGTATCCGCCGGGACGACAGGGCCGCGGGGACCTGGTGAGGGGCAGGATCACTGCCTTTCGCTGCCTGTGCGAACCGACCGGCCGCCGCCCGGACTTGCCCTCGTTCTGCCCGTACGGACCTGGACATCCCGTTCGCCCGGACGGTCCACTGGTGGCGGCGGCAGGGGTGCGCCCATGAGGAGGCAGCAGATGCGGAAGTCCGGGGCGCACGCCGAGCAGAACGAGGCGCTGCAGCCGACGCGCGGCACCGCCGCCGCCCGCCGGGAGACGTCCGCGGGCAGCGCCGTACCGCCCCCGCTCACCGCCGACGCGCTCCGCGCGTCCCAGCGCGGCGCGGGCAACGCCGCGGTGGCCGCCATGATCGCCCGCCGCGTCCGCCCCACGGCCGCCCCGGATCGGCCCGACCACGGAGTGAACGAGGTCCTGGGCTCCGCGGGCAAACCCCTCGCCGCGCCGGTGCGCCAGGACATGGAGTCCCGGTTCGACACCGACTTCTCCGACGTGCGACTGCACACCGGGGCGGCCGCCGCCCGTTCGGCCCGCGCCGTCGGGGCACGCGCCTACACCTCCGGCAGCCATGTCGTCCTCGGCGCCGGGGGCGGCGACAAGCACACCCTCGCCCACGAACTCACCCACGTCGTGCAGCAGCGGCAGGGTCCGGTCGCGGGCACGGACCACGGCAACGGCCTGCGCGTGTCCGACCCTTCCGACCGCTTCGAACGGGAGGCGGAGACGAACGCGCACCGGATCATGGCGGGGCCCGCGCCCGTGCAACGGGCCGAGGCGGACACCGCGGCGCCCGCGTCCTCCGGTGCGGCGGTGATCCAGCGCAAGGGCACGGAGGAACTCTCGGGCAAGCTGCCTGCCGTAGGGGCCGGCGGCAACCCCCTGTCGTCCTTCCTCAAGTCCTTCTCGCGCGCTCCCGCGCAGGAGTCTCCGGAACTGACGGAGATCCGCCAGGCCATCGCGGGGTACGACGGGGATCCCAAGCGTGACCCCATGCACTGTATACAGCAGGTGGTCGGCCTGTTGTTGGCCGTCAGCAGCGCCGAGGAGGACCTCGAAGGAAAGCCCGACCGGGAGACCGCGTCCGCCAGGCACTTCCTGACCGCGGCCCGCACGGCTCTCAGGGCCGAGAACGACCGGGTGACCGAACAGATCGGCCGGGACGCCGACTTCCCCGCGGAGGCCCGCGCCCCCTTCGAGGCGATGACCGCGAACGGCCTGCTCTGGAACGAGGAGGACTGGGCCGACAGCGCCGTGGCGTTCGCCATGAGCGGGCCGAGCTACTTCCGCGAGCTCTCCGAGATGAACCGGGCCGGAATGGCCAACGAGATCACGAGCCGCGGGCGCAAGGACTGGATGAGCGGCGTCGGGCAGGCGCTGGGCACCGCGCTGCGGCAGAGCGTGCTGGTCCACTACACCAAGGACGAGGACCGCGCACGGCAGTTGCAGCAGGCAGGCCACATCAAGTCGAAGACAGAGCTGCTGAAGGCGGACCCCGCCGCGCCCAACAACTCCGAGGGCTACGACAAGCACGTCCTCGCGAACGAGGGTTTCGTCTTCTTCTTCCTGGAGGCGCCCGACAGCGAGTTCCGCGACACCCGGTTCGGAAAGGCCCGTTTCGATATTCCGCTCGCGGACTCACCCCTGGAGTCCCAGGGCTGGCTGATGCTCAGCGACTTCGCCCAGCGGGAGTATCCGACGATCAACGCCAAGCCCACCGACCCCTCGGCCACCAAGAGCGAGCTGCCCACCCGCCAGGAGAAGATGCCCGCCGAATTCTCCCTGCCCGTGCGGAACTTCGACCTCGGAGCCGGCAAGGCGGACGTGGACCTCATGAAGATCATGGAGCTGTCCAAGCAGGAGCCGGACCCGGAGCGCGGAGCCCAGATCATGTACGCGAAGACCCAGGCCGCGGCGGACGAGCACAGCACGATGACCTACGGCTCCGGCGACCGGAAGAAGGAGTACAAGGAGCGGCTCCGCTCCAACACGCTGAAGGGCAGGGACATCGTGCCCGGCCTGGTGGACCGCGCGGTGCTGGAGATCATGCGGCTGGAGGAGGTCAACCCCGCGTTGGCGGAACGGCTGAAGAGCATGTCCGGTACGGAACTGATGAAGTTCCTCCTCAAGGACCTCCTGCGTCCGCAGGCGATGCTGCCCAACAGCGTGGATCTCAGCAACGCCACGCTGCGGGTCAAGTCCTGACGGGGCGGCAGGACCCCACCGGCCTCAGGCGTCGTTGGCCGTCGCCAGGTACGGCCCGAACTCGCCCTCCAGGACCAGCCGCCCCAGCTTGCGGTACTCCTGGGCGACCGCCGTCACCACCTGCCGCATGGTGAGGGGCTCGCCGGACTCCGCCGCGAGGTAGGCCGCGGTCACCGCGCAGGCGCGGATGGAGCCGCCGGCGAGTTCGAAGCGGTCCGCGCAGAAGGCGAGGTCCAGGTCGTCGGCCCGGGGCAGCCGCTCGCCCAGGCAGCGCTCCCACAGGGCGAGGCGCTGGCCGGGGTCGGGCACCGGGAAGTCGGCCACCACGTCGAGGCGTCGGGTGAACGCCTCGTCCAGGTTGGCCCGCAGGTTCGTGGTCAGCACCGCGATGCCGTCGAAGGACTCCATGCGCTGGAGCAGGTACGCCGACTCGATGTTGGCGTGCCGGTCGTGCGCGTCCTTCACCTCCGAGCGCTTGCCGAAGATCGCGTCGGCCTCGTCGAAGAGCAGCACCGCGTTGACCGCCGACGCCTCGGTGAAGATCCGCTCCAGGTTCTTCTCGGTCTCCCCGACGTACTTGTCCACAACTGTGGACAGGTCCACCACGTACAGGTCCATGCCCAGGTCCGCCGCGACGACCTCGGCGGACATGGTCTTGCCGGTGCCCGACTCGCCGGCGAACAGCGCGATGACGCCGCGCCCCCGGCCGCCACCGGGCCGCATCCCCCACCGCCCGAGCACCTGCTCGCGGTGGCGGGCCCGCAGCGCGAGTTCGCGCAGCCGCCGGTGAGTGGTCGGCGGCAGCACCAGGTCGTCCCAGCCGACGCCCGGCTCCACCCGGCGGGCGAGCCGGTCGAGCCCCGCGCCGTTCTGGGCACGTACGGCGGTGCGCAGGTCGTCGGCGCGGACCGGGCGGCCCGCGAGGGCGGCCGTACGCGTCGCCACGTCGACGGCGCGGCGCAGCTGCCCGGAGTCCAGGCGGTGCGCGGCGACGGCCCGGGCGAGCTCGTCGGCGTCGCCGGTGCCGGTCGCCGAGCCGTCACCGGCGGCCCGGTCCAGGGCGTGCCGCCACCGCTCGGCCTGCCGTTCGGGCGAAGGCGCCGGCACGTTCAGGACGACGGGGGTGTCGGCCGCCCACAGCGGGTCCCAGGTGCCGGTGCCGTGCGTGAGCAGGGGAATCCCGCGCAGCGCCGCGCACAACGCCCCCAGCGTCCGGGCCCGTTCGCCCGGTTCTGCGGGCAGCGACTCCAGCGGGCCGAGAACGACCCCGGCACCGGTCAGACGGGCTTCGAGGGCGGCGACCCGGGCGAACTCCGGTACGTCGCCGGGACGCCGGGCGAGGGCCACCGCGTCGAGGACGAGCGGGCGCAGCCCGGCCGTGTGCAGGGCGCTGATGGCCAGCCCCTCGGCGTCGCCGCCCAGGCTGCGCAGATGGACGAGGCCTGTACCGGTCCCGGCCGCGGCCGCCGTCCGGTGGACCTCCGCCGCCTCGGCGGTCGGGTCCTCGCGGGTCTCGCCGAGCACCCCGGCGAGCCGGGCGTCGGGCCGCGCACTGCCCAGCAGGTGCGCGGTGACCCGGTCGGGGACCGCCAGCACCCGTGACAGCGGCGGCCGTTCCGGATCGGCGATCTCCACCAGACCGCCCTCGACGAGCGGCGCCCCGGGGGCGAGCCGGAACCGGGCGGCTGACGCGCCGGCGAGCCCGCACAGCTCCAGGGCGAGCCCGACCGTGGGCCGACGGCGCGTCAGGTCGTCGTTGAGATAGCCGTAGAGCCGCTCGAACCGGGCGTCCAGGTCGGGCGCCACCACGACCAGCAGCAGGTCCAGATCCAGCGGGGACAGCCCGAACCGCCGGGCGAGGCCGTCGAGAACGGACCCGGCCGGCGGGCGCCACGGCTCCTGGGCGGGTACGTCGAGACCACCCGGCTCGTCCAGGATGCGAGCCACCGCCTCGGGGCTGAGGTACTGCCCCCGGTACGGGTCGTCGGGATCGGGATCGACGGCACGACGGACGGCCACGGCGTGCCGCACCCGTCCCTCGACCACGCGAAGTCGCGCCCACAGGTGGTCCGCGTCGACGGATACGGGTTCGGTGACGGCAGCGGGTTCGGTGACGACAACGGGTTCGGCGGTGTGTGTCACGGCTGGCGGTCTCCCCGGTGGCGCCGCCTGGCCGGGGCGGGGCCCCGCTCACGCGGGCCGGCGAAGCCGTCCTGGCCCGGGTCCGTCGTCTCCCTGTAGCGCAGCCGACGTCCCGGCGCCGGTTCGCCGTCCTCGCCGCGGGCGGCGGAGCGCACGACGAGCCCTTCGGTGACCGGCGGCGCGACGACCGTGCTCACCCCGGCGAGCGGGGCCCGTACCCGTACCCCGAGCGACACCTTCAGCTCTCCGCCGAGCGCCGACCACACATCGGAGGCGGCCGGCGCGTCGAGCCCGGCCCCTCCGGCGTCCAGGCTCACGGTCAGGCCGAGTTCGGCGAGCGTGCCGGTGAGCAGCCGCGCGGGCAGCGTGTCGGTGGCCACCAGAGTCGCGAGCACCTGCGAGAGCAGCCGGTGCTCGTCCTGCGGGCGGCTCGCCCACGCCGTGACCAGGTACGTCAGCTCGAACCAGCGGGGCGGGGTGCGCCGCGCCACCAGGTGCCCGTCCGCGTCGTACACCTCCCCGGCGCCGCTGCCGCGCCGGACGGCGTCCTCGCGGATGTCGTACAGGAAGACGCAGACCGTCGGGGCGCTGCGGCGCGCCGCCCAGTCCCGGGTGGGGGCGTCGAACACCACGTCGATGCCCGACGTCTGCAGGCCGGACTCGCCGAGCAGCCGGCGCAGCCCCTCGTCGACCTCGTGGATCACCGGCGGGTCACCTCGTCGGGCGGCTGCACGCTGCCGCTGACCACCAGGAAGTCGGTCTTCACCGGTGAGAACCCGGGGCCCTTGGCGGTGATGGTGCGCGGTCCGGTCTGGTCCTTGGCGAGGATGAGCAGCTGGCCGATGAAGGTGCCGTCCGGCTTCGGCACGGTCGGCGCCGCCGCCGCGGTGATCCCCGGATTCCAGGTGAACCGCACCGGCACTCCCGGCGGGAAGTCCTTGCCGCGCACCGAGGTGACGAAGCCGGGCCTGCCGATCGCCGGTACCGCGACGATGCGGGGCTGGAGGATGCGCAGCCGCTGCCGTGCGGTGTTGTCGCTCTTACTGGCGTCCGTGCCGGTGGTGGTGAGGACGCCGGTGACACGGCCGGTCAGCGCCTTGTCGGGGCTGAGGACGACCCGTACGACGGTGCTCGCGCCCGGCGTCAGATCCGGCAGCGCGCACACCCAGGAGGCATCGCAGCCCGCCGGCGGCCCGCTGTTCGGGATGCCGGGAAGGCCGATGCGCAGCCGCAGCCCGGTCGCCAGCGCGTTGCGGCCGTTGCGCACGGTGTACGTCACCACGACGCGGCCGCCGACGTAGCCGGGGTTCGGCCGGGCCGAAACGCTCACCCCGGGCCCGGCGTCGGGCTCGGGCGCCTGCGGGGGCACGGTGGGTGTCGGCGTCGGAGTCCGAGTCGGAGTGGGCGTCGGGGTGGGCGTGGGCGTCGGGGTGGGCGCCGGGGGCGGCGTGGCCTCGCGCACCGGCACCACGGTCCGGCCGGCGTTGTCGCTGGGCTCCGGGTCCAGGACCGTACCGGCGACCGACCAGTCGACCGGCTGGTCGCCGGCGGTGACCCCGGTGAGGGTGACGGTCACCGGGACGGTGCTGCCCGGCTCCACCACGCCGACGTCGCACTGGAGCGAGGCCGCGACGCAGGTGCCCCCGGGCCGGGTCACCTCGGTGACCTGCACACCGGCCGGCGGGGCGATGGTGAGCGTGGTGCCGGGGGAGGCGGCGGGGCCGTTGTTCACCACGTCGACGCGGACCGTGGTGGAGTCGCCGACGGTCACCTCCGGGGCGGTGCCGGGCGCCTTGACGGCGAGGTCCACGGACTGCTGGACGCTGGGTTCCTTGTGCCGGCCCGGGAGCTCGGTCGTGAGCTTCGTGAGCGTGCCGGACGCGATGTCCAGGAGCTTCAGTTTCTCGGGGGTGTTGACCGGACGACTGGGACGGGCACTGATCACCAGCCCCTTGCCGTCGGCCGTCCAGGCGGCGTCCCGGGGCTGGAACGGACCGGTGTTCTCCGGCAGTTCCCGGCCGCAGGCGCCGGGCAGGCCACGGGCGGCGGTGGGCAGCAGCACCCGGCAGTCGTCGCCCGACAGCGACGTCAGGAGGATGCCGTTCTGCTCGTCGATCCGGCCGGCGCCGTTCTTGCGGTTGAAGGCGATACGCAGACCGTCCGGGGAGAACGCCGGACTGTCGTCGATGACCTCGCAGTCGCCCGGGCAGATCCTGGCGCTCAGGTCGTCCTGCCGGGTCAGGGCGTTCACGGGCACGGTCCAGATGTGCTTGTTGCCGCCGCCCCCGTTGATCTCCATGTTGCGGGTGAAGGCCAGGGTGGTGCCGTCGGAGGACCAGGTGGGCTGGGCGTCCTGGCCCTGGAGCTGTCCGGCCGGCGGGGTGACCTCGCCGGCGATCTCCCCGGTGGTCGCGTCCGCGATGAGGATGCTGCTGGGACCCGCGGCCTCACCGACGCCGCCCGGCGAAGTCCGGGTGAAGGCAAGGTACTTGCCGTCCGGGGAGAACGTCGGGTCGGTGTCCCAGTCCGTCGCGGCGCGGTCCTTGAGCGGCATGGGCACCGCGTTGGAACCGTCGGCGTCCACCATCCAGATCCGCTCGATCCGCCGGCCGTCGGCGTCGGTCTCGAAGCGGGTGACGACGATCCGGCGTCCGTCGGGCGTGTAGCTCTGCCGCTCGGTCCACGGGTCGTACCCGGACGCCGGCCGGAACAGCGGGTCCTTGGCGGGATCGGTGTTGGTGTCGGCCGCCGGGTCCTCGTTGAGGATCGTCAGCCCCAGGTCGCGGGGGTCGGCCCCGTCCGCCCGGACGTCCTGCAGCGTCACCACGTGCGCGCCGGGGTGGTTCTTGTCGGGGGCCGCCGCCGAGGTGCGCTCCACCACCACGCCGCCGCCGTCGAGCGGGCCGAGCCAGGTGGGCGAGAGGACCTCCCGGTCCTCGTTGAGCACCAGCGCGGGTTCCTGGTCGGAGTGCGCGAGCGAACCGAACACGTGGTCGTAGTCGCCCTCGCACGTGCAGGTGACCTCGGGGCTCAGGAACACCACCCCGTCCCCGTCGGGCTTCCACGCCGCCCCGTGGGCACGCCAGGTCGCGTATGCACCCCCGAACAGCGGCTCGTCGGCGGTCCCGGCCGCGTTCGCCACCCGCAGCCGGGGCACGCTCTTCCCGTCGACGGTGGTCGTGGCGGTGTACGCGATCCAGTCCCGGTTCTCGTCGTCGTTCACCGGGTTCCAGGCCGGCTCGGACGCCGTGCCGTTCGCGGGACCGGTGATCCGGGTGGGGGTGCCGCCCGCCAGCGGCCGTACGTAGATCTGCCGTCCCACCGACACGTCGCCGTCACTGGAGTACGCCAGCTGCTTCCCGTCGGGGGAGACCGTCGGGCCCTCCTCGTCGGCGGGGGTGTCGGTGAGCCGCGTCGGACGATCTGTGCCGTCGGTGCGTACGAGCCACAGGTCGCGCTGCGTCCCGCCGTCCGGGCCCCCGGACCCGGCCGCGTCGAACACCACGGACTGCCCGCGCGGTGTCAGCCGGGGGTGCGCCGCGTCCATGCCGAAGGTGAGACGTCGTACGGAACCGTCGGCGGCGCGGAGGTAGATCTGCGGGGTCTTCTCGTCGCGCCGGCTCGCGAAGACCATCTGGTCACCGAGGGCGGACGGCTGGACGTCGTAGTGGGCCGGGCTCGCAGCGAACAACGGCTTGCTGGAGGTGGTGGTGGCGACCGTGCCGAGGCTGCGGTGCCCGGTACCGGCGTAGGCGATCCGGGTGCCGGTGGTGCCGGCCGTCGGCTGCGGCCGGGGTTCGGCGCTGCCCTGTCCGGAGGCCGCCGTCACCACGAACAGCGGGATCACCAGCAACAACGACGCCCCGAGTCTCCCCGGGCGGTACCGCCCACCGGGGCCGGCGGTGCGCATCACGGTCCACCTCGCAGTCTGGTGCAGCATCTGGACGTACCCCTGCCACTGTGCGACGGCCGCACGCGGCGCGGCAGGGCGGCGGGGCCGTACCCGGGGGAAGCGCGGGGTGTGCTTTCGGGCAGTGCGGTGAGCCCTCAGGCAGCGCCGGGGTGCCCGGGCGTCGTCGGACCGGCTCGTCGCGGGCCGTTGTCAGATCAGTCCGTTGCGCAGTGCGTAGCCGACCGCGTGGGCCCGGTTGCGCAGTTGCAGCCGGGTGGTGACCTCGTGCAGGACGTTCTTGACGGTCCGTTCGGAGTACGCGGTCTTGCGGGCGATCTCCGCGGTGTCCAGGCCCTCCGACACCAGGCGCAGCATGTCCGCCTCGCGGGTGGTCAGTGTGGACAGGGACAGGCCCCGTGGGTCGAGCGCCGAGCGCTGGAGGCTGCCCACGTGGCTGAGCAGTTTGCCGAGCAGGTCGCCGGGCAGCACGCCCTCGCCGTTGGCTATCGCCAGGACCAGGTGGAGGAGCCGCTCCTGGTCGGCCTCGGCGCGCCGCAGCACCGCCGACACGCCGCACTCGATGACGCGTTGCAGTGCGCCGGAACCGAGGGTGCCGACCACGAGGCCCGTAGGGCTGCCGGTGTGCCGCAGCCGCTGCAGCAGGGCGGCCACATCGTCGTCGACGTGGTCCACGACCACCAGCGACGCCTGGGCCTGCTCCACGTCGGCGTCGTCGAGCAGGTCGATCTCGGGGCGCTGACGCAACTGCTGGACGACGCCGACGCGCAGGACCGGATCGGCGGCGTAGACGGCCAGGGTCACCCGGACCGGACGATCGGAGTGGGAGGACTGGTGCGTGGCCCGGGCCGGGGCGACCATAGGCGCCGTGAGGGCCGATGAGGCCGGATTGTGCTCGTCCGAACGGAACATGGCCGTATTACCACCTGATTCATGAGTGCGTGGGGGGGCATGGACGCGGCGGGCGGGGCGATCGCCGGAAAGGCCGGAAAGGCCGGAAAGCGGAGTGGGCACGACGGCGGGCCACATCAACGGCTTACAAACGTAAAGGAGTTGACTTGGGCTTCAAAGGCATCACGACTGCCCGCGTGTTGCCCTCGTATCCCTCGTGGCGGCCCGGGCCCGCTCCTACCGTGGTCGCGTGACGCCTTCTGCAGCCTCTTCCGGCCCCGGTGCGCCCAGCCTCGACATCCCGGCCGTGACGGTGGCGCCCGGCAGCACCGCCACGACCAGTCTGACCGTCCGCAACGACAGCGACATCGTCGAGGCGTACAGCCTGGAGGTCGTCGGGGACTGCGCCTCCTGGGCCACCGTGGAACCCCCTAGGGTCTCCCTCTACCCCGGCACCTCCGAGACGGTGACGATCCGTCTGGAGCCGCCGCGCTCGCCGGAGATACGCGCCGGTGAGCTGCCTCTGGGCGTACGGGTCCTGCCGACCGAGCATCCCGACGCAGTGACCGTCCCCGAGACCACCGTGCACATCGAGGAGTTCCACGAGCTGCGGACCGAGCTGGCCCCGCGCCGCCGGCGCGGCTGGCTGCGCGGCCGCTACCGGCTTGCAGTACGCAACCAGGGCAACACCCCGGTGCAGGTGGGCTTCACCCCCGGCCAGGCGGGCGAGGAGCTGGCGTTCGCCTTCAACTCGGCCGAGCCGAAGCTGGAGCCCGGCGAGTCGGTCGAGGTCGGGCTGCGGGTCCGTACGGGCAAGCCCGTGTGGTTCGGCTCCCCGGCGGTGTGGCCGTTCACCCTGGCCACCGCCGAGACCGGTGACCGGGACGGGACCCAGCCGGACGAGACCGCCGACCGGCCGCCGCTGGACGCGGAGTTCGTCCAGATCCCCATCTTCCCGAAGTGGCTGCTCGCCGTGCTCGCGGTGCTGCTCGCGCTGCTGCTCGCCTGGTTCACGCTGGTCCGCCCGGCGGTGCGCAGCGCCGCGAAGGAGGCGGCCAACGAGGTGGTCCAGCCGCGCCCCACGCCCGCAGGAGAGCAGGGCGGCAACGGGCAGACACCCGGCAACGGTTCCGGCGGCGCGAGCGCCTCGCCCGACGGTCAGGGCAAGGGCACCGGCAACGGTTCCGGAGCGGGCGGCGACGGCACCTCGACCGGAGACGGCACCGCGGTCGGCGGCGGTCAGCAGAGCTCGGCGACCATCGACCTGAAGACCTCCGGCGGGGCGACCGAGGCCGGCACCTACAAGGTGCCCGAGAAGAGCGTCTTCGGTGTGACGGACATCGTCGTCGCCAACTTCCAGGGCGATGAAGGGGTGATGACGATCAGCTTCGGCAACCGCAAGATCACCACGATCGCCCTGGAAACCTTCCGCAACCAGGACTACCACTGGGTCACCCCCATCAAGATCCCCGCGAACAACACCGTGACCATCGAAGTGACCTGCACGAAGCCGGGCACTCCGGCCACCGGCCGCCAGGCACAGGGATGTCACGAAGTCCTGAACGTGAGCGGCGTGGTCAGCCGCACCGAGTGAACCGCACTTCAAACTCTCGATCATTTTCGATTGATGTCGACTACATCTGTAAATAGTGGCCATCGATTCTGTCC
Source organism: Streptomyces sp. NBC_00386 (assembly GCF_036063235.1). Taxonomy (NCBI): domain Bacteria; kingdom Bacillati; phylum Actinomycetota; class Actinomycetes; order Kitasatosporales; family Streptomycetaceae; genus Streptomyces; species Streptomyces sp. NBC_00386. Next base: position 4,659,727 of record NZ_CP107950.1, read on the forward strand.
AGAATCCGATAATCCTGGTCTCAAAAATGACATCCAGTCACAGACGGCACACATACAGCAGTCGGACTGACGGCATCGCCACGATTACCGGCAAGTAACGCGAGCGCCGGTGTCCGAAAAGTTCGGGTCGCCTGGGCGTGCGTGGTTTGCGGGCGGCAAGTCCTTGCCATGGCGAGGACTTGCCGCCGTCCGGCCTTCACGTCGGTGTGAACCGGCCGATAGACCCATGGCATGTCCTCCCCCTCTCAGTCCTCCGCCTTTCGGCGCAGACGCCGGCGGCTCGTGTCCGCCGCCACCGCGTTGCCGCTGCTGGCGTCGGGGCTCGCGCTTCTGCAAGCGCCCGCACAAGCCGCTCCGGCCAAGCCCACGGTTCCCGCCAGGCCCTCGGCGACCCACAAGGTCACCCTGGTCACCGGCGACGTCGTCACCGTCACCACGATGGCCGACGGCAGGCAGACCGCCGACGTCCACCGTCCGGACAGCGCCGTCGGAGGCGTGAAGATCCAGGAGATCAAGGGCGACCTGTTCGTCGTCCCGGACGAGGCGGCTCCGCTGCTGGGCGCCGGGAAGCTGGACCGGCGGCTGTTCGACGTCACCGCCCTGATCAAGATGGGCTACGACGACGCGAAGTCGGCCGCGGTGCCGCTGATCGCGGCGTACACCCGGCCGAAGTCCCGCTCCGCCGTCGAGCCGACGGCCCCCCGCGGCAGCAGGCTGACCCGCAAACTCAAGGGCATCCACGGTGCCGCGCTGAGCACCGAGAAGCGGCGGGCCCGCACCTTCTGGACCACCGTCGCGCCGCGGGGCGGCGCGAAGTTGGGCGCGGGTGTGTCGAAGCTGTGGCTCGACGGACGTGTGAAGGCCAGCCTGAAGGAGAGCGTGCCGCTGATCGGCGCGCCCGAGGCCTGGAAGGACGGCTACACCGGCAAGGGCGTCAAGGTCGCGGTGCTCGACACCGGCATCGACGTCAACCACCCCGACTTCGCGGGCGTGATCGACGGCACGACGAGCTTCGTGCCGGGCGAGGGCGTCACGGACGTCAACGGGCACGGCACGCATGTGGCCAGCACGATCGTCGGCTCCGGCGCCGCCTCCGGAGGCGACTACAAGGGTGTCGCCCCCGGCGCCGACCTGTTCGTCGGCAAGGTGCTCGGCGGCGCGGAGGGCTACGGCCAGGACTCCTGGGTCATGGCCGGCATGCAGTGGGCCGCCGAGTCCGGTGCGGACGTCGTCAACATGAGCCTCGGCGACACCTACCCGACGGACGGCAGCGACCCGATGTCGCAGACGGTCGACGCGCTGTCCGCGCAGTACGGCACGCTGTTCGTCATAGCCGCCGGCAACGCGGGCCCGGAGAGCGTCTCCGCCCCGGGTGCGGCCGCCTCGGCGCTGACCGTGGCCGCCACGGACAAGCAGGACCAGCTCGCGTCCTTCTCCAGCACCGGCCCGCTGGCCTACTCCGGCGGCATGAAGCCGGACATCGCGGCGCCCGGCGTCGACATCACCGCGGCCCGCTCGCAGGACATGACCGACGGTGGTGAGGGCCTGTACCGCACCCTCAGCGGCACCTCCATGGCCACCCCGCACGTGGTCGGCGCGGCGGCGATCCTGGCCCAGCGTCACCCGGACTGGACCGGCGCGCAGCTCAAGGAACACCTGATGAGCACCGCGAAGGGCCTGGACGGCGGGTACTCGCCGTACGAGGTCGGCACCGGCCGTGTCGACGTGGCCGCCGCCGTGCGCACCACGGTCCGCGGCACCGGATCGCTCTTCTTCGGCAACTACACATGGCCGCACGAGCCGAGCGACGCCGCCGTCACGAAGGACCTGACTTTCACCAACACCGGTTCCGCCGACGTCACGCTGAACCTGACGCTGACCGACGACGGCGGTCCGTTCGCGCTGGGAGACACCGAGGTGACCGTCCCGGCGGGCGGCACCGCCACCGTCCCGGTGACCGGTGACCCGCGAGCCGCCTCGGCAGGTCGGCACGTCGGCTACGTGATCGGCACCGACGCGGCCACCGGGAAGCCGGTGACCCGCACCTCCGTGGCGCTGCTCAAGGAGGAGGAGCGCTACGACCTGAGCATCAAGCTGGTCGGCCGGGACGGCAAGCCCGCCGCCGGCTGGGTGGGCATCAACCTGGCCGGCGACGTCTGGCCGTGGAACGTCTACGTCGACGGCTCGACCACCATGCGCATGGCACCCGGCACCTACACCGTCGCGGGGTACCTCGACGTGGCGGGAGAGAAGGCGGACCGCTCGGGCATGGCCGTGCTGGTCGACCCGGAGACCGTGCTCGAGAACGGCTCCGCGGACGTGGTGCTGGACGCGAGCAGGGCACACCTGCTGCGGACCGAGGCGCCCCAGCGCACCGAGGACCGCCAGCGCAAGGTCGACTTCAACGTCCACTACAAGGGCCTCGACCCGTACCTGGACTACCGCAGCGCGTACGTGCTGCCGACGACGTACGACGACGTCTACGTCGCGCCGACACAGCGGATGAAGCAGGGCGAGTTCATGCTGACCACCCGCTGGCGCAAGGGGGAACCGCAGCTCAGCCTGAGCACGGCGGGTGGTCACCGCAGCTTCGACGCCCTGGTGCAGGCGGGCAGCGCGCTGGGCACCGTCACGGACAGGCTGGACACCGTCTACGCGGGCGACGGCTCGGCGGCCGCGTACGAGAAGATCAGGGCCAAGGGCAAGCTCGTCGTCGTCGAGCGCAGCGACGGGGTCTCGCCGCAGGAGCGCGCCGAGGCGGCGGTGGCGGCCGGTGCGAAGGCGCTGATCGTGGTCAACGACGGTGTCGGTGCCCTGATGGAGTACGTCGGTGAATCGGCCGTCCCGGTCGCCACCGTGCACCGCGACGAGGGCAAGGCCCTGGTCGCGATGGCCAGGACCGGCCACTTCAAGCTGACCGCGAAGCAGACCGAGTACACGCCGTTCGTCTACGACCTGACCCGGGACTACCCCGGCCAGGTGCCGGACCGGCCCCTGGTCTACGAGCCGGCCAAGCGTGACCTCGCCCGGATCGACGCCCGCTACTACTCGGCCGCGGGCGGCACGTCGGCGGAGGGCTACCGGTCCGACTTCACCCTCAGCCCGTCGTTCAACTTCCCCGAGGCCGAGTGGCACCCGGGCACCCGCACGGAATGGGTGACCCCGGGCCAGAACTGGAGAGAGTTCCACGCGCAGGGCGTCGACGGAGCCCTGCCGTGGACGATGGTGTCGGGCGACAACACGTACGCCAAGGGCAGCACCACCCGTCTGGACTGGTTCGCTCCGGCGACCCGGCCCGCCCAGAGCGAGTCCTTCGGCGTGTACAACTCCCGTTGGCAGAACTACATGACCTGGAACGTGCAGGCGTGGGCCTCCGCCAGCGACACCATGCGGCTGGGCGGCTACCTGCCGTGGGGTGAGACGCCGTCCCACCTGAAGATCTTCCAGGGCGACACGCTCATCCACGACAACCCGGTCAGCGGGGACATGCAGTGGCAGGAGGTGCCGGCGGGCGACCTGCCCTACCGCGCCGTCCTCGACGCGGAGCGGCCCGGCGACGTCTTCCGGCTGTCGACGCGCACCCACTCCGAGTGGACGTTCAGGTCCGGCACGGTCGACTCGGACGACTTCGAGCCGTTCTCGGTGCTGAACCTGGACTACAAGCTGGAGTCGGACCTGCACGGCGACGTGAAGGCGGGTGCGAACCAGCGGATCGCGCTCAAGCCGGTGTCGATGGACCTCGGCACCGTGCCGGGCAAGGTCACCACGGTGAAGCTGGACGTCTCGTACGACGACGGTGCCACCTGGCAGAAGGTGACCTTGACCAAGGGCGACGGCGGTTACTGGAAGGGCTCGTTCAGGACGGCGAAGAAGCCCGGCGGCTTCATCTCGGTCCGCGCGAGCGCCGGGACGGACCGCGGCTACAGCGTCAAGAACGAGATCGTCCGGGCGTACGGCCTGCGATGAACCGCACTGGCGGGCCCCGGGGAGTCACCTCCTCGGGGCCCTTCCCGTCACACCTGCTCCCAGCAGGGACTGTTCAGGGTCTGCCGACTTGGCACATACTCTCCCCGCTGCGGCAAGTGGAAGAAGGTCGGTCGCCGATGCTGGACGTTCTGGGCCTCGAACCCGATGACGAGATGGTCTACCGGGCGCTGGTCGGACGGCCGAACTCCACCGCGACGCTGCTGTCGGATCTGCTCGCCGTACCGCAGGCCCACGTCGACAAGGCCTTGTCCCGGCTGGTCGAGTGGGAACTGGTGATCAGGTCGGCGGACGAGCAGTTCACCGCCGCGCCGCCGGCCATGGCGTTCGGCGCTCTCATCAGTCAGCGCCGGGACGGGCTGCGGATGGCCGAGCAGGCACTGGTGACCCTCGCCGAGGAGCACCGGGCCGCGATGACCGGGAACAGCATCAACGATCTGATCGAAGTCGTCACGGGCCGCGACGCCATCCGCCATCGCTTCCTCCAGGTGCAGCAGGCGGCCCGTACGCAGGTCCGCAGCTTCATCACCGCGCCGTTCCTCGCCGTCCCGCCCGAAGAGAACACGGCCGAACCCATGGCCATCGACCGCGGCGTGCACTTCCGGGCGGTGCTGGACCGGGCCGTACTGGCAGAGCCGGGCATCATCACCGATGCGATCGCCTCACTGCGCAACGGCGTGCAACTGCGTGTCGCCGACCAGCTGCCGATGAAACTCGTGCTGGCCGACGCCGACCTCGGCCTGGTCCCGCTCACGGTCACACCGGCGGGAGAGCCCGGCGCCGTGCTGCTGCACCGCAGCGGCCTGCTGGACGCGTTGGACGCGCTGTTCGAGACGGTATGGCGCACCGCCCACCCGCTCGAACTGTCGGGCACCGGCACAGAGGCCGAAACCACCGTGGAGCTCGGTGTGGAAGGCCCGAGCGACCTCGACCGCAGGATCCTCGCGCTCCTGCTGGCCGGCCTGACCGACCAGACGATCGCCGCACAGCTGGGCCTGTCACCACGCACACTGCACCGACGCCTGCGCCACCTCATGGACATGGCCGGAATCCGTACCCGGATGCAGCTCGGCGGTCACGCCGTCCGGCACGGCTGGGCAGCGCCACCCGTACCGGTCCGGCAGACATCTCCTCCTGCCGCGCACGGCGATCCGGACGAAACCGCCTAGCCGGCTCGGGCCGGGCCGCCGAGGGGTCCTACTTCTTCACGGGGTCCAGGCAGAGGACGAACTTGTCAGCGTCCCACTGCTGCGCGAGCGCGGCCTCGCCGACCGTGCACGCGTTGATGTCGAAGGTGTTCTCGACGACCTTGAGGACCTTGTAGTTGGCGTCCTTGTCGTCGCAGCTCTTGGTCTCCACGTCGGGGTTGTTCTCGGAGCCGGTGACCTTGACGCAGTCCCCGACCTCGGCGCGTACCGGGGAGTCGAAGACGTAGCCGATACCGAGCTTCACCACCACCGCGACGACGATCAGGACGACGACACCGAGAACCTTCTTCAGCTTGCCCTCCCTGGCGGGGGCGGCAGCCGCGGGCGCGGCCCCGGGTACGGGCTGCCCCGGGTTCTGGGAGAACTGCGGGTCCTGCGGGGCGGCGGGGGGCGTCTGAGCGCTCATCTGCGGTCTTCCTGGATCTTGCAGGGATATCGAACGCGCGCACGCTACACGAGACATAAGAACCAGATAAGCGCGGGGTGCGGGAAGATCGTCGCAGGTGTCGGGGCACTAGCGACTGCGGCGGCGGCCCTTGGAGCGGCGGGGATAGGGGAAGAGCCGCGGGCGGCGCTTGGCGGCCACGTCCTCGATCCAGCCGAAGAGCAGGATCGCCAGGCAGATCAGCGGAACGGCGAGCACCAGCGGGGTCCACTGGCTCGACAGCAGCCACTGGGCGTGGTGGTAAAGGAAGCTGTTGCTCCACAGCGGGTCGATCAGCGGCTCGGTCACCACCAGCGCGACGGCGTGCCACAGGTAGACCGTGACCGCGCGGGAGTTGAGCAGGGTGATCACGCCGTTGAACCGCTCCAGCGGCTTGGGCCACCGCTCCCAGGACGGGCTCAGGTGAAGCAGCAGCAATACCGCGCCGAACGACCAGATCGCCTGGGCGACCGGTACCGCTTCCAGATCGTGCCCGAACCGCGGGTTCTCCACCGGCGACTGCATCAGCCACCAGTAGCCGAACATGAGCACCAGCGGTGCGACGGACGGCACGATGTACTGCGGGATCCTGCGGAGCAGCCCCTCCTGGTGGGCCATGCCGAGCAGCCAGCAGGAGCCGAAGGTGGTGAAGTCGGTGACGGCTTCCATCAGCCGGCCGGACTGGTCGACCAGGCCGGAGTTGATGAAGAACGCGAGCGCCAGCGGCACCAGCAGGGTGACCCAGGGCAGCTTCCGCATCGCCTTGAGCATGAGCGGCGACAGCAGGACGTACCAGAGGTAGGCACGCAGGTACCACAGCGGCACACAGATCTGTTCGGCCCAGGAACTCGGCAGGTGCCCGCCGAAGGTGTGCAGCGAGGCCCCGAACGGCGGCTCGCTGAACGGCAGGATCCAGTAGGCCAGGTCGCCCCACCACCAGTTGACGTGAAGGGCGTCGGGCCTCCAGCCTTCCAGGAGCATCAGCGGCACCACGACCGCGCCGAACAGCCACATCGGCGGCAGCAGACGGCGCAGCCGGCCGCGGATCACGCCCAGCGCCGGCCGGTTGAGGGACCGCACCATCAGCGACCCCGCCAGCGCGAACATGACGCCCATGGAGGGGAAGACGATCGGCAGCCAGGTCCAGCCGAAGTTGTGGTAGATCACCACGCGGACCAGGGCGAGCGCCCGCAGCAGGTCGAGGTAGCGGTCACGGCCGGGCTTGTGCGCGGGCGCGGGGGCGGCTTCCTCGGGCTGCGGGTCGAAGTGCGCGGCAAGCACGGCAGGGTCCGTCACCCGCAGGGCGACGGTGTCGGAAGAGTTCCGGGTGCCGAAGGCACCTCGATCCGCGGTACTCATGAAGACGTCGCCCCCGTTGTGTGCTCAAGCCCGACCTCACCGGTGCGCTTCAGCTTCTGCCAGCGCAACCGGCCCCCGGTCAGCGCGGTGATGGTGGACTGCAGCAGCACCATGTACATGAGCACCCGGTAGACCACCTGCTGGGCCGGCAGCGTGATCAGGTGCCACGCCTTCTCCTTGTCGAGGTGGAAGGACCACCAGGCGCAGACGGCCTGAAGGGTCATCACCGCGAACCAGGCGGCCAGGGTCCTGTACGCGTCGACGAAGACCACGCCGTAGACCATGCCGATGTCGATGGCGGGTGCGAGCAGCGGGGTGACCACCATGAACAGGGCGACGAACGGCAGGCCCACCCGGCCGAAGCGGCCGGCCGCGCCGCGCTCCAGCACCGCGTGCCGGTGCTTCCACATCGCCTGCATGGTGCCGTAGCTCCAGCGGTAGCGCTGCGACCACAGCTGCTTCATGCTGACGGGCGCCTCGGTCCAGGCCCGGGCGTTCTCGGCGTAGACGACCTTCCAGCCGGCCCGGTGCAGGGCCATGGTCACGTCGGTGTCCTCGGCGAGCGTGTCGTCGCTCATGCCGCCCGCCTGCTCCAGCGCCGAGCGGCGGAAGCCGCCCACGGCGCCGGGGATGGTCGGCATGCAGTTGAGGACGTCGTACATCCGGCGGTCGAGGTTGAAGCCCATCACGTACTCGATGTGCTGCCAGGCGCCGATCAGCGTGTCGCGGTTGCCGACCTTCGCGTTGCCGGCCACCGCGCCGACGCGCGGGTCGGCGAAGGGCTGCACGAGCTCACCGACGGTGGCGGGTTCGAAGACCGTGTCGCCGTCCATCATGACGATCAGGTCGTACGAGGCGGCGGCCACACCGGTGTTGAGGGCGGTCGGCTTGCCGCTGTTCGGCTGCCGGATCAGCCGGACCATCGGCAGGTCGAGTTCCTCCACGATGGCGGACGTGTCGTCGGTCGACCCGTCGTCGACCACGATCACTTCGATGGGGTGGTCGCTTCTGGTCAGGGAGAGCAGGGTGTTGGTGATGCACTCCTGCTCGTTGTACGCGGGCACCACCACGGTGACCGGTTCGGTGACCGGGTCGCCCCAGGTGAAGCCCGGTTTGCGGATGCGCCGCACGTGGATGGCCGAGAGCACCAGCATCAGCGCGAACCGCACCATGACCAGCACGCCGACGACCGCGAGGAGGCCGACCAGCCAGGGCAGCAGCCGCACCGAGAAGGTGGTGCACCACAGGAACGCCTTGCCGACCCACAGGTTGTAGCTGGTGACCTCGGCGTTGGCGGAGCCGGTACCGAGCGCCTCGCCGGTGGTCTTGAAGGCGTAGCCCTGGGCCTTGAGCTTGTCGATGATGATCGGCAGCGCGGCCAGCGTCTGCGCCCGGTTGCCGCCCGCGTCGTGCAGCAGGATCATCTCGCCCTGGCCGGGGAGGTCGGGCATGGCGGCCTTGACGATGGAGTCGACGCCGGGGCGCTTCCAGTCGTCGGTGTCCTTGTCGATGAAGGCGGTCAGGTACCCCTCGGACCCGGCCTGCTTGGTCACCGGCCACGACCAGTCGTCCAGCGCGTCCACGGTGGAGGAGTAGGGCGGGCGGAACAGGCTGGAGTGGATGCCGGCGACACCGGCCAACGCGAGCTGGGTCTCGCCCAGCTCCCAGGTGAGCCGGGTGCCGGAGTGCATCGCGAGGTCGGGGTGGGTGAAGGTGTGCAGACCGATCTCATGGCCTTCGGCCACGATCTGGCGGATCAGCGCCGGGTTGCGGGTGACCATCGAGCCGGTGACGAAGAAGTCGGCGCGGACGTTCTTCTCCTCCAGCACCTTGAGGATCTTCGGCGTCCACTGGGCGGACGGTCCGTCATCGAAGGAGAGGACGACGGTCCTGTCCGGGATCGTGTAGCTGACCGGCTTGTTCTTCTTGGCGCCGCGCGCGTCGACGACCGGGCCGCCCTCCAGAACGCTGGTCGGGACGGTGGTCTTGTCCACCGAGGTGGCGATGGCCTCGTCGTGGAAGACCTCGTTGTTCGCCATGCCCCGGAGCACCATCAGCGCCAGCAGGGTCGCCAGTACGGTCACCGGCAGAAAGAAACGCAGGGGAGGCGCGGCGAGTCGGCGCGGCCGCGCTATGGACTGCCGTGAGCGTTGACGGCGGGAGCGGGACATGGATTTCCTGGTGGTCGCGTCTGGCTATGGCACGGTGGCGGTGGCGGGGGTTGACGCCGCCGTGCCGGCCGTCGTCGTCGCGGTGGCCGACGGCTCGGTGTCGATGACGGTGGTCGACTCCGTGGTACCGGCGGCCGTCGTCGCGGTGGCCGACGGCCCGGTGCCGGTGACGGTGGCCGACTCCGTGGTACCGGCCGCCGTCGTCGCGGTGGCTGACGCGGCGGCATCGGTGGTGGTCGCTGTGGCGGTGGCGCTCTGTCCGGGTTCGGCGGCGCCGGGAGCCGCGGGCAGCGGCGCGTTCAGGTACTGGCTCGGCGGCGTGGTGTCAGCGGTGGCGGGGACGGTGAGCGCGGGCGCCTGCGACTGGGTTCCGACCAGGCCGGAGACCATCGCCACCACGCACCCGGCGCAGAGGACGCCCACCAGCCAGCCGAGACCGCGCAGACGGCGGCCACGGGCACCGGTCTGGTCCACAAAGACGGGAGCGGGCTCGACCTCCGTGGAGGTACTGGTCATCGACGGCCTCGAGCCTTCCTGCGTCGTGTTACACGTGTTACCACTGCCGGTTCGACGACGCCGAAAGCTGTGAGTAGCGCGAAAAAGTGATGCATATGCAAGGAAGGGGAGATTATCCGACCACTCCCGATCGTGTACAAGATTACATATGAAGAATCGGTGAATGTCACGAGGGTCTCGTAGAGTTCCGGTGACGTCGCTTGCCTCCTGCCCGATCGGACCTTCCCGCATGGCCATGACCCGCCGCCGCAGCCGCCTCTCGGTCGCCGCGATCCTGATGGTCGCCGTCTCGTTCCTGGTGGACGCCTGCGGTGGCGCGGGAAGCGAGGCCGGTGTCAAGACGGGTGGAGCCGGCGCCCCCGCCGCGCACTTCCAGGTCTCGTCCATGCTCAAGCCGTCCGGCCGCGCGCTGGGCGTCGTCGACGACAAGACGCCCTGGCAGTACGACATCGTCGACGCCTTCGCCGAAGAGGCCGGGCGGACGCCCGACATCCGCGAGTACTACAGCTCCTGGGGCGACGACTTCGACACCGAGGGCAACGCCTTCCTGTGGAAGCGCGGCCAGTTGCCCATGATGGCTCTGGTGCCCTCCGACACCTCGCTCGCCCACATCGCCCAGGGCGAGGACGACGCCTACATCCGCCGGCTGGCGGACCAGATCGCCGCCTACGACGGCCCGCTGGCCCTCTCCTTCGCCGGCGAGATGAACGGCCCGTGGAACTCCTGGGGCCCCGGGCACGCCAAGCCCGCCGACTTCGTCGCGGCATGGAAGCACGTACACGACACTTTTGCCGCACAGGGCGTCACCAACGTGATCTGGGTGTGGACTCCGCACGTGGTCGACTCGGGCACGACCGCGAAACTGCGCCCGTACTATCCGGGCGGCGCCTACGTCGACTGGGTCGGCCTCATCGGCTACTACGGGCCGATCGACGGCGCCGCCTTCTCCAGCCTGTTCACCCCCACACTGCGTCAGATCGCTGGCTTCTCCGGCAAGCCGGTGCTGATCGCGGAGACCGGGGTGGCGCAGAGCGACCGCAAGGAAGAGCACATCCGTGACCTGTTCCAGGGTGCCGCGAAAGCCGGCGTCATCGGGCTCGTCTGGTACGACCAGCGCAAGGACTGGCCGGGCGGCAAGCAGCTGATGGACTGGCGGATCAGCACCTCGGTGGGTGCGCTGGCCGCGTTCCAGGTGGAGACGGCCCGGAACGGCTTCGGTCATTCGTTCAAGAACGGCTGATCCAGGGCGGGCTGGGGAAGCCGGGCGCGAGCCCGCGAGGGACGACGTTTTTCATGGCGCATCAATGCGGCTGACGCATGCGGATGCCCGACCAGGGGAGATCACGGAGATGTCGACGGAACCGTCGCCGGGCCAGGGTGCGCCGCAGGAGGACCTCGGCTGGGCCTTCCGGCCCCGTAAGTCGGCTGCCGGCCCGCAGCCGTACCCGGGAACGCCGGCGGACTCGGCCGACCGGCCGCAGCCGTACCGGGAGCAGCGGCAGCCGGAGCCGACCGTCCCGTCGTGGGACGGCAGGTCTCCGGCCGAGCGGGACGGCAGGTCGTCCGACACGCGGTGGGACGGCACCATGCCGCTGGGGGTTTCCGAGTTGCGCGCCGACGCCCACGAGGCCGTGCGCGAGCCGGGGCACCGGACATCCCCGCACATCCTGCGCGACAGCGGGTGGGCGGACCAGGAGTCCGGATACCCGTCGGCGGCCACCGCCGTCCTCGACCGGGAGGCCCTTCGCCACCCCGGGCCCGGCGCCGCGCAGCCGGGGCCCCCTGCGGGCGGCGAACGAGCCGGGAAGACCAGGCGGGTGGGCAGGATCGTGCTCACCCTCGCCGTCCTCGCCGCCGCCGGCGGGGCCGCCACCGTCATGCTCAAGCAGGAGGAGGCCGCTGCCGTCGCCTCGGAGAAGCTGACGCGGGTGTGGCAGATACCGGCGCCGGCCGCCGACGACGCGCTCATCGGCAGCTGGCTCACCGACAAGCTGCTCGTCCGGGCCAGCAGCCGAGGCGGCCTGCGGGCCTACGACCTCACCGACGGCAAGCAGGTGTGGCGCGCCGCGTCCCCCGCCACCGCCGCCGGGCGCGGCACCGTCCCTTGCGGGATGTCGCCGACGGTCAGCGCCCAGGGCATCGGCACGGTCGCCTTCGGCAAGGACGGCAGCACCTGCACCTGGCTGGCCGGCGTCAAGGCGTCCACCGGCAAGATTCTCTGGTCCCTGCCGCTGACCAGCAAGAAGCACCCCGTGGCGGCGACCGCCACGACCTATCTGCAGGGCAATGTCGCCACCGTCGTCGGCGTGAACTTCCTCGGCGGTGTGGACCTCCGCACCGGCAGCCGCGTCTGGGGCTACCAGGCCCGCGGTCACTACTGCAACGCCTACGGCTGGGGCGCCGACGGCGTCGTGATGGTGGACGACTACTGCCTCGACAAGAAGACCAGGTTCATCCTCACCGCGTTCGACGGCAAGACCGGGAAGGTGATCTGGCGGAAGGCCGAGCGCGCCCACTCGGATGTGACGCACATCCTGTCCGGCTCCCCGCTGGTCGCCGCCGTCCACACGGCGCGCCAGGACGCCGTGCGGGTCTTCGACACCAAGGGGACCGGCCGCAAACTGGCCGTGGGCAACGACGAACTCACGACCGGCAACGAGACCGGCGCCGACCACTCCGCCCGGCTCTACGGCAAGGTCCTGGTCACCCCGGCCACGGCCGCCGGCAGCCCGGTGATCGACGGCTTCGACACCACCACCGGCGCCAAACTCTGGACCCAGCGCTCCGCCGTGCTCGCCGTCCCCGCGTCCGGCGCGGACGACAAGGTGTACGCCATCACCACGTCCGGCTCCCCGCAGCTCGTCACCATCGACGCACGCACCGGTCGCACCACCCCGGTCGCGGGCCTGCCGGTGGGGACCGGCAAGTGGGGCTTCACCTCCGGCACGGTGTACGTCACCTCGGACGGCAGCGTGCTGGAACTCAACGCCCTCGGGTCGCACGGCGGCGTGCGGTTCTACCAGTAGGGCCTTCCGCCGGGCGGCGGGATCACTGTCGGGCGCGGTCGGCCGGTCTCGTACGCACGCCTCTCCGCTACCGCGCCTGGGCGAGGGACCCGGTCCGCCCGGCCGGGACCTCCGCCGCGTCCGCTGCCGGCTTTCTGCCGAAGTAGACCCAGACCAGGGTGGCGAGGACCGAGCCGTTGAGCAGGAAGAGCAGCCACAGCAGCTTCGGCAGGAAGCGGACGCGGTCACGGGGCGTGCGGGCGCAGTCGATCAGACCCCACAGCCAGATGGAGCCCGCGAGGGCGATCAGCGCGAGGGACGTCAGGTCCACCATGTGCAGCATCCGTCTTCTCCTTGCTCGGACTCGGTTCGGACTCGGGCTCGGGCTCCGCGGGAGCGGCCTTCACCCCCTCATCGGACGGACCCCTCCGATCGGTTCACGAAAACCCCGACCGGATTCGAGGAAGCGCGGACCGGTTCGGGCAGGCACCGGTCGATTCACGGACGCGCTCAACGGGCCCCGGTGCCACGGCAGACCACCGCCCGCTCCCCGGCCGAGCCAATGGTCATGCGCAAGTAAAATGCTATGATCCCGCCACTCGCCTGGGGGGTGTCCGAACGTCATATGCCCGCACGTCTGTGACCTGCGGTGCGACGGCCCACGCACATGCCTCTCCACGCTTTCAGCCACCGTTCCCGGAGAGGTCCCGCATGGGCAGACGCGCGCTCGTACGATGCGCAACCGCCGCCGCTGTTTCCTTCACGCTCGCTCTCGGACTGAGCCCACTGACGGCCGGCGTCGCGCAGGGTGAACCGGTCACCGGAGAGGTGGTCGTGCCGGCCACCACGTCCCTGGTTCCCCGGACGGGCCTGCTGAGCGCGGGACCCTCGGGATTCCTCCGGTACGAGGAGGGACGCGGTCAGCTGTGGACGACGTACGACGGTGTCGACACCGTCGTCGACGCCTCGGGCACGGACGCGTACGGCGTCACGAGTGCCGGCGCGGGTTCGGACGTCGTCGCCCGCTTCGACAGCTCCGCCCGGACCGTGACACTGCGGAACATGACGTCGGGTCAGGTCGGCACGGTCGCGCTGCCCGACGGACACTTCTACTTCAGCACGCTCGGGTCGACGGTCGTCACGACGACGGGAACCCCGGGCGACTCCCGGTGGCATCTGCTGGACGCCCGCGACGACGGCTCCGTCTCCGACCGCACGGTGGAGGGCGTCCCCTCCGGTGTCTACACGCAGTCCGCCGCCGGTCTGGGCGACGCGCACGGACAGGTCGTGCGGTACCGCAAGGGCGACGACGAGGTCACCGGGTGGCTCGACGTCGCGCAGGCACGCTTCACCGCCCTGCCGTACGAGGTGCTGCCGTGGTACGACATGGTCGCGCTCAGCCCCACCCACCTGGTGTGGTGCTACGACGGTGTCCTGCACGTCGCCTCCCGCCAGAACCCGGACGCCATCGTGCGGACCGTGCGCGTCGGCGACATCTCGCAGGTGCTGGGCCTGGTCGGCGACACCGTGATCGTGGCCCGGTACGACTCCTCCCTGGGCAGGTCCGGCACCGACCGCGCGGTCTCGCGGGTCGAGGCCGTCCCCCTCGACGGCTCCGCGCCGCGGACGCTGATGGCCAGGACGTCGGTGCGGGCCATGGCGACTCCGGACGGCGGGCTCCTCGTACCGGGCGGCGCCGACACGGACCACTGGGGCGTCTCCCTCGTCGAGGCCGCCCCGGGCGGCGGGGTCACCGTGCGCCGGATCGCGGACGCGTACCCCCGCAAGGCCGCCCACACGGTCTCCCAGCTGACCCTCTCCCAGGGGCGGCTGACCACCGTGGAGCTGGACCCCGTGGGCGACTGGACGTATCTCCACACCCGTGAGACGGGGGTGGCCGGCTCCCCCACGGCGGGAACGCGCACCACCCGTGGCCGGATCACCATGGAGAACTACGCGGAGGGCCGCCCTCGTCTCCTCGACACCGGCGACGGCCGGACGGTCCTCGCCGGCTTCGGCACGGACACCGCCCAGCAGCCCCAGCTCCTCGGGGCCGGCCAGTCGCTGCCCGGCACCCGGATCGACAGCTCCCGCAGCTATCGGACCGCGGCCGCCGCGAACGGCCGCTTCGCCGCCCTGAGCAGGCCGTACGACAGCAACGGAGTGACGGAGACCCGGATCGTCGACGTCGACTCCGGACGCACGGTGTTCACGACGACGGAGAGCGTGCGGGCGATCTGGGGCACCACCGTGTGGGTGATGTCCGGCAACGACAGCGTGGTCCCCTACGACCTGCTGACCGGAAAGCAGGGCGAGCCGGTGTGGTTCGGCCGCGGCTGCCTGCTGAACGACTTCCAGGCGGTCGGCCGGTGGCTGCTGTGGAACTGCGTGCTCGACTCGGAGGGCCAGGGCGTCTACGACACCGTCACCGAGCGGAATCTGACGCTGGTGTCGGGCGGCGGCTGGGAGCAGGCGCAGCTCGGCGACGGCTTCGTCGCGACGGTCGCGTCCGGACAGCTCAAGGTGATCGACGTGCGCGGCGGGACACCCGTGGCGCACACCGCCGGGGCGTTCGAGGGCAACGCCTGGGACGTCGACCCGTACACCGGTGTGATCGCCCAGCTCCGCTCCGACAACAGCATCCGTCTGACCGCCAGTGACGTCCCCGTCTCGGCGCTCGTCCAGCGCGACGCCACCGTCGCCGCCTCGGTCGACGTCAAGGGCGGCGCCACGCAGTGGAGCCCGAAGTGGTGGCTGAACAAGCCCGCGGCCTCCTGGAAGCTCGAGATCGGCGACAAGGCCGGTGCGGCCGTGCGGGCGCTTTCCGGCGGTCCGGCCCGCGGTGTGGTGGACCCGGCCTGGAACGGCAAGGACGGCTCCGGCCGGCTGGTGCCCAACGGCGCCTACACCTGGAAGCTGACCGTCACCCCCGCGGACGGGCAGGGCGCGGCGCTGACGAGGACGGGTTCGGTCAAGGTCACCGGAGCCGCCGCGGTCCGCCGCGACTTCGTCGGGTCGGACGGCTTCGGCGAACTGGTGACGCTCAACAGCTCGGGCGGGCTGACGTACCAGTACGGGACGGGCAAGGGAACGTTCACCGGCAAGGTGTCGGGCTCCGGGTGGCCGACCACGGTGAAGGCGGTGCCCTTCGGCGACCTGAGCGGTGACCGCTGCAACGACGTGCTCGTACGGTTCAGCAGCGGCTCGCTGCGCGCCTACCGGCCCGCGTGCGGAGCGGCGGTGACTCCGTCCACCGCGTACACCTCGCTGGGCACGGGCTGGAACCAGTACGACGTGCTGACCTCGCCCGGGGACGTCAGCGGCGACGGCCGGGCCGACCTGATCGCCCGCCAGTCCTCGACCGGCGACGTCTACCTCTACAAGGCGACGAGCACGGGCGCCTTCTCCGCCAGGGTGAAGATCGCCTCCAAGTGGACGGGGTACAAGAAGGTCGTGGGTGCCGGTGACCTCAACGGCGACGGTCACGGTGACCTGCTGGCCCAGGACAAGTCGAACGAGCTGTGGCGCTACGACGGCACGGCGGCCGGCACGTTCAAGGCCCGCGTGAAGGTCTTCAACGACTGGGGTTCGTCGTACAACGTGGTCGTGGGCGTCGGCGACGTCACCGGCGACGGCAGAGCCGACCTCGTCTCCCGCGACACCGCCGGCACCGTCTGGCGCAACGACGGCAACGGCAAGGGCTCCTTCGGCGGCCGTACGAAGACCGCCACCGGCTGGCAGGGGTACAAGGGCCTGTTCTGACCGGCCTCCGCCACCACCGATCGGGCCCGGACGACACATGTCGTCCGGGCCCGATCGCTGTCACGGGCCCACGGCAGGTCAGCCGGTACGGCCCCGGACATCGCGCGGATGCGGGCCGGTGCGCGGGGACGGACGGGCCACCGTGGCCGCGATCAGGAGGAACACGCCGACCAGGGCGGCGGGGACGGCGGCCGTCAGCCAGTGGCCGCCGGTGGGGCCGGTGGTCAGGAGAAGGCCCGCCGTGGCCGCGGCGGTGGCGAGGCCGGTGGCGGTCAAGGCGGCGAAGACGGTACGGCCGTTCCCGGAGCGGTCCTCGGCGGCCGTGGACCCGCTCCCGAGCTGTGCCCAGTGGCGGGCCGCCTCCGCGGCCTCGCGCCGGCGTCGTACCACCGCGCGGGCCCGGAGGCCGAGGGTGACCGCCGTACCCGCCGCGGCGGCGAGGGCGGGGATCCACCATGCCCCGGTCACCAGGAACAGGGCGGCTGTCGTTCCGGCCGTGCTCCAGGCGCTCACGCAGGCCGCGGCCGCGCTCCGGCGGGAGCGGGGACGGTCGGCGCCCGCGCGCAGATCGGCGAGGGCCGGGACGTACCAGACGCTGCCGGACACCGTCAGCAGTGCGGCGCCCAGCGCCAGAACGGGCTGCGCCATGGCTCAGTCCACCGCCTCGGCCGCGGCGATCTCCGGGTGGTGCAGGTCGAAGGCCGGGGACTCGGACCGGATCCGCGGCAGCGAGGCGAAGTTGTGCCGCGGTGGCGGACAGGAGGTCGCCCACTCCAGCGAACGGCCGTAGCCCCACGGGTCGTCGACCTCGACCTTCTCGCCGTACCTGGCCGTCTTCCACACGTTGTAGAGGAACGGCAGGATCGACAGGCCCAGCAGGAACGACCCGATCGTGGAAAGGGTGTTGAGGACGGTGAAGCCGTCGGAGGCGAGGTAGTCGGCGTAGCGGCGCGGCATGCCCTCGACACCCAGCCAGTGCTGGACGAGGAAGGTGAGGTGGAAGCCGACGGTCAGGGTCCAGAAGGTGATCTTGCCGAGACGCTCGTCGAGCATCTTGCCCGTCATCTTCGGCCACCAGAAGTGGAACCCGGCGAACATCGCGTACACGACCGTGCCGAAGACCGTGTAGTGGAAGTGCGCCACGACGAAGTACGAGTCGGAGACATGGAAGTCCAGCGGCGGTGCCGCCAGGATGACCCCGGTCAGACCGCCGAAGACGAACGTGACCAGGAAGCCCGTGGTCCACAGCATCGGTGTCTCGAAGGACAGACTGCCCTTCCACATGGTGCCGATCCAGTTGAAGAACTTCACCCCCGTCGGCACCGCGATCAGCATGGTCATGAAGGAGAAGAAGGGCAGCAGCACACCACCGGTGACATACATGTGGTGCGCCCACACCGTCACCGACAGGCCCGCGATGGCGATGGTGGCGCCGACCAGGCCCATGTAGCCGAACATCGGCTTGCGGGAGAAGACCGGGATCACCTCGGAGACGATGCCGAAGAACGGCAGCGCCAGGATGTAGACCTCGGGATGGCCGAAGAACCAGAACAGGTGCTGCCAGAGCAGCGCGCCGCCGTTCGCGGGGTCGAAGACATGGCTGCCGAACTTGCGGTCGCACTCCAGCGCGAACAGGGCCGCCGCCAGCACCGGGAAGACGATCAGGACCAGCAAGGCGGTCAGCAGCACGTTCCAGGTGAAGATCGGCATGCGGAACATGGTCAGACCGGGGGCCCGCATGCAGACGATGGTGGTGATGAAGTTGACCGCGCCGAGGATGCTGCCGAAGCCCGACAGCGCGACGCCCATGATCCACATGTCGGCGCCGAGCCCCGGCGAGTGGACGGCGTCGGACAGCGGCGCGTACAGGAACCACCCGAAGTCGGCGGCGCCGTCCGGGGTCAGGAAGCCGAAGGCCGCGATCGAGGAGCCGAACAGGAACAGCCAGTAGGCCAGCATGTTCAGCCGGGGAAAGGCCACGTCGGGCGCGCCGATCTGAAGCGGCATGATCCAGTTGGCGAAGCCGGTGAACAGCGGCATCGCGAACATGAGCAGCATGATCGAACCGTGCATCGTGAACGCCTGGTTGAACTGCTCGTTCGACATGATCTGCAGTCCTGGCCGGGCCAGTTCGGCGCGCATCAGCAGCGCCATGACACCGCCGACACCGAAGAACACGAACGCCGTGACCAGGTACAGCGTCCCGATCCTCTTGTGGTCGGTGGTCGTCAGCCAGTCCACCCACGACGCGCGGACGGGCGCCTCGGCGGACGTTCCGCCGGGCCTCCCGGACACCTCGCCGGCCGCGCGTGCCGCGGGGACCGTGTCCGTCCCGGCGACCGCGTCCGTCCCGTCGGCCGTGGCCGCCGCGGCGACCCCGTCCGTCTCATCGGCCGTGCGTGCCGCGCCGACCGCGTTCGCCGCCCCGGCCCTGCCGGCCGCGGAGACCGCGGTGCGCGGTCTCACCGCCTCCTCCGGGTGCGTCTGTGCCTCGTCCACCGGACGACTCCCTCCCCTTCTCCACATGTCCCGCCCCCTGAGGCGTGTCCTGTTCGTGGCACACGTCCCGCTCAGGGCGTCGGCGGGCCGGGAAGTGCCGCGCACGGGGGTGGACGCGGTGCCGCCTCCCGGCCGCCGCCTCATGATCGGCTCCGGGACACGGGGGCCGGATAGGGCCGAACAGCCCCTGCGAAGGCCCTGGCCGGAGGGCCCAACGGCCCCTCCGGTCCCGATGGGCGACAGCTGACGGGCCCGGAGCCGGTCCTCTCGTGCGGGCCTCGCCGACGAGCCCGGACGCCCGCTTCCGCCGCCGTCGGCCCGCTAACTGCCGGGCGGGTGAACGAAAGTGAGGCGCGCGGGCGGGAGACGGGTGCGCCCGGTCCGGGGGCGTGGCCCGGTGTCCGTACGGCCCTGGCGCCCTGGGCCGTTCGGCCCTATCGGCCCCGGGCGGCGAAGTGATCTTCTGGCACGGCGGCCGGGTGCCCCAGCCCACGCGACTCCCGTTCCCCCGTACGGGAGTGGGCTGGAGCACTCGGTACGCGCCGAGAACGGCTTCGGCCGGTACGGACCGCACCGGACGAGTGAGGGTTGCCGAAGAACAGCCGGTCCGCAGGGAGGCTCAGTTGCGGCGCAGCTTCGTCACGATCTTCATGGTGCTGGCGATCGGCGGCACGATCGGCTCACTCGCGTACCCGGTGTTCTACTCGTACCCCCACCGTTTCGACGCGGTGAAGGCCGCCATCGCCGACCCCGGCCCCGTGGTGAGCACGCCCTGGGGACCGCTGAGCAGCGCCGACCGCGACCTCGTGGTGCAGGTGGAGCTGGACGGCCTGTGGGAGATATCCGCGGGCCGGCAGGCGATCGACAGGGCCCCCACGAAGGACGTCGAGGAGGCGGGCGACCAGCTGGTGGCCGGCCACACCGACCTCGACAAGCGTGTCCGCACCCTGGCCGGCGACCTCGCCATCGTCCTGCCGACCCAGCCGACCGCCGAGCAGCAGGGCTGGCTCGCGCAGCTGACGGCGGCTCAGGACGGCGAGTACCGGACGCTGTTCGCGAATCTGCTGCGCGAGGAGCACGGCAGGATCTTCCAGCAGCTCGCCCAGGTGCGCAGCAGCACCCGCAACACGCTGGTACGGGATCTGGCCACGGTCGCCAACCGGACCGAGCTCGGCCACATCTCCGCGCTGGAGAGGACCGGATACGTCGACTTCGACGCCGTCGCGCACGGGGCGACGGCCTCTCCGGCCGCGATCCCGACCGTGCTTCCGGTGCCGTCGTCGCCGTGAGCACCGGCGCCCCGGCACCGGCGGGGCATACCGGCGGCCCCGCACGGGCGGGGCGCGCCGGGATCCGGGGGCGGAGAGGGCGGGCGGTTCAGCGTGCGAACGAGCAGTTTCCCCACGCGGTGGCCAGGGCGTCGGGAATCGCCGGGATGTCGCCGCAGCCGTGCGGACCCGCGGGGAGGCCGTCGCTCGCGATGTAGGCCCAGCCGCCACCCGAGTCGCGGAAGTACTTGGTGACGCTTCCCTCGTCCTGCATGCCCACGAGTTCCGCCTGTGTGGCACCCGCGAACGGCTGGAAACGGGTGGCGGCGTAGCGGACGGTTCCGCACTGACCGTAGAAGAACGTGTGCGGCACCGGCTCGATGTGCTGGAAGTGAGTGACGTCGTGCCGGTACATCCGGGTGACCTCGGTCTTCACCGCGTCACCCACGGCCAGGTTGCGGCAGCCCGCGACGGCGGTGGCCGTGTGGCCGGCCGGGGTGGCGGTGGCCCGCTCCGGGGAACCGGTGGCCGAGCCGCGCGACGGGGCGCTCGTGCCGGCGGGACTCGACGCGGGTGAGGCGGCCGGGGCCGGGCTGTCCTTCCGGACGGCCGCCGCGGCCGAGGCGGCCGCGGAGGAAGTGGGGGTGTCCGCGGCGGAGCTCGTGCCCGCCGAGTCCTGGCACCCCGTCAGCAGCATGATCCCGCCCGCCAGCGCCAGCGCCGACGTACGTCTGAGACCCGACATGTCCCATCCTCGTTCTCGACGACTTCGCCCGGCCGGCTCCCACCGGCCGTCCCGGTCCTCCCGACCGGCGAAGTCATGGTCACGACATGCGTGACCACGGCATACGGCCGTCGCTCGCCCGGCCGCGGATTCTGTCCCCCAGGACACGCACGGGACCGCCCCGAAGTTGCAGTGAGAAGGATGCGGGATGGTCTCGATTCCGTATACGGACCGTGGTGCACGGCGATCGCCGTGCACCACGGAAAACCTGATCCCCGTGCGTCGCGAAACCTGTCTTTGTCACGGTAGACATCGAGCTGTGGCGTGATTAGGGTTTCTTGTACAGACAGCGTCGGTCCGGAGGAGAACGCTCCCGGTCCGGCGAGTGATCCACACCGAGCCAAGGACGGAGGAAGCAGACGCCATCAGGATCGCGCGGCCCCGGAGCAGCACAGCCGGTACCGCAAGAACCCGGAATGGACGGTGGTTTCCGGTCACGGCATACACGATCCCCGCTCATCCGCCCCGCAGACGGGCCCGGTAGCGGAAACAGAAGGTCGGCTTCGCAGCGGAGCCGGCAGATGGTGTTCAATTTCCTTCGGGGCCCTGGTGCCGTACGGCAACGGGGCCCCTCGACGCGTGCCACGACGAGGTGAAATGACAGCGGACACTCCACTCAGTGGTCGTCTCGACGACGACGACTATCCCGCGTACACGATGGGCAGGGCCGCCGAGATGCTCGGCACGACGCCCGGATTCCTCCGGGCCATCGGTGAGGCCCGGCTGATCACTCCGCTCCGCTCGGAGGGCGGCCACCGCCGCTACTCCCGCTACCAGCTGAGGATCGCCGCCCGCGCGCGGGAACTCGTCGACCGGGGGACCCCGATCGAGGCCGCTTGTCGCATCGTCATCCTCGAGGACCAGCTCGAGGACGCCCAGCGCATCAACGCCGAGTACCGGCGCGCCACCCAGGCGGAACGGGAGGGATCCAGCGCCGGCTGAACACGTCCCGGCGGTGACCTCCCGGAACGTCCGGCCCGGTCGCCGCCCCCCGAACTCCCCGACGCGCCCTGCGCCGGTACGACGTACAGGAAGCGGCCGACCATGTACGACCAGACACGCGCCCAACAGCCTCCGGAGGGGCGGCCCGGTTCCGCCGGACGTCGTACGCCCGGCCCGGAACCGCTGCTCGGGGCGGACGAGCGGGCCGACATCACCCAGCGGCTGAACCACGCGCTCAACACGTTCGCGCACAGCCCGCTGGAAGCCCTGGAAGAGGCCGAGACCGCGTTCGGCGAGGCCGCCGCCCAGCTCATGAGCGCCCTCACGGAACGACGGAGCGACCTCCACGCGGCCTGGCACGGCCAGGACCCCGAGACCCAGGGCGAGGAACTGCGCCACGCGCTGCGGCAGTACCGCGAGATCACCCAGCGGCTGCTGCGCATGTGAGCACACGCGACGGTGCCCCGGGTCTTACGGTGCGGTGACGTGGTGGGCGTGGTGCTGTCGCCGGACACGGCGGCGGTCCTAGCGTGCGTTCCATGCGTGTACTGGTTACCGGCGGGGCCGGGTTCATCGGAGGTCGGATCGTCGCGACCCTGCGTGCGCGAGGCCACGAGGCGGTCGTGTTCGACCTGCGGGACGGCCTCGACGTGCGGGACGCCGAGGCCGTCGCGGGGGCGCTGGACGGCGTGGACGCGGTGTGCCACCAGGCCGCGATGGTGGGTCTCGGCACCGGTTTCGGCGACGCCGTCGAGTACGTGTCGCGCAACGACCTCGGCACGGCCGTGCTGCTCACCGGGATGGCGGACGCGGGGGTACGGCGGCTCGTGCTCGCCGGGTCGATGGTCGTGTACGGGGAGGGGCGGTACGCGTGTGAGCGGCACGGGGTGGTCCGGCCGGGGCCGCGTGCCGTCGCCGATCTGGACGCGGGGCGCTTCGAGCCGCTCTGCCCGCGCTGCGGTGAGGAGTTGACTCCGGGCCTGGTGGGTGAGGACGCGCCGGTGGACCCGCGCAATGTGTACGCGACGACCAAGCTGGCCCAGGAGCACCTCGCGGCGGCGTGGGCCCGTTCCACGGGCGGCACCGCGGTGTCCCTGCGCTATCACAACGTCTACGGACCCGGGATGCCCCGCGACACCCCGTACGCGGGCGTCGCCTCCTTCTTCCGTTCCGCGCTCGCCCGCGGTGAGGCCCCGCGCGTCTTCGAGGACGGCGGACAGCGGCGGGACTTCGTCCACGTGCGGGACGTGGCCGCCGCCAACATGGCCGCCCTGGAGGCGGGTTCGCCGAACGGCTCGCTCGCCGTCTACAACACCGGCAGCGGCGAGCCTCGTACGGTCGGCGAGATGGCACGGGCGCTGTCGGACGCGTACGGGGGCCCCGAACCGGTCGTGACCGGGGAGTACCGGCTGGGGGACGTACGGCACATCACCGCGGACTCGGCCCGGCTGCGGGCCGATCTCGGCTGGAAGGCGGAGACCGGATTCACCGAGGGGATGCGGGAGTTCGCGACGGCGCCGTTGCGCGGCGACTTTGCGGACACGGCCTAGGGCTTTCGACGGCCGGAAGGCCCGGGATCTCGCAGGGTGAACGCCCCGGCCGGAAGGCCGGGGCGTCTCTCACACCCCCGCCATCGGGAGGGTGACCTCGAAACGGCAGCCGCCGGGGACGTTGTGGACGGCGGCCATGCCCCGGTGCGCCTCCACGATGCCGCGGACGATGGCGAGGCCGAGGCCGGCTCCGGCGGGTGGTGTACGGGCGTGGGTCCCGCGCCAGCCGGTGTCGAAGACCCGTGGGATGTCCTCCTCCGGGATGCCTCCGCAGCCATCGGTGACGGACAGGACGACGCCCGCGGCCGAGCGTTCGGCGGCGACCGCGACCGTGCCGTCGGCGGGCGTACGGCGGATCGCGTTGACGAGGAGGTTGCCGAGCACCCGGCTCATCTCCTTGCCGTCCACCTCGACCGGTACCTGCTCGATACGGTTCCCGACCAGGCGCACCCCGTACTCGCGTGCCAGCGGGTCCGCTCCGGCGAGGGCGTCACCGACGAGGTCGTACACGGAGACACGGGAGGGGGAGAGGGCGAGGGCGCCCGCGTGGATCCGGGAGAGTTCGAAGAGGTCTCCGACCATGCCGTTGAGGCGTTCCACCTCCGTACGCATCTGGCGCAGATAGCGGTTCGGGTCCGCCGCCACGCCGTCCTCCAGGGCCTCGGACATCGCGCGCAGCCCGGCGAGCGGGGTGCGCAGGTCGTGCGAGATCCAGGCGACGAGTTCGCGGCGCGAGGTCTCGAGCGCCCTTTCGCGGTCGCGGGACTCGGCCAGTTTGCGGCTGGTGTCCGCCAGCTCACGGCTGAGCGCGGAGAGTTCGGCGGTCGTCGGTCCCTCGGGAGCCGCGAAGTCGCCGCCGTCGCCGAAGGAGCGGGCGGCGAGGGTCAGCGCCCTGCTGCCGGCCACGACCCAGCGGCCCAGGAGCAACGCGGTGGCCAGCGAGACGACGGCCGCCATGGTGATGACCGTCGTGACCACGCTCAGGTCGTGCGGGGACAGGAACATCGCCCACGCCACCGCCAGCGTTCCCGCGAGCATGGCGCAGACGGCGACGGCGGCGACGACCGTGAGGGACGCGGTGAGCGAACGGCGCCGCAGGAGCCGGAGCGCGCCCGCGCCGAGCAGGCCCGCCGCGGCGGCGCCCAGGAAGGCGAACAGGGCCATGACCAGTATGTCGTTCACGCGCCGGTCTCCTTGTCGGTCGCGGGATGTTCTCGTCCGGCCGCCCCGGTCGCCCCGGTCGACCCGGCCATCGCCTCCGTGCCGTCGAAGCGGTAGCCCACGCCCCACACCGTCTGGATCAGGCGGGGCCGCGCGGGATCGTCCTCGACCTTGCCGCGCAGCCTGCGGACGTGGACGGTGACCGTCGACAGGTCACCGAAGTCCCAGCCCCACACCTCGCGCATCAGGTCCTCGCGGGCGTACGCGCGGCCGGGGTGCTTCAGGAAGAACGCCAGGAGATCGAACTCACGCAGGGTGAGGGCGAGTTCGGTGCCGTTCTTGGTGGCGCGGCGGGCCGAAGGATCGACGGCGAGACCGGCGGCGTGCAGCGGGCGCGCGGTGGGCGCCGGCCGGGTCCTGCGGAGCACGGACTCGACCCGCAGGACCAGTTCCCGCGGGCTGAACGGCTTGGTCACGTAGTCGTCGGCGCCGACCTCCAGCCCGAGGATCCGGTCGTCCTCGTCGCCGCGCGCGGTGAGCATGATGACCGGCACAGGCCCCTGGGCGCGCAGCCGGCGGCACACCTCCAGGCCGTCGATGCCCGGCAGCATCAGGTCGAGCACCACCAGGTCGGGCCGGTGCGCGGCGGCACGGGCGAGCGCGACGGTGCCGTCCGCCGCCCGGTCCACGAGATACCCGGCGCGTTCGAGGTACCCGGACACGACCTCGGCCACGGTCGGGTCGTCGTCCACGACGAGCACACGGGTGGCCGCCGCGGAGACCGGAACGGGGGCCGGAACGGAGGCCGGAGGGGAGTCAGGCGCGGACGCCGGAAGGGGACGCGGGGCGGGTTCCGGAGAAGGAAGCGCGCCGGAGCCCGGGTGCGGGTCCGAAGCCGTCCCCGGATCAGGGTCCGGAGCCGTCCCCGGGCCCCCGTTCACGCTCGGGGCAGGTCCGGCACCTGGGGATTCGTGCGCTCGATGCATGGCTCCAGCGTCGCACCCGGCCGGGTCCGGCGTGGCTCGTCGGCGCCGACGTCCGAGTTTCGTAAGGACATGAAGTCCGGTATATCCCTTTCGCGTTCGTAAGGTGAAGGCCGTGACGACCTTTCCCGTACCGGACCCGGACGTCGACGTGGTCCTTCCCTGTCTGAACGAGGCCGGCGCCCTGCCCTGGGTGCTCTCCCGGATCCCGCCCGGCTGGCGCGCGCTGGTCGTGGACAACGGTTCCACGGACGGCTCCGCGGAGCTGGCCCGCGCGCTGGGCGCCACCGTCGTGCGCGAGGAGCGCCGGGGCTTCGGTGCCGCCTGCCACGCCGGGCTGACCGCCGCGACCGCCGACATCGTCTGCTTCTGCGACTGCGACGGTTCCCTCGACCCGGCCCTGCTCCTGCCGTTCGTCGCCGAGGTACGGGCCGCGGAGTCCGACCTCGTGCTCGGCCGGCGCCGGCCCCAGGAGCGCGGCGCCTGGCCCGTGCACGCCCGTGCGGGCAACATCGCGCTGGCCCGGATGCTCCGGCGCCGCACCGGCCTGCGCCTGCACGACCTCGGGCCGCTGCGCGCGGCCCACCGCGAGGCGCTGCTCGGCCTCGGGCTCACCGACCGACGCAGCGGCTACCCGCTCCAGATGGTCGTCCGCGCCGCCGACGCCGGCTGGCGCGTCGCCGAGCACGACGTGCCGTATCTGGCGCGCACCGGCGTCTCCAAGGTCACCGGCACCTGGCGCGGCACCTGGCAGGCGGTACGGGACATGCGCCGCGTCCTGGCCGAACCGCCCCCGCCCGCCCGGGCGCACGACCTGGTCCCGCCCTCCGGCGGGGCCCGGATCTCGGCGCGGCCCGGAGTACCGGCCGGAGCCCAGGTCACGGCGCCGCCTTCGGCGTCCGCTCCCGCACCGTCCCGAGGAGGAACCGTCCAGTGAGCGTCACCCTGCTCGTCATCGCCAAGGAACCGCGTCCCGGACGGGTGAAGACCCGGCTCACCCCGCCCTTCACCCCCGGGGAAGCGGCCGCGCTGGCCGAGGCGGCCCTCGTGGACACCCTGCGAGCGGTGGCGGCGACTCCCGCGCGGCGCCGGGTCCTCGTGCTCGACGGGGAGCCCGGCCCCTGGCTTCCGGCCGGCTTCGACGTCGTACGACAGTGCGCGGGCGGTCTGGACGAGCGGCTGGCCGCGGCGTTCGCGGGCTGCGACGGGCCCGCGCTGCTCATCGGCATGGACACGCCCCAGGTGACACCCACCCTCCTCACGGTGGACTTCGCGGACTGCGACGCGTACTTCGGGCCGGCCGACGACGGCGGCTTCTGGGCGCTGGGTCTCGCCGAACCCTGCCCGGAGCTCCTGCGGGGCGTACCGATGTCGACGAGCACGACGGGGGCCGCGCAACGGTCACGTCTCGTCGGAGCCGGGCTGCGGGTGCGGGATCTGCCCCGTCTGCGGGACGTCGACACGGCCGCGGACGCGACGGCGGTCGCGGCGGCCGCGCCCGCGGGGGTCTTCGCGGCGGAGCTGGACAGGCTCAGGACGGCGACCGCCCCGGTCCCCGGACAGGCCCCCGGACCGACCGCGGACCGGACCCCGGACCGGGCCACGGGGCCGGCGACCGGATGGACCGAGGGGTTCGTCGCCGGGCTCAAGGCCGTACGGGCCGCCGGAACGGGCACCGGCGGCCGGGACACCGGCTCCGTCTCCGGGCGGCGGGGTGCCGGGCGATGAGCGGCACGGGGAGAACGGCCGCTCGGGGTGCCGGCGCCGCACGGAGTTCCGTACCCGTCCCGGGTACCGGGACGGGAGCCCGGACGGGCGTGCGGGTCGAGACAGGGGCCGCGGCGGGGACGGGAACACTGACCGGGAACGGAACCGGGAACAGAAGCGGAGGGGGACCCGGAACAGGGGCCCTGTCCGGGCGGGCCGCGCGCTCATGGGCCGCCGATCCCTACGCGGAGGCGCTGGGCGCCGGCCGGGGGCCGCTGTTCCTGCGGCGGACGGACGGCTGGCTCCTTCCGCTGGAGGTGGAGCGCTGGTGCGCTCGCGCCGACGCGGTGGACCTCCAGGTGCTCGCGTACTGCGAGGGCGCCGTACTCGACGTGGGATGCGGTCCCGGACGTCTGGTCGCGGAACTCGCGGCACGCGGAAGGCCCTCGCTCGGCATCGACGTCAGCGAGGCCGCCGTGGCCCGCACGGTACGACTCGGCGGCCGGGCGCTGCACCGGTCGGTCTTCGAGCCGTTGCCCTCGGAGGGCCGCTGGGGCACCGTCCTCCTCGTCGACGGCAACATCGGCATCGGCGGCGACCCGGCCGCCCTCCTGCGCCGTACGGCCGAACTCCTCGCCCCGGGCGGCCTGCTGATCGCCGAGACCGTGGCGGGCGCGGACATCGACGAACGCGTCGACGTCCGCATCGTCCGCGCCGCGCACCCCGACGACCCCGACGACCCCGACGACCCCGATGACACCGACAGCAGGGCGGCCGGGAGCGGGCAGGCGGGCGAGGCCGGCGGCCGGGGCACGGCCGGCGACCGGGCCGCCTTCCCGTGGGCCCGGCTCGGCACCCCGGCCCTGCTCCGGCACGCGGCGCGTGCCGGATGGCGCGCCGACGCTCAGTGGGCGGCGGGCGGACGGTCCTTCGTGGCCCTGCGCAACGGGCCGCGGCGCGAGGCCCGCAGGGACCGCAGGGCGAGCAGCAGCGCGGACCCGGCGAACAGCGCCGCCGTGATCAGCAGCCAGCGGGCCGTGAACCCGTCGGCGGGCAGGGCGGTCGCCGACCGGTAGCGGTCGTCGACCTGCCCGCTGATCAGCGGGAACCACACCAGCAGCAGGAGACCGGAGAGAGCCGCCGGAACACGGACGTACATCGTCAGGTCCCGGTGGCCCCTCGCGTCCAGCGTCTTCGAGACGGCCCGGTCCGCGACGGCGTACAACGGCACGAGCACCAGGTCGTGCAGCACCGCCGCGCCCACGAACCAGAGGGCCACCCGGGACCAGTCGGCCGCGAGGAGCCGCACCCCGGCGTAGCCCGCCAGCGCGAACGAGCAAGCGAAAAGCAGCAGTTGGAAGGGGCTGCCGATCAGGTCACGGCCGGCGCGCCGACGCACCGCCGCGAGCAGCGCCTCGAACCGCCGACGCGGCGCGGGCCGTCGCGGTTCTGGGCTTCCGGGTTCAGGACTTCCCGGCTCAGAGCTTTCCGGTTCAGGACTTCCCGGTTCAGGGCTTCGCATCACAGGTCTCCGAACGTCATCCGGGCCACCCACTTGGTGTTCAGCACGCCGGGCGCGGCCGGAACGATGACCCGCGCCGGGTAGCCGTGATCGGGGGTCAGGTCCTCGCCGTTGACGAACAGCGCGAGCAGGGAACGCGGATCACGCACCTGGTTGTCCCGCAGGGCGGCCACCCGGAACGCTCCGTGCCGCTGGAGCGACTCCACGAGCACGTCGGGGGCCGCGTCCGCCTCGTAGCCGACGAGCGCCGCCAGGTCCCGCAGCCGCACACCCCGCCACCACTGGTCGGACGTCGACCAGCCCTCCACGCAGGCGATGGGCAACGCGGCACTGTGCAGGGGGAGCCGCCGGAGGTCGGCGCGGCTCAGCCGGACCGTCCGGCCCTTCCCCGTGACGACCAGGCGCCAGGCCTCCTCACTGGTCTCGGCGGCGGTGACACCGCGGGACGCGGCGGTCTTGTTGATCTGGAAGCCGCCCGGTCCCGAGCCCGGTTCGGCGCCGCCGTGCGGGGCCAGCAGCGCCGTGTCGCGCAGCGGCCCGTCGAAGCCGTGGCCCGCCGTGGTGGCGGTCAGCAGCAGAGCTCCGCCTCCGACGAATCCGAGGGCACCGCGCCGCGAGACCGTGGGCGGCAGCGGGTCCGGTGACACCGGCTCGTCCTCGGGACGCGCCGGTTCACCCGTGCCGGGCACCGAGCCCGGCGGCTCGGGCAGCGGGCCGGGAGTGCGCATGCGGCGCAGATTGCGCAGAGCCGCAGGCACCCGCAGGACCGCGTGCGCGACGAAGGCCGCGATGAACACCCAGGCCCCGTAGAAGTGCAGGGTGTAGAAGGAGCCGGGGAAGACGTAGTCGAGCTGGATGTTGAGCACGCCGGTGGTGAACTCGAAGAGCGCGCCGCCGACCAGGAGGAGCAGCGAGAGCCGTTCCAGGGCGTGCGCGAGCGAGCGGGCCGGGGGCAGCGCGAACAGTTTCGGCACGACCGACCACAGCTTCGCCAGCAGGACGGGGATCAGCGCGATGCCGAGCGTGACGTGGACGCCCTGGGTGAGGCGGTACAGCCAGACCGGGCCGGTCGGCCAGGAGAAGAGGTAGAACCCGAGGATCCCCTTGTCGGGGGTCTTGTCGTTCACCGGCGAGAGGTTCGGGTTGTAGGCCGCGTACGACAGGAGTCCGGTCACGAACAGCACCGTGATCCCGACGAGCAGCACCACACCCAGCACGGAGGTGAACCAGGGGCCGCGCAGCGGGCTGCGCCAGAACGCGGGGGACGAGGGAGACCGTGGCATGCCCCGACCGTAGGCCTGGGGCACCCCCCGAACGGGTTCTCAAACCATGACGAAACTCTGACGTCCACCTCAGTGGCCCCTGTCACCGGGGCCTCCCGGCCTAGCGTGCGAGGGTGAACCGCGACCTCCCCCGCGACCTCCCGCGCGATCTGTCCCGCGCCCGCCCCGAAGACCCTTCCGGAGTTCTTCCCACGGCCCCTTCCCGGGCCGTTCCCCGGCGCCTGTCACCGGCTCTGTCCCGGGCCCGGGACAGAGCCCGGGACCCCAGGCTCTCCCGGGCCCTGCTGAGCGACCGGCCCCGGGCCGTCCAGAGCGACCTGGCCGCCGCTCTGGCCGCGGCCCTGCTCGTGCTGACGGCGGCCGTCGTCGGCTACGTCATCGAGCACCGCGACGGCACACTGTTCGTCAGCGCCGCGCCGTTGTACGGGCACTGGGGACCGCATGCCGGACCCGGCACCGCGGCCTCGGTCGCCGTGGCCGTCGCGGTCGTGGCGTACGGTCCTCTCCTCGCCGCCCGGCTGGCCTGGCGGAAGCTGCTCGCGGCCGTGTGGGCCACGACGACGGTGTGGACGTTCTCCCTCGCGCTGATCGACGGCTGGGAGCGGGGCGTGGCCCGGCGCCTCACCACGCGGTACGAGTACCTCCAGGTCATCTCCCCGGTGAACCGCTTCCACGACATCCCGGCCGCCCTGCGGGACTTCACCCACCACATCCTGTTGCACTCCCCCGACCACTGGCCCGCGCACATCGCCGGGCATCCGCCGGCCGCCACCCTCACCTTCGTCCTCCTCGACCGCGTCGGGCTGGGCGGCGGGGCCTGGGCGGGCGTCTGGTGCATCACCGTCGGCGCGACGGCCGGGGTCGCGGTGCTCGTCACCGTGCGCGCCCTGGCCGGGGAGGCGCTCGCGCGACGCGCCGCGCCCTTCCTCGCCCTCGCCCCGGCGGCCGTGTGGATGGGCACATCGGCGGACGGGTACTTCGCGGCCGTCGCGGCCTGGGCCCTCGCCCTGCTGGCCCTCGCGGTCACGGGGCACCGGCCGCGGACGACCGGCCTCGCCTCCGGTCTCCTCCTCGGCCTCACCGCGTATCTCTCGTACGGCCTGACCCTGATCGCCGTGATCGCCGGCGCCGTTCTGCTGCTCGGGCGCCGGTCCCGGCTCCGCCCGCTGCCGTACGTCCTGGCCGGACTCACCGTCGTACCGCTGGTGTTCACACTGCTCGGCTTCAACTGGTGGGAGGCCTACCGCCTGTTGGTCACCCGCTACTACGAAGGGGCGGGCGGCGTACGGCCGTACGGCTACTGGGTCTGGGCGAATCTCGCCTGCACGGTGCTCATCACGGGACCGGCGACCGCGGCGGGACTGCGCAGGGCCGGAGCGGCGGCCCTGCGCATCGGGGCGGGCCTCGTCCCCCGGGGCCGCACCGCGCGGGAACACCTTCCCGGGACCGAGCGGGAACACCTCCCCGGCACCGCGCGGGGCGAGGAACCGGTGTCCGGCGTGGCCGACACGGGCGTTCGCCCCGCCCTTCGCCCCGCCCCGGGCACCGCCCCGCGGCTCGCCGTCCTCGTCATCGGGGCGCTGCTGGCCCTGCTCGTCGCCGACCTCTCCGGGATGAGCAAGGCGGAGACCGAACGCATCTGGCTGCCGTTCGCGCTGTGGATGCTGGCGGCGGGCGCGTTCCTCCCCCGCCCCCGTGCCTGGCTCGTCGCCCAGGCCACGTCGGCCCTGCTCCTCAACCACCTTCTGCTGACGGGCTGGTGACCGCCGGCTGGGCGAGGACCGCTCCGAGGACCAGGCCGACCGCGATGGCGGTGACGATCGTGACGAGTTTCAGCAGGTCACGGAAACCCTCGATGACGTAGCCGCCCGCCAGGGTGGTCAGCCCCCGCATGCCGAGGGAGCCGACGGTGAGGGTGAAGAAGCCGGGCAGGAGCAGCACGAGCCGGGGCGGCCGGTCCGGGCGCAGGGCGAGCCGGGTCGCGGCGGCGGCCAGGACGGCCGCCGCGACGAACGTTCCGGCCGTCTCGCCGATCGCCTTGGTGGCCAGGGACTGCACGGCCACGGTGACGTACACCAGCAGGAGCAGGGGCGGCAGCAGCCGGAAGGGGATGGCGAAGGCCAGCAGCGTGCCGGTCGTGAAGACGATCCAGCTCAGGAAGAGGGCCCAGCGCGGCAGATCGGACGCGGCCGCGATGTCGAAGAGGGCGCGGGTGGAGGTGCCGGTGAGGAACAGGCCCAGCAGGACACCGACGTAGAGCTGTACGAGGAGGAAGGCGGAGTAGACGAGCCGGATCGCGCCGGTGGTGATGTAGCCGGCGGCGAGTTCGGCCGCGGCGGCGCTCAGATAGTCGCCGGGGACGAAGAAGAAGAGCGCGGGCAGCATCAGCAGCACGGGGCCGCCGTGCGAGGTGTCGCGGGCGAACACCTCGATCGTGATCACGGAGACGGCGGTCGAGACGACCAGCGGGAGCACGGTGGCGTACCGGGGGATCCGGTCCGCCGTGACGGCCAGCACGGCGGCGACGGTGCCGAGGACGGCGGTGGCGCCGATCTCGTACCACGTGGCCTGCATCAGCGGCGCGAAGCCCAGCGTGAACAGGACGATGCCGAGCAGCTTGAGCCACCACGGGCCGCAGGCCGCCGGGATGCGCGCGCGGACCCCGCCACCAGCGTGCGGAGCACCCATGACACCCGTCGAGCCGAGCGGCCCGAACGAGTGAGGAAGCCTTGCCCGGCGGGAACCGGGCCCCGCCCCGACCGGGGCAGGAGAGCGCCGTCGCCGGAGGAACACCCGTTGCCCCGGACGGGCGGGACGGTGCCAAAACCGGTGCGGGACCAGCACCCGCCCGGGCGGTCGTACGACGCCGGCCCCCGGTCGGCACCGCCGCTCACCCGTACGGGCCACCGCCGCGCGGCGCCGCTCACCCGTACGGGTCACCCGCCGCGCAGTGCCGGTCACCCGCACGGAGGCTGGCCCCATCGCTTCGACACGGGAACAAGGAGGCGTCCGATGAGCTCGATGGACATGCCCGCGGACGCACCACGGGAGACGGCGCGGGCCGCCCGGGCCACGGCTCCGGCGGCGCCGAGACTCACCTGGCTGACGCTGGCGCTCATGACGACCGCCTCGGTCGCGAGTCTGCGGGCCGCCCCGACGATGGCGGTGTACGGCCTGGCCTGCGTGTTCCTCTACCTGGTCCCGGCGATCGTGTTCCTGCTGCCGACCGCCCTGGTCTCGGCGGAACTGGCCTCGGGCTGGAACGGCGGTGTCTACCGCTGGGTGAGCGAGGGACTGTCCAAGCCGCTCGGATTCCTCGCCGTGTGGTGCCAGTTCGCAATGACGATCTTCTACTACCCGAGCCTGCTGGCCTTCGTGGCGAGCACCATCGCGTACATCATCGACCCGGCCCTGGCCTCCAGCGGCCTCTACACGGCGATCGTCATCGTGGTCCTGTACTGGACCGGCGTCTGGGTCTCCTCGCGCGGCACCAAGGCCCTGGCCGGACTGTCCAGTTGGGGCCTGGTCATCGGCACCCTGGTACCCGGCACGATCCTCGTCGTGCTCGGCATGGTCTTCCTGGCCCAGGGCAACCCCTCGGCCGCCCCCATGACGGCCAGCCATCTGCTGCCGGCCTGGACGGGCCTCGCCAGTCTCGTGCTGATCGTCAACAACTTCCTCTCGTACTCCGGCATGGAGATGAACGCCGTCCATGTGTCGTCGCTGAAGAACCCGGCGAAGGAATACCCGAAGTCGATGTTCCTGGCGATGGGCCTGGTGCTGCTGATCTTCATCCTGCCCGCGCTGGCCATCAGCTGGGTGGTGCCCGCCGACCAGACCAGCCTCACCGCCGGTGTCATGCAGGCGTTCGACGCGTTCTTCTCGTACTTCGACATCGGCTGGATGACCCCGATCGCGGCGGTGATGCTGATCTCCGCGTCGCTGGCCGGCATGCTGACCTGGCTCGCCGGACCCTCCAAGGGCCTTCTGGAGATCTCCCGCAGCGAGGGCTATCTGCCGCCGTACCTCCAGCAGTTGAACCGGTTCGGCATCCAGCAGAACATCCTGGTGACCCAGGGCGTCGTGACCACGGTGATCGCGCTGGGCTACGCGTTCATCCCGAACGTCTCCAACGTGTACTGGATCTTCTCGACGATCACCACGCAGGTGTACCTCATCGTCTATCTGCTGATGTTCGTCGCGGCGATCCGGCTGCGGAAGAACCAGGCCGACCACCCGCGCGGCTACCGCGTCCCGGCGCTCAGACTGGTGTGCGTCGTCGGTTTCCTGGCCTCGGCCTCGGCCATGGTCATCGGTTTCGTGCCCCCCTCGCAGTTCGGCAGCAACAGCGTCCTGCTGTACGTCGTCATCATCGGCTCCGGTCTCGGCGTCCTCGGTCTGCTGATCCCCTGGGCGTTCCTGAAGTTCCGCAAGCCCGGCTGGCAGTTGGACACCGCTCGCGAGGAGGAGGCGGGGGCATGAGTCCCACCCGGTTCGCATCCGAGCACAAATGGATCTACTACGGCGCGATCGTCGTGCTGCTCGGTCTCGTCGTGGCCGGGCTCGTGCGCTACTCGGCCATCACGACGAACAACAAGGCCACGACCAAGGCCAACGAGCTCGCCGACGCGGCCGTGGCAGCCGGCCTTCCCCGGCCCGACACCGAGCTGATCGCCAGCGTCCTGGGCACCGACGGCGGTCTGGTCTGCGACGATCCGGCCAGTGACCTCAAGTCGGCGCTGTGGAAGATCAACGTGTCCAACGGAGCCGCGTTCGTCGGGCAGCGGCCCGTCATCGGAGACGGCAGGGCCCTCCGGGCGGAGGCCACGATCATCGAGATCTACTGCCCCGAGAAGCTGGACAAGATCCAGGACAAGCTCGACGACCTGAAGACCGACGACACGGTGAGGCGGTGACCGTGTCCGAACTCGCCGAGAAGATCACCGGGTTGATGGAGCGGGCCAGGGCGGACCTGGCCGAGCTGGTCGCGATCCCGTCCGTCGCCGACCCGCGCCAGTACCCGCCCGAGGAATGCCACCGGGCCGCGCGGTGGGTGGCGGACGCCTTCACCGAGGCGGGGCTCCGCGACGTCCATCTCGCCGAGACGCCCGACGGGAGCCACGCGGTCATCGGCCACCGCCCGCCGCCCCCCGGCGCCCCCACCGTCCTGCTGTACTGCCACTACGACGTGCAGCCACCGCTGGACGACGACGCCTGGACCACACCGCCCTTCGCCCTCACCGAACGCGACGGCCGCTGGTACGGGCGCGGCACCGCGGACTGCAAGGGCAACATCGTGATGCACCTGACCGCCCTGCGCGCACTCGGCGACGACGTCCCGGTCGGCCTGAAGTTCGTCGCCGAGGGATCGGAGGAGCAGGGCACGGGCGGGCTGGAGAGCTACGTGGCCCAGCACCCGGAGCAGTTCCTCGCCGACGCGCTGCTGGTGTGCGACACCGGCAACGCGGAGGTCGGCACGGGCACCGCCACCGTCACCCTGCGCGGCCTCGCCAACATCGTCGTCACCGTCGGCACGCTCGCCGGGGAGGTGCACTCGGGCATGTTCGGCGGGCCCGCCCCGGACGCACTCGCCGCTCTGATCCAGATGCTCTCCACCCTGCGCGACCCGGCCACCGGCGCCACTCGCGTGGACGGACTCGACTGCGAGGGCGAGTGGGAGGGTGCCGGCTACGACGAGGAGCGGTTCCGCGCCGACGCCGGCGTCCTGGACGGCGTCCGTCTCACCGGGACCGGCACGGTCGCCGACCGGCTGTGGGCCCGCCCCGCCGTCACCGTCCTCGGCATCGACTGCCCTCCGGTGGTCGGCTCCGCCGCCGCCGTACCGCCCACCGCACGCGCCCGGGTGAGCCTGCGGATCCCGCCCGGCACGGACCCGGCGGCGGCCCGCGCGGCCCTCACCCGGCACCTCACCGAGGCCGCGCCCTGGGGAGTCCGGGTCGGGATCGAGGACGAGAGCGCCGGCGCCCCCTTCAAGGCGGCCACCGACGGCCCCGCCTACGCGGCGCTCGGCCGCGCCATGAACGAGGTCTACGGCAGGCCCATGGCCTTCCTCGGCCAGGGCGGCTCCATCCCGCTGTGCAACGTCCTCGCCGAGACCTACCCCCGCGCCGAGATCATCCTCATGGGCGTGGAGGAACCCAAGTGCCTCATCCACGCACCCAACGAGAGCGTCGACCCGGCCGAGATCGAGCACATGGCCCATGTCGAGGCGCTCTTCCTCCACGCCTACGCGGCAACCGGGGGCCGCGGCCGCTGACTCCCGGCACGGTGGCCGCCCGCGGGATCAGGCTGCCCCCGCGCGGTCACTCCCGGTGGGATCACGGCCGTCCCCGCACGGTCGCGATCCCGCCCTCGCTCCGGACCGGACGTGTTCCCCGGCCCTAGCCTTCCCCGGCCTGCGCGGAAGGACCTCGGCCGCCGTGCACGGAAGCCTTCTTGATCGCCTCACGGATGCGGGAGTAGGTGCCGCAGCGGCACACGTTCTCGATACGGTCGATCTCGGCGTCCGTGGGGTGCGCCGTCTTCTCGAGCAGGGCCGCGGCGGCCATGATCTGGCCGGGCTGGCAGAAACCGCACTGGGAGACGTCGCAGTCGAGCCAGGCCTGCTGCACGGGGTGCAGGCGGTCGCCGTCGGCGAGGCCCTCGATGGTGGTGACCTCGCGGTCCGCGCAGTCCGCGACCGGGACGACACAGGGCTGGATCTCCGCACCGTCGAGATGACTGGTGCAGGCCCGGCAGACCCCGACACCGCAGCCGTACTTGGGCCCGGTCACATCCAGCAGGTCGCGCAGCACCCACAGCAGCGGCATGTCCGCCGGTGCCTCGACGGTGACCTGTCTCCCGTTGAGGACGAAGGAGTAGGACGGCATCAGCACTCTCTCCGGAGCGGCATCGGTACTCGCACCTCTAACGGGTCTCGGAAGCAGGTCGGGAAGAGGCCCCGGAACGAGGTCTCAGAAATCGATCGGGAAACGGCGGGGACGGGTCCCCGTCGCACGGGCGTAGGCGTTGGCCACCGCTCCGGCCGCCGCGGGGACACCGAGTTCGCCGGCCCCTCCGGGCTCCCCTCCGGAGGGCATGATGTGCGCCTCGAAACGCAGCGGGGCGTTCCGCTGACGGGCCCAGCGGAAGTCGGCGAAGCTGCCCTCGCGGACGGCGCCCGCGTCGAGGTGCAGGCCGGCCGTGAGCACGGTGGAGATGCCGTCGACCGCGGTGCCCATGAGCTGGGCCTCCAGTCCGCGCGGGTTGACGGCCGTTCCGACGTCGGCGGCCATCACGACCTTGGTGACCCGCGGGTTCTTCGGGTCGCGGGCGTCGATCTCGACGAGACAGGCCACGCAGGAGCCGTACTCCTCGTGCACGGCCATGCCCTGAGCCTGTCCGGCCGGCATGCTCCGGCCCCAGTGTCCGGCTTCCGCCGCCCGGTCGAGCACGGCCCTGACCGCCTTGCCGCGCAGCGTCGTACGCCGGAAGGCGACCGGGTCCTGTCCGAGGCTCCGCGCGATGTCGTCGACGACGATCTCCTCCGCGGTCCGCATGGTCCCGGAGTCCACCGACCGCCAGGCGCCCAGCGGCATGGCCAGCCCCACCGATCCCGAATCCCCGGAGACACGGCCGAAGTTGTAGAGACCGCTGTCGCTGGGCAGCGGACCGCCGGCCCGCGCGCCCGTGGTGGTGACACCGCCCTGCGCGGTGGCGCCCGGCTTCTCGTACGACTCGCTCACCGACGCCGTCATGTGCGTGAACTCCACCACCCGGCCGCCCGCGTGGCTGGCCCGGATGCGGTGGTGACTGGCCGGGCGCATCCGGCCGTGCCGCATGTCGTCTGCGCGGCTCCACATCAGCTTCACCGGACGGCGGGCCGCCTTGGACACGAGGGCGGCCTCGACGGCCGCGTCGTAGGTGAGCCGCCGCCCGAACGACCCTCCGCCGCGCAGGACATGGACCCGGACCTTCGACGCGGGCAGCCCGGTCACCGAGGCGATCGTGTCACGCGCGTCCATCGGCGTCTGGGAGGAGAACCAGATCTCGGCGCTGTGCTCCCGTACGTCCGCGACCGCGGTCAGCACCTCCATCGGGGCGTGCCCGACGAAGGCGAACTCGAACTCGCCGCCCACCTGCCGGGTGCCGAGCAGCGGGGTGCCGAGCGGCGGGACGGCAGCCCGCAGCCGGGCCCGTACGGCCGCGTCGGACAGTGCGGCGAGCGGGCCCGGCGACCAGGTGATCCGCAGGGCGTCCCGGGCCTCGAAGGCGTGGTGGAAGGTGTCCGCCACGACGGCGACACCGCCCTCGATCCTGACGACCGCGTGGACGCCGGGCAGCGCGCGGGCCGCCCGGTCGTCGAGCGAACGGACCTTCCCGCCGAGCGTCGGCGGCCGGGCCACCACGGTCGGCTTCGCCCCGGCCACCGTCAGGTCGCCGGTGTACTTCGCCCTGCCGGTCACGATGTCCCGCGCGTCGATCCGGGACGTCGGCCGCCCGATCACCCGGTGCCGGGAGGCCGGCTTGGGGTCGGTGGACACGGCGGGCCGGTGGATCCGGGCGGCGGCCGCGGTCAGCGATCCGAAGGTGGCCGTGCGGCCGTCGGGCGCCACGACCATGGTGTCCCGCGTGCGCAGCGCCTTCGGGGGCACGTGCCAGCGCCGGGACGCGGCGGTCACCAGCTTGGCGCGCGCGGTGGCGGCCAGCGCGCGGGCGGGCCCGTACAGCGAACCGACGGAGTTCGAGCCGCCGGTGAACTGGTTGCCGCTGCTCCGGGCCTCGGCGAGCGGGATCTCGACGTCGGCGAGCCGGGCGTCCAGTTCCTCGGCGATCATCATGGCGACCGCGGTGGTGATGCCCTGGCCGACCTCGACCCGTGGCAGCCGGACGACGACCTTGTTGGCCGCGGTGACCTCCAGGACCAGCATCTCGTCGTCGGTGCCGGTCACCAGCACGTCGGAAGGTCCCGCGGTGGGCTCGGCGCCCTCCGCCGGGGAGGTGTCGCAGCCGAGCGGCGCGGCGACGGTCAGGGTGGACGCGGCCAGGGTGTGGACGATGAACCTGCGGCGGGACAGCTGACGGGCCAACAGAGGCTCCTCTCCGAGCCGTCCGGGGCGTACGACTGGTAGGAGGGGCGGATCGGCCGTGCGGTTCCCGCCGAACGTATGCGGCGTCCATTGCGTCCCCGTACCACCGGACGGCGGACGGGGAGGATCACATGAACAGGCGGAGCAGGATCAGGGCGACCGGCGGCGTCGTGGCGGCAAGTGCCGTGGCGCTCGTGGCGGTTCAGGGGTCGAGCGGCGGCGCGGGAGGCAAGGAGACGCCCGTCGCGGAGCGCACGACCGTGTGCGTCGGCACCCGGGCGACGCACAGTCTGCCCGGCAGGGAATCCTCCCTGCTCAGGGTGACGATCTACATCGACAAGCAGGGCGCGTCCCGCTACAGGAGCGTCTTCACCAGCGTGTCGGTCGACGAGCGCAGGAACACCGTGACCGTGTACCGCGTCCCGTCCAAGGCGTTCGACGCGGACATCTGCGGTCACGCGGAGAAGGGGGTGGAGGTGCGGATCCACGACTCGGACGTCACCCGGCGGCAGCTCATCGCCATGGTCGACCGGGTCGGCGACGACATGGACCGCTGGGACGGCCGGTTCGCGCTGTACACGGTGGGCCTCGACGGCAGTGGCCACGTGGTCTTCGGCGTCGACGACCGGGCGACGGCCGAGCCGATACTCAAGAAGGCCTTCGGGAAGTTCTGGGCGAGGCACATCCTGGTCCGGCACACGGGACAGCCGACGCTCGACTGACGAGGGCGACGGTCCGGGCGGGGCCCTTCGCCCTGCCCGGGACGGCCGGCGCCCTCCGGGCGTCCGGCTTGCAGGTGCGAGGACCGGCTGCCTATCGTCGCGCGTATGCAGTCCTACACCATCGGCCAGGCCGCCCGGCTCCTCGGCGTGAGCCCCGACACCGCCCGTCGCTGGGCGGACGCCGGGCGGGTGGCCACCCACCGGGACGAGGGCGGACGGCGCCTCATCGAGGGCCGTGACCTCGCCGCGTTCTCGGTGGAACTGGCCGGAGCCGGTGGCGAGGAGGGCGTCACGTCCTACACGTCCGTCCGCAACGCCTTCCCCGGCATCGTCACCGCCGTCAAGCTCGGCGATGTCGCGGCCCAGGTGGAGATCCAGGCGGGACCCCACCGGCTGGTCTCCCTGCTGACCCGGGAGGCCGTCGAGGAACTGGGCCTGGAGGTCGGCGTGGAGGCCACGGCCAGGGTCAAGTCGACCAACGTGCACATCGACCGCGCCTGACCGACCGTCAGCCGCCGATCGTCGACCGCCGGTTGCCGGTTGCCGGTCGCCGGTCGCCGGTCGTCAGCCGGGGGCACCAGGATCAGCCGGGGACACCGGCCGGCCAGGACGGATAACGGCCGTCCACCCGGATGCCGTTGATACCGCTGATGTGCCGGGCCCCGCACCGATCCTGCGGCAGGACCAGCTGCGGTCCCGCCCGGTCCAGCGGGGTGCCGTCGATGCCGACCGCGAGCAGCACCGGAGCGTCCGCGAAGTCGGGGTCGATCTCGGCCCAGGTGAGCAGTGCGTGGTGGCCGTCCGCGCCCGCCACCGCGATGAGGAAGCGCAGCCGGTCCTTGCGGCGGGACGGATCGAAGCGGGGACCGGCGTCCCGCAGCACGTCGTGCAGCAGCGGGCCCTCGAATCCGTGGTGCCGCACCCCGCTGGTGGCGCACTCGAAGGCGACCCGCACCCGGTGCTGGGGCCAGGCCAACAGGTCGGGGACGGTCAGCAGCGCGGGCCGGGCGAGGTCACCGGTCAGAGCGAGTTCCGCGAGCGGGGGAGCCGGCGGCGTCGGCTGTGTCAGGGACTGACTCACTGGACAGCACCTCCCGGTGGACGCTACCCCGCGGGCGGCCCGCAGCAAACGCACATGCGTACATCCGAAGCCATTGGGCACAGCTCATGCGATGCGACAGGAGACTTACGCCTCGCATATGCGGAAGTATGATCAGGCCATGGCAGAACGTGAGCTCAGGACCTGGGATCACGACGGAGGCTTCAGCGAGCCTCAGAGTCTTCGAGGGAGTAGATCCGTGACGACCCGATCCACGCGCCGGACCCGCCGCACCGCCCGGACCCTGCGGGTGGCCGGCGTCGGCGCCGCCGCGCTGCTGGCCCTGAGCGCCTGCTCCTCCTCCGACACGTCCGACTCGCCGGACAAGGCGAAGGGCTCGGCCTCGTCGTCCTCCTCGCCGAAGCTCTCCGGCACGGTGACCGTGTTCGCCGCGGCCTCCCTGAAGGAGAGCTTCACGGCCCTCGGCGAGCAGTTCGAGAAGGCCCACCCGGGCACCGAGGTCACCTTCAGCTTCGGCGGCAGCGACAGCCTCGCCGCGAGCATCACGGGCGGCGCCCCGGCGGACGTCTTCGCCGCGGCCAGCCCGAAGACGATGGCCATCGTGACCGACAAGGGCGACACGGCGACCACCCCCGCCACCTTCGTGCGCAACCAGCTGGAGATCGCCACCCTCCCCGGCAACCCGGACAAGATCTCCTCCCTGAAGGACCTCACCAAGTCCGGCCTCAAGGTCGTCCTGTGCGACAAGACCGTGCCGTGCGGCGCCGCCGCGCAGAAGGCGCTGGAGGCGAGCGGCCTGAAGCTCACCCCCGTCTCCTACGAGCAGGACGTCAAGAGCGCGCTGACCAAGGT
The DNA here is from genome assembly GCF_036063235.1 of Streptomyces sp. NBC_00386. Lineage (NCBI taxonomy): Bacteria > Bacillati > Actinomycetota > Actinomycetes > Kitasatosporales > Streptomycetaceae > Streptomyces > Streptomyces sp. NBC_00386. The sequence continues at coordinate 4,701,578 of NZ_CP107950.1, forward strand.
GGAGCTGAAGGAGGCCGACGCGGCGGTCGTGTACAAGACCGACGTGAAGGCCGCGGGTGACAAGGTGGAGGGCGTGGAGTTCCCCGAGTCCGCCGAGGCCGTCAACGACTACCCGATCACCCTGCTCAAGGACGCGCACAACGCGGCGGCCGGCAAGGCGTTCATCGACCTGGTGCGGTCCGCGGAGGGCCAGAAGGTGCTGACGGCGGCCGGCTTCCTCCAGCCCACGTCCTGACTCCCCGGCCGTCCCCGGCCGACCGTGTCCCGGCGCCCGCCGCACGGCACCTCTCCCGTGCGGCGCGCCCCTTGAAACGGACGCGCCGCACCCCGTCTCCTGAAGCCGTGAGTGATCCCGTGACCCCGTCCGACCCGTCCGGCGCCCCGGCCGACACCCTCGCCGGTGGGCCGCGGCGCGGGCGCGGCCGGACACCGGGCCGGATGCGGGGCGGGGCGCCGCTTCCCCTGCTGCTGCCCGCCCTCGTCGGGCTCGCGTTCCTGCTCCTCCCGCTGGTCGCGCTTCTCGTACGGGCGCCCTGGCGCAGCATGCCGGAACAGCTGTCCAAGCCCGAGGTGTGGCAGGCCCTCCAGCTGTCCCTGTTCTCGGCCACGGCGGCCACCGCGGTGAGCCTGGTGCTCGGGGTGCCGCTCGCCTGGCTGCTGGCGCGCACGGAGTTCCCCGGCCGCGGACTCGTCCGGGCCCTGGTCACCCTGCCCCTCGTGCTGCCTCCGGTGGTCGGCGGTGTCGCGCTGCTGCTGGCCCTCGGCCGCAACGGCGTCGTCGGGAAACTGCTCGACTCCTGGTTCGGGATCACGCTGCCGTTCACGACGGCCGGGGTGGTCGTGGCCGAGGCCTTCGTGGCGATGCCCTTCCTGGTGATCAGCGTGGAAGGCACCCTGCGGGCGGCCGACCCTCGGTACGAGGAGGCCGCCATGACCCTGGGCGCCTCCCGCTTCACCGCGTTCCGCCGGGTCACCCTGCCCCTCATCGCGCCGGGCATCGCCGCCGGCTCGGTGCTGGCCTGGGCCCGCGCCCTCGGCGAGTTCGGCGCGACGATCACCTTCGCGGGCAATTTCCCGGGCCGTACCCAGACCATGCCGCTGGCCGTCTATCTGGCCCTGCAGAGCGACCCCGACGCCGCGATCGCCCTGAGTCTGGTCCTGCTCCTGGTGTCGATCGCGGTTCTCGCCGGACTGCGCGACCGCTGGATGACGGCTGCCTCATGACGGACACGAGGACGAACCCGATGACGTACACGGGTACGAGAACGACACCCGGCGCCCCGCGACCGTACGAGGGTGAGGTGATCGCGTCATGACCGAGGCGAACCCGAAAGCGGCGGCCGCGCGGTCCGGCAAGGGCCTCGACGCCCGTCTCGTCGTCCGGCGCGGCTCGTTCCACCTCGACATCGAACTGTCCGCCGCCCCCGGTGACGTCGTCGCGCTGCTCGGTCCGAACGGCGCGGGCAAGACGACCGCGCTGCGCGCGCTGGCCGGGCTCACCCCGCTGTCCGAGGGCGGCCGGCTGTGGCTGGACGGCGCCCGTCTGGACCGTACGCCGCCGGAGTCCCGCCCGGTCGGCGTGGTCTTCCAGGACTACCTGCTCTTCCCGCATCTGTCCGCGCTCGACAACGTCGCCTTCGGACCGCGCTGCCAGGGCGTGCCCAAGGCGGAGGCCCGGACCCAGGCCGCCGCGTGGCTGGAGCGCATGGGCCTCGCCGGCTTCGCCGGAACCAAGCCGCGCCTGCTCTCCGGCGGACAGGCCCAGCGCGTCGCCGTAGCCCGCGCCCTCGCCACCCGCCCCCGGCTGCTGCTGCTCGACGAACCGCTCGCCGCGCTCGACGCCCGTACGCGACTCGATGTGCGGGCTCAACTCCGCCACCATCTGGCCGACTTCGAGGCCGTCGCCGTCCTCGTGACGCACGATCCGCTGGACGCGATGGTGCTGGCCGACCGGCTCGTGGTCGTCGAGGACGGCCGGGTGGTCCAGGAGGGCGGGCCGTCGGACATCGCCCGCAGGCCGCGCACCGACTACATCGCCCGGCTGGTCGGGCTCAACCTCTACCGGGGCGAGGCCGAGGGACACACCGTACGGCTGGAGGCGGGCCCGGCGATCACCACGACCGAGCGGCTCGACGGGCCTGTGTTCGTGGCGTTCCCGCCGGGCGCCGTGACCCTCCACCGCGACCGCCCCACCAGCTCCAGCGCCCGCAACCTGTGGCAGTGCCGCGTCGCGGGACTGGAGACGCACGGCGACCAGATCCGTGTGGCCCTGTCCGGCGAACTCCCGCTCGCCGCCGACCTGACGACGGTCGCCGCGGCGGAACTCGGCCTGCATGCCGGCTCCGCCGTCTGGGCCACGGTGAAGGCGGCCCAGACGCACGCCTATCCGGCTTAGCGCCTCCGGCGGACCAAGCGTGTTCGGCGGACCGGGCCGGAGACGCGGGACAGGCCCCGGGTCGCCTACTTGCCCGCCGGGACCGCCGTCGCGCGGACCATCACGCAGTCGAACTCCACCACCCGGCCGGTCGCCTCCTCCCGTGACACCGGGTACATGCCGGTGATCTCGAAGCCGCGCTCCTCGTACACGGCGATGGCCTCGCCCATGCGGGGACTGCCCTCGTACAGCCGCAGGGTCGCGACCTCCGACTGCATTCCGACGAAGTCCTCCGCACGTTCCCCGGCGCCCGCGAACACCTCCAGGTCGTAGCCCTGGGTGTCCATCTTCAGATAGGGGCGGGGGTCCTCGATCCCGGCGAGGGCCGTGTCCATCATCCCGTCGAGACGCCGGACTTCGATGTCCTCGGTACGGGTCTTGGCGAAGCGCTTGTAGCGGTCCTTGCCGTAATCGCTGGGTGGAAGAAGGGAGTTCATGGTGTTCCAACCCACATGGATGGACTGGGTGGTGTCCTCGCGGCCGAGGCCGATCTGGTGCACCTGCCAGTCGGGGTCCCCCTCGGCCGCCTGCCGGAGCTTTCCGAAAGCCTCCGCCGTCGGCTCGAACGAGACGATGCGGCCGGCGTAGCCGAGGCGGCGCAACTGGCGTCCGTACTGGCCGGAGTTGGCGCCCACGTCGAAGACGCAGTTCACCTCGTACCTGTCCAGCAGCGCCGTGACGTGCTGCCCGCAGAGATAGGACGCGGCCGAGAGCTGGAACTTGCGTTCGTCGGCCGCCGTCTCCTTCTCGTCGAGCAGGAGACGGGCGCCGGTGCCACCGAGCGGCACCTGCTTCCAGGCCGCCGTCCGCCCCCGCAGCACCAGATCGGCGCCCTTGCCCAGGGCGACGCGTCTGCGCACTCCGCGCCGGTAGACCACCGCGGATCCCGATCCGAGATCCAGCACCTGCACCCCTACGCGGGGAAGCAGACCGAGCAGCTTTCTGTGAAGGGTCGCCATGGACCACACCCTGCCAGACATCCACGCGTGTCCACCGGGAGTTGGTTGAACCCCCTTTCGGACACGTGATAGAGGCAGGGGGTGACCTCTCCTGAGACCGGAATCCCGGACCTGGCCGCCGCCCTGGGCATGCGCCCCCACCCGGAGGGTGGCTGGTTCGTCGAGACCTGGACGGCGCCGCAGGCCTTCCTGCCCGACGGCTACCCCGGACCGCGCGCCGCCGCCTCCGCCATCTACTTCCTTCTCACGCCCGGTGACACCTCCGCCTGGCACACCGTCCGTTCGGACGAACTCTGGCTGTGGCACCGGGGCGGCCCCCTCGACGTGCTGCTCGGCGGCGACGGGACCAGCCCCCAGTCCACCCCGCAGGTCGTCCGGCTCGGTCCGCGTGTCGAGGCGGGGGAGCGCCCTCAGGCCCTCGTCCCCGGCGGCGTCTGGCAGTCCGCCCGGCCGGCCGGCGACGAGGAGGTTCTGGTCAGCTGCGTGGTGGCGCCCGGCTTCGACTACGACGACTTCCACCTGCTGGACTCCGGTCGCTGAAACGGCCGTTGAGCGCCCTCGGAACCTCCCGTGGCGGCTTTGTGACGCAGGTCGTTGGTTGCGGGCCGTCCGGGTGGGGCATCACCCGAGGGCAGGACCGGCCGCGCACCGTTTCGCGCGGGGTCCCGGTCGACGGGGACGGAGCCGTCGGCCGGGTGCTGGTTGTCCTGGAGGGGGAAGAGAGGTGTCAGTCATGCGTGCGCACCAGCGCACCGTCCGGCCGACCGCCCGCGTGGAGTACACACTGCCGCGTACGGCCGTCTCGGCGGGCAGGGCCCGCAAGCTGACGACGGCGTTTCTGACCCGGCCACGGCCACGGCTCGCGTCGCCGACCGCGGACCAGGTGGACGACGCCACACTGATCGCCTCGGAGCTCGTCGCCAACGCCGTGCGGCACGGCCGCAGCGGCTGCCGGCTGCGGCTTCAACTGGGGCACGGGCGGGTGACCGTCGAGGTGCACGACGACAGTCCCGGACGACCGCGGATCGGCGCGCTGGACACGGAATCGGAAAACGGCCGGGGCCTGGCCATGGTCCAGCAGCTCGCCCACAGCCTGGAGATCGTCAGTACGGGCTTCGGCGGCAAGACCGTACGCGCGGTCCTGGCCGTGCGGTAGCGGCGCGTGCCCGGTGATTCCTTCACGGTGATCAAACCGGCGATCCGGGTTTGACGCCGCCGAAAACGGGAACGGGCACCGAAAGTTCATCGCAATTTCCATGACCGCAAAAAAACGAACGGCCGGTGCCCGCACCCTGAGGTGCGGACGCCGGCCGTCCGGTGTCCCTGACTAGGCGGGGACGATGTTCTCCGCCTGCGGGCCCTTCTGGCCCTGCGTGACGTCGAAGGTAACCTTCTGGCCTTCCTGGAGCTCACGGAAGCCAGAGGTGGCGATGTTCGAGTAGTGAGCGAAGACGTCGGCGCCGCCGCCATCCTGCTCGATGAAGCCGAAGCCCTTTTCCGCGTTGAACCACTTCACGGTGCCAGTAGCCATGTCAAATCTCCTTGGGGCAAAGCTCGAAGGTCCACACTGTGTGGACCTGCGTCGCCGCAATGATTGCCCCAACCGGAATGCACCGGTAAAACCTTTGGGAACCACAACTGCAACTGAAATCGACAGTAGCACGTCGACCGTCCCGAAGCGGGCGCACTATCTCACTCCGGCGTGGGGAATATCAAAACCTCGCGGGCCCGTGCACCAAATTCTGTACCGGCCGGAGCAGATATCCGGGCCCCGTCGGGAAAACGCCGCCAGAGGGCCTCTGCCGTCCCGTTCACGCGCCCTGCGGTGTGGAGCCGCGCAGCTCCTCGTTGATCCGCAGAGCCTCGTCGAGGCTGTCCTCCAGCGTGACGATTCTGCAGGCGGCCTCGACGGGCGTGCCCTGGTCGACGAGGTCCCGGGCCCGGGCGGCGATCCTGAGCTGGTTGCGGGAGTACCGCCGGTGGCCGCCCTCGGAACGGAGCGGTGTGATCAGCCCGGCCTCCCCGACGGCCCGCAGGAACGCGGGGGTGGCGCCGATCAGCTCGGCCGCACGTCCCATCGTGTGGGCGGGGTAGTCGTCGTCTTCGAACCGGTGAGTGGGGCTCATGGTGCTTCCCTGGGGCGCGTGCATCACCTTCCACTCTGGCAGATCCCTGCCGGTGCCGGCCCGGGCACCCGGCACCTGCCCGGTGACATCCGCGCGCCGCACTCACCCGGACGGCCCGGTGCGCTGGTGGGGGACCGTGGCCGGTGGTGGCGTGGAAGGACACAGCCCGTCCTCGGGACCGTCCTCGGGAGGCCCTCGCATGATCCGTCCGCCCCGTCTCCTCGCCTCCGCCCTGACCGCGGGGATGCTGCTCTCGACGGCTGCCTGCTCGAGCGGCGGAGGTGACGGCGGCGGCTCCGGCCGTACGGACTCCCCCGCGTCCCCCGCCTCCACGGTCCCGGCCTCTCCCGTCGCCGAGGAGCCCGGCGCCGCGTCGGCCTCGCCCTCCCCTTCCGTGCGTACGCTCACGAAGGCCGAGGCGCAGGCGGCGCTGATCACCAACTCCGACCTGGGGTCGCAGTGGGACGAGTCGAAGGGCGTGGCGGCCTGGCACGACGCGCTGCTCAAGAGCAAGGTCGACGCGTCGGCCTTCGTCACCGACAAGGGCAACGCCAAGGAGTGCCAGAAGCTGCTGGACGGCCTGTACGCGGAGGACCTGCTGGGCAAGCCGCAGGGGGCCGGTGCCGTCACCGGCTTCGACGACAGCGACAACGACGCCCAGATGCGCTACGAGGTCGCCTCGTACGGGAAGAGCGCCCTGGACACGCAGCTGAAGTGGCTGAAGACGCTGCCGGACATCTGTGACGAGTTCACGGCGGTCAACGGCAAGGGCGACCGGCAGACGGTCCAGGTCGTCTCGACCCATCTGCCCGATGTGGGGGACGCCCGCCAGGGCTTCCGGATGACGATGAGCGGCGAGCTGGAGGGCGACCCCGAGACACTGACGCTCGACTTCGCGGCGGTGCGGGTCGGCGACAGCGCCCTGTCCCTCACCAACGGCGGCCTCTCGGGTACCGAACACCAGTCCACCGAGCAGGCGGTCGAAGCGGGCACGAACCGTCTGAAGGACGTACTGGCCGGAAAGTCGCCCGCCCCGACCCAGGGCTGAGACACGGCAGGCTCCCGGGCACACCACAGCCCGGGCAACCTGTTACGGGGTTGCCGCGGGCCGGAGGTGTTCAGAAGGTGCGCGTCAGAGCCGGTCCATCCGTGTGTAGGGGCTCAGGACGCGGACCTGGCGGGCGCCGAAGTCGACGAGCATCGCGATGCCCTCTTCGACGCCGACGATCGTGCCCAGGCCGTACTGGTCGTGGGAGACGCGGTCTCCGAGGCTGAACTCCTTGGCCACGGGGACGACGGGTGCAGCGAAGGGGCTGGTGGGCAGGTGGCGCCGGGGCGCGGAGGATTTACTCATCGTGATTCCAGTATGGGCCCTATTCCGGCGGGCGGTAGGGCTTGATGGTCTCGATCCCGCTCCGACTCGGCGTCCCCGCGGACTACGGGCCACGGCGGGCGGGCATCCCCTCGCACGTTCCCTGCCCGGCCGGTCGCGCGTTCCGTGAGGTCATCCGCCGGGGCGCCGGCTCCACGATCTTTCCGGTGCGCGGAGCCGTCCGCCGGGCGAGCCTGTCGCGGACCGGACAACCCGCGACGGCGCGTCCCGGGCCGGCCGGGCCCCGGCGCCGCGGGCCGTCGGCACAGCGGCGACGAAGGGGGCGCACGCCCGGCCGGCCCACCCCACGGACGACACGATTCCAGCAGGCCCGCGGGAGGCCGGCCGTCCTCCCGGATGTCGGACCGGCGGCCGGAGCCGGCCGGTACCGGGGGAAGCGGCGGGGCGCGGGAGCCGGCCGGGAAGGACCGGCTCCCGCGCCCGAGTGCTCAGCTCAGGTCCAGCCGGGAGTAGACCTCGCCCTCGGTGTCGCGGACGACGATGTGCTTGACGCCGAAGTCCTTGTCGGAGGCGGGCAGGTCGGTGCTGACGTACCAGACGCCCCAGCCGGGGTTGCCCGCGAGCTCCAGGAGCTTGGCGTGCAGGGTCCCTGCCGTGGTCCGCACCGTGACCCGCGAGGCGGTGCCCGTGCCGCCGTGGTACTCGCCGGAGAGCGTGGCGTGGCCCTCGGCGCTGACCTCGACGAATGCCGAGACACCGGGCGTGTGGAGGTCGATGTTGCCGTTGACCATGTTCGTGAACTGAGGGTCGGGGTTGTCGAGCGTGGTCCAGTGCTTGCCCTCCGGCGTCAGCCAGAACTCGGCGCCGCCGGGCTCCGTGACGTGCTCGTCGGGCGCGACGATCCGGGCCGTGGGCGCGGTCCTCGCCGGGAGGGCGGGAGCGGGAGCCGCGAGCACGGTGCCGCGCGCCGGCTTCGCGGGCGAGACGCCGTACGCGGCCGTGGGCGCCGTGACGAGCGCGACGGCGACCACGGCCGCCGCCGCGTACCTCTTCATACCTGCCATGAACGGACAACTCCTCGTGATGGGGACGATGTTCGGATGGTGCGGGGCGCCGCTCCCCCGTGCGGACCTACGGCGCCCACCGGCCGGACGACACCGGCCGGACGACACCGGCCGGAGATCTTCCGCGCGGGCGTCAGCCGAGCGCGCTCGTGGCCCGCCACTGGTCCCAGGTCAGGTTCCAGTCGCCGTAGCCGTTGCCGACGGCGACCGTGTCCCGGGAGCCGACGACCTTGACGACGTCGCCGGGGACGACCTCGTCGAAGAACTTCTTCGCGGGACCGCCGGTGGCGAGTCCGACACAGCCGTGCGTGACGTTCTGACGGCCGCCGTAGATGTTCGCCTTCGGGTTCTGGTGGAGGTAGGTGCCCGAGGTGGTGAGGTGGACGGCGTAGTAGTAGTAATCCGCGTACGCGTCGCCGTAGCCGACCGACCGCGAGTCCATGAAGACCCTGGACCCCTTGTCGGAGACGACCATCGTGCCGTTCCAGGTGTCCATGCCCGGCGCGCCCGCGGTGATCGGGACGCGGCGCGACGATCCGGCCGTTTCGAGCGTCATGAAGTGTGTACGGACATCCACTGTGGCGACGAAGGAGCGGCCCACCGTGAAATGCCTGGTGATTCCGGCCCCGGCCCGGACGGTGACCGCTGTGCCGGGCTTCCAGTACGTGCGGGGCCGGAAGTCGACGCGCTGTCCGTCGGCGAGGTTGAGGTCCTTGACCCACCCCCAGGAGCCCTCGGCCTCGGCGGTCACCTTCAACTGCCTTTCCACATCCGCTCGTTCGGCCACGGGTATCGGGTGGTCGAAGGTCACGGAGACGGGCATGCCGACCCCCACGGTCTGCCCGTCGGCGATGTTGATGTGCGCGCCCGTCAGGGACTTGAGCGGCGGGGCGGAGGGCTTCGGCCGTTCCTTGCCCGTGGCACCGGCGACCGGCTTACCGCCCTGTTCGACTCCCTTGCCCCCGCCGTCGGCCAGCGCCTGCGCCGAACATCCGGCGAGCGCGAGCACGCATACGGCCGCCGCGCTCCAGGCGCGGGCCATACGGCCCCGGCCGCCTCTCCGTCCCGTGGTCATGGTGATCCCCCTGTGGTGTGTTTCGATGTGTGACGTACGGGACTTGTACGCACGGCGGGGGCGGTCGGGTTGCACACGGCCGGCGAGACTTCGGACATTCGGGCGGGGGGCATGACCGAGGAAGAGTTCGACGCGTTCTACGCGACCGCCTTCCCCCGGCTGACCGGTCAGCTCTACGCGTTCACGGGGGATCACGGCGAGGCGCAGGACGTCGTCCAGGAGGCGTTCGTCCGCGCCTGGGACAAGCGGCACGAGTTCCTCGCCGACGGTGCTCCCGAGGCGTGGATACGGACCGTGGCGACGCGGCTCGCGGTGAGCCGCTGGCGCCGGGCCCGCCGCTGGCTGGAGCTGGTGCGGCGCACACCTCCGGCCGACCACACACCGGGCCCGGGCCCCGAGCGCACCGCGCTCGTCACCGCGCTGCGAACGCTGCCCGAGGCCCAGCGGATGGCGATCGTTCTGCACCATCTGTGCGACTTGAGCATCGAGCAGGTAGCCTCCGAAACCGGTGCCCCCGTCGGCACGGTCAAGGCCCGGCTCTCGCGTGGCCGGACGGCGCTGGCGCGGGTGCTCTCCGAGGATCCGGCGGACCTGGCCGGCTCCGCGCGTCCGTCGGGGTTCGCGGCCGCGTCCGGCAAGGGCGAGAGGGAGGACGACCGTGTCCGATGAACTCGCCTCCGCCCTGCGCGAGTTGGCGAACGAGGCGGAGAGGCCTCCGGTGCTGAGCGGTGCGGAGATCCGCGGCCGGGCGTCGGGCCGACGGCGCCGCCGCCGTACGGCTCTGGCCGCGGGCGGCATCTGCGTCGCGGGCGCGCTCGCCCTGGTCCTCGTGGTGGGCCTGGGAGGAGGGGCACAGCGGAAGTCCCCGCCGGCCGCGAGCCCCACCGCCGTCCCGAGCCTGCCGACGGCGTCGCCGGACGCCACGATCGATCTGGGCAGGCGCGTGATCTCCGTCGCCGGCCACCGGCTGACGCTCCACGGCGACAGTCTGACCGGGGACACCCCGACGGTCCGGATGACGGTCACAGAGAAGGAGGCCGGCATGAGGGTCTCCAGCGAGACGGCCCGCTTCGGCGGCGACTACTCCTTCGAGGCCTCCTGGGTGGTCGAGCTCACCGGGCCCGACGGCGGAATGGACTACGTGGGCTCCCTGGGGACCGGTGACCAGGCCATCTCCGACCCTGACCACGGCTGGATCATCCTGGACATGACCGATGCCAAGCTGCTGTACGACCGGCTCGAACCGGGCGCCGTGGTCGAGATCCGCCCGTCGGCCAACGCCTCGGCCTCCTCGGCGGCGCACCGGGGCAGGGCGACGGCGGGCTCGGGCGCGGCCACCGGCACGGCGGCCGGCTCAGGAACGGGAACCGGGGGAACCTCGGGCGGCTAGCACGGCCTTCGCGGCCGGGCTGGCCCACGCCCCGGAGTCCGACAGCACCAGCGGCACTCGCACCCCGAAGCCCTCAGCCCTCAGCCCTCACCGGAACGACCGGCGCCCGCGTGTCCTCAGAGGGGCGGCTGGGCCGGAGCAGGGCCGAGGGTCGTCGTGCCCGGGGCGGTGCGGTGGCCGAGGCCGGTGCGGTAGGCGTCCAGAGCCGCTTCCACCCGGCCGGTGCGCCGCAGCAGGTCGCCCAGCAGCCGGCACAGGTCCGCCAGGTCGCCCGCCGCGCCCGCCCGCTCCAGCAGGCTCATCGCCCGCACATAGTGCTCCTCCGCCGCCTCGGTGTCGCGGCTGTCCTCCGCGATGATCCCGAGCAGGCGGTGCGCGGCGGCGGCGTGGATGGCGCCCCGCTCGGAACTCAGGTCACCGAGCACCTGCCGCAGCAGTCCGTCCGCCTCGTCGGACTTGCCGCGCCGGTGCAGCACGTCGGCCAGTTCCACCGCGACCTGGCTGGTGTACAGCGCGGCCCGCTTGGCAGAGAGCATGGCCTGCGCCTCACGCAACTCGCCCTCCGCACGCTCCAGTTCACCGTTCTGGGCGTACAGATAGCCGCGCATCCAGTGGCAGTTGGCGAGCTCGGTGCGGATCTGGAGCTGCCGGTAGAGCTCGGCGGCCTTGGCGAGGGAGGCGTCGGCCTCGGTGATCCGCCCTTCGGCGATCATCGTCCGCGCCACCGACCGGTGCATCCGCGCCACCAGCGCCGGGTCCTGGACCTGCGGCGCGAGGGCGAGCGCGAACTCTGCGGCCTGGGCGGCACGGGCGTGCACGCCCATGTCCATGTAGGGCCCGATGACTCCCGTGTAGAGGAGAAGCAGCGCCTCGGGATCGTGCAGGCCCGTCCGGTTGAGCTCGTCGATGGTGGACTCGAACAGGTAGCAGGCGTAACGGAGTTCACCGGCGAGGTAGTGGGAGACCGCCCGGCCGCGCACGGCGGGCACCCGCTGCGGCAGCGGCGCGTCCCCCATCCGCTGCTCCGACTCCTCGAAGCGCCGCTGCGCCGTCTCCAGGTCCCCGGTGTCCAGAGCGCATTCGCCGAGTCCGAGAAGCGCCGCCGCCTGCTCGGCGACCAGTCCGTGGGCCTCCGCCTCCGCGAGCAGAACCGCGTAGACCTCGGCGGCCACCTCCGCCTCTCCGGTGGAGAGCGTGCGCTGCGCGTCCGTCAGCCGCAGCCGCAGGCCGGTGGCGAGATGGGCGGGCCGCCCGGTCGCCAGCTCCTCGTACGCGATCCCGAGACGCCCGGCTATGTGCCGCAGCGCGGGCTCGGAGGCCCGCACCCGGCCGGCCTCCAGAGTGGAGATGTACGCGGGCGTGTACACGGGCTCCGCGAGCTGTTTCTGCGTCAGGCCTCGTTCTGTGCGCAGCTGTTGCACCCTGCGCCCGATGATCTCAGGGTCGTCCCGCTCCGCCATGAACCAAGCATGCCATCAAGCCGAGTTGAACCGGTCCGGCTTTTGACTACTGTCCGGCCTCGGAGCCTCTTGCGACAGGAGCCCGGGAGCCTCTACGTTAAGCGGCGGATTAAGCATGCTTAATACGCCGCTGTTGTTGCGAGGTCACCGTGCTCCGACGTATTTCCGCACGCTACTCCAGAGGGTTTCTCGCCGCCGTCATCGCGGTCGCCGCGCTGGTCACGGCGGCGAACGTCGGCCCGGCGAGAGCGGCCGAAGCGGCCCCCGCGGCACACACCACCGCGCACACGACCGGTCAGCGGTAACTCCCCGCGGGCCGTCGACGCACGCTCCCCGAGTCGTACGAGAGCGGCGAATCCCCCGTGCGGGGAAACCATGGCGCCTACAGTGAACCGGTGACCTCTACCGCCGCCCGTACCGCGCTGGACCTCACCGCCGACCTCCCGGTCCCCGCCCTGGAGGACTTCTACCGGGATCTGCACCGGCATCCCGAACTGTCGCTGCGCGAACACCGTACGGCCGCCGCCCTCGCGGAACGGCTGCGGAAAGCCGGGTACGACACGACCGAGGGCGTGGGCGGCACGGGTGTCGTCGGCGTTCTGCGGAACGGGGACGGGCCCACCGTCCTGCTGCGCGCCGACATGGACGCGCTGCCCGTCGCCGAGGAGACCGGGCTGCCGTACGCCTCGGAGACCGACGGAGTCATGCACGCCTGCGGCCACGATCTGCACGTCACCTGGCTGACCGGTGCGGCGGACGCACTCGCCGCCGGGAGGGACACCTGGTCCGGCACGCTGGTGCTGGTCGGACAGCCCGCCGAGGAGACCGGCGGGGGCGCGGCCCGCATGGTCGCGGACGGCCTCCACGAACGCTTCCCGGTGGCCGACGTCCTGCTCGCCCAGCACGTGGTGCCCGGCCCCGCCGGGCTGTACCCGCACTCCCCGGGTCTGATCATGTCCGCCTCGACCGACCTGGACATCGTCGTGCACGGGCGGGGCGGGCACGGTTCGCGACCCGAGACGACCGTCGACCCGGTGGTGACGGCCGCGTACATCGTGACGCGGCTCCAGACGGTCGTCAGCCGGGAGATCGCGGCCCGGGAGTCCGCCGTGCTGACGGTGGGACGGATCGAGGCCGGCACCCGGCACAACATCATCCCGTCCGAGGCCCGGATCGCCCTGAACCTGCGGACGCAGTCGCAGGACGTACGGGAACGGATGATCGCCGCCGTGCGGCGCGTCGCGGCGGGCGAGTGCGCGGCGGCCGGCTGCCCGGCCGAGCCCACGGTCACCGTCGGCGACGACTTCCCGGTGACCGTCAACGACGCCGGGACCGACCGCCGGATCGCCGCCGTGCACGGCGAGGTCTTCGGCGCCGGGACGGTCCTCGATCCCGGTCCCGCCATGGCCAGCGAGGACTTCCCGCGGCTCGCGGTCGGCCGGATCCCCTACTCCTACTGGTTCGTGACCGGCACCCCGGCCGACGTCTGGAACGCCGCCCCGGGCAGCGACGACCTCATGACCAGGCTCGCGGCCGTGCCCAGCAACCACAGCCCGCACTTCGCCCCCGACCTGTCCACGGTCGCGCCGGGGGTGCGGACCCTGGTGTCGGGGGCGCTGGCCTCGCTGTCGGCCGGGAAGTGAACCCTCCCGGTCCGTGTTCGCTCAGGCCTGCGTCTGCAACTGGCTGAGCTGGCGCCTGACATGGTCCAGCGCGCCCTCCCGGCGTCCGGGCACCCGCTGTCTCAACCGGGCCAGTTCCGGCCCGAGTTCACGGGCCCGCGCCGGATCGTCGATACGGCCCCACTGGTGGTGCGCGCGGTCCACGGCGGACTCCACCTCCGGGGCGCCCGGTGCCTGTCCCGCGTCCAGCCGGTTCGCCGCGAGGGCCAGCCAGCCACGGCAGCTGCGCTCGGCGTCCCCCGCGAACATCGCCAGGTCGGCCCGTACCTCCATCCAGTGCAGCACCGGCTCGGACCCGGACCCGTGCGTCCGCAGCGCCTCCCGCTCCCACCGCGCCGCCAGCGCGAACGCGTCGTCGTGGCGTCCGTCGCGGACCGCCGCGGTGATCTCCTCGTGGGGATCGGGGGAGACCGAACCGCCTCGCCGGCCGGCCTGACCGGGAAGCTGCACGGACGGCACGGACGGCACGGACGGCACGGATGGTGGAACCGGCGGGTGCGGCGGATGCGCGGGCGCGTGCGGCGGAGCCGTGACAGTCGTGAACTCCGGCGCCGGGGGCCAGGGTTGCCCGGCCCACGCCCGCCCGGGCGCGAGCACCAGGTCCGCCGCTCCCGGCCGGGCGTTCTCCTCGCCCGAGATCCTCGTCAGGGCCTGCTGGTGAAGCTGGGCGGGGGAAGGGCGGTGACCACTGCGGAGCAGGGTGGCGACGGCTCTCATGTACGCCGGCTGTGCCACCGTCCGGCGCGACGGCGGCGGGGCGACCCGGCCGTACAGCTCGGTCGACGGGCCCGCCGTGAGGGGGCGCCCGGCGAGGAACTCCCAGGTGTCCGTGTCCGCGTGCAGGTCGACGAAGACGGTCGTCGAACCCGGTGGACGCAGCCGGAGTTCGTCGGCGACCCAGCGCCAGGGGAAGGCCGTGTAGCGGACCGTCGCCGGGGTGGTGCGGGCCAGCGCGAGGTGCGGAAGCCGCTGGCGGCGGTCCAGTTGGAGCTGTCCCGTCACGAACATGGTCAGCGGTCCGGGCGCCGTCGCCGCCCCGCGCAGCCGGGTCAGGACGGCCTGCGGCTCCAGCGGGTCGGCCAGTTCGACGACGTTGGCCGTCTCGGTGCCCGACAGCACCGGCGGGGCGACGGCCGCGAGCACGGGGAGCACGGAGGCCGCGTCCACCAGACACCCCCTGCCCACCGGCGAAGCCGCGAGGAGCAGCACGGTTCCGGGCACAGGTTGCCTCCCCCATCGATCGGACACATCAGCACCGTAACGGCTGCGCATGCAAAGAGGGGACGTGAAGGGGGACGAACCCCCCACCCGGCCGAGAACCGCGAAGTCCGCGTCCGCCACCGCGGCTACGTCCCCCGTCCGCCGCCCGCCCGACGCCGTACGGCGAAGATCGTCGTGTCGTCGGCGAGCCTGCCGCTGCAGTGGTCCAGGGTGCCGTCGCGCACGAACCGGACGAGGCGCTGCGGGTCGGCGATGCGCGGGTCCCGTGGCAGCGCCTTCGTGAGGGTGTCACGGAGCGGGAAGAAGTCGCCCGCCGTGTCGCGGGCCTCGGTCACCCCGTCGGTGACCAGGAGCAGGGTCTCGCCGGGGGCGAGCGGGACCCGGAGCACCGATGGCGGTGCGGGTGCCAACTCGCCCATGCCGAGCGGGAGTCCGTCCCCGGCCGGCAGACTCCGCACGCCGTCGGCGGTGACCACGAGCGGCGGTTCGTGGCCGAAGTTGACGACCTCCACGGTGACCGGAGCGTCCTCGGGGAAGGCGACCAGGACGCCCGTCGCGAACCGGTCGCTGTCGCTGCGGCCGAGCGCCACGCGGTAGCGGTTGTGCCGCAGCATCCTGACCTCCAGCCGGCCGGCGACCGTGGCGAGGTCCGGCTCGTGGTACGCAGCCTCGCGGAAGGTGCTGAGCAGCGCGGCCGCCGCCTCGACCGCCGCGAGTCCCTTGCCCTGGACGTCCCCGAGCAGCACGCGGGTGCCGTGCCGGCCGGGCTGGATGTCGTAGAAGTCGCCGCCGACCCGGGCCTCGCTGTCGGCGGCGAGGTAGACGGCCGCGTGGTCGAGGCCGCCCCAGCCCGGGGGCATCGGGCGCAGCACGGTACGCCGGGTCGTCTCGGCGATGTCCCGCATGTGCAGCATGCGCCGCTCGGCGCGCAGCCGCACGGAACAGGCGAGGGCCGCCAGGCCGCTGCCGACCACGACCAGGATGAAATCGGGCAGGCCGTTCTGGTACTGGTGCGGCCACGACGTGTCCACGGCGCCGTAGACGAGCAGCGACAGCGCGGCGAACACCATCGTGCCCAGCACTCCGCAGATCGCCGCGGCGATGACCGGCACGAGCACGAGCCAGGAGATGATCCGGAACCGGCCGGAGGTGTTGACGTCGAGCAGCGCGATGCCGATGAGCAGCAGCAGCGGGGGCAGCCAGACGACGCTGCGCCCGTGCACCCGCAGCGGCGTCGACCGCCGGGAGGCTTCCTGCACCCCGGCGAGCGGCCGCAGGGCGTGCCGTAACCGGTCGTATACGGATCTCCGGTCGGCCACCTCGCCGTACCGCCTCCGTCTCGTTGTCTCAGTAGGCGACGGACATACGGCCGTGCGGGTGGACGGGCATCTCCAGCTGGTCGACGAAGGCCATCGCGTAGTCCTCGGCGCTGATCCTGCTCTGGCCGCCCGCGTCGGTGAGCATGCGGTCACCGCCGATCCTGAACTCGCCCGTGCGCTCGCCGGGGCCGATCTCGGCGGCGGGTGAGATGTAGGTCCAGTCGAGATCGTCGACGTCGGCCCGCAGATAGGTGAGGGCGTCGCGGTGGGCGAGGGCCTCGGGAAGGTAGGCCTCGGGGAAGTCCGGCTGGTCGCACGCGGCCTCGCCGGGGGCGACCTCCAGGGTCCCCGCCCCGCCGACGATCACGAGCCGGTGCACCCCGGCCTCACGGACGCCCTCCACCAGGGAGTGGTTGAGGGCGAGGAAGGGTTCGCGGGGATCCGAGACGTCCCGGGGCGGGACGCATGCGGACCCCACCGCGTCCGCGCCGGCCACCAGCTCGGCGACCTTCGCCGGGTCCGCGGCGTCGGCCGCCGCCGCGGTGACCCCGGGAACCGGGGACTGGCCGGACCGGCTGACCGCGACGACCTGGTGTCCGCGCGCCGACGCCTCCGTGGCGATACGGCTGCCGACCATGCCGGTGGCACCGAAGAGTACGAGCTTCATGCACCTCAGCGAAGCACGCGACCATGATCACCGCATCCCGGCGAAGCGGCGTGGAGGGGTGCCGTGGGGGGTTCCGTGGGGGGTTCCGTGGGCGGTCGGGCCCCGACTTGCCAGGGGCTGCGGCGAGGTGTGACCTGGAAGGCGGGGGCGAGCAGAGAGGAGTCCTTCCATGGCTCAAGCCGCACCCGTGTCAGGGACACCAGGTACATCCGGATCGACCGACGTCTTCGGGGAACAGACCCACACGATGGCGAAGTGGGCCGTGCCCGTCGTCGGCGGACTCGTCTACGGCTACTGGGCCGCCGCCATCAACCGGGACGCGGGTGCCATCACGGGCTGGAACGTGCTGTTCGGCTTCGTGTGCGCCATCGCGTTCGCGGCGGCCTACATGGGCGCCCGGACGGTGGCACCACTGATGCGGCGCGAGGCGCACGCGCTGGTGTGGGCCGTGTTCGCGGGCTGCGCGTTCGGTTTCCTGTACAGCCAGACCGACGCGACCGTTCTGCGGTCCGTGTTCATGTCGCTGCCGGTGGCGGTGGGCGTGTACGCGGTGGCCTTCTACCGCTATTACACCCGCGAGGACGCGGCGGGAAAGACGGCTGACGTCGTAGCGCGCCGTTGACGGCGCCCACGCACATGAGGCCCCGGCACCGCCGGGGCCTCATGCGTCTCCCTCACTCACCTGCTCACCCACCACCTGGGACCCAGTCCCAGGAGTTCGAGGAGGAGCCAGACACGGTCCAGCTCCACGCGCTGGAGACGGTGAAGCTCCAGGAGCCGGAGGCGGTCACACTCCATCCGGGGTCGTTGCGCGGGTTGCGCCCGTCGTCCCAGTGCGCGTTGTGCCACGTCCCGTCCTTCTGGTCGGGGCACGGGTCCGAGCAACTCGGCACCCACCGGCCGTCGGTGTCGACGAAGGCCGCGCTGGCCCAGGCATGGGCGCCGACGAGCCAGTACCAGACAGAGGTGCCGAGCACGCTCTGGCCGTTCACCGCGCACTGGACGCGGTCCTGGCTGCCCGGCGAGAGCGCGCCGACGACGGGCGAGTTCGTGCTGGGCTGAAGCCGCAGGTTCAGTTCTCCACGGGAGATGACGGTGCCCCACACGGAGCTTCCGGAGCCGTCGCCGGTCGACGCCGACTCGGTCGCCGCCATGGAGGGACCGGCGGCCAGGACGGTCAGTACACCGCCGCTGAGCAGGGCCGCGGCAAGAATCCGCGGGGCTGGGGTGGTGCGCATATCGGCCTCCTTTTCCCCAGATCCAGGAAACACCCGTTCGGGTGAGGGCTCCACCTGAGCGGCCAAAGCCCTTGGGGCCACAGGGATGCACGGGGGTGAGCGGCAGCCCCGGAGGGTGCCGGCGGGACCCGGACGGCCGTCCGACGGCGTACCGGCGGGGCACGGACCGGGTGCCGCCGGAGCCGGGCGGGCTGCCGGCGGGGGCCGTGGTCCGGCCCTGCGGGACGGGCGCGGCAGCTCCCCGTACGGCTTGTCATATGCGCCCATTTGCAGTCGTCCCGGTCGCGTACGGGGTCCGGGAGGCCTTGCCTGAAGGGGTGTCCCCTCGTGTCCGGAGCGCCCTGTCGGCCGTGCTGATCGCGCTCGCCTGCCTCCTCGCGCCGCTCGGCGCGCTGTCGGCGTGGGCGACGTACGGCCTCGGCGACTCCGAGCGGTACGAGGCCACGATGGCGCCGCTCGCCGGCGACGACGACGTCCGGGACGCCATCGCGGCCGGCGTCACCGACGACATCCTGCGCGAGGTCCACGTACGGCCAAGACTCCAGGGGCCGGTGAACCACTTCGTGCGGGACGCCGTGCGCTCGTTCACCGAGACCGAGGCGTACCGCACGGCGTGGGAGGCCGCCAACATGGCCGCGCACGACGCCGTGATGCGGGCGCTGCGCGAGGACCGCGAGGGTGCGGTGACCGTCGATCTCGCGCCCGTCACCGAGCAAGTCAAGCGCCGGCTCGCCGACGACCACATGCCGTTGGCCGGCCGGATCCCGGTCGCGCACACCGAGGTCACCGTGCTCGAGGCCGAGGACCTGGCCCGGCTCCGGAAGGGGTTCCACGTGCTCGAAGTCGCCGGATTCTGGCTCCCGTCGGCGTCGGTCGTCTTCGCGGCGACGGGCATCGTCATCGCCGTGCGCCGCCGCCGGGCGGTCCTCGCGACGGGCCTCGGCACCGCTCTGGGCGCCGCGCTGCTCGGTGTCGCGATCACCGTCGGCCGCAGGCTCACCCTCGACGACCTGCCGCCCGATGTGTCCCGCACGGCCGCGGGCGCGGTGTACGACGCTCTCACCGAGACCCTCCGGTTCGTCAGCTGGCTGCTGCTGGCCATGGGTCTGACGGTGGCTCTGACCGCCGCGCTCGCCGGCGTGTACGCCCGTCGGCGGCGGCCGGCCGAGGCACCCCGTCAGATTCCCGCCGAGCAGTCGACCCACGTGGGCGCCTGACCCGGGACCCGGCGGGACCGCGCCCGGGGCCGCCCCGGGGAAACCGACATACTTGGGGCATGTCCCGCGAGTTCCCCATCGGCCTCACCCCTCCCGACTGGCTGGTCAGGAACCTCCAACCGCAGCGGGTCCCCGTCAACCGGGCCGCCGCCGCCCGCGCCGCCGTGGCCCTGTCGCTCCCCCTCGCGATCGGCCTCGCCTGCGGACAGCCCGCGTACGGCGCCCTGGCCTCCATGGGAGCGCTGTCCGGAGTCATCAGCGACACCGCGGACGCGTACCGCATGCGGATCCTCAACATCGCCGTCCCGCAGTTCTTCGGCGCGATCGGCGTCACGATCGGCGCCGCGGTCTTCGGGCACGGCTGGACCGCCGTCGTGACGGTGACCCTGATCGCCCTGGTCTCCGGGATGATCTCGTCGATCGGCGCCGTCGCCTCCGTCACCGGACTGCTGCTGCTCCTCAACTGCGTGATCGGCGCCGGACTTCCGCTGCCCGGCGCCTGGTGGCTCGCGCCGCTGCTGATGTCCGGCGGCGGACTCCTCGTCCTCGCGCTGACCCTGCTCGCCTGGCCGCTGCGCTCGGGGGTGCCGGAGCGGTCCTCCGTCGCGAGCACCTACCGCACGGTCGCGGACCTGCTCGCCGCCGGAGGCACCGACGACTACGAGCGCCTCCGCATCGCCGTCACCCAGTCCCTGAACGAGTCGTACGACCTCGTCCTCGCCCGGCGGGCGTTCCACCACGGCCGCAGCCCCGACCTCGTCCGGCTGCTCGCCCAGCTCAACGCCGTCACGCCGGTCGTCGAGGCCGCCCCCGCCGCCCACCAGCGGGGCGAACCGCTGCCCGCCGCGATCCCCGCCGCCGTGAGCCTGCTCGCCGACACCATCGAGACCGGCGGCACCGGCCCCCTCGAACTGCGGCTGCCCGCCCCGGCCGACGAGACAGGGCGCGCCGTCGACCACGCCCTGCGTCACGCCGCCGGTGTCGTCACCGACCGGTCCCCCGACCCGCGCACCCTCGACGACCGCCTCGGCCGGCCCGCCCGCCTGCGCGTCCGCGCCGCCCGCGCCACCCGCGGCGTCCTGCTGTCGGCGGCCTCCTGGCGCTACGGCACCCGCCTCGCCCTGTGCATCGGCCTCGGCCAGGTACTCGTCTCCACCGTCGAGGTGCCGCGCTCCTACTGGGTCGCGCTCACCATCACCTTCGTCATGAAGCCCGACTACGGTTCCGTCTTCTCCCGGGCCCTGCTGCGCGCCCTCGGCACGGTCGCGGGCCTCGTGGTCGCGGCGACCGTGCTGACCCTGGTGCCGCGCGGCTGGTGGGACGTGCCCGTGCTGATGGTGCTCGGGGCGCTCATCCCGGCCCTGACCCCGCGCGGCTACGGCTATCAGACCGCCGCCATCACCCCGGTGATCCTGCTGCTGTCCGACATCCTCAACCACCAGGGCACCGGGCTCATCGTCCCCCGCCTCGTCGACTCCCTCATCGGCTGCGCCATCGCCCTGGTGGCCGGGTACCTCCTGTGGCCGGAGAGCTGGCACGCCCGGGTCGGCGACCGGCTCGCGGACGCGGTCGCCGACACCGCCGGCTATGTCGAGCTGGCCTTCGGGGACGCCGCCGAGCCGGCGGCCCGCGCCCGGAGCAGGCGCCGGCTGTACCGCGACCTCTCCTCCATCCGTACGGAGTTCCAGCGCGCGCTGACCGAACCGCCGCCGAACGGACGCCGCGCCGCGGCCTGGATGCCGCTCGTCGTCGCCGTCGAGCGGATCGTGGACGCGACGACCGCGGCCCGGGTCCGTGTCCGCCAGGGCGCGGCCGAGCCGTCCGCCGCCGAGATCTCCACCATCGCGCGCCAGCTGCGGGAGCTGTCCGAGGGGCTGCGCGAGACGGACGTGCTCTTCGCCGTCCGCGCCGACCTCACCGGACCCGAGGCCGGCGTCCTCGAACCGGTGCGGCAGGAGGTCGCGGCGGCCAGGGCGATCACCTCACCGCATTGACACGGGAGGCGTCGGCACCGACTATTCGGCCATCGTCCCGACTCCACGCGCGGGACGGACGGAACTCAGAATTCCGACAAATCACCGTGGTAGGAAAGTGAACCCGTGGGCGCTGTAAGGGGGTTGACGCGGCGGTTGTCCGGTGCGCAGCCCCTGCCGAAGATCACCATCTATGGCCGCTAACCTTACGTGTCCGTCCTGGCCAGGGATTGACGGGATCAACTCACGCGAAGGGTTGCGCACATGGGCATTCTCACTCTCCTGCGGAATGCGTTCGGCCGCTCACGCAAGGGTCGTGACGCGGACGCGGAGACCTCGCGAGAGGCCACGTCGACCGCGACGGTCCCGGCTCCCGCCGCGGAGCCGACACTTTCTCCCGAGGCCGAGCCGGCCTCGACCGCCGCCCCGGAGGCCGAGCCGAAGATTCCGGCTCCCGCGTCCGAGCCCTCCGTCGTCGAGGAGCTGGTGTCGGCCGCCTTCGACAACGTGACGGTGCCGAAGCAGAACACGGCCTCTTCCCCGGAGGAGACCCCGACACCGGAGACGCCCCCCACCCCGGAGGCCGAACCCACACCCGAGCCCACCACCGAGGCCGAGACCGTCGCCGAGCAGGCGGAGGAGCCGGTCGCCGAGGCCGAACCGGCCGCCGAGGCTGAGGAGCCGGTCGCCGAGCCCGCCACCGAGGCGGAAGCCGTCCCGGAAGCCGAGCCCGCCGCCGAGGCCGAGGTCAAGTCGGTCGCGGAGCCCGAGGACGAGCCCGTGACCGCGGAAGAGACGGAGCCCGTCGCCGCCGTCGAGCCCGAGGCCGAGATCATCGCCGAGCCCACCGTCGAGGCCGAGGCCGAGGTCATCGCCGAACCCGTCGTCGAGCCCGAGCCCGTCGTTGAGGCCGAGCCTGCCGCGGACGCGACTCCGGTCGCCGAGGCGGAGCCCGAGCCGGTCGCCGAGACCGAGGTCGCCGCCGAGGCGGAAGCCGCGGTCGAGCCCGAGGCTGAGGCCGAGGTGCCCGTGGCCGCGCAGGTGGACGAGCCCGCGGCCGCCGACGGCGAGGAGGCCCCGCAGGCGGCACCCGCAGCCGAAGACGAGACCAGCACGGGTGGTGCGGGCGGGAACGACAACGCCGAAGGCGAAGCCGAGGCGGAAGCGGAGACCCCGGCCGAGCCGGTCGCCGAGGCTGAGGCCCCGGTCGAGGCCGAGGCCGAGGCTGAGGCCGAGGTCCCCGTGACCGTGCAGGTCGACGAGCCCGCGGCCGCCGACGGCGAGGAGGCCCCGCAGGCGGCACCCGCAGCCGAAGACGAAGCCGAGGCGGAACCCGAGCCCGAGCCCCAGCCCCAGCCCCAGCCCCAGCCCCAGCCCCAGCCCGCAGGAGACTCCGCCGTCGCGCTGAGCGAGGTCAAGGCCCAGGCTCCGGGCCTGGTCACGGCGTACCAGGAAGCGGGTACCGCGCTCCAGAAGCGGGACCTCACCGGCAAGCGCGCCAAGGTCTACCTCGTACTCGACCGCTCGTCGTCCATGCGCGCCTACTACAAGGACGGCTCCGCCCAGGCCCTCGGCGAGCAGGCCCTCGCCCTCGCCGCCCACCTGGACCCGGAGGCGACCGTCCACGTCGTCTTCTTCTCCACCGAGCTGGACGGCACCGGCACCCTCACGCTCACCGAGCACGAGAACAAGGTCGACGACCTGCACGCCGGCCTCGGCCGCATGGGCCGTACGAGCTACCACGTCGCCGTGGAGGAAGTCGTCACCCACCACCAGCGGTCGGGCGCCGGCGACCCCGCCCTGGTGATCTTCCAGGCGGACGGCGCCCCGGACGCCAAGACCCCCGCCACCCAGTCCCTCACGGACGCGGCGGAGAACCACCCGGGCGTCTTCTTCTCGTTCGTGGCCTTCGGCGAGCACGACAACAAGGCCTTCGACTACCTGCGCAAGCTGAAGACCGGGAACACGGCCTTCTTCCACGCGGGCCCGGCCCCGCGCGAGCTGACGGACGTCGAGGTCTACGACGGCGTCCTGGAGAACTGGCGCCCGTAACCCGTACGCCCGCGTACACCGCACCACCGGGCCGCCCCCTTCCCACGCCTTAAAACGGGAAGCGGGCGGCCCACCCATGTCGGCTACGATTTCAAGGTTCACCGGCGACGACCCGCCCACCGGAAATCCGAGGCGATCGTCGCCCCACGCAGCGACCTGGGAGCAGCCCGCGATGGCTCGACACCTCATCACCAGCGCCCTTCCGTACATCAACGGGATCAAGCACCTGGGCAACATGGTGGGGTCCATGCTCCCGGCGGACGTGTACTCCCGGTACCTCCGCCAGCGCGGCCACGACGTCCTGTACATCTGCGCGACGGACGAGCACGGCACCCCCGCCGAGCTGGCGGCCAAGGAGCGCGGCCTGCCGGTCGACGAGTTCTGCGCGCAGGCGCACGACGCGCAGAAGGCCGTGTACGACGGCTTCGAGCTGGCCTTCGACTACTTCGGCCGCAGCTCCAGCCCGGAGAACCGCGACATCACGCAGCACTTCGCGCGCCGCCTGAACGAGAACGGCTTCATCGAGGAGCGCGCGATCCGTCAGGTGTACTCGCCCACCGACGGCCGTTTCCTGCCGGACCGCTATGTGGAGGGCACCTGCCCGCACTGCGGTTACGACAAGGCCCGCGGCGACCAGTGCGAGAACTGCACGCGTGTCCTCGACCCCACGGACCTGATCGACCCGCGTTCGGCGATCTCCGGCTCGACGGACCTGGAGGTCCGCGAGACGAAGCACCTGTTCCTCCTCCAGTCGAAGCTCCAGCACGAGGTCGAGGAGTGGGTGGCCCGGCACGAGTCCGAGTGGCCGCAGCTCGCCTCCTCCATCGCCCGCAAGTGGCTGACCGAGGGCCTGCACGACCGCGCGATCACCCGTGACCTGGACTGGGGCGTCCCGGTCCCGGCCGACACCTGGCCGGAGCTGGCCGCCGAGGGCAAGGTCTTCTACGTCTGGTTCGACGCCCCGATCGAGTACATCGGCGCGACGAAGGAGTGGTCCGACCAGGACACGGAGAACCGTGACTGGAAGTCCTGGTGGTACGACGCGGACTCCGGCGAGAACCCGGTCCGCTACACGCAGTTCATGGCGAAGGACAACGTGCCCTTCCACACCGTGATGTTCCCGGCCACCGAGCTGGGCGTGCGCGAGCCGTGGAAGAAGGTCGACTACGTCAAGGCCTTCAACTGGCTGACGTACTACGGCGGGAAGTTCTCCACGTCCCAGAAGCGCGGTGTCTTCACGGACCACGCGCTGGACATCCTGCCCGCCGACTACTGGCGCTACTTCCTCATCGCCAACGCCCCCGAGTCGGACGACTCGTCGTTCACCTGGGAGCACTTCACGGCCACGGTCAACAAGGACCTGGCCGACACCCTCGGCAACTTCGTCAACCGCGTCCTGTCCTTCTCCAAGAAGCGCTTCGGCGAGGAGGTCCCGGCGGGTTCGGAGGCCGGCGAGGCCGAGACGAAGCTGGGCGTGGAGATCGCGGGCCTGCTCGCGGAGTACGAGACCCAGATGGAGGCCCTCCAGTACCGCAAGGCGGCCGCCGCGCTGCGCGCCCTGTGGTCCGCGGGCAACTCCTACCTGGAGGAGAAGGCCCCCTGGCTGGAGATCAAGACCAGCCCCGAGGGCGCCGCGCTGACGCTCCGTACGGCGATGAACCTGATCCACCTGTACTCGGTGGTCTCGGAACCCTTCATCCCGGCGTCCGCCCGCGCGATGCGCTCCGCCTTCGCCCTCGCGGACGACACGGCGACCTGGGTGAGCGCCGACGAGGCCCGCGCCCTGTCCTTCCTGCCCGCCGGAACCCCCTTCACCGTTCCCCCGGTCCTCTTCGCCAAGATCACGGACGAGGACCTGGAGTCGTACAAGGAGCGCTTCGGCGGCGCACCCGAGTAACAGCGGCCGCTCGACAGGAGCCCGGGAACGAACGGTTCCCGGGCTCTTCGCTTGCCGGAAACCGCGCTCACCTGCGACGACATCCCGACCTCACGATCCGTGCAACCGTCACCTCCTGCCACCATCCGCACGCTTGCGCGAGGGCGGGGGTCCTCGTGGGGAGGGACAGTTCACGTGGGCGGGCACGCCCCGAGACGGAGCGGCACGGCCGCCCTCGACTCCACACCCGGGATCGCTCTGGCGGCCGGCACCATCACCCTGTTCGCCGCCACCCCGGACGGCGCCGGCAGCGCGCACGCCGCCCCTGCGGCCGGTACGGCCGGAGCGACGGAGATCCTGCTGCACGATCCGCGCAGCGAGGCTCCCCGCTCCGACCGGCTGGTCCACGTCCGCCAAGGTGGTCCTCTTCGGCGACGCGAACGGCGACCGCCGCAACGACGTGCTCGTCCGGCTGAGCAGCGGGGCCCTGCGCCTGTACAGGCCGGGCTGCAACGCGGCCGTCAAACCGACGACGACGTACACGACGCTCGCGACGAGCGGCTGGACTCAGTACGACGTCCTGACCTCGCCCGGCGACGTGAGCGGCGACGGCAGGGCCGACCTGGTCTCCCGGGACACCAGCGGCAATCCGTACCGCAACAGCGGGGACGGCAGGGGATCGTTCGGCTCGCGCACGAGGATCGCCACCGGCTGGGGCGGATACCGGTCGATCTCCTGAAGCTCCTCACCTCCGGAAAGGGGCACGGACGACACGTCCCGTGCCCCCTTTCCGCGTCTTCGGGGCCCTGCCCGCCGAGGCCGCCGCCCCGGCGCCCGGGACCGGCCGGACACCACGGAAGACCAGGTGAGAGCCCGGTGAAGACCCGGCAAAGAGCCGGGAAAGCAACCCTCTGCCCGATGCCGCCGATCCGTAATGGACCCCGGCGCCACAAGGCCCTCGGTCACCCGTATGGTTTCCGCCATGGCAGTCCCCGAGGTCATTCCGATCGCCTACGAACCGAAGCACCGCACCGAGACCATCGGCCGGTACGCGGACGGTCAGTTCCTGGCGTCGATCACGTACGCCTTCCCTGAAGGGTTCCGTCCCGACGACGGCTGGGAAGAGCACAAACGTCTGTACGTGGTGCTCCACACCTTCGATGCCGAGGGCCGCTACCGCGACTCGGAGGTCTGGTGCGCCGGCACCTGGGCCGAACAGCAGCGAGCCGTCCAGGGCGAATACTCGGTGCTGTCACGCGCCCGCGTCCACCTGGCGAAACTGCTCCGCAGTCTGCCCCGGCGCTCGTACACGGACATCGCGATACGGCCGTTCCAGCTCACCGTCGACGGCGTCCGGTTCGGCCTCGTGACGGGCGTGGACGAGGGCGAGGCCTGGGCCGAGCTGTACCCGGACGGCCTCGGATTCTCCGAACCGTGGGACGGCACGTACGACACCTGAGCGGATCCTCCTTTCCGACGTGACCCTGACAAGCGCCCCCGGCCGTTAGCATCGGGTCCCTTGAGTCACGAGGGGCTGGGGGGCACGAGTGCGGATGCGGGTGCGGGGAAACAGGTGGCTGCTGGCGGGCGCGGCACTGACCGCGTGGGGGATCACCGCCTGCGCCGGGACGGGCGGGGGAACGCCCGGCTCCCCGGCGGCGAGCAGTTCACCCGGCGGCGCCTCGACCGCGTCCACCGCGCCGGGACCACCGCTCTCCGCCCAGGCCCTGAAGTCCATAGCCCTCACCGATGACGACGTCGCGGGCAGCAACGGCGTCTCGGCGGACGAGCGTCTGCCCGACGACGCGGCGAGCACCTTCCCACCGGTCTCGGCCGCCTCCTGCGAGAAGCTGCTCGACGCGCTCGACGCCTCCGACGCATCGGCTGTCGTGGACCAGGTCTTCAACTGGAAGGGCAGCATCTGGGCCGGCGTCAGCACTCTGGCCTCCTACGAAGGCACGGAATCGGAGCAGGTCCTCACCCGTGTCCGTACGTCACTGCCGGCCTGCCACGACTACACAGGCGTCGGCTTCATGGGGAAGTACACCGCTCACGCCGAGCCGGAGGAGATCCCCCGTCTCGGCGACGAGTCGATCGCCTTCCGGATCACCGTCCCGGTGAAGCAGGATCCCGGCCTGCGCAGCGGCCGTCGGGTCTCCGTGCGGAACGAGCAGCACATCCTGGTGAGAGTCGGCGCTGTCACCGCACACTTCACGATGCTGGACATGGACCACGAGGACCACTTCCCCCTGGCCCTCGTCCGCGAGGAAGTCACCCGCATGGCCAAGGCCCAGCACGCCTGACCACTGGTGTTCCGGGCCCTCGCCCGTCAGGGGGCGAGGGCCCGGAACCCGTTGTGCTCCGGGCCGCCGGCTGCCGAGAGGTCAGGACGCCGAGGCCGACGCGCTCGGCTGGGTGTCCGTGCTGTCGTGGGTCTCGTCCGGGGCGACGCCCATCGTCAGGTCGGCGTGGACGCCCTTGGCAATGTTCTTCTTGTCGTACTTGAGGTACAGCAAGCCACCCTCATGGCCGTTCTGGGGGTAGATCGTGTCCTCGGTGAGGGTGGTGCGGGTGGCGGTGTTCGTGGAGTACGGGGACACCTCGGCCGACGCCAGGACCGACTTCTCGTCGAAGAAGAACTGGCCGGTGTGGCAGGTGTGGCCGCCCTCGTAGCCCGCGTCGGTCCAGGTGCCGTCGACGTGGACCTTCGTGTGGATGTGGACGGCTCGGCCCTGGTACCAGCCCGGGAAGACCGTCTTGAAGGTGACGTAGCCGTGCTTGTCGGTCTTCCAGGTGCCCCGGAGGTAGCGCTCGTCGTCGGTCGGCTCCGAGTGGCCGCCGCCGGTGCCGCCGGAGGGAGCACCCGACGGGGGCTCACCTGTGGGCGTGCCCGAGGGAGCGTCGGAGGGCGCGTCGGAGGGGGATCCGGAGGGCGGGGTCCCACCGCCACCGCCACCGCCGCTGCCCATCGCCTCGTAACCGGAGTAGATGCCCAGTGCGGTGCAGTGCCAGATGTCGACCGCCGCGTTCTTCACCGGCTTGCAGGTGTCCGCGTCGATCACCTTGAGCTTGAGGGTCAGGGGGATGCCCTCTTCGTCCTCGGTGATGTCCTGGCGGATCTTGTCCGCGTCGATGTAGTAAGGGCCTTCGGTGGTCTCGGAGGTGAGCTTGTAGCAGAGCTCGGAGGCGGTGGCGCTCGCCGAGGCGGTCGCACCCTTCCCCTTCGTCTCCCCGGCGAAGGCGCCGGCGGCGACCGTCCCGCCCACACCGACAGCGACGACCGCACCGGCACCGGCGACGACGACCTTACGACGCGTCAAATCGCGTTTGTGCTTGGGTCCTTGCTCGTTCTCATGGCTGTTCTCGGCGTTTCCCGTCATGGGCAGGGACGCTAGGAGGCGGGCCTGTCAGGGACGTGAGAAAGGCCTATGGAATCCCATGCGCACGCAAAAGAGCGTCGCGGGAAAGCCCTGTTTCCAGGCCTTTCCAGTAAACATAAAGCAAGGCTTGCCTTACTTTATTTAGATCAGTGCGGAGGAGGAGCAAAACCTGTCCGCGAGCGAGCTCGATGCACGAGTTGCCGTCAGCGCCGCCGGAGACGACCCAGAGCCTGCGGGCGGACCTGTGGGGCGGCCCCTCTGGATTCCTATGGGGCTCCGGTGAGGTTTCCAGGAGGGTCCGGTCCCCGGCCGTGAAGGGCGGGGACCGGAGACCGCCGGTCCGTCAGTCCGTCAGTCCGTCAGCTCGCCGAAGCCGATGGCGACGCCGACGCACTCGTCTGGGGCGGCGCGCCCTGGCCGTCCTCCGTCGCTCCCGGGTCGACGCCGACCGTGAGCGACGCATGGACGCCCTTGGTGATGTCCCGCTTGTCGTAGTGCAGCCTGAGCAGGCCGCCCTGGGTACCGCTCTGGTCGTAGATCGTGTCCTCGGTGAGCGTGGTGCGCTCGGCGGCGTTGGCGGAGTACGGCTCCACCACCGCCGAGGCCAGGACGGACTCCTCGTCGAAGAAGAACTGGCCGGTGTGGCACGTGTGCCCGCCCTCGTAACCGGCGTCGGTCCACTCGCCGTCCACGTGCACCTTGGTGTGGATATGAACGCAGCGGCCCCGGTACCAGCCCGGGAAGACCGTCTTGAAGGAGACATGGCCGTGCCGGTCCGTACGCCAGGTGCCGCGCAGGTAGCGTGTGTCGTCCGTCGGCTCCTGGTGGCCGCCGCCCGGCATACCGGTCGGGGGCGCACCCGTGGGCGCACCGGTCGGCGGCTCGCCGGTGGGAGCGGGGCCGCCACCGCCGCCGTTGCCCTGGTTCTCGTAGCCGGAGTAGACGCCTGCGGCGTCGCAGTGCCAGATGTCGACGGCCGCGTTCCGGATCGGCCTGCAGGTCTCGGAGTCGATCACCTTGAGGCTGAGGAGCAGGGGGATGCCTTCGCGGTCCTCTCTGACGTCCCGGCGGATCTTGTCGGCGTCGATGTAGTACGGGCCCTCGACCGCCTCCGACGTCAGTCGGTAGCAGGCCTCGGCGCTCTCCCCGGCCGCCGGTTCTCTGTCCTGCGCGACCGCGTTCGCCGCGAAGGCGCTGCCGCCGAGGCCGGCCACCGCGAGCGCACCCGCGCCGACGACCACGACCTTGCGGCGCGTCAGTTCACCGCTTTCCTGGGGCACTTGGGGGACCTGAGGTTCCTGGTGCTGTCCATTCACTGTCATGCGCCCGGAAGTTAGGCAAGAAGGCTGTCAGCAGGCTGAGAAAACAGCGGTCTTTGCTGCGGGCACGCTAAAGGGACCTGAAATCGACGTCGACTTCAAGTCCCTTTGCGATCAGGCCAGTTGAAAGGCTTGCCTTACCTCGGCCGCGGCCACTTCGGCCGTGACCACCTCGGTATCGGCTACTTCGGCTGCGGCTTGCGCACCGTGAGGTGCAGTTCGCGCAGACGGGTCTCGTCCAGCTCCGTGGGCGCGCCCATCATCAGGTCCTGCGCGTTGCCGTTGAGCGGGAACGCGATCGTCTCGCGGATGTTCGGCTCGTCCGCGAGCAGCATGACGATGCGGTCGACGCCCGGGGCGATCCCGCCGTGCGGCGGGGCGCCGAAGCGGAAGGCGCGCAGCATGCCGGCGAACTGCTCCTCGACGGTCTCCCGGTCGTAGCCGGCGATCTCGAAGGCCTTGAGCATGATCTCGGGCTCGTGGTTACGGATCGCGCCGGAGGACAGCTCCACGCCGTTGCAGACGATGTCGTACTGCCAGCCGAGGATGTCCAGCGGGTCCTGGGTCTCCAGGGCCTCCAGACCACCCTGCGGCATGGAGAACGGGTTGTGCGAGAAGTCGATCTTCCCGGTGTCCTCGTCCTTCTCGTACATCGGGAAGTCGACGATCCAGCAGAAGCGGAAGACGTTCTCCTCGAAGTTGCCCGAGCGCTTCGCGGCCTCGACCCGCACCGCGCCCATGATCTTCGAGACCTCGTCGAACTCGCCCGCGCCGAAGAACACCGCGTGACCGGCGGCCAGGGAGAGGCGCTTGGTCAGCTCGGCGACGTTGTCCTCGGTGAGGAACTTGGCGATCGGGCCGGTCAGCGAGCCGTCCTCGCCCACGCGCACCCAGGCCAGGCCCTTCGCGCCCTGCTCGACCGCGTAGTCACCGAGGCCGTCGAAGAACTTCCGCGACTGACCGGCGACGTCCGGCACCGCGAGGGCGCGCACGTGCTTGCCCGCGAAGGCCTTGAACTCGGAGCCCTCGAAGATGTCGGTGATGTCGGTGAGCTCCAGCTGAGCCCGCAGGTCCGGCTTGTCGGAGCCGTACTTCAGCATCGACTCGCGGAACGGGATGCGCGGGAAGGGCGAGGTGACGTGACGGTCACCGCCGAACTCCTCGAACAGCTCCGTCATGAGCTTCTCGATCGGCTGGAACACGTCCTCCTGCTCGACGAAGGACATCTCCACGTCGAGCTGGTAGAACTCGCCCGGCGAACGGTCCGCGCGGGCGTCCTCGTCGCGGAAGCAGGGCGCGATCTGGAAGTACCGGTCGAAGCCGGAGATCATCAGCAGCTGCTTGAACTGCTGCGGCGCCTGCGGAAGCGCGTAGAACTTGCCGGGGTTCAGCCGGGAGGGCACCACGAAGTCGCGCGCGCCCTCGGGGGAGGTGGCGCTGAGGATCGGGGTCGCCATCTCGTTGAAGCCCAGCGCCGTCATCTTGTGACGGATCGCGGAGATCACGGCCGTACGCAGCAGGATGTTGCGGTGCATGCGCTCGCGGCGCAGGTCGAGGAAGCGGTACTCCAGGCGGCGCTCCTCGTTCACACCGTCCTCGGCGTTGATCGTGAACGGCAGCGGGGCGGCGGCGCCGAGCAGCTCGACCTCGCTCACCTCGACCTCGACCTCGCCGGTCGGCAGCTCCGGGTTCACGTTCTCCGTGCCGCGCGAGACGACCTTGCCGTCGACGCGGACGGTCGACTCCTTCGAGACCTTGTCGAGGGCCTCGTAGGCGGGGGTGCCGGGGCGGGCGACGAGCTGCGTGATGCCGTAGTGGTCGCGCAGATCGATGAAGAGGATGCCACCCAGGTCTCGGCGATTGTGCAGCCAGCCGCTCAGCCGGACGTCGGTGCCGACGTCAGAGGCGCGGAGCTCGCCGCAGGTGTGGGACCTGTACCGATGCATCGTCGTTTCATCCAGTCTTCGCGGATTGAGGGCGTGTTTCACGTGAAACACCCCCAGGGTACCGGGCAGCCCAGGACCGCCTCCCCATCATTAACCGCTCCGCCACGGCTCGGCGCCCTGGGACGGCATCGGTGGCAGGCACCGATCACCTGTTCCTACAGTGGGCGCATGCGCACTGGTGAGCCCCTGCCCGCCGTGGGGGACGTCCTGTCCACACTCGCCACCGGCGTGTGGCGCTGGGACAACGCCTCGGGACTCGTCACCTTCGACGCGGAGGCCGCACGGCTGATCGGCGTGCCCGCGGAGCTGACGACCCTCACCGAGGCGGGTGCGCGCTCGCATGTCCACCCCGTCGACTGGAACGAGATGGACGGGGTGGTGCACCTCGCGGTGGCCGAGGGAACGCTCGCCGAGGCCCAGATGCGGATCATGGACGAGCACGGCCGGGTGCTCCGCACGGTCCGCAGCCGCTCCAAGCCGCTCGTCGACCCCGAGACCGGGCAGTACGAGCTGATCGGCACCCTCCAGGAGGTCAGCGAGCAGCCCCCGGACGCCGCCGCGCGCACCCCTGTCATCGGGGACTGGCGCCGCTCGCGGGAGGCCTTCCTGCTGGACGCCGGACGGGCGCTGGCCGAGGCCCGGTCCACGGCGGAGGTGCTGCGGGTGGCGGCGGGACTGTCGATGCCCGGATTCTCCCCGGACGGACTCGCCGTCTTCGGCGCGGAGGGCGAGCGGCTGACGATCATCGGCCACCACGGGCACCAGCCGGGCGACGAGGGCCCCTTCTCCCACATGTCGCTGGCCACGGACTATCCGGCCGCCGAGGTCGTCCGTACGGGCCGTGCGGTCTACCTCTCCTCGCCCGACGAGTACAAGGACCGCTACCCGGCGTCCTGGCCCCTCGCCCAGCACTTCGGCCGGCAGTCCTGGGCGTTCCTGCCGCTCACGGTCGCCGGCAGCACCATGGGCGCGTGGATGGCGGCCTTCACCTACCCCGTCACCTTCACTCCCGACGAACGCTCGGTCCTGACGACCGTCGCCCGCATGCTCGCGCAGGCCCTCTCGCGCGCCGGAGCCGCCGAGACCGCGCGGGAGCTGACCGACGGCCTCCAGCGCTCGATGATGCCGACGCTCGGCCCGCGGATGCCGGGCATGAGCGTCGCCGCGCGCTATGTCCCGACCGGCGGCGGCCTCCAGGTCGGCGGCGACTGGTACGACGTGATCCCGCTGCCGGCCGGCCGCTACGCCCTGGTCATCGGCGATGTGCAGGGCCACGACGTCCGCGCCGCGGGCCTGATG
Source organism: Streptomyces sp. NBC_00386 (assembly GCF_036063235.1). Classification (NCBI taxonomy): domain Bacteria; kingdom Bacillati; phylum Actinomycetota; class Actinomycetes; order Kitasatosporales; family Streptomycetaceae; genus Streptomyces; species Streptomyces sp. NBC_00386. Next base: position 4,734,608 of record NZ_CP107950.1, read on the forward strand.
GGCCAGCTCCGGATAGCCCTGCGCGCCTATGCCGCCGAGGGCCACCGCCCCGACGCGGTGCTGTCACGGGCGGCGCGTTTCCTCTACGGGGTCACCGACTCGGTGACCTACGGGTCGAGCGGCGGCGCCGACGCGGACGAGGAACCGGCGGACCCCGCCGATGTGCGCTTCGCGACCTGTCTGTACGTCGAGGTCGACCCGGCGACCGGGACGCTGGACATCGCGCGCGCCGGGCATCCCGATCCCGCGATACGGATGGCGGACGGAACCGTGCTGATGCGGCCCACGGCGGGCGGGCTGCCGCTCGGCATCGACCCGGACGCCGACTACCCGACCACCCGGCTCGTCCTGGAGCCGGGCGAGACCATGCTGATCTGCACCGACGGGCTCATCGAGACCGGCGGCCACGACCTCGACACCGGCTGGCGCCGGATCCGCCGGACGCTCGAATCCCACGACGGCGACATGGAGGGCCTCGCCGACGCGCTCGTCCAGGCCGTGCACGGGCCCTCCTCCCACCACACCACCGGTCCGCTGGCCGACCGGCGCGAGGACGACATAGCGGTGCTGCTGCTGTCCCGGCTGCCCCTGGAGGGTGCCGGCGACGACACGGCGCCACCCGTACGGCCGCTGCTGCGCCGCACGATGCTGACCGTGGCGCAGGCCGAGCCCGAGCGGATCGCGGACGCCCGTCAGCAGCTGCGGGAGCTCCTGCACGACTGGGCCTCCGCCGACCAGCTCGACTCCGCGGTCCTGCTCGTCTCCGAGATGGTCACCAACGTCCTCGTGCACACCGACGTGGACGCGCTGCTCGTCGCCGAGGTGACGGGCGAGCCGGGCAAGCGGCGGATACGGGCCGAGGTCACCGATGGCAGCGACGCCCTGCCGCACCGGCGCCATCCCGGGGAGCTGGCGTCGTCCGGACGGGGACTGGTGCTCGTCGAGATGCTCGCGGACGCGTGGGGGGTGGACCCGCGGGGCCAGGGCAAGAGCATCTGGTTCGAGTTCTCCGAGGCGGCGGACACGGATTCCGGCGAGTCCGCGGCTTCGGACGACTCCGCGCCGCTGGGAGCGTGGGACGCGTTCGCCGAGGCGACGGACGCCACCGGACCGACGGGCGCGCGCCCCACAGAGGCCCGGGGCTCCTCGGGCGGCTACCGGTCCGCCGAGGCCCACGAGTCCGCCGGCTGCGAATCCGCCGGGTCCCAGGAATCCGTCGGCGGCTACGAATCCGCGGACGGTCCCGGCGCTCCCGGTACTCCGGGGAATCCGGGGAATCCGGGGAATCCTGGTGTGCCCGGTCCTTCCGAACCCTCCGGCCCGGGCGGCGGCCCGTCCGGTCCTTCCGGCTCGTAGCGCACGCGGAGTTCGTGCAGGACGCCGAAGGCCGCCGCCGTCAGGGGGACGGCGAGCAGCATGCCGAGGACGCCCGCCACGGAGGCGCCCGCAGTGATCGCGAGCAGCACCACCGCCGGGTGCATCTGCACCTGCCGGCTCTGGATCATCGGCTGGAGGCCGTATCCCTCCAGCATCTGGATCGCGAGCACGAGCCCGAGCGTCCACAGGGCGATGACGAACCCCCGGTCGGCGAGCGCGACCAGGACGGCCACCGCGCCGGAGAGGAACGCGCCGAGATACGGGATGTACGCCCCCACGAAGACCAGCGCGCCGAGTCCGACGGCGCCCGGGACGCGCAGGACCAGGAGTCCGACGGTGATGCAGAGGGCGTCGATGAGCGCGATGATCGTCGTCCCGCGCATGAAGCCCTCGACGGCCGCGTAGGCGCGCCGGGCCATGGCCTCGACGACGTCGGCGGTCCCCCGGGGCGCGAGCGACCGCAGTGATCCGGCCACCTTGTGCGAGTCGCGCAGGAAGAAGAACACGAGCAGCAGGGCGAGGAAACACATGGCGAGGGTCTCGGCCACGACGCTGACGCCGCTGACGACGTTGGACGCGGCCGTGCCGCCGAACTTGGCCAGCAGGTCCTTGGAGTTGGCGGCGATGTCGTCGAGCGAGGTGCCCGCCGCGCCGAAGTGCTCGGCGACGGAACGCGAGGCCTGCCGGAGCGAGGACACGATCTGGGCGCCGGTGTGGAAGAGCGCGGCGACGACGACGTAGACGGCGCCCCCGACCACGACGGCCACCGCGACGCAGGTCAGGGCGGCGGCGAGCGAGCGGTTGATCCGCGCCCTGACCATCCGCCGGTACAGCGGTCCGAGCAGCGCGGTCCCGAGCAGCGCGAGCAGCACCGGCACCACCGCCGTCCGGAACTCCCCGCACAGCAGGATCCCCACCCATCCGACCCCGGCGGCCAGCAGGATCACGGCACACCAGGCCGCCAACCGCCGGGCACCCTCGGGGAGTAGCTGCACCCTGCCAGCTGACCATGCGTCAGCCGGGCCGGCGCCCCGGGAAGTCCGAACGGGGGAGGAACTCCGCGAGGAGCCCCCGGCGCACGGCGCACGGCAAAGCCCCGTCCGGTCCGCCGGACGGGGCTTCCGCGAGCGCTGTCGATCGCGAGGGCCTACAGCCCGCCCTCCGACATCCCGTGCACCGCCGGGATCGTCCCCAGGCGGCCCTTCTGGAAGTCCTCGAAGGCCTGCTGGAGCTCGTCGCGGGTGTTCATCACGAAGGGGCCGTAGTGGGCCATCGGCTCACGGATCGGCTGCCCTCCGAGCAGCACGACCTCCAGGTCGGGCGCGTTGGAGTCCTGCTTCTCGTCGGCCCGGACGGTCAGCGAGGAGCCCGTGCCGAAGACGGCGGTCTGACCGGTGTGGACCGGGCGGCGGTCCGCTCCCACGCTGCCGCGTCCGGCCAGCACGTAGGCGAGGCCGTTGAAGTCCTCGCGCCACGGCAGGGTGATCTCGGCGCCGGGCCGCAGTGTGGCGTGGACCATGGTGATCGGGGTGTGCGTGATGCCCGGTCCCTGGTGGCCGTCGAGCTCACCGGCGATGACCCGCAGGAGCGCGCCGCCGTCCGGGGTGCTGAGCAGCTGCACGGTGCCGCCCCGGATGTCCTGGTACCTCGGGGCCATCATCTTGTCCTTGGCCGGCAGGTTCACCCACAGCTGGAGCCCGTGGAAGAGGCCGCCCGACATCACGAGGTGCTCCGGCGGCGCCTCGATGTGGAGCAGGCCGGACCCGGCCGTCATCCACTGGGTGTCGCCGTTGGTGATCGTGCCGCCACCACCGTTGGAGTCCTGGTGGTCGAAGATGCCGTCGATGATGTAGGTCACGGTCTCGAAGCCGCGGTGGGGGTGCCAGGGGGTGCCCTTCGGCTCGCCCGGCGCGTACTCCACCTCACCCATCTGGTCCATCATGATGAACGGGTCCAGGTGCCGGTAGTTGATCCCGGCGAACGCGCGGCGGACCGGGAAACCCTCGCCCTCGAAGCCCTGGGGCGCGGTCGTCACGGTGAGCACCGGACGGTCCACCGCCTCGGCCGGCGCGGCCACACGGGGCAGGGCCAGCGGGTTCTCGACAGTCACTGCGGGCATGTCGGTACCTCCTTGTGCTTCGAGTTTAGTTGAGAGTTGAACTTTCTGCTACCCGTAACGACGCGCGCCCGGAGGACATTCCCTCCGGGCGGCACAGGTTCGAGAGGCATCCGGTCGAGCGGACACCGGGGCGCCGGGACACCAGGCGCCGGGCGCCGGGGCGCCCGCGGCGGACCGTCAGCCGTACATACGGCGCATCGCGAAGTCCACCATCTGCTCCACGGCCTTCGCGTCGAAGACCATGCGGTGCTTGCCCTCCATGTCGATCACGAAGCCGTAGCCCGTGGGCAGCAGGTCGATCACCTCGGCTCCGGTGATCACGAAGTACTTGGACTCCTTGCCCGCGTACCGGCGCAGCTCCTTGAGCGAGCTGAACATCGGGATGACAGGCTGCTGGGTGTTGTGCAGCGCCAGGAATCCGGGGTTGTCACCGCGCGGGCAGTAGACCTTCGAGGTGGCGAAGACCTGCTGGAAGTCCTCGGCCGCCATGGCGCCCGTGGTGAACGCCCGGACCGCGTCCGGCAGGGACGGCGGGGACGGCTCGGGATACAGGGGCGGCTGCTGGCCGTACCCGCCGGACATCTGCCCGTCCGGCATCTGGCCGGGCATCTGCTGCTGCGGCGGGACGTACCCCTGCTGGGCGCCTGCGTTCTGCTCGTAGCCGTACATGCGTCAAAGAGTAGTGGGCCACATATGGCCCACCCGGGGTTGCTTCTTATTACTGGCGGGTAGCATCATCGTAGCTACTTGCTGGTACGTGACAAATATGCGAGGAGTCAGTGCCTCGCCGATCCCTTACGGAGCCGTCGCCATGGGGCACTACAAGTCGAATCTCCGCGACATCGAGTTCAACCTCTTCGAGGTGCTCGGGCGCGACAAGCTGTACGGCACCGGCCCGTTCGCGGAAATGGACACGGACACCGCCAAGAGCATCCTCGAGGAGCTGACCCGCCTCTCGGAGAACGAGCTCGCCGAGTCCTTCGCGGACGCCGACCGCAACCCGCCGGTCTTCGACCCTGAGACCAACACCGCGCCGGTCCCGGCTTCCTTCAAGAAGTCGTACAAGGCGTTCATGGACTCCGAGTACTGGCGTCTCGGCGTGCCCGAGGAGATCGGCGGCTCCACCTCGCCCCGCTCCCTGATCTGGGCCTACGCGGAGCTGATCCTCGGCGCGAACCCGGCGGTCTGGATGTACTCCAGCGGCCCCGCGTTCGCGGGCATCCTCTTCGAGGAGGGCAACGACGTCCAGAAGCACATCGCGACGATGGCCGTCGAGAAGCGCTGGGGCTCCACCATGGTGCTCACCGAGCCGGACGCCGGCTCCGACGTGGGCGCCGGCCGCACCAAGGCGATCCAGCAGGACGACGGCTCCTGGCACATCGAGGGCGTGAAGCGCTTCATCACCTCCGGTGAGCACGACATGGAGGAGAACATCCTCCACTACGTCCTCGCCCGCCCCGAGGGCCACGGCCCCGGCACCAAGGGCCTGTCCCTGTTCCTCGTCCCGAAGTACGAGTTCGACTTCGAGACCGGCGAGCTGGGCGAGCGCAACGGCGCGTACGCGACGAACGTCGAGCACAAGATGGGCCTCAAGGCCTCCAACACCTGCGAGATGACCTTCGGCGACCGCCACCCCGCCAAGGGCTGGCTGATCGGCGACAAGCACGACGGCATCCGCCAGATGTTCCGCATCATCGAGTTCGCCCGCATGATGGTCGGCACGAAGGCCATCTCCACGCTGTCGACCGGCTACCTGAACGCGCTGGAGTACGCCAAGGAGCGCGTCCAGGGCACCGACCTGGCCGACTTCATGGACAAGGCCGCGCCCAAGGTCACCATCACGCACCACCCGGACGTGCGCCGCTCGCTCATGACGCAGAAGGCGTACGCCGAGGGCATGCGCGCCCTGGTCCTGCACACCGCCGCGGTCCAGGACGAGATCCAGGTCCTGGAGGCCACCGGCGAGGACACCTCCGCCGCCGAGGCCATGAACGACCTCCTCCTGCCGATCGTGAAGGGCTACGGCTCCGAGAAGGGCTACGAGCTGCTCGCCCAGTCGCTCCAGATCTTCGGCGGCTCCGGCTTCCTGCAGGAGTACCCGATCGAGCAGTACATCCGCGACGCCAAGATCGACACCCTGTACGAGGGCACCACCGCGATCCAGGGCCAGGACTTCTTCTTCCGGAAGATCGTCCGCAACCAGGGCGCGGCGCTGAACTCCCTCGCCGAGGACATCAAGAAGTTCCTGGCCATCGGCACGGGCGGCGAGGAGCTGTCCGCCGCCCGCGAGCAGCTCGCCAAGGCCGCCGTCGAGCTGGAGGCCATCGTCGGCCTGATGCTGACCGACCTCGCCGCCACCGAGCAGGACGTCAAGAACATCTACAAGGTGGGCCTCAACACCACCCGCCTCCTGATGGCCTCCGGTGACGTGGTCGTCGGCTACCTCCTGCTGCGCGGTGCCGCCGTCGCCGCGGAGAAGCTGGAGACCGCCTCCGCCAAGGACAAGCCCTTCTACACCGGCAAGATCGCGGCCGCGAAGTTCTTCGCCGCCAACGTGCTGCCGGGCGTCACCGGCGCCCGCAAGCTCGCCGAGGGCGTCGACCTGGACCTGATGGAGCTGGACGAGGCCGCCTTCTAAGAGCCGCCGGCCCCTGTCCCGACGGGCGGGCACCGATCCGGGCACCTGTCCCCGCGTTCAGGTGTCCCGAGGTGTCCGCCCTTCACATCCCCCTTACGAGGGCCCGTTCCCAACCCCGGGAGCGGGCCCTCGTGCGTCGTTAAGGTGAACCCATGAGTGCACCCACCCGCTTCGACCGCGGCCACACCGACGACCTCATGTCCTTCCTCGCGGCGAGCCCGACGCCGTACCACGCCGTGGCGACCGCCGCCGAGCGGCTGGAGAAGGCCGGGTTCCGTCAGGTCGCCGAGACCGACGCGTGGGACGGGAGCAGCGGCGGGAAGTACGTGCTGCGCGGAGGGGCGATCATCGCCTGGTACGTGCCCGAGGGCGCCGAGCCGCACACACCCTTCCGGATCATCGGCGCGCACACCGACTCCCCGAACCTGCGGGTCAAGCCCCTGCCCGACACCGGCGCGCACGGCTGGCGCCAGGTCGCCGTGGAGATCTACGGCGGCCCGCTGCTGAACTCCTGGCTCGACCGGGACCTCGGCCTGGCCGGACGCCTGTCGCTGCGCGACGGCTCGACCCGTCTGGTCAACGTCGACCGCGCCCTGCTGCGCGTGCCGCAGCTCGCCATCCACCTGGACCGTTCCGTCAGCAGCGAAGGGCTCAAGCTCGACAAGCAGCGCCACCTCCAGCCCGTCTGGGGACTCGGCGACGCCCGCGAGGGCGATCTGATCGCCTTCCTGGAGGAGGAGTCGGGACTGTCCGCGGGCGAGGTCACCGGCTGGGACCTGATGACCCACTCCATCGAGCGCCCCTCCTACCTGGGCCGCGACAACGAGCTGCTCGCCGGGCCGCGCATGGACAACCTGCTGTCCGTGCACGCGGCCACGGCCGCGCTGGCGGCGGTCGCGGCGGCCGGCCCCGGACTGTCGTACATCCCGGTCCTCGCCGCCTTCGACCACGAGGAGAACGGCTCGCAGAGCGACACCGGCGCCGACGGACCGCTGCTCGGCAGTGTGCTGGAACGTTCTGTCTTCGCCCGCGGCGGTTCCTACGAGGACCGGGCGCGCGCCTTCGCCGGCACCGTCTGTCTCTCCTGCGACACCGGCCACGCCGTGCACCCCAACTACGCCGAGCGGCACGACCCGACGCACCACCCGCGCGCGGGCGGCGGCCCCATCCTCAAGGTGAACGTCAACAACCGCTACGCCACCGACGGTTCGGGCCGCTCCGTGTTCGCCGCCGCCTGCGAGAAGGCCGGCGTGCCGTTCCAGTCCTTCGTCTCCAACAACTCCATGCCCTGCGGCACCACCATCGGCCCCATCACGGCGGCACGGCACGGCATCAAGACGGTCGACATCGGCGTGGCCATCCTGTCGATGCACAGCGCCCGCGAACTCTGCGCCGCCGACGACCCGTTCCTGCTGACGAACGCGCTGGTGGCGTTCCTGGAGGGCTGAGTTCCGCCGCTCGTTCCCCCGTGAGATCGTTATTTTTTGAACCTGTTCAAACGGGATTGACGCAACGTACGATGCGCTTCAATCTTCAATGATCTGTGAATCCGGTCTCGTGGGGGACTACGTGCGAAAGAGATCCCTGGCGCTCGCCTGCGCCTCCGTCGTCGCCGGCGTCATGCTCGGGCCGCTGCCGGCCGCACACGCCGCGGTCGCGCCGCAGCTGTCCTGGGTGGGCTTCGCCGACTCGCCGGCCAGCGGCGTGATGGCCCTGTCCGCACACTCCGACAGCGCCGTCACCTCGATCACCGCGCACCTGTACGCCCCCGGTTCCGGCGCCGGTGACCCGGAGGTCGCCGAGGTCGGCGACTTCACCCTGAAATCGGGCACGGCGCAGTCGGGAGTGTGGAACAGCGGCGCCCCGCTGCGCCTGGCCGACCTCGGCACCTACCGCGTCGTGGTCGACCTGACCGACGCCGACGGGGACACCACCACCGCCCAGGGCACGTACGGGTACGAGTACGAGCTCGAAGCGAACCTCACGGATCTGCGGGCCACACCGCAGAACCCGGACTACGAGCACCAGGACGTCACCGTCACCGGCGGCTTCACGGTCACCGACCCGCGCACCGGCAAGACCACGCCCGCGGCGAACGAGCGCGTGGACCTGGAGATCTCCAGCGACCCGGACGCGGCCACCAGGACCGGCGCCGACGGCCGTTTCACCTACACCTACCACGTCGACAACCCGTCCAGCGACAGCGTCAACGCCTGGCTGCGGCCGGACGAGCCCTGGTACCAGTCCAGGGCCAACGAGAGCGTCGAGGTCAGGGCCGTGCAGTCGGACACGCGCGTGACCCTGGACGCCGCCGAACTGGACGTCAAGGCCGGACAGGCGGCGAAGGTCTCCGGGACCGCCGAGGTGTACGTCGGCGGGGCGTGGAAACCGCTGGCCGGAGCCACGGTGGACGAGATCTGGTCCGACGAGTTCGGCGGCGTGGCCTCACGGCCCGTCACGGGCGCCGACGGCCGCTTCAGCGGACAGCTGACGCTGCCGAAGTCCGGCACGGTCGAGGTGCAGGTGCGCGCCGGCACCTTCATGAGGACTGGTGAGCTGCGGACCGTCAAGGTGTACGTCGCCGAGAAGACGTCGATCACCAACTTCACCGCGAGCCTGGACAAGTACGCCCAGCTGACCGCCAAGGGCCTGCTGAACACCGGCAGATCCATCCCGGCGGGCGTGGACAACAAGGTCGACCTCCAGTACTCGGCCGACGGGAAGACCGGCTGGAAGACGATGAAGACGGTCACACCCGGCAGCTTCGAGCCGAACGTCGGCGCGACCTTCAAGGGCACCTTCACCACGTCCTACAAGGGCTACTACCGGGCGCACTTCAAGGCCGCCAGAAGCTTCCAGGAGTCGTACAGCTCCGTCGTGCACGCCACACGCACCCCGACCCGGATCACCGACGGCAACGCCGCGCCGGAACCGGTCCGCAAGGGCCGCACGATCACCTACAAGGGGAAGCTGCAGCACTACACCTCGGGCGTCTGGAAGGCCTACGCCGGCCAGGCGGTGAAGATCCTCTTCAAGCCCAAGGGCTCCAGCAGCTGGTACGACATGGGCAACGCGACCACCCGCACGGACGGCACGTTCAGCAGGGGCTTCACGGCGTCGAAGGACGGTACCTGGGTCGCGGTGCTGCTCTACCCGAACAGCACCCACCTGGTGAGCTCCGGCCGCGAGGACTACGTCGACGTGACGTGACGCGCGCCGCCGTCGGAAGCGGCGGCGGGCAGACGTGAGGAGCCTCCTCCGCATGGCTCGCGAGGTCCCGGGTACCCGGAACAGGTCCTGAACGACCCGGCGTTGCTATTCCAAGGAGACGACACCCATGGGCCTGGGCGGATGCATCATCCTGATCGCCGCGGGGGCGATCCTCACGTTCGCGACCGACTGGCACATGCAGGGGGTCAACCTTCACCTCGTCGGCGTGATCCTCATGATCGTCGGACTGATCGGCGTGACGACCTTCAGCAGCATCGCGCGGCGCAGGCGCGTCGTCGTACCGCCGACCGCGACCGTCGTGGACGACGACCGGCGCCGCCGTGACGGCTACTCGGACGGCTACGGCGTGTGAGCCGGGTCAGGCGTCCATGCCTGCGAGAACCAGGGGCAGCCGGTCCGCACCGCCTTCGGTGAGGCGGACCGGCACGCCCCAGTCCTGCTGGTGGACATGGCAGGCCGGGTACTCGGTGGACGGGTCGTCGTCGCAGGACGCGGCCATCGCCGACACGTGCAGCACGCCCGCCGGGACGGCCGGGTTCAGCTCGACGGCCCGTGACAGATCGGTGCCGGCCCCCTCGCCCGCGAGCAGCAGCTCGGGCGGGGTGGCGGACACGAGCAGCCGGGTGGCCGGGCCGTGACTCGAATCCAGTTCCTGTCCTGCGGGAGCCTGGAAGATCACGTCCAGCCGGACGGCTCCGGGGGTGACCTCGGTGGCCGCGCGCCGGGTGCGGTGGGCGACCGACTCCACCCGTACCGCCTCCTCGGGCAACCGCAGCCGGGTCAGCCGGTGCCGGGCGGACTCCACCACCACGATGCCGTCCCCGACGAGCACGGCGTCGCTCGGCTCCCGCAGGTCCGTGGCCAGCGTGGTCACCTCACCCGTCGCGGGGTCGTACCGGCGCAGCGCGTGGTTGTACGTGTCGCTGACCGCGACCGAACCGTCGGGCAGCGCGGTGACCCCCAACGGGTGCTGGAGCAGGGCCTGTCCGTGCCACCACGGAGAAGCGCACACACGAAGCGGCATGACCGACGCAACGGCCAGCCCATGGCAACGCACCACGAGTGATCCCGGTCAAACCAGCGAACGCGTCGTTCACGCGGAGAGCCTGGCCCAATGGATCTGAACACGCTGCTCAGGAATGATCCGCTGCCCGCGTCTGCCCTTGCTGACTTCCACTCGGTCGATGGCGAGCGACAGGCGATCACGCCGGTCTTCGTCCGTGGCGTCCTTCCATGCTTCCCGGAACAGGCGACGGTCGAGCATGGGCGATACGTCCATGGACGGCATCGGTAGTCTGCAGAGATCGCCGCGCAGACCGTCGATGCGGCTCCGCAAGCGCTCCGTCAGACGGTCGTAGCGGCCGATCGCTGCCGCCCCCTTGAACTCACCGCGCACATATCGGGCTTCTTCAAGATCGGCCAAACGGGCTTCCTCGTCGCGGATTTCGGAGGCGATGGCGTCCCACTTCGCGAACGCCTCCGGATCGATACGGTGGACCCAGCGATCCGCAATCGTGGCAAGCAGCGCGTCATCGGGTTCCAGCGCCGGAATTTTGGTCAGGAAGCTCTCAGCCACGTGAGCATCCACGGCGTCTGCCAGCGCGGACGCGCCGACACATTGATTGCCCGAACGGTGGGACCAGCATTGGTAGCTGCGGCCCACGCGGTGCATACGGCTTCCGCAGCCCGGTACACCACAGAACACCAGGCCGGTGAGCAGAGCCGCGCCCTGTGCTTTCGGGCGGCGCCTGCCCGCGTACTCGAAGGTACGCTCCTCGAATTGGCGGATGATGCTGTCTCGTTCGCCGACCGTGATGATGCCTTCGCCGATCTCCACGGTGTCGAGCGTCGCGGGATCGCGGTAGGGGAAGACTCGCCCCGTGTACTTCTTTTCCCCGTTGTCCGTCTCAACGGATTCCGTCTCCGGCATGAGGCCCGCAAAGGCCGGAGACCTCAGAAGCTGCATGATGCTCGCCGCGTTCCACTGCCCGCCGCGCGGTGAAGGGATCTCGTATTCGTTGAGCAACCGTGCGGTCTTCACCAGGGAAGCACCCGCCAGCACCTCGTCCGCGATCAGCCGGGCGTACACGGCGCACTCAGGATCATGGACGAGTTTCTTGCTCTTCGGGTCTACCCCGAGCCCATAGGGCGGCTGTCCGCCGATCCACTGGCCTTTGCTGCGCAGGTACTTCTTCGCATGTCCCACGCGCGCACCAAGGTCTTCTGACTCCGATCGCGCCAGTTCCGCGAGCGTCGCGACAATTGTGCGGGCGGAGTCGTCCGAGGTGTCGAGCCCTTCCACGACGGACACGAGACGACCCCCCACCGCCTCAATGCCGTCGAGAACCCTGCCCACCTGACCAATGCCTTTGCGGGAGAGGCGGTCCAGCTTCCAGACGATCAGCGTGCCGACGACTCCGGCGGTGACGGCCGCGAGCGCGGCATCGAATCCCTTGCGCTCAACCGCTTTGTAGCCGGAGCGCCCCCTGTCCGTATGGACCTTGCGAACGGTGAGTCCGTTGCGTTCGGCCCATGCACGGCAGTCGGCTTCCTGCCGTTCGATTGCGGTCTTGCCGTCACGGTCGAGAGACAGACGCAGATACAGATCACAGAATGCTTCTTGATGCACGACTCAAGAGTGTCTGGAATTTCCGTTCTTCATAGGTGAATTCCCGAAATGCTGGATCGATACACGCACGTTCGTCAGTCCAGCGCGTGCCCCGTCGTCGCGTCCACGTGGGCGGGGATCTCGTCGTGGCGGTCGCCGACCGTGAGGGTGCCGGTCGGCTCGAAGAGGAGGATCGACGCGCCGCCGGGGGCGTACGGCTTGTGTTCGGTGCCACGCGGGACCGTGCAGACCGAGCCCTTGGGGAGGACGACGGTCCGCTCGCCGGCCGGCTCCCGGAGCGCGATGGTCAGTTCGCCCTCCAGGACCAGGAAGAACTCGTCGGTGTGCTCGTGCACGTGCCAGACGTGTTCGCCCTCGACCTTCGCGACGCGCACGTCGTAGTCGTTGACGGTGGTCACGATGCGCGGGCTCCACAGGTCGGTGAAGGAGGCGAGGGCGGCGGAGAGGGAGACGGGTTCGCCACGTCGGGCGGGTGCACTGGTCATGCGTTCATCGTCCGCGTCTTCCGGCACCCCCGCGAGTGCTAGAAATCGCGTATGCCGCAAGGATCCTCGCAACGTCCCGCATCCCCGGAGCACCCCGGCGCACACGGGCCGGCGGAACCTTCGTCCCGCCGGCCGCATCGCGTCGCCGTGATCGTCGACGAGGGTACGAACCCCTTCGAAGTCGGCGTCGCGACCGAGTTGTTCGGGCTTGCCCGACCCGAACTGGGGCGGCCCGAGCCGCTCTACGAGCTGACCCTGTGCACCCCCACGCCCGGTGTCCGGATGAACCACGGGTTCTTCACGCTGAGCGGGGTGCCCGGCCTCGACGCGACGGACGACGCCGACACGCTCGTCGTTCCCGGGCGTCCCGACAACGTCGTCCCGCGCCGGGCCGTCGTCCTGGACGCCATCCGGCGCGGCCACGCGCGCGGGGCCCGGGTGGTGAGCTTCTGCACCGGGTCCTTCGCGCTCGCCGAGGCGGGGCTGCTCGACGGGCGCCGCGCCACCACGCACTGGCGCTGGACGGACGTCTTCCGGGAACTGCACCCGGACGTACTGCTGGACCCGGACGTGCTGTTCGTGGACGAGGGGGACGTGCTGACGGCGGCGGGCAGCGCGGCCGCGCTCGATCTCGGGCTGCACCTCGTGCGGCAGGATCACGGCGCGGAGACCGCGAACGCGGTGTCGCGGCGGCTGGTCTTCGCCGCGCACCGCGACGGGGGCCAGCGCCAGTTCGTGCGACAGCCGCTGCCCGACGTGCCCGACGCGTCGCTGGCGCCCCTGCTGGTCTGGGCGCAGGAGCGGCTCGGTGAGCCGTTGACGGTCGGGGACCTCGCCGCGCACGCCGCGGTGAGCCCGGCGACCCTGCACCGCCGCTTCCGCGCCCAGCTCGGCACGACTCCGCTGGCATGGCTGACGGCGCAGCGGGTCGCCCTCGCCTGCCGGCTCATCGAGCGCGGGGAGGCCCGGCTCGACGTGGTGGCGGACCGCAGCGGGCTCGGGACCGCCGCGAACCTGCGCGAACGGGTACGCCGGGCGACCGGACTCAGCCCGTCGGCCTACCGGCGGCGTTTCGGAACGCCCACCGGGGAACCGGTGACGGCATGAGATACCTCGTACGCGACCGACTGCTCGGCTTCGGTGAGGACTACTGGATCGAGGACGACCACGGCGACAAGGTCTTCCTCGTCGACGGCAAGGCCATGCGGCTGCGGGACACCTTCCAGCTGAAGGACACCCGCGGACGCGTCCTGATCGACATCCACCAGAAGATGCTCGCGCTGCGCGACACGATGATCATCGAGCGGGACGGCGATCCGCTCGCGACCATCAAGCGCAAGCGCCTGTCCCTGCTCCGCAACCACTACCGCGTGTCGCTGGTCGACGGCACCGAGCTCGACGTCAGCGGCAAGATCCTCGACCGCGAGTTCGCCGTGGACTACGACAACGAACTCCTCGCGCAGATCTCCCGGCGCTGGCTCCACGTCCGCGACACCTACGGCGTCGACGTCGTACGGGAGGACGCCGATCCGGCGCTGCTGATCGCGGTCGCGGTGTGCGTGATCCATCTGGCGGAGAAGGAACGGAGGGACGACTGACGGCACGGTCCGCCGACGGCACCCGGAAGCGGTGCCGGGGACGGATGGCGGCGGGGCCGCGTGCCGGCGGAGAGGCGGCCGACAGGCCCCGCGGCGGGATGCCGGTCCGCGGCGGGGCACCGCAGGTCAGCGGGGCGGGAGCGTCGTCAGCGAGTGGGGAGTCAGGCCGGGCAGGCGGGAGCCCGGTCAGCGGGTGGGCGTGTCCAGGCCCAGCAGGCGGTCCTTCAGGGCCGGGAACTGTTCCCGGGTCGCCGCGACCTTGGCCGGGTCGAACTCCACCGTGAGGATCTCCTCGTCCGGCCCCGCCTCGGCGAGAACCTCACCCCACGGGTCGACCACGATCGAGTGCCCCGCCTGGGGAACTCCCGCGTGCGTACCGGCCGTTCCGCAGGCGAGGACGTACGCCTGGTTCTCGACGGCGCGTGCCTGCGCGAGCAGGGTCCAGTGGGCGCGGCGCCGCTCGGGCCAGCCCGCCGAAAGGACGAAGGTCTGCGCCCCCGCGTCCACGAGTCCGCGGAAGAGTTCGGGGAACCGGAGGTCGTAGCAGGTGGCGAGGCCGAGGACGGTCTCCGGCAGCCGCACCGTCACCAGTTCCGTGCCCGCGCCCATGAGCACGGCCTCGCCCTCGTCGAAGCCGAAGCGGTGGATCTTGCGGTAGGCAGCGACGCGTTCACCGTCGGGGGAGTAGACCAGGGAGGTGTTGTAGAGGGGAGCCTCGGCCGCCGAGCCGGTCCCGGACGCGGCACGCTCGGGGATCGACCCGGCGTGCAGCCACACGCCCGCGTCGCTCGCCGCCTTGCTCATCGCCTCGTGGGTCGGCCCGTCCAGCGGCTCGGCCCACGCCCCGAACCCCTCGTAGGCGAAGGCGCCGGTGGTCCACAGTTCGGGGAGCACGACGAGATCGACTCCGGCCTGATCACGTACCAGGTCCGCCACACGGCGCCTGCGGGATGCGACCGATTCATCATCGTTTACGTCGATCTGGAGGAGCGAGGCGCGCACACTACCACCGTCCTGGCATTCGAGCCGTCGATACCGGCCTACGATCGTCACACGAAAGCACTGCCGGGGTGCCTCACAGCAGCGTAACTTAGCGTCCCAAGACACCCGCTGCCTGTGAAATGCCCGCGTCCAACCGCCCGAGGGGTCCCGTTCCGTGAGTCTGCATCCGAGTCTTCAGTCCTACGCCGACGCCTGGGCCCACTCGATCGAAGCGATATCCGAGCTGGTGCAGCCGCTTGTGGAGGGCGAGTGGAACCGGCGGACCCCGTGCCCCGGCTGGTCGGTCCGTGACATCGTCTCGCATGTCATCGGGCTGGACTGCGAGATGCTCGGCGACCCGCGGCCGATCCACACCCTTCCCCGTGATCTCTACCACGTGACGAACGAACACCAGCGGTACATGGAGATGCAGGTCGACGTGCGCCGCCACCACACGGCGCCGGAGATGACCTCCGAGCTGGAGTACACGATCATCCGCCGCAACCGGCAGCTGCGGAACGAGTCGCGGCAGCCCGACGCCAAGGTGCGGGGCCCGCTCGGCACCGAGGTCACCCTGGAACACGCGATGCGCAACCGCGCGTTCGACGTGTGGGTGCACGAGCAGGACCTGCGGTACACGCTGGGCCGGCCGGGGAACCTCGACTCCCCCGGTTCGCAGATCGTGCGGGACCAGCTGCTGGCCGCGCTGCCGAAGATCGTCGCCAAGAACGCGGGGGCACCGGCGAACTCCGCGGTCGTCTTCGACGTGCACGGGCCCGTCGAGTTCCTGCGCACCGTCCGTGTCGACGCCGACGGGCGCGGCTCGATAAACGGTTCGCCCTCCCTCGGTCCCGCCGCCAGCCTCGCCCTCGACTGGGAGACCTTCGTCCGGCTCACCTGTGGCCGCGTCAGCCCCGACGCCGTGTCCGACCGCATCAAGGCCGAGGGCGACCCGGAACTGACCGCGGCGATCCTGCGCGGCCTCGCCGTCACGCCGTAACGGACGGGGCGGCCGCGTACGCGGCGACGGGGCGGGGGCGTTCCCCCGCCCTCCGCCCCGCTCCGCACGTCCCCCAGTCCCTCACGTCACGCCCTGCACGTCCTGCACGTCCCGGACGGCGAACGCCGGCGGTAGCGACAGCGGGGCGGTGTGGCGGCGGCGGTCACGCCGGTACGTGCACCGTCTCCACCCGGCTGGCCACGAGCCGCTCCCGCTCGCGGCGGGCCGCCTGCTTCCGCAGCCGGAAGATCTGGCTCAGCCCGGCCGCCTGGAGGACGAACACGGAGGCGAAGGCGACCCGGTAGTTGTCGTCGGTGGCGTCGAGCAGGAGACCGATGGCCAGCAGCGTCGTCATCGAGGCGGTGAAACCGCCCATGTTGGTGATCCCGGACGCGGTGCCCTGACGCTCCGGCGGATTCGCCGGGCGCGCGAAGTCGAAGCCGAGCATCGAGGCCGGCCCGCAGAACCCGAGCACCGTGCACAGCACGACCAGCAGCCACATCGGCGCGTGTTCGCCGGGGTACACCAGCACCCCCGCCCACACGACCGCCGTCGCCGCGACCGTGCCCAGCGCCAGCGGCAGCCGCGCGGTGTGGTGCCGGGCGACGATCTGTCCGTACACCAGCCCGGCACCCATGTTGGCCAGGACGACGAGTGTCAGCAGCTCACCGGCCGTGGCCCGCGACAGACCCTGCGCCTGGACGAGGAACGGCATCCCCCACAGCAGCAGGAACACCATCGCCGGGAACTGCGTGGTGAAGTGCACCCACAGACCCAGCCGGGTACCCGGTTCCCGCCAGGACGCGGCGATCTGCCGGCGTACGTACGCGGCACCCCGGTGCGGGAACGGCTCCGGCCGGTGGCCCTCGGGGTGGTCCTCCAGGAACAACAGCAGGAGGACGAGGACGAGTACACCGGCGGCGGCGCTGCCGGCGAACGCGGCCGTCCAGCCCACGCCGTGCAGCAGCCGGGCGATCACGAGCGTCGAGACGAGGTTGCCGGCCATGCCGGCCAGACCCGCGAACTGCGCGACGAGCGGACCGCGCCGGGCGGGGAACCACCGGGTGCCGAGCCGCAGCACGCTGATGAACGTCATCGCGTCACCGCAGCCCAGCAGGGCGCGCGAGGCGAGCGCCATGCCGTACGACGAGGAGAACGCGAAGCCCAGTTGCCCGGCCGTGAACAACAGGACGCCGATGGTCAGCACCTTCTTGGTGCCGAGCCGGTCGACCAGAAGGCCGACCGGTATCTGCATGCCCGCGTACACGAGGAGCTGGAGGATGGAGAACGTGGACAGGGCGGAGGCGCCCACGTGGAAGCGGTCCGCCGCGTCGAGCCCGGCCACCCCGAGTGACGTACGGAAGATGACCGCGACGAAGTACACCGAGACACCGATGCCCCAGACGGCGATCGCGCGCCGGCCGCCGGGCGGGTCGCCGGGCAGGGTGGCCGAGGAGCTCATCGGACCTCGCCCCGCGCCAGGTTGGAGAACCAGCTCACGTGGCCGTGGATGAGGGCGACGACCGCGTCGGCGTCACCGGCCCGCAGCGCCTGGAGGATCTGCTCGTGCTCGACGAGCGTCTTGGTGATCCGGTCGGGGTGCGCGTGCATCACGGCGACCCCCATCCTCAACTGGCGGTCGCGGAGCTGGTCGTAGAGCCGGGAGAGGATCTCGTTGCCGCCGCTGCGGACGATCTCGGCGTGGAAGCAGCGGTCGGTGACGGCGGCGGCGGCCAGGTCCCCGGCGGCGGCCTGTTCCTTCTGCTGGTCGAGCAGTTCCTCCAGACGGGCCAGGAGCCGCGGCGACGCCGGTACGGCCTTGCGCGCGGCGTGCTCCTCCACGAGCTGGCGGGTCTCGACGACGTCGGCGATCTCCTGGGCGGAGACCGGCAGGACGAGCGCGCCCTTCTTCGGGTAGAGCCTGATCAGCCCTTCGGCCTCCAGGCGGAGCAGCGCCTCGCGGACCGGGGTGCGCGAAACACCCACCGCGTCGGCGAGTTCGCCCTCGGTCAGCAGGGATCCGCCCTCGTAACGGCGTTCCAGGACACCCTGTTTGACGTGTGCGTAGACGCGGTCCGCGGCGGGCGGCTGTTTCACGGGAGGCCGCATCGGCGCGGGTGGGGCTGAAGGCATGCGCACATCATAGATACAACACGTACGCATGCCCGGCGGCATTTCAGCATGCGGACCCCAACAACCCCCGCATGTAACCCAGGTCACATGAATTTCCTCCGTTCGCCGCACATCCCTTTGCGCGCTCCGCGAGTCTGAACGTGGGACGGCACCCCTATGTGCCGTTCTCCCAGGGGCATTTCGCGCATACGGAGCGTTCATTTTGATTACCGGCATTAAGGGCACGCGTTTCCGCAGGGCCGCCGCTGTGACCCTCACGACCGGCGCCGTGCTGGCAGCCGGAGCCTTCGGCGCCGCACCCGCGGGCGCCGTCGCCACGCCCACGATCGCCGCCAAGGGCGGCTACACCATGAACAACGGCACCGGTACGACCCTCTACAAGAAGGCTGCGGACACCAAGCTGTCCACCGGTTCCACCACGAAGATCATGACCGCCAAGGTCGTGCTCTCGCAGTCGAACCTCAACCTGAACGCCACGGTCAAGATCTCGAGCGCGTACAGCAACTACATCGTCGACAGTGGCTACGTCTCCTCGGCCAACCTGATCGTCGGCGACCAGGTCACCGTCCGTCAGCTCCTCTACGGTCTGATGCTGCCGTCCGGCTGCGACGCCGCCTACGCGCTCGCCGACAAGTTCGGCTCGGGCACGACGCGCGCCGCCCGCGTGAAGTCGTTCATCGGCAAGATGAACACCACCGCGCGGAGCCTCGGCATGACGAACACCCACTTCGACTCGTTCGACGGCGTCGGCCACGGTGCGAACTACTCGACGCCGCGCGACCTGACGAAGCTCGCCAGCAGCGCTATGAAGAGCACCACGTTCAAGACGGTCGTCAAGACGGTCTCCACGAAGCAGAAGGTGACGACCGCGAGTGGCGGCTACCGCTACTACACGTGGGAGAACACCAACAAGCCGCTGCTGACCGGCTACTCCGGCACGATCGGCATCAAGACCGGCTCGGGCCCCGAGGCGAAGTACTGCCTCGTCTTCGCCGCCACCCGTAACGGCAAGACGATCATCGGCACGGTGCTCGCCTCCACCTCGGTCACCGTCCGTACGGCGGACGCGAAGAAGCTGCTGGACTACAGCTTCGCCAGGTAACGCACCCGAACAGAAAAGGGGCCTGCCGCGCGGTTCGCGCGGCAGGCCCCTTTCCTGTGTCACGGGTCGGCAGGGGGACTCAGATCCCCCTGCCCCGTCGGCTCACGCCCAGGTGATCAGCCGCTTGGGCTGCTCCAGGACGGCGGCGGTGTCGGCGAGGACCCGGGAACCGAGCTCGCCGTCGACCAGACGGTGGTCGAAGGAGAGCGCCAGCGTGGTGACCTGGCGGGGCTTGACCTTGCCCTTGTGGACCCAGGGCTGGAGTTTGATCGCGCCGACCGCGAGGATCGCGGACTCGCCGGGGTTGAGGATCGGCGTGCCCGTGTCGACGCCGAAGACGCCGACGTTGGTGATCGTCACCGTGCCGCCCTGCATCGCGGCCGGCGAGGTCTTGCCCTCGCGGGCCGTGGCCACCAGTTCGCCCAGCGACTCGGCCAGCTGCGGCAGGGTCTTGGTGTGGGCGTCCTTGATGTTCGGCACGATCAGACCCCGGGGCGTGGCCGCGGCGATGCCCAGATTCACGTAGTGCTTCTGGACGATCTCCTGGTTGGCCTCGTCCCAGGACGCGTTGATGCCCGGGTTGCGCTTGATCGCGACCAGCAGGGCCTTGGCGACGAGCAGCAGCGGATTGACCCGCAGCCCCTGCATGTCCTTGTCCTGCTTGAGCTCCTCGACCAGCCGCATGGTGCGGGTCACGTCGAGGGTCACGAACTCGGTGACGTGCGGCGCGGTGAACGCGGACCCGACCATGGCGGTGGCGATCGCCTTGCGGACGCCCTTGACGGGGATCCGGGTCTCACGCGCGCCGTCGTACGACGCGGCCGGGGCCGGAACCTGCGGCTGGACCTGGACCGGGGCCTGCGGGACGGCTACGGGAGCCGGGGCCGCGAGGGGAGCGGGCGCCTGCGCCGGGGCTGCCGCCGCGTGCACGTCCTCCCGCGTGATGATGCCGTCCGGGCCCGACGGGGTGACCGTCGCCAGGTCGACCCCGAGGTCCTTGGCCAGCTTGCGGACCGGGGGCTTGGCGAGAGGCCGCTGCTGGGCGGACGCGGTCCCGTGGCCGTTGAGCTCGCCCTGGATCGCGGTGGCCGCGAAGAGCGTCCCGCCCTGCTGGGCGGGGGCCTCGGCGCCCTTGCGGGGGCGCCGCTTGGTGGAGGACTCCGCCACGCCGTACCCGACGAGGACCGGCTTGCGGCCCGTGGGCTTGGCCTCCTCTTCGGGGGCCGCCGCCGGAGCGGCGGGAGCGGCCGGTGCCTGTTCGGCGGCCGGGGCGGCCTGCGCGGGCGCCGTGCCACCCGACACGTCGACCGCGATGATCACCTGGCCGACGTCCACCGTCGTGCCCTCGGGGAAGCGGAGCTCGCTCACCACACCGTCGTAGGGGATCGGCAGTTCGACGGCCGCCTTGGCGGTCTCGACCTCGCAGACGACCTGGCCGTCGGTGACCGTGTCACCTACCTGGACGTACCACTTGAGGATCTCCGCCTCGGTGAGTCCCTCGCCCACGTCGGGCATCTTGAACTCGCGGAGTCCCGACGCGTTCTCAGTCATCGTCGTCACGACTCTCTCCTAGTACGCCAGCGAGCGGTCGACGGCGTCGAGCACCCGGTCCAGGCCCGGAAGGTACTCCTCCTCCAGGCGGGCCGGCGGGTACGGGGCGTGATAGCCGCCGACCCGCAGAACGGGCGCCTCCAGGTGGTAGAAGCACCGCTCGGTGATGCGGGCCGCGATCTCCGCGCCCGTCCCGAGGAACACCGGCGCCTCGTGCACCACGACCAGGCGGCGGGTCCTCTCGACCGAGGCCTGGATGGAGTCGAAGTCGATCGGGGACATCGAGCGCAGGTCCAGGACCTCGATCGACTTGCCCTCCTCCTGGGCGGCCGCGGCGGCCTCCAGGCAGACCTTCACCATCGGACCGTAGGCGACCAGGGTCAGGTCGCTGCCCTCGCGCGCCACCCGGGCCTTGTGCAGCGGACCGGGGATGGCGTCCTTGTTGACCTCGGCCTTGTCCCAGTAGCGCCGCTTGGGCTCGAAGAAGATCACCGGGTCGTCGCTCTGGATGGCCTGCTGCATCATCCAGTAGGCGTCGCCCGCGTTCGAGGGAGAGACCACCTTCAGGCCCGCCACGTGCGCGAACAGCGCCTCGGGGGACTCCGAGTGGTGCTCGACCGCGCCGATGCCGCCGCCGTAGGGGATACGGATGACGACGGGCAGCTTGATCTTGCCCAGCGCCCGCGCGTGCATCTTCGCGAGCTGGGTGACGATCTGGTCGTAGGCGGGGAAGACGAAACCGTCGAACTGGATCTCCACGACCGGGCGGTAGCCGCGCAGGGCCAGACCGATCGCGGTGCCGACGATGCCCGACTCGGCGAGCGGGGTGTCGATGACCCGCTCCTCGCCGAAGTCCTTCTGCAGCCCGTCGGTGACCCGGAAGACACCACCGAGCTTTCCGACGTCCTCGCCCATGATGAGGACCTTGGGGTCGGCATCGAGAGCCGTGCGCAGCGATTCGTTGATCGCCTTGGCCAGCGCCATCTTTTCCGTCGTCATGGCTACTTGCCCTCCCCTGCGTCCGCGAACGACGCCTGGTAGGCGGCGAACTGGGCGCGCTCCTCGTCGACGAGCGCGTGCCCGTCCGCGTACACGTTCTCGAAGATGGCGAACTTGTCCGGGTCCGGCATGGCCCGTACGACTTCGCGCACCCGCTTGCCCAACGCTTCGCTCTCGGTCTCGAGTTCCGCGAAGAACGCCTCGTCGGCGTGGTTCGCGGCCTCCAGGTAGGCGCGCAGGCGCAGGATCGGGTCCTTCGCCTCCCACGCCTCGCGCTCCTCGTCGGCCCGGTACTTGGTCGGGTCGTCGGAGGTGGTGTGCGCGCCCATGCGGTAGGTGTACGCCTCGACCAGGGTGGGACCCTCGCCGTTGCGGGCCCGCTCCAGGGCCCAGCGGGTCACCGCGAGACTGGCGAGCACGTCGTTGCCGTCCACGCGGACGCCCGGGAAGCCGAAGCCCTGCGCGCGCTGGTACAGCGGCACGCGCATCTGGCGCTCGGTCGGCTCGGAGATCGCCCACTGGTTGTTCTGGCAGAAGAACACCACCGGAGCGTTGTAGACCGCCCCGAAGTTGAAGGCTTCCAGGACGTCGCCCTGGCTGGAGGCACCGTCACCGAAGTACGCGATCACGGCCGAGTCGGCGCCGTCCTTGGCGATGCCCATGGCATAGCCGGTGGCGTGCAGCGTCTGCGAGCCGATGACGATCGTGTACAGGTGGAAGTTGTTGCCGTTCGGGTCCCAGCCGCCGTTGTTCACACCCCGGAACATGCCGAGCAGGTTGGTCGGGTCGACCCCGCGGCACCAGGCGACGCCGTGCTCGCGGTAGGTCGGGAAGACGTAGTCGTCGTCGCGGGTGGCCCGGCCCGAACCGATCTGGGCGGCCTCCTGGCCGAGCATCGAGGCCCACAGGCCCAGCTCGCCCTGGCGCTGGAGGGAGGTGGCCTCGGCGTCGAAGCGGCGGCTCAGGACCATGTCCCGGTACAGGCCGCGCAGCTCCTCGGGGGTGATGTCGGCGACGTACGGGTCGTACGTGGCGTCCTTGACCCGCTTGCCTTCCGGGGTCAGCAGCTGAACGAGCTCCGGCTCGCCGCCCGTCGCCCCGGGCGACTTCTTGGCGGCCGCGCCGGCGCTCCTGCTCGCGGCGCTCTTGGTACCGGTCGTACTGGCGCTCGCGGCGCTCTTCGTACCGGCGCTGCGTCGCGGCTTGCGCGCGGCAGTGCTCTCCACGGTCACGTGTGCTCCTCCGTCGGTCCGGCCCCCGGGGTTGCCGGAAGGCTGGGGTCCCCCTCGCTCGCGGTTCGAGCTCGGGAGAGCGGCTCGCCTGTTCCGGCACCCGTGCACGGGGTGGGTGCCACTCGGCCGGGAACAGGCGTGACAGGTGCCCCGGCGAGCGCCCTGCAACTGCCACGTTACCCAGTGCTTCACAATTCTGTGAAACCCCTCCTGACCTGCGATTTTGATAGGAAATCCAAGTACTTGGAAACGTGGATTTCCTACTAGATCGAGCAGATCGGAACAGTCGCTGGTCACAGCACTGGTCACAGCCTTGCAGGGGGCCGGAACACCGGCACGTTATCCCGGCCACCCCGGGCTCGGGAAGAGTTCACTTGGGGCAATGCCCATGACCGTGTGTGAGACTGACACCGTGCGCGAAATCGGGAAAATCACCGTATTCCTCCTCGATGACCACGAAGTGGTCCGCCGCGGTGTCCACGAACTGCTCTCGGTCGAGGACGACATCGAAGTGGTCGGGGAAGCGGGCACGGCGGCCGACGCACTGGTTCGGATCCCGGCCACCCGCCCGGACGTGGCCGTCCTGGACGTGCGCCTCCCGGACGGCAGCGGCGTGGAGGTGTGCCGCGAGATCCGCTCCGCGAACGAGGACATCAGATGCCTGATGCTCACCTCGTACGCCGACGACGAGGCCCTTTTCGACGCGATCATGGCGGGCGCCTCGGGCTATGTCCTCAAGGCCATCCGCGGCCAGGAGCTGCTCACGGCGATCCGGGATGTCGCGGCCGGAAAATCTTTGCTCGACCCGGTGGCCACCGCGCGCGTCCTGGAAAGGCTGCGGGACGGCGGCGGCACCAAGGACGACAGCCGGCTCGCCCGCCTCACCGACCAGGAACGCAGGATCCTCGACCTGATCGGCGAAGGGCTCACCAATCGCCAGATCGGCGAGCGGTTGCACCTCGCCGAGAAAACGATCAAGAATTATGTGTCGAGCCTGCTGTCCAAACTGGGAATGCAGCGCCGGTCGCAGGCGGCCGCCTATGTGGCGCGCAAACAGGCCGAACAGCAGCGCCACTGATTGATGCGGGGCTTGTGGCCCCTCTTCCGAGAGCGGGCGAAAGCGCCCTGCTCTCCAGGGTCCAGCGGACCCTGGAGAGCAGGATCAGAGCCCGCCCCCCACGGCGGGGGATTCCGTACCGCCATCGGCCGGATCCTCGGTCGTCGGCTCCGCCGTCGGTGTGGCCGGTGTGGTCGGGGCCGCCGTGGTCGGCGCGGTCTTCGTCGGCTCGTCGGTCGGCTGGTCCGTCGTCGGCTCGCTGGTGACGCTCCGCGTCGGCTCGTACGACGGGGGGTAGTCCGTATTGTCGCCGGTGTTGGTCGAGTCGTCCGACGTGTCGTCGTCCGTGGACCGGTCCGTCGAGTCGTCGCTGGGCTGCTCGCTGGAGCCGTCGTTCTTGCTGGAGTGCGAGACGGTCGGCGACGGCGTGGTCCCGGTCCCGGAACCTGTGCCGTTACCGGTGGTCTTGAGCGCCAGCGCGACGCCGGCGACGATGGCGATCAGCGCGAAGACCGCGAGGATCCACAGCTTGCCGCGGCCGCCGCCCCGGTTGCCGTGCCCCTCGAAGCCGCCGTCGTCGCCGCCCCCGTAGGGCGGGATGAGCGGTGCCGGGATCTGCGTGGTGCCGTAGTCACCGGGGTGCGGCAGCGCGGCCGTACCCGCGAAACCGGGCCCGTGCGACCCCTCGTGCATGGTGACCGGGCCGGTGTTCCAGGTGCCGGTGTGGCTGCCCTGGTCGTACAGCATCTGGAGCGCGTACTGGACGAGTCCGCGCATCTCCTCGGCGGTCTGGAACCGGTCGTCCGGATCCTTCGCGAGGGCGCGCATGACGAGCCCGTCGAGCTCCGGCGGCACCTCGCCCGAGACCTCCGAGGGAGGCATCGGGATGTCCTGGACGTGCTGGTAGACCACCGACAGCGGCGTCTCGCCGGTGAACGGGGGCCGCAGCGCGAGAAGCTCGTAGAGCAGACAGCCGGTCGCGTACAGGTCGGAGCGGTGGTCGACGGCCTTGCCGAGCGCCTGCTCCGGGGAGAGGTACTGCGGGGTGCCCATGACCATGCCGGTCTGGGTCATCGTCGACTGCGCGCCGTGCAGGGCACGCGCGATGCCGAAGTCCATCACCTTGACCGCGCCGGTCTCCGTGATGATCACGTTCGCCGGCTTGATGTCCCGGTGCACGATCCCGTGCTGGTGCGAGTAGGCCAGCGCCTCCAGGACACCGGAGACGATGATCAGCGCCTGCTCGGGCCCGGGGGCCTCGGCGTTGATCAGCAGATCGCGGATCGTGTGACCCTCGACGATCTCCATGACGATGTACGGGACGACCCCGTGCCCGACGACGTCCTCGCCGGAGTCGTACACGGCCACGACCGCGTGGTGGTTGAGCCCCGCGACCGACTGTGCCTCGCGTGTGAAACGGGCCTTGGACACGGGGTCCTCGGCCAGGTCGGCACGGAGCAGCTTGACCGCCACGGTCCGCCCGAGGCGCACGTCCTCGGCGGCGAACACCTCGGCCATGCCGCCCCGGCCGAGCCTGTGTGTCAGCCGATATCGGCCGTCGCCGACCAGCCCGCCGTTACCCCACATCTCCGGCGCATCTGACATACCGCCGCCAGTCGCCTCGGGGTCGGACGGGCCCTGAGCGCGCTGCTGCTGTGCCATCAGTCCTCGCCGTCGTTTCTGCCCGCGGTCTGCGCGGTGGTTGTTACGGTCTCCGTCGGGCCACGCTACAGGCTTCGCGCGGGACGCCGGTCCGGGATGAGCGTGAGTGGACCGGCCATCCAACCCGTCGGAGTGCCGTCGGTGCAATTTCCGTGTACCGGCCGTACGTCACCTGTAACGCTTCCGCGACGCTTCTTTCTCAGACGGTCACGGAACGGGCACCGAGCTTGACGTGTCCGTGCCCTCGGGCAGACTTGGCCCGGAATAAGCCAATCGATCACGGCCGCGGGGGACGCAGAAGATGAGCCAGGACGGCGCACAGGGCCGGTACGCGGGGCGTGCGGTCGCCAGCGGCCGCTACCAGCTGCGCGATCTGCTCGGCGAGGGTGGCATGGCCTCGGTCCACCTCGCGTACGACTCGGTGCTCGACCGCCAGGTCGCGATCAAGACACTGCACACCGAACTCGGCCGGGAGCAAGCCTTCCGCGAGCGCTTCCGCCGCGAGGCTCAGTCGGTGGCCAAGCTCACCCACACGAACATCGTCTCGGTGTTCGACACCGGCGAGGACGACCTCGACGGCATGACGACGCCGTACATCGTCATGGAGTACATCGAGGGCAAGCCGCTCGGCTCGGTCCTCGACGCGGACATCCAGCAGTACGGCGCGATGCCCGCCGACAAGGCCCTGAAGATCACCGCGGACGTGCTGGCGGCCCTGGAGATCAGCCACGAGATGGGCCTGGTCCACCGGGACATCAAGCCGGGCAACGTGATGATGACCAAGCGCAACGTCGTCAAGGTCATGGACTTCGGCATCGCCCGTGCCATGCAGTCCGGCGTCACCTCCATGACCCAGACCGGCATGGTCGTCGGCACCCCGCAGTACCTCTCCCCGGAGCAGGCCCTCGGCCGGGGCGTCGACGCCCGGTCCGACCTGTACTCGGTCGGCATCATGCTGTTCCAGCTGGTCACCGGACGGCTGCCCTTCGAGGCGGACTCCCCGCTGGCCATCGCCTACGCGCACGTCCAGGAGGAGCCGGTCGCGTCCTCCTCGGTCAACCGCTCGCTGCCCCCGGCGGTGGACGCGCTGATCGCCCGCGCGCTGAAGAAGAACCCGAACGAACGCTTCCCGAGCGCCGAAATCATGCGCGACGAGTGCCTCCGGGTCGCGCAGTCGTTCCAGCCCGCCGCGCCGAACATCGTGCCGGGCGCCCAGACACCCAGCGGTTCGGGCGTCGGCTCCGCCGTGTTCCCGCCGGTCGACCAGGGCACCCCGGCGCCCGGCCCCGTGCAGACGCCGTACCAGCCCGGCCCGTACGGCACGCCGACCCCCGCCCCGGCGTACGGCTACCCGCAGCAGGGCGGCTACCCGACTCCGCCGCAGACCGCCGCGTACGCCGGGCAGCACGGCACCTCCACGCCTCCCCCGTACAACCTCTCGCCCCAGCCCGCCGGCGGCGGGCGGGGCAGCAAGTCGGTCGTGATCGGCGCGGTCCTGGTCTCGCTCCTGGCGGTCGGCGGCCTGATCACGGCGCTGGTCCTGAACGGCGGGACCGGCGACGACAACAAGGGCGGCGGCGACAGCACCGCCGGCTCGTCGCCCACCGCGGTCACGGGGCACAAGGGTCCGGACACGTCGAAGAAGATCGACACCGAGAAGTGCACGGACCCGACGGAGTCGTACAACGACCCGAAGAAGATCGAGGTCCCCGACTTCCACTTCAAGAACCTCAGCTCGGTGAAGTCCTGCTTCCAGGCCGCCGGCTGGCAGATGAAGGTCACGCGCGTGGACGAGAACACGTACGGCGAGGACACGGTCATGGACCAGTTCCCCTCCGCCGGTGAAGACGTCGACCCCAAGGACATGCCCCAGATCGAGCTCAAGGTGTCCTCGGGCGACCCCTCCTAGCATCCTCGGACGCTCCGGACGGGAGTGACCGCGGACGCTCCGGCAGCGGAATCGGGAAGGGGCCCGGCACGTGAGTGCCGGGCCCCTTCCCGTCGGGGTGACCGCGTGTCGCCGGGTGACGGAGGCGGTGGCCCGACCCCGCGTGGTTACAGGTACGGTCCGCCCGAACGGCCTCCCGTACGGAGGTCCTCGTCGCCCTCCAGACCGCCGACACCCGGCGGAAGGGCACGGCGCATCTGCTCCAGCTGCGCCCTGGCCGCCATCTGCTGGGCGAACAGGGTCGTCTGGATCCCGTGGAAGAGCCCTTCCAGCCAGCCCACCAACTGAGCCTGCGCGATCCGCAGTTCGGCGTCGCTGGGAGTCCCCTCGTCCGTGAAGGGCAACGAGAGCCGCTCCAGCTCCTCCACCAGCTCCGGAGCGAGACCGTCCTCCAGTTCCTTGACGGAACTCGCGTGGATCTCCTTGAGGCGGACCCTGCTGGCCTCGTCCAGGGGTGCCGCGCGCACTTCCTCCAGCAGCTGCTTGATCATGCTGCCGATGCGCATCACCTTGGCCGGCTGTTCCACCATCTCCGTCACCGGGATCTCGCGGGAGTCCTCGTCCCCGGTGCCGCCGAGAGCCATTCCGTCCTGGCCCACGACCAGGATCTGAGGGTTCTCCGGCGACCGTTCGTTCCTCGGCATCTCCATGCCGCCATTCTCTCGCACCCACGTACTCCATCACGGTGGTGCCCCCCATACACAGTGATCCACCACCTCCGTCGGCCCAGTTGGCGACAGGAAGGGGTTCCACAGCCTCTGAAGTGCGCGAATGACGCCACTTTCGGTCGAGATGCCGGGATCACGGCGTCATGTGAGGCTGGTTGCGTCGATCACGGCACCCGTCTTGGCGAACCGTTCCGGGAGGGGGTCACCGACGTGACTCCATGGCTGCGCACCCTGCCCACGGCCGGACTCCTCGCGGCCGCCCTGCTGAACGGCCCCGGCCCGCTCGCGATCGCCGCGCCGACGGGCCCGGGCGCCCTCGCTCCCCCCGCCCCGGCCCGCTCCGGAGGCCTCTCGTACACCGCCTCATGGGTTCCGTCCGCCCGAGCCACCGCCTCACCGGCTCCGCCCGCCCAGAGCACCAGCCCGCCCGGTTCGCCCACTCCCTCCGCCCCCTCCCCGGGAGGGACCACCACGCCCGCCCCGTCCACCTCGGGGGCCGGCTCACCGCTTCCGTCCCCCGGACGGTCCAACCCGCCCGGCCCGTCCGCGCACGGGCCCAGCGCCTCGGACGCGGCCGGCCCCACGGCCTCCGATCCGGCCCGCCCCACCCCTACGGCGGACCCGTCCCGTGCGGGCAGCTACGCGGGGGAGGGACGTGAACGTCCCGGCCGCACGGCGCCGGACGGCCAGGACAGCCAGGACCCCGGCAGCCAGGACACCCCGGACCTCCAGGACACGGCCCCCGCCGCGGACACCGGGATCACGGAGCCGAGCGAAACCCCCGCCCCCTCACGCGACAACGCGGCCCCCGTCCAGCAGAGCGTCGTGGGCCCCGGCTCCACGCCCGGCGGTGACCTGGCGCTCCTGCCGCTGGGCAGCGGCCTGATCCTCGTCGGTCTGGGCCTGGCCCTGGCCTTCCTGGGCCTGCGGGTACGCCGCGGCTGAGCCCACCCTCAGGAAGCGCCGACGTGCCGCGGCCGAGCCACCCCACAGGAAGCTGCGATGTGCGGTGGCCGATCCCCCAGGGGGCGGATCGGCCACCGCAGGCTGGTCGGCCGCTAGGGGGCGACGAGCAGCACCTTTCCGATGTGGCTGCTCTCCTCCAGCACCCGGTGCGCACCCGCCGCGTCGCTCATGGGCAGCTCGCGGTCGACGACAGGACGGACATGACCGGAGTCGATCAGCGGCCACACGTGTTCCCGCACGGCCGCCACGATCGCCGCCTTCTCGCTGAGCGGCCGGGCCCGCAGCGAGGTGGCGCTGACGGCAGCACGCTTGTTCAGGAGCGCGGCGATGTTCAGCTCCGCCTTGATGCCGCCCTGCATGCCGATGATGGCGAGCCGTCCGTTGACGGCGAGGGCGCGCACGTTCCGGTCGAGGTACTTGGCCCCCATGTTGTCGAGAATGACGTCGGCGCCCGCCCCTGAGGTGGCCCGCTCGATCTCCTCGACGAAGTCCTGTTCGCGGTAGTTGATCAGGATGTCCGCGCCCAGCTCCGCGCAGAAATCGAGCTTCTCCTTGGTGCCCGCCGTGACCGCGACCTTCGCACCGACGGCCTTCGCGAGCTGGATCGCCATGGTGCCGATGCCGCTGGAGCCGCCGTGCACGAGCAGGGTCTCGCCAGGGCGCAGATGGGCGACCATGAAGACGTTCGACCAGACCGTGCACGTCACCTCGGGCAGCGCCGCCGCCCGCAGGACGTCCAGGCCCGCGGGAACGGGGAGCAGCTGCCCGGCGGGGACGACGACCTTCTGAGCGTATCCGCCGCCCGCGAGCAGCGCGCACACCTCGTCGCCGACCGACCAGCCGAGGACGCCCGGACCGATCGCGGTGATGTGCCCCGAGCATTCGAGTCCGGGGTAGCGGGAGGCTCCCGGCGGCGGGTTGTACAAACCCTGCCGCTGCAGCAGATCGGCGCGGTTGACGGCGCTGGCCACCACCTCGACCAGCACTTCGCCCTCGGCCGGCACCGGATCGGGAACCTCGTCCCACACCAGCGCCTCGGGCCCACCAGGTTCGGGAATCGTGATCGCGTACATGAGGTGGACGCTACTCCTGCGCGGTGTCGCCTGTTCCTACGGCAGGTGCCGGATGTCCGGCGCCGTCCGGGTGCTCGGGGTGACCCGGACGATCGTGATCAGCCGGTCCGTCAACTGCAGTGTGCCGACGTCCGGTTCGTCGTATCCGAGCACGCGATGCCCCCGTACGACGCTGACCACGAGGTCGGTGGTGTCCCGGGCACTCATACCGACCTCGGCCTTCGTGACGGGCCGATCCACGATGTCGAGCCCGCTGCCCTGATGGATCAGGTCCTCCATCACCATGCCCGCGGCGGGGCTGAGCACGGAGAGGCCGAGCAGCCGGCCGGCCGCGCTGGCGCTGGTGATGACCGCGTCGGCGCCGGACTGCCGGAGCAGCGGCGCGTTCTCCTCCTCGCGGACGGCGGCGACGATCTTCGCCCCGCGGTTGAGCTGCCGCGCGGTCAGGGTGACCAGGACCGCGGTGTCGTCCCGCTGGGTGGCGACGATGATCTGCCGCGCCTTGTGGAGCTCGGCGCGCATCAGCACATCGCTGCGCGTGGCGTCCCCGATCACTCCCGCGTACCCCTCGGCCGTCGCCGCGTCGACCACCCGGGAACTCGGGTCGACGACCACGACCTGTTCCTTCTTGAGCCCGGTCGCGCAGACGGTCTCGACGGCCGACCGTCCCTTGGTCCCGAAGCCGACAACGACGGTGTGCTCCCTCAAGGTCGCCCTCCAGCGGTTCAGTCGCCACTCCTCCCGGGTGCGTTCCGTGAGGACCTCCAGGGTGGTACCGACCAGGATGATCAGGAACAGCACCCGCAGGGGCGTGATGACCAGGATGTTGATGAGCCGGGCGACGTCACTGGTCGGGGTGATGTCGCCGTATCCGGTGGTGGAGAGGGTGACCGTCGCGTAGTAGAAGGCGTCGAGCAGGTCGACGCTGCCGTCGGAGTTGTCGGTGTAGCCACCGCGGTCGAACCAGACGATGAGCGCGGTGAACACAAGCAGCAGCAGCGCCATCGACAGCCGCTTCGCCACCTGCCGAATCGGACGCTGTACTACCTTCTGCGGCAGTTTCACCTGGTGAGTCATCAGATGTTCGTCCGCCTGGCGGGCGATCGTGTCGTCGCCCGGAAGTTTCACGTGAAACACTCCCCGCTCGGATCCATGCCGACCATGCCCTCGGACCTGCTCAGACGAAGCACGCGTCGATCCCCGCGACGGCCCACGGCAGATCGATGAGTTCCAGCTCCTGCCCGGCGCGCGCACCGCCCGGCGGTACGACCGCGAGCGCGTCGGCGGCGGCGATGCCCCGCAGCATCGCCGGGCCGTTGTAGTGCAGCGGCGCGGCCCGCTCGCCCCGCAGCGAGACGGGGATGAGCCGGGTGTCGTACGGATGCCCCTGCACGGCTTCCCCGAGGGGCAGGGTGTACGACTCCGGGGCCATGCGCCCGGCCAGCGTGCGCAGCATCGGCTCGGCGAGCGTGAGCAGTCCGGAGACGGCCGCGAGGGGGTTGCCGGGCAGCCCTACGAGGTGCTGGTTCTCCTGGATACGGGCCAGCAGCATCGGATGCCCCGGCCGCACCTTGACGCCGTCCACCAGCAGTTCGGCGCCGATCCGGCGCAGGGTGGGGTGGACATGGTCGACGGGGCCGGCGGCGGTGCCGCCGGTGGTGACGATCAGATCGGCCCGGGAGCCGGTGATCGCTTTGTGCAGCGCCTTGGCATCGTCGCCGATCCGGCGCACCGCGACGACCTCGGCGCCCAGCGCCCGCAGCCACGGCGGCAGCATGGGGCCGAGCGCGTCCCGGATGAGCCCTTCCCGGGGAAGTCCCTCGGTGAGCAGCTCATCGCCGAGGATGAGAACTTCGGCGCGCGGGCGGGGGACGACGGCGAGCGTGTCGTACCCGGCGGCCGCCGCGAGGCCCATCACGGCGGGGGTGACCAGGGCTCCGAGCGGCAGCAACTGGTCACCGCTGCGGCATTCCTGGCCGCGCGGGCGGATGTCCTGCCCGTGAGTGAGCGCCAGGATTCCCCGGGACCGGGCGGAACCCGGCTCCTGCCCGACGCCCGCGTGCAGCCGCCCCTTGTCGTCGAGGCGCCCGTGCTCGCTGCGCAGGACGGCGGTCGCGTCCCGCGGGACCCGCGCCCCGGTGGCGATCCGGACCGCCTCGCCGTCGCTGAGCCGCTCCGGTTCCGCGTGCCCGGCGAGCACGCCGTCCTCCCGCACCTCCCAGGGCCCGGGTCCGGCGACCGCCCAGCCGTCCATGGCGGAGGTGTCGAAGGAGGGAAGGTCGGTGAGCGCGGTCAGGGGGGCGGCGAGGACGAGGCCGAGGGAGGCGTCGAGGGGGACCGGGACGGGGGTACGGCGGGACAGGGAACGGGCGGCCCGCTCGGCGACGGCCCGGGCCTCCGGCCACGGGGTGGACCGGTGACGGGTGGGCTTGCCCTCGCCGCTGTTCCGGGCGCCGGGCGAGGGGACCGCTGCCGGGTCGGTTCCCTGGGGGCCCGGGACGGCACGCTCCGCTCCGCCGGGCTCGCCGGACGGACGGGCACCCGCGCCCTTGACCAGGGCGAGCGCCTCCTCGACGTCGAAGTCGTCCGTGTCCTGGCCGTCCTGGCTGTCCCGGGTGGAGCGGGCGGCGGTCATCCGGCGTCCGGCTCGGTGGCGGGCGTGGCGGGCGTGGCCGGGGCGGCGGGCGACCCGTTGTCCGGCCGGACTTCGGGAGTGTCCTCGTCGGCCCAGCGGAGCGCGAGCGCGGCCGCCTTGCGGGCGGCTTCGGCGACCGCTTCCGGTCCTCCGCCGGCCCGCGCGGCCGCGTATCCGACGAGGAACGTGGTCAGCGGCGCGGCCGGTCTGGCGACGCCGTGCGCGGCGTCGCGGGCCAGGTCGAGCAGCACTCCGGTGTCGACGTCCAGGTCGATGCCCAGTTCGTCCTTGACTGCGGAAATCCATTCATCCAGCACGTGCCCATGCTCCCTGATGCGCGCTCGAGCGGCGGCGATGTCGTCCCAGGTGTCGCAGTCGAAGGACGCGACGGGGTCGGTGATGCGGGTGAGGTCGAGGGCGGCGACGAGCCGTCGGAGCGGCAGCCCGGAGAGGCTCCCGTGCGCGGCGGCGAGCACACCCAGCTCGCGGCGCAGCGCGTCAGCGCGGTAGACAGCCACAAGGGGCTGATCCCGCCCGTCGGGGTCGGTGAGAAGAACACCGTCCAAACGGGTGCCGGGGCCGTCGGCTCGGCTGCCGGGGTCGCCGTGACGGGCACCGGGTACCTCGGCACGGGCGCCGGGTACCTCGGCACGGGTGCCGGGTCCGTCGTGACAGGTGTCAAGCCCGTCGGCGCGGATGTCATGCCCGTCGTGACGGGCGCCAGGCCCCTCGATGCGGGTGGCATGCCCGTCCCGGGCCGGGCGGGAAGCCCCGGGGATCTCGTGTGGGGTGCCGGCGCGAAGGGTGTCCAGCAGGCGCCGGACCGTCTTCTCCTCCAGGAACGGCAGGTCGGCGGAGAGCACGAGGACGTACGGCGCCCTGGTGTGACGCAGCCCGGCGTCCAGCGCGGCGAGCGGTCCCCCGCCCGGCGGGTCCTCGCGGACCCACTCCACGGGACGCGCCGTGGGCCTGGGCCGGGCCACGACCACCGTGCGGGTGGCATCGGCACACGCGGCCAGGACCCTGTCCAGCAGGGTCCGGCCGCCCACCCGCACGCCGGGCTTGTCCTCGCCGCCGAGCCGCCGGGCGGCACCGCCCGCGAGCACGACGGCGTCGTACCCGGCATCGGCACCGGGGGTGCCTCGCTGGTCGGCGCCGCCGGGCCGCCCGGTCGCGCCCTCGGGCTCGTACGCGGTCATGCCCCGAGTATGGGCGTCCGAGGAATCGGCGCCACCCCCGGGGCACGGCGCAGGTACCGGGCCGACCGGGCCGCCTGTCCTACAGAGTCCGCAGCAGCACCGCCGGCTGCTCCACGCAGTCCGCCACATACCGCAGGAAGCCGCCCGCCGTACCGCCGTCGCAGACCCGGTGGTCGAAGGAGAGCGAGAGCTGGACGACCTGACGCACCGCCAGCTCGCCTTGGTGGACCCAGGGCTTGGGGATGATGCGGCCGACGCCGAGCATGGCCGCCTCGGGGTGGTTGATGATCGGCGTGGAGCCGTCGACACCGAACACGCCGTAGTTGTTCAGCGTGAAGGTGCCGCCCGTGAGGTCCGCGGGCGTCAGCGTCCCGGTCCGGGCCGCCTCGGTCAGCCGGCCGAACTCCGCGCTCAGCCCTTCCGCGTCCCGTGCGTGCGCGTCCCGCACGACGGGGACGACGAGCCCGCGCTCGGTCTGGGCCGCGAAGCCCAGGTGCACCTGGCCGAGCCGGACGATCTCGCGGGCGTCCATGTCGACCGTCGAGTTGAGCTCGGGGAAACGGGCCAGCGCCGCGGTGCAGATCCGGGCCAGCAGTGCCAGCAGGGAGATCTTCGGGCCGCCTGCCGCGTTCATCGCCCTGCGTGCCTGCATGAGCTCCGTCGCGTCGGCGTCCACCCAGCAGGTCGCGTCCGGGATCTCGCGCCGGCTGCGCGAGAGCTTGTCGGCGACGGCGCCGCGGACACCCCGGAGAGGCACGCGGACACCCCCCGGGGACGTTCCCCGGGAGACGCCGGACCCACCGGGCACCACCGACGCGATGTCCGCGTAGGAGGTCATCTGGCCGGGCAGGCCCTCGTACGCGGGCTCCGTGACGGGAGCACCGGGTCCGGCCGCCGCGGGGCGCGACTCCGGCGTGGCGGACGACCTCAGCCGTCCGGTCGCCGCCGCGCGCAGCGCGTACTCGACGTCCGCCCGCAGGATGAGTCCCTCGGGACCGGAGCCCTCCAGCTCCCGCAGGTCCACGCCGTTCTCCCGGGCGAGCCGTCGCACGAGGGGCGATATGACCGGCACCGGGCCGTCGCCCCGCGAGGGGGTGACGCCGTTGCGAGCGGTCCGCCCCATGCCCGCTATGCCCGCCGTGTCCGGCGGTACGGCGGCGACGGGTTCGGGGCGGCCCTGCGCGGACCGGGCGGGCGAGGCACCCGTGCCCGCCGGGGACGGTGCCCCGGCCGGTCCTCCGGCGGCGCCGCCGGAGGGGCGCACCCTCCTGCGCCGCGCCGGGGGCGCTCCCGTGCCGTATCCCACCAGCACATTCCCGGAGCCCTCGTCGCTCCGCTCGTCCTCGCCAATCGCGCCGTCCTCGGCAGGGGCGCCCACGGCGACGGTCAGCAGCGGTGCCCCGACGGGCAGTTCCGTGCCCTCCTCGCCGAAGCGGGCCGTGACCACACCACCGTAGGGACAGGGGACCTCGACCATCGCCTTGGCCGTCTCGACCTCGACGACGAGCTGGTCGACGGCGACGACGTCACCGACCTCCACCAGCCAGCGGACGATCTCCGCCTCGGTGAGTCCCTCCCCGAGGTCGGGGAGCTTGAACTCCAGCACCTGTGCCATCAGCTCTGTGCCTCCCATTGCAGACGTCCCACGGCGTCCAGGATCCGGTCGACGCCGGGCAGGTGGTGCCGCTCCAGCATCGGCGGCGGATACGGGATGTCGAACCCGGCGACGCGCAGCACCGGCGCCTCCAGGTGGTGGAAGCAGCGCTCCGTGACGCGGGCCGCGATCTCCCCGCCCGGTCCTCCGAACCCGCCCGACTCGTGCACGACGACCGCTCGTCCGGTCCGCCGCACCGATGCCGCGACCGTCTCGTCGTCGAACGGCACCAGCGAGCGCAGGTCGACGACTTCGAGGTCCCAGCCCTCGGCCCGCGCCGCCTCGGCGGCTTCGAGGCAGACGGGCACGGACGGCCCGTAGGTGATCAGCGTGGCGCTCCGGCCCGAGCG
This sequence comes from Streptomyces sp. NBC_00386, assembly GCF_036063235.1. NCBI lineage: Bacteria > Bacillati > Actinomycetota > Actinomycetes > Kitasatosporales > Streptomycetaceae > Streptomyces > Streptomyces sp. NBC_00386. The sequence continues at coordinate 4,770,895 of NZ_CP107950.1, forward strand.
CCGCACCACCGCACGGCCTATCGGCTCAACGGCCGGCGGCTCGTCCGGGTTCCAGGAATCCTTCGACCAGTACAGCCTCTTGGGCTCCAGGAAGACCACCGGGTCGTCCGAGGCGATGGCCTCCCGCAGCAGTCCGTAGGCGTCGGACACGGTCGCGGGCATGACGACGTGCAGGCCCGGGGTCGCCATGTAGTACGCCTCGGAGGAGTCGCTGTGGTGCTCGACGCCGCCGATGCCGCCGCCGTAGGGGACGCGGATCGTGATGGGCAGGGGCATGGCACCCCGTGTGCGGTTGCGCATCTTCGCCACGTGCGAGATCAGCTGCTCGAACGCCGGGTAGGCGAACGCGTCGAACTGCATCTCCACGACCGGCCGCAGGCCGTACATGGCCATGCCGACCGCCGCGCCGAGGATGCCCGCCTCGGCGAGCGGGGTGTCCGTGCAGCGGTCGTCGCCGAACTCCTTGGCGAGCCCGTCGGTGACCCGGAAGACGCCGCCGAGGGTGCCGACGTCCTCGCCCAGGACATGGACGGCCGGGTCGGCGGCCATGGCGTCGCGCAGGGCGCGCCCGAGCGCCTGCGCCATGGTGGCCGGTTTGAGGGCAACCGTGGTCATCGCCCGGCTCCTTCCGGGCCGTGCGGGCCCGCTCCGAGCGTGCCGTCCGCCTCGGCGTCCAGCTCCGCTCTCAGCTGGCTCTGCTGCTCAAGCAGTTGAGGAGTGGGTTGTGCATACACATGGGCGAACAGATCCATGGGGTCGAGCACCGGGTCCTGGTTCATGCGCTCACGCAGGTCCGCGGCCATCGCCTCGGCGTCGTCGCGCACCGCCTGGAGAGCTGCCTCGTCGAGCAGACCGCGCTCGGTCAGCTCGCGCTCGACCAGCGCGACGGGGTCGTGGCCGCGCCAGGTCTCGACCTCGGCGTCGCCCCGGTAGCGGGTGGCGTCGTCGGCGTTGGTGTGCGCGTCGATGCGGTACGTCACGGCCTCGACGAGGGTGGGACCGCCGCCCGCCCGCGCGTGGGCGATGGCCTCGCTCAGGACCTGGTGCACGGCCACCGCGTCGTTGCCGTCGACCAGACGGCCCGGCATCCCGTAGCCGACGGCCTTGTGGGCCAGCGACGGGGCGGCGGTCTGCTTGGCGAGCGGGACGGAGATGGCGAAGCCGTTGTTCTGCACGAGGAAGACGACGGGCGCCTGCCACACGGCGGCGAAGTTCAGCGCTTCGTGGAAGTCGCCCTCGCTGGTGCCGCCGTCACCGACCAGGGCGAGCGCGACCACGTCGTCGCCCTTGAGGCGGGCGGCGTGCGCGAGACCCACGGCGTGCGGGAGCTGGGTCGCCAGGGGGGTGGACAGGGGCGCGATGCGGTGCTCGTGCGGGTCGTAGCCGGTGTGCCAGTCGCCACGCAGGAGGGTGAGGGCCTGGACGGGGTCGAGGCCGCGGGCGACGGCGGCGAGGGTGTCGCGGTAGCTGGGGAAGAGCCAGTCCCGCTCCTCCAGCACGAGCGCGGCGGCGACCTCGCAGGCCTCCTGTCCGGTGCTGGACGGGTACACGGCGAGACGGCCCTGCTTGGTGAGCGCGGTGGCCTGGACGTTGTACCGGCGGCCACGCACCAGTTCCGTGTGCAGACGGCGCAGCAGGGCCGGATCGACCTTGGCGGCCGCGTCGGTGCCGAGGACGCGGTGGGGCAGCGCGTCGGGCAGCAACGGCGCGGGGTCGGTGCGGGGCTGCCAGGCGGGCGGCGGCGTGGGCCGGTAGGCCCCTCGCTGCTCCATGACCGTCATGACGGCACCTCCTCGTGGGAGCGGCTTCAGGCGCGTCACGGATGTGATGCGCCTCACCTACCGATTGTTCGGTCGTCGGCACATTTTGGCTACAGGCGCCGCCAGGCTGTGGACAAACGGTTCTGCGCAGCCTGAGATGGATGCAGTACGTCCATGGTAGGGAGGCGGGGGGACATGGCACCTGAACAAATGGCCGAGCCGCCGGAGGCCGGACCCTCCGCGCCGCCCGTGCCGCCCGCCCGTCCGCTCGACGCGATCGACCAGGACATCCTGCACATGCTGCAGGCGGACGGCCGTGCCTCCATACGTTCCGTGGCCGAGCGGGTCCATGTCTCGCGGGCCAACGCCTACGCGCGGATCAACCGGCTCATCGAGGACGGTGTGATCCGCGGCTTCGGGGCGCGCGTCGACCACGAACGCGCGGGACAGGGCACCTCGGCGTACATCACCCTCAAGATCGTGCAGAACTCCTGGCGCACGGTGCGGGAGCGGCTGAGGGTGCTGCCCGGGGCCTCGCACATCGCCCTGGTGGGCGGCGACTTCGACGTGCTTCTGCTGGTGCACACGCCGGACAACCGGGCGCTGCGCGAACTGGTGCTCACCCGGCTCCAGGCCATCCCGGAGGTACTCAGCAGCAGGACACTGCTGGTCTTCGAGGAGGAGGACCTGGAGCCGGAGGCCTGACGCCACCGGCCCTTCGGGTGCCCTCAGGGCTCCTGCCGGAGCCCTCCGAAGACCAGCACCACCACGGCGTCGGCCACTTCCCGCGCGCCCATGCCCCGCGCGTCGGGGCGGTACCACTCCACGAGCGAGTTGATCATTCCGAAGACCAGCCGGGTCGCGAGCCGGACCTCCACGTCGCCGCGTACGTCCCCGTCGGCGGCCGCGGCCTTCAGGAGCTCGGCGACCCTGTGGTCGAAGTCGCGGCGCCGTTCCAGGGCCCACCGCTCGGTGTCCGTGTTGCCGCGCACCCGCAGGAGCAGTGTCACGTAGGGCAGCTCCGAGGTGAGCACCTCGACCATGCGCCGCACCACGTACTCCAGGCGATGCACGGCACGTCCCACGCACGCGTGCTCCTCGTCGAGGATCTCGAAGAGGCCGTCCAGCGCCCGGCTCACCGCGCGCCGCAGCAGCTCCTCCTTGCCCGAGACATGGTGGTATATCGACGACTTGGAGATGCCGGCCGCCTTGGAGAGGTGCTCCATGGAGGTGCCGTCGTAGCCGCGTTCATTGAAGACCTGGACAGCGACGGAGAGCAGCGTCTCGGGCGTGTACGTGTCCCGTTTGGCGGTGGTCACTGGGTGCCCTCCCGCTTCTCGCTGGCGTACGCGTGGCGGTAGAGCGCGAGCGACGGGGCGTAGCGGCCGGAGGGGTCGCGCACGTGCAGTTCGTCCAGGACGTCGTACGACCAGTTCACGCCGAGCCTGCGGCTCCACTCGAAGGGGCCGAGGGGGTAGTTGACGCCGAGGCGCATCGCGGTGTCGATGTCCTCCTCGGTGGCCACGCCCTTGGCCACCGCGTCGTACGCGAGGTCGACGATCCGGGCCACCGTGCGGGCGACGATCATGCCGGGGCAGTCCCCGATCACACTGACGTCCTTGCCCAGCGCCTGGAAGAGCCCGATGGCCTCGGAGAGCGTCTGGGGAGCGGTGTCCTGGGACGCCGACAGGGCGATCCGGGTGGCCTTGCGGTAGTCGAGCGCGAGGTCGAAGTAGACGACGTCGCGGAACTCGACCGAGGTCTGGCCGTCGACGAGGACGAGCTGGCCGCCGCTCGGCAGCACCAGGCGGGTGCCGTGGTCCTCCTCGTCCTCCCTGACCTGGATGCCCGCCTCACGGATCAGGGCGAGAACGTCGGCGGCGGGGCCCAAGTCGCCCTCGGCGACGACGTACGCGGGCGGCTGCGCCTTCTCCGCCGTGTGCGGCTCGGAGGGTTCGGCGCCGTCCCCGTAGTCGTACCAGCCGTGGCCCGTCTTGCGGCCGAAGCGGCCCGCCTCGACGAGTCGCCGCTGGGCGAGCGAGGGCGTGAAGCGCACGTCCTGGAAGAAGGACCGCCACACGGAGTGCGTGACGGACTCGTTGACGTCCTGGCCGATCAGGTCGGTGAGTTCGAACGCGCCCATCCGGAAACCGCCGGACTCGCGCAGGACCGCGTCGATGGTGGCGGGGTCGGCCGCCTGGGACTCGTGGACCGCGAAGGCCTCGGCGTAGAAGGGCCGCGCGATGCGGTTGACGATGAAACCGGGAGTGTCCGCGCAGGCGACGGGCGTCTTGCCCCAGGCGCGGGCCGTCTCGTACGCGCGCGTGGCCGACGTGACGTCGGTCGCGAACCCGGAGACGACCTCCACGAGGGGCAGCAGCGGCGCCGGGTTGAAGAAGTGCAGCCCGACGAGCCGGCCCGGGTTGCGCAGCGCGCCGCCGATGGCCGTGACGGACAGGGAGGAGGTGTTGGTGGCCAGCAGGCAGTCGTCCCCGACGATGTCCTCGAGCTCGCCGAACAGCCGCTGCTTGACGTCGAGTTCTTCGAGCACCGCCTCGACGACGAGCACGCAGTCCGCGAGGTCGGTGAGGTCCGAGGCCGGCTGGAGCCGGGCGCGCGCGGCATCCCGGTCGGCGCCGGTGAGCCGGTCTTTCGCGACGAGGCGGTCGAGCCGGGCGCCGATCGCTTCGGCGGCGGCCGCGGCACGTCCGGGAGCGGCGTCGTAGAGCCGCACGGGGTGGCCCGCCACCAGCGCGACCTGGGCGATGCCCTGGCCCATGGTGCCGGTGCCGACGACTGCCACGGGGCTGCTGAGGTCGAGTGCTGTCATGTGCGCGATCCTCCCGCACGGCGTTGTCCACAGATGCGGCGGACCCCCTTGTCCCGACCGATCGTTCGGTTACTCTAACTCTGACTGTCCCTTCCTGCCCAGCTCGCGAGCTCGACGAGGAGCTCTTGAGACGAGGAGTTGGTCCTTGATGGCCGCCGAACTCACCGCGCACCAGTTGATCTCCCAGCACCGGCCCACCCTGGATCAGGCGCTGGAAGCGATCCGCACGCGCGCGTACTGGTCCCCGCATCCCGAGCACCCCAAGGCGTACGGCGAGCACGGCAGCCTGGGCATGGCCGAGGGCAAAGCCGCCTTCGACGCCCTCCTGGGCAACCGCCTCGACCTGGGCCAGCCCGGCACGGACGACTGGGTCGGGGGCGAGGTGTCGCCGTACGGCATCGAGCTGGGCGTCACGTACCCGCACGCGGACATCGACACGCTGCTGCCCGCCATGCGCGCGGGGCAGCGCGCCTGGCGCGACGCGGGCGCCGAGATCCGCGCGGTGGTCTGCCTGGAGATCCTCAAGCGGATCAGCGACCGCACCCACGAGTTCGCGCACGCGGTCATGCACACCAGCGGCCAGGCCTTCATGATGGCGTTCCAGGCGGGCGGCCCGCACGCGCAGGACCGCGGCCTGGAGGCAGTGGCCTACGCCTATGTGGAGCAGGTCCGCACCCCCGACACCGCGGAGTGGAGCAAGCCCCAGGGCAAGCGTGATCCGCTCGCGCTCACCAAGCAGTTCACGCCCGTCCCGCGCGGCATCGCGCTGATGATCGGCTGCAACACCTTCCCGACGTGGAACGGCTATCCGGGCCTGTTCGCCTCGCTGGCCACGGGCAACGCCGTCCTGGTGAAGCCCCACCCGCGCGCGGTGCTCCCCCTCGCGCTCACCGTGCAGGTCGCACGCGAGGTGCTCGCCGAGGCGGGCTTCGACCCGAACCTGGTGGCGCTGGCCGCCGAGCGTCCGGGCGAGGGCATCGCGAAGACGCTGGCCACCCGTCCCGAGATCCGCATCATCGACTACACGGGCTCCACCGCCTTCGGCGACTGGCTGGAGGCCAACGCCCGTCAGGCGCAGGTCTACACGGAGAAGGCCGGCGTCAACACGGTGATCGTGGAGTCGGCCGCCGACTACAAGGGGATGCTGTCCAACCTGGCGTTCTCCCTGTCGCTCTACAGCGGCCAGATGTGCACCACCCCGCAGAACCTGCTGATCCCGCGCGAGGGCATCTCCACGGACGAGGGCCACAAGTCCTACGACGAGGTGGTGGCCGATCTCGCGAAGTCGGTCGGCGGACTCCTCGGCGACGACGCCCGCGCGAACGCGCTGCTCGGCGCCATCGTGAACCCGGACGTGAAGGCCCGGCTGGAGGCCGCCGCCGGACTCGGCGAGGTGGCCCTGCCCTCACGGCAGATCGACAACCCGGAGTTCCCCGGTGCCGTCGTGCGCTCACCGCTGATCGTGAAGCTCGACGGCGCGCGCAAGTACTGGGAGAACGCCGGGAGCGACGACGAGGCCGCCTACCTGAGCGAGTGCTTCGGTCCGGTCTCCTTCGCCGTCGCGGTCGACTCGGCCGCCGAGGCCGTGGAGCTTCTGCGGCGCACCACCCGGGACAAGGGCGCGATGACCGTCGGCGCGTACACCACCGACGAGGCGTTCGAGCGCGAGGTGCAGGAGGCCTGTCTGGAGGAGTGCGCCCAGCTCTCCCTGAACCTCACGGGCGGGGTCTACGTCAACCAGACGGCCGCGTTCTCGGACTTCCACGGCTCGGGCGGCAACGCCGCGGCCAACGCGGCGCTGTGCGACGGGGCGTTCGTGGCGAACCGCTTCCGGGTGATCGAGGTACGCCGGGAGGCGTGAGCCCCGACGCCCTTCGGGCGTCTACGCCGGTGCGTCCCCGGTGGCGCTCCAGTGGAACAGCGTCATGGCCACACTGGTCGCGAGGTTGTAGCTGGAGACCTGGGGGCGCATCGGCAGCGAGACCAGGTGGTCGGCCCGGGAGCGCAGTTCGGCGGACAGCCCGCTGCGCTCCGAGCCGAAGGCGAGCAGGGCGTCGTCGGGAAGCTTCGTCCCTCGGATGTCCTCGCCCTCGGGGTCGAGCGCGAACAACGGGCCCGCCGGCAGTTCGTCCACAGCCAGCCGCTCCACGGCGGTCGCGAAGTGCAGACCGGCCCCGCCGCGTACGACCGTGGCGTGCCAGGGGTCGAGCGTGCCCGTCGTGACCACCCCGGTCGCGCCGAAGCCCGCCGCGAGCCGGATCACCGCTCCCGCGTTGCCGAGATTGCGCGGATTGTCGAGGACGACCACGGGCGCGGTGCGCGGCGTGCCGGCCAGCCTCTCCAGGTTGGCGGCACGGGAGGGCCGTACGGCGAGAGCCGCCACCGAGGTGGGATGCGGTCGCGCCACGAGGGCTGTGAACGCCGTCTCCGGGACCTCGGTCAGCAGCTCGTCGAGAGCGGCGCGTACGTCGGGGGCGAGTTCGCCGGCCAGTTCGAGGACCGCCGGCCGGTCGGTCGTGACGGCGACCGGGACACGCGCTCCGAAGCGCACCGCGTGCTTGAGGGCGTGGAAGCCGTCGAGCAGGACGGAGTCGTCGCGGAGCTGGCACCAGACACGTACCGGGTCGTTCATGCGGTGAAGCCTACGTGCGTGTGCCCGGGCTCCTCCGGAACGCCCGGTTCGGGCTCCCGGGGCCCCGGCACCGCAAGGCCCCTGCCGGGAAACAGCCGGTCACGCGCGCGTGCCGCCCGTCCGCCCAGGCGCCGCAGGAAGGACGTGGGCAGGAACACGGCGTCCGCGGCAATCATCGCGAGCGAGAAGAACGGCAGCCCGAGGACCACGGCGATCACGGCGTGCTCGGTCATCATGACCGCGAGCAGCACGTTCTTGACCCGCCGGTTGAACAGGGTGAAGGGGAAGGCGACCTGTACGGCGACCGTCCCGTACGTCACGAGCATGACGATCGCCCCGTGCGCGGACATCAGGTCGGACAGCGCCGGCCACGGGGAGAAGGACTCCAGGTGGAGCGGGTAGTAGACGGCGGTGCCGTCCTGCCAGCGCGAGCCCTGGATCTTGTACCAGCCCGCGGTCGCGTAGATCAGACACGCCTCGGCCATGATGATCATCAGGGCGGCGTTGTGGACGAGGTTGGCGACGACGTCCAGCAGGATGCGCGGCTCCGCGGTGCGGGCGAAGCGGCCGACGGCCCACCACAGGGCCTGCACCGCCCACAGCCCCCAGAAGACCGTGAGCCAGCCGCCCAGGGCACCCCCGTCGATCCGTCCCGTGCCCGTCGCCACCGCCAGCACGATCCCGAGCCCCGCCCACAGCACGGGGCCCGCCCGGCCGGGCTCGGGCCGCTCGCCCCGCGCGTACGCCTCGCGGGCGAGACGGTCCCGCCGCGCGTCGAGGGACCACACCTGGGCGCAGCGGGTGAACACCAGGTAGATCGCCATCAGGTGGAGGACGTTGTCCCCGCCGTCCCCGATGAAGACGCTGCGGTTCTGCAGGGACAGCACGCCGATCATGAAGACAACGGACACCGCGCGGGTCCGCCATCCCACCAGCAGCAGGGCGCCGGAGAGCACGGCGACGGCGTAGACCGTCTCGAACCACACCTGGCTGTCGGACCACAGCAGGACCGTGAAGGCGTGGTTGCTCGCCACGAGCTGCCGGGCGAGGTCCCAGCTCCAGGTCGCGTCGGGCCCGTACATCTCCTGACGGTGGGGGTACTCGCGCAGCAGGAACAGCAGCCAGGTGGCGGCGAGGCCTATACGGACCACGGCGCTCTGGTACGGGCCGAGGGCGGACTCGGTGACCCGGGCGATGCCGCGCGCGATCGTCGGAGCGAATCGGTTCATCGGGCACTCGCCTCCGTCAGCCCGTCCGCGCGGTCGCTCCCGGGAACGGCCCACCAGGGCAGCTCACGGACGACGGGCCGGTCGGACACCTTCTCACCGCTCCACCGCGGAGGCGGCACGTCGGTGGTGAGGGAGCGGAACTGGACGCGTTCGACGACAGCGCCCTCGCCGCCCGCATGCTCACGGTCGAGACGCAGCACGCCGATACGGCGCAGATAGCGCTCCGAGAGGTCGCCGCGCAGACCCACGGGGCGGTTCTCGCCGTCGTGCGTACCGACGTAGAAGTCCCAGGCACGGCGCAGTTCGTTCTGCTGGGTGTGGCTCGGCAGCGGATTCCCGTCGATGGCCAGGCCGTCGAGCGCGGACAGGTCGTACCAGCCGGTCTCGCGGCTGGTGCCGTCCTTCGTGCGGACCAGGGCTCGGACCTGGACCGTGATGTCCTGCTGCAACGGGTTGGGGGCGAAGAGCTTCCAGTTCTGCTCGAACTCGGGGTAGATCCAGTCGTCGATCGCGCGACCGTGCTGCTTCGTCACCGTGTTCGAGGGAGCGACGTGCAGGAAGACCATGCCGAGATGCACACAGGCGACGACGGCGACGACGGCCAGGGCGAGGGCGGCGGCGATCTGATGGCGCAGAGACAGGGCCGCGAGGCCCACGGGAGCCCCGGCTTCCGGACAGCCGGCCGCTTCGGGACTCTCGAGGAAGGCCGACGCGCCGGCCCCGGCGAAGCCCGAAGGAGCGGCCACGGAGAGAGCGCCCGGATCGGACTCCCGGGACAGCACCGCCTCGGATCGGCCCGGCTCGGACTCCCCCGGAGCGACAGCCCCGGATCCGGCCCGCTCGGATTCCCGGGGAAACACCATCCCGCCCGCGCCCGGCTCGGACTCCCCGGGAGCGACAGCCCCGGATTCCGGGCTCCCGGACTCCGCGGACGTGCTCGCGTCGTCTTCGGGCGCGCCCGCACCGGGCCCGGCCGCTGCGGGCTCCGGGCCAGGCACCGCCTCGGTCCCGGTGGTCTCGGGCGCCCCGTCCCCGGACTCCGGGGAAGCCTCCGCCCGGGCCGGCGGATCGCCGGCGGGGCGCTCGCCGGTCACGGACTCGCCGGCCGGCCGCGGGCCGGGCAGCGGTGTACCGCCGGTGACACCGCCGGGCGCGCCCCCCTCGGGCGCGACCGACCCCGGCTCCCGCTCAGAGCCCTCGTCCCTCGCGTCCATCCCGCCCCGATTCACGATCCCGAATCCGACTTCCGGCCGCCGGACTGCGGGCACCGTACCGTCACGTCGTACCGCGGCACGACGTTCGCAGGCGAACCGTACTCAGAGCCGGCCCTCCGGCACAGCCCCACGGGTCACAACGGCCACGCCGGCGCGCATGAGGTTATCCACAGCGGTTGACACCGTACGGCGCTCGACCGACCATTGTTGCGAATGGACCGAACGATCGGTCGGTCGGGAGCGAGAGGTCGAGGGGGACCGCATGGCGACAGCATCAGCGCACCACACGGCCCGCACACAAGCGGACGAAGCCGCCGACGAGGCGGCGCGCACAGCGGCGTACGAGGTCGTCTTCGACGCCGCGGTGGCGGCCGACGAACGCATCGAGCCCCGCGACTGGATGCCCGACGCCTACCGCTCCACCCTGGTCCGCCAGATCGCGCAGCACGCCCACTCCGAGATCATCGGCATGCAGCCGGAGGCCAACTGGATCACGCGCGCGCCCTCGCTGCGCCGCAAGGCGATCCTGATGGCGAAGGTCCAGGACGAGGCAGGACACGGGCTGTATCTGTACAGCGCGGCCGAGACACTCGGCGTCGGCCGCGACGAACTGCTGGACAAGCTGCACTCCGGCCGCCAGAAGTACTCGTCGATCTTCAACTACCCGACGCTGACCTGGGCGGACGTCGGCGCCATCGGCTGGCTCGTGGACGGCGCGGCGATCACCAACCAGGTCCCCCTGTGCCGCTGCTCGTACGGCCCGTACGCGCGCGCCATGGTCCGCGTGTGCAAGGAGGAGTCCTTCCACCAGCGCCAGGGGTACGAACTGCTGCTGGCCCTGAGCCAGGGCACCCCCGAGCAGCACGCGATGGCGCAGGACGCGGTCGACCGCTGGTGGTGGCCCTCCCTGATGATGTTCGGCCCGCCCGACGACGAGTCCTCGCACTCCGCCCAGTCGATGGCGTGGAAGATCAAGCGCCATTCGAACGACGAGCTGCGCCAGCGCTTCGTCGACATTGCCGTCCCCCAGGCCGAGTCCCTCGGCCTGACCCTGCCCGACCCCGACCTCGTGTGGAACGAGGAGCGGGGGCACCACGACTTCGGCGCCATCGACTGGACGGAGTTCTGGGAGGTCCTCAAGGGCAACGGCCCGTGCAACGACCAGCGGATCACCCAGCGCCGACGAGCCCACGAGGAGGGCGCGTGGGTACGGGAGGCGGCCGCGGCGTACGCCGACAAGCACACGAGCGGGACCGGCGGCTCCGCGAGCACGACCGGCGAGACAGGAGCGACCCGAGCATGACGAACACCGACTGGCCGCTGTGGGAGGTCTTCGTGCGCTCGCGCCGCGGGCTCTCGCACACCCACGCCGGCAGCCTGCACGCCCCGGACGCCGAACTGGCGCTGCGCAACGCCCGCGATCTGTACACGCGCCGCGGCGAGGGCGTCTCGATCTGGGTCGTCCCGTCCGCCTCCGTCACGGCCTCCTCGCCCGACGAGAAGGACCCCTTCTTCGAGCCGTCCGCCGACAAGCCCTACCGGCACCCGACCTTCTACGAGATCCCGGAAGGGGTGAAGCACCTGTGACGCTCACCGTGAACACCGCGGCCGCCCTGGCCCTCGGCGACGACGCCCTGGTGCTCTCGCACCGGCTGGGGGAGTGGGCCGGCCACGCGCCCGTCCTCGAAGAGGAGGTCGCCCTGGCCAACATCGCCCTGGACCTGCTCGGCCAGGCCCGGGTGCTGCTGTCCATGGCCGGTGACGAGGACGAGGTGGCCTATCTCCGCGAGGAGCGCGCCTTCCGCAACCTCCAGCTCGTCGAGCAGCCGAACGGCGACTTCGCGCACACCATCGCCCGGCAGCTCTACTTCTCGACCTACCAGCGGCTTCTCTACGCACAACTGGCATCCGGGGAGAGCGAGTTCGCTCCCCTGGCCGCCAAGGCCGTCAAAGAGGTCGCCTACCACCAGGACCACGCCGAGCAGTGGACCCTGCGCCTCGGCGACGGCACGGACGAGAGTCACGAGCGGATGAGCCGGGCGTGCCAGGCGCTGTGGCGCTTCACCGGCGAGATGTTCCAGCCGCTCGACGGCGTCGACATCGACCGGGACGGGCTCCGGGCCGCCTGGCTGGAGTCCGTGGGAGGCATCCTGCGCCGGGCCACGCTGACGGTCCCCGAAGGCCCGCAGACCGGGGCCTGGACGGCCGGCGCCGGACGCCAGGGCCTGCACACCGAGTCCTTCGGGCGGATGCTCGCCGAGATGCAGCACCTGCACCGCAGCCACCCGGGGGCGTCATGGTGACGACCACCGCCCTGGAGGAGGAACTGCGCAGGCTGGCCGGCTCCGTGCTCGACCCCGAACTGCCCGTTCTCACCCTGGACGACCTCGGTGTCCTGCGCGCCGTCCACATCCGCGGCACGGACAGCGTCGAGGTCGAGCTGACCCCGACCTACACCGGCTGCCCGGCCGTCGAGGCCATGTCCATGGACATCGAGCGGGTGCTCCACGAGCACGGCATACGCGAGGTCTCCGTGCGTACGGTGCTCAGCCCCGCCTGGTCGACCGACGACATCTCGGACGAAGGCCGCCGCAAACTGCGGGAGTTCGGGATAGCACCGCCACGCGGCGGCCGTCCCGCCGGTCCGGTGGCCCTCGACCTGGGACCGACCCGGACGGCCGGCGCGGAACCGGAGCCGGAGCCCGTCCGCTGCCCGGCCTGCGGATCGGCCGACACCGAACTGCTCAGCCGCTTCTCCTCCACCGCGTGCAAGGCGCTGCGCCGCTGTCTGTCCTGCCGCGAACCGTTCGACCACTTCAAGGAGCTGTGATGGCCCGCTTCCACCCGCTCACGGTGGCCGCGGTCGACCGGATCACCGACGACTCCGTGGCCCTGACCTTCGCGGTGCCCGCGGAACTGCGCGAGGACTACCGGCATGCCGCCGGCCAGCATCTGGCACTGCGCCGCACGGTCGACGGCACGGAGATCCGCCGCACGTACTCCATCTGCTCGACGGCCCCCTCTCCCGACGGCGAGGCGCCGCGCACCCTGAAGGTCGGAGTGCGCCTGGTCGACGGAGGCGCGTTCTCGACGTACGCGCTCAAGGAGATCACCGTCGGCGACGAGGTGGAGGTGATGATCCCGGCGGGACGCTTCACCCTGGAACCCACGCCCGGCCTGTACGCGGCGGTGGTGGGCGGCAGCGGCATCACCCCGGTGCTGTCGATCGCCTCGACCCTGCTGGCGCGGGAGCCGGACGCGAGCTTCTGCCTGATCCGCAGCGACCGTACGTCGGCCTCGACGATGTTCCTGGAGGAGGTCGCCGACCTCAAGGACCGCTATCCGCAGCGGTTCCAGCTGGTGACGGTCCTCTCCCGGGAGGAGCAGCAGGCCGGGCTGCCGTCCGGCCGGCTCGACCAGGAGCGGCTGGCCGGGCTGCTTCCGGCGCTGCTGCCCGTGGACGGGGTGGCGGGATGGTTCCTGTGCGGGCCGATGGGGCTCGTCCAGGGCGCCGAGCGGGCGCTGCGCGGGCTCGGGGTGTCCCGGACGCGCATCCACGAGGAGATCTTCCACGTGGACGCCGGCACCACGGCTCCTTCCGCCGTACCGGCACCCGTGCACAGCACGGTCACCGCACGGCTCGACGGACGCGGCGGCACCTGGCCCGTCCAGGACGGCGAGTCGCTGCTGGACGCGGTCCTGCGCAACCGGCCGGACGCGCCCTATGCCTGCAAGGGCGGCGTGTGCGGCACCTGCCGGGCGTTCCTCGTCTCGGGCGAGGTGCGGATGGACCGCAACTTCGCGCTCGAACCGGAGGAGACGGAAGCCGGGTACGTACTGGCCTGCCAGTCCCATCCCGCCACGGAGAAGGTCGAGTTGGACTTCGACCGCTGAGAAGGAGTGGCCGATCGTCGGCCGTTCCCTTCTCGTAGAACCTGTTCTATCTTGACGCACCGTCAGATCAGGCTTTCCGTCTGGTCATTGGTCCGGTGCGTGCGCGGGAGGACGGGATCGTGGACTTCACCTTCACCGAGGAGCAGCAGGCGGCGGCCGAGGCGGCGCAGGGGGTGTTCGCCGGGGTCTCCCCCGACGGGGTGCCCAGTCCCGCGCTCACCGCGGGCGCCGTCGCCGAGGACTTCGACCGGCCCCTGTGGGCGAGGCTCGCCGACGCGGACCTGCTGAGCCTGCTGCTCGACGAGGAGGCCGGCGGGGCGGGCCTCGACGCGATCGCGCTCTGCCTGGTGCTGCGGGAGTCGGCGAAGGTGCTGGCACGGGTACCACTGCTGGAGAACAGCGCGGCGGCGGCGGCCGTACGACGCTACGGCGGCGAAGAGTTGAGGGCGGAACTGCTGGCGCGGGCCGGCCGGGGCGAACTCGTGCTGACCGTCGCCGCCAACGGCAGGACCGGTCACGACCCGGCCGAACGCGCCGTGACCGCACGGCGGGACGGTGCGGGGTGGGTTCTGGACGGTGTGCAGACGGCGGTCCCCTGGGCCTGCGACGCCGACTTCGTCGTCGTGCCCGCGCATACGGAAACCGACCGGACCGTCCTCGCACTGGTTCCCCGCGACCACGAAGGCACCCTTCTCGCCGAGCAGATCTCCACGACCGGTGAACGGCTCGGCGAGTTGCGGTTGCGGTCCGCGCGGATCGCCGCCGGGGATGTCATCGACGCGCCGGGGGCCTGGGAGTGGCTGCGCGACCTGCTGGCCACCGGCACCTGCGCGCTGGCCCTCGGGCTCGGAGAGGAGGTGCTCCGGATGACGAGCGCGTACACGAGCAAGCGGGAGCAGTTCGGGTTCCCCGTCGCCACGTTCCAGGCGGTCGCCGTCCAGGCCGCCGACCGCTACATCGACCTGCGCGCGATGGAGGCGACGCTCTGGCAGGCCGCGTGGCGGATCAGCACGGGCGCCGACGGCGCGCTCCCGGCCGGCGGTGATGTGGCCGTCGCCAAGATCTGGGCGTCCGAAGGGGTACGCCGGGTCGTGCAGACCGCGCAGCATCTGCACGGGGGATTCGGCGCCGACACCGAGTACGCGCTGCACCGGTACCACGCCTGGGCCAAGCAACTGGAACTGTCGCTCGGCCCGGCGGCGGCACACGAGGAAGCCCTGGGAGACCTGCTGGCAGCGCATTCCCTCGGCTGACAGGACCCACCTCCAGGCATTCCCCCGGGGTGGGCAGGCCGGGCCAGCAGAGACTCCCCCTGCATTCCCCCGGGATGGGCGGGCCCGGACCGCAGGCATTCCCCGGCATTCCCCGGGTGTGCGGACCCTGGCTACAGGACGAAGCCGGGCTCGCCCTTGCCGTTCACGACCGGGCGGCCGGCGGCCTCCCAGATCTGCATGCCGCCCTCGACGTTCGCGGCGTCGATGCCCTGTTGGACCAGATACATGGTGACCTGGGCCGAACGGCCGCCGGAGCGGCAGATCACGTTGACCCGGCCGTCCTGCGGGGCCGCCTCGGTCAGCTCGCCGAACCGGGCGACGAAGTCGCTCATGGGGATGTGCAGTGCCCCCTGGGCGTGGCCCGCCTCCCACTCGTCGTCCTCCCGGACGTCCAGCAGGAAGTCGTCGACCGCGAGATTGTCGACCCCGACCGTGGGCACACCAGCTCCGAAACTCATGCCTCCGACGCTACCCGACCGCGCCGATGAAGCTCAGGGAGCCTGGGCGATCAGCGTCTCCAGCTCGTGCTCGCGCTCGCCGACCTGCGTCAGCAGTTGTTCGGCGATCTCCTCCAGCAGGCGGTCCGGGTCTTCCGGGGCCATCTTGAGCATGGCGCCGATGGCGCTCTCCTCCAGCTCGCGCGCGACGAGGGTGAGCATCTCCTTGCGCTGGGAGAGCCATTCGAGCCGGGCGTAGAGCTCCTCGCTGCGGCTCGGCTTCCATTCCTCGGGCGCGGGACCGGCGGCCCACTCCGCGGCCAGCTCCCGCAGCAACGCCTCGTCGCCCCTGGCGTACGCGGTGTTCACGCGGGCGATGAACTCGTCACGCCGCTTGCGCTCGTCGTCGTCCTGCGCGAGATCCGGGTGGGCCTTGCGGACCAGCTCGCGGAAGAGCTTGCGGGCCTCCTCGCTCGGACGCACACGCTGCGGAGGCCGCACGGGCTGGTCCGTGAGCATGGCCACAGCCTCGGGAAACAGTCCGTCCGAGTCCATCCAGCCGTGGAACAGCTCCTCGACACCGGGCATGGGCATGACCCGCGCCCGTGCCTCGTGCGCCTTGAATATGTCCTCCGGGTCACCCGTGAGCGCGGCACGCGCCTCGGCGATCTGGGCATCCAGTTCGTCGAGCCGGGAGTACATGGGACCGAGCTTCTGGTGATGCAGTCGGGAGAAGTTGTCGACCTCGACACGGAAGGTCTCCACGGCGATCTCGAACTCGATCAACGCCTGCTCGGCCGCTCGCACGGCCCGCTCCAGGCGCGCCTCGGGCCGGTCGTCCGCACCCTGAGCCGGGCTCTGGCCCGCAGCGGCCCGAGCCTCGGGCCGCCCCTCGCCCTGCTCCTGCCCCTCCGTCGGGGAGGCGGACGGCGAGCCGGACCCAGTGCCCGAAGGGATGTCCGCGCCCTCCGCGTCCGTGATGCGGCCGTCGTCGCCCGGGGCGGCGTGGGGAGTCTGGCCTTCCGGGGCACCGGCGTGTTCCCGGCCCCCCTCGAAGGCGGGCTCGGACTGGCTCTGATCGGCTTCCGGGGTCGTCACCCGACCAGCGTAGGCCACACTTCCCCGGGGCTCACTGCCTTCCCCGCCCCTACAGCCACCTGACCGGCCACAACGACCCCAATGACCCCAACCACCCCGATCATCCCGACCTCCGGAACCGGCAGCGACAGCGGCACCGGCCGACTTCGGCAGCGGCGGACAGCGGCGGTGGGCGGCAGCCGCCGCCAGCGGGGGCTGCCGCGGCCGGCACCGGCAGCGGCTCTCCGCCGTCACACCCCCGGTTCAGAAGCGATCCGTCCGCTTCGGACCGCCGCCGTCAGGGCCGCGTGGTCCGCCTCCGTACGGTCCGCGTAGGCGACGGCGAAGGAGGCGACGGCCTCGTCCAGCTCCTCGTTCTTGCCGCAGTACCCGGCTATCAGGCGCGGGTCCGCGCTGTGGCTGTGGGCGCGCGCCAGCAGGGCGCCGGTCATGCGGCCGTAGTCGTCGACGTGGTCGGCGGCCAGAGCTGCGGGGTCGACGCTGCCCTTGCGGTTGCGGAACTGGCGGACCTGGTAGGGGAGACCGTCGACCGAGGTCCAGCCGAGAAGGATGTCGCTGACCACCTGCATGCGCTTCTGGCCGAGGACGACACGGCGCCCCTCGTGGGCCACCTCCGGCATCGGATGACCGATGGTCGCCAGGTGCGGGAGCAGCGCCGAGGCACGGGCCTCCTTGACCTGGAGGACCAGGGCTTCGCCGCGGTGGTCCAGGAGCAGCACGACATACGAGCGGGTGCCGACGCTGCCGGTGCCGACGACGCGGAAGGCCACGTCGTGCACCGCGTAGCGGGCGAGCAGGGGGAGGCGGTCCTCGGAGACCGTCGTCAGATAGTGCTCCAGGGACGCCGCGACCGCGGCCGCCTCCGCGTCGGGAACGCGGCGCAGCACGGGTGCCGCGTCGACGAAGCGACGGCCACCGCCGTCCACGGCCTCGGTCGACCTGGCGGCGAACCGTCCACTGGTGTTGGCCCGCGCCTTCTCGGAGACCCGCTCCAGTGTGCCGAGCAGGTCATGGGCGTCGGTGTGCGAGACGAGTTCCTCGTCCGCGATGGCGTTCCAGGCGTCCAGCACCGGCAGTCTGGCCAGCAGGCGCATGGTGCGGCGGTACGCGCCCACACAGCCGCGCGCGGCATCGCGGCAGGTGTCCTCGTCGGCGCCGGCCTCCCGGCCCGCGAGCACGAGCGAGGTGGCGAGCCGTTTGAGGTCCCACTCCCAGGGACCGTGCACCGTCTCGTCGAAGTCGTTCAGATCGATGACCAGGCCGCCGCGCGCGTCCCCGTACAGGCCGAAGTTCGCCGCGTGGGCGTCGCCGCAGATCTGGGCGCCGATGCCGGTCATCGGCGTGCGGGCGAGGTCGTACGCCATGAGACCGGCGCTGCCGCGCAGGAACGCGAAGGGGGTGGCCGCCATCCTGCCGACCCGGATCGGGGTGAGCTCGGGGATCCGGCCCCGGTTGGACTCCTCGACCGCGGTCACGGCATCCGGCCGGTCGGCGTCCACCAGCAGCTCGGCGTGCGCCGCGCGCGGGACCCGACCGCGCAGGGCCTTCCCCTCTTCCTTGGGCAGGTCCTTCACCGGCCAGGCGGCGAACCCCGGAACCGCGAAGCCCCGCACCCCGAACGCCTCGGCCGTCTGCCCGCCCCCGGGCGACGGCCGCCGCCCGGGCTCCGGAACGGACGCGCTCCCGCCCTGCCCGCCACCGCTGTCCTGACGCACCGGACCGGCCTGCTCGACCAGCCCGGCCCTTCCCGCCTGCGCCGTCTGCCGCTCCGCCCCCGCTGTACCGACTTCGGCCATCACGACCGCCTCCCCCGCGCACGAACATCAACTCGTGCTGACCGTACAGCCGGCCGGGAAAACGCGTCAGACCCTGTGGACAACTCCACCGGCACCCGGGAAGGCGGCCGCGCACACCGTTCGGCGGCGTCGCACCGGCGGCACCACGAACGTCCCGAGCGCGTCAGCGGCAGGGCAGGCGGGTCCGGCACAGCAAGGCACTCGGCGCAGCAAGCGGCTCGGTCACGTCAGCGGCGCCAAGACCGGCTCAAGCGCGACGACTCAGTACTTCAGCGGCGCGAAGACCGGCTCAGGCACGTCGCGTCACAGCCCGGTCCGCTGCCGCGGCCGCTCCTGGCAGGGCCCGCTCTCCGGCAGGTACCTCTCCGCCCAGGACCCCAGCTCCTTGAGGGCCGGTTCCAGCGCCGCGCCCGCCTCCGTCAGGGCGTAGCAAACACGCAGCGGTGGGCCCTCGTCGACGTTGCGCACGACCAGGCCGGCCGCGCCGAGTTCGGTGAGCCGGTCCGAGAGCATCCGCTCGCTGATGCCGGGGATCGCTCTGCGCAGATCGGCGAAGTGAACGGGGTGCGGCATCAGGACCGCGACGACGAGACCCGTCCATCGTTTTCCGAGCAGCGTGAAGACACGGGTCATGCCGTCGTCGACCTTCTGACACGGCCCCGCGTCGCGGCTTCCTGGTACTGCCATGCGCCCAGGGTACTGCGTCCCCACAAGGGGATGAAAAAAAGTAAGTGACTGTGTTATCTCTAGTTAGGAACGAAAGAGAAGCCCACCGGGCGACTCGGCCTCCCTGCCACAGCCCTGCCCCGATCCGGTTCGCGACCCCCACCCGGAACCCGGCTCACCCGACCGCATACCCACCCCGTATATCCCTTTTACTTGGAGATCGTCATGGCCACCCTCCTCCACATCGACTCGTCCGCCTCCCCGAACGGCACCTCCGTCTCGCGCGCCGTCACGGACGCCTTCCGCGCGGCCTGGGAGGAACAGCACCCCGCCGGCACGGTCGTCCACCGCGACCTCGCCGCGCACCCTGTGCCGCACATCACGGCCGATGCCCACACCGCCGGCTTCGCCGCCCCGGAAACGCACACCCCCGGACAGGCCGAGGCCTTCGCCGCACGCCTGAAGCTGATCGAGGAGGTGGAGAACGCGGACGCGATCCTGATCGGCGCCCCCATGTACAACTTCTCCATCCCCTCGACCCTCAAGGCCTGGCTGGACAACGTCATCCTCATGGGGCGCACCGCCATGACGGAGGACGCGAAGGCCAAGGGCACCCCGGTCACCGTCGTCGCCAGCCGCGGCGGCTCGTACGCGCCGGGCACTCCGCGCGAGGGCTTCGAGTACGTGCAGAACTACCTGAAGGCCGTGCTGGGCGACATGCTCGCCCTCGACGTCGAATTCATCGTCCCGGAACTCACCATGGCCCCGCACAACCCGGCGATGTCCGACCTGGTCCCGCTCTTCGAGGCGTCCCGGAGCAAGGCCCTCGACGAGGCCGCCGCCCGGGCCAAGAAGGTCGCGGCGCGCGTCGCCGCCTGATCCCGGCACCCGGCAACCCCTCCGGGTCCTCCGGGGCCGCGAACGCCCGTTCACCGGTCGCCGCCCGCCGACCCCCCGCCGCCCGCGTGAGAGCATCGTCACACTTCACAGCGCCCCCGGGCGTCCGTGCGACCCGTGACGAGCGGCACCACCCGTCGCGCGACATCGCGCGCGGCGGGGAAGCGCGGCGGGGGCACCCCGGACAACGCGAAAGCCCCTCAGGTCGAGGACCTGAGGGGCTTTCAGCTGTGCGCGAGGGGGGAGTTGAACCCCCACGCCCTTTCGGGCACTGGAACCTGAATCCAGCGCGTCTGCCTATTCCGCCACCCGCGCATTGGGTGTGTCTTCCGTCTCCCGCTTTTGTTCCGCGGGCGCCTTCCGACATGCAGAAGATTAGCACGGTGCCAGGGGTGGAATCACATCCCTTTCCCCCGGCCCCCGCGCCCACGCACCGCCGCCCCCGCGCCCGGCCCTCCACGGCCCCACAGGCCCACTGCCCTTGCCCTGCCCGGCCTCCCGGCCCGAGCGGCTCCGCGTCCCGCGCCGGCCGCCTCCTCACCAGCGCCCCGGCACGCGTCACACGTTTCAGACAGAACCGGTTCACGTATCAACCTCGTACCGGTCCGGCGCATCTCCCCAGGAGTCGGACGGACCGCACAGTCAGGTGCGGGACACTGGTCGGGGAGCGCCTCTACGATCCATGGCAGAAGCAGTGCCGGGAAGAGTTCGAAGAGGGGCCTCTCAGGGAACTTCGGGAGGGGACTTCGGAAGGTGTCGACAACCCGTCGACCGTGCCGACAGGGGGAACCAGCCGATTTCCCGACGCGTGGATACGATCAGTAAGCAGTACCAGCAAGGCCGGGTAGGCCGGCTGGTCCAGCAGGGCCGGAAAGACGACAGCAAGCTGTACCAGGACGGCAACGACGGAGGAGGTGCCCCATGGGAGTCCTGAAGAAGTTCGAGCAGCGTCTCGAAGGTCTGGTCAACGGCACCTTCGCCAAGGTGTTCAAGTCCGAGGTCCAGCCCGTGGAGATCGCCGGAGCGCTCCAGCGCGAGTGCGACAACAACGCCACGATCTGGAACCGCGACCGGACCGTCGTCCCGAACGACTTCATCGTCGAACTGAGCACGCCCGACTTCGAGCGGCTCAGCCCCTACTCCGGCCAGCTCGGCGACGAGCTCGCCGGAATGGTCCGCGACTACGCCAAGCAGCAGCGCTACACCTTCATGGGCCCCATCAAGGTCCACCTGGAGAAGGCGGACGACCTCGACACCGGCCTGTACCGGGTCCGCAGCCGTACGCTCGCCTCCTCCGCCAATCAGCAGTCCCCCGAGCGGGCCCCCGCGGGCCCCGCCCCGGCGGGCCGCGGAGCCCAGGGTGGCTACGGCTACCCGCCCGCGGCCGCTCCCCCCATGCCGTCCGCGCCGCCGCCCGGCGGCCGTCCGGGCATGGCACCCACGGGTGCCCGGCCCCCGGCCGGCCCGGCGGCGGGTGGCCGTATGCGGCATTGGGTCGAGATCAATGGCGCACGCCATCAGATCTCCCGCCCGACGCTGGTGCTGGGCCGCAGCACCGAAGCCGACGTGCGGATCGACGACCCCGGCGTATCGCGCCGGCACTGTGAGATCCGGACCGGAACGCCCTCGACGATCCAGGATCTCGGGTCCACCAACGGCATCGTGGTGGACGGGCAGCACACAACCCGCGCTACGCTCCGCGACGGCTCGCGGATCGTCGTGGGCAGCACCACCATCATTTACCGGCAAGCCGAAGGGTGAAGCGGGGGCAATGTCAGAGCTGACCCTCACGGTCATGCGGCTGGGTTTCCTGGCCGTACTGTGGCTGTTCGTGATCGTGGCCGTGCAGGTCATCCGCAGCGACCTGTTCGGAACGCGCGTCACACAGCGCGGCTCCCGCAGGGAGGCTGCGAGGCCTCAGCAGGCCGCGCGGCAAGCCGCGCCTCCGCAGCAGCGCCAGCAGCAGGCGCCCGCCGCCGGCGGCGGGCGGCAGCGTCGCGGCGCACCATCCAAGCTGGTCGTCTCGGAGGGCACCCTCACGGGCACCACCGTCGCGCTTCAGGGGCAGACCATCACCCTGGGCCGAGCGCACGACAGCACCATCGTGCTGGACGACGACTACGCGTCCAGCCGGCATGCCAGGATCTACCCCGACCGGGACGGCCAGTGGATCGTCGAGGACCTCGGCTCCACCAATGGCACGTATCTCGACCGGAACCGGCTGACGACCCCGACGCCCGTTCCGCTGGGCGCGCCGATCCGCATCGGCAAGACCGTCATCGAGCTGCGGAAGTAGTACGACAATGAGCGAGCGGAGCGAGCACGCAGCGGCGGTCCACACAAGGAACCCCGGCGCGCTCCCGACCGGAGGGTGGGCACCGTGCGGATGTACCCGGAGCCGACGGGCGAGGTGCGCATGAGTCTGTCACTGCGCTTCGCCGCCGGATCGCACAAAGGCATGATCCGCGAGGGCAACGAGGACTCGGGCTACGCCGGTCCCCGTCTGCTCGCGATCGCCGACGGGATGGGCGGCCAGGCCGCCGGTGAGGTCGCCAGCTCCGAGGTGATCTCCACCATCGTCGCGCTCGACGACGACGTACCCGGATCCGACATCCTCACCTCGCTCGGCACCGCAGTACAGCGTGCCAACGACCAGCTCCGGCTGATGGTCGAGGAGGACCCGCAGCTCGAGGGCATGGGCACCACGCTCACCGCCCTGCTGTGGACCGGCCAGCGGCTCGGTCTCGTCCACGTCGGCGACTCCCGCGCGTACCTGCTGCGGGACGGCGTGCTGACGCAGATCACCCAGGACCACACCTGGGTGCAGCGCCTCGTCGACGAGGGCCGCATCACCGAGGAGGAGGCCACCACCCACCCACAGCGCTCCCTGCTGATGCGCGCGCTGGGCAGTGGCGACCACGTCGAGCCCGACCTCTCGATCCGCGAGGTCCGCGCGGGCGACCGGTACCTGATCTGTTCCGACGGCCTCAGCGGTGTCGTCTCCCACCAGACGATGGAAGACACCCTCGCCAGCTACCAGGGCCCGCAGGAGACCGTGCAGGAGCTCATCCAGCTCGCGCTGCGCGGCGGCGGCCCCGACAACATCACCGTCATCGTGGCCGACGTCCTCGACATCGACTCCGGCGACACCCTCGCGGTACAGCTCTCCGACACCCCTGTGGTGGTCGGCGCCGTCGCCGAGAACCAGCTCCAGCTGCACGACAACGGCGCCATGCAGACGCCCGCCGGCCGTGCCTCCGGCCTCGGCCGGCCCGTGCCCGGACAGGGCGGCGGCGAGTTCGGCCCGCCCGGCAGCGGCGACACCACCGGCTACGTCTCCACGAGCAGTTTCGGCGACTACTCGGACGACGACTTCGTCAAGCCGCGCAGCGGACGCAGGTGGCTGAAGCGATCCTTCTACGTCGTCCTGACGCTCGCCGTCATCGGCGGCGGCCTGTACGGCGGCTACCGCTGGACGCAGACGCAGTACTACGTCGGCGCCCAGGACGAACACGTCGCCCTCTACCGCGGCATCAGCCAGGACCTGGCCTGGGTCTCGCTCTCGAAGGTGGCGAAGGACCACCCCGAGATCGAACTCAAGTACCTGCCGCCGTACCAGCAGAAGCAGGTCAAGGCGACCATCACCGAAGGCGGCCTCGCGGACGCGCAGGCGAAGATCGACGAACTCGCCGTGCAGGCCTCCGCCTGCCGCAAGGACGCGCAGCGCCGCGCCGCCGAGAGCCAGAACAGCGCGAAGCCCAGTTCGGGCAAGGCCGACGGAACCACGGGAACCACAAAGACCTCTCTGACGTCCAAGGCCACGTCCAGCCCGAGCCCGACCCCGTCGAGCTCGGCACCTTCGTCCTCCAAGTCCACGACCGCACCCACTCCCACACCCGGCCCCAGCCTCTCCACCGAGGAGCAGAAGCTGGTCTCGCTGTGCGGTAAGCAGTAAGAAGCCGTGAGGGGCCCTGTCACACGATGAGCAGTAGTACGAACACGCCGACACACCACACGTCCACGATCGGGTCGATCGGCGCACCCAGCCGACGCAACACCGAACTGGCCTTGCTGGTGTTCGCGGTCGTCATCCCGGTCTTCGCCTACGCCAACGTGGGCCTGGCCATCGACGGCAAGGTGCCCACCGGCCTGCTGAGCTACGGCCTGGGCCTCGGCCTGCTGGCCGGCGTCGCCCACCTCGCGGTGCGCAAGTTCGCTCCGTACGCGGACCCGCTGCTGCTCCCGCTGGCCACGCTCCTCAACGGGCTCGGCCTGGTGATCATCTGGCGGCTCGACCAGTCCAAACTGCTCCAGTCGATCAACCAGGCGGGCAACGCGGCACCACGCCAGCTGCTGTACACGGCGCTGGCCATCGCCCTGTTCGTCGCCGTGCTGTTCTTCCTGAAGGACCACCGCGTCCTGCAGCGCTACACCTACATCTCCATGGTGGGTGCCCTGGTCCTGCTGTTGCTCCCGCTGGTCCCGGGACTCGGTGCCAACATCTACGGCGCCAAGATCTGGATCTCGGTCGCCGGATTCTCCATCCAGCCCGGTGAGTTCGCGAAGATCGTCCTCGCGATCTTCTTCGCCGGCTACCTGATGGTGAAGCGCGACGCGCTCGCCCTGGCCAGCCGCCGCTTCATGGGCCTGTACCTGCCGCGCGGCCGCGACCTCGGCCCGATCCTCGTGGTCTGGTTCATCTCGATCCTGATCCTGGTCTTCGAGACCGACCTCGGTACGTCGCTGCTGTTCTTCGGAATGTTCGTCATCATGCTGTACGTCGCCACCGAGCGGACCAGCTGGATCGTCTTCGGTCTGCTGATGTCCGCGGGCGGCGCGGTCGGTGTGGCGACCTTCGAACCGCACATCCAGACGCGTGTCCAGGCCTGGCTCGACCCGATGCACGAGTACATGCTCAGCCAGTCCGGGGTCAAGGACGGCATCATCCACTCCGAGCAGGCCATGCAGGCGCTGTGGGCGTTCGGCTCCGGCGGCACCCTCGGCACCGGCCTCGGCCAGGGCCACTCCGAGCTCATCCGCTTCGCCGCCAACTCCGACTTCATCCTCGCCACGTTCGGCGAGGAACTGGGCCTCGCCGGAGTCATGGCGATCCTGGTGCTCTACGGCCTGATCGTCGAGCGCGGCATCCGCACGGCGCTCGCGGCCCGCGACCCGTTCGGCAAGCTCCTCGCCGTCGGCCTCTCCGGCGCCTTCGCCCTCCAGGTCTTCGTGGTCGCCGGTGGCGTCATGGGCCTGATCCCGCTGACCGGTATGACCATGCCGTTCCTGGCCTCCGGCGGTTCCTCCGTCATCGCCAACTGGGCGCTCGTCGGCGTACTGATCCGCATCAGCGACACCGCCCGGCGCCCGGCACCCGCACCCGCCCCCAGCCCCGACGCCGAGATGACCCAGGTGGTCCGCCCGTGAACAAGCCCCTGCGCCGGATCGCGATCTTCTGCGGGCTCCTCGTCCTCGCCCTGCTCCTCCGCGACAACTACATCCAGTACGTCCAGGCGGACAGCCTGCGCACCGACTCGCACAACCGCCGCGTCGCCATCGAGCGGTACGCCACCCCGCGCGGCAACATCATCGTCGACGGCAACCCGATCACCGGGGCCACCGAGACGAAGAAGAACGGCATCAACGACTTCGCCTACAAGCGCACCTACAAGGACGGCGCCATGTGGGCGCCGGTCACCGGGTACGCCTCGCAGGCCTTCGACGCCTCCCAGCTGGAGAAGCTGGACGACGGCATACTCACCGGCAACGACGACCGGCTCTTCTTCCGCAACACCCTCGACATGATCACGGGCAAGGGGAAGCAGGGCGGCAACGTCATCACCACCCTCAACGCCGCCGCGCAGAAGGCCGCCTACAAGGGCCTGCTGAGCCGGGGCAAGGGCGCCGTCGCCGCGATCAACCCGCAGACCGGCGCGATCCTGGCACTGGCCTCCACCCCGTCGTACGACCCCTCGGCCTTCGCCGGGAACACCAACACCGACGCGAAGGCCTGGAACAAGCTCCAGAAGAAGAACAACCCCGACGACCCGATGCTCAACCGGGCGCTGCGCGAGACCTACCCGCCCGGCTCCACCTTCAAGGTGGTCACCGCGGCGGCGGCCCTGGAGAACGGCCTGTACACGACGGCGGACCAGCACACCGACACCCCGCTGCCGTACATCCTGAAGGGCACCCGGACCGAGCTGAAGAACGAGGGGAACATCCCCTGCAAGGACGCGAGCATGCGGATCGCGCTCCGCTACTCCTGCAACACCGTCTTCGGCAAGATCGGCACCGACCTCGGCAAGGACAAGATGCTGGCGGAGGCCGAGAAGTTCGGCTTCGGCTCCGAGCAGCTCACCCCGGTGCGCTCCAACGCCTCCGTCTTCCCCAAGTCGATGGACCCGGCGCAGACCGCGCTCAGCTCCATCGGTCAGTTCGAGACCGCCGCGACCCCGCTGCAGATGGCCATGGTGGCCTCCGCCGTGGCCAACAACGGCACGCTCATGAAGCCCTACATGGTGGACAAGCTGCAGGCGCCCAGCCTGGACGTCATCCAGCAGACCGAGCCGGAGAAGCTGAGCCAGCCGCTCTCGGAGTCCAACGCCCAGATCCTTCAGTCGATGATGGAGACGGTCGTCAAGGAGGGCACGGGTACGAACGCGCGGATCCCCGACGTCACCGTCGGCGGCAAGACCGGTACCGCCCAGCACGGTGTCGCCAATAGTGAGAAGCCTTACGCGTGGTTCATCTCCTACGCCAAGCTCCCCGACGGCAGTTCCCCGGTCGCCGTGGCCGTGGTCGTGGAGGACGGCAGCGCCAACCGCGGCGACATCACCGGTGGCGGTCTGGCCGCCCCCATCGCGAGGGACGTGATGAAGGCAGTCATCGACAGCAAGAAGTGACCCCGATCACGTCCCCATCACATCGGTGCACGTTGCGATACCGGTCCTGTCACGGGTGACGCTCTAGGCCAGGTCACACAAGCCGATCCGGGTACGGTATGCCCGGACAGCACACCGCCGGACCACACAAAGGTGCGGTCGGGACCGACGGAGAGGGCTGGTAGGTAGCTATGGAAGAGCCGCGTCGCCTCGGCGGCCGGTACGAGCTGGGCCACGTGCTCGGCCGTGGTGGCATGGCGGAGGTATACCTCGCGCATGACACCCGGCTCGGCCGTACGGTGGCGGTGAAGACGCTGCGGGCCGACCTCGCACGCGACCCGTCGTTCCAGGCCCGGTTCCGCCGGGAGGCCCAGTCGGCCGCCTCGCTCAACCATCCCGCGATCGTCGCCGTCTACGACACGGGTGAGGACTACATCGACAACACCTCCATCCCGTACATCGTGATGGAGTACGTCGACGGGTCCACGCTGCGCGAGCTGCTGCACTCGGGACGCAGACTGCTGCCCGAGCGGTCGATGGAGATGACCATCGGCATCCTCCAGGCCCTGGAGTACTCGCACCGCGCCGGCATCGTCCACCGCGACATCAAGCCCGCCAACGTCATGCTGACGCGCAACGGCCAGGTCAAGGTCATGGACTTCGGCATCGCCCGCGCCATGGGCGACGCCGGCATGACGATGACGCAGACGGCCGCGGTCATCGGCACGGCCCAGTACCTCTCCCCCGAGCAGGCGAAGGGCGAGCAGGTCGACGCCCGCTCGGACCTCTACTCCACCGGCTGTCTGCTGTACGAGCTGCTGACCGTGCGCCCGCCCTTCGTGGGCGACTCCCCGGTGGCCGTCGCGTACCAGCACGTCCGCGAGGAGCCCCAGCCCCCGTCGGTCTTCGACCCCGAGATCACGCCCGAGATGGACGCGATCGTGCTGCGGGCCCTCGTCAAGGACCCGGACTACCGGTACCAGTCCGCCGACGAGATGCGCGCCGACATCGAGGCCTGCCTCGACGGCCAGCCCGTCGCCGCCAGCGCCGCCATGGGCTCGGTCGGCTACGGCTACGGCGACGACCAGCCGACGACGGCCCTGCGCTCCTCGGACGCCCAGGCCACGTCGATGCTGCCGCCCATGAACCCGGACGACGGCGGCTACGGCTACGACGACCGCCCGGACCGACGTCGGCAGAAGAAGAACAACACCTCGACGATCCTCCTGGTCGTCGCGGGTGTCCTGGTGCTCATCGGCGCGATCCTGATCGGGAAGTACGCGTTCTCGGGCAAGGGAACGGGCGGCGACTCGTTCAAGGTGCCCAACTTCGTGAGCCAGACGCTGCCGGACGCCAAGAAGATGGCGGAGAACCGCGAGCTGACACTCGCCCCCACACGCAAGGCGTGCGACAACGAGCCCAAGGGCAACATCTGCTCGCAGGAACCGCCCCTGGGCTCGACGGTGAACAAGGGCGACACGATCAACGTGGTCGTGTCCACCGGGGCGCCGAAGGTCTCCGTGCCGAGCGTCAAGGGCAAGACCCTGGACGAGGCCAAGCAGATCCTCGGGGACGACAAGTACGGGTTCACGGTCAAGACCAAGTACGAGGAGTCCGAGGAGGACCCGAACACGGTTCTGGAGCAGAACCCGAGCCTCGGTGACGAGGTGGAGAAGGGGTCGACCATCACCCTGACCATCTCCAAGGAGAAGAAGCAGTCCGTCGTCCCGGACGTCTCCAGGCAGAGCTGCGAAGCGGCAAAGGCGCAGATGGAGGCCAACAACCTCGTGGGCGAGTGCGTCGACACGGAGACCGACGACCAGAACCTGGTCGGCAAGGTCATCCAGACGACCCCGACGGCCAACACCCAGGCGGACCCCGGCTCCAAGGTGCAGATCCAGATCGGCAAGGCCAAGCAGCAGTCGACGGTGCCGAACGTCTTCGGCAGGACCGTGGCCGAGGCGAGGCAGATCCTGGGGCAGGCCGGCTTCAACAACGTCCAGATCGCCCAGGGCAGCGACGGAAGCGACGACGCCAAGGTGATCAGCCAGGACCCGGGTGCCAACAACCCGGTCGACAGCCCGGACAACACGACGGTCACGCTGACCACCGTGAAGTTCGGCAACAACAACGGTGGCAACAACGGTGGCGGCGGCCTCTTCGGCGGATGAGCCCCACCAAGGACCGTACTCGGGCAACCGAGGGAAAGGGCCCCGGCACTCTTGAGTGCCGGGGCCCTTTGCGTCGGTGCGAGACCGAGGGCTGCCGGTCGCCGGCCCGTCGGAGAAGCGAGGTCCTGCGAGGACGTCATGGTGATCCGGTCGCGCGAGATCTCGTCGCGACCCGGGTCGGCTCATGCCTGGAGTGACGACGCGTCACAGCCGCACTGCTCGACAGCCGACAGCCCGACAGGCCCTAGAGCAGTTCCTTCGGAGGAGTCCGCGCGTTGTCGACCTTGTCCACGCGCTCCAGTTCGCCCCACACCACGTACCGGTAGCGGGAGGTGTACACCGGGGTGCAGGTCGTCAGGGTGATGTAGTGGCCCGGCTTCTTCTTGCCGGACTGCTTCGGGACCGTCTGGAGAACCTTGACGTTGTACTTCGAGGTCTCCGGGAGGATGTCGAAGACCTTGTAGACGTACCACTTGTCCCGGGTCTCGAAGACGATCGCGTCGCCCATGCCGATCTTGTCGATGTTGTGGAACTTGGCGCCGTGTCCGTCCCGGTGGGCGGCGAGGGTGAAGTTGCCGTTCTTGCCGGTCATCGGCAGGGACGACTTGACGGGTTCCGTGTAGTAGCCGGCGACGCCGTCGTTGAGGATCTTCGTCGCCGTGCCCTTCTCGACCAGGACCTCGCCGTTCTTCATCGCCGGGACGTGCAGGAAGCCGATGCCCTCCTGGGTGTCCAGCGCGCCCGGACCGCTCGGGGTTTGCGCCCAGTGGTCGCGGACCTTGTCGCCCTGCTTGTGTGCCTCGCGGTCGGCGACGACGTTCGTCCACCACAGCGAGTAGACGACGAACAGGCCGAGCACCAGGCCCACCGTGATGAGGAGTTCACCGAAGACGCTGACCGTCATCGCGAACCATCCCATGGGCCGGCGCCCGCCGGGCACCTCGCCGGAGGCCGCGTACCCGGCTGCCGATCCGGCGCGTTCGTCGTGGTCGGTCCTCGCTGCCACTGTTCATCTGCCCCGTCTGGTCTGTCTCAGGTTGTCTCTCGTACACGTCCCGCCCGCGCACGCGCTTGTCCCCACGCGCGCCGGCGTCCGTCCTCAGCCGAGCAGCGCGTCGGGCTTGCCCTTGCTGCGCGGCCGGTCCTCGACCATCTTGCCCCAGACGATCATCCGGTACTTACTGGTGAACTCCGGTGTACAGGTGGTCAGTGTGATGTAGCGGCCCGGCCCGGTGAAACCCGAACCCTTGGGGATCGGATCGAGCACGCTCGTGTTGCTGGGACTCGTCGCCGGCAGGATCGACGCCATCTTGTAGACGTAGTAGTCGTCCTGCGTCTCGACGACGATCTCGTCGCCCGGCTTGAGGCGGTTGATGTAGCGGAACGGTTCGCCGTGGGTGTTGCGGTGCCCGGCGAGCGCGAAGTTGCCGGTCTTGGCGTCGGGCATCGCCGTCTTGAGGGGTGCCTCGCCGTAGTGGCCGACCATGCCGCGGTCGAGCACTTTCGGCTTGCTGATGCCCTCCGCGATCGGCGCGACCACGTCCAGCTTCGGGATGTGCAGGATGGCGAAGCCCTGTCCGGGCGAGAACGTCCCCGGATTGCGCTTGCCGTTCGCCCAGTCCTGCTGAAGGCTGCTCGCCTCGTTGCCCGCCTGCTGGTGCGCCCGCACGTTCGACCACCAGAGCTGGTAGGTCACGAACAGCAGCATCATCACGCCGGTGGTGATGAACACCTCGCCGACCATCCGGCTCACGAGGACCGCCCCGCCCGGTTTCGACGCCCGCGCCGCGCGCCGGGCGTCCATCCGGCTCCGAGGGGCCCCTACGGCCCCCTGAGCCGCTCCCTGGGGCTCGTGGGGGTCCTGGGGCCCTCCGTGTCGTCCGTGGCTTCTGGCGGCCTTACGGCGGGCCGCACGCCCCTCCGGGGCGGGACCGTCCTCGCCGTCGGCCGGCCGCGCGCGGCGCTGCGTCCTCGCGGGCGGGCCGGAGAGACGCAACGCGACCGTCTCGTCGTCCAACGGCGGCCTCGGCGCCACCCGTTCGGGCATCGGCTCCGCCACGGGAGCGGCCGCCGGTCCGCGGTAATGGGCGGCCGCGGGCTCCTGGTAGTACGGGGCGTACGCCCGCTCGTACTCGTCCGCGTACGACGGTGCCGACGCCGGGCCGGAAGGCATCGCCTGAGCCTGCGCTTGGGCTTGGGCTTGTGCCTGCGCTTGTGCCTGCGCTTGGGCTTGTGCCTGCGCTTGTGCCTGGGCCTGCGCTTGGGCTTGTGCCTGGGCCTGGGCCTGAGCCTGGACGGCATACGCCTGTGCCTGCGCCGCCTGCATCCGGGCGGCCTGCTCCTGCTGCTGTGCGGCGTACCAGTCGGGTCCGTACCCGCCGTGGCCGTAGCCCTGCTGCGGCGCGCCGTGTCCCTGCCCCTGGCCGGGCAGCGGATCCGTCAGCGGGTCCGTGAGCCCTCCGACCGCCGCCTCGAACGCGTCGGCGCCCCCGTACGCGGCCTCGCCGCCGTAGGGGGAGCTGTCGCGCTCGGGGCGCAGCGCGGTCACGCCGTGGCCCTGCCCACCACCGGGGCGAGCCCCGCCGATCTCGCCACGGCCACCTTGTCACCGCACTCGAGCAGCCAGTTGGCGAGCATCCGGTGGCCGTGCTCGGTCAGCACCGACTCCGGGTGGAACTGCACACCCTCGACCGGCAGTTCACGGTGTCTGAGACCCATGACGATCCCGTCGTGGGTACGGGCCGTGACCTCCAGCTCGGCCGGGACCGTCTCCGGCTCGGCCGCAAGCGAGTGGTAGCGGGTCGCCGTGAAGGGCGACGGCAGCCCGGCGAAGACGCCCTTGCCCTGGTGCTCGACAAGGGAGGTCTTCCCGTGCAGCAGCTCGGGCGCCCGGTCGACCACACCCCCGTACGCCACCTGCATCGACTGCATCCCGAGGCAGACACCGAAGACGGGAACCCCGGTCGCGGCACAGTGCCGGACCATGTCGACGCAGACACCGGCCTGTTCGGGAGCACCGGGCCCCGGGGACAGGAGTACACCGTCGAAGCCGTCCTGGGCGTGCGCGGTCGACACCTCGTCGTTGCGCAGCACCTCGCACTCCGCGCCCAACTGGTACAGGTACTGGACCAGGTTGAAGACGAAGCTGTCGTAGTTGTCCACAACGAGGATGCGCGTGCTCACTGGTTGTCCACCGTCACATCGTTGAAGGGCAGCAGCGGTTCGGCCCACGGGAAGATGTACTGGAAGAGCACGTAGACCACCGCCAGGACGAGCACGAGTGAGATCAGCGCCCTCACCCACGCGCTCCCCGGCAGATGCCGCCAGATCCAGCCGTACATGCCGTCCCTTCCGTCGCCGTACGCCAACAGACTAACGGCGCAGAGCCGCCGGTTTCCCTGCCTCCACAGGCTGTGTGGAGTCAAGATGTGCCCAGACGATCAACCGATGGCTGTGCCCCCACTCCGGATCGCACGTGGTCAGCGTGAGATAGCGCCCCGGACGCGTATACCCGGACTTACGTGGCACAGGGTCGATCACCTCAATGTCGGAGGGCACCGTTTTGTAGGGGCCTTTGTCGATCCGATACGTGAACCAGGTCGTCCCGTCCGTCAGCACCACCGCGTCACCCCGCCGGAGCTCGGGAAAGTCCTTGAACGGATCGCCGTACGTGCGCCGGTGACCCGCGACCGAGAAGTTGCCCTCCTTGCCGAGCTGGGCGGTCCCCCGGTAGTGGCCGAGCCCCTTCTTCAGCACCTGCGTGCCCGTGCCTTCGAGCACGGGCTTGTTCCACGTGAAACCAAGACGCGGGATGTACATGACCGCGAAGGGGCCGCCGTACTTGTAGGGGCCGGGCGCCTTCGGGCTCTCGGTGGCCGTCCCGCCGGCACTGCCCGTGCCTCCCGAAGAGTCCCGCCCGGACTCCGGCGACCGGGTCACCGCGCCCTTCGCCCACTGCTCCTGGAGCACCTCGATCTGGTGGTCCATCGCGCTGTCGGCCTTGACCCCCGTCCAGAACAACACGTAGACCACGAAGAGCACGATCAGGGTGCCGATGGTCAGACACAGCTCACTGATCGTCCTGACGACCACTCGCACCGACACAAGGCCCCCCGGCGGCAGCTCGCTCTCAGGCTTCGCCCACTGCTCCGCGAGGTCCGGCGCCTACTCCACGGGCTTCGCGTAGTGGAGATCCACTGTGCCCGAGTAGCCGGGAAGAGTCACCGTCCCGTTCTCCTCGACTTTCCAGCCGAGCCCGTAGACGTTGACGTACACCATGTAGTTCTGGATCGCGGGGGAGGACGCGAGCGACTTCTGGAGCTTCGCCGGGTCCCCGATGGCGGTGATCTTGTACGGGGGCGAGTAGACGCGGCCCTGCAGGATCAGGGTGTTGCCGACACAGCGCACGGCGCTGGTGGAGATCAGCCGCTGGTCCATCACCTTGATGCCCTTGGCGCCGCCCTGCCACAGGGCGTTCACCACCGCCTGGAGGTCCTGCTGGTGGATGACGAGGTAGTCGGGCTGCGGCTCGGGGTAGCCGGGAAGCTTCGCCGTCGCGTTGGGCGGGGCGTCATTGAGCGTGACCGTGACGGCCTCGCCCTTGACCTTCCGGGTGCCCGCGTTCTTCTCCAGCGCCGTGAGCCGCGCGTCCCCGGCCGCGTTGCTGCCGGGGACGCTGCCGGCGAGGCCGTCCACATCGCGGCGCAGGGCGCCGTTGGACTCGTCCAGCGTCGCGTTCTTGTGGCTGCGCTCCTGAATCAGGTCGGAGAGCTTCAGCAGAGACGAATCCGTACGGATGTTCGTACCCTTGGCCGTATCGAAACTCGTGAAGAAGATGAGGCCCGCGAGGGCGAAGACGGCCACCGTGAGGACACGTACCGGCCGGAAACGTGGCGTACCGCCAGGACTGGAATCCGTCCCGGGGGAGTCGGCAGAATTGCTCAACGTACCCTTATCTCCTTCGGCGCCGCGGAACCACTACGCTAACGGACGCCCGGGGGAGCGCTCAGTGTCCCCTTGTACGCTGCCCCGGAGCCCGCCCCAGTTCCCTGCGCGGCCACGCAGCGCATCGACAGGAGAGACCCTCGTGCCGAAGTCACGTATCCGCAAGAAGGCCGACTACACGCCGCCCCCGGCGAAGCAGGCGACCAACATCAAGCTGACCAGCAACACGTGGGTCGCACCAGCCATGCTGGCCATGTTCCTCATCGGTCTCGCCTGGATCGTCGTCTTCTACGTGACGGACGGCACCCTGCCGATCGACGCGCTCGACAACTGGAACATCGTGGTCGGCTTCGGCTTCATCGCGGCCGGGTTCGGCGTCTCCACGCAGTGGAAGTGACCGTCCTCGCCCACCCGGCAGCGACACGGCAACGAGCTCTGCCCACAGCTCTCCACTGAGTTATCCACAAGAGTTGTCCACAGGTGGAAAAGAAAGACGATCTGTGGATAACTCACGGGCGGTTGACGCCGGTATGACTGGTCAACCACCCCCCGTAAACCTGTTCGCCCCCTGTCCGACCTGGGAAAACTCGGGTCAGCGACAGGGGGCACAGCTGTTCCCGCACAGCGTGCACAAGATCGGCCAGGATCTGTGGACAACATCACTTCTCAGGTGAGCCGTGGACTCTCTCAGGTGAGCCGGGCTCGCCCCCTCAGGTGAGCTGAGCCGTTCTGAGCAGTGTGGTGACGACCACGGCGACCAGCATCAGCGCGGACACGCCGTACTGGACGAGGTTCCTCCGCTCGCGCGGGGCGTGGACCATCGCGTAGCCGACCACCACACCCCCGACCAGACCGCCGATGTGCGCCTGCCAGGCGATGTTGCTCCACCCGAAGGTGAAGATCAGGTTGATCACCAGCAGGGCGATGACCGGGCGCATGTCGTAGTTGAGCCGGCGCATCAGGACCGCGGTGGCGCCGAACAGGCCGAAGATCGCGCCGGAGGCCCCGAGCGACGGCTGGTTGGGGGCGGCGAGCAGATAGGTGAACGCGCTGCCCGCGAGCCCCGAGACGAAGTAGAGGGTGATGTAGCGGGCGCGGCCGAGGGCCGCCTCCAGCGGACCGCCGACCCACCACAGGCTGAGCATGTTGAAGATGATGTGCGTGTAGCTGCTGGGGCTGTGCAGGAACATCGACGTCAGCATCCGGTACCACTGGCCTTCGGCGACGCCCTGCATGTGGCCGGAGAGCAAGGCATGACCGAAGAGGGTGAAGCGGTCGGTGAAGGCGTCGCCCACCGAGAGCTGGACGAGGTAGATCGCCAGGTTGAGGCCGATCAGCACTTTGGTGACGAGCCGGGGGTCCGCCGCGACGGTGCCGCCCGCGAGGGTGCGGGGCTGGTTGGCCGCCGGGGCGTGGCCGGTGCCGGAGCCGCCGCGGACGCAGTCGGGGCACTGGAAGCCGACGGAGGCGCTGACCATGCACTCGGGGCAGATCGGGCGCTCGCAGCGGGTACAGCGCACGCCGGCCTCGCGGTCCGGATGCCGGTAGCAGCCGGGCAGGCTCCCGGCGTCCTGCGGTCCCTGGTCCCGCGGTCCCTGCGGGCTGCCGGGCGGCTGCTGGTCCATGGGGGTCCCCTCAATCTCCGTACGGCGGCTCGCACAGGGTCACAGCGGGTCCGGGGCAACGCACCGCCCCGTCCATCCTTACGGATGAACGGGGCGTTTGGTTCCCTGCGGGACGCTTCGGGCTCAAGGGCGGAGAGCCCGGCGCGGGCTCAGCGTTCGCGGGTCTCGACGACGACCGACTCGATCACGATGTCGTCGACCGGGCGTTCCGTGCGCGGGCTGGTCGGGGCGCCGGCGATGGCGTCCACGACCTTCTGGCTGGCCACGTCCGTGATCTCACCGAAGATGGTGTGCTTGCGGCTCAGCCAGGCTGTCGGGGCGACGGTGATGAAGAACTGGGATCCGTTGGTGGCCGGGCCCGCGTTGGCCATGGCCAGCAGGTAGGGCCTGTCGAACCGGAGGTCCGGGTGGAATTCGTCCTCGAACTGGTAGCCGGGGCCCCCGGTACCGTTGCCCAGCGGGTCGCCGCCCTGGATCATGAAGCCGCTGATCACCCGGTGGAAGACCGTGCCGTCGTACAGCTTGTCCATGGATGTCACACCCGTCTGCGGGTTGACCCACTCGCGCTCACCCGTGGCGAGTTCGACGAAGTTCCGGACCGTCCTCGGCGCGTGGTTCGGCAGGAGCCGGATGTCGATGTCGCCCTGGCTGGTCTTCAGGGTGGCGTAAAGCTGCTCGGCCACGATCTGCCTTCCGTTGCCTTCTCTTGACGGCCCGATCCTCGCACGGACCGGACCGCTCGACCCCTGACCGCCACCCCCGGACGCACGTGCGGACGCGGAAGCACGGGAGAACGTCATGCGCACGGAAAGTTGTGCGCACAGAAGGTCGTACGTACAGAAAGTCGTGCGTACGGAAATCCCGTCGAGTCGCGCCGGACGGGAGCGGGCGGCGGCGATCCGTGGCATTGTCGACGACAAGCTCCTGTTGCCCGTATTGATCCGCTATCTCACTTGATCGACACCTGACCGGCTCCGCCCCTGGAGTCTCCGGGAGTCGGCACCCGTGACACGGATGCCCGCCCTCACATGCCCCGGACCCCGTGGACGGGCATGATCCCCCCAGGGGTGGAAAGGTGAACTGTGTGTCTTTGGGGGTACCTGGTACCCCCGACGTACGCCACCGAGGAGGAGGAGACCCGTGACCCGCATCGACAGCGTGCGCGCCGCGACCGGCTCGGCGAAGGACAGCGTGCTGCACGCCGCGGAAGTGGTGGCGCCTTACGCCGACACAGCCAAGGACAGGGCCTCGTACTACGCGAGCGAGGCACGTGTACGGCTCGCGCCGAAGGTGTCGCAGGCCGCCGAGCAGGCCCGCGTCCAGTACGACGCCTATCTCGCGCCGCGCCTTGAGCAGGCCCGTACCCATGTGCCGCCGAAGGTCGACCAGGCCGCCCAGGAGGCGGCCATCCGCACCCGCAAGGCGGCCCGCCAGGCCGCCGACTATTCCAAGCCGAGGATCGAGCAGGCGGTGGCCGCGGCCCAGCCCGTCCGGGACGAGGCGGCGGCGCGCGGCGTGGCGGCCATCGCCGCCCTGCGCGGCCAGGTCACGCCGCAGGAGATCCAGAAACTGCTCCGCAAGCACGAGCGCCGAGCGCGGGCCGGCCGTCTCGTGAAGGCGTTGGCCGTGCTGGGGATTTTGACGGGCGGAGCTTTCGCCGCCTGGAAGTGGTGGGACAAGCAGGCCAACCCCGACTGGCTCGTCGAGCCTCCGGCCGCGACCGAGGTGCCCGAGACAGGGCACCTGTCGTCGGTCGACGGCAGCGGCCAGTCCGACCTGGACCCCGAGGTACAGGTCAAGGAAGCCGAGGAGGAGGCGGCGGAGCGCGACGACCGCCACTGAACCGCCCAACATCGCCGCGGGGCAGGAGACTTGACGGTCTCCTGCCCCGCGGCGATGTTTCACGTGGAACAACCGCACGAGCGGCCGCGAGCACTCCGCGGAGGATTTACCCGCACCGCTCGCGATGACGTTTGCAACGGTCTTCGTGTGCAGCATCCATGGAGATGTTGTTGACGGAATGCGTCGAACCGGTCACCCGGCAGCCCGTTCGGCAGCTCACACAAGGGTCCTGGCAGCCCTGTCACCCCCTCGGCACCGCGCCCGCCGTGCGCACAGCCGGCCCACAGGGCGTGTGCCACCCGATCTGTTTGCGCAAAGAACTGCAATGCCTGCAAAGTCATTCCTGTGACTCACGTCACTGAAGTGGCTCGCCCTTGGTCCCGCCCGGTCCGGGAACCGTCTCACCAGGGGCACGCACGGACGCAGGGGCATACGAAAACCGGCCAGCCGCCCTGCGGGCGTCTGGCCGGTCCGGTGTGTGGAGCCTAGGGGAGTCGAACCCCTGACATCTGCCATGCAAAGACAGCGCTCTACCAACTGAGCTAAGGCCCCGTAATGAGGAGCGTCCGACCACAGGAACCATCTGTCGACGGGCGCCGCAGACCACAGTACCGGGTCACCCAGGGGATCTCGCAAAATATTGGGGGTCCCCGTGGACGACCACTCTCCGTAAGATGCTCGACGTGGTTCGCTGTCGCGAACCGCGGTACTTGGGGAAGCGATGGGGAGACGCAATGGACGCCGCACAGCAGGAAGCAACCGCGAGAGCCCGGGAGCTGCAGCGGAACTGGTACGGGGAGCCGTTGGGGGCGCTCTTCCGTAGGCTCATAGAGGACCTGGGTCTGAATCAGGCGCGTCTTGCCGGGGTACTGGGGCTGTCCGCGCCCATGTTGTCGCAGCTGATGAGCGGTCAGCGGGCCAAGATCGGCAATCCGGCGGTGGTCCAGCGCGTCCAGCTTCTGCAGGACCTGGCGGGGCAGGTCGCCGACGGGAGCGTCAGCGCCGCCGAGGCGACCGAGCGCATGGACGAGATCAAGAAGTCCCAGGGGGGATCGGTGCTCAGCAACACCACGCAGTCCACCACCAGTTCGGGAGCCCCGACGGTCAAGCGGGTGGTCCGCGAGATCCAGTCGCTGCTGCGTTCGGTGGCCGCCGCCGGAGACATCATCGACGCGGCGGACACCCTCGCCCCGACCCACCCGGAACTGGCAGAGTTCCTCCGGGTCTACGGTGCCGGCCGTACGTCCGACGCGGTCGCGCACTACCAGTCCCACCAGAACTGAGCCGAGCCCGGCCGCCGACCGCGGGCGCTGGAGGCAGTGACACCTTCCAGCCGCCGCACGTCATGCAGCCGGGCACCTCGGAAGAGGTCTCCGGACCGACCGCCGAAGGGGAGCGACGTACGACCATGGGTGAGGTCTTCGCAGGCCGGTACGAACTGGTCGACCCGATCGGGCGCGGGGGAGTCGGTGCGGTGTGGCGCGCCTGGGACCACAGGCGGCGCCGGTATGTGGCCGCCAAGGTGCTCCAGCAGAGCGACGCGCACGCCCTGCTGCGATTCGTGCGGGAACAGGCGCTGCGGATCGATCATCCACATGTACTGGCTCCTGCCAGCTGGGCCGCCGACGACGACAAGGTCCTGTTCACCATGGACCTGGTGGCCGGGGGCTCCCTGGTCCATCTGGTCAACGACTACGGCCCTCTGCCTCCGGCCTTCGTCTGCACCCTGACCGACCAGCTCCTGGCGGGTCTCGCCGCCGTGCACGCGGAGGGAGTGGTGCACCGTGACATCAAGCCCGCCAACATACTTCTCGAAGCGACCGGCACGGGCCGGCCGAGGTTGCGTCTGTCCGACTTCGGCATCGCCATGCGGCTGGGCGAACCACGCCTGACCGAGACCAACTACGTGGTGGGAACGCCGGGTTACTTCGCGCCCGAGCAGATGCTGGGCTGCGAGCCCGATTTTCCCGCCGACCTGTTCGCCGTCGGCCTGGTCGCCCTGTACCTCCTGGAAGGCGGCAAGCCCGACGCCAAGGCGCTGATCGAGTACTTCGCCGAGCACGGCACGCCGTCCGCGCCGCGGGGCATACCCGAGCCCCTGTGGCAGGTCGTGGCGATGCTCCTCCAGCCCGATCCGCAGGCCCGCTTCCGGACCGCCACAGGGGCGCGCAAGGCCCTCGCCGCGGCGGTCGAGCTGCTGCCCGAGCCCGGACCCGATGACGAACTGATCGAGGTCTTCGACCAACTCGGGCCGCTGCCTGAGGGGTTCGGCCCCAGAGGCCCCCTGGAACAGGGGTCGGCTTCGACAGGAAGTTCACGGACCCTGTCCTCCCGCGAATTTCCGGACACCACAGCCGCGGCCCCGGGAATCGGCTCCGAACCGAGCTCCGGATCGCATGTCGGATCAGATTTCGGATCAGATTTCGGATCAGGAGTCGGATCAGGGTTCGGCGCGATCCCCGGTTCGGAAATCGGCCCCGACTCCGGCACAAGACACGGCTCAGGCGGCTTCGGCGTTCTTCCAGCCTCGACGCCCGCGCCCCGCCCTGAGGAGGATTCCGGCTCCGCGCCCGTCCCGGGACCGAACGGGCAGAACCACCAGAACACCCCGGATGGGTCAGGGCAGTTGTGGGAACCGCAAAAGGGCGCTCACGGAGGCCTCCGGTCCGTCCCCGGCTCCGGGGACGGGTCGCGCGGCCTCGGGACCGGGAACGTACCGGAACCCCGTCCCGCCGGCGCCGATCAGGGCTCGGGGCAGTGGCCCGCCGGGGACGGCATACCGGCTCGACCGAGCCGCGCGAGGGCAGGAGTCGAGCCCGGCTCCGAGCACGTACAGCCCCCGGCCGCCCCCGACGGCGTACAGGCCCGGCCCGCGTCCGAGGAGGACCGGTCCCCCGCCGCACCGGACGGCACGTCCCAGGAACCCGCACCCGGGATCTCCCCCCAGCCGTCCTCGATGTCGGACACCGGTAGTTTCCATCTGCCTCCGCCGCAGCCCGCGGCCGCCGCCGACCCCCGGCGACAGCCGCCGGCCGAGCCTCCCGGCGACCGGTCCCCCTACCCACTGACACCGCACCCTCAGGAGCCCCGCCCGGACCTGCGGGCGCCCACTCCCCCCACCTCGGTCCCGCTCCCCCCGCCGGCGTCCGCGCCGTTCACTCCTCCGCCTTACGACCCGACCCCGACGCCGACTCCCCCGACCGCGCCGCTTCCCGTGTACGCGTCCGCCCCGCACCCGTCCCCGGTCCCATCCGCCGCGATGCCGCAGCACACGTACGCCTCCACCGCTTCGTACACCGCTCGGTCCGTTCAGGTTCCGCCAGGGACCGCGGCCCGTCCGGAACACCGCAGAAGGCGCGCACGTCCACGTCCGGGGCCGCCCGCCGCGGTCGCCGTGCCGATGCTGCTGCTCGCCCTGGCCTGTTTCGCGGTCGGATTCTGGGCACTGACCCAGGTCTGAGTCCGGGACCGGCCCAGGTCTGAGTCCGGGAAGAACGAGAGGCGGCGCCGGGCGCTACCGGCCCCGTGCCACCCCGTGCTCCCAAGGCGCCGGTGCCGGCAGCGAGGCCGAGGCCGTATCGGCTTCCTCGGGCGCGGGCCGGACGGTCCGCACCGCCCGGCGGCGCGCGATCACGGTCCACATCCCGAGCGTCAGCATCAGCAGGGTTCCGGTGCCGATGCCACCCGCGGCGACGAGTTTCATGACGCCGCTGCGGCCGGTGCCGCCGCCGCTCTCCCCGGTGCCCGCCGCGCCGTCCGCCCTTCCGTCGCCGGCCGCGTCGTCGGAGCCGCCCACCGGAACGGCGAACACGTCCCCGGGTACCGGTCTGCCCGCGTAGGCAGGGCCCGTCCCCGCCTCTCCGGCCACGCGCACCCGCAGCGTCAGCCCGAACGGCCCCGCGCCGAAGCGGTCGGCGACCTGCGCGGCGAGATGGACCACGAGGTAGTAGGAGCCGGCGAACCGCATCCCGCTCACACGGTCGTTGAGGGCGAAGCGGTTCTCGTAGGCGACCGGAGGCAGGGGGGCGAGCGCGGCGGAACGCTGGCTGCCGTCGTACCCGGAGCCGACGCCGTCGACGAGGCCTCGCACCGGGTTGTAGAGGGACATGACGAGGGCGGTGCCGACGGAGCCCTCTCCCCGGCTCGCGCTGCCCAGGTCCGCGGTCGCGTAGACCTGCTGTCCCCAGTCGACCGGCACCTTGTAGAAGCGGGTCTGCCCCGGGCTGATGCCGTCCTTCCAGACTCCCTGTCCGAGCGGGACGGCCCCGCTGAATCCCGCGCCGCCGCCGCGGTGCTTCGCGTCCCCCACGAGCGGCTCGGGCGACGCCGAGTTCCAGACCTCCGGAGCGCTCGTCGGTCCGGACGCCGTCTTCAGAGCGGGCTCCGACACATAGCCGAGTTCCAGGTCCCAGGGGCGGGACGCGGAAGACTCCGTTCCGGACGAAGCCTCCGTACCGCTCGTCGCGCCCGCCGCCCCGGTGCGTTCGACGACCACGTAGTACGTTCCCGCCGTCTGGCAGGCGTACCGCTCACCACTCGTCTCGCGGGAGGCCCAGGCGGCGATGGGGTGCGGGCTCTGGGTGGCGCCGAAATGGACGGTGCCGGTGAAGGAGCAGTTGCGGCCGTTGGCGTCCTGAAGGGAGACCTTGAGGCCGTCCGAGTAGGAGACCGTCGCGCCGGGCCGGGGGACGGCGGTGGCGGAGACGTACGCGTCGGAGTCGGCACCGAGTTCGAGGCGGTAATACAGCCTGCCGTCCCTCCCCGCGAGTCCGACGGAGCTCTTGTACGTCCGGCCGGGCCGGAGGAGTACGGAGTCGGTCGTACCGGCCGCGCCCTTGACGGCGATGGCGTCCTCGGCGAAGGCGTAAGGCCCGGACGTGCCGTCGGCGTCCGTGCTCGCGCCCTTCGCGGTGGTCCGCGCATCGGCGGTCCAGGGGGCGGCGGCGGCCCGGCCCGCGGGTGCGAGGCTCACGCACAGCGCGGCCGCCGCCGTGGCCGCGAGCATCCGGACGTGCCACGACCTCGCACGCCGGCCTCCGCCACACCGGTCCTTCGTGCGCCGCCCCATCACGCGCCACCCCTCGTCGAAGCCCCCTGGCGCGGACCATCCTGCCCCGTCGGCCACCGAGACACCCGGGCTATCGGAGGGAGCGGCCGAAAGGAAGCGGCCGAACGACCTCGGATTTTGCCCCTGCAACCGATTCGCTTGCGTTCGTGAACCGACGGGCTCCCGGGAAACACAAAACCCCGACCGCGAGGCGGCCGGGGTCTGCTCCGAGACTGTTGTCGATCCTCACGAACCCGTGGGCACGGAGTCGGTCGCCTCCGTCCACAGATCCTGCTCGGCGCGATCCGCCTGGATCTGGCGGTACACGAGGAGCCCGCCGATGGCGGCCAGTGCGACCAGGAGAAGCTTCTTCACCGCGCGACCTCGTCCTTCGTTGACGTAGGGGACTTCTGGCGCCCGACTATACACACCGACCGATATCGATCGGTGACCTGGATCGGCCCCCAACTGCGGCCCCGCGCACAGCGGGAGAGCGGGATGACACCGCTCCGATCTCACGGTGATCGCACGTCACAGACTGTGACTTTTATGGGCATCCACGCGCTTTTCTGATCACTTGCGACCATCCGGGTGGTGTTCATCTGAACATCAACGCGCCACGGGCACAGGTCCACCACTTCACGGCCCACATACACATCATGAGGAAAGTACGCAAATC
Organism: Streptomyces sp. NBC_00386; assembly: GCF_036063235.1. Taxonomy (NCBI): domain Bacteria; kingdom Bacillati; phylum Actinomycetota; class Actinomycetes; order Kitasatosporales; family Streptomycetaceae; genus Streptomyces; species Streptomyces sp. NBC_00386. The sequence continues at coordinate 4,813,814 of NZ_CP107950.1, forward strand.
GCCCGACCCGAAAGTGAGGGGCCGTGACCCAGAACAAGGTCATGAAGCTGTGGAGCGCGATCGTCACCGCCTTCCTGGCGCTGTGCGCGACGCTCGGACTTGTCACCACCACCGCGGCCGCCGCGGTACCGCAGGCCGGCCCGGCCCGCAACACGGAGTCCTCGGTGGCGGCCCCGGCGGCCGTCCAGATCCCGGCAGCCTGGACCTGGTCCTACAACCGGGCCCTGCCCCCCACTATGAAGCAACGCATCCGCGCCGAGGCGCACGGCTCCTCGCCGAGTTGCCGACACCGCGCACCGGCGGACGAGGGCACGGCGGAGGCCGCCGCTCCCGGCGGCACGGAAGGCCTCGCGGAACCCGACGCCTGTTCCGCGCCCGAGACGCTCGCAACGCCCGGCACGGAGCCCCTGGGGGCCCTCACGCCTGTGACACAGCTCCAGCGCTGATCCGGCCCGATCCGGGCGCCGGGACAGGCGCCGACCCAGGCACCACGACAGGCACAGGACGGGCATCGAGGCAGGCCCCAAGACGGGCGCCTCGGCAGGCACGAACAGGCGCACCGGCCGGCACAGGGCGGGCGTCGCACAGGCGCGGGACGAACGACGCCGGACGAACACCGCAGCAGGCGGGAAGCGCCGCACGAGAACTCGGTACGGGCGGAAAGCACGCACACCGCCGCCCCCCGGCCACTTCCCCGGCCTCACGGTTCCCGGCCGCTCCTCGAACCACCGTTCCTCAGCATCCCCATGGGCCCCACTCCGTGGAGCGCGGCCCGTACCCCCTCACAGACACCCTGAAGTAGCGGCGAACTTGCGTACAAAGCACCCAGGGCAAAGGCCCGGCGACTCTTCCCAGTCGCCGGGCCTTCGACATTGCGGCGGCGCCTCCGGGCGGTCGGCAAGCCGGCCGAGCTCCCGAAGGCCCACAGCCTGTGGAGACCCACCGCCTCCGAAGGTCCACTGCCTCCGAAGGCTCACACCCGCAGACCTACGGGCCCGTGGCGGTCCAAAGCCTGTGGCGGCAGCTTCCGGGGAGTCCGCTCATCGGCTGACACGGTCCCCCGGGCCGATCCCGGCGACACCCGCGCGCGATCCACGGATTGTCAGCCATAAACGCCGAAGACCCCCAACCGTGATGGCTGGGGGTCTTCGAACTGGTGGGGCTAACAGGATTTGAACCTGTGGCCTCATCCTTATCAGGGATGCGCTCTAACCAACTGAGCTATAGCCCCGCCGCGCTTTGCGGTGTGTGTCCCGCGCGCTGACCTCTGAAGATTAGCGCACGACGCGGCCAGTCCCAAAATCGATAGCCGGAGGGCGTTTGAACGCGCCCTCACTCGTCCTCTGCGAGGGTCAGCTCCACGCCGCCGACGAAGCCGGCGGAGAGGTTGTAGATGAACGCTCCGAGGGTCGCCAGAGCGGTCGCGAGGACCACGTCGATGACCGCGATGACCGACGTGAACATCAGGACGTGCGGCAGCGAGAGGAACGACTGGAGGTCGAAGCCGTTGGACTCGTTCGACCCGGTCGCCTCGGAGATCGTGCCGCCGACGGTCGAGAAGACGCCCATCGCGTCCATGACCATCCACAGCACCGCCGCCGCCACGATCGTGCAGATGCCGAGCGCGATGGAGAGCAGGAAGCTGACCTTCATCACCGACCACGGGTCGGCCTTGGCCACCCGCAGCCGCGCCTTGCGCACGCGCGGCGTCGTCCGCGCGCCCGTGCGCGGCCGGCGGACCGCGTCGGCCGGAGCCTGCGCCGGGTACGCCTGCGGCGGGTGATACGGCTGCGCGGGCTGCTGCCCGTGCCGCTCACCCGGCAGCGGCGATGCCGCCGCGGACGGCGCCACCGGCGGCGCGCCCGGAGCGACCGGGGCCGCCTGCCCGCCCGCGTGCTGCTGGGCCTGCTGGCCTCGGGTGTCGGTCACAGTTCCCCCCTGGGATCCATGAGTGTCATGGGAGTCAGTTCCGTCCATGGCGGTGCCACGGCCGCCGTCCGTTTCCGTACCGGTCGATCCGGCGCCCGTGGCTCCACTCACGACGACTCACTCCTCGCGCTACTCGGCCGAGGACGGCTCGCCCTCTTCCGTACCGACGGCCTCGACGCCTTCGGCGGTCTCGTCCACGGCCTCATCGCCGTCGACCTCCTCCGCCTCACGGCCGGCCTCGGCGTTACGAGCGATGCCGACCACGGCATCGCGCTTGCCCAGGTTGATCAGTTGGACGCCCATGGTGTCACGGCCCGTCTCCCTGACCTCGTTGACTCGCGTACGAATCACACCACCGGACAGTGTGATGGCGAGGATCTCGTCGGTCTCCTCGACCACCAGCGCGCCGACGAGGGAACCACGGTCCTCGACGATCTTGGCGGCCTTGATACCGAGGCCGCCGCGACCCTGGACGCGGTACTCGTCGACGGCGGTCCGCTTCGCGTACCCACCGTCTGTGGCAGTGAACACGAACGTACCGGGTCGAACAACATTCATCGAGAGCAGCTCGTCGCTCCCGCGGAAGCTCATGCCCTTGACGCCCGAGGTCGCACGGCCCATCGGTCGCAAAGCGTCATCCGTCGCGGTGAACCTGATCGACTGCGCCTTCTTGCTGATCAGGAGCAGATCATCCTCGGCGGATACGAGTTCGGCTCCGATCAGTTCGTCGTCGGATCCGTCCTCCGTCTCACGAAGGTTGATCGCGATGACGCCGCCCGCGCGGGGCGAATCGTAATCCTTGAGCGGCGTCTTCTTGACCAGTCCGCCCTTGGTGGCCAGCACCAGATAGGGCGCCGCCTCGTAGTCGCGGATCGCGAGGATCTCGGCGATCGCCTCGTCCGGCTGGAAGGCCAGCAGGTTGGCGACGTGCTGGCCGCGCGCGTCCCGGCCGGCGTCCGGAAGCTCGTACGCCTTGGCGCGGTACACGCGGCCCTTGTTGGTGAAGAACAGCAGCCAGTGGTGCGTCGTCGACACGAAGAAGTGGTCGACGATGTCGTCCTGCTTCAGCTTCGCGCCGCGGACGCCCTTGCCGCCGCGCTTCTGCGAGCGGTAGTCCTCGGTCTTCGTCCGCTTGATGTAGCCACCGCGCGTGATGGTGACGACGATGTCCTCTTCGGCGATCAGGTCCTCGATGGACATGTCGCCGTCGAACGGCACCAGCTTGGAGCGGCGGTCGTCGCCGAACTTCTCGACGATCGCGGCGAGCTCCTCGCTGATGATGCCGCGCTGGCGCACGGGCGAGGCGAGGATCTCGTTGTACTCGCGGATCTTGGCCTGGAGCTCGTCGTGCTCCGAGATGATCTTCTGACGCTCCAGGGCGGCGAGCCGACGGAGCTGCATCTCGAGGATCGCGTTCGCCTGGATCTCGTCGATCTCCAGGAGGCCCATCAGGCCCTCGCGCGCGATCTCCACGGTGTCGCTGCGCCGGATGAGCGCGATGACCTCGTCGATGGCGTCCAGGGCCTTCAGGAGGCCACGCAGGATGTGCGCGCGCTCCTCGGCCTTGCGCAGCCGGAACTTCGTCCGGCGGACGATGACCTCGATCTGGTGCGTCACCCAGTGGCGGATGAACGCGTCCAGGGAGAGGGTGCGCGGCACACCGTCGACGAGCGCCAGCATGTTCGCGCCGAAGTTCGTCTGCAGGTCGGTGTGCTTGTAGAGGTTGTTCAGGACGACCTTGGCGACCGCGTCCCTCTTGAGCACGATCACGAGGCGCTGGCCGGTACGGGAGCTGGTCTCGTCCCGGACGTCCGCGATGCCACCGATCTTGCCGTCCTTGACCAGGTCGGCGATCTTCTGCGCGAGGTTGTCGGGGTTGGTCTGGTAGGGGAGTTCGGTGACCACCAGGCACTGGCGGTTCTGGATCTCCTCGACATCGACGACCGCGCGCATCGTGATGGAGCCACGGCCCGTGCGGTACGCCTCCTCGATGCCCTTGCGGCCCACGACCAGGGCGCCGCTCGGGAAGTCGGGGCCCTTGATGCGCTCGATCAGGGCGTCCAGGAGCTCCTCGTGGGAGGCCTCGGGGTTCTCCAGGTACCACTGGGCGCCGGCCGCGACCTCGCGCAGGTTGTGCGGCGGGATGTTGGTGGCCATACCGACCGCGATACCCGCCGAGCCGTTGATCAGCAGGTTCGGGAAGCGGGCTGGCAGGACCGTCGGCTCCTGGTTGCGGCCGTCGTAGTTGTCCGTGAAATCGACGGTCTCCTCGTCGATGTCGCGGACCATCTCCATGGACAGCGGCTTCAGCTTGCACTCGGTGTACCGCATGGCGGCGGCCGGGTCGTTGCCGGGAGAGCCGAAGTTGCCGTTGGAGTCCACCAGCGGCATCCGCATCGACCACGGCTGCGCGAGACGGACCAGCGCGTCGTAGATCGAGGAGTCGCCGTGCGGGTGGTAGGTGCCCATGACGTCGCCGACGACGCGGGCGCACTTGTAGAAGCCCTTCTCGGGCCGGTAGCCGCCGTCGTACATCGCGTACAGGACGCGGCGGTGGACGGGCTTGAGGCCGTCCCGCACGTCGGGCAGCGCGCGCGACACGATGACGGACATCGCGTAGTCGAGGTACGAGCGCTGCATCTCGGTCTCGAGCCCGACGGGCTCGATGCGCATGGCGATGTCGCCCGCTTCAGGATTGCTCGGTGCGTTCTCGTCGGTCATTGCTGGTGAAGATCCTTTCTGACGCGGTCAGCTGAGACCGACTCAGATGTCGAGGAAGCGGACGTCCTTGGCGTTGCGCTGGATGAACGCGCGGCGGGCCTCGACGTCCTCGCCCATGAGGACGGAGAAGAGATCGTCGGCCTGAGCGGCGTCGTCGAGGGTGACCTGACCGAGGACGCGGTGCTCCTGGTCCATGGTCGTGATGCGCAGCTCCTCTGCGTTCATCTCACCGAGACCCTTGAAGCGCTGGATCGAGTCCTCGCGCACGCGCTTGCCCGCCTGACGGCCGAGCTCGATCAGCGCGTCGCGCTCGCGGTCCGAGTACGCGTACTCGAAGTCGTCCCGGCCCCACTTGATCTTGTAGAGCGGCGGACGGGACAGGAAGACGTGCCCCGCCTCGACCAGCGGGCGCATGAAGCGGAACAGGAAGGTCAGCAGCAGGGTGTTGATGTGCTGGCCGTCGACGTCGGCGTCCGCCATCAGAATGATCTTGTGATAGCGGAGCTTCGTGATGTCGAAGTCCTCGTGGACTCCGGTGCCGAAGGCGGAGATCAGTGCCTGGATCTCCTGGTTCTGCAGGATCTTGTCGATCCGCGCCTTCTCGACGTTGAGGATCTTTCCCCGGATCGGGAGGATGGCCTGGTACTGCGGGTTCCGGCCGGACTTGGCCGAGCCGCCGGCGGAGTCACCCTCGACGATGAAGATCTCGCACTTGGTGGGGTCGTTCGACTGGCAGTCGGAGAGCTTGCCCGGCAGGGACGCCGACTCCAGGAGGCCCTTGCGGCGCGTCAGGTCACGCGCCTTGCGGGCCGCCACGCGCGCGGTGGCCGCCTGGATGGACTTGCGGATGATGTCCGCGGCCTCGACCGGGTTGCGGTCCAGCCAGTCGTTGAGGTGCTCGTAGACCGCCTTCTGGACGAAGGTCTTCGCCTCCGTGTTGCCCAGCTTGGTCTTGGTCTGGCCCTCGAACTGAGGCTCGCTCAGCTTGACCGAGATGATCGCGGTCAGACCCTCGCGGATGTCGTCACCCGTGAGGTTGTCGTCCTTCTCGCGAAGCAGCTTCTTGTCGCGCGCGTACTTGTTGATGAGCGAGGTCAGCGCCGCACGGAAGCCTTCCTCGTGCGTACCGCCCTCGTGGGTGTGGATGATGTTGGCGAAGGAGTACACGCCCTCGCTGTAGCCGCTGTTCCACTGCATCGCGACCTCGAGGGACAGGCTCTTGTCCTTGTCCTCGGCTTCGAGGTCGATGACGGTGGGGTGCACCGCTTCTCCCTTGCGGGAGTTGAGGTACTTCACGAAGTCGACGATGCCGCCTTCGTAGTGGTACGTGACGGTCTTGACCTCGTCCTTCTCGTCAGCACCCGCCTCGTCCGCCCCGGCGACGGCCTTCGCCGAATCGCGCTCATCGGTGAGTTTGATCGTCAAACCCTTGTTGAGGAACGCCATCTCCTGGAAGCGCCGCGAGAGCGTCTCGAAGGAGTACTCCGTGGTCTCGAAGATGTCCGCGTCGGCCCAGAAGGTGACCGACGTTCCGGTCTCATTCGTGGCCTCGTGCTGGGAGATGGGGGCCGTCGGGACGCCCAGCTTGTAGTCCTGCGTCCAGCGGTGACCGTCGGTCTTGACCTCGACAGAGATCTTGCTCGACAGGGCGTTCACGACGGAGACGCCGACGCCGTGCAGACCGCCGGAGACCGCGTATCCGCCGCCGCCGAACTTGCCGCCCGCGTGCAGCACGGTCAGCACGACCTCGAGGGCCGGCTTGCCCTCGGAGGCGACGATGCCCACCGGGATGCCACGGCCGTTGTCGACGACGCGTACGCCGCCGTCCGGGAGGATCGTGATCTCGATCGTGTCCGCGTGGCCGGCCAGCGCCTCGTCGACCGAGTTGTCCACCACCTCGTACACGAGGTGGTGGAGTCCACGCTCACCGGTCGAACCGATGTACATGCCAGGTCGCTTGCGGACCGCGTCCAGACCCTCGAGGACGGTGATGGCACTGGCGTCGTACGAGGATGTGACCTCGCCGTTCGCGCCGGCGTCGGTGGACGGGATGTTCTCGTTGGGGTTGCCGGAATCGGCCACGAAGCGCCCTTTCTGGCACAGCACAAGCCGAACTCCCGGCGGGTGGCCGGAGCGGCTGCGGCGTGTTGCGTTGGTAAGCCTTAGTCAGCGTTGCTCGGTGCGTCCCACTAGTGGGGCGGGATTAGCTTCCAGTCTACCGGTAGCGCTGACAGTGATGGGGGTTTGCCGGTACCTGAGTCCGCATGTGCCGCCCTGAACCGGTCTCGCCCGACTCCCCATATGCGGACCCGGGCCCAAAGAGGCTTACAGCGGCACTCAGCCCTTCCGAGTGTCAACCCCCGGCTACTGACGGGTCAGGTCGCCGTCCGCCGTCGCGCGCGGTCGCCCGCGGAGGTCGCCCGGAGCATGCCGAGCTGCGTCCCGCAGGGTGTCCGAAGTGGCCTTCGAGCAGTCGTCGATACCCCCCTGACCAGCTGATATCGACGGTTCTCCGGATTGCCGGGCGGGGGGTGACCCAGAGCGGCCCACCCCATGGGCGACGGCTGCCGAGGACCACGGAGGACAGGGGGGCATCCACGGGTGGGATCGGTGAGGGGTCCGGGGGTGCGGCGATCGGTCGCCTCCCGTACCCCGCGGCGGCGGAACACGCCCCGAACCCGGGCGCGGCACGGCCCGGCACCGCCCCGGACGACGGCCGGAATTCGCCCATGGCCATCGGCCCGGCCCGGTCACGATCTGCTGGATCAGCGGGACAGCCGGCCCGGAAACGGTCGAGATCGCCGGGTCCGAAGACGGCCGGCCTCGCCTGGATCAGCCGCGGTCGCCGCTCTGACGCGGCAGCCGTCCGTGGAGGGGGTCAGGATCGCCCGTGCTCGGGACCCGCGCGGCCGAGTCCGGACGTTCGCCCGCGGGCGCGACGACGCCGGTCACCGCCCTGTGAAGGGCGTCCGCGCGGGTACGCCGTCCGCGGAGGACCGACCGGCTGGGCCGGTCACCCGTAGGTGTCGCCGGGACCCGTGCTGCCCGGAGCGCGCAACGGCCCGTACTGGCGCGAGGGGCCCGTAGGCCCCTGGACCTTGAGCAGACGCACGGTGCCGTGACCGAGGTCCTGGTTCAGCCGCGCCACCAGTTGCGGCGCCAGCAGGCGCAGCTGGGTCGCCCAGGCGGTCGAGTCGCACTGCACCGTGAGCACCCGCTCGGCCGGGTCGTCGTCGTAGCGCAGCGGAACGCAGTGGTTGGCCAGGTCGTCGCCGACGATCTGCGGCCAGCGGCCCATCACGCCGCCCACCGCGGCCGGGGTCTCCCAGCCGCGCTCGGTGAGCAGCCGGTTGATGGCGGCGCCGAGCGCCATGGGGTCGCGTCCGTCGGCACCGGAGCCGGAGCGCAGGCCACCGCCGCGCCGCGCCTGCTTCTTCTGCTGGGCCGCGTCCCCACGCGCGCGTGCCTGCTCCTTCGCGGCGCGCAGCGCCACGCGCGCGAGGTCGACGCCGGACGGCTCCGGGGTCTTCTTGCGGGGCCCCGCGCCGGACGTGCCCTCGCCGCCCGTTCCCGATGTGTTCTCCGTCATAGGCGCTCCACCGTGCCTTCGGACACGGCGTACCGCGTCCCGTTCAGAACATCCGGTACGTCGTCGTCCACCGCGGCTGTCACGAGGACCTGCTCGCCGTGGGCGACAAGCTCCGCGAGGCGCTCGCGTCTGCGGCTGTCCAGCTCCGCGAAGACGTCGTCGAGGACCAGCACCGGCTCGTTGCCCTCGGCCCTGAGCAGGTCGTACGAGGCCAGGCGCAACGCCAGCGCGTACGACCAGGACTCTCCGTGCGAGGCGTATCCCTTGGCGGGCAGCTGGCCGAGCTTGAGGACCAGATCGTCCCGGTGGGGCCCCACGAGGGTCACACCGCGCTCGATCTCCGGCTTGCGGCCCTCCTCCATGGCGGCCATGAGCTGGGCGTAGAGCTCCTCACGGGCGGGACCCACGACGCCGGGCGAGGACGCCTTGTACTCCAGGGCTACGGGCCCGCCGCCGGGCGCCAGTTGCTCGTACGCCTTGTCGGCGAGCGGCTGGATCGCCGCGACCAGGTCGAGCCGCTGGGCCATCAGCTCGGCTCCCACGCGCGCGAGGTGCTGGTCCCACACGTCGAGCGTGGACAGGTCCATGGTGCGGCCGCCGTGCCGGCGGGCCATCGCGGCCGACTTCAGGAGGGTGTTGCGCTGCTTGAGGACCCGGTCGTAGTCGGATCGGACGCCTGCCATGCGCGGGGAGCGGGCGGTGATCAGTTCGTCGAGGAACCGGCGCCGCTCCCCGGGGTCGCCCTTGATCAGGGCGAGGTCCTCGGGCGCGAACAGGACGGTTCGTACGATGCCGAGCACGTCACGGGGTCTGACCTGGGAGGACCTGTTGATGCGGGCGCGGTTGGCCTTGCCGGGGTTCAGCTCCAGCTCGATGAGCTGCTGGCGCTCTCCCTGGCGGACATTGGCCCGGATGATCGCCCGGTCGGCGCCCATGCGGACGAGCGGCGCGTCCGAGGAGACGCGGTGGCTGCCGAGGGTCGCGAGATAGCCGACGGCCTCGACCAGATTCGTCTTGCCCTGTCCGTTGGGTCCCACGAACGCGGTGACGCCCGGGTCGAGCGGGACCTCGACCCGGGCGTACGAGCGGTAGTCGGCCAGCGACAGATGCGTGACGTGCATGGTCGTTCGCCGACCTCCCCCAGCGTGGTGTTTCGGGTGTTGCGGGTTCTGACCGGGGTCCGTGCGGGCCGCGGTCCTCAGGTTCTTCCCCCGGCTGTGGACAACCGGGTCACTCCGGGTGTGGAGAACCCGGGGCGTCGATCAGGCCTTCTCGACGGCGTGGCCGCCGAACTGGTTGCGCAGCGCCGCGATCATCTTCATCTGCGGCGAGTCGTCCTGCCGCGAGGCGAAGCGGGCGAAGAGCGACGCCGTGATCGCGGGCAGCGGCACCGCGTGGTCGATGGCGGCCTCCACGGTCCACCGGCCCTCGCCGGAGTCCTGCGCGAAGCCCCTGAGCTTCTCCAGGTGCTCGTCCTCGTCCAGCGCGTTGACGGCGAGGTCGAGCAGCCAGGAGCGGATGACCGTGCCTTCCTGCCAGGAACGGAAGACCTCGCGCACGTCCGTGACGGAGTCGACCTTCTCGAGCAGCTCCCAGCCCTCGGCGTAAGCCTGCATCATCGCGTACTCGATGCCGTTGTGGACCATCTTCGCGAAGTGGCCCGCGCCGACCTTGCCGGCGTGCACCGCTCCGAAGTCGCCCTCGGGCTTGAGCGCGTCGAAGACAGGCTGGACCAGGGCGACGTGCTCGGCGTGGCCGCCGTACATCAGCGCGTAGCCGTTCTCCAGGCCCCAGACGCCGCCGGAGACACCGCAGTCGACGAAGCCGATGCCCTTGATGCCCAGCTCGACGGCGTGCTTCTCGTCGTCCGTCCAGCGCGAGTTGCCGCCGTCCACGACGACGTCGCCCGGCTCCAACAGGGCGGCCAGCTCGTCGATGGTGGACTGGGTCGCGGCACCCGCGGGGACCATGACCCACACCACGCGCGGGCCCTTGAGCTTGCCCACAAGTTCTTCCAGGCTGTGGACATCGGCGAGGTCCGGGTTGCGGTCGTATCCGATGACGGTGTGACCTGCGCGGCGGATCCGCTCGCGCATGTTGCCGCCCATCTTGCCGAGGCCGACGAGACCGAGCTCCATCAGTTGTTCCTTAGGGGTTGCGACGTGGCGTGAGGGCACTCTCGTACCTGGGTCCGAGCCTAGACCGGGGGGTACCACCCACGCCTTTCGGGCACCGGTGGAACTCACGCACATCTGTGGGCATACCCGCTCAGACGTATGCCCCGCCCACGGTGCGCCCGCCGGTCCCCAGGACCGGCGGGCTCCGGGATCAGCCGGACAGGCGCACCGGCATGATCAGGTACTTGTAGGCCTCGTCCGCCTCGGCGTCCACGGCGGGCTTGCCGCTGAGCAGCGCCGGCTTCGTGGACGTCGTGAAGGAGAGCTGGGCCACCGGCGAGTCGATGGCGCTCAGGCCGTCGAGCAGGAACGTCGGGTTGAAGGCGATCGAGACGTCGTCGCCCTCCAGCTGGGCGTCGACCCTTTCCACAGCCTGTGCGTCGTCGCTGGAACCGGCCTCCAGGATCAGCACGCCCTGCTCGAAGCTCAGCCGCACCGGGGTGTTGCGCTCGGCGACCAGGGCCACACGCTTGACGGCCTCCACGAAGGGGGCGGTCTCGATGACGGCGATGGAGTTGAACTCCGTCGGGAACAGGGCGCGGTACTTCGGGAGGTCGCCTTCGAGCAGACGGGTGGTCGTACGCCGCCCGGCGCCCTCGAAGCCGATCAGGCCCTCGCCCGCGCCGGAGCCGGACAGCGCCAGGATCACGCTGTCGCCGCCCGTGAGGGCCTTGGCGGTGTCCAGGAGCGTCTTGGCGGGCACCAGGGCGACCGCGGACGCCTCCGGGTTCTCCGGCTTCCACAGGAACTCTCGGACCGCGAAGCGGTACCGGTCGGTGGACGCCAGGGTGACCTTGTCGCCCTCGATCTCGATGCGCACACCGGTGAGCACGGGGAGCGTGTCGTCGCGCCCGGCGGCGATGGCCACCTGGGCGGCGGCGGAGGCGAAGACCTCACCGGGGACGGTGCCGGTCGCCGACGGCATCTGGGGCAGTGCCGGGTACTCCTCCACAGGCAGGGTGTGGAGTGTGAACCGCGAGGAGCCGCAGACCACGGTCGCCCGTACACCGTCTGTGGAAATCTCCACCGGCCGGTTGGGCAGCGCCCGGCAGATGTCCGCCAGGAGGCGGCCGGACACGAGGACCGTGCCCTCCTCGTCGATCTCCGCGTCCACGGAGACCCTCGCCGAGACCTCGTAGTCGAAGCTGGAGAGGCTCAGTGCGCCCTCCTCGGCCTTCAGGAGGAGGCCTGCGAGCACAGGAGCCGGCGGACGGGCCGGGAGGCTGCGTGCCGCCCAGGCCACTGCCTCCGCGAGTACGTCGCGTTCCACCCGGATCTTCACCGTTGCCGCCTCCGTCTGTTGCCGGCGCTCTCGCCCTGCTGGCCTTCGTCGTCTGACTCGGTGTCGTTCCGACCGCTGAGGGGGGAGGACACCGGGGACCAGTCTGACGCACCGCGCTGACAGTCGGTGCCCCTCGGGGTCAAGTCGTGCAGAGCGGCAGTCGAGCCTCCGGGAGCAAGTTGTGCACAGCCCCCACTTCGAAACGATTCCCAGGCTCTCTCTAGTTGGTCTTAGTAGTAGGGCCTGTGGAAACCGTGGATAACCCCATTTTCGCAGCTCAGAGGCGATTTTTTGTCCACCGAGCCTGTGGGTGAAGGCGGTGGACAACCTGGGGTATCTGTGGACGACGAAAAGTTCTGCACACTCGGTCCACAGCTGGGGGCGACTTCTCCCCAACGTCGTCCCCAGCTTTACCCGCGTTCCCCACAGCCCAATCCGGGACCTCGGTGTGACGCCTTTCACTCGACGCGGTGAGATGGCGCGGCGCGTTGCCGAACAGTGGACAGTGATGTGGAGAAGCTGGAGATCGTTGGGGATAACTGACCCCAGCCTGTGGGCCGCCGGTGGACAACCTTGCGCACAGCCTGTGGATCTTTTCTTTGTCCACAGGCTGTGGAGAGTCTTCGTCCACGAATCCACAGGCTGCTGACCTGGTCTGATGTCCTTTCAGCAGTGCTACCTGTGGAAACGATCTGGACAACTTCCCAGTCCCCAGGATGTGGACGGAAAAAAGTCACCACATCTGTGGAGAGTGGCCGTAACCAGGCTCGGATTCGAACAGCAGGTGTCGGGTCGGTAGCGCCGGCACCGATGCCGGAACCCTCGGAACAGGGCTCCGAAGCCCTCGGAACACGGCTCCGGAACCTCGAGAAGCGTCTCCGGAGCCCTCGGGGAGCGCCTTCGGACGTCGCCGGGCGCGCGGTCCTCGGCCCGTTCTCGGCCTCCCGGTGCCCGAGCGAGGCCCGGGAACGGGTGGGCCGAAAGGTGGGCGGGAACGGCGAAGGGCGCCCCGGGACGATGTCCCTGGGCGCCCTCGGGCATGGCCGCGCCGGCCTCCGTCAGCCGTTCTTGATGCGGTTCGTGAGTTCGGTGACCTGGTTGTAGATGGAGCGGCGCTCGGCCATCAGTGCGCGGATCTTGCGGTCCGCGTGCATCACTGTCGTGTGGTCGCGGCCGCCGAACTGCGCGCCGATCTTCGGCAGTGACAGATCGGTGAGTTCACGGCACAGGTACATGGCGATCTGCCGAGCCGTCACCAGGACGCGGCTGCGCGAGGACCCGCACAGATCGTCCACCGTGAGTCCGAAGTAGTCGGCCGTGGCCGCCATGATCGCGGTCGCGGTGATCTCGGGGGCCGAGTCCTCGCCACCGGGGATCAGGTCCTTGAGGACGATCTCCGTCAGACCGAGGTCCACCGGCTGCCGGTTGAGCGACGCGAACGCCGTCACCCGGATCAGCGCGCCCTCCAGCTCGCGGATGTTGCGCGAGATCCGGGACGCGATGAACTCCAGCACCTCCGGCGGGGCGTTGAGCTGCTCCTGCACCGCCTTCTTGCGAAGGATGGCGATCCGGGTCTCCAGCTCGGGTGGCTGGACGTCGGTGATCAGACCCCACTCGAAGCGGTTGCGCAGCCGGTCCTCCAGCGTGACCAGCTGCTTGGGCGGCCGGTCGCTGGAGAGGACGATCTGCTTGTTCGCGTTGTGCAGCGTGTTGAAGGTGTGGAAGAACTCCTCCTGCGTCGACTCCTTGTCCGCGAGGAACTGGATGTCGTCGACGAGCAGGATGTCCATCTCCCGGTACCGCTTGCGGAAGCTGTCGCCCTTGCCGTCGCGGATGGAGTTGATGAACTCGTTGGTGAACTCCTCCGAGCTCACGTACCGCACCCGGGTGCCCGGATAGAGGCTGCGCGCGTAGTGCCCGATCGCGTGCAGCAGGTGCGTCTTGCCGAGCCCCGACTCCCCGTAGATGAAGAGGGGGTTGTACGCCTTCGCCGGTGCCTCGGCGACGGCCACGGCGGCGGCGTGCGCGAAGCGGTTCGAGGCGCCGATCACGAACGTGTCGAAGAGGTACTTCGGGTTCAGCCGCGCGGTGGGCTCGCCCGGGCCGGGCGTCGGCGCGGGTTGCGCGGACTTCGACCCGGGGGCACCGCCCACGGACGGCAGCGAGGGGCCGCCCCTGCGTCCCTGACCGCTGTCGGAGGGGTCCGGCAGATCGCGGCGGTCGGAGCGCTGGTCGTAGTCCTGGCGCTGCTGCTCGTAGGGCGAGCGCTCCACCGACTGGGGCCGGTAGTCCTGCGGCGGCGAGGCGTAGGGGTCCCGCTCGGGGAAGCCGAGGCGCTGTTGCTGCCAGCCGTAGTCGTCCTGGGAGTGGCGCGGCCAGGCACCCGGCTCCGGGCGCTGGTAGTCCGGGTACGCGGGACGGGCGGTCGGCAGCTGGTCGCCCGGGGCACCGGGCAGCGGTTCGGCGCGGCCGCCGCGGTGGTCGTCGGCGCGGTGGCGGCCGTAGCCCTCGTATCCGTCGCGGCGGGAGTTGTACGGAGCGCGGTCGTCACGGCCCTGCGGCTCGTACGTGCCGCGGTCGTCACGGCCCTGGCCGGCGTCGTAGCCGCCGCGGTCCTCCCGTCCCTGGCCTTCGTACCCCCCGCGGTCGTCCCGGGTCTGTGTGCCGTCGTACGCGCCGCTGTCGTAGCCGCCGCGGTCGTCGCGTCCCTGGCTCTCGTAGGGGTCACGGCCCTGGACCGGTCCGGAGGGGAGCTCGGGCTCCTCGTAGCGGGGCGGCGCGGGCATCGAGGGTTCGCCCGCGGAGTCGTCGACGGTGATGGCGATGCGGATGGGGCGCCCGCACTCACGGCTCAGCGTCTCGCTCACGATCGGAGCGAGACGGCCTTCCAGTACGTTCTTGGCGAACTCGTTGGGAACGGCGAGCAGAGCGGTGTCCGCCACCAGGGCCAAGGGCTGGCACCGCTTGATCCAGTGCTCGTCCTTCACCTCGACACCCTGTCCGCGGCCTTCGCCCAGAAGTTGTTCCAGTACGCGTGGCCACACTGCGGCAAGATCGGCAGGTACGTCAGCCACGGGGCACGCTCTCTCACGGGTCCCATGAACGTGTGGTTCTGGGAACAGGTTGGGAAGTCAGTCGCTTGGGGCGGGGGAAACAAAACCGCTGGGGCGGCGAGAAGGGAACGAAACGGAGTTCAGCCACGGTAGTCAGGGCGACGGGTACGGTTCAAGTTGTTGTCCCCAGCCTGTGGATAGTGTCCCCCGTCGGCGGTTGGTTTGACCGGATGGCGTAGCCGCGCGTACCGTAACCAGGTCGAGTTGTCGATGGCTGCTGCCGCCTGCCTCCGATGGGCACAGATCGCGAAGCGTGATCGGGAAGCGGTGCACTCGGGCGTAATGCGAGTTTCCTCGTGGGCGCACGGTGACAGCCAGGGCGGCACCCCGCCACCACCGATTCTTTCTGGAGCCCCCGAGTGAGCAAGCGCACCTTCCAGCCGAACAACCGTCGTCGCGCCAAGACCCACGGCTTCCGCCTGCGGATGCGCACCCGTGCCGGCCGCGCGATTCTCGCGAACCGCCGTGGCAAGGGTCGCGCCAGCCTGTCCGCCTGATTACTTACAGGTCATGATCTCGTGCTGCCTACCGAGCATCGGCTGAGGCGGCGCGAAGACTTCGCGACCGCGGTACGCCGAGGACGCCGGGCCGGACGCCCGCTTCTCGTCGTCCATCTACGTAGCGGTGCAACGGACCCGCACGCGCCTGGGGAGAGCGCTCCCTCGACGCGTGCGGGTTTCGTCGTGAGCAAAGCCGTGGGCGGAGCCGTCGTACGCAACAAGGTGAAGCGCAGACTTCGCCATCTGATGCGCGACCGAGTCGCCCTGTTGCCCCCCGGTAGCCTGGTAGTCGTACGAGCGCTGCCCGGTTCGGGTGACGCCGACCATGAACAGCTGGCCCGAGACCTGGATGCCGCCCTGCAGCGGCTGCTGGGAGGGGGCGCGCGATGAAGTACCCACTGCTTGCTCTCATCAAGCTGTACCAGTGGACGATCAGCCCGTTGCTCGGGCCGGTCTGCAAGTACTACCCGTCGTGCTCCCGCTACGGCTACACAGCCATCGACCGGCACGGTGCGATCAAGGGAACGGCACTCACCGCCTGGCGCATCCTCCGGTGCAATCCGTGGTCGTTGGGCGGTGTGGACCATGTTCCGCAACGCAAGCGTCCGCGGTGGCACGAATTGCTGCGTAACGCCTGGCGTGCACGCAAGGGCGGGACCTCCGCCGAACCGGCCACCGGGGACACCACTGCCCCGAGCCCGGCCGCTGAGACCCCGTCCCATGCTCAAGGAGCTTGATTAGTGGACACGATTGCTGGCCTTTTCAGCTTCATCACGACACCCGTTTCCTGGGTCATCGTCCAGTTCCACGCCGTGTACGGGAAGATCTTCGGTCCCGACACGGGCTGGGCCTGGGGCTTGTCCATCGTTTCCCTGGTGATCCTGATCCGTATCTGCCTGATCCCGCTCTTCGTGAAGCAGATCAAGGCCACTCGGGCCATGCAGACCCTGCAGCCCGAGATGAAGAAGATCCAGGAGCGCTACAAGAACGACAAGCAGCGCCAGTCCGAAGAGATGATGAAGCTGTACAAGGAGACGGGTACCAACCCGCTCTCCTCGTGCCTTCCCATCCTGGCCCAGTCGCCGTTCTTCTTCGCGCTGTACCACGTGCTCAACGCCATCGCGACGGGCTCGACGATCGGTGTCATCAACGATTCGTTGCTGGCCAGTGCCCGTAAGGCGCACATCTTCGGTGCCCCCCTCGCCGCGAAGTTCACGGACAGCCAGAGCACGGTCGAGGCGCTCGGGGCCACGCTTCTCGACGTCCGCGTCGTCACCGCGGTCATGATCGTGCTGATGTCGGCGTCGCAGTTCTACACCCAGCGTCAGCTGATGACGAAGAACGTCGACACCACGGTGAAGACGCCCTTCATGCAGCAGCAGAAGATGCTGATGTACGTGTTCCCGGTGATGTTCGCCGTCTTCGGCATCAACTTCCCGGTCGGTGTCCTCGTCTACTGGCTGACCACCAACGTGTGGACCATGGGCCAGCAGATGTACGTCATCCGCAACAACCCGACCCCGGGATCGAAGGCTCAGGCCGCTTACCTGGAGCGCCTGCAGAAGCACGTCACGCTCCACGGCAAGACGCGCCGCCGCAGTGAGAAGGCCATCGTCAAGGCCATCGTCGCCAAGGGCCGCGACCGCAACGAGTTCGAACGCAAGTTCATCAACAGCCTCACCAAGGCGGGCCTCGTGGCCCAGCCGGACGGTCTGGTGATGAAGGGCGAGAGCACGACAGTCGTCGAGTCCGAGGACGGCACCACGACCACCGCAGCCGCCGCCCCCAAGCGGCAGCAGCCGAAGCGGCAGTCCAAGTCGCAGCGCCAGTCGGGTGTGACGGCGACCGGCACGCCCAAGCCGGCGGACGAGTCCGAGCCGAAGACCTCGCTGAGCAAGTCCGACGAGCCGCAGGACGACAAGCCCTCCGCCGCACAGCAGGCTCCCGGAAGCGGGAACAAGCCCGGCGCCGGTACCCGCAGCAAGGCCCAGTCCGGACAGCGCAAGGGCCCGCAGCGGCCCAAGTCCCCGTCCAAGAAGTAAGAAGGAGTCCATCCCGTGACGGAAGGCACCACCTCCGCCGCCGCTGAGGGCGACACCCTGACCCGCCTGGAGCAGGAAGGCGAGATCGCGGCGGACTACCTCGAGGGTCTGCTCGACATTGCCGATCTCGACGGCGACATCGACATGGACGTTGAGGCCGACCGCGCCGCTGTCTCGATCATCAGCGACTCGGGCGGCCGCGACCTGCAGAAGCTGGTCGGCCGCGACGGCGAGGTGCTGGAAGCGCTCCAGGAGCTCACGCGCCTGGCCGTGCACCGGGAGACCGGGGACCGCAGCCGGCTGATGCTGGACATCGGGGGATTCCGGGCCAAGAAGCGCGAGGAGCTCTCCGAGCTGGGCGCCAAGGCCGCCGCCGAGGTCAAGAGCTCCGGTGAGCCGGTCAAGATGGACCCGATGACGCCCTTCGAGCGCAAGGTCGTGCACGACGCGGTCAAGGCCGCCGGCCTGCGCAGCGAGTCCGAGGGCGAGGAGCCGGAGCGCTTCGTCGTCGTGCTCCCCGCCTGATCGGTACGTACGTTCCTTCGGCCCCGTCTGTTGCGCAGACGGGGCCGAATTTTGTCAGCCTGATAGTCCTGGTGATCAGCGCTCAGTGCGCTCAAGCGGTACGGAAGGACGGTCCCCCGTGACGGAGGCAGCGGAGCTTCCCCCCGCGCCCGAGCAGGCGCGCGAGGTATTCGGTGATCGCTTCGCGGACGCGGTCCGGTACGCGGAACTGCTGGCCGAGGCGGGAGTGCAGCGTGGGCTGATCGGCCCGCGGGAAGTGCCCCGGCTGTGGGAGCGGCACCTGCTGAACTGCGCGGTGCTCTCGGAGGTCGTGCCCGAGGGCGTGACCGTATGCGACGTCGGCTCCGGGGCGGGGCTGCCCGGCATCCCCTTGGCGCTCGTCCGGGAGGACCTCAAGATCACACTGCTTGAGCCCCTACTGCGCCGGACCAATTTCCTCACCGAGGTCGTGGAACTGCTCGGTCTCGACCACGTGACCGTCGTACGCGGCCGCGCCGAGGAAGTCATGGGCAAGCTCCAGCCGGTTCACGTGGTGACCGCCAGGGCGGTTGCTCCGCTCGACCGGCTGGCGACGTGGGGTATCCCGCTGCTGCGCCCGTACGGCGAGATGCTGGCCCTCAAGGGCGACGCGGCCGAGGAGGAGCTGAAGACCTCTGCCACGGCGCTGAGCAAGCTCGGTGCCGTGGAGACCTCCATCCTCCATGTCGGTGAGGGCATCGTGGATCCGATGTCCACCGTGGTGCGGGTGGAAGTCGGCGAGAGCCCCGGCGGTGTGCGCTTCGCGGCGAAGCGGGCCAAGGCCGCCAGGACGGGCCGGACGCGCCGCCGACGCTGACCCTCGTCGATGTGAGCATCACTACTCCCGGTTCTCTCGCGAGAGGGCCGGGAGTTTTTCGTTCGGGGCCAGGAGTTGTTTCTCACTTCGATGGGATCGGTCTCGATGACGAGGCTTATTCGACAAAAGCTGACAAACCTGTAGGTATCGGAGTGTCGCGCCGTGATGACCCGAGTGGCTCGGCATCGTGTTTCACGTGAAACATCGCTCACTGTTGCACGGCATCATCAGTCGCGGCCGAGCTGCGGCCGAACCTCGCGGTCGGAGGCCACTCGGGCCACTCGGAGGAGGTGTGGAGTTGTCCACAGAGGTGGATTTCTCCACAGAACAACGGGCCTCGCTGGTTCACGACCCCAATGGCATGGGAGGCTCTGTTCATTGCGAGCCTGAAGTCGAGGAGAGTGAATCCTTGCGGTCCGACGCCAACATCGCGGGACCGATGACCGATCCGGTCCCCGGTCCCCGTACCGAGTCGATGGGGGAGGATGTTTCACGTGAAACACCGCCCCCGATGGACGACACTCCCATCGGTCGTGCTGCCCAACTGGCTGTGGAGGCGCTAGGTCGCGCCGGTGAAGGCCTGCCACGGCCCGAGCAGACCCGAGTCATGGTGGTCGCCAACCAGAAGGGCGGGGTGGGTAAGACCACGACCACGGTCAACCTTGCCGCTTCGCTGGCCCTGCACGGCGCCCGGGTCCTGGTGATCGACCTCGACCCTCAGGGCAATGCCTCCACGGCGCTGGGGATCGACCACCACGCAGAGGTTCCATCGATCTACGACGTGCTGATCGACAGCAAGCCGCTCTCCGAGGTCGTTCAGCCGGTCCCTGATGTCGAGGGCCTCTTCTGCGCCCCCGCCACCATCGATCTCGCCGGTGCGGAGATCGAGCTGGTGTCGCTGGTGGCCCGTGAGAGCCGGCTGGAACGAGCGATCCTGGCGTACGAGCAGCCGCTGGACTACATCCTCATCGACTGCCCGCCGTCGCTCGGCCTGCTGACGGTCAACGCTCTGGTCGCCGGCGCGGAAGTGCTCATCCCCATCCAGTGCGAGTACTACGCGCTCGAAGGCCTGGGGCAACTTCTGCGCAACGTCGACCTGGTGCGCGGGCACCTCAATCCCGACCTGCACGTCTCGACGATTCTGCTCACCATGTACGACGGCCGGACCCGCCTCGCGTCCCAGGTCGCGGAGGAGGTGCGCAGTCACTTCGGCAAGGAGGTGCTGCGGACGAGCATTCCGCGGTCGGTGCGTATTTCGGAGGCCCCGAGTTACGGGCAGACGGTTCTGACCTACGATCCGGGTTCGAGCGGTGCTCTCTCGTATCTTGAGGCCGCGCGCGAAATCGCCCTGCGAGGAGTCGGAGTGGCGTACGACGCGCAACATGCCCATGTGGGCGGACAGAACGATCAGAACATGGTGGAGGGGATCCAGTGAGCGACCGACGACGGGGTCTGGGGCGGGGCCTGGGCGCGCTGATCCCTGCGGCTCCGACAGGTGAGCGGCCGGGTGTTTCGGCGAGTGGGGCATCCTCCTCGCCGACCGCCGGTCCTGTGCTCACGGCGGAGCGCGGGGTGGCTGCGGCGAAGGTGACCACGCTGCCGTCTGTTTCACATGAAACGGAGGAGGTGTCGTCGAACGGATCACTGGAGACGCTTCAGACTCCCGTCGGCGCCCACTTCGCCGAGCTGCCTCTCGACACCATCACGCCGAATCCGCGCCAACCGCGTGAGATCTTCGACGAGGACGCTCTTGCCGAGCTGGTCACCTCCATCAAGGAGGTCGGACTCCTCCAGCCGGTCGTCGTGCGCCAGGTGGGTTCCGGGCGCTACGAGCTCATCATGGGAGAGCGCCGTTTCCGGGCTTGCCGTGAGGCGGGGCTCGAGGCCATTCCTGCGATCGTGCGAGCCACGGAGGACGAGAAGCTTCTCCTGGACGCGCTCCTGGAGAACCTCCACCGGGCTCAGCTGAACCCGCTGGAAGAGGCGGCGGCCTACGACCAGCTGCTCAAGGACTTCAACTGTACGCACGACCAGTTGGCGGACCGGATCGGACGGTCACGTCCTCAGGTCTCCAACACTCTGCGCCTGCTGAAACTCTCCCCGTCGGTTCAGCGTCGTGTGGCTGCCGGAGTTCTCTCCGCGGGGCATGCGCGGGCACTCCTCGCCGTGGACGACTCGGAGGAGCAGGACCGCCTGGCTCACCGCATCGTCGCCGAGGGGCTCTCGGTGCGGGCCGTGGAGGAGATCGTGACCCTCATGGGGTCCCGCCCGCAGGCGGCTCAGCGCTCCAAGGGGCCGCGGGCCGGCAGTCGGCTCTCTCCGGCGCTGACCGATCTGGCCACCCGCCTCTCGGACCGCTTCGAGACCCGGGTGAAGGTCGACCTGGGACAGAAGAAGGGCAAGATCACTGTCGAGTTCGCTTCGATGGAAGACCTTGAACGCATCCTCGGTTCCCTCGCCCCGGGAGAGGGTCCGGTGCTTCAGAAGAGCCTTCTGGACGACGACTCCGACGACGCGGAAAGCTGAGACGGCTTTCTGGCGGCCCGATGTCCGATCGGGTTCACCGGAAGAGCGGGCCGTGTCCGGCGTGTGCCGGAATACGGCCCGCTCTTTGCTTTCTGGCGGTATCGATGGAATCGCATCGTGGATACGATGCGATGGGTATGGCGCATCCACCTGGCAGCACCTTCATCGGGGAGGCGGGGGTCATGCAGAGCGTGAGCCGTACCGGACTGGTGACCGCAGGTCTGGGTCTGGGAGCGGTCGGCGGGTTCGTCGGCAGCCTGCTCAGAGAGCGGAGCCATCTGACAGCCGCCCGTGACGCCGCGGGCGAAGGAAGCGAGGAACAGCCTTCATGGGGCGTCGGCTCGTACCGCTCACGCTGGACAACCTTCAGGACCTTCCCCAGCGCTGTCGTGCGTGCGTCTTCTGGGAACTGGATCCTGTCCGCGGTGAAGCCGCGGTAAAGGCGGGTACGAGCGCCCTGGAGAAGGAGGCGTGGATCTCCTCGGTTCTGCTGGACTGGGGATCCTGCGGCCGAGTCGCCTACGTGGACGATGTGCCGGTGGGCTATGTGCTCTACGCGCCGCCGGCCTACGTCCCCCGCTCCACGGCGTTTCCCACAAGCCCCGTGGCGCCGGACGCGGTTCAGCTCATGACCTCGTTCATCATGCCGGGCTATCAGGGACAAGGGTTGGGCCGGGTACTGGTCCAGACGGTGGCCAAGGATCTGCTCCGTCGGGGATTCAAGGCGATCGAGGCCTTCGGAGACGCCCGGTGGAAGGAACCCGCCTGTGTGCTCCCCGCCGACCATCTCGTCGCGGTGGGCTTCAAGACCGTGCGCCCTCACCCCAGGCATCCGCGCCTGCGGCTGGAACTGCGGACGACGCTCTCCTGGAAGGAAGACGTGGAGTTGGCGCTGGACCGGCTTCTCGGAGCCGTGCAGAAGGAGCCTGCGCTCCGTCCTTTGTGATGAGCGGCCGCCCGCACCGTTCGTGTTCCGGGACCGACGCGTCCTTCCGTCGGTCCGGCATCCTCGGCTGAGCGCCCGTCATCCCCCGGGAAAGCGAATGGGCCAGCCCGAGCGGGCTGGCCCATTCGTGTTTCACGTGAAACACACGACGCGTGTACGGCAGCGTCGCGGACTACTAGGCGATGAAGTCCTCCAGGTCGCGCACGATCGCGGCCTTCGGCTTCGCTCCGACGATGGTCTTGGCGACCTCGCCACCCTGGTAGACGTTCAGGGTCGGGATCGACATGACGCCGTACTTGGCGGCCGTCGCCGGGTTCTCGTCGATGTTGAGCTTGACGATCTCGATCTTGTCGCCGTGCTCGGCGGCGATGGCCTCGAGCGACGGGGCGATCTGGCGGCAGGGACCGCACCAGGCGGCCCAGAAGTCCACCAGGACGGGCTTGTCGCTCTTGAGGACGTCCTGTTCGAAGGAGTCGTCGGTCACGTTCTTGAGGGTGCCGGCCACGGCGGGCTCCTTAACTTGTTGGTGCGGTGGGGAGAGCTGGGATGATCAGACGGTGGCGGCCGCGGTCTCGCTGTCCGCAAGGGCCGCGAGGTAGCGCTCGGCGTCGAGGGCGGCGGAGCAGCCGGTACCGGCCGCGGTGATCGCCTGACGGTAGGTGTGGTCGACGACGTCACCGGCGCCGAAGACCCCGGTCACGTTGGTGCGGGTCGAAGGCGCGGCGACCTTCAGGTAGCCCTCGCCGTCCAGGTCGAGCTGGCCTTTGAAGAGTTCGGTGCGCGGGTCGTGACCGATCGCGATGAACAGACCGGTCACCGGGAGCTCTGAGGTCTCGCCGGTCTTGAGGTTGCGCAGCGTCAGACCGGCCAGCTTCGGGTCGCCCTTGATCTCGGCGACCTCGCTGTCCCAGATGAACTTGATCTTCGGGTCCGCGAAGGCACGCTCCTGCATCGCCTTGGAGGCTCGAAGGCTGTCCCGGCGATGAACGATGGTGACGGACTTGGCGAAGCGCGAGAGGAAGGTGGCCTCCTCCATCGCGGTGTCGCCACCACCGATGACGGCGATGTCGTGGTCCTTGAAGAAGAAGCCGTCACAGGTCGCGCACCAGGAGACGCCACGTCCGGAGAGGGTGTCCTCGTTGGGGAGACCGAGCTTGCGGTGCTGCGAACCCGTCGTGACGATCACGGCCTTGGCGCGGTGCACGGTGCCGGCGGTGTCCGTGACCGTCTTGATCTCGCCTGTCAGGTCGACGGCGACGACATCGTCCGGGACCAGCTCGGCACCGAAGCGCTCGGCCTGGGCGCGCATGTTGTCCATGAGCTCGGGGCCCATGATGCCGTCCTGGAAGCCGGGGAAGTTCTCGACCTCGGTGGTGTTCATCAGCGCACCGCCCGCGGTGACGGCGCCTTCGAAGACCAGCGGCTTCAGCGACGCGCGCGCGGTGTAGAGCGCCGCCGTGTAGCCGGCGGGCCCAGACCCGATGATGATCACGTTACGGACGTCGCTCACGGCTTGATTCCTCGTCTCTGGAGACTGCTGCGTACCGGTGGGAGCATCTGTCAGTACTCTCACCCCACCCAACGGATCCTAAGGGGCTTCAATTCCCGCTGTGTCAGGGCACACGGAGACCGGGTGTCGGACGGAGACACCAAGGGGCGTCGGGGCGACAGACCTCTGTGCTTCACAGCGGCAGGGCGTGCTGATGGGACGCTCGGGACAGTCGTGGCCGATGTGCCGGAGAGTCGGCGACAGGTGGGTTCAGGAACGCGCGTACGACCGGGTCAGCAGGAGCTTGCCGGGCGACGGAGAGGACTGTTTCTCGCAGGAGGCGTCGACGATGTAGGCCGTGACCTTCGCCGTGTCGGAGGCATCGGACACCACGAGGAGATAGACCTTCTTCTCCTGGAACGAGCCCTGCTTGGCGGCGAGTAGCACCCCGGGGTCTCCGGTTCCCTGCTCGACACACTGGGGAACCGCGGGTGTGGGGGTGATCAAGGTACTCACGCCGCCCGAGTCGGTTCCGGCGTCGTGTGACTCGATACCCCAGGGTTTGGCACTGGCCGAGCCGTCACCCGACTTCTTGTTCTTCGCGAGAAGATCCGAGACCTCGCCTTTCAGAGTCTGCTCGGAGAAGGCAGTCCGGGACCCCGACTCGTGCTGGGTTGTCGTCCGGGGGGTCTTGCCGGAGCCGTCGCCGTCCAGGGACTGAACCAGGATCGCGCCGAGCCCCAGTGCCGCGGCCGCGAAGGCGGTGCCGAGGAGGGCGGTCCTGCGGCGGCCACGACGTGCTCGGTGAGAGCGGCCGGGGCCGGTGACCCCACGAGGATGTCCTGAAGGGCTGGTGGCAGTCGACGTTTCACGTGAAACATGAGCACGGTCGGCTTCGGCGTCGAGTGCCTCATCGGGAGCCGCGGCGCTCAGCAGGGCTTCCGCGGCCAGGGCGGCATCGATGCGTTCGGCGACATCGTCGGGCATGCGCGCGGGGCCCGGCAGGGTGCCGAGAAGGCCGCGGATCTCCTCCAGGGAGTCGTACACGTCCGTGCAGACCGTGCACCCATCGAGGTGTTGTCGCACGTCCTCGGTACGGGCAGGCGAGAGCAGACCCTCGGTGAGGTCGGAGATTTCCGCGACGTCCGGGTGCTCGGCCTTGTCCGTCGTGGATGTCACGCCCGCCCACCTCCGCCCTTCACAGCAGCTGAATCGCTTGGCCCCGCGTCGTGGGGACCCGACGCGTGAGGTCCCGCTGCGGGTGGGACGGATGTCCCCTGCGTCCGGTTCCGTCCGCCGCCCGACTTCTTCGTCTCCTCGTCGCCCGGGTTCTCTTTACGGAGATGGGTGAGCAGGGGAAGCAGTCTGGCTCTGCCGCGTGCACAGCGGCTCTTCACCGTGCCGGTCGGCACATCGAGGATGCGGGCCGCCTCCGCCACGGGGTAGCCCTGCATGTCCACCAGGAGGAGGGCGGCGCGTTGGTCGGTGGGGAGCGTGCCCAGGGCGGCTATGAGCTCGCGGTGGAGGTCGTTGCGTTCGGCCGGAGCGGCGGCGGACTCGTGCGGTTCGAGAAGCTGTTCCAGGCGCTGGGTGTCATCGACGGGGGACGTCTTCCTGGAAGCTGCCTTGCGGGCTCGGTCCAGGCAGGCGTTCACCGTGATGCGGTGCAGCCAGGTCGTGACAGCCGACTGGCCCCGGAAGGTGTGGGCGGCCCGATAGGCCGAGACGAGCGCGTCCTGGACCGCGTCAGCGGCCTCCTCGCGGTCTCCCAGCGTCCGGAGGGCCACCGCCCACAGGCGGTCGCGATGGCGCCGTACAAGCTCACCGAAGGCGTCTGGATCGCCCTCGACGTGGCGGGCCAGGAGGTCCTGATCGCTTGTTTCACCCTGTGCGGCTTCATCGGCCATCGGACCCCCTCCCCTCCGTCGACAAGCGTCAGCCGGTGAACTTCACGTCCGTAATGGCCTGCTTGTAGCCGGCGCCGCTGTACTGGTCACCGGACGCGTACGGCATCGCCGTGATCCAGAGCAGTACGCACCGAGTCGGCGCCTTCTTGGTGATCGTGATCTTCGCCGTGGTGCCGCTCGTTGTGATGGTCCCGATCTTCGTCATCGAATCCACCGGCGTCGAGGAACTCGTGGAGTCCGTCGCGTAGAGGGTGATCGTGGTGTGATCACCGGCGTAGCGGAGCCCTATCGAGGCCGCGGACACGGTCTTCTGCGAGCCGAGGTCGTAGACGATGCCGACGCCGGGCTTGAAGGACGGCTTCATTTCCGGACCGTCCAGGAAGCTTCTGCTCCGCCAGTACGTGGAGCTGTTGCCGTCGTACGTGTTGCCTACGTCCTCGGGTGCCTGGGCGTCGCCCTTCGCGACGTACTCCTGCGCATCCTTGATCGCGATCGGCTTGGCCGGCTTGGGCTTGGTGCCGTCCTTCTCGTTGCCGTCCGTCGTCTGGGTCTGCTTGGTGTCGTCGGGCTTGTAGTGGTCCATCAGCGCGTCCGCGAGCTGCCAACTGCCCAGGCCCAGTGCGGCGATGAGGAGAGCCGACACGGCCCACTTCAGGGCCGTTCCGGTACGACTCTGCAGCGGGGGCGGCGGAGTGGGCAAGGGCTGGGTGGCACCCGGACGCGGCGACTGACGCCCGTACGTGCCCTGCTGGTACGTCGTGCGCTGGTACTCGGGCGGTGCGGTGAAGGCGGGCTCCGGCGGGCGGATGCGGGGCATCTCGCCGACCGCCTTCACGAGCTCCTCCGGCGTGGTGCACGGGGACTCGTGGCGGGAGGCGGTCGCACCGTCGTTGGCGAGCGCGCGCATGGCGAGCTCCGACAGGCCCCGGTGAA
The DNA here is from genome assembly GCF_036063235.1 of Streptomyces sp. NBC_00386. Taxonomy (NCBI): domain Bacteria; kingdom Bacillati; phylum Actinomycetota; class Actinomycetes; order Kitasatosporales; family Streptomycetaceae; genus Streptomyces; species Streptomyces sp. NBC_00386. Next base: position 4,840,328 of record NZ_CP107950.1, read on the forward strand.
CCCCGGCACGCACCTGGTCGGGTGCGATGAGACCGACGCCCTTGGGCAGCCCCGACAGGCCGTAGGCATCGCTCTCGTACGGCCAGCGCTGGGTGAGGGCGGCGTACAGGAGTGCGCCGATCGCTTCGGTGTCGGTGCGCTGCGGGGTGTCCGAACTGATGCCGCGCAGTGCCGCGTTCACGGCCAGCCCGCGGATGCGCCACTGGCCGGTGGACGTGCGCAGCACGGCGCCCGGGGTCAGCTTGAGATGGGCGAGGCCCTCGCGGTGTGCGGCGGCCATGGCCCCCGAGACCTGACTGACCATCTGGTAGGCCTCGTGCACCTCGAGAGGACCCGAAGCGAGGAGAGCCGTGAGTTCCGTGGCGTCCGGCAGCCACTCGTGCACGACGTAGACGAGATCGTTCTCCTCGACCGCGTCCAGGACCTGGACGAACCGGGGATCGCCCAGCAGGGCGGAGGAACGGGCCGCCGCCAGTACGGAGCGGGCACGCGGATGATCGGCGGGCAGCAGGTGCACCCCGACGGCGCGACGGAGTTTCTCGTCCATCGCGCGCCAACTGCTGAAACCGTCCAGTCGGGTGACGCACTCTTCGAGGCGGTAGCGCCTGGCGAGTTTGTGACCACTGTGCAGTTCGGGCGGTGAGGCCTTTCCGGGACCCGCGGTCCCGCCGCTCCCCTGTGCCTCTTCGCTGTCCGTTTCCCGCTCCCGGTTGAGGGCCACCCCGTCGGACGTGGTCTGGTCCGCCTTGGCGGTCAGCGGTTCGTCACCGCTGTTGTCTGCCACGTCGACGGCAGCCGTGCTCCGTTCCGCCACCGTCGTCCCTGCCTCCCCATCCATTGCGCGCTGTCCGACGCAGAAACCAATTGTGCCCACAGTCCGGCGCTATGCACGACACACGGCGACGGACGATGGTTGTGCGCGTACCCCCGCCTCAGCGCCCCAGGCGCCCGCGGACCATTCCGACCATTGAGTTGAGTTCTTCGATGCGCATCTTGCGCGCCGCGACGTAGAAGACACCGAGCAGGGCGACCGATCCGAAGACGAGGGCCGCGATCGAACCGATCACGCCATGTCCGAGGACCTGGGTGATCGCGAAGCCTACGGCGCCGCCCACCACAGCGCCAGGGACGGAGGCCAGGCACAGACGGGCGTACGTGCGCAGCACGCGGGCACCGTCCAGGTCGCCGCCCAGCCGCCTGCGCAGTCGCTGCCAGGCCACTCCGACGCCCACGGCGTACGCCAGGCCGTACGCGCCGGCCATGCCGACGACCGCCCACTGCGCGGGCAGGATCATGTAACAGACGGCCGAGGCGGCCGCGTTGACGGCGGCCACGATGACCGTGTTGTAGAACGGCGTGCGGGTGTCCTCGTAGGCGTAGAAGCCGCGCAGGATCACGTACTGCACCGAGAACGGGATCAGGCCGAGGGCGAAGGCCATGAGGACGTAGCCCTGGGATTCGGCGGACTGGAGGCCGCTGGAGCCGAAGAGCAGGGTGCACATGGGGATGCCCAGGGCGAGGAACATGAAGGCCACCGGGACGATCGCGACGGCCGAGGTCCGCAGACCCTGCGAGATGTCGTCACGGACGGCTCCCGGGTCTCCGTCGTGGGCCGCTCGTGAGATCCGCGGAAGCATGGCCGCCATGACGGAGACCGTGATGATCGCCTGAGGCATGCCCCAGATGAGCTGGGCGTTGGCGTAGGCCATGATGCCCGCGCCGCTCTTGCCCGAAGCCTTGCCCGCCGCCGTGGCCAGCTGCGTGACGACGAGGACGCCGGCCTGATTGGCGAGAACGAAGAGCACGGTCCACTTGGCGAGCTTGATGGCCTTGCCGAGACCGTGGCCCCGCCAGTCGAAGCGCGGACGGAACCGGAACCCGGCCTCGCGCAGATACGGAACCATCGCCGTGGCCTGGACGACCAGACCGAGCAGGGTGCCGATGCCCAGCAGGCGGATGCCGTCCGGCGGGATGGTGGTCACCGACATCCCGGAGTGGCGGGCGGTGCCGTAGACCCAGAGGAACATGCCGAACGTGAAGATCATGACGATGTTGTTCAGGACCGGGGTCCACATCATCGCGCCGAACTTCCCGCGGGCGTTGAGGATCTGGCCCATGACCACGTGCACGCCCATGAAGAAGATCGTGGGCAGGCAGTAGCGGGCGAACGTGACGGCCACGTTGTTGGCCGCGGGGTCGCTCGCGATGGGCGACGACATCAGCTGGATCAGCAGCGGCGCGATGAAGACCGCGGCGGTGACGATCACACCGAGGGCGACCATGACGAGCGTCAGCAGGCGGTTGGCGTAGGCCTCGCCCCCGTCGTCGTCCTCCTTCATGGACCGCACGAGCTGGGGTACGAAGACCGAGTTGAGGCCGCCGCCGACGGTGAGGATGTAGATCATCGTCGGCAGGGTGTAGGCGACAGTCCAGGCGTCACCGAGTGTCGCCGCACCCAGAGCGGCGGTGATGATCATGGTCCGTACGAAGCCGGTGAGACGGGACACCAGCGTGCCCGCCGCCATCACCGCGCTCGACTTCAGCAGACCGGAGGCACGGCCGCCGGACTTCGCCGGAGCGGCCGCGGGAGGCTGAGCGGCGGCCGGAGCCGGCTCGGGAGCCGGTGCCGGGACCGCGGAGGAGACGGAGGAGGCGTAGCCAGGACGGACGCCACCCTGCTGCTGATCGCGGAAGAGATGAGCGAAGGCGTCGGGCTCGTGCTGTTCCTCGCCGGCCTGCGTGACCAGATCGTCCACGCCCACGTACTGGGTGGTCCGGGCGTCGTCGCCGTAGGGCAGGTGACGCGTCGGCCCGGACGGCTCCGGAGGAGGCGTCTGGGCCCACAGCCGCGGGTCGGGTGCGTACTGCGACGCGGGCGGCTGAGCGTACAGCGGCTGCTGGGGGGCGTACGTTCCGGGCGCCGGCGGAGGGTGCGCGGCACGGTCGTACAGCGCCTCCGTCACCGGGTCCTGGGCCGAGAGGTCCTGAGCCCGGTACGGATCCTGGTCGTAGGCGTCCTGGAGGTACATGTCCGCGGGAGACCCCGGCGGCATCTGAGCGGTCTCCGGCATGCCCTCGGGGTGGCCGGGGCGGTCCGCAGCCCGGTCCGGGTAGTCCTCGGGGTAGCCCGAGGATCCCGCGCCCTGGCCGCGGTCACCGTCGTACGGCGCGTTCATGGTTACCCCACCTCATCGTCCCCGGGCCCACCGGCCACGACATCGCTCAACGGTCCACTCTCTCACCCGTGCCGGACGGGTCGGCGCTTTCCGGTGCGGTGTCCGGTGTCGGGTCACTCGGCTGCTCCGGGTCGTCTGCCCCGGACTCCGGGCCGGAAGCCCGTTCGGGACCGGCCTCGGAGTCTTCGGTGGAGTCAGTGTCCACGGTGCCCTCGGCGACCTCGCTGTCGCCCCCCGCTTCGGGACCGTTCGCCGTGTCCTCCTCGGCCTTCCTGGCCGCCGCGCGCTTACGCTGCGTGTACATCCGGAAACCGGCGAGCACGAGAAGCAGGACGCCGCCGCCGATGACGAGCATCACCGTGGAGGTGATCTCGGTGACCTTCACCTCGAAGGGAACCGGGTCTCCGTACGGCTGCCCGTCCTCCGTGTAGAGCTGGGCGACGACCTGCACCGGGCCGTTGGCCTTGGTGGACGTCGTGAACTTGACCGACTGGCTGTGCTCGCCCGCGACCTGGATCCGCCGCTCGTCGTACGGGCCGTTGCCGATCTTGAGGCGGGTGGGCTGCTGCGAGGTGAGACGCAGCACCAGATGGCCGACGCCCTGCACGAGGTTGTTCTGGACCGTCACGGGGATCGTGGCGCTGCGCCCGGACAGCTTCGCGTCCGACTTCTGGATGAGATGCACCAGGCCCATGAGCCCGTCGAGGTAGGTCTCCACACCCTGCCGGAAGGCCGCCGCCTCCGTGGTCCGACCGCGCCAGGACGCCGACATCCCCCGCTCTATGGCCCGTCCGAACGGCGTGACCACACGGGACTCGTCGGTCAGGATCATCCGGAACTTGTCGAGCTTGGCCTGGGTCGCCTGGATCCTCTCGAACGCCGAGCGCGGCAGCTCCCGCTTGCGCAGCGCCGACGGGTACGAGGACGTGGACGGCACCTTCGTGGTGGCGCCGGGGTCCGGCTTGGCCTTGGCGGCCTCGGTCAGCCCCTGGGACTGCGACCAGTTCCCCTGCTGGAGGGCCCGCAGTGCCTCGGACATGGACTGCGCCTGGCTCGCCGTGGGCATGCGCTGCGGAGCGACGACGATGCTGCGCTCGTTCTTCGGCTCCTGGAGGTTGATCATCAGGCTCTGCGCGAGGAACTTCTGGACGGCGAGCGTCGAGGCGTCCGCCTTCATCATGTCGCCCTGGAACGCGGTCGACAGCCGCTCGTCGGCGACCACCGCCGTGGTTCCGCCGCCGATGGGGCGGGCTGCGCTGGGCGTGTAGGACAGGCCGCCGGTCTCGCGCAGGCTGTCGCTGCGGGCGATCACCTTGTCCGCGCCGGCCGACGTGGCCACCTTGATGATCGACGGGTCCACCGCACCGTCCGCAGGCCAGGCGAACTCCGTGCTCGGCTTCACGTGGACGATCGTCTCCACCGTGTCGGCCGCCACATCGGTGGCGTCCTTGAGGTGGCTCAGGGAACCGGTGACGTCCTTGCCGTGGTGGGCCAGCGACGCGAGGTCGGGGTCGGCGAACGGCAGCGCCACGATGCTCCGGCCCTGGACCGCCTTCTCCAGCTTGTCGAGCCAGGCGTTGGCCACCGCCTGGTTCCGCCCGGCGATGGTCGTGCCGTTCTCCTGCTGGATCCGGTAACCGCCCCTCATCGCGTCGACGGAGGCCAGCAGGTCCGGGTCGAGGACCCAGGTGACATCGAGCTCGCTGCCCAGCGACAGGAGCTGGTCCAGGCGGCCGCCCGGGGAGATCTCCTTGGCCAGGTCGTCGTTCTTGAAGACGGGCGTCTGCTGGGCGTCCGAACCCGTCTCCGCCGTGAGGTGGACGGTGGAGACGAGCGGCCAGAGGTACGTCGTCCTCGTCTTCGTGTCCGCCGCTTCGGGCTGCCAGGGCAGGAACGTCCGCTCGATACCGAGTACCTGGTCCCACGGCTGAGTGGTGGTCCGGCCCGTGAGCGACACACCGAGCTGGTAGACGCCCTCGGAGCCGAGATCGAGATCCTTGACCGGGACCGAGATGCTGAAGTGCTGCGAGCTGCCCGCGGTGAGCTTGGTGACATTGGCGACGTACTTGCCCCCGACCTCCAGCGTGTCGAGGCCCGGCTGGAAGCTGGTGCGCTTCGCGACCGTGTCGATGGCGGAGCGGGTGTTCAGGGACGGCCCCACCCGGATGCCCACGTGGGCATCGGTGACCGTCTGCTTGCCCGTGTTGGTGACCGAGCCCGAGACCGTGACCGTGTCACCGTCGGTGGGGGCGCTGGGGGCCAGCGAGTCGAGGCTGACGTCCACAGGGCCGGACGATCCCGAGGCGGTGGCCACAGACTCTGTGGCAGTGGCGGCGGAAGCCTTCTCTGCGGCTTGGGAGGGCGTGCTCAAGGGCAGCTGGAGCAGCCCGGCCAGCAGCGGCGCCCCGGCCAGCAGTGCACCGCTGCGCCGGAGCCACCGGCGGGCAGGTGAGGGACTCGTCCCTTGGAAGTCTGCCGCCTCGGCCACGCGCTCGCCCGTCCCTCGTCGTCGTCAGTGGTCGTCGGAATGTGCGTCCACGCATGGTAACGAGGTGCGCTGAGCGTAAGTGCCACGGAGTGGTCCACAAGATCAGGGATGAGCGTCGACTGTCCTGTATGTACGCGTATTCTGCCCGCGAAAAAATGTGGGGCACAGGTGTGGGATTTATCCAGGCGCTTCCCGGCGCCTCGGCCACGTACCCTTTTCTGTTGTGCCGAACGCCAACGAAGACAATTCCAGTGCCCTGAGCCAGGTGCAGCGCCGCGCGGTGAGTGAACTGCTGCGGGTGTCCCCTGTCGCCGACGAGCTCGCCCGCCGTTTCCAGGAGGCCGGGTTCTCGCTCGCCCTGGTCGGCGGCTCGGTCCGGGACGCGCTCCTCGGTCGGCTCGGCAATGACCTGGACTTCACGACGGACGCCCGGCCCGAGGACGTACTGAAGATCGTCCGGCCCTGGGCGGACGCCCTGTGGGAGGTCGGGATCGCCTTCGGCACGGTCGGGGCGCAGAAGGACGCCCGTGTGGGCGATGCGGAGCAGTCGTTCCAGATCGAGATCACGACGTACCGCTCCGAGGCGTACGACCGGACCTCGCGCAAGCCGGAGGTCTCCTACGGGGACTCCATCGAGGAAGACCTCGTGCGTCGCGACTTCACGGTGAACGCGATGGCCGTCGCGCTGCCGGAGAAGGAGTTCATCGACCCGTACGGCGGTCTGGACGACCTCGCCGCTCGCGTTCTGCGTACCCCGGGCACCCCGGAAGCGTCCTTCTCCGACGACCCGCTGCGGATGATGCGCGCCGCACGGTTCGCCGCGCAGCTCGACTTCGAGGTGGCGCCCGAGGTGGTTGCCGCCATGACGGACATGGCCGGGCGTATCGAGATCGTCTCCGCGGAGCGAGTGCGGGAGGAACTGAACAAGCTGATCCAGTCCGCCCACCCGCGCAAGGGCCTGACGCTGCTCGTGGACACCGGACTCGCCGAGCACGTGCTTCCCGAGCTTCCCGCCCTGCGACTGGAGAGAGACGAGCATCACCGGCACAAGGACGTCTACGAGCACACGCTGATCGTGCTGGAACAGGCGATGGCGCTGGAGGAGAACGGGCCCGATCTGACGCTCAGGCTCGCCGCGCTGCTCCACGACATCGGCAAGCCGCGGACGCGACGCTTCGAGCAGGACGGGCGGGTCTCCTTCCACCACCACGAGATGGTGGGCGCCAAGATGACCAAGAAGCGGATGACGGCGCTCAAATACTCGAACGACCTCGTCAAGGACGTGTCCCGTCTGGTCGAGCTGCATCTGCGCTTCCACGGGTACGGCACCGGAGAGTGGACGGACTCTGCCGTCCGCCGCTATGTGCGTGACGCGGGCCCGCTCCTCGACCGCCTCCACAAGCTGACCCGTTCCGACTGCACCACGCGCAACAAGCGCAAGGCGACCGCCCTCTCCCGCGCCTACGACGGGCTGGAGGAGCGCATCGCCCAGCTCAAGGAGCAGGAAGAGCTCGACGCGATCCGTCCCGACCTGGACGGCAACGAGATCATGGGGGTCCTGGGAATCGGGCCCGGCCCCGCGATCGGCCAGGCCTACAAGTTCCTGCTGGAGCTGCGGCTGGAGAATGGGCCGATGGAGCGTGACGCCGCCGTGGCGGCGCTCAAGGAATGGTGGGCCGAGCAGGGCTGAGGGCGGAGACCGGGAGGGGGCGTCATGTTTCACGTGAAACATGACGCCCCCTCCCCGAAGGCCGAGAGATCGGCGGGCCCTGGTGTTGTTCAGCTGGTCTACACGTTGCGCAGGGAGGAGTTGATGAGCTTGCCGTACACGTTGGCCCTCATCCACTGTTCCTTGTCGAACTGGAAGTTGGTTCCCTGGACCAGCAGGCTGCCTTCCCAGACGACCGAAGCGTCGGCATTGTGGCCGCTGCTGCAGTGGCCGCCACGCGGGCACCACCCCCAGTTGCTCAGCACCTTCTTCGGGGTGCAGGACGGCGCCGCATCGTGGAGATGATGCGGCGCCGGATGGGTGTTCGGCGATGTTTCACGTGAAACATCGCCCCTGCTGTTCTCCGCCTGCGCGGGCTACTTGTTCGATCCGAGGCAGAGAGTGAAAGACTCGCCGGTTTCGGTCCACGTCAGTGTTGCCGTCGTGCCCGTGACGTTCTGGCACGTCAGGGAAGGAAGCGAGGCGCCGTCCGCTTTCTTCAGAACCTTGTGCGTGGCCTTGGAGTCGGCGCAGTCCACCTGGACGACGTCCGGGTCGTTGGCGGTCCCCTTGTTGTACAGGCAGTCGCCCACGGCCAGCTTCTTGGCGTCCTCGCTGTCGTTGTGGATCAGCCAGCCACCCACGATGATGCCAACGCCCACGACAGCGACGACTATGCGCAGGTACTCCCTGAAGCCGCGCTTGGGGCGCTGCGGCGGGACCGTGGCGTAACCGGCCTGCTGCGGAAACCCAGGCTGACCCGGCTGCTGCGGGTATCCCTGCGGGGGCTGCCCCTGCGCGAACGGGTTGCCGCTCTGCGGCGGCTGTCCCTGCGCGTAGGGGTTCTGGCCCTGAGGCGGCGGCGGAGTTGTCACGGAGGTCCCCCTGGAACGTAGATGCGTGAAGCGAACGTAAGGTCCACGTAAGGTATCGGGCCCCTGTGACAACACGGTCGTCAGAAGTGGCTCTGTGGCACTGGTGTGACACTTAATGACGTTCAAAGCGGGCCATAGCGGCCGCAATTGACGCGTAGGTTGTCGCCACGGTGAGGACGAGGGGAACGGACCGTCCGTCAGAAGGCAGCATCAGCGCGGCCACTGCGGCCGCTCCGACGAAGGCGACGTTGAACAGGACGTCGTAGACCGAGAAGATCCTGCCGCGGAAACCGTCGTCCACGGCGGACTGCACGATGGTGTCCGTGGCGATCTTCGCGCCCTGTGTGGTCACGCCCAGCATGAAGGCGGCGCCCAGTGTGGGTGAGGGGGCGAACAGGAGGCACAGCGCGGGTACCAGGACCGCGGCGGTGCCGGCGCAGACGGCGATCCAACGGCCCGGTCCCAGCCGCCCGGCCGCCCAAGGCGTCACCACGGCAGCGACGAAGAAGCCGGCTCCCGAGACGCCCACGGCCAGTCCAAGGAGCGCGAGCCCGTCGTCCGAGCCGGACGCCCACGCGTAGCGGCAGAGCATCAGCACCATGACCGTCAGGGCGCCGTAGCAGAAGCGCATCAGGGTCATTGCCGCCAGAGCCCAGGCAGCCTCCCGCCGTGGGAGCTCCGCGAGATGGCGCACACCTCCGGCGAGGCCTCGCGCGGTGCCGGCGAGGGCCGTGCCCACGTAAGGCCGGACCAGCTCCTGGTCGGGCCCGAGGATCCCCGGGGCGATACGCAGTGAGGCGAGGGCCGCGCACAGATACAGCGCCGCTCCCACGAGGACCACCGCCGCGTCGGAGTCCGCGACGACCAGCCGTACGGCGAACGCGAGAGCCGCGCCCACGGTGGCCGCGAGGGTTCCTGCGGTCGGTGAGAGCGAGTTGGCCACCACCAGACGGTCCGCGTCGACGACACGGGGCAGCGCGGCCGACAGCCCGGCCAGGACGAAGCGGTTGACGGCGGTGACCCAGAGCGCGGAGGTGTAGAAGAGCCAGTCGGGCGCCGGGCTCAGCATCAGCAGGGCTGTCACGCACGCCAATACCGCGCGCAGCAGGTTGCCGTACAGAAAGACCTGCCGACGCTGCCAGCGGTCCAGCAGGACGCCCGCGAAGGGACCGACGAGGGAATACGGGAGAAGGAGCACCGCCATGGCGGAGGCGATGGAGGCCGCCGAGGTCTGCTTCTCCGGCGAGAAGACCACGTAGGTGGCCAGCGCGACCTGGTAGACGCCGTCGGCACCCTGGGACAGCAGCCGTACACCGAGCAGGCGTCTGAATCCCTGGAAGCGCAGGAGGACGCGCAGGTCACGCACGACGGCCATGGGTCACAGCCTCACATACGAGGAGGGTCCCCGGGCGGTAAGCCCGGGGACCCTCGACAGCGAGCACGCAGGCGTGCTTTAGCGCTCGACCTCGCCCTTGATGAACTTCTCGACGTTGGCGAAGGCCTCGTCGTCGAAGTACTGGACCGGCGGGGACTTCATGAAGTAGCTCGACGCGGAGAGGATCGGGCCGCCGATACCGCGGTCCTTGGCGATCTTCGCGGCGCGCACGGCGTCGATGATGACACCGGCCGAGTTCGGGGAGTCCCAGACCTCGAGCTTGTACTCCAGGTTCAGCGGGACATCGCCGAACGCACGGCCCTCGAGGCGGACGTACGCCCACTTGCGGTCGTCGAGCCAGGCCACGTAGTCCGAGGGACCGATGTGGACGTTCTTCTCGCCCAGCTCACGGTCGGGGATCTGCGAGGTGACGGCCTGCGTCTTCGAGATCTTCTTGGACTCGAGGCGGTCGCGCTCCAGCATGTTCTTGAAGTCCATGTTGCCGCCGACGTTGAGCTGCATGGTGCGCTCAAGACGGACACCGCGGTCCTCGAACAGCTTCGCCATCACACGGTGCGTGATGGTCGCGCCGACCTGCGACTTGATGTCGTCGCCGACGATCGGGACGCCCGCCTCGGTGAACTTGTCCGCCCACTCCTTGGTGCCGGCGATGAAGACCGGGAGCGCGTTGACGAAGGCGACCTTGGCGTCGATGGCGCACTGGGCGTAGAACTTCGCCGCAGCCTCGGAACCGACGGGCAGGTAGCAGACGAGGACGTCGACCTGCTTGTCCTTGAGGATCTGGACGATGTCGACCGGTGCCTCGGCGGACTCCTCGATGGTCATGCGGTAGTACTTACCGAGACCGTCCAGGGTGTGACCGCGCTGGACCGTGACGCCCTTGTTCGGGACGTCGCAGATCTTGATGGTGTTGTTCTCGCTGGCACCGATGGCGTCGGAGAGGTCGAGGCCGACCTTCTTCGCGTCGACGTCGAACGCGGCGACGAACTCGACGTCACCGACGTGGTAGTCGCCGAACTGGACGTGCATCAGGCCGGGCACCTTGGCCGCCGGGTCGGCGTCCTTGTAGTACTCGACGCCCTGAACCAGCGAGGCGGCGCAGTTGCCCACGCCGACGATGGCTACGCGAACCGAACCCATTCCGGTTGCTCCCTGTGTCTATCGGTGAAACCCCGAACGGGGTCTCACGTGGCGGTGTCGTCGGACGGATCCGGCCGGGGACTGTCCCGGTGCCGGGGCAGGCCGCCCGTCTCTCCAGATGTGTTGTCCTGCTGAGCGGAGCCATCCATACCGGGACGCTTGACGTCCCGTCCGGCCCGCTCGCTCTCGATGAGCTCGTTCAGCCAGCGCACTTCGCGCTCCACGGACTCCATTCCGTGGCGCTGGAGCTCAAGCGTGTAGTCGTCGAGGCGCTCCCGGGTGCGCGCCAGCGAGGCGCGCATCTTCTCGAGGCGCTCCTCCAGACGGCTGCGGCGACCTTCCAGTACGCGCATGCGCACATCGCGTGACGTCTGCCCGAAGAACGCGAAGCGAGCCGCGAAGTGCTCATCCTCGTACGCGTCGGGACCCGTCTGCGCGAGAAGCTCCTCGAAGTGATCCTTACCTTCCGCCGTCAATCGGTAGACGATCTTGGCGCGACGTCCCGCGAGTGTTGCCGACAGGGCGTCTTCGGGTGTGGATCCTGATTCCTCGATCAACCAGCCGTTGGCGACCAGCGTCTTGAGGCACGGGTAGAGCGTTCCGTAGCTGAAGGCACGGAACACACCCAGTGACGTATTGAGTCGTTTGCGCAGCTCATAGCCGTGCATCGGGGACTCGCGGAGCAGGCCGAGTACGGCGAACTCGAGGATCCCGGCACGCCGGCTCATCGTCGCCCCCTCCCTGTCGCTGTCTCGTCGGCACGGTCTTTATGCCGCGCTGATGTATCGACTCGATACATCAGCACGATAGAACGACCCTGCGGATGCGACAAGAGGGAGCGGAGTGAACGGCGTCACATCACCGATTCATACGAAGCAAGTTGCCTGATTTGGGGTGAACTTCGATGCTAGGTAGGTTTTGGCGGTGCGTACTCTGTGCGGGATGGACACCACCGGGAACCGAGTGACGTCTGAGTACGTCAACGTCTTTGGTGCAGTACGGGTGAATGCGCGATCGACCACATCCGTACTTCGGGGGGACCGGAAACCAGCCGCCGTTTCCAGGCGCGCAAAGGTGCGCCTGCCCGAGGAGTAATCGTTCGATGAGCGAGCACCGTCGCAAACCGCCGCAGCCGCAGGGCGGCGGACGTGCCGCGGCCCGGCGCGGCCAGCCGCAGGCAGGCCCGTCCGCAGGCCGCCGCGATGCACCGCGAGACGCCACCGGGTCTCCTTCCGATCCATACGGCCCGGGGGGTGAAGAGAATCCGTACGGCAGCCGCGCCGACGCGCGGCGTGCCACGCAGCGCGGAAACGGCGGAAGCCGGCGCAGAGCCGCCGACGGCGCGGGTCACGGCGGCGGCCCCGGAGGAGGGGGCGGCCGACGCGGTGGTCCCCCGGGTCCGGGCGGTCCCGGACGCGGCCGAGGCCGCGCTCCCGAGCCTGCCAAGAAACGCATCATCGACTACCCGCGCGCGGGCCGTTACGGCGCCGCGCGCTGGGTGCCGTCCTGGAAGCTCGTGTCGGGCCTGTTCATCGGCTTCCTGGGCAGCATGGTCGCGGCCGCCAGCGTCGCCTACGCCCTCGTGGGCATTCCGGACATCGGCAAGACCGCCAAGGCGCAGAACAACGTCTACTACTGGGCCGACGGCAGCCAGATGGTCGCCACCGGTGGTGAGGCCAACCGCCAGATCATCGGCTACGCGGAGATCCCCAAGGAGATGCGCTGGGCGGTGATGTCGGCCGAGAACAAGACGTTCGAGACCGACAGCGGCGTCGACCCGATGGGTATCGCCCGTGCCTTCGTGAACATGGCCAAGGGCGGCCAGACGCAGGGTGGTTCCACCATCACCCAGCAGTACGTGAAGAACGCCATGCTCGAGGACCAGTCGCAGACGGTCTCCCGCAAGCTCAGGGAGTTGTTCGTCTCGATCAAGGTCGGGGCCAAGGTGCCCAAAGAAGACATCATGGCCGGCTATCTGAACTCCGCGTACTACGGACGCAACGCCTACGGCATCCAGGCCGCGGCGCGCGCGTACTTCAACAAGAAGGCCACGGATCTGAAGCCGGACCAGTGCGCCTTCCTGGCGGCCGTGCTCAAGGGCGCCACGTACTACGACCCCGCGGGCAATCCGGCGATCGGCGGGGACGCGGCCTCGCCGCAGGCCAACCGCAAGCGTGCCGAGGAGCGCTGGGGCTGGATCCTCGACCAGGAGGTCCAGGACGGTCGCCTGACCGCGGCCCAGCGCGCCAAGTACACGAAGTTCCCCACGATCCAGTCCCCGCGGCCCAACGCGGCGCTCGGCGGCCAGGTCGGTTACCTGATCGACCTGGCCAACGCGTACCTGACCAAGAACAGCGACAAGACCGGGATCACCGAGACCAAGCTCCGCCAGGGTGGCTACGAGATCCACACGACCTTCGAGAAGAAGAAGGTCGACGCGCTCGAAGCCGCGGTGAAGAAGGTCCAGAAGGCGAACATCAAGCCCAAGCTGCGGCCGAAGAACGACAAGTACGTCCAGTTCGGCGGGGCGTCCGTCAACCCGGACACCGGTGCGATCGCCGCCATCTACGGCGGTGAGAACGCGACCAAGCACTTCACCGACAACGCCGACCAGACCGGTGCCCAGGTGGGTTCGACGTTCAAGCCCTTCGTGCTGGCGGCCGCCATGACGTGGGGAGTCAGGAACCCCGAGGGGGACCCGACCCAGGCGCAGGACGAACGCACCATCGTCTCCCCGAAGAGCCTGTACAGCGCAAAGAACGGGCTCAAGATCAAGGACTACAACCACACCGACTGGACGGACGACAAGGGCAAGGAGTGGCTGCAGCAGAACGACGGCCATCAGTCCCTCAACCCGCCCTCCTACATGGTCGACCTGCGTGAGGGCATGCGTGAGTCCGTCAACTCCGTCTACGTCCAGCTGGGCATGGACGTGGGCCTGGACAAGGTGAAGGACTCCGTCCTGCGCGCGGGCATCAAGGAGTCGAGCCTCGCCAGCTCCAGGTTCCCGTCGTTCTCCCTGGGCACCTCCTCCCCGAGCGCGATCCGCATGGCCGGGGCGTACGCCACCTTCGCGGCCAGCGGCAAGCAGCGTGACCCGTACTCGGTCGAGAAGGTGACCAGCAAGGACGGCACCGTCTTCCAGCACGACAAGATCGCGAAGACCGTGGAGGCCTTCACCCCGGCGGTCGCCGACAACGTCACCGACGTCCTGAAGACCGTGGTCGAGAAGGGCACCGGCACCAACGCCCAGCTCCCGGGTCGCGAGGTGGCCGGCAAGACCGGTACCACCGACGGCAACAAGTCCGCCTGGTTCGTCGGCTACACCCCGCAGCTCTCCACGGCGATCGGCATGTACCGCCTGGACGACGACGAGACCAAGAAGAACCGCGAGTTCCTGCAGATGTACGGCACGGGTGGCGAGGAGACCATCCACGGTGCCTCGTTCCCGTCCCAGATCTGGCGGGACTACATGATGGTGGCGCTCAAGGGGGAGAAGGCGGAGTCCTTCCCGGTGCCCGAGGAGATCGGTGAGATCCTCAACGACACCCCGAGCCCGACGCCGACGCCCTCGGCCACCGAGAGCGCGACGGAGAGCCCGAGCCCGACCCCGACCCCGAGCGCGACGCTCACGTCTCCCACGCCCTCGGCGACCGAGACCTGCAGGAAGTTCGACTTCAACTGCAACAACACCGGAGGGACCGACACCGGCGGTACGGCCACCGGCGGTACGGACACCGGTGGCACGAACGGCGGCGTGAGCACCTCGCCGTCGGCGACCGCCACCACCGGGACCAGCAGAGGAAACGGCAACGGCAGCGGAGGCCTCTTCGGAAGCTCCGGCTGACAGCCGCCGACCAGCTTCGCGCGTGCGCACCCTCGGGGCGCACGCGCGAAGCTGTTTCCGGCCCCTGGCCCCGTCGCGGGGCCCCGCTTGCCCGGCCGGGTGGGCAAGAGCCTGTGAGCCGGACTTCAAGGGTCGTCCCTGCTTCCGTTCTCAGGCACGTACGGCAGGATGTGCGGCATGCCCAGTGCAGAGACGACGCGAGCGAGCGTTCACGAGCCGGAGCTGGTGCGGCCGACCAGGGATGACGAGATCGCCGTCGGCGGCAGTGAGCTGATCGGCGGCCCCATCGGACGGCGGGCCCTGCTCGGGACGTCCTGGTGGACACCCGTACGGGTCGTCGCGCTGGTGATGATCGGCATGTTCGCCCTCGGTATGGTCCAGAAGCTGCCCTGCTACGACGGCGGCTGGTTCTTCGGCGCCAGTTCGCAGTACACGCACGCGTGCTACTCGGACATCCCGCACCTTTATCAGGGGCGAGGTTTCGCCGACGGCCTCGTGCCGTACTTCGACAAGATCCCCGGCGACATGGACTACCTCGAGTACCCGGTGCTGACCGGCGTGTTCATGGAGGTCGCGGCCTGGCTCACCCCCGGCGGCGGGACCATCCAGCACCAGGAACAGATCTACTGGATGGTCAACGCCGGGATGCTGATGGCGTGCGCGGCCGTCATCGCCGTATGCACCGCGCGCACCCACCGCCGTCGCCCCTGGGACGGCCTCCTGGTCGCCCTGGCGCCCGCCTTCGCGCTCACGGCCACGATCAACTGGGATCTCCTCGCCGTGGCTCTGCTGGCCGCCGCGATGCTCATGTGGTCCCGCGGGCGCGTCCTGGCCTTCGGTGTCCTGATCGGGCTCGCCACCGCCGCCAAGTTCTACCCGTTCCTGGTCCTCGGGCCGCTCTTCCTGCTGTGCTGGCGCACCGGCAGGTGGCGTGAGTTCGGTACGGCGCTGCTCGGTGCCGTCGGTGCCTGGCTGGCCGTGAACCTTCCCGTCATGTACCTCGCGCCCGAGGGGTGGGCGAAGTTCTACAGCTTCAGCCACGACCGCGGCGTCGACTTCGGTTCGGTCTTCCTGTTCCTCTCGCAGTGGCTGAAGATCGCGATCACGCGCGACACGGCCAACGCCTGGGCGCTGGTCCTGATGGTGATCATCTGTGCGGGGCTGAGCGCCGTCACGCTCATGGCCCCCCGCCGCCCCCGCTTCGCCCAGCTCGCCTTCCTGATCGTCGCGGCCTTCATCCTCACGAACAAGGTCTACTCGCCGCAGTACGTGCTCTGGCTGGTCCCTCTCGCCGCGCTGGCCCGGCCGCGCTGGCGGGACTTCCTGATCTGGCAGGCCTGTGAGGTCGGGTACTTCCTCGGCATCTGGATGTACCTCGCGTACACGACCAGCGGCGACGCTCACAAGGGTCTGCCGACCGACGGGTACCAGGTCGCCATCGCCGTCCACCTGCTGGGGACGCTGTACCTGTGCGCGGTGGTCGTGCGGGACATCTTCCTGCCGGAGTGCGACGTGGTGCGGCGCCCGGGCGACGACGACCCGTCGGGCGGGATTCTCGACGGCGCGGAGGACGTCTTCGTGCTCGGCCCGGCCGCGCATCCGGCGCGGCACGCGGCGCACTTCGACGCGGTCCCCCAGGTCGACTGGCGTGAGGACGCGGCACCCGGAGACCGTTCGCTCTGAGCGAACGGGACGAGGAAGGGCCAAGTGAAAGGCCGTACACGGTGTCCGTGTACGGCCTTTCACTTGGCCCGGGGCGCGCCCGGTCCGGGGTCAGCGCTCGACGACGCGGTCGAACTGTGTGGTGGTGTGCCGCAGATGGGCCACCAGTTCGTCGCCCACCTTCGGCTCCGAGGCGTCGTGCGGCACGAAGAGGATCGAGACCTGCATGTGCGGGGGCTCGGCGAACCAGCGCTGCTTGCCCGCCCAGACGAACGGAGAAAGGTTCCGGTTGACCGTCGCGAGGCCGGCGCGTGCGACGCCCTTGGCGCGCGGCATGACGCCGTGCAGGGCCTTGGGGGCCTCCAGGCCCACCCCGTGCGACGTACCGCCCGCGACGACCACGAGCCAGCCGTCCGAGGCGGCCTTCTGCTGCCGGTAGCCGAAGCGGTCGCCCTTGGAGACGCGCGTGACGTCCAGGACCGCTCCGCGGTACTCCGTGGCCTCGTGGTCCCCCAGCCACAGCCGCGTCCCGATGCGGGCGCGGAAGTGGGTCTGCGGGAACTGCCGCTGAAGCCGCGCCAGTTCCTCGGCCTTGAGGTGGCTGACGAACATCGTGTGCAGGGGCAGCCGGGCCGCGCGGAGGCGGTCCATCCAGCCGATGACCTCCTCGACTGCGTCCGAGCCGTCGGTGCGGTCCAGCGGCAGGTGGATCGCGAAGCCCTCCAGCCGGACGTTCTCGATGGCGGAGTGCAGATGCGGCAGATCCTCCTCGCTCACGCCGTGCCGCTTCATCGAGGACATCACCTCGATGACGACACGGGCGCCCACGAGGCCGTACACGCCGTCGATGGACGACACGGAGCGGATGACGCGGTCGGGCAGTGGCACGGGTTCCTCGCCGCGCCTGAACGGCGTCAGGACCAGAAGATCGCCGCCGAACCAGTCCTTGATCCGGGCGGCCTCGTACGTGGTGCCGACGGCGAGGATGTCCGAGCCCAGGCGGGTGGCCTCGTCCGCGAGCCGTTCGTGGCCGAAGCCGTAGCCGTTGCCCTTGCAGACGGGGACGAGCCCCGGAAACTGCTCGGACACCTGCTTGTGGTGTGCCCGCCAGCGCGCGGTGTCGACGTAGAGCGTGAGCGCCATGGCCGGTCCCCGAACCTTTCTCGTGACTGCCGTGTATCAGAGGTATGAAAAGGAATTGTCGCTGATTCGCCGGGCCGATGGGGCTGTCCCGGGCCGGTTCGGCGGCCCGGGATGCGATTCGGGGCGGCTCAGCGGCCCAGGACGTGGTTCCGGACGGCTCAGCGGCGGGACATGTACATGTCGAGAGCCTTGTGGAGCAGCTTGTTGAGCGGGAAGTCCCACTCGCCGAGGTACTCGGCGGCCTCTCCGCCCGTGCCCACCTTGAACTGGATCAGACCGAAGAGGTGATCGGTCTCGTCCAGCGAGTCGGAGATGCCGCGCAGGTCGTAGACCGTGGCTCCCAGGGCGTACGCGTCGCGCAGCATGCGCCACTGCATCGCGTTCGAGGGCCGGACCTCGCGCCCGATGTTGTCCGAGGCGCCGTAGGAGTACCAGACGTGTCCGCCGACGACGAGCATCGTCGCGGCCGAGAGGTTCACCCCGTTGTGACGCGCGAAGTAGAGCCGCATGCGGTTGGGGTCCTCGGTGTTGAGGGCCGTCCACATGCGCTGGAAGTACGAGAGGGGGCGGGGTCGGAAGTGGTCGCGGATCGCGGTGATCTCGTAGAGCCGCTGCCACTCCTCCAGGTCCTGGTAACCGCCCTGGACGACCTCGACGCCCGCCTTCTCGGCCTTCTTGATGTTGCGGCGCCACAGCTGGTTGAAGTTCCTGTGGACCTCTTCGAGGGAACGATTGGCCAGCGGCACCTGGAAGACGTAGCGGGGCTGGACGTCGCCGAAGCCGGCACCGCCGTCCTCGCCCTGCTGCCAGCCCATACGGCGCAGCTTGTCGGCGACCTCGAAGGCGCGCGGCTCGATGAAGTCGGCCTCGATGTCGCGCAGGCGCTTCACGTCCGGGTTCTGGATGCCGCCCTTGATGGACGTGGCCTCCCAGCGCCGGATGATCACCGGCGGGCCCATCTTCACGGAGAAGGCGCCCTGGTGCTTGAGGTGCGCGAGCATCGGCTGGAGCCAGTCGTCGAGGTTCGGCGCGAACCAGTTGATGACCGGGCCCTCGGGCAGGTAGGCGAGGTAGCGCTTGATCTTGGGCAGCTGGCGGTACAGCACCAGGCCCGCGCCGACCATCTGGCCGGTCTTGTCGTCGAACCATCCGAGGCTCTCTGAGCGCCACTCGGCCTTCACGTCCGCCCATGCGGGGACCTGCATGTGGCTGGCCGCGGGCAGGCTCTGGATGTATGCCAGATGCTGCTCTCGGCTGATGGTCCTCAGGGTCAGGCTCATTCGGGGCGCTCCTCGGGCTGGTGTGTCCCCATGGGTACAAGGGCTCCGGCTCTCGCGCCGAAGCCTACTGCGCCCTGCGAGCGCCCCGAATGGCCGTATGGAACCTTGGCCCCGGGGGTGCGGTGCGAAGTGTCCCGAGGTCAGGGGAAAACGGACGTTCGACTCAGATCAAACCTCCGAAGAGGCCGCCGTGGGCCAGGCCGAGGTAGAAACCGACGCCCGAGAGACCGAGTCCCACGATCAGTCCGAAGCGCTCCCGGGTCGTCTCGGAGATGAACTGACCGTAGGCACCGGTGAGGATCCCGATCAGACCGGCCCACGAGCTGAGCAGATGGAGGCTGTGGAACATCGACGTGACGAAGGCCAGGACTCCGCACACCAGGGTCACCGCGAGCAGGGTGTCCTGGAGCGGATGCGGCTTGCCGTCCGTGGCGAAGAGTGAGCCGGTCGTGCTGGGACGCATTACCTGTGCCATAGGGCACCTCCTGCGGAAGGCGGCGCATCGTAGCGCCATACACACCCGATGTGTACAGATTGACGGTCAACCCGGTCGGATTTCAACCGGAAGCAGGTGTGCAGGTAGTCTGTAGCCTCTGCACCGGTGTCTGCCCAGGCTCAGGGCCAGGTCACGACAGGGATCGCCGCTCGGTTCACCGATCGGCGGGCCGATTGTCAGTGGCGGCCGATACCGTTGCGTACGCATCACAACCCTCCTGCCACGGAACGACCGTGGCCGCTGAGTCCAAAGGAGGTGGGTTCCACATGCGTCACTACGAAGTGATGGTCATCCTCGACCCCGATCTGGAGGAGCGCGCTGTCGCCCCCCTGATCGAGAACTTCCTCTCCGTCGTCCGTGAGGGCGCCGGAAAGGTGGAGAAGGTCGACACCTGGGGCCGTCGTCGTCTCTCGTACGAGATCAAGAAGAAGCCCGAGGGCATCTACTCGGTCATCGACCTGCAGGCCGAGCCTGCGGTCGTCAAGGAGCTCGACCGCCAGATGAACCTGAACGAGTCGGTCCTCCGGACCAAGGTCCTCCGTCCCGAGACCCACTGAGCTCTCCAGCTCAGCTGAACTCGGGCATCGAGTAGCACCAGCAGCCAGCAGCAAACCCGCCGAGAGGTTCCCCCATGGCAGGCGAGACCGTCATCACGGTCGTCGGCAATCTTGTCGACGACCCCGAGCTGCGCTTCACCCCTTCCGGTGCGGCGGTCGCGAAGTTCCGTGTCGCGTCCACCCCCCGCACCTTCGACCGTCAGACCAATGAGTGGAAGGACGGCGAGAGCCTGTTCCTGACCTGCTCGGTCTGGCGTCAGGCGGCGGAGAACGTCGCCGAGTCGCTCCAGCGCGGCATGCGCGTCATCGTGCAGGGCCGCCTGAAGCAGCGGTCGTACGAGGACAACCAGGGCGTCAAGCGCACGGTCTACGAACTGGACGTAGAGGAAGTCGGCGCCAGCCTGAAGAACGCCACGGCCAAGGTCACCAAGACCACGGGCCGCGGCGGACAGGGCGGTTACGGCGGCGGCCAGCAGGGCGGCGGCCAGCAGGGCGGCGGCTGGGGCGGAAGCTCCGGCGGTGCTCCGCAGGGCGGCGGCGCTCCGGCCGACGACCCCTGGGCGACCGGCGCTCCCGCCGGTGGCAACCAGGGTGGCGGCGGCGGTGGCGGCTGGGGCGGAAGCTCCGGCGGTTCCGGCGGTTCCGGCGGCGGCTACTCGGACGAGCCCCCCTTCTAGGCCTCAGGGCCGAGGGTGGGCCGTACTCCCACTTCTTGATCACACAGGAGATACACCATGGCGAAGCCGCCTGTGCGCAAGCCGAAGAAGAAGGTCTGCGCGTTCTGCAAGGACAAGGTCACGTACGTGGACTACAAGGACACGAACATGCTGCGGAAGTTCATTTCCGACCGCGGCAAGATCCGTGCCCGCCGCGTGACCGGCAACTGCACGCAGCACCAGCGTGACGTCGCCACGGCTGTGAAGAACAGCCGTGAGATGGCGCTGCTGCCCTACACGTCCACCGCGCGATAAAGGAAGGGTGACCGACACATGAAGATCATCCTTACCCACGAGGTCTCCGGCCTCGGTGCCGCCGGCGAGGTCGTCGACGTCAAGGACGGCTACGCTCGCAACTACCTGATCCCGCGGAACTTCGCGATCCGCTGGACCAAGGGTGGCGAGAAGGACGTCGAGCAGATTCGTCGTGCTCGCAAGATCCACGAGATCGCGACCATCGAGCAGGCCAACGAGATCAAGGCCCGCCTCGAGGGTGTCAAGGTCCGTCTGGCCGTTCGCTCCGGCGACGCCGGTCGTCTCTTCGGTTCCGTCACCCCGGCCGACGTCGCTTCGGCGATCAAGGCTTCCGGTGGCCCCGAGGTCGACAAGCGCCGCATCGAGCTGGGCTCGCCCATCAAGACCCTGGGCGCCCACGAGACGTCCGTGCGTCTGCACCCCGAGGTTGCCGCCAAGGTCAGCATCGAGGTTGTCGCTGCCTGAGTGCAGCACTCGGCATAGCTGAGAGGAAGGGCCGCACCCCTCGGGTGCGGCCCTTCTGCTTTCCCTGAGAACTTGAGCAGAGGCGTTCCGTGGATACCCGGGACCGTCGTTTCACGTGAAACCGGCGCCCGTGTTTCCCGTGAAACATCCGGTGTGCTTCCCAGGGAGACGTCCGGCGTACGTCAGCGGGTCGCGCCCGTGACGATCCACCGGCCAGAGCGGGAGCGCAGCCACAGGGTCAGCATCCGCATCGTCATCATCAGCGTCATCGTTCCCCAGAGCGCGGTCAGCCCGCCGCCGAGGACGGGAACGAGCAGGGCGGCGGGGGTGAACACCGCCAGGGTGAGCAGCATGGCCCGGGCCAGATACGGTCCGTCCCCCGCGCCCATCAGCACTCCGTCCAGCACGAAGACGATCCCGCAGATCGGCTGGGAGACGGCCACCATCACCAGTGCGGGCAGCGCCGCGTCCCGCACACCGGAGTCGCCGCTGAACAGCGGAAGGAACAAGGGGCGAGCAGCGATGACCAGCAGACCGAGCACGAGCCCGGTGAGGAGTCCCCACTGCACCATGCGGCGGCATGCCTCACGGGCACCACGGGTGTCGTCCGCACCGAGATAGCGCCCGATGATGGCCTGTCCCGCGATGGCGATGGCGTCGAGCGCGAAGGCGAGCAGGCTCCACAGCGACAGGATGATCTGGTGTGCCGCCATGTCGGCGTCCCCGAGCCGGGCGGCGACCGCCGTGGCGATCAGGAGGATCGCCCGGAGCGACAGCGTCCGGACGAGCAGGGGGGTGCCGGCCTGGGCGCAGGCTCGTATGCCGGAGGCGTCCGGCCGCAGGGAGGCGCCGTGTCTGCGCGCTCCGCGGAGGACGACGTGGAGATAGACGGCGGCCATGCCGCACTGGGCGATGACCGTGCCCCAGGCGGACCCGGCGATGCCGAGGCCGGCGCCGTAGACGAGGACGGTATTGAGGACCGCGTTGGCGACGAACCCTCCGACGGCGACATACAGCGGGGTCTTCGTGTCCTGGAGTCCGCGCAGTATGCCGGTGGCGGCCATCACGACGAGCATGGCGGGGATGCCGAACACCGAGATCCGCAGATAGGTCGTCGCGTACGGGGCGGCGGAGTCGGATGCGCCGAACAGCTCCATGAGGGAGGGCGCGGTGGGCAGGGCGACGACGATCACGGCCACGCCGATGAGCAGGGCGAGCCAGATGCCGTCCATCCCCTGGCGGATCGCGGCCCGAAGATCGCCGGCGCCGACCCTGCGGGCGACCGCGGCGGTCGTGGCATAGGCGAGGAAGACGAAGACTCCGACGGCTGTCATGAGGAGGGCCGAGGCGACGCCGAGTCCCGCCAGCTGCGCGGTGCCGAGATGGCCGACGATGGCACTGTCGGCCAGCACGAAGAGAGGCTCGGCAACGAGTGCGCCGAATGCGGGAACGGCCAGTGCGACGATCTCTCGGTCGTGCCGGCGTCGGGCGGCCTTGGGCGCCGCGGGAGCCTGTGTCATGGGCATCAATCTAATCTTCCACAGGTAAGAGATGCAAAAGGTGAAAGACCCTTACCGTGGGGCGTGCGGGGTGTGTTCTGGCGCACTGTTCGAGGCGATCTTGATCCTGATGGGGAAGTTTTTCTTCTGCACAGCCGGTGGATGGGAAAATGCCAGGTCAGGGCGTGTTCTTGCGAAGGCTTGAGGGCTTGTTCACAGGGCTGTCCACCGGGTCGTGCACAGGTTTCGCGGAGTTCTCCACAGCATCGGGGCCGTCGTCCACATGGCCTGTGGATAACCAGATTGGCTGACGGTGCCCGCGGGCCTAACGTGGTGCGGCGCCCCTTCTCCTCTCTGCCCTCGGAAAGCACGCAAAACCGACGCGCGAGATCCGGAGTCGGGCCGCTCACTTGTCAGTGCCGTGCCGTAGAAATTGAAGGCGCTGCTAGGTCCGCTCTGCGGACGGGAGGAGGTGGCTCGGTGACTATTTCCGAGCCCTTGGACGACCCCTGGGCGGACAGCGGGCCCAGTGATCGTCTGCCCCCGTCCCGTCGGCGCGGGAACGGCGGCCGAGGCCGCGACGAGCAGCACGACCGGGACAACGGGTCCTGGGAGAGCGGCGGTTCGGCCTTCGAGCGGGTGCCGCCGCAGGACCTCGACGCCGAGCAGTCCGTCCTCGGTGGCATGCTCCTGTCGAAGGACGCCATCGCCGACGTCGTCGAGGTGCTCAAGGGGCACGACTTCTACCGGCCGGCGCACGAGACGATCTACGGAGCGATCCTCGACCTGTACGCGAAGGGTGAGCCGGCCGACCCCATCACGGTCGCGGCCGAGCTCACCAAGCGCGGCGAGATCACCAAGGTCGGCGGCGCGCCGTATCTGCACACGCTGGTCCAGACGGTCCCGACCGCCGCGAACGCCGAGTACTACGCGGAGATCGTGCACGAGCGCGCGGTCCTGCGCCGCCTGGTCGAGGCCGGCACGCGGATCACTCAGATGGGGTACGCGGCCGACGGCGACGTCGACGAGATCGTCAACAGCGCCCAGGCCGAGATCTACGCGGTCACCGAGCAGCGCACCACCGAGGACTATCTGCCGCTCGGCGACATCATGGAGGGCGCGCTCGACGAGATCGAGGCGATCGGATCACGTTCGGGGGAGATGACCGGTGTACCGACCGGCTTCACCGACCTCGACTCGCTGACCAACGGTCTGCATCCCGGCCAGATGATCATCATCGCGGCCCGACCCGCCATGGGTAAGTCGACGCTGGCCCTGGACTTCGCGCGAGCCTGCTCGATCAAGCACAACATGCCGAGCGTGATCTTCTCGCTCGAAATGGGCCGCAACGAGATCGCGATGCGCCTGCTGTCCGCCGAGGCGCGCGTGGCCCTGCATCACATGCGGTCCGGCACCATGACGGACGAGGACTGGACCCGGCTCGCCCGCCGTATGCCGGACGTCTCGGCCGCCCCCCTGTACATCGACGACTCCCCGAACCTGTCGATGATGGAGATCCGCGCCAAGTGCCGCCGTCTCAAGCAGCGCGCCGACCTCAAGCTCGTGATCATCGACTACCTCCAGCTGATGCAGTCCGGCGGCAAGCGTTCCGAGAGCCGCCAGCAGGAGGTCTCCGACATGTCGCGAAACCTGAAGCTGCTGGCCAAGGAGCTGGAACTCCCGGTCATCGCGCTGTCGCAGCTCAACCGTGGACCCGAGCAGCGTACGGACAAGAAGCCCATGGTCTCCGACCTGCGTGAGTCCGGGTCGATCGAGCAGGACGCGGACATGGTCATCCTGCTCCACCGCGAGGACGCGTACGAGAAGGAGTCCCCCCGCGCCGGCGAGGCCGACATCATCGTCGGCAAGCACCGTAACGGCCCGACGGCGACGATCACGGTGGCCTTCCAGGGTCACTACTCGCGCTTCGTGGACATGGCACAGACCTGATCGGGCGCCCTGTAGGGTCTCGCGGCTGATGTCGTAATCTCACGGGCCGTGTCGTACCGATGCCGTATACGACATCACCGTGAGACCAGCGCGTGGGTGCTGCTGCTCAGCGCTTCGTCTCGTACCTGGTCAGGACCACGCCGCCGGGAGACGTCCGCGTCTCCACCAGGTTCAGGTTCACCCAGCTGTCCAGCGCGGTGAAGAACGGCGTGCCGCCGCCCACCAGGACCGGATGGGCGGCGATCACGTACTCGTCGATCAGCCCGGCGCGCATGGCCGCCCCGGCGAGCGTTGCGCCGCCGATGTTCATTGGGCCGCCGCCCTCGGCCTTGAGCCGGGTGATCTCGGCGATCGCGTCGCCGGTGAACAGGCGGGTGTTCCAGTCGACCTTGTCGATCGTCGAGGAGAACACCACCTTCGGCGTGTCCCGCCAGTTCCGCGCGAACTCGATCTGCGCCGGGGTTGCGTTGGGCTGCTGGTCGCCGGTCGGCCAGTAGGAGCTCATCGTCTCCCACAGCTTGCGCCCGTACAGCGACAGGCCGCTCGCCTGCTCGTGGTCGAGCCACCACTGGAACAGCTCGTCGCTCGGCAGTCCGCTCCAGCCGATGTCGTCGCCGGCCGTGGCGATGTAGCCGTCCAGGGTCAGGTTCATGCCGTAGATCAGTTTCCGCATGGCCCAGCCTTCCGTCCGTGGGTGTCCGGCGTATAGACCAGCGCGGCGCGGGAAACTCATCGATGCGCGATCTGGCTCGCCGGTAGTCCTCGTGCTTGGGGCTCAGCGTGGTGTACTCGGCCGACTCGGGCAAGCCGCCTGATCTCGACCTCGCCCTCGCGAGGAAATGCCACGGATTTGAGACTGATCATGGGCGACAAGGCCGTGAGACGGCCAAGAACGCCCAGGTCACGCAAGATCGACATGTCACGAGCGGCGAGACTCTACACGCCCCGCGGGGCAGCTTCGGTTCAATCCGCTCGACGTTCGGCGCTGCGGCGGGTGGACTGGTGTCATGACGACATCCCACGATGATCTGCTCCCCGGTACGCGCCGGGCCCTGCTGCACCGCATTGCCGTCGCGCAGAGCGAGGGACGGGCTCCGTCACTCGTCGCTTCCGTGGTCCGGGGCGGGAAGGCGGTATGGCACGGGGCGCGGACCTCGGTGGCCGGTCATGGCCCGGACGAGAACGTGCAGTACCGGATCGGCTCCATCACCAAGACCTTCACCGCCGTTCTGGTGCTGCGGCTGCGCGACGAGGGTGTCCTGGACCTCGGTGACCCGCTGGAGAAGCATGTGCCGGGCACCGGTGCGGGGGAGGTCACCATCTCCCAACTGCTCGCCCACACCGGAGGGTTGGCCGCAGAGTCGCCCGCGCCGTGGTGGGAGCGCACCTCCGGCTCCCTGCGTCCCGAACTGGCCGACGTGCTGGGCCGGCAGCCCTTCCGGCATCCGGTCGGACGTCGGCACCACTACTCGAACCCCGGCTACACGCTGCTCGGGGCGCTGGTCGAGGAACTGCGCGGCGCACCCTGGGAAGAAGTGCTGCGCCGCGAGATTCTCGAACCGCTCGGCCTGCACCGTACGAGCGCTCGCCCGCAGGCGCCGCACGCGGGGGGATGGGCGGTCCACCCCTGGGCGGACGCCATGATGCCCGAACCGGCCGAGGATCTCGGGCGGATGGCTCCGGCCGGACAATTGTGGTCCACCACAGGGGACTTGGCCCGCTTCGCCGTCTTTCTCGCCCATGGTGACGATCGGGTGCTGAGCGCGGAGTCCGTCAGGGAGATGCGCGCGCCTGCCGCTCCGCCCGAGACCGCGGAGCTGGCGGCGGGATCGTCGTACGGGCTTGCCCTGCAGATCCTGCACCGTGACGGCCGGACCCTCGTCGGGCATTCCGGTTCCCTGCCGGGTTTCCTCGCCGGGCTGGTGATCGGCGTCGAGGACGACGTGGCGGCGGTGGTACTGGCCAACTGCACCTCGGGGCCACCCGTGTTCACCGTGGCCGCCGATCTGGTGCGGATCGTCGCCGAGGCGGAGCCGCGAATCCCCGAACCCTGGTACCCGATGACCGAAGTGGACCAGAGTGCCTTGGAGTTGGCGGGTCAGTGGTACTGGGGGACTCAGGCATTCGGACTGCGGCTGCCTGCCGACGGAGGGCTGGTGCTGGGCCCGCTCTCGGGTGTCGGCCGGGGTGCCCGCTTCCGGGCGAACGGCGACGGGACGTGGACAGGACTCGACGGCTACTACGCGGGCGAGCTTCTGCGGCCCGTACGACGGCCCGACGGCTCAGTGAGCCATCTGGACCTCGGCTCGTTCGTGTTCACGCGGCAGCCGTACGACGAGGACGCTCCGGTGCCCGGTGGAGTGGACCCGGAAGGCTGGCGAGGAATTCAGTAGGTGTCACCGCTGCGAGGCGGTCTGTTTCACGTGAAACAGACCGCCTCGCAGCGGTGAGGAGCAGCCGTCAACAACGTGGCCGGCGGGCGGTCGTCGGCCGTGTCTCAGAGCGGGAGCTTGAAGCCGACGTGTGAAGCCTCGAAGCCGAGCCGCTCGTAGAAGCGGTGGGCGTCGGTACGGGAGGCGTCGGATGTCAGCTGGACCAATCGGCAGTCCTGGCGGCGGGATTCCGCGACCGCCCACTCGATGAGCTCCGTCCCCAGACCGCCGCCGCGCTCGTCGGCGTGGATGCGTACGGCCTCGATGACCGAGCGCGTGGCCCCTCTGCGGGACAGCCCGGGAATCACGGTGAGCTGCAGGGTGCCGACGACACGGCCGTCGCGGACGGCGACGACCAGGTGTTGGTTCGGGTCCCGGCGCAGACGCTCCAGGGCGTCCAGGTACGGGCTCAGGTCGTCGGGGGATTCCCGTCGGGCACCCAGCGGGTCGTCGGCCAGCATCGCGACGATCGCGGGCACGTCATCGGCGTCCGCGGCTCGTATCTCAAGATCTGCCATGAGCGCAGCCTACGAGGGCACACCCATGGAAGGCACGGGGTGCGCGGGCGCGCTCGCCGACTCCACGACCCGGACCAGGGGGGCCAGGCCGGGGTTCCCGGCCGCGTCGTCGAGGGCCTCGCGCAGGGCGGCGTCATTGGTGGGCCGCGCCTCGGCGAGGAGCTTCAGTCCCGCGTCGCTGACATTCGTGTAGATGCCGCGCCGGTCGGTCGGGCAGAGGTAGCGGGCGAGCAGCCCGCGGTCCTCGAGGCGGGTGACCAGCCGTGTGGTGGCGCTCTGGCTGAGTACGACCGCGTCCGCGACCTGCTTCATCTGGAGATGGCCGCCCACGCCGTCGTGCTGTCGGCTGAGCACGTCGAGCAGGGAGTACTCGCGCACGCTGAGACCGTGCCCGGCCTGCAGAGCTCGCTCGATGTGGGCCTCGATCCTCCCGTGCAGCAGGGAGAGTGCGCACCATCCCTGAGAGAGGGCGGTGAGCGCGGGGTCCGTGGCTGTCATGGCGTTTCCTCCGTCCCGGAGCGGCTGAAACCAGGATAGAGCACAGGCGCAATAGTCCGCTGTTGCACATAGCCCGCGTCTGCAACTATTGTGAACGCAGGCAAAGCGCTCATGCAATCTTCTGGAAGGTGTACCCACCATGCCTCTCGCGCTTCTGGCCCTCGCGATCGGGGCCTTCGGAATCGGAACGACCGAGTTCGTGATCATGGGCGTCCTGCCCGAGGTCGCCAGAGACTTCGGGGTCTCCATCCCGACGGCCGGACTGCTGGTGACCGGCTATGCCCTGGGGGTGGTCATCGGCGCGCCGATCATGACCGCGCTCGGCACGAAGGTGTCCCGCAAGCGGATGCTCATGGTGCTCATGGGGCTGTTCGTCCTCGGCAATCTGATCTCCGCCGCGGCCCCGGCCTTCTGGCTGATGTTCGCGGGCCGGGTGGTCGCCTCCCTCGCGCACGGTGCCTTCTTCGGCATCGGGTCGGTGGCCGCCGCCGAACTGGTCGCACCCGAGAAGAAGGCCGGCGCCATCGCGATGATGTTCAGCGGGCTCACGATCGCCAATGTCGTCGGCGTCCCCCTGGGCACGCTGATCGGGCAGTCCGCCGGCTGGCGCGTCACCTTCGCGGGAGTCGCCGCGCTCGGCGTCATCGGACTGCTGGGCATCGCCAAGCTGGTCCCGGAGATGCCGAAGCCCGAGGGCGTGCGTCTGCGCCATGAGCTGGCCGCCTTCAAGAACGTCCAGGTCCTGCTGGCGATGGCGATGACCGTGCTCGGATTCGGCGGCGTCTTCGCGGCCGTCACCTACATCGCGCCGATGATGACGCACGTCGCCGGCTTCGCCGACGGATCGGTCACCTGGCTGCTGGTCCTCTTCGGCCTCGGCATGGTCGGCGGGAACCTGATCGGCGGCAGGCTCGCCGACCGCGCGCTGATGCCGATGCTGTACACCTCTCTGGGCGGCCTCGCGATCGTGCTCGCCCTCTTCACCGTCACCGCGCACAACAAGATCCTGGCGGCCGTCACGATCGCTCTCATCGGCGCTCTGGGCTTCGCGACCGTGCCCCCTCTCCAGAAGCGCGTTCTCGACCAGGCGCACGGCGCCCCCACTCTGGCCTCGGCCGTGAACATCGGCGCCTTCAACCTCGGCAATGCCCTCGCGGCCTGGCTCGGCGGCGTCGTCATCGCCGCGGGCCTCGGCTACACCGCCCCCAACTGGGTCGGCGCGGTTCTCGCCGCTGGCGCGCTCGTCCTGGCCGTCCTCTCGGCCGCTCTGGAACGCCGCACGTCCCGCCCCGGCGTCGTGGTCGCCGGAGGCGTCCCCGCCGAACCGCGGACCGCCGTCCATCACTGACCGACCGGGCCGTCGCGGGACCAGGGCTGTTCCCGCGGCGACTCGATCCAGCACGCACCCGACTCGACACAGAACCCCCCACAAGGAGAGACCCTGATGAGCACCACCACCACCGCCGTCGCCCCCCTGACCATCGAGGACGCTGAGGTCCTCGTGGCCGCGGCCCGACGCGCCGCCGAAGCCGCCGGTGTCCGGATCAGCGCCACCGTTCTCGACGCGGGCGGCCACCTGCTCGCCTTCCGGCGCGACGACCAGGCCGTGCTGATCTCGGGAGAGACCAGCACACGCAAGGCCTACACGGCACTCCAGCTCGACTCGGCCACCGCCGATCTCGTCGACGCGGTGCAGCCCGGCGGTCTCTTCCACACCCTGCCCACCGCGCTGGACCGTCCCCTGCTGTTCATCGCGGGCGGCGTTCCGGTCCGCCGAGACGGCCGTCTGATCGGCGCGATCGGGGTCGGCGGCGGTATGCCCGACCAGGACCACGGCTTCGCCGTCGCCGCTGTCGAATCCCTCGTCTGACCCCACCGGCCGAGGCAAGCGTCCGCCGGACGGCCCTCCGGATGTGCCGGTCCCCCTATGTACGGGGGGACCGGCACTCGGTGTTTCCTGAACCCTCGGATCTCTCGCCTAAGGTTCCGGCACCTTTCGGATCTCTAGCCGGCGGCCACGGTCAGCGGCGCGAAGCGGCGGGTCCAGTCACCGGGCAGTTCCGGGATCTTGTGCGTCATGACCGCGTTGAAGCCGACGGAGGCCAGCCCCCGTTCCTTCAGCCAGCTCAGCAGGTCCTCGTGCCGCGTGTCGATGTCGGTGCGCAGAGGACGGTCGGTGTGGGCGGCGAGCGAGGAGACGAGCGCCTTCGCGGTCTTCGTGTCCCGGGCGATCAGGGGGCCCACGACGTGGGTGGTCATGTTGGGCCAGGCAGCCGCATAGCCGACGATCCGGCCGTTCTCCTCGGCCACGCGCAGCTGGTCGGCGAAGGCGGGCAGCCGCGTGATCATGTGGGTGCGGTCGCTGCCGAAGACCTCCTCGTCCAGCCGCAGGACGGGGGCGAGATCCTCCGCCGTGGCCGGGCGGGTGAAGACCTCGGACTCGGAGCCGTCGGGCGTGAAGACTCCAGAGACCATCTCAGCCCGGCCGGTGACCTTGAACCCCAGCTCCTCGTAGAGCGGGCGCCCGTACTCGGTGGCGTGCAAGGCCAGCGGGGTCGTACCCATCTCGTCGACGACGTGCCGCATCAGACGTCGGCCGACACCCTGGCGCGCGTATCGCTCGGCGACCAGGACCATGCCGATCGCGGCCAGTTCTGGACGCTCGCGCGGTCCGTAGTCCGTCACCACGCACGCGGTGACGAGACCGCCGGCAGGGTCGTCGATGCCGTAACCGGTCCCTCCGGCGAGCAGCAGACCCCACTTGTGCTCCTCACGGGGCCAGCCCCGGTCCTCGGACAGGTCGGCGCAGGCGACGAGGTCGCGGGGCGTCAGACGGCGAATGGGCAGAGCGGTGAGGGAATGAGTCGACACGCAGGTCAGGCTGTCCGAGGCGGGGCTCTGCCGTCCACCGCTTTCCCGGCACTCCTACCGTCTTTTGGCCATGTTCCGCATCACAGCGGTGCGTGACCGGGGGTTTCACGTGAAACCCCCGCCCCTGAAGGCCGGTTGTCCCAGTAGCCTCGACCGACATGGCGAGACTTCATCTCTTCGACCTCGACGGGACGCTGCTCCACGGCAGCACCGCGCCGTTGGAGATCTCCCGGCAACTCGGCCTGGAAGCCGAGACCATCGTGCTCGAAACGGCCATCTCCGAGGGCCGCATAGGTCCTCCGGAGTATGCGGCGCAGGTGCATGCTCTGTGGACGGATCTCACCGAGGCGCATGTGACGGCGGCTTTCGACGGTGCGCCATGGATGTCAGGGATCGAGGACGTCTGGAGGGAGATCCGGCGGAACGGCGACTACTGCGCCGTCGTCTCGCTGTCGCCCTCCTTCTTTGTGGAGCGCCTGCTGTCGTGGGGAGCGCACGCGGCTCACGGCTCGCGTTTTCCGGCCGTGCCGTTCGTGGAGCCGTTGGACCCGACGGGAGTTCTCAGTGCCGCGGCAAAGGTACAGATCGCAGACCTGCTCTGTGCGGAGTTCGGGGTGAGCCGAGCCGACTGCGTCGCGTATGGCGACTCAGGCTCGGACAAGGATCTCTTCGGCGTCGTACCGGTGTCCGTCGCGGTCAACGCGAACCGGCATCTGCGCGGTCTCGCCACGCATTCCTACGTGGGACGGGACCTGGGTGCCGCCTATCAACTGGTCTGCCGTACCGGGTAACCGTGGGCGGCCGGCCCGCGCCGGTGCCTCCCGGGTCAGCTCAGGTCGGGTGCGTGCATGGCGCGTACGCCCTCGATGTTTCCGTCGAGATAGTGCCTCAGCGACAGTGGTACGAGGTGGACGGAGGCGATTCCAACCCGGGTGAACGGGACGCGGACGATCTCGTACTCGCCGCAGGGCTCGTCCACCTCGGGACCGTGCCGCAGCGACGGGTCCATGGACTCCAGTCGGCAGACGAAGAAATGCTGGACCTTCACACCGGTCGCACCACCGTCGTCGCCGATGTGCTCGACTGTGTCGACGAAACAGGGCACCACATCGACGATCTTGGCGCCGAGTTCCTCGTGCACCTCACGATGGAGTGCCTCGACGACAGTCGTGTCCTCCGGTTCGACCCCGCCACCTGGTGTGAGCCAGTAGGGATCGACGCCGGGCTTGGTGCGCTTGATCAAGATCAGGTCGTCACCGTCGAGCAGGACGGCACGTGCGGTGCGCTTGACCACGGGTCGGACGGTCATGGGAGAAATGTGGCCCGGCTGGTTCCACGTGAAACATCGTGCGGCCGCGATTCCGCGTGAAAGCACCGAAGAATGTCCTGGACGCCGGGGAACCGGGGTGACGGCCGTCGTTCGATCCGCTGTGCCGTGGTCCTCGGCAGCAGGCGGATCTGACGTGGGTCCCGGCTCCCGTCCGTGCCCGCCTCAGCTCCAGTCGGAGGCCGCCCGCAGCAGCCACTCGTGCGCTCTGGCGATGTGCGGCATCGCCAGAGTTCCGGTCCGTACGACCAGGAAGTACGTACGCAGCGGGGGCACCGCGGGGTCGAGGAGCGCCACGACGTCTCCGCGCTCGATGGCGTCGGAGCAAAGATATTTGGGCAGGACGGCGAGCCCCGCACCGGCGGAGGCGCAGGCGAGGACCGCCCGTAGATCCGGGACGATCACCGTGCCGGAGGCGGCGGGGCGGCAGTCGAAGACCGAGGCCCAGTAGCGGGCGACGAGCGGCAGCGACTCGTGGACCTCGACGACGGGGAAGTCCTCGAGAGCGTGGGCGCCCTTACGGCGGAGTTTGCCCGGACCGATCTCGGCGGCCCAGCGCGGAGCGGCGACCAGGACATGCTCTTCGTCGCAGAGCGGAGTCGCGGTGAGAAGCGCACCCCGTGGCTGGGCCGTCGTCATGGCCAGATCGTGATGTCCGGCGGCGAGCCCCTCCATCGTCTCCTCCGCATTGCCGAAGGAGACGCGCAGGGCGAAGCCCTGGCCGTCGTCACCGGTCAGTTCGGTGAGAGCGGGCAGCGCGCGTTCCGCGGTGAACTCGGGGGGTCCGGCGAGATGCAGCGTGCGAAGGGACGAGTCCTCGTCGAGGCCGGTCTCGGTGATCTCCACGAGGGCATCGAGATGCGGCGCTGCCTTGTGGGCGAGTTCGTCGCCGATGGTCGTGGGCGTCACCCCACGTGCCTGGCGCAGGAACAGGGGCCGCCCCAACTGGCGCTCCAGCGTGCGGATCTGCGATGTGACGGCCGGCTGGGACAGGCCGAGCAGTGCGGCGGCACGAGTGAAGGAACCGGCCCGGTGCACGGTCACGAACGTGCGCAACAAGGCCAGGTCCATGGTGCGTGCCCCTCCCTTTCAGCACCCCGCGCGAGCCCAACTATAAATAAGTCGATAGGTCTCTGTCGCTACTGTGATTGGACACTGACACAGAGTCAACTAGCCTTGTTCGCGCGGTTCTTCGCGCGCAGAACCGGGACGGTCCGAGCCGCGAGGGGGGAGGCTCGGACCGTCCGTTGTACGTAGTGGGGTACCGATCCCGCCGCGACGGACGCCCTACTCCGCGGACGCGTCGAGGGCCCGCAGGATGTCCGCCACCAGGTCCTCGGGATCCTCGGCGCCGGCGGAGAAGCGGATGAAGCCCTCCGGGACGGCGTCGCCGCCCCACCGGCCGCGCCGCTCGGCCGTGGACCGCACCCCGCCGAAGCTGGTGGCGTCGTCCACCAGGCGCAGCGCGTCCAGGAAGCGCTCCGCACGCTCGCGCGAGGGCAGCGTGAAGGAGACCACGCATCCGAAGCGACGCATCTGCTGCGAGGCGATCTTGTACGAGGGGTCGTCGGGCAGTCCCGGGTAGCGCAGCCCCGTCACCTCCGGACGGTCCCGCAGGACTTCGGCGATCGTCCTCGCGGTGGCGGTCTGCCGGTCGGCCCTCAGCTGGAGCGTGGCGAGCGAGCGGTGGGCCAGCCATGCCTCCATGGGCCCGGGGATGGCTCCGACGACCTTGCGCCAGCGTCGTACGGGAGCCATCAGACCGGCGTCCCTGCCGGTGACGTACCCGAGGAGGATGTCGCCGTGCCCGGTGAGCATCTTGGTGCCGCTGGCCACGGAGAAGTCGGCGCCCAGCTCCAGCGGGCGCTGTCCGAGCGGGGTGGCCAGAGTGTTGTCCACGGCGACGAGCGTGCCCTGCGCGTGCGCGGCGGCGACGAGGCGTCGCAGGTCGCAGACGTCGAGACCCGGGTTGGACGGCGTCTCGATCCACAGCAGCTTCGCGCCGTCCAGGACCTCGAGCTGGGCATCGCCGGCGGTGGGGGCGGTGCGCACCTCGACGCCGAACGCGGTCAGTTGCTCGCGCACCAGCGGCAGCACCTGGTAGCCGTCGTCGGGCAGGACGACGACGTCGCCGGCCCGCAGCTGCGAGAAGAGCACCGCGGAGATGGCGGCCATGCCGGAGGGGAAGGAGAGCGTTTCGGCGGACTCCTGCCCGGGTGCCTCCAGCTCGCCGATGGCGCGCTCCAGAAGCGTCCAGGTCGGGTTCTCGTCGCGGCCGTAGGTGTAAGGACCGGTGGGCTCACCCGGCAGATGGAAGTGCGCGGCGAAGACCGGGCCGGGAAGGGTCGGCTCGTACTTGACGGGCTCGGGCAGCCCGGCGCGTACCGCCCGTGTGCCGTCGCCCAGCACCTCCGCCCCCGTGCCCGGGCGCTCTCCCGCGGGGCCGGTGCCCTCGTCGTTCGCCGTGACGAAATCCTCTGACGTCATGCCGCTCGTCCCTCCATTTGCTCTCGTACCGCGGCGAGCAGCCCGGGGCTCGCCGCCTCCACCATCTCAAGACATTCCTCGAAGCCGCCCATGTGTCCGTAGTACGGATCAGGGACGTCCAGGTCGTCGCCCGCGGTGGGGTCGTACGAGCGCAGCAGCCGGACCTTCCCGGCGTCCTCGGCACTGTTCGCGAGACGTCGCAGGGCCTTGAGATGGCCTGTGTCGAGGGCGATGACGAGATCGAGACGGGAGAACCACGAAGCTTGGAACTGCCGGGCCGCGTGGTCGCTCTCGTAGCCGCCCGCCTCCAGCACGGCGACGGTGCGCTCGTCGGCTCCGTCGCCCTCGTGCCAGCCGCCCGTGCCCGCGCTGTCGACCTCGACGAGCTCGTCCAGTCCGGCTCGCTCCACGTGGGCACGGAAGACGGCCTCGGCCATCGGCGAGCGGCAGATGTTGCCGGTGCAGACGAAGCAGACGCGGTAGGTCATGAGGCTCTCTCAGTCTTTTCAGTCGCCGTCGGGCAGCACGACGTTGAGCGCCCAGGAGACGACGGAGATGATCAGGCCGCCCAGGACGGCGGTCCAGAAGCCCTCCACGTGGAAGCTCAGGTCGATCTTGTCGGCGACCCACGAGGTGAGCAGCAGCATCAAGGCGTTCACCACAAGGGTGATCAGGCCGAGGGTGAGGATGAAGAGGGGAAAGGTCAGCACCTTCACGACCGGCTTGACCAGGAAGTTCACCAGTCCGAAGACCAGTGCGACGATGAGGAGCGTGCCTATCTTCTTGCCCGTGCTGTCGCCCGTCAGGGTGATCTTGTCGAGCAGCCAGACGGCGACGGCCAGGGCCCCCGCGTTGGCGAGCGTCTTGACTACGAAATTCTTCATGTGTCTGATCGTGGCAGAGAGATCGACTGGCCAGAAGAGGCTGTGGAAACAGCCTGCGACGCACAAGAGCGGACGAGGGCGATGAAGGCATTCCGGCTGGATGAACTGGAGGCGGAACGCGCCGCCAACGACGGTGCCTACCTGCAGTTTCTGCGTGAACGGAACATGTCGGTCGGGCTGTACGCGCTCGACGCGGGCGCCCTCGATCCGCAGAAACCGCATGCCCAGGACGAGGTGTACTTCATCGTCAGCGGGCGGGCGTCGATCACCGTCGGCCTGGAGACCACTCAGGTGGCCCGGGGCAGCGTCGTCTACGTTCCCGCCGGGGTCGCCCACAAGTTCCACCACATCACCGAGGATCTGCGGGTCCTGGTGGTGTTCTCTCCGCCCGAGAGCTGACCCCGCGTCTCAGGGTTCCCTAGGGGGACGGTCAGGGGAGGACAAGGGATGCGAGGTCACCGTACGGCCCCCTCCCCGGCCTAGCATCGGGTGCGAGACATCAGAGAACCCGGAATCAGTGTCCCGGTGTCGGGGCCACGGGCGAGGAGAGGTAAGGACAGGGCGATGCAGGAGATCTTCAGCGGTATGCCGTGGTGGGTGAAGTGGGTCGCGGTGCCGGTCATCGCCCTCGTGGTGTTCGGCGGCCTGATAGCGAGCGTCGTCGGGTTCGTCATCGGCCTGCTCTTCAAGCTGCTCGTCTTCGTCGCGCTGGTCGGCGGGCTCATCTTCATCGTGCGGAAGTTCATGTCGGGTTCCTCCTCGCGCAGCGACTGGTGAGGCGCCGGAGGGCGAGCGACAGGTAACGGCGAAAGGGGAAAGGGAACCCAAGGTTCCCTCGGCAGGGGGAAGTTTCCGGTGAGGCCGCGTATGAGCGGTGACGGCCCGTTAGAGTCCGGAACTCGACGCGGGGCCGACCCCGCGGGCAGCGCACAGCCCTCCCGTGACTCCCCGCACGGGCGGTCCTCCTCGCTCTTCGGAGTGCCCCTTGGCCACGGTTGACACCGCACCCGCACCATCCGTCGCTCCACCCTTCCGGCGACCGGGTACGCCCGCGGCGGCACGCGTTCCGCCGGCCCAGCCGCGTACCTCGCCGGGGGAGCCGTCCCTCTCGCACAGCCCGTCGGCTTCGCCCAGAGGGTCGGCGCAGCCCCGGAACCCGACAGCGGAGGAACCCGCCCGGCGCACCGCGCCGGTGGAAGGGCGCACCGGGCCGGCGGCGACTGGCGGTCCACTCCGACCGGCCACGGGGACGGCGCGGCAGGCCCGCGCCCTTTCCGCTGAACCGGAAGCCGCTCCCCTGGACTCCCACACCACCACGTTGATCGGCTCGGTCCAGCGCGCGATGCGTCTGCTGGAGGCCGTCGCCTCGCGTGAGCAGGGCGCCCCCGCCAAGCAGCTCGCCCGGGAGGCGGGGCTGGCGTTGCCGACCGCCTACCACCTGCTGCGCACCCTGGTCCACGAGGGCTATCTGCGCCGTGACAGAGGGCTGTTCTTCCTGGGCGAGGCCGCCGAGCGGCTGAGCAGCAGCGGAGCCCGGCAGAAACGTCGCAGCACAGTGAGGGACACCCTCGCGCACTGGCGCGACGCGATCGGCGCACCCGTGTACTACGCGGTCTACCGCGATGGTGAGATCGAGGTCATGTGTGTCGCCGACACCTCGGCGAACCCGGCGGTCGAGGAGTGGGCCGACTTCCGCGAGACCGGGCACGCCCACGCGGTCGGCCAGTGCCTGCTGGCCCAGCTGGACGACAAGTCCCGGCGTGACCACCTCGACCGCTACCCCGTGCGGGCGCTCACCCCGTACACGGTGCGTGACGAGGACCGGCTGCTGCGGCGTCTGGAACGGACGGGCCGGATGGAACCGGTGATCGAGCGGCAGGAGTACGCGCTGGGCACGGTCTGCGCCGCGATCCCGGTCACCGTGGGCAGTTCGGCCGCGGTGGTGGCCTTCTCCCTCCCGTCCCATCAGGGCGACCGGCTGATGCCCGTGGCACGGCAGCTGCAGAACGAGGTCGGCCGGCTGCTAGGAACACTCGCCATCTCTATCAGTATCTGAAAACTCACTCCTTGTAATGCGGCATGCACGTTGAGCAATATTTCAGCAGTGTCAGGTGGGACGAATCCTGGCCAGTCGACGGTAAACGACGGGGTAGGCGATGCGTGAGTCGGTGCAGGCAGAGGTCATGATGAGCTTCCTCGTGTCCGAGGAGCTGTCCTTCCGCATTCCTGTCGAGCTGCGATACGAGACCTGTGATCCGTACGCCGTGCGGTTGACCTTCCACTTGCCCGGCGACGCGCCCGTGACCTGGGCGTTCGGGCGGGAACTGCTCGTCGACGGGGTGGGCAGGCCCTGTGGTGACGGCGATGTGCACATCGCTCCGTCCGACCCGGAGGCGTTCGGCGAGGTGCTGATCCGGCTTCAGGTCGGCGGCGATCACGCGCTGTTCCGGTCCGGGGCCGCGCCGCTCGTCGCGTTTCTCGACCGGACGGACAGGCTTGTGCCACTCGGGCAGGAACGCTCCCTCGAGGGTTTCGACACGTCCCTCGACGCGGTGCTCGACCGCATCCTCACGGAGGAGCAGAGCGCGGGCTGAGCGTCGGCGGCCCGCGGAGCGGCGTAACGCTTCCTCACAAGGGACGCCTGTGCAGGATGGTTTCCGCGCTGTCGCGGGACGGCTCAGTGCTTGCGGCGGCGTCCCTTCCCGCTCCGTGCCGGCGTCCTGTCAGCCGCGGGCTGTGCGGGGACGGGCGTGCCGCCTTCGCGGTCCGCGGCGACCACCAGCGCGGCCAGCGCGGTCGTCACGGGCACCGCGGCGACCAGACCGATCGATCCGACCAGCGTGCGCACGATCTCCTCGGCGACCAGTTCGCTGTTGGCGACGGTGCCCACGCTGCTCTGGGCGATCGAGAAGAGCAGCAGCAACGGCAGCGCCGCGCCCGCGTAGGCCAGGACGAGCGTGTTGACGACCGACGCGATGTGGTCGCGGCCGATACGGATGCCCGCGCGGTACAGGCCGCGCCAGCCCATCGTCGGGTTCGCCTCGTGCAGTTCCCAGATCGCGGACGTCTGCGTCACCGTCACATCGTCCAGGACACCGAGCGAACCGATGATGACGCCGGCCAGCAGCAGGCCGCTCATGTCGATGGACGGGTACAGACCGTGGATCAGGCCGGTGCTGTCGTCGGTGTTGCCGGTCAGTACGGCCCAGTCGATGAAGACCGAGCCGAGGAGCCCGATCAGCACCAGGGAGAGCAGGGTGCCGACCACCGCCACGGACGTCCGGGCCGACAGACCATGACACATGTAGAGCGCGATCAGCATGATCGCGCTGGACCCGACGACGGCCACGAGCAGCGGGTTCGAGCCCTGCAGGATCGCGGGCAGGATGAAGAAGTTCAGGATCACGAAGCTGATGGCCAGGGCGACCAGGGCCATGATGCCGCGCATCCGGCCGATCACCACGACGACCACCGCGAAGATCACGGCGAGCAGTGTCAGGGGCAGCTTCCGGTTCGCGTCCGTGACCGAGTACTGGAGGTCCTTGGGGGCGGAGGGTTCGTACGCGACGACGACCTTCTCGCTCTGGTGCAACTGCCGTGACTGATCGGGCTGAACGATCTCGGTGAACGTGCGGCCCTTGTCCTTACCGGTGTCGATGCGGACGGTCGCCTTCTTGCACTCTCCCCCCGCCCCGGACTGAGCGGAGGGATCCCCGGCGGAGGAGGTGCCGCCCGTCGCGGTTCCCGAGGAGGCGTTCACGGACTTGCAGTCCACCTGGTCGATCTTCGTGACCGTCGCCTGCTGGGTCTGCCGGTCGAACCCGACACCGGTGCGCTCGTGGGACGGCGCGCCGCCGGGCCACAGCACCACGAGACCCACCACGACCGCGGCCGCGAAGGGGATCAGTACCGCGGCGATGACCTTGCGCAGCTGCTTGGAGACCGGCGCGGCGGGACCGTGGCTGTGGGAATGCCCGTGTCCGGTGCCCACGGGCTCGTTGTGCCCGCGGCGGGGACCCGGCCCGTGACCGTCGCCCGAACCGTGATGATCACCGCCCGGTCCATGGCCGTGGCCGTGCTCTTGCTCGTGACCGACAGCGGAGCCATGCCCACGGCCGTCGTCGGAGCCGGGACGGCGCGGTGGCTCGGGCGGGGGGAGCGGGTGCTGCCGGGTCGTCGTCACCGCCCGATCATCGCAAGAACGTCAAGGGCCCTCTGTTCACCGCGCCAAACATGACGCTAGCGTGGGGGCACCTTTGCACACGCGGGAGCTCGGAGCACCGGGCTGAGAGGGCGCTGACCTCCGTCTTCGCGATGTTTCACATGAAACATCGGCGACGGAAGCCGCTGCGTCGACCGCTGAACCTGTTACCGGGTAATGCCGGCGTAGGGAGTAGGTCTCATGACCGACAAGGATGTACGCACGCCTGTCTCCAGTCGGACGGACGGGGTTTCCCCGCCGTCCCCGAACGGCCAGGACGGGCAGTCCATCGGCTGGCACAAGGCATACGTCGGGGGTACCCGCCCCGATCTGCGGGTGCCGGTTCGCCAGGTGCACCTCACCAACGGGCAGTCCGTGACGCTGTACGACACTTCTGGCCCGTACACCGATCCGTCCGTCGACACCGATGTGCGCAGGGGGCTGACGCCGCTGCGGGAGAGCTGGATCATCGCCCGCGGAGACACCGAGGAATACGCGGGCCGTCCCGTCCGTCCCGAGGACGACGGGATCAAGCACACGTCCCCGCGCGGAGGGCTGCGCAATCTCGACGCGGTCTTCCCCGGCCGGCCGCGCCAGCCGCGCCGGGGGCGGGCCGGGCAGGCGGTGACCCAGCTCGCCTACGCGCGACGCGGTGAGATCACGCCCGAGATGGAGTTCGTGGCGGTCCGTGAGAACGTCGCCCCCGAGGTGGTACGGGAGGAGATCGCCGCGGGCCGAGCGGTGCTGCCCGTGAACGTCAACCATCCGGAGATCGAGCCGATGATCATCGGCAAGCGGTTCCTGGTGAAGGTCAACGCCAACATCGGCAATTCCGCGGTGACTTCCTCCATCGAGGAGGAGGTCGACAAGATGACCTGGGCGACCCGATGGGGCGCCGACACGGTCATGGACCTGTCCACCGGACGCAACATCCACACCACGCGTGAATGGGTGCTGCGCAACTCTCCCGTCCCCATCGGCACCGTGCCGCTCTACCAGGCGCTGGAAAAGGTCGACGGCCGTGCCGAGGAGCTGACCTGGGAGATCTACAAGGACACCGTCGTCGAGCAGGCCGAGCAGGGCGTGGACTACATGACGGTTCACGCGGGCGTGCGCCTCGCGTACGTGCCGCTCACCGCGAACCGCAAGACCGGCATCGTCTCGCGCGGCGGCTCGATCATGGCCGCCTGGTGCCTCGCGCACCACAAGGAGTCGTTCCTGTACGAGAACTTCGAGGAACTCTGCGAGATCCTCGCCGCGTACGACGTCACCTACTCGCTCGGCGACGGGCTGCGGCCGGGTTCCATCGCGGACGCCAACGACGCGGCGCAATTCGCCGAGTTGAGGACGCTCGGGGAACTCAACAGGGTCGCGAAGCGTTTTCAG
Source organism: Streptomyces sp. NBC_00386 (assembly GCF_036063235.1). Taxonomy (NCBI): domain Bacteria; kingdom Bacillati; phylum Actinomycetota; class Actinomycetes; order Kitasatosporales; family Streptomycetaceae; genus Streptomyces; species Streptomyces sp. NBC_00386. The sequence goes on from NZ_CP107950.1 coordinate 4,881,585, forward strand.
GTACAGACGATGATCGAAGGCCCGGGACATGTCCCGATGCACAAGATCAAGGAGAACATCGACCTTCAGCAGGAGATCTGTGATGAAGCTCCGTTCTATACCCTCGGTCCGCTGACGACGGACGTCGCGCCGGCGTACGACCACATCACTTCCGGCATCGGTGCCGCGATGATCGCCTGGTGGGGCACGGCCATGCTCTGCTACGTCACGCCCAAGGAGCACTTGGGCCTGCCCGATCGTGACGACGTCAAGACCGGCGTCATCACCTACAAGATCGCCGCCCACGCAGCCGACCTCGCCAAGGGGCACCCAGGTGCGCAGGAATGGGATGACGCGCTCTCCGACGCCCGCTTCGAGTTCCGGTGGGAGGACCAGTTCAACCTGGCTCTCGACCCGGACACGGCGCGGGAGTTCCACGACCAGACGCTGCCGGCCGAGCCCGCCAAGACGGCCCACTTCTGCTCCATGTGCGGGCCGAAGTTCTGCTCGATGAAGATCAGCCAGAACATCAACGAGCGGTTTGGCGGTGACGTGGCCGACGGCGCCTCAGCTGAGGAGATCTCCGAGGGCATGCTTCAGAAGTCCCGGGAGTTCGCCGAGGCGGGCAACCGCGTGTACCTGCCGCTGGCCGACTGAGCCGGATCACGGGGGCGCGGTCCGGGGCGGACACCCGGACCGCTGCCCTCGGCACGGTCACGGTGTGACGTCCTGCGGGTACCAGCGCAGTTCGACGGTGTTGCCGTCCGGGTCCTGGACGTAGACCGAGGTGGCGTTGCCGCGCGCGCCGAAGCGTTTCACGGGCCCCTCGAGCACGGTGAAGGATCCCGACGCGATGACCTGGTCCCAGTCCAGAGGTTCCACGGTGAGGCAGATGTGGTCGACGTTGGACCCCCCACGGCTGTGGGCGGTCAGGTCGATGATGGTTTCGGCCGTGACCCTCACCGACGGGAACGGGGCCCGGCCGTGCCGCCATTCGTCGACGCGCACGGGTTCGAGGCCCAGAAGTCCGGTGTAGAAGGCCAGGGACCGTTCGACGTCCTCGACATTGAGGACCAGGTGGTCGAAGGCCTTCACGCGCAGGGCGGTCATGTCGTCTCCAGGGCGATGGCGTGGCGAAGCCACGCGCTGAACAGGGCGGGGTCGATCTCGTCGGCACGGCCGAGCTTCACGGAGGCCATCCGGCGGGCTCCGGCGACCAGCCGGCCCGATGGATCGGCCACGTCCTGGCCGCGCCAGAGGCCGAAGGTGACGTAGGACGTGGAAGCCTTGAGCAGGCAGACCGGGGCCCGCCCCGGCTTGTCCCCGAGGCTCCAGGTGGGATGGCCGTGCCACAGCGCGCCGGAGTCGTCGGGAAGGGCCGAGTCGATGACGTGCCTGGTTCTCTCGCCGATGTCGCGCAGCGGGCCGTCGAGACCGTTCAGGTAGACGGTGATGTCCGAGGAAGTCATGTGGGTCCCCGTTCGGGAAGTGCGTGATGGGTGCGGTGGAAGTGGTGGCGTGGCGGGCGTGGCGGTGGGCGGAACCGGGCGCGGAGGTGCTGTCCGCTCGGCCGGCCGGGGCCTTGGCGGCTCTCCCGCGGCCGGGTGGACGCCTTCTACGATCCGCCGCGAGACGGACGCCATCAAGGCATGATCGCTGTACGACCGTTGAGTCAGATTTAACGCCGGGGGTTTCATGCTGGAGCGGCTGGAGACCGAGATCTTTCTGACGCTGGCCGAGGAACTGCACTTCGGCCGGACCGCCGCGCGGCTGCTGATCACGACCGGGCGCGTCAGCCAGGTGATCAAGGCACTGGAGCGCAGAGTCGGAGCCTTGCTGTTCGAACGCAACAGCCGTTCCGTCCGGCTCACCGCGATCGGCCGGCAGCTGGCGGACGACCTGGCGCCCCTGGTCGCCGGGATGGAAGGGGCGCTGCGAAGGGCGGCCGACGCCGGCCGGGGCGTCACCGGAGAACTGCGGGTCGCCTTCCTCGGCGAGTGGACGGCGCCCACGCTTCTCAAGGCGGTCGCCCTGTTCGGTGAACGTCACCCGGACTGCCGTGTCGACGTGCGGGAGGTTCAGCTCTCCAACTCCCGGGCGAGTCTGCTGGACGGTTCGGTCGACGTGCTGCTGGCCTCGTTCCCCTTCGACGGCATGGCCTGCGGACCCGCACTGCTGCGGGAGAGACGGGTCCTGGCCGTCGCGGCAGGTCATCCGCTGGCCGGCGAGGAACGGCTGTCCCTCGAGGTGCTCGCGGACCATCCCGTGGTGCAGTACCCCCGGGTGACCTCGGCGGCGTTCAAACGGGACCGCACACCGGACCACACCCCCTCGGGCAGGACCGTTCCGAAGGGGCCGGCCGGCGGGTCGTTCTCCGAAATGCTGACCCTGGTCGCGATGGGGCGGGGCGTCCTCCCGGTCGGGGAGCACTCGCGGCACTACTACCCGAGGCCCGACGTCGCCTACGTACCCCTTCACGACGCACAGCCGATCGAACGGGGACTGGTGTGGATGGAGGGCAACACCACCGAGCGGCTGCGCGCGTTCGTACGGGCCGCGACGGACGCGGCCGGCTCTTCCCGCGCGCGGGCGTATCGGCCGGACCCACCGACGGCTTCTCCAGGGAGACTGGGCGCATGACACCGACATCGATGAGCAAGGGTGCCAACCTTCCCGTCGCCGCGCAGGAGGTGCGGGTCGTACTCGGCTGGTCAGGAGGCCCCGGTGCGCCGGACGCCGATGCCTCGGCCCTGCTGCTCCGGGCGGACGGGCGGGTGCGCGACGACGGTGACTTCGTCTTCTACAACCAGCCCCGGCATGCCTCCGGCGCCGTGCGCCACTCGGGCAAGCGGCGGGAGGGGGACGGGACGACGGACACCGTCGAGGTGGATCTGCGTGCCCTGGAGCCGGAGATCCAGCGCGTGGTCCTGGGCGCCTCCGCCGACGGGGGCACCTTCGGCCAGCTGTCGGGTCTGAGACTGAGGCTGTTCGATGCCGTAACCGGGGAGGAACTGGCGTTCTTCGAGATGGAGGCGACGACGGAGACGGCGTTCATCGGAGGCGAGCTGTATCTGCGGGGCGGTCAGTGGAAGTTCCGCGCGGTGGGCCAGGGGTACGCTTCCGGGCTCGCGGGCCTGGCCACCGACTTCGGGATCAGCGTGGACGAGGAGCCGGGCACCGCGGGGAGCGCGGACGTCGGAGCCTCCGCAGCGGCACCGGCACCCCCGCCGGTCCCCGCACCCCCGACCGCGCCCGTCCCCCCGGCACCCCCGTCGGCACCGGCACCCCCGACCGTGCCCCTCCCTCCCGCGCCCCAGACGCCCCCGGCCCCGGCTCTCGGCTCGGCTCCTCGTCTCGTCAAGGGCGAGGAGCGGCTGCCCGTCGACATGCGCAAGCGGCTCTCCCTGCGCAAGGAGCAGGTGGCGGTCAGTCTGCGCAAGCACGGGGCGGTGGGTGTCAGGGCCCGCGTCATCCTGGTCCTGGACGCCTCCGGGTCGATGTCGTTCCTGTACTCCAAGGGCGTCGTGGCCGATGTGGTGGAACGGATGGCCGCGGTGGCGGCCCAACTGGACGACGACGGGGAGATGCAGGCGTGGACCTTCGCGTCGAACCCGGCCCGGCTGCCGGACCTCGCCCTGGGCGATCTGCCGGATTGGCTGGAGCGCCATGTCCGGGTGGGTGAACTGACCTTGTTCAGAAGGAAGAAGCCGAAGAAGGGCCTGCTGCCGGGACAGGTGGACATGCGGGCGGTCGGCATCCAGAACGAGGAGCAGAAGGTGATCGCCGAGGTCCGGACGTTCGTCCGCGAGCACCCGGCCGCCGATCCCACCCTGGTGCTCTTTTTCTCCGACGGAGGCGTCTACCGCAACAAGGAGATCGAGAAGGAGCTGCGGGAGGCGGTGGACGAGCCGGTCTTCTGGCAGTTCGTCGGACTGGGGCGCTCCAACTACGGCGTTCTGGAGCGGTTCGACACCCTGCCGGGCCGGCGCGTCGACAACGTGGGCTTCTTCGCGGTCGACGACATCAGCGACGTACCGGATCCGGAGCTCTACGACCGGCTGCTGTCCGAGTTCCCGTCGTGGACGAAGGAGGCGCGGCGGCTGGGCATCATCTGAGGCACCCGAAGACAGCGCATGACGCCTGCAGGACGCCCCCAGGCCGCCCGGAGGCGGGTGTGGAGAACCGCCGGCGCCGAGGCCGGAACGCCCGCGCCGCAGCCGTGAACGGGAGGGACCGGTGCCCGCGGCGGGCCGCGGGCAGGGCCCTGCCATGGCCGTACGGACGCGCCCGCGGCAGCCGGAAAGGGCCGCACCGGCAACGGTGTACGGGCCCGCGCACCCGCGCGGGCCCTTTCCTGCCTCTGACCCGGCCGTCGGCCGGCCGGGTCACTCGGGCTGGTGTTCAGGTCCCCCGAAGTCCGGGCTGGTGAAGTCCGGACTGGAGAAGCTCGGGCGCGAGCCTGCCGCCGGTCCGTCCTCGGGGCTGCTGAACCCCGGCCTGCCGTAACCGAGGTGGGGAATACGGCTGGGGGCCGGTGCGGGGCGGCTCAGTGCCGCCGAGCCCGGGTCCGCGAGGGCTTCCCGGAGGAACGGCATGATGCCGCGCTCCAGCAGGGCATCACGCCAGGCCTCCTTGGCCCGGGTGACCTGTCCGGTCAGCTCGTCGCCCGCTTCGGCCTGGAGGGAGGACGAGCTGTTGCGCAGGGCGGTCAGCAGCAGTCCGGCCGCGGCGACCAGAATGGCGGCCGCCGTGATCGCGCCGAAGACCCATCCGGTGGTCAGGAGGGTTCGGGCGACGGTCGGCTCAGGATCGAGCATCCTCAGGGCATAGCCCACGAGCAGAAAGATCACCGCTGCCGTCCCGGCGAGGACGGGGGCGAGCACCGCGACGACGGCGACCGCGCCTGCTCCGGCGGTCTCGGTGACCTCCCCCACGGTGGCGGCGAGCCCCAGCACGGTCGTGCCCGGCTCCGTGGAGCCGGTTTCCTCGCTCACGACAGCGGACCGCACCGGCCGGCGCAGTTCGCTGCGGATCTTCACGTAGTGCGCGTACTCGTCCGACGCGGCCGTCGTGATGAGGGCTGTGGCGTTGAGCGCCATGGTGCGCAGTTGTTCGAGGTTGAGCCGCTGGCCGACAGCGGCGAGTTCCGGGCGGTGTGGTGCGGAGCGCAGCGCCTCATCGAGGATCCGCTCGTATTCCTGGCGGTCCTCGCTCAGCAGGTGCTGCGGAACGCTGTTCATCTGCATCCCCCGATGCTCCGTAGGGCTGGTGGCTCGCACGCTGACGAGCCGTTGGGCAGAAACGGAGGGGAGCCTGCTACGGATAAGCCGATGGTAGAGCGGTGACGGCACGCCGTGACAGGGGGTTTCCAGAAATTGGCCCCTGTCCGCAGCGGTCTGTCCGCCGGACGCCTGCCCGGTGAACGCTCAGATATCCAGGGGAAGTTGTTGGACCAGCAGCTTTCCGGCCATGGTCACTCCACCGTCCATCGCGATGGCCAGACCGTCGGCGTAGACGTGCGGTCCTTCGATCACGGGACCAGCTCCGGCCTCGCCGTCCTCCGGTCCCACCTCGCCCAGAAGGTACGGAATAGGGCTGTGGCCGTGGACGATGCGCGTGCCGCCATACAGGTCGAGCAGTTCGTGGACCGCCCCGGCGCCGTCGTCGCGGAAGGCGAAGCGCCGGGTGAACTTACGGAAGAGGTCCCAGCAGTCCTCGGCGTCGTTGCGGGTGAGGGTTTCGCGGACGGTGTCGTTGACCGCTTCGATGGAGTCGCCGTAGTCGAGGTAGGCGGTGGTGTCGGAGTGCACCAGAAGGTGTCCGTCGACCAGCTCCATGGCGTCGAGGCGGGCCATCCACTGCAGATGGTGGTCCTGGAGGCGGTCCATGTCCGTCTTCTGACCGCCGTTGAGCAGCCAGGCGGCCTGGAAGGTGGCGGTGCCCGCGCCGGAGCTGACGGGGGTGTCGCCGAACCGCTTGGCGCCGAGCAGCAGCAGCTCGTGGTTGCCCATGAGCGCCTTGCAGTAGCCGCCGGCCGCGGCCGCCTCGGCGGACAGCCGCATCACGAGGTCGATCACGCCGATGCCGTCCGGGCCGCGGTCGGTGAAGTCGCCGAGGAACCACAGGCGCGAGGTGCCGGCCGACCAGTTCCCGGCGGCGTCGACGAGGCCCTTGGCCTGGAGGGCGGCGACGAGCTGGTCGAGGTAGCCGTGCACGTCCCCGACGACGTACAGCGGGCCGGGTCCGGCGCCCGGCGCCGGGACGGGCGCGCCCGACGGGTCGACGGCGACCTGCCGCGTGTCGCCGCGGTTGATGACCGGCAGATCGCGCTGCGTGGGCGTGTACCCCTCGGAGAACCCTTCCGGGAACTCCGCAGGAGCCTTCCCGGACGTGTAGGGGGAGGACTCTCCCGACGCGTACCGAGCGTTCTCCCCGACGGGTCCGGCGCCCTCGCCATGAGGCGTGTTCTGCGCATACGGACCGGTCTCGTGGACGTACCCCGGTACCCGGAAGTCGCGCAACGTCGCCGTCCGCACCACCTCGGGTCCCTGACCGGCCCCCTGAGTCATCGACCCCTCCACCACCATCGCGCCGCATCTGCACCGGTTCGGACTGCCTGGTCGCAGCGGCCCGCGGTGTCGTCCGCCCATCATAGGAATGCGGATCGCGCCATGTGATGACCCAGGGGTGGTGAATCGGAACAGGAGCCCAGTTCACCGCGGTTTTCGCCCGAATTGGGCGGGGCTCGCCCCGCCCAAGCCGGATCCGGCCTCAGCCCTGCTCGGGTGATCGGGGCGGACTGACGGTCGTCCGGGGCGAACGGCGCTGCGACGAGGTCCGCACGATCAGCTCCGTCGGTATCACCTGCTCGACCGGTTGGTCCGATTCGACCCCTTCGATGGCGTCGATCAGCAGCTGGACGACGGCCGTGCCGATTCTGCGCGGTTTGAGGGAGAGGGTCGTGACGGGCGGCTCGGTGCTGGCGTAGACGTTCGACTCGCTGCAGCACACCAGCAGCAGGTCGTCGGGTACGCGCAGACCGTAGCGGCGGGCGGCGGCCAGCAGGTCGGTGCCGTTCGGGTCGAAGAGGCCGTAGACGGCGTCCGGGCGGTCGGGCCGGGCGAGGAGCCGGTCGGCTGCGACGGCCCCCGCGCACGGATCGTGCGCGGGATAGGCCTCGTACACCGGATCCTGGCCCACGCGCTCGCACCAGCGCAGGTATGCGGTGGTGGAGAGGTGGGTGTACGTGTCCGTGGTGGTCCCGGTGAGGAGGCCGATGCGGCGGGCGCCGGCGGCGGCCAGGTGGTCGAGGATGCCGAGGACGGCGGCCTCGTGGTCGTTGTCCACCCAGGCGGTGACCGGGAGCGATCCCGCGGGCCGGCCGTCGGAGACGACGGGCAGCCCCTGGCGGACCAGCTCGCTGACGACCGGATCCTGGTCGGACGGGTCGATGACCACGGTTCCGTCCAGGGCGACGTTCGACCACACGTCGTGGCGGGAGGTCGCGGGGAGGATGACCAGGGCGTATCCCCGGGCGAGCGCGGCCGAGGTGGCGGCTCTGGCCATCTCGGCGAAGTACGCGAACTCGGTGAAGGTGAAAGGTTCATCCCCGTACGTGGTGACGGTCAGGCCGATCAGGCCGGACTTGCCGGTACGGAGGGTTCGGGCCGCGGCCGAGGGGCGATAGCCCAGCCGGTCGGCGACTTCGCGGACATGGCGTCGGGTGGCGTCCGGGAGCCGCCCCTTGCCGTTGAGGGCATCGGACACGGTTGTGATGGAGACCCCTGCTGCCGCGGCTACGTCTCTGATGCCCGCCCGGCCCGGCCGACCGCCTCGGCGGGAGGTCTCCGCCCGGCTCACCTGGTGCTTCCCTGCTGCTGTCATGGCGAGCCGATAGTAGGGCTCATACGGTGGGGTAGTGCGGACGCATATGCGCACGTTGACAGGCACGTTTCTGCATGATCGATAGCGTCTAAATCCCTTTGAAGTGAAGGTAGTTGACCGATCCCATCCCGATACGTGACTTGTCGACGCGTATGGACCTGCCAAGCGGGCCATGTTTCGAAGAGGTCTCAACTCACCTGTACGAGGGATGCGCGCCACGGCGTGAGCCACCGGCGCATGTGATAGTCGCCGACGCGCCCCCTTTCGTACGACTTCGTACGGGGACGGCCGCCGGGCCGTGCGACGGCGACGGCCGGGACCGGTGCGGCCGGCGTGCGTGGATGATCACCCGGCCGGGCACGAGGTGGTGTCAGGTTGTCCACAGGCCATTCGCAGCGGCGCGGAATCCTCATAAGGTGAGAAGTATTAGGAGCCGGTGGTGGTCATGAGCCGCTGGTGGTCACGAGGAGGACTGCGGTGAGCGACACGAACCCCAAGCTGCGTGCCGAGCTGGCGGGTATCCCCACCTACAAGCCCGGCAAGCCCGCCGCCGCCGGCGCTGTGGCGTACAAGCTGTCCTCCAACGAGAACCCGTACCCACCGCTGCCCGGCGTGGTCGAGAGCCTGGCCGCGGCGACCGGTTCGTTCAACCGCTACCCGGACATGGCGTGCACGGGGCTGGTCAACGAGTTGGCGAACCGTTTCGGCGTCCCCGCCTCCCACGTGGCGACGGGCACCGGCTCGGTCGGCGTCGCGCAGTCGCTGCTGCAGGCCACGAGCGGTCCCGGTGACGAGGTCATCTACGCCTGGCGGTCCTTCGAGGCGTACCCGATCATCACGCAGATCAGTGGGGCGACCTCGGTGCAGGTGCCGCTGACCCCGGGCGAGGTGCACGACCTGGACGCGATGGCCGACGCCGTCACCGACCGGACGCGGCTGATTTTCCTCTGCAATCCGAACAACCCGACCGGCACCGTGGTCCGCCGGGCCGAGCTGGAGCGGTTCCTGGACCGGGTGCCGAGCGATGTGCTGGTCGTGCTGGACGAGGCGTACCGCGAGTTCATCCGTGACGCCGAGGTGCCGGACGGTGTGGAGATCTACCGTGACCGGCCCAACGTCTGTGTGCTGCGCACCTTCTCCAAGGCGTACGGGCTGGCCGGTCTCCGGGTCGGCTTCGCCATCGCTCACGAGCCGGTGGCGGCCGCGCTGCGCAAGACGGCCGTGCCGTTCGGCGTGAGCCAGCTGGCCCAGGACGCCGCGGTGGCGAGCCTGCGGGCCGAGGACGAACTGCTCGGCCGGGTCGGCTCCCTGGTCTCCGAGCGCACCAGGGTGGTCGACACGCTGCGCGGTCAGGGCTGGACCGTGCCCGAGACGCAGGCCAACTTCGTCTGGCTGCGCCTGGGGGAGCGCACCCTCGACTTCGCCGCGCACTGCGAACAGGCCGGTGTCGTCGTGCGTCCCTTCGCGGGCGAGGGTGTCCGCGTCACCATCGGTGAGACCGAGGGGAACGACATCTTCCTGAAGGCGACCGAGAGTTTCCCCAAGGGGCTGTAGCCGCACGGCGGACCAACTGTCCACCGGGACAGGCTTGGCCGTCACTCGTGAGGCATCCGCCGGTGAGTCCGGAGAGAGGCCCGTACGCGTCGACCGCGTACGGGCCTCTCGGCGTACGCGGTGCAGACGGGGCGGAGGCCGGCGTCGGCCGGGCGGGTTCGGGCGTCACTCACGCATCCGGGCTGCCCGGTTTCTCCGGTCCGGAGCCCCTCGGGTCCGGGTCGGGGCCCCTCGGTCCCAGTTAGGGACCCCCCGCCCCTCCTCCCTCGAACGGGCATGCGTCATAATTGCTTGTGAATGTGAACGCGTTCACAAGCGTGTCCTGTTGATCCCGTGATGTCTGCTACGAAGCGGGCAAACTGCCGCTGTGACCACGGCGACGTAAGGAGACTGACGACGTGGAATTGGCTTTGGCGCCAGAGACCATGGCGCGATGGCAGTTCGGAATTATCACCGTCTACCACTTCTTCTTCGTACCCCTGACGATCTCGCTCGCAGCGCTCGTCGCCGGCCTGCAGACCGCCTGGGTGCGTACGGAGAATCAGAAGTACCTCAAAGCCACGAAGTTCTGGGGCAAGCTCTTCCTGATCAACATCGCGATGGGCGTCGTCACCGGCATCGTCCAGGAGTTCCAGTTCGGCATGAACTGGTCCGCCTACTCACGCTTCGTCGGTGACATCTTCGGTGCGCCGCTCGCCTTCGAGGCGCTGATCGCCTTCTTCTTCGAGTCCACCTTCATCGGGCTGTGGATCTTCGGCTGGGACAGGCTCCCGAAGAAGCTCCACCTCGCCTGCATCTGGATGGTCTCCATCGGCACGATCCTGTCGGCGTACTTCATCCTCGCGGCCAACTCGTGGATGCAGCACCCCGTCGGCTACCGGATCAACAAGGCGAAGGGCCGCGCCGAACTCACCGACTTCTGGCACGTGCTGACCCAGAACACCGCGCTGGCCCAGGCGTTCCACACCCTCACGGCGGCCTTCCTGACGGGCGGCGCCTTCATGGTGGGCATCGCCGCGATCCACCTGGCCCGCAAGCGGCACGTCGCCGTCATGAAGACCTCGCTGCGGCTCGGCCTCATCACCGTCGTCATCGCCGGTCTGCTCACGGCGATCAGCGGCGACACCCTCGGCAAGATCATGTTCAAGCAGCAGCCGATGAAGATGGCCGCCGCCGAGGCGCTGTGGGACGGTCAGGACTCCGCGCCGTTCTCGATCTTCGCCTACGGAGACGTCAGCAAGGGCCACAACACCGTCGAGCTGTCCATCCCGGGGATACTGTCGTTCCTCGCCGACGACGACTTCAACTCGTACGTCCCCGGCATCAACGACACGAACAAGGCCGAGCAGGAGAAGTACGGTCCCGGCGACTACCGCCCCATCATCCCGGTCACCTTCTGGGCCTTTCGCTGGATGATCGGCTTCGGCATGGCGTCCTTCGCGATCGGTATCGTCGGACTCTGGCTGACCCGCAAGAAGTTCATGCTGCCCCAGCACCTGAGGGTCGGCGAGGACGAGGCACCGCATCTGGTTCTGTTCAAGAACAAGGCACTCGGCCCGAAGCTCACCAAGTGGGGCTGGCGCATCGCCATCTGGACCCTGGCGTTCCCTCTGATCGCCAACTCCTGGGGCTGGATCTTCACCGAGATGGGCCGTCAGCCGTGGGTCGTGTACGGCGTTCTGCAGACCCGGTTCGGCGTCTCCCCCACGGTCTCGCAGGGCGAGGTCATCACGTCGCTGACCGTCTACTCGCTGATCTACGCGATCCTCGCGATCATCGAGGTCAAGCTGCTCGCGAAGTACGTCAAGGCGGGGCCGCCCGAGCTCACCGAGTCCGATCTCAACCCGCCCACCAGGATCGGCGGCGACTCCAGTGACGCCGACAAGCCGATGGCCTTCTCCTACTAGGCTCAGGGAGCTGCTGAGTCATGGAACTTCACGACGTCTGGTTCGTCCTCATCGCGGTCCTCTGGACCGGCTACTTCTTCCTGGAGGGCTTCGACTTCGGAGTCGGCATCCTCACCAAGCTGCTGGCTCGCGACCGCACCGAGAAGCGGGTGCTGATCAACACGATCGGCCCCGTCTGGGACGGCAACGAGGTATGGCTGCTCACGGCCGGCGGTGCGACCTTCGCCGCCTTCCCCGAGTGGTACGCCACCCTCTTCTCGGGCTTCTACCTGCCCCTTCTGATCATCCTGGTCTGTCTGATCGTGCGCGGTGTCGCCTTCGAGTACCGGGCGAAGAGGTCCGAGGAGCACTGGCAGCGCAACTGGGAGACGGCGATCTTCTGGACCTCGCTGATCCCGGCGCTCCTGTGGGGTGTGGCCTTCGCCAACATCGTGCGCGGAGTGAAGATCGACCGGAACTTCGAGTACGTGGGCAACTTCTGGGATCTGCTCAACCTGTACTCGATCCTCGGCGGTCTGGTCACGCTCACGCTGTTCACCTTCCACGGGGCGGTGTTCGTCGGCCTCAAGACGGTGGGAGACATCCGGGAGCGGTCGCGGAAGCTCGCTCTGAAGGTCGGCCTGGCGACAGCCGTGCTGGCGCTGGTCTTCCTCATCTGGACCCAGGCCGACAGCGGTGACGGCGCGTCGCTGGCCGCGCTGATCGTGGCCGTGGTCGCCCTCGTCGCGGCGCTGGCGATGGTCAACGCAGGGCGGGAGGGATGGGCGTTCATTCTCTCGGGGCTGACCATCGTGGCCGCCGTCGCGATGCTCTTCCTGTCGCTCTTCCCGGACGTCATGCCGTCCTCGCTCAACGCGGACTGGAGCCTCACGGTCACCAACGCCTCGTCGAGTCAGTACACCCTGAAGATCATGACCTGGTGTGCCGTGATCGCCACGCCGATCGTCCTGCTCTACCAGAGTTGGACCTACTGGGTGTTCCGCAAGCGCATCGGCACGCACCACATCGCCGTGGACGTGTCGCACTGAATCCGATGTAGCGGCATGTTTCACGTGAAACGTGCCTGATGGGCCAAAGGTGTGTTTCACGTGAAACCAATCGATCCGCGTCTGCTTCGGTACGCCCGAGCCACCCGCCGTTTCCTTGTGGCGGTCGTGGGGCTGGGCGTCGCCGGAGCGGCACTGGTCATCGCACAGGCGATGCTCATCGCCGAAGTGGTGGTCGGCGCCTTCCAGCGCGGTTTCTCCGCCGCCGAACTGCGTACCCCCCTGGTCGTGTTGACGGTCGTGGCGCTCGGGCGCGCTCTGGTGGCCTGGCTCACCGAGCTCGCCGCGCACCGCGCGAGTGCCGCGGTGAAGTCGGAGCTGAGGGGGCGGCTGGTGGAGCAGGCCGCGTCGCTCGGGCCCGGGTGGCTCAGCGGCCAGCGGACGGGTTCCCTGGTCGCCCTCGCGACACGGGGCGTCGATGCGCTCGACGACTACTTCTCGCGCTATCTGCCGCAGTTGGGGCTCGCCCTGGTGGTCCCGGTCGCCGTGCTGGCGCGGATCGTCACCGAGGACTGGGTGTCCGCGGCGATCATCGTCGGCACGCTGCCGCTCATCCCCTTGTTCATGGTGCTGATCGGCTGGGCCACACGCAGCCACATGGACCGCCAGTGGCGGATGCTGTCCCGGCTGTCCGGACACTTCCTGGACGTGGTCGCGGGGCTGCCCACGCTCAAGGTGTTCGGCCGGGCCAAGGCGCAGGCCGAGTCGATCCGGAAGATCACCGGCGAGTACCGGCAGGCGACGATGCGGACGCTCCGGATCGCCTTCCTGTCGTCCTTCGCCCTGGAACTGCTCGCCACCATCTCGGTCGCCCTGGTCGCGGTGACCATCGGCATGCGGCTCGTCCGGGGCGAGATGGACCTGTACGTGGGGCTCGTCATCCTCGTGCTGGCACCCGAGGCCTATCTGCCGCTGCGGCAGGTGGGAGCCCAGTACCACGCCGCCGCCGAAGGGCTCGCGGCCGCCGAGGCCATCTTCGCGGTGCTGGAGACCCCGGCACCGAGGTCCGGTTCGCTGCGCGTGCCCGCGGGGGAGATCGCCTTCGACGGCGTCACCGTGCGCTATCCGGGGCGCTCCGCGGACGCGGTCTCGGACGTCTCCTTCACGGTCGAGCCCGGTGAGACGGTCGCCCTCGTCGGTCCCAGCGGTGTGGGCAAGTCGACCCTGCTGAACGTCCTGCTCGGGTTCGTGGAGCCCACCGCCGGTCAAGTCCGCGCCGGGGGAGTCGATCTCACCGACGCCGACCTCACGGAGTGGCGCTCGCGGATCGCCTGGGTGCCGCAACGGCCGCACCTGTACGCCGGATCCATCGCCGAGAACGTACGTCTGGCGCGACCCGACGCCGACGACACGGCGCTGCGCCGGGCTCTCGTCGATGCCGGTGCGGCAGGGTTCGTCGACGCCCTGCCCGCCGGGGCCGACACGCTTCTCGGTGAGGACGGCGCCGGACTGTCGGCCGGCCAGCGTCAGCGCCTGGCACTCGCACGGGCGTTCCTCGCGGACCGGCCCGTGCTGCTGCTCGACGAGCCGACGGCCTCGCTCGACGGGGCGACCGAGGCCGAGGTCGTCGCGGCGGTCCGGCGGCTGGCAGTGGGACGGACCGTGCTGCTGGTCGTGCACCGGCCGGCCCTGCTGGACGTCGCGGACCGGGTGGTCCGCCTGGAAGCCGCTGTCGTCGGCGCGCCGCGGCCGGCACCAGAGACCGGCGTTTCCGGCTCCGCGCAGCCGACGCGCACACAGCCGCCGCAAGGCACCGGGCCGGAGGACATGTTCCCGGCGGACACCGAAGGCCTCGTCACGATGTCCCGGGCCCAGGATGGCGTGCTCACCCGCGTCCGGGCGATGGCGGCTCCCCGGCGTGGGCCGCTCACGCTCGCCCTGCTCCTCGGCAGTCTCGCGCTCGGGAGCGCCGTCGGCCTTATGGCCACGTCCGGCTGGCTCATCTCGCGGGCCTCCCAGCAGCCGCCGGTCTTCTATCTGATGGTGGCCGTGACGGCCACCCGGACGTTCGGCATCGGACGGGCGGTGTTCCGGTACGCGGAACGGCTCGTCTCGCACGACGCCGTGCTGCGGATGCTGGCCGACACACGGGCGGCGGTCTACCGGCGTCTGGAACGGCTCGCGCCCGCCGGGCTGCGGACCACCCGGCGTGGTGACCTGCTGTCGCGACTCGTAGCCGACGTGGACGCCCTGCAGGACTACTGGCTGCGCTGGCTGCTGCCTGCCGGAGCCGCGGTCCTGGTCTCCGCCGCCTCCGTCGGGTTCACCGCCTGGCTGCTCCCCGAAGCCGGGGCCGTTCTCGCCGCCGGTCTGCTGGCGGCCGGGGCCGGAGTCCCCCTGGTGACCGGTGCCGTGGCGCGCCGCGCCGAACGACGGCTGGCTCCCGCACGGGGCGCGCTGGCGACCCAGGTGGCCGATCTGCTCACGGGGACCGCCGAACTGACCGTCGCGGGCGCGCTGCCCGCCCGTACCGCCGAGGCGAGGCAGGCCGACGGCGTTCTCACGGGGATCGCTTCCCGAGCCGCCACCGCGACCGCCCTCGGCGACGGGCTCACGGCACTCGTCTCCGGACTCACCGTCGCGGCCACCGCTCTCGTGGGCGCCCAGGCGGTCGCCGCCGGGCGGCTGCACGGCGTGCTCATGGCCGTCGTCGTCCTCACCCCGCTGGCCGCTTTCGAGGCCGTCATGGGACTGCCGCTCGCCGTTCAGTACCGGCAGCGGGTGCGCAAGAGCGCCGAGCGCGTGTACGAGGTGCTGGACGCCGCCGATCCCGTACGGGAGCCCGAACAGCCGCGACCGGCGCCCGCGACACCGTTCCCGCTCCGTGTGTCCGGGCTCCGGGCCCGGCACGCCGGACAGGACCGGGACGCGCTGGCCGGACTCGACCTGACCCTCGAGAAGGGACGCAGGATCGCCGTGGTCGGAACGTCCGGAGCCGGCAAGACGACGCTCGCGCAGGTCCTGCTGCGGTTCCTGGACCCGGAAGCGGGGACGTACACGCTCGCCGGGGCGGACGCCCGCGGGATGGACGGGGACGCCGTGCGCCGGCTGGTCGGGCTCTGTGCCCAGGACGCGCACCTTTTCGACAGCACCCTGCGCGAGAACCTGCTGCTCGCCCGTAAGGACGCGACCGAGGCGGCGGTCCGCGACGCGCTCGGACGAGCCCGGCTGCTGGACTGGGTGGACGGACTGCCCGA
Source organism: Streptomyces sp. NBC_00386 (assembly GCF_036063235.1). Lineage (NCBI taxonomy): Bacteria > Bacillati > Actinomycetota > Actinomycetes > Kitasatosporales > Streptomycetaceae > Streptomyces > Streptomyces sp. NBC_00386. The sequence continues at coordinate 4,897,152 of NZ_CP107950.1, forward strand.
CGGGCTCGACACCCTGGTCGGCGAACACGGGGCACGGCTGTCCGGCGGCCAGCGCCAGCGGCTCGCACTGGCACGTGCGCTGCTCGCCGACTTTCCCGTGCTCGTCCTCGACGAACCGGCGGAGCACCTCGACCTGCCGACGGCCGACGCGCTCACCGCGGATCTCCTGGCCGCGACCGAGGGCCGTACCACCCTGCTGATCACGCATCGGCTGGCCGGGCTCGACGCGGTGGACGAGGTGATCGTGCTCGCACGGGGACATGTGGTCCAGCGCGGGGCGTTCGCCGAGCTGGCGGCCGTCGCGGGGCCGCTGCGGGAGATGGCCGAACGCGAGACCGCCGCGGATCTGCTGGTGCGCGCTGCGGCGCCCTGAGCGCCGCACGGGCGGAGCACGGGCGACGGGCGTCGTGGACTGAGCGGGCCGTCCGGGAAGGTGTCGGCTGTGTCGGGTCCGCTGTCTCCCGCCGCCCATCCGACTTTCCCGGGCAAAGGGGACTCATTAGGCTCAAGGCATGTCAGCGGCGAGGCGCTCCCCCGTCCCGGGTGACGGCACGGCCGCGGCGGCCCAGGCTCCAGGAGGGCTGACCGGCGAGCCGGACGCACGGGTCCCGCGGCTGCTGGAGGCCGTGCGGTCGGTCGGATCGGGGCTGGAGCCGCACTCCAAGCTGAACCGCATCTGCGAGACAGCGGCGGAACTCACGGACGCGCGGTACGCGGCCATCGGCGTCGTGGACGAGAGCGGGGAGGGTCTCGCGGACTTCGTCCAGTACGGCGTGGACGAGGAGACCGCCCGCAGGATCGGGCGCAGGCCCGACGGCCACAAGGGGCTGCTGGGCGCGCTCATCCGCGACCCCGATCCGGTACGCCTGGCGAACCTGACCGACGACCCGCGCTCCTGCGGGTTCCCGGCCGGCCATCCGCCGATGCGCAGCTTCCTCGGAGTGCCGATCCGGGTGCAGGGGGAGATCTTCGGGAACCTGTATCTCACGGAGAAGCGCGGCGGCGGCACCTTCGACAACGACGATCTCGACATGCTCCGGGTGCTCGCCACCGAGGCCGGTATCGCCATCGGCAACGCCCGCCTGTACGAGGCGGCCCAGCAGCGTGAGCGCTGGATCGACGGCTCGGTGGCCGTCACCACCGCGCTGCTGGCGGGCGGCGACGCCGAGGACGCGTTGCAGACCGTCGCCGAACAGGCCCGCAGGCTCTCCGGCTCCGCGGCCGGGATCGTACTGCTCCCCGCGGAGGAGGGCGGCCTGGAGGTCGTCGCGGTGGCCTCGGACCACCCGTCGAAGGCGCTCGGCGTCGTCGTTCCGCCGGAGAGCGAACTGGTCACCGAACTCCGGGACGGGAAGCCGGTGTTCCTGGCGGACGCGTCCGCCGACCCGCGCCTGCGGACGGATCTCACCCAGGCCTACGGGCCCGTCATGATGCTCCCGCTGCAGAGCGACGGCCGGGTCCTCGGTGCCCTCCTCACCCCGAGGTCCCGCGACGGACGCCAGTTCACCGAGGGCGAGCGGACCCTCGCCACGCAGTTCGCCTCGCAGGCGGCCCTGGCGCTGATGATGGCCGAGTCGCGGCGCGACCGGGAACGGCTCGCGGTGTACGAGGACCGCGACCGGATCGCCCGTGACCTGCACGACCTGGTCATCCAGCGGCTGTTCGCCACCGGAATGATGCTGGAGAGCGCGCAGCGCCGGTCGAACGTGCCCGAGGTGCGGCGGGGCGTCGGCACGGCGGTCGACGAACTCGACGTCACCATCCAGGAGATCCGCACAGCGATCTTCGCACTCCGGCCGGGCTCCGCCGAGACGCCCTCCGGTCTGCGCACCCGTGTCCTGCGAGAGATCAACATGGTTGCCGTCCCTCTCGGTTTCCACCCCGGACACCGCTTCACCGGCCCCGTCGACACGCTGGTCGGCGAACTCACCGGCAAGAACCTCGTCGCCGCGCTGCGCGAAGCCCTCTCCAACGCCTTCCGGCACGCGGGAGCCTCCCGGATCGAGGTCTCCGTCGACGCGGACGTCCTGCTGCCGGACGGGCGGCCGGGCGTGCGCCTCGCCGTCGCGGACGACGGCGTCGGCATCCCCGACGGCGGCCGGCGCAGCGGCCTGAAGAACCTCAGGCGGCGTGCCGAGTCGCTGGGCGGCGCGAGTTGGTACGGGTCGGGGATCGGTGAGGACGGCGGCGGTACGACGGTGGTGTGGCAGGTACCGCACTGAATCCCCTTGTGCGGGTGACCTGTTCGTGCGATGCCCGGGTGACCCGTTCGCGAGCGACCCCGCCGGCACGGGACCGTTCGGTCGTGCCGCTGAGCCATTCGTGACGTCCTGTCCCCCAGGTGTACGCCTTGAACGGGCCGGGCTCCGAGGCGCGGGTCACGATCGCTGTCATGCGCTCATCTCGCTGCCATCCCCTCCTCGTACCGGCCCTGTTGTCCGCTCTCGTGATTCTCGCGGCCCGGCCGGCGGAGGCCGAGGGCGACGGCGCGGACCTCGACATCAGCGCCCAGGTGGCGCGGCTGTACGAGGACGCCTCCGTGGCGAGCGGACAGTACGAGACGGGGCGGCAGGACGCCGAGGCGCAGCGCGGCCGGGCCGAGCGGGCCGAGCGCCTGCTCGTACAGGAGCGGCAGGAGATCGCGGTACTGCACGAGGACCTGGGCCGTATCGTGCGTGCCCAGTACCGGCAGGGCGGCGGACTGCCGTACACGGCGCAGATCCTGTTCGCGAAGGACCCCGACGGTCTGATGCGTGGTCAGCATGCCGTGCGGCGGGCCGATCTGGCCGTCGCCGGTGCCGTCGAGAAGAGCCGGCGTGCCGAGGGCCGGCTCGCCGTGGACGAGGCGAAGGCCCGCTCCGAGTGGCTTGTGCTGGAGAAGCGGACCGGGGAACTCGCCGCGGTCAAGCGGACCATCGAGGCGAAGCTCGACGAGGCGCGGTCGGCGTTGCAGAGCCGGGCGGACGCCTCCGTGGCGGCCGGCTCCTGCCGTGGGGCGGTCCGCCTGGACCAGCCGCCGATGGCGCTCACCCAGGCGTGGGTCGCGCCGGTGGAGACGTACGAGCTCTCCGCGGGGTTCGGCAGCGGGGGTGAGCACTGGGCGCACCGGCACACCGGCCAGGACTTCGCGGTGCCCATCGGTACCCCGGTGCGGGCGGCCGGGGCGGGCCGGGTGGTGAAGGTGTCCTGTGGCGGTGCCTTCGGCATCGAGGTCGTGGTCGAGCACCCCGGGGGCTATTACACGCAGTACGCGCATCTCGCGGCCGTAGCCGTCGACCAGGGGCAGCGGGTCTCGACCGGGGAGTGGATCGGGCAGTCGGGTACGAGCGGCAACTCGACCGGCCCGCATCTGCACTTCGAGGTGCGGGTGACACCGGAGACGGGATCGGCGATCGACCCGGTTCCATGGCTGGCCGGGCACGGGGTCGTCGTCTAGCCGAGGTCCTCCGGCGGATGTGCCGGAGGACCTCGGCCGTGTCGGCGGAGGGCTACGCGCCGGCGGCCAGGATCTGCTCGATCACGACCGCGACCCCGTCCTCGTTGTTCGCGACCGTGCGCCCGGAGGCGGCGGCGATCACGGCGGGGTGGGCGTTGCCCATGGCGTACGACCGGCCGGCCCAGGTGAGCATCTCGACGTCGTTCGGCATGTCGCCGAAGGCGACGACCTCCTCGGGCGAGATACCGCGCTCGGCGCAGCACAGCGCGAGGGTGCTGGCCTTGGAGATGCCGGGGCCGCTGATCTCCAGCAGGGCGCTGGGGCTCGACCGGGTCACGTTGGCCCGGTCGCCGATGGCAGGGCGGGCGACGGCGAGGAACTCGTCCGGGTCCATCTCCGGGTGGTACGCGAGCACCTTCAGGACCGGCTGATCGGCGTCCAGCGCGTCCTCGGCGAGGAGTTTCTCGGCGGGCAGGACGATCTCCGGGGGCTCCATGTGCATGAGGGGGTACCCCGGTTCGAGATGGAGGCCGTACGTCCGCTCGACGGCGCACACGGTGCCGGGCGCGGCGGAACGCAGGATCCGGATGACGTCCAGCGCGATGTCGGGCGTCAGTTCGCGGATCTTGACGAAGCGGTGGGCGCCGGGGCCGCCGTGCAGGTCGACCACGGCGGCGCCGTTGCCGCAGATGGCCAGGCCGTGCCCGTGGACGTGGTCGCTGACGACGTCCATCCAGCGGGCCGGGCGGCCGGTGACGAAGAAGACCTCGATGCCGGCCTGTTCGGCGGCGGCGAGGGCGGCGATCGTGCGGTCGGACACCGATTTGTCGTCGCGCAACAAGGTGCCGTCGAGGTCCGTGGCGATCAGCCGGGGCGGGACGGTGGAGGCCGGGGTCTCGGGCCGGCGAGTCGCTGAGGTCACGGGCTCATTCTCCCGCATATATGCGCACGGCCGTGCGGCGGTCCGCACACTTGAGTGGTAACCGCCTCACTTCACCCCTGCCGCCCCGCCCTGCCGGGCCCCGGGTGCGTGGCGACCCGGTTCAGCGCAGCTGGGCCACCGCTTCCATGGCGATCCGCTCGAAGACCTTCGGGTCGGCGGCGAACTCCGAGTCGGGGATCGGCCAGTGGATCACGATGTCGGTGAAGCCCAGTTCGGCGTACCGGCCCGCGAAGTCGACGAACGCGTCGAGGGATTCCAGGGGGTGGCCCCGGTCGGGGGTGAAGCCGGTGAGCAGGATCTTGTCGATCTCCGCCACGTCCCTGCCGATCTCGGCGCACGCGTCGGCGAGCTTGGCGACCTGTCCGCGAATGGCCTGAACCGACTGCTCGGGGGTGCCCGTCTCGTACAGCTTCGGATCGCCGGTCGTCACCCACGCCTGCCCGTGACGGGCGGCGAGCCTCAGACCGCGCGGGCCGGTGGCGGCCACGGCGAACGGCAGCCGGGGGCGCTGGACACAGCCCGGGATGTTGCGGGCCTCGTGCGCCGAGTAGAAGTTGCCGCCGTAGGAGACGGAGTCCTCGGTGAGGAGCCGGTCGAGCAGCGGGACGAACTCACCGAAGCGGTCGGCGCGCTCACGCGGGGTCCACGGGTCCTGTCCGAGCGCGGTGGCGTCGAAACCGGTGCCGCCGGCGCCGATGCCCAGCGTGATCCGGCCGTTCGAGATGTCGTCGAGGGAGATCAGATCCTTGGCGAGGGTCACCGGGTGCCGGAAGTTCGGCGAGGTCACGAGCGTGCCGAGGCGCAGCCGGTCGGTGACGGCGGCGGCCGCGGTCAGTGTCGGCACGGCTCCGAACCACGGGCCGTCGCGGAAGGTCCGCCAGGAGAGGTGGTCGTAGGTGAACGCGGTGTGGAAGCCGAGCTGCTCCGCGCGCTGCCATGCGGAACGCCCGCCCTCGTGCCAGCGGACGTACGGCAGGATCACGGTGCTCAGACGCAGACTCATGCGTCGAGCGTAGACGGAGCCGGGGCGTCGTCGCCTCAGGGCGGTCCGACCGGCTGCCCCGCGCCCGGGATCGGTGCGGACCGGCGTCCGGGATCAGTGCGGACCGGAAAACCGCAGATAGCGCGGGGGTACGGCCTCCGCCAGCCAGACGCCGTTGGCGCTGACCCGGAAGACGTGGCCGTCACGGTGCATGGCGGCGGCGTCCACACCGAGGACGACCGGGCGGCCGCGGCGGGCGCCGACGCGGGTGGCAGTCTCCCGGTCCGCCGAGAGGTGTACGTCGTGCCGGTTCATGGGCTTCAGGCCCTCGGCGCGGATCGCGTCCAGGCTGGAGGCCACGGTCCCGTGGTAGAGGTACGCCGGCGGGGTCGCCGGGGGCAGTCCGAGGTCGACCTCGACGGAGTGGCCCTGGCTGGCCCGGATCAGGGTTCCCTCCACGGCGAAGCGCCGCTTGTCGTTGGTGGCCACCACGTGATCGAGTTCGTCGCGGGTGAACCGGAAGCCGTGCGCGGTGGCCGCGGAGATCAGCGCGTCGATCTCGACCCAGCCGCCCTCGCCGAGGGTGAGCCCGATCCGTTCGGGCTGGTGGCGCAGATGCTTCGAGAGGTACTTCGACACCTTCACGGTGCGTTTTTCGTCCATCTGTTCATCAGCCCGTCTTTCCGTCCGATCATCCGTCCGCTCGTGCGCCAGGTCCCCCGTTCGGCCCCGCGGTCGGTCACGCGGCCGCTCGTGCGGCTGTTCATCGGTGTTTTCCTTCATCCGCCCAGGGTGCCTGGCGAGAGACGGATCACGCATTTGATTTTGGTTCGGAGGTTTGATCCACAGCCAAGTGTTGTTATCCACAGGCGAATTGGCGAATCTGTGGACAACGCGTGTGCCGTTTAAGGTACTTCGTCAACAATGATGTGATGGGGGCTGTTTGCGGCCAGCCGGTCCAACGTACGTGCCTGTAGCTCCCGTTCGGTGGCGGCCGTCACGAACGCCGCCGCGTGCTCCACCCCGACCAGGCGCTCCACGGCCCGCATTGTCCCGGCGGCCACCTCCACCGGACGCGCACCCTCCGGCTCCATCGGGATCTGTCCCGCCGCGAGGTGCCGGCTCAGGTGTCGCGTGGCGAACAGCCGCATCGCCCGTGCCAGTTCGGCGTCCACCGTCTGCTGCGCGAGCGGTCGCAGCCGCCGTACGAGCGAGGCCGCCTCGGCCGCCTCCGCGTCGCTCGGCGGACGATCCCCCAGATACCGAGCGAAGACGTGCTCCGTGGTGAACTCGAGGAAACGGGAGGCGATGTGCTCGACCTGCCCCCTCAACTCCCTCAGATGACAGGCGATCGCGGACAGCGGAACACCGGAGTTGTACAACTCGACCGCCGCGGAAAGTTCTTGAGGGCTCGGGACGAGGAAGGTGTCCTCGTCCCCCGGAACGGGCTCCAGCACGCCCAGCTCCACCGCTTCCGCCACCGCCGCGTCGTCGGGACGACCGCCGAACCGCTCCACCAGCTCGGTCCGGGAGATCCGGGCGGCCTCCTCGTCGGTCCACGGCCCGTCGACCTCCGCGACCAGGCCGAGTATCCCGCCCAGGCCCCGGCCCGCGTCCCAGGCCTCCAGGAGTTCCTTGATCGAGGCCAGTGTGTAGCCGCGGTCCAGGAGGTCGGCGATCTGCCGCAGGCGCGCCAGATGGGCGTCCGCGTACACGTTGGCGCGCCCGCGCCGCTCGGGGCGGGGCAGCAGTCCGCGGTCCTGATAGGCGCGGATCGTCCGGACCGTGGCGCCACTGCGGTGTGCCAGGTCCTCGATGCGGTACGCGACACCGCCCGACTCGTCGCTCATCTCTCCTGCCCTCCCGCCCCCGGGCCCTGAGAGGCCGCCGCCCGCCCGATCGCCCCCGCCCGCGCCGTGGGTGAACAGGGCCGGATACGCGACGGTTCTGAGCGGTGAACTTTCCTGCGACGGATGGTACGACCGCCGCGGAGAGCGCGGTATGCCCGCGCGGAGCTCCTCCCGGCCGCCCCGTCGTGTGCTCACAAGGGCGGCTCCATGCGGGCGATCGCGCGCAGCGCCCGGGGCGCGAAGCGGTGCAGGAGGTGGGCGCCGCGCGCTTCCGGGGTCACCGGAACCACCGCCTCGTTGCGGACGACCGCGCGCAGGATCGCGTCGGCGACCTTCTCCGGCGGGTAGTTGCGCAGTCCGTAGAGCCGCGCCGACTTCTTCTGGCGCCGCTTCTCCTCGGCCGCGTCGACCCCGGCGAAACGCGCGGTCGCGGTGATGTTCGTGTTGACGAAGCCGGGGCAGACCGCCGAGACACCGATGTCCTTCCCGGCCAGCTCCGCGCGCAGACACTCGCTGAGCATCAGCACGGCCGCCTTGGAGGTGCTGTAGGCGGGCAGCGCCTTCGAGGGCTGGTACGCCGCCGCCGACGCGGTGTTGACGATGTGGCCGCCCTGCCCGCGCTCGGCCATCTGCTTCCCGAAGAGCCGGCAGCCGTGGATCACACCCCACAGATTGACGTCGAGGACCTTCTTCCAGTCCTCCGCCGTGGTGTCGAAGAAGGAGCCGGAGAGACCGATACCGGCGTTGTTCACCAGCACGTCCACCACGCCGTACTCGGCGGCGACCTTGTCGGCGAGCTTCTCCATGGCCTGTTCGTCGCTGACGTCGACCGTCTCCGCCCAGGCCTCGGGCGAGCCGATCAGCCGGGACATCTCCGCCGTGCGGGCCGCGGCCTCCGCGTCCCGGTCGACGGCCACCACCCGCGCGCCGGCCTCGGCGAACGCGAACGCGGTGGCCCGCCCGATGCCGCTGCCGGCACCGGTGACCAGCACGAGCTGCCCGCCGAACCGGTCCGCGTACCTGCCGGAGGCCACTGGCTCGGGCGCGGGAACGCCGGCCTCACGGCCCTCGTTGGCCGTCACGAACCCCGCTATCCAGTCGGCCAGCTGGTCGGGGCGCGTCCGCGGGACCCAGTGTTTGGCCTGGAGCGTGCGGCGCACCGAATCGGGGGCCCACTTCTCCAGTTCGTCATAGAGCCGCTCGGAGAGAAAGGCGTCTCCCAGGGGCGTGATGAGCTGCACGGGCGCGTGCGCGTACGCGTCCTCGCGAGGGCGGCCGAGCCGGGACCGCACGTTGTCGCGGTAGAGCCACGCGCCGTGCGCCGCGTCGGAAGGCAGTGACGGGGTCGGGTAGTCGCCCGCGGGCACCTTCTCGAGCCGCTGGAGGATCTTCGGCCACCGCTTGCCCAGGGGACCGCGCCAGGCCAGCTCGGGCAGCACCGGCGTGTGCAGCATGTATACGTACCAGGACTTGGCGCCCTGCCCGAGGAGCTGGCCGACCCTTCGGGGCGTGGGCCGCCGCACCCGCCGCTTGATCCAGTGGCCGAAGTGGTCGAGGGACGGACCGGACATCGACGTGAAGGACGCGATCCGGCCCTCCGTCCGGGCGACCGTGACGAACTCCCACGACTGCACCGAACCCCAGTCGTGGCCCACGAGGTGCACCGGCCTACCGGGACTGACCGCGTCGATCACCGCCAGGAAGTCGTCGGTCAGCTTCTCCAGCGTGAAACCGCCGCGCAGGGGCCGCGGTGCCGTCGACCGGCCGTGCCCCCGCACGTCGTACAGCACGACATGGAAGCGGTCGGCGAGCCGCACGGCGACCTCGGACCACACCTCCTTGGAGTCCGGATAGCCGTGCACGAGCACCACGGTCGGCTGCCTGTCGTCACCCAGTTCGGCGACACACAGCTCGACCCCGCCCGTCCGCACCCGGCGCTCGCGCGCGCCCACGAGACTCACTTGTCCTCCGCCCAGCGCCGCACATGCGGCAGATCGTCGTCGAGCCAGAACGCGCTCTGTCCGGGGTCCCGGGAGTCCGTGACGACCAGGAGTTCCTCGAACTTCGCGCCCGTACCCCGGAAACCGAGGTGCGGTTCGACCGCTCACAGCCCCGGCCGGGGAGGGTGGTCGGAGAAGGTGTATGGAGACCACAGGGGGGACCAGCCCTCCCGGTGGCCGTGCAGCGCGTCGCTCGCCAGCCCCTTCAGGGCCTGGACGCCGAACCCGAACAGACGCGGCGACCAGGACCGCTCCGCCACCCGGTCCACCTTGTGCGCGATCACGCCGAACGGATACGCGCGGTGCCGGTTGGCATAGCCCTGGCGGGTCATGAGCCGGTCGACGTCCTCGTAGATCTCGCGCAGGGACCGCCGCTCGCGCACCTCGCGCAGGATCAGCTCGCGGTGCGCCTCCAGATCGGCCAGCAGCTTGTCCTGCACGGGGTTCAGGCCGAGCGAGCCCGAATAGCCGATGTCCGCGGTGAAGCCCTTGTACACGGGAGCCATGTCGAGGATGAACGGCATCCCCGGTTCGAGCCGGCGGTCGGTGGGGAAGAACTGCAGCGGGATCCGGAAGCCGACGAAGGCCGTGCGGTCACCGAACCAGGCGAACGGCAGATGGAACCAGTCCCGCACCCCGCGCTCACGCAGCCACCGGCGCTGCATGCGGGCCGCCTCGCGCTCGGTGACGCCGGGCTTCAGCTGTGCCGCGACCGCTTCCGCGCACTCGTACGCGAGGCGCTGCACCTCTCTGAACCCCCGCAGTTCCGCGGAGAGTTCGCCTGCCACTGCCGTCGTCATGCCACCGCCCCACCCTGTCCGCACCGACTGCGGTACGTGCCCGTAACGTGACACTGGCGAATGTGACAGTTGTTAGAGGCTGCGTCAATAGGACCGTGGGAGCCTGTGGACAACCGACCCGGAGGGGCCCGGTCTGCCCCGCGGGAGCCGTACCTGAGGGTGACCCCTACGGGCCCGTACGACTGGAGGCTGACGCGGATCCACCTCCGTGGGCTGACGACCTCTGTGGTCTGCGCCACTACCTTCGAATCGTGACTGTGATCGCGACCGAAAGCCTGAGCAAGCGGTACCCCCGGGTGACCGCTCTTGACCGGCTCTCCGTGGACGTCGGGCCCGGTGTGACCGGACTCGTCGGAGCCAACGGAGCCGGCAAGTCCACACTGATCAAGATTCTGCTGGGTCTGTCCCCCGCCACCGAGGGCCGCGCACACGTGCTCGGCCTCGACGTCGCCACCGAGGGCGCCGCCATCCGCGAGCGGGTCGGGTACATGCCCGAGCACGACTGCCTGCCGCCCGACGTCTCGGCCACCGAGTTCGTCGTCCACATGGCACGGATGTCCGGGCTGCCGCCGGCCGCGGCCCGCGAGCGCACCGCGGACACCCTGCGCCACGTCGGTCTGTACGAGGAGCGCTACCGCCCCATCGGCGGCTACTCGACGGGCATGAAGCAGCGCGTCAAACTCGCGCAGGCCCTCGTCCACGACCCCCAGCTGGTCTTCCTGGACGAACCGACCAACGGCCTGGACCCGGTCGGCCGCGACGACATGCTCGGACTGATCCGCCGCATCCACACGGACTTCGGCATCTCGGTCCTGGTCACCTCGCACCTCCTGGGCGAACTGGAACGCACCTGCGACCACGTCGTGGTCGTCGACGGCGGCAAGCTGCTGCGCTCCAGCTCCACCACGGACTTCACCAAGACCACCACCACCCTCGCCATCGAGGTCACCGACAGCGACCGACACCCGGACGGCACGGGCGCGGTCCGCGAGGTGCTCCACGCGCGCGGGATCGAGACCCACGACGGCGGCGGACTGCCGGGGGCCGGACACATCCTGCTGCTCACCACCGAGAGCGAGGACACCTACGACCTCGTCCGCGACGTGGTCGCCGACCTCGGCCTCGGGCTGGTCCGCATGGAACAGCGCAGACACCACATCGCCGAGGTCTTCACCGAGAGCGACGACCAGCGGAAGGAGGCGGTCGGCCATGGCGGTTGAGCACCCCCTCACCCAGCAGGGTGAGCAGACCCGTATCCACAACATCGGCTACCGCACCTACGACGGCCCGCGCCTGGGTCGCGCCTACGCCCGCCGCTCCCTCTACTCGCAGTCCCTGCGCGGCGCCTACGGACTCGGCCGCTCGGTCAAGTCCAAGGTCCTGCCGATGCTGCTCTTCGTGGTGATGTGCGTCCCCGCACTGATCATGGTGGCCGTCGCGGTCGCCACCAAGGCGAAGGACCTGCCCGTCGACTACACGCGCTACGCGGTGATCATGCAGGCGGTCATCGGCCTGTACGTCGCCTCGCAGGGCCCCCAGGCGGTCTCCCGGGACCTGCGTTTCAAGACCATCCCGCTGTACTTCTCCCGCCCCATCGAGACCGCCGACTACGTACGCGCCAAGTACGCGGCCCTGGCCTCGGCTCTGTTCATCCTCACGGCCGCCCCGCTGATCGTGCTCTATGTGGGCGCGCTGCTGGCCAAGCTCGACTTCTCCGACCAGAGCAAGGGCTTCGGACAGGGGCTGCTCTCCGTGGCGCTGCTCTCGCTGCTCTTCGCGGGTATCGGCCTGGTGATCTCGGCGATCACCCCGCGCCGCGGCTTCGGCATCGCGGCCGTCATCGCCGCCCTGACCATCTCCTACGGCGCGGTCTCCACCGTCCAGGCCATCGCCTTCGAGCGCTCCAGCAGCGGAGCCGTCCCGTGGCTCGGGCTCTTCTCGCCGATCACGCTCATCGACGGAGTGCAGACGGCCTTCCTCGGCGCCTCCTCCGCCTTCCCCGGCGAGGTGGGCCCCTCGTCCGGGCAGGGCGCCGTCTACCTCATCGTCGTCCTGGGTCTCATCGCGGGCTGCTACGGCCTTCTGATGCGCCGCTACCGAAAGGTCGGGCTGTGACCACGCTCAACATCGACCACGTCTCACGCTGGTTCGGCAACGTGGTGGCGGTCAACGACATCACGATGACGATCGGCCCCGGCGTCACCGGACTGCTCGGCCCGAACGGCGCCGGAAAGTCCACCCTCATCAACATGATGGGCGGCTTCCTCGCCCCCTCCACGGGCACCGTCACCCTCGACGGCCGGCCGACCTGGCGCAACGAGGACATCTACCGGCACATCGGCATCGTCCCCGAGCGCGAGGCGATGTACGACTTCCTCACCGGACGTGAATTCGTCCTCGCCAACTCCGAGCTGCACGGCCTCGGCGCGAAGGCCGCCGACCGGGCCCTCGCCACCGTCGAGATGCAGTACGCGCAGGACCGCAAGATCTCCACGTACTCCAAGGGCATGCGCCAGCGCGTGAAGATGGCGTCCGCGCTGGTCCACGACCCCTCGCTGCTGCTCCTCGACGAGCCGTTCAACGGCATGGACCCGCGCCAGCGCATGCAGCTCATGGATCTGCTGCGCCGCATGGGCGACGAGGGCCGCACCGTGCTGTTCTCGTCCCACATCCTCGAAGAGGTGGAGCAACTCGCCGCCCACATCGAGGTGATCGTCGCCGGACGGCACGCGGCGAGCGGTGACTTCCGGCGCATCCGCCGGCTGATGACCGACCGCCCGCACCGCTACCTGGTCCGCTCCAGCGACGACCGGGCCCTGGCCGCCGCACTCATCGCCGACCCGTCGACGTCCGGCATCGAAGTCGACCTCGCCGAAGGCGCGTTGCGCATCCAGGCCGTCGACTTCGGCCGGTTCACCACCCTGTTGCCGAAGGTCGCGCGCGAGCACGGCATCCGGCTGCTGACGGTGTCGCCGTCCGACGAGTCGCTGGAATCCGTCTTCTCGTATCTTGTCGCGGCGTAGGAGGCCGAAGATGTACGACCCCACAGTCGCCCGGCTCACTTACCGGGGCCTGCTCGGCCGCCGACGGGCCCTCATCCTCGGCGTCCTGCCCGTCCTGCTCATCGTGATCTCCCTGGCCGTCCGGAGTTTCTCCGGAGCCGACGACCAGGTGGCCTCGGACCTGCTCGGCGGGTTCGCCCTCGCCACGATGGTGCCGATCATCGGCGTCATCGCCGGCACGGGAGCGATCGGACCCGAGATCGACGACGGCTCGGTGGTGTATCTGCTGGCCAAGCCCCTGAAGCGGCCCACGATCATCTTCACCAAGCTGATCGTCGCGATCGCCGTCACCATGGCCTTCTCGGCGGTGCCGACCTTCATCGCGGGCATGATCCTCAACGGCAACGGCCAGCAGATCGCCGTCGCCTACACCGTGGCCGCCCTGGTCGCCTCGATCGCCTACGCCGCGATGTTCCTGCTCCTCGGGACCGTGACCCGGCACGCCGTGGTCTTCGGACTCGTCTACGCACTCGTCTGGGAAGCCCTGTTCGGGTCCCTGGTGTCCGGCGCGCGCACGCTCAGCGTCCAGCAGTGGGCGCTCGCGGTGGGCCACAAGGTGACCGGCGGCGACATCGTCACCTCGGACGTGAGCCTGCCGACCGCGACGGTCCTGCTGATCGTGGTCACCGTCCTCGCCACCTGGTACGCGGGGCAGCGGCTGCGGTCGCTGAAGCTGGTCGGCGAGGAGTGAGCGAGGGCTCCCCGCGCGCGGTGTTCCGGCACGGGCACGCGCGTGGGGAGCCCCCTTTTTTTGACAGCGGCTTCACCCCTGTCCGGGCACACTGGGCGAAACGGGGACGCACGGCCGGGAGGAACGGGGATGGCGACCGAGGAACCGGGAGGCGGCGGCCGGGAACAGGCCGGGAACGGCTCCGGTGACGAGCCGGGGGACACGGCGGGGGAGCCGTGGGACGACCTCGTCCTCGACGAGAACTTCGTACGGTCCGCGGAGACGACCGAACCGTCGGCCCGCGCGCGCATGCTCGCCGCCCGATGGCGTGAGTCGGGCCCCGATCCACAGCCCTGGCGCTCGGACGAGCCGCCCGCGGGGTGGTTCTTCAGCAAGGGGCGCCAGCGCAGATGGCGCCGCAAGTGAGCCCCCGGGGACGCGCGTTTTAATCAGTGGCGCACAAGTCGGCGTACGGGCACAGTGGTTGTGTTCACGCCGCCGCATCGAGCCGGCGTCACGGTCTGGGAGAGGAGCGCGACGATGTTCATCAGGAGCAGTTCGTCGAGCTCCCGACAGGGCAGCCCGCGGCGGGTTCCGGAGTAGTCACTACCTCCGTCGAACCCGCTCGCAGGGGGAGTTGCCCGGGGCGGCCGCTTCGAGCGCGCGTCACGCGCGGGCCGCCCACCCGGAGGATTGGCCGAGTGGAAAGGCACCGGCTTGCTAAGCCGTGGTCGGGGGTGAAACCCCGCGCGCGTTCGATCCGCGCATCCTCCGCAAGACGTTCTCATCCGACTGCCGACTGCCGACTGCCGACTGCCGACTGCCGACTGCCGACCGCCGACCGCAAGGCCGTCACGGCGAGGCCACCGGGATATGGCGGACCCGCTCGCGGTGACCGCCGCTACGGACGCGTCAGCAACCGCTCCAGCACGACCGCGATCCCGTCCTCCTCGTTTGAGGTCGTCACCTCGTCCGCGATCGCCTTGAGATCGGCGTGGGCGTTGGCCATGGCCACCCCGTGGGCGGCCCAGGCGAACATCGGGAGATCGTTCGGCATGTCGCCGAAGGCGATGGTGTCCGCGGCCTTGAGGCCCAGGCGCCGGGCCGCCAGGGACAGCCCCGTCGCCTTGGAGAGGCCGAGCGGGAGCAGTTCCACCACGCCCGGGCCCGCCATCGTGACACCGACGAGTCCGCCCGCGACCTTCACGGCCACGGCCGCGAGCTCGTCGTCGGAAAGCGCCGGATGCTGGACGTACACCTTGTTCAGAGGGGCCGACCACAGGTCCGCCGCGTCCTTGAGCGGGACGACCGGCAGCGCACCCTCCAGCCTGCGGTAGCCGGGGCCGACCAGCACGTCGCCGTCGAGCCCGTCGCGGCTCGCGGCCAGCAGCAGCGGTCCGACCTCCGCCTCGATCTTGGCGAGCGCCAGACCGGCCAGCTGCCGGTCCAGGGTCACCGAGGTGAGGAGCCGGTGCTCCCCCGCGTCGTAGACCTGCGCGCCCTGACCGCAGACCGCGAGACCCTGATAGCCGAGCTCGTCGAGGACGTGCCGCGTCCAGGGCACCGCGCGCCCGGTGACGACGATGTGGGCCGCGCCCGCTTCGGTCACCGCGGCGAGCGCGTCACGTGTGCGGGCCGAGACCGTCTCGTCGGAACGCAGCAGCGTCCCGTCGAGATCGGTCGCGACGAGCTTGTACGGGAACGCCCCAGGCGCCGTGGCCCCGGACGCTCCCGTCGAACCGGTGGTGCTGGTCACTTGGAGATCGGCTCCAGAACCTCACGGCCGCCCAGGTAGGGGCGCAGCACCTCGGGAACCCTCACCGAACCGTCGGCGAGCTGGTGGTTCTCCAGGATCGCGACGATCGTGCGCGGGACGGCGCACAGCGTGCCGTTCAGTGTGGCGAGCGGCTGGACCTTCTTGCCGTCGCGCATACGGACCGACAGGCGGCGGGCCTGGAAGCCGTTGCAGTTGGAGGCCGAGGTCAGCTCGCGGTACTTGCCCTGGGTCGGGATCCACGCCTCGCAGTCGAACTTGCGGGAGGCCGAGGAGCCCAGGTCGCCGCTGGCCACGTCGATCACCTGGAAGGGCAGTTCGAGGCCGGTCAGCCACTGCTTCTCCCATTCGAGGAGCCGCTGGTGCTCGTTCTCGGCGTCCGCGGGGTCGACGTACGAGAACATCTCGACCTTGTCGAACTGGTGTACGCGGAAGATGCCGCGGGTGTCCTTGCCGTACGTGCCGGCCTCGCGGCGGAAGCACGGCGAGAAGCCGGCGTAGCGCATCGGCAGCTTGTCGGCGTCGAGGATCTCGTCCATGTGGTAAGCGGCGAGAGGGACCTCGGAGGTGCCGACCAGGTAGTAGTCGTCCTTCTCCAGGTGGTACACGTTCTCCGCGGCCTGGCCGAGGAAACCGGTGCCCTCCATGGCGCGCGGGCGCACCAGGGCCGGGGTCAGCATCGGCGTGAAGCCGGCCTCGGTGGCCTGGGCGATCGCCGCGTTGACGAGGGCGAGCTCCAGGAGCGCGCCGACACCGGTCAGGTAGTAGAAGCGCGAGCCGGACACCTTGGCGCCGCGCTCGACGTCGATGGCGCCGAGAGCCTCGCCGAGTTCCAGGTGGTCCTTGGGCTCGAAGCCCTCGGCGGCGAAGTCGCGGATGGTCCCGTGCGTCTCCAGGACGACGAAGTCCTCCTCGCCGCCGACCGGGACGTCGGGGTGCACCAGGTTGCCGAGCTGGAGGAGGAGCCGCTTGGTCTCTTCGTCCGCGTCGTTCTGCTCGGCCTCGGCGGCCTTGACGTCGGTCTTGAGCTGCTCGGCCTTCTTCAGCAGCTCGGCGCGCTCGTCCGGGGTGGCCTTGGGGATCAGTTTGCCGAGCGACTTCTGCTCGGAACGCAGCTCGTCGAAGCGGACGCCGGACGACCTGCGCCGCTCGTCGGCGGAGAGGAGGGAGTCGACGAGCGCGACATCCTCTCCACGGGCGCGCTGGGAGGCGCGAACACGGTCGGGGTCCTCACGGAGCAGGCGAAGGTCAATCACCCCTCAAGGCTACCGGTGCGGACTTCCGGCCAACGACCCGATATTCCAGAGCGGGACCGCTGTCACGGTATGAGTGAAATGCCGGATCGCATCTCTTGATCATCGAGCGACGTCAAGGAAAAGGGGCCTACTCCCCGGAACGGGGCAGGCGGCGCTTCACCGGTTGACCGGATTTCCTTGCGGGGGGCGGCACTTGCGGAGCGGGTTGTCCACAGGGTGTGGCCCTCTCCGCCGGTTATCCACAGGGTGTGTGGAAGATCTGTGGATGTCGGAATAGATCATTCCGATACCTCTTCGGTGGCCGTGGAATTCCCGGTTCAAACCCTCCGTACAGCCACTTTCGGGTGTAAATGATTCGCTCCATCGGGTTGATCAATGGAAAAGGGTAGACGAAGAGGGACGTGCGAGGGTGTGGACGGACTTGGGTCGAGTAGCCGATTTGTCGATGATGTAGCGCTTCGTTGTCGACTTGTCCCCAGGTCGGTAAGCGTGCCTGTGGATAACCCTGTGGATGGCGAAAATCGGCAGGTGGGACCTGCGGGAAACGCTCGGACGGGTGTGGACCCGCCGTTCAGAACCGGCCGTCGGCGCAGCGCGCGAGCCAGTCCGAGGCCGCGGAGAACTCGTGGTCCGACGTTCCGGGCCGCAGCGGCCGTACGTCCTCCAGGGCGACGCCGGCCCGGGGATAGGAACCGAGAAAGCGCACCTGGGGACAGATCCGCTTGAGACCCATCAACGCCTCGCCCACCCGGCGGTCGGTGATGTGCCCCTCGGCGTCGACCGAGAAGCAGTAATTGCCGATTCCCTGGCCGGTCGGGCGGGACTCGATCCGCATCAGGTTGACTCCGCGCACGGCGAATTCCTGGAGCAGTTCGAGCAGCGCTCCGGGGTGGTCGTCGCCGAGCCAGATGACCACGGAGGTCTTGTCGGCGCCGGTCGGTGCGGCGGGCCGGGCCGGGCGGCCGACCAGCACGAAGCGGGTCTCGGCGTTCGCCGCGTCGTGGATCTCGGTCACCAGCGGTTCGAGGCCGTACGTGGCCGCGGCGAACTCGCCCGCGAAGGCCGCGTCGAAGCGGCCCTCCTGGACCAGCCGGGCGCCGTCCGCGTTCGAGGCCGCCGACTCCCAGACGGCGTCCGGCAGATGCGCGGCGAGCCAGTTGCGTACCTGCGGCTGAGCCACCGGGTGTCCGGTGACCGTCTTGACGTCCTTCAGCGCCGTGCCGGGCCTGACCAGCAGGGCGAAGGCGATCGGCAGCACGACCTCGCGGTAGATCATCAGCTGGTCGCCCTTGGCCAGCTCGTCGAGGGTGGCGGTGACACCGCCCTCGACGGAGTTCTCGATCGGGACGAGGGCGCCCGCGGCCTGGCCACCGCGTACCGCGTCGAGCGCGGCCGGGACGGACACCATGGGAACCAGCTCCCGCGTCGCGGCCTCGGGAAGCGTGCGAAGGGCGGCCTCGGTGAACGTACCCTCGGGGCCGAGATAGGTGTAGCGCGTCGCCGACATACCGTCACCCTAATGGGCCGCGCCCGACCCGTCCGCCGCCCGCGGACCCCCGCCACCGGCCCGATACGGAGCCCGGTACCGCGGTACGGAACACGGTACGGAGCCCTGGGCCGCGTCCGCGCGGAGCCCGCTCCCGCGTCGGCCCGGAGCCCCCGCCCGGAGCCCGGTACGGAGCCCCGCCCCGAGTTGTCTGGAGCCCGGCCCCGCATCGGCCCCGAGCCCGTCAGGTACGGAGCGCCATAGGGTCCGTCGGCCGACGGGCCCTCGTGGAGTCCGCCACAGGACGGCCTCGTCACCCCTCCAGCAACCGCTGCCCCACGTACTCCCCCTCCGCCGCGCCGCCCGGCACCGCGAAGAGGCCGCTCGACTCGTGGCGGATGAACTCCGAGAGCGCGTCGCCGCGGTCGAGTTTGCGCTGGACGGGAACGAAACCACGCACCGGATCGGCCTGCCAGCACACGAAGAGCAGACCGGCGTCGGGCGTCCCCTCGGCATCGATGCCGTCATGGAAGGAGAACGGACGGCGCAGCATCGCGGCGCCTCCGTTCTGGTCGGGCCGGGTGATGCGCGCGTGCGCGTTGATCGGCACGACCAGGTTGCCGTCGGCGTCGGTCTTGTCCAGGTCCATCGCGGTGGACTCGGTGCCGCCGCTCAACGCCGCCCCCGTGGACTTCTTCCGCCCGATGACGTCCTCCTGGGCCTTGCCCGAGAGCTTCTCCCAGTCGTCGAGGAGCATGCGGATCCGGCGTACGACGGCGTAGGAGCCGTTCGCCATCCACTCCGGGGCGCCGGAGGCGGGGACGAAGATCCGTCCGTCGAAGTCGGGCTCGGAGGGCTTCGGATTGCGGGTGCCGTCGATCTGGCCCATCAGGTTGCGGGCGGTCATCGGCGCGGCGGTGGCGCCCGGCGAGCGGTTGAAGCCGTTCATCTGCCAGCGCACCCGCGCCGCGGCGCCCGCGTCCTTCTGGATCGCGCGCAGGGCGTGGAAGGCGACGAGGGCGTCGTTCGCCCCGATCTGCACCCACAGGTCGCCGTCGCTGCGCGCCTTGTCGAGGTGGTCGGAGGAGAAGTCGGGCAGCGGGTCCAGGGCGACCGGCCGCTGCTTCTCCAGGCCCGTACGCGCGAAGAAGCTGTGTCCGAAGCCGAAGGTGACGGTGAGGGACGACGGGCCGGCGTCGCGCGCGACGTCCGTGTCCTCGTGGGCCGCGGCCTCGCCCGCCATCAGCCGCTGGGCCGTCACCGACCAGCGGCGCAGCAGGGCGGCGGCCTCCCTGCGGCCCGCGCCCGCCGTCAGGTCGAAGGCGACGAGGTGGCCGCGGGCCTGGAGGGCGGTGGTGATGCCCGGCTGATGTTTCCCGTGAAACATTGCCATGTCCGCGCCGACGGAGGTCAGCGGGACGGTCTTGGCGGGGGAGGGTGCCGCCGCGTACCCCACGGCTGCCCCCGCCGCTCCGAGGGTGAGCCCGGTGGCGCCGGCGGTACCGAGCAGCCGGCGCCGTGACATGACTCCCCGCGGGGCGTCGCCCGGCGACGCGGTGCCGGTGGACGCCTCGGGGGACGGGGCCTTTCGGGCGGAGGGGGCGGAGGTCCCCGGGGTGGACTGGTCAGCCATGGTCAGGTTCAGCCGATCTGCGCGTTCTTGTTCACGGTGGCCTGGTCGATGTCGGAGGTGCGCACGGTCACCGCGATCTTCCAGTCGCCCGCCATGGGGATCTGCACCCCGCTCGCCGCCCAGTGTCCGGTGGCGACCCGGTCGGGGGTCACGGGCAGCGGGCCGACGTTCTTCGCGGTGAGAGTGAAGGCGACCTTCACCTCGGGGACGTCGAAGGCCTTGCCGTTCGGCCGGAGCACGAAGACGTGCATCTGGTTGCCGCCGACACGGGCCGGGTCGAGGGTGACCTCCACCGTGCCCTTGCCGTCCTCGCCGCCCGTGTCGAACGGCATCTTCAGGGACAGCGGTCCGGAGCGCTGTGCGGCGGACGCGGTGGCCTGCCGGGCCGCCTCCGCCGTACGTCCCGGTTCGGTGGCCGTCAGCGCGGTCGTGACCGCGAGCAGGACGACCGCGACCCCCGCCTCGGCGAGCACCGAGCGCCGCAGGCCCGAGCGGTGCGGGTCGGCGTCACGGACCCGCTTGTCGCGCGTGGAGTCAACGGCGGCCTGCTGCCGGGCGAGCTGGGCGGCGCGTCGGGAGTCGGCGGGGACGGTGGCGGGCGTCCTCAGCTCGGAGCGCTGCTCCACGAGGACGGCGGCGGCCTCGGGGTCCGTCACCTCGGACAGCTGGGCGGTCCAGCGTCGCGAGATCCACGCGATGCCCACGAGGACGGCCACCAGACCGACCTTGACGAGCAGCAGCTGTCCGTACGACGTGTCGGTGAGCGCCGACCAGGAGCCGAGCTGGCGCCACGACTGGTAGATCCCGGTCGCGACCACCACGAGGACGGCGCCGAACGCGAGGCGGGAGAAGCGGCGGACGGTCGTCGCCTCGACGGGTGTCTGTGCCGGAGCCCGGAACAGGGCGACCACCAGCGTCGACAGACCGCCGAGCCAGACGGCGACGGCCAGCAGGTGCAGGACGTCGACGGGCATCGCGATACCCGGCTGGACGCCGGTGGAGGCGTGCTCGGCCATGGCCCAGGTCGCGGCGAGGCCGGCCGCGACGACCGAGCCGCCGACGGCGAGCCCGAAGGTGAGGTCGTTCTTCTCCGCGGCCAGGTGACCGGCCTCGGCGTCCGGGTCCTCTGTGTCCGTGGCAGGGGTGTCCGTGGCGCCGGCGTCCATGGCGCCGGTGTCCGTCTCCTCGGTCGGCTCTCCGCTCCCGGTGTTCGCTCCGGCCGTGCGTTCGTCCTCGTCGCGTCTGGCGTACGCGCCGAAGAGCACGGCGATGAACAGCGCCGCCGCGGCGAGCAGCAGCAGTCTCGACACCAGTGCCGCACCCGATTTGGTCTGCAGCACCTCGCCGAGCAGGGTCAGGTCGAAGATGTCGCCGGCCTTGCCGGACCCCACGTACGAACCGCGCAGGAGCAGCAGGGCGAGTGTGGAGGCGGTGAGCGTGAGCCAGCCGCAGACCACGAGCCGCTGTACCGGCCGGATGCCCGAGCCGCGCTGCCAGCAGGCCAGCACGAAGGCGGCTCCGCCGACGAGCAGGATGTATCCGGCGTACGACAAGTAGCGCGCGGCTCCGTAGAGGAAGCCCACCAGGCCGCCCCCCACCGCCTGGCCGGACAGCGCGACGGAGGTCTGCGAGGGAGCGCCGACGGAGAAGGTGAAGGCGCCCGAGACGGGGTGGCTGTCCGCGGACACCACTTGGTAGGTGACGGTGTACGTGCCATCGGGCAGCCCCGGGCGCAGCTTCAGGCCGTAGGTGTCGCCGCCCAGGTCGCTCGCGCCTCCGGCGTCGACCCGCCCGCCCTTGGGATCGAGCACCTGGAGCGATTCGTCGTTCAGCGAGACCTGTTCGGAGAAGGTGAGCGAGACCTGGGCGGGCGCCTTGTCGACCACCGATCCCTGCGTCGGGTTGCTCCCGGTCAGCGCGGCGTGCGCGGAGGCGGGCGCGGCGCCCTCCAGGAGCGCTCCGGTGACGGCGAGGAACAGCAGCAGGAGGGTCCTGAAGCGGGGGGCGATGGTCGATGTCACGGTGATGCCTCCCTCAGCGTCCGGTCTTCGGGGTGTATGTCGCGGGCTTCACCGGCATGGAGATCCTGACCGTGCCGGACTTGGCGAAGTGCAGTTCCACGGACACCTTCTCGCCCTGTCCGGGCTTGTGGGTGAGCTTTGCGAACATGAGGTGGTTGCCGCCGCTGGCGAAGTCCAGGGTGCCCTCGGCGGGTACGGCGAAGGACTTCTTCTCCTCCATCGCACCGTCCACGGTCGCGTGCATCGTCACGTCGTCCGAGAGATCGCTGGTGACCGAGGTGAGTGTGTCGGCGCCGCCGGCGTTGGTGACGGTGAAGAAGCCCGCCGCCATGGTGTCCATGCTCGGGGCGGGCATGTAGGCGCCGGTGACCTTGAGTTCGGGGCCGGCCGGGGACGACGAGGAGTCGCCCGAGCCGCAGCCCGCCAGGGTCCCGGTGGCGGTCAGGACGAGGGAGCAGGCGGTGAGGAGTCCCGCGCGGCGGCCCGTACGGCGGCTCACGGGGTCTTCCCCTCGGCGATCTTGGGCAGGTCCTTGATGTAGTCGTCTACGGTGGCGCTCTCGCCGTACAGCACATAGCCCGCGTCGGTCTTCGGCGAGAAGGCGATGACCTGGGTGCCGTGCACGGAGACGCTCTTGCCGTTCTTGTCCTCGGTCGTCGGCTCGATGGTGATGCCGAGGCGGCGGGCGCCGGCCTGGATCGTGGCGAAGTCGCCGGTCAGGCCGATGAAATCGGGGTCGATGCCCTTGAGCCAGGTGCCGAGCGCGGCAGGTGTGTCGCGAGCCGGGTCGGTGGTGACGAACACGACGCGCAGCTTGTCCTGTTCGGCCTTAGGGAGCTGCTTCTTGGCGACGGCGAGGTTGTTCATCGTCAGGGGGCAGACGTCGGGGCAGTGGGTGTAGCCGAAGTAGACGAGCGTGGGACGGCCCTTGGTCTCCGCGCGCAGGTCGTACTTCTTGCCGGCCGTGTCGGTGAGCACGAGGTCCGGCTTCTCGAACGGGTTGTCCAGGACCGTCGCGGCCTTGGTGGAGCCGGCCTCGGCGGACACGGCGGCGACCGGGCCGTTGCCGGCGTCGCTGTCGTCGCCACTGCCGCAGGCGGACAGGGTCAGAGCGGCGGCGGCGAACAGGGCGGCCATCGCGTACGTCTTCTTGCGCATAGAAAAATGTCCCAGATGTGAGCGCTCCGGTGGGCACCGGGGGTCGGACGAGGCGGCGGGGCCGGGACGGGCGCGGCCGGAAGCCGGTCCGCGGAGCCGCGTCCGCGACCCTCCGATGCCCACCAGGAGCGTGTGTCTCAGTGCCTCAGGTGTGTGCCGGCACCTCAGGCGTTCGTACGCCGCCGGCCGGCCAGAACGCCGTACGCCACGCCCGCCAGGCCGACGAGGATGCCCACGCCGCCGAGTACGCGCGCGGTGGTGTCGCTGCTGTCCGTGGCGGAGGCCGCCTCGTCGGTGTGCTCGGCGGTCTCCTCCGTGTGGGAGGCGTCCTCCGCGGCGGCGGAGCCGTGATGGCCCCCCTCGGCGGCGGCCGTGAGCGCGAGCGTCGGAGCCGGGTGCTCGGGCTCCTCCGCACCCTCCTTCTGCGGCTCGATCCAGCGCACGACCTCCTTGTCGGAGTACGTCTGGATCGCCTTGAAGACGAGGGTGTCGGTGTCCTCGGGCAGCGCGCCGACGGAGAGCGGGAACTTCTGGAAGAAGCCCGGCTCGATGCCCTTGCCGTCGGCGGTCCAGGTGACCTTGGTGACGGCCTCGTCGATCTTCTCGCCGTGCGCGGTGACCGGCTTGTCGAGCTTGGACCTGGTGACCTTCACGGTCCAGCCGTCGAGCCGCTGCGGCATGACGGAGGCCAGCGGGTGGTCGGCCGGGAGGTTCACCTCGACCTGGGTGGTCGAGGCGTTGTCGCGCTCGTTGGGCACCTTGAAGTTCACGACGGTGTAGCCGCCCTTGGCGGCCGCGCCCTCGGGCTGCACGGTGACGTGCGCGAACGCGGGGGCGGAGAGGGCGAGGACGGCGGTGGCGGCGGTGGTGCCGACGACGGCGAGACGAGAAGCCTTCATGGAAGGAGACACTCCACATTCAGTCCGGTGACAAAGGGGACGCGCGTGCGCCTCGGTGTCCCGTGGAAGGGGCGAGAGCGGCACCCCGGGAGACCCGGGGGCACGCGCGCGTGCGGCACGACCGCGTCCCCTTCGAGAAGGTCCGTGAACCCCGTGCGGCCGGTGGAGTCGAGGACTCCGGGGACCGGGGGAATTCCGTGGATTTCCGTGAAGCGGCGCGTCGTGTCAGGCGACGAGGGTGAACGCGGTGGAGGCGGGGGGCCCGCGCCGGACGACGGTGTGCTGAAGAGCGGTCGTCCGTGGAGCGAGGGGCGCGAGCAGCGCGGTGTGAGGCGTGCGCGCGATCTCGGGCGCCCCCGGAAGTCCCGTACGCAGGGCCCGTACGAGGGTCAGGGCAGCCCGCAAGGAGCGTACGAGCGCCGCTTCCGTGACGCCCTGCGCCGACAGGCGCATGAGCCGCAGGAGGGCCAGGTCGCCATGGCGCAGCACCCATCCGGCGGCGACGGCCGCGAGCACGTGGCCGAGCAGCATCGGCAGGGAGGGCAGCACCGGCATCGGGGTCCCCGCGGCGGTGGGCACGGCGTCCGAGGCGTGGTGCATGGACGACGTCATGCCGGTCATGCCGGTCATACCCGTGTCGATCCGCGCGTCGGCGAGGATCCTCATGGCCTGCGCGGGGCTGATCGCCGCCGCGGCCGTCCCGCACACCAGGCGGGCGGCGCGCGCCACGAGCGTGGCGTCGGACATCGGCATCCCGGGCGCCATCGCGCCCATGGACGACCCGGCGCCTGTCGTACCGGTCCGCAGGCCGAGTCCGAAGAGGGTGTGCAGCACCGTCTGGCCGAGCGCGAGAAGTGCCACGATGCCCGGCAGCGCGCGTTCGCGGCCCGCCAGCGCCGCGGCGACCGCGAAGACCGCGAGGAAGCCGGCACCCAGCGTCCACAAGGGGACCGTGGCGCAGGAGGCGATCCCGTGACCGGCCGCGGCCAGCACGACGCAGACCGCGGCGAACACCGCGGCCCTCAGGGTCCGGAGGCCTGCTCCGGAACGCGCCGAACGCTGGTGGGGGGCAGTCATGGCGGGCTCATCATCGCACTGGGCCCCGACGCCCCGTACGGCAGGTCCGATTGATGGCTTGTGACCGGTCCGTCCGCCGGACGGCGGACGGCCGAAGGGCCGTCGTCCGGCGCCGGATCGCTCGCGCATACACCGCTGCCTCATGTGAGCGCGTCGGCTGTATGGGCGATATCACGTCGCGTATGCGATTGCGCACGGATGGTTGCGGCAATACGTAACGGTATGTCGAGCCGCGGCCGGGAGGCTGGAGCATGAGCATCTGGTGGTCACTCCATCTGCGGCGCGAGGCTGCGAGTGTTCCGCTCGCCAGACGCCTGTTGCTCGGCACGATGGAGAGCGCGGGGGTCGACCCGGACATCTCGTACGACCTCTCCGTCGCTCTCACCGAGGCCTGCGCCAACGCCGTCGAACACGGCGGGGACCACGTGCGGGGTTCTTCCTGCGAGGCGTACCGCGTGACGGCCTACCTCGACGGTGACCAGTTCCGCATCGAAGTCGCCGATTTCGGCCCGGGTTTTCCGGCCGGGAACGCCCGCGCCCTGCTCCGCCAGGCCGGCGAGGACGCGGAGCACGGCCGGGGGCTGTGCCTGATCCGCGAGCTCGCCGACCACGTCCACATCGGCAACAGGCCGGGGCGCGGCGGTGCGGTGGTGAGCTTCGACAAGATCCTCAAGTGGAAGACGGCCCCCTCGCTGCTGCCCGCCTGACGGCGCCGACGTCCGTGCCTGACGACGCCTGACGGCGCCGACGTCCGTGCCTGACGACGCCTGACGGCGCCGACGTCCGTGCCGGAGGCAATCCGCCAGGGCCTCCGCGCCCCACGCCCCGGTTCTCGGCTTCTCGCTCGCCCTTCCGGAGTTCACAGTCCACTGACAGCGTGCGCCCAGGTTCTTGAGAGCCGGCGTGTCTACGTTCCCTTCGTACGTGGCCGGCCTCGGATCTGGTGCCTTCACCGCCGGCGTCCTCATGAGAAGGGGTTACGTCGATGAGCAGCCGCGAGGACGACGAGGTGCTGGCGCGGGCCGCGGTGGCCGCGCTGACCCGGCAGCTGGAACTGACCCCCAAACCCGGACTGCCCGACCCACGTGACCTCCGCGCCCGGGTCACCCGGCGGGATCTGTGCTCCCTGCGCTGGTCCGCCAAGGCGCTCACCCCCGGCCTCGCGGCCATGGCCGCCGCCGCCCGCCGCACCGGCCGCGCCACGCCCGAACTCCGCGCGGAGCTGGGCTCGATCGGCCGGTGCACCGAGCACTCGGTGGCCCTGACGGGCGGCGGCCACCGCGGTGCCCTGTGGGTTCTCGGGCTGCTGGTCGCCGCGGCGGCGCTGGACCCCGGAGCCACCGGAGCCGATGTCACCGCGACGGCCAAGCGGATCACGGCGCACACCGACCGGCGGGCACCGCGGCGGCCCTCCCGCGGCTCGTCCGTCTCCGCGACGTACGGCGCGGCCGGTGCGCGAGGTGAGGCGCGTGCCGGATTCCCGCATGTGCGACGGGCGTTGGACGCGCTCGCCACCGCCCGCGCGGCCGGCGCACCCGAACCGTGCGCCCGTCTCGACGCCCTCCTCGCGGTCATGGCCACGCTCCAGGACACCGAGCTGCTGTACACGGCAGGCCCCCATGGCCTCCGCCATGTCCAGGCCGGCGCCCGGGGGGTGCTCGAAGCGGGGGGTACGTCCACGGAGGCCGGGCGTTCGGGCCTGGCCGTCCTCGACGACGATCTCCACGCGCGCGGGTGGAGTCCCCGGGGCAGCGGCGGCCTGCTCGCGGGCGCGCTGTTCGTGGACGCGCTGCCGGTCACGCGCGTCTGACGGCCCGTCCGGGTCCACTCCTGCACCGGACCGGAAGCCGGAGTCCGTACGGGGGGCCGCACACGCCCTGGTCACACCGGAGCCCGCAGGCTGCCTCTGCTCCCGACCCCGGACGCACCGCGGTCCAAGCGGCCGCCCCTGGACGCACCGATGGCCGGGCGCCTCGGAAGGCGCCCGGCCATCGGTCTCGCACCGGCCCTCGCGGGCACGGCGTCAGCCCTTGAGGGACGCCATCCAGGCCTCGACCTCGTCCGAGCGGCGCGGCAGGCCGGCCGACAGGTTCCGGCTGCCGTCCTCGGTGACGAGGAGGTCGTCCTCGATCCGGACGCCGATGCCGCGGTACTCCTCCGGCACGGTCAGGTCGTCCGCCTGGAAGTACAGGCCCGGCTCGACGGTCAGGCACATGCCCGGCTCCAGAGTGCCCTCGACATACGTCTCGGTGCGCGCGGCGGCGCAGTCGTGGACGTCCATGCCGAGCATGTGGCCGGTGCCGTGCAGGGTCCAGCGTCGCTGGAGGCCGAGCTCCAGGACGCGCTCGACGGGGCCTTCGAGGAGCCCCCACTCGACGAGACGCTCGGCCAGCACGTGCTGGGCGGCGTCGTGGAAGTCGCGGTACTTGGCACCCGGCAGGACGGCTGCGATACCGGCCTCCTGGGCGTCGTACACGGCGTCGTAGATCTTCTTCTGGATCTCCGTGAAGGTGCCGTTGACCGGGAGCGTGCGCGTGACGTCGGCGGTGTAGAGGGTGTGGGTCTCCACGCCCGCATCCAGCAGCAGCAGATCGCCGGAGCGGACCGGACCGTCGTTGCGCACCCAGTGCAGCGTGCAGGCGTGCGGCCCGGAGGCGCAGATCGAGCCGTAGCCGATGTCGTTGCCCTCGACCCGTGCGCGCAGGAAGAAGGTGCCCTCGATGAAGCGCTCGCTGGTGGCCTCGGCCTTGTCGAGGACCTTCACGACGTCCTCGAAGCCGCGCACGGTGGAGTCGACGGCCTTCTGCAGCTCGCCGGCCTCGAACTCGTCCTTGACGAGCCGTGCCTCGGACAGGAAGACGCGCAGTTCGTCGTCGTGCTCGCGGGTGACCTTGTCGGTCAGGGCGGCCTCGATCGCGGCGTCGTAGCCGCGCACGACCCGGACGGGACCGGTGGCTTCCTTCAGCGCGGCGGGCAGCTCGCGGACGTCCGAGGCGGGGATGCCGTACAGCTGCTCGGCCTCGGCCAGGGAGTGGCGGCGGCCGACCCACAGCTCGCCCTGCCCGGACAGCCAGAACTCGCCGTTCTCACGGTTGGAGCGCGGCAGCAGGTAGATCGTCGCCTTGTGGCCCCCGGCGGCGGGCTCCAGCACGAGGACGCCGTCCTCGGTGAGGTTGCCGGTGAGGTACGCGTACTCGACCGAGGCACGGAAGGGGTACTCCGTGTCGTTCGAGCGGGTCTTCAGGTTGCCCGCGGGGATCACCAGGCGCTCGCCCGGGAAGCGCGCCGACAGTGCGGCGCGGCGGGCCGCGGTGTACCCGGCCTGGGCGATGGGTTCGAGGTCCCGCAGCTCGGTGTCGGCCCAGCCGGACTTCATGCTGTCGGCCAGCTCGTCGGACACGCCCGGGTACAGGCCGTTCTTGCGCTGCTTGATGGGCTCTTCCTCGCCCGCTTCGTCAGCGGCTTCGTCGAGTACGGCTTCCGGGGTCTCCGGGGTGAGCGCCTCCGACACGGTCTGCCTCCTTCATACGACTTTGGACCTCCCCATCGTACGGACGTACTGAAGGGGGCCCAGGGCCGGAGGACCTGTTACACCGGGTGTGAGCCCTCTCACTCGAAGCGGGCCGCCAGGAGGACGACGTCCTCGTCGCTGTCGGCTTCGTCGAGACCGTCCGGCAGCACACCGCGCAGCACGTGGTCGGCGATCGCGCCGGGGTCGTCGCGCAGCGTCCTCGGGACGCTCGCCGCCGCCGCGTGCAGCCGGGCGAAGGCGCGGTCCATCGGATCGCCGGTGCGGTGCAGCAGGCCGTCGGTGTAGATCAGGACGGTCTCGCCGGGGTCGGCGGTCAGTTCGACGCTCGGCGCCTCCCAGCAGGCGAGCATGCCCAGGGGCGCGGACAGGGAGGTCTCCACGAACTCGGTGCGCCGCGGTCCGATCACCAGGGGAGGGCTGTGTCCGGCACCGGCGAGCGTGAGCTTGCGCAGGGCGGGCTCGCAGTACGCGAACAGGGCGGTGGCGGAGCGTGCGGGTTCGGTCAGCCGCAGCAGCAGTTCGAGGTCGGAGAGCACGGCGACCGGGTCCTCGCCCTCCATGACGGCGTAGGCCCGCAGGGAGGCCCGCAGCCGGCCCATGGCGGCGACCGCGCTGGGTCCCGAGCCGGTGACGGAGCCGACCGCGAGGCCGAGGGCGGCGTCGGGCAGCGGCAGCGCGTCGTACCAGTCGCCGCCGCCGCGCGGGCCGGTGCGGTGCCGGGCGGCGAGCTGGACGCCGGAGACCCGGGGCAGCCGTGGGGGAAGCAGCTCCTCGGACATCGTCGTCACGCACGTCCGCGCGCGTTCGAGCTCCAGCAGCCGTGCCAGGTGCTCGGTGGCATGGCGGGTGTAGAGGCCGATGAGGTGACGCTGGCGTTCCACCGGCTCGGCGGGTTCGTCGTAGAGCCACACGGCGGCACCGAGACGGCCTGCCGTCTCGGTGGACAGCGGCAGCGCGTAACTGGCGGCGTAGCCGAGACGGGCGGCGACCTCGCGGTGGCGCGGGTCGAGCCCGTCCTCCGAGAGGAGGTCCGGCTGGGTGATCTCGCCCTCGCCGCCCGGCAGTCCGTCCAGGATCTTCCCGTACGACATGGAGCTGCGCGGCACCGTCTCGATGTGACCGAGGTCGGCTCGGGCGAGGCCGAGGCCGATCGTGGTGTCGGGGCCCAGTCCGTCGCCGGGTTCCATGACGACGAGACCGCGCCGGGCGCCCACGAGGGCGGCTCCGGCGCGCAGCAGTTCCTGGAGTGCGTCGTCCAGGGTCGCGGTGCGGGCGACACGCTCGGTGAGCTCGTGGAGCGTGGTGAGGTCCGAGACCCAGCCCGCGAGGCGGTCCTGGAGAGCGGCGGCGGAGGCGCCCGTGGGAGCGGGCGCCGGCGCGACAGTGTGTGCTGGC
The DNA here is from genome assembly GCF_036063235.1 of Streptomyces sp. NBC_00386. Taxonomy (NCBI): domain Bacteria; kingdom Bacillati; phylum Actinomycetota; class Actinomycetes; order Kitasatosporales; family Streptomycetaceae; genus Streptomyces; species Streptomyces sp. NBC_00386. Next base: position 4,927,126 of record NZ_CP107950.1, read on the forward strand.
GAAGGAACCGTTGAATCGATTCCGGCCACTTTCGGAAGGTGAGGGGCGTTCATGACGTCCGGCTTTCCGACCGGTGCGTTTTGCTCAATAGCATCGCAAACCCCCATGTCGTTCTGCGCCGCTAGCGGTGTCTCCACATGTACACGTACTCGTGAGGGGATGTCCAGCATTGTCCTGCCGGGATTCCTGGTGTCCGTGAGACCGGCGGTAACCCTTGCGGGAAATTAAAATTGGCCTAAAACTGACTCGGGCAACGGCTTATTGAGGTCGACTGGCCTCGTTCGACGGAGCGTCACAGCGGTCGTGATGGGTACGTACTCGGTGAAGGCCAGGGGTGGTTGAGATCCGCCCGGAACCTGGCGACGGACCCGGGCGTCTTAACCACCGACGACCGTGCCCCATCCTCCCGTGGCGGAGGCGGCTAGCAATACGCGGGACGTAAAACGCCAGGCGCCGCCACCCCACGCCATGCCCATGCTTTGGATGTACGCGGTATGGGCGCGGACACAGCCACATGCTCGGCCCAGAGGGGTTCCCCTTGTCTCCAGCAGGGGTGTGATGCGCCAGCAGGTACGCACAGTGAAGTGATCGACACATGGTGTGATGTGATCCTCGGTGTTGCCAGGCGTGCAACGGAAAGGAACGAGCGCTCATGCGCGAGATCCTCGGAAGGCGACGCAGGCTCCTGTCCAGGCGAAACAACGGGAGGCCTGAGATGCTCAGCGCGGCCCTGACGTTCGCGGCGGCATGGCGGTGGCCCGTACTCCCGGGTGTGGCGGCCGACCCGCAGGGGCGTGCCCGCTGCGGCTGCCCCGACCCGGAGTGCACGGTGCCGGGCGCCCATCCCTTCGACCCCGGCCTCCTCGCGGCCACCACGGACGAGCGCATGGTGCGCTGGTGGTGGACCAACCGGCCCTCGGCCCCCATCGTGCTGGCCACCGGGGGCGGCGCCCCGTGCGCGGTGAGCCTGCCCGCCCTCGCGGCGGCCCGTGCGCTGGACGCCCTCGACCGCACGGGCATGCGCCTCGGTCCGGTCGTCGCCTCGCCCTCCCGCTGGGCGATCCTCGTGGCCCCGTACTCCATGGAGCAGCTCGGCGAACTGCTCTACGCCAAGGACTACGTTCCCGGCTCCCTGCGCTTCCACGGCGAGGGCGGCTACATCGCGCTGCCGCCGTCGGAGACGGGCCAGGGTCAGATCCGCTGGGAGCGCGCTCCCCTGCCGGGTTCGGCCGCCCCCTGGGTGCCCGGCGTGGAGGCCGTGGTGGATGCCGTCGTCGAGGCACTCACTCGTACGGGTGTGAGCGCGCCCGAGTTGTAGGGGCGTCCGGCGCGCGGCGAGCCGCGCGCCCTCCCCCGCTCGTTATCGTCCGCCTATGCAGCGTCGTTCCGGGGGGTACCGGGCCGAGGCGCCGCCGGGTGGCGGGCCGGACCCCCGAAGAGTCCGTCTGGTGGCGTTGGCGGGAGTCGTGGTGTTCGTTCTCGCCCTGCCGCTGGCCGTGGCCTCGGCCGGCCCGGTGGGCGACGACGGATCCCCGTCCGCGCGCGGGGCGGCTGCCGAGGACGACCGGCCGCCGTCGCCCGGACCCCGGCGCTCTCCCCTGCTGCTCGGCCTCGGTCTCGCCACCGCCGCCCGGTGCGGTCCCGAACTCTCCTCGCCCGACGGTGTCGAGGCGCAGACCTGTGTCCTGACGCAGGGCGAGGAGACCTGGGCGCGCACCTACTACCGCAACGCGACCGGCGAGGCGCTGAGCTCGGCCCTGACTCTGATGGGTCCTGGGGGCCGCACGGTGCAGATGAACTGCGCGATGGACGCGGAGGACGACCCGGGGGAGTGCGAGACGCCCAGGGAACACACGGCGGGCGATCCGGGGGCGTACTCGGCGGTCGCGGAATTCGCGCGGAGCACCGAGGGGCCGCTGCTGCTGCGCTCGGGAAGCAACTCGGGCCGCCGGTAAGGCGATTGATATTGTTCGGGATTCCGAACATGGAAAGACCCGGTTGCTGGCGACGGGGGATGCACCAGCAACCGGGCTACTCGAACGGTAACAAGAGATCGGCGGTTCGCAAATTCGATCTCGGCTATTCGGACACGGATTTACCTGTCACAACGGGGAGTTGTGACAGGAGTCACCCGCTTCCGAGGCCCTGACCAGCTGACCGGTCGGTCAGTTTCCCGTCCTGTGGATCCGCTGTGGGTCAGCTGAGTGTCACCTGGCGGTTGGTGAGCCCCCCGCGTGCGCGGCGCTCGTCCGCCGTCAGCGGCGCGTCCATGGCCAGAGCGGTGGCGAGGCGTTCGGCGAACTCCGCCGCCGGCTTCTCGACGTCGTCCGCCGTGACACCGCTCGGCAGGTCCCAGACCGGGACCGTGAGCCCGTGCGCACGGAAGGAACCGACCAGCCGTGTGCCCTCCCCGAGGCTCGAGCGGCCCTCGGCGTGCAGCCGCGCGAGAGCGTCCAGAAGCTGCTCCTCGGCGTACGGCATGACCCAGCGCAGGTGGTTCTTGTCGGGCGTCTCGCACCAGTAGGCGGCGTCGACCCCGGAGAGCTTCACCGTCGGGATGGCGGCGGCGTTGGCGCGCTCCAGCGAGGCGGTCACCTCGGGCGTCGAGTTCTCCACGTCCGGGACCCAGAACTCGAAGCCGCTGTGCACAACTGGCTCGAAGGGGCCTTCGGGGTCGAGCAGGTCCTGGAGCCGGGGACCGTCCGCCGGGGCGCGCCGTCCCTCGACCGGGGTGCCGGGCGGCGCGACGAGCGCGCGCTGGAGGGTGTCGGCCAGGTCGCGGCTGATGTCGCCGGACGGCGTGTCGTTCTGAAGGCCGAGCAGCACCGAGCCGTCCTCGCGGCGCAGCGCGGGCCACGCCATCGGCAGGACCGTGGCGAGGGTGACCGAGGGAACGTCCTCGGGCAGGCTCTCCTTGAGCGTCAGTCCGACCGTCGCGGCGGGCACCAGTTCGCGCAGCGCGACCCAGTCGCCCTCGCCCCGCAGGCCCTCGAACGGGCGGTGTACCAGCTCGGTCGCGGCGTGCGCGGCGGCCCGGCCGTGGCAGGCCTTGTACCGGCGGCCGCTGCCGCAGGGGCAGGGCTCGCGCGCTCCGACGACCGGGATCTCGCCGCCGTCCTTCAACTGCGGCTGCTTGGCCTTCGTCTGGGGTCGCTTCTTGGCCATCGTGGGTGTCTCCCGATCACGGCTCGTCTCGTACTGGCGCGAGCCTAGCCGTTCGCACGGAGACCGACGGGATCCTGTGGACAACGCACCGCGTCGTCACGGAGCCCGGCGGCCGGTCCGCGCGCCCCGGTCCGGCTCAGTCGAGGTCGTCGAAGGCGTCCACGAAGTCCAGGGCGGAGAGCCCGGACACCCTCGGTGACGCGACGCGCGTAGCGAAGTCGTCGTGCCGGTGCGCCGTTTCCACGTCCTCCTGGACGACCACCCACACGGTGACCTCGCCGTGGATGTCGTCCCGGACACCCCAGTCCTTGGCCAGCGCCGTGATGATGTTCAGCCCGCGGCCGCCCCGGGCGGTGACCGACGGGGTCGCGGGCACCGGGCGGGTCGGGCCGCCGCCGTCCGTCACCTCGACCGTCAGCCGTCCGGCAGGGTCGACACGCCAGGCCGCGCGCACATTGCCGTCACCGGCGAGGGCGTCGCCCAGGGGCCTGCCATGTCGGCACGCGTTGCTGAGCAACTCGGAAAGGATCAGTACGGCATCGTCGATGACCGTTTCCGCCAGGCCCCCCGAACGCAGTTGATCGCGCATCCGGTGTCTTGCTTGCCCCACGCCCGCAGGGCCGTGGGGCACGGCCATGCTCGACGACGTGGGCACCTCCTGTGCCACCACCAACGCCACCCCCGAGACCTCCTTCACCCCACGCCACGGTGTGGATGCCCCTTTGGACTGGACTGGAAACCGGCCAATCGACGTCTGCTGACGTACTCGTAACGATCGAATGCGGAACGAACGCGCCGGTGCACTCCCTGTGACCGGGTGGCCGATTCTCGATGGTTTCCGGGGGGTGGCCATGGCGTTTTCCGGGGGGCCGCCCGCCTCGGGCAGGGCCAGGTCAGCGGCCCAGTTGGTTGAGCACCGCGCGGGGGCGGTTGGTGATGATGGCGTCGACGCCCAGCTCAACGCAGAGATCGACGTCCTCGGGTTCGTTCACGGTCCAGACGTGCACCTGGTGACCGGCGCGTTTCAGCCGCTCGATGTACCCCGGGTGACTGCGTACGATCCGCATCGAGGGACCTGCGATCCGGACACCGGCGGGCAGTCGTCCGTCCCGCAGCCGGGGTGAGACGAACTGGAGCAGATAGACCGTCGGCAAGGCCGGGGACGCGGCCCGGACGCGGTGCAGCGAGCGTGCCGAGAAGCTCATGACGCGCACCGCGGACTCCGCCGGGGAGGCGGGGGCGTCCAGGCCGAAGCGCTTCAGCAGCTGGAGCAGCCGCTCCTCGACCTGGCCCGCCCAGCGGGTCGGGTGCTTGGTCTCGATGGCCAGCTCCACGCGGCGGCCGGCGTCGGCGACGAGTTCGAGCAGTCTCTCCAGGGTGAGGACGGAGGTGTCCGTCAGGCTCCCGGGCGTGTGTTCCCAGTCGGGCGACTCGTCGCGGTTCTTCCAGGAGCCGAAGTCCAGTGCGGTGAGTTCGGCGAGCTCCAGGGCGGAGACGGCTCCGCGGCCGTTGGACGTCCGGTTCACGCGACGGTCGTGGACACAGACGAGATGGCCGTCGGCGGTCAGCCGTACATCGCACTCGAGGGCGTCCGCACCGTCCTCGATCGCCTTCTTGTAAGCGGCCAACGTGTGCTCGGGGGCCTCTTCGGAGGCTCCGCGGTGGGCGACGACCTGGATCGGGTGCTGTCGTGCGAGGGTCACGGCGTCATGGTGCCACCGTCGCCGGGCGAGTGTGAGGTGAGATATATCCCAAGGCATTCCTTTTAGTAATAAAAGTCCGTTATAAAGGATGGCCTCGGACGCACAGGCACCGCTTATGGTGCCCTGACGCCCTGTGGGAAAAGCTGACGGCGTACAAAAACACATGCACAGCTGAATCGCGCCGGGCCATCGACAAGTGTGAGTGGGCGTGACCGAGTGCGACCGAGAACAACAGCCGTGGATCGAGGAGAAGAGCTGTGAGCACCGAGAACGAGGGCAACGCAGTACCCCCGGCCCCGTCCGCACCTCCCGTGCCGGTGGAAACTCCCGCTGCTTCCGCGCAGGGCGCCTCGCACGCGGGGGGCGCGCCGACCGCTCCGATCCCCGCGGTGCCCGGCACCCCCGGCGCACCGGAGCACGCGTCGGCGCCCATGGGCATGCCGGCGTACGCGTCGGACGGAGCCGGGCAGGGGGTCGACCCGTACGGGCAGGCCCCGACCCAGGGCTCCGCCCCCGAAGCGGGCTGGCCGCCCCCGCCGCCCGCCACCCCGTCGTACGCCGACGGCGGCGGCTCGGGAACCGGCGGCTGGGGCTCCGCCTACCAGCAGCCCGCTCCGAAGCCGAAGAACGGCCGTGGCGGCCTGGTCGCCGCGGTACTGGTGGCCGCGCTGGTCGCCGGCGGTGTCGGCGGCGGCATCGGCTACTCGCTGGCCAAGAACGACGACAACTCCACCGACTCGACGACGGTCTCCGCGCCGAGCAGCAGCGGTGAGGTCAAGCGCGCCTCGGGCACCGTCGCCAACGTGGCCGCCGGCGCACTGCCGAGCACCGTCACCATCGAGGCCCAGAGCACCAACGGCGAGGGCGGCACCGGTACGGGCTTCGTCTTCGACAAGCAGGGCCACATCCTCACCAACAACCACGTCGTGGCGGACGCGGTCGACGGCGGCAAGCTCACCGCCACCTTCCCGAGCGGCAAGAAGTACGACGCCGAGGTGGTCGGCCACGCTCAGGGGTACGACGTCGCGGTCATCAAGCTGAAGAACGCGCCCTCGGACCTGAAGCCGCTCGTCCTCGGAGACTCCGACAAGGTGGCCGTCGGCGACTCCACGATCGCGATCGGCGCGCCCTTCGGTCTCTCCAACACGGTGACCACGGGCATCATCAGCGCCAAGAACCGTCCGGTCGCCTCCAGCGACGGCAGCGCCAGCAGCAAGTCCTCCTACATGAGCGCCCTCCAGACGGACGCCTCGATCAACCCGGGCAACTCCGGCGGCCCCCTGCTCGACGCCTCGGGCGCGGTGATCGGCATCAACTCGGCGATCCAGTCGTCGAGCAGCGGCGGTCTCGGCGGTTCCGGCCAGTCCGGTTCCATCGGCCTGGGCTTCGCGATCCCGGTCAACCAGGCCAAGTACGTGGCCCAGCAGCTGATCCAGTCGGGCAAGCCGGTGTACGCGAAGATCGGCGCGTCGGTCTCCCTGGAGGAGGGCACGGGCGGCGCGAAGATCACCGAGCAGGGCGCGAGCGGCTCCGCGGCGGTCGAGGCCGGCGGTCCCGCCGCCAAGGCGGGCCTCAAGCCCGGCGACGTCATCACCAAGCTCGACGGCATGGTGGTCGACAGCGGTCCGACCCTCATCGGCGCGATCTGGACCCACAAGCCCGGCGACACCGTCAAGCTCACGTACACGCGCGACGGCAAGACCCACACGGTCGACGTCACCCTCGGTTCCCGGGAGGGCGACAGCTGACCCGCGGTTCCTGTCCCGGATCGGGTCGATCCACGGGTCGGTCGGTCAGCGGCTCGGCAGGTCGATAGACGTACAGGCCGGAAGGGGTGTCTCTCACGAGAGACACCCCTTCCGCGTGCCGGCTGTCCCGCCACGGCCGGGAAGACCCCCGCGGTGGATCAAGCGCGCGGTGTCTTTGCCGCCGCCGAACCCTTCTTGCCTTCGACGCGCTCCGAAGACGCAGCCGGGCAGGGGCGCTGCCGATGGCGGGACACGGTCTGGCGCGGCGGGCGGGTCAGCGTGATCTGACGGATCAGCTGCTGGAAGCAGGTCAACGACGCCAGGGCGGGTACCACGGCGGTGGCCACACCGGTGATCGACTGGTGGGCGTCGGCCACGCAGAACATCATCGCGACGGACGAGAACAGCAGGACGACGTACCACGAGTGCACGGCCCGGCGCTGGTGCAGGGCGGCTCTCAGAATGGAGAGCGAGGCCACCATCCAGGGGCCGTAGACCAGAAGGGGCCACCAAGGCCCCGTGCCGTTCTGCGCGTTGGACGCGATGTGCTGCAGAGGGGTGTAGGCCACCATGCCGCTGAACACGCTCACCATCGACACGGTGACGGCGGTGAGTGCGGCGATCACAAAGCTGACGGTCTGCAGCCAGTTGAAGCGGGGATTGCGGACCCGTACTTTCCGGTGACCGGTCGAGGACCGTCGGATGGGCGGCAACTCGGCAGTGAGCTGGACCAGGTTGTCCATCGGGTCACTGGTGAATTCGTCGGGGTACGTCGGCTCGCTGCGCGGTGGAGGCACGATGGCCTCCTGCTCCGCGGCCACGGCATCCTGGAGGAGGTAGGTGAGCTCCTCGACCGGATCCCAGCCCTGTTCCTGCAGGGCGTCGACGGGATCGCCGTACTGACCGGTCTCCGGCCCGGTGTGATATGCGGGTTGCTGGCCGTACCGGGCGAAGGAGAGATTCGGATAGTCGTCATTCACGGAAATTCGCCCCAGTCGCGTGAGGGCTGTGGTGGCCGGAGCGTCCCTGGCCGTTCCACCGCTGGTTGATTTCCTCTTGGACCGTGTCCAGCACCGTCAGGAAATCGCCGAGGAGCGATTCGGTGGCCCACAGTTCGATGCGTGCGCCGTCTCCGTGCAGGGTGCCGCAGGCGTCAGGCGATGTGCACGCGGCGGCAGGCGTATAGGTGTATCGCCCGGCTGGCACGGCACGTGCCGCGGCCGGCCCCTGTGCCGTCGATCCGAAGACGGGTGGAGCGAGAGAACTTACTTTCGCCATATTTCGCTAACGCCGCTCCCCCTCCTTCAGATGTGTGGCATTCGAGTGAGCGCAAGGCGCCGAAGTATTCACGAAAGCGGCTTTTCGTGAACCCGAAGCCGATGGGTTCCCGCACGTTGACGGGTGGGTTCGTACTCCATGGGGGGCGGCCAGGACAGCACCCGTGGAGGCCCTTCTCTCCGATCACACGATTAGGGCACCGGGCTTCAGCCGTCGGCACCGGAACGGTGACGTCGGTGAGCCCGCTCGGCGCTGGTGGATCCGGTGTGGACCGCGCCTCCGCGAGACGCTTGGAGCCGGGTAGGCTGTATCCGCTCCCGCCCCAGGTGGGCGGGGCGGGGTGGGTTGCCCGAGCGGCCTAAGGGAACGGTCTTGAAAACCGTCGTGGCGCGAGTCACCGTGGGTTCAAATCCCACACCCACCGCAGTTCATGGGTGTACTTGGCCGGACGGGGTGCCCCTCACTGAGGGGCACCCCGTCCGTATGGGGCTTGTCCCGCGTCGATCAGGCTCCGTCATGGTGTCGATCGGTGGTGTGCCCCGAAGCCTGGCACGAGTTCTGTCCAAGGCCCCTGTCCCAGGACCTTCAAGGAGCACACCGTTCCTTGTGCCGGGCGCCGCGATGGGAGGCCGGCACGGCTGGGGCGCCGGGGAGCCGTCATCCGCTCCCGTGGGCGGGCCGGGGCTGACGGAACCGAAGGGAACGGCCCGGATCGTGACGGCCGTGACAGGCAGCCCGCGCCCGGCCGTCGTATGCGGGTCAGGAGCGCTCGCGGGCAGCCGGGTTGTTCAGGCAGAGCGCGATGTTCCTGACCGCGGCGGTGAGTTCCTCGATCACCCTGGCCGCCTGCTCCGCGTTGTGGAAGTCCGGACGCGCTGCCAGAGACAGGCCCAGTTCCTGCGCCGCCTGGAGGGCTGCCCCGGCGCTCTCGGCAGGAGCGGGAGGCGGAGCGGCGGCGGGCGCGGACGCCTCGGCCGGGGGAGGGGACCCCGGTGCGGCGGACCGGACCGGCACGGTCGGGTTCGCCGTGGGCACGCCGGAAGCCGCGGGGGTTGGCCGGCCCGTCGGCTCAGGAACGGCGGGTGCCGACGGGCCGGCCGGCATTGCGCCGGTCTCCGGCTCCCTCCGGTACCTGTCGAACGGGGGGTGGAAGGTGCCGGAGCCGCTGACCGGGGAGGCGTGTGCCTCCGCTTCCGGCCGGGACGGCAGGACCGGTGAGGACTGTGCGGCGTACGGGCCGTGGGAGATCTGCTGGACGTGCGGGATCAGGTCCGGCGCGCGACGCGTCCGGGGCAGCAGGAAGTGTTCGAAACCCGGGAACGCCAAGGTGGCGGAGTGCGTGGAGGCGCGGGGGCTGTACTGGGCCTGCCACTGCATGCGGTAGCAGTCGACCTGATCGGCGCAGGCGGTGCGGGTGTGGAAGACCGCGGTGTTCTCTCCCAGGTCCGGGTACCAGAGGTTCGGACCCGGGAAGTGCACGGTTCGTCCCCGGGGCTTGATCTGCTCGGCGCACCCCATGCAGCAGCCCTCCGGCACCATGAGCGGGATGCCGCCGCTCTGCTCCGACCGGCGGGGCCCGCCCTCCCAGCGGTACTCCCCGTGGTGGCAGGGCGGCAGCTCGCCGCAGGCGCGGCAGACGGCGTAGTGCTCCGGGAGGACCTGCCAGTCGTGGCTGGCGGGAGCGCACCAGTGCTTCGGCGCGGATCGGGGCAAGTTCTCGCTGCGCAGGACCAGGACCACTGGGCGCTTGTAGAACTCGGCGCGCTCCGGGGCCGGTTTGACCGCTTGGTTGTTGGCCCGCCGCAGTTCGTTGGCGTGCCACCACAACTCCACGTGTTCGCCCCATGCCTTCTCATAGGACTCCGGCCACCAGTCGCCCGCGTAGTCGTTGATCTCCAGGATCCGCCAGGCCTGCCGGTCGAGTACCACGATGGAGCCGGCCCGCAACCGCAGGTGTGTTGTGTCGTCGCCCTCGTCCGGCCAGTCGTGCCGACCGATATGGGTGGGTTGGCCTGGGAGCCACCTGCGAACCTGCATGCCACGCTCCTCGGCAGCGAAACTTCAAAGTTTCAAATGGGGCAGTTGCCGACATTCTGAACAATCGAGACGTTTGCTTCGGTGTAGACACGCACACGCTGTTGACTCATGACGACCGGAAACGTGTTCCGTGTCATCGCTTCCTTCCGGAAATGCCGTTGTCACCGGGCGTTTTCGCCCCTCGGGCCGTCACCGGACCAGGCCCCTTCACAGCTCCAAGCCAGTGACCCCATACCCGGTCGTCAGGTTCCGACGCTCACCCGTACGTGTGGTGAAACTTGGTTTGCGGCACCCCGTACGTGTGCATCGTCCCGCCGCGCCGACGGGGGCGATTCCCGCGGGACGACCGAGGGGCCGCAGCCGGAGCGTCCGTGGGTGAGGGGCTCGCCGGTCGGGGCCGGCACTGCTCCGAGCATGCCGGTCCGGCCGGCGACGCCCTTGCCCCCTCCGCCGGGGTGACGGGGCCGTCACCCGCGTCGCCTGTCACCCGGCGACGTGGGTGACGGCGTCGCTTCAGTGCCGCCGGGACGAAGGAGCCGTCATCCGTGCCGCGGAGGCGATCGTCGAGCGGGCCTCTCGTTCGGTGAGGCCCGTGCGGACGGCGGCCTGGACGAGCGGGGCGATCAGTCGGGGGCCGATGCCGTTCTCGTAGGCGCGGCAGGCGGCCCAGAAGAGGCGGGTGTTGCGCTGGCCCTCGTGTGCGGTGAGGACGAACTGGACGAGCCCCTGGCCCTGCCGGTCGGTCGCGGAGGGCGTGGGGTGGTGGGCGCGGGCCGGGGGCGGAGGCAGGAGCAGGCGCAGGAGTTCGGGCGGGCAGGGTGCGGGCGCGAGCCGGGAGGTGCCGGGAGCCGTCCCGTACACGCCGTGTTCGGTGCGTGAGCCGGGGCCGACGAGGTAGCCGCCGGCGCCGCGGATGTCGATGCCGGGCGCGAGCCGGCTCGCCGAGTTGGGGACGACGACGTCCGGCGGTCCGCTCAGCCACAGATGGCGGCCGCCGCTGGGGGTCAGGACGACGACCGTGTCCGGGATCGTGAAGAGATGGCGCAGGGCCAGTTCGCGCAGGGCGGTCGAGGAGTCGGTGTCGGACTTGGTGTCGAGGTCGACGCCGATGAGGTGGTGCGGGTGCAGCCCGCAGGCGATTCCGTAGCCGGTGGCCCAGGGGGCGGCGGCGAAGAGCTCGCGGATGCGCCGGGGCTCGGTCGAGGCGTCGTACACGCCGTGCCCGAAGCGGCCGCATTCGCCGTGGCACGGGTGGGGGTCGGGGTCGTCGCGATGGGGGGAGCGCAGGGCAGGGAGCTTCGTACGGGACAGCGGGATCACCGCGAGCCCGCGCTCGGCTGCGGACAGGGCGTGGGCCAGGGCCAGAGTGGTGGCCCGCCGGTCGATGGTGGCCATGCATCCATAATCGTACGAGTGTTCGAGAAAGGGAAGGGCTCTCCGGGCTCGCGGGGGAGCCGGGCGGGTGAAGGGCGAGATCGGCCGAAAAGCTGCCGGAACGCTTCCGCTGCTGCGGGGCTTGGGCTCAACGGACGGCAGGGGTCTGAGCTGGGCCTTTGTGGGAGTGAAGGGGGTTTATCGACATGTCATCACGCTTGAGTGGGAATCACGGCTTCCGGTGTGGTTCGCCGGGGATGCGCTGGGCAACTCTGGACCCGCGACGTCGTGGACAACACCGAGGCGGTCGGCCGACCGCCCTGGAACAAGCCGTATTTCCCGTACTCCCCGGCCCGCCGCCGGTGCGTACAACCGCTTCTGGAGGAACTCGCATGGCAAGCATCCGTACCGCTCGCGTTCTCGCCGCCGTCGCGGCCCTGCCGCTGACCGCCGTCCTCTTCTCCGGGGTCGCGGCGGCCGACAACGGCTCCATCGCGGACACCGGGTCGAACGCCGGAGTGGCGACCGCCGGCGGCAGCGGGGCCGGACGTGACAACAGCGGCAACTCGTCGGCCACCCAACAACAGGCGGTCGGCTCCGGAGCCTCGAATCAGAGCGATACCGCCCAAGTGAACGGTTCCGCGTTCACAGCCCTCAACCAGGGCAACTCGAACGTCCTGGTCAACTTCGTCAGGCTCTGACGGGCGAGGGGCGACGGGTTTCCGTCGGCCGGGGGGCTTCTCCGGGGGGTAGGGCTCTGGGGGCGGGGCGCTGGGGGGTGGGGGTTCACGACGCCTGCGCGGCGGTGCTTCGGCGCCGTCGCGCAGACGCGTTCCGGGGGTGTCGCGGTGCCCCCGCCGGCGGCGCGCGGCTCTTCCGGGGCGGTGCCCGTGACCTTGACAGGCAACGGTATCTGACGGACAGTCAGAAAACCTTGTTCGTACGAGGTCCGGGAGGGCCGCCGCCGTGCACCTCGCCCCCACCGAGCGCCAGCAGCGGCTGCGCGCCGAACTCCGCACGTACTTCCGGGATCTGATGCCGGACGGACCGCCGCCGGCCGACGACCCCGCCCGGCAGCGGGCGCTGCTGCGCCGCATCGGAGCCGACGGTCTGCTCGGGCTCGGCTGGCCGGTCGCGTACGGGGGCCAGGGGCGCGGCGCGGACGAGCAGTTCGTCTTCTTCGACGAGGCCTACCGGGCCGGCGCTCCCGTCTCGATGGTCACGCTGAACACCGTCGGGCCGACCCTCATGAAGTACGGCAGCGAGGAGCAGAAGGAGTACTTCCTGCCGCGCATCCTGAAGGGCGACCTCGTCTTCGCCATCGGGTACTCGGAACCGTCGGCCGGCACGGACCTCGCCTCGCTGCGCACCCGCGCCGTCCGGGTGGCCGGGGAGACCGGCGCCGAGGGTGGGGCCTGGCGGATCGACGGTCAGAAGATCTTCACGTCCAACGCCCAGAACGCCGACTGGATCTGGCTCGCCTGCCGGACCGACCCGGACGCGCCCCGGCACCGGGGCATCTCGATCCTGCTCGTCCCGACCGGCGCCCCCGGCTTCTCGTGGACGCCGATCGAGACCGTGGGCGGCCAGATCACCACGGCGACCTACTACGACGGGATCCGCGTCCCGGCGGGGAACCTGGTCGGCGAGGAGAACGCCGGCTGGGGACTCGTCACCAGCCAGCTCAACCACGAGCGGGTCGCCCTCGCCGCGATCGGCATGCAGGCCGAGGACTTCTACGCGGCCGCGCTGGAAGCGGCCCGTACCCCTGATCCGGTGAGCGGGCGGCGCGCGGCCGACGAGCCGTGGGTGCGTTCCCAGCTCGCCGAGGTGCACGCGCGGCTCGCGGCGTCACGCCTGCTCAACTGGCGTCTGGTGGGGGACGTGGGAGCCGGCGGTCCGGCGCCCGGGGACGCGAGCGGCGTGAAGGTCATGGGAACCGAGTCCGCGGTCGCGGTGTACCGGATGTGCCAGCACATCGTGGGACCCGGGGCGCTGGTCCGCTCCGGGTCGCCGGGGGCGTTCGGGGGCGGCGAACTGGAGCGGATGAACAGGGCGGCGCAGATCAACACGTTCGGGGGCGGGGTGAGCGAGGTGCAGCGGGAGATCGTCGCGACGATGCGGCTCGGCATGAGGCGGGGGCGGCGGTGAGCGGGCGGGAGGCGGGAGAGGAGCGCTCCGCGGCGCGTGACGACGGCCTCGCGCCGGGTGGCGCGGTGCGGGAGGGGGGCGGGTCCGATGGTTCCGCGGGTGACGGGGACGAGCTGTCGGAGCGTCTGAAGAAGTACCAGGGGTGCGCGGCCACCGTCGGGGGTGTCGGCCGGGACCTGGTCAACGCGCCGATGATCCGGCACTGGTGCGAGGCCATGGGCGACACCAACCCGGCCTACCAGGGGCCGGACGCGGTGGCCCCGCCCACCATGCTCCAGGCGTGGACGATGAGCGGCCTCTCCGGGCACGCCGACCGCCCCGGCCGTTCCGGGACCTACGACGAGCTGTTCGGCCTGCTCGACGGCGCCGGGTACACCTCGGTGGTCGCCACCGACTGCGAACAGGAGTATCTGCGTCCGTTGCGCCCCGGGGACGAGATCACCTTCGACTCGATGATCGAGTCGGTGTCCGGGCGCAAGACGACCAAACTGGGTACGGGGTACTTCGTCACCACGCGGATGGACATCCGGGCGGGCGGCGAGCTCGCCGGGACGCACAGGTTCCGCATCCTCAAGTACGCTCCGGCGCACCGGAGTCCGAAGAGTACGGAGACGGCTCAGGGCTCATCGGGCAGCGCGCGGACGAAGAGCTCCGGGCCGAGGCGCGCCGAGACAAAGAACTCCGAGACAAAGAGCTCCGAGACAAAGAGCGCCGGGCCGAGGAGCGCCGAGCCGAAGAGCAGGCGTCCGCGGCCGGTGATCAACCGGGACAACGCCGGGTTCTGGGAGGGCGTCGGGCGGCGTCGGCTGCTGATCCAGCGCTGCACGGCCTGCGGGACGCTGAGATTCCCGTGGCTGCCGGGGTGCGGGGCGTGCGGCTGCCCGGACTGGGACACGGTCGAGTCGGGCGGCGAGGGGACCGTGTACTCGTACGTCGTCATGCACCATCCGCCGTTCCCGGCCTTCGACCCTCCCTACGCCGTCGCTCTGGTCGAGCTCGCCGAGGGCGTGCGGATCGTGAGCAACGTGGTGGGCGTCCCGTACGACGAGGTGCGGATCGGGATGCCGGTGCGGCTCGCATTCCGTCGCTACGACGAGGACTTGGAGCTGCCGGTCTTCCGGGCCGCCGCCTCCGCCGGCCGCTCGGGCGAGGGGAGCTGACATGGACTTCACCCCCACCGAGGAGCAGGCCGCCGCCGCGGACCTGGCCGCGCGGATCTTCGGCGACCACTCCACCCACGAACGGCTCACCGCGGCCGGGACGGGCAGCGACGCCGGACTGTGGAAGGAGCTGTGCGCCGCCGGACTGGTGGGGGCGGTCGCGGACACCGGGCTCCTCGGGCTCGTACTGCTGCTGGAGGAGCAGGGGCGCACCACGGCGCAGGTGCCGTTCGCCGCGAGCTGTGTGTACGGACTGCTCGCGGTGACGGCACACGGTTCGCCGGAGCAGCGCGAGCGGCTGCTGCCGGGCATCGCCGACGGGACGGTGGTGGTGGCCGGGGCGATATCGGGCGCGGGCACGCTGTCCGCCTCCCCGCCGGCCTCCTCGTCCCCCTCCACGTCCGGGAAGCTGACCGGTGTCCTTCCCGCCGTGCCGTGGCTGCGCGACGCCACCCATGTCCTCGTCGCCGACGACCGGCGCCGGCTCTGGCTGGTCCGCACCGCGGAGGCGGCGGTGAGCGGGCCGGTCGAACTGACGGCGCCCTGGTCGGCGGGGCGGCTGACGCTGGACGGGGCGCCGGGGGAGGCGCTGGGCTCCGCGGGCGCGTACGACGACCTGCTGGCCACGGCCCGTACCGCCTTCGCCGGGCTCCAGGCCGGGGTGTGCGCGGGTTCGCTGGCGCGGGCGGTGGAGCACACGAACACGCGCGAGCAGTTCGGGCAGCCGCTCGCCGCCCGGCAGGGAGTCCAACTGCGCGCCGCCGACGCGCACATGGACACCGAGGCGATCCGGGTGACGGCGTACGAGGCGGCATGGCGGCGCGACGAGGGGCTGCCGTACGCGACGCACGCCCTCACGGCCGCCTGGTGGGCCTCCGAGGCGGGCCGGCGGGTGGTGCACACGGGCCAGCATCTGCACGGCGGGGCGGGCGCCGACCTCGCGCACCCCGTGCACCGGCACTTCCTGTGGGGCCGGCAGCTGGACGCGTATCTGGGCTGCGGGGGCGAACTGCTGCAGGAGCTCGGTGAGTTGATCGCGAACGGGGAGGCGGAGACATGAGGGTGGGCGACGTACTGGCGCCGCTGGAGATCGAGATCACCCGCACGCTGATCGTGGCCGGGGCCATCGCCTCACGGGACTACCAGGACGTGCATCACGACGCGGACCTGGCACGGGCGAAGGGATCGCCGGACATCTTCATGAACATCCTGACGACCAACGGCCTGGTCGGACGGTATGTGACCGACCACTTCGGCCCGGCCGCCGTGCTGCGCAGGGTGGCGATACGGCTGGGCGCCCCCAACCATCCGGGAGACACCATGGTGCTGACCGGCTCCGTCGAGGAGGTCGACGGTGACACGGCGACGGTGAGGATCCTCGGCGCCAACGGCATCGGCCGGCACGTCATGGGCACGGTGACGGTGACCGTCCCGGCTTCCGCTCCCGCTCCCGATGAGGAGCCCCTGGCCGCCCCGGCGTCCGCCGTTCCCGACCCCGCCGAGGCGCCGTCCGCGGGTGGTGCCGTATGAGTGTGCGCAAGCGGGACGGCCTCGGCGGGCGGGCGGCGATCGTCGGCATCGGGGCCACCGAGTTCTCCAAGGACTCGGGGCGCAGTGAGCTGCGGCTGGCGGTGGACGCGGTGCGCGCCGCGCTCGACGACGCGGGGCTGACGCCGGGGGACGTGGACGGACTGGTGACGTTCACGATGGACACCAGCCCGGAGATCACCGTCGCGCAGGCGGCCGGGATCGGGGAGCTGTCCTTCTTCTCGCGCGTCCACTACGGCGGCGGGGCGGCCTGCGCGACCGTCCAGCAGGCGGCGCTCGCGGTCGCCACCGGCGTGGCCGAGGTCGTGGTCTGCTACCGGGCGTTCAACGAGCGGTCGGGCCGCAGGTTCGGTTCGGGCGTGCAGCGGCGGGAGCCGTCGGCGGAGGGTGCGGCGCTGGGCTGGGCCCTGCCGTTCGGGCTGCTCACCCCGGCCTCCTGGGTGGCGATGGCGGCCCAGCGGTATCTGCACACCTACGGCCTGACCCCCGAGGCGTTCGGCCATGTCGCGGTGGTGGACCGGAAGTACGCGGCGACGAACCCGGCCGCGTACTTCCACGGCAGACCGATCACACTCGCCGAGCACGCGGCCTCGCGCTGGATCGTGGAGCCGCTGCGGCTGCTGGACTGCTGCCAGGAGACCGACGGAGGCCAGGCGCTGGTGGTCACCTCCGTGGAGCGGGCCCGCGATCTGCCCCGTCCGCCGGTGGTCGTCGCGGCCGCCGCGCAGGGGGCCGGCCGGGCACAGGAGCAGATGACGAGTTTCTACCGGGACGATCTGACCGGGCTGCCGGAGATGGGCGTGGTGGCCCGGCAGCTGTGGCGGACCGCGGGACTCGGGCCCGCGGAGATCGACGTGGGGATCCTGTACGACCACTTCACCCCGTTCGTGCTGATGCAGCTGGAGGAGTTCGGCTTCTGCGAGCCGGGCGAGGCCGCGGACTTCGTCGCCGAGGAGAGGCTGCCCCTGAACACGCACGGGGGCCAGCTCGGGGAGGCGTATCTGCACGGGATGAACGGGATAGCGGAGGGCGTACGGCAGCTGAGGGGCACGTCCGTGAACCAGATACCGGGCGCCGGGCGCGTTCTGGTGACCGCGGGGACCGGGGTTCCGACCTCGGGCCTGATCCTCGGCGCCGACGCCTGAGACCGCCGCCACCACGAATCACCCGCACCCGGCGACGCGCGGGAGGGGCCGTGCCGGTACATCGATGCCCGTCGCCACCGACGCTCACGCCTCACCCGACGGCGACGGGCTGATGCACCGGCACGGCCCCGACCCACCACCGGACGGGAACCGCGCCCGGCGGCCCTCTCTCAGGGGTGAACCCTCAGAGGGGATGGCCCCCTTGTCCACCTTCAGGAGGTGAGGCCGACCCCGGTTCTACAACCTGAGGCGGACATGGCTTCGGGACCTGCGGCCGATCCGCCGGACGAGGGGGCGAACCTAGCGTGGAGTCATGACCCCACTCGTCTGTACGAGCGCCTCGAACGCCGCCACCAGGGCGGCACGGACCCTTTCGTACCCGTCCTTCTCGTCGTACGTGAAGGCGCGGCAGCCGGTGCTGCTGCGTACCGCCCGGTCGCTCACCGCGAACCCGAGCGACGCCGAGGACCTGCTGCAGACGGCCCTGACGAAGACGTACGTCGCCTGGGACCGGATCGAGGACCACCGGGCCCTGGACGGCTATGTGCGGCGCGCCCTGCTGAACACGCGGACGTCGCAGTGGCGCAAGCGCAAGGTCGACGAGTTCGTCTGCGAGGAGCTGCCGGAGCCGGAGGGGCTCCCCGCCCCCGACCCCGCCGAGCAGCAGGCGCTGCACGACGCGATGTGGCGGGCGATCACCAAGCTGCCGGCGCGGCAGCGGGCGATGGTGGTGCTGCGCTACTACGAGGACCTGAGCGAGGCCCAGACCGCGGAGGTCCTCGGGGTCTCCGTCGGCACGGTCAAGTCGGCGGTCTCCCGTGCGCTGGGCAAACTGCGCGAGGACCCCGAGCTGATCCCCGTTCGCCAGGAAGGCCCCCGTCCGGTGTCCGAGCGGGTCCTGCGCTGATCGATCATTCCTGGGCCTAGTGACATACCACGCGGTATGTGCGCAGAATCAGCGCAACCCATTACTACCGCGTAGGCAATGTCGCCCCCGGGAGGACGCCGTGCTGAGCACGATGCAGGACGTACCGCTGACTGTGACCCGCATTCTGGAGCACGGGGCTCTGGTGCACGGAGAGTCGCAGATCACGACCTGGACGGGCGAGGGCGAACCGCACCGCCGCAGCTTCCGTGAGGCCGGCCGGCGCGCGAACCAGCTCGCCCACGCCCTGCGCGACGACCTCGGGGTGACGGGCGACGAGCGCGTCGCGACCCTGATGTGGAACAACGCCGAGCACGTCGAGGCGTACTACGCGATCCCCTCCATGGGCGCCGTGCTGCACACCCTGAACCTCCGCCTCCCGGCCGAGCAGCTCGTCTTCATCGTCAACCACGCCGCCGACCGCGTGGTCATCGCCAACGGTTCGCTGCTCCCGCTGCTCGCGCCGCTCCTCCCCCATCTGCCGACGGTCCAGCACGTGGTGGTCTCGGGTCCCGGTGACCGTTCCCTGCTCGACGGGGCGAGCGTGCGGGTGCACGAGTACGAGGAGCTGCTCGCCGGGAAGCCGACGGCCTACGACTGGCCGGAGATCGACGAGCGGCAGGCCGCGGCCATGTGCTACACCTCCGGAACCACCGGGGACCCCAAGGGAGTCGTGTACTCCCACCGTTCGATCTACCTGCACTCCATGCAGGTGAACATGGCCCAGTCGATGGGGCTCACCGACCACGACACCACCCTCGTCGTGGTCCCCCAGTTCCACGTCAACGCCTGGGGTCTGCCGCACGCGACCTTCATGTCCGGCATCAACATGCTGATGCCGGACCGCTTCCTCCAGCCCGCGCCGCTCGCCGAGATGATCGAGAGCGAGCGGCCGACGCACGCCGCCGCCGTCCCGACCATCTGGCAGGGCCTGCTCGCCGAACTGACCGCCAAGCCCCGGGACGTCTCCTCCCTCACCCAGGTGACGATCGGCGGCTCGGCCTGCCCGCCCTCGCTCATGACCGCCTTCGACGATCTGGGCATGCGTGTCTGCCACGCCTGGGGCATGACCGAGACCTCGCCCCTCGGCACCATCGCCCGCCCGCCGGCCCACGCCGAGGGCACGGACGAGGAGTTCGCGTACCGCCTCACCCAGGGCCGTTTCCCGGCGGGCGTCGAGGCCCGCCTCACCGGCCCCGGCGGCGAACGTCTCCCGTGGGACGGCGAGTCCGCCGGCGAGCTGGAGGTCCGCGGCCCGTGGATCGCCGGTGCCTACTACGGCGGCGACGGCGCGGAACCGCTGCGCCCCGCCGACAAGTTCAGCGAGGACGGCTGGCTCAAGACCGGTGACGTCGGCACGATCAGCGCCGACGGCTTCCTGACCCTCACCGACCGAGCCAAGGACGTCATCAAGTCGGGCGGCGAGTGGATCTCCTCGGTCGACCTGGAGAACGCCCTCATGTCCCACCCGGACGTGACCGAGGCCGCGGTCGTGGCCGTCCCCGACGAGAAGTGGGGCGAGCGGCCGCTGGCCACCGTCGTCCTGAGGGAGGGCTCCGCCGCCGACTTCGAGACGCTGCGCGCCTTCCTCGCCGACGAGGGCAAGATCGCCAGGTGGCAGCTCCCCGAGCGCTGGTCGATCGTCGAGGCCGTGCCGAAGACGAGCGTCGGCAAGTTCGACAAGAAGGTGATCCGCAAGAGGTACGCCGAGGGCAGCCTGGACGTGACCAAGCTCTGACGCGCGGACATCACACGTGAGCCGGACGGGGAGCTCGAGGGCTCCCCGTCCGGCTCACGTGTGCTCGACGGGCGCGCGGACCCGCCGTGACGGGCGTACGGACGCGTGGCGCGCCGTGTGTACGCACGGGCGCGGGGCGCGCCGTGACGTACACACGGGCCTAGTTGGTACCGATGCGGGCCAGGAGGTCGACGATCCGGTCCTGGACCTCGTCGCTCGTCGAGCGCTCGGCGAGGAACAGCACCGACTCCCCCGCGGCCAGCCGCGGCAGTTCGGACGCGTCGACGGCGGCGGTGTAGACGACGAGCGGCGTGCGGTTCAACTGCCCGTTCGCACGCAGCCAGTCGACGATTCCGGCCCGTCGGCGCCGTACCTGCATCAGGTCCATCACCACGAGGTTCGGCCGCATCTGCGCGGCCAGGGTGACGGCGTCCTCGTCCGTAGAGGCGCGCGCGACCTGCATCCCGCGCCGCTCCAGCGTCGCCGTCAGCGCGAGGGCGATCTCCGCGTGCTCCTCGATGAGCAGGACCCGCGGCGGGTGCTGCTCGGAATCGCGCGGTGCCAGCGCCTTCAGGAGTACGGCGGGGTCGGCGCCGTACGCCGCCTCGCGCGTCGCCTGTCCGAGTCCGGCCGTCACCAGGACGGGCACCTCGGCCGCGACGGCGGCCTGGCGCAGCGACTGGAGCGCCGTGCGGGTGATCGGGCCGGTCAGCGGGTCGACGAACAGCGCGGCGGGGAACGCGGCGATCTGCGCGTCGACCTCCTCGCGCGAGTTCACGATGACCGGCCGGTAGCCGCGGTCGGTCAGCGCCTGCTGGGTGCCGGCGTCGGGCGCCGGCCACACGAGCAGCCGCCGCGGGTTGTCCAGCGGCTCCGGGGGCAGTTCGTCGTCCACGGGGCGCGGCTGCGGCTGGTCGGCGACCTCGACGGCACCGCCGGGACCGTCGAGCGGCTCGGGGCCCTCGGCGGCGTTCTCGTCCGGCGCTCCTATGGCGTAGGACCGTCCGGCGCCCTCGGTGGTGCCGGGCCGCCGGGGTCCGGCACCCGGCTGGGCGCCCTGCGGAAGAGCGCGCGCGGCCGTCTCCGGTCGTTCGGCGGCGGGCTCGGGCGGCGTACCGAGCTTGCGGCGGCGGCCCCCGCCGTTCGTCCCGTGCGGGGGAGTCGGGGCCTGGACACCGCCGCCGCCCGGCTGGGCCGCCGCGACCTGACGGGCGAACGGAACGCCCTGGCCGAGCGTGCGCACGCTTATGGCACGGCCCTGCGTCGAGTTGGGGTCGGCCGGGGCGGACGCGGGCGTCGCCTCGGCGGGCAGCGGCTGGGCGACCCGCGCGGCCGGGCGCTCCGGGGGGAGCGGGGCGGGGGCTGCCTGGGCGGCCGGGGCCGCCGCCGGGAGCGCGGGCTGAGCACCGGCACCGGTGGTGTTGTTCGCGTCGGGCCAGGGCTGGGCCACCGGAGTGGGCGCGGCACCCGGCATCGCGGCCGCCGGGGCGGAACCCGGCTGGGCGGCGACGGCGGGCAGGCCGGGGGGAACCGGCCGTCCGGCGGTGGCGGGGACCGGGACGCCCTGAGCGGGAAGTCCCTGCGCCGGGACCGTCTGCCCGAGAGCGGGCACCGGCTGTCCGGGAAGCCCCTGCGCCGGGACCGCCTGCGCGGGTGCCCCGGGCGCCGCTTCGGGAGCCGGTTCCGCGACCTGACGGGCACGGCGGCGGCCCGTCGGGGCGGAGGTCGGGTGCGGCTGCGGCGGGGTGTGATCGTCGTCGGGGTCGTGCCGCATCGCGTCGTGGCGGCCGTCGGGCTGCTGGGCCAGCGCGACCTGGGCCTGCACCTGATCCTGTGCGGCCTGGGCCACCTGTGCCCGCGCCGCCTGGACCTGGGCGGCCTGGGCCTCCGCGGCCTGAACCTGCGCGGCCTGCGCCTGGGCCTCGGCCCGGACGTACTCCGGCGAACGGTCCGCCTCCGCCGGCGGCAGCGCGAACACCGCACGGGCGCCCGTCTCCTGCGCGGCGGCACGCTCGGCCGCCGCGGCCAGCGCACGACGGCGCCGCCCGGTCGGCCGGCCCGCCTCGTCGACGGTGCCGTCGTCGTCGGGATCACCGTCCGGAGCCGTCGCGACGGGCGCCGCCGGCAGCGCGTTCTGCTCACCGTCCCGGCGTGCGCGCCGTCCGGAGGGCACCGGTACCGGCACCCCCTGCGGAGGCACCGTCCCGCCCAGCCCGGAGCCCACGGCCGCGGTGCCCGAGCCGTGCTCGCCCGCCATCACGACCGCGCCCTCGGCCGGGGCGTCGCCCGTGCCCCCGACGGGGCTGGGCCGGCCGCGGCGCCGTCCGGTGCCGTCCTCGGTGCCGTCGCCCGGCTGCTCCTGCCCGGGAACCGGCAGCTCGCCCGCCGCCTGCTCCTCCGCCGCACGGCGGCGACGGCGCCCGGTGGGAGCGGTCGCGCCGGCCGCCTCGACGGCCTGCGGTCCGGTCTCCCCCGACTCCTCGCCCTCCAGGAAGGCGTCCGTGGAGGCCCGCCGGGCTCGCCGCCGGCCACCGCTCTGCTGCGGGGTCTGCTCGGGAAGGTCGGGAAGGGCGATCTCGGCGCCGACCGCCACAGCGGTGCCGGGCGGAACCGCGCCCGCCCCGCCGCCGATGGGCACCTCCAGGACGTAGGCGCTGCCGCTCATGCCGGGCACCTCGTGCGTCTGGAGCACGCCGCCGTGCGCGCGCACGATCCCGCGCACGATCGGCTCGTGCACCGGGTCTCCCCCGGCGTACGGCCCGCGTACCTCGATACGGACGACCTCGCCGCGCTGCGCCGCCGCCACGACGACCGTGTTGTCCATGTAACCGCCCGCCGACACCGGCGCGTTGCCGGTCGCGTCGACGCCCGCGACGTCCGCGACGAGGTGGGCGAGGGCGCGCGCGAGACGCTGCGGGTCGACCTCGGCCTCGATGGGCGGCGCGTGCACGGCGAACTGCACGCGTCCGGGCCCGATCAGGTCGACGGCACCCTCGACACCGGCCGCGACCACGGCGTCCAGCATCACGTTCGTACGGAAGATCGTCTCGATGCCCGCGTCCAGCCGCTGGTAGCCCAGGACGTTGTCGACGAGCGTCGTGATCCGCGAGTAGCCGGCCGCGAGGTGGTGGAGCACCTGGTTGGCCTCCGGCCACAGCTGCCCCGCGTCGTCGGCGGCGAGCTTGGCGAGTTCGCCGCGCAGCTGGTCGAGGGGTCCGCGCAGGGAGTGGCCGAGGACGGCGAGCAGCTGCTCGTGCCGGGCGGCCAGCGCCTCGTAGCGGTCCTTCTCCCGCTCGCCGAGCGACGCGTACCGCTCTTCGCCGGCGGCGAGTTCCTCCTCGTGCCCCTCGGTCAGCTCGGTGAGTTCGGCGGTGTGCCGCTCCCGCAGCTTCGCCAGCTCGGCGGTGTGCTCCTCGCCGATCTGTTCCAGCTCCTCGGCGTGCCGGGTGGCGGCTGTTTCCTTCTCCTCGACCAGGGTGTCGTACGGGCGCCGGTCGGTGAAGGTCATGACGGCACCGACGAGCTGGTCCCCGTCGCGCACCGGAGAGGTCGTCAGGTCGACCGGGACCTTGTCCCCGGACTTCGACCACAGCACCTGCCCGCGCACCCGGTGCTTGCGCCCGGAGCGCAGCGTGTCGGCGAGCGGTGACTCCTCGAAGGGGAAGGCCTCGCCGTCCGCCCGCGAGTGCAGGATCAGTTCGTGCAGATCCTTGCCACCGAGGTCGCTGGCCCGGTATCCGAGGATCTGGGCGGCGGCGGGGTTGACGAGGACGACCCGCCCCTCGGTGTCCGTCCCGACGACACCCTCGGCCGCCGCGCGCAGGATCATCTCGGTCTGGCGCTGCGAACGCGCGAGCTCGGCCTCGGTGTCGACGGTGCCCGAAAGATCGCGTACGACGAGCATCAGCAGCTCGTCGGGGGTGGGGCCGTAGTTGTCGTAGGCCTGCTGGCCGCTCTCCAGGTTCGCGCTGGTGACCTCGACCGGGAACTCCGAGCCGTCGGTCCGCCGCGCGGTCATCCGGGTCGGCTTGGTGCGCCCGCGCTCGTCGGTCGTGTCGGGGCGCCGCATGGAGCCGGGGATCAGCCGGGAGTCGAACTCGGGAAGCAGATCGAGCAGCCCGCGGCCCACCAGAGCGGTGCCCGGGGTCTCGAAGGCCTCCAGGGCGATCGTATTGGCGTTGACGACGGTCCCGTTGGCGTTGACCAGGACCAGCGCATCGGGCAGCGCGTCCAGTATGGCTGCGAGGCGAGCAGCGCCTCGGGATGGCCTGCTGCTCACGAGACGCTTCCTCCCTGTTACCGCACCTTGCCGACCGCGGATGCCATCTTGCCAACCGGCCCGCAGCGTGTCACGCGAGGGAGTCTACGGGCAGAGGTTGCGCTCGCGATGCCGGATGAGAGGGAGGTCGCACACATATGAGACGCAGAAGCGGCGTAGAACCTGTGACCACGCATTTCACCGTACGGAACCGTGAGGGCACCGTGAGATCACTGTGACTTCGCCGTGTCCTCGTTCCTTCCGCACTATGTGCGGGCGCCGGGCAGGACGGGCACGAGGGCGTTCCAGCGCGAGATCTCGCACCCGTTCGAGCGGTCGTAGCGCGCGTCGACGGGGCGCCCCGCCCAGGTTCCCGTGACATGAGCGGTGGCCGGACCTCCGTAGACCATCGTGCACAGGGCGTCCGGCGGCACCGGGGCGAAGGTGTCCTTGCCCCAGGTGGTCATCCGGTCCAGCCGGTCGCAGGCCTCCGCCGCGCGCGGATGGGTGCCGCCTGCGGGGTGGCACTCCAGCTCGAACGTCCCGTCGGCGCCGCCGCCCACGCCGTCGACGGTCACCGTCAGCCGGTCGGCGGAGTCGTCCGGGCGGGCCGGCGGGGGCATGAGGGCCGACAGGGCGAGGCCGTACGCGGCGACGGCCCGCCCCGGCGTCGGGACCCCGCCGGGGAACAGTGACGACGGTCCGCCGGTGAGAACGGTGGCGGGCCCGGCGGGGGACGCCACGTGTACGGGGGACGCCCCAGGAGCGTCGGAGGGGGTGCCGGCGGTGGCGCCGGGCGCCCAGGAGAGGGTGGTGGCGGCTGACACGGCGGCGGTGAGGAGCAGTCGGCGCAACATGACCTGCCTAACGCGGGGAGGCCCACCCGGTTGCGTGCTCGTGGGGGCTTTGCAGTGCGGCGTATCTCCCTAGTACCGTGGGGGGCGATTGGTGACGCGGTCCTCGACTGTGTCATCATCTGCACGCACCACTCGCGCTCGCGTGAGGGGTTGTGCGGGAGGCGTCGCCTAGTCCGGTCTATGGCGCCGCACTGCTAATGCGGTTTGGGACTTACATCCCATCGAGGGTTCAAATCCCTCCGCCTCCGCGCGAAGATCCGAAACCCCGGTCCAGTGGACCGGGGTTTCGGCGTTCCAGGGGTCCACGAGGGCCGCCGAACGTGCCGGCGTCCGGGACGCCCACAAGCGCCCAGAAGCACGTTTGCCCAGCTCACAAGGGGTGAGGCAAACGGATTTCACATGGCGGCGGCAGTCATGTAATGTTCTTCCTGTCGCCGCGAGCGGGGCAAAAGCCCGGGGAGCGAAGACAAGAACAAAAAACAAAAACAGAACAAGCACTCGTAGCTTAACGGATAGAGCATCTGACTACGGATCAGAAGGTTGCAGGTTCGAATCCTGCCGAGTGCACACAGGTAAGAGGCCCCCGGAGATGATCCGGGGGCCTCTTGCGTTGAGCCGTACAGCAGCGAAGTACAGCAACCGGATCAGCCGTAGGGGGAGCCGTGACCGAGAGCGCCGAGCCGCTTGAGTTGATCCACTTGGCCGACGGGACGCAGAGCGTGGTGGTGCGTGTGTTGTCGACGCAGCCCGGCTACTACGACGCCGAGATCGTCGTCCGCAGCGACTTCGTGAACGCCAAGGTGCGAACCGACTTCGACGCCGACGACGTTGACGAGTGGGGCGACCTCCTGGATGCGGTCGAGGATGACGACGCGGACATCGAGCAGGATGAGGACGATGTGTTCGCCGGGAACTGGCCGAGAGAGGGAGGCGCCGCGTACCTCACGTTCGTGGCCGATGACCCGTACGTGGTCGAGGTTCACGACGCGCCCGGCACACAGATCTGTGTCCGCGTGCCTCTTGACCTCAAGCCCGACTGGATCGCCGATTCCAGGGCCCGGCTCGCGGCAGTCCGACGAGCGCTCGGGATTTAGCCGCGGGGTCGTACGCGCCCCATGGCGTCTGACAGCTCGTCGATCGCCGCGCGTACTTCTTCCTCGCTCGCCTCCGCGTGGACCTCCATCGTCATGGCGATCTGCGAGTGCCGCAGGATGCGCTGCGCCACCTTCGGTATCTAAGCAGCAGATCGGGCGGGTAGCCTGGCATTCCATGGCAATGAGCACCGCCCTGTGGTCCTTCGCCCTGGTTGTAGGGCTTCTCACTCTGACTCCCGGACTCGACACCGCGCTGATCTTGCGCACCTCCGCCCTCGGTCGGCGCAGGAGAGCCTGGGGCGTCGTCCTCGGAATCCAGACCGGCACCCTGCTGTGGGGTGCGTTCACCTCCCTGGGAGTGACCGCACTTCTCACGGCCTCCCACCTCGCCTACACCGCGTTGCGCTGGATCGGCGCCGCCTACCTCGTCTGGATGGGGGCCCGCATGCTCCGGGACACCTTCCGGGGTCTGCCCGCGGCCGACACGACCGATGCAGTCCTGAAGGCCGGCGCGGACTCGGTCACCGGCGGCTGGCGACAGGGAACACTCACCAACCTCCTCAACCCGAAGATGGGCGCCTTCTACGTCGCCGTCCTGCCCCAGTTCATCCCTCCAGGCACGGACCACTTCACCATGGGCCTTCTGCTCACCACGGTGCACGTCCTCATCGGCCTGCTCTGGTCTGCCGTCCTCATCGGCTTCGCCCGCATCCTGCACGGTTGGCTCCGCAAGCCCCAGGCCCGCCGCGTACTCGACCGGATCACCGGCACGGTCATCGGCATCTTCGGCATCAGACTGGCGCTCAGTAACTGACCATCCGACTGTCAGGACCCAGCGGGCAGAGCGGCGCCGAACCCGGGTCAAGTCTCGTTGGAACTACGGATCAGAAGGCGTCGTGCCCCAAACGTGCCCGATCGAGCGGGGAACGACGGTGAACCGCGGGTACTCACGGGCGGCATGCAGCGCAACGGCCCCTGACCGAGCTACTTGAGTTCTAGGGGCCGTCGAAGCCGGGCACGCCTGGCTCACGCGGGCGGGATGGCGGCGATACCGGTCTGTTCGTCGGGGCTGATGGGCGGGCGCCGCTTGGTGCGGCGCCACCACAGCACGGAGCCGAAGGTGGAAATCTGGCCAGAGCTACGGATCAGAAGGTTGCAGGTTCGAATCCTGCCGAGCGCACACAGATCAAAGGCCCCGCCGGTTGAACCGGCGGGGCCTTCGACATCAGCGGGGACATCGACGTCGTCGTGGCGTCCTCAGAAGCCGGAGCAGGTAGCAGCGGCTGACGGTCCTGAGGCGGTGGACGTCTTCGGGGTGCCGTGGTCCACGGTCACGGAACAGACGGCGGTTCCTCCCGACCCACTGAGGCTGATGAGCAGCGATCCACCCTTGATGAAGCCTTTCGTCTTCACGACCTTCCGCCATGGCAAGGTCTTGGCGGTTTCGGATCTTGAAGAGATGCCGTCGTCGTTCCAGACGGAGTACGCGATGGTCACGTCTCGTGCGTTGCCCGTGACCGCGTACTCCACCTCGACCGTCTTCGACGCCTCGTGCGAGATGCCGGCGATGACGGCCGCGCACCCGCCCGCTACCAACAGGACCAGCACCAGCAGCACCCATGGCCACTTCCGTCTCTTCTTCTTCGGCGGTGCTGCTCCATAGGGTGGTCCGCCGCCCTGGGGCGACGGTCCCCATCCCTGTGGCTGATGCTGTTGTGCGCCTTGTCCCCACGATTGCTGAGACGGATCGGGCCGGGGCGGCTCCCCGGGGGTGGGTTCGCTCATGGCCTCAGCGTCCGATAGCCCCCTCGCGCGCGCGACTCGGAGTCCCCGTACACGGTCTCCATTCGTCCGACGGTTCGGGGGGCTGGCGGGCCGTCAGGCGGTGCCCTCTCCGGCTGGATTGCTGCCGTGGTGTTCGGGGGCGGGTCGGAGAAGGAACGGGCTCGGGCTCAGTCGTGTGTGGGCGTCTGGACCCAGTGCGGGGGTGATTCGGCGTACGAGTAGTGCGGGAGTCCGGCGATTCCCGCGGTGCGGAAGGGGTGGCCGTGGTCGTCGATCCGGATGGTGCCGGTGCGGCCCTGCGAGGACCAGTCGAGGTCTAGGTACCAGTCGCACGCGCAGTGCCCGGTCCGTGCCTTGACCAGCAGTACCTCCGGGTCCTCCACGGAGACCCGGTACGGGAGGCGCCTCGCCGGCAGGGTCTCGTCCCCTCTTTCCCCGGACACGGCCCGGGGGACGGGGGTGTGCGCGTCGAGGTTCACCGCGAAGGACCGGGGCGTGATGCCCCCGCCGCAGCCCAGGGCCGTGTCGTAGACGAAGGCTCCGTCGCCCGGGGGCGCGGCGCGGCGTACGACCCGGACGTGCAGGGTCTCCAGGACGACGGCCGCCGAGCTGCGCCCCTGCACCGACACCCGCACGATCGTCTCCCCGCCGTGCACCGCGTCCTGGGCGTTCGCCCACACCTCGGCGTCCTCGGCGGACGGCGGCGGGGGGACCTGGCCCGGGGGTTTGCCGATGACGTAGTCGTGGCCGCAGTCCCCGTCCCAGACATGGGAGTTCACGGTCCAGGTGAAGGGGACGGCCGGGGTGGACGGTCGCGCCGAAGTGCCGGTGGGTGATGCCGCCGGACCGCTGCGCGGTGAGGCTTTGCCGGGGGAACCCTGGGCCGGGAACTCCGGGTACCCCGGAAGGCCCGGCAACGCCGCAAATGCCAAGAGCCCCGCGGCGGTCAGGAGGAACACGACGGCCGGACGCCGGCGGTACCAGGCGCGGGAGGGCCGCTCGGCCGCGGTCACGGCGACCGGTTCCGGTGTGGGCACGGCGTCCGCCGCGGGCGGTGCGTCAGGTGCGTTCGGCGCATCCGGCGTGGGTGCCGTGAGGGGATCGGGCCCGGCGGGGGACGCGAGGGGTACGGGGGGTACGGGTGTGTTCCCCCGCTCCGGAGTTCTGTCGTTCCCGTCCGCGGCGCCGTCGGAGCCGTCTTGCGCGCCGCCGTCCGATCCACCCTCCGCGCCGCCTTCCAGGGCGCTCGGTTCGGTCGCGGGCGCCTCACGCGGGCGGGGCCGGCGTCGCTGCGCGACCGCCAGGATCCACAGCCGGTGCAACTCCACGCGCTCCTGGGACGAGGCTCCGCACAACGCGGCGAACCGCTCCACCACGGCGAAGTCCAGCGGCACCGCCTCGCCCGCGCAATAGCGGTGCAGCGTGGAGGCGTTCATGCCCAGGCGCCGGGCGAGAGCCGCGTAGCTGCGATCCGTGCGGGCCTTGAGGCGTGCCAGCCGGTCCGCGAACCTCGTCACGTCGTCGTCGGCCGCGGCCATGGCCCGTGCCCACCTCCGCTCGTATCGGTCCGTCCCGTCCCGGAACGGCATCCCAAGGGGTCCATATCTCTGCACGTCAACTGCCCTGGGATGGTTCCACTGTTGCGGACCGGACGGCAGTGATTGCCGCGGTCCCCCAGGGCCGCCGATGCTCTTGGTGTCGCCCCCCAGCGGTACGGCCCCACCGGCCGGCCTGTTCAGGGGAGCGGCATCCAGACCACCCACTCGTCCACGGGGACACCCATGGCCGGACGCACCCTCGACGGGGCGTCCGGCGGTCCCGTGCGACGACGTACACCGACTCGGAACCGAGGGACACACCATGCACGGGAACACTTCCGGACGCCGCAGCCTCCGCCGTATCGCGGCCGTCACCGCCGGCCTCGCCCTGGGCCTCGGGCTCGGCGTCTCGGCGCACGCCTCCCAGACCGACGCGCCGCACCGCGCTCCGCTGGCGGCCGCCGCCAAGCAGCGGACCGTGAGCGGCAAGGCCGACGACGCGCTCACCGGCATCGCCGACTTCTACGGCGCCTACATCGACGCCCAGAACGGCTCCGACCCCAATCCCAAGCTGATGAACGACCTGCGCGCCCACTACCTGGACTCCGCGCTCAGCAAGAAGCTGGCGGCCTGGGAGCGCACGAACCACGCGGACGGCGTCCTGCGCGCCCAGAGCATCCCCGCCCGGTGGACGGTGACCGAGAAGAGCAAGGGCGACTCCACCGAGGCCGTCGTCACCCTGAGCTGGGGCATGGGAGGCACCGTCAAGCTCTCGGTCGTCATGACCCCCAACCACCGCATCGTCAGCATCAGCCCGGCCAAGTAGCGGACGGCTGCCGCAGGACCGTGCGGCCCGTGAGTGATCCCCCACTGGTCAGGGTGTTTGTCAGTGGGGGGCTCTACTGTCGTTGTGTGCGGCGGGTGTGGACGTGTTCGGGGTTGCGGTGGTCGGGGGACGGGCCCGTGCTGGTGTGGGGCGGGGGGCGCACGAGCCCGCTGGTCCCGGGGCGGCGGATCGCGTTCGGCGTCGTGGACGGGGGTGTGCGGACCTGCGTGGGGGCGCGGGGGAACGCGTGTCCCGTGCGGGCCGCCGTGTCGCCGCGCGGTACGGGGGCGCGGTGCGAGGAGTGCGCGCGGCTGGACCGGGCGCACTCGGTGGCCGCCGACACGCTGGCCGATGACCCCCGGCCGTACCGCGTGTATCTCGCGTGGTTCGGGCCCGGCCTGGTCAAGGTGGGGATCACGCGGGTCGAGCGGGGTTCCACCCGCCTTCTGGAGCAGGGCGCCGTCACCTTCAGCTGGCTGGGGCAAGGGCCGCTGATGGCCGCCCGCCGGGCCGAGGAACTGCTGCGGGCCGCGCTCGGGGTGCCGGACCGGATTCCGTACGCCGACAAGCGGGCGGTGCGGGCGGCTCTGCCGGGGGCCGGGGAGCGCGTCGCCGAGATCCGGGAGCTGCACGGGCGTGCCGGGGATCTCGACGGCTGGCCGGAGTCGCTCCGGCGCGCCCCCTTCGAGCCCGTGGACCACACGGACCTGTTCGCACTCACCGGGCTTCCGGCCGCGCGGGGGGTCGTGCGCGAACTGGCCGCGGGGGGCTCGGCCGGCGGAGAGCTGTGCGCCGCGGCGGGTCCCGATCTCCATCTCCTCACCGGGCGCGGAGTCGTCGTCCTCGACACCCGGCTGATGACGGGGTGGGACCTGACCGGCGTCGGCGGCACGGACGTGGACCAGGACTCTGGAATCACCTTTCCCGTACGGGAGCTGCCCGCGGCGGACACCACTGTTCAGGACGGCCTCTTCTGAGGGAACAGGGGGAGGGGTGAGGGGGAGAAGGGGGCGCGGCGCTTCGGTGATGGCGGGGCGGGGCGGGCCGACGGACGGAGACGGGGCGGGCCGGCGGGCGGGATGGTCAAGACTTCGATCCCTTTCGGCTCCCGTTCGGAAAGGCGCTGGACGGCGGGGGACGCCCGCAAGGAGAGTGTCGGACATGAGCGATCACCCTCCCGTTCCTGTCGCAGCCCATGAGCCCCCCTACTACGTCGCCGTGTTCACCTCCGTGCGGAAGGAGGAGGACGCCGGGTACGGGGAGGCCGCCGAGCGCATGGAGGAGCTGGTCCAGCAGATCCCGGGCTATCTGGGGATGGATTTCGCGCGCTCACCGGGCGGACTGGCCATCACCGTCGGGTACTTCCGGGACGAGGACGCCATCAAGGAGTGGGGCGCGCACGCCGAGCACCGGGTGGCGCAGCGGCGCGGCCGGGCCGACTGGTACGAGCGCTACACCCTGCACATCGCCAAGGTCGAGCGGAGCCACGGGTTCGAGCGTGCCGATGGCTGACCGGGAGGGGACGCCGGGCGAGGAGACCGGGGACGTCCGGGACGAGGCACGCGAAGTGCGGGGCTTCTGGGAGAGGCTCGGGCTGCCCGGACTCGTCGACGTCCACACGCACTTCATGCCCGAGCGGGTGCTGCGCAAGGTGTGGGACTACTTCGACGGACTCGGCGAGCTCACCGGCGGCATCGAGTGGCCGATCGCCTATCGCGCGGACGAGGACGAACGGCTGGCGCTGATCCGGGAGTTCGGGGTACGCGCCTTCACGGCGATGCTCTACCCGCACAAGGCCGGCATGGCCGAGTGGCTCAACTCCTGGGCCGTCGGCTTCGCCCGCCGGACCCCGGACTGTCTGCACACCTCGACGCTCTTCCCCGAACCCGGCGTCGAGCGGTACGTGCGCGAGGCGGTGGAGGCGGGCGCGCGCGTCTTCAAGGCACACGTGCAGGTGGGGGCGTACGACCCGGCGGACGAACTCCTCGACCCGGCCTGGGGGTTGCTCGCCGAAGCGGGAATCCCCGTGGTGATCCACTGCGGGTCGGGGCCCTCCCCCGGCAAGCACACCGGCCCGGCGCCGGCCGCCGCCGTCCTTCGCCGGCACCCCCGGCTGCGGTTCGTCTTCGCGCACATGGGGATGCCCGAGTACGAGGACTTCCTCGGCCTCGCCGAGCGCCACGACGAGGTGCGGCTCGACACGACCATGGCGTTCACCGACTTCAGCGAACGCCTCGCGCCGTTCCCGCCGGGTCTCCTGCCCCGGCTCGCGGACCTCGGGGACCGGGTGCTCCTCGGCACGGACTTCCCGAACATCCCGTATCCGTACGTCCATCAGCTGCACGCGTTGGAACGGCTCGGCCTGGGGGACGACTGGCTGCGAGCGGTCTGCCACGGGAACGGCGCCCGTCTCTTCGGCCTCCGCTGAAGCCGACGGGGTCTACCGGCCGACCCCGGCAGGGCCCACCGGTTGACGCCGGCAGGGCCCACCCAGGAGTTTCCTGAGAGGCGCCTGTGTGTTTCTCAGGAAAATCACAGGTTGCGGAAAGGATGCTCTCAGCGGGGCCCACCAAGGTGTCCGCTATGACCACGACCTCGCCCCAGGGGCGCACCGAACTGCTGAGGCCGGACGGGAGCCCCGTCCGAGTGCTTGTGGTGGACGACGAGCTGTCGATCACCGAGCTGCTGTCCATGGCCCTTCGCTACGAAGGATGGCAGATCCGCAGCGCGGGTGACGGGACGGGCGCGGTGCAGACCGCGCGCGAGTTCCGGCCCGACGCCGTGGTGCTCGACATGATGCTGCCCGACATGGACGGCCTGACGGTGCTCGGCCGGCTCCGCCGGGAGCAGCCCGATGTCCCGGTGCTGTTCCTGACCGCGAAGGACGCGGTCGAGGACCGCATCGCGGGGCTCACCGCCGGTGGCGACGACTATGTGACCAAGCCGTTCAGCCTGGAGGAGGTCGTGGCCCGGCTGCGCGGTCTCATCCGGCGTTCGGGCGCCGCCGACCGGCGGTCCGAATCCGTGCTCGTCGTCGGGGACCTCGCCCTGGACGAGGACAGCCACGAGGTGTCGCGCGGCGGGGACAACATCCACCTCACCGCGACCGAGTTCGAGCTGCTGCGCTTCCTGATGCGCAACCCGCGCCGGGTGCTGAGCAAGGCGCAGATCCTCGACCGTGTGTGGTCGTACGACTTCGGTGGCCAGGCCAATGTGGTCGAGCTCTACATCTCGTATCTGCGGCGGAAGATCGACGCCGGGCGCGAGCCGATGATCCACACCCGGCGTGGGGCCGGATATCTGATCAAGCCCGCCACGTCATGAGCGGACGACGACGGACGCGAGCGCAGAAGAGGCGAGCACGACAGCCGCGCACCCTGCGGACGCGGCTCGTCGTCGGGTCCGTCACGCTGATCGCCGTCGTGTGCGCGGTGATCGGCACCGTGACGACGATCGCGTTGCGCTCGCACCTGTACGACCAGCTGGACAGCAGCGTGGCCGACGCGGCGATGCGCGCGGCGGGACCGATGGGCGACCCGGCGGGCGGTCCGTCCGGCGGCGGGGCCGCGCACCCCCCGAGCGACGACGTCCTCGGCAAGGATCCCCTGGAGTTCGTCCTCCGGGGCCAGGAGATGGGCGCCATCGGCGCGACCGTGAAGAACGGGCAGGTCACCAAGGGCATCGTCAGCGTGGACAAGAAGGACTCCAACGGGGTCAACCAGCCCACCGCGCTCCAGCTCGGCGAGAGCCAGCTCGCCGCCCTCGCCTCGGTCGCGAAGGACAAGAGCCCGCACACAGTGGACATCCCCGGCCGGGGCGAGTACCGCGTGCGGTACCAGGAAGGCAGGAACGGCGCCTTCTACGTGGCGCTCCCGACCGACGACGTCACCAACACCCTCACCACGCTGATCTACGTCGAGATCAGCGTCACCGGCGCGGGTCTCGCGGCGGCCTCCCTCGCGGGCGCCGCCATCGTGACCCTCGCCCTGCGCCCCCTGCGCAAGGTCGCCGCGACCGCCACCCGTGTCTCCGAACTCCCGCTGCACACCGGCGAGGTCACGCTCTACGAGCGGGTGCCGGAGTCCGAGTCCGATCCGCACACCGAGGTCGGGCAGGTCGGGGCGGCGCTCAACCGCATGCTCGACCACATCCACGGCGCGCTGCACGCGCGCCAGCAGAGCGAGATGCGCGTACGGCAGTTCGTCGCGGACGCCAGTCATGAGCTGCGCACCCCGCTGGCCTCCATCCGCGGGTACGCCGAGCTGACCAGACGCGGCCGGGAGGAGACCGGGCCCGACACCCGGCACGCGCTCGGGCGGATCGAGTCCGAGGCCGGCCGGATGACGCTGCTCGTGGAGGATCTGCTGCTGCTCGCGCGGCTCGACGCCGGGCGGCCGCTGCAGCACGAGCAGACCGACCTCGTACCCCTGGTGATCGACGCCGTGAGCGACGCGCGGGCCGCCGGGCGCAGCCACAACTGGCGGCTCGAACTGCCCGAGGAGCCCGCGCTGGTGTCGGCGGACGCCGCGCGCCTCCAGCAGGTCATGGTCAATCTCTTCGCCAACGCCCGCACGCACACCCCACCGGGGACGACCGTCACCGCGCGGGTGCACCGGCACGGGCCGTGGCTGTGCGTGGACGTCCAGGACGACGGCCCCGGCATTCCGTCCGATCTGCTGCCGCGCGTCTTCGAGCGGTTCGCGCGAGGAGACTCGTCGCGCTCGCGCGCCTCCGGATCGACCGGTCTGGGGCTCGCCATCGTGCAGGCCGTCGCGGCCGCGCACGGGGGCGCCGTGACCGTGGACAGCGTGCCCGGCAGGACCGTGTTCACCCTGCACCTGCCCGCGCTCGCCCTCGAAACGTCCTGGCAACAGCACTCACAGGTACAGCACAGCGCCAGCACATGGGTGCAACAGCGGGCTTGACGAAGGTCGTTCCCATGCGAACCAAACCTTCTCCCGGCAACCTGCCGGCGCGGGAGCACCTCCCGGCCACAGACGCGGGTACGCCTGTCCTGGACGTCGTGATCCCCGTCTACAACGAGGAGAAGGACCTCCAGCCATGCGTGATCAGACTGCACGACCACCTCAAGCGCACGTTCCCGTACGCGTTCCGCATCACGGTGGCGGACAACGCGTCCACGGACAGCACCCCGCTGGTGGCGGCCCGGCTGGCGGCACAGCTCCCGGAGGTCACCTCCTGCCGGCTGGAGCAGAAGGGCCGCGGCCGGGCGCTGCGGACCGTCTGGTCGGCGTCCGACGCGCCGGTCCTCGCGTACATGGACGTGGACCTGTCCACCGATCTGAACGCGCTCCTGCCGCTGGTGGCCCCGCTCATCTCCGGTCACTCGGACCTCGCGATCGGCTCGCGGCTGTCCCGCTCCTCACGTGTGGTGCGGGGCGCCAAGCGGGAGTTCATCAGCCGCGCCTACAACCTGATCCTGCGCGGTTCGCTCCAGGCCCGCTTCTCGGACGCGCAGTGCGGCTTCAAGGCGATCCGCCGTGATGTCGCCCAGGTGCTGCTGCCGCTCATCGAGGACACCGGCTGGTTCTTCGACACCGAGATGCTGGTGCTGGCCGAGCGGGCCGGGCTGCGCATCCACGAGGTCCCCGTCGACTGGGTCGACGACCCGGACTCGACCGTCCACATCGTGAAGACCGCGACGGACGACCTGAAGGGCGTATGGCGGGTGGGACGCGCTCTCGCCACCGGCTCGCTGTCGCTCGACCGGCTCGTCCGGCCCTTCGGGGACGACCCGCGCGACCGCGAACTGACCGACGTCCCCAAGGGCCTGGCCCGCCAGCTCGTCGGCTTCTGCGTCGTGGGCGGCCTGTCCACCCTGTTCTACCTGCTGCTCTACAGCGGCTTCCGCTCCGTCTCCGGCGCGCAGGTCGCCAACGCGCTCGCGCTGCTCGTGTCGGCGGTCGCCAACACGGCGGCCAACCGGCGGCTCACCTTCGGCGTACGGGGCCGGGGCGGCGCCGTCCGGCACCAGGCACAGGGCCTGGTCGTCTTCGGTATCGGGCTCGCCCTGACCAGCGGCTCCCTCGCCGCCCTCGCGGCCGCGACGAGCGACCCCGCGCACTCCACCGAACTGGCGGTGCTCATCGCCGCCAACCTCGCGGCGACCGTGCTGCGCTTCCTGCTCTTCCGCGCCTGGGTCTTCCCCGACCGGCGGGGCGGGACACCGTCACCGTCCCCGGTGGTGGCCTCGCACCAGCCGGCCCCGCCGTTCCACCCGACGGCCGTACGGCAGGGCGGGAACGCGTATCCGCCGCTGCCCCAGCGTCCGACGGCTCCCCCGTCCCCGTACGACACCGCCCCGTACCGCGCCGACGAGGCCGCGGACCGCTCCTGGCGGGATTCGACCATGCAGTTGCAGGCCGTGCATCCGCACGATCACGACCCGAGGAAAGCCCGATGACGACACAGCCCGACATGAGCGCCGGTACCGGTACCAGTGCCGGTACGAGCATCGAGACGGACACCGGCGGCGGTGTCGGCACCTCCGGTCACGCCTGGGGGCCGCCCGCCTCGGCACCGCCCCCGGAGCATGTCCCGCCCGCGGGCGCTCCCGGAGCCGGTGAGCCCCAACAGCCCTTCTTCCGTCGCGCCTGGAGAGGCCGTCCCGAGGACCCGCACTGGGTGCGCCCCGCCTTCCTCGGTCTGCTGCTCGCCACCGCGGTGCTCTACCTGTACGACCTGAGCGCCTCCGGGTACGCCAACTCCTTCTACTCCGCGGCCGTGCAGGCCGGCAGCCAGAGCTGGAAGGCCTTGTTCTTCGGCTCGCTCGACTCGGCCAACGCCATCACCGTCGACAAGCCCCCGGCCTCTCTGTGGCCGATGGCCCTGTCGGTGCGGATCTTCGGTCTCAGCTCCTGGGCGATCCTCGTTCCCGAGGTCCTGATGGGCGTGGCCACGGTCGGCGTCCTGTACGCGGCCGTACGGCGCCGGTTCAGCGCCGCGGCGGGTCTGATCGCCGGTGCGGTGTTCGCGCTCACCCCGGTCGCCGCGCTGATGTTCCGGTTCAACAACCCGGACGCGATGCTCGCGCTGCTCATGACCGTCACGGTCTACTGCGTGATCCGCGGCCTGGAGGACGGCCGGACGAAGTGGCTGGTCCGGGCCGGCGTCGCGGTCGGCCTCGCCTTCCTCGCCAAGACGCTCCAGGCCTTCCTGATCCTGCCGCCGCTGGCCGTGCTGTACGCGGTCTGCGCGCCGGTGACGGTCCGCAAGCGGTTCGCGCAGCTGGGCTTCTCGACGGCCGCGATGGTGGTCGCCGGCGGCTGGTGGGTCGCGATCGTCGAGCTGTGGCCCGCGTCCTCCCGCCCGTACATCGGCGGCTCGCAGAACAACTCCTTCCTGGAGCTGACCTTCGGCTACAACGGCCTCGGCCGTATCAACGGCGACGAGACCGGCAGTGTCGGCGGTGGCGGTGGTGGCACCGGGATGTGGGGCGAGACCGGCTGGGACCGGATGTTCAACTCCGAGATCGGCGGCCAGATCTCCTGGCTGCTCCCGGCGGCCCTGATCCTGCTGGTGGCCGGCCTCGTCCTCACCCGGAAGGCGAAGCGGACCGACCTGGCCCGTGCCTCCTTCCTCGCCTGGGGCGGCGCGCTGCTGATGACCGCGCTGGTCTTCAGCTACATGGCCGGCATCTTCCACCAGTACTACACAGTGGCGCTGGCCCCCTACATCGCCGCCGTGGTCGGCATGGGCGCGACGGCGCTGTGGGAGGAGCGGGGCAAGGTGTGGGCGGCGCTCACCCTCGCCGGTTCGGCCGTCGCGGCCGCGGCCTGGGGCTACGTCCTTCTCAACCGCACCTCCGACTATCTGCCGTGGCTCAAGTGGCTGGTCCTCGTCGGCGGTCTGACCGGCGCGCTCGGGCTGGTCTTCGCGGCCCGGCTGGGCAGGCAGCTCGCCCTCGCGGCCGCCGGGCTGGGCTTCGTGGCGGCGGTCGCGGGCCCGACGGCGTACACGCTCTCCACGGTGAACACCGGGCACACCGGTTCCATCGTGACGGCCGGTCCGGCCGGGGCGGGCATGGGCGGCGGTCCCGGTGGCGGCGGTGGCATGCGGGGCGGGTTCCCCGGCGGCGGCCAGAACCAGCAGAACGGCAACGGCGGCATGCCGAACGGGCAGCAGGGCATGCCCGGCGGCGGTACGGGTCAGCCCCCGACGGGCGGCACCGGCGGATTCCCGGGCCAGAACCAGCAGGGCAACGGCAACGGCCAGGGCCAGAACCAGCAGGGCGGCATGCCCGGCGGCGGTACGGGTGAGGGCGGTATGCCCGGCGGTGGCGGCGGTGCCGGGGGCCTGCTGAACGGCGCGTCCGTCAGCTCCGCGGCCAAGGCGCTGCTGTCGAAGAACGCGGGGGACTACACCTGGGCGGCCGCCGCGATCGGTTCCCAGAACTCCGCGAGCTACCAACTGGGCACCGGAAAGCCGGTGATGGCGATCGGCGGCTTCAACGGCACCGACCCGTCCCCGACGCTGGCCCAGTTCAAGAAGTACGTGACGGACGGCAAGATCCACTACTTCATCTCGGGCGGCGGCATGGGCGGGGGCATGGGCGGCGGAAACTCCGGCACCACCTCCACCTCCTCCCAGATCAGCTCCTGGGTCACGGCCAACTTCAAGAAGGTGACGGTGGGTTCGGCCACCTTCTACGACCTGACCCAGCCGGCCGGCGGCAGCTGACCGGCGGATCCGGCCGGTCGGTACAGGGCCGGTGTGTGGGGAGCGGTGGTCCGGAGCGAGTGCGCTCCGGGTCACCGCTCTTTCGTCTCGTGCGCCGTCGTCTCGTGTGCCGTCGTTTCGTGCCGTGCCGTGGCGGGGAATCGGCATTGTACGGTGTATAAGGACTGTTCTACGGTGTACGGCATGGCCGTTTCGACCGCCCCCCAAGGGCACCCCAGACGCTGGCTGATCCTCGGCGTCATATGTCTGGCACAACTCACCGTGCTGCTCGACAACACCGTCCTGAATGTCGCGATCCCTTCCCTGACCCGCGAGCTGGGCGCGGCGACCTCCGACATCCAGTGGATGATCAACGCCTACTCGCTGGCGCAGTCCGGACTGCTGCTCACCGCGGGCAGCGCCGCCGACCGCTACGGCCGCAAGAAGATGCTGCTCGCGGGGCTCGTCCTGTTCGGAGCGGGATCGCTGGCGGCCGGACTCGCCCACTCCACAGGGCAGTTGATCGCGGCACGGGCCGGCATGGGTGTGGGCGGAGCGCTGCTGCTCACCACCACGCTCGCCGTCGTGATGCAGATCTTCACCCCGGACGAGCACCCGAAGGCGATCGGCATCTGGAGCGCGGTCAACGCCCTCGGGTTCGCCGTGGGGCCCCTCCTCGGCGGCTTCGTGCTGAACCACTTCTGGTGGGGCGCGATCTTCCTGGTCAATCTGCCCGTCGCGGCGCTCGGTCTGGTCGCGGTGGTGGCCTTCGTGCCCGAGTCGAAGGCGGCACCGCGCGCCGCCGTTCCCGGGACACCCTCGGACGCGCCCCGGGCGGACCGGCCGGACGTGATGGGCGCGCTGCTGTCGACGGTCGGTATGACCGCGCTGGTCTTCGCGATCATCTCGGGGCCCGGGCACGGCTGGGCGTCCCCGCGCGTCCTCGGCACGGCCGCGGTGGCCGTCGTCGTCCTCGGCGTCTTCGGATACTGGGAGAGCCGGATCCCGTACCCGATGCTCGACCTGCACTTCTTCCGCGACCGACGGTTCACCGGGGCCGTGGCGGGGGCCGTCCTCATCACCTTCGGGATGGGCGGCGCGCTGTTCCTGCTCACCCAGCACCTTCAATTCGTGCTCGGCTACGGGCCGTTGGAGGCGGGCCTGCGTACGGCGCCGCTCGCGCTGGCGGTCGTCGCCCTGAACTTCTCCGGACTGTCCGCCCGATGGACCGCGCGGCTCGGTGCGCCCATGTCCATAGCCCTCGGGATGACGGTGATGTCGGCGGGGCTGGTGTCCATCGCGACCCTGGCCACGTACGGGTACGCCGGGACGCTGGCCGGGCTGCTGCTCGTCGGCGCCGGCTGTGCCGTGGCCAACCCCGCCATGGCGTACGCGATCATGAGCGCGATTCCGCGGGAGAAGGCGGGTGTGGGCGCCGGGATCAACGGCACGCTCGCCGAGTTCGGGAACGGCCTGGGGGTCGCGGTGCTCGGCGCCGTCCTCAACTCGCGGTTCGCGGCGCTGATCCCGGTGGCCGCGGGCTCGCTGCCCGCCGCGCTCGCCTCCGCCGGGTCGGCCGGTGAGCGGGAGCGGATCGTCGACGCGTTCTCGTCGGGGCTGGAGACCAGCCAACTCGTGGGCGCCGTCGCGGTGCTGCTCGGCGGACTCCTGGCGGCTGCGTTGCTGAGGAGGGCGGAGAGGGCGGACTCCGCGGTGGCGGTCACCGTGTGAGGTCCGGCCGGGTTTCGGACGGAGTGCGGGGCCCGTCCCCGAAGTGCCCGCTTAGCATCGTCGAGGAGGGTGGACCGGGGAGTTCCGGCCCGCTCCGTGGTTCGAGTTCCGGGGAAGGAGCGCCATGGTGAGGGCAGCCGACAGGGCGAAGCGGCCGGCGCGGACCAGCGTCTGGCTGGAGGGCAGGGCCCCCCGCGGCGGGGCCGCCCGGGGCGGTGGCCAGCCGTCCGGGCTCGACCGGGAGCGGATCACCGCGGCCACGGTGCGCTTGCTGGACGCGGAAGGTCTGGCCAGGTTCTCCATGCGACGGCTCGCGGCCGAGCTGAACGTCACCGCGATGTCCGTGTACTGGTACGTCGACACCAAGGACGATCTGCTGGAGCTCGCGCTCGACGCGGTGTTCGGTGAACTGGAGCTGCCGGACGTCGAGTCGGAGGAAGACTGGCGTGATCAGCTGCGGTCGCTGGCGGTGGGATACCGGGCGCTGCTCGTGCGCCACCCGTGGGTGTCGACGCTGATCGGCAACTTCCTGAACATCGGGCCGTGCTCGATGGCGTTCTCGGCGCGTGTGCAGCAGGTGATCCGGAACACCGGGATGCCGGCGCACGGGCAGATGGGGGCGATGTCGGCGGTGTTCCAGTTCGTGTACGGGTTCGGGACGATCGAGGGCCACTTCGTGCAGCGGTGCGTCTCGGCGGGGATGTCGCAGGACGAGTACTTCCGGCAGGCCATGAGCACGATCAGCGAAGAGCCGCAGTACGCCGCGCACTTCGCCAGTGCGGAGGGTCTCATGGAGGCGCGCGGCGGGGACACGGTGTCGGAGATGCGCGAGCGGGACTTCGAGTTCGCGCTGGAGCTGTTGATCGCGGGGATCGAGACGATGGTGTCCCGGGGCTGAACGGTGGCGCTGCGCCGGCGTTTGCGGGCGCGCTTCCTGTCCGGTGGGGGGTCGGGGCCGTGCCGGTGCATCAGCCCGTCGCCGTTGGGTGAGGCGTGGCCGTCGGTGGCGACGGGCATCGATGTACCGGCGCGGCCCCTTCCGCCGGATCCCGGCTGTGGGTACGCGCCCGCTGGGGTGCGGGCGTGAGTTTCAGCCCCTCCGGTGTTCGAGGGGCGGGGTCCGGGGCGGAGCCCCGGGGGTGATGGGGGTCCCCCCTGGTCGAGCGAAGCCGAGACCTTGGGGGAGGGTAGGGGCGGAGGGGGCGAAAGAACGCCTGTTCCTAGTCCTGCGGGGCCAGGTGGGACGGGAAGCCGCCGGTGGCCACCGGGCCCCAGCGG
The DNA here is from genome assembly GCF_036063235.1 of Streptomyces sp. NBC_00386. Taxonomy (NCBI): domain Bacteria; kingdom Bacillati; phylum Actinomycetota; class Actinomycetes; order Kitasatosporales; family Streptomycetaceae; genus Streptomyces; species Streptomyces sp. NBC_00386. The sequence goes on from NZ_CP107950.1 coordinate 4,969,144, forward strand.
GTGGGGGTGATGCGGATGATCGACTTGGCCTGCCTGCGCATGGCCTCGCGGTACTCGTCCCAGTCGGGGTGCTCACCGGCGATGTTCCGGTAGTACTCGACAAGGGGCTCGACGGAGTCCGGGGAGTCGATCACCTCGGCGGTGCCGTCGACCTGTACCCAGGGCCCGTTCCACTCGTCGCTGAGGACGAGCAGGCTGACCCGTTCGTCCCGCTTGGCGTTGCGGGTCTTGGCGCGCTCGGGGTACGTCGAGACGACGATGCGGCCCGAGTCGTCGACACCACAGGTCAGCGGGGAGCCCTGGGGGCCGCCGTCGGCGCGGCGGGTGAGCAGGACGGCCCGGTGGCGGGGGCGTACGAAGTCCAGCAACTCGTCGAGGGAGACAGAGGTGTTCGTCGCGATGTTGGCTGCCATGCGATCAGCGTAGGCCGCGTGCCCCGCGATCGCCTGCGGGCTCGGCCGGCGGGCGGCACCGGACCTCATCGAAGCGGCTAAAGTGCTCTTCGTCCTGTGCTCGCAGTCGGGAATGTGCTGCGGAGCTCTCCTGCGCATGGCCGTGTGGCCGTGCATGCCGAAGAGGTTCGTGGTGGCTGCGTCTGAGTTTTCCGAATTGTCTCGTTCTGATACGGGTTTCGAGCTGGCCGAAGGCCTCACGGCCGCCGCTCAGCAGTTGCACGAGACCTCGAGTCCTCATGCCACCCTGCGCACCGCCGTCCGGCTGGCCGTGCGCATCCTGCCAGGTGTCGAGTACGCCGGGATCTCCGTCATCGAACCCAAGGCCCACCGGCAGACGCTGGCCTGGACGGACGAGGTCGTCCGTTCCGCCGACGCCCTGAGCGCGGGCCGTGAGCATCACCCGTACCTGAACCGGCTGTGGACGGCGCCGGTGGCCCGGATCGAGGACAGCGCCGCGGAGGACGGGGATCTCGCGCTGTCGGGCCTCGGGCTGCGGTCGGTGCTGTCGCTGCGGCTGCGTGCCGACCGACGCCGGCTGACCGTTCTGACGGCGTACGCGCGGGCGCCCCGCGCCTTCGACGAGTCGGCCACCCGCATAGGCCGGTTGTTCACCGCGCACGTCGGCATCGCGCTGGACTCGGCCACCCTGCGCGAGCAGCTCACCGAGGCGATGCGCACCCGGGATCTGATCGGCCAGGCCACGGGCATCCTCATGGAGCGGCTCGACATCGACGCGTCCGAGGCGTTCGCCAGCCTCGTGCGCACCTCCCAGCGGGAGAACGTCAAGCTCCGTGACCTGGCCCGGCGGATCGTCGACGCCGGCGAGGGCGAGTGAGCGGGGCTCAGGCGGCCGGCAGCGACTCGCCCTGCACGGCCTGGACGTCGAGTTCCACCCTCAGGGTCGTGCCGATGGCGGAGATGCCCGCCTGGACGATCTGGTTGTAGTGGAGCGCGAAGTCCTCGCGGTGGAGTTCGGCCCTCGCGCGGAACGCGGCACGGGTGCCGCCCCAGGGGTCGGCGCCGGTGCCGAGGTAGGCGAGGTCGAGGTCGACGGGACGGACGACACCGTGCAGGGTGAGCTCGCCGTGCACGGTCCAGCGGTCGGAGCCGGCCGGTGTCAGGCCCGTCGAGCGGTACGTGATCAGCGGGTGCTTCCCGGTGTCCAGGAAGTCCGGCGACCTCAGATGTCCGTCGCGGGTGCCGTTGCCGGTGTCGATGGAGGCGGCCGTGATCGTCGCCTCGACGCGGGAGGCGGTCACGTCGTCGGGGGCGATCTCGATGCGGCCCGCGAAGTCCGTGAAGCGGCCGTGCACGCTGGAGATGCCCAGGTGCTGGGCGACCACGCCGACGGAGGAGTGCGCCGGGTCGATGGTCCACGCTCCCGGCGGGGGCAGTTCGGTGCCGCCCCGGCGGGCCAGTGTCACCTGGCCGACCTCGGCACGGCCGGCCGCCGTGACGATGGCGCCCGAGGCGGCGGGCGCGTACCCGAGCGCGGTCACGATCACCGTGTAGGCGCCCGGCGCGAGGCTCGTGGTGTCGTGCACGGTTCCGTCGGTGCCCGCCTCGGCCCGCAGCACCTGGGTGCCGGTCGAGTCGGTCACCGTGACGACCGCGTGCGAGACGGCCCACCCGTCCCGGGTACGGATCTTCGCGGTCAGTCCCATGGCAGTAACTCCTTGCGATGAACCAATGAAAACCGGCCCGTGGGGGGCGCACCTCCGCTCAGAGTGCGCGCATCCCCACGGGCCGGGGCTCGGACTACTCGCCGGGGTGGGCGAGTTCGATGTCGTGGTCGTCCACTCCACGGCCGCCGACGGTCAGCGCGGTCGCCACCGGTGGGTAGCCCGCCGCGATGACGGTGTACTCGCCGCCGTCCAGATCGGTGAAGGCGTACGCGCCGTCGCCGCCGGTCCTGGCCGTGCCGACCACGTTTCCGGCCGCGTCCACCAGCGTCACGCGGGCGTCCGACAGCGGGCCGTGCGGCGCCCGTACGACACCCTGGAGCTGGGATCCCGCGTCGAGGTCGACCTCGATCCGGGTGACCCCGGTACCGCCGACCTCGACGGGCAGCGCCCGCGGCCGGTGGCCGGCGGCGTTCACCGCGACCGTCACGACGCCGGGCACCAGCTCGGCGAAGGCGAACTCGCCCTGCTCACCGGTGGTTCCGGTGGCCAGCACATCTCCGCGGACGTCGGTCACGACGACCATCGCGTCCCTGACCGGGGACGCGCCCTCGCGGGCCCGGACGACACCGCTCAGCCCGCTGGTGCCGCTCAGCAGGATGTCGTACGCGAGCGGCTCGTCGTTCACGACGATCGTCGAGGCCTGCGGCTGGAAGCCGTCGGCGGAGGCGATCAGGACGTACGAGCCCACACCGGGCGCGTCGAGGGAGTACGAGCCGTCCGCCTGCGCGACCGAGCGGCCGAGCTGGCGTCCCGCCGGTGAGATCAGCGTGACCGCGGCCCGCGGCACGGGCGCGCTCTCGGCGCCGCGGACCTGGCCGTGCACGCTGATGCCGCCGGACGCGGGCTGCGGGGCGCTCTCCCTCGTCGCGGTGGCGACGGCGGCGAGCCGCTGTGTGCCTTCGGGTGCGGTCCCGAAGGCGGCTTCGGTGGTGTCGACGGCCGGGGCGAGGGCCGCGGTGGCCGCGGCCTCGACGGCCTCGGCGACGGGAGCCTCGGTGACCGGTCCCCCGGACTTCTCCGCGGCGGCCTGCGCCAGCGCGCCGGACGTCCGCAGCGGGACCTCCTTGATGAACAGCACGATGAGGAAGGCGATCAGCGCCATGCCGGCCGCGATCAGGAAGACGTCCGCGATGCCGTGGCCGTACGCGCTCTCCATCACGGTGCGCAGCGGCGCGGGCAGCTTGTCCATGTCCGGGATGCTGGAGCTGGAGTCCGAACCGGATCCCAGGGCCGCGTACTTGGGGCCGAGGTCGGTCAGTCCGTCCTTCACGTAGTCGGTGATCCGGTTGGCCATGACCGCGCCGAGCGCGGAGACGCCGATCGCACCGCCGAGGGAACGGAAGAACGTCACCGTGGAACTGGCCGAGCCGAGGTCGGCCGGGGCCACCTGGTTCTGCGTGGAGAGCACCAGGTTCTGCATCATCATGCCGATGCCGAGGCCCAGCAGCGCCATGAAGATCGCGATGTGCCAGTAGGCCGTGTCGTAGCGGATCGTGCCGAGCAGGCCGAGGCCCGCCGTGACCAGGAAGCCGCCGCTGACGAGCCAGTACTTCCACCGTCCGGTCTTGGTGATGACCTGGCCGGAGACCGTGGAGGAGATGAACAGGCCACCGATCATCGGGATCGTCATGACGCCCGACATCGTCGGGGACTTGTCCCGCGCCAGCTGGAAGTACTGGCTGAAGAACACGGTTCCGGTGAACATCGCGACACCGACGAACAGCGACGCGAGGGAGGAGAGGGTGATGGTGCGGTTGCGGAACAGCCGCAGCGGGATGATCGGCTCGCTCGCCCTGGACTCGACCAGCACGAACAGCGCACCGAGGACGATCGCGCCGGCGACCATCGTGTACGTCTGCCACGAGACCCAGTCGTACTTGTCACCCGCGAAGGTGACCCAGAGCAGCAGCAGAGAGACCGCGGCGGAGATGAAGAACGCGCCGGCCCAGTCGACCTTCACGTCCCGCTTCACGACGGGCAGGTGCAGGGTCTTCTGGAGCACGATCAGCGCGATGACCGCGAACGGCACACCGACGTAGAAGCACCAGCGCCAGCCGAGCCAGCTCGTGTCGGTGATGACACCGCCGAGCAGCGGACCGCCGACGGTTGCGACGGCGAACGTCGCGCCCAGGTAGCCGGAGTAGCGGCCGCGCTCGCGCGGGGAGATCATCGCGGCCATCACGATCTGCGCCAGGGCGGACAGACCGCCGACGCCGATGCCCTGGACCACGCGGCAGGCGATGAGCATGCCGGGGTTCTGGGACAGCCCGGCGGCGGCCGATCCCAGCACGTAGATGATGAGAGCTATCTGTACGAGCGCCTTCTTGCTGTACAGATCGGAGAGCTTGCCCCACAGGGGCGTGGTCGCGGTCATGGCCAGCAGCGAGGCCGTGACGACCCAGGTGTAGGCGGACTGGCCGCCGCCCAGGTCGCCGATGATCTCGGGGAGCGCGTTGGTGACGATCGTCGACGACAGGATCGCGACGAACATGCCGAGCAGCAGCCCGGAGAGCGCCTCCATGATCTGCCGGTGCGTCATCGGAGCGCCGTCGGCGCTTCCGTGCTTGGCGTGAGAGCCCCGCACACCGGATGGTGTGGTCGTTGCCATGGGCTTCCTTTTCTTACGTATTTACGCGGGTGTACGGGTGGTCGGTTCTGATACGTCTGTCGCGTACGGGGGAGGGTGCGCGTGGGACCACTGCGGGGAGCGGCAGTCGCCGAAGCTCTCGCGCAGCCGGCCCATCAGCTCGATGAGCAGTCCGACCTCGTCGTCGGACCAGTGGCTCAGCCGGTCGGAGAGCAGCCGCGACGTGCGCAGGGACAGCTCGTCGAGCTGGGCGTGCCCGGCCGCGGTGAGGCGCAGGATGCGTGAGCGCTTGTCCGCCGGGTCGGGGGACCGTTCGATCCAGCCCCGGTCGGCGACGTGCGCGACATGGCGGCTGGTCACCGACATGTCCACGGACAGCAGCTCCGCGAGCCGGCTCATCCGCATCTCGCCGTACCGGCCGAGCAGCGTGAGCACGGCGGCGGAGCCCGCCGGGCAGTCGGGCGGCAGGATCCGTCCCATCCCCCGTTTCACGGCGCCGATGGCGCTGAGCTGACGGGCCAGTTCCTCGTACTGTGCCTGCCCGGCCATCGCACCTCCCTATTCGTTGCTCAGGGCAACCATAAAGAAGTTGGTTGCCGCAGGCAAACGAGTTCGGGGCTTCAGGGCTAAAAAGTTGGCAAAGGCAAGTGTTGGCGAACGGAAACGGGCAGGTGGGAGGGGTGGATGGGGAGGGGGCCGAGGCCTCGACGGCCGTCGAGGTGGGGAGGCGGCGCGGAGGCGGTGTGCGTGCTGGTGGCGGGTGGTGTGCGGTCGGGTCACGATCGGCGTGAAGAGGAACCCGGCACTTGGGCAGCCCGCGCGCATTCGCTAGGGTCCGGCCTATGGCAAACACCCAGGGCCCCGAGGGCAACTACGACCCCGCGGGCAGCACTCAGATGTTCCGTGCGTTCGTCGACGAGGCCCCCCAGGGCCGGCAGCAGCAGGCGGCCGCTCCCGCGGGTCCCCGCGTGGGTCTGATCGTCGGCGTCGTCCTCGCCGTCGCGGTCGTCGCCGCGGTGGCCTGGCTCGCCTTCATGTGATCCCGCGGGACCGTGTGACCGCGCGGGAACGCGCGGGCTTGCGGGACCGGTAGGTACGGGAGCGGGTAAGGGTCGTACGAACGTGCGTGACCGGTAGGTGCCGGGAGCGGGCAGAGGTCGTACGGCCGTGCGCGACCGGTGGGTTCCCGTGCGGGATGGTCCGGCCGTGCGCGACCGTGCGTGTCTGCGCGGCCGGCGCGTGAACGGGGCGGCGTGACCCGGCAGGGCCACGCCCCTACTTCCACTCGACGGACACGTCCTGTGTCTCGACGTGCATGCCCAGCGGCACCCGCCAGGACTCGACGCAGACCGTCCAGGTCCCGCTCTTCCTCGCGCCGGCCGCGATCGGCGCCGGAAGGGACTCGGTCGACCGGATCGTCGCCCAGTCGATCCCGAGCGCCCCGATGATGTGCGTCCCGAAGGTCACCGTGCCCGAACGGACCGCCGTACCACCGGTGTTGCTGAAGGAGAGGGTCACCTTCTCGCACCACCGCCGGTCGGTGGCCGCGCGCGAGGGCTCGCTCACGGCGAGCACGGCGGGCCGGGCACTCGCCGTCGGGCCGGGCGCGGGCGGTGCCGAAGAACTTCCCGAACCTCCTGAACCTCCCGAACTTCCGCCCGTACGGCCTGAGTCGGCACCGGAGGACGAACCGGTCGACGAGCCTGAGGACGAAGAGGACCCGGCGCCCGTTCCCGGGCCTCCCGAACCGTCCGTCCCGGTCCCGGAGCCGCCCTCGTCGGCACCCGAGCCGGCGGAACCGGCCGTCGAAGCGTCCGCGTCACCCGTGCCGTCCGTCGAGGCCCCGCCGCCCGGACCGGTGGCCGACGGTTCCTTGCCGGATCCGGAACCCCCTCTGTCATCAGTGGGGTTAGAGCCGTCCAGGGGTGCCAGGGACACCTCGCCCGAAGGCGCCACCACCGCCCCCGACGCCCGTGGGGAGCCGTCCGCGGCCCCGACGGCGGCGTACCCGCCGTCACTCCCGCCGCTCCCGCACGCGGCCAGTAGCCCGCCCAGACACAGCACGGCCGCCGAGGTACTCACCAGGACACCTCGGCGACCGCTTGTCGACCCGTGACGCATCGGCTCGTGACGCATCGCGCCAGTGTGGCTGACGATCCGTCAATTATGAACCCCGCGTGGGGCGGTCAGTCGGAGATGAGGCCTTCGCGCAGCTGGGCCAGCGTGCGGGTGAGCAGACGGGAGACGTGCATCTGCGAGATGCCGACCTCCTCGCCGATCTGCGACTGGGTCATGTTGGCGAAGAAGCGCAGCATGATGATGCGGCGCTCGCGGGGCGGCAGCTTGGCGAGCAGCGGCTTGAGCGACTCGCGGTACTCCACGCCCTCCAGCGCGGTGTCCTCGTAGCCGAGGCGGTCCGCGAGGGAGCCCTCGCCGCCGTCGTCCTCGGGAGCGGGCGAGTCGAGCGACGACGCCGTGTACGCGTTGCCGACGGCGAGGCCGTCGACCACGTCCTCCTCGGACACCCCGAGGGCGGTGGCGAGTTCGGCGACCGTCGGAGAGCGGTCGAGCTTCTGCGAGAGCTCGTCGCTGGTCTTGGTGAGGGCGAGCCGCAGTTCCTGGAGGCGGCGCGGGACGCGGACCGACCAGGAGGTGTCGCGGAAGAACCGCTTGATCTCGCCCACGACGGTCGGCATCGCGAAGGTCGGGAACTCGACACCGCGCTCGCAGTCGAAGCGGTCGATCGCCTTGATCAGGCCGATGGTGCCGACCTGGACGATGTCCTCCATCGGCTCGTTGCGGGAGCGGAAGCGGGCCGCCGCGTACCGGACGAGCGGCAGGTTGAGCTCGATGAGGGTGTCCCGGACGTAACCACGCTCCGGGCTGTTCTCGGCGAGTGCGGCGAGCCGCAGGAAGAGGGAGCGGGACAGGGTCCGGGTGTCGATGGCGCCCGAGGATTCGGGGACCAGAGCGGCTTCCGGGGCCTCGGCGGCAGGGACATCGTGAAGCGCGGCGTGCGCCTCGGGCACTGCGTCGCTCTTCGTGAGCGTGAGCACCTTCGAGCTGCCCTGATCTGCGGACATGCCACCCCCTTTGGGTCGCGGACGGTCGCGGCAGTCGCTCCCGTCGGAGGAACGCAGCCTCCACCTGAATACCGGAGGCGAGGCCGCGGCAAACGCGCTCCCGGAAGAATGTCACATGTCGGCAACACGCTGTAGAGACTTGTCGACATGTAGAGGGTGGATCGGCCCTGGAAAAAGGGGGTCTGACGGTGATTCAGCGCTGAACTGACGTAAAAACCGGTCTTGAGCGATTAGCTCTTTTCGGTTACGCCTCGATCCTGTTTGCGGATCGAAGTCGCGCGAAGCTGCGGGCGAGGAGCCTTGACACGTGCATCTGGGAAACACCCAGCTCGGCGCTGATCTGTGACTGGGTGAGGTTGCTGTAGTAGCGGAGGAGCAGGATCCGCTGCTCGCGTTCGGGCAGTTGTACGAGCAGGTGCCTCACGAGGTCGCGGTGTTCGACTCCGTCGAGCGCGGGGTCCTCGTATCCGAGCCGGTCGAGCAGCCCCGGCAGTCCGTCGCCCTCCTGGGCCGCTTCGAGTGAGGTCGCGTGGTACGACCGTCCGGCCTCGATGCAGGAGAGCACCTCCTCCTCGGTGATGCGCAGCCGTTCGGCGATCTCCGCGGTGGTGGGCGAGCGCCCGAAGGCGGTCGTCAGGTCCTCGGTCGCGCTGTTCACCTGCACCCACAGCTCGTGCAGCCGGCGCGGTACGTGGACCGTGCGAACGTTGTCACGGAAGTACCGCTTGATCTCGCCGACGACCGTCGGCATCGCGAAGGTCGGGAACTGCACGCCCCGGTCCGGGTCGAAGCGGTCGATGGCGTTGATCAGGCCGATGGTGCCGACCTGGACCACGTCCTCCATCGGCTCGTTGCGGGAGCGGAAGCGGGCCGCCGCGTACCGGACGAGCGGCAGGTTCGCCTCGATCAGGGCGCCGCGGACCCGGTTGTGCTCGGGGGTGCCCGGCTCCAGCACCTTGAGTTCGCCGAAGAGCACCTGCGTGAGGGCCCGGGTGTCGGCGCCGCGGCGCCGCTCCTGGGTGACCTCCTGGACGGGCGGGGGGCCGGGTGTGAGGCTCGCTGCGGCGTCGGGTGCCGTGGTCTGCGCCGTGGCCGGTCCCGGGGGTGACGGCGGGGCGGAGGCGAGGGCCGTCGCCCGGGCCGTGGCCGGGGCTTCCTCCTGGGGCGGCGCAGTACTGGCCGACACGGTCAACGCCACCTCTTCGTTCGTCAACGATCCGTCGACGTATTCGTCAACTCGTCCGTCAAAAGCGGTCATAGCATCACAAGACATGTGCACTGTGTGCAAGCACCGCATAACGCCGTGTTGGAGGTGATTTGCAGGTGAGTTGGGTTTCAAGACGTCGAAAACCCCTGACCGGTTGCGGTCAAGGGCTCGGCAAGAGTGTGCGATCAAAAAGGGTCAGAACGGGTAGTCGGCGATCACCCAAGTGGCGAACTCCCGCCAGAGTGCGACACCGGCCACGTGGGCCGGGTGCTCCAGGTAATGCTTGAGGGCGTCGGCGTCCTCGACGGCGGAGTTGATCGCGAAGTCGTACGCGATGGGCCGGTCGCTGATGTTCCACTCGCACTCCCAGAACCGCAGCTCGGGGACGAGCTCGCCGAGCGCGCGGAAGGCGGCGACGCCCTCGACGACGCGGGGTTCGTCGCGCCGGACACCGTCGTTGAGCTTGAAGAGGACCAGATGGCGGATCACGGGCACTCCCTGGTGATGAGGTGGTTCTTCGCTCGGCCGAGTCCCTGCCGGGACGCGCGTCGCTCCGTCATGCCTGCTCGGTGCCGGGCGCGCGGAACCTTCGCCGCGCCGGCGTCGCCGCCTGACGTCAGTTCTTCGCTCCGTCGGCGATCCAGGTCATGAAGTCGCCTATCGCCCCAGCGGCGTTCGATATGCCCTCGAACGCTATCTGTACGTAGTCGGCGGCCTTGGCCGGATCCGTGATGATCACGTAGAGCGCGAAGACCACGAGCACATAGATGGCGATCTTCTTCGAATTCACCGCCATGGCGGCCTCCCCTGTGACTCCTGCGCCCGTCGGCCCCCTGCTGCCGGCGGTGAGTGTAACCTTCACGCCGCACTTAAGGACCAACGGCCCGCTGGTAGAGGTCCTTTGCCGGGCCTGAGCGGCGCTCCCGCGGTCCAGGATGGAAGGGAGCCCCGGCAGGAACCGTCAGGAGTCCACGGGGCCCGGAGGGACCCCACTGCGGGGTTCTCGCCGCCCGACTTTCCCCCAAGACGGCGACGTGGACTTGCGGGTCCTTCCGTGGGGGAAGGGGGCGCCCCCGATTGCGCCCCTTCCCCCTCCTCTGTGGGAGCGGAGAACCCTTCTGGGTACAGGGAAGCCCCGGCGGCCGAGCGGCGCCGGGGCTCCTTGGCGTCGCGGTCCGTACGGCCCCCGGCCCCGGAACGCACGAAGGACCCCGTCTTTCGACGAGGCCCTTCAGAAGCGGTAGCGGAGGGATTTGAACCCTCGGTGACTTGCGCCACACTCGCTTTCGAGGCGAGCTCCTTCGGCCGCTCGGACACGCTACCGAGGGAGACCCTACCCCAAGGTGGGCCGTGGTCTGAAATCCGTTTCGGCGGCCGGTCAGCGGTCGCGGAAGAAGTCGGTGAGCAGCGTGGCGCATTCCTCGGCGAGGACGCCCTCGACGACCTCGGGCCGGTGGTTGAGCCGCCGGTCGCGGACGACGTCCCAGACGGAGCCGGTCGCGCCGGCCTTCTCGTCGCGGGCGCCGTACACCACCCGTTCGACACGGGACTGGACGAGCGCGCCCGCGCACATCGTGCAGGGCTCCAGGGTGACGACGAGCGTGCACCCGGACAGCCGCCACTCGCCGAGCCTCGCCGCGGCCCGGCGCAGCGCGAGGACCTCGGCGTGCGCCGTCGGGTCGCCGGTGGCCTCGCGTTCGTTGTACCCGGCCGCCAGCACGGTCGTCCCGTCCGGGGACAGCACGACGGCACCCACGGGAACGTCCCCGCCCTGAACGGCCAGCCGTGCCTCGTCCAGCGCGAGCCGCATCGGGGCCCGCCACCGGTCACGTACGGGATCGGGCGGCGGGGGTACCTGACGCGGGGTGCTCACCCGGGGAACCTAGCGGAATCCCGCCGGGTCCGGCGGAAGGGGCTGGGGCGCCGCCCCCGCGGTCCCGCCGTCGCGGAGACGGTGAGGGGCGGACGGCAGGCGAAGAACCGGCCCGGTGGATCGGGCCGGCTCACCGGTACGGGGGACGGGGTCGCGGGCGCGGGGGGCCGGGCCCACCGTTTCCGGAGGTCCTGGGACACGTCCTAGCGGACGGTCTCCAGGACCTCTGCCGCTCCCAGGGCCTCGGCGATCGTGCCGAGCGCGTCGTCTTCGTCCAGGGCCAGCAGTTCCTTCTCGCTCACTCCGAGGTCCGCGAGGATGTAGCGGTCCCCGACGGGGCTGTGCGAGACGGCATCGCCGGACACGCTCCCCTGGTCCTCCTCGTCGTCCTCGGAGTCTCCTGGTTCACCGTCCTCCGTGCCGTCCAGATCGAGGGAGTCCAGGTCGGCGTCGTCGCCGCCCGGATCCCGTCCTAGTAGTTCGTCCGTGAGCAGGATCTCGCCGTACGAACTGCGGGCGGCCGCGGCGGCGTCCGAGACGTAGATACGCGGATCCTCCTCGCCGTCCACGCGGACGACGCCGAACCACGCGTCCTCCTGCTCGATGAGCACGAGCACCGTGTCCTCGTCCGAGACTTCACGGGCCAGATCGGTCAGATCCGACAGGGTTTCCACATCGTCGAGCTCTGTATCGCTCGCTTCCCACCCGTCTTCGGTGCGCGCGAGCAGTGCGGCGAAGTACACCGTGACTCTCCCACTGGTCATAGGTGTGCCGGTTGGGGTTCCCCCCGGCGGAGGCTGTGGGCGAGGAGTGCTGCTGCTCCGAGCCCCGCCCACTCGGAATCGTGGCAGAAAGACAGCGTTCAGGGGACATCTTCGGCCTGCTGTGTCCGCCTCTTTTGATCGCTAACAGCGGATCGTACGCGGCTGCCCGCACCGTGTAAGCACGTCCCGGCCCGACGCGTCGGCCACACGGCCCCCCGTCACGCGGGTGCGGCCCGGCTCCAGGGCGGCCGGGCGGGCGGTTCCGTCCCGGCGCGCGCCCACCGTCGTGCGGGCACGTTCCCTTGTCACGGCGGGCGTGCCACCGGCGGCGTTGCGGCTTTCCCGAGGGCGTGGCGGCGGCGGCCGCGTGGTGGCGCGCCGCTGTATTCCTTCGTGGGCGTGTCGGCCGGGGCCGCGGTGGGCCCGGTTCGGACCTCTCCACGGGCGGGTCGGCCGGCCCTGTGGACGCGGCGCCGGTTCGGCACGGTGAGAGCTGTGGCGGGGCGGTCCGGCGGACCTGGAGGCGGCCGTCCGGCGGTGTGGCGCAGGGGTCGGGGGCGTCCGGGCGGGTGTGGCGTGCGACGGGACGGGGGTCCGGCGGGTTGACGCAGGGGCCGGGACCGTCCTGCGGCGTGGCGCGGGTCGGGGCCGTCCGGAGCCGGGCATGTGGGTCGGCGGGCGTCCGTTACCAGCGGAATGTGCGCATACGCATCGCGTGGCGCAGGCGGGCGGTCTTGGCGCGGCGGGGCTGGACCCGGTCGCGCAGCTCGCGCGCCTCGGCCAGATCGCGCAGGAACTGGGCCCGCCGCCTCCTGCGCTCGGCGTCGGTCTCCAGCCGTTCGGACGACTCCTCTTGCTGGTTCCGCATTGGCACACCACCCCAGGTCCGTCCCTCCCACCTTCCCTCCGATGGATGGTTTGATGCCAGCGGAAGGGTGATGCCGGGCGGCGGGCCTTGCCGGGCGGGTCAGTGGCGGGCGCCGTGGGCCCCGCTACTGTTGTGGACATGCGTCTTCACGTCGTCGACCACCCCCTGGTCGCCCATAAGCTCACCACCCTGCGCGACCAGCGCACCGACTCCGCGACCTTCCGGCGGCTGGCCGACGAGCTGGTCACCCTGCTCGCCTACGAGGCCACCCGCGACGTGCGCACGGAGCAGGTCGACATCGTGACGCCGGTCTCCCCGACCACGGGCGTCAAGCTCTCCTACCCGCGCCCGCTCGTCGTGCCGATCCTGCGCGCGGGCCTCGGCATGCTCGACGGCATGGTCCGGCTGCTGCCGACCGCCGAGGTGGGCTTCCTGGGCATGGTGCGCGACGAGGAGACGCTCCAGGCCTCCACGTACGCCACCCGGATGCCGGACGACCTCTCCGCCCGCCAGGTGTACGTCCTGGACCCGATGCTGGCCACCGGCGGCACGCTCGTCGCCGCGATCCAGGAGCTGATCAAGCGCGGCGCCGACGACGTCACCGCCGTGGTCCTTCTCGCCGCCCCCGAGGGTGTCGAGCTCATGGAGCGCGAACTGGCGGGCACCCCGGTCACCGTGGTCACGGCCTCGGTCGACGAGCGCCTGAACGAGCACGGCTACATCGTTCCGGGCCTCGGCGACGCGGGTGACCGGATGTACGGGGCCGCCGAGTAACTCCGCGGCGACGGGGCAGCGCCCCACCCGTGACCGGCGGCTCTTCCCGGACCGTGACTCCGGAGCGGGCGTCTCTCGTACGAGCGAGGCTCCGGAGTCGGTGACTGTTCTCAGGCCCTGGGCCGGAGAACAGTCACCGGGACGGGTCTCGGAGTCAGCAGTGCTTCTTCGAGGTGGCGGGCGCCGGCTTGGGCTGAGTCAGGACGGTCAGCGCCTTGTCGGCGTCCTCCTTCTTCGTCAGCGCCTTGAAGTCGGTGCCGATGATCAGGTCGACCGTCGTGGCCCGGGTACGGCCGTCGGTCTTCAGCTGGGCGCCGGAGAGCTGGGTGTTGAGGACGGGCAGCGCGGCCCGGTCGGCGGCCTTGGCCCCGAGCAGCAGTCCGGCGCCCGTGACCTTCTTGTCGTACGCGGCCGTCGCGTTGCCCACGTCGCCGATCTTGAAGCCGCGCTTCTTCAGTTCGTCCGCCGTCTGCTTGGCGAGACCGCTGCGGGGCGTCGCGTTGAGGACGTTCACGGTGATCTGGCCGGGTTTCGGCAGCGAGGCCAAGGCGGCCGCGGCCGCCTTCGCCTCCGGCGTGATCTTGGACGCGCAGTCCGCCTTGGTGTCCGCCGCCGTGGCTTTGCCGCCGCCCGTGTAGATGTCGATGAGCTGCAGCGACCCCCACCCGATCAACCCGAGAACGGTGACGGAGGTGATGCTCACGAACACGAACTTGCGACGCCCGCGGGGGCGGCGCATCCGCGGGTACTTGTCCCCCGTGATCCGATACTGGCCACCCATGCCAGGGGGAGTAAGCATGCTCATGGGCGCAGCGTAGTGCGCCGGGGCGCCAATGCCTACTAGATGATCATTGCCCGGTGTTCAGTTCAACCCATTGGGGTCAAGCCGTGGCCATTAGTCCAGTTCAAGAACGCGCGCGTGCAGCACCTGGCGCTGCTGGAGCGCGGCACGGACGGCGCGGTGCAGGCCGTCCTCCAGGTACAGATCGCCCTGCCACTTGACGACGTGGGCGAAGAGGTCGCCGTAGAAGGTGGAGTCCTCGGCGAGGAGGGTCTCCAGGTCCAGCTGGCCCTTCGTCGTCACGAGCTGATCGAGGCGGACCGGGCGCGGCGCGACGTCCGCCCACTGCCGGGTGCTTTCCCGGCCGTGGTCGGGGTACGGCCGGCCGTTTCCGATGCGCTTGAAGATCACACGGAAAGCCTACCGGTCAAGACCTTCCGGGCGCAGCCATGGAGGCGGAGTGCGACGCTGGAAAAGATGTCGTAAATCCTTGCAAAACGGGAACAGGGGTCTGATATGAGTGACGGCGATACCGTGTCGTCGGCTGCCACCGGGACCGCTCCCGAGCGGGTCGCCGGTGCCCCCGCGCTCCCGCGGGAGGCGCTGGAGATCGCGGCCGGCTACGCCTTCGCGGGTCCCGCCCTCGAACTCGGCGCGCTGCTCTGGGACGGGTCGTGCCTGCCCGACGCGCAGATCCGCGTCCCGTTGCCGATGCTCAACCGGCACGGCCTGGTGGCGGGCGCCACCGGCACCGGCAAGACCAAGACGCTCCAGCTCATCGCCGAGCAGCTCGCGGCGCAGGGGGTCCCCGTCTTCCTCGCCGACATCAAGGGTGACGTCTCCGGGATCTCGGCGCCGGGGGAACCGGGGACGAAGGTCCAGGAGCGGGCCCGGGAGGTCGGCCAGGCATGGACACCGGGCGGCTGCCCGGCGGAGTTCTACGCGCTCGGCGGTCTCGGCCACGGCATTCCCGTACGCGCCACGGTCACCGCCTTCGGGCCGGTGCTGCTGTCCAAGGTGCTCCAGCTCAACCGGACCCAGGAGCAGTCGCTCGGCCTGATCTTCCACTACGCCGACCAGAAGGGCCTGGAGCTGGTCGACCTCAAGGACCTGCGCGCGGTCGTCGCCTTTCTGACCTCGGACGAGGGCAAGCGGGAACTGAAGGGGATCGGCGGTCTCTCCACGGCCACGGCGGGTGTCATCCTGCGCTCGCTCACGGCCTTCGAGGCGCAGGGCATGAGCCCCTTCTTCGGGGAGCCGGAGTTCGACACGAGCGAGCTGACGCGTCTGGCGCCGGACGGCCGGGGCGTGGTGTCGGTCCTCGAACTGCCCGCCGTGCAGGAGAAGCCACAGCTCTTCTCGACGTTCCTGATGTGGCTGCTCGCCGATCTCTTCCACGACCTCCCGGAGGTCGGCGACGCCGACAGGCCGAAGCTCGTCTTCTTCTTCGACGAGGCCCATCTGCTCTTCAGCGACGCGTCGAAGGCGTTCCTGGACTCGATCACGCAGACGGTCCGGCTCATTCGCTCGAAAGGGGTCGGCGTCTTCTTCGTGACGCAGACACCGAAGGACGTCCCCGCGGATGTCCTCGCCCAGCTCGGCAACCGCGTCCAGCACGCGCTGCGCGCCTTCACGCCGGACGACCAGAAGGCGCTGAAGGCCACCGTGAAGACGTTCCCCGACTCCCCGTACGACCTCGAAGAGGTCCTCATGGGCCTGGGCACCGGTGAGGCCGTGGTCACCGTGCTGAGCGAGAAGGGAGCTCCGACGCCCGTCGCGGCGACCCGGCTGCGCGCGCCGCGGTCGCTGATGGGTCCGGTGGAGGCGGGCGCGCTGGACCGGGCGGTGCGGGAGTCGCCGCTGTACGGGCGGTACGCGCAGGCGGTGGACCGGGAGTCGGCGTACGAGAGGCTGACGGGGTCGCCGGACTCCGAGGCGCCCGCGTCTCCCCCGCCCTCCTCGCGGCCGCGAGGAGGGACCGGAGCCGGGCCCGGAGCGGGGCACGAAGCCGGGCACTCCGGCGGCCGGAGCCGGCCCGGGGAGGAGCCCTCCGTGGTCGAGCAGGTCGTCGGAAGCGGGCTGTTCAAGTCTCTGGCGCGGTCGGTGGGTACGCAGATCGGGCGGGAGATCACCCGGTCGATCTTCGGAACGGCTCGGAAGCGGCGTTAGAGGGGCCCAGGAGAGGTTCGGCCGGAGGGCGGCCGCCCGGGATGGGACGGCCGCCCTTTGTCCGGGGAAAATTCCAGCCCCTCCGGCGTTTGAGGAGCGGGGTCCGGGGCGGAGCCCCAGGGGTGGGAAGGGCAGGGGCGGCGGGGGCGAAAGACGGTTGAGGGCGGGCACCCGTGCCGGGGACGGTGGGGGCGCCGGTTCCCCAGGCCCGGGTTACTTGCCGGAGGCCTTCGCCGCCTTCATCTCCTGCTTGTGGGCGCGGACCTTGGCGAGGGACTCCGGGCCGGTGATGTCGGCGACCGAGCGGAAGGAGCCGGCCTCGCCGTAGGGGCCCGCCGCCTCCCGCCAGCCCTTGGGGGCGACCCCGAACTGCTTGCCGAGGAGGGCCAGGAAGATCTGGGCCTTCTGCGCACCGAAACCGGGGAGTTCCTTGAGGCGGCGCAGCAGTTCCGCGCCGCTGCCGGCGTCCTTCCAGACGGCGGCGGCGTCTCCGTCGTAGTGCTCGACGAGGTACTGGCACAGCTGATGGATGCGCTTGCCCATCGAGCCGGGGTAGCGGTGCACGGCGGGCTTGGCCGAGAGCAGCCCGGCGAACTTCTCCGGGTCGTACGCGGCGATCTCGTGTGCGTCGAGATCGTCCGCCCCCATGCGCCGGGCGATCGTGTACGGCCCCGCGAAGGCCCACTCCATCGGCACCTGCTGGTCCAGCAGCATGCCGACCAGGGCCGCGAGCGGGCTGCGGCCGAGCAGTTCGTCGGCCTCGGGCTGCTGGGCGAGGTGAAGCGTGACGTCCATGGACCGATGATCCCGCGTGCGGTGACGGTCGCTCCGTCGCGGTCGTCGTGGCCACCCGGCTTCACCGGGTCCTCGTTCCGGACGTACGATCCCGAAGGTTAAATTAGGTTAGCCTAACCTGACATGACTGGGGATGGACCGTGAACGCCGAGATCTACCGTGACACCTGGGGCATCCCGCATCTGCGCGCCGGCAGCGCCCTGGAACTCGCCCACGCCCAGGGCCGGGTCACCGCCCGGGACCGCGCCTGGCAGCTCGAGGTCGACCGGCACCGCTCCCAGGGCACCTCGGCCGCGTTCCTCGGCGAGGAGTCCGCAGGCTGGGACCGCTTCGCCCGGCAGGCCCGGCTCGACGACACCGCGCGACGCTGCTTCGCGTCCCTGGAGGAACACGACCCCGAGACCGCCGCGTGGGTCGTCGCGTACGTCGACGGAGTCAACGCGGGGCTGGCCGAAGGGGCCGCGAGAGCACCCGAGTTCGCGGCGAGCGGGCTTGTTCCGGGACGCTGGGAGCCCTGGAGCCCGCTGGGCGTCTGGCTCGGTATCCACATCCTCTTCGCCGGTTTCCCCGCCAAGCTGTGGCGCGAGGAGGTCGTACGGCGGCTGGGCGCGGACGCGGTCGGCCTGTTCGCCATGGACGGGCCCGGCACGGCGGGGAGCAACGGATGGCTGGTGAGCGGCGAGCGCACCGCCACCGGGCAGGCGGTGATCGCCGGTGACCCGCACCGCTTCATCGAGGATCCCGGCGTCTACCAGCAGATCCGCCTCTCCTGCCCGGAGTTCGACGTCGTCGGCATCGCCGTCCCCGGTGTCCCGGGCATCGCCCACTTCGCCCACACGGGAACCGTCGCCTGGGCGATCACCAACGCGATGGCCGACTACCAGGACCTCTACCGGGAGCGGCTGCGGCGCGTCGACGACGGGGCCGTCGAGGCGCTCGATCCCGACGGTGCCTGGCGGGCCGCGGCACGGCACACGGAGCGGGTGGAGGTGGCCGGCGGCGAACCCGTCGACGTCGAGGTGATCGAGACGGCGCGCGGGCCCGTGGTGATCGGGGGCGTCGGCGCCGAGGAGTCCATCAGTCTGCGCTACCCGCCCCGCGTGACGGCGGACCTCGGATTCGGCGCGCTCCTGCCGCTGCTGCGGGCCCGCCGGGTCGCCGACGTGGACCGGGCCTTCGACGCCTGGGCGGAGCCGGTGAACGTCGTGCAGGCCGCCGACACCGAGGGCGGGGTGCTGCACCGTGTCGCGGGCCGGGTCCCGGTGCGCGCCACGGCCAACCGCACCCGGGTGGTGCCCGCGTGGGAGGCCGGCCACGAGTGGACCGGCTGGCACGAGATGCCGTACGGCCCGGTCGAGGACGGACTCGCCGTGATGGCGAACCAGCGCGGCCCCGCGGCCCCGCTCGGTGTCGAGTTCGCGCCGCCGCACCGCGCCGACCGTATCCGCCGACTGCTCGACACGGGCGAGGCGTTGTCGGCGGCGGACATGCCGGCCGTCCACATGGACACGCACCTCGCTTCCGCGGCCGCCCTGCTGGACCCGCTGGCCACGCTGGAACTCTCCGGCGCGGCGGCCGGCATCAGGGACCGACTCCTGTGCTGGAACCGGCACATGGACGCCGACAGCGGCGCGGCCGCGACGTACGCGCGGGTGCGCGACGCGGTCGTACGACGGCTCGTGGCGCACCCGGCCCTCGCCGTCCTGGCCGAACCGCCCGCCCGCCCGGCCGTCTTCCTGCCCTGGCTCGCGCTCACCCCGCGCGTCGCCTTCGCCCTCGAAAACCTGCTGACGGCAGGGGAGTCGTACGGCATCGACCGCGACGCCGTGATCCGGGCGGCCGTCGAGGAAGCCGCCGTCGAGGAAGTGGCCGCCGGGCCCGCGCCCCGGACCTGGGGCGACACCCATCGCCTCGCCCCCTGGCGGGCGCTCCCCGGTACCGCGTACGACGAACCGGCCCTGTCCGGCGACAACGACTGCGTCCTGTCCACCTCGTCGCTCCCCGGACTGACCGACCTGAGCGCCCGTGGACCCGCCGCTCGCTACGTCTGGGACCTCGCCGACCGGGACGACAGCCTCTGGGTGGTCCCGTTCGGAGCCGACGGCGTCCCCGGTGCGGCCCACCACCGCGACCAACTCCCCTTGTGGCTCAGGGGAGATCTCGCCCCGGTGACCACCGACTGGAACAAGCTGACCAAGGAGAGCGATGACGACTGAGACGTACGCAGGCACCCGCGAGGCCGTTCACGAGCAGCGCGTCGGGGGTTTCGGCACGGTCCGCGTGCTGCCCGTGGACCCGCGCGCCGACCTCGACGTGCTGCACGGCTGGGTCACCGAGGAGCGGGCCGCGTACTGGGGGATGACCGGGTTCTCGAAGCGGCAGGTGCTGGAGACCTATCTGCACCTCGACTCGCTCGACACCCATCACGCCTTCCTCACCCTCAAGGACGGCGTACCGGCCGCGCTGTTCCAGACCTACGAGCCCGAGGCCGACCGGGTCTCCGAGTGCTACGAGGTCCGGCCCGGCGACATCGGGGTCCACCTGCTCATCGGGCCCCCCGTACCCGGCTCCGGGGAGCGGCCGGGCTGGTCGTCCACGCTGCTGTCGACGTTCCTGGCGTACGCGCTGACCGGCCTCGGCCGGGAGCGGGCCGTGGTCGAACCCGACGCCCGCAACGCCAAGGCCATCGAGCGGCTGACCCGGCAGGGTTTCGTGCCCGCCGGGGACATCGTGCTCCCCGAGATCGACCTGCCCGAGGTCCATCTGCCCGAGAAGCACGCCCGGCTCGCCTTCCTGACGCGCGAGGCCTTCGAGAAGGGCCCGACGGCACCGAGGTGAGCCGGACGCGGCTCGTATCCGTACATGACCGAGACTCTGGACATGCGGATACGGAGACGGCGTGTGAACGAGAGCCGGCAGCGAGAACGGCGGATCGGCGCCAGGGCCCTGGCCCTGCTGGGCGGTGTCCTGGTCCTGGTGCTCTTCGGCGGTGTGAACGGCGCGTCCGCCCACGCGGCGCTGACGGGCACCGATCCGCAGGAGGGCAGTGTGCTGAAGTCGGCGCCCCGCCAGGTGACGCTGACGTTCAGTGAGTCGATCGGCCTGTTCGACGACTCCTTCCGCGTGCTCGACCCGGAGAACCGGCGCGTGCGCACCGGGGAACCGGAGCACGCGGACGGCCGTGCCGACACCGCCGGCGTCACCCTGCCGCGCGGCCTCGGCGCCGGCACGTACACCGTGGCCTGGCGGGTCGTCTCGGCGGACAGCCACCCCGTCTCCGGCGCCTTCACGTTCTCCGTCGGCAAGCCCTCCGCGACCCGCGCGCCCCTGCCGCCCACCGCCGGTGATCCCGCCTCCTCCGCCCTCTACGACATCGCCCGCTACGCCGCGTACAGCGGACTCGCCCTGTTGATCGGCGCGGTCACGTTCGTGCTCGTCTGCGGCTTCCCGGGGTCCGTACGGCGTCTCCTGGTGACCGGCTGGTGGATCCTGCTCGGCTCCACGTTCGCGCTCCTCCTGCTGCGCGGCCCCTACGAACGCGGCACCGGCCTGTCCGGGGTCTTCGACCCGGAGAGCCTCAGCGACACCCTGGCGGGCCGGCCCGGCATCGTTCTGGTGGCGCGGCTGGCGCTGCTCGCCGCCGTGGCCTTCGTGCCCCCGAGGGTGCCGGTACGGGGCCGGGGGGCCGGCCGTGGCGTCCTCGTGCTCGGTGCGCTGTTCTCCCTGGCCCTGGCGGTCACCTGGGCCGCCGCCGAGCACGCCTCCGCCGGGATCCAGGTCCCCGCGGCGATGGTCTCCTCCGTGCTGCATCTGCTCGCCATGGCGGTGTGGCTCGGGGGCCTGGCCGCCCTGCTGGCCGCGCTCCACCGTCCCGCCGAGCCGGTCCCCCCGGCCGTCGTCACCCGGTTCTCCCGGCTCGCCCTCACCTCGGTCGCGGTCCTCGCGGTCACCGGCGTCTACCAGTCCTGGCGCGGCCTCGGCTCCTGGGACGCCCTGACCTCGACCTCGTACGGCAGGCTCCTGGTCGTGAAGGTCGTCCTGGTGGCGCTGCTCCTGACGGGAGCCGCGTTCTCGCGACGCTGGACGACCCGGGCGGCGACGGCGCGGACCCCCGCCGGCGTCGCGGCCGGCCGCGTCGCGGTCCCGGTCACGGTGCCGGCGTCGGCGTCGGACGGACCGGCGTCGGAAGGGCCTGCCTCGGAGGAGCCTGCCCCCGAAGAGCCCGCCTCAGATGGGCCGGCGGGAGACGGGACGGCGGGAGACGGGGCGAAGGGCGGGCCGGGGGACACCGAGTACCACCGGGGCCTGCGCCGCTCGGTGCTCGCCGAGGTCACCGTCGGCATCCTGGTGCTGGTGATCACGACGATGCTGACCGGTACCCAGCCGGGCCGCGCCGCCACGGAGAGCGCCGACGCGGTCGCGGCCGTGCGCCGGGTGACCTCCAGGACGACCCTGGTGCCCTTCGACGTCGGTACCCCGGGCGGACGCGGCAAGGTCCAGATCGAGCTGACGCCCGGCCAGGTCGGCGAGAACTCCGTGCAGGTCGTGGTCTTCGGCCCCGACGGCGGCCTCGTGACCGTCCCCGAGGTGCGCCTGACCTTCACCCAGGAATCACAGAAGGTCGGCCCGATCGACGCGGAGATCACCGACAAGGGCGGCTACTGGACCTCCGACGGTCTCACCCTCCCCCTCCCCGGCACCTGGACGATGAAGATCACCGTCCGCACCAGCGACATCGACGAGGTCACCGTCTCGAAGAAGGTGACGATCGACTGAGTCCGACGGGCGCGGGCCCCGGTCACGAGGGTGACCGGGGCCCGCGCGGGCCCGTTGGGACCGGACAACGTCGAAGGGCCCCGCTGCAAGCAGCGGGGCCCTTCGACGTTAGTGCCCGGTGAGGCACTGGCGGAGGATACGAGATTCGAACTCGTGAGGGGTTGCCCCCAACACGCTTTCCAACTGTGCGTGTGGCCGTTCAGGGACGTTCACGAGGGTCCAAACGGCAGGTCAGAGGTCGCGTATGGACGCCAGTGAACGCGGGCGGCCGTCGGCGTACTGGACAACGACCAGGACAACGAGTGACCCCTAACAGGCCAGGTCAGTGCATGCCTGGACGGCCACAACCAGCCCAGGCTGTCAGTGCCTGCCGCTAACCTGACAATGACTGACTTCAGGGGGGGCAGTGTCAACTGTTCGTGCGAGTCGCAAGATTGAGAGGGCGGGCGTCAACGCTCTGCGTGCGCTCCTTGAGGACCACGAGCACATCGTTCAAGAGATCGACGGGGGTAACGATCATGGCGAGGACATGATCGTCAACTTCACGCGCGCCGGCAAGAGAACGCCGTACTGGATCGCCATTCAGGTGAAGAGTGGCAAGAAGTACAAGCGAGTGAACGGGTATGCGATTCCTGTCGAGGATCACTTTGACGACTGGCGGCAGAGTCGCATTCCGATTCTCGGTGTCGTCTACGACATGAAGAAGAGGGAATTATTCTGGGTGAATCTCACCGAACAGTTGAGGGCAGTAAGCGACAGTCCCGGATGGGTCCAGATCGCAAATACATCCCCGCTCAATTCTGAGACGGTAGAGGAATTTTACGCGGAAGTTGCCACTTACGCTGGCGACGCGAGAATGCGGATCCGTGCAGCGACTGAAGGAGAAGCGTTAACCGAAGCTGTCAGAGCTAGGCAAGGGTTAGATCCTTTAACTGCACCCAACCCCATGTATGAGGGCCTTGCAGATTTTGCTCTTCAATACGAGGAGCAGATTGAGAACGTTCGCAGGAATCTATTTAGGTCTCTGCCAGTGCTGATGCTGGTAGCGGTCATGATATGGGCCTGGCCATATCAAATCCGCTTCGTTGAAGGCTCCTCGGGCATGAGCCCTGTGCTGTGGGTTTCTAACCTCTACGCGTTCATGCTCTTCATGGCCCTAACTGTATTTTTCGAATTCAGAGCCGGAAGAATTCCTATCGAAACCGGTAAGTGGCTGTGGATGATCGCTGTTAACTTCTTCTGGCTCCCCATCATGGACTCTGACGGGGATCGCGGCTGGTGGGGAACGTTCTGGATCTGGGCTGGAATCATCGTCCCCTCCTTTGGTCTGAAATTGCTATTGCTCACGTTCGTTGGATTTGCCGTGGATCGGAAAAGGAAGCAGCGTGAATCGAGCATCTGACAGGCTGTCGTGGGTACTGCTGGCCTGTGCATGGCAGTTCGGTCGACAGGTCAGGGCCATGACTGGCACACCTGATCCGTATGCGGGTGCACTTCATAGCCGGAGCACGACTAGAGGCAATGAATAATTGAGGCTAATAATCCGAAGTGACGCAATTGCTTAATTGCTCGGTTTGTGTGACATAGATTTTGATCGAAGCTATTTCTGTGGGTCGAGTGCCGGATATGGCGTCAGCGAAGGACCCCTCTATTCTTGACCAACCCCAGGGACCCGACTCTGCATTGCTCGGTCGCGTTGCAGTGTAGCGCTTCGGAGTAGTCCGTCCGGTGGGATCGCTCACACTCCAGCCCACCTCTGACGGAAGATCCGTGTAATTACTAGACCACACCCGTGACAGGTGGTCACGGAAAATCAAGGGACCGTAAGTGAAGCGACTTTTTGTGAAATCCCCTTCTGTCGACGTCGCCAAATCTAGATTCGTATCATCGATAATTGAAGCACGTACGCAGGGGGGGATTTTAACTAGACCGCGTACGGGCACATCTCCTTCGGAAGTAGCTACCGTTCCAATAACTACTAGATCCAAGGGTGCCATATTGTAATTAGTCACCTGTCCGATTCTGGCACCCCCGTTTACGCTCTTCTTCTCTGCCGACTTGATGTAATTCCCCAGATTTTTGGCCGTGACTGGAATTTCATCCTCGAATTGCACGCGCGAGGCGAACCCAATCTTGGCCCGCTCGGCGCCTCGTACTTCAGTTTGACTCTGCAACCGATAGGCGAGAACTGAAATGATCAAGGCGGCGAGGGAGAAAAAGAGAGTGAATACGGTCGGGCCGTTCCAGTTGCTACTGTGAGGGGAGATGTCGGTAGTGGATGGTGGGTTGTTGGCCGCAGAGGGTGTGCCGTGACCTGACATATCACTAGGGACGCCGTGGTCGCTTTACGGGTTCCATGTCGAGCGCGCGTATATGCGCGGGTGAGCAGTCGGCATCGGAGTTGATCTACCCGCTTTGGTGAAGCGCGAGATTAGGCGAGTCATCTGTAGGACCTGCTCCTCACGTATGAGGAAACAAGGGCAACGTTCAAGCCGCAAACCGAAGCCTCTCAGGTGCAGGCGTACGGTCTGTGAACCCATGATCAGCCGACCGTGCCGCTCGCTGCGCGAGCCACCCGGAGACGCGGGGTCCGCCGTTCACTGCCGTGCCCTCGCGGGCGGTACGAACGTACGTGAAGCCGTGCGCGAGGTAGTACTGCTGGAGCCCCTCGTTCGTCGTCCAAGCGTCCAAGCGGAGCCATCGCGCGCCCGCCCGCTCCGCACGGTCGCCGGCCCAGTCGAGCAGCCGTCCCCCAAGGTCCTGCCCGGAGTACTCACGGGCGATGGTGAGCTTGTTGACGAACATCGACGGTTCGGTCAGCTCGCCGTCTGTCCATAGCCCCTCTTCGGCGTCTGGGGTGAGCGTGATCGTGCCAGCGGTCGTATGCCCGTCCCGGAGCATGAACACGGTGTTCGCCTCGATCGTGGCCAACAGCTTGGTTGCGGGGTACGGACGGCTCCACTGATCGGACCCGAGACCCCGCAACCAAGCTGCCGCTTCCTCGCGAAAGGCAAGCAGCTTGGCCACGTCGTGTGGCTCTGCAAGAGTGATGATCACGCGTTCTCGTTTCGGGCGGACAGCTCGCCGATCTCGTAGTTCATGCGGTTCAGGTCCCCTCGGAACGTCGTGATCGTGCACCGGATCGGACGGTCTGCCGAGTAGCCGGTACGCGTCCAGATCATCACTGGTACTCCAGCTCCGATCTCCAGAAGTCGCGCTTCCTCCGGTGTCGGCATCCGAGCGGCGATCTCGTCGAAGTACCCGACCTGCTCGATACCGCGCGCGGCGAGGTATCGAGTCGTGCCTTCCTCTATGTCGCCCGGCTCTGCCAGTCGCGGTGACGCTTCGACCAGCCAGGACGGATAGTAGGTCGCCTGCGTGGACCAGGGCACGTCGTCCACATAGCGATGACAGAACCGCAATACAGCTTTCGTTCCTGCCGGCACCTTGAGCCGCGCAGCGACATCAGCCGAAGCCGGGAGCATCTCTACGCGGAACGTCTGATGCGGCCGACGACCAGCGTTCGTCACGTCGGTGCTGTAGGCGTCCCCGTTCTGCGGGAAGGTCAGATCCTCGAACCGCGACGCGTTCAGTTCGAAGACCTCGTGCGACTTGACCTCATATCCGAGCCCCTGGCTGGACGCGATCAGCCCTTCACTGACCAGCAGGCTTAGTCCGTTGCGGACGGTGTTCCTCGACGCGTCGAACCGCTGCTGCAAGTCGTTCTCGGAAGGCAGCCGCGCGCCCGGCGCATAGGTGCCGTTGTCGATCTCGCGACGCAGGATGTCCGCGACTTGCCGGTACTTCGGCTGCTTGGTCATAGCCCCCATCATGACGCACTCGCGCAACTTGTTGGTACATGTAGCCCAACCCTCTTGACGCCTCACTGTCCGTGGGTGCAGCATCGCTATGTCAGCTTGTACCAACAAGCTGAGCAGGTGGTGCAATACCATTGAGTGTTCGCTGCCTGCACTGGCAGCGCCCGGCGGGTCCCGTGAAGACGGGAGCACCTCTGACCAGGGGTTACCGCGCTCGCCGGCAGCGACAGTGCCTTGAAAACTCAACAGCGTGCTGAGGGAGACCGCCCCACCTCTGCAAGCAAGAGGGCGGCGTGCGCGGGTTCTGGTCCCGCGCACGAGCACAGCGCGCATCGACCTTTTCGCAGCTCATCCGCTGCGGCCGGTTGCCTCCGCTGCTCGTCTCGTACGAGCAGCGTCGAGGGGAGCCGGATCTACCGACTTCAACGGCGCGCGGCCCCGGTGCTGGAACACCGGGGCCGCTGTTCGGGCCGTTCCTGCCTGAGAGGAACACGACCCAATGAACCCCATCGTCACTGTTCAGGAAGCTGTTACCGCGTTCGCCGACTTCATGGAGCCGACGAACGCGGAGCTGGACGCGATCGAGTTGGAGATGCCGCTGATCCTGGCGGACGTCGACCTGATCGACGCGCAGATCATCGCCATGGACCACGCCCCCAACGACGTCGACACCCGCCGGGTGCGCCGGGCCCTGGCCCGCGTCCTCGCCGAACGGGCCAAGCTGACCAACCGCACGGCCGGCACGATCCCGGCGGGGGGTGCGGCATGAGCGCCATCCTCACACTGGACGCCCTGGCGGCACCGCTGCGGGCGCTGCGGCTGCTGGCGGTCGACTTCCCCGACCTGCCGGCCCCGGTGGTCGACGTGAGCGCGATCTACCCGGACCGGCTGAGGCTGTCGGTGCATGCGTCGCAGGGCGGGTTCACCGCGTTCGAGGCATGGCGGACGGCGCTCGGTATCGCCCCGGACGTGGTCGACTTCCACGTGCAGTGCGACCACTGCACCGGCGTGTTGAACGCACGGACCGAGTACGGCGGCGCGGACATCGAGTTGACCGGCTATACGCAGGTGCCCGACGGCGCTCGGATGCCCGCGGGGGTGGCGTGATGGCACGCCCGACCGCTCTGCCCGCCGTCGCGATGACGGCGGTGTCCATGGTCCTCACCTTGGCCGTGGTCGTGATGTGGCTGGGTACGGCGATGCCGTGGCTGGTCGCGCTCGTGGTCGGCCTGGGCATCGACGGGGGATGGCTCGCCACCCTCGCCTACGAACGGCGCCTCGCCGCGCAGGGCGACCACTCCGCCGCCGTGACGGCGGTCGGCTGGTCGTTCGGTCTGCTCGCCACCGGCGTCCTGGTCGCCCACGCGCTGACCGCCGAGGCGGACACGGGCGCGTGGCTGGCGGTGGCGTGGCTGCCGCTCGCGGCGAAGGCACTGTGGCTGGTGCACGGGTTGTGGGAGCGGACTGCACTCACCCCGGCCGCGCTGACCGCCATCACCGGTATCCAGCAGGAAGCCCGAGACGAAGCGGCCGTGGCGCGTGCCCGACTGCGGGCGGAAGCCACGACGGAGGAGACCCGGCTGACGGCCGTGACGCAGGCCGGCGCGCGCGTCGCCCGCGTCCAGGCCGACACCGCCAAACGGCTCTCCGCCGCCTGGTCGACGCTGGAAGCGGCCCGATCCGGCGAGGACACGGGCAGGGCACTGACCAGCGTGACGAACCGCGTCACACCCGACGTCACACCCCGATGGGAACTCCCCGTCTGGGGGCCCACCGAGCTACTCACTGCACTGGAATCAGGCCCGGCTCTCACCGACGCCGAACTTGACGCGCTCGTGGACGAGATCCGTACCAGCCGCGTTCCCGCCCTGTCCTACCGGGAGATGGCGACCCGCTTCCGTACGGCCGGCCACTCCGCGTCCGAGGTCCGCCTCCGGGCCGCATGGAAGCGCGTGGCGTGATGGGCGCGCTGCCGGTGTTCCGGTGGCGCCTTGCCCCGGACGGCTACGCCACCCGCCGCCAACTGAGGGCGCGCGGACTACGACCCGGCGGCCAGGCCGTGGCGGCGCAGCTCGAACGGCCGCGCCACCGTCGTGGACCGCTGGTCGCTCACCTCTACCGGATCGACCTGGCCCGACCGGTGCGACCGATGACCACCGCGAAGTGGGCGGCGCTGGCCAAGGCCAACGCCGCCCGCCGCACCTGCCCGTCCTGCCACCGCGACGCGGGCTACGTCATCGCCGCCTCGCTCGGCATGTGCGTGCCCTGCGCCTACCCCGAAGACCAGCGCGCCGCCTGAACACCACGACTTCTCCGAGGAGTTCTGCTGTGACCAGCACGCTCGACTACGCGTGGCATGCCTGGGTGACGGTGCCCGGCGAGGGCCGCGCGTTCGCCTACGGCACCGTCACCGTCCCCGTCTCCTTCTGCTGGGACCGAGTCACCCGCGAAGTCGCGGCGTGGCTCGGGTCCCAGGGCGCGACCGGCCGGCTCGACGACATTCACCTCATCCTCGCCCCCAACGCCGGAAGGACCGACTAGTCATGGGCAAGCCCGACACCCGCCGCTTTGACCGGGCGATCCGCGAGACGAACCGCAAGCTCGAAGCGGTCCGACGCGGCGAACTGTGGCCGCTCACCGGCTCCGAGCGCCGCGCGATGCTCGCCGCCGTCGCGGGCGGTTCCTACCGGGTCATGCGCGGCAAGAGCACCGGCCGCGCCGACAGCCGCATCGAGTCGGTCTCGACCTCGGCGGAGACGCGGCTGATCGCGGAGATGACCGCGTTGCAGATCGAGCGTCAGCGCATCGTCACCGAAGCCGCCCGCGCCAAGGCCGCCAAGAAGTCCTCCGGCTGGTGGTGACGCACGCCCGCGCCACCAGCCCGCACCGCCTTCCCCCTCATCACTTTCACCCCGATCCGGGGCAGTCAGGAGTCCGTTTCACCATGAGCGAGAACGTCGTTCACCTGCACAAGAGCACCGAACCGACGGCCGAGCCGGATACCGTGACCACGTTGACCGTGGTCCCCGAACCGGCACCGATCGCGCCCGTTCCGCTGTGGGTCCGTTCCGGACGCGCCATCCGTACGGCGGTCACGCACGAGACGACCAGGACGACCGCCCGCGCTGTTGCCCGGCACACGCTGTACGTCGTCGGCGGGGCGCGGATCGCGGCGCGGCGGACGTGGGACGGGCGGACCGCCTCCCGCTACGAGCGGATGTTCCGGGCCGCTGAAGCTGCGGGGAATCACGAGGTGGCGGCGGAGTGGGAGGAGCGGGGGCAGCACTTCCGCGAGGCTCGCCACCGTCGCCGCATGGACCTGCTCCACTCCCCGCTCGACGCGGCCAAGGGCGTCGCCGTGAGTGCTGGCATGGGGGTCGGGTCACTGGTCGCCCTCGGGGTCGTGATGGCCATCGCGACGAAGGACGTCACGCAGGTCGTCACCCCGCTGATGGCCACGATCGAGTTCATCAACCTGATCATCACCATCGTTCAGGTGGTCTGGGGTCCCGCCCTCGCGATCGGCCCGTTCCTGGCCCTGCTCGCCTTATGGGGCGTGGGCAAGCACCAGCAAGCCGCACCCGCGTGGGCGCTCCCCGCGAACGTCCGCAACAGCGAGGGAGAGCCGATCACCCCCTCGATCGTGGTCAAGGCCCTGCGCGACCTCGGCGTGCCCGCCCTGCGCAACGCCATCAAGGACATGGGGGACGCGGGCGCGTCGATGCTCGGGCCGATCCGGATCGCCGGATGCGGCGTCGAGGTCGACGTCACGCTTCCGTCCGGGGTGTCCACCATCGAGGTGCAGAACCGGCGCCGGAAGCTCGCCGAGAACCTGACCCGGCACGAGCACGAGGTGTTCATCACCATCCCTCAGGCCGCCCGCACGGTCCGGCTGTGGGTGGCGGACTCGGGTGCGCTGGACGAGCCGATCGGGCCGTCCCCGCTGGTCACCGACGAGACGATGACCGCCGACTACGCCAAGGGCCGCGCCCCCTGGGGCCAGGACCTGCGCGGCGACGCGGCGGCCCTCAGCCTGTATCAGCGGCACTTGCTGATCACGGGGTTGTCGAACCAGGGCAAGACCGTCGCCCTGCGCTCCCTGGCCCTGTGGCTCGCGCTGGACAAGTCGGTCCAGTTCCTCATGGGCGACCTCAAGGGCGTCGGCGACTGGGCCATGTTCGACGGCATCGCCACCACGCTGATCCAGGGGCCGACCGATGAGCACGTGATCCAGGTGACCGAGATGGTCGAAGGCGCCGTGAGCGAGATGAACCGTCGCCTGATGGCGCCGCCCGGCACCGTGTTCCCGGCGCTGATCGTGCTGGTCGATGAGGCGCAGGTCGCGTTCATGTGCCCGCTCAAGGACGAAGAGGGCCGGTTCTACGGCGGTTCCAAGGCCACCTCCCGGTACTTCATGGCGGTCCGCAAGATTCACAACCAGGGTCGTGCGGTGAACGTGCTGATGTGGCAGGGCACCCAGGACCCCACCGATCAGAACCTGCCCAAGCTGGTCCGCGAGGGCGCCCACACCCGCGCCGCCCTCGCCCTCGGTACCGAGTCGCAGGCCCGGATGGCGCTCGGGGACAAGGCGGTCGACGGCGGCGCGGCGCCGAACCTGCTCCGCCCCGGGCTGGATCAGGGAACGCTCGTGGTCGCGTCGTCCGGCATCGACATCCCCAAGGGCCAGTCGTCCATCACCGTGCGCACCCACTACGTCGACGACGACGCGGCCGAAGCCATCATCGACCGCGCCAAGGCCCTGCGCGACGGCGTCACCACCCTCACCGTCATCGACCGGGGCGAAGACCGCGACCCGCTCGCCGACATCGCCAACGTCGTCGGCGACGCCCCGCGAGTACGAACGAAGGACGTGCTCACCCGGCTCGCCACGCTGAACGAGGACGCCTACGGCGGCTGGTCGTTCCTGGACCTCAAGCGGGTGTTGGACGACGCCGGCGCGGAGCCCTACAAGTCCGACGGCGTCATGGTCGTCAGCCGCGACCGCGTCACCCGCGCCCTCGCCAACCGCGACACGGACGGTTCCGCTTCCGCCGACGGATGACAGGGAGCCGCCCCGCCCGGGTCAGGGAGGCAGGGAGAACTCCCTGACCGCCTCCCTGCCCCGCCTCCCTGGCCTTGAGCTGCACGAATGATCCATCAGGGAGTCAGGGAGGCATCCCAGGTCAGACCCCGAAAACCCCCTCCACAGCCACCCCGCAAGGGAGTGACTCCGCCTCCCTGACCGCGCACCGGAAGGGATTCCGCATGTACCCCGAACACCCCACCCACGGCCGCCCTGTGACCGCCGTGGAAGTCCACCAACCCGTTCCGCTCGCCCCGGCTGTCATGGCGCCGGCGCCCCACGTGCCCATGCAGCCGGGCAGCGTCCCGGCGGTCGCGAGCATCGTCCTGCCCGACGGGCGGGTCGTCACCGGCTACGCCATCAACCCCGTCCAGCCCGAACCGGTCACGGCCAAGCCGCCCGTCTCCCGGACGGCCGTGAACATCGCCCTCGGCGGCGTCGGGTTCGCTGCCGTGTGCGGCGGGCTGATCCTGCTGACGACGTTCATCGCCGCACTCACCGCGCTCATCACCCAACTGATCACCCTCGCCGCCGTCATCTTCGGCGGATGGATCGCCATACAGATCTTCGGCGCGAGCGGCCACCGCGGCGGGACCACGGTCAACATCCGCAAAGCCGTCATCAAGCGCAACCGTTTTCACAGCTAGCGCACCCCCGGGGAATCGTCCATGTCTTCGGGAAGAACAGCCGCGATCGCAGCAATCACCTTCCTGGCTCCCGGTAGGGATTCACCGATTACGGCGGCGGCCCTACATGTCAAGCAGTGTTCGATGTGTTCTTCGAGTCGCACCAAGACGCGGCGATCCAGATTGTCGGCACCCAGTTGTTCCCCGAACATCTTCTCCATGAATTCGCACCGGTTGGGATTCGCACCTACATTCCAGAGATGGACAAGTCGCGCGACCTTTCGCCGGGCAGAGATGAGCGTAGGGATTACACGCTCATATGACTGACCTGACTGCTGTGCTAGGTCATGAAGGTCGTCACCCGCAAGGCTGCGGCCGAGGATGTATAGCTCCTCCTCCAGCAGGAGAATCGGCAGCCACTCCACGAGGCTTGCCTGCAGGGAAGAAGCGGCGTTCTCTTCATCGACCCGCTGATAGCACCATGGCTGAAATCCGGGGTACCGCCGTCGAGCCATCAGAGTTCCTCCTGACCTGAGGATTCTTCTACGGATGCCGGCCTCTCGTTCACGCCTCCTGTGGAACGTGTGCTCCAGGGCACCCACCGTTGAAACGTCGCAGCGAGACCCGTGATCTCCCTGACCACCTTCGGGACGTCTTGAGAGTCGCACTTCTTCAGTGCGCGAAGTCCCAATAGGGCCACGGTGCCGAGGACAAGGGCCACGAGCGCGACTGCCGCGAACGCGACCACGATCCCTGTTTCCATCTTCGGTTCCACTCTCCTCACGCAAACGCCAAAGGCCCCTGAGCGTCATCAGCTCAAGGGCCTATCTGGTCCGGGAACGACAAAAGCCCGCCAGCTGGCGGGCTTTGAGGGACACACCTGTCCCCTCCCGGAAGAGCATGGCACGGGATCTTGAAAAAGAGAAGGGCCTACCGGTACGGCATCTCTGGAACTGCCGTACGCATCAGCCGGGAAGCCCCTGAAGTACGCCATCTCATCCCAATGATCGCTCCCCGTCTCTCGGGTCTCACACACTCCTCATCGAACTGGAGAAACTCGGCATGCCTCAGCCCTCAAAAATCGAGCGAAGGCACCCCCTGACCCGCCTACTGGACCTGTTCTGCTGCGCTGGCGGCGCCGGTATGGGGTACGCCAGCGCAGGGTTCTCCGTGGATGGCGTGGACATCGCCGACCGTCCGAACTACCCCTTCCCCTACCACCGGGGCGATGCGCTCCAGCGCCTCGCCCACCTGATCGATTCAGGTGAGATCCATCGGTATGCGTTTGTGCACGCCTCCCCGCCGTGCCAGGACAAGTGCGCGTTGACCGTGGGCACCAACCGGTCCCAGGGATGGGGTGGTACCCACGTGGACATGGTCGCGCCGACCAGGGCCCTGCTCGACCGGACCGGGCTGCCGTACGTGATCGAGCAGCCCAACGGGCGCGCGGACATCCGTAAAGACCTGACGCTGTGCGGCGAGATATTCGGGCTCGGCGTCATCCGGCACCGCAACTTCGAGTTGGGCGGCTGGAGCATCGAGCAGCCGGCGCACGTCTCGCACCGGGGCCGAGTCCGCGGCTACCGGCACGGGCAGTTCCACGACGGCCCGTACGTCGCCGCTTACGGCAACGGCGGCGGCAAGCCGTCCGTGCCGGAGCTGCAAGCGGCCATGGGCATCGACTGGACGGACGTCCGCGAGGAACTGACCGAGGCCATTCCGCCCGCCTACACCGAGTTCATCGGCCGCGCGTTCCTCACCTCCCGCACGCTGGAGGTGGCGGCATGAGCGAGCACCTGATGGACGCGGCCCTGGCCGCCGCTGGACGCGGTTGGCACGTCTTCCCCCTCCGTCCGGGCGTCAAGTTGCCCGCGCTGCATGGGGAGCGGACGTGCACGGGGGCGGGCACGTGCGAGAACGGGCACCGGAAGTGGGAGCAGCGCGCCACGACCGACCCCGACCGCATCCGTGCCGCCTGGTCGTGGGCGCCGTTCAACGTCGGTATCGCCACCGGTCCTTCCGGGCTGCTGGTCGTCGACCTGGACACGCCCGAGCACAAGGGCAGTTCGGACGCGCCTGACGGCGCGGCAACCTTCCGAGCGCTCTGCGAGCGCGCCGGCCATGCCGTCCCCGACACCTACCGGGTGCGGACCGCGAGCGGCGGAACCCACCTGTACTTCACCGCCCCATCCGGCGTGCGGATGACCAACACCCAAGGCACGGTTGCCGATTCGGTCGACACCCGCGGATGGGGCGGATACGTCGTCGCCGCGGGAAGCACCACCCCGGCGGGAGCCTACGAGGCGCTGTGCGGGCCCGTGGCGGCCCCTCTGCCCTCGTGGCTGCAAAGCATCCTGCAACCGGCTCCCGAGCCCTCCCGGGCCCCCTCGGTGGCCGTAGCGGGGCAATCGCGCCGATATGCAGATGTAGCGCTCGACATCGAGACGCGGAACGTGGCTTCCGCTCAAGTCGGCGAGCGGGAGGCGAAGTTGTTCCGTGCCGCCCGCGCGTTGGGGCGGTTCGTCGCGTGGGGCGACCTCCCCCGACACGTGGTCGAGCAGGCTCTTCAGGCAGGGGGCGAGGCGGCCGGACTGTCCGCGTCCGAGTGCCGCTCCACACTGCGCAGCGCGCTCGACTGGTCCATCGCCCACAACCAGACCCGCCGGGCGACCGCATGAGCACCCGCCCACATTCCCCTCTGAAGAGCATCACCACCACCCCGGACGGCCCGCACGCCGCTGCACAGCCTGT
The DNA here is from genome assembly GCF_036063235.1 of Streptomyces sp. NBC_00386. Classification (NCBI taxonomy): domain Bacteria; kingdom Bacillati; phylum Actinomycetota; class Actinomycetes; order Kitasatosporales; family Streptomycetaceae; genus Streptomyces; species Streptomyces sp. NBC_00386. The sequence continues at coordinate 5,003,239 of NZ_CP107950.1, forward strand.
GGACACGACGGCCGTGGGCGAACCGAAAGGCGTCGCCGAAGGCGTCCCCATTGCCGTTCGCCCTGACCCGCACCCGGGCGACGGCCGATACGCGGTCGCGTGGCTCACCATCTGCGCGCCGCGCGACGCCATCCCGACCGCCACCTCGAAGTGCCTGTGTGGCAGGGACCGCAGCGCGGTCGGCCGGCCGCGCGTACTGGCCCTGATCGCCGACCACGAAGCACACCGCGAAACCTGCCCGCTCCGCACCACCCAGGAAGGGAGGGCCGCCGCATGACCGACACCATCGACGGCGCCGCGCTGCTCGACGAGGTGGAAGCCTTCCACCGACGCTTCAACGTCTTCCCCACAGAAGCCGCATACGTCGCGGTCACGCTGTGGGACGCGCACGCCCATCTGCTCGACTGCTTCGACTCCACCCCGCGGCTCGCGTTCCTGTCCCCGGAGCCGGGGTCGGGGAAGTCCCGGGCGTTGGAGATCGTGGAAACCCTCGTGCCGCACCCGATGGTGGCCGTCAACGCGTCCGCCGCCGCCCTGTTCCGGGCCGTGTCCGGGGCCGACGGTCGGCCGACGATCCTGTTCGACGAGATCGACACCATCTTCGGCCCCAAGGCAGGGGACAACGAGGAACTGCGCGGCTTCCTCAACGCCGGGCACCGTCGCACCGGCGTGACGTACCGGTGCATCGGCGACGGCGGTAACCAGAGCGTGCAGGCGTTTCCCTCGTACTGCGCGGTCGCGGTCGCCGGACTCGGCTCGCTGCCCGACACGATCCTGACCCGTTCCATCGTCATCCGGATGCGGCGCAGGGCCCGCAATGAACGCGTGGAAGCCTTCCGAGCCCGCATTCACGAGGCTCAGGGCAACAAGCTGCGCGACCGGCTCACCGAGTGGGCAGAGCAGACCCGTGGATTCGTCCTCGGAGCCTGGCCCGAGATGCCCGAGGGCATCACCGACCGGCCCGCCGACGTATGGGAACCCCTGCTCGCCATCGCCGACGCCATCGGCGGGGACTGGCCCGACCGGGCCCGCGAGGCCTGCGTGACCCTCGTCAGGGCCGCGCAGTACACCGACAAACACAGCCTCGGCATCCGGCTCCTGACCGACCTGCGCGACCACGTCCTCATCGGCATCGACCGCCTGCCCACCATCGCCATCCTCGACCGGCTCAACGCCCTCGACGACGCACCGTGGGCAGACCTGGACGGCAAGCCGCTCGACAACCGGCGCCTGTCCCGGATGGTCGGGGAGTACATGACGACCGGCAACGAGCCGATCCGCTCCCGCAACATCCGCACCGCCGGCGGAGTCCTCAAGGGCTTCCACGCCACCGATCTGGAAGACGCGTGGGCCCGCTACTGCCCCGCCCCCCAGAACTCCGCTACATCCGCTACGCCGCTACATCCCAGCTCAGAGGCCATGAATCTGTAGCGGCACCGAAGCGTGTAGCGGCTACGCCCGCAAGCCGGTAGCGCGGGCGTAGCCGCTACACGCCACCCCTCCGCTACAAAAAACCACCCGCTGACCTGCGATGTAGCGGTGTAGCGGATGTAGCGGACTTCTGAGAGGCCCCCCGAGCCCGCTCCTTCTGTCTCAAGGAGATTCCTGCATGGATACGGCCCGTCCCGCCGACACATTCGATCCCACCCTCGTGCTCCTCACCGTCGAGGAGGCCGCCCGTCGACTCCGCATCGGCCGGACCACATGCTTTGCCCTCATCCGCACCGGCGAACTGGAATCCATCCCCGTCGGCCGCCTCCGGCGTGTCCCCGCCGACGCGCCAGCCGCGTACGTCGCACGGCAACGCGCGGTTCGCCGAGCTGCTTGACGACACCGGGGCGGCAGGCACTCCCGAACGGGACAGCCTGCCGCCCTGTCTCCATCCCGACACGTAAGAAGCAGGAGCCTGCCAGTGGCAGAAGAGAAGAAGCGCACCCGCCGCGCCAATGGAGAATCAGCGATCTACCTGGGGAAGGACGGCCGTTGGCACGCCCGCGTGCCGATGGGCTACAAGGACGACGGGACGCCCTACCGCCGCCACCTGACCCGGCCGACGCGCAAGGAACTGGTCGACGAGGTCCGGAAGCTTGAGAAGCAGCGCGACGAGGGTTCGGCGCAGCAGCCCGGCAAGTCGTGGACGGTCGAGAAGTGGCTCCTGCACTGGGTCGAGAACATCGCCAGGCCGGTCATCAGCGAAAACACCTACGACGGCTACGAGGTAGCGGTTCGCGTCCACCTCGTGCCCGGTCTCGGCAAGCACCGCATCGACCGCTTGGAGCCCGAGCACCTGGAGAGCCTGTACCGCCGGATGCAGAAGAGCGGGAGCAAGGCCGGTACGGCTCACCAAGCACACCGCACCATCCGGACCGCCCTGGGTGAAGCGGCGCGGCGCGGTCACGTGGCGAAGAACGCCGCCGCGTTGGCGAAGCCGCCGCGGATGGAAGAGGCGGAAGACGAGGTCGAGCCCTACTCGCTGGAAGAGGTGCAGAGCCTGCTGCTCGAAGTGAACAAGCGTCGGAACAGCGCTCGCTGGATGCTGGCCCTGGCGCTCGGTCTGCGGCAGGGCGAGACTCTCGGTCTGCGCTGGTCCGACGTGGACCTGGACAACGAGTACCTGAAGCTGCGCCGGAACCGTCTGCGTCCCAGGTACGAGCACGGATGCCCGGACGCCTCACCCTGCGGCCGGAAGCCGGGGTACTGCCCGGACCGGGTCCAGGTCCGGCGTGAGACCAAGAACACCAAATCCCGAGCGGGCCGGCGCGCGGTACCGCTGCCCGGCCCGCTGGTCGCCATGCTCCGCTCGCACGCGGAGGCACAAGCGCGCGAGCGGAAGACCGCTGGGAATCTGTGGACCGAGTCTGACTACGTGTTCACCCGGGCGTTAGGGGGCCCGCTGAGCCCGAACACGGACTATCACGACTGGAAGCGGCTCCTGGCGGACGCGCGGGTCCGGGACGGCCGGCTCCACGACGCCCGGCACACCGCCGCCACCGTGCTCATGCTGCTCGGTGTCCCGGCCCGGGTCATCGACCAGATCATGGGATGGGAGCCGGGCACGTCGGCGCGCATGCGGGCGCGGTACCTCCACGTGCCGGACGCCATGCTCAAGGACGTGGCCCGGAAGATTGCCGATGCGATCTGGGGACCCTCGGCACCCCTTGTGGACAAAAACCAGGACAACGAGGGCTGAGAACACGTCGAAGGGCCCCACCTTGCGGTGGGGCCCTTCGACGTTAGTGCCCGGTGAGGCACTGGCGGAGGATACGAGATTCGAACTCGTGAGGGGTTGCCCCCAACACGCTTTCCAAGCGTGCGCCCTAGGCCACTAGGCGAATCCTCCGGGGCAAACAATACAAGACGTTGAGGAGTGCTCGCGAACTCGTTCCCCACCCCCGGCATCCTGTACTCTTTGCGGAGCCCCTCACGTGGCGCTATCTGACTGAACTCCCCCAGGGCCGGAAGGCAGCAAGGGTAGGTCGGCTCTGGCGGGTGCGTGGGGGGCGCTTGCGTTTCCGGGGCGGTCGCCCGGACGGCCGTCGGGCCGTGGGCGCCCGGGCCGGGGACCGGATGCCGCCGGGGTCGCGCCCGGGATGCGCTCAGGGCGGTCCTTGATGTCGGTGGGCGCCTATAACCTCGTAGACGTGTCGTCTCTCGCGCTGTACCGCCGTTATCGCCCGGAGTCGTTCGCCGAGGTCATCGGGCAGGAGCATGTCACCGACCCGTTGTCGCAGGCGCTGCGGAACAACCGGGTCAATCACGCGTACCTGTTCAGCGGTCCGCGCGGGTGCGGCAAGACGACGAGCGCGCGCATCCTGGCCCGCTGCCTGAACTGCGAGCAGGGCCCCACCCCCACTCCGTGCGGTGTGTGCCAGTCCTGCCAGGACCTCGCCCGGAGCGGCCGGGGCTCGATCGACGTCATCGAGATCGACGCCGCTTCGCACGGTGGTGTTGACGACGCCCGTGACCTGCGGGAAAAGGCCTTCTTCGGGCCCGCGAGCAGCCGTTACAAGATCTACATCATCGACGAGGCCCACATGGTCACGCCGGCCGGCTTCAACGCGCTGCTGAAGGTCGTCGAGGAGCCCCCGGAGCACCTCAAGTTCATCTTCGCCACGACCGAGCCCGAGAAGGTCATCGGGACGATCCGGTCGCGGACCCATCACTACCCGTTCCGGCTCGTGCCGCCGGGCACCCTGCGCAAGTACCTGGGCGAGGTCTGCACGCAGGAGGGCATTCCCGTCGCGGACGGTGTGCTGCCCCTCGTCGTACGGGCGGGCGCGGGGTCCGTGCGTGACTCCATGTCCGTGATGGACCAGCTTCTGGCGGGTGCCGCCGACGACGGTGTGACGTACGCCATGGCGACCTCGCTGCTCGGCTACACGGACGGCTCCCTGCTGGACGCCGTCGTCGAGGCGTTCGCGTCCGGGGACGGCGCCGCGGCCTTCGAAGTCGTGGACACCGTCATCGAGGGCGGCAACGACCCGCGGCGCTTCGTCGCCGACCTGCTGGAGCGGCTGCGGGACCTGGTGATCCTGGCGGCCGTCCCGGACGCGGTGGAGAAGGGGCTCATCGACGCCCCGGTCGACGTGGTGGAGCGCATGCAGGCGCAGGCCGGGGTCTTCGGGGCCGCGGAACTGAGCCGTGCCGCCGACCTCGTCAACGAAGGGCTGACGGAGATGCGCGGGGCCACCTCGCCGCGCCTCCAGCTCGAACTCATCTGCGCCCGCGTTCTGCTGCCCGCCGCCTACAGGGACGAGCGGTCCGTCATGGCCCGCCTCGACCGTATCGAGCGCGGGGTGAACTTCTCCGGCGGCGGAGCCGCCCCCGCCATGGGCTACGTGCCCGGACCCGAGGCGCACGGCGCGGCGCCCGTCCCGTCGGCCGGGCCCGCGGCTCCCCCCGTTTCCCCCGGGGGAGGCCTGGCGGCGGCCCGTGCCGCGGCCAGGGGAGCGGGACCGGCCGCAGGGCAGGGCGCGGGGCAGGGGGCGGCGGGGAGAACGCCGGCGCCGTGCCGGGCGAGGTGCCCGGTACGCCCGCTGCCGTCACGCCTGTGGCGCCCGCCGCGTCCTTCACGGCCCCGGCACCGACGTCCGCGCCCCCGTCTGCTCCCGCGGCGCCCGAGCGGCCCGCGGCCCCGGCCGGCGCCCCCACGGGGGTCGCGCCCGGCGCCTGGCCCACCGCCACGGCGGCCGGCAGCGGCCGGCGCCCCGGTGGCTGGCCCACGGCGACCCCGGCGGGCGGTGGCCGCCCTCCGGCCGAGTCGGCGCCGACGCCCTCCGCCGCACCCGCCGCTCCGGGCGCCGCCGCACCGGGAACGCCCCAGGCGGCCGCTCCGGCCGCGGGCGGTCTCGATCCCCGCATGCTGTGGCCGAACATCCTGGAGGCGGTGAAGAACCGCCGCCGGTTCACCTGGATCCTGCTCAGCCAGAACGCGCAGGTCACGGCCTTCGACGGCACGACCCTGCAGATCGGTTTCGTCAACGCCGGGGCCCGGGACAACTTCGCGAGCAGCGGCAGCGAGGACGTGCTGCGGCAGGCGCTCGCGGAGCAGTTCAACGTGCAGTGGAAGGTCGAGGCGATCGTGGACGCCTCGGGCGGCTCGGCACCGCCGCCCGCACCGGCGGGCGGCGGGTTCGGCGGCGGTGGCGGTGGCGGCTACGGCGGTGGCGGTGGGTACGGCGGAGCTCCGGCCGGCCAGCGGCCCGCGCCCCAGCAGTCGTCCGCTCCGGCTTCCGGGCCCGCGGCCCCGCAGTCCGGCCCGTCCGCCGGCCGTCCCCAGCCCCAGGGCATGTCGGCGCCCGCTCAGGCCCCGGCCTACGAGCCGCCGCCGGTCGCCCCGGAGGACGACACCCCCGAGGACGACGACCCCGACCTGGACGAGTCCGCCCTCTCGGGCCACGAACTGATCGTCCGCGAACTCGGCGCGACGGTGGTCGAGGAGTTCTCGAACGAGTGAGAGGCGGACCGGGTCCCGGACGCCGCCCGCCCTGTGCGCGGGGCGCCACCGGCGGGCCCCGGACGCCGCCCACCCCGTGCGCGGAGCGCCGACGGTCGGGCCTCGAACGACGTCCGCCCGGTGCGGAGTGGCACCGGTCGGTTTCTGGTCCCGGGCGCCGCACGCTCGGTGCGGGGGATGTCATCGCCCGGCCTTGAACGCCGCCCGCCTGGTGCGCGGGGCGCCACCGGCCGGGTTCTGGACGGCGTCCGCCCGGTGTGCCGCGAGACGTCGCCGCGCGGGCTCTGGACGTCGCCGGTCCGGCGCCACGGGGCCGCACCGCGCACGCCCGGAGCGCGCCCCGCCCCATGCCCGGGGCCCCACCGCCCGGTGCGTCGGGGACCCCGTTTCCTGGAGGATCGCACCAGGGCCGTATCCCCGTCGCTTCGGAAGCCCCTACAAGGGCACCCGCGTGCGGCGGTTAGGCTGACCCCGTGAAGGTCCTTGTCATCGGTGGTGGCGCCCGCGAACACGCCCTGTGCCGCTCCCTGTCCCTCGACCCCGACGTCACCGCCCTGTACTGCGCTCCCGGGAACGCCGGGATCGCGGAGGTGGCGGAACTGCACGCGGTCGACGCCCTCGACGGCGCGGCCGTGGCCGCGCTGGCCACGCGGCTCGGCGCCGAACTGGTGGTCGTGGGCCCGGAGGCCCCGCTCGTCGCCGGTGTCGCCGACGCCGTGCGCGCGGCGGGCATCCCCTGCTTCGGCCCCTCCGGGGAGGCGGCGCAGCTGGAGGGCTCCAAGGCGTTCGCGAAGGACGTGATGGCGGGTGCCGGCGTCCCCACGGCACGCTCCTACGTCTGCGTGACGCCCGAGGAGGTCGAGGAGGCGCTCGACGCGTTCGGAGCGCCCTACGTCGTGAAGGACGACGGACTGGCGGCCGGCAAGGGCGTCGTCGTGACCGACGACCTCGAAGCGGCGCGGGCGCACGCCAACGCCTGCGACCGCGTCGTCATCGAGGAGTTCCTCGACGGTCCCGAGGTCTCCCTCTTCGCGATCACCGACGGCACGACCGTCGTCCCGCTCCAGCCCGCCCAGGACTTCAAGCGCGCCCTGGACGGCGACGAGGGCCCGAACACCGGCGGCATGGGCGCGTACTCGCCGCTGCCCTGGGCGGACCCGAAGCTCGTCGAGGAGGTCATGGAGACCGTCCTCCAGCCGACCGTCGACGAGATGCGCCGCCGCGGCACCCCGTTCTCCGGACTCCTGTACGCCGGTCTGGCGATCACCAGCCGTGGTGTGCGGGTCATCGAGTTCAACGCCCGCTTCGGCGACCCCGAGACCCAGGTGGTCCTCGCCCGGCTGCAGACCCCGCTCGCCGGTGTCCTGCTGGCGTCCGCGAACGGCACCCTCGCCGATCTCGAACCGCTGCGCTGGAGCGAGAAGGCCGCGGTCACCGTGGTCGTGGCCTCGTACAACTACCCCGACACCCCGCGCACCGGCGACCCGATCACCGGGCTCGACGAGGTGGCGGCCGAGGACGCCCCGCACGCGTACGTCCTGCACGCCGGCACCCGGCACGAAGGCGGCGCGGTGGTGAGCGCGGGCGGCCGTGTGCTGTCCGTCACAGCGATCGGATCCGGCCTCACCGAGGCCCGCGAGCGCGCCTACACGGCTGTCGCCCGCATCGGTCTGGACGGTTCGCAGCACCGCACGGACATCGCGGCGAAGGCGGCCGCCGAGGCATAGCCCACGGTCCCCATAGCAGCACCGGGCCCCGGACTCCGTACGGAATCTGGGGCTTTGTCTTGTTGCGTCCAGGCCCTTCCACCTGCGGGTTTCTGTACGGAACCGGAAGCCCGTCCGGGGTCTGCCGTCATCCACCTTTCCCCAGAGCCATTCCATCGGGTGACCGATGCCGTATCCGGCTGACGAGGGCCGGGGCCCCAACTAGGGTGCGGCGAAGGCATTCCGGCACTTGGCCCACCGGCATTGCGATGTCGGCGGCGGGTGCCACAGTGGGGGAGTGACCAACGCCAGGGCATCCGTCGGCACCGGCAGTGACAGGGCCGGGGCCCGGCGGACAAGAGGGGGTGACGTCCGGTCGTGACCGGTATGGGTGTGGAGGCGGGCGCGCAGGCAGCGCGCTCCCGGGCTCTCGCTGTGCTGCGCATCCGCAGCAGGGCGCTGGCCGTCGCCCTGCTGCCCGCGGCCGTGGCCGTCGTGCTGCTCGTCGGTGGTTACACCGGCCGCATCACCGGTGCGCCCTGGGGAATCGCGGGAGGGATCGTGACGGTGTTCGCCGCCCTCGTCCTTCTCGCGGCGGCGGGCATCGCGCTCGTCGTGGCCCGTGCCCGGCCCGCGACGAGCCCCACGGTCCCGATCTCCGAGGAATCGGCCCCCGATCTCTACCGCATGGTCCGTGACCTGGCCGACCGTCTCGACGTCCCGGCCCCGTCGGCGATAGCGCTCACCCCGGACTGCGACAGCTGGCTGGAGGACCGCACCCACCGGGCCCTCGGCCGGTTCTTCCCGGGCGGAGGGGACGAGCCGGACGGCCCGCGCCGAGGCCCGGCCGGAAGCGGCCCGGTGACCGCGCTGACGGCCCGCGCCGCCCGGGACGCCACCGCCCCCGTCCTCGTCATCGGCTCCCCGTTCCTGTGGTGGATGCGGGTCGGCGAGCTGCGGGCGGTCCTCGCCCCCGTCGTCGCCGGTACGGGCCCGTCGGCGCAGCCGGACATAGCCGCGGCCCGCCGCTTCGTCCGAGGCCTGGACGCGGCGGTGGCCGTGGCCTCGGCGCCCGGCCGCGGCCCGCTGTCCCGCACGGTCCTGGCCGGAGTCGGCTGGGTCACCCGGCTCCTGCTGCGCGGCTGTCGGGGGCACGCGGCGGAGATGGAGCGGGCCGTGGCGTCCGCGTCGGCCGAGCGTGCACAGGCCGTGGACTACGGCGTGCGGATCGTCGCCCAGGAACAGGTGGGCCTGGCGTACGCGGGCTGGGACCGTCTGCTGACCCGGGTCGCGCTGCCCGCCTGGCGGATGGGCCGCTGGCCCTCCCGGCTGGACGTGGGCGTCGTCGCGGCCCTGACCGAGCTGTCCCGCCGCGACCGCCTCGCCGAGGGCTTCACCTCCCGTCTCGGCGAGCGTCCCGCCTGCGACCTGCTCGAAGAGCCCGGCACGGTGGACGAGGCCGCTTCGCTGCTCGCCGCCCGGCTCTTCCACGGCGGTCCCGCCGAGGCCGGCCCCGACTGGGCGCCGGTCGACTGGCAGGACTACCCGGACGAGGTCGTCGACCGCGCGTGGCGCACCGACGCGGCCCGGCTCCACCGGGTCCTGGACGCGCTCGGCGTCCGCCACCCCGCCGACCCCGCGCTGCCCGAGGCGGACGGACCGACCCTGGCCCGCGTGCTCGACCACCTGTCCGTGGCGGCGGGAGCCACGCCCGCCCCGGATGCGGCCCCCTTGGCCGTCCTCGCCGAGTACCGGACGGAGGCGTACGGGGAGATGGGCATCGCCGAGAGCGACGACCCCGACCTCGCCGTGGGGAACGAGCGCTCGGCGGCCCTCGCGGCCCGGCTCACCGCGGAACTGGCCCGCGAGGAGGCGTCCGCCCCGGCGAAGCCCCGGCCGGCCGGGAGCGCCGGGCAGCAGGGCTCCGACCACGACCTCTGGGACGACCGGATGCTTCCGCTGTTCCCCCTCCAGCCGCCCAGGACCGGTCGCGAGCTGCTGGCCGACCATGTCACGGCGATGGTCTGCTGCGCCGCGATGGACACCGCCGGGGCGGTTCCCGGACTCGACTGGCTGGACGGCCCGTCCCTGCTCGTCGGCGGTGAACGGGCGGCAGACATCGGCCCCCGCGTCCTCACGCTCATAGAGACGGGGGACCCCACGCCCCTGCGGGACTGGCTGCGCCATCTGGGCGTCCGTCCGGAGAAACCGGTCCGGCTGGTCTGACGGCGGCCCCTCCGGCGGCCGCCCCCACGGTTCGTGTCCCCGGCCATGCACGCACCCCACCGTTCGCAGGCGCCCCGGCCCAGCCGGAGCGGCCCGTTCCACTCACGCCAATTCGCGACGAACGGTGACGGACTGCGTGCGTAATGTGATGTGCTGGGACCGATCGAGCACGGCGCAAGGGCTTGCCAGTACGACGGGGGCACGAAGGAGGGGTGCGGGCATGGGATCGGAGCAGATCCGCCGCTGGGAGTCGGGAGCACTCGCGCACGCCGTCACGGATCCCTTCGGCCTGGGACCCGTTCCCTGGCTCCGCGGCAGCGAGACCTATTTCGACGACACCGGCCACGTCGTCCCCTGGTACGTGGACACCGACGCGCCCCAGCCGCCGCAGCCGGCGGCCGCCTCCCGGATCCCGGCGCCGCGGTCCACCTCCCGCACCCGTGTGCGCACCGGTCCCGGAGGTCCGCGCTCCGCCGACGACGTCCACCGTCAGATCAAGGGCTTCACCAGCACGGGGGCCGCCGCTCCGGGCGAGTCCATCGACTTCCATGTGACGGTCGACCCGCCGCAGGAGTTCAGCGTCGACATCTACCGCATCGGCCACTACGGCGGCGACGGCGCCAGCAAGATCACCACGAGCCCCCGGCTCTCCGGGATCGTCCAGCCGCCGCCGCTCACCGCCGACCGCACGGTCTCCTGCCACCACTGGTGGCTGTCCTGGCGCCTCCAGATCCCGACCTACTGGAACGTCGGCGCCTACGTCGCCGTCCTGACCACCCTCGACGGCTACCGCTCGCACGTCCCCTTCACCGTCCGCGACCACCAGACGGCCGATCTGCTCCTCCTGCTCCCGGACATCACCTGGCAGGCGTACAACCTGTACCCGGAGGACGGCCACACCGGCGCCAGCCTGTACCACGCGTGGGACGAGAGCGGCCGGCTCCTCGGCGAGGCCGACGCCGCGACCACCGTCTCCTTCGACCGCCCGTACGCGGGCGCTGGCCTGCCCCTCCACGTGGGTCACGCCTACGACTTCATCCGCTGGGCCGAGCGCTACGGCTACGACCTCGCCTACGCCGACGCCCGCGACCTGCACGCCGGCCGCGTCGACCCCACCCGCTACCGGGGCCTGGTCTTCCCGGGCCACGACGAGTACTGGTCCCCGCAGATGCGCCGCACCACGGAACTCGCCCGCGAGCACGGCACCTCGCTCGTCTTCCTCTCCGCCAACACCATGTACTGGCAGGTGGAGCTGGGGCCGTCCCCGTCGGGTGTCGCCGACCGGCTGCTGACCTGCCGGAAACGCCGGGGCCCCGGCAAGCCCGTCCTGTGGCGCGAGATCGACCGCCCGGAGCAGCAGCTCATCGGCATCCAGTACGCGGGGCGCGTCCCCGAGCCGTCCCCCCTGATCGTCCGCAACGCCGACCACTGGCTGTGGGAGGCGACCGGGGCGCACGACGGCGACGAGGTGGAGGGCATGGTCGCGGGCGAGGCGGACCGTTACTTCCCGCGCACCGCACTGCCGGAGCACCAGGACCGGATCCTGCTGGCGCACTCCCCGTACCCGGACAGCGAGGGCGTCCTGCGCCATCAGGAGACCTCGCTCTACCGTGCCCCGTCCGGCGCCCTGGTCTTCGCGTCCGGAACGTTCGCGTGGTCCCCGGCCCTCGACCGTCCCGGCCACGTGGACCCCCGTATCCAGCGGGCGACCGCCAATCTCCTCGACCGCATCTGCAAACACGACTGAGAAAGCCCCGCGGGGAGGCCGTGACGCACCCCCCGCCACGCGCGCCCGCACCCGCTCGGTCCGCCCCCTGTCCACAGCAGCTCGTCCCGTACGGGAGAATCGAGTCACTTGTACAGAACCACGGGGAGGAACCGTGTCCGGATTCGTCGAAAAGCCCGAGCCCCTTCAGGTGCCGGGTCTGGTACATCTGCACACCGGCAAGGTGCGCGATCTGTACCAGAACGAGGCGGGCGACCTCGTGATGGTCGCCAGCGACCGCATCTCCGCCTACGACTGGGTGCTCCCCACCGAGATCCCCGACAAGGGCCGCACCCTCACCCGGCTCTCCCTGTGGTGGTTCGACCAGCTCTCCGAACTGGCGCCCAACCACGTGCTGAGCACCGAACTCCCGCCGGGCGCCCCGGCCGACTGGGCCGGGCGCACCCTGATCTGCAAGTCCCTGCGGATGGCTCCGGTCGAATGCGTGGCCCGCGGCTATCTGACCGGCTCGGGCCTCGTCGAGTACGACGAGACCCGCACGGTCTGCGGTCTCGCGCTCCCCGAGGGTCTCGTCGACGGCTCGGAGCTCCCCGCGCCGATCTTCACCCCGGCCACCAAGGCCGCGGTCGGCGAGCACGACGAGAACGTCTCGTACGAGGAGGTCGCGCGCCAGGTCGGCGCCGACACCGCCGCCGAGCTGCGCCAGGCGACCCTCGCCATCTACGGCCGTGCCCGCGACATCGCCCGCGACCGGGGCATCATCCTCGCGGACACCAAGTTCGAGTTCGGCTACGAGGGCGAGACGCTCGTCCTCGCCGACGAGGTGTTGACCCCGGACTCCTCGCGCTTCTGGCCCGCCGACGGGTGGGAGCCGGGCCACGCGCAGCCGTCCTTCGACAAGCAGTACGTCCGCGACTGGCTGACCTCCGCCGAGTCGGGCTGGGACCGCAGGAGCGAGCAGCCGCCGCCCGCTCTGCCCGAGCACGTCGTGGAGGCCACCCGCGCCAAGTACATCGAGGCGTACGAGCGTCTGACGGGCGTCAGCTGGTCCTGACCCGTGTCCACGGGCCCGGCCGCCGGCCGGGCCCGTGGACACGAAGAAGCCCCCGACCGAAGTCGGGGGCTTCTTTTTGGAGCGGACGACCAGGTTCGAACTGGCGACCTCAACCTTGGCAAGGTTGCGCTCTACCAACTGAGCTACGTCCGCGTGCGCCGTGGTGCGACAGCTACTATACCCAACCTCGCTCCCGTGCGAGACGCACCGCAGCGTGTCGGTTCTCCGCGCCCAGCTTGGACGCGGCCGACGACAGATAGTTCCGCACCGTCCCCTGGGACAGCGCGGCCCGCTCCGCGATCTCCGCCACGGGTGCCCCGTCGGCGGCGAATTCGAGCACCTCGGCCTCGCGCGCGGTCAGCGGCGAGTCCCCCGCGGAGATCGCGTCGGCGGCCAACTCCGGGTCCACATAACGGTTTCCCGCGTGGATGGTACGGATGATCTCCGCAAGCCGTCGCGCGCTGACCGTCTTCGGGACGAACCCGCGCACACCCGCGGCGAGCGCCCGCTTCAGATGTCCCGGCCGTCCGTGACTCGTCACGATCAGCACCTGGCAGCCGGGCAGTTCGGCCCGCAGGGATGTGGCCACGCTCACACCGTCGGCTCCCGGCATCTGGAGGTCCAGGACGGCGACATCGGGCCCGTGCGCCCGCGCCATCGCCAGTGCCTCCGGTCCGGTCGCCGCCTCGGCCACCACGACCAGGTCGTCCTCCAGCCCGAGCAGCGCGGCCAGCGCTCCCCGGATCAGGTGTTCGTCGTCGGCGAGCAGCAGTCGTACGGGAGCATCGGGCGCCGGCGCGCCGGGCGGCACGGAAGTCATGGGGTGGCCTCTCTCATCGGGTGGCCTCTCTCATCGGGTGCGGAACCGGCGGGACCGGCGACTCCCGTGGCGCCTCGTCGCTTCCCGGGGCCGGTTTCCCGGGAGTGTCCCCGCGGGTGTCCGGGGAGGGCCGCAGCGGCACTTCCGCCGTCAGCCGGAACACTCCTTCGCTCGCGCCGGCCCGCAGCACCCCGTCCACCTCCTCCAGCCGCTCCCTCAGTCCCACGAGCCCGCTGCCTCTCCTCGGCCCGGAGCCGCCGTCCGGCCCGGCTCCCGGTCCGGCCTCCCGCGGCACCCCGTCGTTCTCGACGGTGAGCGTCACCCGCTCCCGCGTCACCCGCAGGGACAGCGCGCACTTCCTGGCGTTCCCGTGCCGCAGCACGTTGGTGGTCGCCTCCCGCACGACCCAGCCGAGCGTCGACTGGACCTGCGCCGGCAGCTCCGCGGCCGTGCCGGTGATGGCGCAGTCGATGCCCGCGGCCGTCAACACGCCCTGTGCGCCCGCCAGTTCGTTGGCCAGATCGGCGTCGCGATACCCCCGTACCACCTCGCGCACCTCCCGCTGGGACTCCCGCGCGATCCGCTGCACCTCGGTCATCTGGTCCAGGGCCTCGGACCGTCCGCGCCGGGCCAGCTGCACGGCGAGTTCGCTCTTGAGGGCGATCACCGCGAGGTTGCGTCCCATCACGTCGTGCAGATCGCGGCCGAAGCGCAGCCGTTCCTCGGCGACGGCGAGCCGGGCGCGGGTCTCGCGGGCCGCGTCGAGTTCGTAGACGGCGTTGAGGAGCCAGACGGAGAACGCCGCGGTGAAGGTGAGGAAACCGGCGGTCAGCAGGACGAGGAGGGCGGTGACCGGCGCGGCGGGGCCCGGGAAGCCGAGGGGCAGGGAGAGCGCGCCGGCACCCGCGGCCGCGCCGAGCACGACGTACGTCATCCGGCGTCTGTCACGGGTCCCGAGCGCGACCGTGCCCGTGCCGAACGCCGTGACGCCGACGAGCAGCGAGGAGGCGACGAGGAACTCGCCGTCGCTCGCCGGGCGCCAGGGGGTGCCCGAGAGGACGGCTCCCACGACGGCCGTCACACAGGTGCTCGCGGCCAGTGCCAGCAGGGTCCCGCGGGGCTGTTCCCGGGTGCCGCGCGTCCAGTCCAGTGCCCGCGAGGCGGCCACCGCGCAGCACACCGAGTGCCCGCACACCAGCAGGAACACCGTCCAGGACCGGGCCGCCGGCATGTTCCCGAAGACGGGCAGTCCGATCGAGATCGCTTCGAGCAGGGCGAAGAAGTGGAACGACCACCGGGTGTACGTCTCGACCTTCGCCGGTGTGCTCTTGCCCCGCCACCAGCCGGACGGCCTGCCCATGCCCACCCCCGTGTCCGTGGTCACCGCCGCGGCTCCCAGCGGAACCACCGTCGTACAGCAAACACCGCGATCACGGTCCAGGCCACCGCCATGGCGAGGGCACCGAGGGTGTCGTGGGCGGAGAGGTGTCCGGTCCAGCCGCCGCGGATCAGGGTGATCACCGGGGTGAGAGGCAGCAGTTCGCAGAACCGGGCCATGCCGTCCGGCAGCATTTCGAGGGGGATGAAGGTCCCCGAGCCGGCCAGCGACAGCAGGGTCAGGGGTGTGGCCGCGACCTGGGCGCCCTCCACGCTCCTGCTGAAGCTCGCGGTGACGGCCGCGAGCGCCGGCCAGGTGACGAACGCGGACAGCAGCCCGAGCAGGACGAGTTGGGGTTTCTCGGGCATCCCGACGCCGAGTGCCGCCCGGCAGGCGACGGTCAGGACGAGGCACTGGGCGATACCGATCGCGACCGAGGGCAGTGCGGCGCCCGCGAGGATCTCCAGGTCCCGCAGTTCCCCGGTGCGCAGCCGCTTGAGGACGAGTTCCTCCCGGCGTGCCGCGTACACGCTCGCCAGGGAGCCGTAGACGGCGAAGAGGAGCGCGAAGCCGATGGAGGAGGGGAGCAGGACCGAGCCGACCGTGAGTCCGGCGTCCTTCAGACGCATCGTGTCCAGGGTCGAGCGGAGCGTGAACGGCATGACCAGCGGGACGAACAGCGCCGCGGCCAGGGTCGCCCTGGTGCGGCCCAGCAGCGTCAGTTCGGCGCGTGCCAGTGCTCTGATCCGGCCGGCGGCCGTGGTCCCGGCCGTGCCGGCACCGGTGGTGACCGCTGTTCCGCTCATGCCGCCGTTCCCTTCCCGCGCGCCTTGCGCGTGTCCGCGGTCGTCCTCGTCCCGTCCACGCCGTGCGCCGCCTCCCGCGAGATCCGCAGGAACGCCTCCTCCAGGGAGGCCGAGCGCACGTCGAGCCCCCGCAGCTCGACGCGGGCCCGCTCGGCCCACACCAGCAGGGCCGTGGCCGTCCGCTGGAGTTCGCCGGTCCGCAGCCGGATCGTCCGGCCCGTCGCCTCGTGGCCGCTCACCCCGAGTTCCGGCAGCGGGGGCAGGTCGCCGGGGAAGTAGCCGTCGGGCAGCTCGAAGGAGACGTGCGACGGCTGGGAGGCGGTCACCTCGGCCGGGGTGCCGACGGCCGCGACGCGTCCTTCGTGCAGGATCGCCAGCCGGTCGGCGAGCGCCTCCGCCTCTTCCAGATAGTGGGTGGTCAGCAGGACCGTGGTCCCGTCGTCGCGCAGTTCGCGGACCAACTCCCAGGTGTTTCGGCGGCCTTCCACGTCGAGCCCGGTCGTGGGTTCGTCGAGGAAGAGGACCTCGGGGTCGCCGAGGAGCGCGAGCGCCAGGTCCAACCGCCGCTTCTCGCCGCCGGACAACTGCTTCACGCGGACGTCCGAGCGGTGCCCGAGTCCGACCCTGTCCAGGGCCTCTCCGGCGGGCCGGGCGCCGCTGGTGCACGCCGCCCACATCCGTGCGGTCTCGGCGGCCGTCAGCTCGGACGGGAAGCCGCCTTCCTGAAGCATCACGCCGATACGGGGCCGTACGGCGGCCCGGTCCGCGTACGGATCGTGCCCGAGGACGCGCACGCGCCCGGCGGCCGGGGGAGCCAGGCCCTCGATCAGTTCGACGGTGGAGGTCTTGCCCGCGCCGTTGGTGCCGAGGAGCGCGAAGATCTCACCGCGGCCCACGGAGAAGGTGACTCCGCGCACCGCCTCGAAATCTCTTGTGCCGCCCCCGTACACACGCCGCAGATCAGTGACCTCGATCACGTCGTCGTGCTCGCTCGTGTTCATGGAATCAGCGTCGGCGGGGACGGGGCCCGGCAGCAGTGCGCGTTGTCATCACTCGGCATGACAAATGTCAGACGGCTTGGGCATCCCGTCGTGAGGACGCCGACGCGCACGGGGATATCGCGTACGGGGATACGAGAAAGGCCCCGGTCGACTGACCGGGGCCTTTACTTCGCTGAGCGGACGACCAGGTTCGAACTGGCGACCTCAACCTTGGCAAGGTTGCGCTCTACCAACTGAGCTACGTCCGCATTGCCTCCGACCGGCTTCCACCGATCGGCGCGAGCACCACCCTACCTGATCGGCAAGCGATCGGTGAGCGATGCAGAGCGGGTGACAGGAATTGCACACTGCGCCTTCCCCCTGGAAGGGGGATGTTCTGCTACTGAACTACACCCGCACGACCTTCGGGTTCCGGCTTTTCGGCCTTGCCCCTCGGCGTGTTCCAGACTCTAGCCGATCGGGCGGGGGTCAGCGCAAGTCGGTTCTTCGGGGGTCCGGTGGAGGGGTCCGGGGGCACCCCGGCGGGGTGCCCGGCTCGGTCCGCGGCCGGGTGCCGGCTCAGTGCGACTCGGCGAACGCCTCGTAGACCTTCTTGGGGATCCGGCCGCGCGGCGGCACGTCCATCTTGTTGGAACGGGCCCAGGCGCGGACCGCCGCGGGATCGGGCGTCAACGCGGTGTGCGTGTACGCCTTCCCGGACTTCGACCGCTTGCGGCCGGCCTCGACGTACGGCTCGAGGGCCTTGCGCAGGTCCTCGGCGTTGGCTCGATTGAGGTCGATCTCGTACGACTTGCCGTCGAGTCCGAAGGCGATCGTCTCCGCCGCTTCCGAGCCGTCGATGTCGTCAAAGAGAGTGACCACGACACGCTGCGCCACGAATATCGGTCCCTTCGTGCGACACCTTCGCGATCAACGGTCATGACGTGCGCTGACGTCACGGAGTTGTCAGGGAGATGTCGGCTGTCCGGCTGTTATCGAGCAAAGTATCGGCTATTGCCAATTCATTTGTACAGTGCCCGGCATTGCATTGTGAAGCCCGACTAAATCCCTCCGCGTGTCCGATGGCAATGGGCCCCTGCCGTTCTTCTGCGGTTTTTCCCAGGATTTTCCGTGCATGCCCCCGGGCTGATGCGTGATCGTGATCGGGGTCACGTAGGATTCTACGAATCTACGCGAGTAGAAATTTTGTACGGGTAGTCTGAAGGGACCTGCTCAGCACCACACACCGGGAGTGCCAGTGGCACGCGTCGTAGTCGACGTCATGCTCAAGCCGGAGATCCTCGACCCCCAGGGCCAGGCGGTGCAGCGTGCACTGCCGCGCCTCGGTTTCGAAGGTGTCTCCGACGTCCGTCAGGGAAAGCGATTCGAACTCGAAGTGGACGGGCCGGTGGACGACGCCGCGCTCGCCCGCATCCATGAACTGGCGGAATCCTTCCTCGCCAACACCGTGATCGAGGACTTCACCGTCAAGGTCGAGGAAGTCGCGGAGGCCGGAAAGTGACCGCTCGTATTGGAGTCGTCACCTTTCCGGGCAGCCTCGACGACCGCGACACGCAGCGCGCGATCAGGCTGGCCGGCGCCGAGCCCGTAGCCCTCTGGCACAAGGACAAGGACCTCAAGCAGGTCGACGCCGTCGTGCTGCCCGGCGGTTTCTCGTACGGCGACTATCTGCGGGCGGGTGCCATCTCGCGCTTCTCGCCGGTGATGGAGACCGTCATCGAGCAGGCGAAGTCCGGAATGCCGGTTCTCGGCATCTGCAACGGCTTCCAGGTCCTCACCGAGGCGCACCTTCTTCCCGGTGCGATGCTCGGCAACAACCACCTCCACTTCATCTGCCGCGACCAGAAGCTGCGGGTGGAGAACGCGGGGACCGCCTGGACCGCCGACTACGAGGCCGGCCAGGAGATCCACATCCCGCTGAAGAACATGGACGGGCGGTACGTCGCCGACGAGCACACGCTCGACATGCTGGAGGCCGAAGGCCGGGTCGCGTTCCGCTACGTGGTCCGTGGCGAAGCCAGTGATGGATGCGGTAACCCGAACGGCTCGCTGCGCGACATCGCCGGCATCACGAACGCGGCGGGCAACGTCGTCGGTCTGATGCCGCACCCGGAGCACGCCGTCGAGCCCCTGGTCGGGTCCGGCCGCACCGACGGCCTCCCCTTCTTCACCTCGATCCTCAAGAAGCTGGTCAACGCATGAGCCGCACGCCTCTGGACACGGTCGAGCACGCGGCCGCGACCCCCGACGTCGAGCTGCCCTGGGCCGAACTGGGCCTGAAGAAGGACGAGTACGAGCGCGTCGTCGAGATCCTCGGCCGCCGCCCGACCGGCGCCGAGCTGGCCATGTACTCCGTCATGTGGTCCGAGCACTGCTCCTACAAGTCCTCGAAGGTCCACCTCCGCCAGTTCGGCGAGAAGGCCCCGCAGTCCGACGCGCTGCTCGTCGGCATCGGCGAGAACGCCGGTGTCGTCGACGTCGGCCAGGGCTACGCGGTCACCTTCAAGGTCGAGTCGCACAACCACCCGTCGTACGTCGAGCCCTACCAGGGTGCCGCGACCGGTGTCGGCGGCATCGTCCGCGACATCATCGCGATGGGCGCCCGGCCGGTGGCCGTCGTCGACCCGCTGCGCTTCGGCGCGGCCGACCACCCCGACACCAAGCGCGTCCTGCCGGGCGTCGTCGCGGGCATCGGCGGCTACGGCAACTGCCTGGGTCTGCCGAACATCGGCGGCGAGGTCGTCTTCGACGCCTGCTACCAGGGCAACCCGCTGGTCAACGCCGGTGCCATCGGCGTCATGCGGCACGAGGACATCCACCTCGCGAAGGCGTCCGGCACCGGCAACAAGGTCATCCTGTACGGGGCCCGCACGGGCGGCGACGGCATCGGCGGCGCGTCGATCCTCGCCTCGGAGACCTTCGACGACGCCAAGCCGTCGAAGCGTCCCGCCGTCCAGGTCGGCGACCCCTTCCAGGAGAAGCTCCTCATCGAGTGCACCCTGGAGGCCTTCGCCGAGAAGCTGGTCGTCGGCATCCAGGACCTCGGCGCGGCCGGTCTGTCCTGCGCCACGAGCGAGCTGGCGTCCAACGGCTCCGGCGGCATGCGCGTCACCCTGGACGACGTGCCGCTGCGCGACTCCACGCTCTCGCCCGAGGAGATCCTCATGAGCGAGTCGCAGGAACGCATGTGCGCGGTCGTCGAGCCGGAGAAGGTCGACCGGTTCCTGGAGATCTGCGACAAGTGGGACGTCATCGCCACCGTCATCGGTGAAGTCACCGACGGCGACCGGCTGGAGATCTTCTGGCACGGCGGCAAGATCGTCGACGTCGACCCGCGCACGGTCGCGCACGACGGCCCGGTCTACGAGCGTCCCTACGCCCGTCCGTCCTGGCAGGACGCGCTCCAGGCCGACGACGCCGGCAAGCTGCCCCGCCCGACGACGGGCGAGGAGCTGAAGGACCAGGTCCTCAGGCTCGTCTCCTCCCCGAACCAGGCCTCCAAGTCCTGGATCACCTCCCAGTACGACCACTTCGTGCAGGGCAACACGGTGCTGGCGCAGCCCGAGGACTCAGGCATGATCCGCATCGACGAGGAGACCGGACTCGGCGTCGCCATCGCCACCGACGGCAACGGCCGCTACGCCAAGCTGGACCCGTACGCCGGTGCGCAGCTCGCCCTCTCCGAGGCCTACCGCAACGTCGCGACGACCGGCGCCAAGCCGCTCGCCGTCTCCGACTGCCTGAACTTCGGCTCGCCCGAGGACCCGGCCGTCATGTGGCAGTTCGCCGAGGCGATCCGCGGACTGGCCGACGCCTGCCAGCAGCTCGGCACCCCGGTGACCGGCGGCAACGTCTCGCTGTACAACCAGACCGGTGAGGCCGCCATCCACCCGACTCCGGTCGTGGCCGTGCTGGGCGTCATCGACGACGTCGCCCGCCGCACCCCGGTCGCCTTCCAGGAAGAGGGCCAGCTCCTCTACCTGCTCGGTGACACCCGCGAGGAGTTCGGCGGCTCGGCCTGGTCGCAGGTCGTCCACGACCACCTCGGCGGTCTGCCGCCGAAGGTCGACCTGGAGCGCGAGCGGCTGCTCGCCGAGATCCTCATCTCGGCCTCCCGCGACGGCATGATCGACTCCGCGCACGACCTGTCCGACGGCGGTCTGGTCCAGGCCGTGGTCGAGTCGGCGCTGCAGGGCCGCAAGGGCGCGCGCCTGATCGTCCCCGACGGTCTCGACGCGTTCACCTTCCTGTTCTCGGAGTCGGCGGGCCGCGCGGTCGTCGCCGTCCCGCGCTCGGAGGAGCTCCGCTTCAACGACATGTGCGGTGCCCGGGGTCTGCCCGTCACCCGTATCGGTGTCGTCGACGGCACGGAGTCCGAGGCCGCCGTGGTCGAGGTCCAGGGCGAGTTCGCGCTCTCCCTGACCGAGCTGCGCACGGCGCACGAGGGCACGATCCCGGCGCTGCTGGCGTAGCCGGTTCAGCCCCTATGGGCTTGTACGGGCTCTACGGCTCGTACGGCGAAGCCCCCGCCCGGATGCGGATCCGGGCGGGGGCTTCTCGGTTCGACGGACGTAGTTCTTGCTTCGGCGCGAAGCGTCACCGCTCCGGTGCCCGGCCCGTCCCGGCGCCTGAACGGTCATGCCGCCAAGGCGTAGGCTCCCAGCCATGCCCCCGGTCAAGAAGCGCACACGGACGTACGACTCGGCCAAGACCCGCGCGGCGGTGCTCGCGCAGTTCGGGAACGTGCGGGAGGGTGTACGCGCCCTGAACGAGGAGCAGTTGGCGCGGCCCGCGCGGCTCGGGGACTGGAGCGTACGGGAGTTGGCCGCGCACATCACGATGTCGCTCGACGTCGTGAGCCGGCATCTCGACCTGGCCGCGCCCGCCGCGAAGGAACTCGGGTTGCTGGAATGGCCGTTCGGGACGGCATCCCGCTCCGGGAAGATCGCCGACGGCACGCGCGCACTCGCCGCCGCCCACCCCGACCTCGACGCGCTCTACGCCGTCGTCGGCGCGCGGATCACCGAGCACCTGGCCACGGCCCCCGACGACCGGCTGCTCGGCGTGCCCGCCGGGGCGATGACCCTCGCCGACTACCTCGTCACCCGCACCGTCGAACTCGTCGTCCACACCGACGACCTGAACCGCGCAGCCGGTACCGACATCCCCCTGGACCGGCAGGCCCTCGCCGCCTGCACCCGGCTGCTCGCCGACACCCTCGCCGTGAAGGCGCCCGGCGCGTCGACCGAGGTCCGGATCCCGCCGTACGCCGTCGTGCAGTGCGTGGAAGGACCCCGGCACACCCGTGGCACCCCGCCGAACGTCGTCGAGACCGACCCGCTGACCTGGATCCGGCTCGCGACGGGCCGCACGGAATGGAAGGCCGCGCTGGACGAGGCGAAGGTCAGCGCGAGCGGCGAGCGCGCCGACCTCGGCGGCCTGCTCCCGCTGATGGGATAGCCCGCGCGCTGAAGGGACAGCCTGCGCGCTGATGGGACAGCCCGCACGCGCCACCTGCGCGGGCTTCCCGCCCCACGCCCGGGGGAACCGGTCGCCCGACCCTCCCGTCACATCTGCATGGACAAGCAGCGAATGACCCTCGGTGTCCTGACCCTGCTGCCCCTCGCCGCCGCGTGCGGTGCCCAGACGGCGGGGAGCGGTTCAGCCCGGACGGAGACGGCGCCGCTGACCGGAGTGCACTGGACGGTCGACAACCTCACCGTGGGAGGGAAGACCACACGAGCGCCCGCGGGGGCGTATCTGCGGATCGGGAACGACGGCCGCGTCAGCGGCAACCTCGGCTGCAACGGGTTCGGCTCGAAGGCCGTCCTCACGGGTGACCGTGTCGACTTCGGCGACCTCCGGACGACGGACATGGCCTGCGCGAAGGGTCCGATGGACTTCGAGCGGAGCCTGGGCCGGGCCTTCGCGGACAAGGGCCCGTTCACGGCGAAGGCCGAAGGCCGCCGGCTGACGCTCACCGCCGACAACGGCGACCGGATCGGCCTCGCCGAGGAGAAGGACGCACCCCTGCGGGGGACGAGGTGGACGGTCACGGCACTGGGTGACGACAACGTCTCCCAGCCGCTCCCGAAGGGGGCGAACGCGTACTTCGTCCTCCACGAGGACGGCACCTTCGAGGCCCTGCTCGGCTGCAACCATGCCTCCGGCCACGCCACCGTCGACGACGTACATATCGCCCTCGGCAGGCCCCGGACGACCCGCATGATGTGCCAAGACTCACTCATGAGGACCGAGAAGACGCTGCTGGGGCTCTTCGACGGCAAGGTCGCCTACGCATTGGATCATCGCGGCATCGCGCTGACCAGCAAGAACGGCACGGTGGTCAGTGCGGTGGCCGACGAGTGATCCCATCGGGGCCCGTATCCCCAATTCGGACCAGTGGTCGATCTCGCCTACACTCGGTGCCGTG
The DNA here is from genome assembly GCF_036063235.1 of Streptomyces sp. NBC_00386. NCBI lineage: Bacteria > Bacillati > Actinomycetota > Actinomycetes > Kitasatosporales > Streptomycetaceae > Streptomyces > Streptomyces sp. NBC_00386. The sequence goes on from NZ_CP107950.1 coordinate 5,026,345, forward strand.
CCACGTGGTGACGGTCGACTCAATCATGATCTGCTCCCCGGTGAGAAAGGCCCCCAGGACGCTTGCGGCGTCTTCGGTGTCTGGGCTCCGGGCGAAGAGGTCGCCAAGCTCACTTACTTCGGGCTCTACGCCCTCCAGCATCGGGGTCAGGAATCCGCGGGAATCGCGGTCAGCAACGGCTCCCAGATCCTCGTCTTCAAGGACATGGGCCTCGTGTCCCAGGTCTTCGACGAGACCTCGCTCGGTTCGCTCCAGGGTCATATCGCGGTCGGTCACGCCCGCTACTCGACCACCGGTGCCTCCGTGTGGGAGAACGCCCAGCCGACGTTCCGTGCCACCGCGCACGGTTCCATCGCGCTCGGCCACAACGGCAACCTCGTCAACACGGCGCAGCTCGCCGAGATGGTCGCCGACCTGCCCAAGCAGGAAGGCCGCACCACTCGTGTGGCGGCCACCAACGACACCGACCTGCTCACCGCGCTCCTCGCGGCCCAGGTCGACGACGACGGCAAGCCGCTGACCATAGAAGAGGCCTCCACCAAGGTCCTCCCGCAGGTCATGGGCGCCTTCTCGCTCGTCTTCATGAACGAGCACACCCTGTACGCCGCCCGTGACCCGCAGGGCATCCGCCCGCTGGTCCTCGGCCGCCTGGAGCGCGGCTGGGTGGTGGCCTCCGAGTCCGCGGCCCTCGACATCTGCGGCGCCAGCTATGTGCGCGAGATCGAGCCGGGCGAGTTCGTCGCCATCGACGAGAACGGTCTGCGGACCTCGCGATTCGCGGAAGCGAAGCCCAAGGGCTGCATCTTCGAGTACGTCTACCTGGCCCGTCCCGACACGGACATCGCAGGCCGGAACGTGTACCTCTCGCGCGTCGAGATGGGCCGCAAACTCGCCAAGGAAGCCCCTGTGGAGGCCGACCTGGTGATAGCGACCCCGGAGTCCGGGACGCCCGCCGCGATCGGTTACGCGGAGGCCTCCGGCATCCCGTTCGGCGCCGGCCTGGTCAAGAACGCCTATGTCGGCCGGACCTTCATCCAGCCCTCGCAGACGATCCGCCAGCTCGGAATCCGCCTGAAGCTGAATCCGCTCAAGGAAGTCATCAAGGGCAAGCGTCTGGTCGTCGTGGACGACTCGATCGTGCGCGGCAACACCCAGCGCGCCCTGGTCCGGATGCTCCGCGAGGCGGGTGCGGCCGAGGTCCACATCCGGATCTCCTCCCCGCCCGTGAAGTGGCCCTGCTTCTTCGGCATCGACTTCGCGACCCGCGCCGAGCTGATCGCGAACGGCATGACCGTCGAGGAGATCGGCACCTCGCTCGGCGCCGACTCGCTCTCGTACATCTCGCTCGACGGGATGATCGAGGCCACGACGATCGACAAGCCGAATCTGTGCCGCGCCTGCTTCGACGGCGAGTACCCGATGGAGCTTCCCGACCCCGAACTGCTCGGCAAGCAGCTCCTGGAGACCGAGCTGGCCGCGGGTCCCGCAGCCACGGCCGCGGCTGACGCCATCCGTCGCCCGTAGCGCCGCAGAGCCCCGTTTCACCAACCGAAAGATCCCAGGCAATGTCTTCTGTGTCTGATCAGTCCCCTGCGGCGACGGGCAGTGCCTCCGGCGCGTCCTACGCGGCTGCCGGAGTCGACATCGAGGCGGGCGACCGCGCCGTAGAGCTGATGAAGGAGTGGGTGAAGAAGACGCAGCGCCCGGAGGTCCTGGGCGGCCTCGGCGGCTTCGCCGGTCTCTTCGACGCCTCGGCCCTCAAGCGTTTCGAGCGCCCGCTGCTCGCCTCCGCCACCGACGGCGTGGGCACCAAGGTCGACATCGCCCGGCAGCTCGGCGTGTACGACACCATCGGCCACGACCTCGTGGCGATGGTCATGGACGACATCGTGGTGTGCGGCGCGGAGCCGCTCTTCATGACCGACTACATCTGTGTGGGCAAGGTCCACCCGGAGCGGGTCGCGGCCATCGTGAAGGGCATCGCCGAGGGCTGTGTCCTCGCGGGCTGCGCCCTGGTGGGCGGTGAGACGGCCGAACACCCCGGTCTGCTCGGCCCGGACGACTTCGACGTCGCGGGCGCCGGCACCGGCGTGGTCGAGGCCGATCAGCTGCTCGGTCCGGATCGCATCCGTACGGGTGACGCGGTCATCGCCATGGCGGCCTCCGGTCTTCACTCGAACGGGTACTCGCTCGTCCGGCACGTCCTCTTCGACCGGGCGAATCTGCGCCTGGACCAGCACGTCGAGGAGTTCGGCCGCACGCTCGGCGAGGAGCTCCTGGAGCCCACCAAGATCTACTCGCTGGACTGCCTGACGCTGACGAAGAGCGCCCGGGTGCACGCCTTCAGCCACATCACCGGCGGCGGTCTCGCGGCCAACCTGGCCCGTGTGATCCCGGACGGCCTGCACGCCGTGGTCGACCGCGGGACCTGGACCCCGGCACCGGTCTTCGACCTGGTCGGCAGGACCGGCGACGTCGAGCGTCTGGAGCTGGAGAAGACGCTGAACATGGGCGTCGGCATGATGGCGATCGTGCCCGAGGAGTCGGCCGAGGTCGCCCTCGCCGTCCTCGCGGACCGCGGAGTGGACGCCTGGGTCGCCGGTGAGATCACCGAGCGCGGGGACCACACGACGGGCGCGGAGCTCATCGGCGACTACGCGAGCTGAAGCGGGCGACGGGAGCCGGGGCCGGCGGTCACGCGGGCCCCGGCTCCCGAAGCAGCACGAAACCCGGTCCGGCGCTGAGGCCCCGGACCGGGTGAGGTGCAGTCGCTACGAGAAAGCCGCCAGGCGGGATCAGCCAGAAACCCACGCCAGGAGATCCGCTACGAGAAGAGATCGCGGAAACTGCGAGGGACGCTGTTGCGTCAAGCGCCGCGACGTTGCGACTGAGGCCCGGACTGATCGTCCTCGTCCTCGTCGTCGTCGTTGTAGAGATCCGCGTACTGTGCGTACGGGTCGTCTTCCTCGTCGTCGTCCTCGAACGGCTCGCCATTCGGCGGCTGGTTCGAAGTCGAAGCGCCCAGCTCATTGGCCAGACGCGAGAGGTCAGTCCCGCCGCTGCTGTACTTCAGCTGGCGGGCGACCTTCGTCTGCTTGGCCTTTGCCCGGCCGCGCCCCATGGCTCGACCCCCTCGGATACGGGGCTCGACGGCCCCAGAGTCTTGACACGCGTTCATGATCTGGAACGGACTCTCCGTGGAGAGACCGGTCCGTAGGGCTTCCACGGTACCTGAGCCCGCGCCCATACGGTACGTCGCCCGCAGCACGCGCCTCCACCCAGAACCCGCGAGGTGCCCTGTCCTCGCTGGTCAACCGCGATTTTAACCCCTTATTGGCGCCCGACCCGCCGACGGACGTGAGAGTTCTCTCCCAACCGGCCGCCGACGGGTCCCTGACAAGCACCTATGGCCTCGGCAGGCGTCAGTGACGCCGTGCCTCCGCCATCCGCTGCTCGGCGATCCGGTCGGCCGCCGCGGCCGGCGGGATCCCGTCCTGCTTCGCACGTGCGAATATGGCCAGCGTGGTGTCGAAGATCTTCGCGGCCTTGGTCCTGCACCGGTCGAAGTCGAAGCCGTGGAGCTCGTCGGCGACCTGGATGACACCGCCCGCGTTCACGACGTAGTCGGGGGCGTACAGGATCCCGCGGTCCGCGAGGTCCTTCTCCACGCCCGGGTGCGCGAGCTGGTTGTTGGCCGCGCCGCACACGATCCGGGCCGTGAGCACCGGCACGGTGTCGTCGTTGAGGGCGCCGCCCAGCGCGCAGGGCGCGTAGATGTCCAGGCCCTCGGTGCGGATGAGCGTCTCGGTGTCCGCGACGGCCGTGACACCCGAGGGGTGCCGGTCCAGGATCCGGCGCACGGACTCGGCCCGCACATCCGTGATCACGACCTCGGCGCCGTCCTCGCGCAGGTGGTCGACCAGGTGGTGGCCCACCTTGCCGACACCGGAGACGCCGACCTTGCGGCCGCGCAGCGTCGGGTCGCCCCACATGTGCTGCGCGGAGGCGCGCATGCCCTGGAAGACACCGAAGGCGGTCAGGACCGACGAGTCGCCCGCGCCGCCGTTCTCCGGGGAGCGTCCGGTCGTCCACCGGCACTCACGCGCCACGACGTCCATGTCGGCGACATAGGTGCCGACGTCGCACGCGGTGACGTACCGGCCGCCGAGCGAGGCGACGAACCGGCCGTAGGCGAGGAGCAGCTCCTCGGACTTGATCTGCTCGGGGTCGCCGATGATGACGGCCTTGCCACCGCCGTGGTCGAGCCCGGCCAGGGCGTTCTTGTACGACATCCCGCGCGCGAGGTTGAGGGCGTCGGCGACGGCCTCCTGCTCGCTCGCGTACGGGTAGAAGCGCGTGCCGCCGAGGGCGGGGCCCAGGGCGGTGGAGTGGATGGCGATGACGGCCTTGAGGCCGCTGGCGCGGTCCTGGCAGAGCACGACTTGCTCATGACCGCCCTGATCCGAGTGGAACAGGGTGTGCAGTACATCAGCAGGCGCGCCGGTTACGTCGGTCACTGTGGTGACTCCCAGGTAAAAAGCGGCGGTTGGGTGCGGTGCCCGTGCGGATGGCGGGCTCCGTGGGAATGAGACTAGAGCCTGTGCCGACCCGCCCTCGGCGCAGTGGTCAGGATCACCTACGGGCGGGGTACGGCCGTGGTTCGATTTGCATAGATTTCTCTTCAGGTTCCGAGTGGTTCTCGCTGGTTTTCCCTGTGGTCGACGGGGGAGGGAGCAGGCGTGCCGAAGGTGTCCGCGGTGATCGTCCCGTACACGTCGTACCTGCGGGTGTACGAGCCGCTGGCCGCGTTCCCCGAGTCCGAGCGCGCCCACTGGACGCGCTACGCCCGGCGCCCCGAGCGCCCCTCCTACCAGGACGAACTGCGCCGCTCGCTGGCCGATCTGCTGCCCACCCCGCCGATCCCCGTGCCGGTGCACGAGAGCGGCGACGCGTTCGTCGCCGAGGTCGACGGGGTGGTGTGCGTCTGCCCCTGGCGCACCCGGCTGCGCGGCTGGCAGGCCCTGGACGAGCTGGGCGAGGAGCTTCCCGCGTCGGTCCTGGACGCGGTGCTGCCGCCGCTGGTGCGCCGTCAGGCCGCCCTCGACTACGAGCGCTGGCTGGCGCGCAACCCCGACGCCCGCCCGTGGATCCGCACGTCGACCTGGCAGGTGCCGCTGAACTGGTTCGTGCTCGTCACCGACGAGGAGCGGGAGTACGAGAAGGGGACGGGCCAGGGCGGGACCGCGCCGCTGCTGCGCTACCGGACGCCGATGGTGCAGGCACGGCGGCGCACGGCGCGGGCCCTGCGGACGCTCAGGGACGCGCTGGACGAAGGGCCGCTCATCGAGGGCCTGGTGGACGTGGGGCGCTGGCTGGAGGAGTTCCATCCGCGCTCGCTGGTCGAGCTGGACTACGGCGGGCTCGTGCACACGCTGCCGGCCGGTCAGCTGGAGGACGACCACTCCGCCGCGGACGTGGCCGAGGGGATCGAGGCGCTGCGCACCGGGGACGGGCCGACCGCGGGCGAGGCGTACGGCCGGCTGGTGGAGCGCTGGCGGTCCGTCAGGGACCGGCGCTCGTCGAACTGAGGCGCGGCGCCGGCGGTCCCGGGCGGGCGGTACCGGCGTGGCCCGTGCGCGGGAGCCTGACGGGCCGGGAGCGCTCTCAAGGCGCCCGCTCCGGTGTGACCTGCCTCTCACAGGTTTGGGGTCGAACTCGCGTATGGTCCTCACACGCTGAAGAACCCTCACGTCCAGGACGTAGGCCCCTATCCGGGCGTATGCGTCAACGGGTGTCAAGCGTGACGGACGGCACTTACCCGGCTCTTGCATCGCTTCCCCCTCCTCATGTCAAAATAGGACAAGGAGCCCGGGGGAGGGCTCCCTCCGCCCGCTTTTGGGGGGGAATCTCGGCATTGCACTCTTTTAGGACGTCTGGTGACTCCTGATCGCCCCTGTGACTGATCGTCACAGTGGCGTGACTGTCCGCTATGGCATGGTCCATCGGCTTCCGTCGCTGATGAACACCTGGGAGGGCAATTCCATCGGTTTGGCCGACGCGGCTGGACGGATGGTGTAGTTGTAGTGCCGAGGACAAGCCGTTCGTCCTATAACCGACTCGACTCGCGTCCGCCATTTCGGGCAACGCGGGTCAAGGTGCAGAATTTAGAGGAAAGAACCGAGAAGGTTCGGTTCTCCCGAGGAGGCCGCTCATGACCGCTCGCACCCCTGATGCCGAGCCGCTGCTGACCCCCGCTGAGGTCGCCACGATGTTCCGCGTCGACCCCAAGACGGTCACGCGGTGGGCGAAGGCCGGCAAGCTCACGTCCATCCGCACGCTCGGAGGACACCGTCGTTACCGCGAGGCTGAGGTCCGCGCACTGCTCGCGGGTATCCCGCAGCAGCGCAGTGAAGCCTGAGTCATCGCATAACCGGACAAGTCAACGGATCCCCCAACCCGTCGAGGCGTCCACACCACAGCTCCAAGCGACGCGGGTTCTGCCCCAACAGAGCTCACGCCCAAGCGTTTTTGCCAGATGAACAGGGTGCGTCGTAGATCGCGCTGGACTCCGCCGAGTCCAGCGCGATTTTTTTTGTGCGTTCCACGCGCCTGGACGGCCGGTCTGTGAGCGGCCTTGTCGAAGTCTGGGGGCGGGTGTCGGATCAGCTGTGGATGCCTCCGGTGAGGGGTGCAATTGCACATATTAAATTGACTGGTTGTAGGAGGGGGGTAAGTTCCACACTTCTGAAAACATATGCGGTGACTCCCGTCACATGCCACAGTCCTTGTCCTCCGAGAGCCCTCTGCGCTAGGGGAGTTGGGGTCGTGAGGGGGTGTGCCAGGCAGGTGCCCGCGTCGGGTGGCGGTCACGGGAGCGGGCCCCGGTCACGCCGTCGAGGGGCTTTCGTCCTCCGGAGTGCTCTCGGGGTCCTGCTCGTCGTTCGGGACGGCCTCCATGGCCAGGCGCGCGAGCTGATGGCAGATCGGGCAGTGCCGCGTCAGATGGCGGTACCCGGAGGCGGCCGCCAGGTGGGCTCGGAGCAGAGCCCGGGTCTCGTGCCGAGCGGACACCGCCATGCGTACCTCCAGGGGGCCGGCAGGACGAAGGCCCTGGATTCCGGGGTACCGGCGGAATGTGACGCCGTCAAGGGACGGGAGCGCGTCGCGGGGGAGCACCCCAAGGCCCCTGTGGCCGGACACGGACCGGTGCGCGCATGTGAACGGGCGGCGCGGACACCGGCGTACGGGTGGATCGGGCGGACGCACGGGCAGTGCGGGCCGGCGTAGGGGCAGATCAGACGTCGTACGGGCCGATCGAGTGCCGAGACGCGGGCGGACGGGAAGCGGACCGGGAGCGGACACGCGAAAAGGCCCGGAGCCGAAGCTCCGGGCCTTTCTTCATGCGGTCCTGACGGGATTTGAACCCGCGGCCTCCACCTTGACAGGGTGGCGAGCACTCCAAACTGCTCCACAGGACCTGGTTTCGCAGCGACTTGTTCTTGCGCTGTGCTGCGAAATCAGACTGTACATGAGCTCAGGCCCGGGGTCGAACTCACCGCACGTGCGGGCGCCGTTACGGGACGGCGGCGTCGATCGCCTTCACGATCCGCTTGTCGGAGACCGGGTACGCCGTGCCCAGCGCGTGGGCGAAGTAGCTGACCCGGAGTTCCTCGATCATCCAGCGGATGTCCAGGACCGACGAGGGCACCGGCCGGCCCTGCGGAAGCTGCTCCAGGAGCCAGGCGTACTCGTCCTGCATCTCGTGGACCTTCTCCATGCGGCTGGTGTCCCGCTGGGCACCGGTCGGCATCTGCTGGAGACGGCGGTCCGCGGCGACCAGATAGCGCATCAGGTCCGGCAGCCGCCGCAGTCCCGTCGCCGTGACGAAACCGGGCTTCACAAGGGCGTCCAGCTGCCCGCGTACGTCCGCCAGGTTCGCGAGCAGGGTCGGGCTCCTGACGCCCTTCAGTCGGCGCTCACAGGCCTGCCAGGCGGCGAGCACCTGCTGCACCTGCCCGACCGTGCGCACGGTCGTGTCGACGATCTCGGCACGCACCTTGTCGTACAGCTTCCGGTAGGACTCCTCGTCCCACGCCGGGCCGCCGAAGTCCGCGATCAGCTTGTCCGCCGCGGCCATCGCGCAGTCGTCGAAGAGCGCCTGGACCGAGCCGTGCGGGTTCGCGGACAGGGCGAGCTTCTGGGCGTTGGTGAGCTTGTCCGAGGCGAACTTGCCCGGGTTCACCGGGATGTTCCGCAGGATCAGCCGGCGGGTGCCCTTCCACATGGCCTCGGCCTGCTCGGCCTCCGTGTCGAAGAGCCGCACGGAGACGGTGTTCGCCGCGGGGCCGTCGTCGACCAGCGCCGGGTACGCCTTCACCGGCTGGCCCGCCCGGCGCGTCTCGAAGACCCGCCGGAGCGAGCCGATCGTCCAGTCCGTCAGCCCCGAGCGTTCCAGGGACTCGCCACCCTCGCGTTCCGCCGTCGCCGCGGCGGCCTGCGAGATCGCCTGGCGCGCCTTCGGCTTCAGCCGGAGCTTGAGCGCCTCCAGGTCCTTGTCCTCGGCGAGCTTGCGGCGCCGCTCGTCGACGATCCGGAAAGTGATCTTCAGATGGTCGGGCAGACGTGACCAGTCGAAGTCGTCGGCCGTCAGCGGCACTCCGACCATGCGCTTGAGTTCGCGCGCCATCGTCAGCGTCAGCGGTTCCTGGAGCGGTACCGCCCGCTCCAGGAACTTCTGGGCGAAGTTGGGCGCGGGGACGTAGTTCCGCCGGATCGGCTTCGGGAGGGAACGGATCAGCTCCGTCACCACTTCCTCCCGCAGCCCCGGGATCTGCCAGTCGAAGCCCTCGTCCGTGACCTGGTTCAGGACCTGGAGCGGGACGTGGACGGTCACGCCGTCCGCGTCCGCGCCCGGTTCGAACTGGTAGGTCACCCGGAACTTCAGCCGCCCCTGGAGCCAGGAGTCGGGGTAGTCGTCCTTGGAGACCGCGCCGGCCCGGTCGTTGATGAGCATCGAGCGCTCGAAGTCGAGGAGTTCGGGCTCCTCGTGACGCTTGTGCTTCCACCAGGAGTCGAAGTGCGCCCCGGACACGACGTGTTCGGGCACCCGCTGGTCGTAGAAGTCGTACAGGGTCTCGTCGTCGACCAGGATGTCCCGGCGACGGGCCCGGTGCTCCAGCTCCTCGACCTCGGTGAGGAGCTTGCGGTTGTCGGCGAAGAACTTGTGGTGCGTACGCCAGTCGCCCTCGACGAGCGCGTTGCGGATGAACAGCTCGCGGCTGACCTCGGGGTCGATCCGGCCGTAGTTGACCTTCCGCTGCGCGACGATCGGTACGCCGTACAGCGTGACCTTCTCGTACGCCATCACGGCCGCCTGGTCCTTCTCCCAGTGCGGTTCGCTGTACGTCCGCTTGAGGAGATGGCCGGCCAGCGGTTCGACCCACTCCGGCTCGACGCGGGCGTTGACGCGCGCCCACAGCCGCGAGGTCTCGACGAGCTCGGCGGACATCACGAAACGCGGGGGCTTCTTGAAGAGCGCCGAACCCGGGAAGATCGCGAACTTGGCGTTGCGCGCGCCCAGGTACTCGTTCTTCCCCGTGCTCCGCCCGCTCTCGCCGCCGGTCTCCTTCACGTCCTTCATGCCGATGTGCGAGAGCAGACCGGCGAGCAGCGACACGTGGACGCTCTGCTCGGGAGCGTCCTCCTCGTTCAGATGGATGCCCATCTGCTTGGCGACGGTCCGCAGCTGGCTGTAGATGTCCTGCCATTCGCGGATGCGCAGGAAGTTCAGGTACTCCTGCTTGCACATCCGGCGGAACGCGGACGAGCCCCGCTCCTTCTGCTGCTCGCGGAGGTAGCGCCACAGGTTGAGGAAGGCCAGGAAGTCGGAGGTCTCGTCCTTGAAGCGGGCGTGCTGCTGGTCGGCCTGCGCCTGCTTCTCGGACGGCCGCTCGCGCGGGTCCTGGATGGAGAGCGCGGCCGCGATCACCATGACCTCGCGCGCGCAGCCGTTCTTGTCGGCCTCCAGGACCATCCGGGCGAGCCGGGGGTCGACGGGCAGCTGGGCGAGCTTGCGGCCGGTCGGCGTGAGCCGCTTGCGGGCGTCCTTCTCCGTCGGGTCCAGCGCGTTCAGCTCCTGGAGGAGCTGGACGCCGTCGCGGATGTTGCGGTGGTCCGGCGGGTCGATGAAGGGGAACTTCTCGATGTCGCCGAGGCCGGCCGCGGTCATCTGGAGGATGACGGAGGCGAGGTTCGTACGGAGGATCTCGGCGTCGGTGAACTCCGGGCGGGCCAGGAAGTCGTCCTCGGAGTACAGCCGGATGCAGATGCCGTCGGAGGTACGGCCGCAGCGGCCCTTGCGCTGGTTGGCGCTGGCCTGCGAGACGGGCTCGATGGGCAGCCGCTGCACCTTCGTGCGGTGGCTGTACCGCGAGATGCGCGCCGTGCCCGGGTCGATCACGTACTTGATGCCCGGGACGGTCAGCGAGGTCTCGGCGACGTTGGTCGCCAGAACGATCCTGCGCCCGGTGTGCGCCTGGAAGACCCGGTGCTGCTCGGCGTGCGACAGCCGGGCGTACAGGGGCAGCACCTCGGTGAAGCGATAGTTCTTCTTGGTCAGCGCGTCGGCCGTGTCGCGGATCTCCCGCTCTCCCGACAGGAAGACGAGGATGTCGCCCTTGCCCTCGGCCTGGAGTTCCTCGACGGCGTCGCAGATCGCGGTGATCTGGTCGCGGTCGGAGTCTTCGGAGTCCTCCTCCAGGAGCGGGCGGTAGCGCACCTCCACGGGATACGTCCGCCCGCTGACCTCGACGATCGGGGCGTCCCGGAAGTGCCGGGAGAAACGCTCCGGGTCGATGGTCGCGGAGGTGATCACGACCTTGAGGTCGGGACGCTTCGGCAGCAGCTGGGCGAGGTAGCCGAGCAGGAAGTCGATGTTGAGGGACCGCTCGTGGGCCTCGTCGATGATGATCGTGTCGTACGCGCGCAGCTCGCGGTCCGTCTGGATCTCGGCGAGCAGGATGCCGTCCGTCATCAGCTTGACGAAGGTGGCGTCCGGATTCACCTGATCGGTGAAGCGGACCTTCCAGCCGACGGCCTCGCCGAGCGGCGTGTCCAGCTCGTCGGCCACCCGTTCGGCGACCGTACGGGCGGCGATACGACGGGGCTGGGTGTGCCCGATCATGCCGCGGACGCCCCGGCCCAGCTCCATGCAGATCTTCGGGATCTGCGTGGTCTTGCCGGACCCGGTCTCACCGGCGACGATCACGACCTGGTGATCACGGATGGCGTCCGCGATCACGTCCTTCTTCTGGCTGACCGGCAGCTGCTCGGGATACGTGATGGCGGGTACGCGGGCGCGGCGCGCGGCCATGCGGACCTCGCCCTGGGTGACCTCCGCCTCGATCTCGGCGAACACGGCGGAGCGGGCCTCGGGCTTGCGGATCTTGCGCGCGCCTTCGAGCCTGCGCCCGAGCCGGTGCGCGTCGCGCAGGGACAGCTGGGCCAGACGGGCGGCGAGATCGCCGAGGGCGGGGGCGGGGTGCGTAGACATACGCGGTCCAGGATCTCATCCCGGGGAAATCCGTGGCGAACCCTTTTGCCGCGGCTGTGGGGACGGGGGTGTCAGGGAGCGCGCTGTGCCGGCGGCGCGGGCGCGTCGGCGGAGGGCGTGGCGGGCACGGGGGTACCGGCGTCGGGCGCGGGGGTCCTGGCCGGGGTGTGCGCGGGCTCCCGCCGGGACGCCGATCCCAGGGCGATGGACCGGGCGGTGTTGGAGATGGCCTTGATGCCCAGGTAGGCGGTGGTCATGCTGCTCACCGCGGTGAACGCGGCGGTGAGCACACCGACGATCACGGCCTTGTCGCCGTCGAGCCGCCAGACCCCGAAGATCGCGACGCCGGCGATGGCGAGATTGCTCATGGTGACCGCGATCAGCCCGTACCGGGCCCGGTCCTTCTCCAGCTCGGTGTCCCGCATGGCCGCGGTCTCGTCCCGCCTCATGTCATCCCCCCGAAGGAACTGATCGATCAGCCAAAGAAGCTAGCGTCGACCGGGTGCGGTGCCAAGCGGATTGCCCCTTGTCGGCCACACCGTCCCGGTGCACGGAGAGGGGGCGGACCCGAACGGGTCCGCCCCCTCTCCGCCGGCGGCATGTCTCAAGCGGAACGACGAAACCCCCTCCGGTGACCCGGAGGGGGTTTCGTTCTTGTGGCTGGGGCCGGGGTCGAACCGGCGACCTATCGCTTTTCAGGCGATCGCTCGTACCAACTGAGCTACCCAGCCACGAGGCTTCCGGAGAAACCTCAGCGGTCCTGACGGGATTTGAACCCGCGGCCTCCACCTTGACAGGGTGGCGAGCACTCCAAACTGCTCCACAGGACCAAGCTGTTTTGCGTGCGACGTGTAACCAGTGTCCCACACGGTGTTGCGTACCCCCAACGGGATTCGAACCCGTGCTACCGCCTTGAAAGGGCGGCGTCCTAGGCCGCTAGACGATGAGGGCGAGCCAGTACCGCTCTGCTTCGTCTTCGCGTTCCCGAAGGGACGTGAGAAGCATGTGACTCCGCTTTCCCCCGAGGGGTTCCGCTTCTCCTTCACTTCGACAGAAGCTCTGGACGGTCAAGCCCTGACCGGCGCCCTTGGGCACGAACAGACTGTACTACGTGGTCTGGACGCGGACCAAACCAGATACGGAGGCGGGCCTCAGGGCCGGTTCCCTTCCGGGAGATGGCGGCTGATCTCGGCCGTCGTGAGGCCGAGACCGCCGAGCTTGATCTCGTCCCAGGCCTGGAGGCGGCGGGTGTCCCGGTCGAAGTAGAGGACCGATGCCTCGATCGGGTCCGGGTACCTTCCCTCGACGGCGCGCAGCCCGCTGCCGCCCGTCGAGCCCTCTACGCGCAGCCGGGTGCCGTACTTCATGACCTCCATCTCCTCGTGGTGCAGATGACCGGCGAGCACCAGGGGCACCTCGCCGTCCGTCCCGCGGGCGGCGAGCGGTTCGTGGGCGACGGCGATGTCGGCCGGGGTGCCCGCGGCGCGCTGGTCGCGCAGGGCCGAGGCCAGGCGCGCGCCCGCCAGGCCCTCCGCCGCGTCGCCGCCCGGCGCGACCGCGCGGTCCGGGGTGAACTGGGGGTCGCCGATGCCGGCGAAGCGCAGGCCCGCGACCGTGGCCGCCCGGCCGTCGTCGAGGACGTGCACGTTCTTCAGGCGTTCGAGGTAGCGCTGCGTCTCACGCGAGTCGTGGTTGCCCCGGACCCAGACGTACGGGGCGCCCAGGTCCGGGATCGGGTCCAGGAAGCCGTTCTCGGCCGCCGAGCCGTGGTCCATGGTGTCGCCGGAGTCGACGATCACATCGATCGCGTACTGCTCCACGAGCGAGGCGATGATCTTCCAGCTCGCCGGGTTCAGATGGATGTCGGAGACGTGGAGCACCCGGATCGTGGTCGGGTCGGGCTGGTAGACCGGGAGGGTGGACGTGACGTCGTACAGCTTCGTCACGTTGGTCACCAGGCGCGCCAGCTCCTTCTGGTAGACGTCGAATTCGCTGACGATGCTGCGGGCGTCGCCGACCAGGGACGGTGCGGAGGCGAGGAGCCCCGAGTACTTCGGCTCCAGGACCGATTCGGGGTTCCAGGTGGCGAAGGCGGTCGCTCCCGAGGCGGCCAGCAGGCACAGGGCGAGTCCGCCGGCGGCGAGGGCCCGGCGCGGGCGGCGGTAGACCGCGAGGCCGAGGGCGGCGGCGCCGGAGACCACGGCTATGCAGGAGCGCACGGCCAGGTCGAGGGTGCCGTGCTCGACGTCCCGTACGACCTCGTCCTGGAGTCCGGCGAGGCGTTCCGGGTGCTCGACGAGAGCCTGGGAGCGCTCCGGGTCGAGCCGGTCCACATCCACGTCCAGGCGCAGCGGGGCCTCGTGGCTGCGCAGCTCCAGCGCCCCGAGAGGGGAGATGTTGATCTTTGTGCCGCCGGTGAGGGAGGGACGCAGGGTCATGGTGGTGTTCATGGGGCCGACCGGGACGCGGACGTCGCCCACGACCAGCAGTCCCAGCCAGGCGCCGAGCAGCACCACGCACAGCAGTCCGAGGGCGCGGGCGTACGGGTTCTGCCGGGCGGCGAGTTCGGGCACCGGGCTCCTGCGGCGGCCGGGGCGGCGGCGGGCGAGCGCGTGCAGCGCCCGTCCGGCGCGGGCGGCCGTGCGGCGGACGGTGGCGGTTGCGGCAACAGGGGCGCGGGCCATTTGTCCCGTCTGCCCAAGGGGTGGGGCCGGTATGCGGAGTTCCGTCACCCTCGCGTCGCGGGAGTGCGGGCGGCCGGGCGTCGTGCCGGGCCGGCTCCGCGGGGGAGGGCGGGCTCGCTTCCGGCCGCGGGCCCGTCGGCGGCCGGGGTCAGCCCCAGCCCAGTTCGTGCAGCCGGTCGTCGTCGATGCCGAAGTGGTGGGCGATCTCGTGGATCACGGTCACGGCGACCTCGTGGACCACCTCGTCCGTGGTCTCGCACGTACGCAGGGTGGGGCCCATGTAGATCGAGATGCGGTCGGGGAGCACCCCGGCGTACCACTCGCCGCGGTCGGTGAGCGGGGTGCCCTCGTAGAGGCCCAGCAGTTCGGGATCGTCCGCCGGAGGCTCGTCCTCGACGAACACGGCGACGTTGTCCATGACCCGGGTCAGCTCGGGCGGGATCCGGTCCAGCGCCTGGCTCACGAGCTCTTCGAAGGTTTCGCGCGTCATCTCCAGCACCTGGCCATTGTCGGGGATGGCGCGCCGGTGGCGGCGGACGACGGAGACCCGGAAGGGCCGGAATCCGGCGGGGGAGCCGGGCGCCTGCCCCACATGGGGTGTCTCGTAGCATTTTCGGAGTGTTCTGTCGAATTGCCCTCGGCCGTCCGGTGATAGTGCGGGCATGACACGCACCCCTTCCCCGGCCCGTCGCGGCGCGCGCTCCCGTGCCCGCAAGGTCCTCCTGTGCGCCGCGCTGCTCGCCGTCACGCTCCAGACTGCCGCCGCGCCGGCGTTCGCCCGGGCGGACGCCCGCTACGGCAGCGGCGACTGTGTGAGGACCGGGAGACCTCTCGGCCCGGAGGGCCGCGAGGTCCTCGCCATCGCCCGGAAGGCCAAGACCGACCTGCGTCTGAAGTCGGTGGAGCTGAAGGTCACCAGCGACGGGCGCGAGGTCCTGACCGACGCGCTCGGTGAGTCCATGACCGGTGTCCCGGCCCAGCCGGACATGCACTTCCGCGCCGGTTCCGTGGCCTTCTCCTACGTCGGCACGGCCCTGCTCCAGCTCGTCCAGGAGGGCAGGGTCCGCCTCGACGACACCGTGGAGCGCTGGCTGCCCGGTCTGCCCGAGGCGAACCGGATCACCCTGCGGATGCTGGCCACCAACACCACCGGGCTGCACGACTACGTCACCGACCCGGCCTTCCTGGCCGAGCTGGAGGCCCACCCGTTCCGCAGCTGGACCCCGCGGCAGCTGCTCGCGTACCCCTACAGCCACTCGTTCTGGTACGAGCCGGGTACCAACTGGAGCTATTCGCACGCCAATTACCTGCTGCTGATCCAGGCGCTGGAGAAGATCACCGGTACCCGGATCGACAGGTTCCTGAGGGAGCGGGTCACGGGTCCGCTGGGTCTCGACAACACCCGGAACAACTTCACCCCCGACATCCCGCGTCCGGCCCTGCACGCCTTCACGTCCGAGCGCGGCCTGTACGAGGAGTCCACCTTCTGGAACCCGTCGTGGACCACCGCGCCCGGTGCCGTGATCACCACGCACGTCTGTGACCTGGCCCGTTCGGCACAGGCCATCGGCAGCGGCGAGCTCCTCTCGCAGCGCTCCTACCGCACCCTGCTCAACCCGGGGACGGTCGGTCTCGGCCACCCGACCGCCAAGTGCCCCGCCACGGTCTGCCTGGAGCAGACCGAGGCCAGGCACTTCGGACTCGGTGTCATCGTGATCAACGGATGGGTCCTGCAGAACCCGTCGTTCTCGGGTTACGCGGCGATCCAGGCGTATCTCCCGTCCGACCGTCTGGCCATCGCGGTCAACGCCACCAAGACCAAGGACACGCCCGACGGCAACATGGCCGAGGTGGTCGCCCAGCGCATCGCGGCCGCGCTGGCGCCGGAGACCCCGCTGGCGATCGGCTGACGCCCGGCACCTCCCGGACAGCGCCGTACCGCGCGGCGGGAGCGGTCTGCCCCGCGCCCTCCGGGCCCGGTTGGGCCCGGAGGGCGCGTGTCCTCCCGCGGGCGGCGGGAGTTGGAAGGGAGAACTCCCGTTTCTCCCCACGCTCCCGGCTCCTTGCGGGCGGGGGACACCCCGTTCGGAGGTGGCCGCTCGTGCGTGCCTTGTACGTACCCGTCCGTCTGGCCGCCGTGGTCCTGGCCGCGGCCGCCACCGCCGGCTGCATGAGCGTCGGCGACGACGCGGGGCGGCCGGGGCCCTCGCACTCGGCGGGCCGGCGGGCCGACGGGGTGCCCGACGGCGGGTCCGCCGTGGGCGGCGGCGGGGCGGGGTCGTACAGCGGGAAGAGCGGGAGGAGCGGAAAGGGCGGAAAGGGCGGCAAGGCCTCGGCGAAGCCGGGGGAGTCCGCGTCCGCCGACGCGTCGGCCTCGGCGTCCCCGGGGGCGAAGCCGTCCGAGAAGGCGCCGGACAAGGGCGGGGCCCCCTCCGAGGACACCGCGTCGCCGGGCGGCGAGCCGACCCCCACGCGTACGACGTCGGAGCCGTCGCCCGAGCCCCCGCCGCCGTCGCCGCCCGACCCCGGAACGCCGGAGCCGTCGTCGTCGGCGCACGAGCAGCCGGTGACGCAACTGATCCAGCGGGAACCGGCCCCGGAGGCGGGCTCGCCCGTGTAGCCCGGCCCCGTGCCGCCGCCGATGCCCCTGTCCTGGAGCGGGCGTCCGTGGCCGGGGTGAGAGGCGGGTGTGGCGGGGTTCACGGACGTCGGAGCCGTGGATGTGGCCGGTACAACAGCGCGATCGGCGCGGGCGGGGTAGCTTTGATGAAGCGAGCAGGTGGCTAGGAACGCACCCTGGCCTGCTCGTATGGGGCTCAATTTGCCTTCATGGGGGAAGGGTGCGTATGGTAGTAGATCGTTTGATCCCATTTGCCCGGCGCCGCCGCAGAGAGCGCCGCGTGGCGCGTACTCTCCCTTGCCGTGGCCGGACCGCATAGAGGCGGTCGTTTGCGACTTCACGGAGTTTGGGCGCGTGCCGAAGAACTCCGGAAGGTTCGCATTTCGCATGTCTGTTTCCAGTACTGACCACATCGTCGTGCCCGAGAACAACGAGAACGACGACGCGGTCGAGGCCGTCGAGGTCATCGAGACCGTCGAGGCCGTCGAGTCCGCCCCCGAGCTCACGTTCTCCGACCTCGGTCTTCCCGAGGGCGTCGTCCGCAAGCTCGCGCAGAACGGCGTGACCAGCCCCTTCCCGATCCAGGCCGCGACCATCCCGGACGCCCTGGCCGGCAAGGACATCCTCGGCCGCGGCCGCACCGGCTCCGGCAAGACCCTCTCCTTCGGTCTGCCGACCCTGGCGCAGCTCGCCGGCGGCCACACCGAGAAGAAGAAGCCGCGCGCCGTCATCCTCACGCCGACCCGTGAGCTGGCCATGCAGGTCGCCGACGCGCTGCAGCCCTACGGCGACGTCCTCGGCCTGAAGATGAAGGTCGTCTGCGGCGGTACGTCGATGGGCAACCAGATCTACGCCCTGGAGCGCGGCGTCGACGTCCTCGTCGCCACCCCGGGCCGTCTGCGCGACATCATCAACCGCGGCGCCTGCTCGCTGGAGAACACCCAGATCGCCGTCCTCGACGAGGCCGACCAGATGTCGGACCTGGGCTTCCTGCCCGAGGTCACCGAGCTGCTCGACCAGATCCCGGCCGGCGGCCAGCGCATGCTGTTCTCCGCCACGATGGAGAACGAGATCTCCACGCTGGTCAAGCGCTACCTGACCAACCCGGTGACGCACGAGGTCGACAGCGCCCAGGGCAACGTCACGACCATGTCGCACCACATCCTCATCGTGAAGCCCAAGGACAAGGCGCCGGTCACCGCCGCGATCGCCTCCCGCAAGGGCCGCACGATCATCTTCGTCCGCACCCAGCTCGGCGCCGACCGCATCGCGGAGCAGCTCCGCGACGCCGGTGTGAAGGCCGACGCGCTGCACGGCGGCATGACGCAGGGTGCCCGTACGCGGACGCTGGCCGACTTCAAGGACGGTTACGTCAACGCGCTCGTCGCCACCGACGTCGCCGCCCGCGGTATCCACGTCGACGGCATCGACCTGGTCCTGAACGTGGACCCGGCCGGCGACCACAAGGACTACCTGCACCGCTCCGGCCGTACCGCTCGCGCGGGCCGCTCCGGCACCGTCGTGTCGCTGTCGCTGCCGCACCAGCGCCGCCAGATCTTCCGGCTGATGGAGGACGCGGGCGTCGACGCCGCGCGTCACATCATCAACTCCGGTACGGCCTTCGAGCCCGAGGTCGCCGAGATCACCGGCGCCCGCTCGATGACCGAGGTCCAGGCCCAGTCCGCGGGCGACGCCGCCCAGCAGGCCGAGCGTGAGGTCACGCAGCTCACCAAGGAGCTGGAGCGCGCGCAGCGCCGTGCCGTCGAGCTGCGCGGCGAGGCCGACCGTCTGGTCGCCCGTGCCGCGCGTGAGCGGGGCGAGGACCCGGAGGTGGCCGTCGCCGCCGCTGCCGAGGCCGCGGCCGAGCAGGCCGTCGTCGAGGCTCCGGCCGCCGAGGCCGTCGCCGCCGAGCCGGCCGAGCGTCCCGCCTACGAGCCGCGTCAGCGCCGTGACGAGCGGGGCAACTACGAGCGTCGTGACAACGACCGTGGTGGCTTCCGTCGTGACGACAACCGTGGTGGCGGCTTCAACCGCGACGACCGCGGCGGCGACCGTGGTGGGTTCCGTCGTGACGACAACCGCAGTGGTGGCGGCTTCAACCGCGACAACCGCAGTGGTGGCGGCTTCAACCGCGACGACCGTGGCGGCCGTTCTTTCGAGCGTCGTGACGACAACCGTGGTGGCGGCTTCAACCGTGACAACCGCAGTGGTGGCGGCTTCAACCGCGACGACCGTGGCGGCCGTTCTTTCGAGCGTCGTGACGACAACCGTGGTGGCGGCTTCAACCGCGACGACCGTGGCGGCGACCGTGGTGGGTTCCGTCGTGACGACAACCGCAGTGGTGGCGGCTTCAACCGCGACAACCGCAGTGGTGGCGGCTTCAACCGCGACGACCGTGGCGGCCACCGTGGCAGCGACCGTCCCTTCAACCGTGACCGCCAGGGCGACCGTCCCGCGGGCGGCGGCTTCCGCTCCGGCCACGACCGCCCGACCGGCCGTCGTGACGACCACCGCACGACCGGCACCGGCACCGCTCCCGGTTCGTTCCGCCGTGACGAGAAGCCGCGCTGGAAGCGCAACGGCTGACGCCGGCTAGCTCGGTGAAGTGATGTGGCCCCCACCCGGACCGGGTGGGGGCCACATCGTCGTTTCCGGGGGCGAGCCGGGGAAACGCGTTCCCGCTTTCCCCGGCGACACCTTCGCGCCGGACGGCTCCTACGACTGGACCGTGACCGTCACGCCCGCGGACGGTGTCGGCGGTCCGCTCCAGGTGCGCGGCACGGTCCGGCTGAAGGGCGGCAGCCCGGTGCGGCACGACCACGTGGGGGCCGAGGGGGACCCGGACGGCACCGGTGACCTGCTCACCCTCAACTCCTCGGGCGGGCTGACCTTCCAGCAGGGCGACGGGAAGGGCGCGTTCGCCGGAAAGGTCACCGGCAACGGCTGGTCGGCCAAGGCGGTCGCGGTGCCGTTCGGCGATCTGAACGGCGACCGCTGCAACGACGTCCTGGTGCGGATGAGCGACGGGTCCCTGCGCGGCTACAAGCCCGCGTGCGGCACGGCGCCGACCCCCTCGACCTCGTACAAGGCGCTCGGCACCGGCTGGAACGCGTACGACGTCCTGATCTCGCCCGGCGACCTGACCGGTGACCGGCGGCCGGATCTGCTCGCGCGGAAGGCCTCGACCGGCGACCTCTACCTGTTCGCCGCGAAGAGCGACGGAACGCTCGCCGCGGGCAGGAAGATCCGTACGGCGTGGACGGGCTACACGAAGATCGTCGGTGCCGGGGACCTGAACGGTGACGGGATCGGGGACGTGCTCGCGCGGGACAGGGCGGGAACGCTCTACCGCTACAACGGCACCGGGACAGGGCTGTTGAAGGACCGGGTGAAGGTGTTCTCCGCCTGGGGCGCGTCGTACAACGCGATCGTCGGGGTCGGCGACATCACCGGCGACGGCAAGAACGACCTGGTCGAGCGCGACACCTCGGGGAACGTCTACCGCAGCGCCGGCACGGGAACGGGCTCGTTCGGCTCCCGGGTGAAGATCGCCGGCGGCTGGCAGAGCTGCAAGGGCCTTTTCTAGCCAGTTTGCTCTCCCCCGCAGCGCATGTCATGCCCCCGGCGAGGGAATCGCTGGGGGCATGACAGATGACGCCAGAGCCACTGGGCTGTCGGACGAAGAGCGGCTGGCCCAGCTCGGCTACACACAGGTACTCGCCCGCCGCATGTCGGCGTTCTCCAACTACGCGGTGTCCTTCACGATCATCTCGGTCCTGTCGGGCTGCCTGACGCTGTATCTGTTCGGCATGAACACCGGCGGTCCCGCCGTGATCACCTGGGGCTGGGTCGCGGTCGGACTGATGACGCTGTTCGTCGGGCTCGCGATGGCCGAGATCTGTTCGGCCTATCCGACCTCCGCAGGGCTGTACTTCTGGGCGCACCGGCTCGCCCCGGAGCGCAGCGCCGCCGCCTGGGCGTGGTTCACCGGCTGGTTCAACGTCCTCGGCCAGGTCGCCGTGACCGCGGGCATCGACTTCGGCGCCGCGTCCTTCCTCGGCGCCTATCTGAACCTCCAGTTCGACTTCGAGGTGACGCCGGGCCGCACGGTCCTGCTGTTCGCCGGGATCCTGGTCCTGCACGGCCTCCTCAACACCTTCGGCGTGGGGATCGTCGCCCTCCTCAACAGCATCAGCGTGTGGTGGCATGTCATCGGCGTCGCCGTCATCGTCGGCGCGCTGACCTTCGTGCCGGACCACCACCAGTCGGCCGGCTTCGTGTTCACGAAGTTCGTGAACAACACGGGCTGGGGCAGCGGGGTCTACGTCGTCCTCGTCGGACTCCTCATGGCCCAGTACACGTTCACCGGGTACGACGCCTCCGCCCACATGACGGAGGAGACCCACGACGCCTCCACGGCCGGCCCGAAGGGCATCGTGCGGTCCATCTGGACCTCGTGGATCGCCGGGTTCGTCCTGCTGCTCGGCTTCACCTTCGCCATCCAGTCGTACGACAAGGAGCTGGGCTCGGCGACGGGCGCGCCCCCGGCGCAGATCCTGCTGGACGCGCTCGGCGCGACCTCCGGGAAGCTCCTGCTGCTCGTCGTGATCGGCGCGCAGCTGTTCTGCGGCATGGCGTCCGTGACCGCCAACAGCCGCATGATCTACGCCTTTTCGCGCGACGGAGCCCTGCCGTTCTCCTCGGTGTGGCACACGGTGCATCCGCGCACCCGGACCCCCGTGGCGGCGGTCTGGCTGGCCGCGCTGGGCGCTCTGGTGCTCGGCCTGCCGTACCTCATCAACTACGCGGCCTACGCCGCCGTGACGTCGATCGCGGTGATCGGCCTCTATGTCGCGTACGTCATCCCGACGCTGCTGCGGGTGCGCAAGGGGGACGCCTTCGAGCGCGGGCCCTGGCACCTGGGCCGCTGGTCCCGGCCCGTGGGGGTGATCGCGGTCGGCTGGGTGGCCGTCATCACGGTCCTGTTCATGCTGCCCCAGGTCTCCCCGATCACCTGGGAGACGTTCAACTACGCCCCGATCGCCGTCCTGGCCGTCCTCGGCTTCGCCGCGGCCTGGTGGCTGGCCTCGGCCCGTCACTGGTTCCTCAACCCCGAGCACCGGCGCACGATCGCCCGTGAGGCCGCCCGCAGGGGTGCACCCGAACCGGTCGATCCCTGACCTTGTGGGCCTTCGGCGTGGCCGGGGCACCGATACCCGATCGGAGTCCCGGCCACGTCCCGCTATGCTCGGGGATGCATCGGCGCGAGCCGGTGCGCCGTGTCGGTGTTTTCCCGGTGCGGGGACCCTTAGCTCAATTGGCAGAGCAGTGGACTTTTAATCCATTGGTTGTGGGTTCGAGTCCCACAGGGTCTACGGAAGAGCCCCCGGTTCAGAGCGATCTGAGCCGGGGGCTTGTTTCGTTCGAGGGCTGTCAGCCGGCCGTGAGTCCCGTGAGTCCCGTGAGTTCCGTGCGCTCCGTGAGTTCCTGCAGCGGCAGCGTGTGCTGGGTCTGGAGGACCTTGGCGCGCAGGTAGCGGACGTTGTGGGCGGTGGTGAAGACGCCCGTGGGGACACGGTGGGAGACCGTGATGCCGAGCTCGCGGAGCTGTTCGGCCTTGTCCGGGTTGTTGGAGAGCAGGTCCAGGGAGTCGATGCCGAGGGCCCGGAGCATCTGGGCGGCCGCTGTGTAGTCGCGGTCGTCCTCGGGCAGACCGAGGGCCGCGTTGGCGGCGTAGGTGTCCAGGCCCTGGTCCTGGAGGGCGTACGCGTCGAGCTTGTTGTAGAGGCCGATGCCGCGGCCCTCCTGGCGCAGGTACAGCAGGACGCCGCCGCGGTCCGCGATCTGCTCCACCGCCTCGCGCAGCTGGGGTCCGCAGTCGCAGCGGGCCGAGCCGAACACATCGCCGGTCAGGCACTCGGAGTGAAGTCGCACCAGCGGGTCCGGGCCGGGCTCGCCGAGGACGACGGCCAGGTGCTCCTTGCCGTCGTCGAGGCCGTGGAAGGTCACGAGCTGGGCGTCGACGGAGTAGCCGTCGCCGAAGCGCAGGGGTACGCGGACGCGGGTGCGCACGGTGGCGGTGGGGTGGTCGCGCATGGGGTCTCTCCGTCCGGCGGGTTCGTACGGGGTTGTGCTTCAGATTTGAAGCACAGCCACGGAACGAGACACTACATCTGCTTCAAACTTCAAGCAATGGGGGTTCACGCCCCCCGGGCGCCTCACGAGGAGCAGGAACGCCGCCGCCAGGGCAGATCCTCCCCGGGCGCCCCGGAATTCCCGCCCTGGATCGCCCGGGTGATGGTTCCGCAGATCTCGTCCAGCTGCCGCACCTGCTCGGGGGTCAGATGGTCGAAGATCGCCGTCCGCACCGTCTCGACGTGCCCCGGCGCGACCCGCTCCAGGAGGGCCATGCCCTCGTCGGTGAGGATGGCCATGTGCCCGCGCTTGTCGGTGGGGCAGCCCTCCCGGCGTACGGTGCCGTCCTTCTCCAGCCGGGTCACGGCGTACGTCAGACGGCTGCGGGTGATCTTCTGGGCCTCGGCGAGGTCGGTCATCCGCAGCCTCCGCTCCGGCGCCTCGGACAACTTGGCCAGGATGGAGTAGTAAAGGTGGGGCATCCCCGCCTCCGCCTGGAGCCGGCGGTCGATGGCGTCCTCCAGGAGGGAGCTCGCGGAGAGGTACGAGCGCCAGGCGTGCTGTTCGGCGGCGGTCAGCCAGCGGGTCGTCATGAGACCAGTCTAGGTATTGTTTAAAACTTGAACCACTGCGCTCGAAACTCACCGCGCGCGTGCGACCGGAGGAAGCGTCCCGATGCCCCGTCCCTACGTCCTGCTGTCCGCCGCCGTCTCCCTCGACGGCTTCCTGGACGACACCGGCCCCGAGCGGCTGCTGCTCTCGGGCCCGGCCGACTTCGACCGGGTCGACGAGGTGCGGGCGTCCAGCGACGCGATCCTGGTGGGCGCCGGCACCCTGCGCACGGACAATCCGCGGCTCCTGGTCAACTCCGCCGAACGGCGTGCGGCCCGTGTCGCCGGCGGCCGCCCCGAATACCCCCTGAAGGTCACCGTCAGCGGTTCCGGTGAGCTCGACCCGGGGGCCCAGTTCTGGCACACGGGCGGCGAGAAGATCGTCTACACGACGGACGAGGGCGCGCTGCGGGCGTCCGCCCTGCTGAAGGGAATCGTCGGCGTGGACGTCGTCCCGACCGGACCCGCACTCGACTGGCGTGTGCTCCTGGAACACCTTCACGACGTACGGGGGGTGCGCCGCCTCATGGTCGAAGGGGGCGGCAAGGTCCACACCCAGCTCGTGCGCGAGGAGCTCGCCGACGAGCTCCAGCTCGCCGTCGCCCCCCTCTTCGTCGGGCAGCCGGACGCGCCGCGGCTGTTCGGGACCGGGGAGTACCCCCTGGGCCGGATGCGGCTGGTGGAGACGCGGCCCGTCGGCGACGTCGTGCTCATCCGCTACGTCCCCACCGCGCCCGGCACCGGCCCGCTCGCCTCCGCCGCGGACCGGCGGTGGCTGGAGCTCGCCTGTGAGCTGGCGGAGCTGTGCCCGCCCTCGAAGACCGCGTTCAGCGTGGGCGCCGTCGTGGTCGCGGCCGACGGGACCGAGCTGGCCCGGGGCCACTCCCGCGAGGGCGGCGATCCCGTCGTGCACGCCGAGGAGGCCGCCCTCGC
The DNA here is from genome assembly GCF_036063235.1 of Streptomyces sp. NBC_00386. NCBI lineage: Bacteria > Bacillati > Actinomycetota > Actinomycetes > Kitasatosporales > Streptomycetaceae > Streptomyces > Streptomyces sp. NBC_00386. The sequence continues at coordinate 5,050,879 of NZ_CP107950.1, forward strand.
CAAGATCGACCCGGCCGATCCCCGGCTGGCCGCCGCCACCGTCTACAGCAGCCTGGAGCCGTGCGCCCACCGCGCCTCCCGGCCCGCGCCGTGCGCCCGGCTCATCCTGGACGCCGGTGTGCGACGGGTCGTCACCGCCTGGCGTGAGCCCGACACGTTCGTCAGGGACGCCGACGGGAACGGGCTCCTCGCCGCCGCGGGCGCCCAGGTCGCCGTCCTGCCCGAGTACGCGGACCGCGCCAAGGCCCCCAACCGGCATCTGGCGGCCGGGTAGAAGCCGGGGAGAAGCAGGGTGCCGACGCCGCTGGAGGGGTGCGTTTAAACGGGTGTGCTTCGGGTCCCGCGGATGGCGTACACTGGTTTCAACGACGCGGGGTGGAGCAGCTCGGTAGCTCGCTGGGCTCATAACCCAGAGGTCGCAGGTTCAAATCCTGTCCCCGCTACTCAAGGCCAAGGGCCGGAACTCGGATTTACGAGTTCCGGCCCTTGGTGTTTGCCTCCACAGCTTCCGCCGGCCGCTCCGGGCTCCTTTCCGGCTTTCTTCCGGCTTCCTCCGCCGCCTCTCGGCTGCTTTCGCCTTCTTCCGGCCGTGGTTCTCCGGCGCCGGTCCCGGTTCGCGCGGTTCTCCGGGCCGGCCCCGGTTCGCTCCGGCAGGCGGTGTCCTCCCCCGGTCGGGCCACACCGGTCGCCCGCCGCCCCCGTACCGGGTCTTCTGGACGGGTGGCGGGGCAGCCGGCAGGTGAGTGGCGGACCGGACAGCCCCGTGACCGGGCGGACCGGCTGTCCCGCGGTGTCCGCGGGTCCGGGAGCGTCCCGCCGCCCGGTCCGGCGGCGGGAGCGGAGCCGCGCGGGATCGTGTACGCACGCGCCTTCGTCCGGATCCTGCCCGTGCTGTTCGTCGCCGCCGGGGTCGTCTACGACTACCTCACCCCGTCGGAATTCACCGCGACCCCCCTGTTCGCGGCCGCGCCCCTGGTCGCCGCACCCCTCCATTCGCTGCGCGGAACCGTCCTCGCCGGTGTCCTCGCCGTCGGCGCCGTGCTCATCACCCACCTTGTCCTCGGCATCGTCCTTCAGGTCGACGCGGTCACCGAGGTGGTCACCGTGGCGATGGCCGCGGTCCTCGCCGTCCTCATCAACACAGTCGTCCGGCGCGGCGACGAACGGCTCGCCTCCGTCCGGGAGATCGCCGAGTTCGCACAGCGTGCCGTGCTGCCCGAGCCCGAGGCGCGGATCGCCGGACTGGAGGTCGCGGCCCGGTACGAGGCGGCGCAGGAGGACGCGTTCATCGGCGGTGACCTGTACGCCGTGCAGGACTCCCCGCACGGTGTACGGCTGGTCGTCGGGGACGTACGGGGGAAGGGGATGACCGCGGTGGCCACCGTGGCGACGGTGGTCGGGGCGTTCCGGGAGGCGGCCGAGCAGGAGGCGACCCTGGAGGGCGTCGCGGAGCGCCTGGAGCGGGCGCTGACGCGCGCGGGCACCCGGCGCGACAGCGTCGACGCGGCCGAGGGGTTCACGACCGCGGTCCTCGCCGAGATCCCGCACGGCGAGGACGTCGTACGCGTCGTCAACCGCGGCCACCCGCCGCCCCTGCTGCTGCGTCCCGACGGCACGCTCCTCACCCTCACCGCCGAGTCCTTCGCGCTGCCCCTCGGGATGAGCGAACTGGGAAGCCTGCCCGCCCCGACGGTGCGGGAGGGATTTCCGCGCGGGACGACGCTGCTGCTGCACACCGACGGACTGTCCGAGGCCCGCGACGCGCGGGGGGAGTTCTTCGATCCGGCCGCCTGGCTGGCCGGACGGGTCCTTCCCGGCCCCGACGCGCTGCTGACCGCCCTCTTCGAGGCGGCCCGCCTGCACACGGGCGGCGCGCTGACGGACGACATGGCGCTGCTCGCCGTCCGGCGCCCGTGACGGGTGCTCGCCGAGGGGAGCCGCGCGTTGTACGGGAGGTCTTTCACCCCCTGGGCGACGGCTTTTCCGGCCCCGGTCACGAGCTGTGACCGGACGGTGTCCCTCCGCGTAGCACCTGACTTACCGTCAGGGAAACCCGTGTCGACACCATGAGGTCAACTCGCCCGTTTTTCATCGCTCATGACCCCAAAGTCCTGGCCAAGAGCCGTTAATGATCAGTCGGAACAGCTTGGAATTCGGTGCCTGGGTCTATTAACGTTCGATAACGCAGCGCGGTCGTTACAGCCGTCACAAGAGGTGGCTCCGTGCGCACGCGCCGAATCCCGCAAGGGAACCGGGGAACCAACTCGTGGGGTGAATCGAGCGTATTCCGCCGTGGAAGCACGGTGGCCGTACGCGCGTAGGAGACCTTCCTGCTCCGAACCCGTCAGCTAACCCGGTAGGCGGCAAGGAAGGAAAGGAGTGCGCCCACGTGGCGTCCAACCGGCCCGCTCAGCCAACCTCGTTCACGCCGAACGAAACACACACCTTCGGCTACGGCAAGGACGAGGGACCCTGGGAGGAGTGGAATCCCACCGCGGATTCCGTCGCTCCCGTCCGCGGCCGGCACCGCACGGGCAAGCAGCGCGGCGGAGGACTCGCCCGCAGCTCCACGGTTCTCGGCGTCGGCGTCATAGCCGCCGTCGGTGCGGGTGGTATCGCCAGCGCCGCTCCGGGCAAGCCGCCCGTCTCGATCTCGCTGCCCGACCTGTCGTCGGTCACCGATTCGGCGAAGGCCCTGATCTCGGACGGCGGATCCAGCACTCCCAAGGGCTCCACGACCCCGCTCACCAACGCCGGTCTGACCACCGCCGACGCGGCCCAGGGCACCACCGACGCCGGTGAGGCGCTGCGCGACCGCATCATGCAGCAGGCCCAGTCGCAGCAGAACCAGGCCGACACCGCCACGCAGCAGGCCGCCCAGACGGCCGCCGCGAAGAAGGCCGTCGAGCTCGCCGCCAAGCAGCAGGACGAAGCCGAGGCCAAGGCCGACGCCGCGAAGGAGAAGGCGGAGGAGGCGGCCAAGGCGAAGGCCGAGCAGGAGCGCCTCGCCGAGCTCGCCAAGAGCTACTCGCTGCCGACGTCCTCGTACACGCTGACCTCGACCTTCGGCGAGGCCGGCTCCATGTGGTCCTCCGGCTACCACACCGGACTCGACTTCGCGGCGCCCACCGGCACGCTCATCAAGGCGATCCACAGCGGCACCATCACCGAGGCCGGCTGGGCCGGATCGTACGGCTACCGCACGATCCTCACCCTCGACGACGGTACGGAGCTCTGGTTCTGCCACCAGTCGTCCATCAGCGTCAGCGTGGGCCAGAAGGTCGCCACGGGTGATGTCATCGGGCGAGTGGGCGCGACGGGCAATGTCACCGGACCGCACCTGCACCTCGAAGTGCACCCCGGCGGCGCCGCCACCGGCATCGACCCGATGGCGTGGCTCCAGAGCAAGGGCCTCAACCCCTGATTTCCGATCTCCGGCAGCCCTGACGTCAACCCCCCCGACGTCAGGGCTGTCGGTCGTCCGGGCGCGGACGACGGCGCGCCGGGCCCGGTGATTGCGGAATACATCCGTCCGGGGCGGGTGTTGAGCCCGTACATGACTTCTCTTCGCAAGCTCGGTTCGTCCGACCTCGAGGTCTTCCCGCTCTCCCTCGGGGGCAACGTCTTCGGCTGGACGGCCGACGAGACCCGGTCCTTCGCCGTGCTCGACGCCTACGCGGCCGCCGGCGGCAACTTCCTCGACACGGCCGACTCCTACTCCGCCTGGATCGAGGGCAACGAGGGCGGCGAGTCCGAGACCATCATCGGCAAGTGGCTGAGGACCCGCGGCAACCGCGAGGACATCGTGGTCGCCACCAAGGTCAGCCAGCACCCCGCGTACCCGGGTCTGTCCGGTGCCAACATCAAGGCCGCGGCCGACGCGTCGCTGCGCCGCCTGGGCACCGACCACATCGACCTCTACTACACGCACTTCGACAAGCCGGACGTGCCGGTCGAAGAGATCATCGGCGCCCTCGACGAGCTGGTGACGGCCGGCAAGGTGCGGCACATAGCCGCTTCCAACATCTCTCCGGAGCGGCTGCGGGAGTCCCTGGAGTTCTCCGACCGCGAGGGCCTCGCGCGGTACGTCGCGCTCCAGCCGCACTACAACCTCGTCTCGCGCGACACCTACGAGGGCTCCCTGCTGGAGGTCGCCTCCCGGGCCGGTCTGGCCGCCGTCCCGTACTTCGCGCTCGCCTCCGGTTTCCTCACCGGCAAGTACCGCCCCGGCACGACGGTCGACTCGGCCCGGGCCGCGGGCGCGGCCAAGCACCTCGACACGGAACGCGGGCCGCTGGTCCTCGCCGCCCTCGACGAGATCGCCGCGGCCCACGGCGTCGCCGTCCCGACGGTCGCCCTCGCCTGGCTGGCCGCACAGCCGACGGTCGCCGCGCCCATCGCCTCCGCCCGCACCGTGGAGCAGCTCCCGGCCCTGCTGGGGGTCGCGGACCTGGTGCTGACGGACGAGGAACTGACGCGCTTGACGCAGGCGTCGGTGTAACGGCCGTAGCGCGGGCGCGCGGACCCCGGGTCCCCACCGGTCCGTGGCGCGGGTGTGGGGGAGCGGTGGTATCCACGCCGGTCCCGGGCGACAGGCCCTAGGAGCGGTACGGGTTGTACGCGGGATACGGGACCGGCGCGGATGCCTGTGCCGGCGGGCCGTAGGGCCGGGCCGGCGGGGCGATGTAGCCGTACCCGGGGGCCGGCCAGGGCGGCGGTGCGGGCAGCGGTGCCGTGGCGCGGGCCGCGTAGGCGAGGGCCGGACGGGCGATCTCCCGGCGGCGCCACAGCTCGTCGAGCAACTCGCGCTCCCGTACGACGAAGTCGGCGCCCGCACGACCCCGGCGCCCCCGGTGGCGCAGGAACGCCAGCGAGGTCGCGTACGCCTCGTACTCCGCCACCGAGCGTTCCGCGCTCTTCCCGAAGTGGTGGCCGGCCCACTCGCGCGCGAGCTGCCGCGCCCGCATCGAGCCGAGGACCCACGGCTCGGCCGCGCCCAGCCAGCCGGCGGCGGTGTACACGGGCAGTTCGGCGCGCACGGTCCGCAGCTCGCGCTGCCGGGTCCAGACGACCAGCCAGGTCAGCAGCCCGAACACGGGCACCATGAACGCCGCGTACACACCGAAGAACCCGAACCGGCCGAAACCCGCCGAGCCGTTCCAGATCGCGTGCATGCCCATCGCGAGCAGCAGTCCGGTGAGGGGCAGCAGCACCCTGCGCGCGTGCTGGCGTTCCGCGGACAGCGCCGCGACGCCGAAGCCGATGCCGGTCAGCACGGTGAACAGCGGATGCGCGAAGGGCGACATCACCACGCGGACGAAGAACGTCGCCGCGGTGACCGAGGCGAGCCCGCTCTCCCCGCTGAGCTGGTCGGTGCCGAACGCGGTGCCGAGATAGAGGATGTTCTCGGTGAAGGCGAAGCCGGTGGCGGTGACCCCGGCGATGACGACACCGTCGACGATCCCCGTGAAGTCCCGTCTGCGGAAGAGGAAGACGAGCAGGACGGCCGCAGCCTTCGCCGACTCCTCGACGACGGGGGCTATGACGGTCGCGCCGAGCGTGTCGGCGCCGGAGGGATCCGCGGTCGTCATGGCTATCCAGCGGGTCGCGAAGCTGTTGGCGACGATCGCGATGAGCGCGGCCGCGCAGGCGCCCCAGGCGAAGGAGAAGAACAGGTTGCGCCAGGGGCCCGGTTCGACCCGGTCCAGCCACCGGAAGGCGGCTATGAGCAGCGGCACGGGGAACACGGCCAGTCCGAGGCCGACCAGGAAGCCCTCGGTCCCGGTCTGTTCGCGGACGAGGGCGAGGATCACGAGACCCGACATCGCGAGCAGCGTGATCAGCGCTCCGTACCGCACCCAACCACGCTGCCACCAGTGCGGATGTCGCAGTGCAGGTCCGGCGGGGGCGCCGGGCCGGTTCGGGTACGGCGGATGGATGGCCACGGCATTGACCCTAACGAGGGAGGGCGTGGCCCGCGACGGTAACCGGCGTCCCGGGTTCTCCCGGCGGACGCTGCGGGTGTGTGCGGGTCAGTCGCCCGGGGTGTGCTGGTCTCGATGCTGTACGCGCCGGAAGAGGAGGTCGTTCACCACATGACCCTTGTCCAGTCCCTGGCCCTCGAAACGGGTCAGCGGCCGGAACTCGGGGCGGGGCGCGAAACCGCCGTCCGGCCGGGTGTTCTCGAAGGCGGGGTGCGCGCTCAGCACTTCGAGCATCTGCTCGGCGTACGGCTCCCAGTCCGTCGCGCAGTGCACGAGCGCGCCCGGCGCGAGGCGGGTCGCGGCGAGATCCAGGAACTCGGGCTGGATCAGCCGCCGCTTGTGGTGCCGCTTCTTGGGCCAGGGGTCGGGGAAAAAGACGCGCAGGCCGTTCAGGGAGGCGGGCGGCAGCATCTCGCGCAGCAGGATGATCGCGTCCCCGTTGGCGACGCGGATGTTGGTCAGGCTGTTCCGCTCGGCGAGATTGAGCAGGTTGCCCTGCCCCGGTGTGTGCACGTCCACGGCGAGGATCCCGGTCCCCTGGTCCTCGGCCGCCATCTGCGCGGTGGCCTCGCCCATGCCGAAGCCGATCTCCAGCACGACCGGCAGGTCCGCCCCGAACAGCTCCGCGAGGTCGAGCGTCCGCCGTCCGTCGATGTCCAGACCCCACTTGGGCCACAGCCGCTGCAACGCGTCGGCCTGTCCGGTGGTCACCCGGCTCCGACGCGGCTGGAAGCTCCGGATCCGCCGCTCGAAGTGCGAGCCGGCGGGATCCGCCTGCGGACCGTCGGGGAAGCGGGGCCCGCCCTTGGCGCGGTGGTGACGCGGCGAGCCGTCCTCGGCGGAGGCGGGCCGGGTCTCTTCGGTGGAGTCGAGGAATTCAGACACAGTGGGGTCGATTTTACGGGCGCCGTGCCGCGGGGCGGTCCGTCCCGGTGGTGGGTGCGTGCAGTGGGGCGGTCCGTCCCGGTGGTGGGTGGGGCGCTCAGACCGCCGCCAGCGCCGCCAGTGCCCGGCGGGCGACCTCGCGCCCGATCGGGAGGGAGGCGGTGGCCGCCGGGGACGGCGCGTTCAGTACGTGCACGGTCCTCGGGCCCTCCTTGATCAGGAAGTCGTCCACCAGGGTGCCGTCCCGCAGGACCGCCTGGGCGCGGACACCGGCGGCGGCTGGGACCAGATCCTCCGGGGTCACCGCGGGCAGCAGCCTCCGCACCGCCTCCGTGAACGCCGACTTCGACACCGAGCGGCGCAGCTCCCCGGCTCCGTAGCGCCAGTGCCGCCGCGCTATCCGCCAGGAACCCGGCCAGGACAGGGTCCCGCCCAGTTCACGTGGCCGGACCACCTTCCATCCGTATCCCTCACGGGCGAGCGCGGGAACCGCGTTGGGGCCGATGTGGACACCGCCGTCGATGCCCCGGGTGAGATGGACGCCGAGGAACGGGAACGCGGGGTCCGGAACCGGGTACACCAGGCCCCGCACCAGCTCCGGCCGCGCCAGCGTGTAGTACTCGCCACGGAAGGGGACGATCCGCATCCCGGGGTCGTCGCCCGTGAGCCGGGCCGTCTCGTCGCAGTGCAGCCCCGCGCAGTTGACCAGCACGCGGCCGCGGACGATCGTCCCGTCGGCCGTGCGCACGGCGACGCCGAGGTGAGGCCGGCGGTCGGCGCGCACGACCTGCGCCCCGTACCGGATCTCCGCCCCGGAGGCCTCCGCGAGCCGGCGGGCCACCGCCACGTAGTCGCAGATGCCCGTGGTGCCGACGTGGATGGCGGCGAGGCCACGGACCTCGGGTTCGTAGTCGGTGAGCTGGGTCGGGCCCAGTTCCTTGACCGGGATGCCGTTCTCCCGGCCGCGCTGCACCAGACCGTGCAGGCGGGGGAGCTCCGACTTCTCCGTCGCGACGATCAGCTTGCCGGTGACGGCGTGCGGGATGTCGTACTCCGCGCAGAACTTGACCATCTCGGCGGCACCCTGGACCGCGTACCGCGCCTTCAGGGAGCCGGGGCGGTAGTAGATCCCGCTGTGGATCACCCCGCTGTTGCGCCCGGTCTGGTGCCGGGCGGGTCCCCGTTCCTTCTCCAGCACCGTCACACGCGTGCCCGGTGCCGCCCGTGTGACGGCATACGCCGTCGACAGACCGACGATCCCCCCGCCGATCACCAGAACATCGCAGTCGTAGGCGCTCCGCATCCGCACCACCTCCCGGCCTCGATAGTGCACTGCGCCACTGACAATGCCCTCAAACCCGAGGACCGAGCCCCGCGTTTCCTTCGCGCCGCGGGGCCGTGGCGCCCTGTCCGTCCCGAGTCGTCGGGCGTCCCCTCCGGAACCGGCCCTACGCCGGAGCCATCAGCAGAGGACGGGCCCGCTCCCGCAGCTCCACCACGCGCGGTTCGTCGCCGTAGGGCTCCAGCCGGTGCAGCAGGTCCTTCACGTACTCGGTGGTGCGCGCGGAGGAGATGCGCCCCGCGACCTCCACCGCCCGCACGCCCTGCTCGCACGCCGCGTCCAGGTTGCCGGACTCCAGTTCGGCGACCGCCGACACCACCAGGCGCAGTCCGTGCGAACGCACGAACTCCTCCGTCGGCTTCGACAGCGCCTGTTCGGTGAACCGGCGTACCTGGCGCGGTGCCTTCAGGTCGCGGTAGCACTCGGCGGCGTCGGCCGCGAAGCGGTCGTACCCGTAGAAGCCGAGCCAGGACGGGTCGTTGTCACCGTCACGGGCCCGTTCCAGCCAGCCCTCGGCCGCCTTCAGCGCCGCGCCGGCCGCCTGGGCGTCGCTCGCGCGCGCGTGGGCACGTGCCTCGACGAGCCGGAAGAAGCTCATGGTGCGGGCGGTGGCGAGTCCGCGGTTGCGTTCCAGGGCGGCCTGGGCGAGGTCGACGCCCTCGTCGCCGAAGCCGCGGTACGTCGCCTGGAGGGACATGGACGCCAGGACGTAGCCCCCGAGGGGCACGTCGGCGGCCGCGCGGGCCAGCCGCAGCGCCTGGATGTAGTAGCGCTGCGCGGCCTCCTGCTGGCCCGTGTCGAAGGCCATCCAGCCCGCGAGACGGGTGAGCTCCGCCGACGCGCCGAACAGCGCTCTGCCGACCTCGTCGGAGTACGAGCCGAGCAGCAGGGGTGCCGCCTCGACCCGCAGGCACTCCGGCACCATGGACGAACGCCAGTCACCGCCCCCGTACTTGGAGTCCCAGCGCCTGGCGTCCTCGGCCGCCTCGCGGAGCTTCAGCACATCGCTGTGGCCGACTTTCAGCGGCGCTCCGGAGCCGTCGCCCGGACTCACCTCGCGCGCCACCGAACTGTCGGCCGGGGTTATCAGCCAGCGAGAAGCGGGCGTGGCGTAGGCGCTCACGGCGAAGGAGCCGGCCAGTGACTGCCAGATGCCGCCGCCGGCCCGGCGCCCGGCGAGGTCGAGGCGGTACAGCTCCGTGGCCGACCGCACCGCCTGCCCGACGTCACGGGGGAAGGCGAGGCCCACCTCCGGCGCGGGATCCGCGTCCGCCAGGCCGATCTCGTGGAGCGGCACCGGACGGCCGAGCTTCTGGCCGATGGCGGCCGCGATGAGGTGCGGCGCGGCGCCCTGCGGCACCATGCCCTTCGACACCCAGCGCGCCACCGACGTCTTGTCGTAGCGAAGAGTCAACCCGCGTTGAGCGCCAAGATCGTTGACGCGACGCGCGAGTCCTGCGTTGCTGATTCCCGCGAGGGCGAGAACGGCGCCGAGTTTTTCGTTCGGCCCGCGTTGCTCCCTGGACATGCGCCACCCCTCGACACAGACGGCTGCCGCAATGGCATAACCACGCGGCATTCGTAAACCCAGCGTAGTTCGCCCGATCCCCAGCGTTAAGGGGCGTACGTCCGGTTGGCGGGATTGTGGTCCGTACGACTGTACGGACTGTCGCGGCGTGCTCCTGTTGTGTGGCTGTGCGCCCGTCCGTGCGCTCTTCTCCGGCCACGGTGGGGAGCGCTTCCATGGAACATGCGTGGGTCGGCCCGCTGTACTGGATCCAGTGGGCTGGGGGACACCGCCGCCTACATCCCCGCGGGCGGCGGACCGGTCCGGGGGGCGAACTCCGCCTCCCGGACTGTGCGTTGCCGAACCGGTGCGCAAGGCCTGTACGGAGCGTGTCCGCGTCCGTCCGCCTCTCACCGATTTGGCCGAAAACCGATGACCTCTCCTGAGGGCAATCAGGGCTCCCACCACGTGAGTTGAGGGCGCGAAGGGCGTCCTGAGGGAGCGTATCGGGGGCGCATTCACGTCGACCCGTCGGGGGTGGGGTCCGGGCGACTCCCGGACGGTAGTGCCTCGTCGGCCGGGTCGTGGCCGCGGCCGTCGGCCGGGGTCGTCCGGTGGCGGTCCCGTGGCGATCCGGAGCGGGTTTTCCTCCGGTGCGGGGTGGCGACTGTCGATGACCTCAACAGGCGTTGTATGAAGGGTATTTGCCGGTAGCGCGCCCCTGCGTGACGGCGCGGACGTTCGGGTGGGGGCGCACTTCGGGGAGTGCAAGCCGCCGCAGGGGCCCTCCCGTACGCCTCCTTCGTGGCAGCATGGTGCCGAGTTCGTACGGTGCACTGGTTGTCCACAGCCTGTGGAGGCGGCGATGCGATGGTTGGTGGGGTGGAGCAGCACCGTCGCCAGAGCGTCCGCGATCGGCTCGGCGGGCGCCACGGGCAACGACGGCGAGACCGTGCACCCCGTCGGTTCCCAACTCCTCTGGGGCGACCCGGATCCGCTGTGGGCCGTCGGCGACTGGCGCCCCGACGAGGTGCGCGTCGTCAAGGCCGACGCGGCGAACCGCATCGCCGTCCTCGGCACCTGCGGGGCGACCGACGACGAGCTGAGGGTCGGACTGTTCGCCGCGCGCGGCGGAGCACTGCGCCACCTCACCAACTGGTCCGGCAGCTACACCGCGGTCGTCCAGGTCGGCCGCCGCGTGACCGTCTGCGGCGATCTCGCCGGCGCCCGGCCCGTGTTCTACACCCCCTGGGCCGGCGGCACGGCCTACGCCACCGCCGCGCTCCCGCTCGCCGACCTCATCGAGGCCAACCTCGACTTCGGACACCTGGCCGCGATGCTCGCCGCCCCCGACGTACCGGCCGCGGTGCACGACTCCACCCCGTACGAAGGCGTGCGCCGCATCCCGCCGGGACACACGCTCATCCTGCGGGCCGGAGCACGCGAGATCGCCGGGTACGAACCCGTCGCCTCCCTCGCCGTCGCCGCGCCCATCGCCGATCCCGCGATCGCCGTGGACGCCGTACGGGACGCCCTCGTGGAAGCCGTCCGCGCCCGCCTCTCCGCTCCCCGCCATGTGCCCGGCGCCGACGTGGACCCCGGGCCCGTGCCCGGCATGGGGCCCGCCGAGCGGCGCGCCGCGCGCGGGACGCCGGTACCGGGCATCGGGGCCGACCTCTCCGGAGGGCCCGCCTCGGGAACCCTCGCGCTGCTCGCCGCCGGCCTTCCCGGGGCGCCCGGCACGGTCCTCGGACACGGCACCGGTGCCGGGGAACGGCTCCTGGCCGTCACCTTCAACGACCTCGCCGTACGAGGGCGCGAGGCCGAGCTGGAGCGGGCCGGGACGCTGGCCGCGAACCCCCGGCTGCACCACGTGGTCGTCGCCGGGGGCGAAGAGGCGCTTCCCTACGCCGACTTGGAGGGACCGCTGACCGACGAGCCGGGCCCCTCCCTGGTGACCGCGGCACGCCACCGCGCGCGGCTCGCCTCCGGCAGCGCGGACCACTTCACGGGCTACGGCGCGCGGCAGGTGCTCGACGCCCATCCGGCCCGGCTCGCCGACCTGCTCATGGACCGCAAACGACGTCATCTGGTGCGACCCGTCGCCGCGCTGACGAAGGCCGACGGTTCGGTGATGGTCCCCGCGCGCGTGTACGGCGCGGCGCGCAAGCTCGCCCGCACCCCGTACCGCACCGGGGTCGACGTCCTCGCCGAGCAGTTGCTGCACCGGCGCTTCGAGGAACCCGGAGGCGCGGTGGGCGCGTCGCTCGCCGCGCTCAGCTGGGCGAGACCCGGGCCGGCGGCGCGCTGGCTGACCGGGGAGGCACTGGCTGAAGTATCGGTTCGCCTCCAGGGCGGCGGGGGGCGGCCGAACATCGGTCCCGGACAGCGGCCGGGGGATTTCCGCGCCCGGGCCGCGCTGGCCCGCCACGCGGCCGACGTCCGCGTCCTGGAGCAGGCCGCCGAGATCCGCTTCCAGCGGCTGCACACGCCGTTCCTGGACAACCAGGTCGTCCGGGCGTGCCGTGAACTGCCGGAGGCGCTGCGGGTGCAGCCGGGAGCGCGGGCGGCGATCCTGCGTACGGTGCTGGAGGGGGCCGGAGTGGCCGATCTGCCCCCCGGGTGGGGGGATCCGTCTCACGCGTCCTCCACGGCGGCGGCCCGTACGGGGGTGCGGGTGGCGGCGGATTCCCTGATCTCCCTGTTCGACACGCCGTTGCTCGCGCAGGCCGGGCTGGTCGAGGCCCGCGTCGTCCGCAAGGCGCTGCGCTCGGCCGCGGAGGGGGCGCCGCTGCCCCTCGACGGGCTGGCCGATCTCGTCTCGCTCGAACTGTGGCTGCGGCGACTGCTGGCCCGGCGCGGAACGTGCTGGACGGGCACACCGGCCCGCCAACGCGCCGTTCCCGCGGGGATAGTTCCGCAGGGACGAGCACTCGGGGCGGGAGCCCAGCGGGGCTGAACGTGCGTGCCGGTTCGCTGCGCCGGCGTTCGGGGGTGCGGGTTCGCTTGCGCTGGCGTTTGCGGGTGTCGGTGCCGGGTGCGTTGTGGGTCGGGGCCGTGCCGGTGCATCAGCCCGTCGCCGTTGGATGAGGCGTGGCCGTCGGTGGCGACGGGCATCGATGTACCGGCACGGCCCCTTCGATGCGTGAATCTCAGCCCCTCCGGCGTTTGAGGAGCGGGGTGTGGGGCGGAGCCCCGAGGGGTCGCTTCCCTCCGGGTCGCCTTTCGGGTGCAGGGGCAACATCCAGCCCCTCCGGTTTGAGGAGCGGGGTGTGGGGCGGAGCCCCAGGTACGGGTTGGGTAGGGGCGGAGGGGGCGAAAGAAGGTTTTGGTGGGGCGGGGACGCAGGGAAGAAGGGGGCTTCGGCGGCTCGGGCGGGGTGACACGGTGACCCCGGGCAGGCGGGGCGGTGAGAATGGGGGCGTGCGGTACGGGATTCTGGGGGTTGCCCAGGCGGAGGACGACCGGGGGACGCTCGTCGCGGTGGGCGGCCCCCGGGTACGCGCGCTGCTCACAGCCCTGGCCTGCCACCCCGCCCGGACGCTCTCCCCGGACACCCTCATCGACGAGGTATGGGCGGACGACCCGCCCCAGGACGCCCCCGCAGCCCTGCAGGCACTGGTGGGCCGCCTCCGCCGTGCCATCGGAAAGGACGCGGTCACCTCCGAGACCGGCGGCTACCGCCTCCGCGCCGCCCGCGACGACGTGGACCTGTTCGTGTTCGAGCGGCTCGTCACGGAGGGCAGGTCCGCGCTCGACACGGGCGACGCCCGTACCGCCGCCGCCCGACTGGGCGAAGCCCTCGCCTTGTGGCGCGGCCCCGCCCTCGCGGACCTCCCCGACCGCACCGCGGCGACCCGCCCGGAGGCCCTGCGCCTGGAGGCGACGCGCAGCCGCGTCGAGGCGGACCTGCGGCTCGGCCGCGCCGCCGACGTCGTACCGGAGCTGAAGGGGCTGACGACGGCCCACCCGTACGACGAGGCGCTGCACGTCCTGCTCATCCGCGCCCTGCGCGAGACCGGCCGGGGTGCCGACGCGCTGGCCGCCTACGAGGACGTGCGCCGAGCGCTGATGGACGGTCTGGGCGCCGACCCCGGGCCGGAGCTCCGGGACCTGCACGCCGCACTGCTCGACCCGCCGGACGCCCGCGGAGCGCGGGAACCCGGACCAGCCATGGACGGTGCCGCACCGGACGCCGGACCGCGTTCCACGGACCCCTCCCGTGCCCAGCGGACCGGGAACATCCGTCCTCGCCTGAACTCGTTCGTCGGGCGGGAAAGCGAGGTCGGGGCCATCCGTTCGGATGTGCGGAGGGCACGACTGGTCACGCTGACCGGACCGGGCGGTTCGGGCAAGACCCGCCTCGCCGAGGAAGCCGCCGCCGGGCTCTCGCAGGCGTGGCTGGCCGAACTGGCCCCGCTCGACCGGCCCGAGGCGGTCCCGGGCGCCGTGGTCAGCGCCCTCGGCCTGCGCGAAACAGCGCTGATCACCAACGAGATGGCGGTCGCGCAGGACGACCCGGTCGCCCTGCTCGTCGAGTACTGCGCCCCGCGCAGCCAGCTCCTGATCCTCGACAACTGCGAGCACGTGATCGACGCGGCGGCCGAACTCGCCGAGACGCTGCTGACCCGCTGCCCAGGGCTCACGATCCTCGCCACCAGCCGCGAACCCCTGGGAATCCCCGGCGAGTTGGTGCGCCCGGTCGAGCCGCTCCCGCCCGATCCCGCGCGCCGCCTGTTCATGGAGCGGGCCTCCGTGGTGCGCTCCGAAGCCGCCACCGCCCTCCACGACTCCGCCGCCGTGGACGAGATCTGCCGACGGCTCGACGGCCTGCCCCTGGCCATCGAACTGGCCGCGGCCCGCCTGCGGCTGCTCACCCCGCGGCAGATCGCCGACCGGCTCGACGACCGCTTCCGGCTGCTCACCTCCGGCAGCCGTACGGTGCTGCCCCGCCAGCAGACCCTGCGCGCCGTCGTCGACTGGTCCTGGGATCTGCTCGACGAACGGGAGCGGACCGTGCTGCGGGAGGCCTCCGTGTTCGCGGGCGGCTGGGACCTGGCCGCCGCGGAGGCCGTCTGCACCGGCCCCGCCGCCGACCTCATCGGGGCGCTCGTCGACAAGTCCCTCCTCGTCGCCACCCCGGACCCCGCGGGCGCCGACGGCCATCCGTACGGACCCGGTGACCACGGCGGGCAGGGCGACGGGCGCCCGGACGCCGGGGGCGATGGCGGCGATACGGGCGGCGGGATGCGCTACCGCATGCTGGAGACCATCCACGAGTACGCCACCGAGCGCGCCGCCGAGGTTCCGGAACTGCGTGCCACCGCCGAGCGGCGCCACCGTGCGTGGGTGCGCGCCCTGGCCGCGGAGGCCGAGCCCCAGCTGCGCTCGGCCGGCCAACTCCCCTGGATCCGGCGTCTGGAGACCGAGCTCGACAACATCCGGGCCGCTCTCCGGCGCGCGCTCGCCGCCCACGACGAGGAAGAGGCGGGCGCTCTCGTCCTCGACATGGGCTGGTTCTGGTGGCTGCGCAACTTCCGGTACGAGGGCATCACGTGGACGGAACTCGTCCTGAAGTTGGGCGCGTTGCTCGACACGCCGGCCGGTGACCGTCCGGTGGCGGACGGCGGTGCCGTGTCCGCTGCCGGTGACGGCCTCCTCTCCGAGCTCGACGGCGTCGATCCGGTGGACGCCTTCCTCGACCATCCCGAGCGTGACTGGCGGCACCCGCTGCACGCCATGCGGATGAGGGTGCGCATGCTCCACCTGTTCATGAAGGTGGACGTCGTTCCGCTGGACGACTGGGGCGACAAGCGGCTGCGGGAGTACGTGGGGCGGGTGCGGGGCGCCTTCGAGCGAGGTGGTCCGGACGCGGCGCGCATGCCGGGGATCGTCTGGCCGATGGCCGCGCACTTCCTGGGCGATCCGGACGACGTGGGGCCCGCGATGAACTCGGCGGTCGCCAACTGCCGTGAGTTCGGCGGTGAATGGGAGATCGGTGTCGCCCTGATGTTCCGTACGCACATGGTCGTCGACGCCCCGGGCGGCATGCCGGGAGTGGACGAGGACCTGGCGGAACTGCGCGGACTCAGCCGACGGGTCGGGGACCGCTGGATGCGCGCCCAGGTGTGCAGCGCGGCCGGTGAGGCGGCCATGGCGCGCAGCCGGTTCGACGAGGCGAAGGGCGAGTACGCGGAGGCGCTGCGGCTCGCCTACGAGGTGGGGGCGTACGCGGAGGTGCCGTTCCTCATGGCGCGGCTGGCCGAGATCGCCCACCGCGCCGGCGAGCGTTCGCTGGCCCTGGCGACGCTGGACGAGGCGAGCGTCGCCGCCGACCGGTACGGGGTGACGGACTCCCGGGCGTTCGTCCATCTGCTGCGCGCCCAGGTGGTCCTGGACGACGGGGAGGTCGCCCTCGCACGCGAACTGTGCGAGAAGTCGCGCGAGGAGAGCCTCCGGGGCACCCCGCCGCCCCAGTTCTCGGCGGGTCTGAACTGGGTGGACGCCCTGGTCACGGCCGCCGAGTCCGGTCCCGTGCCGGGACTGCGGAAGCTGAGCGCCGCGCTGCGGCAAGCGATGGACGCGCGGTGCGCCGACGTGGTGGCCTCGGGTTTCGTCGAGAGCGCCGCGCGTCTGCTCACCGAGCTGGGGGCCCACCCGGTGGCGGCGCGACTGCTGGCCGCGGGCACCGGCTGGCGCGGCGGGGATCTGCGGCCCACCCGTGAGAGCGCCGACGCGCGGCGCACCGCAGCCGCGGCTCTCGCGGCACTCGGCCCGGAGCGCTACGAGTCCGAGCGCGTCCGAGGCTCCGGCTACACCCAGGAAGAGGCCCTCGGCGACCTGGCCGAAGTGCTCGAGGCGTACCCCGAGGCGTATCCCGGGGTGCATCCAGGGGAGGCGTACTCGGCGGACTAGGTCGGACTAGGTGTTCACCGGCACAGGAACTTCGAGTCCGCCCAGTCGCCCAGTGACGTCGAGTCGAACGGGCCCCGGGGTTCGACGACGAGCCGGACCGTCCGGTGGCCGGTGAGGTTCACATGGACGGGGACCGCCGGGTCGCCGCCCTCGATCAGCGGTGACCGCCACAACCGTGACCCGTCCGCGTAGACGGAGAAGCGCAGACTGCCCAGGCCCAGCATCAGATCGTCCACACCGGCCATGGCGTCGTACGAGCCGCAGTCGCGGTTCAGGTCGATGGTGACCGAGGAGCGGCCGTGGACGGTCACACCATGCGCGTACCGGGTGTTCGCGATGCTCATCGAGTGGCGCTGCCACACCCAGTCGCTCGCACCGATCCGCATCTCCGGCCCGGTGTGGTCGCCGATGACGTCGTAGTCCAGGTCGCTCCACCGGTAGATGGCGGAGGCGGGAGGGGGAGGCGTCGGCGTGGGCTCCGGCGTGGGCTCCGGGGCGGGTTCCGGCGGGGGTGGCGTCGGCGGCGGTGCCGGAGTGGGGGCCGGGGCCGGCGAGGGGGGCGGACTCGGGGTCGCCTTCGGCGCCGGCTTCTGGGCGGGCTTCGGCTCCGCCGAGGGGGGCGGGGCGGGGGCCGGCCCGCGTACCACCGGCGCCGGCTTCGGCGTGGGGGACTTCCTGGGCGGTGCCGGCGGCTGCACCGGCGCTTCGACGGCGGGAGAGGCGGCCGGTTCCGCCTCGGGCCGCCGGGCGTGGCTGTCGTTGCCGACCAGGGACAGTGCCACCGCCGCAGCGGCCACCGCGACGACACCCGCCGCGATACCGGCCTTGACCGGCGCTCCCAGGCCCTCGGAGACCGCGGCACCGCCCCCGGCGCCTCCCGAGCCGCCGCCCGCCACGGCTGCCGCGCCCGCGGCTCCGGCCGCACCCGCTCCGGCGCCACCGGCGATGAGCGCGACGGCCTTCGCGTACCCGGCGGCACCGAACCAGCCGATGACCGCGACCGGCACGACCGCGGGGATCCCGCCGGCCACTTCCTTGATCTGGCCCGCGGCCAGCCGGCACCTGGCGCACTCCTCCAGGTGCTTGCGCAGACCCCGTTCGGCACGGGTGCGCAGGCCGCCGCGGGCGTAGGCGCCGAGCCGGTCGGCGTAGCGCGCGCACTCCTCGTCCATGGTGAGCGTGGTGCTCACGTGTGCCTGGAGGTAGGCCTGCCGGAGTCCCTCGCGGGCGCGACTGGCGAGCACACGGGTGCCGTTCGCGTCGAGACCGAAGAGCGTGGCGACCTCGCTCGGGGACTCGTCCTCGACCTCGGTGTGCCACAGCACGGCCTGCCAGCGTTCCGGCAGCGAGCGGAAGGCCCGCATGGCCATGGACTGTTCGGCCTCGTGCATCGCGCGTACGTCCGCGCCGAGGTCGAGCGTGTCGTCGTCGGAGACCTCGGATCCGCGGGCGACCTGTGCGGCGAACACGGCGAAATCGTCGACCAGTTGCTCCCGTCTGGCCGTCTTCGTCCAGTTCGCGGCGACCCGGCGGACGGTGGTGAGGAGATACGCGCGCACGGCGTGCTCGGGGCCGCTGCCGCCGCGTACGGCCTGGAGCATGCGGGCGAACACCTCGGCCGTGAGGTCGTCGGCGGTGTGGGAGTCGCGACAGCAGGTGCGGGCGTAGCGACGGACGGCTTCGGCGTGCCGGCGGTACAGCTCCTCGTACGCCGTGTCGTCGCCCGCGCGCATCCGCTCGATCAGACCCGCGTCGGGGGGCGGTGCGTCCACCGGGGTCCCGGGCTCGCGCAGGGGCGGCAGAACGCCGTCGTCGCGCGCGTCCCAGCGGTCGCGCTGCGCAGGCATGCCGCGGTCGGCCGTTTCGGCGTCCGTGCCGGCATGGTGCCGGTCGTCGCCGTCCCGGCTTCGGGTGTCCGAGTCGTCGTCCTGGCTTCCGCGGTCCGAGTTGCCGCTGTCCCGGCTTCCGCGGTCCCGGTTCTCGCCGTGCGGGTTCCCGCCGTGCGGGCCGCCCTGGCTCGGTACCCGCCGTGACGGTGAGCCGCCGGTTTCCGTGCCGCCGTCGGCGCCACCGTCACCGGGTGACTCGTCCCGCCCGTCAACGCTCATCGCGGAAAGCCCCCGCCTGCACACTCTCGGACCCGAATACCGGGCCAGAGTGCCACAGGCTCCCCGAGCGGAACGTGCTCGTACAGCCCAACCACTCGTCCGAGGGGTTTTGTCGCTCTGGAGTACTAACTGTCACCCGTTCGGGGAATGTTCAACAGTCGTCGTACGCGCGGAAGCAGTCGTTCCGTACCGGGAGCGCGGCCGGGTAGCGCGATGCTCCCGGGGCGAGTGACGTCACTCGCCCCGGGAGCATCGGGGTGTCCAGGCGCGACCGTGTGTTCGGCGGCGGCCGCGTACGACGGCGCCCGCGCACGCGGGGTGCCTTCGTGCCCCGCGGTGTCCACAGCCCCGCGGTGTCCACGTGCTTCGGTACGCCTCCGCGTCCGGAACCCGCCCACACCGCGGGGGCCTTCGGTCCGGCTCACGCGGGACGCGAGCGCAGGCCCTCCAGCAGGATGTCCAGGAGCCGGGCCGAGGCCGCCGCCTGCTGGGCCGCGTCCGGCAGCGAGGGTGCCGCCGTCGCGATGACCAGCAGGACGTCCGCCACGGTGACGTCGGCGCGCAACTCGCCCGCCGCGCGCGCCCGGTCGACGAGCCGCCCGACCACCTCAAGGAGCGCCGCCGCCCCGGCGTCGTCCACCGCGGCGATCACCTGCTCGTCCTCGGGGGCGGTCCGCTGCTCGACGAGCCGCAACTCGGGCGCGGGCTGGGACCGCTGCTGCGGCACCCGTGCCTCGTCGTGCTCTGGACCGTCCTCGGCCACGCCGACCCGCAGCACCTGCGGCGGCAGTAGCCGTCCGGCGCCCGAGGCCACCGAGGTCCGCAGGAAGCGCGAGAGCGCCGACCACGGCTCGTCCTCCTGGCCGAGCGCGGAACGGGCCTGGTCCGTCAGCCGGGAGGTCTCCTCCTCGGCTATCCGGCGCACGAGCACGTCCTTGCTCGGGAAGCGCCGGTACACCGTGCCGACACCGACCCTCGCCCGTCGGGCGACGTCCTCCATCGGCGCGCCGTACCCCAGCTCGCCGAAGACCTCGCGCGCCGCCCGCAGTACATGTTCCAGATTGCGCTGTGCGTCCACACGCAGCGGCGTCGTGCGCGGTCCGTCCGTCGGACCGCGGCCGTTGCCGCTCGTCGCCGCGCCCATCGCACCACCAGGTGCGATGGCTGACGCGGAAGACCAATGAGAGTCCTGAATATGCATAAGCGTTCCCCCGGTAATGACGTCTCCCCCCGGAGACTCTCCCCGCCATCGACAGACCGGAGCGTGTGGAACAAGCTGGTGCGCGAGTCCGTCGTGCGGAATCGCCGAGCGCATCCCCCTACACCCCGTCGACACACGAACATAGTTGAGAGGGGGTCAATTCAGAAGGGGCAGGTTCCGCACGGAGCGCCCCCCGATCGGAGTACGGACCCCGTACGTCCCGATTACACCCCGTCCGAATACCCCCCTCACCCACCTTGAGCTGCGGGTTTTCCCTAGACTCCGGCAAATCGGCCAACTCCGCACGTTGTCGGCGACCGGTCACACAAATTGTCGGGGCTGTGGACAAACTCCGAAGAGGGGTGCGTCATGGGACGGTGAAGGAACGTGCGCGCATTCTCATCGTCGGCGGCGGCTACGTCGGGATGTACACCGCCCTGCGCCTCCAGCGGCAGCTCAAGCCCGAACTGAAGCGGGGCGAGGTCGAGATCACGGTCGTGTCGCCTGACCCGTACATGACCTATCAGCCATTCCTTCCCGAAGCCGCCGCGGGTTCCATCTCGCCGCGTCACGTGGTCGTTCCGCTGCGCCGGGTCCTTCACCGGTGCCGGATCGTCATCGGTGAGGTCCGGTCGATCGACCACGCCAAACGCACCGCCACGCTCACCACGCTCGCCACCGAGGAGGAGGGCGCGGGCGCCGAGCAGATCACGTACGACGAACTCGTGCTCGCCCCGGGCTCGGTCTCGCGCACCCTGCCGATCCCCGGACTCGCCGACTACGCCATCGGCTTCAAGACGGTCGAAGAGGCCATCGGCCTGCGCAACCACGTCATCGAGCAGATGGACATCGCCTCCTCCACCCGCGACCCCGCGATCCGTGACGCGGCCCTGACCTTCGTCTTCGTAGGGGGCGGTTACGCCGGCGTCGAGGCGCTCGGCGAACTGGAGGACATGGCCCGCTATACCGCGCGGTACTACCACAACCTCAAGCCCGAGGACATGAAGTGGATCCTCGTCGAGGCCTCCGAC
This sequence comes from Streptomyces sp. NBC_00386, assembly GCF_036063235.1. Lineage (NCBI taxonomy): Bacteria > Bacillati > Actinomycetota > Actinomycetes > Kitasatosporales > Streptomycetaceae > Streptomyces > Streptomyces sp. NBC_00386. Next base: position 5,071,852 of record NZ_CP107950.1, read on the forward strand.
CGCATCCTGCCCGAGGTCGGCGAGGAGATGGGCAGGTACACGGTCAGCCAGCTGCGACGGCGCAACATCGAGGTACGCCTGGAGACCCGCCTCAACAGCTGCGCGGACCGGGTCGCCGTCCTCAGTGACGGCGCGCGCTTCCCGACGCGCACCGTCGTGTGGACGGCCGGCGTGAAACCGCACCCCGTCCTCGCCGCGACCGACCTCCCCCTGAACGAGCGCGGCCGGCTCAAGTGCACCCCCCAGCTCACCGTCGACGGCGCCTCGCACGCCTGGGCCGCCGGAGACGCCGCCGCCGTCCCCGACGTGACCGCCGAGCCCGGCAAGGAGACCGCGCCCAACGCCCAGCACGCCGTGCGCCAGGCGAAGGTCCTCGGCGACAACCTCGCGCACACCCTGCGCGGCGAACCCCTGGAGACGTACTCCCACAAGTACGTCGGCTCGGTCGCGTCCCTCGGACTGCACAAGGGAGTCGCGTACGTCTACGGGCGCAAGCTGAGGGGCTATCCTGCCTGGTTCATGCACCGCGTCTACCACCTCAGCAGGGTGCCGACCTTCAACCGCAAGGCCCGTGTACTCGCCGAATGGACCCTGGCGGGTCTCTTCAAGCGGGAGATCGTGTCCCTCGGTTCACTCGAACACCCCCGTGCGGAGTTCGAACTGGCGGCCGGGGGAAAGCCTCCGACCGACCCGAAGGGGTCGTCCTGACCGGACCGAGGAACTCCACCGGCGGGGACGGCGTCTGACGGATGGAGACCCGGTCGGTCAGACTGCCAGACAGGTCCACGACTTTGGGCGGGTGAACCGCTCGCCCTTCTAACACGAGGCTTTCCCCACTGTGAACTTCACGCGCTGGAGCGCCCGGCTCCCCGGAACGCAGCGCCGCGCCGCAGCGCGGACCGAGCACACGGCCGCGCACACGACCGCGCATACGGCAGCCCCGGACCGGCGCGGGGAAGGCTCCGTGCCGGCGGCCCGCGTCGAACAGCTCACCGACGACGCCCTTCCAGGCCTCGCCGTCGACGAACTCCCGGTGCGCGCGGTCCTCGACCGCGTCCCCGCCCTCGTCGCCCTCGTGCACGGCCCCGAACACCGCGTCTCGTACGTCAACGACGCCTACACGGCGGCCTTCGGCGCCCGCCCCGCCGGCGCACCCGCGCGCGAGGCCCTGCCCGAACTGGACGAACTCGGCCTGCTGCCGCTCCTGGACCAGGTCCTGCGCAGCGCCAAACCCCGCACGGTCAAGTCCCGCAAGGTGTCGACCGGCCGCTCCTACACGTTCACCTGCACCCCCGTCGACACCTCCCCGGAGGCCGACGGCCGCGGCGTCCTCGTCTTCGCCACCGACGTCACCGATCACGCCGAGGCGGCCGAGCGGCTGCGCGCCAGCGAACGCCGTCAGCGCGAGACCGCCGTCACCCTCCAGCGTTCCCTGCTCCCGCAGGAACTGGAGGAGCCCGACGACCTGCGCATCGCCGCCACCTACCTGCCCGGCGGCACGGAGGCAGCGGTCGGCGGGGACTGGTACGACGTGATCACCCTCGGCGGCGGGCGCACCGCGCTCGTCATCGGCGACGTCATGGGCCGCGGTGTCCGCGCGGCCGCCGTCATGGGCCAGCTCCGTACGGCCGTGCGCGCGTACGCCCGTCTCGACCTGCCGCCGCACGAGGTCCTGCAACTCCTCGACGGCCTCGCCACCGAGATCGACGCCAACCAGATCGCCACCTGCGTGTACGCCATCCACGACCCGAACGAGGGCCGCCTGGTGTACGCCTCCGCCGGCCACCTGCCGATCCTGGTCCGTGACGAGAACGGCACCATCCACCGCGCCGACGAGCCGACCGGACCCCCGCTCGGCACCGGCGGCTGGCTGCACGCCTCAGGCTCGGTGCCCCTGGGCCCCGGCTCCACCGCCGTCCTGTACACGGACGGCCTGGTCGAGCGCCGCGACGAGGACCTCGACGAGGGCATCGCCTCCCTGGAGCGCGCCCTCGCGGGCGCCACGGGCACCCCCCAGGTGGTCTGCGACCGCCTGGTCCGCGCGGCCGGCGTCACCGCCGACCACGACGACGACGTCGCCGTCCTGGTCGTCCAGCACCCTTCCCGCACGGGCCCCGACGGCGAGCTCTTCCGCAACGCCGCCCTGGAACTGCTCGGCGGCATGGAAGCGGCCCCACGCGCGCGCGCCTTCGCCTCCGGCGTGCTGGCCAGCTGGCGCTTCCCCGGCGATCTGCACGACCTCGGCGTCCTGGCCGCCAGCGAACTCGTCGCCAACTCGCTCCAGCACGGCACCCCGCCGATGCGGCTGCGCCTGCGCCGTACCGACCGCCGCCTGATCATCGAGGTCACCGACGGAGACGACCACCTCCCGCGCCGCCGCCGCGCGGAGCCCGGCGACGAAGCGGGCCGCGGCATCGCGATCGTGGCCACGATCGCCTCGAACTGGGGGTCCCGCCGCACACCGGGCGGCGGCAAGGCGGTGTGGTGCGAGTTCGCACTCCCGCGCGCCGCAAAGTGAAACCGCGCCCGGGAGCTGAAACCGTCCGCCGGGCCGGCCCCGTGCGTCCTCCCGGACACCCACGGGCGGCCACCCGGACACGTTCCGCGCGTCCCCTGGCCGAGCGGGACGCCCGGTGCTAAGAGCTCCCCATGGCAGATGAATCGGGCTTTCAGCTCAAAGGAAGTGCCCCCGAGCGCTACGAGCGGTACGCGGCGCCGTTCATGGCGCCCTTCGTGGAAGCGATCCTGGACGCGGTCGACCTCTACCCCGGAGCCAAGGTGCTCGACCTGGCCTGCGGCACAGGCTTCGCGGCCCACGCGGCGGCGGCCCGGGTCGGCCCCGCCGGCCGGGTCTCGGGGGCGGACATCAACACGGGCATGATCGGCGTGGCAGCGGAGCACGCGCCCCGCATGTACCCGGACATCGAGTTCACCGTCGCCCCCGCCGAAAGGCTCCCCTATGAGGACGCGGCCTTCGACGCGGTCGTGTGCCAGCAGGGCGTCCAGTTCTTCCCCGACCTGGACGCGGCCTTCGCGGAGACGGCCCGCGTGACGCGCCCCGACGGCCGCTTCGCCGCCACCGCGTGGGCCGCCAGAGACCTCATCCCGTACTTCGTCGCCCAGTACGAGGCGGTCGAGGAACACGGCGGGAAGGAACTCGCGGCGGACTACGAGGGCGCGTTCTCCGGCACCCCCGAACGGCTCTCCGCCGCCCTGCGAGGCGCCGGCTTCCACGACGTCGCCGTCCGCCAGGTCACCTTCGGCATCCCGTTCCCGCCCCTCGACGCGTACGCCCCCGGCCAGCTCTCGTCCACATCCTGGGGACAGGCGATCGTCGACACCGCGGGCGAGGACGCACTCCTGCGCGCGGGGCGGACCGTACACACCCGACTCGCCGGCCACACGGCCCCCGATGGCACCGCCACCCTCCCCTTCACCGCCAACCTGCTGACCGGTATCCGCTGAGACCCGCCCCGCGCACACGAAACGGCCGCCATCACGTCCCTTCGTGATGGCGGCCGTCGTGGTCCGCGTCCGTCCCGCAGCCCCGGCGGTCAGGCGCTTGCGGGCACCGGCTCGGCCGGAGCCCCGCCCTGCGCGACCACCCGGCTCCGCGCGAGCGACGGCTGGTTCTGTACGGGGGTGAGCCGCCGCCCGAGCCGCACGGCCAGGAAGGTGATCCCGAGCGAGAAGAGCAGGAACGTCACGACGTACGGGCCGTGCAGCGAGGCCCCCATCGGGCCGCCCACCGCGGGACCGATCGCCAGCGCGAGCTGCTTCACCAGGGCGAAGGCGGAGTTGTACTGACCCGCCATGCCCGCCGGCGCCAGATCGGCGACCAGCGGAGCGATCGTCGGCGACAGCATCGCCTCACCGAGCCCGAAGAGCGCGTACGTCGAGACGAAGGCCGCCGTCGCCATGGTCCGGCTGCCGTGCCCGAGGCCCGCGTATCCGGCCGCCAGCCAGGCGACGGCCCAGATGAGCCCGACCGCGGCGATCACCCGGGACCGCTTGCGGCGCTCGACGAACTTCAGCACCGCGAACTGCGCGACCACGATCATCGCCGTGTTCGCCGCCATCGCCGTACCGAGCGCGGACGTGGAGATCCCGGCCGCCTCCACGCCGTACGCCGAAAGCCCCGACTCGAACTGTCCGTAGCAGGCGAAGAACAGCACGAAGCCCAGCACGGACAGCTGCACCATGGCCCGGTTGCCGAGCAACTGCTTCCAGCTGCCGCCACTGGCCTGCGGCCTGTCCCCCTTGATGTGCGGCGCGTGCGGCATCCGCACGGTCGCCATCAGCACGACCAGCACCAGGAACATCGCCGCCTCGATCGCGAACAGCAGCGTGAACGAGCTCGCGCGGTCCGGGTCGACGATGTGCCCGCCGATGAGACCGCCGACACCGAGACCCAGGTTCTGCAGGAAGAACTGCGTCGCGAAGGCGCGCGACCGGGTGTCCGCCGTGGAGCAGTCCACGATCATCGTCGCGAGCGACGGCTGCATCACGGCCTGCCCGGCACCGAGCGCCGCGGCCGACAGCACCACGGTCGTCGCGCTGTTCGCCAGTCCGAGGCTCAGCGCACCCAGGGCGGCGGTGACCAGGGCGACGAGGAGCACCGGCAGGGGACCGCGCCGGACGATCGCCCGCCCGGCGAACGGCAGCACGACGAGAGCGGCCACGGCGAAGACGGCGAGCACGACGCTCGCCGTCATGGAGCCGAGTCCCCGCACCTGCGCCACATAGACGTAGAGGAAGGGGACGGTAAAGCCGAGCCCGAACGCGCTGAGCGCGTTGCCCACCTGGATCCGGCGCATTGCTGCGCCCATCGCCCTGGTCACTTTCACCTGCCTTGGTAGTGAAGCCGTACGGGCCCCCTGCGGGCACTGTGCCGATGACACGTTCCCTACGCATGGATGCAAGCCTGAAGACTTCAAAGCTAAAGTTTGAACTTGAACTCTACACGTTGAAGGACTTCGACACCAAGCGGCGTCGTGCGATACTCGGGCCATGGGTGACACCCCCGGCGTCAGCGAGCCGACACTCGAAGAACAGATCGCCGCCTACCAGCGCGAGTTCCAGGACCTCGACCCCCAGGTCGAGAAGATCGTCTCGGCGCTGTCCCGCCTCAACCGGCGGATGAACGTCGCCTACGGCCGCCAGACCGCCGCGCTCGGCATCAGCAACGCCGAGTGGGAGGTCCTGAAGGCACTCGTCCTCGCCGGCGCCCCGTACCGCCTGGGCCCGAGCGAGCTCGCCAAGCGCCTCGGTCTCACCCCGGCCGCCATGACCCACCGCATCGACCGCATGGTCGCGGAGGGGCTGGTCACCCGGGAGCGCGACGAGTCGAACCGTGTGCGGGTCATCGTCGAGCTGACCGACGAGGGCCGTGAGAAGTGGCTGGAGGCCATGCGCCTCGCCACGGTCTTCGAGGAGGACCTGCTCCAGGACCTCTCCACCGAGGACCGGGGTGTCCTGGGCGAGGTCCTGACGCGCCTGCTGCGGCGGGTGGAGGACGCCCAGCCGGACGCGGGCGGCCGGCTCAGCGACCTCGATTAAAAGATCTTGACAGGGGAGGTTGACACCGTCCCGGCGGATCCGTAAAGTTCTCCGAGTTGTCACGGAGCCGGAACGGTTCCGCGACGGCGCCTCCGCCGCTGATGCGGCAATCAAACCACCAGCACGATCTCCCAACCGGGGCGAATTCGGCGTGTCCGAATTCAATTCGATTGGGGCCCGGCGGCCCGATTAGGAACTGCCGGGAAGATCCGCTAAAGTTTGAGACGTCGGAACGGCCCAACGGCCGGGAAGACAAACCCCGCTGACTGGGAATCAGGCCCGAAAGGATCTGATAGAGTCGGAAACGCAAGACCGAAGGGAAGCGCCCGGAGGAAAGCCCGAGAGGGTGAGTACAAAGGAAGCGTCCGTTCCTTGAGAACTCAACAGCGTGCCAAAAATCAACGCCAGATTTGTTGATACCCCGTCTCCGGCCGTTCGGTCGGGACGAGGTTCCTTTGAAAAAGTCCTGCCGGGCATTGTTCCGGCAGGCGCATCAGCGAGGACGCTGTGAACCGGGGGATTATTCCTCCCCTTGGTTCCGCTCTCGTGGTGTCGCCCCGCAGTCTTTAATTAGACGCAGTCGGGAAAACATTCACGGAGAGTTTGATCCTGGCTCAGGACGAACGCTGGCGGCGTGCTTAACACATGCAAGTCGAACGATGAAGCCCTTCGGGGTGGATTAGTGGCGAACGGGTGAGTAACACGTGGGCAATCTGCCCTTCACTCTGGGACAAGCCCTGGAAACGGGGTCTAATACCGGATAATACTCCTGCCTGCATGGGTGGGGGTTAAAAGCTCCGGCGGTGAAGGATGAGCCCGCGGCCTATCAGCTTGTTGGTGAGGTAGTGGCTCACCAAGGCGACGACGGGTAGCCGGCCTGAGAGGGCGACCGGCCACACTGGGACTGAGACACGGCCCAGACTCCTACGGGAGGCAGCAGTGGGGAATATTGCACAATGGGCGAAAGCCTGATGCAGCGACGCCGCGTGAGGGATGACGGCCTTCGGGTTGTAAACCTCTTTCAGCAGGGAAGAAGCGAGAGTGACGGTACCTGCAGAAGAAGCGCCGGCTAACTACGTGCCAGCAGCCGCGGTAATACGTAGGGCGCAAGCGTTGTCCGGAATTATTGGGCGTAAAGAGCTCGTAGGCGGCTTGTCACGTCGGGTGTGAAAGCCCGGGGCTTAACCCCGGGTCTGCATTCGATACGGGCTAGCTAGAGTGTGGTAGGGGAGATCGGAATTCCTGGTGTAGCGGTGAAATGCGCAGATATCAGGAGGAACACCGGTGGCGAAGGCGGATCTCTGGGCCATTACTGACGCTGAGGAGCGAAAGCGTGGGGAGCGAACAGGATTAGATACCCTGGTAGTCCACGCCGTAAACGGTGGGAACTAGGTGTTGGCGACATTCCACGTCGTCGGTGCCGCAGCTAACGCATTAAGTTCCCCGCCTGGGGAGTACGGCCGCAAGGCTAAAACTCAAAGGAATTGACGGGGGCCCGCACAAGCAGCGGAGCATGTGGCTTAATTCGACGCAACGCGAAGAACCTTACCAAGGCTTGACATACACCGGAAAGCATTAGAGATAGTGCCCCCCTTGTGGTCGGTGTACAGGTGGTGCATGGCTGTCGTCAGCTCGTGTCGTGAGATGTTGGGTTAAGTCCCGCAACGAGCGCAACCCTTGTTCTGTGTTGCCAGCATGCCCTTCGGGGTGATGGGGACTCACAGGAGACTGCCGGGGTCAACTCGGAGGAAGGTGGGGACGACGTCAAGTCATCATGCCCCTTATGTCTTGGGCTGCACACGTGCTACAATGGCAGGTACAAAGAGCTGCGAAGCCGTGAGGCGGAGCGAATCTCAAAAAGCCTGTCTCAGTTCGGATTGGGGTCTGCAACTCGACCCCATGAAGTCGGAGTTGCTAGTAATCGCAGATCAGCATTGCTGCGGTGAATACGTTCCCGGGCCTTGTACACACCGCCCGTCACGTCACGAAAGTCGGTAACACCCGAAGCCGGTGGCCCAACCCCTTGTGGGAGGGAGCTGTCGAAGGTGGGACTGGCGATTGGGACGAAGTCGTAACAAGGTAGCCGTACCGGAAGGTGCGGCTGGATCACCTCCTTTCTAAGGAGCATCTAGGCCGCCGGGCTTGCCCGGTGGTCCAGGGCCATTACGTCGGCAGATGTTCGACGGTGGTTGCTCATGGGTGGAACGTTGATTATTCGGCACTCTTGACTGTCTTCTCCTTCCAGTACTGCTCTTCGGGGCGTGGAAAGAATGAGGGAAGCGGTAAGGGTGTCGGGCACGCTGTTGGGTGTCTGAAGGTACGGCCCATGTGGCTGCCTTCAGTGCCGGCCCCGGTGAAGCATCGCGTAAGTGGTGTGTGACGGGTGGTTGGTCGTTGTTTGAGAACTGCACAGTGGACGCGAGCATCTGTGGCCAAGTTTTTAAGGGCGCACGGTGGATGCCTTGGCACCAGGAACCGATGAAGGACGTGGGAGGCCACGATAGTCCCCGGGGAGCCGTCAACCAGGCTTTGATCCGGGGGTTTCCGAATGGGGAAACCCGGCAGTCGTCATGGGCTGTCACCCATACCTGAACACATAGGGTATGTGGAGGGAACGCGGGGAAGTGAAACATCTCAGTACCCGCAGGAAGAGAAAACAACCGTGATTCCGGGAGTAGTGGCGAGCGAAACCGGATGAGGCCAAACCTCAAGCGTGTGAGACCCGGCAGGGGTTGCGCTTGGGGGTTGTGGGATCTCTCTTTCACAGTCTGCCGGCTGTGAGACGAGTCAGAAACCGTTGATGTAGGCGAAGGACATGCGAAAGGTCCGGCGTAGAGGGTAAGACCCCCGTAGTCGAAACATCAACGGCTCGTTTGAGAGACACCCAAGTAGCACGGGGCCCGAGAAATCCCGTGTGAATCTGGCGGGACCACCCGCTAAGCCTAAATATTCCCTGGTGACCGATAGCGGATAGTACCGTGAGGGAATGGTGAAAAGTACCGCGGGAGCGGAGTGAAATAGTACCTGAAACCGTGTGCCTACAAGCCGTGGGAGCGTCGCGCATTGAGTTTACTCAGTGCGTCGTGACTGCGTGCCTTTTGAAGAATGAGCCTGCGAGTTTGCGGTGCGTTGCGAGGTTAACCCGTGTGGGGAAGCCGTAGCGAAAGCGAGTCCGAATAGGGCGATTCAGTAGCGCGCTCAAGACCCGAAGCGGAGTGATCTAGCCATGGGCAGGTTGAAGCGGCTGTAAGAGGTCGTGGAGGACCGAACCCACCAGGGTTGAAAACCTGGGGGATGACCTGTGGTTAGGGGTGAAAGGCCAATCAAACTCCGTGATAGCTGGTTCTCCCCGAAATGCATTTAGGTGCAGCGTCGTGTGTTTCTTGCCGGAGGTAGAGCACTGGATAGGCGATGGGCCCTACCGGGTTACTGACCTTAGCCAAACTCCGAATGCCGGTAAGTGAGAGCGCGGCAGTGAGACTGTGGGGGATAAGCTCCATGGTCGAGAGGGAAACAGCCCAGAGCATCGACTAAGGCCCCTAAGCGTACGCTAAGTGGGAAAGGATGTGGAGTCGCACAGACAACCAGGAGGTTGGCTTAGAAGCAGCCACCCTTGAAAGAGTGCGTAATAGCTCACTGGTCTAGTGATTCCGCGCCGACAATGTAGCGGGGCTCAAGCGTACCGCCGAAGTCGTGTCATTGCAGCAATAGGGCCAACGCCCGCTGTGATGGGTAGGGGAGCGTCGTGTGCCGGGTGAAGCCGCGCCGGAAGGCAGTGGTGGACGGTTCACGAGTGAGAATGCAGGCATGAGTAGCGATACACACGTGAGAAACGTGTGCGCCGATTGACTAAGGGTTCCTGGGTCAAGCTGATCTGCCCAGGGTAAGTCGGGACCTAAGGCGAGGCCGACAGGCGTAGTCGATGGATAACCGGTTGATATTCCGGTACCCGCTGTGAAGCGTCAAACATCGAACCAGGCGATGCTAAGTCCGTGAAGCCGCCCCGGAGCCTTCGGGCAAAGGGGAGTGGTGGAGCCGACGGACCAGACCTGTAGTAGGTGAGTGATGGGGTGACGCAGGAAGGTAGTCCATCCCGGGCGGTGGTTGTCCCGGGGTAAGGGTGTAGGCCGTGTGATAGGCAAATCCGTCACACATTAAGGCTGAGACCTGATGCCGAGCCGATTGTGGTGAAGTGGATGATCCTATGCTGTCGAGAAAAGCCTCTAGCGAGTTTCATGGCGGCCCGTACCCTAAACCGACTCAGGTGGTCAGGTAGAGAATACCGAGGCGTTCGGGTGAACTATGGTTAAGGAACTCGGCAAAATGCCCCCGTAACTTCGGGAGAAGGGGGCCATCACCGGTGATTGGATTTACTCCATGAGCTGGGGGTGGCCGCAGAGACCAGCGAGAAGCGACTGTTTACTAAAAACACAGGTCCGTGCGAAGCCGTAAGGCGATGTATACGGACTGACGCCTGCCCGGTGCTGGAACGTTAAGGGGACCGGTTAGTCACTCTTCGGGGTGGCGAAGCTGAGAACTTAAGCGCCAGTAAACGGCGGTGGTAACTATAACCATCCTAAGGTAGCGAAATTCCTTGTCGGGTAAGTTCCGACCTGCACGAATGGCGTAACGACTTCTCGACTGTCTCAACCATAGGCCCGGTGAAATTGCACTACGAGTAAAGATGCTCGTTTCGCGCAGCAGGACGGAAAGACCCCGGGACCTTTACTACAGTTTGATATTGGTGTTCGGTTCGGCTTGTGTAGGATAGCTGGGAGACTGTGAAGCTTGGACGCCAGTTCAGGTGGAGTCGTCGTTGAAATACCAGTCTGGTCGTGCTGGATGTCTAACCTGGGTCCGTGATCCGGATCAGGGACAGTGTCTGATGGGTAGTTTAACTGGGGCGGTTGCCTCCTAAAGAGTAACGGAGGCGCCCAAAGGTTCCCTCAGCCTGGTTGGCAATCAGGTGTTGAGTGTAAGTGCACAAGGGAGCTTGACTGTGAGACCGACGGGTCGAGCAGGGACGAAAGTCGGGACTAGTGATCCGGCGGTGGCTTGTGGAAGCGCCGTCGCTCAACGGATAAAAGGTACCCCGGGGATAACAGGCTGATCTTCCCCAAGAGTCCATATCGACGGGATGGTTTGGCACCTCGATGTCGGCTCGTCGCATCCTGGGGCTGGAGTCGGTCCCAAGGGTTGGGCTGTTCGCCCATTAAAGCGGTACGCGAGCTGGGTTTAGAACGTCGTGAGACAGTTCGGTCCCTATCCGCTGCGCGCGTAGGAATATTGAGAAGGGCTGTCCCTAGTACGAGAGGACCGGGACGGACGAACCTCTGGTGTGCCAGTTGTCCTGCCAAGGGCATGGCTGGTTGGCTACGTTCGGGAGGGATAACCGCTGAAAGCATCTAAGCGGGAAGCCTGCTTCGAGATGAGTATTCCCACCCCCTTGAGGGGTTAAGGCTCCCAGTAGACGACTGGGTTGATAGGCCAGATCTGGAAGCCCGGCAACGGGTGGAGGTGACTGGTACTAATAGGCCGAGGGCTTGTCCTCAGTTGCTCGCGTCCACTGTGTTGGTTCTGAAACCACGAACAACCCCACGTTTGTCACAGAGCGTGGTCTGGTTGACAGTTTCATAGTGTTTCGGTGGTCATAGCGTGAGGGAAACGCCCGGTTACATTCCGAACCCGGAAGCTAAGCCTCACAGCGCCGATGGTACTGCAGGGGGGACCCTGTGGGAGAGTAGGACGCCGCCGAACAAATTTTGAAGAAAACCCCCGGACCGGGGACACCGGTCCGGGGGTTTTCTGCGTTCAGGACCTATCCGAACAATGGCGGATCGACGCCCGTTTACGACGAGCCGGCCCGTCTACGCGGCACGGACCTTTCGGTTCGTCGTCATGCCGTCCATCGTGCCACGCTCTCGAACGGTGGGAGCTGTGCGAGCCGGTGAATCGGTGGCGTGCGATGCGAGTGCGGTGCACTCGGTGGCGGAGCGGACGTTGCTGCCGGAACAACGGCGCCGGCAGGGTGCGATGTACGACGGATTCAACCGGCAGTACCGACTACCGAGCCAGGAACCTTGCCGTCGCCTGCATCAAGGACGGCGGCAGGTCGGCCAACTCCGAGACGATCGTGGCCAGTTCCCGGGCGAGCTCGGGCCGTTCCTCCCAGACGACTGGACTTCTGGTGAGAACGGCGGACAGCAGATCGCCCTCGTACATGTCACCTTCGGCCATCGGGTCGTCCCGCAGCACCTTCAGGGCGAGCGGCAGAAGATGAGCGAGCCCCACGTCCTGCCCGATCAACAGACGCAAGTCCTCGACGGTCAGTCCGCCGATCGGCCGACGCCGAAGGGCATGCGCCGTCGAAACCAGGCGACTTGAGTCAGCCGGCGGGGCCGGCCAATGGTCGTGCTCAAGATCTTCCAGAGAGCGGTCACGATCCACGAGCCGAGTCATCGGCCGATCGTCCCACGCCGGCAGATCTCAGCCGCGGTCTGGCTGAAGGGTCGTCCCGTAAGTGCTGGGCACTGAGATGGCCAGGGCACGGGAGCTGCGGAGCTGCTGCGGTGGCGGTGCCGGTATCGTCCGGCTCTTCCGACCCGCTGTACCGGTGGCCTACGTCCAGAGAGCGATGCAGATGACTAACCAGCAATCCACGACGACCCTGTGGCGCCCCACCGGCCCCAAGGAGCTGGATCTGGTTCGGGAGCTGAACTGGCGTGCCTGGCCGCCCCGACTGCCTGAGCAGCCGATCTTCTATCCGGTCCTCAACGAGGACTACGCGGTAAGGATCGCGCGGGACTGGAACGTGAAGCACGATGGCGCCGGCTTCGTCACTCGTTTCGAGGTCGAGTCGGAGTTCTTGAGCCGGTACCCCATCCAGCAGGCAGGCGGGCAGACGATCCTCGAGCTCTGGGTTCCGGCCGAGGAACTGGACGACTTCAACGCCCACATTGTCGGCGGGATCCAGGTGGTCCACGAGTTCCACTGAGGCGGGGAGGCCTGCTGCCAGGGGAGCCTACGGTGCGATGATCCCGGCGCCGGAGCCGTCCTGATCCGGTGATAGCGACAGCCCTTGAGGGGCGTACACGCGTCTGGGGCTTGAGCCCTGTACCCGGAGCGGTGGTGCCCGATGCTCGGCCTGGTCGAAGACAGCGGCCAGTTGCTGGCCAAGTTGCACACCTCGGCCATCTGGCGCTGCGTGATCAGGACATGCGGGAGACGCAGGCGACGAGCTGACCCGACCGCACCGGGCACAGGATGTCGGGTCCGGCACAGTGGGACTTCCCTAGCGTGGAGATCAGTAAGGGAAGGACGGCCAGGAGTGCTGGAGCGGCTGAATGAGGCCATGGACTACATCGAGGACCACCTCGATGAGCCCATCGACGCGGCCGAGCTGGCCCGTATCGCCATGACGTCGGAGTACCACTTCCGGCGGATGTTCTCCGCGCTGGCGGGCATCCCGCTCTCCGAGTACATCCGCCGCAGGCGACTGACGCTCTCCGGGGCCGAAGTGCTCGCCGGGGAGCGGACGTTGCTCGATGTCGCGGTGCGGTACGGGTACAGCTCGGGCGAGGCGTTCGCGCGTGCCTTTCGCGCCGTGCACGGGGTCGGTCCCGGCGAGGCGCGGCGGACAGGAGCGGCGCTGCAATCCCAGCCGCGGATGTCCTTCCGGCTGATCGTGGAAGGGAGCACAAGCATGCGGTACCGGGTAGTGGAGAAGGACGGGTTCAGGCTCGTGGGCAGGGGGACACAGGTCCCGCTGGTCTACGAGGGGATGAACCCGGCCATCGTGGAGTTCGTCAAGAGCATCGGCAAGGAGACGCTGGGGCGCTGGGAGGAGTGCACGGACGGGGAGCCCGGCGGTGTCGTGGCCGCTGTCAGCAACCACTCGGCGGACGACGCGGAGGGCACCGAGATCGACTACTTCCAAGGGGTGGTGAGCGACGCGGAGGTGCCCGGTGCTTCGGACAGCCTCGACGTCGAGCCGGGGACGTGGGCGGTGTTCGAGTCCTCGGGCCAGTTCCCGCTGGCGGTGCAGTACCTCTGGCGAGACGTGTACACGCAGTGGTTCCCGTCGAACCCGTACCGGAGCCGGCCGGGTCCGTCGCTCTCGCGCACTCGGGTGTCCGAGGACGGTACGCACGCAGACGCCGAAGTGTGGATTCCGGTGGAGCGGGTCGGCGGCTGAACCCCGACGCCGACTACGGCTTGCAGAGCAGCCCGCCGTATTCGTGCAGCCGCTTGCTCTGCTTAGAGCTCGTAACACGATCTTGCTGGCGTGAAGCGGTTGGTCGGGGGCGCTGCTGAGTGGGTTGGCGCTGCCGGTGCCAAGGCCGTTCACAAGCCATGCCGGAGTCATGCCGGGATGAAGCTCGGCCACCAGGGTGGGATGTTGCCCGGGCAGAACGGGGCGGGGTAGGAGTCCGGCATCCCGATCCATGTGACAAGGAACCAGGTGAACCACAAGGTGAAGATGAGCCCTGCGATCAGGGCTGTCCTGCGATGACGTCTCCCGATGGTGCTGTGCAGGATCACCCACGGAACCGCAGCGGCGATCCATATAAGAGGCGTAAGAAACAGCAAAGTCATGCCGTTGGCTCCTGCGCTGCTGCCGATGTCACAAGCAGCCCATGCCCTCCCGACCGCAGCAATGGTCACCACTGCGGTCAGCCCGCCGAAGAGGACACCAAAGCCGATTCCGCTGAACCAGCGGCTCGGAGGACTCGACGGCGCTGCTCCCACGATCATCTCCCCCGCCTCGCCCTTGGTGCGGAGAGTACCAACGCTCTGAAGCAGCCCGCTGGGGCCTGGCCTGCCCTGACACCGGTCAGTCGTTCTTGGGCCTCCGAAGCCGTCGCCAGCAGATGAGACCGCAGGCCAATGAGACGAAGGCGTCGTGGAGTTCGGTGCGGCGTTCCCAGCGGACGGCGAGGCGCTTGAACTGGTGGAGCAGGGCGAAGGCCTGCTCCACGACGTAGCGGAGTTTGCCCAGGCCCTTGATGTTCGGGACGCCCTTGCGGGAGATGACCGGCAGGATCCGGCGCTTGCGCAGCTCCTCGCGGTGGGGGTTGGAGTCGTAGCCCTTGTCGCCGGGCAGCGAATCGGGGCGGCGGTGTGGCCGGCCGGGACGCCCGGCCACGGGCGGGATGCCGTCGACCAGGGCGAGGGTCTGGGTGACGTCGTTGACGTCGGCAGCGGTGGTGATGGCTTTGAGCGGGGTGCCGCGGCCGTCGCAGATCAGGTGGTGCTTGCTGCCCGTCTTCCGCCGGTCGACCGGTGACGGACCGGTGTCGGCTCCCCCCTTTCGCGCGGATGTGGGAGCCGTCCACACGCGCGGGACCAGTCGAGCTCGCCGGCCGCATTCAGCTCGGCGAGCAGAATGCGGTGCGGCCGGTCGAAGACCCGGCCTGCTGCCACCGCTCCAGACGGCGCCAGCAGGTCTGTCCGGAGCCGAACCCCAGCTGCAGCGGCAGCAGTTGTCAGGCAATGTCGTTGCAGAGGACGTACAGGATGCCCGCCGGATCTGCGTCGAGGATGCTAACGCCGAGCATCGGCAGTGGCGGCCCCTCCAGCGGTACACCGGACGACGCGAGGACCGCGGCGAGATCCACCTGGCCGTCGCCGGCCTGATCTTCGACCGCGCCGCCCGGTGCATCACCCGACACCGGCAGAGCACCGAACTCGTACCCGCCAGCACGACGGCCTGCTGAGCAACCTGCACGGCCGAACCCCAGGCGGGTACACCCGATATCCATCGCGGGCAGCCTGTTGCCGCCAGGCACTGTCCGGCGGATCTTGAGCACATCGGGCACAGACAGCAGCTGAGCCGGAGCCGGACGGAATTTGCCTGACCCCGGCATCGTCAGGCACCACCGGGTCCAGCGACAATGTCGGCGTCTTCGGGCCCGGACGTTACTCGCGTTCCGGTCCTTTCACGGGGCGGAGCGGAGCGGCGCCATGGCATGGGTAGTAGGAGCGGGAGCCTTCTTGGGACTGCTGGCGATCGCATTGGGAATCGTCACGCTTCGGACAGGGTGGATCGTGCCCACGGCGCGCCGCCACGTCACCAGGCCCCGACTTCACGGTCTCGGTGCCTTACTCACGGGCAGCTCCCTCGTTCTGTAGGGCTTCTTCTACTTTCGAGTCCTGCCGAGTGATTCCTGGGAGGCCCGCTTCTTCGGTGGGAACGCGCTCTTCCTTGCTGGGCTGCTCCTGATTGTCCTCAGCCAGCTGCTACCGCTTGGCCGAAGCCGGGATCACACCGATCCCTCAGGCGTCTGAAGCGTGCCGGCGAATCACGGCCGGAACCACTGCCGCGCCGCTTGCGGTTGGCCCGCTGGTTCTTCGGCTCGGGAATGGTGTCTTGATCTGGCGCCTCCGCAGATAGCGCCGGTTGCGGCGTGAGCTGTATGCCTAATAGGCGCTGTGGGTTGGCCGTTGAGCCAGTCCTGGCAGGGGCTGGGTGCGACGTCTGGTCTGTATGCAGCGCCTGGAGCGCTTCGACAAGAGGGACGCAGACCCAGCCTCTGCCGATTCGAATTCGGTCGGCGTACCGTGCCGTGGTTCGAGCCGTTCCCAGGGCCACCTCCCGATCAGCCGGAGCCGTGGAGCTCTCCACAAGAGCGAGGCCCCTGGGCTCAGCTGGGGCCACGGACGGCTGATGGGGTGGTGCGCCGGCGAGCGCTTCTATTAGGTGGCCGGGTGGTCCCGTCTCGGCTCGAAGCCGAGGGACAGCGAAGGCTCGAGAGGAGCGCACGTTGCACGTGACCTGCGGAATCGACTGGGCGGAGGACCACCACGACGTGGCGGTGGTCGACTCCGACGCCCGACTGCTCGGCAAGCTCAGGATCAGTGACGACACGGCCGGCTTCCAGGACCTGCTGCAGTTGCTCGCCGAGCACGGCGACAGCCCGGACGATCCGATCCCGATCGCGATCGAGACCTCCCGCGGACTCCTGGTGGCCTGCCTGCGGGCTTCCGGCCGCCGGGTCTACGCCATCAATCCGATGGCTGTGGCCCGCTATCGCGACCGCCATGTCGTCTCCCGCAAAAAGTCCGACCACCACGACGCCCTGGTCCTGGCGAACATCCTGCGGACCGACGCCGAGCAGCATCGGGCGCTGCCGAACGACTCCGATCTGGCCAGGGCGATTGCCGTTCTGGCTCGAGCTCAGCAGGACGCGGTCTGGGACCGCACGCGAGCCCACAATCGGCTCCGATCTCATCTCCGTGAGTACTACCCGGCGATCCTTGAGGCGTTTGCGGACAAACGCGAGCGTCTGCTTGCCCGAGAGGCCCGCGCGATCCTGGCGGTTGCGCCGACTCCGGCGGAGGCTGCCCGCCTCACCCGCAGCCGACTGAGAGCCGCCGTCACAAGGGCCGGCCGCCAGCGTCGGATCGATACCGAGACCGACCGACTCCTCGGAGTGCTCCGCGAGACACGGCTTCGCCAACCGGCTCTGGTGGAAACGGCGATGGGGCGTCAGACACTCGCACTGCTCGCCCAGCTCGACGCGGCATGCCGGGCCTGCGAGGACCTCGCTCGTGACACCGAGGAACTCTTTCTTCAGCATCCCGACGCGGAGATCATCACAAGTTTCCCCGGCCTTTCCGTGCTCACTGGCGCCCGGATGCTCGCTGAGATAGGTGACGACCGCACCAGGTTCGCGACGGGCCGGGACCTCAAGGCTTATGCCGGAAGCGCTCCGGTGACCCGTGAATCCGGCAAAAGCAGACGCGTCAGCCATCGGCGGATCAAGAACAGCCGCCTGGCAGCGACCGGACGGCACTGGGCGTTCGCCGCCCTCACCGCCTCACCCGGGGCCCATGCCCACTACAACCGCCGAAGAGACACCGGTGATCGCTACCACGCAGCCCTCCGACGCCTGTTCAACCGCATGCTCGGCCAACTGCATCACTGCTTGACGACCCGCCAGAAGTTCGACGAAACGATCGCCTTCACCGTCATCTCACGGACACCGCCAGCAGCTGCTGCTTGACCCGATAGCTGCATGGGGTGTCTTGTCGCCACCCAGGTGGTCCGGCCGGGTACGCGGATGACTGTCCTGGGGCGGGGAACGCGGATGTGTTTGAGAACCTCGATCATCTGGGGTGCGTCGCCCCACTGGCCGGGCGTGACCAGGAAGGCCATCGGCCGGCATCCGCCTTCACCCGTGAGGTGGATCTTGCAGGTAGCGGGGTAGCGGGGTAGCGGGGTAGCGGACCGGTAAGCGGCAGGTGTTCGCGATCGATCCGATGGCCGCCGACCGATGCCGCGACCGTCACTCCGTCTCGCGCAAGAAGTCCGACCTGGGCGACGCCCTGGTCCTGACCGACGTGCCGCGGACCGATACGCACGCCCACCGGCCCCTTCCCCAGGAATGCGGCCTGGCCCGCGTCGGCGCCGTCCTCGCGCGCGCTCAGCAGGACGCAACCTGGACCCGCCACCAGATCGACAACCAGCTCCGATCTCTGCTGCGCGAGTACCACCCTGCCGCTCTCGTGGCCGTCGAACCCTGGAAGAACGGCCTCTGCCTGCCCGAGGCTCACGAGCTCCTCAAGCCGGCCCTGACATCGGGGAAGGCGGCTCGGCTGTCCCGCACACAGTTGCAGGGCGCGCTCAAGAGGGCCGGTCAGGCCGGTCGCAGCGGGGTCTCGCAGCTGACACCGAGCGACTTCGCGAGGCCTTCCGGGCCGACACGGCCGTCGCCTGACCTGAGGCTACGTACCTTGCGCAGAGCGTACACAGCAGTCGAGCATTCACGGATGAGACCCGAAGTTCAGGCTTTCGTCGCCGACGGCCCCCTCCCCGACTGGGACACCGACGAGGAGGAGATCGTCGACCTGCGATACAGACAACTCGAAGCCATCTCCGCGCCCGTCACACCCGACGAGGCGCACGCCCTGGCTGCCTGCTTCGGCCCCGACGACTGCTACGGCGTCGCCTGGTCGCTGCTGCACCTGATCGAGACCAGCCCAGGCCCTCTGCCGTCAGTGACACGCCCGGGCCCCGACGCCGACGTCTGGCATCACACGCTCTGGAACCGCTGGGGAAACCACGGACTCACCGAGGAGGACCTGACGCGTTAGAGCTCTGAGATCTCCAGGAGGGTTCCGACGCCGTGATCACATCAGCCACGGTGAGATCGTGGCACCTCGATCACGTTCCAGGGCCCGCAACCTCTGCCGAGGCATATCCCGGTCGCCCGGACGGATTTGGCGTGAGAGCCTCACGCCCGTGGCTACTGACACCCAGGTGGGAGAGCTGTTGCACCAGCGCGGCTGGCGAACGGCTTTCACGGTCGCTGAACGAGTGAACGCGTGGGCCGCCCTGGTGAGCGGCATCGAGCGCGGCTACGGCTACGACATCTACGAGTACACCAACGACCTCTACTGCCGAAACTGGCTGCACGAGGCGTGGCTCCTGCTGGATGAACACATCGTCCAGATCTGGACTCCGCAGATCAAAGCTCTGGACGACCGGTACAAGGCCGCGACTGTCGATGACGACGGCCAAGCACTCGACCAGTTCCACGGATTGCCCGGACCCGAGCTCTGGTGGTGGCGTCGACACCCCCGCATCCTCACCGGAGACCTCGGGCGTTCGCTTTGCTCGGCCGGCGCCATCGGCACCGACCCTGACACAGCTTGACCCTCAGCTGTGGTGCCGCACAGGCCCACCTGGACCGGTTCGAGGTGCGCATCGGCGGCGTCCCCGTGGTGGAGGGACGCCGACCGGTTCTTCCCGTAGCTACCGGGAGCGGTGCCCGGGGCCGCCCTAAAAGATCTTGACAGGGGAGGTTGACACCGTCCCGGCGGATCCGTAAAGTTCTCCGAGTTGTCACGGAGCCGGAACGGTTCCGCGACGGCGCCTCCGTCGCTGATGCGGCAATCAAACCACCAGCACGATCTCCCAACCGGGGCAAATTCGGCGTGTCCGAATTCAATTCGATTGGGACCCGGCGGCCCGATTAGGAACTGCCGGGAAGATCCGCTAAAGTTTGAGACGTCGGAACGGCCCAACGGCCGGGAAGACAAACCCCGCTGACTGGGAATCAGGCCCGAAAGGATCTGATAGAGTCGGAAACGCAAGATCGAAGGGAAGCGCCCGGAGGAAAGCCCGAGAGGGTGAGTACAAAGGAAGCGTCCGTTCCTTGAGAACTCAACAGCGTGCCAAAAATCAACGCCAGATTTGTTGATACCCCGTCTCCGGCCGTTCGGCCGGGACGAGGTTCCTTTGAAAAAGTCCTGCCCCTCGGGGTAGGCGCATCAGCGAGGACGCTGTGAACCGGGGGATTATTCCTCCCCTTGGTTCCGCTCTCGTGATGTTCCACCGGATTACCGGTAAACATTCACGGAGAGTTTGATCCTGGCTCAGGACGAACGCTGGCGGCGTGCTTAACACATGCAAGTCGAACGATGAAGCCTTTCGGGGTGGATTAGTGGCGAACGGGTGAGTAACACGTGGGCAATCTGCCCTTCACTCTGGGACAAGCCCTGGAAACGGGGTCTAATACCGGATAACACTCCTGCCTGCATGGGTGGGGGTTAAAAGCTCCGGCGGTGAAGGATGAGCCCGCGGCCTATCAGCTTGTTGGTGAGGTAGTGGCTCACCAAGGCGACGACGGGTAGCCGGCCTGAGAGGGCGACCGGCCACACTGGGACTGAGACACGGCCCAGACTCCTACGGGAGGCAGCAGTGGGGAATATTGCACAATGGGCGAAAGCCTGATGCAGCGACGCCGCGTGAGGGATGACGGCCTTCGGGTTGTAAACCTCTTTCAGCAGGGAAGAAGCGAGAGTGACGGTACCTGCAGAAGAAGCGCCGGCTAACTACGTGCCAGCAGCCGCGGTAATACGTAGGGCGCAAGCGTTGTCCGGAATTATTGGGCGTAAAGAGCTCGTAGGCGGCTTGTCACGTCGGGTGTGAAAGCCCGGGGCTTAACCCCGGGTCTGCATTCGATACGGGCTAGCTAGAGTGTGGTAGGGGAGATCGGAATTCCTGGTGTAGCGGTGAAATGCGCAGATATCAGGAGGAACACCGGTGGCGAAGGCGGATCTCTGGGCCATTACTGACGCTGAGGAGCGAAAGCGTGGGGAGCGAACAGGATTAGATACCCTGGTAGTCCACGCCGTAAACGGTGGGAACTAGGTGTTGGCGACATTCCACGTCGTCGGTGCCGCAGCTAACGCATTAAGTTCCCCGCCTGGGGAGTACGGCCGCAAGGCTAAAACTCAAAGGAATTGACGGGGGCCCGCACAAGCAGCGGAGCATGTGGCTTAATTCGACGCAACGCGAAGAACCTTACCAAGGCTTGACATACACCGGAAAGCATTAGAGATAGTGCCCCCCTTGTGGTCGGTGTACAGGTGGTGCATGGCTGTCGTCAGCTCGTGTCGTGAGATGTTGGGTTAAGTCCCGCAACGAGCGCAACCCTTGTTCTGTGTTGCCAGCATGCCCTTCGGGGTGATGGGGACTCACAGGAGACTGCCGGGGTCAACTCGGAGGAAGGTGGGGACGACGTCAAGTCATCATGCCCCTTATGTCTTGGGCTGCACACGTGCTACAATGGCAGGTACAAAGAGCTGCGAAGCCGTGAGGCGGAGCGAATCTCAAAAAGCCTGTCTCAGTTCGGATTGGGGTCTGCAACTCGACCCCATGAAGTCGGAGTTGCTAGTAATCGCAGATCAGCATTGCTGCGGTGAATACGTTCCCGGGCCTTGTACACACCGCCCGTCACGTCACGAAAGTCGGTAACACCCGAAGCCGGTGGCCCAACCCCTTGTGGGAGGGAGCTGTCGAAGGTGGGACTGGCGATTGGGACGAAGTCGTAACAAGGTAGCCGTACCGGAAGGTGCGGCTGGATCACCTCCTTTCTAAGGAGCACTTCTTACCGAACTCTTCGGGGTGAGGTCAGAGGCCAGTACATCGGCGAATGTCCGATGCTGGTTGCTCATGGGTGGAACGTTGATTATTCGGCACTCTCAGTCATCTCGGGCTGCCAGTACTGCTCTTCGGAGCGTGGAAAGCTGATCATGAGTGGCGAGGGTGTCGGGCACGCTGTTGGGTGTCTGAAGGTACGGCCGAAAGGCTGCCTTCAGTGCCGGCCCCAGTGCACTCGAACTACTGGTTCGGGGTGATGGGTGGTTGGTCGTTGTTTGAGAACTGCACAGTGGACGCGAGCATCTGTGGCCAAGTTTTTAAGGGCGCACGGTGGATGCCTTGGCACCAGGAACCGATGAAGGACGTGGGAGGCCACGATAGTCCCCGGGGAGCCGTCAACCAGGCTTTGATCCGGGGGTTTCCGAATGGGGAAACCCGGCAGTCGTCATGGGCTGTCACCCATACCTGAACACATAGGGTATGTGGAGGGAACGCGGGGAAGTGAAACATCTCAGTACCCGCAGGAAGAGAAAACAACCGTGATTCCGGGAGTAGTGGCGAGCGAAACCGGATGAGGCCAAACCTCAAGCGTGTGAGACCCGGCAGGGGTTGCGCTTGGGGGGTTGTGGGATCTCTCTTTCACAGTCTGCCGGCTGTGAGACGAGTCAGAAACCGTTGATGTAGGCGAAGGACATGCGAAAGGTCCGGCGTAGAGGGTAAGACCCCCGTAGTCGAAACATCAACGGCTCGTTTGAGAGACACCCAAGTAGCACGGGGCCCGAGAAATCCCGTGTGAATCTGGCGGGACCACCCGCTAAGCCTAAATATTCCCTGGTGACCGATAGCGGATAGTACCGTGAGGGAATGGTGAAAAGTACCGCGGGAGCGGAGTGAAATAGTACCTGAAACCGTGTGCCTACAAGCCGTGGGAGCGTCGCGCATTGAGTTTACTCAATGCGTCGTGACTGCGTGCCTTTTGAAGAATGAGCCTGCGAGTTTGCGGTGCGTTGCGAGGTTAACCCGTGTGGGGAAGCCGTAGCGAAAGCGAGTCCGAATAGGGCGATTCAGTAGCGCGCTCAAGACCCGAAGCGGAGTGATCTAGCCATGGGCAGGTTGAAGCGGCTGTAAGAGGTCGTGGAGGACCGAACCCACCAGGGTTGAAAACCTGGGGGATGACCTGTGGTTAGGGGTGAAAGGCCAATCAAACTCCGTGATAGCTGGTTCTCCCCGAAATGCATTTAGGTGCAGCGTCGTGTGTTTCTTGCCGGAGGTAGAGCACTGGATAGGCGATGGGCCCTACCGGGTTACTGACCTTAGCCAAACTCCGAATGCCGGTAAGTGAGAGCGCGGCAGTGAGACTGTGGGGGATAAGCTCCATGGTCGAGAGGGAAACAGCCCAGAGCATCGACTAAGGCCCCTAAGCGTACGCTAAGTGGGAAAGGATGTGGAGTCGCACAGACAACCAGGAGGTTGGCTTAGAAGCAGCCACCCTTGAAAGAGTGCGTAATAGCTCACTGGTCTAGTGATTCCGCGCCGACAATGTAGCGGGGCTCAAGCGTACCGCCGAAGTCGTGTCATTGCAGCAATAGGGCCAACGCCCGCTGTGATGGGTAGGGGAGCGTCGTGTGCCGGGTGAAGCCGCGCCGGAAGGCAGTGGTGGACGGTTCACGAGTGAGAATGCAGGCATGAGTAGCGATACACACGTGAGAAACGTGTGCGCCGATTGACTAAGGGTTCCTGGGTCAAGCTGATCTGCCCAGGGTAAGTCGGGACCTAAGGCGAGGCCGACAGGCGTAGTCGATGGATAACCGGTTGATATTCCGGTACCCGCTGTGAAGCGTCAAACATCGAACCAGGCGATGCTAAGTCCGTGAAGCCGCCCCGGAGCCTTCGGGCAAAGGGGAGTGGTGGAGCCGACGGACCAGACCTGTAGTAGGTGAGTGATGGGGTGACGCAGGAAGGTAGTCCATCCCGGGCGGTGGTTGTCCCGGGGTAAGGGTGTAGGCCGTGTGATAGGCAAATCCGTCACACATTAAGGCTGAGACCTGATGCCGAGCCGATTGTGGTGAAGTGGATGATCCTATGCTGTCGAGAAAAGCCTCTAGCGAGTTTCATGGCGGCCCGTACCCTAAACCGACTCAGGTGGTCAGGTAGAGAATACCGAGGCGTTCGGGTGAACTATGGTTAAGGAACTCGGCAAAATGCCCCCGTAACTTCGGGAGAAGGGGGGCCATCACCGGTGATTGGATTTACTCCATGAGCTGGGGGTGGCCGCAGAGACCAGCGAGAAGCGACTGTTTACTAAAAACACAGGTCCGTGCGAAGCCGTAAGGCGATGTATACGGACTGACGCCTGCCCGGTGCTGGAACGTTAAGGGGACCGGTTAGTCACTCTTCGGGGTGGCGAAGCTGAGAACTTAAGCGCCAGTAAACGGCGGTGGTAACTATAACCATCCTAAGGTAGCGAAATTCCTTGTCGGGTAAGTTCCGACCTGCACGAATGGCGTAACGACTTCTCGACTGTCTCAACCATAGGCCCGGTGAAATTGCACTACGAGTAAAGATGCTCGTTTCGCGCAGCAGGACGGAAAGACCCCGGGACCTTTACTACAGTTTGATATTGGTGTTCGGTTCGGCTTGTGTAGGATAGCTGGGAGACTGTGAAGCTTGGACGCCAGTTCAGGTGGAGTCGTCGTTGAAATACCAGTCTGGTCGTGCTGGATGTCTAACCTGGGTCCGTGATCCGGATCAGGGACAGTGTCTGATGGGTAGTTTAACTGGGGCGGTTGCCTCCTAAAGAGTAACGGAGGCGCCCAAAGGTTCCCTCAGCCTGGTTGGCAATCAGGTGTTGAGTGTAAGTGCACAAGGGAGCTTGACTGTGAGACCGACGGGTCGAGCAGGGACGAAAGTCGGGACTAGTGATCCGGCGGTGGCTTGTGGAAGCGCCGTCGCTCAACGGATAAAAGGTACCCCGGGGATAACAGGCTGATCTTCCCCAAGAGTCCATATCGACGGGATGGTTTGGCACCTCGATGTCGGCTCGTCGCATCCTGGGGCTGGAGTCGGTCCCAAGGGTTGGGCTGTTCGCCCATTAAAGCGGTACGCGAGCTGGGTTTAGAACGTCGTGAGACAGTTCGGTCCCTATCCGCTGCGCGCGTAGGAATATTGAGAAGGGCTGTCCCTAGTACGAGAGGACCGGGACGGACGAACCTCTGGTGTGCCAGTTGTCCTGCCAAGGGCATGGCTGGTTGGCTACGTTCGGGAGGGATAACCGCTGAAAGCATCTAAGCGGGAAGCCTGCTTCGAGATGAGTATTCCCACCCCCTTGAGGGGTTAAGGCTCCCAGTAGACGACTGGGTTGATAGGCCAGATCTGGAAGCCCGGCAACGGGTGGAGGTGACTGGTACTAATAGGCCGAGGGCTTGTCCTCAGTTGCTCGCGTCCACTGTGTTGGTTCTGAAACCACGAACAACCCCACGTTTGTCACAGAGCGTGGTCTGGTTGACAGTTTCATAGTGTTTCGGTGGTCATAGCGTGAGGGAAACGCCCGGTTACATTCCGAACCCGGAAGCTAAGCCTCACAGCGCCGATGGTACTGCAGGGGGGACCCTGTGGGAGAGTAGGACGCCGCCGAACAAATTTTGAAGAAAACCCCCGGACCGGGGACACCGGTCCGGGGGTTTTCTGCGTTCCAAGGGGTATTTCCCGCAAGACTGTTTCTCGTGAGGGTATTTCTCGTGCGTGTGAAAGGGGCGGTCTCCTGAGGAGACCGCCCCTTTCTCGTTTCTCGTGATGCGGCTGCTTTGCGGTTACTTCACTTCAGGCGGGACGACGCGACGATCGAGACGATGTGCGCCGGCACGAGCAGCCACACGATCGCCGTCACGGCGACGGTCGCGATCCGCGTGGCCGTCAGGTCGCCGAGCGCCAGGTCGACGACCGCGGTGACGAGCAGCAGGATGGTGCACTCGATGCCGTTGACCAGGCGGTGGAGACCCACGGCCGAGGCCAGCCGGCGGACCTGCGCGAGACCGCTGGAGCGCGGGACGACGGAAGCGTCGGTCGCCTTCTCCATGCCGCTGTCCGAGCGGGCCACGTGCACGAGGTCGGAGGACGACTTCAGGAGCAGGACGCCGATCGCCGCGACCAGACCGGCCACCAGGTAGAGGTCGAGGCCGAGTTGGGCGGCGCGGATACCCATGCCCACCATCACGGCTGCATCGGCGAGGTAGGCGCCGAGGCGGTCCAGGTAGACCCCGAGCGGGCTGAACTGGCGTCGCCAGCGGGCCACTTCGCCGTCCACACAGTCGAGCAGCAGATACAACTGCATGAAGACGACGGAGAGAACGGCGCCACCGAGACCCGGCAGGATCAGGGCGACTCCGGAGAGCATCCCCGCGAAGACCATGATCACGGTGATCTGGTTCGGCGAGATACGGGTGTCGACGAGATGGCGGGTCACACGCAGGGAGAGGGATCTCATGTAGAGGCGTCCGGCCCAGTGCTCCGCCCGGCTGTCCAACTTGCCCGTGGGGTGGATGACGTTGCGGAGTTCCTCTAGTTGGACTTTGGCCATGCGGTGTTCTCCCTGGCGAGCTTGCGCGTGATCGGATCGGTCGGCTCACAATGCCGTACAGGGAAGAGCATGACGGTGGCGTGGCCGGCGCTGATCGGCAGGGTGGATATCAGATGAGCCCGGCCGTACACGCGTACTACGGTGACGGCATGAACTCCCATCCCTTCGTGATCCGTTCCATACGTTCCGATGAGTGGCGGCAGGTGAAGGAGCTCAGGCTCGATGCCCTGCGGGACCCCGTCGCGCACCTCGCGTTCCTGGAGACCTACGAGGACGCGGTGTCCAAGCCGGACGGCTTCTGGCAGGAGCGGGCGTCCGGGGCGGCCGTCGATGCCACCGGGCGGCAGCAGATCGTGGCCGTGGGCGAGGACGGGGTCTGGGCCGGGTCCGTGACCGTGCTGGTCGAGGAGGCCGGGGTGTCGGACGTGTTCGGGGAGGTGCCCGAGCTGAGCCAGGGACATCTGGTGGGGGTGTACGTACGGCCCGAGTACCGGGGGAGCCGGGCCGGGGTGACCCGGGGGCTCTTCGACGCCGCTCTCGCGTGGTCCTGGAAGGCCGGGCTCGAGCGCGTGCGGCTGTTCGTGCACGAGAAGAACGGCCGGGCCGAGGCGTTCTACCGGAAGGCGGGTTTCCTGCCGACCGGGGAGACGACGCCGATGCCGGGTGACACCGGCGAGCTGGAGCTCGAGTTCGTCATCACCCGGGGGTAGGGCGGCCCGCGGGCGTCAGGCCGGTATCTGGTCAGGCCCGGATTGAGTCAGGTCGCTGTCAGGTCAGGTCCGTATCCGCGTCAGGTCGGCGTCAGGGCAGGTCCGCATCTGGGTCCGAGCGGCATCCGCGGCAGGTCGGTAGCCGGGTCAGACCGGAAGCTCGTACTGAGGCCAGCGCGAGCGGAGTTGTTCGCGGGAGCGGAGGAGAGCCAGCGTCGGCAGGCCGCGAGCCGGGCCCGTGGCCAGGAGATCGGGGAGCTGGGGGAGCGGGGCCACGGCCGCGATGTCGTCCAGGACGAGAGTGAGTGGTGGGTCGAGCCGACCGGAGGATGACCGTTCGGCCATGCGCCGGCCACGCTCGACCACGCTTGAGGCGAGGGCCGTCAGCAGAGGCATGGCACCGGGGCCGGCCTTGGGGTCCTCGATGGGTTCACCGATCAGATAAAGCGTGCCCCCTTCGTTGACGAAGGAATCCAAGGCGAGGCTGTCATTTCGGTTCGGAGTGCAGGATTCTCGGATGTTGACCGTGGCGAGCGCCGACAGCGCCCGCGCCGTCAGCTCCTGTGCGATGTCCCGGCGTTCGGGGTGCGAGACGAGCGCGGCCTCCAGCTCGCCCGCGGCGCCGGACGCGGCCCTCGGGTTCGTGCGCAGGGCTCGTACGGCGTCCTGCACCTGTGAGCCCTGGGCCCAGCGGTGGACGTGGCGGAAGGCCTTGCCCTCCACAGCGGCGGCGTGCAGATAGCTGCGCATGAGTGTCTCCGCGACATCGGCCATCGCCTGGTCCGCCTTGGCGGAGGGGCGCACCGGGGCGAGGAGGGCGACCGCTCTGGCCGCCGCTGTCTCCTTGTCCTCGCAGCCTGTCGCGGGGGACCAGTGCAGCCGGGCCGGGGTGTCGCAGAGGTGGGCCGGGTCGTAGAGGAGGACCGGTCCCAGTTTGGCGCGGGCGTCCTTGGTCTCCGACCAGGTGCGGGGGTCGGAGGTGATGACGAGGGCCGGGCCCTCGGCGTCGCGTACGGCCTGGGCCGCGGTGGGGTGGCGGGTCTCCGCAGAGGCGAGGACCACCGCGTGCGGGGAAGTCCACGCGGGCTGCCGCTGGGGTGCCGTGACGGGAAGGGATGTCGTGGCGGGACGGGCCGGTGCGGCCTCGGAGGCGACGGCGTCCCAGCCGCTTCCGGTTCCGTGTGCCTGCGTGGTCACCTGCCCCTGCGCTTGTGCCTGCGCGGCCGCGAGTCCCTGCGCTTGTGCCTGCGAGACCAATTGGCCGTTCCCTTGCTGGGCCGGTTGGCCATTTCCCTGCTGGGCCGGCTGCTCGGCCGGCCGCTCCCGTGGCGGGGTGCCCGCTCGATCGCCCTCGGCCGTCCTGTGGGCCGTCTCCAGGGGCCCTGCCGGCAGAGGCCGCTGTTCCGTCCTGGCCGGTGGCACCACCGGATCACGGGTGTCCGCGAACTCCTCGGCCGCCCTGGCCTGCGCTCGTCTTCGCGCTCGTCCCGCCCGCCACCGCGCCACCGTCCCCATCACGAACACGGCGAGGACCAGCAGCACCATCAACTGGCCGATGAACAGGCCCCAGAAGAGGCCGTAGCCCGACAACTGGGAGGCCGGGGTGTCGGGCCAGGCGCCGGCGATGTCGTGCGGCTCGCCGATCAGGTGACGCATGGCCAGGGGAGTACGGGTGAAGGTGATCGCGTCCGGCCAGGCGCCGTGGGAGAACCATCCCGCGAGGCCTGTCGCCGACCACACCATCAGGGTCATGCCGAGGAGGAAGCCCAGCACCCCGATCAGCAGGCCGTCCGGGATGCCGCCCGCCCCCTCGGGCCGGGGGGCGTGGCGGTCGTCGTGCCGGTCGGGGTACTGGCTCATCTCACGCGACCGTGGACTCGGTGGAGCCGTCGAGATCGCTGAGGTGTTGCTCCATGAAGGCGGCCGCCCGTTCCTCGGCCTCCAGTTCGGCGGCGCGCATCGCGTCGTCGGAGATGAGGTCGGCGGACGACTGCGTCATCGCGCGGTCGGTGAAGACCAGCGGGCGTTCCGTCTCGGTGATGAGGTGCTTGACCACCTGGACGTTGCCGTTGACGTCCCAGACCGCGATGCCCGGGGTCAGCGTCGGGATGATCTCGACCGCCCAGCGGGGCAGGCCGAGGACCCGGCCCGTCGAACGGGCCTCGTCCGCCTTCTGCGCGTAGATGGTCCGCGTCGAGGCCATCTTCAGGATCGCGGCGGCCTCCTTGGCCGCCGCTCCGTCGACGACGTCCGACAGATGGTGGACCACCGCCACGAAGGACAGGCCGAGGCGGCGCCCGAACTTCAGCAGCCGCTGGAAGAGCTGGGCGACGAAGGGGCTGTTGATGATGTGCCACGCCTCCTCCACCAGGAAGATGCGCTTCTTGCGGTCGGGCCGGATCCAGGTGTGCTCCAGCCACACACCGACGATCGCCATCAGGATCGGCATGGCGATGGAGTTCCGGTCGATGTGCGACAGGTCGAAGACGATGAGCGGGGCGTCCAGGTCGATGCCGACCGTCGTCGGGCCGTCGAACATGCCCCTCAGGTCACCGTCGACCAGCCGGTCCAGGACCAGTGCCACGTCCAGACCCCACGCCCGTACGTCGTCCAGGGCGACGTTCATCGCCTCGGCCGACTCCGGTTCGGGGTGGCGCAGCTGCTCGACGATGTCGGTGAGCACCGGCTGGCGCTCGACGATGGTCTCGTTGACGTAGGCGTGCGCGACCTTCAGGGCGAAGCCGGACCGCTCGTCGAGGCTGTGCCCCATCGCGACCTCGATGATGGTGCGCAGCAGTGCCAGCTGGCCCGTCGTGGTGATCGTCGGGTCGAGCGGGTTGAGGCGGATGCCCATGTCCAGGGCGGCCGTCGGGTCGAGCCGGATGGGAGTTATCCCCAGCTCCTGCGCGATGAGGTTCCATTCGCCGACGCCGTCCTCGCCCTGGGCGTCGAGGACGACGACCTGGCGGTCGCGGAAGCGCAGCTGCCGCAGGACGTACGTCTTCTCCAGGGCCGACTTGCCGTTGCCGGACTCGCCGAGGACCAGCC
Organism: Streptomyces sp. NBC_00386; assembly: GCF_036063235.1. NCBI lineage: Bacteria > Bacillati > Actinomycetota > Actinomycetes > Kitasatosporales > Streptomycetaceae > Streptomyces > Streptomyces sp. NBC_00386. Next base: position 5,101,634 of record NZ_CP107950.1, read on the forward strand.
AGTGCGGGGCCGGGAGCTGCTGCCCGTAGAGCTGGAAGGGGTCGTAGATGTAGCCCTTGCCGGAGTACACCTCGCGGCCGATGATGACGCCCGAGTCGCCGAGACCCGGTGCGGCGGTGGGCAGGTAGACCGCCTGCGCCTGGCCCGTGGACGTGCGCACGGGCAGGCGGGTCGTCTCGACCTTGCCGAAGAGGAAGGACGTGAAGGCGTCCGTCGCGGCGGACAGCGGATCCCGCATCAGTGCATCAGCCCCTACCTGCGGATTCCGGTGGCGAACGGGAGGGTGTTGACGAAGGCGCGGTGGTGCTCGCGGTCGCACCACTCCAGCTTCAGATACGACTTGCCGGCCGAGGCGCGGATGGTGCGCTTGTCGCGCGCGAGGGCCTCGGGGTTACGGGAGGACACGGTGATGTAGCCGACGAGGTTGACGCCCGCGGCGCCGCTCGCGAGGTCTTCGCCGCGCTGGTCGAGGCGGTTGTGCGAGGCGATGTCGCGCGGGTCGACGGTGCGGTTCATCTTGGCGGCGCGGCTGGCCTCGGCCTCGTCGTTCGTCTTCTCGGTCAGCATGCGCTCGATGGCGATCTCGGTGGGTTCGAGGTCCATGGTCACGGCGACCGTGCGGATGACGTCGGGGGTGTGGACGAGGAGCGGGGCGAGGAAGTTGACGCCGACCGGGGTCATCGGCCATTCCTTCACCCAGGCCGTGGCGTGGCACCAGGGCGCGCGGGTGGAGGACTCGCGGGTCTTCGCCTGGAGGTATGTCGGCTCCATGGCGTCCAGCTCGGCCGGCCAGGCGTTGCGCTTGGTCATCGCCTGGATGTGGTCGATCGGGTGGTCCGGGTCGTACATCGAGTGCACGAGGGAGGCCAGCCGTCCCTGGCCGAGCGGCTGCCGTACGCGGATGTCGGCTTCCTGGAGCCGGGAGCAGATGTCGGTCAGCTCACGTGCCATGACGACGGCGAGTCCGGCGTCCCGGTCGACCTTGCGTCCGCCCTGCGGCCGTGCCGCCCGTGCCATGGCCTGGCCCTCGGCGGCCAGTTCACGCGAGTAGTGCATGCAGGCGACGAGATAGGCCCGGTGCTGCTCACTGCTCGTGGACACCATCGACTGGAGCTGGTCGTAGGACTGCTGGAGCCATCCGGGGGCCCGCTCGTCGCCGCGTTGGGAGACGTCCTTGGCGTGGGCGTCGGGGTCGGCGGGGAGGGTGCGGGCGAGCATCTGGAGGCGGGTGACGAAGCCGTCGCCGTTCGCCACGTGCTTGAGCAGCGTGCCGAAGCGGTCGACGAGGGCCTCCTGGTCCTCGCTGTCGCGCAGACCGACACCGGGCCCCTCGATCTCGATGGCGGCCGTGACGGTCCGGCGGTCGGCGTGCAGCAGTACGGCGATCTCGTCGGGTCCGAACGGGGCGGCGAGCCAGGCGATGCGCCCGATGCCGGGCGGCGGCCCGATCTCGATCTCTCTGCCGTCGAGGTGGGTGCCGGCCTCCATCACCTGGTTGCGGTACGCCGTTCCCTGGCGCAGGGTCCGCTTGTAGCTGCGGTTGATCTCGAACCACTTGTAGAAGGTGCGCCGTTTGTACGGGACGTACACCGCGGCGAGCGCGAGCAGCGGGAAGCCCATCAGCAGCACGATCCGCAGGGACAGCACCGGGACGAGCAGGCCGCACATCATGCCCAGGAACGCGCCTCCGATGATGAGCGCGATCTCGCCGGACTCGCGGTTCCGGCCGACGATCGCGTTCGGCCGGGCGCGGCCGATCAGATATGTACGGCGGGGCGTGATCGGATGGGACAGGTGGGACTCGGTCGTCAACGCCCTTCACCTCCCGTGCGGTTGCTGTTGCGGGTGTTGCTTGCGTGCGGGGTGTTGACCGGGCTGCTGCGCGGCGGCGGTGCGGCGGAGGGGACAGATCCGCCGCCTCCGTTCGGCGTACGGCTGCTGTGCGCGGCCACGCCGCCGGACGCGGGGTTGGCGGGGCGGGGCTGGCTGTTGCCGCCTCCTCCGCCGTTGTTGTCGGCGCGCGAGCTGTGCGTCTTGATGCCCTGCGCGACCAGGGTGGCCGGCGAGCTGATCACGGCGGCGGCCTTGCTCTCGGCGCCCTGCATGATGCGGTTGTTGCGGGAACCGGCGATCTCGTCGCCGAAGCCCGGTACGAAGCGGTAGATCATCGCGCTGGCGAAGATGGCGAGCAGGATGATGGCGAGCCCGGAGACGACGGCGGAGAACGCGTCGGGTCCGTTGTCGGAGCTGAGGGCTCCGGCGAGGCCGAGCACTATCACGATGACCGGCTTCACCAGGATCACCGCGATCATGATGCCCGCCCAGCGGCGGACGTGGCCCCACAGGTTCTTGTCGACGAGGCCCGCGTAGACGACGGTGCCGAGCAGGGCGCCCACGTAGAGCAGGGCGGCCCGGATGACGAGCTCCAGCCAGAGGATTCCGGCGGCCAGGATCGAGACCATGGACACGACGATGAGCATGATGGGGCCGCCGCCGATGTTGCCGCCCTTGTCCAGGGCGCCGGAGAACGTCCCGAAGAACGCGTCCGTCTGGTTGCCCGTCGTCTTGGCGAGCACCTCCGTCACGCCGTCCGTCGCGGAGACGACCGTGTAGAGGATCAGCGGGGTGAACGCCGAGGCCAGCACGGTCAGCCAGAGGAAGCCGATCGCCTCGGACAGGGCCGTGCCGAGGGGGACACCTCGTACGGCCCGCTTCGCGACGGCCAGCAGCCACAGCAGCAGGGTCAGGATCGTGGACGCCGCGAAGACGACGGCGTACTGCTGGAGGAACTTGGGGTTCGTGAAGTCGACGTTGGCTGTGTCGTTCACGGCGGCGGAGAGTTTGTCGATGGTCCAGGAGGCGGCGTCGGCGCAGCCGTTGGCCAGGGAGGACAGGGGGTCCAGCGTGGACCCGACACCGGGGTCGGTGGTGAGACCTGATTTTCCGGATCCCTTGGTGCCGCTTTCGCAGTACTGCTTGGCGGGGCCGATCAGGAGATGGCACGAGTCTTTGGAAGGCGACGGCGTCGGGCTCGGTGCCGCGGCGGCACGGGTGGCGAGCAGGACGGCAGCGCTCTGTACGGCGGTGACGACAGATGCGAGCTTGAGGACACTGCTTCGGCTACCGGGCATACGTGAACCCTCCGTACTCCTCGACGGCCTTGCTGATCTCGTCGGAGGTGGCGGCTTTGTCGTCGCCGGGGACCGGGGCGGGCCCGTCCGTCTGGGCGTCCGCCACGATCTTCCAGTCTCCGTTGTCCCACTGGAGCTCGAAGGTCCAGGTCTTCCAGGTCGAACTGACCGGGTCGGTCGACGTCTCGCCGGACATGCCGATGAGGCCCATGTACCAGACCGAGACCTTGGCGCCGGACGCGTTGTACTGCCCGACCTTGGTACCGACAGGGACCGTGCGCGAGACGAATGTGCTGCCCGCCGGCGGATTGCCGTTCGCGTCGAGTCCCAGCTTGCTGAGGAAGTCCGTCGAGTACGCCTGATCCATCGGCCCCTGGAGCCGGGTGACGGCAGCGGACGTGTAGATGGCGCCGACGATGTCGTGACGGGTGGCCGTCTTGAACATGGCGGTGGAACCCAGAGCCACCGCATAGTTCGCGGCAGCGCTCTGTGCTCCCTCGCCCGTGTGGGCGAAGCCCGACGGGATGCCGGCCGTTTTCGAGGTCACCGGGTGGTTGCCGGAGGCCGCCGTGGGGGATGTCTTCGCCTTGTCACCACTGCTGTCGCCGGGCGAGGCCGCGTCGTCCCCGCGGTTCGCGAAGGCGATGGCGGCGATGAGCAGGACGACGACGCCGACGACCGTGACCAGGCTCCGCGAGGAGGATCCGCGTCCGCGCCGCGCGCCGCCGTAGACGTCGCCCGGACGGTCGGGCAGGCGGGTGCGGGTCTGGCCGGAGCCGCCGTACCCCCCGTCCTCGCCGTGCGGGCCGTCGCCGTACCCGGGTTCGTCACCGAGACTCATGCCGCGTACGCCCCCTCAATCTCTCGCTGAACCACGTAGTACGACGGTAGCCGTGCTGGTTCCCTTGCGGGCGCGGTGTGGTGACTGGACATCAGGGAGTTGCAACCTCAGCCGGTGGGCACGACGGACGGACGGATGGATCGGAGGAGCGAGAATCCGGGCGCGCCCGGCCGGGTACTGGCGGCGCGCCGGGTGTGGCGCGGCCCGGCCGGGCTACACGGCCATGCCGTACACGATGGTGAAGAGCGTGCCGAGGGATCCGATGATGAAGACCCCCGTGAGCCCGGCGATGATGAGCCCCTTGCCCTGTTCGGCGCTGAAGGTGTCTCTGAGCGCGGTAGCGCCGATGCGCTGTTTGGCCGCACCCCAGATCGCGATGCCGAGGCAGAGCAGGATGGCGACCGCCATCACCACCTCGACCATCACCTTGGCTTCGTTGCCCAGGCTGCCGAAGGGGCCCCAGTCCGGGGCGATTCCACCGATGATTGTGTTGATGTCGCCCTTGTCGGCTGCGAAAAGCATGTAAGTCACCGCCCCTAGTGGGTAGTTCTGCACCCCCTGCCACTGCGCGCAGAGGTCGGGCCCATTCTCGCCGACAATGACGCCTTCGTATGTCGACTTGACGTCATTGGTTGGCGGGATTCGTGCGAATTCCTTGGCACCGGCGTACGCGGGACCCTCGCGGGAGGCGTACGGCGGTGTACGAAGAGTCGTATCGTCACTCTGTGTATCACGGGCGGTCACGCCGGGCAATGAAGTGGAAGCGGAACCTGGCACATGGTTCCGTCGTTGTCCCCTTCTACGGTTCGCGCGCCGGGTGAATTCGAACGGACACGGCCGCGCCGGAAGGCTTCTGACGGTGCGTCGCGCCGGTGTTCCCCGGGTCGCCGGGTGCGCGTGGGGTGGACACGCGGAACGGGCCGCGGCTGGTTGCCGCGGCCCGTTCGCGGGGCGGTGCCGGGGAACCCCACGTCTCCCGGCGGCCGCCCGCACTCCGGAGGTCAGCCGGTGAAGGCGGTGACACCCTCCGGGGTGCCCCAGCCGGTCGGGCCGTCGTAGCCCGTGGTGGCGGTGCAGAGGTAGCTGGTGGTGCAGGTGCCGTTGTTCCCCGAGGTCACGTCGTTGAGTGCCGAGGTGCCGGCCGCCGCGTACGGGAACTTCGCCGGGTAGGAGCCGCTCGACGGGGTGCCGCCGAGGGCGTAGACACCCGCGATGACGGGCGCGGAGGCGCTGGTGCCGCCGAACGTGTACCAGCCCGCGGTGATGCCGTACGAGTCGTACACCGCGACACCGGTGGCCGGGTCGGCGACCGCCGCGACGTCGGAGATGGTGCGCTTGGAACAGCCCGTGTCGGTCTGCCAGCTCGGCTTGGTGTCGTACGAGGAGCAGCCGGAGCCGGTGCCCTCGGTGCTGCTGGTCTTCCAGACCGACTCGGTCCAGCCGCGGGTGGTGGAGGCCGCCTTGGTCAGCGCGGTGCCGCCGACGGAGGTGACGTACTGCGAGGCGGCCGGGTACTCGGCGCCGTAGCCCGAGTCGCCCGCGCTGACGGTGATGGCGACACCGGTGTGCTTGAAGTACGAGGTGTCGTACGAGGTGTCGGAGGACGACTCGGAGCCGCCGTAGCTGTTGGAGACGTACTTCGCGCCCAGGGTGACCGCCTCGTTCACGGCGGTACCGAGGTTGGCCATGGTCGCGGACTTGGCCTCGACGAGGAGGATGCTGCACTTCGGGCAGACGGCGCTCGCCATGTCGAGGTCGAGGGACATCTCCTCGGCCCATCCGGTGTCGCTCGACGGCAGTGAGGTGGTCGAGCCGGTCTGGCTGACCTTCTTGAAGCAGCCGTTGGCGGTGGTGCACGCGCTGAGGCCGTAGTAGGAGCGGTAGGTCGCGAGGTCGGCCTCGGCGTTGGGGTCGTTGTAGGCGTCGACGATGGCGATGGTCTCGCCGGAGCCGTTGGAGGCGGCCGCCGAGGTCAGGCCGTACGCGGCCTGGAGGTCCGTCGGTCCGAAGCCGGACGGTGTGGAGGCGTCGGCGGCCTTGGGGGTGACGCCCTTGGCGAAGGCCTTCTCCGCCATGTACTCGGTGACGCCGCCGGTGACCCGTTTGGCGTTGCAGGCGGCGACGCCGGCCCTGGTGGGCGTCGCGCACGCCCTGGTCCAGCTGACGTGGGGGGTGACCTTCGCGGCGCCGGTACGGGCGTCCGCGCTCCCGGCGGCGCCGAGGCCCGCGAGGACGAGGGCGGCGACGCCGAGGACGGCCGCGCCGGTCCGGCGCCAGGTGCCGCGGGCGGGGGTGGGGGAAGGTCTCTGGGGGATTGTGGTGCGCAACGGACAGCCTCCTGAGGATGGTTGACAGGGGCGGTGCGGGTGCGCCGCCGGTGCGGTGTCCCCGGCGGTGGGCCGAGCCGGCCCGCGGACGACCATCCCTTGTTGAGTACGCGACAACAAGAGGCTTATGGAAGCCTTACTTCCGCCTTACTGAACGCGGCAGGCGCGTGACCTTCCCATGGCTCCCGGATGGCTGGAGGCTGACGGCCTCTTGACCCGACTCACAGCTCGTTCAAGGGAATTGCACTGGTGGCGGCGCCGCGCTCGGCGGAGCGCCGCGCGCTTCCGTGGCAGCCACGCTCACGTCAGGACCTCAGGACCTCAGGGCCTCATGGGCGGTCTTCGGCGGGAGCCGGGGGCCGTTCGTCCTCCAGGCCCTCGACGAAGTGGTCGAACTCGCCCGCCTGGACGCCCAGGACGAACGCGTCCCACTTCCTGCGGGTGGTGGTGACGACGTTCTCCGCGTCGCCGGTCTCCCGGATGTAGACCAAGTCGTCCGCGCCGAAGGCGATTTCGATCCAGGGGCCGGGACCGGTCGCGTCCTCCGGGGCGGCGCGTACCCAGTCGAGGTCCGAGGGGATGTCAGTCACGGGGCCGTTCCTCCTTGAGAGCACCCAGAAGAGAGCGGAAGGCCGCGGGCGCGGCGGTGAGTATCGCTCCGCGCGGGTCGCCGGATTCGGTGAGACGGATCGCGCCGGATGCGCGCTCTCCGGCCACGTGGACGCAGGAGTTGCCTTCCGGGCAGTACGACGACTTCTGCCACGCGGGCGTGGGCATCACGGACTCCTTCACAGGTCCTTGAGGATGTTGTGGATGAACGTCTGTGACTGCTCGGGGGGAAGGGCGGCCGCCTCCATACGGTCGAGCAGCACTCGGTACTTGCGCAATTGGGCCTCGGCGTCGAGGAACACAGGGCCGTGCGACTGGTCGAGGTTCACGGTGTCGAGCTGCGGCACGGGTCCTTCGGCGTAGTAGATCGACTGTCCTGAACCGGGGAAGACGGTCGACTGGAACGGGAGGACGTGGATCGCGATGTGCTCCCGCTCGTTCATGTCCGTCAGGTAGGTCAGCTGCTCCCGGGTCACCCGGGAGCCGGCGAACATCATGCGCAGGGCAGCCTCGTGAATGATCACCTGGTGCGGCGTCGGAGGGCTGCGGAAGAGGACGGCTTGCCGCTTCACCCGGAACGACACCCGGTGCTCGATGTCGGGCGGCGGTAGTTCGGGTACTGCCTGGCGGAAGATCTCGCGGGCGTAGTCCGTGGTCTGGAACAGGCCAGGGATGTGCGCCGTGACGGCGGTGCGCAGTCGTCCGGCGTGGTGTTCGAGCTCGGCGAGGTCCAGCAGGCCGGCCGGCAGGATCTCGCGGTACTCCTCCCACCAGCCGCGGACGCGTTGGGCGGTCATGGCGCCGAGCGCCTGGATCAAGGCCCTGTCCAGGCAGTCGTAGTGGGAGGCGAGCGTCTGGACGCGCTCTGCGCTCACGCCGACCCGCCCGGCTTCCATGTTGCTGACCTGGGTCTGCTTGATACCCATGAGTTGACCGGCCTCGGTCGACGTCAGGCCCGCGCGCTCGCGGAGTTTGCGCAGCTCCGTGCCGAAACGGAGCTGGCGACCCGTTGGATTCGTCCTCACGGGCTCGCTGCCTCCTTGCTGGTACCCGTCACCCACTCGGGTGGCAGTAAAGCCGATTCTCGCAATCTGGTGAACGCCTTTACTGGGCGCCGCTACCTTATTGCTGGGACCCCGCCCAGAAGTACCCCGCTCGACGGAGCGGCCGCGGTCACTGGGCACCTAGCGACACGAGAGCAGTCAACTCCCCTCCGTGATCGGAGACTTTCATGGCCACCGTATCCCCGCCCTGGTCCTACACCCTCCAACTCCCGCACGATCCCCGCTCCCCGGGGATCGCCCGTGCCACCCTGCGTGCCGTGCTCGCGGCCCGCGGGCTCACCGAACTGGCGCCGACCGCCGAGCTGTTGGCCTCCGAACTGCTGACCAACGCCCATCTGCACGCGCCCGGTCCGTACGCCCTGCGCGTTCTCTCGGCGGAACCGGACCGGCTGCGGGTCGCCGTGTGGGACTCGGACCCGGCCGTCCCGTCGGGATTCCGGGAGGGTCCCGCCGTCGGCCCACCCGCGCACGACGACGAACACGGCCGGGGGCTGCACCTCGTACGGGCCTGCGCCGACGCGTGGGGGGTCTCCGTGCTGCGCGAGCTGGGGGCGTCGCGGGGCGGGAAGCTGCTGTGGGCGGAGTGCCGCCACTCCGGGGGAGCACGGGACTGAAGCGGCGCCCGGTGGTTCCGGGGCGGGTGGGGCCTGTGGGCCCGGCCGGGCACGGGTGGCCGGGCGGGGTCGGTCTTCACAGGTGATACTCGGACTGGTCCGAGGTTTGTCTCACCCGCTCGCGGCAAGGTGAGGGGCGATGAAGAGCATCCGCATCACCCGTCTCCCGGGAATCCGGCGGCCCGCCCTGCTCGGTGCGGCCCTCGTGCTGCTGGCGGTGACGTCCTCATCCATCGCCGCGGCGAACGACGGTCCCGGGCCGTTCGGCGTGACCGTCCGGGCCGCCGACAACAGCCGGAGCGTCCGGGTGGGCGCGCTGTTCCACGGGGGCGCCGCGAGCGGTGGTGCCGGCGGACACTTCTGCACCGCCTCCGTCGTGCACAGCGAGGGACGGGACCTCCTCCTCACGGCCGCCCACTGTCTGGACGGCGAGGCGGAACTGTCCTTCGCGCCCGGCTACCGGGACGGCAGGGCGCCGTACGGGTTCTGGGACGTCCAGGGCGTGTTCCTCCCCGAGGGGTGGAGGAAGGACCAGGACGAGGACAGCGACGTCGCCTTCGCCGTCCTCGGCACCCGCGACGGCGAGGAGGTCGAGGACGTCGTCGGCGGCGGGAACGCCTTCGCCGCGCACCGCGCCACCGGGGCCACCGCCGTCACCGTCACCGGATACCCCGGCTCCCTCGACACCCCCATCACCTGCACCGACAAGCCCGGCGCGCAGAGCCGTACGCAGCAGCGCGTCGCCTGCCCCGACTTCGCCGGCGGGACCAGCGGCAGTCCCTGGGTGAACGGGGACGGGGCGGTCGTCGGCGTCATCGGCGGCCACGAACAGGGCGGGGACACCGACGACGTCTCGTACAGCGCCGTGTTCGGCACCGAGGCCGAGGACCTCTACCACGTGGCCGCCCTGGCCGGATAGCACCCCTACGCAGGGACATCCCGCTCCGTCCCCGCGCGCGACAACCCCCTCGCACAGGAGCCCGCCTCTACACTGGCCGCGGCGGACTCCTGTGCGGCGAGGGGCGGTTGACGGTGCGTAAGGCCTGGATCGTGGCGACCGCGGCCGTGGGCGCGGGGATGGGCTTCGTGATGGTGCTCGTCGTCGGGGTCTACCTGGTCGCCGGGAACCTCGCGGGCGGCATCGGCGGCGGTTCGGTCGGGCTCGCCAAGGGCGCCGTACCCGCCGCGTACCAGACCCTCGTACAGAAGTGGGGCAACCTCTGCGCCGCGATCAATCCGGCCCTGCTCGCCGCTCAGCTCTATCAGGAGAGCGGATTCAATCCGAACGCGAAGAGTCCGGCACAGGCGGAGGGGATAGCGCAATTCATTCCGGGGACCTGGGCCACGCACGGGGTCGACGGCGACGGGGACGGCGTCCGCGACGTATGGAACCCGAATGACGCGATTCCGTCGGCCGCCTCGTACGACTGCGAGCTCGCCTCCTATGTGAAGAACGCTCCGGGAAACGTCACGGAGAACATGCTCGCCGCCTACAACGCGGGCGCCTACGCGGTCATCAAGTACCGGGGTGTGCCGCCGTACGCGGAGACCCGGAACTATGTGAAGACGATCACCACCCTGGCGAAGAGCTTCGCGGCCCCGGTGACCCGCGTGGACCCCTCGAAGCAGGCCGCGGCGGCCATCACGTACGCGCAGAAGAAGCTCGGCACACCCTACCTGTGGGGCGGCAACGGCACGGCTGACCAGGGCGGACGGTTCGACTGCTCGGGTCTGACCAAGGCCTCGTACGACAGTGTCGGGGTGAGCCTGCCGCGGGTGGCCAACGACCAGTACAACGCGGGGCCGCACCCCAAGCGGGAGGAACTGCTGCCCGGGGACCTGGTCTTCTTCTCGGACGACCTCACCAACTCCCGCGCCATCCGGCACGTGGGCATCTATGTGGGCGGCGGATACATGATCGACGCCCCCCGGTCCGGTGCCGTCATCCGGTTCGACCCCATCGACACGCCCGACTACTTCGGGGCCACCCGGGTGACGGAAGATGGCGCGAAAGCATTGCCCACTTCGGTATGAATCCACCCTTTGACCTGCGGCGATATCTCTCTTCGATAACGTGTGCGTGATCATTCCGTGGAGGGTGGAACGTATGAGAGGGAACCGTGCGTTCCTTTTGACGTAGAGAACTGATCTACAACCACGGGGGTGGATCGAGCGGCGCGCGAAAGGGCGCGGTCGCGGGAAAGACGACGAAGGGGCCGCAGCGCCATGGCGCAACTCGCCGAATCCGGTTCGAACCCCGACGTCGACCTGCTCTACGACATCAATGGCCTGGCCAAGCACGCGCCGCACTGGTTCGACCGGGTCATGGAGTTCGTCGGCGAGTGGGGTCTGCTGCTCGCGATGGTCCTGCTGGTCCTGTGGTGCTGGTCGTCCGTGCGGCGGCGGGGCGGGGCCGACGCGGCGGCGACCGTGGCCGCACTCGTCTGGGCACCGCTCGCGGCCGGGATCGCGCTCCTGGTGAACGTTCCGATAAGAGGGTTCGTGGAGCGTCCGCGCCCCTTCGTGGACCACCAGGGCCTGGCCGTCCTCGTGAGCGGCAAGACCGGCTTCTCCTTCGTCAGCGACCACGCGACGATCACCATGGCGGTGGGCGTCGGACTCTTCGTCGCCCACCGGAAGTTCGGACTCGCCGGGATCGCGCTGGCGCTGCTCGAAGGGTTCTGCCGGGTCTTCATGGGCGTGCACTACCCGACGGACGTCATCGGCGGATTCGCACTCGGCACAGCCGTCGTCCTGCTGCTGTCGCCACTCGCCACGGCCCTGCTGACCCCGGTCATGAAGGCCGTGGAGGGGGCTCCGCGGGCGGGCCGGCTGATCCGGGCGCGCGGCACCGCACCCGCCGGACAGGAGGCCCTGATCCCGGGGGCGCGGACCGAGCACACCGAGGAAAGGGACCTCGCCGCCTGACTCCCCGCCCGGTCACGGCACCGCCCGCACGGCACCCCCGGTCACCCTCACAGGGCCTGGGGGAAGGAGAAGAAGCGGTGCGGGTCGTACTGGCGCTTCAGCGCCGTCAGCCGGGTGGCCGCGTCACCGTAGTAGGCCTTGCGCCAGTCGGTCAGCGTCGCGTCGGTGTAGTTCTGGTAGGCCGCGCCCGAGGCGTACCGGGCCATCGCGTTGTGGGCGCCGGTCAGCCAGGACTGGGCGGTGGTGCCGGAGGTGCCCGCCCGCCAGGAGACGATGTACTGGGCGAGCATGCGCGAACGGCGGTGCACGAACGCCGTTGACGTGGGCGCGACGCGGTTGACGGCGCCGCCGAGCGCGGTGAGCGCGATGCTGCCCGCGCCGCCGCGGACGGCGGAGATCTGGTTCAGGAGCGTCTGGACACCGGCCGCCGAGATCGACCGGTCGAAGAAGTCCGAACGGGCCGCGTACGTCTCGCGGCCGAGGACGCCCTGCGGGCTGCGGCCCGGCGTCGACCCCGGCAGGTGGCACTGGGCGTCGGCCGAGAACGACGAGCAGCCCGCGTACACCTCCATCGACTCCTCGTACGAACGCCTCTTGAGGGAGACGCTGCGCGCGGGGGAGCCGATCCGGTCCGCCAGCCGGTCCACCGCGTTCTGGAGTTCGCCGTAGGTGCCGAGGGAGAAGGCGGCTATGGAGACGGTGGGTGTGCCGCCGGCCGCGTTGGACAGGTGGCAGGAGGACCAGATCTCGTCCGGCTGGCTCGGGCCCCACTCCTGCCAGGCCTTCACCACCGCGGCGGCCTTGGCCCACGGCCAGGTCATGTACGCCGAGACGCCCTGCGGCGCGGGATGCGTCCTGAAGCGGAGCTCGGTGACGACGCCGAAGTTGCCGTTGCCGGCGCCGCGCAGCGCCCAGAAGAGGTCCTTGTTCTCGGTCGCGTTCGCGGTGAGCTGCTTGCCGTCGGCGGTGATCAGCGTCGCCTGGGTGAGGCTGTCGCAGGTCAGTCCGTACGCCCGTGACACGACGCCGTGGCCGCCGCCCAGGGTCAGTCCGGAGACGCCCACGGTGGGGCAGGAGCCGGCGGGGATGGTGACGCCCTTGGCGGCCAGCGCGCGGTAGACGTCGATCAGCTTGGAACCGGCGCCGACGACCGCCTCGTTCGCCGACGCGCGGATCTTGTTCAGCTTGGAGACGTCGATGATCAGACGGCCGTTGCCGGAGGACCAACCCGCGTAGGAGTGGCCGCCGTTGCGGATCGAGACCTTCACGCCGTGGGCGCGGGCGTAGTCCATGGTGGTGCGGATGTCGTCGGCGTGCGCGACATAGGCGACGGCGGCGGGCTTCAGGTTGTCGAAGCGCGTGTTGTAGAGCTGGTGGGCGGCAGGCCAGCTCCGGTCGCCGGGGCGGATCAGGGCGCCGTCGAGCTGGTGGGACAGCGCGGTCCAGTTGGCGGCCGCGCGGTTCGCCGCGGTCTCCGTCCGGATGCCGGTGCTCTCGGCGGCGGTGCTCGTGGTGTTCGTGCTCCCGGCCTTGCCGTCGGCGCCCGCGCCGCCCTGGTCGCTGCCGTTGCAGGCGGACGTCGTCGCCGCCGTGAGGACGGCGGTGGCTCCGCCGATGAACGAACGCCGTTGCATGTGTGCCTCCCGTGGGTTCCGTGGAACGAGACGGGTCCCCGGGCCCCGGGGTTCCGCGCGGCTGTGTCGCAGAACTGCTACAGCACTTCGCATCCCAGCACGCCCGCTCGGGGGCGGGGGCAGCGGGGTGGACGGAGCGGGGCGGGCGGAGCGGCCGACGCTTCGTGACGTCGGCCGCTCGCGGAAGTCCGGTGGACGCCCGCATCGATCAGCCGGAGCCGACGGCCAGTAGGTGCAGGAGTTCAGGTATTCGCTTCCTTCGTACCTGGCGACCTGAACTCCGATGTCGATGACACCCGCGCTGTGGCTGTGACGGTGCCCCCTGGGGGCCGCGGCGGCCGGCGGCATCGCCGCCGCCCGTACGCAGGTTCAGCCCGTGTTGTGCTTGTCGGCGTCCGTGCGGGCCTGGCTCCTGGCGCGGCGGGCCGGGCCTCGCCAGCCGCAGGTGCAGCGGGCCAGACAGAAGGGGCCTTGCTCGACCGTAGTCGTCCGGTGGCCGGAGGGAGGGTCCGTCTCGTCCAGATGCTCCACGCCTCCAACGTTACCCAAGCCCGGTGAACGGACTCCTGCCGCGTGACGGGTGCCCTCACCTGTCGTTAACCGGAACGACGGGAAGGCCCGGGACGGACCGGCTGGGGGTCGGTGGACGATGGTGGCGCAGCAACAGGAACGGACGGCGGTCCTGGTCGCGTTCGTCGCGGCGGGGCTGATCGTCTGCGGCACCGGGTGCTCGGGCGGCGGGGCGGCCGCGGAGGACGTCCGCACCGGGCCAGGCACGGCCGGGACGCTGCGCCGGGCGGTGGCCGTCCTGGAGCGCGCCGGCAGCGCGAAGGCCAGCACGTCGATGGAGATGGCCACCGGCGGGACCCGGGTCACCATCCGCGGGCAGGGCGTGTACGACTTCAGGAAGCAGACCGGGCGGCTGAAGGTGCTGCTGCCGCAGGACCCGGCGGGAGCGGCCGAGCACCGTCCGATCACCGAACTCCTCGCCCCGGGCGCTCTGTTCATGAAGAACCGGGGCGCCGGGGTGCCCGCCGACAAGTGGGTGCGCGTGGAGACGGCCGGTCTCACGGACGGCAACCTGGTCACGGGCGGCGCCACCGACCCGTACGCCGCGGCCGAACTGCTGCGCGGCGCGCGGTCGGTGACCTACGTGGGGAAGACCGAGGTCGCCGGGATCTCCGTACGGCACTACCGGGGGACCGCCGACCTCGGCACCGCCGCGCGGGACGCCGCGGAGGGGCAGCGGCCGGCGCTGAGGGCGGCGGCGAAGGGGTTCGCCACCACCGAGGTCCCGTTCGACGCCTACCTCGACGACGAGGGGCGGCTGCGCAAGGTCCGGCACCGGTTCAGCTTCGTCAACGGACAGCGGACGGGCACTGTCGCGGTCGCCTCGACACTCCTGCTGTACGACTTCGGCAGCCCCGCCGTCGTACGGCTGCCGGATTCCTCGGACATCTACGCCGGGAAGATCGCGGAGTAGTGGCTTCCGGAGAGATGGGCAAGAGCATCCGGAGCCGTAGCTTCAGAGGAGGGCTGGAAATGGCCCTTCCGTGCCATGCGCGTTGTGTAGGCCGCTCCCTACTCTAGGAAGTCGGTTACGGCAGGAAGAGGTGATGCGCGTGGCTCCGGTCGGCGGTGCGGCAGTTCAGGACCACGTGGCCCTCGCCGAGATCGACCTGTGCGCCGAGCTGATCATCGCGGCCTCGGCGGTGCACGAGGACCGCCTCAGCCTGGAGAGCATCGACGCGGTGCTGAAAGTGGCCGAAGAACGCGCTCCAGGGCAGCGGGGCGTGGAGGACTAGTCCTTTCCGGCCCCCATACGCCCCCCCGCCCGGCCCCGTCCGGTGGCCGAGGCGCGCGCGCCGTGGATGTCACATGCGTCGTATCTCTCACGTTTCGCGTACTTCTCGTGGTTTGTGCTGTCGGCGGGTGGCTCAGGTGCGCAGCAGGCGGCCGATCGCCTTCGTCGCTTCCTCGACCTTCGCGTCGATCTCGTCGCCGCCCTTGAGGGCCGCGTCCGCCACGCAGTGGCGCAGGTGCTCCTCCAGGAGCTGGAGGGCGAAGGACTGGAGCGCCTTGGTGGAGGCGGACACCTGGGTGAGTATGTCGATGCAGTAGACGTCCTCGTCGACCATCCGCTGGAGGCCGCGGATCTGGCCCTCGATGCGGCGCAGCCGCTTCAGGTGCTCGTCCTTCTGCTGGTGGTAGCCGTGGATGCCGCGGTCGTGGTCGGTCACGATCTTCTGCGCGTCGCCGGAGGGCGTCGTCGCGCCGGCCTCGGTGGTCGTCATCGCGTCCTCCTGCTGGATCCGATCGGCGATCCTGTCTGAAACGCCACTTACATATACCCCTGGTGGGTATATCGTACCGAACTTTGCTGGGTAAGGAGCCCTTGCCCGGCGCCGGTACCGGACCCCGTGCCGATCCCTGTGGCTGATGGGCGACACTGGGTGGCGGCCCATTAGCCGTGGCCGGATGATGCGCCTAGCATCAGCCTGACCGAATCGAAGCACCCCGAGGACCCCAACGTGCGCTTTCGTCTGACCCCCAGGGAGACGAGCTTCTATGACATGTTCTCCGCATCCGCGGACAACATCGTCACGGGCTCGAAACTCCTGATGGAACTGCTCGGGGCGGACGCTTCCGCTCGGGCCGAGATCGCAGAGCGTATGCGGGCCGCGGAGCACGCCGGTGACGACGCGACACACGCGATCTTCCACCAGCTGAACTCCTCCTTCATCACGCCGTTCGACCGCGAGGACATCTACAACCTCGCCTCGTCCCTCGACGACATCATGGACTTCATGGAGGAGGCCGTCGATCTCGTCGTCCTCTACAACGTCGAGGAACTCCCCAAGGGCGTCGAGCAGCAGATCGAGGTGCTGGCGCGGGCCGCAGAGCTGACCGCCGAGGCCATGCCCAACCTGCGGACCATGGACAACCTCACGGAGTACTGGATCGAGGTCAACCGTCTGGAGAACCAGGCCGACCAGATCCACCGCAAGTTGCTGGCCCACCTCTTCAACGGCAAGTACGACGCCATCGAGGTGCTGAAGCTCAAGCAGATCGTGGACGTGCTGGAGGAAGCGGCCGACGCGTTCGAGCACGTGGCGAACACGGTGGAGACCATCGCCGTCAAGGAGTCCTGACCCGTTCATGGACACCTTTGCTTTGATCGTGACCATCGGGGTCGCGCTCGGATTCACATACACGAACGGCTTCCACGACTCGGCGAACGCCATCGCCACCTCCGTGTCCACGCGCGCCCTGACGCCGCGGGCCGCGCTCGCCATGGCCGCGGTGATGAACCTCGCCGGCGCGTTCCTCGGCAGCGGGGTCGCCAAGACCGTCAGTGAGGGGCTGATCCAGACGCCCGAGGGTTCGAAGGGGATGGGCATCCTCTTCGCCGCGCTCGTCGGCGCGATCACCTGGAACCTGATCACCTGGTACTTCGGTCTGCCGTCCTCGTCCTCGCACGCACTGTTCGGCGGCATGGTCGGCGCGGCGCTGGCCGGTGGCACGGCGGTCTACTGGAGCGGGCTGCTCGACAAGGTCATCATCCCGATGTTCCTGTCGCCGCTCGTCGGTCTGCTCGTCGGCTATCTCGTGATGACCGCGATCATGTGGATGTTCCGGCGGTCCAACCCGCACAAGACCAAGCGCGGATTCCGTATCGCACAGACGGTGTCCGCGGCCGGCATGGCGCTCGGCCACGGTCTCCAGGACGCCCAGAAGACGATGGGCATCGTGGTGATGGCGCTGGTCATCGCCGGCGAACAGGGACCGAACGACCCGATCCCGGTCTGGGTGAAGATCGTCTGCGCGACGATGCTGTCGCTGGGGACGTACGCGGGCGGCTGGCGCATCATGCGGACGCTCGGGCGGAAGATCATCGAGCTCGATCCGCCGCAAGGCTTCGCCGCCGAGACGACCGGTGCGTCGATCATGTTCGTGTCGGCCTACCTCTTCAAGGCGCCGATCTCCACGACCCATGTCATCACCTCGGCGATCATGGGTGTCGGGGCGACGAAGCGGGTGAACGCCGTGCGGTGGGGTGTCGCCAAGAACATCGTCCTCGGCTGGTTCATCACCATGCCGGCCGCGGCGATCGTGGCGGCGTGCGCCTTCTGGGTCGTGAACCTGGCGTTCCTGTAGGGCGTGATCGCTGCTGGGGGTGCCCGGCAGAGCGCGGGCCGGTCCTTCGGGGCCGGCCTTTTGCGTTTCCGGGGCCCGGGGGTTCGCGTGGGCGCCGCCCGTCGTGGTCCGGCCTTGGGAGTTCGCGTGGGAGCAGGTCCGTCGTGGTCCGGCCTCGGGGACTTCGCCCCCTCCCACCGCTGCCCGTCCCGTACCTGGGGGCTGCCGCCCTCGGACCCCCGCGTCGGCCTGAACGGCCTCGTCCTCGAACGCCGGACGGGCCGAAGATCAGCGGCCGGGGTATCCAACGCCAGGCTCGGTGCGGGAAAACGAACGGGCCCTCGGAAGTGGCCCGCGGAAGGGAAAACGAACGGGCCCGCCCCTGGGAGCCAGGGGCGGGCCCTTCTCGTCCTCGCGGTGGCACCGCCATGCAGCACCGCGAGGGGTTCCAGGAGGCGGTCCGGTCAGCCGAAGCGACCGGAGATGTAGTCCTCCGTGGCCTGGACGGACGGGTTGGAGAAGATGCGCTCCGTGTCGTCGATCTCGATCAGGCGGCCGGGCTGGCCCACCGCGGAGAGGTTGAAGAACGCGGTGCGGTCGGAGACGCGCGCGGCCTGCTGCATGTTGTGCGTCACGATGACGATCGTGAAGCGCTCCTTCAGCTCACCGATCAGGTCCTCGATGGCGAGGGTGGAGATCGGGTCCAGGGCCGAGCAGGGCTCGTCCATGAGGAGGACCTGCGGCTCCACCGCGATCGCCCGCGCGATGCACAGACGCTGCTGCTGACCGCCGGACAGGCCGGACCCGGGCTTGTTCAGCCGGTCCTTGACCTCGTTCCAGAGGTTCGCGCCCTTGAGGGAGCGCTCCACGACGTCGGCGAGCTCGGACTTCTTGTAGCTGCCGTTCAGCTTCAGGCCCGCCGCCACGTTGTCGAAGATCGACATGGTGGGGAAGGGGTTGGGGCGCTGGAAGACCATGCCGATGGTGCGGCGCACGGCGACCGGGTCTATGCCGTTGCCGTACAGGTCCTCGTCGTCCAGGAGCACCTTGCCCTCGACGCGGCCGCCGGGGGTGACCTCGTGCATGCGGTTCAGGGTGCGCAGGAAGGTCGACTTGCCGCAGCCGGAGGGGCCGATGAAGGCCGTCACGGAGCGGGGCTCGACCGTCATGGAGATGTCTTCGATCGCCTTGTGGGCGCTGTAGTAGGCGGTCAGACCGCTTACGTCGATTCGCTTGGCCATGTCAGTCACTGCTTCTTTCGAAAGGATCGGGTCGCTGATCGGCCGCGTCAGCGGCCCGTCTTGGGTGCCTTCCAGCGCGCGATGGCGCGGGCTCCCATGTTGAGAATCATGACGAAGAGGATGAGGACCAGTGCTGCGGCCCACGCCCGGTCGGTGGCCACATCGGTTCCGGCGCTGTACTGGCGGTAGATGTACAGCGGGAGCGAGGCCTGCGGGCCGTCGAACGGGTTGTTGTTGATGAAGTTCGTACCCCACACCAACAGCAGCACGGGAGCGGTCTCGCCGGCGATACGCGCGACCGCGAGCATCACACCCGTGGTGATACCGCCGATGGACGTCGGCAGAACCACCTTGATGATGGTGCGCCACTTCGGGATGCCGAGCGCGAGGGAGGCCTCGCGCAGCTCGTTCGGGACGAGCTTGAGCATCTCCTCGGTGGAGCGGACCACCACGGGCATCATCAGGATCGCCAGGGCCATCGCGCCGGCGAAGCCGGAGTAGCCCATACCCAGGATCAGGATCCAGAAGCTGAGAACGAACAGGCCGGCGACGATCGACGGGATGCCCGTCATGACGTCGACGAAGAAGGTGACCGCGCCGGCGAGCTTGCCGCGTCCGTACTCGACGAGGTAGATCGCGGTGAGCACGCCGATCGGCACGGCGATCAGGGTCGCGATGCCCACCTGCTCCAGGGTGCCGAGGAGCGCGTGGTAGATACCGCCACCGGGCTCGTTGTCGGCGACGACACCCATGGAGTGGGTCAGGAAGTACATGTCGAAGGCCTTCGCACCACGCTCGATGGTCTCCCAGATCAGGGAGGCCAGCGGGATGACGGCGACGACGAAGCAGGCCCACACCAGGGTGGTGGCGACGCGGTCCTTGGCCTGGCGGCGGCCCTCGACGCGTGCGGCGACGACGAACGTACCGAGGACGAAGAGGATCGCGGCGATCAGGCCCCACTGGACCTTGCTGTCCAGGCCGGCGCCCAGGCCGATGCCCACGGCCACGGCGACGGCTCCCGCGGCGATGGCCCAGGAGGACCACTTGGGGAGGGTGTTGCCGCGCAGCGTGCTGGCGTGCTTTCGGGTGACGGGTGCGTTGCTCATGCGTTGGCCCCCGAGTACTCCTTGCGGCGGTTGATGATGTAGCGCGCCGCGCCGTTGACCAGCAGCGTGATGATGAACAGGACGAGACCCGAGGCGATCAGGGCGTCCTGGCCGAACACGGTGGCCTCGTTGAACTTGCTCGCGATGTTCTGCGCGAACGTGCCGCCGCCCGGGTCCAGCAGGCTGGCCTGGATGTCGAAGCTCGGGGAGAGCACGGTGGCGACGGCCATCGTCTCGCCGAGCGCGCGGCCGAGGCCGAGCATCGAGGCGGAGATCACGCCGGAGCGGCCGAAGGGCAGCACCGACATGCGGATGACCTCCCAGCGCGTGGCGCCGAGGGCCAGCGCGGCTTCCTGGTGCATCTGCGGTGCCTGGCGGAAGACCTCACGGCTCACGTTGGTGACGATCGGAAGGATCATGATCGCGAGCAGGAGGCCGACGGTGAGCATCGAGCGGGGAGCTCCGCCCTGCCAGGCGAAGATGCCGGTCCAGCCGAAGTAGTGGTCGAGCCAGCCGAATAGGCCGTTCAGGTGCGGTACGAGGACGATGGCGCCCCAGAGGCCGTACACGATGGACGGGACGGCGGCGAGCAGGTCGATCACGTACGCGATGGGTCCGCCGAGCTTGCGCGGCGCGTAGTGCGTGATGAACAGCGCGATTCCGACGGCGACCGGGACCGCGAGTGCCATGGCGATGATCGCGGAGACCACCGTGCCGAAGGCCAGCACCGCGATGCCGAAGACCGGCGGAATGGTGTTGGTGTTCCACTCGAACGTCGTGAGGAAGTTGCCCTCGTTCTTGCTGAGCGCAAGGGACGCGCGGTAGGTGAGGAAGACCGCGATGGCGGCCATGATCACCAGGAGGAGGATGCCGGAACCGCGGGAGAGCGCGAGGAACACGCGGTCGCCGGGGCGGGTGGCGCCGCGGGCGGCGCGCTTCCGCGAGGCACCCGAAGATCGTGGGGCGGGGGGAGGGGCTTCAGTGCTCTGTGTCGATATGTCCATCATGAGTCTCCGGTCTGCGGAGCCGGATCGAGTGGCGGCTCCAGGCGGCGGTGCACCGGACGGTGCGGCCCGCCTCGGCGAGGCGGGCCGCACACTCGGATCAGCCCAGGTTCGAGATGGTGGAACGAACCTTGGTGATGATCTCGGCGGGGATCGGGGCGTACTGGGCGGCGGTCAGCTGGTTCTGGCCGTCCTCGCTCGCGATGTAGGTCAGGAAGGACTTGGTGGCGGCCAGGGTGTCGGCCTTGTTGCCCTTCTCGCAGAGGATCTCGTAGGTGACCAGCGTGAGCGGGTAGGCGCCCTCGGCGGTCGGCTTGTAGTTGAGCTCCAGGGCCAGGTCGTTGCCGGTGCCGACGACCTTGGCGGTCGAGATGGCCTTGGTGGCGTTCTCGACGCTGGCCTTGACCGGGGTGGCGGCGTCCGTCTTGAGGTCGACGGTGTTGATGCCGTCAGCGGCGTAGGAGAGCTCGAAGTACGAGATCGCACCCGGGGTCTGCTTCACCTGCTGGGCGAGGCCGGAAGAACCCTGAGCGGACTGGCCGCCCTTCGCCTGCCACGCCTTGCCGCCGGAGTACTTCCAGTCGGACGGGGCGGTGGCGATGAGGTACTTGGTGAAGTTGTCCGTGGTGCCGGACTCGTCCGAGCGGTGGAACGCCTGGATCTTGGTGCTGGGGAGCTTCGCGTCGGGGTTCAGCTTCTTGATGGCCGCGTCGTCCCAGGTCTTGATCTTGCCGTCGAAGATCTTGGCGATCGTCGCGGAGTCCAGGACCAGGTTGTCGACACCGTCGACGTTGTAGCCGAGCGCGATGGGGCCACCGACCATGGGCAGGTCGACCGCGGCGTTGCCGGCGCAGGCCTTCTTGGCGGCCGCGGCGTCCTCGGGCTTCAGGGCCGAGTCCGAACCGGCGAACGCGGTCTGACCCTGGGTGAACGCCGTGACACCGGCGCCCGAGCCCGTCGGGTTGTAGTTGATCTGAACGTCCTTGCAGGCCGCCGTGTAGGCCTTCACCCAGGCGTCGATCGCGTTCTTCTGCGCGGAGGAGCCGGAGGCCTGGAGCTGGCCCTTGGCGCCGTCACACTTGATGGCGCTGTTGTTGCTGGCCGAGGCCGAGCTGCCGCCACCGTTGGTGTTGCCGGTGTCGTCAGAGCCGCACGCCGTGAGGGCCAGGGCGCCGGAGACGGCGAGAGCACCGAGGGTGAGGGCACGCCGGTTCATGCGCTGAAGCTTCACTTCGGGAGTTCCTTCCAGGAGCCGCCGTCAGGTGGCGGCGTGCGATGTCTGTGAACTGCGTTCCGTAGCGAGGTGAAGGGTTCGCCTTGGGCGTCCTTCGCACCGCGTAAGGCCGAAATTAAGCAGATCAGGTGAAGGCGCCGAAGGCCGTAAGTGAACGCAGGGTGAACCCCTGACGGCGGTGCGGTGAGGTCACGGAACGCTCACGTCGAGGACACGGCTGTGTCCCGGCTGAGGGGGCCGGAAGGGAAACTCCAGGTAATCGAACGGGTGCGGACGTGACGGGCAGTGCCCATGTTCCCGTCATAGCTCGTTCGCCCCGATTTCCTCATGAGCCACAGCGAAGGGCCCGCTCACTACGGTGAGTGCCGGTCGTCGGCTCCCAGGCTGGTTTCCGCGCATGCCGAGGCGCCGCGCCGGACGCCAGGAGCGGCGCCCGCATATGCCGGACGCCAGGAGCAGCGCTCATATACAGGGGAACACGTCAGGCCGGACGCAGCGCGTTCAGCAGTGCGTCCACCAGATCACGGTCGCGCGGCTGGGTGAGGCGGTGGCGTGCGGCGGTGGGGGAGAGCCAGAGCACGCGGTCGACCTCGTCGTTCGGGACGAAGCGGCCGGCGGCCGCCTCGGCGGACCAGTAACGGACCTCCTTGGGGCGTTCGCCGACGACGTAGCGGAGCGTGGGAAGCACGGCGCCGGGGACGGCGTCGTAGCCCGTCTCCTCCTCGACCTCGCGCAGCGCGCCGGTCAGGAACCCCTCGCCGCGCTTCAGCTTGCCCTTCGGGTGCGACCAGTCGTCGTACTTGGGCCGGTGGACGAGGCAGATCTCCAGCGCGGAGTCGACCGGGGAGCGGCGCCACAGGACGCAGCCCGCCGCGTGAATGGTGTCGTCGACCATGGGGCCTCCCTCAGGGGATGCGTACGGCTTCCTTCTGCCAGGCCTGCTGGAAGGCGAACCGGGCCGCCTCCACCTCGTGCCGCTGGTCGGCGTGCAGCACACCGAGCGCGTACGCCGTCGCCGGCGCGATGCGCGGGGTGCGGGCCGCCGACGCCGCGGCGGACGCTGCCTCCGCCGCGTCCCGGTGCCGGTTGAGCGCCTTGCCCGCGCCGAGCAGGCGCGCGTCGACGGGGCACTCCCCTGCGTGCAGCACCTCACCGGCGTAGCGGTGCAGCCGCAGCAGCAGCCGGACCTGGTGCCAGGGCGCGTCCTGCGGCTGGGGAGCGGTGTCGGCGGAGAGCCCGTGCACCAGGGCTTCGGCGTTGTAGGGGCGGCCCGCGACGACCAGCGGCAGCGCGCTGACGGCGTCGGCCAGCCGGTCCTGGGCCGCGGCGGCCAGCGGACGCAGATCGGCGGTGTCCGCGGCCGGGGCCAGCGGAACCTCGCTGGCCAGTACGGCGACGTTGTCGGCGACGGCGTGGAAACGGGAGGAACCGAGCGCCTGGAGGGCCGCCGAGTGGGCGCGGGTACGGGCGAGCGTGAGCTGGCGGTCCAGGAGCGCGCCCGCTTTCGCGGCCCCGACGGTGAGACGGCCGGCCTTGGGGGCCGCGGCCGGGGCCCGTCCGGTCTGGCCGGGCAGGGCGGCCGTGCCGGACAGCCGGTTCAGCGCGCCGATCAGCCGCTCCAGGCGTGCGGCATAGGCGTGTTCGCGCGCCAGGGTGCCCGAGAGCCAGGCCAGTTCGGGGCGCATCCCTTCCGACCAGTCCGCGTCGAGGAGCGGCCGGAAGGTGTGCAGGCTGCCGCTGATACGGCGGGCGGAGTGGCGCAGGGAGCGCGCCGCGTCGCCGGACTCCCCTCCTCCGCTCGCCGCGCCACCGGTCTCCCGGTGCTGGCGCAGCGAGCGGAGGAATTCCGTGGCCTGGGCCCGCAGATAGATCGCCAGGGCGTCACCGATCGGGATGTCTCCCTCGCCGAGGGGGGTCGCCCCGGTGACGGAGCCGGTGGGGGGATCAAGGTGCTGCTGTGCCACGCCGGCGCCTCCGGGCGTCTATGAGCATCTCCTGGACGTTCCGCAGGGGCTGGCCCTCCGCGTCGGTCGCGTGGCGGATCCACTCGCCGTCGGGGCCGAGGTGCCAGGAGGCCGTGGTGTCGGACATGCCGGTCTCCAGCAGCCGGTTGAGGGCTGCGCGGTGAGCCGGGTCGGTGACCCTGACCAGGGCCTCGATCCGCCGGTCGAGGTTGCGGTGCATCATGTCGGCGCTGCCGATCCACACCTCGGGTTCGCCTCCGTTGCCGAAGGTGAAGACCCGGGAGTGCTCCAGGAAGCGGCCGAGGACGGAGCGGACCCGTATGTTCTCGGACAGGTCCGCGACGCCGGGGCGGACGGCGCATATCCCGCGCACCCACACGTCGACCGGCACGCCGGCCTGGGAAGCGCGGTACAGCGAGTCGATGAGTGCCTCGTCCACCATCGAGTTGACCTTGATGCGGACGAAGGCGGGGCGCCCGGCCTTGTGGTGCTGGACTTCCTTGTTGATCCGGGCGATCAGCCCGTCGCGCAGCGACTTGGGCGCGACGAGCAGACGGCGGTAGGTCTCGCGGCGCGAGTAGCCCGAGAGCCGGTTGAAGAGGTCGGAGAGGTCCGCGCCGACCTGGGGATCGGCGGTGAGCAGTCCGAGGTCCTCGTACAGCCGGGCGGTCTTCGGGTGGTAGTTGCCGGTGCCGACGTGGGAGTAGCGGCGCAGGATGTCGCCCTCCTGCCGGACCACGAGCGACAGCTTGCAGTGGGTCTTCAGACCGACGAGGCCGTACACGACGTGGCAGCCGGACTCTTCGAGCTTCCTGGCCCACTTGATGTTGGCCTGCTCGTCGAAGCGGGCCTTGATCTCGACCAGGACGAGGACCTGCTTGCCGGACTCGGCGGCGTCTATCAGGGCGTCCACGATCGGCGAGTCGCCGGAGGTCCGGTAGAGCGTCTGCTTGATGGCGAGCACGTCCGGGTCGGCCGCGGCCTGCTCCAGGAACGCCTGCACGGAGGTGGAGAAGGAGTCGTACGGGTGGTGCAGCAGGACGTCGCGTTCACGCAGCGCGGCGAAGATGTCGGGCGGGGACGCCGACTCGACCTCCGCGAGATCGCGGTGGGTGCCCGCGATGAACTTGGGGTACTTCAGCTCGGGCCGGTCCAGCGCTCCTATGCCGAAGAGGCCGGTGAGGTCCAGGGGACCCGGCAGCGGGTACACCTCGGCCTCGGAGATCTTCAGTTCGCGTACGAGGAGATCGAGGACGTACCGGTCGATGGACTCCTCGACCTCCAGGCGCACCGGCGGACCGAAGCGCCGCCGCATGAGCTCCTTCTCCAGGGCCTGGAGCAGGTTCTCGGCGTCGTCCTCCTCGACCTCCAGGTCCTCGTTCCGGGTGAGCCGGAAGGTGTGGTGCTCCAGCACCTCCATGCCGGGGAAGAGCTCCTCCAGGTGGGCCGCGATCACGTCCTCGATGGGGACGTAGCGGTTCGGGGAGGCCTCCAGGAAGCGGGAGAGCAGTGGCGGGACCTTGACGCGCGCGAAGTGGCGGTGGCCGCTGACCGGGTTCCGTACGACGACGGCGAGGTTCAGGGACAGCCCCGAGATGTACGGGAAGGGGTGCGCGGGGTCGACCGCCAGCGGGGTCAGGACCGGGAAGATCTGGTGGCGGAAGAGAGTGAACAGGCGTGCCTGCTCCTTCTCGGTCAGCTCGCTCCAGCGGACCAGGTGGATGCCCTCCTCCGCGAGCGCGGGGGCGACGTCCTCCTGGTAGCAGGCGGCGTGCCGGGCCATGAGTTCGCGGGAGCGGGCCCAGATCATCTCCAGGACCTCGCGGGGCTGGAGGCCCGACGCGGACTTGGTGGCGACACCGGTGGCGATGCGGCGCTTGAGGCCGGCCACCCGGACCATGAAGAACTCGTCCAGGTTGCTGGCGAAGATCGCCAGGAAGTTGGCGCGCTCCAGAAGGGGCGTGTTCGGGTCCTCCGCGAGTTCCAGAACGCGCTCGTTGAACGCGAGCCAGCTGCGCTCGCGGTCCAGGAAGCGGCCTTGCGGCAGCATGATCCCGTCCTGCTCCAGGTCCTCGTACTCGTCGAGGTCGGCGTCGAGATCGGGCTCCAGGTCGGACACGTTCGCCGCCACGGTGTGCGGGCGGTGGGCGGCGATGGAGCCTACGGAGGGCTGCGGGTGCTGCACGGGTGCCTGGGCGCTTCGCTGGTTCATGGGCCCATTCTTCCGTGCCGAAGGCGAGACCGGCGCGTCGGAGAGGGCGGGCACCAGCGCGCTGATGCGGATGATTCCGTTCCGCTTGGCTGGCGTACGCTGACTCTCCGTGGGCGGTGAGGACTCGTTCTCCGGCGGGGGAGAAGGCTCGGGCACGGCGGGCTGCATTTCTTGAGCGTCGCAAGGTCACCTGAATCGATGGTTACGACGACATGACGTGCGGGATATCTGGGGGAGGCTCCCGGACGTCTGCATGTCCGGGAGCCGTGTACACACCCGCCCGCGTCGCGTGCGCGTCCGCCGGTGCTGCCGCCGGTTACGAATGCCGTCGGCGCAGCAGGGCGAAGGCCGCGGCGGCCGCGAGGCCCGTGACGGCCAGCAGCAGGCCGCTCTCCACGAGCTGGAGAGGCCAGAAATGGGACTCCGGCTGGTAGGTCGTCCAGAAATCGGCCAGCCCCGTCCGCTTCACACACCTTCCGAGGGCGGCGGCGCTGTCGGTTCCGACGCAGGCCATGTTGGTGCTCAGCCGTTCGCCGTCGCCGGTGACGGCACCGTGTTCCAGGACCAGGGTGCCGTTCGGGAGCCGGAGCGCGGCTGGTCCGGTGGCCGTCTCCGCGGGCCACAGGCTCATCCGGAACCCGTCCAGCACCTCGTGCAGGACGTATGCCGCGGCGAGGGCGGCCGCGGCGGCGGGCAGGGCCCTGCGCAGGACCAGGCCCGCCAGCGCCCCGAGGGCGAGGCCCGCGAGGGCGTACGCGACGGCCACCGGCCCGGAGGAGATGAAGACGTTCGTGTTGAACCAGCCGCCGAACAGTTCCCTGTCTCCGGCACGGCGTGCCCAGTCGCCGAGCAGAACGGCCAGTGTGGTGCCCGCTGTCAGCAGGACCGCCGGGACGGCGAGCTTGGCGGCCAGCCAGCGCGCCGGGGTGACGGACTGGGTCCACGCCAGCCGCGCGGTGCCGTTCTCCAGCTCGCGGCCGGTCAGCGCGGCACCCGCCCAGACCGCGACCGCGTACATCAGGTACGTGACACAGGCGGAGACCAGGGCGAGGCCGTAGGCGTAGATCTTGTGCGCCTCGGTCTCCTGGATGATTCCGCAGTCCATCGGGAACGGGTCCGCCGCGTCGCAGCCGCCGGTGACCGCGCGGGCGTCGGGGCCGATGGCGTGCATCCAGACCAGGGCCGCCACGACGGTGAGCAGGGCGGCGCCCCAGACGTACAGGGCCGTGCGGTGCAGGCGCAGCACGGTCCAGGTCAGGCCGGACGGTCGGTACGGGGCCGGGCGGGGCGGGCGGTACGGGGCTGGGCCGGACGGGTGTCGGCCGGTCAGGGTGCTCATGAGGTCGACCTCCTCCTCAGGACGGCGAAGGCGGCGGCGACCAGGATCGCGGCGGCGGCGAGCAGGACGCCGGTCTCCAGGAGCTGGCGGGGCCAGTAGTCGGGGGAGGGAAGGTACTCGCGGGTGAAGCGGACGACGTCGTGCCGGGCCAGGCAGGCGTGGCTGTCGTAGCAGCCCGGGTCGGGGATCTCCGCGCCCGTGGAGGTGATCGCCCGGCTCCGGACGGACAGTTCGGGCTGCTGGTAACTGCCCTGGAAGGGCCAGGAGTTGGCGCGGAACATGATGACCGCGTACTGCGCGAGACCGGCGACCGCGATGGCGGGGAGGGTGCGGCGCAGCGCGAGACCGGCGAAGGCGCCGAGGGCGAGACCGAGGAGCGGGGCGGCGACGGTGGCCGGGCCGATGGAGAAGTACAGGGCGCGCGGTCTGATGCCGGCCAGCAGGAGATTGCTGTGGGCCGACCACAGCATCCGGTACAGCACGACCAGCAGACCCGTGCCCGCGGTGATGAGCAGCGCGGGCACCGCCAGTTTGGCGGCGAGCCAGCGGGCCGGGGTGACGGACTGGGTCCAGGCCAGCCGCGCGGTGCCGCTCTCCAGTTCGCGGGCGGTCAGCGTGCCGGCCGCGAAGACGGCGACGGCGAACGAGGCGATGTTCAGCAGGGAGGCCGGGTCCTGGAAGAGGTCGTTGTAGGTGCCCGAGAGGGTGCCCGTGAATCCGACGGTCCAGGCGTCCTCCTGCACGCCCGCGTATCCGAACGTGTCGAGCAGATGCTGCGTGTGGCCGGCGCCGGGGCCGTACAGCCACAGCAGCAGTCCGGCGGTGAGCGCGACGAAGCCGGTCCAGACCCACAGCGCGGTGCGGTGCAGCCGCAGGACCGTCCAGACCAGGCCGCGCGGGGCGGGCAGGGCGCGGCGCGGGGGAGCCGTCGTGGTGGTGGCGCTCATCGGGTCACCGCCGCGGGGGACACCGTCGTGCCGGGGGTGAGCAGCGCGGGGGCTTCCGGGGAGCGCAGATGGGCGAGGACCAGCTCCTCCACGGAGGGGCGTTCGGCCTCCCAGCGCTCGTCCACCGGTCCGTCGTTGCGTATCAGGGCCGTGAGGCCGCGGCCGGCGGCGCGGGACTCGACGACGAGGTGCGGGGCGAGGTCGGCGGGGGTGCCGCGGCCGGTCACCAGGGTGTGCGCGATGAGCAGGTCGTCCAGGCCGCCGCCGAGCCGGACGCGTCCTCCTCCCAGGAGCAGCAGGTGATCGCAGGCGTCGGCCAGTTCGGTGACGATGTGCGAGGACATCAGCACCGTGGTCCCGCGTTCGGCGGCGTCGGCCATCAGGGTGCCCAGCAGTTCATGGCGGGCCAGCGGGTCCAGGTCGGCCATCGGTTCGTCCAGCAGCATCAGGTCGGGCCGCTTGCCCAGCGCGAGGGCGAGCGCCACGCGGGTCCGCTGGCCGCCGGACAGCTTCCGGACCTTGGTGCCGGGGTCCAGCGAGCCCTGTTCCACGATCGCGGCGGCGTGCGCGGCGTCCCAGCGGGCCGGGTTGAGCTCGGCGCCCAGGCGCAGGGTCTCGGCGATCGTGAGCTGGGGGTGCAGGGGCTTGTCCTGGGCCAGGTAGGCGATGGCCTCGCGGGCCTCGGCCGGGCCGGCGCCGAGCACGGTGAGGGTGCCGGCGGCGGGGCGCAGCAGCCCGGCCGCGGTCGCCAGCAGCGTCGACTTGCCCGCGCCGTTGGGGCCGACGAGGGCGCTGACCCGTCCGGCCGGGAGGCGGAAGGAGCAGTCGTCCAGGGCCGCGGCGGAGCGCCGGCCGTGGCGCACGGTGAGGCCGTGCGCCTCTACGGCGACGGTGGATCGGGTGGTGCTGGTGGAGCTCACTGGTCCCCCTTCGGGAAATGTGCGTCCAGTACGGAGGCGAACAGCGCCGCCACGTCCTCGTGGTCGAGGCCCGCGGCGCGGGCGCTTCGGGCCCAGGCGTCGAGTTCCTCGCGCAGGGGCGAGTCCGCCGGGGCGGCGCCGAGGGTCTTGCGGACGAACGTGCCGAGACCGCGCCTGGCCTCGACCAGTCCCTCGCGTTCCAGTTCCCGGTACGCCTTCAGGACGGTGTTCGGATTGATGGCGGTGGCTTCCACGACCTCGCGGGCCGTGGGGAGCTTGTCGCCCGGTTCGAGGAGGCCGAGGCGCAGCGCCTGCTTCGTCTGCTGGACGATCTGGACGTAGGTGGCGACGCCGCTGCGCCGGTCGATGCGGTACGCGACCACTCGGACAACCACCCTTTCACTAATTGAGTAGTGAAAGGGTGGTGCAAGGTGGGGGTCGAGGTCAAGTCCCGGACGAGCGGACGGTGTTGCTCCGGTATCGCCCCGGTGCTGCCGGCGGTGGATCCGGCGGTGGGTCCTGCGGTGGATCCGGTGGTGAATCCGCTGGTCAGCCCCGTGATGGATCCTGTGGCGGATCAGGATGTCCGGCGGGTGTGCGACGCGTTCGGAAATTCCCGGCCGATGTGTGAACCGATCGGCGGGGCTCGTCCGATGAGGGGATGTGAGGGAAACGAGAAGCGACGGAGAGCTGCTGCGGGCCATCGCGGCGGACGGGGACCGTCGCGCCTTCGAAGAGCTGTACCGGCGGTACGCGCCATGGCTGACCGCGCGGCTGCGCGGCCGGTGCGCCGACGCCGGGATCGTCGACGACGTCGTCCAGGAGACCTTCCTCGCGGTCTGGCGCGGCACCGCCCGCTACCGCGAGGAGGGCGACCCGGCCGGCTGGCTGTGGCGCATCGGCTCACGGCGCCTCGTCGACACGATGCGCGGCGACGGCGCGCGCGGCCGGCTCCGCAACGCGCTGGCCCGGCTCAGGCACCGCGACGAGGCCTCGGCGGAGGAGCGCGTGCTGGCAGGCGTCGAACACGGAGACCTGGCGGGCGCGCTGACCAGACTCTCGCCCGAACTCCGGGCGGTGCTCCAGGCCACGGTGATCGACGGACTCACCACCAGGGAAGCGGCCGTCCTGCTCGGTATTCCGCCGGGCACGGTCAAGACGCGGGCACTGCGTGCGCGCAAGCAGTTGCGGGAGGCGTTGGCATGAGCGACGACCGTCACGGAAGCGATGGCGACGAGATGAACGGTCACAGCCGTACGACCTGGCACGTGCCGGAGGAAGACCTTCGGGCCTACGTCCAGGGCGAGTTGACGGCACCTCTCCTGTGGTCCGCCGACACCCACCTCGCCGCGTGCGCGCGGTGCCGGGAGACACTGGCCGCGATCAGCGACCCGGTCGCCCTGGACGCCGGGTGGGAACGGCTCGACGCCGAACTCGACGCCCCGCGGCCGGGCCCCGCCGAGTGGCTGCTCATCCGGCTCGGCGTCGCCGACCACACGGCACGGCTGCTGACCGCCTCCCCCGCCCTGCGCCGCTCCTGGCTGGGCGCGATCGGCGCCCTCCTGGTCATGACCGTGGTCGCGGCCGACGCGGTGCGGGCCGGGGCCACGCCCACCCTCTTCCTGGCCCTCGCGCCGCTGCTCCCGCTCGCCGGGGTCGCGGTGTCCTACGGCCCGGGGATCGACCCGACGTACGAGATGGCCGTGGTCTCACCCCTGCACGGCTTCCGGCTGCTGATGATCCGCACGGTCGCGGTACTGACCGTGTGCCTGGGGTTCAGCGGCCTCGCGACCCTCGCCCTCCCCTCCTACGGACTGCACGCCCTGGCCTGGCTGCTGCCCGCCCTCGCCCTCACCGCGACCGGACTCGCGCTCACCTCCCGGCTCGGTCCCGTCCTCGCCCCCTCGCTGGTAGGCGGCGGCTGGGTCGGCCTGTTGGCCGTGGCCCGGGCGACCTCGGAGTCCGACACCACGCTCGCCCCGTTCACCGCGGCCGGGCAAGGCGTCTCCGGAGCCGTCGCGGCACTGGCCGCCGTACTCCTCTATCTCGTGCGGGACCGGTTCGACGCGTCGCGCCTCCCGTTCACCGACTTCACCGACAGGAACGCAGCATGATCCCCACCGTCTCCGCCTCCGGGCTGACACTCCGCTTCGGCGGCACGCTCGCGCTCGACGACGTCTCCCTCCGCCTCGGAGAAGGAGTCACCGGACTCCTCGGGCCCAACGGCGCCGGAAAGACCACCCTGTTGCGGGTCCTCGCCACCGCAGTGCCCGCCGACCGGGGCTCCTTCACGGTCCTCGGCCACGACCCGGGCACCACCGCCGGACGCCTGCACGTGCGGCGCGCGCTGGGCTACCTCCCGCAGACCCCCGGCTTCCACCAGGACTTCTCCGCCTTCGAGTTCGTCGACTACGTGGCGATCCTCAAGGAGCTGACCGACCGGACCGCCCGGCACCGCGAGGTGCGCCGTGTCCTGGACCGTGTCGGCCTGTCCGATGTGCGGGGCAAGCGCATCAAGCGGCTGTCCGGCGGTATGCGCCAACGGGTCGCGCTGGCCGCCGCCCTGATCGGCGACCCCGGCTTCCTCGTCCTCGACGAACCGACGGTCGGCCTCGACCCCGAACAGCGCATGCGCTTCCGGGAACTGATCGCACAGGCGGGAGAGGGACGAACCGTCCTGCTCTCCACCCACCAGACCGAGGACGTCGCGATGCTCTGCCACCGGGTGATCGTCATGGACGCCGGCCGCATCCGCTTCGAGGGCACCCCCGCGGAGCTGACCGAGCGAGCGGCCGGCCGGGTGTGGAGCAGCACGGAACGCGAGCCGTCCGCCCGAGCCGGATGGCGTACGGGCACGGGCGCCTTCCGCAATGTCGGCGATCCGCCCGAGGGCGCCGACCTCCTCGAACCGACCCTGGAGGACGGCTACTTGCTCACACTCGACGCCAAGGCCGCGGAGGTGGGCGCATGAGCACCACCGACACGGTCAGGCGGACGGCTCCCACGGGGGTGGAGCCGTCCGCCGAGGTCCAGGTGTCCCGGCCGGCCGCGGTCCTGGCACTCGCCCGCTTCGAAGCACGCGAACTGCTGCTCCAGATCCCGGTCCTCCTCTTCCTCGCGCTGTATGTCGGCTTTGCCGGCTGGAGGTTGTTCATCGGGGGCGACGGCATGGACGACTTCCCGGTCCTCCAGGACGCCGACAGGGCCACCCAGCCGACACCCATGCTGCTGGCCGTCGCCGTGTTCGTCTGCGTCAACCGCGCCGTGCTGCGGTCCCGCCGACAGTCCACCGACCAGCACTTCGACATCCTGCCCATGGAGCACTGGCGGCGTACGGCGGCGCACGCGCTGTCCGTCCTGCCCCTCGGCGCGATCACGGCGCTCGTCGTCGGCTTCCAGTACACCTGGGCGGCGCTGAAGCCGGGCGCCGTCGGTCACGGTTCACCCGCCGAGCTGGTCGTGGGTCCGCTGGTGGTCCTGCTGGCCGGTGTCCTCGGTGTCCTGCTCGCCCGGGTGATACCGGTCGGGTTCGTCGCCCCGCCCTTCGTGATCGGCGGATTCGTCCTCACCACCCTGGTCTCCGCGGCCACCCAGGGAAAGCACTGGGTGAGCTGGCTCGGACCGGTCGTCGTGGAAGAGGGTGCCGGCCCCTTCCCCTCCGAACTGCTGGGCCGCCCGGCCGCCTGGCACGCGCTCTATCTGACGGGCCTCGTGGTCCTGCTGTTCTGTGTCGCCCTGCTGGTGAGCGGCGGCCGGACGAGGCTGATCACGTCGGTGACCGTTCTCGCCCTCGCCGCGACGGCCGTCGGCGTTGCCGGGCAGTCCCCGGACGAGCCGGCCTCGCTGATCGCGGCCCGTACCAAGGCGTCCGTGAGCCCGCAGAAGGAACAGACCTGTGTACGGCACGGACGGTCCACGTACTGCGCCTTCCCGGAGTGGACCGGCCGCACCGCCGACTGGGCCGAGGCGGTCGACCGCATCCAGTCCCGCGCGGGCGGTTCCGCCGGAGGTGAGCGGCTGACCGTGCGCCAGAGGATCGACGCCCGCTACGGCCTTCAGAGCGATGCCGCGATTCCACCCTTCACCACGCCCGGACATGTCACCGTCGGCACGAGCTGGGGTGGCAACCGCCTTCCCGAGTTCGCGGTCGGCGTCGCCTCGGTCCTGGTCGCGGGCACCGAGAAGACCGCCGGAGAGATGTGCGACGCCCGCGTGGTGACCATCATGTGGCTGGCTCTGAGCACACAACCGGACCCGATGCAGTCCCTGCGTGATGTCCGGCTCGACGACAGCATCGAGGGCTCCGCGGTCGCGCTGGCCCCCACGAGCCCTGTCTCGATGTCCGCCCAGCAGACCACCGTGGTGCGCGAGCTGCTTCAGAAGCCGCACTACAGCGTCGCCGCGAAGGTCAAGGCGCACTGGACGGAACTGACGTCCGCGAAGACGTCCACGGCACGGGTGGCCGAGCTGCTCGGCGTACCGGCCGGAGGCAAGGGGATCGCGGCGGACTCGGGGAGCGGCTCGTGCGAGGAGGAGTGAAGACGATGACAGAGGCTTCCGCCGACAGCCTCACGAAACCCGCCGGGCCCCCGCCCACGCACGTCGTGGCCCGCGCCCTGGTCCGCCCGGTGTGGCGCGGTCTGCCCCGGTGGGCCGTGATGACAGGCGCCGTCCTCGGGCTGATGCTGGCCGGATCCTCCCGGACGGTCTCCGAGGAACCGGACCCGTGGCTGTGCCTCAACCTGCTGCGGGCCGCGGCCCTCGCCTTCGGCCTGGGACTGGCGTTCCTGTTCGACGAC
This sequence comes from Streptomyces sp. NBC_00386, assembly GCF_036063235.1. Lineage (NCBI taxonomy): Bacteria > Bacillati > Actinomycetota > Actinomycetes > Kitasatosporales > Streptomycetaceae > Streptomyces > Streptomyces sp. NBC_00386. Next base: position 5,135,685 of record NZ_CP107950.1, read on the forward strand.
CCGGCCCGGCACACCACGGCCACGGTGCCGACCAGACGCCCGGTGCGGACGGGGCTGCGGCTGGTGCTCGTCGTACCGTTCATGGCGGTGTGCTGGACGGCCGCGCTGTTCCTCATACCCGCCGAGGGACGGCCCCCTATGGGCGCGATCACCCTGGAAGCGGCCGCTGTCATGACCCTCGCGCTGACCTCCGGGCTCGTCGCCGTGCGGCACTCGGGGGCCACCGAACCGGGGATCGCGATATCCGCCGGACTGGTGGGCGCCTTCTTCGCCGCCGCGGTACTGCTTCCCACACGCTGGGAGCTCTTCGTCGGCCCGTCCGACCCGCACTGGGAAGACGCGCACCGACGATGGGCGGCCGTCCTGGTCGTGGTCGTACTGGCGGGGGCCCGCTCCCTGGGCGAACCCCTGCGGCGACTCCGGACAACCGTCCTCGCCCGCCGCTGACTTCGGCCTCCGGAGGGCGCTCGCGCGCCGCGGGCTCAGGACTCCGTGCGGTACATGAGGTCCGTCTCGTGGGTGACGAAGCCGAGACGCTCGTAGACGGAGACCGCCGCCTTGTTGTCGGCGTCGACGTAGAGCATCGCGGTGGGCAGGGTCTGCGCGGCGAGGTGACGCAGACCGATCGTGGTCAGGGCCTTGCCGAGCCCGCCGCCCTGGGCGCCGGGGCGCACACCGAGGACGTACACCTCGCCCAGTCCTTCCTCGGCGTGCACCTTGGTCCAGTGGAAGCCGACGAGTTCCTCGCCCCGGAAGGCGAGGAAGAAGCCGGCCGGGTCGAACCACGGCTCGGCGGTCCGGTCGTCCAGGTCCCGCTGAGTGAGGGAGCCCTGCTCGGGGTGGTGGGCGAAGGCGGCGGCGTTCACGGCGAGCCAGGCGGCGTCGTCCTGGCCGGGTACGAAGGTCCGGACGGTCACTCCCTCCGGCAGCTTCGGCTCGGGCAGGCCGAGGTTCTCCAACGGGCGCCGCATCTGGCGCAGTTCGCGGAAGAGGGTGAGGCCCAGGACCTGTGCGAGATGCCGGGCGGCGGAGTGACCGCCGTGCGCCCACACCCGCAGCCGCTTCCCGGACTCGTTGAGCATCGCCGAGCCGAGCGCCCGCCCGTGGCCGTGCCCCCGGTGCGCCGGGTGGACGACCAGTTCGGCGGCCGGGGCCTCGACCGGGTCGGTGTCCTCCAGCTGTGCGTAGCCGACCAGTTCGTCGCCGACGGTCAGCAGCAGATGCCGGACGCCCTCACGGCTCCCGCCCTTCAGCTGGAGGCGGCCCTGCTCGGACACGGCCTGCTGTCCATCGGCCCGAGCGGCCTGCGCGAGCAGCTGGAGCACGTCCTCGGCCTGGTCCGGGGAGAGCACGGAGTAGGTCTCGATGGAGCGGGAGAGGGCGAAGGGTGCCGCGTCGTCGCTGGTCATGGATACGAGGGTACGGCTCGGCGATGGGGGGACGAGGAGTTGGGCGACGCGGACACGGATCGTGGCGGGAGGGACGAGCCGGGGAGGGCGGAGTGGGTCTCGGCCGAGGAGGTCGGAGCGGGCCTCAGCGGATCGCGGCAGGGGGTCGCGGCAGAGGGGGTCGGGCGTGCCCCGACGAGCTGAGGTGACGCGGTTGTCGGCTTTCGGCGTGGTGATGGCAATCAGCCTGTAACCCCGAACCCCCTTCCGCGCTACGCGCGTTGATCCTAAAGTGCGTGCAAAGCGAAGGCTGTTCATCAGCCGGCACACGGTGCCCACGGCTCCCATGGCAGGCACCACCCGCACCACCCGCACCACTCGCTCGGCTCACGCACGGCACACCGTTTCGGCCTTTCACCGTTCTCCAGGGGGAACCATGCCGCCCACGATCCGGTACAGACGCACGCATCGACTCCTCGCGGCCGCCGCCGGTCTCGCCACCGTCGGGGCGCTGGCCGCCGCGATCCCGGCGAGTGCGCACCAGGACAAGCCGACACCGTCGCACCACCACGGCAGCGGCCGCTACCAGGACGTCCAGCTGCTGTCCTTCAACGACCTGCACGGCAACCTGGAGCCGCCGACCGGTTCCTCGGGCCGGGTCACGGAGCTCCAGGCGGACGGCACGACGAAGACCGTCGACGCGGGTGGTGTCGAATACCTGGCCACGCATCTGCGCAACGCCCGCAAGGGCAACACGTACTCGATCACGGCGGCCGCCGGCGACATGGTCGGCGCCTCCCCGCTGATCTCCGGCCTCTTCCACGACGAGCCCACGATCGAGGCGCTCAACGGCCTCGACCTCGACGTCACTTCGGTCGGCAACCACGAGTTCGACGAGGGCGCCAAGGAACTGGGCCGGCTCCAGAAGGGCGGCTGCCACCCGACGGACGGCTGCTACGGCGGCAAGAAGTTCACCGGCGCCGACTTCCCCTACCTCGCGGCGAACGTGACCGACGAGAAGAGCGGGAAGCCGATCCTCAAGCCCTACTGGGTGTGGAAGAAGAACGGCGTCAAGGTCGGCTTCATCGGCGTCACGCTGGAGGGCACGCCGAACATCGTGTCCGCCGAGGGCGTCAAGGGCCTGAAGTTCGGCGACGAGGTCGAGACGATCAACAAGTACGCCAAGGAGCTCCAGCGCCAGGGCGTGAAGTCGATCGTCGCGCTGATCCACGAGGGCGGGGCGCCCGCGTCGACGGCGTACAACTACGACTGCGACAGCCCCGGTGCCGGGGACGGCATCTCCGGGCCGATCGTCGACATCGCCAAGAACGTCACGCCGGCCGTGGACGCGCTGGTCACCGGCCACACCCACCAGGCGTACGCGTGCACCATCCCCGACCCGGCGGGCCGGCCCCGCATGGTCACCTCGGCCTCCTCCTTCGGCCGGCTGTACACGGACACGACACTGACGTACGACCGCTGGACCGGCGACATCGCCCGTACGGCGGTGAAGTCCGCGAACCACGTGGTCACCCGTGATGTCGCGAAGGCCGCCGACATGACGTCGCTGGTCACCAAGTGGAAGGCGCTCTCCGCGCCGGTCGCCTCGCGTCCCCTCGGCTACATCGCGGGGGACATCGGCAACACCGGCACCGAGTCCCCGGCCGGCGACCTGATCGCCGACGCGCAGCTCGCGTACGCCAAGTCCGTCGACCCCGAGGCCGACCTCGCGGTGATGAACCCGGGCGGCATCCGTGCCGGACTCACCTACACCGCGAGCAGCGGTGAGGGAGACGGTGTGGTGACCTACGGAGAGGCGTACACGGTCCAGCCGTTCGCCAACACCGTCAACCTGGTCGACCTCACCGGCGCCCAGGTGATCACCGCGCTCCAGCAGCAGGTCAGCGGCGCCAACGAGGCCTCCCCCAAGATCCTCCAGATCTCCAAGGGCCTCACCTACACCCTCGACCTGACCAAGACAGGCGCGGCGCGGGTCGTCGCCGACTCGGTCAAGCTCGACGGCACCGCGATCGACCCGGCCGCCACCTACCGCGTCGCGATGAACTCCTTCCTCGCGGGCGGCGGCGACGGCTTCGCCGAGCTCGGCAAGGGCGGCAACGTCCGTGTCGGCGGCGACGACCTGGCGGCCCTGGGCGCCTACCTGACGGCCAACTCCTCGGCCGCGACGCCGTACCCGGTCCCCGCGGCGGACCGGATCACGATCGTCAAGTAGCAGGAACCGCCGACCGGTCCGGCGCTCGTCCGCCGGGCCGGAGCGGCCCGGTCCGGACGCCGGCCGATGACGAGCGAGCCCCCACCCGCTGCCGGGTGGGGGCTCGCTCGTGCCGGAGAGCGGGTCAGGGCGTGTCGGGCGGGGCCGTCGGAGCCCCCGGAAGCCGTACGGCCGCGATCGTGCCGCCGCCCTCCGCGGGACTCAGCGTCACCTCGCCTCCGCACTGCTGGACGGTGCGGGCCACGATGGACAGGCCGAGGCCCGAGCCGGGGAGGGCTCGCGCGTCCGGGGAACGCCAGAAGCGGTCGAAGACGTGGGGGAGTTCCTCGCCGGGGATGCCGGGGCCGTGGTCGCGCACGGTCAGTTCGCCGCCCTTCAGGCGGACGTCGATCGTTCCGCCCGCGGGGCTGAACTTCACCGCGTTGTCGAGGATGTTCACGATCGCCCGCTCCAGCGCGGAGGGCTCCGCCCGGACGTACCAGGGCTGAAGGTCGGCCGTGATCGTCAGCTCCGGTCCGCGCAGCCGGGCCCTGCGCAGGGCCGCTTCCACGGTGTCCTGGAGTGCCACGACCTCCACCCGGTCGGCCGGGTGTCCCGCGTCCGATCGCGACAGCGTCTGAAGATCGCCGATCAGTGCCGCCAGCTCGGTCATCTGCGCGGTCACCGAGGTGAGCAGCGCCTTGCGGTCCGCCGGGGGGATCGGGCGGCCGATCTCCTCGCTGCGGGTGAGGAGTTCGATGTTCGTCCGCAGGGAGGTGAGCGGCGTGCGCAGCTCGTGTCCGGCGTCGGCGATGAGCTGCTGCTGCACCTCGCGCGAGGTCGCGAGGGAGGCGGTCATCGAGTTGAAGGAACGGGAGAGCCGGGCGATCTCGTCGTCGCTCTCCTCGTCCACGGGGATGCGGATGGTGAGGTCCTCGGTGCGGGCGACGTGTTCCACGGCCTCGGTGAGTTCGTCGACCGGCCGAAGCCCGGCCCGCGCGACCCAGAGCCCGGCGGCCCCGGCGCCGACCACTCCGAGTCCGGAGACGAGAAGCAGGACCAGGGCCAGGTCGTTCAGCGTGGACTGGGTGCTCTTCAGAGAGGCGGCGATCATGAGGCCCACGTTGGGGCCGGGCTGTCCATCGGCGGTGGTGGTGGTCAGCGGCTTGAGCATCACACGCACCGCGTTGCCGTCTTCGTCGGTGCCGTCACGGAAGTAGGACTTGTTGAGTTCGCCGCTCTTGATAGCCGTCCTGTCGGACTGGGTCACCTTGACCTTGCCGATGGAGTTGTCGACGACGCAGGCGGTTCCGTTTTCCTTGACCACTTGGACGTAGTTGTTCCGGAAGGGGGAAGCAGTGTTGTCCGGGGTCGGGGAGCAGTAGTTGAGGGCGTTGACGATGGCACCCGGCGGGGCTCTCATGCCCCTCTGCAGATCGTTGTCGACCTGCTCGTACAGCTTCCCCTGCACGATGAACCAGCAGGTGACCGAGACCGCCGCCACCGCGAACGCCACCGCCGCCGCCACCAGGAGGGCCAGGCGCGAGCGCAGGGGCAGCGACCTGAAGCGTCGCATCACTCCGCGCCACCGGACCGCAGCACGTACCCCACGCCCCGCACCGTGTGGACCAGGCGCGGCTCGCCGCCCGCCTCCGTCTTGCGGCGCAGGTACATGACGTAGACGTCGAGGGAGTTCGACGACGGCTCGAAGTCGAAGCCCCAGACGGCCTTCAGGATCTGTTCGCGGGTGAGGACCTGGCGCGGGTGGGCCAGGAACATCTCCAGCAGGGTGAACTCGGTGCGGGTCAGCTCCACCGGGCGCCCCGCACGGGTGACCTCGCGCGTCGACAGATCCATGCGCAGGTCGCCGAAGGTCAGCGCGTCGTCCTCGACCACCGCGCCCGCGGATGCCGCGTACGAGCTGCGCCGCAGCAACGCGCGGATGCGGGCGAAGAGTTCGTCGAGCTCGAAGGGCTTGACGAGGTAGTCGTCCGCCCCGGCGTCCAGCCCGGTGACCCGGTCGCCGACCGTGTCCCGGGCCGTCAGCATGAGGATGGGCGTGGTGGTGCCCGCGCCACGCATCCGGCGGGCCGCGGTGAGGCCGTCCATGCGGGGCATCTGGATGTCGAGGACGACCAGGTCGGGCTGGTAGGCCGTCGCCTTCTCCAGGGCGTCCGCGCCGTCGACGGCGACCTCGGTGTCGTACCCCTCGAAGGCGAGGCTGCGCTTGAGTGCGTCGCGCACGGCCGGCTCGTCGTCGACGATCAGGATGCGCTGGGTGTCACGGTCGCCTTCGGCGGAGCTCATGGGCGTCGGGTTCCTCGGGTGGGATGGGGTGTGATCCGGTGTTTTCAGCCTCGCACGTTCCTGGCTGTCCCGGAATGGATCAGCTTCGTACGGTACGGCGGTGGCCGGACGTGCGGCGCTGGGCGGGACGGGACACGGCGGGGGCCAGTTCGGGGGCGCGCCGGACGGGCGGGTGCAGTTCGCGGGCGACCGCCAGGGCGACGCCGAGTCCGGCCGGGTCGGCGGCCGGCGCGGTGTGCTGGACGCTCTTGATCATCATGGCGACCTCCGGGGTCAGCTGTCGGAACCGCCGGCCCGCAGCGTGGCCAGGTCGGACTTGACGGTGTTGATCGGGATGGCGAAGCCGAGGCCGACGCTGCCCGCGCTCGACGAGGACGACGAGGAGTCCGAAGCGGCCGAGTACATCGCGGAGTTGATGCCGACGATGTTGCCGTTCATGTCGATGAGGGCGCCGCCGGAGTTGCCCGGGTTGAGCGAGGCGTCGGTCTGGAGGGCCTTGTACGTCGTGGTGGAGGAGCCGGTGTCGCCGTTGAACTGGCGGCCGCCGAACTCGAACGGCCACTGGCCGTTGCCGCCGTCCTGCTGTTGCTGCTGGTCCTGGCTCTCGTCGGTGGAGACGGTCACGTCCCGGTCGAGGGCGGAGACGATGCCGCTGGTGACGGTGCCGGTCAGGCCCTCGGGGGAGCCGATCGCGACGACCTGGTCGCCGACCTGGACGCCGTCGGAGTTGCCGAGCGTCGCGGGCTTCAGACCGGACGGCGCGTTGTCCAGCTTGATCAGCGCGAGGTCCTTCTTGCTGTCGGTGCCGACCACGCTCGCGGCGTACGACTTGCCGTTGTTCAGCTGCACCTTGATCGCGGAGGCGCCCGAGACGACGTGGTTGTTGGTGATGATCTCGCCGCCGGTCGTGATGATCACGCCCGAGCCGGTGGACGAGCCCGCGTTCGAGGTCGCGCTGATCTCGACGATGCTCGGGCTGACGGCCTTGGCGACGCCGGAGACCGTGCCGCGCTGGCTGGTGGGCACCACGTTGGCGCTGGTGGTGCTGGAGGTGGCGACGGTGTCGTTGCCGGTCAGCTCCTGGAAGGCGTACGCGGTACCGCCGCCGATCGCCGCCGCCACGATCGCCACGGCGGCGAGCAGGGCGAACGGACCCTTGGCGCGCCGTCGGGTGGTCGCGTTCGCGGGGGGCTCGGGGTGGCCGGCGCCCACCGTGGCGAACACGGCGGTGGTGCCGGCGGGGTCGGGCTCGGGGTGGCCGGGGTACGGGGCGTGGCCGCCGTGCCCGCCGCTGCCGCCGTGACCGGAGCCCGGCCACACGGTGGTGCCCGGCTCGACGTGGACGGGCGCGGCCGGGTCGTACGCCGGGGGTGGCGGCCACTCGGGGTTCACGGGGGAGGAGGGGTGCGACTGCTGCTCCGGGTACGCGGACCCGTGGTGGTCGCCCTGGGGGTACTCGCCGCTACGGCGGAAGCTCTCGGTCATGAAAAAAAGACTGTCCCCCGATCATGAGAGCTCCCTGAGTGGCCCCTGAGAAGCCCGACAGAACCTCGTATGCCCTATATAAAGGCGCTTTCCGTGAGCCTCCCGTGAGACTTCTGTGGGCACCGTCAGGGCTGCCTGTGCCCTCTAGCCGTGTGCCTTCGCCGGGGTCCCGCCAGGGTTTTTTTGCCGCGCTTCGCCGCGTATCCGGCCGTGCACCGTGTGTGGTCCCGCCTCTCCCCGGCGAACGGCGGGTTGCGTTCGGGTGATGTCCCGGAACGCCGGGGGCGAACACTCTTCCGACCGCTGTGAAGACCGTGTGCCCAGAGATCGGTGAGGCCTACGATTCCGGGGCCGGAGGGGGGCTCCGCGGTTACGCCCGATGTCGATGCAAGCGATTGCCGTCGACGGTCGGGCCGGTGCGTCGTACGCCCTTCTCGGGCCTCTGACGAGAAGGAACACGCACCCACACCAGGAGTCCTGAGTGATACCTGCCCTGCGCGACCGCTGGAGACGCCCCGCCACGGCGTTGCCGACGGCCGCTCTCGCGCTGGCGCTGACCTGCGTCGGCGCCCTCGCGGCACAGCCCGCCTCCGCGGCCGGTGACCCGGCCGGACTGCCCGACGCGAGCGTCGCCCAGTCCACCGCGGCGCCCGCGCCGACCGCCTCCGACAAGGAGCTGCGCCACCGCGTCGTCGAGGCCGCCAAGACCCAGGCGACCCCCGGAACGGCGCCCAAGAAGACGCCGTTCATCATCGGCGGCAGCGAGACGACGATCTCCTCCGCGCCGTGGATGGTCCAGCTCTCCTACTACGACAGCACGGCGGGGACCGGCTACTTCTGCGGCGGCACCCTCGTCGCCCCGAACAAGGTCCTCACCGCGGCCCACTGCGTCGCCGGTCTGGACTGGGCGGACAACGGCGCGGTCGTCGCCGGTGCCACCGGCTTGCTGGACGACACCAACGGCACCGTCGCGGGCGTCTACCGCCAGTGGAACCACCCGCACTTCGACGGCTCGACCCTCCAGAACGACGTCGCCGTCCTCACCCTGGACCGCCCGCTGGAGAATCAGTGGGCGAAGCTGGTGGCGGCGGGCGACAGCGCCTCGTACAAGGCCGGCAACTCCGCCACCGTCTACGGCTGGGGTCTGACCTCGGGCGCCACGGACGCCGACCTGTCGGCGAACCTGCGCAAGGTCACCCTGCCGCTGGTGTCGGACTCGACCTGCAACAGCGCGATGAACACCGTCCTCGGCGAGGACGACTTCATCGAGGGCTCCATGTTCTGCGCGGGCACCCCGGCGACCGGCGTCGACGAGGGCACCAAGAGCCCGTGCAACGGTGACTCCGGCGGCCCGGTGATGTTCGGCGGCAAGATCGTCGGCATCGTCTCGTGGGGCGTCTCCGGCTGCACCGCCAAGGGCGCCTACCCGGTGTTCACCAAGGTGTCCTCGTACACCTGGGCGGCCCAGCCCCGCATCGACGACGCGGACCTGACGTTCGACGGCCGCGCCGACCTGCTGGAGCGCACGCCCTCCGGCGGGCTGTTCGAGCAGGACAGCAAGGGCACCTCCCTCGCCGCCCGCGCCTACCAGGGCAACGGCTGGCAGAACGCGAGCTGGGTCCTCCAGGCCGATCTGGACCGGGACTTCTACCAGGACCTGATCATGCGGGACAAGGGCGACGGCAAGCTCTACCGCAGCTACATGAACCACAGCTCGGGCGATTTCGAGTGGATGCAGATCAGCTCGGTGTGGGGCGGCTACAAGTCGTACGCCGTCCCCGGCGACCTGACCGGCGACGCCCGCCCCGACCTGGTCGCGGTGGACGCGGACGGCTCGGTCTACCTCTACCCGGGCAAGGGCACCGGCCAGTTCTACGGCCGCGTCAAGATCGTCGACAGGGCGTGGAAGAACGTCAAGATCTTCGGTCACGGCGACCTGTCCGGCGACGGCCGCGCCGACCTGCTGGTCCGCAACAGCTCGGGCGTCCTGTACCTCTACCGGGGCACGCAGGTCGAGAAGACCCCGTTCTCCGCGCGCATCCAGGCCCGTACGGGCTGGAACTTCACCTCGAACGTGGCCAACGGCGACGTGACCGGTGACGGGATCGCGGACGTCATCGCCCGCGACTCGGGCGGCACGCTCTGGCTCTACCCGGGCACCAACAGGGCCTCCAGCAGCCTCTTCGGCACCCGTAAGAGCCTCGGCACCGGGTTCAACCAGTACAACCTGCTGTTCTAGGTCCCGCCAGGCCTGTCGCGGCACACGGAGATCCCCGCGTCCCCTCAGGGGCGCGGGGATCTCCGCTGTCGTCCGTGGGTGGTGTCCGTCCGTGGGGTCCGCACGTGCGGTGCGCGGGGCGGCAGGCCGCCCCGGAGGGGCCTACTCGCAGCCGCAGGACTGGCGTACCACCAGGCGCGAGGGGAACAGCTTCAACCGCTCGCGGCGGGAGCCGGGCACCCGCAGCCCGTCGTCCAGTACGAGGTCCACGGCCGCGCGGGCCATCGCCGGCCGGTCCGATGCGATCGTTGTCAGAGGAGGATCGGTCAGGGCCGCTTCCTTGACGTCGTCGAACCCGGCGACCGCGAGCTGCCCCGGTACGTCGATGCGCAGCTCGCGCGCGGCGCGCAGGACACCGATCGCCTGGTCGTCCGTGGAGCAGAAGATGGCCGGCGGCCGGTGCGGTCCGGCAAGCAGTTCGAGGCCGACCTTGTAGGCGTCGTACCGGTTGTACGGGGCCTCGAAGAGGCGTCCCTCGGTCGGCTTGCCGGCCTCCTGCATGGCGCGCCGCCAGCCCTCGACGTGGTCGGAGACGGGGTCGCCGACGGCGGGGGTCTCGGCCGTACCGCCGAGACAGGCCACGTACTCGTACCCGTGCTCCAGAAGGTGCCGGGTGGCGAGCTGGGCGCCCCCTATGTCGTCGGTGACGACGGCGACGTCGTCGATCGCCTCGGGGCGCTCGTGGAGGAGCACCACGCGGGCGTCCCACGCGTCGATCTCGGCGGCCGCGTGGTCGTTCAGCGCGTGGCTGACGAGGATCAGTCCGGAGACCCGCATGCCGAGGAAGGCACGCAGATAGTGCACCTCGCGCTCGGCGATGTAGTCGGAGTTGCCGACCAGGACCATTTTCCCGCGCTCGGCGGCGGCCTGTTCGACGGCGTGCGCCATCTCCCCGAAGAAGGGCTGGCGCGCGTCCGGCACGATCAGTCCTATGAGCTCGGTCTTCCGCGAGGCCATGGCCTGGGCGACCCGGTCGGGCCGGTACCCCAGCTCCTTGATCGCGGCGAGAACGCGCTCGCGCGTGGCCGGGGCGACCGGCCGGGGTCCGTTGTTGATGACATAGCTGACGACGGCGGTGGACGTACCCGCCAGTCGCGCTACATCATCCCTAGTCACCTTGGCCACGCGCGGAGTCTACGCGGATTGACCTACCTCTGGGCAGGGCGTACGGCGGCTTCCTGCGGCTCCACGGCGGCCTGCGCCGGGGCGGCGGCGTCCGTGCGCGCCGTCTCGTCCGCATCCTCCGGCTTTGGCTGTGCCGCTTTGGCCTTCGCCCCGTCCGCGGCGCGCTCCACCTTCTCCGGGGTAACGAATCGGTAACCGACGTTCCGGACGGTTCCGATCAGCGACTCGTGCTCGGGTCCGAGCTTCGCGCGCAGCCGCCGTACGTGGACGTCGACCGTCCGCGTACCGCCGAAGTAGTCGTAGCCCCAGACCTCCTGGAGGAGCTGGGCGCGGGTGAAGACGCGGCCCGGGTGCTGCGCGAGGTACTTCAGGAGCTCGAACTCCTTGAAGGTCAGGTCGAGGACCCGGCCCTTGAGCTTGGCGCTGTAGGTCGCCTCGTCCACGGAGAGGTCGCCGTTGCGGATCTCCATCGGGGAGTCGTCGTTGACGATCTGCTGGCGGCCCATCGCGAGCCGCAGGCGTGCCTCGACCTCGGCGGGGCCCGCCGTGTCGAGGAGGACGTCGTCGATGCCCCAGTCGGCCGTGACGGCCGCGAGGCCGCCCTCGGTCACGACGAGGACGAGCGGACAGCCGGGTCCCGTGGAGCGCAGCAGCTGGCACAGGCTGCGCACCTGCGGGAGGTCACGGCGTCCGTCGATCAGGATGACGTCGGCACCGGGGGTGTCGACGAGAGCCGGGCCTTCGGCCGGCGCCACGCGCACGTTGTGCAGCAGCAGGCCGAGAGCGGGAAGCACCTCCGTCGACGGCTGAAGGGCGTTGGTCAGGAGCAGGAGAGAGCTCATCGAGCCTCACCTGCTCGGGTCGTCCTGCCTTCGTGCACGGTTCGCTCGCCCATAACGTCTGGTTCCTCCTCGGTCCCTGCGAGGACGTTTGCGGCACTGCTCGGTACTTGCGGCTCCCGCGCCTCAAGGATCCGCTGCGCCTTGGCGGCCCGTACACCTGCGGTTTCCCGCTTCGTATACAACGCTTCCGAAAGCACAAAAGGACCCGGGGGCTACTCTGCCCGAGTCCTCATGCCCAGCAGAATAGCCCACATGAGCTCAGGTCCGGCAGGTCAAGTGACGCGATCTTTCAAAAGTCCACGCCTTGAGACAACGCCACGCGTCCCTTCGCGGACGTTTCTGCGCACGGTCGACGGTGTGACGATCGATGCGGCGTACGACCCCGGAGCGGAGTCTTCCGGTGACCTTGCGTTCATCGTCGCACACGGATTCACGGGCGGTCTGGACCGTCCGCACGTCCGCCGCGCGGCCGGCGTCCTCGCCCGGGAAGGGGCGGTGGTCACCTTCTCCTTCCGCGGTCACGGCGGATCGGGCGGCCGTTCCACGGTCGGTGACCGTGAGGTCCACGATCTGGCGGCGGCGGTCGCCTGGGCGCGTGAACTCGGGCACACCCGGATCGTGACGGTCGGCTTCTCGATGGGCGGCTCGGTGGTGCTGCGGCACGCGGCGCTCTACGGCGGGAAATCCGCGGGTGGTGAGCCGGTGCCCGGCCTGGAGCACGAGGGGCGCACGGAGGCGCGTACGGACGCGGTGGTGTCGGTGAGCGCGCCGGCCCGCTGGTACTACCGGGGTACCGCCCCCATGCGACGGGTGCACTGGCTGGTGACCCGTCCGGCGGGCCGGATCGTGGGCCGGGTCGGTCTGCGGACCCGTATTTACCACCGGGACTGGAACCCGGTGCCGGCGTCCCCGGTCGAGTGCGTCCCGCACATCGCGCCGACGCCGCTCCTCATCGTCCACGGTGACCGGGACGGCTACTTCCCGGTCGACCACCCGCGCATGCTGGCCGAGGCCTCCGGCGGGCACGCCGAACTGTGGCTGGAGCACGGCATGGGGCACGCGGAGAACGCCGCCGCCGACGGCCTGCTCGGCCGTATCGCGGGCTGGGGCGCCGCCCATGCGGGAATTTGACGACAGGGCCTAGCCTGGCGGGGTTCACGCAAACAGGTGCGCGGACACGAGAGCAAGAGCACACCAGATCGCTGATTGAGGAACGAGATGGCAAAGGGCACGGTGCGTTACTGGGCCGCCGCCAAGGCCGCGGCAGGCGTCGGCGACGAGCCGTACGACGCCGGCACGCTCGCCGAGGCGCTCGACGCGGCCCGCGAACGGCACCCCGGTGAATTCGTCCGCGTCCTGCGGCGATGCTCGTTCCTGATCGACGGTGATCCCGTGGGGACCCGCGGGCATGAGACGGTACGGCTGGCCGAGGGCGGCACGGTCGAGGTGCTCCCGCCGTTCGCAGGAGGGTGAGCGAGACGATGAGCAACCAGCCGTACGAGGGTCGCCGCGAGGAATACGACCCGTATCAGCAACCGCAGGGGCACCCGTCCCAGGAGCCCCGGCAGCACGCCGACTGGCCGCAGCACACCCAGCAGTGGGAGGGGCGGACCTGGGAGACGCAGGCGCAGGCACCGGTCCAGGAGGCCGACACCTCGTACCCGCCTCCGCGGGGTTACCAGACCTACGGTGAGTCCCAGGAGTACGGCGGCGTCGCGGGGGCGACCCTGCCGCCCGAGGCTCCGGCGCAGCCGTGGAACCCGGACCACGCTCCGGCCGCCGGCGGCCCGGCGGACCCGTCCCGCCCCGGCGGGACGCTCCGTGACAGCGGGACCCTGCCCGAGAGCGTGAGCGAGGCCGGCGTCGCCTACGGACCCGCGACGGTCACCGGGCAGAGCCGGATCACCGACGCGCAGCGCGCCCGCGCCGAGGGACGGTCGCCGGTCATCGAGCCGGGCATCCAGCCGGCCGCGCTGACGGCGCTGCTCGCGCTGCTGCTCTCGGGGACGGCGGCGATCGGGGAGTACGCGCTCGTCGTGCCGCTCGTCCTGCTCCAGGCCGTCACCGCGGCCGGCTGGTTCCGGCTGAACGGGATGTGGCCCGCCCGGCAGGGCATCGCGCTGGCGTTCCTGGGCGCGGTGACCGCCGACGTGGCGCTGCTCGTCGCCGGCCGGGAGAACGCGCCCGCCGCGATCCTCGGCACCCTCGGCGTGTGGGTCCTGCTGACCCTCGTGCTCCAGCTCCGCAGCCACGCCGACCCGGACACCCGGATGTACGGCCTGATGGCGACCGTCGTCTCCGCGGCGCTGTCGATCATCGCGACCGGTCATCTGGCGGCCGAGCCGGACGCCGTCACGGTGGGCGCGGCCGCGGTCGCCGCGGCGATCCTGGCCCGCGCGTTGCCGCTGCCCACGGCGGCCTCCGTGGTCGTCGCGCTGCTGGCCGCCGCGGGCGCCGGCATCGCGGTCGGCGGGATGACGGACCTCGGCACGCAGGGCGCCTTCCTCGGCCTCGGCGCGGGTGTCTGCGCGCTGATCGGGCACCGGGTGGCGAGCTACGACTACCCGTCCCGTTTCGTCCACTTCACCGCGGGTGTGGCGCTGCCGCTGGCCGCCGCCGCTCCGGCGGTCTACCTGCTCGGCCGCGCGCTGGGCTGACCGGCCGGTCGGGCGGCCGGTTGCGGTCGTGCGGCCGCTCGAATTCGTCACAGGTGATCAACAACCACCTTGAAGGGCCCCCGATTCGGGGGCCCTTCGGGGTTAGGCTCGCGTTCGGTGGCCACTCGGCCGTCCAGACGGGGCCGTCCCATGTGGGGGAACAACGAGCATGCGCGCACTGCGAATATCCCTGATTCTGTTAGTCGTTCTCGGCGGACTGTTCGTGCTCGCCGACCGGGTGGCCGTCGGGTTCGCGGAGGACGAGGCGGCGGACCGGATCAAGAGCACGGAAGGCCTCACCGCCACCCCCGACGTGTCCATCGAGGGCTTCCCCTTCCTGACCCAGGTCCTCGGCGGCGAACTCGACGACGTGAAGATCGGCATCAACGACTACGAGGCGTCGACGGGCGGTACGGGCTCCTCCGCGGACACCATCCGCATCGACGACCTCGACGCCGAGATGCACGGTGTCGCCTTCAGCGGTGACTACAGTTCGGCCACCGCGAACAGCGCCACGGGCACCGCGTCGATCTCGTACGCCGAACTGCTCAAGGCAGCCAAGCCCGAGCCCGTGGACGTCGGATTCGGGATCAAGACCCAGGTCACAGGCCTCTCCGACGGTGGTGACGGCAAGGTCAAGGTCGCCGTCGAGGTGACCGTCCCCGGCTCCAAGGCGGCCAGGACGCTCTCGGTGCTCAGCTCCGTGACCGTCTCCGGCGACACGGTGAAGGTGCACGCCGATTCCCTGCCCAAGCTGGGCGTCCAGCTCGCCGAGGGCCGGATCCGCTCGATCACCGACTTCCAGCAGAAGATCGAGCAACTGCCGGGCGGTATCAAGCTCGACAAGGTCGAGGCGGCTCCGGACGGCGTCGACATCTCGGTGAAGGGTTCGGACGTCAGGCTGGTGGGGTAGTAGCTCGACCGGACCGGCGGGGTCGCAGGCAGCTGTCGAAGGCAGCGGTTCGAAGGTTCCGGCTACCGGTCCGGTCAGGGGCGGCGTAACGGTTTGAGCGGCCCGGGCCGGCGTGAGTGTGCCGCAGGTCCTGGTCGGCGTGGGTGTGCCGCCGGGCAGATGGGCGAGTGTGCCGCCGGTCAGATGGCTGAGCGTGCCGCCCCGGTCAGGGCCGGTCCGGACCGGCGGGAGGTCCCTCCGGCGGGGGCGTTGTCCGAAAGGCGAGACAGCCCCGTCCGTACCGCAGATGGGCTGCCGAGACGGAGACCGGCACGGGGCCCCGGAATCCGTGCGGAGCGGGCTCCAGGGTCCTTCTCGTTTCACAATGCGGACGATCGCGTCTCAACATCCGACACACCGGTGACATGCCCGCCTGTCCGTCCCTACGATCGGACCCATGAAGCGACAGGCGGACCTCACGAAGCGGCGGGCAGTAGACCTGTGCCGCGTCGCCGCCATGCTCTGTCGCACCTTCTGAGCGGAAGCGTTCCGTCTTCCGCGAGCCGGGCCCCTGGACCTCTCTTGTCCGGGCCACGATTGCGCCGCGCAGCCCTCACCGGCATGCAGCACCGCACCGCGCACCCTCTCCAAACGCACCACCCCGCCGCAACTGCCCCGGAGGAGAACGAGCATGAGCCGCAGCGACGTCCTGGTAGACGCCGATTGGGTCCAGGACCACCTGGACGACCCGAACGTGGCGGTCGTCGAGGTCGACGAGGACACCTCGGCGTACGAGAAGAACCACATCAAGAACGCCATCCGGATCGACTGGACCAAGGACCTCCAGGACCCGGTCCGCCGTGACTTCATCGACCAGGAGGGCTTCGAGAAGCTCCTCTCCTCGAAGGGCATCGGCAACGACACGCTGGTCGTCCTCTACGGCGGCAACAACAACTGGTTCGCGTCCTACGCCTACTGGTACTTCAAGCTCTACGGCCACGAGAACGTGAAGCTGCTCGACGGCGGCCGCAAGAAGTGGGAGCTCGACTCCCGCGACCTGGTCGACGGCTCGCAGATCCCCGGCCGCGCCGCGACCGCGTACAAGGCCAAGGCCCAGAACACCTCGATCCGCGCCTTCCGTGACGACGTCGTCGCCGCGATCGGCTCGCAGAACCTGGTCGACGTCCGGTCGCCCGACGAGTTCAGCGGCAAGCTGCTCGCCCCGGCGCACCTGCCGCAGGAGCAGTCGCAGCGTCCGGGCCACGTCCCGAGCGCCCGCAACATCCCGTGGTCGAAGAACGCCAACGACGACGGCACCTTCAAGTCGGACGACGAGCTCAAGGAGCTCTACGCCGCCGAGCAGGTCGACCTCGCCAAGGACACGATCGCCTACTGCCGCATCGGTGAGCGTTCCGCGCTCACCTGGTTCGTGCTGCACGAGCTCCTCGGTGTGCAGAACGTCAAGAACTACGACGGCTCCTGGACCGAGTACGGCTCCCTCGTCGGCGTGCCGATCGAGCTCGGCGCCAACAAGTAACCCCCAAGGCCTGAAGGACGGAATCGAAATATGTGTGGAGCGAAGGCCGGCGGCCCCGACGCCTCGACGATCAAGCCCGGTGAGACCACGATCCAGGGCCAGGTGACCCGCGACGGCGAGCCGGTGACGGGCTACGTCCGTCTGCTGGACTCGACCGGCGAGTTCACCGCGGAGGTCCCCACCTCCGCGACGGGTCAGTTCCGCTTCTACGCGGCCGAGGGCACCTGGACCGTCCGCGCGCTGGTCCCCGGTGGCACCGCCGACCGCACGGTCGTCGCCCAGACGGGCGGCCTCGCCGAGGTCGCGATCGCCGTCTGAACGGCGGACCGCCGTCGATGACGGCAGTCGACTGAACGGCCGAAGGGCCGCACCCCCGGGGGTTGGACGCTTACCGGATCGGGGTGCGGCCCTTCGGCTTGCCCGCGCGACACCCACGTCGCCCACCCGCCCGGCCGTGCCCTTGTGCCCCGGCCTGTGTTCCGGCCCGTGCCCGCCGACCCTACGAGGCCCGTCGGCACTGCGCCGGACGGGTTGTCCGGGCCTACGCTGGTGGTATGTACGCGCGCAGGCGTCATCTGTATTTCGCCATGATGGGGACGTGCGTCGTGCTGTTCGTCCTCGCCTGGGCAGTCGTACGGCTGTGGTCGGTCCCCGCGGCCGTCGCCATGTGCGTGGTGGCCATGCTGATTCCGCCGGTGGCCGCGATGGTGGCCAACCGGCGGGGGCCCGAGGACCGATGGTGGGACGACCCGTCCGGGGACCCGAAGTCCGACGAGTGGTGGGACGAGCTGGACGGCAAGAAACGGCGGCAGCAGTAGGAGCGGAAAGCGTCTATGTCGCGTACGAGGTTGTCCACCGTGGTGCTCGACGCGCCCGATGCCCATGAACTCGCCGATTTCTACCGGAGGCTGCTCGGGTACGAGGTGCGGGCCGAGGAACCCGACTGGGTGCTCATCGGTCCGCCGTTCGGAGAGGTCGGGCTCGCCTTCGAGACCGAACCGCTCTACACACCGCCGGTGTGGCCCGCCGGTCCCGGCGACCAGCGGATGATGCTCCATCTCGACATCGAGGTCGACGACCTGGCCGAGGAGACCGTCCGTGCCGTGGAGCAGGGCGCCCGGCTCGCCGAGCATCAGCCCCAGGACGACGTACGGGTGCTGTTCGACCCGGCGGGCCACCCCTTCTGTCTCTGGGTGGACACCCGCGCGCGGCGCAGACGGGGTCCGTAGCGGCGCGCGGAGCGACGGTGAGGAGCGCCCCCGTCGGCGGAACGCCGGTCAGTAGACCAGCGCCTGCGTCCCGTCCGCCATCGCCTCCTGCACGAACACCTGCGCACCGGCGATCCGTACGCCCTTCAGGACGTCCTTCTCCGTGATGTCGCGCCGGGCCGCGCACTGGGTGCACAGGGTGATGCGCCCAGCCGCCAGGATCGAGTCGATCAGATCGGGCAGCGGTGCCGCGTGCGGCAGCTCGAACCCGGCGGCGCGGCCCGGCAGAGCGAACCAGGAGGACTCGCCGGTCAGCCAGAGGGAGACCTCCACACCACTGGCCACGGCCACCGCGGCGACGGTGAACGCCTGTGAGCACCGCTCCGGGGCGTCGGCCCCCGCCGTCACCTTGATCACGAGCTTGTTCGCCATGGCCGCCATGGTAGTCCGAGGTAATCCGAATCGTGATCAACATCCGTGCAACCTCATGTACCAGCCATGGGTCTGCTGTGCGCGCGGATACGGAATCCGCACTTCACGTTCTGTGGGGGGACGTCTTGGTAGTACCAGAAGGACCCGAAACACCGGAAAGACCGAGTGTGCCCGACGACGCGCCGGTTGTTGATTCCGGTACGACACCCGCCGAGCAGCCGGTTCCTGCAGCTCCGGTGGAGTCGGTGGACTCGGTGGCGTCCGAGTCCGTAGAGGCTGTCGCGCCCGTGTCATCGGATGATGTTCCGTCAGGGTCGCGGCCCCGTCGGCGCGGTCGTACGACCCTGCTCATCGCCACGGCCGCCGTGCTCGGTCTCGTCGCCGGTACCTGCGCCGGATATCTGGTCCAGGCCGACCGTGAGCCCACCAAGCTGCCCTCGCTGTCGCAGCCGGTGGTGGCCCACGCCAAGGGCGAAGGCTCCGAGCCGCTGTCCGCCGCCCAGGACCACCGGGTGAAGACGGACGGCGACCTGCGCAAGCTGCTGCTCTCGCGGCCGAAGGGCACGAAGGCGCTCCCATGGGCGCCGGAGGAAGACGGCTGGCTGGACCTCGCCGGCTACGCGGACACCCTGGACCATGCGGACCGGGAGTTCGGCGACCTCGTCGGCTCGGAGTTCCGCCGGGCCGCCGCGGTCAGCTGGGCCGTGGGCGACACGTACAACACCGAGATCCGGCTGGTGCAGTATCGCCAGGAGGAGAACCTCGGCGCCTCGGACCGGGCGAGCGGCTGGAACGTGGAGGACACGAGCGGCTGGCCCGTTCCCGGTGCGGGCGACGGCATGGTCTACCTCTTCAAGCCGGAGAGAAAGGCGGGATACCTGCCGTTGTACAAGGCGCAGGCGTCCGCGTCACGCGGGGACATCGCCATGGAGATCTGGATCTTTGGCTCCAAGCCGATCCCGAAGTCGAAGATCATGGACCTGGCCAAGCGGCAGTTGGAGCGGCTGTGAACGAGCGACCTGTCAACCCGGAGGATGTGGAGTCCGTCCCGGAGCCGGCCGTGTCCGATGCCGATGCGCCTGAAGCGGCCCCGGCCGAGGTGATTCCGTCGGAGGCCGCGCCCGTGAAGAGGCGTGTCCGTCGCGGCCGTGTCGCCGCCGTCGCCGGTGCCGTGCTGCTCGCGGGAGCCGTCGTCGCGGGCAGCGCCTACACCGTGGTGACTGTCCAGGACGCCGACCGCGATGCGGGCGCGCCGTCCTGGAAGTTCCCGAAGGCGGACCGTCACGAGGCCGGGACGGCGAAGTCCGCCTCGCCGCTGGCCGCCGTACTCGTGCCGTACAGCGACAGTTGGAGCCGCGGTCCGGACATCGCAGGGTTCGGCTCCGACACCGCGCTCAGCGGGGGCAAGGCCGCCGCCCTGCGCAAGCAGTCGATCCACGACCTGCCCCGCACCCAGCGGCGCCGGATCGAGAAGGAGATCGACAAGCAGCACACCAAGGGCATGGCGATGCGCAGTTACCTGAGCACGTCGCAGGCGAGCGACTCGACGCTCTATGCGGCCAGTGCCTTCACGGTGAGCATCGAGCTGATCCAGATGGAGGACAAGGCGGCGATCCGGGACAGGTCCACGTTCCAGAACGAGTTCCTCGACGCCCTCAAGATCTTCCGCGCCGGGCCGAAGATCGAGGGCCACAAGAACGCCAAGTGCTTCCTGCCCCCCAAGGACAGGAAAGAGAAGCTCGACACGATGATCTGCTCCGCCTACGAGGGCGACGTACAGGTCACCGTCACCGCGTACGCGGCCAAGCCGTTGAACACCAAGGGGGTCGCGCAACTGCTCCGTGAGCAGCTCGACCGCATCAAGGAGCCGGGGGAGGCGGTATGAGCGAGCAGACGACACCGGTCGACGACGTGAATCCGGTCGAGGACGCTGCACCAGTCGGTGAGACGGTCGCGGCCGAGGACACTGCACCGACCGGTGCCCCGATCTCGGTCGGTGATCCGGCCCCGGTCGGAGACGGGCATCCGGTCGAGGACCCGTCCGCGGCGCCGCCGCTGCCCCCGGCGCCGCCCTTGAGCGCCCTGCCTCAAGAACCTCCGGTCAAGGTCAGGAAGGACCGCCGGGTGCTGCGTGCCGTTCTGCGCTGGACGGCCGCCGCCGTGGTCTTCGCGGCGGTCGGCTCGGCGGCCGCGTACGGCATCACCGGCATGGAGCGCACCGACGTACCCGGTCTGGAGACAAAGGCCGACGGACGCTGGGACTACCCGACGATCGTCAAGCCGCCGCTGCCGTCCGGCAGCCCGGGGCCGTTCGCCGAGTCCAACAAGGCGGGCGTCCACTCCGCCGACCTGCGCAAGCTCCTGCTCCCCGCCCCGAAGGGCGCCAAGGCGGACCCGGCGCTGCGCGGCGAGGACGGCTGGCTGGCGAAGAAGTCCTTCGTGGCGCAGTACGCGGAGAAGACGGACCGGGACACCATCGGCCAGCTGCTGACCGACTACGCCCTGCGGCACGTCGCCGCACGCGGCTGGACCACCGCCGACGGCACGCACACGCAGATCTATCTGCTCCAGTTCGACACCGCCGCCGTCGCGGAGGACCTGGTCACCAACAAGGTGGCGTACTACGACTCCCCGCAGTACGCCTTTCGCGGGGCCGAACTGACCGAGCGGGACGAGGCGTTCCCGGAGCGGGCCGCGGTCGACCAGATCACCAGGTACGTGTACACGGAGAGCAAGCCGTACGGCGCCGAACACGTCCGTGAGGCCTATCTGTCGGCCGGTGACGTCGTCGCCCTGGTCGTGCAGTCCCGCAAGGGCTCCGCGCGGGCGATCCCCTTCCAGCAGACGGTGGTTCTCCAGAGTCAACTGCTCGGCTGAGTGTGAAGGCCCCGACAGGGCCCACCTGGAAGAGAGCGCCGGGCCCCGGCCGCGTAAGCTGGGGCCCGGCTTTTGTGTACTCCCCCATCTCGGCTGTGCCCGAGCGGGGACCCGTTCCGCTCACCGAGGAGCACCCCGTGGAGATCTTCTTCGAAACCCTGCTGGCCCTGGTCTGCGTCGGCGTGCTCGCCTTCGCCGCGCTGACCGTGAAGAAGCTGTACCAGGGCCAGCGCTGACCCCCACCAAGGAACTGTTCAGCTCATGATCGAGATCCCGTCGGACCTCCACAAGGACCTGGTCCCCCTTGTCTTCCTGCTCGGCGACTGGGCCGGAGTCGGTGTCCACGACTTCCCCGGCTCCGAGAAGTGCAACTTCGGGCAGGAGGTCAGCTTCACGCACGACGGGCGGGACTTCCTGGAGTACCGCTCGCACAGCTGGGTGCTCGACGAGAACGGCGAGAAGGTCCGGCCGCTGGAGACGGAGACCGGCTTCTGGCGCGTCGACGCCGAGCGCAAGGTCGAGGTCGTGATGACCCGCGACGACGGCGTCGTCGAGATCTGGTACGGCGAGCTGGCCGACAAGAAGCCGCAGATCGACCTGGTCACCGACGCCGTGGCCCGCACCGCCGCCTCCGGTCCCTACAGCGGTGGCAAGCGCCTGTACGGCTATGTGAACAGCGACCTCATGTGGGTCGGCGAGAAGGCGACCCCCGAGGTCGAGCTGCGTCCCTACATGTCCGGGCACCTGAAGAAGGTCGTCACGCCGGAGGACGTCGAGCGCTGGGCGAAGGACCTGCCCGACGACATGCCGGACGACGGGATCGCCTTCTTCAAGTAGGAGGCCGCCGCCCGGTCCCGAGCCGCCGTACCGTTCCCCAGGGCGGTGCCCACCGGAATGGTCCTAGACTTCCAGTGTGGTGAGCACCGACTGGAAGAGCGACCTCAGGCAGCGCGGCTACCGGCTGACGCCTCAGCGCCAGCTTGTCCTCGAGGCAGTGGACACCCTGGAGCACGCGACCCCCGACGACATCCTCGGCGAAGTGAGGAAGACGGCGTCGGGGGTCAACATTTCCACGGTCTACCGGACCCTGGAGCTCCTGGAGGAGCTCGGGCTCGTCAGCCATGCCCATCTGGGACACGGCGCGCCGACCTACCACCTGGCCGACCGGCACCACCACATCCACCTCGTCTGCCGCGACTGCTCGAACGTCATCGAGGCCGACGTCTCCGTCGCCGCCGAGTTCACCGCCAAGCTCCGGGAATCCTTCGGCTTCGAGACCGAGATGAAGCACTTCGCCATCTTCGGCCGCTGCGCGGACTGCCAGGCCCAGCAGCCCCAGCAGTCCCAGCAGAACTGACAGAGCCGGCAGAACTGACAGAGCCGGCAGAACTGACAGAGCCGGCAGAAATAAAATCGGTGACCGCGCGGTCGTAGTGTGTATGTCCATGAAGAGTTCCCTCCTGTCCCTGCCCGGCGCCGTTCCCGCCGAGGGCGTGGACGAAGGCGTCGCCGCCCACTACGGCGACCTGTTCCGTGAGCAGCGCGCGCTCGCCGACGGCGTCGGCTTCGTGGACCTCTCCCACCGCGGTGTCGTCACCGTCACCGGGGACGACCGGCTGGCCTGGCTGCACCTCCTGCTCACCCAGCACGTCACCGACCTCCCGGCCGGCCAGGCCACCGAGGCGCTGATCCTCTCCGCGAACGGCCACATCGAGCACGCGCTGTACCTCGTCGACGACGGCACGACGGTGTGGATGCACACGGAACCCGGCACCCAGGAGGCGCTGGTCGCCTACCTGGAGTCGATGATCTTCTTCTACCGGGTCGAAGTCGCCGACCGCACGGCCGACTTCGCGGTCGTCGAGCTTCCGGCCGGTTCGATCGCCGAGGCCCCCGAGGGCGTCGTCGTCCGCGAGACGCCGTACGGCCGTGATCTCTTCCTGCCGCGCGCGGACCTGGACTCCTGGGCGGAGAAGGCCGGACCGCCCGCCGGACTCCTCGCCCACGAGGCCCTGCGCGTCGAGCAGCACCGGCCCCGCCTCGGCTTCGAGACCGACCACCGCACCATCCCGCACGAGCTGGGCTGGATCGGTACCGCGGTGCACCTCCAGAAGGGCTGCTACCGCGGACAGGAGACGGTCGCCCGCGTCCAGAACCTGGGCAAGCCCCCGCGCCGCCTGGTCTTCCTGCACCTCGACGGCAGCGAGGTCGTCCTGCCCCCGCACGGCACCGAGCTGCGCGTCGCGGACGAGGCCCCCGACGGCCGGACGATCGGCTTCATCACCACATCCGTACGCCACCACGAACTCGGCCCGATCGCGCTGGCCCTCGTGAAGCGGAACGTGCCCGTGGACGCCCCGCTGATGGCGGACTCGACGGCGGCGGCCCAGGAGGTCGTCGTCGAGCCGTAGGGCTCACATCTCCAGGAGGACGGTGAACGGGCCGTCGTTCGTCAGCGAGACCCGCATCCGGGCGCCGAAACGGCCCGTTGCCACCGTGGCGCCCAGAGCGCGGAGCTGGGCGACGACCTCCTCGACGAGGGGCTCGGCCACATCGCCGGGGGCGGCCGCGTTCCAGGTGGGGCGGCGCCCCTTGCGCGCGTCGCCGTAGAGCGTGAACTGGCTGATGACGAGCAGCGGCGCGTCGATGTCGGAGCAGGACCGCTCGTCGGCCAGCATCCGGACGGACCAGAGTTTGCGGGCCAGTTGGGCCGCCTTCTCCTTGGTGTCCTCGTGGGTGACCCCGACGAGGACGCACAGGCCCTCACCGCTGATCTCGCCGACCGTCTCGCCGTCCACGACGACGCTCGCGCCGTCCACTCTCTGCACCACCGCACGCATGCGGACCATGATGCCGTGTCATGGTCCCGTCGCGCGGTGCGGGCCCTTCGCGTGATTTTCCGGGGTAACCAACCCGCCATCTGGGGCTGATCGGGTCACTCGGTCACATAGCGGCCATCTGGGGTGGCACCATGCGGGGTGTTGCGGTCCGGCCGTTGGGCGGACCGCGCCGGTCGAGGGGACGGTAGAGGTACATGAGCACATCGAGGACCGGGCAGCAGACCGGAGCCGTGTCATTGACCCGCACGAGCGCACGGGCGGAGGCGATGACCGCCCGGCCGCCGGTGCAGCGCACCGACAGCGGCCCGCTGGCGGCGGATCCGGCCCCGACCGGCATCACCGTGCTCCGGCTGCCCGAACTGCGGACGCTGCGCCGGGACGCCCAGCGGGACGAGGCCGACCTCAGCTATGTCCGGCGGCTGCTCCAGGGACGCATCGACATCCTGCGCGCGGAGCTCGCGCGCCGCGGGGAGCACCGGATGCCCGCCCCGGCCTCCGGACACCTCTCGGCCGTGGGCAGGGGGAAGCCCTCCGTCGTCGAGCGGCTCTCGGAGATCCTCACGGACGCGCCGGCCCGGTACCGCTCCTCGGCCCGCCATGTGACCGTGGGCACGCCGCACGGCGAGGAGTACCGGGCGCTGGCCGCCGACATGCTCGCCGAGGTGGAGCTGTCGGACCTGGAGGCCCGTACGGACGAAGAGCTGGGCGCGGGACTCGGCCGGCTCGTCCGTTACGAGCAGCAGGTCTCCCGGCGGCGCCAGCAGCTCCAGCGCACGGCCGACGATTGCAGCGCCGAGATCGCCCGCAGGTACCGTGAAGGGGAAGCACAAGTAGACGACCTGCTCATGTGACGTGGCGGTCCCGGTGATCCCGGGGCCGAGGGGCGCGCCGGAATCCAGGAGGCGCGCTTCCGCTCCGCGCGGGCGGGGGCGCGGTCCGGGACACGACCCGGCTCCCGCCTTCCGAGCGGGTCCCCGTTCCGGAAGGCCACCGCCGATGTCCGCAGCTCCCCGCACGCCCGAAGACCCGCCCATATCCGACGGCACACCGGGTGTACCGGCCTCACCCGGTACACCGGGTGTACCGGGTGTACCGGGTGAGGCCGGTACACCGGGCACCTCAGGCACCTCAGGCACCCCTGGCACGGCTCGTACGCCCGATACGGCCCGTACGCCCGGCACGGCTCCCGTGTCCGAGGGGGCTGCCCGGTCCGGCACGTCCGACGTGCTCCCGGTGCTCGCCGAGGTCGTCCGCTCCGGCTTCGTCGAGGGGCACCACCGCGGCAGCCTGGTGGTGCTGGCCGCCGACGGGACGGTCGAGCTGGCGCTCGGCGACGTGGCGGCACCCGTTTTCCCGCGCTCGTCGAACAAGCCCATGCAGGCGGCCGGCGTCCTGCGCGCGGGCCTCGACCTGGCCGGGGAACGCCTCGCCCTGGCCGCCGCGAGCCACTCCGGCGAGATCTTCCACCGTGACCTGGTCCAGAAGATGCTCGTCGAGCACGGGCTGGACGCCGGGCAGCTCCAGTGCCCGCCGGACCTGCCGCTGGACCCCGTCGAGGCCGAGACCTACCTCGCCTCCGGTGCCGTCCGCGACCGGGTCACCATGAACTGCTCCGGCAAGCACGCGGCGATGCTCGCGGTGTGCCGCAAGCGCGGCTGGCCCACCGAGTCGTACCTGGATCCCGGGCACCCCCTCCAGCAGTTGATCCACTCCGTGGTCGAGGAGGCCGCCGGGGAGCCCGTCGCGGCGGTCGGCACGGACGGCTGCGGGGCACCCCTGATGGCGATCACCCTCACGGGTCTCGCCCGTGCCTTCCGCTCCTTCGTCCTCGCGACCCCCGGTTCCGCCGAGCGCCGGGTGGCCGACGCCATGCGTGCCCATCCCGAGTACGTCGCCGGCACCCGGCGCCCCGACACCTGGCTGATGCGCGAGGTCCCGGGCGCCCTGTCCAAGATGGGCGCCGAAGCCGTCCAGGCGGTCGCGCTGCCCGACGGCCGCGCCCTCGCCTTCAAGATCGACGACGGCGGGGGCCGGGCACTGGGCCCCGTCCTGGCCCGCGCTCTGGGCCTGCTGGGCGTGGAGGGGCCGGTGGTGACGAGGATCGGCAGCGCGCCCCTGCTGGGCGGCGGCCGCGAGGTGGGGGAGATCCGGGCGGCTTTCTGACCCGGGGGCGGGTGTGCCGGACCTCGGATCCGCAGGGCCTTCCGGCCCGGGACCGGGGTGCGTCCGGCCGGGGGTCCGTATGGCCTTCCCGGTCCGGGACCGGGGTGTGTCCGGCCCGGGATCCGTGCGGTCCTCCAGCCCGGGGCCCGGGTGTGTCCGACCTGGACTCCGTGCGGTCCTCCGGCCCGGGGCCCGGGTGTGTCCGACCTGGACTCCGTGCGGTCCTCCGGCCCGGGGCCCGGGTGTGTCCGACCTGGACTCCGTGCGGCCCTCCGGCCCGTGATCCGTGCGGCCCTCCGGGGGGCCTGCCCGGGATCCGGGTGGGGAGAGGGAGGACCGGCCGGGAGGGGCCGTGCGGAAATCCGCGCGACACCCCGGCCGGGGTCCGCCTAGCGTGGCTCCATGACCCCGCATGACGCCCTCGACGCCACAGACGCCGCCGACCCGATCGACGTACGGCCGATCACCGCCTCCGACCTCCCCGACTGGCTGCGCGCCGTGAAGACGGGGTTCCTTCAGGAGCCGGTCGTCTCGGACGAGGACGTCGAGAACCGCAGATCGGCGTTCATCCTGGGGAGGACCCTGGGCGCGTTCGACGGCTCCCGCTGTGTGGCGACGTTCAGGTCGTTCCCGCAGGAGCTCACCGCGGTAGGCGGCGCGGCCGTCCCCGCGGACGCCATCTCCGCTGTGACCGTGTCGCCCACGCACCGCCGCCGGGGCCTGCTCACCCGCATGATGACCACCGACCTGGCGGCGGCGAGGGAGCGGGGCGATGTCGTCGCGACCCTCATCGCCGCCGAGTACCCGATCTACGGCCGCTACGGCTTCGGCCCCGTGACCACCACCACCGAGTGGACCGTCGACGTACCGCGCACCGGTCTCGACCCCCGCTGGGCAGGCCCGGCCGACGGCGGCCGTGTCGACCTCCTGGACGCCGAGGACGTCCGCAAGGCGGGACCCGAACTGCACGAACGGCTCCGGCGCGAGCGGCCCGGCGTGATCAACCGCGACACCCGCTGGTGGCAGATGAACACCGGCCTGCTGAGGTTCGGCGGCTTCCCCTGGAAGGAGCCGTTCTACGCCGCGTACCGCTCGGCGTCGGGCGAGATCGAGGGCCTTGTCTCCTACACCTCGGACGACAACTGGGGCGACTCCGGCCAGCCCCAGAACACGGCGGAGGTGAACTGGCTGCTCGCGGTGACGCCGGCGGCCGAGCGCGCCCTGTGGAGCTACCTCTGCTCGATCGACTGGATCACCCGGGTCAAGACCGGCCGGCGCGCCCCCGACGACCTGCTGCCGCAGTTCCTGCCGGACCCGCGCGCCGCCCGGATCACCACGCAGTCGGACTGGCTCTGGGTGCGGATCCTGGATGTCGTACGGGCCCTGGAGGCGCGGACGTACGGGAGCGCCGGGACGCTCGTGCTCGACGTGAGGGACGAGAGCGGACCGGACGGAGGCCGCTATCGGCTCCGGGCCGCGTCGGACGGTACGGCGACCTGCGCGCCGACCACCGAGGAGGCGGACCTGTCGCTGTCCATCGCCGATCTGGCGACGCTGTGGCTCGGGGACGAGTCCGCGGTGCGGCTGGCGGCGCTGGGCCGGGTCCGGGAACGGCAAGAGGGCGCCGCCCGCCTGGCCGACGCCCTGCTGCGGACGTCCAGGCGACCGTGGTGCCCGGACATCTTCTGAACTGCGGCTGCCTGTAGGGACGTTCTCCTTCCCGTGCGGGTGTCGACTGCTGCGACTGCGATCCGTAGCGATTCAGTTGTGGTGGTGCGGGTTGACGCGGTGGTGCAGACCGACCATGCTCCCGGCTCCCCTCCGGAGGGGAGCGTGGTCGGCCGGACTGGCGGACGTGGCGTCCGCTCAGCCGGACTGGGCGAGCAGCATCACGAGGATCACGGCCCCGATGCCGCTGACGGTGGCGTTCCGGGCCTTGAGCCCGACGGACAGTGCGACGAACGCGATGATGCCCATCGGTCCGTACTCCCACTGGACGAGTTGCTCGAATCCGATGGCCAGGGCGGCGATCGCGAGGGCGATGAGCGGCATGACGGTCCCTCCTTCGGGACGGGGAGACGGACCCCCGCTGAGGACCGTCCGCCCCGACCACCCGGCATCCAGGCGGAACTTAGGCGGCCAACCCTCCGGAAGTTTGACCATGTTGAGCAAGTTGGCGACCAACTCACTCTTGGTTATCTCCGTGTTGGGACGACTCATAACCATCCGTCCGGCAACTGCCAAAAGATGGCGGGAAGTTGTAGTGTTCTGGTTGTGGAGCCGGAGCATGCCGTCGTCAACGGACGGAACAGGTCACCACGGCCGCCGAGGTCACACCGAGAGGTGGCCGACGAGCTGCGCAGCCGGATCAGGTCCGGTCAGCTGCGGGCCGGCCAGCGCATGCCGACCCAGGCCAGACTGGCCGACGAGTTCGGTGTCGAACGCGGCGCGGTGCGCCAGGCGCTGCGCATCCTTCAGTCGGAGCACCTGCTCGTCAACGTGTCCAAGGGGAGCCCGGCGACGGTCGCGGACCATCCCGAGCGGGCTCTGACCGGGCCGCAGGACAAGCCGCAGTCCACCGTGGTGGCGCTCGCCCCGCGGATCACGGCGGCCTTCGAGGTCCCGCACGTGGAGATCGACGCGCTGTGTCTGACCGCCGTGTCGCTCACCCTCGCCATGGGCGAGCCGTTGCGCGAGATTCACGCGGGACGCATAAAACCGGCCAAGGTCGACGTCCGGGTGCTGCTTCCCAGCCGGGACATCGACCTCGCGTTCCCCGCCCCGGTCGACGACATGACGGACGACCGTCCGCGGCGCCGCTGGCTGGCCCAGCGCAACGCCCAGGTGCAGGTGCTGCGGCACAACCTGATGGCGCTGCGCGCCACGCACGGCATCGACTGGTTCAACGCGCTGTGGGAGACGATCAGTTCGGAACTGCTGATCACGAACTGACGGCCGGACCCGCCACCAGCAGGGCCAGGACGACGGCCCCGATGGTGCTGCACGTGGGGTTCTTCGCCTTGATCCCGATGGTGAGCAGCAGCAGTCCGACGATGCCCGTCGGGCCGTACCGCCATTGGACGAGTTGCTCGAAGCCGACGACGGTGACGGCGGAGAGGAGGGCGATGGCGGGCATGGTGGTTCCTCCTGCTTCTCTTCGGTGACCTGCTCGGGGTGCTCGGTGCCACGGATGGGCGAGGGGGAGGCAAAACTTCCGCCATCTTGGCCAAGTTGGCAACCAACTCTGGTTAGGTTGTCCCCACTTGGTAAGTGTCGATAAACAACTTTCGGGTAACTCCCCAAAGATGGGACAGAGTTGTACCGTTTGGTCGTGGCTCAGGAGAACGTTGTGGCGAGTGACAGCAGCAGAAGGCTTTCGCCCCAGGAGATCGCCGACGTCCTGCGGGAGCGCATCCGCACCGGCGAGCTGAAGGCCGGCGACCGTCTGCCCACCCAGGCGGAACTGGCCGACGAGTTCGGCGTCGAGCGCGGCACGGTCCGCCTCGCCCTGCGCGAGCTCCAGGAAGGAGGCCTGCTCAGCAACGTCAGCAAGGGCAGTCCGCCGCGGATCGCGGAAGTCGCTCCCACCCGGAACGGGCCCCAGCCGACCATGGTGGGCCTCGCCCCGCGTATCACCGAGGCGTTCTCCGTCCCCCATGTGCGGATCGACGCGGCCTGCCTCACCGCGGAGACGCTGATGGTGGCGCTCGGCGAGCCGGTCCGCCAGATCCACGACGGAAGGATCCGCCCGGAGCGCATCGACGTGCGGATCCTGCTGCCCAGCCGGGAGATCAACCTGGCGTTCCCCGTCTCCGTCGACGACCAGGGTGATGACGACCCCGTCCACAAGCGCTGGCTGGATCAGCGCAACGCCCAGGGCCACGTCCTGCGCCACAACCTCCAGTCCCTGCGCTCCTCCCACGGCATCGAGGTCCATGTGACCTTCCGGGCCCTGCCCTTCACCCCGCCGGTGAAGCTGTACCTGCTCAACGGGTCGAAGGCGCTGATGGCGTACTACACGATCACCAGGCGGGAGGAGGAGATCTCGGACGACGAGAAGCTGGACATGTACGACGCCCTCGGCACCGAGTCGCTGCTCTTCTCCTTCGAGAAGCAGGCAGGCGGCCGGGACGCCGCGTTCGTGGACGAGTCCCAGAAGTGGTTCAACGCCCTCTGGGAAACCATCACCAAGGACCTCAGACTCTCGTAGTGACTTCCGATACGACGCAGACTGATGCGGTGGCGACACAGACGGAGAACCTGCGGGACACGATCACCGGCGCGCGCTACGTGCTCTTCGACTTCGACGGGCCGGTCTGCCGGCTGTACGCGGGGCACGCTGCCGAGAAGGTGGCCAGAGATCTGGTCGAGTGGCTCGAACGGCAGGGGATGCCCAGGCTGTTGAGCCCGGAGGAGCGTGAGCACCCCGATCCGCTGGCGGTCCTGCACGCGGTCAACCGGCGGCGTCCGCGCAGCGACCTGGTGGCCGAGCTGGAGGAACGATTCACCCAGCAGGAGCTCAAGGCGGTGGACAAGGCCTGGCCCACCGAGTACGCCGACGCGGTGATACGGACCTGGAGGGCCGTAGGCGCCCGGCTGGCGATCGCCACAAACAACTCTGCTCGCACAGCCTCCCGTTACCTGGAAGGCCGCGGGCTGGCCGAATGCTTCGCGCCCCACGTCTACGGCCGCACCCGGAACCTGCACCACCTCAAGCCGGACCCGAACTGCCTCAACCGGGCCCTGAACGCCCTCGGCGCGGATCCGTCGAAGGCGCTCATGATCGGTGACGCCCCCTCGGATCTGCACGCCGCCCGGCGGGCCGGGGTCCCGTTCCTCGGCTACGCGCGTAACCCCGACAAGGAGAAACTGCTCCGGGATGCCGGAGCCGAGCACGTGGTGGTGTCGCTGAAGACGGTGCTGCAAGCCCTGTGGGGTCAGTTGTGATGGCCACGGGCTGTGCCCCGACGGGGTGAACCGTGCGACCCCCGCGCGGTGGCCCGCACGAGCCGTAGCCGCTGCTCAGTGCCCGCGTCACGACAGCGGGGAGGCAGCCCTTCACCTAGCGGACCAGCGCGCTGAGGAGCAGGTCTTCTGGAATTATGTCCATTCACGAGTGGCGACGGAGTACCGTTCTCCCTCTTTCTCTTTGGTTGCGGTTACGTGAGAGAACGGTCAATGTCACCCGAATCGGCTTCCTTGGCTCTGCGGCGAGCCGTTGAGGTGAGTGGCGACGCGGGAGTGGTCGAGGGACCACTCCATGGTTACCACCACGAGACGTATGTCGTTCCGCTGCCGGGCCGGCCGGGAGAAGCCGAACCGGTTCGCTGGAAATGCCGGGAGCCGCGTCCTGGGCTGCTGTGGTTCGACCGGCGCTGTTTCGCGTCCGAAGAACAGCTGCTCCGCGCTTTGGAGGGACGGATCGAGGGGATTCCTGATCTCATCCAGGCGGGTACCGTCGGTCTCCAACGGTTCATCGAGGGAAAGACGCTGGGGGCGATGTACGGATCCGGCGCCGAGGTCCCACCGCACCTCTGCGCACAAATCATAGGTCTCTTTGAACAGTTGGCCCGCGTACGCCCCGGTTCCTTTGCTACGGAACGGGCGTTTAATTCCACAGACCGGGCTGCAGGTGATGACACAGCCGTCTTTTTGGAGAAGCTCATCGCTTTCACGGAACGGATGGTGTACCTGCGGAATCAGCCTGCCTTCGGGGGGCTGTTCCGTGATCTGGGGTTGGGTGACATCTCCTTCCGAACGCTGCGCGAGCACGTTTCAGGACTGACCCGGCGTCCCTTCTGTCTGTTGCACGCCGATCTGCACCGCGAGAATTTCGTGGTTGACGCCGAGATGAGGCTCTGGACGATCGACTGGGAGTTGGCCATGTTCGGCGACCCGCTCTATGACCTGGCCACCCACCTCTACCTGATGCGCTACCCGGCGGAGCAGGAGACCCGGATGGCGGAGCGCTGGTGCGAGACCGTCGAGGACGTGGCTCCAGGCAGTTCGGCCGGGTGGGAGCGGGACCTGCCCAAGCTGCTCGACTACAAGCGCGCCCAGTCGGTGTTTACGGACGTGATACGCGCGGCACTCCAGTTGGATGCGCGATCAGATCCAGAACCGTTCACGCACGCGGGTCGGAAGATCAGTGAGGTGTTGCAGTCGGCTCGGGTGCCTTTGGCGCTCCCGAGCGTTCCGGATGCCGGGCAAGCGGCGGCGGCGTTGTACAGATGGAACGCGAAGTCCATGAATCAGGTGTCGGTGGGACGTCGTGAAACAGGACTGCCGGGTTGAGCGGGGGGAAGCTGAACGACCATGGTGCTGTCCGGGACACAGCGCAATACATGAGGCCCGGCGGATGCGTGCTCTTCGATTTCGACGGTCCGCTCTGCCGGCTCTTTCCGGACGGGTCCTCCGCGCCACTCGCGGAGGAGCTGCGCCGCATCGTTGTCGAACATGGCGCAGGACGGCTGCTCCTGGGGGAGGCCGGCACCTCGATCGATCCACAGGTGGTGCTGAAGACCGTCTACCGCCACTGCCCACGCAGTGCCCTGGCCGTGGAACTCGAAGATCGATTGAGTGAAGGTGAGGTGGCCGCGACTGCGATCGCGCAGCCCACGCCTGGCGCGGATCAATTCGTCCGCCAATTGGTGAAGGCCCGGGCGCGGGTCGCTGTGGTCACGAACAACGCGCCGGCCGCAGTCACCTCGTACCTGCGCAGAGTGCGCATGGACAGGTACTTCAAGAACCGCGTCTATGGCCGGACCGAAGATCCTGGGCGGCTCAAGCCGGACCCGGATTCGATCTATCGCGCGCTCGCCGGTTTGGGTGCCGATGCGTCCTACGCCTTGATGATCGGGGACATGCCTACGGACCTGTACGCGGCGCGTGAGGCGAAAGTGTCTTTTGTGGGTTTTGTTCGCGACGAAGCTGGGGCTGCCGAGCTTTGGGGTGCGGGCGCGGAACTTGTGGTGTCCCGAATGGAGTTGTTGTCGGCCGTCATCCCGCCGAACCCTTCCTGACTGTCCTCACGGCGGGCACCATGGTCGGGATCGTCTCAACAGGGTTGTCAACGGGGGGATTTGATGGTCGGAGGAAGCTCGTCGTCATTCGGCGGCAGGGTGGCCGCGGGCTGGGCGCGCGCTGAGGGGATGGTGACCAAGGTACTGCTCCTTGCCATCTTCCTCATCGGACTGATCGCCCAGTTCGTGAAGCCGGTGGGTGACGCGCTCGAAGGGAAGGCGTATCTGGGAGGAGCGCTCCTCAGTCTCGTGGGGTATGTGCTCTATGCCGAGGTGCAGCGGCTGAACGCGGCGCATGAGACTCAGCGTGATGGGACTGGGGCCTTGCGTGTTGCGGCCCAACGCCTCGAAGAGGAGGTGCGCCGCCTGGGCGACGAGGTCCAGCAGCTCAAGGAGGAGCGACTTCTGGAGGCGCGGGACCTCGTCACCGCCGACGACCTCGGGGCTGAGTTCGTGAAGGCCCTCCAGACGGGGGAGGACGTTCACTTCTCCGCCATGGGATTCACAGGGGAGACCTTGGCCAGACCTCTTGGGCGGATATTGGAGGGAATCCATAGAAATCCTGAGCGCACGATACATGTGCGAGTTCTTGTTCCCGACTTCACGAAACCGATGGAGGTTCCGGGGTGGGTCGGGATGGACGGCAAGATCAGAGATGCTCCGATGTTCAGACAGAGTCTGCTGGAGAAGATAAAGGGTCACGAGACCGATCTGAAGCGACAGGCCGGACGCATGGCGGGAAAGGGGCAAGGTCGCCTGAACGTCGAGTTTCGAGTCATGCAGAATTCGCCTTCGCTCAAGCTCTGCCTCATCAACAGCGACCAGGTTTTCGAAGGTTTTTATGACAAGACCGAGTGCCGCCACGGTGAGTACGACTCGGCGGTTGCGGCAGGCGAGGGAGGGGAGCTTTCCGGCGGGCATATTCTGGACCTGCTGGGCTACGACTCGTTGTTGAAGTGCTGGAGTTTGGACGGCGATCGGCGCTCGCGTGAGATGATTGCCCGTCGTCAGGAGTTCTTCAATACTTTCTGGGATGCCGCGCATGAGTTCTCGGGGGTCTCCGCGGGTTCGGCTTCGTAGTTGAACGGGCGGCGATGTCGGCCCGTGGGCCGCGCGGAACCCTGGCCGGACGGCATCTCGGGCCGGAGCCGGACCCCCGGCCATGCGTAGGCTCGTGACCATGAGTGACACCGGACTGCGCGAACGCAAGAGGCGGCGGATGTACCAGTCCGTCTCCGACACCGCCATCGGCCTCTTCCTGGAGAAGGGGTTCGACGCCGTGTCCGTCGCCGAGGTCGCGGCCGCCTCCGAGATCTCCAAGCCGACGCTCTTCCGGTACTTCCCGTCCAAGGAGGACCTGGTCCTGCACCGGTTCGCGGACCACGAGACCGAGGCCGCGCGGGTCGTCGAGGAGGGCCGGGCGGCCGGCCGGTCCGCGGTCGACGCCCTCCGCGAGCACTTCCTGGACGGTCTGCGCAGGGAGGACCCCGTCACCGGGCTCAACGAGCATCCCGGCGTTCTCGCCTTCCACCGGCTGCTCTACGGGACGCCGTCGCTGGTGGCGCGGATGTACGGGTACCTGGAGCGGTCCGAGGCCGCGCTCGCCGAAGCCCTCGCGGAGCCGCTGGGCACCGGGCTCGACGCACGGCTCGCCGCCGGACAGATCACGGCCGTGCGCCGCATCCTCGCCGAGGAGAACCTGCGGCGGATCGCGGAGGGGGAGCGGTTGGCTGCCGTACGGCCGGACGCGGTGGCGGCGGCCGAGCAGGCCTTCGCGCGGCTCGCGGCCGGGTTCCCCGGGCTCGCCTGACCCCGGGATCCCCGGGTTCGCCCGGCGGAAACGGCCAGGGGGTCCGCAGAGGCATCCAGGGTGTAACCGGGTAAAGAATGTTACTTGGTTAAGTCATTCCGGTACCCTGGATGGAATGACGCCACCCGACCCCGCCCGGCGGCCTGCCCCGGACCTGCCGCTCGCCCGCTCCCTGTCCCGCGAACGCGCCTTTCACGACACCTGTCGCGCCGCCCTCGCCGCGATGGTCGACGGCGCCGAGGAGCAGGTCGTCACCGGCGAGGACGTTTCCGCGTCCGGGGCCGACGCCGAAGTGCTCGGGTATCAGCTGCGCAGCCAGGCCAAGGAGATGCGGGAGCTGCCCCAGGGCCCCCTGTTCTTCGGCCGGCTGGACTTCCAGGACTCGGTTCCGGCGGCCGGCGACCACGCCGGGCAGAGCTATCACATCGGGCGGCTGCGGATCAGGGAACACCCCGCCGCCCCGCCCCTCGTCGTCGACTGGCGGGCCCCCGTCTCGCGCGCCTTCTACCAGGCGGGCGCCCGCGACCCCCAGGGCGTCGCCGTCCGCCGGCGCTTCGGCTGGGCGCCCGGCAGCCGCGGCGACTCCGCCGACCTCACGGGTCTTGAGGACGAACCCATCGGGGTGGAGCGGCCCTCGCCGGGACCGGTCCCGCCGGAACTGGCCGGGGTCGGAGCCGGAGCAGGGGAGAGCGCGACCGCGGTGAGCGGGACCGGTCGAGGAAGTTCGATCCTCGCCGAGGAGATCGAGCGCCCCCGTGTCGGCCCCATGCGGGACATCGCCGCCACCATCCAGCCCGAACAGGACGATCTCGTACGGGCTGATCTGTCGGCCTCGGTCTGTGTGCAGGGCGCCCCGGGCACCGGCAAGACGGCCGTCGGCCTGCACCGGGCCGCCTACCTCCTCTACACCCATCCGCAGCGCGTCCGCCGTGGCGGCCTGCTGATCCTCGGTCCCAACCGCACCTTCCTGTCGTACATCGCGGAGGTCCTTCCCGCGCTCGGGGAGACCGGCGTGCGCCAGTCGACGATCGGCGAGGAGATCGCCGGCCGTCCGGTGACCGGAGAGGACGGCGAACGTGCCGCGGCCGTCAAGCACGACGCCCGGATGGCGCGGGTGCTGCGCCGGGCGTTGTACGGGAACATCGGCGTCCCGGCCGAGGGCCTCGCCGTGCCGGACGGCACGTACCGCTGGCGTGTCCCCGTCTCCGTACTGCGCCGCATCGTGGACGGCGTACGAGCCGAGGAACCGCCGTACGCCGTCGGGCGGGAGCGGGTGCGGACACGGGTCGTGCGGTATGTGCGGGAACGGGCCGAGTTGCGGGCCGGGCCGCAGACGAACGCCTGGGCGCAGCGGATCTCCAGGGCCCGGCCGGTCGGCGCGTACGTCGACGCGGTGTGGCCCCGGGTGCGCCCAGAGGAGCTGCTCACCCGGCTCCTCACCGACGCCGAGGCGCTGGAGCGGGTGGCCGAGGGGATCCTCGACGCCGAGGAGCGGAAGGCGGTCCTGTGGGTGCGGCCGCCGCGGTCGTGGAAGTCGGCGCGGTGGTCGGCCGCCGATCTGGTCCTGCTCGACGAGATCGCCGGGCTGATCGAACACCCCGAGGGATACGGCCACTTGGTGATCGACGAGGCGCAGGACCTGTCACCGATGGAATGCCGGGCCATCGCGCGGCGGGCCTCCTTCGGGTCGCTGACCGTGCTCGGGGACCTCGCGCAGGGCACGACTCCCTGGGCGGCGCGGGAGTGGGGCGAGCTCCTGGCCCATCTGGGCAAACCGGAGGCGGCTGTCGTCCCTCTGACGGTCGGGTTCCGGGTGCCCGGGGTCATCGTCGAACTCGCCAACCGGGTGCTGGAACGCCTGGATGTGGGTGTCCCACCGGCCCGGTCCCTGCGCGGGGACGGCGCGTTGAGGATCCGGCCGACCGCCGACCCGGCGGCCGAGACCGTCGCGGCCGTACGGGAGGCGCTCGCGCACGAGGGGTCCATCGGGGTCATCACCGCGGACGCCGACGTCACCGAGGTACGGGAGGCGCTCGGCGCCGCGGGGATCCGCGCCGCCGGAGCCGATGAACCGGGCGCCCGGATCGCGGTGCTGCCCGCGAGTCTGGCCAAGGGGCTGGAGTACGACCACGTCGTGGCCGTGGAACCGGCGGCGATGGCGGAGGCCGAGGCGCGGGGCCTGCACCGGCTCTACGTGGTGCTGACCCGGGCGGTGTCACGCCTGGACGTGATCCACGCGCGCCCGCTGCCCTGGTGACCGGTGCCGTGGTGTCCACGGTTCGAGCGGGACAGCCGACGGCCGGTGTCCCGCTCGAACGGTTCCGGGCGCGACACCCTCAGGCGCGCGCCGAACGGATTACCGCCGGGCCGCGCGGCGACGTACGAGCAGGACCGCGCCCGCACCGGCGGCGACGGCCGCGGCCGCGGCACCCGCGAGGGGCAGCGCCGGGCCGGAACCGGTGGCGGCGAGGCCACCGCCGGTGGTGGCGCTCCCCGAAGATCCGGTGGCCGAGGAGCCGCCGGTGGTATTCGTTCCGCCGCCGGTGGTCCCGGATCCGCCGGTGGAGCCAGACCCGCCCGTGGAGCCGCCCCCACCTGTGGAGCCGCTCCCGCCGGTGGAGCCAGACCCGCCGGTGGAGCCGCTTCCGCCCGTCGAACCACCGCCCTCGACGTCGAGCAGGATGTCGGCCTTGTCATTCGCCTTGTTCACGTCGTACGGGCGGGCTTCGGAAGTGAGGGCCACCGAGCCCTTGGCTCCCGCCACCGCCTTGTTGATCTTCAGTTTGAAGGAGTAGGTGTTCACCTGGCCCTCCTCCACCCAGCCCTGCGCGACGTGGCAGGAGTAGGTTCCGGCTGCCGGGGTCTCGCAATAATTCAGTCCCTTGACCACGGTCGTGCCCGCGGGCACCTTGATCAGGGTCCGGGTCGTCACCGGCGGGCCCGGCTCCTCCAGCACCCACGCGGGGCCGGCGTTGGTGAACTTCACCTTGACGTCGACCGTGTCCCCGACCCGGCCCTTCAGCTCCGCTCCCGACACCTGGAAGTCGGCCGTGTTCACCGTGTTCACCCGCACCCGGGCCCTGGCGGAGCCCTCCGAGCCACCGCCGGGCAGAACGGAGCCGGGCCGCGCCACCAGCTTCGCCGCGGTAGCGGTTCCGCGTACGGGCTCGTGGGCGTATTCATCGCCGCCGTCGTATTCGTAGTCCCGGACGACGACGTCGAGTTGGTCGTACAGCGCCCTGTCGAGAGCTTTGAAGGGCAGCTTGTCGGGGGCGTAGACGACACCGGGCTCGACGGTCTGGTCGAACTCGCAGGTCAGGAGGGTTCTGGCCGGCAACTCGTCGTACACGCCGATGTTCCACCGCACGCAGTTCGAGGGCACGTCGGCGAAGTCCAACCCCTTGGTGACGTAGTACCACAGATAGATCTTGTCCAGCGCCTTGGTGCCCGTGGTGCCGAAGCTGACCGGCGCCTCGAAGGTGGTTCCCGGCTTCACTCCGTTGATCGGTGCGGTGTTCAGCACCAGCCCGGTCCCGGGGCCGTCGGCCATCGCGGAGGGAGCGCTGCCCAGCGTGATCAGCGCGCCGGCGCCGATGACGCCGACGGCCGTGCGGAGTGTGCGGAGGCTGGGCCCGGAGCGGAGCATACGGTTACCTCTGGGTTGAAGTGGCGTAGATGCACGGTGAATTGCGGGTCGTGAGTCCCGGACACCAGACACGCGCAGAGGTCGAACGGTTGTACCGGCGCCGTCATGATCGGCCGAGGGGCCACGTCCTTCGTGGCGTGACACACTTTTGCAAGCAGGTGCTTGCAAAAGTTAGCGACGATGGGGCAAGGTGGACGCATGGCATCGCTCAACGTCGGCAATCTCGGTGAGTACCTGCGGGAACAGCGGCGCAGCGCGCAGCTGTCGCTGCGGCAGCTCGCCGACGCCGCCGGGGTGTCCAATCCGTATCTGAGTCAGATCGAGCGCGGGCTGCGCAAGCCGAGCGCGGAGGTGCTCCAGCAGGTCGCCAAGGCCCTGCGGATCTCCGCCGAGACGCTGTACGTGCGGGCCGGCATCCTCGACGCCGAGCGGGACCGCGACGAGGTGGAGACGCGTGCCGTCATCCTCGCCGATCCCACGCTGAACGAGCGGCAGAAGCAGGTGCTGCTCCAGATCTACGAGTCCTTCCGCAAGGAGAACGGATTCGAGATCGCACCGGCGGACGAGACCGGTCACGGCACCGAGGTGCCCGGTACCGGTGCGGGCCGCGGCACCGACGCACCCGAGACTCAGGACATACCGGACGCCCAGCCTCCACAGGACACCGCCGTCCGCGGCCCCCGCACGGCCGACGGCAGCGATGCCGGTCCGCAGCAGACCGCGAGTTGACCGCATGCGGATCACACAACCCTCAGCTGAAAGCGATTACGGGAGGACCATCGTCATGGCCATCACCGACGACATCCGCAAGGCCGCCACGGACCCGACCCCCCTCTACTTCCTCGCCGGCACCGCCGACCTGGCCGTTCAGCAGGCGAAGAAGGTCCCCGGCATCGTGGAGCAGATCCGCGCCGAGGCCCCGGGCCGCATCGACACCGTGAAGAACATCGACCCCAACGCCGTCCAGGAGAAGGCCACCGCCCGCGCCAAGGAGGCGCAGGAGACCCTTCAGGCCAAGGTGACGGAGTTCCTCGGCACCCTCGACACCGACCTGAAGAAGCTCGGCGAGTCCGCCCAGGACTTCGCCCTGCGCGGTGTCGGTGTCGCCGCCGAGTACGCCGTCAAGGCGCGGGAGACGTACGAGAAGGTCGCCGAGCACGGCGAGCAGACCGTGCGGACCTGGCGCGGCGAGGCCGCCGAGGAGATCGAGGACTTCGCCATCGCCGTCGAGCCGAACGCCGAGCCGGTCGAGGTCAAGGAAGAGGTGAAGCCGGCGGCCGCCGCCGAGGACGCCCCCTCCAAGAAGAGCCCGGCGAAGAAGGCCCCGGTGCGCAAGCCGGTCGCCAAGAAGACGGCTCCGCCCGCGAAGTAGGCGAGCGGGGCGACACCACTTCGCCTGACGCGACGGGCCGGGCACTCTCCGAGTGCCCGGCCCGTTGTCCGGGTACGGTGGCCGTAGAGACGACTCGAACAGGCGGTGGGCATTGTGCTGATGACGGCATTCGGCGGTCTGATGTGGCTGATCTTCACAGCCATACTCGTACTCGCCGTGGTGGCGCTGGTGATGGCCGCGATCGCCCGCGAGGACGCCTACCGTGCCGCCGACAAGCAGAACAAGATGTTCTGGCTGATCATCCTCGGTGTCACCGTGGCGGTGAACCTGGTGGTGCCCTACCTCTTCCTGCAGCTCGCGGGCCTGGTTGCCACGATCGTCTTCTTCGTCGACGTCCGCCCCGCGCTGCGGCAGGTGTCGGGCGGCGGCCGGGGCCGCCGTGGCGGCAGCAGCAGCGACGGCCCGTACGGGCCGTACAACGGCGGCAGGTAGACCCCGCCCGGCGGGGCGCCGGGCATGGCCGGACCCCGGCCACGGAACACCTCGTGGCCACCCCGGCCACGAGACCCCCGTGGCTAAGGAGTCCGGTCCAGCAGCAGTACCGCCACGTCGTCCGCCAGCTCTCCGCCGTTGAGTTCGCGCGCCTCGTTCACCGCCGCGCGCAGCAGGTCCTCGCCCTGGAGTCCCTGGGCGAGCTGGCGGCGGACCATGTCCACCATGCCGTCCAGGCCCAGGCGTTCCTTGCCCACGCCGGTGTGGCCCTCGATCAGGCCGTCGGTGTAGAGCATCAGGCTCCACGCGGCACCCAGCTCCACCTGCATGCGCGGCCAGCGGGCGTTCGGCAGCAGACCGAGCGCGGGGCCGTTGTTGTCGTACGGCAGCAGCTGGGCGGGCCGGCCCGGACGGGCGATCAGGGGTGACGGGTGACCGGCCAGGCAGAGCCCGGCGCGGCGGCCGTCCGGCGCGATGTCCACGGTGCACAGCGTCGCGAAGATCTCGTCGTTCTCGCGCTCGTGCTCCAGGACCTGCTGGAGCGTGGACAGGAGTTCGTCGCCGCACAGGCCCGCGAACGTCAGGGCACGCCAGGCGATGCGCAACTCCACACCGAGCGCCGCCTCGTCGGGTCCGTGCCCGCAGACGTCGCCGATCATCGCGTGCACCGTGCCGTCGGCCGTGCGCACGGTGTCGTAGAAGTCGCCGCCGAGCAGCGCGCGGGAGCGGCCCGGGCGGTAGCGCGCGGCGAAGCGCAGCGGGGAGCCCTCCAGTAGCGGGGTCGGCAGCAGGCCGCGCTCCAGACGGGCGTTCTCCTGGGCGCGGAGCTTGGACTCGGTGAGCCGTCGTTCGGCCTTGTCGGAACGTTTCCGCTCCACCGCGTACCGGATCGCGCGGCTCAGCAGCCGGCTGTCCAGCTCGTCGCGGAACAGGTAGTCCTGGGCGCCGACGCGCACCGCCTCCGTGCCGCGCTCCGCGTCGCCGGACGCGGTGAGCGCGAGGACGGCGTGGCCGGGCGCGAGCCGCAGGACGTGCTTGAGCGTCGCCAGCTCGTCGGAGCTCTCCGCCGCCCGGCCCGGTGCGGGCAGCGCGAGGTCGAGCAGGATGCAGTGGACGTCGTCGGTGAGCAGCCGCTCGGCCTCGGTGAGGTTGCGGGCGGTGCGGACCCGGACCGGCCTGCCGGCCGCGTCGAGCATTTCGGGCACACCGAGCGAACCCGCCGGGTCGTCTTCGATGACCAGGAGAGTCAGATGGGTGGTGCCGGTGATCGGGGTCGTGGTGCGAGCTTCCGGTGCTGTCCCGGCGGGGCCGCCGGTGGTGTCGCCGGATGGGCCGCCGGGTGAGAACACGGCTTGAGCCTGACCACTCTCCACGGCCGGGATCGCTCTCTGCCGCGGTACGGGTACGGGCATCGTCTGGGTTCCTTCCCTCCCCCCGAGGGCGTGGTGGGGCGAAGGACCTCGACCCACCGACGGGGACCATAGCGCCCGCCGGTGCCGCAACGGAATGGCGTACGGCGCGGTGCCGGGCAAAGGGCCACCGTCATATGCCGCATCCCGTAACGCATTTGGACAGGACGCGGCTCCCCGGGGGATGACGAAGGTCACGTCCCCGGGTCCGAGCGGCCGGGGCAACCGTGCGGTAGGTCACGTGCGGTGCGTCACGTGTGTGCCGTCACGCCTGACGGCACACCCCGTTCACGGCGCTCCGTGCCTGATGGGGCGTCCTACGCGTCCGGCCGTACGACGCCCAGGATCTGCATCGAACCCGCGCCCGTGATCGTCACCGTGCGCCCGGGGCGCGGGGCGTGCACGAGCGCGCCGTCCCCTATGTACATCCCGACATGGCTGGCGTCGTCGAAGTAGATGATCAGGTCGCCGGGGCGCATGTCCTTGATGTCGACGTGCTTGAGCTGCTTCCACTGCTCCTGCGAGGTGCGGGGGATGGGGTGACCGGCGGCCGCCCAGGCCTGGGAGGTGAGTCCCGAGCAGTCGAACGTCTTCGGGCCCTCGGCGCCCCACTCGTAAGGCTTGCCGATCTGGTCGGTCGCGTACTTCACGGCCTTCCTGCCCTGTTCGGAGGCGTCGCTCTTGATGTCCGAGAGGACGCCGGAGCTCAGCCAGACGGACTGCGCCTGGTAGGCGGCCTCCTCTTCCAGCTTCGCGAGCCGCTCCTTCTCCTTCTTCTCCAGCCGGGACTCCAGCTTCTCGGCGTCGGAGATCCGCTGCTTGATCTTCTTCTTGGCCTCGGCCCGGGTCTCGCGGTCGGCTTCCAGCTTCCGCCACTGCGTGGAGGCGTCCTTCGCGTACTGCCGCAAGTCCTCCTGGGTGCGGGCCATCTCGCCCATCAGCCCCTTGGTGGCGTGCTCGCCCTGCCGCACCCGCCCCGCGCCGTCCAGGAACTCCTGCGGGTCGTCGCTCAGCCACAGCCGCGCCTCGGGCGGCAGCCCGCCGCCCCGGTACTGGGCGCGGGCCGCGGCACCCGCGCGGTCCTTCAAGGCGTCCAGCTTCGCCTGGCCCTTGACGATCTGCTGGGCCAGCCCGACGATCTCGGCGGACTGCTTCTGGACCTTCTCCTCGGCCGCGTTGTAGGCGTCCGTGGCGACCGCGGCTTCGTGGTAGAGCTTGTCGAGCTTCTTGCGGACCGCTTCAAGGTCCTTGGTGCTCACGGGTGTCGGGGTCGCCGTGGGAGTCCTAGTCGGCGTCGGCTTCGGTTCCGGGCTCGCGTAGGCCGTCCCCGCCGACGCCAGCACCACGCAGGCGCATGCGCAGGCCAGGGCCATGGCCGCCGTGGTCAGGCTCCGCTTGCCGGATCCCATTTCTCCGCCCCTCACCTGATTTACCGTCAGTAACATACGGATGTCTGAGGGATCGTGCCATGTCGGCGCGCAATGCGACAGAGCCGGGCAAGAACTCCCTCCCCCTCGCGCACGCGGCAGGGCAAGAACTCCCTCCCCCTCGTGCACGCGGCAGACAGGAACTCCCTTCCCTGCAGCTCGCGTCGGCATGACGATCTCATCCCCCCGCCTGTGTGACGAGCGACTCACCGAGATCGTTCCCGTCGGTTCGTGCACCGGTCGCGCACCGGTCGCCT
Source organism: Streptomyces sp. NBC_00386 (assembly GCF_036063235.1). Classification (NCBI taxonomy): domain Bacteria; kingdom Bacillati; phylum Actinomycetota; class Actinomycetes; order Kitasatosporales; family Streptomycetaceae; genus Streptomyces; species Streptomyces sp. NBC_00386. The sequence continues at coordinate 5,179,324 of NZ_CP107950.1, forward strand.
CCCGGTCGCCGCGGCGGCTCGCCGGCCCCGCGCTCCGTCAGGCGCGGGGCGCCAACGCCTCCCAGCGCACCGTCACTTCGCCCTGGCGCCAGCGGGCGATCCCGTCCACGACCGGCCAGTCGGCCCTCAGGTCGCGGACCGCGCGTATCCAGCGCTGCCTCGCGCCGTACGCCGCGTACGGCGCGGCGGCGGCCCAGGCGCGGTCGAAGTCGCGCAGGAAGGAATGCACGGGCTCGCCCGGCACATTGCGGTGGATGAGGGCCTTCGGCAGCCGCTCGGCCAGGTCGGACGGGCGGTCCAGGGAGCCGAGTCGGGTGGCGAAGGTGACCGTGCGCGGGCCTTCCGGGCCGAGGGCGACCCAGACGTGCCGACGGCCGATCTCGTCGCAGGTGCCCTCGACGAGCAGTCCGCCCCGGGAGCCGGGGCCCGCGGGTGCGAGCCGTGCGCGGAGCCGCCGCCAGACCTCGGCGACCTGCTCCTCGTCGTACTGGCGCAGCACGTTCGCCGCCCGGATCAGCTGCGGCCGGCCCGGCACCGGGACCTCGAAGCCGCCGTGCCGGAAGGCGAGGCCCTCGCGTTCGTACGGGCGGGCGGCGGCGACCCGCGCGGGCTCGATCTCGATGCCGAACACGTGGGTGCGGGGTGCGGCGGTGCGCAGCCGGGTCAGCAGCTCGACCGCGGTCCAGGGCGCGGCGCCGTAGCCGAGGTCCACCGCCACCGCCACCGGTTCCGGCGCCCGGCGGAGCTCGGCGCCGTGCACCGCCGCGATCCAGCGGTCCATGCGGCGCAGGCGGTTGGGGTTCGTCGTCCCGCGCGTCACCGTGCCCACGGGCCGGGACGCTGCGCGGGTTGTCATGCGTACGAGAGTAGGCGGCCCCGGCGTGGACCGGGTGACCCTGTGGACAACCGGCGGTCGCCCCGCCCCGCCTGTGGAAAACCCCGGCGGATCCGGACGGACAGGGAGGCAGACGCATCCCGCGATCGAACGGTTGAGCGATACGGGGTAATGATTCGGCAAAGGGGAAATGGAGTGGACACCTCCGACGTTCTCCCTCCTGGAGGGCGTGACACGTCCTCCGACCGGCATGCCCGCAGCAAGGAGGACCGCCACGTGAGCCAGTACGTCAGCAGGCTCGGGCGTCGCTCCCCGGCGGGGGCCTCGCGGCTCAGACTGCACCGCAGGCCCCGTCGCGTCGCCATGCTCTCCGTGCACACCTCGCCCCTGCACCAGCCCGGCACGGGCGACGCGGGCGGCATGAACGTGTACATCGTCGAACTCGCCCAGCGGCTCGCCGCGATCAACATCGAGGTCGAGATCTTCACACGGGCCACGACCGGGGCACTCCCGCCGGTCGTCGAGCTGGCACCGGGCGTCCTCGTCCGGCACGTCGACGCGGGCCCCTACGAGGGTCTCGCCAAGGAAGACCTCCCTGCCCAGCTGTGCGCGTTCACCCACGGCGTCATGCAGGCCTGGGCCGGTCACCGCCCCGGCTACTACGACCTCGTGCACTCGCACTACTGGCTCTCCGGCCACGTCGGCTGGCTGGCCGCCGAACGCTGGGGCGCGCCCCTGGTGCACGCGATGCACACCATGGCCAAGGTCAAGAACGCGGCGCTGGCCGAGGGCGACACCCCCGAGCCCGCCGCCCGTGTCATCGGCGAGACCCAGATCGTGCGCGCCGCCGACCGCCTCATCGCGAACACCGCGGAGGAGGCCGACGAGCTCGTACGCCACTACGGGGCGGACTCCGGCAGCGTCGCCGTCGTCCATCCCGGGGTCAACCTCGACCGCTTCCGGCCCGCCGACGGCCGGGCCGCCGCCCGCGCGCGGCTCGGCCTCCCGCAGGACGCCCTGATCCCCCTGTTCGCGGGCCGCATACAGCCCCTCAAGGCCCCCGACGTACTGCTGCGCGCGGTCGCCGTCCTGCTCGACGAGCGGCCCGAGCTGCGCGGCCGGATCGTCGTCCCCGTAGTGGGCGGTCCGAGCGGCAGCGGACTCGCCAAGCCCGAGGGGCTCCAGAAGCTCGCCGCGCGGCTGGGTATCGCCGACGTCGTACGGTTCCGGCCGCCCGTCGGCCAGGATCAGCTCGCGGACTGGTTCCGGGCCGCTTCGGTGCTGGTCATGCCCTCGTACAGCGAGTCCTTCGGACTGGTCGCCATCGAGGCGCAGGCGGCCGGCACGCCGGTGCTCGCGGCCGAGGTGGGCGGCCTGCCGGTGGCCGTACGCCACCAGGAGACCGGCTTCCTCGTGCAGGGGCACCGTCCCGCCGACTACGCGCGCGTGCTGGGCGAATTCGCCGACGACGAGACCCTCGTGGCCCGTATGGGGGCCGCCGCGGCACGCCACGCGGAGCGCTTCGGCTGGGACACCGCGGCGGCGGCGACGGCGGACGTGTACACGGCGGCGACACAGGACCACCGACGCCGCCTGCGCGCGCACCACGCCTGACACCGGCGGCGGAGGCACCACGCCGGACGTCGGCTACGGACGCGCCCCGCCCGCCAGCTGTCTGCGGAGGCACCACGCCCGACAACCGTCCGCGGACGCGCCACGCCCGACAACCGTCCGCGGCGGCACCACGCCGGACGCCGGCTCCCCGCGTCCGACGATGCGCGGCACCCCCGACGCGGTCACGTACGCTCGCCCCATGGCTGACGCAGCGTCGATCATCGAGCGGGTCCTCACCGAGGCCGAGCTGGAGTGGGAGAGCCCCGACGCGGGCTCGTACGTCGTGAAACTGCCCGGCACCCGCAAGCTGTCGACGACGGTCTCGCTGATCGTCGGCAAGCACTCGCTGTCGCTGAACGCGTTCGTGATCCGCCACCCCGACGAGAACCACGAAGCGGTCCACCGCTGGCTCCTGGAGCGCAATCTCAAGCTCTACGGGGTCGCCTACGCGGTCGACTCCCTCGGGGACGTCTATCTGGTCGGCAAGCTGCCGCTGGCCGCCGTCACCCCGGAGGAGGTGGACCGTCTCCTCGGATCCGTCCTCGAAGCCGCCGACGGCTCCTTCAACACTCTCCTGGAACTCGGTTTCGCCTCGGCGATCCGCAAGGAGTACGCCTGGCGGGTGTCCCGCGGCGAGTCGACGCGCAACCTGGACGCGTTCACACATCTGACTCAGCGCCCTGCCAACTGACGCTCGCCGTCCGGCAGTTCCCTGGTGTCCAGCCTCCGCTAAATAGCCATTGCGGGACCCTTTCCCCGCGCGGGGTCCCCGTGGCATGCTCGCCGCCGACGCACACCTGAACATCGTTCATGTACATGAAAATCCGCAGGGAAGCGCATGGAAGGGCGGACGGTCATGACCGACAGGCACGGGCACGGGCACGGGTACGGGTACGGGTACGGGTACACGGGGATCACCAGGCGGGCCCTGCTCGGCAGTGCCACGGCGGTGGCGGCCACCGCCATCACGGGCACGACGGCCGCCGCGGCGCCGGGGACCACCGCGGCGGCCCCGCCACCCGCCCGGGGCGCGGCCGCCGCACGGTCCGGCGGCGCGCAGGCCGCCTCCGCCCGGTCCGGCGAAGTACCCCCGCTCTGGAGGGAGTTCGTCCGCTCCCCGTTCACCCACCCGCAGATCCCGTACGTCGGCAGGGCCGGCGCGCACCGCGGGGCCGCGCGCTTTCCCCGCCGTCCCGTCGTGACTGACATCCGCGATCACGGCGCCGTCGCCGACGGCACGACGGACTGCGCTCCCGCGATCAACCGTGCCGTCGCCGCCGCCGGAAGGGCCGGCGGCGGCACGGTCACCATCCCTCCCGGGACGTTCCGCATCGACGACCTGATCCACATCGGCCACTCGAACGTGGTCCTCCGGGGCGCCGGCAGCGGCCGTACGACCCTGTACGCGACCCGGAACCTCACCGAACTGATCGGCGCCTACGGATCCCGCTACGGCGGCGACAAGTCGTCCTGGTCCTGGGCCGGCGGCCTCATCTGGCTGGCCCCCACGGCTCGTTGGGACGCGCTCGTCTCCGCCGTCAAGGCGAAGGCGTGGCCCTTCGAGGGCTGGACCGGCAACACGCGCGACGCCTGGCGGACCCTCACGACCGTCGAGCCCGCGCGTCAGGGCTCCTGGACGGTGACCGTCGCGGACGCCTCCGAACTGCGCCCCGGAGCACTCGTCCTCCTCCGCCTGGCCGACGACGCCGACCACACGCTCCTGGAGCACATGTCGGGCGGCGGACCCGGGCCCGAGGCGTACTCCTGGGACGACAAGACCAAGCTGACCTCGTACGTCCCCTACGAGTGGCCCGTCCGCGTCGCCCGGGTGCGCGGCCGCAGCGTGACCTTCGAACGCCCTCTCCCGCTCGACGTACGCCCGGAGTGGGACCCCCGGCTGACCACGCACGTCGAGGAGCTGACTGGCTCGGCGGTGGAGGGGCTGACCCTGGAGGCCATGGAGACACCGCAGTCGCCGCACCTGCTCGACAAGGGCTACAACGGAGTCGTCCTGCAGTGCGCCTACGACTGCTGGGTGGACGACGTCACGGTCCGCCACGTCGACAACGGATTCGGTCTCGTCGCCGCCTCCGCCTGCACCCTGCGCCGTACGACCGTCGCCGGACGCGGCTCGCACCACCCGTACTTCTGCCGCGAGGGCTCGCACGACAACCTGATCGAGGACTTCACCGTCGAGGAGCGCACCGTTCCCGCGCCCGCCGGAACCCAGCTGCACGGCATCAACGTCGAGGGCCTGTCCTCGTACAACGTCTGGTCGCGCGGCGACATGCGGATGGGCACCTTCGACTCCCACCGCGGACTGCCCTTCGCGAACGTCCGTACCGACATCACCGTCGACAACGACGGCCGGCACGGCGGCGACGCCTCGGCGGGACCGCTCTTCGGAGCGCGCTTCACGCACTGGAACATCCGGGTCACCAACGGCCGGGCCGGTCTGATGAAGATCGACGGCCTCGCTCCCCGCAGCGCCACCGTCGGCGTCAACGAGGTCACCGAGTTCGACCAGATCGACGTACCCGACTTCACCGGGGACCTGCACTCCCGGCTGGAGCTGTACGGGACGACGGACGTCGTACGGCCGCGCAATCTCCACGAGGCCCAGCGCGAACTGTAGGCCGGACGGGCCTGTGGACGGACCTGTGGACGGGCCCGTAGGCCGGACGGAACCGTGGGTTCACGACCGCACGTACCGCCCCGGAGTCACCCCCACCAGCCGCCGGAAATGGCGGGTGAGATGGGACTGGTCGTAGAAGCCGGTCAGGGCGGCCACCTCGCCCGGTGGCCGTCCGCCGAGGAGCAGGCCGCGGGCGCGGTCCACGCGGCGGGACATCAGATACTGGTGCGGTGCGATGCCGAACGCGCCGCTGAACGCCCGGACCAGATGCGCGGGGTGGGCGTGCACCAGCCGCGCGGCCTCGTCGAGGGTGATGCCTTCCACGACCCGCTCGTCGAGGAGCTCGCGCAGGCGGAGGGCGAGCGGCCGGTCGGCGTGCGGGACCTCCACGGACCGGGGGCGCAGCAGCCCGCGCAGCCGGTCCGCGATCAGCGTCAGTCTGCTGTCGGCCTCCAGCTCGTCGCCCGGGTGGGTGAGTGCCGTGTGCAACCGGGCGACCCGCCGCCGCAGTACGGGATCCGCGAGGCCGGGGCCGTCCACCGCGGGTCCGATGAGGTCGTCGGCCAGGCGCGAGCCGTCGAGGTAGAGGACCCGCTTGCGGAAACCGTGCTCTGTGGCGGGAGCGCCGTTGTGCGGGATGTGCGGCGGGAGCAGGGTCACCGTGTCGCGCGGGGTGCCGTGCTCGTGCCGGTCGAGGTCGTAGCGGACGGCGCCGTCGTCGACGATCAGCAGGGTCCAGGCCTCGTGCACGTGCATCGGGTACGCGTACTCGGTGTAGTGCGCGTGGAAGACCTCGACGATGCCCGGGACGCTCGGGCGCCACGCGGACATCTCACGCTGAGGGGTCACGCTAAGAACGTACAAGACGACGGCGTACGCCGGTCGGCAGTGTTCTCGTATGAGCAGCGAGACCGACATGAACCCGTCCGGCACGAGCGATGTGAGCGGCACGAGCGGCCCGAGTCCTTCGGGTGGCGGCGCGGTGGGCGGGGCGGGCCTTCCGGACGCCGCACCCGTCCGCTTCGACACCAAGATCACCGTCGTCCTGCGTGACGACCTGGAGCCCTGGCAGCGGCTCAATGTGACCGCCTTCCTCGTCAGCGGCCTGGGGGCGGCCGTCCCCGAGGTGGTCGGGGAGCCGTACGAGGACGCCGACGGGATCTCCTACCTGCCCATGTTCCGGCAGCCGGTGCTGGTCCTGGAGGCCTCGAAGGAGACGCTGACCGCCGCCCACGCCCGCGTGCTGTCCCGGGCGCTGCCGCGAGCGGTCTTCACCTCGGACCTCTTCGGCACGGGCAACGACCGGGACAACCGCGCGGCCGTACGAGCCGTGCCGACCGGCGAACTGGACCTGGTGGGACTCGCGGTGTACGGACCGCGGAACGCGGTGGACAAGGTGGTGAAGGGGGCGCGGATGCATCCGTGAGGCGCGGACGCTTCCCCGGAGGGCGCCTTTTGCGCCCTCCGGGGTCCCGAGGCCGGGGTGCCCTTGGGCCGGGATGCCCCTGGGCCGGGTTCCTCAGGCCGGGATGACCCCGGCTCCGGCTCCGGCGCCCTGGGACGGCTCCCGCACGGAGTCCGGCGCGAACTCCCGCACCGGCTCCCGTACGGACGACTCCTCCGCCGGAAGCCGTCGCATGAGCAGCCCGTACCCGAGACCCGCCGCCGTGCCGACCACCGCACACAGCCCCCAGAGCCAGACCGCGCCGAAGCGGTCGATGACGACGCCGGACATCACCGGGGCGATCAGCGCGGCGAGGGCCCAGGAGAGCGTGTACATGCCCTGATAGCGGCCGCGCCCGTGGACGGGGGAGAGGCGGACGACGAGACCCGTCTGCGTCGGGGCGTTGACGATCTCGGCGAGGGTCCACACGCAGACGGTGAGCGTGAAGACCCCGACCGACCCGGCGAAGGCGGTGAGCCCGAACCCGTATCCGGCGAGCAGCGACGAGATGACGAGCAGCCACTTGGGGTCCCGGTGCTCGATGAAACGGCCGACCGGGATCTGGAGCGCGACGATCATGATGCCGTTGACGGCCATGGCCATGCCGTAGTCGGCCGGGGTGAAGCCGGCCCGACCCATGGCGACCGGCAGCCCGACGGACCCCTGCTGGAAGACGAGGGCGACGAGGAACGACAGCCCGACCACGCTCATGAACCGTCCGTCGCGCAGCACCGTGCCGAGCCCGACCGCGGGTTCCGTGTCCTTGGCGACCTGCACCGGCTTGGACTCCGGGAGCTTCGCGAAGACGACGAGCGCGCAGACGAGGGTCATGCCGGCCTCGATGAGGAAGCCGGCGAGGTAGCTGAACTCGGCGATGAAGCCGGCGCCCATCGAGGAGACGGCGAACCCGAGGTTGATGGCCCAGTAGTTGAGGGAGAAGGCGCGGACGCGGTCCTCGGGCCGGACGATGTCGGCCATCATCGCCTGCACGGCGGGCCGGGAGGCGTTGCTGGCCATGCCGACGAGGAAGGCGACGGCGGCGATGGCCACGGGGTCGTGCATGAAGCCGAGCAGGGCGACCGAAGCGGCCGTCGACACCTGCGCGACGAGCAGTGTGGGGCGCCGCCCGAACCGGTCGGTCATGACACCCGCGACAAGCGAGGAGACGACACCGCCGAGGCCGTGCAGGGACGCGACCAGACCCGCGTACGAGGCGGAGTAGCCGCGGTCGAGGGTCAGGTACAGGGCCATGAAGGTGGCGACGAAGGCCCCGAGCCGGTTGATGAGTGTGCTGGTCCACAGCCACCAGAACTCGCGGGGGAGCCCTGAGACGGTCTCTCGGACGGCACGTCTCATGACGGCGGCTGGCATGGATCCCCCACGGATGTAAGCGGCTCGGGCGGTGAGCACAACTTACGAGCCGTCTGGCGTCGAGATCCACTCGATTAACAGATGCCGTCAACTGAAGGGCGTCGGAGCGGGCGGGGGACGGCCGGACGGGGGCTCCCGTGTCCGACAGATGGCCGGAGGCGCGAGCTGTCGCGGGGTTCGATTACGCTCGGAGCCATGGCCGACGCACCGTACAAGCTGATCCTCCTCCGCCACGGCGAGAGCGAATGGAACGCGAAGAATCTGTTCACCGGTTGGGTGGACGTCAACCTCAACGAGAAGGGCGAGAAGGAGGCAGTCCGCGGCGGTGAGCTGCTCAAGGACGCCGGCCTGCTGCCTGACGTCGTCCACACCTCGCTCCAGAAGCGCGCGATCCGCACCGCGCAGCTGGCCCTGGAGTCCGCGGACCGCCACTGGATCCCGGTCCACCGCAGCTGGCGCCTGAACGAGCGTCACTACGGCGCCCTTCAGGGCAAGGACAAGGCCCAGACGCTCGCCGAGTTCGGCGAGGAGCAGTTCATGCTCTGGCGCCGCTCGTACGACACCCCGCCGCCGGCGCTGGACCGCGACGCCGAGTACTCCCAGTTCGACGACGCGCGCTACGCGGCCCTGCCGCCCGAGCTGCGCCCGCAGACGGAGTGCCTCAAGGACGTCGTCGTCCGCATGCTCCCGTACTGGTTCGACGGCATCGTCCCGGACCTGCTGACCGGCCGTACGGTCCTGGTCGCGGCCCACGGCAACTCGCTGCGCGCCCTGGTCAAGCACCTCGACGGCATCTCCGACGCCGACATCGCGGGCCTCAACATCCCCACCGGCATCCCCCTCTCCTACGAGCTGGACGCCGACTTCAAGCCCCTCAACCCGGGCGGCACCTACCTCGACCCGGACGCTGCGGCAGCCGCGATCGAGGCGGTCAAGAACCAGGGCAAGAAGAAGTAACGCGACGCCAGTAAGCCCCCGACCTGCTGTTTCTTGGCAGGGCGGGGGCTTTTTGGTGGGCGGGCCGTCTCTGGGCCCCAGGTCGGCTGGGAGGGCGAGATGTCAGCGACAGAGCATGATGAATGAGGTCAGGAGCAGTGCTGCCGTGGCGGACAGGCCCAGGATTCGGTAGGGCCGCCATGCCGTCAGTGCCACGGCGGTGGCCCATACCGCTCCCACCACGACGGCCGGCCACTTGCCGACTGCGCTCAGCGCGGCATCGAGCGGGAACGGTGCGAGCAGGAGCGTCGGCGGGATGACCTTCAGCCCGGGGCGGATGCCCAGCAGCCTGTACGCCACGATCAGCCCGACGAGCGCGATGGCGAGCGAGGCGGGGAACGAGAGGACCGGCCACGGCGTCAGGCACACACTGGTCTCATCGGCGCACACGCGGGCGTCGTAGGCGTACGCCTCCTGCATCAGATGGATCGACAGGTAGGTGAGAGCCGCACCGGTCGCGGCAGCGCCCGTGACGCGCACGGCCAGAGTCCCACCTGATGGCGCCGCAGGTTCGTCGTGCCGCTGTATCGAAGTGGCGTGCATGACGAAATTCTCTTCGGTCGTGATGGCCGGGGCCTGAGTACGCGTACTCAGGCCCCGGCGGCACTGTCAGACCATCGCAGTACCGTCGGCCCATGACGGTTGACGGCGAGGCGGCCAGACGGTTTCGATCCAGGGACGCGGACGACGATCCGTTGCGTGGTTCTGAGGCCCGCGGACTGGGAGAGCGGAAGTCCGTGGGCTTTGTCCACCGTCCGTCCCCTGGCTGTTGTCAACCAACTGCTCGCCGCTGCCGGGCGTAGCGCGCTGCGTTCTCACACCCTCTGCACAGGCGGGAATGAGGGACTCGTCCTCCTGATGGACCCACGAGCCGCCGAGGCGATGCGAGCCAGTGGCTTGTTCCCCGAGCATGAAGTACCGGCGCCGGCCGACGGGACAGTGAGTGCCTACTGAGGTTGCAGGCGGACCGGCCGTCGTGGCTCGTTCCGGTCGACGGTATCGGTGCCGGCGCCGGCCGGGTGCGACAAAGCCGGGCCGTCTTCGGGGCGTCAACCGGTTGATCGGGCCGTGCTCAGTGCTTCAGGAAATCCGGCTCCGGCTGTTCTCTCGTTTCTGCCCGGGCTCCCGCATCGCGGAGGGCCGAGACAGCTGCCAAGGCTCCCCTTATGCCTTCGATCCTGCCTTCAGGCACCAGGCAGGGCCGGGCGGAAGCCGACCCTGCCTGTCACGTGACTGACTGGTGGTCGGCTTCAGCTGTCGCCGGTCCTGTCTGTGGCCGCGGCGGGAGCCGATTCTGTGCCGTCCGGCATGACCGCGGTGACCCAGTAGTGATGGGCAATCCCCTCGGGGGCGCTCGTGTCCGAGTAGAAGCGGGTGCCGACGCTCAGCGGGGTGTTTGTCAGTCGTACGTACGACGACGTCTGGCCGTCCCACCGATAGACGTGGAATCCCGTTGCGCCGGCGCAGTCCTCGGTGTCACAGCTCCAGGACAGCTTCGCCCACGCCTCGCTGATCGACCTCGCGGTGAGCTGCAGCGGCGCGCCGGGTGGCGTCGGAATCGTGGGGGTGGCCAGGTCGAGTTCGGTCACGGTGACGAAGGAGAAGGTCTCGCCCGTGTCGAACCGTGAGTTGCCCGACTCGTCGACGGCGACCACGGCGTAGCGCACGGTTTCACCGTCCGCGGGGGTCTCGTCGAAGTAGAAGGAGTCATCGCCGATGCTGTACCACGTTTCCCAGAGCAGGTGGTAGGTCCAGGTGCCCGCCGCGTACTCGCCTTTGTAGACCTGGTACTGCGAGATGTCCTCGCTCGTGCCCGGCTGCCACTTGACCGCGACGCCGTCCTTTCGCGGGGTGGCGCTCACCCCTGTGACGGGAGCCGGTGCCAGCCCTTCACGCGGGGCTACGACGGAGACCTTCACGGACTTCGCCGACTCGTTCGCCTGCTTGTCCACGGCGGTGACCGTGTAGTCGTACTCCTTGTCGTGGAGCACGTACGGGTCGGTGTACGTGGCCGTCCGCACGTTGTCCTCGACGAGTCGGCCATCTCTGTACACGTGATAGCGAAGGACGTCCTCGCTCGGCGAGGCGGTCCACTTCAGCACGATGCCGGTGCCGGACACGGGCGAGGCCGTGAGACCGGTCGGCGGGAGCGGCGGGTGGTCGTCGCGGGTGACGCTGTCGACCGCTGACCGCGCGGACACGTTGCCTGCCGCGTCCACGGCCGAGACGCGGTAGAGGTGGTGCAACTGTTCCCGGGCGGTGGTGTCCGTCCAGGAGGCCGCGGTGACCGTGGCGACCTTGCTGTAGACGGGGGCCGAGTCGTCGTCCATGATCTGGCTCGCCCGGTAGACGTAGTAGCGGGCGGCGCCCGTGACCGGCCGCCAGGCCACGGCGATGCCCGACGCGCCGTCCGTGGCGGTGAGCCCCGTGGGTACGGGGGGCGCGGTCCTGTCGGTGGTGGTGACGGTCTGGAGGGACGAGCTGCCGGATTCGTTGCCGGCCTTGTCCACGGCGCGTACGACGTACTGGTATCCGGCACCGGTGGCAGGCGGGCTGTCGGTGAAGGACGTCGTGGTGGGTGCGGCGATCCGGGTCCAGGCCGTGGCACCGGCGAGGCGCCGGTAGACGCGGTAGCCGGCAAGGTCCATCTCGGGTCTCTTCGCCCAACGGGTGCTGACCTTGAGGGTGGTGGGGTCGTAGGCCGTCGAGACGCCGGTGGGAGCAAGAGGCCCGATGGTGTCGACGGTCGCCGAAGTGCGGGGCGCATAGCCGAACTTGACGTTGGCGTAGCCCGTCCACGCGACGAAGTCGACGCGGATGCTGTGACGGCCGCTCGGAATGGTGAGGTTGACGGTTCTGACCTGGGTCGTGGAGACGTTCTTCCACATGTCGACCTTGCGGGTGCCGTCGACATAGACGCGGATGCCGTCGCGGACGGCGACGGTGAAGCCGAAGGGTCCCCCGGAGCCGAAGTCGCGGGTGGTCTGCCAACGGACGCCGAAGTTGTCGCTGGGCAGTGTGACCCCGGCCGGGTCGCCGGTGCCGTAGTCCTCGTTGATCGAGGTGTCACAGGTCGTCAGCCTGGGCGTACCGCTGAAGGAGGTATTCGGGTGGTACGTGGCCTTCCACACCCCGTCCGCGCAGGTGACGGCGGCGTGGGCGGTGGCCGGAAGGGCAAGTCCCGCGGTGGCCGCGGCAATGGTGGCGGCCGTGACGCGGGCAGCGCGGAAACGCATGTGCATGGGTATCGGTGGATCGCTCTCGGTCATGGGGGCGTGGAGGACGGGCGCCGAGCCATGGGGTCGGGGAGCACCGGCGCGAATGATCGCATGTCTGTGCGTCCGCTGCCAGCGGGTTTCCCGTCAGCGGCTCGGCAGGGTGGTGCGGAGCCAGTTGGTGAGGGTGGCGAAGTCGGTGTCGGTCAGGCCCTCGGACGGGGAGACGCGGTGCAGCAAGCAGGGGCGCTCGTGCTGTGCGGCCACCCACAGGCGGTCCACGGTGCCGATCTCGTCGTCGACCCAGATGAACGGGCGGCCCTCGGCCCGTTCGGCGAGGGGGCGGGTCTTCCAGTGCAGGCCCCGCGGACCCGCCTCGGTGGCTTCGGGCCACTCCACCACAGGCAGCCTGGGCAGTCCGATCACTGGGCCCACTGACGCGTTCGCCTCCTCCGTCCACGTCGTGGCCCACACCAGATCGCATCCGAGCGCCATCAGACGTGGGCCCACAGTCGGGTCGAGCCGCTTCAGCAGTGGGTTCCCCCCGTCGGGGAGTGCTTCGGAGCCGGGGTCGGAGCCGGAGTCGGAGGTCTCGGGACGGGTGGGTGACGGGCCGAACGGGATCAGGGGGCCGTCGACGTCGAGGAAGAGGAGGGGGCGTTCCATCAGTTCCTGGGTGGTTCCTTTCCGCACTGTCGGAGACGGTGGGTGCCGTCCCCGGCAGTGCAGTCAATCGGCCGGTCGGGTCCTGGTCAATCGGTCAATCCGTCAGGCGCAGGGCCGTTCGTGCGTCCTGGCCGTGCCAGCCGGACGCGGTTCGCCATACGACGTGTACGCCGAAGGCCTCCCGGATCGCGTCGGGAGCCCAGTCCTCCGTGGGCGGCTCGGACAGGATCAGGTACCGGGTGTCCGCGGTGCGTGTTTCCACCCGGTCGAGTTCGATGAGACGGGCGGCTCCCGCGCGCAACTGCGAGTAGCCGGAACGGTCGGCGCCGAGCACCTCGTAGCGGACGAAGCCGTCCGGGCCCTCCAGGGTCGCGTCGGAGACCCGGGAGTCCGAAGGCCGGAGTCCCGCTCGCAGGAGTGCGGCCTTCAGTTCGTAGCGCACGGCCTCGTGCGTGTTGCAGTCCCGGTCGGCCTGAGCCTCTACGTCCAGTCGCCGCGCGAGTGCCTCGCTCCACGCCGTCCCTCCCTCGGACGGGGCGGGCTCGATTTCCAGGAGGGCGGCAGTGTTCATGGGGTCGGTGTCCTTCGGTTCGAGTGTTCTGCGCGGCTCGGTGGGTGGGGGCGTGACCGTCCCGGGGGGTGCCGTGTCCGTCTCCGTGTCCGGCTCCGAGTCCGTGCCCGTTTCCGCGTCCGTTTCGGTCGGCATTTCGGTTGGCGCTCCGGTCTCGTTCTCGTTCTCGGGCTCGTGCTCGATCTCCGGCTCGGGCCGGGGGGCGGTCTCTGTCGAGGGGCCCGTCTCGGTCGGCGTCCCTGTCTCCGGGCCGGTGTGCATCCGATGGCGGAGTTCGTCGCGGGCCCGGTCGAGAGCGTCGGTCCAGTGCCGGAACGCCGGGTCGTCCGTCAGGGCGGCTCGCAGGCCGGGGGTGTCCGAGCCGATCGCCTGCCGGGTGCGCTGGGCGAGGTCCGCCAGATCGCTCAGCCGGTCACGGTCGGCGGAGCCCAGCAGGCGCCAGACGCTCAGCCAGTCGACCCGGTCGCGCCTCAGGCAGCGGCCGGCCATGCCCTTCAGTTCGGCGAGGAGGGCCGTCGTCTCCGGTGGGGCCGCGTCGTCGCCGTTCGCGATGTCCCGCAGGACGCCGAGCGCGGCCTCGTAACGGGGAGCCATCCGGGAGGAGATGGGCCGGCGCCCGAACTCGCCGGCCGAGACCAGGCTCAACTGGCCCTCGTTCCGGGTCACCCAGCCGTTCAGCCGCGAGCCCGTGGCCGGGGTGGGTTCACCGTGGCGCGGGACGAGGAGGACGGTTCGCTCCGTGTCAGGCGCGAGGACCTTCACCTTCAGGTGGGAACCGGGGCCTGGGCCGAGCACCCGCACCTCGACGGGAGTGCCGACCGGCAGGTCGTCGCCCGTGGGATCGGTGCCGCCGGAGGCGTGGCCGACGGAGGCCTGGGTGGAGGAATCGCCGGGGGCCGTCCCGTTCTCCGGCCGGGCGGCCATGGGCGTCAAGTAGGAGTAGGTGGAGGTGACTTCGCCGTCCGTGCCGTCGGCCGGTGTGCCGAGTTCGCTCGGCAGCGGTGTCGTGTGGAGGACCGTCAGCGTCTGGGTGCTGCGGGACAGGGCGACGTACAGCCGGCGCGGTCCGGCGGGTCCCCGCTCGGCGATGGCCGTCGGCTCCAGCACCAGGACATGGTCGAACTCCATGCCCTTGGCCTGGGCGGCGGGGAGCACGGACACGGTCCGCAAGGTCTCCTCGGTCATGCCGTCCACGAGGCCGACGCGCCGGCGGACCTCCTCCAGCCAGTCGGAGTCGTCGGGCACGATGACGGCGATCGACCGCGGGGACCGGCCGTCGTTCGTGCCCGCGAGACGTGCCGTACGGGTCGCCGCGTCGTCCAGCAGCTCCCAGGGAGTCGTGGGGACGAGCCGCACGGCCCCGTCGCCTGCCCGTCGTACGGCCGTCGGGTAGGGCAGGGAGGGGGCGATGGTCCGGGCCAGGGGCGCCACGAAATCCATGATCTCCGCGGGGACCCGGTAGCTGGTGTTCAGCTCGGCCACGCGCCAGTCACCCTGCGCGGACAGAATTCCGCCCAGCTGTTTCCAACTGGTGTAGGAATGCGGTCCGGTGGCCTGGGCCAGATCGCCGAGCACGGTCATCGAGCCGGTCGGACACCGTCTGTGCAGGGACCTCGCCTGCATCGGGGTGAGGTCCTGCGCCTCGTCGACCACGATGTGCCGATACCTCCGCGGACTCTCGCCGGCGATGAGGAAGCGCAGTTCTTCGAGGCACACCAAGTCATCCGTCGTCCAAGGCTCTTCGGCTGCGCTCTCCGCCTTCCGCCTCTGCAGGGAGGCCTGTTCACCAGGGTCGAGGATCCCGTCGGCGCACTCACGCAGCCTGGTGGGGGAGTTGAGCAGGCCGCGCAGTGCCACCTCGGGGCTCAGCGCGGGCCAGACCCGGTCGACGAGGGTGGTGACCTGCCGGTTGCGTTCCAGGTCGCGGCGTACGGTCGCGTCCCTGCCGCGGTGCGGGGCGACGCCGACGAGTTCGCCCAGCAGCCGGTCCACGAGCAGGGTGCGGAACCGGTCCCTGCGCGCCCGGTAGCCCTCGGTTCCCTCCCGGGCGTCCTGGAGGAGACCGAGCACCTCCGAGCGCGACAGACGCAGGGAGGTACCGCCCACGACAACGACGAAGGCCGGTTCGTCCTGGGCGTGGGAGGAGGCCGAGACGACGGTGTCGATCGCCTCGGGCCGGCACTCGCTCTCCACCCGCCTGCGCAGGACGGCCGCCATCCGTTCGTCGGACTTCACCAGCCGCGCGGTGGGGGAGTCCGAGCCCCGGACCTCCCCTTCCCAGAGACGGGCGAGCTGTACGGCGGTGACGTTCCGGGTGCCGAGGGTGGGCAGGACGCGCCCCACGTACTCCAGGAAGTTCTGGTGCGGGCCCACGACCAGGATGTCCTGGGCACGGAAGTGATCGTTGTTGACGAGCCAGGTCACGCGGTGCAGACCGACCGCGGACTTTCCGGTGCCGGGCCCGCCCTGGATGACGAGGATGTCCGCCGGGGAACCGGTGACCAGCGCCATCTGGTCGCGTCTGATCGTCTCGACGATGTCGCGCATCCGGCCGCTGCGCGACCGGCGCAGCTCCCGCAGGAGGAACTCGTCGACCGGCTGCGGCTTATGACGCCGTCGACCGGTGGCCTGCCGCTGTGCCGGTACGACGGCACGCGGCCGTGCGTGGCGGCCTCCGGCGGGCGGGGTGGTGGTGCTTTCCGCCTCCGCCGGGGCTTCCTCCGAGGATTCCTCCGGGGCTCCCCCCGGGGATTCTTCCGGGGATTCTTCCGGGACTTCCTCGCCATCGCCGGAGCGAGGGATTTCGAGGACGTCAGGGACGTCGGGTATCTCGCCGGCTTCGGGGAGGTACGGGGCTTCGAGCGGAGCGGGCTCGTCCACGAAACGCGGCGGCAGGCCGGCTTCTTGCCCGGGCTCCGGCGAGTCGTCGTACGGCCCCGCGCCCGGGGTGATCTCGTCCAGGAAGTCCTCGACCCGGCGCCCGGCGCAGCGTAACCGGCGCCGCAGGAGCACCTCGCCCGGCGTCTCCGGCCGGGCGTTGTGCCAGCTCACGGCGATCGGGTTCGTCCAGGAGACCACCACCTGATCGCGGGTCTCGGTGTCGAAGACATGGCGTCGTCCGACATAGAACGTCTCCGGCTCGGCGTCGCCCGCCTCCTGGACGTCGACACGGCTGATGACCAGGGCCTCGCCCCCGAGACCGCCGTACTCCTCCGCCGCGCTCACCGCCTTCTCGCGGACCGCGATGCCGTCCTTGCCGCTCGCGGAAGCCGTGGCCGCCGACGGCGACGTCATCTCCGCGAGCCGGGCCTCGTAACAGTCGTAGGCGCGGTCGACGGCCTTCTGCTCGATGGCGATGACCGTGTCCCGTGGTGTGGTGCTCACGTGTGTCCCCTCCTGGCGACGCCCCTCGCGCCGCCGCGGGCCAGAGCCCGCCTCCCCTGTCCCAGAGGTAGCAGAGTTCGTCGGTCAGACCACGGTCAATCGGACAACAGCACCATAATCATGCAGATTTCGGTCGTACCCGAGCGCATCCGATCCTCGCGTGTCCGTCTTCGTGCGACGGGCCGAGCCGGAGGGGCGCGGGCCGGGGCACGTGGCCGAGGAAGGAAGAAGGGCCCCGTCGCGGCGACGGGGCCCTTCCGGACGTACGTAGGTGATCAGCCGCACTGGCAGGGATTGCCCGACTGGCAGCCGCAGCCGCAGCCTGAGCCGCAGCCGCAGGCGCCGAACAAAGGGAGGTTCTTGATCTCGGCGGGCTGTTGGGTGTCGCGGTCCTGGGTCGGGTCGGGCGTGCTGGGGGATTCGGCCATGGGTCCCTCCTTCAGGCACGGAGGCGTCGGCGCACACCGCGCCGCACGGCTCCTGTCGCCCATCACATGCCCAGCCGGGCGGGCGCATCAACGGCGCATTGAGGCGTCTTACGCGCCCGGGGTGCGAATCCCGCGCGGGGCGGGCCGGAACCAGGACACGCAGCCCCGCCCGCGAGCCGCCCCTGCCCGAGGGCCGGCTCGGGCAGGCCGTCCCTCTTCGAGAGAGAGGTCAGACCGGCCGCGGTCTTGGTCCCAGGGGAAGCCGGGCCGGCCGACCCCGCCCGCCGGGACGGACCTGCCCGCCGTCCCATGTCCGTCGGGGGACGACACTCCCGGGGTCCATGCCCGCCCGCCGTCCCCCACGGTGACGACCGCCCCCCGAGAACGCGGCCGGGCCCGGCCATTCCCTGGTGGGAGCGGCTGGGCCCGTTGGCTTCACGGGTGCGGAAGGGCGCCCGCCCAAGGCAGGCCGGTCGTCGGCCCGTTCCCGGGAGGTCAGGCGACCCACGCTCGGTGCCCGGCACAGCTGAGCACCTCCGGGTCCGTTCCCGGTGGGGCTGTGCCTCCCGCGGCTGGTGCCCGGTAGGGCTGGGCACCTCGGGGTCCGTGTCCGGTGGGGCTGGGCGCCCCGCGGCCGGTGCGCGGCGAGGCGGGGCGTCCCACGCTCGGTGCCCGGTAGGGCTGGGCACCAGCCGGTCCGTTCCCGGTGGGGCTGGGCGCCCCGCGGCCGGTCCCCGGTGGGACTGGACGCCCTCCCGGTTTCCGCCCGGCAAGGGCTATGCGCCCTCCACCCCCGTGACCGGCTGGATGTCCGACTGCAGATCGTCGGCGTGTTCGCCGGTGACCAGGTAGACGACGCGCTTGGCGACCGAGACGGCGTGGTCGGCGAAGCGCTCGTAGTAGCGGCCGAGGAGGGTGACGTCGACGGCGGTCTCGATGCCGTGCTGCCACTTGTCGTCCAGCAGGTGCTGGAAGAGCGTGCGGTGCAGGAGGTCCATCTCGTCGTCGTCCTGCTCGAGCTGCATCGCGAGGTCGACGTCCTTGGTGATGATGACCTCGGCGGCCTTGGCCATCAGACGCTGGGCGAGCTGGCCCATCTCCAGGATCGTGGCGTGCAGGTCGTGCGGGACCGCGCGGTCGGGGAAGCGCAGCCGGGCCAGCTTGGCCACGTGCTGGGCCAGGTCGCCGGAGCGCTCCAGGTCGGCGGACATCCGCAGCGAGGTGACGACGATACGGAGGTCCGTCGCCACCGGCTGCTGGCGTGCCAGCAGGGCTATCGCGCGGGCCTCCAGCTCGTGCTGGAGATCGTCGACCCGCTGGTCGGCGGCGATCACGCTCTCGGCCAGCTTCAGATCGGAATCGAGTATGGCCGTCGTGGCGCGCCCGATCGCCGACCCGACGAGCCGGGCCATCTCGACCAGGCCGTCGCCGATCGAGTCAAGTTCCTCGTGATACGCGTCACGCATGTGGTCGTCCCTCTCGTACGTCAGCTTCCGGGGTCCGGGGTCCGGGACCTGGCTGTTCCGACAGCCGACCGACAGCGACCGGCCGCCGGAGGGACCCTGGAACCCCACGCTCCCACGTTCGGGCCCGTACGCGTCCGTTTCCGGCACCTCAAGTGAATCAGTACTGGCTCCTGGGTGAACTCTGGGCGACGAGTGTTCGAGCTCGCACTCGGATGGCTGTGGCCAGGAGCGACGGCATGCCTAACCTGGGTGCATGGACGTGAACGCGGCGGTCGCCGCAGCGGCAGCGATCGCCGGAGTACTTACCGGTGTCATCGCCATGCTGGCGTTCCGCTGGAGCGAGCGCGACCAGAAACGCCCGACCCGCAGCTCCCTGCACACCGACGCCGTGCTTCCGCCCGGTGTCGACACCGTGCTGTCCGTGCTCAGGTCGTCCGCGGTCGTACTCGACGAAGCGGACGCCGTGGTCAAGGCCAGCTCGGCGGCGTACGCCCTCGGACTGGTGCGCGGCGGCAAACTGGCCGTCGAACCGATGCTCCACATGGCGCGTGACACCCGCCGTGACGGGGAGATACGTCAGGTGGAACTGGACCTGCCGAGAAGGGGCACGGGACGGGGAGAGGCCCTCGCCGTCCCGGCGAGAGTGGCTCCCCTCGGATCCAGGCTGGTCCTCCTTCTCGTGGAGGACCTGACGGAGGCACGCCGCATCGAAGCGGTGCGGCGGGACTTCGTCGCGAACGTGAGCCATGAACTGAAGACTCCCGTCGGAGCGCTCTCCCTGCTCTCCGAGGCAGTCATGGACGCCTCGGACGACCCGGAGGCCGTCGAGCGGTTCGCCGGACGCATGCAGATAGAGGCCACCCGGCTCACCAACCTCGTCCAGGAGCTCATCGACCTGTCGAGGGTGCAGAACGACGACCCTCTGGAGGACGCCGAACCGGTCCGGGTCGACGAGCTGGTCGCCGAGGCGGTCGACCGCTGCCGCCACCAGGCAGGCGCGAAGCAGATCACCATGGCCGCCGGCGGGACCGCCGACCTGAGTCTGTGGGGGAACCGGGGCCAGCTCGCCGCGGCCCTCGGCAACCTCGTCGAGAACGCCGTCAACTACTCGCCAGCCCGCACCCGCGTCGGGATAGCCGCCCGCCGGGTGACGGCACCTGGTGGGGAACACATCGAGATCGCCGTGACCGACCAGGGAATCGGCATCTCGGACAAGGACAAGGAGCGCATCTTCGAGCGCTTCTACCGTGTCGATCCGGCCCGCTCCCGTGCCACCGGCGGTACGGGCCTCGGGCTGGCGATCGTCAAGCACGTGGCCGCCTCGCACGGCGGGGAGGTCACGGTGTGGAGCTCCGAGGGTCAGGGCTCCACGTTCACCCTGCGGTTGCCCGAGGCGACCGCGGCCCGCGAGCGCGTCACCGATCACCACATGCCCGGACTCGACGAAGAGGACGAGTCCGCGCAGCCCGACGGGACGACCACCGTCACATCCCCGTACGAACCGCTTCCTGCCCCGGAGGTCCTTCCGTGACCCGTGTGCTCGTCGTCGAGGACGAGGAGTCGTTCTCCGACGCCCTGTCGTACATGCTTCGCAAGGAGGGCTTCGAGGTCGCCATCGCGACCACCGGGCCCGACGGACTGGACGAGTTCGAGCGCAACGGCGCCGACCTCGTCCTCCTCGACCTGATGCTGCCGGGCCTGCCCGGCACCGAGGTCTGCCGTCAGCTGCGCGGCCGCTCCAACGTCCCGGTGATCATGGTCACCGCCAAGGACAGCGAGATCGACAAGGTGGTCGGACTCGAAATAGGAGCCGATGACTATGTCACCAAGCCCTTCTCCTCCCGTGAGCTGGTCGCCCGTATCCGGGCCGTCCTGCGCCGCCGCGGGGAGCCGGAGGAGGTGGCTCCCGCCGCCCTGGAGGCCGGTCCGGTACGGATGGACGTCGACCGTCACGTGGTCACCGTCTCCGGCGGCAAGGTCGACCTTCCGCTGAAGGAGTTCGACCTCCTGGAGATGCTGCTGCGCAACGCGGGCCGCGTGCTGACCCGCATGCAGCTCATCGACCGGGTCTGGGGTGCCGACTACGTCGGTGACACCAAGACCCTCGACGTCCACGTCAAGCGCCTGCGCGCGAAGATCGAGCCGGACCCGGGCGCGCCGCGGTACCTGGTGACGGTTCGCGGTCTCGGCTACAAGTTCGAGCCGTAGACCGGCCTCGTCCCCCAGCGGTACGACACGGCACGGCGGTACGGCACGGCGGTACGCCGAAGGGCGGGACCCCTCTCCGGGGGTCCCGCCCTTCGGCGTACCGGACTGCTGTGCGCGCGTACGGCCGCGCGCCGGCCTCTGTCTAGCGCGCCTTCGGCGTCACTGGCCGGCGGACGCCGACGCGGTGGCCGTCGCGCTCGACGACTCGGTCGTGCCGGGCTCGCCCGACGCGGACTCGGACGCGGACGGGGAGCCCGTGGCCGACTCGGACGGCGAGGTGGCCGGGGCCGAGGAGGTCGCAGGCGCCGACGGGATGTCGCTCGGGCCCCACTTGGAGAAGTAGCTCTCGGCCGGGACGACGAAGGCGCTCAGGCTCACGTCACCGGTCTCGCTGAAGGAGAAGGTGACCTTCTGGACGCTGCCGTTCAGGACGGTCTGGGAGGGGCTGGACAGCGCCGCGGAGGCGTTGCCCTCGCCGCCGATGACGACCGAGCCGCCGGCCGGGACGGTCAGCTTGCCCTTGCCCTCGGCGGGCGTGATCTGGGCGGAGCCCTCACCCTCGACGCTGATCGAGTCCAGGGTCTGATCGGTGGTGCCGTTGTTGAACAGCGTCGCGGAGATCACCGCCGGACCGGTGGCCTTCACGTCGGGCTGGGTGATGACGAGCGCGTTCTGGACCTTGACGACGCCCACGGAGGTGGCCGCGTTGTCCGGCTTGACCTCCAGCGTCTGGGCGTCGCTGCCGGCACCACACGCGGCGAGCGAGGCGATCGAGAACGCGATGACGGCGGCGGCGAGAGTGCCGCGTCGAAGGCTGCTGCTCACGGCGGCGGCAACTCCTTGAACGTGGGCGAAGCAGGGCGACCTCTGTGTAAAGCCGCCCTAAGGGTCTGTCAGCGGCCTTAGGTTACCGATCCGTTCCCGCCCGACCGCACCCGACCCTCCCCAAGCCGCCGACTTTGCTCGCCCGAGGGGGAAGAGAGGAGGGAAGAGGGGGTGCGCTCGGGGCCGTCCGGTGCCGGGCGGCGGGCATGCGCACGCGTCCCGGGCGGCGGGCATGCGCCCGCGAGCCCCATTGCGCCGGGTGTGCGCCCCGCCGGACACGATCCGCTCCATCGGCGTGTCCGCTACTTTGACCGCGTCCCGTCCGCCATTCACATAACTTCCGCGGTCTTAGGCCTGCGCATTTCATGGAATGAATGCCCGGCTCTCCGGAAAAGGATCACGGTGTCATCGAGGGCCGTTGAGTACGTGATCATCGAACGTCTTGATCAATTCCGGATTCGGCTCGTACTCGGCTCCGGCCGTCGAACGGAGTAGCGGAACTCGCGCTCTTGGAGCAGGACAAAACGGGATGTTCGGACCTTGGTGACGGGCTCCGGGTGTGTGTAACGTACGCGTTTCACTCCGCATGGACAGCCGCTCCCACCTGCGAATACCCTCTTCCGCTCGCCCCTCGCAGCACGTTCCTGTTGCGGTTGTCAAGCCCCGAGATATGCCCTGACCTGCGAAAACGCCATTCAGAAGACGCCGTTTCCGTGTTACTCTGGATAGCCACGGAAGGGGTACCTGTCACATGACGTTCAAGGTTGGCGACACCGTGGTCTATCCCCATCACGGGGCCGCGCTGATCGAGGCCATCGAAACTCGCCAGATCAAAGGCGTGGACAAGACCTACTTGGTGCTGAAGGTCGCCCAGGGTGACCTGACGGTACGTGTGCCAGCGGACAATGCGGAGTTCGTCGGCGTACGTGATGTGGTCGGTCAGGACGGGCTGGACCGGGTCTTCGAGGTGCTGCGCGCGCCGTACGCCGAGGAGCCCACGAACTGGTCGCGTCGCTACAAGGCAAATCTGGAGAAGCTCGCCTCCGGCGATGTCATCAAGGTCGCGGAAGTCGTGCGTGACCTGTGGCGTCGTGAGCGCGAGCGCGGACTCTCCGCAGGTGAGAAGCGCATGCTCGCCAAGGCGCGCCAGATTCTGGTGAGCGAGCTCGCCCTCGCGGAGAACACCAACGAGGACAAGGCCGAGGCCCTGCTCGACGAGGTTCTCGCGTCCTGACGTCGGCTCAGTCGCCGAGACGCGAGCCGTCTTGACGTACGCCCGAGCCCGCGCAGAAGCGCAATGAAATGCCGCGGTGCCCGATGACGCAATTGCCAAATTGCTGTCGCCGGGCGCTGCGGCATGTTCGTACCCGCACCCATTCGGTCAACCGGACGTTCACCCGGCATCGGCTTTCCCGCGGTATACCGGCGTAACCGATACTTGGGATACCGACCCGGGCGGTCGACTTGACCGGATGTCACGGAAGGGTCCGGTCAGGGCGTCGCGCCCGGCGCTCCCCCGGCTCTCCGAGCAGGGGGTACCCCCAGGCCATACCCATCCCGGTCGAGCACACAAACCTGACAGGAACCGATGTCTGACGTTTCGCTCCCTTCGCCGCCGGAGGCCCGCACCGCCGCGGTGATCCCGGCCGCCGGACGAGGTGTGCGCCTCGGTCCGGGTGCCCCCAAGGCGCTCCGCGCGCTGAACGGCACGCCCATGCTCATCCACGCCGTCCGCGCGATGGCCGCATCGCGCGCCGTCTCCCTGGTCGTCGTCGTGGCTCCGCCGGACGGCACGGCCGAGGTCAAGACGCTGCTCGACGCGCACGCGCTGCCCGAGCGCACCGACTTCCTCGTCGTCCCGGGCGGTGACAGCCGCCAGGAGTCCGTGAAGTACGGCCTCGACGCGCTGCCGCCCGGCATCGACATCGTCCTCGTGCACGACGCGGCCCGGCCGCTCGTCCCCGTGGACACCGTGGACGCCGTCATCGAGGCCGTACGGGACGGCGCTCCCGCCGTCGTACCGGCGCTGCCGCTCGCCGACACCGTCAAGGAGGTCGAGCCCGCGGCCGTCGCCGGGGAGCCCGAGCCGGTCGTGGCCACGCCCGAACGCGCGCGGCTGCGTGCCGTCCAGACGCCCCAGGGCTTCGACCGCGAGACACTGGTGCGGGCCCACGAGACCGTCACCGACGACGTGACCGACGACGCGAGCATGGCCGAGCAGTTGGGCGTGCGGGTCGTGGTCGTGCCGGGTCACGAGGAGGCGTTCAAGGTGACGCGTCCGCTGGATCTGGTGCTGGCGGAGGCGGTTCTCGCGCGGCGGAGGCTCAACGATGGGTTCTGAGACACCGGAGCCGACGGCCGGACCGGGGCGTGGCCAGGGCCCCGTCCAGGGCCTGGTGCTCCCGCTGGTCGGGATCGGCACCGACATCCACGCCTTCGAGGAAGGGCGGGAGCTGTGGTGTGCCGGCCTGAAGTGGGAGGGGGAGGGCCCCGGACTCGCCGGGCACTCCGACGCGGACGTCGTCGCGCACGCCGCGTGCAACGCGCTCTTCTCGGCGGCGGGCCTCGGTGACCTCGGGGCCCACTTCGGCACCGGACGCCCGGAGTGGTCCGGGGCGCCCGGGGTCGTGCTGCTGACGGAGGCGGCGCGGATCGTCCGCGAGGCCGGCTTCGTCGTCGGCAATGTCGCGGTCCAGGTCGTCGGACCCCGTCCGAAGATCGGCAAGAGGCGGGACGAGGCCCAGAAGATCCTGTCGGACGCGGTGGGGGCGCCGGTGTCGGTGTCGGGCGCCACGACGGACGGGCTCGGGTTCCCCGGCCGCGACGAGGGTCTGATGGCGGTCGCCACGGCGCTGGTCGTGCGGGCGGGCTGAGAGCAGCGGCTGTCCGGTTGGACTGAGAGCAGCGGCTGTCCGGGCGGAGCGGGAGCGCAGGCCTTCCGGGCGCGGCGGGACCGCCTTCCCGTGACGGTCGACGCCGCCGTGCGGGTGGAGCGGGAGCAGCGGCTGTCCGGGTGCGCCGGGGAGGGCCTCCCGTGGCGGTTGATACCGCCGTCCGGGTGGTCCGGGACCGGGGCGGGGACTGCCCCGACGCTCCCCGGTCCGCCCGCTGTTCGCCCGAAAGGTCCGTCCCGGGACGCCCGGCGGGCGGCGAGGTCCCTCCGTATGTCACGAATACGTGGCCTTGCCGCGGAAAGGGGCGCGGGGCACTGCCCGGGGCCCACTACCCTGGAGTGGTGACTATTCGCCTGTACGACACCAGCGCCCGGCAGATCCGTGACTTCACCCCGCTAGTGCCGGGTTGCGTCTCGATCTACCTCTGTGGCGCGACCGTGCAGGCCGCACCGCACATCGGGCACATCCGCTCGGGTCTCAACTTCGACATCATGCGCCGCTGGTTCGCGTACCGCGGATATGACGTGACGTTCATCAGGAACGTCACGGACATCGACGACAAGATCATCAAGAAGTCGGCGGCCGAGGGCCGCCCCTGGTGGTCCATCGGCTACGGCAACGAGCGCGCCTTCAACGACGGTTACGACGCGCTCGGCTGCCTCCCGCCCACGTACGAACCCCGTGCCACCGGCCACATCCCCGAGATGATCGAGATGATGCGCGGGCTCATCGAGCGCGGTCACGCGTACGCGGCCGACGGGAACGTCTACTTCGACGTGCGGTCGTTCGAGGGCTATCTCCAGCTCTCCAACCAGGAGCTCGACAACCTGCTCCAGCCGTCCGGCGAGGGGGAGACGGGCAAGCGCGACCCGCGTGACTTCGCCATGTGGAAGGCCGTGAAGCCGGGCGAGCCCAGCTGGGAGACGCCCTGGGGCCGCGGCCGTCCGGGCTGGCACCTGGAGTGCTCGGCCATGGCCCACAAGTACCTGGGCAGCGCCTTCGACATCCACGGCGGCGGGCTCGACCTGATCTTCCCGCACCACGAGAACGAGATCGCCCAGGCCAAGGCTTTCGGGGACGAGTTCGCGAAGTACTGGGTGCACAACGCCTGGGTCACCCTCAAGGGCGACAAGATGTCGAAGTCCCTCGGGAACTCGGTCCTCGTGTCCACGATGACCGAGGCGTGGCGTCCCATCGTGCTGCGCTACTACCTCGGCACCCCGCACTACCGCTCCATGATCGAGTACAGCGAGGAAGCCCTGCGTGACGCCGAGTCGGCGTTCGCGCGCATCGAGGGCTTCGTGCAGCGGGTGGTCGAGAAGGCGGGGGGCGTCGTCGAGCCGTCCGCCGAGGTGCCGCCCGCGTTCGCCGAGGCGATGGACGACGACCTGGGTGTCCCGCAGGCGCTCGCCATCGTGCACACGACGGTCCGCCAGGGGAACTCCGCCCTGGCCGCCGACGACAAGGAAGCCGCCGTCGCCCGCCTCGCCGAGGTACGGGCCATGCTCGGCGTCCTCGGACTCGATCCCCTCGACCCGCAGTGGGCCGAGGAGGGCGACCGCGGCGACGATCTGCACGGAGTCGTCGACACCCTCGTCCATCTGGTCCTCGGCCAGCGCGAGGCCGCCCGGGCCCGCAAGGACTGGGCCGCCGCGGACGCCATCCGCGACCAGCTCAACCAGTCCGGCCTGGTCATCGAGGACAGCCCGCAGGGGCCGCGCTGGACGCTCGGACCGCGCTGACGGCCCGCTCCGGCGACCCCGGCCGACCCCGGTCGGTCTTGATCGATTGTGCCGCCCGGACCTCCGGGCGGCACACTTCATATACGTACGCACGCACGTCTCACACAGACAGGTAGGTCATGGCTGCTAACAACCGCCGCATGTCCGGCAAGAAGGGCGCGCAGGTCGGCAGTGGCGGCCAGCGACGCCGGGGCCTGGAAGGCAAGGGTCCGACCCCGCCCGCCGAGGCGCGCAAGGGTCACAAGAAGAACCGCGTCGCCAACGCCAAGGCGAAGCAGATCGTCCGCCGCCCCGCCCACCCCAAGGGCCGCGGTGGCAAGGGCACGTCCGAGATGGTCGTCGGCCGCAACTCCGTCGTCGAGGCGCTGCGCGAGGGCGTCCCCGCGATGACGCTGTACGTGCAGCAGTTCATCGACAACGACGAGCGGGTCCGCGAGGCGCTCCAGCTCGTCGCCGAGCGCGGCGGCATCCACCTGATGGAGGCCCCGCGTCCCGAGCTGGACCGCATGACCAACGGGCTCAACCACCAGGGCCTCGTCCTCCAGGTCCCGCCGTACGAGTACGCGCACCCCGAGGACCTCGCCGCCGCCGCGTACGACGAGGGCCAGGACCCGCTGATCGTCGCCCTCGACGGCGTGACCGACCCGCGCAACCTCGGAGCGGTCGTCCGTTCCGCCTCCGCCTTCGGCGGCCACGGCGTCGTCGTGCCCGAGCGGCGCGCGGCCGGCATGACCGCCGGTGCCTGGAAGACGTCGGCCGGTGCCGCCGCCCGTACGCCCGTCGCGCGCGCCTCCAACCTGACGCGGGCCCTGGAGTCGTACAAGAAGGCAGGCCTCGTGGTGGTCGGTCTGGCCGCGGACGGCGAGGTCGAGGTCGGTGACCTGGAGGCGCTGGGCGGCCCCGTCGTCATCGTCGTCGGCAGCGAGGGCAAGGGTCTGTCCCGGCTCGTCGGCGAGACCTGCGACTTCCGGGTGCGGATCCCGATGCCCGGTGGCGCGGAGTCGCTGAACGCCGGTGTGGCGGCGGGAGTTGTGCTGTACGAGGCCGCGCGCCGCCGCGCCTGACCCGGCGTACGGGCGGTCATCCTCGTGGTGTGACCGGGGTGTTCGGAACGATCTTGACGCGGTCCGGACAGTCGGCGTGGTCAAAGCAGTGTCCTAACCACACGTCACTCGGTTAGATGAGTGTGGACACCAGAACACCCCGCACACCCACGGGGGACCGCTCGTCGGGATTCGACGACGTTCCCGCGCTGAGCATGGTGAAGGTGCCGAGCGATCCGGCGCAGGTCATCGTCAACCATGCGAGCTTCCGCGTCCAGTTGGCGGGTGCGTCACGGGGCCAGTCCCCGCGCATCGCGCGGCACTCGGGCTCTCCCGGCGCCGGTGCGCCGGGCCGACCGGGCGGGGCCGGTCCGGCCGGCGGGTCCCGCCGCCGTGCGCCCGTCGTCTGGAGCGGGAAGTCCGCGCCGGACGACACCGGCGCCCACCGCCTGCTCCAGGCAGTACGGAGCGCGGGCGTGACCCACGGCTCCACCGGGCCGACGGCCGACGCCGGTTCGACCCGGGTCATCCCGCGCATCGGCGAACAGCCGGGCTACGCGGGCGACCTGACCGTCGACACGGTCGAGACGCCCCTCGTCGGCAGCCAGCGCGCCCCCCTCGGCGAAGAGCAGCGGCTACTGCCCCGGATGCGCAACGTGGGCAGCGCCTACGACGAACCGCGGTACGGCGGTCCGCCCTACGGCGAACACGCCTACACGGACGCCGACTTCGGGGACGACGACGGCTACGAGGACGACGACTACGACACAGCCGCGGGCGACGCCCCCGTCAGGCGGCGCGGCTCCGACTCGGTCCGGCACGCCTATCACCCCGGGCGCCGGATGAACCTGGGCGTGGTGCTGCTCCCGCTGCGCGTCTTCCTCGGATGCATCTCCGTCTACGCCGGCATGAGCAAGCTCTGCGACCCCGTCTACTTCGACGGCGGCAAGCGCGGCTCCATGGTGAAGTGGCTCAACACGCTGCACCCGTGGGAAGTCGCCGAGCCGCTGCGGCAGTTCGCGCTCCACCACCCCGTCGGCTCCGGACTCGTCATCGCCTTCTTCCAGGTCATCGTCGGTGTTCTGACCGTCCTCGGGCTGTGGCAGCGGGTGGCGGCCGTCGTCGGCGCGACGCTGTCGGCGGCGCTCATCGTCACCGTCAGCTGGAAGACGGTGCCCGTGTACGACACGCCCGACATCATCTACCTCGCCGCCTGGTCCCCGCTGATCATCGCGGGCGCCCCGGTCTACTCCGCCGACGGACGGCTCTCCAGCGAGGCCTGGCGCACGCTCGGACCGCGCGCCGACATCTGGGACCTGCGTGCCCGCGTGCTGCGGCGCGGCGCGCTGCTCACGGCCGTCGCGGTCGGACTGACGCTGCTCATCGGATCGCTCCTCGGCGGCGCCGTCCGCGACTCCAGCCGGATCGTGGTACCCGGTCCCGGCGAGGCCCCGCGCAACGAACTGCCCGGTTCCCCGCTCCCCGAGACGCCAGGCGAACGGCACCAGAAGGCCACCCCCTCGGCCTCGAAGGCGCCCACCCGGAGCAGCTCCGCGACTCCGTCGCACACGGCGGGCACGCCGGACGCGACCCGGGAGACCGGCTCCTCCGGCGGCGGGCAGCAGCCCAGCCAGACCCAGGGCAGCGGGCAGGCCCCGCCCCAGCAGTCCTCGCCGGTCGGTGAGGCCCCGAGCACCAGTGTGGGCCCCTCCAGCAGCGGCGGCTCGTCGACCGGCGGCAGTGGCGGCAGCGGCGGCACCGGCAGCGCCGGAGGCACGGGGACGGGGAGCGGCACCTCCACCGGCGGCGGCTCGTCCACCGGTCAGCCGGGCCTGGTGGGCGGTCTGCTGGGCTGACGTCTCACCGAGGCGCGGGCGGCCCGCCAGGCCGGGCGCGACGACGGCAGGGCCCCGCACACGGATGTGCGGGGCCCTGCCGTCGTGTCGTCGCGCGCCCGCGGTCCCGCTCTCGCAGCGCCTCGGCCGTCCGGCGCCCGGGTGCCCCTCGTAGGGCCGTGCGGGGGTCTCTAGCGGCCCAGGGCCGCGAGTTCCTTCGCCGCCTCCGTGAGGTCCTTGGCGGTGTCGATGGCGCGCCAGTAGGCGCCCTGCGGGATCGGGAAGCCGGACAGCCGGCGTTCGCGGGCCAGGCGCGGGAACGTGGTGCGCTCGTGGTCGCCGCGCTCGGGGAGCATGTCGGTGAACTCGGGCGAGAAGACGTAGACGCCCGCGTTGATCTCGAAGGTGGAGGGCGGGGCCTCGATGAAGTCCGTGATGTGACCGAAGCCGTCCGTCTTGACGGCGCCCCACGGGATGCGCGGACGGGCCAGGGCGAGCGTGGCGACGGCGTCGCGCTCGGCGTGGAAGTCCGCCATGTCGCGCAGCGAGAAACGGGTCCAGATGTCGCCGTTCGTCGCGTACCAGGGCAGGTCGGGGTGCGGCAGATGCGCGGCCGCGTACTTGAGGCCGCCGCCGCGGCCGAGGGGCTCCGTCTCGACGACCGTCGTGACGTTGAGCGGGAGGTCGGCCGAGTCCAGCCACTTCTGGAGGACGTCGGCGAGGTGACCGCAGGAGACGACGACGTCGGTCACGCCTTCTTCGGCGAGCCAGGTGAGCTGGTGGCCGATGATCGGTGTCCCGGTGCCGGGGATCTCGACCATCGGCTTGGGCCGGTCGTCGGTGTAGGGACGCAGCCGGGAACCCTGGCCGCCGGCCAGGACGACGGCTTGAACGGGGCGCGACGCGGCGTTCGGATCGGTCATGTTCGAACTGTACGTGGCGCCCCGCACGCGGTTCCCCGCGGCAACCGTTCCTTAACCGGCTGTTACCGCGGTGGGCCGTGAAGGGCCGTACCCCTCGGAGGGAGCTGTGGTCTCCGAGGGGAACCGGCCCGGGGTGCGGACCCGGGCGCGTGAACGGGCCCGGGTGCAGGTACGGGCCGGGCGCACCTACGGGGGCCAGGTGCGGGCCGGGTGCGGTGACCTCAGGAGCGGGCCGCGACCCCCGAGGCGAACGCCGTGTCGCACACGGGCCGGGCGTAGGACTGGGCGCGCGTCGGCCCGTACGCGCGGACCGCGGCGCGGCCGAGGGCGCGGGCGATGGTGACGCAGTGCTTCGCGAGCGACGGCCGGCCGTTCACCGCCTGCTGGAGGTGGGTGAGGGCCACACCCGGGTTCTTCTCCTGGAGTTCCAGGAGAAGCCTGTCGCGCAGGACGTCCTGCGGGGCGCGGGAGACGGCTCGCGTCGAGACCTCCTCGGAGGACGCGGTGAGCACCGAGCTCGCGGGATTCCCCGACCAGTTGACTTGGGTGACCGCGAGAGTCCCGGAGAGCACCAGGACGACAGGCAGAACGAGGGCGAGGGTGCGGCCGATCTGGCGGGCGGGGCCGCGGCCACGCCGGGGCCGCTGGTTAGTAGTGGAGTGCTTCACGCGAGTGAGGGTAGCGCGGGGTGATGATTTGGCGACATTTAGTCACCAGTTCGAGGGACGGAGAAGTTGGTTTTTCTGGGTAGCGGGTTGACGCGCGACTATCGCGCGAAGGGCGAAATGCCCGGTCTGCCGGGGTATTTGTCGACAACGAAGAGGGCCCCGCGGCCGGCCGCGGGGCCCTCTTCGTCAACGTGGGTGAATTCAACCCTTACGGGGGTGAGTGCTTTCGCCCGGATGACGCGGACGTCAGTCGGACAGGCGCTCGCCCGTCGAGGTGGAGAACACGTGGATCTCGCCCGGACGCGGCACGACGTGCAGCGTGGCGCCCTTGTCCGGGACGGCGCGGCCGCTGACGCGGACGACGAGGTCCTTGTGCTCGTCGCCGACCTTGGCGGAGCCGTAGACGTAGCCGTCGGCGCCGAGCTCCTCGACGACGTTCACGGAGACGGCGAGACCGGCCGGGGCGTCCTCGGAGTCCTTGGAGAGCGACTTGGCGGCCTCGCCGTTGTGCTCGACGACATCGAAGTGCTCGGGGCGGACGCCGACGGTGACCGTGCGGTCGCCCCTGTCGGCGGCGGCCGAGAGGGCCTCGCGGCTGACCGGGACGACGCTGTTGCCGAACTTCACGCCGCCGTCGGTGATCGGGACCTCGACCAGGTTCATGGCCGGGGAGCCGATGAAGCCGGCGACGAAGAGGTTGACCGGGCGGTCGTACATGTTGCGCGGCGAGTCGACCTGCTGGAGCAGACCGTCCTTGAGCACGGCCACGCGGTCGCCCATGGTCATGGCCTCGACCTGGTCGTGGGTGACGTACACCGTGGTGATGCCGAGGCGGCGCTGGAGCGAGGCGATCTGCGTACGCGTCGACACGCGGAGCTTGGCGTCGAGGTTCGACAGCGGCTCGTCCATGAGGAAGACCTGGGGCTCACGCACGATGGCGCGGCCCATGGCGACACGCTGGCGCTGACCGCCGGAGAGGGCCTTCGGCTTGCGGCCGAGGTACTCGGTGAGGTCGAGGATCTTCGCCGCGTCCTCGACCTTCTGGCGGATCTCGGCCTTGTTGACGCCGGCGATCTTGAGCGCGAAGCCCATGTTGTCGGCGACGGTCATGTGCGGGTACAGCGCGTAGTTCTGGAACACCATCGCGATGTCCCGGTCCTTGGGCGGCAGGTGCGTGACGTCGCGGTCGCCGATGCGGATGGCGCCGCCGTTCACGTCCTCGAGCCCCGCGAGCATGCGGAGCGAGGTGGACTTGCCGCAGCCGGAGGGACCGACGAGGACGAGGAACTCGCCGTCCGCGATGTCGATCTCGAGAGCGTCGACGGCGGGCTTCTCGGAACCCGGGTAGATCCGGGTCGCTTTGTCGAACGAGACAGTGGCCATGGTGATGGGCCCCCTTCACCGGCAGGAACGTGCCGGACGATCCGTTGTAAAGGTGGTGAACCACTATGGAAACGCCCATAGTGGTGTAGTCCACATGAGTGAACCGGGTCAGGACGCTACCTGGCGTTCATGTGTTCTGTCAGCACCCCGGGACCGGTGAAGTTCGCGGAAACTCCCGACGGCTCCCCGCGGCGACCTGGGTACACTGCACGGGCACGCACGCCTCCACGCGCGCGGCACGCCTCCTTAGCTCAGATGGCCAGAGCAACGCACTTGTAATGCGTAGGTCGTCGGTTCGAATCCGACAGGGGGCTCCGGAAAAGGCCAGGTCACATGGTTCGTGACCTGGCCGGAAGAGCGGGTCGGCTCATGTCGTGCCGCCGGGCTCGGCCGAGGCCGTCTTCAGGAGCTGCTTCACCGCCGTGCGGCATATTCCGCAGCCCGTCGTCGCCCGTGTCGTGCGGGCTATCGCCGAAACCGTACGGGCGCCACTCGACCAGGACTCCAGGATGCGGGACTTGGGGACGTTGCGGCAGTAGCAGACCGGTGAGTCCTGGCCGATGTCCGGACTGTCGGGCGCCAGATCGCCCCGGGGGCCGGGGAGCCGGGCGAGCCGGGCGAGCTCGTGGGGGGTCAGGACGCGGCGGTCCCGGCAGGCCTGGGTGAGGACACCGGTGTCCGGGTGGTCACCGAGGATGGTCGCGCCCAGGATCCGGCCCCGGCTCAGCACGATG
Source organism: Streptomyces sp. NBC_00386 (assembly GCF_036063235.1). Lineage (NCBI taxonomy): Bacteria > Bacillati > Actinomycetota > Actinomycetes > Kitasatosporales > Streptomycetaceae > Streptomyces > Streptomyces sp. NBC_00386. The sequence continues at coordinate 5,212,204 of NZ_CP107950.1, forward strand.
CGCTGGTAGCGGCCCGAGTCCGGGTCCGTGTCGGTCAGGACCTCGAAGGAACCGTCGGTGGAATCCTGCGGATGGCATGCGCCGATCAGCGTCAGGTCGATGTCGTCGGCCTTGAGGCGGGTCACGGGCACCACCGGCGCGGGGGCGCTCGTGAGGGTGCCGGTGATGGCGTCGGCGGCTGTCTTCGCCTGGGACCAGGCGTCGTCGACCAGGCGCGACACCCTGCCGGACAGCTGGGTGCAGTCGCCGATCGCGTAGATCGCGGAATCGCTGGTGCGCATGGACGCGTCGACGGCGACGCCCTCGCCGACCGTCAGCCCGGCGGCCGCGGCCAGGCCGGTCTCGGGGGTGACCCCACAGGCCACGATCAGGAGATCGGCGGGGACGACGGTGCCGTCGGTGAGCTCCACGCCGGTCATCCGCTCCTCCCCGGTCCCGGTGTGGAATCCGGCGCGTACTCGGCTCACCACAGCGCCCCGGCGCACCGCGACGCCGAGCTCCGCCAGCTGGCCGGTCAGCATGTCGGCCGCCTGGCGGCTGAGTTGACGGTTCATCACGGTGTCGGTGGGGTGCAGGACCGTCACCTGGACGCCGCGTCCCGCGAGCGCCCGCGCCGCCTCCAGGCCGAGCAGCCCCCCGCCCAGGACCAGCGCCCGGGAGCCGCGATGCGCGCCCCGCAGAATGCCGTGGCAGTCCTCCAGGGTGCGAAAGCCCACCGCGCCTCGCACCAGCGTGCCGTCGTCCAGCCGCAGTCCGGGGATGTCGGGGATCGTGGAGGTGCTCCCGGTGGCCAGGACCAGACTGTCGTAGGGGTGGGTGCCGCCGTCGCCGGTGATCACCTCCTGCCGCTCGCGGTCGATGCGTACGGCGCTCACCCCGGTGTGCACCGTGGCACCGCGCTGGTCCGCCGGGCGGTCGAAGATGTCGTCCTCGTCGATCTGGCCGGCCAGGACGTCGGTGAGCAGGATGCGGTTGTACGGGGCGCAGCGTTCGGCGCCCAGAACGGTGATGGCGATGGCCGGGTCCCGGCGGCGCAGTTCGCGCACGGCACGCGCGCCCGCCATGCCGTTGCCGATCACGACCACCCGCTTCGGGGTCTTCATCGGGGCTCCATCCATGCCAGGGCCGCGCTGACCAGGGCCCGGACGCCGGTGGCGAGGGTCGGTCGGACGACGGGCGCGAAGTGGGACGAGTGGTTCTGCGCGATGTCCTCGGCGATCCGGCCGGCCAGGAAGGCCCGGGTGTACTCCTCGGCGTCGAGGCCGCCGAAGAACCAGAAGACCGCGGGGACCTGGGCGGCCGACGCGAGGAGGCCGAAGTCCTCGCTGGCGCTGTTGGGCCCCACCGGGATCACCGCGCCTTCACCGAAGTGCGCCCGGTGCGCGTCGGCGACACGCTCGGTGGCCGCGGGGTCGTTGACGGTGTTGGGCAGGGAGCACACCGAGGTGATCTCGGCGTCCTTGGGGGCGCCCGCGGCCAGCACCTCCGCCTTGACCAGCCGTTCGACGGTGGCCAGCACGAGGTCCCGGGTCTCGGCCGACGACGTCCTTATGTTGACGGCGAGTTCGGCCTCGTCGGGGATGGTCGCCGCGGTGGTGCCACCGCGGATCGAGCCCACGGTCACCACGACGGGTTCGCTCGCGGCCACCGTCCGCGAGACCACCGTCTGGAGCCGGGTGACGACCGAGGCGGCCATCACGACCGGGTCCACCGCCGATTCCGGCTTGGAGCCGTGGCCGCCGCGGCCGAAGAGGCGGATCCTGATGTTGTCGGTGCCGCCCATGACCGTGCCCGGGCAGGTGGCGACAAGCCCGGCGGGGCCGGGGCCGACGTGCTGGCCGAGGACGACCTCGGGCATGGGGAAGCGCTCGAACAGGCCGTCCTGGACCATGGCCCGTGCCCCGAAGCCGCTCTCCTCGCCGGGCTGGAAGACCGCGACCAGGGTGCCGTGCCAGGTGTCGCGGGCCGCGGCGAACAGGGCGCACGCGCCGAGCAGGGCCGCGACATGCATGTCGTGCCCGCAGGCGTGCATGACGGGGACCTTCTCGCCGCTCTCGTCGATGGCGGTCTCCGTGCTCGCGTACGGCAGTCCGGTACGTTCCTCGACGGGCAGCGCGTCCATGTCCGCGCGGAGCATCACGACCGGGCCCGCGCCGTTGCGCAGTACGCCGACGACGCCGGTGCGGCCGACGCCGGAGGTGACGTCCCAGCCCTGTTCCGTCAGCAGGCCGGCCACGACGGCGGCGGTTCGTTTCTCCTGGAAGGCGAGTTCGGGGTGGGCGTGCAGGTCCCGGTAGACACCCTCCAGGTCCGGCAGCAGGCCGTCCAGACGGTCGAAGAGCACGGACATGGTTCTGGTTCTCCCTTGGTTTGACGGCGGGGGCGCTTGGACGGGACGCCGGACCCGGGCCTCAGATCAGGTTCGCCAGCGGGGTGTGCAGCAGCGGCTCCAGGACGAGCACCGTGCCGAGGACGGTCATCACGGTGCCGGTCACCCGGGCCAGCGCCACACCACGCCTGAACGTCCTCTCGGCGAGGAAGAGCAGGGTGAGCGTTCCCATCCAGGCGATGTTGTCGAGCCCCACCGCGACCTGTACGAGCATCAGCGCCCAGCAACAGCCGAGGCAGTAGAGGCCGTTGAGGACACCGGCACGCAGCGCACCGGCCGGTCCCGCGGCGAAGTCATGGGTGAGGACGAACTGGAGAGGGCTGCGGCACACCGTCAGACACCTGGTCTTGAGGCCGCTGAACTGGAAGAGCCCGGCGGTCGCCAGGACGAGTCCGGTCGACGCCACCCGCCAGGGCCCGTCGAAGGACTCGGGAAGTGCGGCACGCTTGGCCACCATGAGCAGCAGCGGTGCCGCGCCCGCCAGCACCCAGGCCAGCAGATAGCCCGCGACGAGGCACCCTGTCTCCGCCTTGCCCCGCGCACCGCGGGTACGGGTGACGAAGCGGTGGGCCGCGATCAGCGGGATGGCGACCGGGAACATCATCGCCACGACCATGCCGGTCCACATGAGGAGGAACATGCCCGCCTCGACGGCGGACACCTCCTGTCCGGCCGCGCCCGCCGAGTGGTGCTCCATGCCGGGCATGTCCGCCATCCCCGGCATCCCGGCCATGGCGTCGTGCCCGGCATGGGCCTCGGTGTGGTGGCCGCCGAGCATCCACCACCAGGCCAGGGCCGAGGCCGCGCCCACCCAGACCGCGGTGGTGACGCTGATCCGGCGCGTCCACTGCCGGGGCGTCGATGTCGGTCGGAGCGCCCGGGGCGCGGGCTGCGTGGGCGGCGTACGGACGGAGCTGCTCATGCCGAGGTCAGCTTCATGGGGCCGAAGTCGGCGTGCTCCAACTGCCAGTTCCAGCCGAGCTCGTTGTCGACGAACCGGCTGTCCGTCTTGGCGAGCAGCCGGGCCCCGCCGAACGACATCAGCGCGTTGTTGACCTCGATCGGCGTCGTGCCGTCCTGGCCGATCAGGGGTCGCAGCGGCACCACCGCGTCGCGGCCCAGGGTGAACGACGGCTTCTCCCCGGTCTCGTCGAGCTCGATCGGAACCCGACGGATCCCCTTGAAGTCCTCGACCAGGGTGAACAGCGTGGCGAGCAGGCCGCCCGCCTTGCCGGTCAGGATCTGGCCCAGCGCCTCGCTCTGCGGACCGGGCGTCTTCTCGTCGATGTAGACGGCCACTTGGAGACCGCCGTCCCACACGTGCCGGACCGTGCGGTAGGCCACGCCCAGCTTGCAGCCCGCCAGATCGACGTCGCCGTAGTGGCCACTGTCGATGAAGCCGACGCCGATGGCGTCGCAGGAGCCGTGGGTCGGCTCCTCGGCGAACCAGCACGGGCACGGGGTCCCGCAGTTACAGGCTCCGGCGAGCCGTCCGTCGATCTCCCAGTCCATCGTCCTGCTCCTTGTGAATCGATTCGTACGAACACGGGGGTACGAACACGGGGATACGAAGGCGGTGCTACGAAGGTGGCGGGTGGGGCTACGGGCGGATCGCGGGCCCGGCCAGGGCCGGGGTCGCCGGCGCGCTGAGCCTGGCCCACTGCGCGAGACCCACACAGCCGAGCACCAGCACGGCCGTGGTCAGCGTCGTCGTGTCGACCGACTCATCGAGCAGGAGCGTCGCCCAGCCCACCGTCAACAGGGGCTGGAGAAGCTGCATCTGGCTGCCGCGGGTGACGCCGACCCGGGCGAGGCCCGGATACCAGGCGCAGAAGCCGAGGAACATGGAGAACACCGCGACGTAGCCGAAGCCGACGAATGCCGACGCCCCCGCGTGCTCGAAGCGGGGCGGCGCCCAGACGAGCGAGGCCGCCGTGATCGGCAGGGTGACGGGGAGCGAGAGCACCAGGCCCCAGGAGATCACCTGCCAGCCGGGCATCGACTTGGAGATCCGGCCGCCTTCCGCGTATCCGATGCCGCCGGTGATGAGCGATCCGATCAGCAGGAGGTCCGCGACGCCGAAGCCGCTGATTCCGTTGCGGAGGGTGAAGACGAGGATCACCACGGCGCCCGCGACCGAGGCCGCCCAGAACAGCGGGCTCGGCCGCTCGTTGCCGCGCAGCCGGCTCACGGCGGCGGTGGCCAGCGGCAGCAGGCCTGTCACGACGGCGGCGTGCGCCGAGGACACGTGCTCCAGGGCGAGCGCGGTGAAGATCGGGTAGCCCACGACGATGCCCGCGCCGACCAGGGCCACCGGCAGGAGGTGTTCCCGGCGGGGGAAGCGGGCCCGGGCGACCAGCAGGCAGATACCGGCGAGGGCGGCCGCGACGACGGACCGACCGATGCCGACCGTCCAGGCGTCGAAGACGGCCATCGCCTTCTGCGTGGCCGGGAAGGTCAGGGAGAACGCCAGTACTCCGGTGCCTGCCATGAGCAGTCCGAGCAGATGTGAGGATGCCGGAGCATCACGATCGGTCATGCCGGTCCTTGTCTGTGAGCGGGGGCTGAGGACGGGGGTGGGGCCGGACGCCGCGGGGCGCGCCGTCCGGCCTCCGGGTCAGACGCCCGCCGGCGCCGCCGCCTTCGAAGTGGCCTCGTAGGCCTCGACGAAGTACATGGTGAAGAGCTTGAAGAGGTGGTCGAAGTGGCGTGACAGGCGCTCCTCGTCCTCGGGCGTCTTCACCAGCGTCATCAGCACGTTCCACACGTCGCCGGTGTGGTCCTCCTCGATGTCGTAGTTCACGTGGGTACGCGCACCCTCGACGTTCTCCTCGCCCAGCGTCTTCTCCAGGTTGTCCAGCCAGTCGGGCTGGGTCAGCCGCGTGGTGTACTCCAGGAAGTAGCTGCTGGCGATGGCGCCGAGCGGCGAGCCCTCGAACTCGAGGCAGTACAGGAAGTAGCCGTTCAGCAGCTTCGTGGCCAGGAAGGGCTCCGTGGCGTACGCCTCGTCCGCCTCCACGCCGACCTTCTTGAGGTCGGCCAGGAACAGCTGGTCGTGGAGCATCTCGTCATCGGTGTACGCGGCCCACTTCTTCGCCGCCTCCGGGTCGTGGAGGGTGAAGTAGCGGATGGCGTGCGCGTCGATGGTGCGCTTGCGCCGGATCCGCAGGATGGTCTCGATCGTGTGCCGCTTGTAGTACGGCATGTCGATCTCGGAGCCGTTCAGGAAGTGCTGCGCGTAGGGCACCTCACGGTAGAAGTCGCCGATGAACGCGTCGAGCTTGCTGTTGACCTTCGCGAACAGTTCGGGACGGATGATCGCGTCGTCACTCATGCCGATTCTCCTTGTTATAAAAGGTCGTTGTCGTTCGCTCAGCTGCGGGAGGCGGCTGGGGCGGACATCCCGGCGGCCGCCAGGATGTCGTCGAGAGCGAACTCGCCCCGTCCCGCGGCGGCGGATTCCATCAGGTCTCCGAACCCGTAGGCCCGGATGTTCTCCACGACCTTCGCGACGTCGGCGACGATCGTGTAGTAGTCGGTGCCGCGCCCCGGGACGTCGCAGGGACCGGCGACGATCTCGGCGCCCGCGGCCTGGAAGCCCGCGAGCTTTCCGCCCCGGCAGTACGCGACGACGCGTTCGACCGGCAGCCGTCCCAGGGACCAGGCCGAGGCCCAGCCGAACAGCAGCAGCGAGTAGGGGAGATCGCGTCCCTGGCGGGGGAGGCCGGCCAGCCTTCCCAGCTCCCAGACGCCCGGGTCGTTCGCCAACTCAGCTGGCAGCAGACCGAGTTCGGCGATCTCCGTGGTGCAGGCGGTGACCGGGACGATCCGCAGGGTCGCGGCCGCCCGGTCGTCCTTGCGCAGCAGGAACACCTTTCCCGCCGCATCCCGGTCCCGGTCCAGCCACCAGAACTCGTCGTCGGGGAACCTGGGTTCGTACCGCAGGAGGCGCAGGGCGTGGGCCTCCGCGAGTTCCGACGTGTTCGCGGTTACGGAGAAACTGAACATCTCTGTCATGGGCTCCCCTGATTCGCTGAGATCTGGTGCATCGGCCCGTCGGCGGCTGTCAGTGGCTGTCAGTAGTGGACCCGGCGGCTCTCCGGCGTCACCCGGTAGCGGATGTCCCACAGGTTCCGGCGCACATAGGTGCGCTGGAGCCAGCGGTCCTGCCCGTCGTAGCGGGCCGTGAAGGTGGACCGGGCGTGGACGCCCTTGCGGTTGTTGATCAGCAGGACCTGGCCCGGGCGGAGACGGACACCGTGTGCCACCGCCCCGCAGACGTCCTGGAGCTGGTCGAGTGCGGCCTGGGCCCCACTGGTCAGCGCGCGCACCCCGTTGGCCGAGATGACGATCTCGGGGTACTCCGGGGTCCCGCTGATGAGCGGCACGGGGTCGGAGAGCACCTCGGCGTCGTCGGCGGCGTTGCGGGTGTAACTGCCGGGCGCGTTCAGCCGGAACAGCGGCGAGCGCAGGATCTCCAGAACGCCCGGGGCGAGGGCCGCCGAGACGTCGCGGGCGTCCGCGTAGTACGTGCCGGCCACCCCTTCGTGGTCCGCGCGCAGGCAGCTGAGCACGAGGAAGTCCGGGTTGGCGACGTCGTACCGGCCGATCACGTCGTGGGTGATGTCGCTGTGGAAGTTGAGGAAGACCTCGGACCCCTGGTTGGTCTGGGTCCTGGAGCCGCCGGAGACCGGGATGACGTCGTGGACCAGCTGGCCGGCCTTCTCGGTGGTCACCCCCATGGGCTCGCCGAGCAGCCCGCTCAGGCCGAGCAGCACGCCCTCGGCGACGAAGGTCTCCTTCTCCCTGCTGGGACCGCCGTCCACCGGGGTGGCCGGGAGGTCCGGGTCCACGGGCAGGTTGTCGATCAGGGTGACGCCGGGGGTGTCGATGTGCCGGCCGAAGTCCAGGATCTGCTGGAGGAGTTCGGTGGGCAGGCCCGCGAAGACCTGGAGGTAGCGGGTCATCGCCCGGTCGATGTCGGTGTCCGGGCGGCCCACGGTCGCGAGCCCGGCGCCGAGGGCGTCACGTACCTCGTCCGGCAGGTTGATCTCGGCGAAGGTCGCTGTGGCCGGCGGGCTCTCGCCGGATCCGGCGTCGAGCGGACTCTCGACGAAGGTGGTCATGCGTCACACTCCTTGCAGTACCGGTTCGGGGAACCGGGCGTTGGGGTCCTGGAGTTCGTCGTGCAGCCGCTGTGCCAGGTGCAGGGCGTCGTCCTCACCGGCCGCCAGATGGGTGGCGACCTTGCTGCCGCGCAGCGCCGTGACCGGGACACCGGCGTAGACGCCCGGCGTCAGGCCCTGCCGGCGCTGGAACTCCTCCAGGTCGACGAAGCCGCCGATGACGGCGACCTGCGGCCCGGTGGTGAGGCGGATGGTGTCGATGTTCGCGCTGTGGAAAGCGGCGAACGCGATGTCGGCATCGGCGTCGGAGTCGTAGGACAGGGCGATGGAGTGCTGGTTGAGCACCACCGCGGAGGCCGAGGTGCCACCGGTCCCGATCACGGAACCTGCCGGGAACGGCGCCCGGTTGAGCCGGCAGACGATCTCGATCCGGTGCTTCTGGGCGAGCCGCACGGCCCTGCGGTGCAGCACCTTCGCCCCGTACAGCGACATCAGCGCCGCGATGTTGTACGAGACCTCCTTCAGCAGCCGGGTGCCGCTGACGAGGTGCGGGTCGGTGCTGTAGATGCCGTCCACGTCCGAGTGGATCTCGCACCGGTCCGCGCCGACCGCGGCTGCGACGGCCACCGCCGACAGGTCGGAGCTGTTCTTGCCGAGCCAGGTGGGCCGGCCCCGGGTGTCCGCGGCCTGCCCGCCGGGCACCACGACCACGTCGTTGTCGAACAGCGCGGTGAGCAGCGGTTCCGAGTCGGTGTGCTCCAGCCTGGCCCACATGAAGGCCGAGTTGGTGACCAGGCCGAGCTGGTGTCCGGCGAGCACCGTGGCGGTGCGTCCGACCCGGTGCAGCGCGGTGGCGAGCAGCTGGGCACCGACGGTGTCGGCCAGCGTCAGCAGACCGGCGACACTCTCGTCCTCGGGGTGCGGATTGACCTGGTTGAGCCGGTCCCTGAACTGCTCGGTCTCGCCGGGCTGGCCGCTGACCACGACGACGAGTTTGGTGCCCTCCCGCTCGACGCGGTCGCTGAGCGCCCTGGCGAGGTCTCCGTACGCCGTGAGGGTACGGAAGCTGGATCCGCCGAACTTCAGGACGGCCGGCGACTTCACAGCGTGTCTCGTTCTATGAGCTCCTCTGCGATCTGCACGGCGTTGAGTGCCGCCCCGATCCGCAGGTTGTCGGCGACCAGCCAGAGCCAGAAGGCGCGGGGGTTGTTCTGGGTGGCGCGGATCCGGCCGACGTGGACCAGGTCGGAGCTGCCGACCACGGCCGGGGTCGGGAAGGCGGTCACCGTCTCGCGGTCGTGGACCTTCACCTCGGGCAGGGCGGCGAGCACCTCGACCAGTTCGGCGCGGTCCACCGGCGACTGGCACTCGACGTAGACGGACTCGGAGTGGCAGTTGGCGACGGGCACCCGGACACAGGTGGTGGTGACGTCCAGGTGCGGCAGGCCGAGGATCTTCCTGGTCTCCTGCAGCATCTTCTCCTCCTCCAGCGTGAAGCCGGAGTCGAGGAAGCGGTCGATCTTCGGGATGACGTTGAAGGCGAGCGCCGGCTTGAAGTGCTGCGGCTCGAAGTCGGCGTCCGGACCCTGCAGGGAGGCCCTGGTGGACTCCTGGAGCTCCTCCACGCCGGAGTAGCCGAGGCCGGAGGCGGCCTGGTAGGTGCTGACGACGGCGTTGCGGATGCCCCAGCGGTCCTCGATGCCGCGCAGCAGGCGGGCCAGCGGGATGGTGGAGCAGTTGGGGTTGGCGATGACGCCGCTCTTCGGACGCCGGTCCAGCTCATGGGCGTTGACCTGTGGCACGACCAGCGGGGTGTCCGGGTCCATCCGGAAGGCGATGGTGTTGTCGATGACGACGGCGCCGGCGGCGGTGGCGACCGGTACCCACTTCTCGCTGACGGTGGTGCCGGCCGAGAAGAAGACGACATCGGCCTGCCCGAAGTCGAACTCCTCGATCGCCTGGACCTCGTACTCACGGCCCGCGACGGTGAGCTTGCGGCCCGCCGACCGGGACGAGGCGACCAGGTGCAACTCCGAGTAGCGCAGGCCGCGTTCCTCGATGATTTCGATCATTGTGGTGCCCACGGCACCTGTGGCACCGACTATGGCGACGCGGGGCGCGGCGGCGGTCCGGTCCGGAGCGGAACTCATCGGGACTCTCCAATGGTGATCTTGTCGGCCCCGGCGGCCTGCGCGGCCAGAGGCTGAGCGGCGGCGGCGGCGGGAGCGGGAGCGGGGGCGGGGGCGGCGGTCTCGGTCCGGCGGGGGCCGAACTTCCAGCCGAGGTTGATGCCGAGGCTGGCGGCCACGATCAGCGGGATGCCGAGCGCCTGCAGCAGGCTGATGCGGTGCCCGTAGACGCTCCAGTCGCAGAGCATCGCGACGGCCGGGTAGATGAAGGCCAGGACCGCGATCTTCGAGGTGGGCAGCTTCTGGTACGAGGAGTACATGAGCACGTACATCAGGCAGGTGTGGATCAGGCCGAGCCCGACCAGCCAGCCCCAGTCGCCGCCCATTCCCGACATCTCGCCGAACGAGGTGAAGGGCAGCAGCAGCGGGATGCCGAGCAGCACCTGCACGAGCGCGACCAGATGGGGCCGGACGCCGGTGACGCGCTTGGTGATGACGGTCGCGAAGGCGTAGAAGACGGCGGCGAGCAGGGCCTGCCCGAGTCCGGTGAGGTAGCCGCTCTTTCCGCTGTCCTGGAAATCGGAGAGGGAGATGCCGGCGACCAGGATCAGTCCGCCGAAGGCGACGACGAGCCAGCCCAGCTTGGCCGCGGTGATCTTGTCGCGGAAGAGGAGCGCGCCGAGCATCATCACGTAGAACGGCTGGGTGTGGTACACGACGGTCGCCACGGTGATGGAGGTCGACTCGTAGGACTCGAAGAGGAAAGCCCAGTTGAAGACGATGAAGACACCGCCGAGAGCCGCGAGGCCGAGCTTCTTCGGGGTGAAGCCGTGATTCTTGAAGAAGCCGCGCACCAGGCAGTACAGACCGAGCGCGACCGTACCGAACACGCAGCGGAAGAAGACCACGTTGAAGGGCGACGCACCGGACTCGATGACGAATATGCCGAGTGTTCCGGAGAGCACCATGGCGAGCGTGAGCTCGACCGCTCCCTTCAACTCCGGGTTTGTGGTGCTTGGTTCGGTTGACATGAGAGTCCTCTCACTCGGAGCGGGTGGATCAGTTCAGGGGTACGGCGTAGTGCAGACCGCCACGGGTCCACAGCTCGTTGAGTCCGCGCGGCACACCGAGCCCGGAGGCCGCGCCCAGGTTGCGCTCGTAGATCTCGGCGTACGTGCCGGTCGCGTCCAGGACGCGGGCCGCCCACTCCTCGTCGAGGCCGATCGCCGCTCCGTGCGCGCCGGCGAGGGCGGCCGCCTCGGCGAGCGCCTGCGACCGGCCGCCGGGGCCCGCCTCGTCGGCGTGGTGCTCGGCCGAGAGCAGCAGTTGCAGCACCCAGCGGCACAGCCGGTACCACTGGGGGTCGTCGTCACGCACCGCGGCGGCCATCGGTTCGCGGGAGATCGCGGTGTCGAGGATCCGGTGCGCCTCCGGGTCGGGCAGCGCGGCCCGCTCCCCGGCCAGCGCCGTACGGTCCAGGACGTACGCCGCGCACTCCCCCGACGCGTAGCCGGCGAGCGTCTGCGCGGGCGTCGCGTACTCGACCGGCTCGACGGACAGGCCGCGCCGCCCGTACCAGGCGGCCAGGTTGGCGATGCTCGTCGTGCCCTGCTGCACCGCGACCCGCCGGCCGGCCAGCTGCCCGGGGTCCTCGATGCCGCTGTCCGCGCGGACCAGGAACCCCTCGCCGTCGTAACAGGTCACCCCCGCGAAGAGGACGGGCCGGTGTGCCTCGCGGCCCAGCGTCCAGGTGAGGTTGCAGACGGAGAGTTCGGCCGTGCGCTCGTGCAGCGGCTCGAGGCGGTCGGCCGGGTCGGACGGCAGCCACTCGACCGCCTCGGGGTCGCCGAGCGCGGCCGCGGCGACGGCCCGGGCGACGTCCGCGTCGAGGCCGGTCCACGCACCGGTCGCGGTGGGCAGCGAGAGCCCTCGGATGCCACGGCTGACGACGGCGCGCAGCGCACCGCGGTCACGGATCGCGTCGAGGGTGGAGGTGGTGACCGGGGCAAGGGTGGTCATGTCAGGCTCCATCGGGGTACACGGGTCAGTTGCTCACGGTCGAAGCGGCGCTCGTTGTAGCCGAGCATCTCGATCAGGCCCTGGGCGGACAGCGGCTTTCCGGCGGCCGTGCGGTCGATCGCCAGGGGCATGGAGCCGGGCTCGGCCCAGCGCAGCAGCCCCCGCGCGTCGACGTACGCGCGGGACTTGTTGGCGTTGTCCCGGTGCAGGCAGAACGGCACGTCGAGATGGCCCAGGGAGAACGCCCGCACCAGGGCCTGACCGACCGTCGGGGCGAGCGCGAGGGTGCTGTCCACGAGCATCCGGGCCTCCTCGTACAGGCCTGTCTCGGTGGGCAGTTCGGGCTGCCCGTGCAGCGCCTCGTCGGCGGCCACGTAGGCGGCGAACTCCAGCGCGTCCACGTTCTCGCCGACGGTCGGGATCCGGAACGCCTCGGCGGGGGTCTTGACGATCAGCCGCTCGGTGCCGCTGCGGATCGCGAGCCTGGCGCTGTCCTCGAGGATCCGGAAGGAACCCACCGGCGTACGGGGGTAGACCCCCATGTACGTGTAGAGGACGACGTGCCAGTCGAGGTCGCCGAGGCGTTCGCCGGCGAGCCTGCGCAAGGCCGCGAGCGCCTCCAGGTCCTGTGCGGAGTTGGTCTGCTGGGCGTAGCTCAACGAGATGCTGTGCAGGCCGTGTTCGGCGAAGAACAGCGCCTCCAGGACGCTGAGGGCCACCAGCAGACTCGGCGGGCACAGCTGGCCGAGCATGCAGCCGCCGAAACTCTCCAGATGGATCTGCCGGTCCTGGGCGGCGAGCAGTTCGCAGCAGCGCGACCACGCGTCGACGGCCTCGGTGAGCGGGGCCCGGCTGTAGGGCAGGCAGTAGGAGACCGGGCCGCCCTCGGTGGCGTCGATGTCCGCGGCGACCATGGCTTCGAAGAGCGGGTAGGGAAGGGCGGAGCCGTGTCGCACCTGGATCGGGAAGTCCTCGCCGGCCACTCCTTCGAGCATCCGCCGGGTGGCGGCCGGGCCGTGGGCGACGAGGGGGAAGCCGTTGAGGTCGGCACCGGTGCGCAGGGCTTCCCGTGCCGAGTCGTGGTCGTTGACCCGCGTGTAGCTGTCCAGGGTGATGGTGCCGGCGGAGGTGGCCCGGGCCCCGCGGACGCCGAGCAGGCCCTCGCGCATGACCGGGAGTTCGGCGAAACCCATACGGGGCTGGACCACGAGGCCGCCCGCCTCCTTGGTCCGGTGCACGAACGCGGAGAAGCGGTTGGTGCGGATCCGGGCGGGGGCGGCGGGGACGGTGACGGTCATGCGGCGACCTCCGGCATCGGAAGGGCGCGCTGTGCACCGGGGCCGAGATCGCGCAGGAACTCGTTGAAGTTCTGCAAGGCGCCCTCGGATTCGAAAACGGCGTCGAATCCGCTTTCGGAGAGGCCCTCGATGAATTGGACGTTGTCCTTGCCGCGCACACCGAGTTTCCCGCCGATGACGACCCGCAAGTCCTGGAGGTCGGGCTGGCTGCGTATTTTGCGTATGAGCCTCATCCCGTCGAGATGACCGTGCCCATTGACCGTGCTGAGGACAAGTACGTCAGGTTTTTCCTGTCGGCATTCCTCGATGATGAGGTCGTCGGGGACGCAGGCGCCGAGATTGATGACCTCCCCTCCGTGCTCCTCCAGAAGTAGTTGGAGAAACACCAGGTTCCACATGTGGGCATCCGAGGAAACGCTCGAGACGATGAATTTCTTTGCCGGGCGCACTACATTCGACATCGGCTTCTCCGCAAACGTGAGGGAGTGACAGGGAAATCCTCGCCGGGGAGCGATATCCGCGTCCAGCATCAAGGCCGGGAATGATCGATACCAAGAATCGCGATGCTCGATCACACCGACCGCACTCTGCCGTTCCGTTCTCGGCCCGTGGATTCGGAACCCAGAACCTCGAAGCCGGATGGCCGGCGACCCGGGCACCGCTCGGACGGCCCGGGCGCCAGCCGCTTGCGGCCGACGCGTCGGACGGTCAGTCGGCCGAGCCCGTCGTCGCGCTGTACTCGCTCGCCATGCATTCCAGCGTCCGGTCGATGAACAGGCGCATCTCACGGGTCTGCCGGCAGCCTCGGCGCCACGCCAACTGGGTGTAGACCTCGAAGGGCACCTCCCAGGCGAGCGCGGCCAGCGAGCCCGCGGCGATGTCGTCGGCCACGGTCATGGTGGGCAGCAGGCTGATCCCGAGCCCGGCGGTCAGACCACGCTTGATCGACTCGATGTTGCCGAACTCCAGGAACGGCACCGGCTCGCCCGAGCCGTCGTTCAACTCCGCCTCGAACAGCTCCCGGTAGGCGCATCCGGCCTCCGGGGCCAGCACCTGGACGTCGCGGAGCTGGTCAAGGTCGACCTTGGCCTCCTTGGCCAGGGGGTGGTCGGGAGCGGCCACGACGACCAGCGGTTCGGGGCCGAGCATCTCGCTCTCCACGCCGGGGTGCCGGGTCTCGGCCTCCATCAGGAAGCCCATGTCGAAGGTGCCCTGGCGCAGCGAGTGCAGCGTCTCCGCGCAGAGGCTGGGGCGCAGTACCAGCTGCAGCTGCGGGTAACGGTGGTGGAAGAGTTCGAGCACCGGCGGCATGCGGTACGAGGTGATGCTCTCCATGGTGCCGATGGTGAGCAGACCGGAGGGCTCACCGTCACCGGACGCGATGCCGCGGGCCTCGCCGGCCAGCGTCAGCATCTGCTCGGCGTACGGCAGGAACCGCTGGCCGGCCGGGGTGAGCTGGATCTTTCCGGCGAGCCGCTCGAAGAGCTCGACGCCGAGGGACGTCTCCAGACTCTTGATCTGGGCGGTGACGCTGGACTGCGCGTACCTGAGTTCGGTGGCCGCACGCGTAAAGCTGAGCAGCGTCGCGACCTTGTGGAAGGTGGTCAATTGCCTTATGTCCACTGGATACCTCCTGGGAACGGGTGTGCGGTGGTTGCTTGACGCCGGGACCGGCGTTGGAGACCGCAGGCTGACCGGCGGCCTTGAGGACCTTGTCGAGCAGCGTCAGGTGGTGGATGCCGGACAGGTCGGGCGTGGGGTGCCTCGGTCTCGTAGGGGCGGCGGTCCTTCATCACGGACTCCGCGTGGTGGTCCCGGTGAGTGGCGTCCATCAGAAGTCCCAGCCCTCTTCGTCCTGGTGCCGAGGGGTCCCGTGGACGTGCCCCGCGGTCGTGGCGAAGGCTTCGCCCGCCATGGCCGCGGAGAGTGTCGTGCCGTCGGAGGGGTCGATGAGGAGGAAGGACCCGGTGCGGCGGGAGTCCGCGTACACGTCGAGCGCGAGCGGCTCGGCGGTCCGTACGACGACCCGGCCGATGTCGTTGGCGACCAGCTGCCCGGGGTCCGGGTGCTGGGAGAGGTCGTCCAGCGTGAGGCGCGACGGGATGTCCTTGACGATCGCCTTGACCGTACGGGTGGTGTGCTTGAGCAGCACCCGCTGGCCGGCCCCCAGCGGCGTGTCGGCCACATGGCAGACCGTCGCCTCGACGTCCTGGACCAGGGCCGGGGCATCATCGCTCGGAGCGATCAGATCACCGCGCGAGACGTCGATGTCGTCGGCGAGACGGATCGTCACGGACTGCGGGGCCCAGGCGATGCCGACGGATTCGCCGAGCAGGTCGATGCCGGCGACGGTGCTGGTGCGGCCCGACGGCAGGACGGTGACGCTCTCGCCGACGCGGAAGGCGCCGGCGGCGATCTGGCCCGCGTAACCCCGGTAGTCGGGGTGCTCGGCGGTCTGCGGACGGATCACGTACTGGACGGGCAGCCGGGCGTGGCAGTGTGCCAGGTCGTGGCTGACCGGGACGGTCTCCAGGTGTTCCAGGACGGTGGGGCCGCCGTACCAGTCCATGTGCGCGGAGGGCTCCACGACGTTGTCACCGGTGAGCGCGGAGATCGGGATCGCGGTGATCTCCGGGATGCCGAGCGATGCGGCGTACGCGGTGAACTCCTCGGCGATCGCGGCGAATACGGGTTCCGCGTACGCGACGAGGTCCATCTTGTTGACGGCCAGGGCGACGTGCGGGACACGCAGCAGGGCGGCGACCGCGGCGTGGCGGCGGGTCTGCTCGACGACACCGTTGCGGGCGTCGACCAGGACCACGGCCAGGTCGGCGGTGGAGGCGCCGGTGACCATGTTGCGGGTGTACTGCACGTGCCCGGGGGTGTCGGCCAGGATGAACCGGCGGCGCGCGGTGGCGAAGTAGCGGTAGGCGACGTCGATGGTGATGCCCTGTTCGCGCTCGGCCCGCAGGCCGTCGGTGAGCAGCGCGAGGTCGGGGGTGTCCTGGCCGCGGCTGCGGGAGGCGTGCTCGACGGCCTCCAGCTGGTCGGTCAGGATCGACTTGGAGTCGTGCAGCAGTCGTCCCACGAGTGTGGACTTGCCGTCGTCGACGGAGCCCGCGGTCGCGAAACGCAGCAGGGTGGTGGCCGAGAGCTGCTCGGTGGCGACGGTCATGTCAGAAGTACCCCTCGCGCTTGCGGTCTTCCATCGCGGCCTCGGACATCCTGTCGTCGGCGCGGGTCGCGCCCCGCTCGGTGAGCCGGGAGGCGGCGATCTCGGCGATCACGGCTTCGGGCGTGGTGGCGCCGGAGTCGACGGCGCCGGTGCAGGACATGTCACCGACGGTGCGGTAGCGGACCTGCCGTGTCTCGACGCTCTCGCCGCCCTTCGGGCCGCCCCACCCGCCGGCGGTCAGCCACATGCCGTTGCGCCTGAACACCTCGCGTTCATGGGCGAAGTAGATCTCCGGCAGCTCGATGCCCTCGCGCCCGATGTACTGCCAGACGTCCAGCTCGGTCCAGTTGGAGAGCGGGAAGACGCGGACGTGCTCGCCGGGCGCGTGGCGGCCGTTGTAGAGCTGCCACAGCTCGGGGCGCTGGCGGCGCGGGTCCCAGGCGGAGAACTCGTCGCGCAGCGAGAAGACGCGCTCCTTGGCGCGGGCCTTCTCCTCGTCGCGCCGCCCGCCGCCGAAGACCGCGTCGAACCGCTCGGCCCGGATCTTCTCCGTCAACGGGAGGGTCTGCAGCGGGTTGCGTACACCGTCGGGGCGCTCACGCAGCACTCCGCGGTCGATGTAGTCCTGTACGGACGCGATGTGCAGACGCAGTCCGTGCCCGGCCACCGCACGGTCGCGGTAGTCGAGGACCTCGGGGAAGTTGTGGCCGGTGTCCACGTGCAGCAGCGTGAAGGGGACCGCCGCCGGGGCGAACGCCTTCAGCGCCAGATGCAGCATGACGATCGAGTCCTTGCCGCCGGAGAAGAGGATCACCGGCCGCTCGAACTCACCCGCCACCTCACGGAAGATGTGCACCGCCTCCGACTCCAGCATTTCGAGGTGCGTCAGCGGGTGCACCGGATCCACCCGCGGGCCGAGGTGTCCGGGACGGCCGGCGGGCACGGCCCGCGTGGCGGCGATCACGACAGACCCCGTGCCGTGAGCAGCGCTCGCACCTGCCGGACCGACTCGTCGACCGTCTGGTGCTGCGTGTCGACCCGGAGGTCGGGGTCGACCGGCACCTCGTAGGGGTCGTCCGCGCCGGTGAGACCGCTGAGTTCACCTGCCGCCTGCCGGGCGTAGAGGCCCTTGACGTCCCGGTCGGCGCAGATGTCCACCGGCGTCGCCACGTGCACCTCGACGCAGGGGACGCCGCGTGCCGCGTGCAGGTCCCGGACCGCCGCGCGGGACAGCGCATAGGGGGCGATGACCGGCACCAGCACCGTGACGCCGTGCTCGGCGAGCAGCCCGGCCACGTAACCGATCCGCCGCACGTTGGTGTCCCGGTCCTCCTTCGAGAATCCCAGTTCCGCGGAGAGGGCGGCACGGACCTCGTCACCGTCGAGCACCTGAACGCGGTGTCCACCGGAGCGCAGCCGCTCGGCGAGACCCGTCGCGATGGTGGTCTTGCCCGCGCTCGGCAGCCCGGTCAGCCAGACAGTGCCGCCCTGCCACTCGGCCGGTGTGCCATTCGGTTCTCTCATGTGCGGATCTCCCTTTCGCATGAGCTGTGGGTCGGCGCCCCCCTGCGCAGGAGATGCGCACCGTGATGCCGGCCCCGTACGTGCTCGGCGGGCAGGCCCGGGTGTGTCGGCGCGGCCGGATCGCGGCCTCACGTGACGACGGTCAGCGGATCGGTGGTCACGGTCCCTCCGGTCGGCCGGGGTTCACAGGGGGTGGAGACCGGGGAAGGTCAGGCCGAGGGTCTCGGGCCGGCCCGTGCGGATGTTGAGGCATTGCAGGGCGTTGCCGGCGCCGCCTTTGACGAGGTTGTCCAGGGCGGCGATCGTGGTCAGACGGCCGCTGTCCTCGTCGACTGCGTAGCCGACGTCGCAGTAGTTGGATCCCAGGAGGATCTTCGGGTCGGGGTAGCGGAAGATGCCGCGTTGGTGCGCGACGACGCGGACGAAGGGTTCCTCGGCGTACTGCTCGCGAAAGGCCCGGCGCACGGTCTGCTTGTCCACACCGGGGCGCAGGGTGGCGTGGCAGATGGTCTGGACCCCGCGGACCGCTTCGACGCCGGTGGCGGTCATCGCGGCCGGCAGGCCCAGATGCCGTGAGATCTCGGCTTCGTGGCGGTGCCCGGTGGGCGCGAACACGCGCATGGCACCGCTGCGTTCGGCGTGCAGGTTGGCCGGACCGGCGGTGGCGCCCGAGCCGCTGGAACCGGTGCGGGCGTCGAACTGAGCCCCTTGCCCGAGATCGATCAGATCGCGGGCCACCAGGGGGTACAGGGCGAGTACGCCGGCCGCGGCCATGCAGCCGGGAACACTGATCAGGTCCGCGGTGCGCAGGCTCTCGCGGTGCAGTTCGGGAAGGCCGGGCACGAAGTCGGCCAGCAGATGCGGGGCCTGGTGCTCCTCGCCGTAGTAACGCCGGAAGACTTCGGTGTCGTCGAGCCGGAAGTCCCCGGTCAGGTCGATGACGAGCTTGGCCCGCTGGGCCCAGTGACCGATCTGGGTCATCGCCACCCGGTGCGGCAGTGCCAGGAACGCCGCGTCGCACTCTTCGACCTCATCGGCCGAACAGAATGTCAGATCGGTGGCGGACCGCA
The DNA here is from genome assembly GCF_036063235.1 of Streptomyces sp. NBC_00386. Classification (NCBI taxonomy): domain Bacteria; kingdom Bacillati; phylum Actinomycetota; class Actinomycetes; order Kitasatosporales; family Streptomycetaceae; genus Streptomyces; species Streptomyces sp. NBC_00386. The sequence continues at coordinate 5,230,934 of NZ_CP107950.1, forward strand.
GATTCGGGTGCACACCGTCGACCCGTTTCCCCGGGAAACGGGACGAGACCGCGCCCACCACCTCGACCTCGGGATGTCCCAGCAGCAGCCTCAGTAACTCGCCGCCGATATAACCGGCCGCACCGGCCACCGCCACCCGTATCACGACCACACCCTCCTTGCCGAGATATTCCGACCCGCCACCACGACACCCTCCAGTCCGAACCGATCACCCATACGAAAGGAAACTACGAACCTTTCCACCTCACCCGCGTCCGCGACAAACACATCGTGAAGGAGGCGTCGGACTTAGTTCTCTGCCGATCGGCTAAGCGCACCGATTACTCGATGCGAACCTCGCCCGTGTCAGTCTTGAGATCGGCCCGTATTCCGGTCGCGGTCCGCGGCCGGGAGGCCGGGGATCCATTTCGGAGAACAAAGGCCACAGGGCGGTACGGCATCCTCCGGGCGCGCGGCGACGGGTACGGACTTCCGCGGCGCCGGGAGGGTGCGGCGGCTTCGTCACGTCAGCGGTCATCAAGTCACCGAGAGAGACGGACCAGATGAGGGTCACCCAGAATCCTGACTTCCGGCGACTGCGGGCTGCGCAGGGCGTCAGCCAGATCGGCAGCCAGATCGGCTTCCTGGCGCTGCCTCTCGTCGCGCTCCAGGTGCTGAACGCCGGCGCGTTCGAAGTCAGCGCGCTCATCGCCGCGCAGGTCGCGCCCTTCCTGCTGATCGGGCTGCCGGCCGGGGTCTGGATCGACCGAATGCCCCGAAGGCCCGTTCTGATCGTCAGCGACCTCGCGCGTGCGCTGCTGCTGCTCACCGTCCCGCTGGCCTACGCGCTGGACGCGCTCACGCTCGGCCAGCTCTATGCGGTCGCGTTCGTCCAGGGTGTCGCGACCGTGTTCTTCGACGTCGCCTACCAGTCCTATCTGCCCGATATCGTCGAGGCCGAGCAACTGACGGACGGAAACGCCCAGTTGGAGCTCGCGCGGTCCGCGTCGCAGCTGATCGGCCCCAGCGTGGGCGGCTGGCTGATCTCGGTGCTGAAGGCCCCGGTCGCGCTGTGCGCCGACGCCCTGTCGTTCCTGTTCTCCGCGTTCATGGTGTCGCGCATCCCGCGCGATCGGGAGAAGCCGGTGACGGGGGGCGGCAGCCGGGCGACCTGGCCGGTTCTGCTGAAGGAGGTCGGAGAGGGGCTGACCTTCGTGCGCCGTCACCGCCTGTTGGCCCCGGTGGCCGGTGTCGGGGCGCTCCTCAACTTCTCCTACGGCATGGTCGCGGCCATCTTCACCACCTACGCGGTGCGTGAACTGGGCTTCTCCGCCGCCAAACTCGGCATCGTGATGGCGATCGGCTCTCTCGGTGTCGTCCTCGGTGCCGTCGTCGCCCGCAGGTTGTCACAGCGCCTGGGCACCGGACCGAGCATCGTGCTGGGCGCGCTCATCGACGGTCTCGGCCCTCTCCTCACCCCCGCCGCGCCCGCCTCGGCCCTCGAAGTGGTCATCACCTGCGGCGTGTTCGTGCAGTCGTTCGGCGTGGTGCTCTTCAACGTGAACCAGGTCAGCCTGCGTCAGGGCGTCACCCCCCGACCCCTCATGGGTCGCATGACCGCCACGATCCGGTTCGTCGTATGGGGCACCCTTCCCGTCGGATCGCTGTGCTCCGGTGCGCTCGCATCGAGCATCGGCCTGCACCGCGCCATGTGGGTGTCGGCAGGGGTCGGCGCCCTGGCGTTCCTCATAGTGCTGTTCTCCGACGTCCGGACGGCGGGCACGCGGAACGCTCCGCTGACGCCCTCGGCGTCCGACGCCGACGCCGACGCCGTAGCCACGGCCGTCGGCGTCCCGAGCGCCCCGGTGGAGGGCTGACCTCGACGGTTCAGCCGAATCCGGCTCCGAATCCGGCTCCGGTGACGGACCGGCAGGACGGTGCGACCGCACTGCCGTCATGTGCGTTCGCGGGGACCAGGCGTATCGGCCTTGCTCTCCCGCGGCCGAGTGCCCCGATCGCTTCGGAGCGGCCGCACCCGTGTCGCTCGTCATGCCCGTTCGTGTTCTTCGATGCCAGCCCGCGATTCAACCTCTGGAGGTCGCTGCGTGAAATCCGTACTCATCCTCTCCAAATGGAATGCCGGTGCCGTGGCTCTTGCCGCAGAACAGCTGAGAGCCCGCGGTCTGCGGCCGGTACTGATCTCCGAAATTCCCGGCACTCCCAACCGCGAAAAATGCGATGACCATGTCGTGGTGGACTGGGACCGCGAGAACCTGTCCACGCTCATCACCCGGCTCGACCGGCGCGGCATCGTTCCCATCGCCGTCGTGAACCTGATCGAACCGTTGCTCCCCTGGCAGGGCGGCCTTGTCGCCCACTACGACCTTCCGGGTGTCGGCGCCGGCATCGACGTGCTGGCCAGCAAGACGCTGGTCCGAGAGCGTATGCGGGCCTTGGGGCTGTCCACCATCAGCTTCTGCGACGACCCGGCAGAGGCGGACTTCTTTCCCGCCATCGTCAAGCCCTCACGTGACTCCACGGCCTCGCGGCTGGTGCGCCGGGTGGACAGCCCGGCCGAGCTCCTCGCCTACCGGCGCCACCTGGTCGCGCGCGGCTTCGTCGACACGGAAATGATCATCGAGGAGTATCTGCCCGGTGTCGAGTTCTCCGTGGACGGACCCGTCGTGGACGGCCGCTTCCATCCGGTCCTGGCGGTCGAGAAACCCGACCACGACAACGTCAGGCACCACGACGCGGGGCTTCGGATCCATCCGCCCCAGAGTGATCACGTGCGTGACGGTGTGCGCGTCCTGAGCGAGATGACCAGCGCGCTCTGCTCCGACCTCCGCCTCGACCAGCTCTGGCTGCACATCGAGGGCAGGGTCGACGACGACGGCCGGACGGAGTTGGTGGAGATAAATCCCCGCTTCGGCGGTGGCATGTACCCCACGGCGATCCAGGAGATCAGCGGGATCGACCCGGCGGAGGCGGTCGTCTCCATGTCGCTGGGCGAGTTCACACTGGATCGGCTGGGCCCGCTTCGCGACCGGACGATCATCGGCTGGGTCGACGTGGAGGCGGAAGAGCTCGGCCGTGTCGAGATCAGCGCCACGGAGGACGACCTGTGCGAACTCCCGGGCGTCATCAAGGCGGTGGTCGTCGACGGCTACCAGGTCAGTGACCTGGAGCAGGAGAACTACTTTCTCCGTTTCGCGATCACCGCGGATTCCGTGGGCCAGTTGCGTGCCCGCGCGGCGAACGTCCTGAGCGCCGTGGGCGGATGGCGTGTCACGTGACATCTCCGTGACGCCGCTGACCCCCGGGCTGCCCGACCGTCCGAGAACCGCCGACCTGGCCAAAGGAGATCGAGAGAATGGGCGGACCGAAGTTCTCGCTCGGCAACGCGCGTGACGACCTGCTCCGGAGTGGCGACGACTGGGACAAGTTCAGCCGGTTCTGGGAGGGCCTGCCGCTGGACCCGTACATGGGGGACGGCGGAACCTATCGACGCCGTAAGCACTCCGAGATCTCGTACGACGTCGCCGACGGCGCCGTCCGGTCGGCCGGCCGGAACGGTTTCCTCCAGAGCAAGGAGATCAACCGGCTGAACGGCGGCATCGTCCGCCGCTTCGAACCGATCGACCAGGCGTTGCTGGACACTTCCGTGTTCCTGCGGATGCTGGCACATTTCGTCGCCCGCATCGCGGAGAGCACGCCCGACGGTGAACCCGTGGCTCCTGTCCGGCAGATCAACGTCCATCAGCACCGCATCGTCGCCTCCGCGGAGGAACTCGGGAATCCGACCCCGGAGGGAGTCCACCGTGACGGCGTCGAGCACATCGTCATGATGCTGGTCGCGCGAAAGGCCGTCACCGGTGGGGTCAGCACGCTCTACGACAACGGCGGGTCCCCGGTGCTCAGCCACACCCTGAGCGAGCCCGGGGACTACATATTCCTGGACGACCGCACGGCTCTGCACTCCGTGTCTCCCGTGCGGGTGGCCCCGGCGACTTCGGAGGGGTACCGCGACATGTTCTTCCTGGAATTCCGCTGACGGATCACCGGTCTCGCCGGCGCCTGTCCGGGGTGTCACCTCCCAGGAGGTGACACCCCGGACAGGCGGAGCACTCACGTCCGGGTCACGTTCCGGTCCGGCGCGGCGTGTTCGTCTCGCGCGCACGGCCCGCGTAGCGGGAGAGCACGACCTGAGTGTCTCCGCTCCTGAGAGCCGACAGCAGCTCGGACACCTGCTCCTTGCCGCGCACGACGTTGACGGTGCGGCATTTACGGGTGATCAGGACGGATCCCTCGTGGAGCTGCTGATAGCCGAAGGGGGGTGGAGTACGCATGGCTCTCCGATCGATGAAGGCGAAGGGTTGCCTGCTGTGCCGATCACCGACACCGGCACGACCAGCACGAGGACGGATAGCCCCGCCGTGCCCAGACTGTTGTCGTCCGCGGGAAGTCCGGTGGCCCCGAACCGCACGGGCAGGCGGCGGCCCGGTCGTCCTCTCCACCGTGTTCCTCAGCGGCTTGCCGACGCGCGATGAGAGAACGCAGAGCAGACAGCACCTTCACGACCGGTTCCTCTCGCTCGAAGAGCAGACGTTGTCCGTCGGTACGACCGGCGTGCCGGTGCACGCGCCGATCCCACCCGGCCTGCCGTGTGGAACGGACGTTACGAGCACACCACCACCGTGTGCGTCCGCGGAAAATTCAATCGCGCAGATGCGGTGCGCTGATGTTTCGCCCCTGAGGTAAGCGAGGGGCTCAGCCGCGAGGGCGAAAGGTCAGCACGACGTGTCTCCCCGGATGCCTTCGCCGCGGACGCACATGACGTCGGCGTGGTCGTAGCGTCCCTTTCGACGCGGCGGTCCGGCGATCCGCTCTGGAACAACCGATCGAAAGGAATTCGTCACATGCCCACCATGCAGGCCTGTCCTGAGTGTGAGGACGAGGTGCAGATCAGCCAATCTGCGCGGCTCAACGAGATCATCGATTGCGCGGGTTGCCGAAGCGAACTGGAGATCGTGGCGCTGAGCCCGGCGGTGCTCGCCCGCGCGCCCGAGGTCGAAGAGGACTGGGGAGAGTAGCGGCCGGGGCAGGCACGCGGCATTCACCGGGGCCGGCCACGGTCCGCCCGGCGGTGGCCGGCCTTCCCCGGCCCGCATCCGTTCCATCCGAACCTCGGCGAATCGGAGAAACCGTGACCACCAGACCACTGACGGTCGTCAAGTGCGGCGGGAACCCGTCCGTCGACGCCGCGGGCATCTGCGCCGACGTCGCCAGGCTCGTCGGTGAGGGACAGCCGGTCCTCCTGGTGCACGGCGGCTCCGGGGAAATCGCCCGGCTGGCCGGGAGACTCGGTGTCCCGCAGCGCACCCTCGTCGCCCCGGACGGGGTGTCCACCCGGTACACCGACCCGGCGACGCTGGAAGTGGTCACCCTCGCGCTGGCCGGCGGGGTCAAACCGAGGATCGTCGCAGAGCTGTCCCGGCTCGGGGTGCTCTCGGTCGGTCTCACCGGCCTGGACGGCGGCATGCTGCGCGCCCGTCGCAAGTCCGCCGTGCGGTCCGTGGTGGACGGCCGGACGACCCTGGTCCGGGACAACTTCAGCGGTCGGCTCGGCGAGGTGCGCACCGAACTCCCCGAAGCCCTGCTGCGGTCCGGCTTCGTGCCGGTGGTCTCGCCTCCCGCGATCGACGAGCACGGCCATCCGGTGAACGTCGACGCCGACCGGGTCGCGGCCGCGCTCGCGGTGGCACTCGGCGCCGACCGGCTGGTGCTGTTGACCGGCGCACCGGGGGTGCTCGCCGATCCCGGTGACGAGACCAGCGTGCTGAGTACCCACGATGTGCCGGCGACCGGCGCGCCCGGCCGGTTCGCCGGCGGCGGCATGGCGCTCAAACTCGTCGCGGCACGGGAGGCACTGGTCGGCGGAGTGCTGTCGGTCCGCATAGCGGATGGGCGCGCGGCCGACCCCGTCAGCCGGGCACTGGCCGGATCCGGCACCGCGATCACCACGAGTCCGAGGTCCGGTCACCGGCACGGCCAGGGCCCTTTTGTCCGTGAACTGTCCGACTCACAAGGGAAGTAGCTGATGATGCCCAACAGTTCCGGCGCGCGATCGAAGCGAGTGGCGTTCGTCGACGCTTTCTCTCTGGGGCGTCATCTCCTGCCCGCACTGAACCGGTTCGGCGTGGAGTGCGTGCACGTCCAGTCGCCGAACCCCGACGTCCACATATCCCGGCTGCCGTTCCCCGAGGGCTTTGTGGACAAGGTCCGGCACGACGGTGACATCGCGGCCACGGCGTCCGCGCTGCGCGGGCACGGGGTCGACTGGGTGATCTCCGTCGGGGAGTCGGGCGTCGAGCTGACCGACCGGCTCGCCGCCGAACTGGGCACCCCCGGCAACGGGATGAGCCGGCCGACGTCCCGCCGCAACAAGTACGACATGGTCCTCGCCCTGCGCGACGCGGGAGTCGAGCACGCGGCCACCATCGTCTCGTCCGATGCCGACGAGATCATCAAGTGGGCCGAGACGACCGCCGGTTACCCGGTCGTCCTGAAACCGGTCGCCAGCTCCGGCACCGACAACGTCGTGGCGTGCTCGTCCGCGGACCAGGTCCGCGCCGTCCACGAGCAGATCATGACCAGCCCCGACCGCCACGCAAAGCCCAACACGGTCGTGCTCGCGCAGGAGTTCCTGGACGGGGACGAGTACTTCGTCAACACGGTCAGCCGTGACGGCAGGCACCACACCGTCGAGATCTGGCGGTACTACAAGATCCGGCTTCCCGGCGGCAACATCATCTACGACTACAACGAGCCGCTGTCACCGGACGATCCGGAAGCCAAGAAGGTGGAGTCCTACACCCACGAGGTGCTCGACGCCCTGGAGGTCCGGAACTGGGCCGGCCACACCGAGGTCATGATGACCGCCAGAGGGCCGGTGCTCGTCGAGTGTGCCGCGCGCTTCGGCGGGGGGCAGGTTCCGGACATCGGCAATCGCTGTCTGGGCACCAACCAGATCGACCTCATCGCCCTGGCCGTGGCGAACCCCGCCGAGTTCGACCGACTGCCCACCACCGCTTACCAGTTGCTGCAACGTCTGCGGTACGTGCATCTCATCAACCGGGGTGATGACGGCGTGGCCCCGTCCCACGAGGCGATGGCCGCCGTCCGCGCACTCCCGTCCTACGCCCATGCCGTCACGACGCATCCGGAAGGGGCGCCGCTTCCCCGGACGATCGACGTCGCGACCCAGCCGGGGTACGTGATTCTCATCTCCGAGGATCCGGAACAGCTTCGTGCCGACTACCGGAGGCTCCGGGAGATCGAACGTGATCACCTCTACGCCGGCGGCCCGCGGTAGAGGACCTGCGAACGGACAGGAAGCCGCCGAGTTCCAGTACGGCACACGACACGGAGGAACCACGTTGAACAGCACCGTCGTACCCATGCGCACCGGGTCAACGGCGTGAGTACCGAGACATCGGACCGGTCGCGCCCCGACGAGCCGCGATTCCGTGACGCCCTGCGCGGCCTGCCCCGCCGGGTCTGGGTCATCTGTCTCGGCAACCTGATCCTCCAGGCCGGCACCTTCCTGCCGGTGTTCATCGTGCTCTATCTGACCCAGCGCGGACATTCCGGCGCGGCCTCGGGGCTCGTGCTGGGCGCGGCCGGCCTGGGCAGAGTGCTCGGCAACGTCGTCGGCGGCCACCTCACCGACACGATCGGCCGACGGCGGGCCATCCTGCTGTCCGTCGTCGCCACCTCCGGGCTGACGGCGATGGTGCCGTTCCTCGCACCTCTCCCGGCGGTCATCGCCGTGGTCGGTCTCATCGGCGTGGTGTCACAGGTCTACCGGCCGGCCATGGCCGCGGTGCTGGTAGACGCCGTGACGTCCTCCCAGCAACGGCTCGCCGCCTTCGGGGTGCTCCGGTTCGCCCAGAACATCGGCTCCGCCCTGGGCGGCGTGCTCGGCGGCGTGGTGGCCACCATCTCCTACACGGGGCTCTTCCTGCTGGAGGCCGCCGCTCTCCTGCTGTTCGGCGTGATCGTGGCGGTGCTGCTGCGGGACCCCTCGCAGCAGCGGTCCGATTCCGGCACCGCGGAAACACGGGCGGAGCCGGCGGTCGGGTACCGGCAGATGCTCACCGACCGCGTCCTGGTGCGATTCCTGCTGATGACCGTGTTCTCCATGTTCGCCTACACCCAGACCACCGTCGGCCTGCCCCTGCACGTCGACGACGTGGGTCTGGACGAGCGTGACTTCGGTCTTCTCATGGGGCTCAACGGTCTGCTGGTGGTGCTGCTGGAGCTGCCCATCACCAGCGTGGTCTCCCGGTTCCGGCCGGAGTACGTACTGGCCGCCGCCAACCTGCTCACCTGTTCCGGCCTCGCGCTGACCGGGTTCACCACCGGAATGGTCATGCTGTCGGCGACGGTGACGGCCTGGACGTTCGGCGAGATGGCGTACTCCTCCGTCGTCCAGGCCCACCTGGCGAGTCTGACTCCGCCGGGGATGGTCGGGCGTTACCAGGGCGTGTACGGCGCGGCATACGCGATCGGCACGGGCGCCGGACCGGTCATCGGCGGTGCCGTGTACGCGGTCGCCCCCTGGGCGCTGTGGACCCTGGTCGGCGTACTGGGGCTGCTGGGCGCCCAGCTCAGTCTGCGGCTCCGTCGCCCCGCCTCCACGGCCGGAGAACCGGCTTCCTGACGCTCGGCCCGGTGGTGAGGGGGCAGGGGGCCGGCCGTCCGCACGACCGCTCCACCGACCCGGCGGTCGTCCCGCCGGGTTTCACCTGCCGCCGGACGGACACAGCGGCTCGGCGGGTGACACCGTTCGTGTTCCTGCCGCCGCCGTGGTTCCACGAAAGCGCCGCGGGCCGCGGGGGAGAACCCCTGCGGCCCGCGGCGGTGTCTCTTGTCCGGCCCGCCGGCTACGGGTTCCGGGGCCGCAGCCGCAGACCGTGCATGCCGTTGTCCACGGCGAGCACCGTGCCCACCACGGCGCTCGCCAACGGGCTTGCCAGGTAGGCGATCGCGCCCGCCACCTCGTCGGCCGACACCAGACGACCCGTGGGCTGGAACGCGTCGAGCGCGGCCCGGGCTGCCACAGGATCCTCCGTCTGTTCCAGCGACCTGCCGATCCACGGGGTGTCCGCGGAGCCGGGGGCGACGCAGTTGACCCGGATGCCCTCCCGGACGTGATCCGCCGCCATGGCCAGCGTCAGCGCGTACACCGCGCCCTTGCTGGCCGAGTACAGTGCCCGCTGCCCCACCCCGGCCCACGCCACGATCGAGCTGGTGTTGACGATCGACGCCGCGGGTGAGCGCCGCAGGTGCGGTACCGCGTGCCGGGCGACCCTGACCATCCCGACCACGTTGACGTCCAGTACGCGCGACCACTCCTCGTCACCGTTCGCGGTGACGTCCCCGATGGCGCCGATTCCGGCGTTGTTCACCACGACGTCCAGCCTGCCGAACCGCTCGACCACGGCGTCGACGGCGGCTTTGACCTGGATGTCGTCCGTGACATCGACCTGGACGCCCATGACGCCGTCCGGGAGCCCCTCCGGTTTCAGATCGAGAGCGGCGACTTGGGCTCCCCAACTGCTGAGCCGATTGACCGTGGCCAGGCCGATGCCCGACGCACCGCCGGTGACGATCGCGACCAGTCCTGCGAAGTCACTCACGAATTCCCTCCAGTCCCATCGATGGTCAGGCCGGCCCGATGCGGGTGTCCTCCCCGGGTCCGGTTCAGGACAGCACGTCGGCGATCATGTCGACGCCGAGGTCTATCTCCTCGCGGGTGACGACCAGCGGGGGTGCCACCCGGAGGTGTCCCTTGGCCTCCTTGCACAGCAGGCCGCGTTCGGCCAGCGCCTCGGTCACCCGACGCCCGGCCACATGCTCTTCGGCGATCTGTACGCCGGCCCACAGGCCGCGCCCACGGACCTCGGTCACACCGTCCAGTTCGCTCAGGCGGGAGTGCAGGTACGCGCCGAGTTCGCGTGAGCGTTCCTGGAACTCCCCGGTGGCCAGCAGCCGCACCGTCGCGAGGCCGACCGCGCACGCCAGCGGGTTGCCGCCGAAGGTCGAACCGTGGTCGCCGGGCGTGATCACCCCGAGGACGTCGGCGCGGCCGATCACCGCGGACACCGGCAGGATCCCGCCGCTCAGGCTCTTGCCCAGGGTGTACATGTCCGCGCGGACACCGTCGTGGTCCAGCGCCAGGGTCGTGCCGGCACGGGCCAGTCCGCACTGGACCTCGTCGGCGACGAACAGCGTGTTGCTCTCGTCGCACAGATCGCGGACCTCGGCGAGGTATCCCTTCGGCGGAACGACCACGCCGGCCTCGCCCTGGATCGGCTCCAGCAGGACCGCCGCCGTGTTCTCGGTGATCGCCGAGCGCAGCGCGTCGATGTCGCCGAACGGCACGACCCTGAAGCCCGGCGTGAACGGGCCGAACCCGGCCTGATGGTTCGGGTGTGTGGAGAACGAGACGATGGTCGTGGTACGGCCGTGGAAGTTCGCGCCCGCGACGATGATCTCGGCCGCTCCGTCCGGTACACCCTTGACCTGGTAGGCCCACTTCCTGGCGATCTTCACCGCCGTGTCGACAGCCTCGCCGCCGGAGTTGGAGGGCAGCACCGTCTCGGTGCCCGTGAGTTCGGCCAGCTCACGGCAGAACGGCGCGTACTGATCGTGGTGGAACGCCCGGGTGCTCAGCGTCAGCCGGTCGAGCTGAGCCCTGGCCGCGGCGATGAGGTCGGGGTGCTGGTGGCCGAAGTTGGCCGCCGAGTACCCCCCGTGGAAGTCGAGATAGCGGCGGCCTTCCAGATCGGTCATCCAGGCGCCTTTCCCATGAGTGAGCACCACGGGGAACGGCACGGAGTCGTGAGCGCCCCAGCGATCGGCGAGGGCTATGTGGTCCTGGGAGGAGAGGACGTCCACAGTCATGGCGATACTCCTTTTGGCTCCCTGTCGGGGCCGGTGTCGTAGAGAGGGACCCGCTCGATCCGCCGCGGCCTTCGCCGGACGGCGACAATCCGTGCCGGACCGCCGGAGACGGGAGACACGAGTCGCGGCTGCGCGGCGGCGTCGATCGTCCCGGGAGCGGTGGACCTTCCGAACGTCTCGTCACGGTGGAGGCACGGGAGGGCGGCGCGCGGACGGTGACTGTCGATTCGTGTGACGGGACGACGTCGATTTCCTCCGGGTCGATGAGCTGAACGAATCGATGACGTCGCAGCTGCCGGCACGCGGTGGGTCGAATGCGTCCGGCTCCGCCACGGGCGTGGCGAACAGCTCCACCCGGCCGGATTCGCAGCGCCGGGTGTGCTCGGGGACGTCGATCAGCTGGTGGGTGCAGGATTCCACCGTCCGCTCCACCAACAGGGAAACTACGAACTCACCCCCGCCCCACGCGTCCGCGGCGCACGCATTCCGAAGGACGCGCCGGGCTGACTTTTTCCCGAGCGATTACGCACTCCGATTACTGACGCCTACCGGACGGACAGGACTCCACCGCCGGGGTGACCGTCATCCGTCCGGGAGGTGGCCCGCTCCCGTCGGGCCGGGAAGCCGACGGAGTGCCACGAATCCGAGTCATCCCCGCATTCCGGAGTAAGCGAGACGATGAGTCGCGGGAGAGAAAAGTCAACGCAATGTGTTCCCGCGCCTGAAATTGTCGTGGACGCGCACGGGGGCGGCGTAGTCGTACGGTCCTTCTTGGCACGCCGGACCGGCTGTTTCGGTCAGTCAACGGTACTATCGAGGAGGTTACGTGTCAGCAGCGTCGACGATCGAGTGGACGGACGAATTCGCCCGGGCCGTACGCAGGCTCATAGATGTCTCCGTCGATGACTACTACAATCCGTACCGTACCTTCGAGTGGCCCGAATCGATCACGCCGGAAGGCTTGTGGATGAGTCGGGAGCTGCTTTCCGTTCATGGCACTTCCGCGGAACGGGAGCTCAGCCCCGAACAACTCGTGGAACTCTCACGCTGGGAGAGCGTCAACCTCTACAGTCTGATTGCTCACGGCATCAGGGAGCTGCTCATCGAGGTGATGCGCCGCATTCACACGCCCGGCTACGAGATTCCCACACCGTATTTCCACCACTTCATCGGCGAAGAGAACGAGCACATGTGGTTCTTCGCCGAATTCTGCCTCCGTTACGGTGGTCGCATCTACCCGGACCGGCGGATGGTGTTCCCGACGGACGAGCGCGCGCCGGAGATGAACAACTTCATCGTCTTCAGTCAGATACTCATCTTCGAGATGATCGGTGATTACTTCAACGCCAAGATGGCGGCCGACACGGATCTTCCGGAGACGGTGCGAGCAGTCAACCGAATTCACCACCGCGACGAGTCCCGGCACATCGCCTTCGGCGGCAAGCTCGTGAAGGCGCTGTTCGACGAGGTCCGCAGGACACACTCTGTCGAAGAAGTCGAAGAAGTCGGTCACTATTTGCGCGGCTACATCGATCTGATCATCCAGATGCTGTACAGCCGCGACGCCTACCAGGACGCCGGTATCGAAAACCCCGGGCGGTTCCGTGCCTCTGTCATGGCCGATCCGGCGAGGGTGGCGATCACGGCTCGCATCACCGAACGAACCAACAACTTCTATCGACGCATCGGCCTGTTCCACTGACGGGAGATCTCATGCCGACATTTGTCGCACCTGGAGTCGCGGTCCTCGAACCCGAAGAGGCCGCCCTGTTCGACGCTCTCGAGACCCGTTTCCAGGGCATCGCCGCCGCTCTGGGAGCCCGGCAGGTGGCCGGCCCGGCGCTGCTCCCCGAGGAGGACCTGGCACGCCTCGACTTCTTCCGCAACTTCCCTCACCTCGGACTCCCGGTGGCCACGCTCACGGACCGGGCCCGCGGGGAACTGGCGCGAGGGGAGGTCTCGACCCCGTCCCCCGAGCACCCTCTCGCCTCGACCGGCTGCTATCTGCCCACCGCGACGTGCTACGGCTTGCTGGTGTCGCTGAAGGAGCGCGCTTTCGAGACCCCTGAGGTCATCACGTCGGTGGGCCGCTGCTTCAGGAACGAGGACCACTACGACGGCCTGCGCCGACTGCGCGCCTTCCACATGCGTGAAGCGCTCTATGTCGGCAGCCAGGAAGGCGTGGTGGACCATCTGAGCCGGGCGACCGAGCTCGTACTGGGCCTGGCCGACCTGCTCGGGATCAAGGTGCGCCGGGAGCCGGCGACCGATCCGTTCTACCTCGGTGACGGCTCGCGGGCGCTCCTCAACCAACTGGACCCCGTGAAGTTCGAGTTCGTATCGGACGACGGGACCGCCATCGCGTCGGTCAACCGTCATCGCAACTTCTTCGGCGAGCGTCTTGGCATCCGCTTCGCGGACGAGTCCGCCTACAGCGGGTGCCTGGCGTTCGGTGTGGAGCGCTGGGTCCATGCGCTGCTGCAGGTGCACGGCGACCCGCAGAGGGCGCTCATCGCCACGAAACGACAGCTCAGGAAGGTATGACCATGAACGAAATCATCAACTGGCTCCGGTCCAAGAACCCGGATCTGGACGGAGAGATTTCCGGGGACACCGATCTCATCGAATCCCGGCTCATCGCATCGATCTCGTTCCTGGAATTCATCGCTCTTCTGGAGGACCTTTCCGGGAAAGCAATCGACGTCGGCTCGTTGAGCGTCGACGATTTCCGCACCATCGACCGGATCAGCGAGAACTTCCTTATGCCGGTGGCCTGAACGGCCGGGCCCTGACGAGAGGAACGGAGGAGCGCCGTGGACCGTGTGCCCGTGGAGCAGGGCGTCCGTGGCTGACGTCTGGTACGTACGCGTCGACCAGGTGCCCGAGTCGCTCGCCGTACTCCTGGACGGGCGCGACCGCGCCCGTCGCCGGCGGATCCTGCGCGCGGCGGACCGGAATCGTTTTCTCGCCGCGTGGGTGCTGGCGCGACTCGTCCTCGGGGAGAGGCTGGGACGGGATCCGGGAGCCCTGGGCTTCGACCGGACCTGCGCCCACTGCGGTGACACGGGACACGGGAAACCGGTCGTGGAGGCTGCCGGCCCAGGTCTGGACTTCTCGCTCTCGCACGCCGGGGGACTCGCCGTGGTCGCCGTCTCGGACCGGTCCGTCGGCCTGGACGTCGAGGACGCCACGGCCGGGGAGCGGCCACTGGTCACGGCACTGACGGAGCGGGAACGCGCGATCTGCCTGGACTACGCCGACTTCGCACGGCTGTGGACGCGCAAGGAAGCCGTGCTGAAGGCGGTCGGCAAGGGACTCGCGGTCCACCCGGGGCGCATCGAGGTTCTCGGGTCGACGCTGCTCGCGCTTCCCGAGGAGCTCGGCCGTCCGGAGGACTACACCCTCCGGGATCTCCCGCTGCCTGCCCCGTACGTGGGGTCGCTCGCGGTGCTCGGACCCGGGACGCCGCTGTCCGTCCGCAGCGGCGCGGGACTGGTCGGCGCCCGTCGTCGTGTACTCGACGGAGTCGGCCGGCCCGGCGGACGGGCGATCGCGTAGCGAAAGCGCCGCGGGCCGCAGGGGAGAACCCCTGCGGCCCGCGGCCGTCTGCGTGAAGTGGTCCCGCGCGGTTTTGCCGGCAGAACCCATGGGCGGTCGGTCCAGGCTCAGATCTTGCGGGCGACTCCGCCGTAAATGGCGGAGTCGGGATTTTCCCCCGCGGTCTCCTCGGTGGGATGCCATCGGGCCGCGGGAACCACACCGGGCGCAACCGGTTCGAAATCGCCGAAGAAATCAGTGACCTGTTCTCGGGTCCGGGGGTACATGTCCTCGAAAGCGCGCTTCAGTGTCTCCTTGTCGTTGCGGTCCCCCCAAGGCATGTCGCCCGCGATGTGGGAGACGACGAGATAGCTGCCGGGGGGCAGGGCCTCACGCAGAACCGCGGTGATCCTGGCGGGGTCCGCGCCTTCCGGCACGAAGTGCAGAACCGCGGCCAGCACACAGGCCACCGGGCGGCCGGAACGGATCAGGTCCTGGACGGCCGGCTGGGCCAGCAGCTCTTCGGGGCTGCAGATGTCGCCCAGTACGAAGGAAGCCCCCGCCTGTCCGGAGATGAGCGCGCGCGTGCGCTGTCCCACCGCGGGATCGACGTCGCAGTAGACGACGGAACCCGAAGGGGCCGCGGACAAGGCGATCTCGTGCGTGTTCGGCGACACGGGGAAGCCGGAACCGATGTCGATGAACTGGTCGACGCCTTGTCGGGTCAGCCAGCGCACCGCCCGTGAAAGGAAGGTGCGATTCGCCTGCATCGTCGCGAGCAGGTCAGGAGCCTGCATGCGGATCCAGGCACCGGCCGCCCGGTCGGCGGCAAAGCCGTTCTCGCCGCCTATGAAGTAGTCGTAGACGCGTGCGGGGTGCGCGTCCGGACGTTCCAGGAAGCCGCTGTCCCCGGCGGTCTGTGGAGTCGCGTTTTCAATGGTCATGGCGCGGCGTGTTTCCCCTCAAGTCCGTATGTCCACTCACTCGCATCATCGACCCGTGGCAGGTCACTGCCTCAGACTCGGCTCGATGGACAACTGGCAGGAAAAGAGTGGCACGGAAGGAGGGTGCGCCGAGGTAAGCAAGATGCTTAACCGCGGGAGAGGAAAGTGAACTCAATATGTCCCCGCGAACGAACTTGCCGCGGACGTGCGCAGCGGCGGCGCGGTCGTAGTGTTCTTCGCGGCGCGGCAGAACGCGTCCTGGACCCGTGCTTATAGCGCGGAGATCATGCACCGTTGATACCGAAGAACTGGAGGCGTTCTGGTGCCGCTTCATCCAATCGTAGAAGGTATCAGGAAATTTCGTGCCGCAACCGGCTTCACCCCGCTCTACACGATGTCGGTCGACGAGGCCCGAAAAGCGGACAGCGAAACCGAGGCCGCGGTCTGGGACTGGATCGAACAACCGAAAGAGATATTCGATCTCGACATCACAGGACCGGCCGGCCCGCTGACGCTGCGGGTGTACCGTCCGCAGGCCGAAAGCGACGGTCCGCTTCCCGTCCTGGTCTATTTCTTCGGCGGCGGTTTCGTCGTCGGCTCCCTGGACACGTCGGAGGCGTTCTGCCGTGCGCTGTCCACCATGGCTTCCTGCGTGGTCGTGTCCGTGAACTACCGGCTGGCGCCTGAGCATCCGTTCCCGGCGGCCATCGACGACTGCTACGCCGCCGTGAAATGGGTGGCGGACAACGCGTCCCAGTTCGGCGCCGACGGCGGACGCATCGCCGTCGCGGGAGACAGCAACGGCGGCACCCTGTCCGCCGCGGTCTCCCTGATGGCCCGAGACGACGACGGACCGCGGATCAGCGCCCAGGTGCTCATCTACCCGGCGATGCGTTTCGGCTCGGCGACGGATTCCATGCGCGACAACCTGGATCCGATGTTCTTCAACGGCCACTCGGTCCCATGGTTCTGGAACCACTACATCGCCGATCCCGCCGACGGTGACTCCCCTTACGCCTCACCGCTCAACGCGACCGACCACAGCGGACTTCCCCCGGCACTCATGATCACGGCCGAGTTCTGTCCCCTGCGGGACGAGGGCGAGGCCTACGCGGAGGCGCTCTCGCTCGCCGGCGTGCCGGTGGACTGCCGCCGGTACGCGGATCTGCCGCACGGTTTTCTGTCCATGGCGGCGGTGCTCGACACCGCCAGGGAGGCACTGGGCGTGATCAGCGGTTTCCTGCGGCTGCGGTTGGGCTGAGCCGGAACCTGACGAACGCACGCGGCTCCCGTGCCGCTGGGGGAGATGTTCGAAGCTCCCCCAGCGACCGCGGGAGCCGCGTCGGTTCCGCGTCCGGTCCCGGCCGGCCCGCCTCCGTCCCGGCTCGCGGCGGGCCGGTCCCCGCCGGCCGCGGAACGTGGAGAGCGCGGAAGCCCCGCAGGCCGAGGACCTGCGGGGCTTTTGACGCGTGTGGGGCACCACGGTCCGGGCGGGCGACAGCCGGGAGGCGGCCGGTCCGCCCCTCGGATGCCACCGGCCGGGGTCCGCGGATGCCGCAGGATCAGGCGGTACGGTCACGGTCACGGACGAGGGCGGCGAGCCGCGCGAGACCGTCGTCGATCTGTGCGGGGGTGAGCACGCTGAAGGAGAGGCGGATCTGGCGGGTGCCTCCACCGTCGGGGTAGAAGTAGCGCATCGGGGTCCACAGCACCCCGAACCGGCTTGCCGAGTACTCGAGCATCGCGTCGTCGGCCTCGAAGGGCAGGGAGACCACCGCGAACATCCCGCCGCCGGGGACGTTCCAGGTCGTCCGGGGCCGCGAGCCGTCGTCCGGGGCGGGGAAGTGTCTGTCCAGGCCGGTCATGACCGCGGCGAGGTTGCGACGGTAGACCTGTGCCTCGCGCTCGGTGGCCCTGGTCATGCTGCAGTCGTTCGCCAGCAGCTTCCCGCCGACCACGGCCTGGGAGACGGTCGACGTGTTCAGCGTCAGCATGCTCTTGAGTTTGGCGAGCTGGTCGGCCAGCAGCGGGCCCTCACCAGGGTCCGCGTCCGAGACCAGCTGGTCGGCAACCAGATAGCCCACGCGAGCGCCGGGGAAGGCCGTCTTGGCGAAGGAGCCCACGTAGACGACGCGCCGAGCGGTGTCCAGCGACTTGAGCGCGGGCAGGCGTCGGCCGTCGGCGTTGAACAGGGAGTACGGGTTGTCCTCGATGACGAGGATCTCCTCCCGTTCCGCCACTTCGAGGAGTCGCCGGCGATCGGCGAGGCTCATGCTGAGCCCGCTGGGGTTGGCGAAGTCCGGCACCACGTAGCAGGCCCGCGGGCGCAGTCCCCGCTGCCGGGCCCGGCCTATCTGTACCACCAGGTCCTCGACGTCGATGCCCCCGGTGCCCTCCGCGACGGGCAGGACCGGCATGTCCATCAGACGCGCCGCCCCGAGGAAACCCACGTAGGTCGGTGCAGGAGCCAGGATCACGTCCTCGTCGCCCGTACGCAGGGCGCGCAGCAGCAGGATCATCGCCTCCTGGCAGCCGGTGGTCACCACGACGGACTCGGGGACGGCACTGACCCCTTCGTCGACGGCCAGGTGCCGCACCAGGAGGTCCGTCAGCAGGCCCTTGGTGTGGCCGTACTGGAAGAGCGCCGTCCGTACCTGGTCGGGGCCGAGGCCGCGCTCCACCTCGAGGTACTTGCGGAACCGCTCCAGGTGGTCGTGGAGCTGCAGCGGATCGTAGAACTCCTCGTAGGGCCGCCCGGCCGCGAAGGACACGGCCTCAGGGAACCGTCCCGCGATCTCGTTGAGGAGCGTCATGGAACTCAGCACCGGGTCGGACAAGGAGCCGTGCAGATCTCCCAGGTGCAACGTGGTGCCGGGGGCACTGTCTGTGATCATGGATACACCTTTCCGTGTGGCGCGGATCAGACGTGCGGGATCCTCCGGGAGGCTGTTTCGAGGGTGTACGCAGCGGCCAGCCGCCGTATGTCCCGCTCGACCTCCGCCGTGCTCGCTCCGGAGAACGCGAATTTGCCGGCGGTGGGGAAGACGGTGATGTCGTCGTTGACCGTCTGGCCGATGTCGGGGATGTCGGACAGCACCACGGAGTCCGGGCACGTGTCGAGACCCCGGATCCGCCTGACCACGCGGGGCTCGCTCTCCGGCAGCGCGCAGTAGAGCCAGCCGGAGGCGCCGACGCCCTCGTGGTCCAGGATGCCGGTGACGGTCCCGACCTCGGACGGCAGCCCCATGCAGGCGAGGACGGACTCGCGGACCAGGTCCACGCCGTAGACCGCGCGGAGGGAATCGCTGATGTAGGCACCGCCGAAGCGGTTGCCGACCTCGAGGAAGACCAGCTCGTCGTCGGGGGTGAGGAACAGCTCCAGATGGAAGGTGCTGGTGTGGAGCCTCAGCGATTTCAGTACGAGCGCGGTGAAGTCGGTGATCCGTGCCAGGGTCGAGGCGTCGTCGAACGTGACGGCCGAGAGGTGCCGCTGCCCGTTCTGGAAGCCGAGGCAGTCGCCGATGTACCGGGAGGCGCTGATGAAACGGATCTCACCGTCCCTCACCACTCCGTCGACATGGCACACGTCGCCCTCGACGAACTCCTCGACCTCGTGATCGTCGGGGATGCCGTGGGCCCGGGCATGGGCGAGGAACTCCGCTCCGTCGCGGAAGACCATGATGCCGAAACTGCCGGCCTGCCGTTGCGGCTTGAGGACGAGCCGGCCCGGAACGGCGTCCGCGATCTTCTCGAGGCCGGCGTACGGAGTGGCCGCGTCCACCGCCCAGAACGCGGGAACGCGTATGCCGTTGCTCCGCACGACCTCCTTCATACGGACCTTGTCGCGGCAGAGCACCGCCGTTTCGGTGTCGACTCCCGGCACACCGAAGTGGTCGCGCAGTCGTGCCGCGGGCAGAGTGACGTGTTCGTACATGGCGACGACGGCGGTCGGCGGGCCGAGTTCCGCGGCGAACTCGTCGATCAGGCGAATCATCTGGTCAAGGGCCTGATCGTAGGCATCGAAGTCCAGCGTGTGCGGTACGTCGAGAACGCCGATGCGGGCGAACCGCTGCCGCGCGGCGTCCGACATGTGCTCGGCGACGTGCCGGTGCACCAGCAGGGACACCTGGTGTTCGCCGAACTCGATCGAGTCGATGTGCTGCTCGGCGAAGCCGAGATGGACTACATGGCTGTTCGTGGTGTCCACGGCACTTGTCTCCTTCGGAGGTTCTCGTGTCACGGGTGGGAGATGACCGGGTCGGTGCGGACGCACCGGTCGTTGTCGGTGTGAGGCGCCCGGAACTGCGCACGGCGATCCGCAGGGCGACCACGATCAGGGCCTCGTGGTGACGTCCTCCCGACCGGGCCTCCAGGAAGCGGCAGCCGTGTCGAGGGCGGTACGGACCGTCCTCACCACCCGTTCCGCGGTGAGGTCGTAGTGGTTGACGAGGTGTTCCTGGCTGCCGACCGTGTCGACGAACTGATCCGGCATGCCGAGTCTCAGCACTCTCGTGGGCACCGCCTCGGCCACCGCTTCGGCCACCGCGCCACCGAGACCGCCGCCGCGCCAGTGCTCCTCCAGCGTCACCACGAGGGAGGCCGGCCGGGCCGCGGCCACCAGCGTCTGCGTGTCGAACGGCCGCAGGGTGTGCATGTTCAGCACGGTTGCCTCGATGCCCTGTCCGGCCAGCACGTCCGCCGCGGCGAGGCAGGCGAGCACGGGGTACGGGCCACAGCTCGCGAGCACCACGTCGCCGCCCTGCCGCAGCGTCTGCGCCTTTCCGACGACCGGCGGCGGGGCCGCGGGCAGGGCCGGCGTCGGTTTGCGGCCGAGCCGGACGTAGAGCGGTCCGGGCAGGTTCAGGCTCTGCTCGACGAACGCCTCCGTGGCGGCGGCGTCGGCAGGCACCACCACGGTCATCCCGGGCAGCACCCGCATCACGGCGAGATCTTCCAGGGCCTGGTGCGTCGGGCCGAGGTGGCCCGCGGCGAGACCGCCGTGGGTGGCCATGATGCGGACCGGCAACCGGTTGTAGGCGATGTCGATCTTGATCGCCTCCAGTGCCCGGGACGTGGCGAAGGCGGCCATCGTGTTGACGAACGGGACCCGCCCGCACGCCGCCATCCCGGCGGCGATGCCCATCAGGTTGTGCTCGGCGATACCGAGGTTGAGATACCGGTCGCCGGCCGCTTCGGCGTACTCGGCGTCGAACAGACCGGTGTCGGAGTCCAGGCACATCAGCTCGGGACACCGCTGCAGCAGCGGCAGCAGACTGTCCCGGTACGCCTCCCGGGTCGCGCGGCTCATCCGGCGGCCTCGGCGGCTCGCAGGGCGCGGACCGCCCGCGCGTGGTTGCGCGGCGACAGGGTCACGTAGTGGCTGGCACTGCGGCCGGCGAGGAACGGCAGCCCGTGGCCCTTGACCGTGCGGGCGATCAGCACGCTCGGCTTGCCCGGTTCCCACGGCGCGGCGCCCAGATGGTCCGCCAGCCGGTCCGGGTCGTGGCCGTCCACGTCGCGGACCGCCCAGCCGAAACTGCGCCAGCGGTCGGCCAGCGGTTCCATCGGCGCGATGCCGTCGGTGGAACCGGTCAGCTGCAGTCCGTTGCGGTCCACCACCGCGACCAGCCGGTCGAGGCGCAGCGACGCGGCCGCGATGGCCGCCTCCCACACCGAGCCCTCCTGGAGCTCGCCGTCGCCGAGCAGTACGAAGGTGCGCGCGTCACGCCCGGCGTACCGGGCGGCCAGCGCGAATCCGCAGCCCAGCGCGAGTCCGTGGCCGAGCGATCCGGTCGGCATCTCCACTCCGGGCACCGCACGCACCGGATGGCCCATCAGCCGGCTGCCGGGGCGTCCGTATCCGGCGAGTTCCCCGACCGGGAGGAAGCCCCGCTCGGCGAGCGTCGCGTAGAGACCGACGGCGGCGTGCCCCTTGCTGAGCAGAAAGCGGTCGCGGTCCGGATCGTCGGGGTGCAGCGGGTCCACGTTCAGCACCGAGAAGTACAGCGCGGTGAGCACGTCGGCACAGGAGAACGCACCGCCGAGGTGGCCGCCTTCGGGCCCCGCGCACATGTCGACGACATGGGCGCGGATACGTGCGGCGACCGTGTCCAGGGCGTCCCGCTCCAGGATCGGGGTGACGGTCATGAAGCCGCCTCCGCGAGTGTGGCCACCATGTCCCTGTTGGCCCACACCTTCTCGAAGGCGTCCGCGTACAGGCCGAGCAGTTCGCCCGCCCCGGGGTGGAGATGACGCTTCTGGATGGTCAGGGAGTCGGCGATGACCGCGCGGGTCACCGGGTAGCCCTTGCCCGCGACCGTTCCGCGCGCACCGGTCACGGCCCACGGGTAGCCCGAGCCGAAGCCGACGCGGTCCACGAACACGTTCTGGTCGGGCAGCGGCATGAGCTGGTACTGCGACATCGGTACGCCCTCGGCACGCAGCAGCCGCCGCAGGGCCGAGCGCAGCGCCTCCGGCCGCACCCCGTCCAGGCCGAATGCTTCCCGGTCGAACCGGAACCGCAGGATGTGCCAGGCGTGGGTGGTGTCCGGCAGCGCGGTCGGCACCTGCAGGCCGGGCAGTTCCGAGAGCCGCGCGAGGAACTCGGTGACGTTGTGCTGCCGCGCGCGCTCGTACCCGTCGAACCGGGCGAGCTGCGCGTCGGTGAACGCGGCCTGGAGGGCGTTCATCTTGTAGTTCCAGCCCAGGCCGTAGGACACGTACGCGCGCTCGCGGCCGGCCTCGATCACCTCGCCGAACTGCCTGCCCCGGCGCATCGCCTCGGCCAGTTCGGCGTCGCGGGTCACCAGCAGACCGCCCTCGCCGCAGGTCGGTATGTTCTTGCTGACCTGGAGGCTGAAGGCACCCGCGTCGCCGATCCCGCCGACCGGCCGCCCACGGTGGGTGGCCCCGGGAGCCTGTGCGGCGTCCTCGACCACCGCGAGGCCGTACTTGCGGGCGATCGCGGTGATCCGGTCCATGTCGGCGGGCGCCCCGTGCAGGTGCACGGGGATGATCGCCTTGGTCCGGGGCGTGATCCGGCGCTCCACGTCGGCCGGGTCGAGGTTGAAGGTGACCGGGTCGATGTCGGCGAAGACCGGAACGGCCATCTGGTGCACCGGTGCGAGCCCGGTCGCGATGAAGCTGAGGGCGGGCACGATCACCTCGTCCCCCGGTCCGACGCCGAGCGCGGCCAGCGCGAGGGCCAGTGCCGCGGTGCCGTTGGACACCGCGACGCAGTGCTCGAAACCGAAACGGCGGGCCCAGTTCTCCTCCAGACCGGACACCGGGTTCACACCGTCGGTGTCGGACACCAGCCGTGAGCCGTCGAGCGCGTCGAGGACGGCCTTGCGGTCCTCCTCCTCGACCAACGGCCACTCCACACGGCGCCGGTCCCTCGGCACGGCCGCCGTGCCGCCGAACGCTGCCAGCTTGCTCATCACTCTCCATTCCACAGGGCCACGGTGGTCGGTACGTGTGTGGTCACAGCCGCGCCGCCGCCGCTCCGACGGCAGCGACCGCACGCTCGTACGCGCCGCGCAGCGTCGTGACGTGGTGTGCGATGTCGGATGCGGCCGCGCTCGGGTCCTCCAGTCCGTGTGCACCGGTGAACCGCAGTCCGGTCCACGCGTGCGCGACGGTCTCGACCGCGCGTCCCGCCCCGGCGAGCGCCGGATCGTCCCATTCGTGGCCGCAGCGGCGCAGCAGCTCACCGTGGAGCGACGCCTGCGCCTGCATGGCCCAGCCGAACGGGTACAGCTCGCGCAGCGCGTCGGCGTCCGCGGCCCGGCACCGGCCGAGCAGTTCCGCGGCGAACTCGTCGTATCCGGCGAGACCGGTACGGGCGGAGCCGGCCGTGGTGAAGCCGTCGACGTCGGTGCGCAGGTAGCCGCCGAGCAGTTCGGGGGTCAGGGGCTCCGGCGGGGCGTCGAGGCGGACGTCGAGACAGCGTCGGCCGATCCGCGAGTCGCTGAAGAACGCGTCCTGGACGTCGGTCGGGTTCGCCGAGTCCCAGCTCAGCAGGAACTTCTCGATCGGGACGGCACCGCGGAACGCGGGTGGCATCGCGTCCGAGACGTGGACCACCCCGCGGCTCTCGTCCAGGCCGTAGATCACCACCAGGTGCGCGGCGTGCACGTCTCCGTACGCGGGCCGGAACGGCAGGTGGTAGTTGTCCACGGCCGCGATGACCGGACGGTCGTCGGCCAGCGCCGCGCGCACCTCCCGCCAGACGTCGTTCTCGTCGGCGGGCTGCCACCAGCGCGCGTGCAACTCGTGGTGGGGTGCCAGAGCGGCGCCGAGGTCGGTGCCACCGGACTCGTCGGCGGGGCACGGGTAGTAGAACTCCTCGGACCTGACGTCACCCGGCAGGTGCAGGAACCGCCACCCCGCGCCGAGTACGGCCAGCGGGTCGGCCCCCTCCCGTATCAGGAGCGCACCGAACGTGGAGTGAAGGCAGCTGACGAGGTCGCGGTACCACCACGCGGGTTCCGGTCCGGTGATCGTGTACGTCCGCGTCGTCACGTCGGCGGTCATGTCAGAGCTCCGTCCGCTGGAGGGTGACCGCGAAGACATGCACCGCGACATTGCGGGGCAGCAGGACGCCGGTCAGGCCGGCCCGCCGGGTGACCGGCACGCGCTGCGCCCACATCACTGCCGGAACACCTCGCTGCACGTGGTGCGGGTAGTGCATGGCGAGGCTCTCGAACGCCTTCACCTCGCCGAACCACGCGGGTGCCGCCCAGAAGTCGGAGACCCTCAGCGGTTCCATGTCGATCGAGCCGTCGGCGAAACTCAGCTCGACCGTGTCCTCGCAGCGCCGTTCGGACGCCGCCAGGACGTGGATCCAGTCGTAGCGGCCCTCAGGGACACGAATGAACTGCCCGGCGCAGCGGACGTTGTCCGGTCCTTCGCAGACCGGAGGGAACTCGAAGGGAACACCGTCCACGTGGACGAGGCTCCGGCCCGCGGGAAGGTACTCGGCAGCGAACGAGTTTCTCCATACATTGAATGCGCCCGCTTCGGTCTCCGTCGCCGCGGAGATGGCCGTGTTGTTGCGATGGCCGGAAATGTCGACCGGTTCACACGTCTTTGTTTTGACAGAGGACACCGGAACGCCCGTCAAGTGACCCACCTCACTGAAATACCGCCCTATGTTCCGAATCTAGCCCGGTCGTTCAAATTTTTCGTCCGCACCATAACTACCTTGAATACCCGGATCACTGTCCGGTGCGCTCGCCGGGTAATCATGTCGACTATTCCGGTCGGCACGGTCACGGCCGGAGTGCGACGGCGCGCAGCTTCTCGTAGTACGGCAGGTGGTAATCGCGGTAGGCCCGCAGTGTCGGGTCCGCCTCGACGGTCTCGGCTCCGCCGTTCCTGCCGCGCGTGAAGCCGGCGGTCTCGCTGGTCGATCTGTGCCACTTGCTGGTCGACTGCCATTCCGGCCGCATGCTCGGCTCCCACCTCAGCGCGTCCGGGAGGAAGGGGATGCCCACCGCCGAGCAGTACGCCCGCACGGTCTCGGCCGGCCGGTCGAGCAGGTCCTCGGAGTCGATCACGACAGGCGTGGTGCCGGTGGCGGCCTGCACGGCGGTGAAGATCTCGTACAGCCGGGCGAAGCCGATCTCGTCGCGGCCGAGGTCCGGGTTGAGCGCATGGTGCGACGCGATGGCCTCGGCAGGGTCGCGAACGATGAACGTGTGCGTCGCGGCCGAAAGGAAGGTCTCGTCGGCGAGCAGCGCCGGGTAGTGGAAGTCCGTGGTGTCCTTGAAGAACACCGGCTTCTGCGCCGCGACGGCACCCAGCGCCGCGAGTACGTCCTGCTCCGAGCGTGCGACCCGGCCGTCGACCTCCACCTCGCCGAAGTCGACCACTCGGGAGAACGGCTCGTGCACGACGACGCGGTCGCCCCGCTCCGTCATCATCCGCGCGAACGCGGTGGAGCGGCAGCGCGGCGCGCTCCACAGTGCGAGCACCGGGATCCGCTCCTGTGTGTTTCCCACGTTTCCCCCTCTTCTCTGGCGCGGCCCGGCTCCAGCCGAACGGAAAGCGCACAGTGATCTGTTGCGGCAGGTATTCGAATCCGATCAAGAGTGGCACAGACGCCGCCCGAGCCGAGTAAGCAGAATTCGCCGTCGCGGGGAGAAAAGTCAACGCAACGCGTCGCCGGGAATGAACTTGCCGCGGACGCGCACAGCGCCGGTTCCCTCATAGTTTCCTTATTCGCGAGACAGACCGTTTATGCCGTCCGATCAGTCAGTGGTTCTAATGCGGAGGTCACGTGCCAGGGACACCAGAGCGCCTAGGTGACTGCAGGATCGCCGTACTCGCCAGCAGGGTCGGCGCCGACGAGAAGAGGCTGTTCGACGCATTCGACCGGCGCGGGGTCCCCTTCGAGCAGGTCGACACACGCAGACAGTGGTTCCTGGCCGGGCGGCGTGATCTGCCCTGGGACCTCGCGCTGAACCGGGAGATCGGCCAGGTCCGCGCGGCGTACGCGGCCGGCTGCCTCACCGCGGCGGGCGTCGACGTGGTCAACAGCGCGAACGCGACCGAGGTGTGCGGCGACAAGTGGCGCTCCACAGTGGCTCTGGAGGCGGCCGGGGTGCCGACACCGCGCACCGTGCTCGGTCTCACCCCGCAGGCCACGCTGGCCGCCCTGGACTCCCTCGGTTATCCGGCGCTGATCAAACCGCTGGTCGGCTCGTGGGGCCGGCTGGTGGTTCGGCTGCCCGACCGTGCCGGGGCGGAAAGCGTGCTCGAGTACGCCGCCGCTCTGCCCGGTCCGCAGTCGCACCTCGGGTACGTGCAGGAGCTGATCGACAAGCCCGGCCGGGACATCAGGGTGATCGTGGTCGGCGGCCGGGTGCTGGGCGCCGTCTACCGGACCGGCGAGGCCCTGCGCACCAATGTGGCACTCGGCGGGCGGACCCGGCCGTGCGAGGTGACGGCGGAGATCACCGAGCTCTCCCTCGCCGCGGTCGCCGCCGTCGGCGCCGACATCGCCGGTGTCGATCTGATCGAGGACCGCGACGGCAGGCTGCTGGTTCTGGAGGTCAATCACCGGGTCGAGTTCACCGGTTTCCAGTCCGCACTCGGCGACCAGGTCGATGTCGCGGACCACATCGTCGACCACCTACTGGAACGAGCGCAACGATGAACTGGGCGTTCACTTCGTCGGGCAACGTCACCGAGACGTACGCCGCCGGGCTGCTGCGCGAGATGCTGGAGATCCCCTCCTCGTCCTACCAGGAGCGCGCGCTGGCCGACTACTTGGCCGTAGCGATGGCGGACCTGGGTTTTCAGGCGCACATCGACGCCGTGGGCAATGTGATCGGCGTGATCGAACGGGGTGACGGACCGACCCTGATGCTCCTCGGCCACCTGGACACCGTCTCGGGTCAGCTCCCGGTCCGCTCCGAGGACGGCAGGCTCTACGGCCGCGGCGCGGTGGACGCGAAGGGACCGCTCGCGGCGATGATCTGTGCCGCGGCCGGCGCGGCGGACTTCCCCGGCCGGATCGTGGTGATCGGCGTCGTCGAGGAGGAGACCCCGCGCTCGCGTGGCGCGATGGCGATCCGGGCCACCCACGACCGGCCGGACGCGCTGATCATCGGCGAACCGAGCGGCTGGTCGAGCGTGGTGCTCGGCTACAAGGGCAAGCTGGACCTGCGCTACACCGTCAGGTGTCCTGCCACCCACCCGAGCAACCCGGTGCCGAAGGCGTCCGAACTGGCCGTCGTCTGCTGGGAAGCGCTGGTCGATCTGCTCGGTCCGGACGCCGGCCACGGTGTGTTCGACCAGCCGGGCGCGACGCTGTGCCGCCTCAACGGCGATCTGACCAAAGCGACGGCGGACCTCAGCGTCCGTGTCCCACCGGGATTCGACGTCGACGGGCTGGTGAGCGCGCTGCGCGACCGTCTGCCGGCCGGCGACCTCGAAGTGCTGAACTCGGTGGCGGCCTGCCGGGTGGGCCGGGCCGACCCGACGGTCCGCGCGCTGGTGTCCGGTATCCGGAGGCTGCACGCCCAGCCACGGCTGGTGGTGAAGACGGCCACCTCGGACATGAACACCCTGGCCGAGGTCTGGGACATCCCGATGGCGACCTACGGCCCGGGCGACAGCAGTCTCGATCACGCCGACGACGAGCACATCGTGCTGTCGGACTACCTGCGTGGCATCGACGTGCTGACCATTGCGATCTCGGAGCTGGCACACCTGCCCGCGGGCCCGGGCGGCCGGGTGGGCGACGCACCGCTGCCCGTGAGGAGTCTTCGGTGACCGACATGACCCGGCGTCTCGCCGCGCTGCCCGCGAAGCGCCGCGCGCGGTTCCTCGCGCGCTTGAGGGAGCAGGCGGAAGCCGCGGCGCGGCGTGGCCCGACGCCGCGCGGTGACACGGGGCCGGTACCCCTGTCGTACGCGCAGGAGACCCTCCGGTTCCTCGACGGCCCGGCTCCGGACGGCCCTGTCGCCGGGACGCCGTTGTGCCTGCGTCTGCGGGGCGGTCTGGACACGCGCGCGCTGCGCTCGGCGCTGGCCGCGGTCGTGGCCCGGCACGACGCGCTGCGGACCGGGATCGTGGAGCGCGAGGGCGGCCCGGTGCAGGTGGTCGTGCCCGAGGTCCGGGTCGAACTGCCGCTGATCGAGGTCGAAGGCGCCGACCACGAGCGGCGGCTCGCCGCCGCGCGGGCACTGGTGGAGAGCCGGAGCGGGACACCGTTCGACCTGACCCGGACGCCGGTGTGGCGCGCGGTGCTGGTCCGGGTGGAGCCGGACGACCATCTCTTCCTGCTCGACGTACCCCACATCGTGTGCGACGCCCGGTCGCGGGGCGTGCTCATGCGTGAACTCGCCGAGTGCTACCGGTCGCTGCGCGACGGCGACGCACCACGGCTGTCCGGTCCTCCCGTGCAGTACCCGGACTACGCGGTGTGGCAACGCGGCCGGTGCGACAGCGGCGACCTGGACAAGCGGGCCGCGTACTGGCGGGACAAGCTGGCGGGCGCCGAGGTGATGGAGTTCCCGACCGACCGGCCCCATGGTGAGACACGGACCTTCGAGGGCGACAGCGGCAGCTTCTCCGTCGGGCACGAAGGCCTGGAGAGGGCGAGGGGACTGGCCCGGGAAGAGGGCGCGAGCCCGTTCGACGTCCTCGTCGCCGCGTTCTTCACTCTGCTGCACCGCTACTCCGGCCTGGACGACCTGGTGATCGGCTCGCCGGATGCGGACCGGCGGCACGACGGACTGTCATCGGTGATCGGACTCTTCACCGACATGAGGGTGCTGCGCGCGGACGTCTCCGGCGACCCGACCTTCCGTGAGCTGGTTCAGCGGGTCAAGCGTGTGTCGTCCGAGGCGTACGAGCAGGGCGGACTGCCGTTCGACAGGCTGGTCGACGCGGTGGAACCGGTCCTCGACCCGTCACGCTCACCGGTCTTCCAGATCGTGTTCGGCGCGGACGACGCGTGCACCACGACCGGCCTGCCCGGCATCGCCACCTCGCACGAGACCGTCCGGACCGGCGTCTCCCGGTTCGACATGACCTGGAACCTGACGGAGCAGACGGCTCCCGGAGCCGACGCACGCCTTGCCGTCGAGTTCAACACCGACCTGTTCGACGCCGAGAGCATCGCCAGGTTCGCCCGGCACTATGACGGACTGCTCGACACCTTGACCGCCGCCCCGGACGCTCCGTTGTCCGCCGCCGAGATGCTGAGCCCGGCGGACAAGGAGTTCCTGGCCGAGGTCGGCAGGGGGCCGACGCGGCCGATACGCGAATCCACCATCGTGCAGGAGTTCGAGGCGCGCGTTCGGGAGTCCCCGGACAGCGTGGCCGTCGTGGTCGCGGGCGTCGAGACCGGCTACGCCGAACTCAACGCCCGCGCGAACCGGCTCGCCGCCCTGCTGCGCGAGCGCGGCGTCGAGGCGGGCACGAGGATCGGCCTGTGTCTGCGCAGGAACGTGGACGTGCCGACCGCGATCCTCGCGGTACTCAAGACCGGCGCGGCCTACGTGCCGCTCGACACGGCGCACCCGCCCGCGCGGGTCGCGGAGATCGCCGCCGACGCGGGTGTGCGTGCGGTGATCGCGCACGCCGAGGCCGGCAAGACGGTGAGCGAGGTCGGTGTACCCGTCGTGACGCTGGACGACGTCCGCGAGGAACTGGCGGCGATGCCCGACCACGATCCTCCGCTCGCGGCGAAGCCCGGCGACGTCGCGTACGTCATCTACACCTCCGGCAGCACGGGCAAGCCGAAGGGGGTGCTGCTCGAGCACCGCGGCGTGGTCAACTTCATCGACTCCACGCGGGACCTGTTCGGTCTGACACCGGCCGACCGGGTGCTCGGGTTCGCCTCGGTGACCTTCGACGTCTCCGTGTTCGAGACGTTCTCGGCGCTGCTGACCGGAGCACGCCTGTGCCTGGCGACCGAGGACGAGCGGCTGTCCGTCGACCGGCTCCAGTCGCTGATGGAACGGGCCGGCATCACCGTCATCGACCTGCCCCCGACCGTGATGCCGCTGCTGGCACCCGAGAAGTTCACCGGCCTGCGGATCGCGTTCGTCGGCGGCGAGGCGTTCAGCGGTGAGCTGGTGAACCGGTGGAACCCCGGTCGGCGGCTGTTCAACGGCTACGGGCCGACCGAGTGCACGGTGACGATGATCGTGGAGGAGTGCCCGGGCACCTGGGACGCCTCACCGCCCATCGGCCTGCCCATGACCAACCATGTGGCACACGTGCTCGACCGTGGCCTGCGTCAGGTGCCGGTCGGTGTGCCGGGTGAACTGGTGATCGGAGGCGGTGGTCTGGCGCGGGGCTACCTCAACCGGGACGAGCTGACCGCGGAGAAGTTCATCGCCGACCCGTTCGGCACCGCGCCCGGTGGACGGCTGTACCGGACCGGAGACCTGGTGAAACGGCTGGCGGACGGACGCCTTGTCTTCCTCGGCCGGATCGACCAACAGGTCAAGATCCGCGGGCTGCGGATAGAACTGGGCGAGGTGGAGTCGGCGTTGACCGGCTTCGACGGGATCGGGCCGGTCAGCGTGCAGGCGTGGACCGACGGCAACGGGGACAAGCACCTGGTCGGCTATCTGACCGGGGTCACCGGGCAGCAGGCACCGGCGGTGCGCGAGCATCTGGGCACGTTCCTGCCGTCGTACATGATCCCGTCGTACTTCGTGGTGCTCGACGAGCTTCCGCTCACCAGCAGCGGCAAGGTCGACCGGCGCAGGCTGCCCGCTCCGGACCTGAGCCGTACGGGCGAGGGGCACGGCGACGGGTCGCTCACCGCGACGGAACGCAGGCTGCTGCGCGACGTGCTCGCTCCCCTGCTGCGCGACGACCGGATCGGCGTGCACGACGATTTCTTCCTGTCGGGCGGCAACAGTCTCCAGGCCGTTCAGCTGATGTCGGCGATCAACCGCAGGTTCGGGGTGGAGATCACGCTCGGCGACTTCTTCGTCTCGCCCACCGTCGCCCACCTGGCCGCCACCATCGACACCGGACGCGCCGCACGGCGCGCTGACGACGGCGATCCGCTCGGCGCGCTGGAGAGCCTGTCCGGGCAGGAAGCCGTCCGGACCGCTGCGCCGAGTGACGGCCGGGCACCGGTGGTGATGCGTGCGGCGGGGCCGGCGCAGGTGATCCTGCTGCACCCGTCAGGCGGTGAACTGTTCTGCTACATGCCGTTGGCCAGGGCACTGTCCGAGGGCATCGGCGTGACCGGTTTCGCCGCCGACCCACGCGACGCCTCCGTGGCTCCGCAGGACGCGATGGCGGCAACCGCCGCCAGGATCGCGCAGTCCCTGGTCGAGACCGGCCTGCCGGAGTCGTGCTGCCTGGCCGGCTGGTCGTACGGCGGTGTGCTCGCCTTCGAAGTCGCCCGGCAGATCGAGCGGAGGACCGGAGAGCGGCCGCCGGTGGTTCTGCTGGACGCCGACTACGACGAGGACCTTGCCCCTCTCGACGAGCCGACGGTACGGCAGCGGTTCGTCCACGACGTCGCCAGGCTGACGGGACGCGACGGCCCGGCGGTACGCG
Source organism: Streptomyces sp. NBC_00386 (assembly GCF_036063235.1). Classification (NCBI taxonomy): domain Bacteria; kingdom Bacillati; phylum Actinomycetota; class Actinomycetes; order Kitasatosporales; family Streptomycetaceae; genus Streptomyces; species Streptomyces sp. NBC_00386. Next base: position 5,262,409 of record NZ_CP107950.1, read on the forward strand.
CGGTCCTCGACGACCCGGCAGCCGGCGTGGCCGACGTCGGGAAGACACTGACGGACCTCGGCGTCGAACTGGGGCTCCCGGAGACGGAGTTGGCCGCGCGCTTCGAGACCTTCCGGTCCTCCGCCCTGTCCATGCAGGCGTACCGCCCACCGGGTCCGTACGGCGGACCGGTCACCGTGCTCACCGCCTCGCCCCACATCGCCGCGGAAGAGCGGTGGCGGACGGTGTGCACGGGTCCGTTCCGGGCCGAGAGCGTGCCCGGAGACCACTACACCCTTTTCACAGAACCGGCATTGAGCCGGGTCGTCGCGGCGATCGAAGAGACGCTCGCCTCTTGAGGAGACGTACATGCGGTTCGGATTCACCGAGGACCAACAACGGTTCCGGGCGGACGTGCGCAAGACGCTGCTCTCCGCCGAGGTACGTGCCGCGGCGGCGGAGGCCACCGGCGCGGACGGTGTCGAGCCGGACGGGCGTCCGCTCTATCGCCTGCTCGGAGAACTGGGACTGCTCGCCGTGCACTGGCCCGTCGAGTTCGGCGGAGAAAGCCGCCCGCTGACCGACGCCGCCATCGTCGCCGAGGAACTGGTGCGCGCGGGAGTGCCGGACACCTTCCATGTCAACACCATTCAGATCGTAGGCCAGTTCCTGCTGATGGCGGGCAGCGACGAGCAGAAGCGCCGGTACCTGCCCGCACTGGCCCGTGGTGAGAGTTTCGCTTCGGTGCTCTACACCGAACCGGACGCGGGATCGGATCTCGGTGCGCTGCGGGCCGTGGCCGAACCGGACGGCGACGGCTACCGGATCACCGGCACGAAGGTGTTCAGCCTCAAGACACGGTTCGTCGACCTCGGGCTGTGCGCGGCCCGTACGACGGCCGGGGGCGGAAAGTACCAGGGAATCAGTCTGTTCCTGGTCGACCTGGGCGCCCCTGGTGTGACGGTGTCGGTGATACCCGGCATCGGCGACGAGCACTTCCACCGGGTGGACCTCGACTCGGTCCTGGTGTCGGGCGACGACCTCCTCGGTCCGCGCGACGAGGGGTGGCCGCTGCTCAACGAGGCACTGGCCATCGAACGCACCGGTCTCGACTATCACCTCAAGGCGGAGCGCTGGCTGGAGGCCGCGCTGGACGCACTGACCGACGACGCCCCCGACTCTCCGCACGACGACCGCCTCGAGCAGATCGGCCGCTGGTACGGCGCGCTGACGGCCGACCACGTCCTCGCCTGGGAGGTCCTCACCGGCCTCGCGTCGGACCAGGTCGACCAGGTCTCGACGGCCGTCGCCAAGTACCACAGCAGCGAACTCGCCCAGAGCATCGCGGCGTGGGCCGTCGGCATCCCCAGCCCCGAGCAGCGGGCGAACCGCACCAGGGCGGCCGTGACCCTCGACTCCGCCCACCGGGAGGCGCCGGGGCTCACGCTGTCGGCGGGGACCTCCGAGGTGATGCTCCAGATCATGGCCACCGCGTTCGACTCCATCGGACAGGAAGAACACTGACATGGACCTCACCCCCGATCCGCTCGTCGTCCAGTTGCGCAGGGCATTGCGCACGGGTCTCGCCGGCGTCCCCGCCCGGACCGGACTGCACGGCGCACCGGTGACCGACGGAGCCTTCGGTCCGACCCGGGCGGTGCTCGACGCGCTGGGCGCGGCCGACTTCGAACGGCCGGCCTCCGCCGGCGGTCTCGGCCTCGGTCTGACGGCCGGGGTGCTCGTCAGCGAGGAGCTCGGCCGCGCGGCATGCGGCAACTCCTACCGGGCCGACGCGATGGCGGCCGACACGGGCGGTCCGGCAGGCGCGGCACTGGCCGGACTGGAAGCGCTGCCGGTCGGCAGCGGTCCCACCGCGATCCCGCGAGCGGGCGGCTGGGAGCTGACCGGCACGGTCACGGTCGACGACGCGGGCCCCGGGCCGCTTCTGGTGGCCACCAGGGCAGACGGCGAGCCGGTGCTCGTCGCAGTGTCACGCGATGCGACCGGCGTCGGCGTGGAGGCCGGGTCCTGGCCGCCGGCCGTCCGGTTCGAGGCCACGCCGGTCACCACGGCGGACGTGCTCGGGCCCCTGGACGACTCGCCCACCGGTCCGCTCGCGCGGGCGCGGCTGCGGCAGGCTGCCTATCTGCTGGGCATCGCCGACGGCGCGCACCGGATCGCGGTGGAATACGCCGGTTTCCGGCGGCAGTTCGGCACCAGGCTACGTGATCTGCCCGCGGTCTCGTTCCCGTTGGCGCGAGCCATGGTGGCGTTGCGCGCGACCAGGGCGGCGGTGTACCGGGGGGCCTGGCTGGTCGACTCCGAGCCGGACGCCGTCGGCACCGCACCGGTCGTAGCGCTGGCGATGGCCGCCGAGACCGCGCGCGACGTGGTGCGGTCGGGCATGCAGAGCTGCGGGGTGCGCGCGATGACGGCGGAACTGGGGCTGCACCGGTACTTCCGGCTGGCCGCGGCCGAGTCCGTCCGGTACGGCGATCCCGCCGCGCTGTGGCGGACGGTCGGCGCCGAGCGCATGCGAACGGCCCGTCGCGCCGCGGCCGGTACGGAGCTTCCGGTCGTGGCGACGGGCCGGCCATGAGGGGTCAACTCGCGCGCAGGCCCACCGGCGACGCGGTCCTCTCGTCGCCGGTGGACTGTCCGGCCGAGTGGATGAGCCCGGTCCGGTAGGCCAGTGACACGAGCTCGGCACGGTCGCGGACCCCGAGCTTGGTGCGCACGCGGTAGAGGTGGGTACGGACCGTGGCCTCGCCGATGATCAGTTCCCGGGCCACCTCCTCGGTGGACATGCCCTGCGCCACCATCCGGGTCACTTCCCGTTCCCGCGGGGTCAGTTCGGTCACCTCCGGGCACAGAACGGTCGCCTGGGGTTCCGGCTGCGCACGGAACCAGGTGACCAGGCGCTGCGCGATGTTCGGCGCGAGCATGGTCTGCCCGGCGGCTGCCGCCTGGATCGCGGTGATCAGCTCCTGCGGGCTCGCGTCCTTTCCGAGCAGGCAGCTCACGCCGGTATGCAGTACGTCGCTCACCGTCTTGTCGGTGTCGGACGCGGTGAACACGACGACGTTGGGCGGCTCGTCCTCCTTGCCGAGCCTGCGGATCAACTCAAGTCCGGAGATGGTCTGGAGGCTCAGATCCGTGACCACGACATCGGGCTGCGTGGTGCGCACGAGAACGATGGCTTCCATGCCGTTGGGGGTCGTGCCGATCACGTCGATGCCCGGCACCGCGTCGAGGAGGGTTCTGAGACCGTCCGCGATAACGGGCAGCTGGTCACAGATGAGTACCCGAATGGCCATTGTGTTCCCCCTCGGTAAGGATTGGGCAGAAGCCTCACTGCCGTGAACGGGATCGCGGCGCGGATATCGCGAAGCTCACGCCGGAAGGCACTTGTCCGGTCTCATCGGCGTGACGCGGATCAACGCGTGTGATGCGCGGACGGACCGGACGTGAGGCCACCGCCTGATGCGGTGCCGACTCTCGACAGTGACTCTTCCTGGTGGCTGGACCGGTGGGCCGCAGCCACTGGTTGCGGCCCACCGGCTCAGCCGTTGCCGTTGTTGTCGGCCAGCTCGACCATGTCCGTCAAGGAGGCGGAGGCGACGGTGCGCTGCTGGACCGTCGTCGGCACGCCGGCGTCGGAGGAGGCCGTGAACGCCCCCAGAAGCGTCCCGAGAGCGATGGCGGAGGCGGCGGCGACAGGGGCGAAGCGCATGAGTGAACTCCTTTGGGAAGGAAGACCTTTTCGACTCCGCTGATGCTCCCGGTCCGTCCTCCCCGCCCGTTCCCCTCTGGACACCCGCCCGATCCCCGCGTCGTGAACCGTCCGACGCGCAGGACTCACCGTGCGGTCTCCGGCACGTTCATGAGGGAGAACAGGTTGTCCGCCGCCGAGCGGTGCTGCAGGGCCACCTGCGTATGTCCCCGGGCCTCGGCGGTACGGGCGAGGCCCCACAGCGCGCACGCCTCGTCGTAGCGCAACTCCATACGACAGGCGATCTCGTGGGCCAGAAGCTGCTGAGCCTGCGCGGTGTCCAGGTCCCTCTGCGCGTACAGCACGCGCCCGACCGAGAGGTGCACGGTGGCACGGTGAATGTCGTCGGTGCTGCTGGTGGCCTTGGTGAGGGCGTGGCCGGCGCTGTCCGCCGCCTCCTCCAGCTCACCCAGGCGCACCAGCACGTCGGCTCTGCGGGCGAGCACCAGCGGCAACACGGAGGGCATGTTGATGCGCTGGCACCGCTCCAGTGCCGCGTCGGCCCGGGCGAGCGCCTCCTCGAAGCGGCCCAGTCCCTCCATCGCCTGGGAGAGATTGCTCAGCGCGTCCACGGAGAGCTGAATCTCCTTGATCGAGTCGAAGATGACCACAGCCCGCTCCGCCGACTCCGCCGCTTCCTCGAACTTCCCCAGCCGTACCTGGATCAGGCTCAGCGTGCTCAACGACGAGCCGTCGAGCCGGGTGAAGCCGAGTTCCTGCGCGCACGTGTTGGCCTCCTGGCACAGCCGCAGCGCGCGTTCCAGCTCCCCCATGCTGTTGTACGCCTGTCCCAGCCGGGCCCGGCACTCCGCCTCGCTCTGCACGTCCTCCATCAGCCGGGACAGGTCGACGGCTTCCTCCAGCCGGGCGACCGCGTCGCGCAACTGCCCCAGCCGCCACTTGCCCATGGCCAGGTTCATCAGGTTCAGCCGGGTCCAAGTCCGGTCCCCGAGCTGCTGCGACGCGCTGACACCCTTCTCCAGCGCCATGTTGGCGCTGGCGTCGTAGCCGCGGATGCTGGAGTGGAAACCCAGCTCACGCGGCAGCCGCGCGGCGTGCCACAGCAGTCCTCCGTGATACGCGGTGTCCACCGCTGCCAGCAGACTGTCGCGGTGTTGGTCGAGCCACTGGAGCGCCTTGTCCTTGTGGCCGAACTCGTCGCCCGCCCGGCCTGTCTCTCCGCGCTCGCCGAAACGGCGCCGCCCGGGAAACAGCGTGTCGCACGCGGCTTCCGCCGTGTTCAGGTAGTGGTCCAGCAGTCGCCGCACCGCCTGCCCGTCCTCCGGCTCCCTCTGATCCTGCGCGACCCGCTGCACGAAGCTGCGCACAAGATCGTGCAGCGCGTACACTCCCGGTTCCCTGGCCTCCAGCAGCCGTACATCGACCAGTTCTTCCAGTACGTCCTCGGCCGTCAGGGCATCCGTGTCCAGCAGCGCGGCGGCTTCCTCGGTGTCCAGATAGCGTCCGGGGTGGTGTCCCAGAAGCCTGAAGGCCGTGCGCTGGTCCGGGGGCATGGACTGGTACGACAGCAGCAGCGCGCCCGCGACGCCCCTGCCCTCGATGGTGAGTTCGTCCAGTCGCCGGCTGTGGTCGCGCAGCCGTTCGACGAGTCGCTGGACGGTCCAGTACGGACGGTTCGCCAGCCGGGCGGCGGCGATCCTGACCGCCAGCGGGAGCCCTCCGCACAGCCGCAGCAGCTCACGGGCCGCCTCCGGCTCTCTCTCGACGCGTTCGGCACCGAGGGTGTTACGCAGGAGCTGGTGGCTGTCCAGCTCCGGAAGGGCGCCCACGGAGAGCCACTCGGCTCCGTCCAGTCCGGTCAGCCGCGGGCGGCTGGTGATCAGGACCAGGCTGTCGGAGGAGGCGGGGATCAGCGCCCGCACCTGCTCGGAGGCGGCGGCGTTGTCCAGGATCAACACCATGCGACGGCCTCGCATGTAGGACTGCCATCGCGTGGCGCGTCCCGCCGGCACCGTGGGTATCTCATCGCTGGGTATGCCGGCGGCGGCGAGAAGGTCTCCCTGCGCGTGGAACACGCTGAGCGGCGTCTGGCCCGGTGTGAAGCCGTGCAGGTCGATGAAGAGACTGCCGTTCGGATACTGCTCGGCCAGTTGATGGGCGGCGCGGATGGCCAGGGCCGTCTTGCCGCCGCCGCCCATGCCGTCGAGGGCCAGGACCGTCGGTGACCCCTCCGGGGCGCGTCTGGCCGCATCGCAGATCCCCCGCAGCTCGGAGCTGCGGCCCGAGAAGTCGGGCACGTCGAACGGCAGCGCGTGCGGGACCCTGGTCACCTGGTGCGGGACACGGGACGCGGAGCGTTCCGGACGGGCGAGCGACGGGTCCTGGCGCAGGATGCGTTCGTGCAGTCCGGTCAGCTCCACGCCGGGGTCTATGCCCAGTTCGTCCGCGAGGTGGTCGCGTACGCGGGCGAACTCGTCGAGCGCGGCGGCTTGTTGCCCGGAGTGGTAGAGGGCGAGCATCAGCCGGCTGCGCAGCGTCTCGCGCAGTGGATGCTCGTCCACGAGGACCCGCAGCTCACCCGTGATCTCGGCGGCCTCGCCCGCGTCGATGCACAGTTCGTAGAACTGCTCGGCGGCGGTGAGCCGTTGTTCCTCCAGGGCCGTCGAGGCGGCGTCGACCACACGGCCGCCGGAACCGGCCAGCACAGGTCCTCGCCACAGCGCCAGCGCCTCACGCAACTGCGCGGCGGCCTGCTGTGCTTCCCCCGTGTCCAGTGATTCCCTGGCCTGCCGTAACAGCTTCTGGTGCTGCAGCAGATCGAGTTGCCCGGTGTCGACCACCGCGCGGTATCCGGGTCCGTCGGTGACGATGATGTCGGGCCCGTGCGGAATGCGACTGCGCAGCTTGGCCACCGTCTTGCGTACCTGGTGCTCGGCGCTGTCCGGCGGTTCCTCGTCCCAGGCGGCCATCACCAGCCGGGAGACGGGCACGACGCGCCCGGCCTCGAGGAGCAGCGCCACGAGGACACGTCTTTGCAGATCCCCGGTGACGGGTATGAGAGTGCTGCCGCTGCGGACCTCCAGAGATCCCAGGACGACGAATTCCGGTGGAGGACTTGTGTCGTCTTCACCCTGTTTAGATGTCACGGTCCGCACCCTGACCTCCCCCGTCAGTGATGAGATGGAACGCACTCCTCGCGAGGGTAGATCATTCCGGGGAAAAACAGCACTAGGCATGCCCACTTCATACCTTGCCCCCGTGCCTTCGCCCGCTCCGGAGGCGGAACGTACCTACCCGGCGCTCGTCATCGGTCGGCCGGCCGGATGTAGGTGACAAGATCGCGTCGTGCCCTGGCGACCCGTTCGCGGGTGAGCTCCGGTGTGTCGGCCTCGACGACCACATAGGCGCGCCGGGCGCGCGGGTCGCCGACGGGAGCGATCCGGTCACCGGCGGCGTACGGGAAGCGGGCTCCGCGGACCCACGGGGTGACGGCGATGTCCTCCACGCCGGTGTACGTCTCCAGCCGCCCTTCGGGCAGCAGGAAAAAACCGACCTCCGCGTACCGGGAAGAGCTCGGCACGACCGGGTGGTTGCCCTGGAGACCCGTGAAGACCGCCGCCTCCAGGTCGAACCCGCGCGCTATCTCCACGAGCAGGGGGATGCGGTCGGCGCCCAGGTGCGCTCGACAGGACACGATCCGCGGCCCGTCGGGCAACAGCGCCACCTGTGTGTGGGCCGGACCGGAACGGTATCCGCTCGCCGTCAGCCTCTCCTCGACCGCCGCCCCGATGATCTTGCGTTCGTCGTCGGTCAACGGCGCCGGATGGAGGTGGCCCGTCACGAGGAAGTGCGGCGGCCCCGTGGTGCGTTGAGCCGTCATCCCCACGACGTGGTGGGTCTCGTTCACGGTCAGCGTCTCGACGCTCACCCTGGGAGCCTCCGCGGGGACCCGGCCGTCCCCTTCGCGGGCCTGGAGCCGTTCGTACACCGCCGGAGGGTTCGGAGACAGACCCAGCCGCCACGCCTCCCGGACCACCGGCAGGACGGAGCTGCCGTGTCCGCAGTGCAGCACGGTATCGATGCCATGGCGCCGCGCGGTCTGCGCGACGGCCTCGCGCAGACCGCTCTCGTCGGTGAAGTCGGTGAGCAGCAGCTCCTCGGAGACTGCGTCGACGTGCGGCGCGAAGTCAGCCTCAAGCTGCGACGGATCCCATAGCGACCAGATTCGGAACCCCAACTCGGTTCCCTTCTGCACGAGTTGATGACTCGGCATCACCAGGAGCAGTCTGGACCGCGAGCTTCTCGGGGAGTGTGCACACATACACGTCACTATGTAATGCGGTGTTCCCGCCCCGGTCCCGTTCTCTTCCCTTCCTCCGCCGGGAGGCATCTCTCACCCCGACAGGGCTTCGCCGCGTCGGTCGCATCGGCCTCACCCGTGAGATGCGCCCGGCGCTGCGGGGTGCTGCCCTTTCGCACTGCGGAGCAGCTGGTCCGCCGGGTGCGGGGTCTGACGGACGGTCCCGTGGCGGCGCTCGGGGCGGGTAAGCGGGATGCGCAGCCGCGGCGGAGAAAAGTCAGCGGGATGCGTCCTGGCGGTTGAACCCGTCGTGGACGCGCGGGGTGCCCGTGTGTCCGTAGCGTCCGTCGTACTCGCCGGCTCGGCCGGCGCAAGTCACCTCCGTCCCACCGGTGATGACACGCCGATCGATACGCAGAATCTGGTGGTGCGATGTCCGAAGACCGGCGCCGTTGTGCAGCACCACCGCGCTGTCGAGACAAGTCGTCCAGTCAGGGACATGCCGTTGCACCCCCTGTGAGACCTCCCGAGTGCTCATTCGTCGCGCGTGTGCGCCGCGCTGCTTTCCGCTGCGGACTCCTCGCTGAAACAGGTGTACTTCTGTGCTCGAAAACTGGGTAGTCGAACCCGTCCGTCTTCCGCTCGTTCGCCGTCGCTGCCATGTGTGCGCCTCCGACAGCTTCCGGACGAGCGGTAAATTTCGCGTCAACGCGAACCACAAGCTCATCGACGTCTGGCTCCTCGCTCTGTGTACCGCTTGCGGGGAGACCACGAAGCTCACGGTCATGGAGCGGATGAACGTGCGCTCCGTACGGCCCGAGCTGCTGGACCGGCTGCACGACAACGACCCCGTCCTTGCGGCCGAGTTACTCCAGGAACCGGCCGTGCGGCGCCGTAATCGCATAGCACTCGACTGGGAGGACGCCTGGCGCCTCGACACCGGCGGATCGGATCACCTGGACCGCGAGGTGATCGATGTCTCGGTCCGCTTCGCGGCGCGGATCCCTGTCCGGCCGGTGCGACTGATCGCCGAAGGCTGCGGTCTCTCACGGGCCGAGGTCGAGAGACTGATCACGGACGGGAAGCTCGTTTCGGCGGTCCGGCTGAGCGGCAGGCTCTCCGGCGACTTCACCTTCACGCTCAAGCGCTGAGCCCTCCTCGGGACCAGAAGCCTGCCCGGCAGGATCCGCCGAGCAGGCCCTGGAAGGCCGATGAACGCGTGTCCCTCCGCTCGGGCGGTGTCCGAGCCGGGCCTTCGCGTTCGTTCAACGGGCCCGGCGGTGCCGCCGGGCGCGGACCGCGCGGCTGTCCGGGGTCTCAGCCGCGCTTTCCGAGGGTTTCCAGCGCGTCGTCCGTCAGCCGGTACACCGTCCACTCGTCCTGCGGGCGCGCGCCGAGCGACTCGTAGAAGTCGATCGCCGGCCGGTTCCAGTTCAGGACGGACCACTCCAGGCGCTGGTAGCCGCGCTCGACGCAGATCCGCGCGAGTTCCGTGAGCAGCCCCTTGCCGTGGCCGCCGCCGCGCGCCGTCGGGCGTACGTACAGGTCCTCCAGGTAGACGCCGTGGACACCGCGCCAGGTCGAGAAGTTCAGGAACCACAGGGAGAAGCCGACCGGCTCGCCCGTCACGTCGTCCTCCGCGATGTGCGCGTACGCGGCCGGACTCTTTCCGAACAGTGCCTCGCGCAGCTGCTCCGGCGTCGCCCGCGCCTCCTCCAGGGCCTTCTCGTACTCGGCGAGTTCACGGACCAGGGTGTGGATGACGGGGATGTCGTCGGGGACAGCGGTACGGATCATGGGCCGAGAGTAGGGGGTCACCGCGCCGCCCGCCCGGGCCGGGTCCGCCGTTGTGCCGGGCGCTCCCGTGACCCGGTCGGCTCGTCCGGAATGTCGATCGCGTCAGGGACACTGCGGGCATGGGTGAATCAGGCCATGCGGGGTGAACGGTTCTTCCACAGGGTGTGGATGTACGTGCGCGGGGCGCCGGGCACGTACATCTGGCTGACGATTCTCTTCGTCACCACCGTGGCCCTGCACCACATGTCCCCGGATTTCGAAGAGGACTTCCTGCGGCAGCGCTCGACGAACATCCACGAGCTGTCGAACAACCCGGTGCGGGTGCTGTTCGCGAGCGCGATGTGGATCGACGGCGGGCACTGGATTCCGTACGCCGTTCTCTACACCGTCTTCCAGGCGCCCGCCGAACGCTGGCTGGGAACCGCCCGCTGGCTGGCGGTCAACGCGGCCGCGCACGTGCTGTCGACGCTGGTCAGCGAGGGTGCGCTGCTCTGGGCGATCAAGCACGGCGTGGCACCGCACTCCGCGGTCGACACCCTCGATGTCGGGGTGAGCTACGCCCTGGCGGGGGTGGTCGGCGTGCTCACCTACCGGATCGCCACGCCCTGGCGATACGCGTATCTGGTGGTCGTCCTGGCGGTGTACGGAATTCCCTTCATGATGGAGCGGACCTTCACCGATCTCGGGCATTTCACCTCCGTTCTCATCGGACTCGCCTGTTATCCGCTGACCAGAGGGCGCGGAAAAGCACGGAATCCGAAGGAGACAGCCGACACCCCCCGGGGTTAGCGTCCCGCCATGAGCAGCTCGGCGAGCAGGGTCGTGAACGGTGGCATCTCCTTCTGGTACGCGGACGACGGCCTGCCCGCACCCCGGGAGCCGCTGCCCGGCGACGCGACCGCCGACGTCGTCGTGGTCGGCGGCGGCTACACGGGACTGTGGACCGCGTACTACCTGAAGAAGGCGGCCCCCTTCCTGCGCGTCACCGTCCTGGAGCAGAAGTTCTGCGGCTACGGCGCCTCCGGGCGCAACGGCGGCTGGCTCTACAACGGCATCGCGGGCCGCGACCGGTACGCGAAGCTGCACGGCCAGGAGGCGGCCGTACGGCTCCAGCAGGCCATGAACGACACCGTGGACGAGGTCGTCCGGGTGGCCGCCGAAGAAGGCATCGAGGCCGACATCCACCAGGGCGGTGTCCTGGAAGTGGCCTACACGCCCGCCCAGCTCGCGCGGCTCAAGGCCTTCCACGCGCACGAGCTCTCGTTCGGCGAGAAGGACCGCGAGCTGTACGGGGCGAAGGAGACCGCCGAGCGGATCCGGGTCGCGGACGCGGTCGGCTCGGCCTGGACCCCGCATGGGGCCCGGCTGCACCCGGTGAAGCTGGTCAAGGGCCTCGCCGCCGCCGTGGAGGCGCTCGGCGTCACCGTCCACGAGCAGACGCCGGTGACCGAGATCCGCCCGCAGCACGCGGTGACCCCGTACGGCACCGTCCGCGCCCCCTACATCCTGCGCTGCACCGAGGGCTTCACCGCGAACCTCAAGGGCCAGAAGCGGACCTGGCTGCCGATGAACTCCTCGATGATCGCGACGGAGCCGCTGACCGCCGGCCAGTGGGCGGAGATCGGCTGGGAGGGCCGCGAGACGCTCGGCGACATGGCCCACGCGTACATGTACGCCCAGCGCACCGCCGACGACCGGATCGCGCTCGGCGGCCGCGGCGTCCCGTACCGCTTCGGCTCGCGCACCGACAACGACGGCCGCACCCAGCGCTCCACCATCGACGCCCTCTACGAGATCCTCGTCCGCCTCTTCCCGTCCCTGACCGGCGTCCAGGTCTCCCACGCCTGGTCGGGCGTTCTGGGAGTCCCGCGCGACTGGTGCGCCACGGTCACCCTGGACCGCTCGACGGGCCTCGGCTGGGCCGGCGGCTACGTCGGCTCCGGCGTCGCCACCACCAACCTCGCCGCCCGCACCCTGCGCGACCTCGTGCGGCAGGACTCCGGCCAGGCGGGTGCGACCGAGCTGACCGCCCTGCCCTGGGTCGGCCACAAGGTCCGCAAGTGGGAACCGGAGCCCTTCCGCTGGATCGGCGTCCACGGCATGTACGCGACCTACCGCACGGCCGACCGCCGTGAAGGGGCCACCCACAGCCCGGAGTCGTCCCGGCTGGCCCGGATCGCCGACCGGGTGGCGGGGCGCCACTGACCCGGTGCCGGTGTGGCCCCGGCCGCCGGCTCCCCGCGGCCGGGGCCACACCGTCCGGGGGCCGGGGTCAGCCCACCGATTCCGCGACCGCCGCGTCCGACGGCGCGTGCTTGGGGGCCTTGGCCGTGACCATGAGCCCCGCGACCAGGCCGGCCAGCAGCATGATGCCGACGGCCCACCAGATGGCCACGGTGTACCCGTGGACGACGCCCTCCCGGGTGATCAGCTCCTTCTGAGAGGGATCGCGGAGATGGGCGGCGATGTAGGTCGCGCTCGCGGTGGTGGCGATGGTGTTCAGCAGCGCCGTGCCGATCGAACCGCCCACCTGCTGAGAGGTGTTGACCGTCGCCGAGGTGACGCCCGCGTCCTGCGGGGCGACCCCCGCGGTCGCGGTGGCGAAGACCGGCATGAAGGTCAGGCCCATGCCGAGACCCAGCAGGAGCAGCCCCGGCAGCAGCTCGGTGGCGTAGGCGGAGTCGACGGTGAGCTGGGTGAAGAACAGCATGCCGCCGGCCGCGAGGATCATGCCCGGGACCATCAGTACGCGCGGCGCCACACGGGGCAGCAGCCGCGCCGAGATCTGCGTCGAACCGATGATGATCGCGACGGTCAGCGGCAGGAACGCCAGACCGGTCTTCACCGGCGAGTATCCGAGGACGACCTGGAGGTAGTAGGTCATGAACAGGAACACGCCGAACATGCCGATGACGGCGAGCCCCATCGTCAGGAAGCAGCCGGCGCGGTTGCGGTCCTTGACGATGTGCAGCGGCAGGAGCGGGCTCGGCGCCCTGTTCTGCCACCACACGAACGCGACCAGCAGCGCGATCCCGCCCACGATCAGACCCAGCACCAACGGGGCCGACCAGCCGTGCGACTCCGCCTCGCTGACCCCGTACACGATCGCCACCAGTCCGCCGCAGCCCAGCACCGCGCCGGGCACGTCCAGCCGGACGTTCTTGTGGCCGGGCCGGTCGCGCAGCAGTCCGAACGCACCGAAGACCGCGATCACCGCGATGGGGATGTTGACGTACAGACACCAGCGCCAGTTCAGGTACTCCGTCAGCAGGCCGCCCAGGATGAACCCGATCGCCGCGCCGGAGCCCGCCAGCGCTCCGTAGACGCCGAACGCCTTTCCGCGTTCCTTCGGGTCGGTGAAGGTCGTGGTCAGCAGGGACAGCGCCGAGGGCGCGAGCAGGGCGGCGAAGGCGCCCTGGAGGGCGCGGGCGCCGAACAGCATGCCGGACGTGGTCGCCGCGCCGCCGATGCCCGACGCCACCGCGAAGCCGATCAGTCCGATGACGAAGGTGCGTTTGCGTCCGACGAGGTCGGCGACACGGCCGCCGAGCAGCAGCAGCCCGCCGAAGGCCAGCGTGTAGGCCGTGATGACCCACTGCCGGTCGCCGTCGGATATGCCGAGATCGTGCTGCGCGGACGGAAGGGCGATGTTCACGATCGTCGCGTCCAGCACGACCATGAGCTGGGCGAGCGCGATGATCACCAGCGCCCACCAGCGATGGGGGTCGGGACCCACGGGCGCTTCTGGTTCACCTGTCCGGGTGACACTCATTCGCCCAGAAGACCATGGAACGGAATGGGTCGCATCTTTGGGCGATTCGGCCTCATGGGGCGCGTTCCACCGGCTCGTGGTCATGGTTCCAGCACCACCTTTCCGATCGTCGCCCTGCTCTCCAGGGCCCGGTGCGCCGCGGCCGCATCGGCGAGGGGGAAACGGGTCACGGCCGGGACCAGGCGGCCGGCCGCGGCCTCGGCCAGGGCCCGCAGCTCCAGGGTCCGCACGGGGTCGGGTCCGCCCGCCCTGCGCATCATCACGGGGCCGAGCACCTGCTCGGACACCCCTTCCACGAGGTACGGGGAGCCGTCGCGCAGACCGGCGCCGGACCAGCCGAAGACGAGGTGCCGGCCACCGGGGCCGAGCAGTCCGACGGCCTCCCGGGCCACGTCACCGCCGACGCCGTCGAGCACGACGGTCGCCGCCCGGCCACCGAGGTGCGCGCGGACCTTCCCCGGCCAGTCGGGATCGGTGTAGTCGACGGCCGGATCGGCGCCGTTCGCGCGGGCCAGCGCCACCTTCTCGGGGCCGCCCGCGAGGCCGACCACGGTCGCGCCCGCGTGGTGCGCGTACTGCACGAGGAGCGTGCCGACGCCGCCCGCCGCCGCGGGCACGACGACCACGGAGGAGGGGCCGAACTCGGCGAACTGCGCGATCCCCATGGCCGTACGGCCCGTCCCGATCATGGCGACGGCCTGCGCGAAGTCGAGATTCCCGGGAATGTCGTGGAGGCGCTCGACGTCCGTGACCGCCAGCTCGGCGTAGCCCCCCGGGGCGAAACCGAGGTGGGCGACGACGCGTCTGCCGAGCCAGAGCCCGGCGACGCCCTCGCCGAGGGACTCGACGGTTCCGGCGACCTCACGGCCGGGGACGGTCGGCAGGACGGGCTCGGGGGCCGGGCCGCCCCGCATGCCCGCGCGCAGGGCGGTGTCCAGGAGGTGGACGCCCGCGGCGGCCACGGCGATCCGCACCTGGCCGGGTCCCGGCTCGGGGTCCTCCGTCCGCTCGTGGACGAGATTCTCGGCGGGACCGAAGGCGTGCAGTCGGATCGCGTACATCGGGGGCTCCTCGGAATCGGCGGGATCGACCGGTCAGGCCCTGACCACTGTTCAACCTCAAGCTCGCTTGAGGTCAAGGCGCTCCCGGAGGCCCAGGGCCAGCGACACGGCCTCCATCGCGCTGTTGAAGGACACCTCCGAGAGCACCCCGGGAGCCGCGACCTGGTCGCCCACGAGGTAGACGCCGTCGCCCCGGTCGATGCGCGGACGGTCCCGCCAGGTCGTGCCGGGCAGGTCGACCGCGCCCGTACGGCCGTTCGCGACGCTCGTACGCCGCCAGGTGACGCGCTCGCGCCAGCCCTGGAAGGCGAGGTCGAGGAGCTGCTCGGCACGGGCGGCGCCGTGTGCCCCGGACTCTCCCGGGGCGATCGGGAACTGCCCCTGGAGGAGCTGCTCACCGGCCGGGGCGAGGGTGCGGTCCCGGGCGGTGAAGCGCTCGATCCAGCCCGGCGCGTCCAGGTCGGAGACGGCGAACGCGTCCCCGCGGCGGCTCCGCAGCGCCAGGTCGACCAGGGCCGTACGGCCGCTCGGCCAGGTCAGCGAGTCGTCCTTGAGCAGACGGCGGGCCGAGGCCAGCGAGGTGGCGACGACGACCGGGCCCCGGCCCTCGGGGACGGCGTCCACCCGGGCCAGCGTCTCCATCCGCACGCCGAGGTTCCACGCCCGCCCCGCCATCCGGTCGATGACGCCGGCCCAGCCGCCCCGGGGGCAGTGCACCTCCGTCGGCACCTTCACGGCCCGGCGCAGCCGCTCCTGCACGAACGCCGCCGACAGCGAACCGGGATCGTGGTGGAAGAGGGCGACCGCCGAACAGTGAGCCGCGGCCCGCGCGCCCTCCTCTCCGGCCTGTTTCCTCGCCCAGGTCAGGAAGTCGACGTCCGCCGGAGCCCGCTGGCAGGAGCGCCGCAGCAGCTTCAGCATCGCGAACGGTGGGGTGCGGCGCAGCACGCCCCGGTGCCGCAGGCGCAGCCGGGCCGCCTCCAGGGGCGGGATCGGGGCGAGCGCTCCGATCAGGTCCCGCTGGTGGAGCCAGGTCCAGTGCGGGCCCGCGCTGTAGAGGGCGTGCGGTCCCTCGTTCGTCCGGTACGGCCCCTCGGCGGTCCGGGCCCGCCCGCCGAGCGTGTGGTGAGCCTCGTACACGGTGACCTCGGCGCCCGCCTCGGCGGCGGTGATGGCGGCGGTGAGTCCGGCGAAGCCGCCGCCGATGACGGTGATGCGGTACATGGCTGGAGGTCTCCTCTGCTCGGTGTCTGCTCGGTGGTGGCCGACCTGCGCTCGCGCTTCCGGCGGTGCTCTGACGACAAGGCTTTCCGTGTGTACGACGTGACGCGGGCCCGTGATGTGACATGCCGTGCGTTTCCGCAGGTCGGCGTGATGTGGCAGGCGGGCGTCCGCGCGGGCCGGCGCCCGTTGTCAGTGGCGGCGGGCAGGATGGGGGCATGGCGAGGAGAGTGGCGGGCGGACGCGGCGGGACGGGTGCGAAGGCACCGGGATCAGGCCTGAGGGCGGCACGGCGGCCGGAGCTGCGGCTGCCCGCGCTGGAGCCGTACGACGGGGCGGAGCTGGAGCCGGACGGCGACTACGACGGGCTGGAGTTCCGGGAGGCGGACTTCGCCGGACAGGACGGCGGGGGAGCCCGCTTCATGGACTGCGCGCTGACGGGCTGCGCGCTGGACGAGACACGGCTGCACCACGCGCGCGTGCTGGACTCGGTCCTCACGGGCATCCGGGGCGTGGGCACCGATCTCGCCGAGTCGACGCTGCGCGATGTCGAGCTGATCGACGCCCGCCTCGGCGGGGCGCAGTTGTACGGCTCCGTCCTGGAGCGGGTGGTCGTGCGCGGCGGGAAGATCGACTATCTGAATCTGCGCAAGGCGAGACTCAAGGACGTCGTCTTCGAGGGCTGCGTCCTGGTCGAGCCGGACTTCGGGGGCGCCCGCCTGGAGCGGGTGGAGTTCGTGGACTGCGTCCTGAAGGGAGCGGACCTCACCGAGGCCACCCTCGTGGACGTGGACCTGCGCGCGGCGGCGGAGCTGGACATCGCGCGGGGCGTGGACCGGCTCGCGGGTGCGGTCATCAGCACCCACCAGCTCCTGGACCTGGCACCGGTGCTGGCGGCAGCCCTGGGGGTGCGGGTGGACGGCGGCGCGGAGGGGGCCTGAGACCCGCCGGCTGTCCGGGTTCTAGGAGACGCGGGGGAAGCGGGCCTGGAGGGTCCAGATCGCCGGGTTCTCGGCGAGGTCCTCGTGCAGGTCGGTGAGGTCCGCGAGCAGGTCGTGCAGGAAGTCACGGGCCTCGCGGCGGAACTCGGTGTGCGAGAAGGTCAGCGGCTCCTCGTCGCCCGGCATCCAGTCGGCCTCGATGTCCACCCAGCCGAAGCGGCGCTCGAAGAGCATGCGGTCGGTCGACTCGGTGAAGTCCAGTTCCGCCTGCTGGGGGCGGGAGGCCCGGCTGCCCAGCGGGTCGCGGTCGAGCTGCTCCACGATGTCGCACAGCGCCCACGCGAAGTCGAGCACCGGCACCCAGCCCCAGCCCGTGGACACCTCCCGGTCCGTCTTGGTGTCGGCGAGGTACACGTCCCCGCAGAACAGGTCGTGCCGCAGCGCGTGGACGTCCGCCCGGCGGTAGTCGGTCTGCGGGGGGTCGGGGAAGCGGTTGGAGAGGGCGTAGCCGATGTCGAGCACGAGGTGATGGTGTCACGCCGGGCGGCGCCCGCTTCCCGGTCGGGTGGGAGCCACGGTTTGCGCCCGGGCCGGGGGCACCGGGGGCTGCGGTTTCCGCCCGGGCCGGGGCGCCAGGAGTCGCGGTTTCCGGCCGGGCCGAGGGCACCGGGGCAGCGATTTCCGGCCGGACCGGGGAGGTCGGACCGCGGGATACGACGGCCGCCCCGCAGGTGGCGGAGCGGCCGCCTAGGATCGCGGATGTGCCCCGATCTTCCGTCACCGTCCCCTTTGCCCTGGCTCTCGCGCTCGTCGCCGGGCTCACCGCCTGCGGCGGGGACGGCGTGCACGGGAAACCCGGCGCGGCCGGCGTCGGCGACCCGTACTTCCCGAAGATGGGCAACGGCGGGTACGACGTCGCGCACTACGGACTCACCCTGTCCTACGACCCCCGGGACAAGCGGCTGACGGGGACCGCCGAGATCACCGCGCGGGCCCTGGAGGACCTCAGCGCCTTCCGTCTCGACCTGCTGGGGCTGGATGTCTCCGACGTCACCGTCGAGGGCCGCGGCGCCCGCTGGAGCCGGGCGGGCCAGGAGCTGACCGTGCGTCCGCACGACGACCTCGACAAGGGGGAGACGTTCAGCACGACGGTCCGCTACTCCGGGATCCCCCGGACGATCACCGACGCCGACTCCTCCAAGGAGGGCTGGCTGCGCACGGCCGACGGCGCCCTCGCCCTCGGGGAGCCCACGGGGTCGATGGCCTGGTTCCCCGGCGACCACCACCCCTCCGACAAGGCGTCGTACGACGTCAGGATCACCGTCCCGAAGGGCCTCCAGGCCGTCTCCAACGGCGAGTTGACGAGCGAGTCGACCACGGACGGCCGGACGACCTACGCCTGGCACACCGCGGAGCCGATGGCGAGCTATGTGGCGACGCTCGCGATCGGCAGCTACGACGTCACCCGCTCGACGGCGAAGAACGGGCTGCCGGTCTACACGGCGGTGGACCCGACCCAGAAGCAGGCGAGCGAGAAGGTGCTGGGGAAGATCCCGGAGATCATGGACTGGGCGGAGTACAACTTCGGTCCGTACCCCTTCTCCTCCACCGGGGCGATCGTGGACCGCGCCGACGACGCGGGCTACGCCCTGGAGACCCAGACGCGCCCCGTCTTCCCCGGCGCACCGGACACCAGAACCCTGGTCCACGAACTGGCCCACCAGTGGTTCGGCGACTCGGTCACCCCGAAGTCCTGGCGGGACATGTGGCTCAACGAGGGCTTCGCCACCTACGCGGAGTGGCTGTGGCAGGAGGACCACGACGGCGACTCGGCCGAGGAGATCTTCGACGCCCTCTACAAGGGCGACTACTACGAACCGGTCGACAGCAGTGAGATCTGGGCCTTCCCGCCCGCCGACCCGCCCGGTGCCGCGCAGATCTCCGACCCGCCCGTCTACTACCGCGGTGCGATGGTCCTGCACAAGATTCGCCAACTGGTGGGCGACGACACCTTCTACGACATCGTCCAGGGCTGGGCCGCCACCCGTCGTCACGCGAACGCGGACACGGCCGAGTTCACCGCGTACGTCGAGAAGGCCGCACCGGACAAGGATTTCAGCGGGATCTGGAAGAACTGGCTGTACGGAAAGGGCAAGCCGGCCCACCCGTGAGCCGCCGGACAGGCCGACGTCCGTGAGCGCCCCGGCGTCCCGCCCGCCGGACTCGGACGGCGCTGCCCCATGAGAGGAGCCCCCGGGTGAACCGCGGTCCGGGGGCTTCGCTCATCGTGCGCGTGCGCGCGGCTGTCAGACGCTGACGCCGAAGTCCTGCGCGATACCCGCGAGGCCCGAGGCGTAGCCCTGGCCGACCGCGCGGAACTTCCACTCGGCGCCGTTGCGGTAGAGCTCGCCGAAGACCATGGCGGTCTCGGTGGCGGCGTCCTCGGAGAGGTCGTAGCGGGCGATCTCGGCGCCGCCGGCCTGGTTCACGATGCGGATGTAGGCGTTGCGGACCTGGCCGAAGTTCTGCGTGCGGGTCTCCGCGTCGTAGATGGAGACCGGGAAGACGATCTTCTCGACGTCGGCGGGGAGGCCCGCCAGGTTGACGTTGATCGCCTCGTCGTCGCCCGCGCCCTCACCCGTCCGGTTGTCACCGGTGTGGACGATGGTCTGGTCCGGGGTCTGCTTGTTGTTGAAGAAGACGAAGTGGGCGTCCGAGTAGACCTTGCCCTGGGGGTTGACCGCGATGGCCGAGGCGTCGAGGTCGAACTCGGTGCCCGTGGTGGTGCGGACATCCCAGCCGAGGCCCACGGTGACGGCGGTCAGGCCCGGAGCCTCCTTGGTGAGCGAGACATTGCCACCCTTGGACAGGCTTACAGCCATTGTTGGGAGTCCCTTCCCTCGTGACGTACGGGCTTCGTACTGAGGACGAAGCTACCGTCACCCCTATGAACGCCGAGGGGGGTACCCGAGGTTCCGTGTGTCTTTACCTTTTTTACCCGGACTTCCCTCTTCACCCCGAGAGACGCCGAAAATCGCGTGACGCGGACCGGCCGCGCGGGCGACCATGAACACATGTCCGGTCCCTATGTCATCCGCGGCTCCGTCTCCCTGCCCGAGGCCGAGCTCATGTGGCGTTTCTCGCGCTCCGGCGGGCCGGGCGGGCAGCACGTGAACACCAGCGACTCGCAGGTCGAGCTCCGCTTCGACCTCGCGAGCACCGAGGCGCTGCCGCCCGTGTGGAAGGACCGCGCCCTCGAGAAGCTCGCGGGACGGCTCGTCGACGGGGTCGTCAGCGTCCGGTCCTCCGAGCACCGCTCCCAGTGGCGCAACCGCGAGACGGCGGCCGTGCGCCTGGCCGCCCTTCTCGCCGAGGCCACCGCGCCGCCGCCCCGACCGCGCCGTGCCACCCGTATCCCCCGGGGCATCAACGAACGCCGGCTGCGCGAGAAGAAGGCCCGCTCCGAGACCAAGCGCGGCCGCACGGGCCGCGACTGGGGCTGAGGGCCGCCCCGAGGCTTTCCGCCTGCCCGGGCCGCTTCAGCCGAGCTGCCGGTAGCGGCCCTTGAAGTAGGTCAGGGGCCCGCCGTCGGCGCTCGGCACCCGGGCCGTCAGGACGCGGCCGATGACGAGGGTGTGGTCGCCCGCGGGGATCCGCTGCTCGGTGCTGCACTCCAGGGTGGCCAGGGCGCCGCCCACCAGAAGCGCCCCGGAGGCCTCGCCGCGGACGTAGGGGATGTCCTCGAAGAGGAGCCGGTCGCTGATGCGGCCCTTCATGGAGAAGCGGCCGGCGATGTGGCGTTGGCTCTCCGCGAGCACGGAGACGCCCCACAGCGGCTGTTCGTCGAGCAGGTCGTCCATCCGGGACCCCTCGCGCAGGCTGACCAGGACCAGCGGCGGGTCCAGGGAGACGGACATGAACGCGGTCGCGGTCATGCCGATGTCCTCGCCGCGCGGCCCGTCGGGGGCCAGCGCGGGTTCGTGCGCGGTCACCAGGACCACACCCGCGGCGAGCCGGGTCATGGCGGCGCGGAACTCGTCGTTGCTCACCCCCTCAGCATGCACGGACGGGGTGGTGGCGAGGGCAGGGGGAGTCGTGAGCACGCCGAAACGCTAGTCTCCGCGCCGGGGGCGCCGCATCGGACCTCGGCCCGAACCGGGACCTAGGTCCGGGGACCGAGAGAGCGGGCGGAGAGGGCCCGGCGCCGGGGCGAAGGCGGGGCGGGCGAACGCGGAGGCCGGGACGGCCGTACTCTCGTCCGTACTCGTTCCACAGGTCCGGGCGTGCACAGGTTTTGCACAGTCGGCCAATAATGCATGCGTCAGACGCACACGGAAATGCAGAATCTCCACTCAATTGCTCAGGTTCCGCTGTGACTTGAGTCACAGGAGCCATATTTTGTTGACCCTGTGTACCGAGTGGGGAGCGCGCTGTGATTCAGTGGCTGAGGCGTTGAGCGGGAAGCTACCAAGCAGTACGGCGTGAAGGGGTTCGCGGGGAAGCGCCGGGCAGTCAGCACGGAACCGAAAGAGCACCCAGTACGCCGAGTGAACCCTGGAGTTGCTGCGAGGTCTCGAGGGGAGGGCGAATGGAGACCGAGTCGGAGCCCTACGTCCGTCTTGCGACCCTGCGGCAGCTGCACCAGGTGATGGCGGACATGAACACCGCCCGCAGCCTGGCGGACACGCTGCAGACCGTCGCCGACGGCGTGGTCACCGGGCTCGGCTACGAGCTGGCCTGTGTCAACCTCGTACGCCCCGACGGCGACCTCGTCGTCGCCGCTCTCGCCGGAAACCCCGCGGCCGAAGCCCTCATCACCGGCCGCGTCGGCTCCCGCGAGTCCTGGGAGCGCCGGCTCACCATGGGCGAGGCCTGGGGCGACCTGCGGTACATACCGCACACCGAGGGCTGGGTCCTCGACGAGGACGACGTACCGCAGTGGTACACCGACGGTCCCGCTCCCCGCTTCGAGGACGAGTGGCATCCCTCCGACCGTCTCTTCGCGCCGTTGTACACCCCGAACGTCAGCGGCAGCGGCAGCAGTGGTGGCGGCCACGGCGAGCTGATCGGCGTGCTGTCGGTGGACCGGCCGCGCAACGGCCGCAAGCCGGGCGCCTGGGGCCGCGAAGCCCTTCAGATGTACGCCTTCCAGGCCGCCATCGCTATCAGCAACGCACGTCTACGCGCGAATATGCAGCGCGCCCTGGTCCGCCTGGAACGTGAGCAGCAGGCTCTGCGCGCCAGTGAGGAATCCTTCCGCCAGGCCTTCGAGTACGCCCCCTCCGGCATGGCGATCGCCGAGATGGGCGGCGACCAGCACGGCCGCATCCTGCGCACCAACGACGCCCTGTGCCGGCTGCTGGGCCGGCCCGCCTCCGCGATGCGCCGCTACTCCTTCTCCGACCTCGTGCACCCCGAGGACATCGGCACCCTGCTGCGGACCTCCGCCGAGGGCGGCCGGGCCGAGCTGCGGCTGGGGCGCCGCGACGGCACCTACGTCTGGGTCCATCTGCGCAACTCCGTCGTCGCGGACGCGGCCGACGGCCCCCGCTTCCTGCTCACCCACGTCGAGGACATAGAGGACCGCAAGCGCCGTGAGCTCCAGCTCGCGCACCGCGCCTCGCACGACGCCCTCACCGGCCTGCCCAACTCCGCCGAGCTGCGCTCCCGGCTCGGCGCCCGCCTCTGCCGGCGCCCGGCGTCCCTGCCGCCCGGCGCGGTCGCCTCGCTGGACGCGGCGTACGGTCACGGGGATTTCACGGACCCGCTGTCCGGCGAGTACGACGACAACGGCCACCCCGCCTACGACGGGAACGGGCACGGCTTCGACTTCCGGGCCGGCGCCGAGGCGTTCGAGGCCTTCGACCACCATGTGCACACCATCGCGCCCGAGGGCGAGACGGACGACGGCACCAAGGGGCTCGCGGTGCTCTTCTGCGACCTCGACGGTTTCAAGTCGATCAACGACCGGTTCGGGC
Source organism: Streptomyces sp. NBC_00386 (assembly GCF_036063235.1). NCBI lineage: Bacteria > Bacillati > Actinomycetota > Actinomycetes > Kitasatosporales > Streptomycetaceae > Streptomyces > Streptomyces sp. NBC_00386. The sequence continues at coordinate 5,285,191 of NZ_CP107950.1, forward strand.
ACAACGCGGGTGACGAGGTTCTCATCGAGGTCGCCCGCCGCCTCACCCACGGGGTCCGGGACGGCGACACGGTGGCGAGGCTCGGCGGCGACGAGTTCGTGGTGCTCGCCGACGGCCTCGGCCGCGCGGACGCCCAGGACCTCGCCGTACGCCTGAGGAACGCGATCATTCCTCCCATCAGGGTCGATGGACGGGCCGTCCGCGTGGGCGCCAGCTTCGGCATCGGGTGGGCCCACTGCGGAATGACGGCGGACGAGGTGTTGAAATCGGCTGACGAACGGATGTACGTCGAGAAACGTTCTCGTCCCAAACAGCACAGGCGCGCGGGGTAAGACACAGGCCAGTGCATCGATGCGGTGAAGGCCTCCCGTCCGGCCCAGGGAAACCGGGTAGGCTCGCCATTCATTCGTGTACCGCATCAGAACCGCACCCGCTGAGGAGACCAAGGGATGACGCCCGGCAACAACGGCGCGAGCACGCCCGAGGAGGACGACCCGTTCGGCTATCTCTACGCCGACGGTCAGGCCAACGGAGCCACGCCGCCCTCTGGAGGCGGTGGCTACGGCTACCCGGGCTCGGTCAACCGGGTGCGGGCGGTCGGCGAGCGCAAGTACGGCCAGCAGACCGCTCAGGGCACCTACGGCCAGCAGGCCCCCACCGCCCCGTACGGCCAGGTGCCGCAGCAGGGTGGCTACGGCCAGCCGAACGCCCACTACGGGGCTCCCGAGACCGTTCCCGGCGGTGCGCAGACGGCGCGGACGCCGATGCCCGGTCACGGTGACGGCGGCCGCGGCCGCGGCCCGAACACCAAGGGCCTCCTCATCGGCGCGATCGCCGTGGTCGCCGCCGTCGTGATCGGCATCAGCATCGCCATGATGGGCGGCGGGGACGACGACAAGGGCGGCAACCAGGCCGACCCGACCCCCTCGACCGCCCAGAGCGCGTCCCCGACCGATGGGGAGACGAAGGGGTCCGACAAGCCCGCGGAGCTCCCCAAGGCCGACGCGAAGGCGCTGAACCTGGGCAGCACCGGCGTGACGACGGCCTCCGACGTCCAGGGCGCCCAGTCCGACGGCGGGGTCTACGTGGCCGGCCTGAACAATCCGGGCGCCTCGGTGACCTGGACGTTCAACGGCATCCCCGAGGACGGCGTCTACACCGTGTTCGCGCGCTACAGCGTGCCCGGCCAGGACGCGTCGATGACGCTCACGGTCAACGGCAAGCCCTTCGGTTCCAAGCTGAGCATGAAGAACTACGCGCACGCCGCCGAGGGCGACTTCGCCAAGGGCTGGACGACGACCTACGCGTGGCCCACCCTCAACAAGGGCACCAACACGATCACCCTGTCCTGCGGGGACGGCGACAGCTGCAACGTGCTGCTCGACCAGTTCTCGCTGAAGAAGGGGAAGGTCGAGCGCTAGCCTCCCCCGGGTGGCTGAAGGGGCCAAGGGGGCTATGCCGCGGCGGACTCCGCGGTCACGGTCACCCGGCCCAGCAGGCTCTCGTACAGGGCCCGGTCGAACTCGCCCGCCACGGGTGCCGCCACGGTCGCCGTCGACAGCGCGACCGCGCGGGCGAGACGGGCCGGCCAGTCGAGTTTCTCCACCAGGCCCGACAGCAGGCCCGCGACGGCCGAGTCGCCCGCGCCGGTCGGATTGCCGTGCGCCCGTACGGGCGGGGTGGCCCGCCAGTGGCCCTCGGGGGTGTGGGCGAGCAGCCCGTCCGCGCCGAGGGAGGCGACCACCGCGTGCGCGCCGCGCCGCCGGGCGTTGCGGGTGGCCTGCAGCGGCTCGTGGGAGCCGGTGAGTTCGGCCAGTTCCTCGGCGTTCGGCTTGACGATGTCGGGGCGGGCGGCGACTCCCCGGCGCAGGGGCTCGCCGCTGGTGTCCAGGAGCACCGGGACGGCCGAGGCGCGTGCGGTGCGGACCAACTGGGCGTAGGCGCCGACCGGGACGCCCGGAGGCAGGCTGCCGCACAGGGCCACCGCGGAGGCGGAGCGCAGCAGATGCTCGTACGTCTCCTGGAAGGCCGACCACTCGGCGGGTGTTATCGCCGGTCCCGGTTCGTTGAGCTGAGTCGTGTCACCGGTCGTCGTGTCGACCACGGCTATCGTGCGGCGCGTCGAACCCCGCACCGGGACGAGCGCGTCCACCACCCCGGCCGACTCGGCCAGTTGGTCCCGTACGGTGCGGCCGGTCGCGCCGCCCGTGAAACCGGTGACCGTCACCTCGTGTCCGAGCGCGGCGAGCACCCGCCCCACGTTCAGGCCCTTGCCGCCCGGGCGTTCGGTCACCTCGCTCACCCGGTGCGAGCTGTGCGGGCGCAACGCCCGCACGCGATAGGTGATGTCGAGAGCGGTGTTCAGTGTGACCGTGAGGATCACCTGGGCCGACCTCCCCCGAAGAGTTCTGTGACATGGGCGCCGGTCGGACGCCCGCCGGTGGTTCCGGAGGCTCGATCATGCCAAACACAACGGCGGTCGGCCCAGTCCCCCCAGGCCAACCGCCGCAAGCAACAAAGGTGTGAATCAGCCCAGTTGTGGATCGACCACCCATTCTCCACCGCGCATCACGCCCTTGAGCGCGAAGTCGGCGTCGAGAACCACGAGGTCCGCGTCCTTGCCCGGCTCCAGGGAGCCCACCCGGTCGTACGCGCCGAGCAGACGGGCGGGGTTGGCGGAGATGGCCGCCACGACGTCCTCGACCGGCAGCCTGTCGATCGTGACGGCGCGCTGGAAGGCACGGTCGAGGGTGAGCGTGGAGCCCGCGATCGAACCGCCCTCCACCAGGCGGGCCACCCCGTCCGCGACCTCGACCTCCAGCGGGCCGAGCATGTAGCGGCCGTCGCCGAAGCCCGCCGCGTCCATCGCGTCGGTGATGAACGCGACCCGGCCGGGGCCCGCGTGATGGAACGCCAGCTCCAGCGAGGCGGGGTGCAGATGCGTGCCGTCGTTGATCAGCTCGACGGTGATCCGCCCGTCCTCGAGGAGGGCGGCGATCGGGCCCGGCGCGCGGTGCCCGAGTGCCGGCATCGCGTTGAACAGGTGCGTCGCCACGGTCGCGCCCGCGTCGATGGCCGCCTTCGTCTGCTCGTACGTCGCGTCGGTGTGCCCGATCGCGGCGATCACCCCGTGTTCGGCGAGAAGCCGTACGGAGTCGAGTCCGCCCGGCAGTTCGGGGGCGAGCGTGACCATGCTGGCCCTGCCGCGCGCCGCGTCGAGGAGCTTGCGGACATCGGCCGGGTCCGGGTCGCGCAGCAGTTCCTCGGAGTGCGCGCCCTTGCGGCACGGCGAGATGAACGGGCCCTCGAAGTGGATGCCCGCGATATCGCCCTGTTCGGCCAGTTCGGAGAGCATCCCGGCGCGTTCGGCGAGGCCGTGCATGTCACCGGTGACGGTCGAGGCGACGACGGTCGTGGTGCCGTGCAGACGGTGGGTGTGGATGCCCCGCAGGACGTCCTCGACCGTTCCCGAGGTGAAGGACGCGCCGCCGCCGCCGTGGTTGTGGATGTCGACGAAGCCGGGGACCACCCAGTGGCCGGACAGGTCGGTCACGGGCGTGTCCGCGGGGGCTCCCCCGAGAACTCCGGCGGGTCGCGTCTCGGGGGCACCCGCGCCGGCGATCCGCGCACCGTCGATGATCACGCGGCCGTCGTGCACGATCCCGGTGGGCAGTACCACCCGGGCGCCGGCGAGAACCTTGCTAGGGGCCATCGGGTGGTTACCTCCGGGGAGTCGTAGGAATGGTGTTCAGGAGGTCCCGGGCGAGGAGCCCGGCACCGAGGCATCCGGCGGTGTCCCCGAGGGCCGCGGGGACGATGGACGGCAGCTTCTGGAACGTGACACGTCGCTCGACCGCGGCCCGCAGTGGTGTGAACAAGGTTTCCCCCGCCTCGGCGAGCCCGCCACCGATGATCAGCGTGCGCGGGTCCAGGAGGGTGAGCGCGGTGACCAGGCCGTCGGCGAGCGCGTCGACGGCCTCCTGCCAGACGGCCCGCGCCCTCGGGTCGCCCGATTCGACGGCCTTGGCGCAGTCCGCCGCGTCCGCCCCGGGGTCGCCCGACGCCTCGGCCCAGGCCTGGCTGACGGCCGCCGCGGAGGCGAACCGTTCCAGGCAGCCGCGCTGCCCGCACGGGCACGGAGCTCCGCCGGGCCGTACGACGATGTGGCCGATCTCGCCCGCGAAGCCGTGCGCGCCCTCCTCGACGACGCCGTTGATGCCGATGGCGCCCGCGATGCCGGTGCCCAGCGGGACGAACAGGAAGCGGTCCGCTCCCCGCCCGGCGCCGATCCGGCCCTCCGCGAGCCCGCCGGTGCGCACGTCGTGCCCGAGCGCGACGGGCACGCCGCCGAGCCGTTCGCCGAGCAGCCGGCGCAGCGGGACGTCGCGCCAGCCGAGGTTGGCGGCGTAGACCGCGATGCCCTCGGCGGCGTCGACGATGCCGGGGACGGCGACGCCCGCGGCCAGGGCGCTCTCGCCGAAGTGCTCCTCGCCGTGGGCGCGCAGTTCGGCGGCGAAGTCGAGGATCTCCTCGACGACGGCGTCGGGCCCGCGTTCGCGGCCGGTCGCCCGGCGGGCCTGGTGCAGCAGCGCGGGGTGCCCGGGGGTCCCCGGCCGCGGCGCGTCGGGGCGGTCCGGGGAGGGCTCGGTGTCCACCCCGACGAGGGCGGCCTTCATCCCGGTGCCGCCCACATCGAGGGCGATGACGTGTCTCACGGGGGACAGTGTCGCCCTTTACCCCTTGAAAGGTCTAGTCCACTCACGCGATAGGAGACGTCGTATTCCACGTTCCGGGACCCGCACCCCGGGCGCGGCGGCACGGCGGCCCCGGCCCCGGCGCTTGTCGGTGCCGGGGACTACCGTGCTGTCCATGGAAGAGCTGCCCACGCGCGAACGGAGCATTCTCGCCCTGGAGCGCCGCGGCTTCCCCGGTCCCGGCGCCAAGGAGCGCGCCATACGCGAGCAGCTGGGCCTGGCCCCGGTCCGTTACTACCAGCTCCTGAACGCGCTGCTGAACGACCCGCGCGCCCTCGCGCACGACCCCGTCACGGTGAACAGACTGCGCCGGGTCCGGGAGGCCCGCCGGGACGAGCGGTGAGGCGGGGGCATCCGGCCCGACCCGGGTGACCGGGGCATCCGGCCTGATCGAGCACGAGTCCGGGCAGCAGGACTCACTTCCGCTCATCCATAGGAACGGTGCGGTCGCCCCCGCCCGGATAGGGTCGCCCCATGGGCAGCCACCCCGAATCCAAGGACTCCTTGCCGGCCCCGGTGACCCCCGCCGGACGCGACGCTCTGGAAGCGATCCTCACGCGCCCCACCCGCACCGTCGTCGCACTCGACTTCGACGGAACCCTCGCCCCCATCGTCCCCGACCCCGACCGGGCCCGCGCGCACCCCGACGCGGTCCCCGCACTCGCCGCGCTCGCCCCCAAGGTCGCCTCCGTCGCCGTGGTCACCGGCCGCCCCGCCGGTGTGGCCGTGCGCCACGGCGGCTTCGCGGGCGTGGCCGGACTGGAGCACCTGGTCGTCCTCGGCCACTACGGCGCCGAGCGCTGGGACGCGGTGAGCGGCACGGTCACCGCCCCCGCCCCGCATCCCGGCGTGGCCGCCGTCCGCGCCGAACTGCCGGGGTTCCTCGACGGTATCGGCGCCTGGCAGGGCACCTGGATCGAGGAGAAGGGCCGTGCCGTCGCGGTGCACACGCGGCGTGCCGCCGATCCTCAGGCCGCGTTCGAGGCGCTCCGGGAGCCGCTGGGTGAACTGGCCGCCCGGCACGGGCTGATCGTCGAGCCGGGGCGCATGGTCCTGGAGCTGCGTCCGCCCGGGATGGACAAGGGCGTCGCCCTCATGGAGTACGTCCGGGAGATCGGTGCGGAGGCTGTTCTGTACGCGGGTGACGACCTGGGTGACCTGCCCGCCTTCGCCGCCGTCGACAAGCTCCGCTCCGACGGGATCGCCGGCCTTCTGGTGTGCAGCGGCAGCTCCGAGGTCGCCGAACTCGCCGACCGTGCCGACCTGGTGGTCGACGGGCCGCCGGGAGTCGTCCGCCTCCTCGCGGCCCTCGCGGCCGAACTCGCCTGAGCGGGCGGGCGGGCCGCAAGCTGGTTTCGCCCCCTCCGCCCCTACCCGTCCCGTACCCGGGGGCTCCGCCCCCGGACCCCGCTCCTCAAACGCCGGAGGGGCTGAAATTTCCCCGGCCGGGGCTGAAACGTTCCCCGGCCGGGAAACGGAATGTGCTCAGGTTTCCAGTGCCTGGAGTTGGTCCAGGAACCACTGGGCCGGGGGGAGGGCGGTGGCCGCGGCGGCCAGGCGCTTGGTGCGTTCGGCTCGTTCGCCCGGCTGCATGCCGAGCGCCTCGTGCAGCGCCCGCGCCGTCCCGGTCACGTCGTACGGGTTCACGGAGATCGCGTCCTCACCCAGTTCCTCGTACGCCCCGGCCTCCCGCGACAGGACCAGCGCGCAGCCCTCGTCGGAGACGACCGGGATCTCCTTGGCGACGAGGTTCATGCCGTCCCTGATGGGGTTGACGAGGGCGACGTCGGCCAGCCGGTAGGCGGCGAGCGAGCGCGCGAAGTCGTCCTTCACGTGCAGCACCACCGGGGTCCAACCGGGCGTCCCGTACTGGGAGTTGATCTCGTCGGCGACGCGCTGCACCTCGGCCGTGTAGTCCCGGTAGACCGCGAGGTCCTGCCGCGAGGGGTAGGCGAACGCCACGTGGACGACCCGCTCGCGCCACTCGGGGTGGTCGTCGAGCAGCTGCCGGTACGCCAGCAGCCCCCGCACGATGTTCTTGGACAGCTCGGTCCGGTCGACGCGCACGATCGTCCTGCGGCCGGCGCCGATCTCCTCGCGCAGCGCGGCCATCCGTTCCTCGACGTCCGCCCGGTGCGAGCGCTCGCGCAGGAACTCGGCGTCCGCGCCGAGGCCGTGCACACCGACGAGGGTCCGACCGGGCGGGGAGCCGTCGAGGTGCTCGATCTCCGGCCGGTCCTCCGGGGACGAGGCCACCCGGTACCGCTCCGGGGCGGCCGTCTCCACGCAGCGCGTGAAGGCCGTCGCCCACCGCCGGGTCAGGAACGCCACGCGGTCAGCGCCGAGCATGCCGTCCAGCAGTTCCGCGCGGATGTCGTCGGGGAGCATCCGGAAGTAGTCCTCGGGCGCCCACGGGGTGTGGGAGAAGTGGCCGATGCGCAGGTCGGGGCGCAGTTCGCGGAGCATCCCGGGCACGAGGCACAGGTGGTAGTCCTGGACCAGTACGGCCGCGCCCTCGGCCGCCTCCTCGGCCAGCGCCTCGGCGAAGGCCCGGTTGTAGGTCCGGTACGACTCCCACTGGCGCCGGAACTCCGCGTCGAAGACCGGCTCCAGCGGGGTCTGGTAGAGCAGGTGGTGGACGAACCACAGCACGGAGTTGGCGATGCCGTTGTACGCGTCGGCGTGGACCTCGGCGTCGATGGCCAGCATCCGTACGCCGTCCTCGCCGACCCCGCGCCGGACCGCCTCCCGGTCGCCGTCGCCGAGGGCCGAGCACACCCACAGGGCGCCCGCGTCCGGCCCGATCGCCGAGAGTCCCGAGACGAGGCCGCCGCCGCCGCGTCTGGCGTGCAGCGAGTCGTCCTCCCGTACCTCGTAGGTGACCGGGCCGCGGTTGGAGGCGACCAGAATCCTGTGGGCACCATGCGTTGAAGCCATGCCTCGAAACCTAGCCCCGTGTCGAAACGCTCAAACGCGCCCCTTCGGCCGTATGTGATCGCGGCCGTCAGGGCCGGTCTACGCGGCCCTGCGCCGCTGGTACTCGGAGATTTCGCTCATCGGCGGCCTTTCCTCGGTGTCCACCGAGTACGTGCGCGGCTGGAAACCGTCCCGGCCACGCTCGAACTGGGTGAGGGCGGGGCGGATCAGGTGACCGCGGGCCAGCCGGAGCTGCGCGGTGCGGTAGATCGCGGCGGCCATGCGGCCGAGTGCCTGGCCGTCCTGGTGGCGGTGCTTGCGCACCCCGACGTCCACCTGGGCGAGGGCGTCCAGGCCCACCAGGTGCAGGGCGTCGACCAGCATGCCGAGTTCGACGCCGTAGCCGACGGGGAAGGGGAGCTGTTCGAGCAGCGAGCGGCGTGCCGCGTACTCGCCGCCGAGCGGCTGGACGAAGCCCGCGAGCTGCGGCCAGTGCATGTTCAGCAGGGGGCGGGCCATCAGCTCGGTGACCCGGCCGCCCTGTCCCGAGGCGCCGCCCAGCGGGCGGTCGTACATGGCCTTGACCAGGTCGACGCCGGGATCGGTGAGTAGCGGGCCCACGATCCCGGAGACGAAGTCGGACGAGAACTCCTTGAGGTCCGCGTCGATGAAACAGACGATGTCCCCGCTCGTGACGAGGAGCGACCGCCACAGCACCTCGCCCTTGCCGGGCACGGCCGGGATCCGCGGGAGGATGTCGTCGCGGTGCACGACCCTCGCGCCCGCGGCGGCGGCGACCGCGGAGGTGCGGTCGGTCGAGCCGGAGTCGACGACGACGATCTCGTCGACGAGGGGCACCTGCTGCATCAGGTCGTGGCGGATGATCGCGACGATCTCGCCGACCGTCTCCTCCTCGTTGAGCGCGGGCAGCACGACACTGACCGTCGATCCCGTGATGCGTTTCGCGGCCATGATCTTGTGGAGCGGGCGGTCGGTCACGGACCAGGAGCGTGTGCTCAGCCAGCTTTCGACGTCCTTCAGCACGGTCTGCGGCTCCTCACTGTCTGATCACACGCTCTCATCGGCGTGCCCGCTGCGGCCAGCGGCAGATCGATTGCCGTCGTCTCGCGGTTCGGACGACTATCTCAACTGTCCTGGCCTTCGGTTACAGTCTTGAACAACGCGGATGACCATCGCATGTCCTGGATCGTCGGTACGTATCGCGTTCAACAGTTCAACAATCAAATACCGCTCATCCAGAGGGGCAGAGGGATACGGCCCGATGAAGCCCCGGCAACCCTCCAGCCGGTCTCGTACCGATCGATGTCGATCGCGTCGCGAGGCTCCCGGCTCGGGAAGGTGCCAAATCCGTCTCACGGCGAAGTGCGTCGTGAGGAAGATGAGGAAAGGGCCTCGCCTCCATGGCTGCGCAGACAGTTGCAAGTACCACGAACTCCGCCGAAGCGGTGGACCTCGGCCCGGCCGCGGCGCTCTCCTGCCGCGAATGCGGGCACCGCGTCCCGCTCGGCCCGGTCTTCGCCTGCGAGGAGTGTTTCGGCCCGCTGGAGATCGCCTACGACTTCTCGGCCTACGAGACCGAAGAACTCCGCAAGCGCATCGAAGCGGGACCCGCGAACATCTGGCGCTACGCGCCGCTGCTGCCCGTCCCCGCGGACGTGGCGGACAAGCCCAACATCAACCCCGGCTGGACCAAGCTCGTGCAGGCCGACAACCTGGCCCGTGAGCTCGGTGTCGACGCCGGAAAGCTCTTCGTCAAGGACGACTCCGGCAACCCGACGCACTCCTTCAAGGACCGCGTCGTCGCCCAGGCCATCGAAGCGGCCCGCGTCTTCGGCTTCACCACCCTCTCCTGCTCCTCCACGGGCAACCTCGCCGGCGCCGTGGGCGCCGCGGCGGCCCGCGCCGGCTTCCGTTCCTGCGTGTTCATCCCGCACGACCTGGAGCAGGGCAAGGTCGTCATGGCCGCGGTCTACGGCGGCGAGCTCGTCGGCATCCAGGGCAACTACGACGACGTGAACCGCTTCTGCTCCGAGCTGATCGGCGACCCGGCCGGCGAGGGCTGGGGCTTCGTCAACGTCAACCTGCGGCCCTACTACGCCGAGGGCTCCAAGACCCTGGCGTACGAGATCTGCGAGCAGCTCGGCTGGAAGCTCCCCGACCAGCTCGTCGTGCCGATCGCCTCCGGCTCCCAGCTCACGAAGATCGACAAGGGCCTGCAGGAGCTGATCAAGCTCGGGCTCGTCGAGGACAGGCCCTACAAGATCTTCGGCGCCCAGGCCGAGGGCTGCTCCCCGGTGTCCGTCGCCTACAAGGCCGGCCACGACGTCGTACGGCCGCAGAAGCCGGACACCATCGCCAAGTCGCTCGCCATCGGCAACCCCGCGGACGGGCCGTACGTGCTCGACATCGCGCGGCGCACCGGCGGTGCCGTGGAGGACGTGAACGACGAGCAGATCGTCGACGCGATCAAGCTGCTCGCGCGCACCGAGGGCATCTTCGCGGAGACGGCCGGCGGCGTGACCGTCGGCGTCACCCGCAAGCTGATCGAGAACGGTCTCCTCGACCCGACCCTCACCACGGTCGTGCTGAACACCGGCGACGGCCTCAAGACCCTGGACGCGGTGGCCTCGGACACCGGGCTGACCGCGACCATCCGCCCGAACCTCGACTCCTTCCGAGAGGCTGGCCTCGCATCATGAGCGTCAACGTCCGCATCCCCACCATCCTGCGCACCTACACCGGTGGCGCCGCCGAGGTGACGGCCGAGGGCACGACCCTCGCCGAGGTCATCAGCGACCTGGAGAAGAACCACACGGGCATCGCCGCGCGCGTCCTGGACGACCAGGGCAAGCTGCGCCGCTTCGTCAACGTGTACGTCAACGACGACGACGTTCGCTTCGAGCAGGGCCTGGAGACGGCGACTCCGGACGGTGTGGGCGTCTCGATCATTCCGGCCGTCGCCGGAGGCTGATCGTTACCCTCGGTAATGCCGAACACAGTGCGTTCACATAATTGCCCCCTCCGTAAGACAAACGGAGGGGGCAATTCTGTAGGGTTGAGCGCGCTAGAGTTGGGGAAGCCGCTCCAATTTGGATGTTGGTTTCATGCCGGACGCATATGAGTGAGCGTTCGCGGGCCGACAAGAAGTAGCCAAACTGGCTCGCCTTTTTGGGCATTTTATGGCATTTGCGGGGCCCGACTTGCCCCGAATCCTTGCGCATTCTCCGCATATCATTGATCGGCCATGCCCAGAATTCTCGTCCGATTGACCTGTTGCAGAGGGCAGTTGGACAGATACATTCAGCCGCGGTCGACGCGTTCCGGCGCACACCCCCAACCGTTGGGGGGTGAGGTCTGACCCGGATCCGCGAAGTGTGGATCTGTGCAAGGGCCAGTAATAGGGGAGTTAGGCATGGCTCAGGGCACCGTCAAGTGGTTCAACGCGGAGAAGGGGTACGGCTTCATCGCGGTCGACGGTGGTGCGGACGTCTTCGTGCACTACAGCGCGATTCAGATGGACGGCTACCGCACCCTTGAAGAGGGTCAGCGAGTGGAGTTCGAAATCTCGCAGGGCCAGAAGGGTCCGCAGGCGGACATGGTCAAACTCGCCGTCTGATCGGGCGCGAACGACCACCGACGCAACTCACATACGAGGGGCCCGCATCCCACAGGGATGCGGGCCCCTCGTACGTCCCCGGCCACCTCCGGCCGTCCTCCGCTTGTCCTGCGCGCGCCCGCGAGCGTGCCCGTGCGGGGCCGCGCGAGGGCCGCCCTCCAGGGCGCGCGTGGAGGTCGCCCATCGGCCCCGTTTTCGTGAGAGGCGCTTGCACTCGCAGTGGTCGAGTGCTAATCATTGGCGTTAGCACTCTCCCAGTGAGAGTGACAGAACTTGGATCGGGTCAGCGAGGCCCGCGGGCCTGTGGGGCAAGGAACCACAAGGCTTGCAGGCCGTCCGTCGCGGGCGCGGGCACGATCCGGAGCAATCCACCCCGTCCGGGAGGACCACTTCACATGGCCAAGATCATCGCGTTCAACGAGGAGGCACGGCGCGGTCTCGAGCGCGGGATGAACCAGCTCGCTGACGCCGTCAAGGTCACCCTCGGCCCCAAGGGCCGTAACGTCGTCCTCGAGAAGAAGTGGGGCGCCCCCACGATCACCAACGATGGTGTTTCCATCGCCAAGGAGATCGAGCTCGAGGACCCGTACGAGAAGATCGGCGCCGAGCTGGTCAAGGAAGTCGCCAAGAAGACGGACGACGTCGCCGGCGACGGTACGACCACGGCGACCGTGCTGGCCCAGGCGCTCGTGCGCGAGGGTCTGCGCAACGTCGCCGCCGGCGCCAACCCGATGGCCCTCAAGCGCGGTATCGAGAAGGCCGTCGAGGCCGTCTCCGGTGCCCTGCTGGAGCAGGCGAAGGATGTCGAGACCAAGGAGCAGATCGCTTCGACGGCCTCCATCTCCGCCGCCGACACCCAGATCGGCGAGCTCATCGCCGAGGCGATGGACAAGGTCGGCAAGGAAGGCGTCATCACCGTCGAGGAGTCCCAGACCTTCGGTCTGGAGCTGGAGCTCACCGAGGGTATGCGCTTCGACAAGGGCTACATCTCGGCGTACTTCGCCACCGACATGGAGCGTATGGAGGCCGTCCTCGACGACCCGTACATCCTGATCGCGAACTCCAAGATCGCGAACGTGAAGGACCTGCTCCCGCTCCTGGAGAAGGTCATGCAGGGCGGCAAGCCGCTGCTGATCATCGCCGAGGACGTCGAGGGCGAGGCCCTGTCGACCCTGGTCGTCAACAAGATCCGTGGCACCTTCAAGTCCGTCGCCGTCAAGGCTCCGGGCTTCGGTGACCGCCGCAAGGCCATGCTCGGCGACATCGCCATCCTCACGGGCGGCGAGGTCATCTCCGAGGAGGTCGGCCTCAAGCTGGAGAACGCGGGTCTGGACCTGCTGGGCCGCGCCCGCAAGGTCGTCATCACCAAGGACGAGACCACGATCGTCGACGGGTCCGGCTCCGCCGACCAGGTCGCCGGCCGTGTGAACCAGATCCGTGCCGAGATCGAGAACTCGGACTCGGACTACGACCGCGAGAAGCTCCAGGAGCGTCTGGCGAAGCTGGCCGGCGGCGTGGCCGTCATCAAGGCCGGTGCCGCCACCGAGGTCGAGCTCAAGGAGCGCAAGCACCGCATCGAGGACGCCGTTCGCAACGCGAAGGCGGCTGTCGAGGAGGGCATCGTCGCCGGTGGTGGCGTGGCCCTGCTCCAGGCTTCCTCGGTCTTCGAGAAGCTCGAGCTCACGGGTGACGAGGCGACCGGCGCCAACGCCGTGCGTCTCGCCCTGGAGGCCCCGCTCAAGCAGATCGCCGTCAACGGTGGTCTCGAGGGTGGCGTCATCGTCGAGAAGGTGCGCAACCTGCCCGTCGGCCACGGCCTGAACGCCGCGACCGGTGAGTACGTCGACATGATCGCCGAAGGCATCATCGACCCGGCGAAGGTGACCCGTTCCGCTCTGCAGAACGCCGCCTCCATCGCCGCGCTGTTCCTGACCACCGAGGCCGTCATCGCCGACAAGCCGGAGAAGGCCGCTGCCGGCGGCGCTCCGGGCGGCATGCCGGGCGGTGACATGGACTTCTGATCGACCCCGGTCGATCAACCGTCCTGACGTTCCGAGGGCGGCACCTTCCCGCAAGGGGGGTGCCGCCCTCGGGCGTTTCCCGGCCCGCCCCCGGACGGCTCCCGGGGGTACGCCGGGTCCACGACGTGGCCCGGATCACAGGGGTGGGAGCGGGTACGGCGGAATGCCCCGCCCGGTGCGGAGGTTGACGCTGACGAGCAGTTGATGCATGTGCACATACCGCACGGAATCTCCTGCTTCGCAGACCGCTCGACGTCATACCGACCACCTCTTCGAGGAGCCCCCACGTGACCGCTGACGCCGCGACCCGCGCAGCCGAGATCCTGTCCCGTCCCGTCTCGATCAACGGCCTGACCGTCCCGAACCGGATCGCCATGGCCCCGATGACCCGGATGTTCTCGCCGGGCGGTGTACCGGGGGAGGACGTCGTCGGCTACTACTCCCGCCGCGCCGCCGCGGGAGTCGGCCTGATCGTCACCGAAGGCACCTACGTCGGCCACGACTCGGCCGGACAGAGCGACGCGGTGCCGCGCTTCCACGGCGAGGACCAGCTCGCCGGATGGACGAAGGTCGCCGACGCCGTGCACGCGGCGGGCGGCACGATCGTCCCGCAGCTCTGGCACATCGGCATGGTCCGCAAGGCGGGTGAGCCGCCCTTCACGGACGCCCCGCCCGTCGGCCCCTCCGGCCTCTACAAGGAGGGCGCCGAGGTCACCGGCAAGAGCATGACCCAGCAGGACCTCGACGACGTCATCGAGGCGTTCGCCAAGGCCGCCGCGGACGCCGAGCGCATCGGCTTCGACGGTGTCGAACTGCACGGCGCCCACGGCTACCTGCTCGACCAGTTCCACTGGGCGGGCACCAACCGGCGCGAGGACGCGTACGGCGGCGACCCGGTGGCCCGTACGAAGTTCTCGGCGGAGATCGTCGCCGCGGTGCGTGCCGCGGTCTCGCCCGAGTTCCCCGTCATCTTCCGCTACTCGCAGTGGAAGCAGCAGGCGTACGAGGCCCGGCTCGCGGAGACCCCGGAGGAGCTGGAGGCGATCCTCGCCCCGCTCGCCGCCGCCGGAGTGGACTCCTTCCACGCCTCCACCCGCCGCTACTGGGTGCCCGAGTTCGACGGTTCCGACCTCAACCTCGCCGGCTGGACGAAGAAGCTGACGGGCAAGCCCACCATCACCGTCGGCTCGGTCGGCCTGGACGGCGACTTCATCAAGGCCTTCGTGGGCGAGGGCTCCCCGGTCAAGGGCATCGACGACCTCCTCGACCGCATGGAGCGCGACGAGTTCGACCTCGTCGCCGTCGGCCGCGCGCTGCTCCAGGACCCCGAGTGGGCGGCGAAGGTCCTGGCCGGACGCTTCGAGGACCTGGCCCCGTACGACGCGGCGGCGCTGGGTTCCCTTAGCTGACCTGACAGCTTCCCGGTAACGGGGGGAACGGGGGAGGGACGGCGCCCGCCGCGACGCGGGCGCCGTCCCTTTTTGCGCTCTTGCCGGTCAGCCGGTGGCGCCGAGGTGCCCGACGAAGGCGCCCCACGCTTCCGCGCCGAAGGCGATCACGGGGCCGGGGTTCTTGGAGTCCCGCACGGGGACGGGGTGGCTTTCGCCGAGGGCAACTTCCAGGCAGTCGCCGCCGTCGCCTGCGCTGTAGGTCGACTTGCGCCAGGTGCGCGAACTCGGCTGGCGATCAGTGGTGTTGGTCTCCATGTTCGTAAGCATGGGCCACCGACTCGACGAGAGCCAGGGAAGCCTGCGGTGAAAGCGCCGCTGCCTGCAGGAGGCTGAAGGTCAGGTTGTGGCGAGCCACCGTTGCCGGGTCGTCCACCAGCTTGCCCATGTCGATCCCCTCGATAAAGCAGAGCGGGGGAGCGTCCGGGAATTCCATGAGCTTCAGGGAGCCGCCCATCGCGGCATGGGCGCCGGCGGCGAACGGCAGGACCTGCATGATGATCCGGCGGCGGTGCACGAGGTCGGCCGTGTGACGGAGGGCCGCTGCCATGGCTGCCGCCCCGCCGACGGGTCGGCGGATTGCTGCCTCGTCCAGAACCACCCACAACAGCGGGGTTGTTGGATCGGCCAGGAGCCGGGTGCGCTCCATTCGGGTGGCCACCAACTCCTCGATGTCCGCGTCGGAGGCAGTTGGCCGGTAAGTACGGAACAGGGCCGCGGCGTACGCCGGAGTCTGCAGCAGGCCCGGGATGAGCAGCGGAAGGTAGTGCCTGATTGCCGAGGCAGCCGCCTCCAGCTCCGCCGCCTCCACGAAGTGGTCCGGGTACTTCGACCTCGCCAGCGCCCGGCAGTTGCGCTCGAAGAAGCCCTTCGTCCCGAGGATCTCGTCTATCTGGACGGCGTATTCGAGTTGCAAGCGGCGTGTGCCCGACTCCAGTTGGCCGATGAAGGAACCGCTGACGAAGAGGGGTTCGCCCAGTTCGGCCTGGCTGAGGCCGGCGTTCTCGCGGGCGTGCCGCAGCTCGGCGCCGATCATCGCGCGGGGGGAGGCGGACGGGTCGAGGTCCTTGGGGCCGGGCATCGCGACTCCCTGTCACACAGGTGGGGTTGTTGGACCGGCGTCCCTTCCCAGGCTAGGGGGGTGATGGCCACGCTGGGTGGTGAAAGCGAACACTCAGCGTGGAAGGTGCGGTGCGATGGAGGCGACGTCGGGTGAGGAGTACGCGATCGACGTGCGGGACGGGCGGCTCGGGCAGGTGATGGGGCGCGAGGGCGGCCTCGTACAACTGCGGCCGCCCGGCGGGGGGATCGAGTGGGACTGTCCGCCCGAGGCACTCGGCGAGGCACCGCCGGGGGAGGTGCTGCGCGCCCGGGTGCGGCGGCTCAACGCGGAGGGGCGGCTGCCCTGACCCGGGGGCCGGGGAGGGGGCCCGCCTTCGGGCCCCCGGCCTGGCTGAAAGCCCCCCGGCCTGTCTGAAGGTTCTCCGGGCTGCCTACAGGTTGCCCATAGGCTCGATGTCGACCTTGACCGGGGTGCCCCAGATGCGGAGCACCTCGTAGTCCGTGAACTCGTGGACGAGGCGGTAGGCCATGCCGGGGCGGGGGGCCCGGCGCTCGGCGGCGAGGTAGCGCTCGGCCTCCTGGCGGTCGCGGCGGGGAGTGCCGCACAGGAGCCACGTCTGGCCGTTCCAGACCTCCGGGAGCCAGCGCTGCTGGGGCTGGGGGCGGTCGCCGCGCACTCCGTAGCGGGACATCGTGCGGTCGGGCAGCTCGTCCGGGGCGAGTGGCCGGCCGTGCGTGTACGCGTCGTTGACCTCGGTGCGGCGGGCGGTGCGGCGGCGGGTCTCGCAGAGCAGACAGCGGTCCGGGGCGCTCTCGTCCACCGGGCCGTTCGGGTGCTCGGAGCAGCGGGTGGTCGGCTTGGCCGTCGCCACCGTCTCGTCGAGCAGGTTCAGGGCCCGCTTCAGGTCCGCCTTGACCTCGTGCAGCTTGGCGTCGGGGGTGTCGGTGCTCAGGGCGTCGCCGTGCTCCCCGAGCACCCGCAGGGCGCGGCCCAGTTCGGCCAGCTGTGCGTGGTTCATGCTTCCAGCCTCGCACGCGCCACCGACAGCGCGGCCAGGACAGGTCCTAGACGGCGGCCTGTTCCGATCGGCGGGCCGGTGACGCGCCGCCGGTGTCACGGTCGAGTCCGCCGTCGGGACCGTCTCGGAGAGCGCCGCCGAGGCCGAAGAAGTAGGTGGCCGCGAACCCGACGGCGTACCCGGTCAGCAGGCCGCCCGCGTAGATCGCCGCGGTGACGCCGAGGCCCCGGTTGCCGGACAGCAGCGGGAACAGGGCCACACCGGAGGGTCCGATGGCGGTCGAGCCGACGCGGTCGCCCAGCATCGAGAAGAAGCCGATGAAGGCACCGCCCGCCGCGCCGCCCGCGCAGGCCGTGACGAAGGGGCGGCCGAGGGGCAGGGAGACGCCGTAGATCAGGGGCTCGCCGACGCCGAGGAGCCCGGCCGGGAGCGCCGATCTGATCGTCGTACGGAGCGAGGTGTCGTGGCGCAGCCGGACGTAGACCGCGAGGGCGGCGCCCACCTGGCCGGCGCCCGCCATGGCGAGCACGGGCAGCAGGACGGTGTAGCCCTGCTGTTCGATGAGCGTGGTGTGGATGGGGATGAGGGCTTGGTGCAGGCCCAGCATCACCAGGGGGAGGAACAGGGCGCCGAGGACGAGCCCGGCGAGGGCGCCGGTGGTGGAGAGCAGCCAGGCGGCGGCGGTGCCGATGGCGGCGGAGAGCTCACCGGCCGCGTACATCAGCGCGTACAGGGTGACCAGGCCGGTCAGCAGCACGGTGAGGGTGGGGGTGACCAGGACGTCCAGGGTCGGCGGCACCCAGCGGCGGCACCACTTCTCCACGTACGTCCCGAGCAGGGCCGCGGCCAGGGCGCCGAGCACACCGCCCTGGCCGGGGGCGAGCGTCACCCCGAGGACGGTCACCTTGGCGACCCCCGCGTACACGACGACCGAGGCCACCGCGCCGCCCAGGACCGGGGTGCCGCCGAACACCTTGGCCGTGTTGAGTCCCACGAAGACGGCGATCAGCGCCATGAAGGCGGCGGCGATGGCGGTCAGCGCGGGGGTCAGGCCCCTCAGTACGCCGAGGTTGATCAGCAGGCCGTTGAGGCCGGCGATGACCCCGCAGCCGATCAGGGCGGGGATCAGGGGCACGAAGACGTCCGCGATGCGCCGCAGGAACAGCTTGAGGGGGGTGGCGTTGCGGCGGGTCCGGGAGGCCTTCAGCTCGGCGCCGCGCAGGGCGAGCCGGTCCGCGGTGGTCGCCGCTTCGGCACCCGGAGCGGTGGCCGGTTCCGTGCCGGGCGGGGCGAGGGGTGCCGGGGCGCTCGCCAGCAGCGCCTCGAAGGCGGGCGTCACCCGGGCGACCGTGCCGGGGCCCAGCACGATCTGGTACGAGCCGTCGTCCGCGACCAGGCCGAGGACGGCGGGCAGGGCCCGCAGGCCCGCCTCGTCCACCAGGTCGCCGTCCCGCAGACCCAGCCGGAGCCGGGTCATGCAGTGGGCGACGGTGAGGACGTTCGCGGGTCCGCCCACGAGGGGGAGGATGGCCGCCGCTGTGATGGAGTCCGGTGTGCTCACTCCCCGAGCGTGCTGGTCAGCCGGCCGAAGCCGCCAGCGCGGCGCGCAGATGGCCCTCCGAGTCCTCCAGAAGGCGGGCGGCGGTGGGCCCGTCGACGCCGCCGAGGATCGTCAGGATGGCGTTCTTCACCTCGCCGTCGGTGGCGGCGAGCGCGCGCTCGATCTCCTCGTCGGAGGCCCCGGTGGCGAGGGCGACGATGCGGCGGGAGCGGGCCCGCAGCTTCTCGTTCGAGGCCCGTACGTCGACCATCAGGTTCCCGTACGTCTTGCCGAGCCGGATCATCGTGATCGTCGAGAGCATGTTGAGGACGAGCTTCTGCGCGGTGCCGGACTTCAGCCGGGTGGAGCCCGTGAGAAGTTCGGGGCCGACCACGACCTCGATGCCGTGGTCCGCGGCCGAGGCGAGCGCGCTGTGCGCGTTGCAGGACAGGCCGACCGTGAGCGCGCCCTGTTTGCGGGCGTGCTCGACCGCGCCGACGGCGTACGGGGTGCGGCCCGAGGCGGAGACGCCGACCACGGTGTCGTCGGCCGTCAGGGCGAGCGCGTCCAGGTCGGCCGCCGCGAGTTCCCGGGAGTCCTCGGCGCCCTCGATCGAGGTGACCATGGCGGTCGGGCCGCCCGCGATCACGCCGACGACCCGGGAGGGATCGGTGTTGAAGGTGGGCGGGCACTCCGAGGCGTCCAGGACGCCGAGGCGGCCCGCGGTGCCGGCGCCCGCGTAGACGAGGCGGCCGCCGCGGGCCATGCGCTCCGCGATGCCGTCGATCGCGGCGGCGATGAGCGGGAGCTGCGCGGCGACGGCCGCCGGCACCGTCGTGTCCTCGCCGTTCATGAGCCGCGCGATCTCCAGCGTGGACAGACGGTCGATGTCCGACAGTTCGGGGCGGAACGCCTCGGTGGTCAGCGTCTCCAACTCTGCTCGAAGATCGCCGTAGTTGGGCATGGAGGTCATGACAGGGTCGGCTCTTTCCGGTGAGGTGTCGTATCCGCGGCCCCGGGGGCGGGGCGCGGGCCGGGACGACGCGCGGCACCGCCGCGCGGGCGCCGACAGCCGCCCGCGGGACCGCACTCTCCCTGCTGGTTCAAGTTCCCGGTGTGTCCCGCGGCACCGGCTCCAGCTCCGCCGGTCGGTGTCGCGGCCCTGAAATCCCGGGTCCGCCGGTCGTGCGGTGCGGCTAGCGGCCGCCGCGCGGGGAGTGGCGGTGCGCCAGGGCCTCGTACGAGGCGGACAGCGCGGGCGCTGCCGTCTCGTAGGTGCGCTGGGCGACCCCCACGAACAGACAGTCCACCACCAGGAGCTGGCTGGTGCGCGACGACATGGCCGCCGGGCGCAGCTCGCTCTCACGGGCGGTCGAGGTGGTGAGGACGTGGTCGGCGTACTGCGCGACCGGTCCGTTCGGGCGGCCGGTGATCGCCACCGTCGTCGCCCCGTGCTCGAAGGCGACCCGCAGCGGTTCGATGACGTCGCCGGTCGAGCCGGAGTGCGTGATGGCTATCGCCACGTCCTTGGCGCGCAGCTGCACCGCGCCCGTCACCGCGAGGTGCGGGTCGCTGTGCGCGTGGGCCATGAGCCCGATCCGCAGAAGTTTCTGCAGGAGATCCTGGGCGACGAGCCCGGACGCGCCGACACCGTAGATGTCGACGCGGCGGGCGGTGGCGATGGCGGCGACGGCGGCGCCGAGCTGGACGGTGTCGAGCGCGGCGGCGGTGTCGGCGAGGGTCTGCTGCTCGTCGTAGGCGAGCTTGGCGACGACGTCGGCGATGGGGTCGTCGACCGCTATGTCGGCGGTGACGGCGGGGGCCCGGCCCGACTGCTGCTGCGCGGCGAGCCCGGCGAGCGCGAGGCGCAGGTCGCGGTATCCGGGGTAGCCGAGGAGGCGGGCCGTGCGCACGACCGTGGCCTCGCTGGTGCCGGTGAGCTCGGCGAGTCCGGTGACCGTGAGGGCCGCGCACCCGGCCGGGTCACCGGCGACGGCCTCGGCGACCCGCTGCATGGAGCGTGTCATCGAGGGGGCGAGGGTCCGCACCTTGGCCGCGAGGGCCGCGGGGGCGGGCGGTGCCTCACCCGCGAAAATTTCCTTCACGTCATGGGTCACACCATGAAAGATATTTTCCTTTGGGGCATACGGTCAAGGGTGCGCACAATAGGGGCATGGACCCCACCGGCAGCCCCCTCAGCCCCTTGGAGCAGGCATTGCACGCGGCGCGGGCCCGTGTGCTCGCCGACCTGATCGCGGGCCAGGTGGCCGAGGCGGACGTCGTCTCCCTGGTCGAGGACTCGGTGGTGCAGCGCCGCTGGTGGGTCGAGCAGTGGCCGGAAGGCGCCGGGTTCGTCGCCGGGCTCGTCGCCCAGGACGTGCAGGACGCGATCCTGGAGCGGCACGGACGGTGGCCGCTGTGCCCGGTGTGCTCCAGCGGCGACCCGCACGCACTGGAGGTGGAGCCCGAGTTGGGCCCCGACCCGCACTGGGTGTGCCACCAGGCGGGCGTGAAGATCTCCCCGGTGGGCGCGCTCGGCTCGGCGACCGGCACGAGTCCGCCCTCGTGACCGTGTACATCGATCCGCCCACCTGGCCGGGCCACGGCCGGGTGTGGTCCCACCTGATCAGCGATGTCTCCTACGACGAACTCCACGCGTTCGCCGACCGGCTGGGCGCGCCCCCGCGGGCCTTCGAGCGCGACCACTACGACATCCCCTCGCACCGCTACGCCGACGCGGTCACCGCGGGCGCGGTGGAGGTCAGCAGCCGTGAGGTCGTACGACTGCTGCACGGGGCGGGTCTGCGCCGGCGCAAGCGCGCGCGGTGACCGGGGAAACCCGCTCGCGCGGTGAGGCCGGCGGAGTGCGGGCCGGCGTACGGGGCGGAGGCGCGCCGGGACACTCCGACGGTCTCAGCTGTCGCGGGCGTACAGCCGCAACGACCCCTCCCTGTCGTGCAGTTCGTGGCCGAACTGCTCCAGGTCCTCGCTCACGCGGGTGAATCCGGCGCGGGCGACCACGCGTTGGGAGGGAGCGTTTTCCCGGTCGATGGCCGCGAACAGGAGCTTGACGTCGTCGCGGGCGAGGGCGTGTTCGGCCAGGGCGCGCAGGGCCTCGGTGGCGTACCCCTGGCCGCGGGCGTTCTCCGCGAGGTCGTACCCGACCTCGGCGCGCTCCTTCTCGTCGGGCACGCCGTGGAAGCCCATCGTGCCGACCGCCCGCCCGTCCTCGCGCCGCACGAGCACGAATATCCCCCACTCCGGCCGGTGCAGTCCCTTCTCGTAGGCGCTCACGACCATCCCGGAGGCGTCCCGGGTGCCCTCGAAGGGGCCGCCCTCGATCCACTCGAAGCCGCCCGTGCCGCCCGTGTGCAGATCGGCCGCGGCGGCCGGGGTGACCCCCTGGAGGGTGAGCCGCTCGGTGCCGATCACCAGGTTGTTGTTCCAGCGCCACTCGGTGAGCGGTTCCCGGCCGGGCAGGCCGCCACGTCCGGTGGCCCACAGGAGCGTGTTCCACGGGGCGTCGGGCTCGGGCCGCACGTGCGGGAAGATCGTGGTGAGGACCCGGGCGCACAGTCCGGCCGGCGGCTCGTACGGCAGGCCGAGGCCCTCGGCGATGTCGTGCGTGTGCAGCAGGACCTCGGCGACCCCCATCGCGGCGAAGCCCTCGCGGTTCGCGCTGCGGAACGGGTACGGGTGGAAGGCGCGCACCTCGCGCGGGGTCGTGCGGACGGTGGCGGCGAGCAGGGCGCCGGTCGTCTCGATCACGTCGACGACCCCCGCGTCGCCGGTGCCCTCGTCCACCGTGATCTCGAACGGCACGTACGCCGTGGCGGCCCGCCCGGCCAGCTGCCCGGCGTACGCGATGAGATCACTCGCGATGTGTTCGGCGGTCCGCCGGCAGCTCCACTCCAGCCGACCCGCCCGCGCACCGTCCCAGTCACGTCCGGCCGCCGCCCGCAGCAGCGCGGCGCAGCTCGCGACGGCTTCCTCGATCTGGTCCCCGCCCATGTCTGTCATGCGGCCGAGAATAGGACGGATCACTCCTGGGAACGTACGGGTTTCCTGGCCACGAGCGTCAGACAGACGGCGGCGGCCGTCAGTGCCGCGCCCACCCAGGCGGTGGCCGGGTATCCGAGCCCCGCGTCGATGACGGCCCCGCCGAGCCAGGGACCGGCGGTGTTGCCCAGATTGAAGGCGGCGGTGGTGGTGGCGGCAGCCAGGGTCGGGGCGGCCGCCGCGACCTGGAACATCCGGGCGTTCAGGGCCGGGGCGGTGCTGAAGCAGGCGATCCCGAGGAGGAAGGAGAGAAGGACGGCCGCGACGGCGTACCGTCCGAGGAGGGCGAACGCGACGAGGACGACGATGTCCGCCGCCATGCCGCAGAGCAGGACCTCGAACGGATACGCGTCGGCGAACCGCCCGCCGAGCGTCGTTCCGATGACCGCGCCCGCGCCGAACAACGCCAGCACGGTCGGGACCCAGCTCTCCTGGAGATGGGCGACCTCGGTGAGCAGCGGGGCGAGATAGCTGAAGGCACAGAAGACACCGGCCGCGGTGAGCACGATCGTGCCGACGGACAGCCAGACCCGCCGGTCGCGGTAGACGAGCAGTTCTCCCCGGATCCGCGGTCGCACGTCCGGGGGCGCGATGGGCGGGACGAGGGTCACGATGCCCACGAGCGCGACGACGGACGCCGCTCCGACGGCCCAGAAGGCGGCCCGCCAGCCGAGTCCCTGGCCGAGGAAGGCGCCCGCGGGCACGCCCAGCACGTTCGCGATCGACAGGCCGCCGATCATCACGGCCAGCGCCCGCCCCCGCGATGTCACCGGCACCGCCGCGACGGCCACGGCCGCGCCGACCGCCCAGAAGCCCGCGCAGGCCAGGGCGCTGACGACACGTGAGGCGAAGAGCACGGTGTAGTCCGGCGCCAGGGCTCCCGCCACCTGGCCGAGCCCGAAGACCGCGATCAGGGCGACGAGGGTGGTCCGCCTCGGCAGCCGGAGCGTGGCCACGGCGAGCAGCGGCGCGCCGACGACCATGCCGATCGCGAACGCCGAGATCAGCAGTCCCGCCCGCGGGATCGTCACGCCCAGGTCCGTCGCGATGGACGGCAGCAGCCCGGACAGCATGAACTCACTGGTGCCGAGGGCGAAGACGCACAGGGCGAGGACGTAGACGGACAGGGGCATACGGGGCCGGCCGGTGGCCGGGGTGACGTCCGGGGCGGAGCCGGGGGCGAAGGCCCGGGCGGCGGGTATGTCCGGCTTCAGGGGGCCGGGGCTCGGAGGCATGGCTCCTTGGTACGTGGTCCGGCGCCCGCAGTCGAACCCGTTCCCCTCGCCCTTCCCCGTTCCCCTCGGCACTTCTCGCACCCCTCGCCCCTCCCCGGACCCGGCGCTGTGCCCCGGACCCCGCTCCTCACCCGCCGGAGGGACCGGAAGCTCCCCCGTCAGGCCTCCGTCAGCGACGCCAGTTCGTCCTCCATGTTCCGGCGGGCCGGTGCCGCCCAGACACGTTCGCCGTACGGGGTCCTGAACAGCCTCGGCAGGTCGAGGAGTTGACGCAGGACGGCCGCGCGGCCCACCCGGAAGGCGTCGTCGGGGACGAAGGCGTACTCCTCACGGACGGCGGCGGTGTAGGCGGCGTACGCGGCCGGGGGCGAGGCCAGGATCGCGAGATCCGCGTCGCACAGGACGGCGCCGTCGGTGTCGTGGTCGGCGGGGTCGTGGGAGACGGTGAGCCGGACGAGCCGGGAGACCTCGGCGGTGCGGTCCGGGTCGACGCCCAGTTCGGCCAGCGCGCGTTCGGCGAGCCGGGCGGAGCGCTCCTCGTTCTCCGAACGGTCCGGGAGGTACACGGCGTCGTGGAACCAGGCGGCCAGGCGCACGGCGGCCGGATCGCCGGCGCGCTCCCCGTGGGCCTCCAGCACGTCGATGTGGCCGAGGACCGCGAGGAGATGGTCGGTGGTGTGGTACCGCCGCCGGGGCTCGGCCCAGCGGGCCAGGAGGTCGGCCCCGTAGGGCTCCGGCGCGGGGCCGGACCCGCCCTCGCCCTCACGTGCGGCCAGGACGGTGTCCGCCCAGCGCTTCGTCAGCTCCGCGTGGGCCGGGTGGCGGTTGCTCTCTGCTGCCATGCCGCCATTGTCCCCGCCGCGGGGCTCCCCGTGGTGGTGCCCGTCTCGGTCCCCGTCGTGGTGCTGTCCGCGGGCGCGGGGCCGGGGCGGGTCCGTGCGCGGAAGGTGCGGCGGTAGGCGTCCGGGGGCACGCCCACCGTGCGGTTGAAGTGCCGGCGCAGTGTCGTCCCGGTTCCCATGCCGGTGGCCGCCGCGATGGCGTCGACGCCCGCGTCGGTGGTCTCCAGCAACTCCTGCGCATGGCGGATCCGTTGGGTCAGCAGCCACTGGAGCGGGGTGGTGCCGGTCACCGACCTGAAGTGGCGGCCCAGGTTGCGCGAGCTCATCCGCGCCTGGCGGGCCAGGTCCTCCACGGTCAGCGGACGGTCCAGCCGCTCGATGACCCAGGGGAACAGCTCGGCGAGCGGATGGTGGTCGGGTGCGGGCACCGGCGTGCTGACGAACTGGGCCTGGCCGCCGTCCCGGTGCGGGGGCACGACCAGGTTGCGGGCGACGGTGTTGGCGACCGAGGAGCCGTGGTCGAGGCGGACGAGGTGCAGGCACAGGTCCATGGCGGCGGCCTTGCCGGCGGAGGTGAGCACGCTGCCGTCGTCCACGTACAGGACGTCCGGGTCCACCAGCACCCGGGGATGGCGGCTGGCCAGGGTCCGGGTGTGCGCCCAGTGCGTGGTCGCGCGCTTCCCGTCCAGCAGTCCGGCGGCGGCCAGGACGAACGCGCCGGTGCACAGGGAGGCCACGCGCGCGCCCGCCTCGTGGGCCGCGCGCACCGCGTCGACGAGGGCGGCGGGCGGCTCCCGGTCGATGTCGGCCCAGCCCGGGACGATCACCGTGTCGGCGTACGGGAGCCGGTCGAGGCCGCGATCGGGCTCCAGCCGGAACGGGCCGACGCGCACCGCCTTCGGCCCGCAGAGCGCGAGGTCGTACCAGGGCACCCGCACGGCGTCCGGAGCGGAGCCGAAGACCTCGCAGGCCAGGGCCAGTTCGAAGTGCAGCATCCCGTCGGTGACGGCCAGCGCGACAGAAGTCATGTCCGGAATTGTATGGGGCCTGGCGTTCCGGACACTCGTGCGGGGCGCCCGTTCTCGCCAGGATGTCCTTACGGATCAAGGCAGTTCACTTCGAGCACGGGGGAGAACCCATGGAGTCGGGGCAGGCGGTGACGGTGTTCGGCGCGTACGGGCACACCGGACGGTTCGTGGTGGCCGAGCTGCTGGAGCGCGGGTTCACCCCGGTCCTCTCCGGCCGGGACGCCGAGAAGCTGAAGGAACTGGCGGCCTCGTGGCCGGGCCTGGACGTCCGGCCGGCCACGGTCGACGATCCGGCGTCCCTCGACCGGGCGCTGACCGGCGCCGCGGCGGTGGTCAACTGCGCCGGGCCGTTCGCCACGACGGCCGGCCCCGTGATCGAGGCGGCCCTGCGCGCCGGGATCCCGTACGTGGACGTGGCGGCCGAGATCGAGGCCAACCTCGACACGTTCGCGCACTTCGCGGAGCCGGCCGGGGCCGCGGGAACGGTGATCGTCCCCGCGATGGCCTTCTACGGCGGCTTCGGCGACCTGCTGGTCACCGCCGCGATGGGCGAGTGGACGGCGGCCGACGAGGCGCACATCGCGTACGGGCTGAGCGGCTGGCACCCCACCGCCGGGACGCGCGCCGCGGGCGCGGTCTCCCGGGAGCGGCGCGGCGGCCGGCGCGTCCGCTACACCGGAGGGCGGTTGGAGTACGTCGAGGACGCCCTGCCCACCCTGGAGTGGCCGTTCCCCGAGCCGATGGGCCCGCGCGCCGTTCTCGGGGAGTTCTCGATGGCCGACGTGGTCACCGTGCCCAGCCACTTCGCCGTCTCCGAGGTGCGCACCTACATGACCGTCGAGGCGGCCGGGGAACTGGCGGACGCGGACACCCCCTCTCCGAGCCCGGTCGACGAGCGCGGGCGGTCCGGGCAGACCTTCCTCGTCGACGTCGTGGTGCGCTCCGGCGGCGCCGAACGGCGTGCCGTGGCACGGGGCCAGGACATCTACGCCGTCACCGCTCCGCTCGTGGTGGAGGCGCTCGACCGCATCCTGACGGGACGCACCAGGACGGTCGGCGTCGCCTCCGCCGGCGAGATCTTCGACGCCCGGGACTTCCTCCGCGCGCTGTCCCCGCACATCTCCTTCGAACTGCGCGGGACAGCCCTTAGCGTGGAGTCATGATTCCTCAAGACGCACACGATGTACGGGACCCGGAACTGCCCGGTCTGCTCCTGCGCACCGAGCGCGACGCGCTGATCCCGCTGCTGCGGGCCCGCCCGGAGGACGACTTCGCCCGCCTGACGGCCGGGTGTCCGGCGTGGACGGTGCGGGACGTGCTGGCGCATTGCTCGGCCGTGCTGACACGGGTCGTCGAGCGCCGTTTCGAACCAGGGGTGTTCGAGGCCGAGGTCAACGACCGCGACATCGCCGAGCGCGCCGACTGGCCGACGGCGCGGGTCGTCGACGAACTGGAACGCGGGATGACCGAGGCGGGCCCGGCGATCGCCCGTACCCGGGGCGTGCTCGACGCGGTCGCGCTCGGCGAGTGGATCCACGCCGGAGACGTGCGCGAGGCGTTCGGCGAACCGGGCGCCTACGAGGGGGAGGGGCTCCCGCACGCCCTCGCGCTCCTGGTCCGCTTCAGCCGCGAGAGCGACGGGGTCCCGCTGCACGCCGACCTCGACCAGCTCGACGACCCGCTGCGCCTGGGCGGTGTCCCCGGCGACCGTCCCCCGGCCCGTTACATCGGCGACGCCGCGACCCTCGTACGGCTCTTCTCGGGGCGGCCGGTCCCGAAGACGACGGCGTACGAGCTGGTGGGGGCGCGGGAGGAAGAGCTCAATCTGTTCGGTTGAACCGTCGGTTGAACCGCGGAACGGATCCTCGGCGAGCGTGACGGATCCGGCCGACGGGGCCATCGCACCGGCACGGCGCGATGACCCCGACAGGCCGGACGACTACTTGAGGTACACCAGCCCGTCGGCCGTGACCGTGGGCCGCCCGCCGGTGCCGACGACCACGAGCTTCACCGTGTGCCTGGCGGCGGCGGTCCAGGTCGTCGCCCAGATCGCGTCGCGGTACTTGGTGGTCGTCGTCCTCAGGTCCACGGTGGCGGTCTTCCGGCCGTCCAGGTAGATGTACACCTGGCCGGAGGCCGCGGCGCGCGAGACCACCAGGGCCGCCGAGCGTCCGGTGAAGGTCCAGGTCAGCGAGGAGCTCTTCGTGGAGCTGCCGTACGACTTGCCGCCCAGGTAGCCGCTCGACGACTTGGACGTCCAGGTGCCGGTTCTGGTGGCCGCGCTCTCCTGGAGGATCACGGGGGTGCCGCTCACGGAGGCCGCGCGGGCGTTGCCGGCCCGGTCGTACGCCGTCATCCTCCAGGTCGTGGCCGCACCGGACTTGGCGGTGAGGCTCGCGCTCGTGACCGTCGGGCCGTACGTCCTGGCGACCGGGGCGGTGAGGCGGACCTCCTTCAGCTCCTTCGTGTCGGTGGCCTTCCACGTCAGGGTGAGCGGGACGGCCGTGGTGCTCACCGTGCCGGTGCGCAGGGCGAGATTCGGCTGGGTGGAGAAGACCGGCGGCGTGGTGTCGGCGGGGGTGGTGGCCTTCGTGGTGGGTGAGGCGGTCGGGGTGGGGGTGGTGGCCTTCGCGGTGGGCGAGGCGGTCGCGGCCGGGGTGGTGGCCCCGGCCGTGGGCGAGGTGGTCGCCGCGGGGGTGGTGGGGCTCGTCGTGGGCGGGGTGGCCGTGGCGGGGGGCGTGAGGGCCGGGGCGGGCTCGGCGAGGACGGTGACTTCCTCCGTGATCGCGGTCCGGCCGGACTGGTGGACGCCCCGCACGGAGACCTTGTGGGTACCCGGGGCCAGGTTCACCCCGGCGGAGGAGGCGGCGCCGGCGACGGTGGCCGCGACCTCGCCGTCGACCAGGACGTCGTACTGCCTGACCAGGGCGGCCGGGGTCGAGGCCGACCACTTCACGGTGACGGCGGTGTCGGTGAGGACGGTGGTGCCGGACACACCGGTACCGGTGACCGAGCCGAGCTTGAGCCCCTCGACCGTCCCGCCCGCCCAGGCGCGGACCGTGGGCAGCATGGCGTAGTACGCGTCGCCGGGGCACACGGTGTTGTAGCCGTCGCGGTGGCCGTGGATGACGGGGAAGGTCATCCTGGTGCCCGCGTCCCATGTCCGGCGGAAGTAGTTCGGCCCGCTCGCACCCGCGGTGAGGGTGGTGGTGCCCGTCGGGTCGACGCCGTACTGGCCGAGCTTCCACGCGGCGAGCCGGGCGACCGAGGTCATCGCCTCCTTCGAGGGGGCGATGTCGCTGTAGTCACCGATGACGGCGACGCCCGTGGTCTCGGAGTTGAAGCCGTAGGCGTGCGCGCCCATCACGGGCCGGTCGACGCCTCCCTTGCGGCCTTCGTAGATCGTGCCGCACTTGTCGACCAGGAAGTTGTAGCCGATGTCCTTCCAGGTCAACTGCTGTACGTCGTAGGCGTAGACGGCCCGGATGAGAGCCGGGGCCTCGGCGCAGGTGTAGTCGTTGGAGGTGGCGGTGTGGTGCAGCACCACCGCCTTGATCTTCCCTCCGGGCAGATAGCCGGGCTCCTCGGGGCTGATGGACTCGTCGGCGCCCCAGCCCTCGCGCGAGGTGATCGGCGGGCGGGGCGCGGTGGACGGCGGGGCCGGGGGCACGGTCGCGGTCGGCGAGGCCGAGTCCGGCGCGGAGACGGCCGGGGAGGGACTCGCGCTCCCGGTGGACGGCTGCGTCTGCGTGGGTTCGGCGGAGTCCGTCGGACCGGACGAGGGCCCGGAGGTCCGGGTCGAGGACGGGTCGGGAGAGGGGGTGTCCGCGGGGGCGGCCGTCGTGGCCGGATCGGTCGCGTCCGCCGTCCCGGCCGGGTCGGCTTCGCCGGTCGGGTCGACCGGGTCCATCACGAACCCGGCGGGCTCCATCGCTGAGGTCGTACCGCCGGGGTCGATCATGTCCAGCCGGAGACCCTCGGGCAGCCGCCGCGACGCACCGCTCGACATCCGCACCTGGACCCCGTCGGACGGGCCCACCCACGCGGGCGTGGTGCCGCCGCGGGACGCGCCCCGCTCGCCCTCGCCGCTGTCACCGTCCAGCCGCAGCCACGTCGACCACGTGTGACGTGCCGTGTCCCGGGTCCGGACCTCGATGGCGCCGCTCACCCGTGCGGACGCCTCGGCCCAGGTGACGCCGAGCATGCTGAAGGGCGCGGTGTCCCGCCGGTCCAGCCGGGCGGACGTGCCACCGTCGGCCACCGTCAGCGCGGCGGTGGTCGAGCTGGTCCGGATCGGCCCGGACCTCCCGTCGCCCCCGGAGCCGTCCGCGTCCCCGCCGCCCGTCCCCTGGACGATCAGTGTCCCGGACACCGCCGCGACCGCCAGAACGGCCGCACCCCACCCGCGTCGTCGCACTGCCCCACCCTTTCACGTGACCTTTACATGATCTCCACGCATGAGGAGGGTATATGAGAGTTCAACTATGGCTGGAACAGGGCGGGGTCGGGCCCGCGGGCCGGAGGTTCCCGGAGGGGCCCAGGCCGGAAACCGCCGCGACCTCCCCTTCGTTCGCCGTGATCTTCTCGCGCCGCCGCTCCCGCCCGCGTACTGTTTGATTGGACTAGACCTATAGCGGCCCAGGAGAAGAGGTCCGATGAGTGAGCGGAAGAGCGCAGTCCTGGAGGTGATCGCCCTCGGCGTGGAGGACGCGGTCGCCGCCCAGGCCGGCGGGGCGGACCGGCTGGAGCTGGTCACGGACATGGCGGCCGACGGGCTGACCCCGTCGGTGGAGACCTTCGCCGGGATCCGTGCTTCCGTCGACATCGCGCTGCGCGTGATGCTGCGCCTGTCCGACGGCTTCTCGGCCGGCGGCGCGGCGGGCGTCGACGCTCTCGTACGGGCCGCGGGCGACCTGCGGGACGCGGGCGCGGACGAGTTCGTCCTCGGTTTCCTCGACGAGCACGGCGGCCCCGACCTGGCCGCCCTGGAGCGGATCGTCGCCGAACTGGACGGCTGCCGCTGGACGTTCCACCGCGCGATCGACCGCGCCGCCGACCGTGACGCCCTGCGCAAGCAGCTCGCGGACCTGCCCGGTCTCGACGCCTATCTGACCGCCGGGTCCCCGACGGGCGTCGACGACGGACTCCCCGTCCTCACGGCCGAGGGCGCCCGCAATGGGGAGCCGGGGTACGAACCGCGGATCATGGTCGGCGGCGGTCTGCGCCTCGACCATCTGCCGGAGCTGCGCGCGGCGGGCCTCGACGCCTTCCACATCGGCGGTGCCGCACGTCCCGGGGGCTGGACGGGGCCGGTCTCCGCGGAGTCGGTACGGGAGTGGCGCACGGCCGTGGACGCGTAGGCGGCCGGTTCCACGGGGCGGGTCCCGCGCGTCGGTCCCGCGTTCCGGTCGGGCGCGGGCGATCCGGTCCGGCAGGTCACGGATCCATCTCCGCCACGTAGTTGTTGTGTTGTGAGAGTCGCACGGCGATCACCGAGCAGCTTTTTGCGTGCATATTTGGTCGTGCCCCGATCGGCCGGGGCATGACAATCACACATATGTGCGTGCCGGCGAAAGCGGTGCGGCAACACAGCAGCATCAGGGGGACCAGGCTCCATGCCATCTATACGCAGCCGCACGCTCGCGGCGGCCGCGGCCGTGATCGCGGCCGTCATGATCACCACCACGGCCTGTGACAGCAAGAAGGACGACGAGGGGGCCGTCGCCAAGCCCACGTCGTCCGCCCAGGCCGACAAGGGAGTCGACACCGGTCAGGACGACGGCTCCGTCTCGATCGGCGGCTACAAGCTGCCCGCGGGCATTCCCACCGAACTCAGCGGCGCCGCCCTGGACAAGTGGAGGCTCGGGGGGTGGAAGGACTACAGCAACTGGGCTTCCAAGGCCGAGGACTTCGCCAACCCGTACATCAAGGACTTCTGGTCCCCGGAGAAGATGGCCGAGGCCAAGGCCAGCATCCCGGTCGCCCAGGCGGGCAGCACCAGTTCGGGCTCGGGCAGCGGTGCCACCTCCTACCTGCCCGACGGCAAGGTGAAGAAGCAGACCGCCGCCAAGGTCAAGGGCACCTATCACCACTACGCGCCGCCCGTCGGCAAGATGTTCTTCTCCTCGCCCCAGGGCAACATGGTCTGCTCGGCCGCCGTCGTCACCGACCCGGCCCACCCCGGCAAGTCCAACCTGGTGTGGACCGCGGGCCACTGCGTGCACGCGGGCAAGGGCGGCGGCTGGTTCCGCAACATCGCCTTCGTCCCCTCGTACAACAACAGCGCGAGCCTGAGCAGCCGTCAGATCACCGACCCGCGCGCCAAGTCCGTCTCCCCGTACGGCATCTGGTGGGCCGACTGGGCCACCACCTCGTCCCAGTGGATGAAGGGCGGCGGCCACACGGGCAACGCGGCCTCCGGGTACGACTACGCCGTGCTTCACGTCAAGCCCGAGAAGGGCGGCAAGTCCCTTCAGGAGCAGCTCGGTTCGGCGCTGCCGGTGTGGTTCGGCGCTCCGGCCGCCAACAAGGTCACGTCCATGAAGGTCCGCGGCTACCCGGCCGAGTCGCCCTACGACGGCTCGAAGATGTACGACTGCCACGGCGCCACGAAGCGGTTCGTGCTCGCGAGCAACGTCCCCGCCCAGTTCATGATCGGCTGCACCATGAACGGCGGTGCCTCCGGAGGGCCTTGGTTCATGAGCCACAACGGCCGGACCTATCTGGTCTCCAACAACTCGCTGAGCGACCGCAAGACGTTCATCACCGGGCCGCGCCTCGGTGAGAACGCCAAGCAGGTCTACCTGGCCACCAGCCGGAAGTTCAAGTAGGGCCCCGCGTCACACGGTGAACGGCCCCCGGCGTACGTGCCGGGGGCCGTCGGTGTCCGTGGCGAGGGCGCGGCCGGGGGCCGTCCGCTCGGCAGGTCAGCCCAGTTCCGCCGGGAGCGGTGCCGCGTGGGTCACGACCAGACCCGAGACCGCACGGGTGAGCGCCACGTACAGACGGCGCAGCCCGGTGCGCTCGTCGGGCTCGCCGTCGACGACGGCCTGTGGCTCGTCCAGGACCACGTAGTCGTACTCCAGGCCCTTGGCGAGTGAGGCCGGCACCAGGGTCAGCCGGGTCTCGGCCGTCGTCTCCTCGCCCGGACCGAGATACGTCCGCCCGGCCGCCGTCAGCGCCTCGGCGAGCACGGGGATCCGGGCGTCGGCGGCGATCAGCCCGACCGACCCCTCGTGACCCAGCAACTCCTCCACCGCGCCCAGGACTTCGGCGTCCGCCGTGCTCGCGCGCACCTCGAAGAAGCCCGGGTTCTCACGCACCGAGGCGACCGGTGCGAGACCGGGCGCGATGTGCGGCAGCAGCCGGGAGGCGTAGGTGATGACGTCCGTGGGGACACGGAAACCCGCGGTCAGCTCCTCGACGACCGCGTCCCCCTTGCCCAGATGCCCGAGGGCCTCCTCCCAGCTCCGGGTCGCCCACGGGGTCGTCCCCTGCGCCAGGTCCCCGAGCACGGTCGCCGACCCCGTCGTGCAGCGCCGGCCCACCGCGCGGTACTGCATCGGGGAGAGGTCCTGCGCCTCGTCGAGCACCACGTGCCCGAGGGAGTGCGTGCGCTGGACGAGATCCGTGGCCTCGTCGATCAGCACGGCGTCGGCGGCCGACCACTTCGCGCTCTTCACGCTGCGCACCGGCTTCGCCCAGAGGATCTCCTTCTGCTCGCCCTCGTCCAGCAGCCCCTCCGCGTGCGCGGCGAGGAACTCGGCGTCGGTCAGCAGCCGGAGCACCAGCTTCGCGGGGTCGACCTGCGGCCAGATCGCCTTCACGGCGGCCTTCACGGCGGCGTTGCGGGCCACGGCGTCCTGCACCCGGTCGTCCGGCGCCTCCCCGGAGCGCTCCATCTGGACCAGCACGGCATGCGCGATGCGCTGCGGAAGGGCCTGGTGGGCGGCGCCGTACCGGATGTCCCGGTCGAGCAGCTCCCGGACGATCTCTTCCAGTTCGTACGCCGGGACGCGCCAGCGCCGGGACCCCCTGACCACCACCACCGGCTCGGCCGGGACGGTCACGTGCGAGCGCACGGCCCGGCGCAGCACCTGGGCCATCCGGGCGTCGCCCTTGATCACGGCCGCGGCCGTGTCGTCGCTTCCGCGCACCTCGACATGCGCGACGAGGTCGTCGACGGTCGCCTGCCTGACCTCCAGCTCGCCGAGCGCGGGGAGGACCTGCTCGATGTAGTGCAGGAAGGACTTGTTCGGCCCGATCACCAGGGTGCCGGTGCGGGCGAGCCGCTCCCGGTGCGCGTACAGCAGATACGCGACCCGGTGCAGGCCGACGGCGGTCTTTCCGGTGCCGGGACCTCCCTGCACACAGACCGAACCGGACAGCCCGGACCGTACGATCTCGTCCTGTTCGGGCTGGATGGTCGCCACGATGTCGCGCATCGGGCCGACGCGCGGGCGCTCGATCTCCTGCTGGAGCAGTTTGCTGGTGGACGCCGCCTCGGCCGGGTCGGACAGGTGCTCGTCCTCGTAGGCCGTGAGGTCGCCGCCGGTGTAGCCGAAGCGGCGGCGCAGCCCGACGTCCATCGGGTCCTTCTTGGAGGCCCGGTAGAACGGCTGGGACACCGGCGCGCGCCAGTCGATGACCATCGGGTCGCCGTCGTCGTCGTGGACATGGCGTCGCCCGATGTAGAACCGCTCGCCCTCGGCGCCCTCCGCCAGGTCGGAGCCCGGGGCGTGCAGATAGTCGAGCCGCCCGAAGAACAGCGGGGTGTGGCTGAGGTCGGCGAGGGCCTTGATGCGCTCGGCGATCTGCCGGTGCAGCACCTCGGCGTTCACCCAGTTCGCGGTGACGTCGCGGATGTCGAGGTTCTCCGCGTCCTCGCGCATCGCGCGGAGCGCGGAACGGGACCGGGCGAGGTGGGAACGCTCGCGGGAGAGGGGATCGTCGGAATCGGTCGGGGCGCCGGCCGGACCGTCGGACAGGGGGGACACGGGGAATTGCCTCCGGAAACCTGCGTGGGGTGCTGCGGGAGTACCGCGGTGCTCTGGCAGTGCTGCGCGATGATGCAGATCGTGAATCGCTGCGGATTTCGTCGGGAATCCGTCGGGAATCCCTGCGGAATCCGTTGTGATTCCGGGTGCCGTCCGGTTTCCGGCCGGGCGGCGGCACTCCGTGAAGGGAGGCGGGCAAGACCGAAGATTCTAGGCGAAGGACGGATGCCGGGGCCAATGGTTTTCCCGGTGCCCGAGCGCCGCGTCCTTCCGGTGCCCGCCTGGCGTGTCAGGGTCCGGCCCCTGAGTCCCTAGGGGGCGGGGTCCGCCGTGAGGCGTAGGGCGGACCGTCCGGAGCCGTACCTGGGGATGGGCGGGGTTCGGTCCGGGGACCGACGCCGTTCGGGTCGGGACAGTCGCACCATGGAGATATGAGCGCAGTCACTTTCACCCCAGGTCCTGCCCATCCCGGGTCCGTCGCGCACGGCGCGACGGCCGTCACTTCCGTCGACCACCGCCACCGCCTCGGCGACGCGCTGAAGGCCGTCAAGGTGTTCGGGCGCGCGGCCATCGGAGTCGTCCTGCTCGGCGAATACGGCGAAGAAGCGGGCGTACGGCGCCACTGACGTGTACGCCCGCTTCCTTTTGCCGGGGACCGGCTCCGGCACCCCGGTCCGGTCCCGCCGGCAGAGGCTCGGCCCCGTTTGACTTGCCCACCCCCGGGGCTCCGCCCCGGACCCCGCTCCTCAAACGCCGGAGGGGCTGGAATTTTCGCCGGCCGGGGCTGGAATTCTGCTACTCGGTGTCGGCCAGGATTTCGTCGGCGTCCATGATCCGGTAGGCGTAGCCCTGTTCCGCCAGGAAGCGCTGGCGGTGGGCGGCGAAGTCCTGGTCGATCGTGTCGCGGGCGACCACGGAGTAGAAGTGGGCCTGGTGGCCGTCGGCCTTCGGGCGCAGGACGCGGCCCAGACGCTGGGCCTCCTCCTGGCGGGAGCCGAAGGTGCCCGAGACCTGGATGGCCACCGTGGCCTCCGGCAGGTCGATGGAGAAGTTGGCGACCTTGGACACGACGAGCACGCTGATCTCGCCCTCCCGGAAGGCGTCGAACAGCTTCTCCCGCTGGGCATTGCTGGTCTCGCCCTTGATGACGGGCGCGTTCAGATGCTCGCCCAGCTCGTCGAGCTGGTCGATGTACTGGCCGATCACGAGGATCTGCTGACCCGCGAACCGGCGGACCAGCGCCTCGGTCACCTTCCGCTTGGTCGCGGTGGTGGCGCAGAAGCGGTACTTCTCCTCGTTCTCGGCGGTGGCGTACGCGAGCCGCTCGGAGTCGGTGAGGTTCACCCGCACCTCGACACAGTCGGCAGGCGCGATGTAGCCCTGCGCCTCGATCTCCTTCCAGGGCGCGTCGAACCGCTTGGGTCCGATGAGCGAGAAGACGTCCGACTCGCGCCCGTCCTCGCGTACCAGCGTGGCGGTCAGCCCCAGCCGGCGCCGGGCCTGGAGGTCGGCGGTGAACTTGAAGACCGGGGCGGGCAGCAGGTGGACCTCGTCGTAGAGGATGAGGCCCCAGTCGCGGGAGTCGAAGAGCTCCAGGTGCGGGTAGACGCCCTTCCTCCGGGTCGTCAGCACCTGGTAGGTGGCGATGGTGACGGGACGGATCTCCTTGCGGGTGCCGCTGTACTCGCCGATCTCGTCCTCGGTCAGCGAGGTCCGCTTCACCAGCTCGTGCTTCCACTGCCGGGCGGAGACGGTGTTGGTGACGAGGATGAGCGTGGTCGCCTTGGCCTGCGCCATGGCACCCGCTCCGACGAGCGTCTTGCCCGCGCCACAGGGCAGCACGACCACACCGGACCCGCCGTGCCAGAAGTTCTCCACGGCCTGCCGCTGGTAGGGCCGCAGCGCCCAGCCGGTCTCGTCGAGCTCGATGGCGTGCGCCTCGCCGTCCACGTACCCGGCGAGGTCCTCGGCCGGCCAGCCGAGCTTCAGCAGGGTCTGCTTGATCTGGCCGCGCTCGGAGGGGTGCACGGCCACGGTGTCCGGGTCGATCCGGTTGCCGACGAGCGGCGCGACGCGCTTGGAGCGCAGCACCTCTTCGAGGACGGGCCGGTCGGTGGTGGTGAGGACGAGCCCGTGGGCCGGGTGCTTGCTCAGCGTGAGGCGTCCGTAGCGGTCCATCGTCTCGGCGATGTCCACGAGCAGCGCGTGCGGGACCGGATAGCGGCTGAACTCCACCAGCGCGTCCACGACCTGCTCGGCGTCGTGCCCGGCGGCCCGCGCGTTCCACAGGCCGAGCGGCGTCACCCGGTAGGTGTGGATGTGCTCGGGCGCCCGCTCCAGCTCGGCGAAGGGGGCGATGACCCGGCGGCAGGCGTCGGCCCGCTCGTGATCGACTTCCAGCAGAAGCGTTTTGTCGGACTGGACGATGAGGGGTCCGTTCACACCCGTCCCTTTCTGCGTGGCGGCACCCGGCGCGGATGCTCGGCCAAACGTCCAGTGTGCCCTACCGGCGGCTGATCACGGCTGGTCGTCGGCCAGCTCCGCGACCCCCGTGACCCGGTGCAGCGGATAGGTGCGGACCTCGTCCGCCGTGTGGTCGTACGCCGTGACGAAGCCGCCCTCGACCCGGATGGGGGCGATGACGCGCTGGCTGGCCGACCCCTCGGCGTTGACGTAGCCGATCCACACCGCCTCGCCCGTCATCACGGCGGCCTGCATGGTCGCGAGGGTCTCGGCGGGGCTGGTGCGGGGCAGCTCGCCGTTGCCGGGGCGGCCGGCGGCCGGGTCGTCCTTGCGCGGGGCCGTGGAGGCGAGGTCACCGGCCCGGATCGCGCGGACCGCGGCACCCAGGAGCGTGGCGTCGGGGACCGGCGGACCGTCCGGGACGGGCTCGGGCGCCGTGCGCGGCGGGGTGCGGTGGGCGTGCGCCCGGCTGATCAGCACGTCGCCCTCCGCCGACTCGGCGGCCGGCGCGAAGCCCATCGTCCGGAGGCCGGTCAGGAGGCTCGCCGGGTCGGTCTGCGCGACCAGCACCGTCGGCGCGATCCGTCGCAGCGCGAACTCCTGCGAACGCTTGTCGGCGAGGATCTCGTTGAGCACCGCCTCGTCGTCGCAGCGGACGTACGCAGACGCCGCCCCGATCCGCAGGTGACCGTGCCGGCGCGCCATGTCGTCGATCAGATAGGCCAGCGGCTGCGGGACCGGCGTACGGGAATGAGCGGCGAGGAAGGCGTGCAGGTCGGACGCCGAACGGCCCGCGTCGAGAGCCCGGCGCACCGAGGCCGGGGTGAAGCGGTAGACCGTCGCCCCGCCCTTGGACTCGACGTCCGCGAGGACCCCGAGCGTGTCGGCCAGCGGACGCTCCAGCGGGCCGGGCGCGACCGCCGTCAGATCCGCCTGGAGCAGGACGTGGTCGAGCGGTTCGGGCAGCAGCGGCGCGAGGAGCGCGGCGGCCCGGGCCGCCGTCGCGGCCCGCTCGGCGGGGGAGTGCGGCACGGGGGCGGTCACGGGGTGGTGCCGCTTGTGGGCCGGAAGCTTGTCACCCGGGCCGGACGGCTCCGCCGCCTTCGCGTCCGCTGTCGCCGGCAGCCCCAGCAGCGCCCGCCCCTGCGCGGACAGCGCGCCCCGGCCGGTCACCCCGAGCAGCTCCGACTCGGACAGCGTCCAGCGGGCCAGCCGGGCCCGCAGCTCGTCCGGAGCGGGCCGGACACTGCGCGAGGGCCGTTCCCAGTACAGCCGGGCGAGGAGCGAGTCCGTGTCGGGAGCGGCGCCCTCGGGAAGCTCGGCGAGCAGGGCGAGGACGCGGTGGCGGACCTCGGGTGCCGCGGAGCGGTCGAGACCCGGGCCGAGCGCCGAGAGCGTACGGTCCTTCGCGTCCCGTCCGCCGACCAGACCGGCCGTGCGGGTCGCCGCGAGCCACGCCGAGGCGAGCCGCGCCCAGCGCTCCGCGGCGGGCAGCTCCAGCCACGTGTCGTACGCCGGTGTCGCCGCGTAGCGCTCCTCCGCCTCGCCGTCCGAGGCCACCAGGCCCGCCGCGTAGGCGAGTTCCACCCAGAAGGCGGCGACCGGTTCGGGGACGTCGAGCGCCACCGCCGTCCGCTTCAGGTCCCGCACGCTCAGGCCGCCCGCGCGCAGCACGGCGGGACCGCCCTCGTGCCAGTCCTTCAGCAGCTCCTCGACGGTCGCCAGCGTCGTGTACGCCTGACCGGCCGCGGCGGCGTCCACAGCCTGTGGACGCCGGGTGGTCGCGGCCTCGACCGCGGGCGCCACCGGTTCCGTCACCCGGTGCGCGCGGCCCGCCCGCAGATGCAGGGCGACCTCCCGCGGCAGCACGACCGTGCCCGGTGCCGTCGGCAGCAGCAGCCCCCGCCCGATCAGCCAGCGAAGATGCGCCGCCGGTTCGGCCGTCACCTGCCCGTACGGCGGCCCCCACACCAGCCGGGACAGCACCCCCACCGCCTCGGCGGGCGCCTCGTCGAGCAGCGCCGACATCCGGCTCCGGTCGGCGAACAGGCCGCTCAGCGACGCCACCGCCGACACGGAGTCATGGGTGGACGCCAGCCCCGCCGCGGCCACGATCTCCTGGATACGCCCCGGCGACATGCCGGCCGTGGCCTCGCCGACCGTCGGCCCGAGCCCCGTCGGGGACGGGTGCTGCGGGGACGGGGCGAGCAGTTCACGTGCCGTGCGCACGAGCCGGAGGCGGTCGTCGGCCCCCCACAGGAGGGCCTGCTCGCGCAAGGTCCCGAGCGCGTGCGGGAAGGCCGCCGTGACCGCCGGGTCGGCGTCGTCGCCCGCCAGCAGCCCGAGCAGTTCGTCGTACGTCGCCGGTTCCCGCGCCACCGCGAGCGCCTCCGCCGTCTGCAGCGTGAAACGGTCCAGACGCTCCAGGGCGCGTACGACCGACGCCCGGGTGCCCGCCCGCGTGGCGAGCTGGGTGAGATCCGTGGGGACGGGGGTGATCAGGTCCGGCCGGGACCGCAGGAGGGCGGACAGCGAGGCGTCGTCCCGCGCGCGGAGTGCTTCCGCCAGGGACCGCGGGGCGATCGTCTCGGGGCTCATCCTGTCAACGGTAGCGGGTGGCACGCCCGCCGGGCCCGGCCCCCGGCCGGTGGACCGTCAGGAGGCCACGAGATCTCCCGGGCCGGCGGACGTCGTACGGCAGACCGAGCCCCGGACCGGACGCTCCCGCGCGCCGGAAACCGGTACCTTCGTCCCCACGGGGTATCCAACGCACCCGCCCCGGAGGGGACTTCGTGGGGATCGAGAGCGACCAGCTGGTCTTCGACTACCTGAGCCGGGTCGGAGACCTGGCCCAGCGGCGGCAGTTGCCGTCGGCCACCCGCATGCGGCTGGTCACGGAACTGCGCGAGGAGATCGGCCGCCGCCGGGCCGGAGCCATCGCCGACACCCCCGCCGCGGTCCGCCGCATCCTCGACCGTCTCGGCACCCCCGACGCGATCGTCGCGGCGGCCGGAGGGGGCACCGGAGGCACCGGGGACGGCACCCGGACCTGGGCCGCCGTGCCGTCCCAGCGCGCCGCCGCCGGACCGGAGGCGCGCCCCAAGGGACTGCGCCGCGTCGTCCCCCGCCCCCGCCCGGCCCAGGAGCCCGCCGAGAGCGCCGGGGCCGACGCGCCGTCCCCGCCTCATCTGGCGAGCGCGTCCGAACTGGGCGACAGCGCGATGCGGCCCGACTGGTGGCGTGCCACCGGCAGCCCCTTCGGGCTCGGCGACAGCGTGCCCGGGTTCGTCGGCGGCGTGGAGATCCCCGAGCTGCTCAAGCCGCCCCCGGGGGACAAGGACGGCGCGCCCGCGGACGAGGCGAACCCGGCCGAGGAGACGGCACCGGCCCCCGAGGACGAGCCGCCCGCCGGGGCCGGGGCCCTGCGCCGCCTGCCCCGCCGTCTCCTCCCGCGCCTCGGCGGCTACACCAACCCGCTGCTCCTGCTCGCCGCCGCCCTCCTCGTCGCCGGCGCGGTCCTCGGCAACTGGTTCGCGCTCGGCCTTGGCTGGCTGATCGCCTACGGCTCGCGCCGGCTGACCCGGGCGGAGTCGAAATGGGCCGTCCTCGTCCTGCCGGGCCTGTCCGCCACGGCCGGCCTCGTCTGGCTCTGGGGCCGTTCGGCCGGCCGCTGGGGCACGCCCGTCGCCGAGGGCCACATGAACGAGGCGATGACCCAGACCTGGCCCTTCGTCGTCCGTGGCGCGGCGATCGCCTCGGCCCTGTACCTGGTCTGGCGCTCCCAGCGAAACCGCTGACGCCCGGCACGGCCCCGGAAGGCGCCCGCGAGAGACGTGATCCCGGGCGTCCGGGGGAGACGGCGACGGGGCACGGGCGTCCGGGTGAGACGGCGACGCGGGACCGGCGTCCGGGAGAGACCCGACCGAGCCCCGTGAGGCCGTCCGGGACCGCACCCGGACCCGCACCCCGAGGCGCCCCGCGAAAAGGCCTGGACCGGTTCCCCGGCGACCTGGGCACAATGGCCCATATGACCTCACCAGCGCTGACTGTCGGCTTCGACCTCGACATGACCCTGATCGACTCCCGCCCCGGGATCCACGCCTGCTTCGAGGCGATGGCGGCACGGACCGGGACGTACATCGACTCCGATCTCGTGGTCACGCGTCTCGGGCCCCCGCTGGAGGAGGAACTCGCCCACTGGTTCCCGGCCGAGGACATACCGGCGATGGCCGACCTCTACCGCGCGATGTACCCGGAGTACGCGATCACCGGCTCGCTCGCGATGCCCGGCGCGCGCGAGGCCGTCACGGCGGTGCGGGCGGCCGGCGGGCGCGCCGTCGTCGTGACCGCGAAGTGGGAGCCCAACGCCAGGCTGCACCTGGACCACCTCGGCATCGACGCGGACGACGTCGTCGGCAGCCTGTGGGCCGAACAGAAGGCGGTCGCGCTGCGCGAGCACGGCGCGAGCGTGTACGTGGGCGACCACACCGGCGACGTACGCGGAGCGCGCACCGCGCGGGCGTACAGCGTGGCCGTGGCGACCGGGCCGTGCGACGCCGAGGAACTGCGCGCGGCGGGCGCGGACGTCGTCCTCGGCGACCTCACGGAGTTCCCGGCGTGGCTGGAGAACCACCGCTGAGGGCACGCCGAACCCGGCCCCGGCCCACGGGAACAGCCGCCGCAAGGGCGACCACCCTCAGGACCGGCGGCCGCAGGACCGACCGTCCGACCGTCGGGACCGACCGCCGTCAGGAACGGGCGGCGCGGGCCCGGCGGCGGCCCTGCGCGGCGGACTGGAGCACACCCGCGCCGGCCAGCAGGAATCCGGCACCCATGAGCATGCTCAAGCCGAACATGTAGAACGGAAAAGGTTTCGTACCGAGCAACAGCGGGGCCACGGTGACCAGTGTGGCCAATGCGCCGATGAAGAACACGATGGCACCGGCACGGATCAGCCTGT
This sequence comes from Streptomyces sp. NBC_00386, assembly GCF_036063235.1. NCBI lineage: Bacteria > Bacillati > Actinomycetota > Actinomycetes > Kitasatosporales > Streptomycetaceae > Streptomyces > Streptomyces sp. NBC_00386. The sequence goes on from NZ_CP107950.1 coordinate 5,327,171, forward strand.
CACCGGCTTCGGGGGAATTCGCTTGGGTTTTGTCACGCACTCCACCAGGGTAGTTCCCTGCGCGAAGGAACAATCCAGCGACGTCTTGTCACGAGCCGACGGACCATTAGCCTTGGTACCGGCGGGTCGACTGACCCGCTGTAGTGCTATCCAGAGGCGTTTCCCGGGCAGTTGCCCCTGCAACCGCCCGAGACGTTCCCAGAGAAGTTTCCGACGAGTACGAGGACGAGGACAGACGTGCCCACCGGCAAAGTCAAGTGGTTCAACATTGAGAAGGGCTTCGGCTTTCTCTCCCGCGACGACGGCGGCGACGTCTTCGTCCATTCCTCGGTCCTGCCCGCCGGAGTAGACGCCCTCAAGCCCGGCCAGCGTGTCGAGTTCGGCGTCGTCGCCGGTCAGCGCGGCGATCAGGCCCTCTCGGTGACCCTTTTGGACCCGACTCCCTCGGTCGCGGCCGCCCAGCGCCGCAAACCGGATGAACTGGCGTCCATCGTGCAGGACCTGACGACCCTCCTCGAGAACATCACGCCCACCCTGGAACAGGGCCGCTACCCCGACAAGGTCTCCGGCAAGAAGATCGCGGGCCTGCTGCGCGCGGTCGCCGACCAGCTCGACGTATGACCGGCCGTCAGCGGCCGGAGCAACCGGGTTCCTGAGGGACCTCGCCGGTTCCGGAGCGGGAACCGGGCATCAGGGAAACGCCAGCGCGTCCGGTCCGAGGGGCGGCACCAGCCCCTCGGCCGCCGCACGCGTGAGCAGCCCGCGGACCGCCGCGTATCCGGGCTCGCCCAGATCGGCCGTGAACTCGTTGACGTACAGGCCGATGTGCTGGTCCGCGACGCCCGGGTCCATTTCCTGGGCGTGCTCCAGGACGTAGGGGCGGGAGGCCTCGGGGTCGTCCCAGGCGGCGCGGACCGAGGCGCGGGCGGCCTCGGCGAGCTCCCGGAGCCGCTCGGCCCCCAGCGACCGCCTGGCGATGATCGCGCCCAGCGGGATCGGCAGTCCTGTGGTGTGCTCCCAGTGCTCGCCCATGTCGGCGAGCTTGTGCAGCCCGTAGTTCTGGTACGTGAAACGCGCCTCGTGGATGACGAGTCCCGCGTCGACCTTCCCGTCCCGCACGGCCGGCATGATCTCGTGGAACGGCATGACCACGATCTCGCCGACCCCGCCGGGAACCGTGTCCGCCGCCCACAGCCGGAACAGCAGATACGCCGTCGACCTCTCACTGGGCACCGCGACCGTACGGCCCGTCAGGTCGGCGCCCGCCTCCCTGGTCAGCACCAGCGGCCCGCAGCCCCGCCCGAGCGCGCCGCCGCACGGCAGCAGCGCGTAGTCGTCGAGGACGTACGGCAGCACGGCGTACGACACCTTCAGCACGTCGAACTCGCCGCGCTCGGCCATGCCGTTGGTGATGTCGATGTCCGCGAAGGTCACGTCGAGGGAGGGCGCGCCGGGGACGCGGCCGTGTGCCCAGGCGTCGAAGACGAAGGTGTCGTTCGGGCAGGGCGAGTAGGCGATCCGCAGGGTTTCGGCGGATTCAGTCGGTGTGCTCATGAGGGTTCCAACTCTCCAGCAGGGGCCCCAGCTTCCCGAAGGCGCCCGTGAGGGCCGCGAGGGCGTCGCCGATGCGCCACGCGGCGCGGTCCCGCGGGCCGACGGGATTGGACACCGCGCGGATCTCCAGCACCGGCACACCGTGGGCGGCGGCGGCCTCGGCGACCCCGAAGCCCTCCATCGCCTCGGCGAGGGCACGCGGGTGCCGGGCGCGCAGTTCGGCGGCACGCGCGGCGCTGCCGGTCACGGTCGACACCGTGAGGACCGTTCCGACGCGGCCGGCGGTGACGGCCGCGGCTTCTCGTACGAGTGATTTCGGGGGCCGGTGGCTGACGGTCCCGAAGCCGAGCTCGGTGACCGGCAGGAAGCCCTCCGGCGCCTCGGCGCCCAGGTCCGCCGCGACGATGTCGTCGGCGACCACGAGCGATCCCACGGGCGCGCCGGGCTGGAATCCGCCGGCGATCCCCGCGCAGACGACGAGGCGGTAGGGAGTGCCGCCGAGGGCGGCGGCGGTCAGTGCGGCGGAGACGGAGGCGGCGGCGAGCGCGGGGCCGACACCGGCGGCGAGCAGATCGTGCCCGCCGGTCCGGTGGAGCGTCGCCCCCGGGAGCCGTATCTCCCGAGCCGTGCCGGACGACGCCGCGGCCACCGCTTCCCGCTCCGCGGGGACGGCGGTGGCCACGAGCACACTCGGCCCGGCGGCGGCGATCAGTTGTCCGTGTCCTTCTTGAACTTGAAGGACCACAGGCCGGTGGCCGTCGCCTTGCCCTCCTTGATGGAGACGAGCGTCGAGCTGCCGGTGGCGCCGTACTGCTGGTTGAAGAAGACGCTGCCCGGAATCGTCAGGTACGTCTTCTTGGTGGTCTCGGGCAGCAGCTGCTGCCCGTTCATCAGGAGCGTCCAGCCTTTGTCCGCGATGTCCGGGTCCACGCCGAACCGCACGGTCTCGTCGGGGTCGACGGTGATGGACTTGATGTCCTTGGACCGCAGGCAGCCCGACAGGTCCGTGGCCTTCAGGGCGTCGCCGTCGTTGTAGCAGTCGGCCTCGGAGCTCACCGACTTGTCGCCGACCGTGACGGTGGCCATGGGGGTCGGTTTGTCACAGGCGGACAGGACGAGGAGTCCGGCGGAAACGGCGCCGACCGTGGCGACGGCGCGGCGACGGCGCGCAGCGCGTTGTCCATTAGCGGCTCTGCCGCGGGGCAGGGAGGTCATGACCGAAGGCTATCGGGCAGGCCCACCGGTGCCCCCACGTGGGGTGCGGCGTGCCGTGTGTGGCCCCCGCGCGGCTCAGGAGACGTGACCGCGGGCCGATCCGCCGCGCCGGGCCACCTTGAGCAGTCCCCGCACGGTCGTCAGCCACCCCACGGCCACGATCCCGGCCGCCACGGAGAGGCCGAGCGGGCCGTTGAGCGGCATCGCGATCCCGATGGCTCCGCCGAGCACCCAGGCCATCTGGAGCAGCGTCTCGGAGCGTGCGAAGGCCGAATTCCGGACAAGTTCGGGGACGTCTCGCTGGATCAGGGCGTCCAGGGACAGCTTGGCGAGGGCCTGGGCGAAGCCGGCGATCGCCGCGAGGCACGCCACCATCAGGGTGCCGAAGAAGAGCGCCGCCGTGATCGCGGTGCCCAGCACGACCGCCACCACCGTCACGATGATGATCTCCGGGGAGCGCTGCTTCAGCCAGGCGCCGACGGCCGTGCCGATCGCGTTGCCCACTCCCGCCGAGACGACCACCAGGCCGAGCGAGACCGCGGCGCTCTTGCCGGTGAGCGGGTGCTCGCGCAGCAGGAAGGCGAGGAAGAAGATCAGGAAGCCGGACAGACAGCGCAGCGAGGAGTTGGCGCCGAGAGCGTGGGTGACGGCCGTTCCCACGGTCCGCAGCCCGGGGCGCGGGGGTTTCTTCAGGCGCGGGCCGTGCAGATGCTCGGGGTCGGCGGCGAGCAGCGCCGTGTCCTCGCCCTTGGCGGAGTCGACCTTGGGCGGCAGCGAGAACGACAGGAACGTGCCCCCGATGAAGATCACGAAGGCGCCGTAGAGCGGATAGCGCGCCCCCAGCGAATGGAGCAGGACGGCGATCGGCCCGGCCACACCGGTGGCCAGGAGCCCGCCCAGAGTGACGCGGGAGTTCGCCTTGACCAGGGAGAACGTGGGTGGCAGCAGCCGGGGTACGACGGCGCTGCGCACCACGCCGTACGCCTTGGAGGCGACGAGTACGCCGAGCGCGGCGGGATACAGCTCGAAGGTGCCGGTGACGACCGCGCCCGCCAGCATCAGGGCGAGCATCGCCCGAGCGAGCATCGAGCCCGCCATCGCGGCCCGCCGGCCGTGCGGCAGACGGTCGAGCAGCGGACCGATGACGGGGGCCAGGACGGCGAAGGGCGCCATGGTGATGCCCAGGTAGAGGGCGACCCTTCCGCGGGCCTCGTCGGTCGGCACGGAGAAGAACACGGTGGACGCCAGGGCCACCGTGATCATGACATCGCCCGCGCCGTTCACCGCGTGCAGTTCGATCAGTTTCCCGAGGCCCGACTCGCCCGCTCCGTGCGCGTGCGTCGCCTTGCGGATGCCGCGGGCGGTCCGTGTCACCGGGAAGTGCAGGGCACGCCCCACCGCACGGACGGATCCGGTCACCCGGCCCGATCCGCCACTCCGGTTGCTCCCCTTGGCGCCACCGACACCGGTTGCTCCCTGGGGTGACCTTGCGGATGCCACTCCGTCATAGTGCCCCGACTTCGGGGTGCGTAGTGCGGTTACCGCGCGTATGGGTGCCGAGTGGGGCCCATCGGACTGGGCGAGACGGGTGGGTGGATGGGAAACTTTCGGAGTGGAGCAGCGGGTAACGGGCTGCGGAGCGGCCGGGTCCGGGGGCCGTGGAGCGGCGAAGATCCCGGAGTGGAGCGCCGAAGACGGCCGCCGGTGTGGGCCCAGGGGCCAGGAGAAGGTAGCGTGCGTAACGCGCCTGCGGCGATTGTTCTCGGCCGCGCGCCTCTCGGCCATCCCGCAGAATGGATGGCGTAGGTGCGCCCGAGTGCGATCGGGCGCGGACGTCGACGCGGCCCACCGGTCCGCTCCGTCCGCACCCCCGCCGGAGGAATGGCGCACCCGTGAGACGGCGTAGGAGAGAAGCGATACCTGTGAGCGCAGCGACAACGCGAAGCCGCACCCCTGACCGCCTGTGCGCAGAGGCCGTCGATCTCGCCCGCGCGGCCGCCGAGGAAGCCGCCTACCCCGGCGTCGTCGGCGAGCACCTCGGGCTGGTCTCCGAGGGGGACCGCGTTGTCACGCACTACTTCGAGTGCAAGGAACCCGGGTACCGCGGCTGGCGCTGGGCGTCGACCGTGGCCCGCGCCTCCCGGGCGAAGATCGTCACCCTCGACGAGACGGTTCTGCTGCCCGGCACGGACGCTCTGCTGGCCCCCGAGTGGGTGCCGTGGAGCGAGCGGCTCCGCCCCGGCGACATGGGACCGGGGGACCTGCTCCCCACGGACGCCGAGGATCTGCGGCTGGAGCCGGGCTACTCCGGCGAGGACGAGCCCGCGCCCAACTCCGCGGTCTCCGAGGACATGGCCGAGCTGGTGGAGGCGGAGGACGCGGAGGTGACCGCGGGAACGCCCGCGAACCTGCCGATGGCTCCGCGCCGGGGCTCGATCGCCGCCGTGGCCGAGGAACTGGGGCTGCGCCGGGCCCGGGTGCTCTCCCGGTACGGGCTGCATGTCGCGGCCGACCGCTGGGAGGACTCGTACGGCGCCAAGACGGCGATGGCGCAGGCCGCGCCCGCGACGTGCGTGAGCTGTGGCTTCCTGAACCGTATCGGGGGCTCGCTCGGACAGGCGTTCGGTGTCTGTGCGAATGAGTTCTCGCCGGCGGACGGGCGTGTGGTGTCTCTCGCGTACGGGTGCGGTGGGCACTCCGAGGCAGCGGTCATGCCGACGCCTCCGCGGCCGCCGCTTCCGGTGATCGACGAGACCCAGGTGGACCCCTTCCCGCTCCGCCCGTCCCCCGACTCGGGCTCGGTGCCGGCCACCACGGACGAATCCACGGCGGAACTGGGCCACTCGTAGGTCCTCGCCGGCCCTGGAGCCTGGAACCGGGGCTTTTCACTGGCCCCGGGGCCTGGAACCGGTGCTCCCACCGTCCCCGGCACGGGTGTGCCCCCCAGCCGGGTGCGCACCCAGCCTTCTCTCGCCCCCTCCGCCCCTACCCGTCCCGTACCTGGGGCTCCGCCCCAGACCCCGCTCCTCAAGCGCCGGAGGGGCTGAATGTTGCCCCTGCACCCAAAAGGCGGGCCCGGAGGAAGGCGGCCCCCTGGGGCTCCGCCCCGGACCCCGCTCCTCAAGCGCCGGAGGGGCTGGAGATCACGCCCGTGAGGGGCTGCGCCCAAGCCGCCACGCACCCGTAGCGAACGGCCGGAACCACGAAGCGCCCGCAGTCGGCAGCGCGCGGGAGGGGCCGTGCCGGTACATCGGATGCCCGTCGCTTACGCCCGGATCGAGCAGCGGCTCCCCAGAAAACCCACGTCTGATCCAACGGCGACGGGCGGATGTACCGGCACGGCCCCGCCCCATCCACCGGACCGGACCGCACCGGACCGCACCGGACCGCACCGGACCGTACCGGGCCGGACCGTACCGGGCCGGACCGCACCGGGCCGGACCGCACCGGACCGGACCGCACCGGGCCGGACCGAGACCCGCGAACGCCAGCGCAGCGAACCGGCACGCGGACCCCGCCCGGAGCGGGGGAGCGCGCGCGGTACCTTCAAGCCGCGACCCGGTGCAGCATTCGCGGTCGCGCCAGGCTAGAGGGAGAGTGAACCCGTGAGTAAGTTCGTGCGGCCTGCTGCCGAGGGTGCGGATCCGTTCGGCACGGCCCGCCTGCGCCGCGGAGTACTGGACGCCTGGGCGGCCAGCCCGGCCAGGTTCCGCGAGGACGCCAACGCCGAGGAGGACCTGGTCCTCGGCGGGTACCGCGACCGGCTCGTCGTGGAACTCGCCCAGAACGCCGCGGACGCCTCGGCCCGCGCGGGCACCCCGGGCCGCCTGCGTCTCACGCTCCGCGACGGCGTCCTGGTGGCGGCCAACACCGGCGCCCCCCTCGACGCGGCCGGCGTCGAGTCCCTCGCCACCCTCAGGGCCTCCGCGAAGCGGGACGCGCACGACACCGCCGTGGGCCGCTTCGGCGTCGGCTTCGCCGCGGTCCTCGCCGTCACCGACGAGCCCGCCGTCGTCGGCCGGAGCGGCGGCGTCCGCTGGGCGCTCGCCGAGGCCCACGACCTCGCCGCCGGCATCGCCGCGGACAGCCCCGGTCTCGGCGACGAGATCCGCCGACGGGACGGCCATGTGCCGCTGCTGAGACTGCCGTTCGCGGCCGAGGGCACCGCCCCGGACCCGTACGACACCGCCGTGATCATGCCGCTGCGCGACACCGCCGCGGAGGATCTCGCCGAGCGCCTCCTGCGGACCATCGACGACGCCCTCCTGCTGGCCCTTCCGGGCCTGGAGGAAGTGGTGGTGGAGATCGGCGACGCGGAGATCCGCACCCTGCGCCGGACCGCCGTCGAGCACGGCGCCCTCATCGACGACTCCCGCGACGGCACCACCCGCTACCGCACCGTCGCGGCGCACGGCCCCCTCGACCCCGCCCTGCTCGCCGGCCGCCCGGTCGAGGAGCGGCTGCGCCCGCACTGGTCCGTGACCTGGGCCGTCCCGGTCGACACGGAGGGATCCCCGGCCCGCCCGAGGACCAGCCCCGTCGTGCACGCGCCGACACCGAGCGACGAAGCCCTCGGCGTCCCGGCGCTGCTCATCGCCTCCCTCCCCCTCGACACCACCCGGCGCCACGCGGCCCCCGGCCCGCTGACCGACTTCCTGGTGGAGCGCGCGGCCGACGCCTACGCCGAACTCCTCGCCGACTGGCGGCCGGTGGACACCGGGATCATCGACCTGGTGCCCGGCCCGCTCGGCAAGGGCGAGCTCGACGGAGCGCTGCGCCAGGCGATCCTGGACCGGCTGCCGCGCACCGCGTTCCTGCCGCCCGCCACCCCGCCGGCCCGGCTGCCGGACGTCGACGCCCCCGAGGACTGGCCCGGGAGCAGCCCCGCGGAGAACCCCGCAGCCCTGCGGCCGCGCGACGCCGAGGTGGTGGAGGGCGCGGGCGCCGAGACCGTCCGGGTGCTCGCGGAGGTGCTGACCGGCCTGCTGCCGGCCGGCCTCGAACGGCGGGTGGAGCTGCGCACGCTGGGCGTCGCCCGGGTGCCGCTCACCGAGGCCGTGGACCGGCTGGCCGGCCTGGAGAAGGACCCGGAGTGGTGGTACCGCCTGTACGACAGCCTCGCCGGGGTGGACCCGGACCGGCTGTCGGGACTGCCGGTGCCGCTGGCCGACGGCCGTACGACGATCGGGCCCCGCCAGATCCTGCTGCCCACCGCCGAGGGGTCCCTGGTGGCCCCCGGCACGCTCGCGCGGCTCGGCCTCAAGGTCGCGCACCCGGACGCGGCCCACCCCCTGCTGGAGAAGCTGGGCGCTCTCCCGGCCTCGGCCCGCGCGGTGCTCACCACCCCGCAGGTGCGGGCCGCGGTGGCCGCCTCGCTCGACGACGAGGGCGGGGTGTGGGACGAGGACACCCTGGACGCGGAGGAGCTCGCGGACACCGTCCTCGCGCTGGTCCGTGACGCCGCGCTCGAACCCGGCGACGAGCCCTGGCTCGGCGCTCTCGCCCTGCCGGACGAGGAGGGTGAGCTCGTGCCCGCCGGTGAACTCGTGCTGCCCGGCAGCCCGTTCGCCCGGATCGTGCGCGAGGACGAACTCGCCTTCGTCGACGCCGAGCTCGCCGACCGCTGGGGCGAGCAGCCCCTCGCGGCCTGCGGCGTACTGGCCGGCTTCGCCCTGGTGCGGGCCACCGACGTCGTCCTCGATCCGGACGAACTGGAGCCGCGCGAAGGGGACTTCGCCGAACCCGACGACGCGGGTCTGCTGGACGCGGTGGACGTGTGGTGCGAGGACGTCCTGGACCGGCTGCCCGACTCGCCGGTGCCGCCCGTCGCCACCGAGATCGTGGCCGTACGGGATCTGGACCTGGTGGACGACGACCGGTGGCCGGAGGCCCTCGCGCTGCTCGCCCAGCCGCCGCTGCGCGACGCGATCATCCAGCAGGTGCGCGTCCTGCTTCCGGACGGCACGCACGAGATCGTCCGCCCGTACACGGCGTGGTGGCTGCGCGGGCATCCGGTGCTCGACGGGCGCCGGCCGGCCGGTCTGCTGGCCGCCGGCGGCGATCCGCTGCTGCGCGGCCTGTACGACGAGGCCGACGCGACCGGCTTCGACGACGAGCAGGTCCTGCGGGCGCTCGGTGTCCGTACGTCCGTGGCCGCCCTGCTCGACGAGCCGGGCGGCGCGGCCGAACTGCTCGACCGGCTCGCCGACCCCGGACGCCGGGTCTCCGGAACCCAACTGCACGCCCTGTACAGCGCGTTGGCCGATCTCGACCCCGAGCGGGTGACACTGCCGGACGAGCTGCGGGCGGTCGTGGACGGCGAGGTGAAGGTCGTGGACGCGGCCGACGCGGTGGTCGTGGACTCCCCGGACCTGCTGGCCTTCACCACCGGGGTGCCGCTGCTGCCGGTGCCCCCGTCGCGGGCCGCGGAGCTCGCCGAGCTGTTCCAGGTGCGGCGGCTCAGCGAGTCCGTCACCGGCGAGGTGACTTCCGAGGGCACCGAGCACGACGTACCGGAGTCCGTACGGGTCCTGCTGGGCCCCGCGACCCCCGCTTCGTACGTCGAGCACGAGGAGCTCGTGGTCGACGGAACCGAACTCGACTGGCGCCGGAGCCGGGACGGGGTGCTGCACGCCGCCACCCTGGAGGGTGTCGCCTCCGGGCTCGCCTGGGCGGCGGGCCAGTGGCCACGCCGGTTCGAGGTGGCCGCGCTGCTCGAGGACCCGTCCCGCACGGAGGAGCTGGCCCGGGACCGCTGGTTCGACTGACCGCCCCCGGCGGACCGCCCCCGGCGGACCGCCCCCGGCGGACCGGGCGGTCGGGCCGGTCGGGTTCCGCCGTGTTCGGACGGCGCGTTTCGCCCGGTCCCGGGAATTCCGGGGCCGGGCTTTTCTCTGGGTTTCGCCATCCCCGCGTAACGCGAACCTAAAAACTGCGATTCCTTCACCCCGCCCGTACAACCAGTCCCACCCCTCACTAATCTCACCCTTGAGTCAACAGACTCATCGATCACTTGGGTCCCGTGCCGACGACGAGCCGTGAGGAACGACCACCGCCGGGACCCCCTTTCTCCACTTGGGGAACCCCATGCGCATACGAGCCACCGTGGCCGCCGTCACCGGCGCCCTGGCCCTTTCCGCTCTCGCCGTGCCGGCCGCGCAGGCCGCAGGCAACCCGCTGTCCGGCGTCACCTTCTCCAGCGTCGTGATCAACGGCGGCAAGAACATCGTGGTCGGCGCCTCCGCGCAGGTCACGATCAGCGCGACCTACACGGTGACGCACCCCTCCAGCGTCAGCCTGAGCTCCTTCGTGAACGGCCCGATGCTCTACCGCGGCACCTCGGTCACCTCGCCGACCGACGTCATCTTCGGCGACGACCCCGGCACCTGCACCGCCTCCTCCTCCACGGTGGCCAAGTGCACGGCCAAGATCGAGTTCCGTCCGGCCGGCTCCGCCGAGGTGGACCTGACCGACGCCCAGGCCGGTGCCTGGAAGGTCGGCGCGCTCGCCGTCGACGACAGCGACAACGCCAAGTGGCAGGGCGACCTGGGCACCAAGAACGTCCAGCGCCTGTCCAAGCTGACGGTCAACGCCGCCCCCGAGCCGGTCAAGAAGGGCAAGACCGTCACGGTCACCGGCGCCCTGACCCGCGCGAACTGGGACAACGCCAAGTACCAGGGCTACACGGGCCAGTCGGTGAAGCTGCAGTTCCGCAAGAAGGGCAGCACCACCTACACCACGCTCAAGACGGTCAAGACGGACAGCTCCGGCAACCTGAAGACGACCACCACGGCCACCGCCGACGGTTACTTCCGCTACAGCTTCGCGGGCACCTCGACCACCCCGGCCGTCAGCGCCGGCGGTGACTACGTCGACGTGCAGTAACACCTGAACACGCGGTACCGCCTGAACACGCGGTACCACCTGATGTCACCGGAAATCCCCGGCCTCAAGGCCGGGGATTTCTGTTTGTCCCGATATCCGTCCCGATCTCCGTATGGACCGCACAAAGATTTCGTTTTCCGTGCAACCGTTCGAGCATCCCGGCGATCTTCCTAACGAGTCATCAGACTCCGCCATCACTTGGGCCCCTGTGACCGCGAGCCGTGAGGAACGACCACAACCGGGCCCTGTCTTCACTGGGGGATCGCATGCGTCTTCGTGCCACCGTGGCCGCCGTCTCCGGCGCCCTGGCTCTCTCCGCCCTCGTCGCGCCGGGCGCCCACGCCGCCGGTTCCACCGACCACCGCGCGGACATCGCCAAGGTGCAGGATGTCGCCCGTACCGCCTCGGGCAAGGCCGCGTACACCGGATCCACGGGCTCCACCACCGGCACGCCCTACGCCCTCGACCTCTCCTTCTCGAACGTGAAGGTCAACGGCGGCAAGCCGATCGTTGCCGGCATCGCCAACCAGGTCACCGTCCCGGTCACCTTCAGCGTCAAGCACGGCGCCTCCGTCGACATCACCGCCGACGACTTCTTCCTGGACGTCGAGCTCTACCGCGGCTCCTTCGACGAGCGGGTCGGCATCCTGGTCGGTGACGACTTCCCGTCCTGCTCCGTCACCTCGTCGACCACCGCCACCTGCAAGAGCACCATCGACATCTACCCGGGCGACGAACTGGTCAACGCCGACGCCACCACGTGGAAGGCCATGGGCCTCGCGGTCGCCTTCAACGGGGTCGACCCGAGCGACGACGGCGCCGACCTGAGCAAGGTCGGCTACATCGACCAGGACGCGCTCACCACCAGCAAGCTCCAGCGTTACTCCAAGCTGAGGGTCAACGCCGCGCCGGAGCCGGTGAAGAAGGGTAGGACCGTCACGGTCACCGGCAAGCTCACCCGCGCCAACTGGGAGCTGCACGACTACTACGGCTACACGGGCCAGTCGGTGAAGCTCCAGTTCCGCAAGAAGAACAGCAGCACGTACACCACCGTCAAGACCATCAAGACGGACAGCCACGGCAACCTGAAGACCACCACGACGGCCACCGTCGACGGTTACTTCCGCTACAGCTTCGCGGGCACCTCGACCACCCCGGCCGTCAGCGCCGCGGGTGACTACGTCGACGTGCGGTAGCACCTGATCCGGTCGCGTGATCCCGTCGCGTGACCCGGTCACCTGATCCGACCTGAATCCCCGGCCCTCCTCGGGCCGGGGATTCCCGTCTGTCCCCGTCCGCTCGCACGGCCGCAGAAAAAAGTTCAACAGGCGTACAACTATTGGCGGTTGTGAGCGATCTTCTCTTCCGGGTCATCAGACTCCACCATCACTCGGGTCCCAGTGGTGACGAACTGTCAGGACCGGCCATCGCCGGGGCCCACTCTCTACGTGGGGAACGCATGCGCATACGTGCCACTGTGGCCGCCGTCTCCGGCGCCCTGGCTCTCTCCGCTCTCGCCGTGCCGGCCGCGCAGGCGGACGGTCACAGGTCGCTCGCCTCGATGGCGCCGTCCACCTCGAAGATCACGCCGTTCACCGGCTCCACGGCCGCGGACGAGGTCGTCGGCGACACCAAGATCACGAGCGTCACCGTCAACAGCGGCAAGGACATCGTCGTCGGCACCACCCAGAAGAAGACCTTCACCATCACGGTGACGGCCACCGACCCGACCGGCATCTACGACGGCTACGCCATGCTGTGGCACGGCTCGGACCTGGACAACGTCGACGGCGCGATCGTCCCGGACGCCGAGACGGGCACCTGCACCGCCACCGGCGCCACCACCGGGACCTGCAAGGTCACGGTCGTAGCCGACCCGAACGACAACATCTACGGCAACATCCTGGCCGGTACCTGGAGGGTGTGGGCCGCCGCCGTGGGCAACGACGGCGACTACATCGTCAGCGAGGCCTACGAGACCGCCCGGGTGCAGCGCGCCTCCACGCAGACGGTCAACGCCGCGCCGGAGCCGGTGAAGAAGGGCAAGACCGTCACGGTCACCGGCAAGCTGTCCCGCGCCAACTGGGACGACCTCAAGTACCACGGCTACACGGGTCAGCCGGTGAAGCTGCAGTTCCGCAAGAAGACCAGCAGCACCTACACCACGCTGAAGACGGTCAAGACGGACAGCTCCGGCAACCTGAAGACGACCACGACGGCCACCGTCGACGGTTACTTCCGCTACAGCTTCGCGGGCACCTCGACCACCCCGGCCGTCAGCGCCGCGGGTGACTACGTCGACGTGCGGTGACCGGACGCACGGCCATCAGGTGACGTAGCCCTACGCGGGCACGCGGCGGTCGACCCATCTCCACAGGAACTCCAGGACGGCCGCCGCTGTCACCGAGATCAGCACCGCGACCCACGGCATCGTCGTGCCGACCAGCTTCAGAGCGAAGAAGTGCTGGAGCCTCGGCACCACGAGCACCAGCAGGAACGCCCCGCCCATCGAGGCGACGAGGCAGATCCGCCACCAGGTGTAGGGCCGGGCGATGATCGCGAGCACCCACATCGAGACCAGGAACAGCGTCAGCGTCGCGGCGCTCGTCTCCGCCTCCAGCGAGCCTTCTCCCGTGTAGTAGTGGCGCGCGATCAGGTACATCACGAAGGTCGCCGTTCCCGCGACCACGCCGCCCGGGATCGAGTACCGCATCACCCGCCGTACGAAGTGGGGCTGGGCGCGCTCCTTGTTCGGGGCGAGGGCGAGGAAGAACGCCGGGACGCCGATCGTCAGGGTCGACAGCAGGGTCAGGTGGCGCGGCAGGAACGGGTATTCGACCTGCCAGCACACCACCAGGACGGCCAGCAGCACCGAGTAGACCGTCTTCACCAGGAACAGCGTCGCGACCCGGGTGATGTTCCCGATGACCCGGCGGCCCTCCCCGACCACCGAGGGCAGCGTCGAGAAGCTGTTGTTCAGCAGCACGATCTGGGCCACCGCGCGGGTCGCCTCGGACCCCGAGCCCATGCTCACCCCGATGTCGGCGTCCTTCAGGGCCAGGACGTCGTTCACGCCGTCGCCGGTCATCGCCACCGTGTGCCCGCGTGACTGCAGGGCGCCGACCATGTCCCGCTTCTGCTGCGGGGTGACCCGCCCGAAGACCGTTCCCTTCTCCAGGGACTTCGCCATCTCCTCGCGCTCGTCCGGCAGCCGGCGCGCGTCCACGACCTCGCCGGTGAGCCCCAGCTTTCCGGCGACCGCGCCCACCGACACCGCGTTGTCGCCGGAGATGACCTTGGCCTTGACGTCCTGATCGGCGAAATAGCGCAGGGTGTCGGCCGCGTCCGGGCGCAGCCGCTGCTCCAGCACGACCAGGGCGGCGGGTCGGGCGGCCTCCGTGACACCGGGGTCGCCGAGGTCCTTGGTGGTCCTCGCGAGCAGCAGCACCCGCAGCCCCGCCTCGTTGAGCCGCTCGGTCTCGCCGAGTGCCGGGTCCCCGGGGGCCAGCAGGACGTCGGGGGCACCGAGCAGCCAGGTGCTGGACTCGCCGTTGCCCTCGCTGAAGCCGGCGCCGCTGTACTTGCGGGCGGAGGAAAAGGGCAGGGACTGGGTGCAGCGCCACTCCTCGCTGTCCGGGTAGGCGGCGGTGATCGCCTGGAGGGAGGCGTTCGGCCGTGGATCGGACTCGCCGAGGGCGCCGAGGACCTTGCGCAGATACGACTCGTCGGTGCCGTGGAGCGGCCGCAGCTCGGTGACGTTCATGCCGCCCTCGGTGAGGGTGCCGGTCTTGTCGAGACAGACGGTGTCGATGCGGGCGAGGCCCTCGATGGCGGGAAGTTCCTGTACGAGGCACTGTTTTCGGCCAAGGCGGATGACGCCGATCGCGAAGGCGACGGAGGTGAGCAGGACCAGGCCCTCCGGGACCATCGGCACGATCCCCCCGACGGTCCGCGCGACGGAGTCCTTGAAGCCGTGCTGCTTGACGACGAGCTGGCTGATGATCAGGCCGATGGCGGTCGGGATCATCATCCACGTCACGTACTTGAGGATCGTGGAGATACCGCTGCGCAGCTCCGAGTGGACCAGCGTGAACCGCGAGGCCTCCTCCGCGAGCTGGGCCGCGTACGCCTCCCGGCCCACCTTCGTCGCCGTGAAGGCGCCGCTGCCCGCGACCACGAAGCTGCCCGACATCACCGGGTCGCCGGCGTGCTTGACCACGGGGTCGGCCTCGCCGGTGAGCAGCGACTCGTCGATCTCCAGCCCGTCGGCCTCCGCGCAGGTGCCGTCGACGGCGACCTTGTCGCCCGGCCCGATCTCGAGGAGGTCCCCGAGCACGATCTGCGAGGAGCTCACCTCGGCGGCGACCCCGTCCCTGCGGACGGTCGGTTTCACCTCGCCGATCACCGCGAGCGAGTCCAGGGTCTTCTTGGCCCGCCACTCCTGGACGATGCCGATCCCGGTGTTGGCGATGATCACGTAGCCGAACAGGCTGTCCTGGAACGGTGCCACGAACAGCATGACCAGCCAGAGGACACCGATGATCGCGTTGAACCGGGTGAACACGTTCGCCCGGACGATCTCGCCGATGGAGCGGCTGCTGCGCACCGGGACGTCGTTCACCTCGCCGCGCGCGACCCGCTCGGCCACCTCGGCGGCCGACAGCCCCTCGGCACGCCGGGAGACGCGTATGGGCACCGGGTGAACCGGATCGAGTCCGGCGTCCGCGTCGGTGTGGGTCATGCCCTCGACGGTACGTGCGGATTTGCGGCTTCACCCGCCGAGTGGGCCAAACCTCCGACTTGGGGAGGAGAGGAGACGGCGGGCAATGCTGCCGTGGGTGGAGAAGAGCCCCTACTCCGTCACGGGGGTGGCGGGGGAGTCGGCAGCCTGGGCACGCTTGATCGCGGCGTCACGCTTGCGGACGTACCAGATGCCGATCAGCCCGAGGCCCGCGCCGGCCAGGCAGGTCCACAGCCACCACAGGTGTCCGTGGTCGTCGAACCAGCCGTAGAACGGCAGCTGCACCAGGAAGAGGACGAACCAGAGGATCGTGCCGCCCGTGATGGTGGCGACGACGGGGCCCTCCAGGGGCTCCGGCGCCTCGTGCTTGGGGGTCCACTTCGCCATGTGCACAGCTTACGAGGGTCGGCGACCGGTTGTGTCCGCACCCGGCCTCCCTTGTGCGGCAAGGGTCTACGCGCGGAGATAGCGATTTCTGACTCATATGTTCATACTGAAACGGTCCGAGTCTGGCCAGTTGTATTCGTATGAATCACCAAAAGGGATCTGGGGGAAACCTTCTGGTGGTCGATCGCTGACCAGGCTCGATCACGTTCCCCGTCCCCCGCACGTTTGAGGACCCGCATGTCCACCTCGGCCGCCACCAAGGCCCCCGCCCCGCAGGAGCCGGAGTCCCGGCCCGCGCAGAGCGCCCTCGATCGCTTCTTCAAGATCTCCGAGCGGGGTTCCAGCCTTCCGCGGGAGATCCGCGGCGGTTTCGCCACCTTCTTCGCGATGGCGTACATCATCGTGCTGAACCCGATCATCCTGGGCAGCGCGAAGGACATGTACGGGCACCACCTCGACAACGGGCAGCTCGTGACGGCGACCGCGCTGACCGCGGCCTTCACCACGCTCCTCATGGGCGTCATCGGCAATGTGCCGATCGCGCTGGCGGCGGGCCTCGGCGTGAACACGGTCGTCGCCCTCCAGCTCGCGCCCCGGATGTCCTGGCCGGACGCCATGGGCATGGTGGTCCTCGCGGGCTTCATCGTGATGCTCCTGGTCGCCACCGGTCTGCGTGAGCGCGTCATGAACGCGGTGCCGCTCGGCCTGCGCAAGGGCATCGCGATCGGCATCGGCCTGTTCATCATGCTGATCGGCCTGGTCGACTCCGGCTTCGTCACGCGCATCCCGGACATCGCCCAGACGACCGTCCCGCTCCAGCTCGGCACCGACGGTCACCTGCACGGCTGGCCCGTGCTGGTCTTCGTCCTCGGCACCCTGCTCACCCTCGCGCTGATCGTGCGCAAGGTGCCCGGCGCCATCCTCATCTCGATCGTCACCATGACGGTCGCCGCGGTGATCATCAACGCCGTCACCACCGTCCCGTCCTGGGGTCTGACCACCCCGAAGTGGCCGGGCAACCCGGTCGCCAGCCCGGACTTCGGTCTGATCGGCCAGTTCAGCCTCTTCGGCGGCTTCGGCAAGGTCGGCGTGCTGACCGGCATCCTCTTCGTCTTCACCGTGCTGCTGTCGTGCTTCTTCGACGCGATGGGCACGATCATGGGCATCAGCGACGAGGCCAAGCTGACGGACGCGCAGGGCAACATGCCCGGCATCAACAAGGTCCTCTTCGTCGACGGCATCGCCGTCGCCGCGGGCGGTGCCTCCTCCTCCTCGGCCACCACGTGCTTCGTGGAGTCCACGGCCGGCGTCGGCGAGGGTGCCCGTACGGGCTTCGCGAACGTGGTCACCGGCGCGCTCTTCGCCGTCGCCCTGTTCCTGACCCCCGTCGCCACGATGGTCCCGGCCCAGGCCGCCACCCCCGCGCTCATCGCGGTCGGCTTCCTGATCATGTCCCACTCGGTCAAGGAGATCGACTGGGCGGACTACACGATCGCCATCCCGGCCTTCGTGACGATGATGATGATGCCGTTCACCTACTCGATCACCAACGGCATCGGGATGGGCTTCATCACCTTCGTCGTGCTGCGCCTGGCGGCGGGCCGCAGCCGTGACATCCCGGTCGCCATGTACGTGGTGTCGGCCGTGTTCACCTTCTACTACCTCATGCCGGCCCTCGGCCTGACCTGAGCGGCCTCGGCCGTGCGGGGGATCACGTGACCCCGTAGAACTTCTCCGTCTCCTCGACAGCGGTCTGGAACCGCTCGTCGAAGTCGTCGCGAATGAGCGTCCGGACCACATAGTCCTGGACGCTCATTCCGCGTTTCGCGGCATGTTGTCGGAGCCGGTCGAGCAGCTCCCCGTCGATACGCAGGCTGAGCACGCTGGTCCCCATGAAGTCGAGGGTCGCCTCTTCCCGACCGGAATCGGGTCACTTTCCGGTGCGATCTCACTCATATGAGTGATCCCCGTGTCGGATGGCGCGTTTCACGGGGGCCCCATTGTTCTTTAGCGAGAGTAATGAGTTACGCTAAAGAACATGCCTGACCTCACCCATGGCGACGACGAGGCCGCCGTGAACGCCTTGCGCTCCGCAGTGATGCGGTTGTCGCGTCGACTCAAGCACCAGCGGGTCGACGAGTCGCTGAGCCCCACCGAGATGTCGGTGCTCGGCACCCTCGCCCGCTGCGGCAGCGCCACGCCCGGCGAGCTCGCCCGCAAGGAACACGTGCAGCCGCCGTCGATGACCCGCATCGTCGCGCTGCTCGAAGCCAAGGGGCTCGTCAGGCTGGAGCCGCACGCCGAGGACCGGCGCCAGAAGGTGGTGACGCAGACCGACAAGGCGGAGGCGATGCTCGAAGAGAGCCGCCGCAAGCGGAACGGGTTCCTTGCCGGACTGGTCGAGGCCCTCGACGAGGACGAATGGGCCAAGCTCCGCGAGGCCGCTCCCGTCCTGGAGAAGCTCGCGCACATCTGACCGACGGCGGTCCTCCTTCGCTCCCTGATCCCGGTCCGGATCACCGGTCACGACGCTGATCAGCGGTCTCGGTCCGGATCACTGATCTCGGTCCGGGTCGCCGGTCACCGGCCGGATCGCTGGTCCCGGTCCGGATCACCGGTCTCGGAGCAACGGAGGGTCCGCCCTTCCCCGCAAGCGCCGACGCCCCCCATGACGCCGACGTCCACGATCGCACTGGAGGCGAGCCCTTTTGAGTACGGGATCCGGAGCACACTCCGCCCCCGCACCAGCCACCCACGACTCCACAGCCGCCCGCGACTCCCCCCGCTCCTCCTCGATGTTCAGCTCGCTGAAGATCCGGAACTACCGCCTGTTCTTCCTGGGCCAGGTCGTCTCCAACACCGGCACCTGGATGCAGCGCATCGCCCAGGACTGGCTGGTGCTCAGCCTGACCGGCTCCTCCGCCGCGGTCGGTATCACCACCGCGCTCCAGTTCCTGCCGATGCTGCTCTTCGGCCTGTACGGCGGTGTTCTCGTCGACCGTCTCCCCAAGCGCCCCACGCTGCTGGTGACCCAGACGGCGATGGCCCTCACCGGCCTCGTGCTCGCCTTCCTCACCCTCTCCGGCCACGTCCAGGTCTGGCACGTCTATCTCGCCGCCTTCGCCGTCGGTATGGCCACCGTCGTCGACAACCCGGCACGCCAGTCCTTCGTCTCCGAGATGGTCGGCCCCGGCCAGCTGCAGAACGCGGTCAGCCTGAACTCGGCCAACTTCCAGTCCGCGCGGCTGGTCGGACCCGCCGTCGCGGGCCTGCTGATCACCGGCGTGGGAACCGGCTGGGCCTTCCTGCTGAACGGCCTGTCGTTCGTGGCCCCGCTGGCGAGCCTGCTGCTGATGCGGTCCCGTGAACTGCACGTCGTCGAGCGGGCGCCGCGCGCCAAGGGCCAGCTCCGCGAAGGCCTGCGTTACGTCGCCGGGCGCCCCGAACTGGTCTGGCCGATCGTCCTCGTCGGCTTCATCGGCACGTTCGGCTTCAACTTCCCCGTCTGGCTCTCGGCGTACGCGGACGACATCTTCGACTCGGGCGCCGGGGCCTACAGCCTCTTCAACACGCTGATAGCGCTGGGTTCGCTGGCCGGCGCGCTGCTCGCCGCCCGGCGCGGTACGGCCCGGCTGCGGGTGCTGATCGCGGCCGCGGTGGCTTTCGGCGCGCTGGAGGTGGTGGCCGCCACGGCGCCCACGCTCTGGCTGTTCTCGCTCCTGATGGTCCCGATCGGCATCTTCGGACTGACGGTGAACGTCACCGCGAACACCTCGGTCCAGATGGCCACCGACCCGGCCATGCGCGGCCGGGTCATGGCGCTGTTCATGATGGTCTTCGTGGGCGGCTCGCCGCTCGGCGCGCCGCTGGTCGGCTGGGTCACCGACGTCTACGGTCCCCGGGTGGGCTTCGCGCTCGGCGGGCTGGTCTCGATGACCGCGGCGACGGCGATCGGTCTGGTCCTGGCCCGCCTCGGCGGCCTGCGGGTCTCCCTCGGGTGGCATCACGGCCGCCCCAGGATCCGCTTCGTCCCGCGCGAGCGGAGCGAGGAGCGGCTCGCCACCGCGGTGTGACCAGGTGGTTCGGAGGCGGTCGGCCGGCTCACGCGGCCGGCCGCCTCGCGCACTCCCGTGTGCTGATCGCCGTTCCCTGGAAGGCTGGCCCCATGAGACTCTTCGCCGCGGTACTGCCTCCTGCCGGAGCGGTGCGTGAACTGGCCCCTGCGGTGGACGCGTTGCAGCGGACGCCGGGTGCGGACGCCTTGCGCTGGACGGGCCGCCCCGGCTGGCACTTCACCCTCGCGTTCTACGGAGAGGTCGCCGACGACCTCGTCCCGGACCTCACCGAACGGCTGCTGCGGTCCGCCCGTCGCACCGACCCGTTCCCGCTGTCCCTGCGCGGCGGCGGGCACTTCGGCGGGCGTGCCCTGTGGGTGGGCGCGGCGGGGGACATCCAGACCATGCGGCTGCTGGCGGACCGGGCGGAGGCGGCGGGACGCAAGGCGGGCGTCGAGATGGAGGAGCACCGCCGCTACCGGCCGCACCTGACGGTGGCCCGCAGCCGCGACTCCGCGGACTTCAAGCCGTACGTCGCCGCGCTGGACGCGTTCGCCGGGAAGCCCTGGACGGTGGGTGAGCTGTGTCTCGTCCGCAGCAACCTGCCGACGTCGGGAGTGCCCGGTGAGCAGCCCCGATACGAAACGGTGGCCGGTTGCCCACTGGGGGCGGGCGACGGGACCGGCCCGGCGGCCCGTTAACCTCGTTGGCGTGAACCCGAAGACCCGTAACCGGATCATGGCCGGTGTGCTCGTGCTGATGTTCTTCGTCGTGGCCATGGCGGCGGCGGTCAGATAGCGACCGCCGTGGCCCTGGCGGCGGCGGCCGGACAGCGACCGCCACCGCTGGACGCCGCCCCGCTACCAGGCGAACGCCTCGGGGGACGGGCCCGGACCCGGGAAGATCTCGTCGAGCCCCTCCAGGACCTCCTCCGACAGCTCCAGCTCCACCGCGCGCAGCGCCGATTCGAGCTGCTCCGCGGTGCGCGGGCCCACGATGGGGCCGGTGACGCCGGGACGGGTCAGCAGCCAGGCCAGCGCGGCCTCTCCGGGCTCCAGACCGTGCTTCTCCAGCAGATCCTCGTACGACTGGATCTGGGCGCGTACGGCCGTGTTGGCGAGGGCGTCGGCGGACCGGCCGCTCGCCCGGCGGCCTCCCTCGACCTCCTTCTTGATCACACCGCCCAGCAGTCCGCCGTGCAGCGGCGACCAGGGGATGACGCCGAGCCCGTACTCCTCGGCGGCCGGGATGACCTCCATCTCGGCGCGGCGCTCGGCGAGGTTGTAGAGGCACTGCTCGCTGACCAGGCCGATGGTCCCGCCCCGGCGTGCGGCGATCTCGTTGGCCTGGGCGATCTTGTAGCCGGGGAAGTTGCTGGACCCCACATAGAGGATCTTCCCCTGCCGCACCAGGACGTCGACGGCCTGCCAGATCTCCTCGAAGGGGGTGGACCGGTCGACGTGGTGGAACTGGTAGACGTCGATGTAGTCGGTCTGGAGCCGCTTGAGGCTCGCCTCGACCGCGCGCCGGATGTTCAGGGCGGAGAGCTTGTCGTGGTTCGGCCACGCGTCGCCCTCGGCGCCCATGTTCCCGTACACCTTGGTGGCGAGGACCGTCCGGTCGCGGCGGTCGCCGCCCTTGGCGAACCAGTTGCCGATGATCGATTCCGTACGGCCCTTGTTCTCGCCCCAGCCGTACACATTTGCCGTGTCGAAGTAATTGATTCCGGCGTCCAGCGCCGCGTCCATGATGGCGTGGCTGTCGGCCTCGTCCGTCTGCGGTCCGAAGTTCATCGTGCCGAGGACGAGCCGGCTGACCTTGAGCCCCGTGCGTCCGAGCTGTGTGTACTTCATGGTTCACCAGCCAACGGCGTGGAGTGCGCTCTAGGCAAGAGCGGGCCGGGTGACCGACGGCGCCCCGGGTTCAGGCCGGCCGGGCCGTGTACGGCTCGGCCAGGTCCCAGGCCTGGTGCATCGCCTCCGCGAAACCCTCCGCGATCTTGTGCTCGCCGCTCGCGTTCGGGTGGGTGCCGTCGTACGTGTCGAAGGTGATGTCGTACGAGGGGGGCGGGGACGCGAGCAGCAGGGGGGAGCGCGGTTCGTCGAGGTCGGCGACCGCCTTGGCGAGCAGCTCGTTGAAGGCGGCCACCTCGGCGGCGAAGGGGGCGTCGGACTCGGCGCGGACGTTCGGTATCACCGGGAGCAGGACCATGCGGATGCGCGGGTTCGCGGCGCGGGCCTCCTCGACGAAGACGCGGACGTTGTCGGCGGTCTGCACGGCGTTGGTGTAGAAGCCGAGGTCGATGAGGCCGAGCGAGACCAGCAGGACGTCGGCGCGCTGCGCGCGGACCGTCTCGCGGATCATCGGGGCCATGTGCAGCCAGCCCTCGCCCCAGCCGGCCAGGTGGGCGCGGGGGAATTCCGGGTCCGCGTACTCGTGCGAGTCGGGAGAGCCCGTCGACTTGTCGTAGAGCGTCTCGCGCGGCCCGACGATCTTGAACGGGCCCCCGTACGTCGCGCGCAGGTGCTGCCACATCCGGTAGCGCCAAGTGTGTTCGCCCGCGCTACCGATCGTCATGGAGTCGCCGACGGGCATGAACCTGAGCATCCGATCATCATGGACGATCGGCCCGGGCGCCACGGGCCGCCAGGGTGTGAAGCTGGACACGCCCGCGGGCGGTCCGGCGCGGTGCGCGGGGCCGGGCGGGGCGCGAGGGCCGGGCGGGGCGGGTCCGGGCGGGCGCCGGTCACATGAACGGGCCGGTGGGATGGCAGGCTTGGGCCATGCGCCGATCGCACTCGTTCGTGTCCGGAGCCGCCGCCGGAGCCCTTGCCGGAGCGGCCCTCGTCCTCGCCCTGGCGGCGCCCGCCCTCGCCGACGGCGGGGACGGTGGGTTCACCATCAAGGATCCCCGGATCAAGGAGTCCAGCGGTCTCGCCGCCTCACGCCTCCACCCGGGCGTCTACTGGACCCACAACGACAGCGACGACGGGCCCTACCTGTACGCGGTCGACAGCAGGACGGGCCGGACCGTCGCCACGGTCACCATGAGCGGGGTCGGCGCGCCCCGGGACGTCGAGGCGATCTCCCTCGGCCCCGACGGCGACCTGTACGTCGGTGACATCGGCGACAACCTCGGCGGCTCGTGGGACCACGTGTGGATCTACAAGCTCCCCGAGCCGAAGGTCCTCAAGGACCAGACGATCCGTGCCACCCAGTACGTCGTGAAGTACTCGGACGGTCCCCGCAACGCGGAGGCGCTGATGGTGCACCCCAAGACGGGGCGCGTCTACATCGCCGACAAGAACGAGGACGGCGGCCACCTCTACGAAGGCCCCGCCGAACTCAGCGTCTCCGCGACCAACGTGTTCAAGCCCGTCGCCACCGTCGATCTGTGGGTCACGGACGGGGCCTTCTCCCCCGACGGCCGTCAGCTCGCCGTGCGCGGCTATTTCGGCGGGATCGCCTACTCCTGGAACGGCGGGCGGATCAAGCGCCTGGAGCGCCTGAACGTGCCCCTCCAGGGCCAGGGCGAGTCGATCACCTACACCCCCGACGGATCGAAGCTCCTGTACGGCAGTGAGGGCGCGGACAGCGGTGTGGAGCCCGAGGACGCGCCGGGTGCCGCGGGGTCCGGCTCCGACTCGCCCTCCAAGGGCGGCGGTTCGGCCGCCGGGGGCGGGAGCGGCGACGGGACGAGCGGTCAGGTGAAGATCGGCGCCATCGCGGTCGCGGCCCTCTTCGCCGTGGTGTTCGGCTTCAAGCGGCTGCTGCGCCGCCGCTGAACACGGCCGCGGCCCGCGTCACGACGGACGGCGGCCGCGGGCCCGTACGCGACGGACGGGGGCCGAGGCCCCGTAAACACGGCGAAGGGGCGTCCGGCACGCTCGCGCGCCGGACGCCCCTCGAAGGCCGGGACGGTTACAGCTTCTCGATCACGTAGTCGATGCAGTGCGTCAGCGCCTCGACGTCCGCCGGGTCGATCGCCGGGAACATGGCGACGCGCAGCTGGTTGCGGCCGAGCTTGCGGTAGGGCTCGGTGTCGACGATGCCGTTGGCGCGCAGGACCTTGGCGACGGCGGCGGCGTCGATCTCGTCGGCGAAGTCGATCGTGCCGATGACCTGCGAGCGCTTGGCCGCGTCCGTCACGAACGGGGTGGCGTACTTGCTGTCCTCGGCCCAGCGGTACAGGCGGGTCGAGGAGTCCTTCGTCCGGGCGGCCGACCAGGCGAGGCCGCCCTGGCCGTTGATCCACTCGATCTGCTCGTTGAGCAGGAAGATCGTGGCCAGCGCCGGGGTGTTGTACGTCTGGTTCTTGCGGGAGTTGTCGATCGCCGTGGGCAGCGAGAAGAACTCCGGGATGTGGCGGCCCGAGGCGTGGATGCGCTCGGCGCGCTCGATCGCGGCCGGGGAGAACACGCCGATCCACAGTCCGCCGTCGGAGGCGAAGGACTTCTGCGGGGCGAAGTAGTAGACGTCGGTCTCGGCGATGTCGACGGGCAGGCCGCCGGCGCCGGAGGTGGCGTCCACCAGGACGAGGGAGCCCTCGTCGGCGCCCGCGACCCGCTTGATCGGGGCGGCGACACCGGTGGAGGTCTCGTTGTGGGTGAAGGCGTAGACGTCGGCGCCTGCCTCGGCGACCGGCTCGGGGTGCGTGCCCGGGTCGGAGGAGACCACGGTCGGCTCGGCGAGCCACGGGGCGAGCTTGGCCGCCTTCGCGAACTTGGAGGAGAACTCGCCGAACGTGAGGTGCTGCGACTTGTTCTCGATCAGGCCGTGCGTCGCGACGTCCCAGAACGCGGTGGAGCCGCCGTTGCCGAGGACGACCTCGTACCCCTCGGGCAGGGAGAACAGCTCGCGCACGCCCTCGCGCACCTTGCCGACCAGGTTCTTGACCGGGGCCTGGCGGTGGGATGTGCCGAGCAGAGAGTCACCGGTCGCGGCCAGCGCGTCCAGTGCCTCCGTCCGCACCTTGGAGGGGCCGGCGCCGAATCGTCCGTCGGCGGGCTTGAGGTCAGCGGGGATCTGGATATCAGCCACGCCAGGAGCCTAGCCGTTCCGGGAAACCTCGGTGAAACGTCGTCCGTCGGCTGAGACGGGGCGTGTTGACGGCGGCGGCCGCGGCAGGGCCCGTCACGGGCCCTGCCGCGGCCGGCGGCTCATGGGGTCCGGTTATCCGGCGGTGAGCTTGACCGGCAGCTCGAACAGGTCGTTCTGCGTCACCACCGGCTTGTTGCGGAGCTCCGACACCGGGACGGCCAGGTCCAGGGAGGGGAAGCGCTCGTACAGGGCGGGCAGGGCGACGCCCGCCTCCAGGCGGGACAGGGCCGCGCCGGGGCAGACGTGGGGCCCGTGGCCGAAGGAGATGTGCCGGTTCTTGCCGGTGCGGCTGACGTCGAACTCGCCCGCGGTGGGCCCGTGGGCGTTCTCGTCACGGCCGATCGCGCCGTACGACACGATGAGCGCGTCGCCCGCCGGGATCACCTTGTCGCCGACCGGGACGTCCTCCGTGGCGAAGCGGATGAGGACGTGGGAGGTCGGGGTGGAGTGGCGCAGGGTCTCCTCGACGACCGCGGACCAGTCGGCCTCGCCGGACAGCACGAGGGCGCGCTGGTCGGGGTGGGCGGAGAGGTTCACCACCGCGTTGACGATCAGGGAGATGGTCGTCTCGTGGCCCGCCGCGACCATCAGCTGGAGGGTGGAGACGATCTCCGCGTCGGTGAGGTGGTCGCCGTCCTCGGAAGCCAGGATCAGCGCGCTGGTCAGGTCGTCGCCCGGCTCGGCGCGCTTGGCCGCCACCGTGTCCGCCATGATCCCGGCCAGCTCGGTGAGGGTCGCGATGACCTCGGCGGGCGGGGTCTGCGTCGAGAAGAACTTCTCGAAGAGCTCCTTCAGACGCGGCAGCCGGGACTCCTCGATGCCCATGAGGTCGGCGATCACGTACATGGGCAGGGGGTAGGCGAAGTCGGCCTTCAGGTCGACGACGTCCCCGGTGAGGTTGTCGAGCAGGCTCTCCGTCATCTTCGAGATCCGCTCGCGCATCTGCTCCACCCGGCGCGGGGTCAGTGCCTGCGCCACCAGGGTGCGCATCCGCCGGTGGTCCGCGCCGTCCACGGTGAGCATGGAGCGGCCGGGGTTGGCGAGTCCGATCAGCGGCCAGTCGGGGGCGATCTCGCCGCGCTGCCAGGCGCCCCAGACGTTGATGTCCTTCACCAGACGGGGGTCCGTGAGCAGGGCGCGCGCCTCGGCGTGGTGGGTGACCGCCCACACCGGGACACCGCCGGGCAGTTCGACGGCGGCGAGCGGTCCCGCGGCGCGCAGCGCGGCGCTCTCGCCGTCCAGGTCGGTGACGAAGGGGTCCAGGACTATGCGGGTCTCTTCGGTACCGGTGGTCATGCGGGGGTGCCTCCAAGGGCTGGGGTGGGGTGACGCGTCTTCCCCGGGGCATGGGGACAGCCCCGGGCCCCGGCCGGGCGTGTGCGCCGGCCGGGTGGCAACGGTGTCTCAGAGGACGGGTACGGGCGTGAACCGCACGGGCAGTTCGTTCAGGCCCCGTAGCCACGGGGAGGGGCGCCGGGTCAGCGTGTCGGCGGGTACCGCCAGGTCGATGTCCGGCAGCCGGTCCAGGACGATCTCGATGCCGGTCCGCGCGATGACCTCGGCGACCTCCTGTGCCGGGAACGGGCAGCGGTGCTCCCCGTGACCGAAGGAGAAGTGGGCGTTGTTGCCGCCGGTGAGGGCCGAACTGTCGGTGCGGACCTGGGGGTCGGAGTTGGCGCCCTGGAGGCCGAGCAGCAGCAGGTCGCCGGCGCGGATGCGGCGGCCGCCGAGCTGGGTGTTGCGGGAGGCCCAGCGTCCGGCCACGTTCTGGGTGGGGGTGTCCTCCCACAGGACCTCGTTCATGGCCTCGGCGACGCTGTGCCGGCCGCCGAACAGGGAGGCGGCGAACCGTTCGTCGGTGAGCATCAGGCGCAGCGAGTTGCCGATCCAGTCGGCCGTGGGCTGGTGGCCGGCGGCCATCATGACCATGAGGTCCTGGACGATCTCCATGTCGTCGAAGCCCGCGGTGTTCGCGAGCATCCGGGACACGACGTCGTCGGCGGGCGCTTCCTTGCGGTCGGCGATCAACCGGGCCATGGAGGAGGCCAGATGCTGCTGTCCGGCCAGCGCGCCCTCGCGCCCGTTGATCATGTCGTTCAGGGCGGTGACCAGGCCGGGTCCCTGCTCGTCCGCGAAGCCGTAGAGCGTCGCGAGGACCCGTACGGGCAGCAGGGCCGCGTAGTCGCCGATGAGGTCCGTCTCGCCCTTGGGGCAGATCGCGTCGATCAGCTCGTCGGCGAACTTCTCGGCCTGGGAGCGCAGTTCGGAGGGGTCGATGGCTTCGAGGGCGTCGCTGATCATCGCGGCGCGCTCGCGGTGGCGCTCGCCGACGGTGTACAGGATGGAGGGCTGCTTGCGGCCGATCATCGGCAGCAGCGGCCAGTCGTCGGGGATGCGGTCCCACTGGCTCCACAGGTCCGAGTCCCGGCTGAACAGCTGGGGATCGCCGGTGACCTGGTGCAGTTCGCGGTAGCCGAGCACGAGCCAGGCGGGGATGTCGCCGTCGAGGACGACCGGCACGACGGATCCGTGGTCGCGCCGCATCTCCCGGTACAGCTCGGCGGGTTCGGTCTGGAACCGCGGCCCGCCGAGGGGGACGGGCGCGGTGGCGGAGGCGGGGGTCACAGCGCGGGCTCCGGTGATTGAAGGGCGCCTTCCGCGGCTGCGGCGCCGTGACGGGCGTAGCGGGACTGGAGGTGCTCCACCAGCGTGATCAGCACCTGCTTGCTGGACTCCCGGGAGCGGGCGTCGCAGTCGAGCAGCGGTACGTGCGGGTCGAGGTCGAGGGCCTCGCGGATCTGGGCGGGGGTGTGCGGGGGCCCGCCGAAGTCGTTGCAGGCGACGATGAAGGGCGTGCCGTGGTGCTCCAGCCGGTCGATGGCGTACCAGGATTCGTCGATGCGGCGGGTGTCGACCAGGACGATCGCCCCGAGCGTTCCGGAGAACAGCCGGTCCCACAGGAACCAGAACCGCTCCTGCCCGGGTGCGCCGAACAGGTACAGGATGTTGCGCGTGTCCAGCGTGATGCGTCCGAAGTCGAAGGCGACGGTGGTGGCGGACTTGCCGCGCACCTCGCTGATGTCGTCGACGCTCTCGCCGGCCTGCGTCATCGTCTCCTCGGTGTTGAGGGGACGTATCTCGCTGACCGAGCGGACGAGGGTCGTCTTGCCGACACCGAAGCCGCCCACGATCACGATCTTGAGGCCGTTGTCGGCGGACGCGGACAGGGGCGCACGAGCGTCAGAGGTTACGGAGTCCAACGAGCACCTGCTCCAGGATGTCGGGATCGGGAAGACCGGAGGGAACAGTGGTGTGCGGGTGACGGGCGCTGACCCGGCCCGTGGAGAGCAGGTCGGAGAGCAGGACGCGGGTGATCGACACCGGCAGTCTCAGCTCCGCCGCGATCTCCACGACGGCCGTCGGCCGCTCGCACATCCGCAGGATCGCGGCGTGCTCGGACTGCATGCCCACCGCCGGATCGCACTCGGCGACCACCAGTGTCACCAGGTCGAAGGGGGTGTCGGGGCCGGAACGGGTGCGCCCTCCGGTGAGGGTGTACAGCCGGTCGGGCGCGTCGTCCCTGCCAGGACGGCTCATGACGACCGGGGCGGCGAGGTCAGGTGTTCGCCGAGTTGTTCCACGAGTTCGCTCATGTTGTGTCCCACCAGTCCGGCGTCGGCGTCCTCGGCGGTGACGACGGCGAGGTGCGCGCCGTCGCCCGCTTCCACGATGAACAGCACCCCTCCGTAGAACTCGGCCATCGCCGAGCGCACGCCTCCGCTGCCGTCGCCGAACTCCACGGAGGCGCCGTGGGACAGCGACTGGATGCCGGCGGCGATGGCGGCGAGCTGGTCGGCCTGGTCGACCGACAGCTCCGGAGTGCGGCACAGCTTCAGTCCGTCGCGGGAGAGCACGAGCGCGTGCCGTGCGCCCGGGGTGCGCTCAAGGAGGCCCTCGATGAGCCAGGTGAGCTTCTCGTCGGCGGTGATGGTGCCGGTCATGGGGTGGTGTCGCCTTCCGGGAGCGCGGTGGGGGTGGTGGGAGTCGGGGTGGGGGAACTGGTGGACGCGGTTGCGTGGTCCTCGGGCCGTGCCGGTGCTTCGGCCCGGGGCGGATCGTCGGCCGGTACGGGTCCGGGGGCGCCCGGTGCCGTGCCGCGCACCGCCTGGCGGAAGGTGCCGAAGCGGGCGGCGGACCGGATCTTGGGGTCGTCGCCGGTACGGGGTTCGGGGGCGGCCGGGGGTGTGACGTGTGAGCGGCTGCGCTCGGCGTGGGCGAGGGTGCGTCCGCGGCGGCGCTTGGGCAGGCCGCCGGTGGAAGGGAGGCCCTGCTCGTGCCGGGGGGAGTCGTGGGTCGGGACGGGGTCCGGGTCGAGGTCGCCGGCCGCGCGGGCGGCGGCGTACGACACGGGGGACGCCGTGGATTCCTGGGAGGTACGGGACTCCTGCGGGTCCGGGGACCACGGGGATTCCGGGGATTCCCGGCCGTCCGGCGGCCTCGGCGCGGTGGTGTGGCCGTCGACGCCGGTCGGGGCGGAGGGGACGGGCTCGGACCCGGCCGGCAGCGGCGCCCCGGTGAGGTGAAGGCTGGGCTGGGTGAGGATGTCCTGCGGTATGAGGACCAGCACGCCGGTGCCGCCGCGGGCGGAAGGCCGGAAGGACACCTTCAGGCCGTGCTTGCGGGCGAGCCGGCCGACCACCGAGAGGCCGAGGCGGGTGCCGGTGAGGCCACCGAGCCCGGACCGGGGCCCGACGGGGCCGGTGACGGCGCGTTCGGCGCGGCGCAGCTGGACGTCTCCCATCACCAGGCCGCTGTCCTCGACGGAGACGATGACACCCGCGGGGACCTCCTCGACGTACACATGCACTTCGGCGGTGGGCGGCGAGAAGTTGGCGGCGTTGTCGAGGAGTTCGGCCAGTGCGTGCATGACGCCCTCGGCTGCGTGTCCGGCGACGGCGACCTCGCTGGCGGAGTGGACGCGCACCCGCTGGTAGCCGCCGATACGGCCCATGGCGCCGCGCAGGATCGACTCCATGACGATCGGGCGGGCCCAGCGGCGCCCCGAGCGCGCGCCCGCCAGGACGGCGACGGAGTCGGCGAGACGGCCCGCCTGCGCGGTGCGGTGGTCGAGGTGGAGCAGGTCCGTGAGGACGTCCTCGTCGGAGTGCCTCTCCTCCATCGCGCGCAGGTCGGCCAGCATGCCGGTGGACAGCGCCTGCATGCGTCCGGCCGCGTTGGCGATCGCCGAGATCGCGGCGGCGCGGTCGGCGGCGGCCTGCCGGGTGCGCTCGGAGAGTTCGGCGTTGCGCTCGGTGAGCCGGGCGCGGTCGCCGGTGAGGAGTTCCCGCTCCTTGGTGAACTCCTCGGTGAGGCGGGCGTGTTCGCGGGCTGCCGTCTCGGTCAGACGGACCCGCTCCTGGGCCGCGGTCTCGGCCGCGCGGGCGCGTTCGCGGGCGGCATCGTCGGCGAGCCTGGCCCGTTCCTGGCCGAACTCCTCCGCCAGCCTGGCGCGTTCCTGAAGGAGCCGGCCGGCGTCCTTGGCCACGCTGTCGAGGCGACGCAGTGCGATGCGCCTGGTCTGCACGGCGTGGGCGGCCACCGCGACGGCGGCGCACAGCAGCACCGCGGCGGCGCCGGTGCCCCAGGCGAGGGGCACGCGGGCCGGTTCGGGGGCGAGCAGGACGGCGGCCACCACCGCGGCCGCGGCCGGGACGGCGGCGGCCAGCACGGCTTTCGCCGTGGTGCGTGGGGTGGGTCGTTCGCCGGAGGGCAGGGGCGGGGTCATCAATCGGTCCTCGGTCGTGTTCCTGGGGGGAGAACGTGTCCTCGGTCGTGTCCTCGGTCGGTCCTGGGCGAGAAGGGACACTCGATGCTCAACTCGCGGTCACTATATGAGAGTTCGTGATCCGATTGGGAGGCTTCGGGAAGCGGTTTCATGATCGCCCCGGCATATCGGTGCCTTTCGGGTACCGGCCACAGGGCCGCCGCCGGTGTCCGGCGGCATCCTGGAGACATGACGGATCTGGGTGGACGGCCGGACGGACGACCGGACGGAAGGCCGAGCGGACGGCCGGACGGACGGCCCGCAGGGCAGCCGGAGGGGCAGTCGGCGGGGTCGGCCGGTCGGCTCCGGTCCGAACTGGCGGGGGCCGTGCGCGGCGAGGTCTCCTTCGGCACGACGGCGCGGGCGCTGACCACCATGGACGCCTCCAACTACCGGCGCGTACCGCTCGGTGTGGTGGCCCCGCGGGACGCCGAGGACGTGGCCGCCGCGCTCGCCGTGTGCCGCGCCCACGCGGTGCCGGTCGTGGCGCGCGGCGGCGGCACCTCGATCGCCGGACAGGCCACGGGCACCGGCGTCGTCCTGGACTTCACCCGCCACATGAACCGGATCCTCGCGCTGGACCCGGACGCCCGTACGGCCGTCGTCCAGCCCGGTGCCGTCCTCGACCGCCTCCAGGAAGCCGCCGCCCCGCACGGACTGCGCTTCGGCCCCGACCCCTCCACGCACAGCCGCTGCACCCTCGGCGGGATGATCGGCAACAACTCCTGCGGATCCCACTCGGTCGCCTGGGGCACCACGGCGGACAACGTGCGGGAGCTCTCGGTCGTCGGCGCGGCCGGGGACACCCGCCGCCTCGGCCGGGACTGGCAGGGCGCCCCGGACGGGCTGAAGGCCCTGGTCGAGAGCGAGTTGGCGCTGCTGCGGACCGGCTTCCCGGACCTCCCGCGACGGATCTCCGGGTACGCCCTCGACGCGCTCCTGCCCGAACGCGGCGCGGACGTGGCCCGCGCGTTCTGCGGCTCCGAGGGCACCTGGGGCCTGCTCACCGAGGCGGTCGTACGCCTGGTCGAGGCACCCCGGGCACGGGCGCTGGCCGTCCTGGCCTACCCCGACGAGAGCGCCGCCGCGGACGCCGCGGCCGGTCTGCTCGGGTACGGGCCGCTGACCGTGGAGGGGATGGCCGCCGACCTCGTGCCCGCCGACGCGGGGCTGCCGCGCGGCGGGGCCTGGCTGTTCGTGGAGACGGGCGGCGGATCGCCGGCGGAGGCACGCGCGCGTGCGGACACGATCGTGCGGGCCGCGGACGTGGGGGACGCCCTGGTGGTCACCGACCCGGCGGGGCAGCGGGCGCTGTGGCGGCTGCGCGAGGACGCGAGCGGCACGGCGACCCGGATGCCGTACGCCGGGGACCGCTCCCCGCCCGGCGCCGGCCGCGGGCTCGGCGAAGAGGCCTGGCCCGGCTGGGAGGACTGCGCGGTGCCGCCCGCCCGCCTCGGCGCGTACCTGCGGGACTTCCGGGCCCTGCTCGCCGCCCACGGGCTGCACGGCACCCCGTACGGCCACTTCGGCGACGGCTGCATCCACGTCCGGATCGACTTCGACCTGATCACCGCGGCGGGCGTCACCCGCTTCCGGCGCTTCTCGGAGGAGGCCGCCCGCCTCGTCGTCGCGCACGGCGGGTCGCTGTCCGGCGAGCACGGCGACGGACAGGCCCGCGCGGAACTGCTGCCCACGATGTACGGAGCTGAGATGGTCCGCCTCTTCGAACGGGTGAAGGACCTCTGGGACCCGCGCGGCCTGCTCAACCCCGGCATGCTCGTGCGCCCGCACCGGCTGGATCAGAACCTGCGGTTCGCGGTGCTGCCGCGGCGCCCGGTGGACGTGGAGTTCGGCTACCCGGCGGACGGCGGCGACTTCTCGGCGGCGGTGCGCCGCTGCGTGGGCGTCGCCAAGTGCCGTACGGCATCGGTGCCGGGCGGCGCGGACGTCATGTGCCCCTCCTTCCGGGTGACCGGCGAGGAGGAGCACTCCACGCGCGGGCGGGCCAGACTGCTGCACGAGATGCTCGCCGGCGAGATCGTCACCGGCGGGTGGCGCTCGACGGAGGTCCGGGACGCGCTGGACCTGTGCCTGTCCTGCAAGGGATGCAGGTCCGACTGCCCGGTCGGCGTCGACATGGCCACCTACAAGGCGGAGTTCCTCCACCACCACTACGCGGGCCGCCGCCGTCCCGCCGCGCACTACACCCTGGGTCGGCTCCCCTTCTGGCTCGCGGCGGTGACCCGTACCCGCTCGGCCCGGCTCGTCAACTCCCTCGCGTCCATGCGTCCGCTGGCCGCCCTCGCCAAGCGCCTGGCCGGTGTCGCACCCGGACGGGAGATCCCGCGGCTGGCGCCGGAGACGTTCAGCCGGTGGTGGTCGGCCCGGTTCCGGGACCGGGCACGGGCGCGCGAGCGCGAACGGCGCCTGGGCGGGCACGACACCCAGGGCGGACCGGGTGGGGAGAGGCGCGGGGGCGGTCGGCCCGCCGGCGAGCTGTTCCCGGGTTTCGGCGGCAAGACGGTCCTCCTGTGGCCGGACACCTTCACCGAACACCTGGAACCCTCCGTCGGACGTGCGGCCGTAAGGGTCCTGGAGTCCGCCGGACTGGCCGTGCTGCTGCCCCCGAGGGCGGTGTGGAGGCACGGGCCCGTCGGCGACGGCGTGACCCGGGGCCCCCTCCGCCTCGGCACACTGCTCCCGCGCCGCCGCCACCGCGTCTGCTGCGGACTGACGTACGTCTCGACCGGCCAGCTCGACCGCGCCCGCACCGTGCTCCGCCGCACCCTCGACCTCATGGAGCCCTACCTCGCCATGGACGACATCCCGGTCGTCGTCCTGGAACCGAGCTGCGCCGCCGCGCTGCGCACGGACCTGCCCGAACTGCTGCCCGGCGACCCGCGCGCGGTGCGGCTGGCGGCGGCGGTGGTGACCTTCGCGCAGGCACTGGAACGGCACGCGCCGGCCTGGACGCCGCCGCGCCTGGACCGCCCGGCGGCCGGCCAGACGCACTGCCATCAGCACGCGGTCCTCGGCGACGCGGCCGAACGCCGGCTGCGCGACGCGGCGGGCCTGACCGGCACCCTCGCGGGCGGCTGCTGCGGACTCGCGGGCAACTTCGGCTTCGAGAGGGGCCACGAGGAGGTGTCGCGGGCCTGCGCGGAGGAGCAGCTGCTCCCGGCGGTACGGGCGGCCGACGACACCGCGGTGATCCTCGCCGACGGCTTCTCCTGCCGCACCCAGCTGGCCCAGCTCTCCGGCCGCCGGGGCCGC
Source organism: Streptomyces sp. NBC_00386 (assembly GCF_036063235.1). NCBI lineage: Bacteria > Bacillati > Actinomycetota > Actinomycetes > Kitasatosporales > Streptomycetaceae > Streptomyces > Streptomyces sp. NBC_00386. Next base: position 5,361,204 of record NZ_CP107950.1, read on the forward strand.
CACCTGGCGGAGGTCCTGGCCGAGGCGCTGGAGAACGGCCCGCGGGCCGACGGGTCCGCGCCCACCGCGTAAGTACGCTGGGATTTCACCGGCCGAAGACGTTCGAGGAGCGACGCGCATGACTCTCCGCCTGCAGGCGATCACCCGCGACGAGCACCTGGCGTTCGTCCGCTCGCGGCCCTCGGCCAGCCATATGCAGGTGCCGTCCTGGGGGGACGTGAAGCCGGACTGGCGTGCGGAGAGCCTCGGCTGGTTCGACGCGGACGGCCGCCTCCAGGGGGCCGGCCTCGTGCTGCTGCGCCCGCTGCCGAAGATCAAGCGGTACCTCGCGTACCTGCCCGAGGGTCCCGTCATCGACTGGCACGACCCGGACCTCGCCGAACGCTGGCTGCGGCCGATGGTCGCGCATCTGAAGTCGCGCGGCGCGTTCACCGTGAAGATGGGCCCGCCCGTGGTCGCGCGCCGCTGGAGCGCGGACACGGTCAAGACGGCCATCGCCGACCCGGCGGCACGGCGCCTCGGCGAGGTGACGGCGACCTCGTACGAACCGGGCGCGGACGGGATCGCCGACCGGCTGCGGGCGATGGGCTGGCAGCGGACCGAGCCCGGCGGCGAGGACGGCTTCGCGGCGGGACAGCCGCGCTACGTCTTCCAGGTCCCCTTCGCCGGACGGTCCCTGGAGGAGATCCACAAGGGCCTCAACCAGCAGTGGCGGCGCAACATCAAGAAGGCCGACAAGGCCGGCGTCGAGGTGGTCCGGGGCGGCTACGACGACCTGCCCGCCTTCTACGAGCTCTACGCGGAGACGGCGGAACGCGACCGTTTCATCCCGCGCCCGCTGTCCTACTTCCAGCGGATGTGGACCTCGCTGACGGCCGAGGACCCCGACCGCATGCGGCTCTATCTCGCCCGCCACGAGGGCGACGTCCTCGCCGCGGCCACCATGCTGACCGTCGGCAGCCATGTCTGGTACTCCTACGGCGCCTCCACCAGCCGCAAACGCGAGGTCCAGCCCAACAACGCCATCCAGTGGCGCATGATGACCGACGCCCACGCGCTGGGCGCCGCCGTGTACGACTTCCGCGGCATCACCGACACCCTGGACGAGAGCGACCACCTCGTCGGCCTCCTGCGCTTCAAGGCGGGCGCGGGCGGCGAGGCCGCGGAGTACCTCGGGGAGTGGGACCTGCCCATCAACCGGGTGCTGCACAAGGCGCTGGACGTCTACCTCTCGCAGACGAGAGTGCCCCGGCCTTCAGGCCGGGGGTGAATCGCCTCATGGCGGCGGGTCGGTCAGTCCGGTTGCTTCTGCTGCGCGATGTAGTCCTTGACCACTTGCAGCGGGGCTCCACCGCATGAGCCGGCGAAGTATGAGGGCGACCAGAAACGGCCGTGCATGATGGCGCGGTTCACCCGCCCCGTGTACTCGGCGCGCAGACGCCGGGAGCTGACGCCCTTGAGGGAGTTCACCAGGCCGGACAGAGCGACCTTCGGCGGATAGTGCACGAGCAGGTGTACGTGGTCGGTTTCGCCGTTGAACTCCTTCAGTTCCGCGCCGAAGTCCTCGCAGACTTTACGCATGGCTTCCTCGCAGGTGCGGAGCATGGCGTCGTCCATGACCTTCCGTCGGTATCTGGTGACGAATACCAAATGGGCGTGCAGGTTGTAGACGACTGTTCGACCTCGGCGGATATCGGGGTCAGGTTCCCATCGCGGTGACATAGACCAACGGTAGGGTGCCGGTCATGCAGCTCCGGTACAACTTCCGCATCAGCCCGACGCCGGGTCAGCGCACCGCGCTGGCCCAGGCGTTCGGCTGTGTGCGGGTGGTGTACAACGACGCCCTGCGAATCCGCGAGGACGCCCGCAAGGCCGGACTGCCGTTCGTGACCTCGGCCGAACTGTCCAAGCGGCTCACCGCGTCGAAGAAGACCGAGCCCCGGGCCTGGCTCGGCGAGGTGTCGTCGGTGGTCCTCCAGCAGTCCCTCCGGGACCTGGACACCGCGTACAAGAACTTCTTCGACGGCCTCAAGGGCAAGCGCCCTCGCATGGGCGCACCCCGCTTCAAGTCCAGGCGCGACAACCGGCAGACGATCCGTTTCACCGCCAACGCCGGCTGGAAGATCACGCCAGGTGGCCGTCTGCGCCTGCCCAAGATCGGCGACATCCCGGTCAAATGGTCCCGGTCTCTGCCCTCCACGCCGTCCACGGTGACCGTGACCAAGGACGCGGCGGGCCGGTACTTCGCGAGCTTCGTCGTGGAGACCGACCCGGCCGCCGACCTGGACCGCATGCCGACGACCGCCGACGAGGTGGGCATCGACCTCGGCCTCACTTACTTCGCGGTTCTCTCCGACGGCCGGAAGGTGAGCGCGCCGAAGTTCTTCCGCCGCGCCGAGCGCAAGCTGAGGAAGGCGCAGCAGAACCTCGCCCGCAAAACGAAGGGCTCGAACAACCGCAGGAAAGCCGTCGTCAAGGTCGCCCGCGCTCACGCGCACGCGGCGAACGCACGCAGGGACTTCCACCACAAGCTGTCCACGACGATCGTCCGCGAGAACCAAGCGGTGTACGTCGAGGACCTCGCGGTGAAGGGTCTCGCCCGCACGCGCCTGGCCAAGTCGGTGCACGACGCCGGATGGTCGGCGTTCGTGAGCATGCTGGAGTACAAGACGGCACGGTACGGGCGGGTCTTCGCCCGCGTGGACCGGTTCTTCCCGTCCTCCCGGCTCTGCTCCGCCTGCGGCTTCAAGGACGGCCCCAAGCCGCTGAACGTCCGCGAGTGGACGTGCCAGGGCTGCGGGACCGTCCACGACCGCGACGTGAACGCCGCGATCAACATCAAGACCGAAGGACGCAAGGTCGCCGCCGGACAGGCGGAGACCGTAAACGGCCGTGGAGTGCAGGTAAGCCCGGGATCCGTCCCGGCACCGCGCGATGAAGCAGCAACCCGCCGAGACGGTCAGCCGACCGCAGTAGGAATCCTGGCCCTTTAGGACCGGGAGGATGTCAAATGTCCCGTCGCTGAACGGCCGTCGCCGGACGGTCTGTCGCCGGACGGCCGCCGCCGAGGCGGAGCGTCCCGATCCGGGTCTCAGCATCCAGGACAGTTACGTAAGCAGTTCACACTCCTGACGAAGTCCACTACCCTGGACTCGGCAGTACATCGTGATGAACACCCTGACCGAGCCAGCCTCCAGGACCGCCCGTGAGCACCCCCAGCGCCACCACCTCGTCGTCCGCGCCCGTCTCCGGGACGGTGCACGCCCCCGTGTCCTCGGGCGGGGCTCCCGGCCGTCTAGGTTCCCTCGGGCCCGTCGGGCTGGTGCTGGCCGGAGGGATCTCGGTCCAGTTCGGCGGCGCCCTCGCGGTGACCCTCATGCCGAGGGCCGGCGCGCTCGGCGTGGTGACCCTGCGCCTGCTCGCCGCCGCGGTGGTCCTGCTCGTGGTCTGCCGACCCCGGCTGCGCGGCCACTCGCGCGCCGACTGGGGGACGGTCGCCGTCTTCGGCATCGCCATGGGCGCGATGAACGGCCTCTTCTACGAGTCGGTCGCCCGCATCCCCCTCGGCGCCGCCGTCACCCTGGAGGTGCTCGGCCCCCTCGCCCTCTCGGTGCTGGCCTCCCGCCGCGCGGTCAACGCGGTCTGGGCGGGCCTGGCCCTGTGCGGCGTCTTCCTGCTGGGCGGCGGAGGGTTCGGGGACCTGGACCCGGTGGGCGCGGCCTTCGCGCTCGGGGCGGGTGCGATGTGGGCGGCGTACATCGTCTTCAGCGCCCGTACGGGCCGCCGGTTCCCCCAGGCCGACGGCCTGGCCCTGGCCATGGCGGTGGCGGCGCTGCTGTTCCTGCCGCTCGGGATCGTCTCGTCCGGCACCCGACTGCTGGACCCGACCACGGTGGCCCTGGGCTCCGCGGTGGCGGTCCTGTCCTCGGTCCTCCCCTACACCCTCGAACTCCTCGCCCTGCGCCGCCTGCCGGCCTCCACCTTCGCGATCCTCATGAGCCTGGAGCCCGCCATCGCGGCGACAGCGGGCTTCCTGATCCTCGACCAGTCCCTGTCCACGACCCAGGCGGCCGCGATCGCCCTGGTCATCGGCGCGAGCATGGGCGCGGTGCGGACCCAGGTGGGCCGGGGGAAGGCGACGGTCCCGGTCGACGCGCCCTGACCTCACCCGGCCCGGCACCGCATCATGGCCCGCCACGGGGACCCGGGGCGCTCCGGGTCACGTGGCGGGCCCTGACATCCACCCGGCTGCTCCCCGGTACGGTCACGGCCGGGCGGCCCGGCGCGGGCCGCCGACCTCGCGGTGCGACGCCCCGACGTCCACGCCCACCCGGCGCCCCCGGTGCGATGCGCCCCGGCGGCACCCGGGGCGCGCCCGGCTCAGGAAGCCGCTTCCACCCACTCCGCGAACGCCGGGCCCGCGAGCCTGGCGTCCGCCCCCGGGAGCAGGCCGCCGTTCTCGAACAGGTCCCGCTCCGGGTTGTCCGGGTCGCTCACGGCGACCACCTTCACGGCCGGGTCCCGGCGGGCCATCAGCAGCCGCGCCGCCTCTTCCAGGCTCTCCTCGCGCGGACCGGCCACCTCGGGGAACGGGGCCCGCGCCCCCGGTGCGTCCTGCGCCTCCGCCAGCTCCACCAGCGCCTCCGCGACGGCCCGCGCCGCGACGAGCTGGGTCCGCATCCTCGGGACGTGGACGGTGTCGCCCTGGCGCCCCCACTGCGTGAACTGCTCCACGAGCTCGTGGAACTGCGCCGCCCGCAGCACCCGCACCGGCACCGGTCCCGCCAGCACCGCGCGCTCGTGCTCCAGCTTGGCCGCGTTGTATCCGGCGACCGAGGCGTCGATGCCGATGATCGACACGACCACCAGCCGGCCGACCCCCGCCTTCTGCCCGGCCTCGTGCAGATTGCGGGACGCGGCCGTGAAGAACTCCGTCGCCACCTCCCGGTCGGGCGAGGGCGTGCTGGACGCGTCGATCACGACGTCCACACCCTCCAGCGCCTCGGCCAGCCCGGCGCCGGTGACGATGTCGACCCCGGTGGCCCGGGACATCGGTACGACGGTGTGCCCGCGCTCCGTCAGCACGTCCACGACATGCCGCCCGAGCCGCCCGGTCGCCCCGGCCACCGCGATCTTCTTGGTCCCGCTCATGCTCACGTCTCCCTCTGCGTCCTTCTTGCCGCGTCGTCATCGGTATGACGGACCGGGGACAGGAGATGTGACGGGCGGCGGCGGATCGCGGGGAAATAAATTGATGCAAGCATGCTTGATTGTTTCTGGGGGCGCTGACATGCTCCCCCCATGTCCGATCCGACGCCCGTGTTCGACGATCTGCGTGACGAAAGCGAAGAACTCGACCTGCTCGTGGCCGAGTTGAGCCCGGAGCGGTGGGCGCTCCCGACGCCCGCGCCCCACTGGACCGTCGCCCATCAGATCGCCCACCTCGCCTGGACCGACCACTCCGCCCTCCTCTCCGTCACGGACGCCGGCGCCTTCCACGGCCTCGTCGAGAAGGCGCTCGCGGCGCCCACGACGTTCGTGGACGAGGGCGCCGAGGAGGGAGCCAGGCTCCCGTCCGCCGAGCTGCTGGCCCGGTGGCGCACCGGGCGCGCCGCGCTGGACCGGGCGCTGCGGGCGTCCGTGCCGGGCACCCGCTTCCCCTGGTACGGCCCGCCCATGTCCGGTGCCTCCATGGCCACCGGCCGGCTCATGGAGACCTGGGCCCACGGCCAGGACGTCGCCGACACCCTGGGTGTGGTGCGTCCCCCCACCGACCGGCTCAGGCATGTGGTCCGCATCGGGGTCCGCACCCGGGACTTCGCCTTCGCCGCGCGCGGGCTCGCCGCGCCCGCCGAGGAGTTCCGGGTGGAGATCCTCGCCCCCTCCGGCGACACCTGGACCTACGGTCCCGAGGACGCCCCCCAGCGCGTCACCGGCACCGCCCTCGACTTCTGTCTGCTGGTCACCCAGCGGGCGCACCGCGCCGACGTCGACGTGCGCGCCGAGGGGCCCGACGCCGGCCGCTGGCTCGACATCGCCCAGGCCTTCGCGGGCCCGCCCGGCGACGGACGCCCGCCGAAGGGGGACGCGGAGTGACGCTGCGCATCGGCAACGCCTCCGGCTTCTACGGCGACCGCTTCGACGCCGTGCGCGAGATGCTCACCGGCGGCGAACTCGACGTCCTCACCGGCGACTACCTCGCCGAGCTGACCATGCTGATCCTGGGCCGGGACCGGCTGAAGGACCCCGCCGCCGGATACGCCCGTACCTTCCTGCGCCAGCTGGAGGACTGTCTCGGCCTGGCGCACGAGCGGTCCGTGAAGATCGTGACGAACGCCGGCGGCCTCAACCCGGCCGGGCTGGCCGACGCGGTGCGGACCCTGGCCGGCCGGCTCGGCATCCCGGTGCGCGTCGCCCACGTCGAGGGCGACGACCTCACCGCCGCAAACCCCGGCAGCCTCGCCGCCCACGCCTACCTCGGCGGCTTCGGCATCGCGGAGTGCCTGCGGGCGGGCGCGGACATCGTGGTCACCGGCCGGGTGACCGACGCGGCACTGGTCACCGGGCCCGCCGCCGCCCACTTCGGCTGGCGGCCCACGGACCACGACCGGCTCGCGGGAGCCGTCGTCGCCGGGCACGTGCTGGAGTGCGGGACCCAGGCCACCGGCGGCAACTACGCCTTCTTCGGCGACGGCGACGTACGCCGCCCCGGCTTCCCGCTCGCGGAGATCCACGAGGACGGCAGCTGCGTCATCACCAAGCACCCCGGCACCGGCGGCTTCGTCGACGTCGGCACGGTCACCGCACAGCTGCTGTACGAGACCGGGGGCGCCCGGTACGCGGGACCCGACGTCACCGCCCGCCTGGACACCGTACGGCTCGTCCAGGACGGCCCGGACCGGGTGCGGATCGAGGGCGTGCGCGGCGAGGCACCGCCCCCCACCCTCAAGGTCGGCCTCAACAGGCTCGGCGGCTTCCGCAACGAGGTGACCTTCGTCCTGACCGGACTCGGCATCGAGGCCAAGGCCGCGCTGGTGCGCGAGCAGATGAGTGACGCGCTCGCCAAGTCGCCGCCCGCGGACGTGCGGTGGGAACTGGTGCGCACCGACCGGCCCGACGCGGACACCGAGGAGACGGCGAGCGCCCTGCTGCGGCTCGTCGTCCGCGACCCCGACCAGGCCACCGTGGGGCGCGCGCTGAGCGGGGCGGCCATCGAGCTGGCGCTCGCCAGCTACCCCGGATTCCATGTGGTGGCGCCACCCGGGAAGGGCGCGCCCTATGGGGTCTTCGAGGATGTGTACGTCCCCCAGGACGCCGTCGACCACAGGGCCGTCCTCCACGACGGGAGCCGCCTCCCGGTGATCCCGGCCCAGGACACGCTCGTACTGGAGACACTCGAAGAACCGTCCCTGCCCGAGCCGTTGCCCGCGGGTCCGGCCCGCCGCGCCCCCCTCGGCCTGATCGCCGGTGCCCGCAGCGGAGACAAGGGCGGCAACGCCAACGTCGGCGTCTGGGTCCGCACCGACGAGGCCTGGCGCTGGCTCGCCCACGAGCTGACGGCCGACCGCTTCCGGGAGCTGCTCCCGGAGAGCCGCCCGCTGAAGGTCGTCCGGCACGTCCTGCCCGGCCTGCGAGCCGTCAACTTCGTGGTCGAGGGGATCCTCGGCGAAGGCGTCGCCTCCCAGGCCCGTTTCGACCCCCAGGCCAAGGCCCTCGGCGAATGGCTCCGCTCCCGTCACCTGGATATCCCGGAGGTCCTGCTATGACGGTCCTTTCGTCCGCCCTGGACGTGGGCGGCCCGGACTACCGGGCGAACCGCGAGGTCATGCTCGGCAAGCTCGCCGACCTCGACACCGAGCACGCCAAGGCCCTCGCGGGCGGCGGCGAGAAGTACGTCCAGCGGCACCGCAAGCGCGGCAAGCTGCTCGCCCGCGAGCGCATCGAACTGCTCCTCGACCCGGACACCCCGTTCCTGGAGCTGTCCCCGCTGGCCGCCTGGGGCAGCGACTACGCCGTCGGCGCCTCCCTGGTCACCGGCATCGGGGTGGTCGAGGGCGTCGAGTGCCTGATCACCGCCAACGACCCGACCGTGCGCGGCGGCGCCAGCAACCCCTGGAGCCTGAAGAAGGCGCTGCGGGCCAACGACATCGCCCTCGCGAACCGGCTGCCCTGCATCAGCCTGGTCGAGTCGGGCGGCGCCGACCTGCCCTCGCAGAAGGAGATCTTCATCCCCGGGGGCGCGATCTTCCGCGACCTCACCCGGCTGTCGGCCGCCGGGATCCCCACGGTGGCCGTGGTCTTCGGGAACTCGACGGCCGGAGGCGCCTACGTCCCCGGCATGTCGGACCACGTGATCATGGTCAAGGAGAAGGCGAAGGTCTTCCTCGGCGGGCCGCCGCTGGTGAAGATGGCCACGGGCGAGGAGAGCGACGACGAGTCGCTGGGCGGCGCGGAGATGCACGCGCGCGTGTCGGGCCTCGCGGACTACTTCGCGGTCGACGAGCGGGACGCGCTCCGCCAGGCCCGCCGGGTCGTCGCCCGGCTGAACCACCGCAAGGCGTACGGCGATCCGGCCGTCGCCGAGCCCCCCAAGTACGACGAGGACGAGCTGCTGGGGATCGTCCCGGGGGATCTGAAGCACCCGTTCGACCCGCGCGAGGTGATCGCCCGGATCGTCGACGGCTCGGACTTCGACGAGTTCAAGCCGCTGTACGGGACGAGCCTGACCACCGGCTGGGCGAGCCTGCACGGCTATCCGGTCGGCGTCCTCGCCAACGCGCAGGGCGTGCTGTTCAGCGCCGAGTCCCAGAAGGCCGCCCAGTTCATCCAGCTCGCCAACCAGCGCGACATCCCGCTGCTCTTCCTGCACAACACCACCGGCTACATGGTCGGCAGGGAGTACGAGCAGGGCGGCATCATCAAGCACGGCGCGATGATGATCAACGCGGTGAGCAACTCGCGGGTCCCGCATCTGTCGGTGCTCATGGGCGCCTCCTACGGAGCCGGCCACTACGGGATGTGCGGTCGCGCCTACGACCCCCGCTTCCTGTTCGCCTGGCCCAGCGCCAAATCGGCCGTGATGGGACCCCAGCAGCTCGCGGGCGTCCTGTCGATCGTCGCCCGGCAGTCGGCCGCCGCGAAGGGCCACCCCTACGACGACGACGCAGACGCGGCGCTGCGCGCCATGGTGGAGCAGCAGATCGAGTCCGAGTCGCTGCCCATGTTCCTGTCCGGGCGGCTGTACGACGACGGGGTCATCGACCCGCGCGACACCCGTACCGTCCTCGGCCTGTGCCTGTCCGCGATCCACACGGCGCCCTTCGAGGGCGCGCGCGGTGGCTTCGGCGTCTTCCGGATGTGAGGGTTTCCGTGATTTCGAGTCTGCTGGTCGCCAACCGGGGCGAGATCGCCTGCCGGGTCTTCCGCACCTGCCGTGAGGCCGGGGTGCGCACGGTCGCGGTGTATTCGGACGCCGACGAGAACGCCCTGCACACGCGCGAGGCGGACGCTGCGGTACGGCTGCCGGGCGCGACACCCGCGGAGACGTATCTGCGGGGCGATCTCGTCGTACGGGCCGCGCTGGAGGCGGGCGCTGACGCGGTGCACCCGGGGTACGGGTTCCTGTCGGAGAACGCCTCTTTCGCGCGGGCGGTGATCGACGCGGGGCTGGTGTGGGTCGGTCCGTCGCCGGAGGCGATCGAGGCGATGGCGTCCAAGACCCGGGCCAAGAAGCTGATGGGTCTCGAACCCCTGGAGCGGGTCACCGCGAAGGACCTGCCGGTGCTGGTCAAGGCCGCCTCGGGCGGCGGCGGCCGCGGGATGCGGATCGTCCGTGAACTGGCGCACCTGGAAGCCGAGTTGGAGGCGGCCCGCGCGGAGGCGCTGAGCGCCTTCGGCGACGGCGAGGTGTTCGTCGAGCCGTACGTGGAGGGCGGCCGGCACGTCGAGGTGCAGATCCTGGCCGACGCGCACGGCACGGTCTGGCCCCTCGGCACCCGGGACTGCTCCCTCCAGCGCCGCCACCAGAAGGTGATCGAGGAGGCGCCGGCCCCCGGGCTCGGGGACGAACTCACCCGGGAGCTCTACGCGTTGTCCGTGCGCGCCGCCCGCGCCGTGGACTACGTCGGCGCCGGCACGGTCGAGTTCCTGGTCGCCGACGGCACCGCGCACTTCCTGGAGATGAACACCCGCCTCCAGGTCGAACACCCCGTGACGGAGGCGGTGTTCGGGGTCGACCTGGTCGCCCTGCAACTGCGGGTCGCCGAGGGGGAGCGGCTGGAGAGCGAGCCCCCGCCCGCGCGGGGCCACGCGGTGGAGGCCCGGCTGTACGCGGAGGACCCTGCGGGCGCCTGGGCGCCGCAGACGGGCACCCTGCACCGGATCGCCGTCCCGGACGGTGTCCGGCTGGACACGGGGTTCACCGACGGCGACTCGGTCGGCATCCACTACGACCCGATGCTCGCGAAGGTCGTCGCGCACGCCGGCACCCGCGCGGAGGCCGTGCGGAAGCTGGCCGGCGCGCTGGAGCGGGCCACGGTCCACGGCCCGGTCACCAACCGGGATCTGCTCGTACGGTCGCTGCGCCACGAGGAGTTCGCCGGGGCCCGGATGGACACGGGGTTCTACGACCGTCACCTCGCCGCGCTGACCGAGCCCGCCCCGGACCCGTACGCCCCGCTGGCCGCGGCCCTGGCCGACGCGCACGGGCGTTCGCGGTTCGGCGGCTGGCGGAACCTGGCGTCGGGGCCGCAGACCAAGCGCTACCGGATGCACGGAGCCGAGTACGAGGCCGCGTACCGGCACACCCGCGAGGGCCTCGCGGCCGACGGGGTGCGTGTGCTGGGCGCCGACGCGGGCCGGGTCGTCCTCGAAGTGGGGGGCGTGCGGAGGACGTTCGAGGTGGCGCGGTACGCCGGCGGCCGGGTCTTCGTGAACGCGACCGCGCTGACCGAGCTCCCCCGGTTCCCCGATCCGGCCGCGGACCGGGCTCCGGGATCGCTGCTCGCGCCGATGCCCGGCACCGTGGTCCGGGTGGCCGAGGGGCTCGCCGAGGGCTCCGCCGTGCGGGCGGGGGAACCGCTGCTGTGGCTGGAGGCGATGAAGATGGAGCACAGGATCTCGGCGCCGTCGGCGGGCACGCTCACCGCCCTGCACGCCGTGGTCGGACAGCAGGTGGAGGTGGGCGCGCTGCTGGCCGTCGTGCGGGAGGAAGCGGTGCCCGGGGAAGCGCCGGCGGACGACGCCCGGTGAGCGGGCGCCCCGCCGCGGGGCGCCCGGACGGACCACCGCGCGGCTGTGCCGCGCGGGCTCGAACAGTTACGTACAGGACGCGTTTTCCGTACTCTCCGTACCGAGGAGCCCTCATGAGCCCTGTCACAGAGACCGACGAACACAAGGCGCTCCGTTCCGCGGTCGCCGCTCTCGGCAAGCGCTACGGCCGTGAGTACATGACCAAGGCCATCGCCGAAGGCCGTCACCCCGACGAGCTGTGGGCCGAGGCCGGCAAGCTCGGCTATCTCGGGGTGAACCTGCCGGAGGAGTACGGCGGCGGAGGCGGCGGCATCGCCGAACTGTCCATCGTGCTGGAGGAGTTGGGCGCCGCGGGCTGTCCGCTGCTGATGCTCGTGGTCTCGCCCGCCATCTGCGGAACGGTCATCGCCCGCTTCGGCACCGAGGAACAGAAGCGGACGTGGCTGCCGGGCCTGTCGGACGGCACCCGCACCATGGCGTTCGGCATCACCGAGCCCGACGCCGGTTCCAACTCCCACCGCATCACCACCACGGCCCGCCGCGACGGCACCGACTGGGTCCTGACCGGCCGCAAGGTGTTCATCTCCGGCGTCGACATCGCCGACGCGACGCTCGTCGTGGGCCGTACGGAGGACGCGCGGACCGGCAGCCTCAAGCCCTGCCTGTTCATCGTCCCGCGCGACGCCGAGGGCTTCGGCCGGCGCCAGATCGACATGGAACTGTCCAGCGCCGAGAAGCAGTTCGAGCTCACCCTGGACGAGGTGCGGCTGCCGGCCGACGCGCTGGTCGGCGACGAGGACGCGGGACTGCTGCAACTGTTCGCCGGGCTCAACCCGGAGCGGGTGATGACGGCCGCGTTCGCCATCGGCATGGGCCGTTTCGCCCTCGCCAGGGCCGTGGAGTACGCGCGGGACCGTACCGTCTGGAAGGCGCCGATCGGCGCACACCAGGCCATCGCCCACCCTCTCGCGCAGGCCCACATCGAGCTCGAACTGGCCCGTCTGATGATGCAGAAGGCCGCCTACCTGTACGACGCGGGGGACGACGTCGGGGCGGGGGAGGCTGCCAACATGGCCAAGTACGCGGCCGGAGAGGCCTGCGTACGGGCTGTCGACCAGGCGGTGCACACCCTCGGGGGCAACGGCCTCACCCGTGAGTTCGGCCTCGCCTCCCTGATCACGGCGGCGCGCGTGTCCCGTATCGCGCCCGTCAGCAGGGAGATGATTCTCAACTACGTCTCCCACCAGACCCTGGGTCTGCCCAAGTCGTACTGAGCGCTCTAGGAGGAACCGTGTTCCGCAGCGAGTACGCAGATGTCCCGGCCGTCGAGGAACCGATCCACGACGCCGTGCTGGGCCGCGCCGCCGAGCGCGGCGAGACGCCCGCGCTCGTCGACGGCGTCGACGGCACCACGCTCACCTACGCCCAGGTCGACCAGTACCACCGGCGACTGGCCGCCGCGCTCGCCGAGGCGGGACTGCGCAAGGGCGACGTGCTCGCCCTGCACAGCCCCAACACCATCGCCTTCCCCGTCGTCTTCTACGGGGCCACGCGCGCGGGTGCCTCGGTCACGACGGTGCACCCGCTCGCCACACCGGAGGAGTTCGCCAAGCAGCTGCGCGACTCCTCGGCCCGCTGGATCGTGACCGTCTCGCCCCTGCTGGAGACGGCCCGCCGGGCCGCCGAACTCGCGGGCGGCGTACGGGAGATCTTCGTGTGCGACCAGGCGGAGGGCCACCGGTCCGTGCTCGACATGCTGGGCAGCACCGCGCCCGAACCGCAGGTGGGCATCGACCCCGTTCAGGACGTGGCGGCCCTCCCGTACTCCTCGGGCACCACAGGAGTCCCCAAGGGCGTGATGCTCACCCACCGCTCCATAGCCACCAACCTCGCCCAGCTCTCCCCGGCCATGCCGATGAACCCGGGCGACCGCATCCTCGCCGTGCTGCCGTTCTTCCACATCTACGGACTGACGGCCCTGATGAACGCGCCCCTGCGGCAGGGCGCCACCGTGGTCGTCCTGCCCCGTTTCGACCTCGACACGTTCCTCGGCGCCATCCAGGAACACCGCATCACCGGCCTGTACGTGGCGCCGCCGATCGTCCTGGCGCTCGCCAAGCACCCCGCCGTCGCGGAGTACGACCTGTCCTCCCTGGAGTACATCGTCTGTTCGGCCGCGCCCCTGGACGCCGCGCTGGCCGCCGCCTGCTCGGCCCGGCTCGGGCTTCCGCCGGTGGGCCAGGCCTACGGCATGACCGAACTGTCGCCCGGGACGCACGTCGTCCCGCTCGACGCGGAGAACCCGCCCCCGGGAACGGTCGGCAAGCTCGTCGCGGGCACCGAGATGCGCATCGTCTCCCTCGACGACCCGGACAAGGACCTCGGGGTCGGCGAGCGCGGCGAGATCGTCGTCCGCGGACCGCAGGTCATGAAGGGCTATCTGGGCCGGCCCGACGCGACCGCCGCGATGATCGACCCGGACGGCTGGCTGCACACCGGCGACGTCGGGCACGTGGACGAGGACGGCTGGCTGTTCGTCGTGGACCGCGTCAAGGAACTCATCAAGTACAAGGGCTTCCAGGTCGCCCCCGCCGAACTGGAGGCACTGCTGCTCACTCATCCCGGCATCGCCGACGCCGCCGTCATCGGGTCCTACAACGAGGACAACAACGAGGTCCCGCACGCCTTCGTGGTGCGCCAGCCCTCGGCCGCCGGCCTCTTGGCGAACGAGATCATGCTGTACGTCGCCGAGCGCGTCGCCCCGTACAAGCGGGTCCGCATCGTCACCTTCATCGACGCGATCCCGAGGGCGGTCTCCGGGAAGATCCTGCGCCGCGAACTGAGAGGCCTGTCATGACCGTCGTCCGCACGGAACACGAGCGCGGCATCACCACGCTCACCCTGGACTCGCCCTCCACCCGCAACGCCCTGTCGGCCGTCCTCGTGGGCGAGCTCACCGACGCGCTCACCCGCTGCGGCAAGGACGGCGACGTGCGCGCCGTCGTCCTGACCCACACCGGGAACACCTTCTGCGCGGGCGCCGACCTGCGCGACCCCCCGCCCCCGGACGCGTTCGTCGGCCTGCTGCGGGGGATCGTCGAGCTGCGCAAGCCCGTCGTGGCCCGGGTGGCCGGACACGTCCGGGCGGGCGGCCTCGGGCTGCTCGGGGCCTGTGACATCGCGGTGGCGGGCGAGGCGGCGAGCTTCGCCTTCACCGAGGTACGGATCGGGGTCGCGCCCGCCGTCATCTCGCTGCCGCTGCTGCCCCGCACCGACCCGCGCGCACTCGCCCGGTACTACCTCACCGGGGAGCGCTTCGACGCACCCGAGGCCGTCCGCACCGGGCTCCTCACCGAGGCCGGGGACGACGTGGACGCCGTACTCGCACCCGTTCTCGACGGGCTGCGCAGGGCGGCCCCCGAAGCCCTCGCCGAGACGAAGGCGCTGCTCACGGCTAAGGTGCTGGAGACCTTCGACCGGGACGCGGCGGACCTGACCGCGCTCTCGGCCCGGCTGTTCTCCTCCGCGCAGGCCCGCGAGGGGATGACGGCCTTCCTCGAACGACGGGATCCCGCATGGGTGGTGTGAGCGCGACGGCACACGCGGCACGTACTCCGCACGTCCCCAAACAGGACCGCAGCCGGGCCACCCGGCAGCGGCTCCTGGCCGCCGCCGTGGCCTGCCTCGCCGAACACGGCTGGGCGGGCTCCACGGTCTCCGTCGTCGCCGAGCGCGCCGGAGTGTCCCGGGGTGCCGCCCAGCACCACTTCCCCACCCGCGAGGACCTCTTCACGGCGGCGGTCGAGTACGTCGCCGAGGAGCGCTCCAGCGCACTGCGCGACCTCTTCCCCGACGGCCCCGCCGACCGGCATGCCGTCGTCGAGGCCCTCGTCGGCCTCTACACCGGGCCGCTGTTCCGCGCCGCCCTCCACTTGTGGGTCGCGGCCTCGAACGAGGACCAGCTCCGTGCGCGGGTGACCGAGCTCGAAGGCCGCGTCGGCCGCGAGAGCCACCGCATCGCGGTGGACCTGCTGGGCGCGGACGAGTCCCGGCCCGGGGTGCGCGAGACGGTGCAGGGCCTGCTCGACATGGCGCGCGGTCTGGGCCTCGCGAACCTGCTCACCGACGACACCGCGCGCCGCGAGCGGGTCGTGGCGCAGTGGGGGGCGATCGTGGAGGAGACCCTCGGCTGAGCCGCGGCCGTGCCCGGCCGGCCCGGGTTCAGGGGCATCGGTCCCGGCGCCGCCGTCAGGGGCTGAGCCGCTCGATCCGCCAGCCGCCGTCGGGCTCGGCCACGTAGCGGAGCCGGTCGTGCAGACGGTTCTCGCGGCCCTGCCAGAACTCGACCGTCTGCGGGGCGATCCGGAAACCGCCCCAGTGCGGCGGTACCGGCACCTGCTCGCCCTCCGGGTAGCGGGCGTCCAGCTCCGCGTACGTGACGTCCAGTTCGCTGCGCCCGGAGATGACCGCGGACTGGGTGCTCGCCCAGGCGCCGAGCTGGGAGCCGTGCGGGCGGGTGCGGAAGTACGCGGCGGTCTCGTTCCGGTCCGTGCGCCGTGCCGTCCCGGTGACGATGACCTGCCGGGCCATCGGGTGCCACGGGAAGAGCAGCGAGATGTACGGGTTGCGGGCCAGCTCGTGGGCCTTGCGCGAGTCGTAGTTCGTGTAGAAGACGAAGCCCTGGTCGTCGTACTGCTTGAGCAGCACCGTGCGCGAGCTGGGCCGGCCCTCGGCGTCCGCCGTGGAGACGACCATCGCGTTCGGCTCGTGCACGAAACCGTGCACCGCGGCCTGGGCCGCCTGCTCGAACCAGCGGGAGAACTGCGCCATGGGGTGCGCGGCGAGGTCACCCTCGTCGAGTCCCTCGGCGCGGTAGTGCGCCCGCATGGAGGCGGGATCGGCGGCGATCTCCTCGTGCGAGGCCTCGGCGGCCTCGGCCGCGGCCTGGATGAGGGGCTCGGTCGTGGATTCGTCCGCGAAACGATCGTTCACGGTCTCATCCTGCCGCATCCGGGCCCCCTTCCGGGGCGGGTGTGCGGGCAGGTGTGCTTCGTCACGCGGTGGCACTCAGTGCCGCTTGCTCTCCCGGAAGGTGGCACTCAGGGATATCGTGCTGGTGCCGTTCCGGTTGGAGGACCAGCCGTACGGGGCATCACCGGGGTGACCGCTTTCGGACCGCGAGTCGGCGCAGACTGATCGAAGAGCATTCGGGAGTCTTCGCAGATGACCGTGGAACCGGCCGGCGAAGCGCCTCACCGTCGACCGTCGCCCCCACAGGGACGCAGGGTCACCCAAACCCCGACAACACCATCCGTCGTAAACATCACGAGGAGCCGCCTGATGTCCGACTTCGTACCCGGACTCGAAGGAGTCGTCGCGTTCGAGACGGAGATCGCCGAACCGGATAAGGAGGGCGGCGCTCTTCGGTACCGGGGCGTCGACATCGAGGATCTCGTCGGCCATGTCTCCTTCGGCAACGTGTGGGGACTCCTCGTCGACGGAGCCTTCAACCCCGGTCTGCCGCCCGCCGAGCCGTTCCCGATCCCCGTCCACTCCGGTGACATCCGCGTCGACGTGCAGTCCGCGCTCGCCATGCTCGCGCCCGTATGGGGCCTCAAACCCCTCCTCGACATCGACGCGGAACAGGCCCGCGAGGACCTCGCCCGCGCCGCCGTCATGGCCCTGTCGTACGTCGCCCAGTCCGCCCGCGGCCAGGGCCTGCCGATGGTCCCGCAGAGCGAGATCGACAAGGCCCACTCCGTCGTCGAACGGTTCATGATCCGCTGGCGCGGCGAGCCGGACCCCAAGCACGTCGCCGCCGTCGACGCCTACTGGACCTCGGCCGCCGAGCACGGCATGAACGCCTCCACCTTCACCGCGCGCGTGATCGCCTCGACCGGCGCGGACGTCGCCGCGGCGCTCTCCGGAGCCGTGGGAGCCATGTCGGGCCCGCTGCACGGCGGCGCCCCCTCCCGCGTCCTCGGCATGATCGAGGAGATCGAGCGCACCGGGGACGCCGACGCCTACGTCCGCCACGCCCTCGACAACGGCGAGCGCCTGATGGGCTTCGGCCACCGCGTGTACCGCGCCGAGGACCCGCGCGCGCGGGTGCTGCGCCGCACCGCGCGCGAGCTGGGCGCCCCCCGCTACGAGGTCGCCGAAGCCTTGGAGAAGGCCGCCCTCGCCGAGCTCCACTCCCGCCGCCCGGACCGTGTCCTCGCGACGAACGTCGAGTTCTGGGCGGCCATCGTCCTGGACTTCGCCGAGATCCCCGCGCACATGTTCACGTCCATGTTCACGTGCGCCCGTACCGCGGGCTGGTCGGCGCACATCCTGGAACAGAAGCGCACCGGCCGCCTGGTGCGCCCCTCCGCGCGCTACGTGGGCCCCGGCTCGCGCACCGTCGGGGACATCGAGGGGCACGAGGGCATCACGCGCTGACCTCGTGCGGGCCGCCGGTCATCACGCCGGAGCGAGCAGCTCCGCGTGGTGACGGGCGGCGGCGAGCGGGTGCGCCCGCAGCTTGCCCTTGAGCTCGTTGAAGCCGTACTCGGCGAAGAGCGGGTTCGACGGGTCGTCGGTGACGCCGGGCGCGGCCGAGGCGTACGGGAAGGGCAGCGGCTCGATCCGGGCGTCGAGGCGCGGGTTGTAGAAGAACGGCACCGAGAACCGCTCGGTGGCCCCGGCCGGGCTCACCACCCGGTGGTTCGTCGCCAGGAGATACCCGTTCGTGGCGACCTCCAGCAGCTCGCCCAGGTTGACCACGAAGGCACCCGGCAGCGGCGGCACGTCGTGGAAGCGGCCGTCCTCGCGCTGCACCTGGAGCCCGCCGACCCGGTCCTGGAGCAGCAGCGTCAGGAATCCGTAGTCCTTGTGCGCGCCCACGCCCTGATCGGCTCCGTCGCCCGCGCTGCCCGGATAGCGCACCAGCTTCAGGTGCGGGTGCGCCCGCTCGCCGAAGATCGGGTCGTAGAAGCCGGCGGGGGCCCCGATGGCGGTCAGCAGTTCGCGCAGCAGCCGGGCCGCGACCTCGCTCAGCCGTTCCATCCAGGTCAGCGCGGCCGTCCGCAGCTCCGGCAGCGCGGCCGGCCACTGGTTCGGGCCCTGGAGCCACCAGTACGCGGGCTCACCGGGGCGGGGCGTCCGCGCGGGCCGTTCGGCGCCTATGTCGAGCTGGTCCCGCCAGTCCCGGCTGCCGCCGGTGCGCTCGTCGCCCGTCCGCGTGTACCCGCGGAAGTGCGGTGAGCCGACGTTGTCGAGGGCCAGCCGGTCCGCCTCGGGGAGCGCGAAGAACCGGTGCATGGCCCGCAGCAGCGCGCCGGTCTCGGCCTCGGTCACTCCGTGCCCGATGAGCTGGAAGAAGCCCACGTCGTGGGCGGCGCTGTGCAACTGCGCGTGCAGCAGCGCCCGTGCCTGGGGGCCGCGGTCGGCCGCCGAGAGGTCGATGATCGGAAGCTGCTGGTACGAGGGGGCCGGCCGCCCGTTCGGGGCAGGCGTGGAGAGCGTGGAAGACGTGTTCGTCGTCATGAGGTGCGTCCGCGAGGTCTACGGGTGCCCGGGACGGCCGCCGGGGGTGGGGCGGGGGCCACGGGTGCCGGGTGAAGGGGAGAAGCCGTGCGAAAGGGGCTGGGTCAGGCTGAGCGCCGACAGCCCATGCTCGTGACGCGCACGAAATCCACGTGGCGGCGTCGGACGAGCATCGGAAGCATGGCCACAGAGTACTGCTCTCCCCGCGAACCACCTGTGGCCTGGATCACTCGGCGGTCCGCGATTGCTCGGAGGTCCGTCCGGAGGCGGGCGCGGGCCGAAAACGCAGACGACCCGTGAGCTCTGGTCCCTCCGCCTCGCGGCGACGGGGCCGGCCGGACGCACCGGCGAGCTCACGGGTCGGGTGACTGCGTTGGATTGGGCCGGCTGCGCGCACTTCACACACGCTGGTCCGGCGCCGAACCGAGTCCGACAACGGGCCGCTAGCCCGCAGCCACCTCGTATGTCCGGGTTTCCGTCATGAGCCGAACCACCTCCTCTCCTACGTGAGAACCACTTTAGGAAGGCATCCCGGGAGCCTCAAGCGATTTATCGGGAGGTGCGGGACCGGGACTCCTGGGGCGGGAGGCGCGGGTCCGGGGCTTCTGGGGCGGGAGGTGCGGAAATCCGGCGTACATCGATTTCCCCCCATCTTCGGGGAACGAGGTGTGGGCTGGGTCACGTTCGAGTTGAATGGTGGTGAGTGAGCGAACTGTCGCGCCGTACACACGGACGCAGCCTGCAGGGGGTCCAGGTGAGTGCTTCCCGGCGTAGTGGGACCACGGACGAGCTGGGGCCGGACGAGCCCGAGCCGGACGGCTCCGATCTGCTTGCCGCGTTGTTGGACGGCATGGACGCGGCCCTGTGCGCCTTCGACGCCGACGGGGTCCTCACCCACTGGAACCGCGAGGCCGAGCGCATTCTCGGGTGGACGGCGGCCGAGGCCGTGGGGCGGCGCGGATTCGCAGGCTGGGCCGTGCGGACCGCGGACGCCGAAGAGGTCGAGGGCCGGCTGATGTCCGCCATGGAGGCGCCCGGCCGCCAGGTGCACGAGTTCGCCCTCCTCACCAAGGAGGGCGGCAGGGTGCTCGTCCGCACCCAGTCCGCCGCCGTCCGCGGCCCGGAGGGCAAGCCCGCCGGGGTGTACTGCGCCTTCAGCGAGGTGCACACCCAGATCGACCTCGAACGGTCCATCGCCCTGAGCGAGGCGCTCTTCGAGGACGCCGGCTGGGGCGTGGTCCTGGTCGACGCGGACCTGCGGCCCGCCGTGGTCAACGCGCACGCCGCACAGGCCCTCGGGACCGGACGCAGCTCCGTCCTCGGCCGGCCCCTGGGGGACCTGCTCTCCCGGGGCGTCGAGGAACTGGAGAGCGCCCTCACCCACGTCCTGTCCGAGGGCGCGCCGCCGGCCCCCGCGGAGATGTGGGTCGGCCTGCGCACGCCGGAGGGCGAGAAGCGGCGGTGCTGGCTCAGCGGCTTCGTGCGGCTCGCCTCGCCGCTCGCGGAGGAACCCGTGCCGCTCGGTGTCGGCTGGCTCTTCCAGGACGTGACCGAGGCCAAGCAGACCGAGCAGGAGGCGGCGCTGCTGCGCTTCCGCGCCAACCAGCTCCATCGCGCCGCGCGGGCCGCGGCCGAGTGCGAGAACCCGGGCGAGGCCGCCGCCGTCCACCTCGACTTCGCCCTCGCCGGCTTCGCCGACCACGCCCTGGTCGACCGGGTGGCCGGGGGCGGCCGGGCGGACGGGGAGGGGCCCGTGCTGCTCGTACGGACGGTCGCCACGCCCGCCGGGGCACCCGGGCCGAGCCACATCACCGGGAAGGCCGGACTGCCCCTGCGCTACGGGGAGGGGCACCCCGCGCTCCAGTGCGTGGACCGCGCCGGTTCGGTACGGGCCGACGCGGCCGCCGCCGACGTCGAACAGGCGCGCGACTGGGCTCTCGCCCGGCAGTGGCCGCGGGACTCCGTGCACGCCCTGTGCGCGGTGCTGCGCAGCCGCGGGCGGACGCTGGGGGTCGTGACGTTCCTGCGGAGCGCGGGCCGCAGCCGGTTCGAGCGCGCGGACGCGATGTACGCGGAGGACGTGGCCGTACGGATCGCGACGGCCCTGGACCTGGAGGAGCTGGCGGGAAAGTCCTGAGGCCGCCGTGGGACACGCCCTCGGCGGCCTGTCCCCCGGGGCACCCGGCTCCTCAGCGCCGGTAGAAGATCCGGTCCCCGTACTCCGTCATGACCCGTTCGTTCCACTCGTGGCCGCCGTCGACGTTGCCCGAGCGGAGCAGGGGCGGTTCGATGCCGCGGTCCGCGAGGGCTCCGGCGGCGGTGGCCATGACGGCCTGGAGGAGGGCCGAGGTGACGACGGTCGAGGCGGGGGCGAAGGGTGCCTCGATGGAGTCCAGGGTCAGCTCCGCGTCGCCGACGGGGATCCGAGAGTCGAGGACGACGTCGCAGTGGTCCTTGAGGTAGGTGCCCGACACGTGCCGTGACGTCGTCTCGGTGGCGTAGGCGACGGAGGTGACGCCGATGACCTTCACCCCCAGAGCACGGGCGTTCATCGCCATCTCCACGGGGAGCGCGTTGCGGCCGGACAGCGAGATGATCACCAGCAGGTCGCCGGAGCGCAGCGGGCTGCAGTCCAGGACCGCGCTCGCCAGCCCGTCGACGCGCTCCAGGGCGGAGCCCAGGGTCGCGGGCATGACGTCGACGCCCACCACTCCCGGTACGGCGAGCAGGTTCATCAGGGCGAGGCCGCCCGCGCGGTAGACGATGTCCTGTGCGGCGAGCGAGGAGTGGCCGGCGCCGAAGGCGAAGAGCCGGCCGCCGTCCACGACGGTGTCCGCGATCAGGCTCCCGGCCGCCCCGATCTCCCCGGCGTCCTCGTCCCGTACCTGCCGCAGCAGGCCGATCGCGGCGTCGAAGAACTGCCCGGCAAGCTTGCTGTCGCTCATCGGCGAAGCCCCTTACAACTCTCGTCGGTCCGGACGTCTCGTCGGCGCCGGGTGGCGCAGGGCGGTCGGACGGCTGAACCGGTCGCCCGGCGCGGCCGTACTCCCTCGTGTCGCGGATCACGTTGCGGTCTGGACCACTGCCCTGTCAATACGGCTTCCGGGGGCGCCCCGAGCACGGCGGCGAGGGTGCCCGCGGGCCGGCCGGGTACCGTGCCCGCGGGGATCGTGGAGGTGATCGCCGTCAAGCGGTTTCGACGGCGAGGCACGGTTGTCCGTGCTATGCGTCAGAATTGAGTCCAGGGCCAGCGCACACGCCGGTGGGCTATCGAGTCTCCGGCAGAGCTAATCGAGGGGCACGAATGTCCGGACTGATCGACACCACGGAGATGTATCTCCGCACCATCCTCGAGCTGGAGGAGGAAGGCGTTGTCCCCATGCGCGCCCGGATCGCGGAGCGGCTCGACCAGAGCGGCCCGACGGTGAGCCAGACGGTGGCGCGGATGGAGCGCGACGGTCTGGTGGCGGTGGCGAGCGACCGGCATCTGGAGCTCACCGACGAAGGGCGGCGGCTGGCGACCCGCGTCATGCGCAAGCACCGCCTCGCCGAGTGTCTGCTCGTCGACGTCATCGGCCTGGAGTGGGAGCAGGTGCACGCGGAGGCCTGTCGCTGGGAGCACGTGATGAGCGAGGCGGTGGAGCGGCGCGTGCTGGAACTGCTGCGCCACCCGACCGAGTCGCCGTACGGAAACCCGATCCCGGGCCTGGAGGAGCTGGGCGAGAAGGACGGCGCGGACCCGTTCCTGGACGAGGGCATGGTCTCGCTGTCCGAGCTGGACCCGGGTGTGGACGGCAAGACCGTGGTCGTCCGGCGGATCGGGGAGCCGATCCAGACGGACGCCCAGCTGATGTACACGCTGCGGCGGGCGGGCGTGCAGCCCGGCTCCGTGGTCAGCGTGACCGAGTCGGCCGGCGGGGTCCTCGTCGGCAGCGGCGGCGAGGCCGCGGAGCTGGAGGCGGACGTTGCCTCTCATGTGTTCGTCGCCAAGCGCTGACACGGTCGGCGGGCCCACCGGCAACCGTGCCGCCGGTTGCCGTACTTCCGGTATCCGTGACTCCGGTATTCCCGGTTCCGGATTCCGGCCTTGTTCCACCCGCGCCACCGGTACCCGCGAGGGGCAGTTCCCGGGCGCCGACCGAGGGGCCGGCAGTCGCTGACCTCCACGTCGGCGTCCGGGAGCACGCCGGACACCGTGGGACGCACCCGGCCTGTACTGCCACGGGCGTGTCAACTGCTGTGACAGCAGGGGCAGTTGTGACGGCTTCGCGACCTTCTCGAAACGAAGATTCAGTGTGCGGAATCGCAGCGCCGGGACCGTTTGCGTGCAAGGCTGTCGCGTGAGGCATATGACCTGAGGGCTCTTGACCGTGTCCGAGAGCGATGGTGCACGGTCGGGGAGGGGGCGTAAGGATGTGCCGCAGATGTGGAGAGGGCCCCGGCGCCGTTCGGCGCCGGGGCCTGTCCTCCCCTGTGCTGACCCGGAGCCCCGAGCTCCCAGGGTCATTCCCTTCGGACCGTTTTCCCCGAGCGGTCCGCCTCCCGCAGAAGATCTCCCCCGAGCGACGGCGGTCAATCCTTGTGGGCGGTCACTCGAACGAGGGGTGTTGCGGCCGGAAAGGCCATTTTCGAATCCCCATTCGATAACGTGACGATGAGGTGGAATGAGGTCCGAGCGAGCTAGGGGGGTGCCATTACCGATGGTGCGGCGCATCGACGTGACGGGATCGGGCGGTGTACGCCTGGCCGCCTGGGAGTTCGCCGATCCTCCCAAGAACGAGCAGCCGAAGGCGTCCGAGGCGCCCGGCGTGCTGTTACTGCACGGCCTCATGGGCCGTGCCTCGCACTGGGCGCCCACCGCCCGCTGGCTCTCCGAGCGGCACCGAGCCGTCGCCCTCGACCAGCGCGGTCACGGCCAGAGCGACAAGGCCCCGGAGGCCGAGTACACCCGTGAGGCCTACGTCGAGGACGCCGAAGCCGCCCTCGACCAGCTCGGTCTCGGACCGGCCGTCGTCGTCGGCCACGCGATGGGCGCGCTGACCGGCTGGCAGCTCGCCGCCAAGCGCCCCGACCTCGTCCGCGCCCTGATCATCTGCGACATGCGGGCCTCGGCGCTCGGCGCCGCCTCCCAGCGCGAATGGGAGGACTGGTTCAAGGCCTGGCCCGTCCCCTTCGCCACACTCGCCGACGTACGGAAGTGGTTCGGCGAGGACGACCCCTGGGTGGAGCGCCGCAATCCCTCCCGCGGCGAGTTCTACGCCGAGGTGATGCACGAGTCCCCCGACGGCTGGCGCCCCGTCTTCGAACCGGAGCAGATGCTCAAGTCCCGCCAGACATGGGTGTACGACGCCCACTGGGAAGAGCTCGCCCAGGTCCAGTGCCCCGCCCTGGTCGTACGCGGCCTCGACGGCGAGCTCGGCCGGGCCGAGTCCCAGGAGATGGTCCGGGTCCTGCCGCGCGGCCAGTACGCCGAGGTCGCGGACGCCGGCCACCTCGTGCACTACGACCGGCCCGAGGCGTGGCGCGCCGCGATCGAGCCGTTTCTGGACGGAGTCCTCACCGGACCCTAGGGCCGTCGCCGCCCGGACGCGTCACGAGATGATCACGAAGGTCCATGGGATCTTCACAGTTGGTTCACATGCTGTGCCCAATAGTCCTGCGGTGCGGTGCGCTGTCTCGGCCGCTCAGCTCACCTTCCAGGGAGACACGCACCGACCCGCGAAGGAGTGAGCGGTGCCTCGCGCGCAGCCCCCGGATCACCTGGCGGGGCCGCGCCCGGAACGGCGCACGTTCACCCCTTGCTGACCGCCGCCAGGATCTCCGGCAGCCGCCCCGCCGTCCGGGGCGCCGCGAGCCGGAGCCCCAGCAGCGTGATCAGCGCCCCGTAGACGGCGCCCAGGGGCAGCAGCAGCCAGGTCCAGCCGTCGCCGTCGGCGCTCACGTTCAGCCAGATCGTCAGGGCGATGACGGGGGACGCCAGCAGGGCGGCCGAGATCAGGCCGCCGAAGATGGCGATCCAGGCGAGACCGGCCTGACCGGGGGCCACGTTCTTGTAGCCCTCCTGGGGGATCGAGTACGGGAAGCGGGCCGAGGACCACGCGCCGGTCGCCAGCATCGCGCCCAGCAACGCGAAGGAGAGACCGAGGACTTCGGGCAGCTTCTCCCAGGCGCCGAGCAGTCCGGCCGTCACCGTGGTCACGAGCGTCGCGTACGGCAGGGTGATCAACAGCAGGGCCAGTGCCCGCCCGCGCAGTTCGACGTACGCGTCACGGGTCGAGGAGATCGTCAGCGCCACCATCCAGAACGCGGACGTGTCCTGCCCGAACTGGTTGTACATCTGGATCCCGAGCATCCCGGCCGCGAAGCACGCGAAGTAGACCGAGCCGGTGCCCTGGAGTGCGTTGAACACCGGCACGATCAGACCGATGGCCAGCGAGGTCACCCAGGCCGCCTTGGTCTTCGGATCGCGCCACACGTACCGCAGGCTGCGCTCCATGACCGTGCCGGTGCGCCCGGCCGGAAGCAGCCGCGCGAGCCCCGACGAGCCGCGCTCGCGGCCCACGGGCTCCGCGGCCTGGAGCGTCGACCCGTCGGGCGAGGTCATCAGCCGGGTCAGATGACGGGACCAGAGCGCCAGCAGCCCCGCCAGGGCGGCCACGCACAGCGCGAGCTGGAGGATCCCGGCCCCGTACGATCCGTCGCTCACCGAGTCCACGGCGCCGATCGCCGACGCGGGCGGGATCCAGCGCAGCACGTCCGTCACCGGGTCCAGCTCCGACAGCCCGCCCGCCGAACCGAGCCGCTGGGCGCCGAAGTTGACCAGCTGGGCGCCGACCGCGACGACCAGTCCGCTGAGCACCGCCAGATCGCGGCCCTTGCGGCTGGACAGCAGCCGGATGTTGGCGGCCGCGACGGCCCGCGCGAGGGCCACACAGACCAGCAGGGCCAGCACGAGGGCGGCCACCGCCGTCGCGTACGCCGCCGCGCCGTGGGCGACCGAGATCACCGAACCGAGCAGCAGGCAGAACGTGAACAGCGGCCCGATGCCGACCAGGGAGGCGGCCAGCAGCGCCCGGACGAGCGGCCGCGGCCGCAGCGGCAGCATCACCAGCCGTGTCGGATCGAGCGTCTCGTCGCCGCCGGGGAAGAACAGCGGCATCACGGCCCAGCCGAGCGCCAGGACCGCCACGAGCAGGACGCCGACGGCGGTGGCGTGCGCGTTGCCGCGCAGCGCGATCAGGCCGAGCAGCTGGAGCACGGCGAAGAGCAGCACGAGCACCGTGGACGCGATGAACGCGGCCCGCCGCCCGGCGGACTGCCGCAGGCCGTTGCGCAGGAGCGACAGCTTCAGCCGTACGACGACGGGGGTGATCGACGCGGCGGAGACGCCGGTGCCGGCGCTCACCGGGGAGCCCCGCCGCCCAGCCAGTCCAGGTCGGCCGTGGTGCCGCGGCCGTGGGCGCCGACCAGCTCCAGGAAGGCCTGCTGGAGCGAGGGGGCGCTGCCGCGCACGTCCGCGAGCGGACCGTGCGCGCGGATGCGTCCGGCGGCCATGACGGCGACCCAGTCGCACAGCGACTCGACCAGTTCCATCACATGGGAGGAGAAGACGACGGTGGCGCCGGACGCGGTGTACCGCTCCAGGACGCCCCGGATGGTCTGCGCGGAGACCGGGTCCACCCCCTCGAACGGCTCGTCCAGGAAGAGGACTTCGGGGTTGTGCAGGAGCGCGCAGGCCAGACCGATCTTCTTGCGCATGCCGGTCGAGTAGTCGACGACCAGTTTGTGCTGGGCGCCCGCGAGGTCGAGGACGTCGAGGAGCTGGGTGGCGCGCTTGTCGACCTCGGCGCCGGGCAGGCCCCGCAACCGGCCGGTGTACCCGAGCAGTTCGCGTCCGGAGAGCCGCTCGAAGAGCCGGAGTCCCTCGGGCAGTACGCCGATCCGGGCCTTCACCTCCGCCGGGTCGCGCCAGACGTCGTGACCGACGACCTCGACGGTGCCGTGATCGGGTCTGAGCAGCCCGGTCACCATCGAGAGAGTGGTGGTCTTGCCGGCCCCGTTCGGCCCGACGAGCCCGATGAACTGCCCCGCGGGAAGCTCCAGATCGATCCCGGCCACGGCGACCTGCTCACCGAACCGCTTCCAGAGCCCCCGCACACGTACGGCGGGCACGCCGCCGCCCTTCGCTCCCTCGCTCATACAGGCACCCTAAGCGCCCCGGCCCGCCCGCCACCGGTCTCGGCCGACTCTCAGTCGATCTACCGGTCCCGGCGGACCTCCACCGACCCCTCCGGTTCTCCGCCGGTCGCTGCCGGCCTCCGCCGGTCCTACCGGTCGCGGTCGCGTCCGCAGGCGTAGGCCAGCGGCGAGATCAGCTCCTCCGCGTCCGGCAGCCAGCGGTTCGCGGGCGTCGGCCGGCAGGCCCACTGCACGGCACCCCGGGATCCGATCCGGGTCGGCGGCGCGGCCACATAGGCTCCCTCGCCGAGCGTGGTCAGATCGAGCGAGGCGGGCGGCCAGCCCAGTGCCCGTACCAGGTCGGGGGTCTTCGCCACGGCTCCGGGGAGCACGAAGAAGTGCATGCGACGGTCCGGGGTGCACGTCACCGGCCCGAGGGTGAGCTCCATCCGCCGCATGCGGGCCAGTGCCAGGAACCCGGCGGTCTCGGGCACGTCGATCGTGTCGAACGTACGCCCCGTGGGCAGCAGGATCGACGCCGTCGGCCGCATCGACCAGAGCCGCCCCGCGACGGTCGCACTGCCCGTGGCCAGGCTCGCCCAGTCCTCACGCGCCGGATGCGCGCCGGGCACGGCACAGGCGGGTTCGCCGCAGGAGCAGAGCTGCACCCCGCCGGCCGCTTCCAGCCAGGTGCCGGGGAACACGTCCCAGTGGCGTTCCTCGGCATAGCGCACGGCGGCGTCCCGCAGCGATTCGCCACGCTGCTGGGGGATCTGTGCGGACTCGGTGCCTGCGATGGTCTCTTCCACGTGGATCCCAACTCCCGCGTCCACCCCGGGTTACGGGGGACACGCGCGCGGGGGAGGAGCATCGTTTCCCCGCCTGGGGCGCATGGGTGCACGTGTGGGGGCGCGCGGGGGCAGCGGCAGCCGGTAGCGGGTAATCAGGGGTGGGGCCGGGCGACCTTCCTTACCCCGGCAATCCTCACATGTCTCGCATCTTCGGCATGTCTACGGGGCATTGATCTTCGTGGCCGGCTTCCTTCGGTGCGACCGGCCGGTGAGGACACATCAACTCGGTGCGTGGGCAGGCACCGCAGCCACAGGGGGTACGCCATGGCCGCAAGGCCTCTCATCGCCAGGCAGCCGAACGAACGGCTCCAGGCGCTCATCCAGGAAGCGGGCTGCTCGAACGCCGGGCTGGCCCGCCGGGTCAACATGTGCGGAGCCGAGCACGGACTCGATCTGCGCTACGACAAGACGTCCGTCGCGCGCTGGCTGCGCGGTCAGCAGCCCCGGGGACGGGCTCCGGCGATCATCGCCGAGGCGCTCGGCCGCAAGCTCGGCAGGACGGTCACGATCGACGAGATCGGCATGGCCAACGGCAAGAACCTGGCGTCCGGTGTCGGTCTCCAGTTCTCGCCGACGATACTGGGCGCCATCGAGCAGGTCTGCGAGCTGTGGCGCAGCGACGTGGGCCGCCGGGACTTCCTGTCCGGCTCGTCCGTCGCCGCCTCCGCGCTCGTCGAGCCCAGCCGTGACTGGCTGATCTCGTCGCCGGACTCGCAGGTGGCCCGGTCCGCGGGTCCGCGCGTCGGGCTCTCGGACGTGGCGGCGGTCCGCGCGATGACCCAGGCCCTCGTCGACCTGGACCACCAGTACGGCAGCGGGCATGTGCGCCCGGTCGTCGTGCACTACCTGAACAGCGTGGTCTCCGGGCTGCTCGCCGGCTCCTACCGTGAGGCGGTCGGACGCGAACTGTTCGCGGCCGTGTCCCGGTTGACGGAACTCGCCGGCTACATGGCCATCGACACCGGCCAGCCCGGGCTCGCCCAGCGCTACTACATCCAGGCGCTGCGGCTCGCGCAGGCGGCCGGTGACCGCGGTTACGGCGGCTACGTCCTCGCCGCGTCCATGAGCCACCTGGCGGCCCAGCTCGGCAACCCGCGCGAGATCGCGCAGTTGGCGCGCGCGGCCCAGGAAGGGGCGCGCGGGCGGGTGACACCGCGGGCGGAGTCGATGTTCCTCGCCGCCGAGGCCCGGGGGCACGCGCTGATGGGCGACGCGCGCGCCGCGCAGGTGGCGTCCGGGCGGGCCGTCACGGCCCTGGAGAACGCGGACGCGGCGTCCGGGGACGACCCGACGTGGATCGCGCACTTCGACGAGGCCTATCTGGCCGACGAACTGGCCCACTGCCACCGGGACCTCGGCCAGGCCGAGGCCGCCGCGCGGTGCGCCGAGGAGTCCCTGGCCGGCCATCCCGAGTCGCGCGCCCGCCGCCGGGCCATCGGCTATGTCCTGCTGGCCACGGCACAGGTCCAGCAGCGCGAGGTGGAGCAGGCCTGTCACACCGGTCTGCGCGCCGTCGAACTTCTCGGCACGCTCCGCTCCAACCGCGGCGCCGAGTACCTGGAGGACCTTCAGCAGTGCCTGGAGCCGTTCCAGGACGAGGCCGTGGTGCGGGAGTTCGGGGCGCGCATGGAATTGCAGGCGGCGGCGTGACCGTACGTCGGGGACCTAGGGGCCTAAGGGGCCTAAGGGGCCTATGGGGCCTGGGGGATCTGGGGGTCCTGGGGGGCTTGGGGGATTTCGGGGACGAGAGGGGCTTCGGGAGCCTGAGTTGAAGGTGTGTCGTCCGGTGCGGCCGGACGGTGTGGGCCGGCCGGGGGCGCACGCCGCGTGCGCCCCCGGCCGGACCGCGGTCCGCGCGCGGGGGTGTGTGCGATCCGGTGCGGGACCCGGGCACGGGAGCCCGGGGGCGTCGGGCGGCGGCCGCGGGTACGGGGTGTGATCATTTCGCTTCCGCGTCCTCCGGTCCCGTGCTCATGAACATATGGCCCGTACGGGAGTGAACGCCGGGAAAACGGGGGCGCCGTGAGGGAGAGGAGTGAGATACAGCGCATTCGGGGGCGGTTTCGTTACCCATGTCACAAGGCACCGCGGTCACCGCAGGTGCTGCGTAGCACCGGGTTGTGGGGACCCGGTAGCGTGAGCCGATGATTCCGAAGGTCCCCCATTCGTAGGAGTCCCGGTGACGCAGAGTGGACAGGGCGAGGAGCCCTCGGCGCGGCCCGCGCGCGAAGGCATCGTGCTGCCCTCCGACGGTAGCGAGCCGATGCTGCCGGGCACGACGGGCGACCGTGTGACCCCGGCCAGTGGCCCGGCCTGGGGTGGGCAGTGGGGCCCCGACCAGTCGGCCGCCCCGGCTCCGCAGTCCGCCGACGGCTGGGGTGCGCCCGCGAACGCCGCTCCGTCGTGGGGTGCCTCCGCGCCCTCCGATTCCCAGGGCTGGCCGGCGGCGGACCCGCACGGCGCACAGCAGGCGCAGGGTTTCGGCGCGCCGGGATCCGGCTCTGCACCGCTGCCGCCCGAGAGCGCGCCGTCCTCGGGCTACGGCGCCCAGAGCGGCTACGCGCCGGGGGCGCACGGCTCGCACGCCGCCGCCGGGTACGACGGCTACGGCTCCTACGGGGTCCAGGGGCAGCAGGGCGGGCACGCCGGCCCCGGGGTTCAGCTCCCGGCCGGCGGCGAGGACGGCGCCACTCAGTACATTCCGTACATACCGGCTGCCCCGGGTGGCGACCAGGGGGCGACGCAGTTCATCCCGCCGGTCGCCGCCGCGCCGGACGAGGGCGCCACCCAGTTCATCCCGCCGGTGGGGCCGGGCGCTCTGCCGCCGGAGATCCACACCGGCGCGCCGCAGTACCTGGGGCAGCCGGCGCAGGGCGGCGCCGGTTCGGACGCCGACGCCACGCAGTACATCCCGCCCGTGCCCGCGCAGCCGTCAGGGTCCTTCGGGATGCCCTCCGGCGCGCCCGAGGATCGGCAGCCGCCGGCGGAGTTCGACAGTCTCTTCCGCAGCGAGCCGGAGGTGGCCGGGTCGACGCAGATGCTGCCCCGTATCGACGCGGGCGCCCCGCAGGCCCCGTACGGCGCGGGTGACATGTACGGAGCCCAGCCGGCGCCGGGTGCTCCCGGCGGCCGGGCGGGCGGACGGCGTGGTGGCCCCGCCGCCGGTGACGGAGGCGGCGGCGGTGGCCGCAGGGGCTCGCGCGTCCCGGTGATCGCGGCCGTCGGCATCGGCATCATCGTGCTCGGTGTCGGCGCCGGCGCCCTGCTCAGCGGAGGCGGCGGCAGCGACGACGGCAAGGACGACACCGGCAAGACGGTGGCCGCGACCGCGCCCGCGACGGCGGGTTCGTCGGCGCCCGCCGGTGACGCGGTGAAGGCGCAGGCCGTCGAACTGGACAAGCTCCTCGCGGACAGCACCAGCAGCCGCGGCTCGGTGATCAACGCCGTGGCGAACGTGAAGGCGTGCGACAACCTCGGCCAGGCGGCCGTCGATCTGCGGAACGCGGCCAAGCAGCGCGGGGAACTGGTCACCCGGCTCTCCGGCCTCACGGTCGACAAGCTGCCGAACCACGACGAGCTGACCGCCGCCCTCAACAGCGGCTGGAAGGCCTCCGCCTCGGCCGACAGTCACTACGCGGCCTGGGCCGACCAGGTCGCCAACGACAAGAAGGGCTGCCGCAAGGGCAACGCGCGTACCACCGGGCAGACCCAGGCGGGCGATCGGGCCAGCGGCACGGCCTCCGCCCAGAAGGAGAAGGCCGCGCAGTTGTGGAACTCCATCGCGTCCAAGTACGGCCTGACGCAGCGGACCCGCTCCCAGCTCTGACCTGGTGCCCCGGCAGGCAGCGTTCGCCCCGTCGCGGCGTCCAGCACGCTCCCCCAAGCTCTTCGAGCAGGGGGACCCCCATGACGCCGCTCCTTGACGGGCAGACGTTGCCTGCCGGGGCACCAGCACGAAAGCCCGGTCTCCTCGCCGAACGGTGAGGAGACCGGGCTTCGTCGTGTGCGGGGTCCCGCTTCCGGCCGGCTACTGCTCCGCTGTGGCCAGGGTCTTCGCCATGTCGACGAACTTGCTTCCCTGCGAGGTGAGCTGACCGCCGCGAATGACCTGGAAGGTGACGTCGGCGTTGACCAGGCGCGGGAAGTCCGCGGCCGCGGTCTCCGCGTCGAAGCGCCAGCTGAGGGGCGGCGTGACCCCGCCCGTGTCCACCTTGAGGCCGTTGTCGAGCTCGCGCCGGAGGGTGAGCGCCGAGACCTCGCCCGCGCCGAGGGCCTCGATGGACTTCTTCAGCACGGTGTAGGCGATCCAGGTGGTCTGCACCCCGGCGTCGCCGGGATCGATCCGGTTGTCGCCGAAGGCCTGCTCCTTGATCACCGCGCGCATCGGGTTCCAGCGCGCGTCGTCGGCGGTGGGGTACCAGCCGGTGACGTACGACCCCTCGTAGGGGCCCGACTTGCCGCCGGTGGCGTTGATCAGCGACTGGTCGATGTTGCCGATGACCGTACCGGTGTGCACCTTCCGGTAGTCCTCGGCATCGCGCCGGAAGGAGTCCATGAAGGTGTTCGTGCGGTCACCGAGCGCGGGGACCACACAGCCCTGCCGGCTCGGGTCGGAGGTCGCGTGCTCGAGCGCGAGCTGGGTCGGCCGGGAGTACTCGGTGGCGTCCTCGGCCGCCCGCTGGTCCGCGGCCTGCGGGTGGCCCAGCGCCTTCAGGCCGGCGTCGAGCAGTACCGGCAGCTCGTCACCGGCGATGGTGTCGGGGCGTATGAGCGAGACGGGGCCGCAGCTCTTGCCGAGCTGCTTGCCCAGGCCCGCCAGGAGGACGCCCTGTCCGCCGTTGACGGGGTAGGAGATGGGGCTGGTGAACTCGTCGTCGGTGACGCCGAAGCCGCCGATGTAGGGGATGCCCGCACTCTCCAGCGGGGCGAGGAACGCCCGGCTGTGCTGGCTGTAGGAGCCCACGACCGCGACGACATCCTCGTCGGCGGCCCGCGCGGCGCAGTGCGCGGCGGCGACCGAGTCGTTGTGGTCGTTGCAGGTGAGGACCTCCAGGCGGCGCCCGTTGATGCCGCCGTGGGCGTTGACCCAGCGCGCGTAGGCCTTCGCCAGCGCCGGCATTCCGGGCTTGTTCGTCGCGTTGGTCTTCTCGGGGGCCCAGGTCATCACCTTGACGGGGCCATCCCCGGAGCCCCCCGTGGCACCAGGGATGACCCCGCATCCGACGGCGACCGACGCGCACGCGACCAGCGCGCTCGCGTACAGCAGCTTGGCCTTGCGGGGCCGGGGCGGAGTGGGGGAGGTGGTGCGAGTACGTCGCCTACCGGTCATGGGCATGCACGATTCCCCCACACCGAGAACCGTTGTGTGACCCGCGGTCGACACCAGGTGACGCAGAGGTGAATTGCAGGGGTCGATGAACTGTTTTTCACAGGGAACGTACGATCGGTGACCGTGCAAGACTCGGAGAACTCTTCCCGCCGTGGCCGTCGCTCATCCACCATGGGCGGCATGCCACTGAACGACATGCCGTGGTGGCGCTGGCGCAGCAATGTGCGCTCCGCGCTGCACATGCTTTCCGACCCCGCCTTCCAGAGAGACGTCTGGCTCGCCGGCGTCGACGGATACGGCGACGTCACCGACGCCGTGTACCGCCTGGTCGAGGACACCTGGCTGGACAACTGGTCGGCCGAGAAATACGTCGGCACGATCTTCCGGGACTCCCAGGAGGCGGCCCTCGTGGACAGTGCCGTCCTGCGGGTCCTGCGGATCATGCACCAGGTCGGGCCCGACGCGCCGGTCTCCGCCTATCTCGACCACCAGGCGTGGCCGGACGCCCTCCAGGCCGCGCGAGCCGCGCACGTACGCCTGGCGTCGAGCGACGGAGAGGACCCGGACACGCCTCCGCGCACCCTCGAGGTCCTGAGGATCCTGACGCGGTCCGCCTGAGCCGTCGGGCCGGTGGCCCGGCGGCCGTGCCGTGCCCTGCCCTGGGCGGCGTCCGGGTGGCGGAACGGCACTCCTGTGCGGGCGCTTGATATGAAACGCTGTTCGGCATGAATGAGCCGTCCGTCCGCGAGACCGTGCCCGCCGCCGAGCAGTACGTCCTGACGCTGTCCTGCCCCGACAAGCAGGGCATCGTGCACGCCGTGTCGAGCTACTTGTTCATGACCGGCTGCAACATCGAGGACAGCCAGCAGTTCGGCGACCACGACACGGGTCTGTTCTTCATGCGCGTCCACTTCTCGGCGGAGTCGCCGGTGACTGTGGAGAAACTGCGGGCGAGTTTCACAGCGATCGGCGACGCCTTCCACATGGAGTGGCAGATCCACCGGGCCGAGGACCGGATGCGGGTCGTCCTCATGGTCAGCAAGTTCGGCCACTGCCTGAACGACCTGCTCTTCCGCGCGCGGATCGGCGCGCTGCCCGTCGACATCGCCGCGGTGGTCTCCAACCACACCGACTTCGCGGAACTGGTGGGGTCGTACGACGTTCCCTTCCACCACATCGCGGTGACGAAGGACACGAAGGCCGAGGCCGAGGCGCAGCTGCTGGAGCTGGTGCGCGAGAAGGGCGTCGAGCTGGTCGTCCTCGCCCGCTACATGCAGGTCCTCTCGGACGACCTGTGCAAGCAGCTCAGCGGCCGCATCATCAACATCCATCACTCCTTCCTGCCGAGCTTCAAGGGCGCCAAGCCGTACCACCAGGCGCACGCCCGCGGGGTCAAGCTCATCGGCGCGACGGCGCACTACGTCACCGCCGACCTCGACGAGGGTCCGATCATCGAGCAGGAGGTCGAGCGGGTCGGCCACGACGTCACCCCCGACCAGCTGGTCGCCATCGGCCGTGACGTGGAGTGCCAGGCGCTCGCCCGCGCCGTGAAGTGGCACGCGGAGCGCCGCATCCTGCTCAACGGGCGCCGGACGGTCGTTTTCGCCTGACCGCCTGACCGCCTGACCGCCTGACCGCCCGACCGCCCGACCGCCTGACGGTCGGGTCACATGCGGCTCAGTGATGCCGCCGCGGACAGTACGTCCCTGATGACGTCGCGGTCGCCGTCCTGTCCGGCGGCCGCCTCCTCCGGCGACACATGGCCCGCGGCCAGGCGGCAGAACTCCACCCCGTCCAGCGCGACATGGGCCACCTCGTGATCGGCGGAGCCGACGGCACCGGGCGAGTCGAGCGGGATGAGCCACTCGCCGCCCCCGGAGCCCTCGATCTCCAGGCGCAGGCTGCGCCCCGGAGCACCCGCCGCGACGAGATGCCGGGCCGACCGGGCCGACAGCCCGGCCCGGCGCCGCTCGGCGAGCGAGACGGGCAGCATCCGCGCGGCCAGGTCGATCATCCGGTGCAGATGCCGGGGAGCGGGCGGTTCGTACGGGTAGTCCACCGCGTCGGCGATGTCCCCCGCGTGCACCCAGCACTCGAAGGCCCGGTCCAGCATCGAGTCGCTGAGCGGCAGCTCGAAACCGCCGTACGGCACGGTGAGCCGCCCGGAGGCCTCCCCGCCGGCGACCCCGCCCGCGGCCGGGGCGCCCTCCTCCACGAACGACACGGTCCGCACGATGCCGTGGCTCTGCTCCCGCCAGGGTCCGCGCACGGACCAGGTGGGCGGGACGCGCGAGGAGCGCCAGTACGCCTCGGTGCGCTCCTGCGGTGACGGCCGCTTCGCGTCGGACCCGCCGAGCGGGTCGTCCAGACCCAGCGCGACGGCGACCAGTCCGTCGACGCTCAGCAGATGGGCGATGACCCCGGCGACGGTCGTGCGCCGGCTCACGGGCCCGTCGCCCTCGAACCAGCGCAGCCGCACGGGCGCGTGCCATTCGGAGCCGCCGATGTCCTGGAGCAGGGCGTCGAGACGGGCGGTCTCCGCGTCGTACGGAGCGGCCCACTCGGGTACCGGGATGCGCGGCGGGCGCCGGTCCAGGCAACTCGTCAGGACACGGGTGCGCAGCGTCGGGTCCAGGTCGAGGCTCTCCGGCGGGTGCAGCAGCCCGACCGCCTCGCGCAGCCGCAGCGCCTCGTCCGCGCACGAGCCGCAGTCCCCGAGGTGGTCCTCGACGGCACTCGTCTCGTCCGCCGAGCAGGCGGCCAGCGCCCACGCGCCGAGCAGCGACTTCAGGACCCGGTGTTCGAGGACCAGCGGCGCGGGGCCGGGGGCGGCGGGTTCGGGCAGCGGCAGCCCGGTGTCCTCCACGGAGGCGCGTGGCGGCGGGATGCGCGGCGGCCCGCCCGGCCCCCGTCCGGCGCCGTCGGCGTCCTCGTGCCCGTCCTCGTGCATGCCGCTGTGCCCGTCCTCGTTCTCGTCCGTGTTCCCGTGCACGTCCTCGTGCCCGTCCGCGCGCCCCTCCTCGTCGTCGAACGATGCGAACCGGCCAGGTTCCCCGCTCACACCGCACCCCCGGGTTCCGGCGGTGCGGCGGCGGGCCCGGTGTCGTGGGCGGTGGACAGCAGCTGGAGGCCGAGGCGCAGCCGGCGGCGGGCCTCGTCCTCGGTGACGCCGAGATCGGCGGCCGCCTGGCGGTAGTCGCGGCGCTGGAAGTACGCCAGTTCCAGAGCGGTCCGCAGCGGGGTGGGCATGGACGTGACGATGTAGTCCGCGCGGGCGGCGACGGACGCGCTGCGCACCTTGCGCTCCAGCTCCTCGGCGGTGCCGTCGCCGCTCCGGGCGAGCGCGGCGGTCTCGGTGGCGCGCAGGCGCTGCACGGCCAGCCGGTGGGTCAGGGTGGCGACCCAGGAACGCAGCGGGCCCTGTTTGGGGTCGTAGGCGTCGGGGTTCTCCCAGACATGGGTGAAGACCTCGCGGGTGATCCCGTCGGCGGCCCGCTCGTCCCCGAGCACACGATGGGCGAGACCGTGCACGAGCGAGGCGAACCGGTCGTAGAGCTCGCCGAGCGCGGCGGCCTCCCCGCGCGAGAGCCGCTGTTGCATCCTGCGGTCCCAGCGGGGCGGTGCGTCCTGCGTCGCCATACGGCCCCCTCACCCCTGGTCGTGCCCGGCGCCCGTCCCTGCGTCCGGCCGGTGTACCGACCGTGTCCCCTGTCGCTGTCCAGCCATGCGGTTGCTGCCGTCCAGCCTGTGCGCACCCGCTGTCTTGAATGTAGTCGGCACGTCCGACAGCGCACGCCCCTTTGCGTCAATGTGCGCCCCTCGGCGGGCCGTGGATGGTAGAAGCGCACCCGTTCCACCCTCGTACCTGATCGCAATTGGCCATATGCGACCGAAAGAGAACCCTCGTGAAGCATTTTCGACCGTAGACAGGCGTTTCTTCCTGGCGGGATCCGTGTTTCATGGAACTACGGCGGGGCAGCCGCGCTGGAAGGAAGCGTACGGAGTGCTTCCGTTTCTGCTGGGCGAGGCGAGCGAGAGGCGTGGCGGTGACGCTCAAGGTGACGCACGTGACCGACGTGCCCGACGTGACCGACGGCGAGAGCGGCGCGGACGGTACGGGGAGAGGGAGTACGGGCGGTTCGGACGTTCCGCGCCGCCACGAGGGCGAGTGGGCCGTGCTGCGGGTGTCGGGCGAGCTCGACCTCGTGACGTCGCCGGCGCTGCGCCAGAACGTCCACGACGTGGTGGCGGCGGGCCGGCACAGCGTCGTCCTGGACCTGTCCGAGGTCGTGTTCTGCGACTCCAGCGGCGTCGGGGTCCTGATCGCCGCCCGCCGTCTCATGCGCTCCTGCCGGGGGCGTCTGCGGCTGATCCTGCCCGCTCAGGGCGCGGTCGACGGCTCCCACGTGAACCGCGTCCTCGGGGCCCTCGGCGTGCGCCGGCTCTTCGACGTGTACCCAGACGTCGACGCGGCCACGGACGAGGAGTCCCGCCCGCTGTCGGCCTGACGGCCCGGTCGCGGCCCGGTCACGGCCCGCGCCTCCCCTTCCCCACCCCTGGCTCTGGCCCCTCGCCCGGAGCGACAGCACCTGATCACCGCGCGGCACACCAGCACGCCGTTGTCCCGGAATTCTTTCGGTCTTGGTACAACCGTCGCTTTCCGGCGCCCCGGACGGTTCGGGCGTCGTACGCTCCGTCCCAGATGAACCGCAGTCCGGCCGAGGCCGGCTGAGAAGTGAGGCGGTCCGACACACCATGGTCAGTTCCGAGTACGAGCGCAGGATCGCCGCCCGGTTCGCCGGCTTCGACCAGGACGGCAACGGCTACATCGACCGGGAGGACTTCAACGCCGCGACCAAGGCGGTCCTCGCCGAGTTCGGCACGCCGGCCCGGTCGGACAAGGGTCAGGCCCTCTACATCGGGGCCGAGGCGTTCTGGCAGGGCATGGCGGGGATAGCGGACCGGGACGGCGACCAGCGGATCACGCGCGAGGAGTTCGTGAGCGGCGCCGTCAAGCGGCTGCGCGACAACCCCGACCGGTTCGCCGAGATCGCCCGCCCC
Organism: Streptomyces sp. NBC_00386; assembly: GCF_036063235.1. NCBI lineage: Bacteria > Bacillati > Actinomycetota > Actinomycetes > Kitasatosporales > Streptomycetaceae > Streptomyces > Streptomyces sp. NBC_00386. The sequence continues at coordinate 5,399,400 of NZ_CP107950.1, forward strand.
TTCCTGCACGCGGCCCTCGCCGTGGCGGACACCGACGGGGACGGCGCGGCCACGGTCGAGGAGACCACGCGCGTCCTCAGGGCCCTGGGAGTGGGCGACGGCATCGCCGCCACCGTGGCCGCCGCCCTGGACGCGGACACCGACGGACGGATCGGCGAGACGGAGATCGTGAGCGGGTTCGCCCGCTACTTCACCGTCCCGGAGTAGCCGGAGCGGCCCGTCGGGCGGGCCTCACCCCGAGAAACGCTCCCTGAGCCGGTACTTGAGCACCTTCCGTAGCGTCTCGTTGCGCGGAAGGGCGTCCACGACCTCCAGCTGCTCCGGCAGCTTGTGCACGGACAGCCCTTCCCCGCGCAGGTACGACGTCACCGCGGCCAGCGTCAGCTCCGGGGCACCCGGCGGCTGTTCCACCACCGCGCACACGCGTTCCCCGCGTTCGGCGTCGGGCAGTCCGATCACGGCGGCGTCGCCGACCGCCGGGTGCCGGTGCAGCAGGTCCTCGATCTCCTTCGCGGAGATGTTCTCGCCCTTGCGGATGATGATGTCCTTCACCCGGCCGGTCAGGACGAGGTGACCGCTCCCGGTCAGATGCCCCACGTCCCCGGTGACCAGGAACCCGTCCGCGTCGAACGCCTCCGCGGTCTGTTCCGGGTCCAGATATCCCTGGCAGACGGCCTCCCCCCTGAGCCGCACGTCACCGTCGACACCGCACGGCCGGGCGGCGCCCGCCGCGTCCACGATCCGTATCTCCATGCCCTGCGGGGGCCTGCCCTCCGTGGTGGCCAGGTTCTCGGCAGTGTCGTCCGGCGCGCCCATCGTGATCATCGGGACCTCGGTCATCCCGTATCCGTGGGTGAGCTGTACGCCCATCTCCCGGACGACGGAGTGGTAGACCTCGGGCGGCTTCGGGGCCCCGCCGCCGGCGAGCAGCCGCAGCGTGGGAATGACCGGCTCCCCGGGCTGCTTGCGCTGTTCGGCGAGGAACATCGAGTAGAAGGCGGTCGACCCGCCCGCCACCGTCACGCCGTGCCTGCGGTACTCCTCCAGGGCGGCGGGCAGCGCGAAGTGCTCGAACATCACGGCCGGGAAGCCGTACAGCAGCAGCATCACCGTGTAGTCGGGCCCGGCGATGTGCGCGTACGGGAAGGCCATCGAGCCGACGTCGCTCCCGGACAGCCGCAGCGCGTGGGCGAGGCAGGAGCCGCCCGCGATCAGCGAACGGTCGGTGTGCAGCACACCCTTGGGGTCGGAGGTGGTGCCCGAGGTCCAGTAGATCCAGCGGACGGAGGTGCCGTCCGAGGGCGGGCCGGGCAGGACGGCGGGATCACCGTCGGGCAGATCGTCGTACGCCTCGAAGACGTTCTTCGCGTCCAGCCGGTGTGCCATCGCGGTGTGGTCGAAGCCGCGCCACCGGCCCGGTACGGCGACGTACTCGGCCTTCGACTCCCGCAGCGCGAAGCCGACCTCACGGTCGCGGTAGAAGGGGATCACCGGCGACTGCACGGCGCCGACGCGGGCCAGGGCGAAGGACAGCAGGGCGGTCTCGATCCGGGTGGGAAGCTGCCAGGCGACCACCGTGCCCGGCCGTACGCCCTTGTCGTGGAGGCCCGCCGCCACCCGCTCGGCGCGGTCGCGCAGCTCGCCGAAGCTCAGGGAGCGGTCGCCCTGGAGCAGGACGGGCCGGTCGGGGGTGAGGTCGGCGCGGCGCTCGACCAGTTCCCACAGTGTGCGCGCGGAGCTCAGGGCGTGTGCGGTGTCGGTCACTTCGACCCCCTGTGGTCGGTCACTTCGACCTCTGTAACTGACAGGCAGTCAGATCGTGGGCAGAGCGTAGGGCTCGGCGCCTTGTCGGTCCATAGGCGCGGGGCTAGCCTGCTTGTGGAATTGAATCTGACGGGCCATCAGAAACGTACGCCAGGCGGAGGGGACCATGACCGAACTGCCCCGCATCATCAGCGTCGACGACCATGTGATCGAGCCCGCGCACCTCTTCGAGACCTGGCTGCCTCGGAAGTACCACGACCGGGGGCCGAAGCCGCTGACCGCCGGAATCGGTGAACTCGCCTACGTCGGGGGCAAGTACCAGATCACCATGGACCCGGACGGTCCGCCGACCGACTGGTGGATCTACGAGGACCTCAAGTTCCCGTACAAGCGCAACATCGCCGCCGTCGGCTTCGACCGCGACGAGATGACGCTGGAGGGCATCACCCGCGCGGAGATGCGGCGCGGCTGCTGGGACCCCGTCGAGCGGCTCAAGGACATGGACCTCAACCACGTCGAGGCGAGCCTCTGCTTCCCCACCTTCCCGCGCTTCTGCGGCCAGACCTTCGCCGAGGCCCACGACAAGGAGGTCGCCCTGGCCTGCGTGCGGGCGTACAACGACTGGATGGTCGAGGAGTGGTGCGGCGACAGCGGCGGCCGGCTGATCCCGCTGTGCCTGATCCCCCTGTGGGACATCGACCTCGCGGTCGCCGAGATCCGCCGCAACGCCGCCCGGGGCGTCAAGGCCGTCACCTTCTCCGAGATCCCCACCTATCTGGGGCTGCCCTCCATCCACTCCGGCCACTGGGACCCGTTCTTCGCGGTCTGCCAGGAGACCGGGACGGTCGTGAACATGCACATCGGCTCGTCCTCCCAGATGCCGGCCGCGTCCCCCGACGCGCCCCCCGCCGTCCAGGCCTCGCTGTCCTTCAACAACGCGATGGCCTCCATGATGGACTTCCTTTTCAGCGGCGTCCTGGTGAAGTTCCCGCGCCTCAAACTGGCCTACTCCGAAGGCCAGATGGGCTGGATCCCGTACGCCCTGGAGCGCGCCGACGACGTCTGGTCGGAGCACCGCGCCTGGGGCGGGGTCAGGGATCTGATCCCGGAGCCCCCGTCCACGTACTACTACCGGCAGATCTTCTGCTGCTTCTTCCGCGACAAGCACGGGGTGGCGTCCCTGGACGTGGTGGGCCGCGACAACGCCACCTTCGAGACCGACTACCCGCACGTCGACTCGACCTTCCCGCACACCAAGGAGGTCGCCCTCGACCATGTGAAGGGCCTCGACGACGAGACGATCCACAAGCTGATGCGCGGCAACGCCATCCGCATGCTGGAGCTGGACCTGTAGTGGACCTTGCGTACACCCCCGAGGAGGAGGAGTTCCGCGCGCGGCTGCGGGCGTGGCTCGCCGGGGTCCTGCCGGCGCTGCCGCCGAAACCGTCCCCGCGCGACTGGCCCGCCCGACGGGCGTACGACCTCGGCTGGCAGCGGATGCTGTACGACGCCGGGTACGCGGGGCTGCACTGGCCCGTCGACGCCGGCGGTCGGGGTGCCACCCCGACGCAGCACCTCATCTACCTGGAGGAGACGGAGAAGGCGGGCGCCCCCTACGTAGGAGCCAACTTCGTCGGGCTGCTGCACGCGGGGCCGACCATCGCCTCCGAGGGGAGCGCCGGGCAGCGGGCGCGCTGGCTGCCGCCCGTGCTGCGCGGCGAGGAGGTCTGGTGCCAGGGCTTCAGCGAGCCGGACGCGGGCTCGGACCTCGCGGCGCTGCGCACGCGCGCGTGGCGCGACGGCGACGACTACGTGGTGAGCGGGTCCAAGATCTGGACCTCGCACGCCGAGGTCGCCGACTGGTGCGAGCTGCTGGTGCGGACGGACCCGGCCGCCCGCAAGCACCGGGGCATCACCTGGCTCGCGATGCCCATGGACGCACCCGGGATCACCGTCCGGCCGCTGCGCACGCTCGCGGGCTCCACCGAGTTCGCGGAGGTCTTCCTCGACGAGGTGCGGGTCCCGGTCGCCAACCGGGTGGGCGCCGAGAACGACGGCTGGCGCGTGACCATGGTGACGCTCTCCTACGAGCGGGGCACCGCCTTCGTGGGCGAGGTGGTCGCCTGCCGACGCGTCCTGTCCGAGGTCGCGCGCGAGGCACGCAAGAACGGCCGCTGGGACGACGCCGTACTGCGCCGCCGTCTCGGCAGGCTGAACGCCGAGTTCCGCGCGCTGTGGCGGCTCACCCAGTGGAACGTCAGCGAGGCGCAGAGCACCGGGGGCGTGCCCGGTGCCGGCGGTTCGGTCTTCAAGCTGAGGTACTCGCACGCCCGCCAGGAGCTGTTCGACGCCGCCGCGGAGGTTCTCGGTCCCGAGGCGCTGGACCTGGGCCGGGAGTGGACCCTGGACCGGCTTTCGTCGCTGTCGTACACCATCGCGGCCGGCACGTCGCAGATCCAGCGGAACATCGTGGCCGAGCGGATCCTCGGCCTTCCCAGGGGGAGGTGAGTTCGAGAGATGGACTTCCGGCTCACCGACGACCAACGGGCCTTGAAGCAGGGCATACGCGACCTGTTCGAGGGCCGGTTCGGACGGGAGGCGTTGCGCGCGGCCGTGGACCGGGCGGACGGGAGGCGCGGGGCGGAGGCTCCGGAGAGGGCGGACGGGAAGGCCACGGCGGGCGGGAGAGAGGGGGCGGCCGGGAGGCGCCGGGAGGGCGGCCGGGTTCTCGACCGGGAGCTGTGGCGCGAGCTGGGCGCGGCGGGGTTCTTCGCGCTGCGCCTGCCCGAGGCCGAGGGCGGCGTAGGGCAGGGCCTCCCGGAGGCGGTGCTGGCCTTCGAGGAGGCGGGGCGGGTCCTGCTGCCGGGCCCGCTGATCGCCACGCACCTCGCCGCGGGCGTCGTGGCCGGGGCCGCCGCCGGGGAGGTGGTCGTGACGTCCGCCGACGGAGCACTCGTGGAATGGCTGGAGGAGGCCGACGTCGTCCGGGGCGACGTCACCGGAGCCGAGCCGCTGGTCCCCGTGGACCCGCTGACCCCCCTGCACCGGCTGCCCGCAACCGACGGCCGGCCGCCCGGCGGGGGCGCACTCCGGGGGGCCCGGACGCCGGACGGGCTTCTCACGTCGCTGTTCACCGCCGCCGAACAGCTCGGCAGTGCCGCCCGAACCTGCGAGAGCGCCGTGCAACACGCCCGGACGCGCGAACAGTTCGGGCAGCCGATCGGTGCCTTCCAGGCGGTGCAGCATCTGTGCGCGGGCATGCTCGCACGGGTCGAGGTGGCCCGCGCGGCCGTCTACGCCGCCTCCGTCACCGCCGACCCGGTGGACATCGCGGCGGCCCGCCTGCTCGCCGACGAGGCCGCCGTGCGCGGTGCCCGCGACTGCCTCCAGGTACACGGCGGCATGGGCTTCACCTGGGAGTCTGACGTCCATCTGCACCTGAAGAGAGCGTGGACACGGACGCACCGTGCCGGTGGAACCACGCGGAGTGAGGAGGAGTCGGCGGACGATCTGGTGGCCGGGACGGCGTGAAGGGCCGCCGCGCCGGGGCGGCGCGGGAGGAACGGGGACGGATGTCGCGGATCGTGGCAGAACGGGATCACGGAGCGTTGAGACCGGGTTGTGTCCTAGGCGTGACTTGTCACGGCCTGGAGTCGGCGCCGGGCTCCGGTACCTTGTGTGGGATGCGAGTGGTTCTGAGGCTGAGCCATCCCGGTGTTGCCCCCGAGGCCGCGCCGGACCCGGCGATGCGTGCCGTTCGCAAGGCGGGACGGACCCCCGTACCTGCCTGTTCGACTCCCCTTGGCGAGCGTCGCACAGTATGCCGCACGCGTACTCCTTCGCGCTGGAATATGCCCGAAGCGCTTGTTGGGGTGACTGTACGTCAACCATGCTGTCTCGCAAGGGAATCACGTTCCGTGATCCTTGTTCTGGCCATGCAGAAAATGGCTACGATCGTGGCCCTTGTGAGGCGCGAGGCGATGTGTCCGCCGGTTCGGATGGTGTGAGCGGTGCAGGTGCTTCAAGTGCAGCTGGAGATCCGGCCCGACCCCGCAGAGGTGGGGCGAGCCCGGCGGTGGGCCCGTTCGAGGCTTGCGGGGTCCGGGATAGACGCCGATGAACCACTCGCCGAGACGCTGATCCTGCTCGTCTCCGAGCTCGTCACGAACGCGGTCGTGCACACCGGGTGTCCGGCCGTGCTGCGCCTGTGTCTGCCGGGCGGTGCCGGGGACGCCACCGTGCGCCTCGAAGTGGCCGACTCCAGCGCCCGGCCGCCGATGCCCCGGCACGCGGACGGTGACGAGACCAACGGCCGCGGCCTGGAACTGGTCGACGGCCTGGCGGACCGCTGGGGCTGGAATCCCGAGGGTGCCGGCAAGCGCATCTGGTGCGAGCTGGACCGCTGCGCCTCGGGCGCCGCGCAGGACTCCCCGTACGGAGCCTATGGCGGCTTCGCGTACGAGGCGGTCTAGGGCCTGTCCGTCCGGCCCGGCCCGTCCGGCCCGCTTCCTCGTGGGTGCCGCGCCGTGCCGTGACGTGACGCGCGGTGCGCTGCCGTGCGGGGCGGGGCGGTCGAGGGTGTCCTGGCGATCCCTCCTCTTCGCGCACATCTCGCGTTTTGTGCATGTATGCACGAAACCGCTGTACACAGCCGCGGTTGTGGCCGAATGCGCCGGGTCGTGCTTCCGTACGCGTGGTCTCAAATAGGGTGGAGCACCGCAAATCCCCGATCGGGTGTTGACGTGGCGTGTCCGTTTGATCACGCTTGTGTTCAGCGATTCACCGCGAGGGGACGACGAGGGTTCCGGTGACGGGGGCCCTCGGCGAGTGTGGGTCGTGATTCGGCGTCGGCTTCCCCGCGGCCAGGGGAGGCAGGGCGGGAACGCCGGAGGCGGATGGCGGCGCGCGATGCCGTGCCCGGGGAGAGGTGGGGACCTTCCGGCCGGGCGCAGTCGAGAGTGGGGGGAGGCGCGCCGCCGGCCGGCCCTTGGACGAACAGGCTCTGGACCGGCCCTCGGACGGAGAAGCCCTGGGCCGGTCCTCGGCCGAACCCCTGGAGCCACCCCTCGGGGCGGACGGATCGTCAGAGGATGGCCACGGGTGCCACCGGGGTGCCGGTGCCGCCGACGAAGGGTTCCGGCATCGCCGACAGCAGGAAGGCGTAACGGTTTTCTTGTCCACAGGCTGTGGATAACTCTTCGAGATTCCAGTTCTGGCCCTGCATCATCCCCATTTCGACCAGATCGAGCGCGTGCACGGGCAGCCACAGGTCCTCGATCTCGGGCGGGAAGATCTCGAACGTCAGGGTGTCGTTGGCGACCGCCGCGACATCGCGCGCGTGGAACCACTCGGGAGTGCGCACCGACAGGCCCGGCGACGGATACCCGTACCCGTGCTTGTCGCCCGCCAGATACACCTGGATCTGTCCGGTCCGTACGAGCACGATGTCGCCCGCCCTCACCCGTGTGCCCGCCAACTCCTCCGCGGCCTCCAGGTCTTCGGGGGTGACGGCGTGCCCGCCGGCCAGCCGGTGTTCGCCGCGCGCCCGTGCCACGTCGAGCAGGACGCCCCGCGAGACGATGTGCCGCGGTTTGTCGATCCCGCCGAACCCGGCGCCGCCGTGCGGGGTGACGGTGGAGGCGGGGCGTCCGTTGTAGAGCCTGCCGGAGTGCGAGACATGGGGCAGCGCGTCCCAGTGGGTGGCCGCCTGGAGGCCCATGGTCACGGCGTCGTCGCTGCACGCCACCGTGCCGGGGCCGAAGATCTCCTGGTTGATCTGCACCATCGCGTGCAGCGGATTGACCCGCCCCGGGATCATCCCGGTCTGCACACCGTCCTGCTGGAGCGGCAGGGCGAGCGGCACGCGGTGCCCCGTCCGTACCGTCGCGGCGGCCTCCCGCACCACCTCGTCGGTGACGAGGTTCAGCGTCCCGATCTCGTCGTCGGCCCCCCAGCGCCCCCAGTTGTTGACGCGCTTCGCGATCTCGTGGAACTCCGGATGAAGCGTCGGCCGCGACATGAGTCCTCCCCGGGGGCTTGTCTCCAGGTATCTGACGGGTCGTAGAATCCGAGTTGAATCTAACGGACCGTCAGAAACTGCGGGAAGGGGCCGGGCATGGGGAACTTCCTTGCGGGCAAGGTCGTCGCCGTCACGGGCGCGGGCCGGGGGATAGGCCGGGCGGTCGCCCTCGCCGCGGCCGCCGAGGGCGCACGCGTCGTCGTGAACGACTACGGCGTGTCCGTCGAGGGCGCCGAGCCCACGAGTTCGGTCGCCGACACCGTCGTCAAGGAGATCGAGGCGGCTGGCGGGGAAGCGGTCGCGGTGGCCGACGACATCTCGACGATGGCGGGCGGGCAGCGGGTCGTCGACACCGCGCTCGCCTCGTACGGGCGGATCGACGGTGCGGTGTGCGTGGCCGGCATCCTGCGCGAGCGGATGCTCTTCAACATGTCCGAGCAGGAGTGGGATCCGGTGGTCGCCACCCATCTCAAGGGCACGTTCACGCTCTTCCGGGCCGCCTCGGCGGTGATGCGCAAGCAGGGCTCGGGCACGCTGATCGGCTTCACCAGCGGCAACCACCAGGGGTCGGTGGCACAGGCCAACTACAGCGCGGCGAAGGGCGGGATCATCTCGCTGGTGCGCAGCGCGGCCCTCGGACTGCACAAGTACGGGGTCACCGCGAACGCCGTCGCGCCCGTCGCCCGTACCCGCATGTCGGCCAACGTGCCCATGGAGCTGAAGGAGATCGGCGAACCGGAGGACGTGGCCGCGCTCGTGGTCTACCTGCTGTCGGACCGCGCCCGTGCGGAACGCATCACCGGGCAGGTCTACACGATCGCCGGACCCAAGATCGCCGTATGGGCCCAGCCGCGCGAACTGCGCGCCGGGTACGCCGAGGGCGCCTGGACCCCGGAGAGGATCGCCGACTTCCTGCCCGGGACCGTCGGCGTCGATCCGATGCCGCTGCTGGAGCAACTCGAGGCGATGGCAAGGGCGGCCGCGGACAAGGCGCGCCCCAACGCGTGACCGTTCCCGGTCCGGGTGCCCCGGGTCCGGTGGGGAGGAGAGCGCGTGGATTTCGCATTCGGTCCCGAGGACGAGGACTTCCGGCGCGAGGCGCGGGCCTGGCTGGAGGAGCGTCTGACCGGCGCCCCCGGGCGCCGCGACTGGGAGCGGGAACTCGGGAAGGGTGGCTGGATCGGACTCGGCTGGCAGGAGGACGGGTACGGCAACCGGCGTGCGGACCTGCCCCGTCAGGTCGTGTGGGCCGAGGAGTACGCCCGCTCCGGGGCGCCGGCCCGCTCCGGGCACATCGGGGAGAACCTGCTGGCGCCCACGCTCATCGCGCACGGGACACCGGAGCAGAAGCGCCGCTTCCTGCCGCCGATCGCCGAGGGCCGGGAGCTGTGGTGCCAGGGGTACAGCGAACCCGGCGCGGGCTCCGACCTGGCGGGCGTCCGGACGACCGCCGCACGGGCGACGGACACGGGGGCGTACCGGATCACGGGGCAGAAGATCTGGACCTCGCTCGCCCACGAGGCCGACTGGTGCTTCGTGCTCGCCCGCACGGAGCCGGGGTCCACCCGCCACCACGGCCTGTCCTTCCTCCTCGTCCCCATGGACCAGCCCGGCCGCGTCGAGGTCCGTCCGATCCGCCAGCTGACCGGCACCAGCGAGTTCAACGAGGTGTTCTTCGACGGGGCGGTGGCCCGGGCCGGGCACGTGGTCGGCGGCGAGGGGAACGGCTGGCGGGTCGCCATGAGCCTGCTCGGTTTCGAGCGCGGGGTCTCCACGCTGGCCCAGCAGATCGGATTCGCCGAGGAGCTGGGACGCGTGCTGCGGACGGCCGTCGCGACGGGAGCGGCCGGGGATCCCGTCGTACGCGACCGGCTCGTGCGCTCGTGGGCCGAGCTGCGCACGATGCGATGGAACGCCCTGCGCACCCTGGGCGGTTCCGAGGGCCCGGGAAGCCCCGGGAGTGCCGGCGGCTCCGGGGGCGAGGGGGCGCCGAGCGTGGCGAAGCTGCTGTGGGGCGGCTGGCACCGGCGGCTCGGTGAACTGGCGGTCCAGGTACGGGGGGCCGCCGCGGCGGCGGGTCCGGCGGACCGGTCGGCCGCGCTGCCCTACGAACTGGACGCCGCCCAGCACCTGTTCCTCTTCAGCCGGGCCGACACGATCTACGGCGGCTCGGACGAGATCCAGCGCACGATCATCGCCGAGCGCGCGCTCGGCCTGCCGAGGGAACCCCGGGGCCGGCCGTGAGCGGGCAGGACAGCCGGGTGCGGCACGAGAACGGCCCGGCGCGGACCGGGAACAGCCCAGGAACAGCCCACGAACAGCCCGGGTCGGCCCGGGAAGAGGGGAGCCGGTGCGATGCGAGGCGTGATCTTCGACGGGAAGAGGACCCAGGTCGTGGACGACCTGGAGATACGCGATCCAGGGCCCGGAGAGGTTCAGGTGGCGATCGTCGCGGCGGGACTCTGCCACAGCGATCTCTCCGTGGTGGACGGGACCATCCCCTTCCCCCTCCCCGTGGTCCTCGGTCATGAGGGGGCGGGCGTCGTGGAGGCCGTGGGCGCGGGCGTCACCCATGTCGGGCCCGGCGACCACGTGGCGCTGTCCACCCTCGCCAACTGCGGGACCTGCGCGGAGTGCGACCGGGGGCGGCCCACGATGTGCCGCAAGGCGATCGGCATGCCGCAGCGGCCGTTCACGCGCTCGGGCGAGCCGCTCCACCAGTTCGCCGCCAACTCGGCCTTCGCGGAGCGCACGGTGGTGAAGGCGGTGCAGGCGGTCCGGATCCCGAAGGACATTCCGCTGACGTCGGCCGCGCTGATCGGCTGCGGGGTCCTGACGGGCGTCGGAGCGGTCCTGAACCGGGCCCGGGTCGACCGCGGGGACACCGTCCTGGTCATCGGCACCGGCGGCATCGGTCTCAATGTCATCCAGGGCGCCCGGCTCGCGGGCGCCCTGCGGATCGTCGCCGTCGACTCCAATCCGGCCAAGGAGGACGTGGCCCGCCGGTTCGGCGCAACGCACTTCCTCACCTCGGTGGACGGGGTGAAGGACATCCTGCCCACCGGAGCCCAGCACGCCTTCGAGTGCGTCGGCCGCGTCGAACTCATCCGCCAGGCCGTCGACGCGCTCGACCGGCACGGCCAGGCGATCCTGCTCGGCGTCCCCCCGGCGACGGCCGAGGCCTCCTTCCTCGTCTCCTCGATGTACCTCGACAAGTCCATCCTGGGCTGCCGCTACGGCTCGTCCCGCCCCCAGCGGGACATCGCCCTGTACGCCGAGCTGTACCGCGAAGGCCGTTTGCTGCTCGACGAGTTGGTGACGGCGACGTACCCGGTCGAGGACTTCGAGAGGGCGGCCGAGGACGCGCACGCGGGGAAGGTGGCGCGGGCGGTGCTGACGTTCTAGCTGTATTGATCACGAGCGTTGTTGACACTGGCGGGTCTTGAACATGGCGAAGACCTCCGATGTGGTGGAGCTGTCTAGGACTGCACCGCACGGAGGTCTTCGTGTCCCACCGTAATGCCCGGCTGACCGTTCATGGCAGGCGGCTGCTGGTCGAACGTGTCTGCGCGGGCCGCCCGGTCGCTCATGTGGCGGCCGAGATGGGCGTCTCCCGAGCCACGGCCCACAAGTGGGTCCGCCGCTGGCGGGACGAGGGCGAACCGGGCCTCGCCGACCGCTCCAGCCGGCCCCGGACGACACCGCATCGCACACCTGCGGCCCTGGAGGCCCGGGTCTGCCAACTGCGGCAGGCCCGCAAACTCGGTCCCGCACGGCTCGGCCCGATCCTGGGCCTGCCCGCCTCGACCATCCACCGGATCCTGACCCGCCACGGCCTGAACCGCCTGGCCCACCTGGACCGGCCCACCGGCCAGGTCATCCGCCGCTACGAACGCGACCGGCCCGGCGAACTGATCCACATCGACGTCAAGAAGCTCGGTCGGATCCCCGACGGCGGCGGCCACAAAGTCCTCGGACGCCAGGCCGGCCGCGCCACCCGCAGCAGCATGGGCTTCGACTACGTCCACTCCGCCGTCGACGACCACAGTCGCCTCGCCTACAGCGAGATCCACCCGGACGAGAAGGTCGCCACCTGCGCGGGCTTCCTCACCCGCGCGGCTGCGTTCTTCCACACGCACGGCATCACCCGCATCGAACGCGTGCTCACCGACAACGCCTGGGCCTACCGCAAGGGCCTGGCCTGGAAACAGGCCCTCGCCGAGATCGGCGCGACCGGAAAGCTGACGCGCGCCTACCGGCCGCAGACCAACGGCAAGGTCGAACGCTTCAACCGCACCCTGCTCGACGAATGGGCCTACCTGCGGCCCTACACCAGCAACGACGAACGCACGGCCGCCCTGGACGACTTCCTCCACGGCTACAACTACCATCGCTGCCACACCGCCCTCGGAGGCCAGCCACCCATCAGCCGTGTGAACAACGCTGCGGGTCAATACATCTAGCGCCCCGGCGGGCAGGACCTCGCACGGGAGGGGGCGGACGGGTCCCGGGGCAGTCGTCCGGAGGTCATCGATCGGCCCCGGTGCCCGACCTGAAGGTGCGCCGGTAGGTGGTCGGGGTGACACCGAGGGTCGCCTGGAGGTGCTGGCGCATCGACTGGGCCGTGCCGAAGCCGGCGTCGCGGGCCACGTGGTCGATGGACAGGTCGCTGGACTCCAGGAGATGGCGGGCGTGCTCCACACGCTGCTGGGTGAGCCACTGGCCGGGACTGACACCGACCTCCTCGCGGAAGCGCCGGGTGAAGGTGCGCACCGACATGGACTCCTGCTCGGCCATGTCGCGCAGTTGGATCGGCTCGTGGAGGCGGCCGAGCGCCCAGGCGCGGGCGGCGGTCGTGGTGGCCGACCCGGCCTCCGGGACCGGGCGCTGGATGTACTGGGCCTGGCCGCCGTCGCGGTGCGGCGGTACGACGGTCCGGCGGGCCACCTCGTTGGCGACGGCGGCGCCGTGGTCGCGGCGTACGAGATGCAGGCACAGGTCGATCCCGGCCGCGACCCCGGCCGAGGTGAGGACGTCTCCGTCGTCGACGAAGAGCACGTCCGCGTCGACGCTGACGCTCGGGAAGAGCCGCTGGAAGTGCTCGGCGTGCATCCAGTGCGTGGTGGCGGGGCGGCCGTCGAGATATCCGGCGGCGGCCAGGACGTAGCCGCCGGTGCAGATGGAGACGAGGCGGGTGCCGGGACGGATGTGGGTGAGGGCGGCCGCCAGCTCCGGGGTCAGGATGCCCTCCTGCTCCACGGGGCCCAGTTCGTACGAGGCCGGGACGACGACGGTGTCGGCGGTGGCCAGCACCTCGGGTCCGTTGCCGACGAGGACCGAGAAGTCCGCGTCCGTCTCCACGGGGCCCGGCGGCCGGACCGAGCAGGTGACGACCTCGTACAGAGGGCGCCCGTCGGTGTCCCGCGCCTTGCCGAAGATGCGCTGCGGAATGCCCAGCTCGAAGGGGATCAGACCGTCCAGAGCGAGGACGACGACGCGGTGCCGGGGCGACGTACCGGAAATGGCCATGGCCCGATCCTAACGAATGCTGTCTCTCGGGCCAGTGGTTCACCGGTGCCCGCTCCCCGAAGCTCTATGACGTGACCCAGACAACCGAAGCCGCGCAGGCCCCGGAGGACTCCCGGCCCGTCCGCCCCGCCCCCTCTCACCGCGTCCACCGCGCCTGGTTCGTCGCCGCCGTCACCTTCGTGACGATCATCGGCGCGGCGGCCTTCCGGTCGCTTCCCGGACTGCTGATCGACCCGCTGCACCAGGAGTTCCACTGGTCACGCGGCACGATCGGCGCGGCGGTCTCGATCAACCTCGCGCTCTACGGACTCACGGCGCCGTTCGCGGCGGCGCTCATGGACCGCTTCGGCATCCGGCGCGTGGTGGCGGTCGCCCTCACCGTGATCGCGGTCGGCTCCGGGCTGACGGTGTGGATGACGGCGGCCTGGCAACTGCTCCTGTGCTGGGGCCTGTTGGTGGGCCTGGGGTCCGGCTCGATGGCACTCGCCTTCGCGGCCACGGTCACCAACCGCTGGTTCACCGAACGCAAGGGTCTGGTGACGGGCATCCTGACGGCGGCCTCGGCCTCCGGACAGCTCATCTTCCTGCCGCTGCTGTCCTGGATCGTCACCGAACACGACTGGCGCCCGGCCGCGGTGACCGTGTCCCTCGCCGCCCTCGCGGTCGTCCCCTTCGTCTGGCTGCTGCTGCGCGACCACCCGGCCGACGTGGGCCAGATGCCGTACGGGGCGACGGAGTTCGTACCGAAGCCGGAGCCGGTGCGGGGGGCCGCCCGGCGCGCGGTGACCGTGCTGTTCTCCGCCGTCCGCACGGGCCCCTTCTGGCTGCTGGCCGGGACGTTCGCGATCTGCGGCGCCTCGACGAACGGCCTGGTCCAGACGCACTTCGTGCCCGCCGCCCACGACCACGGCATGCCCATCACCGCGGCCGCCTCGCTCCTCGCCGTCATCGGTGTCTTCGACGTGATCGGCACGATCGCCTCTGGCTGGTTCACCGACCGCTTCGAGCCGCGCCGTCTGCTGGCGGTGTACTACGCCCTGCGCGGCATCTCGCTGCTGTTCCTCCCCATGCTCCTGGCCCCCACCGTGCACCCGCCGATGATCTTCTTCATCGTCTTCTACGGCCTCGACTGGGTGGCCACCGTCCCGCCCACCCTGGCCCTGTGCCGTGAGCGGTACGGCGAGGACAGCGCCATCGTCTTCGGCTGGGTCCTCGCCTCCCACCAGGTCGGTGCCGCCCTCGTCGCCTTCCTCGGCGGCTTCGCCCGCGACCGGTTCGGCTCGTACGACGTGGTCTGGTACGCCTCGGGCGCGCTGTGCGCCGCGGCCGCGCTGATGGCCCTCGTGATCCGCCGCCGTCCGGCGGTCCCGGCCCCGGCGGTGGCACCGGCCCCCGCGTGACGGGCGGTCCGTCCCTGCGTCAGGCGAGGAACCGGCCCTTGTGGAAGAGCAGCGGCGGCACCTCCGCGCCCTCGACGCCGTCGCCGCTCGCGCCGAGGGCGTCCACACGGCCCACCACGATCAGATGGTCCCCGCCCGTGTGCACCGCGTGGATCGTGCAGTCGATCCAGGCCGCGGCGCCCGCGAGGCGGGGGGAGCCGGACACCGGAGCGGCGTCGTGGACCACCCCGGCGAACTTGTCCGCGCCGCTCACCGCGAAGCCGCGGCACAAGTCGCCCTGGTGCGCGCCGAGTACGTTGACGCAGAACACGCCGGCACGGGCGATGCGCGGCCAGGTCGTGGACGTACGGCCGACCATGAAGCAGATCAGCGGAGGGTCCAGGGAGAGCGAGGCGAACGACTGGCAGGCGAACCCGGCCGGGCCCGCCGGGTCGTCGGGGCCCGCGGCCGGTGCCGTCACGACGGTCACGCCGGTCGCGAAGTGGCCCAGCACGGACCGGAATCGGACCGGATCGACCGGCGCCCGCTCGTCCTCGCCGACCGCGCGCAGATCCGGGCGCGGCAACGCCTCGACGGGCCCCGCGACGGTGGGGGCCCCGGCCGACCTGAGGTAGCGGACGGCGGCGGCGGCCATCCCTGCGTGTCCCATCACGCCTTCCATTGAAGCTGACGGCATGTCAGATAGGAAGGGGTGGGCGAGGCCCGGAGGGCGGGAGCGCGACAGGTCAGGGGCGAAGGCCCCGCGAGGTCCGCCGGAGCGGCCCGCGGGAACCCCTAGGGGAGCCGTGTGTTTCGCCCGCGTATCTTTCGCCTCATGGGGTGGGGAGACTCAGGGAAGCGCGCGCGCTCCCGGTTGGCGTGGGCGGACGGCGAGGTGAACCTCGCCGCGGCGATCTGCGCGGCGCAGTTCGCGGTCGTCCTCACCGTCCAGTGGGTCGGTACGTTCGACGACGACGACCACGGCGTGGGACTGGGCGGTGGACTCGCCGGCGCCGGGTTCCTGTGCATGCTGGTCTTCGGGCCGCCGCTGCTCGCCGTCCTCGGACTGCTGCACACGGCGATGTATACGATGCCGGCGGCCACGCTCGCCCGGTTGGCGACCCGGCGCGCACCCGGTCCCGAGGGCGCCTGGCACCTGGCCTTCGTGCTGGCGCTCGGCACGCTCTGGGCCGCTCTCGCGGTCACGCTCGGCGGCCTCGCGCCCACCGGCACCACGGCCCTGCTGATCGCCGTGTCCGGTGTCCCGCCGACGCTGGGTGTCGCTTTCGTGCGGCGGCGCGAACGCGTCACCGGACGCCCGCCGGGCGCCGACCGCGTCTGGCTCCGCTCGGCGCTCGTGACCCTCGGGGCGTGCGTGCTGGTCGTGGCGGCGGGCACCGTGGGGCTGGCCACGGGACTCATCCAGGAGTACGAGCCCCCGAAGCTCGGCGCCGACCGGCTCACCGGCGTCTGGCGCGGCGATCACGGGGCCGAGCTGCGGCTGCGCGCGGGCGGGCGGGCCGAGCTCTCGGCCGTGCCCGCCCAGCCCGAGTTCGGGGACGTGACCACCAAGGAGTTCACGCGCTGCGACGGCGCCGGCACCTGGTTCCTCGACACCGCCGGCCGCTACGACCCGTACGCCGACGGGTCCGTCTCCGACCGGCGGGACGGCGTGGTCGTGCGCGTCGGCGACTGCGGCCACGACACGTACTGGACCATCGGCGGCACCGAGGCCCACCCGGAACTCTTCGTCCTCTTCGGCGACCCCGACGCGGGGGATCTGCGCATATTGCGGCGGGGGTGAAGGGGCCCGCGTCCGGGTTCGGCCGGTGGGGGGTCGGGGCCGCGCCGGTGCGCCGGGTGCGGTTTGTCAGCGGCCCTCGAAGCGGGGGGCCCGGCGTTCCACGAAGCTCTTCACACCCTCGCCGGCGTCCGCCGTCGTCATGTTGATCTCCTGCGCCGCCGCCTCCGCGGCGAAGGCGCCGGCGCGGTCGGAGTCGAGGGAGGCGTTGACGAGCTGCTTGGTGAGGGCGAGGGCACGGGTGGGCCCGGCGGCGAGCCGCTCGGACCACACGCGGGCCGTCTTCTCCAACTCCTCGGCCGGTACGACCCTGTTGACGAGCCCGATCCGTTCGGCGTCCGAAGCGCTCAGCGCGTCGCCGAAGAACATCAGCTCCTTCGCCCGCTGCGGGCCGACGAGGCGGGGCAGCAGATAGGCCCCGCCGCCGTCCGGTACGAGACCGCGACGCACGAACACCTCGATGAACCGCGCCGGTTCGGCCGCGAGGACGAGGTCGCACGCGAAGGCGAGGTGCGCGCCGATCCCGGCCGCCGTGCCGTTGACCGCCGCGATCACCGGCTTCTCGCAGTCGAGGACGGCGGCGATCAGGCGCTGCGCGCCCAGCCGGATGGTACGGGCGACATCACCCGGCACCCGTTCCCCGGCGGGCGGACCGCCCCGCAGGTCCGCTCCGGCGCAGAACCCGCGACCGGTGGCGGTGATCACCACGGCCCGCACGCCGGGGTCGGCGGACGCCGCCGCGAGCAGATCGATCACGCGCTCGCGCTGGTCCCAGGTGAGCGCGTTCATCGTCTCGGGCCGGTCGAGGGTGATCCACGAGACCGCGTTGTCAGTGGCGTGCCGTATCAATGAGTCGAGGGACTTTTCGGCTGGTACGGGAGATTCAGGGGATTCAGGAGTTTCACGGGACACACGGGGGGAGTCGGTCATGAAGGTGCTCCGTTTCGTACGGGGATGGGCCCGTCTCGTACGAGGGCGGGCCCGCGTCGGGGTCGGCCTCGGCTCAGCGGCACATCACCAGCGCGTCCAGGGCCACGGCGCCCTGTCCCCGGGGCAGCACCATCAGCGGATTGATGTCCAGCTCCGAGATCTCGTCACCGAGTTCCAGCGCCATGCGCTGGACCCGGATCACGACCTCGACCAGCGCGTCCACGTCCACCGGCGGGCCCCCGCGCACCCCGTCGAGCAGGGCCCGTCCCCGCAGCTCGGACAGCATGGCCCGCGCCTGGTCGTCACCGAAGGGCGGCACGCGCACGGCGGTGTCCCGCAGCACCTCGACGAGGACCCCGCCGAGCCCGACGGTCACGGTCGGCCCGAAGAGCTGGTCGTGCGTGACACCGACGACCATCTCGACGCCCCGCTCGACCATCTGGCAGACGAGGACCCCGTCGAGCGAGATTCCCTCGTAGCGGGCGATGTCGGTCAGCTCGCGATAGGCGTCGCGGACCTGGCTGGCGGAGGTCAGCCCGATCTTGACCAGGCCGAGTTCGGTCTTGTGGGCGATCTGCGCGCCGGAGGCCTTCATGACCACCGGGTAGCCGACCTGGCTCGCCGCCCGCACGGCCGCCGCCGCGCTGGTCACCAACTGCTCGCGCGGCACGCGGATCCCGTACGCCCGCAGAAGCTGCTTGGCGCCGTGCTCGCTGAGCTGCTGACCCGGACGCATCAGGGCCTGCGCCTTGCGGAAGGAGGGCGACGGGGTGCGCGGGGCCTCGTCGAAGGGGGAGCGGTAGGCGGCGGTGAACCGCGCGTGGTCGAGGTGGGCGCGGACGGCGGTGATGCAGTTGGCGAACGTACGGAAGGTCGCGACCCGGGAGGAACCGAGCAGGGTCTCGCGGTAGGCCGCCTCGGTGCCGACCGGCGACCCCCACACCACGCACACCAGCTTGTCCGTCTGTTCCGCCGCGTCCACCAGATCCTGCGCCAGTTTGTCGCTCATCGGCGGGAAGGGCCCGGTGATCGGGCAGACCAGCACGCCGACGGCGGGGTCGGCGAGGATCGCGTCGATGATCTTCCGGCCGCGCCAGTCGCCGACCGGGTGGCCCCCGTTGTCGACCGGGTTGGCGACGTTCAGGTACTCCGGTATCCAGGTGTGCAGCTCGGCCTGCTTGGCCTCCGAGAGGACCGGCAGGTCGAGACCCGCCTCGGTCGCCAGGTCCGCGAAGTGCGCGCCCGTGCCGCCCGAGATCGAATAGACGACGACCCCGTCGGCCTGCGGCGGGCGGGCTCGCGCCAACAGGGCCGCGGTGTCCTGGAGTTCGTCGAGTCCGTCGACGCGGATCACGCCGAACTGCCGCATCGCCGCGTCCACCACGGTGTCGGCGCCGGTCAGCTTGCCGGTGTGCGAGGCGGCGGTCCGGGCGCCGGTCTCGGTGCGGCCGACCTTCACCGCGACGACGGGCACCTTGCGCCGGGCCGCGCGGTCGGCGGCGAGCAGGAAGGAACGGCCGTCCTTGAGCCCCTCGACGTAGCAGGCGATGGCGCCGACCTCGGGCCGCTCGGAGAAGTAGGAGATGAAGTCCGCGGTCTCCAGGTCGGCCTCGTTGCCGGTGGGCGCCCAGTGCGAGATGCGGACGCCCAGCTGCTGCATCGCGAACACCGGGCGGCCCTGGTGGCCGGACTGGGTGATGAGCGCGATCGCGGGGCCGTCGAGGTCGTCGCGGAAGTTCTCGAACGCGTTGAGGTTGGTGTTGGGCCCGAGCAGCCGCAGGCCGGAGCCGCGCACGGCGGCCGCGAGCCGGGTCTGCGCGGCGGCGCCCTCGGCCCCGGTCTCGGCGAATCCGGAGGCGAAGGCGACCGCGAACCTCACCTTGGCCTCGGCCAGTTCACCGATCACCGGAAGGGGGTCGCCGAGGAGGAGCACCGCCAGATCCACCTGCTCGGGCAGGTCCGCGACGGACGGGAGGCACGGCAGGCCGAAGACGGACCGGCGGGTGGGATGCACCGGGTGGAGCCGGGCGCCGACCCGCTCGGCCCAGCCGATCAGCTGCCGGGTGATCCCGGTGTTCGGCCGTCCCTCGGCGTCCGAGGCGCCGATGACGGCCATGGACCCGGGACGGAAGAAGCGGTCCAGGTCGGGGACGGCGGCGTACAGCGGGCGACCGCTGACGTCCAGGTCGTCGACCTCGGCCGGCCGTCCGTGCACGACCGGCGAGGGCTGCTCGCCGCAGGCGATGACCCTGGCCCGGCGGGAGTCGGTGGTGAGGGTGCCGTGGGTTGATCCAAGCATCGGTCCGCCCGCTCCTGTGTGACAGCCAATGGTTAACTGACGCACTGTCAGATTACTTAACTGACGCCGTGTCAGGAACCGTTGTGCAGGGGTGGGCTTCTGTTAGGTACCCGGCGGGGGGTCTGGACTACCGCGGTCCCGGCCGGTTCGCTGCGCCGGCGTTCGCGGGTGCGGGTGCGGGTGCGGTGCGGTGCGTTGTGGGTCGGGGCCGTGCCGGTGCATCAGCCCGTCGCCGTTGGGTGAGGTGTGGCCGTCGGTGGCGACGGGCATCGATGTACCGGCACGGCCCCTCCCGCGCGTGGCCGACTGCGGATGCGTCGTGGTGGCCGAGCCGATCCCTTTGACGCGCGCCCGGCTGCGGGTGCGTCGTGGTGGCCGGTCCACATTTCAGCCCCGGCCGGGGAAATTTCAGCCCCTCCGGCGCTTGAGGGGCGGGGTCTGGGGCGGGAGCCCCAGGTGCGGGACGGGTAGGGGCGGAGGGGGCGAAAAAAACGTCGATGCCTCAGCGGGTGGGCTGGGGGGCGGGCCCTGTGGTGGAGGTGTGGCGGGCTGCCGCCTTCGCGATCTTCTCCGCGTCGAGGGCGAGTTCGCGGAACATGCCGCTGATGGGGTTGGTGAAGCCGGTGAAGTACAGGCCGGGCGCGTTCTTCGGGGTGTGGCCGCCCTGTGCGACCGGGTGCCCGCGGCCGTCGAGCACGTCGAGGTGTCCGACCATGCCTTCCAGGGCTCGGGTGTATCCGGTCGCGGCGATCACCACGTCCGGGTCGATCCGGTTTCCGTCGGCGAGGACGGCCTTGTCGTCCTCGAACCCCTCCACCGCGGCCACGATCTCGACCTTCCCCTTGCGGACGGCGTCGATGAGGCCGACGTCCTGGACGGGGATGGAGCCCTCGTTGACGCGGGAGTAGAGCCCGGTGTCGGGGCGGGGCAGGCCCTGGGCCGCCAGGTCGGGCACGCTCAGCTTCGCCATCGGCCCGGCCAGCGCGTCCACGAGGCGTACCGGCAGTCGTCGTACGGCGATGCCCGTGAACTGCGCCGCCCAGCCCGCCGTCGAACGGCGCACGATGTGCGGCGTGGTGCGAACGGACAGCCGGACGCGCGAGGCGCCGCCCTCGACCAGGTCCACGGCGATCTCGGCTCCGGTGTTGCCGATGCCGACGACGAGGACGTCGCGGCCCGCATAGGGGGCGGGGTTGCGGTACTCGCCGGCGTGCAGGAGCTCGCCGGTGTAGGTGTCGCGGCCGGGCCAGTCGGGGACGCGCGGGGTGTGGTTGTAGCCGGTCGCGACGACCACCGCGCTGCCGGTCAGTTCACGTCCGCCGGTGGCGTGCAGCAGCCAGCCGTCGCCGCCCGGAGCGGGCTCGACGCGGGAGACCTCGACACCCGTGACGATCTCCAGGCCGTGGTGCTCGGCGTACTTCTCCAGGTAGCGCACCACGTTGTCGCGCGCCACCCAGCGGCCGAACGAGCGCGGCATCGACAGCCCCGGCAGCGCGGACAGCCGCCGGGTGGTGTGCAGGTGCAGCCGGTCGTAGTGGCCCCGCCAGGACGCGCCGACCTGGTCCGACTTCTCCAGTACGACGGCTCGTACGCCCCGGGCGCGCAGGGCGTACGCCGCCGCGAGTCCCCCGGGACCGCCTCCGATCACGTACACGGGGCGGTCCTCGTGGGAGGGCACCGTGCGGGAGGTCGTGGAAGCAGTCGAGTCGGCCATAGCGCGAGCGTAATCACGCCTTTGCTTGATAGGTCTCGGTCAAGAGGGGAATCGGTTGCGAAGTGGTCACGACTGTGGGAGAGGTGGGTGGGCATGGTGGCGTAGGTCACTTCGATGGGGTGGGGATGCGGAGAAAGCGTGCTGTCGTCGCAGGTGGGCGCCAGGGCGTACGCCTTGCGCGGGAGCGCGGAATCGGCTCCGCGCGCCCCCTGGGAGGGGTGGGGCGGTGGCGGGTGATCGCGGGCCGGTCGCGCGGTCCCCGCCGGTGGGTGCCGGCCTCTTGTGCGGGCGTCCCGGAGAGTCGAAACTGACGTTCCGTCAGATACGTTGGTTCTGCGGGAGGTTCGGCCATGGACACGATCTGGCTCGGCGGGGCGGAATGGCTGGCCCTGCTCCGTATCGGGCTCGGGCTGTGGTGGCTCGAGAGCTGGCGGCACAAGGACAAGAAGGGCTGGTTCGAGCGCGGGACCGGTATCGCGTGGGCGGCGGACGTCGCGTCCAAGCACCGGTGGAACGCCGTGCGGTCCGGTTTCGACACGATCGTCGCACCGCGCCCCCGGACGATGGCGTACGTGGTCGTGTACGCGGAGCTGGCACTCGGTCTCGGCCTGGTGGCCGGACTGCTGACTCCCGTCGCGCTGGTCGCGGGCCTGCTCCTCAACGTCCTCTACTTCACTCTCATGATCCACGACTGGGCGGAACAGGGGCAGAACGCGATGATGGCGCTGGTCTCGGCCGTCGGTCTGTTCGGGATGTCCTGGCAGACGTGGTCCCTGGACGACGCCCTGGGACTCTTCCGGTGAGCGCGACCGCCCGGGGCGCGGCGAGCGAGGGCCCGGTGCCTTCCGGGGGTGCGACGGCCTCGGTGGGTGCGAGGGCCTCGGTGGGTGCGCAGGGTCCGGTGGGCGCGGCGGGTTCCGGTGGCGGGTTCGACGTCCCCGAGGCCGACGCCTTCACCCGGCCGTACTGGGACGCGGCGGCCGAGGGGCGGCTGCTGATCCGGCACTGCGCGGCCTGCGACCGCGTTCACCACTACCCCCGCGAGTTCTGCCCGCACTGCTGGAGCGAGGACGTGAACTGGTGCCCCGCCGGCGGACGCGCCACGCTCTACACCTGGTCCGTCGTCCACCGCAACGATCTGCCGCCGTTCGGCGGGCGCGTGCCGTACGCCGCCGCCGTCGTCGACCTGGCCGAGGGCCCCCGGATGATGACCGAGGTGGTCGAGTGCGAGGAAGCGGCGCTGCGGATCGGGATGGAACTGGAGGTGGCCTTCCGGTCGGGGATCCCCGTGTTCCGGCCCGCGTCACGTGCCGGGGGGTGAAGGATTCCGGTCGGGCGCCGGCTCGGGATCCGTCGCCAGCCGTCCGTGGACGTGGACGTCGCGGAACGCGTCATGGCGGCCGGCCTCGAACATCGCTCCGCGCAGCGTCCCCTCGTGCCGGAATCCGCAGCGTTCGGCGATCCGGCAGGACACCTCGTGGCCCACGGCATGGCCCAGGTCGAGGCGGTGCAGCGCGAGGTCGGTGAAGGCGTAGCGGGCCGTGAGGGTGAGGGCGCGGGTGGCGACCTGGCGGCCGCGGCACTCCGGGAGGACCCAGTAGCCGACGCGGGCGCAGCTCATGACGTGGTCGATCTCGTTGAGGCCGATATGGCCCAGCGTCTCGCCGGTCCCGGCATCGGTGACGCAGAAGGAGATCCCGGTGCCGCTCGTCGCCGCCGCGACGCGCGTCCGCAGCGCCTCACGGGCGGTGTCGATGTCCCGGACGAACCTGAGCGGGGTGTTCCAGCGCTGGAACTCGGGATCCGTCAGTCCGTGCAGATACGCCGACACGTCGGCGTCGGACTCCGGGTCCCAGGGTCGGAGCAGCAGCCCGAGGCCCGTCAGTTCCGGGGCGGGCTGGACGGAGAACTGCACATGGGCGTCGGCCATCCAGCCATTCAAGCCCCTCCGGGCTCACGGGTCACTGCCTGAACGGTCCGTGCTCACCGAAAAGGGGCAGCCGACCGGGAACACGGACAGGGCGCGGACGGCGGTGGGACCGGGAGACGGCTGGATCGGGACGGGACCGGGAGACGGCGGGATGCCTTCGGCGGCGCCGAAATTCGGAGGCACGGCGCCGTGGCCGCACGGGATCATCGGGCATGACCTCCGTGACGTACGACTGGCGGCTCACCCGTGACCTCGACACGTTTCTCGCCGGCGCCGGAGACTTTCTCCGGTCGCGGCCCGCGCAGCACACCGTCGCGCTGACCGTGACGGACGCGCTGCGCAGGCGGGGGATGCGCCAGTACGGGAAGAGCGCGCCGGTCTTCGGAGCTCTGGAGCGGGGCGGGGCGGTCCGCGCGGCCTTCTTCCGTACGCCGCCGTACCGGCTGAACCTCACCCCGCTGGACGAGCGGGGCGCGGACACGCTCGCCGCGCTGCTGGCGGAGGCGGAGGTCGAGGTGCCCGGGGTCTCCGCCGACACGGACACTGTCGAGGCGTTCACCCGGGCCTGGGGGCGGCGGACCGGAGCGAGAGCGGCGCTGCTCCGGAGCGAGCGGCTGTACCGGCTCGACGGCCTGACGGCGCCCGAGCCCGCGCCGCCCGGCCGTCCCAGGGTCGCCGACGAGAGTGACCGGGACCTCCTCGCCCGCTGGTACACGGAGTTCGCCGAAGCCATCGGTGAAGGTGCGCTCCGCGACGGTGGCACCTGGGCCGACGACCGGATCTCCTACGGCGGCATCACCCTCTGGGAGGACCCCGACGGCACGCCCGTCGCCATGGCGGGCGCGACACCGCCGGTCGCCGGACAGCTGCGGGTCGCCCCCGTCTACACCCCGGTGCACCTGCGCGGCAGGGGATACGCGGGTGCCGTCACCGCCGAGGTGAGCCGCGCCGCGGTCGCCGCCGGTGTCCAGGAGGTGCTGCTCTTCACCGACCTCGCCAATCCGACCAGCAACGGCCTGTACCAGCGCATCGGTTACCGCCCCGTCTCCGACTTCGCGACGTACGACTTCACGTACGAGGCGTAGGCCGGGCGGGCCGGGGCGGGGTGTGCCCGGCGGGATCAGGGGCCGTGTCCGTGGTCACCGGCGGTGTCACGGCCACAGCAGCCCGGTGTCCCAGCCGGTCTCCGTGCGGCGGTAGACGAACCGGGCGTGGCGCCTGCGGGCGTCACCCTGGAAGAACTCGACCTCGTCCGGGCGGAGGCGGTAGAGCGTCCAGGTGGGGGCGGGGGAGTGCGGGGCGCTCTCGGCCCGCGCCCAGGCCGCGTCCGAGGCCCGGTCCAACTCGTCCCGTGAGGGCAGGACTTCGCTCTGCCGGCCCACCAGAGCGGCGGCCAGCGCACCCGTGGAGCGGGCGTGCAGGTCCGCCTGGCTCTCCTCGGGGGACGCGGCGGCGACCGGGCCGCGGAGGCGGATCTGACGCCCCTGCGCGGGCCAGTAGAAGCCGAGGGCGGCGTACGGCCGCGCGGCCAGCTGGCGTCCCTTGCGGCTCGTCACGTGCGAGGCGAACGCCCAGCCGTCGTCGTCCGCGCCGTGCAGCATCACCGTCCGGACGTCGGGCAGACCGTCCTCGTCGGCCGTCGCGAGCGTCATCGTGTGCGGCTCGGCCTGCCCGGCCGCCACCGCTTCCGCGAACCACCGGGTGAACAGGGTCAGCGGGTCCGCCGGAGCACCCTCCGGGGCGAAGCCGGGCAGCTCGGTGTCCCACACCCGCAGCGATCTCAGCAGCTCATGAAGATCCGGTTCCATGGCTCCGAGTATCACCCGGTGCGGTCCGATGCCCCATGGCACCACCCCGTACCCCGTACCCCGTACCCCTCACCCCCGCCCCAGCACCACGGTCCCCGACGAGCAGAACCAGCCTCCCGTCCCGGACGCCACCGCCAGCTCGGGCAGCGTGCCGTCGGGGCGCCGTACCTGCCGTTCCTCCGGGAGATCGCCGCGCAACTGCCGTACGGCCTCCACGAGCAGGAACAGGCCGCGCATGCCCGGGTGCTGGGCCGACAGTCCGCCCCCGTCCGTGTTCACCGGCAGTTCCCCGCCCACCAGCAGCCGCCCCTTCGCCGCGTCCACGAAGGCTCCGCCCTCGCCCTTGGCGCAGAAGCCGAGGTCCTCCAGGGTCACCAGGGTCATGTAGGTGAAGGCGTCGTAGATCTCGGCGAAGTCGATCTCGGCCGGGCGGACTCCGGCGCGTTCGAAGGCGAGCCGGCCGCTCACCGCCGCCGGGGAGACGGTGAAGTCCGCCCACTCGGACATGGTGGTGTGGGAGACGTGTTCGCCGGTTCCGAGCACCCACACCGGGGCCGTACGGCAGTCGCGCACGTACTCCTCGGCCACCAGCAGGACCGCCGCGCCGCCGTCGGAGCGGACGCAGCAGTGCAGCTTGGTGAAGGGGTCCGCGATCATCGGCCCCGACAGGACGTCGTCGACGGTGACCGGGTCGCGGAACATCGCCTCCGGGTTGCGGGCCGCGTTCGCGCGGGCCTGGACGGCCACCGAGGCGAGCTGTTCGAGCGTGGTGCCGTACGTGTGCATGTGGCGGCGCGCGGCCATCGCGTACTTGGCGACGAGGGTGTGGCCGTACGGGGCCTCGAACTGCAGGGGGCCCCGGGCGCCGAAGGACAGGTTGCCGGTGCGGCGGCCCGCCCTGATGTCGGCGCGGGCGGTGGAGCCGTAGACGAGCAGGACGGCGTTCGCGTGGCCCGCCGCGATGGCGTCGGCCGCGTGGGCCGCCATGACCTCCCAGGTGGAGCCGCCGACGGAGGTCGAGTCGACCCAGGTGGGCCGCAGCCCCAGGTATTCGGCCACTTCGACGGGTGCGAGGGTGCCGAGGCCCGCCGACGCGAAGCCGTCGATCACCGAGCGGTCCAGGCCGGAGTCGGCCAGCGCGCGGCGCGCGGCCTGGGCGTGCAGCGCGTACGGGGTCGCCTCGTCCACGCGGCCGCAGTCGGACAGGGATACGCCGACGACGGCGGCCTTTCGACGGCTGTGACCCGGGGTGGCATGCGTCATAAATCTGACGGTACATCAGATAACTGTCCCTCCGGGAGCCGTCGCACCCCTGTGCATCTGGGACCCCCCGCCCTAACATGACGGCCCGTCAGATCAGCTTCCCGGATCAGCCCCCCGACGAGGGAGGAGCCCGCCCATGGACACCCGTCTCACCGCGGAGCAGGAGGAGATCCGTCGTACGCTGCGGGAGTTGCTGGTGAAGCGGTGCGGCCCGCGGGAGCTGCGGGCCGCCGAGCCGACCCCCGCCGGCTACGACCCGGCACTCTGGGAGACCCTCGCGCGCCGGCTCGGGCTGCCCGGACTCGCCCTCCCCGAGGCGTACGGCGGTGTCGGCTGCTCGATGACCGAACTCGCCCTGGCCTGCGAGGAGTCTGGCCGCGCTCTCGCCCCCTCGCCGCTGCTCTCCACCGCCGTTCTCGCCGCCCCGCTGATCCTGGCCCTCGGCACCGGGGCGCAGCGCGCCGCACTGCTGCCGGCGCTGGCCTCGGGCGCGCTGACCGCCGCCCTCGCGGTCCCCGGCACGGGCCTGGCCACCGCCCTCGCGCTGACCGGCGACAACCGCGGCGACTGGGCCGGCGGCGGCCGCGCCGGGGGCGTCCAGGCGCGCCGGGCGGACGGCGTGTGGCGGCTCTACGGGCAGGCGGCGCAGGTGCTCGACGGGCACAGCGCCGGGCTGCTGGTGGTGGCCGCGCACACCGGCGGGTTCGCGCGGTCGCGGACGCTGCTGTTCCTGGTGAGGGGCGACGCCGGCGGGCTGGTACGCGCACGGCAGACCTCCCTGGATCCGACCCGGCCGCAGGCCAGGCTCGAACTGCGTGACGTGGAGGCGGAGTTGCTGGGTGACGACCAGGCCGACGTGCCCGCGGCCCTGGCCGCGGCCGGGGACGCCGCCGCCGCCGTCCTCGCCGTGGAGGCCGTGGGCGCCGCCGACCGCGTACTGGAACGCACCGTCGAACACGTGGGCCGGCGTGAGCAGTTCGGGCGGGCGATCGGCTCCTTCCAGGCCGTCAAGCACCGGCTCGCGGACGTGTACGTGGGCGTGCAGTCGGCCCGCTCGGCGGCGTACTACGCGGCCTGGGCCACGGGGACGGGCGGCGAACGGGTGGGCGCCCTCGCGCTGGCCCAGGCGCTGGAGGCGCTGCGCACCGCCGCCTCCGAGGGCATCCAGCTGCACGGAGGCATCGGCTTCACCTGGGAGCACGACGTCCACCTCTACTTCAAGCGCGCGTCCGGCGACGAACTGCTCTTCGGCCCCGTCCACCGGCTGCGCGCGCACGCGGCCGACGCGGCGCGGCTCTTCGACGGCGGAGAGGTGACGGTCTGATGGCGGCGTCCGGGCGTTCGCGTACGGGGAGCGGTACGGGCGACGGCGACGGCGGGAGGGCCCGGGCGGGGACCGGGGCGAGAAGGATGCCCGGTGTGCGGCTGGTGCAGCGGGTCTCCTCCACCCGGACGTTCGCCAGGGTGGCCCCGCACCTCATCCCGGCCCTCGACCGCGCCGTGCACCGGCTCACCCGCGGGAAGGTGCTGCTCAGCGCCCAGATGCTGCCCGGGGTCGTCCTGACGGCGCGCGGCGCCAGGAGCGGTCTGGAGCGCCGTACCCCGCTGGCCTGCATGCCGGAGACGGGCACCTCGGGTGAGGGGGCCGGTGCGACGGGGTCCGGCTGGATCCTCATCGGGTCCAACTTCGGCCGTACGGGTCATCCCGCCTGGACCGCGAACCTGCTCGCCCGCCCCGACGCCGTCATCAACTGGAAGGGCGAGGACATTCCCGTGACCGCCCGGCTCCTCACGGGCGAGGAGAGGGACGCGGTCTGGACGACGGTGCTGGCGTTCTGGCCGCCGTACGCCACCTATCAGGCGCGGGTGGACCGGGAGATCCGGCTCTTCAGGATCGTGCGCCGGGCGGTGCCGGCCGACTCCGGGAACGGCGAGGCCGGGAACGGCGAGGCCGGGTCGGGCTGAACGGGCGTTCCGTTCCGGATGACCGGGCGGCCGGGCTGAACGGGCGGCGCGCCTGTACAGGCGGTCCGGCCGGATCCTCGGCGGTGCCCGTGCAGCGCAGCGGGCGGCAGTCCGCCGGATGGTTCTCCGGAACGAACTGCCGCCCGCATGACAGGAGCTGGAGCGTTCAGACGCGGGGATCTACTTCGTCGGCTTCTTCCCGGTCACACCCAGATACACCAACAGCGCCAGGTTCGGCTTGAGTTCGGCCTGCTTGACCCCCCAGGACTGGAACCCCTTCTGGTGCGAGGCGACCGCCGCGAGCATGGCCACGAGGGAACCGGCCATCGCGGCCGGGTTCACGTCCTTGTCGACCTTTCCCTTGGCCTGGAGTTCGGTGACCGAATCCGTAAGGGAGTTGTTCACGGAGTTCAGGATCTTCATGCGGATCTTGTAGAACCGCTTGTCGCCCTCGGCGGCGCCGAGATCGACGACCCGCAGGATCGCGTCGTTCTTCCGCCAGAACTCCAGGAAGCCGTCGACGAGTTCCTGGGCGGTCTGCCAGCCGGCCTTGCCGACCCAGGAACGGCCTTCGAGCAACCGGGTCAACGCGGCGCCCTCGGCGGCCATTTCCTCGGCGATCTCCAGGACGGCGCCTTCGACGTCCGGGAAGTACTGGTAGAAGGTCGCCGGTGAAGTGCCCGCCTTCCGGGCGACGTCAATGACTTTGACGTCCCGGTAGGGCGATGAGCTGAGCATCTCGCTGAGGCAGTCGAGCAGCTTCTGCCGGGTCGCCTGCCCACGTCGTCCGGCCACGCGGCCGTCGACGGTACGCACTTGTCCTGTCATGCCGTCAGCTTACCGAGGGGTGATCGGAGCGCGATTCGGCCGACTGCAAATGGGGTGCGGCCGTACGTCGCGGGGGTCCGACGGGGGTTCGGGGGACGTTCGGCGAGGAGTTCGCCAGAGCCTGCGAGAGCTTTCCGGGCCCGCTCGACGCACGGCCCGCGAGCCCGTGCGGGCCCCTGAGCAGGGACGGGGCGTCACCGGAGCAGGTGCGCACGCTCTGCGGGATACCGGAAGGGCCGTTAACTTGGCCGCATGGCCGAATCAGCCGTTGTCGCCGGGTTCTCCGAGGGTGTGCCCTGCTGGGTCGACGCGCAGCTTCCCGACGTGGAGGCGGGCAAGCGTTTCTACGGTGAGCTCTTCGGCTGGACGTTCCCCGAGGAGTCCGGTCCGGAGGGCTGGGCGGAGCTGGACGGCGAGCCGGTCGCCGCGCTCACGCCCAAACTGGACGGGCGCATGCCCACCGTGTGGACGGTGTACTTCGCGACGCCGGACGTCGAGGCGCTCACCCGGCGGATCGTGGCGGCCGGTGGCCGGATCATCTCCGTGCCCACGGCGGTGGGCGCGTCGGGCGAGCTGGGCACGGCCGCCCTCGTCACCGACGCGGAGGGCGCCGTGCTCGGCCTCTGGCAGCCCGGCACCCACCCCGGTTTCGCCAAGCGGCACGAGCGCCGCACGTTCTGCTGGGCCGAGCTGTACGCGCGCGACACCGCGACGGTCGACCGTTTCTACGGCAACCTGTTCCACGACGCGCTGTTCGGGCCCGACGCGACCCCCGATTTCGGCCGCGTTCCCGTGACGGGCGTCTTTCCGGCCGAGATGCCGCCCCATTTCCTCGTCCACTTCGGAGTCGAGGACTGCGAGGAGACACTCGGGACGGTGAACAGGCTCGGCGGCCGTGTCCAGGTGACACCCTTCGACACGTCGTACGGGCGGGTGGCCGTCGTCACGGACAATCAGGGTGCGTCGTTCGCCGTGCTCGAACGGTGAGGGTTCTCCGACCAGCGGTGATGTCGTACCGGCGGTGAGGGTGCTTCACCGTTCAAAGACATCGGGGGACGCTTCGACGGATCAGGCCGAAACGCTTCTGCGGTCAGGGGTAAGGCATTTCGACGTGAGGGACGGCACTTCCGGGGGCCGGGGCGGGGTACTTCTGGGGTGAGGGGCACATTTCGGCCCTGAACAGTGGCGCCCTGGCGGCCGTACTCCTGCCGGGGCGGTTGTTTTGTCACGAGACACCCCGATCCTGCCCCGGGTTCGCAACCGGCGGCTCGGCCAGGAAGAATCGGGGTGCGTGCCGCCATGGCGGTGCGGTGGTGAGACGCTGCACTGGGCCGCGTTCATACGTGGATGACGCGACCCGTACGGGGAGGTGGCAGGCAAGTGGTGGATCAGCTGACGCAGCACGATCCGCGCCGGATCGGGCCGTTCGAGGTGCTGGGACGGCTGGGTGCCGGCGGCATGGGGCTGGTCTATCTCGCGCGCTCGGCCTCCGGCCGGCGCGTGGCGATCAAGACGGTCAGGACCGAGCTCGCAGAGGACCAGTTGTTCCGGGTCCGCTTCTCGCGCGAGGTCGAGGCGGCCCGCGCCGTGTCGGGCTTCTACACGGCGGCCGTGGTCGACGCCGACGCCCGTGCCGCCGTGCCGTGGCTGGCCACCGCCTACGTGCCCGCGCCCTCGCTCGAAGAGATAGTGAATGAGTGCGGGCCGCTCCCGGCCCAGGCCGTGCGCTGGCTGGCGGCGGGTGTCGCGGAGGCGCTCCAGTCGATCCACGGCGCCGGACTCGTCCACCGTGACCTGAAGCCCTCGAACGTCCTCGTGGTCGAGGACGGGCCGCGCGTGATCGACTTCGGCATCGCGTCCGGCGTCTCGAACACCCGTCTGACCATGACCAACGTCGCGGTCGGCACCCCCGCCTACATGTCGCCCGAGCAGGCGAAGGACTCGCGCAGCGTCACCGGCGCGAGCGACGTCTTCTCGCTCGGCTCGATGCTCGTCTTCGCGGCCACCGGACACGCCCCCTTCCACGGCGCCAACCCCGTCGAGACGGTGTTCATGCTGCTCCGCGAGGGCCCGGACCTGGAAGGCCTCCCCGACGAGCTGCGCCCGCTCATCGAGTCCTGCATGCAGATGGACGCCACGGCCCGCCCCAACCCCGCCGACCTCCAGGCCCAGCTCGCACCCCACCTCTTCGGCTCGGGCTCCGACGACAGCGGCACGGCGTCGGCGTGGCTGCCCGAGCGCGCGGTGGGCCTGATCGAGACCCGGCGCGGCGGCCGTCCGCCGGTCAAGCAGCCTGCCGGGGGAAGCGGACGCAGCGGCGGGGGGCGCGCCACGGTGCCTCCGCCCCCGTCGCACGCCCCGGTGCCCGTGGGCGCACCCGACACCGGGCCCGTGCGTCTCGCGGGGGCCCCGGTGCCCATCGGTCCCGGTCCCCGGGTGCTCGACGCCCGCGCGGCGGCCGTGAAGGCGCCGCCTCCGGAAGCCGGGCTCGCGGCGTCCTGGTCCCGGCCGCGCATCGGTGTGAACGGCGCCGAACCGGCGCCGGTGCCCGTGGTCGCGCCTCCGGCGCCCGACGCTCCGGCCGGCTGGCGCCCCTGGCGCTTCCGGATGTCGAACGACGTCTGGGGCACCCCCTCGGTCGCCGGCGACCTCGTGTACGTCACCTCCTTCGAGGTCCACGCCCTCGACGTGGCGACCGGCCGCCGCCGTTTCAAGACCCGTGACGTGGCGTGGTCCATGGCGGTGGCGGACGGCCGCATCCACGCGTCCGACGGTCCGACGCTGTACGCGCTCGAAGCCAGGGAGGGCGCGGACCTGTGGCGCCTGTCCACGGACGCCTGGGTCTACTCCCTCCAGGCCGACCGCGGAACGGTCGTCACCGGCACGCGCGGCGGTGGCGTCCAGGCCTGGGAGGCGGCGAACGGCCAGAAGCTCTGGGAGATCAGCGGCGCCCAGACGGACTTCGAGTCCCCGGAGGCCGGTCCGTCGATCCACGACGGCACGGTGTACGTCTGGAAGGACGCGCGGCTGCGCGCCCTGGAGGCCCGTACGGGCGAGGAGCGCTGGTCGTACCCGATCGGCGACGCGGCTTCCTGCGGCGGCGTACCGGTCCGTATGACCCACGCGCCGGACGGCTACGTCTACATCTCCGCCGGCACCCGCGTACTCGCCGTGGACACGGCGAGCGGTCACGTCCGCTGGCACTTCGAGGCCCCGGCAGTCTTCCTGTCCCCGCCCACCTTCGCCCCGGGCCCGGCGGTGACGGGCGGCGGTGTCTACCTCGCCGACTACCTCGGCACGGTGTACGCCCTGGACGCGACCGACGGCCGCGACCGCTGGCGCATCGCCACCGAGTCCCGCGCCTCCACCGAGCCGGTCCTGGTGGCGGCCGGACACGTCCATGTGGGCAGCGGCAAGGGCCTGTACACGCTGGACGCCGTCACCGGCACCCCGAAGTGGCGCTTCCAGGCCGGTGGCGACCTGGTGGGCGCCCCCGCGGTGGCCGAGGGCCGTATCCACTTCGGCTCCACGGACCACCTGCTGTACACCCTGAAGGCCGACGACGGGCGCCTGCGCTGGAAGCTGGCCACCGGCGGCGAGATCACCGGGGCGCCCGTGGTCAAGGACGGCGTCGTGTACGCGTGCAGCAAGGACCGCTGTGTGTACGCGCTGGACGCGGAGAAGGGCACCGGGACCGCCCGCACCACGTGAGCGGGGCAAAAGCTCTGTGACGGCCGCCGTACCGGGCACGGAAGGGTCTCCGGACGGCGGCCGTCGTTCACGCGGACGGCCTTGCGGAAGCCGTTCCGGGTGCCGAGGCTACGCCCGGAGTGACCGGCCCGCCACAGGGAGCGAGGCCCGGTCCGGCCCGGTTCGAGGGTTTCTCCGGCCGGACGGGAGCGCGGTTCGACCGCCCGGCGTCCGGGCAGCCCTCAGCGCAGCCGGAACCCCGGCCGGCGGGCCGAGAACAGTTCCGCCTGCCGCTCACCCGGCAGGTTTCCGAGGGAGACGAGCTGCGGAGCGTGCGCCAGGGCCGCCGCGCGGGTCGCCTCCTGCGCCGACCACAGCGCCCGTACGGTCCCCTGGACGGCTTCGGCCGGGTAGGACGCGATGACCGCCGCGCACCCGACGGCCGCCGCCAACGCCCCGCCCGGCGGGGCGAGTTCGGACACCAGCCCCACCTCGTACGCCCGCCGCGCCGAGACCCGCTCGGCGGTTCCCATCAGCGCCATCCGCGCCACCTCCCCGAACGGCATCCGCTGCGCGAGGTAGACGGACTCGTACGCGCTGACCATTCCGTACGTCGTGTGCGGGTCGAAGAAGGTGGCCTCCTCGTCGGCGACGACGAACTCCGACTCGCCCAGCAGGTAGAAGGCACCGCCGCAGGCGATCCCGTTCACGGCGGCGATCACCGGCTTCCACAGACCGTTGGCCTTCGGCCCGATCGCGGCCAGCGGATCGTCCACCATGTAAGGGGAGCCGGGCTGCGGCACCTCGGCGCCGCGGTCGATCCCGGTGCAGAAGGCCCGCCGTCCCGCGCCGGTGACCACGACCGCCCGTACGGTGTCGTCGAACCGGAACTCGCGCCAGGCGGCGACCAGTTCGGCGGCCGTCGGAAGGTCGATGGCGTTGAGCCGGTCCTGCCGGTCGAGCGTGAGGACGGCGACTCCGGTGTCCTTGTCGGCGCTCACCACGAGCCCGCCGGCTCCGGCCCGCCCGCTCACGCCCGCTCCAGGACCCAGCGCGGCACGGTGACGCCGTTCACCTCGGTGAACACGGCCTGCACCCGGGCCCCGATCCGGATCCGCCGGGCCGGAACGGAGCCGATGGGCTCGTCCGGCCCGCTCACCAGGTTCCCGGCCAGCCGTATCCGCGGCGCCTCGTCCAGCTCCACCACGATCGCGTTGTACGGGGCCAGCGCCGCGTAGGCGGGAAGGAGCGGCGGATGCGGGACGACGTACGACCAGATCCGGCCCCGCCCGCTCATCCTGCGCCACTCGTCCGCGAAGGAGTGGCAGTGCGGGCAGCAGGGGCGCGGCGGGAAGCGGAGTTCACCGCAGCCGGCGCAGGCCTGGACGCGGAGTTCGCCCCGGGCGGCGTACTGCCAGAAGGGTGCCCCGTCGTCGTCGGGGACGGGGGACAGCAGAGGCTCCTTCATCCGGTCCGTCCCGTCGGCCCCGGAACCCTCGGCCGTGCCGGCCGTCCCGGTCATGTCGGCCATCTCAGCCATCTCAGCCATCCCGGCTCCTCAGCTCCTCAGCAGGAGTGCGGAGGTCGGGACCCCTTCCCCCGCTGTGACCAGACAGGTCGCCGCTCCCGGCACCTGTGCCGTACTCGTGCCCCGCAACTGCTTCACGCCCTCGTTGATGAGGTTGAAGCCGTGCACGTAGGCCTCGCTGAGCCCGCCGCCCCCGGTGTTGACCGGCAGCCGTCCGCCGATCTCCAGGGCGCCGCCCTCCGTGAAGGCCGCGCCCTCACCGCGCCCGCAGAAGCCGTATCCCTCCAGCGAGAGGGGTATCAGGGGCGTGAACGCGTCGTAGATCTGCGCCACGTCCACGTCCTCGGGGGTGAGGTCGGCGTGCTTCCACAGGTGCCGGGCGGCGGTCCAGGCGGGCCCGGTGAGCGGGTCGTCGTTCCAGTAGTTGACCATCCCGTGGTGCTGGGCGGGCAGGCCCTGGGCGGCCGAGTGGACGTACACGGGCCGCTGCCTGCAGTCGCGGGCCCGCTCGGCGGACACGATCACGCAGGCGAGCGCGCCGTCCGTCTCCAGGCAGTTGTCGAAGAGGCAGAGCGGCTCGCTGATCCAGCGGGCGGTCATGTACATCTCGCGGGTCAGCGGGCGTTCGTACATCATCGCGGCCGGGTTCTGGTTGGCCCGGTTGCGGCAGGCCAGCGCCACGTTGAAGAGGTGGTCGCGGGTCGCCCCGTACTCGTGCATGTACCGGCGCGCGAGCATTCCGATCTCGTCGGCGGGCCGCAGCAGTCCGAAGGGCCGGGTCCACTGGGCCGGGGTGGGGAGCTGGACGGCCGTGTTCTTCCAGGGACGCGGCCCGCTGCCCCGCTTGCGCGAGCGCCAGGCCACGCCCACCGTCGCCTGGCCGGTGGTGACGGCGGCGGCGAGGTGCGCGACGGTGGCGCAGGAACCGCCGCCCCCGTAGCCGACCTTGCTGAAGAAGGTGAGGTCGCCGAGCCCGACGGCCTTGGCGACCTCCACCTCGTCGGTCTCCTCCATGGTGTAGGAGGCGAGCGCGTCGACCTCCGCGGGCGCGATGCCGGCGTCGTCGAGGGCGGCGAGGATCGCCCGGCAGGCCAACGTCTTCTCGGACTCCGGGAGTTGTTTCGCGAAGGGTGTCTGTCCGATTCCGACGACGGCTGTGGCGTCCTTGAGCCCTGGCATGGATGACCTCCGCACACGGTCCCGGCTGCTGACAGTCCGTCAGGCTACAGCTAATCTGACGGTCAGTCAGCTAGTGGTGCTTCGGCGGGAGGTGCACGATGCGCGGTGACCTGAAGTGGGGCGGCGTCCCGGGTCTTGTACGGTCGGCGGCGGCCCGTTTCGCGGACCGCGAGGCGGTCGTCGAGGGCCGGACACGCGTCTCCTACGCGGAGTTGGGCGCGCGGGTGGAGCGCGCCGCGGCCGCCTGCATGGCGAGCGGTGTCCGCGTGGGCGACCGCGTGGCCATCTGGGCCCCGAACACCCTCGACTGGATCGTCTCCGCCCTCGGCGCCGTGTCCGCCGGGGCGGTCCTGGTCCCCCTCAACACCCGCTTCAAGGGCGCCGAGGCGGCGTACGTGCTGGCCAGGAGCCGGGCGAAGCTGCTCTTCGTGACGGGAACGTTCCTCGGCACGTCCTACGTGGCGTCGCTGCGCCGGGCGGCGGGGGAGCCCGGGGAAGCGGGCCCCGGACCCGCCGCCGGTCCGCTCCCCGGACTCCCGCACCTGGAGCGGGTGGTGGTCCTCGCGGACGACGCTCCCGCCGACTTCCGTACCTGGAAGGACTTCCTGGCGGACGGGGAGGGTGTGGGGAGCGACGAGGTGCGCCGCCGGGGCGCTGCCGTGTCCGGTGCCTCCCCCTCCGACATCATCTTCACCTCGGGCACCACGGGCCGGCCCAAGGGCGCCCTGATCACGCACGCGCAGACCCTGCGCGGCTACGCGATCTGGAGCGACCTCGCCGGTCTGCGCGAGGGCGACCGCTATCTGATCGTGAACCCGTTCTTCCACACCTTCGGCTACAAGGCCGGGATCATCGCCTGTCTGATGCGCGGGGCGACGATGGTGCCGCAGCCGGTGTTCGACGTGGACACGGTGCTCGCGAACGTGGCCGCGGAACGCATATCCGTCCTCCCCGGGCCGCCCACCCTCCACCAGTCCCTCCTCGACCACCCCGCCCGCGACACCTACGACCTCTCCGCGCTGCGGCTGGTGGTGACCGGCGCCGCCGTGGTCCCGCTGCGGCTGGTCGAGCGCCTGCGCACGGAGCTCGGCGTGGACACGGTCCTGACGGCGTACGGCCTCTCCGAGGCGAGCGGCATCGTCACCATGTGCCGCAGGGGGGACCGGCCGGAGGTGATCGCCTCGACCTCGGGCCGGGCGATCCCGGACACCGAGGTGCGGGTGGTGGACGCCTCGGGAGCCCCGGCGGCCCCCGGATCCCCCGGCGAGGTCCTGGTCCGCGGCTTCAACGTGATGAGCGGCTACTTCGAGGACGCGGCGGCCACGGCGGAGGTCCTGGCACCGGACGGCTGGCTGCGCACGGGCGACGTGGGCGTCCTCGACCCCGAGGGCAACCTCCGCATCACCGACCGGATCAAGGACATGTTCATCGTCGGCGGCTTCAACGCCTACCCCGCGGAGATCGAGCAACTGCTCGGCCTGCACCCCGATGTCGCCGACGTGGCGGTCGTCGGCGTACCGGACAGCCGCCTCGGCGAGGTGGGCAGGGCCTACGTCGTCCGCCGCCCGCACTCCACCCTCACGGCCGACGACCTGATCACCTGGTCCCGCCGCGAAATGGCCAACTACAAGGTGCCCCGCACGATCGCCTTCGTCACCGGACTGCCCCGCAACGCGAGCGGGAAGGTGGTGAAGGGGGAGCTGCGGGGGCGGTAGTCGGGTGCCGCGCCCCCGGACGCACGGCGACCGCGGCGGCTCCCCCTCCGCGCCGCCGCGGTCGATCCCCGTGTGGTGTAAGTCCGCCCCCCCAGGTGGGACTTAGACCGGCTCGTCCGTCGCGTGGATGTTGTCCGTCGAGGCGTCGCCGGTGCCGTCGTCCTTGGTGATCAGGCTCTTGCCGGTGAGCGGCTCGCTCGTGGCGTGGATGTTGTCCGTGGAAGCCCCGCCCGTCGGCTCGTCCGTGGCGTGGATGTTGTCGGTGCTGTTGGTGTCGCTCATGGTGGCTGTCCCCCTGACAGTCTTGGTGCGTTGTTTGGAGCGGCCCGTCCGGCAGCTCCCCCGTGGGCCGCCGGACGGGCACTCGGGGCCGATTACCTTAGTGCTACGGCCTCAGGTCGTCCCGTCTGCCCCCCGACGCGACGGATCGACAACACAGAGACTGCCGGGCCGCGATAAACGAACGATGAACGCCCCGGCATGCGAACGCCTATGAACTCCCGGACAGCCCTTAGGCGATGGCCAGCGGATTGAGGAGCGCCCTGACCGTGGCGGCCTCCGGAGCCCCCAACGTCTGGAAGATGTCCAGGGATTCGCGCCAGCAGACCTGGGCCCGGCCGGAGTGGCCGATCGCGTTCAGCGCCTGCCCGAGCACGACGAGGACATTGCCCCGGCGCCACTCGCCGCCGATGCCGCGCAGCACCGTCAGGGCCGTCTCGGCGTTCGTCGCCGCGGCGGCCGGGCGCTGGGCGGCGATATCGGCCTCCGCGAGGCGGAACAAGGACATGCCCTCCCACAGCCGCTGGCGGCTGTTGCGGAACACCGCGAGCGCCTCTCCGAGACGGGCGGTCGCCTCCGCCAGCCGGCCGCTCTGGGTGAGGGCGAGGCCCAGCGCGTAACGGCCGTTGGCGCCCTTCAGCGCGTGGCCCATGTCGTCGTACATGTCGGTGCCCTGCTGGGCCAGCGACACGGCGCTGCCGGTGCGTCCGGTGGCGAGGTGGATGCGCGAGAGGTTGCACAGGGCGCTGGCCTCGCCGGCCCGGTCCTGGCAGGCCCGGAAGCTCTCGATCGCCCGCGTGAGATGCGCCTCGCCGTCCTCGTACTGGTTCTGCAGGAGAGCGATCACCCCGAGGGTGTTGGAGGCCCAGCAGCTCGTCAGGTGGTCCGTCTCGGCGGCCAGTTCGAGGGCCTGCGCGGCTGCCTCGCGGGCCGGGTCGAACCGGCCGGTGTAGTAGTGGACGTAGGCCAGGGTGACCAGGGACCGAGCCTCGGCGTGCGCGTCGGCGGCCTCCTGGGCCGCTTCCCGCAGCGCGGAGGCGACCCCCTCGTACGCCTTGGAGTTCGTGCCGGACTCCGCCAGGTCCACGGAGGCCCACAGGGCGTCGACCGAGCGCCGGAGGAATCCGTCCTTGGTGGACTGCCGGACGCACGCCAGCAGGGAGATCGCCTCCGAGTACAGCCAGTCCTGCGCCCGGTGCCGGTCCTCGAACGTCAGCCCGGCGTACGCCGTCGGTTCCAGATGGTCCACCAGGCGGTCGCCGGGGCGTTCGATCGCGTAGACCCCGGCCGCGGTGCTCAGGTAGAAGTCCAGCAGCCTGGACAGGGCCGCCGCCCGTTCGCTCGGGGGCTGTTCGTCGCGTTCGGCGCACGCACGCGCGTAGAGGCGGACGAGGTCGTGGTAGCGGTAGCGGCCGGGGGCCGCCGACTCCAGCAGGGAGGTGTCGACGAGGGACTCCAGGAGGTCCTCGGTGGCCTCGGCCGGGAGGTCGAGCACCGCCGCGGCGGCGGCCAGGGAGATGTCCGGGCCGTCGGCGAGGCCCAGCAGGCGGAAGGCGCGCGCCTGCGCCGGTTCGAGCTGGCCGTAGCCGAGTTCGAAGGTGGCCTTGACGGCCAGGTCGCCGGCCTGGAGTTCGTCCAGCCGGCGGCGCTCGTCGCCGAGCTTC
Source organism: Streptomyces sp. NBC_00386 (assembly GCF_036063235.1). Taxonomy (NCBI): domain Bacteria; kingdom Bacillati; phylum Actinomycetota; class Actinomycetes; order Kitasatosporales; family Streptomycetaceae; genus Streptomyces; species Streptomyces sp. NBC_00386. The sequence goes on from NZ_CP107950.1 coordinate 5,438,684, forward strand.
GCCGCGAGCACCGACACCGTCCAGGTGCGGCGGGCGGCGAGCCGGGACGCGGCGATCCGGATGGCCAGCGGGAGGAAGCCGCAGGCCGCGACCACGTCGAGGGCGGCCTCCCGCTCGGAGGCGACCCGCTCCTCGCCCACGATCTTCGTGAAGAGCTGCAGCGCCTCCTCGGGGGACATCACGTCGAGGTCCACGAGATGGGCGCCCGCCAGGTCCACCATCCGGATGCGCGAGGTCACCAGGGCGGCGCAGCCCTCCATGCCGGGCAGCAGCGGCCGCACCTGGGCGGCGTCGCGGGCGTTGTCCAGCAGGACCAGGACGCGGCGCCCGTCGAGGACGGAGCGGTAGAGGGCCGAGCGTTCCTCCAGCGAGTCGGGGATCGCGGAGTCCGCTGTTCCGAGGGCCCGCAGGAAGGCGCCGAGGACCGTCTCCGGTTCGGCCGCCCGCGACCCGGCGCCCTGAAGGTCGACGTAGAGCTGTCCGTCGGGGAAGGCGGCGCGCGCCTGGTGGGCCACGTGCACCGCGAGGGTGGTCTTGCCGACGCCCCCGATGCCCGCGAGCGCCGAGACGGCCATGACGCGGCCCTCCTCGGTGGACGCCGCGGCGAGGACGTCGCTCAGTTCCTGTACGAAGGACGCGCGGCCGGTGAAGTCGGTGACGGTCGCCGGGAGCTGGGCCGGGCGGACGAGGGCGACGACGGGCTCCGCCTTCGGGGCGGAGGGCTCGGCGAGACCCGGGTCCGCCTGGAGTATGCGCTGCTGGAGTTCCTTCAGCCCCTGCCGCGGGTCCACCCCCAGTTCGTCGGCGAGCAGCCGCCGGGTGTCCGCGTACACGGCGAGGGCCTCGGCCTGGCGGCCGGAGCGGTACAGCGCCAGCATCAGCAGTTCCCGCAGGCGTTCGCGCAGCGGGTGCGCCGCGGTGAGCGCGGTGAGTTCGGAGACCGCCTCCGCGTGGAAGCCCTGTTCCAGGTCCATGTCGAGCCGGGATTCGAGGAGTTGCAGGCGCCACTCCTCCAGGCGGGCCCGCTGGGTCTCCGCGTAGGGGCCGGGGATGCTCGCGAGCGGTTCGCCGTCCCACAGGGCGAGGGCGTCCCGGAGCAGGTCGCGGGCGCGGGACAGATCGCCCGCCGCGCGCGCCTTCTCGGCGTCGGCGGCGAGTTCCTGGGCGTTCACGTGGTCGAGGGCGCCCTCGCGCAGGGAGCGGATGGCGTAGCCACCGGACTCGCTCACCAGCACCGCGGCGCCGAGCGTCTTGCGCAGCCGGGAGGCGTACGTCCGCAGGGCGGCCAGCGCCTGGGACGGGGGCTCGTCGCCCCACAGGGCGTCGATGAGCTCGGAGGCCGTGGCGGTGCGGCCGTCGCGGAGAAGCAGCGCGGCCAGCAGGGCGCGTTGCTGCGGGGACCCGGCCGGCAGCGGATCGTCGCCGAGCCAGGCGCGCACCGGGCCGAGCACGCTGAAGCGCAACGCCGCGGGCTCCTCGGAGCCCGGATGCCACTGCTTCGGTACGCGCGGCACACCGTCCATCGCTGTCCCCCTGCCGAACTGTCGGTACAACGAGGCCAGTTTGCCTTGTTCATGGCGGATGCGTCAGCCGTGCGAGACAGCGATCACAAGGCGTGACCCGGTAGGTCACACGGTCCTCACACAGGCTCCTCACACTTCCTCGCGCATTCATCCGCGCGCCGCCGTCGGCCGGGTGCTCCGCCGGAGGCAGGGCGGGCCGTCCACAGGTGGCCGACGGGTAGCTGACGGGTCGTCAGATCAGCGCTACCGTGGCCGGTATGGAGACCACGGAAACCGCGCAGAGCCCCTCGGCGGACGCAGCGACCGCCTTCCCGAGGATCATCTCGGTGGACGACCACACGGTCGAACCGCCCGACGTCTGGCGGGACCGGCTGCCCGCGAAGTACCAGGACACAGGCCCCCGCATCGTCCGCGCGCCCCTGAAGGAAATGACCTTCCTGGGCGGGAAGTTCGCCCCCGTGATGGGCGCTCCGGGCGACGAGGGCCCCGTCGGCGACTGGTGGGTCTACGAAGACCTGCACAGGCCCCTCACCCGCCTCGACACGGCCGTGGGCTACGACCGTGACGAGATCCGGCTCGAGATCATCACGTACGAGCAGATGCGCCCCGGCTCGTACGACGTGCCACAGCGGCTGGCCGACATGGACGTCAACCACGTCCAGTCCGCCCTCTGCTTCCCCACCTTCCCCCGGTTCTGCGGGCAGACGTTCACCGAGGCCGCCGACCGTGATCTGGGCCTTCTCGCGGTGCGGGCCTACAACGACTGGATGGTGGAGGAGTGGTGCGGGCCCAGCGCCCGGGGGCGTCTGATACCGCTGACGCTCGTACCGCTGTGGGACGCCCGGCTCGCGGCGGACGAGGTGCGGCGCAACGCCGCCCGCGGTGTGCGCGCGGTGGCCTTCTCCGAGATCCCGCCGCACCTCGGGCTCCCGTCCGTGCACACCGACGACTGGGACCCCTTCCTCGCCGCGTGCGACGAGACCGGCACCGTCATCGCCATGCACATCGGCTCCAGCAGCCGGATGCCGTCGACCTCGGCCGACGCTCCGCCCGCGGTCGGCTCCACGATCACCTTCGCCAACTGCTGCTTCTCGATGGTCGACTGGCTGATGAGCGGCAAGTTCGAGCGCTTCCCGAACCTGAAGGTGATGTACGCGGAGGGCCAGATCGGCTGGATCCCGTACATCCTGGAGCGCGCCGACGTGGTGTGGGAGGAGAACCGCGCCTGGGGCGGGGTGGCCGACAAGGTCCACCGGCCGCCGTCCGAGCTGTTCACCGACCACGTGTACGGCTGCTTCTTCGACGACGCGTTCGGGCTGCGGAACCTCGACGCGATCGGCGTCGGCAACGTCCTGTACGAGACCGACTACCCCCACTCCGACTCCACCTGGCCGAAGTCGAAGGAGGTCGGCGAGGCCCAGATGGGGCACCTGGCCCCGGACGTCGTCGAGCGGATCGTGCGGGGGAACGCGATCGAGCTGCTGGGGCTGACGGCGGAGGGCCTCTGGGCGGGCTGAGGGGCCGCGCGAGGCGTGCGCCCCGGCCCCGCCCGGGGCCGTGCGCCCGGATACCCGCCGACCCCTTGTCTGACGATGCGTCAGCGATGAGTATGGCGGCGCAGCCCAACAAATGACGGACCGTCAGATGAGAGGTGCGGGCCGATGCAGACACTGCCCGAAGGGCGGCTGGCGTACGGCATCCAGCTCCCCGTCCAGTCCCAGAGCACCATCTACGCGGAACCCTGGGAGGCCGCCGCCGGTCCCGACGACCTCGTCGAGATCGCCCGCGCCGCCGACCGCGCCGGATTCGCCTACGTCGCGAGCTGCGACCACGTCGCGATTCCGCGCAGGCTCGCGGACGCCATGAGCACGATCTGGTACGACCCGGTCGCCACGCTCGCCTTCCTCGCGGCCGTGACCGAGCGCGTCCGGCTGCTCAGTCATGTCGCGGTCGTCGGGCTCCGGCATCCGCTCGTCACCGCCAAGCAGTACGCGACCCTGGACCACCTCTCCGGCGGCAGGCTGATCCTCGGGGTCGGCGCCGGGCACGTACGGGAGGAGTTCGAGGCGGTCGGGGCCGACTTCGAGCGCCGGGGGGCCGTCCTCGACGAGACGATCGACGCGCTGCGCGCCGCGCTCGGGCCGGACGAGTTCCCCGTCCATCACGGCAAGACCTACGACTTCGAGGGCCTCGGGCAGCGGCCCCGGCCCGCCCAGCAGCGCGTGCCCGTGTGGGTGGGCGGCTCCTCGCCCGCCGCCGTGCGCCGGGCCGCGCTGCGCGGCGACGGCTGGCTTCCGCAGGGCGATCCGCGCGACCGGCTGCCGGCCCAGATCGCCCGGCTCGCGAGCCTGCGCGCCGAGGCGGGCGTCGGGGAACCTCTCACGATCGGCGCGATCACCGAGCCGCTGTACGTGGGCGAGCCCGGCTGGGAGGTCGGGCGGCGGGCGCTGAGCGGTCCGCCCGAGGCCCTGGCCGCGTCGCTGCGGGAGTACGGCGCGATGGGCGTGCACCAGATCCAGGTGCGGTTCCGCAGCCGGAGCCGCGACGAACTCACGGACCAGATGGCGGCGTTCGGCGCGGACGTCGCGCCCCACCTCAACTAGGGAGTCAGGGCATGGGCAAGCTGGACGGGCGGGTCGTCCTCATCACCGGCGCCGCGCGGGGGCAGGGCGAACAGGAGGCGCGGCTCTTCGCGGCGGAGGGCGCGCGCGTGATCGTCGCCGACGTGCTCGACGACCAGGGGCGGGAGCTCGCCGAGGAGATCGGCGCGCACTACGTCCATCTGGACGTGAGCCAGGAGGCCGACTGGACGGCGGCGGTCGCCTCGGCGAAGGCCGCGTACGGGCGGATCGACGGGCTGGTCAACAACGCCGGCATCCTGCGCTTCAACGCGCTCGTCGACACCCCGCTGGCCGAGTTCCTGCAGATCGTGCAGGTCAACCAGGTCGGTGTGTTCCTCGGGATCAAGACCCTCGCGCCCGAGATCGCCGAGGCCGGCGGCGGCACGATCGTGAACACGGCGTCCTTCACCGGGCTCACGGGGATGGCGTACGTGGGCGCGTACGCGGCGACCAAGCACGCCATCGTCGGACTCACCCGGGTGGCGGCGCTGGAGCTCGCGGAGAAGGGGATCCGGGTGAACGCGGTCTGCCCGGGCGCCGTCGACACGGCCATGAGCAACCCGGCGCAGCTCTCCTCCGGCGCGGACGGCGAGGAGGCCTCGCAGGCGCTCGACGCGTTCTACGGCAAGCTCGTCCCGCTCGGCCGGATCGGCCGCCCCGAGGACGTGGCCAGGCTGGCCCTGTTCCTGACCGGCGAGGACTCCTCGTACATCACCGGGCAGCCCTTCGTGATCGACGGCGGCTGGCTCGCCGGCGTCAGCGTTCTCTGACGACGCATCAGCTATTGACGGTCCACGCACGCGGTGGAACAGTCGGCTCAAAGAATCTGACGGTATGTCAGATAACTGGATGGGGACGGTGAACCTCCTTGGAATTCGGGCTCTTTGTACAGGGATACGTGGGCAAGCGGGCCTTGACCGACCCGCTCGCGGAGCACAAGGCGCTGATGGAGGAGACCGAGTACGTCATCCAGGCGGACAAGTCCGGCTTCAAGTACGCCTGGGCGTCCGAGCACCACTTCCTGGAGGAGTACTCGCACCTCTCGGCCAACGACGTCTACCTCGGCTATCTGGCGCACGCCACCGACCGCATCCACCTCGGCTCCGGCATCTTCAACCCGCTCGCCCAGGTCAACCACCCGGTCAAGGTCGCCGAGAAGGTTGCCATGCTCGACCATCTCACCGGCAACCGCTTCGAGTTCGGGTCCGGCCGCGGTGCCGGCTCGCACGAGATCCTCGGCTTCCTCCCCGGCATCACCGACATGAACTTCACCAAGGAGATCTGGGAGGAGACCATCGCGGAGTTCCCGAAGATGTGGCTCCAGGACGAGTACGTCGGCTTCCAGGGCAAGCACTGGTCGCTCCCGCCGCGCAAGATCCTGCCCAAGCCGTACGGGAAGTCGCACCCCGCGATGTGGTACGCCGCCGGGTCGCCGCCCTCGTACTCCATGGCCGCCCGCAAGGGCCTGGGCGTGCTCGGCTTCAGCGTGCAGAAGGTCTCCGACATGGAGTGGGTCCTGGAGCAGTACAAGACCGCCGTCGTGAACGCCGAGCCCATCGGCGACTTCGTCAACGACAACGTCATGGTGACCACCACCGCCATCTGCGCGCCCACCCACGACGAGGCGATCCGGATCGCGGTCGGCGGCGGGCTGCACTACCTGCCCTCCCTCGTCTTCCGCTACCACGACACCTTCCCGCGCCCCGAGGGCTTCCCCGTCTGGCCCGAGACGCTCCCCGAGTACAACGCGGAGTTCGTCGAACTCCTCATCGAGGAGGAGCTGTTGATCTGCGGCGACCCGGACGAGGTGCTCACCCAGTGCGAGCGCTGGGAGCAGGCCGGCGCCGACCAGCTCAGCTTCGGACTGCCCGTCGGCGTCCCCAAGGAGGAGACGCTCCAGACGATCCGGCTGATCGGCGAGCACGTGATCCCGAAGATCGACACGGACCCGGTGCACCGCACGACCCGCTTCCGCCAAGCCGCCGTCTAGGTCCAGGAGGTACTTCCGCGATGCTCGACCACGTGATCAAGGGCGCGACCGTCGTGGACGGGACGGGAGCGCCCGCCCGCACCGCGGACGTGGGCCTGCGGGACGGCCGTGTCGCCGTGATCGGCACGGTCACCGAGCCGTCCCGGACGAGCGAGGACGCGCACGGACTCGTCCTCGCCCCCGGCTTCGTGGACCCGCACACGCACTACGACGCCCAGCTCTTCTGGGACCCGTACGCGACCCCGTCCCTCAACCACGGCGTCACCACGGTCGCGGGCGGCAACTGCGGCTTCACCCTCGCCCCGCTGAACCCGGAGCGCCCCGAGGACGCCGACTACACGCGCCGCATGATGTCCAAGGTCGAGGGCATGTCCCTGGTCGCCCTGGAGGAGGGCGCGCCCTGGAACTGGAACACCTTCGGGGACTACCTCGACGCCCTGGAAGGCCGGATCGCGGTCAACGCGGGCTTCATGGTGGGCCATTGCGCGCTGCGGCGGTACGTGATGGGCCCCGACGCCGTGGGCGGACAGCCGACACGGGAACAGCTCGACGCCATGCTGCGGCTGTTCCACGAGGCCATGGAAGCGGGCGCCTGGGGTATGTCCACCACCCAGTCCTCCACCCATTCCGACGGCGACGGGAAGCCGGTCGCCTCCCGGCACGCCGGCCCCGCCGAACTGCTGGCCCTCGCGCAGGCCGTGGGGGAGCACGAGGGCACCCAGATCGAGGCGATCGTGGCCGGCTGCCTGGACCAGTTCAGCGACGCCGAGATCGATCTGTTCGTGGAGATGAGCGCGGCCGCGGGCCGCCCGCTCAACTGGAACGTGCTGACGATCGACGCCGCCGTCCCCGAGCGCGTCCCGCGCCAGCTGGAGGCGAGCGAACGCGCCCGCAAGTCCGGCGGCCGTGTCGTCGCGCTCACCATGCCGATCCTCACCCCGATGAACATGTCGCTCGGCACCTTCTGCGCCCTGAACCTGATCCCCGGCTGGGGACCGGTCCTCGCGCTGCCCGTGCCCGAGCGCATCGAGAGACTCCGCGACCCCGAGGTCCGCGCCGAGATGCTGAGGCGCGCGGAGAGCAGGGAGGCGGGCGTCTTCCGGCGCCTGGCCGACTTCGGCCGGTACGTCATCGGCGACACCTACAGCGCCGCGAACGAGGGCCTGACCGGGCGCGTGGTGCGGGACATCGCCGCCGAACGCGGCCAGGAGCCCTTCGCGTGCCTGGTGGAGATCTGCGCGGCCGACGAGCTGCGCACGGTCCTGTGGCCCATGCCCACCGACAACGACCCGGACTCCTGGGCGCTGCGCGCCGAGACCTGGCAGCACCAGGACGTCCTGCTCGGCGGCTCCGACGCGGGCGCCCATCTGGACCGCATGTGCGGGGCCCCGTACACCACCCGGTTCCTCGGCGACTGCCTGCGCGGACGCCGGCTCGCCTCCCTGGAGCAGGCGGTGAAGATGCTGACGGACGACCCGGCGCGGCTGTTCGGGCTGCGCGACCGCGGACGCGTCGAGGTGGGATTCCATGCGGACCTGGTGCTCTTCGACCCGGAGCGGATCGACGCCGGCAAGGCCACCCTGGTGCACGACCTGCCGGGTGACAGTCCGCGGCTGGACTCCCGGGCGATCGGGGTGCGGGCCGTGTGGGTCAACGGGGTCGAGGCGATCCGCGAGGACGTGGTGACGGGCGCCGTGCCGGGCAAGGTGCTGCGGTCGGGCCGCGACACCCGGACGGTGAGCACCCGGTGACGGCCTCCGGGAGCACCGGGCAGCGGCTGTTCATCGGCGGATCGTGGGTGGCGCCGGACAACGGGTTCTACGAGGTGACCGACCCGGCGACGGAGAAGGCCGTCGGGCTCGCCCCCGAGGCGTCGCGGGCGCAGGTGCACGCGGCCGCGGCGGCGGCCCGCGAGGCCTTCGGGCCGTGGTCGCGCACGCCCGCCGAGGAACGGGCCGCCGTCCTCGCGCGGGCGGCGGACCTCATCCAGCGCGACTTCGTGCCGTACGCCGACCTCGCGCAGGCGGAGAGCGGCGCCACCACCGGGACGGCGCGCGGCATGCAGGTCGGGGTCGGGGTGGCCCGCTTCCGGCGCTACGCGCGGCCCGAACCGGTCGAGAGGGCGCTGCCGCCGCAGATCAACGAGGCGGGTCCCTTCGGCGGAGCCGCCGTGATGGGCGCGCTGGCCGTGCGCCAGCCCGTCGGCGTGGTCACCTGCATCACCTCGTACAACAATCCCTGGGCCAACCCGGCGGGCAAGATCGCCCCCGCCCTGGCGATGGGCAACACCGTGGTGGTCAAGCCGGCCCCGCAGGACCCGCTGTCCGTGTACCGGATGGCCGAGGCGCTGCAGGCCGCGGGTGTGCCGCCGGGCGTGGTGAACGTGGTCAGCGGTTCGACGGCGGAGTCCGGCGAGGCGGCGGTCGACTCCCCGGACGTCGACATGGTCAGTTTCACCGGCTCGACTGCGGTCGGACAGCGGATCGCCGAGGTGTGCGGGCGCGGCATGAAACGCCAGCTCATGGAACTGGGCGGCAAGGGCGCGGCGATCGTCTTCGAGGACGCGGACCTGAAGTCGGCGGTGTCGGGCATCGGTACGACCTTCTCCTTCTACAGCGGACAGATCTGCACGGCGCCGACGCGGGTACTGGTCCAGCGGGGTGCGCACGACCGGCTGGTGCGGCAACTGGCCGCCTACGCCGGGCACCTGAAGGTGGGCGATCCGCGGGAGCGGGGCACGGTGGTCGGCCCGGTCATCTCGGCGGCCCACCGCGACCGCGTCGAGTCCTACGTCGAACTCGGCCGCAAGGAAGGCGCACGCGTGGTGACCGGCGGTGAACGGCCGTCCCTGCCCAGCGGGTTCTACGTCGCACCCGCTCTTCTCGCCGACTGCACACCGGACATGAGGGTGGTCCGGGAGGAGATCTTCGGCCCGGTCGTCGTCGTGCTGCCCTTCGACGACGAGGAGGAGGCGATCGCCCTCGCCAACGACTCCGACTACGGCCTGATCGACTACGTCTGGTCCGGGGACGTGGCCCGCGGCTTCCGCGTCGCCCGCCGGCTGCGCGCGGGCGGAGTCGGCGTCAACACCGTCGGCCGCAACATGGAGGCCCCCTTCGGCGGCTTCAAGAAGAGCGGAGTCGGCCGCGACGTGGGCTCGTACGCCCTGCACGCGTACAGCGAGACCCAGGCGATCGTGTGGCCGGGGTGAAGCGGCGGGCCTCCGGTAGCGACGCTACGGCGTAAGTGTTAGCGTTGCTCTCATCGGGATGGTGGACACCGCTACCCCGGCCGAGACAAGGAGCAACGCCATGAGTGAGCAGCCGAGCACCTCCCCGCGCGTCGCGATCGTCACCGGTGGGTCCCGCGGCATCGGCCGCGAGAGCGCCGAGCGGCTGGCCCGTGAGGGATACGCCGTCGTCGTGAACTACGCGGGCAACGCCGCCGAGGCCGACAAGGCGGTCGCGGCGATCGGTGAGGCGGGCGGGCAGGCCGTCGCCTTCCGGGCCGACGTCGCCGAGGAGGCGGAGGTCGCCGCCCTCTTCGATGCCGCCGAGAAGACCTTCGGCGGCGTCGACGTCGTCGTCCACGCGGCCGGCGTCATGACCCTGGCCCCGCTCGTCGACCTCGACCTCGACGCCCTGGACCGGATGCACCGCACCAACATCCGCGGCACGTTCGTCGTGGACCAGCAGGCCGCGCGCCGGCTGCGCACGGGCGGCGCGATCATCAACTTCTCCAGCTCCGTGCTGGCCCTCGCGATCCCCGGCTACACCGCGTACGCCGCCACCAAGGGCGCCGTCGAGGCCATGACCCTGATCCTCGCCCGAGAGATGCGCGGCCGGGACATCACCGTCAACGCCGTGGCCCCCGGCCCGACCGCCACCGCCCTCTTCCTGGAAGGCAAGGACGAGGAGACCATCGCGCGGATGGCCGCCCAGCCGCCCCTGGAACGTCTCGGCACCCCCGAGGACATCGCCTCCGTCGTCGCCTTCCTCGCGGGCCCCGGAGGCCGCTGGGTCAACGGCCAGGTGCTGCGCGCCAACGGCGGCATCGCCTGACACCCGACGGTCCTCCGGCCCCGACGACGTCAGGAACCCCCGAGATGAGCAGCGACGCCAGTACCCCCGGCGAGGCCGGCCCCGCCACCGACGCGCCCGTGAGCACCAGAGCGCGCATCCTCGCCGTGACCGCAGAACTGGTCGCGCGGTCCCCGGACGGTGACGTCTCGACCCGGGCCGTGTGCGAGGCGGCCGGGGTCGGCGCCCCCGCGCTCTACCGCCACTTCGGCGACAAGGAAGGCCTGCTGTCGGCCGTCGTCGACCACGGCTGGGAGCGCTACCTGGCGGCCAAGCGGGAACGGCACCCCGGCACGGACCCGGTCCAGGACCTGCGCGAGGGCTGGGACGGCCACACCGAGTTCGCCCTGCGGAACCCGAACCTCTACCGCCTGATGAACTCCCCGGCGATGCGGACCCCGCCGGCCGCGGCCCTGGAGGCCCACCGCATCCTCACCGCCGACCTGCGCCGCGCCGCCGGACAGGGCAAGCTGCGCCTGGCCCCCGAACTCGCCGCGCAGATGATCATGTCCGCCAACGTCGGCGTCTGTCTGATGCTGGTCTCCCGCCCGGCGACGTTCACGGACGAGACCCTGTCGCGCCGGGTACGGGACGCGGTGCACGCGGTGGTCTTCACCCCGGACGTGACCGCCCCCGGCGCTCCGGCGGATTCCGCCGCCCCCGGCGTCCCCGCCGCCGCGACCCGCCTCGGCGCGCTGTTCCGGCAGGACCCGAGCCCCGCCTTCACCTCCGCCGAGACGGCCCTGTTCACCGAGTGGCTGGACCGCCTGTCCAACTCGGGTTGAAGTCCCGGCCCGGGTCCGTCACTTCGTCACTTCGACATGATGAAGTCCAGGGCGTAGCCGGAAGCGGTCGTCCAGTAGGTGACGAGCTGACCGTCGTCCGCGTAGAGCGTGCTGACGGGCATGGGGACGTCGATCGGCTTGCCCGCGCTGCTGCCGGGTGTGCTGCCCTGGAGGGTGAGGGTGATGTTCTTCGCCTCGTACTCGTCCCTGGCGCCGCCGGCGACGAGCAGAGCGGCGTAGGCCTCCTGGCCCGGGGCGAGGGTGACGGGCACGCCCGGGTCCGGGTCGCTGTCCTTGATCACGGGCGTGTTCCGGGTGCCGTCACCAAGCCGCACGAGGGGGTAGCGGTAGAGGTTGCACTTCTTGGTGCTCGCGTTCTGGACGGTGAGGACGAGGTGCCTGGCATCCCGCTCCTTCACAGCGGACACCCCGAGCTCCGTCTGGGAGCAGGCGGCGATCGCTTCCTTGCCGCCACCGCCGGTGCTGCCACCACTGCCCGAGGTGCCGCCACTGCTGCCGGTGGCACCACTGCTCGTGCCGCCAGTGCCGCCGGCGCTGCTCGTGCCCCCGCCGCTGCCCGTGCTGCTGCCCTTACTGCCACCGCTGCCCGCGCTGCTCCCGGCGCTGCTGGCACCGCTCCCCGCGCTGCCGGCACCGTTTTCGGTCCCGTCGCCGCCCGTGCTGCCCGAAGCACCGCCCGGCTTCGCCGAAGCCGTCGCACTCGGCTGGGCCGAGGACTTGGAGCTGTCCGAACCTTCGGCCGCGCCCGGATCGCACGCCGTGGTCGCGAGCAGCGCCGCGGCCGCCGCGGCCCCGAGGGCGTAGGACTTCCAGTTCCTCGGGCTCTTGTGGTTCCTGCGGGCAGGCGTGTTCATGGTGTCCCCGTTTCCTTTTCCGATCCGTATGGAGGTCGCACGCGCCGACGGCCGGGCACCCACGCTGGGAATCCGCCCTGGGCATCCGCCCGTCCTGAGTGCATGAGGACATGGGTGTCCCTGTGGACGGGCGGGCCGGGGTGTCGGCGCTGCCGAGCGGACGACCTGCTCAGCCGGTGCGACATCCACAGCATGGGATTCCTCGCGGAGCTGGGGCAACAGCTGCCCCCCAACCCGGGACGGTGGAACCATCCCACCCCGGATGACCTGCGGAAACGCGGAAGCCTGGGATGCCTTTCCGGGATGCGAGGACCTCCGGCCGCCTCACCCCCGCAGGTCCACCCGCACCGTCAGCAGCCCCGTACCGATGAGCCGTACCGCCGTGCTGTTGCCCCGGGGCAGGGTGTGCAGCCGGGCCACCGGGTCGTCGTCCGGGAGGAGGTGCGCCGTGCCTTCGTGCCAGCGGCCGCGGAGCCGCACCCGCACCCTCGGGTCCGCCTGGATGTTGCGTATGTACTGCGACCGTTCCCCGAACTCCGAGACCAGCCAGAAGGCGTCACCGACGCGGCGGCCGCCGAGCGGGGTGCGCCGGGGCAGGCCGGAGACACGGCCGGTGGTCTCCAGGAGCGTCTGGAACGGCATCCGGCGCGCGAGCGGGTTGACGAGGTGCCGCTGGAAGGCGGTCGTGGTGCGGAACCTGAGGTCGTTGAGACGGGCCATGGTCCGTGGGGCTCCTGTCCGGGCTGGTGTGTGGCACAAGGGAGTTGTTTCAATGGTCCCCGATGTCGCGCGACAGGAGCAGGTGGCTGCGGATGCGGGTTGTGACCTGGAACCTCTGGTGGCGGTTCGGGCCCTGGGAAGAACGGCAGAAAGCCATCCTGGCCGTGCTGCGCGAACTGCGGCCCGACGTGGTCGGGTTGCAGGAGGTCTGGGAGTGCGGCGGCCAGAACCTCGCCGGGTGGCTCGCGGACGAGCTCGGAATGCACTGGACCTGGGCGGCTTCCGACGCCTCGGACCGCTGGCAGCGGCGGATCGGGGACACCACGGTCGACGTCGGCAACGCCGTGCTGAGCCGCTGGCCGGTGGTGGCGCAGGAGGTGCTGCGGCTGCCCGCCCCCGAAGAGCTGTACGACGGACGGCTCGCCCTTCACGCCCGCCTGGCCACGCCCACCCACGAGGTGCCCTTCTTCACCACCCACCTCACCTCGGCCATCCACGCCTCGGGCGTACGCCGCGAACAGATCACCGCCCTCGCGGAGTTCGTCGCCGCGCACCGGAGCGGAACCGACTTCCCCCCGGTCGTCACGGGCGACTTCAACGCCTGGCCGGACTCCGACGAGATCCGGTTGTTCGGGGGATACAAGACGTCCCCCGCGGTTCCCGGACAGGTCTTCCTCGACGCCTGGGAGTACGCCGACCCGACGGCACCCTGGGCCACCTGGGACCCGGCGAACGCCCATGTCGGCCCGCACAGCCCCGCAGCGCGCATCGACTACGTCCACGTCGGCCCGCCCGGCCCCGGCGGCCTCGGGCACGTCCGGTCGGTACGGCGGGCCGGGGACGGGCCGGTCGACGGGGTGTGGCCCTCGGACCACGCGGCCGTCGTGGCCGACCTGTCCCTCCCTCAGGGCGGTCAGGACACGTCCTGAGGAGCTGTGTCACATCCTGGTGCACTCCCGCTCCGGTGACCGGGGGCCGACCGCCCCCACGTCACCTCGTCCGCGGTCGGACGACGGCGTGACCTGAGCGGCGGCCGTGCGGCGGCTCCGGGCTGAACCGCTCCCTCGACGGCGTGCCGGATGTTTCCTGCGGGGTCATGATGAGACTGCCCGGCCGCCGCGTGAGCGCCGGGCGGAAAGGGGCAGGCGATGGATCTGTTCCCGCCGGTGCCGCTGGCGGAGTGGCGGGACACCAAGGAGACGCTGCACCGCTTCGCGCAGATCGTCGGCAAGATCCGCCTGGCCGCGAGCGCCCGGCGCAACCACTGGTGGAACGTCCCGTTCCATGTCACTGGGCGCGGCATCACCACCCGTCCGATGGGTCAGGTCGACGGGAATCCGATCTTCACGATCGACTTCGACTTCGTCGGCCACCGGCTCGTCGTCATGATGCTGGACGGCGAAGAGCGGTCCTTTCCGCTTCCGGGCCAGTCCGTCGCGTCCTTCTACGACCAGACCCTGGCCGCTCTGGCCGCGCTGGGCGTCCGAGCAGACATCGCTATCCCCAGGCCCTTCGATCTGCCCGACGCCGACCGGCCGTTCGCCGAGGACACCGAGCACGCGGTCTACGACCCGGTGGCCGCAAACCGCTACTGGCGGGTGCTGAGCCAGGTTGCGTCCGTGCTGGAGGAGTTCGCGGCGGGCTTCTCGGGGAAAGCCAGCTCGGTGCACCACTTCTGGCACACCTTCGACATCGCCCACAGCCGGTTCTCCGGGCGCCTGGCCGACCAGCCCGGGCAGGTCGACCCGGTCACTCGGGAGGCGTACTCCTCGGAAGTGATCAGCTTCGGCTTCTGGTTCGGCGACGACACCTTCGCCGAGCCCGCGTTCTACTCGTACACCGCGCCCGAGCCCGTCAGCCTGACCGAAGCGCCGCTCAGTCCGGCGTCCGCGCAGTGGGTGGCGAGCGGCGACAGCCACCTGGCCGTGCTGCGCTACGACGCGGCCCGCGCCGAGGCCGATCCACGTGCCGCCGTGCTCGCCTTCTACGAAAGTGCCTACCAGGCCGGGGCCGGACGCGCCGGATGGGACATCGCGGCGCTCGCGTGCCCCGGCGGAATCACGGACCCGGTCCGTCGCACGTGACGAATGCGGTGTCGGCTCTGTTCATGCGTCTCTCTTGAGCGCTCGGAGAAGGGCGCCGAAGGCGGCCGGGGTGGCCGAGAGTATGGAGTGGGCGGGGTCGCCGCTCTCGGTCAGATGGACCGTTTCTGCGACGCCGGAGACGGCGACGTGGAGGCAGGCCTCGCCTTCCTGGCAATAGGACGACTTCTGCCACTCGTGGGTGTCCATGCAGGGTCCCTTCAGAGTTGTCGAGCGATGGCGTGGATGAAATCCCGTGACTTCGTCGGAGTCAGGGCTACGGCCTCCACGGTGTCGAGCAGCCGCCGGTACTTGTCCAAGTGTGCTTCGGCGTCGAGGAGTACCGGCCCGTGGAACTGGTCCAGTTGCACGGTGTCGAGCTGATGCACGGGCCCGTACGCGTAGTTGATCGACTGGCCTGAGCCGGGGAAGGCGCCCACGTCGAAGGGGAGCACCCGGATGGCGATGTGGTCCCGCTCGCTCATGTCGAGCAGATGCTCAAGCTGGGCGCGAGCCACTTCAGGACCGCCGATTTTCATTCGCAGGGCCGCTTCGTGGATCACCGTCCGGTACGGGACGGGGTCCACTCGGTAGAGGACGTCCTGTCGCTTGATCCGGTACGAGACCCGGTGCTCGACTTCGGGAGGGGTGGGCGCGGGGATGACGTGACGGAAGATCTCCCGGGCGTGGTCGTTGACCTGGAGCAACCCGGGCACGTGAGCGGTGAACGCGGTGCGCAGGGCGATGGCGTGATGCTCCAGCTCGGCCAGATCGAGCAGACCGGCCGGCAGGATCCCGCGGTACTGCTCCCACCAGCCGCGCGTCTTGTCGCCCGCCAGGTTGATCAGCGCGTCCACGAAGGCCTGGTCGGAGCAGTCGTAGGTGCAGGCCATGGCGCGGATGCGGTCGGCGCTGACCCCGAACCGGGCTGTTTCGACATTGCTGAGCTGCCCGGAGCCGGTACCGAGCCGGCGTGCAGCCTCGGTCGACGTCATGCCCGCCCGCTCACGGAGTTTGCGCAGCTCGGTGGCGACGCGGATGCGACGGGCCGTCGGTGCTGGCCTGTCCGCCATGCAACTCCTCCTGAAACAAAGCTCTGTTCGGGATATCACCCACGCGAGCGGTTCCGCACGGAATCTCATGGGTTTCAGCAAAGCTGCTTTGCGAGTGCCCCTACTGTGTAAGCAGACGCCCGCCCAGAAGAACCCCGTTCGACGGAGCGGCCAGGTCACTGGGCACCGGAGACGAAGAGTCAACCCCCTCTCGTGATCGGAGACTTCCGATGGCCACCGTATCGCCGCCCTGGGCCTACACCCTCCAACTCCCGCACGATCCCCGCGCCCCCGGTATCGCCCGAGCCACCCTCCGCACCGTCCTCGCCGCGCACGACCTCACGGAACTCGCTCCCACCGCCGAACTCCTGGCGTCCGAACTGCTCACCAACGCCCACCTGCACACCCGGGGTCCGTACGCCCTCCGCGTCCTCTCGAACGAGCCGGACCGGCTGACGGTCGCCGTCTGGGACACCGACCCGAGAGTCCCGCCCGGCTACGGGCAGCCCCGCGCCTCCGTGCCCCCGGCGGATGCCGAACACGGCCGCGGCCTGCACCTCGTACGGGCCTGCGCCGACGCGTGGGGTGTGTCCGTGCTGCGTGAGATGGGCGCGTCGAGAGGCGGGAAACTGCTGTGGGCGGAGTGCGGGGGCGGGGCGGGGACCTGATAAAGCGAAGGGAAGGCCGCGGGCCGGTGTCCGGCCGGTTAATGGCAGGGAAATCAAGGTCGCCTGCGAGAACTGAGTGGAATTCCGCTACAACCCCCGCCCGGGGTGCGGTGTCCAAACGTGCGAACCAGAAACAACAACAGCCCCGCACACAGGTGCGGGCTCACGACTTGATCACCGATCACCGATCACCGATCACCGACCGCCGTGACGACGGTGGCGGCGGTGACGGCGAATTCACCGGCGCTTTTCTTCGTCGGGCCTGATCATCACTGATTCCGCGAAGGGTTATTTCCGCATGCGCACGTTAAGGACAATTTCCGCCACGGCCGCTCTCGCTCTCGCCCTCGGCGGAAGCCTGTTCTCGGTGTCCGCCGCCCAGGCGGCCACGGCGAGTTCGGCCTCTATCCGTGCCTCCGGCGGCGCACTCTGGTACTCAGCCGGCGCCGGACAGGCCAACAACCTGACGGTCACCGCGAAGTACGTCGACCTCGACCCTTCGGCGTACGGTGACGATGTCGTCATCACCTTCCGCGACAAGTTCGACATCACGATCCCCACGAGCGTGTGCAGATACCCGTCGGCGACCAACCACAAGGTCGCCGAGTGCACGGTGGACGCCGACGACTCGGACCGATACGGCGCCGACCTCGGCGACGGCAACGACACCGCGACGGTCACCGACGTGTTGGCCACGATCTCCGGCGGCAAGGGCAACGACGTCATCAAGGGCGACTCCGGCGCCGTGCTCTTCGGGGACGACGGCAACGACCGCATCGACGGCGGTGGGGGCCTGTACGGCGAGGGCTCGTTCGGCGGGGCGGGCAACGACACGATGACCAACTGCGAGGACGGGTGCTCAGGAGGGCCCGGCAACGACAGTCTCACCGGCACCGCGACGGGGCAGGACTCGAACGGCCTGTTCGGGGGGGACGGCGACGACGTCATCCACGGCGCCGCCGGTGCCGATGTCGTCGACGGCGGCAACGGCAACGACAAGCTGTACGGCGGCAGCGGCAACGACAAGATCTCCGGCGGTAGGGGCAACGACAAGCTGTACGGCGACAGCGGCAACGACAAGATCTACGGCAACAGCGGCAACGACCTGCTGCACGGCGGCACGGGTACGGACACGCTCTCCGGCGGCCCGGGAACCGACAAGGTCTACCAGAGCTAGAGCCGGCACCAGAGCCAGAGCCAGAGCCCGAACCAGCCCCAGATCAGCGCGAACTCAGGGCCCTCAGGGGCGGGCGTGAGGGAGCACGGTCTCCCTCACGCTCCCCTTGGGCCAGGGCCTGTCTGACAATTCCCGTCTGCCCGGCGACGCCATGCACGCTCCCCCAAGCTCTTCGAGCAGGGGGGACCCCCACTCGCCGCACCGGCCCCAGACCCGAGTACGTCCAGTACGCAGGTCTGGGGCCGGCACTCCCCCAGCCTTCGGCCGGGGGGACCCCCAGAGCACGCTCCCCCGAGCTCTCGGCTTCGCTCGAGCAGGGGGGACCCCCATGACGCCGCCGGGCCGCCCTTCGGGCGACGACGCGAATTGTCAGACAGGCCCTAGGACCCCAGGAAGACCGGATTCGTGAACGCCGCCAGTGCCCCCGGTACCGGCCCCGCCGCCGTCTCGTGGCGCAGCTCCGCGCGGACGTACGCCGCGTAGGACGCCGTCGTACGCCACTCCACCGTGCCGGAGCCCGCGACCGGCAACGGGTCGCTGGTGAACAGCACGCCCTGGTCGGTGACGAAACGGACCGTGCAGCGCGGGGCGCCGGTGACCTCCAGGCGGACGGTGACCGGGGTGTCCGGAGCGACCCTCAACCGCTCCCCGATGCCCGCGTGTTCGCCCTTCGCGCCGGACACCGTGAAGGAGAGGGAGACCAGCTTGGACTCGGCGACGTAGGAGCGGCCCGCGCGGATGCCCTCCAGGATGGCCTCACGGGTCAGGTCGTCGGCGAGGACGACCGTCTGCGGGCTGCCGACCGGGTCGGGGGAGCGGTGCGCGTCGCTGTTGCCCATCGCCGGGAGCCAGTCGTGTCCCCCGCGCACGGAGGCGACCAGCATGCTGTCCCAGTCGGCGAGGGCGACCTCGTCGTCGGGGGTGTACGGGCCGTTCCACACCTCGACCGCGTCCGCCTCGCCGAAGCCGAACTTCCAGCCGCAGCCGACACAGGTGGCGTGCGGGTGCGCGGGCACCACGAGCCCGCCGGCGCCGCGGATACGGCGCGCGAACCGGCCGAAACGGTTGTCGCGGGCCCGGTAGCGCCAGTCGACGAAGGTCCCGGGCTCCGTGCCGAGCGCCAGCACGTGTCCGTTGCGCGTGGTGACCTCCTCGCCCAGCATGATCAGCAGATCGTCGCCCGCCTGGTCCGCCCAGTGCGGATGCGCGGCATGCGTGTTGTGGTCCGAGGAGTTGATGAAGTCCAGGCCCGCCGCCCGCGCCAGCGCCGCGATCTCGGCGGGGGTGCGGCGGCCGTCCGAGTACCAGGAGTGCAGATGGCAGTCGCCCCGGTACCAGGCACGGCCGCGGCCCTTGGCGCGCGAGGGCGGGTACACCGGTTCCGGAGCCGGAGCGGGCTTCCCGTACGTGAGGGTGATCGTGACCTCGTACGCCAGTCCCTGCGGCGCCACCGTGTACGGGCCGAGCGCGATGTGCCAGGTGCCGGGGCGGACCGGCCCGGGGATGTAGCCGGGGGTCGCGTCGTCCGAGCGGATGAAGAACTCCGTGCGCGCGCCGCCCGACCAGCCCCGGAAACCCCTGCCGCCCAGCTCCGTGCCGTGTTCGTCGAAGATGCCGATGTCCAGGGCGTTGCCCGCCGTGCCGGCCGGGACGGACGGCCTCTCGTAGGTGTAGGAGACCTTGATCTCCGCGACCCCGGCCGGTACTTCGACCGGGAGATACACGAAGTCGGGGGAGCCGGTGGGGAGGGTGCCGCGCACCGTCCGCGTCTCCTGGTCGTCCGCCGCTTCCGCGTGCGCGCCGCTGGGGAAGGTCACGCTTCCCAACGTAAGCGCGGCCGCCGCTCCCGTCACGAACAGCGCGCGTCTGCCGATGCCGTGGTCGTCCTCGCACATACTGCTGCTCCCCTGGGGCCGGGTGTGACAGTGACATGAGTGATGCGAAGTGCCACGGACCACTGTGCGAGCGGGCGGTGAACGCGGGTGCACACCGGGGGAATCGACGGCTTGCGGGGAGACCGACAGATGACGCGCGCCTCGAATCGGGCACGCCCGCCGATACCTGATCACCTCGACCGTATGCTCGAAGGATGACGACCTCCGCTACGGGCACGACCCCCGGATCCGGGCCGACGGCGAACTCCATGCGGCGAGCGCTCAGGCGCGCCCGGGACGGCGTCGCGCTCGACGTGACCGAGGCCGCGGTGCTGCTCCAGGCGCGCGGCACGGACCTGGACGACCTGGCAGCCTCCGCCGCGCGGGTCCGGGACGCGGGCCTGGAGGCGGCCGGCCGGCCCGGTGTCATCACGTACTCCAAGAGCGTCTTCATCCCGCTGACCCGGCTGTGCCGGGACAAGTGCCACTACTGCACCTTCGTCACCGTCCCCGGCAAGCTGCGCCGGGCCGGCCACGGGATGTTCATGTCCCCGGACGAGGTCCTCGACATCGCCCGCCGGGGAGCCGAACTCGGCTGCAAGGAAGCCCTGATCACCCTCGGCGACAAGCCCGAGGACCGCTGGCCCGAGGCCCGCGAATGGCTGGACGCGCACGGCTACGACGACACGATCGCCTACGTACGGGCCATCTCGATCCGCATCCTGGAGGAGACGGGCCTGCTGCCGCACCTCAACCCGGGTGTGATGTCGTGGACCGACTTCCAGCGGCTCAAGCCCGTCGCCCCGTCGATGGGCATGATGCTGGAGACCACCGCGACCCGGCTGTGGTCCGAGCCCGGCGGCCCGCACCACGGCTCCCCGGACAAGGAGCCCGCCGTCCGGCTGCGGGTCCTGGAGGACGCCGGCCGCTCCTCCGTCCCCTTCACCAGCGGACTGCTGATCGGCATCGGCGAGACCTACGAGGAGCGCGCCGACTCCCTGTTCGCGCTGCGCCGCGTCTCCCGGTCCCACCACGGCATCCAGGAACTGATCATCCAGAACTTCCGCGCCAAGCCGGACACCGCGATGCGCGGCATGCCGGACGCGGAGCTGGACGAGCTGATCGCCACCGTCGCCGTCGCCCGGCACATCATGGGCCCGGCCGCCTGCCTCCAGGCCCCGCCCAACCTGGTCGACAGCGAGTACGGGCGGCTCATCGGCGCCGGGATCGACGACTGGGGCGGGGTCTCGCCGCTGACCATCGACCACGTCAACCCGGAGCGTCCCTGGCCGCAGATCGAGCTGCTGCGCGAGCGGTCGGCCGAGGCGGGCTTCGAACTCCGCGAACGACTTTGTGTCTACCCGGAGTTCGTGCAGCGCGGCGAGCCCTGGCTGGACCCCCGCCTGCTGCCCCACGTACGGGCCCTGGCGGACCCGGAGACGGGCCTCGCGCTCCCGGACGCGGTCGTGGAGGGCCATCCGTGGCAGGAGCCCGAGGAGGCCTTCACGTCCTCGGGGCGCACCGATCTGCACCACACCATCGACACCGAGGGCCGCACCGGCGACCGCCGCGACGACTTCGACACCGTGTACGGCGACTGGGAGGCGCTGCGGGAGGCCGCGGCCCCCGGGATGGTGCCGTCCCGCATCGACACCGACGTACGCGCCGCGCTCGCGACCGCGGCCGACGACCCGACGAAGCTGACCGACGACGAGGCCCTCGCGCTGCTGCACGCCGACGGACCGGCGCTGGACGCCCTGTGCCGGATCGCCGACGACGTGCGCAGGGCGGCGGTCGGCGACGACGTGACGTACATCGTCACCCGCAACATCAACTTCACCAACGTCTGTTACACCGGCTGCCGTTTCTGCGCCTTCGCCCAGCGCCGCACGGACGCCGACGCCTACACGCTCTCCCTGGACCAGGTCGCGGACCGCGCCGCCCAGGCCTGGGACCTGGGCGCCGTCGAGGTGTGCATGCAGGGCGGCATCCACCCGGACCTGCCCGGCACCGCCTACTTCGACATCGCGAAGGCGGTCAAGGAACGCGTCCCCGGCATGCACGTCCACGCCTTCTCCCCGATGGAGGTGGTGAACGGCGCGACCCGCACCGGCCTGTCCATCCGTGAATGGCTGACGGCGGCCAAGGAGGCGGGCCTGGACACCATTCCCGGCACGGCCGCGGAGATCCTGGACGACGAGGTCCGCTGGGTCCTGACGAAGGGCAAACTGCCCGCGGCGACCTGGATCGAGGTGGTCACCACGGCCCACGAACTCGGCATCCGCTCGTCCTCCACCAT
The DNA here is from genome assembly GCF_036063235.1 of Streptomyces sp. NBC_00386. NCBI lineage: Bacteria > Bacillati > Actinomycetota > Actinomycetes > Kitasatosporales > Streptomycetaceae > Streptomyces > Streptomyces sp. NBC_00386. Next base: position 5,460,428 of record NZ_CP107950.1, read on the forward strand.
GATGTACGGCCATGTCGACCAGCCCCGCCACTGGCTCGGACACTTCCGCACGCTCTCCCGCATCCAGCAGCAGACCGGCGGCTTCACGGAGTTCGTGACCCTCCCCTTCATCCACACCAACGCCCCCGTCTACCTGGCCGGCATCGCCCGGCCCGGCCCGACGACCCGCGACAACCGTGCGGTCATGGCGATGGCCCGCCTCCTGCTGCACCCGCACATCCCCAACATCCAGACCAGCTGGGTCAAACTGGGCACCGAGGGTGCGGCCGAGATGCTCCGCTCCGGCGCCAACGACCTGGGCGGCACTCTGATGGAGGAGACCATCTCCCGTATGGCGGGCTCCAGTTACGGCTCCTACAAGTCGGTCAAGGAACTGGTCGCGGTGGCCGAAGCCGCGGGCCGCCCCGCCAGGCCCCGCACCACCCTCTACGGCGAGGTGCCCCAGGAGCGGCAGCGCGCGGCAAAGGCCTCGGACGGTCACCTGCCGGAGCTGCTGCCGGTGCTCGACTGAGACCCGGGGAAATCCCTTTCCCCCCTGTCGGCGACCCCTGCTAGGTTCATGCGGCTCGCTTGATCAACGAGCCCCAAGTACCAATAGGGGAGGGCGACTTGAAGAATTTCGGAAGGATGGCCGGACGCGGGGGGCTGGCGGTGGGGTGCTGCGCGGTGGCGCTGCTGACCACCGTGGCCGGTACCGCGTATGCCGTGGACAACCTGCCGCCGGAGCGGCCGCTGGTGAAGGACCTGACGTCGGGGGGCAAGGCGTGCGGGAGCGGCGACAACACCGCGTACGTCGCGGAGCGGCCCCGGCTCAGCGCGGTGCTGTACGACTCGGAGGATGACAATCAGCCCTCCGAGTTCAGCCCGGTCAAGGGCGAGTTCGAGGCCTGGTGGACGGACTCGGCGGGGGTGGAGCAGCGCCGTGCCTACACCGGCCTCGCGAAGGGGTCGGGGTCACGCCACGACTGGACCGTGCCTGACGACGTCCCGGCGAACACGGCCGTCTCCTGGCACGTCCGCGCGAACGACGGCAAGGCCACCTCGGCGTGGAGCGACGAGGGCGACGGCTCGGTCTGCTCGTTCGTGGTCGATGACGCGAATCCGGCCAACGCGACGGTCGCCTCGCCCGAATACCCCACCCCGGAGCAGGAGTTCTGGGTGGACGGCGTCGGCGTCTACGGCCACTTCACGATGGACTCGCCCTCGGACGACGTGGTGTCGTACGTGTACAGCTTCCTGGGCGGCCCGGGCGGAACGGTCTCCGCGGGGCGGCCCGGGGCGGCCGTGACCATCCCGTACCTGCCGCTCAGCAGCGGGCCGAAGTACCTCCAGGTCCGCGCGATCGACCTGGCCGGCCGCAGCAGCGGGCAGACCACCTACGACTTCAACGTGAAGTCCGGCCGCGCCCCCGTCGCCCGCTGGAAGCTGACCGACCCCGCGGGGTCCGGCTCGGCCGCCGCCGAGACGGGCACCGCCGCCCGCGCGGGCACCGGCGTGACCTTCGGCGGCACCGCGCCCGCGGGCACCTCCATCACCTCGTCCGTCTCGCTGGACGGCAGCGGCGACGGCTTCCTCACCCCGGACGCCCCCGCCGCCGACACCCGCAAGTCCTTCGCGGTCAGCGCCTGGGTGCGGCCCGCCGAGACCGGCCGGACCATGACGGCCGCCTCCCAGGACGCGGACGGCTCGCCCGGCTTCTCGCTCGGCCTGCGCGCCGAGGACTCCGGCCCGGCCTGGTCGTTCGCGATCGGCGGCGCGCGGGTCTCCGGAGGCGTGCCCGAGACCGGCGAATGGGCCCACGTCCTGGGCCTGTACGACGCGGAGACCGGCAAGGCGCGGTTGTACGTCAACGGCCGTGAGACCGGCACCGCGGCGGCCGCGACGCCCGCCGAGGCGGCCGGGGCCTTCCAGATCGGCCGCGAGCGCGACGCCTCGGGCTACCGCGACCGTTGGCACGGCGACCTCGGTGACGTACGGGTCCACGACCGGGTCGTCGTACCGGGCGAGGTCTCCGAACTGGCACACCGCACGCCGAAGAAGCTCGGCCGCTGGTCGCTGGAGAACGCGACGGACGGCGCGAGCCCCGAGCAGGCGGGCGGCTCGCCGCTGCGGCTCGGCGCCGGGGCGACGCTCTACCGGGGCTCCGACGGCTCCTGTCTCCCGGACATCGACCCGGACTGCCCGCCGATGGCGCTGGTCGGCGACGGGCATCTGCACCTGGACGGCGAGAGCGGGTACGCCGCCACCGACGGACCGGCTGTGGACACCGGGGACAGTTTCACCGTCGGTGTCGTCGTACGCCTCGCCGACTTCGAGCCCGACCACCCCATGACCGTGCTCTCCCAGGCGGGTGAGCACACCGACGCCTTCAAGGTGCGTTACGAGCCGTCCTCGCGCACCTGGCAGCTCGTGATGCCGGAGAAGGACGAGGCCGGAGCCCCGGAGAAGGTCGTGTCCCAGGCGGAGTTCGCGGACGGCGGCGAGGGTCTCGGCCATCGCATCGCGGTGGTCTACGACGACGCGGCCGACACGATCGGGCTCTACGTCGACGGCAGCCTCGACGCACAGGCCAGGGCCGACTTCGCGAACGGCTGGCACAGCACCGGCGCGCTCCAGGTCGGCCGGGCCAAGGCCGGTGACGGCTGGACCGAGTACCTGCGCGGTGACGTGGACGAGGTGCAGGCCTTCGAGGGGGTCCTGAGCGACTCGAAGATCGCCCAGCTGGGCATGGGAACCGACGTCACCCCGTGACGCCGACGGCCCCGGAGACCCTGGAGGTCCTGAACGCATCGAGGGTCAGGGTCCTGGGGTCCTGAACCCCGACCGTCATACCGGCGGGCCTCGGACGGACATCTGCCCGAGGCCGCCGGTACTGGACCGAGGAAAGAAGACCGACCGGGATCCGACCGTCCGCAAGGGGGCCTGCATCACTGCCGGCGGAGTGTCATATCCGTGCACGACAGAGCCACCTTGTGTGTTCTGGCGGACAACTCCCCATGTCTGAACGGCTTTTGGGCAGAGAGATGCGTCCCCGGTCGAGTGATGCGTACCGCTGCCTCGTATGAAGAGTCAGTAAAGAGTCAGCGCTGAGGGAGACCGCTTCCTGTCTGCCCTCTGCGACCCGCCCGGCATGCGGTCCGTGGGTGGGGACGGGTGGCAGGTTCCCCCAGCTCTGCGCCACTTGAAAGGATCCATTGTGCGCAAGAGGCTTCTTTTTGACCGTCGTGCCGTCCTCATGGCGGCCGGTGCCGCGGCCGGTGTCGCGACCGGCCTGGTAGCCGTTCCGGCGATCGCCACGACAACCCCCGCCACGACGACTTCGGGCGCGCGTACGGTCCGTGTGCCGCGTACGCGTGCGAAGTCCGTCACCGGTGCCGCCGCGCGGACCGTACAGGCCGAATTCCCCGTGGGGCACGTCGGCGTCAGCTGGACCGGGCCCAGGCGGGGCGCGAGCATCCGGCTGATAGGCCAGGACGGCAGCCGTGGCGCGTGGACGGCGCTGCAGCCGGTCTGCGGGGCCGGTGCCGACGGGGATGCCGGGGACCCGGCGAAGAGCGTGAGCGCGCTGGTGCCGGCCGGCGGGGCCGCCGGGTACGAACTGCGGCTGCCGGACGGTGCGACCGACATACGTTCCACCGCCATCGACACGGTCAACGGGCCGTCCACGAAGGTCGCCACGGCCGCGACTGTGGGGCGGATCGCGGACGTCGAGTACATCACCCGAGCCGGGTGGGGCGCCGACGAGTCCCTCCGCTTCAAGGCGGACGGCACCGAGAACTCGCCGCAGGCCTACTATCCGGCCCAGGTGATGACCGTGCACCACACGGCGGGCGTCAACGGCGACCCCGACCCGGCGGCCACCATCCGGTCGTACTACTACCTCCACGCGATCACGAACGACTGGGGCGACATCGGCTACCACTACCTGATCGACGAGGCCGGCCTCGTCTACGAGGGCCGATACTCGGGCACGGACGGCATCCCCGCCCATGACGCGAGCGGGAAGATGGTGACCGCCTTCCACACCTCCGGCAACAACTCGGGCAACCTCGGCATCGCCCTGCTCTGCAACTCGAACGAACAGCCCCCGACGGCCGCGGCCCGCCAGTCGCTCGTCCGGTTGCTGGGTGCGCTGTCCTCGTACCACGACTTCGACCCCGAGGCCGCCGTCACCTTCGTCAACCCGGTCAACGGCGTCAGCAAGAACGTCCAGATGATCAACGGCCACCGTGACTGGCTCTCCACCGAGTGCCCTGGCACCACGCTGTACGGCGACCTTCCCGCCCTGCGCACGGACGCCGCGGCGGAGCTGTCGCAACCCCAGGTCTGACGGCGAACCGGGCTGTCGGCCGGGCGGGACGGCAAGTGACGTCTCCCTACGGCGCCCACCTGCACCGGTGCGCTGAATCACCGGCATCGCTTCGGCATTGACGGCGGCCCTGTCCTCTCGGCGCCCCGCCGGAACCCCGGGTTCCGGCGGGGCGTCCGTGCACCGGCCGCCCTTACCGCCGGTCGCTGGGAGGCGAGTTGGGCCAGACTGGGGATGCCGGGTCGGGCGGGCCGGTGTGGTGGAGGAGGGAAGAGGCGCATGGTGCGGGGGCAGCCGTCGATGCAGGAGCTGATCGAGGGGCGGAGGCGGCACGGGTTCGTCGGGCGCGGGGCCGAACGGGCCACGTTCCGAGCCAACTTCGACCTGCCTCCCGAGGACGAGCGGCACCGGTTCCTGTTCCACGTGCACGGCAACGCGGGCGTCGGCAAGACGTTCCTGGTCCGCGAGATGGAACAACTGGCGCGTGAGCGCGGCGCGCTGACGGCCTACGTCGACGAGAGCGTCGGCAGCCTGCCCGAGGCCATGGCGGCGCTGAGCCGCCGGTTCGCCGCGCAGGGGCACCGTTTCAAGGAACTGGACCGCCTGCTGACCGCGTACCACGAGCGGCGGCACGAGGCGGAGGCCGCCCTCCTCGCCCCGCACGAGCCCGAGCGGACCGGACCCTCGGCGGGCAGCCTGACGGTGGCGCGGGTCGGACTGGTGGGGCTGGGAATGGTGCCCGGGGTCGGCGCCTTCGCCGGAGTCCTGGACCCCGCCCAACTGGCCCAGGGAGCAGACCGGTTGAGGGCAGGACTCGGCGCACGCCTGCGCAACGAGGAGGACGAGCGGCTGGTCCTGTCGCCGCACGCCGTGCTCACCCCGGTCCTCGTCAGGGAGCTCTCCGAGGCGGCGTCGGCCGTACCGTGGATCGTCCTGTTCTTCGACACCTACGAACGGACGGGACCGTTCCTCGACGCCTGGCTCCACGCGGTGATGGCGACCCGGGAGCACGGCCTGCTGCCCGCCACCGTCGTCGTGGTGACCGCGGGGCAGCGTCCCTTCGACACCTCCCGCTGGGGCGGCTTCGCCGACTTCGTCACCGACCTGCCCCTCGGTCCCTTCACGGAGACCGAGACGCGCGGCCTCCTCGCGGACAAGGGGGTCGTGGCGGAGCCCGTGGTCGAGGAGGTGCTGCGTCTGACGGGCGGACTGCCCCTGCTGGTCTCGACGCTGGCCGAGCAGCGCCCCGCCGACCCCGACGACATCGGCGATCCCTCGGCCACCGCCGTCGAACGCTTCCTGAAGTGGGAACCGGACCCGGTCCGCCGGGCGGTGGCCCTCGCCTGCGCCCTTCCCCGGAGCCTCGACCTGGATGTGTTCCGGGCCGCCGTGGAGTGCCCCGACGAGGACGCCGACGCGTTGTTCGGCTGGCTGCGCGGGCTGCCGTTCGTGGACGGCCGCGGCGACCGGGTCCGGTACCACGGCCTGGTCCGCGAGCCGATGCTCCGGCTGCAGCGGCGCCATTCCCCGCGCGGCTGGACCGAGCGCCACGAGAGGCTCGCGGAGGTCTTCGGCCACTGGTGCGACGAGGCGGGGACCGGCCTGCTCGATCCCGACGAGCTGTGGAAGCACGAGCCGTGGCGGCGGCTGCGGCTGGAGGCGTCGTACCACCGGTTGTGCGCCCGGCCGCGCGCGGCGCTGGGTGACGCGCTGAGCGACGTGGTCGAGGCCTGCCGGACCGGTCAGGTGACCGGACGCAACTGGGCCAGGATGATCGAGGAAGCCGGGGACGCGGCGGGTGACCCGGCTCTGCGCGACCTGGGCCGGGGACTGACCGGGGCGCTGGCGGACGACGAGGACGGGGTGGCCGCGGCCATGGGCCTGCTGCTGGCCCGCCCCGCGCTGCACGGCGCCGGCCGCGCCCTGGCACACGGGGTGCGGGCCAGGGAACTGCGCAACGCCGGGGAGTACGAGCGGGCCCTGGCCGAGTACGACCGGGCGGTCGAGATCGATCCGGACGAGGCGCGGGTGCACTACGGCCGTGGGTTCACCCACCAGTTGCGGGGTGACTTCACCGCGGCGCTGGCCGCCTTCGACCGCGCGGACGAACTGAGGCCGGGCACGGGGTGGATCATCGCGGAGCGGGCGGAGACACACCGCCTGGCGGGCCGCTTCGAGGAGGCGGTGGCCGACTTCGACCGGGCCGTCGCCCTCGACCCGACGGCCGTCGACTCGCTGGCCTCCCGAGCGGTGTGCCGGCACGCCCTCGATCAGTGCGAGGCGGCGCGCGCCGACTTCGACCGTGCGCTGGGCATGGACGGGACCCACGTCTGGGCGCTCGTCCGCAGCGCCCGGCTGCACCGTGACACGGACGCATGGGACAAGGCGTTCGCCGATCTGGACCGGGCCGCCCGCCTGGAGCCGGACTCCGCCTGGGTCGCGTCGGAACGGGGTGACACCTACCGGCTCGCCGGCCGTTTCGAGGAGGCCGTCGCCGAACTCGGCCGGGCCGTCGGCCTCAAGGCCGACTACGCCTCGCCCCTGGCGGGCCGCGGGGTGTCGCACCACGAGCTCGGCGACAGCGCGCGGGCACTGGCCGATCTCGACCGCGCCGTCGCGCTGGAGCCGGACTACTCCTGGGCCCTGGTGATGCGGGCCCGGGTGAAGTGGGGTCTTGAGGACCTGTCCGGCGCGACCGAGGATCTGCGGCGCGCGCTCGCGGCGAGTCCGGACGCCGACTGGATCGAGGTCGAACTGGGCAACGTGTTCCGGCTCGAGAAGAGGCACCAGGAGGCGATCACCGTCTTCCGGCACGTCCTCGACCGGGACCCCGGCAACGCCTCGGCGCTCGGCTGCCTGGGAGCGACCTACCGTGACCTGAAGGACTACGAGGAGGCGCTGACCTGGCTCGACCGGGCCCTGGCCGACGGCCCGGACTACGCGTTCGCCTACGAGAAGCGGGCCCAGGTGTTCCTGGCGACCGGACGGACCGAGCGGGCCCTCGCCGACTGGGAACGGCTGATCGCCCTGGGCTCGGACGGGGACAAGGCGCGCTGCAGGATCGTGGAGACGCTGATCCACTGCGGCCGGCGGGACGAGGCGATGGCCCGGCTGTCCGAGGCGGGCCCTGAGCCGGGCCCGGACGACCCGCTCGATCTCGACCTCGACTACGTGCGCGTCGAGGTCCTCCGGCACACCGGGGAGTGGGCGCGGGCCCGACACCTCGCGGAACGGCTCCGTGCCGAGGAACCGCTGCCCGGCACGTTCCAGCTGGCGATGACCGAAACGCGGTCCCGGGGCAGGGCGGCCGCGGAACCCTGGTGGCGTGAGCTGGAACGGCTCCTGGACACGGACGCCCCGGACGAGTTCACCCGCCGGTCGGGCCGGTGCATCATCGGCTGGGCCCTCGGGGACTGGGCCGACGCCGACCGGGGGCTGGCCGAGGCCCTGGCCATGGAACACGAATGGGACGATCTGGCCGAGCTCGCGGACATCCTCACCGAACTCCTCGCCGGCCCCGGCGCCGATCCCTCCCGCCTCACCCCGCGCCTCACGGCGGTCACCGCGGCCCGCGACGCGATCCGGGCGCGCTACACGCACTGACGGCGGGCGGGCCGAAGCCCGCGCCTTCTCCCGAAGACCGCCTGGACCCGACCGGCCTTCTCCCGAAGACCGCCCGGACCCGATCATTCGGGGACACCGGAAGCACATCCCCTTTCTGGATCCGGGGCCTCAGCCGACCGTTCCCGTTCGATTACAGTGCTGCCCTGTCGGACGTGCGTACGGACAGTGCCTCAGGAGGTCTCGGTGGGTGCGACAGCCGTCTGGGGCCGCGGGGAGCAGCAGGACTTCCGGAGCCGGGTCCGCGGGACGCTTCTGGGCACGGCCGTCGGCGACGCGCTGGGCGCCCCGGTCGACGGGCTCTCGCTGGAGAGGATCCGGGAGACCCACGGCGCGGAGGGCCTCGTCGGACCGGCCCCCGCGTACGGGCGGCGCGGCGCCGTCACCCATCTCACCCAGCTCGCCCTGTTCGGCGTCGACGGGCTCATCCGCGCCCAGGTGCGCCGCGACACAGGCGCCTGGCATCCGCCCTCCGACGTGCACCGCGCCTACCGCCGCTGGGCGGCCACCCAGAGCGACTGGGGGCCTGACGAACGCCGCAAGGACGACGGCTGGCTGGCCCGCGAGGAGTGGCTCTACGCCCGCCGCGACCCCGCCACGGCCTGCCTGCTCGGCCTCGCCGACGACATCATGGGGACGCTGGACGCGCCCAAGAACCCCGGCGAGCAGGGTCCCGAGGCCGCCGCCCGTTCCGCGCCCTTCGGGCTGCTCGTCGGCTGGGAGCCGCAGCTCGTGATGCAGCTCGCCGTCGAGTGCGCCGCCCAGACGCACGGCCACCCCTCGGCGTACCTGACGGCGGGCGCGTACGCCGTGATCGTGCACGCGCTCGCCCGCGGCGAGAACCCCGACGCGGCCGTGCAGCAGGCCCTCGCGCTGCTCGCGGCCCGGCCCGGGCACCAGCCGGTCGCCGCCGCGCTTCAGCACGCCCTGGGCGCCGTACGGCAGGGCATGCCCTCACCTGAGCGGGTCCAGGAGCTCGCCGTGAGCGGCATTGCCGAGGGGCCGCTCGCCGCCGCGGTGTACTGCGTGCTCGTCGGCGAGGACGTCCGGCACGGTCTGTGCCTCTCGGTGAACCACGGCGGGCCCTCCGCCGTCACCGGCGCCCTCGCGGGAGGTCTGCTGGGCGCCCTGCACGGCGAGACGGCCCTCCCGCCGGCCTGGCTGGCCGAACTGGAGGGCCGTCCCACGGTGCTGGTCCTCGCGGACGACTTCGCGATGGAGATGACCCAGGGGCCCGCGCTGCACGGGCCCGCCGGATCGTCCCCGGGCTGGCTCGCCCGCTACCCCCGCGCCTGAGCCGGAGACACGACGGGCCCCGGTTCCGGTCGGGGCACTAGTCCTTCACGGGCGTGCCCACCACCCCGTCCGGCGCACCCGCCGGTGCCGGGATCGCCGCGGCGGCCGATCCGTCGTCGTCCGTGTTGATGATCTCGATGAGGGCGTCCCGCTCCGGGGTGTCCTCGGGCTTCAGGAAGCCGATGAGGATGTACAGGACGAGCGAGATGACCATCGGCACGGAGACCTGGTACTCCAGCTTCACGTCCGTGCGCTGGGAGAAGTCCAGGTTGTAGTTGACGAAGAAGAAGGCGAGCAGACCGCAGGCCCAGCTGGTCAGCGCCGCCGTCGGGCCGGACTTACGGAACGGCCGCAGCAGACCCAGGATGAACGGGATCGCGATCGGTCCCATGAGCCCCGCCACCCACTTGATGACGACGGTGATGATGTCCTTGAACGTGGGGGAGTTGACCTGGGTGGCCACCGCCATGGAGAAGCCGAGGAAGGCGACGGTGGTGACACGGCCCGCGATGAGCCCGGCACGGGTGTCCCAGGAGCGCGCGGCCTTGGAGAGCACCGGCGCCACGTCCCGGGTGAACACGGCCGCGATGGCGTTCGCGTCCGAGGAGCACATGGCCATCGTGTGCGAGAAGAACCCGACCACGACCAGGCCCAGCAGCCCGTGCGGCAGCAGCTGGTCGGCCATCAGGCCGTACGCGTCCGAGCCGTCCGGCTTCTGCGCCGTGACGAGCAGCGGCGAGAGCCACATGGGGATGAACAGGATGACCGGCCACACGAACCAGAGCCCGGCGGACAGGAACGCGGAGCGCGTGGCCTGCTTGGCGCTGCCCGTGGCCATGTAGCGCTGGGCCTGGTTCCACATGCCGCCGTTGTACTCGAACAGCTTGATGAACAGGTACGCGATGAAGAACACCGTCAGGTACGGGCCCGCGAACCCGTTCGCGTGACCGTGCAGCTTCGGCGAGTCCAGCGCCTTGGAGAGACCGCCCTGGTCGGAGATCTTGTTCAGCGCGATGACCAGCATCGCCAGACCGGCCATCAACTGGATGATGAACTGGCCGAGTTCGGTCAGCGCGTCGGCCCACAGCCCGCCGATCGTGCAGTACACGGCCGTGATGCCGCCGGTGATGATGATGCCCTGGGTGAGCGTGACGCCGGTGAAGACGCTGAGCAGGGTGGCGATGGCCGCCCACTTCGCGCCGACGTCCACGATCTTCAGCAGGATGCCGGACCAGGCCAGCGCCTGCTGCGTCGGCACGTTGTAGCGGTCCTTGAGGTATTCGAGCGGTGAGGCGACGTGCAGCCGTGAGCGCAGCCGGTTGAGCCGGGGCGCGAAGGCCTTGGCGCCGATGGCCACGCCGATGGCGATGGGCAGCGCCCAGGTGACGTACGAGGTGATGCCGTAGGTGTACGCGATGCCGGCGTAGCCGGTGAACATCACCGCGCTGTAGCCCGACATGTGGTGCGAGATGCCGGACAGCCACCACGGCATCTTGCCGCCCGCGGTGAAGAAGTCGCTGACATCGTCCACACGCTTGTGGGACCAGACACCGATCGCGGTCATCACGCCGAAGTACGCGACCAGGACGGCCCAGTCGAGACCGTTCATGTGCCCCCTCCAGGGGTCCGCCTTGTGAACTTGCAGATACCGGACGGCACTTCGCCAGTACGCGTGGTTCCCCCCTGCTCGGGGGAGGGCGGCGCCCCCGTGCGGGAGCGGGGACTTGGGGATTGAACCGCTGGTTCGACCGGCCGGTCAAGACCTCGCGCGGTCACAGATATGAACACAGATCAGAAAGCAGAACGATTTTGCCTCTACTTTACCCACCGGGCTGTTGTCGTGCTCGTGACGTGGACCACACCATGAGCGGGCACTTCGTCAGACCCACAGCAGCAATGACAAGTCGACAGCCGTACGGGATGCGGGTCCCGTGCGCCTGCGAGAGGAGCCGCCGGCCGGATCGACTACCGCATGAGTTCGCCCGCGTTCACGAGCAGGGACTGGCCCGTGATCGCCCGCGCCCGGTCGGACGCCAGGAACACCGCGGCGTCGGCGACGTCCCCGTCCGTGGCCAGCTCGGGCAGGGCCATCCGCTCGGTGAGCCGCTTCAGGACGTCCGCCTCGGGCACCTGCTCGGTGTACGCCGTGAACTGCACGTACGCCTCGACCGGCGGGCCCCACATCCAGCCGGGCAGCACGGTGTTGACCCGTATCCGGTGCGGGCCGAGCTCCCGCGCCAGGGAGTACATCGCGCTCGTCAGAGCGCCCTTCGAGGCCGCGTACGCCGCCTGTCGCACCTGGCTCGGCGCGGCGACCGACGACTGCGTCCCGACGATGACGACGGAGCCGCCACGCTCCTTCAGTGCGGGGAGGCACGCGCGGGTCATCCGCAGCGTGCCGAGCAGGTTCACATCGATGACCGACTGCCAGGTCGCGAAGTCGGCGTCCTCCAGGCCGCCGAAGTAGCTGTCCCAGGCGGCGACATGGACCACCGCGTCGATCCGCCCGAAGCGTTCGGCCGCGAGTGCCGCGAGGGCGTCGCACTGCCCCTCGTCGGTGATGTCCGTCGCGCGGAACGCCGTGTGCGTGCCGTCCGGGTCCAGTTCGGCCGCCGCCTTGGCGAGATTCGCCTCCGTGCGCGCCCCGAGGACGGCGTTGCCGCCGTCACGCACCACGGCGGCCGCGACCTGATGACCGAGCCCGGCTCCGACACCCGACACGACGACCGTCTTCCCCGCGAGCAGTGACATCTGCGGCCTCCCTCATCTCGTGGCCCGGTCCGCCCGTGGCGCGCCCCGTCCGGCGCACTGGCCCCGACGCGACTCTGGCGCATTGCCTGACGGGGCGTCAGAGTATGGGCGTCCGGCGGAGGAAGGAAGTCCCGCGCACGTTCCACCGAGGAAGGGGTTCGTCATGCCGGAGGAGACCCGCAGCGAGACCTACGCGGAACTGGCCGCCCTCGGCCCGTACGGCGTCCACCCGGGCCACGCCCTGATCACCCTGGTCGAACCGCACCCGGGCCACGAGTACGCCTACAACCGCTGGTACGAGGACGATCACTACTACGCGGGCGCGATGGCCATGCCCTGGATGTACGCCGGACGCCGCTGGGTGGCCACCCGTGACCTCCAGCTGCTGCGCTACCCGGAGAAGTCGGCGGTCGCCCAGCCGGTCACCGCGGGCTGCTACATCTCCACCTACTGGGTCACCGACGGCCGCTACGACGACCACATGAAGTGGACCGTCGGCATCAACAGGCGGCTGAACCGCGACGGCCGCGTCTACCAGGACCGTACGCACGTCTTCACGGCCTTCCAGGACCACGAGGCCACCGTCTACCGCGACGGCGCCGCGGGCCCCCGCGACTTCCACGCCCTCGACCACCCCTACGCCGGTCTCGTGGTCGAGGTCGTCGACGCCGAATCCGCCGACCGGCGAGCCGAGTTGCTGGAGTGGCTGCGCTCCCGCCATCTCCCCGGGCGGCTGGCGGGCTCACCCGCCGCCCTCGTCACCGTCTTCCGGCCGACCCCGCTCCCCGGCGACCGCATGACCTATGTCAAGCAGGTCGAGGGCGTGGACACCCGGCTCACCCTGCTGTGGTTCCTCCAGGCGGATCCGCGCGACTGCTGGGAGGCGCACTTCACGGGCCTGGACGAGGCCGTGGCCGAATCGGGCCTGGGGCGTGTGGAGTTGGTGGCCCCATTCATCCCCACGGTGCCGGGGACGGACACCTACGTGGACCGCCTGCGCTGAAGAAGGGTGCCCTTCGGCGAGTGGGCCGAAGGGACACCGGCTTCAGCGCCCCGGAGGCGAACCGAGCCCCGAAAAAGAGAGGGCCGAGCCCCCTCGGCCAGGACGGCGGGCCGGTCGAGAGGGCTCTGTCGGTGGAGCGTATGAAATTGTCCCGTCCATGTGGGTCAGACGAGGCTGGACGCTCCGTGACTCACCTCGGTGACGAAGGCGTTCCAGGCATCCGCGGGAAAGGCGAGCGTGGGGCCGGCGGGAACCTTGGAGTCCCGGACGGCCATCGCCGAGAGGACAGGGGACTTGACCTCGACGCAGGCGCCGTTGCCGGTGGAGTAGGAAGACTTGGTCCAGGTGTCGAGGGCGCCCTGCTGAATTGCCATGATCGCTCCAGAAAGCTGTCGTTCGTCGATGAGTTGCCGCCACGAAGCCATTGGCGCATTGCCACCGGACCGTGGATCCGTCAGGAGACCCGCGGTCCGGATTGCGCCAACGTTGTTGCTCGATGGCGTGATCGACGCTACTCGCCAACATCGGCTGGCGAAGCGACTATTCACTCGACTGGATGGCATATTCCATGGGGGTCTTCCCCGTTGGTGCGGCGACAGTGTAGGGTCCGGCCACTCATCGGCGGGGGCGCCCTTCGAGGCCGCCCCCGTGCCGATCAGCGCGCGTACTCCTTCGCGATGTCCGCGATGAACTGGCGCGACTGCTCCACGTTCAGGGCCTGGGCTCGCAGGTGCTCGTACATCACGCTGTACTTCTGGACGTCGTTCGCCTTCTCCAGGTACAGGTCGCTCGTCACGCCCTCGATGTAGACGACGCTGGAGTCGGCCGCGTCGGGGAACTCCAGGATCGCGTACTGGCCGTTGAGGCCCGGGTGCGCGCCCATGTCGAAGGGGATCACCTGCACGGTGACGTGCGGAAGCTGGGACTGCTCGACGAGGTATTCGAGCTGCTCGCGCATCAGCGAGCGGTTGCCGACGGCGCGGCGCAGGGCGGACTCGTCGAGGACGGTCCACAGGCGCAGCGGGTTGTCGGGGGCGGAGATTCGTTCCTGCCGCTTCATCCGCACCTGGACGCGCTTGTCGATGTCGACGGGCGCGGTCTCCGGCAGCGCCCCCGCGATCAGCGCCTCGGCGTACTGCCGGGTCTGCAACAGGCCCGGGACGACCTGGGGGTCGTACACGCGCAGGCTCGCGGCGTCGGTCTCCAGACCGATGTAGACGCTGTACGGGATGTCGCCGAAGGAGTGCCACCAGCCCTGCTGGCGCGAGTCCTTGGCCATCTGCATCAGCGAGTCGACGATCCGGTGGTCCTCGACCTCGTAGACCCCGCACAGATCGCGGACGTCGCGCTGGCTGATACTGCGCCGGCCGTTCTCCAGCCGGCTGATCTTCGACTGTGACACCAGCAGGCGCTCGGCGACCTCTTCGGCCGTCATGCCCTTGAGCTCGCGGAGCCGCCGAAGCTCCTGGCCCAGCCGGCGCCGCCGGACGGTGGGATTGACACTTGACGCCACGGGACGTGCACCTCCGGCTGCGGGCCTGTACTTTGCGTATCTGCTGTTGAGCAGATTGCCACCAAGGTGCTTTCTACCGCTGGGAAACGGCGTATATGCGCCTGGTGGGCGCAAGTTCGCAGATTCGGCGTGTATACGCGGCCGTACGCCGTCGTCGTCACCGCGGTTGTCGTCGTCACCGCCGTCACCGCCGTCACCGTCACCGCCGTCGCCGTCACCGTCGGCGCGGACCCCGCGAACTCCCCTGGGACATAAGGAAGATCGCCGCCGACGCGTGGTCATTCCCGGCCTGCCGCCCGGGTGCGCCCGGCTCCCTCAGGGAGGGGACGCATCCTCGGATGCGGTCGCGCGGGGTGGCTGGGACCGTGTCGTCGTCCGGACGTACGGTCCCAGCCACCCCGCGCGAGCCTGCGGCTCCCGAACCGGATCATGGGGACTGCGGTGCGGCGCTGGTGTCTTGCGGCGGTGCTGGCGGTGCGAGTGTTGCCGACGGTGCGTGACACGGGCCGCGTGGGCCCGTGGTTCAGTGCGCCACGGCGCGCGCCATCGAGCCATGGCGCGGTTGCATCGGAACACCGCGTGCGGTTTCCGGTGCGGACCTGACGCCGGCGGTGGCCGGGCGGCCTGCCGGTGCCGGGTTGCGGCGCGGCTGTGCCGCCACACCGCTCTGAACGTCCATCACGGCGTGCGCCACGAGGCCGCCCATGGGGTCGTGCCTGATCAGGTCCCGCAGCCGGGAGCGGGACGAACGTCCCTCGTTCCCCGGATACAGGTGCTTGCCGAGACCGACCGCGTGGGCCAGCGCGGCGAGCGCCGCGGTCCGCGGGTCCGGCGGTACGCCGGTGCGGATCGCGTTGTCCAGCCGGGTTCGGATCTCCCGGCTGATATCCGTGTCCGTCGCTTGGTAGCGAGTCGTCGGAAGCACCCCGCACATCTGGCCGGCCACGGCATGGACCATGCCGCACCTCTCCAGATGCGAGAGGTAGGTCTGGCGGAGCCCCAGGCGGGGTCCGCCGATCCAGTTGACCGCGCGTACGGGTGCCCCGCGCCGCCGAAGGAGTTCCAACGCACAGTCCAGTGTTGGATCTCCGGTCGGCCGTGGCACCACCACGGCGATACGATCCCCGTCTGGGGCTATCCGTCCGGCCAGCGCCAGCTCCACTAGCTGTGCTCCGGCCAGACCGAGGTCGAGCGACTGCGGCTGCGCGGTGGTACCCGTGGTCGGGTCCAACGCCAGCAGCAGAAGCTCCTCCGGAATTGTTCTGCGGCTCTTGCCCATCCATGCCTCCCCGCGTGGATGAATGACAGGGTGACCCCTCTCACATTGGTCTGTCGAGAGCGCGTGACCGGAATATGAGGGAACCGGCAGGTATGTCGTTCTCGTCTACCGCAAGAGTCGAGCCCTCGCACAGGACACTGGTACATGGTTCGGGCAGCGGTGTCCGGGCGGCGGTTCAAGGGTTTGACGGTTCGTTTTCGGCGCGCGGCGGGCGCGCGCCGCATGGAGGAGGCATCGGTGGCGGGCGAGTCCCCCGACAGGTCGAAGCAGCACGAGTCGTCGGCGTCGTCGGCAGAAGCGACGCCGGTGACCCCGGCGTCGGTTCCGAGTCCGGCGCGGTCGGGCGCTCCGGCGTCGACGTCGACCCAGAGCTCGGCTCCGGCCGACCCCCGGATGGCGATGGCCCGCGAGAGGGCCGCCACGGTACGGGTGGATCAGGCGACGGCGGTGTTCTCCACGAAGGCGTTCTCGGCCGAGAAGGCCCGCACGACGGAACCGGAGCGTGTCTCCGAGTCCGCGGGCGGCGAGGGCGAGGCCGGGGGCAAGAACGCCGAGGGTGACACCCGGCTGCGCGCGGCGGTGGCCGCGTGGGTCGCCGGACCGGACGAGCCCGCTCCGGCGGACGCGACCGGGGCCGGCTCCGGGAGTGGCGACGAGCCCGCGGACGATGACGGCCCCACGGGCGGCGACGACGCCGTGAACGACGCCGAAGCCGCTGACGCCGACGCCGGCGAGAGCGACGCGGACACGGACGACACGGAGCCGGCCGACGCCGTCGAGGGTGACGACACCGACACCGACACCGACACCGACGCCGACGCCGAGGCGGAGCTCGCCGAGGAGCCGGGCGAGCCCGCGGCGTCCGACGTGGCGTCCGGCACGGACGAGGAGGCCGCCGAACCCGCCGCCGACCTCGGCCCTGACCTCGACATCGATATCGACACCGGCAAGAAGCCCGAGTCCGATCAGGAGCCCGAGTCCGACCAGGAGCCGGAAGCCGCCTCCGACGAGACTTCCGCGGACCAGGCGGACCAGGCGGACCAGGCGGACCAGGCGGACGACGACGAGCCCGCGTCCGCCTCCAAGGACGAGCCCGGGAGCGGCAGCGACGCCGAACCCGAGGACGAGCCCTCGGACGCGCCCGAGGGCGGGCTCGACGGCGACAGCGACTCCTCCGACGAGCCCTCGGACACGGAGGCCGGCGAGGCCCCCACCCCCGAGCCCCCCGTCGATCAGCCCACCGCCGTCTTCAAGACCCCGCGACGCCCGGCCGTGGATCAGCCCACCACCATGCTCAAGCTGGGCGGCGCCACCCGGAAGCCGGCCGACGGGAAGCCCGCTGCCGGACCGACGGACACCCCCGCGGACAAGGCCGCCGACAAGCCCGCCGAGCAGCCCACCGACGAGCCCGGCGCCAAGCCCGCCGGTGCCCCCGTGCGCACCAGCAAGTTCGTCCCCCTCAACCGGCTCGACGACTTCGCCCCTCCGGCGCGCCCGAAGCCGACGCCCGAGCCTTCCACGAAGCCCGAGCCTTCCGCGAAGCCCGAGCCTTCCGCGAAGCCCGAGCCCTCCGCGAAGCCCGAGCCCTCCGCGAAGCCCGAGCCCTCCGCGAAGCCCGAGCCCTCCGCGAAGCCCGAGCGGACCGCGAAGCCCGAGTGGGCCGCGAAGTCCGAGCGGACCGCGTCCGCGCCTGCCCCCGCCCCCGCGCCCAAGTTCGCCGACAAGCCCGCGGCGGCCACCGCTGCCATTCCGCAGGTCGGCCCCGAGCGCACCACCCAGCTCCCGCTTCCGCCGAAGCCCCCGCTGGACCTGCTCGCCGAGCTGACGAACACTCCGCCGCCGCCGCAGACCCCGGTCCGCACCCTCGTACGGCGGGTCAAGATCTGGACGCCGCTGGTTCTGCTGCTCGTGGTGATCTTTGCAGTCGCGCAGGCCTTCCGCCCGCTGCCGGCCCCGGCTCTCACGCTCAGCGCCGACAGCACGTACACCTTCGGCGGCGGCACCCTCGACCTGCCCTGGCCCGGTCAGGGCCAGTCCGCGATCGAGGTGGACGGCGTGGGCAGTCTCGGTACCGACGGCAAGCAGACCCCCGCCCCCGTCGCGAGCGTCGCCAAGATCATGACGGCGTACGTGATCCTCCAGGAGCACCCGCTCAAGGGGAACGAGGACGGCGAGAAGATCACCGTCGACCAGCAGGCCGAGGACGAGTCGAAGCTGCCGGACGAGTCGAAGGCGCCGATGACGAAGGGCCAGCAGTTCACCGAGCGCCAGATGCTCCAGATGCTGATGATCCCCTCGAGCAACAACGTGGCGCGGCTGCTGAGCCGCTGGGACTCCGACGCCAAGAGCTTCGTCGCCAAGATGAACGCCGCGGCCAAGGATCTCGGCATGACGAACACGACGTACACGGACCCGAGCGGTCTGCAGAAGACGACGGTCAGCACGGCCACCGACCAGATCAAGCTGGCCAAGCGGGTCATGAAGAACGACGTGTTCCGCGGCATCGTCGGGATGGCCAAGGCGGACATCCCGGGGCTGCCCGGCACGATCTACAACAACAACGACCTGCTGGTGAAGCAGGTCGGCGTGATCGGCCTGAAGACCGGTTCGTCGACGCCCGCGGGCGGCAACCTGGTGTGGGCCGCGACCAAGGTCGTGGACGGCAAGACGCAGACGATCTACGGCGCGGTGATGAACCAGAACGCCGGCACCGGCAAGCTCTGGGACAGCCTCCAGCTGGCGATCACGAACAGCCAGAAACTGATCGACAAGGTCCAGAAGAGCCTGATCACCGCCACGGTGGTGAAGAAGGGCCAGGTCGTCGGCTACGTGGACGACCAGCTCGGCGGCCGGACCCCGGTCGTCGCCACCAAGAACATGACCGCGGTCGGGTGGCCCGGCCTGAAGACCGAGCTGAGCATCGGCCAGGGCAAGTCGGCCGTCCCGCACACCGGCGAGGCGGGCACGGTCGTCGGCGAGCTGAGGGTCGGCGACGGTTCCAGCGAGGCCGTGCGGATCCCCGTCGCGCTCCAGTCGGACCTCGCCGAGCCCGGCTTCGGCGCGAAGGTGACCCGCGTCGGCTGAGCGGACACGCACACCGGTGACGTACGCGCGCACACATCGGTGACGTACGGCGGGGAGCGGCACCCGCACCCGCACTCCGCCGGACGGTGCCCCACTCGGGGGCTGTCCGGCGGAGTGCGTGCTAGCGTCGCGCTAATCGGGGCTGCTCGCGAGCCGCGGGTCCCGGCCCAGAACGGACCAAACGGGACACGGGGAGAACCTTGCAGTGGCGACAGCGGAGCCGACACACGCCGACGACGCCGATGCGGGCCAGGGAACGGGCCCGCGAATACCGCTGCGCGCCGGCACGCGCGAGGTGGTCCGTGACGTAGTCGCGGACACAGGCGCAGGCGCAGGCGCCAGCGCGGGTACGGGCGCGAGCACGGACACAGTCGCGGACCCGGGCGTGAGCGCGGGCGCAGCCGCGGACCCGGCCGGTGGCGCCGCCGGGGAGCCCGGGGAAACCGGCGGGACCGAGTCGGCGGGGAAGGCCGCGACGGCCGGAGCCGCGGCGCTCGGCCTTCTCCGCCGTTACCCCGTCCTCCTCCTCACCGCCTTCGCCGGCGTGCTCCACATTGTGTGGTTCTTCACGTTCGCGAACAGTGGTGGTGACCTCGCGGCGCAGGACGCGTGGGCGGAGTTCGTCGGCCGGCACCCGGACTCGGCGTACAACCTCGCCTGGTACGGCGGAATGCACCCGGTCTCCTACAGCGTGGTGTCGCCGTACCTGATGTCGGTGCTCGGCGTCCGGACGACGATGATGATCGCCGGGACGGTCTCGGCCGGCCTGCTGACGCTGATCCTCCTGCGCAGCCGGGTCGTCCGGAACCCGATCGCCACCTCGCTCGCGGGTGTCTTCGCGCTGGTCTGCAACGCCATCTCGGGCCGGGTGACGTACGGCCTCGGCACGGCGTTCGCGCTCGGCGCGGTCGCCGTCGTCTTCTGCTGGCCCCACCGCTGGCGCTACAAACGCTGGGCGAAGGCCCTGTGCGCGGCGCCGCTGGCCGCGCTCGCGACGGCCGCCTCGCCGGTCGCCGGACTGTTCGTGGGCCTGCTGGCCGCGGCCATGTTCCTCCAGAGGCGCCGTCCCGGTGCCTACGCGCTCGGTATCGCCCCGACGGTCGTGGTCGGGCTCTCGGCCCTGCTGTTCCCCTTCTCGGGCACCCAGCCGATGACGTTCTTCTCGGTCATCCTGCCGTTCGCGTCCGCCGCCTCGGTCTACTACGTGGTGCCCAAGGAGTGGACGACGGTACGGATCACGGCGGCGGTGTACGGCCTCGCGGTGCTCCTCGTCTGGCTGATCAGCTCCCAGATCGGCTCGAACATCACGCGCCTCGCGATGCTGTTCGCGGGAGTCGCCCTGGTCGCCGCGCTGCCCTTCACCGTGCCGAAGTCACGGAAGTGGTACACCACCGTCATCGCCCTCACCGTGTTCACCGGCTGGATCGGCTTCAAGACGGTCGACGACATCGTGCACACGACCCCGGCGGCTTCCTGGGCGCGCGAGCTGGCCCCGCTCGTCAACCAGCTCCAGCTCGCGGACGCCGAGAAGGGCCGCGTCGAGGTGGTCCCGGCCCGCTCGCACCGCGAGGCCTCCGCCCTCGCCCCCTACGTGAACCTCGCCCGCGGCTGGAACCGTCAGGCCGACATGGAGCGCAACCCGCTCTTCTACGACGACACGCTCAACTCCGCGAACTACCACGAGTGGCTCCAGCGCTGGGCCATCCACTACGTCGTGCTGCCCAAGGGCGAACCGGACGGCGACGGCGGCCAGCGCGAACGCGAGCTCGTCCAGCGGGGCATGCCGTATCTGCGGCAGATCTGGGGCGACGCCAACTGGCAGCTCTTCACCGTCACCGACCCCACTCCGCTCGCCGAGCCGCACGCCGTGGTCGACCTGGCCGAGCAGGGCGAGATGACCATCGAGGTGAAGGAAGCGGGCCGCATCCTCATCCGCATCCCGTACTCGCCGTGGCTGAGCATCGTCGACGAGGACGGCAAGAGCCTGAAGGCGCCCCAGGAGACGAAGGCGTCGAAGCGCCGCACGGACGACGCCCCGAAGACGTACGAGAACCTCAACGGCTGCCTGACGCCGACGGAGGAGACCGCGGCGGGAGACATCTGGACGGAGCTGCTCGCCCCGAAGCCGGGCACCTACCGGCTCGCGGCGCCGTACCAGCTCCCGCGGGGGACACCGTGCCCGGAGGAGCTGCGCTGACCCCTCCGCGACGGCTCCAGTGCCCCGGCAGGCGACGTTCACCCCGTCGCGCGAACGTTGCCTGTCGGTGCACTAGTACCGCTCGAAGGGCCCGCAGTAGGACAGGCCCGCGTCCTGCGGCCGTCCGTCGCGGAAGAAGCGGACGAGCAGATCGCAGAAGTCCTGGGGCCGCTGGAGATGGGCCAGATGGCCGCACTCCGCGATCGTGGTGAACCACGCGCCCGGCAGGTCCGCCGCCACCGAGCGGACCATGCCGGGCGTGGTCAGCGTGTCGTGCTCGCCGGTGAACACGAGATACGGGACCGCGGGGACGGGCGCCCGCCGGTACCACTCGTGGGCCAGCAGCCGCCGGTTCCGCTCGACCGTGACGGTGACATCGCGCGGGGTCTGCGCCGCGAACTGCTGGTACATGAGCCGGGTCAGCGCGGCGTGCTTGCGTACGGTGCGGTCGCCGGGCGGCGGTACGAAGCACCGTACGAACTCCTCGGCGGTCTCCTCGACGCGTCCCTGTTCCAGAAGCCGGACCCAGCCCACGAGCGCCTCGGCGAACCAGTCCGGAATATGGTCCGACATCCCCTGCACGGCGACCCGGCGCAGCAGTTCCGGATACCGCTGGGCGAGCCGGAGCCCGACCGCCCCGCCGTAGCACCCCGCGTACAGGTTGACCGGGCCGAGCCCGAGCCGGCGCAGCATGTGGCCCGCGCACTCGGCCAGGAAGTCGATCCCGTGCTCGGCGGGCAGGAAGTCCGCGTCCCCGAACCCGGGCAGATCCACGGTGACGACGGTCCCGAGTTCCCCGAGCCACCGCTCGTGCCGCATCCACGAGTACCGCGTCTGGTCCGACCCGCCGAGCACGAGCAGCGGCTCCGTGACGGGGGGGCCGTGGCGGGCGACCCGCGCGGTGTACCCGTAGCC
Source organism: Streptomyces sp. NBC_00386 (assembly GCF_036063235.1). Taxonomy (NCBI): domain Bacteria; kingdom Bacillati; phylum Actinomycetota; class Actinomycetes; order Kitasatosporales; family Streptomycetaceae; genus Streptomyces; species Streptomyces sp. NBC_00386. Next base: position 5,482,396 of record NZ_CP107950.1, read on the forward strand.
CTCCCACGAGAGCCGGTGCTCCGCCACTTCCGTGGATGCCACGCCTTTCGGCACCGGGACGAGAACATGGACCGAGGAAGCGACAGAAGGCACAGCGAACTCCCGAGAGGGGACGAGACCACCGAAACACCCACTCGTACACGTCTCCCGGGTGCGGTGCCCGCAATGTCACACGAAGGTGGGCGCTGCACCGGGCGAGATGGGCGCGGCATCACACGAAAGTGCGCGCCCCGCCCACCTCGACGCGGTCCCTTCAGGTCACCTCACCGGGAACGCCACGTCGCACACCAGGTCCTCCGGCCCCGCCGCGTCCCAGTCGGCGAAGTAGATCTCCCGGCACGGGCCGTCGACGGACAGCCCCCGGTCGGTGACCCAGCTCTCGACCGCCTCGAACGCGGCCAGGATCTGCGGGTGGGCGACCTGCGCCTTGCTGATGCGGACGAACGCGATGCGCCGGGCCGGCTCGACCCGCACTCCGGCCCCGGTGGCCCGGCCCTGCCGCTCGGCCCAGGCCCGTGCCGCGGCCTCGTCGATCACCGGCACGCACGTCTCCGCCGGACCGTCGCTCTCCACGCCGACCTCGGCGTGATAGACGACGAACGGCGGCCCCGTGATGCCCCCGGCCTCCCGGGCGCCTTCCTCCAGCCGGCCCAGCGAGGCGGGGATCCACACCGGCAGCTCGGGCGCCAGGACGTGCCGTTTCTCGGTCAGCACGGCCTGCTCGGGCACCTCGGCGGTCTCGACGACGAACTTCTCGTACATCTCGGAACTCCTCCCGGAAAGACGTCCACGGAGGTAGTCGGCGAGCGCCCGCTGCGAGGCGAAGCGGGCCTCGGCACCGTCCCAGTACGCGGCGAGCAGCGAGGCCGCTTCCGTGCCGCGCGCCTCCACCACGTCCGCGATCCGCGCCAGCGGCATGTCGAGCTGGCGCAGCAGCGCGACGAGCCGGGCCCGTTCGGTCTGCTCGGCCCGGTAGTACCGGTAGCCGCTGACCTCGTCGACGTACGCCGGGGTCAGCAGCCCCAGCCGGTCGTACAGCCGAAGGGCCTTCGCCGAGAGCCGCGCCCGCGAGGCGAACGCGCCGATGGTGAGCAGGTCCTTGTCCACCCTGTCATCCTCCGTCACCGGGCGCCTTCCGCCCGGTGACAGGGACGCTCCCCCTTGCCCCAGGGGCAAGGTCAACGGTGGAGCCGCGAGAGTCAGCCGATGGCCTTCTCCACGGCGGAGACCAGCTCGGCCGACTCCGGCTCGGTCTGCGGCGAGAAGCGGCCGACGACCGTGCCGTCCCGCCCGATCAGGAACTTCTCGAAGTTCCAGCGGATGTCACCGGAGTGCCCCTCGGCGTCGGCGGTGCCCACCAGACGCTCGTACAGCCCGTGCCGCGCGTCCCCGTTCACGTCGACCTTCTCGGTCATCGGGAAGGTCACGCCGTAGGTCGCGGAGCAGAACTCGGCGATCTCCTCGGAGCTGCCGGGCTCCTGGCCGAGGAACTGGTTGCAGGGCACGCCGAGGACGGTGAAGCCCTGGCCGGCGTAGCGCTCGTGGAGCTTCTCAAGGCCGGCGTACTGCGGGGTCAGCCCGCACTTGGAGGCCACGTTCACGATGAGGACGGCCTTGCCCGCGTACTGGGACAGGTCGGCGGAACCCCCCTGGAGGGCTCCGATCTCGACGGCGAGCACAGAGGAACCGGTGTTGTCAGTAGTCATAAGCGGATGCTAACTCCGCTAGGTGTCGGTCCCGCCGGTCCCGCCGGTCCGCTCCCGGCGCCCGTCCGGCGATTCCGGTCCGCCGCCCGGGCCCTGGCGCTGCGCTGTGACGAGCACCTCACCGGCTGCCGTGCGCGAGTACAGCACCGACCGTCCCGCCCGCCGCCGCTCCACGAGCCGCGCGTCCAGCAGGACCCGCAGATGACGGCCGACCGACCCCAGTCCCTGCCCGGTCACGGCGACCAGCTGACTGGTGGACAGGGGCGAGTCGAGACGGACCAGGACACCGGCCCGCGCCGTCCCGAGCAGCGCCCCCAGACTCTCCGGCACCACCGCGGCCCGTACGTCGGCCAGCGCCCCCGCGCACGGGTAGACCACGGCGTAGCGGCTGGACCCCTCCCAGGACACCCATCCGGCCTTCGGCGTGACGGGGACGAAGACGAGCTGGGCGCCGGAGATCTCGCGCGGCGGGTACTCGTGGAGGTTGACCTGGAGCCGGTTGCCGCCGAGCCAGCGCGTCCCGGGCCGCAGCCCGTTCAGCGCCGCCGCCCAGCCGCCCTGGCCCAACCGCGCGGTCCGGGCCACCACATCGGCCTCCAGGACGCGCCGCCGCCGTTCCCAGTCAGGGCGTACGGACTCCTCCCAGACGGCGGTGAGCAGCGCGGCGGCCCGCTCGGGCAGATCGTCACGGCCCGCGAGAGCCGCGGGCAGCGGGCCGCCCACCGAGCGGACGAGATGGCCGTGGGCGTCCCGGGGCGAGACCTCCCGCACCCGGGCGGCCTCGGTCTCGAAGGTCTCGTCGCCGTACGGGGTCGGGGTGAGGAAGTCGGCGATCCACGCCTGCCCGAGCCCGCAGCGCACGAGCAGCGCGGTGACGGGGTCGGCGGCCAGCCGCCCGCGGTAAGCCGGCAGATGGACGTTCAGCCAGGCGCGTTCACCGGGGTGCGTGGCGGTTTCCGCGTGCAGCAGCTTCAGGCACGCGAACGTCTCGGCGAGCGGCGACAGCACGAAACGGCTCCCGGCGAGGGTGTCCGCGTTCACCTGCCACCAGCCCATGGCCGCCTCCTGTCTCCCGGGCCCACTCGTGCCGGCCCTGTTCTCTTCCGGACTCTTCGCGCCCGCCTCGGCCCGGAACCTCGCGTGCCGGGCCCTGTTCTCCCCGGGCCCTTCGCGTGCCGGGCCCCCGTTTCTCTGCCCGGCCCCTTCGCGTGCGCCTCGGCCTTCGCGTCCGCTCCGGCCCGGCCCTTCGCGTCCGCTCCGGCCCGGCCCTTCGCGTCCGCTCCGGCCCGGCCCTTCGCGTCCGCTCTCCCTGAACCTTTCGCGCCCGCGCGAAACAATATCGACCGTCCGTACGACCCCGCAGACTCCGCGGATGCGCAGCTACTCCGAGCTCTTCCGCACGCGGGAGTTCACCCCGCTCTTCCTGTCCTCCTGCTTCCGGACCGCCGCCTCGACGGTGAGCGGTCTGGCTCTCGGCACCCTGGTGTACCGGGCCACCGACTCGCCACTGCTCACCGCGCTGAGCATGTTCGGGCCCTCGCTCGCCCAGATGGTCGGCGCGGCCACCATGCTCTCGGCCGCCGACCGGCTGCCGCCGCGCGCGACCGTGGCGGGCATCGCGCTCCTCTTCGGACTCGGCACGGCGGCGATGGCGATCCCCGGGCTGCCGATCTGGACGATCTTCGCCCTCCTCCTGCTCCTCGGCCTGATCCAGTCCTTCGGCGGCGGGGTCCTGTGGGGCCTGCTGACCGAGATCCTCGCCAAGGAGGGATATCTGCTGGGGCGTTCGGTGTTCAACATGATGAGCGGGATCGCCCAGATCGCCGGATTCGCGACCGGTGGCGTCCTCGTGGCCCTGCTGTCCCCGCGCGTCACGCTCCTCCTGGCGGCCGGGCTGTACCTGGCGGCCGCCCTGACCGCCCGGCTCGGCCTGACACCCAGGGCGCCCCGAGCCCTGGGCCGCCCGTCCATCGCCCGGACCTGGCACACCAACGCCCGCCTCTTCTCCTCACCGGAGCGCCGCACCCTCTATCTCCTGCTCTGGCTGCCGAACGGCCTGGTCGTCGGCTGCGAATCGCTGTACGTGTCGTACGCGCCGAGCCGGGCCGGCGCGCTGTTCGCCTTCGCGGCCCTCGGCATGTTCGTCGGGGACGTGACGACGGGACGTCTGCTGCCGCCCCGGGTCCGTGCCCGCCTGGGCGTCCCGTTCCTGCTGCTCCTGGCGACGCCGTACCTGTTCTTCGTCCTGCGTCCGGGCGTGGCGGTCGCCGCCGTTCTCGTCGCCGTAGCCTCGATCGGCTTCGGGTCGAGCCTGATCCAGCAGGAACGCCTGGTGGCCCTGATCCCCGACGAACTCAGCGGCCACGCCCTCGGGCTCCACACGGCGGGCATGCTCACCATGCAGGGCGTGAGCGCGGCGCTGGCGGGCGGGATCGCCCAACTCGCCTCGCCAGCAGCGGCGATGACCGTGATGGCCGCCGCCTCGATCGCCGTGACGCTGACCCTGGCCCCCTCGCTGCTCCGGCACCGCGCAGCGCCCCCGGAGGGCCAACGCCCGGAGCCGTCCGCGCCAAAAGAGGAACAATCCGAGGTGAACTCTCCCTGAACCAAGGAAAGTTGTACGACAGGGGTCACAACCACCCTTCCTCCGCCGGTGTCGAAAGGAATGTCCGGACACATACGTTCCGGGCGCCCGGAACGCAGGAACGGCGGCGCCGTCAGGCCCGCCGAGCCGGGGAATCCCACCGAGGGGGAAGCATGTTCAGTCGCCGTAACTCCGTCCTTCCGAAAGTGCTGGTGATGGCCGCCGCCACGGCAGCCGTCTCCGCGGCGGTCGTGGCCCCGGCGAGCGCCGCGACCACCACGAGCGCCACCGCCGCGTCCACAGGCCAGAAGCTCTTCTACACGGCGGCCGCCGGTCAGACGAACCACCTGAAGATCTCCTGGGCGCTCGGCGCGACCGACCCCGACTCCCAACTCGCCGACTTCATCTACACGTTCGACGACAGCGTGAAGATCTCCCTCGGCGCCGGCTGTGTCCGTCCCGCATCGGGCGACACCACCCAGGCGGTCTGCACGGTCACCGAGCCGAACACCTCGGCTTCCGACCTCGACACCCTGATCGTCAACCTGGGGGACGGCAACGACACCGCGACGGTCGACCCCGACAACCGCGGCTACTCCCGCATCTACGGCGGGTCCGGCAACGACTCCCTGACGGGCCACGGCCGTGACGTCCTCTACGGCCAGGACGGCAACGACCACCTGTACGGGGGCGGCGGCGTTTACGGCGAGGGCGCCTTCGGCGGCGCGGGCAACGACGTCCTCGGCTCCTGCGGCTACACCTGCCACGGCGGCGCGGGCAACGACGTGCTGAGCGGCGGAGTGAGCGAGGCCGACGGCAGCTACCGGGACTACGACAACAGTCTGTTCGGCGACGACGGCAACGACATCGTCTACGGCAACGCGGGCGCCGACCACATCGAGGGCGGCCGCGGCAACGACCGCCTCGAGGGCGGCGCCGGCAACGACAAGATCTATGGCAACAGCGGCAACGACCTCCTGCACGGGGGCTCCGGCACGGACACCCTCTCCGGCGGCCCGGGAACCGACCGGGTCTACCAGTACTGAACCGGGTCTACCGGTACTGAGCGGACGGCGGACGGCGGACGGCGGGCGCCCGGTCCGACTCGGGGGAGGCCTCCGTGGAAGGGGGCGGCGACCGTGTCGTCGTCGCCCTGGGAGCGGAGCACCCGAGGCGAGCGTACGAGGCTCGCCGCAGGCGCCGGTGTGCCTCCGCGCGCTCTGTCCGGCGCGGCTCGGCGGGTGGAACGATCCCGATGCTCGGTACCGGCAGGGGAACGCCTTTGGCCGCCGTGGAGATGTGAGCGGTGGCGAGCGGATGTCTGCTGGTCCGAGAACGCGTCACCACTACGAGCAGCAAGGGGCCGGACATGGCAATCGTGATGTCGATGCACTGGGCGGAAGCCACGCCGGAGCAGTACGACACCGTGCGGGACGCGGTGCAGTGGGAGGAGGTCCCGGGGGCCGGCGGTCAGATGCACGTGGCCTGGTTCGACGCGCAGGGGCTGCACGTCACCGACGTCTGGGAGTCCCAGGAGGCGTTCGAGGCCTTCTTCGCCGAACGCCTCGCCCCCGCGATCCAGAAGGCCGGCATGACCGGCGCCCCCGACACCTCCATCAACCCGCTCCACCGGCGCTACATCGCCCCCGACATCAGCGGCGCCGCGTAGAGAAGGGAAACGGAAACGCCGATCCCGCCCCGCTCCATCCCGGGGACGCGTGTTCGCGCGTCCTCACGAAATGTGCGACGAGCCCCGGTGCCGGGACAGGCCCCGGGGTTCGTTCACACCTTCTCGATCCGCCAGGCGATCATCCCCGCCGCGTCCGGCCTGCCCCGGACGTCAAGAGCGAGCCCGCTCCGGCCGGTGAGCCGCTCGAAGACGAGGGACCGGTCACAGGGGACCATCCGCCCCGAGCCGGCTCCGGCCGGACTGAACGCGATCTCCGCCTCGCCCTTGCCTACGCACACGACGGTGAGCCTGTAGCCGGCCCCGTCGTCCAGAGTGGGCCGCGTGTGGATGCCCTCGGTCACGCGTTCCACCCCTGACTCGACCATGGCCCCCTGGGCGGGAACGGCATCGAGCGCCGACTGGACCTCTGCCGCGAGCTTCGTCTCCGTCTGCCGCGCCGTGCGATGCCCGTCGGGGGACGAGGAACCGACGGGACGACCCCCCGGCTCAGGATCCGCCGTACACCCCGTCAGAAGCAGCCCCGGAACCAACACCCAGCCAAGAAGCCGCACACACCCCGGAACCCCACGCCGGACCTTGCCGCTGCCGCTGTCCACGCGCCCCCAAATGACGACCACGGCCCACCGGCCTGTCGGATCCCCGAACACTATGAGCCGACCGAGGCCGCCTGAAGAAAACGAACAGTTCTCTGAGCGCGATTTGAGGAAGAACCCGTGGCCAGTCGCCGTGCGGGAATTCGTGTGCCAGTGAAAAGGATCCGATGGTTCGGAATACTCGACGGAGCTCCAAGTCCTTCAACGACCGTGAGGATTGGTTGCGGCATCGCTGACGTCTCCCGACCTGATCGGATCGTCGCCAGCGGCTGCGGACAGGCCCCAGAGTTGCCAACGATCTCGGGTCTGCCGGACGGGCGGCATACCCTGAGCCCGTCCGAACCATCTGGGAGAGGCATGACAAGTAGGTTCACCGAGTTGGTCGTTGACTGCCACGACCCGGAGAGGCTCGCGGCGTTCTGGTGCGAGGTCCTGGACTTCAAGGTGATCGACCGGAGCCAGGGCAAGGTGGAGATCGGCTCCTGGGTGCCGACCGTCGAGGACGTTCGGGCCCGCCAGATGTCGCCCACCCTGCTGTTCATCCAGGTGCCCGAGGGCAAGACCGTGAAGAACCGGATTCACCTCGACGTCAGCCCGATCGACGGCAGCACCGAGGACGAGGTGACCAGATTGCTCGGTCTCGGCGCCACCAAGGCGGACGTGGGCCAAAGCCCGGACCGGAACTGGGTGGTCATGGCAGACCCCGAGGGCAACGAGTTCGACGTCCTACGCACCCTGGCACCGCAGAACTAGGTTGCCGGCTGCGCTCCGGCGGGCGCCGAACCGCTGTTCCCCGATGGTCGCCGCGGTCGGGCACGCAGCGGGCATGACAGTCCGGGCACGGGTGAGTGAGGGCGATCAGAAGGAGGGAATGTGCCCAACCGGCCGAAGCGCGATCAAGATGACCCGTCGGGCAAGGAATCTTCACAAGGAGCAACCGGGTACTGACCGGGACCATCACGACAGGTCCCGCAGCAGTCGGTGGAGTCTCCATGGGCGAGTCACCTCGGGCATCGGGGGCCCCGAGGACGTACGCCCCATCCCCATCGTCCTGTTCGTCGACCAGGTGGCCGAACCCTTCCTCCACGCCCCCCCTCGCAGGGACGAGGAACGGCGCGACGAGATGGTCACCCAGCTTATCCGTCTGGCCCAGATCGGACGCGCGGCCGGGATCTACCTGGAGGCGTCGCCGACCACCACACCCGCACCGGATACGCCCATCGACATCCCGCCCCCGCGTGCCCGCCTCGGCGTCCCGGCACCCATGGCGGAAGCCATCGCCGCGCTTCTCTGAAGACGGATTTCGTGGGAGTCGCTACTGCTTCCGCCGCACTCGCCGCGTTCCCGCCGCGCCCAGAAGGATCAACACCGAGAAGCAGCACATGGTGATCACGGTGGCCCAGGATTCGCCCACCCACCAGCGGCCCGCTGCGCCTGCGAGCCCAAGCGCCAGTGCGATCCCGGCGAGGGCGATCGGCCCCCGTGTCGTGCGTGACATGCCACCTGCCTACACGGCCTCGCACCCATCAGGCGAGCGAACGACGAAAGGCGATCAATGGAGGTCCTCAGCCACAGTGACCGTGCTCGTTGAGGTCAATCGTGGATGTCAAAGGCCCCGGACCATGATCGGTCCGGGACCTTTTCCCTGGTGCCCCCGGCAGGATTCGAACCTGCGACACCCGCTTTAGGAGCGAGGTTGGGTGGTTGCTGGGGTGAGCTGCGGAGACGTGCACTGGGGTAAGTGCGCGCTCATGCACCGTTGTTGTCGCCGAGTCCCCGTGAGTCCCCGCCCGTTCTGGCACGAGAGTGGCACGGGCTTGAGGTGGTGGTGAGGCAGCCGACCCTTGTCGCACCCCGGGTCGCGGCCTTTACCGTGCGGACGACCTCACCGCCAACCACGCTACGCCTTCTGATCCGTAGCTCTAGATAGATCGGTCAGCGACGGTCATGCTGGTTGCCTCACGGCCTCGCAGGGGCGGAAACGAGCGGGACCAGTCGCTGAAGTTGCGGTACTGCGCTGCTGTACGACGGCCTGCCCCCGGTGGTGAAGCTAACCGTGCCGCGTCAACCGGAAGTTAACCGCGCAGACCATGCCTCTAAGGCTCGAAGTTGCCAAAGGTCTTGCTGGTGCAGACCCACGTTGCCTGGCTTGCCGGATTGGTTTCATCGAAGGAGAAGCCGGTCAAACGTCCCTGGAAGTCGAACCGTCCGACGTACCGACCCTTGGGCCCTTGGCTCCAATTCACTCGGAACGAGATCTCGTCAAGGGTAGCCCTGGCGTCGTCGATCGTTCCGTGATCGTCGCTGTACTTCGCCGTATTGTCTGGCGAGGCGAAGGTACCATCGTGATCTTGCTGATTGATGGTGAAGTGTACTTCGGGGCCATTGCTTTGCTTGATTGTCCAAACGTCTCTGACGTCCTTTGCGACAGCCATAGCTGTACCTCCAGTACGGAATTTCCGCATTTGGACTCACTTAACAGGCTATCGCTCGTGCCAACTGCACGCGATTCGGGCACGGTTGGTTGTTCAGGTAACTAACCTGCAGTCGACGATGTCGAGAGGTTGGCTTCGAGACTTTGGGCGGGAGCTGCCATGGGGCGAGTGATCATGGCCCCGTAAGCTCATCGCGAGTCGGGCAGTCTGTGGACCTGCCCGTAAAGCACGACGTTGGGGCCATGATCTTCGAGGCTCGCCCCATGGTGGCTGCCTAAAGTCTCGGAGCCAACCGCCCCATCAGCGTGTTTACCGTTCTCGACTCGGGCCCGCACTCGCTGCGGCCCAGGGCTTGGCCCCGGCGCCGAAGGCGCAGAGGGGCCAAGCCCAAGGGCCAGCCCGCGCTCGCGCGGGCACTTGATGAGGTAGAGAAATCCGTAACGGCCTGCGTCGGGTCACGCGTCGAAGTCGTACTCCAGGACGTAGGAAGCCGCATCCAGAGTCATCTCGTTGATCTCTACAGGGCGCCCCTCGTCCGCGAAGGCGGTCCGGCAAATGAGGATCACGGGCGTTCCTGCGGAGATGCTGAGCTGCTCCGCCTCATCCTTGGAAGGCATGCGGGAGCGGATCTCTTCGCGGAAGTGCACGGGCTTGTAACCGAGTTCGGCCAGCCTCGCGTAGATGCCCCCCGGGCCGGGGTTCTCCTCCGTGATCGCCGAGCCTGTCACCACAGACATGGGTAGGTAGCTCGTGGCGAGCAGGACGGGCTTCTCTTCCAACGCGAAGCGTCGACGCCGAACGCAGACTGTGTCCTCGTCGGACAGGTCCAAGACAGCACCTACGTGATCAGGGGCCGACTCCTCTGACACCGTCACTTGGTCAACCACAAGCGCGCGATTCTCGATGTCAGCCGACCAGATGGACTTGCCGTTCCCCCACTGCTGTTGAGACAGGCGCTGAATGCCTCGACGCCTAAGCGGACGGAACGATCGGACGAAGACGCCGGCGCCCTTGCGGGACTCGGCCAGGCCTTCAGCCTTGAGCACGCTCAGAGCCTGGCGGGCAGTCATGCGCGCCACCTCATGGGTGGTCATCAAGTCGTTCTCGCCCGGAAGCCGATCACCGGGACCGTATTCGCCCGACTGGATCGCCTCGCGCAGAGAGTCGGCGATCCGCTGGTACTTCGGTCGACGGTCGTCGTCGGTGCTGGCCATTCGAAAGCCCTCCCATCTTCTCTAGACAGCCTAGGCCATAGGCCTACGCGCCACCCTGCGCGTGTAGCCCGAATCGACCGCAGACCAACATCTCTATACAGATGACTTGACGTCTCTATACATGTGCGCTCTCATGGGAGATGTCTAGAGAGGTTGTCTCGTGAAGCCTCCTAGACACACAGCAGGGCGACGCCCCTACCGCCAAGCAGATGCGTCGCCCCACGTCCCTCAAAGGGAGCAACCATCATGCACTCGAAGCTCTTAGCCGCGCACGCACACTCCGTGCGGCTGTCGCCTGCGGCTCTGGCCTGTCTGCCGAACGTGGCGCTGATCCTCGCCTTGTACGCCTCGGAGTACGTTCACGAGCGGCGTCCGGACCTGGAGAAGGTCGCGGCCTTCATGGTCGATGGCGCCAACCGGTGGGGCTTGCCGGAGCTGATGAACAGCACCTGCCACCTGGTGGCCTTCTGGCAGATGTGCGACGACGACGCCTCCACGGCTGAAGCCTGGTCGGCTCACCGCGCCCGGTTCGACAACTACCGGATCATCCACTGCTCCCTGACCAAGGGGCAGATGTCGACGGTGCGACGTCACCTGCGCGCCATGGCGGCTGAGGCGGTGGCGGCATGAGCATCTTCCCGTCCTGCTACGACCTGCTCGACGCCGTCCCGCCCGTCTGCCCCGGCTGCGAGGCGTACGCCCCGCACTGGCGCTGGGTCCGCGCCGATGACATGCGCATCCTCACCCACGACGGTGACCTGATTTGCCCGAAGGACCGCACCTTCGGCTACACCCCCGTCTCGGCTCCGCTGCCCGTGGTCGAGCCGCTGGAGGTGGCCGCGTGACGGTGTTCCCCGTCCCCCCGGAGGCCGTGGCCGGTGCTGCGGCCTCCATGGGCACCGACCCCCTGACCCTCGCTGATCTCCTGCGGGTCGCTGGCTCCCCGGACTTCGACCGCTGGCAGGAACAGGTACGTCGTACCGGAGGCTGCTCGCACCCGATCCGGCTCCAGGGCCAGACCGTGACTCGCGACCGGGCGACCGGTGACGTCCTGTACTCCTACAGCACCGAGCACGAGCCGGGCGGCATGCTCCGGGTCGCGTGCGGCAACCGCCGTGCCTCGCGCTGCCCGTCGTGCGCCTGGACCTACGCCGGAGACGTCTACCACCTGATCCGTGCCGGGATCACCGGTGATTCCCGGATGGGTATCTCCGGGGAGATCCGTCAGCATCCCGGTGTCTTCGCCACCCTGACCGCGCCCTCGTTCGGGCCCGTGCACAATCGGCCCGCGTCCGGCCGCTGCCGCTGCGGGAGCTCCCACGCGGAGGACGATCCCGCGCTCGGCACGGCCCTCGATCCGGCGCGGTACGACTACGCGGGCGCCGTGCTGTGGAACAACCATGCTGGGGATCTGTGGCGCCGCTTCACCATTTACCTGCGCCGGGAGATCGCCGCTCGTGCGGGGCTGTCCCAGACGGCCATGAAGGAGGTGTGCCGGGTCTCCTTCGGCAAGGTCGCCGAGTTCCAGAAACGCGGCGCCGTGCACTTCCACGCGGTGGTGCGCATGGACGGACCGGACGGGCCCGACTCCCCGCCCCCGGCCTGGGCGACGGTCGCGCTCCTGGATGACGCCATCCGTGCTGCCGCCGGTCGGGTCTCGGTTCCGGTGCCGTCCGCCGGCGCCTTCGCCGCCCGTGTCCTGTGCTGGGGCAGTCAGGTCGACGTCCAGGCCATCGGCGGCATCGAGGGCATCGAGCTGACCGACGGGGCGGTCGCCTCCTACGTCGCCAAGTACGCCACCAAGGCAGCCGAGACGACCGAGACCGTGGACCGCCGGATCGGGGAGCTCTCGGAACTCGACGGCCTGCCGCTGCCCCCGCACACGCGACGGCTGATCGAAGCGTGCCGGGACCTGGACGACGCCTATCCGGACCGGATGCTGTGGCGCTGGGCCCACATGCTCGGCTTCCGGGGCCACTTCATGACCAAGTCCCGCGCCTACTCCACCACCCTGGGCGAGCGGCGCCAGGTTCGCGCCGACTTCCGCGCACGCCAGGAACGCCGCGAACGGGGCCTGCCCGAGGACCTCGACGACTCGGAGGGCTCCACGCTGGTGCTCGCCCACTGGACCTACGCCGGACAGGGCCACACCCCCGGTGAGTCCTGGCTCGCCGCCTCGATCGCGAAGGACATCCGCCTGAACCGAGAGACCGCACGCGAAGCCCTGGCCGACATGCCGGATCACGAGACAGAGGGGGAGTGGTGATCGTGGATCGACTTCTCAGCGTGCAGCACGTTGCCGAACTCCTCGGCACGGGAGTGCGCTTCCCCCGGCGCCTGATCGAAGAGCGCCGGATTGCCTTCGTGAGGGTTGGGCGGCACGTCCGCATACCTGAGAGCGCTGTGTCCGCCTACATCGCTGAGCACACCGTTCAGCCGGTGACGGTTCGGCCTGGCGTGCTCCGGAGGGTGGCCTGATGGCGAACAACCAGGGCAGGCGTCGCCGTTTCGGTTCCGTCCGTCAGCTCAAATCCAGTCGTTGGCAGGCGCGTTACCGCGACCCCGCTACTGGGCAGCTCCGGACCGCGGAGGAGACGTACGCCACCAAGACCGACGCGGAAGTCGCGCTGACCCACATCGAGGCTGACATAACCCGCGGCCAGTGGTCCGATCCCGACGCGGGCAAGGTCCAGTTCGGCGAGTACGCCACGGCGTGGCTCAAGGACCGGAAGCTGGCTGCCCGGTCGCGGGAGCGGCACGAGTCGGTGATCCGGCTCCACCTGCTGCCCACCTTCGGTGGACGTCCGCTGTCCTCGATCACGACGGGGCAGGTCCGGGCCTGGCGTACAGCGTGCCTCGCGCGGACCGGTGAGCCGACCGTGGTCAAGGCGTACCAGATCATGCGAGCGGTCCTGAACACGGCCGTTGACGATGAGCTGATCCGCCGCAACCCGTGTCGGATCAAGGGCGCCGATCGCTACGACGTACCGGAGCGTCCCACCCTCACCGTGGCGGAGGTGTTTGCCGTGGCCGACGCGATCGGCCCGCGCTACCGGCTGCTCGTTCTCCTGGCTGCGTTCACCGGACTGCGCTTCGGTGAGTTGGCCTCGCTCCGCCAGCGGGACGTCGACACGACGAACGCGGCGCTCATGGTCCAGCGCTCACAGGCGGAGATGCAGACGGGCGCGCTCTTCGACAAGGCGCCCAAGTCCGATGCCGGGGTCCGGCCGGTGGCCTTCCCGACCGAACTCCTGCCGGACGTGAAAGGTCACCTCGACGGCTTCGCTGGGGCCGGCCGTGACGGACACGTGTTCCTGGGCCCCCAGGGCGGGCGGCTGCGGCGGAGCAACTTCCGGGACGACTGGATCAAGGCGCGGGCCAAGGCGCGCATCAGCGTAGACGTGCACTTCCATGATCTACGGCATACCGGCAACACCCTGGTCGCATCAGGTGCGAGCCTGCGGGAGCTGATGACCAGGATGGGTCACAGCACGCCCCGCGCGGCGCTGATCTATCAGCACGTGGTCAGTGGCCGTGACCGTGAGATCGCCGATCGGCTCGGCTCGATGATCCGCAAGACGCGGGGCGAGACAGACGACTAGCGGACCTTGTGGCACGGGTGTGGCACGGCCGCGATCATACGAAAGGGCCAGTTCGAGAGGATCAAGCCTCTGAACTGGCCCTTAATCGTGTGCCCCCGGCAGGATTCGAACCTGCGACACCCGCTTTAGGAGAGCGGTGCTCTATCCCCTGAGCTACGAAGGCCGGGATCTGTCGGAAAACGTGTCTGAAAGTCTGCCGGGATCGGCGGACCGCTCAGGCTTGTTTGGCGACAGGCCATGGCGGCAGCCCGTGAGGGCATAGCCACCGCGGTCAGTGTAGCGGGTGGTGCCTGATCCGAGGGCGGAGAGATGTGCGCACTGGCTTGGGCGGCGAGGGCGTGGGTGATCTTGGCTCGGACGACGGAGTTGCTCAGCCAGGCGTAGCCGATGCAGATCAGCAGGGCCGCGTCGGCCCCGTAGGCAGGGGCCAGGCGACTCGGTCCGTCAAACCTCGATGCCGAGGTGAGTGCCGTCCGTGATCACCGTCGTGCCTGTCGCCACGGCCGGCGGGTCCGACTCGCGTCAGGCATGTGCGTCCGCCTTGCTGCCTGGTGCCGGCCGGGCGGAGCGAGGCGAGCAGGCTGCCGACCGTCTCACCCGGTGGCAGGACTACTGGATGCCGGGCGGTCCGCTGGCCGGTCGGTGGGTTCGGTGCGCGGTGGGCGGTACGTGGCTGGGTGTCGGTGGTGTGTGACGGTTCCGAACAATCGCCCCGGCCTCGTGGTCGCGGCGGCCGTTCGGGGCTGTCGGTCAGCTGGTCGGGAGGCCCGAGAGAGCCGGGCGGGTCAGGTGGAGCATGCGGGTCAGCCACAGGTCGCCCGTCGCCTGGGGGGAGCGGGAGGCGAAGTGGGGGGCCGAGGTGTGTCGCGGGTGAGGGGACCGGGGAGTGCCGGGGAGGCGGGGCAGGGCCGTCGTGCCGGTGATCATGGACAGCATCAGCACGGCCGCCGCCCCGACGTCGACGTCGGGGAGCAGCGAGCCGTCGTTCCGGGCCCGGTCCAGGATCCCGTGCAGGGCCCCGAGCCAGTTGGTGTGACAGTGGAGTGACGGGTCGTCGGGAGTCCTGATCTCCTGGGCCAGACGTGCCCCCGCGCGAACGAGCGTGTCGCTTTCGATGAGGTCCACGAGGGTGTGCGCCATGGCGGTGGCTGTCTCGAACGCCGGCGTCTCGCGCCGCGCCAGCTTCCTCAGTGCGGCCCCCGACGTCGTGCAGGCCTGCGCCTGGACCGCACGGGCCAGGTCGGACTTGGCCGCGAAGTGGAAGAACAGGGCGCCCTTGGTGACTTGAGCCCGTTCACTGATCGCGGACAGGGTGGCCCGTTCGTAGCCGGACTGGTCGAACACGGTCGAGGCGGCCCGGATCAGGTTGTGCCTGGTCCGCTCGGACCTCTCCTGCCTCACCACGACGCGATCACCCGGACGCCCCTTGTCGTTCGGCTGCTGTTTGTCCTGCCGCGAGAGACGCTAGAAACCCGCTTTTGGATCTGTCAACGGGGCCTGTGCCGCGCAGATCATCTTCACGCCAGGTGGTAACTCCATTGGGGATATGGCTGGTTGAAGAGTGAAGAGTGAAGAGGGGTGGGGGAGTCCGGTGGCCCGGTGTTCCGCTCAGCTTTGTGGCACCCGGCGGAAGCGGCCCGCGATGTGCAGGTCCGCCTCGACGCGGGTCGCTGTCGCTCGGAGTTCGGGCAGCACGTCGCTGACGCAGGCCTCGGCGGTGCGGCGACTGCTGTGCATGGCGACGTTCACCGCGGCCACGGTCCGTCCGGCGAGGTCGCGCACCGGGACGGCGATGGATCGCAGTCCCTGCTCCAACTCCGCCTCGACCAGGGCGTATCCGGCCGTCCGTACCCGGTCGAGTTCGGCCCTGAACAGCTCCGGGTCCGTGCCGGTCCGCCCGGAGACGGCCTCGGGCGCGCCGGCCAGTATCTCCGTCGCGCGGGTTTCCGGAAGATCGGCCAGGATCGCCCGGCCCAGCGAGGTGGCGTACGCGGGCAGCCGTGTGCCGACGGTGACGTGGACGCTCATGATGCCCCGGGTGGAGACGTGCCCGGTGTACTGGATCTCGCCGCCCGTCAGCACCGCGAGCGACACCGAGTCGCGCAGCCGTTGGGAGAGTTCGGTCAGATGCGGGGCCGCGATCTCGGGGAGCGTGGTCCGTGAGAGTGGCGGGAAGCCGAGCCCCAGGACGCGCGGGGTGAGGCGGAAGACGCGGTCGTGCGTGGTGACGTATCCGAGGTGTTCCAGCGTGATCAGGGCGCGGCGCGCGGTCGCGCGGGCGAGTCCTGTCGCCTGGGCCACCGCGGTGAGGGTCAGTTCGCCGCGCCCCTCGCCGAAGGCCGTGATCACGGTCAGGCCCCGCGCCAGCGACTCGATGAACTCCCGCCCCAGTTCCTGCTTGGAGGCGCCGGTCCAGTCGGCGAGCCCGGAGGGGGTGGTGGCCTTCCCCGAGGGTTCCGTGCTTCCCGGGGGTTCCGTGCTTCCCGGGGGTTCCGCGCTCCGTGCGCTTCCGAGGCTTCCCGCGGATCCCGGAATTCCCGCGGTTCCGGGGCTTCCGGCGTCGGCTGTGCCGCTCGCACCGCCCGCGTCGCCCGTTCCGGTCGGTGCGTCGCTCTGCGTGAGCTCGGCCTTCGGCTCCGGCGTCGGTTCGTCGTCCCGTGCCAGTGCCCGTTCCATCTCGGCCACGGCCGTCCGTAGGCGCGGCAGCAGCGCGTCCCGCAGCTCGGTGGCGCCGTGCCGGCTCGTATGGCTCACCACGTTCACCACGCAGGCGATCCGCCCCGCCTCCCGTACGGGCATCGAGAGCGCGACGAGGCCCGGTTCGATGAGCTGGTCGTCCAACGCCCAGCCGGTCTCGCCCGCTTCGGCCGCCCGTTGCTCGAAGTCGTCGCCGAGGGTGGGGCGTTGGGAAGCCGGCAGAGTGGAGGTGTCCGCCATGCCCTCGTACGGTCTGCTCCGCGCGGGAACGGCCGGGAAGCCGCGGTCCTCCGGATCGGCCGCGCGGCGCTTCCGCCAGCGTGTCCACTCCTCCTCGCTCCACTCGGACGCGAACAGCGGTCCCGGTGCGGTGCGTTCGGCGGGGAGCAGGTCGCCGATGCGGAACCTCAGGGACATCGCGCGGCGCCGGGTCGCCTGATGGATGAAGCGGATGCCGTCCCGGTCGCAGACGGCGATGGACACCGACTCGTCGAGCTCGTCGGCGAGGGCGTCGGCGTACGCGTCCAGGACACGGGGAAGCCGGAGGGCGGCGAGATAGGCGTTGCCGAGCTCCATCAGGCGGGGGGCGAGTACGGCATCCCGGCCGTCGAGGCGCAGGTAGCCCATGCGCGCCAGGGTCGCGGTGATCCGGTCGACGGTGGACCGCGCGAGCCCGGTGGCCCGTTCGAGTCCGCTCAGACTGGCCGAACCGTCCGCCTCGGTCATCCTGCGCAGCACGGCGAGCCCGCGGATGAGCGGCGTGACCGCCTCGTCCGGCACTTCGGCCCCGGCCCCGGCTCCGGAGCCGGACACCGCGGAACCGTTGCCCGTCCCGGCCGACGCGCGGTTCGCCGGCGTGACAGGGGACGACGACGTGGGGCTCGATGGCCTGGAACCTGATGGCCTGGAGCTTGATGACCTGGGGCTTGATGGCATGGGCTCTCCGGTGGGGCTCTCAGAAGAGTCACTGTGCGGCGGATCTCGGACGAGTCACCGGTGGCGGATCTCAGAAGAGCCACGGTAGTGCTTGCCCGCCCGGTGAAGCAGGTGGGCAAGGTGGGCCGCTTCTGGGCACGGGCGCCGGTCTGCCGCGCGCCCTCTCCGTCCGACTGTGCCTCGGGCTTCCGTCCGGCTGCACTTCGGGCTTCCGTCCGGCTGTGCCTCGGGCCCCGTCCGGTTGGGCTTCGGGCCTCGGTCCGGCTGTCTCGGGCTTCCCCGCCGGGCCGTCGGCGGCTCGCTCCGAGCTCGGCCGTCCGGCCGTCCGGCCGTTCGATCGTCCGTCCGCTGGTCCGGCGGCTCGCCCCGTGCTCAGCGGCGCGTCACGTACACCCGGTACTTCCCCGCGGCGTCCGTCGACGCGATCTGGACGGTGAGTCCCGCCTTGGCGACCTTGAAGGTCTCACCGGGGGAAAAGGGCGCGTCGGAGAGTTCCGCCTGCACGTTGGGTGAACGGGTGCATCCGCCGCTGTCGCGGTGGGAGTCGTACACCGTGACGGGCCCGTTCCCGGTGTCCACGTCGGCGTCGACCTTGTAGATGAGGACGCCGGGACGGCAGACGGCGGAGTCGTTGCCCGCGCGGGTGCGCAGTTCGAGGACGTATCCGCTGCGGGGGCCGACGGGTATGACGACGAGCTTGGCGCCGCCCCGCAGGGCCATCGGGGTCAGCGTGTACTCGCTGGTGCCGTGTGCGGCCGCGCAGCTCACCTGGGAGGGGTCGAGCCAGCCGAGCTTCCACTTGTGCCAGCCGAGCAGGTCGTTGTCGGCCCCCCAGTCCTCGCTCATGATGTCCCAGTGCCCGACCGCGCCGCCGCCGTCCTGGGTGTAGAGGTCGGGCAGGCCGAACGTGTGACCGTTCTCGTGGGGGAGTACGCGGTAGCCGGTGTCGGCGTAGGAGCCCGAGCCGTCGTCCTGGCGGCTGTAGACGAAGGACGCGTTGGCGACCGGGACGCCGTCGGCCACCGGCGCCTCGGTGTTGCCGGCGAAGGTCACGGACAGCACGGTGTCCAGCGCGGAGGGCCCGGCATTCGGTGTGACCAGCACGTTCAGGATGTCGTACGACCGGAAGTCGACCTCGGGATCGGCCGTGGCCACGATGTCCTGGACCAGTTCGCGGTACCCGGGGTCGAAGGGCGCGCCGCGTTCTATCCCGTACGCCTTGAAGGGCTTGGGCATGCGCAGCCAGTGCCGGACGGGGGCCTTGGGCCGGTAGTCGAGGCGGCCGTAGGAGGCGGTGCGGAACCATTCCTGCGTCTTCGGGAAGAACTCGTCGTACCGGTCGCGGGCGCTGCCCTTGCCGGGCGCGTCGGAGAAGTCGACCATCAGCGTCAGAGCCCGCAGGGTGCCGGTGGAGCGGGCGTATCCGGGTGCGGTCGGAATCCCTTCCCCCATCTGGACGTCCGACGGGCCGTTGATCAGGCAGGGGCCGAGCGCCGTGGAGCGGGCCAGCGCCGCGGAGCCCGCCGTGGCGGACCCGGCCGTCAGATGTCCGGTGCCCGCGGAGGTGCTGACCGCCAGCGTCAGAACGGTCACCGTGGCCAGCGCGGCCACACGGCGCGGGCGTATGCGGCGGCTGGACGGCAGCATGCAGGGGCCCTTCGCTCCACGGCAGCCACCGGTCTCCGACTGCACCCTTTCGATCACCCTGAGTCGCCGACTCGCCGGGCGCGCGCTGGATGGGCCCGATCGGGTTCATCTGCGGGAGGTGCCGAAGGGAGGAAGAATGTGTGACGTAGGTCACATCATTCTCTTCTCGATCCGGGAAATAACCGGGGATCGTTTCCCCGTTTAGCCATACGTCCGAGCGAAACGGGGACGGAATCCCCGGATCGCATACACGTTCCGAGAAGTTCCGAGGAGGACGCCGTGGAGACCGCGACCCCCGTGCAGCGCCGAGTGGCCCGGCCCCGTGCCGATGCCCTGCGCAACCGGGAGCGGATCGTCGCCGCCGCCCGCGAGATGTTCGTCGAGTTCGGCGCCGAGGTGCCGTTCGACGAGATCGCCCGCCGGGCCGGTGTCGGCAACGCCACGGTGTACCGCAACTTCCCCGACCGCGACGCACTCGCCCGCGAGGTCGTGTGCTCGGTCATGGACCGCACCTCGGAGTGGGTCGAGGAGGCGCTCGCCGTGGACGGCGACGCGTTCGAGGCGCTGAGCGGCTTCGTGCACTTCGCCGCGGACGAGCGGATCGGTGCCCTGTGCCCGATGCTCTCCGAGAACTTCGACCAGAACCATCCCGACCTGGTCGCCGCGCGCGACCGGATCACCGATCTGCTGCAGCAGCTGATGGCCCGCGCGCGTGAGGCCGGACAGCTGCGCCCCGACGTCGAGTTGGGCGATCTGATGATCGCCGTCAGTCAGCTCACCAGGCCGCTGCCCGGCACCGCGTGCCAGGGCATCGACCGCTTCGTGCACCGTCATCTGCAGCTGTTCCTGGACGGTATGCGGGCTCCGGCCCGCTCCGAACTGCCCGGAGTGGCCGCCAACCTGGAGGAACTGCGACGAGTGTGACCGGTGCTGGAGTGGCAGCCGAAGTGATCGGTCGACCGGCGACCGATGAGTCCGGCGCCCGGCGGCAGTCAGGACTCGTAACCCGAACTCGTACTCAATAACGCACGACTCATCGCCCGTACAGCCCGTACACCTCGTACGGCCCGTACGCGTCACGCGCGAGGCGCACTCGTCATCTGGGACGAGCCGCGCCGAGCCGCGCCGAGGCGTTCCCGGCCGTCACCGTCGACGAGCCGTCCCTTTTCACTGCATTTTTCGCTACGAAGTCCCGGAGTGGGTACCCCCATGTCTGAAACAGGCACGTCCAAAGCGATTCCGGACCTGGAGTCCGACGCGCACAGCAACCGCTGGAAAGCGCTCGTCTTCATCGCGCTGGCCCAGCTGATGGTGGTGCTCGACGCCACGATCGTGAACATCGCCCTGCCCTCGGCCCAGCAGGACCTGGGTATTTCGGACGGCAACCGGCAGTGGGTCGTCACGGCCTATGCCCTCGCCTTCGGCGGTCTGCTCCTGTTCGGCGGCCGCATCGCCGACCTGTGGGGACGCAAGCGGGCGTTCGTCGTGGGTCTGGTCGGTTTCGCCCTGGCCTCCGCCCTCGGCGGCGCGGCACAGAGCGGCGCGATGATGTTCGGCGCCCGCGCCCTTCAGGGTGTGTTCGGCGCCCTGCTGGCACCCGCGGCGCTCTCGCTGCTCGCCGTGATGTTCACCGACGCCAAGGAGCGCGCCAAGGCCTTCGGCATCTACGGTGCGATCGCCGGTGGCGGTGGCGCCGTCGGCTTCATCCTCGGCGGTGTCCTCACCGAGTACATGAACTGGCGCTGGACCTTCTTCGTCAACATCCCGTTCGCGATCGTCGCGGCCGCGGGCGCGTACTTCGTCATCCGTGAGCCGAAGGGCGGCCGCAACCGTTCGCCGCTCGACATCCCGGGCGTCGTCCTGTCCACCCTCGGTCTGGTCTCCCTCGTCTACGGCTTCACCCGCGCCGAGTCCGACGGCTGGAGCGACTCCATGACGGTCGGCCTGTTCGTGGCCTCCGCCCTGCTGCTGGCCGCGTTCGTCTTCACCGAGTCCAAGGTCAAGGCCCCGCTGCTGCCCCTGCGCGTCGTCCTCGACCGCAACCGCGGCGGCGTCTACCTCTCCCTCGGCCTCGCGATCATCGCGATGTTCGGCACGTTCCTCTTCCTCACCTACTACCTCCAGATCGTGAAGGGCTACTCGCCGATCTCGACCGGCTTCGCCTTCCTGCCGATGATCGCGGGCATGATCACGGGCTCCACGCAGATCGGCGCCCGTCTGATGACCCGGGTCGCGCCGCGCCTGCTGATGGGCCCCGGCTTCCTGGTCGCCGCGGTCGGCATGCTGTTCCTGGCGCAGCTGGAGATCGGTTCGTCGTACGTCTCCCTGGTGATGCCGGCGATGCTGCTGCTCGGTCTCGGCATGGGTACGGCGTTCATGCCCGCCATGTCGCTGGCCACGCACGGCATCGAGCCGCGTGACGCCGGTGTCGCCTCGGCGATGGTCAACACCTCGCAGCAGGTCGGCGGTGCGATCGGCACGGCCCTGCTGAACACGATCGCGGCCTCCGCGACCACCGCCTACATCAAGGACCACATGGCGGGCGCCGGGACCAAGGCGCAGCAGCAGCTGGTCCAGGCGGAGGGCATGGTGCACGGCTACAGCAACGCGATCTGGTTCGCCGTCGGCATCCTCGTGGTCGCCGCGGGAATCGCCTTCACCCTGATCAACACCGGCCGTCCGGACGCCTCCGCGATCGTCGGCTCGGGCACGGGCGAAGGCGCCGAGGACGAGCTGAAGGTGCCGGTCGTCGCTCACTGACCCGGCGCCCGCCCCGTACTCCGGTACTTCCGTAGCCCACGGCCCGGTACCTCCGCGGTCCGTACGACGGTGCTTCGCGTACGGACGGGGATGGGGACGCCTCGTCCGTACGACTCCGGAGACTGCCCCGGTTCCACGCCAGACGGAACCGGGGCGGTCCCGTGTCCGGGCGGTCTGCTGTCCAGGCGGTCCGCTGCCCGGTCGGACTCGGCGGCAGAGGCGCATCGCCCCGGCCGGACTCGTCAGCAGGGCCCGCCACCCCGGCCGCCCGCTCCTAGCGCAGCCAGGGCAGATCCGCCCCCGCGTCCTTCGGCTGGAGCCCCTCGGCGATGATCCGCATGGCCTCGCCGAAGGCCTTCCGCTGGTTCGGCCCGAGCCGGTCGAACAGTGCCTGGCGTACGGCGGCGACATGGCCCGGCGCGGTGCGCCGCAGCACCTCGTAGCCCTCGTCGGTCAGCACCGCGAACTGGCCCCGCTTGTCGGACGGGCAGTTCTCGCGGCGTACCCAGCCGTTCTTCTCCAGCCGCGCGACGGCGTGCGAGAGCCGCGAGCGGGTGATCTTCGCGTTCATGGCCAGCTCCGTCATCCGCAGCCGGCGCTGCGGCGCCTCCCCGAGCTGCACGAGCAGGCCGTAGTAGATGTGCGGCATGCCCGCGTCGCGCTGGAGCTGACGGTCGAGGTGGTCCTCCAGGAGGGTCGTGGCGTGCATGTACGCACGCCAGATGCGCTGTTCCTCGTCGGTGAGCCAGCGCGGCTCTTCAGCGGGAGCGGGTGCCGTGTTCATGGACCCCACTGTACGAGCCCCTTCTTGAAACTTAAACAAATGCGTCGTAGTCTCGACCTGGAACTTGAGACTTTAAGTAAAGTGCTTCAAAGATCAAGCACTGCCGCCGTACGATGGAACCCTCTGGAGGGAGCAGCCATGTCCGCCGCCACCGAGGAGCGCCCCGCGCCGGAGCGCATGCCCGCCCTCTACCTCAGTCACGGTGCCCCGCCGCTCGCCGACGACCCGGTCTGGCCCGGCCAGCTCGCCGCATGGTCCGCCGGCCTGCCCCGCCCCAAGGCGATCCTCATGGTCTCCGCGCACTGGGAGGAGGCCCCGCTCGCCCTCGGCGCGATCGAGACGGTCCCTCTCGTGTACGACTTCTGGGGCTTCCCCGAGCACTACTACCAGGTGACGTACGCGGCCCCCGGCGCTCCGGAGCTCGCCGAGTCCGTACGGAAGCTGCTGCGCGCGCCCGGCACGCCGGTGCAGGACATCCCGGACCGCGGACTCGACCACGGCGCGTACGTCCCCCTCAAGGAGATGTTCCCCGAGGCCGACATCCCGGTGCTCCAGATCTCCATGCCGACGCTCGACCCGGTCCGCCTGTTCGAGATCGGGCGGAAGCTGGCGCCGCTGCGTGACGAGGGGGTGCTGATCGTCGGTTCCGGCTTCTTCACCCACAACCTCGCGGCCCTGCGGCACACCGGCGGGGGAGTGCCCGCCTGGTCGAGCGAGTTCGACGACTGGGGGCACCGCGCGCTGGAGGCCGGTGACGTGGACGCGCTGCTCGACTTCGAGCGCAAGTCCCCGGCGGGCCGTCTCGCCCACCCGCGCACGGAGCATTTCGCCCCGCTCTTCGTGACCATGGGAGCGGCGGACGCCGCCGGGGGGCTCGGCGGGCAGCGGTCCGTGATCGACGGATTCTGGCTGGGGATGGCGAAGCGGTCGGTGCAGTTCGACTGAGCGGCCGACGGCCCGACCGTCCGTAACGTCCGATGGTCGGGCCGTCCATCACGCCCGACGGTCCGACCGCCCGACGGTCCCGGTCCGGGCGTTCGCGTGCGTCCTAGCTGTATTGACCCGCAGGGTCGTTGACGCGGGTGAGTTCCTTCTCGTACCAGGCGACGTCCCAGTAGCGGCCGAACTTGCGGCCGACCTCCCGATAGGTGCCGATGTGCCGGAACCCGAAGCGTTCGTGCAGGCGCACGGACGCTTCGTTGGGCAGCGCGATGCCGGCGTACGCCCGGTGCAGGTCCTCGGAGGCGAGCGCCGAGAAGAGGGCTTCGTAGAGGAGCGTGCCGACGCCCCGGCGTGCGGCGTCGGGGGCGACGTAGACCGTCACCTCCACGGAGGTCGCGTAGGCGGGCTTCACGCGAAAAGCGCTGGATGTGGCGTACCCCAGAATCGCCTGTGAATCCGCGTTTGTGGCAACCATCAGGCGGTGCGGTCCGTCTTCAGGGTGGGAGAGCAGCCACGGGCGACGTTGCTCCGGCGTGAAGACGATGGTGTCGAACGTGATGGGTGTCTCACGGACGTAGTGGTTGTACAGCTCCGTAAGCGCGCCCAGGTCGGCTGCGACCCCCGGCCTGACCTGCACATCTGTACGTTCTGACCGCATCAGACCTCCCGAGTGGTGCGACAGGGTACTGCATGCTCAGAAAAATCAAGGTGCGGGTTGGGAATTCTGTCCTGATTCCAGTCGTTGTTTCCATCGGATGCCGGGCACCCGGGAGGGTGAAACCGGATGTCCTGGACCACCCGCAAGCCCACCACGCAAGGGAGCACGCATGGCAACCCGTGCCGTCGCCCGTCGTAAGTCCGCCACTGGCGGGACATCCGACGCGGCACGCAGTGTTCGCGCCGGAGGCGGCGAAATCGCCGATCGCGACCTGGTCGGCATGTACCTCGACGAGATCGCGCGTACACCGCTGCTCGACGCCGCCAAGGAAGTCGAGTTGTCCCAGGTCATCGAGGCGGGTGTGTTCGCGCGGCAGATCCTCGACGGTGAGGCCGAGGCCAAGGCGGACGCGTCCCGCGAGGAGTTGGAGGCGCTGGTCGCCGACAGCGAGCGCGCCAAGGACGTCTTCATCCGCTCGAACCTCCGGCTGGTCGTGGCCGTGGCGCGCCGTTACCCGCGCAGCGGTCTGCCCCTGCTCGACCTGATCCAGGAGGGGAACGCCGGCCTGGTGCGCGCGGTCGAGAAGTTCGACTACCGCAAGGGCTTCAAGTTCTCGACGTACGCCACCTGGTGGATCCGTCAGGCCATCACCCGTTCGATCGCCGACCAGTCGCGCACGATCCGCCTCCCCGTCCATCTGGTCGAGGAGCTGGGCAGGATCCGTCGCGTGCAGCGTGAGTTCAACCGTGAGAACGGGCGCGAGCCCGAGCACACGGAGATAGCCGCCGAGCTCGGTTCGACGCCGGAGCGCGTGGGCGACGTCCTGGACTGGGCCCGCGACCCGGTCTCGCTGAACATGGCGGTGGACGACGAGGGCGAGACCCAGTTCGGCGACCTGCTGGAGGACACCTCCGCCGTCTCGCCCGAGCAGTCGGTGCTCACGCTGCTGCGCAGTGAGGAGCTGGACGATCTGATCGGCCACCTCGACCAGCGCACCGCCTCCATCATCAAGATGCGGTACGGCATCGAGGACGGCCGGGAGCGGACGCTCACGGAGGTCGGCAAGGAGCACGGGCTCACGCGTGAACGCATCCGTCAGATCGAGAAGCACGCCCTGCTCGAACTGAAGAAGCTGGCGCGCGACACCGGATTCGACGCGGCGGCGTAGCGGGGACGAGGCGCGCGGAACGTACGGGGCGGGCCGAGCGAGAGGGGCGAGTGGGCCGTACGGGTTGAATCGCCGCGCGGGCGCCGGACCCCTCTGTGCCAGTCCGCGCACGGGCACCCTCGCCTCGATGGCCACAAGTCGACCAGACATGGCCATGTAAGGCCGCTTCAACCTGCCGGGCCCTGGGAACAAGACTTCAGGGCCCACGCTTCGGGCCCCGTCCGAGCGGAAGAAGCGAACAGAACCACCGAGCGGAACACCGAGCGGAAGTCCTCAGCGGATTCACCGAACGGAAGCACCCCGCTCCCAAGAACCGAGTCCCGACGCACACCCCCCCCCGCGCCGGGACTCTCCCAGAGCCGAGCTTCGGCGCCTCCCCCCCCCCGGCGCCGGAGCTCGGTTCCATTTTCGTTCCGGGGTACGGGAGTTGCCGACTCCGACGAGGTCGGGCGAGCGCGGAGGGTTTCCGGGCAGGACGCGGACGGGCCACCCCGAACCTGAACCCCGGGGTGACCCGGACGGCAGATTCTGCCACAGCGGCGTAACCAGCCGTCGCCGACGGTCCACCGGGTGTCACCGCCCCCCCGTGGCGGACGGTCGACCGTCAAGCGCCGTCAGTCTGCGGCACTCCCCCCGCCCGACTCAGCCGCGCACCCAACTCCCTTACGTAATCCACAAGTTCTCGCGGTTCTCGCACCGTGAAGTCACAGTCGACCATCGCGATCCGCACCGCCAGCCATTCCATCGAGTCGCTGGAGGAGGCCCGCAGCCGGCAGCTGTGCCCGTCGATCGGCTCGGGCACGCCGACCCAGGCGGGCACGCGCGCCGCGACGAAGTCGGCCGGGGCGGCGAAGGTGACGTCGAACGTGTACGTGTCCTGGCGCCGGTACATCGACTGCCGCAGGAACTCGGCGGCGTTCCCCGTCGGCAGCTCGCGGGGCGTGAACCGGGCTCCCGTCGCGAAGGGTTCGGTCACCCGGTCGACGCGGAACGTCCGCCAGTCGCCGCGGTCGAGGTCGTACGCGACGAGATACCAGCGGCGGCCGGTGGAGACCAGCCGGTACGGCTCGGTCAGCCGCCGCGACGGCGTTCCGTCCCCCGAGCGGTACGCGAACCGCAGCCGCTCCTTCCCCGCGATGCTCGACGCCATCACGGTCAGCGTCTCGGGCGCGATGCTCGCCCCGTCTCCGCTGGTCAGGGGCGTGGTCGCGGCCTGGAGCGTGGACACGCGGTGGCGCAGCCGGGACGGCAGCACCTGTTCCAGCTTGGCGAGCGCCCGTACGGAGGCCTCGTCCACACCCGCGACCGCGTGCCCGGCGCCGGCCCGCAGCCCCACCGCGATGGCCACGGCCTCCTCGTCGTCGAGGACGAGCGGGGGCATCGCCGTGCCCGCCACCAGCCGGTAACCGCCGTCCGCTCCCTTGGTCGCCTGCACGGGATAGCCCAGCTCGCGGAGCCGGTCGATATCGCGCCTGACCGTACGACGGGACACCCCGAGACGCTCGGACAGCTCGCCGCCGGGCCACTCGCGGGGCGTCTGGAGGAGGGAGAGGAGCTGGAGAAGCCGGGCCGGAGTATCGGTCGTCATGTTTCCAGGGTGCCGGAGAACTAGGACATGATCTGACCTAATCGGGCCCTACCTTTATGGCATGACCTCCACCGACACCTCTGAGACAGCTCTCAGCAGCCCGGCACCCGGCGACGCGGCCGACCGGCGGCGCTGGTTCGCCCTCGCCATCGTGATGACCGCGGCCTTCATGGACCTCGTCGACGTCACGATCGTCAACATCGCGATCCCGTCGATCCAGCGGGACGAGGGGGCCACGTTCAGCCAGATCCAGTGGATCACCGCGGGCTATGCGCTGGCCTTCGCCGCGGGACTCGTCACCGGTGGGCGGCTCGGCGACATCTACGGCCGCAAGCGGCTCTTCCTCCTCGGCATCGCCGGTTTCACGGTCGCGTCGGCGCTGTGCGGCTTCGCGGCGAACCCGGAGATGCTCGTCGCCTCGCGCATTCTGCAGGGCGCCATGGCCGCGATGATGGTGCCGCAGGTGCTGTCGATCGTGCACGCGACCTTCCCGGCGCACGAGCGGGGCAAGGTCTTCGGCCTCTTCGGCGCGATCGTCGGCCTGGGCGCGGTCTCCGGTCCACTCCTCGGCGCACTGCTCATCGAGTGGAACCTCTTCGGCCTGGAGTGGCGGCCGATCTTCCTCATCAACCTGCCGGTCGGCATCCTCGCGCTGATCCTGGGCCGCCGCTTCATCAGCGAGTCCAAGGCCCCGAAGGCCCTGAAGCTCGACCTCGTCGGCGTCGCCCTCGTCACGCTCGGCCTGCTGATGCTCCTCTACCCGCTGACCCGTGGCCGTGAGCTGGGCTGGCCGCTGTGGGGGTACGTCTCGATGGCCGGCTCCCTCGTGGTCTTCGCGGGGCTGGTGGCGTACGAGAAGCGGAAGACGGCGCGGGACGGTTCACCGCTGGTCGAGCTGTCGCTGTTCAAGGTGAAGAGTTTCGCGGCTGGCATCGCCGTACAGACCGTCTTCGGTATCGCGCTCGGCATCTTCTTCCTGGTCTGGACGCTGTACATGCAGTTCGGGCTGGGCTGGAGCGCGCTGCGGGCCGGGCTCACCGGGGTGCCGTTCTCGATCGCGGTCTCGGCGGCGGCGGGCATGTCCGTGCAGCTGCTTGTCCCGCGCTTCGGGCGCAAGGTGCTCCAGGCGGGCGCCCTGGTCATGGCGCTCGGCGTGCTGCTCTACATCTGGGAGTCCGACCGGTACGGCATGGACATCGCCTCCTGGCAGATGGCCCTCCCGCTGGTGGTCATGGGAGCGGGCATGGGCTTCATCGTCGCCCCGCTGACGGACGCGGTGCTCTCGGACGTCCCGCGTGAGCACGCGGGCTCGGCGTCGGGCCTGATCAACACCGTGCAGCAGATGGGCAACGCGCTCGGCCTCGGCCTGGTCTCGGTCGTCTTCTTCGGCGAGATCAGCGACCGGCTGACCCCGGCCCAGGTGGGTCCGGCCTTCGCGAACGCCTTCGAGCACGCGCTGGGCTGGGTCGCCGCGGTGCTGACCGTCATCTTCCTGCTCATGTTCGCCCTGCCGAAGCAGCCGGCCCAGCATGTGGAGGGTGCGCAGGACGAGCCGGATGCCCAGGACCAGAGCCAGGACAGGGCCTTGGGCAAGGACAAGGGGCAGGAGCAGGACCGGAAGCCGGAATTCGTGGGCTGATCTCCGCCCAGGTCCGCCGTCAACCGCGTGACGCGGAGGTCCGAGCCGGAAGGGGCCCCAGCACCTCAGGTGCCGGGGCCCCTTCCGGCTTCAGCCCAGTCGTGCCGCCCGGCGCTCCATCGCGTCCCGGGCCGCGTCCTCCGTCGCGTACACCTCGCACATGTGCCGCCGGTCCGGGGTCGCCGTGTGCTCGACCTCCCACAAGGAGATCTCCTGCCCGTCGCGCAGCAGGAACGCGTGCTCGTAGAGCGAGAAGCACAGCCCCGCCTGTCCGGCGCGGCAAGGGCGCCCGAAAGCCTGCGTGATCTGGTGCGCGAACGCCTCCCGGAGCAGCAGCGACGTGAGGTCGGCGCCCGGCCGGTCCGGATTCTCCGCGCGCCGCAGGAGCCGGCGCGCGTGATCGGCGGAGTCGTCGGGCACATAGGTGTGACGCGGCTCGGGGATCGACGACAGCTGCACGAACACGGGCAGCTCGAAGTCCGGTGCGTCCGGAGGGAGCGGGAGCCGGGCCGTGGCGGTGCGCAGCTCCTCCTCGTCGACGTAGACCTCGTGCTGGGCTTCGTGCCCGGTCGCCGTGTTGTGCACCAGCTCCCACAGCGTGACGGCGGAACCGTCGGCGAGCAGCCAGGTGTGCCGGTACGTCTCCCGGTGCAGCCCCGCGCTGTGGTGCGCGGAGTGCAGCGAGCTGTCGTGTGCCAGCGCGCAGTCCAGCCGTCGTATCGCCTCGTCGGGCAGCTCGAACGAGTTCAGGGCGCGGCCCAGAAGTCGTGCGAGATGCTCCTCCGGAGACTCGGGCGACTCGGGTGGTTCGTACGCTGCTGTCTCGTACGGAACGCTCAAGGTTTCTCCCGGCGTTGCTGCATGTCACCTTGTGGGTGCATACCGTAGCCCCTCGGTCGGACATCATGTCCGCGAACCGAGAAAACGTACGGACGGAAAACGGGCGGGCCGCGCGGTAAGTTCCCCCGCGGCTCGTCAGGACGTCAATAAGCCCTCGTCAGACGGCACTTTCAGCGGTCGACGCACCCCGTGAAAGGTTCCGGCCGTTGCGCCCATTGTCCGGCAAGGTGCCCTTGCCGCACCAGTTCCCGACCGCTACAAGACGACCCCGGCGAGCGAGTCCTGACCCGCTCCACCACGCGGACCCGGCTCGGCCGTGGCCCGGCTCGGCGCGGCTCGGCGCAGCGCGCGCCGGCGTGGGCCCCTGCCGACCCGCCGCCCGCAGCCCCGAGCCGTACGCCGTCAAGCGGGAGAACCGGGACGGTCCCCCAACCCGCCGTCCCCGTAAAGCTCTTCGTACGACGGCCACGCCCCGCCCGGCCCGTCCACCGACTCCGCCGCGCGTACGGCGCGCACGATCGCGCGCGTCACCAGGTCCGCGCCCGCCGCGAGGATCTCGTTGAGCGCCAGGGGGTTCCCGGCGTCGAGCGGCCGGTCACCCGTGGCCAGCGCGAACACCGTGTCCCCGTCGTTCAGCAGATGCACCGGCCGTACGGCACGCGCGATTCCGTCGTGCGCCGTACCCGCGAGCTTCTGTGCCTGCGCCCGCGTCAGCCCGGCGTCGGTGGCGACGACGGCGAGCGTGGTGTTCAACGGGGGCGGCGCGTTCCTCGCGGCGGTCTCCGCCAGCCGCAGCCGGGCCGCCTCGCGCACCGCGGCGGACGGACCCGCCGTACGCCCTCGCGCCAACTCCCCGTACGGAACCCCCGTTTCGGGCTCCACCGCCGAGCCCGCCGCGTTGGCCACCACCAGCGCGGCGACCGTGACATCGGACTCCAGCACGGCGCTCGCCGTCCCGACCCCGCCCTTGAGCGCACCGACCACCGCCCCGGTACCGGCGCCCACGCCGCCCTCCCGCACCGGCGCGCGCAGCGCGCTCGCGGCGGCGGCCTCGACCGCGGCGATCCCGGTGGAGGCGTCCGGCCGCGACCGGAAGTCGCCGCCGCGCCCGAGATCGAAGACGCAGGCGGCGGGCACGACGGGCACGACGTGCGCCGGGTCCGGCCCCACGCGCACCCCGCGTCCCCGTTCCTCCAGCCACGCCATCACGCCCGACGCCGAGTCCAGCCCGTACGCGCTGCCTCCGGTCAGCACGACCGCCTCGATCTTCTGCACGAGGTTGCGCGGATCGAGCGCGTCCGTCTCTTTGGTGCCGGGCCCGCCGCCGCGCACGTCCACGGCGGCGATCACACCTCCCTCGGGAGCGAGTACCACCGTCGTCCCCGTGAGCCAACCGTTCCCGCTGCACGTCGCGTGCCCCACCCGCAGACCTGCGACATCTGTCAGAGCGTCAACTGTCATACCCTCCAGTCTTCCCTGGCCGCGGGCCCCGGCGGGTGTTCGCGCGCGCCGGGCTACGCGCTTCGTGCCGCGCCGGTTGGCGTTTCCCCCGTCACCACGCGCGTGGTCATCACCACCCCGACCGCCACGGTCAGAGCGGAGACGATCCCCGCGGCGAGCACCGCCCAGTCGCCCAGGAAGGTGCACAGGATGACGAGCAGCGCGGTGGTCGGCAGGACGATCTGCTGGGCGATGCCGACCTTGAAGTGGCGAGAGTGCAGTGCCCAGACGGCGAGGAAGTACAGGGCGGTCGGCAGCGTCACCGCGGCGGACGCCGAGAGTGCCGAGATGTGCGCCGTGCCGACCGTCTGTTCCACCGCGACCTCCAGGCCCGCACCGATCGCTGCGGCCGACGCGAAGATCAGATAGTGGCCGTACCCCCAGAGGAAGGCCTGTCCGTTGGACTGCAGATGGCCGTGGATCGGCACCACGAAGTAGATCCACCAGGCGGAGAACACGATCAGCAGGCCGCCCGCGGCGATGGGGAGCAGCTCGCCCAGCGCGTCGTGCTCGTCGACGGCCGACTTCACCGCGACGGTGGCGGCGGCGATCGTCTCGCCCAGCACGATGATCGTGAACAGGCCGTACCGCTCGGCGATGTGGTGCGGATGCCAGGGCGTGGTGAAGGCCTTCTCCGCGAACAGCGGGACGCACAGCTCGGCGACGGCCACCACCAGGAAGACCCACGGGCGGCCGGCTTCCGGCGCGAACAGCAGGCCGAGCCAGCCGATCTGGCACAGCAGTACACCGCCCGCGTACCGCAGCGCCATGGTTCTCTCGGTCCCCTCGGTGGACCGGGCCACTCTCAGCCACTGCGCGATCATCGCGAACCGCATGATCGCGTAGCCCAGCCAGACGACCAGGAAGTCATGGTTCTCGAAGGCCTTGGACACCCCGGCCGCGAGCACCAGGACGCCCGCGATCTGCACCAGCGTGACGACCCGGTAGAGCACGTCGTCGTTGTCGTAGGCCGACGCGAACCAGCTGAAGTTCATCCACGCCCACCAGATGGCGAAGAAGATCATCGCGTAGTCGAGGATGCCCTGCCCCGCGTGCCCCTCCGCCACGGCGTGCACCAGTTCGGCGCCCGCCTGGGCGATGGCCACCACGAAACACAGGTCGAACAGGAGCTCCAGCGGCGACGCGACCCGGTGTGCCTCGTCACGGCCCCGGGCGCTCATTCTGCGCAGTGGCCGGTGGCTCGCGGGCCGTGGTGCCGAGGCGGATTCCGGAGCGGAACGGGAGGTCATAGGGCCAAGCACAGCAGAAAAGTGCCGGAAATTCTTGTGAAAGCCTTCACGAGCGACCCTTGCTCGGCCGGGCCGGGCCGGCGCCCCCGCGGCGTACGCTTGGGGCATGAGTCCCGCCCCCGCCCCCGAACCGCGCGATCCGAAGCCGGCACTGGTCTTCGACGATCCGTTGAACCAGCAGTCCTCGGACGATACGGACCGCGGGTGGGGCGAGCGGGCCGACAGCACCGGTGACAGTGCCGCCGACCTGAAGCGCTTCCTCGACGAGAAGCCGCCCCACCACCTCTGAACCCTGCCCCGGGTGTCCTCGCCCCGGGATGCGCCGCCCCCGGGCTCCCGGCGGCGGTGCCCGACGGGTTCCCGGGCGCGTGCCCCCGGCCTCGCCGTCAGTAGTCGCGGCGCCCCTGACCGCGCTGGGCGACCAGCTCGTCGCGGATCTGCTTCAGCACCTCCAGCTCGGACACCTCCATGACCTCCTTCGCGCCTTCCTTCGCCTTCTGGCGGGCCGCCTGCCGGGCCAGGAACTTGGCCATCGGCAGCACCATCAGGAAGTAGACGACGCTGGCGGTGATCAGGAAGCTGAGCGAGGCGCCCAGCACCGAGCCCCACATGATGCGGATGCCCGCGTCCGCTCCGGTGCCCGTGCAGCGGCCCTCCAGACAGGAGCTGTAGCTGTCGAGGTTCTTCGTACCGACAGCGCCGACCAGCGGGTTGATGATGCCCTTCACCACGGCGTTGACGATGTTGGTGAAGGCCGCGCCGATGACCACGGCGACGGCCAGGTCGATGACGTTGCCCCGCATCAGGAAGGCCTTGAAGCCCTCCCAGACGCTGGGCTGCTTGTTGTCGCTCACTAGGAGGCCCCTCCGCACAGGTTGTGGAACAAACAGCTCCGCAACCTACGGCAGGGCGTGCCGGGCCCGTCCAACTGGGTAGCGCGAAGGAGAGACTTGACACGGTTTCGCCGCTCATCGCAGGGTCACCGCCAGCCGTGACGTGGTGCCGGCGCCGGCCAGCCGCAGGGCCGTCGCACGCGGAACGGACAGGACGAGCAGTCTTCCGCTGTCGGTGGTGCCGACGTCGGGAACCCCGGTGACCCTCGCCCCGGACGCGACCACCCGCACCTCGCCGCCGCTGCCCGCAGCGACCACGTCGACCCGGTCGCCGGGACGCACCAGGTTCACCGTGGCACCGTCGGCGATCCGGACCGGCGCCCTCACCGTCTCGGCCGCGCCCGGGCCGCGCATCGGTGCGGAAGCCGTGGAGGCGGACGCGGAGGGCGTGGGCGCCGGATGCCCGCGTGCCCCCTCGGTGCCGCCGGGGCCGGCCGCCACGAGCGCGGCCGTCGTCATGGCCAGGCCCGCGGCGGCCGCCCGCCTCCTGTGCCGTGCGAGGAGCCGCAGCCTGCCGTGCCCGCCGCGCACACGGAC
The DNA here is from genome assembly GCF_036063235.1 of Streptomyces sp. NBC_00386. Classification (NCBI taxonomy): domain Bacteria; kingdom Bacillati; phylum Actinomycetota; class Actinomycetes; order Kitasatosporales; family Streptomycetaceae; genus Streptomyces; species Streptomyces sp. NBC_00386. The sequence continues at coordinate 5,516,059 of NZ_CP107950.1, forward strand.
GGGCGCGAACTGCGGCACCTCGCACGTCGGAGGCGTGTCCGCGCCCGGCGGGCGGATGTATGGGGAGAGTTGTGCCATGGTGACCACCACCTGCGACGAGGGACCGGCTTGCGATCCCACGATGAGGTCTCGCGGCGAAGCCCGCAGACGTCCGTGGACGACCCAGGGGTTGTGGACAACCCCCTCACCCGAACGGGAGGTTCCGCCCCCGTTCGACACGGGTCACGGCAGCTCGAAGCCGGGATCCATCCCACCCAGCGCGCTCGTGCACAGGCAGTCCCGCGATCCGTTCGCCGGCAGTCCCGCGACCGTGTCGAAGAGCACGCCCCGCAGCCGGTCCACGTTCGCCGCGAACACCTTCAGCACCTCGTCGTGCGAGACGCCCTCGCCGCTCTCGGCGCCCGCGTCGAGGTCGGTGACCAGCGTCAACGACGTGTAACAGAGCTCCAGTTCGCGGGCGAGCGCGGCCTCGGGGTGCCCGGTCATGCCGACCACCGACCAGCCCTGCGCCTGGTGCCAGAGCGATTCGGCCCGGGTGGAGAACCGCGGACCCTCTATGACCACGAGCGTGCCGCCGTTCACCGGTTCCCAGTCCCGCCCACGGGCCGCTCGCAGGGCGACCTCACGTCCGACGGGGCAGTACGGGTCGGCCAGCGACACGTGCACCACGTTCGGCACCGTGCCGTCGGGCAGCGGCAGCCCGTCGAAGTAGGACTGCGACCGTGATTTCGTACGGTCCACGAACTGGTCCGGAACGAGCAGGGTTCCGGGCCCGTACTCGGGACGCAGCCCGCCCACGGCACAGGGGCCGAGGATCTGGCGGGCGCCGACGGAGCGCAGCGCCCACAGGTTGGCCCGGTAGTTGATGCGGTGCGGCGGCAGATGGTGGCCGCGGCCGTGGCGGGGCAGGAAGGCGACCCGCCGGCCGGCGATCTCCCCGAGGAACAGGGAGTCGCTGGGCGGCCCGTAAGGGGTGTCCACCCGCAGCTCGGTCACGTCGTCGAGGAAGGAGTAGAAGCCCGAGCCGCCGATGACGCCGATCTCGGCCGAAGCCGTCGACCGCACCCCGGCCGGGGTCTGTGGGTTCTCCGTGTTCGCCATGAACGGCACCCTAAGGGCTGTTTGGACGGAGGAACGCCGAAGACCCCGTCGTCGTACGACGACGGGGTCCCGTGGAAAGCCTTGGACGGCCGTGTGGGCCCGAAGGCGGCGACGGCCGGGCCGGGGCGGGAGCCCCGGACCGAGGAGTCCTTAAGCGGCGGAGCTGCCGGCCGAGCCGGTGCTCGACGACTTCGTGTCCGAGGACGACGAGGTGGACGCCGACGACGAGGACTTCGCGTCCGAGGTCGAGGACGTGGACGGCTTCGACGCGGGCGAGCTGCTCGACGACGAGCCGCGGCTGTCGTTGCGGTAGAAGCCGGAGCCCTTGAAGACAATGCCGACGGCCGAGAACACCTTCTTCAGGCGGCCGTTGCATTCGGGGCACTCGGTCAGGGCGTCATCGGTGAACTTCTGCACCGCCTCGAGGCCCTCGCCGCACTCGGTGCACTGGTACTGGTAGGTCGGCACTTGTCTTCCTCCTGGCACTCTCACTCAGTGAGTGCTAACGACGGTCCATACTGACGTATTCCGCGAGATCAGTCCACTGTCACCGGCACGCGGTGACCGACGCCACGTGCGACGGCGCGGCTCGGGGTGTGTGAGGCGAGGCGTGAACGCAGCGCCACCAGGGTCGCCAGAGCCAGTGCCGTACCGGCCATCGGCACCAGGAACCCCGCGCCGTCCCAGAGCCTGTCCTCCAGCTGTCCGGCGACCGTGACGGCCGCCGCCTGGCCGAGCGCGACGGCACCGGTGAGCCAGGTGAAGGCCTCGGTGCGGGCGCCCTGCGGAACGAGGCTCTCGACCAAGGTGTAGCCGGTGATCAGGCTCGGAGCGATGCACATGCCGACCACGAGGCCGAGGCCGGCGAGCACGATCACCGAGTTCGCGGCCCACAGCCCGGAGGCGGCCAGCGCGAGGGCGGCGTACCCGACGACGAGCCGTCGCTGCGGGGCCACCTTCCAGGCGATCGCGCCGCAGACGATGCCCGAGAGCATGTTGCCCGCCGCGAAGACGCCGTACAGGACACCGTTCAGGCCGGGCTCGCCGATCGACTCGCTGTACGCGGCCAGCGAGACCTGCATGCCGCCGAAGACGGAGCCGATGCCCAGGAACGTCATGATCAGAACGCGCACCCCGGGGATCCGCAGAGCGGAACCGTGCTCCACGCGCGCGTGCCCGGCGGGGGAGACCGCGGGCTGTGTGCTCTTCTGCGCGGCGAACAGCAGACCGCCGACCAGAGTCAGTGACGCCTCGGTCAGCAGGCCCGCGGCGGGGGTGACGGCCGTGCACAGCGCGGTGGCGAGCAGGGGGCCGAAGACGAAGGTCAGCTCGTCCGTGACGGACTCGAAGGCGGCCGCGGTCGGCATCAGGGGCGAGCCCTGGAGCTTCACGCCCCATCGGGCCCGCACCATGGGGCTGACCTGCGGCACCGAGGCACCGGTCGGCACGGCGGCGACGAAGAGTACCCACAAGGGAGCGTCCGCCAGTGCGAGCGCGGTCAGGGTGAAGCCGGCCACGGCGTGCACGAGGACACCGGGCAGCAGGACGGCCCGCTGCCCGTACCGGTCGGCCAGACGCCCGGTGAAGGGCGCGAACAGCGCCATGGAGACACCGGTGGCGGCCGCGACCGCGCCGGCCGCGCCGTACGAGCCGGTGGTGTGCTGCACGAGCAGCACGATGGAGATCGTCAGCATGGCGAACGGCTGCCGGGCGGCGAAGCCGGGGAGCAGGAACGTCCAGGCGCCGCGGGTACGCAGCAGCTGTCCGTAGCCAGGACGGGAGGTGACCGTGGATGCCACGGCCCGTGCCTTTCTGCCGCCTGGTAGCGCGCCCGTGCGGGGGGCGCCGAGAGCTGTCCTCTTGCGCGGATCTGCGGTAGATACCGGCATCCCTGCGGAGGGACGTCTCGGCCGCCATACGGTCGCGCCAGCTCTGCGTCAGGCAGAGTTGGTTCGATCAAGGTGTGCGTTTCATCGTACAGGGGGTGACCGTAGTGCCGGGCCTGTGAAAAAGAGCACTCCGTGGCCGTGGGCCTGTGAATGCCCATCCTTTTCGAGATCGCGTTCGATATCTCGCAAGGGGCCGTCCGGTGTCGCGTAAGGGCCGGCGGCGGCTCTCGACGCCCGCGACGGCCTCGTAGGACCCTCGACACCCGAGACCGTCACAGGCCTGTTCTGTGCTGTGTCCGGTGCTCCGTTCCGCCGTCGCCGATGCCCAGCCAGTCGGCGAGCTTGCCGCCCTGGCCCACCGCGCGGAGGCGTCTTTCGGTCGCGTCCCGGACCGGGTCGGTCGCCACCACCAGCAGTTCGTCGCCGAGCCGCAGCACCGTCGTGGGCATGGGCACGAAGGACTCCGCCTCACGGACGACGAGCGTGACCGCCGCGCCCGGGGGCAGCCGCAGCTCGCCCACCTCGACACCGTGCATCCGCGACCCCTCGGGGATCGCCACGGACAGCAGATGGCCGCGCAGCCGCTCCAGGGGGGCCGACTCGATGCCCAGGTCGGCGGCCCCGGCGGACTCCCCGAGACGGAGCTTGCGGGCCAGCCAGGGCAGGGTCGGACCCTGGACGAGGGTGTAGACGACGACCAGGACGAAGACGATGTTGAAGATCCGCTCGCTCTCCGCGATGCCGCTCACCATCGGGATCGTCGCCAGGATGATGGGCACGGCGCCGCGCAGCCCCGCCCAGGACAGCAGCGCCTGCTCCTGCCACGGGATGCGGAACGGCAGCAGGCCCACGACCACGCTCAGCGGTCGCGCCACCATCGTCAGTACCAGGCCGATGAGGAGGGCCGGGACGATGTCGTCGCCCATCTCGTGCGGGGTGACCAGCAGGCCGAGCAGCACGAACATGCCGATCTGGGCGATCCAGCCGAGCCCCTCTGCGAAGCCGCGCGTGGCGGGCCAGTGCGGCAGCTTCGCGTTTCCGAGCACCATGGAGGCGAGGTAGACGGCGAGGAAGCCGCTTCCGTGGGCGAGCGCGCCGGCGGCGTAGGCCGCGACGGCGATCGCCATCACGGCGATCGGGTACAGGCCGGAGGCGGGCAGCGCCACGTGCCGCAGTCCGTACGCGCCCAGCCAGCCGACCGCGATGCCGATGGCGGCGCCGATGGTCAGCTCCAGCGCGATCTCACCGAGCAGCGCGTACCAGTGCTCCACCGGGCCCGCGGTGGAGAACGCGACGACCAGGATGACCACCGGGGCGTCGTTGAAGCCCGATTCGGCCTCCAGGATGCCCGTCACGCGCGTGGGGAGGGGGATCTTCCGCAGGACCGAGAAGACCGCCGCCGCGTCCGTCGACGAGACGACCGCCCCGATGATGAACGCCTGGCGCCATTCGAGGCCGATCAGATAGTGCGCGGCCGCGGCCGTGACACCGACGCTCACCGCGACGCCCACCGTTGCCAGCGAGGAGGCAGCCGGCAGGGCCGGTCTGATCTCCTTCCACTTCGTGCCGAGTCCGCCTTCGGCCAGGATCACGACCAGGGCCGCGTACCCGATGACCTGGGTCAGTTCGGCATTGCTGAAATGAACGTCGCCGACTCCGTCCTGGCCGATCGCGACGCCGATCCCCAGGTACACGAGCAGCGTGGGGAGCCCGCTGCGTGAGGAGATCCGGACCGCCGCCACCGCGATGAGCAGGACGAGCGAGCACACGAGCAGGAGCTGGTTGAGGTGGTGGACAGTCAGGGGCTGTTCCTTTCTCGCCGATCCGGTCCCGCCGCGGGCGGCCTCCGGATCCGAGCACCGGAAGCCGGCCACTTCGATGCAAGTACTTCGTTACCTTACCTAACTCTTGACGCTTTCTTGACGTTCCCGGAGGCAGGATCGAACAGTCGTGCTCCCCGGTTTCCTACTCCGCGTCAAGGCGCGGTAGGCCCTGCGCCTATGGTTGCCCCAGCACTCCAGGACCGCCTGCCGCTCGCGTTAGGACAGCAAGGACAGCGATGCCCCCCAACACCACCGCCTCTTCCGGCCAGCAGCCCGGCAAGTCCGGCAGGAAGAAGGGGCGCAAAGCCCGACTGTTCTTGATTGTCCTGGTTCTCGCCATCATCGGGGGCATCGCCTTCGGCGCGTACTGGAGCATCAGCACGGTGCGTGCCTCGTTCCCGCAGACCAAGGGATCCATTCGTATCGACGGGCTGTCAGGGCCTGTGACCGTGCAGCGCGACGGCAACGGGATCCCGCAGATCTACGCCTCGTCCGACGCGGACCTGTTCATGGCCCAGGGCTTCGTCCAGGCGCAGGACCGGTTCTACGAGATGGACGTGCGCCGCCACATGACCTCGGGCCGGCTGTCCGAGATGTTCGGAGCGGGCCAGGTCAAGAACGACGAGTTCCTGCGCACGCTGGCCTGGGACCGGATCGCGAAGAAGGAGTACGACACCAAGCTGTCGGCCTCCACGAAGAAGTACCTCCAGGCGTACTCCCAGGGAGTCAACGCCTATCTGGAGGGCAGGAGCGCCAAGGAGATCTCCCTGGAGTACGCCGCCCTGGGCTTCACCAACGACTACAAGCCGACCCGGTGGACCCCGGTCGACTCGGTGGCCTGGCTCAAGGCGATGGCCTGGGACCTGCGCGGCAACATGCAGGAAGAGATCGACCGCTCCCTGATGACGAGCCGGCTCGGCCCGAAGCAGATCGCGGACCTGTACCCGGACTACCCCTACAGCCGGAACAAGACGATCGTCCGCGAGGGCTCGTACGACAGCGTCACCGGGACGTACAGCTCTTCGGACGCCGCCTCGACGTCCACGGCGGGCACGGGGCTCACGGGCGGCACCGCGGCGCCCTCCGGCTTCCAGAGCCAGCTCTCGGGGCTCTACAAGGTCCTCGACGACCTGCCCACCGCCGTCGGCGTGAACGGCAACGGCATCGGCTCCAACTCCTGGGTCGTCGCCGGCAGCCACACGATCACCGGCAAGCCGCTGCTGGCCAACGACCCGCACCTGTCGGCGTCGCTGCCCTCGGTCTGGTACCAGATGGGCCTGCACTGCACGGCCGTCTCCGCGAAGTGCCAGTACGACGTCTCCGGCTACACCTTCGCAGGCATGCCCGGCGTGGTCATCGGCCACAACGCGGACATGGCCTGGGGCATGACCAACTCCGGGGTCGACGTCACCGACCTCTACCTGGAGAAGATCACCGGCCAGGGCTACGAGTACGACGGCAAGGTGCTGCCCTTCACGACCCGCAAGGAGACGATCAAGGTCGCGGGCGGTGCCGCCCGGACGATCGTCGTCCGGCAGGCCCAGGACGGGATGCCGCTGCTCTCCGACCGTGACGACGAACTGGTCCAGGTCGGCAAGAAGGCCACGGTCGACGCCGAGGCGCCCGACCGGGGCGACGGCTACGCGATAGCACTGCGCTGGACCGCGCTGGCGCCGGGCAGGACCATGGACGCCGTCTTCGCGATGGACAAGGCGTCGGACTGGAGCGAGTTCCGCAAGGCGGCCGAGTCCTTCGAGGTGCCGTCCCAGAACCTGGTCTACGCCGACGGTGCCGGCGCGAGCGGCAACATCGGCTACCAGCTGCCCGGCAAGATCCCCACGCGTGCCAAGGGCGACGACGGCTCGCTGCCCTCGCCCGGCTGGGACTCGAAGTACCGCTGGACCGGCTACATCAAGCCGTCCGCCCTGCCCTACGAGTACAACCCCAAGCGCGGCTACATCGTCACCGCCAACCAGGCGGTCGTCGACCCGGACAAGTACCCGTACACGCTCACCACGGACTGGGGCTACGGCACCCGCAGCCAGCGGATCACCAACCTGATCGAGACGAAGACCAGGGGCGGCGCCAAGATCTCGACCGATGACATGCGCCAGATGCAGCTCGACAACAGCAGCGAGATCGCCAAGCTGATCGTGCCCATACTGCTCAAGATCGACGTGGCCGACAAGGACGTCCGCGACGCGCAGAAGCTCCTGGAGGGCTGGGACTACACCCAGGACGCCGACTCCGCCGCGGCCGCCTACTTCAACGCCACCTGGCGCAACATCCTCAAGCTCGCCTTCGGCAACAAGCTGCCCAAGGAGCTGCGGGTCAAGGGCCAGTGCCTGTGGGTCCCCCGGATCGACACCACCGGCCCCGCGGACGAGGGCCAGACCGTGCGTGAGTGCGGCGAGCGCGACGCGGACCAGGCGCAGCCGGACGGCGGCGACCGCTGGTTCGAGGTGATCCGCAAGATCATCGACGACGAGCACAACGACTGGTGGAAGTCGCCCAAGAAGCGCAAGACGAACGACGACGACCCGATCGACACCCGGGACGAGCTGTTCAGCCAGGCCATGACGGACGCCCGCTGGGAGCTGACCGCCAAGCTCGGCAAGGACATCGACACCTGGAGCTGGGGCCGGCTGCACCGCCTGTTCCTGAAGAACCAGACCCTCGGTACCGAAGGCCCCGGTTTCCTGCAGTACATGCTCAACCGCGGCCCCTGGAAACTCAGCGGCGGCGAGGCGACGGTCAACGCGACCGGCTGGAACGCGGCGGGCGGCTACGGGGTGGTCTGGGTGCCCTCGATGCGGATGGTCGTCAACCTCGGGGACCTCGACAAGTCCAAGTGGATCAACCTCTCGGGCGCCTCGGGGCACGCCTACAGCTCGCACTACACCGACCAGACGGAGAAGTGGGCCAAGGGAGAACTCCTGCCGTGGGCCTTCACCAAGAAGGCCGTCGACAAGGCGACGAGCGACACCCTGGTCCTGAAGCCCTGACGCTTCGGCGGCCGTCGGCGTCGGCGTCCTCGCCGTACTCGACGCACTGAAGCCGGTGTCCGACGAAAGTGGCCCTCCACGCGTGCGTGGAGGGCCACTTCGCGTTCGCTGTCCGCCTTCCTCCCGCGTCCGCATCCCGTCAGCGGAAGCGGCGCACTCCGGAGGGGGTCACCACCGCGTGCACGGGCCGGTCGTGAGCCTCCTCCGGGACCCGGTCGATCACCTCGGTGTCGTACAGGAGCACCACCAGGGCCGGGTCGGCGCCCGAGCGCTCCAGACGGGCCAGCACGCGGTCGTACGAGCCTCCGCCGCGCCCCAGCCGCATCCCGCGGGCGTCGACGGCGAGTCCGGGCAGCAGAACGGCGTCGGCGTCCTGGACGGCCGCCGGTCCCAGCCGCTCACCCGTGGGCTCCAAGAGGGCCATTTTCCCGCCGTGTCGGACCTCCGCGAGGGAGTCCGCCCCGGTGTACGCGCCCCAGTCCAGGTCGTTGTCCGGCAACAGGACCGGCAGAATGACGCGTACCCCGCGCGCGTGGAGCGTGTCCAGGAGGGCGAGGGTGCCCGGTTCGCTTCCCACGGACACGTAGGCGGCGACCGTGCCGGCCCGCGCCAGTTCGGGCAGTTCCAGGGCGCGGGCGGCGAGGGCGGCGGCGGTTTCCCGCACGTCATCGGCCGGAAACCCATTTCTCACCGACAGGAGTCCTCGCCGCAACATTCGTTTGTCAGGCTCTGGTTCGCGTCCGACGTGTCTCACAGGTGACTCCTGTAGTTCTCTTAATCCGTTCATATGATCGTGAATTAACCGGAGCCACAGATTCTGCACATAGCGACCGGTTATGGTTGCGGACATGACTGAGTCACACCCCAGGATCACCAAGGCTGTCATTCCCGCGGCAGGCCTCGGCACCCGGTTCCTGCCGGCCACGAAGGCCACTCCCAAGGAGATGCTGCCGGTCGTCGACAAGCCGGCGATCCAGTACGTGGTCGAAGAGGCCGTGTCAGCGGGTCTTGACGACGTTCTGATGATCACAGGCCGCAACAAGCGCCCGCTCGAAGACCACTTCGACCGCAACTACGAGCTGGAGTCCGCCCTTCAGAAGAAGGGCGACGCGAGCCGGCTCGCCAAGGTCCAGGCGTCGAGCGACCTCGCGACCATGCACTACGTGCGCCAGGGCGACCCCAGGGGCCTCGGTCACGCCGTCCTGTGCGCGGCCCCGCACGTGGGCCGCGAGCCCTTCGCCGTACTCCTCGGCGACGACCTGATCGACCCCCGCGACCCCCTGCTGGCCCGCATGGTCGAGGTCCAGGAGCGGCACGGCGGCAGCGTGATCGCGCTCATGGAGGTCGCGCCCGAGCAGATCCACCTCTACGGATGCGCCGCCGTCGAGGCCACCGACGAGGGCGACCTGGTCAAGGTGACCGGTCTGGTCGAGAAGCCGGACGCCGCGGACGCGCCCAGCGCCTACGCCGTCATCGGACGCTACGTCCTCGACCCGCACATCTTCGACATACTGCGCAAGACCGAGCCGGGCCGCGGCGGCGAGATCCAGCTCACCGACGCCCTCCAGCAGCTCGCCGCGGACGAGAAGGTCGGCGGCCCCGTGCACGGCGTCGTCTTCAAGGGCCGCCGCTATGACACCGGGGACCGCGGCGACTACCTGCGTGCCATTGTCAGACTCGCATGCGAACGTGAAGACCTGGGCCCGGACTTCCGGACCTGGCTTCGCAGTTACGTAGCCGAGGAGATGTAGGGATTTGAGCAGCGCCGCGACCCGCACCACCGGCCAGGAACACCTCTGGTCGGTGGACGACCACCTGGAGGACATCCTCACGACCGTCCGCCCCCTCGAACCCATCGAGCTGCAACTCCTCGACGCCCAGGGCTGCGTCCTGCTCGAGGACGTCACGGTGCCGGTCTCCCTGCCGCCGTTCGACAACAGCTCGATGGACGGGTACGCGGTCCGGGTCGCGGATGTGGCGGGCGCGAGCGAGGAATTCCCGGCGGTCCTGACGGTCGTCGGGGATGTCGCGGCCGGCCAGGCCGACCAGCCCTACGTGGGCCCCGGCCAGGCCGCCCGCATCATGACCGGCGCCCCGCTTCCGCCCGGCGCCGAAGCCGTCGTCCCCGTCGAGTGGACGGACGGAGGCCTCGGCGAGGGACCGGTCTCCCGGATGCGCGCACACAGCACGTCCCCAGAGGGTTCCTCCGGACAGGTCCACGTCCACCGCCCGGCCGAGGCACGCGCGCACGTCCGCGCCAAGGGCAGCGACGTGAAGGCGGGCGACCGCGCCCTCGAAGCCGGCACCGTCCTCGGCCCGCCGCAGATCGGGCTGCTCGCCGCGATCGGCCGCGGCACCGTACGGGTGCGCCCCCGCCCGCGCGTGGTCGTCCTGTCCACCGGCAGTGAACTCGTCCAGCCCGACGAGGAGTTGGGCACCGGACAGATCTACGACTCGAACAGTTTCGCCCTGTGCGCGGCCGCCCGCGACGCCGGAGCCATCGCCTACCGCGTCGGCGCCGTCGCCGACGACGCCGAGACCCTGCGCTCGACCGTCGAGGACCAACTCGTCCGCGCGGACCTGATGGTCACGACCGGCGGGGTGAGCGTCGGCGCCTACGACGTCGTCAAGGAAGCGCTGGCCTCGGTCGGCGACGAGGACGAGGAGGGCGGCGGCATCGACTTCCGCACCCTCGCCATGCAGCCCGGCAAACCCCAGGGCTTCGGGTCCATCGGCCCCGACCACACCCCGCTGCTCGCGCTCCCCGGCAACCCCGTCTCGTCCTACGTCTCCTTCGAGCTCTTCGTGCGCCCCGCGATCCGCGCCCTGATGGGGCTGCCGGACGTCCACCGGCCCACGATCCGGGCGAAGCTCTCCGCGGACAAGGCGCTGACCTCGCCGAAGGGCCGGCGGCAGTTCCTGCGGGGTACGTACGCGGACGGCACGGTCACGCCCGTCGGCGGCGCCGGATCCCACCTGGTCGCCGCCCTCGCGCACGCCGACGCGCTGATCGTCGTCCCCGAGCAGGACACCTCGGTCGAGCCCGGCGCCGAGGTCGAGGTCGTAGTCCTCGGCTGAGCGGCCGGGCGGAGCGGGCGCCCTCCCGGCCCCACCGGGGGTGCCGGCTCGCGCCGGGGGAGCACAGCCCCTGACGGGCGGCGTGGCGGCATACGGGGCGGGCGGTAACCTGTCGCGCACACCAGGCCCACGCTCCGCACCGCGACGGGCCACGACCGGGAGCGCCCACGCACATGACTGTTCCGTCCCGGGGGAAGACCTCCGGACCCTCTGTGCAGAACCGACTGACACACATCGACGAGGCCGGCGCCGCCCGTATGGTCGACGTGTCCGGCAAGGACGTGACCGCACGCACCGCGCGCGCGAGCGGCCGGGTCCTGGTCTCGCCGCGTGTCGTGGAGCTGCTGCGCGGTGAGGGGGTCCCCAAGGGCGACGCCCTCGCCACCGCCCGTATCGCCGGGATCATGGGAGCCAAGCGCACACCGGATCTGATCCCGCTGTGCCACCCGTTGTCGGTGTCCGGTGTCAAAATTGATCTGTCGGTCGCGGACGACGCCGTCGAGATCCTCGCCACCGTGAAGACGACCGACCGCACGGGCGTCGAGATGGAAGCCCTCACCGCGGTCAGTGTGGCGGCCCTCACCGTGATCGACATGGTCAAGGCTGTCGACAAGGGGGCGGTCATCACGGACGTACGGGTGGAAGAGAAGACGGGCGGGAAATCGGGCGACTGGAGCCGGGCATGAGCGGCGAGAGCGTCATCGGCGGAGCCCTTCCGGCGGACTACAGCGCGCTGGTCGTCACGGCCTCCAACCGTGCCGCCGCCGGTGTCTACGAGGACAAGGGCGGCCCCCTGGTCGCCGGAGGCCTCGCGGAATGCGGCTTCGCGGTCGACGGGCCGTGGGTCGTGCCCGACGGCGACCCCGTGGAGGAGGCGCTGCGCAGCGGAGTCGAGGCGGGCTACGACGTCATCGTCACCACCGGCGGCACGGGGATCTCGCCCACCGACCGCACCCCCGAGGCGACCCGGCGGGTGCTCGACCACGAGATCCCGGGAATCGCCGAGGCCATCAGGGCGTTCGGCAGGGACAAGGTGCCCACGGCGGCGCTCTCGCGGGGGCTCGCCGGAGTCGCCCGGGGGACGCTGATCGTCAACCTGCCGGGCTCCACCGGCGGGGTGAGGGACGGACTGGCCGTTCTGGAACCCCTCCTGATCCACGCCGTCGACCAGATCCGCGGCGGCGACCACCAGGGACCCAGTGGCAGTGGGGGTGCGAGCTGAACAGCACATCCTGGCCGGTCGAGCTGGTGGACGGCGATGTCGTCCTCCGGCCGATAAGGCTGCGCGACCAGCGGGCCTGGCGCGAGGTGAACCGGCGCAACCGCGACTGGCTGCGTCCCTGGGAGGCGACGATCCCTCCCCCCACGCCGAGCGGCCCGATCGCGCACCGGCCGACGTACCGGCAGATGGTCCGCCACCTGCGGGCCGAGGCCAACGCGGGCCGGATGCTGCCCTTCGTGATCGAGTACCAGGGGCGGCTGGTCGGCCAGCTCACCGTGGCCGGGATCACCTGGGGCTCGATGTGCTCCGGGCACATCGGCTACTGGGTGGACCAGTCGGTGGCGGGCCACGGGGTGATGCCGACGGCCGTGGCGCTGGTCAGCGACCACTGCTTCCGCACCGTCGGACTGCACCGCATCGAGGTCTGTATTCGCCCCGAGAACGGGCCCAGCCGCAGGGTCGTGGAGAAACTCGGATTCCGCGAGGAAGGGCTGCGCCCGCGCTATCTCCACATCGACGGCGCCTGGCGCGACCATCTCGTCTTCGCCCTCACCGCGGAGGAAGTGCCCGAGGGGCTGCTCGGGCGCTGGCGGCGGACGCGTTCGGCGAGGACCCGTTCGGATCAGGTGGGATCGGAGCAGGCCGGCTCGCAGAACCCGAGCAAGCCCGGCCACCCCGGGAAATGAAATAGGTGTTCGAAAATGATCGGCAGGCGATCGCGTCAGGGCATTAATTTCGCGCTCGCGACGGCCTGTTGATCGCATCGGTCACAAAAAAAGTTCGAAATATCAGCCGGATCGTGCGACACACCGGCGCAATTGGCAGATGGCCTCATACAAACCCCTCTACCGTGTGAGGCGTGAGCAGCAGCGGCCTCATCTACGCAGTCATTGTCGGGGCCTGGGCCGCCTACTTGGTGCCGATGTGGCTCCGTAGGCAGGACGAGCTGAACGAAGCCCGTCCGACGGAACGCTTCAGCACCGCCATCCGGCTGCTGTCCGGACGGGCGGGCATGGAGCGTCGATACGCCAAGGACCTGCGCGCACGCTCCGCCGAGGAGGAGGAGCCCAGCGCCGACCCGGACGGCGTCACCGATTCGGTGGACGTCCGGGCCTTCGCCGTATCCCCGACCCGGCCCCAGGCGGCGGACCGGCACCGTCCGCACGTGCAGGAACGAGTACAGGTGCCGGAGCCGGCCCAGGCGGAGCAGGAGTCGGGCGCACGCGCTCCCGGCAAGGAGAGCGGCGCGTACGAGAACTCGGGCACCGCCCGGTCCGTACCGCACCAGTCGGGTGTGCCGGCGCCGAGACCCCCGGCCAAGTCCGCGCCCCAGCAGGCCGCTTCGTCCACGCCCGGCGCCCGCCGGGCAGTCTCGGCGGAGGCCGCGGCGCGGGCCCGGCGTACGAAGGTCCTCGCACGCCGTCGGCGTACGACGGTCATGATGTTCTTCGCCTTCAGCCTCGGCGCGGTCGTCGCGGCCGTGGGCGGGCTCGCCTTCCTGTGGGCGCCCGGCGTGCCGGCCGTGATCCTCAGCTCGTACATCGTGCACCTGCGTGTCCAGGAGCGGCGGCGCTTCACCTACACCATGGACCGCCGCCGGGCCGAGGTCGCGGCGCAGCGGCTCAGGGAGCGGCAGCCCCGCCGGCGGGCGTCCGTCGACCCGGTGGCGGACGAACCGGAGGAGGGCTCCGCCCCCGACACCGACCCCGGTCTCCTGGCGCTCGCCGCCGACCGTCGTGCCCTCGTCGAGCAGACCGACCACGCCGAGTGGGTCGACCAGCAGCGTGAACGGCAGTGCGGGCCCGCCCAGGGGGACAGCTGGGACCCGGTGCCGGTTCCCCTGCCGACCTATGTGACCGCGCCGGTCGCGCCCAGGGCGACGTCCAGCGTGGACCTGGGCGCCCCGGACGCGTGGAGCTCCGCACGCTCCAGCGCGGTGGAGCCGAGCGCGCCCGAGGCGGAACCGGCCGACGAGGACCTCTCCGAAGGATCCGAGGGCGCCGGGGCGGCGGACGACAGCCGCAGCGACGCCCGGCGGGCGGCGTCCGCGCGCCGCGCCCGCGAGCGCGGCCGGACGCCACTGTTCGACCAGTACGAGGACGGCGAACGGCCACGCGCGGCCAACGAGTGACGAGTGTGACGACGGAGGTGCGCGGGAGTCCGGCTGACCAGGCAGGAACGGATTACCGAGCACCTCGATCGGGATGCTAGAGTTTCACTCGTTGCAAGGGCCTGTGGCGCAGTCTGGTAGCGCACCTCGTTCGCATCGAGGGGGTCTGGGGTTCAAATCCCCACAGGTCCACCGCAGCTCAGAGCCCCAGTCGGAGAGATCCGGCTGGGGCTCTTTGGCGTCGCGCGACGGCGAGGCGCGGCGACTGTTTTCGATCTTTGCTTTCCGGTCTTTCGGGCCTTCGCCGTCCGGGCCTTTCGGTCGTCGCTTTCCGGACCGATGGCCGTACGCGGCTGTCGGAACGGACCGGCCTTCACCGGATGTTCACGAGGGCCCCATACTGTGCCCATGATCGCGCCCGTCGGACCGCAGGTCCCCGCTCAGGCCTCCCCCTCGCCGTCCGTGGCCGCGTTTCCCCCCGCCGACCCGGCGCAGCCCCGGCGGAAGTGGTGGATCGCCCCGCTGGCCGGTGTGCTGGTGGCGCTCCCCGTCCAACTCGTCGCCGCCTTCCTGCTGCTGATGTCCCCCATGGCGTTGGACTCGTGCAGCGCCGCCAGCCCCTGCGGGCGCACGGAGGCCGCCATCGGCGCGAGCCTGGTGCTGCTTCTGCTGGCGGTGCTCTCCCTGGGAGTGCCGTGGTGGCGGGCGAAGGGGAAGAGCCTCGGCGCGGGAATCGGGGTGAGCCTGATACCGCTGGGCCTCACGCTGGCGTCCATCGGCGCGCTGCTCTTCGGGATCGTGTTCGGCTGACCCCACGGCACCGGCGACCGTGACGGACCCGCCCGGCGGGAGTGGCGCGGCGGTCGCTTCCGCCACCGCCGGGTGAAGGCCCGCCCCGATGGCTGCCGGGAAGCTAGAGGGCCTTGGCGTAGCAGAGGCTCAGTTCGTGGAAGCGGTAGTAGCCGAACTTGGCGCACGGTTCGTAGCCGCTCGACGCGTACAGGGCGACCGCCTCGGGCTGCTTGGAGCCGGTCTCCAGGACCATGCGGGTGCGGCCGGCCGTGCGGGCGTCCTCCTCCAGGGCGGCCAGCATGCGCCGGGCGAGGCCGAGACCCCGGGCCTCGGGGATCACGTACATGCGCTTGAGCTCGGCGTCCCCGTCCGCGTAGCCCTCGTCGTTCTCGTCCTGGGTGCGCCAGCCGCCCGTGGCCACCGGGCGGTCCCACTCGTCGTAAGCGATCAGATAGAGGCCGAACGGCGGGGCGAACATCCTGGCGTCCAGATGCGTGGCGTCGCCGCCGTCGCCGTAGCGCACGGCGTATTCGGCCTGAACCTGGTCGTTGAGCTTCACGGCGTCGGGATGGTCGAAGGGGACCTGGCGGAAATTCATGCGTAATACCGTACGTCTATGCGATAGGTGAATGGACGGGTGGTGCGGGTCCGGCCGACCGTGCCGTTCTCGTCGGTCGAGTTCCGGCCGGTCGCACGGATGTAGATCGAGTTCTGGTCGAACGTACCGATTAAGTATCGTGCTCCGGGTGCTGACTGTGACCTCTGTGAATGTGAACGGGCTCCGGGCCGCCGCGAAGAAGGGTTTCGTGGAGTGGCTCGCGGAGACCTCCGCGGACGTGCTGTGTCTCCAGGAGGTGCGGGCCGAGCCCGGGCAGCTTCCCGAGGAGGTGCGCGCGCCCGAGGGATGGCACGTCGTGCACGCCCCCGCCGCCGCCAAGGGCCGCGCCGGTGTGTCCCTCTACACACGCCGTGAGCCCGACCGGGTCCGGATCGGCTTCGGGTCCGAGGAGTTCGACTCCACCGGGCGGTACGTCGAGGCGGACCTGCCCGGTGTCACCGTCGCGAGCCTCTACCTCCCCTCGGGCGAGGTCGGGACCGAACGGCAGGACGAGAAGGTCCGGTTCATGGGCGAGTTCCTGGCCCACCTGAAGGAACTCAGGGTGCGGGCCGCCGCCGACGGGCGCGAGGTCGTCGTCTGTGGCGACTGGAACATCGCCCACCAGGAGGCCGACCTCAAGAACTGGCGCGCCAACAAGAAGAACTCCGGCTTCCTGCCCGAGGAGCGGGAGTGGCTCGGCCGGGTCCTGGACCCGGAGGACGGCGGGTACGTCGACGTCGTACGCGCCCTGCACCCGGACGCCGAGGGTCCGTACACCTGGTGGTCGTACCGGGGGCGGGCCTTCGACAACGATTCAGGTTGGAGGATCGACCTTCAGACCGCCACGCCGGGGCTCGCGGGCAAGGCGGTCAAGGGGTTCGTGGAGCGCGCGGCGACCCATGGGGAACGCTGGTCCGACCACGCCCCGGTCACGGTGGTCTACGAGCTCTGAGCGGTCCCGCCGCGTTCCCGGGGCCCCGTACGCGGGTCCCGGTGCTCCCGTAGCCGGCGGTCCATCGCCATCGACAGTTCCGCCTCCACCACGCTCTTCGCCAGGGGGCGCAGGCGCTGGAGGTCTTCGGGGGTGCGGTCCTCGGTGAGGACCAGGGTGGTGAAGAGTTCGGCCAGTGCCTCGGTGTGCTCCCGTACGCGGCGGGCGGCCGTCAGGACGTCCGCGAGCGGGATGCCCTCGCGGACCAGGGCGGCCGAGACGTCGAGCAGGCGGCGGCTGATGTGTACGATCTCGCCGCCGTCCGTGCCGAGATAGCCGAGGTCGAGCGCCGCGGCGAGGTTCTCCCCGGTCGCCTGGCCCGCGAAGACGTCGGCCAGTTCCTCGGGGGAGAGGCGGACCGGGGTCTCCTCGGTGGGCTCGCCGAGGCCGAGCAGTTCGCCGACGTCGCGGCCGTGGTCGAAGGCCTCGGCCAGTTCCGCGATGCCGTTCAGGGTGTGGCCGCGTTCCAGCAGCGCCGAGATGGTGCGCAGACGGGCCAGGTGGGTGTCGTCGTACCAGGCGATGCGGCCCTCGCGCCGGGGCGGCGGTATGAGTTTGCGCTCCCGGTAGAAGCGCAGCGTGCGCACGGTGATGCCGGCCTCCTCGGCCAGTTCCTCCATGCGGTACTCGCGACGGCCGGGCTCCGGCGCCGGGCGGGCGGTGCCGGTGAGCGGCCCGGGCTCCGGGGCCGATGCTCCGCGCGTCGGCGCGTCCGTCCGGCGTCCGCCGGACTTCCGCGTCGCCGTGCCCCCTGCCCGCGTCTCCGCGCCGCGCTTTCCTGATCCCTCGGCCACGTCCGCACCCTACGTCGTACCCCGGGTAACTTTCCCGCTCGCAACCCCTACCCATGAGTACGAAGCTGCTCTACCCTCCCGATTGTGCCAGTGTTCACTGGCATGGTCGTGCGGGCTAGGGAGGCGTCGGGATGACCGAGCACGAGCATGTACGGGTGGCGGTGATCGGGTCCGGGTTCGGGGGGCTGGGCGCCGCCGTGCGGCTGCGACGCGAAGGGATCACCGACTTCGTGGTCCTGGAGCGGGCCGGCGGCGTGGGCGGCACCTGGCGCGACAACAGCTATCCCGGGTGCGCCTGTGACGTCCCGTCGCACCTGTACTCGTTCTCGTTCGCGCCCAACCCCGAATGGCCGCGCACCTTCTCCGGGCAGGAACACATCCGCGCGTACCTGGAGCACGTGACGGACGTCTTCCGGCTGCGGTCGCATCTGCGGTTCGACACCGAGGTCACGAAGATGACCTGGGACGCGGAGAAGCTGCGCTGGGGGATCGAGACCAGCAGCGGGTTCCTGACGGCGGACGTCGTGGTGTCCGCGACCGGGCCCCTCTCCGACCCCAAGATCCCGCAGATCCCGGGGATCGACACGTTCACCGGCAAGGTGTTCCACTCCGCCCGCTGGGACCACGACTACGACCTGCGCGGCAAGCGGGTGGCCATGGTCGGCACCGGGGCCTCCGCCATCCAGATCGTCCCGGCCATCCAGCAGGACGTCGCCCGGCTGACCCTCTTCCAGCGCACCCCGCCGTGGGTGATGCCGCGGGTCGACCGGGCCATCAGCGGCGTGGAGCGGTGGTTGCACCGGCAGGTGCCGTTCACGACCAAGGGCAGGCGCGGACTGCTCTGGGGCATCCGGGAACTCCAGGTGCAGGCGTTCACCAAGCGGCCCCATCAGCTGGGCGTGGTCGAGCGGCTGGCCAAGCGGAACATCGCGCGCGCCGTGAAGGATCCGGCGCTGCGGGAGAAGCTGACGCCCGACTACCGGATCGGCTGCAAGCGCATCCTGCTGTCGAACGCCTACTACCCGGCGCTCACCCGGCCGAACGTGGACGTCGTGGCCTCCGGGCTCGCCGAGATCGACGGCTCCACGGTGGTCGCCGCCGACGGTACGAGGGCCGAGGTCGACGCGATCGTCTTCGGGACCGGCTTCCACGTCACCGACATGCCGATCGCCGAGCGGGTCGTCGGGGCGGACGGCAGGACGCTCGCACAGGCCTGGGAGACCGGCATGAAGTCGCTGCGCGGCGCCACCGCGGCCGGTTTCCCCAACTGGATGACGATCATCGGACCGAACACCGGGCTCGGGAACTCCTCGATGATCCTGATGATCGAGTCCCAGCTCAACTACATGGCGGACTTCGTACGGCAACTGGACGTCCTCGGGGGACGCGTGGCGCTCGACGCCCGCCCCGCCGCCGTGGACGCCTGGAACCACAAGGTCCAGGAACGCATGAAGCGCACGGTGTGGAACACCGGCGGCTGCACCAGCTGGTACCTCGACGCCAACGGCGTCAACACGACCGTGTGGCCCGGCACGACGACCGAGTTCCGGGGCGCCACGCGCCGCGTCGACCTGGGGGAGTACGACGTGCTGCGCGCGGCGCAGCCCGTACCGGGAGAAGCGCCGGAGGCCGCGCCCGAACCGCGTACGAAGAGCACCCGCAAGAAGAAGGTGGAGGCAGGAGCGTGAGCCGACTGACGTACGAGGCGCACGGCGTGTACGCGCCTCCCGTGCCGGCGCGGGAACTGATCGCGCACTCCGCGGACGGCGCGCGACTGCACGTCGAGGTGCACGGCCCCGAGGACGCGCCCGCCGTCGTCCTCGCCCACGGCTGGACCTGTTCGACCGCCTTCTGGGCGGCCCAGATCCGGGACCTCTCCGCCGACCACAAGGTCATCGCGTACGACCAGCGCGGGCACGGACGCAGTCCCGCGAGTGACGCGTGCAGTACCGAGGCGCTCGCCGACGACCTGGAGGCGGTGCTCGCGGCCACCCTCGCGCCGGGCGAGAAGGCCGTGCTCGCGGGCCACTCCATGGGCGGGATGACGCTGATGGCGGCCTCGGCGCGGCCGCGGTTCCAGGAGCACGCGGCGGCGGCGCTGCTGTGCAGCACGGGGAGCACGCGACTGGTCGAGGAGGCGCGTGTGCTGCCGTGGCGCGCCGGACGGCTCCGGACGCGTCTCACCGGGGCCGTGCTCGGCTCGCGCGCGCCGCTCGGGCCCGTCACGCCGGTCGCCAGGCGGATCCTCAAGTACGCGACCATGGGCCCCGGTTCGTCTCCCGTCATGGTGGAGGCGTGCGCGCGGATCGTGCACGCCTGTCCGCGCGCCGTGCGCCACGCGTGGTCGGCCGTGCTCGCCACCCTCGATCTCGAAGCGGGGGTACGGGAGTTGAGGGTGCCGACGGCGGTGATCGCGGGCAGCGTGGACCGGCTGACACCGGTCGTGCACGCCCGCGCCCTCGTGGCGGCGCTGCCGAACTGTGTCGGCAGCACCGAGCTGCCGGGCCTCGGGCACATGACTCCGGTGGAGGCGCCGGAACTGGTGACGGCCCGCATCAGGGAACTCGTCGCCACGTACGCCACGTACGCCGCGGAGACCGCGGAGACCGCGGAGACCGCAGAGATCAAGGAGGGCGCATGAGCAGCAGGGTCGGCCTGGAAGGGCAGGTCGCCGTCGTCACGGGGGCCGCACGCGGTGTCGGTGAACTCCTCGCCCGCAAGCTCTCCGCGCGCGGGGCGAAGGTCGCACTGGTCGGACTGGAGGCGGACGAGCTGAAGCGGGTCTCGGAACGGCTGCGCGGCGAGAGCGACCACTGGTACGCCGACGTCACCGACCACGAGGCGATGGCGCGGGTCGCCCAGGAGGTCGAGCAGCGGTTCGGGAAGGTGGACATCGTCGTCGCGAACGCCGGTGTCGCGAGCGGCGGCCCCTTCGTGGACTCCGACCCCGTCGCCTGGCGGCGGGTGATCGAGGTGAACCTGATCGGATCGGCGGTCACCGCACGGGCGTTCCTGCCGGCGCTGATGAAGAGCCGGGGCTATCTGCTCCAGATCGCGTCGCTGGCCGCGATGACTCCCGCCCCCATGATGTCGGCCTACTGCGCCTCCAAGTCCGGTGTGGAGGCGTACGCGCACAGTCTGCGCGCCGAGGTCGGCCACAAGGGCGTTCGCGTCGGCGTCGGGTATCTGTCCTGGACCGACACCGACATGGTGCGCGGAGCCGATCAGGACGAGGTGATGCGGGAGTTGAGGCAGCGGCTGCCGTGGCCGTCCAACAAGACCTATCCGCTGGGTCCGGCCGTCGAGCGGATCGTGGCCGGGATCGAGCGCCGCTCCAGCCATGTGTACGCGCAGTGGTGGCTGCGCGGGATGCAGGGGATCCGGGGGTACCTGCCCGGCGTCATCGGGTCGGTCGGGCAGCGCGAGATGCGGCGGTTCGAACCGCGCCTCGGCGGTGTGCGGACCGGGCTGGTCGGTGCCGGCGGAGCGGCCGACGAGGAGGAGCGGAAGTCGACGGCTCCGTAAGCCGGCTGGAGGCGCCCCGGGGGGATCCGGGGCGTCTCCGGGAGGCCTCCGGAGTGTGTCCCACCGGCGTGTCTCACGGTGAGTGACTGACCGAAATGCGTGCTCTGTTCCTGCGTGTCAGTCTGGTCGAGGCCCGGACCTCCCCCACTCACAAGGGGGGTCGAGGGCCGAATCCCTCACCCGCAACAGGAGTGAATCTCATGAGCATGCAGGACCAGTTCAAGGACAAGGCCGAGCGGATGAAGCAGCAGGGCAAGAAGAAGACGCGCCCCGAGGGCCGGCAGGACGAGGCGAGCCGCCGTGCCCCGGCCGGCCGCGACGGTGCCCCCGCTCGTGACGGCGCGAGGCCGGACGCGGAGCGAGCTCAGCGGGAGGCTCAGGACCGCTTCGACCAGGACTACGACGCCTGATCGAAAGGCCCGCTCGGCCTGAAAGGGGCGCCCTCTTCACGGAGGGCGCCCCTTTCTTGTGCTCGTTTCCGGAGAGTCCGGTAGTCCGGTCTCGTCGGTCTCGTCGGTCCGGTCGGTCCGGTCTCGGCCGGTCACTCCGGTCGCGGGGGGAGCTTCGGCCTTCTTCTGTCGGGCACGTCAGAGTGGTCCGGCGGGGAGGCCGCGGGGTGGGCGCGCAGCAGGTCGAGGGAGAGCTGGATGGCGTCGTCCAGCTGGGCGTGGCGCCCCTCCGCCCAGTCGAGCGGGGTGCGCAGGATCTCCAGGTCCGGTGCGACGCCGTGGTTCTCGACGGACCAGCCGTACGCGTCGAACCATGCGGCGTTCATCGGCACCGTGATGACCGTGCCGTCGCCGAGACGATGGCGTCCGGTCATGCCGACGACTCCGCCCCAGGTGCGCTGTCCCACGACCGGTCCCAGCTTCAGCAGTTTGAAGGCGGCGGTGATCATGTCGCCGTCGGACGACGTCGCTTCGTCTGCCAGGGCCACCACCGGGCCGCGCGGGGCGTTGGAGGCGTACGACACCGGCTGGGCGTCGCGGGTGAGGTCCCAGCCGAGGATCGTGCGGGTCAGTTTCTCGACGACCAGTTCGCTGATGTGGCCGCCCGCGTTGCCCCGCACGTCGACGATGAGGGCCGGGCGCGAGACCTCCATCCGCAGGTCGCGGTTGAACTGGGCCCAGCCCGAGCCGCCCATGTCCGGGATGTGCAGATAGCCGCAGTGGCCGCCGCTCAACTCCCGCACCACCTGGCGGCGTTTGGCCACCCAGTCCTGGTAGCGCAGGGGGCGTTCGTCGATCAGCGGGACCACGGCCACCCGGCGCGGGCGGCCCTCGCCCTCGGCCGGGGTGAAGGTCAGCTCCACCGTCGTGCCGCCCGCGCCCGCGAGCAGCGGATACGGTCCGGTGACCGGGTTCACCGGACGCCCGTCGACGTGGGTGAGTACCGCTCCCTCCCGGATGCCGGTGCCGGCCAGCGGTGAACGCGCCTTGGAGTCGGACGAGTCGCCGGGCAGGATGCGCTTGAGCATCCAATGGTCGTCACGGCAGACGAAGTTGGCGCCCAGCAGGCCCTGCCAGCGCTGGTAGTGGGGCGGTCCCTCGTTGCGGCGCGCGGGGCTCACGTACGCGTGCGAGGTGGCCAGTTCGCCGAGCACCTCGCGCAGCAGGTCCGCGAACTCGTCCGGGGACGAGACCCGTTCGACCAGGGGGCGGTACTGCTCCAGGATCGCGTCCCAGTCGATGCCGCACATGTCCGGGTCCCAGTAGTAGGCGCGGATGATGCGGCCGGCCTCCGAGAACGCCTGGCGCCACTCGGCGCACGGGTCCACCTCGTGCAGGATGCGGCGCAGATCGATCCAGACGGTGGAGTCGCTGTCGCCGGACTCGGTGGCGGGGACGGCGCGCAGGTCGCCCTCGTCGACGACGACCAGCCGGGAACCGTCGCCGCTCACGGCGAACCAGTCCAGATGGTCGACGAGTTCGGACTTTTTCGCCTTGGTGATGTTGAAGAACTCCAGGGTCGGACGGCCGGTCGTGTCGTCCGGGTTGGCGAACGTCTCGCCCAGCGCGCCGGAGATCGGCCAGCGCAGCCAGACCAGGCCGCCGCCCGAGACCGGGCGCAGCGCCGAGTACTTGGAGGCGGTGACCGGGAAGGGCGTCACCCGGCTCTCCAGGCCTTCGAGTTCGACGGTCGTCGCGGTGCCGTCGCCGGACCCGTCCTCGACCGGGTCGAGGCCTCCGGCGACCGGCCGTCCGTCCGGGTTCAGCGCGAACGGGGAAGGGGTGGCGGAGGACAGGGGGACGAGGTAGGGGCGGCAGCCGAGGGGGAAGGACAGGTCCCCGGTGTGCACGTCGTACACGGGGTCGAAGCCGCGCCAGGACAGGAAGGCGAGATAGCGGCCGTCCCGCGTGAACACCGGATTCTCGTCCTCGAAGCGGCCGTTGGTCACGTCGACGATCAGACGGTCCTTTATGCGCGCCATCTTGATCTGCCGCAGGGAGCGCCCGATCCCGGGGTGCGACCAGGTCAGCCAGGCGCCGTCCGGCGAGAAGGCGAGGTCCGTCACCGGTCCGTTGATGGACCGGATGAGCTCGGTGACCTCGCCGGACCCCGTCCGCGGAACGTCCCCGGACTCCGCTCCTGTCTCCGATTCCGCTCCTGCGCCGGATTCCGCCCCCGCCCCGGATTCCGCCCCTGCCCCTTCGGCCTCGTCACTCTCCCCGGACTCCCCGGACTCCCCGGACTCCCCGGTGTCCCCGGATTCGTCGGAGTCGTCTGATTCACCCAGCTCATCGAGGCCGCCGAGTTCGGCGGCCTCGCCGGGGTCCTCCGTGGCGTCGAGCAGGAGCAGTCGTCCGTCGTTCGAGGCGATGGCGAGACGTTCGCCCTGTGGGTCCGACACCAGCTCCTGGACGCGGCCCAGCCGGCCGGAGGCGAGGCGGCGCGGCTCGCGGGCGCCGGTCGCGCGTGGCAGGTAGGCGATCTCGACAGCGTCCTCGCCCTCCGCGTCGGTGACATAGGCGACCTGGCCGCCCGAGCCGAGCATCTCCGGGAGCCGGACCCGTACGCCCGGGGTGTCCGCGATGGTGCGCGCGGGACCGTCGCGGTGGGTGAGCCAGTACAGGCTGCCGCGTACGACGACGGCGGAGGCCCGGCCCGTCTCGTCCACGGAGATGCTGTCCACGTGCTGGGCGGCCGGCACCGGGTACGTACGCCGTCCGGCGCGCGGACCACCCAGCAGGACGTCGAGGCGGCGCGGAACCGACTCGGGGGACAGGTTGTCGACGATCCACAGATCGCCGGCGCACTGGTAGACGACCCGGGTGCCGTCCGAGGAGGCGTGCCGGGCGTAGAAGGCGTCGTGGTCGGTGTGCCGGCGCAGGTCGGAGCCTTCGTACGAGCACGAGTAGAGGTTCCCGATGCCCTCGTGGTCGGAGAGGAACGCGATCCGCCCGTCGACGAACATCGGGCAGGCGAGATGGCCGCCGAGCTCGGCGACCAGTTGCCGGCCGTGCAGCCAGATACGGCCCATGGCCCCGCCCCGGTAGCGCTTCCAGGCGGCCGGTTCGTGCGGTGGGGTGCCGGTGAGCAGCAGGGTCTTCCGCTCGCCCTCGATGTCGGCGACGCCGATGTCCGAGACCGGGCCCCAGGGCTGTTTGCGGCCGGGGTCGCCGTCGGTGGGGACGGAGTAGGCCCAGGTGAAGTAGGAGAAGGGCTGGCCGTGCGAGGCGACGGCGAGGATGTCGCCTTCGGGGGACCAGCCGCACACCTGGGTGTCGGCGCTGCCCCAGTAGGTGAGCCGGTGGCCCGGTCCGCCGTCCACCGGCGCCAGGTGGATCTCCGGGACGAGGCTCCGCCAGCTCGTGTACGCGATCCGCCGGCCGTCGGGGGAGAAACGGGGGTGGCCGACCTTGGTGCGGTCGACGGTGAGCCGCCAGGCGCGCCCGCGGCCGTCGAGCGGGGCCAGCCACAGGTCGTCCTCGGTGACGAAGCACAGCCGGTCGCCGCTCAGATGCGGGAAACGCAGATAGCCGGGGGAGTTCTCGTCCGTGGTCGCGTTCTCGTACTCGTGGCTCACCTCCCCATGCTTTTCCGCTGGAGTGACCCCGGCAACTCGTGGCGCCGGGGGCGCGTTGTGGGACGTGGGCGCGGGCGGGGATACGGGAGGTGTGCATGGGGCGCGTTCAGGAACGAACGCGCCCCGCACCGGCTCGGGCCCCGCACCGGCTCCCGCCCCGCATCGGTTCGGGCCCCGCACCAGCTCCCGCCCCACCCGTCCCCGGTCGTAACCCGTCCCCGGTCGTAACCCGTCCCCGGGCGTAACCCGTCCCCGGAGTGACCCAGCACACGTACGAAACGGTTTCGTTTCGCTGGCGTCAGGGGTATCTTCAGGGACATACGAATCCGTGTCGTTCGAAGCGGGAGAGGTGAGTGGGATGGCTGAAGCCGCAACGGTGCGTCGCAGTCGGATCACGCCCGAGCGCGAGGCCGAGCTGTACACGGCCGTGCTCGACCTGCTTCGTGAGGTCGGCTACGACGCCCTCACGATGGACGCCGTCGCGGCCCGTACCCGTTCCAGCAAGGCCACCCTCTACCGCCAGTGGGGCGGCAAGGCCGAGCTCGTCGTGAAAGCCCTGCGGCACCAGAAGCCGCTGAAGCTCTCCGACATGGACACCGGGAGCCTGCGGGGCGACTTCCACGCACTGGCCCTCCGGCAGGACGACTGCCAGATGGAGCAGGACTCCGCGCTGATGCGGGGTCTGGCCATGGCGGCGCACGGGAACCCGGATCTGCTGAAGGCGTTCCGGGAATGGCTGATCGAGCCGGAGATGGAAGAGCTGCGCCGGGTGCTCCAGCGCGGTGTCGACCGAGGTGAGATCCGAGCGGACAACCCCGCGATGGAGTACGTGATGCACATGCTCATCGGAGCCTTCGCGGCCCGCACCATGATCGACGAACTCCCACCGACGCAGGCCTTCCTGCATTCGTATGTCGACGCCGTGGTCCTCCCCGCTCTCGGCGCCTGACGTCCCACTCCTGACCCTTCCCCTGTTCCACCCCCGTGGATCCCTGTAGTGATCCACCTCTACAGATCCCTGTAGTCGCACCTGACGCGCCGCTCACGTCGTCGGGCTGATCCCCCCTGCCCCCACTCGGGTGATCACACCAGCCCCTGCCCTTCCACGACCTGACCGGGAGTACGCCCTCGTGGCCACATTCCTCTACAAACTCGGCCGACTCGCCTTCCGGCGACGGCACTTCGCCGCCCTGATATGGGTGGCTCTGCTGACGCTCGCGGGTGTCGGCGCCGCCTCCGCGCCCGTCGCGGGATCGTCCTCCTTCTCGATCCCCGGCACCGAGGCGCAGAAGGCCTTCGACCTGCTGGAGAGCCGCTTCCCCGGAATGAGTGCCGACGGAGCGACCGCACGGGTCGTCTTCAAGGCGCCCGCCGGCGAGAAGATGGCGGACAAGGACAACAAGGCGACGGTCGAGCAGGCCGTCAAGGTGCTCGGCACCGGTTCCGAGGTCACCTCCGTCACCGACCCGTTCAAGGCCCACGCCGTGAGCAAGGACGGGACGATCGCCTACGCCTCGGTGAAGTACGACGTCTCCGGCATGGAGCTGAAGGACGCCTCGAAGGACGCCCTGAAGACGGCCGCGGAGGACGCGCGGCACTCCGGGCTGACCGTCGAGGTGGGCGGTGACGCGCTCCAGGCGACGCCCGAGACCGGTTCCAGCGAGGTCATCGGCATCGCGATAGCCGCGGTCGTCCTCGTCATCACCTTCGGTTCGCTCATCGCGGCCGGACTGCCGCTGCTGACCGCGCTGGTCGGCGTCGGCATCGGCGTCTCGACGATCACCGCGCTCGCCAGCGTGCTCGACCTGGGCTCCACCACGTCCACCCTCGCGATGATGATCGGCCTGGCGGTCGGCATCGACTACGCCCTCTTCATCGTCTCCCGCTACCGGGCCGAGCTGGCCGAGGGCCGAGAGCGCGAGGAAGCGGCCGGACGGGCCGTCGGTACGGCGGGCTCGGCCGTGGTCTTCGCGGGACTGACCGTCGTGATCGCGCTGGTCGGACTGTCGGTCGTCAACATCCCGATGCTCACGAAGATGGGTGTCGCCGCGGCGGGCACGGTCGCCATCGCCGTCCTCATCGCCCTGACGATGATCCCCGCGCTGCTCGGATACGCGGGCCGCAGGGTCCAGCCGGCCGGCAAGAAGAGCAGGCTCCTCGGTGGCGGGCGCGCCGCGAAGAAGGCGGGCAAGCCGAACATGGGCACGCGCTGGGCGAGCTTCGTCGTCCGCCGCCCGCTCGCGGTGCTGCTGCTCGGCGTGGTCGGCCTCGGCGCCGCCGCGGTTCCGGCGGCCTCGCTCCAGCTCGGTCTGCCGGACGACGGCTCGCAGCCGACGTCCACCACCCAGCGCCGCGCCTACGACCTGCTCTCCGAGGGCTTCGGTCCCGGTTTCAACGGCCCGTTGATGGTCGTCGTCGACGCCAAGGCGAGCGACGCGCCCAAGACGGTGTTCAGCACGGTGCGCGACGAGATCGCGGACCTCAAGGGTGTCGTGAGCGTCAGCCCGGCGGCCCCCAACAAGGCCGGGGACACCGCGATGATCACGGTGATCGCCGACTCGAAGCCGTCCTCCGTCACGACCGAGGACCTCGTCCACACCATCCGCGGCGGGGGCGCCGGCATCAAGGCCGAGACGGGCGCGACGGTGCTGGTCACCGGCTCCACGGCCATGAACATCGACTTCTCGCAGAAGCTCAACGACGCGCTGATCCCGTATCTCGCGCTCGTGGTCGGCCTCGCCTTCCTGCTGCTGATCGTGGTGTTCCGCTCGATCCTCGTTCCGCTGAAGGCGGCGCTAGGCTTCCTGCTCAGCGTGATGGCGGCCCTCGGCGCGGTCGTCGCGGTGTTCCAGTGGGGCTGGCTGTCCGGCCTGATGGGCGTCGAGGAGACCGGCCCGATCATGTCGATGATGCCGATCTTCATGGTGGGTGTCGTCTTCGGTCTGGCCATGGACTACGAGGTGTTCCTCGTGACGCGCATGCGGGAGGCCTACGTCCACGGGGAGAAGCCCGCCCAGGCGATCGTGACCGGGTTCAAGCACGGCGCACGGGTCGTCACGGCCGCCGCCGTCATCATGATCGCCGTGTTCTCCGGATTCATCGGCTCCAGCGAGTCGATGATCAAGATGATCGGCTTCGGTCTCGCCATCGCCGTCTTCTTCGACGCGTTCGTCGTACGGATGGCACTCGTCCCGGCGGTGCTCGCGCTGCTCGGCAAGCGGGCCTGGTGGCTGCCGAAGTGGCTGGACCGCGTGCTGCCGAACGTCGATGTCGAGGGCGAGGGCCTGCGCGCGCTCGACGAGAAGGCGCGTGAAGGGGACGACGACCGGAAGCTGGTCGGCGTCTGACCCTCGGCCCCCGCGGCCGGACCGTTCACGTGAGAGACCTCGCCGACGCCTCGGCGAGGTCTCTCACGTATGTGCCGTTCCTCAGTGCGCCACGGGTGTGGCGGCCGTGTACGTACGGCGGAGGAAGCGCATGAGCGCCTTCGTGTCGAGCTGCACGACCGCCACTCCTTGCGCCGAGTGGAACTCCAGGACGGCCTGGACGCGGCCGCACGGCCAGATGCGTATCTCGCCGCTGGTGACGGGGACCCGCAGACCCCGTTCCAGGAGTTCGCGGTCGAAGGTCCACTCGTGGGGGCCGGGCAGCGTGATGCGCACCTGACGGGGGTCCGTCTCCGGGTCGTACCGGAGGGCCACCGGGACGGCCCGGTGTTCGTCGTCGGCGGAATCGGCGGTGTCCGTCACGATATGAGCGCGGGCGTACTGCTCGACGGCGGGCATGAACCGACTCCTTACGCTGCGTGACCTATGCGGAAGATGTGAATTCCGTCACCATTCCAATGTCGCACATCTGGCGGAAACCGCTCTCCGGCCGTCCGTGACCCTCCTTCGGGAACGCCTGCCCGGTCACGGCGCGTCCATGTGCGCGGTGGTCACATCCGCGGGCGGTCCACGCCTTCCGCGCCCGCGAACTGCTCCCGTACGCCTGCCCGTCGCGAGCTGTTCGCACATTCCCGCTCTTGCAAGTCGTTCGCAACAAGGCATTATCATCGGACGGTGCACGTTCCTGACGGATTCATCAATGCCCCGGTCTCCGCGGTCACAGGCGTGGTCGCCGCAGGCGCCGTCGCCGTGAGCCTGCGGGGTGCCCGCCGTGAACTCGACGAACGGACCGCGCCGCTCGCCGGCCTGGTCGCCGCCTTCATCTTCGCCGTGCAGATGCTGAACTTCCCGGTCGCCGCCGGGACCAGCGGACATCTCCTCGGAGGGGCCCTGGCCGCGATCCTCGTCGGCCCCTTCACCGGTGTCCTCTGCGTCTCCGTCGTCCTGCTCATGCAGGGAATCCTCTTCGCGGACGGCGGTCTCACCGCGCTCGGCGTGAACATCACCGACATGGCGATCGTCACCACGGTCGTCTCGTACGCCGTCTTCCGCGTCCTGGTGACGGTGCTGCCCCGCAAGCGGAGCTCGGTCACCGTCGCCTCCTTCGTCGCCGCGCTGCTCTCCGTCCCGGCCGCCGCGGTCGCCTTCACCCTCATCTACGCGGTCGGCGGCACCACCGACATCGCGCTCTCCAAGGTCGCCACGGCCATGGTCGGCGTCCACGTCCTCATCGGCATCGGCGAGGCCGTGATCACGGCGCTCACCGTCGGCGCCGTCATCGCCGTACGGCCCGACCTCGTCCACGGCGCCCGCGGCCTCCAGCAGCGCCTCAAGCTGCGCGTGGACGGGGAACTCGTCGACGTCCCCGCGGCCGCCGCCCCCGTCGCGGCCCGCTCCTCGCACCGCAAGGTGTGGATCACCGGCCTGGTCACCTCCCTCGTCCTCGCCGGATTCGTCAGCTTCTACGCCTCCGCGAGCCCCGACGGCCTGGAGAAGGTCGCCAAGGACAAGGGCATCGACGCGAAGGCGAAGGCGCACGCCTCCGAGGACTCGCCGCTCGCCGGATACGGAGTCAAGGACGTCTCCGACTCCCGCCTCTCCGGTGGTCTCGCCGGGGTGATCGGCGTCGGCGTCACGGTCGTCGCGGGCACCGGCGTCTTCTGGACGGTCCGCAGGCGCCGTACGGCCGACACCTCGCCCGCCTCCGTGCCGGAAGGCGTCTGAGGTGGGGGCCGGTCACGCGCACAAGCTGTACCGGCACGCGGACTCACCCGTGCACGCGCTGCCGCCGCACACCAAACTCGCCGCCGCCCTCGCCTTCGTGGTCGTGGTCGTCTCCACCCCGCGCGAGGCCATGTGGGCGTTCGCGCTGTACGCCGTGCTGCTGGCGGTGGTCGCCCACCGGGCCCGCGTACCGGCGGGCGTCCTGCTGAGACGGCTCCTGATCGAGATCCCGTTCGTCGCGTTCGCGGTGCTGATGCCCTTCGTGGCGGAGGGCGAACGGGTGGACGTGCTCGGACTGTCCCTGAGCGTCAACGGCCTGTGGGGCGCCTGGAACGTCCTCGCCAAGGGCACCCTCGGCGTCGCCGCCTCCGTCCTGCTGGCCTCCACCACCGGACTGCGTGAACTGCTCCTCGGCCTCCAGCGGCTGAAGCTCCCGCCGCTCCTCGTGCAGATCGCCTCCTTCATGATCCGCTACGGCGATGTCATCACCGACGAGATGCGGCGCATGCGGATCGCGCGGGAGTCGCGCGGCTTCGAGGCGAGCGGACTGCGGCACTGGGGAGTGCTCGCGAAGTCGGCGGGCGCGCTGTTCATCCGCTCCTACGAACGCGGGGAACGCGTGCACCTGGCCATGGTGAGCCGCGGGTACGCCGGTTCCATGCCCGTCATCGACGAGGTGACCGCGTCCCGGGCGCAGTGGTCGTACGCCCTCGCCCTTCCGTTCGCCGCCCTTGTCGTATGTCTGTTGGGATGGACGCTGTGATGTCTGCTGCACCCTCTCTGGAGGTCTCCGGCCTCGCGTTCGCCTACCCGGACGGGCACCAGGCCCTGTTCGGCGTGGACTTCCGGATCGGGCGCGGCGAGCGCGTCGCCCTGCTCGGCCCGAACGGCGCCGGCAAGACCACCCTCGTCCTGCACCTCAACGGCATCCTGACCGGCGGCGCCGGAACGGTGACGGTCGCCGGACTCCCGGTCGGCAAGCGGCACATGGCGGAGATCCGGCGCAGGGTCGGCATCGTCTTCCAGGACCCGGACGACCAGCTCTTCATGCCGACCGTGCGCGAGGACGTGGCCTTCGGGCCGGCCGCCGCGGGCATCAAGGGCGCCGAGCTGGAGGCCCGCGTCCGCACGGCGCTGGAGCGCGTCGGCATGGAAGCCTTCGCCGACCGCCCTCCGCACCACCTGTCCTTCGGGCAGCGGCGCCGGGTCGCCGTCGCGACGGTGCTGGCGATGGAGCCGGAGATCCTCGTCCTCGACGAGCCCTCCTCCAACCTCGACCCCGCCTCCCGGCGTGAACTCGCGGACATCCTGCGCTCGCTGGACGTCACGGTCCTCATGGTCACCCACGACCTGCCGTACGCCCTCGAACTGTGCCCCCGCTCCCTCGTCCTCAGCGACGGCGTGATCGTCGCCGACGGCGGGACCGGCGAGCTCCTCTCCGACGACGAGCTCATGCGCACCCATCGTCTGGAGCTGCCCTTCGGGTTCGACCCGCGCTCCGTGACAATGGGGGCGTGACGAAACAAGAGGACGTCGGGCCGCCGGCCGGGTCGCTGCTGCTCGACGACCAGCTGTGCTTCGCCCTGTACGCCGCCCAGCGGGCCGTGACCGCCGCGTACCGCCCGCTGCTGGAGGAACTCGGCCTCACCTACCCGCAGTACCTCGTCCTGCTGGTCCTGTGGGAGCGCGGCGAGACCACGGTCAAGGAACTGGGCGCCGCCCTGCACCTCGACTACGGCACGATGTCGCCGCTGCTCAAGCGGCTGGAGTCGGCGGGGCTCGTACGCCGTGAGCGCTCGGCGCAGGACGAACGCTCGGTGCGCGTCGCGCTGACCGGGCGCGGCGAAGTGCTCAGGGAGCGCGCGGAGGAGGTGCCGCAGGCGCTGCTGACGGCGACCGGCCTGAGCGAGGCCGACGTCACGCGCCTGCGCGAGGAGCTGCGCCGGCTGACCGAACGAGCGGAGAACGCGGCGGCACGCGGACGCTGACACAGAGACCGGCCCCCTGTCGAGACCGGGCCGGATCACATGATCGGCAATGGGCACCCCGAGGCTTCCCGCGCTCCATACCGGCCAGTACCTTGTGCACCATGCACTTGTGCACGATGCATGTGTGCGCCACCTTCTGTTGCCCGCCCCGGGGGAGGCCTGCCGTGTCCGACGGCGCCGTTGTCGACACTCGTCCGACGAAGATCATGTATGTCGCCGAGGCGACCGCGCACGGCGGCCGGAACGGCTATGTGACCAGTCAGGACGGGCAGCTCGAACTGAAGGTCGCGATGCCGCCGGCGCTGGGCGGCGACGGGAACGGCACGAACCCGGAGCAGTTGTTCGCGGCCGGATTCAGTGCCTGCTTCCACAACGCGCTGGTCATGGTCGGCCGCCGGGCCGGCCTCGACCTCTCCGGCTCCACGGTCGCGGCCAAGGTCGGGATCGGCCCCAACAAGCAGCGCGGCTACGGACTGGCGGTCGCCCTGAGCGTCTCGCTCCCCGTCGTCGACGAGGACGTGGCGGCGAAGCTCGTGGACGCGGCGCACGAGGTCTGCCCGTACTCGAACGCCACCCGCGGCAACATCGAGGTCACGATCCTGCTGGGCTAGGAATCGAAGGCCGCGGGCGCGTGTTGCACTCATCATCGGCAGTGGTGAGGCGACAGGGAGCGCGGGCGTGGACGTGAACGGCACAGTGGCGGAGGGCTTCGAACCGGTCAGGGAGGCGTTCGCGGCCAACTTCGGGGCGCTGGGGGACCGGGGCGCCGCCGTCACCGTTTACCGCGACGGGCACAAGGTCGTCGACCTGTGGGGCGGCACCCGTGACGTCGACGGCACCGAGCCCTGGCAGCGGGGCACCGCGCAGATCGTGCGCTCCGCGACGAAGGGCGTCGCCGCCGCCGTACTCCTGCTGCTCGCCCAGCGGGGACAGCTCGACCTGGACGCGCCGGTCGGCGCCTACTGGCCCGAGTACAAGGCGCACGGCAAGGAGCACACGCGCATACGGCATCTGCTCGCGCACCGGGCCGGCGTGCCCGTCCTCGACCGTCCGCTCACCCCCGCCGAGGCCGCCGACCCCGACCTCGCGGCCGCGGCGGTGGCCGCACAGACGCCCGTATGGGAACCGGGATCCGAGCACGGGTACCACGCGCAGACGTACAGCTGGCTGACGGGCGAGCTGGTCCGGCGCGTCACCGGACGCACCCTCGGCCGGTGGATCGCGGACGAGGTGGCCGGGCCGCTGGACCTCGACCTGTGGGTCGGGCTTCCGGAGACGGTGGCCGGCCGGGTGGGCCGGGTCGCGCAGATCGAGGCGCCGGCCGTGCCGGGCGGCCTCAGGACCCGCCCCAAGCAAGCGGTCTCCGAGGCGTACGCCGACCCGGGCAGCCTCACCCGCCGCGCCTTCGCCGCGATCACCCCGATGCCCGACGAGAACGATCCCGGCTACCGCTCCGCCGTCCTTCCGGCCTCGAACGGCATCGCCACCGCCGACGGCCTCGCCCGCTTCTACGCCGCGCTGATCGGGGAGGTGGACGGGGTCCGGCTGTTCACGCCCGAGACGCTGGCGGCCGCGCGGACGGAGCAGTCGGCGGGACCGGACCGGGTCCTCGTCGTCAACACCCGGTTCGGCCTCGGCTACATGCTCCACGGCGGAGCGTCGCCGCTTCTCTCCCCGGGCTCCTTCGGCCACCCCGGCCGCGGCGGCGCCCTCGGCTTCGCCGACCCCGAGTCGGGCATCGCGTTCGGCTACGTCACCAACGGCTTCCGCAAGAGCGTGACGGCGGACGCACGGGCCCAGGCGCTGGTCCGGGCGGTGCGGACGGCCGTCGGCCCGACATCATCGCCCTGAGACGGTTGAGAAGGTTGCAGGACAGACCGAGACGATCAGCTCTCGAAGCTTCTCGATATACAGCTGTACGTTCTTGGAAGCGATGTCCGTGTCCGGGTGGCGGCATGCGATCCACAGTCCCTCGTGCAGCCGGTTGACCCAGGCGCACACCTGATCGCCGTACGACACGCGGAGCAGCCCGTACGCCCTTTGTTCGCTCCAGCAGGCCGAACCAGGAATGAGGCGGGCGTCCACGTACGAGACGATCGAGTACAAGTCGGGTGATGTGGGACGGAAGTCCTCGCCCAGGAGGCGTAGCACCCGGGCCAGAGGAATGCGGGCCAACGACCGATTGGCTTGCAGCTGGGCCCGGACCGAGGTGAGCGCGGCGTCGAAGTCCCGTGCCGCAGGTACTTCGATCGGCGCGCCGCCGACATACCAGCCCACGGAGTCCGACCACGTGGACTTCAGCCGGGTGTGGAACGGCACGACCGTGCGGTAGACCGGTTGCCCGCCGAGTTCGTGGACGATCAGACTGGTCGCGGCCAGGACGCCCACCAGGCTGCCGCCGTAGGGCCGGCAGTACGTCTCGAACGCCGCGGCCGCTTCCGCATCGACGAGCGGCTCGCGCATGAGCTTTTGGACGGGCAGAACGCCGCCGGGCTGCAGGCCCAGATCGACAGGGAACTCCGGAAGCCTTCCGTCGCACCGGTCGATGAACTCCCGCCAGCGCGTGACGATCGCGTGTGTGTCGTCGATGGCGTTCGCGTTCGTTCGTTCCTGCTCGCAGAAGTCCACATAGCTCGCGACCGGTGCGGCGGCGAGGGGCTGCCCTGCGGCATGTGCCGTGTACAGCTCCTGTACCTCGTACGGGATGCGCTGCAGCGAGTAGGCGTCGACGTTGGTGTGGTCGAACGCCAGATACACGCTGGTGGAGTCCTCGCGGACGACCGCCGCGTAGATGAGATTGGGCCAGCCGAGAGCGTCTGCCGCCTGGTCGAAACGGTCCTGCAGATGCTCGGCCAGCAGGTTCCCGTCGGTGAAGTCGCCCACCACTTCGCGGTGGAGCGCGACGTCGTCCTGGTCGAGAGTGAACCGCTGCATCTCGTCGCCCACCCACCTGAACCCGCTGCGCAGCGTCTCGTGGCGCAATGTCCAGCCGTGTAGGGCCTGTTCCAGCACGTCGAGGTCGACTCGGCCGGGCAGGTCGAAAGCCGTACCGAGCCAGGTCGGCACGAACAAGCCTCCCTCGCGCACCGACCGCGCCGTTCTGATGTGTGACTCCTGGATGTACGCCGGCGGCCGTGGATCCGTCGGCAGCACCGTCGCGGCCGCGACGGTCGCAGGGCTGAACCCCCATTCCACAAGTCGTCCAGGCCGGACCTCGCAGCGCTGAATATCGGAAATTCGCACAGTGGCGTCTCCTTGTAGGAAAACAAAGGCTTGATCAACGTGGAGTCGCGTGCGAGCGCTGTCTGTCGTTTCGCCCGCAAATCAGCAGAAGGTGTGGCACGTCGAACGGTGAAGCGACCTATCCATCGACCCGCATTCAACGGCCGTTCATGCGCCTGCCTGTAGGGACTGCCACGGGTGCCTCTTCGCTGCGATCGTCATGACGAGAGCAACGAGCAACCAGACCGACATTCACATGATCGACGGCATCTGTTGAGGCCTTTTGGCCCAGCACGGCGACTTGGAAGGCGGCACGCCATAACCCTGTTGCCTTTCCGGCGTTTGCAGATGTGCGGGTGAGTGCCCGCAGTGATGCCAGGAAGGTAAATATTTATGAGACGGGCTACTCGAAACCGTGTGCTCGCCGTTGCCGCCGCATCCGGCGCGATGGCCGTGGCTCTTCCCGTGTCCGCCGTCTTCGCAGCCGACGGTGCCGACGCCGGGGCTACGGCGGCCGATTCGCCCGGGGTGCTCTCCGGGAACACCATCCAGGTTCCACTGTCCGGGGCGTTGAACCTCTGCGGCAACACGGTGAACGTCGTGGGGCTGCTCAACCCGGCCGTGGGCAACGTGTGCAAAAACAGGGACACGGCCAAGGCCGACGGTGCGGAAACCCGCGGCGGATCGGACACGTCAGGCGGAGCCTCGGCTGATGGCCGCGTCACGGACTCGCCCGGGCTGATCTCAGGCAACGGTCTGCAGCTCCCGGTCGATCTGCCGGTGAACGTTTCCGGGAACAGCGTCAACGCGGTCGGCGTGGGTAACCCTGCGGTCGGCAACCAGTCGGTCAACGGCGGTGACCACTCTCACCCGCACGTTCCCCGAACGACTCCGGCCCCCAAGCCCTCGGCCCCGACGCCCCCGGTGTCACGAACCCCGGCCCCCCGGCATGAGGCCGTTCCGGACACCCCGGACACGGCGACGTCCACGCTGGCCCACACAGGAGCGGATCTGACTGTGCAGGCCCTCGCGGGCGGCGCCGCGTCCCTCCTTGCGGGTGCGCTCCTGTACCGCCGCTTCCGTCCAAGTCGCTGACCCGGATGCCTGTACAGCCCCATCGAACCTGTTTGGTGGGGCCCAGGGGGGCTGCCGGTGCCTGTCCGCCCGTTCGTCTGCTCGGCCCGGTGGCGAGAAGGTTCATGAAAACGGAGGCGGCGTGAACGCTTCATGCGTCCACGCCGCCTCCGTGTATCCCGATGCAGGGATGGTGCCGGCCAGATCGACAAGGCAGGCAGGTAAGTGGGAGGCCGGTCAGAGCGCCCGGCTGTTGCAGCCCATTTCGGAACCGAGATGGCTCTTCTGCGCGCCCGCGGCCCCTTCTCCGTTCAGCAGGTTGCCGGCCACGCCGGTGAGGGCGCCGACGCTGCCGAGCACCTCGATGTTCATGTCGTGCGAACGGCACTCGACGCCCTGCGTGATGTCGATGCTGTCGGTGTCGTGGCCCTCGTCGCCGTACGCGAAAGCGGTGTTGGCACCAAAGGAGCCGACACTGCCGAGGAGGACGCTCAGAAGAACTACCTTGTGCAACTTGCGCATGTGAAGCTCCTTGGAGGAAGTGCGGTGACCTGACCTGTCGAGTCAGGACTGCGGATGTGCAGGGGGCGGGCTGTCAGCCGAGTCGGGGAAGTCCCAGTTGCCCGACGGGAGGGGCCGCGATCTGCCCGAGGGCGACCGGAGCCAGTTCCGGTGCGTTCGTGGGCGTGATCGTCGAGTCGACGAGCGGGTTCACCTGAGGGTTCAGCTGCGGGTTCACCTGGGGGGCGACCATCATCGGGGCCTCTGAGTCGAGTACCTGGGGTACCGCTACCTGCGGGGCCACTTGCGGCATGACCTGCGGCATGACCTGCGGCACGACCTGTGACGGTGCGGCCTGCGCCGGCTGTGCGGGTGCGGCCTGCGCGAACCGTGCGGGAGCGGCCTGTTGCGGGTTCGACGTGCTGGAGGCCTGGGCTGTTCCCTGTGATGAGGCCGAGGCCGAGGCGTATCCGGTCTGCTGTGATCCTGACGGGGCGGCCTGTGGGGCTGGTTGGGGGGCCGCGGCCGGAGCGGCCGGCTGATCCGGAACCGATGCCGGGGTGGTACTGAGGCGCCCCTCCGGTGAGTCGGCATAGCTGCCGCTGGCGCCGATGCCGGCCAAACCGCTGGCCGCCGCGACGACGAGCGCGGCCTTGTGAAGCTTCCGCATGAAACCCTCGGCCCTTCGTTACCTGAGATGTGAGTCCATTGCATTCAATGCGGTCACGCGTGCAGTTGGTGCGTCACTCGCATCGCGCCGGAGGCTACGGTTGTCTCGAGGAGCACGCGGACTTCGTATCGGAGCTGGCAGCGGATCCTCTACCTGTCAATGGTCTACGGTCGCTGCCCTCTCTTCCGAGGAACGAGATCTCGGCGCCGTGGTCACGGCACTCGACGGGCCGTCACCCATTTGCCGTCTGCCGACACGGCCGTCACGGCTCGCACGCCGCACCGAATGGGTGACCACACCCCCGCACCCGTTTCGAGCCCGTGTTTTTTTCGTTCCCCACGGGGCGATAGGGATGGCCCATCGCGGCCGAATGGAGCAGCGAGGACAGCGAAGACTGCGCTGCCGCATCGGCACATCAGCTTCCGTGCACAGGTCAATTGAAGAGCCGAGGAAACTCATGCGTATGCTTCACAAGATCGCGCTCGTCGCCGCAACAGCCGGCGGCCTGGCCGGCGTCGGCGCCGGCTCAAGCTTCGCCGTCACCCCGTCTGCACCCAACGGCGTTGCACCGCACCCGGTTTCGCAGCCCGACGCCCAGGCAGCCTCGGCGTCCTCCGCTCAGGCGACCGCGCAGACCTATGGCTCGCCGGCTCCGCAACAGCTGGCACCGTCGCGTGGCACTCAGGTTGCCCCGCAGGTCAGCCCGCAGCTGAACCCGCAGCTCAGTCCGCGGATCTCTCCTGAAGCGCCGCGGCAGCAGCAGGGCGCTTCGGCGGGGCAGGCCAACCTGTTCCGTCCGTACCAGGAGTGCAGCCCGCAGACCCTGCTCGACGCGAACGTCCCGATCGCCCTGCTCGCCTCGTCCCAGACCCGGGGCGTCGAGTGCACCCAGGCCAACAGCCAGACGAATTCTTTCGCCAACGTGCAGCAGCACTGACGGACGACCACGTCGATGCCGGGCACGGGCGGCGGACGGATCCGGCTCGGTTCGGCCTGCGATATGACTTTCGGTGATTTCTCGGCGAAATAAAGCCTTGGCGACATAAAGCCCGCGTGTCGTTGTCCAGTTCAAGGCATTTGTCGCTAATGTTCTGCCCTGTAACCGCGATCTACCCACAGATCGCAAAACTCACCCCCACACGGAGATGAAATGCGCAAGCTTCGCAACGTTGCCGTCCTGGTCGCTGCCATCGGCAGCATCGGACTCGTAGGCGGTACGGCCTACGCCGGCGGTCACGGTGAGGGCGGCGGCGACCAGTTCAGCGTCACGCAGAGCTCCAACTGTAAGTCGCACGACCTGAACCTCGACGTCCTCGGCCAGGTCGGCGTGCTGAACGGCCTGCTGGGCAACGCCCTCAACGGCGAAGGCAACCCGGGCGC
Organism: Streptomyces sp. NBC_00386; assembly: GCF_036063235.1. NCBI lineage: Bacteria > Bacillati > Actinomycetota > Actinomycetes > Kitasatosporales > Streptomycetaceae > Streptomyces > Streptomyces sp. NBC_00386. The sequence continues at coordinate 5,554,960 of NZ_CP107950.1, forward strand.
CCAGTCCACCTCGCTCGGCTCCACCATGGGCTGCAACAACAGCGCCTTCTGAAGTCCCCTCAGGCGTAAAGACGCCAAACCATGAACGGTCCCGGCACTGGGCCTCAGGCAAAGTGCCGGGACTTTCACGTGCGCCAAAACACTTCCGAGGTGGCGCAGCGTTGCGCCGGCCCCTTCCGGGCACTCCGTTCTGGCGCCCTTGAATTCTTCGCGTCACATAGAGGCGATCCCTCGCAGATCGCATTCACCTCACTTCTTCTGGAGATGACATGCGCAAGCTCCGTACGGCCGCTGTCCTGATGGCCGTCCTCGGAAACGTCGGGCTTCTGGGCGCCAGCGTCGCCCACGCGGATCAGGGCTGGGACAGGGGCGACAGCCTCAAGGTCTCGCAGCACAGCACCTGTCAGTCGCACGACCTGAACCTCGATGTCCTCGGTCAGGTCGGCATCGGCAACGGGCTGGGCGGCAACCTGCTGGGCGGAGAGGGCAACCCGGGGGCCCAGAAGACGTCGCTGGGCTCAACCGCGGGCTGCAGCAACACGTTCGGCGGCTAAGAGCTCACAGTTGAACACCATGCGGGTGAGTGACTCATGGACCTGCAAGGTCAAGTCTCAAACCCACGGTTCGGCTGTCTGCAGGCCCTGAGCTCGGGGTTTCGGGCCTGCCGTCGAAACGGCCCCGAACATGCCGATGGGTTTGCCTGAGTTCCGAACACGGCAGCGGCCTTCGCCTGATCCTGTGCTCCGTCACGGAAGCAAGGGATCAACGCGAAGGCCGTAGTTGTGAGGCTGTTGCGCCACGGCGTCCCGAGGGACGCGATCGCCGAACACCAGCCTCTTCGAAAACGAAATGCTGGTCCGGGAACCCTTCCCCGGACCAGCATTTTCCGTGAGCGCTCAGACGCCGATGTGTGGCTTCTTGAACCCCTTGGGCAGCTTGGCCGTGTTGGAGCACTCCACAACCGGCCCCACTTTGGCAGGGGCGCTTCCCAGGAGTTGGTCCTGCTGGGTGACCACGTGCGGCCGGTCTGTCGTCGAGCACTGCTGGTCCTGCTCGATGACGTGCGTGCCGTCCTTGTCGGTGTACGTCTTATTTTTCTGAACGCACACGACGTCCTTCTGCTCGGTGGGGCAGTTGCCTGCGTTTCCCGCGGCATGCGCTGTAGCGCCGAGGCAGATGGCGGCGAGGCTTCCGGCGAACGCTGCGACGGCCGCAGTCTTCTGTGAAAAGAGCATGCGTTGAATTCCTTTGTGGTGAAGAATCGGATAATTCTTTATTGACCGGTGTTATCCGCGCCGAGAAAGTCGGGCAGTTGAATCCTTGTCCGCCGGCAGGATGGTTGTAGCCCGGACGCGAACTCGGCGTCCGGGCTACATGCACCACGGGATGTCACTCGGCGCACCGCTCGGTCCGTATCCCCGACGCTGAGTGAGGCCGCGGCGGGCCTTTACGTGGAGCTCTGGCACTTAGCCGTTGTCACCCTGCTCCTGCTCCTGCGGCTGAGCCTGCTCCTGGACCTGCTCCTGTGCCTGCGGCTGGGCCTGCTCCTGGGGCTGACCCTGCTCCTGGGGCTGACCCTGCTCCTGGGGCTGACCCTGCTCCTGGGGCTGGGCCTGCTCCTGCGGCTGACCCTGCTCCTGCGGCTGGGCCTGCTCCTGGACCTGCGGCTGGGCCTGCGGCTGGACCTGCTCCTGGACCTGCGGCTGGGCCTGCTCCTGCGCCTGGACCTGCGGCTGGACCTGCTCCTGCGGCTGGGCCAGTGGCTGAACCTGGGGCTGGGCCTGCTCCTGCGCCAGCTTCTGCTCCTGCGGCTGGACCTGCTCCTGCGGCAGGAGGTAGTAGCCACCCCCGACGGCCACGGCGTTGGCAGACGTGTTGGCGACGGCGGTGACCGGCACGGGTGCGCTGCCGTTACCGTCGGCGAAGCTGATGCCGGCGCCGAGGGCGGACAGCCCCGCTACGGCCGCCGCTACGACCATGGCGCGCTGGAACTTACGCATAGATGACCCTTTCCTGATCCGGGCATACCGCCCGGAATGACCACTTAACGTAAACGTTTGCACGCTAGGTGTAATCAATCGAGGATTTGCGTCCCATGTCGCGCCGGAGCCTCGTATGGGGTAAAGCGCCAATTACGCCATAGGGCGGGGTTCAGCCGTCGCATTCCTCAGGGAAGGAGGCCGGGCAGTTCCCGCTTTCCTTCGATCGATCGAGGTGCTCCAGACGTGGCAGGCGAACAGGTCACCCGAGGGCCGAGTTGTGTCGTGCCGTTGCCCGTGGGGGAGGGCAGCGTTACGGACTGCACCGGCATGCAGGTCTCCTGATGAGGAATGGCGTCGCGCCCGGCGGTCCCGCCTTCGATGTGCTGCACGCAGATGACGTCCCCCTGGGGGTTCCGAGTGCAAGATGCCGGGTCTCCCGCGGCGTGTGCATACGTCATGCCCATGGACGTCACGGCGAGCCCGCCGATGAGCCCCGAGAGGGCCGCGATCTTCTTCCTGCTGAACATTTGATGCGTGTCCTTAGTACGGGCGCCCGGGCGCCGCTCCCTCGGGATCGGTCGCGCCGCAGGTGCGGTCTGCGGCGCCGAACCTTTTCCAACTTTCCGCGTCGGCTGGACAGTTGGCCTGACAGGCGGATGGGGCCGCTGGTTGGGGGAACGTGCAGGGCGTGGCCCGAAAGGCCGTCCCTCTGGGCTTCACCGGACCTGGCCGACGCCGTCAACCGTTCCCGCGCGAGGTCCGGGCACTGGCCGAAGCGGCCGTCGCCACCCTCAAGCCCTGGCTCGCCTCTCCGCAGGCTCCGCTGCTCGACGACCGGGGTCACCGGTCTCGTCCGAGCGGTCCTCGCCCTCCATCTGGCCGGCGCGCACTGAGATCAAGGCGGCCGGCCGCCGGCATTCGATCCCTTCGGGTTAACCCGAAGGGATCCCGTGCCGGCCGTCGCGATGCTGACCTCAGCCGGTGAAGGCGCGGTTGTGCTGGCCGCAGGCGGTGTCCCGGGTCTGGCCCAAGCCGAGCACTCCGATCGGGATGTCGTTCTCCGACACCGTCTGCGGGCTGCACTCCTGGTAGGGGCGGTAAAGGTCCACCGCCCGCGGTCCGTTGCCATGGGTGTCGGCGACAGCCGTTCCGGCGCCGATGGCGGACAGGCCACCGGCCGCCACTGCTGCTGCGATCACGACCTGCTGAAACTTACGCATGGAACCCTCGGTTCTCCATTGCTTACACGTGATAGCTAGTTGCCTAGCGTGACTGGATGAACACTAGCAGTAGCGTCAGGTGGTCGGAGCGCGGAGGTCATCGTGTTCGGTGGAGGAGCCGGGCCCGAAGTTGACGCCAACTGGCGCCACAGAAAGAGGCTTTGCTGTTCGGCATACGGTATGGACGCACCGCGGACGAGGACCCGGTACGGCGCACCGTCGCATCAACCCGATGACCTGGTGCGAGAGTTAGGCTCGCAGGCTGTTCGACTCGTTCTTCTGATCTTCGGCGTCCGAGTGATGCCGAGGCGGGGGCCGTCGAACGAGCCATGCAACTGAGGGTAGTTGGGGCTACCGACGGGCCGCTGAGAGGCGGCCGTCGAAGGTGATGGCCGCGGCGACGAGCGGCGTCACGCCATCGGCTCGCGCACGTCCACCAACGTGGCGCCCGCGTGCGTGATCAGGCTCCGCGGGTCCATGGGGAACACGGTGAACGGCGTGCCCGCCGAGGTCCACACCGTGTCGTGGCCGAGCACCGAACGGTCCACCAGCACACGGATCCTCGTACGGTGTCCGAAGGGCGGCACCGCGCCGGTCCCGTACCCGGTCGACTCCCGTACGAGATGTGCCCCCGCCCGGGTGATCTTCTCGGCGCCCAGTTGCCGCCGCACGAGCTCCATGCCGACGTGCGCCGAGCCGTCCAGCAGCACCAGCACCGGAGCCCCGTCCGCAGCGAAGAACAGCGACTTGCAGATCTGGCTGGGATCGCAGCCGATCGCCGCGGCGGCCTCGGCGGTGGTGCGGGCCGTGGCGGGGAAGCGCCGGACGCGTGCGATCACCTCGCCGAGGCCCAGCTCCCGCAGGGCCTCGGCGAAACGGGGGTCGGTGTCGTTCTCGACGGAGGACTGGCCCTCGCCGGCGTTCTCATCGGTGACGTTCATGCACCGCACGCTAGTGGCCGGTGTACGGCGCACGCGACCGGGTCCCCGACAGGCCGCCGGGCCTGCGGCCTCAGTCCCACCAGAATCTCCACAGCGGGGCGTCGACGAGGGACGCCGCGTACTCGGGGAACGGTGTCGGAGGGTCGACGGCGGCTATCTCGGCGAGGTCGAGGGAGCGCGGGCGGTCGTCGTCCGCGTAGCAGAGGATCGGCCGCAGGCCGGTGGTGTCCTGCTGCCGCTGGGCGCGGGTCCACACGTCCAGCAGCGGGGCGTACGGCATCTTGTCGGCGTACCACATGACCGGTGAGCCGACGGGCACGCCGCGGCCGGACGGCAGGTCTTCGGGAAGCGAGAACGTCATGCGCGGAGGGTAGAAGGCCCTACTGACATCGCCGCGCACCCCGAATCCCGTCTGCTCCTGGGCAGTTGCATCCCCGGACGGCGCGGCCCCCGCCCCGGACGGATCCGCGGGGCCGGGAGCGCTTCTCGGAGCCGGAGTGCGGATGTCAGCCGCCGGAACCGGCCTTCAGGAGGGCTGCCACGATCGGGCCCGCCGTGCTGCCGCCGTGGCCGCCCTGCTGGACGACGCCGGCTCCCGCCAGGTCGCCCTTCCACGCGGTGAACCAGCCGTTGGGCTGCTTCTGGTTGTCGACCTCGGCGGAGCCGGTCTTGGCACCGTAGTCGGGGCCGAGTCCGGCCATGGCCTCGGCGGCGGTGCCGGCGGCGGCCGTGTACTGCATGACCTCGCGCAGTTGGGCGAGCGTGGCCGCGGACATCGTGCGGGACGCCTTGGCCAGCGTGCGGTGGTCGACCGACGGGGCGACCAGGTACGGCTGGTGGAAGGTGCCGGACTGGACCGTGGAGGCGACCGACGCCATGTTCAGCGGGTTCATGCGGACCCCGCCCTGGCCCATCAGCTCGGCGGCCATCTGCGCGGCGCTCTGCACCGGCACCGCGCCGTCCGCCGACGGCACCCCGATGGCCCAGTTGTTCAGGCCCAGGCCGAAGACCTGCTGGGCCTGCTTGGTCAGGTCGTCGTCCTTCAGCTTCTTGGCCTGGGAGATGAAGGCCGTGTTGCAGGACCGCGCGAAGCTCGCCTTGAACGTGCCGTTCTTGATCTCGAAGTCGTCGTCGTTGTGGAACTTCCAGCCGCCGTACGTCACCGTCTTGGGGCAGGGGTGCGGCTTGTCGGGGGAGGCGAGCCCCTTCTCGAAGAGCATCGACGCCGTGATGACCTTCATCGTGGAGCCGGGCGCGAGGGAGCCCTGGAAGGCGGTGTTGAAGCCGTGGCCGGTGTTCGCGACGGCGAGGATCTCACCGGTCGAGGGCCGCATCAGCACCACCGACGCCTTGGGCTTGGCGGCCACCAGACGTTCGGCCTCCGCCTGGAGGGTCGGGCTGAGCGTCGTCTGCACCTTGCCCGGCGTGCCCGCGCTGAGCGTCAGCAGGGTCTTGTCGGGGGTCTTCTGGGCGCCCTTGGCCGCGGCCTTGCGGACCACGCTCAGCTCGATGCCGGCCTTGCCGCCGGCCGTCTTGCCGTACTTCTCGCGCAGCCCGTCGAGGACCGTGCCGAGGGAGGGGTACTTGGCGGCGGTCAGCTCACCGCCGTGCCGGTCGATGGCGGTGACCGGCGGCGTCCCGGCCTCACCGGTCACCAGCCGGTCGCCGTCCTGGAGGTCCGGGTGGACCACGGACGGCTTCCAGCCGACCAACGCCACGCCGTTCTTGGCCCCCCGCACGACCGTCAGTTTCGAGGAGTACGACAGCGGCTTGGTCATGCCCTTGTAGGTGACCTTGGCCTTGACGGTGAAGGGGACGTCGGCGCCCGAGCGCTTGCCGCCGGTCAGGGTCACGTCGCTGACGTGGGCGTCCTTGCCGAAGCCGGTCAGCGTGGTCGTGGCGGCGGCCGAGTCGTCGGTCGCCGCGGCCGCCGCGGTGACATCGCCGCTCTGCCAGGCGTTCAGGAAGGCGGTGGACGCCATGGTGACCTCGGCGGCCGACAGCGGGCCCGTCTTGACGGCCTTGCGGGTGGTGGCCGTGGTCCCCTCGTCGGCCGACGCCCCGCTGCCGTAGAGGCTGTAGGCACCCAGCGCCCCGCCGACGACGGCCACGGCGATCACCCCGCCGAGTACGGCGGGCTGCTTCGTCTTCCGTCGCTCGGCGACGCGCCTTCTCTTGCCCACAGCCCTGTTTCCTCCGCCGTCCCCTGGTGCCCCGTGATGCTCTGTGATGCCCCCGTGCCTCTCGCTCCTCAACGAGAAGCACCACCCTAGGGTCCCGTCCTGTGCGGAGCGACTTCAGCCGCCCGTTCGTAGCACAGCTGCGACGATCGGGCCGGCCGCCTGACCGCCGTGACCGCCCTCCTGCGTCATGGCGGCGGCCGCCATGTCGTTGCGGTATCCGGTGAACCAGCTGTTGGACTTGGCCTGGCCGTCGACCTCGGCGGAGCCGGTCTTGGCTCCGATGCTGCCGCCGAGTGCGCTCATCACCGGGGCCGCGGTGCCGCTGACGGCCGTGCGGTTCATCATCGCGCGGAGCTGCGCGACCGTAGCGCTGGACAGGCCCTTCGCGGTGGCCAGTTCACGGTCGTCGAGGGAGCGCGGCACGATGACCGGCTGCCGGAAGACGCCCGTCATCGCGGTGGCGGTGACCGACGCCATGTTCAGCGGGCTCATCTGGACCTGACCCTGACCGATCATGTTGGCCGCCGTGTCCGGGCCGCCGGAGGCGGGCACGGAGCCGTCGAAGGAATCGATGCCGGTCTTCCAGTTGTTCTGACCGAGTCCGAAGCGCTGCTGGGCCTCGTTGGTGAGGGAGTCGACCTTCACCGCGTCCGCGTACTTCACGAAAGCGGTGTTGCACGAGCGCGCGAAGCTCTCGGAGAGCGTGGCCTTCTCGTTGGGCTGCATGCCCTTGAGGTTGTGGAAGGTCTGGCTCTGCCAGGCCGCGTCGGGCGGGCAGGGCGCGGGGCCGTCGGCCGTCGTGATGCCGTTGTCGATGAGGGTCGCCGCGCTGATGATCTTCATCGTGGAGCCGGGCGCGAGTTTGCCGAGGAAGGCCGCGTTGAAGCCGTCCGCGCGGTGGTTGGCCACGGCGAGGACCTCTCCGGTGCTGGGTTTGACGGCCACCACGGAGGATTCGGCGAACTGGGTGACGGCCTTCTCCGCGGCGGCCTGCGCGCTCGCGCTGAGTGTCGTACGGACCTTGCCCGCCCGTCCCTCGGCGAGAGTGACCAGGGTCGTGTCGCCGCTGCTCTCACCGCTGTGCCGGATCGACAGCTCGATACCGGGGCTGCCGCCCGCCGTGTCGCCGTACTTCTCCCGGAGCGCGTCCAGGATCGGCCCGAGGGACGGGTACTTCTCCTTTGTCAGGACAACGTTGTTCCGGTCCACGGCCTCGATCGCCGGGCTCGCCGACTCGCCCGTGACCAGAGTGTCCCCGTCCTTCAGCTCCGGGTGGACGACGGACGGCTTCCAGTCGACCAGGGCCTTCCCGGTGGTCTCGCCGCGGACGACGGTCAGTTCGGAGTCGTACGCGAACGGCTTGCTCTTCCCGTCGTACGACACCGTCGCCTTGACGGAGAACGGCACCCGAGCCCCGGACGCGGCGCCCGGCGTGATCTTCACGTCGGTCAGATGCGCGTCGTCGCGGTAGCCGGCGAGCAGCCCCTCGGCGCTCGACGCGTAGTTCGTGTCCGCGGCCGCCTCGGCCGCGTCGCCCTTCTCCCAGGCCGCGAAGAACGCGCGGCTGGCCTCCTTGACCTCGGCGCCGCTCGGTGGCCCGGTCTTCACCGCGGCGGGCCCGCCGTCTCCCGTCGCACCGCCCCCGCTGATCGAGGTCACCACGTTGTAGGCGCCGTACCCGGCGCCGCCCACCATCACCGCGAACACACTGCCTATGACGGCAGCCCTGGCCCCCTTGCGCATTGCGCGAATCCCTCCCCGTGAACCCTTCTCCGAACTTCTGAACGCGTTCAGAAAAGCCGGTTCACTTCGCACTGTAGGTGCGGACGGGGCTCGTGGTGCAGACCTTCGCCGAATTGTTGCCCAAACCACGGAGACGCATCCGTGAATGTTGTTCACGGATGCGTCTGTGTGATCTTTTTCGGCCAACCGGGCGGGACGCCCCTCGGCGTGTCCGTTCGGCTGGACCCAGGTAGCGGGTCAGGGCCCGGACCGCGTGTCGCGGTCCGGGCCCTGACCCGTGCGGTGCCGCCCTGCGGCGGCGGTGCGTCAGCTCTGTGCGGTGTCGTCGCCCGCCTGCCCGGAGCCCTCGGCCGCGCCCGCCTTCTCGCGCATCTTGCGCACCAGCTCCGCCTTCTGGTCGGCCGCAGCCTGGCGGTCGAGGTTGCGGTGCGGACCGTTGTTCTGCCGTTCGGCGCGGGACAGCTTCTTGCGCTTGCCGCCGCCCATGCCCACGGGGTTGTTGATGTTCTTGCTCACGGTCACGGGTTCTCCCGGTAATGATGTGAAGTGATCTACGGATTCAGCGGTGGGGACGGGTCGAAGGACGTCAGCGCGGGCCTGACCAGGGTAGTCGTCCCCGGGCGGGGCCGGATCGGGCGGCCTGGGCCGTGATCTTGACGAGTCGGCTATCCGCTTGGTGGCCGACAGCGCCCGCAGGGCCTGGCGAGGTGGTCGGCTTCTGCCCGAGGAATGCGAGAGTTGCTCGGCCCGGATCGGCGTGCTCGATGAAATGAGTGAGCCGGGATCCGGCGAATCGGCCAAAGACCCCCTCGCCCTCGAACAATTGCACAACCGAGGGGAGCTGTCCTTCCACCTCGTACAGGCTGGCAAGCATGAACCATATGAACAGGCGCAGTCATCGATCCCCTGTCGCGCGTGCTTAAGGCCTCTTGCGTGTAGCCGCGTCGCTTGCGGTGGAACGCGATCCGCTCACCCGATGCCGAGGTGATCTCCAAGACCACGCATGGCGTGCTGATTCCTGCTGTTGGCAGGGGGCCCGTTTCACCGTACAGAGCCAGGTGCTGGGCGAGTGGGCGGCTGTGCTTCCTGCGTTGCCGGAGCGAGTGTTGGGCGCGTAACCAGAAGAGACCCGGACGCAGCGTCCGGGTCTCGCACAGCTACCAGCCGACAGGGCAATCTATTGCGGCCTGCTCTGGTATGGGATCGAAATTATCGCCCCGAGGAATGCTGCTGCAGAAAACAATACGGCTACTGCCCCGTAAGCCTGGCTGACCTCGCTCAATCTGTTCCAGTCCATGCTGGAGGGGGCTGATGCGCTCAGTATGAACGGGAAGCCGGCGATGAGCGCGATAAGTCCCAGTCCGGCTGTCGTCCAGAGAACCCACTGTTTCCGCAACCTGCGAGACGTCATGGACTGCTCCCCTCTGCGCAGTGACAGGCTCCGATTGTCTCCAGCGGTGAAGGTGAAGGTGAAGGCAAGACCGTGTGAATGAGGGAACGGAGAGGGCTAGAGCATGCCTATCGAAACTCCATGGATGAAGCGTCTCCAGCTTGGCGTGCCGAAATGTAGATTTTGGCCTGCCGGGATTTTCGAGTCACGAACCAACAACGACCAGGAGGGCGCGACCGTCGGTCGCGCCCTCCTGGTGTGTTCGCCCGGCTAGACCCACGTATCCAGCCACATCCGGGACCGCCACTGTTCGATCGGGATGGCGGTGCCCGTGTACAGGGGCCAGAAGTAGATGAAGTTCCAGAGGATCAGGAGGACCAGGACGCCCGCTCCGGCCGCGCCGATGACGCGGCGGCGTTCTCCGGCGCCCGGTGGGCCGAGGATCGCACCGATCATCATCGTCACGGCGAGGCAGAGGAACGGGACGAAGACGACAGCGTAGAAGAGGAAGATCGTGCGCTCCTGGTACATGAACCAGGGGAGGTAGCCGGCCGCGACGGCGCAGGCGATGGCGCCCGCCCGCCAGTCGCGGCGGAAGGCCCAGCGCCACAGCACGTACAGGATCGCGAAGCAGGCGGCCCACCACAGCAGGGGCGTGCCGAGCGCCAGCACCTCACGGGCGCACTTCTCGCCGGCGTCGGAGGGGCAGCCGTCCTTGCCGGGCAGCGGGGACTCGTAGAAGTACGAGACCGGGCGGCCGAGGACGAGCCAGCTCCACGGGTTGGACTGGTAGGTGTGCGGCGACGACAGCCCGACGTGGAACTTGTAGACCTCGTGCTCGTAGTGCCACAGGCTGCGCAGCCAGTCCGGGAGGAAGGTCCAGTTGCCGCCCCTGCCGTCCGTCACGGCCCAGTTGCGGAAGTAGCCGCCCTTGCCGTTGTCCGGCGACAGGATCCAGCCGGTCCAGGAGACCAGGTACACGGACAGGGCGACCGGGACCGTCGCCAGGAACGCGAGGCCCGTGTCGTGCCGGAGCGATGCCACGTAGGGGTGGCGGGCGCCCGCGACCCGGCGCGAGGCCACGTCCCACAGGACCGCCATCACACAGAACGCGGCGAGGATGTACAGCCCGTTCCACTTGGTGCCGATGGCCAGGCCCAGCATCAGGCCCGCCCCCCAGCGCCAGGGCCGCCGGCCCAGCCGGGTCGTCTCGGCGATGTGCGCGTCGGGGCGGACGAAACCGTTCTCGTCGGCGGGCAGCGCCGCCGCCAGCCTGGCCCGCGCCTTGTCCCGGTCCACGACCAGACAGCCGAAGGCCGCCAGCACGAAGAACATCAGCACCCCGTCGAGCAGCGAGGTGCGGCTCATCACGAAGTGCAGACCGTCCACCGCCATCAGGGTGCCCGCGAGGCAGCCGAGGAACGTCGAGCGGAACAGCCGGCGCCCGATCCGGCACAGCAGCAGCACCGACAGCGTGCCGAGCAGCGCCGTCATGAAGCGCCAGCCGAAGGGGTTGAAGCCGAACATCCACTCGCCGAGCCCGATGACGTACTTGCCGATCGGCGGGTGCACGACATAGGCGGCGTCGCTGGGGACCTGGACGTGCCCGTTGCGCTGGAGGATCAGGTCGTTGGCGTTCTTCGCCCAGTTGACCTCGTAGCCGCGGTGGAAGAGCGCCCAGGCGTCCTTGGCGTAATACGTCTCGTCGAATATCACCGCCTTCGGGCTGCCCAGGTTCCAGAACCGCAGCAACCCGGCGAGCAGGGTCACCAGGAGCGGGCCCACCCAGCCCGACCAGCGGTTGAAACGGTCGGCGACCTCCTGGCGCAGCCCGAGCGAGGCCCAGATTCCGGGGCCTGGCTTGGCGTACGGCGGTACGAGCCGGTCGCGCACATCACTTCTGGGCGGCGCCGTGTAGCCGAATCGGCGCAGCCGCTGCTGCCACGACGGCCGCTGCATCTCGGCCTGGCCCTGCCGGGTGTCCGTGGAGGACGCGGTACTGGTCACCGCGCCATCGTAGGGAACAGGTCTGTGGGAGTCCCGTGCATGGGCCCTTCCGGTCGGATGAGCTTGTCGGGCCGCGCCCCTGCGAGGATGGGACCGTGACAGGAATCCTTGTGTTGGCAGGCACTCCCATCGGCGACATCTCCGACGCGCCGCCACGGCTCGCCACGGAACTGACCGGGGCCGATGTCGTCGCCGCCGAGGACACGCGCAGGCTGCGCCGCCTCACCCAGTCCCTCGGTGTCCAGCCGACGGGGCGGATCGTGTCGTACTTCGAGGGGAACGAGGCCGCCCGGACCCCGGAACTCGTCGAGGCGCTCGTCGGCGGGGCGCGGGTCCTGCTCGTGACCGACGCCGGGATGCCCTCCGTGTCGGATCCCGGCTACCGGCTGGTCGCGGCCGCGGTCGAGAAGGACATCAAGGTCACCGCCGTCCCCGGCCCCTCCGCCGTGCTCACCGCGCTCGCGCTGTCCGGCCTGCCCGTCGACCGCTTCTGCTTCGAGGGCTTCCTGCCCAGGAAGGCCGGCGAGCGCCTGTCCCGGCTGCGGGAGGTCGCCGAGGAACGCCGCACGCTCGTCTACTTCGAGGCGCCCCACCGGCTCGACGACACCCTCGCCGCCATGGCGGAGGTCTTCGGCACCCAGCGGCGCGCCGCCGTCTGCCGCGAACTGACCAAGACGTACGAGGAGGTCAAGCGCGGCCCGCTCGGCGAGCTGGCCGCCTGGGCCGCCGAGGGCGTCCGCGGCGAGATCACCGTCGTCGTGGAGGGCGCCCCCGAGAAGGGCGCCGAGGAACTGGACGCCGCCGAGCTGGTGCGCAGGGTGCGGGTGCGCGAGGAGGCGGGGGAGCGGCGCAAGGAGGCCATCGCCGCCGTAGCGGCCGAAGCGGGAATTCCCAAGCGGGACGTCTTCGATGCCGTCGTGGCGGCAAAGAACGCCGAACGAACCGGCCCATAGAAGGGCAAAGGACTATCGTGAAAAGCAAAGATCAGGCCGGGTGACAGGAGCCTTCCGACAAGGAAGGGCCAAATCGGCTCCAACACTCGACAGGCCGGATGCATTCGCGCCGGGAGAAGCGTCCACTGGACAAAGGGACGCACCCGTCCCTCGCCTTCGGCGACTCGACGGAATCCAGGGGGAAATCCGCCGACGGAGGTGCTTGTCCAGCGGACAAGAGGAGCTGGCATGAGTGAGACCACAGGACGGACCGGCAGCACCGCCGCCGGTCAGGTCACCGAACAGAACAGGCATCGCGGCACGGCGACGGCCGTCGTCCACGAATCGTATTCCTTCGCCTGCATGCGCTGCGGGCGCGGCTGGGAACAGTCGTACGAGATCGAGCACCACCGTGACGCGGAAGGCGTCGAGTTCGTGGTGTACGTGGCGAACGGCGAGGTCGTGCCGTCGCCGCTCAGCCGGCCCACCTGCCTGAACTGCGACAGCCACGTGGTGCGGATCATGCGCGCCGGCCAGGTGTCCTCCGCCCACGACTCCATGCGCTCCATGACGCACCGCCACCGCCGGCCGGTACCGCGCCGGCCCGAGGACGGCCCGGAGGGGGAGACGCAGGCCGGGGCCTCCGACGCCCCGAAGGAGCCGCACCACTGGCATCTGTCGGACCTGCTGCACCCCTTCCAGCACCGCCGGGCGGGCTGACCTCCCCGGGCGGGACCCACCCACGGGACCGCCCGCCGGCTCCCCGCGAGGTGAGACCAGGCATGCCCTCTTCGTAGGATCGGGGCATGCCTTCCTCCGCCTCCGCCGCCGACAAGAACGCCGCACCGCCGCTCCCCGAGCCCCTGCGCGTTCCCGTGGCCGACTCGCACACCCATCTCGACATGCAGTCCGGCACGGTCGAGGACGCCCTCGCCAAGGCCGCCTCGGTCGGCGTGACGACGGTCGTGCAGGTCGGCTGCGACGTGAAGGGCTCGCGCTGGGCGGCCGAGACGGCGGCCACGCACGACGCCGTCCACGCCACCGTCGCCCTGCACCCCAACGAGGCACCCCGTATCGTGCTCGGCGATCCCGACGGCTGGTCCCGGCAGGGCGTCCGCCGGCCGGGCGGCGAGGCCGCGCTGGACGAGGCGCTCGCGGAGATCGACCGGCTCGCCGCCCTCCCGCACGTCAAGGGCGTCGGCGAGACCGGACTGGACTTCTTCCGCACCGGGCCCGAGGGCAAGGAGGCGCAGGAGCGCTCCTTCCGCGCCCACATCGAGATCGCCAAGCGGCACGGCAAGGCCCTGGTCATCCATGACCGCGACGCCCACGCGGACGTCCTGCGCGTCCTCGCGGAGGAGGGCGCCCCGGAGCGGACCGTCTTCCACTGCTACTCGGGCGACGCCGACATGGCCGCGGTCTGCGCCCGCGCCGGCTACTTCATGTCCTTCGCCGGGAACATGACCTTCAAGAACGCCCAGCCGCTGCGCGACGCGCTGGCCGTGGCCCCGCTCGAACTCGTCCTCGTCGAGACCGACGCGCCCTTCCTGACCCCCGCGCCCTACCGCGGACGGCCCAACGCGCCGTATCTCATTCCGGTCACGGTGCGTGCCATGGCCGCGGTACGGGGGATCGACGAGGACACGCTGGCGACCTCGATCTCCGCCAACACGGCGCGCGCGTTCGATTACTGACCCGTAACGGCCTCGGGGGCTCTTCCCGGTCCGGCCGGGGTCTTCGGCGAGAAAGTGTCGCGACACAGCGTAGCCGCGTTGCTTGGGAGAGTGACGTCGCTCCGCTAGGTTCTGGTCGCCCGATCCGGACCCTGGAGCGTGTCGTCGTGAGCAGCTCGCGGTACGAGCCGTACAAGACGTACGGACCGACCGGTGGCCCCGAGGCCACCACCGTCGTCATGGGCGTCACCGGCGCCGCCGCCGGCCCGCCCCCCGCGGCGGACCCGCTCGGTACGCCCGGGCCGCCCGGCGCATTCGCCGCGCCCGCCGGGCCCGGCCTCGCCGGTGCGACGCGGGCCGACCGCGAGGGGTACCGCGGTCACGGGGAGTACCGGGGCCAGGAGGCGTGGGCGGACTCCGGTCACCAGCCTCACCCCGGTCACCAGGCGTACACAGGTCACGAGGCCTACCGCGGGCACGAGCTGCCGGCGGACCCCGGTCACCCGGCGTACGCCGATCACGAGGCGTACGCCGGGCACGACCCGTACACCGGGCACGAGGTGCCGACGGACTCCGGGCACGAGGCGTACGCCGGGTACGAGGTGCCGACGGACTCCGGGTGCGAGGCGTACGCCGGGTACGAGAGCTACCGCGGGCGCGAGCCCTTCTCCGGGCATGAGACGTACTCCGGTCACGCGGGGTACGGGCCGTACGGCGGAATCTCCCCGGTTTCCTGGACCCCGGTTTCCTGGACCCCGGCCTACGGGACCCGCGCCGCCCACCCCGCGGCACCGGAAGCGCCCCGAGCCCCCCTGTACGGCGTGCAGGGCGCGTCCGGCACGCGGGGTGGGCGCACGGTGCCGGTGGCGCCCGACGCGCCGACCGAGCCCCGCCTGCCGTGTCTGCAGCAGGGCAACCCGGCCGCCGCCACGAACCCCGTGGACGGTGTGGACGGCGCGAGGGGAGCGGCCCGTCCCGGCACCGGCACCGGCACCCGCACCGGCGTCGCGGACGGGCGCGGTACGGGCGGCCGGGCCGAGGCGCGTCGCGCGGCCCGGCGCAAGCGGATCCCCGAGCGCCCCGAAGCCCTGCGGCGGCTGCTCCCGCAGGCCCTGGTCGTGGTCTTCCTGGCCGGCGGCACCTCCGCGTTCGTCGCCAACGACAAGGCGATCGAGCTCAGCGTCGACGGCAGACCGCGCACCCTGCACACCTTCGCGGACGACGTGTCGGAACTGCTCGCCGACGAAGGCGTGAAGGTGGGCGCGCACGACATGGTCGCACCGGCCCCCGGCACCGCCCTCGCCAGCGGGGACGAGGTCGCGGTGCGCTACGGGCGGCCGGTGCACCTCACCATCGACGGGGAGCGGCGCAGGGTGTGGACGACGGCGCACACCGTGGACGGAGCGCTCGGCCAGCTGGGAGTGCGCGCCGAGGGTGCCCACCTGTCGGCCTCGCGCTCCCGGCGCATCGGGCTCGAAGGACTGGCGCTCGACGTACGGACCGAACGCGCCGTCACGATCATGGCCGACGGCCGGGCCCGGACGATCCGCACCAACGCGGCGAGCGTCGCGGAGGCCGTGCGGGAGGCCGGGATCACCCTGCACGGACAGGACATGACCTCCGTACCGGGCGGGAGCTTCCCGCGGGACGGGCAGACGGTCACCGTGCTGCGCGTCACCGGGACCAGGGAGGTCCGCGAGGAACGGATTCCGTTCAAGGTGCGGCGGGCCGACGACGCCTCGCTGTTCGAGGGCGTCGAGGTCGTCGAGAACCCGGGCCGGTACGGGGCTTGGCGCCTCACCTACAGCCTGCGCACCGTCAACGGCGTCAAGCAGCGGCCCCGGCTCGAACGGTCCGAGGTGGTGCGGCACCCGCAGAACCGGCTGGTCAGGGTCGGCACGAAGCCGCATCCCCCGTCCCGCGGCGGCGCCGATCACCTGAACTGGAAGGGCCTCGCAGCGTGCGAGTCCGGCGGCCGGCCCGGCGCCGTCGACCCGTCCGGGACGTACGGCGGCCTCTATCAGTTCGACACCCGCACCTGGCACACCCTCGGTGGCGCCGGGCGCCCCCAGGACGCCTCGGCCGCGGAACAGACGCGCAGGGCCAAGAAGCTGTACATGCGCCGCGGGGCGACTCCCTGGCCGCACTGCGGGCCGCGGCTGCGCAGCTGACATCGGCCCACCGGGCCGGGGCCGCACGGCTGACACCGGCACCACCGGGCCGCGGCTGCACGGCCGGGGCCCGGCCCCCCGTACCCTTGGCTCGTGACCAGCCCCACCTCCGACGCCCTCCTGGGCCCCGCCGAGATCCGCGAACTCGCGGCAGCCCTCGGCGTACGGCCCACCAAGCAGCGCGGCCAGAACTTTGTGATCGACGCCAACACGGTGCGCCGCATCGTGCGGACCGCGGAGGTGCGGCCCGACGACGTGGTCGTGGAGGTGGGCCCCGGCCTCGGCTCGCTGACGCTCGGCCTGCTGGAGACGGCGGACCGGGTCGTCGCCGTGGAGATCGACGACGTCCTCGCGAGCGCGCTCCCCGCGACGGTCGCGGCCCGCATGCCGCAGCGGGCCGACCGGTTCTCGCTGGTGCACTCGGACGCCATGCAGGTCCGGGAACTGCCGGGCCCGCCCCCGACCGCGCTGGTCGCGAACCTCCCGTACAACGTCGCCGTGCCCGTCCTGCTGCACATGCTCGACACCTTCCCGACGATCGAGCGCACCCTCGTGATGGTCCAGGCGGAGGTCGCCGACCGGCTCGCCGCCCCGCCCGGCTCGAAGGTGTACGGCGTGCCGTCCGTGAAGGCGAACTGGTACGCCGACGTGAAGCGGGCCGGTTCCATCGGGCGCAACGTCTTCTGGCCGGCGCCCAACGTCGACAGCGGTCTCGTGTCGCTCACCCGGCGTGCCGAGCCGATCTCCACGACCGTCCGGAAGAGCGACGTGTTCGCGGCCGTGGACGCGGCCTTCGCGCAGCGCCGCAAGACCCTGCGTGCCGCCCTCGCCGGATGGGCCGGTTCGGCCGCCGCCGCCGAGGCCGCGCTCGTCGCCGCCGGCGTCTCTCCGCAGGCCCGCGGCGAGTCCCTGACGGTCGAGGAGTTCGTCCGGATCGCGGAGAACCGAGGCGAGGCGAGCGGCGCGGACACGAGGAACGCACGCCGCTACCGCCCCGAGAACGTCGAGAACGCCGAGAGCGCCACCGAGAACGCCACCGAGAACGAGGAGTCGACCCAGCCGTGACGGAGACGGTGACGGTACGCGTCCCTGCCAAGGTCAACGTCCAGCTCGCGGTCGGCGGCGCACGCCCCGACGGCTTCCACGACCTGGCCAACGTCTTCCTCGCGGTCGGCCTGTACGACGAGGTGACGGTCACCCCGGCGGACGAACTGCGCGTCACCTGCGCGGGTCCGGACGCCGCCCAGGTGCCCCTCGACCGCACGAACCTCGCGGCCCGCGCCGCCCTGGAACTCGCCCGCCGGTACGGCATCGACCCCGCCGTCCATCTCCACATCGCCAAGGACATCCCCGTCGCCGGCGGCATGGCCGGAGGCAGCGCGGACGGGGCGGGCGCGCTGCTCGCCTGCGACACCCTGTGGGGAACGAACGCCTCGCGCGACGAACTCCTCGACATCTGTGCCGAATTGGGCAGTGATGTGCCGTTCTCGCTGGTGGGCGGGGCGGCGCTCGGTACCGGTCGGGGCGAGCGACTGCGGCTGCTGGAGGTCGGCGGGACCTTCCACTGGGTGTTCGCGATGGCCGAGCGCGGTCTGTCGACCCCGGCGGTCTTCCGGGAGTTCGACCGGATGAACGAGGGCGTACGCGTTCCGGAGCCGGTCGCCTCGCAGGAACTGCTGGACGCGCTGGCGAAGGGGGACGCCGGGGCCCTCGCCCGCACCGTCTCCAACGACCTCCAGCCCGCGGCCCTCTCCCTCTTCCCCGCCCTCGCCGACACCCTCGCGGCGGGCCGCGCGGCCGGCGCGCTCGCCGCGCTCGTCTCCGGGTCGGGCCCGACCACGGCGTTCCTCGCGCCGGACGCGGAGTCCGCGCGGACCATCGGCCAGGTGCTTCTCACCTCGGGCACCTGCCGGACGGTCCGCGTCACGCGGTCCCCGGCGCCCGGAGCGACCGTGCTCGACTGACCGGAGCGGCCGTGCTCGACCGAGGGGACGGGGAACGCGCGGCGGGGGACGTCCGCCGCGCGGACTACCCTTGAGGGTCGATCGTCCCCCTTGTTCAGGAGAGAAATGGCCGTCAACCTGGTCAATGTCGAGTCCGTCAGCAAGGTGTACGGCACCCGTGCACTGCTCGACGGAGTCTCCCTCGGCGTCAGCGAGGGCGACCGGATCGGCGTGGTCGGCCGGAACGGGGACGGCAAGACGACCCTGATCCGCATGCTGGCCCGGCTGGAGGAGCCCGACACCGGCCGCGTGACGCACTCCGGCGGCCTGAACGTCGGGGTGCTCACCCAGCACGACTCGCTCGACCCCACGGCCACCGTGCGCCACGAGGTCATCCGGGACATGGCCGACCACGAGTGGGCCGGCAACGCCAAGATCAGGGACGTGCTGACGGGTCTCTTCGGCGGTCTCGACCTGCCCGGGTTCCCGCAGGGCCTCGACACCGTGATCGCCCCGCTCTCCGGTGGCGAGCGCCGCCGTATCGCCCTCGCGAAGCTGCTCATCGAGGAGCAGGACCTGATCGTCCTCGACGAGCCCACCAACCACCTGGACGTCGAGGGCATCGCCTGGCTGGCCAAGCACCTGCGGGAGCGGCGTTCCGCGCTGGTGTGCGTGACGCACGACCGGTGGTTCCTCGACCAGGTCTGCACCCAGATGTGGGACGTGCAGAAGGGCGCGGTGTACGAGTACGAGGGCGGCTACACCGACTACGTGTTCGCGCGGGCCGAGCGTGAGCGCATCGCCGCGACCGAGGAGGTCAAGCGGCAGAACCTGGTCCGCAAGGAGCTGGCGTGGCTGCGCCGCGGGGCGCCCGCCCGTACCTCCAAGCCGCGCTTCCGCGTCGAGGCCGCCAACGAGCTGATCGCCGACGTCCCGCCGCCCCGCGACAAGAGCGAGCTCATGAAGTTCGCCGGTACGCGGCTCGGCAGGACCGTCTTCGAACTGGAGAACGTCACCGTGCAGGCCGGGCCCAAGGTGCTGCTCAAGCACCTGACCTGGCAGCTCGGCCCGGGTGACCGCGTCGGCCTCGTCGGCGTGAACGGAGCGGGCAAGACCTCGCTGCTGCGCGCCCTGGCCGAGGCCGCCCGCAGCGACGGCGAGAAGCAGCCCGCCGCCGGCCGCATCGTCACCGGCAAGACGGTGAAGCTCGCCTACCTCTCCCAGGAGGTCGCCGAGCTCGACCCCACCTGGCGGGTCCTCCAGGCCGTCCAGTCCGTCCGCGACCGTGTCGACCTCGGCAAGGGCCGCGAGATGACCGCGGGGCAGCTCTGCGAGACGTTCGGCTTCAACAAGGAGAAGCAGTGGACGCCGGTGGGCGACCTCAGCGGTGGTGAGCGCCGGCGGCTCCAGCTCCTGCGCCTGCTGATGGACGAGCCCAACGTCCTCTTCCTCGACGAGCCCACCAACGACCTCGACATCGAGACCCTCACCCAGCTCGAGGACCTCCTCGACGGCTGGCCCGGCTCCATGATCGTGATCTCCCACGACCGCTTCTTCATCGAGCGCACCACGGACAACGTGTTCGCGCTCCTCGGCGACAGCACCCTGCGGATGCTTCCGCGCGGGATCGACGAGTACCTGGAGCGGCGCCAGAAGATGGAGGAGGTGGCCGCGGCGGCCGTGCTCGCCGCCGCCCCCGCCCCCGTCAAGGCCGCTTCCGCCGCCGACGCCCGCGCCGCCAAGAAGGAACTCCAGAAGATCGAGCGCCAGCTGGACAAGATCTCCGAGAAGGAGACCAAGCTGCACGCCCAGATCGCCGACAACGCCACCGACTTCGGGAAGGTCGCCCAACTCGATTCGGAGCTGCGCGGGTTGGCGGGCGAGCGGGAGGAGCTGGAGATGCGCTGGCTGGAGCTGGCGGAAGACGCCTGACACGGAGGGCAACCGCCCCCTGCCCGATCCGCGGTGCCTCCTGACGTGCGGTGCCTCCCGGGGCGGAGGCGCCGCGCGCCCGGCTCGTCCGCCCGGCGCACGCGGCTTGCTCGAAGGGCGCGCAAGTGCCGCCGGGCGCCCCCGAGTTGCCTATGGCGCCCCCCGTCACGGCGGTCCGGGGGCGGTGAACCCACCCTGGGTGCCCGGCATGAAGAGCACGTGAAGGCGCGTAACGGCGGCATCACAGCCCGGTCCTCCCTTGGGAACAGGGCGCGCACCGGCCCCCTGTCCGCGCCCCCCGGAGTGATAGAAAGAGCGGTCTGAGAACAGTCTGAGATCCACCGGGCGAGGCGCGAACCCGGCGCCGCCGGTGAGGGGTCACATCAGTGAAGAGGGGGACGCGCTGATGAGTCAGCCGCCGAGTCAGCCGCCGCAGGGCGGTTTCGGAGCACCGCAGGACCAGCCGCCGACAGGTGGTGCCGACGCCTCGCCTGACCCGCGGTCGCAGGGTGGTTTCGGCGCACCGCAGGGCGCGCCGCAGGACCCGCGTTCACAGGGCACGCCCCCGAACACGCCCCCGGCGCCCCAGAGCACACCCCCTCCTCCCGCGCAGCCGCCCCAGGCACCCGCCGCGCCCCAGAACACCCCGCCCGCCGGGCCTCCGCAGCCCGGCTACGGGTACCCGCAGCAGCCCGGCCCCTACGCCCAGCCGGGCCCATACGGACAGCCGCAGCAGCCGGGTCCCTACGGCGGGCCCGGACCCTACGGATACGGGCAGCAGCCGGGGTACGGGTATCCGCCCCAGGCGCCGTACCCGGGCGCGCCCGGCACCCCGCCGCCCGGCGGTCCCGGCGGTGGCTCGAAGAACCCGTTCAAGGGGAAGCCCGCGCTCGTCATCGCCGCCGCGGTGGCGGGTCTGCTCGTCGTCGGCGGCACCGTATGGGCCGTCACCGGCGGTGGTGACGACAAGAAGCCCGTCGCGGAGCACAGCCCGAGCGGCAGCCCGTCCGCATCGGCGTCCGCGTCGGACGATCCGGTCAACCCCGGCGACGGCAGCGGTGACGGCGGCGAGGAGGACGACGACCTGAACGCCGGCCGCAAGGCGGGCGAGGCGAAGGTCCTCTGGTACAAGTCGGCACCCGACGCGCCCGGTTCGGGCGCCGACGCCTCCGGCATGTGGATCACCGGCAAGACGGCGGTGAAGACGGCGTACAAGCAGCTCTTCGCGTTCGACGTCGGGGACGGCAAGCCGACTTGGCCCGCGCTGACCTTCCCGCAGAAGATCTGCTCGGTCACCCCGCAGAAGACGGCCGACGACAAGGTCGTCATCGCCTACATGAGCAGCGCCGCCAGCAGCGCCAAGTGCAACCAGCTCCAGCAGGTCGACCTGAACACCGGCGCCAAGGGCTGGAGCGGGAAGGTCGCGGACGGCACCCTGTTCGACAGCACGCTCTCGGTCGAACTGTCCGTCACCGGGAACACGTTGACGGTCGGCCGCTCGATGTCGGGCACGGCCTACGACGTCACCAGCGGCAAGAAGCTGTGGGACAAGGAGAAGTACGGCTCCGGCTGCTACCCGGCGGGATTCGCGGGCGGCCCCAAGCTGCTGGCCGTCTCGTCCTGCGGGGCCGGCAGCAGCACCGAGCACGACGAGGTGCAGGAACTGGACCCGGCCACCGGCAAGGTCCGATGGACGAAGAAGTTCCCCAAGGGCTGGCGGGTCGGGCGCGCCTACTCCGTGGACCCGGTCGTGCTCTACCTGACCAACGACGCGAAGAAGACGGTGAACATCACCGTGCTGACGGGCAACGGTGACGAGCGCTCGCAGCTCAAGAGCGACGACGGCCTCGCGCCCGAGTGCGGCTTCGCGATCCTCGACCGCGACCTGACGGGCTGCTTCGGTGCCGTCGCCGACGCCGACACGCTCTATCTGCCGACCGAGGCGAAGAGCGGCCCCAACGAGATCGTCGCGTTCAGCCTCGCGACCGGCAAGGAGAAGTGGCGCGTCAAGTCCCCGACGGACGCGACGATGATGCCGATGAAGACGGACGGCACCGGGCTCATCGCCTACGTCGAGGCGTCCTACGACGGCGGCGGCCGCGTCGTGTCGATCCCGACGGGCGGCACCGTCCACACGCCCACGAAGCTGCTCCAGAACCCGCAGGGCACCGCGGACATCGAGTCCGGCTTCTACTCGAAGGCCGTCGACTACGTGGACGGACGCTTCTACATCTCCACGACCCGGCTGACGGGCAATGACGAGGCGAAGGAGAAGCTGATGCTGGCCTTCGGCAAGTGATCACGCCCCTGCCCGTTCCGTCGCGCCCGTACGCGCGCACAGGCCCGCCGTCCCGACGCATTCCGAGGTAATCACGTCATGAGCCAGCCGCCCCCGCCGCCGCCGAACGAACCCCCGAAGGGCTTCGGCGCACCGCAGGAACCCGCTCCGGGCACTCCGCAGAGTCCGAGCGCCGGAGACCCCGAGCCCAGCGGTCCCGACGCTCCGCAGGACGCGCCGGCGCAGGGTTTCGGCGCTCCGCAGGACGCCCCCGCGCAGGGCTTCGGTGCTCCGCAGGACCCGCCGGCGGGCGGATTCGGTCCGCCGACCCCGCCGCCGGCCGCCGCCGGTCCGGGCTACGGCTATCCCCAGACGCCCCCGCCCGCGGCCCCGCAGCAGCCGTACGGCTACCCGCAGACGCCGCCCCCGGGCCAGCCGGGCTACGGCTACCCGGGCCAGCCGCAGGCCCCGTACGGCGCCCCCGGCCAGCCGCAGGCCCCGTACGGCTACGGCTACCCGCAGCCGCCGACCATGCCGATGCAGCCGCAGGCTCAGCAGGCAGGCGGCGGGCGCAGGATCAACAGCCAGCTGCTCATCATCGTGGCGGCCGTGGTGGCCGTCGCGCTGATCGTCGGCGGCGGTTTCCTGTACTCGCAGCGCTCCGGCAAGGACGACCCGCACAACACCGGGGCGACGAGCGGCACCACCGGTGGCAAGGGCGACGACAAGGGCGGTGACGGCAAGGGCGGCAACGGCGGGGAGAAGGTGCCGGCGAACACCAACTCCACGCTGCTGTTCCAGCTCCCCGCGCCGGCCGTGCCCAAGGGCATCACGAGCGTGCAGACGGCCGGCTCCTGGCTCACCGACAAGGTGTACGCCAAGACCGGCAACGCCGAGATCAACGGCTACGACCCGGACACCGGCGCCAAGACCTGGACGCTCAAGCTCCCCGGCCCGGTGTGCCAGGCCAGCCGGCACACCACGGACGCCAACCGCTCGGCGATCATCTACGAGCCGGCCATGCCCACCAAGACGCAGCCCTCGCACGGATGCACCCAGCTAGCCGCCATCGACCTCGACGCGGGCGCGAAACTCTGGACCCGGACGATCAAGTCCGGTGACCAGTCGATCAACCTCGACAACGTGACGATCAGCGGGAACACGGTCGCCGCGGGCAGCACGGGCGGCGGCGGAGCGTTCGACATCTCCACCGGCAAGGTTCTGTGGGCGCCGAAGACGGGCGACAGCTGCTACGACTCCGGCTACGGCGGCGGCGAGAAGCTGGTCGCGGTCCGCAAGTGCGGCGAGTACGGCAGTACGCGCCAGCTGCACATCCAGACCATCGACCCGAAGTCCGGGAAGGTCATCTCCGAGTACAAGATGTCGCCCGGCATCGAGTACGCCAGCGTCGTCTCCACCGACCCGCTGGTCGTGGCGGCCGACGTCGGCGACTCCGCCGGTGACGGCAGCGGTATCTCGGACTTCTTCTCCATCGACAACAAGACCGGCAAGCTGCGGGCGAAGATCTCGGCACCCGGCGAGACGTACGCGGCCAAGTGCGACGGCATCACCCGGATCGAGTTCTGCAAGTCGCTCGCCGTCGGCAACGACAAGCTGTACGTCCCGACGGAGGAGCACGAGGGCACCGGCGACTACAGCCGGACCAACGAGATCGTCGCGTTCGACCTGGCCACGGGTAAGCAGACGGGCCAGCGCGCCGACGCGGGCGACGGCTACAGCATCACCCCGCTGCGCATGGACGGCACCAGCCTCATCGCGTACAAGCGGCCGCCGTACGACAAGGGCGGGCAGATCGTCTCCTTCGACGGAACCTCCTTCAAGGAGACGAAGCTGATGCAGAACCCGGCCACCCAGTCGACGCGTGACGCGGAGTCGAGCATGCTCCCGGACTACGCCGAGATCCTCTACGGCGACGGCCGGCTGTACATGTCCCAGGTCTACGCGGACAAGCCGACCTCCGCGACGGACAAGGCGTACCTGGCGATCGCCTTCGGAACGAAGTAACCGTCACCTTTCGGGTGAAGCAAAGTGATCGTCTTCGAAAGAATGCGGTGATCGTTTCTCCGGATTGATTTGTCCGGGCCGAAACACCGTGTGCGGCCCCGTCCCTGTTCAGGGGCGGGGCCGCACGCGTACTCCGCATCACTTCCTATTGGGTGGGATTTCGATATTCCGGGGCACTTCTCTCCAGTAGGGGAAGCGCAACGTCGAACAAGCGTGTAGCTTCCGGGGGATGGAGAGCCGGGGGGCTCCAAATCCACGGGGAACCAGTGGGGATGCTTGGGGGGACTGGGGGGTTGCCTGATGGGAGTCCGGCTCATGGTGGTCGATGACCACCGACTGCTCGCCGAGGCGTTGGCCTCGGCACTGAAGCTGCGCGGGCACCGGGTGCTCGCCGCGGCGGCGCCCGCCGCGGGGGCGGCGGAGCTGGTGATCACGCGGGCACCCGAGGTGTGCCTGATGGGCACGGCGACACCCGCCGAGCCGGGGATCTTCGACCCGGTGGTGCGGATCAAACGGGAGCGCCCGCAGGTGGCGGTCCTGGTGCTCGGACCGGTGCCGAACCCGCGGGGGATCGCCGCGGCGTTCGCCGCCGGCGCCTCCGGCTACGTACGCCATGACGAGCGCATCGAGGGTGTCGAGCGCGCGATCATGAAGGCGAGGGCGGGCGAGGCGGCCGTGGCCCCGCAACTGCTCCAGGGCGCGTTCAGCGAACTGCTCAACCCCGCCGCCCAGCCCGACGACGAGGGCCAGCGGCTGCTCCAGATGCTCACACCCCGCGAGGTGGAGGTCCTGGTGCGGGTCGCCGACGGCGAGGACACCCGGCTCATCGCGGCCGGTATGGGCATCGCCCCGTCCACGGCCCGCACCCATGTCCAGCGGGTCCTGATGAAACTGGGCGTGGGCTCGCGCCTCGAAGCGGCGGCGCTCGCGGCCCGCACGGGCCTGCTGGACCGGGCGGGCCCGATCCCGGCCCAGACACCGCACGGGAACATGGACGACGCCCGCTGAGGCGGACGGGGTCCACGGGCCGACGGGTTCACGGGCCGACGGGTCTACGAGGAGGGGGGCTTCCCCTCCTCGAAGCTCGCGAAGTACGCGGCGGCCATGTCCTCGTCCCCGTGGCCGAGGGCTCCGGCGCGGCCGAACCGCTCGGCTGCGGCCTCGGCCACGTCCAGCCGCACGCCGTGCCGCTGCCCCGCGCGCACGATCAGGCGGGCGTCCTTCTCGGCGGTCGTGACGGCGAAGCTGGCCGGGGACAGCCGGTCCTCCAGGACGAGGGCGGCCTTGGCGCGCAGATAGCCCATGTCGAGCGGGCCGTCCGCGATGAGGCCGAAGAAGTCCTCCGGGTCCACGCCGAGGCCCTTGGCCAGGGCGAGCACCTCCCCGGTCGCGGCCGTGGCGGCGAGGACCCAGCTGTTGGCGACGAGCTTGAGCCGGGTGGCGCTGCCCGCCGCGCCGTCCTCGCCGGTCCACACCGTACGGGCGCCGACGGCGTCGAAGACGGGGGTCACGGTGTCGCGGGCGGCGCTCGGACCGGCGGCGAGCACGGTGAGCTGCCCGGCCTCGGCGGGCGCGCGGGTTCCGAGGACGGGCGCGTCGAAGAAGACGAGCCCGTGTGCGTCGGCGAACCCGGCGAGCTCGCCGAGTGCCTCGGTCCCGGCGGTCGTGGA
Source organism: Streptomyces sp. NBC_00386 (assembly GCF_036063235.1). Classification (NCBI taxonomy): domain Bacteria; kingdom Bacillati; phylum Actinomycetota; class Actinomycetes; order Kitasatosporales; family Streptomycetaceae; genus Streptomyces; species Streptomyces sp. NBC_00386. The sequence goes on from NZ_CP107950.1 coordinate 5,581,050, forward strand.
CTGCACCCACACGGCCCCCGCGTGCAGCCCGGGGGCCGCCCGGCGCATGACGTCGAGGGCGGCCGGGCCGTCGTGCAGCATGGTCAGGACGACATCGGCGCCCCGTACGGCCTCCTCCGGGGTGTCCGCGACGTGCGCGCCGTCGGCGGCCAGCGGCTCGGCCTTGGCACGGCTGCGGTTCCAGACACGGACGCCGTGCCTGGCCCGGGCGAGGTTACGGGCCATGGCGGCCCCCATGATCCCGGTGCCGAGGACACTGACGGTGAGTTTGTCGGTCATACAGCTCAGCCTTCCCCCTCGCCCGCACTTCTCTCGCGCGAAGTGAAGGCGGGGGAAGGCCCGGGAGAAGGCGTTCGGCGACAGCCCTAAGAGCGGAGCATCTCCGTCATGGGCGACTCCGGCGGGATCAGGCCCGGCAGCAGCCAGGGCTGGAAGAGGCTCAGTACCGCGAGTACGAGGAAGGCGGCACCGACGACCTGCGCGAAGACGGGGCCCAGCCGCCAGAGCTTCTCCACGAAGATCACCACGGCCACGGCGGCCATCGCCAGGACGTTCATGACGCCCAGCGGGACGAGCACGACCATCAGCCCCCAGCAGCAGCCCACGCAGTACGCCCCGTGGTGCGCCCCGACCCGCAGATCGCGGGCCCGGGGCCGGAAGCCCGCGTAGCGCACGAGCTGGCCCATCGGGCTCCGGCAGTGCCGCAGACAGAGGTCCTTCCACGGGCCGAACTGGTACAGCCCGGCGAGCAGAAAGGCCCCGGCGCCGATCCAGCGCCCGGCGCCCGGGTGCTCGTCCACCAGGGCCCCGGTCCAGGCGAGGAGCCCGTAGGCGAACAGGCCGAAGGCCGTCCAGGCCAGCAGGTACCCGCCGACGAACTGGGCGGTACGGGCCACCCGCACGACTCCCGTGGGCGACTGGCGCCCGATGGCCCGCGCCCAGGTGAGGGCCACCGGGGCCACCGACGGGAACATCATGGCGATCATCATGACCAGCCACAGCAGCAGGAACAGCGGGATGCCCATACCCATGGTTCCCGGCTCGACCCCCATGTCACGGGCCTGGTCGACCACCAGCAGCCAGGCGAGGAGGGCGAGTGCCGCCATCACGGACCAGGCGAACGCGAGCTGCCGGGCCGACAGCAGATTCGCCGGACGCAGAGGGGGTGACAGGGCCTTCCGGTCGAGGCGCACACCTCCAGCACATCACGGCGTTCCCGCGCGTGCGCGCGGGAACGCGTGTACGCGGAAACGTCTCCTCCGGGTGACCTCTGCGGTGGGACAATGGGATGGATACCCGTACGATCCGGGCGTGGGCCGGCGATGGCTCCCAGGGGCTCTGCCGTCCTCCCGAGACCGACGTCCCGGCACGGTCACGAGGAGGCAGGGAGATGTCCGAGACGACGGCGACCGTTCCCCGGTGGCACGCGGCGGGCGACTGGTTCGACACCTGCAAGTGCAACGTGCCCTGCCCCTGCTCGTTCGCACAGCTGCCCACCCACGGCGATTGCGACGGCATCCTGGCCTGGCACATCCGCGAGGGCCGTTACGGTGACGTACGGCTGGACGGCCTGAACGTGCTGATGCTTGCCTCGTTCGTCGGCAACATCTGGGCCGAGCACACGGACACGTACGCAGCGGTCTTCGTCGACGAGCGCGCCGACGACTCCCAGCGCGAGGCGCTTCAGATGATCTTCGGTGGGCAGGCGGGCAGTTGGCCCGCCGGAATGGTCAGCATGATGGGCGCCGAAATGCGCGGCATGGAGTTCGCCCCCATCGAGATCGAGGTCGCCGACGACCTCGCGAGCTGGCGGGCCGTGGTACCGGACCGGGTCGAGGCGAGCGCGGTCGCGCTCACGGGACCCACGACCCCGGAGGGCGCGCGCGTCCAGTCGACCAACCTGCCGGGTGCGGAGACCGGACCGGGCCAGGTCGCGACCTGGGGCCGCTCGACGGCGGACCGCGCCGATGCCCACGGCTTCCTCTGGAGCCGCGAAGACCGGTCCAGCAAGCACATCACCTTCGACTGGACCGGGCCCGACTAGCCAGGTCGTCTCGTTCGGATACGCCGCGAGGCGCGGTGCCCGGGGGCACCTCCCAGCGGTAGCCGGGGGAGCGTCGCGGGTCAGGCAAGATCCGGAAGAGTCGGCCTAGTAGCCGTCGCGGAGGATCTGGCGTGCCACCTTCGTGCGCGCGGCGGACAGTTCCTCGGTGATCCGCCGCTCCCGGTCGTCGTCGGCCACGACGGCAGGGGGCGCGGCTTCTCCGATCAGCAGGCAGGCGTGACGCAGATGGGTCGGTGGATGGGTCGCGTCGACGCTGTGGCCCCGCAGGGCACCGGCCCGCCGCAGCCGCTCGCGCTCGCGCTCCGGAACGGACGCCAGGTCCGCGACGAGAAGCTCCCACAGCCCGTCCGTCCGGTCAGCGGCCTGCTGCCGGCCGCGCGGGCCGTTCAGGGCGGCGCGGTTGACCTCGCGCCGCAGCGTCACGGCGGCCGAGTCCGCGATCAGCAGATGGTCCATGAGTTCCAGTGCGGCCCGCGTGGACCCCGTCCGGGCGGCCACACGGTCGGCGAGGTACTCGGCCCGCTGAGAGGCACGCAGGGTCAGCCCGTCCAGGACCGTCAGCACGCCGCGGACGAGGAGACGGGGCACGACGTAGAGCAGGTTGAGGATCAGTGTGAGCGCGCCGGTGTCGTCGAGGGGATCACGGTCGACCGGTTCGAAGTAGTAGTGCCAGGTGATCAGCGAACGGTAGGCGGTCCCGACGACCAGACCGTGGCGGGTGTCCCCGTTGACGTAGTGGCCCATCTCATGGCCCAGCAGGGCGATCCGCTGCTGCGGTGTGAGGACTTCCCACAGGGGCAGTCCCAGCGTGAGGAGCCGCCGCCCGCGTACGCCGTAGCTCCGCACACTCGCGTTGATCTCGGCGTCGACGGCGATCGCGTCGACGCCGCGGGTGCCGGCCACGCGGGCGACCTCGTCGGTGAGCGCGAAGAGTTCGGGTGCGTCGGCACGGCGCAGGACGGGCTTGTCCTCCGGCAGCCGGTGGAGCGGGGGCCGCAGTGACCATCCCAGGGCGAGGAGGAAGGCGCCCGGGATCATTCCCATGCCGCCCCATCCCCGGACGAGGAACCAGATCCCGCCCGCGGTCAGGGCCACGGTCACGCCGTGGACGACGAGAGCGACCGCGACGGCGAGCACTGTCGAGGAGTCCCGTCGGGCACGCAGGGTCCCGCCGGTGCCCAGTTCGGCGAGCAGCCGCTCACCGTGCCGCCGGGCCTGGGCCCGCTGGGCCTTGGCCAGCCGTCCCTGCTTCTCCTCCGGCCGTTCCGGATCGACGTTCCAGTCACAGGCGGCGCACCACGTGGTGAACCGTCCGTCCCCGCGGATCTCGGTCCCGCATTGCGGGCATGGCTGAACTTTTTCCGCTGCGGCGGTGTGCATCGCTGACTCTCCCCTGCCCCACGGCCCCTCCCCAGAGGTCGTCCGTACACGTCAGCGCGAAGTTGATCACACGGGGGTGCCCTGGTGGAACCCTCTTTTTATCCGGCGCAGCAAGTGGCCGACGGCACCGGCGGTGGTCGAGAGACGGAGGGCGGACCGCCGTGGCGCGGCTCCAGTTGTGCCCTGAAGGCATTCACAGTCACGGGACATGGCGCACGCGGTTCGTGCCGTGGGAGGACCTTGTCTGGGTGAACGCTGTCCGGGCGGGGCGCGGCGGGCTGTGGGAGTACGCCGTCGCGGACCTCTCCGATGGGAGCCATGTGCGGCTCGCCGGCGTGTATGGCTTGTCCAGCGAGGGTGAGTCGCGCGTGGAGCGGATCGCGGAGCGACTCCTCATGCTGAGCGACCAGGCTTGAGCGGTTGGACCGGGGAAGCGAACCGGATGCCCCGAAGGGCCGGAGTCCCCTCAGGAACCCCGGCCCCCTGCACGGTGTTACTCGGTCGGCGGAGGCTGTTCCTCGGCCGGTGGCTCCGTCACGGGCAGGGGCCGGAGCCACAGCCATGCCAGGAAGAAGAGGCCGAGGGCGAGCATGCCCAGGCCGGTCCAGAGGTTGATGTTGATGCCGCCGGCCTTGTCGAGGTCGGCGTCGGAGGCCGTGATGCCGGCGATGGTGACGATGACCCCGTAGATCACGAACAGGCCGCCGATGATGCGACGGATGTCGAACAGGCGAGCGGCGGTCGTGGACTTCTTCTCAAGGTCCGAGACCTCGCGCTGCGCGTCGCTTTCCGAATAGTCGGACATGGTTTCTTGATTCTCCCTCGTCGGAACAGGCCGGGACTCGTCAGAACGAGAACGGGATGTAGCAGGCGGCCGCCAGGATCAGCGCGCCCCAGCCCAGCAGGGCGGGCCTGCGGTACCAGGCGTCGTCGCCGGCGGCCGGCGGCTCGGCCATGCCGGGGGACACCGTGCCGTAGACCAGGCCCTGCAATTCCTCCGCCGGTTTCGGGGCGGTGAAGAGGGAGACCCCCACCATCACCACGCCACCGGCCACGAAGGCGACGATCGCGGAGACGAAGTTGGCGCCCTGGTCGGAGGGGAAGCCGATGACGTCCTGCTTGTAGAGGACGAAGTAGTTCACCATCGCGGCCGTCGTACCGGTCAGCAGGCCCCAGAAGCCCGACTTCACCGACGCCCGCTTCCAGAACATACCGACGATGAAGACCGCGAACATCGGCACGTTGAAGAAGGAGAACAGCGTCTGGAGGTAGCTCATGATGTTGGAGAAGGACGAGGCCAGGAAGGCCGTTCCGATCGACGCGAGGACACCGAACACCGTGATCAGCCGGCCGAAGCGGACGTAGTAGGAGTCCTCGCGCCCCTTGGCCACGTACTTCGCCCAGATGTCCGAGGTGAACACCGTGTTGAAGGACGAGACGTTGGCCGCCATGCCCGCCATGAACGCGGCCAGCAGACCGGTCACCGCGATGCCGAGGACACCGTTGGGCAGCAACTCCTGCATCAGATACGGGATCGCGTCGTTGTACTGGAGATCCGAACCGCTCGTGCCGATCTTCGGGACGAGGACGGCCGCCACCAGACCCGGGATCATCACCAGGAAGACGATGAAGATCTTCGGGTAGGCCGCGATCAGCGGGGTGCGCTGGGCCGCGGAGAGGTTCTTCGCCGACAGCGCGCGCTGCACCTCGGCGAAGTTCGTCGTCCAGTAGCCGAAGGACAGCACGAAGCCGAGACCGAGCACGATCGTCAGCCAGTTGGCGCCGAGCGGGTTGGCGCTGCCGATGCCCGTGCCGCCCCAGGCCGTCGTGAAGTCGGTGCCGTGGGTCTTGTCCAGGGAGTCCGTCAGGCCGTCCCAGCCGCCCACCCGGTGCAGGCCGAGAGCGGCGATCGGGATCAGGGCCGCCAGGATCACGAAGAACTGGAGCACCTCGTTGTAGATCGCGGAGGAGAGACCGCCCAGGGTGATGTAGGCGAGGACGAAGAACCCGGCGACCACGATCGCCACCCACTGCGGCCAGCCGAGCAGTGCCTCGACCACGATCGCGAGCGAGTAGAGGTTGACGCCCGCGATCAGGACCGCGGCGAAGGCGAACAGGACCGAACTCAGCAGATGCGCCCATTTGTCGAAGCGCAGCAGCAGGAACTCGGGCACCGAGCGGACCTTGGAGCCGTAGTAGAACGGCATCATCACCAGGCCCAGGAAGACCATCGCCGGGATGGCGCCGATCCAGTACCAGTGCACGGTGTAGACGCCGTACTGGGCGCTGTTGGCGGCCATGCCGAGGATCTCGGTGGCGCCCAGGTTGGCCGAGATGAAGGCCAGGCCGGTGATCCACGCGGGCAGTGAGCGCCCGGACAGGAAGAAGTCGAGGCTCGTCCTCACCGAGCGGCGGGCCGCGAAGCCGATGCCGAGGACGACCACGAAGTAGATGCCGAGGATTGTGTAGTCGAGTGCGTTCGTGGGGAGACGCAGCTCGGCGGCGAGCAGGATGCCCGGTTGGGGCGGATGTGTGGGGGACTGCATCAGAACTCGCTTCGTCGCATGAACCCATCGGGCCGGAAGTTACGCCTCCGCATTCAACAGACGCACCCTTCCGATGGTGTCCTTTGTTTGATTGTGACGTTGACTGCGGTGGTGACTTGTGGTTTGTTGTGTTCGGTTATGTTTGAAGGTTTGATCGGGTGCTGATGGGGAGTCCGACTGTGAAGAAGACCTCGACCCGGCTCGCCGACGGTCGTGAGCTCATCTACTACGACGCGGGCGACGACCAGGTGCGCGACGCGGTGGACCGGCGCCCGCTCGACCCGACCGTCACCACCTCGGAGGTGCGCCGCGACCCGCTGCTCGGCGACTCGGTGGCGATCGCCTCGCACCGCCAGGGGCGCATCTACCACCCCCCGGCGAACGAGTGCCCGCTGTGCCCGTCCTCGGGCGACCGGCTGAGCGAGATCCCCGACTCCTCGTACGACGTCGTGGTGTTCGAGAACCGCTTCCCCTCGCTGGCGGGGGACTCCGGCCGCTGCGAGGTCGTCTGCTTCACCTCCGACCACGACGCCTCCTTCGCGGATCTGACGGAGGCGCAGGCGGCCCTCGTCCTGGAGGCCTGGACGGACCGCACCGCCGAACTGTCCCATCTGCCCTCCGTCCAACAGGTCTTCTGCTTCGAGAACCGCGGCGCCGAGATCGGCGTGACACTCGGTCACCCGCACGGGCAGATCTACGGCTACCCCTTCACCACCCCTCGTACCGCGCTGATGCTGCGCTCGCTCGCCGCGCACAAGGAGGCGACCGGCGGGGAGAACCTGTTCGACGAGGTCGTCGCGCGCGAGCTGGCGGACGGTTCACGGGTCGTCCTGTCGAGTGACCACTGGGTCGCCTTCGTCCCGTACGCCGCCCACTGGCCGTACGAGGTCCACCTCTACCCGCGCCGCCGCGTGCCCGACCTGCTCGGCCTCGACGAGGGCGCGCGCACAGAGTTCCCCCAGGTCTATCTGGAACTCTTGAGGCGCTTCGACCGGATCTTCGACGGGCCGGACGGTGGGAAGGACGGGACGGGCGAGCCGCCGACGCCGTACATCGCGGCGTGGCACCAGGCTCCCTTCGGCCCGCTGGAGGAGTTCGAAGGCGTCAACCGGGACGACTTCGCGCTCCACCTCGAGCTTTTCACCATTCGCCGCACTTCCGGCAAGCTGAAGTTTCTCGCGGGTTCCGAGTCCGGCATGAACGTGTTCATCAACGACGTGCCGCCGGAGACCGCGGCTCAGCGACTGCGAGAGGTAGCGAGTACATGAGTGGGAAGTATCTGGTCACGGGTGGAGCGGGCTATGTGGGCAGCGTGGTCGCGCGCCACCTGCTGGAGGCGGGCCACGAGGTCACCGTCCTCGACAACCTCTCGACGGGCTTTCGCGAGGGCGTGCCCGCCGGTGCCGCGTTCGTCGAGGGCGACATCCGCGATGCCGCCAAGTGGCTGGACCCCTCGTACGACGCCGTCCTGCACTTCGCCGCGTTCTCGCAGGTCGGCGAGTCCGTGGTCAAGCCCGAGAAGTACTGGGACAACAACGTCGGCGGCACCATGGCGCTGCTCGCCGCGATGCGCGAGGCCGGCGTGCGCACGCTGGTCTTCTCCTCCACCGCCGCGACGTACGGCGAGCCCGAGACCACCCCGATCGTGGAGTCCGCGCCGACCCGGCCCACCAACCCCTACGGCGCCTCCAAGCTCGCCGTCGACCACATGATCACCGGCGAGGCGGCGGCCCACGGACTCGGGGCCGTCTCCCTGCGCTACTTCAACGTGGCCGGCGCCTACGGCGAGAGCGGCGAGCGGCACGACCCCGAGTCGCACCTCATCCCGCTGGTCCTCCAGGTCGCGCAGGGCCGCCGCGACGCGATCTCCGTCTTCGGCGACGACTACCCGACGCCGGACGGCACCTGCATCCGCGACTACATCCATGTCGCGGACCTCGCCGAGGCGCACCTGCTGGCCCTTACGGCCGCGGCCCCCGGCGAGCACCTGATCTGCAACCTCGGCAACGGCAACGGCTTCTCCGTCCGCGAGGTCATCGAAACCGTGCGCCAGGTGACCGGGCACCCGATCCCCGAGGCCGTGGCCCCGCGCCGCGGCGGGGACCCGGCGGTCCTGGTCGCCTCGGCCGAGACCGCCCGGGAGCGGCTCGGCTGGAACCCGTCCCGCGCGGATCTCGCGGGGATCGTCGCGGACGCGTGGGAGTTCGCACAGAACACAGCGAAGGGATAGCGGGTGGAGCAGGTGGGGGTACGTGAGGGCTTCGAGGAGCTGTACGGCGCCGCGCCCGAGGGCGTCTGGGCGGCGCCCGGCCGGGTCAACCTGATCGGCGAGTACACGGACTTCAACGAGGGGTTCGTGATGCCGCTCGCGCTGCCGCACACGGCGGTCGCGGCGGTGTCCCGCCGGTCCGACGGGGTGCTGCGGCTGCACTCGGCGGACATCGACGGCCCGGTCGTCGAGCTGCGCGTCGACGAACTGACGCCCCGGTCGGACACCGGCTGGGCCGCCTATCCGGCGGGTGTGGTGTGGGCGCTGCGCGAGGCGGGCCACGCCGTCGGCGGCGGCGCGGACATCCATCTGGCCTCCACGGTCCCCACCGGCGCAGGGCTGTCCTCCTCGGCGGCCCTGGAGGTCGTCACGGCCCTCGCCCTCGACGAGCTGTACGGACTCGGGCTCACCCGGCCCGAGCTGGCGCGGCTCGCCCAGCGCGCGGAGAACGACTTCGTCGGCGTGCCCTGCGGTGTCATGGACCAGACGGCGTCGGCGTGCTGCACCGAGGGCCACGCCCTGCACCTCGACTGCCGCGACCTGTCCATCCGCCAGGTCCCCTTCGACCTCGCCTCCCAGGGCCTCGAACTCCTCGTCGTCGACACCCGGGTGAAGCACGCGCTCGGCGACGGGGCGTACGCGGAGCGGCGCGCGGGCTGTGAGGAGGGGGCACGCCTGCTGGGCGTGTCCCATCTGCGCGATGTCGCGTACGAGGACCTCGACACGGCTCTCGCCCGGCTCTCCGACGAGCGCGTGCGCCGCTACGTCCGGCACGTCGTCTCCGACGACCACCGGGTGGACCGGGTCATCTCCCTGCTGGACGCGGGTGACGTCCGCGCGATCGGGCCGGTCCTGACGGACGGTCACGCCTCGCTCCGCGACGATCTGCGGATCTCGTGTCCCGAGCTGGACCTCGCTGTCTCGGCGGCCAACTCCGCGGGTGCGCTGGGGGCCCGTATGACGGGCGGGGGCTTCGGTGGTTCCGCCGTCGTGCTGGTGGAGTCCACCGACGTGGACAGTGTCACCAAGGCGGTGACGGAGGCGTTCGCCGCGGCGGGCTTCACCGCGCCCCGGGTGTTCCCGGCGGTGCCTTCGGCGGGGGCCCGGCGTATCGGCTGACCCACGGCTCCTTTCGCCCCCTCCGCCCCTGCCCGTCCCGTGCTCGGGGGGCTCCGCCCCCCGAACCCCCCCGCTCCTCAAACGCCGGAGGGGCTGGATTTTCTCGGGCGCCGGAGGGGCTGGAACTTGTGCCGGAGGGGCTGAATTCCCAGACGCCGGAGGGGCTGGGGCCTCAGTCGGATCTCCAGCGCTTCGTCAGGGTGTACTCCGTGATTCCCGGTGGGTAGTCGGGGATCACGGCCACCACCTCGTAGCCCTGTTTCCGGTAGAAGTCCGGGGCCTGGAAGTCCCAGGTCTCCAGGCGGGCGGCGGTGCAGCCGCGTCCGGTGGCGGCCTGTTCGGCCTCCGCCAGGAGCCGGCTGCCCAGGCCCGTGCCACGGTGGCGGTCGTCGACCCACAGGTACGTCACGTGCAGCCAGGTCGTCCAGGTGTGGCCCACCAGACCGCCGGCCAGGGCGCCGTCCGCGTCCAAGGCCCAGAGGTGAAGCGGAAATTCACGTTCACCTGGGGTTCCGCGCAGCGCGCGCAGCACCGGGGAGGCCGCCGTGTTCGTGTCCAGCAGCCGTCTGCGGAGCAGATCCCGACGCTCCTTGTCGTCTCCTGTCTCGATACGAAACATACGGCTCACCATAAACGCGCTGGCCAACCAGTTCTGCAAATCACCTTCCGCTCCTCGCCCCCGGCCGTACTCTGATGAACAGTGCCGGTGGGGGCCGGTGCTGATCAGGGGGCGAGACAGTCGGGTACGACGCCCGAAGTGGGGGTAGCACTTCCAGCACGGCGGCGGCCGTGCGGCGGAGGCACCTCGTTTTCCGGGTCGCAAGCGGGCTCGGGATCACCTCGGGCGCCGTACCCGTACGGATCGTCCCCCGACAGTGGGGGTTTCTGTGGTTCGCATCCGAGTACTGGTCGTCGACGACCATCGCATCTTCGCCGAGTCGCTCGCCGCCGCGCTCGCGGCCGAGCCCGATGTCGACGTGTCCGCAGCCGGCAGCGGTCCGGCCGCGCTGCGCTGCCTCGAACGCGCGGCGGCCGAGGGCCGTCGCTTCGACGTGCTGCTCGTCGACGCCGACCTGGGCGGCAATCTGCCCGGCATGCGTCCGGCGGTGCCCGTCCAGGAGAGCAACGAGGACGGCCTGGTCGACGGCATATCGCTGGTCGCCGGAGTGCGCTCCGGACAGCCGGGCGTACGGACCGTCGTGCTGGCCGAGAAGGACGACCCGCGCCGGGCCGCGCTCGCCCTCCAGGCAGGCGCCTCGGGATGGGTCGCCAAGGACTGCTCGCTGTCGCGGCTGCTCACCGTCATACGGGGTGTGCTGCGCGACGAGACCCATCTGCCGCCCGCCCTGCTCACCGGGGTGCTGCGGGAGCTGACCGCCGCGCGCAAGCACCGCACCGAGAGCGAGCGGCTCGTCGAGTCGCTGACGCCCCGTGAGCGCGAGGTGCTGCGGTGCATGGTCGCCGGGCTCGGGCGCAAGGCGGTGGCGGAGCGGTTGTTCCTGTCGCCGCACACAGTCCGCACCCATATGCAGAACGTCCTCGGGAAGCTCGGGGTGCACTCCACCCTCGCCGCCGTGGCCCTGGCCCGGCGCGCGGGTGTCGGACCCGTCGACCTAACCGGGGATGTTGTCGAACGGGGCGGTCAACTGGCGTAGCAGCCCGGCCAGTTCGCCGCGCTGTGCCCGGCTCAGCTCGGCGAGGATCGCCCGCTCCTGGTCGAGCAGGCCGGCCAGCGCCTGGTCGGCGCGGTCGCATCCCTCGTCCGTGAGGCGTACGAGCACACCCCTGCGGTCGCTCGGATCCGGGAGGCGTTCGACCAGACCCTTCTTGGTCAGACGGTCGATGCGGTTCGTCATCGTGCCGGAGGTGACGAGCGTCTGGGTGAGCAGCTGCCCGGGGGAGAGCTGGTACGGGGAACCCGCACGCCGCAGCGCCGTCAGGACGTCGAACTCCCAGGGCTCCAGGCTGTGCTCGGCGAAAGCGAGCCGGCGCGCACGGTCCAGGTGCCGGGCCAGCCTGCTCACGCGGCTGAGCACCTCGAGCGGTTCCACGTCGAGGTCAGGGCGCTCACGGCGCCACGCAGCGACCAGCCGATCGACCTCGTCCTCCATGACGATCAGTGTAGTGGTTGTGTCGACATGAAGTCTCTTGATGTGGAGTTTCTCGATAACAAGTCTCTTGACGTCGAGATAGTTCTCCTGTGAGGCTGGAGACCCGAACGGTCCGGTCACCGCCGCCCCTTCAGCGGTCCGCGACCCCAGCGCGACTTCGAGGAGGCCACCCATGGCTGCCACCCCCACCTGGGACCCCGGCCAGTACCTGCGCCACTCCCGGCACCGGGCCCGCCCCTTCGCCGACCTGCTCGCCCAGGTCCCCGAGCTTCCGGCCGATCCCGCCCGCATCGCCGACCTCGGCTGCGGCCCCGGCAACGTCACCGTCCAGCTCGCCGTCCGCTGGCCCACCGCCCGCATCACCGGTTACGACAACTCCGCCGACATGCTGGCCCGCTCCGAGGAGTACGCGGGCCCCACGGCCGGCGGCGGGCGGCTCGACTTCGCCCACGCCGACCTCACCGACTGGACGCCCGCCGGGACGTACGACCTGATCACCTCGAACGCCGCGCTCCAGTGGGTGCCGGGACACCTGGAGTCGCTCCCCGGCTGGCTCGACGCGCTCGCGCCGGGCGGCACCTTCGCCTTCCAGGTCCCCCACAACACCGACGCCCCGCTGCACGTCCTCCTGCGCGAACTCGCCTCCTCCCCGCGCTGGAAAGGCCTGCTCGGCGACTCCCCGCGCCCCGCGGACTCGGTCCACGACCCGCTCGTCTACCTGGACCTCCTGGAGAGGGCCGGCTGCCGCGCGGACGTCTGGGAGACGACGTACATGCAACAGCTGGGCGGACCGGATCCCGTGCTCGACTGGGCGAAGGGGACCGCGCTGCGGCCCGTGCTGACCGCCCTCGCGGACGACCCCGAGGCCACGGACGGCTTCCTCGTCGCCTACCGGGACCTGCTGCGCGAGGCCTACCCCGCCCGGCCCTACGGCACGGTCCTGCCGTTTCGCCGGCTGTTCGCCGTGGCCCGGAAGGAGGCCTGATGCTCACCGCGCTCGACCATGTCCAGCTCGCCGCCCCGCCGGGCTCCGAGGACCGCCTGCGCGCGTACTACGTCGGCGTCCTCGGCATGACCGAGACGCCCAAGCCGCCCGTCCTCGCCGCCCGCGGAGGCTGCTGGTTCCGGGCGGGGGCCGTCGAGCTCCACCTAGGGATCGAGGCCGCCTTCCGTCCCGCGAAGAAGGCCCACCCCGGGCTGCGCGTCACCGGCATCGACGCCTGCGCCGCACGGATCGAGGCCGCCGGCTTCCCCGTCGTCCGGGACGAGGACCTGCCCGGGCACCGGCGCTTCTTCTCCGAGGACCCCGTCGGCAACCGCCTCGAATTCCTGGAGCCGCTCCCGGCCCGCGACTGAACCGGGAGCGCACTCGGCCCGGGCCCTGTCTCAGGCCTTGCGATGCCCTATCAGCCGCGGCTTCGGCTCCAGCCCGTCCAGACCGTGCCACGCCAGATTCACCAGATGCGCGGCCACCTCCGCCTTGCGCGGTTTGCGGACGTCCAGCCACCACTGGCCCGTCAGCGCGACCATGCCGACCAGGGCCTGGGCGTACAGCGGCGCCAGCTTCGAGTCGAAGCCGCGGCTCTTGAACTCGCGGCCCAGGATGTCCTCCACCTGGGTGGCGATGTCCGAGATCAACGACGCGAACGAACCCGTCGACTGCGGGATGGGGGAGTCACGGACCAGGATGCGGAAACCGTCCGTGTACTCCTCGATGTAGTCCAGAAGGGCGAACGCCGCCTGCTCGCACAGCTCCCGCGGATGGCCCGCCGTCAGCGAACCGGTCACCATGTCCAGCAGCCGCCGCATCTCACGGTCCACCACCACCGCGTACAGGCCCTCCTTGCCGCCGAAGTGCTCGTAGACCACCGGCTTGGAGACACCGGCCTTGGCCGCGATCTCCTCCACCGAGGTGCCCTCGAAGCCCTTGGCCGCGAACAGGGTGCGGCCGATCTCCAGCAACTGCTGACGGCGCTCGGCGCCGGTCATACGAGTGCGACGCGCGCGCCGCGGCTTGTCGCTGCTGCTCGGGGTGCTGCTGGAGTCGGTCGCCACGCCGTCAATCATGCCGCTTCAGCGGTTTCCGTCTTGCGCCGGGAGCCGTGCCCGTCGTCGCTGCGGCGGGAATCGATACGTGAGCGTGACGGCCAGCGCACGTCATAGGCCCATCCGAGCTGCTCGCACCAGCGGATGATCCGCGCCGACGAGTCGATCTGGCCGCGGTCCACGCCGTGCCGCGCGGACGTCGGGTCCGAGTGGTGGAGGTTGTGCCAGGACTCGCCGCACGAGAGCACCGCCAGCCACCACACGTTGCCCGAACGGTCACGCGACTTGAACGGGCGCTTGCCGACCGCGTGACAGATCGAGTTGATCGACCAGGTGACGTGGTGCAGCAGGGCCACCCGGACGAGAGAACCCCAGAAGAACCCGGTGAACGCGCCCCACCACGACATCGTCACCAGACCGCCGATCAGGGCCGGCAGGGCCAGCGAGAGCAGAGTCCAGAGGAGGAACTGACGCGAGATCGCCCGGATCACCGGGTCCTTGACCAGATCCGGCGCGTACTTCTCCTGAGAGGTCCGCTCCTCGTCGAACATCCATCCGATGTGCGCCCACCACAGGCCCTTCATCAGCGCAGGGACCGTCTCCCCGTAACGCCACGGCGAATGAGGGTCACCCTCGGCGTCGGAGAACTTGTGGTGCTTGCGGTGGTCGGCGACCCAGCGCACGAGCGGGCCCTCGACCGCCATGGATCCCGCGATGGCGACCGCGATCCGCAGGGGCTGCTTCGCCTTGAAGGAGCCATGGGTGAAATAGCGGTGGTAACCGATCGTGACGCCGTGGCAGCCCAGGTAGTAGAAGAAGACCAGCAGGCCGGCGTCCAGCCAGCTCAGCCCCCATCCCCAGGCCAGCGGCACCGTGGCAAGCAGCGCCAGGAACGGAACGGCGATGAAGAGAAGAAGGGTGATCTGTTCGAGTGACCCCTTCTTCTCGCCGCCGAGGGTCGCGGCGGGGAGCGAGGTGTCGTCGTTGTCCGCCCGCGGGGCGTCGTCGATCACATCGGAACTCGTGGTCATGGGCGTCCCCTGTGGGGTTCGAGGGTGAGGAACGGCGGGGAAGGGTGTCCGGGTGCGAACCCAGGGTCCTCCCGCCGTCCGACGGGAATACCTACGGGTCCGTAACCTACGGCGTCGTAAGTATGTCAGCGCGTAGCCCGGCGGCAAGAGCCCGTGAGCCTGCGCGTCCGAGGGGACACCTATCCTTGGAGTCGGTCGGACAGCGCGGTCCGTTCTGATTTCTTCCCGGATGCCACCTCCCTAAGCGGCACCCGCCGCGCGCGGTCGTCACCCGGGTTCCCTCCCAGACGAGCTTCAGACGAGATTCCCCACTCTTCAGACGAGCTTCACCACTGCAAGGAGCCGCACCTGTGAGCAGTGCCGACGACCAGACCACGACCACCAGCAGCGAACTGCGCGCCGACATCCGCCGCCTGGGCGACCTGCTCGGCGAGACCCTCGTACGGCAGGAGGGCCCCGAGCTCCTGGAACTGGTCGAGAAGGTCCGCCGCCTGACCCGCGAGGACGGCGTGGCCGCCGCCGAGCTGCTGCGCGGCACCGAGCTGGAGACCGCCGCCAAGCTGGTCCGCGCCTTCTCGACCTACTTCCACCTCGCCAACGTCACCGAGCAGGTGCACCGCGGACGCGAGCTGCGCGCCAAGCGCGCCGCCGAGGGCGGCCTCCTCGCCCGGACGGCCGACCGGCTCAAGGACGCCGACCCCGAGCACCTGCGCCAGACGGTCAAGAACCTCAACGTCCGCCCGGTGTTCACCGCCCACCCCACGGAGGCGGCCCGGCGCTCGGTCCTCAACAAGCTGCGGCGCATCGCCGCGCTCCTGGAGACCCCGGTCATCGAGGCCGACCGCCGCCGCCACGACACCCGCCTCGCCGAGAACATCGACCTGGTGTGGCAGACGGACGAGCTCCGCGTCGTGCGCCCCGAGCCCGCCGACGAGGCCCGCAACGCCATCTACTACCTGGACGAGCTGCACGCCGGCGCCGTCGGTGACGTCCTGGAGGACCTCACCGCCGAACTCGAGCGCGTCGGCGTCGCCCTCCCGGACGACACGCGTCCCCTCACCTTCGGCACCTGGATCGGCGGCGACCGCGACGGCAACCCGAACGTCACCCCCGACGTCACCTGGGACGTCCTGATCCTCCAGCACGAGCACGGCATCAACGACGCCCTGGAACTCATCGACGAACTCCGCGGCTTCCTGTCGAACTCCATCCGCTACACCGGAGCGACCGAGGAACTCCTGGAGTCCCTCCAGAGCGACCTGGAGCGCCTGCCGGAGATCAGCCCCCGCTACAAGCGCCTCAACGCCGAGGAGCCCTACCGCCTCAAGGCCACCTGCATCCGGCAGAAGCTGGAGAACACCAAGCAGCGCCTGGCCAAGGGCACCGCACACGAGGACGGCCGCGACTACCTCGGCACCGCCGAACTGCTGCGCGACCTCATCCTCGTCCAGACCTCGCTGCGCGCGCACCGCGGCGGCCTGATCGCCGACGGCCGGATGAACCGCACCATCCGCACGCTCGCCGCGTTCGGCCTCCAGCTCGCCACCATGGACGTACGCGAGCACGCGGACGCCCACCACCACGCCCTCGGCCAGCTCTTCGACCGGCTCGGCGAGGAGTCCTGGCGCTACGTGGACATGCCGCGCGACTACCGCGCCAAGCTCCTCGCCAAGGAACTGCGCTCCCGGCGCCCGCTCGCCCCGACCCCCGCGCCGCTCGACGCCGCCGGCCAGAAGACCCTCGGCGTCTTCGAGACCGTCAAGAAGGCCCTGAAGACCTTCGGGCCCGAGGTCATCGAGTCGTACATCATCTCGATGTGCCAGGGCGCCGACGACGTCTTCGCCGCCGCCGTCCTCGCCCGTGAGGCCGGACTTCTCGACCTGCACGCCGGCTGGGCGAAGATCGGCATCGTGCCGCTCCTGGAGACCACCGACGAGCTCAAGGCCGCGGACACCATCCTGGAGGACATGCTCTCCGACCCCTCGTACCGCCGTCTGGTGGCACTGCGCGGGGACGTCCAGGAGGTCATGCTCGGCTACTCCGACTCCTCCAAGTTCGGCGGCATCACCACCTCGCAGTGGGAGATCCACCGGGCCCAGCGCCGGCTGCGCGACGTCGCCCACCGCTACGGCGTACGCCTGCGGCTCTTCCACGGCCGCGGCGGCACCGTCGGCCGCGGCGGCGGCCCCTCGCACGACGCGATCCTCGCGCAGCCCTGGGGCACCCTGGAGGGCGAGATCAAGGTGACCGAGCAGGGCGAGGTCATCTCCGACAAGTACCTGGTCCCCTCGCTCGCCCGCGAGAACCTCGAACTGACGGTCGCCGCGACGCTCCAGGCGTCCGCCCTGCACACCGCGCCCCGCCAGTCCGACGAGGCGCTGGCCCGCTGGGACGCGGCGATGGACGTCGTCTCCGACGCCGCCCACTCCGCCTACCGGCGGCTCGTCGAGGACCCCGACCTGCCGACGTACTTCCTCGCCTCCACGCCGGTCGACCAGCTCGCCGACCTGCACTTGGGCTCGCGGCCCTCCCGCCGCCCCGGCTCGGGCGTCTCGCTCGACGGACTGCGCGCCATCCCGTGGGTCTTCGGCTGGACCCAGTCCCGGCAGATCGTGCCCGGCTGGTTCGGCGTCGGCTCCGGTCTCAAGGCGCTTCGCGAGGCGGGCCTGGACACCGTGCTCGACGAGATGCACGAGCAGTGGCACTTCTTCCGGAACTTCCTCTCGAACGTCGAGATGACCCTCGCGAAGACCGATCTGCGGATCGCCCGCCACTACGTCGACACCCTCGTCCCCGACGAGCTCAAGCACGTGTTCGCCGTCATCGAGGCCGAGCACGAGCTCACCGTGCGCGAGGTGCTGCGCATCACCGGCGGCGAGAAGCTGCTCGACACCAACCCGGTGCTCCAGCAGACGTTCGTCATCCGTGACGCCTACCTGGACCCGATCTCCTACCTCCAGGTCGCCCTCCTCAAGCGTCAGCGCGACGAGGCCGCGGCCGGCCAGGCGGCCGACCCGCTGCTCTCGCGGGCCCTGCTCCTGACGGTCAACGGTGTGGCGGCGGGCCTGCGCAACACCGGCTGAGCGAACGGACCCGCCGGGCCGGTGACACCCCGGACACCTGCGGGGCCGACGCGAAGGCGCCCTCCGCGCTCGTACCCGTACGAGCGCGGAGGGCGCCTTCATGTGTCCGTGCGGCCGCCCGCCCCCGTGCCTGCGCGCGTGCCCCCGCGCGTCCGCGGGCCCCTACACGACCAGGAACGTGGCCGTCAGCAGGGCGATCGCCGTCCCCGCCATCACCCAGGCCAGGCGGGTCAGCCGCAGGCCGCCCGCGACCACCACCGAGGCGAGCAGCAGGGCCCCCGCGAGCGGGATCCAGGCGTAGAGCAGTCCGGCCGGCCCGCTGCGGACGACCTCGTCGCTGCCGGGCTTCACCGTGACCGTGTACGTCCGGCCCTTCTCCACCGCCACCGACTGGTCGATGACGACGCGGGACCGTGCCCGTGAACCGGGCGACACCGGTGTGTACGACCCCGTGCAGACGTCCCCCGAGCACGACCGCACGGCGATCGTGCCCTGCTCCCGGCCCTTGCTCAGCATCACGTGCTGCGCGGTGCCCCAGGAGGCCCAGACGCCCGCGATCAGGATGAGCCCGGTGACCACGCCCATCGCTGTGAGCTGTCCGAGACGCAGCGCCGTGTACGCGCTCTGACGTGAGGTGACGGCACGCATGGCGGGGATCATTGGCCATGGCTGCGCGCTCGGTCAACTCCCGAGGGGGACAAGTCGGCAGTTGTGCGCGTACGTCGGCCACCCGGCCCCCGGCCGCGCGGCCTTCCCGCGGTTCCCGGGGCCTCCCGGGCCGTCCCTCAGGAGTCGTACGGGCGGTTCCTCAGGAGTTGTAGGTGCTCTGGGCCCGCTCCAGGCCCTCGATCACCAGACACTCCACCGCGTCCGCCGCCCGGTCCACGAAGTAGTCCATCTCCTTGCGCTCGGCCGAGGAGAAGTCCTTGAGGACGAAGTCCGCGACCTGCATACGGCCCGGAGGGCGCCCGATGCCGAACCGCACCCGGTGGTAGTCCGCGCCCATCGCCTTCGTCATGGACTTGAGGCCGTTGTGGCCGTTGTCGCCGCCGCCCAGCTTCAGCCGCAGCACGCCGTGGTCGATGTCGAGCTCGTCGTGGACGGCCACGATGTGCGCCGTCGGCACCTTGTAGAAGTCCCGCAGCGCGGTCACCGGGCCGCCCGACAGGTTCATGTACGACATCGGCTTGGCCAGGATCACCCGGCGGTTCGCCGGACCGGGCGGCCCGATCCGCCCCTCGATCACCTGGGCCTGCGCCTTGCCCGCCCGCTTGAACTTCCCGCCGATCCGCCCGGCCAGCAGATCGGCCACCATGAAGCCCACGTTGTGCCGGTTCATGGCGTACTCGGGGCCCGGATTGCCGAGGCCCACGATCAGCCAGGGCGCATTGGCGTCGGTCGTCACGTCCGTGTCTCCCATGTGTCCGTGATACGCGGCAGCCGCCGCTCCCGACAGGAGCGGCGGCTGACACGGATGAAGATTTCCGGGGGGATCAGGCCTCGGCGGCCGCGTCGCCCGCGGACTCGCCCTCGGCGGCCGGCTCCTCGGCCTGCGCCGACAGGACCTGGATGACGACCGCGTCCTCGTCGATCGCCAGCGTGGTGCCCTTGGGGAGCTTGATGTCCTTGGCGTGGATGGAGGCACCGGCCTCCAGGCCCGCGATGGAGACGGTGACCGACTCCGGGATGTGGGTGGCCTCGGCCTCGACCGTCAGCGTGTTCAGCACGTTCTCGACGAGGAAGCTGCCCGGGGCCAGCTCGCCCTCGGTCTGCACGAAGACCTCGACGGTGACCTTCTCGCCGCGCTTCACGAGGAGCAGGTCGACGTGCTCGAGGTGGCCCCTGATGGCGTCGCGCTGGACAGCCTTCGGGATCGCGAGCTCGGTCTTGCCGCCCAGGTCCAGGGAGAGCAGGACGTTCGGCGTACGCAGCGCGAGAAGCAGCTCGTGGCCCGGAAGCGTGATGTGGACCGGGTCCGTGCCGTGACCGTAGACGACGCCGGGAACCCTGCCCTCGCGGCGGACGCGGCGGGCGGCGCCCTTGCCGAACTCGTTGCGGGACTCGGCGGCGAGCTTGATCTCGGACATGTTCACTCCTCGTAGATCTGGGGAAAGAGGTCACCCGGCCAAACCATCGGCCTGCTACGAAGAGCGCGTCGATAACGGACCGCCGCACACAAAAGTGCGGCCTCCCTCGCCGAGCAACTGTGACAGCTTACGGGGCGGGGAGGCCGTACAAGAAATCGATCTAGGCGACCGACGGGAGAGGGGCCTACTGCTCCTCGAACAGGCTCGTCACCGAGCCGTCCTGGAAGACCTCACGCACCGCGTCCGCGATGGTCGGCGCGATCGAGAGCACCGTGATCTTGTCGAGCTCCAGCTCGCCCGGGGTCGGCAGGGTGTCCGTGAAGATGAACTCGCTGACCTTGGAGTTCTTCAGACGGTCGGCCGCCGGGCCGGAGAGAACACCGTGCGTGGCCGTCACGATGACGTCCTCCGCGCCGTGCGCGAACAGTGCGTCGGCGGCGGCGCAGATGGTGCCACCGGTGTCGATCATGTCGTCGACGAGGACGCAGACGCGGCCCTTCACGTCACCGACCACCTCGTGGACGGTGACCTGGTTGGCGACGTCCTTGTCGCGGCGCTTGTGCACGATGGCCAGCGGAGCGTCCAGACGGTCGCACCAGCGGTCGGCCACGCGCACCCGGCCGGCGTCCGGCGAGACGACGGTGAGCTTGGACCTGTCGACCTTGGCGCCCACGTAGTCGGCGAGGATCGGCAGCGCGAACAGGTGGTCCACCGGGCCGTCGAAGAAGCCCTGGATCTGGTCCGTGTGCAGATCGACCGTGAGGATGCGGTCGGCACCGGCCGTCGCCATCAGGTCGGCGACCAGACGCGCCGAGATCGGTTCACGTCCACGGTGCTTCTTGTCCTGACGGGCGTAACCGTAGAAGGGCACGATCACCGTGATGCTCCTGGCGGAGGCCCGCTTCAGAGCGTCGATCATGATCAGCTGTTCCATGATCCACTTGTTGATGGGAGCTGTGTGGCTCTGCATCAGGAAGCAGTCGGCGCCGCGCGCGGACTCCTGGTAGCGGATGTAGATCTCGCCGTTCGCGAAGTCGAAGGCCTTGGTCGGGACGACCCCGACACCCAGCTTGTGGGCGACCTCCTGGGCAAGCTCGGGGTGGGCGCGGCCGGAGAAGAACATCATCTTCTTCTCGCCGGTCGTCGTCTTGATCCCGGTCACAGCACTGTCTCCTCAGAGGTCATCTCAGTGGGCGTGGGAGGCCGTCTCAGCTGGGTTGCGAGAGGGCTTCTCAGCAGGGGTGCGGGTGTGCACTTATCACGGTACGCCGTCCCGGACGTGCCGTTTTCCGGTCAGCCTTCGCCTTCCGGTTCCCGGGAGGCGGTCTCCGCGGCCTTCGCCGCGGCGCTTCCGGGACGCTTGCGAGCCACCCAGCCCTCGATATTGCGCTGCTGGCCACGGGCCACGGCCAGCGAGCCGGGCGGCACGTCCTTGGTGATGACGGAGCCCGCCGCGGTGTACGCGCCGTCCCCGATCGTGACAGGAGCCACAAACATGTTGTCCGAACCCGTACGGCAGTGCGAGCCGATCGTGGTGTGGTGCTTGTCCTGCCCGTCGTAGTTCACGAACACGCTCGCGGCACCGATGTTCGAGTACTCGCCGATCGTCGCGTCCCCCACGTACGACAGGTGCGGGATCTTGGTCCCCTCGCCGATCGTGGCGTTCTTCGTCTCGACGTACGTACCGACCTTGGCCTTCAGGCCGATCCGCGTGCCGGGACGCAGGTAGGCGAACGGGCCGACCTTGGCCTGCGGACCCACCTCGGCGGTGTCGGCCACGGTGTTGTCGACGCGGGCGCCTGCGCCCACCCGGGTGTCCTTCAGGCGGCAGTTGGGCCCGACCTCGGCGCCCTCGGCGAGATGCGTGGCGCCCTGGAGCTGCGTCCCGGGGTGCACGATCGCGTCCTGCTCGAAGGTGACCGTGACGTCGACCCAGGTCGTCGCGGGGTCGAGGACGCTGACGCCGGCCAGCATGGCCCGCGTGAGCAGCCGGTCGTTCAGGATGCGGCGGGCCTCGGCGAGCTGGACGCGGTTGTTGATGCCGGCGATCTCGCGGTGGTCGGCGGCGACGGCCGCGCCCACCCGGTGCCCGGCCTCGCGCAGGATCCCGAGGACGTCGGTCAGGTACTCCTCGCCCTGGCTGTTGTCCGTCCGCACCTTGCCGAGCGCGTCGGCGAGCAGGCGGCCGTCGAAGGCGAAGACACCCGAGTTGATCTCGCGGATCGCGCGCTGCGAGTCGCTCGCGTCCTTGTGCTCGACGATCGCGGTGACCGCGCCGCCGGCGCCGTCCCGCACGATGCGGCCGTAGCCGGTGGCGTCGGGGACCTCGGCGGTGAGCACGGTGACGGCGTTGCCGTCGGCGCTGTGGGCCGAGGCCAGTGTGAGCAGGGTCTCGCCGCTGAGCAGGGGGGTGTCGCCGCAGACCACGACGACGGTGCCGTCCACGTCCCCGCCGAGCTCTTCGAGCGCCATCCGTACCGCGTGCCCGGTGCCGTTCTGCTCGGCCTGCACCGCGGTGCGTACGTCCGGGTCGATCTCCGCGAGGTGCCCGACGACCTTCTCGCGTGCGTGCCCGACGACGACGATCAGGTTCTCGGGGTTCAACTCGCTTGCGGCGGCCAGCACATGACCGACGAGGGAGCGTCCGCAGATGTCGTGCAGAACCTTGGGTGTGGCCGACTTCATACGGGTGCCCTCACCCGCTGCGAGTACAACGACGGCTGCCGGGCGACTGGAGCTCACGGGACTGCCCTTCGGCTTCGGATGACTGGGGGGAGTGGACATCCGCAGGATACCGGGGCGAAACAGGAGGCATGTGGGAGAGGGCCCTGAGAGCACTGTCAGGGACCGGGTCGACCGAGGCTCCCCCGCCAGGACTCGAACCCGGACAGATGGCACCAAAAGCCACAGTGCTGCCAATTACACCACGGGGGAATGAACTCGATCGAACCGGACATTCGGTCGGCCCGTCGAGTCGGCACCCAACACTATGCCGTACCGGATGCCCTCCGTGCGACGGTACAACTCGGTGCTTCCCGCGCGGCAGATGACCGGGCGGTCCCGCCGGGTGTCCGAGGCGTTCGTGCCGGTCCGGTGTTTGCGTTCCTGCGCTTGCGCGACCGGGACCGGCCCGGGGCCGGCGGCGCTCCCGAGGCCGTCGAAGCCCGGCGGGGTGTGGTGTAGGCCAGTAGCCAAAACTCACCGGAAATGGTTCGGGGTGCAACCGTAGGCTGGAGCCATGACCACGACGGGGGAAGCGCACACCGCGGCCGGGACCGGGCCGTGGTGGTGGGTCGGATGGCGCGGTGCGGTGCTGGACGCGGGGCTCGCTCTGGCGTCGGCGTTCGAGTGCGGAGGTGAGGGGGTCCGCTTCGCGCACGACGCGGGACTGCCCGCTCCGGTGGGTGTCGTGTTCGGGGCGGTCGCGGGGTCCGTGCTCCTGGTGCGGCGGAAGTGGCCGATCGCGGTCGTCCTGGTGTCCATCGCGATCACGCCCGCCCAGATGGGGTTCCTGATGGGACTCGTCGGGCTCTACACGCTCGCCGCGTCCGAGCTGCCGCGGCGCATCACCGCGGCGCTGGCCGGGATGTCCTTCGCCGGCATGCTGATCGTGACGTTCGTGCGGGCGCACCAGAGCGTGGTGCGCGGGGACGTGCCGATGGGGAACTGGCTGGTCCCCTTCGCCTCCATCACGACGGCGATCGGGATGACCGCGCCGCCCGTGCTGCTCGGGCTGTACATGGGGGCCAGGCGGCGGCTGATGGAGAGCCTGCGGGAGCGGGCGGACTCGCTGGAGCGGGAGCTCCAGCTGCTCGCGGAGCGGGCCGAGGAACGGGCGGAGTGGGCGCGCAACGAGGAGCGCACCCGGATCGCGCGGGAGATGCACGACGTGGTCGCGCACCGGGTCTCCCTGATGGTCGTGCACGCGGCGGCGCTCCAGGCGGTCGCCCGGAAGGATCCCGAGAAGGCCGTGAAGAACGCCGCCCTGGTGGGTGACATGGGGCGGCAGGCGCTCACGGAGCTGAGAGAGATGCTCGGCGTACTGCGTACGGGGGACGGGCTGGACACGCGGGTGCCGGCGGTGCCGCTGGCGGCGGTGGGGGCCGCGGCGGCCGCGGCCGCGTCGCGGGCCGCGGGCGATTCCGGGGCCGGTGAGGGGCCGAGCCTGGCCGAGATCGACGAGCTGATCGGGCAGTCGGCGGCGGCCGGGATGGTCGTGGCCCTGTCGGTCGAGGGGGACCTGCGGGCGTACGCCCGTGAGATCGAGCAGACCGCCTACCGGGTGGTGCAGGAGGCGTTGACGAACGTCCACAAGCACGCGGCGGGGGCGAAGACGTACGTCCGGCTGGCGCATCGGGTGTCCGAGATCGCGATGCAGGTGGAGAACGAGTGCCCGCCGGAGGTGGGGGTGGGGTCGTCCGTCGCGCTGCCCAGCGGGGGGAACGGGCTGCTGGGGATGAAGGAGCGGGTGGCCGCGCTGGGGGGCGTGTTCGTGTCGGGGCCCACGGACGCGGGCGGGTACCGGGTGTCGGCGGTGATCCCGGCGTAGCCCTCCGGGCGGTTCGCGGTGGGGTTCGCTGCGCCGGCGTTTGCGGGCGCGCTTCCTGTCCGGTGGGGGGTCGGGGCCGTGCCGGTGCATCAGCCCGTCGCCGTTGGGTGAGGCGTGGCCGTCGGTGGCGACGGGCATCGATGTACCGGCGCGGCCCCTTCCGCCGGATCCCGGCTGTGGGTACGCGCCCGCTGGGGTGCGGGCGTGAGTTTCAGCCCCTCCGGTGTTCGAGGGGCGGGGTCCGGGGCGGAGCCCCAGGGGTGATGGGGGTCCCCCCTGGTCGAGCGAAGCCGAGACCTTGGGGGAGGGTAGGGGCGGAGGGGGCGAAAGAAGGCCTGGCGGGTCAGGTCGTGGTGAGCCGGGGTGGGGCGGTGCCGGTGAGGAGGTTGGTGAGGGCCGCGTCGATGTGCGGGCCGAGGTACCAGTCGCCGGTGTGGTCGAGGGTGTAGACGCGGCCCTCGGCGTCGATGGCGAGCAGGGCGTGGGAGTCGGGCTCCTCGCCCAGGGGGCAGACCTCGGTGTCGAGCGCCCGGCCGAGGTCGCCGAGGGTACGGGCCATGTGCAGCCCGTACAGGGGATCGAGATGGAGCAGGGCGGGGGCGAGCTGGCGCCCGGGTCCCGTGGCGCCCACGCGCAGCCCCCCGAACTCCGCCCAGGCCTCGACCGCCGCCGGGAACACGGAGTGCCGGTGTCCGGCCGGCGACGCGTGTCCGCGCAGCTCGTCGGCCCAGTACTCGGCCTGCTTTATGTCCCAGCGTCCCGGCTGCCATCCCGCCGAGCGCAGTACGGCGACCACGGGCTCGGGGAAACGTGACGAGGATCCCCCCTGCCCGGCAGGGGAGAAGAGGCTGGAGGAGGAGCGTTCGGAGTGCATCTGCCCTTCGTTCGTCGAGGGATGGGACATCGGCGTCGCGGGACGCCGTCATACGTACGTATGCGGGGAGAGGGGAGTTCAGGCGTCCGGTTCCGCCGGGTCGACGATGCGTACGCCGAAGTGGCCGCTGAGTGCCGTGCAGGAGCGGCAGGGCGCGGCGAAGCTCCCGTGCAGCGGGTCGCCGTCCTCGCGGATGTGGCGCGTGGTGAGTTTGGCCCCCTTGAGGGCCTTACGGGCCTCGCCGCTGGTCATCGGCTTGCGGCCGGCGCGCTTGCTGCGTTCGGCGTCGGCGGCGGCGATCTGCCGGGAGATCAGGATGGCCTCGGCGCAGCGGCCGGTGAAGCGGTCGCGCTGGGCGTTCGTGAGGGTGTCGAGGAAGTCCTGGACCAGGGGGTGAAGAGCGGGTGGCTGGTCGCCGCGGGCGGCCGTGCCGGTGAGGGTGGCGCCGCGGACGGAGAGGGCGGCGGCGACGGTGGGAAGTATGCCGTCGCGGCGGTACAGCAGGACGGGCGCGTGCAGCGCTTCGGCGCTGCTCCAGCCGACCCGGGGGTCCCCGGACGTGCTCGTATGCGTCGCATTCATGATCGTCTTTCCCTCCCGTGCATCCCCCGGTGCGGAGACAGACTGCCAAATGCCGTGGCGGGAGCGGTAGCTGGGGCGCCGCGACACGCCAGGTCTTCGGCGTACGGTCACGACGGGGTGACGGCTGGTCACGGAACCGGAGGCCCGGTGACCGGTGTCGTACAACCGAATAGGCTGTCGACATCCGCGCTCCATCCAGCTACTGAAGACGCCGCAGGGGGCAACCGTCATGACGACAGGTCGGCTCGGGCAACAAGCCGCGCCGCCGAACGCGGCCTACGCCGGGCAAGTCGTGCACTTCCCGGATCCGGTCCGGGCGGCGCGCCATCCCGGAGGTGTACGGATCGACGAGCGCGGTTATCCCGACTTCTCGCTCTACGCGCGTGCCGCGGCGGAGATCGCCGAGCCCCCGGAGGGCTTCGGCGTCGACGAGTTGAGGCTGACGGACTATGTCTCCGCGAACGCCGCGCTCGCCGCGTCCGGGCACGATCTGTGGGACACGATTCCCGCGGTGGCGACTCCGCACGGCTGGACGTGGCACCACGTGGCGGGCACCCGGCGGCTGGAGCTGGTGCCGGTCGAGGTGAAGGCGCTGCTGCGGCACCACGGCGGTGTCGCGACCGCGGCCGTCGACCATTCCAAGCGGGGGACGCGGCCGTTGCAGGAGACGCGGCCCGCGCACTTCGGGCTGCCGAAGTCGTCGGTCGCGGTGACCGAGCAGCAGGTGCTGGCCGTCGAGGAGGACCTCGGTTACCGGCTGCCCGGCGCCTACCGGTCGTTTCTGAAGGCGGCGGGCGGGTGCGCGCCGGTCGGTGCCGCGCTCGACGCCGAGCTCGGGCTGCTGGTGGACCAGCCGCTGTTCACCGTGCGCGACGAGGCCGCGGTCAACGACCTGGTGTACGTCAACAAATGTCTGCGCGACCATCTGACCAAGGACTACCTGGGTGTCGGGTTCGTGCAGGGCGGCCTGCTGGCCGTGAAGGTGAAGGGCGACCGGATCGGTTCGGTCTGGTTCTGCGCGTTCGACGACGCCCGCGACGAGGACGCGTGGCCGGCGGCCGAGCGGGTGCAGCGGCTGCTGCTGCCGTGCGGTGACGACTTCGACCAGTTCCTGTCCCGGCTCGCGGGCAATCCGCCGGAGCTGGAGACGGTGGCGAATCTGATGGTGGACGGCGGCTTCGCGCACGCCGTGCCCGTCTCTTCGGTGGGGGAGTGACGTTGCGATGGTGACCTTCGCACAGGCGCAGGAGCGCGCGGAAGAGTGGATCAACGGGGACGTGGCCGGGTACCAGCACCGCGAGGTGCGGGTACGCGAGTTCGAACTCGGTTTCGTCGTATGGGCGGAGGACCGCGCCGAGGGGCCGCGTTCCGACGGGGGCGCGCAGCGGCTCGTCATCGCCCGGGACAGCGGGGAGGCCACGCTGTGGCCCGCGCTGCCGGTGGGTGAGGTCATCCGCCGCTACGAGGAGGAGTACGGGGCGCCGGTCGGGACCCCCGATCCGGCGCCGGCGCCCGCGGCGCGGGTCGACCTGAACCAGACGTCGTTCCTGCTCAGCCCTCCGGAGTGGCTTCAGGAGGCCGCGGACAGGATGGGGATCCCGGACCGGCGTGCCGGGTCGGTCCCGTCCGGCTCCGACGGGGCGGGGTCCCGTCCGGCCGCCGCCTCCGCGGCGGGCGGTTCCGCGAACGGGGCCGCCGGGGGCGGGAGTTCGCTTTCCGGTGCGCCGGGACAGTCCGGAGAGCACGGAGTCGCGGCCGCGCCGGGCGTGCACGCCCCTTCCCCGGCCGTCGCGCCGGGCGCGCCTTCCTCGCCGGGCTCCGCCGCTCCGGTACCGGGTGTGCCGCCGGTTCCCGCGGGGGCCACGCCGTGGCCGGACGCCGCGACCGGCGACGAGGTCCCCGGTCCGCGGGACACGAGTCCCGCCGTTCCCGCCGACGCGACCCCGTGGGCGGGGACGGACACGAACGCCGATCCCGGGGACGACCGTTCCGTACCGCTGCCGGCGACCGTGTTCGCGCCGCAGCTGACGGACGTCGACGACTCGCGCACGCCGCCGCCGGTCGCCGCGCTCGATCAGACCGCCATGATGTCGGGGGGCAGCCAACTCCCGCATACCACGCTGGCGCCCGTGGCCGGTGACCCGAACTCTCCCGCGCCGTCCGGTACTTCGTCGGGCCACGGTCTGCCGGGTGCCTCGGCCTACGGCTATCCGCAGGGCCCTGGCGCGGGTCAGGGCACTCCGCCGCCCGGTGCCCCGGCTGCTCCGGGTGCCCCTGGTACGCCGCCGCCGGCCGTGCCGTCGCGGCCGCTGCCCCCGAACGCGGGTGACATCGCCGACGCCGCGACCAGCAAGGCGCAGCCGCCCCGAGCGGCGCGTGGTGGAGGGGCGGGCACTCCGCCTCCGCCGAGCGCCCCGGGTGTGCCGGGCGCGCGGCCGGGCAGTACGCCTCCGCCGTCCGGACCGGGCGCCCCCGCGGGCGGCTATGTGCCGACGCAGCTCGTCTCCCAGCTCGGGCCGGACGGGCCCGAGGGGGCGCCCGGCGCGCCCCAGCCGCCCGGCGCCACGCCTCCTCCGGGCGGTGTCCACCATGCCGCGACGATGCTGGCGGGGCCCGCGGTGGGCGGCCCCGGCGCGCCGCAGCCGCCGGGTGCCCCCGGGGCCCCGGGGGCACCCTGGCAGCAGGCCGCTCCCGGTGTGCCGGCCCCGCCGGGCGCCACGCCCCCGGGTGGAGCGCACCATGCCGCGACGATGCTGGCCGGGCCCCCGGCGGGGCCGGGCGCGCCGCAGCCGCCGGGTGCGCCCGGTGTTCCGGGGGGTACGCCCTCCGGTCAGGTGCACCACGCGGCGACGATGTTCGCCCCTCCGGCCGGAGGCCCCGGTGCGCCGCAGCCTCCGCAGGCTCCCGGCATGATGCCGGGCGCCCCTCAGCCGCTGCCCGGACAGCAGCCCGTACCGGGACAGCCCATGCCGGGACAGCAGCCGGCGTACGGCTATCCGCAGACGGGGCAGCCGACCGTCGGACCCGGTTATCAGGCGGTGCTGCGCTACCGCGCCCATGACGGGTCCGAGCAGCAGCTGATCCGGCGGTCCGCTCCGGGTACTCCGCACCCGGAGTGGCAGATCCTGCACGAGCTGCGCGCGATGAACGTGCCGCCGCAGCAAGTACTGGAGCTGCACACGGAGTTGGAGTCCTGTGAGCTGCCGGGCGCGTACTGCGCCCGGATGATCAGGGAGACCTTCCCGCAGGCGCGGATCACGAGCATCGCGTCGTACGGCACGGATCACGCGAGCCGGCAGCAGGGAATGCATCAACTTCTCGCGCATCAGGGTGAGTTGCACCAGGTCGCGGACGGGCCGGCGCGTCCGGCACCGGTGCGGGCGCCGATTCCGCCGGTGCAGCCCGCGCCGCCGATCCCGCCGGAGGCGATCGCGCAGGAGCTGGCGGCGGCGTTCGGGCCGGGGGTGTTCCGGTTCGACCACGCGGCCGTGTCGCGGCAGGGTGTGCCGCCGATCGTGGCGCACACCCTGGTCGTGGCCGGGCTGCCGGTCGACATGGGCCCGTTCTTCTGGGCGCAGGCCCAGCCGGGCCGTCCGGTGCCGACCCTCGCCGAACTGGCGCAGGAGCGCGGGGTGGCGGCGTCCCAGGACGCGGGCTCGTACCTCGTCATGGGCAGCGACTTCGGCAAGGCGATCTGTGTCCAGTACGGCACGGCGAACATCGTCGCCGTGCCGGTGGAGGCCGGTCCCGGGGGTGCTCCGGTGCCGCCGCAGTTCGTGAACACCGGTCTGCCCGAGTTCGCGCGCTGTCTGGCGCTGCTCGGCCGGATGTGGCGGCTGCGGTTCGGCCTCAACCAGGAGCAGGCGGGCCGCTGGACGGTCGACTTCCAGGCCCAGCTCGCCGCGCTCGACCCGGCGGCCCTGGCCTCCCCGGAGAGCTGGTGGTCGGTCCTGCTGGAGGAGATGTGGGACGGGCTGCTCTAGAGGCGGCTCCCCGGAACACGGCGGCACAGGCAGGACAGGCGGGACAGGCAGGACAACGGCGGTAAGGACGAGGCGCTCGGCCCGGGTCACGGGTCGGGCGCCTCGTTCGTTCGTGCCTGTCGGGCGTCCCTGACCTCAAATGACACGCCTGTGAACCGTCTCCGGCCGAATGGGCGGGCGGAGTGTCGCGTTATGAACACTTCCGTGCGATCCATCAAGATGTGCGCGAAATCGTCTTTTCGTGTGTGTCGGGCGGAGAGGGGTCCAAGGATGAGCAGCACACCGGTGTCGCCGTACGGCTTCGTGGCCGTACGGGGACGCGGCTACCGTCCCGAACAGGTCGACGCGTACGCCGCGGCGCTCTCCCGGGACCGGGACGCCGCCTGGGAGCGGGCCGCCCGGCTCACCGTGCTGGCGAAGGACATGGAGGCCGAGGCGGAACGGCTGCGGGAGATCGTGACGCGGCTCGCCCCGCAGACGTACGAGGAACTCGGCGAGCGGGCGCGGCGGATCTTCGAGCTCGGCGGGCAGGAGGCCGAGGCCCTGCGGGAGGAGGCACGGCAGGAGGCCCGGTCGGAGGCCGAGGTGGCCGAGGCGGTGGGGCGCGACGTGCGGAAGGCGGCGCAGGCGCACGCCGACGAGGTGCGCGACGAGGCGGAGGCGTGGGCCCTGCGGCGGCTGGCCGACGCCCGTGCCGAGGCCGACGAGGTACGTGTCTCCGCGCGGCGGGACATCAAGGAGCACCGGGGAGAGGTGCTCACGGCGTTGCGCGAGGTGCGGCGGCGGACGGAGGACCTGGTCACCGGGCAGGAAGTGGAGCACGCGGCGCGGTGGGCGGAGTACGAGCGGGCCGCCGCCGAGCGCGAGGCCGTGACCGAGGCCGGGCTGCTCGACCGCGAGGCACGTGCCGCCGAGTCGCTCGCCCGGGCCGAACGGGTCCTCGCGGAGGCGGAGGAGTGGGACCGGCACCAGCAGGAGGACGCGGCGGCGCGCGCGGCCGGGCTGGTCGCCGAGGCCCGGGTCAGCGAGGAGCGGATCGCCCGGGAGACCGATCGGGTGCTGCGGGAGCACGCGGAGCGGTGGGATCACGTACGGGCCCATATGGACCACGTACGGAGCAGTCTCACGTCTCTCACCGGGCGCGCCCCGGCGGAGTAGCCGGCCCGGCGGAAAGCCCCGCTCCGCGGCGCCTTTCCCACCCACCTACCCGTCTCGCCCGGTTTCCACCGGGCCGTCGTCTCGGTCGGCGTTCACCGAGTCGTCGTCTCGCCCGGTTTCATCGCCCCCGACGTATCGCCCCCGCCAGGATCCAGCCCTCCACCGCCTCGTACTGCTTGCGCTGTTCCCCCGCCTTGCGGCGGCCCGAGGCCACCGTTCCGATCCACCCGTAGGCGAACCCCAGCGGGATCGACACGATGCCGGTCGTGGTGAACGGGAACCAGTTGAAGTCGGCGTTCGGGAACGCGGCGGTGGGCGAGCCGGAGACGAGGTTCGTGCCGGGCATGAGGACGAGGACGGTGAGGGTGCCGCCGATGAGGGTGGCGAGGAGGCCCGCGCGGGTGTAGCGGCGCCAGAAGAGGCCGTAGACCAGTGCGGGCGCGATCGCGGAGGCGCCCAGACAGAAGGACAGGGTGACCAGGGGCTGAAGGCTGTGATGCTGGACGAGGGTGGCGAGCAGGATGGCCGGTGCCCCCACCGCCAGCGCGGAGATGCGGGCGAGGAGCATCTCGCGGCGCGGGGAGAGCTGGTCGTCGCGGCGGCGGCCGCGGAAGAGCCGGCTGTGGGCGAACACGTCGTGGGCGAGGGAGTTGGCACAGGCCAGGATCATCCCGGCGACGGACGCGAGCAGCGTGAGGAAGATCGCTGTCGTCACGGTGGTGAACAGGAGGGTCTCGGCCGCGGAGACGGTGGTGCCGAAGGCCGCCTGGGAGCCCAGCAGATAGGCCGTGTTGCCCTGTGGGTCGGCCGTGGCGATCACATCGCGGCCGATCAGGGCCGTGGCGCCGAAGCCGATGACGCTGACTATCAGGACGAACAGGGCCACGCACGGCACCGCCCAGGACAGCGACCTGCGCACCTGGCGGGCGCTGTTCGCCGTGTACATGCGCATGGTGATGTGGGGGAGGCAGGCGCCGCCGAGGACGACCGTCAGCTCCGAGGTGATCATGTCGAGGCGGGGGCTGGCACCGCCCGCGAACTGGAGGCCGGAGTGGAGGTAGGCGTCGCCCACTCCGCTGTTGCCGGCGGCGGCGGCCAGCAGGGTGCCGGGGTTCCAGTCGAAGCGCTGAAGAACGAGTACGGCGATCACCGTGCCCGAGCCGAGCAGCATCACGATCTTCAGGATCTGGATGAGGGCGGTGCCCTTCATGCCGCCGATCGCCGCGTAGCTGATCATCAGCGCGCCGAGGCCGATGACGCAGCCGGTCTTCAGGGAGTCGGCGGAGAAACCGAGGATGAAGGCCAGCAGGTCTCCCGCGCCCGCCAGTTGGACCAGCATCAGCGGCAGCAGCGCCACGACGGTCACCGCGCAGGCCGTGTTGCGGACGGCACGGCCCGGCATGCGGCGTGCGAGCGCGTCGCCCATGGTGAACCGGCCCGCGTTGCGCAGCGGTTCGGCCAGCAGGAACATCAGCAGCACCAGGGACAGGGCCGTGCTCAGGGCGAGGACCACGCCGTCGTAGCCGGCCAGCGCGATGACACCGCCGGTGCCGAGCACGCTCGCGGCGGAGATGTAGTCCCCGGCGATGGCGAGGCCGTTGCGCATCGGGGAGAGCGATCCGTAGCCGGTGTAGAACTCGTCGAGGTCGTCGCGGTCCGGTCCGGTCATCACGCACAGCAGCAGGGTGATCGTGGCGACGGCCGTGAACGCCACGAGCGACATGGTCTGTGCCGAACTGGTGAACCCCGTCATCGTGCCGCCTCCCGCTTCGCGTCCAGTTCGCTCTGTCTGCGGATCCGGTCCGCGATCGGGTCGAGGCGCCGGCGCGCGGAGTGCTCGTACAGAGCGATGGCCAGGCAGGTGACGGGGACCTGGAGCAGACCGAGCAGGAGGCCGGTCGACAGTCCGCCGGACACCGTGCTCGTCATCAGCGAGGGCGCGAAGGCCGACAGGATGAGGAAGAGGGTGAAGTAGCCGAGGGCGGTGAGGGTCGCGACGCGGCGCTGACGGCGGTAGGCGCCGCGCAGGCGTCTGATGTCGCTGTGCTGTCCGAGGGGCTGGTGGCGCGGCATCCGCGGCCGCTGGGGCTCGGGAGGCCGGGGCCGCGGCTGCCAGGGGTAGGTCAGCCGGCCGGGGTCGGGGGCCGGGTCGGGTTCTTGTGGAGGGTATCCGGGGTGGCCGGGGTCCTCCGGGTAGGGCGGGTACGGCTGGTACAGGGGTGCCCGCGGGGGCGGGGGCGGTGGGTAGGGGCGTCGGTGCGGTTGTTGCCGGCGTGGCCGGGGGTGCTCGGGGGACGAGAACGCGTCGGGCATCCCGGTTCTCCTTGCGTGGCTCGGGTCCGCGGCGGGACCGCAGGGAGCGGGGGGTGAGCAGCGCGCACGCTACTCGTAGGTAGCGGGGCCGCGCGACCGTTTCGCCGAACTGGGCGGTCGGTACGCGCTTACTTCGGTGACCTGGGGTGTTACCCGCGTTTACCTGTGGAGTTCTTCTGGAGTCGCCCTGGAGATTATTCGTTTTTCACGTGCGGAGGCGGGTGTTCCGCTGCGACGGCCGGGGCAGCCCTCGGTGTCGTCGCCGTGACGGCAGGGCCGGTCCTCGGTGTCGTGGCTGTGACGGCCGGGTCGGTCGCTGGTGTCGTCGCCGTGACGGCCGGGGTCAGTCCGTGGGGTCGTCGAGGACCGGGAAGCGGCGCGGTGCGACGAACAGCAGGACCAGGAAGGCGAGGGCGGCGGCACCGGCGGCGCCCAGATAGACGGCGTGGACCGCGTCGGCGACCGCGCTCCGCAGTTGTCCGGCGGGAGCACCCGAGTTCAGTGCCCGGGTCACCGCGTCGAGATCGCCGGCGCCGCCGAGCCGCGCGGCCAGCACCCCGTTGGCGACGGCGCCGAACAGGGCGGCTCCGAGGGTCTGTCCGGTCTGCCGGCAGAACAGGACGGAGGCGGTGGTCGTCCCGCGTTCGGCCCATCCGACGGTGGACTGGACGCCGATGAGCAGAGGGAGCTGGAAGAGTCCGAGCGCGCCGCCCAGCAGCAGCATCAGCAGGACTGGCTGCCACGCCTCGCCCGGGTAGGGCAGGAAGGGGAAGGCGAGCAGGAGCAGGCCCGCCGCGCCGATGCCGAGCACGGCCGTGTCGCGGAAGCCGATGCGGCGGTAGACGTGCTGGCTCAGCGCCGCCGACACCGGCCAGCTCAACGTCCATACGGAGAGCACGAATCCGGCGGCGACCGGGGCGAGGCCGAGGACCGCCTGCGCGTAGGTGGGCAGGAAGACCGTGGGCGCGACCATGAGCAGGCCCAGTGCCCCGAGCGCCAGGTTGACCGCGGCGATCGTCCGGCGGCGCCACACCCAGCCCGGGATGATCGGTTCGGCGGCCCGCCGCTCGACGGCCACGACGACCCCGACCAGGCCGAGGCCCGTTCCGAACAGGGCGATCGAGGGGGCCGAGAGCCAGTCCCAGGCGACACCGCCCTGCACCAGCGCGGTCAGCAGGACACCGCCGCAGGCGAACACGGCGAGGGCGCCCGCCCAGTCGATCCGCGGCCGCCGGGCCGGGGCGGCCCGCTGCGGTTCGCGCAGATGACGGGTGATCAGCCACAGGGCGAGGGCGCCGACCGGCAGGTTGACGAGAAAGATCCACCGCCAGTCGGCGTACGTCGCGAGGACTCCGCCCAGGGCGGGACCCGCGACGGCCGAGGTCGCCCACACGGTGGACAGCTTGGCCTGGATCTTCGGGCGTTCCCCGAGCGGGTACAGATCGGCGGCGAGTGTCTGCACGGTGCCCTGGAGGGCGCCGCCGCCCAGGCCCTGGACGACGCGGAAGGCGATGAGCGCGGCCATGTTCCAGGCGCCGGCGCAGAGCAGCGATCCGAGGAGGAAGAGCGAGGCGCCCGCCACGAGGACCGGTTTGCGGCCGAAGGTGTCGGAGAGCTTTCCGTAGACGGGGAGCGTGACCGTGACGGCCAGCAGGTAGCCCGAGAACAGCCAGGAGAAGACCGAGAAGCCACCGAGGTCGCCGACGATCTGCGGGACGGCGGTGGACACGACGGTGGAGTCGAGCGCGGCGAGCCCCATCGCCAGCATGAGCGCGGCGACGACGGCGCGCCGCCGCCGGGTCTCGGCCCGGCCCGTGCGGGCGGCGTGCTCCCGTACGACCGGTGTCCCGGTGTTTCCCTCGCCCACGGGATTCCTTCCCCCTGCATGCATCTGCCGGTGCCAGCTTCCCACTTGAGCCTCACGTCGGGGGAGGGTGGAGGCTGGGTGGGCCCGGGGGTGGAGCCGACCCCGAGGTCTTGTCCACCGGAGGGTGGAGAACCCCTAGGGGGACCTCCGTACCAGGGCTCGGGGAGGGTTCGTCCCGTCGGAGGACGAGACGGGCCGAAGCCTTTCTTAACCTGGTCTTACGTCGTCGGGGGCGCCCTCCGGTCGTGCGGACCGCACCCGCGGGGGTGGGGTTTTCCCCAGCAGAAGACGGGGCCGTGCACCAGCGCGGCCGACCCCCTCACGACACCAGACTTAACGACGTGACCGGCGCAGCGCGTCCGAACAGCGTGGACCTCCGCTCCCGTCGCACCCGCTCGCAGACTTTCGCAGCCCAGCAGGTCCCCCTGCTGGCCGACTTAGGAGACATACCGTGACATCGGCTGTAAGCATTCCCAGGCACGAGGGCACTGGAGGGCGTACGGCCGTCGCCGCGCGGGCGCGACAGGTCGTCAAGGCGTACGGGTCCGGGGAGACCCGCGTCGTCGCCCTCGACCAGGTCGACGTGGACATCGCGCGGGGCCGGTTCACCGCGATCATGGGCCCCTCGGGGTCCGGCAAGTCCACTCTGATGCACTGCCTCGCCGGACTCGACACCGTCACCTCCGGCCAGATCTTCC
The DNA here is from genome assembly GCF_036063235.1 of Streptomyces sp. NBC_00386. Lineage (NCBI taxonomy): Bacteria > Bacillati > Actinomycetota > Actinomycetes > Kitasatosporales > Streptomycetaceae > Streptomyces > Streptomyces sp. NBC_00386. The sequence continues at coordinate 5,616,811 of NZ_CP107950.1, forward strand.
TCGACGAGACCGAGATCACCGGGCTCAAGGACAAGAAGCTGACGCAGCTGCGCCGTGACCGGATCGGCTTCATCTTCCAGGCGTTCAACCTGCTGCCGACGCTGAACGCCCTGGAGAACATCACGCTCCCGATGGACATCGCGGGCCGCAAGCCCGACCGGGCCTGGCTGAACCAGGTCGTGGAGACCGTCGGGCTCAAGGACCGGCTCAAGCACCGCCCGACCCAGCTCTCCGGCGGCCAGCAGCAGCGCGTCGCCGTGGCGCGGGCGCTGGCGGCCCGGCCCGAGATCATCTTCGGCGACGAGCCGACCGGAAACCTCGACTCCCGGGCCGGCGCCGAGGTGCTGGGCTTCCTGCGGCGCTCGGTGGACGACCTGGGCCAGACCATCGTGATGGTCACGCACGACCCGGTGGCGGCCTCGTACGCGGACCGCGTGCTGTATCTCGCGGACGGCAGGATCGTCGACGAGATGCACCAGCCGACGGCCGACCAGGTCCTGGACCGCATGAAGGACTTCGACTCCCGCGGGCGGACGTCATGACCGTCCTCAAGACCTCGATGCGCAACTTCTTCGCGCACAAGGGACGCATGGCGCTGTCCGCCGTGGCGGTCCTGCTGTCGGTGGCCTTCGTCTGCGGGACCCTGGTGTTCAGCGACACGATGAACACGACGTTCGACAAGCTGTTCGCGGCCACCTCCTCCGACGTCACCGTGAGCGCCAAGAGCGCCTCGGACACCGGCGAGACGACGTCCGGCAACGGCAGGCCGCCGGTCATGCCCGCCTCGGTGCTCGACCAGGTGCGTACGGCGCCGGGCGTGAAGTCGGCCGAGGGCGCGGTCTTCTCCAGTGCCGTGACCGTCGTCGACGCCGACAAGGACAACCTGTCGCCCTCCAGCGGCGCGCCCACCATCGTCGGCAGCTGGAACGCCAACGAAGCGCGCACCATGAAGATCACCTCCGGCACGGCGCCGAAGGGCTCCGGCCAGGTGATGGTCGACGAGGACACCGCCGACAAGCACCACCTGAAGCTCGGTGACGAGATCGGCGTGATCAGCGCCGTCGGCACGCACACCGCGAAGATCTCCGGCATCGCGCACTTCACCGTCACCAACCCCGGCGCGGCCATCTTCTACCTGGACACGCCGACCGCCCAGAAGACGCTCGTCGGCCGGACCGGCGTCTACACCAACGTGAACGTCACCGCCGCCGCCGGGGTCAGCGACGCCCGGCTCAAGCAGGACGTGACGGCCACGACCGGCGGCCACTACAAGGTGCAGACCGCCAAGGAGACCGCCGACGCCAACAGCCAGGACGTGAGCGGCTTCCTGGACGTCATGAAGTACGCGATGCTCGGCTTCGCCGGGATCGCCTTCCTGGTCGGCATCTTCCTGATCATCAACACCTTCTCGATGCTCGTCGCCCAGCGCACCCGCGAGATCGGTCTGATGCGGGCCATCGGCTCCAGCCGCAAGCAGGTCAACCGCTCGGTCCTGGTCGAGGCACTGCTCCTCGGCACGGTCGGCTCGGTCCTCGGTGTCGGCGCGGGCATCGGCATCGCCGTCGGCCTGATGAAGCTCATGGGCATGACCGGCATGAACCTGTCCACCGACGACCTGACGGTCGCGTGGACGACCCCGGTGATCGGCATGGTGCTGGGCGTCGTCGTCACGGTCCTGGCGGCCTATCTGCCCGCCCGCCGGGCCGGCAAGGTCTCCCCGATGGCCGCCCTGCGCGACGCCGGCGCCCCGGCCGACGCGAAGGCCGGAGTCGTACGGGCCGTGCTCGGCCTGCTCCTCACCGGCGCGGGCGGCTTCGGCCTCTACCTCGCCGCCGACGCCACCAAGGCGAGCGAGGGCTCGATGTGGCTCGGCCTCGGCGTGGTGCTCAGCCTGCTCGGGTTCGTCATCATCGGCCCGCTGCTCGCGAGCGGTGTGGTGCGCGTCCTGGGCGCGGTCCTGCTGCGGGCGTTCGGCCCGGTGGGACGCCTGGCCGAGCGCAACGCCCTGCGCAACCCGCGCCGCACCGGCGCCACCGGCGCCGCCCTCATGATCGGCCTCGCGCTGGTCGCCTGCCTGTCGGTGGTCGGCTCCTCCATGGTCGCCTCCGCGACCGACGAACTCGACAAGACCGTCGGCACCGACTTCATCATCCAGAACGACGGCGGTCAGCCGATCACCCCGCAGGCCGCGCAGGCCGTGAAGAAGACGCCGGGGCTGTCCCGGGTCACCGAGTACCGGGTCACCGAGGGCGACTACACCACCCCCGACGGCAAGACGCTCAAGAACACCGACATCACGGCGGCCGACCCGTCGTACGCCACCGACCTGCGGACCAAGACCGTCGCCGGTGACCTGAAGGACGCCTACCTGCCCGACTCGATGTCCGTGCACGACAAGTTCGCCAAGGACCACGGCATCCACCTCGGGTCGAAGATCAAGGTCGCCTTCAAGGACGGTGCCACCGCGGACCTGACGGTCCGCGCCATCACCAGCAGCGACGCCGTCATCGACAAGGGCTCGAAGTACATCTCCACCGCCACGCTCGCCAAGTACGTGCCGGCCGACAAGATGCCCCTGGACGCGATGGTCTTCGCCTCGGCCAAGGACGGACAGCAGGACAGCGCGTACAAGGCCCTGAAGTCCTCCCTGCACGACTACCCGCAGTACCAGGTCCGCGACCAGACCGACTACAAGCAGGCCATGAAGGACCAGATCGGCCAGCTCCTGAACCTGATCTACGGCCTGCTGGCCCTCGCGATCATCGTCGCGGTCCTCGGTGTGGTGAACACCCTCGCCCTGTCCGTGGTCGAGCGCACCAGGGAGATCGGTCTGATGCGGGCCATCGGCCTCTCGCGCCGCCAGCTTCGCCGCATGATCCGGATGGAGTCGGTGGTCATCGCCCTCTTCGGCGCGCTGCTCGGCCTCGGCCTGGGCATGGGCTGGGGCGCCACCGCCCAGCAGCTCCTCGCCCTGGAGGGACTGAAGGTCCTGGAGATCCCCTGGCCGACCATCATCGGGGTCTTCGTCGGATCGGCCTTCGTGGGCCTGTTCGCCGCCCTGATCCCGGCGTTCCGGGCGGGCCGGATGAACGTGCTGAACGCGATCGCCACCGACTAGAGCCATCCGGCATCCAGCCGTTCGGCCATCCGGTCACCGGCGGACAGCCGGATCCGAGCCACCGCGTACGGGGGTTGCGGGGGACGGGCCCGGGCCCGGGGAGTCACTTCCCCGGTCCCGGGCCCACGGCGCGTCCGGGCCTCGGGCCCACGGCGCGTCAGGCTCCGGGGCCACGGCGCGTCCGGGCCGGGGGCCTCCACGGACGGTCACACGCGGGCGGGCGCGGAGTCGTAGGCTGGAGGCCCCCGGCCCGTCCCACGTGTCGGGCGTCTCGCGTTGCCCACTCCCCGGGATGGAAGCCCTTCATGAGCCTGCACGGTCTGCTCGACGCCGTCGTCAAGGACGCCGCCCTCACGGAGGCGGTGAAGGCCGCCGCCGACGGCAACCGGATGCATGTCGACCTGGTCGGCCCACCGGCGGCACGCCCGTTCGCCGTCGCCGCGCTCGCCCGCGAGACCGGGCGCACGGTGCTGGCGGTGACGGCCACGGGCCGTGAGGCCGAGGACCTGGCCGCGGCCCTGCGCTCCCTGCTTCCGCCGGACGGCGTCGCGGAGTACCCCTCGTGGGAGACGCTGCCCCACGAGCGGCTCTCGCCCCGCTCGGACACCGTCGGCCGGCGCCTCGCCGTCCTGCGGCGCCTTTCCCACCCGCGCCCCGACGACCCCGAGACCGGCCCGGTGTCCGTCGTCGTGGCCCCCATCCGTTCGGTCCTCCAGCCGCAGGTCAAGGGTCTGGGCGACCTGGAACCCGTCGTCCTGCGCACCGGCGTGAGCGCCGACCTGGGCGAGACCGTCGAGGCGCTCGCGGCAGCCGCGTACTCCCGCGTCGAACTCGTGGAGAAGCGCGGCGAGTTCGCCGTCCGCGGCGGCATCCTGGACGTCTTCCCGCCCACCGAGGAGCACCCGCTGCGGGTGGAGTTCTGGGGCGACGACGTCGAGGAGATCCGCTACTTCAAGATCGCGGACCAGCGCTCGCTCGAAGTCGCCGAGCACGGCCTGTGGGCCCCGCCCTGCCGCGAACTGCTGCTCACGGAGGACGTCCGGGCGCGGGCCGAGGCCCTCGCCGAAGCCCACCCGGAGCTGGGCGAACTCCTCGGCAAGATCGCCGAGGGCATCGCCGTCGAAGGCATGGAATCGCTCGCCCCGGTCCTCGTCGACGACATGGAACTGCTGCTCGACGTCCTGCCCGAGGGCGCGATGACCGTCGTGTGCGATCCGGAGCGGGTACGGACCCGGGCCTCGGACCTGGTCGCGACCTCGCAGGAGTTCCTCCAGGCGTCCTGGGCGGCGACGGCCGGGGGCGGCGAGGCGCCCATCGACGTCGGCGCGGCCTCCCTGTGGTCCATCGCGGACGTACGGGACCGGGCCCGCGAGCTGGACATGATGTGGTGGTCGGTGTCGCCGTTCGCCGCCGACGGGGAACTCACGGACGCCTTCGCCGGCGGGGTGGGGGACACCCTCAAGCTGGGCATGCACGCCCCCGAGACCTACCGCGGCGACACCGCCCGCGCGCTCGCCGACACCAAGGGCTGGCTGGCCGAGGGCTGGCACACGGTCTACGTCACCGAGGCGCACGGCCCGGCCGCCCGCACCGTCGAGGTGCTCGGCGGCGAGGGCATCGCCGCCCGCCTGGACACCGACCTCACCGGGCTCGGCCCCTCCGTCGTGCACGTGGCGTGCGGCTCCATCGACTACGGCTTCGTCGACCCGGCGCTGCGGCTCGCCGTCCTGACCGAGACCGACCTCTCCGGCCAGAAGGCGGCGGGCAAGGACGGCACCCGGATGCCGGCCCGCCGCCGCAAGACGATCGACCCGCTGACCCTGGAGACCGGCGACTACATCGTCCACGAACAGCACGGTGTCGGCCGCTACATCGAGATGGTGCAGCGCACCGTCCAGACCGCGACCCGCGAGTACCTGGTCGTCGAGTACGCCCCCGCCAAGCGCGGCCAGCCGGGCGACCGCCTCTACATCCCCACCGACCAGCTGGAACAGATCACCAAGTACGTCGGCGGCGAGGCCCCGACGATGCACCGCCTGGGCGGCGCCGACTGGACCAAGACCAAGGCGCGCGCGAAGAAGGCGGTCAAGGAGATCGCCGCGGACCTGATCAAGCTGTACTCGGCGCGGATGGCGGCCCCGGGCCACGCGTTCGGCGCCGACACACCCTGGCAGCGCGAGCTGGAGGACGCCTTCCCGTACGCGGAGACCCCCGACCAGCTCACGACGATCGCCGAGGTCAAGGAGGACATGGAGAAGACGGTCCCGATGGACCGCCTGATCTGCGGCGACGTCGGCTACGGCAAGACCGAGATCGCGGTCCGCGCCGCGTTCAAGGCGGTGCAGGACGGCAAGCAGGTCGCGGTCCTGGTCCCCACGACCCTGCTCGTGCAGCAGCACTTCGGCACGTTCTCCGAGCGCTACTCGCAGTTCCCCGTGAACGTCCGCGCCCTGTCCCGCTTCCAGACGGACACCGAGGCCAAGGCGGTCCTGGAAGGGCTGCGCGAGGGCTCGGTCGACCTCGTCATCGGCACCCACCGCCTGTTCTCCTCCGAGACCAAGTTCAAGGACCTGGGCCTGGTCATCGTCGACGAGGAGCAGCGCTTCGGCGTCGAGCACAAGGAGCAGCTCAAGAAGCTCCGCGCCAACGTCGACGTCCTCACGATGTCCGCGACCCCCATTCCCCGAACGCTCGAAATGGCGGTCACCGGCATCCGCGAGATGTCCACGATCACCACCCCGCCGGAGGAGCGGCACCCGGTGCTGACCTTCGTCGGCCCGTACGAGGAGAAGCAGATCGGCGCCGCGATCCGCCGTGAACTGCTGCGCGAGGGCCAGGTCTTCTACATCCACAACCGGGTCGAGTCCATCGACCGGGCGGCCGCCCGCCTCAGGGAGATCGTCCCGGAGGCGCGGATCGCCACGGCCCACGGCCAGATGGGGGAGCAGGCCCTGGAGCAGGTGGTCGTCGACTTCTGGGAGAAGAGGTTCGATGTTCTGGTCTCCACGACGATCGTCGAGTCGGGCATCGACATCTCGAACGCGAACACGCTGATCGTGGAGCGCGGCGACAACTTCGGCCTGTCGCAGCTGCACCAGCTGCGCGGCCGGGTCGGCCGCGGCCGGGAACGCGGCTACGCCTACTTCCTGTACCCGCCGGAGAAGCCCCTCACGGAGACGGCCCACGAGCGGCTCGCGACGATCGCCCAGCACACCGAGATGGGCGCGGGCATGTACGTGGCGATGAAGGACCTGGAGATCCGCGGCGCGGGCAACCTGCTCGGCGGCGAACAGTCGGGCCACATCGCCGGCGTCGGCTTCGACCTGTACGTACGCATGGTGGGCGAGGCGGTCGCGGACTACCGCGCCTCCCTGGAGGGCGGTGTGGAGGAGGAGCCGCCGCTGGAGGTCAAGATCGAGCTGCCGGTCGACGCGCATGTCCCGCACGAGTACGCGCCGGGCGAGCGGCTGCGCCTCGCCGCGTACCGGTCCATCGCCTCCGCGAACACGGAGGAGGACGTCAAGGCGGTACGCGAGGAACTCGTCGACCGCTACGGCAAGCTCCCGGAACCGGTCGAGAACCTGCTCCTGGTGGCGGGCCTGCGGATGCTCGCGCGTGCCTGCGGGGTCGGCGAGATCGTCCTCCAGGGCAACAACGTCCGCTTCGCGCCGGTGGAGTTGAGGGAGTCCCAGGAGCTGCGTCTGAAGCGCCTGTATCCGGGGACCGTCATCAAGCCGACGGCACACCAGATCCTCGTCCCGCGCCCGAAGACCGCGAAGGTCGGAGGAAGGCCGCTGGTGGGACGGGAACTGCTCGGCTGGACCGGGGAGTTCCTGGCCTCGATCCTGGGGTCGTAGGGGTCGTAGGGGTCGTAGGGGTCGTAGGGCCGGAGGGGCCGGAGGCTCTTCCGCGCCTCGCCGCGGCCGGGGGCGGGGGCGGGCAGGCCCGCGCGGATCAGCGCTCGTGGCTCAGGCCTGCGCGGATCAGGGCCGCTCGGGGCGGAACAGCATGCCCGTCAGGGCGTGGAAGACCTCTTCGGTGTCCTGGCCGTCCACCTGGCCGTCCAGGTTGTGGCTGATCAGGAGGGTGGCGAAGCCGTGGGCGAGGGACCAGGCCGCGATGCCCGCGAGGCGGGTGTCGGTGCCGCGGCCCTCCGAGGGGAGCGCGGACACGGCCGCCCGCAGCCGCCCGCCGGCGAGCGTCCGGGCCGTCGTGAGCTCCAGGTCGTTCTCCCGGAGCAGCTCCGGGGAGAACATGACCTGGAAGTGGGCGGGATGCTCCCGCGCGAAGCGTACGTAGCGCACGCCCGCGTCGCGCAGGTCCGCGGCGTCGTCGAGCGCGGTCGCCAGGAGCCCGAAGCCCTCCGCGGCGATGGCTGTGAGCAGGCCGACGCGGTCCTTGAAGTGGTGCGCCGGGGCGGCGTGCGAGACACCCGCGCGGCGGGCCAGGTCGCGCAGGCTCACCGCGGAGGGTCCCTCGGCGGCGATGACGTCGAGAGCGGCGCCGAGGATGGCGCGGCGCAGGTCCCCGTGGTGATAGGGGCGCGCTGAGCCGCTGGTCTGCTCGGTGACCGGACCGCTGGTCCTCTCGGAAGCCGGACCGCTGGATTTCTCGGTGACCGGACCGCTGGTCTTCGCGGGATGCATGACAGCAGCGTACGCCCAATCTAGTCGTTGACAAGTTCGGGTGGCCGGGGCAATCTTGTCAGTGTCAAGTTGTGGAGCGTGTCGATACGTGACGAGGGGTGGAGTCATGTCCGGGAACGTGAGCGGGACGAGTGGGGCCGTCGGGGCGGGCGTCGCGAGCGAAGGTGGCGTGCCGACGGACGGCGCGGGTGTCGACCTCGGGCAGGTGCGCCGGCTCTGGCAGCTGCTGGAGCCCCTGCACGCCGTGCTGTACTACGCGCCGGAGGCCTTCGAGGAGGCGGCGGCGCTCGGATACGGGACCGAGGAGCGCTGGCCCAGCTACTTCCCCTACCGCGCGGCGCCGTTGGGGGCCGTCGGTGGTCGGCGGGTGGCCTCCGCCTTCTACGGCTTCAGCCCGCGCATGGTGCACGAACACATCGACTCCGCCTGGCGGACGGCGAGTCCGGAGCAGGTGCTCGCCGCGCGGGAGCGGGCCGTCGACCGGGCCTACCGCGCGATACTCGGCGACCGTGTCGACAGTCCCGAGCTGGCCGAGGCCGCCGTGTCGGCCCGCCGGGCCGCCGAGGCCGCCGACACCGCGGGCCGTCAGCTCGCCGCGGTCAATGCCGAGTTGCCCTGGCCGAAGGCGCCGCATCTCCAGCTGTGGCACGCGGCGACGATCCTGCGCGAGCACCGCGGTGACGGTCACCTCGCCGCCCTGCTGGTCGAGGGCCTGGACCCCGTCGAATCGCTGGTGTCCTTCGCGGCGATAGGCGCGGCCTCCGTGGAGCGTTTCGAGAGCCGTGGCTGGAGCCCGCGGGAGTGGGCCGCGGCCAGGGACCGCCTGGCCGCCCGGGGGCTGGTCGACGAGGACGGCATCGCCACGGAGGCCGGACGTGGGCTGCGCCGCCGGGTCGAGGACCACACCGACCGCCTCGCCGCCGCCCCTTGGCGCTCGCTCGGCCCGGACGCCGTCAGCCGCCTCGCCGATCTGCTCGGCGAGTTCTGGGTAGCGGTGCTGGGCTCGGGACTGCTGCCGTCGGAGACGACCCTGGGGATCGGAAAGGTCTGACACCCGGGCGGAGATCAACGGGTGTCATCGGCCCGCTCGGCGGGGAGGGCGGGGGTGGGACTGGAGGACGGCCCGCGACACCGAACCCACCCGGAGCGTGTACGCCGGTGGGCTCGGCGGGAGGGGCAACGGCACCGGCCCCACCCGGCGGGTGTGCCGCGGTGGGGCTTGGCGGGGACGGTTCTCGAATCGCTCCGGCTATGACTGTGGGGGCCGGTCGCGGTCACGGTCCATGCCCATCGCGCCTTCGGCCTTCTGCTGCGCGTCGTCGACCTTGTCCGTGTATTTGTCGCCGGTCTTCTTGTTGACCTGCTTCTCGGCGGCGTCGGACATGTCCGATGCTTTGTCCTGTGCCGCCCGGTTGCTCTTGAACTTGTCGAAGATGCCCATCCAGAGCTCCTTCCGGGGTGACTCACGACCGACGATACGCCCGGCGTGCGCCTCTTGCCCATTGATGCCCGGTATGGCCGGGGAATGGTGGCCGTTACCGTGGGCAGACGGGAATCACGTCCGATCGGGACGGACCGGGGAGGCGAAGGGGAGGGACGTCGTGCTGCGTCTGAGGGGTGGGGCGGCTGCCGCACTGGTGGTGCTCGTCATCGGTGCCGGTGCCGGCGGCTGCAAGAAGGATTCCCTGGGTTCGGCGGAGCCGCAGGAGACGGTGGGCGGCGCCCATGGGGCCGCGCTCGCCGCCGTGGACTCGCTGGCGGTCAAGGGGCGCGCGCCCAAGACCGGGTACAGCAGGGAGCGGTTCGGCACCGCCTGGGCGGACACCGACGCGAATCGGTGCGACACCCGTGATGACATCCTCAAGCGGGATCTGAAGGACGTGAAGTTCAGCGACGGCACGTGCAAGGTGTCCCGCGGGGTCCTCGAACCCGATCCGTACGGCGGCAAGGACGTCACCTTCGTCCGTGGCCGCAGCCTGGTCGACATCGACCACCTCGTCGCGCTCTCGGACGCCTGGCAGAAGGGCGCCAAGTACTGGGACGCGAGCAAGCGGATAGCGCTGGCCAACGACCCGCTCAACCTCCGTGCGGTCGGCGCGAGCGCCAACCGCAGCAAGGGCGACGGCGACACCGCGACCTGGCTCCCGCCGAGCAAGGCGTACCGCTGCACGTATGTCGCCGCGCAGGTGGCGGTCAAGAAGAAGTACGGGCTCTGGGTCACCGGCGCCGAGAAGGCGGCCATGAAGAAGGTGCTGGGCGGCTGCCCCGGCCAGAAGCTCCCCTCGGGCGGGAACCCGACCGAGGCGCCGGAGAGGTTCCACGCGAAGTGATGTGAGGGGGCGTCGGCCCGTCGGCGGCGGGGCGTGACGGGTCCCGCGGCGGCGCGGAGACGGAAGGGGGCGAGTCGTCGCCCGCCCCCTCACGGCTGTCAGACGGACGGGTTGACCACTACTTCGGCCGAGTTGTTCGTGCTGTCCGGGTCGAAGGCGAGGGACGCGCCGCCGGCGTAGGCCCGTGCGACGACGCGGCCCGTCGCGTCGGGGACGACCCGGTCAATGCGCAGCCCGAACGGGAAGCTGACGTCCAGGTCGGGCGTGGTCCACGTCGGCAGGGTGCAGACGTAGTGGACGACGTCCGGGGCATCACCCGGTGCCCTGGTGGTGCGGCAGGTGCGGGGCACGGACGTGGCGGTGGTGCCTTCCGGGAGGTAGAAGTCGATCGCGACGAGCGGGTCACCGGAGGTGACGTCACCGACCCAGGCCGGGCCGTTGTTGACGAAGCGGAAGGCGGCGGTGACGGTGTCGCCGGCCGCGCCGCTCACCTCGGTGCCCTTCATGGCGAAGTCGGCGGTGTTGTCGGCGTCGATGTGCCACGTACGGCTGTTGTCCGAGCTGTCGAGGTCGACGGTGGCTTCGTCGGCGGGCTGGACGCCGTAGTCGATCCGCTCGTGCAGCGCGTGGCCGGTGACGGCGAGCCGCAACGGCTCCGGCAGTTCCACGGTGGCGCCGGGCGGGACGTCGGTGTCGAAGGAGCAGGCCACGTACGTGAACCCGCTGCCCAGTCCGGTGTCGGTGCACTGCGGGTAGCGGGTGGTGACATCGAGGCCGTACGTCACATACATCGCCAGCTTGAAGCCGTGCGCGGTCTCGTTGCCGGTGTTCGTGACGGAGGACGGCACGGTCAGGCTGCTGCCGGGCGCGACGCCGGTGACGTCCTGGGCGGCGCTGACGCCGAGGTCGATTCCGGACCCGACGGTGACGTACGTTGCCGCGCTCGGGGCGACGAGCGTGCCGTCGGGGCCGCCGGTGGCCTCGGCGGAGTATTCGATCGCGCCTTGCGCCCCCAAGGCGGCTTCGGTGTCGGCCCGCAGCTTGAGTTGCACTTTCGGGCGGTAGGGGGCCCGCACGTCCCCGACGTCGCACACGGCGACGGTGCCGGCCTCGTCCGGTGCGCAGTTGTCGGGCCAGGCCACCTCGGCGACCCCGTCGAGCCCGGAGACGTCGACGGTCAGCCGCCCGTCGGTCACGGTGTTGTCGCGGTTGGAGTGGAACAGACCGAGGTCCAGCGTCCGGTACTGCGTCGTACCGCCCTCCGGAGCGACGGTGACCGTCGCGTCCCGCGGTGCCTCGATCTCCAGCTCGTCGCTCTGCGCCGCACCGCCGGCGAACGCGACCCCGCTCCCGAGCCCGGCGAGGACCAACGCCCCCACGGCTCCGGCACATAACCCGCGACGCAGTACACGTCCGACGGACAGAGAACTCATTGCATCCCCCAGAAGGGCAGAGGTGACCCCGGCGAAGTGATCATCGCCGGACGCCAGTTCGACTCCGTGCCGGGGCGGAAGGTTGTAGACGAGGGGGAAGTCGCTGTGGTGCGAGGTGTGCGAGGTGGGGCCGCCGTGGGTGGCGGCCCCCGGTGTGCGTCAGCGCGTGACCGGCAGGGCCCCGGCGAACACATGGCCGTCGGCGCGGGTCTGGACCGGGAAGTCCACCTTGAGGGCGCCCTCCTGGCCCTGGACGGTCAGGTGGGTGACCGTCTTCAGGCCGAGGAAGGCCCTCTTGGCCGCGGTCGCGGTGACGTACGGGCGGGCGATGTTCATCAGCAACTCGCCCGGCCTGCCGCCCCGGTTGCCGTCGAAGAACATGATCCGCTGGTTCGTCAGGACGACGTAGACCGCGCGCGGGCGGACCGTCGCCATTACCATGCCCAGGGTGAGCACCCCGACCACGATCGCGGTGAGGGCCTGCTTGCGCACCGAGACCGTACCGATGGTGGCCAGGCTGGTGAGTTCGATCTGCTCACCCGGGAGCAGCAAGGGAGCCGAGGTCTCCAGCAGTTGTCTGTTGTGGCGGGCGTTGATGGCCATGGAAGGGCTCCTGGGACGGATCGGGGATGAACGGGGCGGTGGGTGTGGTGGCGTCGGCTGCCGCTGCGGCCGCCGATCGGTTTCCGCCGGTCGGCCCGGTCGCCCGTCTCCCCTCACGTGCCCGGGGGATTGTTTCAAGCCAGGGAAAGGCTGAATGGTCACTTTTCGCAAGGTGACATCAAGTTCGCGCCATGGACGAGTCAAGATCGTTCATGGGGGAGTCAAGCGGGTTCCCGTACGTGCCCTTTGGGCTCTGTGTCCCCCGCGGTTTTTCTCACCCCGGCGGAAATCGCGTCCGGTCCTCCGTCCGGCATCCGCTCCATGCCGATGTCGGCGGGCCGCGCGCATCGCCTTTTTTTCGGGTGCGTCGGCGGACCGCCGGCCTGTCCGGCCGTCAGAATCCAGCGCGGGACCCGGCGGGGATGATCCTCGCGGTCCGGCGGGGCTGAACATCGGGTCGTTCGGCCGGGGGGACGGAGTCCGTGACACCCGGCGGGGGACGGAGTCCGCGGCGCCAGGCGGCGATGAACCGCCCGGTGCCCCGTTCCCCACGTGCTGCCGGGGGTCAGCGCAGGTAGGGGTTGCCTGCCGCCTGGCCCGGCCAGGGGGCGGGGCCCGCGCCGGTCATGGCGTTCTGCGGAGTGGGTTTGTCGAACAGCGGGCCCACCAGCAGCCATACGGCCAGGACCAGGGTGCCGAGGAAGACCAGGCCCAAGGTCGCCTCACCCTTGCCCTCCGGGAGGCTCGCCAACGACACGAACCCCACCTCGTACAGCGCGAACGAGGCGAAGGCGCCCCAGTCGGATCCTCGCCCCCTGCGGATCGCCACGTACAGGAAAGGCACCCACACGAGCAGGCTGAACGATCCGACCGCCAGAACCGACCACGCCAGCCGCTGGAACCAGCCGGCTTCCACGCGCTTGTCCATCACACCCCCGAACTACCCCGTGAACCCCCGAGAGGATTCCCGGGCCCCCGAGAAACCACTCGGGGGCGCCATGTTCCCATCCGCCGGGTCACGCGTGCTCGTGTTCGCCCTTCAGTGAGGTCACGATCCGGGCGGTCAGCTTCTTCGCCGTGGCCGCGCCGTTGTCGTGTCCGTCCGTGGACAGCACCGTGACGACGTCCGTCCCGGACTGCGCGGCGATCAGGGTCGACCCGTTCTGCCAGGCGCTGTTGGTCAGTGTGATCGTGTAGGCGGCGTCGCCGAGACCGGCGGTGTCGGCCCCGACGACCTTCACCTTGGTGTGCGTGTCCGCGTCGGTGTAGGTCGCGCAGGCGGCGACGGCCTTCTTCAGGTTCGCCATCACCTTCGTCGCGGTCGTGCCGCGGAAGGTGTCGATCTCCTGGGCGATGTCCTCGGACGTGGCCTTGCTGACGTAGTCGTTCTGGGCGAAGGAGACCCCCGATTCGCCGGTGATCGCTATCCAGCTGGTGCCGCCGAGCAGCGTGCAGTCGGGCTTCGCCGCGGGCGAGGAGCTCGGCGCGGTGTACGTGGTGCCGGAGTCCCGTGCGGCGCTCGGATCCACCGCGAAACCGGCGGCGAAGAAGGAGGCGGGCGCCAGTGCCTTCTTGAGCTGCGCGCCCGCCAGCAGACCGGCGTCGGGATCCTTGGACGGCTTCTTCGCCGTGGCGGACGAGGCCGAGGTGCCGGTCGCGGAGGAGCAGGCGGTCAGAGCGAGCGGGAGCACGGCGGCGGCGATCAGCGCCTTGGCCGCGCGGGAGGGATGACGCATCGGGATCTGTCCTTCGAAGGTGAGGTCGGAACGGGCCGGATGCCCGTGCCCGGGTGGGGCTTTCGGTTGGCGGGGACTGGAAGAAGACGGGCGGGGCGTACGGTGGCCGGTCGGCCGGCGGGCGGCGCGTACGGCCGCGGGTCAGCCGGGTGGTCGGGGCGTACGGCAGCCGGTCAGCCGGTCGGCCGGTCAGCCCGGCGGGTGGGGCGTACGGCGGCGGGTCTTCTTCCAGTCCCCGCAGCCGGACGTCTTGAAGTAGGTGTCCTTGGCGCTGATCGTGACGACGGCCGTGCCGGTGACGTCGCCTTCCGCGATGAGCGAGTCCAGGCCGTGGCCGGCGTCCTCGGCGCGTTCCCAGTGGCAGGAGCCGTCGGTGTTGCCGGTGGTGCGATAGGTGCCGGGCTCGATGTCCGCGCCGACCCGGAAGTCGCCGTTCCCCGCGAACGAGGCCTTTCCCTTCTCGGCCGCATCGGCCGAGCCGGTGTGCTGCCGGGTACCGGGCCGGGGGGTCGTGGAGACCGAAGAGCCCCTGTCGGAGCCGCCGGTCGCGCGGCCGTGGCCGCGGCTGTTGTCGTCGGCGTTCGCCGAGACGACACCGATGACGACGAGGCCCACAGTGGCGCTCAGCGCGGCCCTGCCCTTCATGCCCACGACTGCTCCCCTCCCCGCGGCGGCGCCTCGATGGCGGCCGTTCGTTCGCTGGGTCAATAAGACCAGAGCCTGTGAATCGAGTCAACACGGTTCACGGAACCTCTTGTGTTCACGGTGTGAACGGGTAGATCTTGCCTGCGTCGGTATGCTCGACGCCACACAGGGACGAGTCGGGACGAGAGGAGCGGAGCGAGTGCAGGACAACGCGACCGAGGTGACCGCCGCCGGAATCGCACGGCTGGCCGGCGTCGGCCGCGCGGCCGTGAGCAACTGGCGCCGTCGGCACGCCGACTTCCCCAAGCCCGTCGGCGGTACGGAGACCAGCCCGTCGTTCGCCCTCGCCGAGGTCGAGGCCTGGCTGCGTCAGCAGGGAAAACTCGCCGAAGTGCCCCTGCGGGAACGCGTCTGGCAGCAACTCGTCGGCCACCCCGAGGGCCCGGCTACCGCGCTCACCCACGCCGGTTTCGTGCTGCTGCTCATCCATGACCGGCCGACGGTCTGGCTGGAGGCGGGCGCCGGCTCCGACGAGCGCCTCGCCGCGCTGTTGCCGACCGCGCTGGAGCAGGCGGTCACCCCCCGGTTCGGCCCGGTGCGAGGTGAACGGGGTGTTCACGCCGGAACGGGCGCGATGTCCCCGTCGGCTGTGAACCGACCGGCGACTGTGAACACTCCGGAAGCCGATCCTGATCCAGGGGTATCACTGCCCCCGCACGCCCCGCACGCCCCCGTCATCCCCCCGGCCTCAGCGATCCCGGCACCCCCTGCCGCCTCTGCCACCCCCGCGCTGCGCCTCCCCACCGGCCCCCAGCTGCTCCCCTCCGTCCCCCTCCTCCGCGGCGTGGCCGAGCTCGCCGCCGAGCTGGGTGCCCGTCAGACCTTCGAGTTCCTGCTCGGGCGGCACCTCGACGCCAACCCGCGCCAGTACACGCCCACCCCCACCGAGCTCGCCCGCCTCATGGCCGACCTCGCGGGACCCGCCCGCACCGTCCTCGACCCGGCCTGCGGCACCGGCGCCCTGCTGCGCGCCCTCGACACCGGTCCCGGTCAGGAGCTTCACGCCCAGGACAGCGCCCCCGAACTCGCCGCGCTCACCGCGCTCCGGCTCGCCCTGCACGGCCGGGCCACCGTGCGCGCGGCCGTCGGCGACACCCTGCGCGCCGACGCCTTTCCGCGGCTGCGCGCCGACGCCGTCCTGTGTCATCCCCCGTTCAACGAACGCAACTGGGGTCATGACGAACTGGCCTACGACCCCCGCTGGGAGTACGGCTTCCCGGCCCGTGCCGAGTCCGAGCTGGCCTGGGTGCAGCACGCGCTGGCCCGGCTGCGGGACGGCGGCACCGCCGTCCTGCTCATGCCTCCCGCCACCGCCTCCCGACGTTCCGGCCGCCGTATCCGCGCCGACCTGCTGCGCCGCGGCGCGCTGCGGGCCGTCGTCGCGCTGCCGGTCGGCGCGGCGGCCCCGTACAACATTCCCCTGCACCTGTGGGTGCTGCGCAGGCCCGAGAACGCGCCCGGCCGGCCCGAGGTGCTGCTCGCCGACGCCGGGCAGTTCACCGGCGAGGGGCGTGGCGGTCCCGACTGGGGGGCCGTCAGGGACGTCGTGCTCGACGCCTGGCGGGCCCACGACCGGGACGGCACCCTCCAGGAGCGGCCCGGTCTGGCGCGTTCCGTGCCCGTCATCGAACTCCTGGACGACGACGTCGACCTCGCCCCGGCCCGCCACCTCCCGCCCCCGGCGGCGGCCGACGGCGCCGAACAGCTCGCGGCCGTGCGCGAGTGCCTCGACGAGACACTGCGGCTGGCCACCGGTCTCACCCCCTCGCCCGCCGTGACGGGCCGGCCCGCCCGCTGGCCGCTCACCACCGTCGGCGAACTCGCCCGCGGGAGCGCCCTGGTGATGCGTACGGGCGGGAACGGCGGCCCCACGCGGGTGCCCGTCCTCACCGACCACGACGTGCTCGCCGGCACCGGCCCCACGGGGACCCTGCCCGAGAGCGACGAGGAAGCCGTGCTGACGGAGGCGGGCGACGTGGTCGTGCCGGTGCTCGGCGGCGGCTCGGTGGTCCGGGTGGTCGACGGCACGACGGCGGGCGCCGTCCTGGGGCGCAACCTCGTGCTCCTGCACCCCGATCCCGCGGCGCTCGACCCGTGGTTCCTCGCCGGGTTCCTGCGGGGCACCGCCAACAACCGCCAGGCCAGCAGTTACGCGTCCACCGCCACCCGCCTCGACGTGCGCCGGCTGCAACTGCCCCGGCTCCCGCTGGACGAACAGCGGCGCTACGGCGCCCGGTTCCGCGCTCTCGACGAGTTCGAGCGGGCGCTCAGGCACGCGGGCCGGCTGGGGGACCAGCTCGTACGCGGCATGTACGACGGGCTGACGGACGGGACGGTGCCCCCGGGCTGAGGCCCCGCGCGCCCCGAGTCCCCCGCGCGCTTCGCCCGTCGTTCCCGGCCGCCGCGGGGCCGCCTCTCCCGACGTCACCCGCGGCGTCGGGCGAGGTGACCGGCGCGACAACCGTTCCGTACAACCCGGGACCGGTCGTCCGTGTCGGCCTATACGCTCGAACTCCGAAATCGAACCCAGGCCCGGGAGCAGTCATGTACGGCCACGACGGGGCGCCACCCACCCGCAGCGCGGGAACCGTCATCACGTTGCGCGTGCTGTTCGCCGCCGCCGGGCTCCTGTCGTGCGGTCTGCTCGCCTGTGTTCCGCTGTTCCGGGTGGCGATCCAGCGGGGGCGGTGGTTCGACTGGACGGCGGCCTGGGTGTCGCTGCCGGTGTCCATCGGCGCGCTCATGGTCGTCGGTACGGTGCCGGAGAGCGACAGCAGGGGCGATGTCGCGCTGACCGTGGCACTGATCCTCGGTGCCGGCAGCGTCGCGTACTACCTGGCCAGCGACATCCGCTTCCACAACGCGGGCCGGCGGCCCGTCGGCTACGCGCCGCTCCACCCGCGGACCGCCCCCGGGCCGTACGGCCATCCGCAGCCCGCGCCGCCCGCCGCGCCGTACCCGGGCTTCCACGTACCGCAGCCTCCCGTACCGCAGCCGTACCCGCCGAACACGCCGATGCCCCAGCCCCCGCCGCAGCGGGCCACGCCCGCGCGGATCGACCAGGTGCGCGCCGAGCTCGACGAACTCAGCGACTATCTGCGCAGGCACGGGGACCGGCGCGACGGCGACCACGAGGGCGGACGGTGACCGCGGAGGCCGGACGCGTCGTCGCCGGGCGCTACGAACTGGCCACGCTCATCGGGCAGGGAGGCATGGGCCAGGTCTGGACGGCTTACGACCAGCGGCTCGACCGGCGCGTCGCGGTGAAGCTGCTGCGTCCCGACAAGGTCGTCGGCCAGGAGGCCGACGAACTGCGCCGCCGCTTCGCGCGCGAGTGCCGGGTGACCGCCCAGGTCGACCACCCCGGCCTGGTCACCGTGCACGACGCGGGCAGCGAGGGCGAGGAGCTGTTCCTCGTCATGCAGTACGTCGACGGCGCCGACCTCTCCGATCACCTCGCCGAACACGACCCCTACCCGTGGCAGTGGGCGGTCGCGGTCGCCGCGCAGCTGTGCGCCGTACTGAGCGCCGTGCACTCCGTGCCGATCGTCCACCGCGACCTCAAGCCGCGCAACGTGATGGTGAAGCAGGACGGCACGGTGACCGTCCTCGACCTCGGCGTCGCCTCCGTCATGGACACCGACACGACCCGCCTCACGCACACCGGATCCCCCATCGGCTCGCCCGCCTACATGGCGCCCGAGCAGGCGATGGGCGGCGCGGTGGGCCCGTACACCGACCTGTACGCGCTCGGTGTGCTGATGCACGAACTCCTCAGCGGAGACGTGCCGTTCACGGGCTCGACGGCGCTCGGCGTGCTGCACCGGCACCTGTACGAGCCTCCGCTGCCCGTACGCCGGCTGCGCCCCGAGATCCCGGAGGCGCTGGAGAACCTGGTCCTGCGCCTGCTCGCGAAGGACCCGCAGCACCGGCCCGCCTCCGCACAGGAGGTGTACGAGCACCTGGTGCCGCTCCTGCCCGCGCGCGGAACCCCCACCGGGGCACTGCTCGACCCCACCCGCCCCTTCCTGCACCCGCACGCCCCCTGGCCGGACCGCGCCCGCACGCCCGCACCCCGGCCCGCCCCCGTGGCGCGAGCCGCCGGGAAGACCGATGTCGCCGGCGCCGTCGACGAGGTGAAGCGCCTTCTGGGCGAGGGCCGCATCACGCAGGCCGTCGACGTCCTCGGCGCGATCCTGCCCACCGCCGCACAGCAGCACGGCGAGCACTCCCCGGTCGTACGCACCCTGCGCAAGCAGTACGCGGCCACGCTCATGGACGACGGCCAGTACCGGCGCGCGCTGCCCGAACTGCGCCGCCTCGCCGACGAACGCGCCGCCGAGGCCGGCCCGGCCGACCCCCAGTCCCTGCGCCACCGCTACGAAGCCGCCCAGTGCCTGGAGCAGTTGGGCGACCCGGCGGCGGCGCTCGCCGAGTACCGCGCGCTGCTGCCGTACTACGAGAACCAGTACGCGGCCGACGACCCGGAACTCGCCTTCGACGTCCGCCGCCGCATCGGTCATCTGCTGCTGGCGCTCGGCGACCGCGCCGCCGCCCACGACACACTGGCCCGGCTGCTGCACGACGTGGAGCGGCTGCACGGCCCCGGACACCCGCTCGCGGCCGAGATCCGGCGGACCTTGCAATGGCTGGGCCAGGTACGCGGCTAGGGCCTGTCCTGTTTTTTTGCCGTGCCCTGAGAGGATCTTGTGACTCCGCAGGGGCTTTCTTTCCCGAACGGGCATGCGCGGCCGGTTAGGTTGCGCCTGTTTCGTGCCGTGCGCGCCTCACCGCGCGCCGCGCGCTGTCATCGCACAACCTGCCGGTACCACCGGCACGACCAGGGGTGGGTTCACATGTCCGACCATCGTCAGTCGAGGAAGCGCCGGTACATAACCTGGGGGATGGCCGGGGTCGCCGTCGTCGTCGGCGCCGGCATCGCCGCGCAGACCTCCATGGCCGCCACGACCTGGCCCGCCCAGAAGACCTACACAGGCCGCGCCTTCGACACCTGCGCGGCGCCCTCGCTCACCGCGATGAAGGCCTGGCACACCGGCTTCTACGGAGCCGCCGCCGTGTACATCGGCGGCAAGAACCGCGGATGCGGCCAGCCCAACCTCACCGCGTCCTGGGTCAAGTCGGTCAGCACGCTGGGCTGGAAGCTCATCCCGCTGTACGTCGGCGCCCAGCCGTCCTGCCAGACCGGGAGCAGCCCCGAGAAGATCACCACCGCGACCGCGGCCTCGCTCGGCGCGGCCGACGGAGCGGACGCGGTCGCCAAGGCCTCCGCCCTGGGGATGAAGGCCGGCAGTCCGGTCTACCTCGACATGGAGTCGTACGACATCACGAACAAGGCGTGCAACGACGCCGTGCTGACGTACGTGCGCGCCTTCGACAAGGTCCTGCGCGCCAAGACGTACCGCTCCGGGTACTACGGCTTCACCAGCTCCAGCGCCAAGGCCATCGCGACCGCGACCGACAAGACGGACCTGCCGGGCAACCTCTGGTACGCGCTGTGGGACAAGAAGAACACCACGACCACCGACTGGCCGTGGGGCGCCACCCAGTTCACCGGCCACAGCCGCGCCCACCAGTACATGGTCAACAGCAAGGAGACCATCGGCAGCGTCACGATCACCGTGGACCGCGACGCCTGGGACGCGCCGGTCGCCATCACCGGCTGACGCGCGGACGGCCGCGGGAGGGGACGGACACGGCCGGCCGGTCGGATCACCGGCAGGCCGTGGTCACTCGTACGGGCGGACCGTGGCCGTTCCGCGGGGCGGGGAACCGTCGGCGGTGCCTGAAGTCGTCGTGAATCGTTGGTCGAATGGCTGGCCGAGAGGCGGGCCACTGCCTACCATCGATCACCGCAAGACTTTGTGCACCGTCGCACAATCTCCTCGGGAGGCTTCCTTGCACCGCCGCCGTCGCACCGCGCTCGTCCTCTCCGCCGCGATCATCGCCGCGGCCCCTCTGCTCACCGGGTGCGGCAGCGATGCCCATCCGGGTGCGGCGGCCGTCGTCGGAGACAGCCGGATCACCGTCGCGCAGCTGGAGGGCCGGGTCGACGAGGTGCGCTCGGCGCAGCGGGCCGCGAGCAAGGACGACGCCCAGTACGCGCAGGTCGTCGCGAGCACCGGCACCCTCACCCGCGACACCCTGCACAGCATGGTCCTGGACCGGGTGCTGGACCGGGCGGCCAGGAACGCCGGTGTGGAAGTCACCCGCAAGGACTCGCAGCAGATGCGGTCGGCGCTCGAACAGCAGGCGGGCGGCTCGAAGGCGCTGGAGACGGCCTGGCTGTCGAACTACGGCGTGGCGCCCAAGCGCCTCGACGACAGCCTGCGCACCGAGATCGAGGCCCGCAAGCTCGCCGCCGCACTCGGCGTCGACATGAACACCACCGACGGCAAGGCCGCCTTCTGGAAGGCGATGTCCACCGCCTCCAAGCAGCTCCATGTCGACCTGAACCCGCGCTACGGCACCTGGGACGTCCAGAAGAGCAGCCGCGTCGACGCGAAGACGCCGTGGGTGCGTGAGGTCTCCGCGGCGGCGACCCAGCAGCCCGCGTAACCCGTCGCTGCGGGTCGGCGGGACGTCGGCGGATCGGCGGATCTACGGATCGGCCGACCCGCCGGGCCTGTGGACACCGGTGTCCCTGGGGTCTGTGGACAACTCCGGGGGTGCCGGCGGCGTGGGTTACGTTCGAGGGGTGAACGCAATCAGTGAACCGACGGGGGCCGCTCAGGGCGGCGAGCGGACCGCGGCCGATGTGACCGCCGAGGGCACGAGCGCCGCCGACCCCGGCCGCATCGTCCTGCTCACCACCAGCCACCGCGTGGCGCCCGGCCTGCTGTCCTGGCCGGCTTGGCAGGCGCTGCACGGCGCGGACCGGGTGCTGTGTTCGGACGGCGCGCACCCGCAGGTGCCGTATCTGCGCGAGGCGGGCATCGGGGTCGACGAGGAGTCACCGACCGCGCAGGAACTGGTCGACGCGTGCGCCGGCGGCCGCTCGGTGGTCGTCGTCGCCACCGGCGAGGGCGAACCCCGGCTCACCGACGGTCTGGCCCGCCTGGCGGGCTCCGGCCGCATACGGATGCCGGACCTGGAACTGCTGCCCGCCTCGTACGACCTGCCGGGCGCGCGTCTGCTCGACCTCGTCCAGGTGATGGACCGCATCCGCGCCGAGTGCCCCTGGTCGTCCCGGCAGACGCACGAGGGCCTGGCGAAGTACGGCCTGGAGGAGTCGTACGAGCTCGTCGAGGCCATCGAGGAGGGTGACCGGGACGAGCTGCGGGAGGAGCTCGGCGACGTCCTGCTCCAGGTCGTCTTCCACTCCCGGATCGCCGAGGACGACACGGAGGCTCCGTTCTCGATCGACGACGTGGCCGGCGGGATCGTCGCCAAGCTGATCCACCGGCACCCGCATGTCTTCGGCGACGAGACGGCCACGACGCCCGAGGAGGTCAAGGAGCACTGGCTGCGTACCAAGGCCGAGGAGAAGCGGCGAACGTCCGTCACCGAGGGTGTCCCGCTCGGCCAGCCGGGTCTGGCCCTGTCGGCCAAGCTGTCGTCCCGGGCGCGCACGGCGGGACTCGACGTTCCGCTGCCCGCGGGCGAGGGCGTGGGATACGAACTGCTGGCGATGGCCGTCCGTGCCGAGGCCGAGGGCGTCGACCCCGAGGCGGCGCTGCGGGCGGCGGCGCGCACGTACCGGGACGCGATCCGCGGGGTGGAGGAAAAGGGTGGGGCGGGCTGACCGGGCCCGGGTCGGTCCGGGTGAGGTCCGGGGTGAGGTCCGTCGTTCCGGGTCACGGTCCGAGGGCGCGGCCCGCCGGGTTGTGCCAGGCCGGCGGGGGGAGGTCGAGAAGCCACTGGGCCGCGCCCACCGGGCGGGGACGGCTCTCCCCGGTCGGCGGCAGCGGGTCGTGGAAGACCCGCTCGGCCGGTGTTCCGAGAGCGGAGAGCGCGTCGCCGGTCTCTTCGACGAGATCGGGCGGACCGGCGACATAGACGTCGTGCCGGGTCCAGCCGGCCCGGTTGCCCAGCGCGGTGAGCAGCCGTTCGGTCGCCTGGACCTTGGGGCGGCCGGGCGCGGGGGTGATGTAGGTGACGGCGAGCCGGGGGAGCGCGGCCCGCAGGCGTTCGACGGCCGGCCGGTCGTAGAGGTGGGCGATGTCGCGGGCCACGAGGAACAGACGGGCCTCGTGGGCGGGTTCGAGCTGTTCCAGCAGGGCCTTCACCGGTGCCCAGCCCGTGCCGGCCGCGATGAGGGTGAGGGGCCGGTCGGCGGGCGTCCGCAGGGTGAGGCCGCCGCCGGGCGGGCCCAGCCGCAGTACGTCGCCCACCCGGGTCCGCCGGACGAGAGCGGTGGAGAGCGTGCCGCCCTCGACGCGGCTGACGTGCAGGTCGACGGTGCGGTCGGCGCGCGGCGCGTTGGCGAGGGAGTAGGGGCGCCAGACACGAGGCAGATGGGGCACGCAGACACTGACGTACTGACCGGGGGAGTAGGTGAGCCGTTGCCGTGGCCGCAGGGTGAGGACGGCGAGGCCGTCGCCGTGCCGGGTGCGGGAGACGACCTCGGCGTCCCACCAGAGCGGCTCGCCGTGGTGCCGGGCCTCCCCGGCGCCCTCCAGCATGCACTGGGCGATCACCCCGTACGCGGCGGTCCAGGCCTTCTCGGTCTCGGCGTTCCAGGCCGAGCCCGCGACGACCGCGAACGCGGCGATCAGACTCTCCCCCACGGCCGCGTAGTGCCCGGGCCGGGTCAGGTACTTGCGGTGGTCGCGGCCCAGACTCCGTAAGTACCGGGGCAGGTCCGGATCCTCCAGCCTGTCCATGACGAAGGTGAGCGCCGCGAAGAGCCGGTCCCGCTGCCGTTCCATGTCCCGGGCGAGGTCCGCAGGGAACAGCGCGCGGAGCTGCGGGTTGTGGCGGAAGAGGTGCGAGTAGAAGTACTTGACCGCGAACTCGGCCCGTCGTTCCACGACCGCGAAGCTGGATCTGAGTATTTCGGGGTCCACGGCAGGAAAGTAGGAACGTGCCGGGCGTCGAGGTCAAACAGCCGGCCATGTCCGGACGGTCCGGGGCGAACCGGGCGGGAGAGGCTCCGGCCGCCGCCGCGCGCGACGGGTGGCGCCCGATCGCCGGGCGGCCGGGGGACGCCGCCCCCTGCGGATACGGTCGAGGAGTGACCGAGTACGAAGCCTCCGCCAGCCCCGCCCCCGAACTCTTCACCTGGGAGTTCGCCACCGACCCCTACCCGGCGTACGCCTGGCTCAGGGAGAACGCGCCCGTGCACCGCACGCGGCTGCCCAGCGGGGTGGAGGCCTGGCTCGTCACGCGGTACGCCGACGCCAAACAGACGCTCGCCGACCAGCGGCTGTCCAAGAATCCCGCGCACCACGACGAGCCCGCGCACGCGAAGGGCCGGACCGGGATTCCCGGGGAGCGCAAGGCCGAGCTCATGACGCATTTGCTGAACATCGACCCGCCGGACCACACCCGGCTGCGGCGGCTCGTCAGCAAGGCGTTCACGCCGCGGCGCGTGGCCGAATTCGCCCCGCGGGTGCAGGAGCTGACGGATCAGCTCATCGCCGGGTTCGCGGCCAGGGGCTCCGCGGACCTCATCCACGAGTTCGCCTTCCCGCTCCCCATCTACGCCATCTGCGACCTGCTCGGCGTCCCGCGCGAGGACCAGGACGACTTCCGGGACTGGGCGGGCATGATGATCCGGCACGGCGGCGGGCCCAGAGGCGGGGTCGCCCGGTCCGTGAAGAAGATGCGCGGGTATCTCGCCGAGCTCATCCACCGCAAGCGCGAGGCGCTGACAGCGGAGCCCGCACCGGGCGAGGACCTCATCTCCGGGCTCATCCGCGCCTCCGACCACGGCGAGCACCTCACCGAGAACGAGGCCGCAGCCATGGCCTTCATCCTGCTCTTCGCCGGGTTCGAGACCACGGTCAATCTCATCGGGAACGGGATGCACGCCCTGCTCACCCACCCCGGGCAGCGGGCGCGTCTCCAGGCCTCCCTCGCGGCCGGGGAGAGCGGGCTGCTCGAGACGGGTGTCGAGGAACTCCTGCGCTACGACGGGCCCGTGGAACTGGCCACCTGGCGGTTCGCGACCGAGGCCGTGCGGATCGGCGGGCAGGACATCGCGGCCGGTGATCCCGTGCTCGTGGTGCTCGCGGCCGCCGACCGTGACCCCGAACGTTTCGAACAGCCGGACACGCTGGATCTCGCGCGACGTGACCTTCAGCACTTGGGCTACGGCCACGGCATCCACTACTGCCTGGGCGCGCCGCTCGCCCGACTGGAGGGGCAGACCGCGCTCGGTACGCTCCTCGGCCGCCTGCCCGACATCCAACTCGCCGGAGAATCGTCTGATTTGCGCTGGCGTGGAGGTCTCATTATGCGTGGATTGCGCACGCTTCCTGTGGAGTTCACCCCGGTCAAATAGGCCTGGACCGGTCCATCGGTGACCCTTCGGCATCCCCGTCGAAGGGGTTCTTCCGCATACCGGAAAGAGTGCCCTTGCGGCTAGCGGAACATGATGCTCCATCAAATCTGTGATCTTCGCGTGATCTGTACTGCATCGACTTGTAACCAGCGTTCGAGTGCGACTACCTTCACCCATCAACGCGGCGCCTGCGCTTCTTGGTTCACAGGGGCCGCGGTACTCCCTGCTGTCACTCGAAAGGCCTTCGTATGCTCTCCGGGAACGGCCGTCACCGTCGCCCTCGTCAGGCCCCGGCACTCATGGTCGCCGCAGGGGTGACCGGATCGGCGATCGTCATCCCGCTGCTCGCCGCGGCGAGCGCGAGCGCGGCCGACGGGAACACCTGGGACCGGGTGGCGCAGTGCGAGAGCGGTGGCGCGTGGAGCGCCGACCAGAGCAACGGGTACTACGGCGGCCTTCAGCTCGACCAGGAGAACTGGGAGGCGCACGGCGGCCTCGACTACGCCCCGAGGGCCGACCAGGCCAGCCGCTCGCAGCAGATAGCCGTCGCCGAGAAGGTGCTCGCCGACAAGGGCCTCGCGGCCTGGCCGACCTGTGGGCCGCTCTCGGGTCTCAGCAAGGACGCGGCCGGCGTCAGCGTCGACACGGGCGTGGCCGGCGATGCCTCGAACGACGAGGACGAGTCCGGTTCGTACGTTTCGTCCGGCCTGGCGACGTCGCCCAGTACGTCACCTTCGGATGGTTCTTCCGCTTCGTCCGGTTCGGGTGACTCCGCGGACGCGACCGGCAGCACCGCGGAGCCCAGCGCCTCGCAGAGCTCCGACGACTCGGGCGCGGCGACCGGCAAGGGTGACGAATCAGCCAAGTCCGGGCAGAAGGACGCTTCTTCGAGCCCCTCCGACGCCCCGAGCACCGGCACCGGGCGGCACCGTGGCGGGGACGCCGCGCAGAGCGCGACCGGCGGCAGCGCCGACAGCACTGCCGGGCGGCATGCCGCGAGCGCCTCGAGCGACACCGCGTACGTCGCGGACGTCATCGACAACCTCTGGAAGGTTTCCGACGAGCTGGGCCTCGAAGGCGGATGGGCCGACCTGCCCACCGCCGATGCGGCGGCGACCGACGGCGGTCCCGGCCTCGTCGTACCTGGTCGGAGCATTGCGGACACTGTCGAAACGGTGCAAAACTAGCGGGAGTTCACGTCCTGGTTCGCTGGGGAATGTCCCATTTGGTGCAAGTGAGACATGGGTCTCAGAAGCCCTGATCGTCTTTGAATTTCCGCCGATCGACTGCTTACGGTCGTGACTGCTCGCCACAGCGGGCCCCGACGGTCGCAACGCCGAATCCTGCCAGCGGCCGTACGGGAACAGTCGTCGCGTCATGCGCCGTAGGCAGGAGCGGGGGACCCAAGGTAAGCGCCGCGTCCGGGAGTTGAGAGACACCCGGAACGGCTTGGGGTTAAGCCGCGTGTCGGACGTCCTGGAGACGGGACCGAAGGCGCGCGGCCGGGCAACTCAACCGGCCCGAACCCGACAGCTCACCTCGCAGGCGTCGGTGAGGGGATCTCTCCATGCTGTTCTCCAGCAAGGGCAAGCACCGCCGCCCGAACAAGGCCACCCGCGTCGCCACGCTCGCCGGTGTCACCGGTGTCGCCATCGCCGCTCCGCTGATGGCGGCCGGCAGCGCCTCCGCCGCCACCGCCTCCGAGTGGGACGCCGTCGCCCAGTGCGAGGCCGGCGGCAACTGGTCGATCAACACCGGCAACGGCTACTACGGCGGACTCCAGTTCTCGTCCTCCACCTGGGCCGCGTACGGCGGCACCGCCTACGCCTCGACCGCCGACCAGGCGTCGAAGTCGCAGCAGATCGCCATCGGCGAGAAGGTCCTCGCCGGACAGGGCAAGGGTGCCTGGCCGACCTGCGGCGTGGGCCTGTCGAGCGCCGCGTACGGCGGTGACACCTCGACCCCGTCGACCCCCTCCGGCTCCTCCTCGTCGGGCGCCTCGCAGGGCACCACCACCCGTACGACGGAGCAGCCCGCCTCCCGTTCCGCGGAGCGCCCCGCCGTCCAGAAGACCGTCACCACCCCGACCGGCAAGAAGGTCAAGAAGGGCGACGGCGAGTACAAGGTCGTCAAGGGCGACACCCTCAGCTCGATCGCCGAGAAGAAGCACGTCAAGGGCGGCTGGCAGAAGCTGTTCAAGCTGAACAAGGACATCGTCGCCGACGCCGACTTCATCTACCCGGGCCAGCAGCTGCACCTGCGCTGAGTACCGCGGCGCGCCGGTGCCGTGTGGTCGCCTTCGGCGGAGGGCGGCCACCTCTCGGACGGCGCGCGGGTGTCTTCCGGGCCGGATTCCGGCCCGCGTCCGAGCCGGACGACAGCTCCCCTCCCGAACCGGGCCTTTTTGGGAAAGGCCCGGTGAGGGTCCCCGTCCCCACGGGCTCCCCGCTCCGGTGCGTGTTCCCCCGCACGCGCCGGAGCGGGGTTTTTCATTTCTTTTTTTGTTCCGTTCAGGAACAATATGTACGCTCAGTTCCGCTCAAGGGGTGGTCGATCGGCTGGCCGATCCCCGTGAGCCGGTTAGGCTCATCCCGCAGGGCTGCCAAGTCCTGCTTACCCGCGTCACATCCCAATAAGGAGATGCTCGTGCCGTCCATCGACGTCGTCGTAGCCCGGGAAATCCTGGACTCCCGAGGCAACCCCACGGTCGAGGTCGAGGTCGGCCTCGACGACGGCAGCACGGGTCGTGCCGCCGTTCCGTCCGGCGCCTCCACCGGAGCCTTCGAGGCCATCGAGCTTCGCGACGGTGACCCCAACCGCTACCACGGCAAGGGTGTCGAGAAGGCCGTCCTCGCCGTCATCGAGCAGATCGGCCCGGAGCTCGTCGGCTACGACGCCACCGAGCAGCGCCTGATCGACCAGGCCATGTTCGACCTGGACGCCACCGACAACAAGGGCTCGCTCGGCGCCAACGCCATCCTCGGCGTCTCGCTCGCCGTCGCGCACGCCGCCTCCGAGGCGTCCGACCTGCCGCTCTTCCGCTACCTGGGCGGCCCGAACGCGCACCTGCTGCCCGTTCCGATGATGAACATCCTGAACGGCGGGTCGCACGCCGACTCGAACGTGGACATCCAGGAGTTCATGATCGCCCCGATCGGCGCGGAGTCCTTCTCCGAGGCCCTGCGCTGGGGCGCCGAGGTCTACCACACCCTCAAGAAGGTGCTGAAGACCAAGGGCCTGTCCACCGGCCTCGGCGACGAGGGCGGCTTCGCCCCGAACCTGGAGTCGAACCGCGCCGCCCTCGACCTCATCCTCGAGGCCATCAAGGAGGCCGGCTACACCCCCGGCGAGCAGATCGCCCTCGCCCTCGACGTCGCCGCCTCCGAGTTCTACAAGGACGGCGTCTACACCTTCGAGGGCAAGGAGCGCTCCGCCGCCGAGATGACCGAGTACTACGCCGAGCTCGTCGCGGCGTACCCGCTCGTCTCCATCGAGGACCCGCTGTTCGAGGACGACTGGGACGGCTGGAAGATCATCACCGACCAGCTGGGCGACAAGGTCCAGATCGTCGGCGACGACCTCTTCGTCACCAACCCGGAGCGCCTGGCCCGCGGCATCGAGGAGGGCTCCGCCAACGCCCTGCTCGTCAAGGTCAACCAGATCGGCTCGCTGACCGAGACCCTGGACGCCGTCGAGCTGGCCCAGCGCAACGGCTTCAAGTGCATGATGTCCCACCGCTCCGGCGAGACCGAGGACGTCACCATCGCCGACCTCGCGGTCGCCGTGAACTGCGGTCAGATCAAGACCGGCGCCCCGGCCCGCTCGGACCGTGTCGCCAAGTACAACCAGCTCCTGCGCATCGAGGAGATCCTCGACGACGCCGCGGTCTACGCCGGCCGCAGCGCCTTCCCGCGCTTCAAGGGCTGAGCCCCGCACGGCTCAGGCAGCGTCCTCCGTACGTCCCCGTACCCGGTCCCGTACCGTGTGCGGGGACGTACGCACGTGACGGGCCCGCACGGCGGGCCGGTACTGGGGAGGCGGGACTCATGGCCGTGAAGGACCGGGACCGGTTCTCCACCTCGACCAGGCTGAAGCTGCTCGGCGAGCAGACGGCGGCCAGGGTCTACCGCTCCCAGACCAAGCGGCAGGCGCGCCGCTCCCGGCTGACCGGCCGGGCCGCGCTGCTCGCCATGGTCCTGTGCTCCCTGATCGTCGCCCTCGCCTACCCGATGCGGCAGTACGTCTCCCAGCGCGCCCAGATCGGCGACGTGGAGCGGCAGCGGGAGCAGGCCCGGCAACGGGTCGAGCAGCTGCGCGACCTCAAGGCACGCTGGCAGGACGACGCGTACGCCAAGCAGCAGATCCGGCAGCGGCTGCACTATGTGATGCCGGGCGAGACCGGGTACGTCGTGATCGACCCGGACGCCGCGAAGCAGTCCCGTGCCGAGCGGGGCGCCGCCGACCGCCCCTGGTACACCAATGTGTGGGACGGCGTGGACAAATCCGACGCCGCCGACCGCTGACGCCCCATGAACTGACCAGAAAGACACGTGACTCACGGCATGGAAACGCCACCGCCCACCACCCCGCGCACCGAGCCCACCGACGCCGACGTCGAGGCCTTC
This sequence comes from Streptomyces sp. NBC_00386, assembly GCF_036063235.1. Classification (NCBI taxonomy): domain Bacteria; kingdom Bacillati; phylum Actinomycetota; class Actinomycetes; order Kitasatosporales; family Streptomycetaceae; genus Streptomyces; species Streptomyces sp. NBC_00386. The sequence goes on from NZ_CP107950.1 coordinate 5,646,472, forward strand.
AAGCAGCAGCTCGGACGGCCGCCGCGCGGGCTGCGCGCGATCGTGCACCGCTGCCCCTGCGGCCAGCCGGACGTGGTGGAGACGGCGCCCCGCCTCCCCGACGGGACGCCGTTCCCGACCACGTACTACCTGACGTGCCCGCGGGCCGCGTCCGCGATCGGGACGCTGGAGGCCAACGGGGTCATGAAGGAGATGACCGAACGGCTGGCCACCGACCCCGAGCTCGCCGCGGCCTACCGCGCCGCCCACGAGGACTACATCGCGCGCCGTGACGCCATCGAGGTCCTGGAGGGCTTCCCGAGCGCGGGCGGCATGCCGGACCGGGTGAAGTGCCTGCACGTCCTGGTGGCGCACTCGCTGGCCGCCGGGCCGGGCGTCAACCCGCTCGGCGACGAGGCCATCGCGATGCTGCCCGAGTGGTGGCGCAAGGGCGCGTGCGTCACCCAGGCCGGACCGCCGGCCGGTGAGGGGTGGCAGGTGGAGACGGCCGGAGAGGGTGCCGACGCCGGCCACTTCGGCCTCAAGCCCGTCGAGTCGGGTGAACCCGGCGCGCCGGGTGGGTCCGCCGCGTCCGACGAGGACGGCCGGTGACCCGCGTCGCCGCCGTCGACTGCGGTACGAACTCCATCCGGCTCCTGGTGGCCGACGCGGACCCGCGGACGGGCGAACTCGCCGACCTGGACCGGCGGATGACCATCGTCCGGCTGGGCCAGGGCGTCGACCGCACCGGCCGGCTCGCCCCCGAGGCGCTGGAGCGGACCTTCGCCGCCTGCCGCGCGTACGCGGAGGCCATCAAGGAGCACGGCGCCGAGCGGCTGCGCTTCGTCGCCACCTCGGCCTCCCGGGACGCCGAGAACCGGGACGAGTTCGTGCGCGGGGTGCTGGACATCCTCGGCGTCGAGCCGGAGGTCATCACCGGGGACCAGGAGGCCGAGTTCTCCTTCACCGGCGCGACCAAGGAGCTGGCCGGGCGCGACGACCTCGCCACGCCCTACCTGGTCGTGGACATCGGCGGCGGCTCGACCGAGTTCGTCGTCGGCGCCGACCGGGTGCGCGCGGCCCGCTCCGTGGACATCGGCTGCGTACGGATGACGGAACGTCACCTCGTCCGCGACGGTGCCGTGACCGATCCGCCCACGGCGGAACAGGTCGCGGCCATGCGCGCGGACATCGAGGCCGCCCTCGACCTCGTCGAGGAGACGGTCCCGCTGCGTGAGGCGCGCACCCTGGTGGGGCTGGCCGGCTCGGTCACCACGATCGCGGCGATCGCGCTGGACCTCGACGAGTACGACTCCGAGCGGATCCACCACTCCCGGGTCTCCCTCGACCGCGTCCGCGAGATCACCGAGTGGCTGCTGCGCTCCACGCACGCCGAGCGCGCAGCCGTTCCCTCGATGCACCCGGGCCGGGTGGACGTGATCGGCGCCGGGGCCCTCGTCCTGCTCTCGATCATGGAGCGGACCGGGGCGGAGGAGGTCGTGGTCAGCGAGCACGACATCCTCGACGGCATCGCCTTCAAGGTGGCCGAGGACGCCGAAGCCGGCAGGCAGGGCGACTGACGCGCGGTGACGCGCCGAGAACGGGCGTGAGGCGGCCCCGGCCCCCTTTCCGGGGGGCCGGGGCCGTCGCGTCCTCCAGCGGCGGCACAGGGCTCCTGGACGCCTTGTCCGGCAGCGCCGCGCGGGTTGTCCGGCGGGACCGCCGGGGCGTGGCACTGGTCTCCTTTGCTACTGATCGGTAGCCTCGGCTGAGCGCCTCGGATAACGTATGAGCGTGCCCTCGGGGGTCCTGGAACCCCTCCGGCGAGTCCTGGCCGGGAAAGTTCGTGAAGTTCTTCACAAGGAAAAAGGCCCTGCTGGGCGACAAGAGGGCCGCTTGGGCCCTTCCGCGGGGCCGGACCGGTCCGGCAGCATGCTCGGTGAAGCGTTGCGACAGCGTTTCCGGGCGGTGAAACACAGGTGTGGTCTGCTGGGCCGAACGGGTTGGGCCGCAGCTCACGCGGTGTTGACAACGGTACGAACCGTACGGCGGTCCACCCCTGCCGCCATGACCTCGATCGCGAGGGCGGCGGAGTGTAGCAGAGCCCCTGCCCAAGCTTGTGAAGGGGCGCACGAGCGACCCCCCGGAAGCAGGTGGATACTCGATGGCATGAGCACCACGGAGCGTCCCAGGATCCTCGTAGTAGGCGGTGGGTACGTAGGCCTGTACGCAGCTCGGCGCATCCTCAAGCAGATGCGCTACGGAGAGGCGACCGTCACGGTCGTCGACCCCCGGTCGTACATGACCTACCAGCCCTTCCTCCCCGAAGCAGCCGCCGGCAGCATCTCCCCGCGGCACGTCGTCGTCCCGCTGCGGCGTGTACTTCCCAAGGCGGAGGTCCTCACCGGCCGGGTCACCACCATCGACCAGGACCGCAAGGTCGCCACGGTCGCCCCGCTCGTGGGCGAGGCGTACGAGCTGCCTTTCGACTACCTCGTCATCGCGATGGGCGCGGTCTCCCGCACCTTCCCGATCCCCGGCCTCGCCGAACAGGGCATCGGCATGAAGGGCATCGAGGAGGCCATCGGCCTGCGCAACCACGTCCTCGAGCAGCTCGACAAGGCCGACTCCACCACGGACGAGGACGTCCGCCGCAAGGCGCTGACCTTCGTCTTCGTGGGTGGCGGCTTCGCCGGCGCCGAGACCATCGGTGAAGTCGAGGACATGGCCCGCGACGCGGCCAAGTACTACAGCAGCGTGTCCCGCGAGGACATGCGCTTCATCCTCGTCGACGCCGCGGACAAGATCCTTCCCGAGGTCGGCCCCAAGCTCGGCCAGTACGGCAAGGAGCACCTGGAGAGCCGCGGCGTGGAGATCTACCTCTCCACCTCGATGGACTCCTGCGTCGACGGCCACGTCGTGCTGAAGAACGGCCTCGAGGTCGACTCCAACACGATCGTCTGGACGGCCGGCGTCAAGCCGAACCCCGTTCTCTCCCGCTTCGGTCTGCCGCTCGGCCCGCGTGGCCACGTGGACACCCAGACCACCCTCCAGGTGCAGGGCACGGACTACATCTGGGCCGCGGGCGACAACGCCCAGGTGCCGGACGTCGCCGCCCGCAAGGCCGGTGTCGAGAACGCCTGGTGCCCGCCGAACGCGCAGCACGCGCTGCGTCAGGCCAAGATCCTCGGCGACAACGTGATCTCCGGTATGCGGGGCTTCCCGCAGAAGGAGTACTCGCACGCCAACAAGGGCGCCGTGGCCGGTCTCGGTCTGCACAAGGGCGTCGCGATGATCGTCATGGGCAAGATGAAGATCAAGCTCAAGGGCCGTCTCGCCTGGTACATGCACCGCGGCTACCACGGTCTCGCCATGCCGACCTGGAACCGCAAGATCCGCGTCTTCGCGGACTGGACGCTCGCGATGTTCCTCAAGCGCGAGGTCGTCTCCCTGGGCGCCATGGAGACTCCGCGCGAGGAGTTCTACGAGGCTGCCAAGCCGGCTCCGGCCGCGCCGGCGCCCGCCGTCAAGACCGAGGAGAAGGCCAAGGCCTCCTGACCTCCGGTCACCGAACGCCCCGAAGGGGCCGCCCGCCATCCGTGGTGCGGGCGGCCCCTTCGGCGTTCCCCGGCCCAGGCGGCGCGCCGTGCCCGCCGAGGTGGGCGCGGCGTTCAAAGTGTGGTGCGTACACACATTTTGCGAATCTGTGTCGTGGAAGCGGGACTGCCCGCTGACGGGGTAGATGTTTACGTGGTGTCGGAGCGTTCGGGAGTGCTGTCTCGGAGGTGTACGCCATGCAGGACGCCGCGCCGCGTCTCAAAGGCCTTGTCGAACAGTTGCTGGGAGTCCCGCTCCCGTTGCGCGTGCGCGCCTGGGACGGTTCGGAAGCGGGTCCGCCCGCGGCTCCGGCGCTCGTCGTCCGCAACCGGCGGGCCCTGCGCCGACTGCTGTGGAAGCCGGGCGAGTTGGGACTCGCCCGCGCCTGGGTCTCGGGTGACCTCGGCGTCGAGGGGGACCTGTACACCGCCCTGGACCTGATCTCCGGGCTCGTGTGGGAGCGCCCCGAGGACGCGCGAGGGCTCGGGGCGGCGCTGCGTGACCCCGAGGTGCGCGCCGCGGCCCGCGGGCTGGTGAGGATGGCCGGGCTGCCGCTGCCGCCCGCCCCGCCCGCCGAGGAGGTGCGCCGGCGCCGCCACCTGCACACCAGGCGCAGCGACCGGAGCGCCATCAGCCACCACTACGACGTCGGCAACGACTTCTACGAGATCGTCCTCGGCTCGTCCATGGTCTACTCGTGCGCCTACTGGGAGGAGGGCGGCACCCTGGAGGAGGCGCAGCGCGACAAGCTCGAACTCGTCGCCCGGAAGCTGGCTCTGAAGCCCGGTCAGCGGCTCCTCGACGTCGGCTGCGGCTGGGGCTCGATGGCCGTGCACGCCGCCCGCGACCACGGCGTACGGGTGGTCGGGGTGACGCTGTCGCAGGAACAGGCCGCGTACGCCCGTAAACGGGTCGCGGAAGAGGGCCTGACCGACCGGGTGGAGATCAGGGTTCAGGACTACCGGGACGTCACCGACGGGCCCTACGACGCGATCTCCTCCATCGGCATGGCCGAACACGTCGGCGCCGAGCGCTACCTGGAGTACGCCGAGGTGCTCGGCGGCCTCCTCGTCCCCGGCGGGCGGCTGCTCAACCACCAGATCGCCCGGCGCCCGCAGCGCGACGAATCGTCGTACGCCGTCGACCCGTTCATCGACGCCTATGTGTTCCCCGACGGCGAACTCGCCCCCGTCGGGACGACCGTGACCCAGCTCGAACGGGCCGGGTTCGAGGTGCGTGACGTCGAGGCCCTGCGCGAGCACTACGCGCTCACCCTGCGCCGCTGGGTCGCCAATCTGGAGGCCGGGTGGTCCCGTGCCGTCCGGCTGACCGGTGTCGGCCGGGCCCGTGTCTGGCGCCTGTACATGGCGGCCAGCGCGGTCGCCTTCGAACGCAACCAGATCGGCGTCAACCAGGTCCTGGCGGTGAAGACCCGGGGCGGGGCGGGCCCGTCCGGGATGCCGCTGCGGGCGAGGACCTGGAACTGACGTACGGAGCGGCGGCGCGACGCGGGGGAGGGGGCCCGATCCGTCCGGATCGGGCCCCCTCCCCCTGTTTCTCCGGGGCCGTCGCTCCGGCCCGTTCGCCGTGCCGGCTACTCGGACTTGATCGCCGTCAGCATGTTCAGACGGGCCGCCCGGCGTGCCGGCCAGAGCGCCGCCAGGACGCCGACCGTCGCCGCGAGCAGGAGGAAGACCGCCATCCGGCCCCAGGGCAGGACCAGTTCGTACGTCGACATCCTGCTGCCCAGCAACTGGCCGGCCGCCCAGCCGAAGAACACGCCGAGACCGATGCCGAGGACGCCGCCGAAGAGCGAGATGACCAGGGACTCCAGACGGACCATCCGCTTGATGCCCTTGCGGTCCAGGCCGATCGCGCGGAGCATCCCGATCTCCTGCGAGCGCTCGAAGACCGACATCGCGAGGGTGTTGATGACGCCGAGGACGGCGACGATCACCGCCATCGCCAGCAGGCCGTAGAGCATGTTCAGCATCAGTGTGAACATCTGCGCGATGCCGTCGGAGATGTCCTTCTTGTCCTGGACCTTGACGGCGGGGTTGTCGCCGAGCGCCTTCTCCAGCCGGTCCTTGACCGCGGCCGAGGCGCCGCCCGCCGTCTTCACCATGACCTGCATGTCGGAGGCGCCGCGCTGGTGCGGGGAGAGCGTGGCGTTGTCGAGGATGATGCCCCGGATCATCTCGTTGGCCTCGTACACCCCGGCGACGGTCAGGCTCTCCTTCGCGCCGTCCTCGTAGGAGACCTGGAAGCGGGAACCGGCCTTCCAGCCGTGGGACCCGGCCGTGTCCGAGTCGACCACGACCCCGGTGCCGCCGACCTCGAAGGAGCCGTCGGTGACGTCGAGATCGGTGAGCTTGCCGATGGCCGCGCCCTTGACGCCGGTCAGGAACTCCGTCTGCCGGTCGATGCGGGAGGGCGCGTTGCGCAGCGGGCTGGTGTCGGTGACGCCGTCGACCGCGGCGAGCTTCTTCTCGATGTCCGGGGAGAGGGAGTTGCCGTTCGCCATCGACACGACGTAGTCCGCCCTGATCGCCGAACTGGCCATCTTGTCGATCGACTTCTGCAGGCTGCCCGCCATCACCGTCATGCCGGTGATCAGCGTGAGACCGATCATCAGCGCCGAGGCGGTGGCGGCCGTACGGCGCGGATTGCGCAACGAGTTCTGCCGGGCCAGCTTGCCGGAGATCCCGAAGACCCGCAGGACCGGGGCCGCCGCGGCGATCAGCGGGCGGGAGAGCAGCGGGGTGAGGACGAAGACGCCGATGATGAGCAGCACCGCGCCGAGCCCCATCGGGGCCTGGCCGTCGGAGCCGTCCATCGTCGTGGCGTAGAGGACCACGGCGACACCCGCGGCGGCGAGCAGGGCGCCGACCGTGTTCCGCAGGACCAGGGACTTCGTCGTCGCCTTCGCGTGGACGCTGCTCATCGCGGCGACCGGCGGGATCTTCGCGGCGCGGCGGCCCGGCAGCCACGCGGCCAGCATCGTGATGAGGACGCCGACGAGCAGCGCCGTGGCGACGGTGCCGGGCGAGACGACCAGCGGGCCGTCCGGGACCGTGGCGCCGAGCGTGCCCATCAGGGAGCGCATCGCGGCGCCGATGCCGATGCCCGCGGCGAGCCCGCCGACGGCCGCCACCGCGCCGACCACGAAGGCCTCGATCAGCACCGACCGGGTGACCTGGCGGCGGGAGGCGCCGACGGCGCGCAGCAGCGCCAGCTCCTTGGTGCGCTGGGCGACCAGCATGGTGAAGGTGTTGGCGATGATGAACGTGCCGACGAACAGCGCGATCCCGGCGAAGACCAGCAGGCCCGTCTTCATGCCGCTCATCGCCGCGGAGATCTGCTCGGCCTGGTCGTCGGCGAGCTGCCGGCCGGTGACGGTGGAGGCGACGTCCTTCGGTACGACGGCGTCGAGCGCCTCGCGCAGCGCGCTCTGGCTGGTGCCCGGCGCGGCCTTCACGTCGATCTCGTCGTAGGTGCCGGACGAGTGGAACAGCCGCTGTGCGGTCGCCGTGTCGAACAGGGCGAGGCTGCCGCCGGCGGCCACGTTGCCGTCGTCCGTGCGGAAGATGCCGGCCACGACGGGCTTGAGGACGGGGCCGTCGACCGAGAGGCGTACGGTGTCGCCGACCTTGTAGCCGGCCCGCCTCGCGGTCTCGGCGTCCATCGCGATCTCGCCGGTGCCGTGCGGTGCGTGCCCGGCCGTCAGGGGATAGCGGGGGTCGTTGTCGCTCCAGTAGTTGCCGCCCTGCGACTGGAAGCCGCCGCCGATGAGTTTGCCGTCCTTGCCGGCGATGGCGGTGAAGCCGTTGACCACACCGATCGCGGAGGCCGCTCCCGGTACTCCGGCCGCCTTGTCGAGCAGGGGCCGTGTCAGGTCGTGCCTCCTGCCGAGGGTGTCGTCCGTGTCCGCCGCGCTCTTGGGGCGAATGGCGACGTCGACCTGGTCGAAGCCCTTGGCGGAGCTCTTCTGGTAGGCGTCCGAGATGGTGTTGGTGAAGACCAGGGTCCCCGAGACGAAGGCGACGCCGAGCAGGACGGCGAGCACGGTCATCAGGAGCCTGGCCTTGTGCGCGAACACGTTGCGCAAGGCGGTACGGAGCATGGTCTGTCTCAGTCCAGGTGTACGAGGAGTGGGGGAGCGGCGGGAGGGCTCGGCCCGCGTCAGCTCGTGCGGTTCCTGCCGTCGGACTCGGGGGTCCGGGGGTTTCCCCCGGGAAGGTTCCGCATGAGGTCCAGTACCGAGTCCGCGGTCGGCTCGTACACCTCGTCGACGATCCGTCCGTCGGCGAGGAAGACGACGCGGTCCGCGTAGGCGGCGGCCACCGGGTCGTGCGTCACCATCACCACGGTCTGGCCCAGCTCGCGTACGGAGTTGCGCAGGAAGCCGAGGACCTCCGCGCCCGAGCGCGAGTCGAGGTTCCCGGTCGGTTCGTCGCCGAAGATGATCTCGGGGCGGGAGGCGAGGGCACGGGCGACGGCGACGCGCTGCTGCTGGCCGCCGGAGAGCTGGGAGGGGCGGTGGCCCAGGCGGTCGGCGAGGCCGATCATCTTGATGACGCTGTCCAGCCACTCCTTGTCGGGCCTGCGGCCCGCGATGTCCATCGGGAGGGTGATGTTCTCCAGGGCCGTCAGCGTCGGCAGCAGGTTGAACGCCTGGAAGATGAAGCCGATCTTGTCCCGGCGCAGCTTGGTGAGCTGCTTGTCCTTCAGGGAGCCGAGTTCGGTGTCGCCGATGCGCACCGAGCCGGAGGAGAAGGTGTCCAGTCCGGCCACGCAGTGCATCAGCGTGGACTTGCCCGATCCCGAGGGACCCATGATCGCGGTGAACTCGGCCTGCCGGAAGTCGACGGTGACCCGGTCGAGCGCGACCACCTGGGTCTCGCCCTGCCCGTAGACCTTCGACAGTTCCGTGGCGCGGGCTGCGACCGCGGTGCTTGTGCCGGCGAGGGGAGTGGTGGTCACGGAAGGGTGCTCCTGTCGGTACGACGACGTCGATGACGTTGCTGGGGACGTGTTCCATCGTCCGTGCCGATCCGCGGGATGTAGTCACCCCCTGTTCCGGTTCCGGAGGCAGCCTGGGGTCGGACCGGGAGCGGTCGCGTCATACCTGGGGATGACGGAGCTCCCCGAGAGCGGTCCGGGTCGGGCCCGGGGGGCGCTCGGCGCACGGTCGCGCGCCCGGCGGCCGGCCCGGGACCTCGTCAGGGGTTCGTCGTGATCGCGTTCGGACGGTGAAATTCCGTCAATCCGCGTACGGGTGCTCAGCGCGTCCGGGAGGCTGTTGGCAAGTGCTGACGGCCTGTGCGGTGTACTGATGCACCCTCAGACATCAATAAAATAAGACAACATCGGTACGCGCGCCCGCTGTTCGGGTGATGCGCCCCGATAGGCTCGGAACCTCGATGCGGAGCCCATGATCTGCCCGGATGGTGGAATGCAGACACGGCGAGCTTAAACCTCGCTGCCCCTCGCGGGCGTACCGGTTCAAGTCCGGTTCCGGGCACGCGGCCTCACCCGGTGACCCTCGGGTGAGGCTTTCCCGCAAGCATCCGTGGCGCCTCGTAACCCTTCGGGTCGCGGTCCCTCATCCCCGCGCGGCTCGCACCCTTCCGTTCGTGACGAGCTTCCCGAGGCTGTCCCGCCTCGTTCCGCCGCGCCCTTGCGGGCGGGTCGGCCGGCGAGGCTCGCGTACCGCGTTCAGCACCGACCCCACCATGCCGGTAGGCCCGGCGCCCGTTGACATCGGTTCCGGGGCGGCGGAGACTCGCAATGAGGTGAAGGAAAGTTCACTTCGCGAACAGCGAGAGAAGGTGCGGGTATGCCGATGCGGACCACCGTCGGGATCGTCGGAGCCGGGCCCGCCGGGTTGCTGCTGGCCCGGCTGCTGCACCGTGCCGGGATCGAGTCCGTGGTCCTGGAGAGCCGGGACCGGGCCTATGTGGAGCAGCGGCAGCGGGCCGGGATCCTGGAACAGGGGACCGTGGACGTGCTGCGGGCCGCCGGGGCCGGCGAGCGGATGGACCGGGAGGGGCTGCGGCACGACGGGATCGAGCTGCGGTACGAGGGGAAGCGGCAGCGGATCGACTTCCCGGCGCTCACCGGCGGGCGCTCGGTGATGGTGTACGCGCAGACCGAGGTGTGCAAGGACCTCGTCGCGCTCCAGATCGCGGAGGGCGGGCCGCTGCTCTTCGAGGCCGAGGCGCTGGCCGTCGAGGGGGCCGAGAGCGACCGGCCCCGGGTGCGGTTCCGGCACCAGGGGCGCGAGGACGTGCTGGAGTGCGACTACGTCGTCGGCTGCGACGGCTTCCGGGGCGTCGCCCGCCAGGCCGTGCCCGCCGCGCTCTCCCGCACCTTCGAACGCTCCTACCCCTTCGGCTGGCTCGGCATCCTCGCCGACGTCGCGCCCTCGCACGACGAGCTCGTCTACGCCCGTCACGACCGCGGCTTCGCCCTGCTCAGCATGCGTTCGCCCAGCGTCTCCCGCCTCTACCTCCAGGTGCCCGAGGGCACGGACGCGGGGGAGTGGAGCGACGAGGCGATCTGGGACGAGCTGGAACGGCGTCTGGAGACCACCGGCGACTGGCGGCTGCGGCGCGGCCCCGTCACCTCCAAGTCCGTGACACCCATGAGGAGTTACGTCCACGAGCCGATGCGGCACGGCCGGCTCTTCCTCGCCGGGGACGCCGCCCACATCGTGCCGCCGACCGGCGCCAAGGGTCTCAACCTCGCCGTCGGCGACGTCGTCACCTTCGCCCGCGCCCTGATCCACCTCAGGGACACCGGATCGGCGGAGCGGCTCGACGCCTACTCCGAGACCTGTCTGCGCCGGGTCTGGCAGGCCGAGCGGTTCTCGTACGACATGACAGCCCTGCTGCACCGCGACCCCGCCGCGACCCCCTTCGAGGACCGCGTCCAGCGGGCCCGCCTGGAGCGGATCGCGAGCTCACGCGCGGCCGCGGCGGACCTCGCGGAGGGGTACACGGGCTTTCCTCTCGGCGAACAACGGGAATAGCGGGTGATCAAGGCGGCTTGAGAGGGCATGTGCCCCGTGAAGCCGTTTTCCCGAAGCCGGTGTCACGGCTTCGTACCAGTACGGGCGTGCCAGGGGACACACGCGTACGGTGGCACAACGAGGGAAAGATCCTCCCCAAGCACTAGGGTCATCCCTTTGCCTACCTATTACTCTTGAGCCAAGGCTACGAGGGTGGCCATGGAGGAGTGAAATGAGGAGCAGTAACCCGGTCTTCTCGCGACGGGGGTTCAGCCGCGACAACGGCTACGCGGGCTTCAACGCGGCGCCGCAGGCCGGGGGACCCGCTGTCGGCACGCAGGGGAACCCGTACGCCCAGCAGGGCGGCAACCCCTACGCGCAGAACCCCTACGCACAGCAGGGCCTCCAGCAGGGCGCTCCGCCGCAGGCCCCGGTCACCACCGGCCGTATGACGATGGACGACGTCGTCATGCGTTCGGCCATGACGCTCGGCACCGTCGTCGTCGGCGCCGTCCTGGCCTGGGCGCTGCTGCCGGTCTCCAGCACGAGCTACGGCCTGGCCATCGGCTCCGGGCTGGTCGCCTTCGTGCTCGCGATGGTGCAGTCCTTCAAGCGCACCGCCACGCCCGCGCTGATCATCGGGTACGCCGCCTTCGAGGGCGTCTTCCTCGGTGTCATCAGCGAGATGTACAACACGCAGTGGAACGGCGCGCCCTTCCAGGCCGTGCTCGGCACCATGGCGGTCACCGGTGCCACCCTGCTCGTCTACAAGGCGGGCTGGATCCGGGTCACCGCCCGGTACGCGCGCATCGGCCTGACCATCGCCATCGCCTTCGTCGCCGTCATGGCGGTGAACCTGCTGCTGGTCGTCTTCGGTGTCGCCCCGGACGGCGGACTGCGCAGCAGCGGCCCGCTGGGCGCGATCGTCGGCATCCTCGCGATCCTGATCGGCGCGTTCTTCCTGACCCTCGACTTCAAGCAGATCGAGGACGGCATCACCTACGGTGCGCCGAAGGAAGAGGCATGGCTGGCCGCGTTCGGCCTGACCATGACCCTCGTGTGGATCTACGTCGAGATGCTGCGGCTGGTCGCCATCTTCAGCGGCAGAGACTAGTGACACCGGCGGCCGGACAGGCCGTCAGGTGACCTGAAGGGCCCGCGAACCACCAGTTCGCGGGCCCTTCGTCATGGGGTGCCGGGTCGTCGTCGGATACCGGTCGTCTCGGTGGTGCGCGCTCACAGCAGTTTGCGCGCGGCCCTCCTCAGGTCGTACTCGTGAATGATCGCCTTGGCGTGGCCGTACGCGAGGTCGTGCTCGGCGCGGAGCCAGCTGACCTTCTCCTCGAAACGGAAGAGGGCGGGGCCTTCCTCGACGGTGCGAAGCCAGTCGGAGATCTCACGACCGGTGCAATGGGGGATGCGGGCGAGCAGGTTGCGATGGGTCTCCGCGGAGAAGACTTGGGACATCGGCGCCTCCGAACGCAAAGGGGATGTAAGCCGGTCCTTCACGCCACCGTGCCTGAGGGTTGGGTTGTTGGCAACAGTCCCGCCGCTGCGCGTAGTCTCGCGGCGTGCTGGATACGACGCCGTTGACCCGAGCCGTGGACCACTTCGCCGACCGGTTGCGGGCCGCCCCGCAGAGCCGCCTGCAACGCAGTGCCGCGGCGGAGGCGCTGGGGCTGGCCAGGGAGTTCGCGCTGCGCGCCCAGCGGGTCGAGGACCCGTCGGGGGAGCCCCGGGAGATGCCCGACGCCGGGATGTTCGCCGCCGCCGACCAAATCACGGTCGCCGCACACGACTTGGCCCTCGTACTGAAGAACGAGGAGGAACTGGCGGAAGCGGTCACGCTCGTGGCCGAGGCACAGAAACGCGCCGGGGTCTGATCCTCTCGGCCGACTCCGGCGCGCGGGATGTCGTGCGGTCCCCCTCGGGGCGGACGCTACAGCGACGCTATGACGCGGTCCGCCAGGATGTAGACGCTCTCCTCGCCGAACGAGAAGGTCAGGGCGTACGCGCCCGAGACGCCGGAGCCGCCGAGCAGGACCGGGGCCTCTCCCGCCGTCAGGGCGGCGGCGAGCCGCTGCGCGGTCTCACGGTGGCCGGGGGTCATGCACAGGGTCGTGCCGTCGGCGAAGACGTAGACGTCGAGGGTGCCGAGCGGGCCGGGGCGGACGTCCGCCAGTTCCGTACCGGACTCGGCGAGCTCCTCCAGGCGGGCCACCGTGCGTTCGTGGTCGTTGACCACCGGTGACTGGGCCGGGACGAAGTCGGGGTGCGAGGGGTGACGGCGGCGGGCCGCGGCGAGTTCCGGGGAGTCGCCGGCGGTACCGGTCTGGAGGAACTCCTCGAGGTCCGTACCGGTCTCGGCCACCGGCTCCAGGTGGTCCAGGCCCACGAAGTCCGAGTGGCGCGGCAGGAACAGCTCGGTGTCCGGCAGTCCGAGCAGCGACGGCGCGTCGGAGGCGTCACGCGCCTCCTGGGCGGCCCAGAAGGCCCGCGCCTCGGCGAGCTCCCGCTCCCGCTCCTCGGCCAGCGCGTCGGCCACGGCCGTGCGTATCTCGTCCGCGTCGGCGGATCCGCGCGCCGCGGGCACGAGGCCCCGCGCCGCGTCGGCGCGGCTCGCGACGAGTTCGCTGTGCAGGGCTGCGACCTGCCGGCGCAGACCCCGCAGGGTGTGCAGAACGGCGACGCCCACGGCCGCTGTGGCGGCTGTGGCGAGCAGCAGAGCAATAGACATGGCGCTCACTGACGTACTCCCGGTTCAAAGTCGGCCCCCGACTTCCTACATCAGCTTGAAGGGCGAACCACCAAACTGTCAGTGCGTAACGTCACGAATAGGACAGGACTTTGGCCCTCAGGTTTAACCGTGCACGCACCTGACCTGCGGGAATGCCCATCCGAGGGGACATAGGTCACATCTTGGAAGGGATTGGATCACAAATCGGCCCAGAGGCCCGGTGGTTCCGGGCTTCTGGGCCGATTCGTTCACGCTGGGTTCAAATCCCGTCACGGTAACGGGTCATGACTGTCAGCTGAGACGCTCGATGACCATCGCCATGCCCTGGCCGCCGCCGACGCACATGGTCTCCAGGCCGAACTGCTTGTCGTGGAACTGGAGGCTGTTGATGAGGGTGCCGGTGATGCGGGCGCCGGTCATGCCGAAGGGGTGGCCGACGGCGATGGCGCCGCCGTTCACGTTCAGCTTGTCCAGCGGGATGCCCAGGTCGCGGGCGCTCGGGATCACCTGGGCGGCGAAGGCCTCGTTGATCTCGAACAGGTCGATGTCGTCGACGGTGAGGCCGGCGCGGCTGAGCGCCTGCTTGCTGGCCTCCACCGGGCCGAGGCCCATGATCTCGGGGGAGAGGCCGGTGACGCCGGTCGAGACGATGCGGGCGAGCGGGGTCAGGCCGAGCTCGCGGGCCTTCGTGTCGGACATGATCACGAGGGCGGCGGCGCCGTCGTTCAGCGGGCAGCAGTTGGCCGCGGTGACCAGGCCGTCGGGGCGGAAGACCGGCTTGAGGCCCTGGACGCCCTCCAGGGTCACGCCCGCGCGGGGGCCGTCGTCCGTGCTGACGACCGTGCCGTCCGGGGTCGTGACCGGGGTGATCTCGCGCGCCCAGAAGCCGTTCTTGATGGCTTCCTCGGCGAGGTTCTGCGAGCGCACGCCGAACTCGTCCATGTCCTGGCGGGTGACGCCCTTGAGGCGGGCCAGGTTCTCGGCGGTCTGGCCCATCGCGATGTACGCGTCCGGGATCAGGCCGTCCTCGCGCGGGTCGTGCCAGGTCGAACCCTCCGACTGCGCGACCTCGAGGGTGCGGGCCTCGGCGTCGGCGAAGAGGGGGTTGTGGGTGTCGGGCATCCCGTCGGAGGTGCCCTTGATCGACCGGGACACCATCTCGACACCCGCCGAGATGAAGACGTCGCCCTCGCCGGCCTTGATTGCGTGCAGGGCCATGCGGGAGGTCTGGAGGGACGAGGAACAGTAACGGGTGATCGTGCAGCCCGGGAGGTGGTCCATGCCCATCTGCACGGCCACGATGCGGCCGAGGTTGTGGCCCTGCTCGCCGCCGGGGAGGCCGCAGCCGAGCATCAGGTCGTCGATGAGCTTCGGGTCGAGCTCGGGGACCTTGGCGAGGGCGGCCTGGATGATCGTGGCGGTCAGGTCGTCGGGGCGCACATCCTTCAGGGAGCCCTTGAAGGCGCGGCCGATCGGGGAGCGGGTGGCTGAGACGATCACGGCTTCGGGCATCACGGCTCCATTGGCGTACGGGAAGTGTGCAGGGCTGTCTGGGAAGTTACCCGTACGTACCGTCGAGGTCACCGGTCTGGGTGTGTGACACCGGCCGCACTTTTCTAAGCGCTTGCTTTTTGCTGGCGGGGGCGCCTTGGGGGTGGGGTGTGTTTCTCCCGGCCGGGATGAGGAGGTGCCCCCGCGTCGGTGCAGCCGCCCACGGGGCTCCGCCCCGGACCCCGCTCCTCAAGCGCCGGAGGGGCTGAAATCTTTCCGCCGGCCGGGGTGAGAGCCCCAGGAGCGCAGGGAACTGCGCGGCCCGCCCCCACGGAGCCGCAGCCGGATACGGGTTGCCCGCGTCGGTGCAGCCGCCCACGGGGCTCCGCCCCGGACCCCGCTCCTCAAGCGTCGGAGGGGCTGAAATCTTTCCGCCGGCCGGGGTGAGAGCCCCAGGGGCGCGGGGAACTGCGCGGCCCGCCCCCACGGAGCCGCACCCGGCTACGGGCCTGCCCGGATCGGGGCCGGACATTCGGTGCCGGGCCGGGTGAAAGAGCCAGGGGCGCGGGGAACTGCGCGGTCGGCCCTCACGTACCCGCGCCTGGCTGCGGGCTGCCCCGACGGCCCGCCCCCACGCGGCCGCGCCCGGGTACGGGCCGCCCGCTCGCCCGGTGCCCCGCCGGGGGTCAGTTGAGCGGGGTCGGGGCCGGGTCCGTCGCCGGGAGGCGTTGGCGGCGGCGGCGTTTGAGCAGGGCCCAGGGGCCGCGGGGCCCGGTGGGCATCGCGGCGGTGACCTCGGTGCCGGGCTCGGACGCGGCCTCCGCCGCGGCGCGGGCGACCGGAAGGAAACCCTCGTGGCGCGAGACGTCCGGACGCTCCTCCTCCGCCGGCCAGAGGCCGAGCGCCGCGCAGACCGTGGGCAGCAGGGCCATGGCGACCGTCGCGTACCCCTCCGCCGAGGGGTGGTAGTGGTCGGGGCCGAACAACTCGCGCGGGTTCGCCTCGAACTCCGGGCCCAGCAGGTCGCCCAGCGACACCGTACGGCCGCCCTGCTCGACCGCGCCGATCGTCTGGGCGGCGGCGAGCTGACGGGACGCGCGCCGCGCCAGCCAGCGCAGCGGCTGCTGGACCTGCTCGACCGTGCCCAGGTCGGGACAGGTGCCGACGATCACCTCCGCACCGACCGTGCGCAGCCGGCGTACCGCCGCGGACAGATGGCGTACGGAGCGTGTCGGCGGCATCCGGTGCGTCACGTCGTTCGCGCCGATCATGATCACGCAGACGTCGGGCAGCCGGGAGGTGTCGGTGAGGGCGAGCGCGACCTGGCGGTCCAGGTCGTCCGACTGGGCGCCGGGCAGAGCCACATTGCACAGCTCCACCGGCCGCTCGGCCACCGCCGCCAGTCCCGAGGACAGCAGCGCGCCCGGCGTCTGCCGGGCCCTGCGCACTCCCTGGCCGGCGGCCGTCGAGTCGCCGAGCATCGTCAGCCGCAGCGGGGGTTCGTCAGGGGAGGCGCCGGCGTAGTCGTACCCGTACAGACCGTCCGCGCGCGGTGCGTAGGGAGCGTGTCCGTTGCCCACATGCCGCTTCACCAGCTGCACCTCGGCCAGCACCAGACCGACGGCCGCCGCCCCCACCAGCCCGACGCCGCCCCCGCCGTACGCCGCGCCGGCGGCGATCCGCCGGGCCACCCTCGCCCTCGACATGCTCGACATCCGTCGCCGCCACCTCCTGTAGCCGTACAACCACTGCTTGCCCCGAAGAGCGGGTGGGTCAATCTCAACCGCGGGTGAACGGCTGCTCAGGGCCGTAGGCTGACGAGACCATTCCTGTTGAAAACGCAGCTCCGGAGACAACGGTGCAATTCCACGACTCGATGATCAGTCTCGTCGGCAACACCCCGCTGGTGAGGCTCAACAACGTCACCGCGGGCATCCAGGCGACCGTCCTGGCGAAGGTCGAATACTTCAACCCCGGCGGATCCGTGAAGGACCGCATCGCCATGCGCATGATCGAGGCCGCGGAGGAGAGCGGCGACCTCAAGCCCGGCGGCACGATCGTCGAGCCGACCAGTGGGAACACGGGTGTGGGGCTCGCCATCGTGGCGCAGCAGAAGGGCTACCACTGCATCTTCGTGTGCCCCGACAAGGTCTCCACCGACAAGATCAACGTGATGCGCGCGTACGGGGCCGAGGTCGTGGTCTGCCCCACCGCCGTCGACCCGGAGCACCCGGACTCGTACTACAACGTCTCCGACCGGCTGGTGCGGGAGACCCCGGGAGCCTGGAAGCCCGACCAGTACTCCAACCCGAACAACCCCCTGTCGCACTATCACTCGACCGGCCCCGAGCTGTGGGAGCAGACGGAGGGGAAGATCACCCACTTCGTCGCGGGTGTGGGCACCGGCGGCACGATCTCCGGTACCGGCCGGTATCTGAAGGACGCCAGCGACGGCAAGGTGCAGGTCGTCGGCGCCGACCCCGAGGGGTCCGTGTACTCCGGCGGTTCCGGCCGGCCCTACCTGGTCGAGGGCGTCGGCGAGGACTTCTGGCCGACCGCGTACGACCGTACGGTCGCGGACGAGATCGTCGCCGTGTCCGACAAGGACTCCTTCCAGATGACGCGCCGGCTGGCCAAGGAGGAGGGGCTCCTCGTCGGCGGCTCCTGCGGGATGGCCGTGGTCGCCGCGCTGCGCGTCGCCGAGCGCCTCGGCCCGGACGACGTCGTCGTGGTGCTGCTCCCCGACAGCGGGCGCGGCTACCTCAGCAAGATCTTCAACGACGAGTGGATGGCCGACTACGGCTTCCTGGAGGACACCGGCCCGAGCGCCCGTGTCGCCGACGTGCTGAACGACAAGGCGGGCGGCTCCATCCCGTCGCTCGTCCACATGCACCCGGAGGAGACCGTCGGCGAGGCCATCGAGGTGCTGCGCGAGTACGGCGTCTCGCAGATGCCGATCGTCAAGCCCGGCGCCGGTCACCCGGACGTGATGGCCGCCGAGGTCATCGGGTCGGTCGTGGAGCGCGAGCTCCTGGATGCGCTCTTCACCAAGCGGGCCTCCCTGGAGGACCCGCTGGAGAAGCACATGTCGTCGCCGCTGCCGCAGGTCGGATCCGGTGAGCCGGTCGCCGACCTGATGTCCGTGCTCGGTCGCGCCGACGCCGCGATCGTGCTCGTCGAGGGCAAGCCCACCGGCGTCGTCAGCCGGCAGGACCTGCTGTCCTTCCTGGCCAAGGGCGGCACCAGGGCCTGACCCCGTCCGGGGCCTGAGCAGGAATTTCGCTCGAAGTGTCGGATCCGTGTGGATCTTCCGGCTCCGGCCGGGGTGAACTTCGCGGAAGTGGTACGAGCGCGTCACGTCCGCGCAGCACCCGCTTAACACGGGTCCGGCACATTAGTGGGTGTCGGCAGGGCGGGAGCGGCTCCCCGCCCAGGCCGGCGCCGAACGGCGCCAAGGACCTCCGGAGCGGCTCCCGGACCTCCATGGACGCCTAGGACGCGTAAGCCCGGTCCTGACCCGGCCCGCGTCCCTCGCGGGGACCGCCGTCGTCCCGCCCCCCTTCACCGGGGGTGCGGCGGTCCCCGCGCAATACGTCGAAGGGCCCGGCACTCGTCCCGAGTGCCGGGCCCTTTCGTATGCCACCGGTGCCTACTCTTCCCAGTCCGACTCCGGCCGGTTCCTGCGGCGGCCGAAGAGGCCGGGGGAGAGGCGCGCCGCCTGGACCACGTTCACTCCGACGATCCCGCCCCAGGCGACGAGCAGACCGGGCAGGTGCGCGACTCCGCCGCCGATCGCGGACAGCGGGATCGCGAGGACGAGCGAGACGATCCCGAAGCCGAAGCGCTCGCCCCAGGAGTCGGACGACTGGGGTGAACGCGCGCCGCGCGCCACCACCATCTGCTGTTCCGCGAGCCGGCGCCGCACCCGGCGGTCGACGGCACCGTCGAGGCGCTGCTCGACCTTCTCCAGGAAGGAGTCGACCAGCGCGGATTCGTACTCTTCGCCGAGTTCCTTGCGCGCGTGCAGGGTGGCGTCGAGTTCCTTCTTCAGCTCCGCGTCGTCATGGCGGGCGTTCATACCGGTCATGTCCATCACGTTAGGCAGCGGAGGTGCCCGTGGCACTGGGGGTAGCCCCCCTGTTGCGGCGGGGCCGAGCCCCCGGAAGACGCCCCTTGCCCGGTCTGCATATCGTCATGCAGAGTTCTCGGTATCTGAATAGAAGGGTGTGCGTGTGGTGTCGTCCCGGATCGTGGACACGTCGTGTGCGGTGACGCCTCCGGCGGCCGTCGCACTCGTGGTCCTGGACGGCCGCGGCACCGGAGTCGACGACGTCGTACGGCTCGCCGACGGGACCGCGCGCCCGGTTCCCGGCACCGAGGCGATGAAGCGGGCCGAGGAGTCCTGGTGCGCCGCCCGGCGGATCGCCGCCACCGGCCGTGTCTACGGACGCTCCACCGGCGTCGGCGCCAACCGCGACGAGGACGTGCCGACCGAGGCGGCCGCCGGCCACGGACTGCGCCTGCTGCGCAGCCATGCCGGCGCCATCGGTGAGGAGCTGCCCGCCCGGCAGGTCCGGGCGATGCTCGCCGTCCGGGCGAACCAGCTCCTCGCGGGCGGCGCCGGACTGCGGCCCATCGTCGTCACGGCGCTGTGCGAGGCGCTGGAGAGCGGCGCGTACCCGGTCGTCAACGAGTTCGGCTCGGTCGGGACCGGGGACATCGCCGCCCTGGCCCAGGTGGGCCTGGCCCTCGCGGGGGAGCACCCGTGGAGAAGCCCGGACGGCTCGGTGGTGCCGGGGCGCGAGGAGCCGGGTACGCGGTCCGGCAGGGGGCCGGCTCCCAGGCCCCTGGCGCTCGACAACGCCGCTCCCGGGCCCCTGGCGCTCGACAACAACGACGCGCTCGCGCTCATCAGCAGCAACGCCCTCACCGTCGGACAGTCCGCCCTCGCGCTGCACGAACTGCGCGGACTGATCGGCGCCACCCAGGTCGTCGCGGCCTTGTCGCTGCTGGCGGTCGACGGGTCCCACGAGGCCTACGCGGCGCCGGTGCACGCCGCCCGGCCGCACCGCGGGTCCATCGAGGTGGCGCGCCGGATGCGGCAACTGATCGGAGCCGCGGACCGGCCCACACCGCCGCTCGGCCGGATCCAGGACCCGTACGGCTTCCGCTGCCTGCCGCAGATCCACGGTCCCGCGCACGACGCGGCGGACGCGCTGGAGGAGGTCCTCTCGGTGGAGATCAACGCCGCCGCGGAGAACCCGCTCATCTCCCCCGAGGACATGGCCGCCTACCACCACGGCGGCTTCTACCAGGCACAACTCGCCCTCGCCCTGGACCACTTCAGGCTCGCCGTCACCCAGGTGGCACGTCTGTCCACCTCCCGCCTGTCCACCCTCAACGAACCCGCCTACACCCGGCTGCGCCCCTTCCTCGCCGATCAGGAACCCGCGTCCTCGGGGGTGATGATCCTGGAGTACGCCGCCGGTGCCGCGCTCGGTGACCTGCGGGCCTTCTCCGCGCCCGCCTCGCTCGGCCACGCTGTACTCTCCCGGGGCGTCGAGGAACAGGCGAGCTTCGCCTCGCTCGCGGCACGCCAGACCCTGCGTGCGTGCGGCGCGTTCCGTCTCGTCGTCGGCTGCGAACTGGTCGCCGCGGTGCGGGCGCTGCGCCAGCGCGACCTGCGGCCCGACCCGGGGCTGCCGGCCGGGCGGGCACTGGAGCTGGCCGAGGCGGCGCTCGAACCGGAGCAGGCCGACCGGCCGCTCACGGACGATGTGACGGCGGCCGCCGCGCTGCTCGACCGGTTCACGGACATCTGGAGGGGGAGCACGTCATGAGCACGGTCAGCGACAGGGCCGCGGGCGGCGACAAGGACGGGGACGGCAAGACGATGGGGGGCGGCGAGGTCATGGGGGGCGGCAGAGCGATGGGGTTCGGCGAGACGGCCGGGGACGGCGGCGTGGAGGGCGGCACCGGTGTGAGCGACAGCCCCGCCGGACGGCTCCAGAGCCTCTTCGAGGGGCGCCGGCTCACCCCGACCCAGCGGCGCATCGCCCACAGCATGGTGCGCAGCGCCGCCGACGTGCCGTTCCTGTCCAGTGTCGAACTCGCCGAACTCGCCGGAGTCAGCCAGCCCTCCGTCACCCGCTTCGCGGTCGCGCTCGGCTTCGACGGCTACCCGGCGCTGCGCAAGCACCTGCGCGAGGTCGCGCCCGCCGAACCGGCCGCCGACACCGCCTCGTACAACGAGTACCAGCAGGCCGTCGAGGCCGAGATCGAGAATCTGCGTCACCTCGCCGCCGTGCTCGCGGACCCGCGTCCGGTCGCGAGGGCGGGGCGCCTGCTGGCCGCGTCGCGTCCGCTGCCCGTCCTCGGGCTGCGCGCCGCCGCCTCCCAGGCCTACGGCTTCGCCTACTTCGCCGCCAAGGTGCACCCCGACGTCCGGCTGCTGCACGAGGGCGGCACGATGCTCCAGGACCGGATCGACGCGACCGTACGGGCCGGGGCCACGGCCCTGCTGTGCTTCGCGCTGCCCCGCCACCCGCGCGAGGTCGTCGAGGCCCTCGGCTACGCGAAGGAGGCCGGGCTGACCGTCGTCACGGTCGCGGACTCGGCGTTCGCGCCGGTCGCGAAGGTGTCCGACCTGCTGCTCCCCGCCGCCGTCGGCACCGGCCTCGCGTTCGACACGGCGTGCGCGCCGATGCTGCTGGGCCGCGTTCTGCTGGAGGCCATGTGCGACGACCTGCCGGACGCGCAGGCGCGGCTGGAGCAGTTCGACGTGCGAGCCGCCGCACGGGGACTGTTCGTGGAGTAGACGCCGGGGCGGCGATTCGGCCGTTTCTCAGACGCGTCTCACCTTCCGTGGCTAATCTGCCCGCCCAAAGACATGCGGGCGCGACGGCGGTCGACGGCGTGCCCGTACAGGCGCTGAGTCGGGAGGCGGATCGTGGCGCGCGGAGGACAGGGACTGGCCCGGGTGGCCGTCGTGGTGCGGGCGGGAGCCGCACCGCTGTGGTGGTACGGGGTGCTGGCCGCCGGAGTCGGAGTACTGCTCCCCGGGCTGACCGGGCGCAGGATCGGCGTCATGGCGGGGGCCGCGCTGTTTCTCGTCACGGCGGCCGTGGTGGCGTACTGGCGCAGGAAGCGCTACGACGCCCTGGTCCGCTCGGCAGCCCGCGCGGGTAAGCACGATGTGCTCCAGGACCGTGCCGTGACGCTGCGCAACTGGCGCCGGGGCCACCGCTGGTGGCTGCTGCTCGCCTTCGCCGCCGCGCTGGGCAGTTCGTTCGCCGTGCCCGCCGCGGGCGGCATGCTGCTCGCAGGCGCGGGCGTCGGACTGTGGCTGAAGGCCGCCCGGCTCGGGCGGCTGGAGCGTGCCGAGCAGGCGCTGATCTGGGTGCGTGTCGACTGGCTCGGCCCGCGCGCCGGTGCCCCCGTGGGCAAGCCGGTCCGGGCCGTCCGGGCCACCGGAGTGGCGGCGGGTGACGCCGCGCCCGGTGGGGCGCGGCGTCACTGACCGGAGCGGTTCCGGACCCGGTGGCGTGGGGCTAGACCTCCAGATCGGCCTCGATCCTCTTCAACTGGTGCCGGGCCATCGCCAGGTTGGCGCGCTTCTGGTCGAGCACCAGGTACAGGAAGAGGCCGTTTCCGCCACGCCCCTTGATCAGCCGGATCAGGTGGTACTGGTCGGAGAGGGTGATCAGGATGTCCTCGATGTCGCCCTTCAGCCCGAGGTGCTCCATGGTGCGCAGCTTGGCGCGGACCACGTCGGTGTTGCCGGCGGCCGCGACGGTGAGGTCGAAGCTCTTGCTGCCGCCGATCGTGCCCAGCGCCATTCCACTGGTGTAGTCGACGAGGGCGGCTCCGGTCGCGCCCTCGATGGCGGCCAGTGCCTCTTTGAGCGCGGTCTCGGTGTTCGTCATGATGGGTTGCTCCTTCAGCTCTCTGATGTTCTCGGGTGGTTGGTGACAGGAGTGGATGTGGTACGCGGAGTGGTGCCGCGTGGGGTGCGCGTGCGGGACGAGGCCTTCGCGGAGGTCCTGGCCGGTTCGGCGGCCGGTTCGCCGCGAGCCGTGGCGGCGTCGACGAGTTCGCCGATCCGGGTGCCGGAGCGCCGCCCCTCCAGGTGCAGCCGGCCGACGTTGACCCGGTCCTGGGCGAGCAGGGTCAGCACGGCGGAGCCGCCCGCCGCGTATGTCGCGACATAGCCGTGCACACCGCGCACCAGCAGCTCACGCAGGTCGCCGTGGCCGGTGGACTCGGTCATGCGGATGGCGACCCCCAGGGCGGCCGCGGTGAGCGCGGCCAGGCCGTCCGGCTCCACGCCGGGTGTGTCGTGGGCGAGGACGAGACCGTCGGCGCTGGCCGCGAGCGCTCCGGTCAGCTGGGGCACGCGGGCCCTCAACCGATGGAGTTCGTCCAGGACTTCGGCCTCCGCCGCCATCAGCAGTCTCCTCTCGGCACGCTGTCGTAGCGCGCGGATCACAAGGCCTCCCGCGGGGTTGGGACTCACAAGGCCTCCAGCGCGACTCTGAGCCGTCGCAGCAACGCGACGTCGGGATCGGTGGAGGTCTGGGTGAGCACGCTGGGCGGGGGAAGCGGCTGCGGTTCGGGCGCGGCCGTCACGAGGCCGGCGGCGGCGAGGCGGCGCAGGTCGACGAGCGTGTGGAAGGCGGGCCGCCCCAGCGCGAGGGACACGTCCGCCGCCGTGCGGACGCCGTCCACCCGGCCGAGGACGGCCTCCTGGCGGAACGGCACCGTCGGCCCCGCGGCGAGCAGGGCGCGCCGCAGCGGCGCGGTGTCGGTCGCCGGGTCGGGCCAGATCCGGTGCAGGAGTTCACGCCGGCGCACCGTCTCGCGCTCCAGCGCGGCGACCGGGACGGGGCGGAGCGGGCCGAACCAGTGCGCGGCGCCGTACCGGAAGCGGCTCGGGGTGCTGCTCGGCCCGAGCACGAAGTACGCGGCGTCGTACAGGGAACCGAGGTGGCACAGCTCCAGCGCGCCCTCCGCGATCCGCCCGCTGTCGATCAGGAACCGGCCGACCCGGCGGCGTGCCCCGGCCGCGGCGACCGCCTCCTGCCACACCTCGGGAGCCAGGACGCCGTGGACGGAGAACAGGACGTCGAGCCCGGGTGTGGCCGGGCTCTCGGCGTGCACCACCTCGCCGTCGGCGAGGTAGAGGGTGCCGCGCTCGCGGATGAGGACGCCGGTGGCCCGTTCGTCGGCGAGCCGGCTGAGCATCGGTGAGGCGCCGCCGGGGGCGCCCGGTGCCGTGTCGCGTACGGGGAGCCGGGGCGGGGGAGGTGTCCGGACCGTGGTCATACGAGCACCAGCCGTCCGGCCATCTCGCCCAGCCGGATGCGTGCCAGGGCGAGGTTGCCGTCCGAGCGGGCCAGCCACAGATGGAGGAACACGCTGCTGTCGAAGGCGGTCCGGACGAATCGCAGGACGTGGTAGCTGTCGCGGTTGCTGATGATCAGGTCTTCGATGGGGGTCTCCTGGTCGGACCACTCGGACCAGTCGGAACCGCCCTTGGGGGCGAACGAGCGGTTCTCCGCGGCGAGCCGGGCCAGCTCGGCGGCCTCCGCCGCGGTCGTCTCGTGGTCGTCGCCCGGAGCGTCACCGACCGTGCCCAGAGCCAGGCCACTGGTCCAGTCGACCACCGAGGCGCCTCGCGCGCCGGGCAGTGTCATGGCCTCCAGCAGGCACTCGTCGATACCGGGCACCGTGTCTCCCTCCCGCCAAAGGGTTCGGCCGAGTGACGCCGAAGTTACGCACTGTGTGCACGAGAAGGGAGTGATCCGGCATTTTCCTGTGGAAAATGCCCGCGCTGACTAAGGTGGGTCAACTGACCACATTCTCAGGCGCGCTCAAACCACCTGTGGTGCGTTCGTGCTGCCCTGGAGCGGTGAGGCGGGGGCGTACATGGGTGCGAACGGGCGCCCGCCGTTTTCCGTGCGCCCCGGTGTCCGCCGGTCGGCGCGGTGCCGGTCGGTCGGTGCCGCCCTTCTTGGATTCGCCCCCTCCGCCCCTTCCCGTCCCGTCTCGGGGCTCCGCCCCGGACCCCGCTCCTCGAACGCCGGAGGGGCTGGATGTGGCGGTCGGTCGGCGGGGGGATCTTCGCCGGTTTACAGGTCGGTGAGTGCGCGGGTGTGTGCGCCGCCCGACTCCGCGACGATCTCGTCGAGGGTCTGCGGCTCCCGCACGACCGTGAAACGCACGCCTCCCGCGTCGCCCCCGGCCGGTGCGAAGCCGTAGACGCCGGGGCGGGCGAGCGAGTTGTACGCGTAGTGGTGGGCGAAGTAGTACGCGCCCGTGTCCAGCGCGGCCACGTGGTCGCCCTGTTCGAGCAGCGGCAGCGGGCGGCCCTCGGCGAGCAGGTCGCCCGCGAAGCAGGCCGGGCCCGCGACGTCCTGGACGACGTCCGGCCCCGTCTTGGGGCGGCCCTTCGCGTCGTACGCGACGATCCGCAGCGGCCAGGACCCCGGCGCGTACACCGTGCGGGTCGCCACCTGCACCCCGGCGTGGGTGACCGCGATCGCCCGGCCCCCGGCGGACTTCGCGTACTCGACCCGGGCCAGCACCGTCCCGTGCTTGGCCAGCAGCGACCGCCCGAACTCGGTGACCAGCCCGTACCGCCCGTCGAACAGCCCCGGTGTCACCTCCGCGAGCAGCCGCGCGTACTGCTCGTACGTCGGTGCCATGGCATCGGAGGTGAAGTCGACCGGCAGCCCGCCGCCGATGTCGATCGTGTCGACCTGCCGTCGCCCGACGTGCCGGTTGATCTCCTCGGCCAGCGCGTACGTCTCCGCCACGCCCCGCGCCATCAGCGGGAGCGGCATGCCCTGCGAGCCCGAGTGCGCGTGCAGCCGGGTCAGCCAGGGCCGGTCGGCGTACGCCCGCAGGATCCACGCGCGGGCCCCTTCGTCCCGCAGCGCGACCCCGAACTTGGAGGTCGCCGTCGCCGTCGACAGTGCCTCGATCGAACCCCCGCCGACCTGCGGGTTCACCCGGATTCCGAGGGGGGATCCGGTGACGGCGGAGCGGACGGCGACGTCGATGCGGTCCAGCTCCTGCGGGCTGTCCGCGTTGACCGCGACGCCCAGCGCCAGCGCCTCGCGCAGTTCGGCGGGCGTCTTGGCCGGCGAGTCGAGCACGGTCCGCCCGGGCGGGATCCCGGCCGCCGTGGCGAGTGCGAGCTCCCCGGGGCTCGCCACCTCCGCGCCGATGCCCTGCTCGCGCAGCAGTCGCAGTACGGGCACGAGGGGCGTCGCCTTCACCGCGAAGGTGTGCAGCACGGGAGTGCCGGGAGCGGTCACGGCGTCGAAGGCGGCGTGCAGCGCGGCGGCCGAGGCCCGGATGCCGGGGACGTCGAGGAGCGCGACGATGGGACGGTCGGGAGCGAGGAGCCCCTGCTCCACGGCGGCCCGCACGGCGTCGTCCCGCCGTGAGACCCGCACCGCGTCCGAAGTCCCCGCCGAAGACACCGCAGCCCCACCCGTCCCCTGGCCGTCGTCCGCCCGATCCCCTGCCCTGTCCATGTCTGCGCCCATGCGTCCCAGCCAAACACCCGAGAGGGGGGCGCGCGGGGCCACGCACCTATTGACTAGCTCTATTCAAAAGGCCAGGATGTGAATATCTATAGCAACAGTCCGCTGGGAGGCAGACCATGTCAGGACCCCGCCCCGTCCGAGCGCCGCGCGGTACGGAACTGAGCGCCCTGGGATGGCAGCAGGAGGCCGCCCTGCGGATGCTGCAGAACAACCTCGACCCCGAGGTCGCCGAGCACCCCGACAAGCTCGTCGTCTACGGCGGCACCGGCAAGGCCGCCCGTGACTGGCGCTCCTTCGACGCCATGGTCCGCACGCTGCGCACGCTCAAGCAGGACGAGACGATGCTCGTCCAGTCCGGCCGCCCCGTCGGCGTCATGCAGACCCACGAGTGGGCCCCGCGCGTCCTCATCGCCAACTCCAACCTGGTCGGCGACTGGGCCAACTGGGAGGAGTTCCGGCGCCTGGAGCAGCTCGGCCTCACCATGTACGGCCAGATGACCGCCGGTTCCTGGATCTACATCGGCACCCAGGGCATCCTCCAGGGCACCTACGAGACCTTCTCCGCCGTCGCCGCGAAGAAGTTCAACGGCACCCTCGCCGGGACCATCACGCTGACCGCCGGCCTCGGCGGCATGGGCGGCGCCCAGCCGCTCGCCGTGACGATGAACGACGGCGTCGCCATCTGCATCGACGTGGACCCGCGCGCCATCGAGCGCCGGATCGAGCACCGCTACCTGGACGTGCGGGCCGACTCCCTGGAGCACGCCCTCCAGCTCGCCGTCGAGGCCCGCGACCAGCGCAAGCCGCTCTCCATCGGCCTGCTCGGCAACGCGGCGGAGCTGTTGCCCCGCATGCTCGCCGAGGGCGCCCCCATCGACATCGTGACCGACCAGACCTCGGCCCACGACCCGCTCGCCTACCTCCCCGTCGGCATCGACTTCGACGACATGGCCGACGCGGCCGCCAAGGACCCGGCGGGCTTCACCACCCGCGCCCGCGAGTCCATGGCGAAGCACGTCGAGGCGATGGTCGGCTTCATGGACGCGGGCGCCGAGGTCTTCGACTACGGCAACTCCATCCGCGGCGAGGCCCAGCTCGCCGGGTACGACCGCGCCTTCGCCTTCCCCGGCTTCGTCCCCGCCTACATCCGCCCGCTGTTCTCCGAGGGCAAGGGCCCCTTCCGCTGGGCGGCCCTGTCCGGCGAGGCCTCCGACATCCACAAGACGGACAAGGCGATCCTCGACCTCTTCCCCGAGAACGAGTCCCTGCACCGCTGGATCAAGCTGGCCGGCGAGCGGGTCCACTTCCAGGGCCTGCCCGCCCGTATCTGCTGGCTCGGCTACGGCGAGCGCGACAAGGCCGGCGAGCGCTTCAACGACATGGTGGCCTCCGGCGAACTCGCCGCCCCCCTCGCCATCGGCCGCGACCACCTCGACTGCGGCTCCGTCGCCTCCCCGTACCGCGAGACCGAGGCCATGCTCGACGGCTCCGACGCCATCGCCGACTGGCCGCTGCTGAACGCCATGGTGAACGTCGCCTCCGGCGCCTCCTGGGTCTCCATCCACCACGGCGGCGGCGTCGGCATGGGCCGCTCCATCCACGCGGGCCAGGTCTCCGTGGCCGACGGCACCAAGCTCGCCGGCGAGAAGATCCGCCGCGTCCTGACGAACGACCCTGGCATGGGCGTCATCCGCCACGTCGACGCCGGTTACGACATCGCCGAGTCCGTCGCGGACGAGCGCGGTGTGCGCATCCCGATGCGCGAAGGCGACGAGGGCGGCGACGCGTGACGTTCCACAGCATGTGGGCGGAGCTGCTGCCGATCGGCCGCAGCTCCGCCTCCGGCGGCTACCGCCGGTTCGCCTGGACCGGGGCCGACACCGACTGCCGCGCCTGGTTCCGGCAGCAGGCCGAGTCCCGCGGGCTCACCTACGAGCTCGACCGCAACGGCAACCAGTGGGCCTGGCTCGGCGACCCCGCCGCGGGGGACGCCGTGGTCACCGGGTCCCATCTTGACTCCGTGCCCGACGGCGGCGCCTTCGACGGACCCCTCGGCGTCGTCTCCTCCTTCGCCGCGCTCGACGAACTCCGCGCCCGCGGTGTCCGGTTCACCAAGCCCCTCGCCATCGTCAACTTCGGCGACGAGGAAGGCGCCCGCTTCGGGCTCGCCTGCGTCGGCTCCCGGCTGGCCGCCGGACAGCTCACCGTCGAGCAGGCGCACCGGCTCACCGACGCCGACGGCATCACCCTGCCGCAGGCCATGGAACGCGCCGGGTACGACCCCGCCGGCATCGGCCCGGACCCCGAGCGGCTCGGCCGGATCGGCGCCTTCGTCGAACTGCACGTCGAGCAGGGCCGCGCCCTCGACATCGGCGGCGACCAGGTCGGCATCGCCAGCGCCATCTGGCCGCACGGCCGCTGGCGCTTCGACTTCCGGGGTGAGGCCAACCACGCCGGCACGACCCGGCTCGTGGACCGCCACGACCCGATGCTGCCGTACGCCGAGACCGTCCTCGCCGCCCGCCGCGAGGCCCGGCTCGCCGGCGCCGTCGCCACGTTCGGCAAGATCGCGGTCGAGCCGAACGGCGTGAACGCCATCCCCTCCCTCGTGCGCGGCTGGCTCGACTCCCGCGCCGCCGACCAGGCGACCCTCGACACGGTCGTCGGCGGCGTGGAGAAGGCTGCCCGCGAGTACGCCGACGCGCAGGGCGTCGAACTCGACGTGATCCGCGAGTCGTTCACCCCCGTCGTCGAGTTCGAGCACGCGCTGCGCGACGAACTCGCCCGCATCCTGGGCAAGGACCGGGACACCGTTCTGAACGTCCCGGTACTGGGAACCGGCGCCGGACACGACGCCGGAATCCTCTCCGGCACCGTCCCGACCGCCATGCTGTTCGTACGCAACCCCACGGGTGTCTCGCACTCCCCGGCCGAGTTCGCCGCCGAGGACGACTGCGTGGCCGGGGTGACCGCACTCGCCGACGTACTCGAAGGGCTGGCCTGCAGGTGACGCAGACGTACTGGCTGGAACACGCCTGGCTCGGCACGAACGTCGAGCCGGGCGTCGCCGTGACCGTGTCGGGCGTCGGCTCCGAGGCCGGTGCCGACGGCCGTGTCACCGACGTCCGCACCGGCGTCGACACCCCGCCGCCGGGAGCCGAGATCCTGCGCGGACTCACCCTCCCCGGCCTCGCCAACGCCCACTCGCACGCCTTCCACCGCGCCCTGCGCGGCACCGTCCAGGTCGGCTCCGGCACCTTCTGGACCTGGCGCGAGATCATGTACTCGTTCGCCGACCGGCTGACCCCGGAGACCTACCACGCGCTGGCCCGCGCGGTGTACGCGGAGATGGCGCTCGCCGGAGTCACCGCCGTCGGCGAGTTCCACTACGTGCACCACGCCCACGACGGCACCCCCTACGCCGACCCCAACGCCATGGGCGAGGCACTCGTCGCCGCCGCCGCCGATGCCGGGATCCGCATCACCCTGCTCGACACGGCCTACCTCTCCTCCGGCTTCGGGCAGCCGCCCAACCCGCACCAGCGGCGCTTCTCCGACGGCACCGCCGAGGCCTGGGCGGAACGCTCTTCACTTCTCAAGGACCGGGATCACGCACGGATCGGCGCGGCGATCCACTCCGTACGGGCCGTGCCCGCCGGACAGCTCGCCACCGTCGCGCGCTGGGCCGAGGAGCGGCGCGCCCCGCTCCATGTGCACCTGTCCGAGCAGACGGCGGAGAACGAGGCCTGCCTCGCCGCCCACGGCTGCACGCCCACCCGTCTGCTCGCCGACCACGGTGTCCTCGGACCGCGCACCACCGGCGTCCACAACACGCACCTCACCGACGAGGACATCGCCCTGCTCGGCGGCTCCGGCACCGGCACCTGCATGTGCCCGACCACCGAACGCGACCTCGCCGACGGCATCGGCCCCGCCGTCGCCCTCCAGCGCGCGGGCTCGGCCCTGTCGCTCGGCTCCGACAGCCACGCCGTCATCGACCTCCTCGAAGAGGCCCGCGCGATGGAGCTGAACGAGCGGCTGCGCACCCGGACCCGCGGTCACTGGACGGCCGCCGCCCTGCTGCGCGCCGCCTCCGCCGACGGCCACGCGGCCCTCGGCTGGGACGACGCGGGCACCATCGAGACGGGCGCGCTCGCCGACTTCACGACGATCGCCCTCGACTCGGTCAGAACAGCGGGACCGGTGCCACGCCTCGGCGCGGAGACAGCCGTATTCGCGGCCACGGGCGCCGATGTCCGGCACACGGTCGTGGCGGGCCGGCACGTCGTGCGCGACGGCGCGCACACGCTCGTACCGGATGTGCCGGCAGCGCTCGCGGACGCCGTCCAGGCGCTGCGCTCCTGACTCCCGGGAGGGTGGGAGAACCCGCCCTCCCGACGCCCCCCACCAGCAGTCCCGCCACCCCTGAGGACGCCATGAGCAGCACGACCGTCATCACCAACATCGCCAGTCTGGTCACCAACGATCCCTCCCTGGGCGACGGTTCCCCTCTCGGTCTGATCCAGGACGCGGCCGTCGTCATCGACGGCGACCGCGTCGCGTGGACCGGTGAATCAAGCAAAGCACCCGCCACCGACAACCGGGTCGACGCCGGCGGCCGCGCGCTGATCCCGGGCTTCGTCGACTCCCACTCGCACCTGGTCTTCGCCGGCGACCGCACCCAGGAGTTCAACGCCCGCATGTCCGGCCGGGCGTACAGCGCGGGCGGTATCCGCACCACCGTCGCCGCCACCCGCGCCGCCTCCGACGAGGAGCTGGAGCGCAACCTCACCCGCTACCTGCGCGAGGCCCTCCGCCAGGGCACCACGACGTTCGAGACCAAGTCGGGCTACGGCCTGACCGTCCGGGACGAGGCCCGCGCGCTGCGCATCGCCGCCTCGCACACCGACGAGGTCACCTACCTGGGCGCGCACATCGTCTCGCCGGACTACGCCGACGACCCGGCCGGCTATGTCGCCCTGGTGACCGGCGAGATGCTCGACGCCTGTGCCCCGTACGCCCGCTGGGTGGACGTCTTCTGCGAGAAGGGCGCCTTCGACGGCGACCAGGCGCGGGCGATCCTCACGGCGGGCAAGGCGAAGGGCCTGCACCCGCGCGTGCACGCCAACCAGCTCTCGTACGGCCCCGGTGTCCAGCTCGCCGTCGAGCTGGACGCGGCGAGCGCCGACCACTGCACCCACCTGACCGACGCGGACGTCGACGCCCTCGCGAGCGGCGGCACCGTGGCGACCCTGCTCCCCGGCGCGGAGTTCTCCACCCGCGCCGAGTGGCCGAACGCCCGCAGGCTGATCGACGCGGGTGTCACGGTCGCGCTGTCCACCGACTGCAACCCGGGTTCGTCCTTCACGTCGTCCGTGCCCTTCTGCATCGCGCTCGCGGTACGGGACATGCGGATGACCCCGGACGAGGCCGTGTGGTCGGCGACCGCGGGAGGCGCGAAGGCCCTGCGCCGGGACGACGTGGGCCGGATCGCGCCGGGCGCCTACGCGGACCTGACCCTGCTGGACGCCCCCAGTCACGTCCACCTCGCCTACCGTCCGGGTGTCCCGCTGGTCACCGGCGTCTGGCGGCGCGGCGTCCGCGAGGTCTGAGCGCGCCGACGGAGGCGGGCCGAGGCCGGCCGGCGTACGCGGACAGAGGCGGGGCGGGCCGAGGGGAACCGTCAGGTGGTGCCCGCGCGCCAGCGCTGGCCCGTACCCCCGTTCAGCGGCACCAGGGTCAGCCCGCCGTCGCCGTCCGGTGTCAGCGCCGTCTCGATGGCCACGGCCGGGCGGATCACACCGTCCCCGTCGACGGTGAAGCGGAGGTTGTCGCCGTGGTCGCCGTCGAGCGAGGAGCACTCCCAGATGCCCACGCCCTTGTCGACCGAGCCGCGGCTGTCCAGGCAGAAGCCGTCGTCGGCGGCCGACCGGAGGGAACCGCTGCCGGTGTCGACGCGCCAGCGCTGGGTGGAGGAGGAGGTGCAGGGCGCGGTGATGACGTCCGTGCGCTTCTCCAGGTCGCCGTCGCGGATGTCCAGGCACAGTCCGGAGGCGACGTTCACCACCTGGGCGTAGGAGCCGCCCGGCGGGCGGAAGACGGCGGTCGGGGTCGGCTTCGGGCTCGGTGACCTCGGCGGCGCCGATGTGCGGGACGGGGAGGGCGACGCGGACGTCGCCGACGGCGACGGCGAGGCCGAGGCAGTGGGGGCCGACGGGGTGACCGGGACCGTCGCCGTGATGGTCACCGCGGGCGGGCCCGAGGGCGTGGCGACCGAGCCCGCCGCGTCCGCGGACGGCGTGCCGCCCGGGGACAGCAGCAGGAAGAGGACCGGCGCCAGGGCCACGCCGAGCGCCGCCGCCGAGGTCAGGACGACCCGGCGGGACGGCGGCCAGGGCAGCACCGACGTCCGCGGGGCGGCGGGAGGTCCGGGTGGGGCGGCCCCCGCCGCCGGCTCGTCGTCCGCGACGTACGCCGTACCCGCCCACGGCAGCAGGCCCTCGGCCAGGGCGGAGCGCGGATGGTCGCGCAGGGCGGTCAGTTCCTCGTACGCGGACGAGCAGTGCGCGCAGCGCGCCATGTGGGTGTGCAGGTCGGTGCTGGAGCGAGGGTTGTCGGGCCGCACCGACTCCTCGATCAGTCGGCGGAAGTCTCCGCAGCGCGGATCGTCCGAGGCGGCCAGCCGGTACTTCAGACAGGCCTGGCCCAGGGACTGGAGTGCCTGGGCGGTGCCGTACGTGACGTCCTCGGCCGTGAGGCCGAGCATGACCGCCGTCCGTTCCGCCGGTTCGCGCTCCACGACCGCGTACCAGATGAGCCCCTGGGCGCGGGACGGGAGGGACTGGAAGGCCGGGAGCAGCGACGGGACGGGGCCGCCGGGGCCCGCCGTGCTGAGGACGAGGAGCAGGCCGGGGTCGAGGCCCGCGGCCCGCTGGTCCCGGGCCCACGAGGCCGCCGCCACCCGCCCGGTGAGCAGCAGGAGGCGGTGCCGCCAGGGGACGTTCGGGTCGATGCCGCGTGCCGTCTCGCGGGCCGCGAGGGTGAAGGTCTGCGCGGCGAGCTGGCCGGCCCCGGAGTCGCCGGTGGTGCACAGCCGGGCGTAGGCGAGGACCGAGGCGCGGTGGCGTGCGCGGAGTTCCTGGAGGGCCGCGTACGCGGTCGAGGTCCCGGCGCGCAGCAGCTCGGTCAGCCGCGCGTCCGACGCGCCCGCGGGCAGTTGGCCGCCCCCGGCCGCGGTGTCTCTGCCGGGCGGGTCGCCCTGCGCCATGTTCGTCCGCCTCCCCGCACCTGGTGCGTGCTCGTCCCGTCCTGACGTACCGGCCAGTTTGGGATGCCCATAGTGACGGGATCGGCCCGCTGGGAAAAGAGTTGTCGGACAACGATTCCATGGGAGCGCTCTCAACCTCCCCGCGCGACAGGCAAGTTGTCTGTGCTGCGCAGAAGTTCCCCCGAGTCCGGGGCGAGCGGCCCGGACTCGGGGGACGGACCGGAGTGCCGCGGGGAGGACGGGTGGCCGGCGGGGCGGGCGGCCGGCGGGGCGGGCGGCCGGCGGGGAGGCCGGGCGGGCTGCCGGAAAGACGGAGCGGTCCGGCGCTTTCGGCGCCGGACCGCTCCGATGCGCGGCCGCCGTGGGCCGCGAAGTCCTGTCACTCCTCGACGGTCAAGCCCTTGCGGAGTCGCACGAGGGTGCGCGACAGCAGCCGGGAGACATGCATCTGGGAGATGCCGAGTTCGTCGCCGATCTCGGACTGGGTCATGTTCGCCACGAACCGCAGGGAGAGGATCTGCCGGTCGCGCTGCGGGAGTTCCGCGATCAGCGGCTTGAGGGACTCCACGTACTCGATGCCCTCGAGGCCGTTGTCCTCGTAGCCGATGCGGTCCGCGAGCGCGCCCTCGGAGTCGTCCTCCTCGGGCTGGGCGTCCAGCGAACTGGCCGTGTAGGCGTTCGACGCGGCCATGCCCTCGACGACCTCGTCGCGGCTGATGCCGAGCCGTTCCGCGAGCTCGTTCACGGTCGGCGCGCGGTCGAGGCGCTGGGCCAGTTCGTCACCGGCCTTGGCCAGGTCGAGCCGGAGTTCCTGGAGCCTGCGGGGTACCCGCACCGACCAGGAGGTGTCGCGGAAGAAGCGCTTGATCTCGCCGATGATCGTCGGCATCGCGAAGGTGGGGAACTCGACGCCGCGGCTCAGCTCGAACCGGTCGATCGCCTTGATGAGGCCGATGGTGCCGACCTGGATGATGTCCTCCATCGGCTCGCTGCGGGAGCGGAAGCGGGAGGCGGCGAACTTCACCAGCGCGAGGTTGAGTTCGACGAGTGTGTTGCGGACGTACGCGTAGTCGTGCGTGCCCTCTTCGAGGGACTCCAGCCGCGCGAAGAGCGTCTTGGACAGAGCCCGTGCGTCCACCGGCCCCACCTCGTCGTACGGGGGGATCTCCGGAAGTCCGGTGAGTCCGGTGAGTGCGTCGACTCCGTCGGTTCCGGTTCCGTCGACGTACTCCGGGGATTCCGGAGAAGGTGTCGACGTCGCCGTCAGGTTCTGCGATGCGTCGAGCCGGGGTGACATGTGTCCTCCATCGTTCTCGGCATATGGCCGCCGATGCCGATACGTGCACTGCGGTGTGCGGCGCCTCCAAAGCCGGCCGGGGTCGGATAGGTGTCTCTACTAGCCCTACCCGGTTTGCCGAACTCACCGCAAGTGTCGTATGCGATGAAATGTCCATTTTCATAGGGTTGTTCGGGTGTCGGGTGACGTGGAGAAGGCGTAGTGTTCGAGTGCGTACATCAGTAGTCGCGACACTCGGGAGAGAGACGGCATGGACCGTGGGACGGTCGGCAGCGCTCAGTCTGGCCGGCTTCTTGTCGAGGTGCGGGAAGAGGGCACGAGTGCCGTCGTGACTCCCGCGGGTGAGCTCGATCACCACACGGCCGATCTGTTGCGTGAGCCACTCGAAGGGTGCCTCGAAAAGGGGTACGCGCGACTGGTCATCGACTGCTCCCGGCTGGAGTTCTGTGACTCCACCGGGCTCAACGTGCTGCTCGGTGCCCGGCTGAAGGCCGAGGCCGCGGGCGGCGGGGTCCATCTGGCCGCGATGCAGCCGGTGGTGGCACGGGTCTTCGAGATCACGGGGGCGGAGGCCGTCTTCACCGTCCACGACACGCTCGAAGCGGCGCTGTCCGGCTGAGCTGCGGGGTCTTCTGCCATGGCGCCGTCCTCGTCCCGGATGCCCCTGCGTGACCGGCGCGTTACTCGCGTCACGGGTTCCGTGCCGAATAAATGGGTGTTCGGACGGTTCCGTCGGGCAGGAGACATCCTGGATGCGTCGGCGGTCCAGGGGCCGGCGGCCGGTGCGGCGCAATTTGTTGATCCACAAGCGGCGAAAGCCGTTGATCCATCCGTACTGAGTACTGCGTACTGAGTCTTGAATCGTGAACCGGTGAATCGGTGAGGTGAAGCGCTGATGAGCACCACCCGGCCCTGCTCGCCGGGCGACCGCGGCCCGGAGTCGGGCGACGGCGGCGCTTCCGCGGTGTCCGCGCGGAGCGCGGCGCCCGTGGACGGCGCGACGTCCGTCGACAGCGCGGCCCCGGTCGGCGCGGCCCCCGCGCCCGTCGGGCGTCAGGCCCGCAGGCTGAGCCTCGACGGCGAGAGCGGTGTCGTGCCGCTCGCCCGCGATTTCGCCCGGCAGGCGCTGTACGCGTGGGGCTGGCTGCCCGCGGCGAGCGCCGACCGGCGAGCGGCCGCCGAGGATGTCCTGCTGGTCGTCTCCGAGCTGGTCACGAACGCCTGTCTGCACGCCGAGGGCCCGGACGAACTCCGGATCTCCTGCGACAACAAGGTGCTGCGCATCGAGGTCTCCGACCGGGGGGCGGGCCAGCCCGCCCCGCGCACCCCGCACCGCGCCGGGCGCCCAGGCGGCCACGGCATGTTCATCGTGCAGCGGCTCTGCCTGGACTGGGGGGTCGTACGGACGCCCGGAGTCGCGGGCAAGACGGTGTGGGCGGAACTCGGCGCCCCCGCGTAGCCCATAGGCCCGCCCGTCTGCGTCCGGTGGCGGCCCGGTTCATCGGCCCGGTCGCCCGCTTCCGGTGGCCCGGTTCATCCGCCCGGCCGCCCGTGTCCGGTGGCCCGGTGCACCGGCCCGGTGCTCGTCGTCGGCCCGGTCCGGCCCGGCCGTGAACCGCCCGCCGGTTTCCCGTTCTTGGTCACCCGCGGTTCGAACCCCTCTTCGTGCGGCGCCCGATGCGCGCCGGATCCCCACGGATCCGGCGCGCACTTTGTCTTCCCTCCACAAGTCCCCGGGCGTACCTTGACGGCCGATCTGATGTTCCGTCAGGAAATCGCCAAGGATGCCGTCAGGAATGAGGGGCAGGCCCGTGTCGTACCGGACGTACCAGAAACGAACCGCCGCGCTCGCGTTCGCCGCGGCCCTGGCCGGCTCGGCGGTGCTGACGGCCGCCCCCGCAGCCCAGGCCGCCGTGGTGGACGTCAACTACCAGTGCAAGACGCCGATCGGCGACAAGAGCGCCGTCTCGCCCATCGACATCAAGAGCGTCAAGAGCGGCAGCGCCTACAAGCTCACCATGTCCTGGCAGAAGGGCGTCTCCTCCAGCCCGGTCGAACTCGGCAAGGGCGCGATGACGCCGAGCGCCGTCATCAAGGTGGGCGGCGCGGACAGCGGCACGGTGGCGGTCAGCGGCGCGGCCAACGCGGCCGCCATCCCCGCCAACACCCCCATCAAGATCAATGACTTGAGCGGAACCTACACGCCGAAGAAGTCCGGCAAGGTCACCTTCACCGCGGGCGTCCTCACCATCAAGGCCCTCGGCACCACGACCACCTGCACGCCCTCGAACAGCCCGGGGCCCTCGCTGACCCTCGACGTCACGGCGGCCGGCGGTTCGGGCTCGTCGACCTCGGGCTCCTCCGGCTCCGGTTCCAGCGGGTCCCAGAGCGGCACCGGCTCCGGTGACTCCCTCCCGCAGACCGGCCCAGAGGACTCCGTGATCGCTCTCGGCACCCTCGGTGGAACGGTCCTGCTCGCCGGCGCGGCAGGCGTGCTGTGGCTGACGCGCAGGCATCAGGCGGTACGCCGCTGACCGCCCCGCACCACGACCTGGAGCCGCCGCATGCCGTACGCACTCCCCGCCGCCCACGTACTGGGCCTGACCCTGGTGCTGCTGAGCGCGGCACCGACGGCCCTGGCCGCCGAGGGCTGGTCCGTCGTCCCGGCCTCGGGCGGCACGGCCGGCGGACGGCCCTCCGTCTACGCGGAGGGCGCTCCCGGCACGGTCCTTCAGGACGCGGTGTCCGTGCTCAACCCGGGTGCGCGTCCCCTCACCGTCCGGCTGCGCGGCGCCGACGCGGACAACACCGCCGACGGAGGCTTCACGGTCCGCGAACGGCCGGCGGACGCGGGCGCGTGGATCGCCTTCGCCGGACACACGGACGGCCGCAGGACCGCGGTGCGGGAGCTGTCCGTACGGGTACCGGCGCGCACCCGTGCCGACGTGCCGTTCACCATCGGCGTCCCGGCCGGGGCGGCGCCAGGTGACCGTCCCGGCGCGATCGTCGCGAGCGGCGGCGGCCGCACCTCGGCGGTCCGGGTCCAGCTCCGGGTGGCGGGACCGGCGTTGTCGGCGCTGACCGTCGAGCACGTCAGGGTGGGCGGCGGACGGATCTCCTACGAGCTGGTCAACCGCGGCACCACGGTCCTCGCCCCGCGGCTCGCCGTGCACGCCGACGGGGTCTTCGGCACCCTGCTCGACCGGGGCCCGCGCGCCCTGCCCGTCGAGCTCCTGCCCGGCCGCCGCGTCACGCTCCACGAGCCGTGGACCGGCCCGCCCTCGCTCGACGCGGCGGACGTGCGGCTGACGGTGACGGCGGCGGGCGGTGTGCGCTCGACGGCGACCGCTTCGGTCCGGTTCGTGCCGTGGGGGCCGGTGGCCGGGGCCGGAGCCGCCCTGGTGGCGCTGCTGGGTGCCCTGTCCGCCGTACGGCACCGCGGGCGGGCCGGGGTGCGCGGGCGTCCCGGGCGCCGGGCGCGGGACGGCAGGGCCGGTGAACAGAGCTGCACGGAAGTCGAGTTGACGGGGGCGGTGTCGTGAGGGTCCTGGGCGTCAGGATACGGACGGCGGTCCTGGGGGCGGTGCTGGCGCTCGTCCTGGTCCCGTCGGCGGTGGCGGGCTCGGCGCTGCCGGCGTCCGCCGCCGGGAAGCCGAGCGTCACGCTGTCCAAGTCCGAGGCGGGAAGCGGCGGTTCGATCACCGTCACCGGCAGCGGATGGCGGCCCGGGACGCTGCTGATGATGCTCATCTGCGGGCAGTCCGTGCCCGCGCGCGGGGTGATCGGCGGCACCAACTCCTGCGCCAACGCCGACGGACGGGCCGTCACCACCGACGCCAAGGGCGGCTTCAGCAAGAAGCTGCCGGTCGCCGAACCGCCCAAGCCCTGTCCCTGCGTGGTGCATGTCGCCACCGTCACCGGGGAGAAGGCCGAGGCCGACGCCATCTTCATGGTGGCCGGCCACGCGGTCGAGCCGCTGCCGAAGGAGGAGGGCGGCGGCCGGATCGCGGTACTGACCGACCCCCGGC
Organism: Streptomyces sp. NBC_00386; assembly: GCF_036063235.1. Taxonomy (NCBI): domain Bacteria; kingdom Bacillati; phylum Actinomycetota; class Actinomycetes; order Kitasatosporales; family Streptomycetaceae; genus Streptomyces; species Streptomyces sp. NBC_00386. The sequence continues at coordinate 5,685,435 of NZ_CP107950.1, forward strand.
TCGACGGTTCGAGCGGTCTGCTGACCTGGTTCGGCTCACCTCCCTCGCGCACCCTCGTCCTCACCGTCGGCAACGTCGGCACCGGCCCCGTGAAGAACCCGGTCTTCCAGGTCGGCACCTCCCACGGGGTGTTCGCCCCGCAGTGGGAGGAACAGCAGTGGCGCGGCACCATCGCGCCCGGCCGCAAGGCGCAGATCAGACTCCCGGTCGAACTGTCGGCCGGGGCGCACGGCGACTACACGGTCTCGCTGAGGTACGGCGGGAAGGTGCTCGCCGAGCAGCCCTGGGGCGTGGGCCGCCCCTGGGGAGTCACCGTCTTCTGGATCCTGCTCTGCGTGGTCGTCCCGGCCGGGGTGTTCCGTGCCGGCATGGCCGTGGTGGACCGGGTGCGCCCCCGCAGGTCGGCCGGGCGTGCGGGCCGGCACCGGGGGCTGAGGCCGGCCGAGCTCACCCTGCGCATGCCCTGGGTGAACGCCGCCCCCCGGACACCGGCGGACGACTCGGCCTCCCCGGTTCCGGCCCTGCCCTGGTTCACCGCGGACAACGATCCGGGGACCGGGGCGAACGGTCAGCTCTCCGCACCGCAAGAGAACGGTCCGACGACGCAGACGAGGAAGGGGCACACGTGAGCAGGCAACGGAGAGTGGTACCGGCCCAAGGCCGCAGAGCGGGCGCGGCCGGGGTCGCGCTGATGCTCGGCGGTGCGGGCATCCTGCTGGGGGTGGCCGCCGTTCCCGCGCAGGCCGCCGAGGTGTCGTACAAGACGGAGTGCATTCCGCCCGCGATCTCCGGGCTGCCCGCTGTGCAGGGCATCACGAAGGTCGAGATCACCGCGCCCGCCGAGGCGAAGGTGGGCGACGAGGTCACCATCACCTGGAAGTTCGCCCAGGCCGCCTCGAAGAACCCCGACGTCCTCGACCTCGACAAGGACACCGTCAAGCCCACCGGCACGCTGAAGGCGGGCGGCGCGCAGACGGCGGACATCGCGATGGAGGGGCCGCGCACGAACCCTGCGATCCCCAAGAACAGCGACATGAAGCTGTCCGACATGACGGGCAGGCTGAAGCTGACGACGGCGGGCGATGTCACGCTCACCCCGGACGCGTACAACATCAATGTCAGCAAGCCGATCTCCACCGACACCAAGTGCACACCCAAGGAGGCGGTGACCCCCTCGGCGACCATCAAGGTGACGAGCGGCGGTGGTTCGGGCGGCACGCCGACCCCGACGCCGACGCCGACGCCCACCCCCACTCCGACGTCGCCGAGCGGTTCGGCCACCCCGTCGCCGAGCGGCAGCGGGACCGACGGGGGCGCCGACACCGGCGGTTCCGGCGGGCAGACCGACTTCACGGGCAAGGAGGTCTCCGTCCCCTACGCGTGCAAGACGCCCATCGGAGACAAGAACGCCACCTCGGCCGTCCAGATCAACGCCAAGAAGAACGGCGGGAGTTTCGCCCTCACCGTGCAGTTCAAGGCGTCGGTGATGGACAGCCCGGCGGACATCCCCGCGGATTCCGTGAAGCCGTCGATGGAGGTGGTCCTGGGCGGCGCCGACAAGGGCACGGTGCATGTGGAGGGTCCGACGAACTCCGCGCCCATCAAGTCCGGCGACCCGATCGAGGTCCCCGATCTGACGGGCACCTACAAACCGGGCGCGACCGGTAGTTCGACCCTGTCGCCGGGTGTGCTGACGGTGATGGCCCTGGGCACGACGACAACCTGCACCCCGACCAAGTCCGAGGTCTCCCTGACCCTGGACACCTCGCAGCAGGCGAGCGGCGCCTCGGGCGGCGGGTCCACCTCGTCCGGCTCGGGTTCCGCCGGTACGTCCTCCAGCGGCGGCCTGGCGGAGACGGGCTCCGACAGCCACAGCGCCCTCAAGGCGCTCGGACTGGTGGCGGGCACGGTCGTCCTGCTGGGCGGCGCGGTCTTCACCTTCATGCCGGGCCGCCGGACACGGTGACCGGCACCGGCGCCCGCCGGCCCTGACCGTGGCACTCGCCCCGGTCCCCGCCCCGGCCGCCGGCCGGCCGCGGAAACGGCGAGGGGCCGCCGCACCGAACGGTGCGGCGGCCCCTCGCCGTGTCGTGGGACCGACGTCAGTGGACGTCGCCCATGAGCTGCTTGACCTTCTTGCGGTACATCCACACCGCGACACCGGCGATCACGGCGAGCGTGGCCTCCAGTGCGACGATGCCCGTCTTGTTGAGGTCGACCTCGGCGATGGAGAGCAGACCGGTCGTGGCGTCACCGGCGGTGACGGCCAGGAACCAGACACCCATCATCTGGGAGGCGTACTTCGCCGGAGCCATCTTCGTGGTGACGGAGAGGCCGACCGGGGAGAGCAGCAGTTCACCGACGGTCTGCACGAAGTAGATCGCCACCAGCCACATCGCGGCCGCCTTGTGACCGCCCTCGGCGATCGTCAGCGGGGCCAGGAAGAGGAAGAACGACGCGCCGACCAGGATCAGACCCGAGGCGAACTTCGTCGCCGTGCTCGGCTCCTTGCCTCGCTTGTTCAGCCACAGCCACGCCCAGGCGAAGACCGGGGCCAGCGCCATGATCATGACCGGGTTGACCGACTGGTACCAGGAGACCGGGAACTCCCAGCCGAAGATGGTGTTCTTCGCCGACTCGTCGGCGAAGATCGACATCGTCGAGCCGCCCTGGTCGTAGATCATCCAGAAGACGGCCGCGGCCACGAAGAACCAGATGTACGCGGACATCTTCGACTGGTCGGCACGGTCCAGGGACTTGTCCCGCTTGATGCGCCCGATGACCATGACCGGGATGACCAGGCCGGCGATCGTGATCGGGACCAGCAGCCAGTTCAGCGTGTAGTGGCCCGAGAAGCCGACGATCGAGTAGAAGACGACGGCGACAGCGGCCCACAGCGCGGACTTGCGCAGCGTCGCGGACTTCTCCTCGGCCGTCAGAGGCGTGGGGACCTCGTGCGAGCGGGCGCTGAGGTGACGGCCGCCGAGCAGGTACTGGACGAGGCCCAGCGCCATGCCGAGCGCGGCGAGGGCGAAGCCCAGGTGCCAGTTCACGTTCTCACCGACGGTGCCGATGATCAGCGGAGCGGCGAAGGCGCCGAGGTTGATGCCGACGTAGAACAGCGTGAAGCCACCGTCACGGCGCGCGTCGTCCGGGCCGTCGTAGAGGTGGCCCACCATCGTGGAGATGTTGGCCTTCAGCAGACCGGAACCGACCGCCACGAGGCCGAGGCCGGCGTAGAAGGTTCCGGAGGAGGGCAGAGCCAGCGTGAGGTGGCCCAGCATGATGATCAGACCCGCGACGGCGACCGTCTTGCGGGGGCCGAGGACACGGTCGGCGAACCAGCCGCCCGGCAGGGCGAGCAGGTACACCAGGGAGAGGTACACCGAGTAGATCGCGGTCGCGGTGGCCGCGCTGAGGTGCAGACCGCCAGGTGCCACCAGGTACAGCGGGAGCAGTGCCTTCATCCCGTAGTAGGAGAAACGCTCCCACATCTCGGTCATGAAGAGAGTGGCCAGTCCGCGGGGGTGGCCGAAGAAGGTCTTCTCGGAGCCGGAGATTCCCGGAGTCGCCGAGTCCTTCGTCAGGCTGGACGCCATTTCGATCCTTGCTGGTCGGGACGCGCTGTTGGGGGGTCCCCTCGCTCACGGGGAAACCGAGAGCTCGGGGGAATTGCGCGCCCATGGGGGGCGGCCGGCACCGGCGGGATACGGCGTCCGTCCCCACGCCCACGGGGAGTCCGCCCCGGAAGTACCGGAGCGGCGGACGGCGACCACCGGGATCCACGCCCGGCACGCGTCAGCGTGTCCGGGCCCGGCCACAGGTCTTTCCTTCGAGGCTGGCTGTCACCAGCCCGCACACAGAAGAGACCTTCAGCATCAAGTTCGAGCCAAAGGTCCCGATGTGGTGCAACAGGCGTTCGGTCACCTTACGACATCACAATGCCCCATATGGAAGGACTTGAGATATGGATCACAGGCAATCATGGAACCACGAGCGATCTTTCGAAGGTGTCAGCAACGATCTCATCCCACACCCACAGGTAAGAAACATCCGGACGGAGGGTGTGAATCACGGAGGCGGATCACTGCCCGGGCGTACTCCACGGCGGACTACCATCACCCCATGACCCGTGTACTGCTCGCCGAGGACGACGCGTCCATCTCGGAGCCGCTGGCCCGTGCCCTGCGCCGGGAGGGTTACGAGGTCGAAGTCCGCGAGGACGGCCCCACCGCGCTCGACGCCGGAATGCAGGGCGGTGTCGACCTGGTCGTCCTGGACCTCGGACTGCCCGGCATGGACGGCCTGGAAGTCGCCCGCCGGCTCCGCGCCGAGGGCCACACCGTGCCCATCCTCATCCTCACCGCGCGCGCCGACGAGGTGGACACCGTCGTGGGCCTCGACGCGGGCGCCGACGACTACGTCACCAAGCCGTTCCGGCTCGCGGAACTCCTCGCCCGGGTACGGGCGCTGCTCCGGCGCGGCGCCGCCGAACCCCAGCAGCCGCCCGCCACCCACGGCGTACGCATCGACGTCGAGTCGCACCGCGCCTGGATGGGCGACGAGGAACTCCAGCTCACGGCGAAGGAGTTCGACCTCCTGCGGGTCCTGGTCCGGGACGCCGGCCGCGTCGTCACCCGGGACCAGCTCATGCGCGAGGTCTGGGACACCACGTGGTGGTCCTCCACCAAGACCCTCGACATGCACATCTCCTGGCTGCGCAAGAAGCTCGGCGACGACGCCGCGAACCCCCGCTACATCGCGACGGTACGAGGCGTCGGCTTCCGCTTCGAGAAGAGCTGAGGCCTCACGGGAGACTCCCGGAGGGGGCCGGTCCCGGAGGGGGCCGAGGCCCGGACGGTCCGGTCGGCGACGGAGGACCCGCGCTCCCGGACCGGTGACGCGTTCGGCGACGGGGAACCCGCGCTCCCGGACCGGTGACGTGCCCGGGCCGGAGCGGCGAACGTGCACACTGGTCCCGGTACAGCCATCTGCCCGGAGGGCCCCGTGCGTCGCCGTCTGATCCAGTCCACCCTCGCCGTCGTCCTCGTGGTGATCGCCGTCTTCGGTGTCTCCCTCGTCATCGTCGAGACCCGCACGATCAGCAACAGCGCCCAGGAGCGTGTGGACTCCGAGGCGCTGCGCCTGGCCAGCATCGTGGACAGCCGCATCGTCGGCGACGAGAACATCACCGGCACGACGTTCAAGAACCAGGTCACCGACCGGCGCTACGCCGTGATCAGGATTCCGGGCCGCGATCCCATCGAGGTCGGCAAGCAGCCCACCGGCGACGTCATCCAGTACACCGCCAAGGGTGAGTCGGGTGAGACGGTCACCGTCCAGGAGCCCCGCTCCTCGGTGACCAAGGAGGTCGGCCGCACGCTCCTGGTCATCGGAGCCGTCGCCCTGCTCGCGATCATCGCCGCCGTCCTCCTCGCCGTACGCCAGGCCAACCGCCTCGCCTCCCCCCTCACCGACCTCGCCGAGACGGCGGAACGGCTGGGTTCGGGCGACCCCCGCCCGCGGCACAAGCGCTACGGCGTCCCCGAGCTCGACCGGGTCGCCGACGTGCTGGACGGCAGCGCCGAGCGCATCGGCCGCATGCTCACCGCCGAGCGCCGCCTCGCCGCCGACGCCTCCCACCAGCTGCGGACACCGCTGACGGCACTGTCCATGCGTCTGGAGGAGATCACCCTCACCGACGACCCCGACACGGTGAAGGAGGAGGCGACGATCGCGCTGACGCAGGTGGAGCGCCTCACGGACGTGGTCGAGCGCCTGCTCACCAACGCCCGCGACCCGCGCACCGGCTCCGCCGTCTCCTTCGACCTCGACGAGGTCATCAAGCAGCAGCTGGAGGAATGGCGCCCGGCCTACCGCAGCGGCGGCCGGGCGATCGTCAGCTCCGGCAAGCGCCATCTCCAGGCGGTGGGCACCCCGGGCGCGGTCGCCCAGGTCCTCGCGGCACTGATCGAGAACTCCCTCATGCACGGCGGCGGCACCGTCGCGCTGCGTACCCGCGTGACCGGCAACCAGGCCGTCATCGAGGTCACCGACGAGGGCCCCGGCGTCCCCACCGACCTCGGCGCCCGCATCTTCGAGCGCACCATCAGCGGCCGCAACTCCACCGGCATCGGTCTCGCCGTCGCCCGTGACCTCGCGGAGGCCGACGGGGGCCGTCTGGAAATGCTCCAGGCCCAGCCGCCGGTCTTCGGCCTGTTCCTGTCCCGCACCCCGCACAAGCGCCCGCCCCGGCTCGCCGAGGACGACGACGAGCGCACGGTCAGGTAGGGGAGAGGGCCGGGCGGGCGCGAACGCACCGGTCAGGCGGGAAACGCGCGGTCGGGCGGGAGCGGACCGTCACGCGGGGAGCGGACCGCTCAGTTCACGCGGGCCCGCGGACGGCGCGACTCGGGCTTGGGCTCGGGCTCCTCGTCCAGGAACGATTCGGCGCTGGCCACCGCCTCACGGGCCGGAAGCGTCCGGAACACCCAGGTGCGGTAGGACCAGAAGCGGAAGAGCGTCGCGACGCCGATGCCGAGGAACTTGAAGACGTTGCTCTGCAGCGGGGTGTCCCAGCCGAAGCCGTACGTCGCCGCGTACAGCACACCGTTCTCGATGACCAGGCCCACCACGCTGAACAGCAGGAACAGCGTCAGCTCCTTGGTGCGCCCGCCCTTGTCACGGTCCCGGTAGGTGAAGTAGCGGAACCCGACGTAGTTGAAGACGATGGACACGACCGTGGCGATGACACTGGCCCGTACGACCTGCAGGCCCGTGAGATGGCGTACGAGGTTGAACACGAGCAGGTTGACGAGCAGCCCCGCACCGCCCACCGCGCCGAACTTGGCGACCTCACGGAAGAGCAGGTCGAAGCGGCGCCGAACCGCGCTGCGAGGCCCGGCTTGAGGCCCCGATGTAGCACTGTCCATGGTGTCGCCAGCCCCCGTCGGTGGGTCTTGTCTGTGCCGCGCGGGTGAACGCGCGATGGAATACGCCAACCAGCCCATGCTAACCAGCGCCCCCGCACGGTGCCTGTGCATGTGCTCACAGGTAAGAAAAGACCCGGTCACCGGAAGGGAAAATCGGGCGAATCGGCGCGGAAACCGGCCACTGCGGCGCGGCCGATACTCTTGGAGCGTGACGTTCCCGGTAGTCGGCATGGTCGGCGGGGGTCAGCTCGCTCGTATGACACACGAGGCGGGCATCCCGCTCGGCATCAAGTTCAAGCTCCTCAGTGACACTCCGCAGGAGTCCGCGGCGCAGGTCGTCGGCGAGGTGGTCGTCGGCGACTACCGCGACCTCGACACGCTGCGTGACTTCGCGCGGGGCTGTGACGTGATCACCTTCGATCACGAGCACGTCCCCACCGAGCACCTGCGGGCCCTGGAGGCGGACGGCATCCCCGTCCGGCCGGGCCCCGACGCGCTCGTGCACGCCCAGGACAAGGGCGTGATGCGCGCGAAGCTCGACGCGATCGGTGTGCCGTGCCCACGGCACCGCATCGTGACCGACGTCGCGGACGTGGCCGCGTTCGCGGCGGAAGGCCTCGCCCAAGGGCAGGAGGGCGACGGCTTCCCGGTCATCCTGAAGACCGTCCGCGGCGGCTACGACGGCAAGGGCGTCTGGTTCGTCCGCTCCCTGGAGGAGGCCGCCGACCCGTTCCGCGCGGGCGTTCCCGTCCTCGCCGAGGAGAAGGTCGACTTCGCCCGCGAGCTCGCCGCGAACGTCGTCCGCTCCCCGCACGGCCAGGCCGTCGCATACCCCGTCGTCGAGTCCCAGCAGGTCGGCGGCGTCTGCGACACCGTCATCGCCCCGGCGCCCGGCATCGCCGAGGAGCTGGCCCTGGAGGCCCAGGAACTCGCGCTGCGCATCGCCAAGGAACTCGGTGTCGTCGGGCACCTGGCCGTCGAGCTCTTCGAGACCCGCGACGGACGCATCCTCGTCAACGAACTGGCCATGCGCCCGCACAACTCGGGCCACTGGACCCAGGACGGCGCGGTCACCTCCCAGTTCGCCAACCACGTCCGCGCGGTCCTCGACCTCCCGCTCGGCGACCCGCGCCCGCGCGCCCGGTGGACGGTCATGGCGAACGTCCTCGGCGGCGACTACCCCGACATGTACTCCGCGTACCTGCACTGCATGGCCCGCGACCCGCAGCTGAAGATCCACATGTACGGCAAGGACGTGAAGCCCGGCCGTAAGGTCGGCCACGTCAACACCTACGGCGACGACCTGGACGACGTCCTTGAGCGCGCCCGGCACGCAGCCGGCTACCTGAGAGGCACGATCACCGAATGAGCCCCGTTGTAGGCATCGTCATGGGTTCGGACTCCGACTGGCCGGTCATGGAGGCCGCGGCCCAGGCGCTGGACGAGTTCGAGATCCCCTACGAGGTGGATGTCGTCTCCGCGCACCGCATGCCCCACGAGATGATCGCGTACGGCGAGCAGGCCGCGGAGCGCGGGCTCAAGGCGATCATCGCGGGTGCCGGCGGCGCCGCCCATCTGCCGGGGATGCTGGCGTCCGTCACCCCGCTGCCCGTCATCGGCGTGCCCGTCCCGCTCAAGTACCTCGACGGCATGGACTCGCTGCTCTCCATCGTGCAGATGCCGGCCGGCGTGCCGGTCGCGACCGTCTCCGTCGGCGGCGCCCGCAACGCTGGCCTGCTGGCAGCCCGGATGCTCGCCGCCCACGACGAGGAACTCCTCGGCCGGATGCGGGAGTTCCAGCAGGAACTGAACGACCAGGCCACCGAGAAGGGCAAGCGGCTGCGCGCCAAGGTCGAGGGCGTCGCCGGCGGCTTCGGCTTCGGGAAGTGACGCGGATGTCCTCGTCCACCCGGGCCCCCGAGTCCTCGCTGCCCTCGATCGACCGTGCCCGGGCCCTGCTCGACGAGTACCCGGTCGTCGACGGACACAACGACCTGCCCTACGCGCTGCGGGAGCAGGTCCGCTACGACCTCGGTGCCCGTGACATCGCCACCGACCAGAGCGCCCACCTGCACACGGACCTGGCCCGGCTGCGCGCGGGCGGCGTCGGCGCCCAGTACTGGTCGGTGTACGTCCGCTCGGACCTGCCCGGCGCCCTCACCGCCACGCTGGAACAGATCGACTGCGTAAGGCAGCTGATCGACCGGTATCCGGCGGACCTGCGTGCCGCGCTGACCGCCGCGGACATGGAGTCGGCCCGCGCCGAGGGCCGTATCGCCTCCCTCATGGGCGCGGAGGGCGGTCACTCGATCGACAACTCCCTCGCCGCCCTGCGCGGGCTGTACGCGCTCGGCGTCCGCTACATGACGCTCACCCACAACGACAACATCGCCTGGGCGGACTCGGCGACGGACGTTCCCGTGGTGGGCGGCCTGTCCGCCTTCGGCCGTGAGGTCGTACGGGAGATGAACCGCGAGGGCATGCTCGTGGACCTCTCGCACGTGGCCGCGACGACCATGCGCGACGCGCTCGACACCTCCGTCGCGCCGGTGATCTTCTCCCACTCCTCGGCGCGCGCGGTGTGCGACCACCCGCGCAACATCCCGGACGACGTGCTGGAGCGGCTGCCCGCCAACGGGGGAGTCGCGATGGTGACGTTCGTGCCGAAGTTCGTCCTCCAGGAAGCGGTCGACTGGACGGCGGCCGCCGACGAGAACATGCGCGCCAACGGCTTCCACCATCTCGACACCACCGCCGAGGGCATGAAGGTCCACCGCGCCTTCGAGGAGGACAACCCGCGCCCGATCGCCACGGTCTCGACGGTCGCCGACCACCTCGACCACATGCGCGAGGTCGCCGGAATCGACCACGTCGGCATCGGCGGCGACTTCGACGGCACGGCGTTCACCCCGGCCGGGCTGGACGACGTCTCCGGCTATCCGAACCTGATCGCCGAGCTCCTCGACCGCGGCTGGTCGTCCACCGACGTGACCAAGCTGACCTGGCAGAACGCCGTGCGCGTGCTGGGCGCGGCGGAGGACGTGTCCCGCGACCTCCGGTCCCGCCGGGCACCGTCGAACGCGACGCTGGAGCAGCTGGACGACTGAGGGCCGGCCCGGCGAGGGCCGACCGAGGGCCGATGGCCGGCCGGTTCGGTGGTCGAGAGCCGGCGGCTCCCGGCAGCCGCCGGCCGGCTCGGTGACCGGCGGTCCCGGGCGGCCGAAGGCCTGCCGCCTCCGGCTCACCGATCACGGAACCACAGGCAACGCCGACCGCCCTCCTCCGCGAGGACCGCCGACCCGGACGGCCGGCCGCCGTCGGGCGCGTTCAGCAGGCGCAGAGGCAGAACGGGTGCCCGGCCGGGTCGGCGTACACCCGGAACGAACGCGCCCTGTCCCCGGTGTCCAGCGGCGTCGCGCCGAGCGCCAGCACGCCCTTCTCCGCCACGTCCAGGTCCTCGACGGCCAGGTCCAGATGGAACTGCTGCGAGCCGTCGGGCGAGGGCCAGCGCGGCGGTACGTACGCGGGTGACCCCTGGAACGCCAGTTTCCGCCCGCCGGGCACCTCCAGGTCGACCCAGTCGGTCTCCTCCGTGATGGTGCCGCCCAGCACTCCCGCGTAGAACTCGGCGAGCGCGAGCGGGTCGGGACAGTCCAGGACGACGACGTCCAGTTCGGCAAGAGCCATGACTTCCTCCGTGGGATCTCCAGCAGCACCGATGGGTTACCTGTGAACCTGCTCAAGGGGTAACGGTTACTCCATGCTCCCGCACAGGAGGTAACGTCGCAAGCATGAATGACCGAGCGTCCGCACCCGGCGGTCTGGCCCTGGTCCAGGCCCTGGTGAACACCCTGGACATCGAGTCGGGCGCCGACTCCCTGGACACGCCCGAGGGGCTGGCGCGCTTCGGCCTGGCGGCGGACGAGGCGGCGGGGGCCCGCGAGCTGCGCGAGTCGCTGCGGGCGGTGTGTCTGGCACACGCCGGGCATCCGGCACACCGGAAAGTGATCCCGCTCGGGGAGCTCCTCGCCCGCGCGCCCCTGGTGGTGACGCTGGACGAGGACGGAGGCGCCGCGCGCCTGGTCCCCGCCGCCGGGGGGATCCCCCCGGCCCCCGGCCCGGCCGCCCCGGCGCCCCTGGCCCGCCGTGTCGCCGCCGCGATCGCCGAGTCGCTGATCGAGGGCACCTGGCCGCGGCTGAAGGCCTGTGAGGCCCCGACCTGCCATTGGGTGTACTTCGACCGCTCGCCCGCAGGCCGTGGCCGCTGGTGCTCGATGGCGGTGTGCGGGGCGCGCGCCAAGATGCGCCGCTACCGCGCCAGGCGGCCCGCGGCCGCGGTAGATCCTGCGGCCGGCGGGGCCGGGAGCCGGACACAGTCCGGCGGTCTCCGGTCACCGCACAGCGAAGTGGTGCAGAATGCAACCGGCGCCGGTCCGGCCGACTGAGCCTCGGCCGGACCGGCGTCCTGTGCCCCGGCCCCGGCTTCGGCCCTGCGCGGACCGGCGTCCTGCGCCCCGCCCGGCGCCCGGCCTTGGTCCTGCCCGGCGCCCGGACCGGGGAGCCTGCCCGGCGTCCCGCACCCGGAGCCCGGACCTGGAGCCTGGGAGCCGGCCCGGAGCCGGAACCCGTGCCCCGAGCGGCGCCCGCCCCCGGCAGGGGCTCAGGCGGTGGGCCGCCCCATCGCCCGGTACGTCCAGCCGGCCCGGCGCCACGTCTCCGGGTCCAGCGCGTTCCGCCCGTCCAGCAGCACCCGGGACGTCACCGCCTCGCCCAGCACCGCCGGGTCCAGCTCGCGGAACTCGCGCCACTCCGTCAGGTGCAGCACGACATCGGCACCCCGTACGGCCTCCACGGCGGAGCCGGCGTACCCGAGCGTCGGGAACAGCCGCTTGGCGTTCTCCATGCCCTTCGGGTCGTACACGGTGACCTGGCCGCCCTGGAGGTGGATCTGCCCGGCGACGTTCAGCGCCGGGGAGTCGCGCACGTCGTCCGAGTCCGGCTTGAAGGTGGCGCCGAGCACGGCGACCCGCTTGCCGAGGAACGAACTGCCGCCGAGCGCGTCGCGGGCCATCTCCACCATCTGCCCACGGCGCCGCATGTTGATGGAGTCGATCTCGCGCAGGAAGGTCAGCGCCTGATCGGCGCCCAGCTCGCCGGCGCGCGCCATGAAGGCGCGGATGTCCTTGGGCAGACAGCCGCCGCCGAAGCCGATCCCGGCCCGCAGGAACTTCTTCCCGATCCGCTCGTCGTGTCCTATCGCCTCGGCCAGCTTGGCGACATCGCCGCCGGCGGCCTCGCAGACCTCGGCCATCGCGTTGATGAAGGAGATCTTGGTGGCGAGGAAGGAGTTCGCGGAGGTCTTCACCAGCTCGGCGGTGGGGAAGTCGGTCACGACGAACGGCGTGCCCTCGGCGACCGGCGTCACGTAGACCTCGCGCAGCAGCTTCTCGGAGCGCTCGCCGCGCACGCCCACCACGATCCGGTCGGGGTGCAGCGTGTCGTTCACGGCGAAGCCCTCGCGCAGGAACTCCGGGTTCCAGGCCAGCTCGGCGCTCTCGCCCGCGGGTGCGAGCTCGGCGAGCCGCGCGGCCAGCCGCTCCGCCGAGCCGACCGGCACGGTGGACTTGCCGACGACGAGGGCGGGACCGTGCAGATGCGGGGCCAGCGACTCGAAGGCCGCGTCGACGTACGACATGTCACAGGCGTACTCGCCGTGCTTCTGGGGCGTGTTCACGCACACGAAGTGGACGTCGCCGAAGGCGCCGACCTCGGCCCAGTCCATGGTGAAGCGGAGCCGGCCCGTGGAGCCCTCGATCCCGGCCACGTGCTTGCGCAGCAGCTCCTCGAGACCGGGCTCGAACATCGGGACCTCGCCCCGCTGGAGCATCTCGATCTTCTCCGGCACCACGTCGAGCCCGAGGACCTCGAAGCCGAGCTCGGCCATGGCCGCGGCGTGGGTGGCGCCGAGGTAGCCGGTGCCGATCACGGTGATCTTGAGGGCCATGGATGCTCCTGAGGTGTGCGGCGCGTAGGTGCGCGCCTGAGCATAGTCGGGGCTTCGGGGAGCGCTTTCACCGGCGGTTTTACCCCTGTCGCCAAGGTCACGTATCCGTCTTGCGGGCAGACCCTTAAAATTTGTGTTACTTAACGGTAGTTAGCGCCGCCAGCACAGCACCTTTTGGAGCGTGAGAGACCTTGGCCGGATCGGCTGATTTCGACCTGTACCGCCCGTCCGAGGAGCACGACATGCTCCGGGACGCGATCCGCTCGCTGGCCGAGGCGAAAATCGCGCCGTACGCCGCCGCTGTGGACGAGGAAGCCCGCTTCCCGCAGGAGGCGCTGGACGCCCTGGTAGCCAACGACCTGCACGCCGTGCACGTCCCCGAGGAGTACGGCGGCGCGGGCGCCGACGCCCTCGCGACGGTCATCGTGATCGAGGAGGTGGCCCGCGTCTGCGTGTCCTCCTCCCTGATCCCCGCGGTGAACAAGCTGGGCTCGCTGCCGGTGATCCTCTCCGGCTCCGAGGACCTGAAGAAGAAGTACATGACCCCGCTCGCCAAGGGTGACGGGATGTTCTCGTACTGCCTCTCCGAGCCGGACGCCGGTTCGGACGCGGCCGGCATGAAGACGAAGGCCGTGCGCGACGGCGACTTCTGGGTCCTGAACGGCGTCAAGCGCTGGATCACCAACGCGGGCGTCTCCGAGTACTACACGGTCATGGCGGTGACCGACCCGACGAAGCGCTCCAAGGGCATCAGCGCGTTCGTCGTCGAGAAGTCCGACGAGGGCGTCTCCTTCGGTGCTCCGGAGCGCAAGCTCGGCATCAAGGGCAGCCCGACCCGCGAGGTCTACCTCGACAACGTGCGCATCCCCGCCGACCGCATGATCGGCGAGGAGGGCACCGGCTTCGCGACCGCCATGAAGACCCTGGACCACACCCGCGTCACCATCGCGGCCCAGGCCCTCGGTGTCGCCCAGGGCGCCCTCGACTACGCCAAGGGCTACGTCAAGGAGCGCAAGCAGTTCGGCAAGCCGATCGCCGACTTCCAGGGCGTCCAGTTCATGCTCGCGGACATGGCCATGAAGATCGAGGCCGCCCGCCAGCTCACGTACGCGGCCGCCGCCAAGTCGGAGCGCGGCGACAAGGACCTCACCTTCCAGGGCGCCGCCGCCAAGTGCTTCGCCTCGGACGTCGCCATGGAGGTCACCACGGACGCCGTCCAGCTCCTCGGCGGCTACGGCTACACCCGCGACTACCCGGTCGAGCGCATGATGCGCGACGCGAAGATCACGCAGATCTACGAAGGCACGAACCAGGTCCAGCGGATCGTGATGGCGAGGAACCTGCCGTAGTACGCCCCCGTCGGCACCGGATCGCGGACCGGTGATCGCCGATGAACGGCAGAGGTGGGAGGCACCCCGGGGTGCCTCCCACCTCTGCCGTTCATCGGCGGGCCGGAACGGTTCAGGTCGCCGTCAACGCCGTTCGGTGACGGGTCAGTTGCCTGTCACCGTGACCTTCTCGTCGTTCTTGAGCTCGTCCACCAGTGTCTTGACCTTCGCCTTGTCCCAGACGAGGTTGCCGCCGGTGGAACCGGAGATCGGCATGTTCATGGACATGCCGTCGCCGCTGGTGACGCCCTTCATGGCCCAGAACATGTCGGCCAGGTCCCACAGGCTCATGTCCTTGTCGACGACCAGTGAGTCCAGGCCCGCGCCCATCGTCGGGTAGAGCTTGAACGGGTTCAGGACCGTCGAGGGGGTCGCGACCTGGTGGGCCAGGGCGGCCAGGAACTTCTGCTGGTTCTTGGTGCGCTGGAGGTCCGAGGCGGCGAAGGCGTGCCGGGTACGGACGAAGGCGAGGGCCTGCTCGCCGTTCAGCGTCTGCTTGCCCGCCTTGAAGTCGGCGCCGGAGTACTTGTCCTTGAAGCCCTGGTCGAGCGTCATCTCGACACCGCCGACCGCGTCGACGATGCCCGCGAACCCGGCGAAGCCGATCTCCACGTAGTGGTCGATGTGCAGGCCGGTGTTGTACTCGATGGTCCTGACCAGAAGCGTGGGACCGTCGAACGCGTAGGCCGCGTTCAGCTTGTTCGGGCCCAGCGGGCCCTTGATCTTGCCGGACTCGGAGCCCTGGAACTTCGGGATGGTGACGTTCGAGTCACGCGGGAGCGAGAGCAGCGTGGAGCCGTTGCTGCCGGTGTGCAGGATCATCATCGAGTCCGTGCGCTTGCCCTCGGCGGAGCCGGTGTGCAGCTTCTTCTTCTCCTCGGCGGACATGCCGGCGCGGCTGTCGGAACCGACGATCAGATAGTTCGTTCCCTCGCCGGTCTCCGGCCGGTCTATGACCTTGGAGAGATCCACGTCACGGTGGAGCTTGGAGTCGGCCCAGAAGTACGTTCCGACGGAGACCACGACCAGCGCGGTGACCAGCGTGATCGCGGTCCACTTGATCCGGCGCCGCCAGTTCGGCGCGGGGCGCCGGGGGTAGGCGTCACCGCCGCCGGGGCCCTGCGGACCACCGGGTCCGTTGCCGTACACATGGCCGCTGTTGTAGCCGGAGTCGTACCCGTTGTCGTAGCCCTGGCCCTCGTCGTGGCCCTGGCCGTCGACGTACGAGGGCTGCCGGGGCACCCCGGCGCCGTACGGCGGCGCGCCCTGGCCCGGTGCGGGTGCGGCGGGCCCACGGCGGACCTGGCGCATGACGCGGGCGCTCTCAGGCTGTGCGCCTGCGCTGCCGCGTCCGTAGCGGTTGCTGCGGTTGTCGTCGGACCACCCGTCGGGCCAATCATTCATGCGGACCAGTGTGCCGCTCTCCACCAGGCGCCTTACAAGAGAGCAGGGAGATCTGGGTCACGCCTGTTGCAGACCTGATGCAAAGAGACCGCCATGCGCCCGGCATAAGGTGGAGGACATGACAGACCAGGCCCCCAACCCGGAAAACGACATCCCGGGCAAGCCGACCTCCGCGTCCCGGACCACCCTCAGCCACATCATGACCCACAACGACACGAACCTTCTGGGGTCGGTGCACGGTGGCGTGATCATGAAGCTCGTCGACGACGCGGCGGGCGCCGTGGCGGGGCGGCACTCCGGCGGGCCCGCCGTCACCGCCTCGATGGACGAGATGGCCTTCCTCGAACCCGTGCGCGTGGGTGACCTGGTCCATGTGAAGGCCCAGGTCAACTGGACCGGACGGACCTCGATGGAGGTCGGTGTGCGGGTCCTGGCAGAGCGCTGGAACGAGTCCACCCCGCCTCAGCAGGTCGGTTCGGCCTATCTCGTCTTCGCCGCCGTCGACGGCGACGGAAAGCCCCGCCGGGTGCCACCGGTCATCACCGAGACCGAGCGTGACGAGCGCCGCTTCCAGGAGGCGCAGATCCGCCGCACGCACCGGCTGGCCCGCCGTCGCGCGATCATGGAACTCCGCGAGAAGCGGGCGGCGGAAGGCCTCGACGAGTAGGGCCTGCCGTCCGGATCACGCGTCCCGGGTCAGGGGCACACCACCTGGTCTCCCGTGACCACCCCGGACTCGCCCTGAGCGGGATCGTCGGCCCGTACCCGCGTCACCCGCTTGAAGTCGGCACCGGCGATCACCTTCAGCAGCGGGCCCTGCCCGCGGACCGCGCGCAGCTCGGCACCGGGCAGCGCGGCCGCGAGGGACTTCGCCGAGCGGTCCCAGCGGGGGTCGTACGCGACGACGGTGCGCCGGACCGTGGGGTCGTGGGCCGTCGTGGGCCGGCCCGTCGTCCGGAAGCCGGTGGCGGCGAGCGCGCCGTCGACCCGCTTGCCGAGACCCGTCGTGGAGGTCCCGTTCTCGATCTGGACCCGGATCCGCTGCGGGGCCACCGCGACCCGGACGGCCCCCGGCCGCGGCGCCCGGGGCGCCGCGAGCGGCTTGTCCTCACGCAGCTCCTGGAACAGCTTCCTCGCCTTCGGCTCGTCCCACTTCAGGGTCGAGCCGATGCCCTTGACGGCATAGGCCATCTGCCCGATCGGCACGGTCGTGAACTCGGACGAGGACGGGGAGAAGTTCCGCATCGCCCGGCCCAGGTCCAGCAGCTCGTCCGTGCCGAACCCCTTGTCGGCCCGCACCGAGCCCAGCACCGCCCGTGTCACGTCCCGGAACCTCATCGGGTTCAGCAGCACCCCGGACGACGTGGCCTGGGAGACGAGTGACGCCAGGAAGCGCTGCTGGCGCTTCATCCGGCCGAGGTCGGAGGAGCCGTCGGTGTGCCGGGACCGTACGTACTGAAGAGCCTGTCCGCCGCCCAGCACATGCGGGCCGGCCGCCAGGTCGAGGCCGGTGTACCTGTCCTTCAGCGGCTGCGCGGTGCAGATACGGACGCCGCCGAGCACGTCGACGGTCTTCATGAAGCTGGTGAAGTCGACCTCCATGTAGTGGTCGATCTTCACGTGGGTCATGTTCTCGACGGTCCGCACGGTCAGGGTCGGGCCGCCCTCCGCGTACGCCGCGTTCAGCTTGAGGGGGTGGGGGGCGTGCCGTCTGCCGGTGACCTCGTCGGTGTGCGCGGGCGCCTCGGCGTAGGAGTCGCGCGGCAGGCTGACGATGCTGGCGCGCTCCCGGTCCTCCGAGATGTGCACGATCATGACCGTGTCGGTGCAGTGGCAGGGCGCGCCGCCGAGCCGGTACTTCCGCCGATCCGCCTCGGTGATCTTCTCCCGGCCGTCGGTGCCGACCATCAGCAGATTCATGCCGTGGCCGCCCTCGGGCCGGTTCTTCATGTCCTTGAACGGGTCGACCCGGGTGATGTCCGCGTCCAGGCTGCTCAGCACCGCGTGTCCGATGCCCGCCGAGGCGAGGACCACCACGGAGACGGTGGTCAGCGCCCGCATGGCCCAGCGTGGCCTCCTGCGCCGTACGGGCCGTCCGCCGGAGCGCCGGACAGGACGCCGCGCGGGAGACGGCTGCGGGGGGCGCTGAGGGCGGACGGGGGAGCGGGGCGGCGTGGGCAAGGGGGACACCTCCGCGAGGCTGGACGGGGGAGGGAAGCGTTCCGCGGGGCCGGACGGAGCCGCGTTCCGCTGGCGTGGGGATCCGTGTGCACGGTAGGCCCATACGATCTGCGGCCCGGTCCTTACGCCGGGCGGCGCGCGACCGTGTCCCCCGTTCGCGGTAACGTGAGTTCCGATGAGCGAGAAGTCTGACGTGCGGTCCCCCGCCGTTTCTGTGATCATGCCCGTCCTCAACGAGGAGCGGCATCTGCGCGGGGCCGTCCAAGCGATCCTGGCGCAGGAGTACGACGGCGAGATGGAGGTCGTGATCGCCATCGGTCCCTCAACGGACCGGACGGACGAGATCGCCGCCGAACTCGTCCGTGAGGACCCGCGCGTCCACACGGTGCCGAACCCGACCGGGCGCACGCCCGCGGCCCTGAACGCCGCGATCAAGGCGTCCCGGCACCCCGTCGTCGTGCGCGTCGACGGGCACGGCATGCTGTCCCCTAACTACATCGCCACCGCCGTACGGCTCCTGGAGGAGACCGGCGCGCAGAACGTCGGCGGCATCATGCACGCCGAGGGCGAGAACGACTGGGAGCACGCCGTCGCCGCCGCCATGACGTCGAAGATCGGCGTGGGCAACGCGGCCTTCCACACGGGCGGTGAGGCGGCCCCGGCCGAGACCGTGTACCTCGGGGTGTTCCGGCGCGAGGCGCTGGAGCGGCAGGGCGGTTACAACGAGGAGTTCATCCGCGCCCAGGACTGGGAGCTGAACTTCCGGATCCGTGAGGCCGGCGGCCTCATCTGGTTCTCGCCCGAGCTGAGGGTGTCGTACCGGCCGAGGCCGTCCGTCAAGGCGCTGGCCAAGCAGTACAAGGACTACGGCCGCTGGCGGCACGTCGTCGCCCGCTACCACGAGGGCTCCATCAACCTGCGCTACCTCGCCCCGCCGACCGCCGTCTGCGCGATCGCGGCGGGCGTGGTCGTCGGCGCGGCACTGACGCCCTGGGGGCTGATCGTCCCGGCCGGCTATCTCGCGGCCATCGGGCTCGGCTCGCTGCCCGCGGGCAAGGGGCTGCCGGCGAAGGCCCGGCTCCAGATCCCCGTGGCCCTCGCGACGATGCACATGTCGTGGGGCTGGGGCTTCCTGACGAGCCCCAGGTCCCTGGCGAAGAAGGTCATCGCGTCCCGTCGGCCGGCGGTCGTCGGCGCGACCCGCTGAGCCGCCGTCCCACCAGACATGAGTCGGGCCCCTCTCGATTTCGAGAGGGGCCCGACTGCCGTTCACCGTCGGCCGGTTCTACGACCAGGTGTAGTCCGGGTTGACGTGCATGCAGGCCTTGGTGTCCGAGCCCTTGTCGAGCTTCGCGGACTCGGGCGCCGAGTCGTCGTCCTCGGGTGCCTTGTACGTCGTGCCGTCCCGCCAGTCGGCGCCGACGACGAGCGTGATCCCGGAGACGTCCGCCGACTTCTCCACCGCGTGGGTCGACATCCCGAGGGCCTTGGCGAGCCGCAGGGCGTCACCCTCCAGATCGGCGCTCGGGTAGCGGATCACCGTGGTCGCCTCGGTGGTCACCGTCGACGGGTCGGCCTTCGCCTGCGTGAATCCCTCGCCGACGAGCAGCTCGCTCACCGCGCTCGCGCGTCCGGACACCGGGGCCAGCGTGCTGGTGCGGGTGCCGTTCTGCACCTGCACGGCGATCTTGTCGTCCGCCGCGGCCGGATCCGAGGAGGTCTTCTCCGCGGTCTTCTTCTTGTCCTTGCCGTCCAGCGCGATGTCCTCGCGCAGCAGCCGCCAGACCTTGTCCGCGTCCGTCTGCTTGGGCAGCACCCGGTTGCCGTCGCTGGAGTACACCCACGGCATCGTGGTCATGGTGATGCGCTTGGTCGGGACCTTCTTCAGCTCTTTGCTGAGGTCGTAGAGCTTGGTGACCGAGCCCAGGTCCTGGTCGACGGTCAGCGTGCTGGTGGCCGTCTCCGCGAGGCCGCGCAGCTTGGCCGGGTTGCTCAGCGTGGCGTTCTCACGGAGCTGACGCACCATCGAGTTCATGTACTGGTGCTGGGCCTTGGTCCGGCCGATGTCGCTGCCGTCCTCGAAGCCGTACCGCGTGCGCAGCCACTGCAGGGCCTGCTTGCCCTTGACGGACGTCGTGCCCTTCTCGAGCTTGAGTCCGGAGCCGTGACCGGTGGAGGTGTGCGAGTAGATGTTGGCGTCCACACAGACGGGGACGCCGCCGATCGCGTCGGCCATCGACACCACACCCGCGAAGTCGACCATGATGAAGTGGTCGATGTGGATGTCGGTCAGCTTCTCCCAGGTCGCGACCGTGCAGCCGGGGCCGCCGCGGCCCAGCGAGTCGTTCGTCATCGTCAGCGACGAGCTCGCGGCGTAGGTCTTCCCGGTTTCCGGGTCGGTGCAGTTGGGTATCTGGAGCAGCGTGTCGCGCGGCATGCTCACGACCGACATGTTGGTGCGGTCCGCGGACAGGTGCAGCAGCATCTGGACGTCCGCGCGGGCCGGTGTGTCGAAGGTGTCCTTCGCGCCGCCGAGCTTCTGGTTCTCGGTGGAGTTCCGGGCGTCCGAACCGATCAGGAGAATGTTCAGCGGGGTCTGGCCCGCCGCGTTCGGTTTCGTCTTCGCGGCGCGGTCCTTCGCGTCGCCGATGTTCAGGTCTTCCTGCTTGAGGTTGCTGTTCAGGTGCCGGTAGTAGAGATAGCCGGCACCGGCGGTGCCGAGTATCAGGACCGACAGCACCATCGCCGACCAGCGCAGTATTCGGCGTCTGCGCCGGGGGCGGCCCGTGGTCCCGTGCCGTCCGTCGTCGTCTCCGCCGCGCGGCACCTGCCCCTGCGGCCCGGTGTCGTCGCCGTCGGTCCGGGCACTGACGCCGTCAGCCGTCCGGACGGACTCGCCGCCCTCCTCGTACATGCTGTCGTCCCAGCCCAGTTCGCCGGCCTGCGGGACACGTGGTCGTGCTCCCTCCCCGCGCACACTGCTTCGCGCCATCTCTCAGCCTCTCCCCACCCTGCGCCTGACAAACGGGTCCGTCGGGCGTCCGGCCGGGCGTTTCCACGCCCGGCCGGACAACCGCTCGCGCCCTGTAGGACGCCTGACGGACCCGTTAGGTCACTTCGCGCACACCGTTTTGTCCGCCGTGGACTTCTCCACGTCCGGCGCCTTCGTCGCAGCGGTCAAAGGCACTCCGGCGCCCTTGAAGTCCTTGCCCAGGGTCAGCACGATCGCGGGCAGCCCCTGTGAGTTCTTCTCGCTCTTGCCGGGCTTCATCGCCGAACCGGACAGCCCCATGAGATCCGCCAGCTTGCGTGCCTGGTCGGCCTGGTCGGGAGAGTACTCCAGGGTCGTCTTGCTCAGCGGTGCGTCGGCGTTGCCCAGCTGGCTGGACTTGAGCACGCCCTCATCATTCTGCAGCCAGTTAAGAGTTTCCTGTGCGGAGCCGGACTCGGCGCCGCCGTTGTAGATGTCGACGCGGATCTCGGAGGCGGCGGAACGGGAGCCCTTGAGGCGGGCGGCCACCGCGGCCTTCTCCTTCTTCTCCTTCTGCTTCACGGCGCTGAAGGAGACGTCGTTCTTGATCGCGTCGAAGACCGACTGGGCCGTGTTCGGGTTGACCACGACGGTGGCGTGCACCTTCTCGGCCGGGTTGTCTATCACCGGAACCGTGGTGAAGGTGATGTTCTTCGGCGGCACCTTCTTCAGCTCCAGGGCCATGTCCTTGAGCGTGCTGACGCTGCCGATGCCGGTGTCGACGGTGAGCGCCTTGGTGGCGGCCTCGGCCAGCTTGACCAGCTTGGTCGGGCTGGTGAGGGTGTCGCTGGAGCTCATCTTGCGCATCAGGGAGCCCACGAACTGCTGCTGCACCTTGATGCGGTCGAGGTCGCCCTGGTTGCCGAAGCTGTGCCGGGTGCGCACGAAGGCGAGGGCCTGCTCGCCCTCGATGGTGTGCTTGCCGGCGGAGAGCTTGAGGTGCGAGTCGTCGTCGTCGACGTCCTTGGCGAGACAGACCTCGACACCGCCGACCGCGGTGGTCAGCGTCTTGACGGCGTTGAAGTCGGCCATCATGAAGTGGTCGACCGTGATGCCGGTGACCGCCTTGACCGTGTCCATCGTGCAGCCGGGGTTCCGGCCCTCCTGGCCCAGGCTCGTGTTGAAGCGGACGCTCTCCGAAGGCTTGATGACCTTCTCGGTGCCGTCCTCCTGCTTCGACCTGCACTCGGGGACGTCGACGATCAGGTCGCGCGGAATGCTCATCGCGGTCGCGTTCGTCCGGTCCTTGGCGACGTGCAGCAGGATGTTCGTGTCCGCGTGCCCGACGCTGTTCTTGTCGCCGTATCCCGCGTTGCCCGCACCGGTGCGCTTGTCGGTGCCGATGATGAGGATGTTGAAGGCCTCGTCCTTGCTGAAGCCGTCCTTGGCGGAACCGCCGACGTCCTCGGTCTGGACATTGCCCTCGAGGTGCTTGAGGTAGGCGTACGCGGCGCCCGAGACAGCCACCAGGACCAGCGCCATGGTGCCGCCGGTCCAGAGCACTATCTTCTTCGCCTTCGATTTCTTGGGCGGCCTGTTGCGGCCGCGCCTGCGCCCCGGCAGGGGCTCCGGCGGCTCGGCGCGCCGACGGCGCGGCCCCGGCACGTCGGTGCCGGGATCCTCACGGTCCCGTCCCGGTGCGTCACGGTCCCGTCCCGGTGCCGCGCGGTCCCGTCCCGGTGCGCTTCGGGTGCGCGTCGCCGCGGAGGGTGAGCCCCTCCGCGGTCGCGGCACGCCCGATTGCGCTCCGGAAGGGGGCAGTCGCAGTTCGTATTCACCGGTGTTCGGGTTGAGCACCCACTGGTCTGCGGGGTCGATGTCGTCCGCCCGCCCACGGCCTTGCGCGTCCACGGTTGTCTGAATCCTCCGTCGGGGCCACGCGGCGCCCTTTTCCCCCTCAAAAGGCGCTCGGGTCTCGGTCAAGCAGTGCGCGACCTCCAGGACGGACCTCGTGGCCGGGTGCACCGGGTCGCTCACACTATCCGCCCAGTTCAGCGTCCAGCGACGGCCGTGACAAATTCAACGTTCCTACAACCGGGCAATCCGCCCCATTTTCAGAGACTTCTTAGCTCAGCTGTTCCCCACCTTGGTGTGCGCTTTACCCGCAGGCGTCCTGGGCCGCCGTGTTGCCTCGGAAAGTCGGGGCCGGATCGGGTGTGCCGGAGAGGCGGGCAACCCCTATTGCCGTCGACATTCCGTCGCCGTTCGACTCCTCTTCGTAATCGCGCAAGGAGTTTCCGTACAGGCTTACGGAATGCGGCGCCTGGCCCTGGGCGGGTCGCGCCGGCGGTTCCTTCGCGACCACGACGGGCTTGTCCGCGCGCAGCCGCTTGAAGAGCCGGGCCGCCGCGGGCTCCATGAGCTGATCGCGGTTGGCGTTGAGGACGTAGGACGTCCGGGGCACGGTCAGGAACTGGATGCTGTCCGTGGGGATGTCGCGCAGGCCGCGGACGAGGTCGTACAGGCCGCGCAGGCTCGCCAGCCCCGGGTCGGTGGTCAGCGACGAGGTGGCCGCGTCCAGCACCGGATACAGCTTCGCAGGGTTGAGCAGGACGTCGTCGCTGCGCACCTTGCTGATCAGCGCGCCGAGGAACTTCTGCTGGCGGTCCATCCGGTCGGTGTCGCTGCCGTTGCCGATGCTCTTGCGGGCACGCACGTAGCCGAGCGCCTGCTCGCCGTCGAGGACGACCTTGCCCGCGGGCAGTCTCAGCTTCGCCGCCTTGTCGTCGATCGGCTCGCGCAGGCACACCTCGACGCCGTCCACCGCGTCGACCATGTCCTTGAAGCCGTGGAAGTCCACCACCATGTGGTGGTCGACGCGGATGTTCGTGAGCTTCTCGACGGTCCGGATCGTGCAGGCCGAGCCGCCCACCTCGAAGGCGTAGTTGAACATCGCGAACATGGGGTCGGTGCGGGTCCCGTCGGGGCGCCGGCAGCCCGGCACGTCCACCATCAGGTCGCGGGGCAGCGACATGGCTGTCGCGCTGCGCCGGTTCGCCGCGAGGTGCAGCAGGATCGTGGTGTCGGACCGTTCCGTCCCCGAGTCGCGGCCGTACTTCTTGTTGCCGGCCCCCGAGCGCGAGTCGGACCCGATCAGCAGGATGTTCTGCGCGTCGCGCACGAGCGCGGTGGGCCGTTCCCTCTCGTACCGGGCGAGCTCGGCCGCCGTGTCGTTGTCGGCCGTGATGTTCCCGTTCAGCTTCTCGTACGCGGCCCAGCCGACCGCCACGGCGCCCAGGACCACCACGCTCACCCCGGTCGCCGTCCAGCGCAGCCAGCGCCGCCGCCGGCGTCCCGCCCCCGCCCCGGTGGGCGACGCTCCCCGCCCCTGCTCCTCCGGACTTCCGGAGGGAGTGCCCGCGGTGTCGGTCACGTCGGGACCACCACCCCTCATGGCGTACGAACGGGTCCGGCTGTTCCTACGACCATGTCCCGGCGCGGCAGGTGAGGGGGGCCGATGATGGGCCGAACGGGCGACGCCCCCGGCGTGGAGGCCGCCCCTCAGGAGCCCGCCGGGAGGCCGGTACCCCTTGAGGGCCCGTCTTGTCGGCCCGTCCTATCGGGCCGTCGCGGTCACCCGCTCGCTCTCGATCCGCCGGGCGAGCGCGTCGTCGTCCAGCCCGCCGAGATTGCGGCACAGCACCACGGATCCGCCGGTCGCCAGCGGCGCGTACAGGCCCGCGGCCACGCCCTCCCAGGTGTCGTACGAGAGCGCCGACAGGATGCGTGAACCGGGGCCCGTCAGATCCAGGCCAGGGGCGTCGGCGCGGGCCTGCTCCACGACCTCCGCGCCCGTGTACGCGGCCCCGGCGACGATCAGGGCCCGCTCCTCCGGGTCGACGGGCGCGTACGGCGCGAAGCGGTCGCCCTGGCTCGGCACCTCGACGGCGTAGTCGGCGTATCCCGCGGGCGGCGTCGGGAAGCGGCGGCCCAGCGGCGCGAGCGAGAGGGCGACGCGCTCACCGGAACAGGCGAGCCCGGCGTCGAACCGGCCGGGGCCCGCGACGACGTGGTCGGCGGCCGCCGGGTCACCGCCGAGATCCGCGACGACGCCCACCGAGGAACAGGCGAGCAGCCACACCGCCGTCTGCCAGTGCGCGGGCAGCAGCAGCGCGACCCGCTCGCCGGGCTCGGCGGACATCTCGCCCTGGAGCAGGTTGGCGGTCTTGGCCACCCAATTGGCGAAGGTGGCCACGGACAATTCGACCCGTTCGCCCGTCGCGTCGTCGTAGAAGGTCACCAAAGGACGTGCGGGGTCCTCGGAGAGCGCGGATCGCAGCAGGTCGGCAGGGGTGCGGTCGGTGGCTTTCACGCGAGCAAGCGTACGCGGGGACGCCGCGCGGCACGGGCCGCACGCACCACCGGTTCGGCGGAGCACGTCCGACGGTCCGTCAATTCCGCGATGGACAGATATGTATGACTATGTTCAGGATCAGGAGCATGCGTGGATTCCTTGCTTCCTCGGTCGGCGTCACCTGCGCGGCCGCTCTCGCCCTTCCGCTGACCCTGCCCGCCACCCCGGCCAAGGCCGGGCCGTCGACGCTGACATCGGAGGCCGCCGCCCCCGGCAGCACCCAGTCCCTGCCTCTCGTTCCCCTCACCCGTAAACGGTCTCTCGGCCCGGCCGCACCGACACAGGGCCTCGCGCGCCGGAACGTACGGCCCTTCTCCCTGGTCGGCGTTGTCTGGGACGACCCGGGCAGTGAGCTGAACGGCCGTGTCCAGGTGCGTACCCGGGCCGCCGGCACCGGCGACTGGTCGGACTGGCAGGACGTCGAGGCCCACAACGACGAGCACGCCGCCGACCCTGACACCGCCGAGAGCGCGTCGAGCCGGGTGCACGGCTCCACCGCTCCCCTGTGGGTCGGGAACTCGGACGGCGTCGAAGTCCGCGTCGAGGCGGAACGGGCGGCGCGGGACGCCGGAGAGGCTCCGGAGCCGGAGGACGACGCCGGAGACGGCCCCGAGGACAGGCGCGCGGCCGCCCCGGCGGCCGCGACGCTGCCCGGCGGCCTGCGCCTCGAACTGGTCGATCCCGGCGGGGGTCCCCCGAGCCGGGACGCCCGGACGGCCGGACGGGCCGGGGGCGCGCCCTCGGGCCTGCGCGCCAAGAGCGTGCACCCGGGCGTGACGGAAGGCGGCGGTGCGAAGGCCACCGTGGTCCCCGCGCTCTCCCGCGAGGAGACCGTGCGCACGTACTTCTCCGACGGCACGGCCCAGCGGCGCACGACGCCGTACATCGGCCCGCGCCCCCGCATCATCACGCGGCACGGCTGGGGCGCGAACGAGAATCTGCGCGAGCGCGGCTTCCTCTACACGAAGACGGTCAAGGCGGCCTTCGTGCACCACACGGCGTCGGGCAACAAGTACAGCTGTTCGCAGGTGCCTTCGATCATCCGCAGCATCTACCGCTATCACGTGGTGAGCAGCGGCTGGCGCGACATCGGCTACAACTTCCTCGTCGACAAGTGCGGCAACATCTACGAGGGCCGTGCGGGAGGCGTCGCGAAGGCGGTCATGGGTGCCCACACCCGCGGGTTCAACACGAACAGCATGGGGATCGCCGTGATCGGCACGTTCGGCGCCACGAAGCCGACCGACGCCGCGCTCAAGGCCATCTCCCGGCTGACGGCATGGAAACTCGGTCTGTACGGGGCCAATCCGCGTGGCAAGACATACCTGAAGTCGGCCGGTGGCAACCTCTACCGAAAAGGAAAGAACGTACGACTGAATGTGATCTCCGGCCATCGGGACGGGTTCGCCACGGAGTGCCCCGGACGGCTTCTCTACGGCAAGCTCGGCTCCGCCAGGACGACCGCGGCCCGCTACCAGGGCCGTTAGACCGCCGCACGGCTCCCCGGAACGGCACGGCCGGCGACGGGTCGGCCGGGCCGGCCGGGGGAGATCACCTGAAGTCACGGCAGAGGCCCGTCGAAGGACACCCGCACGGCCATCGAGGGCGCCATCGAACGGTCTGCATACACTGGCCGGCCGAAAGACAGTTCGGCCGGTCCCGGCAGGAAGCAGAGACGACAGGTGACAGAAGCGATCCTCCTGGTCGGCGGCAGAGGCACCCGGCTGCGTCCGCTCACCGTGCGCACACCCAAGCCGATGGTCCCGGCGGCCGGGGTCCCCTTCCTCACGCACCAGCTCGCGCGGGCGCGCGCGGCGGGTGTCGAGCACATCGTGCTGGCGACCTCCTACCTCGCCGAGGTCTTCGAGCCGTACTTCGGTGACGGTTCCTCGCTGGGCCTCCACATCGAGTACGTCACCGAGGAGGAGCCGCTGGGCACCGGCGGCGCCATCCGCAACGTGGCCTCCCGGCTGCACTCGGGCCCCGACGACCCGGTCCTGATCTTCAACGGGGACATCCTCACCGGCCTGGACATCCCGGCGCTGGTGGCGGCCCACGAGACGACGGGCGCGGACGTCTCCCTGCACCTCACCCGTGTGGAGGACCCGCGCGCGTTCGGCCTGGTCCCCACCGACGCCACCGGGCGCGTCACGGCCTTCCTGGAGAAGCCGCAGAGCCCCGAGGAGATCGTCACCGACCAGATCAACGCGGGCGCGTACGTCTTCCGCCGCTCTGTCATCGACGCGATCCCCGCGGGCCGCCCGGTCTCGGTCGAGCGCGAGACCTTCCCGGAGCTCCTGGCCACCGGCGCCCACCTCCAGGGCATGGTGGACTCCACCTACTGGCTGGATCTGGGCACCCCGCAGGCCTTCGTCCGCGGCTCCGCCGACCTGGTGCTCGGGCGCGCTCCGTCCCCGGCGGTACCCGGCCGCTGCGGCGACCGTCTGGTCCTGCCCACGGCCACGGTGGCCCCCGACGCCAAGCTCACCGGTGGCACGGTGGTCGGCGAGGGCGCCCGCATCGGTGAGGGCGCCAGGATCACCGGCAGCACGGTCCTGGCCGGCGCGGTCGTCGAGCCCGGCGCCGTCGTCACCGACTCCTTCGTCGGCGCCGGCGCCCGCATCGGCGAACGCACCATCCTGACCGGCACGGTCATCGGCGACGGCGCGGTCGTCGGCCCCGACAACGAACTCCGCGAGGGAGTCCGCGTCTGGTGCGACGCCCAGATCCCGGCAGCCACGCTCCGCTTCTCGTCGGACCAGTAGATCCCGCACACCCGGCCGGAGGGGCTGACAGACCCAGCCCCTCCGGCACCCTTTGATTCCGGCCCCTCCGGCACTCTTTCGCCTGTACGGGCGGGTTTCAGCCCCTCTAGCCCCCTTCGCCTGTACGGGAAGATCTCAGCCCTTCCAGCACTCTTTCGCCTGCACAGGCAGATTTCAGCCCTTCCGGCACCCTTCGCCTGTACGGGCAGATTTCAGCTCCTCCGGCATCCTCTCGCCCACGCGGGCAGATTTCAGCTCCTCCGGCGTTTGAGGAGCGGGGTCTGGGGCGGAGCCCCAGGTACGGGAAGGGCAGGGGCGGAGGGGGCGAAATCCCGCTTGTGCTCAGGCATGACCGACGGGGGCGGCGCAAGGCGGGCGGAGGCGAAGCGGGGCAGCTGGAGACGGCGGACGCCGGGCCCGCCTAGAGCAGCCCGATGTCCGTGCGAGGCATCTTCGGCGTACGCCGCGGCGGAGTACGCCCGGCCAGCAGAATCAGCCGAGCGGCCCGGTGCCTCTGCCCGGCATAGGGCTCCAGCAGCTCCAGCATGACGGAGTCGTCCGCGTTCCGGTCCCCGGCCAGCGCGTACCCGACGATCCCCGGCAGATGCAGATCCCCCACGGTCACGGAATCCGCCGAGCCATGACTGCGCTGCACGACCTCCGCCGACGTCCACGGCCCGACACCGGGCACCAGCTCCAGCCGCCGCCGTGCCTGTACGGGATCGAACCCGACGGCCTCCTCCAGCCGCGCCGCGACCCGTACGGCCCGCAGGATCGTGGCGGCCCGCTTGTCGTCGACCCCGGCCCGGTGCCACTCCCAGGACGGGATCAGCGCCCAGGTCCGCGGCGCCGGCATGACACACATCCGCTCGGGAGCGGGCCCCGGAGCGGGCTCCCCGAACTTCCGCACGAGCAGCCGCCACGCCCGG
Source organism: Streptomyces sp. NBC_00386 (assembly GCF_036063235.1). NCBI lineage: Bacteria > Bacillati > Actinomycetota > Actinomycetes > Kitasatosporales > Streptomycetaceae > Streptomyces > Streptomyces sp. NBC_00386. Next base: position 5,714,423 of record NZ_CP107950.1, read on the forward strand.
TACGCCTCGTCGGTGGTGACCTTCTGCTCCAGGACGGACGGGATCAGCGACTCCATGACGAGCCCGGTCCGCACCAGCCTCAGACCGGCCCGCCGATGCCGGGCGAGCGCGACCAGCCGGTGCCGCGGCTCGAAGGCCTCGGGGTCGTCGGCGGCGCCGAGCAGGTCGGGGAGCCGGTCGAGCAGCCATTCGGCTCCAGGGCCCCAGGCCTCGCCCCGGACGACCCCGCCACGCAGAGCGACCCGCAGCGTCCCCGGCCCGGCGGGCGTACGGCTGGTCCGCCACACGGAGCCGTCGGGCGTCGTACGGAACGTCGGATCGCCCGGTCCGCGCCGCAGCGGCCCGAGCACGAGCCCGAGGTCCAGCGGCCCGACGGGTGTCCAGGTGCGGACGTGTCCGGGCGCGGCAGCCTGGCGGGGTACTCCGCCAGGCACGCCACCAGGAGTCCCGCCGGGCACCACGACATGCCCGCCGCGCACGGTCGTACGCGTCGGCCGGGGAGCGAAACGTCCAGACACGGATGAGGTCCTAGAGATTCTCGGGCTGTCCTACGAGAGTAGGCGCTCCCCCACGACACGATGCCGGGACACCGCGGACGACCACCCCGAACCAGAACCCACACCCGACCGCCACTCACGGAGGACCGGGCCCGTCCACCCAAGCCGGAACGGAACCGGTACCCACGGGGAACCCGGCCCGTCCACCCACGCCGGAAACGGACCCGGCACCCACGACGGACCTGGCCTGCCCCCCCCAAGCCCGGAACGGACCCGGCACTCACGACGGAGCCGACCCGTTTACCCACGCCGGGATCGCACCGGCGCTCACGCCGGAACGGAACCGGCACCCACGAGGGCCCCGGCCCGCCACCCAAGCCGGGCCGGAGGCCCACCCACCGGGTCGGAGGGCCACCATCCCCCGGTCAAGGCGCCCCCGGTAGAGGCACCCCCGGTCAAGGCGCCCCGCCAGAATCAGCGCACCTCGATGAACGCGGCGCCGTCCCGTTCCGGCCGGGCTCTCGGCTCCTCCGCCGCGTGCCCGACGGCCACGGCCCCCATCGGGTCCCAGTTCTCCGGCAGCCCCAGCACCTCACGGACGACGTCCCGGCAGAACATCGTCGACGACACCCAGGCGGAGCCCAGCCGCTCCCCGGCCAGCGCGACCAGGAAGTTCTGCACGCCCGCCCCGGTGGCGACCACGAACATCTCGCGCTCGGCGCCGTCCCGCCGTCCGTCGCCGTAGGTGTGCGAGCCGTCCATGACCAGGCACGGCACCACGAGGTACGGCGCCTTGCGCAGCACGTCGCCCCTGCGGACCCGCCTGGCGATGGACTCCTCGCTCTTCCCGTCGCCCCGCAGATCCGCGATCCACGCGTCCCGCATGGCGTCGAGCAGCCGCGTCCGCGACCCGGCGGACTCCAGGAGCACGAACCGCCAGGGCGTGGTGTGGTGCGGCGCGGGAGCGGTCACCGCCGCCGCGACCGCACGGCGTACGGCGCCCGGGTCGACGGGCTCGTCGGTGAAGGCCCGTACCGTACGCCGCTGGGTCACGGCCTCCCGTACGGCCTCCGAGGTGCCCAGCCGGAACATGTCGTCCCGCGCGTCGCGCACCATCGCCCGCGCGCCCGTGTCCTCCGCGTCGGTCACCAGATGGGCCAGGCCGCGCACGACGGCGACGGGCAGCCCGGAGGCCTTGCCCTTGACCAGGTCACCGGCGGCGGCGAGTTCGTCGGCCGTGGCCACGACGGTCGCGCTCAGCGGGTTGCCGTGCGCGTCGGTGTGGCCGCGCAGGTCGTCCAGCACCCGCACGCCCGCGGCGCCGATGGCGACATCGGTGAGCCCGGTGCGCCAGGGCCGGCCGAAGGTGTCCGTGATCACGACGCCGACGTCCACGCCGAGGGCGTCCCGCAGTCCCTCACGGATCGCCTGCGCGGAGGCGTCGGGGTTCTCGGGCAGCAACAGCACTGTCCCGGCAGGGGTGTTGGAGGCGTCGACCCCGGCGGCGGCCATCACGAGACCCTGCCGGTTCTCGACGATCCGCAGCGCGCCGCGCCGTGCCACGACCCGGACGGTCTCGGCGTCGATGGCGGCCTCCCGGTCGGCGGCCTCGACCGCCCGGCCCTCGGCCTTCGAGACGATCTTGGAGGTGACGAGCAGCACGTCCCCGTCCACGAGTCCGGGCCCGGTCGTCGCGATGAGCTTCGCCAGGTCGTCCCCCTGACGCACTTCGGGAAGCCCGTCCAGCGCCCAGACCCGGTAGCCCGCGTCGGCGGGCCGCTCCCGGAGTTCCCCGCCGGTCTGCCCTCCCGCGCGTCCCGCCTCGCCGCGAAAGGCCGCGTCCATGGTGCTCACGGCGTCCGTACCTCCTCCGCCAGCGCCAGCGCCTCCCGCGCCATGCGCGCCGTCGCGTCGAGGTCGGACATCATCAGCGGTACGGCCCGGCAGCGGATGCCGGCCGCCTCGACGCGCTCCACGACGGAGGCGTCGACCGTGTCGACGAGCCAGCCGTCCAGCAGGCCCGAGCCGTAGTGCTCGGCGACCGCGGCGGCGGTGGACTCGACGCCCACCGCGGCCAGCACCTTGTCGGCCATGCCCCGCACGGGCGCGTCACCGACGATGGGGGAGAGGCCGACGACCGGGACGCCCGCCTCGGCGATGGCCTCGCGGATGCCGGGCACGGCGAGGATGGTGCCGACGGAGACCACGGGGTTGGACGGAGGGAAGAGGATGACGTCCGCCCCGGCGATGGCCTCCAGCACCCCGGGAGCGGGCTTCGCCTGTTCGGCGCCGACCGGCACGATCGCCTCGGCCGGCACGGAGGCCCGCAGCCGCACCCAGTACTCCTGGAAATGGATCACCTTGCGCTCGCCCGCGGCCCCGGCCGGGTCGCCCTCCGGCAGCGTGACGGCGACATGGGTCTCGACCCGGTCGTCGGACATGGGGATGAGACGCACGCCCGGCTTCCACCGGTCGCACAGGGCTTCCGTGACGGCGCTGAGCGGATAGCCCGCGCCCAGCATCTGCGTCCGCACGATGTGCGTCGCGAAGTCCCGGTCGCCGAGCCCGAACCACTCGGGTCCCAGCCCGTACGCCGCGAGCTCCTCCTTCAGGTGGAAGGTCTCGTCGGCCCGCCCCCAGCCCTGCTCCTCGTTGATGCCGCCGCCGAGCGTGTACATCACCGTGTCGAGGTCCGGGCAGACCTTCAGCCCGAAGAGGTGGATGTCGTCGCCGGTGTTGCCGATGACCGTGATGTCGGCGTCCGGCACGGCCCGCTGGAGACCACGCAGGAACCGTGCACCACCGATACCGCCTGCCAGAACCACAATGCGCATGGGGTTCAGTCTCGCAGGCGGGTACGACAACGTGTCAGCCGGTTACGAGACCCAGGTGACGGCGGGCCGCTCTCCGGCGCGATCGCGTCACACGGTTTCGGCGACAGCGCAACGCGCCGCGTGCATCGGCATCTCGGTGAGACCCGGGTAATAGATGTGCAGGCTGACGGCCGGTTCGAGCGCGTCGTTGACGACCTCGTGGACATAGCCGGGCGCGAACACGCGCTGCGCGCCGGAGCCCAGGGCGCGCGTGCCCCGCTCGGTGTGCTCGGTCAGCGCGCCGTCCAGGACGGTCAGCACGCCGGAGGATCCGCCGTGGTCGTGCAGCCCGCTGGCCTGTCCGGGCACCCAGGACAGGAGCCACACCTCGTAGCCGGGCCCCGTGCGGAGCCGGTGGTACCAGCGCGAGGAGGCGTCGTAGCGGACGAGGTGTTCCCACTGGGACCTGTCGGCGGCGATGGAACGCGCCAGGCCGGCGAACTCGGCCACGGTGGAGGGGTGTTCGCGCGGCGGCTGGAGCAGGTGCGGGACTTCGAGGATGTCGCCGGCGATCTGGAGGTCGTTGTCGCTGTTCATGGATGCGGTGGTTCCTCGGCGGGAGAGTGCTGGGGTGTCGCTGGCCGTTTCCGCCCGGGTCGCGGGCGGGGATTCCGCCCGGGTGGGGAGCGGGGAGGAGCCCTGGTGCGGGCAGTGGCCCCGGTGGGGGCGGGATGCGCCTCAGTGGCGGCGAGGCAGCCGGAGCGCGGTAGGGCTCAACAGCTGGAACAGCAACAACAGCTACAGCGCGCGTGGGCAGCACCGAGGGACCCGGCGGTGCGGGTCGAGGTGGATGCCAAGTGGGCGAGCATGCCCACAAGGACACCGGTTCACACCTCGACTGTCAACTGCATGTCCGGTATGCGAGAGATGTTTCACCTCATCCGGTTCATCTGGCAGGCGAAAGGTTTGTTCAGGCGACTCCCCGGACACATGGCGCACAACCGGGTGAACAAACCTCGCCGCGGACCCGTGATCCAAATGTGATCAGATTCGCTTCGGGGTCTGCGTCGGAACGAGATCGAACGCCTGGACGTCCCCCTCTGTGAGGAGACGGGCGTCTGACCTGGACCTCTTGGGCTGTCAGGGTTTATGCCGATTTGAACACTTTCCGCATAGCCTTGGTTCCGCAGAGTGAATAAGGGGCCCAATAGCAGATCTCGGCTTGACTGGCCCGGATCGGCACACTTGTAATTTCACTCGTGTCGTTCAGCCGGGATCGGTAACGGCAGCATCACGGGGACGCGAAAGACAGACGAGGGGCGCACATGACCGAGCTGGTGCAGCAACTGCTGGTCGACGACGCGGACGAGGAACTCGGCTGGCAGGAGCGCGCGCTGTGCGCCCAGACCGACCCCGAGTCCTTCTTCCCCGAGAAGGGCGGCTCCACCCGCGAGGCCAAGAAGGTCTGCCTCGCCTGCGAAGTCCGCTCCGAGTGCCTCGAATACGCGCTCGCCAACGACGAACGGTTCGGCATCTGGGGCGGTCTGTCCGAGCGGGAACGGCGCCGTCTGAAGAAGGCCGCTGTCTGAAAATCGTCGTACGGAGAAGCGGACGCGGAACACCGGTGGCACCCGCGGGTGCCACCGACCAAACGGCACACACTCTTACGTAAGGAACGGCCCGTCGCGTGTGGGTTATCCACAGGCGGCGGGCCGTCGTCTTTCCCAGCCGTTAGTGTGGGCCCTCGTCCGAGACGTCCCGCTGTCCCCGCCGGACACAGACGTCCACCGCAGTCCATCGAACCGGGGCCCGTACCTCGATGTCCGTGCACAGCCTTTCGGCAGCCAGTAACGACGCCGCTGCCGCCCCTGAGTTTCCGCGCCACGTGGTGACCGCGGTGCTCGTCTCCCACGACGGCGCCCGCTGGCTGCCACAGGCGCTCGCCGGGCTGCTCGGCCAGGACCGCCCCGTGCAGAACGCGGTGGCGGCCGACACCGGCAGCGCGGACGAATCCGCCCAGCTGCTCACCGAGGCGCTCGGCGCCGACCGCGTGCTGCACCTGGCGCGGCGCACCGGCTTCGGCCAGGCCGTCGAGGAGGCGTCCCGCACCGCCCCCGAACTGACCCCGGACGACCTGCCCTACCTCAAGCGTCCGAGCGGCTGGGACCCCGTCACCCGCAGCTGGCGCGACGACGCCTACGACATGCCGGACCTCCCGCACGGCGAGCCCGAGCAGTGGCTCTGGCTGCTGCACGACGACAGCGCCCCCGAGCCCGACGCGCTGGCCCAGCTGCTGCGCGTCGTGGAGAACGAGCAGGAAGCCGGCCAGGACGTGGCCGTCGTCGGCCCCAAGCTCCGCGGCTGGTACGACCGCCGGCAACTCCTCGAGGTCGGCGTCACCATCGCCAACTCGGGCCGCCGCTGGACCGGTCTCGACCGACGCGAGCAGGACCAGGGCCAGCACGACCACGTCCACCCCGTGCTCTCCGTGTCCACCGCGGGCATGCTGATCCGCCGCGACGTCTTCGAGGAGCTCGGCGGCTTCGACCGCCGGCTGCCCCTCATGCGCGACGACGTCGACCTGTGCTGGCGCGCCCAGGCCGCCGGCCACCGGGTCCTCGTCGCCCCGGAAGCCGTCGTACGGCACGCCGAGGCGGCCTCCCGCGAGCGCCGCGCCGTCGACTGCGTGGGCCGCACCGCCGCCTCCCCGCACAAGGTCGACAAAGCGGGCGCCGTCTACACCCTCCTCGTCAACGCCCGCACCGCGCAGCTCCCCTGGATCCTGATCCGCCTCGTCCTCGGCACCCTGCTGCGCACGCTCGCCTACCTCGTGGGCAAGGTCCCCGGGCAGGCCGTCGACGAGATCCGCGGCCTCCTGGGCACCCTGCTGCGCCCCGAGCGGATCATCGCCGGACGGCGCAGGCGCGGCCGCCCGCAGGTCGACAAAGGCGAGTTGCGCCCCCTGTTCCCGCCTCCGGGCGCCACCGTCAGGGCCACCCTCGAGCAGGCCGCCGGCAACCTGACGAGCCGCTCCGACGCCGACGTCACCACGGGCGCCGGACGGCACGGAGGCGCCGTCGAGTCCGGACCGGGCGGCGACGACGGAGACTTCCTGGAGATCGAGCAGTTCGCCCGGATCAAGCGCATCGCGCGCAACCCCGGCCCGATGCTCTTCCTGGTGCTCCTGTTCGTCTCGCTCCTCGCGTGCCGTCAACTGCTCGGCGGCGGGGCCCTCGCGGGCGGTGCGCTGCTGCCCGCCCCCGCCGACGCCTCCGAACTGTGGGCGCGCTACCTCGACGGCTGGCATCCGGTCGGCGCGGGCTCCACCCAGTCCGCTCCGCCCTACCTCGCGCTCGTCGCACTGCTGGCCTCCGCGCTCCTCGGCTCCACCGGACTCGCGGTCACCGTCCTCCTCGTGGGATCCGTGCCGCTGGCCGGCTTCGCCGCGTACTTCGCCTCACGGCCCCTCGTCGAGTCCCGGCTCCTGCGGGCCTGGGCGTCCGTCGCCTACGCCTTCCTGCCCGCCGCCACCGGCGCGCTGGCGGGCGGCCGTATCGGCACCGCCGTCCTCGCGATCCTGCTGCCGCTCATCGCGCGCGCGGGCATCGCGGCGAGCGGTCTCGCGAACGGCTCCCGCGCGCGCGGCAGCTGGCGCGCGACCTGGGCGTACGCCCTGCTGTTGACCTTCACGACGGCGTTCACCCCGATCGTGTGGCCCATCGCGCTGGTCCTCGGTGTCGCGCTCCTCGTGGTGCGACGCAGGGAGATCCCCGCCTACGGGCTGCGGTTCCTGGCCCAGCTCGGCACCCCGCTGCTGGTCCTCGCCCCCTGGTCGCTGACCCTGCTGCCGTTCGGCTTCTTCCGGCAGGCCGGCCTGGACTACGGCGCGAGCACGGCCTCCGCGCTCGACCTGCTCAGCGCCAGCCCCGGCGGGCCGGGCACCGTCAGCGGACTGATGCTCTTCGGCATCGTGCTGGCCGCCCTGGCCGCACTGCTGCGCTCCGAGCGCCAGGCGGGGATCAGGACCGCCTGGGTCATCGCCGTCGTGGCACTCGTCTTCGCGGCCCTGTCCAACCGCTCCACCTGGGCGGGACCCGCCACCCTCGTGTACGGTCTCGCGCTGCTCGCCGCCGCCGCCGTCGGCTCCGACGGGGCACGCGCGCGGGTCGCCGAGCAGAGCTTCGGCTGGCGCCAGCCGGTGGCCGCGCTCGTCGCCTTCGCGTGCGCCGCGGGCCCCCTGCTCGTCGCGGCCGGATGGATCATCCGCGGCGCCGACGGACCCGTCGAGCGCCGCGACCCGGTGCAGGTGCCCGCGTTCGTCGCCGAGGAGAGCGGTACGCGCGACCAGGCCCGCACCCTCGTCCTCGACAGCAGTTCGGCCGCCAGGGTCCGCTACGTCCTCGTCCGCGGCTCCGGCGCCCGTCTCGGCGACGCCGAACTCGCCTCGGCCGACGGCGAGAACAAGAAGCTCGACAAGGTCGTCGCCAACCTCGTGGCGGGCTCCGGCGCCGACCAGGCCGACCAGCTCGGCGGCTTCGCCGTGCGTTACGTCCTGGTCAGCAAGGGCGCGCCGCGCGAGGTGAGCCGTGTCCTGGACGCCACCACGGGCCTGTCCCGGCTGAGCCAGCAGGACGGCAGCGCCCTGTGGCGCGTCGACCAGCAGGTCTCACGCGCCGCGATCGTCCCCGCGTCGGGTGCCCCGGAGTCCATCGCCGCCGGTCCGGTCGAGGTGCACACCACGGTCCCCGCCGGTGACGAGGGCCGCCTCCTGCGGCTGGCCGACAGCGCCGACGCAGGCTGGACGGCGACCCTGGACGGCAAGCCGCTGACCCGCACCACGGTCGACGGCTGGGCCCAGGGCTTCCGGCTGCCCGCCGACGGCGGCAGGCTGGACGTCACGTTCGACGCACCGCTGAGCCACACGGCCTGGCTGTGGGCCCAGGGCGCCCTCGCCCTGGTCCTCGTGGTGCTCGCCCTCCCCGGGCGGCGCCGGGACATCGACGACGACCTCCCCGAGGAGCAGCAGCCCGTAACCGCCGAGGACATGACGGGCGACGGCCGCCGCGCCCGCCGTCTGCGCGCCCAGGCCGAGGCCGAGGCGGAGTCCGGACGGCCGGACGCCGACCCGGAGTCCGACGGCGGGTTCCCCGCGGACGCCGACACCGACGCGGACGAGGACGGGGAGATCCCGGCCGTGGTCCCGCATCAGCAGGCGTACGGCGAATGGGACAGCCCGAGTTACGCGAACGCCGAGTACGACACCTACGGCGGCGAGCAGTACGAGGGACAGCAGGAACAGCAGGGGTACCCGGCGGGCACCTACCAGCAGCCGTACCAGGCGGATCCCTACCAGGGCGGCCAGTACGACCCGTACGCCTACGGCGGCACGGCGGCGTACGACCAGAACTACGGCCAGGGCTACGACGCCGACGGCAGGCCCTTCGATTCCCGGGGCCAGGGCTACGAGACGGGCGAGCAGGGCTACGACCCGGCGTACGACCCGCGGCCCCCGCACGGCAACGACAGTGAGCGCCCCGACGGGAGCCATCAGTGAACCGCACCACCCTGTCCCTGATCGCCGCGGCGACCGCGCTCGCCGCCGTCACCGGGTTCGCGACCCTCAAGCCGGCCGGCACCTCCGGCGACAGCGCGTCCGCCACGGCCGCGCGGCTGCCCGTGGAGCGCACCAGCCTGCTCTGCCCGCAGCCGAGCAGCTCCGACATCGCGGACACCACGTACACGTCCTTCACGCCCGTCGTGGAGGGTGCGAGCGGCAGCGGCAAGGCTCAACTCCAGGCCGCCGCCGAGGAGTCGTCCGACTCATCCGACTCGTCCGACGGTAAGAAGAGCGGTGCCAAGGCCGCCAAGCCCGTCGTCCAGCCCAAGGAGCCCGGCAAGCCGGCGGCCGGCGACACCTCGGGTGCCGACGCGCCCGCCCTCGTCGGCCTCGCGTCGGGCAAGTTCGCGCCCGGGTGGACGGTCCAGGAGACCACCGAGGTCGCCGCGGGCGCCGGGCGCGGTCTGCTCGGCACCAACTGCACCGCGCCCGACACCGAGTTCTGGTTCCCGGGCGCCAGCACCGCCGCGCAGCGCACCGATTACGTGCATCTGACGAACCCGGACGACGCCGCGGCGGTCGTCGACATCGATCTGTACGGCAAGGACGGCACGCTCAAGTCCACGGTGGCCGACGGGATCACGGTCCAGGCGCACGCCAGCGAACCGATCCTGCTGAACACCCTGACCGGCGATCCGCAGGCCGACCTCACCGTGCATGTGAAGGTCCGCAGCGGCCGGGTCGGAGCCGCCGTGCAGGCGCTCGACGCCAAGACCGGCGGCGACTGGCTGGCGTCCTCCGCCGACCCCGCGGGCAGTCTCGTCATGCCGGGCATCCCCAAGGACGCCACCTCCGTGCGCCTGGTCGCCTTCGCGCCCGGTGACACGGACGCCGACCTGAAGGTCCGCCTCGCCTCGCCCTCGGGGACGATCACCCCGGCGGGCAACGAGACGCTGCACGTGAAGGCCGGTATGACCTCCGCCGTCGACCTCGGGGACGTCACCCGCGGCGAGGCGGGCTCCCTGGTGCTCACCCCCACCGGCTCGTCCGTGCCGGTCGTCGCCGCCCTGCTGGTGGTGCGGGGCAAGGGAGCCGATCAGGAGACCGCGTTCATTCCGGCCACCGCTCCGGTGGGCGCCCGTGCGACGGTCGCCGACAACACCGCCAAGGGGTCCACGCTCGCCGTGACCGCCCCGGGCGAGGGGGCCAGGATCAAGGTCACCGCGTCCGCGGGCAGCAGGGGCGGCACGGCCGTGTCGAAGACGTTCACCATCAAGGGCGGGACCACCCAGAACGTCGAGGCACCCGTCCCGAGCGGTCTCAAGGGCACGTACGCCCTGACCGTCGAGCCGGTCTCCGGAGGCCCCGTCTACGCCTCCCGGATGCTCTCGGCGACCCAGGAGGGCGTTCCCGCGTTCACCATCCAGGGTCTCCCGGACGACCGCGGGACGGTCTCGGTGCCGGACACCGAACAGGACCTCTCGGTGCTGCTCAAGCAGTGACGGGGGCCGGTGATCCGCCCGGGCCGGAGCGAGCGTTCCCGGCGGTTCTCAGTCCTCGCCGTACCGCGGGTCGACCGTCTCCGGCGTCAGGCCCAGCAGTTCCGCGACCTGCTCCACGACGACCTCGTGCACCAGGGCGGCGCGCTCGTCGCGCCCCTTGGTGCGGATCTCGATCGGACGGCGGTAGACGACCACGCGTGCGGGATGTCCCTCGCGCGCCGCGATCGTGCCGCCCAGCGGCACCGCCTCGTCGCTCCAGTTCTCGCCCGAGCGCTCCAGGCGGGGGACTTCGAGGACCATGAAGTCGATGTCCGCCAGCTGTGGCCAGCGTCGCTCCAGCCGTTCGACGGAGTCCTGCACGAGGTCCGCGAAGACCTCGGCACGGCTCGCCGCGAGCGGTACCTGGGGCGGCGCCACGGGGCCGCGCATGCCCCTGCCGTGGCGGTCACGACGACGGGGACCGGCTGCTGCGGCACGGGGCGGTACGGGGTTGTCCATCACTGACGAAGAGTAGTCCCCGCCCGGCCCGGCCGCCCGGTCCCACGCGGCGGTCGCCGGCGGTCCGGCGGCGGTCCGACAGCCGGCGGCCCCGGCCCGGCCCGTCTTCCGAATGACGCCCGATGACCGTTCCGGTCAAGATTCAGCTCGATTCCGCATCTCTCCAAGACCGTCTCTGACATGGCAATTGGCATGATTCGCACCAAGTGGTGACCGGATTCAGGTCTGTTCGGTATCTCGACACCCGATGTCGCCCCAGGTCAGGGTCGGATGCTCCGGAAGCGGTGTGGGGCGTCTCACAGGACGACACGGTGGGATGACCTGGGGGAGAGTCGTCGCGGCCCGCTCAAGAGTGCGGTACCGTCCAACGTCGTGAGCCTTGTACGTCGCTGTTCGCGCACCGCTTGCGGCCGTCCCGCCGTCGCGACGCTGACGTACGTCTACGCCGACTCGACCGCGGTTCTCGGCCCGCTCGCCACCTACGCCGAACCCCACTGCTACGACCTGTGCGCCGAGCACTCCGAGCGCCTCACCGCGCCGCGCGGCTGGGAGGTCGTCCGCCTCGCCGACTCCTCCGGTCCCGCGCGCCCCAGCGGCGACGATCTGGAGGCGCTGGCGAACGCTGTGCGCGAGGCGGCCCGTCCGCAGAAGCGCGCGGCGGAGGGCGGCAGCGCCCGCTCGGTGGACCCGATGGAGGTCGCGCGCCGCGGCCACCTGCGGATCCTGCGCTCGCCCGAGAACTGAGCGTCGCCCTCGCGGACGCGCGCGGTTCTCCGCGCCGCGCCCTCCCGCCGTACCCCGCGGCCCGCCTCTCCGCCGCACCCTTCCCGGACGCCGATTCCCTCGGGCGGCGCACACCCATTGACGTGAAGTTGTCGCGGACATGACGATTCCGGTATCCGTGTGAAATCGCTTTCCGCATCACGGAATCCGGGGAGGCGTCCGTGTACGTCCAGGAACTGCGACCCGTCGCCGACTCGCTCGGCCTGTCCGCCCTCGTGGCGGCCCTGCCCCTCCTCGTCGTCCTGATCCTGCTCGGCGGCGTCCGGCTCAAAGCCCACCTGGCGGGCCTGGCGGGCCTTCTGACGGCTTCGCTGGTCGCCTGCCTCGCCTACGGCATGCCGGTGGACCAGACGCTCTCCAGCGCCGCTCAGGGCGCCGCGTTCGGCCTGTTCCCCATCCTGTGGATCGTCGTCAACGCCCTGTGGGTGTACCGGATGACCGTCCGCACCCGGCACTTCGACATCCTGCGCCGCTCGTTCGGGCGCCTGTCCGACGATCCACGCGTCCAGGCGCTCGTGGTCGCCTTCTGCTTCGGCGCGCTGCTGGAGGCTCTAGCCGGATTCGGCGCACCCGTCGCGATCTGCTCCGTGATGCTGGTCGCCCTCGGCTTCGACCCGGTGCGCGCGGCGGTCGTCGCCCTCGTCGCCAACACCGCGCCGGTCGCCTTCGGCGCGATGGCCACCCCGGTCGTGACCCTCGCCCAAGTCACCGGCCTGCCGCTGGACTCCGTCGCCTCGCTGGTGGGCCGGCAGACCCCGCTGCTCGCGCTGGTCGTGCCCCTCGTCCTGGTCGGCCTCGTCGACGGCCGGCGCGGACTGCGCGAGACCTGGATACCCGCCCTCGCCTGCGGAGTCGCCTTCGCCGCCGTCCAGTTCGCCGTCTCGAACCACGTCTCCGCGCAACTCGCCGACATCGGCGCCGCCTTGGCCGGAGCCGCCGCCCTGATCGCCGTACCGCACGCGCGCGTGCCCGCGGCCGAAGCCGTACGGGCGTCGGTCCTGACCGGTGCGCGCAGCGAGGAACTCGACGAGAGGGACCCGCGCCGCGAAGTCGTGCGCGCCTACGCCCCGTACGCCCTGATCGTCACGGTCTTCTCGATCGCGCAGATCCCGGCCGTGAAGGACTGGCTGGCGCGGGCGACCCGCACGTACGACTGGCCCTTCCTCGACGTCGTCGGCCCGAACGGCCTGACGGTGGGCGGGAACGTCTTCACCTGGCCGATCGTGGCGACCGGCGGCACCCTCGTGCTGCTCGCGGGGCTGTGCACGGCCGTCGTACTCGGGGTGCACGCGCGCGTGGCGGTCCGGGAATGGCTCGCGACCGTGCACGAGTTGAGGTTCGCGATCCTGACCGTGACGTCCGTGCTGGCCCTCGCCTACGTCATGAACCTCTCCGGACAGGCCGCCACGATCGGCCACTTCGTGGCGGCGGCCGGATCCGGACTCGCCTTCCTGTCACCCGTCCTGGGGTGGTTCGGTGTGGCGGTCTCCGGCTCCGACACCTCCTCCAACGCCCTCTTCGGCGCTCTCCAGGTCAGCGCCGCCCGGGAGTCGGGACTGTCACCCGAACTCCTCGCCGCCGCCAACAGTTCGGGCGGTGTCCTCGGCAAGATGATCTCGCCGCAGAACCTGACGATCGCCTGCGCGGCCGTCGGGCTCGACGGCCGCGAGGGCGACCTGCTGCGCAAGGTGCTGCCCTGGAGCCTCGGACTGCTGCTCATCATGTGCCTGATCGTGGTGGGACAGAGCTCGCCGGTCCTCTCCTGGATGCTGCCCTGAGGTTCGCGGACGCTGCCTCGAGACGGGCGGGTTTCCCCCGGATGACGGGGACGGTTCGCAGGTCACGTATGCGCTCCACTCGGGCTCGGCACAGCTCGCCGTCATCCCGGACGGGTAGTTTGTGGTGACCGAAGTGGACTCCTGGAGGGTTGGCCGTGACTGCTGATCTGTCGCAGCTCGTGAAGGCGTACGACGTACGCGGGGTGGTCCCGGACCAGTGGGACGAGCCGCTCGCCGAGCTGTTCGGTGCCGCCTTCGTCCAAGTGACCGGAGCCGGCGCCATCGTGATCGGGCACGACATGCGGCCGTCGTCGCCCGGCCTCTCCCGCGCCTTCGCACGCGGCGCCGCGGCACGAGGGGTCGACGTGACCGAGATCGGCCTCTGCTCCACCGACCAGCTCTACTACGCGTCGGGCGCGCTCGGCCTGCCGGGCGCCATGTTCACCGCCTCGCACAACCCGGCCCGGTACAACGGCATCAAGATGTGCCGGGCGGGCGCGGCCCCCGTCGGCCAGGACACCGGCCTCTCCGAGATCCGCCGGCTCGCCGAGACCTGGCTCGACTCCGGCACCGCCCCGGCCTCGGACGCCACGCCCGGAACGATCACGCGGCGGGAGACGTTGGAGGACTACGCGGCGTACCTCCGCTCGCTCGTCGACCTGACCTCGATCCGCCCCCTGAAGGTCGTCGTCGACGCGGGCAACGGCATGGGCGGGCACACCGTGCCCACCGTGTTCTCCGGCCTGCCGCTGGAGCTCGTCCCGGTGTACTTCGAACTGGACGGCACCTTCCCGAACCACGAGGCCAACCCCCTCGACCCGGCGAACATCGTCGACCTCCAGAAGCGCGTCCGCGAGGAGGGGGCCGACCTCGGGCTCGCCTTCGACGGCGACGCCGACCGCTGCTTCGTCGTCGACGAGCGGGGCGAGCCGGTCTCCCCGTCCGCCATCACCGCGCTGGTCGCCGCCCGCGAACTGGACCGGAACGGCGGCGGCACGGTCATCCACAACCTCATCACCTCCTGGTCGGTCCCGGAGGTCGTCCGCGAGCACGGCGGTACCCCGGTCCGCACCCGCGTCGGCCACTCCTTCATCAAGGCCGAGATGGCCACCTCCGGCGCGATCTTCGGCGGCGAGCACTCCGCGCACTACTACTTCCGCGACTTCTGGAACGCCGACACCGGCATGCTGGCCGCCCTCCACGTCCTCGCCGCCCTCGGCGGCCAGGACGGCCCGCTCTCCGGACTCGTCGCGGAATACGACCGCTACGTGGGCTCCGGCGAGATCAACTCCACCGTGGACGACCAGGCGGCCCGCCTCGCCGCCGTCAGGGCCGCCTACGAGGGCCGCGAGGGCGTCGTCCTCGACGAGCTCGACGGCCTCACGGTCACGCTCGGGGACACGTGGTTCAACGTCCGCCCCTCCAACACCGAACCCCTTCTCCGCCTCAACGCCGAGGCCCGCGACGAGGCGACGATGGCAAGGGTCCGGGACGAGGTACTGACGATCATCAGAGCCTGACACCCGCCCCCCGCCCCTCGACGCCGGACACCGTCGCCCGGCAGGGGCAGGGGCAGGGGCAGCGGCACAGCAGCCTCGGCCCGACCCGCCGTCCGTGGCGGGTCTGCCTGGAGCGAACCCGGTGGCCCCGACCGGCTGCCGCGACCGTCCCGGCGGCCTCGTCCCGGCCGGTCCGCCGTGCCCGGCAGGCTCTGCCCACGTCGGTCCACCCGAGGCCGGGCCCGGGCGTTCGGTCACCACGCCCGCGCCGGCCCGGTCGGCGGCGGGGCCGGCGCGGGCGCGGATACGAAGCGGACGTGGGCCGCGGAGACCCGCGTACCCGTTCCGCGCGCCGGGCGAACCGGTGGCGCGCCCCGGCAACAGGCTTCCCACAGCGGTACCCTGACCAGGCCGCATCCACCGTTTCGGAAGGACACCCCATGCCGCTCGAAGCCGGCCTCCTGGAGATCCTCGCCTGCCCGGCCTGCCATGCCCCGCTCAAGGAGCAGGAGACCGAGCTGATCTGCACGGGAGCGGACTGCGGCCTCGCCTACCCGGTCCGCGACGGCATCCCCGTACTCCTGGTCGACGAGGCCCGGCGCCCCGCGTAACCGACGCATCCGCCTCGCGCACACGGCGCCGCGACCGCCGTACGCGAGGCGACAGCGGCGCTGTCCCCGCCCGCGGGCGGGCCGACGGCGCGGCAGGCACGACGACGAGCCACGGCACCCGAGGACGAGCGACGGCACAGCCGCCCGCACGGACGACGGCGACGCGGCCGTCCCGATCGGCGACCGGCGCACACCCGGCCGGCACCCGGTCCGACCCAGCACCGCTCGGCACCTCCCGCGAGCGACCCCGTGCAAGCGACCCCGGCGGCTCACGCGCAAGCGCCCCCGGCGATCGGAGGCTACCGACCCCATGCTCGACGAATCGCTCCTCGACGATCCCGACGCGCTCACCCGGGCGGACCGGCGGGCCCTGCTCCGCGGTGCCGCCGAGGCCGGCGCCCGGGTACGCACCGCGGTCCGGCACGCCACCGAGGCCGGCATCTCCGAGCTGAAGCCCGACGGCCGCCCGCGCGCCGTCCTGATCGCGGGCCCCGGCATGGCCGCCACCGGCGTCGCCGAACTGCTCGGCACCCTCGCCGGAGCGAGCTGCCCCCTCACCCGGCTCACCCCCACGGGCGTCGCCCCCGCCGGAGGCGCCCTGCGCTGGGACCTGCCCGGCTGGGCGGGCCCCGTCGACCTCCTGCTGATCGCCACCCCCGACGGCAGCGAACCCGGCCTGGAACTGCTCATCGAGCAGGCCTACCGGCGCGGCAGCACCGTCGCGGCCGTCGCCCCCGCCGGCTCCCCCCTCGCCGAGTGGGTGGAAGGCGCCCACGGCCTCTTCGTACCGATGGCGACCGCCCCGTACGAGCAGGACGGGACCCAGGCGGCCTCGGCCCCCGGCGTGCTCTGGGCGCTGCTCACCCCGCTGCTCGTCCTCCTCGACCGCACCGGCCTGGTCTCGGCCCCGCCCCAGGCGCTGCAGAAGGTCGCCGACCGTCTCGACCGCGTCGCCGAGCGCTGCGGCCCGGCCATCGCGGCCTACAGCAACCCCGCCAAGACGCTCGCCGTCGAACTGGCCGAGGCGCTCCCGGTGATCTGGACGGAGGGCACCTCGGCGGGCCCGGCCGGCCGTCGTTTCACCGCCGCGCTCGCCGAACTCGCCGGCCGCCCCGCGCTCACCGCCGAACTGCCCGAGGCGCTCGCCTCGCACAGCGTGCTGCTCGCGGGCGCCCTCGCCGCCGGCGCGGACCCCGACGACTTCTTCCGGGACCGCGTCGAGGAGGCACAGGCACTGCACGCGCGCGTGGTGCTGCTCCGCGACCGTCCCATCGGCGGGATCAGCGCCGCCCCCGCCGCCCGCGAACTCGCCCTCAGCCACGACACCGCGATCAGCGAACTCGAACCCGAGGAGGGCGGCGAACTGGAAACCCTCGCCGAGCTGATCGCCATCACGGATTTCGCCGCCGTTTACCTGGCGCTCGCTTCGGGGGCCTGATCTTGGGCGTGACCTCGCGTCCGGCGCCCGCAGAGGGTGTCCGGCCCCGCGACCGGCGCCCCTGACACCACGCTTCCCGATCGACGCCCGCGCCCAGCGGGCCGCGCAGCGCACGTATGGAGAAGAAGACACCGATGGACCGCCTCGACAACACCGTCCGCCCCTACGCCTGGGGTTCCACCACCGCCATCCCCCGGCTGCTCGGCGTCGAGCCGACCGGCGAACCGCAGGCGGAGATGTGGATGGGCGCCCACCCGGGCGCACCCTCGCGCACCGGGCGCGGTCCGCTCAACGAGGTCGTCGCCGAGGACCCGGCGAAGGAACTCGGCCGCGCCGCCGTCGCCAGGTTCGGCCCCCGGCTCCCGTTCCTGCTGAAGCTCCTCGCCGCCGGCGCCCCCCTCTCCCTGCAGGTGCACCCCGACCTCGAACAGGCACGGGAGGGCTACGAGGACGAGGAGCGCCGGGGCGTCCCGATCGACGCCCCGCACCGCAACTACAAGGACGCCAACCACAAGCCCGAACTGATCTGCGCCCTCACCGAGTTCGACGGCCTGTGCGGCTTCCGCGCCCCCGAGGAGGCCGCCGCACTCCTCGCCGCCCTCGACGTCGACTCCCTCAAGCCGTACGTCGACCTGCTGCGCGCCCACCCGGAGGAGGCGGCGCTGCGCGAGGTCCTCACGGCGGTGCTGAGCGCCGACCCGGACGACATGGCCCGTACGGTCGCCGAGACCACCGTCGCCTGCGCCCGCCTCGGCGGCGACTACGCCCCGTACGCCGGCCTCGCCCACCACTACCCGGGCGACCCCGGAGTCATCGCCGCGATGCTCCTCAACCACGTCCGGCTCCAGCCCGGCGAGGCCCTCTACCTCGGCGCCGGTATCCCGCACGCCTACCTGAACGGCCTCGGCGTCGAGATCATGGCCAACAGCGACAACGTCCTGCGCTGCGGTCTGACCCCCAAGCACGTCGACGTCCCCGAACTCCTGCGCGTGGTCCGCTTCGAGGCGGCCGACCCCGGCGTCCTGCGCCCGGAGGCGTCCCCCGACGGCGAAGAGGTCTACGCGACCCCCATCGACGAGTTCCGCCTCTCCCGGTACGTCGTCGCCGAGGGCGCCGACCCGCGCGACCTCACCCGCGAGACCCCGCAGATCCTGCTCTGCACCTCGGGTTCCGTGCGCGCCGACGGCATCGACCTGACCCCCGGCACCTCGGTCTTCGTACCGGCCGGCGAAAAGGCCGAAGTGTCCGGATCCGGCACGATCTTCCGTGCGACAGTTGTCGCCTGACGGGACGACGGGACCTACCTGAGGCGCGTCGCCGACGGACCGGGCTGCAAGAATGGCCCACCGCAAAGGGCGGGCAAAGCCCGGACCGGGCGGGGTACGAGGGTACGAACGGGTCCGGACGGCGTACGAAGGGACAGCAGGAGCAGATGAGCGCTTCAGGCGGCACCAAAGCGATCGTGGCGGCACTCGGCGCCAACCTCGCGATCGCGGTATCGAAGTTCGTGGCGTTCGCGTTCAGCGGCTCCTCCTCGATGCTCGCCGAGGGCGTTCACTCGCTCGCCGACTCCGGCAACCAGGCACTGCTCCTGATCGGCGGCAAGAAGGCCCAGCGCGAGGCGACCCCGCAGCACCCGTTCGGCTACGGCCGCGAGCGCTACATCTACGCCTTCCTCGTCTCGATCGTCCTGTTCTCGGTCGGCGGCATGTTCGCCGTCTACGAGGGCTACGAGAAGATCAAGCACCCCCACGCGATCGACCACTGGTACTGGCCGGTCGGCGTCCTGGTGTTCGCGATCATCGCCGAGAGCTTCTCCTTCCGTACGGCCATCAAGGAGTCCAACGAGCTGCGCGGCTCCCACTCCTGGTCCCAGTTCATCCGCCGCGCCAAGGCCCCCGAACTGCCGGTCGTCCTGCTGGAGGACTTCGGCGCGCTCATCGGTCTGGTCCTCGCGCTCGGCGGAGTCGGCCTCGCCCTGCTCACGGACGACGGCACCTGGGACGGCATCGGCACGGTCTGCATCGGCGTCCTGCTCATCCTGATCGCGCTGGTGCTCGCCGCCGAGACCAAGTCGCTCCTGCTGGGCGAGTCGGCGGGCCCGGAGGACACCGCGAAGATCGAGGCGGCGATGGTCGACGGCGCCACCGTCACCGGCATCATCCACATGCGCACGCTCCACCTCGGTCCGGAGGAACTCCTGGTCGCCGCGAAGATCGCCGTCAAGCACGACGACACGGCCGCCCAGGTCGCCACCGCCATCGACGCCGCCGAGTCCCGCATCCGCGCCGCCGTCCCGATCGCCCGGGTGATCTACCTGGAGCCGGACATCTACAGCGACGCCGAGGCGGCCAAGGGCCCGAACCCCGCCGCGACCCCCGGCGGGCCGACGCCGGCCGGCCACTGACCCCACCCGCTCGTACGCCGCCGGGGCCCGCCCGAGAACTCGGACGGGCCCCGGCGGCTTTCCCGCCTCCAGCGTCCGTCTCCTCCGCCCAGGACCTCGGCCGAGCCCCTCGGCCAGGGCCGGTGGGGGCCGCTTTGTCCGGAGGTGGACTGGGGAGGGACAGCCTCACCGGTGTAGCTTGGGTGCTGAGCCAGACGTCGCTGCTGATGGCGGTCGGGCGGTCCCACCGCGGACCGGCCGAGGGAGAGAGGGCCTCCGACGGATGCGCTGCGCGCACAGGGCACACCTGTGCCCTGCCGGTGCACGTCCGTGCCCCGGTCGGACACGCGTACGTGCCGCCGCCGCGCAGGACAGCCCCATCCACCTCGCCCCGATTCCGAGGAGCAGCTCGTATGACGACTGTCGACAACCGACAGGACTTCAAGGTCGCCGACCTCTCCCTGGCGGCCTTCGGCCGCAAGGAGATCACCCTCGCCGAGCACGAGATGCCCGGCCTGATGTCGATCCGCCGGGAGTACGCCGAGGCGCAGCCCCTCGCGGGCGCCCGCGTCACCGGCTCCCTGCACATGACGGTGCAGACCGCCGTCCTCATCGAGACCCTGGTCGCCCTGGGCGCCGAGGTCCGCTGGGCCTCCTGCAACATCTTCTCCACCCAGGACCACGCCGCCGCCGCCATCGCGGTCGGCCCGAACGGTACGCCCGAGGACCCGCAGGGCGTCCCGGTCTTCGCCTGGAAGGGCGAGACCCTGGAGGAGTACTGGTGGTGCACGGAGCAGGCGCTGACCTGGCCGAACACCCCCACCGGCGGCCCGAACATGATCCTGGACGACGGTGGTGACGCCACCATGCTCGTCCACAACGGCGTCGAGTACGAGAAGGACGGCAAGGTCCCCTCGGTCGACACCGCCGAGTCCGACGAACACCGCGTCGTCCTCGAACTCCTGCACCGCACCATCACGGACGGCTCGCAGAAGTGGACCCAGCTCGCCTCGGAGATCCGCGGCGTGACCGAGGAGACCACGACCGGCGTCCACCGCCTGTACGAGATGTACCGCGACGGCACCCTGCTGTTCCCGGCGATCAACGTGAACGACGCCGTCACCAAGTCGAAGTTCGACAACAAGTACGGCTGCCGCCACTCGCTGATCGACGGCATCAACCGCGCCACCGACACCCTGATCGGCGGCAAGACCGTCGTCGTCTGCGGCTACGGCGACGTGGGCAAGGGCTGCGCGGAGTCCCTGCGCGGCCAGGGTGCCCGCGTGATCATCACCGAGATCGACCCGATCTGCGCCCTGCAGGCGGCGATGGACGGCTACCAGGTCACGACCCTCGACGAGGTCGTCGACAAGGCCGACATCTTCGTCACCACGACGGGCAACAAGGACATCATCATGGCCGCGGACATGGCCAAGATGAAGCACCAGGCGATCGTCGGCAACATCGGTCACTTCGACAACGAGATCGACATGGCCGGCCTCGCCAAGATCCCCGGCATCGTCAAGGACGAGGTCAAGCCCCAGGTCCACACCTGGAAGTTCCCCGACGGCAAGGTCATCATCGTGCTGTCCGAGGGCCGCCTGCTGAACCTGGGCAACGCGACCGGCCACCCGTCCTTCGTGATGTCCAACTCGTTCGCGGACCAGACCCTGGCCCAGATCGAGCTGTTCACGAAGCCCGAGGAGTACCCGACCGACGTCTACGTGCTGCCCAAGCACCTGGACGAGAAGGTCGCCCGTCTCCACCTCGACGCGCTCGGCGTGAAGCTCACGACGCTCCGCCCCGAGCAGGCCTCGTACATCGGTGTCGAGGTCGACGGCCCGTACAAGTCGGACCACTACCGCTACTGAGCACGCCCGCCGAGCAGCGGTACCACCGCTCGGCGTCCGGATGTCAGCAGGCCCTCGCCGTCCCGGCGGGGGCCTGTCCCCGATGAGGACCTGAACGCCCATGCCCCGCGGCCGCTATTCGCTCCATGATCCGCACGATCACACTCCCCTCGCCGACGAACACTTCCACTGCGCGCCCGGCCCCTCGGGCTGGCGCTATGTCTCCCAACTCACGACCCCCTCCGGCACGGCGCCCGACGGCCTCCCGGAGCCCGCGGCGACGACGGTCACCGGCTCCGTCGACCTCGCCCTCGACGATCTCGGCCGCCCCATCCGCCTCGAACTGCACGCGGCGGGCTGGCAGGTGCGGGGCGCCGCCCTCGACGGCGTGACCTGGGTCCGCACCGACCCCACCGGAACCGAGGCCACCGAAGGCAACGTGCCCGCCCACGCCTTCACCGGCACCTCTCCCGCCTTCCTCGTCGCCACCGCCCGCCTCCTTCGCCTCGCCCCTTCCGCCGCCCCCTCGGCGACCCGTGTCCGCCTCGTCGCCTTCACCGACCCGGTCCTCGCCCCGCGCACCCTCGACCAGTCCTGGGCCTTGATCGCAAGCGAAACACACACCACTGACAACGGCCCGCTGACCGTGGACGAATACCAGGTCACAGCGCTGGACACGGGGGAACAGCACGCCGTGCACATCGCCGGCGACGTGGTGCTCGCGGCTCCCGGCATCGAACTCGAACACCTCGAATCACCGCCGTCGGTGTTCACCTGACGGCGGTGCCGGGCCGTTCCGAGCCACCGCCGATCCGGTGGCGAGGGCGGCTACGCGGGCGGCGCGAAGCCGGTCGACGGACGCTCGTCCCGGCTGGCGTGCTCGACCGGGGCGCCGGGGTCGGCCGGGGCGACCGGGTTGGCCGGAGGCGGGGCCGGCTGCTGAGGCGCGACCCCGTACCCGGCGGGGGCCGACCGGGCGGGGTGAGCGCCGGGTCCCGGATGGAACGGGTGGCCGACAGGAGCGCCTGGCTGAGGGGGATAGCCGGCGGGAGCGCCGGGCCGGAAGGGATAGCCGGCAGGCGCGCCGGGCTGCACGGGGTGGCCGACAGGCCCACCCGGTTGTCCCGGCTGCGGGAAGTGATGGCCACCGGGCGCGGGGGCGACGAATCCGCCCGGCACAGCACCGAACGTCCGACGGGCCTCGCGGGTCTGCCGCTCGTGCACGACAGCCGCCAGATACGCGCCCGCCGGTACGCCCTGCGGCGCCGGAGCCCCGGTACGAGCGGCGAGATCCACGGCGAGCCGTTCCGCCATCGCCCCACCGATCTGCGGATCCAGCTGCCGCATCCGCGTCAGGTACTGGCGGATGGCCAGCCACAGCCCGTCCGGTACGGCGGACAGATCGAGCTCCGCGAACCGTCCCGCCAGCCAGGGCGGCGGCGCGGGAACGTACGGCATCCGTCCCACCGGAATCCGCTCCCGCACGACGAGGGTCCCCGCGAACACGTCACCGAGCCGCCGCCCGCGTTCCGACACCAGCGAAGCGATGCACGCGACGATCCCGAACGTCATCAGGATCTCGACCACCCCCACGGCACCGCGCACCAGAGCGTGCCGGAACCGGATCGGCCCGCCGTCGTCCCGTACCACCCGCAGCCCGCACGCCAGCTTTCCCAGAGAGCGGCCGTGGCTGAGCGTCTCCACGGCGATCGGACCGCCCACCAGCACCAGCAGGAAACTCGCGATCGAGACGGCGATCTGCGCCGCGTCGTCCAGCGCGGCGGTCGCGGCGACCAGGCCGATGGTCACGACGATGTAGACCGCCACCGCCAAGGCCAGGTCGAGCACCACGGCAAGCGCCCGGCTCGGCAGTTTCGCGGGCCGCAGCTCCAATGCCACTGCCTCGCCCGTCACCAGCTCACTCACGCGCGCCGCCCTTCCCCTGACCTGCCCCGACAACCGCCAGTCTGCCAAGCTGAGGGCGCATCGCGCCCCAGTAGGACAAGCTGACATCCACGATGAGCCCCCGATGCGCAGCGAGGAGCAGGCAAACCGATGGACCTCGACGTCTTCGTCTCCGCCCACCGAGCCGAGTGGGACAGACTCGACGCCCTGCTGCACCGCCAGCGCCGGCTGACCGGGGCCGAGGCCGACGAACTCGTCACCCTGTACCAGCGAACCGCCACCCATCTCTCGCTGATCCAGTCCAGCGCGCCCGACCCCCAGCTGACCGGGCGCCTCAGCCAACTCGTGGCACGCGCGCGCAGCGCGGTGACCGGTACCCGCCGAGCCTCGTGGCGCGACGTCACCCGCTTCCTGACTCACGGTTTCCCCGCAGCCGTCTACCGCTCCCGCCACTGGTGGGTGCCCACGGCGCTCCTGTCCACGGCGATAGCCGCCCTCCTCGGGTGGTGGATCGGCACCCACCCCGAGGTCCAGGCCGCCATCGCCGCCCCAGGTGAACTGCGTTCCCTCACCCGCCCCGGCGGTGAGTACGAGACCTACTACTCCAGTCATCCCGCCGCCGCCTTCGCCGCCCAGGTGTGGACGAACAACGCCGAGGCGGCCGCCCTGTGCCTGGTGCTGGGCGTCTTCCTGGGCCTTCCGGTCCTCTGGATCCTCCTCGAGAACATGCTCAACCTGGGTGTCGGCATCGGCCTGATGTCGTCGGCCGGCCGCCTCGACACCTTCCTCGGCCTCGTCCTCCCGCACGGCCTGCTGGAACTGACCGCCGTCTTCGTCGCCGCGGGGACTGGACTGAAACTGGGCTGGACCGTGATCGACCCGGGCCCGCGATCCCGTCGTACAGCTCTCGCGGAAGAGGGACGCGCCGCACTGGGCATGGCGATCGGACTGGCGCTGATCCTGTTCGTCTCGGGTGCCATCGAAGGCTTCGTCACGCCGTCGGGCCTTCCGACCTGGGCCCGTATCGGCATCGGGATCGCTGCTGAACTGGCCTTTCTCGCGTACGTCTATGTCCTCGGAGGTCGCGCGGCACGCTCCGGCGAGACCGGAGACGTCACAGCGTCCGAGCGCAGCGCCACTCTGCCGACGGCCGCCTGATGTGCGCGTGCCCCGGCTGACCTGCTAGCCTTCTCGTTACCCCAGAAAACTCGTTGACACGGGTCGAGCGGGGAGGTAGATTTGAACAGTTGCCTAGAACTGGACACATCCGGTGGCAGCGGTTAGAGTCTGCTCGCTTCTCAAAGCAATCGACACGTCGATTCAGAAGAAGCCCCTCCTGATGATTCAGAAATGGTTGCCGGTCAATCCGGCCCACAGATTCTGATAAAGTCGGAGTCGCTGAAAAGGGAAACGCGAGAGCGGATTACCTTGAAAGCACCGAGGAAATCGGGCCCGAAAGGTTCTGATAGAGTCGGACTCGCCGGAAAGGGAAACGCGAAAGCGGAAACCTGGAAAGCGCCGAGGAAATCGGATACGGAAACGGTCTGATAGAGTCGGAAACGCAAGACCGAAGGGAATCGCCCGGAGGAAAGCCCGAGAGGGTGAGTACAAAGGAAGCGTCCGTTCCTTGAGAACTCAACAGCGTGCCAAAAATCAACGCCAGATTTGTTGATACCCCGTCTCCGGCCGTTCGGCCGGGACGAGGTTCCTTTGAAAAAGTCCTGCCGGGCATTGTTCCGGCAGGCGCATCAGCGAGGACGCTGTGAACGCCGGTCCTATTCCGACCGGTTGTTCCGCTCTCGTGGTGTCGTCCCGATTACGGGAAAACATTCACGGAGAGTTTGATCCTGGCTCAGGACGAACGCTGGCGGCGTGCTTAACACATGCAAGTCGAACGATGAAGCCCTTCGGGGTGGATTAGTGGCGAACGGGTGAGTAACACGTGGGCAATCTGCCCTTCACTCTGGGACAAGCCCTGGAAACGGGGTCTAATACCGGATAACACTCCTGCCTGCATGGGTGGGGGTTAAAAGCTCCGGCGGTGAAGGATGAGCCCGCGGCCTATCAGCTTGTTGGTGAGGTAGTGGCTCACCAAGGCGACGACGGGTAGCCGGCCTGAGAGGGCGACCGGCCACACTGGGACTGAGACACGGCCCAGACTCCTACGGGAGGCAGCAGTGGGGAATATTGCACAATGGGCGAAAGCCTGATGCAGCGACGCCGCGTGAGGGATGACGGCCTTCGGGTTGTAAACCTCTTTCAGCAGGGAAGAAGCGAGAGTGACGGTACCTGCAGAAGAAGCGCCGGCTAACTACGTGCCAGCAGCCGCGGTAATACGTAGGGCGCAAGCGTTGTCCGGAATTATTGGGCGTAAAGAGCTCGTAGGCGGCTTGTCACGTCGGGTGTGAAAGCCCGGGGCTTAACCCCGGGTCTGCATTCGATACGGGCTAGCTAGAGTGTGGTAGGGGAGATCGGAATTCCTGGTGTAGCGGTGAAATGCGCAGATATCAGGAGGAACACCGGTGGCGAAGGCGGATCTCTGGGCCATTACTGACGCTGAGGAGCGAAAGCGTGGGGAGCGAACAGGATTAGATACCCTGGTAGTCCACGCCGTAAACGGTGGGAACTAGGTGTTGGCGACATTCCACGTCGTCGGTGCCGCAGCTAACGCATTAAGTTCCCCGCCTGGGGAGTACGGCCGCAAGGCTAAAACTCAAAGGAATTGACGGGGGCCCGCACAAGCAGCGGAGCATGTGGCTTAATTCGACGCAACGCGAAGAACCTTACCAAGGCTTGACATACACCGGAAAGCATTAGAGATAGTGCCCCCCTTGTGGTCGGTGTACAGGTGGTGCATGGCTGTCGTCAGCTCGTGTCGTGAGATGTTGGGTTAAGTCCCGCAACGAGCGCAACCCTTGTTCTGTGTTGCCAGCATGCCCTTCGGGGTGATGGGGACTCACAGGAGACTGCCGGGGTCAACTCGGAGGAAGGTGGGGACGACGTCAAGTCATCATGCCCCTTATGTCTTGGGCTGCACACGTGCTACAATGGCAGGTACAAAGAGCTGCGAAGCCGTGAGGCGGAGCGAATCTCAAAAAGCCTGTCTCAGTTCGGATTGGGGTCTGCAACTCGACCCCATGAAGTCGGAGTTGCTAGTAATCGCAGATCAGCATTGCTGCGGTGAATACGTTCCCGGGCCTTGTACACACCGCCCGTCACGTCACGAAAGTCGGTAACACCCGAAGCCGGTGGCCCAACCCCTTGTGGGAGGGAGCTGTCGAAGGTGGGACTGGCGATTGGGACGAAGTCGTAACAAGGTAGCCGTACCGGAAGGTGCGGCTGGATCACCTCCTTTCTAAGGAGCATCTAGGCCGCCGGGCTTGCCCGGTGGTCCAGGGCCATTACGTCGGCAGATGTCCGACGGTGGTTGCTCATGGGTGGAACGTTGATTATTCGGCACTCTCAGTCATCTCGGGCTGCCAGTACTGCTCTTCGGAGCGTGGAAAGCTGATCATGAGTGGCGAGGGTGTCGGGCACGCTGTTGGGTGTCTGAAGGTACGGCCGAAAGGCTGCCTTCAGTGCCGGCCCCAGTGCACTCGAACTACTGGTTCGGGGTGATGGGTGGTTGGTCGTTGTTTGAGAACTGCACAGTGGACGCGAGCATCTGTGGCCAAGTTTTTAAGGGCGCACGGTGGATGCCTTGGCACCAGGAACCGATGAAGGACGTGGGAGGCCACGATAGTCCCCGGGGAGCCGTCAACCAGGCTTTGATCCGGGGGTTTCCGAATGGGGAAACCCGGCAGTCGTCATGGGCTGTCACCCATACCTGAACACATAGGGTATGTGGAGGGAACGCGGGGAAGTGAAACATCTCAGTACCCGCAGGAAGAGAAAACAACCGTGATTCCGGGAGTAGTGGCGAGCGAAACCGGATGAGGCCAAACCTCAAGCGTGTGAGACCCGGCAGGGGTTGCGCTTGGGGGTTGTGGGATCTCTCTTTCACAGTCTGCCGGCTGTGAGACGAGTCAGAAACCGTTGATGTAGGCGAAGGACATGCGAAAGGTCCGGCGTAGAGGGTAAGACCCCCGTAGTCGAAACATCAACGGCTCGTTTGAGAGACACCCAAGTAGCACGGGGCCCGAGAAATCCCGTGTGAATCTGGCGGGACCACCCGCTAAGCCTAAATATTCCCTGGTGACCGATAGCGGATAGTACCGTGAGGGAATGGTGAAAAGTACCGCGGGAGCGGAGTGAAATAGTACCTGAAACCGTGTGCCTACAAGCCGTGGGAGCGTCGCGCATTGAGTTTACTCAGTGCGTCGTGACTGCGTGCCTTTTGAAGAATGAGCCTGCGAGTTTGCGGTGCGTTGCGAGGTTAACCCGTGTGGGGAAGCCGTAGCGAAAGCGAGTCCGAATAGGGCGATTCAGTAGCGCGCTCAAGACCCGAAGCGGAGTGATCTAGCCATGGGCAGGTTGAAGCGGCTGTAAGAGGTCGTGGAGGACCGAACCCACCAGGGTTGAAAACCTGGGGGATGACCTGTGGTTAGGGGTGAAAGGCCAATCAAACTCCGTGATAGCTGGTTCTCCCCGAAATGCATTTAGGTGCAGCGTCGTGTGTTTCTTGCCGGAGGTAGAGCACTGGATAGGCGATGGGCCCTACCGGGTTACTGACCTTAGCCAAACTCCGAATGCCGGTAAGTGAGAGCGCGGCAGTGAGACTGTGGGGGATAAGCTCCATGGTCGAGAGGGAAACAGCCCAGAGCATCGACTAAGGCCCCTAAGCGTACGCTAAGTGGGAAAGGATGTGGAGTCGCACAGACAACCAGGAGGTTGGCTTAGAAGCAGCCACCCTTGAAAGAGTGCGTAATAGCTCACTGGTCTAGTGATTCCGCGCCGACAATGTAGCGGGGCTCAAGCGTACCGCCGAAGTCGTGTCATTGCAGCAATAGGGCCAACGCCCGCTGTGATGGGTAGGGGAGCGTCGTGTGCCGGGTGAAGCCGCGCCGGAAGGCAGTGGTGGACGGTTCACGAGTGAGAATGCAGGCATGAGTAGCGATACACACGTGAGAAACGTGTGCGCCGATTGACTAAGGGTTCCTGGGTCAAGCTGATCTGCCCAGGGTAAGTCGGGACCTAAGGCGAGGCCGACAGGCGTAGTCGATGGATAACCGGTTGATATTCCGGTACCCGCTGTGAAGCGTCAAACATCGAACCAGGCGATGCTAAGTCCGTGAAGCCGCCCCGGAGCCTTCGGGCAAAGGGGAGTGGTGGAGCCGACGGACCAGACCTGTAGTAGGTGAGTGATGGGGTGACGCAGGAAGGTAGTCCATCCCGGGCGGTGGTTGTCCCGGGGTAAGGGTGTAGGCCGTGTGATAGGCAAATCCGTCACACATCAAGGCTGAGACCTGATGCCGAGCCGATTGTGGTGAAGTGGATGATCCTATGCTGTCGAGAAAAGCCTCTAGCGAGTTTCATGGCGGCCCGTACCCTAAACCGACTCAGGTGGTCAGGTAGAGAATACCGAGGCGTTCGGGTGAACTATGGTTAAGGAACTCGGCAAAATGCCCCCGTAACTTCGGGAGAAGGGGGGCCATCACCGGTGATTGGATTTACTCCATGAGCTGGGGGTGGCCGCAGAGACCAGCGAGAAGCGACTGTTTACTAAAAACACAGGTCCGTGCGAAGCCGTAAGGCGATGTATACGGACTGACGCCTGCCCGGTGCTGGAACGTTAAGGGGACCGGTTAGTCACTCTTCGGGGTGGCGAAGCTGAGAACTTAAGCGCCAGTAAACGGCGGTGGTAACTATAACCATCCTAAGGTAGCGAAATTCCTTGTCGGGTAAGTTCCGACCTGCACGAATGGCGTAACGACTTCTCGACTGTCTCAACCATAGGCCCGGTGAAATTGCACTACGAGTAAAGATGCTCGTTTCGCGCAGCAGGACGGAAAGACCCCGGGACCTTTACTACAGTTTGATATTGGTGTTCGGTTCGGCTTGTGTAGGATAGCTGGGAGACTGTGAAGCTTGGACGCCAGTTCAGGTGGAGTCGTCGTTGAAATACCAGTCTGGTCGTGCTGGATGTCTAACCTGGGTCCGTGATCCGGATCAGGGACAGTGTCTGATGGGTAGTTTAACTGGGGCGGTTGCCTCCTAAAGAGTAACGGAGGCGCCCAAAGGTTCCCTCAGCCTGGTTGGCAATCAGGTGTTGAGTGTAAGTGCACAAGGGAGCTTGACTGTGAGACCGACGGGTCGAGCAGGGACGAAAGTCGGGACTAGTGATCCGGCGGTGGCTTGTGGAAGCGCCGTCGCTCAACGGATAAAAGGTACCCCGGGGATAACAGGCTGATCTTCCCCAAGAGTCCATATCGACGGGATGGTTTGGCACCTCGATGTCGGCTCGTCGCATCCTGGGGCTGGAGTCGGTCCCAAGGGTTGGGCTGTTCGCCCATTAAAGCGGTACGCGAGCTGGGTTTAGAACGTCGTGAGACAGTTCGGTCCCTATCCGCTGTGCGCGTAGGAATATTGAGAAGGGCTGTCCCTAGTACGAGAGGACCGGGACGGACGAACCTCTGGTGTGCCAGTTGTCCTGCCAAGGGCATGGCTGGTTGGCTACGTTCGGGAGGGATAACCGCTGAAAGCATCTAAGCGGGAAGCCTGCTTCGAGATGAGTATTCCCACCCCCTCGAGGGGTTAAGGCTCCCAGTAGACGACTGGGTTGATAGGCCAGATCTGGAAGCCCGGCAACGGGTGGAGGTGACTGGTACTAATAGGCCGAGGGCTTGTCCTCAGTTGCTCGCGTCCACTGTGTTGGTTCTGAAACCACGAACAACCCCACGTTTGTCACAGAGCGTGGTCTGGTTGACAGTTTCATAGTGTTTCGGTGGTCATAGCGTGAGGGAAACGCCCGGTTACATTCCGAACCCGGAAGCTAAGCCTCACAGCGCCGATGGTACTGCAGGGGGGACCCTGTGGGAGAGTAGGACGCCGCCGAACAAATCTTGAAGAAAACCCCCGGACCGGGGACACCGGTCCGGGGGTTTTCTGCGTTCCAAGGGCATTTCCCGCAAGACTGTTCCCCGCGAGGCTGTTTCCCGCGAGGGTATTTCTCGCGTGAGAAAGAGGACGGTCTCTTTCAGCCTTCTGTTCTTCTTGTGCAGGTCTTCTTCTACAGGCGGCCTGCGGACTTCAAGGCCAGATAGGCGTCCGCGAGGGCCGGCGCGAGGTCGTCTGGAGTCGCGTCGACGACGGTGACTCCGCGCCGCCGCAGCGTCTCCGCCGTGCGCTGACGTCCCGCCTCGGCCTGGGCCGCCGCCGCTGCCTCGTAGACCGCGTCGACGTCTCCCCGGGCCTTCGCCATGCGCGCGACGTGCGGGTCCGCGACCGATGCCAGCAGAACCGTGTGGCGCTGGGTGAGGCTGGAAAGCACAGGGAGCAGGCCCTCTTCGACAGGGGCCGCGTCGAGGGTCGTCAGGAGCACGATCAAAGAGCGTCGCGGGGCCGTACGCACGGCTGTCGCGGTCAGGCCGCGGGCATCCGTCTCGACGAGCTCCGGTTCGAGCCCGGCCATCGCGTTGACCAGGGACGGAAGGACATCACCCGCAGCACGGCCCTGGACCAGGGCACGTACTCGGCGGTCGTAGGCGAGGAGGTCCACGCGGTCGCCGGCGCGGGAGGCCAGCGCGGCGAGGAGCAGGGCCGCGTCCATGGAGGCGTCGAGGCGGGGCGCGTCGCCGACGCGCCCCGCCGAGGTGCGGCCGGTGTCGAGGACCAGAAGGATGTGGCGGTCGCGCTCGGGACGCCAGGTGCGTACGGCGACCGTCGTTCGGCGAGCCGTGGCGCGCCAGTCGATGGACCGGGTGTCGTCACCGGGAACGTACTCGCGCAGACTGTCGAACTCCGTGCCCTCACCACGCGTCAGCACACTGGTGCGGCCGTCGAGTTCGCGGAGCCGGGCCAGTTTGGAAGGGAGGTGCTTCCGACTGGTGAAAGGCGGCAGGACGCGTACGGCCCAGGGGACTTCGTGGCTGCCCTGACGGGAGAACAGACCGAGTGGGCCGAACGAGCGGATCGTGACACGGTCGGCCAGGCGGTCACCGCGGCGCGTGGGGCGCAGACGGGTCGTCAGACGGCGGCGTTCGCCGGCGGGGACCGTCAGACGGTGACGGGAGGCCTCGACCTCCGTGCCGGGTTCCCAACTGCTCGGCGGCCAGGCGTCGCGGAGGTGTGCGCGCAGCGGTCGGCCGGAGGGATTGGTGACCGTGAGTGTGACGTCCGCGGATTCGCCGAGGCGCACCGAGGTGTCCCCGGAGCGGGTCAGGCCCAGGCGTCGTACGGGAGCCGCGAGGGCGGCGTCGCAGGCGCAGGCCAGGGCCAGGGGGACGTTCACGGCGAGGATGCCTGTCCAACCGGGTCCCCAGATGCCGACGGGGATCGCGCCCAGGGCCGCCAGGAGGGCGGCGCGTCCGGTGAGTGCCATCAGCGGGGGACGGGGACGTGGGTGAGGATCGCGTTGATGACGGAGTCGGCCGTCACGCCCTCCATCTCGGCTTCGGGGCGGAGTTGCACGCGGTGACGGAGAGTCGGCAGGGCCAGGGCTTTGACGTCGTCGGGGATGACGTAGTCGCGGCCGGTCAGCCAGGCCCAGGCGCGGGCAGTGGCGAGCAGGGCCGTCGCGCCGCGCGGGGAGACGCCGAGGGTGAGCGACGGCGATTCGCGGGTCGCGCGGCACAGGTCGACGACGTAGCCGGTGATCTCGGGGGAGACCGCTGTCTTGGCGACCGCCGCGCGGGCGGCTTCGAGGTCGGCGGGGCCGGCCACCGGACGCAGGCCGGCGGCGCGCAGGTCGCGGGGGTTGAAGCCCTCGGAGTGGCGGGTGAGGACGTCGATCTCGTCCTGGCGGGAGGGCAGCGGGATCGTCAGTTTGAGCAGGAAGCGGTCCAGTTGGGCTTCCGGGAGGGGATAGGTGCCCTCGTACTCGACCGGGTTCTGGGTCGCGGCGACCAGGAAGGGCTCGGGGAGCGGGCGAGGAGTGCCGTCGACGGTGACCTGGCGTTCCTCCATCGCCTCCAGCAGCGACGCCTGGGTCTTGGGAGGCGTGCGGTTGATCTCGTCGGCGAGCAGGAGATTGGTGAAGACCGGGCCGGGCTGGAAGGAGAACTCGGCGGTGCGGGCGTCGTAGACGAGTGAGCCGGTGATGTCGCTCGGCATGAGGTCGGGGGTGAACTGGACGCGCTTGGTGTCGAGTTCCAGCGCGGACGCGAGGGCGCGGACGAGCAACGTCTTGGCCACTCCGGGGACTCCTTCGAGGAGAACGTGTCCGCGGCAGAGGAGGGCGACGACGAGGCCGGTCACAGCGGGGTCCTGGCCGACCACGGCTTTGGCGATCTCGGCGCGCAGGGCTTCCAGGGAGGAGCGGGCGGTGTCCGCGTCCCCGGAGTACCCGGTGTACCCGGCGTTGTCAGTGGTCGGGTCCATCATGAAATGCGTACCTCTCTTTCGAGGGCGTCGAGTTGGTCGGCAAGGGAGACGAGGGCCGCGTCGTCGCGGGGCGGCGGCCCGAAGAGGAGCGGGAGCAGGGCCTGTGAGTCGCCGTCGACGTGGGCGGCCAGGGCGGGGAGCAGGGTCTCGGGCGCATGGGCCTGGGCCGGGGGTACGCCGATGAGGGGGGCGAGGCGGGTGCGGGTGGCGGAGCGCAGAGCGGCGGCCGCGCGGTCGCGGGCGGACGCCTTGCGGTAGAGGCGGGCGCGGCCTTCTGCGGTTTCGGAGGCGCGGATCGCGACGGGAAGCCGTTCGGGTACGAGGGGGCCCATGCGGCGTGCCCGCCACAGTGCTGCCAGGGCGGCCGCGACGAAGAGCTGGAGCGTGCCCCAGAGCCAGCCCGAGGGGAGCAGGTCGAAGAAGCTCTGGTCGCCCGCGTCGGTGGCCGATTCGTCGGAGAGCGAGGGGAGGTACCAGACCAGATGGGTGCGGGAGCCGAGGAGTTGGAGCGCGAGCGAGGCGTTGCCCTGCTCGTCGAGACGGTCGTTGAAGAGGATGTCGGGGGCGCCGAGGACGACGGTGTCACCGCTTCCGGAGCGTGCCGGAACGCGCAGGAGCGTGGGCAGTCCGTCGCTCGGGTAGCAGGTGTCGGCGTTCGGGTCGGTGGTGCTGTAGCGGATGCCGCCCGTGTCGGCGCTGCCCGCTCGGCGGGCGGCGGGCAGACCGCAGCGGGGGGAGAGCGTGGAGTCGAAGCCGACCGCGGGATCGGCGGTGACTTCGGGGGCGAGGGTGCCGAGGGAGGGCGGTCCGGGCGTGATCAGGACCGTACGGCCGCCAGAGCGCTCCGTCGCCGTGCGCAGAAGGCTCTGCTGACGCTTGGTCAGCAGATCGGGGGAGGCGATCAGCAGGGTGGTGTCGGGGCCGGCCGCGGAGGCCGCCTCGCCGAGAGTGGTGACCAGACGTGTGGAGACCCCCTGGTCGACGAGGAGCCGGGCGACGGCCCGGCTGCCGGAGGGATCCGCGGAGCGCGGGTCGAGGCGGCCGTGCCGGGCGTCCGAGCGGACCGCGGCTATCGCCACGGCGGCCGCGAGCAGGAGGACGAGCGCGAGGACGACTCCGCGCGTGCGGGTCCACAGCTGCCGGGTGGTGGGCGAGGACGAGGTGGAGACGAGGGCGGCCTCGGTCATGAGGTGGCCCCCTGGCGGCTGTCGCGGGCCGTTTTCCGGTGCGTGCCGGGGGCGTTGTCCGTGAGTACGGGCCTGGTGCGCTCCAGGTCACGGTCGAGTTCGGTGAGGCGCTGGTACGCGCGTGGGTCGCCGGATCGGCCGCCGTACGTGATGTCGTCGAAGTCGCGTGCCGAGGCGCGCAGCCGGTCGGTGTGGGAGGGCAGGGAGCGGCTTGCCTCCGCGGCGGCCTCGTCGGCCGTGCGGCCGGGGCGCGGATCGAGCAGGGCGCGTTCCTCCAGGGATCGCACGACGGCACGCATGCGTTCCTGGACCGCCTGGTTCCAGTGGCCCTGGGCGGCGTGTGCCTCGGCGGCGGCGCGGTGTTCGGCGGCGCTTCTGGGGCGGTTGTCGAAGAGGGTGGCGGACGAGGTCCGGGTGCGATGCGGAGTGCCCAGGCGCCACCACAGGACGGCCACGATCGCCACGGCCGCGAGGACGATGACGACGAGTCCGAGTGTTCCGCCGGGTGTCGCGGCCGAAGCGGCGCCGAACAGTCTGTCGACCCAGTCCCAGAAGGCGTTCAGGGCACGTCGGACGAGGCCGGGGTCGTTCTCGTGGTACATCCGCTTGGACAGTTCGCGTCTGGCCGCCTCCCGTGCGGCCTCGCGCGGCGTGGTCACCGGTGGTGCGTCGCTCCGGGACAGCGCGAGGACCGTTGTCGCACCGGTGTGCGGCCCCGCGAGTACCGCCGTGAGAACTCCCCCCGCCCCGTTCACCGCATCAACTCCCTGGTGTGGTGCGGGTGGTTCCGGAGGCCGCGCTGCCGTAGTCCTGGAGGCCGGCGGCTCGGGCCAGGTCGAGGTCGAGGGCCTCGCGGCGGATGCGCCGGTCGATGTACAGGAGCACCGTGACGCCGGCGGTGATCGGGAAGGTGATCATGGATCCGATCACCGAGCCGATGCCGCTGACGATGAGGAAGGTCCAGCCGAGGTCGGCGGAGCTGTCGAGGAAGCCGGTGAAGCCGTCGCCGCTCAGTGCGGCGGCGAGGACGGCGAAGGGGATCACGATGATCGACGCCAAGATGTTGGCGATGATCGTGGCGAGGAGCTGGATGCCGAACACCCGCCACCAGGAGCCGCGTACGAGTTTCGCGGAGCGGTGCATCGACTTCAGGATGCCCTGCTTCTCCAGCATCAGGGCGGGAGAGGCGAGCGAGAAGCGGACCATCAGCCACAGGGTGACGAAACCCGCGGCGAAGGCGCCGAGGACGGCGAGCGCGGCACCGGCGTCGTGCGAGCCGCCCGCGACGACGAGCAGACCCGGCAGTGCGCCGGCGCCCATGATCGCGACGGCGATGAGCGGGAGCAGCAGGGTCAGCCCGAACAGCTTGGCCAGCTGGGGACGCGCGTCCCGCCACGCCTCGCTCGTGGTCACCGTCTTGCCGATCACGGCGCGGCTGGTCACCGAGGTGAGCAGGGCCGTCGCGACGATGGTGCCGAGCAGGGTGACGAGCAGGACGAGACCGGAGCTGAGCAGGGTGTCGCCCATGGCCCGGCTCAGCTCGCCGAGGGTGGCGCTCGGGTCGTTGAGCGCTTCCGTGGCGGCGCTGTCGTCCAGGACGAAGCCCTGGAGCAGGATGATGGCGATCTGCGTGACGACGGCGACGGTCAGCGAGATGCCGAGGACCGTGCGCCAGTAGCCGCGCATGGTCGAGACGGCGCCGTCCAGGATCTCGCCGACGCCGAGCGGGCGCAGCGGGATCACGCCGGGCCTGGCGGCGGGCGGCGGTGCGCCCCAGGTGCCGCCCCAGCCCACAGGCCCGCCGGGGCCGCCCTGTCCGGGGCCTCCCCAGCCGCCGTATCCACCGCCCTGGCCGCCGGGAGGCCGTCCGCCCCAGCCGGGACCTGGCGCGGCGGGTGGCGGGGCCCCCGAGGGCCCCTGTGCGCCGGGCGCGGACCACTGGGCCGGCGGGGGCTGCTCCTTGGACCACTTCGAGGGCTGCTCGGGCGGATTCGCTCCGTCCTGGTCCGCGGGCCGCGGGGTGCCGGACGAGTCCGGCACCTTTTCGCCGGAGGGGGCGGATCCGGGCGACGCCCAGCCCGGAGTGTCGTTCATCGTCGCTCCTTCACGGTGCCCGTCCCGCGGTCGCGGCGGCAGGTCGACAGCCATCGTGTCACGGCGTGCCCGGCAACGGTCGGGCCCCCGTATGGGCTGCACACCTTCAATTGTCCGCCGGGTACGGGGCAGACTGGGCGAATGGCCGATCAGTACGCGCAACCCCGTGAGGACAGCGGGCCGACGGAGATACCCGCGATCCGCTGGCACGAACCGCCCGAAGGCCCTGTGGTGGTCCTTCTCGACCAGACGAGGCTTCCCGCGGAGGAGGTCGAGCTGGTGTGCACGGACGCGCCCGCGCTGGTGGAGGCGATCCGTACGCTCGCCGTGCGGGGGGCTCCGCTGCTCGGGATCGCCGGGGCGTACGGCGTCGCGCTCGCCGCCGTACGCGGGTTCGACGTGGAGGAGGCCGCCCACGCGCTGGCCGGTGCCAGGCCGACCGCCGTGAATCTCGCGGTCGGTGTGCGCCGGGCGCGGGCGGCCCACCGGGCGGCGCTGTCCGCGGGCGGGGACGAGGCGGCGGCCGCGTCGGCGGCGCTCGGCGCGGCGCGGGCGCTGCACCGCGAGGACGCCGAGGCGAGCTCGCGCATGGCCGGGCACGGACTGGCGCTGCTCGACGAGCTGCTGCCGGGCGGCGGCCACCGGGTGCTCACGCACTGCAACACCGGTGCGCTGGTGTCCGGCGGTGAGGGAACCGCGTTCGCGGTGGCGCTCGCCGCGCACCGGGCGGGGCAGCTGCGGCGGCTCTGGGTGGACGAGACGCGGCCCTTGCTCCAGGGTGCCCGTCTGACGGCCTACGAGGCCGCTCGCAGCGGAATGGCGTACACCCTGCTCACGGACAGCGCGGCGGGCTCGCTGTTCGCGGCCGGGGAGGTGGACGCGGTGCTGATCGGGGCCGACCGCATCGCCGCCGACGGTTCGGTGGCGAACAAGGTGGGGAGCTATCCGCTCGCGGTGCTGGCCAGGTACCACCATGTGCCGTTCATCGTGGTGGCGCCGGTGACCACGATCGATCAGGACACGCCCGACGGCGCATCCATCGAGGTCGAGCAGCGCGCGGGTCATGAAGTGACGGAGATCGCGGCTCCGCAGGTGCCGGTGGTGGGTGTGGAGCCGGGAAGGGGTATACCTGTGGCACCCCTGGGGACCCAGGCGTACAACCCGGCGTTCGACGTGACGCCGCCGGAGTTGATCACGGCGATCGTCACCGAAGAGGGCGTTGTTTCGCCCGTGACGGCTGAGGCTCTCGCCGAGCTGTGTGACTTGTCACGCCAGGTAACGATTTAGTTAATGGGATGATGTCGTTTATGAAGGGACGAGTCCTTGTCGTCGATGACGACACCGCACTGGCCGAGATGCTCGGCATCGTGTTGCGTGGTGAAGGTTTTGAGCCGTCTTTCGTAGCCGACGGCGACAAGGCGCTGGCCGCTTTCCGCGACGCCAAGCCCGACCTGGTGCTCCTGGACCTCATGCTGCCCGGAAGGGACGGCATCGAGGTGTGTCGCCTGATCAGGGCGGAGTCCGGGGTGCCGATCGTGATGCTCACGGCGAAGAGCGACACCGTCGATGTCGTGGTCGGCCTCGAATCGGGCGCCGACGACTACATCGTGAAGCCGTTCAAGCCAAAGGAGCTGGTGGCGCGGATCAGGGCGCGGCTGCGCCGTTCGGAGGAACCGGCACCCGAGCAGTTGTCGATCGGCGATCTCGTCATCGACGTGGCCGGTCACTCTGTGAAGCGGGAAGGCATGTCGATCGCGCTGACGCCGCTGGAGTTCGACCTGCTGGTCGCTCTGGCGCGCAAGCCGTGGCAGGTGTTCACGCGTGAGGTCCTCCTGGAGCAGGTGTGGGGCTACCGGCACGCGGCGGACACCCGTCTGGTCAACGTGCACGTCCAGCGACTGCGCTCCAAGGTCGAGAAGGACCCGGAGCGCCCGGAGATCGTGGTGACCGTTCGAGGCGTCGGATACAAGGCAGGACCTAGCTGACATGTCATGGGACAGTGCCGCTTCGGCGTCCGCTGAGCAGGGGGATCGTTCGGGGCGGCCTGTCGGCCGGAAAATGAAGGGCTCCCGCTGGGAGCGGTTCTTCGAAGGAGGACTGCTCCAGGGCGGGGTCCAGGGCAGCCCGGTTCTCCGGCTGCTCATACGCTGGGTGCGCCGTCCGCTGCTGCCCGTGATGCGGCTGTGGCGGCGCAACATCCAGCTCAAGATCGTCGCGACGACGCTGCTGATGTCGATGGGCGTCGTCCTGCTTCTCGGCTTCGTCGTGATCGGGCAGGTGCGCAACGGTCTGCTCGACGCCAAGGTGAGGGCCTCGCAGAGCCAGGCCACCGGCGGTTTCGCCGTGGCCAAGCAGCAGGCGGACGCGGCGGCGACGGCGAACGGCGACGACGGCACGGACGCCGACGGCCGCCCGTCCAAGAACGTCAGCCAGTGGATGACCGACCTCGTCGTGTCCCTGTCCAGTGGCGGGCAGGGCGCGTTCGACGTGGTGACGCTCAACTCCACCGCCTCGGGCGACGGCAGCGGCGGCCTCGCACCGCGGTCCTCGGGCCAGGTCGACTCGACGGTGAGCGTCCCCGAGAACCTGCGTGCCCGGCTCGACGAGGGCACCTCGGCGGCGCAGAGCTACACCCGTGTCGTCTACAAGGACGGCAAGCAGTCCCAGCCGGCACTGGTCATCGGCAAGCGGGTCAGCGATCCCAACGGGGACGCGTACCAGCTCTACTACCTCTTCCCGCTGACGCAGGAGGAGAAGTCGCTGAGCCTGGTCAAGGGCACCCTCGCGACGGCCGGGCTGTTCGTCGTGGTGCTCCTCGGGGCCATCGCCTGGCTCGTGGTGCGCCAGGTCGTCACACCGGTGCGGATGGCGGCCGGGATCGCCGAGCGGCTCTCCGCCGGACGCCTCCAGGAACGTATGAAGGTCACCGGCGAGGACGACATCGCGCGCCTCGGCGAAGCCTTCAACAAGATGGCGCAGAACCTCCAGCTCAAGATCCAGCAGCTCGAGGACCTCTCCCGGATGCAGCGGCGGTTCGTCTCCGACGTGTCGCACGAACTGCGCACCCCGCTGACCACCGTGCGGATGGCCGCCGACGTCATCCACGACGCGCGCGTGGACTTCGACCCGGTGACCGCGCGGTCGGCCGAGCTCCTCGCCGACCAGCTCGACCGCTTCGAGACGCTCCTCGCCGACCTGCTGGAGATCAGCCGGTTCGACGCGGGCGCGGCGGCACTGGAGGCCGACGCCATCGACCTCAGGGAAGTCGTACGACGGGTGGTCGGCGGAGCCGAGCCGCTCGCCGAGCGCAAGGGAACGCGCATACGCGTCGTCGGCGACCAGCAGCCGCTGATAGCCGAGGCGGACGCCCGGCGGGTCGAGCGGGTGCTGCGCAACCTCGTCGTCAACGCCGTGGAACACGGCGAGGGCAAGGACGTCGTCGTCAAGCTCGCCGCCGCGGGCGGAGCGGTCGCGATAGCGGTCCGCGACTACGGCGTCGGGCTCAAGCCCGGCGAGGCGACCCGGGTGTTCAGCCGCTTCTGGCGGGCCGACCCGGCACGCGCACGTACCACCGGCGGCACGGGTCTGGGGCTGTCCATCGCCCTGGAGGACGCGCGGCTGCACGGAGGCTGGCTGCAGGCCTGGGGCGAGCCGGGCGGCGGTTCGCAGTTCCGGCTGACCCTGCCGCGGACGGCGGACGAGCCCCTCAGGGGATCACCGATACCCCTGGAACCCAAGGATTCCCGGCGCAACCGCGGACTCGACGACGCCGGTCTGCCGCACGGCGGAGCCACGAAGCGCGCCACGGTCCCGGTGCAGCAGGCCGGGTCCGCGGCGGATCGGATACCGCCGCCCGGGGCCATGGCCCCGCGGCTGGCCGGGGTCTCGCCCACGGCCGATCCGACGGCGCTGCCGGGCAACGGCTCTCGTGTGGTGCCCCGGCCCGCCGGGGCGCCGCGCCGCCAGGAGGAGACATCCGGCACCGGCCGGGAACGGACCGCGCAGGAGCGGGGGCGGGACGGCGTGACGCCGGAGGAGCTCGGACATGGGGAGGCATTTCGTGGGCGCTGACCGCGGGGGGAACGGTGTCCGCGGACGCCGTTCGGTGAGCGTCATGGTGTACGCCGGTTGTGGAGCACTGCTGCTGGCGGGGTGCGCCTCGATGCCGGACAGCGGGGATCTGCGCGGGGTGGAGTCCACCCCGCGCCAGGACTCGCAGGTCCGCGTCTACGCCGTGCCGCCGCATCCCGGTGCCTCGGCGGCGGAGATCGTCCAGGGTTTCCTGGAGGCGCTGACCAGTGACGACGCCAAGTACGAGACGGCCGGCAAGTACCTCACCGACAGTGCGCGCAAGACGTGGGACCCCTACCGTTCGACGACGGTCCTCGCGGACGCGCCGGAACCCGTGGGAGCGCCCTCGGGGACCAAGGAAGGCAGTCGTGAGGTCCTGTTCCGGCTGAACGGCAGCAAGGTCGCCACCGTGGACGCCCGGCACGCCTACGGGCCGGACTCCGGCCAGTACAGCGGATCCGTGCATCTGACCAAGCTGAAGAGCAACAAGCAGTGGCGTATCGACGGGCTGCCGCAGGGCGTCGTGATGGGCACGTCGGACTTCCAGCGCAACTACGTGTCCGTGAACAAGTACTACTACGCGTCGAACGGGACCTCCGGAAACGGCCGTCCCCTGGGGACCGTCGCCGACCCGGTCTTCGTGCGCGCGCAGGTGGATCCGATGACGCAGATCGTGCGCGCCCTCCTGAAGGGCCCCACGAGCTGGCTGAACCCGGTGGTCAGGTCGAGTTTCCCCTCGGGCACGGAACTGAAGAACGGCGATGTGTCGCTGTCGCCCGACGACCGCAACAGCGTCACCGTGCCGCTGAACGCGAAGGCCGACCGGGTCGGAAGCCCCCAGTGCAGGAAGATGGCGGCCCAGATCCTGCTCACCCTCCGGAACCTGACGCCCACCGGCGTCGACGAGGTGGAGCTCCAGAGGTCGAACGGCTCGCAGCTGTGCGTGCTGGCCAAGGCCAAGGCCGAGAGCGTCGCCTCGCACGGCACGGGCGAGCACCCGGAGTACCAGTACTTCATCGACCACGACCAGCGGCTCGTACGGATGCCCGGCGGCAACCGCGACAAGAAGCCCGAGCCGGTGCCCGGTGCGCTGGGCGAGGGCGGCAAGAAGCTGCGGGCCGCCGCGGTGTCGCGGGACGAGGACACCGCCGCCGGGGTGTCGGCCGACGGCCGGAACCTGTACGTCGGGTCACTGGTGTCGGGCGGTTCGCTCGCCGAGCCGGTGGTGCGCAGCCAGGGCAAGACGGCCGACGACCGGCTGACGACGCCGAGCTGGGACGCGCACGGCGATCTGTGGGTCGCCGACCGCGACCCGAAGAACCCCAGGCTGATTCTGCTGCGGAAGGGCGGGGGCGAGCCCGTCGTCGTGCAGGCGCCGGAGGTCGACGGGCGCGTCGAGGCGGTGCGGGTGGCCGCCGACGGTGTGCGCGTCGCGCTGATCGTCGAGAAGGACGGCAAGAGCTCGCTCCAGATCGGGCGCATCGAGAGGTCCGCGTCCGGCGAGCCCGACGGCGCGTACGTCTTCGAACCGCGTTCCGTCGCGCCCCAGCTGGAGGAGGTCACGGCCATGTCCTGGGCCGGGGACAGCCGCCTCGTGGTGGTCGGCAGCGAGAA
The DNA here is from genome assembly GCF_036063235.1 of Streptomyces sp. NBC_00386. Classification (NCBI taxonomy): domain Bacteria; kingdom Bacillati; phylum Actinomycetota; class Actinomycetes; order Kitasatosporales; family Streptomycetaceae; genus Streptomyces; species Streptomyces sp. NBC_00386. The sequence continues at coordinate 5,755,986 of NZ_CP107950.1, forward strand.
GGGCGGTGTGCAGCAGATGCAGTACGTCCAGGTCGACGGTTCCACCCCGCTGGGCACCTCGCCCTCCGCGCTGGCCAACGTCAAGGAGATCGCCGCGTCGGAGGACGAGCAGCTGCCGCTCGTGGCGCACTCGGAGGCGGACGGGATCGTGCGGCTGTCGGCGGGCGAGCAGTGGCAGAAGGTGGTCCAGGACGGGACGGCGCCGGTCTACCCCGGGTAGAGCCGTGTGCGTCCGCGGTGGGCCCGTCCGGTTTCCGGGCGGGCCCGTCGCCGTTTCGGGACTGTCCACAGGCGGTTCCCCAGGGTTTTCCACAGGGGTGGCCGAGCGGTCCGGCCGTTGGCACAGTGGTGGCCATGCGGGGGTGGTGGCGGGACCTCACGGATCTGGTGCTGCCGGCCGAGTGCGGAGGCTGCGGGAGGCCTCGCACGGTGCTCTGTACCGAGTGCCGTGCCGCCCTGACAGGGGCCGCTCCGTGCCGGGTGCGACCGGTGCCCGAGCCGGCGGGGCTGTCCGTGGTGCACGCGGCGGCTCCCTACGGGGACGAGGTGCGGGCCATGCTCCTCGCCCACAAGGAACGGGGTGCGCTGGCGCTGGCGGCACCCCTGGGCGTGGCCCTCGCGGGGGCTGTGCGGGCAGGCCTGGAGCCCGCGGTACGTCCTGGTCAGGCAGGGCGGCCCACAGCTTCGCAGGGGTCGCAGGGGTTCGGGAAGGGGGACGTGCGGGGAGAGCGGGAGAGGGCGGACACCGTTGGAGCGGCGGTCCGGGCGGCCGGGGCGGGGCACGGGCCCGTGCTGCTCGTGCCCGTGCCGTCGGCGCGGCGGGTGGTCCGGGCGCGGGGGCACGATCCGACGCGGCGGATCGCGCTCGCGGCGGCAGGGGAACTGCGGCGTACCGGAACGCCGACCCGGGTGCTCGGTGCGCTGCGGCAGAAGCGTGGTGTGGCTGACCAGTCGGGGCTGAACTCCCGCCAGCGGGCGGTGAATCTGGCGGGCGCCCTGGAGGTCGTCGCCGGTGGCGGGCGGATGCTGGCCGAAGGAGGGCGGGTCGTGCTGGTGGACGACCTGATGACCACCGGGGCGTCGTTGGCGGAAGCGGCGCGGGCGGTGCGGGCGGCGCAGTCGGGTGTGCGGACGCTGCGGTGGACGGGTGAGAGGACGGGACGGACGGAGGTGTACAGGCGAATCCCGGGTAGGGAGCAGGCCGGAGGAAGGAGTGGTGCGACGGTCTGTTCGGCCGTGATCGCGGCACCGCCGGACGCCTTCGAAATAAACCGGAACTGACCGAGAACTTGCATCGTTGCAGGTAATAAGAGGGTCAATTCACCTGAACGGAGGTACGTATCAGTAGAGGGTGACGACATCCGTCCGGGCGAGATATGTTCGGTTGTGAGGCAATGGCGCAGGCCGTACCTCGCGCGTCCGAGTGCCGAGGCATCACTTTCCGGCAATCACCCGCATCGGTGGGGTGGAGATCTTGTCCTTGGGGGAGGAGGAGGTGAAAGTCACCGAGTCCGAGGTTCCGGGGCTCACCGGAGCCTGGTGCAAAAGGGAGATGCTCCGCCAGTGGAGCGGGGCTATCCGGGAACGGAGTTCTGCGTGGACATCGTCGTCAAGGGCCGCAAGACCGAGGTGCCCGAGCGGTTCCGCAAGCACGTGGCCGAGAAGCTGAAGCTGGAGAAGATCCAGAAGCTCGATGGCAAGGTGATCAGCCTCGACGTCGAGGTGTCCAAGGAGCCCAACCCCCGACAGGCCGACCGCAGTGACCGGGTGGAGATCACGCTCCACTCCCGCGGGCCGGTGATCCGGGCGGAGGCAGCGGCAAGCGACGCGTATGCAGCACTCGACCTGGCCGCGGACAAGCTCGAGGCCCGGCTGCGCAAGCAGCACGACAAGCGCTACACCCGCCGTGGCAACGGCAGGATCTCGGCGGCCGAGGTCGCCGACGTCGTCCCGGGGGCCGCGACCCTGAACGGCAGCGGTGACGTCGTCCACGACGAGGAGCCGGACGCCGTACCCACCAAGAAGATCGGGTCTCTCGAGATCATGGGCGAAGGCCCCTGTGTCGTCCGCGAGAAGACCCACGTGGCCGCACCGATGACGCTCGACCAGGCGCTCTACGAAATGGAGCTGGTCGGGCACGACTTCTACCTCTTCGTCGACTCCGAGACGAAGGAGCCCAGCGTCGTCTACCGGCGCCACGCTTACGACTACGGGGTCATCCACCTCAACACGGACCCGATGGTCACCCAGGCCGGAGCGGATGCGCCGGGCGGCGCGCTCGGCGGCTGACCGTCCCCGGTGACGGATGAGCCGGTGCCCCTGGAGCGCGAGTGCGCCCCCAGGGGCACCGGTGTGCGACCACTTCACGCCCCGCTCCGTCACCCTGCCGACGTCCGGACATGGAATCATGGCCGGACCGGCCCAACCGGTGGGTCGTTGCCTTGGGTTGGCGACGCCGCGGAAACACAGGCCACGGCCTTCAGGGGGAGGAACGATGGCGGACAGCTTCGGACCGATGCGTGCCGGCGACACCGGCGGTGGAGTCGCCGCATCCGGCCCGGACGGGGGCTCTTCACGCAAGGAGCCCATCAGGGTCCTTGTCGTGGACGACCACGCTCTCTTCCGCCGCGGTCTGGAGATCGTCCTCGCGGCCGAGGAGGACATCCAGGTCGTCGGTGAGGCGGGGGACGGCGCGGAGGCGGTCGACAAGGCCGCCGACCTGCTGCCCGACATCGTGCTGATGGACGTACGGATGCCCAAGCGCGGCGGTATCGAGGCGTGCACCTCCATCAAGGAGGTGGCTCCCAGCGCGAAGATCATCATGCTGACGATCAGCGACGAGGAGGCCGACCTCTACGACGCGATCAAGGCGGGGGCGACCGGGTACCTCCTCAAGGAGATCTCCACGGACGAGGTGGCCACCGCCATCCGCGCGGTCGCCGACGGGCAGTCGCAGATCAGTCCGTCGATGGCGTCGAAACTCCTCACCGAGTTCAAGTCGATGATCCAGCGCACGGACGAGCGCCGGCTGGTGCCCGCGCCGCGGCTCACCGACCGCGAGCTGGAGGTCCTCAAGCTGGTGGCCACGGGGATGAACAACCGTGACATCGCCAAGGAACTGTTCATCTCCGAGAACACCGTGAAGAACCACGTACGCAACATCCTGGAGAAGCTGCAACTGCACTCCAGGATGGAGGCCGTGGTGTACGCGATGCGGGAGAAGATCCTCGAGATCCGCTAGGCGCCATCCCCCGGGCGCCGCCAGGTGCCCGCCCGACGATTCCGCCAGGCGCTGTCCGACGACTTCGCCGGACGTCACCCGACGCACTTCGCCGAGTGTCTCCCGACGCAAACTTCGCCGGACGTCACCCCAGGATGCGTACGAGCTCCGCGGACAGCGGTTCGCGCAGGTCCGGGGCGTCCACCCGCTCGACCCGGACATTTGTGCAGTCCACCCAGCCCGCGGCCTCCGCCAGGGCCTGGGCCACCGCCGGGACCGCCTTCGCGCCGTCCAGGGTGACCTGTCTGGCGACCAGCGTGCGGCCCTCGCGCGCCGGGTCGACCCGGCCGACGAGCCGGCCACCGGCGAGGACCGGCATCGCGAAATAGCCGTGGACCCGCTTCGGCTTGGGCGTGTACGCCTCCAGGCGATGCGTGAAATCGAAGATCCGCTCCGTGCGCGCCCGCTCCCAGATGAGTGAGTCGAAGGGCGACAGCAGTGTCGTGCGGTGACGGCCGCGCGGGACCGTCTCCAGCGCCGCCGGGTCCGCCCACGCGTCTCCGGCGGGTCTTGATCCCGGGCTCCCCGCGCCGCCCTTCCCGGCCGCGGCTCTGCCCCAGCTCTCCACTGTCACGGGGACCAGACCCGAGTCACCGATCACCGCGTCGACCTGATCCAGTTTGAGGCGGTGGTAGTCGGCGATGTCCGCGCGCGTGCCGACGCCGAGGGACTGTCCGGCCAGGCGGACGAGACGGCGCAGGCACTCCCTGTCGTCCAGCTCGTCGTGCAGCAGCGGCTTCGGGATGGCACGCTCCGCGAGGTCGTAGACCCGCTTCCAGCCGCGCCGCTCCACGCACACCACCTCGCCGTACATCAGCGCGCGCTCGACGGCCACCTTCGTGCCCGACCAGTCCCACCACTCGCTGGTCTTCTTCGCCCCGCCCAAGTCCGTCGCCGTCAGGGGGCCTTCGGCGCGCAGCTGCTTGAGGACCTGGTCGTAGGCGCCGTCGGGCAGGTCGTGGTTCCAGTGCGGGCGGGCGCGGTAGGCGCGGCGGCGGAACGCGAAGTGGGGCCACTCCTCCACGGGCAGGATGCAGGCCGCGTGCGACCAGTACTCGAACGCGTGCGGTGCCGGGGGTGTGTCGGCGGGCGGTGCCGACGTCCAGTACGCCTGCTCCACGGTCTTGCGGCCGACGGCGCCGAGCCGGGCGTACGGAATCAGTTCGTGGGAGCGGGCGAGGACGGAGATCGTGTCGAGCTGGACCGCGCCGAGGTGCCGCAGGACTCCGCGGACGCCCGCCCTGCGGTCCGGGGCGCCCAGGAAACCCTGCGCCCGCAGAGCGATGCGGCGGGCTTCGTCCGCGGAGAGTTCGGTGGTGGGACGCGGGAGACTCGTCATGCCCACACGTTAGGCGGTGCCACTGACAACCGGGGCGCCCACGGAGGGATCGCGGCGGCGCGAGCGCGGGACCCGGGCCCGGGTCCCGGAGCGGGATCCGCTCCGGGACCCGCCACGGCGCTCACCTGGCCGGCAGGTACGGCGCCGTCGACGGGAGGCCCAGGTCCGAGGGGAGCAGCGAACCCACCCAGCAGTCCCTGCGTACGCCCTTGTTGTTGACGGCGGAGCGGAGGGTCCCCTCGATGGTGAAGCCGGCACGTTCGGCGACCGCGCGGGACCCGGTGTTGCCGACCTCGGCGCGCCATTCGACGCGGTCGACGGACAGGTCGGTGAAGGCCCAGCGGGAGGCGGCGACGGTGGCTTCGACGATGTAGCCGTTGCCGCGGTGCTCCTTCGTCGCCCAGTAACCCACCTCGCCGACACCGAGGGAGCGCATGGTGATCGAGAGCATGCCCGCCAGCTCCCCGGAGGGGAGGAAGACACCGAAGGCGAAGGCCGAGCCGTCCACCCAGCCCTCGGGCACGATCTGGTCCGTGAAACCCGACGCGTGCTCGCGCAGATAGGGGGACGGGATCGTGGTCCAACGCTGGATGTCGGGATCCTGGGCGGCCTCGAAGACGGCGTCGGTGTCGTCCACGCCCACGGCGCGCAGGACGAGACGATCGGTGGTCAGCGTGACGGGGTCCATCGGCCGATTCTGCTCGGGCAATCGAAAGGACGCCATTCCTTTGCCCTGGGTGACCGGTTCGCTACTTTTCGCTGTGCGAACGCGGCACCTTCGGCAACCCCTGTCCGTTGTCCTGGTGGCTGTCACCGGCAGACCTCCCGGCGCGGTGTGGTCCTCGCTTACGATGGCCGTTGCTCAAGCTGTGATTTGAAACTGTTATTGAAACCGACCGTCCCAGGCCCGACCGGCAAGGAGACAAACCCCCGTGTCCGTCCTCTCGAAGATCATGCGTGCAGGCGAAGGCAAGATCCTGCGCAAACTGCACCGCATCGCGGACCAGGTCAACTCCATCGAAGAGGACTTCGTCGACCTCTCCGACGCCGAGCTGAGGGCCCTCACCGATGAGTACAAGCAGCGGTACATCGACGGCGAGAGCCTCGACGACCTGCTGCCCGAGGCCTTCGCGACCGTCCGTGAGGCTGCCAAGCGTGCCCTTGGCCAGCGTCACTACGACGTGCAGATGATGGGTGGCGCCGCGCTCCACCTCGGCTATGTGGCGGAGATGAAGACCGGTGAGGGCAAGACGCTCGTCGGCACCCTGCCCGCGTACCTGAACGCCCTCTCCGGCAAGGGCGTCCACCTCATCACGGTCAACGACTACCTGGCCGAGCGCGACTCCGAAATGATGGGCCGCGTCCACAAGTTCCTCGGGCTAGAGGTCGGCTGCATCCTCGCCAACATGACTCCGGCCCAGCGCCGCGAGCAGTACGCGTGCGACATCACGTACGGCACGAACAACGAGTTCGGCTTCGACTACCTGCGCGACAACATGGCGTGGTCCCAGGACGAGCTCGTCCAGCGCGGCCACAACTTCGCGATCGTCGACGAGGTCGACTCGATCCTCGTCGACGAGGCCCGTACGCCGCTGATCATCTCCGGCCCGGCCGACCAGGCCACCAAGTGGTACGGCGACTTCGCCAAGCTGGTCACCCGCCTGAAGAAGGGCGAGCCCGGCAACCCCCTGAAGGGCATCGAGGAGACCGGCGACTACGAGGTCGACGAGAAGAAGCGCACCGTCGCCATCCACGAGCCCGGCGTCGCCAAGGTCGAGGACTGGCTGGGCATCGACAACCTCTACGAGTCGGTGAACACCCCGCTCGTCGGTTACCTGAACAACGCCATCAAGGCCAAGGAACTGTTCAAGAAGGACAAGGACTACGTCGTCATGGACGGCGAAGTCATGATCGTTGACGAGCACACCGGCCGTATCCTCGCCGGCCGCCGCTACAACGAGGGCATGCACCAGGCGATCGAGGCGAAGGAAGGGGTGGACATCAAGGACGAGAACCAGACGCTCGCCACGATCACCCTCCAGAACTTCTTCCGCCTCTACAAGCGCCACGACCACAACGACAAGGAAATGCCCGGCCTCTCCGGCATGACCGGTACGGCGATGACGGAGGCCGCCGAGTTCCACCAGATCTACAAGCTCGGCGTCGTCCCGATCCCGACCAACCGGCCGATGGTCCGCAAGGACCAGTCCGACCTGATCTACCGCACCGAGGTCGCGAAGTTCGAGGCGGTCGTCGACGACATCGTCGAGAAGCATGAGAAGGGCCAGCCGATCCTCGTCGGTACGACGTCGGTCGAGAAGTCCGAGTACCTCTCGCAGCAGCTCTCCAAGCGCGGTGTCCAGCACGAGGTGCTGAACGCCAAGCAGCACGACCGGGAGGCGACGATCGTCGCCCAGGCCGGCCGCAGGGGTGCCGTCACGGTCGCCACGAACATGGCCGGCCGCGGTACGGACATCAAGCTCGGCGGCAACCCCGACGACCTCGCCGAGGCGGAGCTGCGCCAGCGCGGCCTCGACCCCGAGGAGCACATCGAGGAGTGGGCGCACGCCCTGCCCGCCGCCCTGGAGCGTGCCGAGAAGGCGGTGAAGGCGGAGTTCGAGGAGGTCAAGGACCTCGGCGGGCTCTACGTCCTCGGCACGGAGCGCCACGAGTCGCGGCGTATCGACAACCAGCTGCGCGGTCGTTCCGGCCGTCAGGGCGACCCGGGCGAGTCCCGCTTCTACCTCTCCCTGGGCGACGACCTGATGCGTCTGTTCAAGGCGCAGATGGTCGAGCGCGTGATGTCGATGGCGAACGTGCCGGACGACGTGCCGATCGAGAACAAGATGGTCACGCGTGCCATCGCGTCCGCCCAGTCGCAGGTCGAGCAGCAGAACTTCGAGACCCGCAAGAACGTCCTGAAGTACGACGAGGTGCTCAACCGGCAGCGCGAGGTCATCTACGGCGAGCGCCGCCGCGTCCTGGAGGGCGAGGACCTCCAGGAGCAGATCCGGCACTTCATGGACGACACCATCGACGCCTACATCGCGGCCGAGACCGCCGAGGGCTTCGCCGAGGAGTGGGACCTCGACCGGCTGTGGGGCGCCTTCAAGCAGCTCTACCCGGTGAAGGTCACCGTCGACGAGATGGAGGAGGAGGCCGGCGACCGCTCCGGTCTGACCGCCGAGTTCATCTCCGAGTCCATCAAGGACGACATCCACGACCAGTACTCGGCCCGTGAGGAGCAGCTCGGCTCCGAGATCATGCGTGAGCTGGAGCGCCGGGTCGTGCTGTCGGTCCTGGACCGCAAGTGGCGTGAGCACCTCTACGAGATGGACTATCTCCAGGAGGGCATCGGCCTGCGTGCGATGGCCCAGAAGGACCCGCTGGTCGAGTACCAGCGCGAGGGCTTCGACATGTTCAGCGCCATGATGGACGGCATCAAGGAGGAGTCCGTCGGCTACCTGTTCAACCTGGAGGTCCAGGTCGAGCAGCAGGTCGAGGAGGTCCTGGTCGAGGACTCCGCGCCGTCCCTGGCCAAGCAGGAAGCCGTTCCCGCGGGCGCCGGGCGCCCCGAGATCCGCGCCAAGGGTCTCGACGCCCCGCAGCGGCCGGACCGGCTGCACTTCTCCGCGCCGACCGTGGACGGCGAGGGCGGCATCGTCGAGGGCGACTTCGCCAGCGACGAGCCGGTGCGGTCCGAGGCGGACGGCCTCACGCGCGCGGAGCGCCGCAAGGCGCAGAAGGGTGGCGTGCGCCGCCGCAAGAAGTGAGGGACGCGGGCCGCGGGTGACCGCCGCCGCGCGCGACCGATGACACGGCAGGGGCCGGACACCAGGTGTCCGGCCCCTGCCGTTTCCCGGGCCCGGATGCCGGGCCCGTTTCCCAGGCCCGGATGCCGGTGCGCCGGTGGCGTTCAGTCGGTGGGGCGGGGTGTGCGGGGGCCGCCGAGTTCGATCGCGGTGCAGCGCCAGCGGAGGTCGGGGCCCTGCTCCAGCCGGAAGGCCATGGCGCGGAGCTGGTCACCGGCGCCGATGCGGGCGAAGGCCTCGACGGCGCCGGGGCGCGCGACGTAGTAGCCGATGTCCCGGACGACGGGGCGCGTGCCGCGGGTACGCAGGGGGCCGCGTTCGGCGAGCCGGACCAGTTCGTCGTAGGCCCGGCCCGCGGTGTGGCGCAGCATGCAGTGGACGGGGCGGGCACCGCTCAGCACAGCCAGCAGACGCTCGGCGAAGACGTCGGTGGGACGGGGCCCCGGAGCGGGGCGTCCGGGCGCCCCGGGGGCCGCCGTGGCGAGCGCCCTGGCCTCGCCCGGCGGCAGGTCGCTCGTCCGGGCCGCACCGCGCGGCGGAGTGCCCTTCCTGGCCTCGCCCCGCGGCAGGGCGCCGGCGGAGGGCGTGGGGGACGGGCTTGTGTCCTGGGGCGGGGTGCCGCCCGGCCGCCTCGCGGGGGTGCCCGTGCCCGGGGTGTGCGGTGGGGCGCCGCCGGGGCGGCGGGAGTCCTGCCGGCCGGGCGGGCGGGTGCCCGGGTGGCGCCTGGTCCTGGTCATCACCTTGTTCATGCGTCGTCCCCGCTCGTCGTCCGGACCGGCCATACCGGTCGGTAACTTTCGTGTCGGGGATCTTGTACGAGCCGGGAAGGTGCCCGCGCAAGGACGGCGGGCGCGTGCCGCGGCCGCGGGAGAGTTCACCTATCAGGGTTGCGGGGACGGGCGGAACCCTTGGTGGCCAAGGGGAGTACCGGGTGAATCGCGGGCGCCGGGTGGACGCCGCGGAGGGCGCGGCCGGGACCTCGAAAGGGGACGCCCGCACGTATCCTGAAGGCCCTCCCCAAGGCGCGGTACCGCCCTCCCCGGAGTGCTCGCACCGCGTGACCCCCGGAGCCCCGACTACGAAAGCGGCCAGCCATGCGCGTCTACGTCCCCCTGACCCTCTCCGGTCTCGCCGAGGCGTACAAGACGGGAGAGCTGGAGACGGGACCGTTCGTCGCGTACGCCGTCACGCCCGCCCTGCGCGAGTGGTATCTCTCCGACGACATCGAGGAACTGGAGTACGCGGCGCTGAGCCGTGCCGCGCTGGCCTCGCTGCGGCTCCTGGCGGCCGATCCCCAGGCCGTGCGGCGCCGGGTCGTGGTCGCGGTCGACGTTCCGGACCGGGCCGCGGCCGCCGACCCCGACCGGGGACTCGATCCCGCCGCGCTCGGCGAGGTGCGGGTCTCCCAGGACGTGACCCTGGCCAAGGCGGCCGCCGTGCACGTCGACGCGGCCGACGCCGAGACGGACGTGACCGCGGCCGCGGCGGCGCTGGGCGCGGCCGAGACCGGGGACGACGACGCCCAGTTCGTCGTCGACGGGGCCGATGACCACGAGCTGCTGTGGTTCGCCACGCAGGAGATCCCCGGCCTGATCGGACTCGGGGAGTAGCCGCCCGGTCTCCGCCCGCGATGAGGTGTTGTCGGTGGCGGCGGGTACGTTTCTCGGTATGGGGAAGCAAGGAAACGCGCACATTGTCTGGGACTGGAACGGCACGCTGTTCCACGACAATGACGCGATCATCGGGGCGACGAACGCGGCCTTCGCGGAGCTGGGTCTTGAGCCGATCACCCTGGAGCGGTACCGGGCGATGTACTGCGTGCCCGTGCCGAGGTTCTACGAGCGGCTGATGGGCCGGCTGCCCACGGACACCGAGTGGCAGATCATGGACGACACCTTCCACCGGTACTACGCCGAGCACCGCAGGGCGTGCGGGCTCACCGCCGGAGTGCCCGCGCTGCTCGCCGGGTGGGAGGCGGCGGGCCGCAGCCAGTCCCTCCTGAGCATGTACGGGCACGAGGAGCTGGTCCCGCTGGTGCGGGGCTTCGGGATCGAGCCGCACTTCGTCCGGGTCGACGGACGGACCGGGCCCTCGGGCGGCAGCAAGGCCGAGCACATGGTGCGCCACCTCGGCGCCCTCGCGGGTGTCGAGCCGGCCCGCGTGGTGGTGATCGGCGACGCGGTGGACGACGCGACGGCCGCACGGCATGTCGGCGCCGGGGCCGTCCTCTACACCGGGGGCTCCCACAGCCGCGCCAGCCTGGAGGAGGCCGGCGTTCCCGTGGTGGACAGCCTGGAGGAGGCGGTCGAGGAGGCCGGCAGGCTGGCGGCCTGAGGCTCCTGCCCGCCTCCCGGGCAGCCCGCCGGGCCCTGCCGGACGGGCACGCCGGGGACGACCTCCCCGGAAGCTCGTCGGAGTGCCGTGCCGGGCAGCTCGCCGGAACCCTCCCGGGCGGCTCGCCGGAGGGCGGGCCGTGCCCGTCGGTGCGTCAGTTCACCGGGGCCTTCGAGCGCAGCACCTTGAGGAACTCGCGCATCCAGGCGGAGTGGTCCGGCCAGGCGCGGGCGGAGACCAGGGTGCCGTCGACGACGGCCTCCGCGTCCTGGAAGGTCGCGCCCGCCGCCTGCATGTCGAGCTCCAGCGCGGGATAGGCCGTGACGCGGCGCCCGCTCAGGCTGTCCACGGACGCGGTCAGCAGGGGGCCGTGACAGATCTGGGCCACCGGCTTGTCCGCGTCGAAGAACGACTTCAGGATCTTGCGGAGTTCGAGGTCGTTGCGGAGGTACTCAGGGGCCCGCCCGCCGGGGATGACCAGGGCGACGTACGCGCCGGGGTCGACCTCCGCGAAGGCCAGGTCCGCGGGCCAGGTGTAGCCGGGCTTCTCGGTGTACGTGTCGAAGCCGGGCTCGAAGTCGTGGACCACGAACTGCAGCTTCTTGCGGGTGGGGGCCGCGATGTGGACCTCGTACCCCTCCTCGCGCAGACGCTGATAGGGGTAGAGGACTTCCAGCGACTCCGCCGCGTCGCCGGTGACAATGAGGATCTTCGCTGCCATGGTGCTGCGCTCCCGTCGGCCGTCCTGCACGTCGCGTTCGCCGTCCTGCCAGCCTGTCTCCGGGGGAGGTGCTTGCCAAGGGGCAGAACACGGTCCGTAGGACGACGGTAGCCCGCAGTCGGCCCGCACTGCATGCCGTCGCCCTCTCCGCCCCTGTGCATAGTGTCAAAGTTGCCCCCCTGCTTTTGTACACATACGGCTCATGACGACCCCCCGGTCGGGGGCGATAGCCTGGTGGCGTGATCAGCGCGATATCTCGCGGGGGCATCGTCGCCCCTGCCCCGCGCCCGGAACGCACGGACGACATCCGTGACCGGGCGTCAATCGCTGATCTTCACGGGCGGGACGGGATCACGGCGACGGCCGTGGGCGCGAGCGGAAACGCGGCGAGCGCCGGCGGCAACGCACTCCGTACGTCGACGGCACCCGGGGAACGGACGTCGCCGAGAGCGGCGTCACACCCTCCGGGGCGGTCCAGAATGACCGTTACCCCTCCGCCCGTCTCCCCTTGCGGCATAGCGTCGAACCAGACCGGACACCCCGCGTCGCGGCGTTGCGTCGGAAGCGACGAGACCGTATTTCCTTCAACGTCACGCAACGGCGCGCGACAGGAGCCAGAGGACAATGCAGACCAAGCTGGACGAAGCCAAGGCCGAGCTGCTCGAAAGGGCCGCCCGGGTAGCTGAGAACAGCCCGGTCGGGGGGCACCTACCGACTGGGACGACGGGCGAGGGCACCCCCGACCGGGACACCGTGCTCGCGTTCCTCCAGCGCTACTACCTGCACACGGCCCCGGAGGACCTCACCGACCGCGACCCGGTCGACGTCTTCGGAGCGGCCTTCTCCCACTACCGACTGGCCGAGAACCGCCCGCAGGGCAAGGCCAACGTGCGCGTGCACACGCCCACCGTCGAGGAGAACGGCTGGACCTGCAGCCACTCCGTCGTCGAGGTGGTCACGGATGACATGCCCTTCCTCGTCGACTCGGTGACCAACGAACTGTCCCGGCAGGGACGCGGCATCCACGTCGTCATCCATCCGCAGTTCGTCGTACGGCGCGACCTCACCGGCAAGCTCATCGAGGTGCTGCCCGCGCGGCCCTCCGCCGAGAACCTCCCGCACGACGCGCACGTCGAGTCGTGGATCCACGTCGAGATCGACCGGGAGACCGACCGCGCCGACCTGAAGCAGATCACCACCGATCTGCTGCGCGTCCTGTCCGACGTCCGTGAGGCCGTCGAGGACTGGGAGAAGATGCGCGACGCGGCGCTGCGGATCGCGGAGGAGCTCCCCAAGGAGCCCACCGCCGACGATCTGCGCGACCAGGAGGTCGAGGAGGCCCGCGAGCTGCTGCGCTGGCTCTCCGGTGACCACTTCACCTTCCTCGGGTACCGCGAGTACCAGCTCCGCGAGGACGACTCGCTGGCCGCCGTCCCCGGCACCGGGCTCGGCATCCTGCGCTCCGACCCGCAGCACGGCGAGGACAGCCACCCGGTCAGCCCGTCCTTCGAGCGGCTGCCCGCCGACGCCCGGGCCAAGGCCCGCGAGCACAAACTGCTGATCCTGACCAAGGCGAACAGCCGCGCCACCGTGCACCGCCCGTCGTACCTCGACTACGTCGGGGTCAAGAAGTTCGACGAGAACGGCGAGGTCATCGGGGAGCGCCGCTTCCTGGGCCTGTTCTCCTCCGCCGCGTACACCGAGTCCGTGCGCCGGGTGCCCGTCGTCCGCCGTAAGGTCGACGAGGTCCTGCGCGGTGCCGGGTTCTCGCCCAACAGCCACGACGGACGCGACCTGCTCCAGATCCTGGAGACCTACCCGCGCGACGAGCTGTTCCAGACCCCCGCCGACGAGCTCCGGGCGATCGTCACGTCCGTCCTGTACCTCCAGGAGCGCCGCCGGCTGCGGCTCTACCTGCGCCAGGACGAGTACGGGCGCTACTACTCGGCCCTCGTCTACCTCCCGCGCGACCGCTACACCACCGGTGTGCGCCTGCGGATCATCGACATCCTCAAGGAAGAGCTCAACGGCACCAGCGTCGACTTCACGGCCTGGAACACCGAGTCGATCCTGTCCCGGCTGCACTTCGTGGTCCGGGTCGAGCCCGGCACCGAGCTGCCGCAGCTGTCCGACTCCGACAAGGAGCGCATCGAGGCGCGCCTGGTCGAGGCCGCCCGCTCCTGGGCCGACGGCTTCGCGGAGGCGCTGACCGCAGAGTGCGGCGAGGAGCGCGCCGCCGAGCTGCTGCGCCGGTACGGCAACGCCTTCCCCGAGGGCTACAAGGCCGACCACTCCCCGCGCTCGGCCGTCGCCGACCTGGTCCACCTCCAGGCACTCGGGCAGGAAGCGAGGAAGGACTTCGCGCTCAGCCTGTACGAGCCGGTGGGCGCGGTGCCCGGCGAGCGCCGTTTCAAGATCTACCGCACCGGCGAGCAGGTCTCGCTGTCCGCGGTCCTGCCGGCCCTGAACCGCATGGGCGTCGAGGTCACCGACGAGCGGCCGTACGAACTGCGCTGCTCGGACCGTACGACGGCGTGGATCTACGACTTCGGGCTGCGCCTGCCCAAGTCCCTCAACGGCAACGGCGACCACCTCGGCGACGACGGCCGCGAGCGGTTCCAGGAGGCCTTCGCCGCCACCTGGACCGGACAGGCCGAGAACGACGGCTTCAACGCCCTCGTGCTGAGTGCCGGGCTCACCTGGCGGCAGTCGATGGTGCTGCGCGCCTACGCGAAGTACCTGCGCCAGGCCGGTTCCACCTTCAGCCAGGACTACATGGAGGACACCCTCCGCAACAACGTCCACACCACCCGGCTGCTCGTCTCGCTGTTCGAGGCGCGGATGTCTCCGGAGCGCCAGCGCGCCGGTGTCGAGCTGACCGACGCGCTGCTGGAGGAGCTGGAAGCGGCCCTCGACCAGGTCGCCTCGCTGGACGAGGACCGGATCCTGCGGTCCTTCCTCCACCTGATCAAGGCGACCCTGCGCACGAACTTCTTCCAGCGGGCGGCCGGCGGCACGCCGCACGAGTACGTCTCCATGAAGTTCGACCCGACGGCCATCCCGGACCTCCCGGCGCCGCGCCCGGCGTTCGAGATCTGGGTGTACTCGCCGCGCGTCGAGGGTGTGCACCTGCGCTTCGGCAAGGTCGCGCGCGGTGGTCTGCGCTGGTCCGACCGGCGCGAGGACTTCCGTACGGAGATCCTCGGCCTGGTCAAGGCGCAGATGGTGAAGAACACCGTCATCGTGCCGGTCGGCGCCAAGGGCGGCTTCGTCGCCAAGCAGCTTCCCGACCCGTCCGTGGACCGCGACGCGTGGATGGCCGAGGGCATCCGCAGCTACCGGACCTTCATCTCCGCGCTGCTCGACATCACCGACAACATGGTGGCCGGCGAGATCGTCCCGCCCGCCGACGTCGTGCGGCACGACGAGGACGACACCTACCTCGTGGTCGCAGCCGACAAGGGCACGGCGACGTTCTCGGACATCGCCAACGAGGTCGCGGAGAGCTACGACTTCTGGCTCGGCGACGCCTTCGCCTCCGGCGGCTCCGCCGGGTACGACCACAAGAAGATGGGCATCACCGCCCGCGGTGCCTGGGAGTCCGTGAAGCGGCACTTCCAGGAGCTCGGCGTCAACACCCAGACGCAGGACTTCACCGTGGTCGGCGTCGGTGACATGTCCGGCGACGTGTTCGGCAACGGCATGCTGCTCTCCGAGCACATCCGCCTGGTCGCCGCGTTCGACCACCGGCACATCTTCATCGACCCGACCCCGGACGCGGAGACCTCCTACGCCGAGCGCCGCCGCCTCTTCGAGCTGCCGCGCTCCTCGTGGGCCGACTACGACACCGAGCTGATCTCGGCCGGTGGCGGCGTCTTCCCGCGCAGCGCCAAGGCCATCCCGGTCAACGCGCACATCCGCGAGGTCCTCGGCATCGAGTCGAACGTCGCGAAGATGACGCCGGCCGACCTGATGCGGGCGATCCTCCAGGCGCCCGTCGACCTGCTGTGGAACGGCGGCATCGGCACGTACGTGAAGTCGTCCGCCGAATCGCACGCCGAGGTCGGCGACAAGGCCAACGACGCGATCCGCGTCGACGGCGCCGACCTGCGCGTCAAGGTCGTCGGCGAGGGCGGCAACCTGGGTCTGACCCAGCTCGGCCGGATCGAGTTCGCCCAGCACGGCGGCAAGATCAACACGGACGCCATCGACAACAGCGCGGGCGTGGACACCTCCGACCACGAGGTGAACATCAAGATCCTGCTCAACGCGGTGGTGGCCAACGGCGATCTGACCGTCAAGCAGCGCAACAAGCTGCTCGCCGAGATGACCGACGAGGTCGGCGCCCTGGTGCTGCGCAACAACTACGCGCAGAACACGGCGATCGCCAACGCGCTGGCCCAGTCGCCGAGCATGCTCCACGCCCAGCAGCGGTTCCTGCGCCACCTGGTCCGGGAGGGGTACCTCGACCGGGCCCTGGAGTTCCTGCCCACCGAGCGGCAGATCCGCGAGCGGCTCAACGCCGGCCAGGGTCTGACCGGTCCCGAGACGGCGGTCCTGCTCGCGTACACGAAGATCACGGTCTCCGTCGAGCTGCTCGCCACCTCGCTGCCCGACGACCCGTACCTGCAGAGCCTGCTGCTCGCCTACTTCCCGACGGCGCTGCGCGACCAGTTCCGCGAGCAGATCGAGGGGCACGCGCTGAGCCGCGAGATCGTGACGACCGTCCTGGTCAACGACACGGTCAACACGGGCGGTACGAGCTTCCTGCACCGCCTGCGCGAGGAGACGGGTGCCTCGCTGGAGGAGATCGTCCGGGCGCAGACCGCGGCCCGCGCGATCTTCAACTCCAGCGCGGTGTGGGACGCGGTGGAGGCGCTCGACAATGTCGTCGCCGCCGACGTGCAGACCCGGATCCGGCTGCACTCGCGCCGTCTCGTCGAGCGCGGCACCCGCTGGCTGCTCAACAACCGGCCGCAGCCGCTCCAGCTCGCCGAAACGATCAGCTTCTTCACCGACGGCGTCGAGCAGGTGTGGTCGGAGCTGCCCAAGCTGGTCCGCGGCGCGGACCTGGAGTGGTACCAGCAGATCTACGACGAGCTGTCGGACGCCGGCGTGCCGGACGAACTCGCCACCCGCGTGGCCGGGTTCTCCTCCGCCTTCCCGGCGCTGGACATCGTCTCGGTGGCCGACCGCACGGGCCAGGACCCGATGGCCGTCGCCGAGGTCTACTACGACCTCGCCGACCGTCTCGGCATCACCCAGCTCATGGACCGCATCATCGAGCTGCCGCGTGCCGACCGCTGGCAGTCCATGGCCCGCGCGTCGATCCGCGAGGACCTGTACGCGGCCCACGCGGCGCTGACCGCCGACGTCCTGGCGGTGGGCAACGGGGCCTCCACTCCCGAGCAGCGCTTCGAGGCCTGGCAGGAGAAGAACACGGCGATCCTCGGGCGGGCCCGCACCACCCTGGACGAGATCCAGGGCTCGGACTCGTTCGACCTCGCCAACCTGTCGGTGGCGATGCGGACGATGCGGACACTGCTGCGCTCGCATTCCTGAGCGGTACGCGAACGGGGGCGCCCCGGGCCGGTGACGGCTCGGGGCGCCCCCGTTTCGTGTGCGGGAGGCGCCCCCCGGCCTCCTTGCCTGTCTCAGGTGCTTCTCCGACGAAATTCCGGCTCGCTATTTACCTATACCTGGTAAATAGGACATTTAGCTTAGGGTGGGCTCGACCGACGGACAGACCTGTGGAGGTTCCGGACCCGTGACAGTGCATCTCTCCGAGCGCCCTGCGCCCGTCGCGACCCTGCCCGTCGTCCGTCCCCGCCCTGTCCCGAGCACCCCGAGGGTCCGCCGGCTCGCCTTGGAGGTGGCCCGGTTCTCCGTCGTCGGCGGCAGCGGGGTCGCCGTCAACATCCTCTTCTTCAACCTGGCGCTGCACGGCCTGACGTGGGCCCCGATGGCCGCCACGGTGGTCGCCAGCTGCGTCGCCATGGGGACGAACTACCTCGGCTTCCGCTACTTCGCCTACCGGGACCGGGCCTCGCGCACGCGTCGCCAGATCGCTCTCTTCTTCGCGTTCAGCGGGCTCGGTGTCGCCATGGAGAGCGTGCTGTTCTACGCCGGCTATCACGGCCTGGGGATGAGCGGACCGCTCGGCTCGAACATCGCCAAGGCCCTGTCGATCGTCCTGGCTTCGGCGTTCCGCTTCGTGGTGTACCGGACGTGGGTGTTCCAACACGCGAGGAACGGCCGATAACGCCCCAAAGAGGGCCGCAGTGTCTACGATTAATAGGATGAATGTGGATCAACCTCACTCGTCCGCCAAGCAGGGGGCAGAACTCGCCGGAGACGGGACGGAATCCGTCGGAGCTGGGACGGAATCCGCCGCGCACGCGACAGAACCCGCCGGGCCCGGGGCGGAGTCCGCGGCCTCCGTGTCCGGGGACACCGGGTCCGGGCCGGGGAAGCCCGCCGTCTCCGTGGTCGTCATCGTCTACAACGACGCCGCCCGGCTGCCCACGGCCGTGCGCTCCGTCCTGGACCAGACGCTGCACGACGTCGAGGTGATCGTCGTCGACGACCGGAGCACCGACGGCTCGTACGAGGTGGCACGGGGACTGGCCGCGGCGCACCCCGACCGGGTCCGCGCCTGCCGGCTGCCCGAGAACAGCGGCGGCTGCGGCGCCCCCCGCAACCGCGGCATCACCGAGGCCCGCGGCACCTACGTGCTCTTCCTCGACAGCGACGACGTCCTGGAACGCAACGCCTGCCGCAACATGCTGGAGGCCGCCGAGGCCACCGGCGCCGACCTGGTCTCCGGCCTGTGCGTGCGCGTGCACGTCGACGCGCGCACCCGCAAGGAGGTCAAGTGGTACCCCTGGCTGTACGGGCGCACCCGGACCCTGGAGTCGATCTCCGAACTGCCCGACCTGCTGGTCTTCGACACCCTGTCGACCAACAAGTGCTACCGCAGACGGTTCCTGCTCGACGAGGGGCTGCGCTTCCCGGTCGGCATCCACTACGAGGACCTGCTCTTCTCCGCCCAGGCCTACGCCACCGCCCGCCGCATCACCCTCATCCCCAACCGGGTGTACGACTGGCGGGTCGCCGACAAGGCGGCGGCGAAGTCCATCAGCAACCGGCGCGACGAGATCGCCAACTTCACCCACCGCATGGAGATCCACCGCAGGGTCGACCAACTCCTCGCGGAAAAGGGGCTCCTGGAGCTGAAGTTCGCCAAGGACGTCAAGTTCCTCAAGCACGACCTCGTGCTGCACCTGCGCGAACTGCCCTTCCGTGACGCCGCCTTCCGTGAGGAGTTCGCGGCGATCGCCCGGCGGTACCTGGAGTCGATCGACCGCACCGCCTTCGACGAGGCCGAACCCGTCCAGGCCATCTGCGCCTATCTCCTCCAGGTGAGCGACTGGGACAACCTGCTGCCCGCCGTGGACACCCTCACCAACCGCGACAAGATCTCCTCGCCGCTCGTCGAGCGCGACGGGCGCGTGTACTGGTGCGCCGAGCATCTCGACGACCCCTTCGGCCGGCACGTCCTGGACGTCACCGACCTCGGCCACCACATCAAGCCGGTCGACCGGATGTTCCTGCGCAACGCGCTGACCTCGTACGAGAGCACCGGCGCGACCGTCCGGCTGGCCGGACGCGTCACCAACCCGCTCGGGGTGATTCCGCCCGGCGCCCGGCTCGCCGGCGAGCTGGAGTTCTACGCCCGCCGCCCCGGAGTGCGCTTCCAGACCTTCCGTTTCCCCGTGAAGCACGTGTGGCACGCGGGCGGGACCGTCGCCTGGGAGGGCGCGGCGAACCTGATGGCCGTACGGCCGCTGGGCATCGTGGACGCCGTGTGGGACGTACGGCTCCACCTCGACGTCGACGGCGTGCGCACCAGCACGAGGCTCACCGCGGCCGAACCCGGTCTGGTCACCGGGCAGGTACCCGTCCGGCCCCGGCTCACCCGGCTCGTCGCCGACCGCATGGAACCGGTCGTCTCCTCGCGCGGACATCTGTCCTTCCGGCTGGTCCCCGACAAGAAGGCCAACGTCGTCGTGCGGCGCGGTGTGCACGGCCGGGCCGGCACACTCGCCAAGACCGGCTACCGCAAGGCCCGTTCGCTGCGCAAGGAACTCAGCTCCGGCGAGACCAAGATCCGCCTCTACCACGAGGTGTTCAGCCGGCTGCCCGTCCGCACGGGTCTCGTCGTCTTCGAGAGCCACCTGGGCCGCCAGTACAGCGACAGCCCCCGGGCGATCTACGAGGAGATGCGCCGCCAGGGGCTGGAGTTCGAGCCGGTCTGGGCGTACAGCGGCAGCCCGGACGGCTTCCCGGACGACGCCATCCTCGTACGCCGCTGGTCGCTGCCGTATCTCAGGGCCCTCGCGCAGGCCGAGTTCTGGGTCGACAACCAGAGCTACCCGCTGAAGCTGACCAAGCGGCCGGGCACGACGTACATCCAGACGTGGCACGGCTCGGCGCTCAAACGGATGGGCTTCGACGAGGCCGAATGGAAACTCAAGTCCCGTGAGGCGCAGGCCGAACAGCAGAAGACACTGGACCGCTTCGACCGGTTCCTCATCCGCTCCGAGCACGATGTGCGCACCCTCGCGCGGGCGTTCCGGCTCCAGGAACGGACCCTGCTGCGGGTCGGGTACCCGCGCAACGACGCGCTCGTGCGGGCCAGACAGCGGGAGACGGCCGGTGACGGGCGCGAACGCGGACCGCTGGCAGCGGAGTTGGGCATCCCCGAGGACCGGCAGATCCTCCTGTACGCCCCGACCTTCCGCCGCCGCGGCAACGGACAGAAGCGGTTCGAGCTGCCCTTCGACGTCGAGCGCTTCGCCGACACCTTCGGCGACCGCTACGTCCTCCTGGTCCGCTCCCACTACCTGAACCACGTCGTGCTCCCGCCGTCCGTGCGCGGCCGGGTCGTCGACGTCACGGCCCGCCACGACATGACCCCGCTGCTCGCCCTCGCCGACGGGCTGATCACCGACTACTCGTCCGTGATGTTCGACTACGCACTCCTCGACCGCCCGATGTTCTTCTTCGCGTACGACTACGACGCGTACGTGCACGAGGACCGCGGAACCTACTTCGACCTGCTGGAGCGGGCACCGGGACCCGTGGTGCGGACCGAGGACGAACTGCACACGGTGCTCGGCTCGCTGGAGGAACAGAGCGTCAAGTACGCGCCCAGGCGCGAGCAGTTCCTCGCCGACTTCGGCGAGTACGACAAGGGAACGGCGGCCCGGAGCGTCGTCGACCAGTTCTTCGGGCACTGGAGGCGTGGATGACCGGCCCTGCGCAGCGGGACATCTTCTTCGTCTCCAACAGCGTCGACGAACTGGGCGGGGTGACGACCTGGTCGCACCAGATGGCCCGGCTCTTCACCGAGCGCGGTCACCGCGTGCACGTGGTGGGCGTGACCCGGTCCGCCGTTCCCCAGGAACTGGGCGAACTCCCCTACCCCACCACGACGTTGTACGACATCCACCCGCCCTGGGTCGGACCGGCGCGCGGCCTCAGGGGGCGGCTCGACGTCGCCGGGCGGAGAGTGCGTGCCGAGCGGGCGGCGGGCATGCGGGAGAAGGCCGCCGAACTGACCGCGCTGTTCCGGGCCGCGCGCCCCGGTGCGGTCGTGATCGTCACCCAGGTGTGGGCCATGGAATGGGTGGAGCTCGCCGACACCGGCGGGCTGACCGTCATCGGCATGAGCCACGAGTCCTTCGAGTACTGCCGGACGACCTCGCGCTTCAGGCGGGTCCTGAAGTACTACAAGGACGTCGACCGGATGCTCGCGCTCACCCGTGAGGACGCCGACCTGTGGATCGGGCAGGGCATGAACAACGCCTCCTTCATGCCGAACCCCCTGCCGTTCATGCCCGAGGTGCCCTCGCCGCGCACCGGGAACGCCGTCGTCAGCGTGGGCAGGCTGCACGACCAGAAGGGCATCGACATGCTCCTCGACGCCTGGGCCGAGGTCGCCCCGCTCCACCCCGACTGGCGGCTGCGCGTCTACGGCTCGGGCGAGGACGAGGACGAGGAGATCCTGAGGAAGCAGTGCGCCTCGCTCGGGCTCGACGACTCGGTCGACTGGATGGGACGGACGAGCGATGTCCCCGGCGCGCTGCGCGGCGGCTCGGTCTTCGTGCTCTCCTCGCGCGGCGAGGGCTTCCCGCTGGCCCTCATGGAGGCGATGGCCACCGGCCTGCCGTGTGCCGCCTTCGACTGCGCGCCCGGCGTCCGCGAGATCGTCCGGGACGGCGAGGACGGCCTGCTGGCCACCCTCGGCAACACCGGTGAACTGGCCCGCCGGCTCGACACGCTGATGTCCGACAAGGCGCTGCGGGACTCCATGGGCGAGGCGGCGCGCGCGAACATCCGGCGCTTCGCCACGGACGAGGTCGTCCGCAGGTGGGAGGAACTGTTCGCGTTCCTGGAGCGCTGAGCGGTCCGGAGCGCCGAGTGTCTGCCGGGGCGCCGAGTGTCCGCCGGGGCGGCGAGCGTTCCGGAGCGCCGAGCTCGCGGGGGTGCGTACGAGGACCGGGGCGGGGCCGTCGACGGCCCCGCCCCGGTCACCGCTCACGCGGCACGTGCGTACGCACCCTTGTTGCCGGTGCCTACTTGCCCGTGAACTTCTCGTACTCCTTGAGGACGTCCGCGGTCGGGCCGTCCATGCGCAGCTCGCCGCGCTCCAGCCACAGCACGCGGTCGCAGGTGTCGCGGATCGACTTGTTGTTGTGGCTGACCAGGAACACCGTGCCCGCGCTCTTGCGCAGCTCACGGATCCGCGCCTCGGACCGCTTCTGGAAGGAGCGGTCACCGGTCGCGAGGGCCTCGTCGATCATCAGCACGTCGTGGTCCTTGGCAGCCGCGATCGAGAAGCGCAGCCGGGCCGCCATGCCGGAGGAGTACGTCCGCATCGGCAGGGTGATGAAGTCGCCCTTCTCGTTGATGCCCGAGAAGTCGACGATCTCCTGGTAACGCTCCTTGACCTCATCACGGGACATGCCCATGGCGAGGCCGCCGAGGTAGACGTTCCGCTCGCCGGTGAGGTCGTTCATCAGGGCCGCGTTCACGCCGAGCAGCGAGGGCTGGCCGTCGGTGTAGATCTTGCCGTTCTCCACCGGGAGCAGGCCGGCGACCGCCTTGAGCAGCGTGGACTTGCCGGAGCCGTTGGTGCCGATCAGGCCGATGGCCTCGCCCCGGTAGGCGGTGAAGGAGACGCACTTGACCGCGTGCACCTTGCGGACGCCCGACGCCTTCTCGGATTTTTCGCGGCGCAGGATGCGGTTGAGCGCGGCGGTGGCGCTGCCCCGTCCGGCGCCGGTGCCGTTGACGCGGTACACGATGTCGACGCGGTCCGCGACGACGGTCGGGATGCGCTCGGCGTCGGCCGCGGGGGCGGCTGCGGCCGCGCTCACGGCGTCCTGCGGCTGGGTGTCCTGCGTGATGATGTCAGCCACGGCCGTACGTCTCCTCAGCCTTCCAGAAGTAGATGAAGCCGCCGATGCCGGCGGCCAGCGCCCAGCCCACCGCGAGCGCCCAGACATGGTGGGGCAGCTGGTGCGCGTGGAAGCTGTCGATCAGCGCGAAGCGCATCAGGTCGATGTAGACGGCCGCCGGGTTGCTCTCCAGCAGGACCATCGCCCAGTGCGGCAGACTGCTCTTGCTGAGCACCTTGTCGATGCTCCACATGACACCCGAGACGTACATCCAGGTGCGCAGCAGGAAGGGCATGAGCTGCGCGATGTCCGGCGTCTTGGCGCCCATCCGGGCCACGATCATCGCGACACCCGCGTTGAACATGAACTGGAGCACCAGCACGGGCACCGCGAGCAGCCACGAGACGCTCACCGGGACGCCGAAGCACAGCAGGATGACGACCAGCGCGGCCATTGAGAACAGCAGCTGCTGGAGCTGCTGGAGGGCGAACGACACCGGCAGCGCGGCGCGCGGGAAGTGCAGGGCGCGGACCAGGCCGAGGTTGCCGGAGATCGCCCGGGTGCCCGCCATGATCGAGCTCTGGGTGAAGGTCCAGACGAAGACGCCGGTGACCAGGAACGGGACGTAGTCCGGCACGCCGTGCTTGGTGCCGAGCAGAATGCCGAAGATGAAGTAGTAGACCGCCGCGTTCAGCAGCGGGGTCATCACCTGCCACACCTGGCCCAGCTTGGCCTGGCTGTACTGCGAGGTGAGCTTGGCGGTGGCGAAGGCGGTGATGAAGTGGCGCCGTGCCCACAACTGGCGGACGTACGCGGGCAGGCTCGGGCGCGCGCCGCTGACGGTGAGGCCGTACCGGGCGGCGAGGGCCGCGGCGTCGTCGGCGGGGGCGACCGGTGACGCTGCCGGGGGCGGTGTGTTGAGGACCTGGCTCACATCCGTTGCTTTCGCTCGGGGGGTGGGGGTGCGTTCGGCCCCGAAACCTTTCCGACGGGTTTTCCTGCCATTTTCTTACGTCGGAACGGGACCGTATCGTCGTAACGCGAGAGTAGGCCCAGTCGACGTCGGAACGCAACCGTATCGTCGTAACGCCCTATGCTGGTCCGTATGACGACGAACGCCGACACAGCCGCGAGTGCCGCCACGCCCGCGCCTGCCGACGGGAAGCCCCGGCGGCGCCGGGCTCCCGCCGGTGCGGCCGTCCTGCGCGAGGACGTCACCGAGGCGATCCGCGCCGCCGTCTTCGAGGAACTCGCCTCCGTCGGCTACGCCAGGATGTCCATCGAGGGCATCGCCCGCCGTGCGGGCGTCGGCAAGACCGCGGTGTACCGGCGCTGGCGCTCCAAGCTCCACCTCGTGCTCGACCTGGTCTCGGCGATCGCGGTCCAGGGGCTTCCCGCGCCGGACACGGGCTCTCTCGAGGGCGACCTGCGGCTGCTGTACGAGGTCACCTCGCGCGCCCTGCGGCACCCGGTGGCCGGCCAGATCATCCCCGACCTCCAGGCGGAGGCGGCCCGCAACCCCGAGATCGCGGACGCCATGCAGGCGGCGCTTCGGGAGGGCCAGCAGTCGGTGGCGAGCGGGATCGTCGCGTCGGCCGTCGCGAGGGGCGAGATCCGGGAGGGCGTCGACGTCGAACTCGCGCTGGACCTGATGTCGGGGCCGCTGTACTGGCGCGCGGTGGTCGTCCGCGGCCCCAAGGTTCCCAAGGGCTACCTGGCCAGCCTGGCCCGGGCCACGGCGGCGGCACTCAAGGCACTCTGACCCGGCGGCGCCCGGTCAGGCCTGCCGGGTCCGTTCCCCGGACCACCGGAGCGCGAGCTCCGTGAGCCCGGCCGCCCGCGGCACCCGTCCGAACAGGGCGACGCGATCAGTTCGTGGGGGATCGCCGTGCCCTCCCGGCGGCACGGTCGAAGGCGGCTGTCCCGGGGCGGTTGCCGAGGAGGCTGTCGGGAGGCGGAGTTCGGAGGGGGCTGGTGGCTGGTGGGGGAGTTCGGACAGGGGGACTAGATGCGGCTTGCGCTCGGGTGGTGGCGGAGCCAGCCCGACCAGGCCGAGGTGATCATGTCCTCTACGCCGTAGCGGGCCTTCCAGCCCAGTTCGTCGGCGATGCGGTCGGCGGAGGCGACGACGCGGGCCGGGTCGCCGGGGCGGCGCGGGGTGGTGACCGGGGGCCGGGCGTGGCCGGTGAGGGCGTTGATGCGGTCGATCATCTCGCGGACCGAGACACCCTCGCCGCGGCCGATGTTGAGGGTCAGGCCGGTGCCGGGGGAGGACCGGAGGGCGCGGGCCGCGGCCACATGCGCCTCGGCCAGGTCGACCACGTGGATGTAGTCGCGCACGCAGGTGCCGTCCGGCGTCGGGTAGTCGTCGCCGAAGACGCGCGGCGGGGCGTCGTCCGTCAGCTTCTCGAAGACCATGGGGACGAGGTTGAAGACCCCCACGTCGGCCAGCTCGGGGGTCGCCGCGCCGGCCACGTTGAAGTAGCGCAGACAGGCCGTGGACAGACCCGTCGCGCGGCCGGTCGCGCGCACCAGCCACTCGCCCGCCAGCTTCGTCTCGCCGTACGGGCTCAGCGGCGCGCACGGTGTCTCCTCCGTCACCAGGTCCACGTCCGGCATCCCGTACACCGCGGCCGAGGACGAGAAGACGAACGCGGTCACCGAGGCCGCGGTCACCGCCTCCAGCAGGACGCGCAGGCCCTCGACGTTCTCCCGGTAATAGTGCAGGGGAAGCTCCACGGACTCGCCGACCTGCTTCTTCGCCGCCAGGTGGACGACACCGGTGACGGAGTGCCCCGTGAGCGTCCGGGCCAGCAGGTCGCCGTCCAGGGTCGAGCCGACCACCAGCGGAACGTCCGACGGCACCCGCTCCGCGATCCCCGTGGACAGGTCGTCGTACACCACGGCCTGTTCGCCCGCCTCGCGCAGCGCGCGGACGACGTGCGCTCCGATGTAGCCGGCGCCGCCGGTGATCAGCCAGGTCATGTGAGGCCGTTCCCCTCGTGAGTGAGTCCGCGCTGCCGGACCGTGTGCCTGCGGCCGGGGAGAGGCGGTCCCGCGTGACGGTGTCGGCGTCCGCGCCTCGCGTCTCCGCGTCCGCGTATCAGTGAAGCAGGCGACGGAGCCTTCGGGACACCACTCCGGTCATTCCTCGCCAACCGGACGCCGTCCGCAGACCCAGTGCCCCCGCGTGCGTCCGGTACGGCTGCACGAGGAGAACACCGTGGTGAGCGTCCGCGACCGCGCGGCGGCGCAGCAGACCGGGGCCGCCGAGCGCGTGCGCCGACACCACCCGGCTCGTACCGTCGTGAAAGCGCACGGCCAGGCGCAGATCCCAGGTGCCCGCGCCCAGTGCCGACAGCTCCACGGGCGTCTCCGCGCACCAGGAGTCGCCGTGCCGGTCGGCCACCAGGGCCGCCGTGCCGCTCAGGCCCACCCGCCCCTCCTCCCGGTGGACGAACTCCAGGTCCACCGAGGCGGGACCGGCCGCGGCCATCCGCCCGTACAGCTCGTGCAGGCGCAGCCGCAGCCGGGTGCCCCGCGCGCGGGGGCGCAGTTCCGCGTCGACGGCGGCGGGCAGCAGGTGGGCGGGCCGGCCCAGGAAGTGCTCCAGGGTCACCTCGGGCAGGTCGGCGGACCACACGGGGGTGCCGTCGCCGTCGCGCGTGTAGGGCGGGAGCAGCCGGGCCGGGCGGGCCGCGAGTTCCCTCAGGCGGGGCAGGTCGCGCGGGGCGGGACAGGCGAGGATCACGCGGGCGACGAGGCGGCCGGGGGCGGCCGGATTGACGGTGAGGTCGGCCGCGTCGAACGTCGACAGGTACGTCCGCGTGAGGTCCCACCAGGCGCTGCGGTAGGCGGGAGCGCGCAGTTCCAGTTCGCGCGTGTACATCCGCAGCTCGTGGTCGAGGAACTTGGCGTGCACGGCCCGCGCGAGCTGCCTCTCCCCGGCGCTCAGGAGGATCTCGTGCGCCGCCCGGTTCGCCTCGGTCCGTGCCCGCCAGTTGCCGATGCCGGCGCGGTCGAGCGAGATGGACAGGCGCTCCGCGGTGCGCCGCACGTGCCAGATGTACACCGTGTCGGGGATCAGCGCGATGCGCGGCGCGGCGGCCAGCACCCGCGCGGTGAACACGAAGTCCTCGTAGGGGTAGCGGCCTTCGGGGAAGCGGATGCCGTGCTCGCGCAGGAAGCCGGTGCGGTACAGCTTGTTGACGCAGAGGGTGTCGTGGGCGAGGCGGAGGCGGCGCGAGGGACGGGATATCAGGGCGGGGCGTGCGTAGAGCGCGCGTTCCCAGGGGACCTCGCGGCCCGAGGGCAGTTCGCGGCGCACGCACAGTCCGGCCGCGACCTGGACGCGGTGTTCCTCGGCGGCGGCGAGCAGCGCGTCCACCGCGCCGGGAGGCAGGACGTCGTCGCTGTCCAGGAACATCAGGTACGGGGCCGTGGCCGCGTCGATGCCGTCGTTGCGGGGGCTGCCGCAGCCGCCGCTGTTGGCCGGCCGGTGGATCACCCGCAGGCGCGGTTCCCCCTCGGCGAGCGCGTCGAGGAGGGCGGGGCTGCCGTCCGTCGAGCGGTCGTCCACGGCGATCACCTCGCGCACGGCCGGACCCTGGGCGAGCGCCGAGCGCACGGCGTCCGCCACATGGGCGGCGTCGTCGTACCCGATGACGACGACGCAGACCTTCGCCTCGTGAGGGTTCATGTGATCCATGTGCCGGAATCGTAGGTATTGCGGGTAATTCTCCGTCAAGAGGCGGTCACTGTCTCGTTCGGAGCCCGGCGGGAATCCGGTGTGCGCCCCGCTCCCGCCCGGCCGGCGCGGCACGGTGCGGGGCGGCCGTGGGCAGGCCCGACCGCCACAGTCGTACGAACGACACTCCCGCCGCCGTGGCCAGCAGGCCGTTGCGTACGAGCATCAGCAGGCAGCCCGTCCAGGTGCTGTCCACCACGTCGCCGTACAGCCCCGGGTACACCACCGAACTGACCGCCGTCGCCGCCACGATCAGCGCGGCGACCGGGCGCTGTGTGGTGTGCCGCGAGGTCAGGCAGACGGCGGCGAGACCCAGCAGCCACACCATGTACTGAGGGCTGATCACCCGGCTCGTCACGGTGAACAGCAGGACGGCCGTGAGCGCCGCGTCGTACGGGGTGGCCGCCGTCCAGCGCCGCGCGCGGACCCGCCACAGCAGCACGAGCGCGAACGCGGCGACCGTCAGGGCGAGCGAGCAGGCCGCGACCGCGCCGGTGTACGGGCCGACGAACTCCATCGCGCCGTACTGGTAGCGGGCCGTCCCCGGCCAGCCGGCGTGGCGCGCGAAGCCCAGGACCGTGCCGCCGAGGGACTCGATCTGGACACCCCGGCCGCTCTGCTGGCGCAGGAAGTCGAAGGGGCCGCTGAAGACGGCCGCGAGGACGGCGAGCAGCGCGGCCGCGGTGACCGCCGCCGACGTCCACACCTCGCGGGTGGTGCGGCCCCGGGGGGTTCCGATCAGCGCCAGCGCGGGCCAG
Source organism: Streptomyces sp. NBC_00386 (assembly GCF_036063235.1). Lineage (NCBI taxonomy): Bacteria > Bacillati > Actinomycetota > Actinomycetes > Kitasatosporales > Streptomycetaceae > Streptomyces > Streptomyces sp. NBC_00386. The sequence continues at coordinate 5,784,442 of NZ_CP107950.1, forward strand.
ACCTTGACCAGCGCCCCCATCGCGGCGAACGCGCCGCACACACGCGGGCGGCGTGAGAGCGCCAGCAGGGAGACGACTGCGAAGGCCGTGACCTGCACGTCGTACCGGGCGAGCGGGATGTGCAGCAGGAGGGGCAGGCCCAGCACCCACAGCCAGGCGCCGCGCGAACTGCGGCCGGAGCGCAGCCCCGCGCGGGTGAGGACGACGGCGATCACGGCGTCGGCGGCGAGCGCGCAGGCCACGAACGCGGTGAAGTACGTCAGCCACGGCAGCAGTCCGGGCGCCAGCAGCACCGGGCCGGCGCCCGGCGGGTACTGCCACAGCCGGTCGCCCGCCGGGAACGCGCCCCGGGACAGCACGCCGTACCAGTGGAAGTACAGATGGCCCACCTCGCGGGACACCCCGCCCCTGCCGAGCGGGGCGAGCCGGTCGTGGGCGAGGAGCCACAGCATCAGGGCGCGGGTGGCGAGCCAGGCGGCGGCGAGGGCGGGCGGGCGGTGGTTCCGGATGGCGCTCATCAAGCCCGGATCGTAAGCCGCATGGATGGGTCATACCGTGCGATACGCCGTCAATACCGATCAAAGGTTGTTTAATAGCAAAAAATTGCCCCCATGGTGTATGCGTGGATGAGGCCGACGACGGCTCTGCGCCCGGTGGCCCGGCATCCGGTGGCCCGGTGGTGGGAGGCCGGGCGGTGGGAGGCCCGGCGTCGGGAGGCGGTGGCCGTGGTCCTGTCCGTCCTCGCGCCCGTCCTGGTCATGTTCGGGATCGGCCTGTGGGGACTCGACCGCGGCGGCATGTGGCGCGACGAGGCCGTGACGTTCCAGGTCGCGCAGCGCTCGGTGCCCCAGATCTGGCACCTGCTGCACACCGTGGACGCCGTGCACGGCCTGTACTACCTCCTCATGCACCCCGTCCTCGCCCCGCACCCCGGCGAGATCGCCCTGCGGCTGCCCTCCGTCTGCGGCGCCGCCGCGACCGCCGGGCTCGTGGCCGCACTAGGGGTCCGGCTGAGCCGTCCGCGCGTCGGCCTGTGGGCGGGCCTGCTGTACGCCGTCACCCCCATGACCGGCCACTTCGCCCAGGAGGGCCGCTCCTACGCGCTCGTCGCGGCCGGGGCGGCCGGAGCCACCCTGCTGCTGGTCCGGGCCGCCCGGTCCACCCGGCCCGGCCCCTGGGTCGCCTACGGGGCGACGGCCACCGCGACCTGCCTGCTGCACGAAATGGCCCTGCTCCTGCTCCTCGCCCACGCCACGACACTGGCGCTCGCCCGCGTACCGGCGCGGGTGTGGCGGGCCTGGGCCCTCGCCGCCGCGGCCACGGTCCTGGTGCTGGCACCCCTCCTCCTGGTCTCCCACGGCCAGTCCGCGCAGGTCGCCTGGCTGCCGCGCACCGGCCTCGCCAGCGCGAGACGGCTGCTCGGGCTGTTCACCGGACCGGCCCGGCTCGTGATCGTGCCGTACCTCGTCCTCGCCGCCCTCGCCTTCCGGCCCGAGCGGACCCCGCGCGGCACCCTCTCGCTCACGGCCGTCGCCCTGCCCCTGGCGGCCGTGCCCCCGGGCGTGCTGCTGACGGTGTCCCACTGGCGGCCGTTCTACGACGAGCGTTACGTCCTGTACGCCCTCGCCGGGGCCCCGCTGCTCGCGGCCGCCGGAGCCGACCACCTCGTGACGAGGCTGCCGCGGCTGCTGCCCCACGCGGTCCCCACCGGCGTCCTCGCCGTGACCCTCGTCCTCGCCGTCCAGCTCCCGCTGCTGCGCGCGGACCGCAGTCCCGACCGCCGCCCCGACAACCTGGCCGCCGTCTCCGCCGCCGCCGACCGCGAACTGCGCCCCGGCGACCCGGTGCTGTTCCTGCCGTCCCTCGCCCGGCGCGCGGCACTGGCGTACCCGAAGGGCTTCCGCGGGATCGACGACATCGCGCTGAGCGTCCCCGCGCCCGCCTCCGGAACCCTGTACGGGCGCGAGGCCGGCCCCGGTGAACTGCGCCGGAGGCTGGACCGGCTCGACCGGGTGTGGCTGGTCGCCGCGCCCTTCGCGACGCGCCGGGCCTGGTCCCCGGCCGAGGCGACCGAGCGCCTCAAGCTCGCCGTGGTCCACGAGCAGTTCGTGCCCCTGGAGCGGGTCGTCCGCAGAGGCGTGACGCTGCGCCTCTACGTGCGCCGGACTACGTACACCCCGGGGCCTGGGACAGGGCTGCCTCGTCCAGTGCCGCCGTCAGCCGGTCGAGCCGGGCCCGGAGCTCTCGGATCTCCTCCAGGTCCGCCCCGGTAGCGGCCGCGATCCGGCGCGGCACGTCCAGCGCGCGCTCCCGCAGCGCGGACCCCTCCTCGGTGAGCCGCACCCGCACGGACCGCTCGTCCCGCGCGCTGCGTTCCCGCCGTACGAGCCCGGCCGCCTCCAGCCGCTTCAGCAGCGGCGACAGGGTCCCCGAGTCGAGCCGCAGATGCTCGCCGACCTTCTTCACGGGCAGCTCGCCGTGCTCCCACAGCACCAGCATCACCAGGTACTGCGGGTAGGTGATCCCGAGGTCCCTCAGGAGGACGCGGTAGACGCCGCCGAAGGCGCGCGAGGCGGCGTTCAGCGAGAAGCAGATCTGCTCGTCGAGGCGGAGGAAGTCCGCCGTGGCGGGGGCCTCGGGGCTCGGGGCGGGTGTTGCGGTCATGCCCTCAGGATAGCTCTAGCGGGCAATTAAGTTGTGCACAACTGAATTGCGTGCTCTAATTCAGGTCGTGAGGCCGCCGGACCGGCGGCCCCCGCCAGGATTCCGACTTGAGAGGGATGGTCCCCATGGACGCGATCTACACCGCCGTCGCCACCGCCACCCACGGCCGCGAGGGCCGTGCCGTCAGCTCCGACGGCACGCTCGACCTCCAGCTGGGCATTCCGGTGGAGATGGGCGGCAGCGGCCAGGGGACCAACCCCGAGCAGCTGTTCGCCGCCGGGTACGCGGCCTGTTTCGCGAGCGCCCTCGGCCTGGTCGGCCGCGCCGCGAAGGTCGACGTCACGCAGGCCGCGGTGACCGGCGAGGTGGGCATCGGCAAGCAGGGCGAGGGCTTCGGCCTGGCCGTCACGCTCCGCGTCGAGCTGCCCGACACGGTGGACGAGGCGACCGGCCGCAAGCTGGTCGAGCAGGCCCACCAGGTCTGCCCCTACTCCAACGCCACCCGCGGCAACATCCCCGTCGAGCTCGTCATCGAGTAACCGGCGCCGAGCCGGCCGGTGCCGGACGGTTCGTCATCGAGCGGCACGGACCGCCGCACCGGCCTTCACCCCGGTACCCGCACCGCCCTTCGCGCCGGCTCCTGCACCGGCCGCCGCACCGGTGCGGGTGCCGGGCCCCGGGCCGATCCGGGCCAGCACCTCCCCCGTCTCCCGGCTCCACGCCACGACCGTCGCCTCCTCGGGCACCTGCCGCCAGCGCGTCAGCAGCAGCCAGCGGACGTGGTACCGGCGGGCTACGGCGGTGCGTTCGGCCCGGGTCGAGGACGGGTCGAGACAGGCGCGGACCGCCGCGAGCCTGCGCAGCCGCTCGCTCTCGGCGAGAGCGGGGTCGGGCCAGGCGGGGGCCGCGAGGTCCGGGCCGTAGCCCGCGAGCAGGTGGACCGAGTAGTACCCGTCCGCGATGACCGCCTCGCCGGGCCGGATGTGCCGCGCCGCCCAGTCGTACGTCGGCCAGCGCGGCGGCTGGTCGAAGCCGACCGGGTCGAGCGAGCGCGGCACCACCGCCCCCGCGTGCACGGTCAGGAACCCGGTCAGGGCGCCCGCGGCCGCGGCCCCGCCCAGCAGCCGCCGCCACGGCCCCCACGGGCGCGGCTCCGCCAGCTCCACCCCGAGCGCGAACTGGAGCGGCACCAGCGTGAGCCCGAGGATCCTGCCGTACGTGTAGTGCCCGCTCACCCAGCCGTACCCCACCGCCGCGCACTCCAGCGTGAACATCAGCACCAGCGGATCGCGCCACCCGTGCCCCCCGCCCCGCCGGACGCGCCGGGCCCGCAGCCACAGCGCGGGCACCCCGGTCAGGGCCAGCCAGAAGTGCCCGGGCATCCCCTCGTACAGCCGCTCGTGCATGGCGTCCACGCTGCGGTCCCCGGCCAGCGCGAAGACATCGAAGTACGGCCATCCGTACGCGACCAGGAGCGCCGTCGCGCCCGCGAGCAGCCACCGGCCCGCCACCGCCGGACGCCATCCGCGCTGCCCGCCCGCCACGAACGCCACCCCGCCCAGCACCGCCGCGACCGACGTGATCGGATGCACGAGCAGGATCAGTCCGTACAGGGCGCCGAGGGCCGCGTACCCCCACCGGCTCCTGAGATTGTTCGGGCCCACGAACCGGACCGGGCCTGCGGTGCCCGCAGCCCGTCGGCCCGTGAACGCCCAGGCCCAGAAGGCCAGCCCGATGGCGAACGTCGAGGGATAGCCCAGGTTGCCGGTCATCGACATCAGCCCGAGGTAGCCGCTCCACCAGGCCCGCTCCGTGCCCCACAGCAGCACCATCGCGAACAGGCACAGGACCGGCGCCGGGCGACGGGGCGTCAGCACGCGGGTGAAGCGGCCGATGCCGGTCAGCAGCACCAGCAGGTTGACGGGTCCCGACAGCCGCACCACCGCCCAGCCGCCGAGTCCGGTCAGCCGGGCGAAGACGCCCTGGGCCACCGCGTACGGCGAGTAGTACGGGCTGCCCGCGCCCGGCAGGTCCGCCATGGGATGCCGCGGGTGCAGCAGGTCCGCCCGCAGACGTTCGACGACCGCCGCGTGCTGGCCCGCGTCGCAGCACAACGGGATCCGCCAGTAGGCGAGCGTCATCACCAGCCAGAACAGACCGCCGCACACCTGGTACGGCGTCGGACGCCAGGAGCCCCGGCCACGCAGCGCGGTCGCGCCGCGGACGGCCTCCCGCCGCGTGACGACGTCGGCGCTCATCGGGCGGTGGGGGAGCAGGGATCGGCGGTTTCCGGCACCTGCCCTATATGCCCGCCCCGAACGGCGGCCTAGCCGGGAATCACCTCATCGGGCGACCTCGGACTCCCTGCGCGACGGCCCCGGAACCAGGCCCCCCGGCACCCGCGCGCCCGGCCGGACGACCGCGTCGAGAAGCAGCGGAAGGCCCACCGCGGGCAGCAGCCACAGCAGCACGATCAGCCGGTCGCCCCAGACGTTGATGTCGGGGTGCGCGGCCTGGTTGAGCACCCCGGTGCCCGCCGCCGCCAGCAGGAAGACGCCGAAGGCCCGATGCCTGCGCAGCGCCCCCCACCCGGCCGCCACCACGGCCGCGAGGAACAGCGGCTCCCACAACTGGCGGCGCGTCCACTCGATCCAGAAGGCTGCCTCCAGATGGAGGAACTCCGGCCACGGACGGACGCGGTCCGGACGTGCGTAATGCCCGGTGAGCAGATCCTGCACGCTCTCCGACTGGGACGGGTAGTGCAGCGCCTTCGCGAGCAGCACGGTGGCCAGCACGCCGCAGCCCGCCACCACGCCCAGGGTCCGCAGCGGCCCGTCCCACCGGCGCCGGCGCGCGAGCAGCACCACGCACGAGGCGCCCAGGCACAGCCCGAGGAACAGGGCCTGCGAGTGCTTCACCGTGAACAGGACCGCCAGGGAGCCGCCGGCCAGCCAGGTCCCGGCCCGCGCGCGGCCCTCCAGGACCAGCGCGCAGCCCCACAGGGCCGCGAGGGTCACGGCCATCATCAGGCCCTCGGTCATCGGGCGCATCGCCGTCGTACCGCACGGCAGGACGTAGTAGAGGGCCTGTCCGGTCAGGGCCGCGCCGGTGGAGGTGCGCAGGGTGCGCAGGAGGAGGAAGACGAGGACGCCCCCGGCCACCGTCACCGTCACGGCCGAGGCCCACAGGCCCCAGGTCACCCCCAGCACCGTGACGAAGGGAACCAGCAGCACCGGATACCCCGGCCGCGCCTCGAAGATCCGCATGAAGCGGGGCGGCATGAACGGCACGGCGTGTCCCGTCGTCCGCCCGGCCGCCAGCCGTGCGGACACGCCCCGCCACTGCTCGCGCCGGCACTCGGCGAGAACCCGACGGGTCGGGCTCGCGCGGTGGAAGCGCACCACGTCGACGGCCTGGTTGCGCCGGGCGACGGACGCCTTTCCCGCGCAGACGTAGTCGATCGTCAGCGCGGCGGCCTGCTGCTTGCTGTGGCCGCTCAGGTTCAGCGCGTACGTGAGGTAGTTCTTGGTGTCGGGGGTGTCCCGGTTGGTGACGTTGGCGAGCTGGAGGACGGCGAAGACGACGGCGATCAGGATCACCCGGGCACGGGCCGAACGCGGCGCGCGCAGGACCCGGGCCCGGAACCCCGGCGGGAGAACGCGGTTCCGGGCGAACCCGCCGGAGCCGCCCGGGGCGCCGACCGCCGTGCCGGTCACGGGGCCCCGAGCCGGGCTGTCCGCCGGAGCCGGCGTCGGGCTCTTCGCGGGGCCGTCCGAAGGGCCGGTCGTGGGGCCGGTCATGAGGTTGCGAGGACGTCGTGGCCTGCCTGGGCGGGCAGGGGTGCGATCGCCGGCGGTGGCACGAGCGGCTCGCCGAGCATCAGCGTCCGCACCACCCGCTCGGCGGCCCGGCCGTCGTCGAACTCGCAGAACCGCTCACGGAATCCGGCCCGCAGCCGCTCCGACTCCCCGTCCCGCCAGGCCCCCGACGCGAACAGCCACCCCAACTCCCGCTGTGAGTAAGCCACATGACCCGGAGCGTCGGCCGTGATGTCGAAATAGGTGCCCCGGCTCGCGGCGTACGCGCCCCAGTCGTCGGCGAGGAGCACGATCGGCCGGTCGAGGTTGGCGTAGTCGAACATGAGGGCCGAGTAGTCGGTCACCAGGGCGTCGGAGGCGAGTATCACGTCCTCGACGCACGGTTCGTCCGTCGCGTCGACCACGACACCGCGCCGGTGCAGTTCGGCCAGCCCCATCCCGCGCGCCGGACCCTCCGCGAGCGAGGGGTGCAGCCGTACGACCAGGGTGTGGTCCGCGCCGAGGTCGTCGGCGAACGCGGCCAGGTCCAGCCGCTCGGCATGCCCGCCGCGAACGTACTCGCGGCGCGTCGGCGCGTACAGCACCACCCGGTTCGCGGCCGGGATCCCGAGGCGCGCGCGGGCCGCCGCCCCGTCCTCGGGCCGGGCCCGCACCAGGACGTCGTTGCGGGGGCTGCCGCTGCGCAGCGAGGTGAAGTGGCAGGGGTAGGCGCGGTCCCAGACCACCTCCGAGTGCCGGTTGGCGACCAGGCTGTAGTCCCAGCGGTCGGCGCGGCGCAGCATCTGCGGCACGTCGATGCCGTGCCGCGCGCCCGGCTTGTGCAGCAGGTCCGCGGCCATGTACTTCAGCGGGGTTCCCTGATGGGTGTGGATGTGGACGCTTCCGGGGCGCTTGGCCAGCGAACCGGGCCAGTTGACGTTGTTCACGAAGTACGTGGCCCGCGCGGTGATCCGGCGGTAGCGCGGTGAGTCGAGCAGGACGTGCTCGGTGTCCGGCGGGAGCAGCGCCGCCTGCTCCTCGTCGCGCACCACCCACACCCCGCGCAGGTGCGGGGCGAGTTCGCGTGCCGCGGTGTACACCGCCGCGGGATCGCCGAGGACCCCCCGGTGCGAGAACGCCGAGTACACCGCCAGGTGCGGGTCCAGCGGCCGGTGTCCGTGCACCGCGGACCAGCCGCGCTTGACCCGCGCGGCGACGATCCGGCGGGCCTGCTGTCCGCGCCGGCCCAGTTCCCGGCCCGCGCGGTCCGTCTGGCGCCGCACCCGGTAGCGGGTGAAACCGCCTTCCAGTACGCGCAGTTCGGCCGGTACGGGACCGGCCTTGTGCTTGCGGAAGAGGGTGGCCGTCAGCCGGAAGAACTCGGCCTTGTCCTCCTGCGGCAGCCGGTCCTCCTTGGAGAGGATGTCGAGGCAGTGCTCGCCCATCTTGCGGTGCAGGAACGGGCGCCAGTGCGCGAGCTCCGGCCTGGAGCCGACGAACGCGAAGACCCGCTCGTACTGGTCGTGGATGTCGAAGTGCTTGCGGCTGGTGGTGGACAGGATGTTGCCCTGCCTCCGCTGGCGGTAGGCCAGACAGATCCGGTCCAGGGCCGCGATCCGTTCCGCGCTGAGCATCACCGGGAACGTCCAGGGCGTGTCCTCGTAGTACCCCGGCGGGAAGGCGAAGCCCTCCCGTCCGACGAACGCGCGGCGGTAGACCTTGTTCCACACCACCATCAACAGATCGAGGATCTCCGGGTGTTCGGCCGCGGTGAAGGTGCCGGGTCCGGCTTCCGCGAGGACCCGCGCGAGCACGTTCCTGCGGGTGCCGCCCCACCAGTAGGTGCGCGCGTAGTCGAAGACCAGCACATCCGGGTCGGCGGTCTCGTCCAGACGGTCGGCGACGGCGCGCAGCGCGCCCGGCGTGAGGGTGTCGTCGCTGTCGAGGAAGAAGAGGTAGTCGCCGCCGGCGAGCGGCATCCCGGCGTTGCGGGCGCGGCCCAGCCCCACGTTCTCCGGCAGGTGCAGCACCCGTACCCGGGGATCGCGCTCGGCGTACTCGTCGAGGATCGCGCCGCAGCCGTCCGGGGAACAGTCGTCGACGGCGATGACCTCCAGGTCCGTGTACGACTGCTCCAGGACCGAGTCGAGACACTCGCGCAGAAAGCCCTGCACCTTGAAGACGGGGACGATGACGCTGAAGCGGGGCACGTCAGCTCCTTACGAGGGTGGACGCGGCGGGAGCCGGGACGCGTTCGGCGAGCGGCAGGACGGGCGGGATCGTCTCGGGGGACTCGCCCAGCAGCACGCGGCGCACGACCCGTTCGGCGGCCCTGCCGTCGTCGAACTGGCAGAAGCGCTCACGGAAGCGGGCACGCAGCGCGGCGGCGGCCGGATCCGCGTAGGAGCCGTCGGCGAACAGCGCGGCCAGCTCGTCCGGGGTGCGCGCCACCCGGCCCGGCGGCTCCTCCAGCACGTCGAAATAGACGCCCCGGGTCTCCCGGTAGACCTCCCAGTCGTCCGCGTACACGACGACCGGGCGGTCGAGGTTGGCGTAGTCGAACATGATCGACGAGTAGTCCGTGATCAGCGCGTCGGCGGCCAGACAGACGTCCTCGGAGGACCGGTGCCCGGTCACGTCGATGATCCGTCCGCTGCCGCGCCCGCGGCCCTCGTCGTAGAAGTAGTGGGCGCGCAGCAGGACGACGAACCGCTCGCCGATCGCCTCGCAGAAGGCCTCCAGGTCGAGCCGGGACTCGAAACCCGTGCTGTGGTCGCGGTGCGTGGGCGCGTACAGCAGCGCCGTCCTGCCCTCGGGCACCCCGAGCCGTTCACGGACCCGGGCCACGTCCTCGGCGGTCGCCGTGCAGTAGACGTCGTTGCGCGGGTAGCCGTACTCCAGGGCCTCGTAGCCGCCCGGGAAGGCCCGTTCCCACATCTGGGTGGAGTGCCGGTTGGAGGAGAGGTTGTAGTCCCAGCGGTCCACCCGGGCCAGCAGTCTGGTGAAGCTGCCGGTCGCGGCGGCCACCACCGGGAAGGTCGACTGGTCGACGCCCATCTTCTTCAGCGGTGTGCCGTGCTGGGTCTGGAGGTGCACGCTGCCGGGGCGTTTGACCACACCGTCCGCGAAGTTGGCGTTGTTGACGAGGTACTTGGCGCGGGCCAGTACCTCCCAGGCACGCCGGCTGCCGATCACCGCGTGCTCGACGTCCTTCGGCAGCGCGTCCACCGCCTCCGGCTCGACCAGGAACACCGAGCGGATGTGCGGGGCGAGTTCGCGGGCCTTGGCGTGGATCGCCGCCGGATTGCAGGCGTAACCCCGGCCCCAGTAGGCGCAGTAGACCGCGAGGTTCTCGTCGAGAGGGCGACGGAGGTGGAGGGCGTAGCGCGCGCGGGTGCGCAGGGTCCTCCCGCGGGGCACCCGGCGGAGCACGCCGGAGACGGCCCGGTTCGTGCCGCGCAGCGCGCGGAACGCGCTGTACGCGCCCGCCGCGAGCAGCCGGTGCTGCACACCGAGACTGCCCGCCGGAACCCGGAACCCGGCCGGACGGTGCCGCCGGTAGAGCTTGCCCGCCCGGCGGAAGAAGGCCCGGCGGCGCCCCGCGGGCACCCGGTCCGGGTGCGCGGCCGTCTTCAGGACCAGCGAGAAGAGCTGGCCGAACAGCGCCTTCGACCGGGCCGCGGGCAGGGTCCGCCGCGAGGCGTGGCCGAGGACCCGCTCGATCTGGTCGAGGAGGTCGAAGTGGTGCTCGCCCGGCGCGTTGAGCCGGCTGCCCTGGCGGCGCAGACGGTGCCGTACGCAGACCGTGCGCAGCACCGCCGTCCGCTCGGCCGTCACCGTCACCAGGCCGCCCCAGCCCGCGTCCGTGAAACGCCCCTCGGGAAAGGCCAGTTCGTGCTCGGCGACGAAGTCGCGTCGGTACGCGGCGCTCCACGCCGGAACGTGCACGCCCAGTACCTCCGGGGCCTTGTCGAGCGGGGGCGTGCTCGGCTCGCCGTCCCACCAGTGCACCCGCTGATGCCCGAAGTACAGGACGTCCACGTCGGCCGAGAGCTTCGCGTCCAGGGCGTCCAGCGCGCCCGGCGCCAGATCGTCGTCGCCGTCGAGGAAGAGCAGATACGCGCCCCTCGCCGCCGCGATCCCGGCGTTGCGCGCCGCGCTCAGTCCGCCCGACGGCGGCGAATGGACCGGGACCACCCGGGAGTCCCGGGCCGCGTACGCGGCGGCGACCGCCGTGGCCGGGGAGTCCGGCTCGTCGCAGACCGGGATCAGCTCGAAGTCGCCGAAGGACTGGGCCAGGACCGAGTCCAGCGCGCGGGCCAGGTGCCCGGCGACTTCGAAGGTGGGCACGATGACACTGAAGCGGGGCATTCTGCTCTTTCTCTCAAGGGGCGCCGAACGGGGGATTCATCGCCCGGGGCGCCCGGCCGGCCGCCAGGTGGAGGGCCGGGTGGGCGTGGGCCGCGAAGGACTGGAGGGCACGCGGACTCCGGTTCAGAGGGTCTCGGTGAGCGGAACGGCGGCACCCGGCGCCGGCACGCTCCCGAGTGGCCGGCCGGTGCCCGGGACGAGTGCGAGGGCCGCCCCGGCCGAGGGGACCGGGCGACGCTCGGCGAACGGCACGAAAGGCGGCAGGCAGGCGCCCTCGCCGAGCACCACATGCCGTACGACGCGTTCGGCGGCCCTGCCGTCGTCGTACGGGCAGAACCGCTCGCGGAACGCGGCCCGCAGCCGATCCGAGCGCGCGTCGCGCCACTGCCCGGTCGCGAACACGTCGATCAGCTCGTCCTCGCCGTGCGCGAGGGCGCCCGGCGGGAAGGCCCGCAGGTCGAAATAGGTGCCGCGGGCCGCCTCGTACGCCTCCCAGTCGTCCGCGAGGACGACGACCGGCCGGTCGAGCACCGCGTAGTCGAACATCAGGGACGAGTAGTCGGTGACCAGCACGTCCGAGGCGAGGCACAGCGACTCGACGCTCGGATGGCCGGACACGTCGATGACCCGGCCGCCCGCCGCCCCGGCGAGCGGCGCCCCGTGGAGGTGATGGGCGCGGGTCAGCACGACGAAGCGCGGGCCCAGCCGGCGCAGCACACGCTCCAGGTCCAGGGTGCGCGGCTGGGTGCGCCGGTAGTCCCGGTACGTCGGCGCGTACAGCAAGGCGACCGTGCCCGCGGGGATGCCGAGCGACGCGCGCAGCCGGTCCACGTCCGCCGGTGTCGCGTGCTGGAACACGTCGTTGCGGGGCAGCCCGTACTCCAGCGTCGTGTACGAGGAGGGGAAGACGCGTTCCCAGACCAGCGTGGAGTGGCGGTTGGCGGACAGGCAGTAGTCCCACTTGTCGGCGTCGCGCAGCAGCTCGGCGAAGTCGGTGTCGCGCGCGGCGGCCGGGCGGTCCTGGAGGTCGAGCCCCATCCGTTTCAGCGGGGTCCCGTGCTGTGTCTGGATCACGATCTGGCCGGGCCGCTTGACCATCCGCCGGTCGAAGCCGACGTTGTTCACCAGGTACTTGGAGCGGGCGAGCGCCGTCCAGTACCCCGCGGTGTCGGGACGCAGCCGGTCCGTCCGGTCCGGGATCGTGTGGTGGTGCTCGGCGTGCGCGATCCACGCGGTGCGGATGTGCGGGGCGAAGCTGCGGAACGCGGACTCCAGGGCCCCCGGGTTGCAGCCGTGACCCCGGCCCCGGTAGCTGGAGAAGACGGCACGGTCGGCGCGCAGCGGGAGACGGAGCTGCACGCGGTAGTGGAACCGGAGCGCGGCGCCGCGCACCGCGCGCCGCAGTCGTGCGGCCGGCCGCACGGCTCTCTTGCGGATCCGCGACAGGAAGGAGAGCAGCCGGTACGTGCGGTGTGTGCCGAGGCCGACCAGCACGTGGCGCAGCCGGGTGCGCGGGTCGGCCGGCGCGCCCGGGACGCGGTAACGGCGGTAGTGCGCACGGGCCCTGCGCAGGAACTCGGCCCGCGCGGCGCGCGGCAGCCGGCCCCGCTTCACGAACACCGTGGCGAAATGGTCGATCATGCGCCGGAACAGCACCGGGCGCCACCGGTCGAGGTCCGGGTGCGCGGCGACATGCGCGAAGACACGGTCGTACTGCTCGAAGACGTCGAAGTGCTTGCGGCTGCTGGTGCCGAGGATGCTGCCGTGGCGCCGCTGGCGGTAGTGCACACAGACCCGGTCGAGGGTCGCGATCGTCTCGGCGGACATCAGCGCCGGATACGTCCAGGGCGTGTCCTCGTAGTAGCCGGGCGGGAACCGGAAGCCCGCCCGCTCGACGAACTCCCGGCGGTACGCCTTGTTCCACACGACCATCAGCAGCCGCAGCAGTCCGGGCCGCTCGTCCAGCCGGAAGGGCGCCGGGCCCTCCTCGGTGAGCTGCGCCGAGACCTGGTTGCGTACCACCTCGCCCGACCAGTACGTGCGCGCGTAGTCGTAGACCAGGACGTCCGGGTCGCCGGTCTGCTTGAGCCGGTCGGCGACGGCCCGCAGCGCGTCCGGGGTGAGTGTGTCGTCGCTGTCCAGGAAGATCAGGTAGTCGCCGGTGGCGCGTTCGAGACCGGCGTTGCGGGCGAGCCCGAGCCCCACGTTCCCGGGGAGGTGCACGGCGAGCACCCGGGCGTCGCGGGCCGCGAACTCGTCGATGATCGCCCCGCAGGCGTCGGGTGAACAGTCGTCGACCGCGATGAGTTCGAGGTCCGGGCAGGACTGTCCGAGCACGGATTCGAGACACTCGTGCAGGTACGCCTGAACCTTGTACACGGGGACGATGACACTGAACCTGGGCACGGGACATCCATGGGTCGGCGCGGGCATACCTGCCCGGAAACGGCCGAAGGGGTGACTTGGTTACGCCAGATGTGGCATCCGGGGGACGCGGGGTGAACGGCGAGGGGCGGGCCGGTGTCCGGCCCGCCCCTCAAGCACCTCCACGACCTGCCTACTTGACCGCGCCCGCCATCACTCCGGAGACGAACTGCCGCTGGAACGCGAAGAAAACGGCCAGCGGGATCACCATCGAGACGAACGCGCCCGGCGCCAGCACGTCGATGTTGTTGCCGAACTGGCGTACCTGCGTCTGGAGCGCGACCGTGATGGGCTGACTCCCCGAGTCGGAGAACACCAGCGCGACCAGCATGTCGTTCCACACCCACAGGAACTGGAAGATCCCCAGCGAGGCGATCGCGGGGCCGCCGAGCGGCATCACGACCCGTGCGAACAGGCGCAGTTCGCCCGCGCCGTCCAGCCGGGCCGCCTCCAGGAGTTCCCTCGGGATCTCCGCGAAGAAGTTCCGCAGCAGGAACACCGCGAAGGGCAGGCCGTATCCGACGTGGAAGAGGACCACGCCGGTCACCGACCCGAAGAGGCCGATCTTTCCGAAGAGTTCGGCTATCGGGATCAGGGCCACCTGCACCGGAACGACCAGCAGGCCGACCACGCCGAGGAACCACCAGTCGCGGCCGGGGAACTCCATCCACGCGAAGGCGTAGCCCGCGAGCGAGCCGATCACGACGACCAGCAGCGTCGCCGGGACCGTGATCAGCACCGTGTTGAGCAGCGAGCCGGTGATGTCGCTGTTCTCCAGCAGCTTCTGGTAGTTGTCCACGGTGAGCTGCGAGGGCGCGCTGAACACCTTCCACCAGCCGCTGCCGCTCATGTTCTCGGGGCTGCGCAGCGAGGACAGCAGCAGCCCGATCGTCGGCACCAGCCAGAACAGGCCGACGAGCAGCAGGAAGACCCGTACGACACCACTGCCGAGCCCGCTCGTGATCCGTGAACCGAGCGAGGGCCGCGCCCTGTTCACGGCCGTCGCGGGCGCGGTCTTCGCCAACTGTCCGGCATGCGCGCTCATCGCCGCACCTCCCGCCTGAGCCGACGCACGTTGCTGTGTTCTCCCGGGGGACAACCCCCGGACCCCCGGCCGGACGACAGGCGTGAGCTCATCGCCGCACCTCCCGCCTGAGCCGACGCACGTTGAAGAGCATCACCGGGATCACCAACAGGAGCAGGAACACCGCGATGGCGCTCGCGACGCCCGGCCTGCCCTCCGAGAAGCCCTTGCGGTACAGCTCCAGGGCCAGCACGTTCGCGTCGTCCTGGGAGGAGCCCGGCGCGATGATGAACACCAGGTCGAAGACCTTCAGCACGTTGATCATCAAGGTCACGGCGACGACCGCGAGCACCGGCGCGAGGAGCGGCACGGTGACCCGGCGGAACACCTGCCACTCGTTCGCCCCGTCGACCCGCGCGGCCTCCAGGAGCTCGCGCGGCACACCCGCCAGGCCTGCGGCGATCAGCACCATCGCGAAGCCCGCCCACATCCAGACGTACGAGCCGATGATGGCCGGGGTGACCAGGGACGGGCCCAGCCAGTCGACCCCGTTGTACGGCTCCGCGAAGTTGCCCGCCGGGAGCCGCAGCCGGGCTCCGTCCGCCTTGCCCGAGAGCGAGAACGTGCCGTCGGCTCCGGCCTTCGCCGAGTCGACGACCTTGCCGTCCTTGACCGCCTCGATCCGCATCCCGGAGTAGCCCAGCTCGCTCGCGTCGACCTGGCCGAGCCTGCCCACGCCCTTCCCGCGGGTGAAGTCCTGCCAGGCGGTGCCGGTGATCCTGCCGGGATCGGTGCCCGCCCGCACCGCCTTCCTCGCGCTGTCCGGCATCACGTCCGGGGCGACGCCCACCAGCGGCAGGGCGACGGACTGTCCGGAGTGCACGGTGTCCCGGGTGACGAACCCGCCCTTCTCGGCCGTGAGCGGCGACTCCCGGCCGGGGTGGGCCTTCGGGAACGCCGACGCCGGGGCGAAGGTGTCGTGCACCCCCACCCACACAGCGTTCGCGACGCCCTTGTCCGGGTCCTGGTCGTACACCAGCCGGAAGATGATGCCGGCGGCGAGCATCGAGATCGCCATCGGCATGAAGACGACCAGTTTGAACGCCGTTCCCCAGCGCACCCGTTCGGTGAGCACCGCGAAGACCAGCCCCAGCGCGGTCGCGACCGTCGGGGCGAACACCACCCAGACGATGTTGTTCTTGAGCGCGGTGCGGATGCCGTCGTCGGTGAACAGCGCCCTGTAGTTGTCGAACCCGGCGAACCCGTCGCCCTGCTGGTCGTAGAAGCTGCGCACGACCGAGTACCCGATGGGGTAGACCACGAGCGCGCCGAGCAGCACCAGGGCGGGCAGCAGGAAGAGCGCCACCACCGCCTTGCGGGTCCCGGTCACGCTCTTGCGTGTACGGGCCGGGGGCACCGGTGCGGTGCCCCCGGCCGTCGCGGACGTCATGGCCGGATCAGCCCTTGTAGGCCGCTGCGGCGTCCGATTCGAGCTTCGCCTGCGTCCCCGCCACGTCCTTCGGGTTCTTCAGGAAGTCCTGGAGGTCCTTCCACTCGCCCTTGCCGGGCGTCCCGCCGAAGGCCTGCGGGGCCTGGTCGGACATGTCGAAGCGGAAGTCGTCGCCGGCCGCGATCAGCGCCTCGGCCATGGCCCGCTGGACGGCGTTCGGATAGGCGGAGGGGGCCACGTTCTTGTTGGGGGACAGATAGCCGCCGAGCTTGGCCTGGACGGTCGCCGCGTCGGGCGAGGCCAGGAAGGTCAGGAGCGCCTGGGCCGCCTTCGAGTCCTTCAGGACGACGGCCGCGTCACCACCGCTGACCACCGGGGCCTGGCCGCCGCCGACCGCCGGGAACGGGAACACCTTCGCGTCCGTCCCGATCTTCGCCTTGGTCTCCGCGATGTTGACGCCCACGAAGTCGCCCTCGAAGACCATGCCCGCCTTCGGCTGGTCGCCGCCGGTGAACGTCTGGGTGACCGAGGCCGGGAACTCCGTCTGGAGCGCGCCGTCCGGACCGCCCGCGATGAGGTTCTTGTCGCCCCAGACCTCGGCGAGCGTGGTCAGCGCGTCCTTCACGGACGGATCCGTCCACTTGATCTTGTGCTGGGCGAGCTGGTCGTACTTCTCGGGTCCCGCCTGGGAGAGGTAGACGTTCTCGAACCAGTCGGTGAGCGTCCAGCCGTCGGCGCCGGCGACCGAGACCGGGGTGACGCCGGAGTCGTAGACGGTCTGCGCGGTGGTCAGGAACTCCTTCCAGGTCTTGGGCTCCTTGGCCCCCGCGTTCTCGAAGACCTTGGTGTTGTACCAGATCAGCGACTTGTTGGCGGCCTTGTAGTACACGGCGTACTGCTTGCCGCCGACCTTGCCGAGGTCCTGCCAGCCCTGCGCGTAGTTCTTCGTCAACTGCGCCTGCGCGTCCGGGCCGACGGGTTTCGCCCACCCCTTGTCGACCGCCTGCTTCACCGCGCCGACCTGGGGGAGCAGCGCCACGTCCGGGGGCGCACCGCCCGCGATCTTCGAACCGAGGAAGTTGATGATCGGGTCCTGCGCCGGTACGAAGGTGACCTTGGCGCCGGTGCGCTTCTCGAACTCCGCCAGCACCTTCTTGAAGTTGGCCTGTTCCGCCCCGGTCCAGACGGCGGCGACCTCCAGGGTGGCGCCGTCGAGCTTGGGCAGGGTGACGGAGCCCGCGCCGCCGCTCTCCGTGGCCTTGCCGCCGTCGCTTCCCTTGTCGTCATCGCCGCCGCCACCGCACGCCGTCAGCGTGAGCGCACCCGCGACGACGGCGGCCGCGGCGGCCCGCGCGGCTCCGCGCGAGCGGCGGGTGGAGTGACCGGGCGACCTGCGTATCTGAGGAATGCTGCGCATCACTGCCCCGTTCTTCGTTCTTCGTCGAACGTCAAAGCGGCTGCTGCCCCGATCACTCCGGTCTACGCCTGCCCACTCGGGGGCGGCAAGACCGCCGGTGGTGTCAAGTGCGCGATCGTGACGGGGTCGTGATGTCACGTCATGGATCGCCGGGCGCGCCGGCGCCGCTCGGCCGCACGCGGGCGGGAGCGGCACCGTCCCCGTGACGTGCGCGGCCAGGGGTGTCGCGGGCGCGGGCCGGGGCGGCGAGGCCACCCCGGGCGCGGGCTACAGCAGCGAAGGCACCTCGGTGGCGGAGACGGAACGCGCGGCTCGTTCCAGGGCGCTGGCGAGCAGGGCCAGGTCCGTGGGTCCGTTGCCCAGCTCGCGGACCGGGCGCCGGGCCGGCGGGTCGCCCATGCGGTGCCACTCCAGGGGAACGACCGTGGGGCGCAGGGTCGCCGTCCGGGGAATACGGCCCGTGACCCGTCCGCCCTGGAACGAGGTCTCCCGGCCGTCCGGGAGCAGCAGCCGGCCACGCCCGGGGGCGGGTTCCTCCGGGCCTGGAGACGGCGTGTCGAGGATGACGCGCAGCGCGGCGGAACGCGCCAGTTCCGACGCCGCCGTACGGCCGTCGTCGCCGGACGCCGCCACGAGGTGCACCCCGAGCCGGTCGCCCTCCCGGACGACGGCCTCCAGCGCCCGTACGACCGAACCGGCCGCCGGGCGTCCCGGGGACCCCAGCGGCGGTGCCAGCAGGGCGTCCAGGTCGTCGACGACCACGACCAGCCGGGCCAGCGCGGGCCCCGGCTCGGTCTGCCGGCGGGCGGCGGCGGGGCGCAGCCGCAGCGTCGAGCTGGACGGGGTGTCGAGGTCCGAGGCCCCCAGGGACGAGGTCCCGCCCGGCGAACTGCCGCCCGAGCGCTGGGCCACGATCCGGCCGGGGACCGTCCGCCCGGCATGCCACTCCGCGAAACCGAGGCGGCCCAGCAGCTCGGAACGCCGCTTCAGCTCGGCACTCAGCGACTGGGCGAACTCCCGCATCCGTACGGGGTCGTTGGCCGTCAGATGCGTGGTGACGTGCGGCAGGTCGGTGCAGGCCTGAAGGCCTTCCCCGCCGCCCGCGCCGCCATGGGCCGCGGTTCCGTCGCGGCCGTCCATCAGGACGATCCCGAGCCGGTCGGGCCGTTCGGCGGCGGCGAGGGACGCGGCGACCGAGCGCAGCAGTTCCGTACGGCCGCTGCCCGGCGGGCCCTCGATGAGCAGATGCGGGCCCTCGACGGGCAGGTCGACGGCGACGGGTCCGCGCGGGCCCGCGCCGAGCACCGCCCGCGCCCGTCCGCCGAACGCCTCGCTGTCGTCCGCGGCGTCCGCCCAACGTGCCATCAGGGAGGCGGGGGTGGCCCGCGCCAGCCCCAACTCGTCGAGCAGACGGGCCGTCTGGGGCAGGGGCGCCGACACGCGCGTGTGCCGGTCCCCGAGCCCGCCGTCCGTCCGCAGCGGGGCGAGGGACCGGGCGAACCGCTCGGCCCAGGCGAGGGACACGGCGTCCACGGCGGCGACGGTGCCGTGCCCCAGGGGGCCACGCGGCAACCGGCCACCGGCGCCGGAGGACGTACGGCCCGTGCGGGACGCGGCGGTGCCGGCGCGCCCGCCCGGACCGTCGTGCCGTCCGGACGCGGGGCGCGGGACGCCGGTGTGGGTGGCTCCGTCGTTCCGGGGACCGGAGTGCGCCGGTGAGGTGTGCCCGGCTCCCGGGAATCCCCGCCCGGTGCCCTCGGCTCCGTCGTGCAGGGCCCCTTCCGGGGTGATCCCGCCGCTGCCGCCCGGTGCCACCCGCAGCAGCCGCAGAGCCGTGGCCACGTCCCCGCTCAGCAGGGCCACCGCCCCGCACTCGCGGAACGCGGGCGACGCCTCGCACGCCGCTTCGTAGGTCTCGCTCACCGGTGACGCGGGCGAGGCGGCAGCGGTCTCGGCGAGGCACAGCAGATGGATTCCGGCCCGCGGGCCGTCGTGCGCGAGGCGCGTCAAGGCCTCCCGCACATCGGCGCCCCCGGGGTCCCCGTCCACGATCACCACCGTGTACGGGCCGTCGTACCCCTCGGCCGCGTCGTCGGCCCGCGCCCAGGACGGCCTTCGTACCGTGTCCCGCGCACCGCTCCCACCGGGTGCGGCCACGTGTCCGGCGCGAGTGGCGTCGGCGTCGTGCGTCGCGGACCGGGCGGCCGGAACCGTGGCACCGGCGCTCCCGGACAGCGGACCACGGACGCCCGGCGCGCCCTCCGCCTCCGCGAGGTGGTCCTCCAGGCGGCGCAGGAGCTCGTCCGTGCGCGCCGCCGCCTGCTCGCGGTCGTACGCGAGCAGCAGACGGCAGTCCTGGCCGTGCGAGGGACGCAGATGGGGGAGCCAGCCGAGCCAGGACCACTCGGCGGTGCGCTCCTCCACGGGGCGGGTCCGGTCGGTGCTGACGAGGACGATCTCCAGGGTGTCGGGGGAGTGCAGCGCGGCGAGCTGCGCGACGACCGCGCGGGCCAGCCCCGACAGACGCGCACGCGGTCCGGCCAGGCCCAGTGAGCCGGCCTCCCGCAGCCCGGCGGTCACCGGCACCGCGGGCAGCAGGCCCGAACCGTCCGGCGCGGCCCGGTCGGCCGTGCCCAGCCGTACCGTCAGTGCCTCGGGGTGGCCGGGGCTCCGCTCCCACAGCCGGGGGCCGGGGCCCAGCGCGGTGAGCAGCAGGGTCGCCGGGTCGGGCCAGCTCTCGGGCGAGCGATGCACGGCGGGAAGGAGCTCCTCCACCGCGACGGTTCCGTCCTCGTACGCCTCCGGCGCGGCCTGGGACGGTCCTCCGCGGCCGCCGGCCAGACGCCGGGCCCACGCGCCGATACCGCCCCGCCTGCGCACCCCCGGCGGGATGTCCGTGCCCGGCGTCGGCGTGCCCGTGCGCGGGCCGGGGACGCTTGCCCGGGGGGTGCCGGTCGCGTCGGCGGCGCCGGGACCGAAAGTCTCCGGGCGCGCGGCCCGCGTTCCGGTCCGTTCGCCGGGCGTCTCCCCGGACCCGCCGGGGCGATCCGCCTCGCGCGGGGACGCGCCGGTGCCGGACCCGCGGCCCTCCGTCGTCGAGCCCCGCGGCCCGCTCTCGATCCGGGGCGCCCCGCCCTGCTCCGGCACGGCGGGGGGCACCGCCCGCCCGTGCTCCAGCCCTCCGGGGACGCCGCTGGCGGAGGCGCCCCACTCGGCGGTCCCGTAGGCGTGATGCGTCTCGCCCACGGGCGGTATGACGCTCCCCCGGGCGAAGGAGGCGCTCTCCCCGCGCGCGTGGGGCACGGCACCGCGCGGCTGCGCGGCGCCCTGCGGGGAACCCGGCTGCGCCGGGGAGTCCGCGCCCGATCCGGTGGGCGAGGCGCCCGGTGAGGTCTCCGTGGGGAAGCCGCCCACGGCCGCGGAGGCGGTGTCCCGCCGGGCGGTGGCACCGGCGGGGGCCGGAGCGCCTGGCCCGTCGGTCCCGCGGGCCCGGGAGGGATCGTCCCCGGCGGACCCGGCCCGCACCCTCACATGGCCCTCGCCGTCCGGAGCCGTCTCCACGAGGCCCGGGCCTCCCGGAGGGCAGAGCCGCAGGGCGGACTCGCCGACGCGCAGCAGCGCGCCCGCGGCGAAGGGGACGGGGCGGCTGCCGACGCGGGAGCCGTCGAGCGTCGTGCCGTTCGTGGAGCCGATGTCGGCGACCGAGACACGGCCGTCGGGAGTGACGGTGACCGCGCAGTGCAGGCGGGACACGTCGGGGTCGTCCAGGGGCACGTCGGCGTCCGCGGAGCGGCCGATGCGGATCTGGCCTCCGTGCAGCAGGTGGACGCCTCCGGCGTCGGGCCCCGCGATCACATGGAGCTGGGCCGAGACGTCGTCCAGGTCGGGACCCGGCTCGGCGGGCGCGCCCAGACAGAGCACGGCGCCGTCGGTCAGCGGCGGCTCGCCGAGCGTGCAGCGCTGGGCGTCGAGCCGCTCCGCGCCCGCGTAGAGCACGATCTGGCCCCCGCCGGACTCACGGCCCCGCTCCCCCTGGGAGGTGCCCCCGCTTCCCCCGACCGCCGCGGCCAGCCCCGACGCGACCGCGGCCAGCGCCGTCCCGGCGGGCGCGGTCACCAGCACATCGCAGGCCGTGGCTCGCCCCCGCGGCTCCGAGGGCGGGCCCAGCGGGTCTACGACGGTCAGCCGGATCTGCATCGCCGTCAGGGGTCCCTTCCGCGCAGGTGTCCGCGACGAGGACGAGGCTGCGCTGCGGTCCCCCACCGCAGATCCCCCCACCGCGCACGGGCACGTCGGCCAGTAACTGGAGGCATCCTCGCACCTGCCGCCGACAACACGCCCGCCCCCCACCCGTAAGTGATCTTGATTGGTCGGCTCTGCCCGTAAAAGTTCCTGACCAGTGCCCGCCCGATGTCGGCTTGAGATCGCTCACGGCCCGTCGCGGCAACCAAGCGACCGGAGTGAGCGTCTTTCCGTCGAACACGTGCGAGCGACTTTCCGTCGACTTTCCGTCGAACGTGGACGGGAGCGCCTACGTAAGCGCTTATGCGAACCACAGGTGCGCACGGGACCTATGGGAAAGCACACGGGCGGGACAGCCCTTCGCCAGGCAGGGCGGCACTAGAGTGGGTCGGAAACTCCTGTACCACGGTGATCACGGTGGACGGACCAGGCAAGCAAGCAACAGGGAGCGCATGACGTGCGGCCGGTAGGGAGCAAGTACCTCCTTGAGGAGCCGCTGGGGCGCGGCGCCACAGGCACGGTCTGGCGAGCCCGCCAGCGGGAGACCGCGGGCGCCGAGGCGGCCGTCGCCGGGCAGCCCGGCGAGACCGTGGCGATCAAGGTCCTGAAGGAAGAGCTCGCGAGCGACGCCGACATCGTGATGCGGTTCCTCCGCGAGCGGTCGGTGCTGCTGCGCCTGACCCACCCGAACATCGTGCGGGTGCGCGACCTCGTCGTCGAAGGCGATCTCCTCGCCCTCGTCATGGACCTGGTCGACGGCCCCGACCTGCACCGCTACCTGCGCGAGAACGGGCCGTTCTCGCCCGTCGCGGCCTCGCTGCTCACCGCCCAGATCGCCGACGCGCTCGCCGCCAGCCACGCCGACGGCGTCGTGCACCGCGACCTGAAGCCCGCGAACGTCCTGCTCAAGCAGGACGCCGGCCAGATGCACCCGATGCTGACCGACTTCGGCATCGCGCGGCTCGCCGATTCCCCCGGCCTCACCCGGACCCACGAATTCGTCGGCACGCCCGCGTATGTCGCCCCGGAGTCCGCCGAGGGACGCCCCCAGACGTCCGCCGTCGACATCTACGGCGCCGGCATCCTGATGTACGAGCTGGTCACCGGGCGGCCGCCGTTCGCCGGCGGGTCCGCCCTCGAAGTGCTGCACCAGCACCTGAGCGCCGAACCGCGCCGCCCCTCGACCGTCCCGGACCCGCTGTGGACCGTCATAGAGCGCTGCCTGCGCAAGAACCCGGACGAACGGCCCAGCGCCGAGAACCTCGCGCGCGGACTGCGTGCCGTCGCCTCGGGCATCGGGGTGCACGCCTCACCGGCGCAGATCGCCGCCGCCGAGGGCGTGGGCGCCCTGCTCGCCCCCGACCCGGCCCCGGCCCACGTCCCGGACATCCCCGGCGCGGCCGACGCCACACAGGTGCTGCCGCAGGGAGCGGGCTCCTACGACCCGTACGGCGCCACCAGCGTGCTGCCGCACACCGCCGGCGCGGCCGACCCGACCGCCGTGCTGCCGCCCGTGCCCCAGAACCAGCCGGGCGGACAGCCCGGCCAGGGCGAGGACCCGCACCCCTGGCAGAACCAGATGCGCGCGGCCCGCGACCGCAACGAACAGACGCAGGTCCAGTACCTCGACCCGAACGAGGACCCGCTGCGCCACCGCCCGCAGCGCCAGGTCGCCCGACCGCAGCAGCCCCAGCAGCCCCAGCGGCAGCGTCCGCAGCAGGGCCAGCAGCCGCCGCCCGGATACGGCTATCCGCAGCAGGGCCGGCAGCCGCAGCACCAGCAGCCGCAGCAGCCGCAGCGCTACGCCCCCGCGCCCCAGCAGCAGCCCCAGCCGCAGCGCTACGCGCCGGAGCCGCAGCGGCCGCAGCAGCCCGCCCCCCGCCAGCAGCGCGAGCCCCGCCAGGGCAGCGCCAACCCCATGAAGATCCCGGGACTCGGCTGCCTCAAGGGGTGCCTGTTCACGATCGTCATCTTCTTCGTGGCCGGCTGGCTGATCTGGGAATTCAGTCCCCTCCAGGACTGGATCCACTCCACCAGGGGTTTCTGGGACGAGCTGACCTACCGGTACGACCAAGTCAGCAACTGGATCGGGGATCTCGGCTCGAAGGACCCCTCGGGCGGCTCGGGCAACTGATCCGGGCACCCCCGGGCAGCCGACTCTGGGGACTTGTCGACATCTGACGGGTGATTTCGGTCTCGGGAGTGAAGGTTGGCTCCGCGGGCGCGTACTTTAAGCGGCAACACGCGTCTGTAGGAGCAGTCTTGGCACGCAAGATCGGCAGCAGGTACACCGCGCACCAGATCCTGGGGCGGGGGAGCGCCGGCACGGTGTGGCTGGGCGAGGGGCCCGAGGGCCCCGTCGCCATCAAGCTGCTGCGCGAGGACCTCGCGTCCGACCAGGAACTGGTGGGGCGCTTCGTGCAGGAGCGCACCGCGCTGCTCGGCCTCGACCACCCCCACGTGGTGGCGGTGCGCGACCTGGTGGTGGACGGCAACGACCTCGCCCTCGTCATGGACCTCGTCCGGGGCACCGACCTGCGCACCCGGCTCGACCGGGAGCGCAGGCTCGCCCCGGAGGCCGCGGTCGCGATCGTCGCCGACGTGGCGGACGGACTCGCCGCCGCGCACGCCGCCGGGGTCGTCCATCGCGATGTGAAGCCCGAGAACGTCCTGCTCGACATGCAGGGCCCGCTCGGCCCCGGCGGCTCCCATCCGGCCCTCCTGACCGACTTCGGAGTGGCCAAGCTCATCGACTCGCCGCGCCGGACCCGGGTCACGAAGATCATCGGTACGCCGGACTACCTCGCGCCCGAGATCGTCGAGGGCCTGCCGCCGCGCGCCGCCGTCGACATCTACGCGCTGGCGACCGTGCTCTACGAGCTGCTCGCCGGCTTCACGCCTTTCGGGGGCGGACACCCCGGCGCGGTCCTGCGCCGCCATGTCACCGAGACGGTGGTCCCGCTCCCGGGCATCCCGGACGAGCTCTGGCAGCTGCTCGTGCAGTGTCTGGCCAAGGCGCCCGCGTCCCGGCTGCGGGCCTCCGAGCTGGGCGCGCGGCTGCGGGAGCAGCTCCCGCTGCTGGCCGGGATGCCGCCGCTGGACGTGGACTCCCCGGACGCGGACTCCGCGGACGGGGACGAGGAGTACGAGGAGAGCGCGGAGCCGTCGGCGCCCGCCGCGGCGCGCGAGCGGCGCGGGGCCGTGCCCCTCGTGCCGGGGGCCGCGCCGGACTCGAACCGGGACACCCACACCTCGATGCGGGTACCGGCACCCGACGAGCTGGCCGGCGGGGCCCGGGGGACGGCTCGCGTGCCCCGGGCCGCGGGCGCGCCCCGTCCCGGTTCCGCCCGGCACCGTGCCTCCGCCCGGCGGCGGCGGATCACCCTGGGGGCGGCGGCGGTCGCCCTCGTGGCCGCGGTGGGCGTCGGTACCTGGCTCGCCACCTCCGGCGACGACGACGCGGCCCCCCAGGACACGAAGAATTCGGCCCCGGCCTCGCCCTGACCCCCGGCCGGTGCGCCGGGAAAGGCCTTCTTCCGCCCCCTCCGCCCCTGTCCGTCCCGTACCTGGGGCCTCCGCCCCAGACCCCGCTCCTCAAACGCCGGAGGGGCTGATTCTCGGCCCGTCCGACGATCGAGGACGAGGCCGTTCGGGCCGAAGCGGGGGTCCGGGGGCGGCAGCCCCCGGATACGGGACGGGCAGGGGCGGAGGGGGCGAGACACGTTTTCGGGGCTTCCGGTCCCTGGCCGGGGGTCCCCCGGGGACGAGGGGCGGGCCCGGTTGCCGTAACCGTTACGCTGGAGGCGTGGCAGTCGTCGATGTATCCGAAGAGCTCAAGTCCCTCTCCTCGACCATGGAGTCGATCGAGGCCGTCCTGGACCTCGACAAGCTGAGGGCAGATGTCGCCGTGCTCGAGGAGCAGGCGGCCGCGCCGTCCCTGTGGGACGACCCGGACGAGGCGCAGAAGATCACCAGCAAGCTGAGCCACCTCCAAGCGGAGGTCAGGAAGGCCGAGGCGCTCCGCGGGCGTATCGACGATCTGAGCGTGCTCTTCGAGATGGCCGAGGAGGAGGACGACCCGGACACCCGCGCCGAGGCCGACACCGAGCTCGTCGCCGTCAAGAAGGCGCTGGACGAGATGGAGGTGCGTACCCTCCTGTCCGGCGAGTACGACTCCCGTGAGGCCGTCGTCACCATCCGTGCCGAGGCCGGAGGCGTCGACGCCTCCGACTTCGCCGAGAAGCTCCAGCGCATGTACCTGCGCTGGGCCGAGCGCCACGGCTACAAGACGGAGCTCTACGAGACCTCGTACGCGGAAGAGGCGGGCATCAAGTCCACCACCTTCGCCGTCCACGTGCCGTACGCGTACGGCACGCTCTCCGTGGAGCAGGGCACGCACCGCCTGGTGCGCATCTCGCCGTTCGACAACCAGGGGCGCCGCCAGACCTCCTTCGCCGGTGTCGAGATCCTGCCGGTCGTCGAGCAGACCGACCACATCGAGATCGACGAGTCCGAGCTCCGGATCGACGTGTACCGCTCGTCCGGCCCCGGCGGCCAGGGCGTCAACACCACCGACTCCGCGGTGCGCCTGACCCACCTCGCCACCGGCATCGTCGTCTCGTGCCAGAACGAGCGGTCGCAGATCCAGAACAAGGCCTCGGCCATGAACGTTCTGCAGGCCAAGCTTCTGGAGCGGCGCCGGCAGGAGGAACAGGCCGCGATGGACGCCCTCAAGGGCGACGGCGGCAACTCCTGGGGAAACCAGATGCGTTCGTACGTCCTGCACCCGTACCAGATGGTCAAGGACCTGCGCACGGAGTTCGAAGTCGGCAACCCCGAGGCCGTGTTCGGCGGCGAGATCGACGGCTTCCTGGAGGCCGGAATTCGCTGGCGCAAGCAGCAGGAGAAGTAAGCACACGACAGAAGCGGTGCGGGCGGACGTTCTCCGCCCCCGCTGAAATCTCTTTGTCGACAAGGCAACTGCCGCCCACCGGGCGGCAGTTGCCTTCGTTTGTATGGGCTGTATGGGTTTTCCGTCACAGTCACATGTCCTCAGGCCAGGCAAACGATGGTGTTCCGGACATCGCGTACGCAACGACCTTGACGCTGCTTTGAAAACTGGGAAGGGTGACGGGTGGCATGCGTATCACCGGGGCGCATGTGAACCGGGGGGTCGAACGCAATCTCCTGTGACGCCGTGGCTCCGGGCGCTGCTCCATTGACGATCAGCTACTGGGGGTAGCAGGAACATGACCAAGAAGACGCGGATCCGCGCGGCGCGGATAGCCGCCGGCGCGGTGATCGCCGCCGGTGCCTCACTGACGGCGGCTGGTGCCGCCTCGGCGCTCGACCTCAATGTCGGTCTCACGGCGACCACCGCCGACCCGACCCCGGACCCGACCGGCATCCCGACGGACCCGGCCCCGACGGACCCGGCCCCGACGGACCCGGCGCCTACGGACCCGGCGCCGACCGAGCCCGAGCCCACCGAGCCGGCGCCCACGGAGACCGAGCCCACCGAGCCGGCCCCGACCGCGACCGAGCCGACCGAGGACCCGGACCCGACCGAGGAACCCGGCACCGGCAGCAGCTCCGCCCCGGCGGAGAACGGCACGGGCGGCACCGGTGGCGGCGGCAACGACGCCGACCCCAACGGTGGATCCAGCGCCCAGGAGGAGGGCTCCTCCGCCCTCACCGACACCGGTTCGGACACCCAGGCCCAGGGCAAGGACGGCGCGCTGGCCGAGACCGGTGCCGGTCAGACCACGTTCCTGCTCATCGGTGCCGCCACGATGATCGCCGGTGGTATCGGCTTCCGTCTGATGCCGCGTCTCGCCGGCGGCCGCGGCGGTGCCGCCGTCTGACACGCGCCCGTGCGACGAAGGGCCCGGAGCAGCTCGCTCCGGGCCCTTCCCGTGTCAGGTGTGACGGCGGCCGTGCCGGACCGTCCCGGCGGCTCTCACACCGTCTGGTGGGCCACCAGTGCCAGTGCCGCGATCAGTACCGCGAGCAGGGCGATCAGTGCCATGGGGTTGAGTCCCGCGAAGGGGCTCTCCTGCTGGAGCCGCTCCCGGTTCGCGCGGCAGACGCGGCAGCGGCCCTCGCTGACGGGTGCCGCGCAGTTAGCGCATACCAGTCGGTCGTACGTCATGCGCCGGCCCTCCTTGCGACGTCTCCGCGTACGCAGCACTCACGCGTACACATCGCTCTGTTAACGCTGCGGCGAACGCAACCGTTCCCCTACCACTGTGCCAGGTTCCGCGGAATTCGGCGCGGCCCCCCTTGTCCTGCCCCGCCCGGAGTACTCTCAGCCCGTCCGGCCGGGTGTGAATCGCGTCTCGGATCCGTGACAAATCGTGCAAGCCGTACGCAACCCCGTACGCCGACTGCGCTCGTACACCCGGTTCGCGTATGGTCACGCACACCTACCCCCGGCGACCCGTGGTGCACCTGTGATCCGATTCGACAATGTCTCCAAGGTCTACCCCAAGCAGACCCGCCCCGCTCTCAGGGATGTCTCCCTGGAGGTCGAGCGCGGAGAATTCGTGTTCCTCGTGGGGTCCTCCGGCTCCGGAAAGTCCACCTTCCTGCGGCTGATCCTCCGCGAGGAGCGGACCAGCCAAGGCCAGGTGCACGTCCTGGGCAAGGACCTCGCGCGCCTCTCCAACTGGAAGGTGCCGCAGATGCGCCGCCAGCTGGGGACCGTGTTCCAGGACTTCCGTCTCCTGCCCAACAAGACGGTCGCCGAGAACGTGGCCTTCGCCCAGGAGGTCATCGGCAAGTCCCGCGGCGAGATCCGCAAGTCCGTGCCCCAGGTGCTCGACCTCGTCGGCCTGGGCGGCAAGGAGGACCGGATGCCCGGCGAGCTGTCCGGTGGTGAGCAGCAGCGTGTGGCCATCGCGAGAGCCTTCGTGAACCGGCCCAAGCTCCTCATCGCCGACGAGCCGACCGGAAACCTCGACCCACAGACCTCCGTGGGCATCATGAAACTGCTCGACCGGATCAACCGGACGGGCACCACGGTCCTGATGGCGACGCACGACCAGAACATCGTGGACCAGATGCGCAAGCGCGTCATCGAGCTGGAGAAGGGCCGTCTCGTCCGCGACCAGGCGCGCGGCGTCTACGGCTACCAGCACTGATCATCGTCCACGGAAAGGTCTGAGGAAGACGCCATGCGCGCGCAGTTCGTTCTGTCGGAGATCGGTGTCGGTCTCCGACGCAACCTGACCATGACCTTCGCGGTCGTCGTCTCGGTCGCCCTCTCGCTCGCCCTGTTCGGCGGCTCGCTCCTGATGAGCGACCAGGTGAACACCATGAAGGGCTACTGGTACGACAAGGTCAACGTCTCGATCTTCCTCTGCAACAAGAGCGACGCCGAGTCCGACCCGCACTGCGCCAGGGGCGCGGTGACCAGTGACCAGAAGAAGCAGATCGTCGCCGACCTGGGCAAGATGTCCACGGTCGTCCAGAAGGTCACCTACGAGTCCTCGGACGCGGCGTACAAGCACTACAAGGAGCAGTTCGGCGACTCCCCGCTGGCCAGCTCCCTCACGCCGGACCAGATGCAGGAGTCGTACCGGATCAAGCTGAAGGACCCGGAGAAGTACCAGGTCATCGCGACCGCCTTCGACGGCCGGGACGGCGTGCAGTCCGTCCAGGACCAGAAGGGCATCCTGGACAACCTGTTCGGGCTGCTCAACGGCATGAACTGGGCCGCGCGCGCGGTGATGGCGATGATGCTCGTCGTCGCCCTGATGCTGATCGTCAACACGGTGCGCGTCTCGGCGTTCAGCCGGCGGCGCGAGACCGGCATCATGCGGCTCGTCGGCGCCTCCGGCTTCTACATCCAGGCGCCGTTCATCGCGGAGGCCGCGGTCGCCGGACTCATCGGCGGCGGTGTCGCCTGCGGTTTCCTGCTGATCGCCCGGTACTTCATCATCGACCACGGCCTGGCGCTGTCCGAGAAGCTCAACCTGATCAACTTCATCGGCTGGGACGCCGTGTTGACCAAGCTCCCGCTCATCCTCGCGACGAGCCTGCTGATGCCCGCGCTGGCCGCGTTCTTCGCATTGCGCAAGTACCTGAAGGTGTGACGCATCCCAAGAGGGCCGTACCGTCAACCGGCGGTGCGGCCCTTCGCGTTGTCCTAGACTCACCGGCATGTCAGGCCGTGACCTGTTCTGCGAGCCCCGCCGCATCCGCCGCGGGGCGGCCCTGACATTGGTGTTCGCGAGTGTCCTCGTCGCCGGTGCGGCCACCGGATCGTTCTCCGACTCCGTCCGGAAGACCACTGACCCGACGCCCGGTTCGGCCTCGGCGCGCCGTCACGACGAGGTCACCCAGGCCGCCGCCGAGGCGATGGCCGACGGCAAATCCCCCATGGAGGCCGCCGAACGGGCCGTCAGCCGCAGCGGAGACCGCTGGGGCGCCGTCTACTCCCAGGGCGAGTACGAGGAGTTCGAGGAGGCCCTGGACGGCCAGTACACCGGTGTCGGCCTGTGGGCCCGCCGCGAGAGCGACGGGCGGATCGAGGTCACCCGCGTCAGCGCCGGCTCACCCGCCGCCGCCGCGGGCATCCGCAAGGGCGACCTGCTGCGCACCGTCGACGGCGCGAAGGTGGACGGCCGGCCGGTCACCGAGGTGGTCTCGTTACTGCGCGGCGACGCCGACGCGGCGACCGCCGGCACGAAGGTCTCCCTCGGGCTGGAGCGCGGCACGCAGTCGTGGAGCCGGACCCTGCGCCGCGCCAGACTCTCCACGGACTCCGTGACCGTCAGCAGCCTTCCCGGCCGGGTCACCCTGATCAAGGTCGACGCCTTCACCAAGGGCGTGGGCGACGCCGTACGGACCGCCGTCGGCAGGGCACCGGCCCGGGCCGGGATCGTCCTCGACCTGCGCGGCAACTCCGGCGGCCTGGTCGCCGAGGCCGTCACCACCGCCTCGGCCTTCCTCGACGGCGGCCTCGTGGCCACGTACGACGTGAACGGCGCCCAGCGCGCCCTGCACGCGGACGCCGGCGGCGACACCGCCAGACCCCTGGTCACGCTCGTGGACGGCGGCACGATGAGCGCGGCCGAGCTGCTCACCGGGGCCCTCCAGGACCGCGGGCGCGCGGTCGTCGTGGGTTCCAGGACCTTCGGCAAGGGCTCGGTGCAGATGCCGAGCCGGCTGCCCGACGGCTCCGTCGCCGAGCTGACCGTCGGCCACTACCGCACCCCCGCGGGCCGCTCCGTCGACGGCCGGGGCATCACCCCCGACCTGGAGGCGGACAAGGAGCCGCTGAAGCGCGCCGAGACCGTAGTGAGCGGTCTCGGGGACCTTCCCTGACCCGCGGACCGCGGACCCGGTAATCGGCTTTCCCCCGAGCCCCCCTGTAGTGCGAAAATGGCCAGCACTATGAGCAAGGGAATGTACGTACCGAAGGAGTCCCAGCCCAAGCAGGGCGGCCAGGCCTCCGGCAAGGTCAAGGACGGCAAGCGCAAGATCGTCGCGCAGAACAAGAAGGCGCGGCACGACTACGCGATCATCGACACCTACGAGGCCGGGCTCGTCCTGACCGGCACCGAGGTCAAGTCGCTGCGCCAGGGCCGCGCCTCGCTGGCGGACGGCTTCGTCCAGATCGACGGGAACGAGGCGTGGCTGCACAACGCCCACATCCCGGAGTACAGCCAGGGCACCTGGACCAACCACACCGTGCGCCGCAAGCGCAAGCTCCTCCTGCACCGCGAGGAGATCGACAAGCTGGAGGCGAAGACCCAGGAGACGGGTCACACGATCGTCCCGCTCGCCCTGTACTTCAAGGACGGCCGGGCGAAGGCGGAGATCGCGCTCGCCCGGGGCAAGAAGGAGTACGACAAGAGGCAGACCCTGCGCGAGAAGCAGGACCGGCGCGAGTCGGACCGCGTGATCGCGGCGGCCAAGCGGAAGCAGCGCGGCGAGTAGGGCGCCGGGCGGCCAGGCGAGCGACGCCCGGGAAGGCCGGGCGGCACGGCGGGCGGGGCCCGCGGAATAGGCTGGCACCGTCGTGCGTTGGTCACGTAGGATGGCAATGCACCTCACAGCGGGTGCGGGGTTCCTCCTCGGAGGGGCCGAGCTTTGAAAAATCAACATGGGGATGATCGGTTTCGACAGCGGCTGTTGAAGCAGGGGAAGCGTGTCGAGGAAGCGGCAATGATCTCGTAAACCATATGTCGCAAAAAATAATCGCCAATTCCAAGAGCGATTCCCAGTCCTTCGCCCTCGCTGCCTAATAAGCAGTGAGTGAGGGACCCTTAATGGGTGTCAGCCCGGGAGTGTTCCCGACCCGGATCCTGGCATAATCTAGGGGACTAAACCACCGAGCCCGGTCACGGGGTTCGGTGGGAAATCAAACAGTGACTGAGCCCGTCGGCGACTTGTTCGCGTGATCGCCGGGGCTGAGAAAATCGCAGCGAACTGCACACGGAGAAGCCCTGATTTTGCACCGTTGGACGCGGGTTCGATTCCCGCCATCTCCACTCATCCCATGTTTTAACTGAATATCGTGACGAAGGCCCCGCTGCTCCGGCAGCGGGGCCTTCGTCGTGTCGTCAGGAATTCAGCGTGCGGGGTGCCGTGCTGGCGCGCTCCGTCATCCTGGGGGTGAGCAGGGTCGCCTCGGGGCAGGGTGTGCCGTTCAGCTTTCTCATCAGGAGGTCGACCGCCCGCGCGCCCACTTCGGCGGACGGCAGGGCGATCGAGGTGACCGGGACACGCAGACTCCCGGCGAGCTCGTCCGGACAGATCGCGGTGACGGACAGATCCGCCGGAACCCGCAGACCGAGCTGTTCGAAGGCCTCGATCAACGGTTCCAGAACCGG
Organism: Streptomyces sp. NBC_00386; assembly: GCF_036063235.1. Classification (NCBI taxonomy): domain Bacteria; kingdom Bacillati; phylum Actinomycetota; class Actinomycetes; order Kitasatosporales; family Streptomycetaceae; genus Streptomyces; species Streptomyces sp. NBC_00386. Next base: position 5,816,672 of record NZ_CP107950.1, read on the forward strand.
CTCGTTGTGCACCACGACACCGGTCAACGCGGGCTGTTCGCGCAGGAGTTGCTCGGCCACCCGGCGTGCGGCGGCGGGCGAGGCCTCACAGGGGTGGACGGACGAGGCCAGGCCGTTCCGGTCGGCGGCGGCCGTGAACCCCTGCACCACCCGCTGCGCGAACGCCGTGCCCCGCACGTACACCTCCGGCGGCGAGCCGACCAGCGCGACGACCCGGTGCCCGAGCCCCGCGAGCCGCTCCACGCACAGCTCACCGGCCGCCTTGAAGTCCAGGTCGATGCAGGTGAGCCCGTCGGGGGCGGCCGGGAAGCCGATGAGCACCGACGGCCGGTCCAGCGCGCGCAGCGACGGCAGCCGGGGATCGTGGAGCTGGACGTCCATCACGATCAGCGCGTCCACCAGCGCGGTGTCCGCGACCCGGCGCAGTCCCTCCTCGCCCTCCTCCTGGGTGAGCAGCAGGACGTCGTGGTCGTGCAGCCGGGCCGCCGTCACCACCGACACCGCGAACTGCATCACCACCGGCACATGGATGCCCGTCCGCAGCGGCACGACCAGCGCCAGGACGTTCGACCGGCTGCTGGCCAGCGCCCTGGCCCCCGCGTGGGGCCGGTAGCCCAGCCGGCGGATGCTCTCCTCGACGCGCTGCCGGGTCGCCTCGGAGATCGGCCGCTTGCCGCTGAGGGCGTAGGAGACGGTGCTCGGGGACACCCCGGCGTGCCGCGCCACATCGGTGATCTTGACCATCACTCGGACTCCAGCTCGACGGAGAGGAAGCCCGTCCCGGCGCGGGCCCGGACCTCGCGTCCGTCCGCGGCCAGCCCCCAGGGCGCGGACGGGTCGCTGCAGGACGCGCGCAGGGTGTTCCCCTCGCGCACGACGGTGAAGATGACCGGGCCGACCGGCACCGTCACCCGCGCACCCCGCTTCAGGCCGTACGCGCGCAGGGTGACCCCGTCGGCGTGGTCGTACTCGGGGCGGTCGTCCACCGCGCCTACCGGGATCACCGCGCCAGGCCGCACCAGCAGCGGCACGCTCAGGAACCCGTGCCGCTCGCGCACCCAGCGCGGTCCGGTCACCGGCGGTCCGCCGAGGTAGGGGGTCCAGGTGCCCTCGGGCACGTAGTACGAGACGTCCCCCTCGTCGCTGAAGACGGGCGCGACGAGCAGATCCGGACCGAGCATGTACTGCCGTTCCAGATGCGCGCACCCCGGATCGTCCGGGAACTCCAGGACCATGGCCCGCATCATCGGCACCCCCTCCGCGTGGGCGGTGCGGGCGGCCTCGTACAGATACGGCATGAGACCGAGCTTGAGCCGGGTGAAGAGCCGAAGGACGTCCACGGCCTCCTCGTCGAACAGCCAGGGCACGCGGTACGAGGACGAGCCGTGCAGCCGGCTGTGCGAGGACAGCAGCCCGAAGGCGATCCACCGCTTGAACAGGGCGGGTGTCGGTGTCCCCTCGAAGCCGCCGATGTCGTGGCTCCAGAACCCGAACCCCGACATGCCGAGACTGAGCCCGCCGCGCAGCGACTCGGCCATCGACGCGTACGTCGCCTCGCAGTCGCCGCCCCAGTGCACCGGGAACCGCTGGCTCCCCGCGGTCGCCGAACGGGCGAAGACGACGGCCTCCTGCTCCCCCCGGTGTTTGCGGAGCACCTCGAACACGGTCTGGTTGTAGAGGTACGTGTAGTAGTTGTGCATCCGCTCCGGGTCGGCGCCGTCGGCGTAGGCCACGTCCACCGGGACCCGCTCGCCGAAGTCCGTCTTGAAGCAGTCGACGCCCTGCTCCAGCAGCGCCTCCAGCTTCCCGGCGTACCAGTCCCGGGCGGCCGGGCTGGTGAAGTCGACCAGCGCCATGCCCGGCTGCCACAGGTCCCACTGCCACACGCTTCCGTCCGGCCGCCGCAGCAGATGTCCGAGGGCCCGCCCCTCCGCGAACAGCGGTGAGCGCTGCGCGATGTACGGGTTGATCCAGACGCAGATCCGCAGCCCCTTGTCCTTCAGCCGCGTCAGCATTCCCTCCGGGTCGGGGAACACCCGTGGGTCCCACCGGAAGTCGCACCAGTTGAACTCGCGCATCCAGAAGCAGTCGAAGTGGAAGACGGACAGCGGCAGTTCGCGTTCCCGCATGCCGTCGATGAAGGAGGTGACGGTGTCCTCGTCGTAGGAGGTGGTGAACGACGTCGACAGCCACAGGCCGAAGGACCACGCGGGCGGCAGGGCCGGTCGACCGGTGAGCGCCGTGTACTTGCGCAGGATGTCCTTCGGGGTCGGGCCGTGGATGACGTAGTACGTCAACTGCTGGGCCTCGGCGCTGAACTGGACCCGGGAGACCGCCTCCGAGCCGACCTCGAAGGAGACCCGGCCCGGATGGTCGACGAAGACACCGTAGCCCGCGTCCGTCAGATAGAACGGCACGTTCTTGTAGGCCTGTTCGGTGGCGGTCCCGCCGTCGGCGTTCCACATGTCCACGACCTGGCCGTTCTTGACGAGCGGCCCGAACCGCTCGCCGAGGCCGTAGACCTGGGTGCCGACGCCGAGGTCCAGCTGCTCGCGCAGATAGTGGGCGCCGGTCGTGTCCCGCATGATGCCCATGCCCTTGGGGCCGCTGCTGGTGAGGACGCGGCCGTGCGCGAGGAAGTCGATGTGCCAGGGAGTGGTGCGGGCGACCCGGACGGACAGGGCGCCCGAGGTCAGGGTCGCGTGGCTGTCGTCGTACTCCGTGTGCGGTGTGAACTCCGTTTCGCGCAGCTCGAACCGGGGGCCCCGGGGTTCCTCGCCCTGGAAGTGGGTGAACGTGACGCCGATGACGTCGGGCATCGGCGCGTGGGCGCTGATCGTCACGACCGGTCCCTTCAGCAGGTCCCCGCGGTGCCGGATGGGCTGTGTCGGCGCGTGGATCTCCAGGCCGCCGGGGCCCGAGGTCACATCGAGGACCTCGACCGGATGGGCCGCGGTGACGCCCTCGCGCAGCAGCCAGTAGCCGTCCGTGAACTTCACTGTCTTACCCCTTACTTCACTGCGCCGACGGCGATGCCGCGGGTGAGGGTCCGCTGGAAGACGAGGAAGAAGACGACGGCGGGCAGCACGCCCAGCAGGGCCGCCGCGTTCGTCATCGTGGCGTCCATCAGACGCTGTCCCTGGAGGACGCCGAGGGCCACCGACACGGTCTGGTTGTCGTTGGAGATCAGCATGACCAGCGGGAGCAGGAACTCGTTCCACGTCCAGACGAAGAAGAAGACGAGCAGCACACCGATCGTGGGGCGGCTGACCGGGACGACGATCCGCCACAGCACCTGCCACCGGTTCGCCCCGTCGATGCGAGCGGCCTCGATGATCTCGCGCGGGAACCGCCCGAGGACGGCGGAGAGGAGATAGGTGCCGAAGGCCGTCTGGATCACCGCGAACACGATGATCACGCTGAGCCTGGTGTCGTAGAGGCCGGCCTGCTTGCTCAGGTAGTAGAGCGGGTAGACCAGCGCCTCCTGCGGCAGTGTGTTGGCGAGGACGAAGAAGGCGAGCACCCAGGTGCGGCCCCTGATCCGGCCGATGCCGATGGCGTACGCGTTGAGGACCGACAGGACGGCCGCCAGGGCCGCCACCGACCCGGAGATCAGGACCGAGTTGAGGAGTTTCCGCCCGAAGTCGACACGTTGCCAGAAGTCCCTGAGACCGTCGAGGTAGAGGCCGCGCGGAAGGCTGAGGGGGCCGTGCGCGGAGTACTCGGCGGGCGACTTGACCGCGTTGAGGGCGACCACGGCGAAGGGCAGCACCATGAACAGGGCGCCGATGACGAGCGCCACGAGCACCGGGTAGCGGCGGAGGGCGGTCATGCGCGGACCCCTTCCTCGGCGTCCTCGGCGCGGGTCTGGAACCTCAGCCCGACCAGCGCCAGCGCCAGGATGATCACGGTCAGGACGGTGGAGACGGCCGCGCCGTAGCCGACCTGGGTCTTCTCGAAGAAGGTCGCGAAGGAGAAGTACGACGGCACGTCGGTGGCTCCGCCCGGACCGCCCTTCGTCAGGACGTAGACCGCCCCGAACACCTTCAGCGCGGCGATCGTGCACCACAGCAGGACGACCGAGATCTCCGGGCGGATCTGCGGCAGCGTGATGTGCCAGAACCGCCGCCACCAGCCCGCGCCGTCCAGTTCGGCCGCCTCGTGCAGTTCCGGGTCGACGCGCTGGAGACCCGCCATGAAGACCACCAGCGGGAAGCCGAGCTGCACCCAGACCATCACCCCCATCACGCTGTACAGCGCGAAGTCCGGGTCACCGAGCCAGTCCTGCTGCCAGGAGCCGAGACCGGCGGCCTTGAGCAGCGCGTTGAGCGAGCCGTTGTCGGGGGCGAGGATCCAGCTCCACACGATTCCGGCGACCGCGATCGGCAGTACCTGGGGGAGGTAGTAGCAGGCCCGCAGCACCGCCACGATCCTGCTGCCGAAATGCCTGCCGATGTAGTCGAACAGGGCCGCGGCCAGGACGAGTCCGATCGCCGTCGGGAGGAGGGCCATCGCCAGCACCATGAACAGGCTGTGCCGGAACGACGCCCAGAACTCGCTGTCGTCCACCAGGGCACGGTAGTTGGCGAGCCCGGTCCACGAAGGGGTGCCGACGCCCTGCCAGTCGGTGAAGCCGAGCCCGGTGTTCATCAGGAACGGCACGACGATGACGGCCGTGAAGGCCACCGCTCCGGGCAGCAGGAACAGTGCGTACGAGGTGCGCGGACGGTGAGGGTGACCGGCCTCGGCCTGCCGGCCGGTCACCCGCCCGCCGCGTTCGGCGGTCACCGTCATCGCTGCGGTACGCCCTTGTCGTACGCCTTCTGGAGGTTGTCCAGGTAGGCGTCGGGCTTCTCGCTGCCGGTGATCAGCTTCTGCGTCTCGGAGACGAGGGTGTCGTAGAAGCCCGCCACCGGCCAGTCCGGATAGAAGGCGAGCCCGTCACGCCCCGAGAGGGTGTTGTAGTCGGCTATCAGGGTCTTGGTCCTGGCGTCGGTGATCGCGGAGGTGTCCGCGGCCACCGGGACACCGCCCTTGTTGCCCAGCAGGTTCTGGATCTTCTTCGACATGGTGATGTCGATGAAGTCGTAGGCCAGTTCCTTGTTCTCGGCGCCCTTGGGGACCACCCACAGGTTGCCGCCGGAGCCCAGGGTGAGGTTCGAGCCCGGGAACAGGCCGGAGTCCCAGTCGAACTTGGCCTCCGACTCGAAGCGTCCGTACCACCAGCTTCCGGAGAAGAGGATCGGCGACTTGCCCTGGATCCAGGACACGCCCGCGTCCTCGGCCTTCGTGCCGCTGGACTTCTTGGAGATGTACCCCTTCTTCACCCAGTCGGCGAAGGTGTCCGCCGCGTAGCTCCAGGCCGTGTCGTGGAAGTCGGCCTTGCCCTTGTACAGCTCGTACGTGTCGACCCAGGAGCGGTCGGCCCTGGAGAGGGCGAGCTGGTAGAGGTACTGCTGGGCCATGTACTCGGCGCCCGCGTTGGCGAGCGGGGTGACGCCCTTCGCCGCGAACGCGTCCATCGCGGAGACCAGTTCGTCGTACGTGGTCGGCTCCGCGATCCCGTACTTCTCGAAGAGGTCCTTGTTGTAGAAGACCATCGTGTACTCGGCGTAGTTGGGCACGCCGTACCACTTGCCCGAGCCCATGACGCCGTTCGTGTCGTACTGGCTCGTGGTCCTCACGCCGGCGCTGAGCTTCTTGTCCCAGCCGCGCCGGGTGGCCTCGGCCGTGAGATCGGTCAGCAGCCCCTGCTTGGACAGGAGTCCGGCGGTCGCGTTGCCCTTGTTGTACTCCATGATGTCGGGGGCGTCGTTCGAGTTCAGGACCATGGGCGCGGTCTTCTGGATCTGCTCGAAGCCCTTCTCCTCGAACTTCACCTGCACGCCCGGGTGTTGCGCTTCGAATTCCTTGATGGCCTCCTTCCAGGCCACCCCCATCGCGCTGTCCGGACCTTCGTAGTGCCACAGCTTCAGTGTCTTGCCGTCCGGGGAACCGCTGTCCGAGCCGCCGCAGGACGTCGCCAGCAGGGCGCCCGCCAGGGCCACCGCCACCGCCGCCGCCCCACGCCGTCGTTTCGTCAGCATCCACTGCCTCCAGAGGAGTCGGATGGGTATCGGGCCGTCATGCACCGTCGTCGAATCGTTTCGATGCATGACGTCGAAGCGCTTCGACGGGGGAAGGTAGGTGGGAGCCGTGAACACGTCAATGGGCTGAACCGGAATCGGGACAGGGGTTCGACGGGCCGGACGGCGGCGGTGCCGGCCCGGAGCTCAGGCGGTGTTCGCCGGGTCGAGTCCGAGGCGCAGCTCCCGGCGCCGTGCCGTACCCGTTCTCGCAGCCAGCGCGGCGATCACCAGCGCGGTCGTCGCCGCCACGACCGGGACCGTGTACGCGGCGGCCGGCGACCAGCGCTCCACCATCCATCCGCCCGCCGCGGAGCCGCCGGCTATCCCGCCCAGCAGGCCGGTCACCGCGAGCGTCATGCCCTCGTTCAGCCGGCCCTCGGGTGTGCGCCGCTGGACCAGAGTCATGCCGGTGACCATGGTCGGAGCGGTCGCCATGCCGGCCACGAGCAGCGCACCCGCGAGAACCGGGAGCGAGCCGGAGAGCCGGACGGCGAGGAGCGGAAGCGTCAGCAGAACAGCCATGGCGCCGACACACACCGCGTACCGCCGCGCGGCGAGCGCCTCGGCGTCGAACGGTTCGACGTACCCGGCAGAACCCGCCGCGCGGTCGGCGGGAGCCGTGCGTCCGGGCGACGGAGCGCCCCGCCGCAGCGCGCCGAAGACCAGGCCCGCCACGCACGACCCCGCGGCCTGGAGGGCGAGCACCACGCCCGCGGCCGACCGGTGTCCCCGCTCGTCCGCGAACGCGATCGTGGCCACCTCCATCGCGCCGAACACCGCTCCGGTGGCGAGGAAGGAGAGCAGCAGCGGGGGCATTCCGGGCGCGAGCACGGGCGACCCGGACGCGGTGACCGGCCGGGGCGGCGGCTGCGTCGAACGCTGTGCCGTGAAGAGCAGAACACCCGTCATCAGCAGCGCGGACCCCACGAGCATGCCCGCCTCCGGGGCGACCGTCCCGCACAGGAAGGCCGCGAGCACCGGGCCCAGCATGAAACACAGCTCGTCCACGGCCTGCTCGAAGGAGTTCGCGGTGTGCAGCGCCGCCGCGTCCCCTTCGAGGAGGTGGGCCCAGCGCGCGCGGGACATGCCGCCCGTGTTGGGGGTCGTGGCGGTGGCGGCGTACGCGGCGAACAGGGTCCAGTCGGGCGCGCCGAAGCGCACGCACGCCACCAGTCCCGTCGCGCCGAGCAGCGAGAAGGCCGTGGCGGGCACGGCCACCCGGGCCTGTCCGTGGCGGTCGACGAGCCGCGCGGTCCAGGGGGCGACCACGGCCGTCGTGGCGAGACCCGTCGCCGTGACGGCACCGGCGAGCGCGTACGAACCCCGCGCCCCGGCGATCATGACGACCGCGCTCACGCTGAACATCCCCATGGGCAGCCGGGCCACGAGGTTGCCGAGGGTGAAGGCGCGGGTGCCGGGCAGCGCGAAGAGACGGCGGTACGGGGTCAACGGTGACATGGGTGAACCGTCGCCCGGCGTGGCGGGGGCGGTCCAACACCTACTCCGTCGCGATTGACGCACTTGGGTTGTAGGTTCACGTGATGCCTGGTCAACGCCCCCTTCCCGATCACCGGCCCTTTCCCGGTCATCTGGACCCCCGTCTGCTGCGCGCCTTCCTCGCTGTCGCCGAGGAACTGCACTTCACCCGCGCCGCCGCCCGCCTGTACGTCGCCCAGCAGTCCCTGAGCCGTGACATCCGCCGGCTGGAGCGGGAGCTCGGGGCGGAGCTGTTCGTGCGGACGACCCGGCAGGTGACGCCGACGCTGGACGCCGAGCGGCTGCTGCCGTACGCGCGCCGCGTGCTGGAGGCGCACGACGCTCTGCTGGACGCCTTCGCACGGCCCGGCGGCGAGGAGCGACCGCTGCTCGTCGACGTCAACACGCCCGGCCTGGTCTCCAGCCGCATCCTCGACCGGGCCCGTGAACTCGCCCCCGGCAGCGAACTGATGGCGCGTTACGAGACCGGGCTCACCGGTGCGGCGGCGGATCTGCTCGCCGGCCGCCTGGACGTGTCGTTCGGCCGGTTCGCGGGACTCGACCCGGCCGTGCGGGCCCGGCTGGAGCAGCGGCTCGTGCGCTACGAGCCGATGGCCGTCGTCCTGCCCGAGGACCATCACCTCGCCGCCCTGGACGCGGTGCCGCTGGCCGCGCTCGCGGGCGAGACGGTGTACGCGGGGGCGGGCAACCCCCGGACGCTGGAGTGGACCGATCTGGCGCGTCACCTGTTCGAGGGACGGGGTATCCGACTCGCATCACCCGCACCGGTGGCGGTCGGACCCGAGGAATTCCGGCGGATCATGGCGAAGTGGCGGACTCCGGTCCTGGCCGTGGTGGAGTTTCCGGCCATGCCCGGTTCGGTGTCGAGACCCCTCATCGACCCCGTTCCCCTCTCGCCAGTGTCACTGGTGTGGCGCAAGGGACTCGTTCATCCAGGAATTGATGCGCTAATACGAGCTGCTGTCGAACTCGCAAGCGACGAAAAGTGGCTCCTGAGTCCCCGGAGAGGGTGGATTCCAGCCACCGACGCCCTCATTTTCATGAAACGCGGATGAGGCGTCAGCGCACGAGTCCCGCCGCCGCTACATTTTTCGTCCGGGCGCGGTGTGATATTGGGGGGCGCTCAGACCGGGTGGGGGCCCGGTCCTGACGGCATAGAGATTATTTGCCCGGAGTCGTCGCGCACCCGTGAACAGTCCCGTGGGGGGATGCACGTGCGCGTAGAGAACTGGCGGAAAGACGCCCAACCGGCTGATCGGGAAAACGGTCGGCGGGACGGACGCGGAGTCGATCCGTCACCTGGGAAAGAAGCCGGGAAACCGATCTCCCGGCCGAAGGCCGGCAGAACGATTTCGTGGCCGGATATGGGAGTTGGCATCAGTCCTGAGCGTGGGGGACGCGTCGAGCGAGCAGCCGGCGGGCGTCCCGAGCGAACCCCGGAGCCGGAGACCGAACTGCTCGTCGGTCGCGTGACGGAGACGGACGTGCTGTCCGGCCGGCGTCCCGAGCCTGCCTCGGCGTCCGAGCGGGAACCGGGGGCGTGGCCCGCCTCCGCAGGCACGGTGACGGCGGGAGCGTCGTCCCTGACCCGTACGGTCCCGGTACGACCCCTCTTCAACGACGGACCGGTCTTCGACGACGGTCCGGCGACCGAGCTGCTCCCCGGAGTCGCGCCGGACCCGGGCCGCCCGCTTCCCGCTTCCCGGGAGGACTCCGGCGAACCGTCGGTCGGCCACGACCGGCACGAGACCACCATCCAGCTCGACAGCGCGAGCAGGGCGGACGACGTGCCGGGCAAGGACGTCCCGGCGAGCGCCGACGTCTCCGACGGCCCCGTCTTCGTCGACGAGTCCGGCCGCCGCAGCCGCCGCTTCCGCCGCCTCGGCATGCTCGTCGCCGTGGCCTGCGCGGTCTACGCCGTCGTCATCGTCGCCACGCTCCTGTCGGGCAACTCGAACGCACCCTGGCTCCCGGTTCCGGGCCAGGAGGAGGACACCCCCGCCGGTCAGGTCGAGACCTCGCCGCTGCCCGCGCAGTCGGTGAAACCCTCCGGCACGGGCGCCGCCACCGCACCGGGAGCGGTGGCCACGGCCGCCGACGGAACGACGCCCTCACCCGGCTCGACCGCCACGGCCGGCGCCTCCGCCGAGGCCACCGCCACCGGCGCCTCCGGCGACCCCGAGCCCAGCACGTCGCCGACCAAGAAGCCGAATCCCGGCGTCACCACCAAGAACCCGGACCCCGACCCCGAACCGACCTCCTCCGCGGACGGCCAGCCCACGCCCTCCGCCCCGGCGACCACTCCCGGCAGCACGGCCGCTCCCACGGAGAGCACGGGCACCACAGGCTCCACCGGAGCGGGGACCGGCACCGAATGAGCGACCTTCGCCGGCGCGCGCCCGCCGGGCGGAAACACGCATCCGCCACCGCGCCCGGCGCGGTGGCGGCGCTCGTAGAGGACCCGTCCGCGGCGTCCGGGCGGCCGAGCCGCCCCCTCAGTTCCCCGTACTCCCTCTCCCCTTCGCTCCCGGAGACCCTCCTCTGATGTCCCGCACCAGCCGCCACGGTCCCGCGCCCAGCACGCCGCGTCATGGCTCCGGCACCGCCCCGCGCCGGAACCGCGACGCCCGGCGCCGCCGCCTTCCCCTGCGCTTCCTGCTGCCTCTCGTCATCCTGCTCGCGATGATGGGCATGCTGATGCTGCGCGGCTACGTGCACAGCGAGATCCTCGCGGACCACCGCGTCCGGCCCGAGGCGGCCACGGACAAGGTGCCGCAGGAGATCCTCGACGGCGGCCCGGTCATCGACACCCGAGGCGGACGCACGACCAGTCTCGGCGTCCCGGACCACCGTCTCGTCCTCACCTTCGACGACGGCCCGGACCCGGCCTGGACCCCCAAGGTCCTGGACGTCCTCAAGGCGAACCACGCCCACGCGGTCTTCTTCGTCACCGGCACCATGGCCTCGCGCCACCCGGAGCTCATCGAACGGATGGTGAAGGAGGGCCACGAGGTCGGCCTGCACACCTTCAGCCACCCCGACCTGTCGTACCAGTCCAAGAGCCGTATCGACTGGGAACTGTCGCAGAACCAGCTGGCACTGGAGGGCGCGGCGGGCATCCGCAGCTCCCTGTTCCGCCCGCCGTACTCCTCGTTCGCCGACGCCATGGACGACAAGTCCTGGCCGGTGACGCAGTACGTCGGAACCCGCGGCTACATCACCGTCGTCAACAACACCGACAGCGAGGACTGGCAGAAGCCGGGCGTCGACGAGATCATCCGGCGGGCCACGCCCAAGGGCGGCAAGGGCGCCATCGTCCTCATGCACGACTCGGGCGGCGACCGCCATCAGACCGTGCAGGCACTGGCCGAGTTCCTGCCCCGGCTCCAGCGGCAGGGCTACGAGTTCCAGAACCTCACCGAGGCACTCGACGCGCCGAGCGCGAACACCCCGGTGACCGGCCTCGACCTGTGGAAGGGCAAGGCCTGGATCTTCCTGGTGCAGGCCTCGGAGAAGACCACCGACGTCCTGGTCGTCGGCATCGCGATCATCGGTGTGCTGGTCTTCACCCGCTTCGGGATGATGCTCCTGCTCTCCGCGCTGCACGCCCGCCGGGTCCGCCGCAAGGACTTCCGCTGGGGCGCGGCGCCGGTCACCGAACCGGTGACGGTGCTGGTCCCGGCGTACAACGAGGCCAAGTGCATCGAGAACACCGTGACCTCCCTCATGGCGAGCGAGCACCCCATCGAGATCATCGTCATCGACGACGGATCGGCCGACGGCACCGCCCGCATCGTCGAGGACATGCACGTGCCGAACGTACGCGTCGTACGCCAGGCCAACGCCGGCAAGCCCGCGGCCCTCAACCGGGGTCTGGCGAACGCGGGCCACGACATCGTCGTGATGATGGACGGCGACACGGTCTTCGAGCCGGCGACCGTCCGCGAACTCGTCCAGCCCTTCGCCGACCCCAAGGTCGGCGCGGTCGCGGGCAACGCCAAGGTCGGCAACCGGGACTCCCTCATCGGCGCCTGGCAGCACATCGAGTACGTGATGGGCTTCAACCTCGACCGCCGCATGTACGACCTGCTGCGCTGCATGCCGACCATCCCCGGCGCCGTAGGAGCCTTCCGCCGTACGGCACTTGAGCGCGTCGGCGGCATGAGCGACGACACGCTCGCCGAGGACACCGACATCACGATGGCCCTGCACCGCGACGGCTGGCGGGTCGTCTACGCGGAGAACGCGCGCGCCTGGACCGAGGCCCCGGAGTCCGTCCAGCAGCTGTGGTCCCAGCGCTACCGCTGGTGCTACGGCACCATGCAGGCGATCTGGAAGCACCGCCGCGCCCTGGTCGAACGGGGCCCGTCGGGCCGCTTCGGCCGGGTCGGCCTGCCCCTGGTCTCCCTCTTCATGGTCCTGGCCCCGCTCCTCGCGCCCCTGATCGACGTCTTCCTGCTGTACGGCGTCGTCTTCGGCCCGACCCAGAAGACGATCGTCGCCTGGCTCGGTGTCCTCACCATCCAGGCGGTGTGCGCGGCGTACGCGTTCCGCCTGGACAAGGAACGCATGACCCATCTGATCTCGCTGCCCCTTCAGCAGGTCCTCTACCGGCAGCTGATGTACGTCGTCCTGCTGCAGTCCTGGATCACCGCCCTCACCGGCGGCCGGCTGCGCTGGCAGAAGCTGCGCCGCACCGGCGTCGTGGGGGCGGCACCGGGAGCCGTCCCGCAGCAGCGGGCGTCGGACAGCGGGAACGAACGGAGGCCGGTCGGATGACCACGCACGAGTACCCGGTGGGGGCGACCCCGCCGCTGGGCACACCGAAGCCGGCGGTCCCGCGTCCGCGTACGTACCCGGGAGCGCCCGCGGACGACTGGCTGCGCCCGCAGCCGCAGACGGGTACGGACCCGGCACCGCCGCCCGGGACGGGATCGCTGTCCGACCCGGGACAGCTGTCCGGGACGAGCCCGCTTCCCGAGACAGCCGAAGGGGCGGATCCGGGCCGGAAGCCGGCCCCGAGCCGCCCCGGCCGCGACCGCTACCTGGACCTGCTCCGCTCCATGGCGCTGGTCCGCGTGGTCGTGTACCACCTGATGGGCTGGGGCTGGCTGACGGTCGTCTTCCCCTCCATGGGCGTGATGTTCGCGCTGGCCGGCTCCCTGATGGCCCGCTCACTGAGCCGGCCGCCGCTGGGCGTGATCAGGGGACGCGTACGGCGTCTGCTGCCCCCGCTCTGGGCCTTCAGCGCGGTGGCGCTGGCCATGATGTTCGCGGGCGGCTGGAACCCCTGGCACGACCCCGACCACGGCGGCACATGGGGCCTGGTCGACCTGCTCAACTACATCGTCCCGGTCGGCGCCCCGCCGTTCCCCTGGAGCATCGGCTCCAAGTCGGGTCTGCTGGAGGACAGTTGGGCGGTCCAGAGCGCGGGTGTGCTCTGGTACCTGCGCGCGTACCTGTGGTTCGTGGTCGCGTCCCCGCTCATGCTGTGGGCGTTCCGCCGTGCTCCGTGGGTGACCGTGTCGGCTCCCCTCGCCCTGACGGCGGTGGTCGGCACCGGGCTGGTCACCATCCCCGGTGAGACCGGCAACGCCGTCACCGACTTCGCCGTCTACGGCGGCTGCTGGATCCTGGGCTTCGCCCACCACGAGGGCATGCTCGTGAAGGTCCCGCGCTACATCGCCATCTCGTGCTCGGCCCTGATGATGGCCTTCGGCCTGTGGTGGGCCTCGGGTCATCTGGGCCCCGACGGCTGGGACTTGAACGACATCCCGCTGGCCGACGCGCTGTGGTCCTTCGGCTTCGTGGTGATCCTGCTCCAGTACAGCCCGTCCTGGCAGGAACTGCCGGGCCGCCTCGCCCGGTGGGACAAGCTGGTGACGCTGTCCAACAACCGCGCGGTCACGATCTACCTGTGGCACAACATGCTCATCATGGCCACGGTCCCGATCCTCGACCAGCTCTACAACCTCCCCTTCATGGAGAACGACGGGGCGACGGCGGCCCTCGACGCCACCTACACCCTGTGGATGCTCGTCCTGGTGTGGCCGCTGATAGGCCTGACCATCCTGGCCTTCGGCTGGATCGAGGACATCGCGGCCAAACGAAGCCCGCGCCTCTGGCCGAACGGAGCCAAGGTCCGCAAGTCCAAGGGTCGGAAGTCCGAGGTCCGCAAGTCCAAGGGCCCCAAGCCCAAGGTCCGTTCGACGTCCCGGGGGCGCCGGACCAAGGCTTAGCGGCGGCTTTTGGGAGGGGGCCGAGGCCTGGCGGCGGCTGCACGACGGGGGGTGCCCCGGCGAGCCGGCGCTTCACCGCGCCGCTTTGCCGCGCCGCTTTGCCGCACTGATTTGCCGGGGCACCTCCGTCCCGTTCATCCCGCGATGTCACTCAATCGAAGGTTTCCGGGTGGCCGTTTGGTCATGCTATGAACCTCTATATCCACCTGCTCGGCGCCCTTCGTCCTGGTGCCGCCGCGAGGGCCCCGCTAGCGTGACGTGCCGCTGCCTCCCCCCACGCCGCCAGGAGCCCCCGTGACCAGCCGCCCCCACCTGTTTCCCACGGCCGCCGCCGGAGCGACAGCCGCACTGCTCGTCCTGACCGCCTGCGGCGGGGGCGCCGACGAGCCGAAGGGGCATGGCGAGATCGCGGGGGCGGGGGGTGCGATGTCGGCTTCGGCGGGTGGGAGTGCGGTGCCATCGGCGGGGCGACCGGAGATCGAGTTGCCGTCGGATCTCACTTACACGTTCGAGTGGCCCAAGACGGGCGACAAGGACAGGGACGCGGTGCTCAGGGACAGTGAGCAGTCCATCAAGGCCGTCGACCTGGCCATCGTCAACCAAGATGCCGTCGACAAGGCATACCTCTTCTACTACGAGGGCGAAGCCGCCGCGGAGACCCAGAAGTTCATCGAGGCATACGTCAACGCCAAGGCTCGTACAACGGGCGCGTACCGCTACTACGCCCCAGCAGTGAAGGTGAACGGCGCCGACAGCGCGTCGCTCGTCTACTGCGAGGACCAGAGCAAGGCGTACGACATGTACCTGAAGCCGAAAAGAATCGACAAAACAGCCGTCACGAAGAACAGCTACGTTCTGTACAACACCCAGTTGCACAAGAACGGCAAGGGCGTCTGGGTCATTGAGAAGCTCCTTTCTCGGAGGGGAAGCACAAAGTGCCAGCCCTGAGCACCGGTTGGGGAGGTTTGATCTCCGCAGCGATGATCGGTTCCCTCTGTCTGAACGCAGCGCCCGCAGTGGCCGACAACGAGATCGGCGGAGGTGCTCAGACACCCCCTCCCAGCGTGAAAGCTTCTGGGAATGCGGACGGCAAGGGCAACCTCTTTGCCGCGGCGGGGGCTGTTGTGTTCGACCGGTCGAGGAACGGGTCGGGTGATTCCTCCGGTCCGGTGACCCCTTCGTCGGGCAACTGGACTCCGCCCGCCTGCTATTACGCCCCGAAGTACACCCCGGCCCAGATGCGGAAGTACAAGGAATCGATCTGGGCGGTCGAATCGACGGGGTATCAGTGGGACGCGAAACAGCGCGACACCTACGTGAACGGTCATCCCTACAAGGACTTCAACAAGGCCAAGGCCGACAAGGGCTATTGGTGGGACTCGTACGTCACCGAAGGCCGCGAGGGCGACCCCGCCGCCTCCACATGCACGGAGGACCCCTTCTGGGTGGACAAGGGCGCGTCCCCGCCGGCGGACATTCTGGAGGCGATCACGCCGGAGATGCTGGCGCGGCTCGCCTACGCGGAGATGCGCGTGCCGTCGACGAAGGTGGACCTGGCTCCGGCGGGGACGACGAAGGTGAATCTGCCGACGTGGGCGTGGCTGGACGCGGCGAAGTTCGAGCCGGTGTCGGTGACCGCGTCGGTTCCCCTGCTGAACGTGACCGCCACGACGACGGCCGAGCCGGTCTCCCTCAGGATCGAGCCCGGTACGGCGGACGCGCAGACGTATCCCGCCTCGGGCGTCTGCGAGATCACGGGCGATCACATCGGCGAGGCGTACGCGAAGGGCAAGGCCGGGGAGACGCCGCCCTGCGGGCTGCGGTACCTGCGTTCCTCGGGCGACGGCTCGTACCGGTTGCAGGCCACCCTCACCTGGCGGATCCACTGGACGGGCACCGGCATACCCGTGCCACGGAGCCTGCCGGACGGCAGGTTCGGCGCCGACCAGGAGGTCGTCGTGCAGGAGATCCAGTCCGTCAACCACTGAGTCCGGCCCCCCGGACTCCCTGAGATCCGGAACGAGCAGAGGGCATGGCGGAACGGCTTGCTGTCGACGGCGATGAGCTGTCGCACTTCATGAAGATGCTCCGGAAATCAACCGAGTCGTTGCAGGGTCTGCGCAGAGCGTTGGAGGACGCCACGGTCACCGGTCTGGGAACGGACGACCTCGACTGCGCCTGCGAGGAGTTCCAGGACAACTGGAAGTACGGAGCCGACCAGATCGGCGAGCAGACCGAGGGCCTGGCCGAGATCATCGGGAAGAGCAGGGACAGCTACCGCGAGGTGGACAAAGCACTGGAGCAGGCTCTGAAGAAGGCCGGGAACGGCGGGGGCGGGGGTACGAGGTGACCTACGAGCCCGAGGACACGGGAGCGGCGATGGACCCGCGGTCCCTCGCCGACCGCGACAAGCCGCAGGGACTCAAGTCGGCCCCGCGTATCCCCAACCCCGACTACCCGCATCTCGGGTTCGATCCGGTGCCGGGCAGTACGGAGACCGTGAGCGGCCTCCGTAAGAAGCTCACGGGGTGCGCGAAGGTCCTCGAAGAGACGCATGAGCTCGTCACCAAGCTGATGGACGGCAGCTATTGGAAGGGCGACGCGGCCGTCGCCTTCCGCGAGCAGCTGGACGGCGGACCGCTTCCCCTGAACCTGAAGAACGCGGCGCACTCCATTCGCAAGGCGGCCCGACAACTCGACCGCTGGGAAGGCGAACTCGACGACTTCCAGCGGCGGGCGAAGCGGCTGGAACAGGAGGCGAAGGAAGCCCAGGCCGCCGTGGACCGGGCGAAGGGGCACGCCACGAAGGCGGGCGACAGCCCCGACCTGGAGGGGAAGGGCGCCGCGCACGACGAGGCACGGAAGGCACTGACCAAGGCGGAATCGGCGGTGGACGACGCCGAGGACGTGCTGCGCAGAGTTCGCGGCAAGGCGCGCGAACTCGCCGAGGAACACGAGCACCAGGCCCGGCTTCGAGCCGGCAAGATCCGCGACGCCACGAAGAAACTGACGCCCCATGAACCGGGCTGGTTCGACTCGGCACTGGACTGGGTCACCGAGAACTTGCCGGACATCTTGAGCACTTTGGGGGCGGTCATCGGCTTGGTCGCGTTGTTTGTCGTGTCGGGTGGCACGGTGGCAGCGGCGCTCTTACTGGCTACTGCGGCATTGAGCGGGACGGCTTTGGCTTTGCGGGTCTTTGGTAACCCAACGCTGCGCGAATCTCTGTGGGACGGATTTACCAAGGGTGAGTTTGACATCGACTTCTGGAGCAACATTGTCACCGTCGGTGGCGATGCGCTCGGAGTGCTTCCCGGAGTCGGAGCGGTAGGCAAGGGAGCCACAATCGCGGTTCGAGCTACAGGTGAAGCGGGAGAAGCTTTGACGCTCGCCCAAAGGGCAGCCCGATTCGGGACGGAAACCATGGAGCACGCCAAGTCCATCGCGGACCTGGACAACGCACTGCTCGGTTTCACGGTCCGGGGTGCTCGGGCTGCGCCTATTGCCAAGGCGGTGGAAGTCACTTCGGCCTCGATCGGTGTAGGTACGGCCGGGTTCGGCCTAGTCATGGCTGCCGTTGACGCTGATGACGATGGGCTCAAGGACGGTTCCGTGGCGAGCATTGACGGAGCCCGACTCGGCCTTGATGCCGGTGGCCTTGTCAGCCTTGCCCGTCACGTCTTCTGAGTCGGAACAGAGAGAAGAGCTTGCCCTATGGATCCAACGAACTACCGCACTGCTTGGGATCACCCGCCAACCAGGCGTGCCTGGTTTCAGCACATGATCATGATTGCGGGGCGTCTGATCGGTTGGCTCGCAGTCTGGGCTGGGAGTCTCTTCCTTATTGTGGCGTTACCGCGTTGGATCGGTTGGTTGTTCCTCGTTCTCCTCGTCTATGCAACCTTCCGAGCCGTCCTCCAACTCGCCTACATCCGTCCCTCCGTCTACATCCAGCGCGTCCTCTGGCAGTACCCCTGGCAACTCCTCACCGATGTCCCCCGGGGCCGGAACCGGCATCCGATGGTTCAGGAGGACGAGATGTGGCTGGAGTTGCCCAATCCTGAGGAGCCGGGGGAGCGGATTCCTCTGTTGTTTCTTTCTGGTATGCGGACCTTCTGGTGGATGCGACGGTTCGGTACCGCTCGTACGAAACCGGAGCTGAAGGCCGAGATCGAGCCGCTCTGGTTCGCCGGTGACCCCCGCTTCATCGCCGTCATCGCGGCCTCCAGGCGGAAAGGTGAGGCACCCAAGAGGCTGCACCTGCTCTATCAGCGCACGGCCACGGGCCGCCGGGGCATCGAGCCGACCGACTGGAACGCGAGCCCTGCCGCCCTTGAACGGGCCCGCCGTTCCGGTGCTCATATCCCCGACGCGGTGCGCCCGCACTCGCACCCTCACTGACTCGTACCCGGCAGGATCCGATGACTACGGCCCACCGTTTCACCGTCGCCGACTCGGCCGAAGACCCCGACGCCGATATCTGGTTCGCGGAACCCGCGGGCTTCACCGCGGTGCCCCTCGACGCGTTGTTGCCCGTACCGGGCTCCCAGGCGGCGGATGATCTGCGTACCGCACTCGCGCCGATTCTCGATGCGGCTCTTGACGGGGTGGTACGACAGCGGTTCATCGCCCAGTTCGCTCAGGGGCAGCAACTGCTCGGCGCTCTGACGGAGGCAGGAACCGTCCATTGCTCCATCGGACTGCACCGGGATGATGTCGATGCGGGGGCGGTGAGCTGTGGCCGGCCGCTGTTGTCGTTCTTCACCGTCTCCTGGCGGGCAACGGCGGTCTCACCACGAGCCGTGACGGCAGCGCGTGCGGTGAGCGGGCTCGACGCGCAGGCACGCATCGAGTTCGCCGAACTCCCATGTGGACCGGTCACGTTCAGCGAGACCGTTCACACTCCCGGAGTCGTGAGCGGGATCCCTCGGATGCCCTTGGTCCAGTTCCGCGCTCACCTGCCGCATCCGGACTGCAGGCGGCTGGCCGTGTTCACGCTGAGCACGGCCGCTGTCGACCGGAGCGAGCAGTACCGTGCGATCCTTCGCCGGATCGCGTCCTTGGCCTCCTTCGACAGCCCGCTGCGTCCGGCCTGCCCCGGGGTGCCGTGACGGGGGCTGAGGGCTTTGCGGAGAGCAACTGGGTGAACCGCGATTCCGGGGGCTGTCGCTGAATCGAAGCCTCCGGACGGCCGGTTGAGCACGCTATCGGCATCTATGGGCAACGGCTGTTACTCGCTTGGCACCATTCGCTGTGGTGTTGTCGCACAGGCCCCCGCTAGCGTGTTGGTGCCCTTCCGAACCCCATGCCGCACAGGAGTCTGCCGTGAACCGCCGTTCCCGCCTGCTTGCCACAGCCGCTGTCGGAGCGTCAGCCGTGCTGGTTCTGACTGCCTGCGGTGGGGGTGGTGACAAGCCGAAGGCCAACGACAAGATCGCCGGCGCGGACACCGGTGACAAGGCTTCGGCCTCACCCAGCACCAGCGCCCCCCAGCCGACGGGCCGACCGAAGATCGAGTTGCCGTCGGATCTCACGCTGACCTTCGAAGGATCGAAGACCGGCGACGAAACCAAGGACGCCGTCCTCGCCGACAGTGCGGAGCGGATGCGGGCCGTTGACGCGGCGATCACCGGGACGGACCCCAAGGGCGAGGCGCTCGGGTACTACAACACCGGCAAGGCTCTCGAAGCCGCGTTGACCTGGGTCAATCAGTTCAAGGACGCGGGTTCGACCCTCACGGGTGAGGCGCGGTACTACGACCGGACCGTGGCCCTCAACGGCAAGACCTCTGCCTCGCTCACATTCTGTGCGGACGAGAGCAAGGGCTACGCCAAGGACAAGAAGACCAACAAGGTCAACAAGACCCCGGCCACCAAGAACAGCTACGTCCTTTACAACACGCGCTTGGACAAAAGCGCGGCAGGTGTGTGGCAGACATCGCAGATCATTTCCACAAGGGGGGCGGCTCAGTGTCAGCCGTAGCGAGGAACACCGTTCGTGCCACTCTGCTGGCAGGCATTCTGCTGGTCGGAAGTGCCCCGGACGCTTGGGCGGACTTTGTTCCGGGCGGTAAGGGGTCGGGGTCCGAAACGCAGGTGAACGGCAGCCAGAAGGACCAGAAGGTCACCGCCACAGCCGGTGCCGTTGTGTTCGATCGTTCGAAGAACGGGTCCGGTGATTCCTCCGGTCCGGTGACCTCCTCGTCCGGTAACTGGACGCCACCCGCCTGCTATTACGCTCCGAAGTACACGCCGGACGAGCTGCAGAAGTACCTGGAGCCCATCTGGAATGCCGAGTCCACCGGTTCCGACTGGGACCAGACGCAGCGTGACAAGTACGTCAACGGCGGCGAGGCCAAGGACTTCAACAAGGACAAGACCGGCAAGGGCTACTGGTGGGACTCGTACGTCACGCCGGGCCGTGAGGGCGACCCCGGCGCGCTGAAATGCACCAAGGGCATCTTCTGGGTGGACACGGGTAAGGCCCCGCCGGCGGACATTCCGGAGGCGATCACGCCGGAGATGCTGGCGCAGCTCGCCTACGCGGAGATACGGGTGCCGTCGACGAGGGTGGACCTGGCTCCGGCGGGGACGACGAAGGTGAATCTGCCGACGTGGGCGTGGCTGGACGCGGCGAAGTTCGAGCCGGTGTCGGTGACCGCGTCGGTTCCCCTGCTGAACGTGACCGCCACGACGACCGCGGAGCCGGTCTCGTTGAAGATCGAGCCCGGTACGGCGGACGCGCAGACGTATCCCGCCTCGGGCGTCTGCGAGATCACGGGCGATCACATCGGCGAGGCGTACGCGAAGGGCAAGGCCAAGGAGACGCCGCCCTGCGGGGTGAAGTACCTGCGTTCGTCGGGCGACGGTTCGTACAAGCTGAGGGCCACCATCACCTGGAAGATCCACTGGACGGGCACCGGCGTACCCGCCGCCCGGAATCTGCCGGACGGCACCTTCGGAGCCGACCAGGACGTCGTCGTGCAGGAGATCCAGTCCATCAACCGCTGAGCCCGGCCCGTCCACGGACCCGGCAAGGTCGAGTCAAGCGCCGGTAAACGGAAATGCCCGGCTGTTCTGCGGAGATGTCGTGCGTGAAAAGGTTGGGCCGTTGCTGGTGTGAACGGGCGGGTCCGGTGGGGAGTTGGGGGTCACGTGAGTAAACGGCAGATCCGGAAGATGTTCCGGTTGATGGCTCAGGGCCAGGCGGTACAGCTCACGAGCCCCATGGCCTCCGTGAAGAAGCTGGCCCGACTCGCCTTCATCGCTCAGCAGTTCGGCTACGAGTACGCGGACGTGCGTCAGGGCGCCGGCCGCAACAACGCGCTCACGATGCTCATCGTGCCCGACCCCGGCCCGCAGGCTCAGGCGCGTGCCGCGCAGAACTGGGCGCAGTACCCGAAGGCCGGCGACGGGGTCTCGTTGCCGCCCGTCGTCCCCGACGCCCTGGAACTCCTCAAGGCCCGCATCAACTTCGACCTCACCGGCAAGAACGCCGAGAAGCGGATGGTGTACGCGGGGATCGGTCTCAGCGTCGGGTGCGTCGTCCTCGCGGTACGGGCGGGCGGTGACTCCGTCGCTTTCACGGTGGCGGGCGTCCTGTGGGCCGTGATGATGGTCGTCCTCGGCGTCGGTCTCGTCGTCACGCGCAAGCGGAACGCCAAGTTCGCGGCGTTGCTGGGGGCGGCCGGGTTCGCGCCCGTGACGGAGGAGGGCGGGCGGGTGCGGTACCTGCCGCCGACGGTGGGGTACGCCGGCCGGCCCACCGGCCCGTACGGCCCCTACTCCCCGCATGCCGGTCAAACTCCGCAGGCCCCGTACGCGGGCCAGGCGCCGTACGGCGGTCAGGTTCCGCAGGCCGCCCAGCCCCCGTATGCCGGTCAAGCTCCCCAGGCCCCGTACGCGGGCCAGGCTCCCTACCCGGCTCAGGCGCCGCAGGCCCCGTACCCGGGCCAGGCCCCCTACGGCGGTCAGCCTCCGCAGGTTCCCGGCCCCTATTCCCAGCAGCCTCCCGTCCCCGCCCCGGGCGGGCCCGGCAACCCGTACGCCGCCCAGCCCGGCCCCGTACCACCGCAGCCGTAGCCGCGACCACCCCAGTAGTCCCCGGTCCAGCCCGGCGCGGCTATCCCTCCCACGCCTCCGCCAGCCCGAACGCCGTGAAGACCGTCGGGAGTTGGAAGACCACCGTGTGGCTCACCGCGCCGTGGTCCGCCGTGAAGACCTGGAGGGTGTGCAGGCGGTGGGTGTCGTCGCCGGGGGCGCGGACGTAGGCCGCCAGCGCGGGCTGGCCGTTCGCCGTGGTGGGGCGCAGGCGCCAGTCCGTGCCGCGCATCGCGAAGACGCGGGCGATGAAGGCGACATAGGCGTCCGGGCCGACGTACCAGTTGAGCACCGGGGGCATCTCCAGGACGACGTCCTGGGTGAGCAGGGCGCGCAGGGCGTCGAGGTCGGCGTCCTCGAAGGCGCGCAGATAGCGGTCGATCACCGCGCGCTGCTCCTGGTCCGATGGTTCCGTCACCTCGTCCTCCGTCAGACCGGCCTCGCCGAGTCGTGCGCGGGCCCGTTGGAGCGCGCTGTTCACGGAGGCCGTCGACGCGCCGAGGGCTTCGGCCACCTCGCTCGCCGGCCAGGCCAGTACGTCACGCAGGATGAGGACGGCCCGCTGGCGTGGGGGCAGCAACTGCAGCGCGGCGATCAGCGCGAGGCGCAGACTGCCCCGGGCGACGACCACGCCCGCGGGATCCCCGGCCGCGGCCCCGGCGCCGAGGACGGGCCCGGTCGCGCCCCGGTCCGGAAACGGTTCGAGCCACGGCACCTCCGCCCCCAGAGCCATCGGCGCGCCCGGATCCTCCAGCGCGCCCACCAGGCCCGACGGCAGGGGTCTGCGGGTGCGGCCGCGCAGCGCGGTCAGGCATCTGTTGGTGGCGATGCGGTACAGCCAGGTGCGCAGGGACGCGCGGCCGGCGTCGTAACGGTCGTACGCGAGCCAGGCCCGGAGCATCGTCTCCTGCACCAGATCCTCGGCCTCGTGCACCGAGCCGAGCATCCGGTAGCAGTGGGTCAGCAGCTCGCGGCGATAGGGCGCCGTCCGCCTCTCGAAGTCGTCGCGCCCGTCGTTCCCGTCGAAGCCCTCGCCGTTCCCGTCGAATCGCCCGTCGTCACGCGTCTCCATGGTCTGCTCCTCGGCCGTGTCGGCGGTCCGGCTCCACGGGGCCCTGCTCGTCGAGCCCCGTCCGTCACCGGTACCTACCTCCGAACCCGCCCGGACTCATCGTCCCGGCACCGATGACTTCCGGGTGGCGCGGAAGTACATACCGGCGTCGAACCCGTTCGAGGGAAGGAACCATCATGACCAGCACCACCACCGACGACATCCAGGACATCCGCAGCGTCCTCGACCGTCTCTACTCCGCGTGGGCCGACTACGACGCCGACGCCTTCGCCGCTCTCTACACGGAGGACGCGACCGTCGTGATGCCGGGCGTCTTCAACGACGGGCGGGAGGAGATCCGCGCCTACATCGCGGCCGCGTTCGAGGGACCGCTGAAGGGATCCCGGCCGCTCGACGAGCCCCGGCGGATCCGCTTCCCGCGCCCCGGCACCGCCGTCGTGGTCAGCGAGGCCGGGATTCTCCTGGCCGGGGAGAGCGAGGTGCCCGCCGGCCGGCAGCACCGGGCGACCTGGGTGCTCGTCCGCGATCCCGCCGACGCGACCTGGGCCATCACCTCGTACCACAACGCGGCCGTCTGACGGACCCGGACGAGCCCGCCGTACGCCCGACGAGCCCGCCGTACGCCCTCGCCCGCCCGGCAGGCGAGCACGCCGTAGGAACCCGCCCGGCGGTCGAGCCCGCCGTACGAACCTCACCCGGTCCCCGGCCCGTCCTCACCGCCGGGTCCGGGGCCGGGTGAGAGCAACGTTCCCTTCAGGTCACTCACAGCCACAGCGCGGAAACGAGCCCTCCCTACCTTCGGGAAACAGCAGGCCAGTAAGCCCGGAGAACCAATGGAGGCGTGACATGACTGCCCCAGCCACGAGTACGGCCCCCGCGCGGGGCGGTCGCTGGATCGAGGAGTGGGATCCGGAGGACGAGGTCTTCTGGGCGGAGAAGGGCGAGAAGGTCGCCCGGCGCAACCTGCTCTTCTCCGTGCTGTCCGAGCACATCGGGTTCTCCGTCTGGACCATGTGGTCGGTGCTGGTCCTGTTCATGGGACCCGAGTACGGGCTCACCCCGGCCGACAAGTTCCTGCTCACCTCGATGGTGACGCTGGTCGGCGCGGTGGTGCGGGTCCCCTACACCTTCGCCGTCGCGCTCTTCGGCGGCCGGAACTGGACGATCGTGTCCGCGACGCTGCTGCTCGTGCCGACCGTCGCCGCGTTCGTCGTGATGGAGCCGGGCACCTCGTTCGACACGTTCCTCGTGGTGGGTCTGCTGGCCGGTGTCGGCGGCGGCAACTTCGCCTCCAGCATGACCAACATCAACGCCTTCTTCCCGCTGCGGAAGAAGGGCTGGGCGCTCGGCCTCAACGCGGGCGGCGGCAACATCGGCGTCCCCGTCATCCAGCTCGTGGCGCTCGCCATCATCGGGGCGAGCGGCGGGCCCCGGCTGCTCCTCGGGATCTACATCCCGCTCATCGTCGTGGCCGCCGTCCTCGCCGGCCTCTTCATGGACAACATCGCCTCCGTGAAGAACGACACCGGCGCCGCCCTGGACGCCGCGAAGGACGCGCACACCTGGATCATGTCGTTCCTCTACATCGGCACCTTCGGGTCGTTCATCGGCTACGCCTTCGCGTTCGGACAGGTGCTCCAGGTCCAGTTCGGGCGTACACCGCTCCAGGCCGCCTACCTCACCTTCATCGGCCCGCTGCTCGGTTCGCTGATCCGGCCCGTCGGCGGCCGGCTCGCCGACCGCTACGGCGGCGCCAGGATCACGCTCTGGAACTTCGTCGCCATGGCCGCGGCGACCGGCGTCCTGGTCTACGCCAGCAGTGAGAAGTCGCTGCCGCTCTTCGTCTCGGTCTTCGTGGTGCTCTTCGTGCTCAGCGGGCTCGGCAACGGCTCGACGTACAAGATGATCCCCGGCATCTTCCAGAGGAAGGCCCTGGAAGCGGGGCTCGAAGGGGAAGAGGCCGCCCGCCACGGACGGCGCCTGTCCGGCGCGGCCATGGGGCTCATCGGTGCCGTGGGCGCGCTCGGCGGTGTCGGCATCAACCTCGCCTTCCGCCAGTCGTTCCTCGACTCCGGCTCCGGCACCGGCGCCTTCGTCACGTTCCTCGTCTTCTACGCGGCGGCCTTCGCGGTCACCTGGGTCGTATACCTTCGCCGCCCGGCCGCCCCGGCCCGGGCGAGTGCCACCGCCGAGGCGAAGGCCCAGCTCAGCTACGCCGAGGTGTGACGTAACACGCCCGACATCACCTTGATCCGAGCCTGTCACGGTCCGTTGACAGGCTCGGATCCGCCACGACGTACGACACAGCATTGACCCGTACGACGACTCGACGAGCGCGAGACGAGACCGCATGCACGACGAACAGCAGCGACCCGAGCACGGTCCACTCTCCGGATTCACCGTGGGGGTGACCGCCGCGCGCCGGGCAGACGAACTGGGCGCGCTGCTCCAGCGGCGCGGGGCCACCGTCGTGCACGCGCCGGCCCTGCGGATCGTGCCCCTCGCCGACGACGGCGAACTGCTCACCGCGACGAAGGAGTTGGTCGACCACGCGCCGGACGTGGTGGTGGCCACCACCGCCATCGGATTCCGCGGCTGGGTCGAGGCCGCCGACGGCTGGGGCATGGGCGAGGAACTGCTGGAGCGGCTGCGGAGCGTGGAACTGCTCGCCCGGGGGCCCAAGGTCAAGGGCGCGGTCCGGGCCCAGGGGCTGACCGAGGAGTGGTCGCCGTCCTCCGAGTCGATGGCCGAGGTGCTCGACCGGCTGCTCGAAGAAGGGGTGGACGGCCGCCGTATCGCCGTACAGCTGCACGGCGAACCGCTGCCCGGATTCGTCGAGTCGCTGCGGGCCGCCGGTGCCGAGGTCGTCCTCGTGCCCGTGTACCGGTGGATGCCGCCGGAGGACATCGGCCCGGTCGACCGGCTGCTCGACGCGGCCCTCACCCGCGGCCTGGACGCGATCACCTTCACCAGCGCCCCCGCCGCGGCCTCCCTGCTCTCCAGGGCCGAGGAACGGGGCCTGCGCGCGGAGTTCCTCGCCACGCTGCACCACGACGTCCTGCCCGCCTGCGTCGGCCCGGTCACCGCGCTGCCGTTGCAGGCCCTCGGCATCGACACCGTTCAGCCCGGACGCTTCCGCCTCGGTCCACTCGTGCAGCTCCTCTGCCAGGAGCTGCCCGGCCGGGCACGGGTGTTGCCCGTCGCCGGGCGCCAAGTGGAGATCCGGGGGCACGCCGTGCTGGTGGACGGGTCGCTGCGGCCCGTCCCGCCCGCCGGGATGTCGCTGCTGCGGGCCCTCGCGCGGCGGCCCGGCTGGGTGGTGGCGCGGGCCGAACTGCTGCGCGCGCTGCCGGGATCCGGCCGCGACGAGCACGCCGTGGAGACGGCGATGGCCCGGCTGCGTACGGCACTCGGCGCGCCCAAGCTGATCCAGACGGTCGTCAAGCGGGGCTACCGCCTCGCGCTCGACCCGGCCGCGGACGCCAAGTACGCCGACGCCTGAGGCCGCCGGCGCAGCAGCAGGGCACGGGCGAGGCAGGCGAGCGCCAGCGTCGACAGCAGTGCCCGTACGACGTTCCACGCCACCCACGGGTCCTCGAACCGGTCGCGCACCGCGGCCGGATCGGCGATCCGGCCGGGGGCGCCCGCGTCCGCGAGACCGTTGTTGAGCGGGACGTTGACGGCCACGGTGACCACGAACGCGAGCGCGTACGCGGCGAGCGCGGCCAGCACCCACCACCTCTCCGGCGCGCCGCGCGACTGCCGGGCGGCGACCGCCGTCAGCACCGGCGCGCCCAGGAAACCCAGGAAGAAGACGGGGTTCTGGATGACCTCGTCGATGTTCTGCATGACCTCGATGAAGACGCGGTCGTCGCTGCGTGCCAGCGCCGGCATCACCGCGCAGGCGAAGACGTAGAAGGCCCCGGCGACCAGACCCGTCGCCACCGTGGCCGCACCCAGTACCCCCGCGGCGGCGTCACGCCGCTCCGTGCTGTTGTCCGTCATGTCCCTCAGTCAACCGGCGGTCCGGAGCGGGTGACATGGCCGAGGAGCGCGGCCGCATACGCGGGCGTCCACGACGCGCCGCGGACCCCGTCCGGTGCGCGCCGGGTACGCATCCGGTACGGGACCGGTGCCGAGTCTTCCGGCGGGGCGCTGGGGGAGGCACTGTAGGGGTACCACGGCAGGTGACCCCAAGGCGGTGACAGGCGCATGGCATCGGGCATGGCCACAGCCTCGTACGAGCTGCGGTTCGACTCCGGGCGTATCTGCCTGGACCTGACGGCGACCACCCATCCCGACGAACGCCTCGACTCGGCCGCCCGGTTGAGCGCCTGGGTCGTCGCCTCCGGGCTGGTACCCGCCGGCACCGCGCTGGCCGCCGCGGACGCCTCGTGGCTGCTCGGCTTCCAGGAACTGCGCGGACATATCGCCCAGTTGGTACGCGGAGAGCTGGACGGGCGGCCCGCGGACGGCGCGCTCGCCCGCGTCAACGCCGTTGCCCTCGCGGCCCCGCCCGCCCCCTGGGCCGTCCGTGCCGCCGACGGCTCACTGTGCCGGGGGCTGAATGCCCCGCCCCGCTGCTGTGAACTTCTTTCCCTGGTGGCCCGGGACGCCCTCGATCTGCTCACCGACCCGGACGCGCGTGCGAGTCTGAGACAGTGTGAGGGTGACAACTGCCCGATCGTCTATCTGGACACCTCGCGCGGCCGACGCCGCCGTTGGTGCTCCAGTGAGGTGTGCGGCAATCGGGAGCGAGTGGCCCGGCACCGGCGCCGGGCGGCTCTGGCCCGCGCCTGATCACATCCGTCAGTGATGTACCAGTGACGTTAGGTGATCGGTATGCATTCTTTTCGCTGTCTACACATCTTCACCAGAAAAAATCCTGAACACTTTGAACACTCGCGTACCGGCACACGTACCCGGTGATGAGCGACCGACTGGGGGAACCCCCGGACACCGGAGGTAGGCGTGCGCAAGGATTCAGCCGTGGCTGATGAACACAGGCCAAGGGCCCGACATCGCATGTCTCAGCAGTCCTCGTCGACCGAACCCGACGAGGAGCTGATGCGTGCGTTGTACCGGGAACACGCGGGGCCCCTGCTGGCCTACGTGCTGCGCCTGGTGGCCGGAGACCGGCAGCGCGCCGAGGACGTCGTACAGGAAACACTCATCCGTGCCTGGAAGAACGCCGGCCAGCTCAATCGAGCGACCGGTTCGGTACGCCCCTGGCTGGTGACGGTCGCCCGACGCATCGTCATCGACGGCCACCGCAGTCGGCAGGCCCGGCCGCAGGAGGTCGACCCGTCGCCGCTGGAGGTCATCCCCGCGGAGGACGAGATCGACAAGGCGTTGTGGCTGATGACACTGTCGGACGCGCTGGACGACCTGACCCCTGCTCACAGGGAAGTATTGGTCGAAACATACTTCAAAGGGCGTACCGTCAATGAGGCGGCCGAAACGCTCGGCATTCCCAGCGGCACTGTGCGCTCACGGGTTTTCTACGCCCTGCGGTCGATGAAGCTTGCGCTGGAGGAGCGGGGGGTGACGGCATGAACACGTACGGGGGTTACGGAACAGGTGGTCCGGGAGCCATGCAAGGTCCACGAGGACAGCAAGGGTCCGGGGACAACATTCACGAGACTGTCGGCGCCTACGCGCTCGGCATCCTCGACGACGCCGAGGCGACGGCCTTCGAGGAGCATCTCGCCTCCTGCGAGTGGTGCGCCCAGCAGCTCGACGAGCTCGCCGGGATGGAACCGATGCTCGCGGCACTCGCCGACCTGCCCGCCTCGCAGGGCAGCCCGGCCATCGCGGAGTCCCTCTCGGCCCGCCCGAGCCCACGGCTCGCGGAGCGGCTGGTGGACGAGGTCTCGGCACGCCGTGCCCAGAAGCGCCGGCGCGGCATGTACCTGGTGGCGGCCGCGGCCGCGCTGATCATCGGTGGCCCGCTGACCGTCATGGCGGTCAACGGAGGCAACGACAGCGGCGCGACCCCGCCGCTGGCGCACTCCACCAGCCCGGCCAAGGCCGCCTTCGAGGTCATGACCGACAAGTCGTCGGCCACGGACGCGAAGACCAAGGTCAACGCCGTCGTCGCGATCGAGCCGAAGGACTGGGGCACCCACGCGGTCCTCCAGCTCAAGAACGTCACGGGTCCCGAGAAGTGCTCCCTGATCGCCGTCGGCAAGAACGGCGAGCGCGAGACGGTGACCTCCTGGTCGGTCCCGGAGTGGGGTTACGGCACTCCCAACGCCAAGACCGAGGAGGCCAAGCAGCCCCTCTACGTCCACGGCGGCGCGGCCTTCGAGCCGAACCAGATCGACCACTTCGAGGTCATGACCTTCAGTGGGAAGCGTCTCGTCGAGGTGAAGGCGTGAGCGGACTCCGGGCGCGGACGTAGCCCGGCGGGCCTCCCTTCGCGTACGGTTGACGGCTGCCCAGCACGTCAGAAGGGGGCGCCCGGTGGCCGCTCAGGCTCAGCAGGAAACCGCGCTCGGCTCGGTCCGTACATCCGTACAGAATGACTCCGTCAAGGACGACTCCGTACGGGACCTTGAGATCGCTGTCGAACAGGAACATCTGGACCGGGTCTACCGGCGCCTCGAGGAGAAGATCCACGAGGCCGAGTTCCTCATGCACGACGCCGCCCAGCGCGGTCACGTCGGCACACCGGGGGCGCTCGCCGAGCGCGACGCCCAGGTGTTCCGCGCGGGAATCCACCTCAACCGTCTCAACAACGAGTTCGAGGACTTCCTCTTCGGTCGGATCGACCTGCTCCGCGGGAAGGACGGCGTGAAGGGGCCCGACGGCGCCTACACCGCCGTGGAACCCGCCGACGGCGCGGTCCGCGAGGACAACACCGCCGACATCGCGGAGACGCTCCACATCGGCCGTATCGGCGTCCTGGACGCCGACTACGCGCCGCTGGTGATCGACTGGCGGGCGCCCGCCGCGGCCCCGTTCTACCGCTCCACCCCGGTCGACCCCGGCCGGGTCGTACGCCGCCGGGTCATCCGCTCCAAGGGCCGCAGGGTCCTCGGGGTCGAGGACGACCTGATGCGCCCGCAGGTGAAGGCCTCCCTCGACGGCCGTGAGCTGCCGGTCATCGGCGACGGCGCGCTCATGGCCGCGCTCGGGCAGGCCCGCAGCCACACCATGCGCGACATCGTGGCGTCCATCCAGGCCGAGCAGGACATGGTGATCCGCGCGCCCGCCGCGTCCGTGACCTATGTCGAGGGCGGACCCGGCACCGGCAAGACGGCGGTGGCCCTGCACCGGGCCGCCTATCTCCTCTACCAGGACCGCCGCCGGTACGCGGGCGGCATCCTGATCGTCTCGCCGACCCCGCTGCTCGTCGCCTACACCGAGGGCGTGCTGCCCTCGCTCGGCGAGGAGGGGCAGGTCGCGATCCGCGCGATCGGTTCGCTCGTCGACGGCGTGGGCGCCACGCTGTACGACTCACCGGCGGTGGCCCGGGCCAAGGGCTCGTACCGGATGCTGAGGGTGCTGCGGAAGGCGGCGCGCGGGGCGCTGGAGGCACCGGCCGGCGTCTCCAGGGGGAATTCCGGCCATCTCGCCCTCGGGGAGCCGGACGAGGCCCCCACGGGTCCCCCCACCCGGCTGCGGGTCGTCGCCTTCGGGCGCCGTATCGAGCTGGAGTCCGCCGAGCTGGACCGCATCAAGAACAACGCGCTCGGCGGGACCGCGCCGGTCAACCTGCTGCGGCCGCGTGCCCGCAGACTGCTGCTCGACGCGCTGTGGGCGCGGTCGGGTGCCGGGACCCGGCACTCGGACCCGGCGCTGTCCGCCGAGCTGCGGTCGTCGTTCGACGAGGACGTCACCTCCGAGGACAGTTTCCTGGCGTTCCTGGACGCCTGGTGGCCGGAGCTGACCCCGCGCGGGGTGCTGGCCGCCATGGCCGACGAGCGGCGGCTCGGGCGCTGGGCGCGTCGGATCCTCAACCCCGGTGAGGTCCGCCGGGTGGCCCGCTCGCTCAAGCGGGACGGGTTCTCCGTGCACGACGTGGCGATGCTCGACGAGCTGGAGGCGATCGTCGGGGCACCCGCCCGGCCCAGGAAGCGCCGCGATCCGGACCCGCTGGACCACCTCACCGGTCTGGAGGAGCTCATGCCCCACCGCGAGGAGACGCAGCGCGAACGCGCCGAGCGGCTGGCGCTGGAGCGGACCGAGTACGCGCACGTCATCGTCGACGAGGCGCAGGACCTCACGCCCATGCAGTGGCGGATGGTCGGCCGGCGCGGACGCCACGCCACCTGGACGGTCGTGGGCGACCCCGCCCAGTCCTCGTGGTCCGACCCCGACGAGGCGGCGGAGGCCCGTGACGAGGCGCTCGGCACCCGCCCCCGGCGCCGCTTCACGCTCACCGTCAACTACCGCAACCCGGCGGAGATCGCGGAGCTGGCCGCCAAGGTCCTCGCCCTCGCCATGCCGGGCTCCGAGTCGCCGTCCGCCGTACGGTCCACTGGCGTCGAGCCCCGGTTCGCCGTCGTACGGGACTCCCTCGCGCAGACCGTGCGCGCCGAGGCCGCCCATCTCCTCGACCGGGTCGACGGCACCGTGGGCGTCGTCGTCGCCATGAACCGGCGCGAGGAGGCCGCCCGCTGGCTCGCCGGGCTCGGGGACCGCGTGGTGGCCCTGGGAAGCCTGGAGGCCAAGGGCCTGGAGTACGACGCGACGGTGGTCGTGTCGCCCGCGGAGATCGCCGACGAGTCGCCCGCCGGACTGCGTGTCCTGTACGTCGCCCTGACCCGGGCCACGCAGCAGCTCACCGTCGTCTCCAGCGACCGCGACGAACCCGACGCGAACGGGGTCCCCGACCTCCTGCGGGACTGACGTGCTCCGCGTCACCCGCCCGGAGCACGGGCACCCGCCCCCGTCGGCCCCGCTTCCCGTCCCGGCCGAAAAGAACTCCCGGGACGGGAATTGCTCTACGGGAATCCTTTGTTACCTTTGACGTGACACCGGCCCGATCCAAGCCCCCGGGCCCAACCTTCGTCGCTACGAGCGACCACTTGCCGCGAGGCGAGCATGGCGGGTCGGTGTCATTGACCGTCGTCCTTCACCGAAGGACCTGAAGAGGCCCACGTCACCCCGTGACGTGGGCCTCTTTCGTCACCCGGCCCGCTCTCACCGGGCGGACCTCTCTCTCGTAAAGTGGAATCGGCTTTCCGAAGACGCGACCTCTGGTGAACAAAACGTCCGCAATCCGGGGCGACTACCGCGTACTCAGGGGTAGGTGCGACGATCGGACGGCACAAGCAGTGACTCGGTGAAAGCAGAGGAAGTCGGCCATGGCAACGGCGCCCAGCGTCTCCTACTCGATGACGGTCCGGCTGGAGGTGCCCGCGAGCGGAACCGCGGTCTCCCAGCTCACCACGGCCGTGGAGTCCAGCGGAGGCTCGGTGACCGGCCTCGACGTGACCGCGTCCGGCCACGAGAAGCTCCGGATCGACGTCACCATCGCGGCGAGCTCCACCTCGCACGCCGACGAGATCGTCGAGCAGCTCCGGCAGATCGAGGGCGTGACCCTCGGCAAGGTCTCCGACCGTACGTTCCTCATGCACCTCGGCGGCAAGATCGAGATGCAGTCCAAGCACCCGATCCGCAACCGTGACGACCTCTCCATGATCTACACCCCGGGTGTGGCCCGGGTGTGCATGGCGATCGCCGAGAACCCCGAGGACGCCCGCCGCCTCACCATCAAGCGCAATTCCGTTGCGGTCGTGACGGACGGCTCCGCGGTGCTGGGCCTCGGCAACATCGGCCCGATGGCCGCGCTGCCCGTCATGGAGGGCAAGGCGGCCCTCTTCAAGCGGTTCGCCGGCATCGACGCCTGGCCGCTGTGTCTGGACACCCAGGACACCGACGCGATCGTCGAGATCGTGAAGGCGATCGCCCCCGGCTTCGCGGGCATCAACCTGGAGGACATCTCCGCGCCGCGCTGCTTCGAGATCGAGGCCCGGCTGCGCGAGGCCCTCGACATCCCCGTCTTCCACGACGACCAGCACGGCACGGCCATCGTCGTCCTCGCCGCCCTGACCAACGCACTTCGCGTCGCGGGCAAGGCGATCGGCGACATCCGGGTCGTCATGTCGGGTGCGGGAGCGGCCGGTACGGCCATCCTCAAGCTGCTGATCGCCGCCGGTGTGAAGCACGCCGTCGTCGCCGACATCCACGGTGTCGTGCACGCCGACCGCGCCGACCTCGTCGACGCCGCCGCGGACTCGCCGCTGCGCTGGATCGCCGACAACACCAACCTCGAAGGCCTCACGGGCACGTTGAAGGAGGCCGTGCGCGACGCCGACGTGTTCATCGGTGTCTCGGCCCCGAACGTGATCGACGGCGCCGACGTGGCCTCGATGGCGGA
Organism: Streptomyces sp. NBC_00386; assembly: GCF_036063235.1. Lineage (NCBI taxonomy): Bacteria > Bacillati > Actinomycetota > Actinomycetes > Kitasatosporales > Streptomycetaceae > Streptomyces > Streptomyces sp. NBC_00386. Next base: position 5,850,097 of record NZ_CP107950.1, read on the forward strand.
GAAGTCCATCGTGTTCGCGCTCGCGAACCCCGACCCCGAGGTCGACCCGGCAATCGCCCGTCAGACGGCGGCAGTTGTGGCCACCGGCCGCTCCGACTTCCCCAACCAGATCAACAACGTGCTGGTGTTCCCGGGTGTCTTCCGTGGCCTCCTGGACGCCCAGTCGCGTACCGTCAACACGGACATGATGCTGGCCGCCGCGGCCGCGCTCGCGAGCGTGGTGACCGAGGACGAGCTCAACCCGAACTACATCATCCCCAGCGTCTTCAACGACAAGGTCGCGGGCGCGGTCGCCGGAGCGGTGCGTGACGCTGCGAAGGCGGCGGGGGCGGCCGACGCGGCCAACACGAGCGTGTAGCACGGGTCGAGCCGGGCCGCGCGCCCGTGCCGTACACGGCGATGTCCCGTCTGTGACGGGCGCCACGACCGCCCGGAACCCGGCGCGTCGCGGAACGCGGGGCCCGTGGCCGCCTCTAGGGTGGCGGCCAGGTTCAGGCCTCGCAGGGGCCTCTTCGTGTGACCCCCAAGGGTGTTCGTGTGACTCCCAGGGGTGCCGGATTGGCTTTCCCGCCGCAGGTGGGGGCAGGATGCGTCTTCGGGCGCGACGGTCTGGCCACGGACCCGGGTCCGGGAGCCGACCGAGGACCCTGGCAGCATCGGCTTCACTGTGCCCGATATGCGGCTCCGCCGCCTGGCACGCCTCAACAGCAAGAAGAACACGGGAGTAACAACATGAACCGCAGTGAGCTGGTGGCCGCGCTGGCCGACCGCGCCGAGGTGACCCGCAAGGACGCCGACGCCGTTCTGGCCGCTTTCGCCGAGACCGTCGGCGAGATCGTCGCCAAGGGCGACGAGAAGGTGACCATCCCCGGCTTCCTGACCTTCGAGCGCACCCACCGTGCCGCTCGCACCGCGCGCAACCCGCAGACCGGCGACCCGATCCAGATCCCGGCCGGCTTCAGCGTGAAGGTCTCCGCGGGCAGCAAGCTCAAGGAAGCCGCCAAGGGCAACTAGTCCTGGCGCCGGTACGTTCCCCTCGGACGCGGGACGCGGGACGCGTACAAGGCCGGCAACGACGATGGGGCGGCCCCTTTCAGGGGGGCCGCCCCATCGTCGTACGCGGATCGGTCCGCCGCGTGCCGGCCGAGCGCCTTGCCCGGCGCCGCCTCGGTTCCTGGCTCAGTGCCTTGCCCGGCGGTTCGACCTTCGCGCCGAGCTCCACGAGCTTCTCCATGCTGTGCCTACCCGGGGGCTGTGACATCAGCGGCTTCGCCGCGGGCCCCCGGACCCCCAGCCGGAAGACGCTGCCGGCGCCGGAGCGGAGAGGCTCGGGTCAGCCCAGTGCCTTGCCCGGCAGCTCGACCTTCGCGCCGAGCTCCATGAGCTTCTCCATGAAGTTCTCGTAGCCGCGGTTGATGAGCTCGATGCCGTGGACGCGGGACGTGCCCTGCGCCGCCAGCGCCGCGATCAGGTACGAGAAGCCGCCGCGCAGGTCGGGGATGACCAGGTCGGCGCCCTGGAGCTTCGTCGGGCCCGAAACGACCGCGGAGTGCAGGAAGTTGCGCTGGCCGAAGCGGCAGACGGAGCCGCCGAGGCACTCGCGGTAGAGCTGGATGTGCGCGCCCATCTGGTTCAGCGCGGACGTGAAGCCCAGCCGGGACTCGTACACCGTCTCGTGGATGATCGACAGGCCGGTGGCCTGCGTCAGGGCCACGACCAGCGGCTGCTGCCAGTCGGTCTGGAAGCCGGGGTGGACGTCCGTCTCCAGCGCGATGGACTTGAGCTGCGAGCCCGGGTGCCAGAAGCGGATGCCCTCGTCGTCGATCTCGAAGGCACCGCCCACCTTGCGGTAGGTGTTCAGGAACGTCATCATCGACCGCTGCTGAGCGCCGCGGACGTAGATGTTGCCCTCGGTCGCCAGCGCCGCGGAAGCCCAGGAGGCGGCCTCCAGGCGGTCCGGGAGCGCCGCGTGGGTGTAACCGCCGAGCGAGTCCACACCGGTGATGCGGATCGTCCGGTCGGTGTCCATCGCGATGATGGCGCCCATCTTCTGAAGGACGCAGATCAGGTCCTCGATCTCCGGCTCCACGGCCGCGTTCGAGAGCTCCGTGACACCCTCCGCGAGGACCGCGGTCAGCAGCACCTGCTCGGTCGCGCCCACGGACGGGTACGGAAGCTGGATCTTGGTGCCGCGCAGCCGCTGCGGGGCCTCCAGGTACTGGCCGTCCTCCCGCTTCTCGATCTTCGCGCCGAACTGCCGCAGCACCTCGAAGTGGAAGTCGATCGGCCGGCCGCCGATGTCGCAGCCGCCGAGACCCGGGATGAACGCGTGGCCCAGCCGGTGCAGCAGCGGGCCGCAGAAGAGGATCGGGATGCGCGACGAGCCCGCGTGGGCGTCGATGTCGGCGACGTTCGCGCTCTCGACGTGCGAGGGGTCGAGGATCAGCTCACCGGGCTCCTCACCCGGACGGACGGTCACACCATGCAACTGCAGCAGCCCGCGTACGACACGGACGTCGCGGATGTCGGGGACATTGCGCAGCCGGCTCGGCCCGCTGCCCAGCAGGGCGGCGACCATGGCCTTCGGTACGAGGTTCTTCGCACCGCGGACACGGATCTCGCCCTCAAGCGGGGTTCCGCCATGGACAAGCAGGACATCGTCGTTGACGGTCATGTATCTCGCGTTCCGATGAGTTGGGCAGGCATGGGTCGTCGGCAGGCCGGTCGTACGGGAGCCGAACAGCAAGGGTAATGGCCGTCCGCCCCGGCGCAGGAAGCCCGAGGAGGACTCAGCTCGGTCATAGCTTGGCCACAACACGAGCCGTTCCTCGCCGGGCACACGGGGTCACCGTCGCGGGTGTGCGCGGGCAACGCTTCGTTGCGCCCTGAGCTGCGTTCACTCCCGTACGCGCATTGGCTCCCCACATGAAGGGAATGTGCGGGATCATGTCTGGCATGACCGAGGTGTCCTCGCTCACAGGGCGGCTGCTCGTGGCCACGCCCGCCCTGGCGGACCCGAACTTCGACCGTGCGGTGGTGCTGCTCCTCGACCACGACGAGGAGGGCTCCCTCGGTGTCGTCCTCAACCGCCCGACCCCGGTGGGTGTCGGCGACATCCTGGAGAACTGGGCCGGTCTGGCCGGGGAACCGGGTGTCGTCTTCCAGGGCGGCCCCGTCTCGCTGGACTCCGCGCTGGGGGTGGCGGTCATCCCGGGCGGCATGGCGGGGGAGCGCGCGCCCCTCGGCTGGCGGCGGGTGCACGGCGCGATCGGTCTGGTGGACCTGGAGGCCCCGCCCGAGCTTCTCGCCTCGGCGCTCGGCTCCCTGCGCATCTTCGCCGGGTACGCGGGCTGGGGACCGGGCCAGCTGGAGAACGAACTGGTCGACGGCGCCTGGTACGTCGTCGAGTCCGAGCCCGGTGACGTCTCCTCCCCGTCGCCGGAGCGTCTGTGGCGCGAGGTCCTGCGCCGCCAGCGCAGCGAACTGGCGATGGTCGCCACCTACCCCGACGACCCCTCCCTCAACTGACCGGCGCGCCGGCCCCGAGCCGTGCGCCGACGGCGCGCGCCCCTTCCCTCAACTGATGGGCGCGAGCCCCAGTACCCTTGGTTTCATGAGCACTCTTGAGCCTGAGACCCAGCCCCAGCGAGGCACGGGGACGGGGACCCTCGTAGAGCCGACGCCGCAGGTGTCGCACGGTGACGGGGACCACGAGCGCTTCGCCCATTACGTCCAGAAGGACAAGATCATGGCGAGCGCGCTGGACGGCACGCCCGTGGTGGCGTTGTGCGGCAAGGTGTGGGTGCCGGGCCGCGACCCGAAGAAGTACCCCGTGTGTCCCATGTGCAAGGAGATCTTCGAGTCCATGGGCGCCGGCGGCGACCAGGGCAAGGGCGGCGACAAGAAGTAGCGCCGGGGCTCCGCCCCCGGCGCGGTGCACGCCGCGCAGACCGACCACGGCCGCGACGCCCCCGGCGAGGGGCGCCGCGGCCGTGTCGTGTCCGGGTTCCGGGAGCGTGCCGCGGGCGCGGGCCGGGCTGTGCCGTGCGCGGGGCCCGGCTGTGTCGTCTCCAGGTGGGGTTGTGTCACGTCCGGGGCGGGCGGTTTTTCACAGTGTCCCGTGATCACAGAGTGGTGTAGACCTCTTGTGGGCGGGTCTCGGAACTCCTTAGCCTCCGGAGTGTTGTGCGATGCGAAACCGTCATTGCGCACAACGCAACGCGCTCCGGAGGGCATCGATGAAGTCCAGTACCCCCTCGCCGGCGTGGCCGGGACGGTGACCGCCTCCCTGCCGGGCGGCGCCCGACGCCCTCCGGCGGGCCGGCGGCGCAGGGTCCGCCGCGTCCCCGCCCCGGAGACCGCGGCCCCGCGGATCCTTCCCGCGTGTCACGCGTCACGGCGTCACGGGGCGGCGGGAATTCGCCCGCCGGTTCTTCGGACGGCTTCTCACGGCGGCCCGCGTCGCGGTCGACCCCGCGCTCATCGGATTCTTTCCGGCGGCCCTGCGGGAATGATTCCGCCGTCGATTCCGGGCCACCTCGCCGATCATGTTCCCGGCCGCCCGGACGATGTCCGCCGAGGTTCCGGCGAACCCGGCTTCCGCTTCCCGCGGGACTCCGGCCGGCCGAACACGACGAGTTCGAGGACCCTGCCGTGCGCGGCCTGCCCGCGGCCCTTCGCGACCCCGATGCCACGCGGTTTCACCGAGGCCGTCGGGGATGCGCGGAAGGCGGCCGCGAACCCGCCGGAGCGCGCCGCACGCGATTTCTCCGGCGGCTCCCTTTCGTGGCCGCCTTCCCCTGTCCCGCGGCCGCCGGGACGTTTTCCGGCGCACGCCGGCAGTGAAGGGTTCGCGTTCCCCGGTCCCTTCTCCCCGGCGCCGTCGCGCGCGGTCCGCGCGGATGTCCTCGCCCGCGGAGCGCGAGCCGGAGAGCCCGACCGGACGGTATGGCGGCCGTCACCCCGGTGATGCTCATCGCCGTCTCCACGGTGATGAGCATTCACCAGCCGATCTTCTTCGTACGCGAACCCCGGAGACCCGTCTCCGGCCCCTGTGGCGGAAATGGACTGAAGGACGGATGGACATGATGGATACGGGCCTGATTCCCGCGCCGCTCGTCGTCGACGGCGCCGCGCACGGGCGGTTCACACTGGACGCGGACACCGTCCTGTGGGCCGCGCCCGGCACGGACACCACCGGACGCTGGCTCGGCTCGACGCTCGGCGCCGCACTCGGACTGCCCCTGCGACCTGGGCCCCAGGACGCTCCGCGCGCCGTACGTCTGCTCCTCGACGGCACCCTGGGGCCGGAGGCGTACCGGCTCGCCGTCGGCGGCGAGGGTGTCGAGATCCGCGGCGGCGACGCGGCCGGGGTCTTCTGGGGCGCCCAGACACTGCGTCAGCTGCTCGGTCCCGACGCTTTCCGCCGGGCCCCGGTCCGTCCGCGGACGGCGTACGAAATCGAGTACGGCACCATCGAGGACGCGCCCCGATTCCGCTGGCGCGGCCTGATGCTCGACGTCGCCCGGCACTTCATGCCCAAGGAAGGCGTCCTGCGCTACCTCGATCTGCTGGCCGCGCACAAACTCAACGTCTTCCACTTCCATCTCACCGACGATCAGGGGTGGCGTGTTCAGATCAATCGCTACCCGAAGCTGACGGAGATCGGTTCCTGGCGGGCGCGCACCAAATTCGGCCACCGGGCCTCGCCGTTGTGGGAGGAGAAGCCGCACGGAGGCTTCTACACCCAGGACGACATCCGGGAGATCGTCGCGTACGCGGCCGAGCGGCATATCGCCGTCGTCCCCGAAATCGACATCCCCGGCCACTCGCAGGCGGCCATCGCCGCGTATCCGGAACTGGGCAACACCGACGTCATCGACACGACCTCCCTGACCGTCTGGGACGACTGGGGCGTCTCCAAAAACGTACTCGCCCCCACCGACAACACCCTGCGCTTCTACGAGGGGGTCTTCGAGGAACTCCTCGACCTGTTCCCGGCGGACCCCGCCCGCTTCCCGGAGTTCTCCGGTTTCTTCCACATCGGGGGCGACGAGTGCGCCAAGGACCAGTGGAAGCAGTCGGCCACGGCACAGGCGCGCATCAGGGAACTCGGGCTCGCCGACGAGGACGGGCTGCAGGCCTGGTTCATCCGGCACTTCGACGACTGGCTGTCCGCGCGAGGACGTCGGCTGATCGGCTGGGACGAGATCCTGGAGGGCGGTCTCGCGCCGGGCGCCGCGGTGTCGTCGTGGCGCGGCTACCAGGGCGGCGTCACGGCCGCGCGCGCGGGCCACGACGTGGTCATGTGCCCCGAGCAGCACGTGTACCTGGACTACCGTCAGGCCGCGGGCGAGGACGAACCGGTGCCGATCGCCTATGTGCGCACCCTGGAGGACGTCTACCGCTTCGAGCCCGTTCCGCCGCAGCTCACCGAGGCGGAGGCGCGGCACGTGCTGGGCACGCAGGCCAACCTGTGGACCGAGGTGCTGGAGGACCACACGCGCGTGGACTACCAGGCGTTCCCGAGGCTCGCCGCCTTCGCCGAGGTCGCCTGGAGCCGTCTGCCGGCCCCCGCGGAACGGGACTTCGCCGCCTTCGAGCGGCGGATGAACGCCCACTACGGGCGGCTCGACGCCCTCGGCGTGGCCTACCGCGCACCCTCGGGTCCACGGCCGTGGCAGCGGCGGCCGGGGGTGCTCGGACGCCCGATCGAGGGGGCGCCCCCGAACGTGTGAGACCGCTCACGGTCGCCCGGCTCCGTCCGCGGTGCCCCGGAGCCTTTGCACCGCAAGGAAAAAAGGCCCCCAAGGGTCACCGAAGAGTGATAATCGGCTCCCACCGGTGATGCCGTGCGAAAACAGGCCACATCCCTGGTGAGACGGGCGAATGCCTCCTAGCGGACCCCCGCGTCGAGGGCCCGGGAAGATGTGCCAGAGTTGCCACGTCCGCCCTGTCAGCACGTACCGTACGGCAGCACAGGTGGGACCAGGTGGGACCAGGTGGGGCAGCGGGAAGGGGCAACCGGTTTGACCACGCACGCACCGCAGACGGCGAAGGCCGTGACGCTGCCCGTCTCGCTGGACGAGGCGGTGGCGGCACTGTCCGCCATGCCCACGGCCGTTCCGGTGGCAGGCGGCACGGACCTCATGGCCGCGGTCAACTCCGGGCAGCTCAGGCCGGCCGCGCTCGTCGGCCTCGGCCGGATCACCGAGATCCGCGGCTGGCAGTACCAGGACGGCCACGCGCTGCTCGGCGCGGGCCTCACGCACGCCCGCATGGGCCGCCCCGACTTCGCCGCCCTGATCCCGGCGCTCGCGGCCGCCGCGCGGGCGGCCGGACCGCCGCAGATCCGCAACGCGGGCACCCTCGGCGGAAACGTCGCCTCGGCCGCCCCCACGGGGGACGCGCTGCCCGTACTGGCCGCCCTCGAAGCCACGCTGATCATCGCGGGGCCGGGCGGAGCCCGCCGCGAGATCCCCGTGTCGCACCTGCTCGCCGGCGTGGACATGCTCCGCGGCGGAGAGCTCATCGGCTACGTGCGTGTGCCGCTGCTGCACGCCCCGCAGGTCTTCCTGAAGGCCACCGGCCGCACCGGACCCGGGCGCGCCATCGCCTCCGTGGCGGTCGTCCTCGACCCGGCCCGGCGCGGTGTCCGCTGCGCCGTCGGCGCCATAGCGCCCATGCCGCTGCGACCGCTGGACGCCGAGGCCTGGGTGGCCCAGCTCATCGACTGGGACAACAACCGCGCGATCGTCCCGGAGGCGCTGACCGCTTTCGGCGAGTACGTGGCCGCGGCCTGCATCCCGGACCCCGTCCCCGCCGAGGACGGAACCCTCACACCGCTTCCGCCCGCCGTACTGCACCTGCGACGCACCGTCGCCGCGCTGGCCCGACGAGCACTTGGAAGGGCACTGTCGTGACCGACGACCAGCACGAACAGGGCGCGTCGCGCGGCGGGAGCCGCTGGGACCCGCTGCCCCAGGGCGACTACGACGACGGGGCCACCGCCTTCGTCAAACTCCCCGAGGGGGGCATAGAGGCCCTCCTCGCCGCCCGGGAGCCGCTCGCCGCGCCCGGACACGGCTATGTGCCCCCGCAGATCAACGTGACCCCCGCCCCGCCCGCGGCGGCGGACCCGGACGCCGGCGGAACCTGGGCCGGTCAGGGCGGCAACACGCAGTGGCCGGATCCCGGCGCCGCGCAGCCGCGGGGCGGCGCCCACGACGACCGGTTCGCGTACCACCCCGGGTCCACCGGGCAGTGGCAGTTCGAGGACGGTGCGGGACAGGGCCGGTCGCAGGACCCCGGACACGACGTGACCGGGCAGTGGTCCATCCCCCTGGCCGCAGGCGACCTCCCGGACGAATCGGGCGAGTTCACCACGTCGGCGCTCGTCGAGCAGTGGGGCGGCACACCGCCCGCCACGCTCCCCGGCGGCGCGGCCGCGCCCTGGGTCGGCGAGATCGGGCAGCCCTGGACCGCCGACACGCACGAAGCGGCCGCTGAGGCCCTCGCCGGGCCCGCGGGGCAGTCGGGGGCCGAATCGCCCGCGCAGGCCGCCCAGGGGCCCGCGCAGCCCGCCCGCGAGGCCGCCGAGTCCGCCGCCGGCCCCGGGCCGGTGACCGCGGGGACACACGGGGTGGCCGAGCCGCATCCGGCGCACGAGGCCGCCGTGACGGACGGCGAGACGCCGGACGAGGACCTCCCGGCCCAGGCCGGACACGACGATCACCCCCTCGCCTCCTACGTCCTGCGCGTCAACGGCGCCGACCGGCCGGTCACGGACGCCTGGGTCGGCGAGTCGCTGCTCTACGTCCTGCGCGAGCGGCTCGGCCTCGCGGGCGCCAAGGACGGCTGCTCGCAGGGCGAGTGCGGCGCCTGCAACGTCCAGGTGGACGGGCGGCTCGTGGCGTCCTGCCTGGTGCCCGGAGTCACCGCCGCCGGCAGCGAGGTGCGCACCGTCGAGGGCCTGGCCGCCGACGGGCAGTCCTCCGACGTCCAGCGGGCGCTGGCCAAGTGCGGTGCCGTGCAGTGCGGTTTCTGCGTCCCGGGCATGGCGATGACCCTGCACGACCTGCTGGAGGGCAACCCCGCGCCGACCGAGCTGGAGACCCGCCAGGCCCTCTGCGGCAACCTGTGCCGCTGCTCCGGCTACCGCGGTGTCCTGGACGCCGTGCGCGAGGTCGTCGCCGAACGCGAGGCGCACTCCGCCGCCGCGGCCGAGGCCGCCCCCGAGACGGACACGGCCCGCATCCCGCACCAGGCCGGACCCGGCGCCGGCGGTATCCACCCGTCCGCGTACGAGGACGGCGCCGCCTACGGTTCACCGGCACAGCACGAACAGCCGTACGGCCAGGACGGAGGCCAGGCGTGACCAACCAAGCCGCGACCGCGACACCGGAGGCGCCCGAGACGGGCCCCGAGCCCCTGCCGCACGGGCTGGGCGTCTCGCTGCCCGCCGCCGAGGACCGCGCCAAGACCGAGGGCACGTTCCCCTACGCCGCCGACCTGTGGGCCGAGGGCCTGTTGTGGGCCGCCGTGCTCCGCTCGCCGCACCCGCACGCCCGCATCGTGTCCATCGACACCAGCCACGCGCGGGAGATGCCCGGCGTACGCGCCGTCATCACCCACGAGGACGTGCCCGGCACCCCGCTGCACGGCCGCGGCAGAGCCGACCGTCCGGTGTTCGCCTCCGACGTCGTACGTCACCACGGTGAGCCCATCGCGGCCGTCGCCGCCGACCACCCGGACACCGCGCGGATGGCCGCCGCCGCCGTCATCGTCGAGTACGAGATCCTCGAACCGGTCACCGACCCGGAGCACGCCTTCGAGGCCGAACCGCTGCACCCCGACGGCAACCTGATCCGGCACATCCCGCTGCGCCACGGCGACCCGGACGCCGTCGGCGAGGTCGTCGTCGAGGGCCAGTACCGCATCGGCCGCCAGGACCCCGCCCCCATCGGCGCCGAGGCCGGACTCGCCGTGCCCCGCCCCGACGGCGGCGTCGAGCTCTACATCGCCTCTACCGACCCGCACAGCGACCGCGACGCGGCCGCCGCCTGCTACGGCCTCGAACCCGCGCGCGTGAAGGTCGTCGTCACGGGTGTCCCCGGAGCCACCGCCGACCGCGAGGACCAGGGCTTCCAGCTCGCGCTCGGCCTGCTCGCCCTGGCGACCGGCTGCCCGGTGAAACTCACCGCCACGCGCGAGGAGTCCTTCCTCGGCCACTCCCACCGGCACCCGACCCTGCTGCGCTACCGGCACCACGCCGACGCCGAGGGCAACCTGGTCAAGGTCGAGGCGCAGATCCTGCTCGACGCGGGCGCCTACGCCGACACCTCCGGCGAGTCGCTGGCCGCCGCGGTCTCCTTCGCCTGCGGCCCGTACGTCGTCCCGAACGCCTTCATCGAGGGCTGGGCCGTCCGCACCAACAACCCGCCCTCGGGCCATGTGCGCGGCGAGGGCGCCCTCCAGGTCTGCGCCGCCTACGAGGCCCAGATGGACAAGCTGGCGAAGAAGCTCGGCGTCGATCCGGCCGAACTGCGCCTGCGCAACGTCATGGCCACCGGCGACGTCCTGCCGACCGGCCAGACGGTGACCTGCCCGGCGCCCGTCGCCGAACTGCTCCAGGCCGTACGCGACTACCCGCTGCCGGCCCTCCCCAAGGACACGCCCGAGGACGAGTGGCTGCTGCCCGGCGGCCCCGAGGGCGCGGGCGAACCCGGTGCCGTGCGCCGTGGTGTCGGCTACGGACTCGGCATGGTGCACATGCTCGGCGCCGAGGGCGCCGACGAGGTCTCGACGGCCACCGTGAAGGTCCACGACGGCGTCGCCACCGTGCTCTGCGCGGCCGTGGAGACCGGCCAGGGCTTCACCACACTGGCCCGCCAGATCGTCCAGGAGACCCTCGGCATCGACGAGGTGCACGTGGCCCCGGTCGACACCGACCAGCCGCCGGCCGGTCCGAGCTGCCGGGGCCGGCACACCTGGGTGTCCGGCGGAGCGGTGGAGCGCGCGGCCAAGATGGTCCGCACCCAGTTGCTCCAGCCCCTGGCGCACAAGTTCGGCATGTCCACCGAGCTGCTCCAGATCACCGACGGCAAGATCACGTCGTACGACGGGGTCCTGTCGACCACGGTCACCGAGGCGATGGACGGCAAGGAGCTGTGGGCGACCGCGCAGTGCCGCCCGCACCCGACCGAACCGCTGGACGAGGCCGGCCAGGGCGACGCCTTCGTGGGCCTCGCCTTCTGCGCCATCCGCGCGGTGGTCGACGTCGACATCGAGCTGGGCTCGGTACGGGTCGTGGAGCTGGCGCTCGCCCAGGACGTCGGCCGGATCCTCAACCCGGCACAGCTCAGGGCCCGCATCGAGGCGGGCGTCACCCAGGGCGTGGGCGCCGCGCTGACCGAGAACCTGCGGACCAACCGCGGCCTGGTCCGTCACCCCGACCTCACCGGCTACGCCCTGCCGACCGCCCTGGACACGCCCGAGATCCGCATCGTCAAGCTGGTCGAGGAGCGCGACGTCGTCGCACCCTTCGGCGCCAAGGCGGTCAGCGCGGTGCCGGTCGTGACCTCGCCGGCGGCCATCGCCTCCGCCGTACGGGCGGCCACCGGCCGGCCCGTCAACCGTCTGCCGATCCGCCCGCAGGCGGCCGTGGTGACGACCTCGTGACCGAGCGGGAGGAGCCGTCCGGCGAACCCTCGCCGGACGGCTCCGCCCCGCCGTTCTCCGGCGCCGAGACCGGGCAGCCGCGGTACGAACCCCCGCCCGGCGTGGGGAAACTGCTGGTCTGGGTGCTGCTGTTCGTGCTGGCGGCCGTGGTCGTCGTCCTGGGCGGCGTCTACCTCACCTGACGCCCGCCGCGGCACCTGAGCGGACGGTTCCGCATCCGCGCACGGCCCTTTCCGGCGCGTCTCTGGCGTTGTCAGTGGGGCGGCGTATCGTTCTGGCTCGATGGGGAACTGCCGTGGAACCACCGGCCGTTCCCTCCCGGGGGAAGCACGGAGCGTTCACATGCGCGGGGGAGCCATGAGTACGACTGACACCGAGGTCGGCGGCGCGATCACGCTGACCGGCGACGAGCTGGATCCGTTCGTCACGCACCCGGGCACCCGGGACCGGCTCACCGGTCCCGGACTGCCCCCGGGCGGCGCGCTGCTCGCCTTCGGCGCCCTGCGCGAGCACGGCCTGCGCACGGTCGCCGACCTGGCCGGAGACGCCGACAAGCTCGCCGGGGAACTGCGCGACCAGCTCGTCATCGGGGCGCTGCGCAGCCTCGACCGGGACCTGGAGTCGATCGTGCTCGACGGGACGACGGGCGAGGTCTCCTCGGCGTACGTCCGGCGGAACCCCGCCCACCTGGACCTCTCGCCCCTGGCTCCCTCCCTGGACGCCCTGCTGCGCTTCGCGGCGGCCACCGAGGAACTGACCCTGTCCCGCGGCCGCTCCGGTCCGTTCGGCCCGAAGGCGGTCGCGCAGGTGTCGGACCGGCTGAGCGCCGTCTTCGAGGGCACCACCGGTGAGGACGTGCCGCCGTACTGGCGGATGGCCGCCCTGATCCGCCCGCTCGCCCGGATCGCCGGACCCGGCGACGGGCTCGTCCTCGGCCTGCCGAAACGGCTGCTGGACGAGGAGTTCGGCGCGGGCGTGATCATGCGTTTCGAGGACGTCGACTTCCCGCCCGCCCTGACGCACGAGCCGACCCGCCGCTTCCTGCGGGAGTCGGGCCTGCCCGAGGACGGATTCCTCTTCCAGCTCGACACCGAGATGCCGCTTCCGGCCCTCACCGAGTACTACGCGGACGAACGCCCCGAGGAGTTCACCGCCGGCCTGCTCCCGGCCGCCGCCGACCGCCTGATACGCCTCGGCCGCCTCCTGGAGGACACGAGCCTGGTGGTGGACGGCGCCACGGGCGCCGTGCTCGCCTGGAGCGAGCCGGACCTGACCCTGCGCCCGCTGAACGCGGACATCTCCACGCTGGCCTTCACCCTCTGGCTCCTGCACCGCGAAAGGTCCGTGGACGCGGCCCACCACCTCAGCGACTGCTACGAACAGCTCGCCGCCACCCTGACCCAGACGCTCGCCACCGTCGATCCCGGCGCCTGCGACCACACGCCGGCCCTCCCGGGCGACGACGGCCGCCGCCACTGGCCGGAGATATTCGAGGACCGGTCCGTCGGCATGCTGTACGCGTAGGGTCTGCCGTTTGGATCAGGTGGCGCCGAGGCAGGTGCCCTGCCCCGCGTCCCGCCGCATGGTCCAAACGACAGACCCTGACGGCCCCGGCCGCCCGGCGACCGGGCGGAAAACAGGTCGGCCGCCCCGAACCGGGACGGCCGACCCTGCATGGAGGCCGTGGCGGGAATCGAACCCACGTAACTCGATTTGCAATCGAGCCCCTGAACCACTCGGGCACACGGCCGTTCTCAGGTGCGGCACGGCTCACTCGTTCCGAACCTGATGGACCGACCGTAGGCGGGTGCGGGGAGGGGCTCAAGGGTTCCGGGGCGGCTGCAACGCGACTGCCACACGCCGTTCACGAACGGCGGGCGGCCCGCAGGGAACGGGGTCGCGCGACGGCCCGGGGGAGTGGTCCTAGGTCCAAAGGACTGCCTGATCACCGACTACCGACAGGAGTCACCGAAAGCTGCGCACCTTACGCTGACCGGCATGACAGCAGTGGAAGTGAGCGAGGTCGCGACGGTTTCGCCCGAGGGTGACGGCGACGGCGGGGTGCTCAGCCGGACCCACCGGGCGCTCACCGTCGGGATCGTGTCCGTGGTGCTGGTCATCGCGTTCGAGGCGACGGCCGTGGGCACGGCGATGCCCGTCGCCGCGCGGGACCTCGACGGGGTCGCCCTGTACGCGTTCGCGTTCTCCGGCTACTTCACGACGAGCCTGTTCGGGATGGTGCTCGCCGGGCAGCTGTCCGACCGCGACGGGCCGCTGACCTCGCTGGCCTCGGGCATCGGCGCGTTCGCCGCGGGACTGCTGCTGTCCGGGACGGCCGGCGGGATGTGGATGTTCATCCTCGGGCGGGCCGTCCAGGGACTGGGCGGCGGGCTCGTCATCGTCGCGCTGTACGTCGTGGTCGGGCGGGCCTACCCGCAGCGGCTGCGGCCCGCGATCATGGCCGCGTTCGCGGCGGCCTGGGTGGTGCCGTCCGTGGTCGGACCACTCGCGGCGGGCGCGGTCACCGAGCACCTCGGCTGGCGCTGGGTCTTCATCGGGATCCCGGCGCTGGTCGGTGTTCCGCTCGCGCTCGCGCTGCCGCAGATACGGCGGCGGGCGTCCGGGCCCGCCCGGGCGGGCGCCCGCGCGCCGCTGGACCGGCGGCGCATCCGGCTGGCGTTCGGGATCGCGCTGGGCGCCGGGCTGCTCCAGTACGCCGCGCAGGATCTGCGCCCGCTCTCCCTCGTACCCGCCGCGACCGGTGCCGCACTGCTCGTCCCGGCCGTGCGTGGGCTGCTGCCCCGCGGCACCTGCCGGGCGGCCCGCGGGCTGCCCTCCGTGGTGCTGCTGCGCGGGGTCTCCGCCGGTGCCTTCATCGCCGCCGAGTCCTTCGTGCCGCTGATGCTGGTCACCCAGAGGGGCCTGTCGCCGACGCTCGCCGGGCTCTCGCTCGCGGCCGGCGGCGGGACCTGGGCGCTGGGTTCCTGGGTGCAGGCGCGGCCGCGCGTGGAGCCGTACCGGGACCGTCTGATGTTCCTCGGCATGCTGTTGGTCGCGGCGGCCGTCGCCGCCGCGCCGAGCGTGCTGATCCCGGCCGTGCCGGTGTGGACCGTCGCCGTGGCCTGGGGGTTCGGCTGTTTCGGCATGGGCCTGGTGATCGCCTCGACCAGCGTGCTGCTGCTCCACCTCTCGGCGCCCGAGGAGGCCGGCGCCAATTCGGCCGCCCTTCAGATCTCCGACGCCCTGTCCAACGTGCTGCTGCTCGCCCTCGGCGGAGCCGCCTTCGCGGCCCTGGGCGGCGGCGCGGTCGCCGACGCGGCCGGCGTCGCGGCATCCGGCGCCCACCCCTCCCACCCGGCCGCCTTCGCCGCGGTGTTCCTGCCGATGGCAGGGGTGGCACTGCTGGGGGCATGGGTGACGACCCGGCTGCGGGAACGATAAGTGGTACTGCTTTGACCCCACTTCCGGTACCGTTGTGGTATGGCTATGAACCTTCGTCTGCGCGACGACCAGCAGGAGGCGCTCAAGCTGCGAGCCGAGGAAGAGGGGCGCAGCATGCACGCCATAGTGCTTCAGGCGATCGACCGGTATCTGGAGCAGGAGGCGGACCGGGCCACGGTCCGCCGCCTGGGGGCCAAGTACGCGACGGGCCAGGCCGACCTGCTGCGGAGGCTGGGGGAGTAGATGAAGTACCTCACGGTCCAGGAGGCCCTGGACCTCGCGGAACTGGCGTGCGGGGAGCGGACGCCGGTCGCCGTGCGTGACCTGGGTCTGCTCAGCTCGGCACTGCACCGTCCGCAGTCGCGGATGTTCGGCGTCGAGGCGTACACCGACCTCTTCGAGAAGGCCGCGGCGCTGTTCCAGTCGCTTGCCTCGAACCACCCCCTGGTGGACGGCAACAAGCGCACGGCGTGGATGTGCACCGTCGTCTTCCTCGACTTCAACGGCACCGGGATGCTCGACGTCGACCAGGACGAGGCGTACAAGCTCGTCATCGAGGTGGCGGCCGGACAACTGGCGGATGTGGCCCTCATCGCATCGCGCTTGAGGGCGCTGCACGAGGCCGTGTGACGTCAGTCCCATCCACCGCCGGCCCGGCCTCGTCCGCACGTCGTCGTGGGCCGGGCGCCGGTAGGGTGGCCCGGTTGTCATACGTAGCCGAGCCGCCCGCGCGCCTGCCGTCACGCCCGTTCGACGCGCCGCGCACGGACCCGGACGCTCCCAATCGACACCCAGACCGGAGACCGTGACTACCACCGCCGCCAGCGCCTCCTCGCACACCCACCACCTCTCGCCCGCGTTCCCCGGACGAGCCCCCTGGGGTACCGCCAACAAGCTGCGCGCCTGGCAGCAGGGGGCGATGGAGAGGTACATCCAGGAGCAGCCGCGCGACTTCCTCGCCGTAGCCACCCCCGGCGCCGGCAAGACGACGTTCGCGCTGACCCTCGCGTCCTGGCTGCTGCACCACCACGTCGTGCAGCAGGTGACCGTGGTCGCGCCGACCGAGCATCTGAAGAAGCAGTGGGCCGAGGCGGCCGCGCGGGTGGGGATCAAGCTCGATCCCGAGTACAGCGCCGGGCCCCTCAGCAAGGAGTACCACGGCGTCGCCGTCACGTACGCCGGCGTCGGTGTGCGGCCGATGCTCCACCGCAACCGCTCCGAGCAGCGCAAGACCCTCGTCATCCTCGACGAGATCCACCACGCCGGAGACAGCAAGTCGTGGGGCGAGGCCTGCCTGGAGGCGTTCGAGCCCGCCACCCGCCGGCTCGCGCTCACCGGTACGCCCTTCAGGTCCGACACCAACCCCATCCCCTTCGTGACGTACGAAGAGGGGAGGGACGGCATCCGGCGGTCCTCGGCCGACTACACGTACGGCTACGGCAACGCGCTGGCCGACCACGTCGTGCGGCCCGTCATCTTCCTCTCCTACAGCGGCAACATGCGCTGGCGCACCAAGGCGGGCGACGAGATCGCCGCCCGGCTCGGCGAGCCGATGACCAAGGACGCCATCAGCCAGGCCTGGCGCACCGCGCTCGACCCGCGCGGCGAGTGGATGCCGAGCGTGCTGCGCGCCGCCGACCAGCGCCTCACCGAGGTGCGCAAGGGCATCCCGGACGCCGGGGCGCTCGTCATCGCCTCCGACCAGGACTCGGCCCGCGCCTACGCCAAGCTGATCCGCGAGATCACCGGCACCAAGGCGACCCTCGTGCTCTCCGACGACACCGGCGCCTCGAAACGGATCGACGACTTCGCTGCGAGCGAGGACCGGTGGATGGTCGCCGTCCGCATGGTGTCCGAGGGCGTCGACGTGCCCCGCCTGGCCGTCGGCGTGTACGCCACCACCATCTCGACCCCCCTCTTCTTCGCCCAGGCCGTCGGCCGTTTCGTACGGTCCCGCAGGCGCGGCGAGACGGCTTCCGTGTTCCTGCCGACCGTCCCCGACCTCCTCACCTTCGCCAACGAGATGGAGGTCGAGCGCGACCACGCCCTCGACAAGCCCAAGAAGGAGGGCGAGGAGGACCCGTACGCCGAGTCCGAGAAGGAGATGGAGGAGGCGAACAAGGAGCAGGACGAGGACACCGGCGAGCAGGAGCAGTTCTCCTTCGAGGCGCTGGAGTCCGAGGCCGTCTTCGACCGGGTCCTCTACGACGGCGCCGAGTTCGGCATGCAGGCCCACCCGGGAAGCGCGGAGGAGCAGGACTACCTCGGCATCCCCGGGCTCCTCGAACCCGACCAGGTCCAGCTCCTGCTCCAGAAGCGGCAGGCCCGGCAGATCGCGCACAGCCGCAAGAAGCCGGCCGAGGAGGCGGACCTCCTCGAACTTCCCGCCGAGCGCCGCCCCGTCGTCTCCCACAAGGAGATGCTGGAACTGCGCAAGCAGCTCAACACCATGGTCGGCGCGTACGTCCACCAGAGCGGCAAGCCGCACGGCGTGATCCACACCGAGCTGCGCCGCGTCTGCGGTGGTCCGCCGAGCGCGGAGGCCACGGCCGGACAGCTCCGGCAGCGGATAGCCAAGGTCCAGGAGTGGGCCACCCGGATGCGGTGACGCCCGCGCGACGGAGCGTGCGGACGCGGTGGCGTCCGCGGGGAACCGGGGGGCGTGCCCGGGGCGTCCCACCGTCGGGGCGGCACGGTGAGCCGGTCGCCTCCGCGGCCGGCGGCGGTATCCGGAACCCGGGCCGCGGGCCGCTGAAGCCGTACCGAGGGGGCGTGTCGTGTTCGGACAGGCGTGTGCCGTGGCCCGTGCGCTGTGTATACGAGCGGTGTACGCCGAGTCGCGCGCGCCCCGCGTTCCGGGACAAACGGAATCACTTCGCACCGGCGGATGCCCGGATTCTGGACGGAGACTTCCGCTCAGCGGACCTGCTCGCTACTGTCCGGCTACGCACACGCCCCGTGGCAGCGCCGCCGCGGAGCGCAGCCGTGAAGCGACTGCGGCCCGGGAACAGCCCGGGGCGCCGGCCGACCGGCGGCCTCTGAAGCGCGTCGCCGACGGGACTCGGTGCCGCATCCGCCGTACGAGGGCCGTCGACCTCACCACTAAGGAGTGGGCGTCGTGACCGCGGAGACCTCTCAGACGCTCGACCGGGGACTGCGGGTCCTCAAGCTGCTCGCCGACACCGATCACGGGCTGACCGTCACCGAGCTCTCGAGCAAACTGGGCGTCAACCGGACCGTGGTGTACCGGTTGCTCGCCACGCTGGAGCAGCACGCTCTCGTACGCCGTGATCTGGGCGGCCGTGCCCGGGTCGGACTCGGCGTGCTGCGCCTGGGCCGCCAGGTGCATCCGCTGGTCCGGGAGGCCGCGTTGCCCGCGCTGCGGGCGCTGGCCGAGGACATAGGCGCGACGGCTCATCTGACCCTGGTCGACGGGACGGAGGCGCTCGCCGTCGCGGTCGTCGAGCCTACGTGGACGGACTATCACGTCGCCTACCGCGCCGGTTTCCGGCACGCCCTGGACCGGGGGGCCGCGGGCCGCGCGATCCTCGCCGCCCGGCAGGCACCGGTGGGGGAGCCCGGATACACGCTCACCCATGGAGAGCTGGAGGCCGGAGCGTGCGGGGCCGCGGCGCCGCTGGTCGGGGTGACGGGGGTCGAGGGCAGCGTGGGCGTGGTCATGCTGGCGGACGCCGTACCGGAGCGGGTCGGCCCGCGCGTGGTCGACGCGGCCCGTGAGGTGGCGGACGCCCTGCGCTGACCGGGCCCACAAGGTCGTCCTGGGCCCGGACCGAAGCCCGACAGGCCCCGAACCCGTGTGCGGGCCCGGTCCGTGACCCCGGGCCCGGGGTCCTGTACGGAGGCCGTGGGACCTGTACGGAGGTTCCGTCGGGTGGTGACGTTAGATTGACCCCGTGCTCTCTCGCCTCACGCGCCCCCAGGCCGTCGCCGTCTGCGCCTTTCCCGTCGTGGCCCTGCTCGCCACGGCGGTGTTCGCGCCGCTGCCGTTCTCCCTGGCGCAGCCCGGTCTGACGGCGAACGTCCTCGGCGAGAACAAGGGCGAGCCGGTGATCACCATCAGCGGGGCGCCCACCCGGAACACCAGCGGACAGCTGCGGATGACGACGATCGAGGCCACCGGCCCGGACGCGAGCGTCTCCCTCGGTGACGTGCTCGGCGCCTGGTTCGCCACGGACAAGGCCGTGATGCCCCGCGACTCGGTGTACCCGAGCGGTGGCAGCGTCAAGGAGATCGAGCAGCACAACGCGAACGAGATGAAGGAGTCCCAGGACAGCGCCACCGAGGCGGCCCTGGGGTACCTGCACGAGAAGGGCGACGTGAAGGTCACGCTCAAGCTCGCCGACGTCGGCGGACCGAGCGCCGGACTGCTCTTCTCGCTCGGGATCGTCGACAAGCTGGACGGCGACGGCAGCGGCGGCGACCTCACGGGCGGCCGTGTCGTCGCGGGTACGGGGACGATCGACCCCGACGGCAAGGTCGGCGCGGTCGGCGGCGTCAGCCTCAAGACGCAGGCGGCCCACCGTGACGGCGCGACCGTGTTCCTGGTTCCGAAGGCGGAGTGCTCGGACGCGAAGGCGGAGCTGCCGAAGGGGCTCCGGCTGATCCCGGTGACCGACCTCGACGGAGCGGTGAACGCCCTGGTGGCCCTGGAGAAGAACAAGGGCTCGGTCCCGAGCTGCTGAGTCCTTCCGGCCGGGGGTGCCGCCGGCCGGGAGCGCGGCCGGTCAGCAGGCGGCGACGGCCGGCCGCGGCGCGGAGGCCAGCCGGAGGCCGACCTCCACGAGCGTCCAGCCGACACGGGTACGCAGCCGGCCGGGGTTCCCGGCCTCGGTGGCGAGCCGGTAGGAGTCCGCCTCCGCTCGCAGATCGGCGGCGCGCACGTGCTGCAACTGGAGGTGGGTCTCGGGATGCATCGGAGTGACCTCTCTTCGGTGTGATCGAGTCGTGCGCGATGTCCGACCGGGTGGATCAGCCGGAAGCCTGCGGGAAGGCGTGCGTGTGGAAGCGCACCTCCTCCGCCTCGGGATCGTCCGCGGGACGTTCGACAGCGCAGTAGCTGTCGAGCAGGTCGTGCATCTTCTGGATGAGCTCACGGGTCTGTGCCGGGGTGAGGCGCATCTTGAAGTCGCTCATGTCGGTGGCGCCGGCCCACTTCTCGGACCAGTCGTCCCGGGTGCCCAGCCAGGTCGACAGCTCACGGGCGTGCAGGGTGGCCACCTCGTGCAGGAACATGTCGGCCGCGCCGCGCACCGCCGGGTCCGGGTCCTTGAGGAGCTCCTCGTCGAAGCCCAGGCCCTGGTGAACGGCCTGCCACCAGCGCTCGCGACCCTTGCCCCGCTCGGGGGCGTCCTCGACGAAGCCGTGTGCGGCGAGCTGGCGCAGGTGGTAGCTGGTCGCTCCGCTGGACTCGCCCAGCCGCTCGGCGAGCATCGACGCGGTGGCCGGCCCTTTCTGACGCAGGCTGCTCAGCAGTTCCATGCGCAGGGGATGGGCGATCCCGCGCAGTGAGCGGGCGTCAAGGCGGCGGTGTTGTGGGGGCTCCGGCGGGAGGGGCGGGAGCGGGGGAACGGGGGGACCTGGAACCTCCGGCGGGTCCGGCGGGACCGGGGGACCGTCGGCATCCGGAAGGTCCGTAAGGTCCGGAAGGTCTGGCGGTTCGGGGGGAAGTGGGGGCTGCTCCGTCATGCGTACAAAGATAGCGTTGCAAAGAATCCCTTGCAACTACTTCTTTGCAACCAGTTCTTTGGATTGGGCTCGCGGGATCAGTCCTGCTTGACGAAGCCCTCCTGTGTCATCCAGTCCAGCGCCACCTCGTGCGGGTCCTGGCCCTGGACGTCCACCTTCGCGTTCAGGTCCTGCGCCACCGTGTTGTTCAGCTTCTTCGTGACCGGCTCGATGACCTCGGCGATCTGCGGATACTTCTTCAGGGCCTTGGAGTTGATGACAGGCGCGGCGTTGTAGTTGGGGAAGAACTTCTTGTCGTCCTTCATCACCACCAGGTTCATCGACTTGATGCGCCCGTCGGTGGTGAACACCTCCCCGTACGTACAACTCCCCTTCTGTACCTGGGTGTAGATGATCCCGGTGTCCATCTGCGTGATGTTCTTCGCGGGGATGTCCATCCCGTACGCCTTCTCCATGCCCGGCAGTCCGTCGGCCCGGTTGGCGAACTCGCTCTCCACGCACAGGGTGACGGCGCCCGGGTCCGATTTCGACAGCGCGGCCACGTCGGACAGCGTCGTGGTGCCGTACTTCTTGAAGTTGGCCTGGTTCATGGCGAGCGCGTAGGTGTTGTTGAGGGCGGACGGCGGCAGCCAGGTGACCCCGTTCTTCGGGTCGGCGTCGTGCACGGCCTGCCACTGCTTCTGCGGGTCCGGGATCGGCTCGCTGTTGCCGAGGTAGGTGATCCACGCGGTGCCCGTGTACTCGTACATGGCGTCCGCGTCACCGTTCTTGATGGCCTCGCGCGCGCCGATCGACCCCTGGATGCCGGTGCGGTCGATCACCTTGGCGCCCGCCCCCTGGAACGCGATGCCCATGATCGCGCCGAGGATCAGCTGCTCGGTGAACTCCTTCGACGCCACCGTGAGAGTGGCGCCCTTCAGCGGCTCGCCCTGCCCGATGGACCCGGGCTCGACGTTGTCGGTCATGGGGGAGCCGCTGGTCAGCCCGCACGCGGACACCATGACGAGGACGGCGGCCAGGGCCGCGTGGGCGCGCACCCCTCTCATGTCCCCACCTCCAGCCCACGCGGCCTCAGCAGCAGTTCCGCCAGCGACGCCAGCCAGTCGACAAGCAGCGCGAGCGCCACGGTGAGGATCGCGCCGAGGACCAGGACCGGCATGCGCTGGGTGGTGATGCCCGTGGTGATCAGGACGCCGAGGCCGCCGCCTCCGCCGAACGTGGCGAGGGTCGCGGTGCCCACGTTCAGGACGAGCGCCGTACGGACGCCGGCGAGGATCAGCGGTACGGCCAGGGGCAGTTCCACCCGGGTGAGCACGCCCAGCGGTGACATGCCGATGCCGCGCGCCGCCTCCAGCAGGGTCGGGTCGTTGGCCTTCAGACCGGCGATCGTGTTGGACAGGACCGGCAGGATCGCGTAGATCGTGATGCCGATCAGGGCCGACTTCTCGCCGGTGCCGAGCCAGATCACGAGCAGGGCCAGCAAGCCGATCGCCGGGGTCGCCTGCCCCATGTTGGCGACCGTCATCGCGATCGGCGTCAGCTTCCTGAAGGCCTTGCGGGTCAGCAGGATGCCCAGCGGAATGGCGATGATCAGCACGAAGAACGTGGAGATCACCGTCAGCTGGATGTGCTGCCACAGGGCCTTGGACACCTGGCCGTTGGACAGGGCGTTCTTGGAGATCGCGTCGAGGTCGGCCTGCTGGAACCAGATCCAGGTGGCCAGCAGCAGCGCGATCAGTACGGCGGGCAGGAAGGTCAGCTTCTGCCAGCTGATCCGCCGCCTCGGGGGCGCGTGCGGCGGCGGAGCTTCCCGCTCGCCCGTGCCGTCCCCCTCGCTGTCGTCGCGGAAGGCCACCCCCTTGACCTCGTGCTCGCCCTCGGGACGCCGGGCCGCGGGCGGCGTGCTCACGCTTTCGCCTCCCCGCCGTCGACGCCCTCCTGCTCGAACTGTGTCTGATGGGCGCGCGCCTCCTCCAGCTCGTGCTGGTGCTCCATCGCCTCCAGCCGGTCGGCCTCAAGGAGTTCGTGCACGGAGTTCATCAGGGTCTCCATGTCGACCACCCCGGTGTACTCGCCGCGCCGCCCGGTCACCGGGACCCGGCCGGAGTTGTCCGTGAGCACCGCCTCCAGGGCGTCGCGCAGGGTGGCGTCCCTGGTCACCGTGTCGTGCACCAGCGTGCCCGCCCGTGCGAGCGAGCCCTTGGCCCGCATCAGATCGCCGCGCCGCAACCACTTGTAGGGGCGGCGCCGCTTGTCGAGCAGCAGGATCTCGTTCGTACCGCTGGAACGGAGCTTGCCGAAGATCTCCTGGAGGGGATCGTCGACGGTGACCGTCGGATAGTCGGTGATCTCCACATCCCGTACGCGGCTGAGGTTGAGCCGCTTCAGCGCGGCGCCCGCGCCCACGAACCCCGACACGAAGTCGTCGGCCGGGTTGGTGAGGATCGCCTCCGGGGTGTCGAACTGCGCGATGTGCGAGTGCTCGCGCAGCACCGCGATCCGGTCGCCCAGCTTGATGGCCTCGTCGAAGTCGTGCGTCACGAAGACGATCGTCTTGTGCAGCTCGTGCTGGAGCCGGATCAGCTCGTCCTGGAGATGGTCGCGGGTGATCGGGTCCACCGCTCCGAACGGTTCGTCCATGAGCAGCACGGGCGGGTCCGCGGCCAGCGCCCGCGCCACACCCACGCGCTGCTGCTGGCCGCCGGAGAGCTGGCGCGGATAGCGGCCGTGGAACTCGCCCGGGTCGAGCCCGACCAGGTCCAGCATCTCCTCGACCCGCGCCTTGATCCGGCCCTTCGGCCAGCCGGTCATCTTCGGTACGAGCGCGATGTTCTGGGCGACCGTCATGTGCGGGAAGAGGCCGGACGACTGGATCGCGTACCCGACCTTGCGGCGCAGCTTCACCGGGTCCATGTCGGTGACGTCCTCGCCGCCGATCCGGATGCGGCCGCCGCTCGGCTCGATCAGCCGGTTGATCATCTTCAGGGTGGTCGACTTGCCGCAGCCGGACGGGCCGACGAAGACGACGAGCTCACCCGCCTTGATCTCCATGTTGACGCTGTCGACGGCGGCGTCGCGGCTGCCGGGGTAGCGCTTGGTGAGGTTCTCCAGCTCGATGGTGGCGCCCGTGGTGGCCGAGGTGCTCCCGCGCGCGCCGCCGTCGCCGACCCCGCCGCCCGGCGCACCGGCGGGGCCCTCGGTGTCCGCGGGGCCCTCTGAGGTCTCTGCGGTCTCAGGCACGGATCCCCCTCGGGATGGTCAGCCGGCCGAGCAGGACGTAGGCGGCGTCGAAGAGCAGCGCGAGGATGATGATCCCGACCGTGCCCGCGAGCACCTGGTTGAGCGCGTTCTTGCTGCCCAGCGAGCTGATGCCGCGGAAGATCTCGTTGCCGAGGCCGGGCCCGGAGGCGTAGGCCGCGATGGCCGCGATACCCATCAGCATCTGGGTGGAGATCCGGATACCGGTCAGGATCGGCGGCCAGGCCAGCGGCAGTTCGACCCGCATTAGGCGCGACGTCCGCGACATGCCGATACCCCTGGCCGCGTCCACCAGCGAGGGATCGACACCGCGCAGGCCGACGATCGAGTTGCGCACGATCGGCAGCAGCCCGTACAGCGTCAGGGCGATCACGGTCGGCGGAACGCCGAGGCCCACGATCGGGATCAGCAGACCGATCATGGCCAGCGAGGGAATGGTCAGGATGGCGGACGTCGTCGTGGTGGCGAGGTTGCCCGCCCAGTCGCTGCGGTAGGTGACGACGCCGATCAGTACGCCGATGACGGTCGCCACCACCATGCACTGGAAGACCGCGCTGGCGTGTTGGTAGGTGTCCGTGAGGAGCTGTTCGTGGCGGCTGCCCAGGTACTGCCAGAAGTTCACGCCATCACCCCGCTCCTCGGTTCAGCGCTCGGTCGCCGCCTGTTCCACGAGCGGGATGATCCGCAGTGGGACCGGGTTCTCCATGACGATCGCCGTGGAGGCCCGGACGATGCCATCAAAACCGACAACCCGGTCGATCACCCGCTGGAGATCGGCGTTCGAACGGGCCACCAGCCGGCACAGCATGTCCCCGCTGCCGGTCGTCGTGTGCAGCTCCAGCACCTCGGGCACGGTCGTCAAATGGGCGCGTACGTCCGCCCCTTGCCCCTGCCGGATCTGGAGCGTGGCGAACGCCGTGACCGGATAGCCGAGCGCCGCCGGGTCGACCTGCGGACCGAAGCCCCGGATGACTCCGTTCGACTGAAGACGGTCCAGCCGGGCCTGCACCGTCCCCCGTGCGACCCCCAGCCGCCGCGACATCTCCAGGACCCCGATACGCGGCTCCTTCGCCAGCAGCAACAGCAGTCGCCCGTCCAGATGATCGATCGCCATGCGGGCCTCCGAGATGGTCATCATGTACAGAAAGCCCGCTGTCCCAGGTCTTTCACTGCACACATTGTTCAGTCGACAGGCGAACTATTGCGCACCTTGCGGAACGGAGGGAGCCTGCGGCCATGACGCAGACCACACACCACACTCCCGACACCGCCCGGCAGGCCGATCCCTTCCCGGTCAAGGGAATGGACGCGGTCGTCTTCGCCGTCGGCAACGCCAAGCAGGCCGCGCACTACTACTCCACGGCCTTCGGCATGCGGCTCGTCGCGTACTCCGGACCGGAGAACGGCAGCCGCGAGACGGC
The DNA here is from genome assembly GCF_036063235.1 of Streptomyces sp. NBC_00386. Taxonomy (NCBI): domain Bacteria; kingdom Bacillati; phylum Actinomycetota; class Actinomycetes; order Kitasatosporales; family Streptomycetaceae; genus Streptomyces; species Streptomyces sp. NBC_00386. The sequence goes on from NZ_CP107950.1 coordinate 5,875,602, forward strand.
GTCGTACGTCCTCGAGAACGGCTCGGCGCGCTTCGTGTTCACCTCGGTGATCAAGCCCGCCACCACCTGGGGCCACTTCCTGGCCGAACACGTGGCCGAGCACGGCGACGGCGTCGTCGACCTGGCCATCGAGGTCCCGAACGCGCGCGCCGCCCACGCGTACGCCGTCGAGCACGGCGCCCGCTCGATCGCCGAGCCGTACGAGATGAAGGACGAGAACGGCACGGTCGTCCTCGCCGTCATCGCCACGTACGGCAAGACCCGCCACACGCTCATCGAGCGGTCCGGCTACGACGGCCCCTACCTGCCCGGGTACGTGGCCGCCGCGCCGATCGTCGAGCCGCCCGCCAAGCGCACCTTCCAGGCCATCGACCACTGCGTCGGCAACGTCGAACTCGGCCGGATGAACGAGTGGGTCGCCTTCTACAACAAGGTCATGGGCTTCACGAACATGAAGGAGTTCGTGGGCGACGACATCGCGACCGAGTACAGCGCGCTGATGTCGAAGGTCGTCGCCGACGGCACGCTCAAGGTCAAGTTCCCGATCAACGAGCCCGCCATCGCCAAGAAGAAGTCCCAGATCGACGAGTACCTGGAGTTCTACGGCGGCGCGGGCGTCCAGCACATCGCGCTGAACACGAACGACATCGTCGCGACCGTACGCACCATGCGCGCGGCCGGTGTCCAGTTCCTCGACACCCCCGACTCCTACTACGACACGCTCGGCGAGTGGGCCGGCGACACCCGCGTCCCCGTCGACACCCTGCGCGAGCTGAAGATCCTCGTCGACCGCGACGAGGACGGCTATCTGCTCCAGATCTTCACCAAGCCGGTCCAGGACCGTCCGACCGTCTTCTTCGAGATGATCGAGCGGCACGGCTCGATGGGCTTCGGCAAGGGCAACTTCAAGGCCCTCTTCGAGGCGATCGAGCGCGAGCAGGAGAAGCGCGGCAACCTCTGAGGCCCTCGAACGGGCCTTCCTCGAAGGCCTGTCGGGCCCCATGTGTCCGGGGGACGCCGCATCGGCGTCCCCCGGACACGTTTTTCGTACCGGTGCTTTTCATGCCGGTGTTCAGCGCGCCGAGGTCTGCCCCGGGGCGGCCGGAGGGGCCGGCGGCGCCTCCGTGTCCTCGTCCCCCGACTCCTCCGCCGGGCCCCCGGCAGGCGGCTCGCCCAGCGCGGTCAGCGCCTCCCGGGCCGCGGGCACCAGCAGCGTCGAGAAGTAGGGATTGATCCGCAACGCCTCGGTGAGGTGCCGGCGGGCCGGACCGGACAGCCCCAGATCACGCTCGATCTGCCCCCGGTGGTACGCGTACAGCGCGCTGCGCACACCGCCCCCGTGCTCCTTGTCCGTGGCCCGCACGGCGAAGCCGAGCGCCTCCCGGTCGTTCCCGGCGCGGTGCAGCGCCCAGCCCAGCGCGTCCGCCACCGCGATGCCCGGCCGCCGCTGCCACGCGGCGCGCAGCTCCATCACCGCGGCCCGCGGATCGCCGTGATCCGCCTCGAAGAGCCCGAGGACCGGCTCGTCGTCCACACCCGCGGCACCGTCCCGCCGCACCACGTCCCGCAGCAGGCCGTACTGCGCGCGCGCCTCCGCGCCGAGCCCGAGCTTGTCGTACAGCTCACCCAGCTCCAGCGCGTGACGCAGCACGGGCCGCTCGGCGAGCGCCGCCCGGTACGCGCGCAGCGCCTCCGGCACGCGTCCCAGCGCCGCCAGCGCGCGCCCCTGCCCGGCCAGGGCGTCGTACGCGTCGGCGTCGGTGCTCACCGCGGCCCGGTAGTGGTCCAGGGACGCCCGGCGGTCGCCGCGTTCCCACGCCAGGTCTCCGCCCTGCGTGAGGAAGGCCGCCTGCTCGGACGGGGTGGCCGCGCCCGCCGCCGCGTCCGAGATCGCCGCCGCCGCGTCCTCGCGCCGCCCGCGGTCCCGGTACACGCGCGACGCGACGGCCTGCGCCGCCGGCCCGGAACGCAGGGCCAGCAGCTTGCCGAGGGTCCTGTCCACGGCCTTGTAGTCACCGAGCCCGTTGTACGCGTCGATGAGCACCGGATACGTCGTCCACCGCTTCGGCGCCAGCTTCGAGGCGGCCTCGCCCCACCGCTTCGCGGCCCGGAAGTCGCCCCGCGCGCCCGCGAGGGAGGCGAGCCCCTCCAGCGCCGCCGTGTTGTCCGTGGGCCGCAGCCTCAGCGAGGTGCGCAGCGCCTTCTCGGCCTTCGGGTAGAACGCGTCTGCCGCCGCTCGCCGGGCCCGCTCCGTGTACGCGACACCCAGCACGGCCCACGACACGTCGTCGCGCGGACGGGCCCGCACCCGGGACTCGCGGTCGTCGATGAGCGCGGCGAGATCGGACAGCGCCGCGGGCGCTCCGGCTCCCACCGCGCTCACCGCCCGCGCCGCCGGACCCGGGGCGGGCCGCGGTGCCCCGCCCCCGCCCGCCGAGGGCAGCAGCATCAGCACACCGCCGAGCACGGCACAGCCGGCGACCGCCGCGATCAGCGGACGCCGGTCGAGCGGGGAGCGGCGCGCGCCGGAGAGCTCCTCGGACCGCTCGCCGACGGGCTCCTCGGACCGCGGACCGCCGGGCACGGGGTGCCCGGACCCGGGCGGCACCGGCTGTCGCTCTTCGATCTCCATGCCGTTCACTGTGCGTCAATACGAAGACCGCGCCCCGGCACACGAAGCCTCGCGCGAATGGGGTTCACACCGATGGCCCCGGGTGCGACCCTGTGATCATGAGCCGTATCGAAGCCCCGCGGGATGAGGACACGGCAGCGACCGGCAGCCTCCTCGACCGTCTGCTGAGCGGCCTGCCGGCCGAGGCCGTCCTCACCGACCCGGACGTCACGGCCTCCTACGCCAACGACATGGCGAGCTTCTGCGAGGCGGGCACACCCGCCGTGGTCGTCCTGCCGCGCACGGTCGAGCAGGTCCAGCACGTCATGCGCGTCGCGACCGAACTGCGCGTCCCCGTCGTCCCGCAGGGCGCCCGCACCGGCCTGTCCGGAGCGGCCAACGCCACCGACGGCTGTGTGGTGCTGTCTCTGGTGAAGATGGACCGCATCCTGGAGATCAGCCCCGTCGACCGCATCGCCGTCGTCGAGCCCGGTGTCGTCAACGCCACGCTCTCCCGCGCCGTGGGCGAACACGGCCTGTACTACCCGCCGGACCCCTCCAGCTGGGAGATGTGCACCATCGGCGGCAACATCGGCACGGCCTCCGGCGGCCTGTGCTGTGTGAAGTACGGGGTGACGGCCGAGTACGTCCTCGGCCTGGACGTCGTCCTCGCCGACGGGCGGCTGATGTCCACCGGGCGCAGAACCGCCAAGGGTGTCGCCGGCTACGACCTCACCCGCCTCTTCGTGGGCTCCGAGGGATCGCTCGGCATCGTCGTACGGGCCGTGCTCGCGCTGAAGCCGCAGCCGCCCCAACAGCTCGTCCTCGCGGCCGAGTTCGGGTCGGCGCGAGCCGCCTGCGACGCCGTCTGCAAGATCATGGAGGGCGGGCATGTCCCGTCCCTGCTCGAACTGATGGACCGTACGACCGTCAAGGCCGTCAACGACCTCGCGCACATGGGCCTCCCGGAGACCACCGAGGCACTGCTGCTCGCCGCCTTCGACACCCACGACCCGGCGGCCGACCTCGCCCTGGTGGGCGCCCTCTGCGAGGCCGCCGGCGCGACCCAGGTGGTCCCCGCCGAGGACGCGGCCGAGTCCGAACTCCTGCTCCAGGCACGGAGGTTGTCGCTCACCGCGCTCGAAGCGGTCAAGGGCACCACGATGATCGACGACGTGTGCGTACCGCGCTCCCGGCTCGGCGACATGCTCGACGGCATCGAACGCGTCGCCGAGAAGTACGCCCTGACCATCGGCGTCTGCGCGCACGCGGGCGACGGCAACACGCACCCCACCGTCTGCTTCGACGCAACCGATCCCGACGAGTCCCGGCGCGCCCGCGAGTCCTTCGACGAGATCATGGCCCTCGGCCTCGAACTCGGCGGCACGATCACCGGTGAGCACGGCGTGGGCGTGCTGAAGAAGGAGTGGCTCGCCCGCGAGATCGGCCCGGTGGGTGTGGAGATGCAGCGGGCGATCAAGGCGGCGTTCGACCCGCTGGGCCTCCTGAACCCGGACAAGCTGTTCTGAGATCCGGGACCGGTCCGGCGCCGGCCCGTCAGGACCGCTCACCGTCCGCCGACTCGTCCGAGGGCCACGGGTCGCGCAGCCACAGATCGTCGGGGGACGGCGCTCCCGTCCGGTCGGGCGGGGCCGACAGCCCGGGGGACGGCGTGAGCAGCTCGGCCAGACCGGCGTCGATGCCGAGCTGCCCGGTCTCGGTGCCCGGGGGGACCGCCCTGAGGGTGCGCTCCAGCCAGGCGGTGATCTGCGCGGCGGGCGCTTCGAGCAGCGCGTCGCCGTCCGGCGAGCTCAGCGCCATCAGGACGACGCCGCGGCCGCCGACCTTCGTCGGCCACACCCGTACGTCGCCGTGACCGCAGGGCCGGAACACCCCTTCGACGAGCAGCTCACGGGCGAATGTCCAGTTGACGGGATGATCGGATCCGACGTGGAAGGTGATGCGGACGGCGTACGGGTCGTCGGCGCGGTACCTCAGACGCGCCGGGACCGGGATGCTGTGTTCGGGCGACAGGACGAGATGAAGCTCCAGCTCGCGTTCCACCACGGTGTGCATGTCGATGCGCTTCCTTTCGTCGTACGGGCTCCTGCGGACGTGCCCGTACGAGTGGAGAGCGCCTCGCGCCGCGACCATTACGCGGGTTCGGAGAATTCTTTCGGGCCCGCTTCGGCCCCCTTCGGGCACACCGCGAACAGCCTCGGACGTCCGGCCGCAAGAGGGGGAAGGAACCTTGCCCGAAAGGAGTGGGTACGGCGGGACCGGCCGTGACGCGTGCGCCGGTCTGGTAGATGTGGACCTCCCACACGACCCCCGAGCAGATACGGGACGACGGACATGAGCGCCCCAACTCCGGCCCCCGGTGACGACAAGCCCCGCGAAGGCTATTACCCGGACCCCTCCATCCCCGGATACGTCCGGTACTGGAACGGCGCCGCCTGGGTGCCGGGCACGAGCCGCCCGGCGCCGGCGGGCGGCGAGGCGCTCGCCCCGCCGGCCGCCGTGCGTTCCGCGCATGTGCCCGCTCCTGCGTCCTCCCCCGAATTCACGTCCTCCCGCGGGCGGACGGGCACCCCCGCAGCGGAGGAGACGGGTCCGCACTTCTTCGACGAGGACCCGCAGTCCCACCACCCCGCCCCCGCCGAGCCCGGGCAACCGGCTCCCGCGCAGCCCCAGCAACCCGCCCCCGCCGAGTCCCAGCACGGCAGCCGGCCCGAACCCGCCGCCTCGTGGGGCGCCGACCGCTCCCGGCAGTCCGGCTTCGGCGGGGACCAGGACCGCCGGGTGTCCTGGGGCGCGCCGAAGGGGTCCGACCCGCGTGCCGCGGGACCCGCCGACGCGGTGAGCCGGCCCGACGGGGCCTCTGCGCGCACGGACGGCACGACGACGATTCCGCCCGTCTCGGACTCCGGCACCGCCTCCCGGCCCCCGGCGGCCGCGGGTCCCATGGTCTTCCGCCGCCCCACCGGTCCGGTGCCGTCCGCGGGGCCGGACGGCACGGGCGCCACGAGCCGTACGGGCGAGGCGAGTTCGGGCGGAGCAGACGGCCGGAGCGGGCCCGGGACAGGAGCCGCCCCGGGCACGGCGCCGTCCGGCGCCGGACACCTCACGGCCACTCCGGGAACACCGGCCCCCGTGCCCGCCGCGGGTGACACGGCGTTCCGTGCGCCCTCCCCGCGTACGGAGCGGCAGGGCGGGGGCACGGGTTCGGCGGACGCGCCGGGCGTGTCCACCCCGTCCGGCCCGTCGACCGCACCCGCCGCGACCGGCCGCCCGACGGCCGCACCCGGCCCCTCCGTGCCGCCCGCGGCGTCCACCGCACCGGCCGGAGACGACTTCGGAGCCTGGCTGGCCGCCGCGGGCGCCGCCGCGCAGGCGTCGGAGGCCGCACCCGCCCCGGCACCCGCTCCCGCACCCGCACCCGCTCCCGCCGTCCCCCAACAGCCCGGTGGCTCCACCCCCGTGGAATCCGGGGCCGGTGGCGGTCAGCCCTCCTGGGCCCAGCAGGTGCACCAGCTCGCGGGTGACCCGGCCGAGGACGGACAGCGCGTCCCGCCGTGGAAGCCGCCGGTCGACGATGTGTTCCAGGCGGCCGCGCGCCGGCAGGCGTCGGCCCGCCCGGCCGGGCTCGGCAGAAGGCTGGTCGCCCGGCTGCTGGACACCGTCGTCATCGCCGGTGTCACCGCGGCTGCCGCCGTGCCGCTGGGCACCAGGGCGGTCGACCATATCGAGGAGAAGATCGACGCGGCCAAACTGTCGGGCGAGAAGGTCACCGTCTGGCTCCTCGACGGCACGACCGTCTCCTGCCTCGGCGCCGTCCTCGCCGTACTGCTCGTCTTCGGCGTCCTCTACGAGGTCCTGCCCACCGTCAGGTGGGGCCGCACCCTCGGCAAGAAGCTGTGCGGCCTGGAGGTGCGCGACATCGAGGGTCACGAACCGCCGGCCTTCGGACGGGCCCTGGCCCGCTGGCTCGTCCTCAGCGTGCCGTGTCTGCTGGTCGTCGGTCTCGCGGGTGTCGTGTGGTGCCTGTTCGACAAGCCCTGGAGCCAGGGCTGGCACGACAAGGCGGCGCACACCTTCGTGGCGGGGCCGGCCCGGTAGTCCCGTCCCCCGGACGGCCCTTCGCCGGATGCGGAGCCGGGGGCTTCGCGGTCGACTCGGGCCATGAGCAGCGAACCGCCGCCCCCGGCCCCCGGCGGGCCACCGGACGACGACCCGTTCAGGAAGCAGCCCCCGCCCGGTGAGGGCACGGGCTCCCCGTACGACCCGCCGCCTCCGTCGGGCGATCGGACCCCGCCGTACGGCAGCGAGCCGCCCCCGTTCGGCGGCCCCTACGGCGAGGGCGGCGGCCCGTATCCGGGAAGCGGCGGACCTCACCCGGGAGGCGGAGACCCGTACGGCGGTGGCGGCCCCTACGGCGGCGACCCGCTCGCCGGCATGCCGCCGCTCGCGGACAGCGGGAAGCGGGTGCTGGCCAGGATCCTGGACATGATCCTGGTGGGCATCGTGGCGTGGCTGCTGTCCTGGGCGTTCGGGGTCACCGAGTACAACATGGACTCGAACAAGATCGAGTACGGCAAGTCGCTCGGGCAGTCCCTGGTGGTCGCCGTGCTCTACGTCTCCTACGACACCGTGATGATCAGCAAGACGGGACAGACCCTCGGCAAGCGGCTGTTCAACCACCGGGTCGCCAACCTCGACAACGGCTCGACGCCCTCCGTGCAGACGTCGCTGGTCCGCGCCCTGGTGCTGTGGATTCCGTTCGCGTTCTGCTGCGCCTGCATCTGGACGGCGATCGCGGGCGGCTGGAGCTTCTTCGACAAGCCCTACAAGCAGGGCCTGCACGACAAGGCGGCCAAGACGGTGGTGGTCGACACCGGCTGACGGCCGGTGGACGGCATCGCCGTACGGGACGGCGGCCGGACGACGGGCCGGGCGGCGAGTGCGCACACCAGAACGGCGGGTCCGTGGTTCACGGGCCCGCCGTTCTGGTACGAGGCCGGAGCGTCCGGGGTGCCGGCGGCCCGCCGGGGAACCGGGGAGCGCGGGCTCGTGTACGCGACTTCAGGGCCCCGCGGGTTCGCGCACCGGCTCGGGCGCCGAGGACGCCGACATGGACGCGGGCACGGACGCCGACAAGGACACGGGCACGGACGCGGTCTCGCGCCGCTCCGGAACCCGCTCGCGCACGACGGCCGCCGCGGCGGACGGCGAGTGCTTCGGCAGCGGGACGGTCATGGCCACCAGCAGTCCGAGAGCGAGCGCCGAGAGGGTGATCAGCACGATCCCCAGACTCGAACTCGTCTGTGACAGCAGCAGCATGGCGAGGGTGGAGAAGATCACGGTGCAGGAACCGTAGGCGAGCTGTGCGGCGGTCGGACGAGGCATGGCAATCGTGTCCTCGGATGGGGGTTCTCCCCCCGGTGCCTCTCGCGATGGGGGAGGGTGCGGATAGATGTCGGTGGTGGGACAACGGTGTCGACGTGGCTGCCCGCCGGCTTCCGACGCTTCGCCAATCGACTCTATTCGCCTGCATGCCCGAGTGGAACGTCCGGTAAGCGTGACCTTACCCACGGTGCCGGTGCACAGGGGGCGCACGGAGTCATCGGGCTCATCAAGTAGGCCGGAAGGCGCGCCTGTTGGCAGGTTTCGGCGCCGTCCGGATACCGAACGGGGGCTCCGCATAATGCACTTGCCAGGTTCAAGTCAAGATCTGTTTTTTCTTTCGTAACTCCGGTCAAATGTCGTCACTTGAATCGCGCAGACGCTCGCGGACCTCCATGACCCGGAACCCCCTCCGCGTGAACGTGCGCGGGGGAGGACATCAAGTGACCAACAGACCATGGACGTTCAGAGCAGCAGCGGTGGGCGTCGCCCTCGCGGCGGCCACCGCCACGTTCTCGACGTACGCCGTGGCGCAGGCCGACTCGGCCGCCGCTTCACCGGTCGTGGACCGCCACGACCCGCAGCCGGTCAGGAACACGGTCGATCACGACCTCGACGGCCCGCTGAGCAAGACCCAGAACGCCCAGCGCCAGGAGGCGCTGAACCAGGTGATATCCGGCGACGCCAAGGTGCAGAAGCGCAACGGCTCGCAGGTCGTCCAGCTGAAGTCCAAGAAGGGCGACAGCAAGTACGTCGAGCTCGGCCGCGAGAAGACCGACAAGATCTTCACGATTCTTGTCGAGTTCGGCGACCAGACGGACCCCAAGTTCGGCGGCACCGCCGGTCCCGCGCACAACACGATCGCCGCGCCGGACCGCAAGAAGGACAACAGCACGGCCTGGCAGGCGGATTACAACCAGAAGCACTTCCAGAACCTCTACTTCGGCACCGGCAAGAACGTCGAGTCGATGAAGAAGTTCTACGAGACGCAGTCCTCGGGCCGCTACTCGGTCGACGGCGAGGTCGCCGACTGGGTCAAGGTGCCCTACAACGAGGCCCGTTACGGCAACAACGCCTGCGGAAGCACGAACTGCCCGAGCGTGTGGAACGTCGTCAAGGACGGCGTCACCGCCTGGGTCGCCCAGCAGAAGGCGGCCGGCCGGACCGACGCGGCCATCAAGGCGGACCTGACCCAGTTCGACCAGTGGGACCGCTACGACTTCGACGGCGACGGCAACTTCAACGAGCCCGACGGCTACATCGACCACTTCCAGATCGTGCACGCCGGTGAGGACGAGTCCGCGGGCGGCGGTGTTCAGGGCGAGGACGCCATCTGGGCGCACCGCTGGTACGCGTTCGGCACCGACGCGGGCGCCACGGGTCCGGGCGACAACAAGCTCGGCGGCGCCCAGATCGGCGACACCGGCATCTGGGTCGGCGACTACACCATCCAGCCGGAGAACGGCGGACTCGGCGTCTTCGCCCACGAGTACGGCCACGACCTCGGTCTGCCGGACCACTACGACACCGCCGGCGGCGACAACTCCACCGGCTTCTGGACCCTGATGTCCTCGGGCTCCTGGCTCGGCACCGGCAAGCAGTCCATCGGGGACCTCCCCGGCGACTTCAACGCCTGGGACAAGCTCCAGCTCGGCTGGCTGAACTACGACACCGCCAAGGCCGGCAAGCAGTCCACGCACAAGCTGGGCGTCGCCGAGTACAACACCTTCGACAAGCAGGCGCTCGTCGTCTCCCTGCCGGAGAAGGCGGTCACGACCACGGTCGTGAACCCCGCGCAGGGCTCGTCCCAGTGGTGGAGCGGCAGCGGTGACAACCTGAAGAACACGCTGACCCGGTCCGTGGACCTCACGGGCAAGTCGTCGGCGAAGCTGACCCTCGACGGCTGGTACGACATCGAGGCCGGCTACGACTACCTCTACACCGAGGTGTCGACCGACGGCGGCGCCAACTGGACCGCTCTGGACGGCACGGTGAACGGCGCCGCCATCCCGCGTGACGGCAGCGACAAGCCCGTCCTCACCGGCACCATCGACGCGTACGCGAAGCTGGCGTACCCGCTCGACGCCTACGCGGGCAAGAAGATCGACGTCCGCTTCCGCTACCAGAGCGACGGCGGTGTGGCACTGAAGGGCTTCGCGGCCGACGAGATCAGCGTCACCGCCGACGGCACCGCGCTCTTCTCGGACAACGCCGAGTCGGCCGACGCCGCTTGGACCGCCGCCGGCTTCTCCCGCATCGGCGCCTCGTTCACCAAGGACTACGCGCAGTACTACCTCGCGGAGAACCGCCAGTACGTCTCGTACGACAAGACCCTCAAGGTCGGCCCGTACAACTTCGGCTTCTCGACGACCCGTCCGGACTGGGTGGAGCACTACCCGTACCAGACCGGCCTGTTGATCTGGAAGTGGGACACCTCGCAGGCGGACAACAACACCAGCCAGCACCCGGGTGTCGGCCTCGCGCTTCCGGTCGACTCGCACCCCAAGGCTCTGTGGTGGGACAACGGCACGCTGATGCGCAACCGCATCCAGGCCTACGACTCGCCGTTCAGCCTGTACCGCACGGGTGGTCTCACGCTGCACAGCGCGGACGTCGCCACGAAGATCCCGTCGTCGAAGGGGGTGTCGGTCTTCAACGACCACACCAGCGACTACTACGACAACCGGAACCCGACCGGCGGTGTCAAGATCACTGACACCAACACCAAGATCGAGATCGTCAAGCAGGCCAAGGATGGCTCGACGATCTCCCTCAAGGTCGGCCCCGCGGTGAAGTAACAGCATTTCCGCAGGTCAGAAGCATATCGGCGGCAGCCCCTGGCGGGTTGCCGCCGATCGTGTTTAGGTGCCTCCTGTGCCTGGCTTATTGACACCGACATCGACACCGACGCGCACGGGGGTGTGACCGAATGGCCGCAGGAGGTTTCTGCAGACTGCCCAATGGCAGCGTCGTCGTGGCGCTGAACCTGCCCAGTCCGGCGGGTGGGGCGGGCGGCTGCGTGCGCTTCCTGGTCGTCGCCCCGAACCGGGCCCGCGCCCTGACACGGCTGCGCAACCTGGGCATGCGCGCCGTCTACCTGCGGGGCAACGAGGCCCCGCCGACCCCCGACGAGATCACCGCGGTCCTGCACCACCCCGACGGGCTCATATGGCGCATGGCCCCCGAGACCGGCTGCACCGAGCTCAGCCAGGAGCTGTGGCACCCGGTCAGGACGCTGCTCAGACGCCCGGCACCCCAGCCGTGACCGCGCGGAGGCGGGCCGGGACGGGCCGAGGCATGACCCGGTGGCGCCCGGTGCGACTCGGCGTGACGTGTTGCGCATCGCCGTGACTCGTTGTGACGGGTGCGGCGGACGTGGCAGGTGCGGCGGGTATAGCGGGCGTGCGGCGGCCGGCTAGACCACGGGCTTGCCCGTGAGCTCGACCCCGGCGGCGCGCAGCTCCTCCAGCGCCCGCTGTGTCGTCTCCTCCGCCACCCCGGCCGTCAGGTCCAGCAGGACGGTCGTGCGGAAGCCCTGCCGCGCCGCGTCCAGGGCGGTCGCCTTCACGCAGTGGTCGGTCGCGATGCCGACCACGTCCACCTCGCCGATCTCGCGGGCGCGCAGCCAGTCGCCCAGGGCCAGCCCGTTCTCGTCGGTGCCCTCGAAGCCGCTGTACGCCGCCGCGTAGGCGCCCTTGTCGAAGACCGCGTCGATCGCGCCGGAGGCGACGGCCGGGGCGAAGTTCGGGTGGAAGCCGACCCCCTCGGTGCCGGCCACGCAGTGTGCGGGCCAGGAGTGCACGTAGTCGGGGTTGTCGGCGAAGTGGCCGCCCGGAGCGATGTGCAGGTCGCGGGTGGCGACCACGTGCCGGTAGCCGGCCGGGGCCTGCCCGATCAGCTCCGTGACGGCGGCGGCCACGTCGGCGCCCCCGGCCACGGCGAGGCTGCCTCCCTCGCAGAAGTCGTTCTGCACGTCTACGACGATCAAGGCGCGGCGCATGGGCTGTGTCCTTCGGCTATGGGGGGCGGCAGACAAGGGTGCGGGCCCGGCCGTTGAACTTCCGAGCCTAGAGAATTCCGGGGTCGTGCGGGAGGGGGTATTCGGCTTCGCGGGCCCGCGGGGGCCCGCTGCCGTTGCATTCCCGCTCACCGAGGGTTCATGCGCGGTGCCACCCCGGTAACACCCGCACCATCCGCCCCGGGCGTCTCAGAGGTATTCGGTGGGGATCACCGGCTCGCCGCGCGACAGCTGGGTCGCCGACAGCGGCAGCCGGGCGCGGGCCGCCGCGTGCCGGTCGCGTACGACGTCGAGCGGTTCGCGGGCCAGGACCTGTCCTCCCTTGACCAACTGGACCAGGAGCTGCCGGTCGGCCAGCTCGGCGGGCACCGGCCCGACGCCGATCACCTCGGCCTCCGCGACCCCCTGCCCGTCCAGCCGTCGCGCGGCCCACTTGCGGCCGCCGATGGAGGTCTTGCCGCCCGTGGACTTCTTGGCCACCGGCTCCAGCGGTGCCTCCGGGTCGGCCGACTCGGCGCGGGCGACCAGTTTGTAGACCATCGAGCACGTCGGATGGCCGGATCCCGTCACGAGCTGGGTGCCGACGCCGTACGCGTCCACGGGGGCCGCCGCGAGCGAGGCGATGGCGTACTCGTCGAGGTCGGAGGTCACGACGATCTTCGTCTCGGTCGCGCCCAGCTCGTCGAGCTGCCGGCGCACCCGGTGGGCGACGAGCAGCAGGTCGCCGGAGTCGATGCGCACCGCGCCGAGTCCGGGCCCGGCGACCTCGACGGCCGTGCGGACCGCTTCGGCGACGTCGTAGGTGTCCACGAGCAGCGTGGTGCCGCGGCCCAGCGAGTCCACCTGGGCCCGGAAGGCGTCCCGCTCGTGGTCGTGCAGGAGGGTGAAGGCGTGCGCGGAGGTGCCCACGGTCGGGATGCCGTAACGGAAACCGGCGGCCAGGTCGGAGGTGCTGGTGAACCCGCCGACGTACGCGGCTCGCGAGGCGGCCACCGCGGCCAGCTCGTGGGTGCGCCGGGCGCCCATCTCGATCAGCGGCCGGCTGCCCGCGGCGGAGGACATCCGGGAGGCGGCGGCCGCGATGGCGGAGTCGTGGTTGAGGATCGAGAGGACCACCGTCTCCAGGAGCACGCACTCGGCGAAGCTGCCCTCGACCCGCAGGAGGGGCGAGCCCGGGAAGTACACCTCGCCCTCGGGGTAGCCCCAGATGTCCCCGCCGAAGCGGTAGGAGGCGAGCCACTCGACGGTCGGCTCGTCCACGATCCCGCGCTCGCGCAGAAAGCCGAGGACGTCCGGGTCGAACCGGAAGTTCTCGACGGCGTCGAGGACGCGTCCGGTGCCCGCGACGACTCCGTAGCGCCGTCCTTCGGGCAGCCGCCGGGTGAAGACCTCGAAGACCGAGCGCCGCTCGGCGGTCCCGGCCGCGAGCGCGGCCTGCAGCATCGTCAGCTCGTACTGGTCGGTGAAGAGCGCCGTAGAGGGAACTTCCACCGGCAGCCCAAGGTCCGCTGTGTTCATGGCGGCGATCGTACCCCCATTTCGTCAGTTTGACGATTTCTATCGGCCGGCGATTCCCGGAGCGCCCGAGCACCTGTTCCGGGGGCCGTTTATGCGGGTGACCCCCTCTGGTGGGAGCATGGGCGATGTGACGGCTCCCGCACCTCTAGAGATCGAGAAGACCGAGTCGGCGGAGGAGGTCTTCGCCGTACCCGAGCCGGACGTCCCCTGGGTCACGATCGTCCACAACGACCCGGTCAACCTCATGAGCTATGTGACGTATGTCTTCCAGACGTACTTCGGCTACTCCAAGGACAAGGCCACCAAGCTGATGATGGACGTCCATCACAAGGGCCGGGCCGTCGTCTCCAGCGGCACGCGCGAGGAGATGGAGCGCGACGTGCAGGCCATGCACGGCTACGGTCTGTGGGCCACCCTTCAGCAGGACCGGAAGTAGCCGGCCCCCTGTCAACCGACCGCCCGCAGGACCGGAAGTAGCGAACTCACTCCATGCCCGGACACTTCGAACCGCTCCCCGGCGGCGGCGCGGCCGTCGCGCTCGACGAGGTCGAGATCTCCATCATCCGCTCCCTCGCCGTCCAGCTCCTGGAACTCATCGGTCCCGGCCCCGCGGAGAACGCCTCCGCCGACCCGCTCGCCGAGCTGTTCGCCGAGGGCCCCAGCGAGCCGCCGAGCGACCCGGTGCTCAAGCGCCTGTTCCCCGACGCCTACAGCGGCCCCGGCGTCCAGGCCGACACGCCCGAGCAGGCCGAGGAGCAGCACGCCCACTCCGCCGAGTTCCGCCGTTTCACCGAGAACGACCTGCGCGCGGGCAAGCGCGAGAACGCCCTCGCGGTGATCCGCTCGCTGGACGCGCTGACGCCCGGCGGCGACGGCGGAGCGGTCCTGGAACTGACCACCGCGCAGTCCGAGCAGTGGCTGCGCGCCCTGAACGACCTGCGTCTGGCCATCGGTTCGCGGCTCGACGTCGTCGACGAGGAGGACACCGACCTCCTCTACCGCCTCCCCGACGAGGACCCCCGCAAGCCGATGGTGATGGCCTACCTCTGGCTCGGCGGCCTCCAGGAGACCCTCGTCGCCACCCTTTTGCCCTGACCCGTCCCGACCTGTCGTCGAGCACACCGGCCTGTGTGTTCGCTCAGAGGACGCTCAAATCCGGATAACGATCACGTCACCGCAACCGCGCCCTTTGGGGCGCGGTTCGACTGTTTGTCCGGTTCTTTCTGTGGTCTGCGCAACATCAGCCTCAACCGATCAACGCCGCCCCCGTGATAAATCTTCACGACCGCCCGGCAGGACACCACCCATGTCCCGCCGGGTGCGCCACCGAGCCGGCGGACCGCCGGCCAGGCACAAGCTCCACCTGTCCGGGGGGATCGGAAGCCGATTCGAAGCCGAGGGACTGGCTCGTTCCGGTATGGAGAAAGGCGCACCAGACATGACCTCATCGCAGGTCGACAAGCAGTACGACGGCAGTGAGGCCGTGGGCGGCGACGCCCCCGAAGAGGGGTACGAGCGCGGGCTCGGCAGCCGTCAGGTCCAGATGATCGCGATCGGCGGCGCCATCGGCGTCGGCCTCTTCCTGGGAGCCGGGGCGAACATCGCCAAGGCCGGACCCAGCCTGATCGTGATGTACGCCCTCGCGGGCGTGATCATCTTCTTCATCATGCGGGCGCTCGGCGAGCTCCTGCTCTACCGCCCGGTCTCGGGCTCCTTCGCGGAGTACTCCCGCGAGTTCCTCGGCCCGTTCTTCGGCTACTTCACCGGCTGGACGTACTGGCTGATGTGGGTGGTCACCGGCATGGCCGAGCTCACGGCCGCCGCGATCTACGTCCACTACTGGTTCCCCGCGATCCACCAATGGGTGACGGCACTGGTCTTCCTGGTCGTCCTGTTCGTGGCGAACCTGATCTCGGTGAAGCTCTTCGGCGAGATCGAGTTCTGGTTCTCGATGGTCAAGGTCACCGCCCTGCTCGGCATGATCATCATCGGTATCGGCGTCCTGACCTTCGGCTTCAGCTCCGCCGGTGACACCGCCTCCGTCAGCAACCTCTGGCAGTTCGACGGCTTCTTCCCCAACGGCATCGGCTCGTCCCTGATGACCCTTCAGGGCGTCATGTTCGCCTACCTCGCCGTCGAGCTCGTCGGCGTCACCGCGGGCGAGTCCGAGGACCCGGAGAAGACCCTCCCGAAGGCCATCAACACCCTCCCGTGGCGCATCGCCCTCTTCTACGTCGGCGCCCTCACCGTCATCCTCTGCGTCGTGAAGTGGACGGAGTTCGCACCCAAGGTGAGCCCCTTCGTCGAGGCCTTCGCGAAGATCGGTATCCCGGCCGGCGCGGGCATCGTCAACTTCGTGGTCCTCACCGCCGCCCTGTCCTCCTGCAACTCGGGCATGTACTCCACGGGCCGCATGCTGCGGAACCTCGCCGACAGCGGCGAGGCCCCGAAGGTCTTCAGCAAGCTGTCCTCCACCAAGACGCCCGCACTCGGCATCACCATCTCCGTGCTCTTCATGGGCATCGGCGTGATCCTCAACTACGTCGTCCCCGAGAAGGCCTTCGGCTACGTCACCTCGGTGGCCACCGCGGCCGGCATCTGGACCTGGCTGATGATCCTGGCCAGCCACATCCTCTACCGCCGCGCGGTCGACGCCGGCCGGCTCCCGGCCTCGTCCTTCCCCGCCCC
This sequence comes from Streptomyces sp. NBC_00386, assembly GCF_036063235.1. NCBI lineage: Bacteria > Bacillati > Actinomycetota > Actinomycetes > Kitasatosporales > Streptomycetaceae > Streptomyces > Streptomyces sp. NBC_00386. The sequence goes on from NZ_CP107950.1 coordinate 5,891,840, forward strand.
CGGCGGCGCGAAGTGCAGCTACGTCGCGGTCGCGTTCCTGCTCTTCGTCACCGGCCTGATCGCCTACGACGCGGACTCCCGCATCTGTCTGTACGTGATGGCCGTCTGGGCCGCCGCCCTGGCCATCGGCTGGGCGATCCTCAAGGCGCGCAACCCCCAGGTCACCGAACGCCGTGAGCCGGAGCTCGAGAAGGTCGGCTGACCACGTCACGGATGTCCGGCCCCCGGGCCACCGCTCAGGACGTCCGGCATTCGGGCCGTCCCGTACCACGCCTCGGTACGGGACGGCCCTTCTGTCTATCCTGACCAGCATGCTGACCATCACCGAGGCCCTGTTCGACCAGATCGTCGCCCACGCACGCCAGGACCACCCCGACGAGGCGTGCGGCGTCGTCGCGGGGCCCGCGGGCACCGACCGCCCCGAGCGCTTCATCCCGATGCTCAACGCCGCCCGCTCGCCCACGTTCTACGAGTTCGACTCCGGCGATCTGCTCAAGCTCTACCGCGAGATGGACGACCGCGACGAGGAGCCCGTCGTCATCTACCACTCGCACACCGCGACCGAGGCCTACCCCTCCCGCACCGACCTCGCGTACGCGAACGAGCCCGGCGCGCACTACGTCCTGGTCTCCACGGCGGACACCGACGACGCCGGTCCCTTCCAGTTCCGCTCGTACCGGATCGTGGAGGGTGAGGTCACGGAGGAGGAGGTCAAGGTCGTGGAGAGCTACTGATCTCACCCATCGACCAAAAAGCGTCCGGAATGCGAGATCACAGTCCGGGGCCCGTACAGGGAATCGATACGATGAGCCCATGGTTCTGAACGACGTGAGCGACAAGACGCCGGGCATGCTGCTCGTCGCGCGGCTGCACGTCGACCTGTGCAGGCTGCAGAGCGCCATCTGTACGCGCTGACCCGCCGCCGCGTACGGCCGGAGAGCCGCGGCTCCGCAACCGGCGTACCCCCTGCCCTGCCCGCGCTGCCGCGCGTCGTCCGACCTGACTTTCCTTCCGACAGGAGCCCGCAACCATGGCCATCGAGGTCCGCATCCCCACCATCCTCCGCACCTACACGAACGGCGAGAAGGCCGTCGAGGGCGGCGGGGCGACCCTTGCCGAGCTGTTCACCGACCTCGACACCCGTCACGCGGGCATCCGGGCCCGGATCGTGGACGACGGCGAACTGCGCCGCTTCGTCAACGTCTACCTCAACGACGAGGACGTCCGCTTCCTCGACGGCATCAACACCAAGCTGACCGACGGCGACAGCGTCACGATCCTGCCGGCCGTCGCCGGCGGCATGGTCTGATCGGACCCTGGTCACCCATGCGCTACGACTCCCCGCTCGCCGCGGTGGGCAACACCCCTCTGGTGCGCCTGCCGCGGCTGTCGCCGTCCGCGGACGTCCGTATCTGGGCGAAGCTGGAGGACCGCAACCCGACCGGCTCCGTCAAGGACCGGCCGGCCCTCCACATGATCGAGCAGGCGGAGAAGGACGGCCGTCTGACGCCGGGCTGCACGATCCTGGAGCCGACCAGCGGCAACACCGGCATCTCCCTGGCGATGGCGGCGAAGCTCAAGGGCTACCGCATGGTCTGCGTGATGCCCGAGAACACCTCACAGGAACGCCGTGACCTGCTCGGCATGTGGGGCGCCGAGATCGTCCCCAGCCCGGCCGCCGGCGGCTCCAACACCGCCGTCCGCGTCGCCAAGGAACTGTCCGCGCAGCACCCGGACTGGGTGATGCTCTACCAGTACGGCAACCCGGACAACGCCGGCGCCCACTACGCCACGACGGGCCCCGAGATCCTCGCCGACCTCCCGTCCATCACCCACTTCGTGGCGGGACTCGGCACCACCGGCACCCTCATGGGCGTCGGCCGCTTCCTGCGCGAGCACAAGCCGGACGTCAAGATCGTCGCCGCGGAGCCGCGCTACGACGACCTGGTCTACGGCCTCAGGAACCTGGACGAGGGCTTCGTACCGGAGCTGTACGACGCCTCCGTCCTCACCAGCCGCTTCTCCGTCGGCTCCGCGGACGCGGTCACCCGCACCCGGGAACTCCTCCAGCAGGAGGGCATCTTCGCGGGCGTCTCCACCGGAGCCGCGCTGCACGCCGCGATCGGCGTCGGCAACAAGGCCGTCAAGGCCGGAGAGCCGGCCGACATCGCCTTCGTGGTCGCGGACGGCGGCTGGAAGTACCTGTCCACCGGTGTCTACACGGCGGCGACGACGGAAGAGGCCATCGAGACACTCCAGGGCCAGCTCTGGGCGTAGCCCGGACACGGCACCGGCCGCACCAGCCGCGACGAAGGGCGCGGGGACCGATCGACGGTCCCCGCGCCCTTCCGCGTTCTCGCGTTCTCCACCCGGGCCAGAGAGCGGCTCAGCGGGCCAGGTAACGGACCTGGTCCCACAGAACCGGATCCACCACACCGACCCGGCGCCGGAAGTCGCCCACCGGCACCTCGCGCAACTCGTCCGTCTCCAGGAAGCTCGGCCGCCCCTGGGCGTCACCCACGGTCCCCGGGGGCAACGGGATCACCCCGGGCCGCTCGTCGTGGTACTTGCTGGTGATCTTCGCGACGGTCACCCGCTTCCCGCGCACCACCAGCACCAGACACGGCCGGTCCTTGGCCCCCGGCCCGTCCTCGTAGGGGACGTTCGCCCACCAGATCTCCGCCGCCCGCGGCGCCTGCCCCTCGCGCCGCGGTCCGCCCCGGCGCGGTCCGCCCCGGCCCGGCGGACGCGTCCGCCCGGCCGGCCGGCGCCCGCGGCGCCCCCAGCCGTCCACCAGCGTCACGACCAGCGCGAGCAGCACCACCGCCGCCAACGCGAGCCACCAGGACGTGTCCACAGCAAAGAAGGTACCGGCGCGCGCGTGACCGCGCCCGCCCTGGGACGACCCCGGCGCCCGAGGGGCTGTCCGAACTGATCCAAACACCACTCCTCAGGTCCATCCGAACCGGTGACAGCACAGGTGAGTTCGCCCACAACGGCCCCTGGCGGAGGAGCGACCCGTCCTTTTGCGCCTTACGCTCGACGGACCGCACGACCCCCGTCCTCCCCGTTTCCAGCTGTTACCCGCCAGCGGAGGTTTCTGCTTTATGAAGCTCACCGTCGTCGGCTGCTCGGGGTCGTTCCCGTCCGCGGAATCGGCCTGCTCGAGCTACCTCCTAGAGGCCGACGGCTTCCGGCTGCTTCTCGACATGGGCAACGGTGCCCTGGGCGAGCTGCAGCGCCATTGCGGTCTCTACGACCTCGACGCGATCTTCCTGAGCCATCTGCACGCCGACCACTGCATCGACATGTGCGCCTACTTCGTCGCGCGCTACTACCGGCACGACGGCGGCCGCTGCGACCCGCTCCCGGTCTACGGCCCCGAAGGCACCGAGCACCGGCTCACCACGGCCTACGCCGACACCCCCAGCGCCTCGTCCATGAGCGAGGTCTTCGACTTCCACACGGTCAAGCCGTCCACCTTCGAGGTCGGCCCCTTCACCGTGCACACCGAACGGGTGGCGCACCCGGTGGAGGCGTACGGCATCCGGGTGGAGCACGGCGGACGGTCGTTGACGTACTCCGGTGACACGGGGGTGACCCAGGCCCTGGACGAACTCGCGCGCGACACGGACCTGTTCCTGTGCGAGGCCGCGTTCACCCACGGCAAGGAGAACATCCCCGGCCTCCACCTCAACGGCCTGGAGGCCGGCGAGACCGCCGCCCGCGCGGGCGCCCGCCGCCTCGTCCTCACCCACATCCCCCCGTGGACGGACGCCGACACCAACCTGACGGACGCCCGCTCGGCGTACCAGGGCCCGGTGGATCTGGCGGTACCGGGGGCGACGTACGAGATCTGACGGGCTCAGCGTGCACGAAGGCCCCCGGAACCAGGCGGTTCCGGGGGCCTTCGGCCGTAGGGAAGGACGACTCACGCCTTCGTGAGGTCCTCGACCTCCTCCTCGGGCTCACGGCCCGGGGTGGGGAGGTTGAACTTGGTGATCGCGAAGCGGAAGACCACGTAGTAGACCGCCGCGAAGACCAGACCGATCGGGATGATCATCCAGGGCTTGGTGGCCAGGTTCCAGTTCAGGAAGTAGTCGATCGCACCGGCCGAGAAGCTGAAGCCGTGGTGCACGCCCAGGGACCAGGTGATCGCCATCGACAGGGCGGTCAGGACCGCGTGGATCACGTACAGGACCGGCGCGATGAACATGAACGCGAACTCGATCGGCTCGGTGATGCCCGTGACGAACGAGGTGAGCGCGAGCGACATCATCATGCCGCCGACGACCTTGCGGCGCTCGGGGCGGGCGGTGTGCGTGATCGCCAGGGCGGCGGCCGGCAGCGCGAACATCATGATGGGGAAGAAACCGGTCATGAACTGACCGGCGGTCGGGTCGCCGTGGAAGAAGCGGGGCAGGTCACCGTGCCACAGGGCGCCCGAGGGGTCCTTGTACGAGCCGATCTCCTGCCAGGCGACCGTGTTGACGAACTGGTGCATGCCGACCGGGAGCAGCGCGCGGTTGATCGCACCGAAGATGCCCGCGCCGACAGCGCCGAGACCGGTCATCCACTCACCGAAGTTGGTGATGACGTCGCCGATGGGCTCCCAGACCAGGCCGAAGAAGACGCCGACGGCGGTGCCGATGAAGGCCATCAGGATCGGCACCAGGCGGCGGCCGTTGAAGAAGCCGAGCCAGTCGGGCAGCTTGGTGCGGTGGAACCGCTGCCAGGTGACGGCGGCTATCAGGCCCATGACGATGCCGCCGAGGACCTTCGGGTCGTTGTACGTCGCTGCGATGTCCGCGCCCTTGGTCACCTTGGCGTCGGTGATGGGGAACGCGGTCAGCACGTTCTTGTAGACCAGGAAGCCGACAAGGGCGGCCAGTGCCGTGGAGCCGTCGGCCTTCTTGGCGAAGCCGATGGCGATGCCGACGCAGAACAGCAGCGGCAGGTTGCTGAACACCGCGTCGCCGGCGGTGGCGAAGACGGCGGCGACCTTGTTCCAGCCGAGGCCGTCCTTGCCGAACACGTCCGGCTGGCCGAGGCGGAGCAGGATGCCCGCCGCCGGAAGCACGGCGATCGGCAGCTGCAGGCTGCGGCCGACCTTCTGCAGGCCCTGGAACAGGCCGGATCCCCGCTTCTTCGCGGGTGCCGCCGAGACGGTGGCGGTGCTCATAGTTCCTCCATGCGCTGGGCGCTGCCGGGGGACGGGAAAGGTGGGACAGGGGTCGGCAGCGACCATGTGGTCTACACCACCAGTGGTGTAGACCTGTTTCTAGCACGGTGAAGGCCAGATAAGGAACCCACGAATTTTGTGGCCTGGGCCATAACGGGAACAGATGATTCCGGTCATGGCGAAGGCCCCCGGACCGACTGGTCCAGGGGCCTTTCCATGTGCAGGGCTTGCGGCCCGGCGGGGAGCTACGCCTTCGTCGTGTCCTCGACGTCCTCCTCCGGTTCCCGCCCCGGAGTCTTCAGATCGAACTTCGTGATCGCGAACCGGAAGATCGCGTAGTACACCGCGCCGAAGCACAGCCCGATCGGAATGATCAGCCACGGCTTCGTCGCCAGGTTCCAGTTGATGACGTAGTCGATCAGACCCGCGGAGAAACTGAAGCCGTCGTGCACACCGAGCCCCCACGTCACCGCCATCGACACACCCGTGAGGACCGCGTGGATCGCGTACAGCAGCGGCGCGATGAACAGGAACGAGTACTCGATCGGCTCGGTGATGCCCGTGACGAACGACGTCAGCGCCACCGACAGCATCAGACCGCCGATCTCCTTGCGCCGATGCGGCTTCGCGGTGTGCGTCATCGCGAGCGCGGCCGCCGGCAGCGCGAACATCATGATCGGGAAGAAGCCCGTGAGGAACTGCCCCGCGTTCGGGTCGCCCGCCAGGAACATGTTGATGTCGCCGTGCACGACCTGGCCGTCGGGCTTGGTGAAACTGCCGAACTGGAACCAGATGGGCACGTTCAGGAACTGGTGCAGACCGATCACCAGCAGAGCCCGGTTCGCCAGACCGAACACACCCGAACCCCACGCCCCCAGCCCGACCAGCCAGTCGCTGAAGTTCTCCAGCCCGTCACCGATCGGCGGCCACACCCACAGGCACAGCGAGGCGAACCCCATGGCCACGAACGCCATGATGATCGGCACCAGACGGCGCCCGTTGAAGAAGCCGAGCCAGTCCACCAGCTTCGTCCGGTGGTAGCGCGCCCAGAAGTACGCCGACATCAGCCCGATGGCGATACCGCCGAACACCCCGGGGTTCTGGTAGGTGAACTCGACGACCGAGCTGTCCTCCAGCTGACAGCCCAGCTTGATCTGGATGCTCCCGCCCGGGCAGGTCTCCGGAAACGCGCGCAGCACGTTGTAGTACACGAGGAAACCCACGACCGCCGCCAAGGCCGTCGAGCCGTCCGCCTTCTTCGCCATGCCGATGGCCACGCCGACACAGAACAGCATCGGCAGCCCGAGGTTGCCGTCCAGCAGCGCGCCACCCGCCGCGCCGATCACCTTCGACAGGTTGTCCCAGCCGAGTCCGTCCGCGCCGAACACATCCGGCTGCCCGAGCCGGTTCAAGATGCCCGCGGCCGGCAGCACGGCGATCGGCAACTGCAGGCTGCGGCCCATCTTCTGCAGCCCCTGGAACGCCTTGTGCCAGCGGGCACGCGCTGGAGACACATCACTTACGGCACTCATGGGCGTCCTCCGGGCGGGCCGGTTTGGCGACCGCCCGCCAACTGGTGTAGACCAGTCGGCGACGAGTCGCCCTGTCGTGATCGCCATCCTTCGGCACCCACGACATGACCGCTCGCGAAGATGGGCCAACTGTGGGTTACTGCGACAAAGCGGTTCTGATCAGGGAGTAGGACATGGCCACCAAGGCTGAGAAGATCGTCGCCGGGCTCGGCGGCATCGACAACATCGAAGAGGTCGAAGGCTGCATCACCCGCCTGCGCACCGAGGTCCGTGACGCCTCACTCGTCGACGAGGCCGCCCTGAAGGCCGCAGGCGCCCACGGCGTCGTCAAGATGGGCACCGCCATCCAGGTCGTCATCGGAACCGACGCGGACCCCATCGCCGGCGAGATCGAAGACATGATGTGACCGGCAGGACCCACTGAAGCCACCCCGGCCCCCGAGCGGGCCGCACACCGCTTCAGGAGCCGCACCGGCTCACCCGTGAGGGGCTGATTCCGCCACCGGCGGGCAGTCCCTCACGCCTGTGCGGATAGGCTCGACGCCATGTCTCGAATCGACGGCCGCACCCCCGAACAGCTGCGCCCCATCACCATCCAGCGTGGCTGGAGCAAGCATGCCGAGGGCTCCGTCCTCGTATCCTTCGGCGACACCAAGGTCTTCTGCACGGCCTCCGTCACCGAAGGCGTCCCCCGCTGGCGCAAGGGCAGCGGCGAGGGCTGGGTCACCGCCGAATACTCCATGCTCCCCCGCGCCACCAACACCCGCGGCGACCGCGAATCCGTCCGCGGCAAGATCGGCGGCCGCACCCACGAGATCAGCCGCCTCATCGGCCGCTCGCTGCGCGCCGTCATCGACTACAAGGCGCTCGGCGAGAACACCATCGTCCTCGACTGCGACGTCCTCCAGGCCGACGGCGGCACCCGCACCGCCGCCATCACCGGCGCGTACGTCGCCCTCGCCGACGCCGTCACCTGGGCCCAGGGCAAGAAGCTCGTCAAGCCCGGCCGCAAGCCGCTCACCGGCACCGTCTCCGCCGTCTCCGTCGGCATCGTCGGCGGCGTCCCCCTCCTCGACCTCCGCTACGAGGAGGACGTCAAGGCCGACACCGACATGAACGTCGTGTGCACCGGCGACGGCCGCTTCGTCGAGGTCCAGGGCACCGCCGAGGCCGAGCCCTTCGACCGCAAGGAACTCAACGCCCTGCTGGACCTCGCCGTCGCGGGCTGCGACGAACTCGCCGCCATCCAGCGCGCGGTACTCGAATCGACCTCAGAGGCAACCGCGAGTTAACCCTTGGCGTTCTTATGGGTACGGGCGTACGGTCCAGCCGTGCGCCCGCCGGCCCCTCCGGGCGGATCGGGCCGACCGCACAGCGGACCGGTGCGATGCGGTCGGTGCGGCCGCACCACACCACGTCCACGGGGAGGGACCGTTCCATGGCCGCGCGCCACCGCAATCGCCGCCGTACCGCCGCATTCACCGTTGTCGCCGCACTCGTCGTCCTGCCGGCGGTGGTCGGCTGCGACGCCGTCAGCAAGGCGCTCGACTGCGTGCAGACCGCCGACTCGATAGCCGACAGCGTCACCGACCTCCAGCAGGCCGTCGAGAACGCGGCGAACGACCCGACGCAGACCGACGCGTCCCTCAACGCCATCGAGAACAACCTCGACAGGATCGGCGACAAGACCGACAACGCCGACGTCAACAAGGCGGTCGACGAGCTGAACAAGGCCGTCGCCAACGTCCGCACGGCCGTCAAGAACGGCGACACCACCCCCGACATCAGCCCCGTCACGGCCGCGGCGGGCGAACTGACGAAGGTGTGCACGCCGTAGGGCCCCGCCGGGACCCGGCCTGAGCCCGGCTCAGGGGCGGACTCGGAGATACTGGCGACCATGACCCGCCTGATCCTCGCCACCCGCAACGCCGGAAAGCTCACCGAGTTGAAGGCGATCCTCGCCGACGCAGGGCTCACCCATGACCTCGTCGGCGCGGACGCCTACCCCGACATCCCCGACGTCAAGGAAACCGGCGTCACCTTCGCCGAGAACGCCCTGCTGAAGGCCCACGCCCTCGCCCAGGCCACCGGCCTGCCCGCCGTCGCCGACGACTCGGGCCTGTGCGTCGACGTCCTGAACGGCGCCCCCGGCATCTTCTCCGCCCGCTGGGCCGGCCGCCACGGCGACGACCGGGCCAACCTGGACCTGCTCCTCGCCCAGCTCTCCGACATCGACGCCCCGCACCGGGGCGCCCACTTCGCCTGCGCGGCGGCCCTGGCCCTGCCGGACGGCACGGAACGCGTGGTCGAGGGCCAACTCCTCGGCACCCTCCGCCACACCCCCGCCGGCACGAACGGCTTCGGCTACGACCCGATCCTCCAGCCGGACGGCGACACCCGCACCTGCGCGGAACTGTCGGCCGAGGAGAAGAATGCGATCAGCCACCGGGGCAAGGCGTTCCGGGCCTTGGTGCCGGTGGTGCGGGAGTTGTTGGGCTGAGGGATGCGCACCACGTACCGGCAAGGTCCGGCTTGCGGAAGTCGCAAGCCGGACCTTGCAAGTGAAACCGGGTGCGGCCTGAGGGATTCGAACCCTCACGGGATTTCTCCCATCGCGCCCTAAACGCGAGGCGTCTGCCGTTCCGCCAAGGCCGCTGGCCTGCCCGTCGTCGAGCGTGACGGGCGGGTGCAAGTGTACGGTGATCCGCGGCTATCCGGCGAGCGGCAGTGTTTCCTTCTGCCGGCACCACGTATCCGTCAGCGCGTGGCAGTTCGGGCACAGATACCGCAAGTTTTCCCGGCGGTTGTCGTGCCAGTCTCCGTTGATGTGGTCGATCTGCAGGGTGATGCGGCGCCCCAACCATTCACCAGTGTTGCCGCAACTCGCGCATGCGTACGGCACTCCGACTTCTGTCAGGGCTCTGTGCAGTTGGGCCCTGTTGGTTCGACCGGCGTGCTCGGGTAGGACGACGAGCACGCGGTGAGCGGTCGGCGTGGGGGCGGCTCTCTCCGGCCTGCCCCAGGCACGGCGCTTGAAGTGGCTGGTGTCGAGACCGAGGCGGGATGCTGTGCGCCGGACCCGCCGGTGATTGGTGTCCGTGACGTCCATCCCGAGCCCGCGCATGACGTCGGCGTAGCTGGTGCAACGTGCTACAAGACCGCGCAGTTCGCCCTCGGGAATCCGTGCGCGCCGGTGTGAGAAGTGTCCGATGTCGACGCCCTGGGCCGCCAGCATGCGGCCCAGGGTCGCTCGCGAGCGGCTGTCGTCCGGGACCCCCAGCGCGCGTGCCACGCCACGCATGCTGGAGGCTGTGACTGCTGCTTTCCGCAGTTCTTCAGGGGTGATGGGCAGGTTCGGCTCGGAGCGATCGATGCCCGGGAAGTGGCTGATGTCGATGCCTGCCGCGCTGATGCGACGTCGGATGTGTGAGAGCGTTCCCGTGGCCAGTGTGGCGCCCAGTTTCAAGGCCACTTCGCGCAGGGAGGACGAAGAGGCGGCGGCTTCGGCGATGGCGGCATCGGGGTACTTGCGCCATGGGCTGCGCTTGGCGAAGTGGTGCGTGTCGAGTCCGTGGCTCACCACCTTCTCCTGGAGCACACGGCGTTGGCCTCCACTCGGCTTGAGGCCGAGCCGCCGCATCAGATCGGTCCAATTGCGTGCCTCGGCGACGACCGGTGCGAGGCGTTCCCTGCGGTACGGGTCTGAGTCCGGCACCACTTGACTTGGGGTGGCCGGCGCTACCGATTCCGCCGCACTCCGCACGCTCATGTACCCCCTCCGTTTCCGATCGCGCGTTCGCGACCTCGTACGGACTAACGAACCGTTAATCGGACGGTTACGCCCGGTGAGGGGGCGGGTCGGGTTCCGGGTGGGGTCAGTGGCCCGACGTGGCCTTCAGGCCCACCACCGATGCCAGGAGCAGGCAGATGAAGAAGATGCGGGCGGCTGTCGCCGGTTCGTCCAGGAGGGTCATGCCGAGGATCGCGGCGCCCGCCGCACCGATGCCGACCCAGACGCCGTACGCGGTGCCGATCGGGAGCGACTTGGCCGCCTGTGACAGCAGGAGCATGCTCGCCACGATGCCCGCGCCCGTCAGAATGCTGGGGACCGGGCGGGTGAAACCGTCGGTGTACTTCATTCCGATCGACCAGCCGACTTCGAGCAGTCCGGCGACGATCAGCAGGACCCAGGCCATGGGAGGTACCTCCGGGAGACGACGGCGTTTCGGGCTGCGTCGTCTTTGCTGAGCCCGGTACGGCGCGTCTCGTCGGGGTCCCTCCACCGTAGCAAGGAACGGCGAAAGGGGCCGGTGACCATGGTCACCAGCCCCTTCGGGGTGCGTATGCCCTACAAGTAAAGGCCGGTCGAGTCCTCGGACCCCTCGAAGCGGTCCGCGGCCACGGCGTGCAGGTCCCGCTCGCGCATCAGCACGTACGCGGTCCCGCGCACCTCGACCTCGGCCCGGTCCTCGGGGTCGTACAGGACCCGGTCTCCGGGCTCCACCGTACGGACGTTCTGCCCGACCGCGACGACGTCGGCCCAGGCGAGACGGCGGCCGACGGCCGCCGTCGCGGGGATCAGGATGCCGCCGCCGGAGCGCCGCTCGCCCTCGGCGGCGTCCTGCCGTACCAGCACGCGGTCGTGCAGCATCCGGATGGGCAGCTTGTCGTCATGGGTGCTGTGCGTTTCACGGTTGGCGCTCACGCCCTGAACCTACCTGTCCCGGCCGGTTTCGTACGCGGGTGGGTCGCCGGTCAGCGCTTGCGGCGTCGCGAGCCCACGACGAGCAGCCCGACGAGTCCCACGGCGACCAGAGCCACCGGCACGATGCGCTCCAGCCGGGGCGCGCCGTCCTCCGTGACGAACTGGCCCTTCACATCGCCGACGACGCGGTTGACGCCGACATAGGCGCGCCCCAGGGTGTGGTCGATGTTCGAGGCGACCTTCGCCTTGGCGTCTCCGACGATGGTCTTCGGGTGCACCCGTACGCCGATCTCGTCGAGCGTGTCGGCGAGCGTTGTGCGGCGGTGCTTGATGTCCGCCTCGATCTGCGCCGGAGTCCTGGTATCCGGCGTTCTCGACGTATCCGACACCGCGCTGCCTCCGTGGTCGTGTAGTGACTCCCTGATTCGGACAGTCTGTCAGTTCGTACCGGACCGCACCCCTCGGCACCCCCCATTACGCTCGTTCCGTATCCATTCCATCCCCCGGCCACGTGAGGTTCCGATGAGCGAGCGACTCCAGCCCGGCGACACCGCCCCCGCCTTCACCCTGCCCGACGCCGACGGCAACGAGGTCTCCCTCGCCGATCACAAGGGCCGCAAGGTCATCGTCTACTTCTACCCGGCCGCCCTCACTCCGGGCTGCACGAAGCAGGCCTGCGACTTCACGGACAACCTGGACCTGCTGGCGGGCGCCGGTTACGACGTGATCGGTGTCTCCCCGGACAAGCCCGAGAAGCTCGCCAAGTTCCGTGAGAAGGAGTCCCTGAAGGTCACGCTGGTCGGGGACCCCGACAAGACGGTCCTGGAGGCGTACGGGGCCTTCGGCGAGAAGAAGCTGTACGGCAAGACGGTCGTCGGTGTCATCCGCTCCACGGTGGTCGTGGACGAGGAGGGCAAGGTCGAGCGGGCGCTGTACAACGTGAAGGCGACCGGACACGTGGCGAAGATCATCAAGGACCTGGGGATCTGACCGTCACCGCTGACCGCCGGTCCGGTCACCGCCTCTGACCACCGGGCCTGACCGCCGGCTCCCGCGGCCGGACCTGATCACCGGTCCGGCGCCCGGCCGTCTCGTGACCACCCCGCTCAGCGCTTCTCCCTCCTGGGGGTGAGCCCGCTCAGCGGTCCCTGGCCCGCTGTCGTGCCCGTGGTGCCCGTGGTGCCGGTGTCCGTGGGGTCTCCGCCGGTCGTGGTGCCGGCTGTGGTGCCGCCGGTCGTGGTGGTTCCGGTGGCGCCTCCGTCCGTGGGGGTGCCACCGGTGGTGCCGGCCGTGGTCCCGCCGGAGGTGCCGCCGTCGGTGTGGCCCGGGGTGTGGCCGTCGGTCCGGCCCGGGGTGTGGCTCTGGCCCGGGGTCCGGCCGTTCGGCGTCGCCGGTGCGCTGCCGCCCGCCCCGCCCACCTCCTCGCCGCCGTCCGTACCGTCGTCGTCCGGTTCGCCGGTGGCGTCCGGGTCGTCGGTCTCGTCGCCGGGGTCGTACATCTCCTCGGCACCCGGCTGGAGCTGGAGGTCGAAGTCCGACACCTCCGTTCCCTCCAGGGCGTCCCCGGTGAACTGGGCCCAGATCTGCGCGGGGTAGCCGCCGCCGTTGATGCGGGACTGTCCGAGGGCGCCGTACAGGGACTTGTGGGCGCCGGTGTCGGGGTCCTGGCCCATCACGGCGACGACGGTGGCGAGGTCGGGGGTGTAGCCCGCGAACCACGCGGCGGTGTCCTCCTCGGCCGTGCCGGTCTTGCCCGCGGCGGGCCGGCCGGCGTTCTGCGCGGCCTGCCCGGTGCCGCCGTCGACGACGCTCTGGAGCATGGTGGTCGTCGTGTCGGCGGCCTCGCGGCTCACGGCCTGCCGGTCGTCGTCCGGGGCCGGCAGCGGCACGTCCTCCGAGCCGTCCTTGGTGATCTTCCGCACGAGCGTGTACGTGCCGTGCCGGCCGTGGTTGGCGAGCGTGGCGTACGCCTCCGCCATGTCGAGGACGCTGGCGGTGGCCGGGCCGAGCGCGATGGAGGGGGAGGCGGTCAGGTCGGGGGTGTCGGCGGGCAGGCCGAGGGCCACGGCGGTCTTCTCGACGCGGGCGGGGCCGACGTCGACGGCCATCTGCGCGTACACCGAGTTGACCGACCTGTCGGTGGCGGTGCGCACGGAGATGTCCCCGTACGATTCGCCGTCCTCGTTCTCGGGTGCGTAGGTGGTGCCGTTCCAGCCCCGCACGGGGCGCTGGTCGGTGCCGTCGTAGACGGTGTTCGGGGTGATGGTGCGGCCGTCCTGGGTCTGTGAGCCGTTCTGGACGGCCGAGGCGAAGACGAACGGCTTGAAGGTGGAGCCGACCTGGTAGTCGCGGCGGGTGGCGTTGTTGACGTACTGCTTGGTGTAGTCGATGCCTCCGTACATCGCGAGGACCTTGCCGTCGGTGGGGTCGATGGCGACGCCGCCGGCGCGGACGTAGGTGTCCGCCTTGCGGTTCTTCTTGTCGAGCCGGTCCATCACCTGGTCGTTCACGGCCTTCACGAAGGCGTCCTGCTTGGACTTCTGGAGGGTGGTGGTGATGCGGTAGCCGCCGCGGCCGAGGGTGTCCTCGTCGAGGATCCTGTTCGAGGTCAGATAGGCGGTCACGGCCTGGACGAGGTAGCCGCGCTGGCCCGACAGGCCCGCCGACCCCCTGGCCTGCCTGGGCGTCGGGAAGGTGACCCGGTCGCGTGCGGCGCGGGTCAGCCACTTCTGCTCGACCATGCCGTCGAGGACGTAGTTCCAGCGGGCGAGGACCCCGGCCCTGTTCTCGGGGTGCGCGATCACGTCGTACTCGCTGGGCGCGTTGAGCAGGGCGGCGAGGTAGGCGCCCTGGCCGACGGTGAGGTCCCTGGCGTTGACGCCGTAGTAGGCCTGGGCGGCGGCCTGGATGCCGTAGGCGTTGCGGCCGTAGTAGCTGGTGTTGAGGTAGCCCTCCAGGATGTCGTCCTTGCTCTTCTCCCGGTCGAGCTTGATGGAGATGAAGAACTCCTTCACCTTGCGGGTGACGGTCTGTTCCTGGCCCAGGTAGTAGTTCTTGACGTACTGCTGGGTGATGGTCGAGCCGGACTGTCTGCCCTTGCCGGTGGCGGTGTTCCAGCCGGCGCGGAGCATCGCCTTGGGGTCGACGGCGGACTCGCTGTAGAAGTCGCGGTCCTCGGCGGCGAGGGTGGCGTGCTGGGCGTCCTTGGAGATGTGCTCCAGGGCGACGTTCTCGCGGTTGACGTCGCCGTCGCGGGCGAGCTGGCTGCCGTCGGCGTACAGGAAGACGTTGCTCTGTTTGACCGCGGCGGCGTTCGCGGAGGGGATCCTGACGAGGAAGTAGCCGAGCGCGAAGAGTCCGGCCAGGAGCAGTGCCGTGCCGAGGACGGTGCCGAGCAGCATGCGCCAGGTGGGGACGAGTCTGCGCAGGCCCGTCCGCTTCGGCCGCTGTTTCCGCTTCTGCTTCGGGTTCTGCTGCGGGCTCTGCTTCGGGTTCTGTTTCGCGCCGGGCCCGCCCGGTCCTGTTCCCGGCCCCGACCGCGGGCCCGTCTGCGGTCCCGCCGCGGGCGCCGGGTTCGGGCGGGGGCCCGCTTCCGGTTCCCTGGGTGCCCAGCCCTGGCTGCGCTGCTGCGGCTCGTCGCTCATCTGTTCGCCGGACTCCTGTTTCGCGTCGTACGCCCTCGTACGCCTGGTGCGCCCCTTATGAAGACTCTCGCACCATGTGTTCCGTTCCCCGATCCCGGCACGCGTCGCGCCGGAAAATGCCTGGCGGGCCGTGCCGGGCCCGGACTAGGCTCCTGCGCTTTGGCTCAACGCTGGGGAAAGGGACGGGTTGTGGGCACGGCGCGGTTGTACGCGGCTGTCGCGGGCAGCGGGTTCCGGCGGTACGCCACCTATCGGATCGCCACCGCCGCGGGTGTCTTCACCAACACCGTCTTCGGGCTGATCCTGGCGTACCTGTTCATCGCCCTGTGGGACAGCAAGCCGCACCTCGGCGGCTACGACCAGGCGCAGGCGCTGACCTATGTGTGGGTCAGCCAGGGGCTGCTGATGGTGGTCGCGATGATGGGCGGCGGCTTCGAGGACGAACTGATCGAACGAATCCGTACGGGTGACATCGCGATCGACCTGTACCGGCCGGCCGACCTCCAGATGTGGTGGCTCGCCCAGGACATGGGCCGGGCGCTGTTCCATCTGCTGGGCCGCGGAGTGGTTCCGCTCCTGTTCGGCGCGCTGGTCTTCGACCTGGCGCTGCCCTCTGATCCGCTGACCTGGCTCGCCTTCCTGGTCGCGGTCGCGCTCGGGGTGGTCGTCGGGTTCGCGATCCGTTTCCTGGTGGCCCTGTCCGCGTTCTGGCTAATGGACGGTGCGGGGGTGGCGCAGCTGACCTCCATCGCGGGGATCTTCTGCTCGGGGATGCTGCTGCCGCTGAACGTCTTTCCGGGCGCGCTCGGTGAGGTCGTACGGGCGCTGCCCTGGTCGTCGCTGATCCAGGCGCCCGTGGACGTCCTGCTCGGCACGGCGGATCCGCTGGGTACGTACGCGGTGCAGGCCGCCTGGGCGGCCGGGCTGCTGGCGGCCGGGCGGCTGGTCCAGTCGGTGGCGACTCGGAGGGTGGTGGTGCAGGGTGGCTGACCCGGTGGAGCGGGGGGCGGGGGTCGTGGCGGGTCCGGCGCGGGAGGGGGTCGTGGCCGGGCCGGGCCGTGCGACGGCGGTCCGGGCGGTGGACTTCGAGCCGTTCGAACGGCAGGGGGCGTACGAGCGGCTGCGGGACGGGCTGCGCGCCTACCGGCTGATCACCGCGATGTGGGTGCGCTCGACGATGGCCTACCGGGCCTCCTTCGCGATGACCGCCTTCGGGAACTTCGCCGCGACCGCCCTCGACTTCGTGGCGATCCTGCTGATGTTCTCCCGGGTGGACCGGCTGGGTGGCTACAGCCTGCCCGAGGTCGCCCTGCTCTACGGGGTGTCCGGTGTCGCGTTCGGGTTCGCGGACCTCGCGCTCGGCTCGATGGACAGGCTGGGGCGCCGGGTGCGCGACGGCACGCTGGACACCCTGCTGGTGCGTCCCGTGCCGGTGCTCGCGCAGGTCGCCGCGGACCGTTTCGCGCTGCGCCGGCTCGGCCGGATCACCCAGGGGCTGCTCGTCCTCGGGTACGCCCTCGCCGTCCTCGACATCCATTGGACGCCGCTCAAGGTGCTGATGATGCCGATGATGCTGCTCGGCGGTGCGGCGATCTTCTCGGCGGTGTTCGTGGCGGGCGGGGCGTTCCAGTTCGTCGCGCAGGACGCCTCCGAGGTGCAGAACTCCTTCACGTACGGCGGCAATACGCTGCTGCAGTACCCGCCGACCGTCTTCGCCAAGGACATGCTGCGCGGGGTGACGTTCGTCCTCCCGCTCGCCTTCGTCAACTGGCTGCCCGCGCTGTACGTGCTGGGGCGGCCCTATCCGCTCGACCTGCCGGCGTGGGTCGCGTTCGCGTCACCGGTCGTGGCGGCGCTGTGCTGCGCGCTGGCCGGGCTCGCCTGGCGCGCGGGGCTGCGCGCCTACCGGAGTACGGGAAGTTAGGGGAATGGGTGTGGCCATCGCCGCAGACAGGGAATCGGCCGGTCCGGGCGGGGAACCGGGCCCGGGGGCCGGTTTCATCGAGCTGGACGGGGTCGAGAAGGTCTTCGAGGTGCGCAGGAGGACGGGGTTCCTGCGCGGTGAGCGGCGGCAGGTGCGGGCCGTCGACTCGATCTCGTTCACGGTCGGGCGCGGGGAGATGGTCGGCTACATCGGCCCGAACGGCGCCGGCAAGTCGACCACGATCAAGATGCTCACCGGCATCCTCACCCCGTCCGCCGGCCGGCTGCGGGTCGCCGGTCTGGACCCGTCCCGCGAGCGCACCCGTGTCGCGCGCCGGATCGGGGTCGTGTTCGGGCAGCGTACGACGCTGTGGTGGGACCTCCCGCTGATCGATTCGTACCGGCTCATGCACCGGATGTACCGGGTGCCGGACGCGCGGTTCCGGGAGAACCTCGACCGCTGTGTCGAACTCCTGGAGCTCGGGGCGCTGTTGGACGTGCCCGTGCGGCAGCTGTCGCTGGGGCAGCGGATGCGCGGCGACATCGCGGCGGCCCTGCTGCACGACCCCGAGGTGCTCTATCTCGACGAGCCGACGATCGGGCTCGACGTGGTCAGCAAGGTGAGGGTCCGGGAGTTCCTGCGGGATCTGAACGCCGAACGCGGTACGACCGTTCTGCTCACCACGCACGACCTCACCGACATCGAGCAGTTGTGCCGGCGGGTGATGGTCATCGACCACGGGCGGCTGATGTACGACGGCGCTCTGAGCGGGCTGCACGCGGTGGGGGAGAGCGAGCGGACCCTGGTCGTGGACCTGGAGCGGGAACTGCCTCCGATCGAGCTGGAGTCGGCGCGGGTGGTGAAGGTGGAGGGGCCGCGTCAGTGGCTGGCGTTCCCCGCCGGCCTGTCGGCGGCTCCGCTGGTGGCCCGGATCGCGGCGGAATATCCGCTGGTGGACCTTTCGGTACGGGAGCCGGACATCGAGGCGGTCATCAGCCGTATGTACGCCGGGAGGAGGGTGCCGTAGGGAGACCGCCGCGAAGGCGGGCCGGATAGCCCGCGGGCGGGGGACCTCGTAGGCTGCTGCCCATGACCGACGAACTCCCGGAGCTGCGTGCCTCCGACGCCGATCGTGAACGAGTCGCCGAACAGCTGAGGGACGCCCTCGCGGAGGGCCGTCTCGACATGGAGGAGTTCGAGGAGCGGCTGGAGGCGACGTACGCGGCCCGTACCTACGGGGAGTTGACGCCGATCACCCGCGATCTGCCGGGCGCGGTGGGGACGGCTCGTGTCTCCATGGTCAAGCAGCCCCTGGACGACGGCAGTTGGGGTTCTCGTATCGTCGGCGGTGAGGGCTCGTCCTCGTGGGGTGTGGCGGTTCTGTCGGGCTTCGAGCGCAAGGGCCGCTGGACGGTGCCCAAGCGCTTCAACTGCTTCGCCTTCATGGGCGGCGGCGAGATCGACCTGCGCGAGGCGAACTTCGCGGACCGTGAGGTCGTCATCAACTGTGTCGCGGTGATGGGCGGGTTGAACGTCATGGTGCCGCCGGGTGTCGAGGTCGTGGTCCGTGGCATCGGCGTCATGGGCGGCTTCGACCACCGCGAGGAGGGCCGGCCGGGCGATCCCGGCGCACCCCGGGTCGTCGTCACGGGCTTCGCCTTCTGGGGCGGTGTCGGCGTGGAACGCAAGCTCACCCGTGCCGAGCGTCAGCGTCTCAAGGAGGAACGCCGGCAGGAGAAGCTGGAGCGCCGGGAGGCCCGCAAGGAGCTCGACGGGTCGCGGGGCGAGGGTCTCGGTGACATGTTCGACGCGCTCGACGAGGCCCGCGACCTGATACGCGAGCGCCACGAGGAGCGCCGTGATCGTCATGAGGAGCGCCGCCTGCGCCACGAGGAGCGCCGTGAGCGGCACCGCGACCGCCGGGAGGACCGCCACCGGCGGCGCGACGGCGACTTCTGAACTCCCGGGCACCGCCGGGGCGGTGGGCCTTTCGGCTGTGCTGCCCGGGCCGTCGGCGGATCACGGTTCCGCCTGAACCGGCGGTGGTTCACAGTTCCGCCGGGACCGCCGGCGGATCACAGTTCCGCCGGGACCGATCCCTTCAGCTCTCTCAGGTCGAACACCTCGGCCATCCGCCGGAACCCCTTGTCGCTGGGGTGCAGATGATCGCCCGAGTCGTAGTCGGGCCGCAGTCGGCGCGGGTTGTACGGGTCCCGCAGCGCCGCGTCGAAGTCGACGACGGCGTCGTACACCTTCCCGGCCCGGATCTCGGCGTTCACGGCCTGGCGTACGGCATCCCGCGCGTCGGTGTAGCCGCGGTGCCCCTGGAAGGGCATCAGCGTGGCGCCGATGACCCGCAGCCCGCGGGCGTGCGCCTGCCGCACCAGGGTCCGCAGGCCGTCGGTCACGGTGTTCGGATCGACCTGGGCGGGGTTGCGCAGGATGTCGTTGACGCCGAGGTCGATGACGACGGCCTTGACGTTCGTACGGCCCAGCACGTCGCGGCCGAACCGGCTCAGCCCGCTGGGGTTGTCGGCCGGCCGGCCGAGCCCGGCGGCGAGGACCTGGTTCCCGCTGATGCCCTGGTTGACGACGCTGTAGCGGGGTGTGTCACCGGATCCGGCCGAGGCGCTCAGCCGCTCCGAAAGGACGTCCGTCCAGCGGCGGTTGGCCCCCACGGTGG
The DNA here is from genome assembly GCF_036063235.1 of Streptomyces sp. NBC_00386. NCBI lineage: Bacteria > Bacillati > Actinomycetota > Actinomycetes > Kitasatosporales > Streptomycetaceae > Streptomyces > Streptomyces sp. NBC_00386. The sequence goes on from NZ_CP107950.1 coordinate 5,911,510, forward strand.
AGGTGATGCCGTCGGTGAGCGAGTCGCCGAGGACGACGACGGTGCCCGTGGCGTCGTCGCTGAGCACGTCGAGCGCGGTCAGGTAGCGCCAGTACGGGCTCTGTTCGGTGTACGGGTCGGCGCTCACGTCCTCCGTGCGGTCGCCGTCGGCCACGTACGAGATCTGCTGGGCGTGCGGGTGGTAGGTGACCGGGCCGGACGGGGTCGGCGAGTACGTCGTGACGAGGACGTCCACGCCGTGCGGGATGCGCACGCGTACGGCGTCGCTCATCACCTGCCTGCCGACCGGGATCACGGCGGTCGTGGCGCCGCCGAACGTGAGGCGGCGCATGGTGTCGGCCGTGGCGGCGGCGTTGTTCGCGGTCGCGGCGACGGCGATCGTGGCGTGCGCGATGACCAGCGGCTTCTGCCCGTAGAGATTGGACAGCGTGATGCGGGCACTCGTACCCCCGGCGGCCGTGTGCACGACGTTGCGCACGGAGCGGCCCACCAGTCCACCGGGCTCCGTGCCGGGCTCGGGTCCGACCGGGGAGGCGGACCAGGCGCCGACCCAGGTCCCGGTGGAGGCGGGAGCGGCGTCGTGCGACGTGCGGCCACTGGCGACGGCCGCCTTGGCGTCGCTGCCGTCGTCCGCCGAGACACCGATGTAGATGGCGGCGGAAAGGACCACGACCACGGCAAGGATCGCGGCGAGCAGGGCATAACCGTGACGCTTGGTCATGCGGTGCGTGTCTCCTCGGGCGAGGGAGCCCGAGGCTCCGATGTGATCACTCCATGATGCGTCATGGAGCGCGAGGACTCCGACGCACCCCTAGGGGACCCCCTGGTCGATTCCCCATCCGAACAGACGCCGGGAACTCCTGTGTCGTTCCAGGAGTCGGTGAGGAAGAGAGGGAGAAAGGGACAATGGGTACGGTGCGTGACGTGGCCTGCGAACGGGTGGAGTGAATGGGACGCACGAATTCGGGTGACGAGGACGGCACGGAGCAGCATGCCCGTCCCGGCGACGCCGCGAACGCCGCCGAGGCCGTGACCGCCGGGGAGGATGCCGCGAAGGCCGTCGGCGCCACGGAGGCGGCGGACGCCGGTGCCGCTGCCGCGAAGGCCGCACAGGCAACTGGTGCCGCGAACGCCGCGGAGGCGACCGGTGCAGCGAAGGCCGCCGGAGCCGAGAACGACCGGAGGCCCGCCGCGGCGCCGGGCCGGGCGATGAACACGTTCAGCCCCGCCGACGAGGAGAAGCGCCGCGGGGTGCGCCGGATGAAGGCGACCGCCACCGGCCTGCTGCTCTTCGTCGCCCTCGTCTACGTCCTGGCGAAATGGGCCTCCGACGGGGGCGCGGGCGCCTGGGCCGGCTATGTCGCGGCGGCCGCCGAGGCGGGCATGGTCGGCGCGCTGGCCGACTGGTTCGCGGTCACGGCCCTCTTCCGGCACCCGCTCGGCCTGCCCATCCCGCACACAGCGATCATCCCCAAGAAGAAGGATCAGCTGGGCGTCTCGCTGGGCGAGTTCGTCGGCGAGAACTTCCTCTCCGAGGACGTCGTCCGCCAGCGGCTGCGCGCGGTGGGCATCGGCAGCAGACTGGGCGCCTGGCTCGCCGATCCCGAACACGCGGACCGGGTCACGGCCGAACTGGCCGCCGCGCTCAGAGGCGCGCTGACCGTGCTGCGCGACTCCGACGTCCAGGCCGTCGTCGGGGAGGCGATCACCCGCCGCGCCGACGCCCAGGAGATCGCGCCCGGCATAGGGAAGATGCTGGAGAAGATCGTCGTGGACGGCGGCCACAAGCGGTTCGTCGACCTGGTGGTCTCCCGCGCGCACGACTGGCTGGTGTTCCACGACGTCCAGGTGATGGACGCAGTCCAGGGCGGCGCGCCCGGCTGGACCCCCCGGTTCGTCGACAAGAAGGTCGGCGAGCGGGTCTACAAGGAACTGCTCCGCTTCGTCACCGAGATGCGCGACTCCCCGACCCACCCGGCCCGCGGCGCCCTCGACCGCTTCCTCACCGACTTCGCCTCCGATCTGCAGTCCGACACCGACACCCGCGCGCGCGTGGAGCGACTCAAGGGCGAGGTGCTGGGCCGTGGCGAGGTCCAGGACCTGATCGCCTCCGCCTGGACGGCCGTACGGTCGATGATCGTGTCCGCTGCCGAGGACGAGCGCAGTGAGCTGCGGCTGCGCGTGCGGGCCTCCCTGCTGTCCCTCGGCGCCCGGATGGCCACCGAACCCAAACTCCAGGCCAAGGTGGACAGTTGGGTGGAGGGTGCCGCCGTGTATGTCGTGACGACGTACCGCAAGGAGATCACCTCGCTCATCACGGACACGGTCGCGGGCTGGGACGCCGAGCACACGACCAGGAAGATCGAGGCGAACATCGGCCGTGACCTGCAGTTCATCCGGATCAACGGCACGGTGGTCGGCTCGCTGGCCGGACTGCTGATCTACGTGGTGTCACGGGCGCTGGGGGCGTAAGCGGGCGGAGGCCGGGAACCCGGGCGGGCCTCGCCCGACGGAGGGGGAACCTGGGCGGGGCCTCGCTCGCCGGAGAGGGAACCCGGGCGAGGTTCGCTCGACGAAGAGTGGCACCCACGTCCGCGCTCGCGTTCCAGATCGACGCTTCCCTGAAGTGCGCCACGGTAAGACCGACCGGCACGAGAGGCCCGTACGAGCTCCTTCAGGGGTGCCGTTTCTGAGTACGCGTACTCTGTCGCCGCACCGCCGGGCGCGGAACCCTCCTACGCATGACCGAGAAACTGCTCCGCCCCTTGCGAACGCGCCCCTGGCCGGAACGCTGGCTGACGCGTGTCCTCGGCGCCGCCCTCTCCTGCGCGGCGTACCTTCTCTGCCTCCCCTGGGACCTGCGCAACCGCCCCGAGACGCCGGGCTCCGCCGCGGAGACCACCCCGGTGACGGGTACCGGCGTCCTCGCCCTCGCCGCGATCCTGCTGCTCCTGGCCGTCCACTTCGGACTTCGGGACGCGCTGGCCTGGCCGTTGCTCCTGGTCGCGGCACCCCCGGCGGCCCTGCTCCACATGTCGCTGCGGACCCATCCCGGCCCCCCGGACGGCTTCGCCCAGGTGTGGCCGCTGACCTGGGCCGCCGTCACGCTGCTCGGGGCCGCCGCCGTCCTGGTCACGAGCGCGGTGGCACGGCAGTTCAGGACGGACCTGGCGGACGCCCTGGAGGAGGAACTGGTCCTGGCCGGCTGACGGTGGGACACGCAGGCCGGCCAGGCGGCACCGGCGCGCTCATCGGCCGTAGAAGTACCGCGAGCTCTTCTCGTTGAAGTACGAGGCGTAGATGCGCCCGAGCACCGGCTTGCCGCGGTACATCCCCACGTACTGACGCGAACTGTCGACCACGACGGGCCGGGTCATACAGGCGAACTTGACCCGCTGCTGGGCCTCCGCCCACTGCACGGCCGCCGGATCGACCCTGTCGCTGACCAGCAGCGGGAAGGCGCCGATGCCGTTCTGGAAGCCGACGGGCAGACCGCCCTTGGTGTCCTTGGCGTACTTCATCACCTGGTCGGTGAAGCCGGAGATGGTCTGCACGGTTATCTCCGGGACGGCCGCGGCCACCGTGAACAGATGTAGCTTCGTCCCCATCCAGCGCAACCGGAACTCGGCCCGCCGCCCCACGAGCACGGGCACCCCGGCCCAGTCCTCCCAGCGCGTGGCGCATCCGTCGGCGGTCAGCTGCCGCTCCAGGAAGGTCAGATAGGTGCCCGGTGCGGTTTGCTGCTGGTTCGCGTCCATGGCGGGGATCCTAGGGTCCCGGGACACCGACCGGAACGGGTGGGCGGGGTTCCGGTCAGGGGAGCCGACGTGTCGGACCGGGTGAGGCGGACGGGGGAGCCGGCCGTCGGGGCCGATCGGCTAGGCGCCCGTCGTGGACCCCGGCCGGATGATCATCAGGACGGTGACGGTGGCCCACAGCAGGTTGAAGATCCCGGTGAACATGGCGAGCCGGACGGTCGCCGCGCGGTCCACGGCCGTCTCGCGGAGCGTCCCCTCCTGGAGCACGCCTTCGGGGAGGGCCGCCTCCCGGCCGCCCTGCTGAGCACCCGCGTTCCCGGCGCCCTCCAGGATCGCGCTCTGCCGGGGCAGTACCAGTGCGGCGAGGACCACGGCCGCGGCCGCCGTCAACGCGATCGAGACGATCAGCCAGGTGTCGCCGAGCACACCCATGTCGCTCGCCGTGGCGAACCCGAACACGGGCACGACGACGCCCGCCACGGCGTACACCTGGCAGATGCGGTGCAGCAGCCGGGCGGTGGCGAGGGCGCTCGGGTCGTCCGGCGCTTCGAGAACCTTGCGCGCGGCCGGCGGGAACATGCTCGCGGCGACGGTGACGGGCCCGATGGCGACGATCGCGGCGATGACATGGACGGCGAGGAGGAACTTGGTCACGGGGTGACGGTAGAGGGCGGGCGGATCATGGAGAAGTGGCACTTTTGCCAGGGGGCAACGGATTCCGGCCAGAGCCTGTCGGCCAGCCCCACCCGGGGGGAGGGTGCGGCGGTCGCACGGCCACGGGCTTACGTAGCCCGGCGTACGGCATGACGAGAACCTGGCATGACGAGAACCTGGCATGACGAGAACCCGGTATGACGAGAACCCGGTGTATGCCTACGCTCTGGCCATGCACACCGTGGCCGTACTGGCACTCGACCAGGTCATCCCGTTCGATCTCGCCGCCCCGATCGACGCCTTCGGCTGGGCCCGGCTGCCCGACGGCCGCCCGGCCTACCGGACCCGGGTGTGCTCGGCCACGGCGGACGCGGAGGTGAGCGCGGGAGCGTTCACGCTGCGCGCCCCGTACGGCCTGGAGGCGCTGGCCGACGCGGACACGATCGTCCTGCCCGGCGTCGCCGACCCGTCCGCACCTCTCCCTCCGGGCGTCGCGGAGGCGCTGCGCGCGGCGGCCGCGAACGGCACCCGGATCGTCTCGATCTGCGTCGGCGCCTTCGTCCTCGCCGCCACCGGCCTGCTGGACGGACTGCGCGCGACCACGCACTGGGTCGCGGCCGGGGAGCTGGCGGCCAGGCACCCGGCGGTGACCGTGGACCCGAACGTGCTCTACGTCGACAACGGCCAGTTCCTGACCTCGGCGGGCGCGTCGGCGGCGCTGGACATGTGCCTGCACATGATCCGCAAGGACCACGGCTCGGCGGTCGCCGCACACGCCGCCCGGATGTCCGTGATGCCCCTCGAACGGGAGGGCGGCCAGGCCCAGTTCATCGTCCACACCCAGCCGCCGGTACCGGCGGGCACGGCCATGGAGCCGCTGCTCGGCTGGCTGGAGGAGAACGCCGACCGGGAGCTGACCCTGGAGGACATCGCGGTCCACGCCGGCATGAGCACCCGCACCCTCAACCGCCGCTTCCGCGAACAGACGGGCACGACACCGCTCCAGTGGCTGCACCGGGCCCGGGTGCGCCGCGCCCAGTACCTCCTGGAGACGACCACGTACCCGGTCGAACGCATCGCGTCCCAGGCGGGCTTCGGCTCCCCGACGGCTTTCCGGGACCGCTTCAAACGGGTGGTGGGGACGAGCCCGTACGCGTATCGGCGGGCGTTCCGGGGGGTGGAGGAGCCGGCCTCCTGAAGCGTGGGCATGGGTGTGACCCTGGGCAGGGAGGCGGCACTGGGCGTGGCTCCGGTCCTGGGCGTGACGCAGTGCGTGGGGCCCTGGGTATGAGATGCCCCGGCCCGTGGACCGGGTCTGAGCCGGGACCGGCGCTCGGCTCAGGCGCGCCGGTCGGCCACGGCCCAGGAGGCGAGGGCCATGGCACCGGCGACACCGAAGACGGCGGGCCAGGCGCCCACCTTCTTGGCCAGCGGATGCGACCCGGCGAACGCGGCGACGTACCCGGCGGTCAGCACCCCGGCGGCCACCCCGCCGGCCTCCTGCTTCCACTGCCGCGCGGCGGTGACACCGGCGGCGGCGAGCACGACCCCGCCGAGCTGCCGCTTCCTCGTCCACCGGGCGACGCCGTACCCACCGACAAGCCCCGCGGCGGCCACCATCGAGGCCGGTACCTTCGCCATTACTGCCTCCTTGTTCGTTCTCCGAGGCTAACCCCCGGTCCGAGCCCGACGGGCGCGCGGGTGGCCGCGGGCGGGGTGACACCGGACCGCGGGTCCGGGGCCGCCCCGAACCGACTCTCGGTGGCACTCGATTGGATGGCCGTATGACAGCCCGAGACATCGCCGCCGCCCTGCCCGACATCGACTCCCTGAAGGATCTCTGCCGATCGATGGCCATGGCCGAGGCGATACTGAACCCGGACGGCGAGCGCTTCTACTCGTACAGCGCCGAGTGGTCCGAGACCGAGCAGGTGGCCTCCATGCGCAACGGCTCGGGCGACGAGTTCGACAGCGTCTTCGCTCCCGTCGGGGCATACATCCGCGGCTTCGACCACGAGTCCCCTTTGAGCCCGTACCGGCACGAGGACGTGCCGGAGCCCTGGCCAGGAGTGCTGGACTCGGTGCCCGAGGCTTTCCGCCGCTACGTCGACGAGCCCGCCTTCACGGACGAGGACGGCTGCCCTGTGATGACGGCGTGCCTGTGGCGCGAGACGGGCGCCCCGTCCTGGCAGACGGGCCGGATCACCTTCCCCGACGACCACCCGGACCCCGACGGCTCGGCCTGGCTCTTCGAGCTCCTGCTCACCCCGACCCCGGAGGCGTTCCAGGCGTTCGCCGAGGACTACTACGAGGTGCCGGTGGACATCGAGGCACTTCGCCACATCTACGACCTGCGTCCGCTCGGGCTGCCCCAGATCATCGCACTCAACCCGTCGGCCCCGGTCGAGTCGGTCGCCGTGGCAGCCGGAACCATCGGGTATCCGTTGATGGGGGACGTGCTGTCGGACGCTCGATGACTGCCCTCCACTGCCCATGAGTTCTCGCGGACATCACGTACACGAGGCGGAGGCGGAGGGCGTCGGGTCGAAGATGCCCTTTCGCAGACCGTTGCCTCAGGCATGGACTACCGTTTTGTCTGCGTTGCATCATGATGCTCGATCTCGGTCGCGATCGAGTGGACACGGCAAAGGCAGGACATGGTCAGTCAGTGGCAGTTCGACATCCCCACGGCAGGCAGCAAGCGCCTGCCACCGGACGGACGCTACATGGAAGCGCTCAGCAGTCAGGGATACGGCTTCGAGGCCGCCATCGCCGACCTGATCGACAACTCCATCGATGCCGGAGCCGAGAACGTTCTGGTCCATTTCCTGCGCGACGGCGACAGCCTCGTCAGCCTCGTGATCGTCGACGACGGCAAGGGTATGGACGAGGGCGAACTGGACGTGGCGATGACGGTGGGTGGCCGTCGTGGATACGACGCCAAGGCCCTCGGCATGTTCGGCACCGGTCTGAAGTCCGCGTCGCTCAGTCACGCGGAATCGGTGACCGTGGTGAGCCGAACCAAGCGAAGTCGCCCCGTCGGGCGGCGGTGGCTCATGGAGCGCGCCAAGCACGGTTTCGAGTGCGACATCATCGACCCGACGTACGCCCAGGATTTCATCGACTTCTATCAAGGGTGTCCGATCGCCTTCCAAGGCACCATCGTTCGCTGGGACGGTGTAAGGGACTTCCCGCAGCACGGTGGTGGCGGCCAGACGGACCGCTATCTGCACCGCACCGTCAACAAGCTCGGCCTGCATCTGGGATTGCACCTTCACCGTTTTCTGGCTCGGAACGACTTCCACATCACCATTTCGGTCCAAGACGTGAGGACCGGGATCGAGTATGCCAACTACGGGGTGGTGCCGCTCGACCCCTTCGCCTACCCCGTCTCGGGCGATCCGGACTATCCGCGCACGTTCAGTGCGGACATCCCCGGGCTGGGACCTGTCCTCATGGAGTCCCATATCTGGCCGCCGCGCTCGTCGCTCGACGAGTACAAGGCGTTCGGGACGGTTCTGGAGCGAGCGGGCTTCTATTTCTACCGAAACGACCGACTCGTCCAAGCGGGCGGTTGGAACAACTACCGGCAACCGGAGCAGCATTTGGCCCTGGCTCGGGTGGCCGTGGATCTGCCCGACGACCCCGACGGCAAGGTGTTCCGCCTGACGGTCAAGAAGGACGGAGTGCAGGCCTCACCCGAATTCGCCGACTCGCTCGACACGGCCCCCGATGCCGAGGAGCGTGTGTTCGCCGCCTATCTCGTCGACGCGGAACGCGTGTACCGGGAGGTACGCAGGCACGCCGGTATCGCGCGCAAGGCCGCCGTCCCTCCGGGGCGTGGCATGGATCCACAGGTGCGCCAGGTCGTGGAGGAGGAACTGCCGATGCTCGCCCACGAAGGCCCTCTGCAGTTTCGCTGGCAGAAGCTTCCCACCGACACGTTCTTCGAGATCGATCAGGAAGACAAGGTGCTCCTGCTCAACCAGCACTATCGTGCCGCTCTGCTCGGAGGACGCGCGGGATCCCTGAACGACGCCCCTGTGGTGAAGGCCCTCATGTACCTCCTCATGCAGGACGCCTTCCAACGCGAACGTATAGGCAGCCGGCTCAAGGACAACATCGAGCTGTGGCAGTCGGTCCTCGTGGCCGCCGCCCGCGCCGAGCTGGACCGGATGGCCGACTCGTGACCGGCGTCGGCGTCAATGAGTCCGGGGCTCTGGGCGGCGTACCCGCAGCCGCGCACGTTCCCTCGGCGGCGCTCCCCTGGACCACGGTCGAGCACTATCTCGGACGCGGTCTGGGCGCCAGCTATCGCCTGTCGGAGGTCGGCAGGCCGCTCGTCTCCTATGAGATCCAGGGTGGTGGTCGAGGCGTCGCCCTGCACGTGGAGCTGGCGGGCACTCATCGTCCGCCCATCTCGCCGTTGCCCGCCGTTCGCATCGATCCGATCGTGCACGAAGGCCGCCGCATGGCACGTCTCGCCACGACGGAGGCGGATCTCGTACGAGACTTCCACGACCTCCTGTTGGCGGTCGCGGACCGCATGGTCGGCGACGGGCTGACCTTCGACCGCGCCTTCGACGAGACGGTGCACGCCTGGAGCGCTTTGCTGGGACGTCCACGCGGATTGTCGCTGGAGCGTCGTCTCGGTCTGCACGGCGAATTGGCCGTTCTGGGGCGGTTGGCGCAGAGCCACGGCTGGGGTACGGCCCTGGACGCCTGGGTGGGTCCACAGGGCGAGGAACACGACTTCGCGCTCTCTGAGGTCGACCTGGAGATCAAGACCACGGCGTCCGAGGCGCGACGGCACACGGTTCACGGGCTCGGGCAGCTCGCCGAGACCGCCGGGCGACCGCTGTGGTTCGCGTCCCTGCGCCTCACCCGCGGAGGTGCGACAGGTCGTACGTTGCGTGAGTCGGCCAAGGCCGCCCGAGACGCGGCGGCGGCCGAGAACATCGCCCTGGGGCGACGAATGGACCGAGGGCTCACGGCCTCCGGCTACGATCCCGACCAGCCCGACGACGAGCGCTGGACCCCGAGGGACAGCCCTCTGGTGATGCGGGCCTCGACCATGCCGCGTCTCACGGAGGACGACCTTCCCGCCAACGACGGACGCATCACCCGTGTCACCTACGTCGTCGACGTCACCGGACTGCCTGCGTCCGCCGCGCCGCCAGTCGACCTGAGCGACCTCGGCCTCCTCTGACCACTCTCGGGCTCGGAGTCACCGCCCACCCGTTCGGAACACAAGGAAGATCATGACCAGCAGCGCTCCCATCGACCTTCTGCTGCAACTGCACAACGCGGCTCTGTCCGACATGCGAACCAGTCGTCCGAAGAAGCTGGTCCGAGCTCTCGTCTACCAGGCCGAGGATCTGACGCCCGAAGCGGAGGGCCTCGCGAACGAGCGGTGCTTCCGGGAAGCTCTGGAGTCTGCCCGCTCCACCGATCGGCTGGTCGAGGTCTGGCGCAAGCAGCTCACCGACTGGGATTTCGTGTCCTCCCCGGAGTGGTCCGCAACAGTGGAGCGTACCGAGGACCGACGTCGTGCGGTCTACACGCTGTTGAGCCTGTCCGAGGAAACGCGGAAACTGCTCGACGATCTGGTACCCGTCTCCAAGGCGGAGGGGCCGGTCGTCATCACGGACGAATTCGTTCCCTGGTACACGCCGCAATCGCAGCAGGGCCGGACCTGGTACTGGCCCTCCTATCGCAAGTACCTGGAGAGCAAGAGCTGGAAGGCGGAGGCCGTTGCCGGTCTCGATGTCGCCACCGACGCGGTGGTGGAGCGACTCGCGGACCCGACACAGGCCCTGCCCTACCAGTCCAAGGGGCTGGTTGTCGGGTACGTGCAGTCCGGCAAGACCGCCAACTTCGCCGGCGTCATCGCCAAGGCGGTGGACGCCGGTTACCGCTTGGTCATCGTCCTCGGTGGCACTCTGAACATGCTGCGCGCCCAAACCCAGCGACGCATCGACATGGAACTCGTCGGGCGTGAGAACATCCTGCGCGGGGCGAGCGAATTCGAGTCCGACTACGCGACCGACCCTGCCTGGAGTCAGGGCAGGTTCGCGACGTTCGGAGCCTTGCCGTCGACGCTCGGCGCATTCGACATCGTGCGCCTGACCACCAGAGACGACGACTACAAGAGCCTGCTCCAGGGCATCACCGCCCTGGAGTTCGAGAAGCACGAGCCCGCGCTTCCCTTGTTCGACCCGCGCAACCTCCATCGGTCCTCCGCGCGGCTGATGGTGGTCAAGAAGAACAAGTCGGTTCTGAGCAAGCTGGTCAAGGATCTTGGAAAGATCAAGACCCCGCTGTCCGAGATCCCGGTGTTGATCATCGACGACGAGTCGGATGAGGCGTCTGTGAACACCTCGAATCCCGCCAAGCCGGACGCCGAGCGTACGGCAATCAACAAGGCCATTTCCGATTTGCTGGGGATGCTGCCTCGAGCCCAGTACGTCGGCTACACGGCGACCCCGTTCGCCAATGTCTTCATCGACCCCAGCGACACCCAGGACATCTTTCCCAAGGACTTCATCGTCTCGCTGCCGCGGCCCGACGGGTACATGGGCGCTCGGGACTTCCACGACTTGGACTCACCCGTCCCGGAGGACGGTCGCACCTACGCCAACTCCAACGAACTCGCGCATGTGCGGGACATCAACGTCAAGGAGGAGAACGGCGACGACGACGTGTGTCTGCAGAGAGCCATCGACATGTTCGTCCTCACGGCGGCCATGAAACTGTACCGGGAACAGGAGGGCGGACTGGGCGACCGGTACTTCCAGCACCACACCATGCTCATCCACGAGTCGGTGCGCACCGCCGAACAACGCGAGCTGCTGGTCCGAGCGACCCGTCTGTGGTGGAACGGCGGTTACATGGGCCCTGCCGGGCACGCCCGTCTTCGGGAGTTGTTCGACACCGACGTCGCACCTGTCTCTGCTGTTCGCGCGGACGGTCACGCGGTCCCGCCGTCCTACGACGCGCTCGCCCCCTACGTGGGTCCCGCCGTCACTCGTATCGGGGGTGACGACAAGCCGATCGTGGTGGTCAACAGTGACACCGATCTGGAGACAGGGGAGGCGGACTTCGACAAGCGCTCCATCTGGAAGATGCTCATCGGTGGGCAGAAACTCGCCCGCGGATTCACGGTCGAGGGCCTCACCGTCTCGTATTTCCGACGACGCGCGGGGAATGCCTCCACGCTCATGCAGATGGGCCGCTGGTTCGGATTCCGTGAGGGCTATCGCGATCTCGTCAGGCTGTTCCTCGGCCGGGCGGAAACCATGGGGGCCAAGGAGATCGACCTCTACGCCGCCTTCGAAGCGATCTGCCTCGACGAGGAAAACTTCCGGGCAGAGCTGAAGCAGTACGCGACGATGGTCGACGGGAAGCCTCAGGTGACTCCCGCGCAGGTGCCGCCATTGGTCTCCCAACACCTGCCGTGGCTGAAGCCCACGAGCCCGGACAAGATGTACAACGCCCGCCTTGTCGAAATCCGTTCGCCGGGACAGTGGCAGGAGCCCACCGCCTATCCGACCAAGGTCGCGGACCTTCGGCACAACACCGCACTGTGGCTGCCTGTGCTGGCGCGATTGTCGAACGAACCGACGACGTTCTCGTACCACTTCCCGGCCGAGGGGTCGCGCAGCGCTGTCACACATCACTTCGACGCGCTCGTCGGTCGACTGACCCCGGATGAATTCCTCGGTCTCGCCCGTGACGTTCGTTGGGTGACGCCCACGCAGTTCGCACCACATCGGGCCTATCTGACGGCCATCACGGAGGGGCCCGCGCCGGACGTGGACGACTGGGTCGTCCTCGCCCCGCAGCACGCGCAGGCCGGGCAGCGACTGAGTCTCGGAGGAAGGCCGGGTGCCTTCTCCTGGTTCGGCCGTGAACGCAGGCGGGGCCCGCTGTTCGGCGCCATCAGCGAACCGAAGCATCGCGCGGTCCCGCTGCGTATGGCGGGATCCCTGGCCGACCCGGGCAACCCCGCCACCGAGGCCTTGGTCGGGCCACGGACGGGTGTCGTGATCGTCTATCCCGTGGTGGAGCGCGCCCACCGCGCCGACATCGACGCCGACGGCAACCTCGCCCCCGAGAAGGTCGTCATGACGTTCTCCTTCGTGGCGCCCGCGACCGCGCGCCGCTCGGACGGCCGGGTGGTGCGCTTCACCACCGTCGATTCGGCCAAGGAGGACCAGGCGATCATCGACGCCGACTGATTCGGCTCACCGCGCCCGGCCGATCGCTAGGCTCGTTCCTCGTGACCTCCGGCCGCCCGGACACCTCTCGCCCGGGCGGCCCTCATCGAGGACGGCAGCGGGAGCGTCAGCGCGATGGGCAGGGAGAACAACGTGGCAGCGGAGAGCCGAGACGCCGGGGTGCTGTCGACTCGCCTCACGTCATTCGAGATCTGTGCCGGCGCCGGAGGACTCGCCCTGGGCTTGGAGCGGGCCGGGTTCGATCCCGTCCTTTTGATCGACAATCGGGACGTGTCGTGTGAGACTCTCCGCCTCAACCGGCCGGCTTGGGACGTCAGAGAGGTCGACCTTCTGACATTCGATCCCGACACCGCGCGCCACGTCTACGACGTCGATCTCCTATCCGGGGGCCTGCCACGGGTGAAGTCGTCGGCGACTGCGGGGCGCGCCCGCGGCGACGACCAGGAGTTGGCCGTCCTGCGCGCCGCCGTGGACATGATCCACGCCGTCCAGCCTCGAGCGGTCATGCTGGAGAACGTGCCGGACCTGGTCCGCAAGGACGCATACGACGAGATCCGTGCCTTCGTGGCCGACGAACTGGATCACCTCGGCTATCGGCTCCACTGGCGTGTGATGAACGCCGCGCATCATGGTGTTCCGCAGAACCGGGAGGTCGGTCTGCTCGTCGCTTTCCAGGACGACCTGATCGACCGGTTCGCCTGGCCCGAGCCTTTGCTTTCACCGCCTCCGACCCTGGGGGAGGCGTTGCGCGAGACCATGGGTTCCGGTGGGTGGAACGGAGTCGACGCCTGGGCGGAGCTCGCCGACGAGATCGCTCCGACGGTCGTCGGAGGGTCCTGGGAGCGGGGAGGCGCCGACCTTGGACCCACCGGTGCCAAACGGAAGTGGGCGCGGCTGGGTGTGGACGGAGGCACCATCGCCGACGCCGTCCCGGACACCGACTTCGTGCTCGATCCGAACCTGGGGCGCTACGGTCTCGTTCCCCTCACCGTGCAGCAGGTCGCCTTGCTGCAGGGCTTCCCGCCCGAGTGGACGATCGCCGGCTACAAGACGAAGCGCTACCGCCAAGTCGCGAACGCCACACCACCGCCCCTGGCCCACGCGCTCGGCGCGGCGATGTACGACGCCTTGACCACGGTCGGTGACCCGGGAGTGGGCGCCCGTTCCGTCACCCCGCTTCGACCCTCTGATCGACGATAGACTTCCGCACCATGACTGGAACGCCGCCTCATCAGCAACGAAAATCACCATTTGCCGTTGTTGACCTTTTTGCCGGACCTGGTGGTCTGGATGTGGCGGCCGAGGTGCTGGGTGTTCCGTCGATCGGCATCGAGTGGGACGCGGACGCGGTCGAGACCCGCAATGCCGCGAACCTCCCTACGGTGCACGGCGACGTACGTGACTTTGGACCCGGGGACGAGCCGTTTCGCGAGGCCAACGTGCTTGCCGGCGGGCCGCCCTGCCAGACCTTCTCCATCGCGGGCAGCGGCACGGGCCGCAAAGCCCTCGACGAAGTGCTCGGCTTCATCGACCGGACCCATGCGTGGTACGAGCGAGAGTCCGCCGGTGAGGAAGGCGAGACCTGGGACGACATCCAGAAGGCGCTCGACGATCTCAAGGACGTCCGCACCGGTCTGGTCCTGCAGCCGCTTCGTTGGATCTTCCAGGCGCTGCTGCGTCCCCGGGACGGCGGAGACAAGCCTGTGCCGTTCGAGGTCGTGATTCTGGAGCAGGTCCCCGCCGTGATCGAGGTGTGGCACGCTTACGAACGCGTCCTGCGCAGCGTCGGCTACCAGACCGCCGCCAAGGTCTTCCACACGGAGCAGTACGGGGTTCCGCAGACCCGCCGCCGGGCCGTCCTCGTCGCTCGACGGAGCGACGAGCCGGTGCGGATGCCGGCGCCGACCCATCAGCTATACCGCAAGGGAGTGGCTCCGGCCGACGGCCTGTTCGACCAATGGGTGTCGATGGAAAGCGCCATGGCGGCCGTCTACGAGCGGTTCCCCGAAGCTCGTCGTCGACCCACGCCCTTCCGCGTCGTGTCGAACTACGGCAGCGGTGGCGACCCCAAAGCGCGCGGCCGACGCGACTCCGACCTGCCCTCCGCGACGATCACCGGCAAATGGGCGCGCAATCGCATCGTCAGCACGGACGCGCACGAGACGGAGATGCGCCGTTTGAGCATCCCCGAAGCCGGTGTCCTGCAGAGTTTCCCGTACGGCTATCCGTGGAGCGGCAACGATCAAGCCCAGCAGATCGGTAACGCGGTGCCTCCGCGTTTTGGCGTCCACATCCTGTGCGCGGCCCTGGGCCTGGGCGCACCGGACGAAGCCGTCTGGGAGAAACTCCTGGCCTGGCAACCTTCTCGGCGGGAAGACGCCCCGATCGAGCCACACGAGCAGCGGCTGCCGAACGCGCGTGCGCGAGAAGCCGCCGTTCCGGTCGACGCCCTGGCGGCGCTCCCCGCTCGCGTCTGATCACGCCGCCGGCGCTACCCCATTCCGGGGGGAAGGACCTTGTCCAGACTCACGCCGGTCCGCTGGACCGGAACCTCGGAAACCTCCAGTGGCGCGCCGGTGCCGTCCGCCGTACGACCGCGGCGGCGCACCGGGGCTTCGGCTCGCAACTGCTCGAAGAGTGGGAACAGCGCGTCCACGGAGGACGGGAGCACTCGGCCGTCGTCGGGACCGTCCGGAAGCCGTTCCCAGGGGGCTGCCTTCGCCGTTGCGGCGTCCGCGATCCAGTCCTGAAGTTCGTCCACCAAAGGCGGCGAGTCCGGGGCGAGGACGTCGTAGACCAGCGTGCTGGCCGCGCTGTTGATCGCGGACGACAGTGCGTTGACGTGGTCGCCCGGACGCGGCGTACCGGCCGCCACGAGACCGGCGAGAACCCGCAGGAAGGCCTGCGCGGTGGGACGGTGGTCGACGACGTCCAGTCGCAGCGTGGTATTGAGGACGTCCTGGATACTGCAGGCCAGTGTGACCGGCGTGTAGTCCCGACCGTCGCGGAACAGCTCCGCCGCCCACCACAGACGGGCGAAGCACTGGGTGTGGTGCGGGCCCGAGAAACGCGAACCCTCCGCGATTTCCTTGCCTTTATGGCGCCACACCACGTAGTCCGGAGCCACCAGCATTGCCAGGTGGTTCCACAGCCGAGTGTCCCCTGCTTCGGCGCGGGTCAGACGGAGCGTGGCGTGCAGGCGGGGAGCGAGCCAGCCGTCCGCTTCGGTCCGACGGTCCGCGAAGCGTTCCATCGCCTCTTCGAGCAGCTCCCGGATCGGCTGGGAACGCCCTCGCGCATCGCCCTCCCCGAGCGTGGTACTCGCCTTGCGCAGCGCGACCTGCGGCGGAAACTCCTGCCCGGACTGCATGCCGCGACTCAGGTGCTTCGCCACGGTCGCGTCCGGGAGCAGCCCCAGAACCTCAGGGACATCGAACGACGTGCGGCGCGACATCAGTTGGAACTCCTTTCGGCGCGGTCGGCCGTACGGACCGCGAGCGTCAGCTTCTTGCCGATTTGTGCCCGCCGTCCGGCGGCGAACTGGATACCGGTCTGGAGTTCGGACCAACCGAATCCTTGCGTGCGTCGCTCGTTGATGTCGTACAGGGCATCGGTGAGCTGTCGGCCCGGAAGAACGTCGGGAAGCATGGCGCGCAGGACCGACTCTCGCCAGCCGCTCGGCATGACCGGGGTTCCGTCCTCGTCCACGTCGAGGTCGCTCACCGCGCTGTGGAACATGGCCGTCCACGCGTCCTGGGCGATTTGCGACGCGGTCACTTCTCTCACGATCCGTTCGGCCGGGCTGCCTCCCGATGCGGACAGCAGCTCGACGAGACCTTCGACGGCGGTGGTGTTGAGGTACACGGTCGGCATCTCCCCGGAGGTCTCGACGACCCACGGCGACTCTTTGTACGGGCGCAGCCAGTCGTGGGTGGCGTCGGCGAAATCGACCTGAACGATCTCGATGTCACGCTGCCGTACGGGCGTCGCCTCGACGAGGTCGACGTACCAGTCCTCCTCACAGGTGCCGATCAGCCGCCCCGCGATGCCGTCCACAGTAGCGACCACGAGGGCGGAAAGCGTTGCCCGCCGCAGATGCGAGGGACGCGCCAGAACGATCGACCCGGTGCGGGCTCCGTCGGGTCCGAGGCGCAGGGGAGCCGTGACCCTGGTGTTGGTGGCCTTCTCGGCGAGCACGGCCACGCAGGTCACGTTCCGCCAAGGGCCTGTGTCCAGCTCGTCTTCCGGAAGACGTATGGAGACGTCGAGGACGGCTTCCTCCCATCGGGCCCGCCCGGACTGGTGCAAGGCCACGACGCGTTCGTCCTTCGAGACGTTCGTGTACGGCAGCGGCTTGCCGTCCACGCGCACGGCGACGATTTCGCACCTCACGTCACCCAGCAGCGTCGGGTAGGGAAAGACCGCCTTCACGTCGCGCCTCCCCGGGCCTTGGGCACGTCGATCGCCAGCCGCGCGTATGCGCCACGCACGGGGTGGGTGTCGGGATCCGTGACACCGCTGAACTCGGCGAGCCTTACTCCGGGTTCCACGACGATCGTTCCGTTCTCCGCACGACACGATTCCGAGCCGACGAGCAGTTCCCACTTCACCGAGGGACGACCACCGGAACGCACGTCGAACTTCGCGACGGGCGCCAGCACCCAGGGGTCGTCGGCCTCTGGTAGACGCAGACGTACGGTCACATGCCAGGCACCGCGTTCGTCCACGGTGGCCTGGACGTCGCGCACCGTCGGGAACGATTGCGTTCGCCGGGCTGCGGCCCTGCCGGGCACCTCCAGTTTCAGCAACTCCCGCAGTACCGCCGGACCGACGGAAGAGGTCGTGCGCCGCTTCCCCAACAGTGAACGAACCGTCGTGTCGATGTCCGCTCGGAACTCCTTCAGGCGGCTCAGCGCACCCCGCTCGTAGGAAGTGGTCAACTCCTCGGTGCGGTCCCACCGATCGTGCTCCGGCGGCTCGGAAGCGCGAAGGAACGCCTCGGCCAGGCGTACCTCTTCGTCGGCTCGACCGGTGGCGTAGCCCGCCAGTAGCACGGCCTGGAAGCCGGTTGTCCCGAGGGGCAGTTCGCGAGGACGATGAGCGGTGATCGTCATGCGGTTGCCCCGCATGCAGATCACTCGGTTGACCTGAGTGTCGTTCTCGTCCGCCGGGGTGAGGAGCAGGACGGCCAGGTGTTCGCGCCCCTTGTCGCGCGACCGGCCCTGCCCCTTCAACGGCGTCACGATCAAGGGAACATCGGCTCGGACGACCTCGTGTGCCGTGGTCAGTTCGTCGACCGTGGTTCCGTCGAGGTAGGCCTGAAGAGCTCTGCTGGTCGCGGGGTGGTACGCATGTGGGTCGACACGCTGCTCGGGGATGTGCACCTGCCCGTTGCGAAGCGTGGTGACGCTCACCTCCAGCAAGGGGCCGGCCGAACGTCCACCGACCATCGCGGCCCAGAAACCGTCCGCGAGCGACCGCAGGAGCTTGTCGTGCATGTCCTCCAGGGATTCGGCGTCGCCGGAGGCGTCGTGCGCCCCGACGACGAGGAAGGAGGTGCCGGGCTCCTCGGCGCCGCGGTCGAGATGAAGGCCGCGCAGCGTGTCGTGGTCGGCCCACCAGGAACGCGAGACTCCCTCGTGTTCGGGATCGGTGTCCGGGGTCCCGAGCCATGCCGGTCCCGCGTACGGATTGCCGCCCACCTCGTGCCAGGGTAGGTCCAGACGACCGATCACCCGACCGGCCTGCCGCCCCTCGTACGGTTCGGACAGCGTCGAATTGATGAGGACCAGGCCGAACCGACTGGTCGCCCAGAGGGTGGCCTTCCCCAGTCCGTACGAACCGCCCGCACGGCCACCGGTGAGCTTGTGGCTGTCGAGCTGACGACGCACGACCGCCGCGAACCGCCCGTCGCCGTACTCGGGGCCTGTCAGCCCCGAGGCGTTGTAGTCGTCGACGCGCAGCAGTCTGAGCCGACGCTCCCGGGAGAGATCGTCGAGCGCGGATCGCAGGCTGCGCGAGACCTTCTGGTCTCCCCGGCAGGCCTCCTCGTAGTGGGGGAGGACCTCTTCCCAACGAAGGGCCGTGAGGAAGTCGTCGAGGTGGGTCCCGTCCAGCTCGTGCAGTGTGTAGTGGACGCGGACGGGAGCCTGGTCGTCCCTGCGCTCGTCCAACGAGTTCTGGGTCGCCTCCCGGGCGAGTACCGAGAGATCGGCGTCGAAGGCGAACGCGGCCGCGTTGCCGTACTCCCGGCCACCGTCGTGGTGCGCTGGACGATGATGCCAGCGCACGGACGACGTGAGGTTCGGTGTGTGCTCGTGACTGATCGATATGGGCATGGGCGTCTGCTCCGCGAGGCCGTCGGCACGGGGCGACGGATCCGTGCGCTCCGGGTCGAGGAATCCCGAGATGATGTCCTTGAGGTCGCCGCGTGGCTCGGAACGCCCGTTCACCCAGGCCGATACGGCGGCCGGTGTTCTCTCGACCATCGTGGCCAGGTCCGTCTGGGACATGGAGAGGTGTTCGAGTCGGCGCCTCAGCCACGAGCTGTAGGTTTCCCCGTCGGGGGCGGGCGGCACGGGGGCAGGCATCGTGGAGAGTGCCTCCTGGGACAGGACTGAATCAGACGGCGAAGCCGAACGCCAAGATTAACAGTCGCTTTGAAGGCGGTAAGTCGACAAGCGTGGTGCATGCCGATTCGGCCGCCCTGGGTGTCGTCGTGGCCGTCGTACCCCGGGTTCTACGGGTGCCCGGGGCGAGGCCGACGTGATTCCACGATGCCCCGCACCCGGTCCGCCGCCCTGAGCGGTTCCTCGTGCTCCCAGACTCGCACCGCCAGCCACCCTATGGCCGCCAGACGCGCGTCCGTGTCGAGGTCCCGTCGTCGATTCCCTTCGATCTTCGTCCGCCAGAAGTCGCTGTTGCGCTTGGGCCAGGTCGCGTGCTCCGGACACCCGTGCCAGAAGCAACCGTCCACGAACACCGCCACCTTGGCGGGCCCGAACACGATGTCGGCTTCTCGGCGTACCCCCTTGATGGGGCGGCGGTGCACTCGATACCGCAGTCCGGCAGCGTGCAGCGCCCGCCGCAACACCATCTCCACCTCGGTGTCCCGGCTGCGCTGCCGGCTCATACGTGCGCGAGTCTCGGGTGTGGTTTCCACCGTTGTCACTGATCCTCGGTCCAGCGTCGTAGTTTCTGGGGCCGCATCATTGGGTCGACGCGAAGCGTTCCTATGCCCCGTGGCACTCCCCATAAGTGACCCCCGACCCGCACCAGCACTCGCTCGTCCGCTGCGGCGGCCATGCCACCGCCAGGCCCCGGGCGGCCAGAGTCGTCGCGTACTGGGGGAGCAGGGTCGTGTCCGAGGGGGAGGAGGCCTCCGAGGCGGCGAAGGCCTCGTAGGAGGGGACCGTGGCGGTGACGATGCCGAGGTTCGGGGTGCCGGAGCCGGCCAGTTCGCGCAGGGACGCCTCTATCGTCGCGAGGTGCTCGTCGTGGGACGGGTACTCGGCGGTGAGGTCCGGGTACGCGGTGGTCAGTTCCGTGAGTTCGGGGGCCGACCAGTGCAGGACCGCCACCGGGAAGGGGCGCGACAAGGCCTCGCGGTAGGTGCCCAGTTCGGCCTGGAGGCGGCTGATCTCGGCCTGGAGTTCCGCCGGGTTGTCCGAGCCGAGGGACCAGACGCGCTTCGGGTCGTGGAGTTCGTCCAGGGAGATCGGGGACGAGTGCAGGGTGTCGGCCAGGGCGTCCCACTCGTCGTGCGCCGCGCCCAGCATGCGGCGCACGCGGTGACGGCCGAAGAGGAGGGGGAGCGTGGAGTAGGGGGGTTCCGGTACGTCCGTCAGGAGCAGGGTCGTTCCCTCGGTGAAGGTGTCCTGTGCCGCCTCCAGTTCGTCGTGCGACTCCAGGGCCTCCGCCACGATCACCCAGGGAGCCGGGTCGCGGGGCGCCGCCGCCCGGACTCCGTCGATGATCGCGCGGGCCTCGGCCTCGTGGTCGTACTCCCACAGGTTCGACGCCTTGAGGGCGCGGACCAGATACGGCTTCTCCAGGGGAGTGTCCGAGGCGAGCAGGCGGTCGTAGAGGGTGGTGGCGCCGGGGCGGTCGCCGGCCAGTTCGAGGTGAGCCGCGGCCTGCAGGAGCAGGTGCTCGGCGTCCTCCGGGTACAGGCCGGCGGTCCGCTCCAGGCGAGCCGCTTCGGCGGTGTGGTCGACGTTCTCGGCAGGCGTGTCGGGGCGCATGGGGGACACCGTACTGCCGCCGGGCCACCAAGGAGAGAGACCTGCTGGCCAGAGACGCGGGAGTCCCCGATGGCATATTTCACGTTGTGTTCGTCGCTTCGACGCGTCGCCCGGGTGGCGGTAGGCCGTCCGCGGCCGGGCCACCGCGGCCGGGCCACCGCGGCCCGGCCGCCGAGGCCCTCAGCCCCGCCTCACGCCACGACCCCGTCCACCTGCAGCGTCTGCACCGCCCCCGCCGCGAACGGCACCGCCAGGGACTTGCCGCCGAGGTAGGTGTCCGAGTGGGCGGTGTAGAGGTCGCCGCCGCCGGACGTCAGGGTGTTCCAGCGGGGGACCAGGCCGCCCGTGCCGCCGGAGACCGTGGTGAAGCGGGAGAGGTCGAAGGTCAAGGTCTGGGCCGACGTCGCCTTGTTCGCCGCGACGATCACCAGGCGCTTCGCCGTCGCGTCGTACGCCGCCACCGCGTAGTCCACGCCCGTGTCCACGATCGTCATGCCCGGGCGGATGTGGCGGCTGAACTGGGCCATCACGTAGAGCTTCGTCTCGACCGCGCCGGCCGTCAGGGTGCTCGCGTCGTACTTGATCATGCCCCAGCCCGCCGTCGGGTCCATCACCTGCCAGTAGACCCAGGCGGTCGGGTGCAGCCAGCGGAAGTCGAGGAGGAGGTTGCTCGCCAGGGTCAGGCCGGTGCCGTCCCCGTCGCCGTACTCGGAGTTCCACAGGGCTTTGCCGGACGACGTCACGGCATCCGTGTAGAGAAGGTCCCGGCGGCCGCCCGAACCCTGGTACCCGTGCACGTTGACCCGGTTGACCAGGGCCTTGGTCGTCGAACTGAAGGAGCTCCACGTCGTACGGGCCAGGTCGTAGCTCGTCTCGTCCGACGCGGAGATCCTGGTGGACGTGAGGCCCCGTGCGTTCAACTCGCTGCGGAGGTAGGGAAGTACGGCCGACTGGACGGAGGCGTCCATGTGGCAGCCCTCCTGGGTGCCGGTGGACGTCCACCAGCTGGAGGAGGGCTCGTTGAACGCCTCCACGGTGGCGAAGTTCACGCCCCAGTTCGTCTTCGCGTAGAGGGCGACCGCCGCGAGGTGGGAGGCGTGCTGGCGGTAGTTCCAGGACTGGAGGTTGTTGCCGCCGCCGGACGCGCCCGACGGGTTGTGGTTCAGGCACATCCACCACATGGGGGAGTTGGCGAACAGCTCACTCGTCGCGCCGCGCGCCGTCGCCTTGGTGAGAGCGGCGCGCTGGGTGGCGTCCGCCGTCCACTTCCAGGCCGAGGACGTCGGGTCCTCGTTGTTCCAGTCCTGCCAGTAGCCCTCGATCTGCTTGAAGGAGGGGATGCCGGCGGAGGCGGTCATGGTCTCGCCGCCCACGGTGTTCCAGCTGCACGCCCCCAGGTTGTAGCGGGCGATGGTCAGTCCGAGACCCGGGCGCGAAGTTCCGTTGTACGTCGTCGACTTGGTGGTGAAGAAGAGGTCGGCGAAGTCGTCGCGGGCGCCGAAGACGTTGGCCCACCACGCCAGGGAGGTTCCCCACCCCTCCCATTTCCCGTACGTCGTGGCCGGGTTGACGGCGATCGTCGCGTCCGCGCGGGCCGTGCCCGTCGCCAGGGCGCCGCCGAGGACCGTACCGCCCGCGGCGGCCAGAAGTGTTCTGCGTCGGATCATGGCTGGCTTCTCCGTCCGTCTCGGCACAACTCACGCTGATCGCAATGGAGTTGGCCGTAGCTGTCGACTCGACTTCGAACTCGGTCGCCGGGGCGTTCCCGCCGGCGCTTGCCCGTTCCGCTGATGCCATCAGGAAGCATCGGGTGTGGCGCCTGAGGTTGTCGAGGGTTGTGACAGCCCTTTCTAAAACCGGTGGAGGAAGCCTCGGCAGGGGGCGCCGAAGGGTGCCGGAGGAGTGCCTGTACAGACAGGATCCGCGCGGGGCTGGAGAGTTGACGGGCCGACGCCTATCGTGCGCCCGGCGAAGGGGGCGTACGGATGCGGGCTCCGGGGATCGTGCACCACGGCACGCGGCGACGGCGGGCCGCGTACCGGCGAGCGGTCTGGAGCGGCGCCGAGGTGCTCGTCACCGTCGGAGTGGTGCTGCTCCTCCTGGTCGCGCACCAGCTGTGGTGGACCAACCGGCAGGCGCGGCACGGCGCCGAGCGCAAGGTGCAGGCGATGGAGCGGGAGTGGGGGACCCCGGCGCCCGGGAGCGCCGACCCCGACACGAGCGCCGCTTCCGGTGCCGGGGGGACCGGGGGCGGCGAGGCCGACGACGGGAAGAGCGGCGCGGGACAGCCGGCGGGGCGGCACTCCTCGTCCGGATCCGGGGGTGGCGACAGCGCCCAGAAGCAACCCCGTTGGTCACAGGCCTACGCCGTCCTCGGCATTCCGCGGCTCTCCCTGCGGGTACCGGTCGCGGAGGGCGTCAGCAAGGCGGGCGTCCTCAACAAGGGCTACGTCGGCCACTACAAGGGAACTCAACAGCCGGGTCAGGCCGGAAACTTCGCGCTCGCCGGACACCGGAACACGCACGGGGAGCCGTTCCGGTACCTCCCGAGGCTCCGGCGCGGTGACACGATCACCGTGGAGACGAAGGCCGCCGTCTACACGTACACCGTCGACCGGACGCTTCCGCAGACCTCCTCGCGGGACGTCGGGGTGATCCGCCCGGTGCCGCGCAGCACCGTCCGGCCGTCGTACGGGTACACACAGCCCGGGTACTACATCACGCTCACCACGTGCACCCCCGACTACACCTCCCGGTACCGCATGGCGGTGTGGGGGAAGCTCACCTCCATGCGGCCCCGCTAACGAACACGGGCTCCGCCCCGGTCACGTCGGCCGGGCTTCACCGGTAAGGCCCGCCGGGCTTCGTCACCGCCGAACGCGGGTTCCGCCAGGTACGGCCGAGTCATGCCCGCTCGCGCAGGACCAGAACGCTCGCCGCGGCCAGCGCGGCGAGCCCGGCCGACACGACGATCGCGATGTTCGCGCCGTGCGCCGGTCCGCCGGTGGTGGTGACCAGGGCGATCGTGAGGGCGACCCCGGCGCATGAACCGATGTAGCGGAACGTCTGCTGGGCCCCCGAGCCCATCGCGGCGCGGGTCGCGGGCACGGATTCGACGGCCAGCAGGGGCAGCGCGGCGTTCAGCAGGCCGCTGCCCACCCCGGAGAGCACGAAGCCCGGGAGCAGGCGGAGCCAGGAGCCGGAGCCGATCGCGCCGAGCATCGTCAGGACACCGGCCGCGTGCAGCGCGAAACCGAGGGCGAGCTGATGGCGGTGCGAGACCCGGCCGGCGAGACGGCGGGCCTGGAGGGCGACCGTGAAGGCGAGGCCGGACCACAGCAGGAACAGCCACGCCGTGTCCATGGCGGACATCCCGAGCGTCCGCTGGAGCAGCGCCGGCAGGAAGCTGAACAGGCCGATCACCGCGAGGCCCGTGAAGAGCCCGCCCGCCGACGAGACGAGGAAGCGGCGGTGCCGGAGCAGACCGAGGTCGATCATGGGAGTCCCGCTGCGGCGTTCGACGGCGACGAACGCGGCCATCAGGACGAGGAACGCCGCTGCCGGCAGCCCCACCGGCGCGCGCAGCCAGCCGTCGCGGCCGAGCGTCAGCGCCGCCACCAGCGACACCAGCGCGAGGCCGAAGGTCAGCGCCCCCGCGAGGTCGGGCCGGCCGCCGCGTGGTGCGCGGGACTCGGTCAGGGCGCGGGTTCCGAGGAGGGCGACGGCCAGGGCGGCGGCGCCCAGGACGGCGTACGCCACCCGCCAGTTCCAGCTTGCCAGGGCACCCGCGAGGAGCGGGCCCGCAGCGATTCCGCCGCTGACGAACGCGCCCCACACCCCCGTCGCCCGCAGCCGCCCGTGCGGGGTCGGGAAGGCGTGCACGATCAGGCCCAGGCTGCTCGCGAGGATCGCCGCGCTCGCCGCTCCCTGCGCTATGCGGGTCAGGGTGAACAGCCAGGTGGAGCCCGCGAGCGCGCCCAGGGCGGTGGTGAGGCCGAGGGCGACGGTGCCGGCGAGGAAGATCCGGCGGCGTCCGTAGTCGTCCGCGAGACTGCCCGCGACCAGGAGCAGCGCGGCCAGGCCCAGCGGGGTGCCGTTGAGCAGCCAGGCCTGGGCGGAGACCGAGGTGTGCAGCGCGGCCGCGGTGTCGGGGAGCGTGACCATCGGGGCCGTGTACGTCATCAGGGCCACGGCGGTGGCGGCGCTGGTGAGGGCGAGGGTCGGGGTGGCCCGCGGAGCGGTTTTCGCCGGGGCGGCCGGAGAGACGCCGGTGGCGTGTGCGGGCCGCGTGCTGGTGTCGGGCCGGTCGAGCCGGGTCATGGGCTGTCTTCGCTTCCGTGGGTCGGTTCGGTCGGTTCGGTCGGTTCGGGAGGGTCGGTTGGGGCGGGTCGTCGGTTCAGTCGGTTCGATCGGGCGGGTTGGCCGGCCTCGTCGGGTTCGGGTGGGCCGGTCGGGTCGATCCGTGCGGTGGGTTCGTTCATTGAACCTTGGGTCTGCGTAGACGATAACACCTAGGTTCGTTCAATGAACCTAGGTGTCGGAAAGTGGCTACAGTGGGGTCATGGCTCTGGGCAAGGACTACGCGACACAGGAGTGCTCGATCGCCCGCGCGCTGGAGGTCGTCGGCGAACGCTGGACCCTTCTGGTCATCCGCGACGCGCTCTACGGCGTACGGCGCTACAACGACTTCCTCGTGCACCTCGGCATCCCGAGGGCCGTGCTCGCGGCCCGTCTCCAGGCGCTCACCGCCGAGGGGATCCTCGAGAAGCGCCGCTATCAGGAGTCGCCGCCGCGTGACGAGTACGTCCTGACCGACCGCGGTGTCGCCCTGTGGCCCACGCTGCGATCGCTCGGCCTGTGGGGCCGCGAGCACTTCGGCGAGAGCAGGCTGCGCTACTTCCGGCACGCGGCCTGCGGCACGGAACTCGGCCCGTACGGCGAATGCCCCCGCTGCGCCGTGGTCGTGCCCGTCCCGGACGTGGAGATGACGCCGGGCCCCGGACTCGACCGGGACCCGGCGGATCCGGTCAGCCGGGCCCTGCTCGGGCCGAGGCGGCTGCTGGAGCCGGTCGACACGGACCGTGGTCCGCACGGTGTGGCGGACGCCGCGTCCGGACCCGGGCGGTCCGCCGAGAACCATCCTGTATAACGAACGGAGGGACACGCGCACCGCGTACGAGACACGTGCGCCACGTACGAGAGGAGGAGCGGTCGATGACCCGGACCTGGGCCGATGCCCGCCCCGCCGCCGTACTGCTGCTCCTGCTCCTTCAGGTCGCCCTGCTCGACACGGGCACCCTCACCGCCACCGTCGCGGTCGCCGCGACGGCCGCGGCCGGGTCCGCCTTCGTGGCCTGCTCCCTCATCGTGGCGCGCTGCGCGCCCGTCGTACCGCCCACCCGGGTCCGTACGGCCATCCGCGACCGCGACCGCCGCACGGCCTTCCTGCCGCAACGCGATCCCGACGCCAGCGGACGGCCGCGCCCCAGGGCGCCCGGACACGCCCTCCCGGCGACCGCGTAGGCACCCCCTCCACTCCACTCCGGCGGCTTCCGTCCCGGGTGGCTTCCCGCTCCTGGTGACCCACCCCGAGACTTCCGGTGGTCCACCCCGAGTGGTACTCCGTCACGGGTGACCCGCGCGGGTCGTCATGCCGCATTCCGTACTCCCGGCACGACGAGACCCCCGGAGGGCTCACACATGTCCACGTTCATGTCCGTTTTCGCGCACCTGGTCGAGCACATCGCCGACCTGCTCCAGCCGCTGTTCCACGGCTCGGCGGCCGCCGCGGCGATCGTCCTGTTCACCGCGCTCGTACGCCTGCTCGTGCATCCCCTGTCGCGGGCGGCGGCGCGCGGACAGCGGGCGCAGGCGGCGCTCCGGCCGCGGATCGCCGAGCTGAAGAAGGAGCACGGCAAGGACCGCGAGAAGTTCCAGAAGGCGCTGATGGAGCTGCACGCCGAGGAGAAGGTGTCGCCGCTGTCCGGATGCCTGCCCAGCCTGCTCCAGATGCCGGCCTTCTTCCTCCTCTACCACCTGTTCTCCAGCTCGACGATCGGCGGCGGGGCCAACACCCTGCTCGGGCACAAGCTGTTCGCCGCACCGCTCGGGGACCGGTGGGCGGACGCGCTCGGCGACGGCGGGCTCTTCGGGCCGGCCGGCCTCGTCTACCTGGCCCTCTTCGCCGTCGTCACGGCCGTGGCCGGTTTCAACTACGTGCGCACGAAGCGGACGACCGTCGTCGCCGCGCCCGCGGCGGGTGAGGCCGGGAGCGAGCAGGCGGCCGCTCTCGCCTCGGTCGCCAAGATCATGCCGTTCATGTCCTTCTTCACGCTGTTCACCGTGGCTGTGGTGCCGCTGGCGGCCGCGCTGTACGTGGTGACCAGCGCGACCTGGAGCGCGGTGGAGCGGGCGGTGCTCTACCGGGACATGCCGGGGGCGGCGCCCGCGGCCGCGGTACTCGCCTGACGGAGCCTTCCGTCGTCGGTCCAGTCCGTGAACGGGGTCTTGCGGACTGGACCGTGAGCTTGGAGGATCGCACGGTCCTCCGACGGCCGCACCCGTCGGTCGGACAGCCCGCGACCGAGGGAGACGGTGACCATGAAGCTGCTGCGAGTCGGTACGGCCGGGGCGGAGCGGCCCGCGCTGCTCGACGCCGAGGGGATCCTTCGGGACCTGTCGGGACTGGTTGCCGACATCGACGGGGCGCTGCTCGCCGACGACGCGGCGCTCGGCCGGATCCGGTCCGCCGCGGCGGTCGGTGAGCTGCCCGCGCTGGACGCGGACGGACTGCGCGTGGGACCGCCGCTGGCCCGGATCGGCAAGGTCGTGTGCATCGGGCTGAACTACCACGACCACGCCCGGGAGATCGGGGCCGAGCCGCCCACCGAGCCGGTGATCTTCTTCAAGGCCGCGGACACCGTGGTCGGGCCGAACGACACGGTGCTCGTGCCGCGCGGGTCGGTGAAGACCGACTGGGAGGTCGAGCTGGCCGTCGTCATCGGCCGTACCGCCCGCTACCTGGAGTCCGGGGAGGAGGCGCTCGCGCATGTCGCCGGGTACGCGGTGGCGCACGACGTCTCCGAGCGAGAGTTCCAGATCGAGCGCGGCGGCACCTGGGACAAGGGCAAGAACTGCGAGACGTTCAACCCGCTGGGGCCGTGGCTGGTGACCGCCGACGAGGTCCCGGACCCACAGGCGCTGTCGCTGCGGCTCTGGGTGAACGGGGAGCTCAAGCAGGACGGTACGACGGCCGAGCAGATCTTCCCGGTCGCCGAGGTCGTCCGGTACGTCAGCCAGTTCATGACCCTGTACCCGGGGGACGTCATCAACACCGGCACGCCCGCCGGGGTGGCGCTCGGCCGGCCCGAACCGAAGCCGTTCCTGCGGGCGGGTGACGTCGTCGAGCTGGAGATCGACGGGCTGGGGCGGCAGCGACAGGAGCTCGCCGACGCGTGAGCGCTCCGCTTGGTTCGCGGTTCGGGTCCGTTGGGGGCGGGGGGCGTTCTTCGCCGCGGGTGCCTTGTGGTTGCTCGCGCAGTTCCTCGCGCCCCTGACGGGGCTGTGCTGTGCGTTGTTCGCCGGCGGTGCGTTGTGGTTGCTCGCGCCGTTCCCCGCGTCCCTGACGGGGCTTCGCTCCCCGCGCCTCTTACGGGCGCGGGGACCGATGCGCTACTGGGCCAGGAGTGTCTCCAGGGCCTCCACCACCATCTTGTGGTCCTCGACCTGGGGCAGGCCCGAGACCACCACGGTGCCGATGACGCCCGCGCCCGTCACGGCGATCGGGAACGCGCCCCCGTGGGCCGCGTACGTGTCGGGGTCGAGGCGCGAGGACTCCTCGAAGGTCGTGCCCTTGGCGCGGAAGCGCGAGCCGACCAGCAGCGAGGAGCATCCGTACCGCTCGACGACGCGGCGCTTGCGGTCGATCCAGGCGTCGTTGTCCGGGGTGGAACCCGGCAGCGCCGCGTGGAAGAGCTGCTGGCCACCGCGTCGGATGTCGACGGCGACCGGCGCTTCGCGCTCGCGGGCGAGTCCGACGAGGAGCGTGCCGAGGGTCCAGGCGTCGTCGTGGGTGAAGCCCGGGAGCGTCAGCCGGCGCTCCTGCTCCTCCAGCTCGGCGATGAGTTCGGCGATCTCCGGTGCGACGGGCGCGTTCACAGGGACACCACCACGGACTCGCGGGCGGAGCGGCGGGCCGCTTCCAGGACGTCCAGGGCGGCGGCGGCCTCGTGGGCGGTGACCGGGTTCGGGCCGCCGTCACGGATGGCGGCGGCGACGGCCGCGTAGTACGCGGGGTACGTGCCCGGAACCGTCGGCTCGGGACGGCCGCCACCGGTCAGCGGGGACTCGCCGGAGCCGACGCGGCCCCACAGGGCCTCCGGCTCGACGCCCCACTCGGCGCCGGCGCCGGGGCGCTTGCCGTCGCGCAGGTCGGCCTCCTGCGGGTCGAGGCCGTACTTGACGTAGCCCGCCTGCGAGCCGAGGACGCGGAAGCGCGGGCCGAGCTGGGCGGTCGTCGCGGAGACGTAGAGGTGGGAGCGGACCCCGTTCTCGTGCGTGATCGCGATGAACGTGTCGTCGTCGGTCAGCGCGCCCGGACGGCGGACGTCCGACTCCGCGTACACCGAGGCCGCGGGGCCGAAGAGGACGAGCGCCTGGTCGACGAGGTGGCTGCCGAGGTCGTAGAGCAGACCGCCGATCTCCGCCGGGTCGCCGGACTCGCGCCAGCCGCCCTTCGGCTGCGGGCGCCAGCGCTCGAAACGGGACTCGAAGCGCCAGACGTCGCCCAGCTCCCCGTCGGCGAACAGCTTGCGCAGGGTCAGGAAGTCGTTGTCCCAGCGGCGGTTCTGGAAGACGGAGAGCAGCAGGCCGCGTTCGTCGGCCAGGGCGGCCAGTTCGCGGGCCTCCGCCGCCGTACCGGCGATGGGCTTGTCCACGACCACGGGGAGGCCGGCCTTCAGGGCGGCGGTCGCGATCGGGACGTGGGTCTTGTTCGGGGACGCGATGACGATCAGGTCGAGTTCGTCGGCGCGGTCCAGCAGTTCGTCGGGCGTCGCGGCGAAGCGGAGTCCGTCGCCGAACTCGGCGCGGGCCTGCGCCTGGCGCTCCGGGTTCGAGGTGACGACCGTGTCGAGGGCGAGCCCCTCGGTCGTGGCGATCAGCGGGGCGTGGAAGACGGAACCCGCGAGGCCGTAGCCGACGAGACCCACGCGAAGGGGCGTACCAGTACCAGTCATGCCTGTCATGCGTCCTACTTTCGCAACGCTGTTGCCAAAGTGCAAGCGCGGGGGACAATGGGTGATGTGAACAGGACCAATGCGGGTGGGGCCGGGACGCAGGGGATGCCCGGGAATCCAGGTGTACCCCGGACCTCGGGAGAATGCGCGGATCAGGACGAGGCCGGGGAGGTCGGCGCCTCCGGCCGTCACGGCGTGGGCGGGGCTTCTGGCCGTCAGGGCGTGGGCGGGGCTTCCGGTCGGAACGGCGCGGGCGGGGCTTCCGGCGTCTTCGTGAACCAGGGTGGTCCCGGGAATCCGGGTTCTGGCGGAGGTGCGGGCACCGGGGCGGCCGGGGTGAACCTGCCCGCCCTGCGCAGTCACAACGCCGCGCTGGTGCTCGATCTGCTGCGCACGGCGGGGGCCTCCGGCATCAGCCGTCTGGAACTCGCCGAGCGGACCGGGCTGACCCCGCAGGCCGTCAGCAAGATCACCGCGCGGCTGCGGGCGGACGGCCTGGCGACAGAGGCGGGGCGTCTCGCGTCCACGGGCGGCAAACCCCGTACGGTGCTGCGGCTCGTGCCCGATGCCGGGCACGCGGTCGGGCTGCATCTCGACCGGGACGAGCTGACCGCGGTGCTCTGCGATCTCACCGGGGCCGTGGTGGCCGAGCGGCACGCCCCGCTCGATCTGGGGGCCGGGGCCGACGCGGTGGTCGAGGGGGCGGCCGGCGAGGTCTCCGCCCTGCTCGGCGGGGTGTCACCGCTGGGTGTGGGGGTCGCGCTCCCGGGGCCGCTCGACCACAGCCTGGGGGTGCTGCACCGGGTGACGGGTTTCCCCGAGTGGGACGGGTTCGCCCTGCGGGCCGCGCTGGCCGGGCGGCTCGGGCTGCCGGTGGTCGTGGACAAGGACACCAACGCGGCGGCGCTCGGGGTCGCGGTGGGGGCCGGCGCCCGGTCCGGCCCCGGCGTCGGGGGCGGCGGGTCCTTCGCGTATCTCCATCTCGGTACGGGTCTGGGCGCCGGGCTCGTGATCGGCGGGGCCGTGCACCGGGGGGCCCGTACCGGGGCCGGGGAGTTCGGGCACCAGGTCATCCAGCTGGACGGGCCGATGTGCGAGTGCGGGAACCGTGGCTGCATCGAGGTGCTGTGCCTGGACGCGGTGGGGCGGGGGACCGTGGCCGAGGCCGCTCGGGTGCTCGGCGCCGGAGCGGCGAATCTGGTGGGGCTGCTCGACATCGACCTCGTGCTGCTGGGAGGGCGCACGGTCGCGGCTCACGAGGAGGTCTTCCTCCAGGGTGTCGGGGCCGTCCTGGCGGAACGCGCCCGGCGCGAGGGAGGCGGTCCGGCGGTGCCGGTCCGGGTGGCCCCCGGCGGAGCACGAGGGGTGGCCGAGGGCGCGGCCCAACTTCTGCTGGCTCCGCTGTTCGGGCGCGGGGAGGGGTGAGCGGGGGGCCGCTTGCGGTGCGTGCTCCGGCCGCGGCGGGCCGACCCGGGCCGGCTCGGCTGTTCGGGTGGGTGGGGACGCGCGGGCGGGGAGGCAGGCCGGGGGCTTGCTTCGGTTGTGGCGGCCCGTGCTCGGGACGGCCTCGATCGTCACCTCCCGCAGCCTCGACGAGATCCGCAGGCGCAACGAGGTTCGCGGGGTCGCCGAGATCTGTGGGTTCAACGAGGTTCGCAGCCTCGACGAGATCTGTGGGTTCAACGAGGTTCGCGGGGTCGCCGAGATCCGTGGGCTCATCGAGATCCGCAGGGTCGCCGGGGCGGCGGGGGTCCGGATCGGTGGGGGTGCCGCCGGACGGTGGGATTCCGGGGGCCGAACGGGGGTGACTGCCCGATTGGCGGTCCGGCGGCGGGGGTGCGGCGTGGCAGGGTCGCGAGGCCATTGCCCGGTACCGACTGACGCTTTCGATCCTCCCGATCCCCGCCCCCTCCCGATCGGCCAAAGGCTCCTCATGCGACTGCGTACGTCTCATCCGCTCGCTCCGACCGCCCTCGCCCCGACCGCTCTCGCCCTGTTCGTGACATTCACTCCGGCCCCGGCGCACGTGCTGGAACCCCGCCCGGACTGTGTCTCGTCCGACACCCACGACTTCCCGATCAAGACCCGGATCCACGGCGGCCCCGACGCCTACCAGGCGGGCGGCGGCTCCGGGACCTGGTACATCGACCTCACCAACACCACGGCGCACCCCTGCGGCGCGATCCATCCGGTCGTCGTCCTCGTGGACGAGAAGCGGACGCTGCGGCCGGAGCAGGCGCGGCTGGAGTTCTACGAGGGGGAGCGGGCCCATGCGGTGAGGTTCGAGCGGAGCGACGAGGCCGAGAACGTGGGACCGTTCGACGACGGCTTCCCCGGCTTCACCGTCGCCCCCGGCCGCACCCTGACGGTGAAGGTGCGACTCTCCCTGGCTTCCGGCGCGAGCGCCCCGAACTCCGTCGTCGCGAACGCGGCCGTCGTGCAGAAGCACGACGACGACGGCGACTGGGTGGGAGAGTCGAACGCCTACCGCTTCCGGATCGAGGGCGCCGTCAGGGACAAGGGCCCGGGGTCGGGCGAGGAGACCGGCACGGGCGCGGACCAGGACGGCACCGCGGACACCGGTGCCGACGCCGGTCTGAGTCCCGGTACCGGTACCGGGACCACCGGTACCGGTGAGGCCCGTACGGACACGGACAGTGGGACCACCACCGGGACCGGCACGACGGCGCCGTCCGCCGACCAGCTCGCCAGCACCGGACCCGGCGGAGCGAACCGGCCGGCACTGGCCGCGCTCGCGCTCGTCCTCGTCGCCTTCGGAGCCGGACTGTTCGCCCTGGCCCGGCGGATGCGCCGGCGCTGACTCCTGGAACGGTGGCCGGTGCTGACGTGCGGCAGCGGTGTCCGGCGCTGACACCGGGAACCGGGAAGCCGGTGGCGGGGACCGGGGGCCGGGTCGGCTCCGGTGGCCGACGGCGTGGCACGGAGTGCGAAGGAGCGTGCGTGATCGAGCCATGGTCAGGAGCGTGGTCATCGAGCCATGGTCAGGAGCGTGGTCAAGGAGCCCCGGCCGCGGGCGTGTCGTCCTGACTAGGCTGGGCGGGTCGGCACAGCGTCGTTCCGGCAGCCCCGGTTGGAGTGCGTACGTACGCCAGGACGGCAGGAGACCCAGCACATGTCAGAGCGCAAGCCGATCGAGTCGTGGCTCACCGACATGGACGGCGTCCTCATCCACGAAGGTGTGCCCATCCCCGGCGCCGACGCCTTCATCAAGAGACTGCGGGAGTCCGGGAAGCCCTTCCTGGTCCTGACGAACAACTCCATCTACACGGCGCGCGACCTGCACGCCAGGCTCAACCGCATGGGCCTGGACGTGCCGGTCGAGAACATCTGGACCTCCGCCCTCGCCACCGCCAAGTTCCTGGACGACCAGCGGCCCGGCGGCACGGCGTACGTCATCGGCGAGGCGGGCCTGACCACCGCGCTGCACGACATCGGGTACGTCCTGACCGACCACGAGCCGGACTACGTGGTCCTCGGCGAGACCCGTACGTATTCCTTCGAGGCCATGACCAAGGCGGTCCGGCTGATCAAGGGTGGCGCCCGGTTCATCGCCACCAACCCGGACGAGACCGGCCCGTCCACCGAGGGCCCGCTGCCGGCCACCGGAGCGGTCGCCGCGCTGATCACCAAGGCCAGCGGCAAGCAGCCGTACTTCGCGGGCAAGCCGAACCCGCTGATGATGAGGACCGGCCTGAACGCCATCGGCGCGCACTCGGAGTCCAGCGCGATGATCGGCGACCGGATGGACACCGACGTGCTGGCCGGTCTGGAGGCGGGGATGCAGACCTTCCTCGTCCTGACCGGGCTGACCACGCCCGAGGAGATCGAGCGGTACCCGTACCGGCCGTCGAAGATCGTCGACTCGATCGCGGACCTCGTCGACCGCGTCTGAGCAGGCGATCCGGGTTCGGGACCGCGCCGAGCCGGTCCCAAACCCCCGGCGCCGCGCACAGACCCGTACGGAGCAGTGGCGGCCCCCTGAAGATGCGGGCCGCCGCTCCGAGGGGGAGTCTCCAGTTGTCTGGAGGTTTCACGATGCGCTCGATGCGACTCACTCTCTGTGCCGGGGCGGCGGTCGCCGCGGCGTTCACGCCCGCCGCGTACGCGGCCGACGCGGGACCGGCCGGTGTCTCCGTGAACCCGGCGTCCCCGGCCGCGGGCAGCGACATCCGGCTGCGGGCCATGGGCTGTGCGGGCCGGACGGGCACCGCGGCGTCGGACGCGTTCGTCTCGGACGCGCGGCTGACCGGCGGGGGCGGTGGCGGACTCGTCGGTGACACCCGCGTCCGTACCGCGCTGCGGCCCGGCGACTACGGCATCCGGGTCGACTGCGACGGTCACCACGAGCGGGTCAAGGGCACGCTCACCGTCCCGGCGCGCGACTCCTCCCCGAGCGTCGCCTCGCCCGCCTCGCCCGCCTCGCCGGTCGCGCCGGTGAACGCGGGCGGTGGCGGAACCGCCCGCCTCGCCGCGGCGGACGACGCCCACGCGGCCGGACCCGGCACCAGGCAGGCCGTGGTCGGCCTGGTCCTCGCGAGCGTCGCCGCGATCGCCGTGGCGGTCCGCGGCACGCGCCGGGGCAACGACGGCCGCGACTGACATGTCCGAACGGGAGCGTTCCCCCGGCACCGGCCGTCTGCTGACCGGTGTGGCCTGGCTGGTCCTGCTGCTCGGGCTGTGGCTGTGGGGCCGTGAGGTGACGGATCTGCGGCTGGGGACGTCGGCGCCGACCACGGGGGACATCGCCGCCGTCGGCCGGCCGCCGGAGGTGCGGCTGCCCCCCGCGCTCAAGCCCCTCGGCAGCGCCCGTCCGCAGCGCGTCGACATCCCCTCGATGGGCGTGCAGGCGCCCGTCGTGGCCCGCGGGCTCGACGGGCGGGGTGCCATCGATCCGCCGCCGTTCGACCAGCCGGGTGTCGTCGGCTGGTACGCGTCGGGGTCGAAGCCGGGGGCCGCGGGGACGGCGCTGATGGTCGGCCACGTCGACACCGAGACCCGGCCCGCGGTCTTCTACCGGCTCAGCACCGTCAAGCCCGGTGACACCGTCCGGGTCATGCGCGACGACGGGACGGTCGCCGAGTTCACCGTGGACGACGTCCAGGTTCTGCCGCGTGACCATTTCGATGCCCGGCAGGCCTACGGCGTACGGGAGTCCGGGCGGGCCGAGCTGCGGCTGATCACCTGCGGCGGAACCTTCGACCGGGCCGACGGCAGCTACACGGCGAACGTGGTCGTCTCGGCGTACCTCACGGGGAGCGGGGTGTGAGGCGGAGGGGGTTCGGCCGGGGTCGGCCGTGAGCCGGAGCGCGCTCGTGGGGTCAGCTGTGGGCCGGAGCGTGTTCGTTGGGTCGGGTGGTGAGGCGGGGCGTGCCCCGTGGGTGGTACCGGGCCCGGTCGACGGCCGGCTCCCCCGAAGCCGCCGACCGGGCTGGTCCTCCACCGCGCGCGCACGGGCTGCGGGAGTAGCCCGGCGTCGGCGCGGGAGGTTCGGGGCCCGCACACCGGAGTGCCGCGGCCGGGCCGGAGCGACTGACCTGGTCTGAAGGCCACTTGAGGTCACCCTAGAACGGGTAAGTGCCGCGGTTCCTAGACTGTTTGACGCCAATTCCGCGACGGACGGCGCCGGGCCCCTGCCCCTCGCGGCGTCCGCACCGCGGTCTCAGGACATGACGAAGGGCCCCCTCGTTCTCACGAGGAGGCCCTCCGGTCGGTGCGCCGCCAGGGACTCGAACCCCGGACCCGCTGATTAAGAGTCAGCTGCTCTAACCAACTGAGCTAGCGGCGCCTGCTGACGGGAAAACTCTACCCGACCCTCGGGGGTGCTCCCGACCAGGTGGGTGGCTCCGGGGCAGGTGGGGGCGGTCCCGTACATCATTCGGACCGTCAGCGTGCGGCGCCGGATGTCAGTTGAGAAACTGACGAATGTGCAGAACTGCGGACATTTCAATCTGGAGTGTGAGGGGCGTCGCATGAAGACTCCGGTGTTCGAGGAGGTCGATCCCGCGAGTGACTGTGATTGCCCCGGATGCGTTCACCGGCGGCGGGTCCTGCCCTTCTCCTCGCGGCTCGGGCCGTCCGGCCCCCTGGGGCATCCGGCGGCCCGTGCCCATGCCATCGGCCTGGCGGGGGTCGCGCGAACCCCCATGGCGCTCGCGCTGGCCGCCACGGCGGGCACCGCCCTCGGCGCGGTCCCGGCGGTCGCCGCCGTGCACGGACCCGTCAGGCCCGGTCTACCCCCGGCCGACGGACACGACGGCACCCCCCAGGGCCGCCGGGCGCCGCTGCACGGCCCGGCGGGGAAGCCCGCGCTGCCCGCCGGACCGGGGCAGACGGTGCGGGCGCCCACCACCACACGGGCCGCGATCATCAGCCGTGCCACGGCATGGATCGACGCGCAGGTGCCGTACAGCACGGACGACTACTGGCGGGACGGGTACCGGCAGGACTGCTCGGGCTTCGTCTCGATGGCCTGGAACCTGCCGGGCAACGAGTGGACCGGCAGCCTCGACAGCTTCGGGGTGCGGATCACCCGGGACCGGCTCCAGCCGGGCGACATCCTGCTCTTCCACAACCCCGACAGCCCCGAGAAGGGCTCGCACGTCGTCATCTTCGGCGGCTGGACGGACTACACGCACACCCAGTACGTCGCCTACGAGCAGAGCCCGCCGCGTGCCAGGAAGCAGTCCACCCCGTACGCGTACTGGACGAACTCGGACCACTACGTGCCCTATCGCTACCGGGGGATCACGGAGGGCGCGGGCGGTTCGCCGCCGTCCACGTCGACCCGCTATCCGGGGGCCGCGTACTTCGGGACCGGCGCGAACAACGCGTACGTCACCCAGCTCGGCCGGCTCCTGGTGGACCGGGGCGGGCGCCGCTTCTACACCAAGGGGCCGGGACCGCGCTGGTCGGCCGCGGACAAGCGGGCCACTCAGGCGTTCCAGCGGGCGCAGGGCTGGAAGGGCGCCGACGCGGACGGGCTGCCGGGGCCGACGACCTGGTCGTACCTGGTGGGCAAGAAGGGCAGGAACATCCCCGCCGTGACGGCCGGCCCGGGTTCCCCGCACACCGTGCCCGGCTATCCGGGACGCGCGGTGTTCCGGCCCGGAGCGAACGACGCCCATGTGACCGCGCTGGGAAAGCAGCTGGTCAAGAAGGGGTTCGGCACGTACTACACGTCCGGTCCGGGGTCGCGCTGGGGCGAGGCGGACCGGCGCAACGTCGAGGCGTTCCAGCGGGCCCAGGGCTGGCGGGGCGGGGCGGCGGACGGTTACCCGGGACCGGAGACCTGGCGGCGGCTCTTCTCCTGAGCGGCCGGGTTCCCCACGGCCCGTGAACACACTTCCAGGCGCGGAGGCATGGAGGCAGCTATGAGTACGACGACGTCAGACACCCCGGAGTCCGAGGGAGCACCTCCGGGGGAAGCCCGGCCCGACACGGCGGCCGACGACGGCGGCGGCCAGCGGTCCGGTGCGGGGGCCGAGGGCGGCGGCAGTCACCGGTCCGCCCGGCTCATCCACAACGAGGCCACCACCGAGATCCCCGTTCACCTGCTCTTCCGCGACGACCCCGACCCGGTGTCCGTGCCGCTCGCGCCCGCCGTCGTGGGCCGTCGGCGCGGTACCGGGGAGCAGCCGAGAATCCGGCGGCCCACGCCCGGCCGGCCTCCGCGCCCCGTGCCGGAGGCCGACCCCGAGCTGGTCGAACGGCCCGCACGGGTGCTGCCCGGCGCGGCGGGTGTGCTGGCCGGGGCCTGTGGTGCGGCCGGATGCGCCCTCACCACCTGGTGGGCGGGTCTGCTGCCGCCCTCCGTGCTGGCGGCGCTGGAGCTGCACGGCCACGCGGGCACCGGACTCGGCCCCGCGCAATGGGCCGCGTACGCCGGGGCGGGCGCGCTGGGTCTGTTCGGCTTCGGCGGTCTCGCGCGCGGCCGGACCGGGCGGGCCTGGGTGCTCGGTCTGTTCGGGCGTTATCGCGGTACGGTCCGGCGCACCGGTCTGATGTGGGTCAACCCGCTGGTGCTGCGCCGCCGGGTCGATGTGAGGCTGCGGCACTGGCGCAGCGAGCCGATGTCCGTGGTCGACGCGAACGGGGTCGAGCTGCGGGTGGTCGTGCTCGTGGTGTGGCGCGTCAAGGACACCGCGCGGGCCACCCTCGCGGTCGACGACCACCGGACGTATCTGCGCGAATGCGTGGAGGCGGCGCTCTCGCGGGTGCTCTCCCAGCTGCCGGCCGAGCTGCCGCCCGCCGTGATCAGGGATCTGACCCTGCGCAACACGGACGCGGTCGGCGAGGCGCTGACCCGGATGGTGGCCGCGGACACGGCCCCCGTCGGCCTGGAGGTGTTCTCCGCGCAGCCCACCCGGATCGAGTACGCGCCGGAGATCGCCGCCGTGATGCAGCGCCGCCGGATCGCGGCCCTGGACGCCCAGCACCGCGACAGCGTGCTCGGCTCGGTCGTCGACTCGGTCGAGGACACGGTGACCCGGCTGACCCTGCGCGGGCTGGTCGAACTGGACGACTACGAACGCAAGGCGTTGGTGAAGGACTTGACGGTGGCGTTCTGCACGGGGCGCGGGGAGGTGTCGTCGTAGGCCTCGCACTTTCGTAGGCCTTGCCATCCTCGTACTTCTCGTACTCCTCATGCCCTTGCGGACCGTGGGGGCGTCTCGCGTGGCTCAGGCGGCTCGGGCGTCTCGCGTGGCTCGGGCGGGCCGGCCGGTCGGGTCGGGCATTGGTATGGACATGTTCAACTACCCGCAATAATCTGATACTTGGTCTAGACCTGAACCTCGCGCGCACGGCTCACGGGAACATCCCCCACGTCCTCCAGGAGCGGCAGCATGCGCAAACGGACGAACCAGAACCTCACCGGCCGGTCCCGCACCGGCGGGAAAGTGAAGTTGTACGCGGCGGCGCTCGGTCTCGCCACGGCGGGTACTTTCGTGCTCTCCACGGGCGGAGCCAACGCCCACGGCTACACCGACCAGCCCCTCAGCCGGCAGAAGATGTGCGCCGCGAACGGTGGCATCGTGGCCAACTGCGGTGACATCCAGTGGGAGCCGCAGAGCGTCGAGGGCCTCAAGGGCTTCCCGGCGGCGGGCCCGGCCGATGGTCGGATCTGTTCCGCGAACCACACCAACTTCGGCCAGCTCGACCAGCCCAAGACCCCCGCGGGTACGGCCTGGCCGACGACCAAGGTGACCGCGGGCCAGACCTACACCTTCCGCTGGCAGTTCACCGCGATGCACGCGACGACCGACTTCAAGTACTTCATCACCAAGACCGGCTGGAACCAGAACCACGCGCTGACCCGCGCCGACCTGGAGACCACCCCGTTCCTGACGGTCCCCTACAACGGACAGCGCCCCCCGTCCACGCTCTCGCACACCGGCACCCTGCCCGGCGGCAGGACCGGACACCACGTCATCCTCGGGGTGTGGACGGTCGCGGACACGACGAACGCGTTCTACTCCTGCGCGGACGTCACGTTCTGAGGCCCGAATTCTGAGCCTCCCTTGAGGCGCTGACGGCGCCGGTGCGGGTATGGTCCCCGCACGTCGACATGACCAGGTCGACGTGCGGGGAACAGTATCCGACACCGGGGGACCGTCATGAGTGCTTTCTTCTATGCCCTGCCCAGCCTGATGATCGTCTTTGTGCTGTTCGTGGCGGCCAGGACCGTGCGCCGCTCGCTGGAGCTGCGCAGCGCCTGGAACAGTGGACTGACCGCGGAGGCGCGCTGTCTGCGTTCGTACACGACGGTCCGCGGCGGAGGCAACGACACGCACGTCACCACGACCATGCACCACGTCTACGAGTTCACGACCCGCGACGGCCGGACGATCCGCTTCGAGGAGCCGAACGGCCCCTCGACGGTCGTCGAGGGCGACATCGTCCCGGCGTACTACACCGCCCGTCACCCCGAGAAGGCCACGGCGTACCCTCCGAGCCGGGCGAAGGTGGCCGCGGGCACCCTCGGCATGCTGGTGTTCTACGGCGTGATAGTCAGCTTCTGCGTCGGCTTCATGATCACCTACCACGAGGCGCTCGCCGGCGACGCGTTCTTCGGGAGCTGACACGGGTGTGCGCGCCGCGCACGGGGCTCCCTATCTGACGGACCGTCAATTACCTTACGTCTCCATGGAGTCCAGGAGGCGTACCGTCGGGGAGCTCGTGCGGGAGCGGTGGGGTGACCACCGGCCGGGACTGTGGTTCGAGGGCCGGGTCATCAGTCATCACCAGGTCGCGGAGGGCGCGGCGGCGCGCGCGGCGCTGCTCGCCGAGCTGCTGCCGCCGGGCGCGGAACCGCATGTGGGAGTGCTGCTCGACAACACCCCCGAGTATCCGCTGTGGTTGGGCGCGGCCGCCCTCGCCGGTGCCGCCGTCGCGGGGATCAACCCGACCCGGCGCGGACCCGAACTGGCCCGGGACATCCGGCACACGGAGTGCCGCGTCCTGGTCACCGAGCGGGCCCGTCTGCCGCTTCTCGACGGACTCGAACTGCCCGGCCTGCACGTCCTGGTGACCGATACGGACGCCTACGCCGAGCTCCTGAGGACGTACGAGGGCGCGCGTCCGGACGACGGCGGGGCGCGTCCGGACAGCCGTTTCCTGCTGCTGTTCACGTCCGGTTCGACCGGCGCGCCCAAGGCCGCGATCTGCACCCAGGGCAGGATCGCCGCGGCAGGACGGTCGCTCGTCGACCACTTCGGGGTGCGCGCGGACGACACCCACTACATCTGCATGCCGATGTTCCACGGCAACGCGGTGATCGCCGACTGGGCTCCCGCGCTGGCGGCCGGCGCGGGGATCGCGCTGCGGCGCCGCTTCTCGGCCTCCGGGTTCCTGCCCGACGTACGGGCTTGCGGGGCCACGTACTTCACCTATGTCGGCCGTGCCGTGCAGTATCTGCTGGCCACGCCCGCCCGCCCCGACGACCGCGACAACCCGCTGCGCCTGGGGTTCGGGACGGAGGCCGGAGCGGTCGACGCGGCCGCCTTCGAGAAGCGGTTCGGGGTACGGC
Source organism: Streptomyces sp. NBC_00386 (assembly GCF_036063235.1). NCBI lineage: Bacteria > Bacillati > Actinomycetota > Actinomycetes > Kitasatosporales > Streptomycetaceae > Streptomyces > Streptomyces sp. NBC_00386. The sequence goes on from NZ_CP107950.1 coordinate 5,952,688, forward strand.
TCGTCGAGGGGTACGGCTCCTCGGAGGGCGGCGCCGCCATCCAGCGCACGCCCGGCACCCCGGCCGGGGCGATCGGCCGGGCGGCGCCCGCCGACGACCTCGCGGTGCTCGACCCGGACACCCGGCGCGAGTGCCCGCCTGCCGTCTTCGCCGGGGACGGGCGTCTGCTCAACGGCGAGCACGCGATAGGGGAGTTGGTGAACCGGGGCGCCAGTCTCTTCGAGGGGTACTGGCGCAATCCCGGAGCCGAGACGGCCCGGCGCCGGGGGGCGTCAGCAGGGCCGGGGGAGGCGGGCGCGGGGCACGGCGGGGCAGGGGAAGCGGGGAAAGGGAGCGGTGAGGCGGGCGAGGGCTGGTACTGGACCGGTGACCTCTTCTACCGCGACGCCGACGGCTTCCTCTACTTCGCCGGACGGGCCGACGACCGGCTGCGCGTCGACAGCGAGAACCTCGCCGCCGCGATGATCGAGAACATCCTGGCCCGGTACGAGGATGCCGCCGCCGTCGCGGTGTACGCCGTACCGGATCCGGTGGCGGGCGACCAGGTGATGGCGGCACTGGCCCTCAAGGACGGCGCGCGCTTCGGTCCCCCGCCCTTCGCCGCGTTCCTGCGCGCCCAGCCGGATCTGGGCACGAAGATGGCACCCCGGTTCCTGCGTCTCGTGGAGCGGATGCCCGTCACCGCCACCAACAAGATCCACCGAGTGGCCCTGAGGCGCGAGGGCTTCCACTGCGCCGACCCGGTGTGGTGGCGGCCTCCGGGCGAGGAGACCTACCGGAGACTGACGGCGGCGGACGTGGCCGGGCTGGTGGCCCAGTACCGGGCGCACGGGCGGGAGGAACTGCTGACGCGCTGACCGCGGGGCCGGTTCGGGAGACCGCCACTCCAGCGGGGCGGGCGCGGGGCGGGCGTGGTGTCCGGTGATGTCTTGCGAACGGTCGGGACATGAGGCATCCCGGCCGCTTTCCGCGGGGAGGATATCCGGGCACGTGTGCCGAGGGGTCTGTGCGCCAGAGCCCCGAACCGAGGGAAGAAGGGCGTTGCGTTGCCTGATCCGGGTCGCGGACACGGAAGCCGCGGGGCGCTGCCGCCCCGGCCCACGTCCGCGCCGGTGACGTCGGTGACGTCGGTGGTGTCCATGACCTCGGTGGTGTGCGTGACCTCGGCGGTGCCGCGTGTCCCGAGGCCCGGACCCGGTCGGGAGGGTGTCATGCCCCTGGGTCCCAGGCCGCCCCCGGCAAGGACCGTCGCCCCGGTCGGACCGCGTGCCCGGCGGGGCGGTCCGACGCCCCCACCCCCACCCCCTCGACGGCTCCCGAAAGGCAATCATGTCCCCCACGCATGACACGCTCGACCGCGGACACAATGACGACCTGTTCAGCTTCGTCAGAGCCAGCCCCTCGCCGTACCACGTGGTGGCGAGCGCGGCGCAGCGCCTGGAGAAGGCGGGTTTCGCGGAGTTGCGGGAGCGGGACGAGTGGACGGCCGGAGCCGAGGGAGGCCGTTACGTCGTGCGCGGGGGAGCGCTGGTGGCCTGGTACGTCCCGCCGGGCGCCCCGGCCGGTACCCCGTTCCGGATCGTCGGCACCCACACCGACTCACCGAACCTGCGGGTCAAGCCCACGCCGGACACCGGCTCGGCGGGGTGGCGGCAGATCGCCGTGGAGATCTACGGCGGAGTGCCGCTCAACACCTGGCTCGACCGGGACCTGGGTGTCTCGGGGCGGCTGGCCCTGCGGGACGGTTCGACCCGGCTGGTCCGCGTCGACAAGCCGCTGCTGCGGGTGCCGCAGCTCGCCATCCACCTCGACCGGGCCGTGAACGAGGGGCTCGCCCTGGACCGGCAGCGGCACATGACCCCGCTGTGGGGGCTCGGTGGCTCCGCGCCCGGCGCCCTGCTCGGCCGGATCGCGGACGAGGCGGGCGCCGATGCCGCGGAGGTCCTCGGCTGGGACCTCATGCTGCACGACATCCAGCCGCCCGGATATCTGGGGGCGGACGAGGAGTTCATCGTCGCGCCGCGCCTCGACAACCAGATCTCGGTGCACGCGGGTGTCACCGCCCTGGTCGCCGCGGCCGGCTCGGAACGGCCGCCCGCGTTCATACCGGTGCTCGCCGCCTTCGACCACGAGGAGGTCGGCAACGGATCGGAGTCCGGCGCCCAGGGCCCCTTCCTGGAACGGGTACTCGGCCGCGCCGTGACCGCCAGGGGCGGCGGGCCGGAGGACTTCGACCGTGCCCTCGCCGACGCTCTGTGCGTCTCCTCCGACATGACCCACGCGGTCCACCCCAACTACACCGAACGCCACGATCCGGACCACCGTCCGCTGCCCAACGGCGGCCCCGTGATCAAGGTCAACGTCAATCAGCGGTACGCCAGCGACGGCGTCGGTGTCGCCGCTTTCGCCGCCGCGTGCGAACGGGCCGGGGTGCCGTGGCAGCCCTTCGTCTCCCACAACGCGATGCCGTGCGGGACGTCGATCGGTCCGGTCACCGCGGCCCGCCTCGGCGTGACGACCGTCGACGTGGGGGTGGCCGGGCTGTCGATGCACTCGGCGCGTGAACTGTGCGGGGCACGGGACCCGGAGCTGCTGGCGCGGGTGCTGACCGAGTTCGTCACGGCGGAGCGGACCGGGGTGACCGGAGGCGCCTGAGGTTGTCCGGACATGCGTGAAAGGCCCCCCACCGAAGTGGAGGGCCTTCACCGATGTGCGCCGCCAGGGACTCGAACCCCGGACCCGCTGATTAAGAGTCAGCTGCTCTAACCAACTGAGCTAGCGGCGCATGACTCTCGCCTTCCGCTTTCGCGGTCGGCGACGAAAGAAATACTACCTGGTCCGCGGCGGTGCTTCCGACCAGCCGCGCGCACCGCTCGCGCGGACCACGCGTGCGGACCTCGTACGGGCCCGGTGACGGCTGTCAGATCGCGAGGGAGAGCAGCACCGGGGTCGCCCCGCGGTTCAGCGTGTCCGCGGCGCGGCGGAGCCGATGGGCGTGCTCGACCGGCAGGGAGAGGGCGAGGCAGCCGACGGAGGAGCCGGCGGTGATCGGGACCGCCGCGCAGACCGTGCCGATCGCGTACTCCTGGAGGTCGAGGACGGGCACGGTGGCCGGCTGGGAGTCGAGACGGGACAGCAGGAGCCGCTCGCTGGTGATGGTCCGCGAGGTGAGCCGGGCCATCTTGTGGCGGGCGAGATGGTCGCGGCGGCCGTTGTGGTCGAGCTGGCCGAGAAGGCTCTTGCCGACCGCGCTGGCGTGGGCGGAGGAGCGGAAGTCGACCCATTCGTTGACCGCGGGGGTGGACGGGCTCTCCGCGTACTGGGTGACGTGCACCTCGCCGTCGATGTAGCGGCTGATGTAGATCGCGGCGCCGACCGAGTCGCGGAGCCGGTCGATCGTCTGCTGGAGTTTGTCGCGCAGCGCCTGTTCGCGGCCGTGGGCGGAACCGAGACGGCCGAGGGCGGCGCCGGTGACGTACGCGCCGTCCGTGACCTGCTCGACGTAGCCCTCCCGGCGCAGCATGCGCAGCAGTGCGGTCAGCCGGTCGGCGCCGAGGCCGGCCTGGCGGGCGAGTTCGTTCGCGGTGACGCCGGTCGTGTGCTGCGACACGGTCTCCAGGACGCGCAGCGCGTCCTGGGCCGAGTGGTACGGCGCGGTCGGCTCGTTCATCAGCGCCACGGTTTCCCCCTGCGCTTCATGGTCCGGCTCAAAAATGACGTCGGCCCGGACACCTGGGCTCACTACACGATAACGGCCAAGACGCCATCTGTGGCGGTCTGTTGACGAGATTGATGGCGCGCTCCACGCCTCTCAGCAGGAGCGCACCACCCTGGCATATGCCAATGGCATGAACCTTCGGGCATGCCCCACCGGCCGGACCTCGCGCCTTGCCGTGCGCGCCGTCCCTCCGCCCCTCGTTCGCTCTCGGGCGTCAGAGCACCGCGCCGAGGAATTCCCTGGTCCGCTCGTGCTCCGGGTCGCCGAAGATCCGCTCCGGCGGGCCGGATTCGATGACATGGCCAGAATCGAACATGAGCACCTGGTCCGAGATGTCCCTGGCGAAATTCATCTCGTGGGTCACACAGAGCATCGTGATGTCCGTGGTGTGAGCGATGTCACGCAGGACGTCGAGGACGCCCGCGACGAGTTCGGGGTCGAGCGCGGACGTCACCTCGTCCAGCAGCAGAATCTGCGGCCGCATCGCCAGCGCGCGGGCGATGGCCACGCGCTGCTGCTGGCCACCGGACAGCCGGCCCGGCCGCTCGTCGCACTTGTCCGCGAGACCGACCAGGTCCAGCAGTTCCCGGGCCCGTTCCTCGGCCTCGTCCCGGGACAGGCCGAGCACGGTCACGGGCGCCTCGGTGACGTTGCGCAGCACGCTCATGTTCGGGAACAGGTTGAACTGCTGGAAGACCATCCCGATCTTCTTGCGGACCTCGCGGACCTGCTTCCCCTGCGCGGGGAACAGCCGGTCCCCGGCGACCGTGATCGTGCCCTCGTCCGGCCGGGCCAGGGTCATCAGCAGCCGCAGGATCGTCGTCTTGCCGGAACCGGACGGGCCGATCAGCGTGACGTGCTTGCCGGAGTCGACGCGGAAGTCGAGCCCGTCGAGGACGGTGTTGTCCCCGAAGCGCTTGGTGACCTTGTCGAAGCGGATCAGCTCGCTGCCGTCCACCGGGGGGTTGGCGAGGTCCTTCAAGGGGGCAGCCCCGGTGTCGGGTCCGGCGTTCGGACCGGTGTTCGTGGCAGCGTTCGTGTCAGCGGACAAGGCGTCGCTCCAGGGCTCGCAGCAGCAGGGAAGCCGGGTAGGAAATGAGGATGAAGGCCACGCCGATGACCGTGAGCGGCTCCGTGAACTGGAAGTGCTGCTGCGAGTACAGCCGCGCCTCGCCCAGCATCTCCAGCACGGTGATCGTCATCAGCATCGGGGTGTCCTTGAGCATCGCGATGACGTAGTTGCCGAGCGCCGGCACCACACGGCGGACCGCCTGCGGCAGGATCACCGCCGTCCAGGTGCGCCGCGCGGGCAGGCCGAGCGCCGTGGCCGCCTCCCACTGGCCGGCGGGCACGCCCTCGATACCGGCCCGGTAGACCTGCATCGTGTACGTCGAGTAGTGCAGCCCGATCGCGATCACACCGGTGGTCAGCGCGGAGAACGTGATGTTCCACTCGGGCAGCACGTAGAAGAGGAAGAACAGCTGCACCAGCAGCGGGGTGTTGCGTACGAACTCGGTGGCCACCCCGACCGGCCAGCGCACCCAGCGCGTCGGCGCCCGCATCAGCAGCGCCCACACCAGGCCGAGAACGAACGAGATCACCGAGCCGAGGGCCAGCGCCTCAAGGGTGACCAGCAGACCGTCCCGGAAGTGCGGCATGAAGTCGCCGACGGCGTTCCAGTCCCAGGTCACGAGGCACCGCCGATCGTCGTCTTGATGAGGGGCGTCTTGATGAGGGGCGTGGTGCTGAGGGGTGTGGCGTTGAGGCAAGTGGCGCTGAGGGGCGTCGAGGTGAGGGGCGTGGCGCTCATGAGGCACCTCCGCCCGCGGCGGCACCTGCACCGGCGCCCGCACCGGTCGTCGCGGCCCGCTTCGCCTCGCGGGCCGGCCTGCTGTCCGGTGCCCTGCCGACCCCGGCCTTCAGCCGCTTCTCCAGGCCGCGCATCAGCCGGGTGAGCAGGAAGGCGATGACGAAGTAGATGAGCAGGACGTACGTGTAGACCTCCGCGCTCTGCTGGAGGGCGAGCCGCACCAGGTTGGCGCTGAAGGTCAGGTCGCCCATCCCCATCACGGAGACGAGAGCCGTGCCCTTGAGCAGTTCGACCAGCAGGTTGGAGAAGGGCGGGATCATCTCCGGTACAGCCTGCGGCAGCAGGATCAGCCGCATCCGCTGCCCGGGGGTGAAGCTGAGCGCGATACCGCCCTCGCGCTGGGCCGGGTCGACCGCGTTCAGCGCGCCGCGCACGATCTCGGAGCCGTACGCCCCGTAGGTCAGCCCCAGCGCCAGGGTGCCCGCCCACAGCGGGACGAGCTGCCAGCCGAAGGCGAGGGGCAGCACGAAGTACACCCAGAAGATCATGATCAGCGCGGAGGTGCCGCGGAACACCTCGGTGTAGAGGCCCGCGAGGAAGCGGACGGCCCACCGGTTCGACGTACGCGCGATTCCTGCCAGGAAGGACATGGCTCCGGCCAACAAGGCGCTGAAGAAAAGCAGTTGGACGGTGACCCAGATCCCTTCGAGGACGAGTTTCCAGAGTCCCGATGTCATCCGCGGCACAGCTCCTTCGCGGTCATGTCGGTCATCTCGGCCTTGGTGAAGCCGAACGGCCGCAGGATGCGGAAGAGTTCGCCGCTCTCCTTCATCTTCCGCAGCTCGACGTTGAAGGCGTCACGCAGCTTCGTCTCCGGCGAACGGAACGCGAAGCCGCCGCCGTCGACGTGCGGTTTGCCCTTGACCAGCGGCGCGAAGGGCTTCGTGCTCTCCGCCTCGGAGGACTTCCTCACCACCTCGCGGACGGTCAGCGCGGTCCCCGCGAAGACGTCGGCGCGCCCCGCCTCGATCGCGTTCAGGCCGGCGACCTGGTCGGGCACGATGAGGATCTCGCTCTCCTTGTACCCGGCCTCGACCGCGTACTGGATCTCCGCGTAGCCGGTCCCCGTCGCGAACCTGGCCTTCTTCGCCACGACGTCCTTGTAGTCGTGCAGCCCCTTCGGGTTGCCCTTGCGCACGATGAACGCGTCGAGCATCCGGTAGTCGGGGTCGGCGAAGATGACCTGTTCGCAGCGTTCGGCGTTGATGTACATCCCGGCGGAGACGACGTCGAACTGCTGGGAGTTGAGCCCGGGTATGAGGGATCCGAACTCGGTCGGCACCGGCTGGACCCGGTCGACGCCCAGCCGTTCGAAGACGGCCTTGGCGAGTTCCGGTGCCTCGCCGGTCAGTTCGCCGTCCCGGTCGATGTAGCCGAAGGGGATCTCGCCCGCGATGCCGAGACGGACGACGCCCTGCGCCTTCAGCCGGTCGAGGAGATCTCCGCCGTCCCTCGACGACGCCGTGGCCACGCGACTGCAGCCGGCGGCGCCGAGCGCGCCGAGCGCCGCGACCCCCGCGAGCAGCGACCGGCGGGTCGTCCCGGACGGATGTCTCTCGTTTCCCGTTGTGTTCGCACGTGCGTTCTCAAGTGGTGGAGCCATGGCCGCGCGGCTACCCGAGACCATGCGTTGTATGCGGGCCGGTTCCGGTCCCGTGCGGCCGAGGGGCTCTTGACCGCCGCGGGACCATGGAACGCATGGCTGCTCGATTCATCGAAGTCTCGCTGGTCGGGCGCGGTGCGCGTGACGGCGTACGGATTGCGCGTCACCCCCGACAGCGGTGAGTCCGTGACGCCCTTCCAGCCGAACTCGGGCGTCGTCGTCCTGCCCAGGAACACCGCGCCGTGCTCGCGCGGCCGGGCCACGGACGGCGCGTCCTCCTCCCAACGGCCCCCCGCGCTCGTGGTCCTGGAGCCGCGCAGGGTCGGGTGCCCGCGCAGCGGCAGGATGTCCTTCACCGTGACGGGCACGCCGTCCAGCAGGCCCACGGGCTCGCCCCGCCGCCGGCGGTCCGCCGACTCCCGTGCCTGGGCCGGGGCCTCGTCCGCGAGAAGAACGACGAACGCGTTCTCACGGCGGGCTGCACGCGGCCGGCTCTCTCCAGGGCCGCGCGTGTCGCGTCCTCGGGGCCGAATTCGCCCTTGCGGTACCCGTCGACGAGTTGTACGGCCGTCAGTTCGGTGAGTTCGGCATCGGTCCCTCCCAGGGGCGGTTCAGTGTCCGGGCACGTACCCGCGCTTCTTGTCGACCACGTTCGACAGCGGCCTGCCCGCCGCCCAGCGCTCGTACAGCTCCACGAACTGTTCACCCAGCTCGTCGCGCCAGCCGGCCGTGTCCCCGCTCATGTGCGGCGACACGATCAGACCCGGGACGTCCCACAACGGACTGTCGCGGCCGAGCGGTTCGTGCTGGAAGACATCGAGGGCCGCGCCCGCGATCCACCGTTTCGACAGCGCCTCGGCGAGCGCCTCCTCGACGACGAGCTGCCCGCGCCCGACATTGACGAAGCGGGCCGAGGGCTGCATCATCCCGAAGCGCCGGGCGTCGAACATGCCGCGTGTCTCCGCGGTGAGCGGCGCCGCCGACACCACCCAGTCGGCGCGCGCCATCAGCCGGTCCAGCTCCCCGGGACCGTGGATGCCGGTGCGCGGGACGCGTCCCACCAGCGCCGTGGTGACATCGAGCGCCTTGAGGGTGCGCACGATCGCCCGCCCGATCGGCCCCGACCCCACCACACAGGCGCGGGTCCCGGCCACTCGCTGCGACTCGCGGTGCCGCCACTCGTGCCGCCGCTGGAGGTCCCAGGTCCGCGGAAGGTCCTTCGCCATGGCGAGGACGAGAGCGGCCACGTACTCGGCGATCGGCCGGTCGAAGACGCCGCGCGCGTTGGTCACCACCGTGTCGGAGGCGGCGAGCTCGGGACACATCAGATGGTCCACGCCCGCGCTCGCGGTGTGCACCCAGCGCGGCCGGGGCCCCTCGCCCGGCCAGGCACGGCGTACGGCCCCCGAGGTGAAGTCCCACACGAGCAGCACGTCCGCGTGCGGCAGCCGCTCCGCGAGCGTGGACTCGTCGGCGTGCTCGATCCGTACCCGGCCGGTGAGCCGGCCCAGCCGGGGGAGCGGGTCGGCGTCCAGGACGAGCAGCGTGGTCCGGTCCGACGGGCCGGACGCGCCGGGGGACACACGGGCGTTCATCGGAGGAAACCGTTTCGCAAGGGGAGTCCGCTTCTCTGGGAGATCCTGGGGCGAAATGACCGGGGAGACGTGCGGGCGAACGGGATCCGAGCCGTCCGAGATGGGCGGATTGACCACGCTCGCACCCGAACATACCTTCGTCAACACGGGCTCGCATACGGTCCGTTGCCGCCCGTTCCCCTCTTCGAGGCCGGTGCCTGCCATGGACGTCTCCTTTCTCGGCGGTCCGCATCCGCAGCGCGGGGTCGGGGTCGTCGCGCCGTTCGACTCGCCCTCGACCGTGAGCTGTGGCGATGGGTGCCCGACGACGTCTCCCCGCATCTGACCCGCACCCCGTTCGTGCCCGTCGAGGTCGGCCTGGACCTGGCCCGGCTGGCCCGGCTGGTCTCCGAGCACGAGACGCTCGCCGACGCGGTCCGCGCCCTGCACGCGGTCGCGCCCGAGGTCGTCGCGTAGGCGTGCACGTCCGGCAGCTTCGTCGGCGGGCTCGCCGGGGAGCGGGCGATGCGCGAGGCGATGACGCGGGCGGGCGCGCTGCCCCCGCTCACCACCTCCGGAGCCCTCCTCGCCGCGCTGGAGGAGCTCGGCGCCCGCCGGATCGCGCTGGTCACCCCCTACCCGGTCTCGGTCACCCGGTCCCTGGAGGAGTACCTCGCGGAGGCCGGCATCACCGTCACGGAACGCGCCTTCATGGGTCTGACCAGGCACATCTGGAAGGTCCCGTACCGCGAGGTGGCCGACATGGCCCGCCGGGCCGCGCGCGGGGCGGCGGAGGCCCTCTTCGTGAGCCGCACCAACCTCCCGACGTACGACGTCATCCCCCAGCTGGAGGCGGAACTGCGGATACCGGTGATCTCGGCCAACCAGGTGACGATGTGGGCGGCGTTGCGCCAACTGGGTACCCGGGCGGTGGGCCCCTATCAGCGGCTGATTGATCAGGCCGCCCGCCGGGGACCCGTACTTCCCGAAGAAACAGGAAGGTTGGGCATGACCGCACTCGGATTCCTCTACCCGGGCCACTCGGCCGAGGACGACTACCCGCGCATCGAGCAGCTCCTCGGCAGCGACATCCGCCTGACCGTCGTCCACACGGACATGGGGGAGGACGCCCACCGCGTGGACGCGCTCCTCGAAACGGGCTCGGCACACCGCCTCGCGGCGGGCGTCGAGGAGCTGCGCCTGTCCGGCGCGGAGGCCGTGGTCTGGGCGTGTACGAGCGGCAGTTTCGTGTTCGGGGTGCAGGGCGCCCACGAGCAGGTCCGCGGCCTCGCCAGGGCGGCCGGGCTGCCCGCCTCCTCGACGTCCTTCGCCTTCACCCACGCGGCGCGGGAGCTCGGGGCGCGGCGGGTCGCGATCGGGGCGACCTACCCCGACGACGTGGCCGCGCTCTTCGCCGGGTTCCTGAAGGAGACCGGTACGGAGGTGGCCGCGGTGCGCGGCTCCGGTGTCGTCACCGCCGCCGAGGCCGCCGGCTGGGACTACGGCGAGGTCCTCACGCTGGCCCGGGAGGCGGACCACCCGGACGCCGACGCGATCCTCCTCCCCGACACGGCCCTGCACACCGCCTCCCATCTCACGGCCCTGGAGAAGGAGCTCGCCAAACCGGTCCTCACCGCGAACCAGGTCACGGTCTGGGAGGCCCTGCGCCTGACGGGCCGCCGCGTGAACGCCCCGGCCCTCGGCACCCTCTTCACCAGGGAACCCATCGTCCAGGCGTGAGGATCCGGTCCCGAAGGATCCAGCCCCTCCGGAGTGAAAGCTCCAGCCCCTCCGGCGTTCGAGGAGCGGGGGTCCGGAGCCCCCGAGGACGGGACGGGTGGCCGGGGGAATAAGCGGAGACAGCCTCCTGTTCGTACGTCGAGGACACCATCGCGTACGCAACAGGAGGCACCCCGGTGGACGAGACGGCCGAGACGGACGAGATCCGAGGTACGGCACAGGGCACCGCCCCCGTGCCCCTGTCCGTACTGGACCTGGTCACCGTGGGCGCGGGCCGCACCGCGACCGACGCGCTGCGCACCAGCGTCGAGATCGCCCGCCTCGCGGAGTCCCGCGGCTTCCACCGCTACTGGGTGGCCGAACACCACTCGATGCCCGGCGTGGCCAGCTCCTCGCCCGCGGTGATCCTCGCCCACCTGGCCGCCCACACGGACCGCATCCGCCTGGGTTCCGGCGGAGTGATGCTCCCCAACCACGCCCCGCTGGTCATCGCGGAGCAGTTCGGCACCCTCGAGGCGATGGCCCCGCGCCGCATCGACCTGGGCCTCGGCAGGGCCCCGGGCACGGACGGCGCGACGGCCGCCGCGCTGCGCCGCACCCAGCGGCCGGCCGAGGGCGCCGACGACTTCCCCGAACAGCTCGCGGAACTCACCCGCTTCCTGGACGACGACTTCCCCGACGGCCACCCCTACGCCCGGATCCACGCCGTTCCCGGGCCCGTCCAGGCGACCTCACCGGGCGGCGTCCAGTCCCCGCACCGGCCTCCGGTCTGGCTGCTCGGCTCCTCCGGTTTCAGCGCCCGCCTCGCCGGGGCCCTCGGTCTGCCGTTCGCCTTCGCGCACCACTTCTCGGCGCAGAACACCGTCCCGGCGCTCGACCTCTACCGCGAGTCCTTCCGGCCGAGCGCGGTCCTCGATGCCCCCTACGCCCTCATCGGCGTCTCCGCGCTCGCCGCGGACGAGGAGAAGGAGGCCCGCCGCCAGGTGCTGTCGGCCGCGCTGAGCATGGTCCGCCTGCGCACCGGGCGTCCCGGACTCGTGCCCACCCCGGAGGAGGCGGAGGCCTACGAATTCAGCCCGATGGAGCGGGAGTTCATCGGATCCTGGAACGCCAACGTCATCCACGGCACCGCCGACGAGGTGCGCGCCGGCCTCGACGACCTCCAGAAGCGCACCGGCGCCGACGAGTTGATGATCACGGGCAACGCGCACGGCGGCGACGTACGGCTGCGCTCGTACGAACTGATCGCGGACGCCTACGGGTTGCCGGGGGCGCGGACCGCTCAGGCCTGAGGACAGGTCGCCGACATCAGGAGCGCCGAGATGCGTTCCGGCGCCACCGGCCGGGAGTACAGCCAGCCCTGGCCGGTGTCGCAGCCGATCCCGCGCAGCCGTGACGCCTGCGAGGCCGTCTCCACGCATTCGGCGGTGACCGTCAGGCCGAGCCGATGGGCGAGCTGGATGAGCGCCTCGACGATGACCTCGTCGGCCGGGTTGGGGTGGGCGGACGAACCGTCGGCGTTCTCGTACTGGAAGCCGCGGACGAACGAGCCGTCCAGCTTCAGCACCGACACCGGGAGCCTGCTCAGGTAGGCGAGGTTCGAGTAGCCGGTGCCGAAATCGTCGATGGCGATGCGGACCCCCATGTCACTGAGTGCCTGCAACGCCTGGAGCGGACGGCCCGCCGAACCCATCACCGCCGACTCCGTCAGTTCCAACTGGAGCAGATGCGGGGCCAGTCCGGTCTCCGCCAGGATCTTCGCCACGTCCGCCACCAGGTCGGAGTCCCAGACCTGGCGCACGGCGACGTTGACGCTGACGAAGATCGGCGGGGCGTCCGGACGGTCGAGCTGCCAACGGCGTGCCTGGCGGCAGGCGGTGGCCAGCACCCAGCGGCCGAGCTGGACGATCGAGCCGTTCTCCTCGGCCAGTCCGATGAACCGGTTCGGGGTCAGCGTCCCGAACCTCGGGTGGTTCCAGCGCACCAGCGCCTCGACCCCGTGCACACCGCCGTCCTCCATCCCCACCAACGGCTGGTACTCCAGGGCGAATTCACCCCGCTCGACGGCCGCGCGCAGGGTGGACGACAGGGCCTGGCGGGTCATGCGGTGCGCGTTGCGCTCCGGGTCGAAGAGCGTCCAGCGGCCTTTGCCGTCCGCCTTCGCCCAGTACAGCGTGGTGTCCGCGGCCTGCATCAGACCGGTCGCCGTGGTGCCGGTGGCGCGCCGCTCGACGACCCCGATCGACGCCGACAGGGACAGCCGCTGCCCCGACAGGTCGAACGGTGCCTGGAGCGACTTCAGCACGGACTCGGCGAGATCCGCGAGCTGGTCGGTGCCCGTGGAGTCCTCGACGAGCAGCGCGAACTCGTCCCCTCCCAGCCGGGCCACCAGGGGACTGGCCGCCCGCGTGAGGCCGGCCTCCTCGGCACAGCGCGTCAGACGCTCCGCGACCGCCGCGAGCAGCCGGTCCCCGACCCGGTGGCCGAGTGTGTCGTTGACGGCCTTGAACCCGTCCAGGTCCAGATAGCAGAGCCCGATCCGGCCGGTGCCGCACTCCTCGTACGCCTCCGCCTCCAGCGCCGCCGAGAGGCGCTCGAAGAACAGGGTGCGGTTGGGCAGCCGGGTCACCGGGTCGTGCATCTGCAAGTGGCGCAGCCGCGCCTGGAGTTCACGCCGCGCGCCGATGTCGGTGATCGAGATCAGCACCGCCCGTTCCTGCGGGGGCAGTGGCGCGATCGTGACCTGCGCCCAGATCACCTGGCCGTCTGGATGCTTGAGCCGGCGGGTGCAGCGCAACCGGGCCCGGCTGCCGCCCAGCATCTCGCGGTACGCGTGCCAGGTGCGGGCGTCGGAGGCCAGGTCCACCAGGTCGGCGGCGGCCCGCCCGGTGAACGTCCGCGCCTCGGCGCCGAGCAGCGTGCCCAGTGCCTCGTTGGCGGTGACGACGAGACCCTCGCGGTCGACGACGGCCATCGCGAGGGGAGCGGTGGCGAAGGCCGCGTGGAAGGTACGGAGTGACGTTCCGTCGGGAACCGCCAGGAGTGCCGGCGTCCCGGAAGGCGGCCCCGGCGCCACGGACGGTACGGAGGGGGCGGGTGGGCCGGGAGAGGTTCCGGCGGACGTACGAGAAGACGTGTCGACGTGACGTTCTGTGACGGCCGGCCGGACGAGGTCTCCCGCGGGCGCCGGCCCTTCGGACGTTCCGCTCACCGCTCGCTCCCGCAGTGCACTCGTTCTTCGTATGGGTCTTTCGGGGCGGTCGGCCGGTGATGGGCGGCCGCACAAGCCGTGTCCGTGCAGGAAAGTGTGCCGATCATAGTGGCTGCCCCCGAAACGGTGCAGCCACTGTCCAGTGTCCAGGAACAACCACCTGTTCTGACAGATCGTTTCTGCCTGTTATCGGGACGGTTCCCCGTCCCGTCGACCGCACGTGACGTTCCGTGCATGTCCGGGGGTGTCGGACCGCTCCGGCACTCACTCTTCCGGTGCAGACAAACAGGGCGAAATAGTACAAATTCAATCAGGCTGGATGCGGTGGCCCACAACCGCATCCGGAGGTCGACGTGCCGCGTCCGCTCCCCTTGAGGGTTCTCGCTCGCGGGCTCCTGCGTGGTCCCGCCCGCGACGGGGCGCCCCGCTGGCGCAGCACCGCGGCCATGTTCACCTCGATGACCGCGCTCGCGGCGACCTCCCTGGGGCCGGGCCACGCGCTCGCCGAACCCCTCGCGTCGCCCTGCGCCCTGACGCGGACAGGGGCGCACCACTCGGAGGGCGCCGACACCTGGAACACCGCCTATGAGCGGCCCACCCGCCCCCTCGACGCCGTGATGGTCTTCCTGTCCTTCCCGGACTCCGCCCCGCGCACCACGCCCGCCGAGCTGACGGGCGACTACTTCCCGGCCACCAGCCGTTTCTTCGAGCAGGCCTCGTACGGAAAGTTCACGGTTAGGCCGCATCCCCGGCGCACCTGGATCCAGATGCCGCACGCCTCCACCTCGTACGCCATACAGCGCGACTGGAACGCCGGTGACCGTGCCGCCTATCTGCGCGACGCCCTCGCCGTGGCCGACCCGCGGGTCGACTTCTCGCGCTACGACGTCGTCTACTTCATCGCGGACCCGGACGCCCCGGGCGTCGACTCGGACGCCACGAAGGTCGTCAACCTGGACACGCCTCTGCACGCGGACGGCAAGGACATCCGGCGCGTCGTCACGGTCTTCGAGAAGCATCCGCCGGACCGTCTCGTCCTCGCGCACGAGACCGGCCATGTCTTCGACCTGCCCGACCTCTATCACCGCCCCACCGACGGCAAGGGCGACTGGGACACCTATGTGGGCGACTGGGACCTCATGGGCAGCCAGTTCGGCCTCGCCCCCGACCTCTTCGGCTGGCACAAGTGGCGGCTGGGGTGGCTGGAACCGCACCAGGTGGCGTGCGTACTGGGCTCCGGCACCACCCGGCTGACGCTGGAGCCGCTGGAGGCCGGACCCGCGCACTCCACGGTCGGTTCGGCCGGCGCGAGCGCCCGGGAAGCCGCCGGCGCCGGGGTGCTGGCCACCGGCCCGGCCGCGTCGGCGGCGAGTGGTGCGGCCGCGTCGAGCGGGGCGAGCGGGAGGACCAGGACGAGCGGGGCGAGTGGGAGGACCGGGGCGAGTGGGGCGGGGGTGGCGTGGCAGGGGCCGCGGGTGCCCTCGGGCGGGCTGCGGACGTCCGTGCGTGGTCCGGGCGCGCCGGGCACGTCCGCGAACGCGGTGGGTGTGGCGGCGCCCCCCGGATCGCAGACCGTCGGCGTCGGCCGGGGCACCAAGCTGGCGGTGGTCCCCACGGGCCCGGACAGCGCGATCGCCTTCGAGGCCAGGGGGCCGGCGGGCAACGACAGGTCGACGTGCGAGCGGGGCGTCCTCGTCTACCGGGTCCGCAGCCGGACCGAGTCGGGCAGCGGGCCCATCCAGGTCCTCGACGCGCACCCCGGCTCCGAGTCCTGCTGGGAGGACTCGGTGTACCCGCCGCTCGCGGACGCCCCGGTGCGCCTCGGGGAGAGCTTCAAGGTGCCGGGCGCGGACGTCCGGGTCCAGGTGGAGGACCGGAGCGCCTCGGGGGCCTGGACGGTGCGGATCACAACGGGCTGAGCCGGCTCCGCGATCGCGGAAACGACGAGAGCGGGACGCTCGCGTTTCCGCGAATCATCCCGCTCTCGTTGGCGTGCGCCGCCAGGGACTCGAACCCCGGACCCGCTGATTAAGAGTCAGCTGCTCTAACCAACTGAGCTAGCGGCGCCTGCTGACGTCGTAGACCTTAGCATCCTGATCGGCACGAGGAAAAATCGATATCCGTACCGCCGCCGACGCCGCCGCGCGGGCCGCCCGCACGGCCGCCCAGAGCAGGATCTCGGGGCCGGGGAGCCAGGGCCGCCGCGTGTCGGGGGCGACCAGCCAGCGGGAATCGGTCCGGACGGCCGCCGGTCCGCCGCTCCCGGGGGCCAGCGGGGGCACGGTGACCGCGTCTCCCGTGCCGTGACAGAGCAGCGGTGGAACCTCCCGGCACCGCCCCGCCCGGACGCCGTGCCCCGGGCCCGCGGAGCCGTGAGGGTCGATGGGGCCGCCGGACCCCGCGACGGCTCCGGTCGCCGGGCGCCCACCCCGCTCCAGGGCACCCGCACGTTCCGGCGAGGTGCCCGTAGGTCCCGGGGAGGTGCCGACGCCCCACTCCTCCCACTCCATGAGCGAAGGGAGCCGCTGGGCGGTGCCGGGCGCGGCGAACAGCAGGATCCGTCCGCGGTACGCCGCCACCGGGCCCGAGCCCGGCCCCTCGTCCCAGAGCCGGTCGAGCATCCGCCGCCCGAACAGGGCCGAGGCGCTGACGACGTCGAACGCGCTGCCGCAGAGCAGGACGACCGGGGCGTCGGGCCGTTCGCGCCACAGGGCGAGCGTGCTGCGCGGATACGTTCCGGCGGAGGCGAGCCAGGCGGCGCCCTCGGCCGTGACGCCGGAGACGTCCAGCCCCTCGGACGACCTCGCTCCGGGGCTGTGCGGGCTGCTGCTCGGCGGGTTCCGTGTGCTGCTCATGCCGCATACATCTACCGGCGGTGAGCGTCCCGTTCCGGAGGGTTGCCCGAAACCGGGACAGGCAGGGGTGAGGTGGAGTATCTTGCCCGGCTGGCATATGCCAGGGAGGGGTGACCGGCCCGCTCTGACGGGGGTCGCCGACCGCCCTGGTTCCGACCGCCCTGATTCCGAGGGTCCTGGTCCCGGCCGCCCTGGTTCCGGGCGTCCTGGTCGTCCCGGGTGTCCGCGTCAGAGCGGGTCGGTCACCCCGTGACCGTGTCCGTTGCCCTCCGTGCCCCGCAGCAGGTCCTGGCCGAACTCGACCATCTTCTTCGCGTAGTCCTCGGTCCACTCGGCCCGCTCGGCGATCGAGGCGGTGGTCAGCCGGTCGAAACGGCGCGGATCGGCGAGCTGCGCGGCGGCGATGGCCTGGAACTCGACGGCCCGGTCGGCGGCGGCGCGAAACGCGTGCGCCAGCTCCGTGGACCGGTCCAGCAGCGCGCGCGGATCGTCGATCGACTCCAGGTCGAAGAAATGCTCCGGATCCCCGGCGGCTTCCGCGGGCTCGAAGAGCAGGGGCGCGGGGCGTAGCCGCGGTTCGTTCCGACGCGGCGTGGGCTCCGCCATGTCTTTTCCTCCTCGTACGGTTCGGGGCCCCTCTCGGCAAAGGGCCACCGTCCATTGTCTCGCGCCCGCGCAAGTGGGCCCGCAGGGTCGAGCACGCCCCGCGGGACCCGGACCTCGCCGGATCGCGGGGCCGTCGGAGCGGGCCGCCCGCGGGCTCAGGGCCGCCAGGTCACCCGGTGTTCCGCCAGATGCGACAGCACCGAATGATTGGCCTCCCAGCCATCCGGAAACTTCACGGTCACCCCCAGCTGTACGGGCTCGGTCGACGGGTGGTCGTCCAGCAACTCCGTGATTCCTTCCCGGCAGATCACGATGCACGCGTGCCGGTGCCGGGAAGCGAGTACGCACAGACGTCCGGTCTCCAGATGGAAGGCCGTGGCGTCGGGCCGTCCCGACAGCGGGTGCAGGACGACCGTGACGTCGAACTCCCGTCCCTGGAGCCGGTTCGCCGTGTCCACGGTGACGTCCGTGACGCCGAGACCGGTCAGCGCCGCCCGCACGGCCGCGGCCTGGTCGCGGTGCGCCGTGCCGACGGCGATCCGGTCGGCCGTCAGGGGCACCGGATCCTCCGCCCGCTCCGACGTGGCCGCGCCGCCCCGGTCGAGCAGCCGCCGCACGACCCCGGCCACCGCGTGGACCGCCTCCGGGTCCGTGCGCGGAGTGTGCCGGGCCGGCAGCTCCAGCAACCCCCAACCGGACTCGGCCGCCTCGTCGATGACCCGGTCGGTGCCCGAACCGTCCGACGGGACACCGAAGTTCAGCCGCCGGTCGCCGTGACCGGTGCCGCTGTGGAACGGCGTGTACGGATAGAAGGCGTCCGAGACCAGGGGCGCGGCCGACGCGGGCAGCCGCCAGGACACCGGCAGCCGGTGCTGCGGCAACTGCGGATTGTGCGCGAGCAGCGTGGACACCGCGGACGCGGACGGGTCGTAGGACAGTCCCGCCCACTGCTCCGAACCGACGATCGCGAACGGGTCCAACTGCCCCGGGTCGCCCACGAACAGCGCCCGCTCGAAGAGCCCGGCGACCGCGAGGAGCGCGTCCGAGCGCATCTGGTACGCCTCGTCGACGATGGCGTGCCGCCAGGGCTCGACACCCTTGACGTGGGCCCACTTCGCGGCGGTCGAGACGACGACGTCCAGGCCCGCCAGGTCGGCCGCCTTCGCGGACTTGCGGACCTGGTCCAGGCCGTCGAGCGCCTTGTCGTACGGGTCGGAGTCGCTGCTGTGCAGCCGGCCCACGGGCAGTTCCGGTGCCTTCTCCGCGAGCCGCAGCACCAGATCGTCGACCTGGGCGTTCGTCTGCGCGATGACCATCAACGGGCGCCCGGCGGAGGCCAGTTCGAGAGCGGCGCGGACGACGAGGGTCGACTTGCCGGCGCCCGGCGGGGAGTCGACCACGACTCCGCGGTCGGTGCCGTGCAGGGTGTCGCGCAGGATCGCGTCGGTGGCGCGGGCGGCCTCGGCGCCCGGGTCGAAGACGGTGGTCAAAGGACGTCCTCCTCGGTCACCGGGTCCGGCAGCGGCAGCGCGTCGGGCTCACCCGGCGGCCCTCCGTGCGTCCACGGCGTCTCCTCCGGGTCGGGCAGCTTGGCACCGCCGCGCTGCTCGTGCTCGAAGAGCGTGAAGCAGACGGCATCCCCCTTCTCCGGCACGGACCCGGCCTCCGGTTCCTTGCCGCGCCCCATCTTGTCGACGATCCGCAGCACCACGGCCGCGCCCTCGTCGTCGTACCCCACGAACTCCGCGGCCTGCGGCTTCCCGCCGAGAGAGCGGTACACCCTGGCCCGTTCCCCCAGGTGCGGGCGGTCGGCCGTGCGGACGGTCACCAGTGGCCGGGGGCTGGGTCGCTTGCCCTCGCTGTACGCCGTCACGACCTCGGTGACCTCTCCGGCGAACGCCTCTCCGGCGAGCCGCCGGCCGGCCATGACCAGCGGGTCGTCGAGAGCCTCCTGCGCCTCCAGCCGGGCCTGCTCCCGCTCCCGCGTGGCCAGCTTGTTCGCGGCGGTGACCGCGTCGTCGCGGCGCGGCTGCGGCGGCTCGCCCGCCACCACCCGGCCGCGGTGTCCGGTGAACGACCAGCGGTCACGGGTCCACCGGTCGGCGGCATGTGCCCCCTCCGGCAGCGCCCGCAGCAGGTCGAGCCCGTGCCAGACCGCGTCCCAGGTGGGCCGGGTGACGCTCTCGACCAGGTCGCGGATCTTCCGCTCGGCCGCGGTGAGTTCACCGAACCGGTCGTCCGCCTCGATGCCGTCCTCGGCGGCGGCCAGCGCCGTACGCGCGCGGTCGTAGCGTTCGATCGCGGGGGCCAGCAGCTCGTTGTCGAAGGCGGGGTCGGTGGCCGGTCCGGCGGGCGGGCAGACGAGCTGACCGCGCGCGTCCCGCTGGAGCTCGGCCCGCACCGCCGCCTCGGCGCCCGGCTCGCCGCCCGGCGGATCGAGCCAGGCGAGCAGCGCGCCCAGATGCTGGTCCTCCAGGCTGCTCTGGCCGGTGGCCCAGTGCCGGGACAGCACGTCGGTGAGGGCGAGGAGCAGGGCGGAGCCGGGCACCCGGGCGCGCTCCCCGAAGTGGGTCAGCCAGCGCCCGAACAGCGGCACCCGGGGAGGCGCCGGATGCGGAGTCTCGGGATCCTGCTCGGCGGTGCGGCGAAAGCGGGTGGAGCGCCCGAGGAGGCGGACGAACTCGATGCCGGCCCGGCCCGGCACGATCAGCTGCGGAGCGTCCGCGCACAGCTCGACCTCGACCTTGACGCGCTTGCCGGTCTCCGGGTCGGTCTCGCTGCGCTCGGCCGCCTCGACCACGTCCGCGAACGAGTCGATGTAGGGCAGGACGACGTCCGCGAGTTCGGCGAGGAAGGCGAAACGCAGGTCGCGGTCGCGCGGCTGCGGCACGACCAGCAGCCGGGGCGCGTCCCGGTCCGTGCCGACGAGCGCGCCGAGCGGGGCTCCCGCCTCGCCCGCGGTGGTGAGCGGCACGAACACCAGCGGCCGTTCGACGAGATGGCGGTGGAGCACGGTGGCGGCGGGCTGCGCCCGGCCGCTCTCGACGGCCTCCAGCCGGGCGAGGGCGGTGATCAGCGACATGCGCCCGCCTCCCGGCCTTCCGGGAGGTCCGGCACGGGCGTCCCGTGTGTGCCGGACCCGGGGGTGCCGGCTTGCGGGGCGGGTGAGCCGGGGGCGGGCACGGTGGCCGCGAGCTCTTCCGGCACCCGGGCCCGCGTTGCCACCGCGACCGGCACCCGGGCCTCCCCGGCCGGGGCACGGGTCTGCGCGGCCGTCCCGCGCAGGGCCTCCGCCCGCAGCAGTGCCGCTCTCCTGAGGGCCGCGACGGCGGGGTCCTCTGGGTCGCCCGCCTTCCCGCGCGCCGCGGCCAGGACGTCCGGGACGGTCGTCAGAGCGCCGAGCTCCGCGCGCAGCGAGCGGCCGAGCGAGGTCACCGCGCCCTCGGCGCGCGAGCGGGCCCGGCAGTGGAAGGCCAGCTCGCAGGCGGACAGGCACTCGGGGGCGTAGGTGGCGGGGAGCGCCTCGACGGCCGTGATCAGTTCCTCGGCGGGAAGGCCGGGGGAGAAACAGGTGCCCTCGGGGAGGGCGGCCGCGATGTCCTCGACCCGGGTGAGCCGGGCGAGCTGGCGGCGGGTGACCGCGCGCTGCTTGCGCACGTCGACGGCAGAGGCGGCAGGGAGGTTGGAGAAGTCCTTCGGGCAGACCAGCAGGACACGGTGGTGGACCTCGGGAGCGGGGTCGAGGCCGGCCGCGACCTCCTCCAGGGCCAGGACGTACACCGCGGACTGCCGGGCGGCGGCGCCCACCTTGGCGGGGTCGGCCGAGCCGTCGAGCATCGGGAACGACTTGATCTCGACGACCGTCCAGTCCCCGTCGGGATGCACGACCACGGCGTCCGGTTCCAGGAAGGCCGGGGAGCCCGCCACGTCCAGGGCGAGCATGGGGTGGTCGAGCAGGGTCCAGGCGCCGGTCCCGGTGGCCTCGCGCAACGCCCGTGCCGTGCGTTCCGTGCGTCCCTCGGGGCCGATCGCGCTCAGGTCGGGCACGGCACCGGCGCCGGGCGGCGCGGCCCCGGGGTCCAGCTTCTCGTGCACCAGCCGCAGCAGCTCGGCGCCGCCGTCGGCCTTGACCCGCGCCTCGAACGCGTTGCCCCGCATGAAGGCGAACTGCGACATCCCGAACGCGGACGGCGCGCCGAGCGCGCCGGCCAGCTTCGCCTTGTCGACGCCCACGCCGTCCAGCAGCGCGCGCCGGTCGCAGCCGGGGTTGGCGGCGAGCGCCGCGAGGGCCCGCGCGTCCAGCGCCTTCGGCGCGATGTCCGGACCGCGCAGCTCAGCGAGCTGCTGTCGCAGCGCTGTCGCCCGCGTCCGTGGCGGCGGAATCCGGCTCGGCTCCCGGCCCGGGACGGGGCTCGCGCTGTCGGGGAATTCGTTCACCCGGGGAAGTCTGGCACCCCGCACTGACAATCGCGGAACCCTCGCCCCCCGAGGCACCCTTGCCCCACGGGACGACGACGTTCAGCAGCGTCCGCACACGGTCCGCCGCCCGCATCACGAACGGGGTCAGCAGCAGGCCGGCCCCCATCACGGCGACGCCCGCGACGGCGTCCAGGAAGTAGTGGTTGGCCGTGCCCATCACGACGATCGTGGTGAACAGCGGATAGATGACGGCGGCGGCCTTGGCCGCGGGAGTACGGCCGTGACGCCACAGCATCACCCCGCACCACAGCGCCCAGCCCACGTGCAGGCTCGGCATCGCCGCGTACTGGTTCGTCATCCCGCCCATGCCGCGCGGCGCGCTCGCCTCGCCGCCCCACCAGCCGTAATCGCTGTACTGGGCCATCGTGTCGACGAAGCCGTGCTCGGGCGACAGCAGCCGGGGCGGGCAGGTCGGCAGCAGGGTGAAGCCGATCAGACCGATGAACGTGGAGGTCCAGAGCCAGGTGCGGGCCGCGCGGTAGCGCACGGACCGGGAGCGGAAGAGCCATATCAGGATCGCCGGCGTCACCACGTAGTGCAGCGACGCGTACCCGAAGTCGGCGGGCACACCGAGCCAGGCCTCCCGCGTGAACAGGCGGTTCAGCGGATGTTCGGCGTTGAGGTGGAGGGCCTTCTCGAGGCGCAGGATCTCCAGGCCGTGGTCTGTCGCGCCGGAGGTGTTGCCCCGGGCGAGCAGCCGGCCCGCGGTGTACGCCGCGTACACGAGCAGGATCAGCGGCACCTCGGTCCACCAGCGCAGACGGGCCTGCGACGCGGTGGACGCGCGCAGGGCGCCCCACCGGCCCGACCGGGCGCGCGGTGCCGCTTCGGTACGCGGTGCATCGGTCTGCGGCATCCGATCGCCCTCCCCCAACTGCTCGTGCTTGTTCGTTCGCGGTGACCCCGGTTCGTGGTCACCCGGGGATTTTACGATGTACGCGAATGCCCCGAAGGGGCGCCCCGGATGTCAAAGACGCGGAGATCGCCCTCCGGGTTGCCCGGAGCGGACGTGAGCGATGATGGAGTGACCCACTCCTCAGTCGTCCACGGGTGAGCCGACCCCCTCGTCCGTGCCGCCCGTCCCGGAAAGGCTCCTCGTCATGGCACCGCGCATCCTGCTGGCCCGGCACGGACAGACCGAATGGTCGCTGTCCGGAAAGCACACCGGCAGGACCGACATCCCCCTCCTGGAGGAGGGGCGGCGCGGAGCCAAACTGCTGGGCGAGCGGCTCCACCGGTCACCGTTCGACTCGCTGCCCGCCGCCGAGGTGCGGACCAGCCCGCTCTCGCGCGCGAGCGAGACGTGCGAACTCGCCGGCTTCGGGGAGCGGGCGACGGCCTGGGACGCGCTCATGGAGTGGGACTACGGCGCCTACGAGGGCATGACCCCGGCCGAGATACAGGACATCCGCCCCGGCTGGTTCATCTGGCGCGACGGGGTCCCCGAGGGGGAGACCCTGGAGCAGGTCACCGCGCGCGCGGACGAGGCCGTCTCGTGGGCCCGCTCCGCGGACCGCGATGTGCTGATCTTCGCCCACGGCCACATCCTGCGGTCCATAGGCGCCCGCTGGCTGGGCCTTCCCCTGGACTTCGCGGCCCGTATCCGCCTCAACCCGACCTCTTTGTCGGTGCTCGGCTGGGCCTACGGGGAACCCGCGATCGAGGTGTGGAACGACTGCGGGCACCTGAGCGCCTGACCGGCGCCCCGGGCCGTCCTCACGCCGTGCGGGGCAGGCTCGCGTGCCGGTCGAGGAACGCCGAGACGCCCGAGGCCCGGCGGTGCGGCAGCAGTACGCGGGCCGTTGCCGCCAGCATGGTCTGGATGCGGGAGGACTGGACCTCGTTCAGCAGGTCCAGGACGCGCAGACCGGCGACGGCGGCCTCGTCGGGGCGGCCGCCGCGGGCGAGGTCGTCGGCGAGTTCGGCGGTGTAGAGGGCGATGTTGCGGGTGAAGTGCGGGTCCTGCAGGTGGGCGGCGCGGCGTGCGTGGCGGGCGGCCCGGGGCCAGTCGCCCAGCGTCGACCAGCACTGCGCCTCGAGCCCTTCCAGCTCGGCCTCTCCGTAGAAGGTCATCCACTCGGGGTCGGTCTCCGAGGGGCCGCGTCCGTAGAGGGCCTGTGCGCGGGCCATCGCCTGCTCGCATCCCCGGCGGTCGGCGAGTCCGGCCCAGCCGCCCGCCTCGCGCAGCGCGAGCAGGGAGAGCAGCCGGGGGGATCCGAGGGCACGTGCGGCGCGCTGGGCGGCCTGGGCCGCGCGTACGGCCTCGCGCGGGCGTCCCGCGTCGCGGGCGAGGAACGCCGTGTTGCAGAAGGCGTGGGCCTCCAGGCCCGCGTCGCCCGCCATCCGGGCGGTCGCGAGGGCTTCCGCGTAGTGCGAGCGCGCGTCGTCGAAGCGCCCGGAGTCGTGTGCCAGCCAGCCCACCGAGATGGCCAGTTCGCCGGCTCCGGAGTACAGCCGGTCGGCGGTCGTCTGCCGGGTGGTGCCCGCGTCGAGCAGCTCGTACGCGGTGCGCAGGGGGGCCGCCGCGCGTCGGTAGAGCCCGTCGGCCCCGTGTCTGTCGTCGAGCAGCCGGATCCGGCGGACGGCCTCTTCGAGGGCGCCCGCCTCGGACGTACCGGCCCGGTGGACGCGTCGTTCGGCGGCCGATGCGCTGCCGCCGAAGGGTCCCAGTGAGGCCGCCGCCACGGTGGCGGTGCCTCCGGTCATGAATGCGCGACGCTGCACGTCGCTCTCCTCGTGGTTCTGATCGCGTTTGTCGTACGGGTCGTACGGATCGCACAAGTGGTGCGGGTCGTACGGATCGTGCGGGCTGTACGGATCGTGCGGGCTGTCCGTGTGGTGCGCGGTGCGCGGGCCGTACGGAGCCGGGACGTGGAACGGACCCGACGTCTCATACGTCTCGTGCGCCCCGTCCGACTCATCCTCGTGCGGGGCGTGCGGGAGGTTCGTGGAATGCGCGAGAGGTGGCTCCCCGGTGTCGCGCGCCCCACGTCCGCGTACCCATGAGCGGGGCGTGAAACCGAGGTCCGTCAGCGTGCGGCCGGGAAACATGTGCAGGAACACCCGCTCGTACGCGTAGTTGGGACAGCGGATCTCTCCCGCCTCGACGCGCCCGATGTAGCGCGCGTCGCAGCTGACCCGCTCGCCGATCTCGCGCGCGGCCCTCCGCACCAGCGCGGCGAACTCGCCCGGGGAGCGCTGGCCGCGCAGCCTCCGGAAGGCGAGATTCGGCCGTGGTGGCCGGGGGGACGGGGACGAGGTCACCGATGACGACGCCATGGCCGGGCCCTCTCTTGCGAACCGTGAACCACGCCGGAACCGAGACTGACTTGACCGGGTTGTGCCCGGTAGGTGCCTGCTTCCGGCGGGGCAAGAACGTACCTGCTGTGACAACGCCGCCACGCTGGGTTTGGCTACAAACCGGATATCTCATCCACGATCTGCCATGAACTGCCATCCTTTGTGGCGGAGTTCCGCCGTAGCCGTTGACGTCCTGGCGCGTTGAACCGGGTGGACCGGGAGCCGCCCGAACTCCCGACCCACTCGTCATGAGGAGGGGTTCCGTTGGAGGCCGGGATGCAGATCACGCAGAGCATCGAGTTCCGTACGCCGCCGTCGACCGCGCAGCACAGACCGTCCCCGGAGCGCGGCGTCCCGCCGCGGCCGGCCGCCGAGTGCGACCTGGTGACCGTTCCGGCCCGCCAGGGACTGGAAGCGGTCGACATCCTGCGCCGGGGCGCGGCCGACCTCGTGGGGCCCGTCCTGCACGACGGCGGCCGCGACACCCTCGGCTTCCTGGTGCCGCCCGGCACCGCCGACGCCTGGGACGTGCCCGGCAGCACCTGTACGCAGACCGACGGCCGCGGCCTGCGGCCGGCCCCCGAGCCTCCGGTCGAGGGCTCGGACTGGCTGCTCCCGCCCGGTGACGCGGACCTCGCGACCGATCCGGCGGTGCTGCGGGCCGCGCTGGGCGAGGCCGCGCGGCTGATCGAGGCGGCCGACGGCTGCCGGTGAGCGGGCGCGCACCCCGGGGACCGGTCGCTGAGCCGACCCGTCCCCGCGCCCCGATAATGGCCAGATGGCAAGGGCGAGGAAACAGCGGGCGGACGACGGCAGTGACACCGGACGGGGTGGACGGCGCGGGCCGGCCGAGGCGGTCGTCGAGGCCGTCGACGGCGGGCTCGCCGAACTGCTGCCCGACCGCGACCGGGCCCGCGGCTGGACCCTGCTCATCGACGGCGCCCCGCAGTCCCACGTCGACCTCGACGACCCCGCGTACCTGAGCTTCGAGTACCAGCGCCGCCTCGGCCATGTCATCGACCTCGTCGCCCCGCCCGGCAGGCCCGTGCAGGTCGTCCACCTCGGCGGCGGCGCCCTCAGTCTGGCCCGCTACACCGCCGCCACGCGTCCCCGGTCCACCCAGCAGGTCGTCGAGCGCGACGCGGCCCTCGTCCAACTGGTGCGCCGCGAACTGCCACTGGACCCGAACGCCCGGATCAGGGTGCGTTCCGTGGACGCGCGGGAAGGCCTCGCCAAGGTGCCCGACGGCTGGGCGGACCTGGTCATCGCCGACGTCTTCAGCGGTGCGCGCACCCCGGCCCACCTGACGTCCGCCGAGTTCGTCACGGAGGTCCGCCGGGCCGTGAAGGACTCCGGGGTCTACGCCGCGAACCTCGCCGACGGACCCCCGCTCGCGCACCTCCGCGGCCAGATCGCCACCGTCGCCTCCGTCTTCCCCGAGCTCGCCCTGGTCGCCGACCCGACGGTGCTGCGCGGCAAACGCTTCGGGAACGCCGTCCTCGTCGCCTCCGGCCGACCCCTGCCCATCGCCGAACTGACCCGCCGCGCCGCCTCCGACCCGCATCCCGCCCGGGTCGAACACGGCAGGGAGCTCCTGGACTTCACGGGCGGCGCGGCACCGGTCACGGACGCGGTGGCGGTCGCCTCACCGGCACCGCCGCCGTCCGTGTTCCGCTGACCCGGCGTCAGCGCGCCCCGGCGGGCCGCCCGGACGCCCGCTCGCCGCACGCGTCGGTTCAGTACGTCCCGATGTCCACGTGCGGAGGCCCGTCGTGCCAGTCGCAGAACACCGACACCCGGTCGGCGCCAGAGGTGAACTCCACGCGAATATAGGTGTCAAACTTCCACACCTGCATCGACCAGCCGGCTTTCGGCGTCGCGGACACCAGCGTCCCGTACGTGGCGGCGATGTCGAAGACCACCCGGCCGCCGTCGGAGTCGTAGCTCTTGACCTGTCCGGAGGCGGGCGGAGACGTCGTCGAAGCCGACGGGGCCGGTGACGGACTGCCGCTCGCCGACGGGGACTTCGAGGGCGCCGAGCTCGGCTCCGGGCTCGTGGACGGCCTGTTCGGAGCACTCCTGGACGGCTCGGCCCGCCGGGTCGAGGACGCCAGGGGTCTCGTCTCCTCCGCCGTCGCGCCCGCCACCGTGATGGGCAGAGCGCGCGGCGGGTCGTAGGCCGTCCCCGTCATGACGGTGTGGACACCCCACCACGACAGCGTGACCGCCGCGCCCGTGGCGAGCAACCACGCGAGTACGTGTACGAGTCCTCTGCGCATCGCGGCCATACTGCACCACGAGCACCACGGGTGTCTCCCGGCCCTGCCAAGATCCGGAATGTCCCGGGGAACGGTCCGGGATTGTCCACAAGTGCCGCACGGGGGTTGTCCACAGGCTCCGGACGGCCGCGCCCGGATGGCGTACGGTGCCGCCCATGGCAAGTGTGCTCGTCGTCGAGGACGATCAGTTCGTACGCTCGGCGCTCATCCGGCATCTGACCGAGGCCGCGCACATCGTGCGCAGCGTCGGCACCGCCCTGGAGGCGCTGCGCGAGGTCGCCCATTTCTCCTTCGACGTCGTGATCCTCGATCTCGGACTGCCCGATCTGGACGGGTCCGAGGCACTGAAGATGCTGCGCGGTATCACCGACGTCCCGGTGATCATCGCCACCGCGCGGGACGACGAGACGGAGATCGTCCGGCTCCTGAACGCCGGCGCGGACGACTATCTGACCAAGCCGTTCTCGGTCGAGCACCTGTCCGCGCGGATGGCGGCGGTGCTGCGCCGTTCGCGCACCACCGTGGGCGAGGCCCCCGTGTCGACGGTCATCCGCGTCGGCGGGCTCGCCATCGACCCGCTGCGCCGCCAGGCGGAACTGGAAGGCGTACGACTCGACCTGACCCGGCGCGAGTTCGACCTGCTCGCCTTCCTGGCCGGCCGCCCCGGTGTCGTCGTGCCGCGCAAGGAACTGCTCGCCGAGGTGTGGCAGCAGGCCTACGGCGACGACCAGACCATAGACGTCCATCTCTCGTGGCTGCGCCGGAAGCTGGGGGAGACGGCGGCACGCCCGCGCTATCTCCACACCCTGCGGGGCGTCGGCGTGAAGCTGGAGCCGCCGAGAGCGGAGCGTCCGCTGTGAGGTGGGCACTGGTCAAGGTGTGTGTGGCGGTGACGACGATGGTCGTCGTCGCCTTCGCGGTCCCGCTCGGCCTGGTGATCAAGGAGATGGCGCGCGACCGGGCGTTCTCGAACGCCGAGCGGCAGGCCGCCGCCATCGCGCCCGCGCTCTCCATCACCACCGACCGGGACGAGCTGGAGCGCGTCGTCGCCTCTGCCGGATCGGACGCGCAGATGGCCGTGCACATCCCCGCCGCCGACGGCAAGCCGGCCGTGGAGATCGGCGAGCGGCGCGCCGTCGCCAAGGACATTGTCATGACCCGGCGGCTGGGCCGGGCCTCCACCGCGGAGGTGCCCGGCGGCTCCGCGCTGCTCCAGCCCGTCGCGCTCAGCTCCGGCGAGATCGCGGTCATCGAGGTGTACGTCCCCGAGGCCGAGGTCAGCAACGGTGTCGGCACGGCCTGGGCGGTCCTCGCCGCGGTCGGAGCCGCCCTCATCGTCGGCTCGGTCGCGGTCGCCGACCGGCTGGGCGTGCGGATGGTGCAGCCCGCACAGCGCCTCGCCGAGAGCGCGCACGAGCTGGGCGAGGGGAAGCTGGGCTCCCGTGTGCCCGAGGAAGGGCCGACCGAACTGCGGCAGGCCGCCGTCGCCTTCAACTCCATGGCCGACCAGGTCGTCCAACTGCTCGCCAACGAAAGAGAACTCGCCGCCGACCTCTCGCACCGCCTGCGTACCCCGCTGACCGTGCTCCGGCTCAACACCGCCTCGCTCGGCGACGGGCCGGCCGCCGAGCAGACCCGGGCCGCCGTCGAGCAACTGGAGCGCGAGGTCGACACGATCATCAGAACGGCCCGGGAGGCCAAGCCGCAGACCGCGGCGATCGGCGCCGGAGCCGGGTGCGACGCGTCCGAGGTCGTCCGTGAGCGCATGGACTTCTGGTCGGCGCTCGCGGAGGACGAGGGACGCAAGGTGCGGGTGGCCGGTGTGGACCGGCCGTGCCGCATACCCGTGGCCCGCGCCGATCTCGCCGCCGCGCTCGACGCCCTCCTCGGCAACGTCTTCCGGCACACCCCCGAGGGCACGGCCTTCGCGGTCGACGTGCACAACGCGGAGGACGCCGTGATCGTGCTGGTGTCGGACGCGGGTGCCGGAATCGTGGATCCGGAGGCGGCGATGGCCCGCGGACGGGGCTCGGGCAACGACGGGTCGACGGGCCTCGGCCTCGACATCGTGCGACGGCTCGCGGAGTCGACGGGCGGGGACGTACGGATCGGTTCCTCCGTGCTGGGCGGAACCGAGGTGCGCATCTGGATCCAGCTGGACGGCAGGGCGCCGGTCCGCAGCGGACACCGCGGCAGCGTACGGCGCCGAAGGCGCGGCGTGGGCGTGCGCTGACACGCCATGGGCGATCTGGTGTTCTGACTGGGCCTGCGTACCCCGCTGAGCCGGGTTTGCCCGTTGCGCCGAGCGGGATCCGTGACCTGCGCCGAGCACGCCCGCGGGCCTGCGCCGAGAAGGCACCCGGCACGTGCCAAACCGCCCACATTGGTCTCGACCTTTAACGCCTCCCGATGCCTTCCTTAAGCGGACCCTAAGATCCTCAACCGCCGTCCGGAACAGTCGGTTTGACCGATTCCGGATCGCTAGCGTGATGCCCGCACCTCCCTGGGACGACCCCCAGCGAACCCCCGTGATTCCGCGAAGGCAGGCACACGCGATGAGCAGCACGCACCGGCGCAAGGTCAGTGGCAGGAACAAGGCGATAGGCGGCATCGTCGCGGCAGCCGTGGCCGGTGGTGGCGCCCTCGTGTTCACCGGCATCGCGAACGCGTCGAGCGTCGGCGCGGCCTACACCAGGACCAGCGAGTGGTCCACGGGGTACACCGGGCAGTACGTCGTCTCCAACGACACGGGCCAGCGGAAGCCCGACTGGAAGCTGGAGTTCGACCTGCCCTCGGGCTCCAAGCTCAGCTCGCTGTGGGACGCGACGTCGTCGGTGAGCGGGCAGCACGTCACCGTGACGCCGCCGTCCTGGGACAAGGACGGTCTGGCGGCCGGTGAGTCCGTCACCGTCGGCTTCGTCGTGAACGGCACCGCGAACCCGACGGGCTGTGTCATCGACGGCACCAAGTGCTCGGTGGACGGAGCGACGCCCGAACCGAGCGGCCGCCCCACGCAGACCGCGACCCCCACGGCCGCGCCCACTCCGACGGCGAGCGCGACGCAGACCGCGACCCCGAAGCCGACGGCCACCGCCACCGCCACCCCGTCCCCCACCCAGAGCTCGGGCGGCGGCACCACGACGACCGCGGGCTTCGCGCCCTACGTCGACACCTCTCTCTTCCCGGCCTTCGACCTGCTCAAGGCGGCCGACGCCACCGGAGTGAAGAACTACAACCTCGCGTTCGTCACCGACGGCGGCGGCTGTACGCCGAAGTGGGGCGGCGTGAGCGACCTCGCCAGTGACGCGGTGGCGGCGCAGATCGGCGCGCTGCGCGCCAAGGGCGGCGACGTCCGGGTCTCCTTCGGCGGGGCCTCCGGCTCGGAGCTGGCCACCACCTGCTCCTCGGCCGACGCGCTGGCGGCCGCGTACGGCAAGGCCGTGGACGCGTACAAGCTCACGAAGGTCGACTTCGACGTCGAGGGCGGCGCGCTGCCCAACACGGCCGCGAACTCCAACCGCGCGAAGGCCATCGCCAAGCTCCAGCAGCAGCACCCGGGCCTGGACGTCTCCTTCACCCTGCCGGTCCTGCCCCAGGGCCTCACCCAGGACGGCGTCAACCTGCTCTCCGACGCCAAGTCCAACGGCGTGAAGATCAACACCGTGAACATCATGGCGATGGACTACGGCCCCGCGTTCAGCGGTGACATGGGCGACCTCGCCCAGCAGGCCGCCACGGCCACGCAGGCGCAGATCAAGAGCGTCCTCGGCCTCTCCGACAGTGCCGCGTGGAAGACGGTCGCCATCACCCCGATGATCGGCGTCAACGACGTGTCCTCGGAGATCTTCAAGGTCGACGACGCCTCGCAGCTCGTGACCTTCGCGCAGTCCAAGGGCATCGGCTGGCTCTCGATGTGGTCCGCCGCCCGTGACAAGCAGTGCGCCGGCGGGGCCAAGAACACCGCGGACGCGGTCTGCAGCTCCATCGTCCAGAGCGACGGCGCCTTCTCCAAGGCGTTCGCCGCTCTCAAGTAGCCATCACGAGAACGGGGGTTGCGCGCCCCGGCCGGACTTCTCCACCCCCCACCCGGCCGGGGCGTCGTAGTCGGACCACGAAAAGGGCCTGGGCGGTGTCCGGTGATCTTCCGGACGCGGCCCAGGCCCCTTTTCCTTTCTCACCGGCTTCGACCCGGCCCCCAGGAGCCGTCCTTGAGTACGAGGAGCAGGCTCGCCAGCGCGCGAGGGGTGGAGCTGGCGACGTCACCGGGCCGATCGCTCTCCCGGAGGTGGACGCGACCGGCCGCGGTCGCCGCCAGCTCCACGCACTCGCCCTCGCCGCCACCGCTGAAGGACGACTTCTGCCAGGAGAGTCGGGGCATCTCGGTTCCTCTCAGAGGGCGTACATGACGTGTTGCAGCAGGCTCAGCGAGTCTCGCGACGCGTGGCTTTCCGGGGCCGACTCCGGGTCGACCGGAGCGAGGGCCAACTCGGTGAGCCGCTCGAACATCTTGGCGTACTCGGCGAGGTGTTCTCCATCGCTGAGGAAGAGTGAAGTCATCGGGTGCTCCAAGTAGACCGTGTCCAGCTCCGGTGCCACGCCCCCGAAAATGGCGAAGCTGCGGCTGTACGCGGAGTACCCGCCGCCCGCGAACGGGAAGATCTGCACGGTCACGTTGGGCAGTCGGGAGACCTCGATCAGGCGGAGGAGCTGGCGCCGCATGACCTGTGGGCCACCGACCTGGGCGTGCAACGCGGCTTCGTGGATGACCGCTCGGTACGTCACCGCATCGTCGCCGAGCAGAGCCCGCTGCCGCGCGAGGCGGAACTCGACGTAGCGGACGGCTCGTTGAGGGTCCTCCTCGGTCTCGCTGAGCACCGCATACGCATACTCCTCGGTCTGAAGCATCCCGGGGATGAACAGCGGTTCGTGTGTGCGCAGTACGGCGGAACGGGATTCGAGTTCCGCCAGATTCCGTGCCGCGGGGCCGATCGTGTCGTCGAACTCGTCCCACCAGCCCTTTCCGCTCGCCTGGGCCATGCTCATGAGTTCGTCGAAGTGCGCCCCCGCCGGGCAGCCGTACTCGCGGAGCAGCCCGTACAACCGGTTGTGGGAGACGTTCAGCCGTCCGGCCTCGATGTGGCTGACCCGCGAGCGCTCGCCCTCCAGCAGTTCGGCGGCGTCATCGGTCGACATCCGTGCGCGCAGTCGGAGTTTGCGCAGCTCGGCGCCCAAGCGCCGCTGGCGCTCGCTGGGCCTGCTCCTTGGTGGCATGTTCCCTCCCTTTAGCCGTGCGCAGTGTGCCGCGATCACATCGGCGGCGGCACCCTGTTGCCTCAGAGGTCACCCACATGGGTCATATGTGGCGGTCACGATTGAACTCAGATCACGGATGACCGTACCGTCGAAGCGATCCATCCGCCCCGCGCCCGCGTAAGTACCCCCACCCTCAACGGAGTTGAGACCCCCGGACCTGGTCACCACGGTCGCGCGCAACGTGAAGGAGCCCCCTCCGATGGAGGACCCCCCACGCCCCACCGACGTCTCCCTCGTCTTTCCGCCGCTCCCCGTCTGGGTGCGCACCGCCCGGGAGACCGTCCGTACCCTCCTTGCCGCGTCCCACCGGCCCGAACTCACCGACATCGCGGTGCTGTTGACCTCCGAGGCGGTCACCAATGCTGTCAACGCCTGTACTGGTCAGGGCTGTTCGGCCCCGGTCACGCTGCATGCCGGCTGGGCGGGCCCCCGCCGCCTGCGTGTCCTCGTGCACGACGAGGCCCCGGGCCGTCCCGACTGCCGTACCCCCGGCCCCGATGAGGAGGGAGGCCGGGGGATGCAGTTGATCTCCAGGGGCGCCGACGCCTGGGGCGTGTGCGGGCACGGGCCGGGGCGGGGCAAAGGCGACCTGGTTCGAGCTGGGACGGTCAGACCTTCGCGGGTGACCGCCCGGGAGAGGCGGCGGAGTCGTCCGAGGGGGACGAACCCTCACTGAGTCCGAGCCGTCCGTGCAGCGTGCGCAGGGGCTTCGGCGCGTACCAGGCCGCGGGGCCCAGCAGCCGCATGGCGGCCGGGACGAGCACTCCCCGTACGGCCACCGCGTCGATCAGGATCGCCAGACCGCTGCCGAGACCGAACATCTGGATGAAGCTGACGTGTGCCGTGCCGAAGGCGAAGAAGCTGACCGCGAGCAGCCCGGCGGCCATGGTCACGATCCGTCCGGTGTGCGAGAGCCCGCTGGTGACCGCGGTCTCGGTGTCGGCGCCCGCGTCGTGGAGTTCCTTGATACGGCTGGTCACGAACACCTCGTAGTCCATGGACAGACCGAAGGCGATGCAGAACATCAGCACGGTCATCGAGGTGTCCATCGGCTGCGGCGTGAAGCCGAGCAGGGTGGACAGATGACCGTCCTGGAAGATCCACACCATGACACCGATGGCCGCGGTGAGGCTGACGGCGTTCAGGACCAGGGCCCGCAGGGGCTGGACCACGCTTCCGGTGAAGAGGAACAGGATCAGGAAGGTGCTGCCGGCCACCAGGCCGATGGCGGCCGGGAGCCGGTCCGCGATCGAGGACTTGGAGTCGACCAGCCGGGCATCCGTGCCGCCGACCAGCGCCTCGGTCCCGCCGGGCGCGTCGACCGCCCGTACGGCCTTGACCAGTCCCTGGGCCTGGTCCGACTTCGGGGTGAGGCCCGTGACGACGCTGATCCGCTGGGCGTCGGGGCGGCCGAGCGAGGCGGCGGCCGGTCCGGGCGGACCGGAACGGCCGTCGGTGTAGGTGCCGGCGGAGGTCTCGACGCGGGCCGCGCCGTCGAGCCGCGACAGCGTGGTCGCGTACGTGCTCAGCGCGCCCGGTGACACCGGGCCCGTCGTCACGATCTGCACCGCCGACTCGTCGCTGCCGGTGAAGTCGTGCTGGACGGCGGTGGCGACCTGCCGGCTCTGCGCGCTCTCGGGCAGGACCCGTTCGTCGGGTGTGCCGAAGACGACGCCGAGCAGCGGGGAGGCCGCGAGCAGCAGGACGGCCAGGACCGGGAGCGCGGTCAGGGCGGGCCTGCGCATCACCGTGCGGGAGAGCCTGGCCCAGAGCGGGGCCTCGGCGCTGCGGACCGTCTGCGCCCAGGGCAGCCGGCCCTTGTTGACGCGGTGGCCCAGCAGGGCGAGCAGGGCCGGCATGACCAGCAGCGCGCTCAGGGCGGCGATGGCCACCACGCCGATGCCCGCGTAGGCGAAGGAGCGGAGGAAGAACTGCGGGAAGACCAGCAGCGCGGCGAGTGCGGCGGCGACGGTCGCGGCGGAGAAGGTGATGGTGCGTCCCGCGGTGCGGACCGTGTGCCGCAGGGCTTCGGGAACCTCGGCGCCCTCCGCGAGGTGTTCACGGAACCGGCTGATCATGAGCAGGGCGTAGTCGATGCCGAGACCCAGGCCCAGCGCGGTGGTGAGGTTGATCGAGAACACCGACACGTTCGTGAGGCTGCCCAGTACGTAGAGCTCGGCGAAGGTGCCGACGATCGCGATCAGCCCGATGACCAGCGGCAGCAGTGCCGCGACGAAACTGCCGAAGGCGATCACCAGCAGGACGAGGATCAGCGGTACGGCGATGGCCTCGGCCACCGCCAGGTCCTTGGCGACCTGGGTGGGCACCTCGTCGCCGACCGCGGCCTCACCACCGGCCCGCACGGTGAGCCCGTTCCGGTCGCCGGTGTACCGGCCGATGACCGCCGAGGCGTTGTCGCCCCGCTGGGTGTCGTCGCCCTTGACGTGCGCCAGTACGAGGGCCTGCTTGCCGTCCCGGGAGGTCAGCGCGGAGGCGCCGGTGTCCCAGTACGAGATCACGTTCGACAGGGCGGGCTCGTTCTTGAGCCGGGAGGTCAGGTCGCGCCCGGCGCGGTCGGCGGCGGGGGAGCCGATGGCCCCGCCGTCGTCGGACCGGGCGAGCAGGACGAGGTTGCTCTCGCCGCCGAACTTCTGGTCGATGAGGGTTTGCGCGCGGGCCGAGGGTGTGCTCGGATCCTCGAAACCGCCGCTCTGGAGCTTGCCGAACGCTCCGAGTCCGACAGCGGCCATGGCGACGACGGCCACCGCGGCGAGGGCGAGCAGAAGCCGGCTCCGATGGAGGGCCAGTTGTGCGATGCGGTCGAACACGGTGATCGCCTCCGAATGTTTACGCCGTTAACATCGACGATGGCATAGGATGTTAACGGCGTCAACTTCAAAGCGTGGGGACAGGGAGAGGTAGGCCGGAGGACCGGAACGGGGGTGCGGGTGGAACCACCGATTCGGGCAGGATGGAGTCATGGAATCGATCACGGACGGCGCGGCGGACACCGGCGGCGACGCGGGCGCGGACGAGCGGCGGACAGCGGGTGCCCGCACGCGGACGGGCGGCCGGTCCCGGTACCACCACGGCGACCTGCGCAACGCCCTGATCGAGGCCGCGGTCGAACTCGCGACGGAGGGCGGCCCGGAGCGGGTCGTGCTGCGGGAGGCCGCCCGCAGTGTCGGGGTGTCGCCCACCGCCGCCTACCGCCACTTCGGGGGCCAGGGGGAACTGCTGGAGGAAGTGAAGATCCACGGCCAGCAGGCCCTCGCCGCCTCGATGATGGAGGCCGTACGCGCCCTGCCCGCGTCCGACGACCCGGGCGAGGCGGCGGTGCGCAGGACCGAGGCCGTCGGGCGCGGCTACGTCCGCTTCGCGATCGAGCACCCCGGCCTCTACCGCACCGCCTTCTGTCGCACCGAGGCGGCGGCGGAACACGACTTCACCGGCATCGAAGCACCGGACGCCGGGGCCGAGTTCGCCGCGTTCAGGGAACTCTCCGACACCCTCGACGCGCTGGTCGCGACGGGCCGGATGCGACCGGAGAACCGCCCCGCCGCCGAGGCGGCCGCCTGGGCGACCGTGCACGGCCTGTCCCTGCTCATCCTCGACGGCCCGCTGGCCCTCCTGCCCCCGGACCAGCGCGACGCGGTGGTCGAGCGGACCCTGACCACGATCGTCGCGGGACTCATTCGCTAGCCGGGTCCTGGACGCCCCACGAAGGTGCCGGGACGCCCCCGGAACGTGCCGGGGCGCGGCACCCCCCTCGGGTGTCGCGCCCCGTGTCCCCCGTGTCCCCCGTGTCCCCCGTGTCCTTCGGGTGCCGGCCTACTCGGCGGGCGTCACCGGTGCCAGCGTTCCCGTGCGGGCCGCCTGGCTGTACCAGTGGGCGCTCGTCTTCGGGGTGCGGACCTGGGTCGCGTAGTCCACGTAGACCGCGCCGAAGCGCTTCTCGTAGCCGTAGGCCCACTCGAAGTTGTCCATCAGGGACCACAGGTAGTAGCCGCGGACATCCGCCCCGTCGGCGATCGCGCGGTGCACGGCGGACAGGTGGCCGTGCAGGTAGGAGACGCGCTCGGGGTCGTGGACGCGGCCGTCCGGGTCCGGCTTGTCGTCGTAGGCCGCGCCGTTCTCCGTGATGTACAGGGGCAGGCCCGGAGCCTCACGGGTGTACCGCATGATCAGCTCGTGCAGTCCCTGCGGTTCGATCGTCCAGCCCATCTCCGTGCGCTCGCCCGGGGTCTGGTGGAACGCGACGTCGTCCGCGCCCGGCCAGGGGGAGTGCGAGCTGGAGCCGTGACCGTCCGCGCGCGGACCGTCCGAGACGGCCGCGGCGGCCGAAACCAGCGTCGGCGTGTAGTAGTTGAGGCCGAGGGCGTCCAGCGGCTGGTGGATCAGCGCGAGATCGCCGTCCTGGACGTGCGACCAGTCGGTGATCGACCGGGTGGCCGTGATCAGGGTCTCCGGGTAGGCGCCGTGCAGCATCGGGCCGTGGAAGACGCCGTTGGCCAGGTCGTCGATGCGCTGGACCGCGGCCAGGTCCGCCGGGTCCTGCGAAAGGGGCCGGATCGGGCAGGAGTTGAGGCTCACCGCGACCGAGTTGCGGGACGGCATGACGGAACGGAGCGCCGAGGTGCCGAGCCCGTGCGCGAGGTTCAGGTGGTGAGCCGCGCGCAGCGCAGCCGCCGGGTCCGTCCGGCCGGGGGCGTGCACACCGGAGCCGTAGCCCAGGAAGGCGCTGCACCAGGGCTCGTTCAGCGTGATCCACTGCTCGACGCGGTCACCCAGCGCCTCGCCCACGATCTGCGCGTACTCCGCGAAGCGCAGCGCCGTCTCGCGCTCGGGCCAGCCGCCCGCGTCCTCCAGCTCCTGCGGCAGGTCCCAGTGGTAGAGGGTGACGGCCGGCTTGATGCCGTGTGACAGCAGCTCGTCGACCAGACGCCGGTAGAAGTCCAGGCCGCGCTGCACGGCGGGGCCCCGGCCGGTGGGCTGCACCCGCGACCAGGAGACGGAGAAGCGGTACGCGCCCAGTCCGAGGTCCGCCATCATCGCCACGTCGTCGCGGTAGCGGTGGTAGTGGTCGACAGCGATGTCACCGTGCTCGCCGCCGGCCGTCTTGCCAGGTGTATGGCTGAAGGTGTCCCAGATCGACGGCGTTCGGCCGTCCTCCCGCACCGCACCCTCGATCTGGTAGGCGGAGGTCGCCGCACCCCAGAGGAAGGCCGGAGGAAAAGTCACGGGTGTTGCGGACTCAGGCATGGAAGCGCTCCCAAGGGGGTCGTGAAGACCGACGAGTTGGAGGTGGGGAAGTAGAGGCGGGACAAAGGGGCCGAGGCGGCGCTGGCCCGGCCCCTGGAAGGGCTGTCAGCCCTTGATCGCGCCCTGCATGATCCCGCCCACGATCTGCTTGCCGAACAGGAGGAAGGCGATGAGCAGCGGCAGGGTGCCGAGCAGCGCGCCAGCCATGATGACGGCCTGGTCGGGGATGTAGCCGGTGCCCAGCGCGTTGAGGGCGACCTGCACGGTCGGCTCCTGCTGGTTCAGGGCGATGATCGGCCACAGGAAGTCGTTCCAGGCCATCACGAACGTCAGCAGGCCGAGCACCGCCATCGCCGGGCGCGCCGCCGGGAAGACGACGTGCCACACCACGCGCAGACTGTTCGCGCCGTCGACCCGCGCCGCCTCGATGAGCTCGGAGGGCAGGGCCTGCAACAGGTACTGGCGCATGAAGAACGTACCGAAGGCGCTCACCAGGGTGGGCAGGATGACCGTCTGGAGCTGGTTGGACCAGCCCAGGTCGCTCATCCACAGATACAGCGGCACGACGGCGAGCTGCGGCGGGATCATCATCGTGCCGATGGTCAGCAGCAGCAGAAGTCCGGAGAACTTGAACCGCAGCTTGGCGAAGGCGAATCCGGCGAGCGTGGAGAACACGACCGTGCCGACGGTGATGGTCCCGGCGACGATCGTGGAGTTGACCATCGCGGTGCCGAGCCCGGCCTGCTCCCACGCGGCCTCGAGGTTCTTGAACAGGTTCCCGCCGAACCACAGCGGCGGCGGAGACTGCGCCAGCCGGGTGTTGTTGCGCGAGGCCGCGACGGCCGTCCAGACCAGCGGTGCGAGCGAGACCAGCGCGAACACGATCAGGACGAGATAGGTGACCGGACCCGCGTGGAGCTGCTTGCCCGCGCCGAGCACCCGGCGGCGTCCGGGCTCGCGCTTGTCCGGGGTCGGCCTCGCGTCTGCCGGGGAGGCGGTCAGTTCAGTCGTGGTCATTGGGATTTCCTCAGCCGTCGGGTGATCAGCAGGTTGATCGCGGCGATGATCAGCAGGATCAGGAACATCGTCCATGCGATCGCCGACGCCTTGCCGAGGTTGCCGATGTTCCAGCCCTGGTCGTACATGTACAGGCCGAGCGTCTGGTACTGGTGCGCGGAGCCGCCCTTCGAGCCGCTGACCCCGCCGAACAGGAGCGGTTCACCGAAGAGCTGGGTCGCGCCGATCGTGGACACGACGACCGTGAACAGGATCGTCGGCCGCAGCATGGGGATCGTCACGTGGCGGAACTGCTGCCAGCGGCCGGCGCCGTCGAGGGCGGCCGACTCGTACAGGTCCGTGGGGATCGCCTGCATCGCCGCGAGATAGATCAGCGCGTTGTAGCCGGTCCACCGCCAGATCACGATCGAGGAGACGGCGAACTGACCGCCCCAGTCGGACTCGCGCCAGTTGATCGGGTCCACCCCGACGAAGTGCAGCAGCCAGTTGATCATGCCGCCGTCCCACGAGTACAGCAGCGTGAAGACCAGCGTCGCCGCCGCCACCGAGGTGGCGTACGGGGTGAGCATCACGACCCGCCACACGGTCGAGCCGCGGAGCCGGTAGTTGAGCAGGTGGGCGATGCCGATCGCCATCAGCAGCTGCGGCACCGTGGAGATCACACCGATGGTGAAGGTGTTCCCCAGGGCGTTCCAGAAGAACTCCGAGGACAGCAGGTTCTTGTAGTTGTCCAGACCGGCCCAGGTCTGGTGGTCGAGACCGGAAAGCTGCACATTGTGCAGCGAGTACCAGGCCGTGTAGAGCAGCGGTACGAGCCCGAAGGCCCCGAAGACGATGAAGAAGGGGGCGATGAATGCGTACGGCGACGCCTTCATGTCCCAGCGGTACAGCCGACTGCGCCAGGACCCCGGGTCCTGCGGCGGCGTACCGCGACCCTGAGCGCCCCGGGCCGCGCCCGGCTGAGAGCCGGGCGCGGCGTCGGCGCTCGTCGCGGGGTGCGCGAGAGCCTGCTTGGAGCTGGTCACTGGCCGAGCACGTCCTTGATCTCAGCCTTTGCCGCGCTCCAGCCCTGGTCGGGGGACTTGCCCTTCTGCTCGACCTGGAGGATGCCGACGTCGGAGATCGCGGTGTTGATCGGCTGGTCCTTGGTACCGAAGTACTGGACCGGGATGGTCTTCGCCGAGTCACCGAAGATCTGCGTGATCGGCGCGTTGGAGAAGTACTCCGTGGTGGCGGCGGCCGGCGTCAGGGTCGAGTAGGCCGACGGGGTCGACGGGAAGCTCGCCTGCTTGGCGAAGACCTTCGCCTGCTGCTCGGGCGCGGTCAGCCACTTGGCCAGCGCGATGGCCTCCTTCTGGTGCTTGCCCGCCACCGGCACACCGATGAACGAGCCGCCCCAGTTGGCCGCGGTCGGCGCGGCGGCCACGTCCCACTTGCCCTTGCCCGAGTCACCGGACTTCTCCTGGATGTAGCCCATCATCCAGGCGGGGCAGGCCACGGTCGCGAACGAGCCCTTGGCGAAGCCCTGGTCCCACGTCGGGTCGAACTGCTTCAGCTTCGCCGACATGTTGCTGGTCGCCACGGTCATCGCGGTGTTCCAGGACTTCTTCACGCCCGTGGACTTGTCCCAGATGACGTTGCCGTCCTTGTCGTAGTACCGCTGGCTCTCGCCACCGAGGGCCGCGTTGTAGACCGAGGAGGCGGAGTCCACGAACTTGGTGCCGCTCGGCGCCTTCTTCATGTAGTCCTTGCCCAGCGCGACGTACTTCGCCCAGTCGCCCTTCCACTGCTCGGCGAGCTTGGTGCGGTCGGTCTCCAGACCGGCCTTCTCGAAGAGGTCCTTGCGGTAGCAGATCGCCATCGGGCCGATGTCGGTGCCGAGCGCGATGGTCTTGCCGTCCTTGGTGGTGGCCTGGGACACCTTCCAGGGCAGGAACTGCGACTTGTCGACCTCCTTGCCGAGGTCGACGAACTTGTCGGCCTGGGTCTGGACGGCCTCGGTGATGTTGCCGACCTCGATCGCCTGGATGTCGTCGGTGCCGGAGCCGGCCTGGAGACGCGTGAGCGTCTTGGGCCAGTAGACGTCGGTACGGGTGGTGACGTTCTCCTTGATGGAGATGTCGGGGTGCTGCTTCATGTACTCGTCGTAGAGGCCGGCCTGCTTGTATCCGAAGACGCCGAAGGTGCCTATGGTCAGGGTCGTCTTGCCCTTGCCGCTTCCACCGTTGTTGTCCGACGAGCCGTTGTCCGGGTCGCTGGAACAGCCGGCCAGCAGTCCCGTAGCCAGCGCGGCGACGACCGCGATGGCCCCCAGCCTGCGGGACCGGCGGGTACTCGTGCGCATTGCGTCCTCCTGTTGCCTGACGTGCCGACCCCCCGGCCAACTGCATTGGTGGCGCCCGTTGTTTCTCGCTGCGGCTCGGGCGGGGAACGTGCGGGATGTGTATGTGTCAGGTACTGTGGGAGCGCTCCCACAGGTGATGTGTTGAAGAGTCGTCGGTTCCGGCGGGGGTGTCAAGGGTGAAGGAGCGGAGAGATGCGTTCAGTTATCGGCCTGTTAGCTGAAGATGTCATTCCGCCACATGGCCGGAAGCGTCTCATGGTGCGTCCGGTGCCCGAAGGGCGGCGGGTTCGCGAGGTGACGCCTCCTGGGCGGCGGCCCAGCGGCGCGAGCCTCGCCGGACGAGGCTGTTAGATTCCAGGCCAACTTGGTTTCAACGGGAGGCGGAGGCCATGGCAGTCCACGGAGCGCGGGGCCGCAGCGGTGGGCGGCCGACCCTCGAAGAGGTGGCCGCGCGCGCGGGAGTGGGCCGTGGCACGGTCTCCCGGGTGATCAACGGCTCCCCGCGGGTCAGCGACGCGACCCGGGCGGCGGTCGAGGCGGCGGTCGCGGAGCTCGGATATGTTCCGAACACGGCGGCCCGCGCCCTCGCGGCCAACCGCACGGACGCGATCGCCCTGGTCGTCCCCGAACCGGAGACGCGTTTCTTCGCGGAACCGTACTTCTCGGACATGCTGCGCGGTGTCGGTGCCGAACTCTCCGAGACCGAGATGCA
Source organism: Streptomyces sp. NBC_00386 (assembly GCF_036063235.1). Lineage (NCBI taxonomy): Bacteria > Bacillati > Actinomycetota > Actinomycetes > Kitasatosporales > Streptomycetaceae > Streptomyces > Streptomyces sp. NBC_00386. The sequence continues at coordinate 5,994,571 of NZ_CP107950.1, forward strand.
GTTGCTGTTGATATTCGCGGGAAGCGACCGGGAGCGGCAGCGCCTGGCCCAGTATCTGGCGGCGCACCGCGTGGACGGCGTCCTGCTGGTCTCGGTGCACGCCGACGACCCGCTCCCCGACCTGCTCTCCCAGTTGGAGATCCCGGCCGTGATCAGCGGCCGGCGCTCGGCGGAGGAGACGCTTCCGTCGGTGGACTCCGACAACTACGGCGGCGGGCGCGCGGCCGTGGAACATCTCGTCTCCCGGGGCCGCGGCAGAATCGGCCACCTCGCCGGCCGTATGGACGTCTACGGCGCCCAGCGACGCGTCGACGGCTACCGCCAGGGTCTGCGGGACGCCGGCCGCGAGGTGGACGACCGGCTGATCGTCCCCGGCGACTTCACCGAGGAAGGGGGCCGGCGCGCCATGACCCTGCTGCTGGAGCGCTTCCCCGACCTCGACGCGGTCTTCGCCGGCTCCGACGTCATGGCGGCGGGTGCCCGGCAGGTGCTGCGCGAGAGCGGCCGGCGCATCCCGGACGACGTGGCGCTCATCGGCTACGACGACTCCGCCATAGCCCGTCACATGGATCCGCCCCTGACCAGCGTCCGCCAGCCCATCGAGGAGATGGGCCGGGCCATGATCGACCTCCTCCTCGGAGAGATCGCGGACCGCCGGCCCGTGGCCTCCCGGGGGCTGGAGAAGCGTCAGCTGGTGCTGCCCGCGGAACTGGTGGTGCGGGCCTCGTCCTGAGGCGTGCGAGGGGCGGCTCTCGGAGCCGGCCTCCGGGGCGGCTTCGCCCGGAGGGCACCCTCGCGGTGCCGCACGGAGGCCCCGCGACGCCGGACGGCGGCTCAGGGGTGCCGTCCGTCGGACCGTTCCGGTTCCGTGCCTCACGCCAGGGACGGGGTGGGGTCACCGTCGTACCGTCAGCTCCCGGCGGACCTCGCCGTCCGGCCCGGAAACGGGTGGGGTCACCGTCGTACCGTCAGCTCCCAGCGGACCTCGCCGTCCTGGAGTTCGGCGGTCGCGGTGAGTCCCGCGGCCGCGGCGACGGCGGCCGAGGCGTGGTGAGCGGGGTGCACATGGGCCACGACCGTGCGGACGGGGAACGCCCGGACCGCATGCCGGACCAGTGACCTCGCCGCCTCCACCGCGTATCCCCGGCCCTGCCAGGGTGTGCCCACGACCCAGGCGACCTCCGCGGTCTCTTTCGAGACGGTCGCCTGCACCGTCCCCACCAGGCATCCCAGGGCCCGCTCCCGCAGTACCCAGTTGCACCAGAGGACGTCCGGATCCGGAGAGCCCGCGACGAGGCGCTCGTACCGGACCCGCAACGCCTGTGGAGTGTCCGGCGTCCCGCCGATGAACGCGTGCAACGCCGGATCGGCCAGTACCGCGGCCATCTCCTCGGCGTGCTCGGCCCGCAACGGGAGGAGATCGAGCCGGGTGGTGGCGAGGGGCTTCGTGGGGTGGGACACCAGGGGAGCGTACGGGCCGCGGGGTCCGGGAACGCAATCAGCCGGTGACCTGTTCAACAGGTCACCGGCTGATCGCTCAGGGTGAGTGACGGGACTTGAACCCGCGGCCACCTGGACCACAACCAGGTGCTCTACCAACTGAGCTACACCCACCATGTCCGGTCTTCGTGTTTCTCCTGACCGGCCGAGAAAAAGTGTACAGGGTCTGAAGGGGTGCTCGCGCACAGCTTTTTCCGGGGCCCATCCGGGCCCCGTCAAAGGCCTATTCGGTGGGCAGGACGTGCTTGGCCGCGATGGTGCGGGCGGTGTCAGAGTCCGGGCCGGGCTGCGGGACGAAGATCGCCTCGCGGTAGTAGCGGAGCTCGGCGATGGACTCGCGGATGTCGGCCAGGGCGCGGTGGTTGCCGTTCTTCTCCGGGCTGTTGAAGTACGCCCGGGGGTACCAGCGGCGGGCCAGCTCCTTGACGGAGGACACGTCCACGATGCGGTAGTGGAGGTAGTCCTCCAGCGTCGGCATGTCGCGCAGCAGGAAACCGCGGTCCGTTCCGACGGAGTTCCCGCAGAGCGGGGCCTTGCCCGGCTCCTTGACGTGTTCACGTACGTAGGAGAGGACCTGCTCCTCGGCGTCCGCCAGGGTCGTGCCCCCGGCGAGCTCCTCCAGCAGGCCGGAGGCCGTGTGCATCTGGCGCACCACGTCCGGCATCGTCTCCAGGGCCGTGTCCGGCGGGCGGATCACGATGTCCACCCCTTCGCCGAGCACGTTCAGCTCAGAGTCGGTGACCAGCGCGGCCACTTCGATGAGCGCGTCTTCCGACAGCGAGAGTCCTGTCATCTCGCAGTCGATCCACACCATGCGATCGTTCATGCGTCTCACCCTACGGCCAGCCTCCCTCCGGCGGACCCGCCCGTGCGCCCCGCCGGGGCGGCGCATCGCACCGGGTCCGGGCCCGCGGGTGAAGAGGTCCGCATGCGAAGGAGCCCGCACCCGAAGGTGCGGGCCCCGCGTGTCCTGCCGGCTGCCGCCGGACCTACGGCGCGCTGCGCTGTCCGGGCAGGCTCGGCCTGCCCGTGGCGTACAGCTCCGCCCGTTCCCGCATCGCCTCCGCGGAGAGCGACGCCGCCGCGCCCAGGCCGGCCGCCGCGGTGCGGCGGGTCTGCATCGGGACCGGGCCCGAGTGCTCCTGGTGCAGTGACGTCGGCGGTCCGACCGGACCCGAAGGGCCGTCCGGATCCGCGGTCCGCTCGGCCTGCGGCCTGCGGGCGCGGTACGCCGCCCGGTACGCGGCCGGGGACGAACCCAGCTGCCGCCGGAAGTGGCCCCGCAGCGCGACCGGCGAACGGAAGCCGCAGCGGCCCGCGACCTCGTCCACCGAGTAGTCGGACGTCTCCAGGAGGCGCTGCGCCTGCAGTACGCGCTGAGTGATCAGCCACTGCAGGGGAGCGCTTCCCGTGAGCGAGCGGAACCGGCGGTCGAAGGTGCGGCGGCTCATGTAGGCGCGAGCCGCCAGCGTCTCGACGTCGAACTGCTCGTGGAGATGCTCCAGCGCCCAGGCGACGACCTCCGCGAGGGGGTCGGCGCCGATCTCCTCCGGCAGTGACCGGTCGAGATAGCGCTCCTGGCCTCCGCTGCGCCGCGGCGGGACCACCAGACGCCGGGCGAGCGCGCCGGCCGCCTCGTTGCCGTGGTCCGTCCGCACGATGTGGAGACAGAGATCGATTCCGGCCGCCGTACCCGCCGATGTCAGGACGTCGCCGTCGTCCACGAAGAGCTCGCGGGGGTCGACGTGCACCGACGGATAGCGTTTGGCCAGCGTCGGCGCGTACATCCAGTGGGTGGTCGCCGGACGGCCGTCCAGCAAGCCGGCCGCGGCGAGCACGAAGGCGCCGGTGCACAGCCCGACTATGCGGGCGCCTTCCTCATGGGCACGGCGCAGTGCGTCGAGCGCCTCCTCCGGTGGTGGCGAGGTGATCGACCGCCAGGCGGGCACGACGACCGTGCCTGCCCTGGAGATCGCTTCCAGGCCATGTGGTGCGGTGAGTTCCAGGCCCCCTGTGGTCCGCAGCGGGCCTTCCTCGCCGGCACACACCAAAAGGCGGTAGCGCGGCACGCCGGCGTCCTGGCGGTCAATCCCGAACACCGACAGCGGAATGGAACTCTCGAAAATGGGGCCGCCGCTGAACAGCAGCACCGCGACGATCTCCTTGCGGCGTCGCCCGGACAGTTTCCGGGCCGCGGTTTCCGGCGCGGCAGTGGAGTCGTGGCTCATCCTGCTAAGCCCCCCTCGGTGGTCGCGGCTCCTCGGTTGTGTCGCTCCTGCACGTTTCCCCTCGGTCCTGCACGAGTCCCCCGCCGTAAGACAAGATCGAATCTACTGTGTCCCGTCACGCCAGGGTGACCAGTTCGGTACTCCGCAGAATGTCGACATGGCAACTTGGCGTGAAGCATTCGATCACGAAGCGTTGCACTCGTGGGCGCCGCAGGGAAGTGCGCCTCGTGGCAGTGGCCAATCCACATAGGGTGCGCGCGGCCTCCGTACCCCTTTAGGTGCAGGTCGAACGGGGGTTGGGGGGTCGTTCGAGCAAGGGATGTGCCACTGCCGGAAGTTGGCTGAAAAGAAGCGTAGGTGTACGCGCAAACCGGTCAGTCGACCGACTTGCTCCCCCCAGTGTGACGAGCGCCTCGGTGAACTCCCGTGCCGCTTCCGCCCCATGGGACGACCCTCGGGCCCGCTCCGCTCCCGTACCCCGTGATCCCCGTGGCTCCCGTACTCCCCGTGCAGGTCCTCCCGTGCCGTCCGCGCTGCCGCGGGACGCGTCGGCGCGGGCGTGACGTGCTCCGCTGCTCGTCGGCCAGGAGCGCCGCCCCCCGCTCGGACTGGCGCAGCAGGATCACACAGACTCCCGTCACGGCCGCGAGACCCAGCGCCGTACCGGCCGCGCCGGCGAGCGAGCTGCCGCACCAGAGGAGAACCACCGGGACCAGGACGCAGCTGAAGGCCGCCCAGCGGACCACGTCGCTCACCGGGTCCGGCGCGGGAGGAGCCGGGGGGCGCGAACCGGAGCATGTTCCCGATCGCGATCCGGAGTGTGATCCGGGTCGCGCTCCGGGGGGTGCCGCGGGCGACGCGGAACGGGCGGGGCGGGCCGGTGGGGCGGAGGGTACGAAGGGTGTGGAGGAGCGGGGGGCGGTGTCGGGTCCGGACACGTTCTGCTCCCTGGCGCTCCGGTGTTCTCCGCGCTCCGCACGGCATGTGATCTCCATGGCGTGCCTTCTCCGCGGCGGCTGCGACCGGTTCAACGCGTGTTCGACCCGCCGGTCACTGCCCGGCCCGCGGGGGTGTGCGTCCGGAAGGGGGCGGCCCGGCCCCGTCCGCCGACGGACTCCCCGTTCCCGGGGAGCCGGTGCAAATTCACAGGGGGCCCTGCGCAAACCACCTGTACAGGGCAGCAACCATTGCGTTACGGGCACCCTCTCGTGCATGCTCCCTGGAATGCCGCGTAAGGCGCGCGGGATCTGGGCAGAGGAGGCGTGCCGCCGTACCCTTGGGGGTATGGGGTTGGGAAGATGTTTCCCAGACACAGCTCTGCCGTTCGTTGTCGTCCCCACCACGAGGATCCAAACGCCGAGACACCCATGGCCGGTCACGAATTCTTCGATCCCGCGGACCGCAAGCGCCCGCTCGCCGATCCCACGGCGGCCGAGCCCCTGGCGGCGGAAGAACCCCGCCACTCCTGCGATCCCGCTTTCAAGCACGGCGTCGTCGTCGGTTTCGACGGCTCGACGTCCAGCGAGCGTGCCCTCGCCTACGCGATCGGGATGGCGCACCGCTCGGGCTCCGGCCTGATCATCGTCCATGTGGCCAACCGGCTGCCCACCACGGTGTGGGCGGGCTGCGAGCCGCCTGTCTTCGTCGACGTCCCGGACCACCGCACCGAGGTGCTGGGTCTCGAACTCGCCTGCGCCGAATACCTCTCCGAGGTGCCCTGGATCCTGGTCGAGCGCGGCGGCGACATCTGCCACGAACTCGAGGAAGTGGGCCGGGAGTACGAGGCGGACGCGATAGTCGTGGGATCCACGCACGGCATCGTCGGGCGCATCTTCGGCTCGGTCGCGGGACGGCTCGCCAAGCGCGCCAAGCGCCCTGTCATCGTCATTCCCTGACGCCCCGTCCCTTACGGGGCGGTCCGGCCGCGCCGCGCGCGACCGGCGGCGTTCTCTGTGCGGTGAGTGAACCTACCGGCGCGTAGAGGTGTTTGTGCCTTTGTGAAGGGCATATACGGGACGCCGGTCCTACGCGGCGACCGGTACGGCGCAGCACAACTGCACAGGCATGAAGGGAGCCCGCCGTGGACAACGACGTCTCTGCGGGAAGCACCACCACCATCGTAGGAAGACTCGCGCTCGGCGTGACCCTGCTGGCCTTCGGCCTCGGGTACACCGACTTGATCGACGGGGTGACGGCGGCCGACGCCGTGTCACTGGCCCACTACGTAGGCGGCGTCGCACTGTTCGTCGCCGGTCTGCTCGCCTTCCGCGACCGTGACACGGCCGACGGCACGGCCTTCACGGGACTCGGGGCCCTCTGGTTCACCTGGGCCGTCTCGGCCGGCGGCCAGGTCTCCGACAACGCGGCGGGACTCTTCCTGCTGCTCTTCGCACTCGTCGTGCTCTCGCTCGCCCTCGCGGGCGGGGGCACCCTCGGCCAGGGCACCTACGGACTGTTCTTCGTCTCCCTGCTGCTCCTCGCCGTCGGCCGTTTCGCGGACAGCACCGGCCTGGGCAAGGCCGGCGGCTGGTTCGCCGTCGCGGCCGGCGCGGTCGCCTGGTACGCGGCCACCGCGGCTCTCGCCCACTGGCCCACCGCGCTTCCGCGACGCGCCGCCGGCCGGGGGGTGACGGCCACCGGCTGACCTCGGCGCGGGCCGGGGTATTGGGCGGCTCCGGCCCCTCGAAGAACGATCCCCGTGCGCGGGTGGTGCGCACGGGGATCGTTCATGTCCGGCCGCCGGCAAGGGACTTGCGTGGCGACGAAGGGGCGGCGGACCGCCGCCCGGTGGTGACTACTCGACGGTGACCGACTTGGCGAGGTTGCGCGGCTTGTCGATGTCCCGGCCGAGCGCCAGCGCCGTGTGGTAGGCGAGGAGTTGGAGCGGGATGCCCATCAGGATCGGGTCGAGCTCGTCCTCGTTCTTCGGGACGACGATCGTCTGGTCGGCCTTCTCCTGGTGCCGGTGCGCGACGGCGAGGATCTGGCCGCTGCGGGCCTTGATCTCCTCCAGGGCGGCGCGGTTCTTCTCCAGCAGGTCGTCGTCGGGGACGATCGCGACGGTGGGGAGCGCCGGCTCGATGAGCGCCAGCGGACCGTGCTTGAGCTCGGAGGCCGGGTACGCCTCGGCGTGGATGTACGAGACCTCCTTGAGCTTCAGCGAGGCCTCGCGGGCCACCGGGTAGCCCCGGACGCGGCCGATGAAGAGCATCGAGCGGGCCTCGGCGTACTGCTCGGCCAGCTTCTTGATCTCGTCCTCCTGCTCCAGGATCTCGGCGATCTGGGCGGGGAGCTTGCGCAGGCCCTCGATGATCCGCTTGCCGTCGCGGACCGACAGGTCGCGGGTGCGGCCGAGGTGCAGGGCGAGCAGCGCGAAGGCGACGGTGGTGTTGGTGAAGCACTTCGTCGAGACGACGCAGACCTCGGGGCCCGCGTGCACGTACATGCCGCCGTCCGCCTCGCGGGCGATCGCCGAACCGACGACGTTGACCACGCCGAGGACCCGCGCGCCCTTGCGCTTGAGCTCCTGCACGGCAGCGAGGACGTCGTACGTCTCACCGGACTGGGAGACCGCGATGTACAGGGTGTCGGGGTCGACGACCGCGTTGCGGTAGCGGAACTCGGAGGCCGGCTCGGCGTCCGCGGGGATACGGGCCAGCTCCTCGATCATCTGGGCACCGATCATGCCCGCGTGGTACGAGGTGCCGCAGCCGAGGATCTTCACGCGGCGCACGGCGCGCGCGTCGCGGGCGTCCAGGTTCAGGCCGCCGAGGTGGACCGTCGAGAACCGGTCGTCGATGCGGCCGCGCAGCACGCGGTCCACGGCCTCGACCTGCTCGTGGATCTCCTTGTGCATGTAGGTGTCGTGGCCGCCCATGTCGTACGACGCGGCCTCCCACTCCACGGTGGTGGGCTCGGACGTCGTCCGCGTGCCCTCGGTGGTGTACGTACGGAAGTCGTCGGCCTTGAGCGTGGCCATCTCGCCGTCGTCCAGCGTGACGATCTGGCGGGTGTGGGTGACCAGGGCGGCGATGTCCGAGGCGACGAACATCTCCTTCTCGCCGATGCCGAGCACGACGGGGGAGCCGTTTCGCGCCACCACGATGCGGTCGGGGAAGTCGGCGTGCATGACCGCGATGCCGTAGGTGCCCTCGATGACGCGCAGCGCCTCGCGGACCTTGTCCTCCAGCTTCTCCTGCTGGGAGCGGGCGACGAGGTGGGTGAGGACCTCGGTGTCGGTCTCGGAGAGGAACTCGACGCCGTCGGCCTCGAGCTTCTTGCGCAGGTCGGAGGCGTTGTCGATGATGCCGTTGTGGACGACCGCGACCTTGCTGTCGGCGGACATGTGGGGGTGCGCGTTCTCGTCGGAGGGGGCGCCGTGCGTGGCCCAGCGGGTGTGGGCGATGCCCGTGGTGCCGGCGAAGCGCTTGGGGACCTTGGCCTCCAGATCGCGGACCCGGCCCTTGGCCTTGACCATCTTCAGGCCGGCCGACTTGGGGGAGGTCACGACTATGCCCGCCGAGTCGTAGCCGCGGTACTCCAGGCGCTGAAGGCCTTCGAGGAGCAGCGGGGTCACATCACGCCTGCCGATGTATCCGACGATTCCGCACATACAGGTAGATTCCCTCAGCCATAGACGATGCGGCGGAGCTGCCTGAGCGTGAGCTCCGGCGGTGCGACCGCGCGATATTTCAGGTCCGCCTCGATCCGTTCGAAGATCGACTCGTTCACCAGGCCCTGGGCCTGGAGCTCGCGGTGGCGGCGGCGGACGAACTCCTGGGTCGTCTCGTCGAAATAGGCGAGAACGTCCTGGATCACCCGCAGCGCCTCACCCCGGTTCAGGGGGGTCGACCGCGTCAAATGATCAACGAGTTCGTCGTGCACCCGTTGATCCTGAGGTACCGGAAGACGATTCGCAAGAATCCTGCCCGATATCGGGCAAGTGCTTGTTGAATCTCTCATGGTGTGCTGTTTGCAGGCTGTCCATCCGGCGTCTTGCGTCCCGTCGATTGCCCGGAGCAACTTCTGGAACCATGGACATTCCACGCATGGGCGTACCCGAGCGGCTCGCCGAGAAGATGACCATGGCCGAGCAGCACGAGTACCTTCGCGCCAAGTTCTCGCGGCGCAACATGATCAGAGGCGGCGCCGTGACCCTCGGCGCCGTCGCGGGCGGCGCCTTCGTGCCCGGCGTCGCACAGGCCGCCGCCCCGGCGCAGCGGACCTCCGCCCCGGCCTCGGCGGAGAAGGTCGACGGCGCGCTCGTCGCCCCCTTCGGCCGCCACCTCGCCTTCGGCAACGACCCGCGCACCGAGATGACCGTCTCCTGGCAGGTGCCGGCCGCGGTCGCCAAGCCCTACATCCGCATCGGGGCCCACCCCTGGGACCTCTCCCGCAAGATCGACGCCGAGGTCCGCACCCTCTACACCCCGGCCGGCGTGGGCGCGAGCGGCGACCACACCCAGTACTACCTGCACGCCAAACTCACCCACCTGCGCCCCGGGAAGACGTACTACTACGGCGTCGGCCACGCGGGCTTCGACCCCGCCCAGCCGCACCTCCTCGGCACGCTCGGCACCTTCACCACCGCGCCCGACCGCGCCGAGCCCTTCACCTTCACCGCCTTCGGCGACGAGGGCGTCGGCTACCACGGCCTCGCCAACGACGCCCTGCTGCTCGCCCAGAACCCCGCCTTCCACCTGCACGCCGGCGACATCGCGTACGCGGACCCGGCGGGCCAGGGCAAGACCGCCGACACCGGCTTCGACTCGCGCATCTGGGACCAGTTCCTCGCCCAGACCGAGACGGTCGCCAAGCAGGTCCCGTGGATGCCGGCGTACGGCAACCACGACATGGAGGCCTGGTACTCGCCCAACGGCTACGGCGGTGAGGAGGCCCGCTGGACGCTTCCGGACAACGGCCCCGACAAGGCCAACCTGCCCGGCGTCTACTCCTTCGTCCACGGCAACACGGCGATCATCTCGCTCGACGCCAACGACGTGTCCTTCGAGATCCCGGCCAACCTCGGCATCTCGGGCGGCACCCAGACCAAGTGGCTGGAGGCGCAGCTCAAGAAGTACCGCGCCGCGCGGGACATCGACTTCGTCGTGATCTTCTTCCACCACTGCGCGTACTGCACCTCCACGGCGCACGCCTCGGAGGGGGGCGTGCGACAGGAGTGGGTGCCGCTGTTCGAGAAGTACACCGTCGACCTGGTGATCAACGGCCACAACCACCAGTACGAGCGCACGGACGTCATCAAGGCGAACGCCGTCACCAAGAAGCTGCCGATCGGCGGCACGGCGTACACCGAGACCGACGGTGTCGTGTACGTGACGGCGGGCGCGGCCGGCCGCAGCCTGTACGCGTTCAGCGCCCCGGAGTCCTACGAGGGCAAGGAGAACGAGGTCGAGTCCGTCGCCTCCTTCGTCAACCTGAAGGAGGGCAGGCAGAACGAGACGGTCGCCTGGTCGCGCGTGCGCTACCTCAACTACTCGTTCCTGCGCGTCGACGTCCAGCCGGCCCCGAAGGGACGCCTGGCCACGCTGAAGGTCCGCGGTATCGCCGAGACCGGTGCGGAGGTCGACCACTTCACGATCGCGCGCCGGGCCAAGTAGCCCCCGGGCCCCTGCCCGGACGCGCCGGGTACCGCCGGCCCCCAGGAACCAGGTACGCCCGGAAGGCGGGGCGTACCGCCTCCCTGACCGGCGGCCGGCCCCCGCGCGGCGGTCCTCGCCCGCCTGTTTCTACAGGCGTTTGAGGACCGCCTGCTTGGCCAGGGCGAACTCCTCGTCCGTCAGGACGCCCTCCTTGTGCAGCTCGCCCAGTTCGCGCAGCCTGCGCAGGAGGGCGTCGTGGTCGGCCTCGGGCCCCGGCCCCAGGGCCGGGACCCCGTCCGGCTCCTCGGCGGGACGGTCCTCCACCGCCGCCGCCGGATGCGGCAGCCTCGCCTGCACGGCCGCCGCGACCAGCGCCATCAGCGGGTCCCGCTTGAAGCCCCACAGCTCCACGGAGTTGGGGTCGTACTTCGGCGGCGCCTTGGTGTCGGCGCCGCGCACGGTGAAGCGCAGACAGCCGTTCTCCAGCCCGGCCGCGGGCCGCCACTCGACGGCCGTTATGTCCACGAGCGCGAGCGTCCGGGCACCCGCCGCGGACTTCGCCTCCTCCGTCTTCCAGTTCCACTCCAGACGTACGCGCTCGCCGTCGAAGCTCGCCGTACCGTCACCCGCGGACGCGGACAGCGGCACCGCCGGGCCGGGCACCAGATAGCCGTCGACCGGACCGGTCGGGACCTGGTCGAGGAGCAGTGCGCCCCGCACCTCGTCCACGAGGTACTCGGCGACCCCGAGACGATCGGCCTCCACCGTGAGCTGATACGGGTCGTTCGGCTCCGCGAGCTTGCCGCCGGTCGCCTGGAGCAGCGGGTCGGCGCCGTCGCGCAGCCGGAGCCTGAGCCGCCCGGCCTTCTTTCCCTGCTCCAGCGAGACACCCGCCAACGCGCCGAGCGGCACGGTGAGTTCACCCAGGGTCCGGCGCAGCAGGCTGACGTTCTTGTCCCGCCCCGGCGTCAGTCGCAGAGTGTCGCCGTCGAAGATCCACGTGCCGTCCCGCTGGATGATTTCCGCCATGCGGGGGATTGTTCCACCCCGTCTGCGGCAGAGTGGTCTCGACCAATCAGAGGTCTCGACCAGATCGAAGGGCACGGCGAAAGAACGAGGCCGAGGACGGGCCGGGATTTTCGCCGGGCACCGAAGGGAGCGCATGTGAGACAGCACCACAGAACGCCCCGCCTTCTCGGTACGCTGCTGCTCGTGGCGACGGCCGGCTTCTCCCTCGTCGGCGCGGCACCGCACACCGGGACCGCCACCCCGCTGGGCCGCGTCGTCCCGGCCCCCGCCTCCGTCGAGCCGGGCGGAGCCCCGTACCGCATCACCGGTGACACCCGCATCCGCGTCGACGACTCGCGCGCGGCCCGCGCTGTCGGCGAGTACCTCGCCGGCATCCTGCGGCCCTCGACCGGCTACCGGCTGCCGGTCGGCTCGCACGGCGCGGGAGCGATCCGGCTCCGGCTCGGCGGCAAGGGACTGGGTGACGAGGGCTACCGGCTCGACAGCGGCGCCTCGGGCGTCACCATCACGGCCGGCAGGCCCGCGGGCCTCTTCCACGGCGTCCAGACCCTGCGTCAGCTGCTGCCCGCCGCCGTCGAGAGGAAGTCCGTACAGCGAGGCCCCTGGCTGATCGCCGGCGGCACCATCAGGGACACCCCGCGCTACGCCTACCGCGGCGCCATGCTCGATGTCTCCCGGCACTTCTTCACCGTCGCCCAGGTCGAGCGCTACATCGACGAACTCGCGCTCTACAAGGTCAACAAGCTGCATCTGCACCTGAGCGACGACCAGGGCTGGCGCATCGCCGTCGACTCCTGGCCGAGGCTGGCGGCCCACGGCGGTTCCACCGAGGTCGGCGGCGGACCGGGCGGCTTCTACACCAAGGCGGACTACCGCGAGATCGTCCGGTACGCCGCCTCGCGCCATCTGGAGGTCGTCCCGGAGATCGACATGCCCGGGCACACCAACGCCGCCCTCGCCTCGTACGCCGAACTGAACTGCGACGGGGTCGCGCCGCCGCTCTACACCGGTACCGAGGTCGGCTTCAGCTCGCTGTGCGTGGGCAAGCCGCTGACGTACGCCTTCGTGGACGACGTGATCCGGGAGCTGGCCGCGCTCACCCCCGGCGGGTACCTCCACATCGGCGGCGACGAGGCACACTCCACCAGCCACGCCGACTACGTGACCTTCATGGACAAGGTGCAGCCGCTGGTCGCCAAGTACGGCAAGAAGGTGATGGGCTGGCACCAGCTGACCGGGGCCACCCCGGCGGCGGGCGCCCTCGCGCAGTACTGGGGTCTCGACGACACCGGTGCCGAGGAGAAGGCGCAGGTCGCCGAGGCCGCGCGGAACGGGACCGGGCTCGTGCTGTCGCCCGCGGACCGGCTCTACCTTGACATGAAGTACACCGCCGACACCCCGCTCGGCCAGGACTGGGCCGGTCTGGTGGAGGTGCGGCGGGCCTACGACTGGGACCCGGGCAGCTACCTTCCCGGGGTGCCCGCCTCGGCCGTCAGGGGCGTCGAGGCGCCGCTGTGGACGGAGACGATCCAGAGCTCCGCGGACATCGACGTCATGGCCTTCCCGAGGCTGCCCGGGGCCGCCGAACTCGGCTGGTCCCCCGCCTCGACGCACGACTGGGACACCTACAAGGTGCGCCTCGCCGCCCAGGCGCCCCGCTGGGACGCCCTGGGCATCGGCTACTACCGCTCGCCCCAGGTCCCCTGGCCCGCGGGCTAGACGGAATGCCGACGGGCGCCCCGGAGGACCGTCTCCGGGGCGCCCGCCCGTCTCGGGGGCTCCTGGAACGCACCAGGAGCCCGGTGCTCAGAACCCGGCGATCGGGTTCTTCAGGGTGCCGATGAGCTGGAGCGCGCCCGACGGGTCCGCCAGGTCGACCATCTGCCGGTTGTCGCGCAGCTGGAGCCGGTTGAGGCAGGACAGCGCGAACTCGGGCGCGAACAGGTCGTACTGCCGGAACTTGTCCTCGAGTTCGGGCGTCGCCTCCTGGTAGGCGCGCACCGACTCGGCGACCGTCCGCCAGAAGTCCTCCTCGCCGAGGACGCCCTCGTCCGCCAACTGGGCCGCCAGGAAACGGAAGAAGCAGTCGAAGACGTCCGTGAAGATGGACAGCAGCTTCGTGTCCTCGGGGACCTCGACCCGGATCCGCTCCACCGCGGGCGGCAGCACCGCCTGCGGGTCCATGACCGCGATCTCCTCGGCGATGTCCTTGTAGACCGCCCGCCGCACGGCGCCGTCCTTCAGGACGAGGATGACGTTCTCGCCGTGCGGCATGTAGACCAGGTCGTACGCGTAGAAGCTGTGCAGGAGCGGGGTGAGGTAGGCGCGCAGATAGCCGCGCAGCCACTCCACCGGCGTCAGGCCCGACCGCTCGATCAGCGCGGCCGCGAACGAGGCGCCCTCGTGGTCGACATGGACGAGGGACGCCATCGTCGCCAGGGACTCGCCCTCCTGGAGCGAGGGGACCGGGCTCTCGCGCCACAGCGCGGCGAGCATCTTGCGGTACGGGGAGTACCGGTCGGTGGCCGCCTCGTACTCCAGGTGCCGGTAGCCGACGGCCGCCCGCTCACGGATGATCGACAGACCCGTCGACTTCAGCACCGGGTCGTTCTCGACGAGCTGGGCCAGCCAGTCGTTGATGGCCGGGGTCGCCTCCATGTAGGCGGCGGACAGGCCCCGCATGAAGCCCATGTTCAGCACGCTCAGCGCCGTCTTCACATAGTGCTTCTCGGGGCTGGTCGTGTTGAAGAACGTCCGGATGGACTGCTGGGCCAGGTACTCGTCGTCGCCCTCGCCGAGACAGACCAGGCGTCGCTGGGCGACCTCGGCGGCGAACGTCACCGACAGTTTGTTCCACCACTGCCAGGGGTGGACGGGTATGAGGAGGTAGTCCTCGGGGTCGAGCCCGCGCTCGCGCAGGATCCCGTCGAACCGTTCGACCGTCTCCGCGCCCAGCTCGTCGCGCATGAAGGACTCGTACGCGATGCCGACGCCCGCCGTGAAGGCGGCCCGTGAGCGGTGGGCGGCCAGCCACACGAGCCGCACCGGGCTCGCGGTCTCGGGCGCGTAGGCGAGGTAGTCGTGCACACCGAAGCCCAGCCGCCCGTTGTTGGCGACGAAGCAGGGGTGCCCCTCGGTCATGCCGGTCTCGATGGCCTGGAATCCGGAGCCGGCCAGCTCTCGGACGGGGATCCGCGGCTTGGTGAGCTTGTAGCAGGTGCCCGCGAGGGTGGAGGAGATCTCCTCCAGGTAGACGGGCAGGATCTCGTCGCTCAGGCCGAGCGACTTCCTCAGCTCGACGAAGAAGTCGATCGCGGACAGCGGGAGTTCGTTGCCGTCACGGTGCCGGGTGATCGACTCGGCGGCCACCTGCCAGTGGTCGAGGGACCACCTGGTCGCGGTGAACCGGTAGCTCGTCAGGCCGTCGTCGCCGCGGACCTCGTACCGGCCGTCCGGCAGGGTCCGCGGGGCGATCAGCCGCTCGTGGGCGAACTCGGCGAGCGCCTTGCGGACGAGGAGGCGGTTGGCGAGGGCCCAGCGCTCGGGGGACAGGTGGGCGACACTCTCGGCGAGGTTCACGCGGCCACCGCCTTCGTGAACTGCTCCCGGGTGCAGAAGCTCAGCAGCGCCTTCTTCTCGGGCTTCTGGATCTCCCCCACGGGCACGAAGCCGACGGCCTCGTTGAGGGCATGCACGGCCGTGTTGCTCACATCGGGCTCGACGACGACGCGCTCGGTCGCCGGGTCGGCGAAGAGGTGCTCCATCACCGTGGTGATCACGGCCCGGGTGAAGCCGTGCACGGGGGTGTCGCTCGGGGCGACCAGGAAGTGCATGCCGACATCGCCCGGCTCCGGCTCGTACAGGCCGACGAGTTCGACGTACCGGGGGTCGTAGCGCTCCATCAGGAAGACGGGCTCGCCGTCCAGCAGTCCGAGGTAGGCGTCGTGGTGCTCGCCGGCCGCGATGGCCATGTACTCGCGCTCCACGTCGTGCAGTTTCGCCTCCTGCATCATCCAGAAGGCGGACTTGGGGTGGGTCACCCACCGGTGCAGCACCGGCGCGTCCTCGACGGGGTCGAGGGGCTGGACGGTGAACGTGCCGATGGCGGTGGAGGTGGTCATATGGCGAACTCCTGGAACGCGATGGTCTTCTCGACCGGGTAGTACTCGGTGCCGAGCAGCTCACGGATGATGGACGCGTTGCGGTACGGGCCCATGCCGAGGTCCGGCGAGGTGATCGAGTGGGTGTGGACGCCCGCGTTCTGCAGGAAGATCCCGCGCCCGGTGGTGTCGATGGCGTAGTTGCGGGCCACGTCGAAGTTGCCCTGGGTGTCGTAGCGGAGCCGGTCGCGGACCGGCGCGAGGAACGCGGGCTCGGTGTAGCGGTAGCCGGTGGCCAGCACCAGGCCCGCCGAGCTCAGCTCGTAGTCCTTGCCCTGCTCCCGCTGGCGGAACCCGAGGGTGTACGTGCCCTGGTCGTACCGCGCGCTCTCCAGCGAGGAGTTGGTGAGGAGCCGGGCGGGAACCGGGCCGCCGAGGTTCTTCTGGTAGAGCAGGTCGAAGATCTCGTTGATCAGCTCGCCGTCGATGCCCTTGAACAGGCCCTTCTGTTCCGACTGGAGGCGGTAGCGGGTCGCCTCGGGCAGCGCGTGGAAGTAGTCGATGTACTCCGGGGAGGTCATCTCCAGGGTGAGCTTGGTGTATTCGAGGGGGAAGAAGCGCGGCGAGCGGGTCACCCAGTTCAGCCGGTAGCCGTGGACGTCGATCTCGCCGAGCAGGTCGTAGAAGATCTCGGCGGCGGACTGGCCGCTGCCGATCAGGGTGATCGAGTCCTTGGCCTGGAGCTCTTGCTTGTGCTGCGTGTAGCGGGAGTTGTGGATGAAGTCGCCGCCGAGGTCCGCGCAGGAGTCCGGGACATGGGGCGAGGTGCCGGTGCCGAGGACCAGGTGGCGGGCGCGGAACACCTCGCCGGCCTCGGTCCGCACGGTGTACACCTCGTCCTCGTACGTCACCTCCGCGACCGTCGTGGAGAAGCGGACGCTGCTCAGCTTGTCCGCGGCCCAGCGGCAGTAGTCGTCGTACTCGACCCGCAGCGGGTAGAAGTTCTCGCGGATGTAGAACGCGTACAGACGGCCCGATTCCTTCAGGTAGTTGAGGAAGGAGTAGGGGGAGGTCGGGTCGGCGAGGGTGACCAGGTCAGACATGAACGGGGTCTGGAGGTGCGCACCCTCCAGGAACATGCCGGAGTGCCACTCGAAGTGGGGCTTCGACTCCAGGAAGACGCCGCTGAGTTCGGCGATCGGCTCGGTCAGGCAGGCGAGGCCGAGGTTGAAGGGCCCGAGCCCGATGCCCACAAAGTCGTAGGTCGTGTTCGTGGATTCAGCAAGCGCGGTCAAGGGACTCTCCCAGGTACTGCTCGGCGTGGCCGGCGATCAGGTCGAGGACGGCGGCGATGTCGTCCGTCGTGGTCTCGGGGTTGAGCAACGTGAACTTCAGGTAGTGGCGTCCGCCGACCTTGGTGCCCGCGACGACGGCGTCACCGGAGGCGAACAGGGCTTTGCGGGCGTACAGGTTGGCGCGGTCGATCTCGGCGGGGTCGGTGACGGCGGCCGGGATGTACCGGTAGACGAGGGTGGACAGCGAGGGCTGCACGACGACGTCGAAGCGCGGGTCGGCGGCGAGCAGTTTCCAGCCCTCGGCGGCCAGGTCGCAGACCTCGTCGAAGAGTTCGCCGATGCCGTCGGCGCCCATGACGCGCAGCGTCATCCACAGCTTCAGCGCGTCGAAGCGGCGGGTGGTCTGGAGGGACTTGTCGACCTGGTTGGGGATGCGCTCCTGGACCATGCGGCGCGGGTTGAGGTACTCCGCGTGGTAGGTCGCGTGGCGCAGGGTCGTGGCGTCGCGGACCAGTACGGCCGAGGAACTCACGGGCTGGAAGAAGGACTTGTGGTAGTCGACGGTGACGGAGTCGGCCCGTTCGATGCCGTCGATGCGGTCCCGGTTCTTCAGCGAGGTGAGCAGTCCGCAGCCGTAGGCCGCGTCCACGTGCATCCAGGCGCCGAACTGGGAGCACAGCTCCGCGATCTCGGGCAGCGGGTCGATGGAGCCGAAGTCGGTGGTGCCCGCGGTGGCGACGACGGCCATGGGGACGAGGCCGTCCTGCCGGCAGCGCTCCAGCTCGTGGGCGAGGGCGACGGTCTGCATGCGCTTGTCGTGGTCGACGGGGATCGAGACGACGGCGTCGGGGGCGAGGCCGAGGAGTTTGGCCGATTTCTTGACGCTGAAGTGGCCGGCCTCGGAGGCGAAGATCCGCAGTCTGCCGAGGTCGGCCCTCGTTCCCTCGCCCTCCCAGCCCTCCCAGCCCTCCCCGCCGGGCTTGGCCTCCTCGCGGGCCAGCAGCAGGGCCTGGAGGTTGGACTGGCTGCCGCCGCTGGTGAACACACCGTCGGCGGCAGGGCCGAGGCCGATCCGCTCGTTGGTCCAGTCGATGAGCTTGCGCTCGATGAGGGTGCCGCCGGCCGACTGGTCCCAGGTGTCCAGTGAGGAGTTGACGGCGGACAGGACGGCCTCGCCGAGCACGGCCGGGATGACGACCGGGCAGTTGAGGTGGGCGAGGTAGCGGGGGTGGTGGAAGTAGATCGCGTCCTGGAGGTAGACCTCTTCCAGCTCGTCGAGGACGGCCGTGGTGTCGTGCAGGGGCTTGTCGAGGTCGATCCGCTCGATGCGGGGAGCGAGGTCGTCGACCGTGACACCCGTGAACGGGCGGTCGGTGGTGGCGAGTCTGGCCGCCACCCGCTCGACCCCTTCGGTCACGGATCGGCGGTACCGGTCCGCGGTGGTGTCATTGAGCAGGTGCGAGCGCATGTGGGGGTCCTCCGTGCGGGGGGAGAGTCCGAGCGGGACAGGAGAAGGGCGGAGTCGCGACGTTCAACTAAGGTTAGCCTAACCTAAGTTAACCGTGCGACCCCGCCCCACCTGTGTCTTTCGTGACGCACGCCTCGGTCCGGACTGCCGGGAGGCGCCTGCGGGTGCCCGCGAACTACTCGCCCTGCTCCCGCAGTTGCTCCTCGCTCAGACCCTGCCGCCAGTAGCCCACGAAGGTGACCCGCCTGCGGTCGATGCCGCGCTCGCGCACGAGATGGCGGCGCAGCTCCTTCACGCGGCCGGACTCGCCCGCGATCCAGGCGTACGGGGCCCGGGCCGGCGGAAGTTGGGTGTTCCGCAGTGCGTCGAGGGCCAACGGGGAACTCCCGGCGGTGAGTTCGTCCCGTACGAGCCAGGTGATCTCGGCGTCGGCCGAGGTCGCCAGATCCTGGATGTCGGCGGCGTGGTGGACCTCAAGCCAGGCGAGGACGCGCAGCCCCGCCGGCAGTGATTCGAGGATGGCCGAGGCGGCGGGAAGGGCCGTCTCGTCGCCCCACAGGACCACGAGGTCGGTGTCCGCGGGCGGCCTGAAGCGGATGGCCCGGTTGTCCGCCATGGCGGGCCCGAGCAGCACGACACGGTCACCGGCCCGCGCGCCGGACGCCCAGCGCGCGGCGGGCCCGGCGGGGACGGCCGCGCCCGGCTCCAGGCCGTGCAGCGCGAAGTCGATGTCGATCTCGTCGGGATCGCGGCGCAGTTCGCGCAGGGTGTACGAGCGCATCACCGCCCGTACGTCGTCGGGCAGTTCGCGCCAGGCCTGCCACCAGCCGTCGCCCAGCTCGATGGGTACGGCCGGCTCGTCCTGACCGGGGTGCGGGAGGAACAGCGACAGGGACTGGTCGCGCCCGTCGGAGTGGAAGTCCACCAGGTCCGGTCCGCCGAAGGTCACCCGGAGCAGAGACGGGCCGAGCCGCCTCGTCCGTACGACCCGGAGGGTGAAGAAGCGGAACGGGGCGGCTACGGCCGTCGTCATGTGTGCTCCTGAGTGATCGTCAGGGGGTCACCGCGGAGGGTGTCAGGCGACCTTCTTGGCGTTCTCGATGGCTTCGGCGAGGCGCTCGATGATCGGGGTGCACTTGTCGTACGACAGGATCGCCTCGGGCGTGCGGGCGATGACCTGGCCGGCCTTGACGGCGGGCAGCTTCTTCCAGGTGGCCTCGGTGATGTCGGCCGGCTGGATGGTCGCGCTGCGGTCGTCCATGATGATGATGTCGGCCGGGTACTTGTCGACGTTCTCCCAGCTCAGGTTCTCGAACCAGCCGCCACTGGCCTTCAGGGCCTTGGCGGAGGGCTCGACGATGTTCACGCCGAGCGCCTTGAAGTACTCCAGGTCGATGGAGAGGTTGGAGCCGGAGATGTAGAAGATGTCCTGGCTCGCGGAGCCGGCCAGCACCTTGATCTCCGGGCGCGCCTTGGCGGCCTTGCGCAGCCGCTCGGCGGCCGCCTCGAACTTCTTCTTCGCCTCGACGGTCTTCGCGGACTTCACGTCGGCGCCGAGGGATTCAGCCAGCGCGTACATGCGCTCCAGGGACTGCGGCATCTGGCGGTCGTAGACGGAGATGCCGACGCTCGGCGCGAGCTTGAGGATCTTGTCCTTGGACTCCTCGGGGACGTACCAGAGGGTGCCCGCGGTGTCGAACATCGTGGAGATCAGCACGTCGGGGGCGAGGCCCGCGTACTTCTCGATGTTGAACTGGCCCCACTCGTTGCCGAGGACCGTCAGCTTGCTGACGTCCATGTCGCCGGCCTGGACATCGGCCTTGCCGTCCTTGGTCGTGGTCGGGCCGAAGACGCCCTTGACCTCGACGCCGTAGTCGAACAGGGCGGCGGCGACACCGGTGAAGGCGACGATGTTCGCCGGGGTCCTGTCCAGCTTCACGGTCGTGCCGCGGTCGTCCTTGAACGTCCACGGGCCGGACTTCGCGGCAGCCTTCGTCGCGTCCGAGCCACCGTTTTTCGAAGCGTCGTCGTCGCCACAGGCGGCGAGGACGGCACCGAGGCCGAGGGCGCCGCCGGCGGCGAGGACGCCGCGACGGGAGAGGCGGGTGGCACGGGCGTTGGGCATGAGTGTGGCTGCTTTCGACATGGGGCGGTGAAGCTCCGCCGGATCAGTTCGAAGGTAGGTTAGCCTAACCTCAGCTCATGTCCAGAGGGCGGGTTCCGCCACCGGGTCCGGGTGCCGGACCCGCCGTGTCGCAGGCAGGCGCGCGCGCCTGCCGATATCGGTTGTCGAGCTCCCTCCACCGTCTCGCCGGATTCCTCGACAACCCGTGCACCAGTGAGAGTTGACCGGCCGTAAGTCCTGGAGGGCGAACGCGGGCAGATACGGGCAGGGGATCGCGCCGGCGGTCACGGGGCCGCGCCGACCGTGGGATCGGGCCGGACCAGGCCAGACCGCACCAGGCCAGACCGCACCAGGCCAGACCTGGCATCCGGCCGGGCGCCCCGTGCCCCGCGCCCCTCGCGGCCCCCGGTGGTGTCCGGGAGCCGCGGGCGCGGTGCCGGGATCAGCCCGTGAGCCCCAGCTCCCGGGCGATCAGCATCCGCTGGACCTCGCTCGTGCCCTCGCCGATCTCCAGGATCTTGGAGTCGCGCCACATGCGGGCGACCGGGTACTCGTTCATGAAGCCGTAGCCGCCGTGGACCTGGGTGGCGTCACGGGCGTTGTCGACGGCGATCGTGGAGGAGTACAGCTTGGCGATGGCCGCCTCCTTCTTGAAGGGCTCGCCCGCCACGAGACGGGACGCGGCGTCGCGCCAGCCCACGCGGGCCATGTGGGCCTTCATCTCCATGTCGGCGATCTTGAACTGGATCGCCTGGTTGGCGCCGATCGGGCGTCCGAACGCGTGCCGCTCCTTGGCGTACTTGACCGACTCGTCGACACAGCCCTGCGCGAGACCCGTGGCCAGCGCCGCGATGGCGATGCGGCCCTCGTCCAGGATGCGCAGGAACTGCGCGTAGCCGCGGCCCTCCTCGCCGAGCAGGTTGGCCGCCGGGACGCGCACGTCCGCGAAGGACAGCTCACGGGTGTCGGAGGCGTTCCAGCCGACCTTCGAGTACGGGGCCGCGACCGTGAAGCCCGGGGTGCCGGAGGGGACGATGATCGCGGAGATCAGCGGCTTGCCGTCGGGCTTGCGGCCGGTCACCGCGGTGACCGTCACCAGGCCCGTGATGTCCGTGCCGGAGTTGGTGATGAAGCACTTGCTGCCGTTGATGACCCACTCGTTCGTCTCGGGGTCGAGGCGTGCCGTCGTGCGGGTCGCGCCCGCGTCCGAGCCGCCGTCCGGCTCGGTCAGGCCGAAGGCGCCCAGGATCTCCCCGGAGCACAGCCGCGGGAGCCACTCCCGCTTCTGCTCATCGGTGCCGAAGAGGTGGATGGGCATGGCGCCCAGCGAGACGCCCGCCTCCAGGGTGATGGCCACGGAGGAGTCGACCCGGGCCAGTTCCTCCAGGGCGATGCCGAGCGCGAGGTAGTCGCCGCCCATGCCGCCGTACTCCTCGGGGAACGGCAGCCCGAACAGGCCCATGCGGCCCATCTCCCGCACGATCTCGTAGGGGAACTCGTGCCGCTCGTAGAAGTCGCCGATCTTCGGCGCCACGACGTCGTGGGCGAACTCCTCGACCGTGCGGCGGAGTTCTTCGAGCTCGGGGGAGAGGCGGTGGTCCAGAGACATGCGGATCACTCCTGGTGGGACTGAGTCGTTTTACCGAGTGCTTTGACGGTGCGGGACGGGCTGGGTCGGCCCAGTTGTCCGGCCATCCACACGCTTGTGGCGGTGAGGCGGCCGAGGTCGACCCCGGTGTCGATACCGAGGCCCTGGAGCATCCACACGAGGTCTTCCGTCGCGAGGTTGCCCGTCGCGGACTTCGCGTACGGGCAGCCGCCGAGGCCGCCCGCGGAGGCGTCGACGGTGGCGACGCCGTGCTGGAGAGCGGCCAGGGTGTTGGAGAGCGCCTGGCCGTAGGTGTCGTGGAAGTGCACGCCGAGCGCGCTGGTGGGCACGCCCTCCTCGTTCAGCTCGGCGAGCAGGGCCTGCACATGGCCCGGCGTCGCCACGCCGATCGTGTCGCCGAGGCTCAGCTCGTCACAGCCCATGTCCCTCAGCGCCTTGCAGACGCGGACGACCTGATGGATCGGGACGGGTCCCTCCCACGGGTCGCCGAAGCACATCGAGACATAGCCGCGGACCGCGCGTCCGGCGTCCTTCGCGCGGCTCACCACCGGCTCGAACATGGCGAGCGACTCGTCGACCGTCCGGTTGAGGTTGGCCTTCGCGAAGGACTCCGTCGCGCTGGCGAAGACCGCCACGTGCCGGGCGCCGAGCGCCAGCGCCCGCTCCAGCCCGCGTTCGTTCGGCACCAGCACCGGAAGCGCCACCGGCAGGTCGGCCACCTGAGGGAACAGCTGCTCCGCGTCGGCCAGTTGGGGAACCCACCTGGGGTGGACGAAGCTGGTCGCCTCGATCGTGGTCAGCCCCGAGTCCGCGAGGCGCCGGATGAACTCCGCCTTCACCTCGGTGGGCACGGTCGCCTTCTCGTTCTGGAGCCCGTCGCGCGCGCCGACCTCGTAGATCCGCACCCGCGCGGGCAGGTCCTGCGCCGGTACGGCCATCGGCAGGCCAAGTTCGGAAGTGCTCATGCCGTCTCCGCCTCCTCCACGGGGGTGATGACCGCCAGGATCTGGTCCATGGCGACGGTCGTGCCCGGTGTGACGTCCAGCTCGCTGACGGTCCCGGCGTGCGGCGCGGAGATGACGTGCTCCATCTTCATCGCCTCGACCACGAGCAGGCTCTGTCCGGCGGTCACCTCGTCGCCGACGGCGACCTTCACGACGGTCACCGTGCCGGGCATGGGCGCGGTCAGCGAGTCGGCACCGGCGTGCGCGGCTCCGGTGAGCGAGGCGGCCACCGGGTCGTGGTCGCGCACGTGCCAGGCGTCGCCGTCGCGGCCGATCCAGTCGGCGGCGCGGTGGAAGGTGTGCCGCACCCCGTCGAGCGTCACCGCGACCCGGTCGGCGGTCACCGTGTGGGTGCCGCGCGGGGTGTACTCCACGGGGTCGAGGACGCGCAGGGAGAAGCCCACCGGCTTCGGCGTGCCGCCGAGCCGCCATCCGCTCGGCACCGAGAACGGGTCGGTCCAGCCCTCACCCGCCGGGGCCAGGGCGGCGAGCCGGACGGCCGCCGCCGCCTCGTACACCTCCTCCGGCACCCCGTCCGGGACCAGTCCGTCGGCCTCCCGCTCGACCAGACCGGTGTCCAGGTCGCCGGCCACCACGTCCGGGTGGGCCAGCAGGCGGCGCAGGAAGCCCGCGTTCGTCTGGACGCCGAGGGTGACCGTGTCGGCGAGGGCGGCCCGGAGCCTGCGCAGCGCCGTCGGGCGGTCGGGGCCGTACGCGATGACCTTGGAGAGCATCGGGTCGTAGAGGCTGCCGACCTCGGTGCCCTCCGAGAGGCCCGAGTCGGTGCGCACCCCGTCGCCCCCCGGCTCGTGCAGCGCGAGCACGGTGCCCCCGGAGGGGAGGAAGCCGCGCGCCGGGTCCTCGGCGCAGATCCGGGCCTCCACCGCGTGCCCGGTGAGGCTGATGTCCTCCTGCGCGTACGGCAGGTGCTCGCCGGCGGCGACCCGGAGCTGCCACTCGACGAGGTCGAGGCCGGTGACCAGCTCGGTGACCGGGTGCTCCACCTGGAGGCGGGTGTTCATCTCCATGAAGTAGTACGAGGACGGGTCGCCGCCGGGGACGATGAACTCCACCGTGCCCGCGCCCCGGTAGCCGCAGGAACGGGCCGCCTGGACGGCCGCCTCTCCCATCGCGGCCCGGGTGGCGTCGTCGAGGAGCACACTGGGCGCCTCCTCGATGATCTTCTGGTGGCGGCGCTGGAGGGAGCACTCGCGCTCGCCCAGGTGCACGACGTTGCCGTGCCCGTCCGCCAGGACCTGGATCTCGATGTGCCGGGGCCGGTCGACCCAGCGCTCGACGAGAAGCGTGTCGTCGCCGAAGGAGGCCCGAGCCTCGCGCCGGGCGGCGGCGATCTCGTCGGCCAGGACCCCGATGTCCCGCACCAGGCGCATGCCCTTGCCGCCACCGCCCGCGCTCGGCTTCAGGAGCACCGGGACGCCGATCTCGCGGGCGGCCGCGATCAGCTCCGCGTCCGTCAGACCGCTGCCCGAGGAGCCGGGGACGACCGGGACTCCGGCCGCCTTCACCGTCTCCTTGGCGCGGATCTTGTCGCCCATCAGGGAGATCGCCTCGGCGGACGGGCCGATGAAGACCAGTCCGGCCTCCGCGCAGGCCCGAGCGAAGGCGGCGTTCTCGGCGAGGAAGCCGTACCCCGGGTGCACCGCCTGGGCGCCGGTGCGGGCCGCCGCCTCCAGCAGCCGATCCACCGACAGATAGCTCTCCGACGCGGGCGCCGGTCCGATCCGCACCGCCGTGTCGGCCTCCCGGACGTGCCGGGCGTCCGCGTCCGCGTCCGAGAAGACGGCCACCGAGCGCACGCCGAGCGCGCGCAGGGTGCGGATGACGCGTACGGCGATCTCGCCCCGGTTGGCCACAAGCACCGTGTCAAACATGGGTGGGTCCCCTCACATCCGGAAGACGCCGAACTGGGGGTCACCCAGGGGCGCGTTGGCGCAGGCGGTCAAGGCGAGTCCGAGGACCTGCCGGGTCTCCATCGGGTCGATCACTCCGTCGTCCCAGAGCCGGGCGCTCGCGTAGTAGGCGCTGCCCTGCTGCTCGTACTGCCGGCGGATCGGGTCCTTGAAGTCCTCTTCGTCCGCGGCGGGCCAGGACTCGCCGCGCGCCTCGATCTGGTCGCGCTTGACGGTCGCGAGGACCGAAGAGGCCTGCTCGCCGCCCATCACGGAGATCTTGGCGCCGGGCCACATCCACAGGAAGCGCGGCGAGTACGCCCGGCCGCACATCGAGTAGTTGCCCGCGCCGTACGAACCGCCGATCACGACGGTCAGCTTCGGTACGCGGGTGCAGGCGACGGCCGTCACCATCTTGGCGCCGTGCTTGGCGATGCCGCCGGCCTCGTACTGGCGGCCCACCATGAACCCGGAGATGTTCTGGAGGAACACCAGCGGGATGCCGCGCTGGTCGCACAGCTCGATGAAGTGGGCGCCCTTCTGGGCCGACTCGGAGAACAGGATGCCGTTGTTGGCGACGATCCCGACCGGGTGCCCGTGGATCCGCGCGAAGCCGGTGACCAGGGTCTGCCCGAACTCGGCCTTGAACTCGGCGAAGCGCGAACCGTCGACCACGCGCGCGATGACCTCGCGCACGTCGTAGGGGGTGCGGGAGTCGACCGGCACCGCGCCGTACAGCCCGTACGGGTCGATCTTGGGCTCCGCCGCCGCGGTGACCTCCCAGGGGAGCTTCCCGCGCGCCGGGAGCGTGGCGACGATGGTGCGCACGATCCGCAGCGCGTGCGCGTCGTCCTCGGCGAGGTGGTCGGTGACGCCGGAGATCCGGGAGTGGACCTCGCCGCCGCCCAGCTCCTCGGCGGTCACCACCTCACCGGTGGCGGCCTTCACCAGCGGGGGACCGCCCAGGAAGATCGTCCCCTGGTTGCGGACGATCACGGCCTCGTCGCTCATCGCCGGCACGTACGCGCCGCCGGCCGTGCAGGAGCCGAGGACGGCCGCGATCTGCGGGATCCCGGCGCCGGACATCCGCGCCTGGTTGTAGAAGATCCGCCCGAAGTGGTCGCGGTCGGGGAACACCTCGTCCTGCATGGGCAGGAAGGCACCCCCGGAGTCGACGAGATACAGACAGGGCAGACGGTTCTCCAGCGCCACCTCCTGGGCGCGCAGGTGCTTCTTCACGGTCATCGGGTAGTACGTGCCGCCCTTGACGGTGGCGTCGTTGGCGACGATCACGCACTCGCGCCCGCTCACCCGGCCGATCCCGGCGATGACACCGGCGGCCGGGGCGGCCCCGTCGTACATCCCGTCGGCGGCGAGCGGCGCCAGCTCCAGGAACGGGGAGCCGGGGTCGAGCAGGGCGTCCACACGGTCGCGGGGCAGCAGCTTGCCGCGCGCGGTGTGCCGCGCGCGTGCCTTCTCGCCGCCGCCGAGCCGCGCCGCGGCCAGCTTGTGGCGCAGCTCCTCGCCCAGCGCGCGGTGTGCCGCCTCGTTGGCCCTCCAGGCCTCCGACGCGGGGTCTGCCGCGCTCGTCAGCTCCGGTGCCTCTTGCATCCTGCGGTCCCCTCACCAGTGGTCGACCAGTTAATGAGCGTTAACGCAACTCCTTCAGGTTAACGACCGCTAACCCGCCTGTCTAGAATTGATTTCATGGCCACCAGAACCGACGCCCCCACCCGGCGCGAGCAGATCCTCAGGGAAGCGGCCCGGCTGTTCGCCGAGCGTGGTTTCCACGGTGTGGGAGTGGATGAGATAGGAGCGGCGGTCGGCATCAGCGGCCCCGGTCTCTACCGGCACTTCGCCGGCAAGGACGCGATGCTCGCCGAACTGCTGGTGGGGATCAGCGGGCAGCTGCTCACGGGTGGCAGGCTGCGGGTGGCGGAGGCCGACGGCGGGGGCGCGGAGACGCTCCTCGACTCGCTCATCGAGGGGCACATCGACTTCGCGCTCGACGACCGCCCTCTGATCACCCTGCACGACCGCGAGCTGGACCGCCTGCGGGACAGTGACCGCAAGCTCGTGCGCCAGCTCCAGCGCCAGTACGTCGAGCTGTGGGTGGAGGTGGTCCGTGACGTGTACCCGGAGCTCACCGAGCCCGCGGCCCGTTCGGCCGTGCACTCGGTCTTCGGTCTGCTGAACTCGACCCCCCACCTGGGGCGGCCGGGTGCGCTCCCGGGGCGCGCGGGGACCGCCGAGCTGCTGCACCGGATGGCGCGGGGGGCCTTCGGCGCGGCGGCCACGGTTCCCGAGGCGGCCATCGTGGTCTCCGAGGCTCCCGTGGCTCCCGGGGCGTGACGAGCGTCTCGGGGGGCGACCCCTGGACGGCGCTCGTGACCGACGGGTAACCTCGTATCTGAGCAAGCGCTTAGAAATAACCCAAGGTATCCAGGCGGAGGTGGCGGCGGTGCGCCGTACTGTGTTCAACGAGGACCACGAGGCGTTCCGGGAGACCCTGCGCGCCTTCATCGAGGCCGAGGTCGTCCCGGTCTACGACGAGTGGTTCGCCGCCGGCCAGGCGCCGCGCGACTTCTACTACAAGCTCGCCGAGCTCGGCGTCTTCGGCATCCGCGTGGACGAGGAGTTCGGCGGCGCCGGCATCGACTCGTACAAGTTCGAGGCCGTGATGTACGAGGAGACCGCGCGCGCCGGTGTCCAGTTCGGCGGCTCCGGTGTGCACGTGCTGCTCGGCCTGCCCTACATCAAGTCGCTCGCCACCGACGAGCAGAAGAAGCGCTTCCTGCCCAAGTTCGTCAGCGCCGAGGAGATGTGGGCCCTCGCGATGACCGAGCCGGGCACCGGCTCCGACCTCGCGGGCATGAAGACCACCGCCAAGCTCTCCGAGGACGGCACGCACTACGTCCTCAACGGCTCCAAGACCTTCATCACCGGTGGCGTCCACGCCGACCGCGTGATCGTCTGTGCCCGTACCTCCGCGCCCACCGCCGAGGACCGCCGCTTCGGCATCTCCCTGTTCGCCGTGGACACCAAGTCCGAGGGCTACTCCATCGGCCGCAAGCTCGACAAGCTCGGCCTGAGGACCTCCGACACCGCCGAGCTGGCGTTCGTCGACGTGAAGGTGCCCGTCGAGGACCTGCTCGGCGAGGAGAACAAGGGCTTCTACTACCTCGGCCACAACCTCGCCTCCGAGCGCTGGGGCATCGCCTTCGGCGCCTACGCGCAGGCCAAGGCCGCCGTCCGGTTCGCCAAGGAGTACGTCCAGGAGCGCACCGTCTTCGGCAAGTCGGTCGCCTCCTTCCAGAACACCAAGTTCGAGCTGGCCGCCTGCCAGGCCGAGGTGGACGCGGCCGAGGCCGTCGCCGACCGCGCCCTGGAGGCCCTCGACGCGGGTGAGCTGACCCCGGCCGAGGCCGCCAGCGCCAAGCTGTTCTGCACCGAGGTCGCGCACCGCGTCATCGACCGCTGCCTCCAGCTCCACGGCGGCTACGGCTTCATGAACGAGTACCCGATCGCCCGCCTGTACGCGGACAACCGGGTCAACCGCATCTACGGCGGCACCAGCGAGATCATGAAGACGATCATCGCCAAGGACATGGGCCTGTAAGGTCCGAGAAAAGACTGCGCGGTACAACTGCCTTATGAGCGAGGCACTTCAGTCCCTCCTCGATCTGCTCGACCTCGAGCGGATCGAGGAGGACATCTTCCGCGGCCGTTCCCGGTCCGCCGTCGTCCCCCGGGTCTTCGGCGGGCAGGTGGCGGCGCAGGCCCTCGTGGCCGCCGGGCGCACGGTCCCCGAGGACCGGCTCGCCCACTCCCTGCACGCGTACTTCCTGCGGATCGGCGACCCCGGCGCACCCATCGTGTACTCCGTGGACCGCATCCGCGACGGCCGCTCCTTCACCACCCGCAGGGTGGTCGCGGTCCAGCACGGACAGCCGATCTTCCACCTCTCCGCGTCCTTCCAGACGTACGAGGAGGGCATGGAGCACCAGGCCCCGATGCCGCCCGCGCCCGACCCGGAGACGCTGCCCACGGCCGCCGAACTGCTTCCCCTGTACGCCGACGTCTTCACCGACGCCGAGGTCGTGGAGCGCATCCTGGAGGCCCGGGAGTCCGTCGACCTGCGCTATGTCGACGCGCCGCCGTACGCCACCGTCGGCGAGGCCCGCGAGCCGCGCTCCCAGGTGTGGTTCCGCACCAACGGCAAGCTCGCGGACGACCCGCTGCTGCACGTCGTCCTCGCGACCTACGTCTCGGACATGACGCTCCTCGACTCCATCCTGCTCGCGCACGGGCGCGGCGGCTGGGTGACCGGCGACGTCGTCGGCGCCTCGCTCGACCACGCGATGTGGTTCCACCGCCCCTTCCGCGCCGACGAATGGCTGCTGTACGACCAGGAGTCGCCGTCCGCCTCGGGCGGCCGGGGCCTGGGCCAGGCCCGCATCTACACCCAGGACGGCCGGCTGGCCATCTCGGTGATCCAGGAGGGCGTGGTCCGCGTACCCCGGTAGGCGTGGCCCGGTAAGACTGGGGCATGACCGACGCAGCGCAGGACTCCGGCAGCGGCGAGAGCGTCTTCACGGTGATCGTCGCCGCGGCCGCCAATCTCGGGATCGCCATCGCCAAGGCGGTCGCCGGTGTCATCAGCGGCTCCAGCGCGATGCTGTCGGAGGCCGCCCACTCCGTCGCCGACACCGTCACGGAGCTGCTGCTGCTCACGGCGCTGAAACGGAGCGAGAAGCCGGCGGACGAGGACCATCCGCTCGGCTACGGACCCGAGCGCTACATCTGGGCGCTGCTCGCCGCCGTCGCCACCTTCGTCGGCGGCGCGGTCTTCTCGATCTACGACGGCATCCACACGCTGGTCGCGGGCGAGGAGCTCGGCGACCCCCTCGTGTCGTACATCGTGCTGGCCGTCGCCTTCCTGCTGGAGGGCTTCTCCCTGCGGACGGGTCTGCGGCAGGCGCGCGGTGAGGCCGCCCGTCTCGACGCCCCCTTCAGGACCTACCTCCGGCGCACCCCCGACACCGCGGTGAAGGCCGTCGTCATGGAGGACTCGGCCGCGCTGGTCGGCCTGGTGTTCGCCGCGGGTGGCCTGCTCGGGGGCCAGCTCACCGGATCGGGCGTCTGGGACGGCGTCGCCTCGCTGCTCATCGGACTCCTGCTGCTCTACGTCGCCTGGGTGCTCGGCCGTTCCAACGCGGAGCTGCTGATCGGACGGCCGCTGCCCCGGGCGATGCGGGAGCGGATCCGGGCGGAGCTGCTGGACGTGGAGCACGTGGAGGCCGTACTGGAGCTGATCACGCTCGTACAGGGGCCGCGCGAGGCGCTCGTCGCGGCCAAGGTCGACTTCCGGGACGCGTCGACCGCGGCCCAGATCGAGTGGGCCTGCGAGCGGGCCGAGGAGCGGATCCGGTCGGTGCTCCCCTCGGTGAGCAGGGTGTACCTGGACCCGACACCGGGCCACACCCAGCGGCGGTCCGAGGGGCTGAACCCCTGGCCGTGAGCGGGGCCCGCGCCGCGCGGTCCGGTGGCGCGGCACGGCGAACGCCGTCCGGGAGCCCGCCCGCGCCGGGCGCGCCCCCGGGCCGGCCGCCGGGATCCGGGCCGGTGTCCGAGGGCTCCGGGCTCAGGCCAGGCCCGCCTCGCCGAGCAGATACGCCGTCATCGGGTCGTAGTGGCGCGGGCTGAGGACGTGGTCGTCGAGCGGGACCACGACCTGGAGCGTGCCCTCCGACTCGGCGAGGAAGAGCGCCGGGTCGTTGCTGTCGGCGTATCCGACGGAGTCCAGACCCCGCTGGCCCGCGAAACCGGCCCAGCCGTGGTCGGCCACGACCAGGTCGGGCAGCGGACGGCCCTCCCGCTCCAGGCCGTTGAGGATCGCGCGCATCGGCTCGCCCGAGTGCGTGTGCCACAGCGTGGCGCCGTGCTCCAGCACCGCCACGTCCGCGAACTGCATGACGTAGCCCTCGTCGGTCTGGAGGCCGTCCGGGATCACCACGATCTCGCAGCCGGCGGTGCGCAGGGCGGCGGCCGTGGCCCGGTGCACGTCCAGCAGCCCGCCGGGGTGACCGGTCGCGAACAGCACCCGCTGACGGTCCTCGGCCGCCTTGCGCAGCCGGCCCGCGAGACGGTCCAGCGCGTCCACGGTCAGCTCGGGGTCGATGGTGTCCTGGCCGTAGCGGTACTCGGGGTCGTCGTTGACGCCGACCCGCTCCGCCATCACCGCGAGCACGTCCTGCTCGTCGGCCCAGCGGTCGCCGAGTTCCAGTCCGAGCCACCAGTTGCGCTCGCCGTTCGCCAGCTTGCGGTAGTGGGAGAGGTTGTTCTCGCGGGGCGTGGCGACATCCCCCGCGATACGGGTCTTCACGAGATGGTCGACGAGTTCGGCGCGGCTGGGCGTCCCGGGTATCGGCATACCACCATTGTGCCGGTGCCCTCGGGCCCCGGGTGCGGCCGTCCCCGTCGCTGGGACGTGCGTCACTCGGGTGTTCGGGCCGCGGGGCCGTTCGGCGCGCCCCGCGTTCCGTCCTCCCTGAGCGCGAACCACAACTCCATCCGTACGTCCGGGTCGTCGAGGTCCGTGTCCAGCAACGCGGCGCAGCGGGCGATGCGTTGGCGGACGGTGTTGCGGTGGACGGAGAGGGCCACCGCGGTGCGGTCCCAACTGCCGTGCAGGGAAAGCCAGGTGCGCAGCGTCTCGGTCAGGGCCGGAGTCCCGGCGACGGGGGCGAGGAGGGCCTGGGCGTGGTCCTCGGCGTCCGCCGGGGGGACGAGGTCGGCGAGCGCGGGACGGTCGCCGTGCCGGACCAGGGCCGCCCGGGTGGCGCGGGCGCGGGCCAGCGCGCGGGCCGCCTGGGTGTCGGCGGCCGCCCATCCGTGGGGGCTCGCGGGCGCGCTGATCCCACAGGTCCAGCCCGGCTGCGCGGCGGGCACGCGGTCACCGGGGACGAGGACGCGGACGACGTCGCCGCCGGCGTCCACCAGCGCGGAGCCCAGCGCGGCGGCCAGCGCGGACGCGGAGACGGCGTCCGGGGCGGGGCCGTCCCCGGCGGGGCGCGCGTGCACGACCACCCACTGGTCACCGCCGAGAAGGGGGGCCACCGCCTCGGGTGCCGCCCCGAGCAGCAGCCGCACCAGGGCCGCCGACCGCGCGGCCCCGCTCGCGCTCTGGTGCTCCCCGGTGAGGAGGGAGAGCAGCACGGACGCGACGGAGGCGATCGTGTGGTCGCCGGGATCGCGGCGCGGCGAGGCGACGCCCAGGACGAAGCCCTGGCCGCTGCCGAGCGCGTACGCCGTGAGATGGACACCGTCCACGGTGTCGGTGGCCGAGGCCGGGGCCGGGCCCTGGGCCTTACGCGGCCGCACGACACCGGCGAGCTCGCCGAGCACGTCCTCGGGAGACCCCCCACGGAGAGGGCCGACGCGAGCCGCCGGGTCGGCCGGAGCCGTCGGGCGGCCGGGAGCCGCAGGGCTGTCGGGAGTCGGCGAGTCTGCCTGAGCTGTCGGGCTGTCGGGAGGCGCCGGGTTTCCCGGACCCGCCGGTCGGGCGGAAGCCGTCGGGCTGTCGGGAGGCGCCAGGTTTCCCGGAGGCGCAGGCGCCGGGTTTCCCGGGGGCGGGTGGGGTGCGGGGGCGGCCGGGCCGGGCCGGGGTGCCTCCGGTGGGCGGGGCGGCGGGACGGTTCCGGCCCGGGCCAGCTCCGTGCCCTCCGGGCCGTACAGCACCGCCCAGCCGTTCACCCGCCGGGCGAGCTGCCGCAGTACCGCCGGCACCGGATCCGGGCGGGCGGCGGCCGCCGCCAGACTCTGCTGGGCCTCCGTCACCCGGCGCAGCTCGGCCAGCCGGGCCTGGGCCATGAGCTGCCACACCGCGCGGGCGACGCCGGAGAACGTCGTGCGGGGCGGGACCTCCAGCAGCGGCAGCCCGTAGGTGTCGCAGGCCGTGACGAGGGCGGGCGGGACGGTGTCGTGGACCGGCGCCAGGCCGAACCCCAGGGCCGCGCCGCCCGCCGCGACGATCCGGGAGACATAGCCGTCGAAGTAGTCCTCGGGGCCGGGGGCGTCCTCACCGGGACCGGCCGCGGCGGGCACGTGGACCCCGGCTGTCAGCAGCAGCTCGCCACCCAGCAGGTACGGATAGGGGTCGGCCATCTCCGAGGTGTGGGCCCAGTGGATCACCGTGTCGGGCTCCGCGGGCCCGGCGATCAGGCGCAGGGCCAGGTCCTCGCGGGCCAGCAGCGCCGACAGCGGCACCGGAGGGGTCGGCGGCACGGCCGGGACGGACACGGCCGGGACGGACGGTGGCGGTGAGTCCGGCACGATGGACGATTCCTCCATCCCGTTCGGATCGAATGGATGAAACGTACACTTCGCAGCCGCTTTCCGGCCACCTAGTGTCGTCCCGACCGGCAGCCGCGGGTACGGGCGGATGTCCCCGCGATCAGTTGCCGGTTCGGCTCGTCCGCCACATCCCAGCACGACACGCCACCGAATGCCTGAAGGAGACCCATGGCCGTCGACTACACAGTGATCGTCGTCTATCTGGCCGGCATGCTGGCCATGGGCTGGTGGGGCATGCGCCGCGCCAAGTCCAAGAGCGACTTCCTCGTCGCGGGGCGGCGGCTCGGGCCCGTCATGTACTCCGGCACCATGGCCGCGATCGTCCTGGGCGGCGCGTCCACCATCGGCGGTGTCGGCCTCGGCTACCAGTACGGCCTCTCCGGAGCCTGGATGGTCTTCACCATCGGCCTCGGCCTGCTGGCCCTGTCCGTCTTCTTCTCCGCCCGCATCGCGCGCCTGAAGGTCTACACCGTCTCCGAGATGCTCGACCTGCGCTACGGCGGCCGGGCCGGAGTCATCTCCGGCGTCGTCATGTGGGCGTACACCCTGATGCTCGCGGTCACCTCGACCATCGCGTACGCCACGATCTTCGACGTCCTCTTCGACATGAACCGGACGCTCGCGATCGTCCTCGGCGGCTCGATCGTCGTCGCGTACTCGACGCTCGGCGGCATGTGGTCGATCACGCTCACCGACATGGTGCAGTTCGTCGTCAAGACGATCGGCGTGCTGCTCCTGCTGCTTCCCATAGCCGTGGTCAAGGCGGGCGGCTTCTCCGAGATGAAGGCCAAGCTGCCCACCGAGTACTTCGACCCGCTGGGCATCGGCGGCGAGACGATCTTCACCTACGTGCTGATCTACACGTTCGGCATGCTGATCGGCCAGGACATCTGGCAGCGCGTGTTCACCGCGCGCGGTGACCGGACCGCCAAGTGGGGCGGCACCGTCGCCGGTACCTACTGCCTGGTGTACGCCCTGGCCGGCGCCGTCATCGGCACGGCGGCCAAGGTCCTCTACCCGAAGCTGCCCAGTGCCGACACCGCCTTCGCGACCATCGTCAAGGACGAACTCCCGGTCGGTGTGCGCGGACTGGTGCTCGCCGCGGCCCTCGCCGCCGTGATGTCCACCTCCTCCGGTGCCCTGATCGCCTGTGCCACCGTCGCCAACAACGACATCTGGTCGCGGCTGCGCGGCGCGGTGCGCCGCACCGAGGACGGGCACGAACGCGAGCGCGACGAGGTCAAGGGCAACCGCGTCTTCATCCTCGTCATGGGCATCGCCGTGATCTGCACGGCGATCGCGCTGAACAACGTCGTCGAGGCGCTGACCGTCGCCTACAACCTGCTTGTCGGCGGTCTGCTCGTCCCGATCCTCGGCGGTCTGCTGTGGAAGCGCGGCACGGTCCACGGCGCCCTCGCCTCCGTCGTCGTCGGCGGTCTCGCGGTCATCGGCCTGATGGCGGCCTACGGCATCCTCGCGAACCAGCCCGTCTACTACGGACTGCTCCTCTCCCTGGCCGCGTACGTGATCGTCTCGCTGGCCACGCCGGCGACCGACGCCGCGGTGCTGGCCACCTGGCGGGAGCGGCTCGCGGGCCGCGACGCCGAACCCGTGTCCGAACCGGTCCCGGTTCACCAGTAGAGTCGTGTTACTTGTACTTAGTTGTACATACGCGACAAAGCGTAGGAAAGAAGGCAATACCTCATGAGCAGCAACGAGACGCCCCGCGGCCCCGTCGACTCGTCCCGCGTCCCGCGGTACGCCGGCCCCGCGACTTTCGCCCGGCTGCCGCGCCTCGACGAGGTCGGCACCACCGACGTCGCCGTCGTCGGTGTGCCGTTCGACTCCGGCGTCTCGTACCGGCCGGGCGCCCGCTTCGGCGGCAACGCGATCCGCGAGGCGTCCCGGCTGCTGCGCCCCTACAACCCGGCGCAGGACGCTTCCCCGTTCGCCCTCGCGCAGGTCGCGGACGCCGGTGACATCGCGGCGAACCCGTTCAACATCAACGAGGCCGTGGAGACGGTCGAGGCCGCCGCCGACGAACTGCTCGGCACCGGAGCCCGCCTGATGACCCTCGGCGGCGACCACACCATCGCGCTGCCCCTGCTGCGCTCGGTCGCCAAGAAGCACGGCCCGGTCGCGCTGCTCCACTTCGACGCGCACCTCGACACCTGGGACACCTACTTCGGCGCCGAGTACACCCACGGCACCCCGTTCCGCCGCGCGGTCGAGGAGGGCATCCTCGACACCTCGGCCCTCTCCCACGTCGGCATCCGCGGCCCGCTGTACGGCAAGCAGGACCTCACCGACGACGAGAAGATGGGCTTCGGCATCGTCACCTCGGCGGACGTCTACCGCCGTGGCGCCGACGAGGTCGCCGACCAGCTCCGCCAGCGCATCGGGAACCGCCCGCTCTACATCTCCATCGACATCGACTGCCTCGACCCGGCGCACGCGCCCGGCACCGGCACCCCGGAGGCGGGCGGCATGACCTCCCGCGAGCTCCTGGAGATCCTGCGCGGACTCTCGT
Organism: Streptomyces sp. NBC_00386; assembly: GCF_036063235.1. Lineage (NCBI taxonomy): Bacteria > Bacillati > Actinomycetota > Actinomycetes > Kitasatosporales > Streptomycetaceae > Streptomyces > Streptomyces sp. NBC_00386. Next base: position 6,030,323 of record NZ_CP107950.1, read on the forward strand.
CCTGCAACCTGGTCTCGGCCGACGTCGTCGAGGTCGCCCCGGCGTACGACCACGCCGAGATCACCGCCGTGGCCGCGTCCCACACCGCGTACGAACTGACCACCATCATGTCCCGCCAGATCGCGGAGGCCCGGAACAAGTGACCCACGACCACGACCTGGTTCTCCGTCCCTCGGCGGCGCAGACGGAGGCCGCGCTCAACCCGCCCCCCGGCCGCAACGGCGGAGACCTGGTCGTGGAGACCCTCTCCGGTCTCGGCGCGACGACCGTCTTCGGACTGCCGGGCCAGCACGCGCTCGGCATGTTCGACGCGCTGCGCCGCTCCTCGCTCCGGTACATCGGGCTGCGTGTCGAGAACAACGCGGGATTCGCGGCGGACGCCTACGGCCGGATCACCGGCGAGGCCGCGCCGCTGCTGCTGTCCACCGGTCCCGGGGCGCTGACCTCGCTCGCCGCGCTCCAGGAGGCGCGGGCCGCCTCGGCCCCCGTCCTCGCCATCAGCAGCCAGGTCCCGACCGCGGGACTCGGCGGCGGCCGCCACGGCTATCTCCACGAACTCCCCGACCAGCAGGCGTCGTTCAGGGGTGTCGTCAAGTCCGTCCACACGGTCCGTACGCAGTCGCAGATCCCCTCCGCCGTCGCGGCGGCCTGGGAGTCGGCGCTGACCGCCCCGCACGGACCGGTGTGGGTGGAGATCCCGCAGGACGTCCTGCTCGCCGAGACCTCTCTGCCCCAGGTCACGGCGATGGACGCGACCCCCGAGGACCTCGTCCCGCGCCCCGAACTGACCGCGCTGGCGGCCCACTTGCTGTCCTCGGCGGCCCGTCCCGCGATCATCGCGGGCGGCGGTGTCGTCCGGTCGGACGCGTCCGGCAAGCTGAAGTCCCTCGCGGAGAAGCTGAACGCGCCGGTCGTCACCACGTTCGGCGGCAAGGGCGCCTTCCCCTGGACGCACCCGCTCTCGCTCCAGTCCTGGCTGGAGGACCGGCACACCACGGACTTCCTGGAGGACGCGGACGTCCTGCTGGTCGTCGGCTCCGGCCTCGGTGAACTGTCCTCGAACTACCACACGTTCAAGCCCCGCGGCCGGGTGATCCAGATCGAGGCCGACCTCGGCAAACTGGAGTCCAACCACCCGGCGCTGGGCATCCACGCGGACGCCCGTCTCGCGCTGTCCGCGCTGCTGGAGACGGTCGGGGAACGCCCCGACCCGTCGGCGGCCGGGCGCGTGAGCACGGTCCTGGCGCGGGTGGCGGAGCGCATCGCCGCCCAGGAACTCACCCTGGAACAGGACGTGCTGGCGTCCGTCCGCCGGGCCCTGCCGGCCGGCGCGCCGTCCTTCTGGGACATGACGATCCTGGCGTACTGGGCGTGGTCGGCCTTCGACCCGCGCGGGAAGAACACCATGCACTCCGCCCAGGGCGCGGGCGGTCTCGGCTACGGATTCCCGGCGGCGCTGGGCGCGGCGGCGGCCGATCCCACCCACCCCGTCCTCGCGGTCTCCGGCGACGGCGGCGCGCTGTACTCGATCGCCGAACTCGCCACGGCCCGGCAGTACGGCCTGGACGTCACCTGGCTGATCGTCGACGACGGCGGCTACGGCATCCTGCGCGAGTACATGACCGACGCCTTCGGCCAGGCGACCGCCACGGAACTGTCCCGCCCGGACTACGTGGCCCTCGCCGAGTCCTTCGGCGTCCCGGGTGTCCTGACGACCCCCGGGACGCTGGAGGAGGATCTGGCCAAGGCCCTGGCCACGCCCGGCCCCTCGGTGGTCGTCCTCCCGGCGCTGCTGCGGATGTTCGCGCCGACCCACCTGGACTGAGGACCGGCCCTCGCCGGGGCCGGGAGCCACCCCGGGGCCTCTCCCTCCAGGAAGAGGCCCCGGGACACGGGGAAGGGCAGGGCCCGCCCGTCTACCAGATCGCCTCGACCCACTCCGGGTGGTCGATGAACGGGTTGCGGTTGTGCTGGTAGGTGTCGTAGATGACCTGGTTGCGCTTCTCCTCGAAGGCGCTCGGCGGGTCCGCCTCGTTCCAGGCCTTGAGGACGGAGAGCTTGCCCATGTAGGGGTTGCTGCCGTTGCCGACCTTCTCGTTGGGCTCCAGGTTCGCGAAGCCGTCGTCGCCCTCGTAGCGCACGGCCATGTAGAGGATCATGCGCGCCACGTCGCCCCGGTCCGCCGCGCGAGGCGCGAAGGAGTCGGAGTCGACGGTGCTGCCGCCGCCGTTGGTGACGGCGCTGCCGCCGTTGTCGAAGTCCAGGTTGCCCCGGATGCTGTTGACCTGGACGTCCGCCGGGCGCAGGTGGTGCAGGTCGGTGCCGGGGCCGGTCACCTCGCCGAAGTCGCCGTGCGACTTGGCCCAGGTGTGCTCGCGGTTCCAGTCGCCGACGTCGCCGCCGTTGAGGGACTTGGCGCGCGAGACACCGCTGTACAGCAGGATCACGTTGCTGCTGTTGTTCGGGTCCTGGTCGGTGGCCATCAGCGCGTTCCAGACCGCGGAGTACGAGATCTTGGTCTGGCTGCTGATGATGGTGTGCAGCGAGGACTTCAGGCTGGTGCCGGACTTGCCGACCGCGTTCTTGTAGTACGTGCTGTCGTACGCGGTGGTGGTGGCGCTCGCGGGGGTCGCGGTCATCGTCGGCAGGGTGAGGCCGATGAGGATCGCGGAGGTACTCAGCGCCAGGGTCTTCCAGCGGCCTGTGTGCGTGGCGGGCATCGTGGGGTGTCCGTTCTACGCGGGTTGAATGGAGCGGGATAACCGGGAGGGTGACATGGACATGCGGTCAATGGGGTTAAGGGAAGGTGTCGGTTCTGTGTCGGGATTCAACAACTCCGCTGCCGCGTGCGGGACATGACGGAACGGCTCACCTGACGCCATGAGCGGCTTCCGGCCGGACGGCGCCGAGCCTGTGAGCGGCCCGTGAGCGGCCTGTGAGTGAGGAAGGGTCTTCCGGCACCCCCGGTGATCCGGATCCCAGTCCCTAGAACACCCGTACAACTATCGGGCGTTCCTGTGAGTCATTCGATGCGAGCGCGCCCAGGGCGCGTTCGTATCGCTTCAAGGGGATGGGAAGCCTCCATGACTCACCGGATATCCCGGGCTGCCCGTGTGCTCGCAACGAGCCTCGGTGCCGCGGTGATCCTGCCGATCGCGATCGCCGCAGCCCCCGCCGGTGCCGCGCCGGCGCCGACGGTCAGCTGTACGTCGGGCAAGGCCGGTCTGGCCGCCAAGCTTCAGAAGGACATCACCGCGGCGCTCGCGACCCGCAAGGGCACGGTCGCGGTCGGTCTCTACGACCGCTCGACCAACACCACCTGCACACTCCGCGCCACCACCTCGTTCGACTCGGCCAGCACGGTGAAGGTCACCGTCCTCGCCGCGCTGCTGTGGGACGCGAAGAAGCACAACCGCTATCTGACGAGCACCGAGACGTCGCTCGCCACCAAGATGATCACCCAGTCGGACAACGCCTCGACCACCAAGCTGTGGAACCAGCTCGGTCTGACGAAGATCAAGGGCTTCCTGACCGCCGCGGGGATGACGAAGACCACGCCCGGCACCGGCGGCTACTGGGGTCTGACGCAGATCAACGTCACCGACGAGCAGAAGCTGCTCAAACTCGTCACGGCGAAGAACACGGTTCTGAGCGACAGCTCCCGCGCCTACATCCTGAAGCTCATGAACAAGGTCGTCTCCTCGCAGCGCTGGGGGACACCGGCCGGGGCGCCGTCGACGGTCACCGTGCACGTCAAGAACGGCTGGCTCTCGCGTTCCTCGAACGCGTGGCGGGTGCACAGCCTCGGCACCTTCAACGGCGGCGGCCGCGACTACATGATGTCGGTGCTCACCGTCGGCAGCAGCACCATGGACTACGGCGTCGCCACCATCCAGGCCGTCGCCAAGGTCATCCACAAGGACCTCGTGCCGACGACCGTCGCACCCCAGCGGTTCACACCGACCTCGCAGCCGACGGAAGCCTTCCCGGCCGTCCCGGCGAGCTGACCGGGGCCGCGTACCCCGCGCCGTCACCTCCGTACTCCGTCGTCCGCCCGCCCGGCCACCGTGCCCGGCGGGCGGACGTCTGTCGCGCTGCCGGGCGGACGATTGTTGCGGAGGGATGAAATCCGCTTCGCTCGGTGTTGGTTCCTTCCGGCGGAGTGAGATCTACGGAAGGCACCGGAGTGGCGACGGAACGGGGATGGGCGCGGCGGCTGGCCGGGTACGCCTGGCGGTACCCGAAGGACGTGGTGCTCGCGCTCGGCTCCTCGCTGGGCGGCATGGCCCTGATGGCGGTGGTCCCGCTGATCACCAAGGTGATCATCGACGACGTCATCGGTGACCACAGCCGGGGCATGGCCCCCTGGGCGGGCGCACTGCTCGGCGCCGCCGTCCTCGTCTACGCCCTCACCTTCATCCGCCGCTACTACGGCGGCCGGCTCGCCCTCGACGTCCAGCACGATCTGCGGACCGACATGTACGGGACGATCACCCGGCTGGACGGGCGGCGCCAGGACGAGCTGTCCACCGGGCAGGTCGTGGGCCGTGCGACCAGCGACCTCCAGCTCATCCAGGGTCTGCTGTTCATGCTCCCGATGACCATCGGGAACGTCCTGCTCTTCCTGATCTCCCTCGGGATCATGGCCGCGCTGTCCCTGCCGCTCACCCTGGTCGCGCTGGCCGTCGCCCCGGCCCTGTGGTTCGTCGCCAGGCGCAGCCGCTCCCGGCTGCACCCCGCCACCTGGTACGCGCAGGCGCAGGCCGCCGCCGTGGCGGGTGTCGTCGACGGCGCCGTCAGCGGCGTCCGTGTGGTGAAGGGCTTCGGACAGGAGGAGCAGGAGACCGGCAAACTGCGCCAGGTCGGGCGGAGGCTCTTCGCGGGCCGGCTGCGGACCATCCGGCTCAACGCCAGGTACACCCCGGCCCTCCAGGCCGTGCCCGCCCTCGGCCAGGTCGCGATGCTCGCGCTCGGCGGCTGGCTGGCCGTGCGCGGCCAGATCACGCTGGGCACCTTCGTGGCCTTCTCCACCTACCTCGCGCAGCTCGTCGGACCGGTACGGATGCTGGCCGTCGTGCTGACCGTCGGACAGCAGGCCCGCGCGGGTGCCGAGCGCGTGCTGGAGCTCATCGACACCGAGCCGTCGATCAAGGACGGCACCAAGACCCTGCCGGCCGACGCGCCCGCCACCGTCGAGTTCGACGACGTGTCCTTCGGGTACACCAAGGACCGGCCCGTCCTGGACGGGCTGAGCTTCGAGATCCGGCCCGGCGAGACCCTCGCCGTCGTCGGCTCCTCCGGCTCGGGCAAGTCGACGGTCTCGCTGCTGATGCCCCGCTTCTACGACGTGACGCACGGCGCCGTCCTGATCGGCGGGCACGACGTCCGCGAGCTGACGACCGAGTCCCTGCGCGCCGCGATCGGGCTCGTCCCCGAGGACTCCTTCCTCTTCTCCGACACCATTCGCGCCAACATCGCCTACGGCCGCCCGGACGCCACCCAGGACGAGATCGAGACCGCCGCCCGCGCCGCCCAGGCGCACCGGTTCATCGCCGAGCTGCCCGGCGGGTACGACACCAAGGTCGGCGAGCACGGCCTGACCCTCTCCGGAGGCCAGCGCCAGCGCGTCGCGCTCGCCCGCGCCATCCTCACCGACCCGCGGCTGCTCGTTCTCGACGACGCCACCTCCGCCGTGGACGCCCAGGTCGAGCACGAGATCCACGAGGCGCTCGGGCAGGTCATGCAGGGCCGTACGACCCTGCTGATCGCGCACCGCCGCTCCACCCTCAACCTCGCCGACCGCATCGCCGTCCTCGACGGAGGCCGGCTCGCCGACATCGGCACCCACGAGGAACTCCAGGACCGCTGCGCCCTCTACCGGCGGCTGCTCACCGACCCCGACGAGCTGGGCGGAGTCTCCCCGGGACACGCCGTGCCGGCCGCGCCGCGGGAGGACACCTCCGTACGCGAGGAGCTGGACGCCGAGTTCGACGCCGAGCGCGGGGTGACCCCGCACCTGTGGACCGGTGACCGCGAGCCCCGGGACAACGCGCTCGAAGGGATGCCCGCCACCCCCGGACTCCTCGCCCAGGTCGAGGCGCTGCCCCCGGCCGCCGACGTCCCGGACGTCGACGAGGCCCGCGCGGTCCGGGCCGAGGACTCCTACGGACTGCGCCGGCTGCTGCGCGGCTTCGGGGCCCCGCTGCTCATCAGCCTCGCCCTGGTCGCCGTCGACGCGGTGATGACGCTGCTGCTGCCGATCCTGATCCGGCACGGCATCGACCAGGGCGTCACCCGGCTCGCGCTCGGCGCGGTGTGGGCGGCGGCCGCGCTCGGACTGGTCACCGTGCTCGTGCAGTGGGCCGCGCAGATCGGCGAGACCCGGATGACCGGCCGCACCGGCGAGCGGGTCCTGTACGCGCTGCGCCTGAAGATCTTCGCGCAGCTCCAGCGCCTGGGACTCGACTACTACGAGCGGGAGCTCACGGGCCGGATCATGACCCGGATGACCACCGACGTCGACGCCCTGTCGACGTTCCTGCAGACCGGGCTCGTCACCGCGTTCGTCTCCGTCGTCACCTTCTTCGGCATCATGGCCGCCCTGCTGGTGATCGACGTACAGCTCGCGATGGTCGTCTTCGTGACGCTGCCGCCGCTGGTCGTCGGCACGTTCTTCTTCCGCAGGGCGAGCGTCAAGGCGTACGAACTGGCCCGCGAGCGGGTGTCGGTGGTCAACGCCGATCTCCAGGAGTCGGTGTCCGGGCTGCGGATCCTCCAGGCGTTCCGGCGCGAGGACGCGAGCGGGCGGCGGTTCGCGGAGGGCAGCGACAGCTACCGCAGGGCCCGGATCCGCGGACAGTGGCTGATCTCCGTCTACTTCCCGTTCGTCCAGCTGCTGGCCTCGGGGGCCGCGGCGGCCGTGCTGATCGTGGGCGCCCACCGGATCGACTCCGGCACGCTCACCACCGGCGCGCTGGTCGCCTATCTCCTCTACATCGACCTGTTCTTCGCGCCCGTGCAGCAGCTCTCCCAGGTGTTCGACGGCTACCAGCAGGCCACCGTCTCGCTCGGCCGCATCCAGGAACTGCTCCGGGAGCCGACCTCGACGAAGTCCGCCGACGTGCCGCAGGACGTCACGTCGCTGCGGGGCGAGATCGCGTTCGAGGACGTCGGTTTCGCCTACGGCCGCGCGGGCGAGGCCGAAGAGGCGCTCAGCGCCGTGTCCCTGCGCATCCCCGCCGGGCAGACCGTCGCCTTCGTCGGCGAGACCGGCGCGGGCAAGTCGACGCTCGTGAAGCTGGTCGCCCGGTTCTACGACCCGACGGCCGGGCGGGTGACGGTCGACGGCACGGATCTGCGCGACCTGGACATCACCTCCTACCGGCACCGCCTCGGTGTCGTCCCCCAGGAGGCCTACCTCTTCCAGGGGACCGTCCGCGACGCCATCGCCTACGGCCGTCCGGGCGCCGGCGACGCCGAGGTGGAGGCCGCCGCCCGCGCGGTCGGAGCGCACGACATGATCGCCACCCTGGAGGGCGGCTATCTCCACGAGGTCGCCGAGCGTGGCCGCAATCTCTCCGCCGGCCAGCGCCAGCTCATCGCGCTGGCCCGCGCCGAGCTGGTCGACCCGGACGTGCTGCTGCTCGACGAGGCGACGGCGGCGCTGGACCTGGCGACCGAGGCCCTGGTCAACCAGGCCACCGACCGGCTCGCGGGCCGCCGTACGACGCTGGTGGTCGCCCACCGGCTGACGACGGCCGCCCGCGCGGACCGGGTCGTGGTGATGGACCACGGCCGGGTCGCCGAGGACGGCACCCACGAGGAACTGCTCCGCCAGGACGGCCGCTACGCGGCACTGTGGCGGACCTTCGTGGGCGCTCCCGAGCCCGAGGAGCCGGTCAGCTCCTCGGCTTGATGCCGGAGATCTTCTTCGTCGCCAGATCCGACTGCACCGTCAGATAGGTGTACGTCGGGTGCGCGGCGGAGCCCCAGGTGAGCCGGACCGTCGACCAGGTGTGCCCGGCGCCGCTGTCGCCCGCCGTCACCTTCCAGGCGCTCGGCACGTTCTGGGCGCGCAGCACCCCGTCCGCGTGCTGACGGTTCTCCCAGCGGGCCAGCTGGGTGCGCAGCCCAGGGGTCAGGTAGAACGACCGCAGCCGGGTGCTGAGGCGGCCGGAACCCTCGTCGGTCACGGCGTCCACGTAGGCGCCGTAGAAGTCGGCCACGCGGTCGTAGGCGGGACCGTTGCTTCCGCTGCGCGCGGGCGGCGCGGCGGTGGAACTCGCGACGGCCGGCACCGAGGCGCCGGCGGCGATCAGAAGGGCCGCGGCGATGACCGCGCGGCCGGGCGTGAGAGTGGACTTGATGCCGGACATGAAGAACCGCCTTTCGTTTCCTGGCCAGTTGGACCCGGGAGAAACAGGCACGGTTGTCTTCAAAAAAGGCAAAAACCTCGCAAGGGTGGGATGCGCCCGCCCTTGAGGCCGTAGCGGTACGCAACCATCCGCCGTACGTCCTGCGTCCGTACACCAGTACGCTGATTGCCGCGCGGGAGGGACGACAGTGGACAGTGGTGCGATACGCAGGCGGATGGCGCTCGGCCTGGCCGTGCTGGCCGCGGCCGGACTGCTCGCCTTCACGGGTGCGGGCAGCGCGCAGGCCGCCGCCTCCTCCTGCTCGGGCCGCAAGGTCCGCACGCTGCCCTTCACGACCGGTTCCGTCCAGGTGTACAAGCGCAGCGGCTATGTCTGCGCCGTGACCTTCCCCGGGGCGCGGGGCTCACGCAAGCCGATGTCCGTCAGCGTGCAGGCGCGCGGCGGCCGGCCGGTGGTGAACTCCGGACGCTTCGCGCATCACGCGGGCCCGGTGACCCTGTACGCGGGCCATCGCTGTGTCCGGGTCAAAGGCTCGGTCGGCTCGGGATCGGTGAGTTCCGGCTGGATCCTGTGCTGAACCGCAGATGACCCAAGACCCCCTGGCGTCACGGGAGTTGCTCCGTTAGGTTCCGGCGGACAACCGAGTGTTCCCAGGGGAGGGTGCATGCGCAAGGCGCTCAGAGGGCTGCTCGTGCTCACGGTGCTCATCGGCACGCTGAGCACGGCGGGGACGGCCACCGCTGTCCAGCCGGAGGCCCACGGCACCACAGGAGCAACCAGCACGGCCGACGAGGGCAAGGACATCCTGGACCGGCTCCTCGCGATTCCGGGCATGAGCCTCGTCCAGGAGAAGCCGTACACCGGATACCGGTTCTTCGTCCTGAACTTCACCCAGCCGGTCGACCACCGGCACCCGTCCAAGGGCACGTTCCAGCAGCGGATCACCTTGCTGCACAAGGACACTTCGCGCCCGACGGTCTTCTACACCGGCGGCTACAACGTCTCGACCACACCGAGCCGACGCGAGCCGACCCAGATCGTGGACGGCAACCAGGTCTCCATGGAGTACCGCTACTTCACGCCGTCCCGGCCCGACCCGGCCGACTGGTCCAAGCTCGACATCTGGCAGGCGGCGAGTGACCAGCACCGCATCTTCGAGGCCCTCAAGCCGGTCTACGGCAAGAAGTGGATCTCCACCGGCGGCTCGAAGGGCGGCATGACCGCCACGTACTACGAGCGCTTCTACCCGCACGACATGGACGGCGTCGTCGCCTATGTCGCGCCCAACGACGTCGTGAACGACGAGGACTCGGCGTACGACCGCTTCTTCGCGTCGGTCGGCACCAAGGAGTGCCGCGACAGGCTGAACGCCGTGCAGCGCGAGGCCCTCGTGCGCCGCGAGCCGCTGGAGAAGAAGTACGCGGACTACGCCGCCGAGAACGGCTACACCTTCACCACGGTCGGCAGCCTCGACAAGGCGTACGAGGCGGTCGTGCTCGACTACGTGTGGGGCTTCTGGCAGTACAGCCTGCTGAAGGACTGCGACACGATCCCCGCGGACGCCGCGCACGCGAGCGACGACGACATCTGGAACTCCGTCGACGCGATCTCCGGCTTCTCGTTCTACACCGACCAGGGCCTGGAGCCGTACACCCCGTACTACTACCAGGCGGGCACCCAACTGGGCGCGCCCACCATCCACTTCCCGCACATCGAGAAGAAGTACGTCCGCTACGGCTACCAGGCCCCGCGCACCTTCGTGCCGCGCTCCATCCCGATGAGGTTCCAGCCCTCCGCGATGCGTGACGTGGACGGCTGGGTCCGCCGGAACGCGCACCACATGCTGTTCGTCTACGGCCAGAACGACCCCTGGGGAGCCGAGCGGTTCCGTCTCGGTTCCAAGGCGCGCGACTCCTACGTCTTCACGGCTCCGGGCCTGAACCACGGTGCCAACGTCGCCGGGCTCGCCGCCGACGAGAAGGCGCTCGCCACCGCCCGCGTCCTCGACTGGGCGGGCGTCGCCTCCGCGACGGTCCAGGCGGACCCCTCGGCGGCCCGGCCGCTCGCGAGGTTCGACGCGAAGCTGGACCACCGGGACACCGAACGGGACATGACCCTGCGTCCCTGACCGGATCGGGGCCGCGCCCTCCCGCGTTCACACGGGCGGGCGCGGCCCGCCGGCTCTCCTCCGGGCGCGCGCACCGGCGCGGCGCCCGGGCGGGCCGCGTACCGCTAGTACCTCAGCCCGTACCCGATCGGGTACAGGACCTGCGCCGGGTCGTCCGCCCGCTGTACCGCCACCGGCAGCCTGCCCCGGGGGTCCACCCGGCCGGCGATCACCCGCGCGGCGGCGCGCACCTCGACGTCGGTCCAGGAGTACGAGGCCAGACAGGCGCCGACCCCCGGGATCCGGGCGATGTCGTACGGGTTGCGGATGGCGACGGCGGTCACCGGGACTCCCGTGGCGACCAGACTCTCGACCAGCGTCTTCTGGGAGCCGGTCGCCGTCAGGTTGTACGTCAGGACGACCACCGCGTCCGCGTCGGCCGCCGCCGCGACGGCCTTGGCGATCGTGGCCGCCGACGGGGCTGTCCCCGTGGACAGGGCCGTCGCGGTGAAGCCCAGCCCGGTCAGCTCGGCGGCCACGACGGTGGTGGGCGGCCCGTCGGACAGTGACGGCGAGGCGGGGTCGGCGCCCACCACCAGCACCCTCGGGGTGCGCCGGCGGGACAGCGGGAGCAGCCTCTCCTTGTTGACCAGCAGGGTCGTGGTGCGCTCGGCGATCCGGTCGGCGGCCCTGAGGTGCGCCGGGACGCCGACCACCCGGTCGACGGCCGTGTCACGGACGTACGGGTCGCTCAGCAGTCCGTGCTTCGCCTTGAGCCGCAGGATGCGCAGGATCGACTCGTCGAGCCGGGCCTCGGTGAGCTCGCCGCCGCGCACGGCGTTCAGCACCGCGTTCCACGCGACGCCCAGGTCCGGCGGGTTGAGGAGCTGGTCGACACCGGCCTTGAGCGCGAGGACGGGGACGCGGTCGTCGCCGTACTTCGTGCGCACGCCCTCCATGCCCAGCGAGTCCGTCACCACGACGCCGTCGTAGCCGAGTTCGCCGCGCAGGATGCCGGTGAGGATCGGGTGGGAGAGGGTGGCGGGGTCTCCGGCGGGGTCGAGCGCCGGGACCATGATGTGCGCGGTCATGATCGAGTCGATGCCGGCGCGGATCGCCGCCCGGAAGGGCACCGCGTCGAGCTCCGACCACAGTTCACGGCTGTGGGTGATGACGGGGAAGCCGAAGTGGCTGTCCACGGCGGTGTCGCCGTGGCCGGGGAAGTGCTTGGCCGTGGCCGCGACCCCCGAGCACTGGTACCCCTTCACCTCGGCCGCCACCAGGCCCGCCACCGCGTCCGGGTCGGCGCCGAAGGAGCGCACGCCGATCACCGGGTTGGCCGGGTTGACGTTCACGTCGGCGTCGGGGGAGTAGTCCTGGCTGATGCCGATCGCGCGCAGTTCGGCCCCGCTGATGCGGCCCACCGTCCGGGCGTCGGCCCGCGAGCCGCCCGCGCCCAGCGCCATGGCGCCCGGGAACAGTGTCGCGGGCTTGCCCACCCGGGCCACTATCCCGTGTTCCTGGTCGGTGGAGATCAGCAACGGCAGCCCGCGCGGCAGCTCCAGCGAGGCTTGCTGGATCCCGTTCGACAGCACGGCGATCTGGTGCGGATCGCGGGTGTTGTGCGCCCAGGCGAAGTAGATGATGCCGCCGACGCGGTACTTGGCGATCAGCTCGGCGGCCGTGCGGACGCCGATCTCCTTGAGGTTGGCGTCGATGTCGGCCTGGTCGGGCGCGGTGGCCGAATGGCCGTACACCCGCATGACGAAGAGCTGGCCGACCTTCTCCTCCAGTGTCATACGGGAGATCAGGGCGCGCAGGGCCTTGTCGTCGTGCGGGCGGGCGTCGGCCGCGTGGGCGCGCGGGCCGGCCGCCAGCGCGGCGGTGATACCCGCCGTGGCGGCGAGAACCGTACGCCGGGAGGGCATTGACGGTCTCTCCGGCTCGGCCGGCCCGGAGGGTCTTGCGGTGCTTCCCGTGCTGGAGTCGCGCACAAGCGCTCCTTCCCTCGTGAAGGAAACTTCCGAGGAGTCACGATTATCCGGGAAGTTTCTTCCAGTCAAGAGTGTGCACAGTATCCGCGAAAGGGCCGTCACCGGCGCAGTCGGAAGGGGGCGCGCCGGTGACGACGTGCTGTCGGCCGAGGGCGGGGTGGCCGCGCCGGCCGGGTCGCTCAGCCGCGGCTCGCCACCGCGGGCCAGTGCGACCGGAGCGTGCGGACCGTTTCGGCGATGGCCGGCCGGCGCGCCGCCCCCGAGCGCCACAGCGCGTACAGCCGGCGGACCGGCAGCGGGTCGAGCGGAACCTCCACCACCCCGTCGGGGAGGGGGCCGCGGCCCAGGCGCGGGATGAGGGCGACACCGAGACCGGCGGCGACGAGGGCGATGAGGGTCGGGTTCTCCTCGGCCTGGTGGACGATGTCCGGCTCGCAGCCCGCCTCGCGCAGGGTGCGCACCAGCCAGTCGTGGCAGACCCGCCCGGGCGGCTGGCAGATCCACCGCTGTCCGCCCAGGTCCTCGCGCCGCACCGAGGCCCGCCCGGTGAAGGGGTGTCCGGCGGGGACGAGCAGATCGCACAGGTCGTCCCCGATCACCGCCTGCTCCACCCCCGGCGGGGCGGGCAGCGGGGAGATGTCCCAGTCGTGCGCGACGGCCAGGTCGACCGCGCCCCTGGCGACCAGGTCGACGGACAGATGCGGGTCGATCTCCGTCAGCCGGGTGTCCAGGGCCGGGTGCCGGGCGGCCAGATCGGCCAGGACGGCGGGCATCAGACCACGGGCCGCCGAGGCGAACGCGGCCACCGTCAGCCGTCCCGCCGGCATCCCCCGGCGCTCCTCCAGCTCGGTCTCCGCCCGCTCCACGATCGCCAGCAACTCCTGGGCCGTGGCGGCGAGTTGTTCGGCCTGCTCGGTGAGCCGGACGCCGCGTCCGCGCCGTTCCAGCAGAACGGTCCTGGTCTCCCGCTCCAGTTTCGCGATCTGCTGGGACACGGCGGACGGGGTGTAGCCGAGCGCGGCCGCCGCTGCGCCGACCGTGCCGTGCACCGAGACGGCGTGCAGGGCCCGCAGGCGCTGAAGATCGAGCATGGAGGCCTCCCGGTCCGCGATGTCGCACGCCGATGTCGCTCGCCATCCAGCTTACGTAAGCGTTGCTTCATCCATCCATGCAGACATTCGCGCTGGTGCTACATGGTGGTGGCGTCCGATGCTCGACGTATGCGACCCGCACACATCAGCCTCGCCGTCCTCGTCGCCGCCGTCTGGGGCGTGAACTTCACCGTCATCGAGGTCGGACTCGACCACTTCCCGCCCCTGCTCTTCTCGGCTCTGCGCTTCCTGGTGGCGGCCGTGCCGGCCGTGTTCTTCGTGGGCCGCCCCAAGGTGGCGTGGAAGTGGATCGTGGCGGTCGGACTCGCCCTCGGCGTCGCGAAGTTCGGGCTGCTGTTCATCGGCATGGACGCGGGGATGCCCGCCGGACTGTCCTCCCTCGTGCTCCAGATCCAGGCCGTCTTCACCGCGATCGTCGCCTTCGCCTTCCTCGGCGAACGCCCCACCCGCGTCAGGCTGTACGGCATGGCGGTGGCGCTCGCCGGTGTGGGCCTCGCCGCCGTCGACGAGGGCACGACCGGCCCCCTCGGCGCCTTCGCCCTGGTCATCGCGGCGGCGGCCTGCTGGGGCGTATCCAACGTCCTCACCCGCAAGGCGTCCCCGCCCGACGCGCTGAACTTCATGGTGTGGGTGAGCACCGTCCCCGTCCTGCCGCTGCTCGGCCTGTCCCTGCTCACCGAGGGTCCCTCCCGCGACCTCGACGCGCTGCGCGCCCTCGACTGGCAGGGCGCCGGAGTCGTCGTCTACGTCGCCTGGATCACCACCGTCTTCGGCTTCGGCGCCTGGGGCTGGCTGCTGCACCGGCACCCCGCGTCCACCGTCGCGCCCTTCTCGCTGCTCGTCCCGGTCTTCGGGATGTCGTCGGCCGCGCTGTTCCTGCACGAGTCCGTCGGCCCGCTGCGGTGGGCGGCGGCGGCCCTGCTGGTGGGCGGGGTGGCGCTCACCTCACGGACGCCACGAAAGGTCCAGTCGGCGGACGTTCCGGCGCCGGAGCGGGCCGGGGCGCCAGCATGACCCCATGGCCGTCGTCGACATTCCCGGTTCCAAGTCCATCACCGCCCGCGCGCTCTTCCTGGCCGCGGCGGCCGACGGGGTCACCCGCCTGGTCCGCCCGCTCCGCTCGGACGACACCGAGGGCTTCGCCGAGGGCCTGACCCGGCTCGGCTACCGCGTCGGCCGGACCCCGGACAGCTGGCACGTCGACGGCCGCCCGGGGGGTCCGGCGGTGGCGCGGGCCGACGTGTACTGCCGGGACGGCGCGACCACGGCCCGTTTCCTGCCGGCCCTCGTCGCCGCGGGACACGGCACCTACCGCTTCGACGCCTCCGCCCAGATGCGCCGGCGCCCGCTGGGACCCCTGTCGAAGGCGCTGCGCGACCTGGGCGTGGACCTGCGGCACGAGGAGGCGGAGGGCCACCACCCGCTGAGCATCGAGGCGGCCGGGGTGGAGGGCGGCACGGTCACCCTCGACGCCGGCCAGTCGTCCCAGTACCTCACCGCCCTGCTCCTGCTCGGCCCGCTGACCCGCACGGGCCTGCGCATCGAGGTCACCGACCTGGTCTCCGCCCCGTACATCGGCATCACCCTCGCGATGATGCGTGCGTTCGGGGCGGACGTGACGGTGGAAGGCGACGTCTTCGAGGTGGCGCCCGGCGGTTACCGGGCCACCACCTACCCCGTCGAGCCCGATGCCTCCACCGCGAGCTACTTCTTCGCGGCGGCCGCCCTGACCGGCCGTGAGGTCACCGTGCACGGCCTCGGCGCGGGGGCGCTCCAGGGCGACCTCGGCTTCGTGGACGTCCTGCGCCGGATGGGCGCGCACGTGGAGACCGGGCCCGACCGCACGACAGTGCGCGGCACCGGCGAACTGCGCGGCCTCACCGTCAACATGCGGGACATCTCCGACACCATGCCGACGCTCGCCGCGATCGCGCCCTTCGCCACCGGTCCGGTCCGCATCGAGGACGTCGCCAACACCCGGGTCAAGGAGTGCGACCGCCTGGAGGCCTGCGCGGAGAACCTCCGGGGGCTCGGCATCCGGGTGGAGACCGGCCCCGACTGGATCGAGATCCACCCGGGCGTCCCCGCCGCCACCGGGATCAGGACGTACGGCGACCACCGCATCGCCATGGCCTTCGCCGTGACGTCCCTGCGCGCCCCGGGCATGGTCTTCGACGACCCCGGATGCGTCCGCAAGACGTTCCCCGCCTTCCACGAGGTGTTCGGGGCCTGGGCAGCCGCCGGGGACGAGGACTGAGCGGTCCCGGCGTCCGCCACCGACGTCTTGTCGGGAAGATCCGGAGCGGCTAGCTTCGCGACGGACGGCGCCGACCGCGCCTGTGCCCCGACCGGGAAAGCGGTGAACAGATGTCTCCCGTCGCCTCCGTTGTCACACTCGCCGTCGTCGGTGCCGGGGACCGCGGGACCGGTCACGCGCGCTGGGCCCTGGACCACCCGGAGCGGGCCCGGGTGGTGGCCGTCGCCGAGCCCCGGGAGGCCCGGCGCGACCGGTTCGCGGCCGCCCACGGCCTGGAACCGGACGCCGCGGTGGACGACTGGCGGGTGCTGGCCGCCCGCGGCCGGATCGCGGACGCCGTGCTCGTCTGCACCCTCGACCGCGAACACCTGGAGCCCGTCCTGGAGTTCGCGGCCCTCGGCTACCACATCCTGCTGGAGAAGCCGATGGCCCTGACCGAGGACGAGTGCCGGCGGATCGTCGACGCCGTGGAGAAGGCCGGGGTGATCCTCGCGGTCGGACACGTCCTGCGCTACACCCGGTACACCCGCGCCGTGAAGGAGGTGGTGGACTCCGGCCGGCTCGGTGACGTGGTCAACGTCCAGCACCTGGAACCCGTCGGCTTCTGGCACCAGGCGCACTCCTTCGTCCGGGGCAACTGGGGCCGTACGGACCGGGCCACGTCCATGCTGATGGCCAAGTCCTGCCACGACATCGACTGGTTGCAGTACGTCCTCGGGCAACCCCCCGTCCGCGTCTCCAGCTTCGGACGCCTGTCGCACTTCCGGCCCGAGAACAGGCCCGAGGGCGCCGCCGACCGCTGCCTCGACTGCGCGGTGGAGAACACCTGCCCCTACTCCGCCCGGCGCGAGTACGGCGACCGGCTCGCCCGCGGCGAACACCACTGGCCGCTGAGCGTGCTCGTCGACGACTTCACCCCCGGGGCCCTGGAGACCGCCCTGCGCGAAGGCCCGTACGGGCGGTGCGTGTACGCCTGCGACAACGACGTGGTCGACCACCAGGTGGTGTCGATGGAGTTCGCCTCCGGGGCCACCGCCACCTTCACCATGACCGCCTTCACCGAACAGGCCGACCGCCGGACCCGGATCTTCGGGACCCGCGGCGAACTGCGCGGTGACGGCGGGAGTCTGAGCGTCTACGACTTCCTGACCCGGACCGAGGAGGCCGTCGACCTCGCGGGCCCGGGCGGCATGGACGCGGCGGGCGGCCACGGGGGCGGTGACGCCGGACTGATGGACGCCTTCGTCGCCGCCGTCGCCACCGGGAACCCCGGTCTGGTGAAGTCGGGCCCGCGCGAGTCCCTGACCAGCCACCTCACCGTCCTGGCCGCCGAACGCGCCCGGCTCGCCGGCACCGTCGAGGACGTATAACCGCTGGACACGCGCCGCCCCCACCGCATAGAAATCGCAGCGGACACATACCGGTCGGCGAAGGGGTGCGGGGCGTTGGGTTTCCAGTTGGAGGGGCCGGTCCTCGAAGGCACGCTGGTACGGCTGGAGCCGCTCGGACACGGGCACACGGCCGACCTCGCCGAGGCGGCGGAGGAACGCCGGGACTCGTACGCGTTCACCTGGGTGCCCCGGGCCGACGAGGTCGGGGACTACGTCGACGCGCAGCTCGCCCGCGCCGCGACGGGCAGGCTGGCGCCCTACGCGCAGATCTCCCTCGCCTCCGGACGGGCGGTCGGTGCCACCTCGTACTGGGAACCGCGGTGCTGGCGGTCGGACGACCGGCTCGACGCCGTCGAGGTCGGGTTCACCTGGCTCGCCGCCTCGGCCCAGGGCACCGGCTTGAACGCCGAGTCCAAGCTCCTGCTCTTCGGGCACGCCTTCGAGGAGTGGGGCGTGGCACGCGTGGACCTGAAGACCGACGCCCGCAACGCCCGCTCCCGCGCCGCGATCGCGAGCACCGGCGCCCGCCTGGAGGGCGTCCTGCGCAACTGGTCCCGCTCCTGGGCGCCCGGCGAGGAAGGCCTGCTGCGCGACTCCGCGGTCTTCTCGGTGACGGCGGCGGAGTGGCCCGAGTGCCGGGACCGGCTGTCCGCGAGGGTGGCCCGGGCGTCGTCCCGGGCGGCCGACGCGACGGTCCGCCGGTCCTAGGGTCCGTCGTTCGGATCAGGTGGCGCCGAGGCGCGGCGCGTTGTCGCCGGGGCCGCGCGGGCGATCCGGAGGCCTCCGCCTGCGACGGATCGCCGGAGCCACTGGACCGAGGGGCCGTGAATCGGAAACGATCGGTGCCATGAGCACGTACGACACCGGTGATCTCGCGAACGACGGCCACGCGCGGGACCCGCAGTCCTTCCTGATCCTGCACGGCTGGCAGAACCACCGCCCGGAGGGCCACTGGCAGCACTGGCTCGCCGGGCGGCTCGGCGAGCTCGGCCGGCACGTCGTCTATCCGCAGCTCCCGGACCCGGACGACCCGGACCTGGAGGTGTGGCTGGCGGAGCTGGCCCGCCACCTGGACGCCCTGCGCGGATCCGAACGCGTGGTCGTCGCCCACAGCCTCTCGGCCGTGCTGTGGCTGCACGCCGCCGCCCGTGAGCTGCCGGGGGCGGCCGGTGTCGACCGGGTGCTGCTCGTCGCCCCGCCCTCCGCCTCCGTCCTCGCGGGGCTGCCGGAGATCGCCGGATTCGCCCTGACCGCGAAGGACTTCACCCTCCCCGGGCCCACCCGGCTGATCGCCGGCGACGACGACCCGTACTGCCCCGAGGGCGCCGGTACCGTCTACGGCGAGCCTCTGGGCGTGCCGACACAGATCCTGCCCGGGGCCGGGCATCTCGCCATGGACGCCGGGTACGGCCCCTGGCCCGCCGTGCTGGAGTGGTGTCTGGACGGGACGGCGCGGCTCACCGCCCGCGCGGGCTAGCGTGCCGGCCCGCGTGCTGGTCGCGGGGATCGAAGAGGGAGCCGGTCTGTGGGGGCTGCGCGGGGGGCTCGGGCACGGCCGCCGCGGCCCGGCGCTGGCGCGGGGTGACCCGGCTCCACTCCCCGTCGCCGAGGACGAGCTGGGGGTCGAACATCACCACGACTCCGGCCAGGATCAGGAAGACGACCGGTCCGATGAGCATGGGGAGCAGGACCGAGGCCGACGAGCTGGTGCCGTGCGCCCCGGTCATGTACGACGCGTCCGTGGCGCCGCGCAGATGCACTCCGAGGGCGGCCATGCCGGTGTAGTGCGTACCGGTCAGCGCGACGCCCATGAGGAGACTGGCGCCGAGGGCGGCCGGGAAACCCCGGTAGGACGCGGCGGTCCACAGCGCGGCGGTCGCGGCGGTGACCGCGAGCAGCACGGAGGCCGACACCGTGAGCGAGTCGTACTCCAGGGACCCGTTCAGTTCGAGCGCGGCCATGCCGGTGTAGTGCGTGGCCACCACGGCGAGCCCGGTGAGGATCCCGGCCGCGGTCAGGGTGACGGGGGTTGCCCCGCGGTATCCCACGGTGAAGACGCCGATGCCGACCAGCGCGATCGCCACCACGAGACTCAGCGATGTCAGCCGGGCGTCGTAGCCGATCGGGATCCCCTGGATCCTGAAGCCGGCCATCGCGACGAAGTGCATGGTCCAGATGCCGCAGCCGATGGTCCCCGCCCCGAGCGCCAGCCAACCGGGCTTCCACGACTGCCGGTTGTTCAGTGAACGGACGACGCAGCGCAGCCCCAGGGCGCTGGCCACACAGGCGACGATGTAGGAGGCCGCCGGAGTCGCCACCCCGAACTCGAAGCCGTCCACGGTGCCTTGCATATATGCCAACTCCCCCAAAGAATAGGTGACTTGGGGGAGCACGATTCCGCACCCAGGTTGCGTGAGCGGATCCGTACGGTGGGTGGTTGCGTTAACTCCGCGATGCGGATCCGTTCAGCGGGCGGACGCGCTGTCCGCACTCCGGACACTGCGGCGCGCGTCCGGGCGGCGGGGCTCGAGCGGCGGATCACGCCGGACAGGCCCTGGGCACGTGCCCCGACAGACACTGTGCGCATGCCGCGGTCCGTGTCATTCCTGGCCGGCGCGCAGGTCCAGCCGCCAGTCCTGGCCCGTCAGGTCCGCGCCGAAGGACCGGTGCGGCTTCTCGGCGACCAGGGCGAAGCCGTGGCGCTGGTAGATCCGCCGGGCGGCGGCCAGGACGTCGTTGGTCCACAGGACGAGCTCGTGATAGCCGACCCCGCGGGCGAAGTCGGTGACGGCCCCGACGAGACGGTCGCCGATGCCGAGCCCCCGTGTCTCCGGCTCGACCAGCAGCAGCCGGAGGCGGGCGGTGCCGGGAGCGTCGTCCCGTACGCACATCACGCACCCGACGGGCCGCCCGTCGAGCTCGGCGATCCACACCCGCTCCAGGTGGGGGTCGTGGTCCTCGGCGAAGTCGGCGACGATCCTCGCGACCAGGCCCTCGTAGTCGGCGTTCCAGCCGTACTCGGCCGCGTACAGCGCCGCGTTGCGCTGCACGATCCAGCCGAGGTCGCCGGGTCCCGGCTCGCGCAGGAGGACGTCCTCGGGGCCCGGCGCGGCCCGCCCGTCCCCCAGGAGGGTCCGTACCGTGCGCATCGCCTCCGCGAGCCGCGGCCGGTCGGCCGGCGGCACGGTCGCCAGCAGCGTGCCCACGCTCTGGCGTGCCCGCTCGTCCAGCAGCGCGGCGGCGTCCCGGCCGCGCGCGGTGAGCGTGATCCGGCGGCGCCGCGGGTCCTTCTCGGACGCGGCCCGCTCGACCAGTCCGTCCTGCTCGAACTTGTTCAGGATCCGGCTCAGGTAGCCCGAGTCCAAGGAGAGTCGGGTCCGGAGGTCGGCGGCGTCCGCCTGGGGCGTGTGCGCCAGTTCGTAGAGGACGCGGGACTCGGTCAGCGTGTACGGCGCGTAGAGATGGCGGCCGTAGTCGAGCGCGCCGATGACGTTCGTGTAGAAGCGGTTGAAGGAGCGGATGTCCTGGACGGTCATGATCGGCCCCGAAGGTCGGCTGTGCACGGTCGCGGTCGGCCTGCTCCTCCTGGATACCTGACCCAGTCAGAGATAATCGCCGCCCCGAGCATAGAACCGCCGGAACTCCCGGGCCTACCCTCCCGGCGCCGGGTCGCTGCGCTGGCGTTCGCGGTGCGGGTGCGCTGCGCTGGCGTCTGCGGTGCGGGTGCGGGTGCGGGTGCGTTGTGGGTCGGGGCCGTGCCGGTACATCCGCCCGTCGCCGTTGGATCAGACGTGGGTCCAGGAGCGAACCGCTGCTCGATCCGGGCGTAAGCGACGGGCATCTGATGTACCGGCACGGCCCCTTCCGTGCGTTGCCGACTGCGGGTGCGTCGTGGTTTCGGCCGTTCGCTGCGGGTGCGTGGTGGCTTGGGCGCCGTTCCTCGCGGGCGTGATTTCCAGCCCCTCCGGCGTTTGAGGAGCAGGGTCCGGGGCGGAGCCCCAGGGGGCTGCCTCCCTCCGGGCCCGCCTTTTGGGTGCAGGGGCAACATTCAGCCCCTCCGGCGCTTGAGGAGCGGGGTCCGGGGCGGAGCCCCGGATACGGGACGGGCAGGGGCGGAGGGGGCGAAGAAAGGCTGAGCCCCCGGGAACCCGGCCCCCGGGAGACCCCTCGCGGCAGTGGGGCCAGGCCCAGGGGAGTTCGGGAAGGGGAGGTCAGTCCCGGGGAACCCCGGCGGACCCCCGCACCATCAGCTCGCCGCGCACCGTGGCGATCCCGCCCGGCGGCGGCTCCTCGCGGCTCATGGCGATCCGCCCGGCGCGGGCGCCCGCCTCGGAGAGCGGCAGCCGTACGGTCGTGAGGGCGGGCACCGCGTCGATGCTGAACGGCAGATCGTCGAAGCCCGCGACGGACACGTCGCCGGGGATGTCGAGACCGGAGTCGCGCAGCGCCGCGCAGGCGCCCAGCGCCACGGTGTCGTTCGCGGCGACGACCGCCGTCAACGACGGGTCACGGCGCAGGAGTTCCAGCGTCGCCTCGTAACCGGACCGGCGGTCGTAGCGGCCGTGCACGGTGCGCCGGGGGTCGTCCTCGATGCCGTGGGCGTCGAGCGCGGCGCGGTGGCCCTCCAGCCGGTGGCGGGTCGTCGTGCGTTCCTCGGGTCCCGCGATGTATCCGAGCCGCCGGTGCCCGAGGCCGATCAGGTGCTCGGTGAGCTGTCTGCCGCCACCGCGGTTGTCGAAGGTGAGCGCGATCGCCCCGGGCGCCTCCGGCGCGGGCGGCCGCCCGCACAGCACGACCCGGGTGCCCGCTTCCGTCAGCTTGCGCAGCTTGGCCGCGACCGCGCCCGCGTGCGCGGTGTCCTCTATGGCGCCGCCGGTGAGCACGACCGCGGCGGCACGCTGGCGCTGGAGGAGGGTGAGGTAGGTGAGCTCGCGCTCCGGGGAGCCGCCGGTGTTGCAGACGACCCCGAGGCGTTCCCCGCCCGCGCGCCCCCCGGGCCCGCCGATCTCCGACTGGATGGCCGCGGCCATGATCCCGAAGAAGGGGTCGGCGATGTCGTTGACCAGGATGCCGACGAGGTCGGAGGTCGCCGCGGCCAGCGAGCTCGCCGGCCCGTTCAGCACGTAGTCCAGCTCGTCCACCGCCCGCAGCACCCGCTCACGCGTGGAGGAGGCCACGGGGTAGTTCCCGTTCAGCACGCGCGACACCGTCGCGGGAGAGACCTGCGCGCGGGCCGCCACGTCCGCCAGGGTCACCGTCATCTCGTCGTCCTCCGGTCGCGCGTTGTGTCGTGCCACTTCGTACGTCTCGTACGTCGTCGTGCCTGGTCTTGTCTCGTCGTACGGCGTCGTACGGCGTCGAACACGGAGCAGAAGGCCGGGTGCGCCGCTTCCTGTGGGCAGGGTCCGTGCAGACCATACGGCCAACGGCCCCCGCCGTTCGCCCCCTCGAACAACTCGACTTCGCGGTGGTCTTGTCCGGACCGCTGCACAGAGGCTAGCTTCTCAGCAGATAGAAAGCGCTTGCTAGCACGCTCACCTGTGAGCGTGCTCGGCGCCTGACGCGTACGAAGGGAATGACGTGACACGCAAGACGGTGCGGATCGCCATGAACGGCGTGACGGGACGCATGGGCTACCGCCAGCACCTTGTCCGCTCGATTCTCGCCCTGCGTGACCAGGGCGGCCTCGACCTCGGCGACGGCACCGTGCTGTGGCCCGAGCCCGTCCTCGTCGGCCGTCGTGAGAGCGCGCTGAAGGCGCTCGCCGAGCGGCACGGCCTCGATCACTGGTCGACCGACCTGGACGCGGTGCTCGCCGATCCGTCCGTCGACCTCTACTTCGACGCCCAGGTGACGTCCGCCCGCGAGGAGGCCCTCAGGAAGGCCGTCGCCGCCGGCAAGCACGTCTACACGGAGAAACCGACCGCCACCGGGTTCGACGGAGCCCTTGAACTGGCCCGCCTCGCGCACGCCGCGGGCGTCAAGCACGGCGTCGTCCAGGACAAGCTCTTCCTCCCCGGCCTGCTCAAACTGAAGCGGCTGATCGACGGCGGGTTCTTCGGTCGGATCCTGTCCGTCCGCGGGGAGTTCGGCTACTGGGTCTTCGAGGGCGACTGGCAGAGCGCCCAGCGGCCCTCCTGGAACTACCGCGCCGAGGACGGCGGCGGCATCGTCGTCGACATGTTCCCGCACTGGGAGTACGTCCTGCACGAGCTGTTCGGCCGCGTCACCTCGGTGCAGGCGCTGACCGCCACCCACGTCCCGCAGCGCTGGGACGAGCGGGGCAAGCCCTACGACGCCACGGCCGACGACGCCGCCTACGGCATCTTCGAGCTGGAGGGCGGCGCGGTCGCCCAGATCAACTCCTCCTGGACCGTGCGCGTCAACCGCGACGAGCTCGTGGAGTTCCAGGTCGACGGCACGGAAGGGTCGGCCGTCGCTGGACTGCGCAACTGCCGCGTCCAGCACCGCGGTTCCACCCCCAAGCCGGTCTGGAACCCGGACATCCCGGCCACCTACTCCTTCCGTGACCAGTGGCAGGAGGTCCCCGACAACGCCGAGTTCGACAACGGCTTCAAGGCCCAGTGGGAGCTGTTCCTGCGGCACGTCTACGCCGACGCCCCCTACCACTGGGACCTCCTCGCCGGTGCCCGCGGTGTGCAACTCGCCGAGCTGGGCCTGAAGTCCTCGGCCGAGGGCCGCCGCCTCGACGTGCCGGAGATCTCGCTGTGACCATCCGACTCCCGGGGGCCGGCGGCCGGTTGCGGACCTACGAGCCGCGCAGGGACCCCCTCGCCGTCCTTCCCGACGGCGCGCCCCTCGCCTCCCGTACGGTCTTCTCGGCCGCGCACGTCGTCGCCGACCCGTACGCGGACGTCTCGCCCGACGCGCCCGCCGCCGTCGACTGGGACGCCACGCTCGCCTTCCGGCGCCATCTGTGGTCGCACGGCCTCGGTGTCGCCGAGGCGATGGACACCGCCCAGCGCGGGATGGGCCTGGACTGGGCCGGGGCGGCCGAACTGATCCGGCGTTCCTCGGCCGAGGCCAGGGCCGTCGGCGGCAGGATCGCCTGCGGCGCCGGCACGGACCAGCTCACGGGCCCGGCCACGCTCCACGAGGTGGGGGCCGCGTACGAGGAACAGCTCGCGCTCGTCGAGGAGTCGGGCGCGCAGGCGATCCTGATGGCATCCCGGGCGCTCGCCGCGACCGCCGCCGGACCCGAGGACTACCTCGACGTCTACGGCCACCTCCTGCGCCAGTCCGCCGACCCGGTGATCCTGCACTGGCTGGGCCCGATGTTCGACCCGGCCCTGGAGGGCTACTGGGGCTCCGGTGACCTGGACGCGGCCACGGAGGTGTTCCTGGAGGTGATCGCCGCACACCCGGACAAGGTGGACGGCGTCAAGGTCTCCCTGCTGGACGCCCGTCGGGAGGTCGAACTGCGCCGCCGCCTCCCGGACGGCGTCCGCTGCTACACCGGCGACGACTTCAACTACCCCGAGCTGATCGCGGGCGACGAGCGCGGCTTCAGTCACGCGCTGCTCGGCGTCTTCGACCCGCTCGGCCCCCTCGCCGCGCGGGCCGTACGGGTCCTGGACACCGGTGACGTCAAGGGCTTCCGCGAACTCCTCGACCCCACCGTCGAGTTGTCCCGGCACCTCTTCCAGCCCCCGACCCGCTTCTACAAGACCGGTGTCGTCCTGCTGGCCTGGCTCGCGGGCCACCAGGACCACTTCGCGATGGTGGGCGGCCTCCAGTCGGCGCGCTCCCTGCCGCACCTCGCCCACGCCTACGAACTGGCCGACGGACTGGGCCTGTTCCCGGACCCAGGGCGCGCCGAGACCCGGATGAAGACCCTGCTCGCCCTGTACGGAGTGACCCCATGACCGCCCTCGCCCGCTTCTCCGTCAACCAGATGACGGTCAGACAGCTCTCGATGCCCGAACTGGTCGCGGCCTGCCGGGAGACGGGTGTCACGGGCGTCGGCCTGTGGCGCGAACCCGTGCGGTCGTACGGCCTCGACGCCACCGCGAAGCTCGTCCACGACGCCGGTCTGGCCGTCACCACCCTGTGCCGGGGCGGCTTCCTCACGGCGATCGACCCGGGGGAGCGGCGGCGCGCGCTGGACGACAACCGGGCCGCCGTCGACGAGGCCGCGGTCCTCGGCACCGACACCCTCGTCCTGGTCTCCGGCGGTCTGCCGCCCGGCTCGAAGGACCTGCGCGGCGCCCGCGAGCGCATCGCCGACGCGCTCGGCGAACTGGGCCCGTACGCCGCCTCCCGCGGCGTGCGCCTGGCCGTCGAACCGCTGCACCCGATGTACGCGGCCGACCGCTGCGTGGTCTCCACCCTCGCCCAGGCCCTGGACCTCGCGGAACGCTTCCCCGCCGACCAGGTGGGCGTCACCGTCGACACGTACCACCTCTGGTGGGACGACACGGCGCCCGCCCAGATCGCCCGTGCGGGGGCGGGGGGCCGGATCCACAGCTTCCAGCTCGCCGACTGGACCACCCCGCTTCCCGAGGGTGTCCTCAACGGCCGCGGCCAGCTCGGCGACGGCTCGGTCGACTTCCGGGTGTGGCGCGGCCTGGTCGAGGCGGCGGGCTACACCGGACCCATCGAGGTCGAACTCTTCAACGAGGAGCTGTGGGCCAGGGACGGGCGCGAGGTGCTGGCGGAGACGGCGGCACGGTTCGTGGAGCACGTGGTCCGGTGACAGCGGGACCCGGGACCCGGGACCCGGGACCCGGGACCCGGGACCGGACCCCGGACCCCGGATCGCACCGCCCCCGGATCCCGGTCCGAGGAGGTGATGGAGGAGGGGCCGTCGCCCGCCCGTGGGGGAGACGGGCGACGGGTACGCCGGTCACTTCTCGAAGTGGTCCATCAGCCAGGTGCACAGCTCCTCGGTCGGGAGGGTGTGCGCCGTCGTCGTGGAGGAACAGAGGAACGCGTCCAGGCCGCTCTTCTCCGGGTCCAGGCCGTCGACCTCGGCGTACAGGTCGGCCTGCTCCTCGAAGTCCAGGATGTCGACCGCGCTCACCGAGGGGACGAAGCACACCTCGGCGTGCCGCAGGTCGGCCTCCCCGCCCGCCTCCTCGATCGACTGGGCGAGGATCCCGTACGTCGCGAGCGTGCCGCCGGGTGCGCCGTCCAGCTCGGGGAAGCCGTCGGTCGTGATGGTCTTCTCGGTCGCCGGGAACGTCCGCTTCAGATAGGCGACCGTCACGTCGTCACCCTGGGCCTGGGTGTAGAAGGTGGTGCCGGGGTAGCGGACGTCGAGTCGCAGCGCGACCTCACCGGGCTCGATCTCGGGCAGCCCGACGCCGTCGCCGCGGCCGTTGGCGACGGCCACCTTGAGCGGGATCTGCGGCCACCGGCCGACCCGGTCGAGTTCGCGCAGCAGCGCCTCGCGCTCCGGGGCGACGACGGTCTTCCCGGTCTTGTTGTCGTAGTGCTGCCACAGCATCTGCCGCGCGGCCGGGCTGTCCATCTGCTGGGTGAAAGGGTGGGGCTTGAGGTCGAGGCCCCGGGGGAGCAGGTAGGAGAACGCCTGGACCCCGATGGGGATCGAGGCGCCGCGGTGCGGGGTGTCGTAGGAGAAGTACACCCCCGTCTGGTGGTCCATGGCCCGGCTCTCCATCTTGGCCAGGGCGTAGCGGGTGATCAGCCCGCCCATGCTGAAGCCGCCCACGACCAGCCGGTGGCCGCCGACACGGTGGGCGATGGTCTCCAGGACGGTCGCCTCGACGGCCTCGGCGTTGTCCAGGACGGACGCCGTGCGGTTCTTGAAGCCCAGCAGGATCACGTCCATGCCGCGACGGCGGAGCTCGCCGATGAAGCCGTACTGCTCGCCCTCCAGGAACTGGTAGAGCTTCTTGAGGTCGCTCTCGCCGGGGTTGAAGCCGTCGGCGATGATCACCGGGCGGGTGAGCTCCCTGTTGCCGTCGCCGCGGAAGACCCAGGTGAAGCCCTTGGGGACGGTCCACTCGTCGTCGCGGTCCGGTACCTCGATCGGGTTGCCGGGTGAGGCGAGCGGATCGCCGATCGTGAACGGGCCGATCTCGGGCTCGGTGCTCTCGGACATGGTTGCGCTCCTTGTGGGAGAGGTGGGGGGACGTCCACAGTATTGGCGGCGATCCACCCCAATTACCCTCCTGACCTGCGGGTTCACTACAAGTGATGCAATGCCCGCCGGAGGCGTTTAGTGCATCTGGCATGTGCCACAGGCCTGTTCGGTTCACGCCGCGTCACGTGACGGTTCACGTCGAAAGGGCTGCCGGAAAAAAATCCGGAAGCCGTGCAACCCTTTCGCGACTTCGCGGGTCGTACGTGGCATCAGGACCTTTGGAGGGGGATCCGGGGGGATCGCGGGGGGTTCTGATACGGAGGGGAAAACCGAGGGGCCCGGTCGACGGACCGGGCCCCTCGAAATTTCTCCGCCCCTCGAACTTTTCGCGGCCGCGCTCGCGACGTCCTCGGCGGGCCGTGATCGGGTGGGTCGTCCACAGCGCCCGAACACTGTCGGAGGCGGGCGGTACCGTCGCATCATGACCGATCAGGCGGGGGCCGCGCAGACAGGCGAGCGGCGACTGGCCACGCTGGAAGGCGTGCTCGAACGCATCACGTACGCCAACGAGGAGAACGGATACACGGTCGCCCGGGTCGACACCGGCCGGGGGGCGGGCGATCTGCTCACCGTCGTCGGTGCCCTGCTCGGCGCCCAGGTCGGCGAGTCCCTGCGCATGGAGGGCCGCTGGGGCTCCCACCCGCAGTACGGCAAGCAGTTCACCGTGGAGAACTACACGACCGTGCTCCCGGCCACCGTCCAGGGGATCCGCCGCTATCTCGGCTCCGGCCTGGTCAAAGGCATCGGACCGGTCTTCGCCGACCGCATCACCGGGCACTTCGGCCTGGACACCCTGCGGATCATCGAGGAGGAGCCGAAGCGGCTCATCGAGGTTCCCGGCCTCGGCCCCAAGCGCACGGGCAGGATCGCCGAGGCCTGGGAGGAGCAGAAGGCGATCAAGGAGGTCATGCTCTTCCTCCAGACCGTGGAGGTGTCCACCTCCATCGCCGTCCGCATCTACAAGAAGTACGGCGACGCGTCGATCTCGGTCGTGAAGAACCAGCCCTACCGCCTGGCGTCCGACGTCTGGGGCATCGGCTTCCTCACCGCCGACAAGATCGCCCAGTCCGTCGGCATCCCGCACGACAGCCCGGAGCGCGTCAAGGCCGGCCTTCAGTACGCCCTGTCGCAGTCCACCGACCAGGGCCACTGCTACCTCCCCGAGGAACGGCTGATCGCGGACGCGGTGAAGCTGCTCCAGGTCGACACCGGCCTGGTCATCGAGTGCCTGGCCGAACTGGCGGCCCCCGCCGAGGACGGTGAGGACCCCGGTGTCGTACGGGAGAAGGTGCCCGGCCCGGACGGAGGCGACCCGGTCACGGCCGTCTACCTGGTCCCCTTCCACCGCGCCGAACTCTCGCTGTCCGCGCAGCTGCTGCGCCTGCTGCGCGCCGACCGGGACCGGATGCCCGGCTTCCGCGACGTGGCCTGGGACAAGGCACTGACCTGGCTGAAGGGGCGTACGGGCGCTGAGCTGGCCCCCGAGCAGGAGGCGGCGGTCCGGCTCGCGCTCACCGAGAAGGTCGCCGTGCTGACCGGAGGACCGGGCTGCGGCAAGTCGTTCACGGTCCGCTCGATCGTGGAGCTGGCCCGTGCCAAGGGGGCCAAGGTCGTTCTCGCGGCGCCCACCGGCCGCGCCGCCAAGCGCCTGGCGGAGCTGACCGGAGCCGAGGCCTCCACCGTGCACCGGCTCCTGGAGCTCAAGCCGGGCGGAGACGCGGCCTACGACAAGGACCGGCCGCTGGACGCCGACCTGGTGGTCGTGGACGAGGCCTCCATGCTCGACCTCCTGCTCGCCAACAAGCTGGTCAAGGCGGTGGGGCCGGGTGCCCATCTGCTCTTCGTCGGCGATGTCGACCAGCTTCCGAGCGTCGGCGCGGGCGAGGTGCTGCGCGACCTGCTCGCCGACCGGGGCCCGGTCCCCGCGGTGCGCCTCACCAAAGTCTTCCGCCAGGCCCAGCAGTCCGGTGTGGTGACCAACGCGCACCGGATCAACTCGGGGCAGCATCCGCTCACCGACGGCATGAAGGACTTCTTCCTGTTCGTCGAGGACGACACCGAGGAGGCCGGGCGGCTCACCGTGGACGTGGCGGCCCGGCGGATTCCGGCCAAGTTCGGTCTCGACCCCCGCCGGGACATCCAGGTCCTCGCGCCCATGCACCGGGGTCCGGCCGGCGCGGGGCATCTGAACGGACTGCTCCAGCAGGCCATCACCCCCGGCCGCCCGGACCTCGCCGAGAAGCGGATCGGCGGCCGTGTCTTCCGGGTCGGCGACAAGGTCACCCAGATCCGCAACAACTACGACAAGGGCGAGAACGGCGTCTTCAACGGCACCGTGGGTGTCGTCACCTCCCTGGATCCGGTCGAGCAGCGGCTGACGGTGCGCACCGACGAGGACGAGGAGGTGCCGTACGAGTTCGACGAGCTCGACGAACTGACCCACGCCTACGCGGTGACCATCCACCGTTCCCAGGGCAGCGAGTACCCGGCGGTGGTGATCCCCGTGACCACGGGCGCCTGGATGATGCTCCAGCGCAATCTGCTCTACACGGCGGTCACCCGGGCCAAGAAGCTCGTCGTTCTCGTCGGTTCGCGCAAGGCGATAGGCCAGGCGGTGCGTACGGTGTCCGCGGGACGCCGGTGCACGGCCCTGGACTTCCGGCTCTCCGGCTCGTGAACCACCGCCTCCCCGCACGGCGAAAGGCCCTGCCCGAGCGCCGAACGGGGCCTTTCGGACACGGCGCGAGGTCCATCACAAAAAATGATCGATCAAACGAGTCATGAAGGTCACAGAGCACTTCCGGTTGCGGGGCGAACGCGGCAGGATGAGCAGGTTGGCGGCACTGAGTGCCGCCAATAGGCCCAATGGTCGACCCCGAGTGCACTCTCCAGGGCCAAATGGGGGATGGTAGAGACAGTCAGGGCACCTCGAAGAAGAGGCACAACGTCGGTGAGGGATGACGTGAGCGACAACTCTGTAGTACTGCGGTTCGGCGATGGCGAGTACACCTACCCGGTGATCGACAGCACCGTCGGCGACAAGGGCTTCGACATCGGCAAGCTCCGCGCCCAGACCGGTCTGGTGACGCTGGACAGTGGGTACGGCAATACCGCCGCCTACAAATCCGCGATCACCTATCTCGACGGCGAGCAGGGCATCCTCCGCTACCGCGGCTACCCGATCGAGCAGCTGGCCGAGCGGTCCACCTTCCTGGAGGTGGCCTACCTGCTGATCAACGGCGAGCTCCCGAACGTCGACGAGCTCTCCACCTTCAAGAACGAGATCACGCAGCACACCCTGCTGCACGAGGACGTCAAGAACTTCTACCGCGGCTTCCCGCGCGACGCCCACCCGATGGCGATGCTCTCCTCGGTCGTCTCGGCGCTGTCGACCTTCTACCAGGACAGCCACAACCCGTTCGACGAGAAGCAGCGCAACCTCTCCACGATCCGGCTGCTCGCGAAGCTTCCGACGATCGCGGCGTACGCGTACAAGAAGTCGATCGGCCACCCCTTCGTCTACCCGCGCAACGACCTCGGGTACGTCGAGAACTTCCTGCGCATGACCTTCTCGGTCCCCGCGCAGGACTACGAGCTCGACCCGGTGGTCGTCTCCGCGCTCGACAAGCTGCTGATCCTGCACGCCGACCACGAGCAGAACTGTTCGACCTCCACCGTGCGTCTGGTCGGCTCCTCGCAGGCGAACATGTTCGCCTCGATCTCCGCCGGCATCTCCGCGCTGTGGGGCCCGCTGCACGGCGGCGCCAACCAGTCGGTCCTGGAGATGCTCGAGGGCATCCAGGCCAACGGCGGCGACGTCGACTCCTTCATCCGCAAGGTGAAGAACAAGGAGGACGGCGTCCGCCTGATGGGCTTCGGCCACCGGGTGTACAAGTCCTTCGACCCGCGCGCGAAGATCATCAAGGCCGCCGCGCACGACGTCCTGTCCGCTCTCGGCAAGTCCGACGAGCTGCTGGACATCGCGCTGAAGCTGGAGGAGCACGCGCTCTCCGACGACTACTTCGTCTCGCGCAACCTCTACCCGAACGTCGACTTCTACACCGGCCTGATCTACCGCGCCATGGGCTTCCCGACCGAGATGTTCACGGTCCTGTTCGCCCTCGGCCGGCTGCCGGGCTGGATCGCCCAGTGGCACGAGATGATCAAGGAGCCCGGCTCCCGCATCGGCCGCCCGCGTCAGATCTACACGGGCATCGTCGAGCGCGACTTCGTGCCGGTCGAGGCCCGCTGAGGCTCGTACGCGACCACCGGGCTCCCGTGCGGGGCCCGGTGAACCCGTGAGTGGCAACGAAAAAACGGAAAGCGCCCTGCTACTGGTCCCCCCACGGGCCGGCAGTCAGGGCGCTTTCCTTGTCCCGGTGCGGATTCCCCCCACGGGATCCGGCCGGGCGTCTGTGGACAGCGCCTGAATCGCTGTGTGCCGGCACGAGCCGGCGGTGAGCCGGGCGAGCGGTGCTCGCCGTACTGCGGTGGTGCGGGTGCGATCTGCCGGGACGCGTACGGATCGGGAGGGCCGCTCAAAGCTCCCCGCTGTACGTGCCCCGGCGACGCAATTTCCGGGAACGTCCCCCAAGACATCCCCAGATGCCAGTCACGCCCCCCAAGACGCTTCTGACATCGCCAACTTAGACTGACGAACCCCTTCGGTGGTTACGTTCACATCACTGTGATCTGGATCTCTTGCATATGTCCTGAAGATACGCAAGAGCCCCGATATGGGAATCGAGGACCAATCGTAAGGAAGATGCGCGAGCCTTGTGAAGAGCTTATGTGAGGCTCTCGTTGGACTCTAGGGGGACTCGTGGTCTGTCGTCACGCGAATGCTCGCAGTCGAAGGCTGTTCGTGACCACGAAGACCGACGAGAAGGCCATCGCCGCTCCCGCGATCATGGGGTTCAGCAGGCCGGCTGCGGCCAGCGGAAGCGCCGCCACGTTGTAGCCGAAGGCCCAGACCAGATTTCCCTTGATCGTCGACAGTGTGGCGCGGGCCAGCCGGATCGCGTCCGCGGCCACCCGCAGATCCCCGCGCACGAGCGTCAGATCGCTCGCCTCGATCGCCGCGTCCGTCCCCGTGCCCATCGCGAGGCCCAGATCGGCGGTGGCGAGCGCCGCCGCGTCGTTCACCCCGTCGCCGACCATCGCGACCGTCCGCCCCTCGCCCCGCAGCCGCTGGACCACGGCGACCTTGTCCTCGGGCAGCACCTCGGCGAACACGTCGGCCGGGGCGATGCCGACCTCCCGTGCCACGGCCTCGGCGACCGCCCGGTTGTCCCCGGTCAGCAGCATCGGCGTGAGACCGAGGTCCCGCAGTTCGCGCACGGCCTCGGCGCTGGTCTCCTTGACCGTGTCGGCGACGGCCAGCACGCCCGCCGCCGTGCCGTCCAGGATGACCACGACGGCAGTACGGCCCGCCGCCTCGGCCGCGTTCTTCGCGTCCGCAAGCGTTGCCGGCAGCGCGCCCGGGAACCGGCCGACGGTGACGTCGCGGCCGTCCACCCGCCCGCGCACGCCTCGCCCCGGCACGTTCTCGAAGTGCTCGGGCGCCGGAAGGTCACCGACGCGCTCCTGAGCGCCTGTGGCGATCGCTCGGGCAACCGGATGCTCCGAGGCGTGTTCCAGGGCTCCCGCGAGCCGCAGGACGTCTTCCTCGGCCCGTCCCCCGGCGACGTGGACCTCGTGCAGGCTCATGCGGCCCGTCGTCACCGTGCCGGTCTTGTCCAGCAGGACGGTGTCGACCCGGCGGGTGGACTCCAGGACCTCGGGCCCCTTGATCAGGATGCCGAGCTGGGCGCCGCGGCCGGTGCCGACCATCAGGGCGGTCGGGGTGGCCAGGCCGAGCGCGCACGGGCAGGCGATGATCAGCACCGCGACGGCGGCGGTGAAGGCCGCGACCGTGTCCCCGGTGACCGCGATCCAGGCCCCGAAGGTGCCGAGCGCGATGACCAGCACGACGGGTACGAAGACCCCGGAGATCCGGTCGGCGAGACGCTGCACCTCGGCCTTGCCGTTCTGCGCGTCCTCGACGAGCCGGGCCATCCGGGCGAGCTGGGTGTCCGAGCCGATCCGGCCCGCCTCGACGACGAGCCGGCCCCCGGCGTTCACGGTCGCACCGGTGACGGCGTCCCCGACGCCCACGTCCACCGGCACCGACTCCCCGGTCAGCATGGACGCGTCCACGGCCGACGTGCCCTCGACGACGGTCCCGTCGGTGGCGATCTTCTCGCCGGGCCGGACGACGAAGCGGTCGCCGACCGCCAGCCGCGCCACGGGGACGCGGACCTCACGGCCGTCCCGCAGGACGCCGACGTCCTTGGCGCCGAGCTCCAGCAGCGCCCGCAGCGCCGCTCCGGCGCGCCGCTTGGAGCGGGCCTCCAGGAAACGGCCGAGCAGGATGAACGCGACGACGCCCGCGGCGACCTCCAGGTAGAGCGTGGAGGCGCCGTCCGTACGGGAGACGGTGAACTCGAAGCCGTGCCGCATGCCCGGCATCCCCGCGTCGCCGAAGAAGAGCGCCCACAGGGACCAGCCGAACGCGGCGAGGGTGCCGACCGACACCAGGGTGTCCATGGTGGCCGCGCCGTGCCGCGCGTTCGTCACGGCGGCCCGGTGGAAGGGCAGCCCGCCCCAGACCACCACGGGCGCGGCGAGCGTCAGGGAGAGCCACTGCCAGTTCTCGAACTGGAGGGCCGGGATCATCGACATGAGGACGACGGGCAGGGCGAGCACCGCGGAGACGGTCAGCCGCTCGCGCAGGGAGGCCGTCTCGGGATCGTCGTCGGCGGGAGGCGCCTCCTGTTCGGGCGGCGCGGGCGGCGGGGGTTCCTCGGCGGTGTAGCCCGTCTTGACCACGGTCGCGATCAGATCGGCGACCCGTACCCCCTCGGGGTAGGAGACCTTGGCCTTCTCCGTCGCGAAGTTGACCGTGGCGGTGACGCCGTCCATGCGGTTGAGCTTCTTCTCGACGCGGGCCGCGCAGGAGGCGCAGGTCATCCCGCCGATGGAGAGCTCGATCTCCGAGGCCGTGCCTATCGGCGTCTCGGGTGCTGCGGTGGTCATGGTGCGGCTCCAGGAAGGGGCCGGGTCGCGCAGAGCCGGTATCAGCCGGTCGGCACGGCCCGGTACGGAGAGGAAGAGCTGCGGGCTCGCTCAGGCCTGGCCGACGAGCTCGAAGCCCGCCTCGTCGACCGCGGCGCGGACGGCGCTCTCGTCGACCGCGGCCGCGGAGACGACGGTGACCTCGCCGGTCGAGGCGACGGCCTTCACCGAGCTCACGCCGGGGATCGCGGAGATCTCGCCGCTGACGGAGCCTTCACAGTGTCCGCAGCTCATGCCGCTCACCTGGTAGACGGTGGTGACGGAACCCGGGGTGCCGGTCTGGGCGGTCATGGCGTTACTCCTCATCGAGGCGTTCTGTGGCGTGCGCGTACGGGAGGGATCCCTGGGAACCCAGGGTTCCCCTCGATGTTCACCACACTATACCCCTAGGGGGTATTTTTCCAAGCAGCGTCGCGGTGCGCCAGCGAGCGTGCCCAGGCCAGCCCCACGATCGCGACGAGGAACAGGCCGCCCACCGAGAACAGGGTGAAGAGGTGGTCCTGTCCGCCGGTGGACCGCGGCAGCCGGCCCGGGGTGAAACGCGTTCCGTCGAGTCCGGCGCGGGTGAGCCGGGTCACCAGCCACAGCGCGATCCCGTGCGTGGAGTCCCACAGCGCGTGCAGCAGGGAGGCGCCGAGGCAGGCGCCGGCCAGTCGGGCGGTGAGGCGGAAGCGCCCGTCGGCGCGGCGCCGCGCCAGCAGGGCCGCGCCGGTGACCGCGGTCCACAGGCCGGGTCCGAACGGGGTGAGCACCCCGCGCAGGATCTCGGTCTCCAGGAGCGTGCGCAGGCCGACGCCCTGCAGGGACACGGCCGCGTCGAAGACGTGGCCCGCGCTCTCCAGGGCCGCGAAGCCGAATCCGAGCGTCGCGCCGAGCACCAGACCGGCCCGTGGTCCGCGGATCCGGGTGTGCCGGCTCAGCAGGAACATCAGCGCGCCGAGCTTCACGGCCTCCTCGGCGAGTCCGGTGCCCACGTACGTCCACAGCGAAGGGCGGGTGAGCTGGTACTCCGTCACCGAGGTGCCGAGCACGCCCAGGGCGCCGCCGGCCAGGAAGCAGCCGAGGACCGCACTCGTGCCCAGGTCGCGGCCGTGCCGCTCGTACGCCCAGAGTGCGAAGGAGACGGGCACGAGGAAGCCGCCGAGCAGGATCAGGGTCGGCAGCGGCGTGACGTCCGCCGTGGCGTACGTGACGACCGCGGTCAGCGCCCAGAGGGCCAGGCCGATGCCCAGGCAGCGCTTCCAGAGACCGGCGGGGATCCGGGGGTACGGCCGTGGGGGCTGCTGCGGTCCGGGAATGCGGGCCCGGGGTGTGCCCGGTGGCTGATTCTGGGTCACGGCCATCCCTCTGTCCCTCGGGGCGGCCCGCGGGCTCGGACGGGGGACCCGCGTTCCGGCGCGTCGGGGCGGCCCCTGGTGCGGGACGCGGGGGCGCGCGGACGGATCGATGCCGCGGATCACTGATCGATTTGTCCGAACCTTATGACACATATCCCTGATGTCGCAGGCCGGAGCGCTGGCGTTGGCCCCGTCCGGCGCGGCTCAGTGTCCGGCGGGTGACCCGCTTGCGAGCAGCGGCTCCAGATAGCGGTGCATGACCGTCTTCAGCTCCGCGATGTAGGCGTCCCGTTCGGCGCCCTCGTGGGACATGACCAGGGTGAGACCGGCCTTGAACAGGTGGACCGTCATGTTCGCCGTGCGGGTGCGCTCGGTGGAGGGCATGCCCGGCAGGCGGGCCGCGATCATCTCCTCGACGCGGGCGAGGAGGGCGCCGTGCAGGGTGCCGATCTCCTCGACGATCACCCCCGGGGTGTCGGCGCCGTGCATCAGGACGGCGAAGGCCGGGTTCTCGACGTTGAACGCGATCAGCGGGTCGAGGACCGCGTCGAGCATCCGGTCCAGCGGGAGGCCGGCGTTCTCCTGGGCGAGCGCCTGTCCGTGCGACCGGGCCCAGTGGTCGAGGAGCTGGTCGCTGAGGCCGACGGCGATGGCCTCCTTGTTCGGGAAGAACTGGTAGAGCGTGCCGGGTGAGACGCCGGCCTCGCGGGCGATGGCATTGGTGCTCGCCGCGGTGTAGCCGGACCGGCAGAACACCGAGGCCGCCGCTTCCAGGAGCTGGGCGACGCGGCGCTCGCCGCGGGCCTGGCGGCGGCGTGGCTTCTCCTCGGCCGGCTGCGGGTGCTCCGGGGACTCCTCGGTCTGCTGATTCTCGGGCACGGGTCATCCCCAGCTTCTCGGGACACGATTGACAAATACGAGCGGTCACTCGCATTCTTGAAAAACGCGAGCGACGACTCGTGTTTGCCAGTCTATGGCAATGGGCGATCCATGATGCCTGCACGGATGCGGGTCATCGGGTCACGGTGAAGGGGACACCGCATCATGTCCGAAGTCGACGGCGCGGACGACGGGCCCGCGAAGAGGCCCGGCAAGGATCCGGGCGACGGCGGGGGCGGGGGAACGGGTACGGGCGGCGCCACGGACTCGGGCGGCGGTACGGGCGGGGGTGCACGCCTCGGAGGCTGGACCCGGTTCGTGACCGCGCGGCCACGGCTCTCGCTGCTCGTCGCCCTCCTGCTGACCGCGCTCGCCGTGGTCGCCGGCAGCGGGGTCGCGGACCGGCTGGGCAGCGGCGGCTGGGAGGACCCCACCGCGCAGTCCACGTACGCGACCAAGGCACTGGAACGGGAGTTCCCCGCCTCGCAGCCCAATCTGCTGCTCCTCCTCGACGCGGGCGGGGCCTCGGTCGACGACCCCTCGGTCGCCGCGGAGGCGAAGCGGATCGCGGCACGTCTGGCCGCCGAGCACGGCGTCACCGGCGTCGGTTCGTACTGGCAGTCCGGTTCACCCGCGCTCAAGGCGCGCGACGGCCACGAAGCGCTGATCGCCGCCCGGATCACCGGCGACGAGACGGCCGCGGCCGACACCCTGGACCGCCTCGCACCCTCCTACCGAGGAAAGAGCGGGCCCGTCGAGGTCGAGGTCGGCGGACCGATCGCCGTACGGCACGAGATGCAGACGACCATCAAGGAGGACCTCACCCGGGCCGAGATGATCGCCCTCCCGGTGACCCTCCTGCTGCTGGTCATGGTCTTCGGCAGCGCCGTCGCGGCCCTGCTCCCGCTCGGGGTCGGGATCATCGCGATCCTCGGCACCAACGCCGTGCTGCGCGGACTCACCGAGGTCACGGACGTCTCGGTCTTCGCGATGAACCTGACGACGGCCCTCGGTCTCGGCCTCGCCATCGACTACGCCCTGTTCATCGTCCGCAGATTCCGCGAGGAACTGGCCACCGGGGCCCCGCCGCGCGCCGCGGTCGGTGTCACCCTGCGCACCGCGGGCCGGACCGTTCTCTTCTCCTCCCTCACGGTCGCCGTGTCGCTGGCCGCGATGCTGGTCTTCCCGCAGTACTTCCTGCGCTCCTTCGCCTACGCGGGCATCGCCGTCGTGCTGCTCGCCGCGGCCGCCGCCCTGATCCTGCTTCCCGCCGCGCTGATGCTCCTCGGCGACCGGGTGAACTCCCTGGACCTGCGGCGTCTGTTCCGGCGCGGAAGGCAGGACCCGGCCGGCGGCGGGGCAGCGTGGGGCCGCATGGCCGCCCTCGTCATGCGCAGGGCACCGCTCTTCGCGGTGGCCACCACGGCCGGCCTCATCGTGCTCGGACTGCCCTTCCTGGGCGTGAAGTTCGGCACGGCCGACGACCGTCAGCTGCCCTCGGGCGCGGAGTCGCACATCGTCCAGCAGCACATCCGCGACGGCTTCCCGGGCAGCCCCGGCGGCGCTCTGGAGGTCCTGGCCGAGGGGAGCGCGACGCGGACGGAGTACGCCCGGTACCGGGAGCGGATCGCCGCGCTGCCCGAGGTGCTGCGTGTGGACGGCCCGCTGGTGAAGGGCGACGCCGCCTACTTCTCGGTGCTGCCCAAGGGCGAGGCCGTGGACGAGGGGGCCCAGCGGCTGGTGGGCGAACTCCGGGCGGCCGACGCCCCGTTCGACACCTCCGTGACCGGCACCGCGGCCGTTCTGGTCGACTCCAAGCACGCGATAGCCGACCGGCTCCCGTGGGCGATCGCCTTCATCACCATCGTCACCCTGCTCCTGGTGTTCCTGCTGACGGGCAGCGTGCTGATCCCGGTCCAGGCGGTCCTGCTCAACGCGCTGAGTCTGACCGCGATGTTCGGCGCGGTGGTCTGGGTCTTCCAGGACGGCCATCTCTCCGGCCTCCTCGACTTCACCAGCTCCGGGTCGATCGAGACGACCCTCCCGGTCCTGATGTTCTGCGTGGCCTTCGGCCTCTCCATGGACTACGGCGTCTTCCTCCTCTCCCGCATCAAGGAGGAGTACGACCACACCGGCGACCACCGGGAGGCGGTCCGCTTCGGACTCCAGCGCACCGGAGGACTGATCACCGCGGCCGCGGTCATCCTCGCGGTGGTGATGGTCGCCATCGGCACCTCCCGGGTGGCCAACACCAAGATGCTCGGACTGGGCGTCGCGCTGGCCGTCCTGATGGACGCGATGGTCGTCCGGAGCCTGCTGGTCCCGGCGGTCATGCGTCTGACGGGCACGGCCACCTGGTGGGCGCCGGGACCCCTGCGGCGCTTTCACGACCGGTTCGGCCTCAGCGAGGCGGAGACACCGGAGCCGGCCCCGGACGCGGTGTCCAAGGCCGGGCCGGCCCCGGACGCGGTGCCGGAAGAGTCGGCGGAGTCCGGCCGGGACAGGGCCGAGGCACGCGGATAGCGTTTCCGCGGGAGCTGATCTCCGAGTGGAGGGCGGGAGCGGATGCGGGCAGTGGTGTTCGAGCGGTACGGGGAGCCGGCCGAGGTCCGGGAGGTGGCGGACCCGGCGCCCGCGGAGCACGGGGTGGTGGTGCGGGTCGAGGCCACGGGACTGTGCCGCAGCGACTGGCACGGCTGGATGGGCCACGACCCGGACATCACACTGCCGCACGTGCCGGGCCATGAACTGGCCGGGGTGATCGAGGCGGTGGGCGCCGGGGTGAGCGGCCATCGCCCCGGCGACCGGGTCACCGTCCCGTTCGTCTGCGCCTGCGGAAGCTGCCCCGCCTGCGCGGCGGGCGACCAGCAGGTGTGCGAGCGCCAGACCCAGCCGGGCTTCACGCACTGGGGCTCCTTCGCCCAGTACGTGGCGCTCGACCACGCGGAGGTGAACCTGATCCCGCTGCCGCCGGAGCTGTCCTTCGCGACGGCGGCCTCGCTGGGATGCCGGTTCGCCACGGCGTTCCGGGCGGTGGTCGCACAGGGGAGGGCGGCCCCGGGGGAGTGGGTCGCGGTGTATGGCTGCGGCGGCGTGGGCCTTTCGGCGGTGATGATCGCGGCGGCCTCCGGGGCGCGCGTCGTGGCCGTCGACGTGTCCTCCGCGGCGCTCGGTCTGGCGCGGAGGTTCGGGGCGGAGGAGTGCGTGGACGCCTCCGCCGTGGCCGACCCGGCGCGGGCGGTCCGTGAACTCACCGGCGGTGGCGCGCACGTGTCGCTGGACGCCCTCGGATCGCCCGGCACCTGCGCGGCCTCGGTCGAGGGCCTGCGCCGCCGCGGCCGGCATGTCCAGGTCGGCCTGCTGCCCTCACCGACCGGTGTCACCCCGGTCCCGATGGCCCGGGTGATCGCCCTCGAACTCGAACTCCTCGGCAGCCACGGGATGGCGGCCCACGCCTATCCGCCGCTGCTGGAGTCGGTCCGCGCCGGGACCCTCCGGCCCGACCTCCTGGTGACGTCCACCATCACCCTGGACGCGGCACCGGCGGCACTGGCGGCGATGGGCTCGGCACCGGGATCGGGGGTGACGGTCATCGAGCCGTGGAGCTGACGGCCGTCGGGCCGGTGGGATGTCCCCGGTGGGCGGCCCACTCGTGGGCCAGGACCGACATCCGTACGGCGTCGATCCACTCGCCGCCCTGGAGCAGCGTCTGGCGTTCGATCCCCTCGGCCACGAAGCCGGCCTTCTCGTAGGCGCGGCGGGCGCGGTGGTTGAAGGCGAAGACGTACAGCGAGACGCGGTGCAGGGCCAGTTGCTCGAAGGCGTGTCCGACGATGAGCCGGGTGGCCTCGGTGCCGAGCCCCCGGTCCCGGCCGCGCGGCCCGATGAGGATGCGGAACACGCAGTTGTGGTTGTGCCGGTCCCACTCGTGGAGGACGGCCTCGCCGACCAGTTCACCGGTGGCGCGGTCCACCACGCCGAGGTCCAGCCGGTCCGGCTGGTCGTTGCGCGTCCCGTACCAGGAGCGCAGCCGCTCCGGCCCCAGCTCCTCGTCGGGGCTGCCGGTGAGCCGCAGGACCTCGGGGTCGTTGAGGATCTCGGTCATCACGGGGACGTCGTCGGGCGTGAACGGCCGAAGCAGGGTCTTCTCGCCGCTGAGGACGGGTTTCTCGGAGAAGCTCATCGGTGGATCATCGACGGGCGGCCGGCACGACGGCAATCGAATTCGGGGCGGCGCCCCACCCGGAGGTGAGGCGCCGCCAGGAGAGGGGCCCGACGCCCGGGAACCCCGCGCGCAGGGTCACTTGTCGCTGCGGCCCCGGTTTCCCGGGCGGGCGGCGACCCAGGCACGGACGGTGTCGGCGTACCAGTAAGGCTTTCCGGCTTCGACGTGGTCGGGCGGCGGCAGCAGCCCGTGCTTGCGGTAGGACCGGACGGTGTCCGGCTGCACCTTGATGTGCGCGGCGATCTCCTTGTACGACCAGAGCGTGCGGTCGGTCATGAGTGGCACCTCCCCGCGCGCGCCGCGGCGGCGGCCTGGGACGGTCGTCGGGGGAGCCGGGCGCTGCGCTGGTGATCACAAAGCGTGTGCCCGGTGAACGACGCAGCGTGAGCGCCGGGCTGTGACTGTCGACCGGGTGTGACCCAAGACCCGCGTAAACGCGACATGTGTGACACAGGGGTGTTCTTTGTGACACGAGTGACGCATTGGCGGTAGCGGGCTGGAGGGGGTGGAGCGGGCGGAGCGGAGCGGGGCGGAGGCGCCGGCTGCTTTTCGGCCGCCGCCCGGCGGGCCGGCCCGGTGGCGCCGATGGCCCGCCGGGCCCGAGCACCCCGGCGGGCCGGGAGTCCGGGTGCCCCGGAGGACGGGCGTCAGGCCCCGCAGGACCGCAGGAACGCCCGGGTGCGCCGGGCGATGGGCAGCGGCTTGTCCGGCGGGCACGGGTACATGTCCTGCTCGACGATCGCGAAGAGCTCGACGCCGAGGTTCTGCGCGGCGGCGAGGACGGGTTCCAGAGCCGGTACGCCGGAGGGCGGTTCGCACATCACGCCGCGTGCGACGGCGGGCCCGAACGGCAGCTCCTCGGCCCGCACCCCGGCCAGCACCTGCGGGTCCACCTGCTTGAGGTGGAGGTAGCCGACGCGTTCGCCGTACGTCTCGATGAGCTTGACGCTGTCGCCGCCGCAGTAGGCGTAGTGGCCCGTGTCCAGACAGAGCGACACCAGCGAGGAGTCGGTCGCGTCGAGGAAACGGGTGACGTTCTCCTCGCTGTCGATGTGCGTGTCGGCGTGCGGATGGACGACGACACGCAGCCCGTAGCGCTCGCGCACCTCATGGGCGAGCCGCTCGGTCTGGGCGGTCAGATCGCGCCACTGCGTCGGCGTCAGGACGCTGTCCTCCAGCACCGCGCCGGTCTTGTCGTCCCGCCAGAAGGCCGGGATGACCACGAGATGCCCGGCGCCCACCGCCT
Source organism: Streptomyces sp. NBC_00386 (assembly GCF_036063235.1). Lineage (NCBI taxonomy): Bacteria > Bacillati > Actinomycetota > Actinomycetes > Kitasatosporales > Streptomycetaceae > Streptomyces > Streptomyces sp. NBC_00386. The sequence goes on from NZ_CP107950.1 coordinate 6,072,491, forward strand.
GGGCGAGCTCCGCGATGTCCGAGACGTGCGCCCAGGTGGACTCCCACACGTCGGGACCCCGGTGCAGCCCGGTGAAGACGGTGCCCGCCGAGACGCTGAGCCCGCGCCGGGCGGTCTCCTCCCGCAGGACGTCCGGATCGGTGGGCAGATAGCCGTACGGGCCGAGCTCGATCCACTCGTAGCCGGATACGGAGACCTCGTCGAGGAAACGCTGCCAGGGGACCTGCCCGGGGTCGTCGGGGAACCAGACGCCCCAGGAGTCGGGAGCCGAACCGATCCGGATGCGCGACAGTGAGGAAGGAGGTGACGACCGCGGTGACGACCTCGGTGAGGGTCCGGAGGGTGGCTGCGGCGATGACTGCGGCGGCAACGACGTCATGGGCGTCAGCTTCCGGCGGCTCCCGGGAGGTGTCAAGCCCTGGTCCGAATGTCTGGACAAAACGTTGACAGGGTCCCCTCGCGGGACTAGACCTGGGGGCAGCCGCAGGGGCCGCGGAGAAGGGAACTCGATGGCGTACGAGCTGATCACCATGGGGCGGATCGGTGTGGACCTCTACCCGTTGCAGACGGGTGTCCCGCTGTCCCGGGTGACCTCCTTCGGCAAGTTCCTCGGCGGCTCGGCGACCAACGTCGCGGTGGCGGCCGCGCGGCTCGGACGGCGTACGGCCGTCGTCACCCGAACGGGTGCGGATCCCTTCGGAACCTATCTGCGCGAGGCGCTGCGCGACTTCGGTGTCGACGACCGCTGGGTCACCGCGGTCCAGGGACTGCCGACCCCGGTCACCTTCTGCGAGATCTTCCCGCCGGACGACTTCCCGCTGTACTTCTACCGCGAGCCCAAGGCCCCCGACCTGGAGATCCGTGTCGACGAACTCGACCTCGACGCCGTGCGCGACGCCCGTGTCTTCTGGATGACGGGCACGGGCCTGAGCGCGGAGCCCAGCCGCACGGCCACCCTCGCCGCCCTGGCCCACCGGGCCCGCTCCGGTACGACGGTCTTCGACCTCGACTGGCGCCCCATGTTTTGGACAAACGCAGCCTGGACAAGCGCAGCCTCGGTGGCCACGGCCCGGACAGACACGGCCCGGACAGGAACAACCCGGGAGAACCCGGCCCCGGACGACCCGGCCTCCTTTGCGCGCCCCTTCTACGCGGAGGCCCTGCGCCACGCCACCGTCGCCGTCGGCAACCTCGACGAGGTCGAGGTCGCCACGGGAGAACGCGAGCCGCACGCCGCCGCCGCCGCCCTCCTCGAAGCCGGTGCCGAGCTCGCCGTGGTGAAACAGGGCCCGAAGGGCGTCCTCGCCGTCCACCGAGACGGCACCACCGCCGAGGTCCCGCCCCTCCCGGTCGAGGTCCTCAACGGCCTCGGTGCCGGCGACGCGTTCGGCGGCTCCCTCTGCCACGGACTGCTCGCCGGCTGGGACCTGGAGAAGACCATGCGCCACGCGAACGCGGCGGGCGCCATCGTCGCCTCCCGGCTGGAGTGCTCCTCCGCGATGCCCACCCCGCGCGAGATCGAACAGGCCCTCGCCGCCGGAGCGGTGCGGTGAGGGCCGGCCACGTCGGGGGAGCCCGCCTCGAACAGGGCGGCGACGGGCCCGCGTCCGTGCGCGTCGACGCCTCCGCCCTCGCCCGGACCCGCGCCCGCCACCCCGAGGCCATCGCGGAGGCCGCCGCCCGACGGGTGCGGCGGCCGCTGGTCGACGGCTCCGGACGGCTGATGATCGTCGCCGCGGACCATCCGGCACGCGGCATGCTGGCCGTCGGCGACCGGAAGCTGGCCATGGCGGGGCGCGCCGGTCTGCTGGAGCGCCTGTGCGTCGCGCTCTCGCGCCCCGGGGTGGACGGTGTGCTCGCCACCGCCGACATACTGGACGACCTGCTGCTGCTCGGCGTGCTCGACGGCAAGGTGGTCATCGGCTCGATGAACCGGGGCGGACTCGCGGGCTCCGCCTTCGAGATGGACGACCGGTTCACCGGCCACCGTCCGAGGGACATCGAACGGTTCGGTTTCGACGCCGGCAAACTGCTGCTGCGCGTCGACTACGACGATCCCGGGTCGCTGCGCACCCTGGAGTCCGCCGCCCGCGTGATCGACGACATGGCCGAACGGCGGCTTCCGGTCTTCGTCGAACCGTTCCTCTGCCGTCGCCGGGACGACGGTTCCCTGCGCAACGATCTGAGCGCCGAGGCCGTCACCAAGTCCATCGCCATCGCCGGCGGCCTGGGCGGCAGTTCGGCGTACACCTGGCTGAAGGTCCCCGTCACCGAGAACCCCGACGACATGGCCCGGGTCATGGAGACCTCCACGCTGCCCGCCGTCCTGCTCGGCGGCGACGTCGGCGAGGACCAGGAGGGTGCGTACGAGAAATGGCGCGGGGCGCTCCAACTCCCCACCGTGCAGGGCCTGGTGGTGGGCCGTTCGCTGCTGTACCCCGCGGACGGCGATGTCGCCGCGGCCGTGGACACCGCCGTAGGACTTCTGTGAGGGCCGCATGAGTCGTCCGAGCAACGAGCTGTACGTGCCCGCGGGCACCGCCGCCGACGCCCACTACGCCCTCGACATCGACCCCGAACGGGCCGGCTGGACCCACAGCAGCCTGCGGATCGTGGAGCTGGCACCCGGCGGCACCCACACCTTCACCACCGGGGACAGCGAGTGGATCGTGCTCCCGCTCGACGGCGGCTGCACGGTGCGCGCCAAGGACGGTACGGACGAGAAGGAGTTCCAACTCCTGGGCAGGCGGAGCGTGTTCGACGGAGTCTCCGACTTCGCGTACGTTCCCCGTGAGGCCCGGGCCCAGATCGCCTCCGGCGCGGGAGGCCGCTTCGCCCTGGCAGGAGCGAAGTGCGAGCGCCGACTCCCCGCCCGCTACGGCCCCGCGCCGGAGGTTCCCGTCGAAGACCGCGGCAGCGGCAACTGCGCCCGCCAGGTGCGCAACTTCGCCGCCGCGGACGTCTTCGCGTGCGACCGGCTCATCGCCGTGGAGGTGATCACCCCCGGCGGCAACTGGTCCTCGTATCCGCCGCACAAGCACGACGAACACCTGCCCGGCGTCGAGTCCCTGCTGGAGGAGATCTACTACTTCGAGATCGACGGACCGGACGGTTTCGGCTATCAGCGCGTGTTCCCCTCCCGCGAGGGCGGTGCGGACGTCCTGGCCGAGGTCCGCACCGGCGATGCCGTCCTCGTCCCCGACGGATGGCACGGCCCGTCCATCGCCCAGCCCGGTCACACCATGTACTACCTGAACGTCATGGCGGGGCCGGGCGGGGACAGGGAGTGGCGGATCCGCTTCCACCCGGGACACGCGAAGGGCACAGGGGGATACCGATGACCTCGACGACGAGGCTGACGGTCGCGCAGGCGCTGGTGCGGTTCCTGGCCGCGCAGTACACCGAACGGGACGGCGCGCGCCGTCGGCTGATCGGCGCCACCTGGGGCATCTTCGGCCACGGCAACGTCGCCGGGATCGGCCAGGCGCTCGTCGAGTACGCCACGGTGCCCGGCGGGGGGACACCCTCCGCACCCCCCGTGATGCCGTACCACCAGGGACGCAACGAACAGGCCATGGTGCACGCGGCCGTCGGCTACGCCCGTCAGTGCGGCCGGCTGTCGGCGCACGCCGTGACCACCTCCATCGGGCCCGGCGCCACCAACCTCGTCACCGGCGCCGCGCTCGCCACCGTCAACCACCTGCCGGTGCTGCTCCTGCCCGGCGACGTCTTCGCGGCCCGCCCCGCCGACCCGGTGCTCCAGCAGCTGGAGGTCCCCTTCGCCGGGGACGTCTCGGTCAACGACTGTCTGCGCCCGGTGTCGAAGTACTTCGACCGGATCACCCGCCCCGAGGCCCTGATCCCGGCGGCCCTCCAGGCGATGCGCGTGCTCACCGACCCCGTCGACACCGGCGCCGTCACGCTCGCCCTGCCCCAGGACGTGCAGGCGGAGGCGTACGACTGGCCCGAGGAGTTCTTCGCCGAGCGGACCTGGACCGTACGGCGCCAGGCGCCCGACGCCGTGGAGCTGGCCCGGGCCGTCGAGGCGGTCCGCGGCGCCCGGCGTCCGCTGATCGTCGCGGGCGGCGGCGTCCACCACAGCCGTGCCGAGGAGGCGCTCGCCGCGTTCGCCTCGGCCACCGGCATTCCCGTCGCCTCCACCCAGGCGGGCAAGGGCTCGCTGCGCTGGGACCACCCCCAGGACGTCGGCGGCATCGGGCACACCGGCACGGCGACCGCCGACGAGCTCGCCCGCACCGCCGACCTGGTGATCGGGGTCGGCACCCGCTACACCGACTTCACCACCGCCTCGGGCACGCTGTTCACGGCCTCGGGCGTCCGCTTCCTCAACCTCAACATCGCTCCGTACGACGGTCACAAGCTCGCCGGCTCTCCGCTGATCGCCGACGCCCGTGCGGGTCTGGAAGCGCTCACCGAGGCGCTGGGGCCGCACCGCCACCGCGCGGAGCCCGCGTACGTCACCGAGTACACGGACGACAAGGAGCGCTGGGAGTACCGCGTCGACGCGGCCTACGAGGCCGAGGACATCGACATCCGGCCCACCCAGCCGCAGGTTCTCGGCGTCCTCGACGAGCTGGTCACCGACGAGGACATCCTGATCAACGCGGCCGGTTCGCTCCCCGGTGACCTGCACAAACTGTGGCGGGCGCGGTCGCGGGACCAGTACCACGTCGAGTACGGCTATTCGTGCATGGGCTACGAGATCCCGGCCGCGATCGGGGTGCGGATGGCGGCCCCGGACCGGCCGGTGTGGGCGCTGGTCGGCGACGGCACGTATCTGATGATGCCGACCGAGATCGTCACCGCGGTCCAGGAGGGTGTCGCGATCAAGGTGGTCATCCTGCAGAACCACGGGTACGCGTCCATCGGCGGGCTCTCGGAGTCCGTGGGCGGCGAGCGCCTGGGCACGGCGTACCGCCGTCTGGCCGCCGACCGTACCTACACAGGAGCGCCGCTGCCGGTCGATCTCGCGGCCAACGCGGCCAGTCTGGGGATGCGGGTCCTTCGCGCGAGGACCGTGCGTGACCTGCGGGCGGCCCTGGCCGAGGCGCGCGGGGCGGACACTCCCACTTGTGTCTACGTGGAGACCGAAACGGCAGACACAGTGTCGGGCGCGCCCCCGGCCCAGGCCTGGTGGGATGTACCTGTGGCCGAGACCGCGACCCGACCGTCGGCGGTCAAGGCCCGTGAGGAGTACGACCGGCACGTCGCCGCCCGACGCCGCCATCTGTGAAGGAGTGCATGGCCATGACGAAGACCGTCGACCACTGGATCGCCGGCAAGACCGTCGAGGGTGCGTCGGGTACGTACGGGCCGGTCACCGACCCGGCGACCGGCGCCGTGACCACGAAGGTCGCGTTCGCGAGCGTCGAGGAGGTCGACGCCGCGGTCGCCGCCGCGAAGGACGCCTACGCGACCTGGGGACAGTCCTCGCTGGCCAAGCGTTCCACGATCCTGTTCAAGTTCCGCGCGCTGCTCGACGCCAACCGGGACGCGATCGCCGAGCTGATCACCGCCGAGCACGGCAAGGTGCACTCGGACGCGCTCGGCGAGGTCGCGCGCGGCCTGGAGATCGTCGACCTGGCCTGCGGGATCACCGTGCAGCTGAAGGGCGAGCTGTCGACCGAGGTGGCCTCCAAGGTCGACGTGGCGTCGATCCGGCAGCCGCTCGGCGTCGTCGCGGGCATCACGCCGTTCAACTTCCCGGCCATGGTGCCGATGTGGATGTTCCCGCTCGCCATCGCCTGCGGCAACACCTTCGTCCTCAAGCCCTCGGAGAAGGACCCGTCGGCCGCCATGAAGCTCGCCGAGCTGCTGGCCGAGGCCGGTCTGCCCGACGGTGTCTTCAACGTCGTGCACGGTGACAAGGTGGCCGTCGACCGCCTCCTGGAGCACCCGGACGTCAAGGCGGTGTCCTTCGTCGGCTCGACGCCGATCGCCCGCTACATCCACACCACCGCCGCCGCGAACCACAAGCGGGTCCAGGCTCTCGGCGGTGCCAAGAACCACATGCTGGTCCTGCCGGACGCCGACCTGGACGCGGCCGCCGACGCCGCCGTCTCCGCCGCGTACGGCTCGGCCGGCGAGCGCTGCATGGCGATCTCCGCGGTCGTGGCGGTCGGCTCCATCGGCGACGAGCTGGTGGCCAAGATCCGCGAGCGCGCCGAGAAGATCAAGATCGGCCCCGGCAACGACCCGACGTCGGAGATGGGCCCGCTCATCACGGCCGTCCACCGCGACAAGGTGGCGTCGTACGTGAAGGGCGCCGCCGACCAGGGCTCCGAGGTCGTCCTCGACGGCACGGGCTACACGGTCGACGGGTACGAGGACGGCCACTGGATCGGCCTCTCGCTGCTGGACCGCGTTCCGGTGACGGCGGACGCGTACAAGGACGAGATCTTCGGCCCGGTGCTGTGCGTGCTGCGCGTGGACACCTACGACGAGGGCGTGGCGCTGATCAACGCGTCCCCCTTCGGCAACGGCACCGCGATCTTCACCCGGGACGGCGGCGCCGCCCGCCGCTTCCAGCTGGAGATCGAGGCGGGCATGGTCGGCGTGAACGTGCCGATCCCGGTGCCGGTGGGCTACCACTCCTTCGGCGGCTGGAAGGACTCCCTCTTCGGGGACCACCACATCTACGGCAACGACGGCACGCACTTCTACACCCGCGGCAAGGTCGTCACCACCCGCTGGCCGGACCCGTCGGAGGCGCCGGCGGGCGTCGACCTGGGCTTCCCCCGCAACCACTGAGGTCCCGCCGGACCCCTCCTGGCCCACCTCGTCAAGCCGTCCGCTATGCGGACGGCTTGACGTTTTTTTGACGACCCCACAACGATTCCCGTTCATGCGGATGAACCGGGTGATGTAGGTGACTCGCTTGCTTAACCTTCGAAAGCAAGGTCACTCTTCGTGAATCTTTGATGATTGCAACATGGTGGCGCTGTCACCTGAGAATGCGATGTGGCGTGCGCCGCTTCGCTCCTGCGGATTCCGTAGGTGAACGGCCATTGACGCAACGGTTTCCGTCAAGGTTCCATCGGCGCGGGAGCGGACGAGAACGAAGTACGACGCGAGCCGCCGGAGGCGATATCGCTCCCGCCCGAACCACCTGACGCACGAGTCGATCGGAACCGCTTGATGACCGACACGCTCCGCCCCGCAGAGACCGCCGTCCTGGACGCCGCCCCCGCGGAGACCGGGAACCCGAAGACACTCAAGCGTTCCATAGGCGTCGTCGGTGGCACCCTGCTGACGCTGTCCTGCGTGACCCCGGCCTCGACGCTGTTCGTGGTCATCCCCGACCTCTTCGGCTCGCTCGGCACCGCGACCGCCCTCACGATCGCGATCGGCTCGCTCCTCTGCGTCGCCGTGGCGTTCTGCTACTCGGAGCTGGGCACCCTCATCCCCAGCGCGGGCGGCGAGTACGCCATGGTCTCCACGATGGCCGGACGGCTCGCGGGCTGGCTCGTCTTCGTGATGTCCCTGCTCGTGGTCATGATCGTCCCGCCGGTGATCGCCATCGGCACCGCCGACTACCTCGCCCCGCTGGTGCACCTCGACCCGGCGATGACCGGTGCCGGCGTGATGCTGCTGGCCACCCTCGCCGGACTGCTCGACCTGCGCGCCAACGCCTGGATCACCGGCATCTTCCTGGTCCTCGAAGTCGTCGCCGCCGGTGTGGTGGCCCTGCTGGGCTTCACGCACAGCCACCGCGGCCTGGGCAGCCTGACCTCCATGCAGGTCGCCGGGACCGGCACACACACCGACGCCGTGACGGCCATGCTCGTCATCTCCGGGCTCGCCATCGCCCTCTTCGCCACCCAGGGCTTCTCGACCGCCGTCTACCTCTCCGAGGAGCTGGAGAACCCGCGCCGCAACGTCGCCCGCACGGTGCTGGCCACCCTCGCCATCTCCACGGTCGTCATCCTGGTCCCGGTCGTCGCCATCACCATGGGCGCCTCCGACATCAAGGAGCTCACCGGCGGCGACATCAGCAGCATGGTCACCGCCTGGTCCAACTCGGCCGTCGGCACCTTCGTCAGCCTCTGCGTCGCCCTCGCGATCATCAACGCGGGCATCGTCATGGTCATCCAGAACTCGCGCGTCCTGTTCGCCTCGGCCCGCGACAAGGCGTGGCCCGAGCCGGTCAGCAACGGCCTGTCCAGGCTCGGCCGGTTCGGCTCCCCCTGGGTCGCCACCCTGCTCGTGGGCGTCCCCGGCGCCGCCCTCTGCTTCGTCAACCTCGACACCCTGTACGGCGTCACGGGCGTGTCGGTGACCGCCATGTACCTGCTCGTCGCGGTCGCCGCCCTGCTCGCCCGGCGCGGCCACCACCGCCACACCCCCGCCTGGCGGATGCCGCTGTGGCCCGCGATGCCGATCCTGCTGATCGTCGTCCTCGCCTACGTCCTCACCCAGCAGGAGACGCAGTACCTGCTGTGGACCGGCGGCATCACCGCCGTAGCCACCCTGTACTGGGCCTTCTACCTGCGTCCGCGCCGCGACACCCGCTGGCTGGTGTCGATCCCGGAGGACGCGCAGGCGTAACCGCGACGGTCCGCCCGCCCGGCCTCCTCGCGCCGGGCCCCGGCGCCCCGCGGGAACCTCAGCCGAACACCCACGTCACCACCGTGCACCTCCCGTCGTCCTCGCCACCCGCGCTGCGGTACGTGGCGAGGGCGACGTCGTTTCCGCTGTCCACGCCCACCCACATGCCGTAGCAGCCGCGTTCCCGGGCCAGGGCGGCGAGTTCGCGGACCAGCGCCCGCCCGGTGCCCCGCCTCCGGAAGGGCTCCGCCACCGCCAGCTCGTACAGGAACATCTCGGTGCCCTTGTCCGGATGGACCGTCTCGACCCCGCTGACGAAGCCGACCGGCACCTCGCCCTCGTAGGCCAGGAACAGATGATGGCCCTGCGCCTCCAGGAACCGCCGGGCCCACTCGGGACGCACGGGGGAGTCGAAGAGGTACTCGGCGGCGGTCAGTTCCAGGACGGTGGCGGCGCGGCGCAGCTCCATGGCCCGTTCGTACCACGGACGCGGTACACGCGGCCCCCGCCGTACTTCCCCGGGAGGGGTGCCGGTTCAACCCGGCGGCTGTCCCTGCCGCCGGCGCGCGCCCGTACCGTTGAGCCATGGATCTTCGACTGCCCCGGCCGCGCGGGCCGCGCCGGGGACAACTCTCCGGCCGCACGACGGCGCGAGCCCGCGGGCGATGGGCGGCCGCCGCCGCTGCCCTCGTGGTGCTCGCCGGCGCGGGCACCTGGACGGCCGTCGCCTCCGACGGCGCGCCCGCCGTCCACCGCTCCGACCGCGTCATGGCCGTGGACGGCGGAGTACGGCTCGACACCTCGTACTTCACCGCGGGACCGTCCTCGCCCCGCCGCCCCGCCGTCCTCCTCGCGCACGGCTTCGGCGGCAGCAAGGCGGACGTACGCGACGAGGCGGAGAAACTCGCCCGCGACGGATACGCGGTCCTGACCTGGTCGGCCCGCGGCTTCGGCAGGTCCACCGGAAAGATCGGACTGAACGACCCCAAGGCCGAGGTCGCCGACGTCTCCCGGCTCCTCGACTGGCTCGCCCGGCGTCCCGAGGTCCGGCTCGACGGGAGCGGGGACCCGCGCGTGGGCGTGGCGGGAGCCTCGTACGGCGGGGCGATCTCCCTGCTGGCCGCCGCGAACGACCCGCGCGTGGACGCCATCGCCCCGTCGATCACGTACTGGAACCTCGCGGACGCCCTGTTCCCGAACGGCGTGTTCAAGAAGCTCTGGGCGGGCATCTTCATCAACTCCGGCGGCGGCTGCGCCCGCTTCGAGCCCGAGCTGTGCGCGATGTACGACCGGGTCGCGGAGTCCGGGAAGCCGGACGCGGCGGCGACGAAGCTGCTCCAGGAGCGCAGCCCCTCCGCCGTCGGCGACCGCATCAAGGTCCCCACCCTCATCACCCAGGGCCAGTCCGACTCCCTCTTCACGCTCGGCCAGGCCGACGCGATGGCCAGGGCGGTCAAGGCCAACGGCGCTCCCGTCGACGTCGACTGGATCGCGGGCGGACACGACGGCGGCGAGATGGAGACGGACCGCGTCACCTCCCGCGTCGTCTCCTGGTTCGACCGCTACCTGAAGGACGACAAGGGCGCCGGCACCGGCCCCGCCTTCCGCGTCACCCGCACCGGAGGCGTCGACTCCACCGACGGCGCCGCCCTGCTGCGCGGCGCGAGCTCGGACACCTACCCCGGACTGGACAGCGGCCGCCGCACGATCGGGCTGACCGGCCGTGAACAGCGCTTCCAGAACCCGGCGGGCGCCAGTCCCCCCGCCATCTCGGCCCTGCCGGGACTCGGCGGCTCCGGCGGCCTCGCCCAGCTCTCCACCCTCGGCCTCGGGGTCTCACTGGACTTCCCCGGCCAGTACGCCCGCTTCGAGTCCGCTCCCTTCCGGGACGACCTGAGGATCACCGGCTCGCCGACCGTCACCGTGCACGTCGGGTCGAGCACCGACGACGCGGTCCTCTTCGGCAAGGTGTACGACGTCGGTCCCGGCGGCACCCAGCAGGTACTGCCCTCCCAGCTCGTCACCCCGGTCCGCGTCGAGGGGGCGAGGAACGGCAAGGACGTGTCCCTGACCCTTCCCGCCGTCGACCACGCGGTCCGCAAGGGCCACCGGCTGCGCCTGGTCCTCGCCTCGACCGACCTCGGCTACGCCTCCCCGGCGGCCCCCGCCACGTACACGGTGTCCCTCAAGAGCGCCCTCCAGGTGCCGACGGCCCCCGCGGTGAGGACCGCCGCGGCGCCGCTGCCCTCCTGGGTGTGGTGGCTGCCGCTCGCCGGCGCGCTCGCCGCCCTGGCCCTGCTGGTGACCGGCCGCCGCCGTACGAGCGCCCCGGCACCCGACCCCGGACTGGCCGAAGTCCCGCTCCAGATCACCGGCCTGAGCAAGCGCTACGCCAAGTCCGCCGACCGGTACGCCGTACGGGACCTGTCGTTCCGCGTGGAGAAGGGCCAGGTCCTCGGCCTGCTCGGGCCGAACGGCGCGGGCAAGACCACCACCCTGCGCATGCTCATGGGCCTCATCAAGCCCGACGACGGCGAGATCCACGTCTTCGGGCACGCGATCCGCCCCGGCGCGCCGGTCCTCTCCCGGGTCGGAGCGTTCGTCGAGGGCGCGGGCTTCCTCCCGCACCTGACCGGCCGCGAGAACCTGGAGCTGTACTGGCAGGCCACCGGCCGTCCCCGCGAGGACGCCCACCTGGAAGAGGCCCTGGAGATCGCCGGACTCGGCGACGCCCTCGCCCGCGCGGTGCGCACCTACTCCCAGGGCATGCGCCAGCGCCTCGCCATCGCCCAGGCCATGCTCGGCCTCCCGGACCTGCTGATCCTGGACGAACCCACCAACGGCCTCGACCCGCCGCAGATCCGCGAGATGCGCCAGGTGATGATCCGCTACGCCGCCGCGGGCCGCACGGTCATCGTCTCCAGCCATCTCCTCGCCGAGGTCGAGCAGTCCTGCACCCACATCGTGGTCATGGACCGCGGCCGGCTCGTCCAGGCCGGCCCGGTGTCCGAGATCATCGGCTCCGGCGACACCCTGCTCGTCGGCACGGGGACACCCGTCGACGCGCCGGTCGTGGAGAAGGTCGGCGCACTGCCGGGCGTCCTCTCGGCCGTCGCGACCGAGGACGGACTGCTGATCCGCCTCGACACCGGCGGCAGCGCACAACGCCTGGTCGTGGAACTCGTACGCCTCGAAGTACCGGTGGCGTCGGTGGGACCCCACCGCCGTCTGGAAGACGCGTTCCTCACCCTGATCGGAGGCTCCGCATGAGCACGCTCCTCGAGCGGACCGAGACCGCGGACGGGTACCGGGCGAGCCGCACCCTGCCGCTGCGCGTCGAGCTCGTCCGCCAGCTCAAGCGCCGCCGCACCCTGGTGATGGGGTCGGTCCTCGCGGCCCTGCCCCTCGTCCTGCTCGTCGCCTTCGCCATCGGCGGCCGGCCGGGCGCGCGGAACGGCCGGATCACCCTGCTGGACACCGCCACGGCCTCCGGCGCGAACTTCGCCGCGGTGAACCTGTTCGTCTCGGCGGGCTTCCTCCTGGTGATCCCGGTCGCGCTGTTCTGCGGGGACACCGTCGCCTCCGAGGCGAGCTGGTCCTCCCTGCGCTACCTGCTGGCGGCGCCCGTGCCCAGAGCCCGGCTGCTGTGGTCCAAGCTCACCGTCGCCCTCGGGCTCAGCCTCGCGGCGATGGTCCTGCTGCCGGTCGTCGCGCTGGCCGTGGGCACCGCCGCCTACGGCTGGGGCCCGCTGGAGATCCCCACCGGCGGCGCGCTCTCCGCGGGCACCGCCGCCCAGCGGCTGTTCGCGGTGATCGCGTACATCTTCGTGTCCCAACTGGTGACCGCCGGGCTCGCGTTCTGGCTGTCGACGAAGACGGACGCCCCGCTCGGCGCGGTCGGCGGCGCGGTCGGCCTGACCATCGTGGGCAACGTCCTGGACGCGGTCACCGCACTCGGCCACTGGCGCGACTTCCTGCCCGCCCACTGGCAGTTCGCCTGGGCCGACGCCATCCAGCCGACACCGGAGTGGGGAGGCATGATCCAGGGCGCGGCGATCTCCGTGACGTACGCCCTCGTCCTGTTCGCCCTGGCCTTCCGCGGCTTCCGGCGCAAGGACATCGTGTCGTAGCTCTCCGGAAGATCACCTACCGGTCTCGGCGGCCCGCCGTCGTGGCCGCTTCGAGATCCTTCCGCAACCCATCCGAGCGCTCGTCCCGGCCCCCTCGGCCGTCACAGTCACACAGGTCGGCCCACACAAGGGCCGTACGCCGAGGGGGCACAGATGGGGATCAAGCACACACGGACGGCGGCCGCCGCGGGCCGCCCACACAGCGGCGCACGGAGGGCGAGCCGTCGAAGGCTGGCCGGCACACTGCTCGCCCTGCCCCTGGCGGGCGCACTGCTGCTCACCGGATGCGGCGCGGGCGGCGGCAACTCCTCGGACGGCTCGGACAAGTCCGGCGGCCGCAACAACCTCCCGCTGCCGGGCCCCGCGCAGCCGACCGGCGGCGCGGCCGAGCGCGACGCCGAGGGCGAGCAGTCGGACGCCCCTGACGTCCAGCCGTCGCCCGACTACCTCTCCACGTTCGCCCTCGACGTCGACACCGCGTCGTACGGCTACGCCCGCCGCACCCTCGCGGACGGCCGAGCCCCCGACCCCTCGACGGTCCGCCCCGAGGAGTTCGTCAACAGCTTCCGCCAGGACTACGAACGCCCCGACGGCAACGGCTTCTCGTTGTCCGTCGACGGAGCCCGCACCGACGACGGACGCTGGTCCCTCGTCCGGGTCGGGCTCGCCACCAGGCCCGCCGACAGCGAGCGCGAACGCCCGCCCGCCGCCCTCACCTTCGTCATCGACATCTCGGGTTCCATGGCGGAGCCGGGCCGCCTCGACCTGGCCCGGGAATCCCTCGACGTGATGACGGACCGGCTGCGCGACGACGACTCGGTCGCCCTGGTCACCTTCAGCGACGAAGCCGAGACGGTGCTGCCGATGACCCGGCTCGGCGGCCACCGCGCCCGCGTCCACCGGGCGATCGGCAGTCTGGAGCCGACCGACTCGACCAACCTCGGCGCGGGCGTGCGGACCGGGTACGCGACGGCCGTCGACGGGCTGCGCGAGGGGGCCACCAACCGGGTCGTCCTGATCTCCGACGCCCTCGCCAACACCGGCGACACGGACGCGGACGACATCCTCGAACGGATCTCCTCGGCCCGCCGCGAACACGGCATCACGCTCTTCGGCGTGGGTGTCGGCAGCGACTACGGCGACGCCCTCATGGAACGCCTCGCCGACAAGGGCGACGGCCACACGACGTACGTCTCCGACCGCGACGACGCCCTCACCGTCTTCTGCGACCGGCTTCCGCAGAACATCGACCTCACGGCACGCGACGCCAAGGCGCAGGTCGCCTTCGACCCCGAGACGGTCGAGCGGTTCCGGCTGATCGGCTACGACGACCGGAAGGTCGCCGACGAGGACTTCCGCGACGACCGGGTGGACGGCGGCGAGGTGGGCCCCGGCCACACGGTCACCGCCCTCTACGCCGTCCGCACCCGCCCCGGCGCCTCCGGGCATCTGGCCACCGCTACCGTCCGCTGGCTCGACCCCGGCTCCCGCGCCCCGCACGAGGAGTCCGGCAGCCTGGAGACCGGCGACCTGCGCGACGGCGTCTGGACCTCGCCCTACTCCTTCCAGGTCACCGCCGTGGCCGCCTACTTCGCCGACGACCTGCGCGCGGGCGACGCCCGCTGGAGCTCCCTGCCCGGTGTCCCGTCCCTCGGAGAACTCGCCTCGCGGGCCCGCTCCCTGGCGAACGTGACCGAGGACAAGGACGTCGCGGCACTCGCCACCGCGATCGGGCAGGCCGACGGACTGGACATCTGCGCCGACGACTGCGCCCGGTAGCGCGACCCGACGAATCGTGTGCGGCCCATTGAATATCCGTTACGCACGGGTAAGTTCACTCGGCGGTAAGAACCCTGCGACCGGGGCCCGCTGTCCGTGGTGCCGAGGTGATCAGCTGTCGGGCAACGGTGCCGTCGGCAGCTGACCTCCGCTCGGGCCCCGACGCGCCTTCCCGTCGTATATATGAATTCCGTTTCTGTCGTGTTGGCATTCCCGCTCCGGGGGAAACGCTTCTCCTTGGGGAGGAGCGTTTCCTCTGCTGTGAAGCTTCCGTGTCCATTCCGGGCAGGGCGATTCGAGTGAATTCCCCACGGGCTCACGTTCCGCAGTTTCCTCGGTGGTCCGTCCCTCGTTTACAGCCCGCAGGTCATGATGCGAGCCGCCCAGGTGTGCTCGCTCGGTTTCGGCCGACAAAGGGGCATGACCGCAGAGAAGGGAAAGCACGTGAAGCTCAGGAAGAGCACTCCCGTCGTCGTCGGCGCGATCATGGCTCTGGGCATGGCTGCCCCCGCCTTCGCGGACTCGGGCGCCGAGGGCCTCGCGGCCAACTCTCCCGGCGTCCTCTCGGGCAACGTGATCCAGGTCCCGATCCACATCCCTGTCAACGCGTGCGGCAACTCGGTCAACGTGATCGCCCTGCTGAACCCGACGATCGGCAACTTCTGCGCCAACTACTGACGTTTCGGCACTTCAGCCGCCTCCGGCTGTGCCAAGGCCGGCTTTGGACCGCCTCGCGGACCCCAAGGTCGGCTTCCTCACTTCTCCCAGCAGGAAGACAACAAGAGTGCGACAGAACCTGAGTAGGGGAGTGGTCCTGGCCGCGGCTGCGACAGGCATCATGTCCCTGTACGCCAGTCCGGCCTTGGCGGACTCGAACACGACCGCGACCGCTTCGGACTCACCCGGCGTGGCGTCGGGAAACAACGTCCAGGTTCCGGTGAACGTGCCGCTGAACATCTGCGGCAACACGGTCGACGTCATCGCCGCCCTCAACCCGGCGTTCGGCAACTCCTGTGCCAACGGCCCGGTTTCGCAGGGCAGGCACGCGGCGCCGCACCACCCCGCGCAGCACGGCGCCGACTCCGCGTACCACCCGGGACGCGGCGCCGGTCACGGTGGTACCGACCACGCGCAGGGCCCCGGCGGCCACGCCGGTGGTCACCGTGCCGGGCACGGCGGTGAGCAGGGTGGCTACGGCGACTCGAGCTACGGCGATTCCCGGCACGGTCACTCCGGTCGCATGAGCCCGGGGTACGGTGACTCGGGTGCCCACCACGGCGGTTGGAGCGGCGCCTCGTCGTACGGCGAGACGCACGGATCGCCCGGTGTCCTCTCGGGCAACCAGGTGGCTGCCCCCGTGGACCTCCCGGTCGAGCTCTGCGGCAACACGCTGGACGTGATCGGCATCGCGAACCCCGTGTCCGGCAACTCGTGCGCCCACCACCACGCGACGACCCCGCACCACTGGACGCCGCCGGCGACGCCCCCGCGGACGGTTCCGCAGCCGCCGAAGACGCCCGTCGTGCACACCCCGGTGACGGTCCACGAGCAGCCCCCGGTGCCCCGTCAGTACACCCCGCCCACGCTGGCGGAGACCGGCGGCGAGGGAGTGCTCGCCAACGCCGCGATCAGTGTCGCCCTGATGACGGGCGGCGCCCTGCTGTACCGGCGCAGCCGGGCCCAGTCCCGCCCGTGACGCCCCGCTCCGGGTGCCGCTCGCGTTCTCGCGCCCGGCACCCGGAGCCGGTCCACGCGCCCGGTCGGCGCGCGGTCGGTGCAGGGCCGCCCGGTGCGCGGCCGACGTCAGAGCCGGCGCCGAGCTCCAGGTCCGATCCCCGCCGACGGCCCTCCCCGGGCGCCGGGATCCGCCCGCCGCCCGCCCCCGTGCGCAGCCGCCGCCGTACGCCGCGCACCAGCGTGCCCGCCGTGAAGCAGGCGCCGTGCACGAAGCGCATGGTCGGGGGCCGAAGGCGGAGGCGGTGACCAGACCCGGCATGAAGAGACCCGGCACCGACGACTCGAAGTCCCGGCCGACCTCCGGGGAACCGTCCGGCAGACCCGCCGGACCCGCGCGCAGCCCGTCGTCCAGCAGGCCGAGCCGCTCGCGCCGGGCCCTGAACCCCGTGGCCGCGAGGGCCGCCAGTTCGGCCTTGCCGGCGACGCGTTCGGTGAGGGCGCGGGGCCGGCGCGGCGGCAGGAACCCGGAGGCGAGCTCCTCGCCCAGAGCGCTCACCGCGAGGGCGCTCACGTCATCCAACGGGACCAGTACGGCGGGCCGGGAAACCCGGGCGGCCACTTGGCGCAACACCGCGGCGATGTCCGCGAGCGACGAACCGGGTGGGGGGCGGAGGGTGCGTCTCGCTGACAAAGCGCGATCTGCGGACGGGACTTCCCTCGGAATCCGCGACCAGGTGCACCTCCACACCGCCTCTGCCGAGTGAGCGCACGGCTTCCGGCGTTCCGTGGTGAAAGGGATTCCGGTCGATGCGCAGCAGCACGGCGGGGACTCGGCTGTCGGGATTCCGCACGGGCTTCTCCTTCGGAATGGAGAAGAGCGGGGGTGCCGGGCGGTCACCCGTGCGAGTGATCATCAAAACGGGAGACCGGAAGCCCGGTTGGCTGAATAAGCATTCATATGACTGAGTGTCAGTAATCGGAAAGGGAAATCCGAGGATCAAGAGGGAGAGGAGCAGGCATGGCCCCACAGCGGCAGCGGCCCCGGAGCGGAAGACTGGCATTCATCGCGGCCGGCATCGTCACGTCGGTCGCGCTCGCGTCCGGTCCGGTGTACGCCGTGGGCGCCGGGGCGGTGCGGGTAGGCGACCCACCGGCTCCGACACCCACGACGGCGGAACCACCCCTGAACTCCCCGGCCGGCGGTGGCGTTCCGGCCGCGGGGTCGGCCTCGGCCCCCACCGGGACGCCGCGCCCGGCCGCCGCCGTACCCACGGCGCCCGTCACGGACGGCGTGAAACCCGCCCGGCAGGGCGCGGCCGGGCTGCCGGCCTTCGGCGCCTACCTCGACTTCGGCCCCGAGGGCATCGCCCGTATCGAGCAGCTCAGCCGGTGGCTCGGCGGCACCGAACTGCGGGTCGGACACACGTATCTGCCCGGCGACCGCTGGAGCAACATCGAGGGCGCGCCCGGATTCCTGGACGCCTGGGCGGACTGGCGCCGCCGCCAGGACGACCGGATGCTCGTCCTCAACGTCCCGATGATGGAGCGCAACGAGGAAGGCCTCTCCGACGGCCAGGTCCGCCGCGCGCTGCGCGAGGCCGAGACCGGAGCCTTCGACCACCATTTCCGCGCGCTCGCCGAGCGGCTCGTCGAGCTGAAGGTGCCCGACACCGTCATCGTGCTCGGCTGGGAGATGAACGGCACCACGTACACCCATCGCTGCGGTCCCGACCCGGAGGCCTGGAAGACGTACTGGAACGGAATCGTCACCACCATGCGGTCGGTGCCGGGACAGAGGTTCCGGTTCGATTTCGCCCCGAACCGCGGCCGGGACGCCATTCCCTGGACCGAGTGCTATCCCGGTGACGACACGGTCGACATCATCGGCATGGACGCGTACGACCAGCCGTCGGGACTCTCGTTCGACGAGCAGGTGAAGGAGCCGTACGGGCTTCAGGAGCAGGTGGATTTCGCCAAGGCCCACGGCAAGTCCATTTCCTATCCGGAGTGGGGCCTTTACCGCAACGGCGACAACGTGACGTACATGAAGGACATGCTCGCGTGGATCGACGAGCACAGGCCGTTGTACAACACGCTCACCGACTACTGCCCGCACGGTGTGTGGCAGTGCCAGGACAACCCGTCGGCGGCCGAGGCCTACCGGGCCGCGCTGTCCCCCTTCGACGATCCGCTGCCCACGGCTCCGGCACCGACCTCGACCCCGACGTCCGATCCGGCGTCGGTGCCGACACCCGCGGCGACCTCCACGCCCGTACCGGCTTCGACACCGACGACCGAGCCCGCCTCCACGCCGAAGCCGACCCCGACGCCGGAACCTGCGTCGACACCGGAGCCGGCATCCACGCCGACCGCGACGCCCGAGCCGGTCCCGACGCCGGTTCCGACGCCGGTCAAGACGCCGACGCCCGAGCCGGTCTCCACGCCGAAGCCGACCCCGACGCCGGAACCTGCGTCGACACCGGAGCCGGCATCCACGCCGACCGCGACGCCCGAGCCGGTCCCGACGCCGGTTCCGACGCCGGTCAAGACGCCGACGCCCGAGCCGGTCTCCACGCCGACTGTGACGCCCGAGCCGGTTCCCACGCCGGTCGAGACGCCGGTGTCGAAGCCGGTTCCGACGCCGGTCAAGACGCCGACGCCCGAGCCGGTCTCCACGCCGACCGCGACGCCCGAGCCGGTCTCCACGCCGACCGCGACGCCCGAGCCGGTTCCGACGCCGGTCAAGACGCCGGTGTCCGAGCCGGTCTCCACGCCGACCCCGACACCGCCCCCGGCACGCGAGCCCGTGCCGCACGCGACGCCGGACCCGGACACCTGTGCGCCGCTGGAGCTCGGTGACTGGGTGGAGTACTGGATCGGCGGGAAGCCGTGCGTGCGTCTCGACTGGTCGCCGGACGAGTGGTGGTCCGGCGACTGGTGGTCGAGCGGCTGGTGACCCTCGGGTGGCGGCGGGTCGGTCAGGGCCTGCCGCCACCGCGCTCCTTCCAGCTCCGCAGCAGCTCCTTGCCCCGCCGGCGCGCGGCGACGTCGCAGATCACCACCGACATCAGCAACGCCGTACGCCGACGGGCCAGGAGCAGCCGTTGGTTGACGACCGGGTTCGGGCGCCAGTGGTGCTTGTACGGTTCGTCGCCGCGCAGCAGGCTCAGCGTCCAGCGGTCGCCGCCCTCGGTGTGCCGGGAGCAGGCGTCGAGCAGCATCACCGCCACGTCCGCCTTGCGTTCGCGCAACCGCGGATGGGCGCCGTACAGATAGCCGCCCGCCAGGCGTTGGGACAGCAGTGTGAGGTCCACGGCCATCACGGTGCCGTCGAGCCGGAACTCGGTGACCACCGCGTCCCCGGACCGCACCATCGGGCCCACAGAGCGGACCAGATGCTCCGAGAACCGTTCGTGGAGGTGCTCGGAGGTCACCTTCCGGCCCTCCCACTGCAACCGGTGCAGTTCGAGCAGCCGGCCGAGGGCCGCGTCCACCTCGTCGTGGCCCACCACCCGTTGTTCGACCCCGAGCGCGGTGAGCTTGCGCAGCTTGGCCCGGACGCGCTGGGCCTTGGACGAGGGGAGGCGGCCGACCAGCTCGTCCATCGAGGTGGCCGGGAGCTCCAGACACAGGGAGTCCCCGACCTGGCGGCGCGGTCCGCGCCAGTGCTCGTAGACCCGCTCCATCGCGCCGCCGGGGCGGACCTCGCGGAAGTCGATCAGCGCGGTGCGGGCCGCGGCCGACAGCCCCTCGGCGAGCAGGGCCGCCGCGCGGTCGGCGTGCTCGTCGTCGAGGAGCACGTCCGCGTAGTCGGAGATCGGCCCGCCGAGCGGCACGAGCGTCGGCAGTCGGCGGCGGGCCCGCATCAGCGGCGCGACCGCGAGCAGTTCACCGCCCTCGCGCACGACCACCAGACGCAGGTGCCCCGGCGTGCCGTACGAGAGCCACCAGGAGTGCAGCCAGGCGTGGCTCTGGAACGCGGTGGCCGCGCCGCACCGGCGGTACAGGCGCCCCCAGGCCTTCGCCAGTTCGGCGAACTCCCGTTCCTCGGTGACCAGTTCGGCCGGAGCGGTGCCGCGTACACCGGCCCGGAGTGTCGTCGCGCTCACAGCTGGCCGTGCACATCGGCGGCGGTGGCCGGGCTCGGTACCGAGGCCGGGCGGGCCGTGTCGGCGGTCCGCCGGGGACGGACCAGCAGCACGAGGCCGCCGAGCAGTCCGCCCGCGCTCGCGCCGACCAGGCCCGTCACCGTCGGGGACGGGGAGGACGCCGAAGTCGGCTTCATCGCGCGGGAGAACGACAGGAGCTGGACGTGGGTGCTCTTCTGGCTCGCGTTGGCGTGCTGCATCAGGGAGCGGGTGACCGCGTTGGCCATGTCGGCGGCCCGTTCGGGGCGTGAGGAGGTCGCGGAGACGGCGACCATCGGCGCGTCCGGGGAGGTCGCCGTCCGCACGTCGGCCTCCAGCGTCTTCACCGGCACACCGGCCCACACCTGCGCGTCCCCGAGCACCGCGAGCTGTGTGGCGACCCGGCCGTAGGCCTGCGCGAAGCCGAGCGCGGCGGACGGATCACCCTTGTCCGCCGGAACGGCGATGACGTAGCTCGTGGCCGTGTAGGCCGGCGGCTTCACCACGCCGTACGCGCCGCCGAGCGCGCCGCCGAGCACGGTCGTGGCCGCGAGCAGCGACCACGCCGGGATGGTTCTCGCCCGGGAGAGGGACGAACCCGAGGGGCGGTGGCCCCTGGTGAGGTTTTCGGACATGTGGAACTCACTCCAGTCAGGTGCGCGAGACAGCGGCCGCGTACACGTCCATGAGCTGTGCGGCGCTGCGGGTGATGCAGTAGTGGTGGGCCGCCTCCGGGGCCGAGCGGGGGGCGGGGCCCCCGGCTCGGACGCCGGCCAGCGCGCGGGCTAAGGAATCCGCACCGCCCGCGACCCGGGTGGCGCCGCGCGCCACCCCGGGCGGAAGGTCCTCGACGGCCGGGCAGGAGACGTACAGCACCGGCAGTCCGGCCGCCAGCGCCTCCACGACGGCCAGCCCGAACGCCTCCTCGGGACTGGGCGAGGCGAGGACGTCCATGGCCCCCAGCAGGGACGGCAGATCGGCGCCGGGAGAGCCGTCGGCGGGGCGTTCCCCGGCGAACAGGACCCGGTCCGCGACCCTGGCGTCGTGCGCCGCGCGCCGCAGCGCGGTCTCCTCCGTGCCACCGCCGACGAGCAGCAGCCGGCAGTCGCCGGGCAGCTCGGCCAGCGCGCTGATCAGGACGTCGAACCGCTTGCCCGGCGCGAGCCGGCCGACCCCGCCGACGACGTACGCGTCCTGGGGGAGCCCGAGCCGGCGGCGGGTGCGTTCGCGCAGACCCGGATCGAAGCGGAAACGGGCGATGTCGACGCCGTTCGGCACGACCTCGATGCGCGGTGCGGGCACACCCCAGCGCCGCAGCCGTTCGGCGACCGTGGGCGAGACGGCGACGGTGGAGCGGCCGAGCCGCTCGCCGGCCAGATACAGGGCGCGTACGCCGGGACCGAGTCGGCGGCCCTCCATCTGCGAGTCGCCGAGCGAGTGCTCGGTGGCCACGACCGCCCGCACCCCGGCCAGCCGGGCGGCGAGCCTGCCGTACAGACAGGCCCGGTAGAGGTGGGTGTGGACGAGGTCGTAGCGGCCCTCGCGGATCACCTTCACCAGGCGGGGGAGCGCGGCGAGGTCGCGGTTGCCGGACATGCCGAGATGGATCACGCGCACGCCGTCGGCGGCGAGCCCCTCGGCGACGGCGCCCGGATTGGTCAGCGTCACGACGTCGCAGGAGACGGGCAGGTGCCGCAGCAGCAGCCGCAGTTGCTGCTCGGCGCCACCGACACCGAGGCCGGTGATGATGTGCAGCACCTTCACCGGACCGCCTCGACGGGGCGCCGGCGCAGCCGGTGAAGGCGGTGCTTCAGGAACAGGCGTACGGAGGTGTCGTTCTCGCCGATGTGCACACGGGGGAGGGCGTACGGGCCGGTCAGCGGGCCGGGGTCGATCCCGCAGCCGTAGCCGTATCCGGCCTCGCGGACGGCGTCGACGACCCGGCGGTCGACGGTCCCGTACGGATAGCAGAAGCCCTCGACGTGAGCACCGATCAGCTCCGAGAGCACCGCTCTGCTCTCCGCGACCTCGGCGCGCAGCACGGCCTCGTCGGCCTTCGTCAGGTCGACATGGGTGAGCCCGTGCGAGCCGACCTCCATGCCCTCGGAGGCGGCGGCGAGCCGGATGCCCTGCTTGCCCAGCAGCGGTTTGCGCGGGCCCTGCGGATCCCAGGCGTTGTCGCCGTCGAGTCGGCCGGGCAGCACGAACAGGGTGGCGCCGAACCCGTGGCGCCGCAGGAGGGGGAGCGCGGTCTCGATGAAATCGGCGTACCCGTCGTCGAAGGTCAGGCCCACCAGATCCCGCCCCTGGCCGTGGGCGCGGGCCGCCAGCAGGTCCGCGACGCACACCCCGCGCAGACCGCGCCGGCTCAGCCAGCCGAGCTGCTGGTCGAGGCGGTCCGGGGAGACCGTGACACGGTACGGGTCGTCGGAACAGTCTCCGACGGAGTGGTACATCGCCACCCAGGGCGGCGCGTCGAGGGAGCTCGTACCGGTACGTCTGCTGGTGTCAGCGGAAACGGGCATTCTGAACCCTTCGTGTGACGGAACGGAGTGCGGAGGCGAACCCCTCGACCCGGAAGGCCCAGGCCAGCAGGGCGAAGACGAAGGTCACGACCGTGCAGCCGACGACGAGTCCGAGCAGCGGGGAATCCACGCCGCTCGCGCACAGACCACCGGTCACCGCCGCGGTCAGGGCGGCCCGCAGCGGTTTGCCGATCTCGGCCACCACCGCGCGGGTGCGGATCGGCACACTGCGCGGACCCATGCCGTACAGCAGGAGCACGGCGGTGAGGGTGACGCCGGCCGCGTTGGCCGCGGCGATCCCGCGGACTCCCCACGGGCCGACGGCCAGGGCCCCGGCCCAGCCGGTCGCGACGACCCCCGCGGTCATCGCGAACAGCGGGTACCAGGTCGGCCGCCCCGAGCAGAAGTACGAGCGCACGAGCGCGCCGACCAGGGTGTGACCCAGCAGTCCGAGGGCGTACACCCGTATGACCGCCGCCGTCGCCGCCGTGTCCTGGGCGGTGAACGCGCCGCGCTGGAAGAGCAGCTGGATGATCTGCGGGGCGCACGCCACGACCACGGCCGTGCCGAGGAGCACCGTGCAGGCGACGAGTGTCAGATCGCGCTCCACCCGGTCGCGGGCCCGCTCTGTGTCGCCCTCGGCGATGGCCTGCGCGACCACCGGGAAGGTGACCGTGCAGAGCATCAGCGAGAGCACCATCGGCATCTGGGCCACTTTCTGGGCGTAGTTCAGATGCGAGATGGCCCCGGCGGGCAGCGAGGAGGCGAGGAAGCGCTCGATCAGGACCTGGGACTGCCGGCACAGCGCGAAGAGCAGGACCGTACCGATGAGGGTCAGGTCCATCGGGCGGGCCGGCTCACCGTCCGGGGTCCCGGTCGCCGGTCGCCCGCGCCGCAGCTGCCGCCACAGCGACGGTGCCTGCGCCAGCACCATGAGCGCGCCGCCGACCGCGACACCGAGGGCCGCCGACCGTACGCCCCAGCGGGCGCCGAGGACGAACATCGCCCCGATGATCGCGGTGTTGTACGCCATGTAGATCGCCGCCGGTGCCACGAAGCGCCGGTGCGCCCGCAGGGCCGCGCTGCAGTACCCGGCGAGCCCGAAGGAGAACACACAGGTCGCGGTCAGCCGGGTGCAGTCCACCGCGAGCCGGGGGTCGGGCAGGCCGGGCGCGAGTGCCTCGACCAGGTACGGCGCCCCCGCGACGAGCAGCGCGCCGAAGGCCGCGAAGGCGAACGTCAGCCGGGGCAGGGTGGCGGCGACCAGGGCGCGTACGGGATCACCGGCGGCCCCCCGGGCACGCCGCGTCACGGCCATGCTGAACGCCGGGATCAGCACGAAGGCCAGCCCGTCCTCGATCAGCAGCGTGGCCGCGAACTCCGGCACCGTCCACGCGACGAGGAACGCGTCCGTGTCCGACCCCGCCCCGAACAGATGCGCCAGCGCCTGGTCCCGGCCGAGGCCCAGCAGGGCTCCGGCGATCGAGAGGGCGACGGTGACGAAAGCGGCCTTGGCGAGGAACCGGTCGGAGGCGGCTTCGGGCCGGTCCGCCTTCTTCCGGCCCTTCCGGGAACCGGGGGTCCTCACGGCGACGGACGCGGGCGGCGGACCGCCGGGAGGGCCGGAGGCACGGGCGGGTGGCAACGGGAGGGACGACTCGGCTCCGGTTCCCGCGGCGGCGCCCGCTCCCGAGCCGACGCCCGCTCCCGCCCCCGTCTCCGTGCTCATCCCCACGCCCCCCACACCCATACCGCCCCTCGCACCTGTCCCCGTGCCCGTGCCGGTCTCCGCACCCGCTCCCGGACCGGTGCGCGCACCCGAACATGTCCCCGCCCCCGTGCCGGTCCCGGTGCCGGTCTCCGCGCCCGCTCCCGGACCGGTCCGCGCGCCTGTGCCCGTCGCCCTGCCCGTCCCGAAGTCCGGGGTGGTGTCCGGGCCTTCCCCCGCCCTGGGCGGCGTCACCG
The DNA here is from genome assembly GCF_036063235.1 of Streptomyces sp. NBC_00386. NCBI lineage: Bacteria > Bacillati > Actinomycetota > Actinomycetes > Kitasatosporales > Streptomycetaceae > Streptomyces > Streptomyces sp. NBC_00386. The sequence goes on from NZ_CP107950.1 coordinate 6,097,262, forward strand.
TCATCGCGCCGCGGCCTCTTCCCGTACGGCGGCGGGGGCCGCCGCCCCGGTGCCGGGCGTGGCCGACGGATCCATCAGGGCCCACCAGCCGATGACGCCGAAGACGACGGCCGTCAGGACCGTGGAGGGGCCGCCGATGTCCGCGTACACGAAGTCGACGAGCTGCCAGACGAGCAGCCCGCACGCGACGAGCGCGCAGTCCGTGCCGCGCTGGGTACGGCCCGCCGCCGTGAGGCCGGGCCCCGGGGCCTCCCGTGCCGTGCGGCGCACGCGGACGAGTCCGCGCAGCGCGCACACCAGCAGCGCCAGCCAGCTGCCCACCAGGGCGAGCAGTCCGACGAGACCCTGCTCGCTGAGCACGAGGAGATACATGTTGTGGGGCGAGAGCAGCGCCTGCTTGTGAAAGGCGGTGCCCGCGCCCGCGATGTCGCTGCCCGAGGAGAGCGCGAGCGAGGCGTGACCGTCCCGGTACTCGGGGAAGCCCTTCAGCCCGACGCCCGTCAGCGGGTGTTCGCGCCACATGTCGGTGGCCGCCGCCCACATCGTGTACCGGTCGGTCACCGACTGGTCCGGCGCGTCGGTGACCTGCGTGATGCTGGTGACGCGCTCCTGGAGCATCGCGCTGCCGAGGCCCAGCCCGCCCACCAGGATCATCCCGGCCGCGGCCAGCGCGGCGACCGCCTTCACCGCGCGCCGCAGCCCCGCCAGCACGAGCTGCGCGCCGCAGGCCACGGCCGTGGCGATCCACGCGCCCCGGCTGAACGACAGGGCGAGCGGCGGCAGCAGGGCGAGCGCGCACAGCACGGCGACGGAGCGCTGCCGCGCCTCACCGGCTCCCAGGGCCAGCGCCACCGCGCACACCACCCCGAACGCGACCACCGTCGCCATGCCCATCACGTCGGTCGGCCCGAAGGTGCCGACCGCCCGGACGTCCTCGCCCTGGTAGGAGGCGCCGGTCCCGGTGACGTACTGCCGTACTCCGACCGCCCCCTGCCACAGCGCCAGCGCGACGAGCGACCAGGCCAGCAGCCTGAGGTCGCGCCGGTCGCGGACGAGCAGCAGGACCGCGGCCGGCACCAGTACGAAGACCTGGAGATAGCGGGTGAGCCCGGTGATTCCCACGCCCGGGTCCGCGGCCCCGGCCGCCGCGACCGAGATGCCGACCACGGGGAGACCGAGAACCAGGGCGGCGGTCGCGGACAGGGGGCGCCGGCGGGTCCGTACGAGATGGATCGCGCAGCAGACCACCACGAGACCGGACACGGCGTCCGCGATGTTCGCGCCGCCCTCACCGCTCGGCGCGATCGGCAGCCCGAGCAGCGCGATCACCGCGACGACGGGCAGGACCGGCAGCGCGCGCCGCAGGGCGGCGGTCACGCTGTCCAGGGGGGTGACGGGCAGGGCCTGGCTCACCGGCTCAGCTCCCCGTCGGGCGCACGAGCGCCGCGGCCGTGCGCAGCAGGATGCAGATGTCCTGCCACATCGACCAGTTGTCGATGTACGCGTTGTCGAACCGGCACCGGTCCTCGATCGAGGTGTCGCCGCGCAGCCCGTGCACCTGGGCGAGTCCGGTGATGCCGGTCTGCATCCGGTGGCGGGCCGCGTAGCCGGGATAGGTCTGGCTGAACTTGGCCACGAAGTAGGGCCGCTCGGGGCGCGGTCCGACCAGGCTCATGTCGCCCCACAGGACGTTCAGGAGCTGGAGCAGCTCATCGAGCGAGGTGCGTCTGAGGAACGCGCAGAAGCGGCTCATCTCCTGCTCGCCCGCCACGCTCCAGCGGGTCGCGGCCTCGTGAGCGTCGACCGGGCGGTGGGTGCGGAACTTCAGCAGCGTGAACGGCCGTCCGTCCTTGCCGATGCGCTCCTGCCGGAACACCACACCGGGCCCGTCGGTCAGCCGCAGGACGGCCGCGAACACCAGCAGCAGCGGACTGACCAGCAGCAACAGCGCGCCGGAGACGGCGACATCGAGGAACCGCTTCCCGAACGCGGCGCGCCGGGCGCCGATCGACAGGGGGCGGCAGGCGAAGCCGGCCAGCGTGTGCCGGCCCGCGCGGTCGTACGACGGGGAGTCCGGGTCGACCTCCCACAGCTCGCAGCCCGCGAGGGCCAGCGCCCGCAGCATCGGCCCGCGCCTGACCGGCGGCTCCACCACCAGCACGGCCCGCACCCCGTTCTGGATGAGCGCCCGCTGTACCTCCTCGCCGGTGGTGAGCACCGGCAGTCCGTCGAGGCCGGTCGACTGGTCGGCGACGACACCGACCGGCCGTACCCCGCAGTTCGGGTGGCGCAGGAAGGCCGCGGCCACCCGCTGCGCGGTCCCGGCGGGACCGATCACCAGGGCGGCGCCGGGGTGCTGCGCGAGGGCCCGGCGACGCCGCCAGTGCACGGTGCCGCGGCCGGCGCAGCTGATCACCGACTGCGCGGCGCATCCCAGGGCCAGCGTCCGGGCCGTCAGCGCCTCGTCCGGGGCGAACGCGGCGAAGACGGCGGCCAGCGCGCACCAGGTGACCGCGATCCGCGCGCAGACGGCGGGCAGTTCGTCGAGCAGGGCGGGCAGCGGTGCCGGCCGGTACAGGGAAGCCCTGGCGTTCAGCAGGACCACGACCAGCAGCAGCGCGGCGACGGACAGCGGGTGGCGCTGGATCTCCGTGAGCGTCTGTGCGGCCGTCAGCGCCGCGACGGCGTCCACGGCGGCCAGTGGCAGCCAGGAGACGCGCCGGACCGTGTTCCGCCGTCCGGCCGGGAAACTGAAACCGCCGTCGCTCTCGCGCGACGACATGACCGAGACGGGTGAGAATCCGTACTCCCGGGGCTGTCCGCCGGGGGAGGGAACGGTGCTTTCCGCAGTCACGAGTGGATGGACTCCCTGCACTCGGTGTGGTCCGCGCACATGACCCTTCCGGCGTGCTGCGGCTCTCGGCCGGCCAGCAGTTCGCGGTACACCCCGGCGACCGCGTCGGCCGTGAGGCGCACGTCGTGCGTGGTCAGTACGTGGCGGCGCCCCTGGTTGCCGAGCGACGCGCGCAGCGGGGGATCGGCCAGCAGCGCGCCGATGGCCTCCGCCAGCGGCGCCGGTTCCGGCGCGGCCACCAGACAGCGGGCGTCGTGCCCCGGCGGCAGGCTCTCGCGGGCGCCGTCCACGTCCGTCATGACGACCGGACGCCCGCAGGCCATGGCCTCCAGCGGGGCCAGCGCCATGCCTTCCCAGCGGGACGGCAGCACCACCAGATCGGCGGCCTGGTACCAGGGCACCGCGTCGGCGGCGGCCCCGGCGAACAGCACGTCACGCGGTGCCGCGGCGCGCAGTCGCGCCGAGTCCGGTCCGTCCCCGACGAGCACGAGCCGCGCGGCGGGCACCCGCCGCAGCACCGAGGGCCACGCGTCGAGGAGGATGTCCTGCCCCTTCTGCCGGCACAGCCGTCCCACGCACACCACCAGGGGAGCGGCCGGATCGACCCCCGCGAGCAGCGGCAGCCCGGTTCGTACGGCGTCCGCGGCGGCGGGGTGGAACCGCCCGGGGTCGACGCCGTTGGGGATCACCCTCCAGGGGGCGCGCACTCCGGCTCGTACGCCGGTCGTGCGCTCCGCCTCGCTGACGCACACCACCCGGGACGCCCAGCGCGCGCCCCACCGCTCCCAGCGCAGCGCGAGCGCCGCGGCGGCACCGTCGACGGCCTCGAACGACCAGGCGTGCGGCTGGAACACCGTCGGTACCCGTCCACGCAGCGCGAGCCGGGCCGCGAGCCCCGCCTTCGCGCTGTGCGCGTGCACCACGTCGGGCCGCACCCGCGCCAGGACCCGGCCGAGCCGCCGTACCTCCTGAGCGAGCTGCGGCCCCGGCGCCCGCGTCGCGTGCCAGGGCCGTACGTCCGCGCCGAGCGCCCGCAGCTCCCGGGCGAAGCCGTTGCCGTCCGGGCAGGCGACGGTCACCCGCGTTCCGGCGGCGACCTGGGCACCGACGAGGTCGGTGACCACGCGTGCGACACCTCCGTCGACCGGCTGCGTGACATGAAGGACCCGCGGCGGAGGGTCTGTTGGCAGATGCATGCGCGGTTCCTTGCTCACGGGCGGCGCACCGGGGCGCGCGTCACTGCTTCGCGTCGACGGCGGCGAACAGTGCTCCGATCCAGGCCGCGTCCCGCTGCGAAACGATCCGGAAGGCCAACTGGTCACCCCCGCCGCGGATCCCCTCGCCGAGTTCGAGGACGTCCGAGTCGTGACCGAGGGTGTTCGCGTACGAGGGCACCCGCCTCGGGGCACCGGGTCCGGGCTCGCTGATCATGGAATTCAGCACGTCTTCGCGGGGGTTGGCCAGGTCGCCCGGTGCCGTCGGCGTACCGCGGTCCGTCGAGACGGACAGCGAGTCGCCCCCGCGCACCGCGGGGCACGTGGGTGCCGTGGCGCGGGTGATGCCGGCTGTTCTCACCGAGCCGTGGGGCAGCGCTGCCTTCGCCGAACTCCGGCAGCTGATAGAGGAGTTGGCGGCCCGTACGATTCCGCCGTACTGGAGCGCGTGGTACCGCTGTGTGAACGGGAGCGTCTGTGTCCGCGCGGCGGGCGGCTCCGCGGACGCGGGGCCGCCGGGCGCCCGGAACGCGGCGAGGGCGGAGCCGCCCACGATCGCACGGCGCAGCGGCAGGCCCGGGGAAGTACGCATGACCGGCGGTGCCCTTTCGGGGAAAAGGTTCTGGACGAGAGGACGGGCGGAAATCCGAGAATCGGATGAATCAGGCATGTGCGCGTCGGCTCCCCGCGAGCCCCCGGCGCCCCTGGACGCCTGCTTCCAGCCGTCCTCGGAGAGCCCGACTCTAGTCGGTGTCCTGCTTTGTCATCGAAAGCTGTGATGTGTGTCGGAATAGTGAAGTCCGACCGTCCGAGACATCACCCTTTTGGAGGCACAACCCGCGTGAGCCTCACGCGTTGCACCAGAGCCGGGCATTCCGCCCGGATGTTGTGTCGATTTCCAAGGAGCACTTCTCCATGTCGCGTATCGCGAAGGGCCTGGCCCTGACCTCCGTTGCCGCCGCCGCCGTGGCCGGCACCGCCGGCATCGCCGCCGCCGACAGCGGCGCGCACGGCGCGGCCGCCCACTCCCCGGGCGTCCTGTCGGGCAACGTCCTGCAGGTTCCCGTTCACGTCCCGGTCAACGTCTGCGGCAACACCGTGAACGTCATCGGTCTGCTGAACCCCGCGGTCGGGAACACCTGCGTCAACGGCTGACGCCGTCGCGGACCCTTCTGGCCGGCCGTCCTCCCGAAACGGAGGGCGGCCGGTCCGCGTCGGCGCGTCCGGCGCCGGCCGGCCGCCAGCGCCGGTCGACCGCGCGAAAGCCCGGCACGGGCCGGTGCCGTCCGGCGTGACGCGCCGGGGCTCCCGGCGGGGCGCAGGAATTCTCCGCACGCGGAGTTTCCGTTGCGTTCGGAGCTCGTTAGGCAGCGCACAGAGGAATTCCCTCCGGTGACATCCGTCGCCGAAGAAAGGAACACGATGAAGTCTCTCAAGGCCGCCGCGGTGGTCGCCGGGTCCCTGGTCGTCGCCGGCGCCGCCGCGCCCGCGTTCGCCGCCGGAGCCTCCGACCTCGCGCCCTCCAGCCTCAACGGCGCCCTGGAGACCGTCACCAGCCAGCGTTCGCTCAGCGCGCAGGACGTCCTTCCTCTCCAGCACCAGTCGAACGCGCTCGACACCGAGAACAAGGACTCCGCGCTGAGCGGTGTGAACAGCGCGGCGAAGACGCTGAACACGACTGCCTCCCCCACGCAGCTCCTCGGCGGGCTTCCTCCTCAGGGTTAGTCGTATCCCTTGCGTGCGTGTCTTTCCGCAATGCCCGCGGGCATTTCCCTAGGCTCTGGAGAAAATCTCCGATGAAAGGGCTCACAATGAACACTGCCAAGAAGGCCGCTCTTATTTTCGCCACCGCCGGAATGGCCGCGGGTGCCGCTGCGGGGAGTGCCGTCGCGGACTCCGGGGCCGAGGGTGCCGCGGTCAATTCCCCGGGCGTTCTGTCGGGCAATGTCGTCCAGGTTCCCGTACACGTTCCGGTCAATGTCTGCGGTAACACGGTCGACGTCGTCGGTCTGCTGAACCCGACTTTCGGCAACGCCTGCCTCAACCACTGACGTCGCGCGGCCGATGTGGTGAGAAGGGCCGATTCCCCAGGTGCGGAATCGGTCCTTCGCGCTGTTCGAGCCGCGTACCTCGTTCGTGTGGTCACAATCCCTGGCATCCCCCGGTCGGGTGATATCGAGTCAGAACCCGAACGGGCGTATCGATAAGGTTCCGCGGTGACCTCAACCTCAAGCGAAACGCCCTCACTTCGGAGCGCCGATCTCGGCACGCTCGCCGTCATGGCATTCAGCGGAGAGGCCCCCGACGGCGACATGCCCTATCTCCTCGCCTACTCGCTGGGAGACGGCGAAGGGGGCCCCGAGGGCTCCGCCGCGGCCATCCGGCAGCTGCTCATCGACAACGGACTGCCCGTGGGCGACAAGCTCATCGACGGATCCCGGCAGCCGAGCCTGCCGCTCACCCTGCTCGTCGAGGCCGGCCAGGCCGTCGTCAGCATGCCGTACCTCAATGCCCGGTGCGTGGCGCCGCCGGAGTGGCTCGAGGCGGTCGGGGAACGCGGCTACGCCTACTTCCTGTTCGCCACCCGTGCCTGGCCCGTGGCCCAGCCCGGCAGGCCCGTCGCGCCCGAGGACCTGACGGCCTTCGCGGGCGACGAGGAGACTCTCCTCAGCGCGTCCCACGTGCTGCTGCCCGCGCGCAGGCTGCGCGGCTGATGGCGGCCGCTGCGGGATCGGGGACGAGCGGCGGCAACGGTCCGCGCGGCCACACCGCCGGCAGCGGCCGTGCCCTGGCCCTGCTGCTGGTGATCACCGGGGCGGCCGGTCTTCTCGCCGCGTGGGTCATCACGATCGACAAGTTCAAGCTGCTGGAGAACCCGAACTTCGTTCCGGGGTGCAGCCTGAACCCGGTGGTCTCGTGCGGCAGCGTCATGAAGAGCGAGCAGGCGTCGGCCTTCGGCTTCCCCAACCCGATGCTGGGCCTGGTGGCGTACAGCGTGGTGATCTGTGTCGGCGTGAGTCTGCTGACCGGTGCGGGATTCCCGCGGTGGTACTGGCTGACCTTCAACGCGGGCATGTTGTTCGGAGTCGGATTCTGCAGCTGGCTCCAGTTCCAGTCGTTCTACCGGATCAACGCGCTGTGTCTGTGGTGCTGTCTGGCGTGGGCCGCCACGATCATCATGTTCTGGTACGTCACGTCCTTCAATGTGCGGAACGCGTTTCTGCCCGCCCCGGAATGGCTGAAGGTATTTCTCGCGGAGTTCACCTGGGTCGTTCCGGTGTTGCACATCGGCGTCATCGGAATGCTGATCCTCACCCGCTGGTGGGATTTCTGGACGAGCTGAGATCTCCCTATCGGACGACTAATGAGTCCGTCAGGGAAATCTTGATCTGATGACGTTCCCGGAATCGTTACGTGATACGGACGCCGAGCCCTCGAATCCTGAAAGGGACCGTACCTGAGATGAAGCCGACCGCACGAGGAACTCTCGCCGCCGTCATGACCGGTGTGGCGGCGGTGGGTGCCGCCACGACCCCGGCCACCTCGGCCTTCCCGGCCTGAAGCAGCCTCAGGCCGCGGTGCTCGCACCGCTGGTGAGGACCGTCCCGACGGCGAACCCGGAGATGGGTCCGGGGCCTAGGCGTTCCGTCCCGCGGAGTGGGCCGTCGGCCTTCCCGAAACCGATCGAAACAGCATCAATTCGCCGAGGAGAGAAGCATGTTCGCCAGCTGGATGCCGGGCAGAGTACCGAGGCGCGGGCGGGCGCCGGACGCCCCGGCGCCCGGCCGCGGGACGGAACGCGTGGTGGGCGGGCTGGCGCTGACCCGGCGCGGTGCGATGCGGGGACTGCTCGTGTCGGTCGTCGGCGTTGCGCTGGCCCCCGTCGTCGCGGCTTCACGGCCGCCGCGCCGCCACCCCCGGGACCTCTCCTTCGACGAGGTGTACCGCGGCCGGCACATCCTCGGCAGGCAGAGCCGCTCGGACGGCAGGGCCGCGTTCGCGGGTGTCGAGTGGCAGGTCACGGTGGACGGCCGGCCGCTCCATCTGATGCGCCGCGCGGACGGCAGCTATCTCAGCATGGTGGACCACTACGAGTCGTATCCGACACCGCTGGCGGCGGTCCGCGCGGCCGTCGAGCAGCTGGGCCCGGCCGAGCAGCTCAGGCGCATGGACGGCATGGACGGCAGGGCGGCCGGCATGGGCGGGCGGGGGACCGGCACATGGATGAACGGTACGGAGGGGAGCGGCCACCACCATGGTGTACACGCGTAAGAACGTCAGCACCCTCACGAGCGCGGAGCGGCGCCGTTTCGTCACCGCGATGCTGGAGGTCAAACGCCGCGGAGAATACGACGAGTTCGTCCGCAGGCACATCGACTACTACGTCTCCGACGGCGACGGCGGACTGCGCGCGGCCCACATGGCGCCCTCGTTCCTGCCCTGGCACCGGTGCTTCCTGCTGGACCTGGAGCAGGCGCTCAGGCGCGTGGACTCCGGTGTGAGCGTTCCGTACTGGGACTGGACGCGGGACCGCACACCGACCTCCGCCCCGTGGACCAAGGACCTGCTCGGCGGCGACGGGCGGCGTTCTGACCGGCAGGTCATGACCGGACCCTTCGCCTACGCGCAGGGCAAGTGGACGATCAAGGAAGGGGTGACCGACGGCGCGTTCCTCATGCGTGAGTTCGGCCGCCCGCGCAAGCCGATCCAACTGCCCACACGGGCCGCGCTGAACGCGGCCCTGAACGACCCCGTCTACGACACGGCGCCCTTCGACTCGACGACCACGCGCGGCTTCCGGAACCGGCTGGAGGGGTGGGGGCACGGGACGGGGAACGCCACCTGGGAGAACCACAACCGTGTCCACCGCTGGGTCGGCGGCCACATGCTGGGCGGTGCCTCGGTCAACGACCCCGCCTTCTGGCTGCACCACGCCTTCGTCGACCTTCAGTGGTCCCGCTGGCAGAAGCTGCACAAGGGTGCCCGCTATCTGCCCGAGCGGCCCCCGGGTCCACGTGACTCCCAGTACCGGCGCATCGTCGCCCGGCGGGAGAAGATGCCCCCGTGGGGCGTGACGCCGGAATCGATGGAGGACCACAGCCACATCTACCGGTACGCGTAGCCACAACCACAGCCACAGCCACAGCCACAGCCACAGCCACAGCCACAGCGCAGACACCGGCGCCACGGCACAGGCGCCGGCAACGGCGAGGCCCCCGGCGGTGACGTCCCGCCGGGGGCCTCGCGCGTGCTGGGCTCAGTTGCCGTAGCCGCGGGCCTCGTGGTGCTTCTTGACCTCGTGGTGCTTCTTGGACCCGTGCTTCTTGGCCGACTTGTGCTCCTTGAAGTCGGCGTCGCCGTTCACGCAGGTGTTGCCGAAGGTCGGGTTCAGCAGACCGATGACGTTGATCGTGTTGCCGCACAGGTTGACCGGAATGTGGATCGGGGCCTGGATGACGTTGCCCGACAGGACACCGGGCGAGCCGACGGCCCCGCCCTGGGCGCCGGCGTCAGCCATGGCCATTCCGGCCCCGCTGAGGGCAACGGCACCCGTGCCCACGACGACTGCGGCGGCCTTCGCGATGCGAGACATCACGTTCTCCTTCGACTCGATGAGTGCGATGGCTCGGACGCGACCGCACTTCCCGTTCAACGCGTCCGTCCGCACCTGGTCACGGGCGTTCCGCCAGGGGATCACTGTTCGAACAGGGGCCGGACGAGCGGCTGTTCGTCCGGGCCGGTGATCGGGCGGACCGATGATCGTCCGGGCCGGGGGCCGGGCGGGCGCGGTCAGCCGAGGCGGCGCAGGGGTGTGCCCGCCAGGAACGCCTGGATGTTCTCGACGGCCGCCCCGTAGTACGTCTCGTAGTTGGACCGCGACACATAGCCGAGGTGCGGGGTGGCGAGCAGGCGAGGGGCCGAGCGCATCGGATGGGCGGCGGGCAGCGGCTCGGCGTCGAACACGTCGACGCCCGCCCCGGCGATACGCCCCGCGTGCAGCGCGGCCAGCAGGGCGTCCTGGTCGACGATCGCCGAGCGCGAGGTGTTGACGAGGTACGCGGTCGGCTTGAGCAGGGCCAGTTCGGCGGCGCCGACGAGCCCCCGGGTGCGGTCGCCGAGCGCGAGGTGGACGGAGACGAAGTCGCTGTCCGCCAGCAGCTCTTCCTTGGATGCCGCGAGGTCCACCCCCACCTCCTCGGCCCGTTCCGCGGTGAGGTTCTGGCTCCACGCGCCGACCCGCATGCCGAAGGCGAGTCCCACCTGGGCCACCCGGGCACCGATCTTGCCCAGCCCGAGCAGGCCGAGCCGCCGGCCGTGCAGATCGGCGCCGACGGTGCTCTGCCAAGGACCGCCCGCCCGCAGGGCGTTGTTCTCCGTGACGATCCCCCGTGCGAGGCCGAGCAGCAGGGCCCAGGTCAGCTCGACCGGCGGCGTCGAGGAACTCGGCGTGCCGCACACGGTCACCCCGTGCGCCTCGGCGGCGGCGTAGTCGATCACCGAGTTGCGCATCCCGGAGGCGATCAGCAGCTTCAGCCGCGGCAGCCGGGCCAGCAAGGACGCCGGGAAGGGCACGCGTTCGCGCAGTGTGACGACGATGTCGAAGTCCGCCAGCGCGGCCGCCAGCGCGTCCTCGTCACCGAAGTGCCGGTCGAAACCCGTGACTTCCACGGTGTCCGCGACAGGCGACCAGTCGGTGATCCGGGTGGCGATGCTCTGATAGTCGTCCAGCACGGCACAGCGAAGACGCATGTCGGGTCCCTCCCAGGCTCAGCCGGACCCTACCCGAGCCGTGGCACGCGGAGCCGGGCGGACCACGACGGTGGACCGCGGGGGGAAGCCGCGACGGTCACTCCCTCCCCATGGCAGTATCTGGGCACTATGAATGCGTCGCCGGCGGTACGGAGTCTGCGCGCCGCGGTGTTCGCCGCCCTGTGCGTGCTGCTGGCAGCCGGGGGGCACGCGCTCGCCACCGGACAGGCGCCGCCGCTGTGGGCGGAGGGCGCCGGACTGCTGGCCGTCTTCGCCACCGGCTGTGCGCTGGGCGGCCGTGAACGGTCCCTGTCCGGGATAGGCGGCGCCATGCTGGTCGCTCAGGCCGGACTCCACCTCGGCTTCGAGGCCGCCCGGCCGCGCATGGCGATGAACATGCACGGGATGCACATGGCGCACCCGGCCGTACACGCACTGACCCCGCACGCCACGGCCGCGCATGTCGTCGCCGCTCTGCTGGCGACATGGTGGCTGCGGCGCGGCGAGGCCGCCCTGTGGTCCCTGCTGCGCCGGGCCGTGACGTTCGTCCCGGGGCTCGCCGCATGGTGGAGGACGAGGACGGGACTGTCTCCGGTACGGCTGTACGGGGATGTCGTGCGCCGGACGGCCGCCGAGCCGTGGCCGCTCGGTCAGCCGCTGCTGCGTCACGCCGTCTCGCGCCGGGGCCCGCCGGCAGGGCTCGCTCACACGCCCTGACCACGTTCCCCTTCAGTACGGAGTTCCCCTGATGTCCCCGATCAGCACCACCCTGCGCCGCACCGGCACCGTCGCCGCCCTCGCCGCCGCCGGCGTCCTGACCGCCGCGGGCGCGGCCTTCGCGCACGTGACGGTCCACCCCGAGAGCTACGCCAAGGGAGCCACGGACGGCCTCCTGAGTTTCCGTGTCCCCAACGAGGAGGACACCGCCAGCACCACCAAGGTGCAGATCTTCCTGCCCACCGATCACCCGGTCCTGGGTGTCCTTGTCACCCCGCAGGCGGGCTGGACCGCGAGGGCGACGACCGTCAAGCTGAAGAAGCCCGTCAAGACGGACGACGGCACGATCACCGACGCGGTCTCCGAGATCACCTGGACCGGCGGCCGGATCCGCCACGGCGAGTTCCAGGACTTCCAGGTCGCCTTCGGCCAGCTCCCGGACGACGTCGACCAGCTGACCTTCAAGACGCTCCAGACCTACTCGGACGGCAAGGTGGTCCGCTGGATCGAGCAGCCGCAGAAGGGCGAGGAGGAACCGGAGAGCCCGGCTCCGGCGCTCACGCTCACCGCCGAGGGCGCGGCAGAGAAGCCCGCTTCGGCCGGCACGGGGGCCTCCGGCTCCGACTCGTCCTCCTCCTCGGCCGCCGCTGAATCGACCGCGAGCGACAAGAGCGGCGACTCCACGGCACGCGCCCTGGGCACCGCGGGTCTGATCGTCGGCGTTCTCGGTCTGCTCGCGGCGGCCTTCGCCGTCGTACGCATCCGGAAGGCCCAGCTCTAGTCCGGTACTGACGCCGCCCTCTTGGTGCGGCCGCCGCCCCGTCGACTCCCGTCGGCGGGGCGGCTGATCACCCCGGTCCCGGCCCAGGTGCCGGGGCGTCAGACCTGCGGCGGGGTCTGCTTCCTGCCCACGAGGACCACCACGGCGCCGCCGATCACGACGAGGGCGATGGCCGCGCCGGCGATGACCGGAGTCAGTCCGGAGCCGCCGGTCTCGGCGAGGTCGGTGCCCCCGCCGGTGCCTCCCACCGAGGCCGGGCTCGGCTCGCTGAGGGTCTGGGCCGAGATGTCGCTCGTACCGCCCTGGGTCTTGCAGTCCAGGATGCCCTTGAACCGCTGCCCGCCGCCGTCCGTGGCGCCGATCGTGAAGTCGTACGCCTGGTCCTCCTGCAGCGGGATGGTGAGCGTCTCGGATATGCCCGCCGCGATGGTGTGCTCGACGCCCATCAGCTCGAACGTGAACGCCACGTCGCCCTTGTTCGCGGCCGTGATGTCCACACCGCCCTTCGAGCAGTTCTTCTGGGCGGACAGGGCGGGTATCGCACCCTTCGCCGCCCATTTCGCGCTCGCCGTCGCGGAGACGGTGGACTCGCTGGAGCCGGCGAGGATCTGCGTCTGGCTGCGGGTCTCCGAGGTGAAGGCGCGGCCGACCGGCACCGTCGTCGAGGCCTGCACGGTGAGGGAGGTGGAACCGTCCGCGCCGTCCTTCGGCACGTCGAAGAAGAGCCTGCTCCCGTCCGTCGCGGAGGTGATCGCCCTGCCGTCCTGGTCGACGACCTTCACCCCGCCGGCGGCGATGTCCGTCGGCGGGGTCACCGTCACGCTGCCCGCGTTGGTGTGCACCGTGACCGGGCCGAGCCGCTCACCGGGGTGGCCGGACACCGCGGCGGGGGTGAGCGTCAGCGAGGCCTCGGGCTCCGCCAGGTCCCGCGCGTTCTTCTGCAGATAGTCCGCGAGCTTCTCCGCCTGCGGGTCCGCGGCGTCCACGTCGGCGCCGTCCGAGTACCGCCAGATCGCCACCTGGGTGCCGGCCGCGGCGTCCTGCTCGGTGAGACCGGTGACACCGGCCTTCTCGGCCAGCGTCGCCAGGTCGTTCACCTGCGGGTAGGAGTGCTCGAGGATCCAGCGGATCCGGCCCGCGTCCTTGTTGCCGCTCAGTGATGTGCCGCTCCAGGAGGTCTCCTGGTATCTGGCGTCCCGCTGGGTCGGGTTGTGGAGGTCGATGCAGTAGGTCTGCAGCATGCCGCCGTTCTCGACGGACATCTCGAACAGGCCGGCCGAGACCCAGGAGTCCTCGCCGTTCTCGTGAATGACCGCCGACCCGTACGTCTTCAGGTCCCCTATGGTGGCGGTCGCTCCGCCCTGGCTCTGCGGGATCTCCTCCGCGGCGGCCGTACCGGCTGCGGCGATCGTTCCCGTTGCGGCGAGCCCCCACACCAGGGCCGCGGCGGCGAGACGGGCTGCCCCTCGCCCGCGCGCGGACAACACCGAGAACGCAGATGACACAGAATTCCCCTTCGCGCAGGACCCTTTGACATGGGGGACGGTCCCGCCAGCAGAATCAGAAGCCCCGAGAGCTGTGTTCGGCATCCTAAAGAAGCGCCGCATCGCTCCCCCTGGTCCTGTCGTCCGATAACCGATCTGACTCGGAATCGTTATCGCGATCACTTCGTGAGCTGCACCTATCGACAAATCCATAAGGACTGTTCGCCATGTATTTGTCGATAGGCCGCAGTTCGGTCAGATCGTGGCCCTCGCTGACATCACGTCACCCCGGCCGGTTCCGGACGCGATGGGGACACGCCCTCCGGCGGGGCGTCCGGGACCGACTCCCAACTGGGCTCGGGACGCTGCGCCGCAGCCGGCTCACCCTCCTTGGACGGACGCCGGAAGGCCGACGTACCCCGGGAGAGGTCGTGGCCGATCGCCACCGCGTCGATGTCCGCCGACGTCCAGCTCTGCCCGTCGCGGGTCTCGGTGCGCACCTTCAGCCTGCCCTGCACGATGACGGGATCGCCCACCGACACCGAGGCGCCCACGTTCGTGGCGAGCGCGCGATTGGCCCACACCGTGAAGAAGTTGGTGTGCCCGTCCGTCCACCCGTTCTTCTCGCGGTCCCAGTACCGCGAGGTCACCGCCAGCCGGAACCGCGCCGACGCGCCGTTCGCCAATTCCCGGTACACGGGCCGTGTCGCCACGTTGCCCACCGCGCACACCATCGTCTCGTTCATCGTGAATCCCTCCCGTGCGGATGCGTCTGCCGCGGCGAACGCATGCGCTGCGATCGCCGCGGGATCAGACTGCCTCCGCCCGGCCGGGCCCGCTGGACGCTGTGGGCCGACGGACGGTTGTGGAAAACCGCGTCACCCGACCGGGGTACCCGCCGTCGCCGTCCCCATGACGCGCCCGTACTGCTCCCGCACCTCGCGATACCGCAGCAACTCCGCCGCCACGGGATCCAGCACCCGGGCCCTTCCGCAACCTGCGGCCGCCTCGCGCAACCGTCTCTCCGCTTCCAGGCCGTAGCGCCGAGCCGGCCCGCGGGCCGCCATCTTGCCGGCCCACTCGACGGCCGGGCCGCCGACGATGCCCGACACCATCAGCAGCACCGGAACCCCGAGATTCGGAGACATGACCCCGATGATCTGGCCCACCAGCCAGAGCCCGCCGATGACCTGGACGATCGTCATCGCGGCCTGCGCCAGCACCGCGACGGGCCACCAGCCGGGCCTCGGTGGCCGTCCCGCCGGTGCCGCCGCGCGCGCCGCCATGTCGTCCAGCGCCTCGGGCAACCCCTGCGCGCCCCGTACGGCCGCCTCGCGCACCGCCAGCGCCCAGGGCGCGGGAAGTCCGTACGCGGCCCGGTCGGCCACCGTCCGCACCGCCTGTTCGACACGCTGGCGGGCGGTGGCCTCCTCGTCCGCCGGAGCCCGCACGGGCAGACGCCCGGTCGGGGGTTCACGCCGCTCCAGATACCAGCGCCACAGCCGCAGCCAGGGCGTGCCGCAGGCACGGTTGGCGTTGCGGCGCCAGGACCGTTCGGCGGCCTCGCCGGCCGCCACGGCGCCGACCGCGTCCGCGAGCCGGTCCGCGAACTCGTCCCGCGCCTCCTCGCTGAGCCCGACCCGCCGTCCCGTCGCGTAGACGGGCCGCAGCCGTGCGGCGGCGGCGTCGAGATCGGCCGAGATCCGTCGTGCGGCGGCGCCGCGCTCCGCCACGAACTGGCCGAGACACTCACGCAGTTCGGGGACCCCGGCCCCGGTGAGGGCGGACAGCGAGAGGACGGTGGCGCCCGGCTCGCCGTACTCGCCGAGCGCGATGCCGTCCTCGTCGAGCAGCCGCCGCAGATCGTCGAGCACCTGATCGGCGGCCTCGCCGGGGAGCCGGTCCACCTGGTTGAGGACCACGAAGGTGACCTCCGCGTGCCCGGCCAGCGGCCGCAGATAGCGCTCATGGAGGACGGCGTCCGCGTACTTCTCCGGATCCACCACCCAGATGACCGCGTCGACCAGCTTGAGGACCCGGTCCACCTGCTCGCGGTGCTGGACGGCCGCCGAGTCGTGGTCGGGCAGGTCCACCAGGACCAGGCCACGCAGCTGGGCCTCCGCCTCCGCGCTCTGCAACGGTCGTCTGCGCAGCCGCCCCGGGATGCCGAGCCGGTCGATCAGGGTGGCCGCGCCGTCGCTCCAGGTGCAGGCGATGGGGGCCGAGGTGGTCGGCCTGCGTACGCCGGTCTCCGAGATCGCCACGCCCGCGAGCGCGTTGAAGAGCTGCGACTTGCCGCTGCCCGTGGCTCCGGCGATCGCGACGACGGTGTGCTCCCCGGAGAGCCTGCGGCGGGCCGCCGCCTCGTCCAGGACCCGGCCCGCCTCGGCGAGCGTTCCGCTGTCGAGCCGGGCGCGGGAGAGACCGACCAGTTCACGGAGCGCGTCCAGGCGTGAGCGCAGCAGCCCGTCGTACGCGAGGGGCGCAGGCAGCGACGGGACGGCGGCCTTGGCCTCCGCCGACGGCGCCTGGTACCGGACAGGGGCCGTCTCGGTCACGCGTCGCGCGATGAGGCCGTCGTCCCAGACGGGGCCGTCCTCCGCGTGCGCCGGGTCGGCGCCCTCCCCACGCGCGCGGGACTCCGTTCCGGACGCGTCCTGGGAGCCTCCCTGTCCGGCCGTGCCGTCGCTCCGCGCCGCCTTGCCGCCGTCGTCCCCCTCACCACCCCCTCCGGTCTCCCTGGCGCCTTCCAGGGGCCGGGCCCCGGAACGTGCCGCACCGGCCCGGCCTTCGTCCGGGCGGTTTTCCTGAGAATCACCGGCGCCCCCGGTCGCCCCGTCGCGGTCGTCGAGGTCGGTGCGCTCGTCGCCCGGAGCGCCTGTTCGGGAAGGGGTACCCGCTCGTGAGGGGGCGTTTTCGCGGACGGCGTCCTCGGAGTGGTCCTCCGCGGGACGGCCGTTCTCCGGACGACTGTCCTCGGGACGTCCGTCTCCGGGACGGTCGGCTTGATCCGTGTGGTCAGTGACGGCAGTCACCGCGGTCACCTCTCCTTCTGCAGTACGGACAGCGCGGCGATGAGTTCGGCCTGGGGTTCCGGATGGACGTCGAGCGCTTCGAGGGGTGCGAGCCGGCGCTCGCGTTCGGTCTGGAGGGCCTTGTCGATGAGGTCCGTGAGCAGTCGGCCGCCCTTGTCGCGCAGCCGCAGCGCGCCGTGGGCCCCGATCCGCTCGGCCAGTCCCTCGCCCGCGCTGCGCGCCCTGCGGCCGCCCAGGAGCGCGGTGGCGACCAGCGCGGCCACCACCGCGGAGTCCGGCGCGACACTCTTGTCGAGGTCGCGCACCTCGTCCTCGGCGTATTCCTCAAGGATGCGTCGCCAGCGTCGTACGGCCAGACCGATCCGGTGCTCCGCGCTCTCCAGCGCCGGATCACGGTCCGTCAGCCCCGGAGCGCCCGAGGCCGGTTCACGGCGCCAGGCGTCGTCCACGCGTTCGTCGGCGGCCGCGACGGAGCACAGCAGCAGAGCGGACAGGCTTTCCACGAGCGCGTCCAGCAACTCCTCGGCGGTGCAGTCGAGGGGATAGGCGCGCCAGCGCTTGAGGGCGTCCCCGGAGAGCACGGCCCCGGCCTGCAGACGCCCCTTCGCGCGCGTGTGCTCGCTGTCGTACGCCCCGTCGACGGACGCGGTGAGCCGTGTCGCGGCGGCGTACTGCGCGGCGGTGGCACTGGCCAGTTCCGGCATCCGCGCCTTCAGGGAGTCGAGGACGCCATGGGCCGTACGGGCCATGGCCCCGTGGCGGGCTCCCGGGTCCTGGGCCTGGTGCGTGAGCCACGTACGCAGCGGTGCGACGGCCGTGGCGGGCAGCAGACCGCCACCCCAGGCGGACTCGGGCAGTTCGGGCACGGTGAAGCGGGGCGCCTCACCGAGTCCCGCCTTGGCGAGCAGCGCGCCGTACTGCCGCGAGACCTCGGACACCACCTGGTGCGGCACCCGGTCCAGGACCGTCACCAGGGTCGCCTTCTGCTCCTTGGCGGTACGCAGCAGATGCCACGGCACCGCGTCGGCGTACCGCGCGGCCGTCGTGACCATCACCCAGATGTCGGCCGCGCAGATCAGTTCGGCGGCCAGCACCCGGCTTTCGGCCACCAGGGAGTCGACGTCGGGCGCGTCGAGGAGGGCGAGGCCCCGGGGCAGCGAGTCGGCGGTCTCGATACGCAGCACTCGCTCCCCGCGTTTGGCGCCGGCGGGCAGATCGTCGCCGGGCTCCTGATGGGGCATCCACACGCGCGTGAGCTGGGGCAGTACCCGCATGCCGCTGAACCAGTGATGGTCCTCCGGGTGGCACACCAGCACCGGGGTACGGGTCGTCGGGCGCAGCACGCCCGCTTCGCTGACCCGGCGCCCCACAAGGGAGTTGACGAGGGTGGACTTGCCGGCACCGGTGGACCCTCCGATGACGGCGAGAAGGGGTGCTTCGGGTTCCCTCAACCGGGGCACCAAGTAGTCGTCGAGCTGTGCGAGCAGTTCGTCGCGGTTGGCACGCGCTCGTGGAGCCCCTGCCAGGGGCAGCGGAAAGCGTGCGGCGGCGACACGGTCGCGCAGGGCGGAAAGTGCGTCGAGCAGCTGAGGCCGTACGTCCAAGGTCACCACATGCGAAGAATGCCCAATTTTAGAGTCTTTCTGAAGCATATGGGTATGTCTGCGCGCCGACAGGACAGACGGGGCGGAAGGGATGACTGGGGCGCAGGCATAACGAGTGCACAACACCCGATGCGCGAGACGCCAAAAGCGGTGCACGATTCGTACCCGCCTGCGATTATCAGGACCGCTTCACTGAACCTCCACATCGAGCCACGGAGGCGCAGTATGAGGGGCAGGGATGCGGGAGCCCTATCCTTGTCCCCGGCAAGGTCACGGATCCGCCCACACCCGGGCACCAGGACACAGGCCGACACACCCGGCCCCCGTAGCTCAGTGGATAGAGCAGGCGCCTTCTAAGCGCTTGGCCGCAGGTTCGAGTCCTGCCGGGGGCGCCAGTCTCCGCCCTCCCTTTGGGGAGGGCTTTTTGCTGGTCAGAGCACGTTTCACTCAATGCGAGGAAGCCCCGGGCACCTCCCTGATGAACAAGGGGAAGGTCCGGGGCTGTTCGGCTGTCACCGGGTTTTCGCGGGTGGCCCTGTCGAATACGTGTCGAAGTTTCGGCAGAGAGCGTCAGCGGGTGCCGGGCGGCCCGGGGAGATCCCCGGCGGCTTCGAGGCGCCTTTTCAGGTCAGGAAGCTGCCCCTCGACGCATCGCGCGTACGTCGCCAGGAGCACCGGGACGCTGTTCCCGGCCCAGTCCGCCACCTGGGCGGGCGGGATCCCGTCGTTGAGCCACTTCGTCAGACGCGTGTGCCGGTTGTCGTACACCCGTCTCCCCGTGGGTGACTCGAAGACGTGCGGGGGCAGGACGGCTTTGCGCGCACTGAGCCACGCCCGACGGATGACCGAACCCGCGAGAATCCCGCCCGTTTCTTCCTGGAACAGCAGGTCACCGGGCTTGAGCTGTTCATCCTCGACGTGCTGCCGAAGGATGCGCGTCAGCGCGGGATGCCCCGGCGTGGTGCGAGTCTCGCCCTCGGCACGGCCCTTCAGGTCGCGTTCCTCGTGGATCTCTCCGGTGTCGGTCCACTGCTTGCCGACCTCTGGGGTAGCTGTGTGGATCAGTAGCTCGCACCACTGGTCCGCAGCGTCGGGGCCGGGAAGCGTCACGTCTTGCACCCGCATGGCCACGGCTTCCTCCGGCCGTAGACCGCAGAAGTACAGCGTGGCGAAGAACGCGTGCAGCCGCTGTCCTCCACGAGGCCGGCGCCGGATCCAGTCGAGGAGCGCCGCCGCCTGGTCCGCGTTCATCAAGCTCTGGCTGCGCTCCGCTCCGCCGGGCGCGCTCCCGGCTCCGCTCCGCGCGACGCTCCTGCCTTCGGCCCGCTCCGCGCCGACGCGCGCCCTGGAGAGGGTTGGCCGACGGCAAGGGGTCAGAACACGTCGTGGCTGGGGCGGTCGGCTCCACGACTTTAGCCAGCCACTTCGGCGCGAGCCTCGAAGATCATGGCCCCAACCTCGTGCTTTACCGGGCAGTTCAGGAGACTGCCCGACTCGCGATGAGCTTACGGGGCCATGATCACTCGCGCCAAAGCAGCTCCCGGCCAAAGTCGCTCCGCCGACCTCACGCTAGGGTTCCCCTCCGGAGTAGCCGAAGGGATCAACGCTGGTGGGGGGCACAGGATGCGTCAGTGGTGGCAGGCACGGCGTGCGCGACGAGCAATGAACAAGCTCTTCGAGACGCTCGAGAACACCCACAACGCTCCGGATGACGAGACGTTCGCGAAAAACGCTCCCTGCCATTGCAGCCCTCAATGGCCGGCCTTGGAGACCACGGCCAACGGCTATGTGATCCGAGCAGAGCCGAGATCGCACTACAGCATCCTGACAAACCCGCAGGTCGGGACCTTCGTGGCGCGCTGCACCAACTGCCAGGCCAGGTATCCCAATCCTTGGGGCATGGACCCGGCGGAGGAGATGCCCTACGCCTGGGCACGCGAACCGATCGAGGACTAAACCCTGCGAGCGGGAGTCTCTGACATCAGCGTCTGCGGGTCTTCTCTGCGGTGGTCGCTTTGATGCCCGCCGGGCTGCTCGCCGTCTGGAGATGGTCCGTCGGCATGCCCTTCCCGTGCCCGTTCGGTCGGGAAACGGCGGGGAACCGCGGTCGCTGGCGGACAACGCTCACGAGAACGGTCCCTGACCGAGTTACCTGGTCAGAGACCGTTCACCTGCGGTGGGTGTGGGATTTGAACCCACGGTGACTCGCGCCACGACGGTTTTCAAGACCGTGAGCAAGAGACGGTAGTGAGCGCCTGTGTGGGCCCGTGCGAGTATCGCGACGTGAATGATCTGCACTTTCGCCTCGCCGAGGACGCCGACCTTGCCACGCTGGTTCGTTTGCGCGACGACGCTGCCCACTGGATGCTCGCTCACGGCATCACCGGCCAGTGGCAGCCGGGCCAGTTGGGTGAGGAGCATTTCCGCGGGGCCATGACGAGTGGTGAGGTCTGGATCGCCGAGGCCGACGGCCGCGTGGCCGGGGCCTGGGAGCTGTGGTGGGAAGACGAGGACGCCTGGGGACCGCAGCCGCCCGTGGCCGGCTACGTGCATCGGCTGATGGTGGACCGTAGCAGCGCCCAACCGGGAACGGGGCGGCTCCTGCTGCGCGCTGCGGAGCGCCGCGTTGCTGCGGCGGGCAGAGGAGCTGTGCGCCTGGACTGCCTGGCCGACAATGCGCGTCTGAACGCCTACTACCTGGACGCTGGCTATCGGATCGTTGGACGCAAGGCAGGCAAACCGCAGCCGGTCGGCGCACCCAAGTCATTCACACTCCTTGAGAAACCAGTGCCGACAACCGTCAACAGCTGAGTCGCAGGGCTCAGCGCTGATCGGCCATACGGCCACAAGTCAAAGACTTGACTTCGGCTGACACCACCTGCTGACACCAACAAGCGTGAACAGCGGCGGTCTCCGCCGGATCGCAACGGACGATCAGCCGAAGCGCAGAACCGATGAGCTGACGTCGGCATCCCCCACGATCGAACTGATAAGGAAATGAGGGGAGAGGTAAATGAGTCGCCGGAAAGGGACCCGTAAGGTCGCCGCAGTCGTGACTGCGACTGTGCGTGAGTGGAGGGACGAGGAAGGTTGGGGTGTCCTCGACTCGCCCGAGACTCCTGGAGGGTGCTTCGGCCACTACGCCGACATTCAGGCGCCCGGCTTTCGCACGCTGTCACCAGGGCAACAGGTCGATCTCGCCTGGGAAGCACCCGGCTTCAAGCAGGACGGGTACGACTACCGGGCGGTGAGCATCGTTCCCCGCCCCGTCTGACATCCACGGCTGACATCAACGAGCACGAACAGTGGCGGTCGAGGCCGGACCCCAGAGGCTGATCGGTCGAGGCGCACGGGCGGTTGGCCGACGTTGGTAGACCTCTGTGATCGACCTGATAAGGATGAGGCAGCGAGGTAAAACCCGCACCCAGCTGGCAACTCGGCACTTCAATCGGCCCACGATGCACGGCTGCCTTGACTCGGGCATTGAGACTCGACCGGCCGCACCCAGGGGCTTGCCCAGACGCTAACTTCAACTGTTCCATGACCCCCATGACGCAGCGATCGGGTCTGCCGCACGCTTGGCGACAGCTGAAGTGGTGCCTAGCAGCCAGCCGTGCCCTCAACTCTCCTGGTCCTCAACCAGGCCGACGGCGAAGGGGAACCCCTTCAGGAAGTCGCGCCTCGCAGGGTCCTGCTCCGCTTCGGCCAAGTCCGCGAGCACTCGCAAAAGCCGTTCGCGTTGGCTGGCGGGCAGGCGCAGCAACTCTCCGCCGACGCTCTCCATCATCTTCACCGCGGAATCGGGATCTACTTCCTCGTCCCCGCAACTCTCCAGCCACCACACGACATCGACGAGCATGCCGGTGAGTGCCGGCACGAGCGGATCCCTGTCATTCATGGGTGCAACGTAGCCGAGCCCTATGACAGCGCTTCGCGGGGCGGTGAGTGCCTGACGACGTCGCTGCGGGACGCAATCGTCGTTCCGCTAGGGTGCGCCGCATGACCAGCGACGCCCCGGCCTGCCCTGATTGCGGCCGGCCCATGGAGTTCCGTGGCTTCGTACTGTCCCTGCGGGAGGACGACGGCCAAAGGGTCTGCCGGTCGCTGTGGAGATGTGCCGGTCGGCACGTCTGGTGGGGCTGGGCGGACCGGCCGCACGAGCCATTGGATGCCTGTCCGGTGCCAGAGCTGTTCCGCTGACCTTCAACTGCACGAGGTATGTGCGGGCGTAGCCCCAGGCGTGTTGGCATCCGGATCTGTCGAATGCGTGTCGAAGTTGCCGAACGCCGGGACCTGGCGCCCGGAAACGACCAGGTCAGGCATGCTCGCGCGTGGGTCCGCTCCAGTGCCTTCTAAGCGCTTGGCCGCAGGTTCGAGTCCTGCCGGGGGTGCCAGTCTCCGCCCTCCCTTTTGGGAGGGCTTTTTGCTGGTCAGAGCATGTTTCACTCGATACGACGAAGCCCCGGACACCTCCCTGATGAACAAGGGGAAGGTCCGGGGCTGTCCGGCTGTCACCGGGTTTTCGCGGGTGGCCCTGTCGGATAGGGGTCGCCCCCGAGGCCTACCGGCGGCCGTAAGGAACCCCCGAGGGGTGGACAGGAACGGGGCCCGGCCGCGTTTTCCGCTGGGCCCCCTTCCCGCCACGAACATGCCTGGCCGGTTCACCTGGGCGGCAGCGGTCGCGTGTGCCTCCGTCGCCGGGTCCGCCTCGCCCGGGTCGCTGGGCTCAGCCCGTCGTCGCGCCGTCCTTGGAAGGTGTCCGGCGAGAGGTCGTACCGTCCAGGTGGACCACCACCCCGGTGTAGAAGCGGTGTACCGCGTCGTCGACGCTGCGGATGAAGCCCGACTCCGCGTTCCCGCGCGTGCTTCCCATGCTCTTGAGGAGAGACAGCCGGAACCCGGTGATCCGGGAGGCGGGCTCCTTGGGCAGCATGTCGGCCGGCTCGAAGCGGAGGCGTTCGAGCGTTCCCCGGGGGCCGGCCGCTTCCCCTTCGACGAGGGTCTCGACGTGAAGATCCGCCGGCGCCTCGGCCAGGCGCCGGACCAGTCGCTTCGCCCACGACAACGGGTAGCCCTGCTCGGGTGCCGGGATCTCGATCGAGGTGCGGAGCTTGCCTGTACGCAGGTCCGCGTTGATCGCCAGGACGCCGGGCGTCCCCTCGATGCGCAGTTCCGCCTGAAGCCGCCCGTCGAGACAGAGCTGATCCGCGAGAAGACCGCGCAGCGCCTTCGGATCGGTTCCGCGTCTGGTGCGCTGGACAGGCAATACCTTCTGGCCCAGTTCGCCGCCCAGCCGCAGGCAGACCTGGCGTACGAGGCGTTCCCAACTCTCGACGACCTCCAGCGCGCGCGAGTCTCCCTGGCACAGGGTCTCGTCGTCGAGCCCGTTGCGTACCGGCACCCAGGCCGGCCCCATGTTCTGGAAGCCGTGGCAGCCGGAGTTCTCGTGCCGCAGGTAGTGCAGCAGTTCCTGGAGGAGCCAGGCGTGCGCCGCGTTGCCGACGCCCTCGTGCCTGATCAACAGTTGCGCCTGATGGGCGACTTCCGCCCACGACAGGTGCCACAGGGCCACCTTGTGCTTGCGCCTCTTGTCGATCTTGACCTCGACGAGCGGGCTGCCTTCCAGCGCGACGTCGTTCGACAGGGTGATCACGGCCTCGTAGCCACGGCGCGCGGCGATGTCCATGTACGCCTGGACCTGCTCGGCCTTGAGCGCGCTGCCGTTGGTCTTCGTCTCGACCAGTGCCGTCCACAGCTTGCCGGCCCGTTCGACCCGGATCACTCCGTCGGGGCGACGGGGGGTGTCGCCGTGCGGCAGGGTGACCTCGGTGAAGGTCTCCATGCGGCCGGCCGGCGCTCCGAAGGCGGCGGTGAGTCTCCTGCCGAATTCCGGCACCTGAGCCATCACGGACAGCAGTACCGAGGTCGCACGCGTCTCGCGCTCCCGGTCGCTCTTGAGCGCCGACGCCGGGAAGAGCCGTGCGTCCCTCCACGACTCGTTCTCGGCCAGCGTCCTCTTGACCGCCTTGGGCAGGGTGACCTTCTTCTTGGCCGTACGAGGCCGCGCCGCAGCCTTCGTCGGCTGGGCCTCGTCTTCCGGCCGACGAGGGGAGGGGACCGCCGCCAACGGGTCTCGCGGCTGGGGTTCGCCTGCCGACGCCGATGCCGAGGGCGAGGGCGAAACCGACGACGCCGTCGTGTCCGGCTGATCGTCGTCGGTGGCCTCGTCCAGTGCCGCCTCGGCCGCCGCGTCGTCGTCGATGTCGACCCCGAAGTCCGCGGCCAGACCGGCGAGACCCGCGTCGTAACCCTGGCCGACGGCGCGGAACTTCCACTCCTCGGCCCGCCTGTACAGCTCACCGAAGATGATCGCGCTCACCGAGTCGGCGTCGTCGATGGCGAAGCGGAGGAGTTCCTCACCTCCGCCGTCCGCCAGCGCCAGCTTCACGCGGTCCAGTTCACCGAAGCGGGCGCCCTCGTAGCGGCTGGCGGCCAGGACGATGCGATCGACTTCGGGGGACACCGCGGTCAGGTCGAAGCTGATCCGGTCCTCGTCGCCGTCCGCCGTCGGCGTCTTGCCCAGAAGCTGCACGCTTCCGTCCGCGGCAACCGGGTTGTTGTAGAAGCAGAAGTCGGCGTCGCTGCGGACCTTGCCGTTCGCGTCCAGCAGGAGGACGGACACATCGGCGTCCCCTTCACCGGTCGAGCTTCCCCAGCCCAGGCTGACGATCACCGAGTCGATGTTCTCGCTCAGAGCGGCGAGCGAAACATTCGACCCTTTGACCATTTCACGCATGAATCCCCCCAGAACAATGCAACTCGGTGTGCCGGCACCCCCACCCGGCCGCCTGGTGCCCGGCGTCGCGCGGTGATCGGTGCGCGGGTGACTGTAGTGCCCACGGAACCGTATATGGAGGAGTCGCGCAGAATCTGTGCGGGATTCGTGGAAACATCCTTAAGCTGTCCACCCTGGTCGGCCTCGGGGCAGGCGACGACCCCCGGACAACACCCGGACAACTCCGGCAGGTCCAGGGGTCCGGAGCGGAACAGCTCGTGACGGTTCGTGCTCGCGCGACAGCTCCGGGGAGTCCCAAGGGCTCCGGGGGAGCGGAGGGCGGGCCCCGGTCACCTCAGCGTGTGGGACGTCCTGCCCGATGCCGCGTCGATCTCGTCATGGGCCTTGGTCAGCAGTTGCATGGCGAGCTCGTTCAGGGCCCTCGCGCCCGCGACCTCCTCGCCGACCCTGGGCTGGTTCGAGTCGGAGGGGTGGCGGCTGGCGTATCCGTGGGCGCGTACCTCGCTGCCGTCGGGGAGCCGCAGCAGGGCGGCCGCGCGGGTGCGGTGGTCGTCCTCCTGGAATTCCATCTCGACATGCCAGCCGACCGTGGTCCGTGCCTGCATCGCTGTCATCTGTGTCATCGCGATCACCTCCGAAGGCGCTGCCCCCTGGTGAAGCCCTCAGCGGACTGGTTGAGCCCCCTGGAAGAGCGGACTGGTTGAGCCCCTAGGAGAAGTGTCCTCCTCGGGCGGGCCGGGCACGAGGCGAGGGCGCGGAGGGTCACGCGGGGTGGCGCGCCCGTGCCTGTGCGGCGACGGCGGTCGGTGACGTTCGGCTACCGGAAACGGCTACCGGAAACGGCCCCTCTCCGGCGGGTTTTCCCGTCGATGAGGGGCCGTGTCAGGCGGCTTGGGCCGTCTCCGGGCCGTCGTGGGCGTGAGCGACGGCCCGGATTCGCAGGTCAGTTGGTGAAGTACATGTACTTCCAGGAGCTGTAGGTGGTGGAGTTGACGTCGTCGCCGGAGGAGTCGTTGATGTAGGCCGACCGGATCCGGACGCGCGTGCCCGCCTTGTCGAAGGTGTCGAGGTCGAGGACGCTCTTGCCGTTGGCGCCCAGTTCGAAGTACTCCTCGTAGCCGCGGAGCCACTGGCCCTCGACGTAGACGTCGATGTCCAGCCGGTAGTGGCGGTCCGGGTAGGAGCTCATCGCGGTGGTGAACAGCGGGGCCGTGTTCTTGTGGTACCAGTAGTAGGTCGAGGAGTTCGCGCTGACCTTGGCCGTCTTGTAGTACCTCGCCAGAGAGGTGGAGACATTCGCCTTGGCGTACGCGGTGACCTTGACCGACTTCGGGGCCGTGCGGGCGTCACCGGCGAAGACCGCGGAGATGGTGGTGTCCCGCTTCATGTCCACCACGGCGGTGACGTTTCCGCTGGAGTTGACGGTCGCCTTCTTCACCAGGACGTTGGGCTTGTCCGAGCCGTAGGGGTTGGCCCAGATCTCCACCGTGCGGTTCTTGTAGGTGGTGCCCAGGTGCGCGGTGAAGGTGACGTCCTTGTCGTACGAGTACACCGTGCCGTTGTTGTTCAGGCTCAGCGTGGTGGCGGTCCGGGAGACGGCCACCGTGTCGGAGCCCGAAGCCGCGGCGCGGGTCGCGTCGCCCGCGTAGGAGACGGCGTACTTCACGTCGCCGCCGGCCGGCGGGGTGTCGGTGAAGGAGAAGGTGCCGTCCGCCTTGGTCTTCACCGAGGCGAGCGTCTTGCCGGAGGGCGACTCCAGGTCCGTGCGCTTGACGGTGAGTACCGTGCCGGCCGGCAGCGCCTCGGCGTTGGCGACCTTGCCGGTGACGGTCAGTGACTTGGCGCGCGTGGCCGTGGCGGGCGCGCTCACCGTCACCGTGGTGGCGGTGCGGGAGACGGCCACGGTGCGCGTGGCGGATGCCGGGGCGTGGCCGGGGTCGCCGGCGTAGGAGACGGTGTACTTCGCGTCGCCCTCGGCGGTCGGGGTGTCGGTGAAGGAGAAGGTTCCGTCCTCGGCGGTCGTGACGGGGGCCAGCGTCTTTCCGGACGGCGACTCCGTGTCGGTACGGGTGACCGTCAGCGACGTCCCGGCCGGCAGTGGATCGCCGCCGCTGACCTTTCCGGTGACCGTCAGCGACTTGCCGGGAACCACCGAGGAAGGCGCGCTCACCGTCACCGTGGTGGTGCTGCGGGAGACGGCCACGGTGCGCGTGGCGGATGCCGGGGCGTGGCCGGGGTCGCCGGCGTAGGAGACGGTGTACTTCGCGTCGCCCTCGGCGGTCGGGGTGTCGGTGAAGGAGAAGGTTCCGTCCTCGGCGGTCGTGACGGGGGCCAGCGTCTTTCCGGACGGCGACTCCGTGTCGGTACGGGTGACCGTCAGCGACGTCCCGGCCGGCAGTGGATCGCCGCCGCTGATCTTCCCGGTGACCGTCAGTGACTTGCCGGGAACCACCGAGGAAGGCGCGCTCACCGTCACCGTGGTGACGTCCCTGGTCGGCGCGTTCAGGGTGTTGAGGCGGTACGTGTCATCTTTTTCGGTGACCGCGAAGAGGTGGTCGCCGTTCGGCTCCCACGCCAGTCCGTCCGTGACCAGGGTGCCGGAACCGGTGTCGGCGAACTCGTACTTCCGGACCGGCTCGGTGGTACCGGGCTCGAAGATGTAGACGTCCGGCTGGTACATGCCGTCGATGCCGGCGGCGACGGTGCCGTCCGCGGCGATGTCGACGGCGTCCGGGTAGGGGGCAGTCGGGTAGCTGCCGACTTCCTTCAGGTCGGTCGTGGACAGGACCTGGTGCTTGTAGGGCCAGCCGCTGGCCGTGACGACCTGACCGCCGTCGGGGGTCACCGCGAGGTCGCCCAGGTTGCTGCCGGCCTGGTCCTTGGCGAGGAGCCGGGGAGCGTCCGGGCCGGAGACGTCATAGGTCGCTACGGCGGAGGGGCTGAGGCCCGGGACGCCCGCGGCCAGCACACCGGGCGCGGCCGGGTTGGACGCCAGCAGGGGCGCGTAGTACCAGTGGTTGCGGCTGTCCTGGGCCACGGCGAGGACGGCGTCCGGGCCCGAGAGGTCGAGGGAGCCGATGTTCCCGTTCGCCGCCGTGCCGTAGCCGAACCACAGCTTCCCGCCGGCGCGGGCGAGGGTCGTCGGGGCGTCCGCGGTGCCGGTCGAGTAGCGCGCGGACTCGGTGAGGCCGGCCGTGTCGATGGCCGCGATCTCGTCGCTGCCCGGGACGGCCACGTACAACGTCTGTGAGTCGGCGGAGAGTTCCAGGCCGCCGGCCTGCGGCAGCGAGCCGAGCGTCCCGACGACGTTGCCGCTGTAGTCGGTGGCGACGACCTTGCCGCCGGTCGGGTCGCTCACGAAGACCCGCTGGTGCACGCTGTCCACGACGACGTCGGCGACGGAGGCGACGGGCAGGACGGTGTTGCCGTCGGCGTGGGCGGCCGTGGACCCGAGGCCCGTCAGCGCCGCGGAACTGAAGAGGACGGCGAGTGCCGTCGCGGTGGAGATCCTGCGGTTGCGCAAGGTGGTTCAAACCCCCATGAGCCGTGGGAGGCCGCGCGTCACCGGAGGCTGGAAGGCGCCGGGCGCGGCATGCTTCGGATGCCTATGACACGGGTGTGACCACGGAACCGCTGGAATGGTTGTGCGAGGGAAGAGGAGATTCCGGGGCCTCTCCCACGGCGGTGTCCGTTCCTCGCCGGCCCGGCAGACCGACGGCGACCGACAGTGACGGATGGGCCACGGACGTCAGAGGCGGAGCCCCAGGTCGGGGGAGTGTAAATCTAACGGCGGATCCGACGGTCATGGGAGAGACGTCAAGTGACTTATACCGCCGTGGAGTTGGAGACCGTGGAGTCTGTCGGAAGTGCCCAGTCCGGGCAGCCTGCGCCCGTGTCGGACGAGCAACTGGCCGCGATGCTGGTGGAACGGGCCCGGACGGAGGGGCTGCAGCTGACCGGGGTCGACGAGATGGTGCTGTCGCTGTCCGAGAAGGGGCTCACGCACGGCGAAATCGCCGCCCACCTGGCCGAGGTCTACGGGGCCGAGGTGTCCAGGCAGGCCATCTCCACCATCACCGACAAAGTGATGGAGGGCATGAGCGAATGGCAGAACCGACCCCTCGACCGCGTTTACCCCGTTCTGTTCGTCGATGCGATCAACGTCAAGATCAGGGACGGCCAGGTCGCGAACCGCCCGGTCTACGTCGTGACGGCGGTGACCGTGGACGGCACCCGCGACAGCCTCGGCATCTGGGCCGGCGACGGCGGGGAGGGCGCGAAGTAGTACTGGCTGCACGACGGCTCAGACCCCGGAGAGAGATCCGTCTGGGGCTCTGAGCCGTCGTGCAGCCGCGTACTGCGAAGACGATGTCTACGGCGGGGAATCGGCCGGCACCGGGGAGGGATGATGCGAGGACGGACTGCCTGGTACGACTGAGCGAGCAGCTACCGGTCTCGCAGTGCCCAGTTCAACACCGCCTTTCTCACTGGTTCTGGAAGCATGAGCACCTGTGGTTCAGCCTCCACCCAGCCCGGTTCCTTCGTCCGCTTGGCATGCTCGATGTGATCGCGATCGATGGGAAGACTGTGGTCCAGTCCTGCCCCGTCTTCACCTCTCACGGTGACCCAGAACAGATGGTCCTCGTCGTTTTCCCGTAGCCGGAACACGATCTCGATCGCCATTCGTTCGCGATCCAGCGTGGCGATGCATTCGTCGAGTCGGTCGTTGAGCATGCGCATCCATCTGTCGGCCTCAGCCTCGGCGCCGGGTTTGACCTTGGCACGTGACAGTTCAACGATCAGACCGGAAGGGATGCTCGCAGGGCGATCTTCACTCATGAGCGGGCAGTTTGTCAGAACGCTCTTCCGAAATGCCTGGGCGCGATGGGTGGTCTGTCAAGAGAGGCCCTGGCGCCTGACATCAGCAACTGACACCAACAGCGATGGACCGACCCGGACGAGCGCGGCCTCCAACGGTCGCCCCGTCCTCGTGAGGCTGGCATCCCTCCGACCTCCAGGGGGACCGCGATCGACCTGATAAGGATGAGGCTCCAATCCCAAGCCCAATAGATGATGTCCTCGTGGATCACCTTCCCGTAGACGTACGCGCAGCACTGCGCTTCTTCGCCTTCTACATCGCGAATGGCACCCTCGACGTGGATCTCTTGGAGGGTGTCGACTACCGGCCTCAGCTCATGGCGTTCGGCTCTCCGTTGGAGCAGGTCTTTGCGATCTTCACCAATGTCCTTCAGGTGGATGAAAACGGGGAAGTCCTGAACGAAGGGGACGCCCAGTACCGTGCCGCGCAATGGGTCCGCTCGTACTGCGATCCGAGCTACCTAGTGGAGCCACCGTTCGAGCGTTGGGAGACCGAGCTGCACGGGCCGTGACGGCAGTACCGCAGTGAAGTACCGCAACCACAACACCCGATCACGACCGGTCTCGACTTTCCGGGGCGCGGCAGCAACCGCATTGGCCGTAGATGACCGCTCCGCTTTGAGCTACAGATCAGAAGGTTGCACCAGACGGAGTCGTTCTGGTCCTCGATGCAGATCGAGCTGCTCAACCGCCGGCGGTGGAAGACCCGGGTCGAACTGGCCAACGCGATCTTCGAGTTCATCGAGATCTTCTACAACCGCCAGCGACGACACTCAGCATTGGGTTATCGCACCCCATCGAGTACGAACTACTCTCCGAGAACGACACCACCCCGGCTGCTGGTTAGTCACCGAGCCTGGAGCCCAAATGGTGGGGCAGGTCAACCTGTCACCCAACACTGCAGCAGACCCGAGTGTCGGGGACAAGGGGGACTGTGAGCAGGAGACGCTACGTTGCTCGGGGCACACCGGGTGGTTACCGGATCTGGGACAACCGAGGACGTCGTTGGTGGGGGGATCTCTACGAATTGTGTCCTGACGATCTGGTGGCCGAGTTGAACGGTCAGGCGGACCACGCACGGATTACTGCTCTGATGAAGCGTTACAGGGCGCAGAAGCGGTAGGTGTCGCCAGGGCGGGGATGACGAGGGTTCGCACCACTGCCGCACCAGATCAGGCGGGGAACAGCGGGGAACCACGGTGAAAGAGGCCAACGCCGATGGGACCGTGTCGTGGGCGTTCATCCAGGTCAGCGCTCGAACCCACCGTAAATGCCCGCAGCTTCCCAAGCTGATGGCGGTACACGGGGGGTCGGCCTGGACGCAGTCAGGCAGCGGCAGCTCCGTGCGGTCCAGACCTTGCTCCTTTGCAGGCACCGCGTTGGCTGTCACGATCAAGCCGTGGCCAACCTTTCGAAGATCGCAAGCCGCCTGGACGCCTTCATGGACCTGATGGGCCCAGTGATCGGCGTCATGCTGCTGGCTGTAGGCATTGAGACCTACCGCAACGGTGGATCCATGGGCTGGCCCATCGCGGGAGCGGTCCTGCTTGTGATCAATCTCCGGGTGGGCTGGCGCCGCCTCGCCAGGCGCCGGAATCCGACCCCCTCGCCGTAGAGGCGCTATGCAACGCATGTGGCATGACCTGGAGCTGCCCGCCATGGGAGCTGCGGTCGCAGGCGTGGTCATCTGGCATGCGGATCACAACCACCAAGTGAAGATCAAGCTGGACGAGTGGGACCGGCCTGAGTGATCGCGCTGGGCCGTCCCTGGGCCGTGCGAGGGTGCTCGACAGCGACCGGCGGCGACAGCCAGTGACAGATCAGCCACGAGCGGGGACGGCGAACGGCCAGGTCACAGCCCCCCGACCGAACGCGTTTCCTTCAAGGGGTAGCCGTCAGGCAAGATGGGGTGTATCTGCCCACTGCCGATTTCAAGCGTCCGGACGGTTTCTCTTGGCTGAGTTCATTTACACCATGCGCAAGACGCGCAAGGCGCACGGCGACAAGGTGATCCTCGACGACGTCACCTTGAGCTTCCTCCCGGGTGCGAAGATCGGTGTGGTCGGTCCGAACGGTGCCGGTAAGTCCACCGTTCTCAAGATCATGGCGGGCATCGAGCAGCCCTCCAACGGTGACGCGTTCCTGTCGCCCGGCTTCAGCGTCGGCATCCTCATGCAGGAGCCGGAGCTGGACGAGTCCAAGACGGTGCTGGAGAACGTCCAGGACGGTGCCGCCGAGCTGATGGGCAAGCTCAACCGCTTCAACGAGGTCGCCGAGCTGATGGCGACCGACTACTCGGACGCGCTCATGGAGGAGATGGGGAAGCTCCAGGACGACCTGGACCACTCCAACGCCTGGGACCTCGACGCGCAGCTCGAACAGGCCATGGACGCGCTGGGCTGCCCGCCCGGCGACTGGCCGGTCAACAACCTCTCCGGTGGCGAGAAGCGCCGCGTGGCGCTCTGCAAGCTGCTGATCGAGGCCCCGGACCTGCTCCTCCTCGACGAGCCCACCAACCACCTCGACGCCGAGTCGGTGAACTGGCTGGAGCAGCACCTCACGAAGTACGCGGGCGCCGTCGTCGCCGTCACGCACGACCGGTACTTCCTGAACAACGTCGCCGAGTGGATCCTCGAACTGGACCGCGGCCGCGCGATCCCCTACGAGGGCAACTACTCCACGTACCTCGACAAGAAGGCCTCCCGCCTCAAGGTCGAGGGCCGCAAGGACGAGAAGCGCGCCAAGCGGCTCAAGGAAGAGCTGGAGTGGGTCCGGTCCAACGCCAAGGGCCGTCAGACCAAGTCCAAGGCCCGCCTCGCCCGTTACGAGGAGATGGCGGCCGAGGCCGACAAGATGCGGAAGCTGGACTTCGAGGAGATCCAGATCCCGCCGGGCCCGCGTCTGGGCTCCATCGTCGTCGAGGTCAACAACCTCTCCAAGGCGTTCGGCGACAAGGTCCTCATCGACGACCTCTCCTTCACCCTGCCGCGCAACGGCATCGTGGGCGTCATCGGCCCGAACGGCGCGGGCAAGACCACGCTGTTCAAGATGATCCAGGGCCTGGAGACGCCGGACTCCGGCGCCATCAAGGTCGGCGACACGGTCAAGATCAGTTACGTCGACCAGAGCCGCGCCAACATCGACCCCAAGAAGACGCTGTGGGCCGTCGTCTCCGACGAGCTCGACTACATCAACGTCGGCCAGGTCGAGATGCCGTCGCGGGCCTACGTGTCCGCCTTCGGCTTCAAGGGCCCGGACCAGCAGAAGCCCGCGGGTGTCCTCTCCGGTGGTGAGCGCAACCGGCTGAACCTGGCGCTGACCCTCAAGGAGGGCGGCAACCTGCTGCTCCTCGACGAGCCCACGAACGACCTCGACGTGGAGACCCTGTCGTCGCTCGAGAACGCGCTGCTGGAGTTCCCCGGTGCGGCCGTGGTCATCTCCCACGACCGCTGGTTCCTGGACCGGGTCGCGACGCACATCCTCGCGTACGAGGGTGAGTCGAAGTGGTACTGGTTCGAGGGCAACTTCGAGTCGTACGAGAAGAACAAGATCCAGCGGCTCGGTGCCGATGCCGCGCGTCCGCACCGAGCCACCTACAAGAAGCTGACCCGGGGCTGATCGATCTTGCGGCACATCTACCGCTGCCCGCTGCGCTGGGCGGACATGGACGCGTACGGCCACGTCAACAACGTGGTGTTCCTCCGTTACCTGGAAGAAGCCCGTATCGACTTCCTGTTCCGCCCGGAGAAGGACTTCAAGCAGGGGTCCGTGGTGGCGCGCCATGAGATCGACTACAAGCGGCAGCTGGTCCACCGGCACGCGCCGGTGGACATCGAGCTCTGGGTGACGCAGATCCGAGCGGCGTCCTTCACGATCACCTACGAGGTCAAGGACCCCGATCAGGTCTACGTCACGGCCTCGACGGTGATCGTGCCGTTCGACTTCGAGCATCAGCGCCCTCGCCGGATCACGGCCGAGGAACGCGACTTCCTGGAGTCGTACCGCGACGACGAGGACGAGGCCGTCGCGGCATGACCGTCCTGCACCTCGCCGACGCGGGGGAGGCGGCGGATCTCGCCGCCTTCCTCTCCCGGCTCGTCCACTACGACCGCGCGGCCGCCGTGCGCCTGAAGGCGCACGGCACCACGCTCGCGGTCTTCGGCCGGCCGCCGTCGTTCGAGGTCCTCGCGATCCGTACGGCACGGCTCGCCAAGCCGTACGAGAACGGGCTCGACGTCACCCTCGACGTGACCGTCTCCGCCGGGGAACTGCTGGAGTCCGTCGAGGAGCAGGCCGCCACCGTCGGAGTCCCGGACCCCGTCACCGGGCCCCCGTGGGCCGGCGTCCTGCCGCCCCGCGGCGGCTGGACGCCGGAGCCGGGACTGCCCGCCCCCGACGCCGTGCGGGCGAAGGTCGCCGCAGCGGTGGCCGAATTCCGTTCGCGCACCGAGGAGTTGGCCCCCGAGCTGCGCACCCGTGCCGAACTCGACCGGGTCGGGCGGGAGATATGGTCCCGGCCGATCGGTGACACCGGACTTCCCGTGCGGGCCGCGCACGCCGCGCAGGCCCTGGGATTCCTGCGGCCCGTGCCGCCCGCGCCCGCCTCCGCCGGGGGACAGGTCCCCTCGGGCGACAGCCCGTTGGCGCTGTACTCGTCCGGTGCGTGGCTGCGCCTGCGGACGCCGTTCGGCTCGATCGC
Organism: Streptomyces sp. NBC_00386; assembly: GCF_036063235.1. Lineage (NCBI taxonomy): Bacteria > Bacillati > Actinomycetota > Actinomycetes > Kitasatosporales > Streptomycetaceae > Streptomyces > Streptomyces sp. NBC_00386. The sequence continues at coordinate 6,132,074 of NZ_CP107950.1, forward strand.
CGTCCGCCGGGCGGGACTTGGCTCGCTGGGCGTCAGCGTTCACTGATCCCCGCGCGCCGAGCGTCGCAGTCCGGCCCGCGGCCCGCGGCGCGCGGTGTCCGGCGCCGGCGGTCAGCCCGCCGTGTTCACCATCGACGCGGCCGCGTACGTCAGGTAGTTCCACAGCGTGTGCTCGTGCTCCTCGGAGAGGCCGAGCTCGTCGACGGCCACCCGCATGTGCTTCAGCCAGGCGTCGTGCGCCGCCTGGTCGACCTTGAACGGGGCGTGCCGCATCCGCAGCCGGGGGTGGCCGCGGTTCTCGCTGTACGTCGTCGGGCCGCCCCAGTACTGGATCAGGAACAGCGTGAGGCGCTCCTCGGCCGGGCCCAGGTCCTCCTCGGGATACATGGGCTTCAGCAGCGGATCCCCGGCGACACCCTCGTAGAAACGGTGTACTAGGCGCCGGAAGGTCTCCTCGCCGCCGACCTGCTCGTAGAAGGTCTGCTCCTGAAGCGTGCCGCGCCGAATCTCTTTCACGTCCCCATGTTCTCAGACGGTGCGACCGAGGACTCAAGGCTTAGGTCCACACATGACAGAGCGGACGCTACGGTTCCGGACCGGACGGGCCGGCGCTCGCCTCGTGGCCCGTTCGGCAGCACAGTGGAGGTATGGGCGCGCACGCTCTCGAAACCGGTCCCGGCCCCGATGACCTCGCCGACGCGGCGCGGGCGTCCCTGGTGCGCGTGATCGAGCGGAGCGGGGCCTGGGAGAGCGATCCCGTCTGGCGGGAGGCCTTCGAGGCCGTCCCGCGCCACCTGTTCGTGCCGTACTACTACCTCGGCGGGATCGGCGGCTACGAGCGTCTGTGGGGCGAGGACCCGGACCCGCTGGTCCGGGACCGCTGGCTGCGCGGCGCGTACGCGGACGCCCCGCTGGCCACCCGGGTACGGGACGGGGAGCTGGTCTCCTCCAGCAGCCAGCCGTCGCTGATGGCCAAGATGCTGGCCGAGCTGGAGGTACGGGACGGGGACACGGTCCTGGAGATCGGCGCGGGGACCGGCTACAACGCGGCCCTGCTCGCGTACCGTCTCGGCGACGGCCTGGTGACCACGGTCGACCTCGACGTGGAGATCACGGAGGCCGCTCGCCGGCATCTGGACATCGCCGGGTACCACCCGACCGTCGTCACCGGTGACGGAGCGCGGGGGGTCCCCGAGCGCGCCCCCTTCGACCGGATCATCGCCACCTGCACGCTGACCACGATCCCGCGCCCCTGGCTGGTCCAGTGCGGTCCCGGAGCCCGCGTCCTCGCGCCGCTGGCCACCGGCCTGATCGCGCTGGAGGTCGGGGACTCGGGTCATGCCGAGGGACGCTTCCTGCACACGTCCGCCTTCTTCGTGCCGCTGCGCGGTGCCACCCGGCCCGGACCGGAGCCGGAGCCGGCCGGGACCGGCGGGGTGCCGCGCCGGGCCCGCGGCCACGATCTGTTCCGTTTCCTGCTCGCCCTGACGGCGGGCCGCCTGGACCCGCAGGACGCCTACACGCTGTGGGAGCGCGAGGGGCAGCCGCAGCGTGAGCGGTACGGGGTCACGGTCGGCGAGGAGGGCGTCCGGGCGTGGCTGGACGACCCCGAGGGGCCGTACACCTGGCCGCTGTCCTGAGCCCGCGCGACCGGGGTCCCGAGCGTCCGGGAGGCGCTCAGTGGGCGCCTCCCGCACGGGAGACCTGCCGGGCCACGGTGCCGGGCCCGGCAGGACGGTGCTCAGCCGCGCCGGATCGTGATCGTCGTCCAGGCGCCCACGTGCACCCGGTCGCCGTCCTGAAGCGGTACCGGCACGAACGGCTGGATGGGCTCCTCGCCGCCGTTGACCGTGGTCCCGTTCGTCGAGTTCTGGTCGACGACCGCCCAGGTGCTGTCGGGCTGCTGGACCAGGACCGCGTGCTGGTGCGAGACACCCGGGTCCTCCGGGGGCACCGACAGGTCGATGTCCGGGGATTCGCCGGTGGAGTGCCGGCGGCGGCCGATGGTGATCTGGTTGCCGAGGAGCGGACGCTGAAGCTCCGGCGAGTACGCGGGCAGGTTCAGGCCCGCGGCCTCGGGGCCGGAGCGCTGCATCATCGCCATGAAGTACTCGCGGTCCGGGGCGATGGTCGCGCTCCAGGACAGTGACTGTTGCTGTTGCTGCGGCTGCTGGTAGCCGGGACCGGGCGGAGCCTGGGTGGCGCCGGGCTGCTGGTAGCCGTAGCCGCTCGCCTGGCCCGGGCCGTTCGGGCCGCCCTGACCGCCGGGCGCACCGGGCGACGGCGGGGGGATCACCCAGTCGTCCTCACCGCCGCCGAAGGCCGGGCCGCCGGGCTGCGGGCCACCCTGCCGAGGCGGTCCGCCCTGGGTGAAGGGCGGCGGGGAGGGCTGCTGGGTGTAGGCCTGCTGCGGAGCACCCGGGCCGCCGGGCGCGGACGGCGCCGCCTGGTGCGAGGGGTCGCCGAAGCCCTGGGGGCCGCCGTACGGCTGGGCCCCCGGGCCCGGCGGGATCGGTTCGGCGGGCCGGTTCATCTGCGAGGGCCGTGAGCTCTGGTACTCGAACGGGTCGTGACCGGGGCCACCGGCACCCGGACCGCCCTGCTGTCCCGGTCCGGGCTGCGGGAACCGCGGCGCCGGATTCTGGCCGCCGGGACCGCCGGGAACGCCGTACGGCGACTGCCCGCCGGGAACGCCCGGACCGCCGGCCGGGGGACGCGGTGCCGCCGGTGTGTACGAGGTGGCGGTGTTGGTCAGGAAGTTCCACCGGCACTCCTCGCAGAACGGCGCCGCGCCCTCACGGGGCGTACGGCACTGCGGGCAGAACTCGGCGTTGGCGTCCGGCACGCCGGACCGGCCGCCGGGGGCCGGCGGCGGCGAACCGGGCGCCGGGTATCCGTAACCGGCGCCGGGCGGCGGCGGTGGAGGGAGCGGGGGCACGGTACCGGCCATGCGGTGACCGCAGACCTCGCACCAATCGTCGGAACCCGACTGGTGTCCGTTCGGGCATGTCGGCATGTCGGCGCTTCCCCCTTCCTTTTCCGGTCGTGATGACCGGGTTTCTCCGGATCCCCGCGGGACCCGGGCTCGCTACTTCTTTACACGAACAGTCTTTGTGGACCGTGTCTCGAGGGTCATCTCGTCGGCCTCCGCGACACGTGCTTTCAATCGCACAGTACCTGCCGCGACGTCGACCACGTCCACCACCTTCGCGAGGAGTTTGGCAGTATCGGCGTTTCCGGAGGCTCCGGCGAGTTGGACGGCCCGTCCCAGCTTGGCCGTTGCTCCGTCGACATCTCCCGCTTTGCGAAGATCCAGACCTTGTTGGATGACCTGTGCCAGTTCGGCCTGACCCGTGTAGTGGGCGACCTGCGGATTGATGGAGGTCGAGGCGGTCATGTCGTCGGTCCACACGGCCCGTACGAGCCCCTGCGCGCCGAGGTTCTGCACGCTGCCGTCGCTCTGCGGGATCACCAGCGAGACCCGGGCGGCCAGCATCTCCTGGCCGATCCCGGCCGTCGGGACCTGGACGCACACGTGGTAGTCGCGGGACTCGTCGCCCCAGGAGCCCGTCGGGTAGTCGCCCGCGCGGGGTCCGGCCCCGGTGCGCCGGTCCGTCAGATCCCCGACCGTGGGAGCCACTTGCTTGACGAACTTGATCTCGGTGCCGACCGGCGTCCACACCCGCAGGGCCACGTCGGCGACCTCCTTGCCCATGGCCGTCTCCATCATGTGCGTGAAGTCGGCGGCGAGGGCGGCGGGGTCGGCGACGATGTCGGCGGTGCCGAGCAGCGCCGAGGCGATCCCGGTGACCTCCTTGACCTCCCAGTCGGTGCCGACTCCCCGAGCGTCGCAGGTGAAGCGTCCGGCACAGGAGTCCAGCGCGGCGCGCAGGTCCTCGGGCGACTCGTGTTCGTTGCGGCCGTCGGTGAGCAGGATGCCGTGCCGGATCGACACCTCCGCGGAGGACAGCAGCCGGTCGGCGAGCCGCAGCCAGGTGCCGATCGCCGTACCGCCGCCCGCGCTCAGCTTGCGCAGCGCCTGCTTGGCCTGGTCGCGGGTGGAGGCGTCCGCCACGGCGAGCCGCCCGCCACCCGGGTAGACCTCCTTGGCGACGTGCGTGCCGCCGATCACCGCGAAGTGGACCCCGTCGCGCAGGGTGTCGATCGCGGCGGCCGTCGCGTCGCGGGCGTTGCGCATCTTGGCCGGCGGGTAGTCCATCGAGCCCGAACAGTCGACCATGATCGCCACGGCGGCGTCCGGTCCCTGGCCCGGCGTGTACAGGTGCGGCGAGGCGACCGCGCTTCCGATGGTGCCGCCGCCGGTCGCGCTCACCGTGACGATCGCGTTGACCTCGCGACCGCCCTCCGGCAGGTACTCGTTCTGGTACACGTCGACCGAGAACTGCGGCACGTTCGACTTCGAGAAATTGGCCATGCCTATTCGTCCCCCTCGGGCCTCCGCCCCCGGCGGAGGTGCTGACTGTGTGCGGACCGGTCCCCTCCGGTCCGCGGCCGCCCCCGTTCATTCGCGGCCTCAGGCCGATCCTGCCCCCTGGGAGGGGGCGGGGAACGGCAGGACGGCCACTGTTACGTTGTCGTGGCCCCCGCCGTCCAGGGCGTGGCCGACCAGAACCTGGGCACTCTGCAGCGGCCTCTCGGCGGCATCGAGGGGAACGGCCTCGGCCATTTCCTCCGCCGACTCCGCGTAGTTCCACAGTCCGTCGGTGCACACCACGACCACACCCGGCCGGTCCGGCTTGAACGAGACGGTGTGCGGCTCCAGTTCGTAGGCGTCGGCGCCGAGCCAGCCGGTGATCGCGTGGGCGCGCTCGTCGGCGTACGCCTCCGCCTCGTTCATCAGGCCCGCGGCCACCATCTGCGCGGCCCACGAGTCGTCCTCGGTGAGCCGGGCCGGCAATGAGGAGCGGTCGACGGGAATCCAGTAGACCCGACTGTCGCCGACCCAGCCGACGATCAGCAGGGAGGACGTCACGAGGGCGCCGACGATGGTGCAGGCGGGCGCGTTCACGTGCGGTGCGTGCTCGCCCTGCGCGGTGGACGGGTCGGCCAGCGCGTTGACGGCCTCCGACGCGGCGACGATCGCCTCGTGCATGGCCTGCTGCGGATGCGTGCCCAGCGGAAGGGCCGCGAGGAGCGACTCGTTCGCCGCGTGGGAGGCGGCGAGCGAGGCCTCGTCGGGGCGGGTCGCGGAGGAGACCCCGTCGCAGACGATCGCGACGACCACGGGGGAGCCGTCGGGCAGCGCGGTCGAGGAGATCGCGAACGCGTCCTCGTTGCGGTGGTGGCGCAGGCCCCGGTCGCTGACCGCGGCGACCGCGCCCAACTCCTGTTCCATGTGGTCCCGTTCCCGTGGCTGCGCGTGTCCGCAGTGCTCGCAGTAGCCGTCGGTGTCCACCTGGCCCGAACGGCAGGCCACACACAGCTTGGCGCCCGCGGGGGGAACCGGGAGGTCGCCGGTCCGGGGATCGGCGGGCACCTCGCGTTCCGGGCCGTCGGCCGGAGGGGCGAGCGGGTACTCGTCGGGCTCCGGCGGCCTGTCGAACCGTACGCCCGAGGGCTGCCCGGAGGGCCGCTTGGCTCCGGTCGGCCGGACGGCCGCCGGATCCCCCTCGGGGTGCCCGGAGTGCTCGGGGTGCCCGGAGTTCTCGGGGTGCTCCGGATGAGGCAGTTCGGAACCACCCGAATCGGTGCCCGGGATGTCGGCGGCGCGGTGGACCGGCGACGGCGTGTCCGTGCCGCCGGCCGATGTGCCGTTCATGGCGATCGTGGGGTGATCCCGCGGCGGTGCGGACACCGTCGACAGGTCGTAGCCGCAGGCACCGCAGAAACGGTCAGCCGCGTCCAGCGGCTCCTCGCAACTGGGGCACCGCGAAAGGGCCGTCGGCTGGGGCATCTGGGACATCAATCACACCCACGTCCGGGGGCGGTAACGGTTTGCGCGTTCCACCAGGTCGATCCTTTCCTCGCCGCCCCGCGCGAGCCGGGCCAGCGTCCGGTACGAACGTTCGAGGCCGAAACGGAGGCCACGTTCGTCCAACTCGCTGCCGAGCAGCGCGGTTCCGCGTCCGGAAGCCGGAGCGGAACCCTGGCTACCGGAGAGTACCCAGTCCAGCGCGCAGCCGAGGACCTCCGTCGACAACTGCTCGCGCCGCACCGCGTCCAGACCGAAGCCGTCGAGCGCCTCCACCTGCCCGGCCGCCGCCGTCAGATCGTCCAGGAGCGGCGCCGCCGTCTCCGTGACCGGCCGCTGCCGAAGCCGCGCCCGCACGGCGGCGACCCGGGCCGCCGTGTAGTGGATCGACGACTCCGGCACGGATTCCAGGGTACGTACGGCACCACGGCGGTCCCCCGCCGCGAGCTGCACCCTGGCCAGCCCGAACGCCGAGCTCACATAGCTGGGGTCGGTCGTCCACACCAGCCGGTAGTACTCGGCGGCGTTGTCGAGCTGTCCGAGCACCTCCGCGCACACGCCGAGGGCCAGCTTGGGCGCGGGCTCACCGGGGAAGGCGTCGTAGACCGCGTCGAAGGACAGCGCCGCGATCTCGTTCTCGCCGGTCGCCAGCGCCGTGACGCCGCGGTACCAGACCACCCGCCAGTCGTCCGGGTGATCGGCCTCCAGCGCGTCGACGGCCGAGCCGGCCTCGCTCGTTTCGCCCATCTCCAGGCGGGCCCGCAGCTCCCGCAGCCGCAGTTCCGGGGAAGCGGCCGGTGCCGCCCGCAGCGCGGCGATCAGCTCCGCGGGCGCGGACGCGATGAGCCCGGCGAGGAAACCGGCGTTCGGGTCGCCCGGGTCCACCCGCGGCACGGGCAGGGCGAGCGCGGTGGCCGCCGCCGCGACGGGCCTGACCAGGGTGGCGGAGGCGGGCGGACCGGGCGGCAGCGGCCCGGTCCCGTTCGTGCCCGCGGGCAGCGCGGCCGCGCCCTTCCTCGCCCGTACGGGGACCACGCGGGCCCCCAGCCGCGACACGTCCTCGGCGGCCTTCCCGAACAGCTCGGTGTCGGTGACCCTGGTCTCCGGCCCGAACAGGGTCGACAGCGCCGGCCGCGCCCGCCCCGTCTGGAGCGAGACCACCTCGCGCAGCACGCCCGTCAGCTGCTCGGACATCTCCTGCGCCGAGGCGAAACGGCGGGCCGGGTCGGGGTCGGTGGCCCGGACGAGAAGCCGGTAGAACGACTCGTACTGACGGAAGACCTCGATGTTGTCCGGGTCGGGCAGGGAGTCCACGAAGACGTTCGTGTAGCCCTGGAAGTCGAAGGCGAGGACGGCGAGCGTCCGGGCGACCGTGTAGAGGTCGGAGGCGACCGAGGGGCCCACCTCGGCCACCTCGGGAGCCTGGTAGCCCACGGTGCCGTAGATGGCCGACTCGTCGTCGTCCATCCTGCGCACCGCGCCCATGTCGATCAGCTTGAGCTGGTCCTCGGTCTGGATCGCGTTGTCGACCTTGAAGTCGCAGTACAGCAGGTTGCGGCTGTGCAGATGGCCGAGGGCCTCCAGGGCCTCGATGCCGTACGCGCAGGCCTGCTCCACCGGGAGCGGATCGCGCTTGCCGTCCGCCGTGCGGCGCCCGTTGGCGAGCTCCTTGAGCGACTTGCCGCCCACGTACTCCATGACGATGTACCCGTCCAGCGAACCCGTCCGCTGGTCGAGGTGCTCGACGAAGTTGTAGATCCGCACGATGTTGGCGTGCTCGATCTCCGCGAGGAAGCGCCGCTCGGAGATCGCGGCCGCCATCGCGTCCTGGTCGCCCGTGTCGAGCAGACCCTTCAGGACCACCCACCGGTCGGACACCGCGCGGTCGACGGCGAGGTACACCCAGCCGAGCCCGCCGTGCGCCAGACAGCCCATCACCTCGTACTGGCCGTGCACGATGTCACCGGTGCGCAGCTTCGGCACGAACGAGTAGGGGTGGCCGCACTTCGTGCAGAACCCCTCGGTGCGGCCGGGCACCTCGCCGCGCGAACGCCCCACCGGCGCACCGCAGTCGGAGCGCGAACAGAACCGTTTGCGCTCGGGTACCTCCGGGTTCTCCAGGACCATCCCGCGCGGGTCGGGCCGCGGCACCCCGGGGACCTCCACGAGCCCGGCGCCGAGGCGGCCCCGCCCGGAGGAGGACGCCGCCGAGCCGGAGCTGCGCACCGACACCGAACGGCCCGTCGACCGGCCCGACAGCGACCGCGACAGGCGGCCGGAGACCGAGCGCCGCGACTGCGAGGAGCGCGACGACGTACGCGACGACGTACGCGAGCTGGAGGGTGAGCCGCCGCGCATGCCGACGCTGTCGGAGCCACGCGAACCGCGGCCGCCCCCGAGGGCGCCGGACGACGCCGTACCCGCCGCACCGGCTCGCGGGCCGCTCCCGGACCGGGAGGATCCCGGCGCCGGCACGGCCGGGGCGAGGCCGCACGTGTCGCAGTACAGCTCGCCGCCTCCCATGTCCTCGTACGACCCTTCGCAACCGGGCCGACCGCACGTGAGCGGCTCACCCGCCGGCTGTTCGCCCGCACCCGGTACCGGCGCCGGCACGGCCGGGGCGAGGCCGCACGTGTCGCAGTACAGCTCGCCGCCTCCCATGTCCTCGTACGACCCCTCGCAACCGGGCCGACCGCACTTGTTCCGCTCGCTCACCGGCTGCTCGCTCACACCCGCATCCCCTTCAACGCTCACGCGTCGGGCCCCCTCCGGTCCGCACGGTCCTCGGGCCCGCTCCGCTCGGGCACCTGCGGGCTCAGCAGCTCGGCCGCCGCCCGCTGATAGCGCAGCACCGCCTCCTCCGCCACCCGCAGATCACAGGGGGCGCTCCACAGCATGCGCCGGGCCGCGTCGTAGCGCTCCACCAGGAACGGGTCCTCGGCGAAGCCGTGCCGGGCGACCTTCGCCTTGTACGCGTCGAGGCGTCCCCGCAGCTCCGCACGGACCGCCAGCGGCTGGGTGACCGCCGTCAACGACTCGCGGGCGCGCAGGAGTTCGTCCTCCGCCTTCTCCTCCAATGCCTCCAGGAGCGGCGAGAGGCGGTGCCACTGCGCGTGCCTGCGGTACTCCGCGGCCGTCGCCAGCTGCTCCTGCAACGCCGTCGGCGGACCGCTGACGGCCGGCACCTCGGACGCGGCGATCTTCGCGAGGACCTCGCCGCGGGCACTGCGCGCCTCGGCGAGCGTCCGGTCCGCGCGGCTGAGCACGTCCCGCAGCTTCACCAGCCGCGCCTCCGCGTCCTGCCGCACGGTGAGCACCGCGTCGATCTCCCGGCGCACCTCCTCCAGGGCGCGCGCCTCCCGGTCGTACACCGTGGTGTCCGGGCGGCCGCCGCCCGGGGCCGAACTCCCCTGCGCGGGAACCCAGAAGTCGAGCGGGTCGGAGACCACACGCTCGCGCAGGGCGGTCAGGGTCCGGGTGATCCGCTCCAGGTCGTCGCCCGAGGGGTGCTCGCCGGGACGCACGCCCACGGAGTGTGCGAGCGCGCGGGTGCGCTGGAGCTCCGCGGCCAGTAAATCTATCCGGGCGGGCAGCGCGGACCACACGGCGTCCGCGGTCACGACCATGTCGAGCGAGGCCGCGTACAGCTCGTTCATCCGGTCCACCAGGGCGGCCAGCGAGAAGCGCTCGCTGAGCTTGCCCGTGCCGGCCAGGGTCGGCGCGTTCGCGGTGGCCGTGGCCGAACCGGCGACCGTGATGCCCGAACCGCGCAGCAGCTCGGTCAGTTCGACCAGATCCTCACGGCTGGACCAGCGTCTGCGGGAGCGGATCTCGCGCGCGGAGCGCAGCGCGTCCGTGTAGGCGTCGAAGTACGCCCACAGCAAGGTGATCGACGCCTCCGCGACCGCCCAGCGCTCCTTGGTCGAGCCGGTGAGTTCGGCGCCTTCCAGGAGTCTGCGGCCCGCGTGGTCCTGAAGGGCGAGGAGCGAGGTCTCGATGGCCTCGTGCTCCGCGCCGAGGCGCGCCAGCGCACGGTCCGCCTCGTCCCGGTCCATCACCGGCCCGGGGGGTCCCGTGACGCCCATCGATCACCTCTCGTTCTCGTGCGGTTCCCGGCGGCTCGGTAGGTGCGGCCGGGCAACTCTCCAGTCGTATCAGGTCGTTTGCTTGTAGTGGGCGACCGGCGGGTCCTCCGAGGGGGAGTCGGGCCCCAGGGTCGGAGCGAGCCACTTGTCGTACGACTGCCGCCAGCCGTCCTTGCGGTAGTCGGCGAGGACCTGGTTGACCCGGCGTACCAGGTCGTCGTCCGAACCCTTCTTCATCGCCACGCCGTAGAACTCGGTGGTGAAGATGCCGCCCTTGAGCTCGACCGAGGGGTCCTGGGCGGCCTGGCTCGCAGCGAGCGCGCCGTCGGTCACCACCGCGTCGGCCTCGCCGAGCTGGAGACGCACCAGACAGTCGAGCTGGTTGGGCACGGGAGGACTGACGATGGCCGAGGAGACGAGCCCGTGGCCCAGGTCCGCCGTCAGGCGTTCGTTCGCGGTGGAGCTCGACGCCGAGCAGATCCTCTTGCCGGCGAGGCTCTCGTCGTACCCGGTGACGTCGGAGCTCACCGGGGCGAGCACCTGCTGGCCGGTCGTGAAGTAGGGCGCGGAGAACGCGACCTGCCTGAGGCGCTCGCAGTTGATCGTCATGGTGCGCACGACCATGTCGACCTTGCCGTGCTGGATCGCGGGGATGCGCTGGCTGGTCGGGATCGCCCGGAACTGGACGGCGTTCTCGTCGCCCAGGATGTTCTTGGCGATCGCGTGGACCAGGTCGATGTCGAAGCCCTCCAGGTCACTGCCGGCCTTCGGGTTGTTCGGGTCGCGGTAGCCCCAGTGGTAGCTGTTCTGGTCGACGCCGACGATCAGCCGCCGGTCCTTGCGGTTCTTGATGGCGTCGATCGTCGGCCCGTCCGCGCCCGACGGGGCCGGGCTCAGGTTCTGCGGGTCGATGCATTCGGGGGCCTTGGCCTGCGTGCCCCGGGCCACGCCCTGTCCGCCGACACCCGTGCCGCCGTCCCCGAGCGTGGAGTCGGGCAGCAGCAGCGCGAGGACCAGAGCCGTCGCACAGGCGAGCGCCATCGCGCCCACGCCGCCCCAGCCCTTCAGGCTCGCCCTCAGACGTCGTGCGATCATCGCCGCTCCCCCTCTCACCGGTACTCCGAAAGCCTGCGGCCGATGCCGAGCACCGCGCCCGCGCCGGCCAGCACGGCGAGGACGGCGGCGCCGACCGGGAGGCCGGTCATGGCGCCGAGGCCGTCGTTCGCCGCCCGCTGGAACTCGCTCTCCTCGTGCGTCAGCGCGTCCCTCAGGTTCGTGTCGACGGCGTCGAAGCACTCACCCGTGGGCTTCTTGTCGGCGGAACCGATGACCCGGTCCAGCGCGAGCTGGTACTCGCCGTTGTTGTCGGCCTCACGGGCTTCCGCGTGACGCTGCACCCAGACCTTCATGCTGGCGGTCGCGACCTGTACGGGCTTCTCTCCCGACCGGTCGTCCGCGAGGGCCGCCGCTTCGGCGAGACCCTGCGTGAGTGCCTTCATGTCCCGGTCGAAGTCGTAGTCGTACAGGTCGACGCTCGTCTTGTCGGGCAGGAGCTTGGTCTCGGCGCCCCGGCTGACCAGGGTGAGGTTCTCGTTGCCGCGGGCCTTCAGGGACGCGATCTGGGCGCTGTGCAGCACGTTCAGGGAACGGACCCCGTGGTCGTAGGACTCGTTCAGCCCGGACCGGGCGACCGTGTGCCCGACGGTGAGCCACAGCAGCACGACCAGGGACGCCCCGGTGGCGGCGGCCATGCCGTGGTTCAGCACCCGGTTCGTACGGCGGTAGTTGCGCCGCTGGGCCCAGGCGAGGGCGCCGAGCGCGAGGAGTCCGAGGGCGATCGCCGCCCACGGGTAGGGCTTGGCGTCGGCGTAGTCGGCGCTCAGCCGCTGGTTCTCCCGGTTGTAGAGCTGCTGGGCCTTCGGGAGCATCTCGTGCTGCATCTTCTCGTTCGCGTACCGCAGATACGCGCCGCCCAGCGGGTAGCCCTGCCGGTTGTTGGCGCGGGCCCGCTCGATCAGGCCCTTGTACTCGGGCAGCAGTTCGTTGAGCTCGGAGATGGTCCTGGCCGAGGGCGAGCCCGGCTCGGAGCTGTTGGCCGCGGTGATCAGCTTCGCGGCCGCCGTCCTGATGTCCCGCTCGTACCGGACGCGGGTGTCCTGTGTCTCCTGACCGCCCGCCAGGAAGCCGCTGGAGGCGGTGGTGTTGGCGTCGGCGAGCGAGCGGTAGATGTCGGCGGCGCTCGCGCTCAGCGGCTGGCTGCTGTGCAGCACGTTGTCCGCGGCGGCCGAACGCTCCGTCATCTGCCAGGCGGTGACCGCGCCGAACGCGACGACCAGCAGGGCGAGGACGGCGCCGATGATCCTCAGCCGCCCCGGCTCCGTCGTCGCCGCGGCGCGCAGCCGGTCCGCGCCCTCGGCCCACGCCGTGCGCCGCGGTGCCGCGCCGGGAGCCGGGGGAGCGTTCCGCGGGTCCCCGAACCCGCCCTGGGGCACGGGTGATCCGCCCGGCGGCCGGGGAGATCCGGACTGTGCCGGCACGGCCGGCATCGTGGGCGTGCCCTGCCCCGGTGGCGCCGCGCTGCCCTTCGGCGGGTGTGTCACTGTCGACCTCCCCCATGGTCATCCGCTCGGTCACGCTCACCACGGAACACGGTGGGCGCGGCCGACCGGTGTACGTGCACGGCGGCAAGTATCGCCGCCCGTACCGGCATCCGCACAGGCCTTGCCTGGATCTTGTTCGGATCACGGCGCAGCACGATTCCCCCGTGCCACCCCCCTTCTCATGAACACGTGTTCCGGATCCGTTTGGTTCCCTCCCCTTCGCGCCAGGTCATGGACGGTCCCGGGGCCCTGGGCGCCGTCTGCCCCGCGGACCTCCTCAGCCCCGTTCGTAGAACGCACGCGCGCGCGCGTGGATCTCGCCCGCGGCCCGTACGTGGTCCAGGCCCAGGAGTGCCGCGCCCAGGACCGGCGGGGCGGTGACCACCCGGGGGACCGCCTTGGGCGCGCGGACGGCCAGGACCTCGTGGACGCGGTCGTCGAGCAGGGGATGGCGGGCGGCGAGGATGCTGCCGCCGAGGAGGACCGGGGTCTCCTCGGCGAGCAGTCCGAGGCGTGTCAGGGCCACCGTCGCCATCGCGGCCACCTCGTCCGCGAGCCGGTCGACGAGTCCGCGGGCCACCGGGTCGCCGTCCGCCGCCGTGGCGAACAGGACCGGGGTCAGCTCGTGGCGCCGCGCGTTCGGGATGTGCTCCAGGTGCAGCGCCTCGATGAGCGCGTACATGGAGTCCAGGCCGAAGTGCGCGGGCAGGGTGCGGGCCAGGGCGGTCTCCCCGCCGCGGCCGTCCTCGGCCCGCGCCGCGTGCCACAGGGCCTCCTCCGCCAGGCCCCAGCCGCCGCCCCAGTCACCGGAGATGCGGCCGATGGCGGGGAAGCGGGCGGTGCGGCCGTCGGGCCGCATGCCGACACAGTTGATGCCGGCCCCGCAGACCACGGCGACACCGCGCGGTTCGGCGATCCCGGCCCGCAGGATCGCGAAGGTGTCGTTGCGCACCTCCACCCCGGCGCCCCACGCGCGTGCGTGCAGCGCGGCCGCCAACTGCTCCTCCTCCACCGGCAGATCGGCGTTGGCGAGGCAGGCGGAGACATGGCGGACAGAGGTGACGTCCGCCTCGGCGAACGCCCGCCGCACGGCGTCGGCGACCGCGTCCACCGCCGTCTCGACGCCGACCGCCGGGGGCCGGAACCCGCCCCCGCGCGCGGTGCCCGTCACCGTGCCGTCCGCGGCCACCACGGCGACGTCGGTCTTGCTGTTCCCCGCGTCGATGGCCAGCACGAGGCCCGCGGGTCCGGACCCGGCGGCCGTCCCGGCACCGGTTTCCGTCGACGTCATGCCCACGCGAGGTGCTCCCGGTTGTGCGCGATCAGCTGGTCGGTCAGGGTGTCGGCCAGGGCGTACTGGCCGACCAGGGGATGGGCGAGCAGCGCCCGGAAGACCCGGTCGTGTCCGCCGCGCAGTGCGGCGTCCAGGGCGAGATCCTCGTACGCGGTCACGTTCGCCATGAGACCGGCGTAGAGCGGGTCCACGGCCGGCACCGGCAGCGGGGCGGGCCCCTTGGCGCCGACCGCGGCCTGCACCTCGATCACCGCGTCGTCCGGCAGGAACGGCAGGGTGCCCCGGTTGTACGTGTTCACCACCTGGTAGGGGCTGCCGCCCCCGCCGAGCAGCGCGGCGGCGAGGTCGACGGCCGCCTCGGAGTAGTACGCGCCGCCCCGCTTCGCCAGCAGCTCCGGCTTCTCGTCGAGCGCCGGGTCGCCGTACATGGTGAGCAGCTGCCGCTCCATCTCCGCCACTTCGGCGGCGCGGGAGGGCTTGGTGCGCAGTTCCCGGACGACCTCGTCGTGCGCGTAGAAGTAGCGCAGGTAGTACGAGGGGACCACGCCGAGGCGCTCGACCAGGGAGAGGGGCAGACGCAGGTCCGCGGCGACGGTGTCGCCGTGCTCGGCGAGCAGCCGGGGCAGGACGTTCTCGCCCGCGGGGCCGCCCAGGCGCACACCGGTCTCCCAGGTGAGGTGGTTGAGGCCCACATGGTCGAGATGCACATCGGTGGGGGAGACCCCCAGCAGTCCGGCGAACTTCCGCTGGAAGCCGATCGCCACGTTGCACAGGCCGACCGCCTTGTGGCCCGCCTGGAGCAGGGCGCGGGTCACGATGCCCACCGGGTTGGTGAAGTCGATGATCCACGCGTCGGGGTTGGTGCGGCGGACCCGCTCGGCGATGTCCAGTACCACCGGAACCGTGCGCAGCGCCTTGGCCAGGCCGCCCGCGCCGGTCGTCTCCTGCCCGACGCAGCCGCACTCCAGCGGCCAGGTCTCGTCCTGTTCGCGGGCCGCCTGGCCGCCGACGCGCAGCTGGAGGAGCACGGCGTCGGCGCCTTCGACCCCCGCGTCCAGGTCGGAGGTGGTGACGATCCGGCCCGGGTGGCCCTGCTTGGCGAGGATCCGGCGGGCCAGGCCGCCCACCAGCTCCAGGCGTTCGGCGGCCGGGTCGACGAGGACCAGCTCCTCGACGGGCAGGGTGTCCCTGAGCCGGGCGAAGCCGTCGATGAGTTCGGGGGTGTAGGTCGACCCTCCGCCGACCACGGTGAGTTTCATGGTTAACCCTTCACTCCGGTGAGCGTGACGCCTTCGACGAACGCCTTCTGCGCGAAGAAGAACACGAGGATCACGGGGGCCATGACCAGGACGGTCGCGGCCATGGTGAGATTCCAGTCGGTGTGGTGCGCGCCCTTGAACGACTCCAGGCCGTAGCTCAGTGTCCAGGCGCCCGGGTTCTCGGACGCGTAGATCTGGGGGCCGAAGTAGTCGTTCCAGGCGTAGAAGAACTGGAAGAGCGCGACGGCCGCGATGCCCGGCTTCGCCATCGGCAGGACGACCTTCAGCAGGGTCCGCAGATCCCCGCAGCCGTCGACCTTGGCGGCGTCCAGGTACTCGTTCGGGATGGTCATCAGGAACTGGCGCAGCAGGAAGATGGAGAACGCGTCCCCGAACGCCATCGGGATGATCAGCGGCCACAGGGTGCCGGACAGGTCGAGCTGCTTCGCCCAGAACAGGTACATGGGGATGATCACGACCTGCGGCGGCAGCATCATCATCGAGATGACCAGCATCAGCGACAGATTCCGGCCGCGGAAGCGGAACTTGGCGAGGGCGTAGGCGACCGGGATCGACGAGACGACGGTGAGCACCGTGCCGAAGCCGGCGTAGAGCAGGGTGTTCTTCCACCAGGTGAGGAAGCCCGGGGTGTCGAAGACCTTCTTGTAGTTGCCCCACTCCCAGGTGTGCGGGATCAGGTCGCGGCTGAGCGCCTGGGTGTCGCTCATGAGCGAGGTCAGGAACACGAACACGAAGGGCAGGACGAAGAAGAGGGCGACCGCGACGCCGAGCGCGTGGACCGCGACCCACTCAAGGAGGGCTTTGCGGCGGGCGGTGCGCTCGGCGGGGGAGGCGGGCGCCGCCAACTCCACCGGCTTGTCGAGTACTTGAGTCATCGGTCAGTCACCTGTCTGGATGAGACCGCCCCGGCGCCGCATCAGGAACGCGGTGAACACCATGGACAGGGCGAACAGCACGAGCGCGACCACACAGGCGGAGCCGTAGTCGAAGCGCTGGAAGCCGAGGTTGTAGACGAGCTGGGGCAGGGTGAGCGTCGACTTGTCGGGATAGCCGGGCTCGAACTGCGTGCCGGCGCCCTGGATGACGCCCGAGGCGACCTTCCCGGCGATCAGCGGCTGCGTGTAGTACTGCATGGTCTGGATGACCCCGGTGACCACGGCGAACATCACGATGGGCGAGATGTTCGGCAGGGTGACGTACCGGAAGCGCTGCCAGGCCGAGGCGCCGTCCAGTTCGGCGGCCTCGTACTGCTCCGTCGGTACGTCCAGCAGGGCGGCCATGAAGATGACCATCAGGTCGCCGATGCCCCACAGGGCCAGCAGGGTCAGGGCGGGCTTGGACCAGGCGGGGTCGTTGAACCAGCCGGGGGCGGTGACGCCGGCCTTCTCCAGGACCGAGTTGACCGGCCCGGTACCGGGGTTGAGGAGGAAGGCGAAGGCCATGGTGGCGGCCACCGGCGGGGCGAGGTAGGGCAGATAGAAGAGGGTGCGGAAGACACCCGTGCCCGTCCTGATCTTCGTGATCAGCAGTCCGACACCGAGTCCGAACGCCACCCGCAGGGTCACCATGACGAGGACCAGCCACAGGGTGTTGCGCAACGCGGGCCAGAACAGCGGGTAGTTCTCGAAGACGTAACGCCAGTTCTTCGTCCCGCTCCACGTCGGCGGCCTGAAGCCGTCGTAGTGCATGAAGGAGAAGTAGACGGTCGAGATCAGCGGGTAGGCGAAGAAGACCGCGAAACCGATCAGCCAGGGCGACATGAAGGCGAGGGTCCGAAGCGCCTGTTTTCTGTGCTTCGCCGCGAGGGCGGAGCTGCGGCGCTTCGAAGCCGGCGTGACAGTGCTCATCGTGCGGTCACTTCGCCTGCGCGATGTCGGTGTCGATCTGCTTGGCGGTGGATTCCAGGCCCGCCTTCAGATCCTTGGCCCTGCCGCTCTCGTAGTCGTATCCGAACTGCTGGAGCGTCACGAGGTAGGTGCCGCCGTTGATGGACGGCGGGGTCGTCGTCGAGTTCGGGTTCGAGGCGATGTCCAGGAACGTCTTGAACCGCGGGTCGTACTTCAGCTTCGGCGACTTGAGGGCCGCGAGCGTGGAGGGCACGTTGTGGATGTCGTTGGCGAAGCCGACCACCGCGTCCGTGTTCGTGGCCATGTACTTGATGAGCTCCCAGGCCGCGCCCTGCTTCTTGCTGGTGGACGCGATGCCCGCGATGGTGCCGGTGATGTAGCCCTTGCCGTACTGGTCAGCCCGGTCGTCGGGGACGGGCAGCGGGGCGACGCCGATCTCGAAGCCGGGCTTGGCCTCCTCGGCCATGCCGAGCCGCCACTCGCCGTCGAGCTGCATGGCCACCTGACCGGTGTGGAACGGGTGCTTGGGGCCCCACTCGTCACCGAGCTTGGAACGGTAGGTCTCCAGTTTCTTGAAGCCGCCGAGCGCGTCGACCAGCTTCTTCTGGAGGGTGAACCCGGCGGTGAACGCGGGGTCCTTGGCGATGTTCGACTTGCCGCTGCTGTCGAAGTACGTCGGCGAGAACTGCCCGAAGTAGTGCTCGGTGGTGGACTCCCAGCCGTGGTAGTTCGGCATGAAGCCGAGCTGGGAGTACGAGTCGCCCTGGGCAATCGTGAGCTTCTTGGCGTCCTTCTCGAACTCGGACCAGGTCTTCGGCGGGGAGGCGATTCCGGCCTTCTCGAACGCGTCCTTGTTGTAGTAGAGCCCGTACGCGTCACCGAGGAGCGGCACCGTGCAGCGGTTGCCGTCGAACTGGGTGTACTCGTTCATCGCCTTCGGGAAGGTCGCCTCGGGGTCGATGCCCGCCTGCTTGAAGAGGGGGTTCAGGTCGACGAAGGCGCCCGACGAGCAGAACTTGCCCACGTTGTTGGTGGTGAAGGAGGAGACCACGTCGGGGGCCTTGCCGCCGCCCGCGCGCAGCGCCTGGTTGATCTTGTCGTCGGTCATGTTGCCGACGACGTTGACGTGGATGTTGGGGTGCGCCTTCTCGAAGCCCGCGACCAGCGACTTCACGGCCTCGACCTCGTTCGGCGCGCTCCAGCCGTGCCAGAAGTTGATCGTCTGTTCCTTGGACGCGTCCTCGCCGAAGCCCTCGTCGTCGGACTGGCCGGTACAGGCGGTGGCGAGAAGGGCTATCGAGGCGGAGGCGGCGAGCGCGACAGCCGCCTTTCGGGATATTCCGGGCATGGCGAGATCTCCCTGCGAAGGACGGGGCGGTACAGGAGGGGTGTGGGTTCGGGACGGTGGGCGTCGCGGGGTGGAGCGGACTCAGCGGGAGGTGTCGAAGACCTCGTCGCGGGTGGCTGCCAGGGCGCTCTCCAACGCGCCCCGCAGCACGGGGTGTTCGTGTACGTCGCCGACGACGAGGCGCGGCCGGGACGCGGCCAGCTCCTCCAGTTCGGCCTGGACCAGGGCGCGCAGCGGTTCGCCGCCCGCGGTGAGCGAGGCGCCGCTGAGGACGACGAGTTCGGGGTCGAGCACGGAGACGAGGGAGGCCAGACCGGTGGCGAGTCCGGTCGCGTACATCTCCAGGAGCCGCCGGTAGGGGCCCGCGTCGACGGCGGCGGCCCGTTCGACGACGGTGGCCGCGACCTCCGTGTAGGGGCCCGTGGGCAGGTCCTGGATGCCGAGTTCGCGGGCCAGCTTGGGGATGGCCTGGGAGCCGGCCAGCTCCTGGTAGCCACCGCTGTTGGCCCGGGTCACCTGGCGCACCAGGGGCGCGCCGGGCACCGGCAGGAAGCCGACCTCGCCCGCGCCGCCGGTCCAGCCGCGGTGCAGCCGGCCGCCGAGGACGAGGGCCGCGCCGAGACCGCCCTCGTTCCACAGCAGGACGAAGTCCTCGTGGCCCCGGGCGGCGCCGAGCCGCTGCTCGGCGATGGCGACGAGGTTGACGTCGTTCTCGTACTCGACGGGCATCGGCAGTGCCGCGGCCAGCTCGTCGAGGAGGGCGGGGGAGTGCCAGCCGGGCAGGTGGGAGGCGTAGCGCAGCCGGCCGGTGTTGGGGTCGAAGGCGCCCGGGGTTCCGATGACCAGGCGGCGGACGTCGTCCCGGGCGAGCCCGGCGGCCTTCACCGCGCCGTCGAGGGCGTCGGTGACCTGGCGTACGACGGGCTGGGACGGGCGGCGGCCGGGGGTGGGCAGTTCGTACGCGCCGACCGTGCGGCCGGTGATGTCGGCGACGGCGGCGAGGACGCGCTCGGGGGTGACGTCGAGACCCGCCGCGTGGGCGGCGCCCGGATTGACCTCGTACAGCTGGGCGCTGGGGCCCGGCCGGCCCTCGCTGGTGCCGGTGGCCAGGACGAGTCCGGCGGCTTCCAGACGGGCGAGGAGCTGTGAGGCGGTGGGCTTGGACAGCCCGGTGAGCTTCCCGATCCGGGTCCGCGAGAGCGGTCCGTGCGCGAGCAGCAGATCGAGGGCGGCGCGGTCGTTCATCGCGCGCAGGACGCGCGGGGTGCCCGGCGTGCCGGCGGATCCTGCCATGTCTGTCGCCACCTGCCCTTCTTGACCGACCAGCTTCCCAGGGGTGCCTTCGGGAAGTCCACCGCAAGATCATTGTTAGGAAAGTTTCCTATTGCTGGTGCGAGGAAAGTAGGCCGGAGGAGGCGCGGGCGTCAAGAGCAACCGCCGCCCCGGCGGCGCAGCCGTCGCCGAAACGCGCAAAGCCGCCCTCGCGGCGGACGGGTTCGTCTGCTGCGAGGGCGGCTCGGGCGGGCCGGAGGCGGCCCTGGCCTTGGTTACTTCACGTCGACGTAGTCGCCCGTGGCCGTGGCGGTGCCCGTGGTGGCCGTGCCCGCGAACTGGTAGCGGTACGTGCCGTCGGCCGAGGCTTTAACCGTGGTGCTCAGGGCGCCCGCGGTGCCGGAGGTCACCGTCTTGACGGTCTTGTAGGCGGTGGCGCCCTTGGCCTTGAACTGGAGGGCGGCCGGCTGTCCCTTGTAGCCGGCGTACTTGCCGGTCGCCCAGTCGGCGCGGGTCAGCGCGCCCTTGACGGTGAGGGTGCTGCCCTTCTTCACCGGCTCGGGGGTCGCGTTGACGGTGAGTCTGGCGGCGCGCTTGATCTGCACGGTGCCGGGGAGGCCCCACACGTCGGAGCCGAACTCCGTGCTGATGTGGTTGTCGGAGTCGTCGTTGTCCGTGGTCATGTGGCCGTAGTAGCCGGCCACCTTCCAGGTGCCGGCGTCCGAGGCCCCGTAGAAGTAGTCCTGGGGGTAGATGGCGATGACCTCCTTGCAGGACTCCGTGACCGTCGTGGCGGTCGTGGCCGTCGCGGTGCAGGTCGGGAGGTCGTCGGGACCCAGCAGGTTCTCCTGCCTCGCGAGCGACGGCCCGTTGTACAGGACGACGCCCGCGCCGCTCGTCTCGCCGTCGATGACGAGGCCGGCCGGGCGGACCAGGGTGTAGGTGATCGGGACCTTCACCACGTTGGTGGTGCCGACGACGATCGCCTTGCCGTTGTTGACGGTCACGTTGGAGAAGGTCAGGTCCGGTGTGGCGGCCGACGCGGTCGGCGCGGCCAGGGCGGACACGGCCAGGGCGCCGGAAACGGCGGCGCCTATGGCGTACTTGCGCATGGATTCCCCACATTCGAGGCGGGCCCCTGGGCGTTGAGCTCCAGAACAAGGGCCCGCTGTTGGGGCGACAGTAGACGGTTGAACGATGTGGCCGGAATGCGGGGGCCGTGTGAAGAGGGCCGGTCTGGCCCGGCGTGTGCGGCGCGGTGCCGAGGGCGGGAATCCCGTGTCGGTGTGTCAGCAGCGTGATGACCCGGGCTCATTACGGCTTCGTCACGATCGGCTGGGTGCGGGTGGGGTGGCGTGCGGGATTTTATGACAGTTCGCGCTGTTCGAGCAGGGGGATTTCACCGTGCTGGTGACGGTTGCGCGGGCGTTCCCCCGCCTTGCTCACAGGATCCCGTTCCTATGATCCGCCGCATGGAGCTGAACCGTTCGGCGCGGGCTGTGCCGGACTGCCGGGCCGCGGCCTTCGGGGTGTCCCGCGGGGGCGGTGACGGCGAGAAACGATCGGTCTCCCGGCGGTGTTCCCGCGTGGGGTTCCGCGAGACCATGGACAGGATCCGCCCGGGAGGTCACCCATGAAGCTGCTGACGGCGTGCTGGTGCGCGGCCGCGGCCAGGTACGCGCCGATGGTGCTCGCGCTGACGGTCATCGACTTCGTGGCCGACGGTTTCACCTGGGACTCCGTCAGGGAGGCGGCGGCTGTCGTGCCTCCGGTGCTCGCGGTCGTGTCGCTCGGGGCGGCGGCCTTCGCGGTGAGGTCGCTGCGAGGGCGGGCGCGTGCGGCCGGCATCGCGCTCTCCGCCGGGGCGCTGGACGACCGGCAGACGCACGTACTGCGCCCGGTGCGGCTCTCGGACGGGTGGCAGGAGCAGGTCCGCGAGGAACTGATGGCCTCGGAGCGGTCGTTCCTCGTCGCCGAGAAGGGCCGCGAGGAGATCCACTTCCGGTGGCGCCCCTGGCGCGGGGAGCCGTCCGTCTGGGGCTCGATGTCCTTCGACGCGCCCTCGGGAGGCGTCGTCCTGGACGTCCGGGACGGTGAGGGGCTCCGGGGGGTGGTCGGACTGGGCAAGGGGTCGGTGTTCACCGCGGTGTGCCAGATAGCCGGGGCGGCCGGGCTGGAGGGCGTTCCGGCCGTCTGACCGGCGGTTCCAAGGGCGTTCACTCGAACGAATGCGCCGAATCGTCCCGGTGGTCAGATTGCGTACGAGCCGGTGGTCGGAGTGCGTACGAGCCGGTGGTCAGGGTGCGTACGTCTCCGGTGGCCGGAGTGCGTACGGGAAAGGGGGCGGCACCCGGAACATCCGGGTGCCGCCCCCTTTCCCCTACCGTCGTCGGCCTACTTCGGCACGACGCTCGACGGGGCCGGAGCCGGGATGGGCGCGGTCGCCACCGACTGGGCGGACTCCGCGTTGGCGAAGACCGACGGGGCCGCCACCGCGGCCGTCGGGTCGAGGGCATCCTCCTCCACGGGCGCGGTGGGGCCGCCCACGATGCGGATCTGCGCGGCCTCGAAGGCGCGCTTGATGCGCCAGCGGAGTTCGCGTTCCACGGAGAGGGCCTTGCCGGGCATGGTCTTGGCCGAGACCCGGACCACCATGGAATCCAGGAGGACGCTGTCCAGGCCCAGGATCTCGATCGGGCCCCACAGCCGCTCGTTCCAGGGCTCTTCCTTGCTGATGGTCTCGGCGACCTCGCCGATGACCGACCGGACGTGGTCCAGATCCTCCGAGGCGCGGACCGTGACGTCCACACCCGCCGTCGCCCAGCCCTGGGAGAGGTTCCCGATGCGCTTGACCTCGCCGTTGCGGATGTACCAGATCTCGCCGTTGTCGCCGCGCAGCTTGGTCACGCGCAGACCCACCTCGATGACCTCGCCGGAGGCCACGCCCGCGTCGATCACGTCGCCGACGCCGTACTGGTCCTCAAGGATCATGAAGACGCCGGAGAGGAAGTCGGTGACCAGGTTGCGGGCGCCGAAACCGATCGCGACACCGGCCACACCCGCCGACGCGAGCAGCGGGGCCAGATTGATCTCGAACGTGCCGAGGATCATCAGCGCGGCCGTGCCCATGATCAGGAAGGACGCCACCGAGCGCAGGACCGAGCCGATGGCCTGGGAGCGCTGACGGCGGCGTTCCACGTTCACCAGGAGACCGCCGAGCGCCGTGCCGTCGACGGCCTGGGCGGTGCGGCTCATCCGGTCGATGAGCTTGGTGATCGCCCGGCGTACGAACACTCTCAGTACGGCCGCGATCACCAGCACCAGCAGGACACGCAGGCCTATGGCCAGCCAGGTCGACCAGTTCTCCTCGACCCAGCTCGCCGCGTGGGTCGCACTCTCCTGGGCGTCCTGAAGCGTGGGGGTCACCACACCGGTCGACGTCGAGGGGGACGGCGACGGGGCCGGACCGGCGGCCAGGGCCGATAGGACGGGCAGGGACACAGCAGGTACCTCCAGGCGTAGCGGTCTGCCCGCGGCGGGGACACAAGAGGGGTGCCGTCCGGGCAGAACCACCACACTAACGGGGCATCGTGTGTGGATCGTTGCCATGCTCAGGGGAGAGACCGTGCTCACCTGGGGATGTAGGGGGTGTGGTCGAAAACACTCCCAGCCCGTTACCGGGACATGGTGGCGCCATCACCAGGCATGAGGGGAGACTGACTGCAGATCGTCCCGGCGCGAGCCACGCGCCGCCGGCGTACAAGGAGGCATCCGTGCCGCACGTCCTGGTCCTCAACGCGTCGTACGAGCCGCTCGGCGTCGTACCGCTCCACCGCGCGCTCGTCCTCGTCCTTGAGAACAAAGCCGTCTCTCTCGAGGAATCCGGCGCCTTCATGCACAGCGCGACCGTTACTGTCCCCGCACCCAGCGTGGTCCGGCTGAAGAGGTTCGTACGGGTCCCTTACCGCGGGCCCGTCCCGCTGACCAGGCGAGCTCTGTTCGCCCGCGACGGCGGCCGGTGCATGTACTGCGGTGGCGTCGCAACCAGCGTCGACCACGTCATCCCGCGCTCACGCGGGGGTCAGCACGCCTGGGACAACGTGGTGGCGTCCTGCCGCCGCTGCAACCACACCAAGGCCGACCGCCATCTGGTCGAGATCGGATGGCGCCTGCGCCACAAACCCGCCCCGCCGACGGGGCTCGCCTGGCGCATCATCGGAACCGGGCACAGGGACCCGCGCTGGATGCCCTACCTGCAACCGTACGGCGCGGACGACGCCATGGCCCGGATCGACGGCATCTCAGCCTGACGATCCGGGCTTTCGCGTTGGCGGCGCCATTCCCGGCCGCCACCGCTTCCGGCGTCGGGAGGACCCCCGTGCCTCCCGACCGCCGGCACCCGTGCCGCACGGGTGCTCGGGCGTGCCCGGCGCGGCCCGCCTGCCCGGCGCGGCCCGTCCGGGGGCTTCACGGGCGTTCGGTGCTGCCCACGGGCCGGACGCCCGCTGTCACGCCTGACGCAGCTCCGCGGGGCGCACCGAGCGGCGCAGCAAGGGCAGCGACGTGGCCGCGGCCAGCAGAGACCCCGCGTAGACGGCGACGGGGACGACCAGTGGCAGCACCGGCACGAATCCGGCGCCCGCGAGCTGCCCGTACCAGACACCGATCCCGAGGCCCCCGGCACCGGCCAGCGCGATCGCCGGGGCGAGCGGCAGGGCCGTCTCCAGGAGCAGGGCACGGCCGAGCACGGCCCGCGGAACCCCGGCGGCTGTCTGCGCGGCGAGGCCGCGGCGGCGGGTGGCCAGCGATTCCGCGGTCCCCACGGCCAGAGCGGACAGCGTGATGGCGAGGGCGACCAGGATCGCGGCGCCGGTGAGGTCGAGACCGGTGGTGTAGAAGGACACGTCCACGGGGAGCGAGTTGCGGTCCCGCCCGGCGAGGGCGTCGAGCAGCACCTGCCGCACGCCGACGAAACCCGTCCCCACGACGGTCACCAGCAGCACCGCCGCATGGGTACGGGCACCCGCCCAGGGATCGTCCCGCAGCCGTTCGGCCGCGATCAGGACCGCCGGGTTCCCGGTCCGTTCCGCGAGCACGCGGCCCGTGAACCGGGCGCTCGCCCCGGCCGCCCAGATGGCTCCGGCGCCCGTGACTATCACCACGCCGAACACGAACAGCGGGGTCGTCTCGAAGCCGCCGAAAGTGCGCGGAGCGAGGGTGAGTCCGGTGAGAAGCATCACGACAGCGGTCGCGAGGACGGTGAGGCCCGGACGCCGTCCGGCGCTCGGGCGTACCCGGCGCACCCAGCCGAGCGGCGAGGCCACCACCCGGCGCAGGGCGAGCGTGCTCACCAGCGCACCCAGAACGGGCACGGCGAGCGCGACCCCCGTGAAGCCGGCCCAGACGACGGTCGGCGGGTTCTGCCACTGGCGCAGCAGGACCCCGGCGGAGACGGCGGTGGCGACGACCGAGCCGGTCAGGCACGCGAGGCCCGCCTCCAGAGCGGCGATCCGCCTGACCTGCGCCGGGCCGGCCCCCGCCAGGCGCAGTCCGGCCAGCCGCCGGTCGCGGTGCACGGCACCGATGCGGGCGCACTGCCCGAGGAAGCCGAGCACCGGCACCAGCAGGAGGAGCAGGGTGAGGACCACGCCCGCCCGCTCGCCCGGCCGGCCGAGCAGCCCGTGAGAGAGGGGGATGGAGTACTGGCCCCGGAGCGAGGCGATGGCGACGGCGGCCAGGCAGAGCCCGGTGGCCATGGCCGCCCCGACGGCCGTCAGCGCGATCCGCCACCCCTCGCGTCGGTCCGAGCCGCGGGTGAGGAGCAGGGCGATCCGGAAGTCGGTCCTCACCGGGACACCTCCCCCGTGGCCACGGCCGCCGGCAGGGTGACGGAGCCGGTCACGACTCCGTCGCGGAGCGCGATCTCACGGTCCGCGTACGCCGCCACCTGGGCGTCGTGCGTGATCAGCAGGACCGCTGTGCCGGCCTCCCGGACGGTGTGGATCAGGGCGGTCATCACCTGCTCTCCGGCCAGGGAGTCCAGCGCGCCGGTCGGCTCGTCCGCGAAGACGAGCTTCGGGTCGGTGACCAGGGCCCGTGCCAGCGCCACCCGCTGGGCCTGGCCGCCGCTCATCTCACCGGGCCGCAGCGCCTCCTGACCCCGTACGCCGAACCGCTCCAGCCACTCGCCCGCCCGCTCCCGCGCCGTCGCCCGGGAGGCACCCGCGAGCAGCAGGGGCAGGGCCACGTTGTCGGCGGCGGTCAGCTCGGGGATGAGCTGCCCGAACTGGAACACCACGCCGAAGTCCGTGCGGCGCAGCTCGCCGAGCCGTTTCTCGGGGAGCAGATCGAGGCGCTCGCCCCCGTACTCCACCGTTCCGCCGTCGGGCCTGACGATGCCCGCCAGGCAGTGGAGCAGGGTGGACTTGCCGCTGCCGCTGGCCCCGGTGACGGCGAGGACCTCGCCCGCGGCCAGGTCCAGCGAGGCGCCGCGCAGCGCCGGGGTCGGGCCGTGTGCCTTGACCAGGTCCCTGGCGGTCAGAAGGGGGGTGCTCATGCTGTGTCGACCTCCGCGGTCAGGGTGGTGAGCCGGGCCGCCGTGGTCGTCATCCAGCGGAGGTCGGCGTCGAGGTGGTTGAGGGCGTAGTCGGCCGACAGGACGGTCGCGAGGTCGGCGCCGGGTGCCGTCTTCACCGCCGTGAGCTCGCGCATCCGCGCCATGTGCGCCGCGCGCTGCGCCCGCAGATAGCCGGCCGGGTCGGCCGAGGCGAGGATCGAGACGACGACCTTGGCGAAGATCTCGTTCGTCACGAAGGGCGCGGGCGGCGCGATCTCGCCGGCCCAGCGGGTCAGTTCACGCGTTCCGTCCCCGGTCGAGCGGTACAGGGTCCGCTCGGGACCTCCGTCCGAGTCGGTGCCGTCGACCGCGGCGAGGTCGTCGCGGACCAGCCGCTGCAAGGTCGTGTACACCTGCCCGTAGGCCAGCGGGCGGGCCTGCGGGAAGCGTTCGTCGTGCCGTCGCTTGAGGTCGTACCCATGGCTGGGCCCTCCGGCGAGCAGCCCCAAGAGGATGTGACGGGTGCTCATGGAGATCAGTATGCACTCAAGATATGTACTGAGTGAATAGTTGGAGGCGGAAAGCTGGACGCGAATGGCCGAGGAGTGCCGGGGGATGCCGGGGAGCGCGAAGGACCGCCGGGGAGCGCCGAGAACCGCCGAGGGGTGTCAGTCCGTGACCGCGACCGCGTACGCCTCCGCCGACCACAGCGAGTACCCGTACGCCGTGGCCCGCCGCATCCCCTGGACGCGCAGGTAGCGGACGTCGCTCTCGTCGAAGCGGAGGGACTCCCGGCCGCCGCGGCTGTCGTTCACGGTCGTCGCGGTGCGCCACACACGGCCGTCGGCGGAGACCTGGACGCGGTACGCGGACGGGTGCGCGTCCTGCCAGGTCAGCACGAGCCGGCCGAGGCGCGTCGGCTCGGCGAACTGCACCTGCCACCAGGCGCCGTCGTCCACGGGGGAGGACCAACGGGTCGCCGGGTCGCCGTCGTTGGCCGCCGAGGCCGGGAAGTCGGGGGTCTCGTCGGCGGACGAGGAGGCCGCCGTGGTGCGGGCGAGGTCGGGGCCCGCCGTGCGCGGGAAGGCGCGGACGGTCAGCGTGCGGGTCTGCGAGCCGAAGGCGACCGTCACCTCGTACGTGCCCGACGGCGTTCCCGCCGGGACCGTGACCTCCACGAGGCTGTCGACGACGGCGCCGCGCGACAGGGTCGCCGAGGGCCGGGAGACCTTGACCTTGATGCCCTCGGGGGCCCGCGCGGTCAGCTCACCGCTGACGCCGGTGGGACGAAGTGACGTCAGCCGGGCCGTGATCCGCTCCGTGCCGCCGATCTCCACGTCCGCCGTGGAGCGGGCCAGGTCCAGTGCCGCGGCGGGCGTCTCGGCGAACCACGGCACGAGATGGCGGACCTGCGAACGCTCGGGGCCGACGACCCGCAGCGCGTCCACGCGCACGCCCGCCGCACCGATCTCCGCCGCTCCGAGCTCCGTCGCGCCCCCGGCGGCGAGGGCGCCGAGGTACCGCCAGCCCTCGCCCGGTACGTACGCCTCGACGAAGCCCGTCACGCCGGGGTCGGTGAGCACGCTCACGTCGGTGAGGGTGCGGGTGCGCGGGAGCAGGACGACGCTGCCGTCCTGCCCGCCGTCCCCCCTCGTGCCGTCGCCCGGCGCGGTCCCGTCGCCGTCCGCGGCGCCGCCGTCGCCTCTGCCAGTCTCCGCCGTGCCCGGGTCACCGGTTTCCGCTCCGCCGTCCCCAGCCGCTCCGTGGCCCTTCGGGGCGCCGTGGCCGGCGGAGGACTCGTCGCCGATGCCCGCCCACTTCTCGTACGCCGTGCGGGCCCGCGTCAGGAACGGGTCGAGCACGCCCGTGCCGACCGTCACCTCGCTCGCCGCGAGCTTCGCGCGCAGCCCGTTCAGCGCGCGGTACGCCGTCCACGCCGCCGTCGCGTCACCGTCCGACTGGGCTTCCAGCAGCGCGACGGCCGTCTCACCGGCCTCGCCGTAGCGCGCCAACTGCTCGGTCCAGGGCTTCACCTCGGTGGCGACCGGGCGGCCCGCCAGCCGCTCGGGTGTCTCGCGCATCACCGCGAACGCCGCGCGCAGCCGCTCGGCCGCCCGCTCGCCCGCGGCCCGGTCCGTGCCCGTCCGCGCCTGCCAGAACGCCTCCATGAGCGGGCGCAGATAGGCCGACTCCTCGCCGCCGAGGACGGAGGACGCCTCGTTCCCGGCCAGTGCGCGCAGCGCGTCCGCGCTCCGGGCGTCCCCGCCCGCGAGATCCCCGATCGCGGCCTCCCAGGACTCCCGGGGCCGGTAGTCCCGCGGGTTCCACGCGTAGTCGGCCGCCGTGAACAGCGGGATGCGGGAGGCCTCCGCCTGGGGCATCGCGTTCGCGAGGAGAGCCGCCGAACCCGTGGCCACCGCCGGGTCGCGCCCCTGGTAGGGGCCGAGGAACACCCGGTCCTGCGCGTAGTCGTTGACGGGGTAGTTGTCCATGGTGACGAGCGGGTGGCTGCCGAACACCGAGCGGGTGCGCGCCAGTTCGCCGCCGGTGATGGTCTTCGGCACGACACCGATGCCCGTCCACGCGACCTCGACGTTCCTGTCCAGGGCGCCCGCCAGCTTCCGGCGGTAGTCGGTCGAGCCGTCCTCGTAGTACTCCGTCGGCATCAGGGACAGCGCGGCCACGTCCGGGTGGCGGGCGGCGAGATGCCGGGCCACGGCGTTCGCCACCCGTGCCTGCGCCTTCGCCGCCGCCTCGGAGCCGGAGCCGAACGCGTCCGCGTCCGCCCCGCAGTGCCACTCGGTGTAACTGACGTCCTGGAACTGGAGCTGGAAGGCCCGGAACCCGAGCGCCCACATGGCGTCCAGCTTGCGCGTCAGGGCCTTCACGTCGGCGTCCGAGGAGAAGCACATCGCCTGCCCGGGGGCCACCGCCCAGGTCAGCGTGACGTGATTGCGGCGCGCCCGCTCCGCCAGGTCCCGGAAGCGGGCGCGCTCCCCGGCCGGGTACGGCTCACGCCAGCGCGCCTGCCGGAAGAGGTCGTCGCCGGGCGCGTACACATAGCGGTTCTGTTTGGTCCTGCCCATGAAGTCGAGCTGCGCGAGACGCTGTTCAGGGGTCCACGGGCTGCCGTAGAAGCCCTCGGTGACGCCCCGCACGGCGGTGCCGGGCCAGTCCCGGACGACGGCACCGGCGATCCGGCGGTCGGCGCCGAGAAGCCGGCCCAGTGTCTGCACCGCGTGGAACAGGCCGTCCTCGCCGACTCCCGCGAGGGCGACGGTGTCCCGTCCGCCGGTGCGGCCGACGGCCAGCCGGTAGCCGCCGGAGGGGAGATCGGCGCGGGGCGCGGCGCCGAGCGCCGTGAGCGCCCGCTCCAGGGAGCCCGACGCGGCGCGCGCGCCGGTGAGGGAACCCGCGCCCGCCCGGCCGGTGTCCGCCGGTTCCGCGCCCAGGCGCACCACCAGCGCGTGCACCGGGAGCGCGTCACCGTCACGCGCCGTCGTGATCGTGCGGGCGCCGGCCCGCCGCAGCAGTGCGCGCAACGCTTCGAGGGCGTACGGGTCGAGGTCGCTGTCCGGGGCGTACGCGGCGACGCTCACGCCGGGGGCGTACGGGGTCAGGGTGGCGCCTGGGGCGTACGAACCCGCCGGGCCCGAGCCGCCGGAGGTGTCCGGCGCCGGGGTGACCAGGACGACCTCGTCCGTGACCGTGACCGCCGTGCCGTTCGCGCGCAGCGACTGCGGGCGGGGCCAGACGGCGGGCACTCCGCTCCCGGTGGTCTCGCGGTCGCCCGCGGAGGCCGCCGGACCGTGTGCCGCCGCGACGGCCGCGGGGGCCGCACCGAACGTGCTCGCGACCACGGCGAACGCGAGTGCGGTCACTCCTTTTCCACGCCCGAGTCGCACGGTTCCCCCTCGTGGCCCGCCATCTCGGCTGCGGCTTAGGTGTGCGGTCGAGCCCACCATTCGGGTGGTGAAGGTGTCAACGAGAGTGGCCGAAGTGCCGGGATTACCCCAGCCTGGAGGCGTGGCCCAGGCCAGTGGGGCGGCGACGGAGTGTGACCGGAAGCACGTTGTCCGCCCGTGTGCGTCTGCCGTCGCGCCCACGGGGTAGGGCTGCGGTGACCGCCCGGGGCATCCGTTTCCGGCACGAACCGCCGGAATGCCCCCGGCCGCCGTATCCGACCTCGACAAGGAGGCCCCCGTGGCCGCATCGGCACACCTGCTCCTCACGGCCCTGTCCGAACGCGCGGCGGAGCCGTCCGTCCCCGGCCCGCGCGCGGGCCGGGCGGCCGCCGAGCCCGAGGGCGCCCACCTGTGTCTGCTCAGCTCGGAAGGCGCCTGTTCCGCGGCGCCGCTGACCAGCGAACCCCCGCTGCCCGACGCCGAGCCGCTGACCAGTGAGCCGCCGCTCGCGGACGCCGCGCATCTGACGAGCGAGCCCGTCTCGACCGGCGCCGCGTCGAGGGTCTGATGGCACCCACCGGGCCCGCCGAGCCGCCGCGGACGGCATCGGAGCCGGCGCCGCGGACGCCCCTGTCCGAACTCGCCGAACTGCACGGTGTCGCCCCCGAATACAGCCCGTCCCCCGGCCGCACGGTCGCGGCCCCGGACACCGCGCTCGTGGCGGTCCTGGCGGCGCTCGGCGTCGACGCGAGCACCCCGGACGCCGTCCGGACCGCCCTCGCGCTGCACGAGGCCGAGGCCGCGAAGCGGCTGCTGCCGCCGACCCTGGTGTGCTGGGGCGGACTCGTCCCCGCCGAGGTCGCCGCGCTGCCGGACGGCACCCGCCTGCGCGTCACCACCGAACAGGGCGAGTCCCGGACCTCCGCCGAGAACCTCCCGCCCGGCGTCCACAGCCTGCACGCCACCGCCCCCGACGGCCGCGCCGCCACCGCCCACCTCGTCGTCGCCCCCACCCGGCTGCCCGCGCCGCCCGGACGCGCCCACGGCCTGCTCGTCCAGCTCTACTCCCTGCTCTCCCGCCGCTCCTGGGGCATGGGCGACCTGGGCGACCTCGCCGAGCTGACGGCCTGGGCGGGGCGGACGCTGGGCGCCGGATTCGTCCAGGTCAACCCGTTGCACGCGGCCGTACCCGGCGACCCCACCGACCCCTCCCCGTACCGGCCCTCCTCCCGCCGCTTCCCCGACCCGGTGCACCTGCGCGTCGAGGACATCCCCGAGTACCCCTACGCCGAGGACCAGGACCGGCTGCGCACGCTGCTGGAGCGAGCCGAACGGCTGCGCGACTCCGTGCTGCGCAAGGGCGCGCTCATCGACCGCGACGCCGTGTGGGAGCTGAAGCGCGAGGCGCTCGCCGTGGTGCGCACCGTGCCGCTCGGGCCCGGACGGCAGGCCGCCTACGCCGACTTCCTCGCCGAGGAGGGACAGGCGCTGGAGGACCACGCCACCTGGTGCGCACTCGCCGAGGTACACGGCTCCGACTGGCGGAACTGGCCCGTGGCCCTGCGCGACCCCCGCTCGCCCGCGACCGCCCGCGCACGGGCCGAACTGATGGACCGGGTCGACTTCCACAGCCGCCTCGCCTGGCTCACCGAGGCCCAGCTCGCGCGCGCCCAGCGTTCCGCGCGCGACGCGGGCATGACCGTCGGGCTCGTGCACGACCTCGCCGTCGGCGTCCACCCCGACGGAGCCGACGCCTGGGCCCAGCAGGAGTACTTCGCGGCCGGCATGTCCGTCGGCGCGCCCCCCGACGCCTTCAACGCGCGCGGCCAGGACTGGGGCCTGCCGCCCTGGCGGCCCGACCGTCTCGCCGCCTCCGGATACGCCCCCTACCGCCGCCTGCTGCGCGCGCTCCTGCGTCACGCGGGCGCCCTGCGCATCGACCACGTCATGGGCCTGTTCCGGCTCTGGTGGATCCCCGGGGGACAGCCGCCCACCGAGGGCTCGTACGTCCGCTACGACGCCGAGGCGATGCTCGCGATCCTCGTCCTGGAAGCCTCGCGGGCCGGAGCGCTGGTCATCGGCGAGGACCTCGGCACGGTCGAACCCGGGGTGCGCGAGACGCTCCAGGAACGCGGAGTGCTCGGCACCTCGGTGCTGTGGTTCGAACGCGACTGGGACGGGGACGGACTGCCCCTGCCGCCCGACGACTGGCGTGCCGACTGCCTGGCCACCGCCACCACCCACGACCTGCCGCCCACCGCGGCCCGGTTCACCGGCGAGCACGTCGAACTGCGCGACCGGCTCGGCCTGTTGGCCGGCTCCCTCGACACGGAACGGGCGGCCGCCGCCGCGGACGTGCGGGACTGGCTGGCGCTGCTCTCCCGGCTCGGGCTGCTGCGCGGCCCGAGCGGCGGGGCCCCCGCCTCCGTGGAGGAGGCCGAGATCCAGGCCGTGCACCGCTTCCTGATGCGCACCCCGGCCCGTCTGATCGGCGTCTGGCTCCCGGACGCCGTCGGCGACCGCCGCCCGCAGAACCTTCCCGGCACCTGGGACGAGTACCCCAACTGGCGCCTGCCCGTCGCCGATGCCGAGGGCCGCCCGGTGACCCTGGAGGAGCTGGCCGCCGCGCCCCGGCTGCACGCCCTGATCGACGTGGTGCGGGCGGAGACCGGCCGGACGGCCGCGCCCGGGAGCCCTCCGGACCCGCCGCGCCGTGCCCCGTGACCTCCGTACGGCACCCCGGACGCGCGGCCCGGTCGGGTGTTCGCTACGTTTGCACCGTGGACAAGAAGAACGCTCTGCGCGCCGGTGCCCTGGCGGCCGGTACGACGCTGATGATGCTGCTCATGTCGTCCCCCGCGCTCGCGCTGACCCGCGACGACGGCGACGACCCCGGCTCCGGCCTGAGCGTGATCGAGACGCTCGGCCTCTACGTCGTGCTGCCGATCGCGCTGTTCGCGGGCATCACCGCCCTAGTGATGATCCTGGACAAGTCCCACAAGCAGCCGAAGCAGGGCTGAGCCCCGCCCGGTCCACACCGGCTCTCCGTCGAGGGAGTCCGCGCGCCCCCGGGGCGCGCGGACTCCCTCGACGCGTTCTCGGGGCCTCAGACCCGCCGCACCTCGTACAGGAAGCAGCCGTACTCCACCGCCCGTACATGGACCAGTGCCACCTCCGGGTCCGCGAACGCCTCGGCGAACGCCTTCGTGAAGGCCTCGTCGAACGCGGACGGCGCCTCGACCATTCGCCCGCCCAGGATGTGCCCTTGGGCCGAGTAGCGGCGGACCGTTCGGTGGGCGTTCGTGAACGGGAGGGCGTCCGTGGCCGGGCCCGCGCACACGTCCGCGTGGATGAAGACCGGGCCCGTCTCGTCGTAGGGGCCGGGCTCGGCGCCGGTCCGCTCCGCCCAGCGGCGCAACGGGGCGTAGGAGACCAGGGCGACGCGCTCTCCGGGCTCGCTGCGGCGCAGACAGCAGCGCAACGGGGATCCGCCCTCGTCCTCGGTCAGCGGGACGGGCCGGCGGCCCGCGTCGTCGGTGGCGCGGAGCTCCTCGAGAACGGCCGCGCCGATGGGCTGTGCGGTGTACGTCGTCATGGATCCAGGCTCCCGCCCGCGACGGCCCGGCACCGGCGGGAAACGGACATCGCGCTGTGTGCGGGTCCCGTGGAAGGATGACGCAACCCACACATAACGAGGAGATGACCGCGTGCCTGGCACAAACCTGACCCGCGAAGAGGCGCAGCAGCGCGCGAAGCTGCTCACCGTTGACTCGTACGAGGTCGATCTCGACCTCTCCGGCGCGCAGGAGGGCGGCACCTACCGGTCCGTGACCACGGTGCGCTTCGACTCCGCCGAGACCGGCGCCGAGTCCTTCATCGACCTGGTGGCCCCGGCCGTCCACGAAGTCACCCTCAACGGCGACCCGCTCGATCCGGCCGAGGTCTTCAAGGACTCGCGGATCGCGCTGCCCGGGCTCCTTCAGGGGCGCAACGTCGTCCGCGTCGTAGCCGACTGCGCGTACACCAACACGGGTGAGGGCCTGCACCGGTTCGTCGACCCCGTCGACCAGCAGGCCTACCTGTACACCCAGTTCGAGGTGCCCGACGCGCGCCGCGTCTTCGCTTCCTTCGAGCAGCCCGACCTCAAGGCGACCTTCCAGTTCACCGTGAAGGCGCCGAACGGCTGGACGGTCATTTCCAACTCGCCGACCCCGGAGCCCAAGGACGACGTCTGGGTCTTCGAGCCGACGCCGCGGATCTCGACGTACATCACCGCGCTGATCGTCGGCCCGTACCACTCGGTGCACAGCGTGTACGAGAAGGACGGGCAGACCGTCCCGCTCGGCATCTACTGCCGCCCCTCGCTCGCCGAGTTCCTCGACTCGGACGCGATCTTCGAGGTCACCCGGCAGGGCTTCGACTGGTTCCAGGAGAAGTTCGACTACGCGTACCCGTTCACGAAGTACGACCAGCTCTTCGTGCCCGAGTTCAACGCGGGCGCGATGGAGAACGCCGGCGCGGTCACCATCCGCGACCAGTACGTCTTCCGCTCCAAGGTCACCGACGCCGCGTACGAGCTGCGCGCCGAGACGATCCTGCACGAGCTGGCCCACATGTGGTTCGGCGACCTCGTGACCATGGAGTGGTGGAACGACCTGTGGCTGAACGAGTCGTTCGCCACCTACACCTCCATCGCCTGCCAGGCCTACCACCCCGACAGCCGGTGGCCGCACTCCTGGACCACGTTCGCCAACTCCATGAAGACGTGGGCGTACCGGCAGGACCAGCTGCCCTCGACCCACCCGATCATGGCCGAGATCCGCGACCTCGACGACGTGCTCGTCAACTTCGACGGCATCACGTACGCCAAGGGCGCCTCCGTCCTCAAGCAGCTCGTCGCCTACGTCGGCATGGACGAGTTCTTCCGCGGCGTCCAGGCCTACTTCAAGGCCCACGCCTTCGGGAACACGCGCCTGTCCGACCTCCTCGGCGCCCTGGAGGAGACCTCCGGACGCGACCTCGGCACCTGGTCGCAGAAGTGGCTCCAGACCGCCGGGATCAACATCCTGCGCCCGGAGATCGAGACCGACGCGGACGGTGTCATCACCTCCTTCGCCGTCCGCCAGGAGGCCCCGGCCCTGCCCGCCGGCGCCCAGGGCGCGCCGACGCTGCGCCCGCACCGCATCGCGGTCGGCCTGTACGAGCTCGACGGCGACAGCGGCAAGCTGGTGCGCGACGAGCGCGTCGAGCTGGACGTGGACGGTGAACTGACCGCCGTACCGCAGCTCGTCGGCAGGCGCCGCCCCGCCGTGATCCTGCTCAACGACGACGACCTGTCGTACGCCAAGGTCCGCCTCGACGAGGACTCGCTGGCCTTCGTCACCGAGCACCTCGGCGACTTCGCGTCCTCCCTGCCGCGCGCCCTGTGCTGGGCCTCGGCCTGGGACATGACCCGCGACGCCGAACTCGCCGCCCGCGACTACCTGGCGCTGGTGCTCTCCGGCATCGGCAAGGAGTCCGACATCGGTGTCGTGCAGTCGCTGCACCGGCAGGTGAAGCTCGCCATCGAGCTGTACGCCGACCCGACCGCCCGCGAGGCGCTGCTGACCCGCTGGACGGACGCGACGCTCGCCCACCTGCACGCGGCCGAGGCAGGCGGTGACCACCAGCTCGCCTGGGCGCGCGCCTTCGCGGCGACCGCGCGCACACCGGAGCAGCTCGACCTCCTGGAGGCGCTGCTCGAAGGCCGCGGGACCATCGAGGGCCTCGCCGTCGACACCGAGCTGCGCTGGGCGTTCGTGCAGCGGCTCGCGGCCGTCGGACGCTTCGACGAGGTGGAGATCGCCGCCGAGTACGAGCGCGACAAGACGGCGGCCGGCGAGCGGCACGCGGCCACCGCCCGCGCGGCCCGGCCCACCGAGGAGGCGAAGGCGGAGGCGTGGGCCTCGGTCGTCGAGTCCGACAAGCTCCCGAACGCCGTGCAGGAAGCGGTCATCGGCGGCTTCGTGCAGGCCGACCAGCGTGAGCTGCTGGCCCCGTACACGGACAAGTACTTCTCCGTGGTCAAGGAGATCTGGGACGCCCGCTCGCACGAGATCGCGCAGCAGATCGCGACCGGCCTCTACCCGGGCATCCACATCGCCGAGGAGACCCTCGCGCGGACGGACGCGTGGCTGGCCTCGGCCGAGCCCAACGCGGCCCTGCGGCGCCTCGTCTCGGAGTCCCGCTCGGGCGTCGAGCGGGCCCTGAAGGCGCAGGCGGCGGACGCGCGGGCCACGACCGCCTAGCCGGCGGACGCGACGCGTCGCAGGAGAACCCGAGGGGGCGGGCACCGGTCGGTCGGTGCCCGTCCCCTCGGGCGTGTGTGGATCCGGGCGTCAGCCCTCGTTGAGCTCGGCCGCCACCAGCTCCGCGATCTGGACCGCGTTCAGCGCGGCACCCTTGCGGAGGTTGTCGCTGGAGACGAACAGCGCGAGCCCGTGCTCGACGGTCTCGTCCGGCCGGATGCGCCCGACGTACGAGGCGTCCTTGCCGGCGGCCTGGAGCGGGGTCGGGATGTCCGAGAGGACGACACCCGGGGCGCCCGCGAGCAGCTCGGTGGCGCGCTCGGCGGAGAGCGGGCGGGCGAAGCGGGCGTTCACCTGGAGGGAGTGGCCGGAGAACACCGGGACCCGGACACAGGTGCCGGAGACCTTGAGGGCGGGGATCTCCAGGATCTTGCGGGACTCGTTGCGCAGCTTCTGCTCCTCGTCCGTCTCGTTCAGACCGTCGTCGACGACCGAACCCGCGAGCGGGAGCACGTTGAAGGCGATGGGGCGCTTGTAGACCTGCGGCTCGGGGAAGTCGACCGCCTCGCCGTCGTGGGTCAGCAGGTCGGCCTCACCGACGACCTTCAGGGCCTGACCGTGCAGCTCCGCCACACCGGCGACGCCCGAGCCGGACACCGCCTGGTAGGTGGCGACGACCAGCGCCTCGAGGCCCGCCTCCTCGTGCAGCGGCTTCAGGACCGGCATCGCGGCCATCGTCGTGCAGTTCGGGTTGGCGATGATGCCCTTGGGACGGTCGGCGATCGCGTGCGGGTTCACCTCGGAGACGACGAGGGGTACCTCGGGGTCCCTGCGCCAGGCGGAGGAGTTGTCGATCACGACGGCGCCCTGGGAGGCGACCTTCTCGCACAGCGCCTTGGAGGTGGCCCCACCCGCTGAGAACAGCACGATGTCCAGGCCCGAGTAGTCCGCCGTGGAAGCGTCCTCCACCGTGACCCCGTCGACGACCGTCCCGGCCGAACGGGCGGAGGCGAACAGACGCAGTTCCTCGACCGGGAAGTCCCGTTCGACGAGGATCTTGCGCATGGCTGTGCCGACCATACCGGTGGCTCCGACGATTCCGACCCTCACGGCGACTCCCTTGACGTGCGTTCTACGTGGTCCAACGCTTCCATCATGCGTCTGACCCGGGCCCGCGTGTCCAATCCTTTCACCGCGCCGCTCACGACGTGGGACGCCGGGACACGCGCAGAGGTGCCCGATCCTGCGGCGTCCGAGTGTCCGGGTACGAAGAAATCGCCCGGCGACGCGGGGTGACCGCAAGCCGTACGGTGCGGGCGCGGTCACGGCACGGGCCCGGTGTGACGTACGACTCGAACCGGGCCGAACGTTTTGGCCCGCACCGGCGTCGTAGAGGGGACGCGGGGAGGGGAGGGGTGCTGTGCTGCGCAGAAGGACACGTCGGGCACCGGGGGCGGACGACCCCCTGGACGCGACGCAGGAACGCCGGGTACGGGCGGTGCTCGCGCTCGGCGGCGTACCGCAGGCGGACCTGCCGGACGGGGTACAGCAGGTCCGGCTGCGGTTGCTGGAGCGGGCCGCCAAGGGGGACGAGGCGCCGCGGGACGTGTCCGCCTGGGCGGCGGTCGTCGCCTCGAACCTGGCGATGGACTGGCACCGGGCCAAACGCCGGCAGGAGCGGCTGGGGGAACGGCTCGCCTCGCTGCGCCAGCCGGCGCAGCCCTCGGACGAGGAGTCCAGCGTGCTCTCGCTGGCCGTCGCCCAGGGCCTGGACGAACTGCCCGACCCCCAGCGCCAGGTTCTCGTCCTGCGGTTCTACGCCGACCTGCCGGTGCGGGACATCGCCGACGAGCTCGGCATACCCGAGGGCACGGTCAAGAGCAGGCTGCACACGGCGGTCCGCGCGCTGCGCGCCCGCCTGCACGAGGACGAGGTGGTGTGACGTGGCCGAGTACGAAGGTGTGGACGCGCTGATGGCCGCGATCACGGACGCCGAACTGCCCGAGGGCGCGCGCGACGACATCGTGTTCATGGCCGAGCACCGGTCGGCCGCCGCGGACGTCGAGGTGCTCCGGGAGCAGCTGGTCGTCATCGGTGACGCGCTGGCGGACACCGGGCGGTCGGCCGGGCCGGTCCGGGCGTCCCAGAAGCCCGGGAGGTCCGGGAAGTACCGGCGGGCCGAGGGGCCGCGGGCGTCCGGGGGCGGGCGGCCCGGCGGCGCTCCGAAGAAGCGCTTCCGGCCTTCGCGTGCCATGGCCGTCGGCACGCTGGCGGCGGCCGCGGTGGCCACGATGGTCGTCGGGCTGGGCTGGCTGGCCACGAGCGGAGGGTCGGACGGAGTGACCGCGAACTCGGCCAACTCCGACGCCAAGGCGGACAGCGGCGACGCGGGCTCGCTCAGCGCCCCCGGCTACATCGCCTGCTCCCGGCTCATCGTGGAGGGCACGGTCACCGATGTGGTGGCGGTCCCCGGTGCCGAACAGGACCGGATCACCCTGGACGTCTACCACTACTACAAGCCGGCCACGGGCGCGAAGAAGGTCACCTTCCTGATGGACCGGGCCGTCGACCCGCGGCTGCACCGGGGCGACGAGGTCCTGATCGGCATCCAGCGGCACGCCTCGATGCCCGACATCTGGACCACGGGGGAGCAGCAGATCGCCCGCGACCGGTCCTGGATCGTCAAGGCGCTGCCCGAGTCCCAGAGGATGAGGTGCGCCACCGACGAGCGGTGACCCGCGGTCCGGGCCGGGTCGCCCGGAAGGGACTGCGGGCCGGCGGGGGCACGGGAAGGGCTGTCCGGGCACGGGGCAGGGCGGTCCGCGGGCGGGAGACACGCGAAAGGGCGGGCGTCCGTTCCCGGACGCCCGCCCAAGTCCCCGGGCCGCTCGCGCGGCCGGGCGTCACACCGCTACGGCGTGACCTTCTCGATCTTCACGCTGCCGAGGCCCGCGACCGTGCCGCGCGCGTTCACCAGCTGGACCTGACCGAAGAACTCGCGTCCCTCGGGTGCCGCCGCGGCGGCGGTGACCGAGCCGGACACCGTGGCCGAGGCACCGGTGGCGAGCTTCACCGGGGTGGAGTCGTCGACCGTGACCGTGCCGAGCGCGCTGGAGAAGAACACGTCCTGGTAGTCGTACGCCGTCGAGCCCGACGGGACCGCGTAGCCCGCGACCTCGATGGTGTACGTACCGGCGGCGGGGGAGGCGATGGAGACGGCCTCCTCCGAGTCACCGTCCGCGGACTGTCCGACGACGGCCCCGGCGGCGTTGTACACCGTCAGGTCGAGGTCGGCGGCGTTGTCCGAGACGTTCCCGATGGCCACGTCGAGCGACGCGGCGCCCGCGGGCACCTCGACCGTGGTGGTCTGCGTCGCGCCCTCGGTGATGGTCGGCCGCGCGTTCTTGGAGGAGCCGAGCGGACCGCCCTTCAGCCTGCCGTCGATCGCGGCGAAGTTGTTCGTCACCTTCCAGGAGGCGGTGGCCGGGGTGCCGACCTTGGCCTCGGGGACGGTCACGACGGCCGGGTCGAAGGCCGCGCCGAGCACGGCGACATCCAGCTTGTACGGGTTGTCGAGCAGCGGCGAGGTGCGGCGCGCCTCGACCTCGATCTCCCAGACGCCGGACTGCGGGTCCGCGTACGAACGCACGTCGGGCTTGCAGCCGTTGCCGTCGAGGTAGTTGCTGTAGCAGTACGGGGTGCTGGTGTTGTCGACCGGAACGCCGTACGGGTGGATCGCGATGAACCGGGTCTGGCTCTTGTCCTTCAGCCCGCCGATCGCGACCTCCAGGGACTTGGCGCCCTCGGGGACCGTCACGAAGTACGAGGTGGTGCTGTTGCGCTGCACCGAACTCGACGCGCTGTAGGTGTACTTCAGCGGCGAGGAGACGACGACGGTCGAGAGGATCTGCTTGTCGACGCCCTCGGTGCGCGGGTCGTCGACCTCCAGGATCGCGCTCTTGAGCCCGGCCGACTCCGGCGCGGCCTGGACCTTGACGGTCACCGGCTGGTTCAGCGGGAGGTACACCTCGTCCTTGCCGAGGATCCGGAAGGTGCCGCCGGCGTTGTTCTCGAAGGAGAGCTCGTGCCGGACCGGCCGGTCCGCGCCCGACGTACGCGTGACGGTGATGTCGTACGTCTTGCGCTGGCCCGCCTTGAGGCCGCCCTCGCGGTCGTACAGACCGGTACCGAAGCCCGGTGTCTTCAGCGCGAAGTCGATCGCGGTGTCGACCGGGGCCTTGACGGTGTAGTTGGAAGACGCAGCGTCGTGGGCGGTGGCGCCGTCCTTGATGGAGTCCCAGGCGTCACCGATGTTGATGAGGCCCGCACCCTCCTCGTACGCCTGAACGCCCTTGATGTGGTCGGCGGTCGACGTCAGCGCGGTGCGCAGGGTGGCCGGGGTGAGGCTGATGCCCTTCTGCTTCGCCGCGCTCAGCAGCAGCGCCGAGGCGCCCGCGGCCTGCGGGGACGCCATCGAGGTGCCCTGGAGCATCGAGTAGCCGGCCGGAAGGGTGTAGCCCGCCTCGGCGACCGGGGAGCCCGGCAGCCAGGTCTGGGTGGAGTTGATGGAGGCGCCGGGCGCGCTCAGCGTCGGCGTGAAGCCGCCGTCCTCACGCGGGCCGCGCGAGGAGAAGGGCAGCATCGCGTACTTCTTCTCCACCTGCGAGCCGTAGTTGGCTGCCCAGGTCTCCTTGGAGATGGTCGCGCCGACCGAGATGACCTTGTCGGCCAGGCCCGGGTCGCCGATCGTGTTCGCGCCGGGGCCGGAGTTGCCCGCGGAGATCACGAGCTGGACGCCGTAGGTGTCGATGAGACGCGTGTAGAGCTCGGAGCGCGCGTTGTTGCCGTCGTTGAGCGCGGGCAGGCCGCCGATGGACATGTTGACGATGTCCACGCCGCGGTTGGCGACGAGGTCGATCATGCCCTCGGTGAGCGCCACGTTGGTGCAGCCGCCGGTCCAGGTGCAGGCACGCGAGGAGACGATCTTCGCGCCGGGCGCGGCGCCGTTCATCTTCCCGCCGAACAGGCCGTTGGCGGAGGTGATGCCCGCGACGTGCGTACCGTGCTCGGACTCGATGACGCCGATGTTGACGAAGTCGGCCTTCTTGCCGACCCAGGTCCCGCCGTACGGGTCCATGGGTACGTCCTTGCGGATCTCCACGACGAACGGCTGCCGCTCGACGACGTCCGTCGCCGGGTTGTCGGTACCGAAGTAACCGATCTGGTAGCCGTCCTTGTACGGCTTCATCGGCGTGTCGTCGGTGAAGTCGCTGTTGTTGTTCAGGTCGACGGTGACCGTGCCTGCCGCCGGGTCGTAGAGCACGCCCCAGACGTCGGTGGTGTCACCGTCGCGGTTCGCGTCGCCGGCGGCGTCGCCGCCCGCCGTCGCCGACTCCCGGAACGTGCTGATCTCGTACGAACCCGCCGGCGCCGTCCACGTCTTGCCGCCGTACGTGAAGGTGGGCCCGGCCACGGGGGTGATCATCGGGCGCCAGGTCGCGTCGCTGTCGAGGATCGGGTCGGTCGAGGTGACCCAGTCGACGATCTTGCGCTCTCCGGTGGTGGTCTTCTGCAGCGCGGGGTGGCCCAGGTCGACGCCGGAGTCGAGGATGCCGATGGTGACGCCCCGGCCGTCCGCCTTCGGGTGGTCCTGCACGAAGTCCACGGCGCCCGTCTCGAAGGACGGGTTGTACGGGTTCTCGGCGGGCGTCTTCTTGCCGGGACCCGGGTAGGTGGCGGCCGTGGAGGCGTTGCTGCCGTGCTTGGCCGTGTCGGCGCTCGGGGTCGGGTCGTCCAGCGCGATCTCCTGGCGCAGGTCGATCCCGTGCACCGAGGAAAGCTTCGCGGCGGCGGCGATGGCCGAGTCCGCCCTGCTCGTCGGGACGGTGGCGCGGACATAGCCGAGCTTGTCGTCACTGCGGCCCACCGAGCCGCCCTTGACCGCGTCCAGCTCCTTGGCGACCTGCTCGGTCTGGCCGGGAGCCGTCGCGATCATCATCGTGACGTTCTTGTCGCCGTTGGCCTTGGCCTCGGTGAGGAGGTCGGCGTCGGTCGAACCGAGTTTGGCGGCGGCGGACTTGGTGCCGGGGTCGGCCGTGGGCGCACCCGTGTCCGCGGAGAAGGCCATGGGTATGGGCCCTGCCGCGGAGAGCGCGGCCACCAGGCCCGCTGCCATGGCCAGGCGGGCCACGCGTCTCGCGCCCGATATCGGGGCGCGCTGAGGGTCGGAGGTCATCTGCATCCCTTGGAGGTAAAGGAACGAGCGTGGAACGGCCGGTTCCGGCGGTTCTTGAGGGACCGGTCGCATCAGTCCGGAATGTGAACCCGGATGACCGCTCAGCTTTACCCAAGGGGCAGTTGTTTGGGGAGAGTTGACCGTGGCGGGATACAGCCATGGCGTACTTCCGCCATGCGTCACGTCAGAGATCGTGCGCTATAGGCGGATATCCAGGGCGGGGTGGATGTCTCTCTTTGTCGATTCAGCTCTCTTTTGTGCGCGCGTAGTGGCGGGACGCCTTCGCGCGGTTACCGCAGGCCGCCATCGAGCACCAGCGGCGGGTGCCGTTCCGTGAGGTGTCGAAGAAGTGCAGGACGCACGCCTCGTGGGCGCAGCGGCGGATGCGGTCCGGAGCGGCCTGGAGCAGTTCCAGGTAGTCGCGCGCGGCGAGCCAGGCCGGGCCCCAGGCGAGGTCGTCGAACTCCGGTGTCCCGCCCGGCCCTTGATCGGTCAGCGTCAGGCGGACGCGTCCGTGTGCGAGGACGGCGTCGACGCGGGCGGCGGCCTGTGCCGGGAACCGGGAGCCTTGCCGGCCGGCCTCGCCGTGGGGGGTGTCGACCGCGGCGCGCAGGGCGTCGCGGGCTTCGAGCGTGTGCCGCAGGACGGTGTCGTCGGCCGGGAAGTCGAGCCCGTTGCCCGCCAGCCACACCGTGAGGCCCTCGGTGTCGGCCAGCAGGTCCCGCACCTCGCCCTCGTGGATCCAGCGGGTGTTGAGCAGGTCGAGCGAGACCGGCTCGCCGGTGAGGGGGCGGGGGTCGGGGCTGGTGGACATGGGGGTCTCCCTTCGCGACTAACCCCTCAAGAGTAAGTCACCGGTTGACGTTCTCGATTCTAACCTCTAATATCGATGACAAAGGTTAGCCTCTCACGCCTGGAGGCGTCATGACGTATCACTCCGGCTCGCGGGCGATCCAGGACCGTGTCGGCGTCCGGGACCTCGCCGATCATGTGGGCCGGTCCGTCGGCCAGGGCATCCGTCCGGTGGTCGCCGCGTTCCTCGAACTCCAGCCCATGCTGGTCGTCGGCGCGGCGGCCCCCGAGGGCGGGACGGAAGGGGAGCGCGACGCCGGGACGACGGGCGGCGGGGTGTGGGCCTCGCTGCTCACCGGGGATCCTGGATTCGTGCGGGCCACCGGCGCCCGGCAGATCTCTGTCGCGGGCGGCCTCGCGGCGGGTGATCCGCTCACCGCCGCGCTCACCACCCCGGGCACCGCCGTCGGCACCATCGCACTCGACCCGCGCACCCGTCGCCGTATGCGCCTCAACGGCCGGGTCCGGCCCACCCCGCGCGGCTTCGCCGTCGAGGCCGACCAGGTCTTCGCCAACTGCCCCAAGTACCTCCAGAAGAGGCAGACGTAC
Organism: Streptomyces sp. NBC_00386; assembly: GCF_036063235.1. Classification (NCBI taxonomy): domain Bacteria; kingdom Bacillati; phylum Actinomycetota; class Actinomycetes; order Kitasatosporales; family Streptomycetaceae; genus Streptomyces; species Streptomyces sp. NBC_00386. The sequence continues at coordinate 6,176,116 of NZ_CP107950.1, forward strand.
GAGACGGTGACCGGCCGCACGGCGGGCACTCCCCGGCGTGCCGGCGAACTCACCTCCTCCCAGCGGGAGTTCGTCGAGGCCGCCGACACCTTCTTCCTCGCCACGGTCCACGCGCACGGCGCCGACGCGAGCCACCGCGGCGGCAACCCCGGCTTCGTGCGTGTCGGCACACCCGGCGAACTGAGCTGGCCCGACTACCCCGGGAACTCCATGTTCCTGACCCTCGGCAACCTCGCGGCCGATCCGCGCGCCGGCCTGCTCTTCCTGGACTGGACATCGGGAACGGTGCTCCAGCTCACCGGTACGGCCCGCACGGAGTTCACCCCCGACGGCGAACGGACCGTCCGCTTCACCCTCGCCGAAGCCGTCGAGACGTCCGCCGCCAGCCCGCTGCGCTGGTCCGCGCCCGCGTACTCGCCGGCGAATCCGTGAACGGGCGGGAGTCGCCGTGAACGGGCGTGCGTGGCCCCGGATCCACCTCCCCTACCCCGCAAGATGAACGCGGAGTGACCCTCCACCGGCCGTTCGGACAGGACTCCATGGACGCCCAGGGCGCGCGAAGATCGACGTACGGCGATCGGCGTCGCCCGTTGCCGTCCAGTTAACGCGCAGGTCATCCCCAGTGCCAACGATCCAGTACAAGCGGGGAGTTCGCCGGTCGAGCGCTCCGCGGCCACTGCCGACGCGTTCGCACTCGGGGAGACCGCGCCATGCCGCGCATACGCTCTGTCGCCACCGTACCCGCCCTCAACCGCCGCACCCTGCTGGCCGCCACCGGAGCGGTGTCCCTCTCCGCGGGGATCGGTCTGGCCCTGCGCCCCCAGTCCCCGGCGCAGGCGGCGACGGCCGCCCAGGCGCCCGCCGCCGACTCCGGCGCCCACGCCGAGGGCCAGTCGGCCACCACCGGCCCGAAGGGACCGGCCGCGCTCGCCCCGTACACCCGCGGCACGACCCTGGGCTCCGTCGCCACCCCGCGCTCCGGCTCCACCGGGTACCGCAGGCTCGGTGACGGCGCCGGCTGGAAGCGGGTCGTGCGCGACGAACTGGCCGCGGCCAAGACGGGCCGAGCCGACCGGCGCACCGCGCTCGCCGCGTTCGTGCAGCTCACCGACCTGCACCTGGTCGACGCCCAGCACCCGCTGCGCCTGGAGTACCTGCGCTCCCAGAACAAGAGCTCCTGGCGCCCGCAGGAGGCGCTGACCGTCGCGGGCGCGGTCTCCCTGATCGAGCGGGTCAACTCGCTGCACGGAGCTCCCGCCACCGGAACCCCGCTGCACTTCGTCATGACCACCGGGGACAACACCGACAACAACTCCAAGACGGAGCTGGAGTGGTTCCTGAAGGTCATGAGCGGCGGCCGCATCACCCCCAACAGCGGTGACCCGCGGCACTACGAGGGCGTCCAGGCCAGCGGTCTGAAGACCTACTGGCAGCCCGACGCCGCCCTGCGCGACGCCGACAAGCAGCTCGGCTTCCCGCGCCTCCAGGGCTTCCTGGAGGCGGCCATCCGCGAACTGCGCAGCCCCGGCCTGAAGCTGCCCTGGTACTCCACCGTCGGCAACCACGACGCGCTCCCGCTCGGCTGCTACGGATCACGCGGCGACTCCTACCTCACCGAGTTCGCCGTCGGCGGCAAGAAGCTGATGTCACTGGGCTCGGCGGAGGCCACCACGCTGGCCAAGAGCATCAAGAACGGCAGCAGCCCCAAGGGCGCCGCGTTCCACGACCTGCTCAGGGCGCACGCCCGCGAGATGCGCTCGGTCACGCCCGACGAGAAGCGGGCCCCGTTCACCCCCGCCGAGTACGTCAAGGCGCACCTCGACCCGGCGTACACCGGGCCGGGCCCGTTCGGCCACGGCTACTCGTCCGCGAACCTCTCCGCGGGCACCCAGTACTACACGTTCCGGATCGCCGAGGACGTCATCGGCGTCAGCCTGGACACCACCGACCCCGGCGGCCACTACCAGGGCTCCATCGGCACGGCTCAGCTGCGCTGGCTGGAGAAGACGCTGCGCGACAACGCGGACTCGTACGTCATCGTCTTCAGTCACCACACCAGCAAGAGCATGCACAACACCCACGCCGACCCGGCCCACCCGGCCGAGGCGCGGCACGGCGGCAGCGAGGTCGTCTCCCTGCTCGCCCGCTTCAGCAACACGCTGGCCTGGGTGAACGGCCACACCCACAGGAACGAGATCATCCCGCACGCCGCCGCCGGCAACCGCTCCTTCTGGGAGATCAGCACCGCCTCCCACGTCGACTTCCCCCAGCTCGCCCGCGTCATCGAACTGGTGGACAACAAGGACGGCACGCTCTCGCTGTTCACCACACTCATCGAGTCCGCGGCCCCGCACGCCACGGACTTCTCCGACCTCACCCAGACGGGCCTCGCGGCGCTGTACCGCGAACTCTCCTTCAACGCCCCCGGCGCCCGCACCGACCTGTCGGGCACCTCACGCGACCGCAACACCGAGCTGATCCTGAGGAAGGGCTGAAAAGGGATCAACCCGCGCTGTCCGGGCAACCCGCCGACGTGCCCTCGGGTCCCTCCCCCCGACCGAGTCCCACAGCGAGACGGGGAAGACATGAGGGTTCGTACGGCACTGGTGGGGGCGATCGCCGCGGGGATCGCGGTGACGCAGGCGGGCATCGCGGCGGCGGCGCCCGCGAAGGACGGCCACGCGCCGACAGGGCAGGCCCTGGAAGCGGCCGTGCACGACGGTGTGCCGGGGGTGACGGCGACGGCCGTGGACCGGCACGGCACCTGGTCGGCCACCGCGGGCGTCGGAGATCTGAGGACCGGCGCGCCGCGGTCCACGGCCGACCGCTACCGCGTGGGCAGCATCACCAAGACGTTCATCTCCACGGTCCTGCTCCAGCTCGAGGCCGAGGGACGGCTGTCCCTGGACGACACCGTGGACACCTGGCTGCCCGGCGTGGTGCGCGGCAACGGCAACGACGGCACCGGGATCACCGTCCGCCAACTCCTCAACCACACCAGCGGGACCTTCAACTACACGGCCGACGACGGCTTCGGCGCCACGTATCTCACCAAGGACGGTTTCCTCCGGCACCGCTACGACACACTGACCCCCGGACAGCTCGTCGCCGTCGCCCTGTCCCACAAGCCGGACTTCGCGCCGGGCACGTCCTGGAACTACTCCAACACCAACTACGTCCTGGCCGGCATGGTGATCGAGAAGGTCACCGGCCGTTCCTACGCCTCGCAGATCCGCGACCGGATCATCAAGCCCCTCGGCCTGCACGCCACTTCGCTGCCGGGCACCCGGGTCACGCTCCCTTCGCCCAGCAGCAGGGCGTACTCCAAACTGGCCGAGACCACGACGGGACCGACTTACGACGTCACCGCGCTGAACCCCTCCTGGGCGTCCTCCGCGGGGGAGATGATCTCCGACGGCTCCGACCTGAACCGCTTCTACACCGCACTCCTGCGCGGCAGGCTCCTGCCGCGCGAGCAGCTCAGGGAGATGCGGACGACGGTCGCCGTCGACGGAGTCCCGGGCATGCGCTACGGCCTCGGCCTCCTGGAGGGGAAGCTGAGCTGCGGCGTCCGTGTCTGGGGCCATGACGGCGGCATCCACGGCTCGTCCAGCGTGGCCCTCACCACCGCGGACGGCCGCCATTCCCTCGCCTTCAACTTCAACGGCGACTGGGCGGGCGACGCCGAAGCCGTCGTCGAGGCGGAGTTCTGCGGGAAGCGGCCGCCCGCGACCAGCCCGTCCCCGGACCGGTCCGGGAGCCCGTCCCAGGGCCTGTCCGACAGGCTCTAGTGCCGTGTCAGTCAAGGTTTGCCCTTTGAGGAGCGGCGTTCGGTGCGTGCTCTCGGCGTGCCGGCCGGAAGTCCTCGTACTGGACGTACTTGGGCTTTCGGCCGGTGCGGCGAGAGGGCGTGCCGGGCGTCGCGACGGGGCGAACCTTGGCTGACGCGGCACTAGCCGACGGCTCGGGCGGCGAAGCTCACCTTCGCCGTCTCGACGGTGTCCCCGCGCCGGCCGGGCGCGCGCTGCTCCTTCCAGTACAGGTTGGTGTGGGCGACGACCTCGGCCGGGGTGGGGGCGCCGTACGCGGTGAGGTCCTCCGTGGTGTGGGCGTCGCCGACCAGCGTGACGTCGTATCCACGGGTGAAGGCGCTGTGGAGTGTGGAGCGGACGCACATGTCGGTCTGGGCGCCGGTGATCACGACATGGCCGACCGCACGCTCGGCGAGCAGGTCCTCCAGGTCGGTGGCCTCGAAGGAGTCGCCGTAGTTCTTGTGGACGACGGGCTCCGTGTCCTCGCGGACCAGCTCCGGCACGTACTGCCAGGACTCGCTGCCGTACTTCATCTGGTCGTCGGAGTGCTGCACCCAGATCACCGGCACCGCCTCGGCGCGGGCCCTGGCGACGAGCGTGCCGATGTTCGCGATCACGGTCGCGAGACCGAGGGTGCCGTTCACGGCTCCGTGCTGCATGTCGATCACCAGCAGTGCTGTCTTCGGGCGGTCGGGCAGGGTCGTCATCACGCTCTCCTGTCGTTGGTCCGGCTCGTCAGGGCAGGTGCGTCCGGCCAGGGAACTCCTGCCCGCCCCACAGTAGATCGGGGCACTGACAACGCCACGGGAACGCGGGAGCAGGTCCGCGCGAACAGCACGTGGGCCTCGTTCCTCACCTCTGGGCGCGGCCCTGTCCGTCACGACCGGGGCAGCACCACGACATGCGCGGCCGGATCGCGGTCGTCCGCGGCCATGAGCGCGGTCCGTACGACCGTGGCCTGCTGTTCCATCGCGTCCCTGAGCTTCCGCGGGGTGACGTGGACGACGGTGATGCCCAGCCGCTCCAGGTACTCGCGCCTGCGGGCCTGCTCGGATCCCTGGGCGTCCGCGTCCTGGAGCGGTGTCCGGGTGACCAGCTCGACCGCCACCGCCTGCTCGGGCCAGTACGCGTCGAGGCCACCGAGGTGGGGGCCTCCGGGCAGCCGCAGGTCGACGTTCCAGACCGGGTCGGGCAGTCCGTGCTCGAAGACCATCCGGTACAGACGGTTCTCCGCGATCGCCCTGCCCTCCGCCACCAGCGAGTCAACGGCGTCCACCACGTGCGGGCGGTCCAGCAGCCGGGCCGCCGTCAGCTCCTCCACGACCGAACGCGGTTCGCAGTAGCCGCGGCGCACCGCCTCCGCCAGCAGCTCGCGCACCGCCTCCGCGTCGGTCAGCTCCGCGACCGCGTCGGCCAGCGCGCGGGGGACGGCGGCGACCGGGACCCCGGCCACGAACGTGGGCGCCGGCAGCACGGTCGTGCGCACGATGCTGACGCAGCCGGTCGAGCGCACCCGGCGCAGCCGGGGGACGAGCACGTCGATCGTGACGAGGGAGGGCAGCGGCGGGACGCAGGAGAAGCCGTGCAGGGCCAGCGCCGCCAGACCGGTGATCAGCGCGTCCGCGGAGGGCCGGTGGCCGCGCGGTTCCTCGGAGCCCGGCTGGACGGGGACGCGGGGTGCCGTGCGGGCGGAGGGGGGACGCGCGGTGTAGAGCAGCGCCGCGTGCAGCCGCTCCTCGGGCGTGGGAGGGCCGGGACGCAGAAGGAAGACGCCGGGAAGGATCCGCTGCCAGGGGCCGCCGGGCCGGCACCGCTCGTTGGCGTCCGCGGCCGTCACATGGCGGTCGCGTAACTGTGCGGTGGTCAGGACCCGGTGCCGTACGGGGGACGAGTGGCGCAGGGTGCGGGGGGAGTTGGGGGTGCGGTGGCTCATGGTCCGGGGTCTTCCGCCGGGGAGCCGTCTTCTAACCGCTGTTACCCGCTCGTCGACGAATCGGGACAAATGCGCCTTCCGGTGCGAATGTTCGACTGCCGAAAGGTGCTGGTCCGGAGGCGGATCGGCACGGGTCACGGGTCTGAATACATGCATTTCGTAACCAGTGTGCGCATCGGATCAGCCCACCGCGAAGGCACCGGACGTGCCCACCGCGAAGGCACCGGACGTGCCCACGGCGGAGGGCCCCGGACGTGCCACCGCGGAGGGCGCCGGACGCCGTGGCGCCGGTGCCCTCCGCGGTGTGGTCCCGCGTGGTACGGGTGATCAGCCCGCGGCGGCGATGTCGCAGGCCTGCCCCCGCAGTGCCCGCGCCAGATCGTCCCGCGACTCCAGCACCAGCCGGCGCAGCGCCGGCGGCGCGTCCGCGCGCGCCGCGAGCCAGGCGTCCGTCGCCGCGAGGGTCTCCGGGGAGTCCTGGAGCGCGGGGAACAGGCCCCTGACCACGTCCATGCCGATCTGGATGGAGCGCTCCGCCCAGACGCGGTCGATGGCGGCGAAGTACTTGGCGGCGTACGGCGCCAGCAGGTCCCGCCGGGACGGCCGGGCGAAGCCGGAGATGGTCGCCTCGACGAGGGCGTTGGACAGCGCGTCGGACTCCACGACGGCCGCCCAGGCCTGGGCCTTGACCGCCGCGGAGGGCCGGGCGGCCAGACAGCGGACCTGGTGCCGCTTGCCGGACGCCGTGTCGTCACGGGCGAGTTCGGCGGCGAGGACGGACTCGTCGGCCACGCCCCGCGAGGCCAGCGGCTCCAGGAACGCCCAGCGCAGCTCCTGGTCGACCTCGAGGCCGTCGATCTTCGCCGTCCCCTCCAGCAGGCCCTGGAGCAGTTGGAGATCGGTCTCGCTCGATGCGACGTCGGCGAAGAAACGGGCCCAGGCGAGCTGGTGCTGGCCGCCCGGCTCGGCCAGCCGCAGCTCCTTCAGTGCGCCCTCGGCGAGCAGCGTCTCGCCCTGCTCGCGCCAGTCGGGCGCCGCGTAGTTGACGAGCGCGGAGTTCGCCCAGGCGTGCAGCATCTGCAGGACGCCGATGTCGGACTCGCGGCCCGCGAACCGCAGCACCAGGGCGATGAAGTCCCGGGCGGGCACGATCGCGTCGCGGGTGAGGTTCCACAGCGCCGACCAGCACAGCGCCCGGGCGAGCGGGTCCGTGATGTCGCCGAGCGCGTCCCGCAGCGTGGCCAGCGAGCCCTCGTCGAAGCGGATCTTGCAGTACGTGAGGTCGTCGTCGTTGACGAGGACGAGCGCCGGGGCCTCCGCTCCCGCCAGCTCGGTGACGACCGTGCGCGGCCCGTCGACGTCCACCTCGGCGCGGGCGTACCGCACGAGCGGGCCGTCGCCGTCCTCGCGGCGGTACAGGCCCACGGCCACGCGGTGCGGGCGCAGTTCGGGGTGGGACTCGGGCGCCTCCTGGAGCACCGCCAGCTCGGCGACGCGTCCCTCCGCGTCCAGGATCACCTGCGGGGTGAGGGAGTTGACGCCCGCGGTCTGGAGCCAGGACCGGGACCAGGCGGCCATGTCCCGTCCGCTCGTCTCCTCCAGGGCCGACAGCAGATCGCCGAGGCGGGTGTTGCCGTACGCGTTCCGCTTGAAGTAGCGGCGGGCGCCCTCCAGGAAGGCGTCCTGTCCGGCGTACGCCACCAGCTGCTTCAGGACGGAGGCGCCCTTGGCGTAGGTGATGCCGTCGAAGTTCAGCTTGGCGTCCTGGAGGTCACGGATGTCGGCCGTGATCGGGTGGGTGGACGGAAGCTGGTCCGCGCGGTAGGCCCAGGCCTTGCGGCGGTTGGCGAACGTGATCCAGGCGTCGGTGAAACGGGTCGCGCCGACGTTCGCGAACGTGCCCATGAAGTCGGCGAAGGACTCCTTCAGCCACAGGTCGTCCCACCAGACCATGGTGACGAGGTCGCCGAACCACATGTGCGCCATCTCGTGCAGGATGACGTTCGCCCGCGCCTCGTACGACGTCTGCGTCACCTTGCCGCGGAAGATGTACTCCTCGCGGAAGGTGACGAGACCCGGGTTCTCCATCGCGCCGAGGTTGTACTCGGGCACGAACGCCTGGTCGTACTTCCCGAACGGGTACGGGTAGTCGAAGTGGTCGTGGAAGAAGTCCAGCCCCTGCTTGGTCACCAGGAACACGTCGTCGGCGTCGAAGTGGGGGGCCAGGCCCTTGCGGCACATCGCGCCGAGGGGGATCTCCAGCGTCGTACCGTCGTCGAAGGTGCGGGAGTAGGAGTCCGTCACATAGTGGTACGGGCCCGCCACGACCGCCGTGATGTACGTGGAGATCGGCTTGGTCTCGGCGAACTTCCAGACGCCATCCGTGAGTTCGCCGACGCCGTTGCTCCAGACCGTCCAGCCCTCGGGGGCCCGCACCTCGAAACGGAACGGCGCCTTGAGGTCGGGCTGCTCGAAGTCGGCGAAGACGCGCCGCGCGTCGGCGGGCTCGTACTGCGTGTACAGATACACCTCGCCGTCCTCGGGGTCGACGAAGCGGTGCATGCCCTCGCCGGTGCGGGAGTAGGCGCACTGCGCGTCCACGACGAGCTCGTTCTCGGCGGCGAGGTCCTCCAGCCGGATCCGGGAGCCGTCGAACACCTGACCGGGGTCGAGGTCCCTGCCATTGAGCGAGACGGCCGTCACACTCGGCGCGATCAGGTCCGCGAAGCTCGCCGCGCCCGGCTCGGCGCAGCGGAAGCGGAGCGTGGTGACCGAGCGGAAGGTGCGGGGCTCGCCGGACGCCGGCTCCCCGACGGCCGAGCGCAGGTCGAGGAAGACGTCGTAGCTGTCGACGGACAGCAGTGCCGCCCGCTCCTGGGCCTCGTCGCGGGACAGATTCTCTCCGGGCACGACTGCACTCCCTCATGGCGTCATAGACATGTGCGAACAGGGCCGATCCTGCCATGTGCTCCTTACGGCGGGCGCTGCGACGACACAGACACAGGGGAAACCCTCGGACCCGTCGGAATCGCACGGACACACGGGAATGGTGTGGGCGAGTGCCGGTGTTGCCACGGGAAACACCGCGTTCCGAGGAGAGCCATGCCCGAGCAGACCGCTCAGACCAGTTCCGGCAAGACCCCCGTCGACTTCTGGTTCGACCCGCTGTGCCCCTGGGCCTGGATGACCTCGCGCTGGGTGCTGGAAGTGGAGAAGGTCCGCGACATCGAGGTCCGCTGGCACATCATGAGCCTGGCCGTACTGAACGAGCCCAAGCTGGACGAGCTTCCCGACCACTACCGAGAGATGCTCGCGACCACGGCGTGGCAGTCCGTCCGGGTGGTCACCGCCGCCTGGCAGAAGCACGGCGACGACGTCCTCGGCCCGCTGTACACCGCGCTCGGCACCCGCTTCCACAACGACGGCACGGGCCCGACCAAGGAGGCCATAGCCGGCGCCCTCGAAGAGGTCGGGCTTCCCGCCGACCTGATCGACTACGCCGACCAGGCGGACTTCGAGTTCGACGCCGAGCTGCGCGCCTCCCACAAGGAGGGCATCGACAAGGTCGGCCAGGACGTCGGCACCCCGGTCATCGCCGTCCCCGGCTCCGACGGCGAGCAGCTCGCCTTCTTCGGCCCGGTCGTCACCCCCGCCCCCAAGGGCGAGGACGCCGCCAAGCTCTGGGACGGCACGCTCATGGTCGCCTCGGTGCCGGGCTTCTACGAGATCAAGCGCACCCGTACGGCGGGACCGGACTTCAGCAACCTGTAGGCACCGCGGACACCGTGCCCGGGCCCGGTCGGACCCGGGTTCGGCCCGGTCCCGCGCGGACCGGGCCCGGTGACGGGACGCGTCGTGTCCCGCCGGGGGCCGGGACTTTCGTGGCGCACCCCCGGGGCCCGGCCCGACCTGGATACTGCGGCCTCATGAGTACAACGAGCCGCAGTACGACCCTCCTCCTGGCCCGGCACGGGCAGACCGTCTGGCACGCGGAGAACCGCTACGCCGGAGTGAGCGACGTCGACCTCACCGAGGAGGGCCGAGCCCAGGCGGAGGCCCTCGGCCGCTGGGCCGCCGCACACCCCGTCGACGCGATCTGGACCTCGACCATGTCCCGCGCCGTCGCCACCGCCGAGCCCGCGTGCCACGCCCTCGGGCTGGCCGCCCGGCGTGAACCCGGCCTGCGCGAATGCGACTTCGGGGTGGTGGAGGGCCGCACGCTCGCCGAGTTCGAGGCGGAGAACCCGGTCCGGGCCAAGGCGTTCCGCGCCGACCCGGTGTCCTACCCGTTCCCCGAGGCGGAGGATCCGCGCGCGGCGGCGGCCCGGGGAACCCGCGCTCTGCGCCACATCGCCGAGACCCACCCCGGCGAACGCGTGCTGGTCGTCGCCCACAACACCCTGCTGCGCCTGGTGCTGTGCACCGCCCTGTCCATCCCGCTGGGCGAGTACCGCCGCGTCCTGCCGGGCCTGCGCAACGGGGCGGTCACCGAACTCCGGATGGAGGACGGGTCGGCCGCCCTGCTCTCGTTCAACGTGCCGTGCGGGATCTGACGGGACGGCCCCCGCGCGGGGGATCCGCGCGGGGGCCGTCGTCGCCCGTCACATGAGCCGGGGCGGCGTCACGCGACCACCGACGTGTAGTGCGAGGCATCGCCCGTGATCGAGTGGCTCTCCGTGCCCTCGATGCCGACCGGCACGTCACCGGCGACCGTCACCCGGTGCAGACGGCGCGGCAGGCCGTCGTAGTTGTCGATCGCGTAGTGCTGGGTGATCCGGTTGTCGAACAGGACGAGCTGGTTCGGGGACCAGCGCCAGCGCAGGACGTTCTCGGGCCGGGTGACGTACGCCTGGAGCAGGTCGAGGATCTTGCGGGACTCGCCGACCGAAAGCCCGGCGATCCGCTGCGCGAACCCGCCGATGAACAGCCCGCGTTCACCGGTCAGCGGGTGCACCCGGACGACCGGGTGCACGGTGCGGAACTTGATGGACGTGAACTGGGCGCGCTGCGCGGCCTGTTCCTCGTCGATGCTCTCGTCCGGCACCGCGTAGTCGTAGTCGTTGGTGTGCTCGGCCCACAGGGTGTCGGCGAACGCGCGGAGCGGTTCGGGCAGATCGCGGTAGGCGGCCGCGGAGTTGGCGATGAGCGTCTCGCCTCCGTACGGCGGGACGGTGATGCTGCGCAGGGTGCTGGCCTGCGGAGGGTTGAGGACGAAGGTCACGTCGGTGTGCCAGTGGTTGGCGCGGCCCCGCTCGCTGTCGACGGGCAGCACGTTCGGGGCGCCGTCCACGGCGGGCACGGTGGGGTGCGCGGTGGTGAGGTCGCCGAAGTGGCGGGCGAAGGCCTGCTGGCCCTCGTCGTCCAGGTCGACGTCGTCGAAGACCAGCGCCTTGTGCTCGTTGAGGGCGGTGCGCAGGGCGGCGGCGGTGATGTCGTCCAGGGGCTTGGAGATGTCGACGCCCAGGACACGGGCACCGATGTGCGCGGTGACCTTCTGGATCTCGATGTCGGACATGGGTACGGGTCCTCTCGGTTCGGCGGTTCGGGCAGGTGTGAGCGGGGTCAGGCGAGGGCGGACGCGACCGCCGGGGCGGGTGCGGGCGCCGGTGCGGGGGGTGTGGGCGCCGTCGTGGTCGCGTACCGGTTGGCGGGGCGCGGGAGGCCGTAGCGCTCCCGCAGGGTCTGCCGGGGCCCGTACTCCCGGCGGAGCAGACCCCGGTCGCGCAGGATCGGCACCACGTGGTCCACGAAGAGGTCGAGCCCCGACGGCAGCACGGCCGGCATGATGTTGAATCCGTCGGCGGCGCCGCCGCGGAACCACTCCTCGATCGCGTCGGCGACCTGCTCGGGTGTGCCGGCGAAGGTCAGGTGGCCCCGCCCGCCGCCGAGCCGGCCGATCAGCTCGCGGACGGTGAGCCGCTCGCGCCGGGCGAGCTCCACGACGAGGGTGTAGCGGCTCTTCGCCCCCTCGATCGAGCTCTCCGGCGGCAGGTCGGCGGGCAGGTGTGCGTCGAGGCGGAGCGTCCCCGGCTCCAGATGGAGCAGGTGTTCGAGCCGGTTCACCCCGTGCTCGTACACGATGTGGTCCTCCAGGACCCGCTCGTGGGCGCGCGCCTCCGCCTCGGTCGAGCCGATGACCGGGACGATGCCGGGCAGAACCTTGATGTGGTCCGGGTTCCGGCCGGCCCGCTCGGTACGGGACTTGAGGTCCGCGTAGAAGTCCTGGGCGTCCGCGAGGGTCTGCTGGGCGGTGAACACCGCTTCCGCGTACCGGGCCGCGAACCGTTTGCCGTCCTCCGAGGAGCCCGCCTGCACGAGAAGCGGGTGACCCTGCGGTGTGCGGGGCACGTTGAGGGCGCCCTCCACACTGAAGTACGTCCCCTTGTGACGCGCGGGATGGATCTTGCCGGGGTCGCCCCAGACTCCCGCCGCCTTGTCGGCGAGGACGAGGTCGTCCTCCCAGCTGTCCCAGAGCTTGAGCGCCACGTCCAGGAACTCGGCGGCGCGCTCGTAGCGGGTGGCGTGCGCGGGCTCGTCGTCGAGACCGAAGTTGCGGGCGGCCTCCGCGCCCGCCGTGGTCACGATGTTCCAGCCCGCGCGGCCGCCGCTGATGTGATCGAGGGAGGCGAGTCTGCGGGCCAGGTTGTAGGGGGAGTTGTAGGACGTGGAGGCGGTGGCGATCAGGCCGATGTGCTCGGTCGCGGTGGCCAGCGCGGTGAGCAGGGTGATGGGTTCGAGCGAGCCGGAGGGGCGCTGACCCACGCTGTTGAAGAGGACCGGGCCGTCGGCGAGGAAGAGGGAGTCGAAGGTGCCGCGTTCGGCGATCCGCGCGAGACGCACGTAGTGGGCCGTCTCGACGTGCGCGTACGGGTCGCTCTCCGGGAGCCGCCAGGAGGCCTCGTGATGGCCGGTGTTCATCAGGAAGGCGTTGAGATGGAGCCGGCGCGGGCTGGTCACAGGTGCTTCTCCTTCGGGTGCGCGGACACGTCCTGCCCGGCCGCGCCGTTCGCCGGCGCTCCTGTCAGGTCCTCGGTGACCCCGAGGGCGTTCAGCAGCCGCTCGCGGTATTCGCCGAGCAGCGGATCGCGGTACGAGCGGGGGTGCGGGCGGTCGATGGTCAGGTCGACGCCGATGCGGCCGTGGTCGAGCACGAGCACCCGGTCGGCCAGCACGATCGCCTCGTCCACGTCGTGCGTGACGAGCAGCACGGACGGCCGGTGGCGCTCCCACAGTTCGCGGAGCAGCACATGCATACGGATCCGGGTGAGCGCGTCCAGCGCCCCGAACGGCTCGTCGGCCAGCAGCAGTTCGGGTTCCCGGACGAGCGAGCGGGCCAGGGCGGCACGCTGGGCCTCGCCGCCGGACAGCTCGTTGGGCCAGGCCCGTTCGCGGCCCGCGAGCCCCACCTCGGCGAGGGCGGAGCGGCCCTTGTCCGCGGCCTCCCGGCCGTCCGCGCCCAGCAGGACGTTGTCGAGGACGCGGCGCCACGGCAGCAGCCGGGAGTCCTGGAAGACGACGGACACCCGCTCCGGGGCGGTGAGCTCCCCGCTCCCGGCCACGCCGTGGTCGAGACCGGCGATGGCGCGCAGCAGCGTGCTCTTGCCGGAGCCGCTGTGGCCCAGCAGGGCGGTGAACTGGCCCGCCGGGAGATCGAGGTCGACCTGGTCGAGCACCGTGCGGCCCTCGAACGACCTGGTGAGCCCGCGCAGTCGGACCGTGTGGGAGCGGGTCAGCTGCTGAGTGTGCGTCGCCACGACAGCACCTTTCGTTCGATGAGACGAACCGCGCTGTCGGAGACGAGCCCGAAGATGCCGTAGATCAGCAGGCCGACGAGGATGATGTCGGTCCGGCCGTAGTTCTGGGCCTGGAACATCATGTAGCCGAGGCCGCTGGTGGCGTTGATCTGCTCCAGGACGACCAGGGAGAGCCAGGAGCCGGTCACCCCGAGCCGCAGCCCGACGAAGAAGCCGGGCAGCGCGCCGGGGATCACGATCTCCCGGACGAAGCGGAGCCTCGACAGCCCCTGGACCTCCGCGAGTTCCACGAACCGGTGATCGATGCCCGACAGGGCGGAGTGCAGGTTCAGGTAGATCGGGATGTAGACGACGATGGCGATGATCGCGATCTTGAAGGTCTCGCCGATGCCCAGCCAGAGGATGAACAGCGGGATCAGACCGAGGGTCGGGATCGCCCGGTTGAGCTGTACGGTCCCGTCGATCAGCGCCTCGCCGACCCGGCTGAGCCCGGACGCGAGGGCGAGCAGGACGCCGGCGGTCAGGCCGAACGCGAACCCGTATCCCGCGCGCTCCAGGGACGTCAGCACGTCGGTGGGCAGTGTGCCGTCGGTCCACAGATGACCGGTGGTCTTCAGCACCGTCCAGGGCGCGGGGATCGCGCCGGGATCCAGTTGTCCCGCGGCGGACGCCACGGCCCACAGGGCGAGGAACAGGGCCGGACCGATGAGCCGCGAGGCCGGCAGCCGCTTGCCGGGCGCGAGCCCGCGGCGCCGGGCACGGGGAGCCCGGCGGAACCGGCGACCGCCGGTTCCGGACCCGTCGACGGCGTTCGCTTCGAGTACGTCCGTCTCGGCCGGTTCCGTCCTGTCCGGTACGGCCGGAGCGGTGGCCGGCGGCGATCCGGTGCCGGTTCCGGCGTCGGTCGCGGTGTCGTCCGTGACCGCGGTCGACGGTGAGGGGAGGGCGGCCCCGGCCGGCGGTGAGGGATGCGGGGCCCCGGTCGCGGTCCGGTCCGTGGCGGTGGTCGCGGTCCGGTCCGTGGTCGTGGTCGTGATTCTGGTCGTCATGGCCGTCACCTCCGGTATTCCGCGGTCACGGCCTTGGCCGCGATGTCCTCGAAGCGCCGGTCGAAGAGCGAGTCGACCTTGAACCCCTTCACGAAGCCGCCCTCGGCCAGCAGATCGGCGGTCTCCTGCTCCCACTTGACGGCCTCGTCCCAACTCGGCGGGAACAAAGGCTTGTTGGCGAGCTCGGTGATCGACTGGGCCTGCGCGAGCGTCAGGTTCTGCGTCTTGACGTAGAACTCCTCGTTCCAGGCGTCGGGGTGCTCGTACGCCCACACCTGGCCCTTGGCCCAGCGCGGGATGTACGCGGCGACCGCGGCCGCCTTCGCGTGGTCGGCCAGCACCGACGACGGCGCCCAGAGCAGGTTGAGCAGGTCCACCACGTCGGTGGCGATGGTGTGGGCGCCCTTGGACCCGTACTGCTTGAGATAGGCCGGTACCTGGCTGTTGGCGAGCGGGGCGATGTCCACCTGGCCCGCCTGGAGCGCGGTGAGGAACTGGTTGCTGGTCAGCGGTACGAGGTTCACGTCGTCGTAGGCGAGGCCGGCCTGCTTCAGGGCGCGCAGCAGCACGACACCCTGCGCCTGGCCCTGGGAGAAGGCGAGCTTCTTCCCCTTGAACCCGCGCACGTCCCGGATGTCGCTGCCGGGCTTGGTGGCGAACAGGTAGTTGGGCTTGCGGGTGATGTTGATCGCGACGATCTTCGCGTCGAAACCCTGGAAGTGCGCCTGGATCGGCGGGATGCCCGCGTTGTTGCCGACATCCAGGGACTTGGAGCGGAAGGCGTTGATGACATCGGGTCCGGCGCCGATGTTCACCCAGTCGGAGACGGCGAACGGCAGTCCGCCCAGCCCCGCGAGCTTCAACTGGAGTTCCTGGACGCCTTGGTAGGAGGCGATCGAGAGCTTGGTGCCCCGCGGCACCTTGGCGGACAGGGGCGCCGACAGGTCCCCCTGGGACCGGCTGCCGGCCGCACTGGCACCGGCGCATCCGCTCAGTCCGGCCGCGGCCGCGACACCGATGAGGGAGGACAGGAACACGCGCCGGTCGACACCGGACGCGGACAGGGGCGAGGAGGAGCGCGTTGACCGTGCGGACAGTGGTGGCATGGAAGGACTCCGGGGATTCCAAGTGACGGGAGAGCGCGCGAAGTTCCGGGCAGGGCGAAGCCGGAAGGGACGCAAGCGCGCCGAAAGGACACACGCCGGTGGCGTGGCGGAGGAGACGGGCGACCGGGACGACGACGGCCGGACGGCCCGCGCGACGGAGGGCGTCGGCCGGCCGGCCCTCGGCGGGGCGGTGTGACGCGTGAACGCGTGACGACGGCCGGGAGGCCCTCGGGTCGAAGGCCGCGGAACACACCCGGGCGCTTCGGCGGACCAGTCGGAGAAGAGGCCGGCCGGAGAAGGGACCGGCCGGTCGACGGATCAGCGCGTCAGCGGATCGGCGTCTCGAAGGATCGGTGACACGGTGCCGGTGACGAAGTGTCAGTGGCGACCGGTCAGCGACAAGGGGTCAGCAACAACGTGTGCGTGCGACCCGCATCAGGTCGACCACACGGCACTTGGTGAGCGGAACCTGCACCCGCGCGCTGCTCATGCCCATGATGCTCCTGTCCGGGAACGAGCCCTGTCAACATTCCGACTTTCTGAATTAATTAGCGCCTGGTGGGCAGTCCGAAGGGCCCGGCCGCGAGCCCGGGGAACCCAGCGGATCGCGGTACAGGACGTCGAGAACGACCGACCCGCCCGCCACGGCGAGCACCGAATCGGGGAAGCTGGTGGGGACGACCGCGGACGCCCGCTCCGGTCCCACCGCCTCGCGCAGCGCGCCGAGGCAGTCCTCCCGGTGCATGACCCCTATCTCGGTGACGACGACCGTCTCCGGGTTGAGCACGTCGAGCAGCAGCCCCGCCGCCCGCCCGACCATCCGGGACCGCTCCGTCAGCAGCCCCACGGCCAGCGGGTCGCCGGAGGCGGCCGCAGCGACCACATGCATCGGATTCGAGCCGTCCGTGACACCGAGCTCCCGGGCCCGCCGGCACAGCGTCCGTTCGCTCAGCTCGGCCTGGAGGCACCCCGTCCGGCCGCAGTCGCACCGCTCCGACCCGCCCGTCAGGGGCAGATGGGCGATCGAGCCGGCCTGCGAGCGAGGTCCGTAGTGCACCTGGTCGTGGGTGGCGAAGGCGGCGTCCACCACGTTGCCGACGAAGAGATGCAGCACGCTCCGGCTGCCCCTGGCCCGCCCGAACAGCCGCTCCCCGTTGACCAACGCCCGCGCGTGGCCGTCCACATGGACCGGCAGTCCCGTGCGCGCGCCGACGGCCTCCCGGACGGCCACGTCACGCCAGCCCAGCAGCGGGTGCTCCACGATCGTCCCCGAGTCCGGGTCCACCCAGCCGCCGGCCGCCACACCGATGCCGAGGGCGGTACGGCCGGGGACACCGGCGAGGAGAGCGGTGATCGCGTCGGCGGCGTTCGCGAGAACGAGGCCCGGCTCGGTGCGGTCGTGCCGCAGACGCCTCTCGGCGAGAACCCGTCCGCGCAGGTCGAGCAGCGCGACGGTCGTGTACGGCACGGCCACGTGCACCCCGCCGACCACGAAACGGGAGTGGTCCAGGTCGACCGGGAGGTGCGGCCGCCCGACCCCGCCCGACCGCCGGGGCGCCGCGGCCTCCCGGATCAGGCCCCGCTCGGTGAACCGGGCGCAGTAGTCGGTCACCGACGCCGGGGAGAGCCCGGTCAGCCGGGAGATGGTGCTGCGCGCGACCGGCCCGTGCTCCAGCACCGACCGCAGGATCACGCTGGCGCTCGCCCGGCGCCGGTCGAGGACGGGGGAGGGAGTGGATGTGGAAGGGGGTGCCACCGTACTGGCCATGGAGTTCTTCCTCGGGAGCTGGTCCGGCCGAGCGCCGTCACGTACGCCACGCCGCAACGGGTGCGGCATGCGCCTGGTGTGGTCCGCTGTGGTCTCGTCCCGGCGGGCCGGATCCGCTCCGTCCCGCCTCAGGAGGGGCGGCGACAGGTGGCAGTGCCCTGGCGTCGCAGGTCGACATAGCGACGCGACGCGAAGTTCAGGGCCTGGGGAACCATGGGGTGAAGGGTAGGGGTTGGCCGGGGGACCTGCCAGGAACGCCCAAGGACCGGACACTCCGTACGCCCGACGACGCGACGCTCGATGTGGCCTTTGGTGAGTCTCCACAGTCCCGGCCCCGAACCGTCCCGTTGCGCAGACGACTTCACCTCAGTGACCAGCATCACCTTCGGGCAGGTGTACCAGGCACTCTTTGTAAGGAGCCCACCAAGCCCCGGATCCGCGCTTTGTCGATCGCTGACGGTGATCACCCGTGGACCCCTGGGATAGCGTCGCCGTGTTCCCACCTGTCCTTCCCCCGGGCCCTCCCATGGGCCGAGGGGGTAACCCCTGTTCGCCGGAGTCCTCATGAGCACCGCTGTCGCCACGCCCTCCCGACCCGGCGAGGTCCTCGCCGACCTTCTTCCGGCCTCCCGCGTCCGTGACGCCGCCCTCGTGCTCGGCGGTGCCGCACTCACCGGGCTCGCCGCCCAGATCTCGCTGCCCGTCCCCGGTTCCCCGGTGCCGGTGACCGGCCAGACCTTCGCCGCGCTGCTCGTCGGCACGGCGCTCGGCGCGCGCCGCGGCTTCCTCTCGCTCGCGGTGTACGCGCTCGTGGGCATGGCCGGCGTCCCGTGGTTCGCGCAGGGAAGCTCCGGCGCCTCGGCACCGTCCTTCGGCTACATCCTCGGCATGCTGCTCGCGTCGACCGTCGTGGGTGCCCTGGCGCGCCGCGGCGCCGACCGCTCCGTGCTGCGCATGGCGGGCACGATGCTGCTCGGCGAGGCGATCATCTACGCGATCGGTGTTCCCTACCTGGCCCTGGCCACCGGCATGTCGGCGAGCGCGGCCGTCGCGGCGGGCCTCACCCCGTTCCTGATCGGCGACGCCCTCAAGGCCGCCCTGGCGATGGGCATCCTGCCCGCCGCGTGGAAGCTCGTCGACAAGAAGTGACGTCCACGCCGGTGAGGCGACGCCCTCACCGGCCATGACGTCACCGCCCGTCGGCTGACGTCACCGCCCGCCCGACGCTCGCGTCCGAGACGCGGCGGCCGCGCGTACGAGGCCCGCCGGGCCGGTTTCCGACCGGACCCGGCGGGCCTTCGCGCGTTCCCGGCGCGTGCCGCGCCCGGCGGTCAGGCTTCCCGTCGCGGCCTGCGGCCGGCCCACCACAGCCCCGCCGCTCCGGCCGACATCAGCGCCGCGCCCGTCATGCCGAGCGGCACGGCCTCGGCTCCGGGACCGGTCCTCGGCAGCCGGTCGCCGCCCGGTGCCACCGGCTTGTTGTCGGTGCCCAGCAACAGCGGGGTCGCGGGGGCGTTCGGGGACGGATTCGTCGTACCGAACGGGACCGGGCCCTGTTGCCAGTACGTCTTCTTCCCGTCGCTCGTCTGGACCGGGAGACAGATACTGCCGGCCCTGCTCAGATCGAACGTCGCCTCGACGTCGTACGATTTCGATTCACCCACCGCGAGATTCCCCGTGGAACAGATGAAACCGCTGTTCGACCCCTTGGGGAGATTCTTTTCGGTCATGGCGGTGCAGCCTTTGACGTTCTTGACCTTCAGGCCGTCGAATCCGACCACCAGTAGCCTGATATCGCCGCTCTCCTTGGTTCCCTCGTTCTTCACCGTGGCGGTGACAGCCGTCTTTTGAGTACTGTTGTCGACCGAGATCTTCTCCGGCAGCAGCGTGGTCACCTTCACGCCCGCAGGAGCTTCGTCCACCGCCTTTCCGCCCTTGCCGCTCCCCGGTCCCCGGTCGTCCGCCGCGGCGGAGTAGGAAAGAATCATCACGGTCGAGAAGCATGCCGTGAGCAGGGATCCCGTAATGGTGGCCGTCCGACGAGAACTCATGTTCGCCCCCCTTGGCTGCGCCTGAATTCGCAGTACTTGAAGAGGTACCACAAGATTTCTCCGCACTATGCTGGTACGGCCCGAAGTGTGACCATTGTGGTTCCGTTGTGACGGGCGATGGTGATTGCTGTTGAGGGGGTGCAGGGATTGTCGGCGAATGTCCAGGGTGGTGTTCCGGGATTATTGGTGACCGGACGTTATCGGCTGGTCGAGAGTATTGGGCAGGGGGGAATGGGGCGGGTGTGGCGAGCCGCCGACGAAATGCTCGACCGGCAGGTCGCGGTCAAGGAAATGCGCATAGACGGACTTGATCCGGAGGACACCCGAACCCGCCGGGAACGCACCCTGCGCGAAGCGAGGGCGACGGCCCGGATCGACCATCCGGGCGTCGTCCGCGTCTACGACGTCGTGGACGCGGGGGAGCGGCTGTGGATCGTGATGGAGCTCGTCGCCGGCCGCTCACTCGAACGGATGGTGGTCGAGGACGGGCCGCTGGACACGCGCGAGGCGGCCCGCGTCGGCCTCGAACTGGTCGGGGCGCTGCGACAGGTGCACGCCCAGGGTGTGCTGCACCGCGACATCAAGCCGGGCAACGTACTGATCGAGGGCACCGGACGGAACCGAGTCGTCCTCACCGACTTCGGCATCGCCGCGCTTCAGGACGCCGAGGCGCTCACCATGGCCGGCATGCTGGTCGGTTCCCCCGACTACATGGCGCCCGAGCGGATCTCCGGCCGCCCGCAGGGCCCGCCCTCCGACGTGTGGTCCCTCGGCGCCACGCTCTGTGCGGCCCTCGGCGGCCGCTCCCCGTTCTCCCGTTCCACGACCCTCGCGACGCTGCACGCCGTTCTCTACGAGGAGCCCGAACTCCCCTCCGGGGCAGCGGGGTTGCGGGAGATCCTGGCCGCCCTTCTGGAGAAGGACCCGACCGCACGGCCCGGCCTGGAGGAACTGGAGGCGGCACTCGCGGAGTTCGTCGGCCCGCGGGGCACGAGCACCCCGGGCCCCGCCGGACCACCGACAGTCGTGTCGCCCGAGCACGAGGTGGCCGCCACGTCCGGGCACGGGACCGCGCACGAACGGCGCGACGAGACGAGCGACCTGCGCCGCCGGGAACCCACGACCATTGCGGACCCCGCTCCCGTATCCACCCCGGACCCGCGACCTGGATCGGACCTGCAACCCCTCCCGGACCCGCGACCCGGATCGGACCCGCGACCCGGACCAGCCCAAGGACCAGGATCCGACCCCGGACGAGGATCCCGCCCCGGAAGCGAAGGCGCTGCCCGGGACCCCGGTCCACCGGCGGCCGCCAACGCCTCCACCGAAGTCGCCTCCGGACCGCGCGCGGAGCCCGGCTCGGGCGTTCCCTCCCGACGGCCCACGACACCCGTGCCCGTGGTGCGGGCGCCGGACGAACTCCCGGATCCCGCCGTACCGTCCGGTTCCGCGGGCACCCGGAGCCGGAGTCATGACCAGGGACAGGGACAGGGCGAGAGCCAGGGCCAGAGCCAGAGCCGGAGCCGCGATCAGGACCAGGACCAGGACCGGGACCGGGATCGGGGCCGGAGCGGGTTCCGTGTCCGGCGTCGCATCGGGTTCGCCGCCGCCGGGGTCGTCGCGGCGGGAGCCGTCGCCTGGGCCGTCGTGGCCATGACCGGCGGATCGCCCGGTGGCGCGGGTGCCGCGACGGGCTCGTCCGCGTCGACCGCCTCCGGCGCCGTAGGCCCGTCGTCCCCGGCCCCCACCGTCGAGGGCACCTCACGCCCGCCCGGCCTTCCCCCGGGAGCGCACCGCGAAGCCGGCGGTTACGCCTGGGCGACGCCCAAGGGCTGGCGGCGCGATCCGCAGACCGGTTCCGAGGTGCACTACACCTCGCCCGACGGCACCCAGGAGCTGGCGGCCAAGTCGTCCCTCGCCAAGGGGAATCTCCTGGACACCTGGACGACCTCCGAGCGGAACGCCCGCCAGGGGCGGGACTACCGGAAGATCCGGCTGGCGCAGACGACGTTCCGCGGCCGGACCGCGGTCGTCTGGGAGTACACCTTCACGCTCGAGGGCGTGAGCTGGCACGCGCGGCTGCTCGGCTTCGACGCCGACGGGAAGTCGTACCAGATCAACACCTGGTACCACCAGGACATCGAGGACCGGGCCCTCACGGTCTACGACCGGGTCAAGACCAGCTTCACCGTGCTGTGAGCGCCTCCGCGGCGACGGCCCGGCGGGAAGGGCGGGAAGGTCGGGGAGGAAGGCGGAGAAGGAGACAGGGAGGAAGGTGGAGAGAAAGGCGGAGGCGAGCGTGCGGGAGAAGGCAGGGAGGGGCCCGCGGCGGTCGGCCGCGGGCCCCTCCTCACTCGGGCTTCGGTGGCGGGTCAGGCACCGACCTCGGCCCGGGTCTCCTCGCGGGAGTCGCTCGCGACCGGCTGCGCGGAAGTACGGGCAGCCGCACCGGTCTTCTGCCGGACGAACGCGATGACCAGCACGATCGCCGCGACGAGCAGCGACAGCAGCACGGTCTCCCGGCCGTCGTGTTCGGTGTCGGTCAGCATGTAGCCGAGCACGAAGACGATCATCGCGGCCGTCGCCCAGGTCAGATACGGGTAGAGCCACATCCGCACGACGAGCTTCTCCGGCGCCTCGCGCTGGATGATCTTCCGCATCCGCAGCTGCGAGAAGCAGATGACGAGCCACACGAACAGGGCCACCGCACCGGAGGAGTTGACCAGGAAGAGGAAGACCGAGTCCGGGAACTTGTAGTTGAAGAAGACGGCGACGAAGCCGAACACGACCGAGACGACGATGGCGGTCATCGGCACACCGCGCCGTGTGGTCCTGGCGAACGCCTTCGGCGCGTCCCCGCGCTGACCGAGCGAGAACGCCATGCGGGAGGCGGTGTAGAGGCCGGAGTTGAGGCAGGACAGCACCGACGTCAGCACGATGAAGTTCATGATCTGACCGGCGTGGTCGATACCGAGGGAGTCCAGGGCGGCGACGTACGAGCCCTTGTCCGCGATCGACGGGTCGTTCCACGGCAGCAGGGCGATGACCACGAGGATCGAGCCCAGGTAGAAGACGGCGATACGCCAGATGATGCTGTTCGTCGACTTGGTGACGGCCCGCTGCGGGTCCTCGGACTCACCGGCGGCGAGGGTCGCGATCTCGCTGCCCATGAAGGAGAAGACGACCAGCAGCACACCGGTGAGGATCGAGCCCGGGCCGTGCGGAAGGAATCCGCCGTGGTCGGTCAGATTCCCGAACCCGGCCTTCTCGGCGTCGACACCGGGCAGCACACCGAAGATCGCGAGGCCGCCGACGACGATGAACGCGCCGATCGCCACGACCTTGATCCCGGCGAACCAGAACTCGAACTCGCCGTACGAGCCGACGGAGACCAGGTTGGTGGCCGTCAGCACCACCATCACGATGAGCGCCCAGCCCCACTGAGGTACCGCGGGAATCCATCCTTCGAGGATGTCCGCGCCGGCGGTGGCCTCCACGGCCAGCACCACGACCCAGAAGAACCAGTACAGCCAGCCGATGGAGAAGCCGGCCCAGCGGCCGAGCGCGCGGTCGGCGTGCGCGGAGAACGAGCCCGAGGTCGGGTTGGCGGCGGACATCTCACCGAGCATCCGCATCACCAGCACCACGAGCGTGCCGACGAGGGCGTACGAGAGAAGGATGCCGGGGCCCGCGGTGGCGATGCCGGCCTTGGAGCCGACGAAGAGTCCTGCACCGATGACGCCACCGATGGCGATCATCGACAGATGGCGGTTCTTGAGCCCGGCCTGGAGGCCGTTGCCGGGTTCTCCGGGGCCTCCGGAGGCCTGTGCGGCCTTCGTGGGGGTCGGCTGCGAGGTCATGAGGGGGATTCCTTTGCGCCGGATGAGCAGATTCCCGTACAGAGCGCCCAACCCGTACGAGCGGTGTACGGAGCGCCCACCGGTCCGTTGTGAGGAACGGCGTACAAGTTGGTCCAGTGAAACGGAGGCAATCGAATTCGTGAACCTTTGAATCCAGATCGTTACTTGAGGTTTCCTTGAGGTTCTGTAGGCTGGGTCGCGGTTTTGCGAGGCGGGACCCGGCGCGGCCGACCCGAAACGGCCGTGTCACACTCGGACCATGCGCGTGTATCTCGGATCCGACCATGCCGGTCTCGAACTGAAGAACCACCTCGTCGAGTGGCTCAAGGCCGCCGGCCACGAGCCCGTCGACTGCGGGCCCCACATCTACGACGCCCAGGACGACTACCCGCCGTTCTGCCTCCGTGCGGCGGAGCGCACCGTGGCCGACCCGGGTTCCCTCGGTGTCGTCATCGGCGGCTCCGGCAACGGCGAGCAGATCGCCGCGAACAAGGTCGCCGGCGTACGGGCCGTCCTCGCCTGGAGCGCGGAGACCGCCGCGCTGGGCCGCGAGCACAACAACGCGAACGTCATCTCCGTCGGCGCCCGTATGCACACCGAGGAGGAGGCGACGAAGTTCGTCGAGACCTTCCTCAACACGCCCTTCACCGGCGAGGAGCGCCACGTCCGCCGCATCGAGATGCTCGCGGACTACGAGACGACCCGGGAACTCCCGCCGATCCCGGCCCACCACCCGCAGCAGCCGCAGGCGTAGCACCGACGGGCCGCAGATCCGTAAGTCCGAGGGGTCGGCAGTCCGAGGGGTCGGCGAACCGTCGAGCCGTCGGACCGCCGGGTCGCCTGTCGCCGGGTCGCC
This sequence comes from Streptomyces sp. NBC_00386, assembly GCF_036063235.1. Lineage (NCBI taxonomy): Bacteria > Bacillati > Actinomycetota > Actinomycetes > Kitasatosporales > Streptomycetaceae > Streptomyces > Streptomyces sp. NBC_00386. The sequence goes on from NZ_CP107950.1 coordinate 6,200,305, forward strand.
TGTCCGTCGTACGAGAGAGACAGCAGGAGGAACGGTGCCCGAGGGGCACACCATTCACCGGCTCGCGGAGGACTACCTCGCCGCGTTCGGCGGCCGCGGTGTCCGCGTCACCAGCCCCCAGGGCAGGTTCGGTGACGCCGCGGCCCTCCTCGACGGGTCGGTCCTGACCGCGACGCAGGCCCACGGCAAGCACCTTTTCCTCGGGTTCGGTCCGGAGCGGTGGATCCACATCCACCTCGGTCTCTTCGGCAAGGTCGGATTCGGCGGCACACCCGCCCCGCCGCCCACGGACACCGTCCGCCTGCGTCTCGTGAACGAGACCGCGTACGTCGACCTGCGCGGCCCCACCACCTGCGCACTGATCACGGACGACGAGAAACACGCGATACACGACCGCCTCGGCCCGGACCCGCTGCGCCCGGACGCCGATCCCGCGGCGGCCTACCGCCGGGTCGCCCGCAGCCGTACGACGATCGCCGCGCTGCTGATGGACCAGAAGGTCATCGCGGGTGTGGGCAACGTCTACCGCGCGGAGGTCCTCTTCCGGCACGGCATCGACCCGTACCGTGCGGGGAAGGACCTCGGCACCACGGAGTGGGACGCGATCTGGGCCGACCTCGTGGACCTCATGCGCGAGGGCGTCCGCAACAACCGCATCGACACGGTTCGTCCGGAGCACACCCCCGAGGCCATGGGCCGCCCGCCGCGCGTGGACGACCACGGCGGCGAGGTCTACGTGTACCGCAGGGCCCGCATGCCCTGCCACATCTGTGGCGGCGAGATCAGCACCGCCGATCTCGCCGCCCGCAATCTCTTCTGGTGCCCGGCCTGCCAGAAAGCCTGAATCCCGACGGACCTCACCGGGCCGGCCGGAGGGCTGGACCGGACCGGGTCGGACGGATCGCCCCGGACCGGGCCAGACCGGGCCGGGCCAGACCGGACCGGGGTCGTCGTCGAAGGTGACAGGCCCTAGAACCCGTGCGGCAGCCAGGGGGCGACCACCGAGGCGAACGCCGTCGAGGCCTCAGCCAGCGCCCCCTGCCGCAGTTCACGCACCAGGCCGGCGGCCGCGAGCGAGGCCAGCGACACACCGCCCAGATAAGCGGCCCCCAACTCCCGCGCGGACAGGGCGAGATCCGGGGCGTCCTCGGTCCGCGCGCACACCGCTCCCTTGGTGTCGCCGGTGAGCCGCCAACGCCCCTCGTTCCAGGGACAGAAGGAGTCCTCGACCTCGAACACCACGTCCACCGGGGCCTGATAGGTCCGCGCCTCCAGCGCGGCCCCCACCTCGACGAGCCGCACATGCAGCGAGTCCTTCACCCGCAACTGGCAGCGGCGGATGTCGGAGACCAGGTGCTGCCAGGCCTCGTCCACCGGGCGGCCCCGGGTCCGCAGCGTCGACGTCAGGTCGATGCCGAAGAGGAACCGCCACAGCGCGGCCCGCGCCGCCGGGTCCAGCCCCTCCAGATCCACCATCGTCACCGCGCCGTTGTGCCCGGCCGGGCCCCACTCCGGCTTGACCCGGAAGCGTGTGTACCCCACCACCTCGCCGTCCCGCTCGGCGACCACGCACTGCAACGGCGAGGCGCCGTTCCGCTCGCTCGCCGGGTCGAGGAGCATGAGCCGCTGCCAGCCGGGCCGGCGGGCCAGCATCCCGGGCCGCCGCGGCACGATCCGCGCGTACACGGCCTCGCACGCCTCCAGCGCATCCTCGGGCGCCGTGTAGCGCAGCCGTACGTCGTCCGTCCCGGGCGGTACGGACAGTCGTACGCGGGCGGTGTCGATCTCGGCGCTCATCGACGAGGTCGCGATGCCGTAGCCGAACCGTCCGTAGATCATCGGCTCCGACGCGACCAGGACGGCGAGCGCCTCACCCGCGGCCCGCACGTCGTCCAGCTGGCGGCGCATCATCGCGGTGAGCACCCCGCGCCGCCGGTGCGTGGCGGCGACGCTCACCATCGTGACGCCGGCCGCCGGAACCGAGGCGCCGCCCGGGACCGTGACACGGAAGGAGAAGGCCCCCGCCGTACCCACACAGTTCTTCCCGTCCCACACGCCCAGCGAACGGTCGTACTCTGTGAGCGCGTTCCACAGTTCGCGCTCCTCGGACGACTCCGCCACACCTCCGAACGCGCGGATCAGGTTCTCGTACCATTCGTCCCAGTCGGCCTGCCGCAGCACCCGAACGTCAGTCGTCATGGCCCATGCCTACCAGGGCAATGCGGTACGAGCGAGGCAATTTCGCCGGGCCGCGACGGCCCCCGACCGGAATGTGCCGGTGCAGTTCTGTGTGAAGTTGAGCGCTAGGAGGGGGACAAGTGGGACCTCCCGTGCCAAGCGCCTGGTCCGATGGATAGGGTCCCGAACTAATGGCAGCAGGACGAGCGCGGCGCGCTGAAGCCGATACGTTCACGGCCCGGTTGAAGATGCAATGGCACCGGGCCCGCACAGGGCTGCGCAGATCCGCCGTCGACTACTTCCGCGGGGACGGCTCCGACTGGATCGCGCTGGCCGGTCTGCTGATCATGATCCCGGTGATCGCCTCCACGACCCTGGTCAACTCGGTGTGGTGCTCACCCGCCGCCCTGGTCCTGCCGATCGTGGCCGGCGGACTGCTGCTGCGGCCCGCCAGCCTGCTCGGGCTGTACGCGGCCGCCGCCACCGCGCTGATAGTGGAGTCCGTGAAGCTCGGGCCGTACACGGAGGGCCCCTCCCGGGTGACACCCGGAGTGGTCCTGGTGGTCGCGGCCTGCGGCTTCTTCGGACTGCTGATCGCACAGTTCCGCAGCCGCGTGGGTGTGCCCTGGCGGCGCGGCGGCACCATGCTCTTCGACCTGCGCGAACGCATCCGCGTGCAGAGCAAGCTGCCGAAGCTGCCGGTGGGCTGGCACCGCGAGATGGCGCTGCGCCCGGCGGGCGGCCAGTCCTTCTCCGGGGACTTCGTCGTGGCCGCCCGTACGAACGGCGGCCGGACCCTCGAAGTCGTCCTGACCGACGTGTCCGGCAAGGGAATGGACGCGGGCTCCCGTGCCCTGCTGCTGTCCGGGGCCTTCGGCGGCCTCCTCGGCTCCCTGCCGCCGCACGCCTTCCTGCCCGCCGCGAACGGCTATCTGCTGCGCCAGGACTGGGACGAGGGCTTCGCGACCTCGATCCATCTGGTGCTCGACCTCGACTCGGGCGACTACGAGCTCTTCTCGGCCGGACACCCGCCGGGCCTCCAACTCAGCGCGGGCAGCGGCCGCTGGGAGGAGAAGGTCGCCGAGGGCCCCCTCCTGGGTGTGTACGACGGCGCCCAGTTCGACCCGGTGAAGGGCTCGCTGCGGCCCGGGGACGTGCTCATGCTGTTCACGGACGGTCTGGTCGAGACCGCCGACCGGGACATCGTCGAGGGCATCGACCGGCTCACCGGGGAGGCCGACCGCTATGTCGCCGGCGGCTTCCACGGCGCCGCCTGGCACCTCATCGAGGCAGTGGCCAGGGACGTCAACGACGACCGGGCCCTCCTTCTCATCTGCCGCGACGCTCTGGCCCCGGTACGCTGACCGCCCCCGCCGATTCCTGCTCCCGAAGCGGCGGCCCGTACCGAGGAGACACTGATCGCGTGACCCGACCTCTCCTGACCCTGGCCGAAGTCGAAGCGCTCGCCCGCGCGGCGCACGCGGCCCAGACGGACAAGGCCGGCCGGCCGTACGCCGAGCACCTCCAGGCCGTGGCGGACGGCGTCCGTGATCGCGGCGGTGACGACGAGCAGATAGCGGCGGCCTGGCTGCACGACGCCGTCGAGGACGACGCCCTCACCGAGGACTGGCTGGACGAGGCCGCGCTGAGCCCGGGTACGAAGGACATCGTGCGGGCGCTCACCAAGGTGGACGGCGAGCCCCCCGAGTCGTACGCGCGACGCATCCGCGGCACCCGGGGCGCCCTGCTGGTCAAGGCGTCCGACCTGGCGCACAACTCCGACCCGCGCCGGCTCGCGGTCCTCGACGAGCACACCCGGGCCCGTCTGACGAGGAAGTACGCGACGATGCGGACCCTGCTGGGGCTGCCGCCGGGCTGAGCGCCGACACGGAGAAGGGCGGGCCCGCAGTATCCGGGCCCGCCCTTCTCGTAGGTGTCTCGTCCGTCGGCCGGCCACGCGGTCGCCGGCCGCGGCCACGCCCCGGCGGCTACACGCCGGCCTTGGCCCGCTCCCGGGCGGCTTCCGCCGGGTCCCGCTTGAACGCCCACGCCATCTTCGGCTCCATCGAGAACCGGAAGATCCGCTGGACGGGCCGGGTGCACAGGGCGGTGACGAGCGCGGCCGCGAACACCGTCACGAGCAGCTCGCCGAGCGGCTTGTGCAGCCACCCGTGGTCGAACCAGCCCCAGTGCTCGGACGCCTTGACGACGAAACCGTGCAGCAGATAGCCGTACAGCGTGCCCGCGCCGAGCGCCGTGAACCAGAGCGTGCGCCGCGGCACCCAGGCGAAGAAGCACACGGTGAGCACCAGCGAGCAGCAGTAGAGCGCGAGCGTCATGAAGACACCGGCCCACCAGGGGGCACCCAGCTCCTGCGCGCTGTCGCGGTGGAAGAACCAGGCGGTGTTCATCCGGGGAACCGCCCAGTAGCCCACGAGCAGGGCCGCGGCGAGGACCGGCACCGACAGGATGCGCACCTCGCGGCGGCGCACCAGCTGGAAGTGCTCGGGCTTCATGAACAGACCGAGGACGAAGAACGGCAGGAACTGCAGCACCCGCTGAAGGTCCAGGTCGTCACCGATCTCGGGTGAGACGGACGCGAGCAGGGCGAGGCACACCGCCAGCGGAAGGGGCCAGCGGACCAGCTTCCACACGGGGGTCGTCAGCCGCCAGACGAACAGCGCGGCCAGGAACCAGGTGAGGTACCAGGGGTCGAGCAGGCTGATCGCCTGGTCCGGGGCGTCCCAGACGAAGCGGTCGAAGAGCGAGTACGCCGTCTCGAACAGGACGTACGGTACGGCCACGCCGGTGACCAGCCGCTTCAGGCGGTCGGGGCGCATGTCGAAGCTGCGCGAGAAGTAGCCGGAGATGATGATGAAGGCCGGCATGTGGAAGGCGTACACGACCGTGTACAGCGCTTCCAGGACGCGGCTCCCGCCCTTCAGCGGCTCCCACGCGTGACCCATGGCCACGAGCACGATCGCCAGGTACTTGGCGTTGTCGAAGAAGGCGTCGCGCTGTTTCGCGGGCTTGGCGCCCGGTGTGGTACCCGTCGCCGCGAGCGCCGTCGCGGACGTCCCGGGCGAGCGCGGGCTCGGCACTCCGTCCGCCGGCCGCTGGGCCGGGGGGAGCGGTGATCTGTGGTGGCCGTGGGGTCGGAGCGAGTTGGTCACAGGCTCTCCCGCCAAGAATTCAGGGAGAAGTCTCCGGACCTCGCTGCGCGAACGGGGGGCGTGGCGGCGTGGAACATCTGAGGCACCCTAGCGTCGTCTGTGCGTTCTCGTAAAACGCCCGATGTCATTCCTGCTTATCGTCTGCGCGTACCCAGGATTCGGAGATGTGTGCCTGCCGATCCGCAAGTGGTTCCGTATATCGATTCGCTTACCGGTGAAGGGCGTTCTGTCATGATTCATGCTGACTAAACGGTACATAACACCCGCGGGCGACTCTGGTTATATGTCCGGTTGGGGTACTTTTGGGCACCCGTATGTAACGCTCGTGGTGTGCCTGTGGCAACAATTCGAATTACCTGCGAACGGGATGTGTGGACACAGCAACGGTCGTCGGGAATTCGCCGCCGCGGCGTGCCTTCGAATTACGCTGCGAGGCCGTGTCCCGCCTGTTTCCCGGTGCGGCGCGGGCGGCGCGGGACGGGGCTGTACCGGTGGGACGCAGGCTCGCCCCGGGGTCCACCCCGGGCCAACGATGCGTCACCTGCCGCATACGAGTGGCCGGTTGGTGGCACGATGGTTCTGGCGGGGGTGTGCGGGGCTGCACCCCCGGGCCGGGAGAGCGACCGACCGTAGGGTGTGATCAGTTGTGGCCATTTCGCTGTCAGTGGTGCTGCTGTTGGCGATCATCCTCGTGGTGCTGATCCGAGGGGGATCCATCAAGGCGGGACCCGCCATCGTCGCGGTGCTCTTCGGCTTCTTCCTCGCGTCGACCGGTATGGCTCCGTCCATCAACCGGTTCCTCGACTCGATAGCGGAGACCATCAACTCGATCAGTTTCTGAACGGGGCACGGCGAAAAGCGCCCGACGCCGGCGTGCGCCCGGCGCGGCCCACGCCGGGCGCGCTCCGGCCGCGGACATCTCCGCGCCCGAAACCCCCGCGCCCGGGAATCCGCGCCCTCGGGTCCGGAAGCCACGGGCTGCGAGGGGAACACGGCGGACCGGAACAGCCCCCGGAAACGACGAGAGCCAGGCGGGGAATCCATCCTCCGGCCTGGCTCTACGTCTTTTGGAGCGGGCGACGGGAATCGAACCCGCGTAGCTAGTTTGGAAGACTAGTGCTCTACCATTGAGCTACGCCCGCACAGCATGCGCCGCAGGTCAGCGACCGCGGCACAGAATGCATCGTAGCGGGTCGACGGCCCGCAATGCACACCCCGTTCCCGTCCGCGCCGGAGCTCGCGAAATGCGGCAGCCGCACTGTCTGCGGGCATGTACCCTACGTGTCGCACCGACGGGGTGTGGCGCAGCTTGGTAGCGCGTCCGCTTTGGGAGCGGAAGGCCGTGGGTTCAAATCCCGCCACCCCGACCACCGGCAGGACCCGCGAAGGATCCGCCCGGACAAGATCACCTTTTGGGGCGTGTACCGCCTGCGGTTACTATGCAAGCTGCGTGCCCGTATGTCTGCAGTGTGTGCGTCTCTCAAGGGCCGCGGAATCCGCCCAGGGCTCTGCCTGGCCGGCAACAGCACGCAGCAGAACCCCCCAAGAAGTCAGCCACAAGGAGACCGAACCGTGAAGAGCGCCGTGGAGACCCTGAACCCGACTCGGGTTCGGCTCACTGTCGAGGTGCCCTTCGAGGAGCTCAAGGACAGCCTCGACGCGGCGTACAAGAAGATCAACCAGCAGGTCACGGTGAAGGGGTTCCGGAAGGGCAAGATCCCGGCGCGCGTCATCGACCAGCGGTTCGGTCGAGGCGCCGTGCTCGAAGAAGCCGTCAACGACGCGCTCCCGAAGTTCTACACCGAAGCGGTCAACGAGGCTGAGCTGAACGTCCTCGGCCAGCCCGAGGTCGACATCACCGAGCTGAAGGACGGCGAGACGCTGAACTTCACCGCCGAGGTCGACGTCCGCCCGACCATCGAGATCCCGGACTACTCCGGCATCGAGGTCGAGGTCGACGCCATCGAGGTCAGCGACGAGGACGTCGAGAAGGCCGTCTCCGAACTGCGCGAGCGCTTCGCCTCGACCTCGCCGGTCGAGCGCGCCGCCCAGGACGAGGACGTCGTCACCCTCGACCTCGAGGCCAAGGTCGACGGCGAGGTCCTGGAGGACGGTGTCGCCAGCGGTGTCTCGTACACCATCGGCTCCGGCGAGCTGCTCGAGGGCATCGACGACGCCGTGAAGGGCCTGGAGGCCGGTGGCGAGGCCGCTTTCACCTCCGAGCTCAAGGGCGGCTCCGCGACCGGCAAGGAGGCCGAGGTCACCGTCAAGGTCACCCAGGTCGCCGCGCGTGAACTGCCTGAGCTGGACGACGAGTTCGCGCAGCTCGCCTCCGAGTTCGACACCCTCGACGAGCTCAAGGCGGACAGCCGCAAGCGCCTCGAGAACATGAAGCAGTTCGACCAGGCCACGCAGGCCCAGGAGCGCGTCCTGGAGAAGCTGCTGGAGCTCGTCGAGGTGCCGGTCCCCGAGAAGCTGCTCGAGGACGAGATCAACACCCGTAAGCACAACCTCGAGCACCACCAGCTCGGCCAGATGGGCCTCGACCTCGCGAAGTACCTGGAGATCCAGGGCAAGACCGAGGAAGAGTTCGACGCCGAGACCAAGGAAGCCGCGGTCAAGGGCATCAAGACGCAGTTCGTCCTTGACGAGCTCGTCAACAAGGAGAAGCTGAACGTCAACCAGGAGGAGCTCACCGAGCACCTCATGCGTCGCGCGGCCTCCTCCGGCATGTCCCCCGACCAGTTCGCCCAGGCCGTCGTCGAGGGCGGCCAGGTCCCGATGCTCGTCGGCGAGGTCGCCCGCGGCAAGGCCCTCGCGGTCGTCGTCGAGGCCTCCACGGTCAAGGACACCAACGGCGAGATCGTCGACCTGGACGACGAGGAGGACGAGACGGCCGAGACCGTCGAGGCCACCGAGGCCGCCACCGAGGCCGAGGCCGAGGAGAACACCGAGGCCTGATCGCCTCGCGTGTGAGCAAGTACGTCGATGGGCCCCGGGGCGCTTTGTCCCCCGGGGCCCATCGGGCTTTTCGGGGGCGAGGAACCGCGCGAGCAGCCCTCACCCGGCCGCAGCCGCGTTCCTGGCCCCCGGCGCCCCACGGGTACGGCCATCGGGGGCGCGCGGCCGACCCGCGCCGGTGAACGCGGCAGGCCCGGCACAGAGGCCCCCAGCCCCTCCAGGGGCGGCCCCGGGAGCCCGGTCGGGCCGGCGCGGCGCATGCGCTCACAGCGAACAGTTCCCTCTGCGGGATTCCCCGGGGGGACCCGCGCGTTAGGGTCCATGAATACGAGGGCAGGGGAGTCTCCGGACGCCGTCGGGAGGCGGCGCGGAACCCGGGGTCCCAGGCCCCTGCAGAAGACGTGAGACGGCCCGGCGCCGTCGCAAGACGAGCAGGTGGATACGTGACGAATCTGATGCCCACAGCTGCCGGCGACCCTATCGGTGGTGGCCTCGGCGACCAGGTCTACAACCGACTGCTCGGCGAGCGGATCATCTTCCTCGGCCAGGCGGTCGACGACGACATCGCCAACAAGATCACGGCACAGCTGCTGCTCCTTGCCTCCGACCCGGACAAGGACATCTACCTCTACATCAACAGCCCCGGCGGATCGATCACGGCCGGCATGGCGATCTACGACACCATGCAGTACATCAAGAACGACGTGGTGACGATCGCCATGGGCATGGCGGCCTCGATGGGCCAGTTCCTGCTCAGCGCCGGTACGCCCGGCAAGCGCTTCGCCCTGCCGAACGCCGAGATCCTGATCCACCAGCCCTCCGCGGGTCTCGCCGGCTCCGCGTCGGACATCAAGATCCACGCCGAGCGGCTGCTGCACACCAAGAAGCGGATGGCGGAACTGACCGCCTTCCACACCGGTCAGACCGTCGAGCAGGTCACGCGTGACTCGGACCGCGACCGCTGGTTCGACCCGATCGAGGCCAAGGAGTACGGCCTCATCGACGACATCATGCCCACCGCTGCCGGCATGCCGGGCGGCGGCGGCACCGGGGCGGCGTAAGCCCCTCCAGCGCCCCCGAGGGCGGCGCGGGGCCTCTTCCCGCCCTCGGGTGGGGTCAGGCCCCCAGCGCGCCCTCAGCCGACCGCTCAGCCCTTTTCAGGCTTTTCAGGAGACACAGTGAACGACTTCCCCGGCAGCGGCCTCTTCGCCCGCACGCAGGCCGAGTACACCGGTCCTCGCGCGGAGTCCCGCTACGTCATCCCGCGCTTCGTCGAGCGCACCTCGCAGGGCGTGCGTGAGTACGACCCGTACGCGAAGCTGTTCGAGGAGCGCGTGATCTTCCTCGGCGTGCAGATCGACGACGCCTCCGCCAACGACGTCATGGCGCAGCTGCTGTGCCTGGAGTCGATGGACCCCGACCGTGACATCTCGGTCTACATCAACAGCCCCGGTGGCTCGTTCACGGCCCTCACGGCCATTTACGACACCATGCAGTTCGTGAAGCCGGACGTCCAGACGGTCTGCATGGGCCAGGCCGCCTCGGCCGCCGCGATCCTGCTGGCCGCCGGTACGCCGGGCAAGCGCATGGCGCTTCCGAACGCCCGTGTGCTGATCCACCAGCCCTACAGCGAGACCGGCCGCGGGCAGGTCTCGGACCTCGAGATCGCCGCGAACGAGATCCTCCGGATGCGTGGTCAGCTCGAAGACATGCTGGCCAAGCACTCGACGACCCCGATCGAGAAGATCCGCGAGGACATCGAGCGCGACAAGATCCTCACGGCCGAGGACGCACTGGCCTACGGCCTGATCGACCAGATCATCTCCACCCGGAAGATGAACAACTCTGCGGTCGTGTGACGTATCGCTGTATCGTCTGCCGCTCCTTGGCGCGGTTCACGACAAAGTGAACCGCGCCAAGGGGGGCCCGAACGAGGGGCTCGGCAAGGTACCGTCGGACATAAGGCAGCACCAGGAGCCGCTGGATCCAGGCGACTCCCAGGCGAAGGGGAAGCACACCGTGGCACGCATCGGTGACGGCGGCGATCTGCTCAAGTGCTCGTTCTGCGGCAAGAGCCAGAAGCAGGTCAAGAAGCTCATCGCAGGCCCCGGTGTGTACATCTGCGACGAGTGCATCGATCTCTGCAACGAGATCATCGAGGAAGAACTCGCGGAGACGAGCGAGGTGCGCTGGGAGGAACTCCCCAAGCCCCGCGAGATCTACGAGTTCCTCGAGGGGTATGTGGTCGGGCAGGAGTCGGCCAAGAAGGCCCTCTCCGTCGCGGTGTACAACCACTACAAGCGCGTCCAGGCCGGCGAGAACAGCACGGGCCAGAACCGCGAGGACGCCATCGAGTTGGCGAAGTCCAACATCCTCCTGCTGGGCCCCACGGGCTCCGGCAAGACGCTCCTCGCCCAGACCCTCGCGCGCATGCTGAACGTTCCGTTCGCCATCGCCGACGCGACGGCGCTGACGGAGGCGGGATACGTCGGCGAGGACGTCGAGAACATCCTGCTGAAGCTGATCCAGGCCGCCGACTACGACGTCAAGAAGGCCGAGACCGGGATCATCTACATCGACGAGATCGACAAGGTCGCCCGTAAGAGCGAAAACCCGTCGATCACGCGCGATGTGTCGGGTGAGGGCGTGCAGCAGGCCCTGCTCAAGATCCTCGAGGGCACGACGGCCTCGGTGCCGCCGCAGGGCGGACGCAAGCACCCGCACCAGGAGTTCATCCAGATCGACACGACGAACGTCCTGTTCATCGTGGGCGGTGCCTTCGCGGGCCTGGAGAAGCTCATCGAGTCCCGGGCCGGCGCGAAGGGCATCGGCTTCGGTGCGACGATCCGCTCGAAGCGCGAGCTGGAGTCCAAGGACCAGTTCGAGGCCGTCATGCCGGAGGACCTGGTCAAGTTCGGCATGATCCCCGAGTTCATCGGCCGTCTCCCGGTCATCACCTCGGTCCACAACCTGGACCGCGAGGCCCTCCTCCAGATCCTGGTCGAGCCGCGCAACGCCCTGGTGAAGCAGTACCAGCGCCTCTTCGAACTCGACGGCGTGGAGCTGGACTTCGAGCGTGAGGCACTGGAGGCCATCGCCGACCAGGCCATCCTGCGCCAGACCGGCGCCCGGGGCCTGCGCGCCATCATGGAGGAAGTCCTCCAGGCCGTGATGTACGAAGTCCCGTCCCGCAAGGACGTGGCCCGCGTCGTCATCACCGCCGACGTGGTCCTGCGCAACGTCAACCCGACCCTGATCCCGAGGGACGCCCGCCGCGGCGGACCCGGCGAGCAGAAGACGGCCTAGACGACGCACGAAAGACGCGAAGAGGGGCGCCCGGCGAGCCATCGCCGGGCGCCCCTCTTCGTCGTCCGGGGTGTCTCACCCGGAGCGTGGTCCGGGGTGTCTCACCCGGAGCGTGGTCCGGGGTGTCTCACCCGGAGCGGTACGACGCCCGCGTGGGGCCCGGCCCGATGGCCGCGCCCCACGAGTCGAGCCCTGCCGCGGGTGACGTCAGACCTTCTGCCGCACGTCCTTGCGGAGCTTCGCGGCGATCTCGGCCGCGGCCTCGGGCGTGCTGCCCTTGCCTGCCATCATGCTCGCGAAGTCGATCGGCATCACGAACCCCAGCGTGCTGTGGTCGCCCCAGATGCAGACCGGCATCGTGAACTCCTTCGGCCCGGCGGCACCCGTGCCCGACGAGTCGTTCTTGACCTTGATCTCCTGGCACTTGAGGACGGCACCGTCGAGCGCGCTCGGCGTGTACGCCTTCGGGCTGCCGATGAGCTCGCCGTCCTTGGTGCCTTCCTTCTCCTGGTTCTTCTTCATGTCGGCGAACATGTTGTCGACGGCCTTCTCCGGGTCGTCGATGGTTCCCCAGACACCGCCGAACGAGATCTGCTTCATCGCCAGCGGGTTGGTCTTGTCGCCCGACTGGTAGGCCGCGTTGACGTCCTTGGGGCTCTTCACGCCCCAGCCCTCGGCGTCCTTCAGGTCGTCCTTGGTCATGCCGCCACTGCTGTCGCTGCCGTCGGTGGACTTCTTGTACTCGCCACCGAGGACGGACGCGGGAGTCGTCAGCTTGTGCGGGCCGTCGTCGGCCACGTCGGCGCCGCTGCTGCTGCCGCCGAACAGGAGGTACGCGCCCACCGCGATGGCCGCCACCACGGCCACGCCGCCGATGATCAGAGCCGTCTTCTTCTTGCCGCCGGACGGCTCGGGCGGCATCGGGACCGTGCCGTAGGGAGGCTGCTGCCCATAGGCGGGCGGCTGGCCGTACGGGGGAGTCTGCGGCGGGACACCGGGAGCCTGCGGCGGGTAGCCGTAGCCGGGCTGCGCCGGGGGAGCCTGCTGGGGGTAGCCGTAACCGGGCTGGGAAGCCGGCGGCTGCTGGCCGTAAGGGCCCGGCTGGCCACCCGGCTGGCCGTAGGGTCCGGGCTGCTGGGGCTGCCCGCCGTACGGGCCCGGCTGGTTGAAGCTCATTTCTGGGTTCCCCTTTAGATGCCTTATGTGTTCCTGACATCCTGACGCACAGGTCAAGCCCCCAGGTCCGCAGGGGGTGCACCGTTACGAAGTAATCCCGTTTCGGGACACGGGCGTGACGCCCCTAAACTGATCCCGTGACCGAGAACGCTCAGCAGCAGCCATCAGAGCCCAACACCGAACTGCCGACCCAGTACGCGCCGGCCGAGGTAGAGGGGAAGCTGTACGAGCGCTGGGTGGAACGGAGTTACTTCGCCGCCGACGCGAAGAGCGAGAAGCCTCCCTACACCATCGTCATCCCGCCGCCGAACGTCACCGGAAGCCTGCACCTCGGGCACGCCTTCCAGCACACGCTGATGGACGCGCTGACGCGTCGTAAGCGCATGCAGGGGTACGAGGCGCTCTGGCTCCCCGGCATGGACCACGCCGGTATCGCCACGCAGAACAAGGTCGAGCAGCAGCTTGCCGAAGAGGGCAAGTCGCGGCAGGACCTCGGGCGCGAGGAGTTCGTCGCGCGGGTGTGGCAGTGGAAGGAGGAGTACGGCGGGAAGATCCTCGGGCAGATGCGCCGGCTCGGGGACGGTGTGGACTGGGACCGTGAGCGGTTCACCATGGACGAGGGGCTGTCCAAGGCCGTCCAGACCATCTTCAAGAAGCTGTACGACGACGAGCTGATCTACCGCGCCGAGCGGATCATCAACTGGTGTCCGCGCTGTCTCACCGCCATCTCGGACATCGAGGTCGAGTACCAGGATGACGACGGCGAACTCGTCTCCATCAAGTACGGGGAGGGCGACGAGACGCTCGTCGTGGCGACCACCCGTGCCGAGACCATGCTCGGTGACACCGCCGTCGCCGTTCACCCGGACGACGAGCGCTACAAGCACCTCGTGGGCAAGCGGATCAAGCTGCCGCTGACCGATCGCTCCATCCCCGTCGTCGCGGACACCCACGTCGACCCCGAGTTCGGCACCGGTGCCGTCAAGGTCACCCCCGCCCATGACCCGAACGACTTCGCGATCGGCCAGCGTCACGGCCTGGAGTCGATCACGGTCATGGACGAGCGTGCCGTCATCACGGTCCACGGCCCCTTCGAGGGACTCGACCGCTTCGAGGCTCGTTCCGCCATCGTCGGCGCACTGCGCTCGCAGGGCCGGATCGTCGCCGAGAAGCGCCCGTACGTCCACGCCGTGGGCCACTGCTCGCGCTGCAGGACGACGGTCGAGCCGCGCCTGTCGATGCAGTGGTGGGTCAAGGTCGCCCCGCTGGCGCAGGCCGCCGGTGACGCGGTCCGCGACGGCCGGGTCGCCATCCACCCCGCCGACATGTCGAAGCGCTACTTCGACTGGGTCGACAACATGCACGACTGGTGCATCTCACGCCAGTTGTGGTGGGGCCACCGCATCCCGGTCTGGTACGGGCCGGAGGGGCAGATCGTCTGCGTCGGTCCCGACGAGGAGCCGCCCACCGGCGAGGGCTGGACGCAGGACACCGATGTCCTCGACACCTGGTTCTCCTCCGGTCTGTGGCCGTTCTCCACGCTGGGCTGGCCGGAGAACACCCCCGACCTGCAGAAGTTCTATTCGACCGACGTCCTGCTCACCGGCCACGACATCATCTTCTTCTGGGTCGCCCGGATGATGATGTTCGGCCTGTACGCGATGGACGGCGAGGTCCCGTTCAAGACCATCGCCCTCACCGGCCTGGTCCGCGACGAGCGCGGCAAGAAGATGTCGAAGTCCTTCGGCAACGTCGTCGACCCGCTCGACTGGATGGACAAGTACGGCTCCGACGCCGTCCGTTTCACCCTCGCCCGCGGCGCCAACCCCGGCACCGACGTGCCGATCGGCGAGGACTGGGTCCAGGCCTCCCGGAACTTCGCCAACAAGATCTGGAACGCCACCCGCTTCGCGCTGATGAACGGCGCGACGGTCGAGGGTCCGCTGCCCGAGTCGGAGAAGCTGTCGGCGACCGACCGCTGGATCCTCTCCCGGCTCAACAAGACCATCGCCGAAGTCGACGCGTTCTACGAGGACTTCCAGTTCGCGAAGCTCTCCGACGCGCTCTACCACTTCGCGTGGGACGAGGTCTTCGACTGGTACGTCGAGCTGTCCAAGACGACGTTCATGGCGGGCGGCGAGCCCGCGAAGGTCTCCGGCCGGGTCCTCGGTGAGGTCCTGGACGTGACCCTGCGGCTGCTCCACCCGATCGTCCCGTTCGTGACGGAGACCCTCTGGACCACCCTCACGGGCGGCGAGTCGGTCGTCATCGCGGAGTGGCCGAAGGACAGTGGCTTCCGGGACGAGGCCGCCGAGCGGGAGGTCGAGAAGCTCCAGCAGGTCATCACGGAGGTCCGCCGCTTCCGCGCCGACCAGGGCCTCCAGCCGGGCCAGCGGGTCCCCGCCCGGCTGAGCCTCGACGGGACCGCGCTGGCCCCGCACGAGGCGGCCATCCGCCAGCTCCTGCGCCTCCAGCCGGAGGGCGAGAGGTTCTCGGCCACGGCGACCCTGCCGGTGGCGGGCGCCACGGTCGCGCTCGACCTGTCGGGCACGATCGACGTCGCCGCGGAGCGCAAGCGTCTGGCCAAGGACCTCGCCGCCGCCGAGAAGGAGAAGGCCCAGGCCAACGCCAAGCTCGGCAACGAGGCGTTCCTCGCCAAGGCCCCGGACAACGTCGTGGACAAGATCCGCGGACGGCTCGCCAAGGCGGACGAGGACATCGCCCGTATCCAGGCGCAGCTGGAGCGCCTGCCCGAGGCGTAGCGGCTCCCCCTGCCCGAGCGAAGGCCCCCGGACCGTTCGGTCCCGGGGGCCTTCCGCCGTCCCGGCCAGACCTTTCTCCGCCCCCTCCGCCCCCTCCGCCCCCTCCGCCCCCTCCGCCCCTACCCTCCCCAAGGTCTCGGCTTCGCTCGACCAGGGGGACCCCCATCGTTCCCGGGGGCGCTGCCCCGGACCCCCGCTTCGCCTGACGGCCTCGTCCTCGATCGCCGGACGGGCCAAGACTTTCCGGCCCCGCCCCCGTTACGGGACGGGTAGGGGCGGAGGGGGCGAAAAACCCCACACGGCCCCACACGCCCCCACACCCCGCCGCCTCCGTAGACTGGCCCCCGTGAGCGACCTCCCCCCGCACGACAGCAGCGCGTCCGACGACTCGGAGCGTGATCCGCTCGGTCTCTTCGAGGAGATCGTCGAGGCCGAGACCGACCGCGACCCCGACCTCGCGGTGATCGAGGCCGGCAGCCGTACCCTGCGCACCCAGGGCGGTGACGGCCCGCAGGCCGATGTGCCCGGGCGTCCTTCCGACCCCGAGGTCGACAAGGCGCTGCGCGAGGTGGAGGCCGAGCTCGCCACCCGCTGGGGCGAGACCAAGCTGGAGCCCTCCGTCAGCCGGATCGCGGCGCTGATGGACATCCTCGGCGAGCCGCAGCGCGCGTACCCCTCGATCCACATCACGGGCACCAACGGCAAGACCTCCACCGCCCGCATGATCGAGGCGCTGCTCGGTGCCTTCGACCTGCGCACCGGCCGCTACACCAGCCCCCACGTGCAGTCGATCACCGAGCGGATCAGCCTGGACGGGGCGCCGATCCCCGCCGAGCGGTTCGTCGAGACGTACAACGACATCAAGCCCTACGTCGAGATGGTCGACGGGCAGCAGGAGTACCGGCTGTCGTTCTTCGAGGTGCTGACCGGCATGGCGTACGCCGCCTTCGCCGACGCGCCCGTGGACGTCGCCGTCGTCGAGGTCGGCATGGGCGGCAGCTGGGACGCCACGAACGTCATCGACGGGGACGTCGCCGTGGTGACCCCCATCGACCTCGACCACACCGACCGGCTCGGTGGGACACCCGGCGAGATCGCCACCGAGAAGGCGGGCATCGTCAAGCAGGACGCCACCGTCATCCTGGCGCAGCAGCCGGTCGACGCGGCCCAGGTGCTGCTGAAGAAGGCTGTCGAGGTCGACGCGACGGTGGCCCGCGAGGGCCTCGAATTCGGTGTCGTGGGGCGGCAGATCGCGGTCGGCGGGCAGCTGCTCACGCTGCGCGGCCTCGGCGGCGAGTACGAAGAGGTCTTCCTGCCGCTGCACGGGGCCTACCAGGCGCACAACGCGGCCGTGGCGCTCGCCGCGGTCGAGGCGTTCTTCGGCGTCGGTTCGGCGCACGCCCAGCGGCTCGACATCGACACCGTGCGCAAGGCGTTCGCCTCGGTCACCTCTCCGGGCCGCCTGGAGATCGTGCGCCGCTCGCCCACCGTGGTGCTCGACGCCGCGCACAACCCCGCGGGTGCCCGCGCCACCGCCGAGGCGGTGAGCGAGGTCTTCGACTTCAGCCGGCTGATCGGCGTCGTCGGCGCGAGCGGCGACAAGAACGTACGGGGGCTGCTCGAAGCCTTCGAGCCGATCTTCGCCGAGGTCGTCGTCACCCAGAACTCCAGCCATCGCGCGATGAACGCGGACGAGCTCGCCGGGATCGCCGTCGAGGTCTTCGGCGAGGACCGGGTGCAGGTCGAACCACGGCTCGACGACGCCCTGGAGGCCGCGATCACGCTCGCCGAGGAAGAGGGCGAGTACGCGGGCGGGGGCGTCCTGGTCACCGGATCCGTCATCACGGTCGGCGAGGTCCGACTGCTCCTGGGGAGGGGCTGACTCTCGTGCGTACGCTCTGTGCTTCCACGCTGATCGGCGAGTTCTTCGTCATCGGCTTCGCCGGCCTCGTCGCCATGAAGGAACCCGATCTGTCCACGGCCACGGTCTGGACGGTCTGCGGGGTCCTGATGGCGCTGAGCGTGCTGCTGTGCGGCATGATCACGCGGCCCGGCGGTGTCCAGCTCGGCTGGGCGCTCCAGATCCTGCTGATCGCCGGCGGGTTCGTCGTGCCCTCGATGTTCATCCTCGGCGCGGCCTTCGCCGCCCTGTGGTGGGCCTCGGTCCACTACGGGCGGAAGATCGACGAGGCCAAGGCCAGGTTCGCCGCGCAGGCGCAGGGCCCGGCGCAGGGCGAGCCGGGCGGCAACCCGGCGTAGCCGGGCGCGGGCGGGTGCCGGTGGCGAGCCGTCCCCGCCCCTCCGTCACCGGCCTGTACGGGCGCGCCCGTACAGGTGGTGTACGGAGCCCGCACCGCCCCCGTGAGGGGCGCGTGGTACCGGCCGTGGGGCGCGCGGGCGCGCGGCACCGGCGGACGGAAGCGTGGGCCCCTAGGGCGTGTCCGCAAAATCGCGCCTGCCCGGCGACGCCTGGCACGCTCCCCCAAGCTCTTCGAGCAGGGGGCACCCCCACTCGCCGCACCGGGCGAAGACCCAAGTACGTCCAGTACGAGGGCCTTCGCCCGGCACGCCGAGAGCACGCACCAGACGCCGCCGGGCCCGCCCTCCGGGCGGACGACGCGACTTTGCGGACACGCCCTAGCACCTGACGCTGTGTGACAGCCACCAGGACACGCCCTGTAGCCTCGGTAATCCGCACCAGTGTGATCCGAAGGAGCTTTCCCGTGAGCCAGCGCACCCTCGTCCTCCTCAAGCCCGACGCCGTCCGTCGCGGCCTGACCGGCGAGATCATCAGCCGTATCGAGCGCAAGGCCGGCTGGCAGATCACCGCGCTGGAGCTGCGGGCCCTGGACCAGGACACGCTGGAGCAGCACTACGGCGAGCACAAGGGCAAGCCCTTCTACGAGCCGCTGGTGGAGTTCATGGCCTCCGGCCCGGTCGTGGCCCTGATCGTCGAGGGCGAGCGGGTCATCGAGGGCGTGCGCGCCCTGGCCGGCCCGACCGACCCGATCGCCGCCGCCCCCGGTTCCATCCGCGGTGACTTCGGCGTGATCGTCCGCGAGAACCTGATCCACGCCTCCGACTCCGAGGAGTCCGCCGAGCGCGAGGTGAAGATCTTCTTCCCCGGCCGCGCCTGAGCGTACGGACGACGGCTCCGCGGGGCGTCCGCGTGCACGGACGGTCACGGTCTCGCGTACGGACGGCCTCGCCGAGATCACGGACGGCCTCGCCGAGGCCGTCCGGGCGAGCTCCGGAGCACCCCGGGCAGTACATTTTTCAAAGAATTTTCTGAGACTGCGTCAGCGCGACCGCGACGGTCTGACCTGGGACGGCCGTGAAAAATCCGGCCGTCCCGTGGCATATGCGCGCTGATCGAGGGAACCCGTGACCCCGATGGACCGTCTCCACAAGCGAGTCGCTCCGCCATCTGCCGACAATGGCCAAGACCCTCGCGCAGTGTTCGTGCAGGCGCGTCTACGATGGAAGCGTTCACGTCGCTGCACCAACCTCGCGCCGTCCCTAAAAAGCCGTCAAAGCTCCGTTTGGGAAGGCCAGACGAATCCTGATGGGGAACTCAATGTCGTTCATCGGCCGTGACATGGCTGTCGACCTCGGGACCGCCAACACGCTGGTGTACGTCAGGGGTCGAGGGATCGTACTCAACGAGCCGTCCGTCGTCGCGATCAACACCAACACCGGCGGGATCCTCGCGGTGGGCGCGGAAGCCAAGAAGATGATCGGGCGGACGCCGGGCAACATCGTTGCCGTGCGCCCGCTGAAGGACGGCGTCATCGCCGACTTCGAGATCACCGAGCGCATGCTCCGCTACTTCATCCTGAAGATCCACAAGCG
The DNA here is from genome assembly GCF_036063235.1 of Streptomyces sp. NBC_00386. Lineage (NCBI taxonomy): Bacteria > Bacillati > Actinomycetota > Actinomycetes > Kitasatosporales > Streptomycetaceae > Streptomyces > Streptomyces sp. NBC_00386. The sequence continues at coordinate 6,219,713 of NZ_CP107950.1, forward strand.
TCGCTATCTCGCCCGTCCCCGTGTCGTCGTCTGTGTGCCCTCCGGCATCACGGGCGTCGAGCGCCGTGCCGTCATCGAGGCGTCGTCCCAGGCCGGCGCCCGCCAGGTGCACATCATCGAGGAGCCCATGGCCGCGGCCATCGGCGCCGGTCTGCCGGTCCACGAGGCCACGGGCAACATGGTGGTGGACATCGGCGGCGGCACCACGGAGGTCGCGGTCATCTCGCTCGGCGGCATCGTCACCGCCCAGTCCATCCGCGTCGCGGGCGACGAGCTGGACAACGCGATCATCCAGTACATCAAGAAGGAGTACAGCCTCCTTCTCGGTGAGCGGACGGCCGAGCAGATCAAGCTCACGATCGGTTCGGCGTACGAGCTCGACACCGAGGAGCACACCGAGATCCGCGGCCGGGACCTGGTCTCCGGACTGCCCAAGACGGTCGTCATCTCGGCGTCGGAGGTCCGCAAGGCGATCGAGGAGCCGGTCAACGCGATCGTCGACGCCGTGAAGACGACGCTCGACAAGTGCCCGCCCGAGCTCTCCGGCGACGTGATGGACCGGGGCATCGTCCTGACCGGTGGCGGAGCACTGCTGCGCGGCCTGGACGAGCGGCTGCGCCGCGAGACCGGCATGCCGATCCACATCGCGGAGGACCCGCTCGACAGCGTGGCGCTCGGCTCCGGCAAGTGTGTCGAGGAGTTCGAGGCGCTCCAGCAGGTCCTGGACGCCCAGCCCCGCAGATGAGGTAACGCTTCGATTCCGCCGTACGAGATCAGCCCTTCTCGTGCGGCGGATCGTTGGTATGGAGGCATAAACTCCTGCGACATAGAGTCATAACCTCCCCCATAACAGCCACCCCGTCACACCTCCCACTCCAGCCTCATCGCACCCGTGGGCATCCTTTTCGCCCAGGGCGCGCCCCTGTTGACCCAATACGACGAGGAAGGCACGGCCGCCGCACGTGAGGGACACACGAGAGAGCCGGCTGCTCCTGGTGCTGCTGATCGCCATCGCGTTCGCACTGATCACGGTGGACATCCGCGGCGGGCAGGACTCACCGGTCGACGGTGCCCGCCAGGCCGCCGCGACGGTCTTCGGCCCGATCGAGAACGGGGTGGCGTCCGCGGTCGACCCCGTCGGCAATGCGATCTCCGCGGTCCGTGACTCGGGCGAACGGCACGACCGCGTCGCCCAACTGGAGCACGACAACGCGGCGTTGAAGGCGAAGCTCGGCAGCGACGACCGCAACCGCAGCCGCCTCAAGCAGCTCGACAAGATGATCAAGGTGGCGGGCGAGGGCCAGTACGGCATCAAGGGCGCCGAAGTGATCGCCATAGGGGCGGCCCAGGGCTTCTCCTGGACCGTCACCATCGACGTCGGCGCCAACGACGGCATCCAGCGCGACATGACCGTCCTGAACGGCGACGGACTGGTCGGCCGGGTCACCACCGTCGGCCCCGACACCGCGACCGTGCTCCTCGCCAACGACCCCGACTTCACCGTCGGCACCCGCATGGAGTCGACCGACGAACTCGGCTTCGCCTCGGGGCAGGGCGACCGCCCGCTGCGCGTCGAACTCCTCAACGCCAAGGCGAGGATCAAGAAGGGCGACCGGCTGGTCACCTTCGGCTCGCAGTCCGACAAGCCGTTCGTGCCCGGCGTCCCCGTCGGTGTCGTCTCCCGGGTCGACCCCTCCGGCGGCGACCTGACCCGCACGATCTACGTGACGCCGTTCGTCTCGTTCACCAAGCTCGACATCGTCGGCGTCGTCGTCGCGGCCCCCAAGAGCGACCCGCGCGACACCGTGCTGCCACCCAAACCCAAACCGACGCCCACGCCGACCGTGACCGTGACGGTCACCCCCTCGGCGAGCGCCACCGACCTCGGCCAGCAGCAGTAAGCAGGAGGAGCCGAATCCCATGCGTTTCAACCGGATGCTGCTCTCCGTCACCCTGGTGGTCGTCGCCCTGGTGATCCAGGTGAGCGTCCTCGCCCGACTCCATCTCCCGGGTGCCGTCCCCGACCTGGTGCTGCTGACCGTGCTCGCCCTCGCCCTGGTCTACGGCCATGTCGGCGGCGCGCTCATCGGCTTCGGCGCGGGTCTGCTCTCCGACCTCGCCCCGCCCGCCGACCACGCCGCCGGACGCTACGCCCTCGTGCTCTGCGTCGTCGGCTATCTCGCCGGCCTCGCCAAGCCCGAGAACGGCAGGCTCAAGTCGGCCACCGGACCCATGATCGTGGTCGTCGCCGCCGCGATCGGCTCCACCGTGCTCTACGCGGGCGTCGGCGCGCTCGTCGGCGACACCGCCGCCCGCCACGTCGGGCTCAGCAGCCTGCTCGTCACGGCCGCCCTCTACGACCTGCTGCTCGCGCCCTTCGTCGTGCCGGTACTGATGGCGCTGGCCCGGCGGGCCGAGAACGATCCGCTCGCCGACGGCGGTTCGGCCTCCAAGACGGCGGACGTCTCCTCGGGCTGGCTGTCCTCCGGCACCGGCCTGCGCATCGGCAGCCAGCGCGGCGGACTGCGCGTGAAGGCGGCCAAGGCGCGGGTCGCCCGTGCCGGACGCATCAAGGGGGTCAAGCGACTGTGACGACAGCGACGCCGCCCGTCCGGCGAAGAGCCCAAGCGCCCCGGACGGCACGTGACGTGACCGGCCGCCAGGTCACCGCGCACAGGTTCGCCGTGTACTCGTATGACTCGTATGACTCGTACACGCACTGAGAGGGGGAGGCAGCAGCAGTGACCAACGCCCACCCGTCGCCCACCACCACCCTTCCAGCGGATGGGCCGCGCCCATGACCAACATTCCCGAGACCGGCCGGACCCCACGTGTCCAGATCCGGCTCGTCGTCATCCAGATCCTCGTACTCTCCCTCCTCGGCACCCTCGGCGGACGCCTCTGGTTCCTCCAGATCCGCAACGGCGACGAATACGCCAAGGAAGCCTCCGGCAACCACGTCCAGCAGGTCGTCCAGCCCGCCGTACGCGGCTCGATCCTCGACGCCCGGGGCGTCCCGATCGCCGACAACGAGACCCGGCTCGTGGTCTCCGCCTCGCGCACCGACCTGATGAAGATGGCGGACGACGGCAAGGCCGTCCTCACCAAGCTCGCCGGAGTCCTCGGCCTCAAGCCCCAGGACGTCATCCAGAAGGTCCGCCTCTGCGACGCCAAGACGCCGCAGCCGTGCTGGAACGGCTCGCCCTACCAGCCGATCCCCATCACCGACAAGGCCACCGCGCGCCAGGCCCTCCAGATCCGCGAGCGCTCCGAGGACTTCCCCGGCATCACCGCCGAGCCGGAGGCCGTGCGCCGTTACGCCGCCCCCGGCAAGGCCAACACCGCGCAGGTGCTCGGCTACCTCTCGCCCGTCACCGACGACGAGATCACCAAGGCCAAGGACACCGACTCGCCCTACCTCCGCTCCGACCAGGTCGGCCGCTCCGGCCTGGAGCGCGAGTACGACAAGGCCCTGCGCGGCAAGGCCGGCGTCACCCGCTACGAGGTCGACAACCTCGGCCGGGTCATCGGCAAGGCCAAGGCCGACAAGGCCGAACCCGGCGCCAACCTCGTCACCAGCATCGACGCCCGCGTCCAGCGCGTCGCCGAGTACGAGCTGAACTACGCGATGAAGGTCGCCCGGACCCAGTTCGACAAGATCACCGGCGAGAACTACAAGGCCGACTCCGGCGCGGTCGTGGTCATGGAGGCCAAGACCGGCCGCGTCGTCGCCATGGCCTCCCAGCCGACGTACGACCCGAACGCCTGGGTCGGCGGCATCTCCGGCAAGGACTACGCGGCGCTCACCGGCAAGAAGTCCAACTACCCGCTGCTGAACCGCGCCATACAGGGTCAGTCGGCGCCCGGATCGACGTTCAAGGTGGTCTCCACCGCCGCCGCGGTCCAGGCCGGATACGCCTTCAACGGGCACTACCCGTGCACCAGCTCGTACTCCGTCGGCAGCCAGGTCTTCAAGAACTTCGAGGGGGAGAGCTTCGGCCCGATCTCGCTCGGCCGGGCGCTGGAGGTCTCCTGCGACACCGTCTTCTACGGACTCGCCGACAACGAGTGGAAGAAGGACGGCGGTATCAACCCGAAGAAGACCCCCAAGGACTACTTCTACAAGACGGCCCACCAGTTCGGGCTCGGCCAGGAGACCGGCATCGACCTCCCCAACGAGGTCACCGGCCGCGTCCCGGACCGCAAGTGGAAGCAGGACTACTGGAAGGCGAACAAGGACGCCTGGTGCAAGACCGGCAAGAAGGGCGGCACCTACGTCCAGCAGATCGAGTACGAGAACTGCCTCGAAGGCAACAAGATGCGCGAGGGCGACTCGATCAACTACTCCATCGGCCAGGGTGACACCCTCGTCACGCCCGTCCAGGAAGCCGCCATCTACTCCGCGGTCTCCAACGGCGGCACCCTGTACGCGCCGACCATCGGCAAGGCGATCGTCAGCGCCGACGGCAGGACCGTCCAGGAGATCAAGCCGAAGGTCAACGGCAAGCTGCCGGTCAGCAAGGCGACGCTCAAGGGCATGAACGAGGCCTTCGCGGGCGTCGTCACCCGGGGTACCGCCGCCTGGAAGTTCGGCGGCTGGCCGCAGGACAAGATCCCGCTGCACGCCAAGACCGGTACCGCCGAGGTCTACGGCAAGCAGACGACGTCCTGGCTCGCCACGTACTCCAAGGACTACGCGATCATCATGACGATCTCCCAGGCCGGTACGGGTTCGGGAGCGTCCGGTGAGGCCGTGCGCAAGATCTACAACGCGCTCTACGGCGTCGCCGCCGACGGCAGCATCGACAAGAAGAACGCCCTCCTGCCCACCCCGCAGAAGGGCCTGCCGAAGATCCAGACCGACGGCACGATCGAGGCCCCGGCCATCTCCAAGGACCCGGCCAAGGACCAGCAGCTCAGCCAGGCCCCGAAGGACAGCACCACGAACCCGGACCTGCCCGCCGGTACCACCGCCTCGCCCAACACCGCCAACCGCGTCACCCGGCGGCGTACGGCCCGCCCGCCGAAGGGGCGGGGAAAGAGGATCCTGACATGACGAGGGCGGCGACCAAGGCACTGAGGATCCTGACATGACCGGAGCCAACAACTTCTCCGTCTCCCGGTACGGACCCGAGCGCGCGGGCTGGACACGGCTGTTCGCCCGCGACTCGATCACCCGAAGGCTCGACTGGCCGATACTGCTGTCGGCCGTCGCGCTCTCGGTGATCGGCGCGGCCCTCGTCTACTCGGCGACCCGCAACCGCACCGAGATCAACCAGGGCGACCCGTACTACTTCCTCATCCGCCATCTGATGAACACCGGCATCGGCATCGCCCTGATGATCGGCACGATCTGGCTCGGCCACCGCACCCTGCGCACGGCCGTACCGATCCTGTACGGGATCTCGGTCTTCATGATCCTGCTGGTGCTGACCCCGCTCGGCGAGACGATCAACGGCCAGCGCAACTGGCTCGTCGCCGGCGGCCTGTCGCTCCAGCCCGCCGAGTTCATCAAGATCACGATCATCCTGGGCATGGCGATGCTGCTGGCCACACGGGTGGACGCGGGAGACAAGCAGTACCCCGACCACCGCACGGTGCTGCAGGCGCTGGGTCTCGCGGCCGTCCCGATGGTGATCGTGCTGCTCATGCCCGACCTCGGCACGATCATGGTCGCGGTCGTCATCGTGCTCGGCGTGCTGCTCTCCTCCGGCGCCTCCAACCGCTGGGTGTTCGGCCTCATCGGCGCGGGTGCCCTCGGCGCGGTCGCCGCCTGGCGGCTGCAGGTCCTCGACGAGTACCAGATCAACCGCTTCGCGGCCTTCGCCAACCCCGAACTCGACCCGGCCGGCGTCGGCTACAACACCAACCAGGCCCGGATCGCCATCGGTTCCGGCGGCCTCTTCGGCACCGGCCTCGGCCACGGCTCACAGACGACCGGCCAGTTCGTCCCCGAGCAGCAGACGGACTTCGTCTTCACGGTCGCGGGTGAGGAACTGGGCTTCGTGGGCGCGGGCCTGATCCTGCTGCTCCTCGGCATCGTCCTGTGGCGCGCCTGCCGCATCGCCCGCGAGACGACCGAGCTGTACGGCACGATCGTCGCCGCCGGGATCATCGCCTGGTTCGCGTTCCAGTCGTTCGAGAACGTCGGCATGACCCTCGGGATCATGCCGGTCGCCGGTCTGCCTCTCCCGTTCGTGTCCTACGGAGGATCCTCCATGTTCGCGGTCTGGGTCGCGATCGGACTCCTTCAGTCGATCAGGGTGCAGCGCCCGATGTCGGCCTAGCCGGCCAGCGACACCGAAGGCCGGGTGCCGCCTCGGAGAACACGAGGTGACACCCGGCCCAACGGGAAAAAGACGGCCTGTGGCCAAGCCAGGGCCGATTGGGTACTGCCCGCGGCCCGCAAACGCGTCTAGATTCGGTTCGTGACTCCTCCCCCTCGTGGACAAGGGAGCTTCTCACTCGACTCCGAGGAGTTTCATGACGGCCAAGCCCTGACCGCTGCCGGAGGCAGATGCAAAACGTACTGCGCCGTCCGGCACTGCGGATGGGTTTCCCGCCCGGCCTGAAGGCCGGAATTCCCGCGCAAGGAGAGAGATGGCGGACACGAAGCGCGAGATCGAGCGCAAGTACGAAGGTCCCGCGGCCGGCGGCGGTACCGAGATGCCGGACCTGAGCGGCGTCCCGGGCGTCGCGCGCGTCGTCGACAAGGGTGTCGCCGAACTCGACGCCACCTACTACGACACCCCCGACCAGCGACTCGCCACCGCCTCCCTCACCCTGCGCCGCCGCACCGGCGGCGACGACGCCGGCTGGCACCTGAAACTCCCCGTCTCCGAGGGCGTGCGCGACGAGATCCAGGCACCCCTCTCCGACACCGTGCCCCGCGCCATCACCGGCCTCGTCCGGTCCCGCGTCCGCGACGCCGAACTCGTCCCCCTCGTACGGCTGCGGTCCGCCCGTGACATCCGCCACCTCGTCGACGACTCCGGCGCCCTGCTCGCCGAGGTCAGCCTCGACCGCGTCCGCGCGGACCGGCTCGGCGGCGACGGCACCGCCGAATGGACCGAACTCGAGGTGGAACTCGCCGACGACGGCGACCCCGCCTTCCTCGACAAGGTCGAGAAGAAGCTCCGCAAGGCCGGCCTGAGCCGCTCCGCCTCGTCCTCCAAACTGGCGAAGGCGCTGAGCACGACCGGCAAGCGCGCCAAGAAGCCCGCCCCCCGCAAGGACCCGGCCACCGCGGGCGACCACGTCCTGGCCTACCTCAGCGCCCAGTACGACGCCATCGTCGAACTCGACCCCGCCGTCCGCCGCGACCTCCCCGACTCCGTCCACAGCATGCGCGTCGCCACCCGCCGGATGCGCAGCACCTTCCGCTCGTACGGGAAGATCCTCGACCGCACCGTCACCGACCCGATCGGCGACGAGCTGAAATGGCTGGCAGGCGAGCTCGGCGTCGACCGCGACCAGGAAGTCCTCACCGAGCGGCTCACCGAGTCCCTCGGCCGACTGCCCCGCACCCTGCTCTCCGGACCCGTCCGCACCCGCCTGCGCACCTGGGCGCACGCCCGCCACGGCGGCTCCCGGCGCCGCCTGATCGCGGTCCTGGACGGGAAGCGCTACCTCGCGCTGCTGGCCGCGCTCGACGCGCTCGTGACCGACCCGCCGCTGCTCAAGGCGGCCGGGGGCGACCCCGCCAAGGTGATCGCCAAGGCCGTCCGCAAGGACTTCGGAAAGGTCTCCGACCTCGTCGAGCAGGCCCTCGACCGGCCGTCGGGCACCGACCGTGACCACGCGATGCACGAGGCCCGCAAGAAGGCCAAGCGCACCCGCTACGCCGCCGAGGCCGCGGCCCCGGCCCTGGGCGGACCGGCCGCCGGCCTGGTCAAGTCGATGAAGTCGCTCCAGAGCCTCCTCGGCGACCACCAGGACAGCGTGATGACCAGGGAAGCCCTGCGGGAACTGGCCGCCCTGGCCCACGCGGCGCGGGAGAGCTCGTTCACGTACGGGGTGCTCTACGGCCGTGAGGAGCAGCGCGCCGCCGAGGCCGAGGCGGCGCTGCCGGGGACCTGGGAGAAGATCGAGACACAGGCGGCGGTCTGAGCGCGTCGCCGCAGGCCGGAGCGGGGGTGGGCAGGGGAGGCCGGCGCCCGGTGTCCGTCCGGCGGTGCGGCGGCCCCCTCCGGTCGCGTTACGCTAGATGGTCACCCCCACCATCAGCTCACGAAGGTTCGCGAGATGCCTGCCGAAACCGCCGTGTCGGTCTTCCCACAGCTCGAAGCTCTGCTCCCGCATGTGCAGAAGCCGATCCAGTACGTCGGCGGAGAGCTCAATTCCACGGTCAAGCCCTGGGAGTCGTGTGACGTCCGCTGGGCCCTGATGTACCCCGACGCCTACGAGGTCGGCCTGCCCAACCAGGGCGTCATGATCCTCTACGAGGTGCTGAACGAGCGCGAGGGCGTGCTCGCCGAGCGCACGTACAGCGTCTGGCCGGACCTCGAGGAACTGATGCGCGAGCACCGGGTCCCGCAGTTCACCGTGGACAGCCACCGCCCGGTGAAGGCCTTCGACGTGTTCGGCCTGTCCTTCTCCACGGAGCTGGGCTACACGAACATGCTGACCGCCCTCGACCTGGCCGGCATCCCGCTGGAGTCCAAGGACCGCACGCTCGACGACCCGATCGTCCTCGCGGGCGGTCACGCGGCCTTCAACCCCGAGCCGATCGCCGACTTCATCGACGCGGCGATCATCGGCGACGGCGAGCAGGCCGTGCTCGACATGACGGAGATCATCCGCGCCTGGAAGGCGGAGGGCCGCCCCGGAGGCCGCGAGGAGGTCCTCTTCCGCCTGGCGAAGACGGGCAGCGTCTACATCCCGGCCTTCTACGACGTCGAGTACCTCCCCGACGGCCGGATCGCCCGCGTGGTCCCGAACAAGTCGGGCGTCCCGTGGCGCGTGTCCAAGCACACCGTCATGGACCTCGACGAGTGGCCCTACCCGAAGCAGCCCCTGGTGCCCCTCGCGGAGACCGTCCACGAGCGCATGTCGGTGGAGATCTTCCGCGGCTGTACCCGCGGCTGCCGCTTCTGCCAGGCGGGCATGATCACCCGCCCGGTGCGCGAGCGCTCCATCACGGGCATCGGCGAGATGGTGGAGAAGGGCCTCAAGGCGACGGGCTTCGAGGAGGTCGGCCTGCTCTCCCTGTCCTCCGCCGACCACTCGGAGATCGGCGACATCGCCAAGGGTCTGGCCGACCGGTACGAGGAGGACAAGATCGGCCTGTCCCTCCCCTCCACCCGCGTGGACGCCTTCAACGTCGACCTGGCCAACGAACTGACCCGCAACGGCCGGCGCTCGGGCCTGACCTTCGCCCCCGAGGGCGGCTCCGAGCGCATGCGCAAGGTCATCAACAAGATGGTCTCGGAAGAGGACCTCATCCGGACCGTCTCCACCGCGTACGGCAACGGCTGGCGCCAGGTGAAGCTGTACTTCATGTGCGGCCTGCCGACGGAGACGGACGACGACGTCATGCAGATCGCCGACATGGCGATGAACGTGATCGCCGAGGGCCGCAAGGTCTCCGGCCAGAACGACATCCGCTGCACGGTCTCCATCGGCGGCTTCGTCCCCAAGCCGCACACCCCCTTCCAGTGGGCGCCGCAGCTCTCCGCCGAGGACACGGACGCCCGCCTCACCAAGCTCCGCGACAAGATCCGCGGCGACAAGAAGTACGGCCGCTCGATCGGCTTCCGGTACCACGACGGCAAGCCGGGCATCGTCGAGGGCCTGCTCTCCCGCGGCGACCGCCGCATCGGCTCCGTCATCCGCGCCGTCTACGAGGACGGCGGCCGCTTCGACGGCTGGCGCGAGCACTTCTCGTACGCCCGCTGGATGCGCTGCGCCGACAAGACGCTCCCCGCCTTCGGCGTCGACGTCGACTGGTACACCACCCGCGAGCGCACCTACGAGGAGGTCCTGCCCTGGGACCACCTCGACTCGGGCCTCGACAAGGACTGGCTCTGGGAGGACTGGCAGGACTCCCTCGACGAGACAGAGGTCGAGGACTGCCGCTGGACTCCGTGCTTCGACTGTGGCGTCTGTCCGCAGATGGACACGAGCATCCAGATCGGCCCGACGGGCAAGAAGCTGCTGCCTCTGACGGTCAAGAACGGGGCTCCGGCGCCGAGCGGTCACTCTCACTGACGTCAGCGAGACACCCGATCGGGTGATTGAGGCGCTGGCGGGGGCTAGCGAGGACGAGGTGGCGGCTGCGTTGGCTGAGGCCGGCGTCTCGGCACCTCGCCCGTCGGCGCCGTCGGCACCCCTCCGGACGCCGCTGCCGAGCCCTGAGACTTCGCTCTGCATCGTCTCTGAGGTGGAGTGGGTCTGAGGCCTGTATCGGCTCGTGCATGACTGTATGACCCTGCGAGCCCCCTTTCCTGACCGGGAAAGGGGGCTCGTTGGCGTTCGACAGCCGTGAGTCCCTGCGTCCGGCGATCGGGTCGGCCGCAGACTTCGACACCCCGAACAGCAGGGCCAGCTGCCGCAGTGTCAGGTTCGTTCGTCAGTACGCCGTCACCAGCAGCACTTGGTCCTCCAACGACAGCTTCCACGGTCGTCCCCGGCCGGACGCGTCGGCGCCCTCGCGCCGCAGCCGGGCCACCAGCTTGCCGAAGGCCGGCGGGCTCAGCCCAGCGAACGGAGCTGTCCAGGACGGTTCCGACGTCGTGATCACACCACTCATGTAGTGATCATTTCGCTGAGACTACGCATGACCGCTGTTGCCTCTGACTTGAAAGGCCCATTCCCTACAGGGAGTTGCCGGTCTCCACAGCGCCCCACAGGATCTGGTCCGAATGGACCTGCCCGGGCAAGGAGACGAAGATGATCGAGATCGACCCGCAGCAGCCGGCCGACCGCTACATGGCTCAATGGAATGTGCCCGACGCCGCAGAGCGCCGCGCGGCCATCGAGCGACTCTGGGCCGAGGACGGCACCCACATCCTTCACCCGCCTGCGGAGATACGGGAGACCGCCGCGGAACTCGGCTTCGACCACCCGACTCTGGAGGCTCAGGGATACGACGCCATCGAGACCCGAGTGGCGCGAAGCTACGAGCGGTTCGTCGAGAAACAGGGATTCGCCTTCCGGGCGCGCCCCGGTGCGATACGTCTCGATGGCGTGGTCAGGATCGGCTGGGAGGCGGTGTCCACCGCAACCGGCGACGTGGTGGGTGGCGGTTCGGACATGCTCGTACTCGACGACAACGGCCGCATCAAGACCGATTACATGTTCCCGGGCTCCTGACCGGCGGCAGCGCAAGCCATTGCCCCGGCGGCTGCTGAGAGAGCCTCGGCCGTCGCCGGGTCGGCCGGCAGGAACGCCTCCAGCTTCAGCTCGGCAAGCGTCACGTCGACGGCGGTGGCGAAGGTCGTCACAGTCGTCATCAGGCGCAGCTCACCGTACGAGGACCGCAGGCGGAGCGGCACCGCGAAACCGAGTTGCCCGGCGGACGGCCCCAGCTCGGGAACGTACCCGGTGAGCTCGGCGCGCAACTCCTCCAGGTGGCCGAGGCGCACCAAGACGTGGCGCGCCCACTCGGCGAGGTTGAGGATACGGGGGGCCAGGCCGTCGGGATGCAGCGCAAGGCGGTAAATGTTCGTGCCCGGACCCATCAGCTCGGGGGCCACACCCTCGGTGATCAGGTCGAATGCGGTGTTCGCGGCGATCAGGCCACCGCCCCGGTCCACGACCAGCGCCGGATACGGCAGATGCCCGCGGAGGATGTGGTCGATCGCCGTGCGCACGGGGGCCAGCACCGGATCGTCCAGTGAGCTCTCCGGGTAGGCGGGCGCGTACCCGGCGGCCAGCAGCAGCTCGTTGCGCTCCCGCAGCGGCAGCTCCAGCGACTCGGCCAGGCGCACGACCATGTTCCGGCCCGGGACAGACCTGCCGGATTCAATGAAGCTGAGGTGGCGCTGGGTGGTGCCCGCTCGCAGCGCCAGGTCGAGCTGGCTGACATGACGGCGGGTACGACGTTCACGAAGCGTACGAGGAAAGTCCACGGACCTGTTGTAACGGCGGCGGAGGGTCCCAGGCCATTCCCCGCAGGGAATTGTCGCTACTCGTACCGGTCGTGAACATTGCCGACATGGACATCGGTGTACTACTTCCGACCGGAACCGCCCAGTGGGGCGCTGCCGGCGACCCCCGCGAGCTGATTGCCTTCGGCCGGTACGCCGAACGCTCGGGCTTCTCCTCGCTCTTCGCCAACGACTCCCTGATCAGCCCGCGCATCGAGGCGCTCACGATGCTGGCCGCACTCGCCCCGGTGACCGAGACCGTGACGCTGGGCACAGCTGCACTGATGCCGTTCCTCCGTCGGCCGATCCAGGCCGCGCAGTCACTTGCGTCGATCGACCTGCTGTCCGGTGGCAGACTCACCGTGACCGTCGGCGCCGGCTTCCCCGGCCGATTCGGGCGACCCCTCTACACGCTGTCCGAGCTGCCGTGGGAAAGGCGCTTCGCCCGCCTGGACGAGACTGTCGCGCTGTGGCGGGCCCTGTGGGACGGCGCCGACGCCTTCCACGGCGAGATCCTCCGGTTCGATGACATCCCGCCCACGACCAGGCCGTCCCGCGCTGGCGGCCCACCCATCTGGCTCGGCGGCGCGACACCCGCAGCGCTGGCCCGCACCGGCCGACTGTACGACGGATGGCTGCCCTACCCGCCTGACCCCGCCGACTACGCATCCGGCCTCCGCAACGTCCACGAAGCGGCGGCCGACGCCGGACGTGCGACCGAGGACATCACCCCCGCACTATTCGTCTCGGTACGGATCGACAACGACATCGAGAGCGGCCGTCGGGCACTGGACGACTACGCGCGGGCCACATACGGAATGCCACTGGAAGAGCTGGAAAAGATCCAGGCAGTTGTCACCGGCTCCGCGGACCAGGTGCTTGAGCAACTAGGACGGTACGTCGCCGCCGGTGCTCGGCACATCGTCGCCCGCCTCGGTGCCCTGGACCTGCACTCCCAGCGTGACCAGCTCGAACGGATCGCAGACCTGATCCCCGCTGTCCAGGGGGCGGCTGATCACGCCTCCACGTAGCGGCCGGTTGCTTGACCTTCTCTGGTCAGTTCGGCCTGGCGTTCATCGCGTTGCTGGCTTCCCTCAGAGTTATCTCGAACTGCTTCTGGTTCTCGTGGTCGGCTTGCTCGTCGCGGGCGGGCTGTTCCTGCTCTTCATGCTGAAATTCGACCGCGAGGCGCTGGAGACCGAGCCCGGAGACGTGAGTGCCTTCAAGCATTGATCTTCCGAACAGATGTCCCCGCACCTCCGCGCCGGCGCAGGGCTCCTGACCGTCAGGGCTCTGCTGCAATGACCCGGGAGCAGCCCAGGGGAGGGGCTGGTATCGGCGTCCCCGAGCTCGTGAGCCTGGTGTTGTGGACTTGCTCGAGTCGGCAACGGCTGCGGTCCCGGCCCGAGGCGGTCGCATGGTCAGCCGGATGGTTCCTAGCGCTGGCTGTTGCGGAACCCGATAATCACGGCGCCCCACCAGCAGACCTGGGAGATCAGCGCGGTCGACGCACCCCAGGAAATGAGGCGTGGGGTGAGGGCGGCGGTGCCCTGCTGCGTCATCCGCCTGTTCAGGAGGCCGGCCTGCAGGCCGTTGAGGGTGAGGAGCAGCACCAGCCCGAGCTTGACGCGCGTGGGGGTGGAATCCAGGTTCGGGTGGAGCATCACGCCGCTGGCCACCAGACCCGCGAGGCCGGCCCAGATCGGGAAGTGGAGGCGGCCCGCGCTGTTCAGTGCGTCGTGAAACGTGCACCGGCCCATCAGGTACAGGAGTGCGTAGTAGTCGGCCACCAGTACGGCTCCGAAACCGAGCACGAGCGAGGCCAGGTGGACGAAGAGCGCCACGGCGTGGAGGTCGGCGTCCACCCGTAGGTGCAGGGATATCCACGTGCACGCCGACAGGCACAGGCATGCGGCGATCGCGGCAGCCGTGAGTGTCCACCACGTGTCGTACAGCCCCAGTTGCCGGGAGCGCGCTTCCTGGGGGGTTGCGGACGACTCCGGGGACAGCGCAGACACAGGGGACTCCTAGAACATTCACAGAGATGCTTAGGTGAGGCTTACCTAAGAATGATTTCAAGGCTTGATCGTCTGTGAGACTCAACCGCGACCCAGGCGTGATCGCGGCTCGCCAGCCCTGTGACCTGCGGTAACCGGGGTGTCGACCGGGATTCGGCAAGCGCCGGCGGCGCGGGTGCGGACCCGTGACAGGTCCCGGCGGTTCATGTCGGCAAGGGGGGGGCTCGGCGCCGCGTTGACCGATCGCCGCACGTTCGCAGATCGGTGTAGGGTGAACCTTTGCGAAGGGGAGTAGCCCTGAGACACCAGTCGTCGACACACTGGAACCCGGTTTCGGGTTCCCGGTGGCTGGACCCGCGATCGTTGCAGCGCGGGTGGGCGAGACCTTCGGCCCGTTGTCGACGACGTATACGCGTGTCGGCGGGGTCGAAGCTGCCGCCCCTTCTTTCGCGGTCGTCCTCGATGGCCCCGCCGGTGCGGGAAAGCCGGAGGACCCGTCATCTCTGCCGCGGACGATCCCACCTCGCCGTGCTCGCGCACGCGTCAGCCGTCGAACGCCTTCGTTCCCGCGCGGGACTGCTGGATCTGCACAGTCGTCCACAGCGTCGCCGAAGCCGCTTGGCACGGCGAGGAAGGGCTGACCCTGCGTCACTGGTTGTCCGTGACCGCCAGCGGCATGCAGCACCGCATGCGAGATCACGGCCTGTCCCCGCAGGGTCATCCGCAACTCGACTGACGTTGCGCCTCCGGGAGGAGTCCCGCGACACCGCTGGTCGACGCACCGGACGGCAGCCACGCGCGACCCCGGCCCGCACAGTCGCACGGGCTGATCCGTCGTGCCGGGCCGAGAGGGCCACGGTCGTCCCGCCGGGTGGCGGAGGTCGCAACCGGGCTCGCGGTTGGTTCGCAGTCGCACCGGTGCGGCGTGTCCGCCGTCGAGGCAGGCTCTGCCGCTGTTTGAATCGCAGCATGAGCAAGCGTGACGATTCGGTCCTTTTCGGTAACCGGTTCCTGACCGCGCCCGCCCCCTCGAAGACCTTCCCCGACGAGGGCATGGCCGCGACGGACGCAATGAGGCTGCTGGACGCGGACCTTGCGATGGAGGGTGACCCGCAGCGCAACCTCGCCACGTTCGTCACCACCTGGATGGAGCCGGAGGCTCAGCGGATCATCGCCGAGAACCTCCACCGCAATTTCATCGACCACGCGGAATACCCGATCTCCGCCGAGATCGAGCAGCGCTGCGTACGCATGCTCGCCGACCTCTTCCACGCGCCGGGCGACACGACCGGGTGCCGGACCCAGGGCTCCTCCGAAGCGATCATGCTCGGAGCCCTGTCGCTGAAGTGGAAGTGGCGGGAGCGCCGCCAGGCGGCCAATCTGCCGGTCGACCGGCCCAACCTGGTCTTCGGCGGCGACGTCCATGTCGTGTGGGAGAAGTTCTGCCGCTACTTCGACGTCGAACCGCGGATCGTTCCGCTTGCCGAGGACAAGTACACCATCGGCCCGGAGGACGTGGAGCCCCACCTCGACGAGAACACGATCGGTGTCGTCGCCGTTCTCGGTACCACGTTCACCGGCCACAAGGACGACATCGTCGGGATCGACAAGCTCCTGCGGGACGTCCGCAAGAAGCGGGACCTCGACATCCCGATCCACGTCGACGGCGCCAGCGGCGCGTTCGTGTGGCCTTTCCTCTACCCGGACTCCAAATGGGACTTCCGCCTGGAGCAGGTCCGCTCGATCAACGTCTCGGGACACAAGTACGGCCTGGTCTACCCCGGCATCGGCTGGCTGGTCTTCCGCGAGGAGTCCGACCTCGCCCAGCACCTCGTGTTCCACGAGAACTACCTGGGCAAGACCGACGCGACGTTCACGCTGAACTTCTCCACCGGCGCCTCGATGGTGCTCGCGCAGTACTACAACTTCGTCCGGCTCGGTCGCCAGGGCTACACGTACGTCATGAAGATGATGCAGGAGAACGCCCACGCGCTGGCGGACAACCTGCGGAGCGGCGGTCGCTTCGAAGTGATCGGCGGCGACCTCGAACAGCTGCCGCTGGTCGCTTTCCGTCTCGCGGGCAAGCACGCCTACGACGAGTCCGACGTGGCCTGGCAGCTCTCGGCCGAGCGCGGCTGGATGGTGCCGGCGTACACGCTCCCGCCCAACGCGGAGCGGGTGAAGATCATGCGTGCCCTGGTCAAGGAGACGCTGAGCCGCGAGCAGATCGACCGCCTGGGCCAGGACATCGCCGACGCGTGCCGGACCCTGGACGACAAGGGTGCGACCCACGAGATCGAGCGGGGCCAGGTCAAGCGCGGCACCGGCTACTGACGCACCTCCGCCCCCGGTCGCGCACACCTGCCGGCTCCGAGGGTGCGGCGGGGGCGGGCGGGAAGGCCCGGGCCCGGACCGGCCGGCCTGCTCATCTGCCGCGCTCGGAGTGCCCACCGCACGAGGTGAACTTAGCGTGCCCGTATGAGCGCGACACGTAGCTGTCAGGTCGGAGCCGGAGGCGTCTCCCGGAGGCCTGGGCGACCGGTCCGACGCATGCTCGGCCGACCTGGGCGCGGCCCGGGCCGGCCGTTCGGCGTGGGGCGGGTGGTGTTCCCGTGATGAAGAAGATCCTGGCCGCGCTCGGCATCGTGCTGGTCCTGCAAAGCCTCTTCGCGCTCTGTCTGGTCAGTTCGCTGCAACTGCTCGTGCTGCGCAACGCCCCGATCGGCGTGACCGGCGCGTCCCCGGTCGTGGACGCGGTCACCTCGAAGGTGTCGCTTCAGAGGCTCAGCTATACCGACGAGTCCGCCGTGCTCGAGGCGATCGACCAGAGCAAGCTCTACGGCGCCTACCTGCCCGGCCTCAAGAGCGACACGTTGATCGTGGTCCCGGCCAAGAGCTTCTTCGGCCGCGTGGAACTGGAAGCCGCGTTCGAAGACGTGGCCAAGAAGCTCCACAGGCCCCTGACGGTCAAGACCGTCAAGCCGCTGCCGATGAGCGACCGTCTCGGCGGGGTCTCCGGACTGCTCCTGATCCCACTGCTCATCGGCGGATATCTCGCCGCCGTCCTGGTGCTCAAAGCGACCAGAACGGCCGCCGCGCCCTGGCATGTGGCGATGCTCCTCGGCTACTCGACCGTCGGCGCCGTACTGACCGACCTGATCGCCGGGCCAGGCATCGGAGCCTACGAGAACAGCCACTTCTGGCCGCTGTTGCCATGCTTCATCCTGATCGCCGCCTCCGTCACGCTCGCCGCCGCGGCCTTCCAACGCCTGGTCGGCCCCTTGGGCACCCTTTTGGTGGCGACCTTGTTCATCATCGTGGGCGGCTCCGCCGCCGGCGGCGTCGGGCTGTTCCTGCTGCCCGTCTACTGGCAGCACATCGGCGCCATCTTCCCGCCCCAGCAAGCCATCACCCTGATCCGCAACGTCATCTACTTCGACGGCAACAACATCACCACGCCGCTCATCGTCCTCGGCCTGTACGCGCTGGCCGGGGGCGTCATCATCGGCTACCTGGGCCGCTGGCGGCCCGTCAAGAAGATCGATGGGAAAGCTCCCTCCCACCGGGCGGAGTCCACCCCCACGGCATCCCCCGGGCGTCCCGTCGTGGCCGTCCTGGCGGCTCTGGCCGTCGCCGCGGTGATGCAGTGCCTGTTCACCGCGAACTACATGAGCTCCGCCCACGAGCCCGTCGCGACCGACCTGCCGATCGGTGCCACCGGAGCGTCCCCGATCCTGAACGCCGCGCGCAAGAGCCTCTCCCTCAAGGTCACCCAGTACCCCGACGAAACCGCCGCGAAAGACGCCATCGACCAGGCCAAGATCTACGGCGCACTCATCCCCGGACCGACATCGACCACACTTCTCGTCGTCCCCACCATCAGCGACGTCGCGCCCCTCGACCTGGCGGGGAACTTCGAGGAGGCCGCGAAGAAGCTCCGCCAGCCCCTCCACGTCGAGCAGTACGCACCCCACCCACTGGCCAAGAAGGACCCCTTCGGGCTGGTCTCGTCGCTGATGCTGATCCCGCTGCTCGTCGGCGGATACATGGGAGCGACGATGCTCAGAGCGACGACAGGGACCTCCGTCGGACGCTGGCGCCTGCCCGCACTCGCCGGGTTCGCCGTCCTCGCCGCCCTGTTGGTCAACCTCGTCGTCTGCACCTGGCTCAAGGGCTACCCCGCGCAGAAGTTCTGGATCGTCTGGCCGATCCTCGCCCTGGTCATCGCGGCGGTCGCCCTCGTCGCCGCCGTCCTGCAGAAGCTCCTCGGAGCCGCCGGAACCCTCGTGACCGTCATCGTGGTCATGCTCTTCGGCAACCCGTCATCAGGCGGAGCCAACGGAGTCCCCTACCTCCCGGCGTTCTGGCGCGCCATCGGCCCGTACCTGCCACCCCGCAACGCATACATCCTGCTCCGCAACACGATCTACTTCGACGGTCACGGCACCACACAGGCCCTGATCGTCCTGCTGCTCTACCTCGTCGTCCCCGCCGTCGCGCTCCTTCTGCTCTACCGCTTCCGCACACCCGACAGCCACGTGACCCCGGAGACCGAGGCCGAAGCGACCGCGCTGACCGTCCCCGTGGGCGGCCTCCCGTAACTCCGCGGCCTGTTGAGCCCCTCCCCGTCCGGGAGGGGCTCTCGGCGTGGCGGTCGGCCGCACGACGACGCGCACGTGCGGAACGCGGTGGGTCAGGCCGGGGCGTCGGCGTTCTGGGCGGAGGCCGCGAACTCCTCGGGGCCCTGCTCCGCCGCCGCCGGGTCCATCCACATGACCTGCCAGCCGTGGCCGTCGAGGTCGTAGAAGCTGCGTGAGTACATGAAGCCGTAGTCCTCGGCGCCGTCCGCCTCGGAGCCGCCCGCCGCGAGCGCGGCGGCGCTGACCGTATCGACCTCGTCGCGGGACGACACGCTGAAGCAGTACAGCGCCAGCGTGTGCGTGGTGGGATCGGCCAGCGGCAGTTTCGCGAACTCCGCGAACTTCTCGCGGCTGAGCAGCATGACGAAGGCGTCCTCGCCGACCAGCATGCAGGCGGAGCTCTCGTCGGTGAACTTCGGGTTGAAGCCGAACCCGAGCTCGGCGAAGAACGCCTTGCTGCGCTCCAGGTCCGCCACGGGGATGTTCACGAACAACATGCGGCCGGGGTGTTCGGGGTTGGTCATGGCGGGTCTCCAGTCGGTGGTTCGGTGGCGTACGTCCTGGTAGACCGGCGCGGCCGGCGGAACTCATCGGTGGATCGCGGCCAGGTCGCGGTCGCTCGCCTATTTCGTCACCGGCGGAGGCGCGGCCTCGGGCACGGTCAGGGCGGACGGCGCCAGTACCCAGAGCAGCGCCCGGCCGGTCAGGGGTGTCGTGGCGATCAGGGTCAGGTAGATCTCGACGAGCGATCCGTCGCCGGTGAGGACGTCGAGGTCACTGGTCAGGCGGCCCAGCAGGTAGATGACGGCGTCGACGATCAGCCATGAGGCCAGGTTGGCTCCGATCCACCACGCCCAGCGTCTGGTGACCTTGCGGAGCACCATGGACTGCGACAGGCCGAGCAGGGGGCCGAGGGCCAGGCTCTGGCTGGCGGCCAGCAGGTAGGTCGTCGACACGTCACCGTCGGTGTCCTGGGCGCTGATCACCGCAGGCATGATCACGAGGAGCCAGGCCAGCAGCGCCGGGCCGATGTTGGCGGTGATCCACACCTTGCGGGGGAGGGGTACCCGCCGGCGGACGACCAGCCATTGCAGCGCTCCCAGAACACCCCCGAACAGGATGGCCCCGAGGGTGGCGATCAGGAGTGCCACCAGGACGTGGCCGCTGGCGAGATCGAGGTGGAGGGCGTCGCTGCCGAGCAGCGCCAGGACGAAACCGGCGGTCAGGACGGTGACGAAGGCGATCGTGTTGTAGCCGATCCACTGCCAGTACAGGCGGGCGTCCCACCCGTTCGCGGACGTCGTCGCCGGGCCGGTACCGGAAGCGGGCATCGTCCATTCCTCCGGTGTCGGCGGCCCCCTCCGCAGTGGATCTCCTCAGTCTGTTCCCGGGCGGGCAGCGTGTCCATACGAGCCATTTCAGTGAGTTTGTGGTGTGCCGTCCGTACGGCACCGGGACCGCTCGGGGAGAGTGGCTGTCCAAGAGCCGGCCGGGGTCGTACGGCATCGGGTGCGTCCGAGAGGGGATCGTGGACAGGGAGCGGCGCGGTGGACGCCGGACGGTCGTGCTCACGACGGTGCGGTGCGTCCTTGTCGCGGCCGCCCTGGTCGCCGCCTATTACCTGCTGCCGCTGGACTCGGCCTTCACGGCGACGTCCGTCCTCGTGCTCCTCGGCGGGCTGGTGGCGGTGGCGCTGCTCATGGGGTGGCAAGTGCGCGGGATCGTGAGTTCCGAGCGCCCCAGGCTGCGTGCCATGGCCGCTCTGGCGACGGCACTTCCCCTGTTCCTGCTGCTCTTCGCCACGACCGACTACCTGCTGGATCGCAGCGAACCGGGCAGTTTCAGCGAAGCGATGTCGAGGACCGACGCCCTCTACTTCACGATGACCGTGTTCAGCACGGTCGGATTCGGCGACATCAGCCCGCGCAGCGAGCCGGCCCGCCTCCTCGTCACGGGACAGATCACGGCCAACCTTCTGCTGCTCGGCGTGGCCGCCCGGGTCCTGGTGAACGCGGTCGAAGAGGGCCGGCGAGCGCAGGGCGGGGCGGAATAGCCGGCCGGCCGCGCCGGGTGTCGAGGGGCCGGTCAGTCGGCGGGAACGTCCTCCACGGGCAGTTGTCCCGCCTTCACCGCGTCGACGAGTGCTTGGTGGTCGCGCTCGTTCTGGTCGGCGTACGCCTCCGCGAAGGTGACCAGGGCCCGGTCGAAGGAGTCCTTCTTTCCCAGGTAGGAGGCGATCGCGATCCGGTCGCCGGACCGTGCGTGCGCGCGGGCGAGGGTGAGGCCGCAGACGCCGCCGAAGGTCTCCAGCTGAAGGGGCGACATCGTCTCCGGCATCGCGATGCCCTTCCAGTCGCGCAGTTGCCGGATGTAGAAGTCGCGGCGCTTGCCGTCGACACCGTCCACGCGTTCCCAGCCGAGGAACATGTCGCTCGCCGCCTGCATCAACCGCTGTCCCGCGACGACGCGTTCGCCCTGGTTGCGGTACTGGCTGGCCCCGACGTGGTCGGCGAGGACGGAGGTGTCGGCCTCCTTGGCCTGAAGGAACAGCGGGTCGCGGCCGTCCCGTCCGAGGAGCAGGATGATCCAGCACCGGGTGCCGACGCTGCCGACGCCGACCACCTTGCGGGCGACGTCCGCGAGTTGGTAGTCGTCCAGGAGGGCGCGCCGGTCGGACGGCAGGGTGATCCCGTACCGCTCGATGAGTCCGCGGAACTGGCGCTCCAGCGTGGTGCGTTCGGTGTCGGGGAGCAGGTCGGCGATGGGGACCAGCAGCGGGGGGTCCGGCGCGATCCGCGGTCGGCCGTCGACCTGGCGCGTGAGTTTGTCGAAGACCTGCACGGTGTCGCGCGAGCGGGCCTTCGTCAGGGCGCGGCCGAGTTTCTTCTGGCCGCTCTTGCGGAGCTGGTCCGTCGTGAGGTCCTGGAGGCGCTCGGCGTCGATCTTCGCGTACCAGACATCGAGGTTGCTCATCCCGGCGAAACGGTGCATGGCTTCCCGGTACGAGCGCACGGTGCCGCTCACGATCCGGGCACGCTCGGCGTCGTCGAAGCCGTTCGCCCGGGCGGCGATGACGAAGCTCGCCGACAGCCGCTTGACGTCCCACTCCCACGGACCCGGCAGGGTCTCGTCGAAGTCGTTGATGTCGAACATCAACTTCCGCTCCGGCGAGGCCAGCAGCCGGAAGTTGAGCAGATGGGCGTCTCCGCACAACTGGGCGTTGATTCCCGAGACGGGACTGCCGGCCAGGTCGGACGCCATGATCGCCGCGGCGCCCCGGTAGAAGCGGAACGGGGACTCGGTCATCCGGCTGTACCGGATCGGCACCAACTCCTGCACCCGGGCCGCGGACTGCTCCTCCAGGATCGCCAGCGGGTCCGGTCTCTTCGGACCGGGTCTGTACACCGCGTGCTTCGACCGTGGACAGCGGCGACGCGCCTCCTTGCCGAGGGTCGCGCGCTCCGCGGGTGTCGCGTGGGGCGACGTACGCATCGCCGTGGTCGCGTGCTTGGGCATGGGCGGCTCTCCTGTCTGGCTCTGCTGCCCCCGGGGACCACGGCGTCGGAGCGCTGCCGTGGTCCCCTCACCTGGTGTGCCGTGCCGATCGGCTGTTCCTGGTGGCGTCGGTTCTCAGCCCTGCTCTTCGATCTCGGCTTCGGCGACAGCGATGGCGATGCCGAGCGCCGCTGTGATGTTGCCCGCTGCGGTCATGACGCGGGCTGTGCCCACGATGGGAGCGATGGCGACCAGGACGTCCTGCAACTGGGCAGAGGTGACGCCTGTTTCCATGGCGGGGCCGATGTGGGCCATGTAGGAGATCGGCGGAGCGTCCGAGGCGGCCAGGGCCGCTATACGGGTGAGCAGCAGCATGTCCGGGGCCAGCCCGCAACGTTCGATCGAGTCGACCGTCATCGCGGCGAGCGTGTCCAGGACAGGGGTTTCCGACGCAGTGGCCATGTCTGGGTGCCTTCCGGTGGACTTCCGGCGCCGGTGGGCAACGGTGGCGGAGCATCGAGCATCCGCGAGCGCCGGGTTCCCCTCAACGGTAGATCCGTACCGGGTGCCCCGCATGGCGGCGCGGATCGTCCCCGGTCAGCACAGGCGCCGTGGGCCGAGCACGGACAGACCGGCCACCAAGGGGTCGGAAGTGCGGGCTCCGACGACTACGGGGCGTCGGCAGACCGGCCACCACTCCAGTCCGGCCACCCTTCTTGCCCGGCCACCCCTCTAGCCCGTACGGCCCGTCTGGGCGTGCCGTCTCGCCGTGCAGCGACGGAAATGGAGGCAGGCCGCCCCCCCGATGAGCCCCGGAGCATCCATGACCAGCCCCCGCGATCCGTCCGAGCCCGACGCAGTCCCGGAGAAGGACGCGGGTGATGCGGTGGGGAGTGGACACAAGGGCGGCTCGACGGCCGCGCGGATCGCCAGGAACACCGCTTCCGCGGTGCTCATCGTCCTCACCTGCATCCTCGTACCGATCGCGCTGCTGACCGTGTGGGTGCACGACATCGCGCTGGACACCGACCGGTACGTGGCGACGGTCTCCCCGCTGGCCTCCGACCCCGCGATCGAGGACGCGGCGATCAAGCGCATCACCCATGCCGCCGACGTGCGGGTCGACGGCAACAAGGCGGCCTCCGACATCGCCGCTTGGCTCCAGGCGCAGGGCCTGCCGCCGAAGGCCGCAGAGGCCGTGAAGGGGCTCGGACCCCAGCTCGACTCCGCGGTCAACGACACCGTGCAGAAGGTGGCCACGCGCTTCGTGCGGAGCGACCGCTTCGAGAAGATCTGGACGGGCGCCAACCGAGAGGCCCACGCCGCGCTCGTACACGCGCTGACCGGCCAGGGCCGGGGGGCCATCGGCGTGAACGGCGGAACGGTCACCCTGAACGTCGGCGAAGCCGTCGACCAGGTCAAGAAGTCGCTCGTGGACGCCGGTCTGTCCCCGGCGGCCGCCATCCCCGACGTCGACAAACAGATGGTGCTCCTCCAGTCCGACCAACTGGAGAAGATCCGCGGCGGAGCTCATCTGCTGGACGTGATCGGGAACTGGTTCCCCGTGCTGGTCGTGCTGATCGGCGCCGCCGGGGTGCTGCTGGCCCACCGACGCCGACGGGCCCTGGCCCGTACGGCGCTCGGCGCCGCCTTCGCCTGCCTGATCGTGGCCATCGTCCTGGTCGTCGCGCGCCGCTACTACCTGGACCACCTCCCCGCCCAGGTCCAGTCGGAGGCCGCCGCGGCAGCGGTCTTCGACACGCTGCTCCACTTCCTGAAGGTCAGCCTCCGTACGGCGATCGTGCTCGGCGTCGTCATCGCGCTCGGCGCCTACCTCATCGGTCCCGGGCGGCTGCCGGTCGCGGTCCGCGGCACGTCCGAGCGCGCCGCGGACTCCGCGGCCCAGTGGGCGTACGCCCATCAGGTCCGCACCGGCCGGGCCGGAACCTGGGCCCAGGCGCACCGTCACTGGATCACCCTGGCCGCGCTGCTGATCGTCGCCCTGGTCTTCGCCCTCTGGAATCACCCCACGGTCCTGACGATCCTGCTGCTCGTCCTCATCCTCCTGGCCCTCCTCGCGCTCCTCGCGCTCCTCGCGGCCTCCGGGCGCGCCACGACCGAGGCGGAGAAGGCCGCGCCGCCGGCGCCGGAAGGCGGCCGATGAACGCTCGGCCACCGTTCGGCCGCCGAGGGCCGGTCGGCCGGTCGGAAGACCCGAAGCCTTTCGTGGGATGCGAGGTCTGCGCCGGAGGAGGAGGGCCCACCTCGGCGGGTGGAACCCGTCACCGGCATGGTCCGCACGATCGCGGAGGCCGAACGGGGCCTCCTCCGGGCCCGGCGACCGGTCCGAGGCATCACGAGCGGCGGAGCTGTCAGCGGTCGAAGGTTCCCTTGGCCTGTTCCTTCGTGCCGCGCATCCTGCCCCGTGTCTCCAGCGCGGCGCCCTTTGCCGCGAGGGTTTCCTTGTGCAGCGCGTGGGCCGCCTTTCGCACGGTCCTGCCGACGACCTGTTCGGCCTTTGCCTTGGCCCGTTCTCCAGCACTCATCGCCGTACCTCCGCGGAATCTCACCGGCCGGGTTCCCCGGTGGCAGGTGGGAAAACCGGACCACGCCGGTTCCGCCGGCGAGGCCGGGACACCCGGGTGGGCGGCTTCGTCGTGCCGGACCGGCCCGCTTTTGGGGGTCTCGGGGGAGTGACCGCCGGACGGCATGCCGCGAGGGGTGTCCGAGTCGGTGCCGGTCGCCCGCCCTCGGACACCACTCCGCGTGGCGGTCATGCTCCGCCGTTGAGGGCGTCGGGCGTCGGCTGCCGGGCGACCAGGATCCAGGGCTTGGGACGGCCCGTGCGGTCGGCGCAGTTCAGCGTCGCGGGGTGGGTGGTGGTGAACGCGACGCAGGCGGCTTCCCAGACCTGACCGGTGGTGGTGATGACGTCGAACTTGATGCGCTTCACCGTCTCGGACCGGTTGTGCGCGTTGACCGTGACGTCGCAGGGCAGGCCGGCCGCGCCGCCCGCGGGATAGTCGGGACGGGCGCTGAGGTCGGTCCACAGGAGCGTCTGCTGCTCGCCCGCCCGCTGGTCGCGGATGCCCGCGTACGTCCTTCCGCCGGTCAGCGCGAGACGGATCTCGAAGTCCGCCGATTCCTGCGCGGCGTCGATGCCGACGCAGGGGCCCGTCGGGCCCACCGGGCCGGTTTCGCCCTGGGGGCCGGTGGCGCCGGTCACTCCGGTGGCTCCGGTCTGGCCGGGCGGGCCCTGGGGTCCGGCGGGCCCGGTCGCGCCCCTCGGGCCCCTGCACGGGCGGTGCGGTCTGCATCCGTCGCTGCCGTCCGGGGCCGCCGCCGTGCGATCGGACGGGGTGAGGTCCGCCGGTGTCGCGGGGCCGACCACGCCCGACGCCATCACCAGTGCCAGCGAGGCGACCACACCCGCCCTCTTGAACCGGCCGCGGGCCGGCGGGCCCAGCAGGCGGGCGGTCCGGGACTCGGGATTCATACGGGGGCGCTCCTTGCGTCGATCGGTGGGAAATTCCAGAAGCCGATCGCGAGCTTTACCCGTCGACGCCGGTCGGACCGGTGCATTCCGCAGAACTCGCCATACATATCATCAGATCAGCCCAATTCGAGAACGTCTGGTGACTCCGGCTCAACTGTCAGCCGGTGATCCGAAGTTGGACCTGCCGCGCCCTGGGGGTCTGCTCGGCAGGGCGAAGGCGTCGGTGTGCCACGGAGCCCCGATGCACCGAGCGCCGATGCACCGAGCGCCGATGCGCCGGGTGTCGATATGCCGGGTGCCGATATGTCGCATCCAATGTGGTGGCCGGTGCGTCTATGCGGGTATGGATCTGGAAAAGCCGTCCGCCGCCCCGCCCGGTACGCAGGCCGAGGGATGTCTCGCTGTCGCGATCCGCGTTCCGGTGCGGATCGTGGTGCTCGTCCTCGTCGTGCCGGTACGGATGGTGTGGGACGCGCTCGTCGTCGGCGGAAGGTTTCTTCGGGACACGCTGCTCCGGCCGCTGGGACGAGCGCTCGGGCAGGTTCTCGGGTGGGTGGGGCGGGCGCTGTTCGTGTGGCCCTGGGTGGCGCTGTGGCGCTACGTCGCCCTCCCGATCGGCCGCGTACTGGCCCGGCTCGGGGAAGTGCTGCTCGTCGTGCCCGCGGTCTGGCTGTACCGCACGGTCCTGACCCCGGTCGGGCATGCCCTCGCCTGGGCGGCCCGGGGGGCCGGTGCCGTGCTCGCTCTGGTGTTCACGGGGGCCCTGGCCGCGCTCATGTGGTTCGTCGGCGGCGTCCTGACCGCACTCGACTGGGTCCTCGGTGGTGTCGAGGCCGGGTGCGGCTGGGTGTACGCGCGGCTGCTCACGCCGGTCGGACGCGCTGTCGCCTGGGTGTTCAAGGGTGTCGGCATGGTCCTCGCGGCCGTCGCGATCGGGGTGTACACCGTCCTCGCCCGGCTGGTGCGGTACCTGCTCGTCGTCCCCGCCCTGTGGCTGTACACCTGGGTCCTGGCCCCCGTCGGCAGGGCGGTCGCCTTCCTCGCCGACCGGTTCGTGCGGCTCGTACGGATGATCGTCGGGGGCATCGGTACCGCGCTCTACTGGACCGCCCGCGTCCTGCTGGTGCTTCCCGCTCTCGCCGTGTGGCGCTGGATCCTCGTGCCCGTCGGGCGGGCCCTCTCCGTCGTGGCCAGGGAGATCGGCGAGGCCCTCGGGCACGCCTGGCGGATCGCCGGGTACGTCTCGCTCGCCGTCGGACGGTTCCTCGCGCGTCTCTTCCGGTGGACTTTCGTCGAACCGGCGCGCTGGGCCTACCGGACCGTGCTGACACCGGTCGGGCACGCCGTGCGCGATCTGGTGCTGAAGCCCGCGGCCGAGGCGGCGCGCGGGATCCGGCGGACGGCGCGGCAGGCTCTGGAAGCCGCCCGGGACAGTGCGCGGCAGGCCCGCGCCGACTTCCGGCGGATGCTCTTCGGAACGCCCCCGGAACCACAGCCTGTCGCCCGGCGGGAACCAGCGGCCCCCGACACACGTACTCTAGGTAGCAGTACGACCGCACTCATGAAGGACTGAGCGACACTGGGCAAGCGACAGCCCGAAGGCCCGCCGCCCGCACCCGCGGTGCAGCGCATCCGACTGCGCTACACCAAGCGCGGCCGCCTCCGGTTCACCAGCCACCGTGACTTCCAGCGCGCCTTCGAGCGTGCCCTGCGCCGTGCCGCCGTACCCATGGCGTACTCGGCCGGGTTCACGCCGCATCCGAAGGTGTCGTACGCCAATGCCGCACCCACCGGCACCGGCAGCGAGGCGGAGTACCTGGAGATCGCGCTCACCGCGAAGCGCGACCCCGAGAAGCTGCGCGAGCTCCTCGACGAGTCGATGCCCCAGGGGCTCGACATCATCGAGGCGGTCGAGGCCCGCGTCTCGGGTCTCGCCGACCGGCTCACCGCTTCCGTGTGGGAGATGCGCCTCGACGGCGTGGACCCGGCGGACGCGGAGCGCGCGGTGGAGGCCTTCAATACGGCCGAGACCGTGGAGGTCAGCCGCAAGATCAAGAACGGCATGCGGACGTTCGACGCCCGCGGTGCCGTGGCAAGCCTCGAAACGACCTCCGAGACGCACAGTCCACAGGCTGATAGGCCGACCGACCAGCCCTGTGCGATACTGCGGCTGGTTGTTCGGCACGTGACGCCTGCCGTTCGACCCGACGACGTCCTGTCCGGTCTTAGCGCCGTGGCCGACCTGGCGCCGCCGGTCGCCGCAGCGGTGACCAGGCTGGCGCAGGGGCTGTTCGATGAAGAGACCGGCACGGTGACCGACCCGCTCGCGCCCGACCGCGAGGCAGTCGCAGTCGCCCCAGCCGATCGCACAGGGGCCGCCGAAACTGCCGCCGCGAAGGCGTCGGCGTAAGGAAGGTCCCGCGTAAGGACAGATGTCGTAGCGTCGCCCTCGTATCCGGGAGCCACCTGGGTCGGGCAGCGCACCGACCTTAAAGACTTTCGCCAGGCCGTACGCACACATGGCGTACGGAACCGGCGAGACAGGACTAAGAGAGCTCCCGTGCGGCGCCCGCGCCCCGGACGGCGGCACCGCGCATCGCGCGAGCCGCGGACGTCACCGGCATCGCCGGACCAGGCGCGGCGCCCGGGAGCCTGACGGGAGATCCACCCGCATGCTCGAGCCGACCGAACCCACCGAGGGTTCCGACAACAACACTCCCAGCGACACCCTGCCGCCGCGGCGCCGCCGCCGTGCGGCGTCGCGCCCCGCCGGTCCGCCGACCGCCGCCACCGAGGCCGCGGCCGAGACCACCGCGCCGGCCATACCGGCCGTGGCGTCCGCCGACCTCGCGGCCGAGGACGCCCCCGCGGGGGCCGTGACCTCCGCGGACGCCGAGGCCGAGGAGACGGACGAGACCGAAGAGGCCGCCGAGACGGTCGCGGCCGAAGCGGCCGAGGAGGCCCCGGCCGAGGTCGAGGCCGCCACCACAGCTTCCGACGACGCCGCACCGCGCCGTACGCGCCGCCGCGCCACCCGTCGTGTCTCCGCTCCCGCCGGAGCGCCCGAGACCGTAGAACCCGCCGCCGTGGCCGAGCCCGAGGGCCGGCCCGTCGAGGAGGCCCCGGCCGCGGTCGAGGAGACCGCGCCCGCCGCCCGTACCCGCCGTCGTGCCACCCGCCGGGCCTCCGCGCCCGCCGGAGCGCCCGCCGCGGCCGAGCCCGCCGAGGTCGTGACGACCGCCGCCGAGCCGGTGGCCGCCCCCGCCACCGCGGAGGCCGAGGCACCCGCCGCCGAGCCCGTCGCCGAGGAGACCGCCCCGCGCCGCACGACCCGCCGTCGTGCCACCCGCCGGGCCTCCGCGCCCGCCGGAGCGCCCGAGGGCGACACCGCCGACGAGCGTGTGGAGGCGCCCGTGAGCAGCGAGAGCAAGTCCGAGGAGACCGCGCAGCCGCAGGACGTCGAGGCCGCGCAGACCGAGGACGTGCAGCCCGAGGACGGCGGCCCGCGCCGTAGCCGCCGCCGTGCCACCCGCAAGGCCGCCGTCGGTTTCTCCGCGCCCGCGCCGAAGGAGACCGAGGGGTCCTCGCGGCGCCCGGCCCGTCCGGCCGTCGCCGTGTTCCAGGCGCCGGTGTTCACCGAGCCGATGTTCCAGACGCCCGAGCGGGCCGCCGCCGCGGCTGCCGCCGAGGCGGCCGAGGCCGCTGAGGCTCCCGAACCGGCCGAGACCGTCCAGGAGCCGGCCGTCGGCCGCAGGCGCCGGCGTCGCCGGGGCTTCGAGGACGAGCCGCAGGCCGTGACCGAGGAGACGCAGGAGCCCGTAGAGGACACGGAGCCCGTCGAGGACACGGAGCCCGTCGAGGACGCGGAATCCGCCGAGGACGCGGAGGACGCCGCCGAGGGTGACGAGGGCGAGGAGGAGTCCGCGGGCTCCCGTCGCCGTCGCCGTCGCGGTGGCCGCCGTCGCCGTCGCGGAGAGTCCGCCGAGTCGGACGCGGACAGCGAGGCCGGTGAGGACGACTACGCCGCCGAGCAGGCCGCGCAGGACGCCGAGGACACCGCCGAGCAGGCCGAGGAGGACACCGAGGAGGACGACGAGCGCGAGGAGCCGGGTGGCTCCAGCAGCAGCCGTCGCCGTCGTCGTCGCCGTCGTCGCGCCGGTGACTCCGGTGGCGAGGCCGAGCAGCCCGGCGAGAACGACCCCGAGCGCACCGTCGTCAAGGTCCGCGAACCGCGCGGCAGGCGTGAGGAGCAGCCCTCGGACGAGGTGCAGTCCATCAAGGGCTCGACCCGTCTCGAGGCGAAGAAGCAGCGCCGCCGCGAGGGCCGCGAGCAGGGCCGCCGCCGTGTTCCGATCATCACGGAGGCCGAGTTCCTGGCCCGCCGTGAGGCCGTCGAGCGGGTGATGGTCGTCCGCCAGAGCGGTGAGCGCACCCAGATCGGTGTCCTCGAGGACGACGTGCTCGTCGAGCACTACGTCAACAAGGAGCAGGCGACCTCGTACGTCGGCAACGTCTACCTGGGCAAGGTCCAGAACGTGCTGCCGTCGATGGAGGCCGCGTTCATCGACATCGGCAAGGGCCGCAACGCGGTGCTCTACGCCGGTGAGGTCAACTTCGAGGCGCTCGGCATGGCTCACGGGCCGCGCCGGATCGAGGCCGCCCTCAAGTCCGGCCAGTCGGTCCTGGTGCAGGTCACCAAGGACCCGATCGGCCACAAGGGCGCCCGTCTGACCAGCCAGGTCTCCCTCCCGGGCCGCTACCTCGTGTACGTGCCCGAGGGCTCGATGACCGGCATCAGCCGCAAGCTGCCCGACACCGAGCGCGCGCGTCTGAAGACCATCCTCAAGAAGATCGTCCCCGAGGACGCGGGCGTCATCGTGCGCACCGCCGCCGAGGGCGCGAGCGAGGACGAGCTGCGCCGTGACGTCGAACGTCTCCAGGCGCAGTGGGAGGACATCGAGAGGAAGGCGAAGAGCGGCAACGCCCCGACCCTTCTCTACGGCGAGCCGGACATGACCGTCCGCGTCGTCCGCGACATCTTCAACGAGGACTTCTCCAAGGTCATCGTCAGCGGTGACGAGGCGTGGGAGACCGTCCACGGCTACGTCTCCCACGTGGCGCCCGACCTGACCGACCGGCTGTCGAAGTGGACCTCCGAGGTCGACGTCTTCGCCACGTACCGGATCGACGAGCAGCTCATGAAGGCGCTGGACCGCAAGGTCTGGCTGCCCAGCGGCGGCTCGCTGGTGATCGACAAGACCGAGGCCATGATCGTGGTCGACGTCAACACCGGAAAGTTCACCGGCCAGGGCGGCAACCTCGAGGAGACCGTCACCAGGAACAACCTGGAGGCGGCCGAGGAGATCGTGCGTCAGCTGCGGCTGCGCGACCTCGGCGGCATCGTCGTCATCGACTTCATCGACATGGTCCTGGAGTCCAACCGGGACCTGGTGCTGCGGCGCCTGCTCGAATGCCTGGGCCGCGACCGTACGAAGCACCAGGTGGCCGAGGTGACCTCGCTGGGCCTCGTGCAGATGACCCGCAAGCGGGTGGGCCAGGGTCTGCTGGAGTCCTTCTCCGAGACCTGTGTCCACTGCAACGGCCGCGGTGTCATCGTGCACATGGAGCAGCCGACGTCCGTCGGTGGCGGCGGCAAGCGCAAGAAGCGCGGCCGTGGCGGTGCCGAGCAGGTCCAGGATCACGACCACGACCACGAGCACGAGGTTGCCGAGGAACTGGAGACCGAGACCGAGGCGGAGGTGGCCGCCGAGGTCGCCGCGCCCGTCGCTCTGGTCGAGACCGAGTTCCAGCCGGACGAGGAGTTCTACGGCAGCGCCGCCGAGGCGGAGGCCGCGGCCACCCGTGGCCGCTCGCGGCGCCGTGCCTCCCGGCGCGCGTCCGCTCCCGCCGGTGCGCCGAAGACCGAGGAGCGCGCTCCCCGGACCAGGCGCGAGGAGCGCGCCGAGCGTGCCGCCGCCCGGTCCCGTGAGGCCGTCGAGGCCGAGCCGTTCGCGGCCGAGGACCCGGTCGTCGAGGCGCCGGCCGCCGAGCAGCCGGTGTCCGAGCAGCCGGTCGTCGAGGCTCCGGCCGAGACCGTCGAGGCCCCCGTGGCCGCCGTGGCGGAGGCCGAGGCCGCTCCCCAGGGCCGTACGCGCCGTCGTGCGACCCGCAAGGTGTCGGCGCCGGCCGGTTCGCCCAGGTCGGCCGAGGAGGCCGTCGTGACGGTCGCGGCGCCCGTCGCCGAGGCCCCCGCGCCGTCCGCCGACGAGACGGAGACGGCGCCCGAGCCGGTGGCCGAGGCCCCCGCCGAGAGCGCCGCGCCGGCCCGTCCGCGCCGCCGTGCCGTGCGCAAGGCCACCGCGCCCACCGCGTCCGCGGAGGCGGCCGTCGTGGTCGTCCCGTCGGCCGCTGCGGAGCCGGTCGCCGAGCCCGAGGTCGAGTCCGAGCCGGAGGCCGTCGAGGCCGACGCCGAGGCCC
The DNA here is from genome assembly GCF_036063235.1 of Streptomyces sp. NBC_00386. NCBI lineage: Bacteria > Bacillati > Actinomycetota > Actinomycetes > Kitasatosporales > Streptomycetaceae > Streptomyces > Streptomyces sp. NBC_00386. The sequence goes on from NZ_CP107950.1 coordinate 6,251,928, forward strand.
CGGCCGCCAAGAAGACGGCCGCCCGCAAGACGGCCAAGAAGGTGACGGCGAAGAAGGCCGCCACCAAGAAGGCCGTGGCGGCCAAGAAGACGGTCGCCAAGAAGACGGTCGCCAAGAAGGCGACCGTGAAGAAGACGGCCGTCAAGAAGTCCACAGTGGCCGCCGAGCAGACGGCGCCGTCCGTCTCGGCGACGACGGAGGACTGATCCCCGGATCGCATACCGAAGCGCGGGACACCGGCCGGCCGGTGTCCCGCGCTTCGCCGTTCCCCGTGTGCCACCGGCTGCTTCGCCGCAGCTGGGTGCCGGTGCGGTCACTCCCGGTCAATCCTGTGACTGACAGCACGCCAGCTTAGGGTTTCCCTTTCGTAACCATGAAGAAAGGCTTTGCACTTCTGCTGGTAATCTGGCCGCGGACTCGGCTGCTGGTGACATACGGCCGTAGACCACGCGAGATACCCCGGGGGGCAGGGTCTTGCGGGAAACGATCGCCGACGCAAGGCGTGGGCGGACTTCCAGGGATGCGGACGTGCTGGCTCGACACCGTTCCTTCCCGGCCCATGCACAAAGTGGTGCGCCCTAGAGGTCGCTGATGAAAGGGAATGTCGATGACCGACGCCCATGAGTTGATACCCGCCGCAAGGCCCGTGATCGACGAGGAGGAGATCGAGGCTGCGGTGCGCGTACTGCGCAGCGGCCGGGTCGTGCAGGGCCCCGAGGTTGCCGCCTTCGAGGCGGAGTTCTCGGACGTGGTGGACGGGCGGCACTGCGTCGCGGTCAACTCCGGTACCTCCGCGCTGCACCTGACGCTGCTCGCTCTGGGCGTCGGCCCGGGCGACGAGGTCATCGTGCCGTCGTTCTCCTTCGCGGCCTCCGCCAACGCGGTGCGGCTCGTCGGCGCCGACGTGGTCTTCGCCGACATCGAGGCGGACAGCTTCTGCCTGGACCCGGCGGCGGTCGAGGCGGCCATCACACCGCGCACCGCCGCGATCATGCCGGTCCACCTCTACGGCCACCCCGCCGCCATGGACAAGATCATGGCGATCGCCGGGCGGCACGGGCTCGCCGTGGTCGAGGACGCCTGCCAGGCGCACGCGGCCGCCCTGCACGGAACGCCGGTCGGCGCCTTCGGCAGCGCGGGAACGTTCAGCTTCTACCCGACCAAGAACATGCACAGCCTCGAGGGCGGCATGGTCACCACCGCCGACGCGGAGACCGCCCGCACCCTGCGCCTGCTGCGCAACCAGGGCATGGAGCAGCGCTACGCCAACGAGATCGTCGGCGCCAACGTCCGTATGACGGACGTCTCCGCCGCCATCGGCCGGGTGCAGCTCGCCAAGCTCCACGGCTGGACCGAGCAGCGCATCGCCAACGCCGCGTACCTGACGGAGCACATCAGCGCGCCGTCCGTGGTCACGCCGAGTGTCGCCGAGGGCGCGCGCCACGTCTTCCACCAGTACACCGTGCGGGTCCTGGGCGACCGCGACGCCGCCATGGCGAGCCTGACCGAGGCCGGCATCGGCAACGCCGTGTACTACCCGACGCCGATCCACCGGCTGAAGCCGTACTGGGAGCCGGACCAGAAGGCCGGCCGCACCTGGGACCTGCCCGAGACGGAGCGCGCTGCCGCCGAGGTCGTCTCGCTGCCCGTCCACCCGGGTCTGTCCGCCGGGAACCTGGAGCGCATCGTGTCCGCCGTGAACGCGCTGGGGGCCCAGCTGTGAGCAGCGGGAAGAAGCTGCGGGCCGGACTCGTCGGCCTCGGTTCCATGGGGCGTCACCACGCCCGCGTCCTGTCCGGCCTGGAGGGCGTCGACTTCGTCGCCGTCGTCGACCCGATGGGCGACAAGTTCGGCGCCGCCCAGGGCGCGCCGGTCCTCGACACCGTCGAGCAGCTCATCGGCCTCGGCATCGACTACGCCGTCGTGGCCTGTCCCACGGCGCTGCACGAGCCGGTCGGCATGCAGCTCGCCGAGGCCGGTGTCTGCGCGCTGATCGAGAAGCCGGTCGCCGACACCGTGGCGGGCGCACACCGTCTCGTCGAGGCGTTCGAGTCGCGCGGCCTGGTGGCCGGCGTCGGCCACATCGAGCGGTGCAACCCGGCGCTGCGCTCGCTGCGCGCCCGGCTGGAGGCCGGCGAGCTCGGCGACGTCTACCAGGTCGTCACCCGCCGCCAGGGCCCCTTCCCCCACCGCATCGCGGACGTCGGCGTGGTCAAGGACCTCGCCACCCACGACATCGACCTCACCGGCTGGGTGACCGGGCGCGAGTACGTCTCCATCGCCGCGCACACCGTCTCCAAGAGCGGCCGCGAGCACGAGGACATGGTCTCCGCGGTCGGCCGCCTCGACGACGGCACGATGGTCAACCACCTGGTCAACTGGCTGAGCCCGCTCAAGGAGCGCTTCACCTCGGTCACCGGCGAGCGCGGCTGCTTCATCGCCGACACCCTCACCGCCGACCTGACGTTCCACTCCAACGCCGCGATCTCCACGGAGTGGGAGGCCCTCCAGGCCTTCCGCGGTGTCTCCGAGGGCGACATGATCCGCTACGCCATCCCGAAGCGCGAGCCGCTCCTCGTCGAACACGAGCTGTTCCGGGACGCCGTGCTCGGCAAGCCGGCCGACATCTGCACCCTGCGTCAGGGCACGCGGACGGTGGAAGTGGCGGCGGCCGTGCTGGAGTCGGCATTGGAAAACCGCAGCGTTTCGCTTCTTTCGGAGGACCTGGCCATCCATGGCAGCTGAGAACAACAAGTCGACGAACCGGCCCGTGCGCGGGCGGATCGTGATGCTCGTCGACAACGGGGTCAACGGCGATTCGCGCGTGCAGAAGGAGGCCAGGTCGGCCGCCGAAGCGGGCTGGGACGTCGTACTGCTGGGCAAGGCCAAGGGGAAGAAGGAGCAGACCTGGCAGATCGGTGACGCCGAGGTCCGGCTCCTGCCGGTGCCCGGTCCGATGTCCCGCCGACGCCACGAGTACCGGCGTGCCGTACTGCGTGCCCCGCTGGCGTACCGGCCCGGTCCGCTGGCCGCGTACCGGCGTCAGAAGATCAAGGCCAGGCGTGCCGACCTCAACATCCGGCTGATCCTTGCCAAGCAGGAGGGTTCGGCCCTCGACCGGCTGAGGCTCCTGGCGCCCCGCTTCCTGGCACGCTTCCTGTACTCCTGGGTGAAACTGCGCCACCGCAGCACCCTGGCGCTGGAGAAGCGGCGCAAGGACATGGACTCCGCTCTGGACAGGTTCACCACCGCCTTCTGGAAGAAGACCATGGGCACCCGCGCCTGGCGCAGGCTCGACCCTCATCTCTGGGACTACGAGCTCGCGTACGGCAAGGTCATCGACGAGCTGAAGCCCGACCTCGTCCACGCCAACGACTTCCGCATGCTGGGTGTCGGAGCCCGCGCCACGCTGCGCGCCCGCGCCAACGGCCGGAAGGTCAAGCTCGTCTGGGACGCCCACGAGTTCCTGCCCGGCATCAAGCCGTGGAGCCCGCATCCGCGCTGGCACGTCGCCCAGTGCGCCCACGAGCTGGAGTACTCGCGGCACGCCGACGCCGTGACGACGGTCTCGGACACCCTCGCCGGGATGCTTCAGGAGCGGCACGGCCTCAAGGCCCGCCCCACCGTCGTCCTCAACGCGCCCGACGCCGAGGTCTCGCCGGAGCAGGCGGCCGAGCCGGTTCCGGACCTGCGGGAGCTGTGCGGCATCGGATACGACGTGCCCCTGACCGTCTACAGCGGTGCCGCCGCTCCGCAGCGCGGCCTCGACACCATGGTCGAGTCGCTGCCGCAGCTGCCCGACGTGCACACCGCGTTCGTCGTGCTCAACACCGAATCCGAGTACATGCGGGCCCTTCGGGCGCGGGCGGATGAGCTGGGGGTCGGCGACCGGCTGCACATCATGCCGTACGTGCCGCACTACCAGGTGGTGCGTTTCCTCGCGGCCGCGGACCTCGGGGTCATCCCGATCCACCACTGGCCGAACCACGAGATCGCGCTCATCACCAAGTTCTTCGAGTACTCCCACGCCCGGCTGCCGCTGGTGGTCAGCGACGTGAAGACGATGGGCGCCATGGTCGAGCAGACAGGCCAGGGCGAGGTGTTCAAGGCCGAGGACGTGGAGGACTACGTCCGCGCGGTGAAGTCCGTTCTGGGCGACGCCGAGCGCTACCGGAGCGTCTACGACAAGCCGGGCGTCCTCGACCAGTGGACCTGGGAGGCCCAGGCCGACGTGCTGGACGAGGTCTACAGCGGGCTGCTGCCCGGCAGCGGGGCCCGGCCGGCGGCCGAGCGCAGACCTGTGGAGGCGCGGACATGAGTGGCACACCCGACGTCAGCGTCGTCGTCGCGGTCTACAACACCATGCCCTATCTGACGGAGTGTCTGAACTCCCTGATCGGGCAGAGCATCGGCCGCGACAGGCTGGAGATCGTCGCGGTCGACGACGGCTCCACCGACGACAGCGGCGCCGAACTCGACCGCTTCGCGGAGCGGTACCCGGGCACCGTCAAGGTGCTTCACCAGGCCAACTCCGGTGGCCCGGCCGCCCCCAGCAACCGAGCGCTGGACATCGCCACGGGCCGCTACGTCTACTTCATCGGCTCCGACGACTACCTCGGCGAGGAAGCGCTGGAGCGCATGGTGGCCTGCGCCGACGAGCACGGCTCCGACGTCGTCGTCGGCAAGATGGTCGGCACGAACGGCCGGTACGTCCACCAGGCTCTCTACAAGGAGAACAACCCGGACGTCGGCCTCACCGACTCCGCCCTGCCGTGGACGCTCGCCAACACCAAGCTGTTCCGGCGCGACATGGTCGAACAGCACAAGCTGCGCTTCCCCGAGCACCTGCCCGTGGGCAGTGACCAGCCGTTCACCATCGAGGCCTGCGTGCGTGCGCGGAAGATCTCCGTGGTGGCCGACTACACCTGCTACTACGCGGTGAAGCGGGGCGACGCCAGCAACATCACCTACCGCGCCGACCACCTGGCGCGGCTGCGGTGCGCCGTGGAGATCATGGACTTCACGGCCGGTCTCCTCGATGCGGGCCCGGAGCGCGACGCCGTACTGCGTCGGCACTTCACCTGGGAAGTGGCCAAGCTCGTCCAGGACGACTTCCCCACGCTCGACCGCGAACTCCAGCGTGAGCTCTGCGCGGGCGTCGCGCGGCTCGCCGACGCCTACCTCACCGACGGCATCCGCGACGCCATGGATGTCAAGCGCCGGGTGCGTATCTGCCTGGCCCAAGCCGGTGCGGTCGACGAACTGTCCGAGGCGATCACCTCGGAGAAGGCGAACGGGGCGCCGCCGTTCGTCGTCGAGGGCGAGCGCGCCTACGCCCGCTACCCGGGCTTCCGCGATCCCCGCATCGGACTGTCCGACCGCTGCTACGAGCTCGTCGGGGAAGCGGTTCCCGGCCGCCTCGCCAAGGGCACCGAACTGCTGGCCTCCACCTGGGAGCAGGCGGACGGCAAGATCACGTACACGGCCACCCTGCGGCTGCCGGTCCTCGGTGAAGTCGACGGAGCCGTCCTGCGCCTCGCCCAGGGCGCCATGCCGAAGTCGGCTGACAAGCCCGGAGCCAGAAGCCTCCCGAAGGGCCACGAACTCCCCGCTCCCGTGGGTGAGTTCACGACCGAACTTGCCGATGACGGCACAGCCACGGTGCTGCACGCGCGCATCCCGCTGGAGCGGAGCTCGGTCAAACTCGGCGTCCGGGTCTACCTCGACGTCGCCGGTTCGACGTACGAGATCCCCGTGCGCGGCAAGGGCAGGCCCATGCCGCTGGCCCGCCGCTGGGGTGCCTATGAGGACCCGTACTACGCGCGGGCGACGGTGAACCCCAAGGGCCGCGTGGTGATCACCACGGGTCCCCTGCACCAGCCGAAGCGGTCACTGGTCGCGAAGGCGAAGTCGGCCCTCGCCCGGCGACTGAAAACCCGATCCGCCGGCCCGAAGCCGAGCGGTTCCCCCACGAGCCGTTCGAAAAGGAAGTAGCGACCGTCCATGAACATCTGTGTAGTAGCCCTCGGCAAGATCGGGCTCCCGCTGGCCGTGCAGTTCGCGTCCAAGGGGCACCGGGTCATCGGCGCGGACGTCAACGAGAAGGTCGTCGAGCTGGTCAACGCCGGCACCGAGCCGTTCCCCGGTGAGCACGACCTGGACGTCAAGCTCAAGCAGGCCGTCGACGCCGGGCTCCTGAGCGCGACGACGGACACCGCGGACGCGGTCGCGCAGTCCGAGGCCGTCATCGTGGTCGTCCCGCTGTTCGTGGACGCCGAGGGCACCCCGGACTTCGGCTGGATGGACGCCGCGACGAAGGCGATCGCCAAGGGCCTCAAGCCCGGCACGCTCGTCTCCTACGAGACCACGCTGCCGGTCGGCACCACCCGCACCCGGTGGGCGCCGATGCTGGCCGAGGGCTCCGGCCTGACCGCCGGCGAGGACTTCCACCTGGTGTTCTCCCCGGAGCGTGTCCTCACCGGCCGCGTCTTCTCCGACCTGCGCCGCTACCCCAAGCTGGTCGGCGGCATCGACGAGGCGTCGGCCGCCCGCGGTGTGGAGTTCTACGAGCAGGTCCTCGACTTCGACGAGCGCCCCGACCTGGCGCAGCCGAACGGCGTCTGGGACCTGGGCACCGCCGAGGCCTCCGAGCTCGCCAAGCTCGCCGAGACCACCTACCGCGATGTCAACATCGGTCTGGCCAACCAGTTCGCGCGCTTCGCCGACGGCAACGGCATCGACGTCAAGAAGGTCATCGAGGCCTGCAACTCGCAGCCGTACAGCCACATCCACCAGCCGGGCATCGCCGTCGGCGGCCACTGCATCCCGATCTACCCGCGGATGTACCTGTGGAACGACCCGTCCGCGACCGTCGTCCGCTCCGCCCGTGAGGCGAACGCGGCGATGCCGGAGTACGCCGTGGACCTGCTGGCGGCCGCCTACGGCGACCTGACCGGGGCGAACGTCCTCGTGCTGGGCGCGGCCTACCGCGGCGGCGTGAAGGAGACGGCCTTCTCCGGCGTCTTCCCGACCGTCGAGGCGCTCAAGGCGCGCGGGGCGGTCCCGTTCGTCTCGGACCCGATGTACACGGCCGAGGAGCTGACGGCGCACGGACTGACCCCGCACGCGGGCGAGAAGGTCACCGCCGCGATCCTCCAGGCCGACCATGCCGAGTACCGCACCCTGACCCCGGCCGACCTGCCGGACGTCACGGTCCTGGTCGACGGACGCCGTACGACCGACGCGGAGGCCTGGAAGGGCGTCCGCCGGGTCGTCATCGGCGGCTGACACCCCACTCGCACCGCAAGGGCCCGTCCGGGCATACTGGACGGGCCCTTGTCATGACATGGAGGGGAAGAGCGGGCGGAACAGGTCCTCGGGGCCGACGCCTCGGTCCGCCCGGAAGCCGTCGTATCATCCGGATGATCCGGCCCTGGCCATGCTGCCCGGGTCGGCCGCTCACTGCTCAGGATCCCTCACGTGCCCGCTGTTCCCACCGCCGTCCCCACCGCCGTCCCCACGCCCCTCACGGCACGGATCGCCGTCCGTGCGCGCCGCAGCCGGTACCTTCTGCCGTTAACGGTCTGCGTGCTGTACGCGGTGTTCCAACTCGTCGCGGCGCCGCAGTGGACGATGTTCCCGGATTCCTACCGGTACGCGCGGGCGGCGGAGCAGTACCTCGGTGTCTCACGTGAGGAGGCGCATCGCACGGCGCTCGCGGCCTTCTGCGTCAGCCGCGCCGACCGCGCGGCGCACGACGAGCGGCTTCAGCCGATGGTCCACGAGAGCCGGGACGCCCTCAGCGCCGCCGCCGAACGTGCCTGCCTCAAGCGGTGGATCGACGCCCCCGACATCACCACCGCTGACCCGCGCTATCAGGCCATCTTCTCCGGCCGACCGGGCTACCCCCTGCTCGCGGCGCCGTTCGTCGGCGCCTTCGGGGTGCTCGACGGGATGCGGCTGCTGGGAGTGCTCCTGGCCGCGGGGGGCTCGCTGCTCGTGTTCGGGCTGCTCGGCTGTGCGGGGCTGACCCGGCGTGCCGCCGCCGTCGGCCAGGTGGCGTTCCTTGCCACACCGCTCGGCTGGTGGAGCGCCCAGGCTCTGGGCGAGGGGCTGTTCACGGTGTGCGTCCTGTGCGTGCTCCGGGGCGGTCTGCTGTTGCTCAGGCGCCGGTCCATGGTGAAGGGAACGGCTCTGGTGGCCCTCGGGTACGTGGCCGGCGGGGTCACCCGCTACTCGTCGGCCCTGGTGCTGGCGGTGGTCCTCGGCGCGGCCGCGACGTGGGCTCTGTGTCTCCGCCGTCCGTGGCGCCACCGGGGTACGGCCGTTCTCGCGGTGTCCTCCGCGGCGACAGCCGGTGGGGTGGTCGCCGCGATACGGATCCTCGGGCTGGCCTCCTCACAGGCCACCCTTCAGGACACCTTCACCCATCACTTCGAGACTCCGGAGATCGCCGATCCCTGGAGCGCGCTGCTGGGTCTCGCCGGCCGGTTCGCGCAGGACTGGATCGCGCAGCAGGCCGGGCTGCCGTACTTTCTGGTCCTCACAGCCCTCGCGGCCTGGGCGTTGGCTCGTCACGGCAACGGGTTGGGCCTGCTCGCTCTCGCCACCGCGTTCACCGGAGCGTGCGCGGTCGCGGCCCATCCGCTCGTCCAGGAAGCCGACCGTCTCGGCGTCCTGATGTGGATGCCCATCGTCCTCGGCCTGCCCCTGGTCGTCGACCGTCACTGGTCCTCGGTATCGGTGACAGAGGTTCCGGTGACAGAGACGGAGCTTCGCCGCGCCGGTGCAGCGGATGCCCGTTGAGCGGTCGAGCGGACTCGACCGGCCGGTGAGCTCCTGCCCGGCCGGGGCAGGAGCGTCGGTCCCCGGGGCCCGGCCGCTCAACGCGTCGCCCACAGCGTCCCGGGGTGCGGCCGAAGAGCCGCCTGCCGGCCGAGGCCGCTGAGCCGGAGGCCCAGACCGTCGTACGCGGCGATTTGGACAGCTCCTGCTCAGCGGCCACAGGAACGGGAACGGCTGACCGTGAGCCGGGAGAGAGCGGGAAGACCCGCTTCCCTGGCCAAGGGGACGACGTTCAGCCGGTTCGCCCGACCTCAGGCGCGTTCGACGAGGGTGCCGTCCTTCTCCTCGTAAAGGCTGCCGGTCTGCGGGCACTCCCACACGTCGGCCTCGCCCGCGTGCTCGATCAGCTTGACGCCCGCCCTGCCGACCCAGCCGACCCGTCGCGCGGGAACGCCGACGACCAGGGCGAAGTCCGGCACGTCCTTGGTGACGACGGCACCGGCGGCCACCATGGCCCAGCGGCCGATGCTGATGGGCGCGACGCAGACCGCGCGGGCACCGATCGAGGCGCCGTCGGCGATCTTCACGCCGACGGCCTCCCAGTCGCCACCCCTCTTCTGCTTGCCCTCGGGGTCGACGGAGCGCGGGTTGTGGTCGTTGGTGAGGACCACGGCCGGGCCGATGAAGACACCGTCACCGAGCTCGGCGGGCTCGTAGACGAGCGCGTAGTTCTGCAGCTTGCAGTTGTCGCCCATGCGGACGCCCGAGCCGACGTACGCGCCACGACCGATCACACAGCCCTCGCCGAGGCGGGCGCCGTCGCGGATCTGCGCGAGGTCCCAGACGCTGCTTCCCGCGCCGATCTCGGCGGTCTCGTCGACCTGGGCGCTGGGCTGGACCCTGTAGTTCACTTCGTTCTCGCTTCCGGGGGAGACGGCTACGCCCGGTGAGCATACGTGCCAGGGCGGGCCGTTCGCCTTGCGCCGAACCCCGCCGTACCCGGTGAGGGAGATCTCGCGGTTCCGACCCGTGCAGGACGGTTCTCTCTTCCGGCGCCGGAGCCTGTTCCGGCTCCCGGGCTCGACCGCCCGGAGGTGCTCACACCGCTCGAGCCCTTCGGCCCTCCAGCACATTTACGGAAGCGGGGTGACGCGGGCTCGTCGCCCTGACCGGGCTCAAGGCTTACACCGGACCATCGATTTGCAGATTGGAATTATTCATACGCGGCGAACATCCCGTCCCGACGTGGTGACCAGAAACTCGAACACGCCTCGTGCCCCGCGGATTTTTCCTCATTTTTTCAATCGGAATCACGCGCCCGTCAAGACAGGAAGCGCAGCGAAGGAAACGTCAGGTCGCGGTTCTCGTCATGCTGGTCCGACGCAGTATCGTCGTCCTGTTTGCCGTACTCCGCGACGACCCTTTACACCAAGCCTCGGCCGTCGACATTCCTCTACGAAAACCATGGCACTTTTTCCGTCGTCGGCCCATCGGTCTCCGACCATTCCCGCTCGCATCCGCATCACGCTCGGCTGTTCTGCGGCGGGGACATGAGGGCTGGAGCCCATCCGCCGCCGCGGCCGGCTCGTTCCCGACAGCAAGCCGTGGAGCACCGTGAAAGATTCTGTCCGCATGCTCCCAGGCAGGCGCGCGACCCAGGCAACCGGCACCGTCCGGTCGGACAGTCGACTCACAGTCAGGCGCCCTTGGCATCTTGCCTGATGGAGGGCCACGGGCCCCTGTTCCTGTGCCCACGGACAGAGTACAGCGTCACCGATGTGATCAACCAAGACCAGTGAGAGGCCGGCCGTTCCTTCCGCGAAGCCGCCGGCCCCGTTCGGTCCGGCCGGTACCGGGTGGCCGCCGACGCCCTGTCCACCGCCGCGACAGCACCAGGTTTGTGGGTCGTCTCACCAGGCCATCGGTCAACTCGCCTAAACATACTGGGGAGTTGAGGTCATGCGCCAGGCCGGAGACGGCACGTTCGGCGAGAACGTCCCGGAGGCCCGTACCGGGTACCGACCGGTGAACGTGGCCACACGACCTGGGTTTGTGATCGGCGCGTGGAATGCATGCGGATCACCTTGTGAAGATGTTGTGGTTTTCTTATCTTCATAAAGTGAGGGTCGGGTCAAGAGGGCGGGTCGTGCAGTGAGGTCTATCACGCCTGAAATGCCGTTTTGCCACCTCTTCCTCTCGAGTGGGCTTTTCTTGCTCATTGGAATCGAAAAGCGCCGAGACGTTTCCCGTCGTACGGAATTCAGGGACGCGAAAGGCCTTTGATCTGGGCTTGACACTCTTTATGCACCCCATATTTAGTCTCCGTTAGCAACATTCACAGAGTGGACGGGATGTGTCCGCTCAAAGCAGCAGCGAGGGGTGGGGTGTGCGTACGCGTACACGGCTGGCAGGATTGTCGGCTGTACTAGCAAGCGCTTTCTTTACGGTGGGACTGGTCTCCCTGGGGTCGACTCAGGCGGCGGCAGTCGCCTCATGTGTGGCGGGAACGTCATCCGACTTCAACGGTGACGGAATCTCCGACACGGTGATCGCGGATCCGAACGCGACGGTGGGCGGGGCCCAGGGCGCCGGACTGGTCCGCGTCGTCCTGGGAGGCGGCAAGGGGGTCTCCGAGATCTCCCAGGCGACCAGCGGTATGGCTGCCACGCCCGAGGCGGGCGATCACTTCGGCTTCTCCAGGACGTCCTACGACGCCGACGGCGACGGGTGCACGGACCTGGTCGTCGGTACCCCGTACGAGGATGTCGCCAAGGACGGGAGCCAACTCGTCGACGCCGGAGCGGTCTACGTCATTCATGGCAGGCCCACCGGGATCGGCGCCGGCTCCGCCATCGAGGGGTACACCCAGACACAGCTCGACCCGACCACGTCCACCGAGGCGTACGACTGGTTCGGCTACGCCGTGAGGGCGGGCGAAACCTCCACCGGAGCGCCCTACCTGGTCGTCGGTGTGCCTGGCGAGAACGTCACCGAGAGCGGCACCACCTACGGTGACGCGGGCTGCATCGAGTACGTGCAGGGCACCACCAGGGTCCCGGTGAACGAGAACGACCCGGGCGTCCCTGGTGTCGTCGAGTCGAATGACCGCTTCGGCTACTCGCTGGCCGGAACCAATCGCTATTTCGCCGTCGGCTCACCGGGCGAGGCCATCGGCAGTGAGACCTTCGCAGGCGGTGTCACCGTCTTCAGCCACACCTTGACCGGTGGGCTGCCCACGCCGCTCGTCGGGCTCGACCAGGATGCCGCCGGGATCAGTGGTGTCGCCGAGGCGGGTGACGGCTTCGGCAGCGCGCTCTCCATGACGAACTACCGGCCGAGCGACCAGACGTACAACTCCGATGCCCTGCTGGCGATCGGCGCTCCGAACGAGGACATAGGCACGGCCGCCGACGCGGGCAGCGCGCTGGTCGTGAAGATCCAGCCCTCCGGCGCGTACACGGAGATCACGTGGATCGACGCCGCCGTCGCCAACGTCGAGGGCGACCCGGTCGCCGGGGACTTCCTCGGCCAGCGGGTGACGATCGTCAACACCGACACGAGCGTCGTCACCAGCCCCGCGACCGTCCGCCTCGCTGTCGGCGTGCCGGGTAAAGACACGGCCTCGGTGAAGGACTCGGGCGCCGTCCAGATCTTCCGGCCGCTGGACGCGGCCGTCGGCACCGCCGACAAGTTCCTCATCCGCGGTTCGGGTCTGCCGGGCACCGCCACCCTGCGCGACTACAACGGCCTCGCCCTGGCTTCGGGTACCAGCAACCTCTACGTCGGTGTGCCGTACAGCAAGGCCTCGGACAGTCCCAAGGGAGCGCTCTACGTCCTTCCATGGACGGACATCGACGGTACGACGAGCACCGGGACCACCACCTACAAGCCCGGCTCGGCCGGGCTGCCCGACGAGGGCGTGGCGTTCGGAGTGGTGGGATGACCGGCGGTTCAGGGACTTCGGGGAGTCCGGGGAGAGGGAAACACAGCACGATGAAACTCCGTATGCACGAAAGACCGCGCGGCAGCCGTCGCGCCGTCGCTGTCGGCACGGCCCTCGCGGCCCTGCTGACGACCGGTATGAGCGGCGCGTCCACCCTCGGTGGAGCGACGCAGGCCGATGCGGCGAAGGCCGCGAAGAGCTCCGACAGCCCGGCGCTCACCCAGGACGCCGCGCAGGCCGCGGCCGCCAAGTCGGGTGACTCCGTAGAGGTGATGAGTCTGCGCGACGAGCGGAGCACCACCGTCGCCAACCCGGACGGCACCTTCACCGTCACCCAGTACGTACAGCCCGTCCGCACCCGCAAGAACGGCAAGTGGACGGCGATCGACACGACGTTGGTCAGGCAGCGGAACGGGTCGTACGCGCCGCGGGCCGCGCTCACCGCCATGTCCTTCTCCGGCGGCGGCGATTCGACGTTCGCGGAGATAGACAAGGACGGGCGTTCGCTGGCCCTCGACTGGCCGAGCAAACTGCCCGAGCCGAAGATCGACGGTTCGACCGCCACGTACAAGAACGTCATGGACGGCGTCGACCTCAAGGTCACCGCCAGTGCCGAGGGCTTCTCGCACGTCCTGGTGGTCAAGGACGCGAAGGCGGCGGCCAATCCCGAGCTGGCCCGACTCGAACTGCCCATGGAGTCCTCCTCGTCCGTCGAGCTGAAGAAGACCGCGGACGGCGGGCTGACCGCCACCGACAGCGGCTCCGGAGGCACGGTCTTCGAGGCGCCACAGCCTCTGATGTGGGACTCCAGCCACGGGGGTGGGACAGCGGACGGCGCGAAGCCGTCGCCCTCCCCGTCGGCCCAGGCGACCGCGGACACCGAGGCGGTCACACCTCCCGACGGAGCCCAGGTCGCGGATGTGGCCGTCGGCCTGGCGCCGGACACCATGACGCTCACCCCGGACGCCCGACTGCTCGCCGACGAAGACACGGTGTTCCCGGTCTACATCGACCCCGTCGTCAAAACCGCCAACCGCAGCAGCTGGACCATGGTGTCCTCGCACTGGTCCTCCAACTCGTACTGGAAGTTCGACGACGACGAGGGCGTGGGCCGCTGCCCGTCCGACGTGTCCTTCCGCTGCGCCAGCAGCGACGACGTCAAGCGGCAGTTCTTCGCGATCCCCACGGGGACCTTCGAGGACAAGGACATCGTCGATGCCGAGTTCGCGGTGACGATGGTGTTCACCTACAGCGACTCCGCGCGCGAGGTACAGCTGGCCCGGGTCAACAGCAGTGGCGCGAGCGCGATCAGCTCGTCGACGAACTGGTCCAACCAGCCGTCCTCGAAGGCCACCGTCGCCTCCAAGTCCCCGACCAACCCGGCGGGTTCCTGCACGTCGACCAACCAGAACGTGCGGTTCGACGCCAAGAGCGCGATCCAGAAGGCGGCCGACAGCGGCTGGGACACCACCACGTTCCGTCTCAAGGCGGCCAGCGAGTCCGACACCTCGTACTGGAAGCGTTTCTGCGGCAACGCGTACGTCTCGGTGACGTACAACCGACCGCCGCTCCAGCCGGACACGGACCAGCTGGAGATGGCTCCCGGCGGCGCATGCGAGTACGGCAAGGCGACCCAGCACTACGTGACCGAAGCGCCGCACGTGACCGCGGTGATCGAGGACTACGACCACAACGACGTCAAGGGCAACACCGAGTCCCTGCAGGCGAAGTTCAAGGTCTGGTGGACGAACAGCTCCGGCGTCGAGGTCGACCACTACGCGACGACGGGCAAGCAGAACACCACCGGCAAGGGCAACACCGGCCAGGCCGTGTTCAAGTACGTCATCGGCAGCGACGTCAGCGGCGACGGCGAGCCGGGCTTCACCATCCCGCCGAACACCACCGTCGCCTGGTCGGTCCAGGGCTATGACCAGACGTCGTGGGGTCCCTGGTCCACCGACGGTGACCAGACCCGCTGCGAGTTCATCTTCGACAAGGACAGGCCGAAGGCGTCCGTCATCACCTCCCCGCAGTATCCGGACGACGACGCCTGGCACGCGGGCACCGGTGACTACGGCAACTTCACCATGGACTCGCCGTCCACCGATGTGACGAAGTACAAGTACTACTTCACCGGGCCGCACGCCGTGAGCACGCCGGTGACGGTGAACGCCGAATCCACCGGTGGCCCGGCGACGATCCGCTGGATGCCGCCGAGCGAAGGCCCGTACTTCCTGCACGTTACGGCGATCGACGGAGCGGGCAACCCGCAGTTGACCTCGACCACCCATACCTTCCTGGTCAGCGACGGCCGTGCCCCGGTCGCGGGCTGGACGCTCGGTGACGCCAAGGGAGCCTCGAAGGCGGCCGGCAGCAACGGCGCACCCAGTGCCACCGCCGGTTCCGGGGTGACCTTCGGGTCCGGTGGACCGCTCGGCTCCACCGACACCGCCGCCTCCCTGGACGGCACCGCGAACGCCTACCTGGACGCCGGCACACCGGCCGTCGACACGGGAAAGACCTTCTCCGTGAGCGCCTGGGTGATGCTTCCCTCGCTGCCCACCGAGAGCATGACCGTCGTCAGCCAGGACGGCACGTCCCAGCCCGGGTTCGAGCTCGGCTACGACGGGGCCGACAGCAAGTCATGGACGTTCCGGATACCGGTCAGTGACATGGAGTCGCTCGGCACCTGGAAGGTCTCGGGAGCTGCTGCCGTCCCCAACGTCTGGACCCACCTCATAGGGGTCTACGACGCGGAACTCGGCAAGATGATGCTCTATGTCAACGGCACCCTGGTCGCCGACGACGTCCAGGCCCGGCGCACCACCTGGAATGCCACCGGTGGCCTGCAGATCGGCCGCAAGCTCTCCCTCGGCGGCTACACGAGCTACCTCAAGGGCAGCGTGGCCGACGTCAAGCTGCACGACCGGGTCATCCCGGAGACCGAGGGACAGGAACTGGGCGGCATCCAGCCCCACCAGCTCGCCTACTGGCAGCTGGACGAGGCGACGTCCTCCGTTTCGCCGGAGACGGGCGGCGGCACCGGGCTGACGATGGGCGGCGGAGCCTCCATCTACCTGCCCGACGACTCCTGCGATCCCGAGCTCGATCCGGACTGCGTACCCCCGGCCGAACCGCTGTGGGGCGACGGACACCTGGCGCTGAACGGCACGAACGCCTACGCCTCCAGGGCGGCGGGCCTGCTCTCCGCGCAGGACAGTTTCACGCTGACGGCCCGTGCCCGGCTCGCCGCGACGAACCCGGGCAGCAACGAGACGGTCCTCTCGCTGTCCGGCACGAACGGCAGCGCGGCCACGGTGAAGTACCTGGCCGCGAGCAACCGCTGGCAGCTGGCGGTGACAGGTGCCGACACGGCCGCCCCGGTCACCACCATCGTCCTGGACAACGGTGACCTGCCCAGTTCGGAGGGCGACGGCGACCATCTGGCCCTCGTCTACAACGCGGTCTTCGGCGAAGTGCTCCTGTACGTCAACGGTGTCGCCGCAGCCAAGGCCCCCTGGGACAACACGTGGGACTTCGGCAAGACGGGCCTCCAGATCGGCCGGACCCTGACCGGCTCGGCCGGTAGCGAGTACTTCTCCGGCGCCATCGACGAAGTGCGTATGTACCAGGGGCCGTTGGACGCTTCGCTGGTCACGCTGGTGGCGGTCATGCCGGCCGGCGCGAGCATCGACGAGACGTAGGCGCTCCGCAAGAAGGCGGTTCCGGCGCCGTGGTCCCCACGGGCGGCGGAACCGCCGACGGCACGGTCCCGCGCCCCTTCGGGGGCGCGGGGTCCGCCCGAACTCCGGACGTGTGGACGGGCGGCACACAGCTACCCGTCCACACGTCCTGTTGCTTCCTGACGTGGATTTCCTCGGCTCCGGCCGCTTCCTCACGTCGCCCCTTCGATTCCGACAGCTTCCGTGGGCCGATTTCCCCCAGTCCCAACTGTTTTCGGCCTCGGGATTTCCCGCTTCTGAACCGCTCCCCGATGCCGCCATCGCCCGATGCCGGCTGTTCGATTCACCTGGAGATGTCATGTCATCGCCCCCATGGTTCCGGTCTGCCAGACCGGGCCGGCGCAGCGGCACTCGCCGCACCGCGCTGGTCCTCGGTCTGGCGCTGTCCATAGGGCTGCTCCCGCAGTTCGTTCCGGTCGACGCCGCAGCCGCCACCGGGCAGACCAGGCCCAAGTCCCAGACCGATCTCGATGACCCGGTCCGTGGCAAGAACGCCAAGGCCAAGAAGTACAACAAGGCCGACGCGGCCGAGAAGGCCGCGGTCAAGCACGCCGCCGAGGCCCACTGGCCCAAGGCGGGCGACGCCGAGGTCGCCCTCTCCGGCAGAGCGGCCAAGGCCGCCGGCCTGCCCCTGACGGCCAAGGCCGTCGGAGGGGACAAGAGCGCCGATTCCGTGCGCGTCGAGGTGCTGGGCCGCAAGGCGGCCCAGGCCGCCGGCGTGGACGGAGTCCTGTTCACCGTCGCCCGCACGGACGGCGAGAGCGCCAAGGGCGACGCCCAGGTCACCCTGGACTACTCGGACTTCGCGGACGCCTACGGCGGCGGCTACGGCTCCCGGCTGCGACTCGCGCAGTACCCCGAGTGTGTGCTGACCACGCCCGAGAAGAAGGGCTGCTCGGTCCCGACGTATCTGAAGAGCAGCAACAACGCGGCGCGGCAGACGCTGACGGCGAAGGTCGCCGCGGCCGGTGACACGTCGGGAACCAGCTCCCAGCTGATGACCGCGGCGGCCGGCGCTGCCTCGGCCACCGTGCTCGCGGCCACCGCGAGCAGCGGTGGCGACCAGGGCAACTATAAGGCGACCAGCCTCTCTCCGTCCTCGGAGTGGGGAGTCGACACCAGCTCGGGCGCTTTCACCTGGTCCTACCCCCTCACCACTCCGCCGGTCCCCGGCGGCCTGCAGCCCTCTGTCGGTCTGGGCTACAACTCGCAGTCGATCGACGGCCAGACCGCGGCCACGAACAACCAGGGCTCGTGGGTCGGCCAGGGCTTCTCCTATGAACCCGGCTACATCGAGCGCAGCTACAAGGGCTGTTCCGACGACGGTCAGGCCGCCAACCTCGGCGACCAGTGCTGGGCGTTCGACAACGCCTCCCTCGCACTGGCCGGTGGTACGTCCGGCGAGCTCGTCAAGGACGGCACCAGTGGCCAGTGGCGGGTCAGCAACGACGACAACTCCAAGGTCGAGCACCTGACCGGCGCCACCAACGGCGACAACAACGGCGAGTACTGGAAGATCACGACCGGCGACGGCACCCAGTACTTCTTCGGTCTGAACCAGCTGCCCGGCTACGCCAGCGGCAATGAGACGACGGATTCCACCTGGACCGTCCCCGTCTACGGCGACGATTCCGGTGAGCCCTGCTACGACGCGACCTTCGCCAACGCCTACTGCACGCAGGCCTGGCGCTGGAACCTCGACCACGTCATCGACCCGCACGGCAACGTCATGTCGTACTTCTACGGCAAAGAGACGAACTACTACACCCAGGGTCTGAAGACCACCGAGAACGGCAAGTCGTATGTCCGTGGCGGCTACCTCAAGCGCGTCGACTACGGCCAGCGCGAGGGCAAGGCCTACTCCACCAAGCCGGCCGCCCAGGTCGTGTTCACCACCGCGGAACGCTGCATCGGTGATCTGACCGACTGCTCGACCGGCGCGCTCACGGACTCCACGGCGGCGGACTGGCCCGACGTGCCCTGGGACCAGAACTGCAAGGCCGACACCAAGTGCCCCGGCCAGAACTCGCCGACGTTCTGGACCCGCAAGAAGCTCACCAAGATCACGACGCAGATCCGTACCGGTGACGCCACCTACACCCCGGTCGACGAGTGGAGCCTGTCCCACAGCTTCACCGACAACGGTGACGCCTCCAAGTCGCTGTGGCTGAACGCCATCCACCACACGGGCAAGGTCGGCACCGACGTCTCCCTGCCGACGGTCGAGCTCGGCGGCCAGCAACTCGCCAACCGCGTCGACGTGACCGGCGACAACCTGCAGCCCTTCTACCGTTTCCGGCTCTCCTCGGTGAAGAGCGAGGCGGGCAGTGTCCTCAGCGTCAACTACGCCGACACACAGTGCACGCCCAGCAACCTGCCGGCCGAGGACTCCTCGACCAAGCGCTGCTTCCCGGTCAAGTGGAATCCCCCGGGTGTGTCCGACCCGATCGTGGACTGGTTCCACAAGTACGTGGTCGCGTCGGTCGTCGAGAACGACCTGACCGGCGGCGGCCCCAACCAGGTCACCTCGTACACGTATCTGGGCGACGCGGGCTGGCGCAAGGCCAAGGCCGACGGCATCACCAAGGACGAGTACCGCACCTGGGGCGACTGGCGTGGCTACGGCAAGGTCCGTGTCGAGACCTCCGCCGGCACCAACGCGGCCTCCAACACCAAGACCGAGCACACCTTCTTCCGTGGTCTGGACGGCGACGTCAGCAAGAGTGGTGCCACTCGTTCCGTGGACGTGACCGACTCCGCAGGTGTCACCTACACCGACTCCGAGTGGAAGGCCGGGTTCGAGCTGGAGACGGTCACCTACAACGGTGACAAGATCACCGAGAGGTCCGTCACCGAGCCCTGGACCGCCGTCACCGCGACCGACACCCACGACTGGGGCACCACCCGCGCCCGCTATATGCAGAAGGGCGTCACCAACACCTACACGGCGCTCGCCGCGGGCGGCTGGCGCAACACCCGCTCGACCAACATCTTCGACGACGTCACCGGCCGCATCACCAAGGTCGACGACGCGGGTGAAGTCGGCGTCGCCGACAACCAGTGCACCCGTACCGAGTACGCGGACAACGCGAGCGCACACCTGTACGCCTACGTCTCGCGCACCGAAACCGTCTCCGTCGACTGCGCCACCACTCCGAATCGCGCCACCCAGGTCATCTCGGACGACCTGATCCTGTACGACGGCACGACGGTCCTGGGCGCGGCCCCGACCAAGGGTGACCCGACCACCAACAAGCGGCTGAGCGCACACAACGGCACCCAGGCCACTTACCAGACGACCGCGACGATGACGTACGACACCTACGGCCGACCGAAGACGGCCACCGACGCGGACTCGCAGACCAACACGACCACTTACACGGACAACGCCTACGGCCTGGCCACCAAGTCCACCGTCACCAACACCCTGGGCTGGACGACCTCGACCGAGTACGCCACCTCCTGGGGCATGCCGAGTGCCAACATCGACGAGAAGGGCAAGCGCACCGAGCTGGCCTACGACGGCCTGGGCCGTCTCACCTCCGTCTGGCTCCCCGACCGCATCGGGCTGACCCCGTCGATCAAGTACGACTACCTGATCCGCGGCGACCAGGGTCCGACCGCCGTCCATACCCAGAAGATCGAGAACGACGGCACCTCCTACGGCAGCGAGTGGACCCTCTACGACGGACTGCTGCGCCCACGCCAGGAGCAGACCGAGGGTCAGGGCGGCGGCCGCATGGTTGCCGACACCGTCTATGACGGCTCCAACCGCGTCGTCAAGGTCAACGACACCTACTACACCTCCGGTGACCCGTCCTCCACGCTCTTCCTGCCGCGCAACGAAGACGTGGACGCACAGGCGGTCACCGAGTACGACGGCGCCGGCCGGACGACAGCCTCGGTCTTCAACGTGGCCGGCACGGAGAAGTACCGCACCACCTACACCTACGGCGGCGACCGGACCACCACCAACCCGCCCGCCGGCCAGCCCGCCACCACGGTCGTCACCGACGCCCGCGAGCAGGCGACCACCCGGATCGAGTACCCCACCGGCGGCAGCGCCGTCACCACGAAGTACGACTACACCTCCGCCGGCCAGCTCTCGAAGGTCACCGACGACGCGGGCAACGCCTGGACGTACGAGTACGACCAACTGGGCCGCAAGAAGCAGGCCGTCGACCCCGACACCGGAACCAGCACGTTCACCTATGACGTGATGGACCGCCAGACCTCGGCCACGATCAACGGCACCAAGACGTCGACCAAGTACGACGAGCTCGGCCGTCCCGTATCGACCTGGCAGGGCGAAGCCGACACCGGCACCAAGCTCTCGGTGATCAAGTACGACACCGTGGCCAAGGGCGAGGTGTACGGCACATACACGTACAAGGACGGCGCCGTCTACTCGTCGGTGATCAACGCGGTTCTCGACGAGACCAACGACTACAAGCCGACCTCGACCAAGTACACCCTGTCCAAGACCGCCGAACCGCAACTGGGCGGCACCTACGAGTTCACCACCCAGTACAACAAGGACGGCACGGTCCAGGGCCAGGGTCTTCCGGCAGCCGCGGACCTGACAGGCGAATCACTGGGCTACCAGTACGACGACCTGCAACGACCCGCCGGCCTGAAGACCTCCCTCGGCGGCCTCAGCTACGTCTCGAGCGTGACGTACTCGCCCACCTCGAACCTCGAGACGATGGAGCTGTTCACCGGCGGCAGCACCGACAAGAAAGCCTGGCTGAACTACAACTACGAGCAGGGCACCGACCGGCTCAAGAACTCCTCCTTCCGGGTCGAGGGCAACACCACCGCGGCCTACGACGCCGACTACACCTACGACGCCACCGGCAACATCCTCTCCATCGCCGACACCCCCAGCAGCGGCACACGCGACGTCCAGTGCTACACCTACGACGGACTGCGCCGCCTCACCAGTGCCTGGACCTCGTCCGCGACGCCCAACGGCGCCTCGGGAACCGGCAGCACCGACGCGGCCTGCGCCGCGGGAGCGTCATCGACAACGGTCGGCGGAGTCGCCCCCTACTGGACCGAGTACGGCTTCGACTCGATCGGCAACCGCACCAGCGAGGTGCGCCACGGCCTGAACGGCGCCGGCACCGCGACCCGCACCTACAAGTACGGCCAGGGCTCCGGCCCCAACGGCGCCAACTCCGGCCCGCACACCGTCTCCTCCGTCGTGGAGAAGACGACGGCCACCAGCACCACCCCGGAGGTCACCTCCCAGGACACCTACACCTACGACGCAACAGGCAACACCCACACACGGGTTCTGTCCGGTGACACCCAAACCCTGGACTGGGACAAGCAGAACAAACTGACCCAGGTCACCAACGCCGATGGCACAGCGACGTCGTACACCTACGACGCCACCGGCGCACGCCTGATGCGGAAGACGTCGAAGGAATCGACGTTCTATCTGCCGGGTATGGAACTGCATCTCGACAAGGCCACCTCCAAGGTCACCGCGACCCGCTACTACACGTTCGGCTCCACCACGGTGGCCATGCGGGACGTGACCGGAGTGCACTTCCTCGCCTCCGACCACCAGGGCACCGCGGAGATGTCCGCCGATGCGAAGACGGGTGTCACGTCCCGCCGGCGCATGGACCCCTTCGGTAACACGCGCGACGACTCCTCGTCCTCGCCGAGCGGTTGGGTCAATGACAAGGGCTTCGTAGGCGGCACCGTCCAGGCCTCCACTGGCCTCACCACACTGGGAGCACGCGAGTACGACTCCGATACGGGCCGCTTCATCTCCGCGGACCCGATCGTCGACTACAACGACCCCCAGCAGATCAACGGCTACGCCTACGCCAACAACAGTCCCATCAGCTTCAGCGATGCTTCGGGATTGCGGATGGCGGACTGTGTGGGTGGCTGGAACGAGTGCGGGCCGGGGCCCAAGAAGCACCCCGGCGCGGTGGCGGACACCGTTGACTACGGTGCTTCCTACACGCCCGCCCAGCAGAAGGCCGACGAGGCCCGTGCCAAGGAGGACGCGGCCAAGGCCCGAGCGATCGCCATCGCCAAGGAACTCGCCTCGATCATCGCCGACGAGCTGGGCATCACCGACGCACTCGACTGCTTCACCACCGGCAACATCGGCGCCTGCGGCTCCACCGTTGCCAACGTCGTCGGTTCGCTGATAGGCGGTGGTCCCCTCGCACGTCTGGCCTCCAAGTACGTGTTCCGCTGGACAAAGGCCGCGGCCGTAGCCAAGCGGATCGTCGGTCTCGGCAAGAAGCTGTGGAAGGAGTTCAAGGGCTGGCGAAAGAGCGAAAAGGCTGCCGCAGAGGCTGAAGGGGTGGCCGCAAGTTGTAACAGTTTCGTGCCGGGCACGCTCGTACTGATGGCCGATGGTTCGACCAAGAAGATCGAAGACGTCGATATAGGCGACAAGGTCGTGGCCACCGACCCTGAAACGGGCAAGACTAAAACCGAGACGGTCACGGCGGAGATCAAGGGCACCGGCCTCAAGCACCTCGTCAAGGTCACCGTCGACACCGATGGCAAGAAGGGGACCAAGACCGCATCGGTCACTGCGACCGACGGCCACCCCTTCTGGGTGCCGGAACTCGGTGCATGGTTCCAGGCCACTGACCTCAAGCCGGGTGAGTGGCTGAGCACCAGCACGGGGACGCGGGTCCGCATCGAGGCAGTCAAGCGTTGGACGGTGCTGACAGCCACGGTCCACAACCTCACGGTCAGTGATCTGCACACGTACTATGTGGAGGCCGGGGACACCCCGCTTCTGGTTCACAATGCCAAGTACGGAACTGCTGGTGAACTCTGCAAGGTTCGGCCCGGCTTCAAGCCGAAGGAAGGGCGCGGAGGAAAGGCTGGGACGCGCGCCGGACAGAATTTCACGCCGGCTGGCAAGGATGAGGTTATTCAACGCAATGCGCTGGGGCATGAAGACGGGATCGCAAGATGCGTCAACCCGAACTGCGATGTCGAACTCGTCTACCCTGCGAAGTCGATGAAGGATGTAACGCCTCCTACCAACGAGGCCCAAGTGGATCACGTCGACGCTGAAGCCGATGGTGGCTCGGGTGATCCATCAAACGGTCAAGCGACGTGCCGCGTTTGCAACAGGCTCAAAAGCGACGGTCCGCAACCATGGTGAGCCTGCGCCTGGCTTGCGTGGCAGATCAAGAAAGGCGACACATGGAGCGCACGATCAAGGTTCATGTCCGATTGACCGTCGAAGGCGGATGGCCACCGGTCGCCTTCGAAGAGGTAGAAGTGAAGTCCTTGGGGGATCACCTCTGTGAACTCGCCTCCCCGCCCGCTTTCGCCAAGCGGCTGGCGGTCGGGGACGTCGTCCGCGTCGTGCATCACGGGTCGCCTGAGCAGATCTGGGTAGATTCCATCATCGAGTCGAGCGGCCATTCGACGGTTCGCGTGATCTTCTTTCGGGCGGCTGGCTCGGATCCCGAGGATAATCTCAGGCGCGAACTGGTCCGCCTCGGAGCGAAGATTCACGAGACTGCCATGGACGGGATGATCGCAGTTGATATTCCCGGCAAGGTGGATTATGAAGCTGTACGCGCCGTTTTGCGGGAAGGGGAGTCCAGGAACTTCTGGGAGTTCGACGAAGGTGCGATTTCGCCTCTGCATGACCAAGAAGCATAGAATAGTAACTTGCGATTCGATTGATTAGGGTCGTCGAAATTAGATCGCAAGGAACCGGCAGATCGATCCCTTCGGTCGAATAATCGAAGGCTCCCTCCGCAATGTTGTTGTGGAGGGGGCCTTTGGTGTTTTGACGGCAACGTCAGCGGACGACGGCTGCGCCAGCTGGGTCGCCAGCGTCGTCGTCGGTTGGGCTGAGGGCGTCGTTCAGGGTGTCGATGGCTTGGCGGTGGAGGTGGAGTGCCGGATGGTGCGGAAGCGGATGGGACGGAGGGCGGCCTTGCGGGGAGTGTGGTGAAGGTGCCGCTGAGGTTGATTCGGGGCGATCGCTTTTCCGCCGCGCTGCTGGGCGGCGCCCGCTATCACGTTGGGCTCCTGCTGCTCCGGCTCCGGACCCGGCGTTCCCTTCGTGCGGCCTGCGCGGATTCCGATGCCCTTCGACCTCGACACCCTCGAGTTCGCCGTAGAGCAGAGCGAGCATCCCAAGGCCGGCCAGAGGTCACGCGATCGGCAGGCCTGGCCCGGTTTGACCCCTCAGGCCAGGCCCCGTAACCTTGACCGTCGGCGTGTCCCCTGACGCGCCGCACCCCCGTAAACCTCTTCCTCCTGGTGACGCGAGCTTCGCGCTCCGTCCTCCGGGAGAGGCCGCTCGCGCGAGTCGGCGGCTGGACTGCGGGGTCCGTTCCGAGCGAAAGAGAGATCCGCGTGTACGCCATCGTGCGCAGCGGTGGTCGCCAGCACAAGGTTGCTGTCGGCGACATCGTTGAGGTTGACAAGATTCCCACCGCCAAGGTTGGCGACACGGTCGAGCTCTCGACCCTGCTCGTTGTCGACGGCGAAGCCGTGACGAGCGACCCCTGGGTCCTCGCGGGCATCAAGGTCCAGGCCGAGATCGTGGACCACCACAAGGGCGTCAAGATCGACATCCTTCGCTACAAGAACAAGACCGGCTACCGCCGTCGTCAGGGCCACCGCCAGCAGTACACGGCGATCAAGGTCACTGAGATCCCCGCGGCTGCGAAGTAAGGGTAGGGACTGAGACATGGCACACAAGAAGGGCGCATCGTCCACTCGGAACGGTCGCGACTCCAACGCTCAGCGGCTCGGTGTGAAGCGCTTCGGCGGTCAGACCGTCAACGCCGGTGAGATCCTGGTCCGCCAGCGTGGCACCCACTTCCACCCCGGCGTCAGCGTCGGCCGTGGCAAGGACGACACGCTGTTCGCGCTGGCCGCCGGTGCGGTCGAGTTCGGCACGCACCGTGGCCGCAAGGTCGTGAACATCGTTCCGGTCGCCTGATCGAGTCCCGTCGAGGCTGATCCGGTTCCACGCGGACCGGGTCGGGTGCCTCGGGGCCCAGGCTCCGTAGAACAGAGTTCCTCGCGAGGCGGACCTCACTTCCCCCACGGGAAGAGGGTCCGCCTTTCGCGTGTTACGCAAGAGACATTCCCGTACGTACTGAAGTATCCGAAGTACGTACGCACTGAAGTAACCGATGTAACCGAAGTGCTGGAGGCACCCCACATGACCACCTTCGTGGACCGCGTCGAGCTGCATGTCGCCGCGGGTAGCGGAGGTCACGGCTGTGCCTCCGTACACCGGGAGAAGTTCAAGCCGCTCGGCGGCCCGGACGGCGGCAACGGTGGCCGTGGCGGTGACGTGATCCTGGTCGTCGACCAGTCCGTCACCACGCTGCTCGACTATCACCACTCACCGCACCGCAAGGCGACCAGCGGCAAGCCCGGCGAGGGCGGCAACCGTTCCGGCAAGGACGGCCAGGACCTCGTCCTGCCCGTGCCCGACGGCACGGTCGTGCTCGACAAGGCGGGCAACGTCCTCGCGGACCTCGTCGGACAGGGCACCACGTACGTCGCCGCCGAGGGCGGCCGCGGCGGCCTCGGCAACGCGGCGCTGTCCTCGGCCCGCCGCAAGGCGCCCGGCTTCGCGCTGCTCGGCGTGCCCGGAGGCATGCAGGACATCGTCCTGGAGCTGAAGACCGTCGCCGACGTGGCCCTCGTCGGCTACCCGAGCGCCGGCAAGTCCTCGCTGATCTCGGTCCTCTCCGCCGCCAAGCCGAAGATCGCGGACTACCCCTTCACGACCCTCGTCCCGAACCTGGGCGTGGTGACGGCGGGCGAGACCGTCTACACGATCGCGGACGTGCCCGGCCTCATCCCCGGCGCCAGCCAGGGCAAGGGCCTCGGCCTGGAGTTCCTGCGCCACGTCGAGCGGTGCAGTGTGCTCGTCCACATCCTGGACACGGCCACGCTCGAATCCGAGCGCGACCCGATCTCCGACCTCGACATCATCGAGGAGGAGCTGAAGCAGTACGGCGGCCTGGACAAGCGTCCGCGCATGGTCGTCCTCAACAAGATCGACGTACCGGACGGCAAGGACCTCGCGGAGATGGTCCGCCCCGACCTGGAAAGCCGCGGCTACCGCGTCTTCGAGGTGTCCGCGGTCGCCCACATGGGCCTCAAGGAGCTGTCCTTCGCGCTCGCCGAGATGGTCGCCGCCGCGCGTGCCGCGAAGCCCAAGGAGGAGGCGACCCGGATCGTCATCCGCCCGAAGGCGGTCGACGACGCCGGCTTCACCGTGGTGCAGGAGGAGGACGGCCTCTTCCGCGTGCGCGGCGAGAAGCCGGAGCGCTGGGTCCGCCAGACCGACTTCAACAACGACGAGGCCGTCGGCTATCTCGCCGACCGCCTCAACCGTCTCGGTGTCGAGGCGCAGCTGATGAAGGTGGGCGCCCGCTCGGGCGACGGCGTCGCCATCGGCCCCGAGGAGAACGCGGTCGTCTTCGACTGGGAGCCGACTGTCATGGCCGGTGCGGAGATGCTCGGCCGCCGTGGCGAGGACCACCGCCTCGAGGAGCCTCGCCCCGCCGCCCAGCGCCGCCGCGACAAGCAGGCGGAGCGGGACGAGTCGCAGAAGGAGTACGACGACTTCGAGCCGTTCTAGGCGACCGGCCGAACCCGGCCGGGAGATGTGACGGGCGCGGAGAGGATTTTCCTCTCCGCGCCCGTTCTGCGTTCCGGGCCGCCCGAGCCGACGTGCCCCGAGCCGACGTGCCCGGGGTCCGCACGGCCGAGGCCACGCCCGCCGGTCGCCGTCGCGATCACCCGGCGCCGACCCGCGCGGGTGCCGTCGTTCCCCGTCCCCTTCGGGCACGGCCCCGTGCGGGTGCCGCGATTCCCCGCCGCTTCGGCCGGCCCGGTGGCCTTCGGCGCAGCCGCTCCCTTCCGCCCCGGAGTCCCAGGAGCGGGCCGGCTCCGTCGATGGGGCCGGGCCGCCGGGGAGTTTCCGGCGGAGTCCGCTGAAAGAACGTCAGAACCCCTTGCCGTGGCGAGTCGTTCGTTGCTCGTGCATTTGTCATGCCTATGATGCGTTTTGTTCAAGAGGCGGGCTGCTGCGCGGTGTGAGCTTTTCGGTGTCCAAGAGGCAACCGACGCAAGGGAGTTCGCCGATGTCCGGAGCCGTCTCACGCGATCGACGCCACTTTCTCACCGCCTCGGCCGCCGTGCTCGGCGCCGCCGCCTCCACCCAGCTCTGGCTGCCCGGCACCGCGCGCGCGGTCGGAACGCCCCTGCCCGAGGGCGTGTTCAGCCTCGGTGTCGCCTCCGGCGACCCGTTGCCGGACGGCGTCGTGCTGTGGACCCGGCTCGCCCCGGACCCGCTGAACGGCGGCGGCATGCCCGACCGCGTGGTACCGGTCGACTGGGAGATCGCCGAGGACGCCCGTTTTCGCAAGTCGGTGCGCCGCGGCACCGCGCAGGCGCGTCCGGAGTACGGCCACAGCGTCCACGTCGACGTACGCGGGCTGCGCCCGGACCGCGCGTACTGGTACCGCTTCCGCGCCGGCGGCCGGCTCTCACCGACCGGCCGCACCCGTACCGCGCCGCGCCCCTACAGCGCGGTCGGCTCGCTGCGCGTCGCGCTCGCCTCCTGCCAGAACTGGCAGAACGGCTACTTCACCCCGTACGCCGACATGCTCGGCCAGGACCCCGACGTCGTCCTGTTCGTCGGCGACTACATCTACGAGTCCTCACCGTCGGCGACGGCCGTGCGCCGCCACGAGGGCACCGGGGAGCCGTACACCCTCGTCCAGTACCGCAACCGGTACGCCCAGTACCGCAGTGACCCGCACCTCGCGGCGATGCACGCGAACGCCCCCTGGGTGGTCACCTTCGACGACCACGAGGTCGACAACGACTTCGCCGGACAGATCCCGCAGGACCCGGACAAGCAGACCCAGGACGCGTTCACGGCCCGGCTGACCGCCGCCTACCAGGCGTACTACGAGCACATGCCGGTCCGGGCCACCGCGATTCCGAACGGGCCGCACATCCGGATGTACCGGCGGCTGGACTTCGGAAGCCTCGCCCGGCTGAACGTCCTCGACACCCGGCAGTTCCGCAGCGACCAGGCGACCGGCCAGGAGGGTGCCGAGGACCCCTCGCTCACCATGCTCGGCGCGGCGCAGAAGAAATGGCTGCTCGGCGGCCTGCGCCACTCACTGACCCGCTGGAACATCGTCGCCTCGCAGATCATGATGGCCGAGACCGACCTCCAGGTCGGCGAGGGCAAGCTCTGGTACTACGACGCCTGGGACGGCTACCAGGCCGAACGCAATGCCCTCATGAAGGAGTTCGCGGGCATCCGCAACCCCGTCGTCCTCACCGGCGACCGGCACCTCACGATGATCAGCGACCTCAAGAAGGACTTCGCCGACCCGGACTCCGACGTCGTCGGCGCCGAGTTCGTCGGGACCTCCATCTCCAGCGGCGGCGACCAGGACCAGGTGGCCTTCCACAAGCAGTGGGACCCGCGGATGCCGGACAACCCGCACTGGAAGTTCATCGACGCCCACCGCGGCTACCACCTCTTCGACATCCGACGGGACGGGATCGACGCCCAGGTGCGCGTCCCGGAGACGGTGCTGAAGCCGGACGCCGCCTCCAGCACTCTGGCCCGTCTGCGGGTCGACGCGGGGGAGCCGGGCGTACGGGTCGCGTGATCCGGGCGCCGGGCCGGTGGTGCGATCCGGCCCGGCGCACCGGCGTACGCCCGCGCCCGTCGTGAGCGGTCCCGGAAGTGCCGTGAGCGGTTCCCGGAGCGGAGAACCCTGGGACTCACCGGAGTCCCAGGGCATTCTCAGGTCGTGCTCAGCATCCGTCCCTAACGTCCTCTCACCATGGAGACCGACTGTTCGACACCTGACACGACAGCCCCCGTGAGCGCCGCGCCGCTGCCTGTCGGAACCCGGCTGCTGCACATCGGCCCGCACAAGACCGGGACCACCTCGATCCAGGGCGCGCTCTTCGCCGCGAAGGACGCGATGGCCGCCCGGGGCGTCGACTTCCCCGCGCACAGCAGACATCCGATGGAAGCCGCCCTCGCGGTCTGCGGCCGTCCCGGGATGACGGGCGACGCCCGGCCGGCCGAGCGGCACTGGCGGCGGCTCGTCGACGCGGTGCACGCCACCGGCGACCGGACCTCGCTGATCAGCAGCGAGTTCTTCGCGGACGCCCCCGACGACGCGACCGTCGCGCGGATCGTCGACGAGCTGGGCCGCGACCGCGTGCATGTCCTGGTCACGCTGCGCCCGCTGGCGAAGATCATGCCCTCGCAGTGGCAGCAGTACGTCCAGAACGGGTTGCGCATGGGATACGAGGACTGGCTCGACCACATGCTGCGCAGGGCTCCGTACGAGAAGCCCAACCCGAGCTTCTGGCGGCGGCACCGGCACGACCGGCTCGTCGAGCGCTGGGCGCGGGTCGTCGGCGCGGCGAACCTCACGGTCGTGGTGGTCGACGACCGTGACCGCGATGGTCTGATGCGCACGTTCGAGTCGCTGCTCGGGCTGCCTTGCGGTCTCCTGACGGAGGTCCCGGACACCTCCAATCGTTCCCTCACGTCGGCCGAGACCGAAATGCTGCGGATACTCAACAGGGAATTCCGCGGAAATGGACTTCCGGACGAGATCTATTCGAAACTCGTGCGCAACGGCGCGGTCCCGCGGATGAAGAACGCCTGCCGTCCGTCGTCGGGCGACGTCCGGATCAGTACTCCGGTGTGGGCTCTGGAGGCGGCCGCGGCCATCGGCGAGGAGATGGCCGAACGGATCGGCGCCACGCGCGTACGGGTTCTGGGCGACCCGGCCCTGTTGTCCGCCGCGCCGTCGTCGTCGCCGCCGCTCGGCCTCGCGCAGGGGGCGGCGCGGATCGACCCCGAGGCCGCCGCCCAGGCGCTGTACGGAGCGCTCGCCGTGGTCGCCGCGGAGTCGGTGCGTGCTACCGCGATCCGATCGGTTCATCAGACGCCGTCGGGGGAACTCGTCCGTGTCCTGGGTCACCGGATCCTCAAGCGCATGAAGCGAAGGTGAGAATCGCGCGCGAGAGGTGTGCAGTTACTCACAGCAAATCCGGACAATTTGTCCGGCGTACTCGAAGTAGCCTGCAGGCAAGGTGAATAGCCGGTTGCGCGCACATATGCGGCAGGCGGCGCTCACCTTGCACGGCGGTAACCGTAGGTGGGACCATTCCCGGGTTCCCTGTCGCCCCAAGGTAGGTCACCTGTGTCTGAGCACATTGCCAAGCCCCGTACCACCGCAGTGATCCTGGCCGGCGGCACCGGTCAGCGCGTGGGTCTGTCGATTCCGAAGCAGCTGCTGAAGATCGCCGGCAAGGCGGTCATCGAGCACACGCTGACCACCTTCGAGCAGGCCGACTCGATCGACGACATCATCGTGCTCATGGCCCCCGGCTATGTGCCGGACGTCGAGAAGATCGTCGCGAAGGCGGGCTTCACGAAGGTGACCCGTGTCATCGAGGGCGGCTCGACGCGGAACGAGACGACCGAGCGCGCCATCGCCGCCCTCGGCGAGGGTCTGGCCGAGGGCGAGGACGCCAACGTCCTGTTCCACGACGCCGTGCGCCCGCTGCTGTCCGAGCGCGTCATAGACGACTGCGTCACGGCCCTGGAGCGCTACCAGGCCGTCGACGTCGCCATCCCGTCCGCGGACACGATCATCGTGACCCGCACCCACGGTGATGACGGCGAGTTCATCACCGAGATCCCGGACCGCTCCCGGCTGCGCCGCGGCCAGACGCCCCAGGCGTTCAAGCTGTCCACCATCCGGCGCGCCTACCAGGTCGCGGCCGGCGACCCCAACTTCCAGGCCACGGACGACTGCTCGGTCGTGCTCAGGTACCTGCCGGACGTGCCGATCCACGTCGTGGCGGGCGACGAGTACAACATGAAGGTCACCCAGCCCGTCGACGTCTTCATCGCCGACAAGCTCTTCCAGCTCGCCTCGACCACCGCGCCCGAGCAGGCCGACGAGGCCGCCTACCGCGAGCTGCTCACCGGCAAGACCCTCGTCGTCTTCGGCGGCTCGTACGGCATCGGCAAGGACATAGCCGAGCTCGCCGCGAGCTACGGCGCGAAGACGTACGCGCTCGGCCGCTCCACCACCGGCACGCACGTCGAGAACCCCGAGGAGGTCGACGACGCGCTCTCCACGGCGTACGCGGAGACCGGGCGCATCGACTACGTCATCAACACCGCGGGCGTGCTGCGCATCGGCAAGCTGGCCGAGACGGACAACGCGACCATCGAGGAAGCGCTGAAGGTCAACTACCTGGCCCCGGTGCAGATCGCCCGCTCCTCGTACAAGTACCTGGCCGAGAGCAAGGGCCAGCTGCTGCTCTACACCTCCAGCAGCTACACCCGCGGCCGCGCCGAGTACAGCCTCTACTCCTCCACCAAGGCCGCCATGGTGAACCTCACCCAGGCGCTGTCGGACGAGTGGGCAGGGGACGGTGTCCGCGTCAACTGCATCAACCCCGAGCGCACCGCGACCCCCATGCGCACCAAGGCGTTCGGCCAGGAGCCCGCGGGTTCGCTGCTGTCCTCCGAGGCCGTCGCGCGGACCTCGCTGGACGTCCTGCTCTCCGAGCTGACCGGTCACGTCATCGACGTCCGCCAGCAGGACCCGACGGCCGGCGCGGGCCGTGCCACCGGTTTCGAGGCGGCTCTGGCCAGCGTCCTGGACCGCCAGGACGGCGTGGCATAATCAAAAAAGAATAGCCTTTCGGAATTCAGGCCTTTGTGTCCGCGTGTTTGCAGCGTATTCACAAGGGCCTGAATCCGTAGAGCTCACTCTTCGCTTTTGGTTCATCTCGATATCAAAAGAACTTTTGGTATCAAACCGGCACTCACCCCTCAAGAGCAGGTTTCTCCGTGATTTCCACCGCTATTCGCGTTGCCCGGGTGGGCAGCGCGGCCGAGCTGGCGGCGGCGGCCCTCATGATGCTGGGCTTCCCCTGCCTGATGCTTGCCGCGCTCCTGCCGAGCGTGGGCGCCTTCGCGGCCGCGGCCGCCGTGACGTACCTGGCGGACCACTATCTGCACCGGCGCGGCAGTTACCTGGTCAACCGCCTCAGCAAGGTGCGGGCCGGTCTGTCCATCAGGTTCCTGATCCGGCAGCTGCTGCTCGTCCTGCTCCTGGCACGACTCGACCTGTCCGGCAGCATGGTCTTCTACGCGGCCATCGCGTGCTTCCTGATCCTCTTCGGTTTCCAGGCACCGCACGCCGCGCTGGGCACGTTGATCGATCTGCGCCGCAAGATGCCCATCGCCGCCCGCAACGTCGACCTGGGCGCACGTGTCCGTATCCCGGACGCGCCGCCGCGCCGGCTGCTCTCCCGGTCCACCGAGAAGATGCTCCACCTCGACCTGGTGGCCGTCGCCGGTCTCCTGATCTCCGGGGCGACCGACGTCAGCGTCTACGGCTTCGCGGGCATCGCCGTGACGCTGCTCCTGGCCTTCGGCTACGTCGTGGCTCTCGTCCCGTTCGTGCGCGGCCGGAAGATCCCGCCGAACGCCGACGAGGTCCTCGCGGCCCTCGACGACTGGCTGCGCGCGTACCGTCCGGAGACGGTGCTCTACTTCTCGGGTTCCAAGGACTCCGCCTACCAGGTCAACATGTGGCTGGAGACGATGGAGCAGCTGGACACCCGGCCGCTGATCATCCTCCGCGAGCGGGCGGTCCTGGAGCGCATGGCATCCACCACGGTGCCGGTCATCTGCGTGCCCGGAGGGGTGCACCTGATGAACATGGACCTGTCGACGGTGCGGGTCGCGCTCTACGCGGCGAACGTGGGCAAGAACATCCACATGCTGCGCGTGCCCACCATCCAGCACGTCTTCATCGGTCACGGCGACAGCGACAAGCTCGCCAGCGTCAACCCGTTCAGCAAGGTCTACGACGAGGTGTGGACCGCGGGCCGCGCGGGCCGCGACCGTTACGCGATAGCCGACGTCGGCGTCCGTGACGACGACATCGTCGAGGTCGGCCGCCCGCAGCTGGCCCCGATCAAGACCTGGAAGGGCGTGCCCGAGGGCCGCATCCCGACCGTGCTGTACGCCCCCACCTGGGAGGGCTGGGACGACAACCCCGGCAACACCTCGATCCTGCTCGCGGGCGAGAACATCGTGCGCTCTCTGCTGGAGGCCGAGCCGCCGGTCCGCGTTCTCTACAAGCCGCACCCGTTCACCGGAACCCGCAGTGGGGCGGCCAAGGCCGCGCACCAGCGGATCACCGCGCTGGTCGAGGCCGCGGGCGCCGGGCGTGCCGTCAACCCGCAGTTCGTGTCCGACGTTGCCGGACAGGCGGCGGCCAAGGAGCAACTGGCCCGTATCGAGGCCCGTATCGCGGTCCTGACCGGCTCCGAGGAGACGGGTGACGAGGCCGAGGCCACGCGCGACGGTCTCATCGACATGGCCCTGCACACCGAGGTCGCCCGGCTGCGTGCCGAGTGGAACGACGCCTACTGGCGTTCCTTCGGCACCGCCGAGCACCGCGTCATCACGGGTGCCGAACCGCGCCTGTACGACTGCTTCAACGTCTCCGACGCGATGGTCTCGGACATCTCCAGTGTGGTCTCCGACTTCATCGCGAGCGGCAAGCCGTACGCCGTCACGGACTCCGCGGAACTCGGCGTGGAGGAGTTCAAGCGCCAGAACACCGCGGTGCGCGGCGCCGTGATCCTGTCCAACTCTGCCGCGGAGCTCGGCGAGTTGCTCGAAGCGGTGATCGACCCGGCCGCGGACACACAGGCCACCGGCCGCCAGGAGCTCAAGCGCTACCTGCTCGGACCGGACGAGCCGGCCTCGATCGACCAGTTCAACTCCGCGGTTCGGGAGCTGGCGCGGCAGGCCGAGCGGCGCAACCTCGGCCAGAAGAACGGCGCTTCCGCCGCCGCCGTGAACCTCGCGGCCGCGCTGCCCGGCCAGCGGGTGACCGGCGAGACGGACGGAGCCGCGGTCACCGGTTGATCCGGTCCGCATGCACAAGCGGGCGTGGCCCCGGGGAGAAATCCCCGGGGCCACGCCCGCTTCTTATGCGTACCACCATTCTTCGCCGAGTCTTCGCTGAGCCTTCGGGGGTAAGTCACGCACCGTTTCCTGTGAGCTGCGTCACGGAATGAGTTGGTCGGGGCAACCAAATAGCCCTTCCGGTCGTCTTCTATGCAGCGATTGAGGTAATAGCGGGAAATGTTCTTGTAACACTTTCCGAACAAGGGGGAAACGTGCCGCAGCCTGACGTGACGATCGTCATCGGGGCATACGAAGCGATGCCGTATTTGGTCAAGTGCCTGGAATCAGTGGAGAACCAGACGCTCGGACCCGAACGCATCGAGGTCATTGCCGTCGACGACGGATCCACGGACGGCACGGGGGAGTACCTGGAGGAGTTCGCCGAGCGGGCGGCCATGTCCGTGACGGTCGTCCGGCAGGCCAACTCGGGCGGCCCCAGCGGTCCGCGCAACGTCGGCCTCGGCAAGGCGCGGGGGCGCTACGTCTTCTTCCTCGACGCCGATGACTACTTCGGCGCCGAGGCCCTGGAGCGCATGGTCGCCATGGCCGACGAACAGGGCACGGACGTCGTGCTCGGCAAGGTCGTCGGGGTCAACAGGACGGCTCCGAAATCGATGTGGGGCAAGAACCAGCCCCGTACCGACGTCTTCTCCTCGAACATCAAGTTCACGCTCAGCGCGCAGAAGCTCTTCCGCCGTGACTTACTCACCAGGCACGGGATGGTCTTCGACGAGACGCTGAAGACCGGCGAGGACGCGCTGTTCACGATGGAGGCCTATCTCCGCGCCGACGGCGTCTCCGTCGTCGCCGACTACGACTGCTACCACCTGGTCGGCCGTGACGACGGCAAGCACGTGACCAAGAGCGGCAGTTACACCCTGCGCTTCGACTCGGCCCGCGCCCTGATGGGCCTGATAGCCGAGCTGGTACCCGCCGGGCCGCGCCGCGACAGCCTGATGGTCCGGCCGTTCCTGATCACGCTGCTCCCGCAGTTCGGCCCGGTCCTGCTGAAGCAGACCGAGGAGGAGTGGCGTCACAAACTCGACCTGGCCAAGCCGCTGATGGACGCCCACTGGGGCGAGGGCGTCGCCGCCCGGCTCAAGGTCAACGAGCGGCTGCGACTGCATCTGGTGGCCCAGGGCCGGGGCGATCTCCTCCGGGACGTGGTGGAGTTCGTCAAGGCGAAGAAGGCTCCCGGGCTCGTGCTGGACTCCCGTGGCCGTAAGGCCTACCTCGCCTACCCGCACTTCCGGGACCGGGCTGCCGGCATCCCGGACAGTTACTACGTCCCGACGACCCGGGAAACGGCCACCA
This sequence comes from Streptomyces sp. NBC_00386, assembly GCF_036063235.1. Taxonomy (NCBI): domain Bacteria; kingdom Bacillati; phylum Actinomycetota; class Actinomycetes; order Kitasatosporales; family Streptomycetaceae; genus Streptomyces; species Streptomyces sp. NBC_00386. The sequence goes on from NZ_CP107950.1 coordinate 6,287,758, forward strand.
TCGAGGGCTTCAAGCCTGGTCCGGCACGTTTCCCGCGGCTGCGCCGGGTGGCACGGCGGGTGCTCGGGCCACGGGTCCGGCGGGTGCTCGGGGCACGGGCCCGGCGGGTGCTCGCGGCACGGCGTCGGGCCTGAGCCCCTGAGGTGCCTCCGGGCGTCCGTCGCGAAGACGGCCGCCCGGAGGGTGCCTGCCGGTCTACTGGCGGCCCGACTGCAACGCCTTGCGCAGGGGCCGGCCCACCGCGCGGCGTGCCAGCCGGTAGACCGAGCGTCCGGGCGTGGCCACCGGTTCCGGGACGGGCTTGGGCGCCTTGGGCGCCCGCGTCAGCTCCCGCTTCAGACGGACGTTCTCCGTGGACAGCTCGGTGAGACGGGTCTGGAGCCAGCCGAAGCGCGTGGTCAGGGAGGCGATGTCGGCGTCGTTCCAGGGACGGGCACCGGGCGGGAAGGTGAGGGAGCGGACGCGTTCCTCGTGGGCCGCGCCCCCGTCGCCGTGCGTGAAGGTGTTCTCCAGGCCGTTGCGGGTCAGGAACCCGGTGAAACGCTCGAAGCGCTCCTGGTGTCCACGGACCAGCGGGCCGAAGTCGGCCGCCGCGTACAGCTCGGCCGGGTCGAGGTCCGCGGGCAGCTTGGTGATCGGCCGGTGCGGGATGTCGAAGTAACGGCACAGCTCCAGCGTGCGGGAGTCGCCGCACAGCACCGTCGCGGGCGTGCCGGCGAGCAGCGCCGCGATGTTCCCGTGGATGCGGGAGCCGAAGGAGAAGTCGAAGTCGCGCAGATCGTCGATCCAGGTGACGGGATCGATGTAGACGCGGACCTTGTCCTCCCGGTACATCGGGTGGTCGGGATGCGTGGGCATCGCGGTCACGGCACCGTTCGGATCCGACAGGTCGCGCCAGTGCAGCTGCCGTGCGTCGGATATGTTCTGGCCGATGAAGCGCAGGTGCGGGTAGCGCGCGTGGGCGTTCCGGACGATCGGGTCGAGGCCCTGCGTCCGCATCGCGCTGTGCGAGCCGTTGACCGCGATCCGGGACTCGGGCCCGAGCGCGTCGGCCCGCTTCTGTACGTCGAGTCGGTCGCCGTACATGAACAGGGAGGGGCAGCCGATGACCTCGACGTCGTTGAAGCCCATGTCCCGCAGGTACTTCTCGGTGAACTCGCCCCGCACCCCGATGGACGCGCTGTGGTCGAGAACCGCGGCGACGAACTCCCGCACGGCGGGTTCGATCGCCTTCAGCCGCGCAGGGTCGTAGTTCAGGCCGGCCTGCGCGCCGACGCCCGGGATGATCACCGGGATCTTCAGCTTGCCGATGAGCTTGGTCAGCCGCCTGAGCGGGACCTCGAACGACGGCCGGAACGCGTTGGCCAGCGGGATGACGAAGGCGTCGAACTCCTCGTTGATGCGGCCTGCCGCGGCTACGTCGGTGCGCATGCCGTTGGAGACCACCTCGGTGTGAGGCGTTTCGAGGATCTTGTGCGCGGCGTCGCTGAAGATGAGGTTGCCCGCGTTGGTCGCGATGACGTCCTGGTGGAGGGCCTGCTCCATGGGGACGACGTCGTACGGGCTTTTTCCGGATCTCAGGAGGATGCGCTTCACGGGGGGAACGGTAGATGACACAAGGTTCAACTTAACTTTGCTCTGTCTTTTATTTCCATGAGGAACGCGTACAACCTTTTAATCGTGTGCGACTCGTGATCGCGCGGTTACGTGGCAGCGTCCGCCTGCTGGAACGACCGGTCGGCCCCTTTCCCCTTCGCGTAGATTGCGGGGCGGGCACCGGGACCGACGCGAGGGGACACACCGCAGGTGGCAGCGGCAAGGCAGACCGAGACGCACGCCGACAGGGACGCTGTGGCGCAGGCCCACAGGATCATCGTCAAGGTGGGCTCCTCGTCGCTCACCACCGCCTCCGGCGGCCTCGACGCCGACCGGGTCGACGCCCTCGTGGACGTCCTGGCCAAAGCCCGTGACGGCGGTGAGAAGGAGGTCGTCCTCGTCTCGTCCGGCGCCATCGCCGCCGGCCTCGCGCCGCTCGGACTGCGCCGCCGCCCCAAGGACCTCGCCCGCCAGCAGGCGGCCGCCAGTGTCGGCCAGGGCCTCCTGATGGCCCGCTACACCGCCTCCTTCGCCCGCTACGGCATCCGCGTCGGGCAGGTGCTCCTCACCTCCGACGACACCAGCCGGCGCGCCCACCACCGCAACGCCTCACGCACCCTGGACAAGCTCCTCGCGATGGGCGCCCTTCCGGTCGTCAACGAGAACGACACGGTGGCCACCGACGAGATCCGCTTCGGCGACAACGACCGCCTCGCCGCCCTCGTCGCCCATCTCGTACGCGCCGACCTGCTGATCCTGCTCTCCGACGTGGACGGGGTCTACGACGGCGACCCCAGCAAGCCCGGCACCTCACGGATCGCGCAGGTCCGCGGGCCCGCGGACCTCGCCGGCGTCGAGATCGGCAGCGCGGGCAAGGCGGGCGTCGGCACCGGCGGCATGGTCACCAAGGTCGAGGCGGCCAGGATCGCCGCCGCGGCCGGCATCCCCGTGGTGCTGACCAGCGCCGTCCACGCCGCCGACGCCTTCGCGGGCCGGGACACCGGCACCTTCTTCCACGCCACCGGCAAGCGGTCGGCCGACCGGCTGCTGTGGCTCCAGCACGCCTCCACGCCGCAGGGCGCGCTCACCCTGGACGACGGCGCCGTACGCGCGGTCGTCGAGCGGCGCACCTCGCTGCTGCCCGCGGGCATCGCGGGCGTCGAGGGCGAGTTCATCGCGGGAGACCCGGTCGAGCTGCGCGACAGCGCGGGCCGGGCCGTCGCGCGGGGGCTGGTGAACTTCGACGCCAAGGAGATCCCCCAGCTGATCGGCCGCTCCACCCGGGAGCTGGCGCGCGAGCTGGGCCCCGCGTACGAGCGCGAGGTCGTGCACCGCGACGACCTCGTGCTGCTGAACCCGTAGGGCAGGCGCTCCCCGCCGGGTCCCGCCGAACCCCTGGAACGCGCGATACCGGGTCCCGCCGAACCCGTGGGCGAAGCGTCCTGCCGGGCGCTTCGGTGAGATCCGCGTTCCGACCGGTGGATGGCACGGTGGCCTCGTCCGCCGGGCACCCGTACCGGGCGCCCCAGGGGTACCGCCGGGACCGCTGTCCGCTACATCCGTAAACGGCCGAATCCCCCGCCCCCACCGGTGGACGTTCCGTAAAACCGCCACACGGCGGCTTCTCACCTGCTCAACTTTGTGGCAGGGAGAGTCCGGGATTCGGTACGACCATCGGGTAAAGGAGGCCGTCGTGAGACGAGTGCGCCCTGGGGTGGCGGCGTCCCGCGGTGGTCCCGCCTCCCGCGCGGTGGGCGAGGAGCGGGCCCTCACCAGTGTCGCGGCCGGCGACACCTACGAGGGCGAGCAGCCCGCCGACCTGCCCCGGCTGTGGCACGTGACGCTGAGCGTGTCCGGCGGCGAGGCCCCGCTGACCGAGGTGAGGCGCGGTCTCGAACAGCTCGCCCACGACCACCCCTTCCTGCTGACCAGCCGGTACGCCAACGACCACGCGGAGATCCGCTACTGGGAGGAGGCCCGCGACCTGCACGACGCGGCGGCCGTCGCGCTGCGCCTGTGGGGCGAGCACCGCCAGACCGCCCAGCTCCCGCCCTGGGAGATCGTCGGCCTGGAGGTCATCGACCGCGAGACGTACCACCAGCGGATCGCCGAGGGGTACGGACCGCTGCCCGCGACCCCTGTGGGAGTTCACCCGTTTTGAGCCCGTCTCGTCGTATGGGACGACCGCCGGCCCGGCCCGCCGGGCGCACTACCCTTCCCTCATGACCACGCTCTCGCCGTACGACTCCATGTCCCCGGTCGCCCAGGCCGCCTATCGCGCGAAGTCCGCCGCCGCCGACCTGGCGCCGCTGCCGCGGGCCGAGAAGGACGACGCGCTGCTCGCGATCGCGGACGCGCTGGAAGTGCGTACGAGCGAGATCGTCGCCGCCAACGCCAAGGACATCGAGCGCGCCCGCGAGGCCGGGACCGGCGAGACCGTCATCGACCGGCTCACGCTCACCCCCGAGCGCGTGCGCGCGATCGCCTCCGACGTCCGCGACGTCGTGGCGCTGCCCGACCCGGTCGGCGAGGTCGTCCGCGGCTCGACCCTCCCGAACGGCATCGACCTGCGCCAGGTCCGCGTCCCGCTCGGCGTCGTCGGCATCATCTACGAGGCCCGGCCGAACGTGACCGTCGACGCGGCCGCCCTGTGCCTGAAGTCCGGCAACGCGGTCCTGCTGCGCGGCTCGTCCTCCGCCTACGAGTCGAACACGGCCCTCGTGCGGGTCCTGCGCGACGCCGTGGGCGGCGCCGGGCTGCCCGCCGACGCCATCCAGCTCGTGCCCGGCGAGGGCCGCGAGTCGGTCCGTGAACTGATGCGCGCCCGTGGCCTGGTCGACGTCCTCATCCCGCGCGGCGGCGCCTCCCTGATCCGCACGGTCGTCCAGGAGTCCACCGTCCCGGTCATCGAGACCGGCACCGGCAACTGCCATGTGTACGTCGACGCGAACGCCGACCTCGACATGGCGATCGACATCCTGATCAACTCCAAGGCCCAGCGGCCCAGCGTCTGCAACGCCGCCGAGACCCTCCTGGTCCACCAGGACATCGCCGCCGCGTTCCTGCCGCGCGCCCTGGACGCCCTCGCGGACGCCGGGGTCACCGTGCACGCCGACGAGCGCGTCCTCGCCTACGCCGAGGACTCCAAGGCCACCGTCGTGGAGGCCACGGCGGAGGACTGGGACACCGAGTACCTCTCCTACGACATCGCGGCGGCGGTCGTCGACTCGCTCGACAAGGCCGTGTCGCACATCCGGCTGTGGAGCTCCGGCCACACCGAGGCCATCGTCACCACCTCGCAGCAGGCCGCGCGCCGCTTCACCCAGCTGGTCGACTCCACGACCGTCGCCGTGAACGCTTCGACCCGCTTCACCGACGGCGGTCAGTTCGGCTTCGGTGCCGAGATCGGCATCTCCACGCAGAAGCTCCACGCACGCGGTCCGATGGGACTGCCGGAGCTGACGAGCACCAAGTACATCGTCACGGGCGACGGCCACATCCGCCGCTGAGACACCGGCGGGGACGCGGCCACGGCGGCGTCCCCGAAGCCGGGGGCGGCCCCGTGAGAGCCCCGGTCCCACCCGGAGGTCCGCCGGGGCGCACGGGCGGTGGTCCGCCGGGCGCCGGGGCGCGCGGCGGACGGTTCACGGCCCGCGGTCCACTGAGGCGCCGTCCCGTCCTGAGGTCGAATTTCCGTACCGTCTGCCCAAATTGACCCCTCAGGTCTACTCTGGATCCGTGCCGGAGGACGTGGGGGGCACGCCGTTCCCTGACGGCTGGGAGCCCGACGACGACCACGACCGCGGGGGTGCGGACGAAGAGTTCGCCTCCGTGGTCTTCGACGAGGACTTCGTACGGGCGGCGGCGTTCCATGAACCGACCGCCGTGGAGCGGCTGCTCGCGGCCGCCCAGGCCCGCGCGGAGGCTTCCGAGGCCGAGGCCCGCCGGGCGCGCGCCCGCGGCGCCCGCGGCGACGACGAACGCTACGAGGACGGCTTCGGCCCCGACGACCACGGTGACTTCGCCCACGATCCCGACCTGGACGATCCGGACGACTCCGAGGTCCTGGATGGCCGCCACGGCTTCCCGGGGATGTACGGCCGGCCCTACGGCAGGCAGGCCCGCTGGCACCGCCACGTCGCCTGGCTCCTCGCCCTCGTCATGGGCATCGGGATGGTCGCCCTCGCCTTCACGGCGGTCTACCGGGGCGCTTCCTCCGACGGCCGGGACCAGGTCCCCTCACCCGCCTCCTCCGGCCTCGAACAGGGCCAGGAGAAGATCACCGGCCCGGGCCCCTCCGCCTCCGTCGGCGCTTCCCGTCCTGCGGTGCCGGCGGTGCCGCGCACGCCCTGACGCCGGTCTCCCCGCAGAGGCGCCGACGTTCGTCGCACAGCGTGACCACCTGGTGGGAACCTGTCAGAACTTGTCGCGCACCACAGCGTTTACCGGAGCCCCCGGAGACCTACTCTGAAGGTATGGGCGGGCCTGGAGACCCACCTGAGGGGACACCCGAGGGTGCTCCCGCCGGTGGCGAGGACGAGTACCGATCCGTCGTCTTCGACGAGTCGTTCGTCCGTGCTGCCCGCCTCCAGGAGTTCTCCGCCCGGGAACGCATGGCCGACCACAGCCCGGCCGTGCGCCGCCGCCCGCCCCTTCAGCGCGGGCTGTCCCGGCAGGCCCTGATCCTCGTCCTGCTGATAGCCATCGCCTTCGGCACCGCGATCTACATGGGCATACATCACCCGTACCCGACCACCGCCACCCGGTCGGTCGAACCGCTGCGCATGACGGTTATCCCGCTCGCTCCGCAGAACGCCGTCCCTGGCTCGACCAGCGCCGACGAACTGTTCACCGGCAGCCCGGCCGCCCAGTTCCGCACCGGGGCCGACGGCATCACCATGCCCGCCGTCCGGCGCACCGCGCACTTCTCCGACAGCCAGGTCGTCACCGCCCTGACCACCGCCAAGGACTACCTCGTCGAGTCCTCCCTCGACCCGAGCGTGCTGACCGGAGGCGCCACCCGGCCCGTACGGATCCTGCTCGACCCGCGGCAGCTCGACCAGTTCGACCGGAGCTTCGACCACCCGGCCGCCGACGGACGGCACGCCCCGACAGGCTGGCTGATCCGCTTCGACGCGACCCGGACGCAGCTCGCCGACAAGGGGATCCGGGTGCAGGGCACCCTCCAGGCGGCCGAGTCCGACGCGAACACCCTGGAGGTCGTCGCCGACCACACCTTCGTCTACGCGCTGAAGCCGACGGGTGCGAACGCCGGGGCCAAGGCCTCCCTGTTCACCGTGCGCCGTGAACTGACCTTCCGCTTCGACCGCGACGACCTGCGCATGCACCAGGCCGAACTGGTGGTGTCCTACGTCCAGGCGGGCCCGCTCGCCTGCTCCGACGACCCGGTGAGCCGGCTGCGGCCGCTGCTCGCGGGCGAGACGGCCAAGGCGGGCGGGCCGGCCGGTACCGACCCGTACGCCACCGGCAGCGCCACCGCCGTGTGCGGTTCGCTGGCCAGGAGCGCGCAGCCGAGGGTGTAGCCGGACCACCGGGCGGCGCCGCCCGGAGACGGTCGGCGGCACCCCCGACGGGGTCCGTTCGGCCGACGGCGCCACCCGACGGGGCGGCGCAATCCGGCGGGGTCGATCAGTCCCGGCCGTCGGTGCCGGTGCCCTCGTCCTCGGAGCGGTCCTCGGAGCGGTCCTCGCGCGGCTCCTGCCCGGTGCCGGTGCCTCCGGCGTCCCCGCCGGAGGCGCCGTCCTTGGGCGCACCGCCCGCGAAGCCCCCGAAACCGCGCCGTACCCGGCCCCCTAGGTCGCCCGCGCCGCCCGCGATGTCGCTGACCAGCTTCATCAGCGGGTCCTTGGAGTTCTTCACGTCGCTGGCGTAGCTGGCCGCCGACTGCCGGAAGGAGTCCGACACCGAGGTGTCCTTGTCCGCGTCGCGCCGCGGATAGTGGCCGTCCATGATCCGCTGGTGGTCGCGGGACTCCGCCCACTTCTTCAGCTCGGCCGCGCGGACCGCGGTGAAGGGGTGGGTACGCGGCAGCACGTTCAGGATCTTGAGCACGGAGTCCCGCAGGTCGCCCGCCGACTCGTACTCCTCGGCCTGCGCGAGGAACGCGTCCACGTTCATCTCGTGCAGGTGATTGCCGCCCGCGATCTTCATCAGACCGCGCATCGAGGCCCGCAGGTCCTGTCCGACCAGCAGCCCCGCCCGGTCCGCCGACAGCTCCGACTTGCGGAACCATTCGCGCAGCGCGGTCACGATCGCCATGATCGCGAGGTTCCCCAGCGGGATCCAGGCGACCCGGACCGCGAGATTCGTGAGGAACAGCAGGATCGTGCGGTAGACGGCGTGACCGGACAGCGCGTGGCCGACCTCGTGGCCGATGACCGACCGCATCTCCTCCTCGTCGAGGAGCTCGACGAGCCCGGTCGTCACCACGATGATCGGATCGTCCAGCCCGATGCACATCGCGTTGGGCTGCGGGTCCTGGTTCACGTACATCGGCGGGACCTTCTCCAGGTCCAGGATGTAACAGGCGTCCCGCAGCATGTCGTTGAGGTGCGCGAACTGGGCGTCCGAGACGCGCACCGAGTCGGACAGGAAGAGCAGCCGCAGACTGCGCTCGGGCAGCAGACCGCTCAGTGCCTTGAAGACCGTGTCGAAACCGCTGAGCTTGCGCAGGGCCACCAGGGCCGAGCGGTCCGCCGGGTGTTCGTAGGCCCGCGAGGAGATCCCCTCGAAGCGCCTGCGCTGCCTGCTCGGCACGTTCTCGTGCCCGTTCCGTCCCTGGTCGCCGTCGGACATGTCTTCCCCCATGTGCGTCTGAGTGCCTTCTGTCCCCCCGAGGCAGAGCCCAGCCTAGGCGGAGATACCGTTGACGGGCAGTACAGAGAAGGAGTCGTACGACATGGAGCACATCCCCACAGCCACGTGGCTCACGGAAGCCGCCTCGGCGGCAGACAGGCAGGGTCCGGGCGATCTGCTCCGCGTCGTGCTGATCGTCATGGTCGTCGGTGTGGTCCTGGCCGCCTGGTTCCTGCTGCGCGGCTACAAGCGCGACGACTGACGACCGGCCGCGGACCGGCGGGCGGAGTGCCGTCCCCAACGGCGGAGTCGGCGTGTTCGCCGTGTGGGCGCCCGCATACGATGGGCCGACATCTTTATCCCGCACCCACTGGATAGGTTCTGCCGAGATGAGCTTCCAGCACACCGCCGCACAGTTGGCCACCGTCGTCGCCGAGGGCGAGAACGGCGGCAACCACGAGAGCCTCAGCCCGTACCTGACCGGCGGCGGGGCGCTGTTCATCCTGCTCCTGCTGCTGTGGATCACCACGCGCTTCAACCGCGACCGCTGAGCCTCCCGGGCCCGCTCGGGGCCCCTGTCGGCCGGAGCCCGTCGGCCGGGCCGGTAGGGTCTGCACGCATGGGAGAGCAGGACATGCCTACCGGTCCGGCGAGTGACACGGAGAGCGGCGCCGCCGGCGACGCCACGGGCGGCGCGGGCGCGGCGGCCGGCGGCGCGGTGAAGCGCCTCGTGACCGGCACCGGCAACGGCCCCTCGAATCCGGGCAAGCGCCGGCTCGGCGTCATGGGTGGCACCTTCGACCCGATCCACCACGGACACCTGGTCGCGGCCAGTGAGGTCGCCGCGCAGTTCCACCTCGACGAGGTGGTGTTCGTGCCGACCGGACAGCCGTGGCAGAAGACCGACCGCATGGTCACGCCCGCCGAGGACCGCTATCTGATGACGGTCATCGCGACCGCCGAGAACCCCCAGTTCTCGGTCAGCCGGATCGACATCGACCGCGGCGGCCCGACCTATACGACGGACACCCTGCGCGACCTGCACGCGCTCAACCCCGACGCCGATCTCTTCTTCATCACCGGCGCGGACGCGCTCGGCCAGATCCTCACCTGGCGCTACACGGAAGAACTGTTCTCCCTTGCGCACTTCATCGGGGTCACCCGGCCCGGTCACACCCTGACCGACCCGGGGCTCCCGGAGGGCGGTGTCTCGCTGGTCGAGGTTCCCGCGCTCGCCATCTCGTCCACAGACTGCCGTGCGAGAGTCGCCAAGGGCGACCCCGTCTGGTATCTGGTGCCGGACGGTGTGGTGCGCTACATCGACAAGCGTGAGCTGTACCGCGGCCAGTGAGCCGAGAGGGGCACCCGGTGAACGACCGATACGACGGATACGCGGGCGGCGGCGACCAGCAGTACGAACTCGTCGGCTACGACGAGTACGGGCAGCCTGTGTACCGGCAGATCCCGCAGCAGCCCGCCCAGGGGTACGACGGCTACGACGCCGGGCAGCAGCCGGGCTACGGCTACGACCCCTATGCGACGGGCCGTCAGGAACCCGTCCGGCCCTACGACACGGGCCACCAGCCACCTGTGTCGCCCTATGACACCGGTCAGCACGAGACGGTGTCTCCTTATGACACCGGCAGGCAGGAGGCGGTGTCGCCGTACGACACCGGTCAGCAGCCGGCCGCCTCCTCGTACGACTCCTTCGACCCGTTCGGCACGGGTGCGCCCCGGGCCGGCGGGACCGGGACCACCCGGACTCCGTACGACGGTTACGGGCGGAGCGCCGACACGGCGGGCGCCGCGAGCACCGGCCGGCAGCCCCGGGTCGCCGAGCAGACCGCCCGCGTCCCGCAGCAGGCCGGGCCGCCCGAGGACGACGCTCCCCGGACCGACCGGGACTACCGCACCGAGCAGTTCGCCTTCGTCGAGGACCAGGAGACCGAGTCCGAGGACGTCATCGACTGGCTGAAGTTCACCGAGAACCGCACCGAGCGCCGCGAGGAGGCCAAGCGCCGCGCCCGCAGCAGGATCGTCGCCCTGGTCGTGGTCGTGGCCCTGGTCGTGGTCGGTGGCGCGGGCTACCTCTGGTACGCGGGCAGGCTTCCCGGCACCGCCTCGGACGCCAAGCCGGGGACCACGACGCCCGTCGCCGCCCAGAAGCGCGACGTGGTCGTCGTCCACCTGCACAACACCAAGGGCGGCGGCACCGCCACGGCCCTGCTCGTCGACAACACCACCACCAAGCAGGGCACCACCGTCCTGCTGCCCAACTCCCTCGCCCTGACGGACGACGACGGCTCGACGACCACGCTCGCCAAGTCCGTCGACACAGACGGCTCCTCCGGGACACGGGAAGCGCTCGACACCGTGCTGGGAACCAGCATCCAGGGCACCTGGCGGCTCGACACCCCCTACCTGAACAACCTCGTCGAACTCGTCGGAGGCATCGAGGTCACCACCGACGCCGACGTTCCGGACCCCGCCTCCAAGAAGAAGAGCGACCCCCCGCTCGTCAAGAAGGGCGAGGACCAGAGCCTCAGCGGCAAGATGGCCGTCGCCTACGCCACCTACCAGGCCGCGGACGAGGCCCAGAACGCGCAGCTCGAGCGGTTCGGACAGGTCATGCAGGGGGTGATGCGCAAGCTGTCCTCGGACAAGCAGGCCGCGACCACCACCGTGCAGACGCTGGCCCAGATCCTCGACCCGTCCCTGACCGACCAGGACCTCGGCGCCTTCCTCGCCAAGCTCGCCGACTTCGCCAAGGGCGGCGACTACAAGACCGCGCTGCTGCCCGTACAGCAGGACGGCACGCTGACCGCGAGCACCTCCGACAGCGTGATCAAGAACGTCCTGGGCGGTACGGCGAAGAGCCCCGAGGCGGGCTCCGCGGTCCGCGTCGGCATCGAGAACGCCACCGGCGTCAAGGCGGCCACCGGTCAGGCCCGGGTCGCCCTGGTCAACGGCGGCTACACGTTCCTGGACTCCGGCACCTCGGCCGCCGCCCAGAGCGTGTCCCGGATCACCTACAGCGATGCCGCCAGGAAGGAAGACGCCGTCGAGGTCGCCAAGACCCTGGGTCTGCCCACCAGCACCGTGAAGAAGGGCAAGGCCGCCGGCAACGCGGACGTGTCCGTCGTCCTCGGCCAGGATTACAAGGTCGTCAGCCGCTCGACGGGGTGACCCGCGGGTGACCGGCATCACGCCCCGGGGCCCGGCCCCGGGGCGTGGCCCCGGAAACGCGTGGGGTGTCCTCGGCGGTCGTGAGACCCTTGAGTCGTAACCGACCGCCGACGGAAAGCCGCGTAGTGACCGCCACGGACCGCTCCATCGAGCTCATCAATGCCGCCGCACAGGCGGCCGCAGACAAGCTCGCGCACGACATCATCGCCTACGACGTCAGCGATGTGCTCTCCATCACCGACGCCTTCCTGCTGGCGTCCGCGCCCAACGACCGTCAGGTCAAGTCGATCGTCGACGAGATCGAGGAGCGCCTGAACAAGGAGCTCGGCGCCAAGCCGGTGCGCCGAGAGGGCGACCGCGAGGCACGCTGGGTGCTGCTCGACTACGTCGACATCGTGGTGCACGTCCAGCACAGCGAGGAGCGCGTCTTCTACGCCCTCGAGCGGCTGTGGAAGGACTGCCCCGAGCTCGACCTGCCCGCCGAGGCCAAGGCGACCCGCGGCAAGGCCGCCGAGCACGCCAAGTTCCAGGCCGAGGAGGACTCCGTCGGCATGGAGGAGCTGCGGTGACCGCCGAGGCCCGCGAGGCCGCGGGCGCGACCGCCGAGGCGAAGCCGGGCAGGGGCCGCCGCGTCATCCTGTGGCGGCACGGCCAGACCTCCTGGAACGTGGACCGCCGCTTCCAGGGCTCGACGGACGTCGAGCTGACCGAGACGGGCGTCGGGCAGGCCGTCCGCGCCGCCCGGCTGCTCGCCTCCCTGAAGCCCGACGCCATCGTCGCCTCGGATCTCAAGCGCGCCGCCGCGACGGCCGCAGAGCTGGCCGTCCTCACCGGCCTCGACGTCACCCACGAGGAGGGCCTGCGCGAGACCTACGCGGGCGTCTGGCAGGGGCTGACGCACGAGGAGATCATCGCCCGCCACGGCGAGCAGTACGCCGCGTGGAAGCGCGGTGAGCCGGTGCGGCGCGGCGGGGGCGAGCTGGAGACCGAGGTCGCCGACCGCGCCGCCCCCGTGGTGCTGCGGCACGCCGACAAGCTTCCGGACGACGGCACCCTCGTCGTCGTCAGCCACGGAGGCACGATCCGCACCACGATCGGCCGTCTGCTCGGTCTGGAGTCCCGGCACTGGGAGAGCCTCGGTGGCCTGTCCAACTGCTGCTGGTCCGTCCTCGGCGAGGGCGTCCGCGGCTGGCGGCTGCTGGAGCACAACGCCGGCACGCTGCCGGAACCGGTTCTCGGCGACGACGACTGAGGGGCGCCGCACGGCTCTCCGTCCGGTCGCGCGGGCCCGGAGGGACCGGATTTCACTTTCCGGCTGGTCGCAGGCTAAAGTTCTTCTTGTTCGGCCCGCAGGGCGGGAAGAACGCAAGGGGCTATAGCTCAGTTGGTAGAGCGCCTGCATGGCATGCAGGAGGTCAGGAGTTCAATTCTCCTTAGCTCCACAGACCGACTCTCTCGAGTTGTCGGACAGAGTGATGAAAGATCCCGTTCCCGTGAGGGAGCGGGATTTTTCGTTGCTCGCACCGGAGTTGGGGCCCGGCCTCGGAAGAACGCGCCGAGGCGGGCGCAGTTGGGCGGACGGACTCCGAAAGCCGTGTCGTGGACCACCCCGGACGCGTCGCCCCGGCAGCCTCCGTGACACCGTCAGGAGCCGCGCGCCCTCTCCGGCTCATGGGGCGCCGTGGTCTTGGGCACACTCATCTCGAACCCGCTTGAGTCACTTGGGGTCCCTGGGGCGTATACCTTTGCGGACGCGCTCCTGGCGTGCTCGTATGCGCCGGTCGCCAGGGCCGTGCTGGGTGCCCGTGTCCGGACTGGTACGAAGGCGTCGCTGACCGTATTGCTCCGGCCGTGGCAGAATCAAACGGCCGGAAGGGGGCGCGGCCCGACGGGAGGGAGTAGCGATGCCTGCCAGCATCCTCGAGGAGGTCGACGATCTCCTCGAAGTGGCACTGAACCGTAAGAAAGCCACCCTCCTCGACTGCCCTTCCTGCGGATCGGTCCACGTTGCCCAGGTTCTCGGTGACAACGGTGGAATCTCCTACGTGTGCACGGCCTGCGGCCACAGCTGGAGCTGATTGATGGGTGCACACAGGCGGAAATGCGATTGGTGCGGCAGTGGTACGCCGATCGTCCGCGACATGGAACCGGTCAACCACGACTACCAGTACTGGTGCGAGGAATGCGCGCGGGCGCTGATCATAAAAGGCGACCCGATCGAGACGTACCGAGAGCTGGAGGGCGAGCCGATCTACGCACGGCTCCTCGACGAGCACTGCACGCTCAAGCGCTTCTATTCGTTCGCCACGGCCTGACCCGGGGACCGCGTGCCCCCGGGGCCGTGTGACCCCGGCGCTGTGCGACACCGGGACGGCCTGCCACGGTGACCGCCGGGCCCGGCGTCGGCCCGGTCCGGGGTCCATCCCGCCGCGGGTCGGTCCGGCCCCGGTCGGCCCGACGGGCGCGGGTGATTTCCCCTCGGCGGGCCGGCGGCGTCAATCCGCTGCCGTTCCGGCACAGTTCCCGCCCTGCCCGCACCGTGCGGGCACGGCACCCGCTCCGGCGCGTACGCGCGAGCGGGACGCCACAGCCGCCCTGGAGCGGCCTCCGCGTGTCCTCCGCGCCTGGAGCCGGGGCGAGTCCGCCGTGGGCCCGTGAAGCCCGCCAGAAGCCGCGCAGCGGCCCCAGGTGGCGTCCCCGTCCGTCGCTGTCCGGAGAACCCCGCCCCGCGCCTCCTCGAACCCGTTCGGCCCAGTGGTCGTATCCGGGCGGACATGGCACGCGGCGGGGCCCGCACAATGCGACATGAAGCCTGAATCGGTACAGACGGGAAACGATTTGGTGGTTCACCAGGGGGACCGTGTAATGTTGGCGTCGCCGCCGGGGAAACCGGCGACACGGTGAAAACGCGGTCTCGCCGCGTGGCCACAAGGGGCTATAGCTCAGTTGGTAGAGCGCCTGCATGGCATGCAGGAGGTCAGGAGTTCAATTCTCCTTAGCTCCACAGACGTTGAAAGCGGGCCACCCGATCAGGGTGGTCCGCTTCTTCGTTTTCCCGTGCTCTCGCGGAACGGCCGTCCGGCCGGCGCGCGGAACGTGTCGAGGGCGGGCCACCCGTTCCTGGTGGCCCGCTCCTTCGTGTCAGCGGCCGCTGCCGAGCGCGCGGCGCCCACGCCCCTGCGAGAGGACCGGCAGGTTGCGCGAGGGCGCAGAGCCCCGGGTGTCCTCCTCGATGCGCAGGGCGAGCGCCGGGCAGCGGCGCACCGCGCGCAGGGCCTTCGCCTCGGCGAACTGCGGCACCGGAGCCTGCGCGACGGTGGGGAAGCCGTCGGCGCCCAGTTCGAAGACCTCGGGAAGGAGGTCGGCGCACAGGCCGTGCCCGCGGCACAGCGTCCAGTCGACGAAGATCTTCTGGCGGCTGGGACCCGCCTCCTGCTCGCTCTGGCCGCCCATGATGCTCAGGGGCAGCTGGCCGTCCTCGAAGAGCGGCAGAACGCCTTCCACGGGCCTTCCGCAGCCGTTTCCGAGGACATGCGCGGCCAGGTCGTCCGTGAACGCCTTCAGGGTCGACTCGATGAACATCGCCGAGCCGTCCGGGTGGGAGCAGGCGCCGCGCCGCTTCACGGACTTGGCGACCTGCTTCACGGCCTCGAGCGCCGCCGGTCCGCCGCCGTTGAGGATGTCCGCCAGGCCGCGCGCCGCGGCGGGCAGACCCAGGTAACAGGGGCCGCACTGTCCCGCGCTCTCGTCGGCCAGCCACTGCGCCACGCGCAGCGACTCGCCGAGGGGGCAGGTCTCCTGGGTGATGGGGAGGATCGCGCCGGCGCCGAGCGCACCGCCCACCGCGGCCAGGGAGTCCCGCGAGATGATCGCCTCGTTGACCGTCGCCGCGTCCAGCCACTTGCCGTGGTAGCCGCCGGTCAGGACGCCCTGGGGCATCGCCGGGGCGCCGGCCAGCTGGAGCACGTATCGCAGGGGTACGCCGGTGGGGACCTCGATCACCATGGGGCGCGCGACCGCGCCCGAGACGGTGAGCATGACGGTGCCGGGCTCGTCGTACAGGCCCGTGTTGCGGTAGCGGTCGGGGCCGATGCGGGCGGCGATGGCCAGCTGCGCGAACGTCTCGGCGTTCGACAGGAGGGTGGGCGCGCCCCCGACACCCGACTGGGAGGCGCTGACCTTGCGGCCGGGCGGCACGGCCGGGCCGCCGTCGATCGAGCGGATCAGCGACGCGGCCGCGCCGGTCACCATGCGTACCGGATTGCGCTGCACGCGCGCGCGAAGGGGTGATCCCCTCCGGTTGCTCAGCCCCCGCTCGGCCAGCGCCGCCTCCATGGAGCGCTGGGTGGACTCGCGGGTCACGCCGATCACGAGCTGGCGGGCGCCCATGGCCTCCGCGACCAGGAGAGCGCCGTCGAGGATGAGGTGCGGGGCACGGTTGATGAGCACCGTGTCCTTGCGGCAGGCCGGTTCGTCCTCGCTTCCGTTGACGACCACCACCGGGCGGATGCCCTTCTTGATGGCTGATTCGGCGACCGAGCGCAGTTTCTTGCCGAACGGGAAGCCCGCCCCGCCGCGGCCCTTCAGATTGATGTCCTCGGCGAGGCTCGCGAGTTCTTCTCCGCCCAGGGGTTCGAGCGGACCGTGCACCTTGAGGTGCATGGGCAGATCAAGACGTTCAACCAGGTCGAAACCCGACGTGAGCTGCGGAAGTCCGACTACGCGGACTTCCGGGACGTCGGGCAGGGCCTCGTTCACTTAAAGCCTCCGGAAGGGGCATTCCATGATTCACCGGAGCCAGGAGCGTCGAAGGCGCCCGGCAGTACGTCAGTCGTGGGACCGCTGTCGTACGTGTCATTGGTGTTGTACGTGCGATAGGACACGTTCGTCTCACCGGTGTTGTACACATCACTCGTGCCGTAGTTCCCGGCGGGCGGATTGCCGTAGACGGGGACGGTGTATCCGGTGTCGTTGAGCGGGTCGTACGCCGATGCGGGGGCCTCGCCGACGGGGGCCGACGTGGGAACGGGCCAGCCGGCCTGCGCGCCGCCGTTGCCGACGAGGGGAAACGTCTCTGTGGGCTGAGCGTTCGCGGGCATCGGGAACTGCTGGGTCCCGGGAGCCGCGGGTGCGTCGCCGGGTGTCGCCACGGTCCGGTAGGCCGCCGCGAAGCCGGTCGTGTCCGCGGTTCCCTGCGCGCCGCCGAACAGCGGGGACGAGGGCTCGTTGCGCTCCTTGCGGGGGGACGGGACGGAGTCGGCGCCCGGGGAACGCCGGTCGGAGCGACCCGCGGAACCTCCCTGCGGCGACTCCATCGCGGCGGCGCGGGAAGCCTCCAGGTCCTCGCGGAACCCGCGGGCGCCGCCGCTGCCGGTGAGCGCCAGGATCCGCGCCGCGACCTTGTACTTGACGGCGTTCGGGGCGGCACGCAGCAGGAGGGCGGCCATGACGCCGACCAGGCACAACTCGTACGAGACCATGAAGAAGGTCTTCGCCGGGCGCCCCGCGAACAAGCCGTGGACCAGGGCCGCGCACAGTGCGGGGTAGGCCAGCATGTGCATCGCGCGCCAGCGGGCGGCGACCACGGCCGGCGCGGCGAACTGATTGCGCAGCGCGCCGGTGATGCCTACGAAGATCATGAGCAGGCCGGCCAGCGAGCCGAGGCCGATGAGCCCGCCGAGGCCCGTGACGCCCAGGCTGAAGGGGATCAGCGCGGCGATCAGGACGGTGTGATCCAGTGCCAGCTTGACGGTGATGTGCACCAGGAGGAACGCGATCGAGCCGACGGCGGTCACCCGGTGGACGCCCTGCGCGACGATCCGCTGACGTGTGTCGAGGAGGAGCCGGTCCTGGGCGACCAGGCCCCAGATCACCGAGCAGGTCAGGGAGACCAGCGACAGGACGCCGGCGCCGAAGTTCAGGAAGTCCTGGACCGCGGTGCCTCCCACCAGCACGATCACGGGTATGAGGAACAGGGCGACAGCCGAGGCCACCCCGTAGGCCGAACGGCCCATCCGGGGAAGCGAGCTGTTGTTACGACGAGGGTTCATGAGGGGTACTCCCTACGGTTCGGGGAAGCGGTCCCGAAGGCGCACTCTAGGTCGAGAAAAGGCGCCGAGCTCCACGTTTGAGTTATTGCCTTGTTACCAAAGGGCAATGAGGTCTTTGTGTTGTCCGCAAGCGTCCGTTAAGCGAAGTAAAATTTGAACATTGGTCAACGATTTTTTGCCGTCCGTCCCGGCGGCGCGCGGTGCCGACGGGCCCGAAAGGTCGTCGCGGCCCGTGTGGGCCCTGCGGTACCCTGACGCCATGCGTGCCGTACGCCTTCTGCTTAGCGAGCCGCGCTGATCAGTCCCGACCGCTGACGCATCGTGGTCGGCATCAGCGCGGCGTCCCCTCCTGTGCGAGGGGTTTTTTCATTTCTGCTGGCAGAGACGATCGATGGAGCTTTGAGGACATGAGCGAGACGAACACCGCTGCCGCCACCGCAGAGTCGGCCGCGCCGCACCGCTACACGGCCGCCCTGGCCGCCGACATCGAGGCACGCTGGCAGGACTTCTGGGACGCCGAGGGCACGTACGAGGCCCCGAACCCCACCGGTGACCTGGCCGGGGACCCCGAGCTGATCGCCCGGCCCAAGAAGTTCATCATGGACATGTTCCCGTACCCCTCGGGTGCGGGTCTGCACGTGGGTCACCCCCTGGGCTACATCGCCACCGATGTGTCCGCCCGGTATCAGCGCATGACGGGTCACAACGTCCTGCACACCCTGGGCTTCGACGCCTTCGGCCTGCCCGCCGAGCAGCATGCCGTGCAGACGGGCGAGCACCCCCGGGTGACCACCGGGGCCGCCATCACGAACATGAAGTCCCAGCTGCGCGCGCTGGGCCTGGGCCACGACAAGCGCCGGTCGTTCGCCACGATCGACCCGGAGTACTACAAGTGGACCCAGTGGATCTTCCTGCAGATCTTCAACTCCTGGTACGACGACGAGGCCTCGAAGGCCCGCCCCATCGCGGCGCTGGTCGCCCAGTTCGAGAGCGGTGAGCGTGCCGTCCCCGCCGTCGGTGCCGCCACGCGCGCGTGGAACGAGCTGAGCGCCGTCGAGCGCGCCGACGTCCTGAGCGGCTACCGCCTGGCGTACGCCTCCGACGCGCCGGTCAACTGGTGTCCCGGCCTGGGCACCGTCCTGGCCAACGAGGAGGTCACCGCCGACGGCCGTTCCGAGCGCGGCAACTTCCCCGTCTTCAAGGCCAAGCTGCGCCAGTGGAACATGCGCATCACCGCCTACGCGGACCGCCTGCTGGACGACCTGGACGCGCTGGACTGGCCCGAGGCCATCAAGCTGCAGCAGCGCAACTGGATCGGCCGCTCCGAAGGCGCCCGCGTCGACTTCCCGATCGACGGCGAAGCGATCACGGTCTTCACCACCCGTCAGGACACCCTGTTCGGCGCCACCTACATGGTGCTGGCGCCGGAACACCCGCTGGTCGAGAAGTTCACCCCGGCCGCCTGGCCCGAGGGCACCCACGAGGTGTGGACCGGCGGTCACGCGACGCCCGCCGAGGCCGTCGCCGCCTACCGCGCGCAGGCCGCCTCGAAGTCCGACGTCGAGCGGCAGGCCGAGGCCAAGGACAAGACCGGCGTCTTCACCGGCGCGTTCGCGACCAACCCGGTCAACGGCGAGAAGGTCCCGGTCTTCATCGCCGACTACGTCCTGATGGGCTACGGCACCGGCGCGATCATGGCCGTCCCGGCGCACGACACCCGCGACTTCGCCTTCGCGCGCGCCTTCGAACTGCCCATGCGCTGCGTGGTCGAGCCCTCGGACGACCGCGGCACCGACGCCTCCACCTGGGACGACGCCTTCGCCTCGTACGACGCGAAGATCGTCAACTCCGCCGGCGACCAGGTCTCCCTGGACGGCTTGGGCGTCGTCGACGCCAAGGCGCGCATCACGGAGTGGCTGGAGCGCCGGGGCATCGGCGAGGGCACCGTCAACTTCCGGCTGCGCGACTGGCTGTTCAGCCGCCAGCGCTACTGGGGCGAGCCCTTCCCGATCGTCTACGACGAGGACGGCGTCGCCCACTCGCTGCCCGAGTCGATGCTGCCCCTGGAACTGCCGGAGGTCGAGGACTACTCCCCGCGCACCTTCGACCCGGACGACGCGAACACGTCCCCGGAGACCCCGCTGTCCCGCAACGAGGACTGGGTCGCCGTCACCCTGGACCTGGGTGACGGCCGGGGCCCGCAGAAGTACCGCCGCGAGACCAACACCATGCCCAACTGGGCCGGTTCCTGCTGGTACGAGCTGCGCTACCTGGACCCGCACAACGACCAGAAGCTGGTCGACCCTGCCATCGAGCAGTACTGGATGGGCCCGCGGGAGGGGCAGCCGACCGGCGGCGTCGACCTGTACGTCGGCGGCGCCGAGCACGCCGTGCTGCACCTGCTGTACGCCCGCTTCTGGTCGAAGGTCCTGTTCGACCTGGGCCACGTCTCGTCGGCCGAGCCGTTCCACAAGCTGTTCAACCAGGGCATGATCCAGGCGTACGTGTACCGCGACAGCCGCGGTATCGCCGTACCGGCCGCCGAGGTGGAGGAGCGCGACGGCGCGCACTACTACCAGGGCGAGAAGGTCTCCCGGCTGCTGGGCAAGATGGGCAAGTCCCTGAAGAACGCGGTCACCCCGGACGAGATCTGCGCCGAGTACGGGGCGGACACCCTGCGCCTGTACGAGATGGCGATGGGTCCCCTGGACGTGTCCCGACCCTGGGACACGCGCGCGGTGGTGGGCCAGTACCGCCTGCTGCAGCGGCTGTGGCGCAACGTCGTCGACGAGGCGACCGGCGAGGTCACGGTCGTCGACACCGAGCCGGACGAGGACACACTGCGTGCCCTGCACAAGGTCATCGACGGTGTACGCCAGGACCTGGAGGGCATGCGGTTCAACACCGCCATCGCCAAGGTCACCGAGCTGAACAACCACCTGACCAAGGTGGGCGGCCCGGTCGCTCGCCCGGTCGCCGAGGCCCTGGTGCTGATGGTCGCGCCGCTGGCCCCGCACATCGCCGAGGAACTGTGGCGCAAGCTGGGCCACGCCGACACGGTCGTCCACCAGGACTTCCCCGTCGCCGACCCCGCTTACGTCGTCGACGAGGCCGTGACCTGCGTCGTGCAGATCAAGGGCAAGGTCAAGGCCCGCCTGGAGGTCTCCCCGTCGATCACCGACGCCGAGCTGGAGAAGGTGGCGCTGGCCGACGAGAAGGTCGTCGCGGCGCTGGGCGGCGCGGGGATCCGCAAGGTGATCGTGCGCGCGCCGAAGCTGGTGAACATCGTCACGGCGTAGCCGACCGGCTCGGGGTAGTCCCCTACGGGCAGGTTCGGGGTCCTTCCGGAACTCCGAACCTGCCCGCAGCGTTTACCGTTGAGAGCGCGGCGAAAGGTGCCGCGGCCGGTCGGAGGAGGAGTGTGATGGGTACCGTGATCACCGTAATCGCCTTGCTCTTCCTGCTGTTCGTGGTGTTCGGCGCGTATGCGACGGTGAAGGTGATCGGCGCCGCCAAACGCGGTGTGGACCGCACCATCTCGCAGGCCCGCCGTACGGTCGAGGACACCACCCTGCGCGCGAAGACCTTCGCCCAGTTCGGACCCCAGGGCGAGCTCGCCCAGCTCAGACTGACGCTG
Organism: Streptomyces sp. NBC_00386; assembly: GCF_036063235.1. Classification (NCBI taxonomy): domain Bacteria; kingdom Bacillati; phylum Actinomycetota; class Actinomycetes; order Kitasatosporales; family Streptomycetaceae; genus Streptomyces; species Streptomyces sp. NBC_00386. The sequence continues at coordinate 6,309,043 of NZ_CP107950.1, forward strand.
CGCACCTCGATGCGCGCCACCCAGGACGCGCTCCAGGCGAGCGCGGCGGAGGACGAGTCCCTCAAGGAGTCCCTGAGCCTCTTCGAGCGGCTCAGCGCCCACGGGCACGAGCTGGACGCCGAACTGAAGCGTCTGGAGGCCGAGCCCGACCGGGACACGCTCGCCACCCGGCTCCCGGGTCTGCGCGAGCGTACCCAGCGGATCACGCAGTCGGCGGACTCACTGCGCTGGGCCGCCCGTGACCGGGCCCACCGCTTCGCCGGCGACGACCTGGACACACTGAGCGCACAGATCGACGTGGAGGCCGGCGCGCTGCGCCACTGGACCAAGGAGCCCGGTCCGGCCACGTCCTGGCCCGACGCTCCCGCCGCGGACGCGGGCACCTCCGACGGACAGAGCGGGCCTCGGAGCCCGCAGTCCCGTCCCGAGGACGGGTCGAGGCGTTCGGCCATCACACCGCCCGGCCAACGGCCCACCTACCCTTGGCAGAAGAAGCCCCGCCCCGAGAGCACGACATGATCCAGCCGTCGCGACCGCAGGTGGAAGGGGCCGGGCTGCCACGCACCCGTCCCGCCAGGTAATCTCCAGCTCATGTCCCGCCATGTCGCGATCGTCACCGATTCAACGGCCTACCTGCCGCCGCGGACGATGGAGCGCCACGGCATCACATCGGTTCCCCTGACCGTGGTCCTCGGGGACCAGGCGCTCGAAGAGGGCACCGAGATCTCGGCGCGCTCCCTGGCCTTGGCACTGCAGAAGCGGCGCCCCGTCACGACGTCCCGGCCCAGCCCCGAGACTTTCGCCGCGACCTACCGCGAGGTCGCCGAGTCCGGCGCCACCGGGATCGTCTCGCTGCACCTCTCCTCGGAGTTCTCGGGCACCTACGACGCCGCGGTGCTCGCGGCACGCGACGCCCCGGTGCCGGTGCGTGTCGTCGACACCGGGATGGTCGCCATGGCTCTCGGGTTCTGCGCGCTGGCCGCCGCCGATTCCGCCGAGGCGGGCGGGAGCGTCGACGACGCGGTCACGGCCGCCGAGAAGCGGGCCGCGGGCATGTCCGCCCACTTCTACGTCGACACTCTCGACTACCTCCGCCGTGGCGGCAGGATCGGGGCCGCGCAGGCTCTGCTGGGTTCCGCGCTCGCGGTGAAGCCGCTGCTGCAGCTCCGCGACGGCCGCATCGAACTCCTCGAAAAGGTCCGGACCTCGTCCAAGGCGATCGCGCGCCTGGAAGAGATCGTCGTCGACCGGGCGGGCAGCGCACAGGTCGACATCGCCGTTCACCATCTGGCGGCCCCCGAGCGGGCGTCGGCCCTCGCGGACCGGCTGCGGGCCCGGGTGCCAGGCCTTGCCGAACTGCATGTGAGCGAGGTGGGCGCGGTGATCGGAGCGCACACCGGACCCGGTCTGCTGGCGGCGGTCGTCTCGCCTCGATGAGGAGGCCGGCACCTGCGTCACTCGCGTGCGTCGCTCGTGCGGGTGACGGGGTTATCCACAACTGGGGTCCTTTCCACCGGAATTGAGCATGATCATCGCGAGGGCGGCGGGGTGCCGCATCCTCGCCGCATGGCACTTCGATCGAGCTCCCGCACCGCGACCCCGACCAGTGGACCGGGTCGTGGCCCCCACTCCGACAGCCGCAGCCGTCATCGCCGTCGCGACGGGCGAACCCGGACCCGTCGTCACGAGGCTTCGGCCGCGGCCCTTCGGCTGCGTGCCGACGCGCTCTTCACCGGACACGCCCAGGGGCGGCGCGAGTCGGGGAACGGCCCACCGTGGACGGACCGCGATGCCGGGGACGTCCCCAGGGCGAACACGGCAGTGGCCACGGGCGTTATGACCGATCCGGTCCGGAACCCTTGGAACCCCCGGCCCGAGGCCCACGGCCGCGACACCGTCCCGGACCCAGGCTGGACCCTGCGGGCAGAAGGCTCGACGGCCGACAGGACGGTGCCCCTGAGCACACCGACGGCGAGCACACCGACGGCGAGCGCGCGGACCGTGAGCGCGTGGACCGCGAGCAGGGCGCCCGACGGCGGGCCGGTCCCCGGCACCGCAAGTGCCCCGGCCTCGCATGATCCGGCCGGGGAAGCGGGCGCGTGGCGGGACCGGGCCGGGCTCGCCGTGCGGGAGCGGCTCCCGTTGTGGCTCCAGTCGCGGTGCGGTCTGGAACGCAGGAGCGTGGCCGCGCTGACCGTGCTGCTGGTCGTGGCCGCCGCATTCGCCGTGCAGCACTTCTGGGCGGGCCGGACGCGACCGGTCCGGGCTCCGGAGGTGATGAGCGCCGCCGCACCGTACGGCGGGAAGCACGCACAGGGCGACGGGCCGGGCGTGGAATCCGGTGCCCCGGCCGGAGTTTCGAGCGCCGCCGCCGGCGGGGGTGTGGTCGTCGTGGACGTGGGCGGAAAGGTGCGCACCCCCGGACTCCAGCACCTGCCGGCCGGGTCCCGCGTCGAGGACGCCCTGCGAGCCGCCGGCGGGTTACGGCCCGGCACGGACACCGGCGGCCTCAACCGCGCCCGGATCCTCGTGGACGGCGAACAGATCGTGGTCGGCGCCTCCGCGGCCCCGGCAGGAGCAGGACCGGGCGGCTCCGGAGGCTCCGCGGCCTTCGGTGCCGCAGGATCCGCGGCGGGAGCGGTGCCCTCCGCGCCGATTCCCCTCAACACGGCCACCGCCGACCAGTTCGACAGCCTGCCCGGCGTCGGGCCCGTCCTCGCCCGGCACATCATCGACTACCGCACGGCGCACGGCGGGTTCCGCTCGGTCGACGAGCTCCGCGAAGTGAACGGGATCGGAGACCGCCGCTTCGCCGATCTCCGGCATCTGGTGCGGCCATGAGCGGTTCCGGTACCGGGAGGAGGGGCGAGCGGGCGGGCCCGGCGCTGAGCGGGCTGTCCGGGCCGGTGAGGGTGCCGGAGGAGTCCACGTCCTCGGCGGCGAGAGGCTTGGGCGCGCCTCTCACGACGGTGGAATCCGGACCTCGGCCGACGACGGAGCCCCGGTCCCGGACAGCGACGGGGCCCCGGCCTCGGCCTCGGACGGCGACGGAGCCCGGGGAGGCGCGAGGTTCCCTGACGCGCCCCGCGGATTTGCCCGGCGTCACCGGCCGGAGGCCCGTGCACGCGGCTTCGGGGCGGCGGCTGGGAGCCTCGCACCCCAGGGCGGAGGGCCCGATCGATCTCCGGCTCGTGGCACCCGCGGCGGCGGTCTGGCTTACGGCGGCCGTGAGTGTCGGAGCGTCGCCGGGCCGGGTCACGGCTGTCGTGGCCGTGTGCCTGGTCGCGGCCGGCGCGCTGTCGGTGGCGGGGCGGAGAGCCGCGCGGACGGGACGGGGAGATGGAGATACGGGCACGGGGCCGGGAGGCTCCGGCGCGGGGCAGGGAGATACCGGCACAGGGCGGGGAGACTCCGGCGCGGGGCGGGGGCGCGGAGCGGTGCGCCGTGGGTTGTGGGTGTCCGCCGCCGCCGTGCTCCTCTGTGTCGCCGCCGCCGCGGCCTCCGCCGGGCTGCACGCGGCGGATCTGCGACGCGGACCTGTCCCCGCGCTCGCGGAGAGGTACGCCGAAGTGACCGCGGAGGTGGAGATCACCTCCGATCCCCGGCTCACCCGGCCCCGGATCAGCGGGGACCACGTCGCTCCGACGACCCTGCTGTTCGACGCCGACGTCACACGGGTCACCCAGGCGGACGGCACGGTGCTGGCCACCCGGACACCGGTGCTGGTGATCATCGATGCCCGCTCGCGACGAGGCGCGCCCCGGGGGTTCGGGGGGCGCTCGGGACGCGATGCGACCCGGGAGACCGGCGGGCGCTCGCCCTGGCTGTCGATGCTGCCGTCGACCCGGCTGCGGGTGGCCGCGCGGGTCGTGCCCGCCCTGTCGGACGGGAAGGACATCGCGGCGGTGCTGCGCGTACGGGGGAGCGCGCCGCCGGACGTGGTCGGAGCGCCCTCCGGTCCGCAGCGGTTCGCGGGCAGGCTGCGCGAAGGGCTGCGAAAGGCGACCGACGGCCTGGACGCGGACGCGCGGGCGCTGCTGCCGGGGCTGGTGGTGGGGGACACCTCACGTGTCACGCCGGAGCTCGACGACGCCTTCGAGGCCACCGACCTCACACATCTCCTCGCCGTCAGCGGGGGCAATCTCGTCATCGTCCTCGCGCTGTTTGTCGGGCCGCCGGGCCTCGCCCAGCGGGTGGAGCGCCGTGGCCTCGCCGCGCGGCTCGGATTTCCGCTCCGGGCGACCGCCCTGCTCGGCGGAGGGCTCACCCTGGCCTTCGTCGTCGTCTGCCGTCCGGACCCGAGCGTGCTGCGGGCGGCGGCCTGTGGAGCGATCTCGCTGCTCGCCATCGCGACCGGGCGCCGCAGATCGCTGATCCCGGCGCTGGCCGCCGCGGTACTGCTTCTGGTGCTGTACGACCCCTGGCTCGCCCGCAGTTATGGGTTCCTGCTCTCCGTCCTCGCGACCGGGGCCCTGCTCACGCTCGCCCCGCGCTGGAGCGCGGCACTCCAGCGACGCCGGGTGCCCGCACGCGTGGCCGAGGCGCTGGCCGCGGCCGCCGCCGCGCAGGCCCTGTGCGCGCCGGTGGTCGCCGTACTGTCGGCGCGGGTGAGCCTGGTGGCGGTGCCGTGCAATCTCCTCGCGGAGTTCGCGGTCGCACCGGCCACGGTGCTGGGGTTCGCGACGCTGGCGGCCGCCCCCTTGGCGATGCCCGTGGCCGGGGTCCTGGCGTGGTGGGCGAGTTGGCCGGCCCGGTGGATCGCGGACATCGCGCGCACGGGGGCGGCTCAGCCCGGTGCGGGCGTGGACTGGCCGGACAGCTGGACGGGCGCACTGCTGCTGGCCCTCGTCACGGTGGCCGCCGTCGCTGTCGGCCGACGGCTGCTGAGACATCCGCTGCCCAGTGGGGTCGGCGCGGTGCTGCTCCTGCTGTTCGTGGTGCAGCCGTCGCCGTTCACCAGGGTGATCACGGGATGGCCGCCGCCCGGCTGGAGGTTCGCGATGTGCGATGTGGGGCAGGGCGACGCGAGCGTGCTCGCGGTGGGGGACGGCAGCGCGGTGGTGGTGGACGCGGGGCCCGACCCGGTGCTGGCCGACCGCTGTCTGAGGACGCTCGGGGTCACCAGGATCCCGCTCGTCGTCCTGACGCATTTCCATGCCGACCATGTCGCGGGCCTGCCCGGTGTGCTCCGGGGGCGTTCGGTGGGTGCCATCGAGACGACCGGCTTCGAAGAGCCTCTGGAACAGGCCGAGTTCGTACGACGGGAGGCGCTCGCACGGCACATCCCCCTGACCCGGGCCGTGGCGGGGGAGCGGCGGAGCGCGGGAGACCTCGCCTGGCGGGTGCTGTGGCCGCCGCCGGATCCGTTTCCGCCGCCGGACGGCCCGAACGACGCCAGTGTCACCCTGCTCGTGCGGTCCGCGGGGCTGCGGCTGCTGTTGCTCGGCGACCTGGAGCCGCCCGCCCAGCAGGCCCTGGCGAGATCCCCGGCCGCCGTCGAGCTGGCCGGTGTGGACGTGCTCAAGGTCGCCCATCACGGATCGGCGTATCAGGATCCGGAGCTCATACGCAGGGTGGCTCCGCGGCTCGCGCTCATCTCCGTAGGCGGCGACAACCCTTACGGACACCCTGCTCCGAGCACGGTCGCGGCCCTGCGGGCCCGGGGCGCGGTGGTGCTGCGGACCGACGAGGACGGTGATCTCGCCGTCACCGGTGAGGGCGAGGGGCTGGGGGTGGCGCGACACTGAACGCATGAATTCCGCACAGGCCGACGCCTACCTACGCCGCATCGGGGCCCAGCACCCGGCGTGGCCCACGTCCGATGTGCTCCGTGACCTTCAGCTGTGCCATCTGCGGACGGTGCCGTTCGAGAACCTGTCGATCCACCTCGGCGAGGAGATCGTGCTGGAGGAGGAGAGGCTGCTGGACAAGGTGGTGGGCGCGCGCAGAGGAGGGTTCTGCTACGAACTGAACGGCGCGTTCGGGGCGTTGCTGGCTGCGCTGGGCTTCGACGTGACGCTTCTCGCGGCGCGGGTGTACGGGGACGACGGGAAGCCGGGGATCCCCTACGACCATCTCGCGCTGAGGGTGCGGACGGTGGACGGGGGCGACTGGCTGACCGACGTCGGTTTCGGGGCCCACAGCCACTACCCGCTGTCGTTCGCGGAACGGGGCGAACAGCGGGACCCCGGAGGGATGTTCCGGGTCGTGGAGTCGGCGCCGGACGCGGCGGGGGTGCGGGGAGCGGGCGGTTCCCGGGAGTGCGAGGACCTCGACGTGTTCCTGGGCGACAAGCGCCAGTACCGGCTGGAGGTACGGCCGCGTGTGCTCGGGGACTTCGTGGCCGGCGCCTGGTGGCACGGCACCTCGCCGCTGTCGCACTTCACCAGGTCGCTGGTCTGTTCACGGGTCACCGAGGACGGAGGCCGGATCACGCTCAGCGGCCGCAGGTTCACCGTGTCGACGGCCGACGGGACCAAGGAGGTGTCGGAACTGGCGAGTGACGAGGAGGTGCTGGCCACGTATCGCGAGCGGTTCGGGATCGAACTGGACCGGGTGCCGGAGGTCAAGGAAGCCCGGTAGCCGCGGCCGCGGTCCGGCAAGCCGCGTAGATCACACGGATCGGACCCGTATCCCGGCGTCGGCCGCGCCGGGCGTACCGGAAAATGTTCGGGTGAGCGATGTGAGACATGTACTGGTGCTGCCCGACCGTGACGCCGCGGAAGAGGCGGCGGAAGCCGTCGGTGACCGGTTCGCGCTGCTGGAGGAGCCGCAGCTCGTCCGGGACGCGCTGGCGGGCGAGGACGATGCCGAGGACGCGCAGTGGCTGGTGGTGCTGGCGGACCCCGAGGCACGGCTGGACCCGAAGGACCTGGACGCGTTCGCGGCTGAGTGGGACGGCTGGCACGAGGAGCCGTAGACCGGCCCGGCCGAGCCCGGCCGAGCCCGGCCGAGCCCGGCCGAGCCGTGCCGTGCCGTGCCGTGCCGCCATATGTGGGCCGCGCCCGGCTGGGCCGCGGCAGGCCGGGCCGGGCAAGACCGCGCCGCGCGAGGCCGTGCCGGGCCGCTCCATGGCGAGCCGTGCCAGGCCGGCCGGGCCGCGCAAGGGCGTGCCGGGCCGGGCCTCGCCGGGCCGGGCCTCGCCGGGCCGGGCCTCGCCGGGCCGTGCCGGGCCGGGCCGGTCAAGTCGGCCAGGTCCCGCGAGGTCGAGTCGGCCGCGCCGCGCTGCCAGGACCGGTCGAGTCGGCGATGCCGTGCGAGGCCGGTTCAGCCAGGCCGGTATCGGGTTGTGGCTCGCGGCGCTTGGTGTCAGTGGCGCGTGGGATGCTTTCGGTGATGGCCAAGAAGACCGCACAAGACGACCCTCTCGCCCCTGTCACGCTGGCAGTGGGCCAGGAGGATCTCCTGCTCGACCGTGCCGTGCAGGAGGTGGTGGCCGCCGCCAGGGCCGCCGACGCCGACACGGACGTACGGGACCTCACCCCGGACCAGCTTCAGCCGGGCACGCTCGCCGAGTTGACGAGTCCCTCGCTCTTCGCCGAGCGCAAGGTCGTGATCGTCCGCAACGCCCAGGACCTGTCGGCCGACACGATCAAGGACGTCAAGGCGTATCTGGGGGCTCCCGCGGAGGAGATCACCCTGGTGCTCCTGCATGCGGGCGGGGCCAAGGGCAAGGGGCTGCTCGACGCCGCGCGCAAGACGGGCGCCCGGGAGGTGGCCTGTCCCAAGATGACCAAGCCGGCGGACCGGCTGGCGTTCGTGCGGAGCGAGTTCCGGGCGCTGGGCCGGGCGGCCACTCCGGAGGCCTGCCAGGCGCTGGTGGACTCCATCGGGAGCGATCTGCGGGAGCTGGCGGCCGCGGTGTCGCAGCTGACCGCGGACATCGAGGGGACGATCGACGAGGCCGTCGTCGGGCGGTACTACACCGGGCGGGCCGAGGCGTCCAGTTTCACCGTGGCCGACCGGGCCGTGGAGGGGCGGGCCGCGGAGGCGCTGGAGGCGCTGCGATGGTCGCTGTCGACCGGCGTGGCTCCCGTCCTGATCACCAGCGCGCTCGCGCAAGGGGTGCGGGCGATCGGAAAGCTGTCCTCGGCGCGGGGCGGCAGGCCTGCCGACCTGGCCCGTGAGCTCGGGATGCCGCCGTGGAAGATCGATCGCGTGCGCCAGCAGATGCGCGGCTGGACGCCGGACGGGGTCGCCATGGCGCTCACGGCCGTCGCGGAGGCGGACGCCGGGGTCAAGGGCGGCGGGGACGACCCCGAGTACGCCCTGGAGAAGGCGGTCGTGGCCGTCGCCCGGGCCGCCCGCTCCGGCCGACGCTAGCCCGCGACAGGCACCGGCACTCCACGGTGGGAACCGGCACCGGAACTTCGTGGCGAGACCGGCACCGGCGCTCGTGACAGGCACCAGCATCGGAAGTCGCGGCACGGACCAGCACCGGCACCGCCACTCGCGGCATGCACTGCCACCGGCACCCGGAACTCGCGACAGGCGGCGGGCACTGCCGGCTGAAGTGCCGTACGGAAATCCCCGGCACAATCCCGCAGCACACCGAAGGCCCCGCTCGTTCTCCCGGGGAAGGGAGGAGCGGGGCCTTCGGTTCAAGCCGGTGGATTCACGCCCGCGTGGCGAACGCAGATCGTGCGTGAATCCGGGGTGTCGGTCGGGAGCGGGAGAGAGGGCCCGCTCGGGTCCGCCGACGGTCAAGTCAGGGGTCGAGCTCCGGAGAGCTCAGCCGACTCAGCCCTTGAGCGCGGCGACCTTCGAAGCAAGCGCCGACTTCTTGTTGGCGGCCTGGTTCTTGTGGATGACGCCCTTCGAGACGGCCTTGTCGAGAGCGCGCGACGCGGCGCGCGTGTACTCGGTGGCCTTCTCGACGTCACCCGCGGCAGACGCCTCGCGGGCCTTGCGGATCGCGGTCTTCAGAGAGGACTTGACGGCCTTGTTGCGCAGCCGGGCCTTCTCGTTGGTCTTGATCCGCTTGATCTGGGACTTGATGTTCGCCACGAATGAGCCTTTACAGGTTCAGGCGCGCGAGACAGCACGTCTCACTCGCCGTTTGATTTTCTTGGGTGCGTCTCCTGCAGAGAGGGCACGAGACACAGCCACCCAGGCTACCAGTCCCCGCACGACCGGCCCAAACCGGCCTTGCGTCCGCGGCCCGGACACCGCTCGCCGATGCCCTGGTCACGGCCTTCGGGCCGGCCGCCGCCGTCCCGCTCACGCGGCCCGAACCGGTCGCAGCCCGCCGCGCGTGGGACCATGGAACCTACGTATCGATCCGACCCGAGGCGACAGGCGCCTCAAGAGACAGGACCCTGCGTGCCCGCGACCCCTAACAATGTGCCCGAGCCGAGCCGTACCGACCCGGCTCTGATCCGCAATTTCTGCATCATCGCGCACATCGACCACGGCAAGTCCACGCTCGCCGACCGCATGCTCCAGCTGACGGGGGTGGTCGACGCGCGGCAGATGCGTGCTCAGTACCTCGACCGTATGGACATCGAGCGCGAGCGCGGCATCACGATCAAGTCCCAGGCGGTCCGGCTGCCTTGGGCGTCGACCGAGGACCCGGGCAAGACCCACATCCTCAACATGATCGACACCCCCGGGCACGTCGACTTCACGTACGAGGTGTCCCGGTCGCTCGCGGCCTGTGAGGGCACGGTCCTGCTCGTCGACGCGGCCCAGGGCATCGAGGCGCAGACTCTCGCCAACCTCTACCTGGCGATGGAGAACGACCTCAAGATCATCCCCGTACTGAACAAGATCGACCTGCCGGCCGCCCAGCCGGAGAAGTTCTCCGAGGAGCTCGCCAACCTCATCGGCTGCGACCCCGAGGACGTCCTCAAGGTCTCCGCCAAGACGGGCCTGGGCGTCGAGGCGCTGCTCGACAAGGTCGTCGCCGAGATCCCCGCCCCGGTCGGCGTCCAGGACGCCCCCGCCCGCGCGATGATCTTCGACTCGGTCTATGACTCCTACCGCGGTGTCGTGACGTACGTACGTGTCATCGACGGACAGCTCAACAAGCGCGAGCGCATCCGGATGATGTCCACCGGCGCGACCCACGAGCTGCTGGAGATCGGGGTCTCGGCCCCGGAGATGAAGGCGGCCGACGGGCTCGGTGTCGGTGAGGTGGGTTACATCATCACCGGTGTGAAGGACGTCCGCCAGTCCAAGGTCGGTGACACGATCACCACCCTGCACAAGGGCGCCACCGAGGCGCTCGGCGGGTACAAGGACCCCAAGCCCATGGTCTTCTCGGGCCTGTATCCGCTGGACGGGTCCGACTACCCCGAGCTGCGCGACGCCCTGGACAAGCTCCAGCTCAACGACGCCGCGCTGGTGTACGAGCCGGAGACCTCGGCGGCGCTGGGCTTCGGCTTCCGCGTCGGTTTCCTCGGGCTGCTGCACCTCGACGTGATCCGTGAGCGGCTGGAGCGCGAGTTCGGGCTCGACCTGATCGCCACCGCCCCGAACGTGGTCTACCGCGTCGAGATGGAGGACCGCAGCGAGCACATCGTCACCAACCCGAGCGAGTTCCCCGAGGGCAAGATCGACAAGGTCTACGAGCCTGTCGTGCGGGCGACCATCCTCGCGCCCTCGGAGTTCATCGGCGCGATCATGGAGCTGTGCCAGACCCGGCGCGGCACCCTGCTCGGCATGGACTACCTCTCCGAGGACCGGGTCGAGATCCGCTACACCCTGCCGCTCGCGGAGATCGTCTTCGACTTCTTCGACCAGCTGAAGTCCAAGACCCGCGGTTACGCCTCGCTGGACTACGAGCCCACCGGCGAGCAGACCTCCAGCCTGGTCAAGGTCGACATCCTGCTGCACGGCGACAAGGTCGACGCCTTCTCGGCGGTCACGCACAAGGACCAGGCGTACGCGTACGGGGTCCGGCTGGTCGCCAAGCTGCGCGAGCTGATCCCGCGGCAGGCCTTCGAGGTGCCCATCCAGGCGGCCATCGGCTCCCGGGTCATCGCCCGCGAGACCATCCGAGCCATCCGCAAGGACGTCCTCGCCAAGTGCTACGGCGGTGACATCTCCCGTAAGCGGAAGCTGCTGGAGAAGCAGAAGGAAGGCAAGAAGCGGATGAAGATGGTGGGCTCCGTGGAGGTTCCGCAAGAGGCCTTCATCGCCGTGCTGTCCAGCGACGACAGCGGTCCCGCGGCCAAGGGCAAGAAGTAGTCACGCCGAATCCCGGTTTTTCAGGGCCCGTCGCGCTTCGGCGCGGCGGGCCCTGTGCTTGTCTCAGGGGTGTGTCCTGCGAGGAGTGGCCGGGAAGTGACCGGCCGCCGCCTCTTACGCACCGGCCGGACGCGCTCTAGTCTGATCTCTGCTCGGTAGTTACTCGCGAGTTAAACAACAGCCGCAATTGAGCCAGCCGCACTGCCGCGGGCCCCGGAGGATGTCGTGAGCGACACACAGACCCTGATCGAGAACCGTCCGCCGTCCGTCGCCGCACTCTTCCTGGAGCGCGTGGCGGCCACACCCGACGCCGAGGCATACCGCTACCCGGTACCGGCCTCGGGTGACGGCCCGGACACCTGGAAGTCGCTGACCTGGGCGCAGGCCGCCGAGCGGGTCTACGCCATCGCCGCCGGGCTGATCGAACTCGGCGTACAGCCGGAGCAGCGCGTCGCGCTCGCCTCCTCGACCCGCGTCGAGTGGATCCTGGCCGACCTCGGCATCCTCTGCGCGGGCGCGGCCACCACGACCGTGTATCCGCAGACCAACGCCGAGGAGTCGGCGTTCATCCTCTCCGACTCCGCGAGCAGGGTCCTCATCGCGGAGGACGCGGCCCAGCTCGCCAAGGCCCGGGAGAAGCGCGCCGAGCTCCCCGAGCTCACGCACGTCGTGGTCATCGACGCGGAGGGCGTGGAGACCGAGGACTGGGTCCTGACGCTCGCCGAGCTGGAGGCGCGCGGCTCCGCGTACCTGGAGAAGCACCCCGAGCTGATCAAGGAGCGAGTCGGCGCGATCACCGCCGACCAGCTCGCGACCCTCATCTACACCTCCGGCACCACGGGCCGCCCCAAGGGTGTCCGGCTGCCGCAGGACAACTGGTCGTACATGGCCAAGGCGATCGCCGCGACCGGCCTGGTCAGCCAGGCGGACGTCCAGTACCTGTGGCTGCCGCTCGCGCACGTCTTCGGCAAGGTCCTGACCTCCGGCCAGATCGAGGTCGGGCACGTCACCGCCGTCGACGGCCGCGTGGACAAGATCATCGAGAACCTTCCGGTGGTGCAGCCGACGTACATGGCGGCCGTGCCGCGCATCTTCGAGAAGGTCTACAACGGGGTCGCCGCCAAGGCGCGGGCCGGCGGCGGCGCCAAGTACAAGATCTTCCAGTGGGCCGCCGAGGTCTCCCGGGAGTACGCGAAGGCGAGCCAGGACAACTTCCGCCGCACGGGTTCGGCCTCGGTGCCGTTCGCGCTCGGCGCCAAGCACAAGGTCGCCGACGCGCTCGTCTACGCCAAGATCCGCGAGGCCTTCGGCGGCAACCTGCGTGCCTGCATCTCCGGCTCCGCCGCGCTCGCGCCGGAGATCGGCTACTTCTTCGCCGGCGCCGGCATCCACATCCTGGAGGGCTACGGGCTCACCGAGTCCTCCGCCGCCTCCTTCGTGAACCCGGGTGAGGCCTACCGCACCGGCACGGTCGGCAAGCCGCTGCCCGGCACCGAGGTGCGCATCGCGGACGACGGCGAGATCCTGCTGCGCGGCCCCGGCATCATGGAGGGCTACCACGGGCTGCCCGAGAAGACCGCCGAGGTCCTGGAGGCCGACGGCTGGTTCCACACCGGAGACATCGGCGAGCTGTCCGCCGACGGCTATCTGAAGATCACCGACCGCAAGAAGGACCTGATCAAGACCTCGGGTGGCAAGTACATCTCGCCCGCCGAGGCCGAGGGCCAGTTCAAGGCCGTCTGCCCGTACGTCTCCAACATCCTCGTGCACGGCGCCGACCGGAACTTCTGCACCGCGCTCATCGCCCTCGACGAGCCGTCGATCCTGGAGTGGGCGAAGGACAACGGGCTGGAGGGCAAGTCGTACGCCGAGGTCGTCGCGGCACCCGCGACGGTCGCCCTCGTCGAGGGCTACGTGAAGGAGCTCAACGCGGGCCTGCAGCGCTGGCAGACCATCAAGAAGTTCCGTCTGCTGCCCCGCGACCTGGACGTCGAGCACGGCGAGATCACGCCGAGCCTCAAGCTGAAGCGCCCGGTCGTCGAGAAGGCGTACAAGCACCTGATCGACGAGATGTACGCGGGCTCCCGCGAGGCGTAGCCCGGGGCCATCGGTCATCGGCCATCGCCCGTACGGGGCGGGGGCGCGCAGGACCTCTCCGCGACCGAGCGGCGGAGTCCTCGCGTGTCCCCGCTCCCGGCGGAGTTCCCACGCGTCCCCGCTCCCGGTGGAGCCCCGCGCGGTCTCTCCTATCCGTCCCGCCTGTGCCGCATCCTGCTCAGCAGTTCGTCCATCCGCCGTAGCTGGTCGCGGAGTTCGGGTATGTCCGGGACGGCGCCGGCCGACAGGTGCGTGTCCATCCTCCTGAGGCGGGCGGCGAGTTCGTCGAACTGGTCCTGCTCACGGGCGAGCAGGCACTCCAGCTGGCGGTTCTTGCGGTGCAGGTCGAGAAAGACACTGACCTTGGCGCGCAGGACCCACGGGTCGAACGGCTTCGCCAGATAGTCGGCGGCACCCGTCGCGTACCCGCGGAAGGCGTAGCCCGCGTCGGCGTCCGTGCCCGTCAGGAAGATGATGGGCACGTCCTTGGTCTGGTCGAGCCGCTTGATGTTCGCGGCCGTCTCGAATCCGTCCATGCCCGGCATCCGGATGTCGAGCAGGACGACCGCGAACCGCTGCCGCAGCAGCGCCTTCATCGCCTCCTCGCCCGAACGCGCGCGCACCAGCGGCTCGTTGAGGGAACGCAGGACGGCCTCCAGCGCGACCAGGTTGTCCTCCATGTCGTCGACCAGGAGGATGCTCGCTCCCTCGTCGGTCGTCGTCTCGGCGCTCATGATGACGGTGCCTCACTCGGTCCGTGGTTTCTCGGTGCCTCGCGGTCCGGCGACCGGTCCATGACCCGTCCCGGGCGCCGTACTGAAGCCGCCGTGCCGTGTCGCCGTGCCGTGCCGCCGTCGTCGCGGCGGGCGGTGGACGCGGATCGGATGCTCGATTCTGTCCGACTTCGAGCACATCCATACCACTGTTCCCACTCATGCCGGCCCACTTCGGTGACTCGGCGCTTATGAGCGCCGCCAGTCTGTCACCCTGGCCGCATCGTCCGAGGTGTCTTCGTCCGAACTGCCCAGGGAGCCGCACAGTGGGGGCCATTCCGACGCAACGGGAGTCCACGCCATGCGCACCGGACGCGCTCGCGCACCACCCCGCCGGCCGGGACGTCGTGTCACGTACATCGTTGCCCGGCACTCCGCTCGCCCCCGCGGCCGCGCGCCGATTCCTCCGCGACACGCTCCTGGGCTGGTCCGAACTGGCCCTGCCCGGCAGCGAGATCATCGACGACCGGCTCACCGGCGACGCGGCCGTGGTGGTCAGCGAGCTGGTCACCAACGCCGTCGTGCACGCGGGCACCGACGTCGAGCTGCTGTGCCGCCTGGAGTGCCCGGCCGACGGTCCGCCCGGACCGCTGGTCGTCGAGGTCTCCGACCGGCATCCCTCACGGGCCATACGGGAGGACGGCGCCGAACCGGCTTACGGGACACCGGAGTACGGGCGGGGCCTGCGCCTGGTCTCCGCGCTCTCCGAGGCCTGGGGCATCACCTATCGTCCGGGCGTCAAGACGGTGTGGTCGAGGCTGCTGGTCGACGGGGCCGCCGGAGCTCTGCCGGGTGCGGGCGTCTTCGCGGACGACGACGACCCGCGCCGGCCGGGCCGCTTCGACGACGTGAGCGGACTCGCCGGACCGGGCGGGTTCGCGGATACGGGCGGTCTCTCCGTGCCGGGAGGGTTCGCGGACGACGACGGCCTTCCCGGGCCCGGGGGATTCGCGGCCGCGGGCGGTCCTGCCGGTCCGGGGGGATTCGGGGACGGCGACGGGCTCGCGGGAACGAGCGGGTTCGCCGGAGCCGATGGGTTCACCGGCCGGGCGGAGGACCCGGAGCCGACCGGGGCCGGGGCCATCGCGTACGCCGAGGGGCCGCTCCCCGGGTACGGGCCGGGGGCCGGCGCCGAGCCGTACCGCGCCCTGTCCGCCCCGGGGGCGAACCGGAGCGCCGGATCGGGCCACGACTGGCTCGACCGGGGAGCCCTCTCCTTTCTCGCCGAGGCCTCCGACCTGCTCGCCGGACAGCTCGACGAGGACCTGGTCGCCGCGCTGGCCGGTCAGCTCCTCGTCCCGCGCCTCGCCGACTGGTGCGCCGTATGGCTGGAGGACGAGGCCACCGACCGGGCCGGCGGTCTCGGTCTGGCCCTCGGCCCCCGCCTCGCCCGCGTCTGGCACGGCAGCGAGAACCTCGTCGAGGGACTGCGTCAGGCCCTGGAGAAGGACCCGCCACGGCTGCCCGACGCGGTGCGCTCCCGAGCCGTCCCGGTGCCCTGGCCCGGCGAGGCGCTGGGCGCCCGCGGGGCGAGCGGGGCGGCGCTGGCGTACCGGCTGATCGCGGGCGGCCGGCCGCTGGGCACGCTCGTCATCGGGCGGGCCGGACCGCCCGACTTCCCCGACGAGGTCACCGGACTCGTCGAGGACCTCAGCCGCCGCATCGCCCTGGCCATCGGAGCGGCCCGCCAGTACGCGCGGCAGGCCACCATCAGCCGGATCCTGCAGCGAGGGCTGCTGCCGGGCGCGGTCGCCGAGATCCCCGGGGTGCGCAGCGCCCTCGTCTACGAGCCGCTCGACAAGGGCGGGCCGAGCGGTGACTTCTACGACGTGTTCCCGGCGGGCGACGGGCGCTGGTGCTTCGCGGTCGGCGACGTCCAGGGCAAGGGGCCCGAGGCCGCCGTCGTGATCGGCCTGGCGCGGCCCTGGCTGCGGCTGCTGGCGCGTGAGGGCTACGACGTCGCGGACGTCCTCGACCGTCTCAACCAGCTCCTCCTCGACGACGCGACGGAGGCCGCGGACGCGGCGGCCCGCGCTCTCGTGGCCGCGGGCGGACCCGGGCTCGGAACCGACCTCGGCCCGCAGACGCGCTTCCTGTCCATGCTCTACGGCGAGCTGGTCCCCTTCGACGGCGGAGTGCGCTGCACCCTCGCCTCGGCGGGGCATCCGCTGCCACTGCTGCTGAGCCCCGACGGAGGTGTACGGGAGGTGGCCCGGCCGCAGACCCTGCTCGGCGTCTTCGAGGACCCCCAATACGCCTCCGAGTCCTTCGAGCTGTATCCCGGGGACAGCCTCCTGTGCGTCACCGACGGCGTGACGGAGCGGCGCGACGGGTCCCGTCAGTTCGACGACGACGACGGTCTCGCGCACGCCCTCGCCGGCTGCACCGGCCTGAACGCCGAGATGATCGCGGAACGGATCCGCGGGCTGGTGCACGCGTTCGGCAGCCGCCCGCCGGAGGACGACATGGCCCTGCTGGTGTTGCAGGCCGACTAGGGCCTGTCGCGGCCCCGGGGACTCCGGACCCCGTCAGGCGTGTGCCGGGGCCCATCCTCGCCCCGGTGGGGGCGCGTCTCCTCACCTCTGCCGGACCGTCCCCCCGCCTCTGCCGGACCGCCCTCCGCCCCCGCCGGACACGTCCCCCGCCCCGCCTGGCAGGCCCCCGCCCGCGCCGGACACGTCCACCCCGGCCGTGCTGGACAATGGAACGCATGCCTTCCGCACTTCCCGACGGTGAGCCCGTCCCCGACGACGGGGCGCTGCCCGCGCACGCCCTGGACGGGGCGGCCGAGCGGCCCCTCGGGTTCTACCTCCACGTGCCGTACTGCGCGACCCGCTGCGGCTACTGCGACTTCAACACCTACACGGCGACCGAGCTGCGGGGCAGCGGGGGCGTGCTCGCCTCCCGCGACAACTACGCGGACACCCTGACCGACGAGGTCCGGCTCGCCCGCAAGGTCCTCGGCGACGACCCCCGCCCGGTCCGCACGGTCTTCGTCGGAGGCGGTACGCCCACGCTGCTGGCCGCCGACGATCTCGTACGGATGCTGGGCGCGATCCGGGACGAGTTCGGGCTCGCGGACGACGCCGAGATCACGACGGAGGCGAACCCCGAGTCCGTGGACCCGGAGTACCTCGCGACCCTGCGCGCCGGCGGCTTCAACCGGATCTCCTTCGGCATGCAGAGCGCCCGGCAGCACGTCCTGAAGGTGCTCGACCGCACGCACACCCCGGGCCGCCCCGAGGCCTGTGTCGCCGAGGCCCGCGCGGCCGGCTTCGCACATGTGAACCTTGATCTGATCTACGGCACACCGGGGGAGTCGGACGACGACTGGCGGGCGTCGCTCGAAGCGGCCCTCGGCGCCGGTCCCGACCACATCTCCGCGTACGCGCTCATCGTCGAGGAGGGCACCCAGCTCGCGCGCCGGATCCGCCGCGGTGAGGTCCCCATGACGGACGACGACGTGCACGCGGACCGCTATCTCATCGCGGACGAGGTGATGTCGGCGGCGGGCTTCGACTGGTACGAGGTGTCGAACTGGGCCACCTCCGAGGCCGGCCGCTGTCTGCACAACGAGCTGTACTGGCGCGGCGCCGACTGGTGGGGAGCGGGCCCCGGCGCGCACAGTCACGTCGGCGGCGTTCGCTGGTGGAACGTGAAACATCCGGGGGCGTACGCGGCGGCACTGGCCGAGGGCCGCTCCCCGGGCGCCGGCCGTGAACTCCTGTCCGACGAGGACCGCCGGGTCGAGCGGATCCTCCTCGAACTGCGGCTGCGCGAGGGCTGCCCGCTCTCCCTGCTCCGCCCCGACGGCCTCGCGGCCTCCCGCCGCGCTCTGTCCGACGGACTCCTCGAAGCCGGTCCGTACGACGCCGGCCGCGCCGTCCTCACCCTGCGCGGCCGCCTCCTCGCGGACGCCGTCGTCCGGGATCTGGTGGACTGAACACCTGTTCCCGCATCGTTCTCGGCCATGATTTCCGACGGATGGCCGGCCGAGGACGCGACCGTTCTGCGTTACGGCCTGCGCAGGCTGCTGCTCGGGCTTCCGGTCGGGGTGGCGCTGCTCGCGGCCGGTGCGCCGGGCTGCCGGCTCGCCACCCGCACGGACGGCTTCGGCCCCGAGTGGATCCCGGTCGCCGTCACGATGCTGTTGGGCCTCGGCGGGGTGATCCTGCTCATCTCCCGCTGGAGGGCCCGCCGGTGGGTCACGGCCTTCGACGCGACGGGCTTCCGGTGGATGCGATGCAAGGAGGTCGCGCTGATCCGCTGGGACGCGCCGGCCGGAGTCGGTGTCCACGAGGCGGGGCGGCTGCGCACGCTCGAACTCCGCCCGAAGGGCGAGACCGACCGCGACGACCCGCGGCTGTGGCTGTTCGTCCGCGACGGCGAGCCGCTGCGGCCGGACCTGCCCCGGCTCCGGTACAGCGTCTCCATCTGGCCCTCCGGCGGGCGGCACGCCGTGTCGGCGGGCTGCCTCCGGTGGGCGCCGGACCTCTGGTCCGGAGGCGAGCGGGTGGCACCCGGCTCCGGTGGAAACCCGGATGTCAAGGGGCACCGGCGCCGGACCCGGGGAACCGGCCGCCGACCGGTCACTCCGGCGCGGTGACGAAGTCGATCAGTTCCTCCACGCGGCCCAGGAGCGCCGGCTCCAGGTCCCTGTAGGAGTGGACCCGGGACAGGATGTGCTGCCAGGCCGCGCCGGTGTTCTCCGGCCAGCCCAGGGTCCGGCACACGCCCGTCTTCCAGTCCTGGCCGCGCGGGACCCGGGGCCAGCCCGGAATGCCCACGGAGGACGGCTTCACGGCCTCCCAGACGTCGATGTACGGGTGGCCGAGCACCAGGGCGTGCTCGCTCGTGACCGCCTCGGCGATCCGGGACTCCTTCGAACCCGGGACCAGGTGGTCCACGAGGACGCCGAGCCGGGCGTCCGGGCCCGGGGCGAACGCGTCGACGACCGCCGGGAGGTCGTCGACGCCCTCCAGGTACTCCACGACGACGCCCTCGACGCGCAGGTCGTCGCCCCAGACCCGCTCGACCAGCTCGGCGTCGTGGCGGCCCTCGACGTAGATGCGCCCGGCGCGCGCGACCCGGGCGCGGGCGCCGGGTACCGCCACCGAGCCGGAGGCCGTACGGCTGGGGCGAACGAGAGCTGCGGCCGCCGGGCGGACCAGGGTCACCACCTTGCCCTCCAGGAGGAAGCCGCGCGGTTCCAGCGGGAAAACCCGGTGCTTGCCGAAGCGGTCCTCCAGGGTCACGGTGCCCGCCTCGCAGCGGATCACCGCGCCGCAGAAGCCGGTGCCGGGCTCCTCGACGACCAGACCCGGGTCCGCCGGGACCTCGGGCACGGACCGGGGCTTCTTCCACGGCGGGGTCAGGTCCGGAGAGTACTGGCGCATTCGGATGACGATAGGAGAAGCCCGGCGCCGTTCACCACGACACGCCGGAATCCGCCGTGCCGGACCCCGCCGTGCCGGGCCCCGCGTACCGGACGCGCTCAGCCGGAACCCGCTGTGCCGGAACCCGTCGCGCCGAAACGTGCCGCCAAGGCGTCCCGTTGGGTCCGTACGAACGCGGCGTCCACGACCGCCCCGTGCCCGGGGACGTACAGCGCGTCCTCGCCGCCCAGTCCGAGCAGCCGGTCGAGGGCCGCGGGCCAGCGCGACGGTACGGCGTCGGGGCCCGCCTGGGGCTCGCCCGACTCCTCGACCAGGTCGCCGCAGAACACCACCGCCGGGTCGCCGGGCACGACGGCCACGAGGTCGTGGGCGGTGTGGCCCTCGCCCGTCCGCACCAGCCGGACCTCGACGCCGCCGCCGAGATCCAGGTCCCGGCTGCTCCGGACGAAGCCGCGGGGGCGTACGAGGGTGTCGGCCGCCTCCTCCGCCGCCCTCGGGTCGAGACCGTTGCGCACCGCGTCCGCGCACAGCTCGTCGCGGCCGTTCTCGTACGCCTCGGACGAACCGTCGGCGACGAGGATCCGCACGCCCGCGAACGCCGCGGCACCGAACACGTGGTCGAAATGCGGGTGGGTGAGCGCGATATGAGTCACACGTCCGCCGGTCAGGGCCCGCGCATCGGCGCACAGCGCGGCGCCCTCCGCGAGGCTCGACCCGGCGTCGATCATCAGCGCCGCCCCCTCGCCGACGACGAGCCCGGCCGTGCAGTCCCAGCCCGGAAGCCGCCGTCGCCCCACCCGGGGCGCCAGCCTTTCCCACCCGAGCTCTTCCCAAGTCAGCCTCATGCGGCGACGCTAACGGTGACCGGGTGCCGTGCACGACATCGCAGGCCCGCCCTTGCCCGGGGCGTGCCTCACCGCCGTACACTGAGCTGGGGAACGTTGGCACTCGCGTGCGCTGAGTGCCAGACGAAAGCCACGAAGACCACGAAGACCACCAAGTCGACTCCTGGAGGTGTGCGCGATGCTCAGCGAACGCAGGCTCGAGGTGCTGCGCGCCATCGTCCAGGACTACGTGGGCACCGAGGAGCCGGTCGGCTCCAAGGCGCTCACCGAGCGGCACCGGCTGGGCGTCTCGCCCGCGACCGTCCGCAACGATATGGCGGTCCTGGAGGACGAGGGGTACATCGCCCAGCCGCACACCAGTGCCGGGCGCATCCCCACGGACAAGGGCTACCGCCTCTTCGTCGACAAGCTCGCCGGCGTCAAGCCGATGACCGCGCCCGAGCGCCGCGCCATCCAGAACTTCCTGGACGGTGCCGTCGACCTGGACGACGTCGTCGGCCGGACCGTGCGGCTGCTCGCGCAGCTCACCCGGCAGGTCGCCGTCGTGCAGTACCCCTCGCTGACCCGCTCGACCGTGCGCCATGTGGAGCTGCTGTCCATGGCTCCCGCACGGGTGATGCTCGTGCTGATCACGGACACCGGCCGGGTCGAGCAGCGCATGATCAACTGCCCGGCGCCGTTCGGTGAGACGTCGCTGGCGGACCTGCGGGCCCGGCTCAACAGCCGGGTCGCGGGGCGTCCCTTCGCGGACGTCCCGCAGCTCGTCCAGGACCTCCCGGACGCCTTCGAGGCGGAGGACCGGGGTACGGTCTCGACAGTGCTCTCCACACTGCTGGAGACACTCGTCGAGGAGACCGAGGAGCGGCTGATGATCGGCGGTACCGCCAATCTCACGCGATTCGGACATGACTTCCCTCTCACCATCCGGCCGGTGCTCGAAGCGCTGGAGGAGCAGGTCGTGCTCCTCAAGTTGCTTGGAGAGGCCGGAGATTCGAGCATGACCGTGCGAATCGGGCATGAGAACGCGTACGAGGGACTCAACTCCACGTCCGTGGTCTCGGTCGGCTACGGTTCGGGCGGCGAAGCAGTAGCCAAACTCGGCGTGGTCGGCCCGACCCGCATGGATTACCCGGGAACGATGGGAGCGGTACGAGCGGTGGCACGGTACGTCGGACAGATCCTGGCGGAGTCGTAAGTGGCCACGGACTACTACGCCGTACTCGGCGTGCGCCGCGACGCGTCCCAGGACGAGATCAAGAAGGCGTTCCGGAGGCTCGCTCGCGAGCTGCACCCGGACGTCAATCCCGATCCGAAGACGCAGGAGCGGTTCAAAGAGATCAACGCCGCGTACGAGGTGTTGTCGGACCCGCAGAAGAAGCAGGTCTACGACCTCGGCGGTGACCCGCTGTCCCAGCAGGGCGGCGCCGGCGCCGCCGGCTTCGGCGCGGGCGGCTTCGGGAACTTCTCGGACATCATGGACGCGTTCTTCGGCACGGCGTCGCAGCGCGGACCGCGCTCGCGCACCCGCCGGGGCCAGGACGCCATGATCCGGCTGGAGATCGAGCTCGACGAGGCGGCCTTCGGCACCACGAAGGACATCCAGGTCGACACGGCCGTCGTCTGCGGCACCTGCAACGGCGAGGGCGCCGCACCCGGCACCTCCGCGCAGACCTGTGACATGTGCCGCGGCCGCGGCGAGGTGTCCCAGGTGACGCGGTCCTTCCTCGGCCAGGTCATGACCTCACGGCCGTGTCCGCAGTGCCAGGGCTTCG
This sequence comes from Streptomyces sp. NBC_00386, assembly GCF_036063235.1. Taxonomy (NCBI): domain Bacteria; kingdom Bacillati; phylum Actinomycetota; class Actinomycetes; order Kitasatosporales; family Streptomycetaceae; genus Streptomyces; species Streptomyces sp. NBC_00386. The sequence goes on from NZ_CP107950.1 coordinate 6,331,116, forward strand.
GCACCGTCGTCCCGACCCCGTGCCACGAGTGCGCGGGCGACGGCCGGGTCCGTTCCCGTCGCACCCTCACGGTCAAGATCCCGGCGGGTGTGGACAACGGCACCCGGATCCAGCTCGCGGGCGAGGGCGAGGTCGGCCCCGGCGGCGGCCCCGCCGGCGACCTGTACGTCGAGATCCACGAGCTGCCGCACTCGACCTTCCAGCGGCGCGGGGACGACCTGCACTGCACGGTCACCCTCCCGATGACGGCGGCGGCCCTCGGCACGAAGGTGCCGCTGGAGACCCTCGACGGCATGGAGGAGGTCGACATCCGTCCGGGCACGCAGTCCGGCCAGTCGATCCCGCTGCACGGCCGGGGTGTCACCCACCTGCGCGGCGGCGGCCGCGGCGACCTCATCGTGCACGTCGAGGTCACCACGCCGACCAAGCTCGACCCGGAGATGGAGCGGGTGCTGCGCGAGCTCGCCAAGCTGCGTGGCGAGGAGCGGCCCACGGGTCAGTTCCAGCCCGGTCAGCAGGGACTCTTCTCCCGGCTGAAGGACGCCTTCAACGGCCGCTGATCCAAGCGGGGCACGGGGCGGGACACGCCCCGTGCCCTCCATGTCGGAGGCACTATCCGGACGGGCGACCGGTTTCTGACTTGTCCCGGGGACGTGACAACATGCCGTCATGTCCTCCGCGCTGACCGATCTCTTCCCTCACCCGATCGTGCAGGCCCCCATGGCGGGCGGAGTCTCCGTCCCGCAGCTCGCGGCCGCCGTGTCCGAGGCCGGCGGGCTCGGCTTCCTCGCGGCGGGGTACAAGACCGCCGACGGCATGTACCAGGAGATCAAGCAGCTGCGCGGGCTGACCGGCCGTCCCTTCGGCGTCAACCTGTTCCTGCCGCAGCCCGAGCACGCGGACGCCGCCTCGGTCGAGGTGTACGCCCACCAGCTCGCCGGCGAGGCCGCCTGGTACGAGACCGAGCTCGGCGATCCGGACAACGGCCGCGACGACGGTTACGACGCCAAACTCGCCGTCCTGCTCGACAACCCGGTGGCGGCGGTCTCCTTCCACTTCGGCGTCCCGAAGCCGGAGGTGCTGGAGTCGCTGCGGCGCGCGGGCACCCTCACCCTGGTCACCGCCACCACGGCCGAGGAAGCCCTCGGCGTGCAGCGGGCCGGCGCCGACGCGGTCGTCGTGCAGGGCATCGAGGCCGGCGGACACCAGGGCACCCACCGGGACAACCCGGAGACGGACGGCACGGGCGTCGGCCTGCTCACGCTGGTCGCGCGGGTCCGCGAGACCGTGGGGATCCCGGTCGTCGCGGCCGGCGGCATCATGCGCGGCAGCCAGATCGCCGCCGTCCTCGCCGCGGGCGCGAACGCGGCCCAGCTCGGCACCGCCTTCCTCGCCACCCCCGAGTCCGGCGCGAGCGCCGTGCACAAACAGGCGCTGACCGACCCCCTGTACGTACGCACGGAGCTCACACGCGCCTTCTCCGGACGCCCGGCGCGAGCGCTGGCCAACCGCTTCATGCGCGAGCACGGCCCGTACGCCCCCGCCGCCTACCCCGAGGTCCACCACCTCACCCTGCCGCTGCGCAAGGCGGCCGCGAAGGCGGGCGACGCGCAGGGCATGGCACTGTGGGCGGGACAGGGCCACCGCATGGCCCGCGACCTGCCCGCCGGGCAGCTCGTGGAGGTACTGAACGCAGAGATCGCGGCCGCCGAGACAGCGTTGTCGGCCGCCGCCGAGATCCCGGAAGAGGGTGCGGCCCGATGACGGCACCGGTGTTCCTGGTCGAGCACTTCGACACGGACGGCGAGGGACGCCATGTCCTCGACGGACCCGAGGGACGGCACGCCGTCTCCGTGAAACGGCTGCACACCGGCGAGGACGTCGTGCTCACCGACGGGGCCGGGCGCCGCGCGGACTGCGTGGTCCTCGGCACCGAGGGCAAGGACCGGCTGATCGTACGGATGGGCACGGTCACCGAGGAAGCCCCCGAGGAGCCGCGCATCACGGTCGTCCAGGCCCTGCCCAAGGGGGACCGGGGCGAACTGGCCGTCGAGACCATGACCGAGACCGGCGTCGACGCGATCGTCCCCTGGGCCGCCTCCCGCTGCATCACGCAGTGGAAGGGCGAGCGGGGTCTGAAGGCGCTCTCCAAGTGGCGGGCCACCGCCCGGGAGGCGGGCAAACAGTCCCGCCGGGCGCGCTTCCCGGAGGTCACGGACGCCATGACGACCAAACAGGTTGCCGCACTTCTCGCCAAAGCCGATCTCGCCGCCGTGCTCCACGAGGACACCGCCCTGGGCACCGAGCCCTTCGCGACCGCCGCGCTGCCCGGCTCCGGGGACATCGTCCTGGTGGTCGGCCCCGAAGGCGGGATCTCCGCCGAAGAGGTCGCGCTGTTCACCGAGGCCGGCGCGAAGACCTTCCACCTGGGGCGCACCGTACTGCGCACCTCGACGGCCGGGACCGTGGCCACGGCGCTGCTGCTGGCCCGCACCGGCCGCTGGTCCTGACCCGCCGGCCCGCCGGCACGACCTCACCGTCCGCACCTCACCGGGAAATTCATGGAACTCGCTCAGGTACGACTGCTCGTCTCCGACTTCGCCACCTGTTACCGCTTCTACTCCGAGGTCCTCGGCCTCAAGCCCCAGTCGGGCGCGGCCGAGGGACCGTACGAGAAGTTCAGTCCGGTCACCGGGTCGGCGGGCATCGCGCTCCAGGACCGGGCCATGATGACGGAAATACTGGGTGAGCTCGGCGACGCCGTGGCCGGACACCGGTCGCTGGTGGTGCTGCGGGTGGACGACCTCGACACCTACTGCGAACAGGTCGTCTCGCGCGGAGCGACCCTGCTGCACGGCCCGGCGCCCATGACGGAACGCATGCGCGTCGCCCACCTCAAGGACCCCGAGGGCAACCTGGTGGAACTCCAGGAGTGGCTGCTGCTGCTCGGCTGACGGACGCTCAGAAGCCCGCCCGGGGCCGGGGAGCCGGGAACCCTACGGCCTCCCCGGCCCGCCGGGCAACTCCTTCGGGTGGTTGTGCCCCCGATGGCCGCATGCGGTCTACCGCGCGTCGCCGTGCGGTGGGACGCTGCCGTCCATGGGGGCTTTGAGGTATTTCAGAGGCCGCACGAGGCACGGGCGGGTCCTGGTGGCCGTCGGGCTGGGCGCGGCCGGAGTGTTCGCGGTGACCGGGTGCCAGCCCGTGGACGGACTCAGCACCGCGACCGTGGCCTACACGACCGACCAGACGGCGACCAGAGAACTGAAACGGCAGCACGTGGACGTGAGTTGGCTCACCTGCACCGCCCGCCTGGGCAACGCGGGCAAGGCCTACACGCCGGGGAAGTCGCCCTCGCCGAGCGAGAACACCGTGGCGACCGTCGACTGCCAGGGCCAGACCGGCGACGGCCGGGACATCGCCGTCAAGGGCAAGGTCACCCGCGCCGTCAACGGCGCCTGCGTACGCGGCGATCTGCGCGCCACCGTCGGCGGCAGGCAGGTCTTCCGCGTCAAGGGACTGGGCGACTGCGACGCGGGACCCACCCCGCCGGTCACCTACCACCCCACGAACGGACAGCCCAACCCCACCGTCACCGTCACCGTGACCCGGACGATGTGGTGCAAGGGCGACCCCACCTGCTGGCCCTCACAGGGCAAATGACCTGCCGGACCGTACGCGGATCAAGTGATCCAAACCCCTGTCGGGCCACGCGCGCGCTGCGTAGGGTGACCGGGTGACTGAGTCCGCTGCCTCCGCGTACATCCGGTTTCCGCATCTGCACGGCGAGTTGGTCGTCTTCACGGCCGAGGACGACATCTGGGCCGCCCCGGTCGACGGCGGGAGCCGCGCCTGGCGGGTCAGCGCCGACAACGTCCCGGTCAGCCATCCGCGCGTCTCCCCGGACGGTACGACCGTCGCCTGGACGTCGACGCGGGACGGAGCCCCCGAGGTCCACGCGGCCTCCCTGGACGGCGGCCCCGCGAAGCGGCTGACGTACTGGGGCAGCCCGAAGACCCAGGTGCGCGGCTGGACCCCCGACGGACAGGTGCTCGCCCTCAGCACCCAGGGACAGGCCAGCCTGCGCCGCACCTGGGCCCGCTCCGTCCCGCTCGACGGGGGCCCCGCGACGACCCTGCCGTACGGGCCCGTCGGCGATGTCGCCCACGGCGAGGGCGGTGTCGTCCTGCTGTCCGCCCCGATGGGACGCGAGGCCGCCTGGTGGAAGCGGTACCGGGGCGGCACGGCCGGCAAGCTGTGGATCGACCGGGACGGCGACGGCGAGTTCGTCCGGCTGCACGAGGACATCGACGGCAACATCGAATACCCCTTCTGGGCCGGCGAACGGATCGCCTTCCTCTCCGACCACGAGGGCGTCGGGGCCCTGTACTCCTCCCTCGCCGACGGATCCGGCCTGAGCCGCCACACACCCCTCGACGGCTTCTACGCCCGCCACGCGGCCACCGACGGCACCCGCGTGGTCTACGCGTCCGCCGGTGAGCTCTGGCTCCTCGACGGCCTCGACGGCGCCGAGCCGCGCCGCCTCGACATCAGGCTCGGCGGCCAGCGCGTCGACCAGCAGCCGCACCCCGTCAGCGCCTCGCGCTGGTTCTCCGCCGCCGCGCCCGACCACACCGGACGCGGCAGCGCGGTCTCCGTGCGCGGTGCCGTCCACTGGGTCACCCACCGCTCCGGCCCCACCCGCGCGCTCGCCGCCGAACAGGGCGTCCGCGCCCGGCTGCCCCGCACCTTCCGCGCCGAGGGCGAGGAGCACGTGGTGTGGGTGACCGACGCGGAGGGCGACGACGCCCTCGAATTCGCCCCCGCCACCGGCGTCGCCCCGGGAGCCACCCCGCGACGGCTCGCCGCCGGTGCCCTCGGCCGGGTCCTCGGCCTCGCCATGGCGCCCGACGGAAGCCGCGCCGCCGTCGCCTCGCACGACGGGCGGGTACTCCTCGTCGAGCGCGAGAGCGGCGAGGTCCGCGAGGTCGACCGCAGCGAGGACGGCGACGTCACCGGCCTCGTCTTCTCGCCCGACTCCGCGTGGCTCGCCTGGTCGCACCCCGGGCCGCGCCCGCTGCGCCAGCTCAAGCTCGCCAACACCACCGACCTGTCGGTGACCGAGGCGACCCCGCTGCGCTTCCGGGACTACGCACCGGCGTTCACCCTCGACGGCAAGCACCTCGCCTTCCTGTCGGCCCGCGCCTTCGACCCCGTCTACGACGAGCACGTCTTCGACCTGGCCTTCGTCGGAGGCTCCCGGCCGTATCTGATCACCCTGGCCGCGACGACCCCGTCCCCCTTCGGACCCCAGCGCCACGGCAGGCCCTTCGAGGCCCCCGACAAGGACGAGACACCCGACAGCGAGGGCGCCCCCAGCACCCGTATCGACCTGGACGGACTCGCCGACCGGATCGTGCCGTTCCCCGTCGAGGCGGCCCGCTACTCGACGCTGCGCGCCGCCAAGGACGGACTGCTGTGGCTGCGCCACCCGGTAAGGGGCGTGCTCGGCGCCTCCCGCGCCACCCCGGACGACCCGGACCCGAAGACCGAACTGGAGCGGTACGACCTCGCCCAGCAGCGCATCGAGCACCTCGCCGCCGACGCCGACCACTTCACCGTCACCGGCGACGGCAAGCGGGTCCTGCTGTGGACCGACGGCAAGCTCAAGGTCGTCCCCAGCGACCGGCGCGCCTCGAACGACGACGAGAGCGACACGAACATCACCGTCGACCTGTCGCGGGTGCGCCAGAGCGTCGACCCGGCCGCCGAGTGGCGCCAGATGTACGACGAGACCGGCCGCCTCATGCGGGACAACTTCTGGCGTCCCGACCTCGGCGGTGTCGACTGGGACGCCGTCCTCGACCGGTACCGGCCGGTCCTGGAACGGGTCGCGACCCACGACGACCTCGTCGACCTGCTGTGGGAGGTGCAGGGCGAACTCGGCACCTCGCACGCGTACGTCACCCCGCGCGGCGGCTGGAGCGGCGGCGACCGGGCGCAAGGGCTCCTCGGCGCGGACATCTCCCGCCACGAGGACGGCAGTTGGCGCATCGACCGGATCCTCCCCTCGGAGACCTCCGACCCGGACGCGCGGGCCCCGCTCGCCGCGCCCGGCGTCGCGGTGCGCGCCGGGGACGCGATCGTCGCGGTCGGCGGCCGGCCGGTGGACCCGGTGGCCGGGCCCGCGCCCCTGCTCGTCGGTACCGCGGGCAAGCCCGTCGAGCTGACCGTCTCACCCTCGGGCGGCGGCGATCCGCGTCACGCGGTCGTCGTACCGCTCGCGGACGAGGAGCCGCTGCGCTACCACGCGTGGGTGGCCGACCGGCGCGCCTACGTCCACGAGCGGTCCGGCGGTCGCCTCGGTTATCTGCACGTGCCGGACATGGTCGGCGCCGGGTGGGCGCAGCTCCACCGCGATCTGCGGGTCGAGGTGGCCCGTGAGGGCCTGGTCGTGGACGTCCGCGAGAACCGCGGCGGCCACACCTCCCAGCTCGTCGTGGAGAAGCTCGCCCGGCGGATCGTCGGCTGGGACCTGCCCCGCGGTCTGCGCCCCTACAGCTACCCGGAGGACGCGCCGCGCGGTCCCGTCGTCGCCGTCGCCAACGAGTTCTCCGGCTCCGACGGCGACATCGTCAACGCGGCGATCAAGGCGCTCGGCATCGGACCCGTGGTCGGCACCCGCACCTGGGGCGGTGTCATCGGCATCGACAGCCGCTACCACCTCGTCGACGGCACCAGCGTCACCCAGCCCAAGTACGCCTTCTGGATGGAGGGGTACGAGTGGAACGTCGAGAACCACGGCGTCGATCCCGACGTCGAGGTCGTCCAGGCGCCGCAGGACCACGCGGCCGGCCGTGACACCCAGCTCGACGAGGCGGTCAGGATCGCGCTGGCCGCCCTGGAGGAGAACCCGGCGAAGACCGCGCCCACGCTGCCGCCGCTGTGACCTTCGCCCGGCGGGGCGGACGGCGGCGGCGCGAGCCACACGCGAGCCGTCCGCACCGCCGGGCCGCTAGCATGCGGAGGTAATGATCGGCTGGCGTGAGGAGGCACACGCATGGCGCAGGAGCCGAGGCGGGACGAGGGCGGGCAGCCGCAGGACGACTGCCTGTTCTGCAAGATCGTGGCGGGGCAGATCCCGGCGACGCTGGTGCGCGAGAGCGACACGACGGTGGCGTTCCGCGACATCAACCCTCAGGCGCCGACCCACATCCTGGTCATTCCCAAGGTGCACTACCCGGACGCGGCGTCCCTCGCCGCCGCGGAGCCCGCCGTCGCGGCGGACGTCCTGCGCGAGGCCGGCGAGGTCGCGGGCGAGGAGAAGCTGGAGAGCTACCGCGTCGTGTTCAACACGGGCAGCGGTGCCGGCCAGACCGTCTTCCACGCGCACGCCCACCTCCTGGGCGGTCGTGGCCTGCAGTGGCCGCCGGGATAACCGGCCTTGTCCGCACGTGAACTGGTGGTCCTCGGCACCGCCAGCCAGGTTCCGACCCGGCACCGCAACCACAACGGCTATCTGCTGCGCTGGGACGGTGAGGGGCTCCTCTTCGACCCCGGCGAGGGCACCCAGCGCCAGATGCTGCGTGCCGGGGTCGCCGCGCACGACCTGCACCGCATCTGCGTCACCCATTTCCACGGCGACCACGCGCTCGGACTCGGCGGGGTGATCCAGCGCATCAACCTCGACCGCGTCCCGCACGAGGTGACCGTGCACTACCCGCTCTCCGGGCAGCACTTCTTCGAGCGGCTGCGGTACGCCACCGCCTACCGCGAGACCGTCCCGCTGACCGAGGCGCCGGTCGCGGACGACGGTGTCCTCGTGACGACGCCCGCGTACACCCTGGAGGCCCGCAGGCTCTCCCATCCCGTCGAGTCCTTCGGGTACCGGCTGGTCGAGCCGGACGGGCGGCGGATGCTGCCGGAGCGGCTCGTGGAGCACGGGATCAAGGGGCCCGACGTCGGGGTGCTGCAACGGGAGGGCTCACTGCGGGGCGTCACCCTGGACGACGTCAGCGAGATCCGGCGGGGACAGCGGTTCGCGTTCGTCATGGACACCCGGCTGTGCGAGGGAGTGGACGCGCTCGCCGAGGGCTGCGACCTGCTGGTCATCGAGTCGACCTTCCTCGACGGGGATCACCGACTGGCCTCCGACCACGGGCATCTGACAGCGGGTCAAGCGGGCCGGGTGGCCAAGGAGGCGGGGGTGCGGCATCTCGTCCTCACCCACTTCAGCCAGCGCTACGCCGACCCCGGCGAGTTCGAGCGCGAGGCCCGCGCGGCGGGGTTCGACGGGGAGCTGACCGTGGCGCACGACCTGGTGCGGGTACCGGTCCCGAAGCGGCACTGAGGACACGGCGGACGGGGGCCGGGACGCCCGGTGCCGGGAAGATGCCGTTTTCGATACCTCGGGGGAGGGGCCGTACGATGCTTCGATGTCCCTCCCCAAGGCTGAACTGCACCTGCACATCGAAGGCACTCTCGAACCCGAGCTGGCCTTCGCGCTCGCCGCGCGCAACGGCGTCACCCTGCCGTACGCGGACACCGAGGAGCTGCGCGAGGCGTACCTCTTCGACGACCTCCAGACCTTCCTGAACCTGTACTACGAGCTCATGGCCGTCCTGCGGACGGAAGCGGACTTCGCCGACCTGGCCGACGCCTACCTCGCCCGCGCGGCCGCGCAGGGCGTACGGCACGCGGAGATCTTCTTCGACCCGCAGGCGCACATAGCCCGGGGCGTGCCGATGGGGACGGTCGTCGAGGGGCTGTGGCGGGCGCTCGGGCGCAGCGAGGAGACCCACGGCGTCTCCACCCAGCTGATCATGTGCTTCCTGCGTGACGAGTCCGCGGAGTCCGCCATGGACACCCTTGAGGCCGCGAAGCCCTACCTCGACCGGATCGTCGGCATCGGCCTCGACTCCGCCGAGGTCGGCCACCCGCCCGTCAAGTTCCGCGCGGTGTACGAGGCCGCCGCCGGGCTGGGGCTGCGGCGCGTCGCGCACGCCGGGGAGGAGGGGCCGCCCGCGTACATCACCGAGGCCCTCGACATCCTCGGCGTCGAGCGCGTCGACCACGGGCTGCGCTGCATGGAGGACCCCGAGCTCGTCGAACGGCTGGTCCGGGAACGGGTGCCGCTGACCCTGTGCCCGCTGTCGAACGTACGGCTGCGCGCCGTGGACGTCCTGGCGGAGCACCCGCTGCCCGCCATGATGGACGCCGGGCTGCTGTGCACGGTCAACTCCGACGACCCCGCCTACTTCGGCGGGTACGCCGGCGACAACTTCGGCGCCGTGCGCGAGGCCCTCGGCCTCGGCGAGGAGCGGCTGCGGGAACTGGCCCGCAACTCCTTCGAGGCGTCCTTCCTGGAGCACGACGAGGAGCGGCGGGCGCGGTACATCGCCGAGGTCGAGGCGTACGAGTTCGGATGAACCCGGTAGCCCGTCGAGCGCCCGCCCACCTCCCCTCCTCGGGGCGGGCGGGCGCTCGCGGGAGTCAGACGCTCACGGGGCCGGATGCGGGCGCGGTCGCCGTGTGCAGGGGCCCCGCGGTGCCGTACGCCTTCCGCTGGGCGGGCACGCCCTCCAGCAGGATCTCGGCCACGGGGAGTTCGGCCACGGGGATCTCCACGACGGGGAGTTCCGTCACGGGGATCTCGACTACGGGGATCTCGACGATCTGGCCGGTGCGCCGCGGGCGCAGGGCCACGAGCGTCATCGGCACGCCGACCAGCAGCAGGCCGGCCGCCAGGACCGTTCCCATCGCCGGGTAACCCGCCGACGCGGACAGCAGGCTGCCGGTGAGCGGGCCGCACGCCGTGCCGAGCGAGGAGGCGGAACCGACGAGGACCGCCCACCGGCCGCGCGGGTCCATGGACGCGGCGAGGCCGATCACGTACGACAGCACGACCGGGTACAGCGCGTTCCAGGCGATCTCGCCCGTCGCGAAGGACGTCAGATCGGTGGCCGCCGCGCTCAGCGCGATGCAGCCGGCGATCAGCGCCGTGCCCAGACCGATCGGCAGCGCCCGGCCGAGCCGCGGGCCGAGGGCGCCCGCGCCGATCGTCCCGAGCAGTCCGGCGCCGAGCGCCACCGCGAAGACCGCGCCCACCTTCACCTCGGTGAGCCCCGCCTGGGTCAGGCCTATCCGGCCGCTCACGCCCCACAGGGAGTTCTGCGCGAGGGACCAGAAGAGCATCGCGCCGGCGAGCAGCAGCCCGGAACGGCGGTGCGGGAGCGGGGTGGTGGCGCGCACGGCGCGGTCGGCCGGTGCGCGGGCTGGAAGCCGTCCCGTCAGGCACAGCGCGAGCAGCGCCGTGCAGGCGATCGCGGCGAGCGGGAGACCGTGCCCAGGGCCCAGACGGGGGATGGTCAGGTACAGCGCGCCCGCGAGGCCGGAGACGCCGAGCAGACCCAGCGTGGTGACCCGGTGCGGATCGCGCCGGCCGGCGATCCCGGTCGCGGCGACCGTGGTGGCCGTACCGGAGCCGAAGCCGCCGACGACCGCGCCGGTGACCACCAGGGGGACGGCCGCCGAGAGCGCGGCGGTACCGAAGCCGGCGGCCGCGAGGAGCAGCCCGGCGCGGGCCAGCGCGCGCGGGCCGAAACGGTCGACGCGGGAGGCGAGCAGGAAACCGGCCGAGGCCGAGCCCAGCAGCAGGACGCTGCCGACGGCTCCGGCCTGGGTGGCCGACAGCGGGAGTCCCGCGTCGAGGCGGCCGACGGTGGTGGGGAGCAGATACGCGGCGAGGTACCCGGCCGTGAAAAGGGCGACGAGGGGCCAGGGCGTGGGGGTGCGGGCGGACACGGGCGTTCCCAGGGCAGGCGAGAGCGGCTCAAGAAGAGAGGGGGAGGGGCGGCTGTCGACGGACAGGAACGCGCGGGCAATTTGTATCAAGGTGGGGGGTCCGCGAAGAAGGCGTGGCGGTGTGATCTGGGGCACTTCTCGTTTGCGGAGGCGGACCCGGGGTAGGCCCGCCCCCTTCGGGGTGCCGGACGCGGAGCGGAGCCCGTCGCCGGGCCGCTGCCCTCGCCGTGCGCGCGGGCGGAAACGGAGGCGTCCGGGCAGGTGAGCGGGCCGGAGCGGGCCCCGGACGCGGGACGGGCGGGCCACGGGCGCGCGGCGGGTGGGACGTGCCCCGCCCGCCCCACGGGCCACGGATACCTCCCGCGTGAAGCACGGCCCGCGCGGCCGGTGTGGTGCACACTGGCCAGATCCGTACCATCCCAGGGAGCGCACCGTGATCAACGGCGAGGGACCGTTCCTCCAGGCCCATGTCGACCCGCTCGCGGGGCTGCGCACGGCCGGCGACCCGCCCTGGGACGTCTACCTGACCGGCACGGTCTTCCTGGACATCATCTTCACCGGGCTCGATTCCGCCCCCGTGCGCGGCACCGAGTCCTGGGCGCGGGGCATGGGTTCGAGCCCCGGCGGCGTCGCGAACATGGCGACCGCCCTCGCCCGGCTGGGCCTGCGGACCTCCCTCGCCGCCGCCTTCGGGGACGACCACTACGGGGAGTACTGCTGGGACGCCCTGGAGCAGGGCGAGCACATCGACCTGTCGCCGTCGCGGACCGTGCCGGGCTGGCACTCGCCGGTCACCGTGTCGATGGCGTACGAGGGCGAGCGGACCATGGTCAGCCATGGGCACGAGGCACCCACGGAGGAGCCCGCGCCGGACTCCCCGCCGCACGCGCGTGCCGCCGTCGCCTCGCTGACCCCGGGGGTCACCGCGCCCTGGATCGAGCAGGCCGCGAGCCGGGGCACCCGGATCTTCGCGGACGTCGGCTGGGACGACAGCGGCCGCTGGGACCTGGCGGGCCTCGCCGATCTGGCGCACTGCGAGGCGTTCCTGCCGAACGCCGAGGAGGCCATGCGCTACACCGGCGCCGACTGCCCCCGCGCGGCGGCGCACGCGCTGGCCGAGCACGTGCCGCTGGCGGTCGTCACCCTCGGCTCCGACGGCGCCTACGCCGTGGACGGGCGTTCCGGGGAGAGCGCCGAGGTCCCGGCGATCGCCGTCGAGGCACTGGACCCCACCGGCGCCGGGGACGTCTTCGTCGCCGGCTTCGTCACGGGGACCCTGGCCGGATGGCCGCTCGCCGACCGGCTCGCCTTCGCCGGGCTGACCGCCGCGCTCTCGGTCCAGGAGTTCGGCGGATCGCTGTCGGCGCCCGGCTGGTCGGAGATCGCCGCCTGGTGGCGCCGGGTCCAGTCGGTCGCCGACCAGGATCCCGCGGCCCTGAGCCGGTACGCCTTCCTGGAGGGCAAGCTCCCCGAGGTCACCCGCCCCTGGCCGCTGCGCCGGGCGGTGCCGACGATCGGTTTCGGCCGCTCGGCCTGAGCGTCCTCAGGTCACGACCTCGTCACCGCGGGAAAAGCCCTACGGGTCCGTGAGCGCCGCGACGTACGCTGGGAAACGCAAGGCTGCCCGTGTGGCAAGCGTGCCGACCGAGGAGGATACGCAGGCCTACAGAGCCGGCCCATGACTCAGACACCCACAGCTCACGACCCCGCTCAGGGGCAGGCGCGCGCGCACTTCACCGTCCCGGCCAAGCACCCCATGGTGACCGTTCTGGGTTCCGGAGACTCGCTGCTGCGCGTGATCGAGAAGGCCTTCCCGGCGGCCGACATCCACGTCCGGGGAAACGAGATCAGTGCGGTGGGCGACGCCGGTGAAGTCGCGCTCGTCCAGCGCCTGTTCGACGAGATGATGCTGGTGCTCCGCACGGGGCAGCCCATGACGGAGGACGCAGTGGAACGCTCGATCGCCATGCTCAGGGCGAGCGAGAACGGGGAGGGCGACGGCCAGGAGACTCCGGCCGAGGTGCTCACGCAGAACATCCTGTCCTCGCGAGGCCGCACCATCCGCCCCAAGACCCTCAACCAGAAGCGCTACGTCGACGCCATCGACAAGCACACCATCGTGTTCGGCATCGGCCCCGCCGGTACCGGCAAGACGTACCTCGCCATGGCGAAGGCCGTCCAGGCGCTCCAGCACAAGCAGGTCAACCGGATCATCCTGACCCGCCCGGCGGTCGAGGCCGGCGAGCGGCTCGGGTTCCTGCCCGGCACGCTCTACGAGAAGATCGACCCGTACCTGCGCCCGCTCTACGACGCGCTGCACGACATGCTCGACCCGGACTCGATCCCGCGCCTGATGGCCGCGGGCACGATCGAGGTCGCGCCACTGGCGTACATGCGCGGCCGCACCCTGAACGACGCCTTCATCATCCTGGACGAGGCTCAGAACACGAGCGCCGAGCAGATGAAGATGTTCCTCACCCGGCTCGGCTTCGACTCGAAGATCGTGATCACCGGTGACGTGACGCAGGTCGACCTCCCGAGCGGTACGAAGTCGGGTCTGCGGCAGGTCCAGGACATCCTGGAGGGTCTCGACGACGTCCACTTCTCGCGGCTCACGTCCCAGGATGTCGTCCGGCACAAGCTGGTCGGCCGTATCGTCGACGCGTACGAGAAGTACGACAGCGAGAACGGCACCGAGAACGGCTCCCACAAGAGCCGGGGCCACAAAGGGAAGTAGACCAGCACCGCCATGTCGATCGACGTCAACAACGAGTCCGGAACCGAGGTCGACGAGCAGGCGATCCTCGACATCGCCCGCTACGCGCTCGCACGGATGCGCATCCACCCGCTCTCCGAGCTCTCGGTGATCGTCGTGGACACCGACGCCATGGAGCAGCTGCACATCCAGTGGATGGACCTGCCGGGACCGACGGACGTCATGTCCTTCCCGATGGACGAGCTCCGTCCGCCGTCGAAGGACGACGACGAGCCGCCGCAGGGGCTGCTCGGCGACATCGTGCTCTGCCCCGAGGTCGCCGAGCAGCAGGGCAAGGACGCCCCGACGCAGCACTCCATGGACGAGGAGCTCCAGCTCCTCACCGTCCACGGCGTGCTGCACCTCCTCGGCTACGACCACGAGGAAGCCGACGAGAAGGCCGAGATGTTCGGCCTCCAGGCCGCCATCGTGGACGGCTGGCGCGCGGAGAAGGGCATCACGGGTCCGTCTCCGGCCCCGACCGTGTCATGACCCCTCAGCTTGTCGTCGGTGCCATCGTCCTGGTCGTCGTCGCCTGGCTCGCCGCCTGCGCGGAGGCGGGCCTCGCGAGGGTCTCCAGCTTCCGCGCCGAGGAGGCGGTCCGCGGCGGCCGGCGCGGCAGCGCCAAGCTCGCGCAGGTCACCGCGGACCCGACGCGCTATCTGAACGTGGCGCTGCTGGTCCGCGTGGTCTGCGAGATGGCGGCCGCCGCGCTCGTCGTCTTCGCCTGCCTCAAGGAGTTCGACAAGACCTGGCAGGCACTGGCGGTCGCCATCGCCGTCATGGTCCTCGTGTCGTACGTCGCGGTCGGTGTCTCGCCGCGCACCATCGGCCGCCAGCACCCGCTGAACACCGCGACCGCGGCGGCGTACGTCCTGCTGCCGCTGGCCCGGATCATGGGCCCGATCCCGCCGCTGCTGATCCTCATCGGCAACGCGCTCACCCCCGGCAAGGGGTTCAGGCGCGGCCCGTTCGCCTCCGAGGCGGAGCTGCGGGCGATGGTCGACCTCGCCGAGAAGGAGTCGCTCATCGAGGACGAGGAGCGCCGTATGGTGCACTCCGTCTTCGAGCTCGGCGACACCCTCGTGCGCGAGGTCATGGTGCCCCGCACGGACCTCGTCGTCATCGAGCGCTACAAGACCATCCGGCAGGCCCTCACCCTGGCCCTGCGCTCCGGCTTCTCGCGCATACCCGTCACCGGCGAGAACGAGGACGACATCGTCGGGATCGTCTATCTCAAGGACCTGGCCCGCAAGACCCACATCAGCCGCGACGCCGAGTCCGAGCTGGTGTCCACGGCCATGCGGCCGGCCACGTTCGTGCCCGACACCAAGAACGCCGGCGATCTGCTGCGCGAGATGCAGCAGGAGCGCAACCACGTCGCCGTCGTCATCGACGAGTACGGCGGCACGGCCGGCATCGTCACCATCGAGGACATCCTCGAGGAGATCGTCGGCGAGATCACCGACGAGTACGACCGCGAGCTGCCGCCCGTCCATGACCTCGGAGACGACAGCTTCCGGGTGACCGCCCGCCTCGACATCGGCGACCTCGGCGAGCTGTACGGCTTCGAGGCCTACGACGACGAGGACGTGGAGACCGTCGGCGGGCTGCTGGCCAAGGCCCTGGGACGGGTGCCCATCGCCGGCGCCTCCTCGGTGGTCGAACTGCCCGACGGACGCCGGCTGCGGCTCACCGCGGAGGCCGCCGCAGGCCGCCGGAACAAGATCGTCACGGTGCTCGTCGAGCCGGTCGACCCGGCCGGGCCTCCTCACGAGGAGAAACCGGAGTGACCCCGCAGCAGCTGCGCGCGTTCTGTCTGTCCTTCAACGCCGGCGTCGAGGACTTCCCCTTCAACCCCGAGACCTCGGTCTTCAAGGTGCTGGGCAAGCTCTTCGCGCTGACGAACCTGGACGGGCGCCCGCTCACGGTCAACCTGAAGTGCGACCCGGACGACGCGATCCGGCTGCGCGAGCAGCACCCGGGACTGATCGTCCCCGGCTATCACATGAACAAGCGGCACTGGAACACGGTGACCGTCGACGGCGAACTCCCGGACCGCCTGGTCCGGGAGCTCATCGAGGATTCCTACGATCTCGTCGTGGCCGGTCTGCCGCGGGCCGAGCGGCTGCGCCTCGACCGTCCCTGACCCCTCGCGGGACGGTGCCGCCCTCAGCGGGCGCGCGCCGCGCCCTGCCGCCCGAGTCCGACCGCGACCAGCGCGGCCGCCGCGAGGACGATCGCCGCGTCCAGGGCGAGGACCGTGTGGACGCCGGCCAGCAGGTCGTCCGACGTGGTCGCGAGGACCCCGAGGAGCGGGATGCCGACGGTGATGCCCACCTGCTGGGTGGAGGTCACCAGGCCGGTGGCCAGGCCCTGCTCCTCGTCGGGGACGCCCGAGGTGACGGTCAGGCCGTACGAGATGATCGCGCCCAGGTGGAACATGCTGGCCAGCGACACCCCGACGACGGCGATCCAGACGGACCAGGTGTGCGCGTTCAGCAGCAGCATTCCCGCCACGAACAGACCCTGGCCCGCCAGTGAGCCGGCCAGGGTGCGCCGGGCGCCGAAGCGGCCGATGACCTTCGGGGCGTACATCCCGGCGACGGCCGACAGCGCGCCCTGCGCGCCGAAGACCAGGCCGGTCTCGAAGGCCGAGAGCCCGAGCGTCTCCTGGAGGTACAGGGTCAGCGCGAAGACGACCGTCGACATCATCGAGAAGGTGACCAGGCCGCCCAGGTTGCCCCACGCCACCGTGCGGCGGCGCAGCATCCTCAGGCTGACGAGCGGGGCGTCGGCACGGGACTCGATCCGGACGAAGGCGCCGAGCAGCAGCACGCCCGCGACGAGTGTCGTGACGACGTCAGCGCCGCCGAAACCGCGGTCCGCCGCCGTCGAGAGCGCGTAGATCAGGGCCAGCAGGCCACCGGTGACGGTGACCGCGCCGGGGATGTCCAGGCGCGGGCGGTCCGGAGCACCGGCCGCATCCGTGTGCCGCGGGCCGGACGAGGGCAGCAGGCCGGTGGCGAGCGGCAGTACGACCAGCGCGAACAGCGACAGGAGCCCCATCGTCGAACGCCAGCTCAGCACGTCGGTCAGGACGCCGCCCGCCACCATGCCGACGGTGAAGCCCAGCGACAGGAGCGTGCCGGAGATGCCCAGCGCGCGGTCCCGTGCGGGACCCTCGGGGAAGGTCGTGGTCAGCAGCGACATGCCGGTCGGCACGATCGCCGCCGCGCCGAGCCCTTGCACGGCCCGTCCGGCCAGGAACGACGCCGGGTCCCAGGCGAAGGTCGCGAGCAGCGAGGCCGCCCCGAACACGGCCAGCCCGGCGAGGAAGAGCCGCCGGCGGCCGAACAGGTCACCGATACGGCCGAAGAGGAGCAGGAAGCCGCCGGAGGGCAGCGCGAAGGCGGTGACCGCCCACTGGAGCGCGGACGGGCTCATGCCGAGGTCCCGGCCGAGCACGGGAAGCGCCACGTTCAGAACGGAGAAGTCCAGCGCGACCATGAACTGGGCGGCGCACAGCACGAAGAGCACGAGTGCGTCGCGCCGCGACAGATGGTCCGGGCTCGGTGGCCGGCCGTCCTCCGGGCGGGCGGCGGAATCGGTCGGGGTGTCGGCCCGGGGGCCGTTCGTGGTGCCCGGATCGATGCCCGGCGTGCCGGTGCCGGGGGTGCGGGCGGTGGACTCCGTGGTCGTCTTCGTGGTCGTCTCTGTGGTCATGGCAAGAGCGTGCGGCGTCCGGAATATCCGTGGGGAGCCGCAACTTATGCTGGTGCCCGCACCACCAGTCACCGAAGGGGGAGACACGTGGCGGAGGAGGCGACGAAGGCCCAACGGCGCCCGGAACTGCGCGAGTTCCTGATGAGCCGCCGGGCACGGGTGTCACCGGCCGAGGCCGGGCTCCCGGACGGCGGCGCCCGCCGCCGCACACCGGGGCTGCGCCGCGAGGAGGTCGCCGTCCTCGCGGGCGTGGGCGCCTCCTGGTACCAATGGCTGGAGCAGGGGCGGGACATATCCGTGTCGCCGCAGGTCCTGGACGCCGTCGCCCGCGTGCTGAGGCTCAGCAACACCGAGCGGCGCCACCTGTACACCCTGGCCGGGCTGAACCCTCCCGCGCCCGAAGTCGCCCCCGGGGACCGGGACATGTGCGACGGGCTGCGGCGGCTGATCGACACGTGGATGCCGTTTCCGGCGCACATCATGGACCCGTACTACAACTGCGTCATGTACAACGCCGCCGCCGCCGTGGTCCTCGGCATGCGTCCGGAGAACACCCAGAACTGCATCGTCGACTTCTTCACCGACCCGCTCTACCGGGGCCGTTCGCGCACCTGGGAGCACAACGCCCGTACCGTCGTGGCCCAGTTCCGCGCGTCGTGCGCCGCCGCGCCGGACGACGAGGGGCTCCGCGAGGTGCTGGCCCGGCTGACCGAGGCCAGCGCCGAGTTCGCGGAGCTGTGGGAGCGGCGGGACATCGAGGACGCCGGGCAGATCCGCAAGGAGCTCGACCATCCGCTCGTGGGACTGCTCGCCGTCGAGTCCACCGCGATGAAGGTGCCGGTCCGGCCCGACCTCACGATCGTGCTGCACACGCCGCTGCCGGAGGCGAACACGGCCGCGAAGCTGGAGTGGCTCGCCTCGCCCGAGGGGCGCCGGGGGTCGATGTATCCGGTGGCCGGCTGACCCTTCGGAGGGAGACGGTGCCGGCACTTCGTATGCTCTGGTCATGACCGACAGCAGCGCGCTCGACCCCGAGGACCGCAAGATCGTCACCCTGGCCCGTTCCGCGCGGGCCCGCAACGGTGTGCCCGAGGGCGCGGCCGTACGCGACGAGACGGGACGTACCTACGTCGCCGGGACCGTGGAGCTGGAGTCCTTGCGGCTGAGCGCTCTGCAGACGGCCGTGGCGATGGCCGTGGCGTCCGGGGCGAAGTCCCTGGAGTCGGCGGCCGTGGTGTCCGAGGCCGGGGCCGTCGCCGACGCGGACCGCGCGGCCGTACGGGATCTCGGCGGGTCCGCGACGCCGGTGCTGCTGGCCGGGCTCGACGGTGCCGTGCACACGACGGTGACCGCGGGCTGAGAACGGGCCTCCCCGGGGCGGATCCGACTCACTCCCCCCGGGGCGGAGCTGCCCCCCGGGCGGAGCTGATTCCCCCGGGGCGGAGCCCTCTCAGAAGCCGAGCTTGCGGAGCTGCCGGGGGTCGCGCTGCCAGTCCTTGGCGACCTTCACATGGAGGTCGAGGAAGACCGGCGTGCCCAGCAGGGCCTCGATCTGCTTGCGGGACTTGATGCCGACGTCCTTCAGGCGCTTGCCCTTGGGGCCGATGATGATGCCCTTCTGGCTGGGGCGCTCGATGTAGACGAAGGCGTGGATGTCCAGGAGCGGCTTGTCGGCCGGGCGGTCCTCGCGCGGCAGCATCTCCTCGACCACGACGGCGATGGAGTGCGGAAGCTCGTCACGGACGCCCTCCAGGGCGGCCTCGCGGATCAGCTCCGCGATCATGACCTGCTCCGGCTCGTCCGTCAGGTCGCCCTCGGGGTAGAGGGCGGGCCCCTCCGGCAGCAGCGGGACGATCAGGTCCGCCAGCAGACCCACCTGCGAGTCGCCGACCGCCGACACCGGGACGATCTCGGCCCACTCGAAGCCGAGCTCCCGGCCGAGCTGGTCGATCGCGATGAGCTGCTCGGCGAGCGTCTTGCTGTCGACGAGGTCGGTCTTGGTGACGATCGCGATCTTCGGCGTCTTCTTGATCGACGCCAGTTCCTTCGCGATGAAACGGTCACCCGGGCCGAGCTTCTCGTTCGCGGGCAGACAGAAGCCGATCACGTCGACCTCCGCCCAGGTCGTGCGGACGATGTCGTTGAGCCGCTCGCCCAGCAGGGTGCGCGGTTTGTGCAGGCCGGGGGTGTCGACGAGGATCAGCTGCGCGTCGGGCCGGTGCACGATGCCGCGCACGGTGTGCCGCGTGGTCTGCGGCTGGTTCGCGGTGATCGCCACCTTCTGGCCGACCAGAGCGTTCGTGAGGGTGGACTTGCCCGCGTTGGGGCGGCCCACGAAACAGGCGAAGCCGGCGCGGTGGTTCCCCACAGCATCGAGGGGGCGCGGGGTGCCCCCGTCCTCGGACGGCTCGGATGACTGGTTGCGAACGCTCATGGCGCCCATTGTCCCTGATCGTCGGGTGCCCGCCGTACCAAGGTGTTCGACAGCCGTGAAGCGGTCGCCCCCGTACGTGTGAAGCGATCGTTCCGGTTCTTGGGTGCGAGGCGTTCCGGGGCCGTGGGTCATGTGCCCTCACGGTGAGGAATCGGAAATGACGGTGCAATGAAACACATCGGAAACGTGGGCGAACGCAACCGGAAACGCGCGCCTACGACGCTCTGACGGCGCCCCCACCTCGTGCCCCCACTCCGTTGGAGAGACCGTGACTCTGGCCGCTTCCCGGATCGACAGCGGCGACACAGCCTGGCTGCTCGCCGCCACCGCGCTCGTGCTCCTGATGACCCCCGGCCTCGCCCTGTTCTACGGCGGCATGGTCCGCGCGAAGAGCGTGCTCAACATGCTGATGATGAGCTTCGTGTCGATCGCCCTGGTCACCGTGGTGTGGCTGACCGCCGGATATTCCCTCGCGTTCGGTCCGGACGCGTTCGGAGGGCTCGTCGGCGGGCTGGAGCACGCCGGGATGGCCGGGCTCGGGCCGGACAGCGTCCGGGGGAGTGTCCCCACCCTGCTCTTCGCCACCTTCCAGCTCACCTTCGCGATCATCACCGCCGCGCTGATCAGCGGGGCGGTCGCCGACCGGGCGAAGTTCGGGGCCTGGCTCGTGTTCGTGCCCGTCTGGGCCCTGCTCGTATACGTTCCCGTCGCCCACTGGGTGTGGGGCCCGGGCGGCTGGATCCGCGACGGACTCGGCGCCCTCGACTTCGCGGGCGGTATGCCGGTCGAGATCACCTCGGGAGCCTCCGGGCTCGCGCTGTGCCTGGTGCTCGGACCGCGGCTCGGCTTCAAGAAGGACGCCATGCGGCCGCACAACCTGCCCATGGTCATGCTCGGTGCCGGTCTCCTGTGGTTCGGCTGGTTCGGTTTCAACGCCGGGTCCGCCCTCGGCGCCAACGGTCTGGCCGCCGCGGCCTTCCTCAACACCCTCGCCGCGGGCTGCACGGGCCTGCTCGGCTGGCTCCTCGTCGAACAGCGCCGCGACGGCCACCCGACCACCCTGGGCGCGGCCTCGGGCGCGGTCGCCGGCCTGGTGGCCATCACACCGTCGTGCGGGGTGGTGTCCCTGCTGGGCGCGCTCGCCGTCGGGCTCGCCGCCGGCGCCGTCTGCTCGTACGCCGTGGGCTGGAAGTTCCGGCTGAACTACGACGACTCGCTGGACGTCGTCGGTGTCCACCTGGTCGGCGGGGTCATCGGCACGCTGCTCATCGGCGTCTTCGCCGTCCACGGGATGACCGGCGGGGCCGAGGGGCTGCTGTACGGCGGAGGGTTCGGACAGTTCGGCCGGCAACTCGTCGGGGTGGCGGTCGTCGGGGGGTACGCGTTCGCCGCTACGTACGGCATCGGCACGGTGATCGACCGGCTCATGGGGCTGCGGGCGGAGGAGGAGCACGAGCGGACCGGCCTGGACCTTACGGTGCACGCCGAGAGCGCCTACGATCACGGGGTCCTGGGTCATGGCGCCCCGGTGTCGTCGTCCCTTCCCGCCACGCAGAAGGTCAAGCCCCAGGCATGAAACTCATCACCGCGATCGTCAAGCCGCACCGACTCGACGAGGTCAAGTCCTCCCTCCAGGAACTCGGTGTGCACGGGATGACCGTCACCGAGGCCAGCGGGTACGGGCGTCAGCGCGGGCACACCGAGGTGTACCGCGGCGCCGAGTACCGGGTCGACCTGGTCCCGAAGGTCCGGATCGAGGTCGTCGTCGAGGACGCGGAGGCCGACGCGGTCATCGACGCGGTGGTCAGGGCCGCGCAGACCGGGAAGATCGGGGACGGAAAGGTGTGGTCCGTACCCGTGGAGACGGTCGTCCGGGTGCGGACGGGCGAACGCGGGCCCGACGCACTCTGAGCGTCACCACGGCCGCGGCGGTCGCGGCCGCCGCCAGCACGGCCACGAGCCACGGCAGCGCGAGGAACGACACCCGCGCCGACTCTCTGGTCCCGGCCGCGCTGGCCGTCAACGTCACGTCACCCCAGTCGAGTTGGGGCGCCCCGTGCCAGGGCGCGGTGAGTCCGACCCGCTGGCCGGGGAGCAGTTCCGAGGGGATGCCGTCGAGCTCGCGGGACAGCAGGGTCCGCCCGAAGAGCCCCTCGGCCCTCAGCCGCACCTTCGGGTTCAGCGTGACGTTGCCCGTGTTGTGGAGGGTGTACGAGACGGTGGCCGTGCCGGAGCCCGTGCCGGGGATGAGCGGCTGGTGGTGGGTGAGGCGGACCTTCTCCACCGCGAGGGCGGGGACCGTCGGCCCGCCGACCCGGAGATAGACCCGGGCCGCGACGGCGCGGCGCACCCCGACCGAGAGGGAGCCGGAGCCCTTCTCGATCCGTTCGTCGAGCGCCACCAGCGCGCCCGGATGATCGCCCGGTTCGGCCCGCTCCGGAACCCGCAGGGTGAACGGCACGGTGACCTTGCCGTGCGCGGGCACGGTGACCCGGGAGCGCGCGGGCCGGGCCCATGCCCCCACCCCGCGCTGCTTCTCCGCCAGGGTGCGCACGGCGAAACCGCCGTCGCGGGCGGTGTTGTAGGCGTCGGCGGCGTACAGCCGGAACGTCAGCGGATCACCGGTCTTGTTGGCGACGGTGACCTTGTCCCGGAGGGTCTGGCCGGGGTCGGCGGAGAGATAGAAGTACGGCCGCGCGGCGATGCGCGAGGAGACGGGGTAGACCGACCAGCTCCCGTTGTCGGCCGCGTACGAGGGCGTGGCCATGAGGGTCACGAGGGCGGGCAGGACCAGGAACACGCTCAGGAGGAGGGCGTACGGCTTGCGCATGGGTGCGGACCCCCGCGGACGGCATCGGCGGACTGGCGGCTGTCGTCGTGACAGCCCCTGCGTGGACGGGCGGGTGCGCGCCCGGCCACCGGGGTGCGGACGACCGGTCGAGGTGCGGACCGGTCAGCTGAGCGTCAGCGTGAGCACACCGGAGTAGGAGCCGGGAGGCGTGAACTCCGGTACGTTCAGCGACAGTCCGGCGTCGACGGTGAACTCACCACCGGTGAGGGTTCCGTTGGGGGTGGACGCCAGGGTCGCTCCCGAGAGGCCGACCGTGCCGGACGAGCCGGACTGGCAGGTGCTCGGGCTGCCGGCCTTGGTGGCGCAGGCCGGGGTCCAGCTCAGGGCACCGGCGCCGATCTTCGCGCCGGGTCCGGTGAAGTCGGTGACCTTGCCGGTCAGGGACCAGCCCGCGGGGCCGCCGCGGAAGTCCTTGACCGTCACCGTCTGCAGGGCGCCCGTGGAGGCGCCCCCCTTGCCGTAGTCGACCGCCGACAGCGCGACGGCGTCCCCGGCCTGGGCCATCGACAGGGTTCCCGCTTTCACCGTGGTGGTGAGTTTCTGACTGCCGTCAGGGACGGGTGTGTTGTCGACGACGACATACGCGGCGGGGCCCGCTCCGGTGTCCGGGTCCCAGCTTCCTCCCTCGTACGCGACCACGCCGGTCGTCGTCTTGTCGTTGACGACGAGCGAGCCGCTGAAGGAGCCCTGGGCGTTCGCGGTCACGGTCGCCGTGTCGGCGGTCTGGGTGGTCCCGGACCGTCCGGCGAGGGTGACGGCGGCACCCGGGGTGAAGTCGCTTCCGGTGACGGTCACGCTGTCACCGGGGTTCCCGGAGGCCGAACCGAGCTGGATGGCCCGGGTGTTGGTCTGTCCGCCGCCGGTCGCGGTGACCGTCTCCGACACCGGGGCGGGCGGGTTGGTGACCGTGCACGGGGTGTCCAGTTCCAGGATGTAGCTGGTGTGGATGTTGTAGTCACCGGGCGAGAGGGTGATCGCGCCGGGCGCCGTGACCGTGAACGTGCCGGTCATGGAGAACGACGGGAAGGCGCCCCGCCCCGGCACGGGGTCGTTCTTCTTCGGCCCCGCGACCGTGACGCTGCCCGTCTGCGCCCCGCCGACGGTGACCTTGCCGGTCGGCGTCATGATGTCGGCCGGCAGGGCGAGGTCGGTGGGGTTGCTCGCGGCGGGCGTGACCACCGTGTAGGTCACGGTGACCGTGTCGCCGACCTTGGGACTCCCGTTGTCCACCGTGATCTTCGCGGTGGTGGTGCCGTCGATCGGGGGGAGGCCCGCGATCGCCGGCGGGATGCAGTGCGTGGCGAAGTCCACGTTCGCGGGAGCGGCGCCGGCCGGGGCGGCCAGCGCGCCTCCCGCGGTGAGCGCGAGTACGGTCGCCCCGAGCAGTGCCGCGAGGCGGCGTCTTCGGGTTGTCGGACCCGTGGTTGACATGGGTGTTGCCCCCTCCTGAGGGATGCGGGCGCAGCGGCTCTTCTGCGCCGCCAGGGGGACATTGATGTGCCGGTCGTGTGAGAAGTCAATGGAGTCCCGGTGCAGTGACTGATGGGCCATCAGTTTCTGTCATGGTCAGCAACTCGGTTAGCTGGATGCGGAGTTGGTGAATCACGAGACGGTTGCGGAGGGCCGGGCCGGGCCGAGTCGAACTGGGCTGGGCCGAACCGGGCCGGGGGCCGGGCCAAGCCGAACCAGGCCTGGCCTGGCCGGGCCGGTGTCGCTGCGCGCGGGCGGCACCGGCCCTCTTCACGCCGGGACTCGGTGGGTCAGTCGAAGACGAACGGGCCCGGGGACTGCGGTGCGTCCGCCGTACAGGTGATCGTGATGCCGTAGATGGTCATCTTCAGCGAGCCGCCGTAGAACTCCAGGCTGTCACCGGAGGCGACGGTGCCGTCGAGGGGGCCCACCGACACTCCGCTGCCGGTGGCCATCGCCGGGTTCTTCTTGCCGCTGAACGCGGTGGTCCCGCCGCTCGCGTTCACCAGGGAGAGGGTCGAGGTGACCGAGTCCGCGGCGATGGGGATCGGGGCCGTGATGGCGGTGGAGCTGAGGGTGATGGTCGCGGCCGTGCCGTCCTGGGTGGCCGTGAGGGTGGCCGCACCGCCGCCACCGATGGTGCAGGTCGCGTTGATGGTGGCCGACTGGGGAGTGACGGCCGCGGCGGCCGGCGCGAAGGCCAGACCGGTCGCGGCCAGGGTGCCGGCGGCTAACGCCGAGACCGTTGCGAGTCGCTTGCCTCTCATCGAAATCCCTTCCCTTGTGGGGGAATTGCCATGTGGGGATGGTCGGGACGGAGCCGTCCGCCCTGGTCCGGGCACACGGGCTCCTCACCTCTGTGCCCGGTGAGGGTGCGGGGAGACGTGTACGCGGACCGTCCGCTCGTGGGGTGCGGGACGCCGTGCGGAGGCGTAACTGACGGTCCGTCGGAACGTGCGGTTCCATTGAGTCGCGGGTGCCTCACGATTGCAAGGGAAGGGGACCCTTTCCTTCAACGGTTGTGAAAAGTGGCCGAAGTTGGCTCCCGGGCGCGGTCCGGGAGTGGGCCACGTTCGGGGGGTCGCCGCAGTCCGGCCTCCGGTGCCATGCCTCGGCACACCAAGTGGACGTGCAGGTTGTGGGCGACCTGCCATTGGGCAGGGCAGCGGACACAGAGAACCGGATCACCGGGGCGCGGCTGGTCAAGGACGCACTCGGCTGGCACATCGCCTTCCGCGTTCAAACCCTGGAGCCCCGGCCCGAACCGCACGGCGGCAGCGAGGTCGGCATCGACGCCGGGGTGAACCTGCCCCTGGCCCTGTCCGACGGCAACCACCAGGACCACGGACGACAGCCCCGCCTCCAGGACGGCACCGCCGACCGGGACAAGTGGCTGAACCCCGACGAGAAAGCCAAGCTGCTTCGTCTGGAACAGCGCGCCGCACACCGCAAATCCTTCCGTAAGCCGAAGGAACGCAGCTCCAACCGGCTGCACCACACCTACGACCAGATCAAACAGCTCCGCGCAAGAGCCACGCGCCGCGCCGTCGACTGGCAGCACAAGACCACCACCGCCCTCGCCCGCCAGTACGGAACGGTCGTGGTGGAACAGCTCAACATCCCGAACATGGTCAAAGCCGCCCGGGGCACCATCGAGGAACCAGGCAGGAATGTCGCGCAGAAGTCCGGCCTGAACCGCTCTATCAGCCAAGAGGCATGGGGCCGCACCGTGACGATGCTGACGTACAAGACCGCACGTCATGGCGGCACCCTCACCAAGGTCCCCGCCCCGAATACCTCCCGGCGCTGCTCCGCATGCGGCTTCATCACACCGGGCAGCCGGGAAGACCAGGCCACATTCGTATGCAAGAACCCCGACTGCGGATGGGAAGGCAACGCCGACCACAACGCGGCCCGGAACATCTTGCACCTCTACCGGACGGGCCATGCGCTCGTCCCGGCTGCCGGGAGGGCAGTCGTCAGGCGCACCCGTGGCGTCAAGCCCGCTGCCGCAAGGCAAGCAGGAATCTCCCGGCTCCAGCCAGGAGAGCACTTCAAAACATCGCCGACGACGCCCCGTCACTGTCGTCGAGCTTCATCTGATCAACGGCGTCGAGGTGCGGCAGGCCCTGCACGAGCGCACCGACCCGACCTCTGGAACGGCATCGTGTCCGCCGCATGCATCTGCCACCACCTGGGTTTCCGCCCCGTGTACCCGTCGCTGTGGACGGTCAGGGACGCCGGGGCGGTGTGACCGGGCCCGGCGGTCCCCCGAGGTGACCGCCGGCCCCCTCGGTCCACCCCCTCGGTCCACCCCCTCGGTCCACCCCCTCAGTCCACCCCCTTGATCCGCACCACCAGCACCGCCCCCGCGAGGCCGATCACGGCCGCGACCAGGTACAGGACCCGGTAGCCCCCCAGGTACGTCACGATCGGGGCCGCCAGTACGGGGGCCGCGACCTGGGGGAGGGCGTTGGCGATGTTGATGACGCCGAGGTCCTTGCCGCGGTCGAGGGCCTTGGGCAGCACGTCGGTCATCAGGGCGAAGTCGACGGAGGTGAAGACGCCGAAGCCGATGCCGAGGACGGCCGCGGCGGCGATCGCCCCGGGCCAGGTCTGCCAGGAGGCCAGCGCCGCCGTGGCCACCGCCATCAGGACGCCGGACCAGATCACGAACGGCTTGCGGCGGCCGAGCCGGTCCGACCACACCCCGCCCACCACGACGGTGGCGAGCAGCGTGACCCCGTTCACCGCCGTGAGGACCAGCACACCCTGTTCGGGGTCGTCGAGACGCAGCCGGTCCCGCAGGTAGTAGAGCAGGTACAGCAGTACGAGGGCGTTGCTGAGGTTGATCAGGAAGCGGGTCAGCCAGGCCCATGCCAGGTCGGGGTGTTCGCGCGGACTCAGCCGGAAGGAGGCGAGGAACGCCCGCCCCGACCAGGGCGGCCGGGCCGACACCGGCAGGCGCAGGTCCTCATGGCGCAGGACGTACGGCAGGACGCCCACCAGGGTGAACACCGCGCACGCCGCGTACCCGCCGCCGATGCCCCCGGCGACCGTCGCGAGCCCCGTGCCGCCGACCACGCCGAGGATCTGTGCCGCGCCCAGCCAGCCGCCCACGCTGCCGCGCTGGAGCCGCGGCACCTGGTCGGGCACGGCCGCGGTCACGGCGGCGAACGCGGCGTTCAGGGTCAGCTGGACCAGGCACCAGCCCGCCGCCATCGTCCAGACGCCGCCCGCGCCCGCGAGGAGCAGCAGGGACAGCGCGCCCCCGGCCGCTCCGGCCACGATCCACGGCGTGCGGCGGCCCCACCGCGAGGTCGTACGGTCGGACAGCGCGCCGAAGAGCGGGTTGGCGACCAGTGACACGACCGCGCCCGCACCCGTCACCCAGGCCAGCATCGTCTCCTTGGACATGCCGGTGCCGGGAGCGAAGTCCTCCGCCTGGGAGGCGAGGAGGATCTGCAGCGGGCCGTACCAGCCCACCCAGATCGCCCCGTTGGCGAGCGAGAGCGCCGAGGTCCAGCCCCGGCCGACCCGTTCGACGGGCTCGGCGAGCGCGGACAGGGGCGCGACCCGGTCGGCCGCGGTCATCTCTGCGCCCGCAGGGCGTCCCGCAGCCAGTTGTACGAGGCCTTGGGAGTCCGCTCCAGCGTGTCGTAGTCGACGTGCACGAGACCGAAGCGGCGCTCGTACCCCTCCGCCCACTCGAAGTTGTCCATCAGCGACCAGACGAAGTAGCCGCGTACGTCGACGCCCTGTTCCGACGCCCGGTGCAGCGCCCGGACATGACCGTCCAGGAAGGTGATCCGCTCCTGGTCGTCGATGCCGTCGTAACTGCAGCCGTTCTCGGTGATGACGACGGGCGGGAGCCGGTCGCCGTAGCGCTCGCGGAAGCCGACCAGCAGTTCGGTGAGCGCCTCGGGCACCACCGGCCAGCCGAAGTCGGTGACCGGGTACCCCTCCAGTTCCTTGACGGTGAAGGGCAGTTCGGCGGGCAGGGTGAGTCCGCCGAACTCGATCTCGGCTCCCTCGGGGGCGCCCACCTTCGTCGGCTGGTAGTAGTTGATCCCGTACCAGTCGACCGGCTCGCCGATGATCTTCAGGTCCGACTCGACGTCACCGGGCATCAGCTCGCCGATGCCGTCGGGGTAGCGGCCCAGCAGGACGGGGTCGGCGAAGAGCCGGTTGAGCAGGAGGTCGTAGAAGTCGGCCGCCTCCACGTCCTCGGTACGGTCCGAGGCCGCCCAGGTCGGGCCGTGCGAGTTGGCGATCCCGATGTCGCCCGCCCCGGCCGCGCGCAGCGCCCGTACGGCCAGACCGTGGGCGAGGAGCTGGTGGTGGGCCACCGGCAGGGCGTCGAACAGGAGCCGCTTGCCGGGGGCGTGCGCGCCGA
The DNA here is from genome assembly GCF_036063235.1 of Streptomyces sp. NBC_00386. Lineage (NCBI taxonomy): Bacteria > Bacillati > Actinomycetota > Actinomycetes > Kitasatosporales > Streptomycetaceae > Streptomyces > Streptomyces sp. NBC_00386. The sequence continues at coordinate 6,359,551 of NZ_CP107950.1, forward strand.
GCGCGTGCCCCAGCAGGGTGTGCTCGGCGGGCTCGTTGAGGGTGATCCACTTCTTGACGCGGTCGCCGAGGCGTCCGGCGACGACCGAGGCGTACTCGGCGAACCGCTCGGCGGTGTCCCGGTCCATCCAGTCCAGCTCCGCCGGCAGGTCCCAGTGGAAGAGGGTCGGCACGGGCCGTATGCCGGCCGCGCACAGCGCGTCGGTCAGGCGGTCGTAGAAGTCGAGGCCGCCCGGGGAGTTCACCCGGGGCCAGGAGACCGAGAAGCGGTACGCGTCCACGCCGAGGCCGGCGAGGAGTGCCACGTCCTCGGGGTAGCGGTGGACGTGGTCACAGGCCACCGCCGCCGTGGAACCGTCCTTGATGTGTCCGGGCCCGGCGGTGAAGGTGTCCCACACCGAGGGGGCGCGTTCGTCCACGGCGCCCTCGATCTGATGGGCCGAGGTGGACACGCCCCAGAGGAAGCCGTCCGGGAACTGCGGGAGGGGGTTCGTCGCCATGGGCGATCATCTGTACCCGCGGTAACGGAAGTCAACGGGTCGGCGTGAACCCGCGGTCGGCTGTGTTCAGGCCCCCTCCCTCAGTCCCCCTCCCTCAGTCCCTCTCCCTCAGGCTCCCTCCTTCAATACCCGGGAGATCAGCTCGCGCTGGTCCTCCGTGAGTCCCGGGTCGGCGGCGTGGACGGTTCTGCCGTCCACGGTGATCTCGTAGTGGAAGCCGTCCGGGACGCCGGCCGGGGGCCCGTTCCGTCCGGCGGCGAGTGCCCGTTCGGCCAGGGCGTGCCACTCGGGGGCGTCGGGCCGTGCCGAGGTGTCCACCTCGGCACGGCGCTCGATGCCCGCGAACCCGCCCGTACGCCGCACTTCGATACGCATGGGGTCCTGTCTAGTACGAGTCGGGCGCCCGGGGCCATGGCGCTTTCCGCCGGGCCTACGCGGACGGCACCCCGACCTGTTCCCAGGCCTTCGTCACCGCCTGCAGTTCCTCCCCCTCGTTGTACCGGGTCCGCGCCGCGGCGAGCGTGAGCCGCGCGAAGTCCGAGAAGAGGGCCTGCTGCGGCAGCTCACCGCCGGTCAGCACGTCGTACCAGATCTGTCCGGCCCGCTCCCACGCGTGGCCGCCGAGGGCCTGGGCGACGAGGTAGAAGGCGTGGTTGGGGATGCCGGAGTTGATGTGGACGCCGCCGTTGTCCCGGCCGGTGCTGACATAGCCGTCCATCGTCCCGGGCTGCGGGTCCCTGCCGAGCACGTCGTCGTCGTACGCCGTGCCCGGCGCCTTCATGGAGCGCAGGGCGGTGCCGGTGACCCGCGAGGCGAGCAGCCCGGCGCCGATCAGCCAGTCGGCTTCGCCCGCGGTCTGGCCGAGCGTGTACTGCTTGATCAGCGAGCCGAAGACGTCCGACATGGACTCGTTCAGGGCGCCCGGCTGGCCGTAGTAGGTGAGGTTCGCCGTGTACTGGGTGACGCCGTGGGTCAACTCGTGGCCGATGACGTCGACCGGGAGGGTGAAGTCGAGGAAGATCTCGCCGTCGCCGTCGCCGAACACCATCTGCTCGCCGTTCCAGAAGGCGTTGTTGTAGTCCCTGTCGAAGTGCACGGTGGCGTCGAGCGGCAGGCCCTCGCCGTTGATCGAGGTGCGTCCGTAGGCGTTCAGGTAGAGGTCGAAGGTCGCGCCGAGGCCGGCGTACGCGCGGTTGACCGTGGCGTCCTTGCCCGGCTTGTCGCCCTCGCCGCGGACCTTCTTGCCCGGGAGGTCCTGGCGGTGGCGGGCGTCGTAGATCGTGCGGTGCGGCGCGTTCTCGGGGGCGCCCGCGGGCGGGGCGACGGCGGGCGCGCCGATGACGGTGGTCAGCCGGCGGTGGGTGCGCTCGTAGGCGTCGCGCTCCAGGGTCTGGCGCGCGGGACCGGAGAGCGCGGGGTCCTCGTGCTGGGCGAGCTGGTCGAGGACATGGGGCGGAACGATGGTGCAGTGGACGGGCTCGAAGCCCCCGTTGGTCGTCATGCCCGGCACCCTTGCACTGAGTGATCTATATGTCACTACGTGCAACCATGATTGGTGAAATGGGGGGATAAGGAGCCGGGGATTCCGGCTGGAAGTGGTATGGCGCACGTTTTGTCCTTTTCGGGGCGCGCGATCCCGCATACTGATACAGCCCTCCGTACGGAGCGCGGCTCCGCTACGCTGCGGAGCATCATGCGTTTCGGGCTGCTTCTCCTTAGCTGCCGCGGCGAGGGCCTGTAGTCGAGGCCGACCCCCTCCCCGCGGAGTCTGGCGTTGCGCCGTCGGCCGTCCTTTCGGACATCCTGAGGAGCCTACGCATCATGGCGGACAGCCAGAGCAGCCAGCACGCACGCATCAACCGTCAGCGGCCCACGTCGATGCCGGTCCACAAGTACGGCCGGTACGACCAGGTCGACATCCCCGACCGCGACTGGCCGAACAACCGGATCACGGTCGCCCCCCGCTGGCTCTCCACGGATCTGCGCGACGGCAACCAGGCCCTGATCGACCCCATGTCGCCCGCGCGCAAGCGCGAGATGTTCGACCTGCTGGTCAAGATGGGCTACAAGGAGATCGAGGTCGGCTTCCCGGCGTCGGGCCAGACGGACTTCGACTTCGTCCGCTCGATCATCGAGGACGAGACCGCGATCCCGGACGACGTGACGATCTCCGTACTGACCCAGGCCCGCGAGGACCTGATCGAGCGGACCGTCGAGTCGCTGAAGGGCGCCAGGCGCGCCAACGTGCACCTGTACAACGCGACCGCCCCGGTCTTCCGCCGCGTCGTCTTCCGCGGCTCGAAGGACGACATCAAGCAGATCGCCGTCGACGGCACGCGTCTGGTCGTCGAGTACGCGGAGAAGCTGCTGGGCCCCGAGACCGAGTTCGGGTACCAGTACAGCCCCGAGATCTTCACCGACACCGAGCTGGACTTCGCCCTGGAGGTCTGCGAGGCGGTCATGGACGTCTGGCAGCCCGGTCCGGGCCGCGAGATCATCCTCAACCTGCCCGCCACGGTGGAGCGTTCGACCCCCTCCACGCACGCGGACCGCTTCGAGTGGATGGGCCGTCACCTGTCCCGCCGACAGTACGTGTGCCTGTCGATCCACCCGCACAACGACCGCGGCACCGCCGTCGCCGCCGCCGAACTGGCGCTGATGGCCGGCGCCGACCGCGTCGAGGGCTGCCTGTTCGGCCAGGGCGAGCGCACCGGCAACGTCGACCTGGTCACCCTGGGCATGAACCTGTTCTCGCAGGGCGTCGACCCGCAGATCGACTTCTCCGACATCGACGAGATCCGCCGTACGTGGGAGTACTGCAACCAGATGGAGGTCCACGCGCGCCACCCGTACGTGGGCGACCTGGTCTACACGTCCTTCTCCGGCTCCCACCAGGACGCCATCAAGAAGGGCTTCGACGCCATGGAGGCCGAGGCGGCCGCCAAGGGCGTCACCGTCGACGACATCGAGTGGGCCGTCCCGTACCTGCCCATCGACCCCAAGGACGTCGGCCGCTCCTACGAGGCCGTCATCCGCGTCAACTCGCAGTCGGGCAAGGGCGGAATCGCGTACGTCCTGAAGAACGACCACAAGCTGGACCTGCCGCGCCGGATGCAGATCGAGTTCTCGAAGATCATCCAGGCGAAGACCGACGCCGAGGGCGGCGAGGTCACGCCGAAGGACATCTGGGCGACCTTCCAGGACGAGTACCTGCCCAACCCCTCGAACCCCTGGGGCCGCATCCAGGTCAGGACCGGCCAGTCCACCACGGACAAGGACGGCGTGGACACCCTGACCGTCGAGGCCACGGTCGACGGCGCCGACACCGTCCTGAGCGGCACCGGCAACGGCCCGATCTCCGCCTTCTTCGACGCACTGCAGTCCATCGGCGTCGATGTCCGTCTGCTGGACTACCAGGAGCACACGATGAGCGAGGGAGCCTCCGCGCAGGCCGCCTCCTACATCGAGTGCGCGATCGGCGACAAGGTTCTGTGGGGAATCGGCATCGACGCGAATACGACACGCGCCTCGCTGAAGGCCGTCGTCTCCGCCGTCAACCGCGCCGCCCGCTGACCTCTTTCACCTGGCTCTTTCCGGCCCCGTCCGCCTTTCGAGGCGGGCGGGGCCCGGTCGTATCCCGGCCAATCCATGTGCAGGTCACGAGCAGGTCTCGTCCTAGGTACTGACTACACCTCAACAATGTGGCTAACATCACGCCAGCGCGGCGATGTTGCCGTGGCGTTACGGAGGTGTGCGACGTGCTGCCAGGATGGGGACGAAACGGTCGTGCAGTTCAGGTTCCCCGCATCCTGGGCACCCGTACGGCGTGGAGCACCGTCGGCGACGGGGAGTTCTTCTGCCCCGGCTGCGGGGGCGACCGCAACTATCAGCGGCTCACCGGCCGGCGCCGCTTCACCCTTCTGGGTGTTCCCGTCCTCCCGCGCGGCGAGACGGGACCCGTAGTCGAGTGCGCGGCCTGCGGCAGCCACTACGGCGCCGACGTCCTCGACCACCCCACCACCACCCGCTTCTCCGCGATGCTCCGCGACGCCGTCCACACCGTCGCCCTCGCGGTCCTCGCGGCGGGCGGCGGCTGCGCCCGCGCGTCCCTGGAGACCGCCGCCGCGACCGTCCGCTCGGCCGGCTTCGACGACTGCACCGAGGACCAGCTCGGCGCCCTCGTCGACGCCCTCGCCGCCGACACGGGCCGCTTCTTCGGCGAGCCCTGCGGAGCGAGCCTGGCCATAGAGCTCCACGAGGCCCTGGACCCGCTGGCCCCGCACCTCGCCCCGACCGGCCGCGAGGCCATCCTCCTCCAGGGCGCCCGCATCGCCCTCGCCGACGGCCCCTACACCCCCGCCGAACGCGACGCCCTCGCCACCGTCGGCGCGGCCCTGACGATCTGCTCCGACGACGTGACCCGCCTCCTGGCAACGGCCCGCACACCGTCGTAGACGCCTGCCGCCGCACTACTCCCCAGGGAGTAACGACAGCCCCGGCACACCCGGCGCAGTAGGGCCCGGCTCGGTCCTTCGAGCGACGAAAGGGATCTCCCGGTCCGGAAGTCTGGAACACGGAAAACAGACAACCGGAGCGAAGGGAGGCCCTGTCCATGGGGGCCGGAGAGACAAGTACGCGGTCGCGCCGACGCGCCGTGCCGTGGGCGGTGCTCGCGCTGTGGATCGGGCTGCTGGCCGTGGTCGGCCCGTTCGCGGCGAAGCTGTCGGACGTGCAGCACGACCGTGCCGTCGACTATCTGCCGTCGAGCGCCGACTCCACCCGGGTCGCGAAGACCGAGGACCGGCTGCCCGGCGGCGAGACCACCGAACTGGTGCTCGTCTACCACCGCGACGGGGGGCTCCGTCCGGCCGACCGGGACACCGCGGCCCGCCAGGTCGCCGCGATCACCCGGGCGAACCCGCTCACCGGCACCCCTCGTGCCGTGCCGTCCGACGACGGCAGCACCCTGATGTACCCGGTCGCCAGCACCGCGCCCGGCACCGACGAGAAGAAGCGCGACGCGTTCGTGAACGACGTCCGTGACGTGGCCCGGCCGACGGACGGGATGAACGTCGTCGTCGGCGGTCCCGGCGCGCTGGCCACCGACGCGGGCGAGGTATACGACTCCCTCGGCGGACCGCTGCTCTACACCACCGTCGCCGTGGTGGCGATCCTGCTGATCCTCATCTACCGCAGCCCGCTGCTGTGGCTCGTACCGCTCGCCGTCGCCGGCGTCGCCGACTATCTGTCGATGGGCGTCGCCTACGGACTTCACCAGGCGTTCGGCACCAGCGTCTCCGGCCAGAGCTCGGGCGTGATGACGATCCTCGTCTTCGGCGCCGGAACCGACTACGCCCTGCTGATCATCTCCCGCTACCGGGAGGAACTGCGGCGCGTGGAACGGCCCTACGACGCCATGAAGGAGGCCCTGCGCGGCTGCGGGCCCGCCGTGCTCGCCTCCTCCGGCACCGTCGCCGCCGGACTGCTGTGCCTGCTCGCCGCCGACCTCAACAGCAGCCGGGGCATGGGCCCGGCGGGCACCGTCGGGGTGCTCTGCGCCCTCGTCGCCATGCTGACCCTGCTGCCCGCCGTACTCGTCCTGCTCGGGCGCCGGGTGTTCTGGCCGCTCGTCCCCGTCCACGGCGCCGAGCCCAGGCAGCGGCGGAGCCTGTTCGCCGCGATGGGGACCTCGGCCGGACGCCGGCCGCTCGTCGTCCTGGCGAGCGGAGCGGCCCTGCTCGGGGCGCTCGCCCTCGGCACCCTGAACCTGCCCGGACCGCTCAAGCAGCAGGACTCCTTCGCCCACCGGCCCGACTCGGTCACCGCCATGGAGACGCTCGCCCGCGCCTACCCCGGGCGGGGCACCCAGCCGATCACCGTGATCACCCCGACCGGACGGGCGGACACGACGCTGTCCGCCGCCCGCGGGCACACCGGGGTCGCGAGCGCCGAACGCGGACGCAGCGGCGGAGGCTGGACGGAGATCTCCGTCATCGCGCGCGGCGCCCCGCAGTCGGCGGCCGAGACCGCCACGATCAAGGCCCTACGGGCGGACCTCCGCGGATCGTACGTCGGCGGCCCGAGCGCCCAGCAGATCGACCTCCAGGACACCAACGCCCGCGACCGGCTCGTCGTCGTCCCGATCGTGCTCGTCTCGGTGCTGCTGATCCTGGTCCTGCTGCTGCGCTCGCTCGTGGCGCCGCTGCTGCTCGTCGCCGCCGTCATCGCGGTGTGGGGAGCGGCACTCGGCATCGGCGGCCTCGTCTTCGGCCCGCTGCTCGGGTTCGAGGGGACCGATCCCGGCCTCGGCCTGCTGTCCTTCGTGTTCCTGGTCGCCCTCGGCGTCGACTACGGAATCTTCCTCATGCACCGGATGCGGGAGGAATCCCTGTCCGGCGCCGAACCGGCCGCCGCCGCGCTCACCGCGCTGCGCACCACCGGGGGCGTGATCGCCTCGGCCGGCCTTGTCCTCGCGGCCACCTTCGCGGTGCTCACGAACATGGGGCTCCTCCAGCTCGTCGAGCTCGGCTTCGTCATCTCGGTCGGGGTCCTGCTCGACACCTTCCTCGTCCGCACGTACCTGGTGACCAGCGCGAGCGTGGCACTGGGACGCAAGGTGTGGTGGCCGGGCGGCCTCTCCCGCGAGCCGGACACCGAGCAGGCCGGCCGCCAGGAGCCCCTCCCCGTCGGCTGACCCGAACACCGGACGACCGACATCGGGCGCCCCCGCCTCCCGCGGGGGCGCCCCCTCACGGAAGATGAAGCGGTGGACGTCAAACGCATGCTGCACCTCACCGGCTTCGGACACCGGGGGAACGTCGACCCGGCGCGGGTCCTGCGCCAGGACGCGTTCCTCGCGGGCCTGCTGCTGATCCTCGACAGCACCGTGACGCTCACCGTGCCCATGGACGGCCGGCGACCGGACGCGCTCGGCTGGAGCCTGCTGATCGCCGCGCACGTCGCGGTGGTCTGGCGGCGGCGCGCCCCGCTCGCCGCGTTCCTCGCGCTCGTCGCCTGCGTAGGGCCGTACCACGCGCTCGACTTCGACCACGAAGCGCCGCTGCTCGTCTCGATGACCGCGCTGTTCACCGTCGCCGTCACGGGGCGCCCGCTGCGTTCCCTGGTCATCGGCGCCGGTGTCATCGGCATCATGCTCGCGGTCAAGTTCGGGCAGGGCGCCTCCGAGGGTGCCGAGGCGCTGCGCATCACCGGCTGGATCGTCGCGTTCATCGTGCTCGGCGTCTACGTCCGCGTGCACGGGCAGTACTTCGCCTCGGTCGTCGAACGCGCCGAACGCGCCGAACGCACCCGCGAGGAGGAGGCCCGCCGCAGGGTCGCCGAGGAGCGGCTGCGCATCGCCCGGGACCTGCACGATCTGCTCGCCCACAGCATCACCCTGATCGGGGTGCAGACCTCCGTCGCCGCGCACGTCCTGGCCGCCGACCCCGACCGCCTGGACCGTACGGCCGTCGCCGGGGCACTCGACGACATCGCCGAGACCTGCCGGACCGCGCGCGGCGAACTGCGGACGACACTGGAGGTGCTGCGCGACTCCGAGCACGGCGGCGGCGACAGCCGGGGGCCGCTGCCCGGCCTCGACGCGGTGGCCGATCTGGTGGCGGCGGCACGTTCGACGGGCACGAACGTGGAGGCGCCGTCCGTGGCGGGTGCCGACGGGGTTCCCACCGCCGTGGGCGCCGCGGCCTATCGCATCGTCCAGGAGGCGCTGACCAACGCCGTACGGCACGCGGGCCCCGGGGCGAGCGTCCGCGTGGACCTGGACACGGACGGCTGGGCGCTGCACGTGAGGGTCACGGACGACGGCATGGGCGACGCGGGCGGCCCGCCCGGCTTCGGCCTGGTGGGGATGCGGGAGCGGGCCCGCAGTGTGGGCGGCACCGTGGAGACCGGGACGCGGGAGGAGGGCGGATTCGCGGTGGTGGCGGTACTGCCCTTGCGCACGACGGTGCCCGATCAGCGGCCGGAGCCGCGGCGCCGGACACCGGCGGACGGCGCGGACCCGTTCGGAGCACCGGCCTCCTCCGATCCCGTACGGGATCCCGGATCCGTACGTGACAGCGGTCCCGCGGTCGTGGCCGGGCCGGGAGAGGGCGGGGTCCGATGACCATCCGGGTGGTCCTCGCCGACGACCAGAACCTCGTACGGGCCGCGTTCGCCATGCTCGTGGAGACCGCGCGGGACATGGAGGTGGTCGGGCAGGCGGCCACCGGGCGGGAGGCCGTGGAACTGGCCCGCACCGGGCGCGCCGACCTCGTCGTGATGGACATCCGCATGCCCGACCTGGACGGCATCGAGGCGACCCGGCTCATCGCGGCCGACGAGAACCTCGCCGGGGTCAGGGTGCTCGTGCTCACCACGTACGACACCGACGAGCACATCGTGGAGGCGCTGCGCGCGGGCGCCTCCGGCTTCCTGGTCAAGGACACCCGGCCCGCCGAACTCCTCGACGCGATCCGCACGGTGGCCGCCGGGGACGCGCTGCTCTCGCCGGGCCCCACCGCCCGCCTGGTCGCCCGCTTCCTGCGCGCCCCCTCCGCTCCCGCGCTCGCGGCGGGCGGTCCCGAGGGGCTCTCCGGGCGTGAGCGCGAGGTGCTCGCCCTGGTCGCGCGCGGCCTCAACAACACCGAGATCGCGGCGGCGTTGGGGCTCAGCCCGCTCACCGCGAAGACCCATGTCAGCCGCATCATGGGCAAGCTCGGCGCCCGTGACCGGACCCAGCTCGTCATCGTGGCGTACGAGTCGGGCCTGGTGACCCCGGGAGACACGGGCCGCGCCTGACCCGGCGGCGGCCGCCCACAGCGTGATGCGACCAACTGACGTCACCTCAGCATGCCGTGAGAACACGGGTATTGCCGAGGCTCCCGGGGCACATTAGGTTCACCGGGACATCCCACGTCCCATGTTCCATGTTCCATCTCCGATGCAGTCGACGCAGTCGATGCGGTCGACGTAGTCCAGGGAGTGTCATGGCCAGCATGAGCCGCATGGTCGCGTTCGCCGCCACCGGACTCCTCACCACCCTCACCGCCCTCGCCACCACCGGCGGCACCGCCTCGGCCGCGCCCCGGGGCGGCGGGGACTGCGCCACCTCCGTCCCGTACACCGCGGGCCAGGACGGCTACGACACGTACCGCATCCCGGCGACCGTCACGACCAGGGCCGGCACGCTGCTCGCCTTCGCCGAGGGGCGGCACAGCGGCGCGGGCGACACCGGGAACATCGATGTCGTCCTCAGGCGCTCCTACGACGGCGGCTGCACCTGGGGCCCGACCCGGGTCGTCGCGTCCGGGGACGGCGACACCCGCGGCAACCCGGCGCCGGTCGTGGACCCCCGGACCGGCCGGATCGTCCTGCTCACGTCCTACAACAGCGGTGCGGTGACCGAGGCGCAGATCATGCGCGGCGAGGTCACGGCGGAGCAGAGCCGACGCGTCTTCGTCCAGACCAGCCGGGACGACGGGCGGCACTTCACCGCCCCCCGGGACATCACGGACCAGGCGAAGCTGCCGGACTGGCGCTGGTACGCCACCGGGCCCGGCCACGCGATCGCCCTGCGCCACGGACCCCACGCGGGGCGCCTGGTCGTGCCCGCCAACCACTCCGCCGCCCCGCCCGCCGGTTCCGCCGACACCGGCCAGGAGTCCAGGTACTACGGGGCGCACGCGCTCTACAGCGACGACGGCGGGCTCACCTGGCGGCTCGGCTTCGTCGACGACTCCTACGACGGGATCGACAACGCCAACGAGAGCTCGGTGGCCGAACTCCCCGACGGGCGGCTCTACTTCACCTCGCGCGACCAGAACGGCACGAGTACCGGCAACCGCCTCGACTCCTACTCCAGCGACGGCGCCGAAACCCTGGACCGCCCCTTCGCCGTCCAGCCTGCCCTGAACGACGTCCCCGTCGTCCAGGGCAGCGTCCTCCAGCTCACCGGCCGCTTCGCCCCGCTCCTCTTCTCCGGTCCCTCCGTCCCCACCGTCCGCCAGTCCATGGCCGTCTGGCGCAGTACGACCGGCGGCGCGACCTTCGAGAAGGCGGCCACCCTGTCCACGCAGCGGGCCGCCTACTCGGACCTCGTCCAGCTCGGCGCCCTCCGGGTCGGCATCCTCTACGAGACCGGTGTCGCGGGACCGTACGAGTCCATCGAGTTCCGGCGGCTGCCGCTCAGCGGGCTGCTCGGTTGACGCCCTCACCTGCCCGAGGACAGGTGATTCCGGTCCGTACTGCTCCGCAGTACCACCATGGGTTCCTGTTTCACGGGCCTCTGCCGGCCGGTGAGGGTCGGTCTTACGTGGCCTCCGCAGGCCTGACGTCCCGCCCGTCCGGCGGTAGGCCGGACAACTCCATCGTCCGGCAAGGCGACCTTAGCCATGCCGCTGCGGTCCTCCGGGCCGCCATGGGCAGGATGCCCTTCACCTCCACCCTGAAGGGTGGAGCACTGGGCAAATATTCGGTAGCTCAGAGCAGGCCCGCCGACGCCAGGTACTTTCCGACCCGCTCCACCTCGCCCTGCGACAGCGGCACCTGGGGTTCCGCCGTCGCGGGGCAGGCGATGACGCCCCGCAGGGACAGCGCGGCCTTGAAGGCGCCGAGAGCCGAGGAACTGCCGCCCATCCGGGCCGGGTCGCCGACGCCCACCATGGCGAACAGCTCGCACAGCCGCTCCTGCTCCGCCCGTGCCCGCTGCCAGTCGCCCGCCGCGCACAGCTCGTACAGCCGTACGTAGCCCGCCGGGTCCACATTGGCCAGGCCGGGGACCACGCCGTCCGCACCCAGGGCCAGCGCCGAGTCGACGACCACCTCGGAGCCGGTGAGCGCGGTGAAGCCGTCGACACCGGGGTGCGTACGAGCGCCGGTGACGACCGTGCGGAAGGCGCCGAGGTCGCCGCTGGAGTCCTTGAGACCGGCCAGGACACCGTCGGCGGCGAGTTCCAGGACCAGCTCGGGGCTCAGCTTGGTGTGCACGGAGGCCGGCAGGTCGTACGCGAACACGGGGAGCGACGCGCGGGCGGCGACGAGGCGGAAGTGGCGGTCGATCTCCGCGGGATGGGTGCGGGTGTAGAAGGGGGCCGTGACGACGACCGCGTCCGCGCCGGCGGTACGGGCGGTGTGCGCGTGGTCCAGGACGCGCGGTGTCGTCATGTCGATCGCGCCGGCCAGGACGGGGAGCTGACCGGCGACGTGCCCCGCCGCCGTCTCCACCACCAGCCTGCGCTGCGCGTCCGTCAGATAGGCCACCTCGGACGTCGAGCCGAGGACGAACAGGCCGTGCACCCCGCCGTCCACCAGATGGTCGATCAGCCGGGTGAGCGACGGGACGTCCACCTCGCGGTCCGGTGTCAGGGGCGTGCAGACGGGCGGTACGACACCGGTCAGCGGGGCGGGGAAGGTCATCAAGGCTCCCTGATGTGCTGCTGGAACGGAACGTCGGCCAGGGCGGCGGCCTCCGCGGCGCCCTCGGCCTGCGCGACCAGGGCGCGCGTCGACCGGCCCTCCTCGACAGGATGGTGACACCGGAAGCGGTGACCCGGGGCCGACGCGGCCGTGAACTCCGGCATCCGGGTCGCGCACTCCCCGTCCGCCTTCCAGCAGCGGGTACGGAAGGGGCAGCCGCTCGGCGGGCGCGTCGCCGAGGGGACGGGCCCGGTCAGCGGAATCGGCTCGATCGGATCCAGCAGCCCCGGGGTCGCCGAGAACAGCGCCCGGGTGTACGGGTGACGGGAGCGGTCGGTGACCTCGTCGGCCGGGGACTCCTCCACGATCCGGCCGAGGTACATCGTGATCACCCGGTCGCTCATCCGGCGGACCGTCTGGATGTCGTGGGACACGAACACCAGGGCGAGGCCCAGGCGTTCCCTCAGGTCGAGCAGGAGATTGAGGATCTGCGCGCGCACCGACACGTCCAGCGCGCTCGTCGGCTCGTCGGCCACCACCAGGCCGGGGTCCAGGGCCAGGGCGCGGGCGATCGCCACCCGCTGGCGCTGGCCGCCGGAGAGCTGGCCGGGCAGGGCGTCCGCGAGCGCCCGGGGCAGGCCGACCAGGGACATCAGCTCCTTGACCCGGTCGGCCCGTTCGGCCGCCGTGCCGCGCCGGTGCACATCCAGCGGGTCGCGCAGGATCCGGCTCACGGGCATCCGGCGGTTCAGGGCGGTCGAGGGGTCCTGGAAGATCATGCCCGTGCTCGCGCCGACGGCCGTGCGCCGCTCGTCCGGCTTCAGGGACCACAGGTCGCGGCCGCGGAAGGTCACCGTGCCGGAGGTCGGCCGCTGCACCCCCACCAGCACCTTCGCGAGCGTCGACTTGCCGCAGCCCGACTCGCCGACGACGCCGACCGTCTCGCCGGGCGCGACGGTGAGATCGGCGCCCGTCAGCGCGTACACCCGGTCCCGGGTGAACACACCGCCGCTGCGCGCCTTGTGGACGACATGCGCGTCGGTGAGCCGGACGAGCGCGTCCGTCCGGCGGTCCCCGGCCTCCCGCGCCGGCGCGGTCATGTGACGGCCTCGGTCGCCGTCGGCGGAATCCTCACGTCGGGCGGAATCCTCACGTCACGGCCTCGCTCTCCGCGGTCACCAGGTCGACGGCCGGGTGGTGGCAGGCCGCCGTGTGCGTGTGCGTGCCGACGAGGTCCGGCGCCGTCGTCCGGCACACGTCGTCCGCCATCGGACACCGGTCGGCGAACCGGCAGCCGGCCGGGAAGTCGGCGGGGGAGGGGACGACCCCCTTGATCTGCGTCATGCGCTCGGCCGCCGACTCCAGGGACAGGACGCTGCCCAGCAGCCCGCGCGTGTAGTGATGGGCCGGGGACTCCACCAGGTCCGCCGTCACCCCCGTCTCCACGATCTGGCCGCCGTACATCACGACCACCCGGTCGGTGACCGCCGAGATCAGCGCGAGGTCGTGCGAGACGAGGACCAGGGCGAAGTCCAGTTCCGCCCGCAGTCGCAGCAGCAGCTCCATGACCTGCGCCTGGACCGTCACGTCCAGGGCCGTCGTCGGTTCGTCCGCGATGATCAGCGCGGGCTCGCGGGACAGCGCCATCGCGATCAGGACGCGCTGGCGCTGTCCCCCGGAGAGTTCGTGGGGGTAACTGCGCAGGGTCCGCTCGGGATCGAGGCCGACCAGGGCGAGCAGTTCGGCCGCCGTGCGCCGGCCGCCGCGCCGTATCACCTGCTTGAGCTGCGCCCTGATCGTCATCGCCGGGTTCAGGGACGACAGCGCGTCCTGGTAGACCATCGCCATCTCGTGGCCCAGCAGCCGGCGCCGTACCCGCATCGGCTCACCGACCAACTGCCGCTGACGGAACCGGACCTGGCCGCTCACCCGGGCGCCCTTCGGTTCCAGGCCCATCACCGTCAGGGCCGTCAGTGATTTCCCGCAGCCCGACTCGCCGACCAGGCCCAGGACTTCGCCGGGATACACCTCGAAGCTGATGCCGTCGACGATGTCCACACCGCCGTGCCGTTCGTCGAAGCCGATGGCCAGCCGCTCGACGGCGAGAACGGGCTGTCCGTCCGTGACCGGCGGGCGGGCCCGCGCGCGCAGCCGGGCCGCGGCCTGTGCCAGTCCCGGCAGTTCGACGACCGTGCCGCTGCCCGGTTCCGGGGCTTCCAGCCGGTCCTCGGCGGGAGGTGCGGACACCTCGCGGGCGGCCGGCGCGGCCCACGCGTCGGAGACGCCCTCGGAGAGGATGTTCAGCGACAGCACGGTGACCAGCATCAGCAGGCCGGGGAAGACGGTGGCCCACCAGCCGCCGGTCAGCACCATGTTCTTGCCGTCGGCGATGACACTGCCCCAGGACGGGTCCGGGGGCCGCACGCCCGCGCCGATGAACGACAGCGAGGCCTCGAACACGATGGCCTCGGCGACCTGCACGGTGCAGAACACCAGGACCGGGGCCGCGCAGTTGACGGCCACGTGCCGCAGCACGATGTGCGGGGTGCGGGCGCCGATCACCTGCTCGGCGGTGACGTAGTCCTCGCCGTACTGGTCGAGGACGTTCGCCCGCACGACCCGGGCGACGGGCGGGGTGAACAGGAACGCGATCGCGCAGATCAGTACGGTGATGCCGCCGCCGAACACGGCGACGAGAACGGCGGCGAGCGCGATGCCGGGAAACGCCATCACCACGTCCAGACAGCGCATCAGCGTCTCGTCGACCGCCTTCCGCGAGGTCGCGGCGAGGGCGCCGAGCAGTGCTCCCACGACCAGGGCCAGGGCGGTGGCGCCGAGACCGATGGCCAGGGACCAGCGCGCCCCGTACATCAGCCGGCTGAGGATGTCCCGGCCGAGGCTGTCCTGCCCCATCCAGTGGTCCGCCGAGGGATGCCCGGTGCCGTCCGCCTGCGGCTGCTGGTCGAGCGGGTCGTGCGGGGCGAGCAGCGGGGCGAACACCGCCACCACGAGCACCACGGCCAGGAAGCAGACCGCGATCCTCGACAGCGGCGGCAGCCTGCGCCAGCCGCGCAGCCGGACGCCGGGCCGGGCGAGGGCCCCCGCGAGATCCTTCCGCGTGAACATCAGGTCGCCTCCCTCAGCCGCGGGTTGACCAGCAGATACAGGATGTCGATGACGAGGTTCACGACCACGAAGCCGATGGCCGTGGTCAGTACGACGCCCTGCACGACGGCCGGGTCCCCGTTCTGCACGGCGTCGATCATCAGCTTGCCCATGCCGGGCAGCGAGAAGATCGTCTCGATGACGACCGCTCCGCCCAGCAGATAGCCCACGCGCAGGCCCAGCACGGTGAGCGGGTTCATCAGGGCGTTGCGCAGGACGTTGCGGCCGACGACCACCCGGGGCGGCAGCCCGCTGCCGATCGCGGTGCGCACGTAGTCCTTGTCGAGTTCCTCGACCACGGACGTCCGGACGATCCGGGTGAGCTGGGCCGCGACCGGCAGGGAGAGCGCGAGAGCGGGCAGTGCCATGGTCTTCAGCCAGCCGGTCAGCGAGTCGGCCGGGTTGATGTAGCCGCCGGTCGGGAACCAGCCCTGGTCGACGGCGAGGTACTGGATCATCAGCAGGGCCAGCCAGAAGCCCGGTGCGGCGACCCCGGTCAGGGACACCACCCGGATGATCTGGTCGGGCAGCCGGTCGCGGTGGATCGCGGCCGTGACCCCGCCGAGCAGCGCCAGCACCACCGCGATGCCGAGTCCCAGGAAGGTGAGCTGGAGCGTGAGCGGCAGCGCGGTGGTGACCTGTTCGACGACCGGCGCCCTGGTGAGCGCGCTGGTGCCCATGTCGCCGTGCAGCAGGTCCGCCACGAAGTCGAAGTAGCGCACGGGCAGCGGGTCGAGCAGTCCGTTGCGTTCCCTGAAGTCGTGGAGCTGCTGCGGGGTCGGGTTGGCGCCCTGGAAGAACGCGGACGCCGGGTCGACGTCCGAGAACCGCATCACCAGGAAGACGAACAGGACGATCCCGAGCATCAGCGGCACGAGCAGCGCCACGCGGCGCAGCAGGATCCTGACGATGGCGACCACGTACGAACTCCCTTGTCGCCTAGACCCACTTGGCTTGCAGCAGGTTGATGCCCGGATAGGGCTGAGGCCTTATCCCCGCGAGCCGGCGCGGATTCCACGCCGTCATCAGCTCGTTGTGCACGACCGGGTAGAGCACGGCCTGTTCGGCGACGACGTCGATGTAGTCCTGGATCATCGCCTTCTTCCTGTCGGCGTCCGGTTCCTGTGTCGCCCGGTCCATGTCCTTGAAGAGCTGCTTGGCGACCGGGTCGCCGGCCCAGCGGGCGTAGCCCATCCAGAGGTTCTGGGGGCCGTAGTTGTAGTGCATGATCAGGTCGGCGTCGAGGCCGAACTGGTTGGGGTTCGAGGCGGCGGCGACGACCTGGTAGTCCTGCTTCTGGTCCATCTTGGTGAACACGGCCGTGGTCTCCTGCGGGGCCAGCGTCGTCTGCACGCCGATCGCGTCCCAGGACGCCTTCACGGTCGGCAGGCAGTCGACGATCCAGCTCACGTTCACCGACAGGATCTCGATCTCCAGTCCCTTGACCCCGGCCTCCTTCAGGAGCTTCTTCGCCTTCTCCGGGTCGTAGGCGTAGACGGTCTTCGCTGGCCGGTAGGAGGGGTTGGCCTCGTTGAGGAAGGAACTCGACGGCTTCCCGTGGCCCTTGAGCGCGACCTCGACCATCTTGTCGGTGTCGATGGCGTAGCGCAGCGCCTGCCGGACGCGCACGTCGTCGAACGGCTTGTGCCGGGTGTTGAACATCAGGAACAGGTTGTTCATGCCGGCGCCGCCCTGGACGGTCATGCCGCCCTCGCGGAGCCGCGCGATGTTGGCGTACGGGACGTTGTCGGCGATCTGGGCCCCGGCGCTCGCCCCGGAGATCTTCGCGACGCGGGGCGCGGCGTCCACTATGGTCAGCCAGTTCATCTTCTTGAACGCGGGCCTGCGCGGCCCGTTGTAGGCGGCGAACGCCTCGAAGGTCGTGTTGGACTTCGGGTGGTGCGCGGTCTGCCGGTACGGTCCCGAACCGATCGCCTTGCCCTTGATCGCGTCGTCCCAGGCGCCCGGCTGCGAGAAGACGTGCTTGGGCATGATCTTCGCCAGGGTGAGCCGGGAGACCCCTTCCGGGAAGGGGAACTTGAGGACCAGCTCGACGTTCTGCGCGTCGATCCTGCGGACCTCCTTCAGCCAGCTCGCGAAGAAGCCCTTGGCGAGCGTCTGGGTCTTCGGATCGAGGATCCGGTCGAAGACGAAGACCACGTCGTCGGCGGTGACGGGCTTCCCGTCGTGGAACGTGGCACCGGCGCGCAGCGTGAACTTCCAGGACGTGCCCGTGAGGTCGGCGGGCACCTGGGTGGCGAGCGCGGCGTAGGGCTCGCGGGAGATCGGGTCGGTGTCGAGCAGGCCTTCGTAGATGTGGTTGTTGGCGGCCATGCAGAAGGCGGACGCGGTCTGCGTCGGATCCCAGCTTCCGTCGTTCCCGTAGCCGATCACGGCCGTCAGGGTGGCGTTCTGTCCGCCGCCCGAGCCGCCGGTGTCGTTCGTGGACTCCGGCCCCGAGGAGCAGGCGGACAGGGACGAGGAGAGGGCGGCGGCCGCGCCCAGGGCCCCGGTGTACTTCAGGAACGACCGGCGGTGCGGCGCCGGAGTGCGGTTCACGTCGCGCACGGTTCCTCCAGCAAGGAGTGGTCCAGTTGAGCGGTCCGGTGAGGCGGTGGAGCGGTCGGTGCGGCCGGCCCGGGAAGCAGGAGATACGACGTCCTACGTCATGGGGGGCAGCGCGACCATAGGAGGGGGCGCGGAGAGGGTCAAGGGCCCGCACACGAATGGCGTATCTTCCACAGGTGCGACCAATGGCGGTATGAAACAGGGGCAGTTGGCCGAACTTGGCGTTTAATCAGCCCGGAGGTGGGACGTCCGATGTCCAGCGAGCGTACGATGCGGCGCATGCCTGAGGAGACCGGGAACCGGCGCCGGCCCGAGCGCCGGGTGAGCAGCCAGATCCAGCGCGAGGTCATGCAGTTGATCCTCGACCAGGGGCTCCGGGCCGGTGCGCCGCTGCCCACCGAGACCGAGCTGATGAACGATCTCGGCGTGAGCCGCAATTCGGTCCGTGAGGCGCTCAAGGCCCTTCAGGCGCTCGACATAGTCGAGATCCGGCACGGCTACGGCACCTATGTGGGTGAGGCGTCCATGACGCCGTTCGTCGACGGACTGACCTTCCGCACACTCGCCCGTCCGGACGATCCGACCGCGGCGCTGGCCGAGATCCTCCAGGTCCGCGAGGTGCTGGAGGAGGGGCTGATAAGCCGGGTGGCCGAGGTGCTGACCGAGGAGGAGCTGGACCGGCTCGAAGCCGTCGTCACGGAGATGGAGACGGCGGGCGACGACGGCCGCTCCTTCCCCGAACTCGACAGCCGGTTCCATGAGTTGCTGTACGCCTCGCTCGGCAACCCGCTCGTTCCCCAGTTGCTCGGCGCGTTCTGGACCGTGTTCCGGCGGGTCGCCGTGGTGCGCGGCTGGACCGACGACATCACCCCGGAGGTGACGGCCCGCCGCCACCGCGACATCCTCACGGCCCTGCGGGTACGGGACGTCGAGGGCGCCCAGCGCGCGATGGCCGACCACTTCCGGGGCATCGAGGCGCGCGCCGCCCAGGGCTCCCGCGGCGTGAGCTGAACGAAGACCCCGTTCGCCTCCGAGCCCGGTCCCGGGCTCCCGGCCCCGCGCACCGGCCTACGCTGTTCCCGTGGCCGAAACCGAAACCGAACCCGAAACCGCACCCGAACCCGGCGCGCGAGCAGGCACCGGCGCCGACGGCGGCACCTGGGACCCGGACGGCTCCGGGGTGCTGTCGCTGCCCTCCGGACGGCTGATCCGGGGCCGGGCGCTGCGCCGGCCGCTTCCGGCCGACGGAGGTCCCGAGCCGGCGTACGCCGTGTATCTGCTCGGCAAGGAGCCGCCCCCGGTCCCCTGGGAGGCGCACTGGCTGCGCTGGCCGGACTTCCGGCTGCCCGCCGACCGGGCGGAGGCCCGCGAGGTGCTCACGGAGGCCTGGCGGCGGTCCGCCGGCGAACGCGTCGAGATCGCCTGCTTCGGCGGCCGGGGCCGCACCGGCACGGCCCTGGCCTGCGTCGCCGTCCTCGACGGCGTACCGCCCCGCGAGGCGGTGGCGTACGTGCGCGGACACTACGACCGGCACGCGGTGGAGACTCCGTGGCAGCGCGCCTACGTAGGCCGCTTCGGCGCCCAGGGCTGATCCGGACGGCCCTCCGGGGCTTGCCGGGGCCGTACGTACAGCTCGGGCCGGCTCCGCGGCACGCCCTGGCTCAGCCCTCGACGCCGGCGACGAACGCGGCCCAGGCGTCGGCGCCGATCAGCAGCACGGGGCCGTCCGGCAGCTTGCTGTCCCGGACGGGGACGACACCGGGGGCTCCGTCGGCGACTTCGAGGCAACTGCCGCCGTTGTCGTCGCTGTAGGTACTTTTGCGCCACTGAGTAAGGCTCAGGTCGTACTCGCGCATCGTCTGTGGTCCTCCGTCGCCGATTCGATCAGAGACAGGGACGCGTCCGGCGGCAGCGCGGCGGCCCTGAGCAGATCGTATGCCTCCCGCACCCGCTGAACCAGGGCCGGTTCATCGAGCAGGTTGCCGGAATACACGGCCTCTGTATAGGCAGTCGGCGGGGCGTCGGGGAACTCCATGAGCTGGACCATCCGGCCTATGAGCGGATACGCCCCCGCCGCGTACGGAAGCACCTGCACGAGCACACGCCGTCGCCGTACTAGGCCGATGACGTGGTCCAGTTGCTCTGCCATCGTCACCGGTCCGCCGACCGGGACCCGCAGCACCTGTTCGTGCAGGATCACCCAGTAGACGGGCATGCTCGCGTCGTCCAGGATGTGCGCCCGCTCGCGACGGGCGCTCACCTTCTCCTCGATGTACTCGTCTGGGGCGAACGGGTTGCCCGCGAGCATGACCGCCCGCGCATACCCCGCCGTCTGCAGAAGACCCGGCACCAGCGCGGGCGCGAACTCCGCGATCCTCGTGGCCGTCCGCTCCAGTTCGACCACCGCCGCGAAATACCCCGCGTACCGCTTGTCGTCGATGAGCTTGTGCCACATGCGCTCGAAGAAGCCGTCGCTGCTCAGTAGCGTGTCGATGCGCTGAGCCACGTCCAACTGCGGTTTGCGGATGGCCTGTTCGAACTGGCCGATATAGCCGCCGGAGACGAAGACCCGAGCCCCGAGTTCCGCTTGGGTGAAACCCGCGCCCTCCCTGCGTCGTTTCAGTTCTGAACCGAAAAACTCCCAGGCAGCCTGCCGCGAACCGTTGGCCATGGGCCAGCCCCCTTGTACTGCACCGTGCTTGTAGCGAGCGGGACCCTGCCGATTTTAGATGCGGAGCGTCACGATGAGGATGCGAAGCGTGAAATCGACAAGGGCCGGTGGAACAGGTGAAGGAAGAGCACGCACGAGGACAAGCGCCAACGCACGGACGAACGCACGGACAGACCCACGTACACACGCCGCCTGACGGTCGGCGGGACTCGGCGCACCGCGTCGAAGAGGCGGAGGAAACTGTGCAGGACTTACGGACGGCGCTCGCACGGGCCGGAATCACCTTGCCGTCCCTGCGGATCGACCCGGCGAGCGTGGCGCGCGACACACCCTGTCCGCTGATCGTCCTGGGCGGCTGCTCCGTCGAGGTCGCGGCCCGGCTCGCGGCGGCCCTGCGATGAAGGCGGTACAGCCGCCGACCGGCTCCTGCGCCGTCGACACCCATACCGGGAGGGTCGGCGTGGTCATGGGGTACGAGGGGCCGTACGTACAGCTCAGGCCGCTCGGCGGCGGCAGGGAGTGGGACTGCGTGCCGGAGGCGGTCCGGCAGGCGACCTCGGCGGAACGGATCAGCGCGGCGACCGCGTACGTCAACGCCCGCAGCCGCGGCGAGGTGCTGTGAACCGGTCGGGGCGCCGTGAAGCGCCGGGGTGTCCCCGGGGCGCTCCCGGGGTGCGGTGAGGTGTCCCGGGCGGCGCTCCGGACAAGGTCCCGGACGCAAAGCGACCCATCCGGGCCGGGGCGCGTGCACCGTAGGCGAGAATGGGCCGCATGAGTCTGTTCCGCGACGACGGCATCGTGCTGCGCACCCAGAAGCTGGGTGAGGCGGACCGGATCATCACGTTGCTCACACGCGGTCACGGCCGCGTACGGGCGGTGGCGCGCGGGGTCCGGCGGACCAAGTCGAAGTTCGGGGCGCGCCTCGAACCCTTCTCCCACGTGGACGTGCAGTTCTTCGCGCGGGGCAGTGAACTCATCGGCCGCGGACTGCCCCTGTGCACACAGGGCGAGACGATCGCTCCGTACGGTAGCGGGATCGTCACCGACTACCCGCGTTACACCGCGGGCACCGCGATGCTGGAGACCGCCGAGCGGTTCACCGACCACGAGGGGGAACCCGCGGTGCAGCAGTACCTGCTGCTGGTCGGCGGGCTGCGCACCCTCGCCCGGGGTGAGCACGAGCCGCATCTCGTCCTCGACGCCTTCCTGCTGCGCTCCCTCGCGGTCAACGGCTACGCGCCCAGCTTCCGCGACTGTGCCAAATGCGGCATGCCGGGACCGAACCCCTTCTTCTCGGTCGCCGCGGGAGGAACCGTCTGCGTCGACTGCCGGGTGCCCGGCAGCGTCGTACCCTCGCCTCAGGCCCTCGAACTTCTCGGCGCGCTGCTCACGGGAGACTGGGAGACCGCGGACGCGTGCGAGCCGCGGCACGTCCGGGAGGGCAGCGGGCTGGTGTCGGCCTATCTCCACTGGCATCTGGAGCGCGGACTGCGCTCCCTGCGGTACGTGGAGAAGTAGGCGCCGTCCGGCAGGCCGGGGCGGCGACAGCGCACCGGCGCGGCACAACAGCACAGACAGCAAGCAGAGCGAGACGAGCGCCCGGCGCACGCGAGCAAGAGGGAGACGAGAAGCACATGGTCGTACGCGGGATCCTGGGCAGCCGGCGCCGCGAGTACAAGGCGCCGGAACCGCACCCCTCCGGTGCCCGCGCGCCCAAACTCCCCGGCGAGCTCATCCCGAACCATGTCGCGATCGTCATGGACGGGAACGGCCGCTGGGCCAAGGAGCGCGGGCTGCCCCGCACCGAGGGGCACAAGGTCGGTGCCGAGCGCGTCCTCGACGTGCTCCAGGGCGCGGTCGAGGTCGGCGTCGGCAGCATCTCCCTGTACGCCTTCTCCACCGAGAACTGGAAGCGTTCGCCCGACGAGGTGCGCTTCCTGATGAACTTCAACCGCGACTTCATCCGCAAGACCCGCGACACCCTCGACGGGCTCGGCATCCGGGTGCGCTGGGTGGGCCGCATGCCCAAGCTGTGGAAGTCGGTCGCCAAGGAGCTCCAGATCGCCCAGGAGCAGACCAAGGACAACGACGCGCTCACGCTGTACTTCTGCATGAACTACGGCGGCCGCGCCGAGATCGCCGACGCGGCGCAGGCGCTGGCCGAGGACGTGAAGGCCGGCCGTCTCGACCCGTCCAAGGTCAACGAGAAGACCCTCCAGAAGTACATGTACTACCCGGACATGCCGGACGTGGACCTGTTCCTGCGCCCGAGCGGCGAGCAGCGCACCTCCAACTACCTGCTCTGGCAGAGCGCCTACGCCGAGATGGTCTTCCAGGACGTGCTGTGGCCCGACTTCGACCGCCGTGACCTGTGGCGGGCCTGCATCGAGTACGCGCAGCGCGACCGCCGCTTCGGCGGCGCCGTCCCGAACGAGCAACTGCTCGCGATGGAGCAGGCCATGCGGGGCGACGGCTCTTAACACCCGCCGCCCGCAGGTTTGTTCGAATCCGGCGTTACGATCACGGCTCATCACCACCGAACTGGGGAGGGGTCGTGGTCGAGGGCCAGGGCGCTGCGCCGCAGCAGGAGTTGCCGGGGCAGCCGCAGGGGGCCGGGGAGGATGCTGTCGGGCTGGAGTACACGCCGGTCGTCGCGGACTTCAGGTCGGCGCTGCGAGCGCGCGGCAAGGTCGCCAGGTCGGCTCGGATCCAGCGCCGGATGTTCACTCTCGTGGGCTTCTTCGCCGTCATGGGGATCGTGACCACGCTGATCAGCGGAGAGAAGCCGGACTTCGCGCTGATCTGGCTGCTGCTCTGCGCGTTCCTGGTCGCCTTCACGCCCCGGCTCATGGCCCGCCAGTTCCAGCGGCTCGCGGAGCGCCAGGGCACCTTCCGCGTGACCGTCACGGACGCCGGGGTGACAGTGGCCACGGACAACGCCACCACGGACCTCAACTGGGTCGCGCAGCCCCGCTACCGGGAGACGGCGGACGTCTTCCTCATGATGAGCCCCGACAAGAACGCGAGCTGCTTCACCGTGCTGCCCAAGCGGGCCGTGCGCGCTCCCGAGGACGTGGACAGGTTGCGGGCGATCCTCGACCGCAACCTGACCCGTGTCTGATCCCCTCGGGGCTCGGGCTCAGCCCTTCGCCGCCGCGCACTCCGCGCACGTGCCGAAGATCTCCACCGTGTGGGCCACGTTCACGTAGCCGTGCTCCGCGGCGATGGCCTCGGCCCACTTCTCCACCGCGGGGCCCTCCACCTCCACGGCCTTGCCGCAGACGCGGCAGACGAGGTGGTGGTGGTGCTCGCCGGTGGAGCAGCGTCGGTAGACGGACTCGCCCTCCGAGGTGCGCAGGACGTCGACCTCGCCGGCGTCGGCGAGGGACTGGAGCGTGCGGTAGACCGTGGTGAGCCCGACCGAGTCGCCCTTGTGCTTGAGCATGTCGTGGAGCTCCTGCGCGCTGCGGAACTCGGTCACCTCGTCGAGCGCGGCCGCCACGGCGGCACGCTGCCGGGTGGAGCGGCCCCGGACGGGCGATCCAGCGGTTGTCACCGTTGCCTCCTCGCGTCTGCGCTTGCCCGGCCATTGTGCCAGCCCGGGCAGTGCCCGGTCAGACGCCGACGGTGCTCTCCGGTCCGCGGGTGGCCGGAATCGCGCACTCCGCCGGATCCCCGGCGGCCTGGGCGGCGGCCAGCGCACGGGCCCGGCGCCGGGCCAGCGGTGTCGCGAGCGCCGTCAGCGCGATGAACGCGCCGATCGTCAGCAGGACGATCGTCGAGCCGGGCGGCACGTCCTGGTAGAACGAGGTCACCGTGCCGCCGATCGTCACGCTCACCCCGATCGCCACCGCGACGGCGAAGGTCGCCGCGAAGCTCCGGGTGAGCTGCTGGGCCGCCGCGACCGGCACGACCATCAGCGCGCTCACCAGCAGCAGGCCGACCACGCGCATCGCGACGGTGACCGTGACCGCCGCCGTGACGGCCGTCAGCAGGTTCAGGGCCCGCACCGGCAGACCGGTCACCCGCGCGAACTCCTCGTCCTGGCTGACCGCGAACAACTGCCGGCGCAGCCCGAGCGTGACCACCAGGACGAAGGCGGCCAGCAGGAAGATCGCCGTCACGTCGGACTCGCTCACCGTCGACAGCGAGCCGAAGAGGTACGAGGTCAGGTTGGCGGTCGAGCCGCCCGCGAGGCTGGTGAACATCACGCCGCCCGCCATGCCCCCGTAGAAGAGCATGGCCAGCGCGATGTCCCCGCGCGTCCTGCCGTACCAGCGGATCAGCTCCATGAGCACGGCGCCCAGCACGGACACGGCCGTCGCCATCCACACCGGTGATGTGTTGAGCAGGAAGCCGAGGCCGACGCCCGTCATCGCCACATGGCCGATGCCGTCGCCCATCAGGGCCTGACGGCGCTGGACGAGGTAGATGCCGACGGCGGGCGCGATGACGCCCACCAGGACGGCGGCGAGCAGTGCCCGCTGCATGAAGGCGTAGTCGAGGATGTCCATCAGCTCAGGAGTCCCGTCCGGTGGGGTTCGGCGTCATGAGCCGCGTGCGGGTGTACGTGGTCGTGGCCCGGCAGAGCGTGCTGGCCGACCGCCCGTGGTGGCGGGCCGTCGTGCAGGACGCAGCCGTCCCGCAGGACGACGGCGCGGTCGATCAGCGGCTCCAGGGGGCCCAGCTCGTGCAGGACGAGCAGCACGGACGTGCCCTGGGCGACCTGGTCGCGCAGGGTCGCGGCCAGCACCTCCTGGCTGGCGAGGTCCACGCCCGCCATCGGCTCGTCCATGATCAGCAGTTCGGGTTCGGAGGCCAGCGCGCGGGCGATGAGGACCCGCTGGTGCTGTCCGCCCGACAGGGCGTTCACGGAGTCCTTGGCGCGGTCCGCCATCCCGACGAGCTCCAGGGCCCGTCGTACGGCCGCGTGATCGGCCTTGCGCAGGATGCCGAGGCGGGCGCGGGACAGCCGTCCCGAGGCGACGATCTCGGTGACCGTCGCCGGCACACCGCCCGCGGCCGTGGTCCGCTGCGGGACGTAGCCCACCCGGTGCCAGTCGCGGAAGCGGCGGCGCGGAACGCCGAAGATCTCGATCTCGCCGGCACTGACGGCGACCTGGCCGATGACGCTGCGCACGGCGGTCGACTTGCCGGAGCCGTTGGCACCGAGCAGCGCGACGACCTCCCCGCGGCGCACGGTCAGGTCCACGCCGCGCAGGACCGGGCGTGAACCCAGCTCCGCCCGGACACCGCGCAGGGTTACGACGGACTCGCTCACGACGTCCTCCACAGTGATCACTTCGTTCCGAGAGCCGTCTGGAGGGCCTTCAGGTTCGACCGCATGACCTGCATGTAGTCGCTGCCCCTGGACTTGTCGGTGATGCCTTCGAGGGGGTCGAGGACGTCCGTCCGCAGCCCCACGTCCCGGGCGATGGTGCCGGCGGTCCGGTCGCTGACGAGCGTCTCGTAGAACACCGTCGTGACGCCGTCGGCCTTCGCCATGTTCTCCAGGGCCTTCACCCGGTTCGCGCTGGGCTCCGACTCGGGGTCGAGGCCGTTGACGGCCTCCTCGGTGAGCCCGTAGCGCTCGGCGAGGTAGCCGAACGCGGCGTGGGTGGTGATGAAGGTCTTGGTCTTCGTGTTCGCGAGCCCGTCGCGGAAGTCCTTGTCCAGCGCGGTGAACTTCGTCCGCAGCGCCGCCGCGTTCTTCTCGTAGTCCGCGGCGTGCTTCGGGTCGGCCTTCTTCAGCGCTGCCGACACGCCCTCGGCCACCTGGCCGAAGCGCACGGGGTCGAGCCAGACGTGCGGGTCGGCGGCGCCGGTGTCCTCGCCCTCGCTGTGGTCGTGGGCGGCGGCGTGCCCGCCGACCTCGTTGCCGTGCTTCTCCAGCGTCGTCAGCGAGGCCGCGTCGACCTTGGTCTTCACGCCGGACTGGGCCACCGCGTCGTCGACGGCCGGCTGGAGGTTCTTGAGGTAGAGGACGGCGTCGGCGTCCTGGAGCCGCGCGGTCTCCCGGGCGCTGATCTCCAGGTCGTGCGGTTCCTGGCCGGGGCGGGTCAGAGTCGTGACGCTCACATGCGACCCGCCGATCTCCTCGGCGAGGTACTGGAGCGGGTAGAACGACGCGACGACGTCGAGTCTGCCGTCGTTCCGGGCGTCGGCCGAGGCGGAACCCGAGCAGGCCGTGAGGGCGCCGAGGCCGAGGGCGGTGGCCGCCACGGCAGCGGACCCCGGTATGAGGCGTCGTCGTACGTTCATGACAGTCATTTTCAACAAATTTGGAAACGATTGTCAACAAGCCCTCGTGGGGGTGCCCGCGCGCTCTCCGGCAACGGGTATCAAGCGGATCCAATCGGCAGGAAGCGGCCTGCCGCGGGAACCGATTTGATGCGGGGGTGGCCGACGCCGGTAACCTGAAGCATTCGCTGCCGTCCGTTCGTAATGAAGAGAGCACCGTGGCCGCCGACAAGATCGATTCCATCGTCAGCCTGAGCAAGCGCCGTGGCTTCGTTTTCCCCTGTAGTGAGATCTACGGCGGACAGCGTGCCGCCTGGGACTACGGCCCGCACGGCGTGGAACTCAAGGAGAACCTGAAGCGCCAGTGGTGGCGCTACATGGTCACGTCGCGCGAGGACGTGGTCGGTCTCGATTCGTCCGTGATCCTGGCCCCCGAGGTGTGGGTCGCCTCCGGTCACGTCGCCACCTTCACGGACCCGCTGACCGAGTGCACCTCGTGCCACAAGCGGTTCCGCGCCGACCACCTGGAGGAGCACTACGAGGCCAAGCACGGCCGCCTCCCGGAGAACGGCCTGGCTGACCTGAACTGTCCCAACTGCGGCAACAAGGGCACCTTCACCGAGCCCAAGCAGTTCTCGGGCCTGCTCTCCACCCACCTCGGCCCGACCCAGGACAGCGGCTCCGTCGCCTACCTGCGCCCCGAGACCGCCCAGGGCATCTTCACCAACTTCGCCCAGGTGCAGACCGCCTCGCGCAAGAAGCCGCCGTTCGGTATCGCCCAGATGGGCAAGTCCTTCCGCAACGAGATCACGCCCGGCAACTTCATCTTCCGCACCCGCGAGTTCGAGCAGATGGAGATGGAGTTCTTCGTCAAGCCGGGCGAGGACGAGCAGTGGCAGGAGTACTGGATGGAGCAGCGCTGGAACTGGTACACCGGTCTCGGCATGCGCGAGGAGAACATGCGGTGGTACGACCACCCGAAGGAGAAGCTCTCCCACTACTCCAAGCGCACCGCCGACATCGAGTACCGCTTCCAGTTCGGCGGCAACGAGTGGGGTGAGCTGGAAGGCGTCGCCAACCGCACCGACTACGACCTCGGCGCGCACTCCAAGGCCTCCGGCCAGGACCTCTCCTACTTCGACCAGGAAGCCGGAGAGCGCTGGACCCCGTACGTCATCGAGCCCGCCGCCGGTGTCGGCCGCGCCATGCTCGCCTTCCTCCTCGACGCCTACATCGAGGACGAGGCCCCGAACGCCAAGGGCAAGATGGAGAAGCGCACGGTGCTGCGCCTCGACCACCGTCTCGCCCCGGTGAAGGTCGCGGTGCTGCCGCTGTCCCGCAACCCGGAGCTGTCCCCGAAGGCCAAGGGTCTGGCCGCTGCCCTGCGCCAGAACTGGAACATCGAGTTCGACGACGCCGGCGCCATCGGCCGCCGCTACCGTCGCCAGGACGAGATCGGCACCCCGTTCTGCGTCACCGTCGACTTCGACACCCTCGACGACAACGCCGTCACGGTGCGCGAGCGCGACTCCATGAAGCAGGAGCGTGTCTCGCTCGACCAGATCGAGGGCTACCTGGCCGGCCGCCTCGTCGGCTGCTGACCTGCGCCTGCGCGCTCACGAAGCCCCCGGTTCCCGAGCAGGGAACCGGGGGCTTCGCGTTGTCCCGGACCATGGGGTGTCCGGGCGTCGGTGCGGCCGGCGGGGGCGGAGCGCCGTCCTGTGGCCCGCGGGCCTCAGCGGCCCTGCAGCGCCTTCACGTTGTCGCCGAAGGTCCAGTTCTTCGAGCCGTCCCAGTTGACCGACCACGTCATCAGGCCCTTGAGGGAGGTGCCGTAGTGGCGCCAGGCCTGGGAGACGAGGCTCGGCGTCATGTAGCCGCCGCCCGCGCCGGACTGGGCGGGCAACCCCGGGACCTGCTTGTCGTAGGGGACCTTGATGGTGGTCCCCTGCACTACGAGCCCCTTGTCGAGACAGTCGGTCTGGGCGGTGAAGCCCTGTACGGTGCCCGCGGAGTAGGAGTCACCTGAGCAGCCGTACATGCTGCCGTTGTAGTACTGCATGTTCAGCCACCACAGGCGCCCGTTGTCCGCGTACTTCTTCACGATGGGCAGGTAGGCACCCCAGATCGACCCGTACGCGATGCTGCCGCCCGTGACGTAGGCGGTCTCCGGCGCCATCGTCAGCCCGAAGTTCGACGGCATCCGGGACAGCACCCCGTCGATGATCCGGATCAGGTTGGCCTGCGACGTGGAGAGCTGCCCGATGCTGCCGCTGCCGACGAGACCGGTCTCGATGTCGATGTCGATGCCGTCGAAGTTGTACTTCTTCAGGAGGGGCACGATCGTCGCGACGAAACGGTCGGCGACCGCGGTCGAGCTCAGGTCGATACCGGCGGCCGCTCCGCCGATGGACAGCAGGACCGTCTGCCCCGAGGCCTTGGCCGCGCACATCTCGGCGGGCGTGGCGACCTTCACGCCCGCGTCCATCCCGTCCTCCCACAGCGCTGTGCCGTCCGAGCGGATGACGGGGAACGCCGCGTTGATCACGTTGTAGCCGTGCGCGGCGATACGGGAGTCGGTGATCGGCGTCCACCCGAAGGGCGGGTGCACACCGTTGGCCGAACCGTCCCAGTTCTCCCAGTAGCCCTGGAGGACCTTTCCGGCGGGACGGGACTTCACCGCGCAGGTGTCCGCGGCGTGGGCACCGGGGGCGCCCGCGATCGACAGGGGAGTGAGGACGGCCGCGGCCAGCGCGACGGCGAGCAGACGCAGTTTCCGACGGATCATGCGAGGCCTCCCGGTGGGGGTGCGGTGAGGTGTCGTAGGCATGACAGTCGCGCGGTCCAGACCTTTCGTCAATAGGTCTGGACCAAAGCGGGTGCGGGAGGGGTCGGACGGCGGCCGTTGCTCACCGGTGGCCGGCGGCCGGTGCGTGGCGGCGCCGGTCGAGCACGGCGATGAGGCCGGCCAGGTCGGCGGCGCCCTCGGGGTCGTCGGCGTAGCGCGTCGTCTGGAGCGGGCCGACCTCCGGAAGGACGACGCCCTCACGAGCCAGGACGTGCACGAGGGTCAGCAGGGCCGCACGGGCGTTGCCGTCGTCGAAGGGGTGGAAGAACGCCACGTCGAGATACGCGCGCGCCGCCCGGCCCGCGAGCGGCACGTCCTGGTCGACCGCCTCGCGCAGACAGGCGGCGAAGTCGTCCCGGGTCCGCACGGTCAAGCCGTAGCGCTCGCGTCCGCCCTTCGCGTGGGCGTCCCCCGTGCGGAACGGCGCCCGCGCCACCCCGAGGACCTCGCACTGCCAGCCGGCGAGCAGGGCGAAGTCGAGGGGAGCGCGGCGCCCGGCGTCGGCGCGGGCCCGGTCGTGGGCGCGCAGCAGACGCTCGGCGCGGACGGGATCGCGCTGGTGGACCGGCCCCGCGCACCAGGCCCGGAAACCGTCGCGCGCGGACGGTCCCGGCCGCAGGGCCGGAGCTCCGTGCCAGTCGGCCTCGCGGCGCACCCGCAGCCAGACCGCGAGGCTGTCAGCGGCGGTCATGTCGGCGGCGGTCATGGAACTCCTCCAGGTCGGCCCGCTCGCGATGGTCCCGGTAGGGGGCGTGGCCGGTGAGTGCGACGGCGAAGTCCTCCCCGACGGAGTCGATCAAGGCGGGCGCGGGGGTGACCCAGCTCTCGAACCGGCCGCCGATCGCGGCGTCCACCACCCGGCCGGCCTCGTCCTGGTCCATTCCGGTGCTGGTGAGGAACCAGCGCAGAATCCGGCCGGACTGCCCGGGCCAGTAGTCCACCCCCGAGTCCAGCGTCGCGGTCACCAGCCGTACGCAGGCCCGTTCCAGACGCCAGCTCCGGTCCTCGGGGGAGACGTCCGGCGGCGGTGTCAGTTCCGCGAAGCGCCCGGCGAGCCACTCCAGTGACCTCCGCCAGTTCAGCAGCGCGGCAGCCGCGCGGGCCGCGGTCGCGTCGGGAGTCGTGACCGCGGTGGCCGCATGGCCCCAGACGTTCACGTGCCCGCCGTACCCGAAGTCCCACCGCCATGCGAAGGTCCAACTGCCGTAGCGCTCACGGATGACGGCGTCGATCTGCTCCTCGCACCACCACTCGCACTGCCACCGGCCCGCCTGCCCGGAGACCACGGGCGGCACCCAGGGGCGGATCAGCGCGTGCAGGCGGGCCTCCTCCTCGTCGTCCCAGGCGAAGGGGTGCCGGGCCGGGTCGAGGTTGTTCCAGTCCCGCGTGGCCTTGAAGGAGACGGGGGGTACGAGGTTGCCGGGGAAGGGCAGGGTGTCTCGGTTGTACGTCAGTGCCGGTCCTGTCTCTCGCGTCGAGGCAAAGCACCCAGTCTCGCTCCGCACGGCCGGAGCCGGCCAGCGGGTTTCCGGGTTCCGGCCCCCCGCCGCCCCGGGGCGTGATGCGCGCGTCGGACCTCAACCCGCGGCCGCGCCGGCGGGGTGGGGCCGGAGGCGAACGCAGCACCACCGCCAGTGGTGCCCGTCGCGCAAGCCCGGGGCTTCAGCGCTGGGTGGGTGACGCCTCTTTGGGGTCGACCGTCGCCTGGTGTTCCTCGGCCAGGTGCTCCTCCGCCTTCAGCCAGGGCAGGAACTGGGTGTTCTTGCGCCAGCCGCACGTCTCGCACCGGATGGTGCGCTGGACGCCCGCCCGTTGCACGTGAACGGTGTGCTCGCGGCCGTGCTGGTCCCAGCGGCTCACTTTGCTCGTGTTCATCTGAAGCATGACGCCTCCTGGTTCTCCCGCTTCGTCTGCGCAGCAAGGAGTGTGCAGCATGGCGAAGATCAACGGGGGTTCTTCGGCGGTGAGTTCGGTGAGCCCGGCGCGGGTGCCGTCGAGGTCAGGACGGGGCGAGGTGCCCCTCGGCGGCCTCCACGGCGGCCGTGGTGACGTTGACCTGGTGTTCTGTCTCCCGGTCCACCGGTACCCAGGTCGCCGTGAAACTCGCCGAACGGGCGGCGCACCAGCGCGCGACGAGGGCTTCCAGCTCGGTGCGCCGGACGCGGTCCCCGGGGCGGGCGCGTACTCCTCCAGCAGGCGCAGCAGCATGGCCGCGGCCCGGAGCGGGGTTCGCCGGGCGAACCCCTCGATGCCGGCCGTGCGGGCGCGGGTGAGGCCGGGGGGCGGGGTGAACGACGGGTGCGCGGGGTCCCGGCCGTCGGCCAACGGGCCGCACACTCGCGGGTCGGCCGGACGGAACGCGCCGGGCCGTCGCCGGGCGCGCTCCGTCCGACTCGGCGCGACTCGGTACGACATGACGCACCACTGGTGCCAACAGCCCCTGGGGGCAAGGCGGCAGGCGCATGGCCGGTGCATGTGCCGGTGGCCGTAAGGAGGTCGGGCGCCGGACGACCGGCCGGCGCGGCCGGTGTGTCCGGCCCGGGCGGAACGTCCGGCGAGGACCCGCGCAGGCCCGCGGGCCGCCCTTCGCCGCGGGCCGGCCCCTCAGCCGATCGTGCGCGGCAGCCGCAGACTCAGCGCGGTGGTCAGGGCCACGCCGGCCAGCTGGACCAGGAGGGTCGTCACCAGGGCGTCCCGCATCCCGTGGGACGGGACGAGGGACAGGAACAGGGTGCCGAGAGTGGCCACCCCGACGGCGAGCGCCGCCTGCTGGGTGGTGGCCATCACGCCGCTGCCCACGCCCGCCCGCGCGGGCGGCACCTCGGAGAGGACGATCCGGATCAGGACGGGCAGCTGGAGCGCCTGGCCCGCGCCGGCGACGGCCGCTCCGGGCAGCAGTTCCGCCACCCCGAGGTCCGGCCAGGAGCGCCAGGCGGCCAGCGTGATCAGGGCCAGACCCACCCCTTGGATCAGCCCGCCCGCGGTGACCACCCGGGTGCCGTACCGGGCGATCAGCCGGGGTCCGCACAGGGACGTGACGAAGAAGACGACCGCCATCGGCGCGAGGGCCAGCCCCGCCGGGACGGGACCGAGCCCCTCGCCGCGCTGCAGCGCCACCGCGATCACGAACATGAAGCCGCTGAAGCCGATGGAGAACGGCACGATCATGATCAGACCCCGGCGCAGCGAGGTCAGCTCGAACAGGCTCGGCGGGACCAGCGGGGTGCGACCGAGGCGGTCCGCCCGGCGTTCGACGAGGTAGAAGGTCCCGGCCGCGAGCGGGAACAGGGCGAGGGACACCCAGGTCCACAGCGGCCAGCCCGCGGCCCGGCCCTCGGTGAGCGGGGCGAGCAGGGCCAGCAGGGCGACCGCGAGCAGGATCGTGCCGGGGGCGTCGATCGGCTCCGGGCGCTGCGAGCGCGTCTCGGGGACGGCACGGCGGGCCAGGACCAGGCCGAGCACGACGACGGGCACGTTCACGAGGAAGACCGAGCGCCAGCCGGTGCCCGCGATGTCGGCCGCGACCAGCAGGCCGCCGAGGATCTGCCCGGCCACCATGGACAGGCCGGCCGTGGCGCCGTACAGGCTCATCGCCTTGGCCCGGCGGGGTCCGGAGGTCGCCGACTGGATGGTGGCGAGGACCTGCGGCAGCATCGCCGCGGACGCCGCGCCCTGCGCGACCCGCGCCGCCACCAGGGTCCAGGCGGTGGGCGCGAGGCCGCAGGCGAGCGAGGTCAGGCCGAAGGCCGCCATGCCGCCGAGGAAGAGCCGGCGCCGCCCGAACAGGTCGCCGAGCCGTCCGCCGAGGACGAGCAGGACGGCGTACGCGACCCCGTAGCCGGCGACGACGAGTTCGAGGACGGCCTCGCTCGCGTTCAGGTCATGCCCGATGGTCGGAAGGGCTACGTTGACGATGAAGAAGTCGATCAGGGGGAGCGCCGCGCCGAGCAGCACGGTGAAGAGTCCGAGGCCGCTGAGCGCGGGTGGCGCCGTGGGGGCGCGGACGGTGGTCGTGAGAGTTCCGGTTTCGGTCACGTCCTCCAGACTTCTCCTGTACTTAGACAGGTACCAGAGTCTTCTTATCCTGGTACAAGCACTACCTGGCAACAGGCTGCGCCGGGCGGCAGGCTGGAGGCATGACGACAATGGCACGCGAGACGGCCACGAGCGCGGTGCCCGCGCGACCGGCGGCCACGGTCCAGGGCCCGGTGCCGCCGGCCGGCGGTGGGGTGGCGCCGGGCGCCGGTGCGGCGTCCCGTGCGGGGGAGATCCGGCGGCACGAGCTGGCCACCTTCCTGCGCAGCCGCCGCGAACGCATCACGCCCGAGCAGGTCCAGCTTCCCCGTGGCCGCCGACGGCGCACGCCGGGCCTGCGCCGCGAGGAGGTCGCCCAGCTCTCCGCGGTGGGCGTCACCTGGTACACGTGGATCGAGCAAGGGCGCGACATCCAGGTCTCCGAGCAGGTTCTCGACGCCCTGGCCCGCACCCTGCTGCTGGACACCAGCGAGCGGGCCCACCTCTTCCAGCTCGCCGGCGCGGTCGACCCCACGCCCGCCGCCCACTGCGCGGTGATCACCCCGGCGCTCCGCCAGGTCCTGACGCAGCTGGAGCCGGTTCCGGCCTGCATCCAGAACAGCCGGTACGACATCCTGGCGTACAACCGCACGTACGCCCGGCTGATGATGCGGGACCTCGACACGGTCCCGCCCGCCGACCGCAACTGCGTGTTCCTGGCCTACACCAACGCCGAGTGGCGCGCCTCGATCGTCCTGCTCGACGAGACCACGAGGCTGATGGCCGCCAAGCTGCGCGCGTCGATGGCCGGGCACCTGGGGGAGCCCGCCTGGAAGACCCTGCTGAAGCGGCTGCGGGCCGAGTCGGCCGAGTTCCGCGAGAACTGGGACCGGTACGAGGTGGCCGCCACCCGCGGTAAGACCAAGAAGTTCGCGAACCCGTACGTCGGCCTGGTCACCGTCGATCACACGGACCTGTGGCTCGCCCCCGACCTGGGCGCCCGCATGGTGACGTACCCGCCTCACGACGAGGAGAGCCGCGAACGGCTGGAGAAGCTGCACGCGATCGCCCTGGAGGCCGAGGCCGAGGCGCGAGCGGAGAACGAGGACCGGGCCGGAGCGCGGTCCCGGGTGGAGGTGGCGGGGGCGGTCTGATCCGGGGACGGCCCCCGCCGCCGGTCCGGTCAGGCGGTGGAGGGGTCCTGGGCGCGTACGCCCGCCGTGTCCCGGATCTCCGGGGACTCCAGCAGGCGGGCCGTGTCCTCGGCCGACGCGCGGGCCCGGCGCCCGCTGCTGAGCCAGCCGAGGACGAGGACGGCGACACCGCAGGCGGTGATGATCCACCAGCCGGGGCGGGAGGCCGCGACGAAGGTGTCCCGGTAGGCGGAGGCCTGGATGCCGGAGGCGAGGGCCGCGCCGATGACGGCGACACCGAGGGTGCCGCCGATCTGCCGGCTGGTCGAGGCGACGGCGGCGGCCACGCCCGCCTGGGCGCGGGGCATGCCGGAGACGGCCGTGTTGGTGATGGGCGCGTTCACGAAGCCGAAGCCGATGCCGAAGAAGACGTAGCCGATGACGAGCGTGACGTTCGACGTCTCCGCCTCGAACGCGGCGAACAGCACCCCGCTCACGGTCATCGCGACACCCGCGATCAGCAGCGACGGCCGGGGACCGCGGTTGCCGACCAGGCGTCCCGACACGGGCGCGCAGACGAAGCACAGGAACGCCATGGGCAGCATCCACAGGCCCGCGTGCAGGGCGTTCAGACCGCGCACGTTCTGGAGGTACAGCGTCGACAGGAACAGGAAGCCGCTGAGCGCGGCGAACGCGCTCACCGCGATGACGGTGGCCCCGCTGAACGGCACCGAGCGGAAGAAGCGCAGGTCGATGAGGGGTTCGTCGCGCCGGGGCTCGTACCACAGGAGGCCCAGCAGCGCGGCGAGGGCGACCGCGCCGAAGGAGAGGGTGTGGACGATCCCGGAGGTGGGCGCCTCGATGATCGCGTACGTCAGGGAGCCGAGCAGGGCGATGACGAGGAGCTGGCCGACCGGGTCGGGGCGGCGGGCCTTCGGGGCGCGGGACTCGGGGACGAAGCGCAGGGTCAGCAGGAGCGCGGCGAGGCCGACGGGGAGGTTGATCCAGAAGATCGACCGCCAGCCCACGGTGTCGACGAGCAGTCCGCCCACCAGCGGTCCCGCGGCCATCGAGATGCCGACCACGGCGCCCCAGACGCCGATCGCGCGGGCCCGTTCGCGCGGGTCGGTGAAGGTGTTGGTGATGATCGACATCGCCACCGGGTTGAGCATCGAGCCGCCGACGGCCTGGACCATCCGGAAGACGATGAGCGTGTCGAGGTTCGGGGCCAGCGAGCAGAGCACCGAGCCGATGGTGAACAGGACCAGGCCCGTCATGAACACCTTGCGCCGGCCGATGCGGTCGGCGGTGGAGCCCGCGAGCATCAGCAGGGACGCCAGCACCAGGGTGTACGCGTCGATGGTCCACTGCATCCCCGCGACGCTCGCGTGCAGCTCCTGCTGCATCGAGGGCAGGGCGACGTTCAGAACCGTGACGTCGAGGCTCACGATCAGCAGACTCATGCAGCAGATCGCGAGCACCAGCATCCGGTGACGGTGGCTGAGCTCAGGCATGCCGTCAGGGTACGTCGCTGTCGATAGTGTGTCTAACTAATGACTGCTACACGATCTTCCGTGCGAGCATCCGGCGCGGTACGCCACAATGGGGTAATGCCCACGCCCACGTCCACGGTGGACTCCACGCTGAACTCCTCGCTCTCGATCGGCCCCCACAAGGCGCAGCCGCCCGTCGTCCTGGCCCCCATGGCCGGGATCACGAACGCGCCGTTCCGCACGCTGTGCCGCGAGTTCAGCGGCGGCAAGGGTCTGTTCGTCAGCGAGATGATCACCACGCGGGCGCTGGTCGAGCGCAACGAGAAGACCATGCAGCTGATCCACTTCGACGCGACCGAGAAGCCGCGCTCGATCCAGCTCTACGGGGTCGACCCCGCCACCGTCGGCAAGGCCGTCCGCATGATCGCGGAAGAGGACCTCGCCGACCACATCGACCTCAACTTCGGCTGCCCGGTCCCCAAGGTCACCCGCAAGGGCGGCGGCTCCGCCCTCCCGTACAAGCGCAACCTGCTGCGCGCGATCCTGCGCGAGGCCGTCAGCGGTGCCGGGGACCTGCCCGTCACCATGAAGATGCGCAAGGGCATCGACGACGACCACATCACCTTCCTCGACGCGGGACGGATCGCGGTCGAGGAGGGCGTGACGGCCATCGCGCTGCACGGCCGCACCGCGGCCCAGCACTACGGCGGCACGGCCGACTGGGACGCCATCGCCCGGCTGAAGGAGCACGTGCCCGAGATCCCCGTCCTCGGCAACGGCGACATCTGGTCGGCGGACGACGCGCTGCGCATGGTGCGCGAGACCGGGTGCGACGGGGTCGTCGTCGGGCGCGGCTGCCTCGGCCGGCCGTGGCTGTTCGGCGACCTGGTGGCCGCCTTCGAGGGCCGCCCCGACGCCTACGCGCAGCCGACGCTCCGTGAGGTCGCGGCCGTCATGATCCGCCACGCCACCCTGCTCGGCGAGTGGATCGGCGACGAGGCGCGCGGTGTCATCGACTTCCGCAAGCACGTCGCCTGGTACCTCAAGGGTTTCTCCGTCGGCTCGGAGATGCGCAAGCGCCTCGCGATCACCTCCTCGCTCGCCGAACTCTCCGACGGGCTGGCCGAGCTGGACCAGGACCAGCCGTGGCCGTCGGGCGCCGACGGGCCGCGCGGCCGTACCTCCGGCAACAACCGGGTCGTGCTGCCGGACGGCTGGCTCAAGGACCCCTACGACTGCGCGGGCGTGTCCGAGGACGCCGAACTGGACACCTCCGGCGGCTGATCCGCCGGCTGATCCACCTGCCGTCCGGCACGCGCGTCGCCCACGCGCGCACCGGACGACCCCCGGGCGCCGCCCCCGACGCCCGTTCTCCCGGCGCGCGGACAGACCCTGGGGCGTGTCCGCCCTAGGCCCCGCCCACCGCCGCGAGCAGGGCCAGCGGTGCCGCCGCCGAACGGGACTCCCGTACGCAGGCGTGCGGGTACGGCACCGGCTCGGCATGGGTGTCCCTGCCGTAGCCCGCGATGACCTCGGGGAGGCGGTGCCCCGCGGCCGTGGCCGCGTCCACGAGCCCGTGCGCCACCGTACGGGCCTCGTCGTGCAGTCCGTACCGCGCCAGCCCCAAGGTGATCAGGGCGTTGTCGTGCGGCCAGACGGAACCACGGTGATACGACAGCGGGTGGTACGCGGGCTGGCCCGAAGCGAGCGTGCGTACTCCCCAGCCGGAGAAGAAGTCCGGTTCGAGGAGCCGCCGGCCGACCAGCTCGCCGTACTCCTTGTCCAGCAGACCGGACCACAGCAGATGACCCGCGTCCGAGGCGAGCGCGTCGACATGCCGCCCCTCGCCGTCGAGCGCCAGCGCGGGGAAGGCGTGCTCGTTCATCCAGAAGTCCCGCTGGAAACGGTCGCGCAGATCGGCGGCGGCCTGTTCCAGGAGCGCCGCGTAGACCTCGTCGTCCCAGACCGTGCGGGCCAGGTGGGCGGTGCGGCGCAGCGCGTCGTACGCGTATCCCTGCGCGCCCGCCGCCATCACCGGCCCGGTGGGGCGGCTGCCGTCGGCCGAGCAGATGGCGCCCGGGGAGTCCTTCCAGTTCTGGTTGGCGAGGCCGCCGCCGTCCGCGCGGTAGACGAGATAGCCGCGCGAGGTCAGCCCGCCGTGGTCCAGCATCCAGCCGATCGCCGCACGGGCGTTGGGCTCCAGCCGGCGGGCCAGGGTCATGTCGCCGGTGTGCTCGGTGTAGGCGCCGAGCAGCACCAGGAACAGCGGAGTCGCGTCCACCGAACCGTAGTAACGCCCGTACGGCACCTGCCCGAAGTGCGCCAGCTCGCCGTGCCGCACCTCGTGCACGATCTTGCCGGGCTGGGCGACCGCGCCCGCTCCCACCTCGACCGCCTGGGTGGCGGCCAGCGCGGGCAGGGTGGCGGCGGCGAGCTGAGGCCGGTAGGGCAGCGCGAACAGCGAGGTGAGCAGGGCGTCGCGGCCCAGCAGGGTGAGGAACCAGGGGACCCCGGCCGCGGGGACCCGCAGCTCCTCGCCGTCCAGGCCCGTCGCCGGCACCTGGAGGACGGCCAGATCGGACAGGCCGCGCGCACAGGCCGCGGCCAGCTCGGGCCAGCCGGTCGGGAACGGCACCCCCTGCGCGAACTCGCCCTCCAGGGCGAGGAGCCGCTCGCCCGCCGCGGCGGGCGAGGCGGGGACGCGTGGCTCGTGCGTGGCGCCGTGCGGACGGGCCGCGACGCGCAGCGCCAGCTCCGCCGAACCGTGCGGTTCGAGGTCGAGGGTCCATACGAGGCGACGCGCGCCCGTGCCCGTCTCCTCCACCCCGTCCGGCGCGGGTTCGGAGGTGACCGTCGTACGGGACCGCCACTCCCCGCGCCGGTAGCTGAACTCCACCCCGTCGTCCAGGACCTGGCGCTGACGTACGACACCCGTCTTGGCGTACGTGCGGTGGTCGGAGCGCAGTTCGAACTGATCCGTGAAGTCGGCGTCCGCGGTGACCGCGATCCGCACCGTCGTGGCCGTCGGACGATTGCTGGTGACGCGTAGCGCCTCCACGAACGAGCCCTCGGCGACGGCCTGTTCACGGAAGAGCGTGTAGGCGGGCGGCTCGTTGCGGCCGCCGCGCGGCACCAGTACGCAGCGTGCCGTGTCACCGTCCGCGACCGGCGTGAGTGCCTCGGGCACCGCGCCGTCCACGGTGAGCTGCCAGCGGCTGAGGTGCCGGGCGTCCCGAACGAATAACCCGTCGGGAGAGCTGCCGCCCCGCACTCCGCTGATGTCCCCGCCGTCGCCCACGGCGGCGAACGTTCCACCGTGCACGAGCAGATGATGCCGGTCCGTCATCCCCGGTCCCCTCCCTTGGCGTCCGCCCCGAAATCGAATGTGCGCTGTCCCGCACTACCGGCGCCGTTGCCCGGTGCCGTGTCGGTCAACGCGTCGCGCCCCTGCGGGGACACGACCGATGGTGCCCCGGAGGGCTCGTGCAGCAGATCGAGCGTCAGTGCCGCCGTCCAGCTGAACCCGAGCGCTCCGCAGGCCTCGCCGGTGAAGGGGTCCACGTACTCCGCGAACCCGGACTCCCCGGCGGTGTCCAGCAGGGCGGCCCGCAGCGCGTCCGCCCGTCCGTGCTCCCCGTGCAGCCGCAGCCCGCGCTCCAGCAGCCAGTTGGTGTTGAACCAGGCGGGTCCCCGCCAGTAGCGGTGCGGATCGAACGCCTCGCCGGTCAGGTCGTAGCTGGGCACGAGGCGCGCCGCTTCGCCCAGCCCGAAGTGCGG
The DNA here is from genome assembly GCF_036063235.1 of Streptomyces sp. NBC_00386. NCBI lineage: Bacteria > Bacillati > Actinomycetota > Actinomycetes > Kitasatosporales > Streptomycetaceae > Streptomyces > Streptomyces sp. NBC_00386. The sequence continues at coordinate 6,399,374 of NZ_CP107950.1, forward strand.
CCCGCCCGCGGTCCGTACGAGCGTGGCGGCGATGTCGCGCGGCAGCGCGGGCAGGATGAGGGGCAGCAGCCCGGCGACACTGCGCTCGGGAATCAGCACCCCACGCCCGCCCCTCCCGCCGCTTCCAACGGCTCCGCCGCCCGCGCCGGTCCTGTCGCCGTCGCCGCCGCTCGTGCCGCTCCGCTCGTCGCGGCAGAAGAACATGCCCTCCGCCGGGTCCCACAGCCGCTCCACCAGCGCCGCCGTCAGCCGCTCCGCGCGCGCGTGCCGGGCCGTCCCCGTCGCGCCCAGTTCCCGCGCGATCTCGGCCAGCGCGTGCTCCGAGGCGATCAGCAGGGCGTTGAACAGCGGGTCCTCGACGGCGAACTCGCCGCCGCCGTCGGTGTATCCCCGGTCCCGGTAGTCCGCGGCCAGCCGTACGTACCGCCCGTAGTCGAGATCCGTCGGCCGGTCCTCGGGAGCGCCGTGGTCGAGGTCGGCGCGCCGGAAGGAGCGGGCCGACGCCGGGGTGACGCGGCTGAGCGGGGCGTCCCAGCAGGGGCTGTTGTCCATGCCCTGCTCCCAGGGATGGACCACGCTGGCGAGGCCGCCGCCGCCCAGGTCCCGGCGGTGCAGGAGATAGCGGTGCCAGGCCGCCAGGCGGGGATACATCCGGGAGAGGAAGGAGCGGGCCCTGGACAGTCCCGGGTCCGCCCGGTGCACCAGCCACACCGCGAGCGCGTGCACCGGTGGCTGCACGATGCCCGACGTCTGTACCGTGCGCGGGGCGCCCGCGGCGCGCCCGGCGGTGGAGGAGCGCCAGAAGTCGGGGCTCGGGAAGTAGGCGTCGAGCGGGACGGAGGGGTTGAACACGATGTGCGGCACACGCCCGTCGGCCCACTGCGCGCCGAGCAGGGTCTCCAGCTCCGTCTGCGCCCGCAGCGGGGACAGATGGCGCAGGCCGATCGCGATGAACGCGGAGTCCCAGGACCACTGGTGCGGGTACAGACCGCGGGAGGGCACCGTGGACGTTCCGGTCCAGTTGCCGTCCAGCACCCGGGAGGCCCTGAGGTGCAGCGACCCCGGCGGTCCGCCGGGATCGTATACGGGTGCTCCGCTCCGGACGATCTCGGCCGCATGGGGCGGGGAGGGCGGGCCGGAGGCGCGCGGGGGGATCCCGGTGGTGCTCACAGGCGCCATGGGGCCCCTGTGCAGGGCGGTGAGCTGGGTTGTGCTGTCCACTCAGGTCTCCCCGAAGACGTCCGGCCGGCCGGTTCGGCAGTGTCTGCCGTAGGGTTACGTCTATTTAACACGCAAAACTCAATATGTAATGCAGAGTTGGGGAACGCAAGAGGGTGCGCATGACAGAAAGGCGGGGAGTGACCGTGAAGACCGGGAACCAGGCAAGCGCCGGAGAACTGCTCGAACTGGTGCGCAGCGGCCGGGCCACCACGCGCGGGGCGCTCCAGCGGGCCACCGGTCTGTCGCGGGCCACGGTCGGCCAGCGCCTGGACCGGTTGTTCCGGGCGGGCTGGCTCCGCGAGGGAGCCGGCGGTCCCGTCGACTCACCCCTCGGCGGCCGTCCCTCCATCACCCTGGAGTTCGACGACGAGCACGCCGTCGTCCTGGCCGCCGACCTCGACACCCGGCACGGCCGGGCGGCCGTCCTCACCCTGACGGGCGAGATCCTCGCCGAGCACGCGGGACCCCTGGTGATCGACGACGGCCCCGAGGCGGTCCTCGGTGAGCTCGGACGCTGGTTCGCCGAGCTGGTCGGGAAGTCCGGCCGGCCGGCCGACGCCGTCTGCGGCATCGGGCTCGCGGTGCCGGGTCCCGTCGACAGCGAGACCGGCCGCGTGGTCCAGCCGCCGATCATGCCGGGCTGGGACGGCTACGACATAAGGGGCCGGCTGGGCCGCGCCTTCGCCGAACACGCGGGCACCGGCGCCGCGCGTGTCCCCGTGCTCGTGGACAACGACGCCAACCTCATGGCGTACGGGGAGCAGCGCGCCGGCTATCCGGACTGCTCGGCGTTCGCGCTGGTCAAGGTCTCCACCGGTATCGGCGCGGGCATGGTCGTCGGCGGCACCGTCTACCGGGGCGTCGACGGCGGCGCGGGCGACATCGGGCACATCCGGGTCGGCGCCGAGGCGCTGTGCCGGTGCGGCTCGTACGGCTGTCTGGCCGCCGTGGCCAGTGGCGGCGCGGTGGCGCGCAGGCTCGCGGAGTCAGGGGTCCCGGCCGCTTCCGGCTCGGACGTGCGCGAGCTGCTGGCGGCCGGGCACCCCGAGGCGACGGCGCTCGCGAGGGAGGCGGGCCGCCGGGTCGGGGACGTCCTGGCCACCGTGGTGACGCTGCTCAATCCGGGCGTGCTGATGATCGCCGGGGATCTGGCCGGAACCCCGTTCCTCACGGGCGTACGGGAACTGCTGTACCAGCGGGCGCTGCCCCGTTCCACCGCTCATCTGGACGTGGTGACCTCCCGGCTCGGCGAGCGGGCCGGCCTCGTGGGCGCGGGCGCGCTGGTCGTGGAGCACCTGTACGCGCCGGAGCGGGCCGAGGAGCGGCTGGCGGCTCTCGGGGTGTGACGGCGGGGCCGTGCGTTCGCGGGTGATCCGTTCCGGGTCACCCGCGCGGGCATCGCGGCCGGGTCATACGCGCGGGCATCGCGGCGCGGCATCCGTGTGAGACATCCGTGGGCCGTGCTCGTATCTCCGTGTGTCGCGCCCCGGATCGTGGTCCGGATGATGAAATCTGACTCCTCCGGGTGGCGTGATTCTCGCCACCCTTGATAGGGGTCACGCTCAGATGAGCGGATCTTGTGCGACTGCACTTCCCTAAGGGGTGGCACTCAGTGCCACCCTCTGATCGTTCATCGATTAAACTCAGACGTGCCCGAGCTTGCTCACTTGAGCAAAAAGAGTGGTCTGTGGGCGTTGATTCGTTCAAGAAGTGAAAACATCGGCACTCGATGACTTGCCAAGCCTTGACTTTGGATCTGGTGGCGGACGAGTGGTTACAGGCACATGACGCGCAAGTGGACGTACCCAGGTGCCTTCGATCTGGGTATGTTCCCCGTCGTCAGGGCAGCCACCGCGACGTCGAGGAGTCGAGACTCGTGTCGGAAAACAAAGATCCCCACGTAGCCGAAAGCGGCGTTGGTGGAGCGAAGTTCGTTTATGACTTCACCGAGGGCAACAGGGACCTCAAGGACCTGCTCGGGGGCAAGGGCGCCAACCTCGCCGAAATGACCAACCTGGGTCTTCCCGTCCCGCCCGGCTTCACCATCACCACCGAGGCGTGCAAGACCTACCTCGACAGTGGCGATGAGCCGGCGGCACTGCGTGACGAGGTGAGTGCGCACCTCGAGGCCCTCGAAGCCAAGATGGGCAAGAAGCTCGGCCAGGCCGACGACCCCCTGCTCGTCTCCGTCCGCTCCGGGGCCAAGTTCTCCATGCCCGGCATGATGGACACCGTCCTGAACATCGGCCTCTCCGACAAGTCCGTGCTGGGCCTGTCCCGGCAGGCCGGCGACGACCGCTTCGCGTGGGACTCCTACCGCCGTCTCATCCAGATGTTCGGCAAGACGGTCCTCGGCGTGGACGGCGAGCTCTTCGAGGAGGCTCTGGACGCGGCGAAGGACCTCAAGAAGGTCACCGTCGACACGGACCTCGAGGCGGCCGACCTCAAGAAGCTCGTCACCAAGTTCAAGAAGATCGTCAAGACCGAGGCCGGCCGGGACTTCCCGCAGGACCCGCGCGAGCAGATGGACCTCGCCATCCACGCGGTCTTCGACTCCTGGAACACCGACCGCGCCAAGCTCTACCGCCGCCAGGAGCGCATCCCGGGCGACCTCGGCACGGCCGTCAACATCTGTTCGATGGTCTTCGGCAACCTCGGCCCCGACTCCGGCACCGGCGTCGCCTTCACCCGCGACCCCGCCTCCGGCCACCAGGGCGTCTACGGCGACTACCTCCAGAACGCCCAGGGCGAGGACGTCGTCGCCGGTATCCGCAACACGGTCCCGCTCGCCGAGCTGGAGTCGATCGACAAGAAGTCGTACGACCAGCTCATGCAGATCATGGAGACCCTGGAGAACCACTACAAGGATCTCTGCGACATCGAGTTCACCATCGAGCGCGGCCAGCTCTGGATGCTCCAGACCCGGGTCGGCAAGCGCACGGCGGGCGCGGCCTTCCGCATCGCCACCCAGCTCGTGGACCAGGGTCTGATCGACGAGGCGGAGGCGCTCCAGCGGGTGACCGGCGCCCAGCTCGCGCAGCTGATGTTCCCGCGCTTCGACGAGGACGCGAAGGTCCAGCAGGTCGGCCGGGGCATCGCCGCGTCGCCGGGCGCCGCGGTCGGCAAGGCGGTCTTCGACTCGTACACCGCGGTGAAGTGGTCCCGTTCCGGCGAGAAGGTCATCCTGGTCCGCCGCGAGACGAACCCCGACGACCTGGACGGCATGATCGCGGCCGAGGGCATCCTCACCTCGCGCGGCGGCAAGACCTCCCACGCGGCCGTCGTCGCCCGCGGCATGGGCAAGACCTGTGTCTGCGGTGCCGAGGAGCTGGAGGTCGACACCAAGCGCCGCCGGATGACCGTGCCCGGCGGGCACGTCGTCGAGGAGGGCGACCTCATCTCGATCGACGGCTCCAGCGGCAAGGTGTACCTCGGTGAGGTCCCCGTCGTCCCGTCCCCGGTCGTCGAGTACTTCGAGGGCCGGATGCACGCGGGCGCCGACGACGCCGACGAACTGGTCGAGGCCGTCCACCGGATCATGGCCTTCGCCGACCGCAAGCGCAGCCTGCGCGTACGCGCCAATGCCGACAACGCCGAGGACGCGCTGCGCGCCCGCCGCTTCGGCGCCCAGGGCATCGGTCTGTGCCGCACGGAGCACATGTTCCTGGGCGACCGCCGTGGGCTGGTCGAGCGCCTGATCCTCGCGGACACCGAGGCCGAGCGCGAGGAGTCGCTGAAGGCGCTCCTGCCGCTCCAGAAGAAGGACTTCGTGGAGCTGTTCTCGGCGATGGACGGCCTCCCGGTCACCGTCCGTCTCCTCGACCCGCCGCTGCACGAGTTCCTGCCGGACATCACCGAGCTGTCGGTGCGGGTCGCGCTCGCCGAGTCCCGCAAGGACTCCAACGAGAACGACCTCCGTCTTCTCCAGGCCGTGCACCGGCTGCACGAGCAGAACCCGATGCTGGGCCTGCGCGGTGTGCGTCTCGGCCTCGTCATCCCCGGCCTGTTCACCATGCAGGTACGGGCCATCGCGGAGGCGGCCGCCGAGCGCAAGAACGCCAAGGGCGACCCGCGCGCGGAGATCATGATCCCGCTCGTCGGCACCGTCCAGGAGCTGGAGATCGTCCGCGAGGAGGCCGACCAGGTCATCGCCGAGGTCGAGGCGGCCACCGGCGTGCACCTGAAGCTGGCGATCGGCACGATGATCGAACTGCCGCGGGCCGCGCTGACGGCCGGCCAGATCGCCGAGGCGGCGGAGTTCTTCTCCTTCGGCACGAACGACCTCACCCAGACGGTGTGGGGCTTCAGCCGCGACGACGTGGAGGCCTCCTTCTTCACGGCGTACCTGGAGAAGGGCATCTTCGGCGTCAGCCCGTTCGAGACGATCGACAAGGACGGCGTCGGCTCCCTGGTCAAGTCCGCGGTGAAGGCCGGCCGCGAGACGCGCCCCGACCTGAAGCTCGGCGTCTGCGGCGAGCACGGCGGTGACCCCGAGTCGGTCCACTTCTTCCACGAGGTCGGACTCGACTACGTCTCCTGCTCCCCGTTCCGCATCCCGGTCGCCCGCCTGGAAGCGGGCCGCGCGGCCTCCAGCTCGAAGGGCAGCGACCACCGCTAGCCCCCGAGCACCGGACCCCGGGTCCGCCGCCTGTCCCCGACCCTCAACACCGATGGGCGGCGGCCCCGGCCCACGAGAAAGGGCGGCACCCTGTGCGGGGGTGCCGCCCTTTCGGGCATGGTCTGCGGGGGTTGTCGAGGTACGTTGCTGACCAGGCGAGTTGGCGTTGAATGGGGCGGCTGGTGGTGGTCTGAGAAGGAATGAAAAGGCCTCCGCCCCCCCTGAGCCGAGGTGGGCAGAGGCGCACGCGTCACTTCTTACCGGAAGGCTTCGACGTTACGGCGGGCCCACTCGGCGAAGGGGCGGGGCGCGCGGCCGAGTACCCGCTCGACGTCCGGGCTGAGCCGTAGCTCGGCGGCGTTGGGCTCGGCGAGGACGGCCAGTGTGGTCTCTACGACCGGCTCCGGCATGAACGCGGCCATCCGTGCGTGCGCCTTGGTCCGGGTCAGCTCCACGAACCGCACCGGCTCGCCGAGGGCCGCGCCGATCGCCTCGGCCTGCTGCCGGGGCGTTACGGCCGCGGGCCCGTTCAACTCGTATGCGTGACCCGCGTGTTCGTCCTTGCGCAGGGCCACGGCCGCGACCTCCGCGATGTCCGCCGGATCGATCACCGGGATCGCGACTTCACCGAACGGCGCGGCGACGGTCCGCTCGGCGCGTACAGACTCCACCCAGGCAAAGGCGTTGGACGCGAAGCCGCCGGGCCGCAGGATCGTCCAGGCCAGGCCCGACTCTCGCACCGCTTCCTCGATCGCCCGCATGACGCCTCCGTGCGAGGGCGACTCCGGCCTGGTCACCACGCCCTGCGAGGAGAGCAGTACCACCCGCCGGACCCCTGCCTTCCTGGTCTCGTCCAGGACGGCTCGCGGGTCGAGCCCGTGGCCACCCGCGCCGCCGTCGTGCAGGAACAAGGCTTCGGCGCCGTCGAGGGCGGCCCGCAGGGTCTCCGGCGCGGTCAGGTCAGCCGACACATGTCCGGTCCCCCTCGGCAGGTCCACTGGGGCTGTCCCCCTCGACACCGCCGTCACCCGCTCCCCGGCCACCGCCAGGGCCTGCACCAGCGACCGCCCGACGTTCCCGGTGGCACCCGTCACCACGATCATGTTCAACTCCCGCATCTTTCCTGTGGTTTCTCGCGATGACGGCGACGCTAACAAGCTCGGCACAGTAGGTACCTAGAGGAAAGTAACTACCTCGGAGGATGAAATCCATGACGACCGAGATGAGCCGGCGGACGGCCGATGTCATGACCGACCCCGAGCCGGCCTGTCCGGTTTCCCCGGTCGTGGAAATGGAGTTCAGCCGGTGGACCACGCCGATCCTCCAACGCGGACCGCAGTTTCGGGTTGCCGCCGTAGACCTCGTGGGTTCCGTCAAGCGCCCTGGCCGGTAGGGCTGTTGTGCGTCGCCCGAGTGCAACCATCGGCCGCATTCGAATGTCTGAACGGGCATCCCGAGGTCGGCCGCGGGGTGGATCCGGCAGGGGCCGGGTGGCAGGACCCCGGGGCGGCGCAGCACAGACGGAGGACCGTGGACACGCAAGGTGGCAGCAGCATCGACCCCGCGGACCAGTGGGTCCTCGACCCGGAGAGCGGTGAGTACCGGCTGCGGACAGGAGCCGATGGCGCGCCGGCCGCCACGGTGCCGGGGCAGCGAAGGAGTCGCGTGCGCCGCGAGGGGGAACGGCGGCCCGTCCCGGAGCCGGGCGAGGGCACTCGCCGCGGCGGCGCGGTGAGGTCCCGGAAGGCCAAGAGGTCCACGAAGCGGAAGGTCCTGACGTGGACCGCAGGGACGCTGGGCTTCGTGCTGCTGGCGGGCAGTGCCGGGGCCTACATGCTGTACCGGCACTTCAACGACAACATCAGCACGGTGGACGTCGGCACGGCGGGCAGCAAGAACGCGACCAGCAACGACGCGGTGAACATCCTGGTCATCGGCACCGACAGCCGAATAGGCCTGGGCGGGAAGTACGGTGACGCCGGGAGCCCGGGGCACGCCGACACCACGATCCTCTTCCACGTGGCGAAGGACCGGTCGAACGCGACGGCGATGAGCATTCCGCGCGACATGGTCACCGGCATCCCGGACTGCCCGACCAAGCAGAAGGACGGCTCCACCAAGACGATCAAGGGGACGCCCGAAGCGGCGTTCAGCCCGCGCTTCAACGAGAGCCTCGGGCAGGCGGGCCGCGACCCGGGCTGCACCATGCGGACCGTCAGCCAACTCACCGGCCTGCCGGTCGACCACTTCGTCCTGGTCAACTTCGAGGCCGTGAAGACCCTCTCGACGGCTGTCGGAGGCGTCCCGATCTGCCTCACCCACGCCATCGACGACACGGACCGCCAGGGCCAGGGCTCCCATCTGCACCTGGCCGCCGGCCCGCACACGGTCCAGGGCGAACAGGCTCTGCAGTTCGTCAGGACCCGTCACTCGCTGAAGAACGGCAGCGACCTGGACCGCATCGACCTGCAGAAGCAGTTCCTGGGTTCGATGATCCGTCAGATGAAGTCCCGCAATACCCTCACCGATCCCGGGAAGCTCTTCAAACTGGCGAACGCGGCCACCAAGTCGCTCACGGTGGACACCGGGATCGGCGGCGTCGGCAAGCTCACCGACCTCGCCAAGGATCTCAACCGGGTCGATTCCGAGCACATCACCTTCACGACGTTCCCGGTCGTCGACAATCCGGCCGAGGGGAAGAATCACAGGACCGTGGTGGTCGACGAGACCAGGGCGCCCGCGCTCCTCGCGGCGATCAAGAACGACGTCTCGCTGACCGAGGTCACGAAGAAGCCCACGGCCTCCGACGCCAAGCTCCAGGGCTCCAAGGCGGACCCGTCGCGGGTGCGGGTCATCGTCTACAACGGGGGCGGTCCCCAGGGCTCGGCGCAGACCACCCTGCAGTGGCTGCAGAACATCAAGGGCGTCGCCCACTCCACCAACGGCGGCAACGCCCCCGGTGCGCGGCAGGACCGTACGACCCTGGCCTACGGTCCCGACCAGGCCGACCAGGCCCGGGCCCTCGCCGCGATGATGGGCCTGCCCGCCTCGGCGCTCCACCCCGGCAAGGACGGCTCAGGACCCGGCACCGACATGACACTCACTCTCGGACGTGACTTCCAAGGCCCCGGAGTGCCTCTCACCGGCTCGGCCAAGCCCCCGGCCGGCATCCCGCAGTCGCATGCCGACAAGAACGTGTGCGTCGGCTGACAGCGGGCGGACGTGCGTGCCGCACCCCGGGTGCTCCGGGGAGCCGAACGGGGTAGCTCCGCGTGCACCGGGTCGTCGCGGGTTCCAGCCTGGGTCCATGAGCATCCGTCCCTGGGTCGTTGTCGAGCCGCCGGACAGCCGTGGGCTGCGGCGGGTCGTCGTGGGCGGAGAGACGGTGGGCCGTGCCTGGTCGGCAGCCGGACTGCGGAGGATCCTCGGGCGCCTCGGTCACCCGGAGGACCTGGATCTGGAGGATCCGGCAGCCGTCTGCTGGCGCGGAGGTGACAGCGGGACGTGGCCCGACCGCGCGGGGAGACGGCACGCGGTCACCGTGCTCATGGTGGCCGGGCTGCTCGCGTCCATGGCCCTCAGCTCGGTGGTCGGGGGGCCCGACGCCTTCGGGGCCCTGACCTTCGCGCAACGGATCAATGGGATCGTGTTCGTCCTGTCGGGTGCGGTGCAGGGCGCGGCGGCCGTCGCGGCACTCGACTACGGGGGGAAACGACAGTTCCGTGCCTCCGGGGCGATCGTCCTGCTCGGCGTGCTCATCGCGCTCGCCACCGACAGTCTGCTGCTGTTCATGTGGCTCGAAGAGATGGAGTTCACGCCCTATGTGCTGGTGTTCATGCCCCTTTGGTGCTGGTCTCTGTGGGCCCTGTGCCTTCTTGTACGGAACAGATCGTGGAAGGAAGTCCCACAGCCCAGGAGGTTCGCGGCCGGAGTGGTCGCCACCGCGCTCCTGACCGGCACCAGCCTGGCGTATTCGACCATGTACCAGCCTGCGGCGGCCCCGATGCACCTCACTCTGAAGGCGGAATTCGGAAGGTCGCGGGTGGATCGCTCGCTCGGGTTTCTCCAGGTCCCGCTGACGCTTTACATGAAGAACACCGGAGGGATTCCGGTGTACATCCTGAACGACAGCTACACGGTCTCCGGCAGAGGGGGTGCGTACTCCACATACCCTGCCGACAGGGACCTGATGCGGGAGTGGCGAGAGAGCGCTGGCCGGCGGGGCGAGGACTCGGGGGAAGCGGAGCGCTATGTCGACCACCTCGTGTACACCACGATCAGCAGCGGGCATTTCTATGGTCCCGGAAATCGGCTCGAAATCGGGGAAGAATACACGCGCAAGCATGTGGTCCAACTTCCCAAGGACGCCAAGTACGACATCCTGAGCGTCGACCTGACGATCTCATACATGAGGAAGGACCGAGGGAAGATCGACGTGGAGGAGTTCAAAACTCCCCATTATTCATGGGACAAATATGACAGACGATACTACTGCCCTCCGGAAGAAGGGTGCTTCCAGCAGATCTATTACCACGGGAGGGTGTGGCACAACGATAATCTAGTCAATCTGACGCGAAAGCCGCGCTATGTGACGGCGTTCTGGTCTCCGGGACGCATCCCCGATTCGTTGATCTCTCCCTACGATTTCAAAGGGGAGACGGGCGGGGTGCAGAAGGAGAAGAGGGAGCGGGGAAGATACGGGGCCACGCAGGCGCATATGAGTTACGAGGTCTCCCTCGCGGAGCTGCTTGCTCCGCCCCCTGTTCTGCTACCACCGGGTTATTCGAGCCAGGTACCGACGGCGACCCCGTAGTCCTCGTCGAGGTAAGAGGCGGTCGACCGGCAGTAAGAAGCCCGCTGGCCGATGGTGGACCACAGATGGTCCCTCGGGACGACCTTGGCGAGCTCCATGATGAGCGGTGCGATCTTGATCGGTGCGTGGACGTTCTCGTTGTTCTGCAACTCGGCGAGGACGTCGAGCAGGATGTCGCTCTTTTCCTTGCTCTTCCAGAAGTCCTTGACTCCTTCCGGACGCCAACTGCCGGGAACCAGATCCTTCAGCTCCTCGGGGAGTTCATTCCCCGCCGACGATCTGAATATGGCGTTGGTACAGGTCTCGGCCGCCTTGCCGAGAGGGTCCTTCGGCCGTCCCTGGGCCGAGGCCGCCGCCTCCTGCTTGTCGCTGATGCGAGCGGACCGATCCCGCATGTCCTTCTCGGCTTCGGTCCGGTCCTTCGACGACGACTCGGGGTTGTTGAACACCTGCAGCTTCTCGTTCTGCTCGTACACGGCCCGAACGAGCTCGTTCCGGTGCGTCGGGGGCATTGCCGCGGCTGCGCTCGCCGGGGACGTTTCCGGGGTGGCGGCGGCGTCTGCCTGCGCGACGCCCATCTGTTCCTCGAACCCCCGAAGCGAGGCCGTCTGATAGCCCCCCGTCACCGCGCTGCTCAACCCTCCCGTAATCGTCAGCAGCTGTCCCCGCAGCTCCGCGGGTGTCCGGGAGTCGCAGATCATGTCCAGCGCGGACGTCGTGCGCGTCATGACCAGGAGAACGGAGGACCGCGTCTCGGACGGCACCTGCGAGTCGTATCCCACCTTCAGGGCGGAGGACACCTGCTTCACGAGTGCGGTCAGCTGTTTCCGGAGCTGCGGAGGTGTGCTGTCGTCACCGGTGGCCGTCAGCGCGATGGTCAGATGTTCGACGCTCTCGATGACCCCTTGCCGGTCCCGCAGCGACGTCTCGGGGTCCTTGACCGCTTCGAGCGTGGTGGCCAATTCGTCGACGGTCGGCGTGAGTTCCTCGGGAACGGTTCCCTTCGTCTCGTTCAGGCGCGCCGCGGTTTCATCGATTTGTTTCTTTTGTTCCGTGAGGGGGTCGGTATCCCCTTGCTCCGTGTCACCGGAACCCGGCGGCTGTGACGACTGGTCAGAGCTCGGTGTGTGCTCCTGATCCGACGACGCACCGGTCGGTGCGGAGGTGGTGCCGCTGGGCGTAGGCGTGCCGCTCGGTGTGGAGGTCGTGCCGCTGGGCGTCGGCGTGCTGCTCGGCGTCGACGAGGGAGGCGGACTGTCTCCCGGTGAAGGAGGCGGTGTTGTCCCGACTGCCGACGTCCTGCTCGCGCTGGGGGCCTGGAGCGCTGCTGTCGCACTTGTCAGACCGGCGGGAAATGCGAGTGCCGCAGCCAAGAGGGATGCGTTGACGCTGTGGACGGCGCGTCGCCTGAAGGTTCTGGCCATGGGGGTTCCAGATGCGCTTCGCGGGGTGCTTGCTTCATCCGTTGCGGACCGGGCCCACATTCCACTCTTCACCTGGTCGGTGCCCCCCGCAACGCGGGCGCCGGGCTCGGTGTCGTCCTCACGGAGTGCGGGACTTGGAAGGTGATCGGGGCAGGCTTGCGGTACGGGATCCGGAGGGGTGTGCGCCGGGCGGAGCGGCGTCCGTAGGGTGGGGTCGACGGTGAGGCAGTGGGAGGAGTGGGGCATGGGTGGCTGGAGTGCGAAGGACATGCCCGGGCAGCGGGGGCGGGTCGCCGTCGTCACCGGGGCCAACAGCGGGCTCGGTCTCGTCACCGCGCGCGAGCTGGCGCGCGGCGGGGCCCGGGTGGTGCTCGCCTGCCGCAGCGAGACCCGCGGCAGGGAAGCGGCCGAGCGGATCGCCGCCGAAGTGCCCGCGGCGGAGGTGGAGTTCGCCCGTCTCGACCTCGGGGACCTCGCGTCCGTAAGGGAGTTCGCGGACTCCTTCTCCTACGACCGCCTCGACCTGCTCGTGAACAACGCGGGCGTGATGGCGCTGCCGTACGGAACGACGGCCGACGGGTTCGAGACGCAGTTCGGTGTGAACCACCTCGGGCACTTCGCGCTCACCGGGCTGCTGTTCCCGGTGATCGCGAAGACCCCCGGCGCGCGGATCGTCACCGTGTCGAGCATGGTCCACGTGCTCTCGGACATCGACCTCGGCGACCTCGACAGCGAGAAGCAGCCGTACCGCAAGTGGATCGCCTACGGCCGGTCCAAGAGCGCCAATCTCCTCTTCACGCACGAGCTCGCGCGGCGGCTGTCCGCCGCCGGGTCCGATGTCGTCGCGGCCGCGGCGCACCCCGGGTACGCCTCCACCAACCTGCAGACCGCCGGGCCCCGGCTGGAGGGGCGCAAGCGCGCCGAGCGGCTGATGGAGATCGGCAACCGCGTCTTCGCACAGAGCGCCGAGGCCGGCGCCCTGCCGTCGCTGTACGCGGCCACCGCCCCCGGCGTGCGGCCCGACACCTTCGTCGGACCGTCGTTCGCGATGTGGCGCGGCTCGCCCGCGACGTCCTGGCGGGCCGGCCGGACCCGCGACGACACCAGGGCGGAGCTGCTCTGGGCCGCCTCGGAGCGGCTGACGGGTGTCACGTACGAGGGGCTCAAGGGCTGACGCCCCGGCCGCACCCCGGGGAGACCCGGACCGGACCGGGTCAGGCGGCCCGGCCCGGCCCGGACCGGATCGGCTCAGGCGGTCCGCACCTCGTACGTCTCCACCCGTACCTCCTCGTCGTCCAGGCACCGCCCGGACTCCAGGTCGAAGCGCTGCTTGAGCAGCGGCGAGGCGACGAACGGGTGGCCCCGGTGGGTTCCGGTCAGCCCGCGGGAGAGCACCGCGGCCCCGCTGAACGGATCACGGTTGTCGATCGCGTACGTCCGTCCCGCGCGGTCGGTGAACAGGGCGACCTGGCGGCCGTCCGGGAGGAGGGCGGCGACGCCCCGCCCCGGAGTCAGCAGGGACAGCTCGCAGACCGTGAACCAGCCGCCCTCCAGCAGGAGCTGGAGCGTGAGGGCCGTCGTCGGCCGGGTCGTCTCGGGTGCCAGGGTCATCGCTGGGCACTTCCTTCCAGGGCTTCCAGGGGTCGGTGTCCGATGGTGAGCAGCGGCAGGTCGGGCTTGATCTGGTCGCGCTCGGGAACGAAGCCGACGACCGGGTCCGGGGTGTCGGGGGCGTTCACGAACGACACGAACCGGCCCAGCTTCTCCGGGTCGTTGATGGTCTCGGCCCACTCGTCCCGGTAGTTCGCGACATGCGCGGTCATCAGCGACTCCAGCTCCTCGCAGATGCCGAGCGAGTCCTCCACGACCACCTCGCGGACGTGGTCGAGGCCGCCGGGAATCCGCTCCAGCCAGGTCGAGGTGCGCTCCAGGCGGTCCGCGGTGCGGATGTAGAACATCAGGAAGCGGTCGATCAGACGGACCAGTTCGGCGTCCGACAGGTCCTGGGCCAGCAGGTCCGCGTGGCGCGGGGTCGCGCCGCCGTTGCCGCCGACGTAGAGGTTCCAGCCGTTGGAGGTGGCGATGATGCCGAAGTCCTTGGACTGGGCCTCGGCGCACTCGCGGGCGCACCCGGAGACCGCCGACTTGAGCTTGTGCGGGGACCGCAGACCCCGGTAGCGCAGCTCCAGGTCGATCGCCATCCGCACCGAGTCCTGCACGCCGTACCGGCACCAGGTCTGTCCGACGCAGGACTTCACCGTCCGCAGCGACTTGCCGTACGCGTGCCCGGACTCGAAGCCGGCGTCCACCAGCCGTGCCCAGATCAGAGGGAGTTGCTCCACCCGCGCACCGAAAAGGTCGATGCGCTGACCGCCGGTGATCTTCGTGTAGAGCCCGAAGTCCCGTGCCACCTCGCCGATCACGATGAGCTTCTCGGGAGTGATCTCGCCGCCGGGGATGCGCGGCACGATCGAGTACGAGCCGTTCTTCTGGAGGTTGGCGAGGAAGTGGTCGTTGGTGTCCTGGAGCGCGGCCTGTTCGCCGTCCAGGACGTAGCCGTCGGCGCCGATCGTGGGGGCGAGGGAGGCGATGATCGAGCCGACGGCGGGCTTGCAGACCTCGCAGCCGTCACCGCCCCGGGCGTCCTCGCGGCCGTACCGGTCCAGCAGCGTCCGGTACGAGGCGATCCTGAGCGCCAGGACGATCTCGTACAGCTCCTCGCGGGTCTGCCCGAAGCAGCCGCACAGGCCCTTGTCGACCTCGACGCCGCTCGCCTCCAGCTCGGCGGTGACCAGCTGGCCCAGCACCTTGACGCAACTGCCGCAGCCCGTACCGGCCTTGGTGCACTTCTTGACCTCGGGCACGGTGGTGCAGGAGTGCTCGGTCACCGCGCCGCGGATCGTGCCCTTGGTGACGTTGTGGCAGGAGCAGACGACCGCCTCGTCCGGCAGCGCGGACGGGCCGAGCTGCACGGGGGCGCCCGCCCCCGCCGGCAGGACCAGGGACTCCGGGGACACCGGCGGGACCGAGCCGGTGAAGGCGCGCAGCGTTCCGTACGCCTCCGCGTCGCCGATCAGGATGCCGCCGAGCAGTGTGCCGTCCCGGCCGATGACCAGTTTCTTGTACAGGCCCGCGCGGGAGTCGGAGTAGACGACGTCCAGGCAGTCCTCGGTGGTGCCGTGGGCGTCGCCGAAGGACGCCACGTCGACGCCGAGCAGCTTGAGCTTGGTGGACAGGTCCGCGCCCGTGAACGCCCTCTCGTCCTCGGCGATGGTCGCCGCGGCCGTCTCCGCCTGCTCGTAGCCGGGCGCCACCAGGCCGTACACCCGGCCGTCCGCCGCCAGCGCGCACTCGCCGATCGCGAACACGCTCGGGTCGGCGACCGTACGGCACTGCTCGTCGACGGTGATGCCGCCGCGCTCGCCGACCGTCAGACCGCAGTCGCGGGCCAGTTGGTCGCGGGGGCGGACACCGGCGGAGAACACCACCAGGTCGGTGGCGAGTTCGGAGCCGTCGGAGAGCTTCATACCGGTGACCGCGCCGTCCTCGCCGACCACGATCGCCTGTGTGCCCACGCCCGTGTGGACGGACAGGCCCATGTCCTCGATCGTGCGCAGCAGCGCGGCCCCGCCGCCCTCGTCGACCTGCACCGGCATCAGACGGGGTGCGAACTCCACGATGTGGCTGGTGAGTCCGAGGCCCTTGAGCGCACCCGCGGCCTCCAGGCCCAGCAGACCACCGCCGACGACGGCTCCGGTCGTCGCCCGCGACCTCGCGTACTCCTCGATGGCGAGCAGGTCGTCGATCGTGCGGTAGACGAAACAGCCCTCGGCGTCCTTGCCGGGGACCGGCGGGACGAAGGGGAAGGAGCCGATGGCCAGAACGAGGGTGTCGTAGCCGACCGTCAGACCGGACCTGGCCGTCACGGTGCGCGCGGCCCGGTCGACCGACTCGGCCGCGTCGCCGACGTGCAGCTCGATGCCGTGCTCGTGGATGAACTCCATGTCGGTCATGGAGAGGTCCTCGGGGGTCTTCCCGGAGAAGTACGAGGTGAGGGCGACGCGGTCGTAGGCGGGGCGCGGCTCCTCGCACAGCACGACCACGCGGTGTGTGGCGGTCAGACCGCGTTCGGCGAGCGCTTCGAGGAAGCGCTGGCCGACCATGCCGTGGCCGACGAGCACGATCGTGGGGCGGGGCCGGCCCCCGTCGGTAGCGGTCGTGGACATCAGGAGCCTCCATCGTTGGTGAGCAGGTGGAGCAGGGGGGCGCCGTCCGCGGGGAGCGGCTCGGCTCCCTCCCAGGCGCGGGCGAGCGCGCCGACGGTGCCGAGTTCGCCGACGAGAACTCCGCCGACCAGGCGGTCGTCGCGGACGACGACCTTGCGGTAGGTGCCGCGGGTGGCGTCCGTGAGCTGGACGACGTCGTCGCCCGGGCGTGGTTCGGTCTCGCCGAACGCGGCCAGGTCGAAGGGGGCGAGGCCGGAGGGCGTGCGTCCGGAGGGGGCGTCCCGTCCGGTCAGGGTGAGCCGGGTCAGGGAACGGGTGCCGGAGTAGCGGGCGTTCGCGTCCCCCGCGAGCAGTTCGGCCAGCAGGTCCGCCTGTTCGAGGGCGGGGGCGGCGAGACCGTAGACCGTGCCGTCGTGCTGGGCGCAGTCCCCGAGGGCGCGGATGTGCGGGTCGCTGGTGCGCAGTTCGTCGTCGACGAGGACGCCCTTGTGGACGGCGAGACCGGCTTCCTCGGCCAGGCCCGCGCGCGGACGCACCCCGCAGGCCAGCACCACCAGGTCGGCGTCGAGCGCGTAGCCGTCGGCCAGTTCCACCGAGCGGACCGCGCCGCCCAGGCAGCGCACGTCCCGTACCCGGCACTCGGTGTGCACCTCGACGCCGAGGTCGAGCAGATGCCGCAGCACCAGCTTCGAGGCGCTCGGGTCGAGCTGGCGCTCCATGAGCCGCTCGGCCTGCTGGGCGAGGACCACCTGGGCGCCGCGCACGGCGAGCGCCCGGGCGGCGGAGACGCCCAGCAGACCGCCGCCGACGACGACCGCCCGTACCCCCGGCCGCAGTGCCTTCGACAGGCCAAGGCAGTCGTCCATGGTGCGGAACGCGTGGACACCCTCGGGCAGTTCGTGGTCGGGAGTGCTGTGCCTTCCCGGGGGACGACCCCCGGACCCCCGGCCGGAAGAGCGGGCCGGATCGCCTGCCCGGTGTGTCGATGCGAGGTACATGTCCGTGAACAGGCCGCGCAGCGGCGGCAGCACCGGGTTGGAGCCGGTGGCCAGGACCAGCGTGTCGTATGCGATCTCCGTACCGTCCGCGCAGCGCACGGTCCGCGCGAGGCGGTCGATGCCGGTGACCCGGGCGCGGACCAGCTCCGGCGGGGCCGGGAGCGAGATCACCTCCGGCTCGTAGCGTCCGGCCAGCACCTCGGCGAGCAGCACCCGGTTGTAGGGCCGGTGCTCCTCCTCGCCGACGACCAGCGCGGACCCTCCGAGCTCACCGAGCCGCCGGGCGAACCGGACGCCCGCGAGGCCGGCGCCGATCACCACCACACGCGTATTCGAGGTCATGACCACACCGTGCGGTGCCGGTGTTACCCGGTGGCATCACCTCTGTTTCCCGGGAGGAACGCTGCCCTCAGCCGGGGCGGGGCGGCGGTGTGAGGGCGCGGGGGAGGGCACGGAGCGAGGTATCGAGCGAGGTGTCGGGGGAGCGGGCCGGCGGACGCGGTGATCCGCCGCGCGAACCTCTGGAATCGCTCAAGCTTCCCGGGGTCCGTGCATCGCGCATCCACCCGTCGCTTAGGGTCGCGATCATGCCCGACATATCGCTGACCATGCTTCTTGTGCTCTGTGCCGCCGCTCTGGCGGCCGGCTGGATCGACGCGGTGGTCGGCGGAGGAGGGCTGCTCCTGCTGCCCGCCATGCTGCTCGGCCTGCCCGCCGGCACCTCGGCGGCGTACGCGCTCGGCACGAACAAGGCGGTCGGGATCGTCGGCACCACGGGCGCCGCGGTGACGTACGCGCGCAAGACACCCGTGGACGTGCGGCTGGCCGTACGGATCGGCCTCGCGGCCCTCGCCGGTTCGACCGGGGGCGCGTTCGTCGCGGCCGGGCTGAGCACCGACGTGCTCAAGCCGGTCGTCATGGTCGTCCTGCTCGCCGTCGGTACCTTCGTGATCCTGCGGCCCGCCTTCGGCACGGCGCCGCCGACCACCCCGGTCAGCGCGCGTCGCGTCCTCGCCGCGATCGGCCTGGCGGGCCTCGGCATCGGCTTCTACGACGGGCTCATCGGCCCCGGCACGGGCACGTTCCTCGTACTCGCCCTCACCGCGCTGCTCCACCTCGACCTGGTGACGGCCTCCGCCACCGCAAAGATCGTCAACTGCTGCACCAACGCGGGCGCCCTCGCGACCTTCGCCTGGAAGGGCACGGTGTTCTGGGAGCTGGCCGCCCTGATGGCCGTGTTCAATCTGGCGGGCGGCATGGTGGGGGCGCGGACCGCGCTCAAGCAGGGCAGCGGGTTCGTCCGGGCGGTCCTGCTGACGGTGGTGTTCGCGCTGGTGGCGAACCTGGCGTACCAGCAGTGGCTCGCCTGAACCCGGGCCTCGGCAGCCGTCAGTGGCTCGCTTGACCCCGGGCCTCGGCAGCCGTCAGTGGCTCGTCTGAACCCGGGCCTCGGCAGCCGTCAGTGGCTCGCCTGACCCCGGATCTCGGCAGCGTCAGCGGCTCGCCTGAGCCCACGGCGGTAGTCGGTGGCTCGCGCTGACTGCCGGCGGCGGCCCGCGGTCCGCCCGGCCCCCGGCGACCTTGCGCGGCTCACCCCGGGCTACCGGCTGCTGCCGGTGAGATGGGCGAAGACGACCACGTTCCCCTGGTAGCCCGTCGTCGGCGAGTAGCTGCCGCCGCAGGTGATGACCCGCAGCTCGGGCCGGCGCGCGGCGCCGTACACCTTCGCGTCGGGGAAGGAACGGGAGTCGTACACCTCGACGGCGTCGACGGTGAAGACGGCCGTTCTGCCGTCGAGCCGGTCCACCTCGACCTTGCTGCCCGTGCGGAGCGAGCCCAGGTCGTAGAAGACGGCGGGGCCTTCCGCGTTGTCGACGTGCCCGGCCACGATCGCGGTGCCGCGTTCACCGGGGCTGGTCCCGGCCTCGTACCAGCCCGCCAGGTTCTTCTTTTGCGCGGGCGGCACGTCCAGGCTGCCCTGTGGGGTGAGGCCGAGGCCGATCAGGGGGGCGTCCACGCCGATCGCGGGGATGCGGATGCGGTCCGGCGGGGAGTGGGGCATCGCGGGGCCGGTGGACCGCGCACGGTCTCCGGCGGTCGCCGACTGCGCCGCGGACGGCTGGGGAGGCGGGTGCGCCTCGGCGCCGCTGCCCAGCAGCCAGGCGCCCGAGCACAGGGCGACGACCGTGACCGACGCTATGACGGCATTGCTGACCCGGCGCACGCGAGCCTCCTCACGGGTTCCCTTCCGGGGTGGGACCGGCCGGCGCCCGCGACGGCCGTGGGGTGTTCGACGATGCCGGTCCCTTCCCCCTCCGGGCCGCGAGGGGCGTCGGGCCACGGAGAGGGAGGGACGGCGGTACCGGCGGACGGACAGCGGAGGGTGTCCGTCAGATCCCGTCGCCTCTCGCCCGGCGATGCAGGAGCCAGGTACCGCCCGCGGCGGCGACGGCCAGTGCCGCCACTCCCGCCGCGGTCTGAACGGGGTCGGGGCCCAGCGCGCCGCCGACACCCGTGTCCACATGCCCGCGCGGCTGGACCTGCTCGCGCGTGGCGGCGAGGGTCACCAGGAGGTCGCCGGTGACGCGCCGGCCGTGCGAGCACGTCGCGACGATCTCGTACGTTCCCGGCTGCGCGCTCGGCGGCACCTGGAACTGACCGATCGCGTCGTGCTCGTGCGCGCTGGCGGCGAGGGTGAAGGAACCGCCGCCCACCGCGCCCGCGTCCCCGCTCGCGGTGCCGTCCGAGCCGCACGCGGCCGTGTTGACGGTGACGTCCTCGCCGGGGACGACGCTGGAGGGGAACACCTCCAGGCTTCCGGTGTCCCCGCCGTACACGGGCGCGGCGGCCAGCCCCGCGACGGCGACGGCGAGCGCGGTACCGGTCAGCAGACGGGCGGTACGTCGCATCGTGCCAGCTCCTCCGAGGGGGCACGGCCCGCGGCACCCCCAAGTGCCGCAGCGTCGGTCGCACCCCTGCCCTTCCGAGGTAAGTGGCACATGACCGCGACCGCTCTCTGATGGAGCGTCAGAAATGATGTGAACGGGTGTCAGACGGAACGCCGGGCGGGGCGGGAGCTCCGGCATTCCGGCAGGTCACCGGCGTGAACCCCTTGTACCGCGCACGGGAATCCGAAGGAGCCGGGGCGGGGGTGTGAATGGGTGACCCAAGGGTTGTCCGCCGGGTGTCCGGGGCCGTCCGCCGAGGGTGCGGGCTCGCTCGCCGGGGAGTTTTGAGTTCATCCGCCGGAAGTACGGGCCTGTCCGCCAGGTGTCCGGGATCGTCCGCCGACGGGGGCCCGGGCCGGCCCCGCGGGTGCCCCCGCCCGGCGGCCCGCGGGTGCCCCCGGCCCCCCGGCACGCCCGTCGGGCCCGCACGCCTACCGAGGGGGGATCTTCCCCGAGGGCCGGACGAAACGCCCGCTCGAACACGTTTCCACCGTCACCGCGAAGACGGGTGCGTACGTGAGCGTGTACCGGCCGGTGCGGGAGGACTATCGGCCGCCGGGGACGGACATGCTCCCCGGGAGCCGTGGGCAGGCGAACCTGACGGCGCCTGCCCACGGCGACCGGGGGAGCTCCGGACTCTTCGCGACTCTTCACGGCCGGAAGGCGTCCGGCGCGGGTCAGCCCACGGAGACCGCCGACCAGGCCGCCGCCACGGCGGCGTACTCGGCGCTGCCCGCTCCGTAGAGGTCCTTGGCCGCGTTCAGCGTGGCGGTGCGCGCGCCCGCGTACTTCGTCGACGAGGTCATGTAGACCGTCAGCGCGCGGTACCAGATCTTGCCCACCTTGTCGTGCCCGATGCCGGACACCGTGGAGCCGTTGCAGGTGGGGGAGTCGTAGCCGACGCCGTTGACGGTCTTCGCCCCGCTGCCCTCCGAGAGGAGGTAGGCGAAGTGGTTGGCGACGCCGGAGGAGTAGTGGACGTCCAGGTTGCCGACCGAACTGCTCCAGCAGTCCGCCGAGTTGCCGTCCTTGGAGGGCTTGTCCATGAAGCGGAGGGCGGGCTTGCCGAAGCCGGAGCGGACGATCTCCTCGCCGATCAGGTAGTCACCGGCGTCCGAGGAGTTGTTCGCGTACCACTCCACCATGGTTCCGAAGATGTCGGACGTCGCCTCGTTCAGGCCGCCGGACTCGCCCGAGTACGTCAGCGCGGCCGTCTTCGAGGTGACGCCGTGCGACATCTCGTGCCCGGCGACGTCCAGTGCGACGAGCGGCCCGAACGTCGAGCCGTCCCCGTCCCCGTACGTCATGCAGAAGCAACTGTCGTCCCAGAAGGCGTTGTTGTAGTTGTTGCCGTAGTGCACGCGGTTGTACGAGCCCTTGCCGTCGCCCGCGATGCCGTTCCGCCCGTGGACGTTCTTGTAGTAGTCCCAGGTCTCGTTCGTGCCGTACTGCGCGTCCACCGCGGCGGAGGAGCGGTCCGAGGTCGCGCCCGTGCCCCAGTGGTTGTCGGCGTCGGTGAAGAGCGTCGCGGGCGCCCGGCTGATGCAGATCCCGAAGATGCACAGGTCCGTCTTGTTCGCCGCGTCGCCCGTGTACGTGTTCCCGCGCGTCGGGTCCTTCAGCTGGTACGTCGATCCGGACTGCGTCGTCTCCAGCGGAACCGTGCCGCTGTAGAGCGAGTTGCCGTCGCCCGTCGCCGTCTCGACGCTGTCCCACGCGTCGATCCGCGCGCCGGTGCGGGCGTCGGTCAGCACCGTGCGCGCGACCGGGTTGCCGAGCCGGTCCTGGCCCACCGCGTCGGTGCGCCAGGTGAGCCTCGGATTTCCGTGCAGGGCGTCGACGATCAGCCGCGGTCTGGCCGTCACCTTCTTCAGCGCCTCACCGGAGTTGGCGGCGCGCAGCGCGTTCACCGCCAGGCCGGCCGCCTTCGCGCCGGAGAGTTCCGGAGTGACGTCGGCCAGTGAAATGGCCTTGCTCGTCGCGCGGTTCGCGCCTCGGTACGAACCGTCCGGAGCCAGGTGGACCACGAAGTCGCCGCCCAGTACGGGCAGTTCGCGATAGGTCCGGTCGTAGCGCACGTGCTGGGTGCCGTCCTTGTCGACGACGACGTCCCGGACGGTGGTGTGCTGAGCCGCGGTGAGACCCAGGCTCGCGGCGTGGGCCGCCAGCACCGAGGCCGCGTTCTCGACGGCGGTCGCCCGGGTCGGCCCGCTGTCGGCGTTCGCGGCCGGGGCGAGCGCGGCGGCCAGCAGGGTGGCCGCGGTCACGGCGGCGCCGGCGGTGGCGAGAGAGGAACCTCGGATGTGCCGTATTCGACTCATCGGTCTCCTTGGAAAGGTGCCTTGGGGAGGGCGTGTGGGGGGTGGGGCCCGTGGGGGAGGCGCTGGGAGCTGCATCCGATTTAAAGGTGCATGACATGTCATGTCCATAGCGCCTACCTGGTGCGTGCGGGATGCGGCGAGAATCGTTTCCGTACCCTCACGAATGGAGGCGATCATGGAACTGCCGGCCTGCCTGGCCGTCCTGACCACGACGGACGCGGCGGAGAAGGCCGAGGCGCTGGCCCGGGGCGCGGTGGCGGCGCGGGTCGCGGCCTGTGCCCAGATCTCGGGGCCGGTCACCTCCGTCTACCGCTGGGAGGGCGCCGTGGAGACGGCCTCCGAATGGCGGATCCAGTTCAAGACGACCGCGGCGCGCTACCCGGCGCTGGAGGCGTATCTCCTGGACGCCCACGACTACGACACGCCCGAGATCATCGCGACCCCGGTCGTGGCGGGAAGCCCGGACTATCTGCGCTGGCTGGAGGAGGAGACGGCCCCTTGAGCCCGGTCGGCCCCCGCGGCGAAGCGGAGTTGCCCTTCTTCGTCTACGGCACCCTGCGGCCCGGCGAGCACAACCACGACCTGTTCCTGCGCGGCCGTACCCGCTCCGAGGAGCCCGGACGGATGCGCGGGCTCGCGCTGTACGCGGGACCCGGATACCCGTACGCCGTCGACGAACCCGGTGGCGCGGTGTGCGGCGAGATCGTGACCGCCCGGCCGGAGGCGTACGAGCAACTGCTGCAGGAGCTGGACGAGTTGGAGGAGTACGTGCCGGGTGACGCGCGCAGCCTGTACGAACGCGTCGCACGTGACGCCGTGCGGGCGGACGGCGTCACGGTCGTGCGGGCCTGGGTGTACGTCGCCGCGCCCGCGGTGGCGGCCCGCCTGCGGTCCGGCGGCAAGCTGATCGAGGACGGGGACTGGCGCGGGGACAGGGACGGGGACAGGGGCAGGGACGGGGACGGGCATGGGGCCGTGGACGGGGGAGACGGTCCGGCGGGCGGGGCCGGCTGAAGCGCGCCCGTGCGGCGGGGGAGCGGGCGGGACGTGCCGGCCGTGCCCCGGCGCGCGTGGGCGGGGGGAGAGGCCCTGGGCGTGCCGCCGTGCCTGACGCACCTGTGCGGCTGGGCGGGGCCGGGGTGTGACCGCTGTTCGCCACGTGCACCCGTGCGGGTGGCCGTTCCGTGCGCCCCCGGAGCCGTGGCCCGTCCCGCGCCTAGGGTGCGGCCATGGCCGACCGCGACTTGACCCGACGACGTCTCCTCGCGCTCAGCGGGGCGGCCGTCGGCGCCACCCTGGGCATCGGACTCAGCTCCTGCTCGACGCAGGCTCCCGAGCCGGGCAAGCACCCCGGCTCGGGTTCCACGGAAGCACCCGGGACCGTCGGGAAGTCCGGGCCGGAAAGCCCGAGCGCCCGCTGACGGGCCCGAGCTGCGGAGCGCCCACCCCGTCAGTCCTTCCGCGCCGCCTCCACCCGTACCGCGCACGCCTTGAACTCCGGCATCCGGGAGACCGGATCCAGGGCCGGGTTGGTGAGGGTGTTGGCGCGGCCCTCTCCGGGCCAGTGGAAGGGCATGAACACGGTGTCGGGGCGGATGGCCGTGGTGAGCCGGGCCGGTGCGACGGCCCGGCCGCGCCTCGACACCACCGTCACGGCGTCCCCGTCCGCCGCGCCGAGCCGTTCGGCCAGCCGCGGATGCATCTCCACGTACGGGCCGGGCGCGGCGGCGTTGAGTTCGTCCACGCGCCGCGTCTGCGCCCCCGACTGGTACTGGGCCACCACCCGCCCGGTGGTCAGCAGCACCGGGTACTCGTCGTCCGGCTCCTCGGCGGCGGGCCGGTGCGACACGGGAACGAACCGCGCCCGGCCGTCCTCGGTGGCGAACCGTTCGAGGAAGAGGCGCGGCGTGCCCGGATGCTGCCCGGAGCCGGAGCCGGAGCCGGAGCCGGAGCCGGAGTCGGAGCCGGAGTCGGAGCCGGAGCCGGAGCCGAGGCCGGAGCCGGAGCCGGAGTCGGGCCCGGAGCCGCCCGCCGCCGAGGTTTCCGTGGCCGCGTCCGGAGTCCCCTGGGCCGGGCAGGGCCAGAACACCCCGTTCTCCTCGGCCAGCCGGCGGTAGGTGATCCCCGAATAGTCCGCCGGACCACCCGCACTCGCCCGGCGCAGTTCCTCGAAGACCTCCTCCGGGTCGGCGGGAAAACCCTTCTCCACGCCGAGGAGCGCGGCGAGTCCGTGCAGCACCTCGAGATCGCTGCGGATGCCTTCGGGAGGGGTGAGCGCGCGCCGGCGGAGCAGTACACGGCCCTCCAGGTTCGTCGTCGTGCCGGTCTCCTCGGCCCACTGGGCGACCGGCAGGACGACGTCCGCGAGGGCGGCGGTCTCGGAGAGGACGACATCGGCGACCGCGAGGAAGTCCAGCGACTTCAGACGTTCCTCGATGTGCGCGGCGCGGGGCGCGGACACCACCGGGTTCGACCCCATCAGCAGCAGGGAGCGGATGTCCGTCCCCATCGCGTCGAGGAGCTCGTACGCGCTGCGCCCGGGTCCGGGCAGCGTGGCGGGGTCGATGCCCCACACCTCGGCCACATGCCGCCGTGCGGCCGGATCGGTGAGCTTGCGGTAGCCGGGCAACTGGTCGGCCTTCTGGCCGTGTTCGCGCCCGCCCTGCCCGTTGCCCTGCCCGGTGAGGCAGCCGTATCCCGACAGCGGCCGGCCCGAACGCCCGGTGGCCAGGCACAGGTTGATCCAGGCGCCCACCGTGTCGGTGCCCTTGGAGTGCTGCTCGGGACCGCGCGCGGTCAGGACCATCGCGTTCTCGGGCTCGCAGAACATCCGCACGGCATGGCGGAGTTGGGGAACGGACACCCCCGTGATCCGTTCCACGTACTCCGGCCAGTGCGCCATCGCGGCCGCCCGCGCCTCCTCCCAGCCGCTCGTACGGTCCCGGATGTACTCCTCGTCCGTACGCCCCTCGGCGACGACCAGATGCAGCATCCCGAGCGCGAGCGCCAGATCCGTCCCCGGGCGCGGTGCCAGGTGCAGGTCCGCCTGTTCGGCCGTGCGGGTGCGGCGCGGGTCGACGACGATCAGCGTGCCGCCGTTCTCCTTCAGCTCGGTGACGAACCGCAGCGCGGGCGGCATCGTCTCGGCGAGGTTGGAGCCGACGAGGATCACACATCCGGTCCGCGGAACGTCCTCCAGCGGAAAGGGCAGCCCCCGGTCGAGACCGAAAGCCCTGATGCCGGCCGCCGCCGCGGACGACATGCAGAAGCGGCCGTTGTAGTCGATCTGCGAGGTGCCGAGGACGACGCGGGCGAACTTCCCGAGGGCGTAGGCCTTCTCGTTCGTCAGTCCGCCCCCGCCGAACACCCCGCAGGCGTCCGGCCCGTGGTCCGCGCGCGTGCGGGCCAGGCCCCCGGCGATCCGGGACAGGGCCTCGTCCCAGCCCGCGGGCCTGAGGACGCCCCCGGTGCGCACGAGCGGCGAGGTGAGCCGCACCCGGGACGACAGCAGCGCGGGCGCCGTGCGCCCCTTGCCGCACAGCGCGCCCCGGTTCACCGGGAAGTCCGCACGCTCGGTCACCGTGACGCCGCCGCCCGGCGCGGGCGTCAGGTTCATCCCGCACTGCAGGGCGCAGTACGGGCAGTGGGTGGGCGTCACGGAGGCCGTCATGGCCCCCAGCCTGCGGCGGGCGTGTTACGCGCCGGGGAGGCAGGCGTTACACGGCCGGTGCGGAGACCTCCCGCCGACGCCGTGCCCGCGGTGAGATCTCCCGGTGGACACGACCTAGCGGGCCGCTGCCAGAGCCCGGGTCACCCCGTGCTCCTTCGGACCGAGGAAATGCGGATCCGGCTCGAACAGCGTGTCCAGCGCGGCCTTGCCCGCCGCGAAGATCTCCCGGGTGTTGCCGTAGTACCAGGTGGCGTCGTGCTTGGCGGCCACGCCGATGCCGTACGAGCGCACCCCCGCCGCCCGGCACAGGGCGAGAGCCCGGCGGATGTGGAAGTCCTGGCTGATCAGGACGGCCTCGTGGACACCGAAGATCTTCCGGGCACGGACGCAGGAGTCCCAGGTGTCGAAGCCGGCGTAGTCGCTGACGATCCGCCGGCCGGGCACCCCGTGCGCGGTGAGGTAGGCGCGCATCGCGTCCGGCTCGTCGTAGTCCTCGCGGCTGTTGTCGCCGGTGACGAGGACGACCTCGACCCGGCCGGCCCGGTACAGCTTCGCCGCGGCGTCCAGGCGGTGGGCGAGATACGGGGACGGCTCGCCGTCCCACAGGCCCGCGCCGAACACGATCGCGACCTCGGTGCGCGGGGCGTCCGCCGTCGTCCGCAGCCGGTCGCCCGTCGACACGTACAGCCAGGTCGCCGGGAGCAGCGCCAGTACGCACAGGAGCATCAGCGCCTGCACGGCCCGCCGTTGCCCCCTGCGCGTACGCGGCAGGCGTGGCAGGCGGGGTCTGCGGAAGCTCGGGCGCTTCGGGCGCGGCAGACGCGGCATGATCGATGTCCCCCAGGTGTCGTCACTCGCGACGGCGCGCGGGCCCGTGTCCCCGGGAGGGCCGGCGCCGGATTCCACGCGGGTCCCGCGTGCCCGTTCAGCAGATGAAGACGCATCGTAGGGCCGTTCGGTTCGCCCGGATGTCCCGGCCTGGGCTTTCCGGCAGGAGAGAGCCGCAGGTGGGAACCCTCACAGTGCGCCGCCGCCGTTCGGTGAACCGCTGGAAAACGTCCGACACGCCCACGCAACGGCCCGGCAACTTCCTCCCGCCAGGATCGACGTATGACGGCCTCGAACCCCTCTCGCGACGCGTTCTCCCACGGCCTCGGCGGCCCGCCGCCCCGCGGCGCCGACCTCGAAGGCCACCTCGGCAACGCGGCGCAGCTCCTGAACCGGATCGCCGGCCAGCTCGGCAGCAGCCTCGCTCTCGTCTCGCCCGACGGCACCCGCCGGCCGCCGCCGCCCGCTCTCGTCCTGGTCGCCCACGGCAGCCGTGACCCGCGCGCGCTCGCCACCGTAAGCACCCTGATGGAACGCGTCCGCGAGCTGCGCCCGCACCTGCCCGTGCACCTCGGCCACATCGAGCTCAACGAGCCCCTCCTCGGCGACACGCTCGCCTCCCTGGCCGGCCGGCAGGACACCGTCCTCGTACCGCTGCTGCTCGGCCGCGGCTACCACGTCCGGCGCGACATCCCCGAGACCGCCGCCGCCGTCCCCGGCCTGAACGCCCGTGTCGCCGGCCCGCTCGGTCCGCACCCGCTGCTCGTGGAAACCCTCTACGCCCGCCTCGTGGAGGCCGGATGGCGCACCCGGATGAGCGACGCCGCCCGCCGCGCGAGCGCCGTCGTCCTCGCGTCCGCCGGGTCC
Organism: Streptomyces sp. NBC_00386; assembly: GCF_036063235.1. Taxonomy (NCBI): domain Bacteria; kingdom Bacillati; phylum Actinomycetota; class Actinomycetes; order Kitasatosporales; family Streptomycetaceae; genus Streptomyces; species Streptomyces sp. NBC_00386. The sequence goes on from NZ_CP107950.1 coordinate 6,427,308, forward strand.
CGTGCCCCGGACTCGGCCGCCGACACCCGCCGCACCGCCCAGCTCCTCGCCGAACGCCTCGGCGTCCCGGTCGTCCCGGCCTACGCCTCCGCCGCCGCGCCCACCGTCCCCGCCGCCGTGCGCGCGCTGGCCGCCCGGGGCCGCCACCGGATCGCCGTCGCCTCGTACTTCACCGCCCCCGGCCGCTTCGCCACGCAGTGCGCCGAGCAGGCCCCCTGGATCTGCGCCGCACCGCTGGGCGACCACCCGGCGATGGCCCGCCTCGTCCTGCACCGCTACGACCAGGCCGTAGCGGCCCCCGAGTCCGCCCCGGAGCGCACCTTGATCCCGGCCTGAACCCGGCGCTCCTCCCCGCGCCCGGCACCGCGCCGACGCCGCTCCCGCCCCGATTGTCACCGCCTGCGTCTACTGTCGGTGCATGGAAGGCATGGCACCGAGGACCGAAGACACCGCACGGCAGGCACCCGAAGACACCGCACCACAGGCCCACGAGAACCACACGGCCCATGACGAGTACGACCTGTCGGCCGTCGAGCGCTGGGCCGCCGAGCCCGACAAACGACCGGGCCGCACCGCCTTCCAGCGCGACCGCGCACGCGTGCTGCACTCCGCGGCCCTGCGCCGCCTCGCGGGCAAGACCCAGGTCGTCACGCCCGGAACCCTTCCCCAGGTGCTCGGCGCCGTCGGATCCGGCGGCGCGCCCATCCAGGTGTGGGACGCCAGCCCGCGCACCCGGCTGACCCACTCCCTGGAGTGCGCCCAGGTGGGCCGCGAGCTGGGCGCCGCGCTGGGCTGCGACCCGGACCTGGTCGAGGCGGCCTGCCTCTCGCACGACCTGGGCCACCCTCCCTTCGGGCACAACGGCGAACAGGCGCTCAACGAATTCGCCGAGGACTGCGGCGGATTCGAGGGCAACGCCCAGTCGCTGCGCCTGCTCACCCGGATCGAGCCCAAGCGCTTCGTGCGCAGCCGCATGGTCACCTCGGCCTTCGCCGGCTCGGGCGACGACCTCGTCAGCGTCGGCCTCAACCTCACCCGCGCCGCCCTCGACGCCGCCACCAAGTACCCCTGGCCGAGAGGTGCCCGTCCCGCCGATCCGAAGTCACCGAAATTCGGGGTCTACGAGGACGACCGGCCGGTGTTCGACTGGATCCGCAAGGGCGCACCCGGCACCCGTACGTGCTTCGAGGCCCAGGTGATGGACTGGGCCGACGACGTCGCGTACTCGGTGCACGACATCGAGGACGGCCTGCACGCGGGCCACATCGACCCCGCCAGCCTGTACGCCGGACCGGAACGCCGGGAGATCTTCGCCGTGGCCGTCGGGCGGTACGTGCCCGGGGACACCGATCCCGCCGAGCTGGCCGAGGCCCTCGACCGGCTCCTCGGCCAGGAGTGGTGGCCGCACGGGTACGACGGATCGGCCGTCGCGCAGGCCCGCCTGAAGGACGCCACCAGCCAGCTCATCGGCCGATTCTGCCTGGCCGCGGAGGGCGCCACCCGCGCCCGGTACGGCAGCGGACGCCTCACCCGGTACGCGGCGGAACTCGTCGTCCCGCGGGCCGCCAGGCTGGAGTGCGCCGTCCTCAAGGCGGTCGCCGACCGGTACGTGATGCAGCGCGCCGAACAGGAGCTGCTCCGCGCCGACCAGCGGGTCGTCGTCGCCGAACTGGCCGAGGCGCTCACCGCCCGCGCCCCCGAGGTCCTGGATCCGCAGTTCCGGGCGCTGTTCGACCAGGCGGCCGACGACCGTGCCCGCAAGCGCGTGATCGTGGACCAGATCGCATCGCTCACCGATGCCTCGGCGCGTTCCCTGCACCTCAGACTCACCACGCGTTCCCATGGGGGCGGACAAGTGTGACCCTGCGTGGCCTGATCGGGCCACTACCCCTTCCCGCATCACGCTCCGTGCGGGAGGCTCGCATATGGCGACATCCTTACGAGGAGGCATCAAGTGGTCGACGCGGATCAGACATTCGTCATCGTCGGAGGAGGCCTGGCAGGCGCCAAGGCGGCCGAGACGCTCCGAGCGGAGGGCTTCACCGGCCGCGTGATACTGATCTGCGACGAGCGCGACCACCCCTACGAACGTCCGCCGCTGTCCAAGGGCTACCTCCTCGGCAAGGAGGGACGCGACAGCGTCTTCGTGCACGAACCCGCGTGGTACGCGCGGAACGACATCGAGCTGCACCTCGGCCAGACCGTCGACGCGATCGACCGCGCGGCCAAGACCGTCCGCTTCGGTGACGACGGCACCCTCGTCCACTACGACAAACTGCTCATCGTGACCGGCGCCGAGCCGCGCCGCCTCGACATCCCGGGCACCGGCCTCGCCGGCGTCCACCACCTGCGCCGCCTCGCCCACGCCGAGCGCCTCAAGGGCGTCCTCGCCGCGCTCGGCCGGGACAACGGTCACCTCGTCATCGCCGGAGCCGGCTGGATCGGCCTGGAGGTCGCCGCCGCGGCCCGCGAGTACGGCGCGGAGGTCACCGTCGTCGAACCCGCACCGACCCCGCTGCACAACGTGCTCGGCCCCGAGCTGGGCGAGCTCTTCACCGAACTGCACCGCGAGCACGGGGTGCGTTTCCACTTCGGCGTCCAGCTCACCGAGATCGTCGGCCAGGACGGCATGGTCCTGGCCGCCCGCACCGACGACGGAGAGGAGCACCCCGCCCACGACGTCCTCGCGGCCATCGGGGCCGCCCCGCGCACCGGCCTCGCCGAGGCCGCCGGCCTGGAGATGGCCGACCGCGCGCACGGCGGCGGCATCGCCGTCGACGAGCAGCTGCGGACCTCCGACCCCGACGTCTACGCCGCCGGTGACGTCGCCTCCTTCCACCACGGCCTCTTCGACACCCGGCTGCGCGTCGAGCACTGGGCCAACGCCCTCAACGGCGGACCGGCCGCCGCCCGCTCGATGCTGGGCCGCGGGGCGGTGTACGACCGCGTGCCCTACTTCTTCTCCGACCAGTACGACCTGGGCCTGGAGTACTCGGGCTGGGCACCCCCGGGGACGTACGACCAGGTGGTGATCCGCGGCGACGCGGCCAAGCGGGAGTTCATCGCCTTCTGGGTGAAGGACGGCAGACTGCTCGCCGGGATGAACGTGAACGTGTGGGACGTCACCGATCCGATCCAGCGGCTCATCCGCTCCCGGTCCCAGGTGGACACCGAGGCGCTCGCCGACCCGCACGTCCCGCTGGAGAGCCTGGCTCCGTGACGCCGCCGGACGGCTCCGCGAGGGCCGCGCCGGCCGACTCGCGGACCGTCCGCCGTGCCGGGATTTCCGGGGTGCGCCCCGGACCCCGGCACGGTGGCTGTCCACCTGCCCCGGGAGTGTCGGCGCGGCCCCGTAGAATCACCACGTGGCAGGCAGGATCAATGACGAGGACGTGAAGGCTGTTCGGGACGCGGTCCCGATCGACGCCGTGGTGTCCGAGTACCTCCAGCTGCGCAACGCGGGCGGCGGAAACCTCAAGGGCCTCTGCCCCTTCCACGACGAGAAGTCACCGTCGTTCCAGGTCAGCCCCAGCAAGGGCCTCTTCCACTGCTTCGGCTGCCAGGAGGGCGGCGACACCATCACGTTCGTGATGAAGGTCGACCACCTCACCTTCTCCGAGTCGGTCGAGCGCCTCGCTGCCCAGGCCGGCATCACCCTGCGCTACGAGGAGGGCGGGTACAACCCCGCCCACCAGCGCGGCGAGCGCATCCGTCTGGTCGAGGCGCACAAGGCCGCCGCGCGGTTCTACACCGAGCAGCTCGACACCAGCCCCGAGGCCGACACGGGCCGCGCGTTCCTCGCCGAGCGCGGCTTCGACCAGGCCGCCGCCGCCCACTTCGGAGTCGGCTACAGCCCCCAGGGCTGGGACCACCTCACCCGCCATCTGCGCGGCAAGGGCTTCACCGACAAGGAACTGGTCCTCTCCGGCCTCGCCCAGGAGGGCCGACGCGGCCCCATCGACCGCTTCCGCGGCCGTCTCATGTGGCCGATCCGCGACATCGGCGGCGAGGTCGTCGGCTTCGGCGCCCGCAAGCTGTACGAGTCGGACAACGGCCCGAAGTACCTGAACACGCCCGACACCGCGATCTACCGCAAGTCCCAGGTCCTGTACGGCATCGACCTAGCCAAGAAGGACATCGCCAAGAGCAGCCGGGCGGTCGTCGTCGAGGGCTACACCGACGTCATGGCCTGCCACCTGGCCGGGATCACCACCGCCATCGCGACCTGCGGCACGGCGTTCGGCGGCGACCACATCAAGATCCTCCGCCGTCTCCTGATGGACAACGGCTCGGCCCGGGTGATCTTCACCTTCGACGGCGACGCGGCCGGCCAGAAGGCCGCCCTGCGCGCCTTCGAGGACGACCAGAAGTTCGCCGCCGAGACCTACATCGCCATCGCGCCCGACGGCATGGACCCCTGCGAGCTGCGTCTCGCCAAGGGCGACGAGGCCGTCGCCGACCTGGTCGAACCCCGCACCCCCCTCTTCGAGTTCGCACTGCGCCAGATCGTCCTGCGCTACGACCTGGAGACCCCCGCCGGACGCGCGGCCGCGCTCGACGAGGCCGCCCCGGTCGTCGCCCGCATCAAGAACAGCGGCGCACAGCACGAGGTCGCCGTGCAGCTCGCCGGCATGCTCGGCATCCTCGACACCCAGTTCGTCGTCAAGAGGGTTGCCCAGCTCGCCCGTTGGGCCCGTGACCGAGGCGGCATGGGACCGGCCCCGGCCGGTGGCCGCCACCAGCAGACCTACGCCGCGACCCAGGCGCCCACCGGCGGCGGCCCGGCTCTCACCCTGCGCAACCCCGTCTTCGCCACCGAGCGCGAGCTGCTCAAACTCGCCCTCCAGCGGCCCGAGTTGGTCGCCCCGGCGTTCGACGCGTACGGCATGGACGAGTTCACCGCCCCGCCGTACGCGGCCGTACGCCAGGCCGTCCTGGACGCGGGCGGCACCGAGTACGGCGTCCAGGACCCCCAGGAGTATCTGATCCGGGTCCGTGACGCCGCCCCGGACGACGCGGTGCGCGCGATGGTCACCGAGCTGGCCGTCGAGGCGATCCTGCGCAAGACCGTCGACGAGACGTACGCGGGCGACCAGCTCGTCATGGTCCGCCGCCGCGCCGTCGACCGCCGCATCCGGGACGTCCAGGGCTCCCTGTCCCGCCTCAGCGCGGGCGGTGACCCGGCCCGGCTGGCCGCCGTGCAGAACGAGCTGTGGGTGCTCCAGCAGTACGGTCAGGCACTGCGCGAGCGGGGCGCCGAAGCCCTCTGAGACCGCACCACGGGCCTTCGGGATGTTCCGGGAGCGGCCCGGCGGGGCGTGACGGGCGGTCGGAGCGGTCGGCGCACATGCCAATCCCGCATCCCCCTTTGAAGGTTTCGTCTCCGCTGAGCTGCGCACTCGTCCTGGACAGTAACCACGCGGTCACGGACCGGACGCAAAAAGTCACCGCACGCCCCTCGTGGCGGTGATGTGTCGTACTCCACACTGGGTTCCGGTGCCTGAGTCCTCGGAGCGCGGCCGACCCGCACGCGACGGGTTCCCGATCCCCGCGGTTCCGCCAAACGACTGCGGGATGGACAGCGGCGAGGCCGTCGACCCCATCCCCGACGTACCGCTGCCGCACGCCTCAGCAGCGACATTCCTGGAGGTCGCCCCCGTGCAGACCCAGACCCTCGCCCAGACCGACAACGCCACCGACACGGACGCGGACCCCGGCGTCGTCGGGGCGGTCCCCGCGCAGCGGCGTGCCGCGCACCATCCCGAGGGCGGCCCGGAAAGCCCTCCCGAGACCCTCGGAGAGGCTCCGGAAGCGGAGACCGAGGCCGAGGTGGAGGTGGAGACCGAGGCCCCCGAACCCGTGGAACCGGCCCGGAGCCGCGCCGCCGACACCGGTGGCCCCTCGTCCGACCTGTTCCGCCAGTATCTGCGGGAGATCGGGCGGATCCCGCTGCTCACGGCGGCCGAGGAGGTCGACCTCGCCCGGCGCGTCGAGGCCGGGCTGTTCGCCGAGGAGAAGCTCCGGCTCACGCCCGACCTGGACAGCCAGCTCGCCCTGGACCTCGACAAGATCGTCGTCATGGGCCGGATGGCGAAGCGCCGGCTCATCGAGGCGAACCTGCGGCTCGTCGTCTCCGTGGCCAAGAGGTACGTGGGCCGCGGCCTGACCATGCTCGACCTGGTCCAGGAGGGCAACCTCGGCCTGATCAGGGCCGTCGAGAAGTTCGACTACGCCCGCGGCTACAAGTTCTCCACGTACGCCACCTGGTGGATCCGGCAGGCCATGTCGCGCGCGCTCGCCGACCAGGCGCGCACCATCCGCGTCCCCGTGCATGTGGTCGAGCTGATCAACCGGGTGGTCCGCGTCCAGCGGCGGATGCTCCAGGAACGCGGCTACGAGCCCACGCCCGAAGAGGTCGCGGCGCAGCTCGACCTGTCCGGCGAACGGGTGAGCGAAGTCCTGCGGCTGGCCCAGGAGCCGGTGTCCCTGCACGCCCCCGTGGGCGAGGAGGACGACGTGGCCCTCGGTGACCTCATCGAGGACGGTGACGCGACGTCTCCGGTGGAGTCCGCCGCGTTCATCCTGCTCCGGCAGCATCTGGAAGCGGTGCTCTCCACGCTCGGCGAGCGGGAGCGCAAGGTGGTCCAGCTCCGGTACGGGCTGGCGGACGGGCGTCCGCGCACGCTGGAGGAGATCGGCCGCATCTTCGGTGTCACGCGCGAGCGCATCCGGCAGATCGAGTCCAAGACCCTGAACAAGCTCAGGGACCATGCCTTTGCGGATCAGCTCCGGGGTTATCTGGACTGACCCGGGGGCGCTGCCCCCCGGACCCCCGCTCCTCAAACGCCGGAGGGGCTGATTTTCTCGCCGGAAGGGTGTTTCCAGCGGGGGTCCAGGAGGTGGTCACCTCAGCGGGATGCGGTGGGTCAGTCGACCTCGGCGACCGCCTGGGCGAACTGGGCCTGGTAGAGGCGGGCGTAGGCGCCGCCGGACTCCAGCAGGTCCGCGTGGGCGCCCTGTTCCACGATGGCGCCGTCCTCCATCACGAGGATGGTGTCGGCGTCCCGGATGGTCGACAGACGGTGGGCGATCACGAACGAGGTCCGCCCGTGCGCCAGCTTCGCCATCGCCTTCTGGATCAGCACCTCGGTGCGGGTGTCGACGGAGCTGGTCGCCTCGTCGAGCACCAGGATCACCGGGTCCGACAGGAACGCACGGGCGATGGTGATCAGCTGCTTCTCGCCCGCGCTGACCCCCGATCCCTCGTCGTCGATCACCGTGTCGTAGCCCTGGGGCAGCGTGCGGATGAACCGGTCGGCGTGCGCCGCGCGCGCCGCCTCCTCGATCTCCCCGCGGGTGACGTCCCGCGAGGCCCCGTACGCGATGTTGTCGGCGATCGTGCCCCCGAACAGCCAGGTGTCCTGGAGCACCATGCCGATCCCCGACCGCAGGTCGTCCCGGGACATGGAGGTCACGTCGACCCCGTCGAGGGTGATCCGGCCGCCGGTGACGTCGTAGAACCGCATGAGCAGGTTCACCAGGGTCGTCTTGCCGGCGCCGGTCGGGCCGACGATGGCCACCGTGTGGCCCGGCTCCACCTTCAGCGAGAGGTCCTCGATGAGCGGCTTCTCCGGGTCGTACCGGAAGGAGACGTTCTCCAGCGCCACGCGCCCGCGCAGTTCCTCGGGACGGGCCGACACCGTCGGGTCCGCCTCCTGCTCGTCCGCGTCCAGGACCTCGAAGACCCGCTCCGCCGACGCGACACCCGACTGCACCAGGTTCGCCATCGAGGCGACCTGCGTCAGCGGCATCGAGAACTGGCGGGAGTACTGGATGAAGGCCTGCACGTCACCGATCGACAGCGAGCCCGAGGCCACCCGCAGCCCGCCGACGACGGCCACCAGCACATAGTTCAGGTTCGACACGAACATCATCAGCGGCTGCATGACGCCGCTGTTGAACTGCGCCCGGAAACCGGCCTCGTACAGCTTGTCGTTCTGCTCGGCGAACTGCGCCGCCGACTCCTCCGCCCGCCCGAACACCTTCACCAGGTTGTGGCCGGTGTACATCTCCTCGATGTGGGCGTTGAGCTTGCCGGTGGTGCGCCACTGCTGCACGAAGTGCGGCTGCGAGCGCTTGCCGACCCGGGTGGCCACGACGAACGACAGCGGCACCGTGACCAGCGCGACGAGCGCCAGCAGCGGCGACACCCAGAACATCATCGCGAGGACGCCCACGATGGTCAGCAGCGAGTTGACGAGCTGGCCCATCGACTGCTGGAGGGTCTGCTGGATGTTGTCCATGTCGTTCGTCGCGCGGCTGAGCACCTCACCGCGCTGGCGCTTGTCGAAGTACGACAGCGGCAGCCGCGACAGCTTCGCCTGCAGGTCCTCGCGCATGCGGTAGACGGTCCTGTTGACGGACCGGTTCACCAGCCGCGTCGCCACCGCCATCAGCAGTCCGGCCAGCAGGAACGTGCAGAGCGCGAGCAGCAGGACGTGCCCGACGGCGGTGAAGTCGATGCCCTGGCCGGGGGTGAAGTCCGTCCCCGAGAGCATGTCGGCGACGCCGCCCTTGCCGTGCGCGCGCAGCGAGTCGAGAGCCTGGGCCTTGGTGGCCCCGGCCGGCATCTGGCGGCCGACGATCCCCGAGAAGACCAGGTCGGTGGCCCTGCCGAGGATCTTCGGGCCGACCACCGAGAGGCCGACGCTCAGCACGACGGTGACCAGCATCACGTACAGCGTGGCGCGCTCGGGCTTGAACTGGGTGAGGAGCCGTCGGCCCGACACCTTGAAATCCATCGAGCGCTGGTCAGGGCCGCCCCCGGCCATCATGCGCCCCATCGGCCCGGCCATCAGGCAGCCTCCGCTTCCGTCAGCTGGGAGAGCACGATCTCCCGATAGGTCTCGTTGTCCGCCATCAGTTCGTGGTGGCGTCCGGTGCCGACGACCCGGCCCTCGTCGAGGACCACGATCCGGTCGGCCTCCCTGATGGTCGACACCCGCTGGGCGACGATCACCACGGTCGCCTCGGCGGTCTCCTCGGTGAGCGCCGCGCGCAGCGCCGCGTCGGTCGCGTAGTCGAGGGCCGAGAAGGAGTCGTCGAACAGGTAGATCTCGGGGCGCTGCACGAGGGTGCGGGCGATCGCCAGGCGCTGGCGCTGGCCGCCGGACACGTTCGTGCCGCCCTGCGCGATCGGCGAGTCCAGCCCGTTCTCGAGCTGTTCCACGAAGCCCTTGGCCTGCGCCACCTCCAGCGCGTGCCACAGCTCCTCGTCGGTCGCCTCCGGGTTGCCGTACCGCAGGTTCGTGGCGACCGTCCCCGCGAACAGGTAGGGCTTCTGCGGGACCAGTCCGACCGTCCTGGCCAGCAGCTTCGGGTCGATGGTCGCGACGTCCACGCCGTCGACGAGCACTTGGCCGTCGGTGGCGTCGAACAGGCGGGGGATCATGCCGAGCAGCGTCGACTTGCCGCTGCCGGTCGAACCGATGACCGCGGTGACCTCACCGGGCTGCGCGACCAGGTCGACGGACCTCAGGACCGGCTCCTCGGCGCCCGGGTAGCGGAACCCGGCCTCGCGGATCTCCAGGTGGCCGTGCCGGCGCAGCTCCAGGACGGGCGCGACGGGCGGGACCACGCTGCTCTCGGTGCCCAGGACCTCCTGGATGCGCTCGGCGCAGACCTCCGCGCGCGGCACCATCATGAACATGAAGGTGGCCATCATCACGGACATCACGATCTGCATCAGGTAGGCCAGGAACGCGGTCAGATCGCCGATCTGCATACCGCCGCTGTCGATGCGGTGGGCACCGAACCAGACCACCGCGATGGACGACAGGTTCACCACCGTCATGACGATCGGGAACATCAGGGCCAGCATCCGGCCGGTGGCCAGCGACGTCTCCGTGAGGTCGGTGTTGGCGCCCTTGAAACGGTCCTTCTCGTAGCCGTCGCGCACGAACGCGCGGATCACGCGATTGCCGGTGATCTGCTCGCGCAGCACCCGGTTCACGGTGTCCAGGCGCACCTGCATGGTGCGGAACAGCGGGCGCAGCCGGCGCACGATGAGCGTCACGCAGATGCCGAGCGTCGGCACCACGGCGACGAGCACCGCGGACAGCGGCACGTCCAGGCCGAGGGCCAGGATGATGCCGCCCACACACATGATCGGCGCCGACACCAGCAGGGTGAACGTCATCAGTGCGAGCATCTGCACCTGCTGGACGTCGTTGGTGGTGCGGGTGATCAGCGACGGCGCGCCGAAGTGGCCCATCTCACGTGCCGAGAACGACTGCACGCGGTCGAAGACGGCGCCCCGGATGTCCCGGCCCACCGCGGACGCCGTACGGGCTCCGTAGTAGACGGCCCCGATGTTGCAGACGACCTGGGTCAGCGAGATGCCGATCATCAGGGCGCCGAAGGTCAGGATGTAACCCGTGTCACCCTTCACGACACCGTTGTCGATGATGTGCGCGTTGAGGGTGGGCAGGTAGAGGGTGGCGCAGGTCTGCAGGAACTGCAGCAGCACCAGCAGGGCGATGGGTTTCTTGTACGGACTGAGGTGGGTCCGCAGGAGTCGTATGAGCACGCGGGGTCTCTCGGAATCGTGGACGGCGGGGGTGACCGACGGGCTGTGCATGGTGCACGCACCACCCCCTATCGTCGGACACTCCCCCCGCGTTACCTCAACCGATTAACCCAAGTGCGGTCCAAAAATGGATGCCGCCTCCGTCTTTGGTCGTACGCCCTCGGAGGGGTTACGCCCGGAACGCCCCGGGATGTGTCTGTTCGCGCACGGTGACGTACTGCTGCCGTACGGCCTGTCCCACGGCGAGTTCGTCACCGGGCTCCAGAACCTGGGCGACCGGACCCTGCCACAGGGGCGGGGTCCGCGGGTCGAGCGTGCCCTGCGCGACGCCGAGGGCCCAGGCGGCCTGACGGGCGGCGCCGAGCGCCGCGTAGTCCGCGGGCTGCGGTACGACGACCTGCGCGCCGAACAGCGCGGGCGCCACGGCCTGGACGGCGGGCAGCTCGGCGGCCTGGCCGAGCAGGAAGATCCGGCGTACGTCGACACCCCGGCCGCGCAGTACGTCCAGCGCGTCCGCGAGCCCGCACAGCATGCCTTCGAAGGCCGCCCGCGCCAGGTGCTCGGGCTTCATCGACTCCCGGCGCAGACCGGCCAGCGTCCCCGCCGTGTGCGGCAGGTTCGGCGTGCGCTCGCCCTCCAGGTACGGCAGCAGGACGAGCCCGTGCGAGCCCGGCGTCGACTTCATCGCCAGCTCGGACAGCCCCTCCAGGTCGGGCACGCCGAGGAGCTCCGCGGCCCCGCGCAGGGCCCGTACGGCGTTGAGCGTGGTGACGACCGGGAGGTGCATGCCGGTCGCGTCCGCCAGGGAGGTGATCATGCCGGTGGAGTCCGCCAGCGCCTCGACGTGGACGGCCATCACGGAGCCCGAGGCGCCCAGCGACACCACCGCGTCGCCGAGCCCGATGCCGAGCCCGAACGCCGCCGCCATGGTCTCGCCGGTCCCGGCGGATATCAGCAGACCCTCGGGCGTGGTCCCCGCGGCCTCGGAGGGGCCGAGCACGTCCGGCAGCCCGGCCTGGTGGCCGAGCGCCAGTTCGACGAGGTCCTGTCGGTACGCGCCGGTCGCCGCCGACCAGTACCCGGTCGCCGAGGCGCCGCCCCGGTCCGTGGTCCTGCGCACGGGCCGTCCGAGAAGCTGCCACACCAGCCAGTCGTGGGCCTGGAGCAGCATGCTGGTGCGCCGGGCGGCGTCGGGTTCGGTCTTGCTCAGCCAGCGCAGTTTGGTCACCGGCTGCGCGGCCTGCGGGACGCTGCCCACCGCCTGCGCCCACGCCTCGCGACCGCCGAGCGCGTCGATCAGATCGGCCGCCGAGACCTGCGCCCGCTTGTCGCCGCCGACCATCGCGGGGCGCACGGTGTTGCCCTGCGGGTCCAGCGGGACGAGCCCGTTCTGCTGGGCGGACACGCCGATGGCCTGGACGCCTTCGAGCAGCCCGCCCCCCGCGGCCTCGCCCAGGGACAGCAGCCAGGCCTGGGGGTCCACGTCGGAAGGACGGCCGCCACCCTCGCCGCCGTCGATCGGGTGCGGCGCATACCCCTGCCTCAGCACGGCACCCGTGTCTGTGTCGCAGACGACGATGCGAGTGAAATCGGGCGCACTGTCCAGCCCGGCGACTATCCCCATGGCGGGAATTCTGCCGTACGGCGGGAGCCGGTGCCGCCGGGCCGTCCCAAGGACGGGCGGCACCGGCCTCCCCGGGGTCTGTCGTCCGGATCGGGCGGGGCCGGGGCGCGGTGCCTCGCCGGCTTCCCCGCGTCCCGCCCCGTGATCCGGACGACAGGTCCTAGGTGTATTGACCCGCAGCGTTGTTCACACGGCTGATGGGTGGCTGGCCTCCGAGGGCGGTGTGGCAGCGATGGTAGTTGTAGCCGTGGAGGAAGTCGTCCAGGGCGGCCGTGCGTTCGTCGTTGCTGGTGTAGGGCCGCAGGTAGGCCCATTCGTCGAGCAGGGTGCGGTTGAAGCGTTCGACCTTGCCGTTGGTCTGCGGCCGGTAGGCGCGCGTCAGCTTTCCGGTCGCGCCGATCTCGGCGAGGGCCTGTTTCCAGGCCAGGCCCTTGCGGTAGGCCCAGGCGTTGTCGGTGAGCACGCGTTCGATGCGGGTGATGCCGTGCGTGTGGAAGAACGCAGCCGCGCGGGTGAGGAAGCCCGCGCAGGTGGCGACCTTCTCGTCCGGGTGGATCTCGCTGTAGGCGAGGCGACTGTGGTCGTCGACGGCGGAGTGGACGTAGTCGAAGCCCATGCTGCTGCGGGTGGCGCGGCCGGCCTGGCGTCCGAGGACTTTGTGGCCGCCGCCGTCGGGGATCCGACCGAGCTTCTTGACGTCGATGTGGATCAGTTCGCCGGGCCGGTCGCGTTCGTAGCGGCGGATGACCTGGCCGGTGGGCCGGTCCAGGTGGGCCAGGCGGTTCAGGCCGTGGCGGGTCAGGATCCGGTGGATGGTCGAGGCGGGCAGGCCCAGGATCGGGCCGAGCCGTGCGGGACCGAGTTTGCGGGCCTGCCGCAGTTGGCAGACCCGGGCCTCCAGGGCCGCAGGTGTGCGATGCGGTGTCGTCCGGGGCCGGCTGGAGCGGTCGGCGAGGCCCGGTTCGCCCTCGTCCCGCCAGCGGCGGACCCACTTGTGGGCCGTGGCTCGGGAGACGCCCATCTCGGCCGCCACATGAGCGACCGGGCGGCCCGCGCAGACACGTTCGACCAGCAGCCGCCTGCCATGAACGGTCAGCCGGGCATTACGGTGGGACACGAAGACCTCCGTGCGGTGCAGTCCTAGACAGCTCCACCACATCGGAGGTCTTCGCCATGTTCAAGACCCGCCAGTGTCAACAACGCTCGTGATCAATACACCTAGGGCGTGTCCGCAGGTCCTAGGGCGTGTCCGCGAAGTCGCGCCTGCCCGGCGGCGTCCGGCACGCTCCCCCAAGCTCTTCGAGCAAGGGGGGGACCCCCACTCGCCGCACCGGGCGAAGACCCAAGTACGTCCAGTACGGGGGTCTGCGCCCGACACGCCGAGAGCACGCACCAGATGCCACCGGGCTCGTCCTTCGGGCGGACGACGCGACTTTGCGGACACGCCCTAGGTGTTGCTGGTGCCCCAGTCGTCCTCGCCGGTGCCGGCCGCGTTCCGCTCGCGCAGGGAACGCACCCGGTCCGTGACCGAGTCGGGGACGCGGTCGCCCACCTTCTCGCTCACGGTGTGCAGCGCCTTGCCCGCGATCTCGCGGCTCTGGTGGGCCGCGGTCTCGGCGGTGTTGCGCACCGCGGGGTTCTGCGCGACCTGGCGCATGGACTTCTTCAGCTGTTCGTAGCGCTCGCGCCCGGCCCGCGTGCCGAGCACGTAACCCAGGGCCAGTCCGGCGACGAACGTGAGCCGGTAGCGCATGACGACCACCCTTCCCTTGCGTCGGCATCGGTGCGGAGGGAACCGATTGGCGGAGCACCCCCCTGCTTGCGCTAATGTATGTGTCGCAGCAAGCGCACGCCCCCTGGCGAATACCCAGGTGGGTGCGTTCGATGCAAAGATCGATCCCCTGTAGCTCAATTGGCAGAGCAGCCGGCTGTTAACCGGCAGGTTACTGGTTCGAGTCCAGTCGGGGGAGCTCGATCTCCTGTAGCTCAATTGGCAGAGCAGCCGGCTGTTAACCGGCAGGTTACTGGTTCGAGTCCAGTCGGGAGAGCAACGAAAGAGGACCCTTCGGGGTCCTCTTTCATGTCCGCAGGAACCGCCCAGGGCATGCCGAAGGCATCATGGTCGCGCGAAGCCGACCAGCTGGAGCAGGAGATCGTATGAGCGGCTATGCTGCGGCAGACGGCGCGCACAAATGTGCGCGGCGCGCCGTAACGGGGCGGTAGCTCAGCCGGTTAGAGCAGCGGACTCATAATCCGTCGGCCGTGGGTTCGAGTCCCACCCGCCCCACCACGAGCTACACGGGCAGCATCGATGGGATCAGCGGTGGCCTGTCAGCCCCCTCTCGACGGAGGGGGTTTCTTCGTCTCTGGAGATTGCCAGTTGGCCCACTGTCGGCCCGAACGGCAGACGACCAAGACGCAGAGAGGCCCCGGCCGGATCGGCGTCCGGCCGGGGCCTGGTCCCGCCCGCCTCCTTTGGGCACGGGTGTCTCGGGATCCGGACTCGGCCAGAGGGCCACTGTTCATGTGTTCGACCCGGCGGGGATCATGATCCTCATGTCTCACACCTCTCGAAGAAGACTTCTCGCCGTTCTCGCGGCCTCCGCCGCCTCCGTGCCGCTCGCCGGAGCGGCGTCGGCTCCGGCCAGTGCCGCCGGAGAGACCGTCCCCGTGGATCCGTTCGCGGGGACGGCCGGCCTCTCCTCGGCCCGTTCCTCGGTGACCCTGCCGCCGTTGGACGCCTCCTACTTCACCTCGGTGACACTCGGCGCCCCGCTCACCGCGACCGTGCTGGCGGGAACCCCGGCGCGCACGGAGGTCACCTCCGGCGGCCGACGCGTCGCGCTGCTGACCCGCGGCGCGCGGACTGTCGTGGTGCCGGGGCCGCAGCGCACGTTCGCGGAGAACAAGCGGTCCTTCGTGGACGACTTCCAGCGCACCCTGCCCGATCTGTCGCTCGGCACGGAGGACCGGAAGTACTGGGGTACGTCTCCCGGCGGCGGCAGTTGGTCGACGCTCGGGCCGGCGGACACCGACTACTCCGTCGTACCGGGCAGCGGTGTCGTCAGTCTCACCACCGAGAACTACAGCCGGCACGCCACCCTGCGCGACGACGAGATCACCGATGTCGACGCCCGCTGCACGGTCCGGTTCGACAAGGTGCCCACCGGCCAGGCCTGTTCCGTCGGTCTGACGTTCGGCTATCAGAACACCCACAACAACTACCGGGCCCGGCTGTCCTTCCTGACCTCGGGCACGGTCGAGCTGCGCGTCGAGAAGGAGGTCGACGACACGGTGACACAGTTGGCGACCGCTCTCACCCTCGCCACGGGCGTGCCCGCGGGGACCGACTGGACGATCCGGGTCCGCCGGGAGGGCAACCGGATCCAGGTCAGGGCGTGGCGTTCGGCTTCGGCCGAGCCGGCCGCGTGGGCCGTCGACGTCAGCGACGCCACTTTTTCCAAGGGGCGGGTGGGCCTGCGTGCCCTGGCCAGCACCGGCTGTACGAACCTGCCGGTCAAGCTTTTGGTCAGCCGTTACGAGGTGGACGCCGCGAACTGGCAGACGCCGCCGACCGTCACCCACGGAGACTGGGTGCGGGTGCTGCCGGAGCCGTTCGACGGAACCTGGACGACACAGCTGGAACAGATGATCCGCGGCTGGGCCGGTTCCTGCGCTCCCGACGTCCTGGCCCATGCCGCGATGTTCCTCGGCGGCGCGCCGGCGGTCACGGCCGGGGCCGGGCCTGCCCAGGGCAAGCAGGTGCTGGGCGAGGCCGGGTACGGCTACCTCGACCCGCAGGGCTACCGCTACGAGGGCGCCGACTTCCACGAGTACATGAACGTCGGCTGGACCTTCCCCGACGGGACCTACACCGGGCCGTCCAGCAAGCAGGTCGGCAACCTCGACTGCTCGGGCTACACGCGGATGGTCTACGGCTATCACATGGGTGTGCCCCTGGCCGCCGGCGCGGACACGTCCGGCGACCGGATTCCGCGTAAGTCGCGGGACATCGCCGACCACGCGCCCGGGGTGCTCGTCGACCGCACCGACGGCACCGCCCCGCCCGCAGCGACCCTGCTCCAGCCCGGCGATCTGGTGCTGTTCAACGCGGACTCGGGCGACGACGACGCGGCCACCGGCACCGTGACCGTCGACCACGTCGGCATCTACCTCGGCAAGGACGCGGCCGGCAAGCGGCGTTTCTTCTCCAGCCGCAAGACGGTCAACGGGCCCACCATGTCCGACCTGGGCGGGGCGTCACTGCTCGACGGCACGGGGACGTACGCGACGAGGCTGCATACCGTGCGCCGTATCTGAACCCGCCGTCCGCGAGCGGCGCGGGGGCACACCGTCCGGGGCGCAGCCTCTGTGTGCCGGAAAGGGAATCCGCCGCGCCGTGGTTCGAGGGTGCCGCCGAGACGGAGCACCGTTCGGGATCCCGTATCGGGCAGGTCTCTCGAGGAGCGGCAGGGCCACGCAGGGACCGCAGTGACGGGTCTGTCCCTTGACTCCTTTTCAAATATCTTCTTTTGGAGGGCAGTTGACGATCGCATTCCGGTACTCAAAGAGCGCGCACAGATTCCGCGGTGTAGCTTCTACCCGTCAGTAGAGGCTTGAGCAAGGGTGGATGCGTGGCTGCCCCTTCGCAAACCGAAAAGTTCGCCGCCTGCCTTCGGATGCTGAAGGACCGCAGTGGCCGGGGCTATGACCGCCTCGGGAAGGAAGCGGGCGTCAGCGGCTCCAGTCTGCATCGCTACTGCTCCGGCCTCGGCGTCCCGACGGACTACCGGGTCGTGCACTCCTTCGGCAAGGTGTGCGGAGCCAGTCCGGAGGAGCTCCGCGAACTCCACCGGCTGTGGGCGCTGGCGGACACCGACCGGAACGCACCGGCCGTGACCGCCGTGACCACCGAGGGCGGCCCGGAACCGGAACCGACGCCGGAGGGTCCTGTCGTGACCGCGCGGACGGCCCCCGGCCCCGCCGCCGCCCCGCCGGTGACCGCCCCCGCCGGGACCGGGAAGCCGCGACGGCCCCGGGTGCCCGAGAAGCTGTCCTCCCGCTTCGCGGTACTGGCCGGCGCGGTCGTGGCCGTGATGGGTCTGGTGGCCGGTTTCGTGTGGATGCCCGCCGACGCCCCGCCGTCGGCCGAGGACGGGCTGCTGTACTCCTCCGCGTGCAAGTCGGTGAGCATGGGACAGCACGACGAGTGCGTGCGCGAGGTCCAGACCCTGCTGATGCGGGCCAAGGGCAGGCTCGCCGTCGACGGTGACTTCGGGCCCGAGACCCTGCGCACGCTCACCGCGTTCCAGGTGCTGGCGGGCATGCCGGCCAGCAGCGTCGTCGACGAGGAGACGAAGAAGGCGCTCTACGCGCAGAAGGTGAGCATGGCGACCTGGTCGCCGGACAAAGTGGCGAAGCGGATCCGGGAGGTGTTCTCCGAGGACCCCGGCACCGCCGTGGCCATCGCCCGCTGCGCCTCGTTCCTCGACCCGCTGTGGGTGCTGCCCAACACCAACGGCAGCCGCAACTGGGGCGTGTTCCAGATCTCCGACGTCCGCCTGCGGGAGCTCGGCGGCACACCGCTGCGGGCGTTCGACCCGGAGTGGAACATCCGGGCGGCCCACCGGCTGTGGAGCGCCCGGCACGACTTCCACGACTGGCCCTCCTGCGAGGCGGCCCTGAAGGACGCGAAGAGCACGGAGAACGCGAAGGACTCGAAGGGCTCCAAGGACACAGTGAAGAGCTGAAGCCGGAAGGCCGCTCCGGAGAGGTGGAGCACGGAGGTCCCGGGTACTGCCCCGCGATACCCGGGACCTCCGCGTTCCGGATCACCGGGACCTCGGAACTCCAGGTCACCGGGACCTCCGTGCTCCCGGTCACCGGGACCCCCGGCTCGGGGTCACCGGGAGCGTCAGACCGTACCGCTCTCCCACCACCAGTCGCGGCCGAGGTCGGCCCGGCTGTCGACGTGCTGGTGGTCGACGGTGTACCGCTCCAGGCCGGAGAACCCGCAGGTCTCCGCCTTCTGGTAGACGGTCTTGGTGGCCACGCCGGGAACGTCGAGGTCGGCCGCGGTGCCGTACAGGTGCATGCTGTCGCTGGCCCCGCCGATGTCGGCGTTGTGCTCGATGCTGCGGAAGCCGGAGTTGACCGTGATCGGCTTGTCGCCGAGCTTCTTGCGCAGCGCCTCCAGCTTGTACATGCAGCGTCGGGCGTTCTCCTTCACCTGCGCCGCGCTCACCTTGCCGCCGTTGAAGTTGCCGCTCGCCTGGTCGTAGAACTCGCTCCAGTTGAAGTGGGCCGTGGAGCCGTCCGACTGCTCCAGCGCGTTGAGCTTGGCGTGGGTGTTGGGACCGGCGATCCCGTCGTCGTCGAGACCGTACGCCGCCTGGAACCGCTTGACGGCCGCGGCCGTGCCGGGACCGAAGTCGCCGTCCAGGCCGACCCGGGTCTGGCTCGCGCTGTTGGCCGCCCAGCCCGAGACCCGGATCTGCAGCTCCAGCACGTCGGCGCCGCTGTCGCCCTGCTTCATGGTGCGCGACCACGAGTAGGCCTGCGCGGTACCGGAGAGCAGCAGCGGGCCGAACGCCAGGCCGGCGCCGACAGCCAGCGTGCCGCGCAGCATGCTGCGGCGGTCGAGCGGGCGGCTGCCGGCGGAGCGGCCGCCGGCGGAACGGAAGAGGAAGGTCATCGTCGTCCTTTCGGAACGGTGGTGCGAGAAGGAGCGGAAAGAGGTCAGTAGGCGAGCTGGAAGTCCACGTTCTGCGCGTCGGTGTCATAGGGGCCGACGCGCAGGACGAAGCGGGTGCCGTCCTTGACCTCGGTGGCGACGGTCGCCCACGGGGTGCCGTGGAGGGAGTACTTGCTGTCGTGGTTGCACTTGTCGGTGTGGTCGACGAACACCACACAGGCGTACAGGAACCCTCCGTCGTCCGTGGTGAGCCGCATGTTGATGTCACCGCACCGCGAGGACGTGGTGAAGGGGCCGAACTCCTTGGGTCCCGCCTGGTAGCGATAGTTCAGGTTCTTCGCGCCGCCGTAGCAGCTGGTCGCCGCGGCCGAGGACTGTGCGGCGGCGGGCGCGGCACCCGCTCCCAGCAATGCGGCCACGGTAATGAGAGCCGAGGCGAGCGCCCTGGTCTTGATCATGGTGGTCTCCGTTCGGTGAGGTGGGTGAGGGGGTCAGAAGGCGATCTGGAAGGTGGCGGAACTGCCTTCCAGGTCGACGCCGTTGGGCACGGTGAACCTGGTTCCGTTCAGGACGTCGGTGGCGATGGTCGTCCAGCTCCGGCCGATCTTGGTCCAGTAGTTGCAGGCGCCGGCCCTCGCGAACTGCACGCAGGCCCAGCCGAACTCGGCGTCGCCGCCGGTCATCCGCATGTTGATGTCCGTGCAGCGGCTCGTGGTCACGTACGGGCCGAAGTCGCGCACCTCCCCGTAGTGCACCGTGACCGCTCCGCCGTAACAGCTCGTGGCGGCGGTGGCGGGGGCGGCCGAGGCGGACGCCGGAACGGTGAAGCCCAGGGCGACGAGCAGCGCGACGAGGGACGCACGGGCGAACCGGGCGGTCAGGGGGGCGCTCCTCGGCACGGCGACGGTGGCGGCCGGGATCACCGGTTGGCCAGCCGGTCCAGATCGGCCTGGGTGCCGTTGAACACGTCCCCGGTCGCCGGCGCCCGCAGGCCCGGGAAGAGCGCGGCGTCGGTGTACTGCCACATCGCCCAGGTCGTCGAGCCGTTCGGCACCGGCGGCTGGGTGATCGACTGGCGGTAGTCCGCGAGTTGCAGGGAATACCGGGCGAAGGCCGTGGTCGACCCCATGCAGTCGTCCAGGGAGGACTTCTGGGTGTAGATCATCGGGACCCGGCCGAAGGCGCTCTCCACCCGGTCGAGCCAGGCCTTGGCGTCGGCCACCGTGCCGTAGGTGGGGCAGCGCCCGCTGCCGTCGTCCATGCGCTCCAGGTCGAAGATCGGCGGAAGGTCGCCCGCCCGCTTCCCCGTGTAGCCGGTCGCCCGCACGGCGGCGATGAACCGGTCGGCCTGCGCGGCACCCGTGTCGGCCGCCGTGCCCGTGTAGAAGTGGTACGGCGCCACGGCCAGCCCCGCCGTCCTGGCCCCCTCCAGGTCGGTGGCGAGGTACTCGTCCGTGACGTTCGTGCCCCGCGTGGCCTTGACCGTCGCGAACTCGGCACCCGAGGCCCGTACGGCCTTCCAGTCGATCGGTGCCCCGCCGGGGTGCTGGTACTTGGCCGTGTCCAGACCGTCGATCGGGTGACCGGCGGGGTGGGGCGGCGTGCAGTACGCGTTACGGCTGGACCAGTCCACCAGCTTGGCCCAGGTGTTCGGGCCCACGGCCCCGTCGGCGCTGAGGTTGGCGCAGTGCTGGAGCTCGATGACCCGGTCCTCGGTGCCGCCCCCGAAGTCGCCGTCGATGGTCAGCGGCGGATAGTGGAACGGCTCCATGGCGAGGTTCAGCCGGCACTGGACCTCCTTGACCTCATCGCTCTTCGCGCCCTTCTTGAGGGTCGGGCGCGCGTCGGTGTGGCCGCACACGGTCGCCTGCGCCGTGCCCGCCGTGCCCTGGGTCGCGCAGGTGTGCGGCTGTGCGGCCCAGGAGTTCAGCGCCGCCCAGGTCTGCGGGCCGAGCACGCCGTCCGCGCTCAGCCCGGCGCACCGCTGGAACTCCTTGACCCGCGTCTCCGTCCCCGATCCGAACGAGCCGTCCGCCGCGATCGGCGTGTACCGGCTCGGCTTCGTCGCCAGGTCGAGTTCGCACTGCGCCTCGACCGTCGCGTCCCCCGTGGATCCCTGCTTCAGCGTGGGCTGTTCGCTCGTGTGCCCGCAGACCGCGACGGCGGCGGCCGGCGCCGCCTGCACCGCCGCGGGCCCGCACAGGGGCAGGACCGCTGCCACGGCGAGGGTCAGGCCCCGCAGTAGCGTCCTTGTTCCCATCTGGTGTTCCCCCTCTGATCAGAGCCGGGAATCCCCGGCCGCCGCCATGCTGGCAGCGCCTGTTCCCGCGGGGGATCCTCTTGATCGGGATCGGGACGTCGGGACAGTCCCACGCATGTGACCTGCGGGAACGCGTCACCTCTGGGACGGGCATGGGACACGGCGGCTACGGAACTCGGTCCGGGCGCGGGCATGCGGACCGGCGCCGTCCGGCGGCCCCACCGGGGAGAGGGGGCATCGTGGTCCTCGGGGACCGCCGGACGGCGTCTTCGCGCGCTGTCGGCCTGTCGGTGTCTTTGTCCGCGGGGCGGACGGTCAGGTGTTCGCGGACCGTTTCTCGGCGAGGAACTCCACCAGCTCCCCGGGCACGAGGTGCCCGGCTTCCGGCTCCTCGTGCTGGACGGGATGAATGCCGTGGGCCGTGAGGCCCCGCACGAACTGCTCGGGCAGTCTGTCGCCCTCGACCAGGTGGAGATCGAGGAGGGCCTTCCGTGCGGCGGGATCCAGTGCTTCCCACCACTGCGTGAAGCGCGCGCTGTGTCTGCTGTTCATGCGCCCCAGGTGAACACGGACAAACGGCCGTGAACAACCGAAAACGCCGGTCGCGCCGGACAGGTCGGGATGGGGCGTGCCGATCCAGTGGATGACAGAACATCCTGCTCGGAGGGTAGGAGGGGTGCATCCGTGGGCACCATGCGTCTATGCGCGTCGACGAGGACGCCGGTCTCATCAGTCATGAGGAGGGGTCATGAACCGTCAGATCCGGATTCGCGTCAACCGTCGGCCCGCCGCTCCGCGCGAGACGCCGATCGACCGCAGGACCCCGTCGGGACGTCTCCTGCCGTACTGACCCACGCGCCCTGACCCACCCGCACCGACTCACCCGTACGTGCGGAGGGCACGGCCCGCCGGGCGGATACGGACGAACGACAGGGGAACGCTGATTCCCGAACAGCAGACGCCTCCCGGCGCCGGACGGTTGTACGACCGGGCCGGGATCGAGGTCCGCCCTCCACCGCGGAACCGGCCCGCCGCCCGTCCGCGTCGGGCCGGCCGGCTCCTCCGTCCGACAGCGACGGGCTCTAACGGCCCAGTGCCGCACCGCCGTTGATGTGCAGCAGCTGACCCGTCATGTACGCCGCCTCCGGCGACGCTACGTACCGGATCGCGGCCGCGATCTGCGCGGGGTGGCCGGGCTGTCCGGTGAGGGACTGGGCCACGCGGGCGGCGACGAACTCCGGGGTGGCGCGGTCCCCGAAGAACTCGGTGTCGCCGACGAAGCCGGGGGCCACCGCGTTCACGGTGATGCCCTCGGAGCTCACGCGCTGGGCGAGATCGTAGGTGTACGTGTTGATCCAGCCCTTCGAGCCGCCGTACGAGCCGGGGCCGCGCAGCGAGGCGATCGAGGAGAGCTGCACGATGCGGCCCCCGGGACGGCGCACATGGGGGAGCAGTGCCTCGGTGAGCAGGACGGCGGTCAGCACGTTGGCGTCGAAGTTGCGCCGGTAGCTGTCGGCGACGGAGGCGAGGCTGCCGTCGTGCGCCACGGCGACGTTTCCGCCCGCGTTGGCGACCAGGACGTCCACCGGAGTGCCGTCCGCGACGATGGAGTCCCGGGCCGCGCCGACCTGCTCGGGGTCCGCCAGATCCACCGCGTGCCAGGACGCGGACGCGGGCCCGAACCGCTCGTTCAGCGCGTCGGCGGCCTTGCGCAGAACGTTCTCGCGGCGGCCCAGAAGCACCACCCGGTCCCCGTCCGCGGCGAACGCCTCCGCCGTCGCCAGCCCGATCCCCGTACCCCCGCCGGAGACCACCACATGCCGTCCACCCATGTCCGCCCACCCCGTCCCGTTATTCCTGGATGTGAATCTCGGTCATGTACAGATACCGATCGGGAGGCTACGGAGGGTCTGAGGCAACGTCAAGTGGTCCGGCCGCTCACCCGGTTGGCCTGCGGAGGACCGCTACACCGGTGACTGCCAGACGACGTTCGTGCCGGGGCCGCCCGTGTCGTCTCCGCCGCCCGGCGCGCTTTGGACCGAGGTGTCCGA
Source organism: Streptomyces sp. NBC_00386 (assembly GCF_036063235.1). Classification (NCBI taxonomy): domain Bacteria; kingdom Bacillati; phylum Actinomycetota; class Actinomycetes; order Kitasatosporales; family Streptomycetaceae; genus Streptomyces; species Streptomyces sp. NBC_00386. The sequence continues at coordinate 6,450,525 of NZ_CP107950.1, forward strand.
AGCCTCGGAGGCGGTGTCCGGGGCGCCGTCGTCGTGGACCGTCAGGCGGACGCCGGGACGGCCGTCCGGCAGGGTCACCGTCACGTCGACGACGACCTCGATCCGCGACACCCCGGGGCGTCGCGAGGCGGCGGCCAGGGCGCGCCGCAGTGCGGCGAGGAGCCGGCCGGCCACCGGCTCGGTGATCCGGTTCTCCACCGGGCCCGCGAACCGGGTGGACGGCTGGACCCCGAGGACCGCCGCCGCGCCGGCCGTCTCGCGCAGGACCTTGCCGCGCAACGTGGTGGGGGCGTCGGCCGGCGGCTGCTGCAGCGCGAAGATCGCGGTGCGTACCTCCTGGACCGTGGCCTCGAGTTCGTCGACCGCACGGCCGAGGGTCGCGGACACCTCCTCGGCCTCACCGTCATCGCCGTTTCCGTGCGCGGCGTTCCTTCGCTGGGTCGACTCCAGCATCATGCCGGTCGCGAAGAGGCGCTGCACGACCAGATCGTGCAGGTCACGGGCGATGCGGTCCCGGTCCTGGTACACCGCGAGGAGTTCACGGCCGTGCCGGGCGTCGGCCAGGACCAGGGCGAGCGCGGCCTGTGAGGCGAACTGGGTGGCCAGCAGGCGTTCGACCTCCGTGTACGGGCGGTCACCCCGCCCGCGCGGCAGGGCCAGCGTGCCGATGAGCCGGCCCTCGGTCTGCAGGGGCAGCATCATGCTCGGCCCGAACCGGGACCGTACAGGGGTCGTCATCCGCGGGTCGGTCGCCGAGTCCTCGATGAACACCGGCTCCCCGCCCAGGAGTTGTTCGAGGACGGGGCTGCCGGGCGCGATGGTCGTACCCACGATGCCGGCGGGGTCCCCGGGGGTGGAGGCGACCACGATCTCCATGCCGCCCTCGTCCGTGGGCTTGAGGATGATCCCCGCCGAGGCTCCCGCGAGAATCCGGGCGCGTTCGGCGACCGTCGTCAGCGCGTCGGCTCCGGTCCCGCCGCTGAGCAGGGTGGTGGTGACGGCGGCGGCACCCTCGATCCAGCGCTCCCGTTGCCGGGCCGTCTCGTACAGCCGGGCGTTGGCGATCGCGATGCCGGCCTGCGTGGCGAGCAGGCGCACCAGCTGTTCGTCCTCAAGGGTCACCGGCCCGGTGGACTTGTCCGCCAGGTAGAGGTTGCCGAACACCTCGTCGTCGACCCGGATGGGAACGTCCAGGCAGATGTCGGGCTCGGGGGAGCCGGGGTGTCCGGGGGAGCCGGGGTGCCCGGAAGTGACGGGGTGTCCGGGAGTGCCGGGGAGCCCGGAAGAGCCGGGGGGCCCGGGGTACCCGGGTGTGCCGGGGGGCGCGGAAGAGCCGGGGGCTTCCGGTTCCTCGGGTTCCTCGGGCGCCTCCGGCCGAGGGCCCGTCTCCGGGACGTGCGGTCTCGCCGTGCGGATCCGTACCAGCCCGTCCCGCCCCGGGTCCCGCATCCCCAGCGCCGCGTACCGGGCCCCGGTCAGCTCGGCGGCGGCGTCCACGATCCGCTGGAGGGTCGCGCGCAGTTCGAGCTCGGTGCCGACGCTGAGGACCGCCTCCAGAAGGGGCGTGAGACCGGGCGCGGGGTCGGTCATGCGAGGCCCTCGGGCGCCGGTTCGTCAGTTCGCCAGCGGGTTCAGGACCATCGGCTCGATCTTGCCCTCCAGCATGTAGCCGAGCCCCTGGACGGCACAGACGTCGGGCCGCTCGGCGATGTGGACGGGCACACCGGTCGCCTGCCGGAGCATCTGGTCGAGCCCGGGGAGCAGCGCGCTGCCGCCGACCATCATGATCCCGCGGTCGGCGACATCGGCCACCAGATCGGGCGGGCAGGACCGCAGCACCTTGCCGACGCCGTCCAGCACGGCGGTCAGCGGTGTCTCGATCGCCAGGCGTACGGCGGCGGTGTCGACCTTCACGGAACGCGCCAGCCCGGTCGCCACGTCCCGCCCGTGGATCTCGGTCAGGGCCGGTCCGTGCGGGGTCAGCCCGTTCCCGGAGAGGGCGAGCTGAAGGGGCCGTACGGCCTGACTCGGCAGCATCAGCTCGTGCTGGTGGCGCAGGTGCTGGACGATCGCGTGGTCCACGGCCTCGCCGCCGACCGGGATGCGTTCGGCGGTGACGATCGAACCCAGCGACAACACGGCGAGCTGGGTCGCGGCGGCCCCGCAGACCATGATCATGGTGGCTTCGGGCCGCTCGACGGGCAGCCCGCAGCCGACCGCCGCGGCGATCAGCGTGTCGACGAGCTCGACCCGCCGCGCCCCCAGCCCGACCAGCGTCTCGATCGTGGCGCGCTGCGCCAGCGGGTCCGCGTCGTGCGGCGTGCAGGCCGCGGCCCGCAGCCGGGGCTTGCGGCGCAGGGTGCGCCGGACCTTGTCGCCGAGCAGATTGCGCAGCATCCGCTGGGCCATGTCGATGTCGACGACGGTGCCGCCGGACACCGGGCGCACCACCCGGATGTAGTCGGGCGTACGGCCCGTCATCCGCTCCGCGAACTCCCCGACCGCGATCAGCGCGCCCGTCTTCGTGTTGATCGCCGCGACGCTCGGCTGATCGACGACCAGACCCGCGCCCCGTACCCAGACACGGGTCCGCGACGCGCCCAGGTCGACGGCGAAGTGACAGCGGCGCAGCTGCTCCAGACTGGCGGTCATGGCAGGTCCTCCCGAGAGCGCAGACCGTGGGGGCTCCGCCGGGCGGCGGTCCTCTCTCGCATCCTGCGGGCGCGGGGCGGGCCGCGCCCCTTTTGGACGGCCGGGCGAGGTGCCGCCGGACGGGTGGTCCGACTCGATCCCCGGACCCGGCCCCCGACCTGATTCCTGGGATCGCCCCACTCGATCCCAAAACCCGGTCCCGTCCCCTGGAGCTGTCCCGGTTTCTGCGGCTCCTACCGGCATGTCCTGGCGGGAAGCCGCCAGGGCGCCTTCCCGCCAGGCTTCGTCGGCGCCTTCGCGGCACGGGCCCCCCGACACTCTTCGCAAGTACCGGGCGCCACCCCCTGCCCGGCGCGCGCACGGCCGACGAAGAGAGGCCATGAATGACCAGAGGACCACTGATACGTCCGGCGGCGCTGCTGTCGGCCGGGCTCGTGCTCGCCCTGCTGCCCACGGGGCGGGCCGGCGCCCTCGCCGCCGCGGACAACGCGGGCACCGGGACCACCGGCACCCCGGCGAAGGCGGGAGCCGCCGGTGCCGCGCACACCGTCACCCTCGTGACCGGCGACAAGGTCACCGTCACCGACGTCGGCGGAGGAAAGAAGACCGTCTCCGTCGTACGCCCCCGCGGGGCCACCGGGGCCGTACGCACCCAGGTCGCTGACGGCACCGTCACCGTCGTACCGGACGAGGCGCTGCCGTATCTGGGGGCCGGCACCCTCGACCGGCGGCTGTTCGACGTGAGCGAGCTGATACGGCAGGGGCTCACCGACCGGCAGACGGGCGAGCTGCCGCTGATCGTGACGTACGACCCGAAGGCGCGGACCACGGTCCCGGGCGGGGCCGAGCGGACGCGCTCGCTGCCGAGCATCCGCGGCGCGGCCGTCGACGCGGACAAGGGACGGACCTTCTGGAAGGCGATGACCCGTCAGCCGGGGATCGGCAAGGTCTGGCTCGACGGCCGGGTCAAGGCCGACATGGCCGGGAGCAACGCGCAGATCGGCACCCCGAAGGCCTGGGAGGCCGGGCTCACCGGCAAGGGTGTGACCGTCGCCGTCCTCGACACCGGCGTCGACACGAGCCACCCCGACCTGCTCGGCCGGGTCTCGCAGACCAAGAGCTTCATCGACGGTCAGGAGGTCGCCGACCGCAACGGGCACGGCACGCACGTCACCTCCACCGTGGGCGGCACCGGCGCCGCCTCCGACGGCCAGGAGAAGGGCGTCGCGCCCGAGGCCACGCTCGCCGTCGGCAAGGTGCTCAGCGACCAGGGTTCGGGCAGCGAGTCGCAGATCATCGCCGGCATGGAGTGGGCCGCGCGCGACGTGCACGCCAAGGTGATCTCGATGAGCCTCGGCTCGACCGAGCCCAGCGACGGCACCGACCCCATGGCCGCCGCCGTCGACACCCTCTCCGAGGAGACCGGCGCCCTCTTCGTCATCGCGGCCGGGAACACCGGCGCGCCCTCCTCCATCGGCTCGCCCGGCGCCGCCGACTCCGCCCTGACCGTCGGAGCGGTGGACTCCGCCGACGAGGCCGCGTACTTCACCAGCGCCGGACCCCGCTACGGCGACAACGCGCTCAAGCCCGACCTCTCCGCACCCGGCGTCGGCATCCTCGCCGCCCGCTCCCAGCTCGTGAGCGGCAGCGGCTACTACACCTCCATGAGCGGTACGTCGATGGCGACACCGCACGTCGCCGGTGTGGCCGCGCTGCTCGCCCAGGAACACCCCGACTGGACCGGCGCCCGGCTCAAGGACGCGCTGATGTCGACGTCGAAGCAACTCGACGCATCCGCCTACCAGTTGGGCTCCGGCCGGGTGAGCGTCCCGGACGCGGTCGACGCGAAGGTCACCGCCACCGGCAGCGCCGACCTCGGCTTCTACAGCTGGCCCTACGAGGACGACAGGCCGGTCACCCGGACGCTCACCTACACCAACTCCTCCGACGCGGCGGTGCGGTTGACGCTCGCCGCGGAGGGGGCCGGCGAGGGTGTCGCCACCCTCGCCGACACCACGCTCACGGTGCCCGCGCACGGCACCGCGTCCACCACGCTCACCGGCGACGGCTCGAAGGCGCCGGTGGGCGAGACCTCGGGGCGGATCGTGGCGTCGGTGGACGGCACGCCCGTCGCGCACACCGCGTTCGGGCTGGTCAAGGAGGAGGAGCGGTACACGCTCACCGTCCACGTGAAGGACCGGGACGGCGCCCCGACCGCGGCCTACCTCGCCGTGCAGCAGCTGGCGCAGGACGTCGACGCGTACTCCGCCTCCGTCGGAGACTCCGGCACCCTCGAACTGCGCCTCAGGCCCGGCACGTACAGCGTGACGTCCTTCCTCGACGTGCGCGGCAGCCACGGCGCCGACTCCCTCGGCATCGGCTTCCTCGCCGCACCCCAGATCACTCTCGACCGGGACCGCGAAGTCACCCTGGACGGGCGGACGTTGCGGGAGATCAGCGCGAAGGTCGACCGGCGCACCGAGACCCGGCAGCTGCTCATGGAGTACGACCGCGACGGCGGCGGCTCCGATCTGTTCGGCGCGGTCCAGGTACCCGTCAAGTACGACAGCGTCTTCGCCGCGCCGACCCCGAAGGTCACCGAGGGCACCTTCGACTACCGGACCGTGTGGCGGCTCGGGAAGCCGCTCCTCGAGGTCGCGGGCGTCAAGGCGGCGCTCGCCCAGCCGGGCGGCACCCTGATCGAGGGCCGCAGCAGGCTGCCTCTGGTCGACGTCGGGGACGGGCCGTTCACCGGGGTGAGCGGCAAGGCCGTTCTCGCCCGGCTCACCGACGGGGCCGACCCGGCCGCGCTCGCCCAGGAGGCCCAGGACGCGGGCGCCAAGGCCCTGTTCGTCACCGACGACCAGGCGGGACGCCTCAACGCCTGGTTCGGCACGGACGACAACGAGAACCGGCCGCTGCAGATCGCCACGGTCGACGCGGCGGACGCGGCACGGCTGCGCGCGACCCGGACCGTCGACATGACCGGCACGCGCAACACCCCCTACATGTACGACCTTTCGCACGGCTACAGGAACGCCGTGCCGGACCGCAGTCTCACCTACGAACCCGAGCGCGGTGAACTGGCCGTGCTGGACGCCAGGTTCCACGCCGTGAAGCCCGTCTCGGGCAGCGAGTTCCGCTACTCGATCGCCGAGCCCTTCCCCATCGGCCTCGGTTTCCAGGAGCGGATCGACTACCCGGCCGAGCGGACCGACTACGTCTCCACCGGCACCGGACAGACCTGGATGGAGTCCGTCAACGTCGGGGACGGCGCGCTGGAGGAGCGCAGCGGCCTGGTCCCCTACCGGGGCGGCACCCACGGGACCCTGAACTGGTTCAAGCCCGTCTGGCACCCCTGGCTCGGCACCGGACTGGGCTGGGGCCAGCAACGCGCGGGCAACCAGATCCAGTTCAACACGCCCGGCTGGGGCGACTCCGGTCCCGACCACACCGGCTTCGGCGACGTGTGGAGCGACGGCACCGGGATGACGCAGTTCACCGAGGTCTACCAGGATGGTGTCCTGGTAGACCAGGGGAAGAGCTCCGCCGGATACGTCTGGGACGCGCCCGCCGAGGAGCACACCTACAAGGTCGTCACGGACACGACCCTCGACCCGGAGCGCTGGAAGCTCTCCACGAAGGGCCACACCGAGTGGACCGTCCGGTCGGCGGCCACCCCCGAGGACCACTACACGTTCCTCCCGCTCATCAACCTCGGCTACGACATCGACACGGACCTCGCGGGCGACGTGCGCGGCGGCCGGGTCCCGGTGAGCGTCCACGCCGAGTACGTGAAGGGCGCGCCGGACACCGGCATCCTCGGCGGCGGAAAGCTGGAGGTCTCCTACGACGACGGGACGACCTGGAAGACGGTCCCGCTCACCGGCGGCGGCAAGGCCCGCTGGCAGGGCACGCTGAACGTGCCGCGCGACGCCGGGTTCGTGTCGCTGCGGGCCTCCGCCCGCGACGACCGGGGCGGCACGGTCAGCCAGGAGACCATCCGGGCGGTGGGCGTCCGGTGACCGGCCGCCGGGCGGCGGGCTCCCCGGGGGAGAGCCCGCCGCCCGGCCCACGTCCCCGCGAACGCCCGATCAGGGGGCGGCCACCGTGATGGTGGCCCATCGAGCAGACGGCCGTCGGTCCCTCTTGGGAGGGAGGAACCGACGGCCGTCGTCCGTTCACCCTCCGGTGCGGTGCGGCGAGATGCCCCGGATCACTCCCAGGTCCAGCAGGTCCTGCGGCCGGAGCCGGAGTTGAGCCGCCGTGGCACGGACCTCGTCGGCCGGCCGCTTGAGGATGGCGGCCGCCGACTCCGGCGCGATGACGGAGAAGTAACTGTCCGGTGTGGCCCAGGTGTTGCCCGGGGCGGCCAGCGCCAGCGCGCCGCCCGAACCGCCCTCGCCGATCACCAGCGTGGTGACGGGCGTCCGGGCGGTGGCGACCGCCGCGAACAGGTCCGCGATCGCCGCGCCGGCCCCCTGCCGCTCGGCGAGCGCGTCGTTCGCGGCGCCCGGGGTGTCCACCAGCGTCAGGACGGGGATGCCGAGCCGTCCGGCCATCCGGACCAGCCGGGCGGCCGTGCGGTATCCGGCGGGACGGGTCGGGGTCCCGCGCTGTGCGGCGTACGCGACGGTCCGCCCGTCGTGCGCGCGGCCGAAGCCGCACAGCACGCCGTCGTCGGTGCCGCCGCAGCGGTCCCCGCCGATCGTGACCCGGCGGGTGAAGTAGGAGTCCAAGTAGGCTTCGGCGCGCGGCCGTTCGGTGGCCCGGGCGCGCCGCACCGCGTCCCAGCCGGTCGCGGGCAGATCGGTCGCCTCGCCCAGCGCGGCCGGGACGGGCGCCGCCCCGCCGGCGGGCCGGGTGAGCAGGTCCAGCCACAGGGCGAGCGCCTCCCGCAGCCCGTCCTTCGGTACGAGGGCGTCGACCGAGCCCGCCGCGACCTGCGCCTCGGCCGTGTACGCGGCGGGGTCCGCGTCGGGCGGGCGGACCCGGGAGCCCGCGAAGGCGACCTGGGAGCCCGGCAGCGCCAGGGTCACATCGGCGCCCGCGCCGAGCGTGGCCCAGCCGCCGCCCGTCGTCGGGTCCCGCAGGACCGCGATCTGCGGGAGTCCCGCCTCTCTGGTGAGCGCCGACTGCCGTGCCACCCGCTGGAGCTGGGTCAGCGCGAGCATGCCCTCCTGCATCCGGCTGCCGCCCGTGGCGACGAGCGAGACGACGGGCAGCCGGTGGGTGCGGGCGTAGTCGTAGGCCGCCTCCAGGCGGTCACCGGTGCGTTCGCCGAGTGAACCGCCGAGGAAGCCGAACTCGAAGGCGACGAGGACGGCGGTGACCGGACCGAGCGGAGCCCTGCCGTCGATCGTGGTGCCGAAACTCGCCGTCCCGAAGGTCGCGGTGCCGCAGACGACGGACTCCTCCTCGCCGGTGCGGCCCGCGGCGTGCGCCCGCGCCTCGCCGTACCCCTTCCAGGAGAGTGGGCCGTCGGGCGTGAACCCGACGTCGGGGGAGGGGAGTTCGGCGAAGCTGTCGGTGACCAGGGCGATGGCCTCGCGGGCCGAGATCCGGTCAGTCACGCGGCAGCGCCCGCTTCAGGATCTTGCCCATGTCGTTGCGGGGCAGCTCGTCCAGGAAACGCACGATGCGAGGCCGTTTGTGCGGGGCCAGCCGGCGGGCGACGTGGTCGGCCAGCGCGTCGGCGGACGGCGGCGCGTGAGGGTCGAGCGGGACGATCCAGGCCGCGACGCGCTCACCGAGGTCGGCGTCCGGTTCCCCGGCGACGGCGGCCTCGCGCACCTCCGGGTGTTCGAGGAGCGCGTTCTCGATCTCGCCCGCGCCGATCTTGTAGCCACCGCTCTTGATCAGGTCGGTGGCCTTGCGGCCGACGATACGGACCGAGCCGTCGGGATCGAGGACCGCCATGTCACCCGTGCGGAACCAGCCGTCGGCGGTGTACGCGGCGGCGGTGGCGTCGGGCCGGTTCAGGTACTCGGTGAAGAGGTTCGGCCCGCGCACCTGGATCTCGCCGACGCTCTCGCCGTCGTACGCGCCGGTCGGGGTGCCGTCCGCCTCGTACCCGGCGATCGTCGTCCCGTCCTCCTCGACGAGCCGCAGACCGACGCCGGGCAGCGGCACGCCGACCGTGCCGGGGCGGACCTCCCCGTCCGCCCGCACGCTGGTGTTCATCAGGGTCTCCGTCATGCCGTACCGCTCGACGACCCCGCGACCGGTCGCGGCCCTGATCCGCTCGTGGTCGTGCAGGGGCAGCGCCGCGGAGCCCGACACCAGCAGCCGCGCCCGGCCCAGCGCCCCGGCGAGCCCGGGGTCCTCGCCGAGTGCCTCGGCGAGCCGGTGGTACATCGTCGGCACCCCGAACACCATGGTCGCCCCGGCGTCCAGCTCCCGCGCCACGCCCTCGGCGCTGAACCGGCCCAGATGCCGTACGGACCCGCCGCGCCGCAGCGGGCCCAGGATGCCGATGATCAGCCCGTGCACGTGGAACAGGGGCAGACCGTGCACCAGCACGTCGTCGCCGGTCCACTGCCAGGCGTCGGCCAGGGCGTCCAGGGTCGCGGCGATCGCCCGGCGCGGGATGACCGCTCCCTTGGGCGGACCGGTGGTGCCGGAGGTGTAGACGACCAGGGCGGGGGCGGCGGGGTCGGTGACGGTCCCGGGGGTCGTGGCGGAGGCGGTGGGTGCGGCGGAGCCCGGGGCCCCCGCGCCGCCGGAGACCCCGGCCGCTGCCCCCGCTTCCCCCTCCGTGTCCGCCTTCGCGTCGGCTTCCGCTTCCGCGTCCACCTCGACGTCGATACGGTCCAGCGTCCCGAGCGGAGCGGGAAGAACGTCCCCCGGGGCCGCGAGCACCAGGGACGGCGCGCTGTCCCCCACGATGTGGCCGAGCTCCGTCTCCCCGGACTTCGGGTTCAGCGGTACGGCCGGCACCCCGGCGAGCAGCGCGGCGACGACGCCGACGGCCGTCTCCAGGGTCGGCGTCGCCCAGACGGCGACCCTCCCGGAACCGCCGAGCCGTACGGCCAGCGCTTGAGCGGAGGCGGCCAGTTCCGCGTACGTCAGGGACCGATCGCCGAAGCGCAGCGCGGACCGGTCCGCGACCGAACCGCTCACCAGGGCCGGGAAGAGGGAGAACACGAGGACTCCTTGCCGAGAGGACTTCACCGGGAGGTACAGGCTCTTCCTACACGATCGGGCTCCGGGATCGGGTGGCCTGCCGCACGATCGCGCCGAGGACGTGGAGGGGGCGCGCAGGCGCCGTAAGGATCGTTCCGAAACCGGGAACGATCGCCGGGGAACCGTGGCGTGGACGGACCCGGACACGTAGTGTCGGCCTCGCGTCACAACTTGACGAGTCAACTGCCGGGAGACCTTTGGTGAGTGAGTCCCCGTCGCTCCTTCCCGACGTCCTGCCCGACGGCGAGGGGGCGGAGCGATGACGACGAAGCCGTCCGGCTCCGTCGGAAGGTTCGTGGCGGCGCTGCGTCCGCGCGGAGCCCGCTCCGAGATGCGGGCGCTCGCGGTGGAGCTCGGCCGGGTACTGCGCAGAAGGATCGATACGCCCGTCGACATGAGGGAGCTGGCGCAGGCCCTCTGCGAGGAGATGAGCCGGCGCCGGGGCGGCCGTCCGGTCCAGCTCCGCTTCGAGCGTTTCCCCGACGAGATCGAAGTCACCGGTCTGTGGATGGAGTTCGGCGACTTCGACCTCGTCGTCGTCGAGGAGCGCGCCGAGACGGTGCAGCAACTCGTCATCCTGGGGCACGAGTTGTGGCACATGAAGGAAGGCCACCGCGACCACCACGTGGACGGCGCCAGGGCCGTCGCACGGGCGGCCCTCTCGGACCGTTCCGGCTGGCACGACTCCGGCCCCCGGGCGACGCCGCTCCGGCAGGAGGTCGCCCGCGCCGTCGCCGCCCGCGACGGATCACGTCAGGCGGACGAGGCTCGGGCCGAGGCCTTCGGCCTGCAACTGGCGAGCGTCTTCCGCACCTGGGTGACCGGCCCCGGCGACAGCGCCCCCGTCGACCCGGTGGGCCGCGCCATCGAGACCTCCCTCGGCTACCGCAGGCCCCAGGACTGACCCACGGGTCCCAGTACCTGTCCGGTCCGGCAGATCCCGGTACCTGTCCGGTCCGACAGGTTCTAGCTGAACCGGAGTCCGCCCGGACGGGCCGCTGCCTCGACCACGTCCGCGACGACGCAACTGACGTTGTCCGGCCCCCCGGCGTCGTTCGCCGCCCCGATCAGGGCCCGGACGGCCGCGTCGGGGTCGGGAGCGGAGGCGAGGAGCCGCTCGATCCCCTCGTCCGGCACGACGGTGGACAGGCCGTCCGAGCAGAGCAGGTAGCGGTCGCCCGGCCGGACGTCGTGCAGGCGCAGATCGGGTACGTTCGCGTCGCTGCCCAGCGCCTTGAGCAGGATGGCGCGCTGCGGATGCGTGGTCGCCTCCTCCGGGGTGAGGCGGCCCTCGTCGATCATCGACTGGACCACCGTGTGGTCGTGGGTGATCCGGAGCAGCCCGCCGTCGCGCAGGACATAGGCCCGGGAGTCCCCGATGTGGACGAGCGCGAGCTGGGAGCCGGTCCACACCAGGGCCGTGAGCGTGCTGCCGGTGCCATCTCCGTCCGGGGCCCCGTCCGTGGCGTGTCGCGGCACCAGGTCCGCCACGGCCTGTGCCGCGCCCTCCACGGCGTCCTCCAGCAGGTTGAGCACGCCGCCGGCCGACAGCGGCTCGTCGTCCAGGAACGTGAGGGCCCGTACCGCCGCCGTGCTCGCGGGGGCGCCGCCGGGCCCGCAGCCGTCGGCGACCGCGAGGACGCGGGCGCCCGCGTGGACGCTGTCCTGGTTCGCCGCACGGACCCGACCGGTGTCGGAGTGTGCGGAGTAGCGGAGTTCCAGCATGCTGGTGTCCTTTCCCGGGGACGGTGACAGGTGGTTCACGAGGAACGCCGCCAGATCCCGGCGGGCGGCCGTCTCGGCCTCGACCCCGGCCCAGTACGCGCCGATCTCCCGCGCGGCGGGCTCCGGTTCCAGGGCGCACACCCGCCGGATGCGGGCGAGCGGCATGCCGAGCCGCCGCAGCCACGCGACCAGCCGGGCCTCTCGGAGCTGCTCGGCCGCGTAGTAGCGGTAGCCGGTCTCGGGGTCCACCCGGGCGGGGCGCAGCAGCTCCAGTTCGTCGTAGAGCCGCAGTGCCTTGGGCGACAGCCGGGAGGCCTTCGCGAAGGCCCCGATCGTCAGCATGTCCACGCGTCCACCCCGTCGTTCCGTGTCCGGGTCGTACCTGGTCCCGGCCCTGGTTCCTCGTTCCGTCACCGATGTTGGGCCCTGCCCCTTGGTGAAGGTCAAGTGCGGCCCGTCAGGGAGCGCGGGCGGTTGTTACCCTGCGGCGGGGTTTGCCCCGGGACGGCGTCCCGACGGGGTGCGCCCGAGGCCGTGCACTGATGCCGTGCGGCGGTGCCGTGTCGCGGTGCCGGTGCCGGTGCCGTACGAGGAGGGAGTCCGAAGTGGCCCGTATCGCGCTCGTCACCTACGACCCGGGCGAGGAGCCCGGCGCGGACCGGGATCTGCCGGTGCTGAGGGGAGCACTGGAGGACGCCGGGGCGGTGGCGGAGATCGTGCACTGGGACGATCCCGCGGTCGACTGGGCGCGGTTCGATCTGGCGCTGATCCGGTCGACCTGGGACTACAGCCGGCGTGTGGCGGAGTTCGTGGGGTGGGCGGAGCGCTGCGCGGGGCTCACGCGGCTGATGAATCCGGCGCCGGTCGTGCGATGGAACACGGACAAGCGCTACCTCGGGGACCTCGCGGACGCGGGGGTGCCGGTCGTGCCGACCCGGTATCTCGCGCCGGGGGACCCGGTCGACCTGCCCGGCGAGCACGAGTTCGTCGTGAAGCCGACGGCGGGTGCGGGGGCGCGCTACGCCGCCCGGTACACGCCGAAGGAGCGGGAGACGGCCCTCGGGCAGCTCGCGCGGATGCACGCCGAAGGGCTGACCGCCATGGTCCAGCCGTACGTGACGGACATCGACATCCGGGGCGAGCGGGCACTCCAGTTCTTCGGCGGACGGCTGCTGCACGCCAGCCGCAAGGGAGCCGTGCTGGAGCCGGGGACGCCTTACGACGGGGACAAGACACCCCACCCGCGCCTGGAGGCCTGGGAGCCTACTGCGGCCGAACTGGCAGTCGCCGAAAGGGCGTTGGCCGCCATCCCGGGAGGCGCGGACGGCGTGCTCTACGCCCGGGTCGACCTCGTCGACGGCGTCGACGGCGAGCCCTGGCTGATGGAACTGGAACTCGTCGAGCCGAACCTCTTCCTGTGGCTCCACCCCGGCTCGCTGCCCGTCGTCGTGGACCGCGTCATCGAGGCCGCCGCTCCCTGAGGGGGCTCGTCCCGGAGCCCTCGGTCCCATCGGCACCCCTCCCCGGACCGGCGACCCCAGCGCCCTCCGGGATCAGCGACCGCCCGCGGACCAGCGACCTGTCCCCGGCCCACCGACCTGCCCGCAGACCGCTGACCTGTCCGCGACTACCACCCGGGCACCCCGGGGTGTTCCGGCACGGGCCCCTTGACGCCCACCCGTTGCAGCAGCCCCCAGGTGAACTCCGCCGCGCACGCGTGCGGTACGCCCGACGCGTCGGGTGCCGTGAACGCCAGACCCCACCGGGTCGGGGCCGTGCCCTCCAGGGGCCGGGCGGGGGCGAAGGCGCGGGCCGCCTCGTCGACCGTGCAGCACCACGGGGCCAGGTCCTCCAGGGTCTCCAGCGCCGGGGCGGGGGTGCCCGGGGCCCGCACCAGCCATTCGTTCCAGGCGACGCCGTTCGGGGCGAGCAGGACCTCGAAGCGCAGACCGGGCCACAGCGGCACCGGCCATTGCAGGGCCTCGCAGGTCAGATCGCCGATCCGGCGCTCGCGTGCGGACTCGGGGGCCCCGAGGACCGAGCGGTAACGCGAGGCGGCGGACCGTCCGCGCGGGGAGTGCAGCATCGCCTGCCAGCGCCGGTTGGCCTCGCGCATGTCCGCGATGGACACCCCCAGCTCGTGACGGGCGTCCTCGACCAGGCCGGGGTTGTGGTCGGCCATGCGGCGCAGCAGGACGAGCTGGAAGTCGAGCGGGGTGAAGGGGGTGGCGGGGCGTTTGGCCGGCATGCGCTCCATGGTCGCGCACCCGGCCCCCGGCGGGGCGCGGCCCGTCGTGAGCCGGCGCGGGGGCGTGCGAGCGGGACCCCGCAAACCATTGCCCGCCCCCGGGCGAATGACTAGCCTGTGTTCGTCATCCCGATCGTCTGTTGAAATTTCGAACAAAAGAGAGGGGGCCGGTTGTGGGACGCCTCGTACCTGCCGTGACCCGGGCCCTGGACATACTGGAGCTCTTTCTCGACGGGGACGGGACGCTCTCCGCCCCCGACATCGTGCGCAAGCTCCAGCTGCCGCGCACGACCGTGCACGAGCTGGTGACCACGCTCGCCGCCCGGTCGTACATCGTGCAGGTGCCCGGCCAGCCGGGACGCTACCGGCTCGGCGTGCGCCCGTACCAGCTCGGCAGCCGCTACGCCGAGCAGCTCGACCTCGCGGCCGAGGGCCAGCAGGTCGCCCGTTCCGTCGCCGAGACCTGTGACGAGACCGTACACGTGGCGATCCTCGAAGGCACCGACGTCATCTACATCGCGAAGGTCGACTCCACGCACGCGGTGCGCATGGTCTCGGCGGCCGGCCGCAGGCTTCCCGCGCACTGCACCTCCGTCGGCAAGATGCTGCTCGCCTCCCTCTCCGAGCCGGAGCTGACCTCACGCGTCCCGGACGACGCCGACCTCGTGGCGATGACCCCGAACAGCATCACCGAGCCGGGCGCCCTGCGCGAGGCCCTCGCCGAGATCCGCAGTCGCGGGATCGCCGTGGAGAGCCGTGAGTCCAACCCGGACGTGAGCTGTGTCGCCGCCCCCGTGCGCGACCGGGCCGGACAGGTCGTCGCCGCGCTCTCGATCTCCGTGCCGATGATTCGCTGGAGCGACGAGCGCCGCGTCGAACTGGAGCAGCTCGCGGTGAAGGGCGCCGCGGACCTGTCCGAGCGGCTCGGCCACCGGAACGCGCGGTGAGCGCCGTCGAGGTCGCGGTCCGGGCGCACGCGGCCCTCGGCGAGGGCCCGACCTGGGACGCCCGGGCGGGGCGGCTCATCTGGGTGGACATCCTCGGCTCCCGGATCCACACCTTCGACCCCGTCTCCGGCCGCCGCACGGTGCTGGCCACCGAGCAGCACGTGGGTGCGGCCAAACCCCGGGCCGGTGGTGGACTGGTCGTCAACCTCCGTGACGGAGTGGGTCTTTACGGGCCGGCGGGGTCCGGCGAGTCCGCCGCGGCGCCGGGGGGGTCCACCGGGACCGCGCCTGCCGGCGGCTCGTTCCGCTGGCTGCACCGGGAACCCGTGCCCGGCCGGCGGGCCAACGACGCGGCCGTCGCGCCCGACGGCTCGCTGTGGTGCGGCACCATGCGCTACGACGAGGCGCCCGGCGGAGGAACGCTCTCGCGGATCACCCCCGACGGCACGGTCCGCCCCATCCTCGACGACGTGAGCGTCAGCAACGGCACAGGCTGGACCCCCGACGGCCGCCGTGTCTACTACATAGACTCGCCGACCCGCCGCATCGACGTGTTCGACATCGGTGACGATCAACTGCCGGTCGACAGGCGTCCGTTCGCCACCGTGGAGGACGGATTCCCCGACGGTCTGACGGTGGACGCGGAGGGCGGTGTCTGGGTGGCCCTCTGGGACGGCGGGGCGGTCCGCCGCTACACGCCGGACGGCGAGCTGGACCGGGTTCTCGAACTGCCCGTCCGCCGCCCCACCGCCTGCGTGTTCGGCGGCGCCGACCTCACCGACCTCTACATCACCACCGCGCGTACGGGCCTCGCGGCACCGCACCCGATGTCCGGCTCCCTGCTCGTCGTCCCCGGCGCGGGCAAGGGTCTGCCGCAGCCGGAGTTCGCCGGATAACCGAACACCCGCGAGTCCCCGCCCGGTTGACGGCCACCGGGCGGGGGCTCGCTTTTTTTGCGCGCCCACCGTCTCAGGCGCCTGTATTCTCCGGCGCCCACCGTCTCCGGCGCCCTCCGTCCCGCGCGCCCAACGCCGTTTCGAGCGCACGGTTTTTGCGCAAACCATTGACGAGAAAGCGCTTCCTATCTACGGTCCCGTTCGAAGTTGCGATCATCCTCCGAAATTTCGAACAGTGGAGGCAAGGCATGGGACGACCTGGCCTGACCCGCAGGCAACTCCTGTCCACGGTGGGCGGGTTGACGGTCGCGGGCAGCCTCGGCTTCGCCGCGCTCGGCACCGGAGCGGACGCGCTCGCCTCGGGCGCGAACACCCGGGTGCGGTACTGGAACCTCTTCACCGGGGGCGACGGAGCCAACATGGTCGCGATGGTGGACGCCTTCCGGAAGGAGCATCCCGGCATCGCGGTCAAGGACTCCACGCTCACCTGGGGCGACCCGTACTACACGAAGCTCGCGATGGCCGCCGCGGGCAACCGCGCTCCGGACCTCGGCGTCATGCACCAGGGCCGCGTCCCCGGCTTCGCGCCCGGCCGTCTCCTGGACCCCTGGGACATGGACCTGCTCACCAAGTACGGCGTCCGGGAAGCCGACTTCAACCCCGTGCTCTGGAAACGCGGCATCGTCGACGGCAAGCTCTACGCCCTGCCCCTCGACATCCACGTCCAGCTGAGCTTCTACCGCACGGACGTCTGCCGGAAGGCCGGACTGCTCGACGCGGACGGGAGGCTGCCGACCGCGAACTCCACCGACGAGTGGTTCGCCCTCCTCAAGGAGGCCAGGAAGCAGCTGAAGGACGGGCAGCAGACCCTCGGCCTGCACGCCTTCGACCAGAACTTCTCCTGGTGGTTCTTCGTCGCCTTCTACCAGCAGCTCGGCGGCGGCTACTTCAACGACGAGCGGACCGACGTCACCTTCGACACCGGCAAGGCCACCCAGGTCCTGGAGTTCTTCCACCAGCACGTCGCCGACGGCTACGCGATCGTCGGCCAGGCCGACGGCGAGGCGTTCCTCGCCGGATCGCCGTTCGTGTGGGAGGGAAACTGGTCGGTGCCGTACTTCAGCGGCGAGAAGGTCGGCTACGGGGCCCAGCCGCTGCCCCCGGTCTTCGGCACCCCGGCCACGCACGCCGAGTCGCACTCCTTCGTCCTGCCGCACCAGGCCGACCGCGGCGGCGCCGCCAACGAGGGCGCGCACCTGCTGGCCGCCTACATGGTCAAGAACGCCACCGCCTGGGCGGGCGGCGGCCATGTCCCCGCCTATCTGCCGACGTTCGAGGACCCGGACTATCTGAAGCTGACCCCGCAGAGCGAGTACTCCCGCCCGGCCATGGAACACCCGGCCACCGAACCGCGCATCTGGTTCGCCGGCTCCACCGGCACCCTCGCCAAGCGGATCGGCCCGGTCGTCGCGTCATCGAACGTCGGCTCCGCGAAACCGGAGGCCGCCGCCCGCCGGATGAAATCCGTCCTGGAGGAACTGCTGGCCATGCGGAATCCGATGGACGGCCGGACCGCCGCCCAGGAACTGAAGGGAGCCGCCGCATGACCACGACCCTCGCACCCGCCACCGGCCTGCGGGCCCGCGCGGCCACCGGGACGGAGTCCGCCCGCGCCCGCTGGAGCCGCCGGTTCCAGCACGGCGGCTGGTTCGTCGCCCCGTTCTTCGTGCTGTACGGGCTGTTCGTCGTCGTGCCCGTCGTCCGCGGTCTCTACCTCAGCCTGACCGACGCCAACATCTCCGGCGACCACACGGGCTTCGTCGGCCTCGACAACTACCGCGAGGCGTTCCAGGACCATCTGGTGTGGAACTCCCTGGGACACAGCGTCCAGTTCACCCTCTACGTCGTCCCGTGCATCGTCGTCGTGGCCCTGCTCATGGCCCTGATCGCCCACCACATCACCCATCTCAAGTGGCTGTGGCGGCTGTGCTTCTTCGCGCCGTTCCTGCTGCCGTCGGCCGTGGTCGGCAACCTGTGGTGGTGGCTGTTCCAACCCACCAACGGCATGGTCAACCACGTCCTCGGCATCGACACCCCCTGGCTCACCCAGAAGTCCACCGCCATGATCGCGGTGGTCGTCGCGACCCTGTGGTGGACGGTCGGCTTCTCGTTCCTGCTCTACCTGGCCGCGCTCCAGAACATCCCGCACCACCTCTACGAGGCGGCCGAACTGGACGGGGCGGGCGCCTTCCAGCGGATGCTGCACATCACCGTGCCGAACCTGCGCACCATCACCGGCCTGGTACTCGCCCTGCAGATCCTCGCCTCGCTCCAGGTCTTCGACCAGGCCGTCGTCATGTACCAGTTCGGCCCGGGACCCGAGGAATCGACCCGCACCTTCGTTCAGTACACCCTCGAACAGGGCTTCACCAGCTACCGCGTCGGCTACGCCTCCGCGATCTCCTTCATCCTGTTCCTCATCATCGCGGCCGTCGCCCTCGGGCGGATGTGGCTGCTGCGGCTCCGCGAGGAGGACGCCCGATGACCACCGCCCACCCGACTCCCGTACCGCGCAAGCCCCGTGGCTCCTGGACACCGGCACAGATCGCCCTGACGGCGGTCGCCGCCGCCCTGTCCCTGGTGTGGATGGCCCCGCTGGCCTGGGCCCTGTCGACCTCGCTGAAGACCCCCACCGAGTCGGTGACCTCCCCGCACTGGATCCCGCAGCACCTCACAGCGGCGTCCTGGAAGGGCGTCATCGAGGCCGGCAACATCCCCAACTGGTTCGTGAACTCCCTGGTGGTGTCCGTCTGCGTCACCTTCGTCGTGCTGCTCGTCGCGGCCCTCGCCGGATACGGCTTCGCCCGCACCGAGTTCCGCGGCAAGTCCGCCCTGATGGCCCTCACGATGGCCGGCCTGATGTTCTCCCCGGCCGTCCTCGGCGTCCCGCTCTTCGCGACCGTGCAGTCGCTCGGCATGGTCGACACCTACTGGGGCATGATCCTGCCGCAGTGCGCCCCGGCGGCCATGGTCTACATCCTGTACAAGTTCTTCCAGTCGCTGCCCCGTGAACTGGAGGAGGCCGCGTTCATCGACGGCGCGGGCCGCTGGCGGATCTTCTTCACCATCGTCCTCCCGCTCTCCAGGCCTTCCCTGTCCGCGGTCGGGATCTTCACCTTCATCGCCTCGTGGAACAACTTCCTGTGGCCGTACATGGTGACCAGCAACCCCGACCTGATGACCATGCCGAACGGCATCGCCACCGTGCAGAACTCCTTCGGCATCATCTGGCCGCAGCTCATGGCGGGCGGTCTGATCGCGGGCCTTCCGCTGATCGTCGTGTTCGTCTTCTTCCAGAGCCAGATCGTGCGGGGCATCGCCCACACCGGTCTGGCCGGTCAATGACCTTACGAGGAGCCTCAGTTGACCGGACGCAGAACCGCAGCGCTGATCGTCGCGGCCGTCGTCGCCCTGCTGCCGACCACCGCGCAGGCCGACGTCGGCTACCCCGACCCGGAGCCCGTCACCGGACAGCGGATCATCCATGACCCGACCGTCATCCAGCTCAAGTCCGGTGGATACGTGGCCTATTCGACCGGCGGCGTGATCGGTGCCCGTCTCTCCCGGGACCGGACCCAGTGGGACGACGCGGGCAACGCCTTCGCCTCACCGCCGAGTTGGTGGTACGAGTACAACTCGACCGGCGACCCCTGGGCTCCGGACCTCTCCTACCGCGCCGGCCGCTACTGGCTCTACTACGCGGTCTCCTCCTGGGGCACCAACCACTCCGCGATCGGCGTCGCCACCTCCCCGAGCGGTCTGCCCGGCACCTGGACCGACCACGGCAAGGCCTTCACCTCGGACACCGACGACACCTGGAACGCCATCGACCCGGCGGTGACCGCCGCCGACGGCAGACTGTGGATGACGTTCGGCTCGTACTGGACCGGCGTCCGCATGGTCGAACTGGACCCGGTGACCGGCAAGGCCGTGGCGGACGCGCCGGTCCACCACCTGGCGACCCGCCCGGACGCCCCGTACGCCGTCGAGGGCCCGTACGTGGTCCGACACGGCCGCTACTACTACCTGTTCGCCTCGTACGACGCGTGCTGCGCGGGCGTGGACTCCACGTACAAGATCCGGGTGGGCAGGTCCACGTCGGTGACGGGCCCGTACGTGGACAGCACCGGCACACCGATGCTCGACGGCGGCGGCGACCTTCTGCTCGCCGGGCACGGCCGCTACATCGGCCCCGGCGGCGAGTCGGTCTTCCGGGACCACGGCCAGGACTGGCTGGCGTACCACTACTACGACGCGGACGACAACGGCACACCCAAGCTGGGCCTGAACCGGCTGACCTGGACCGCGAACGGCTGGCCGAGCCTGCGCTAGGGCGTGTCCGCAAAGTCGCGTCGTCCGCCCGAAGGGCAGGCGCGACTTTGCGGACACGGCCTAGGTGTATTGATCACGAGCGTTGTTGACACTGGCGGGTCTTGAACATGGCGAAGACCTCCGATGTGGTGGAGCTGTCTAGGACTGCACCGCACGGAGGTCTTCGTGTCCCACCGTAATGCCCGGCTGACCGTTCATGGCAGGCGGCTGCTGGTCGAACGTGTCTGCGCGGGCCGCCCGGTCGCTCATGTGGCGGCCGAGATGGGCGTCTCCCGAGCCACGGCCCACAAGTGGGTCCGCCGCTGGCGGGACGAGGGCGAACCGGGCCTCGCCGACCGCTCCAGCCGGCCCCGGACGACACCGCATCGCACACCTGCGGCCCTGGAGGCCCGGGTCTGCCAACTGCGGCAGGCCCGCAAACTCGGTCCCGCACGGCTCGGCCCGATCCTGGGCCTGCCCGCCTCGACCATCCACCGGATCCTGACCCGCCACGGCCTGAACCGCCTGGCCCACCTGGACCGGCCCACCGGCCAGGTCATCCGCCGCTACGAACGCGACCGGCCCGGCGAACTGATCCACATCGACGTCAAGAAGCTCGGTCGGATCCCCGACGGCGGCGGCCACAAAGTCCTCGGACGCCAGGCCGGCCGCGCCACCCGCAGCAGCATGGGCTTCGACTACGTCCACTCCGCCGTCGACGACCACAGTCGCCTCGCCTACAGCGAGATCCACCCGGACGAGAAGGTCGCCACCTGCGCGGGCTTCCTCACCCGCGCGGCTGCGTTCTTCCACACGCACGGCATCACCCGCATCGAACGCGTGCTCACCGACAACGCCTGGGCCTACCGCAAGGGCCTGGCCTGGAAACAGGCCCTCGCCGAGATCGGCGCGACCGGAAAGCTGACGCGCGCCTACCGGCCGCAGACCAACGGCAAGGTCGAACGCTTCAACCGCACCCTGCTCGACGAATGGGCCTACCTGCGGCCCTACACCAGCAACGACGAACGCACGGCCGCCCTGGACGACTTCCTCCACGGCTACAACTACCATCGCTGCCACACCGCCCTCGGAGGCCAGCCACCCATCAGCCGTGTGAACAACGCTGCGGGTCAATACACCTAGGGCCTGTCGTTCGGACCGTGCGGCGGGACGCGGGGCAGACCCTGGGCCGCCCGCACCCGACCCGCACCCTCACGGGCAGCACCCGCACCCGCTCAACGGGCCGCACCGCACCCGCCGCCCCCGCGGGTGAACCATCCCACCCTCCGGCGCCCCGAAAGGACACCATGCGCACCGCCCGCTTCGCCCTCGACCCCGCCTTCACCATCGGCGAGGTCGACCCCCGTCTCTTCGGTTCCTTCGTCGAGCACCTCGGCCGCTGCGTCTACACCGGCATCTTCGAACCCGGACACCCGGCGGCCGACGCCGACGGCCTGCGCACCGACGTGCTGGAGCTCGTCCGCGAGCTCGGTGTCACGGCCGTCCGCTATCCCGGCGGCAACTTCGTCTCCGGCTACGACTGGGAGGACTCGGTGGGCCCCGTCGAGGAGCGGCCCCGCCGCCTCGACCTCGCCTGGCGCTCCACCGAGTCCAACCGCTTCGGGCTCAGCGAGTACATCGGCTTCGTGCGCAAGATCGGCCCGCAGGCCGAGCCGATGATGGCCGTCAACCTCGGCACCCGCGGGGTCGCCGAGGCCCTGGCACTCCAGGAGTACGCCAACCACCCATCGGGGACCGCCCGTTCCGACCGGCGGATCGCGCACGGCGACAAGGACCCCTTCGGCATCCGGCTGTGGTGCCTCGGCAACGAGATGGACGGCCCCTGGCAGACCGGCCACAAGAGCGCGAAGGAATACGGCCGGCTCGCCGCCGAGACCGCCCGCGCGATGCGGCAGATCGAGCCCGGCCTCGAACTCGTCGCGTGCGGCTCGTCCGGACAGGGGATGGCGACCTTCGCCGAGTGGGAGGCGACGGTCCTCGCCGAGACGTACGACCTCGTCGACCACATCTCCCTGCACGCCTACTACGAGGAGACCGACGGCGACCGGGACTCCTTCCTCGCCTCCGCCGTCGACACGGAGTCGTTCATCGAGAACGTGGTGGCGACCTGCGACCACGTGGGCGCCCGGCTGAAGTCCAAGAAGAAGATCAACCTCTCCTTCGACGAATGGAACGTCTGGTACCAGAGCCGTCCCAACCCGCACCCGGTCGAGGACTGGCAGGAGGCCCCGCGCCTGCTGGAGGACGTCTACTCCGTCACGGACGCGGTCGTGTTCGGCTCGCTGCTCATCGCGCTGCTGCGGCACGCGGACCGGGTGCGTGTCGCCTGCCTCGCCCAGCTCGTCAACGTCATCGCGCCGATCATGACCGAACCGGGCGGCCCCGCCTGGCGGCAGACGACGTTCCACCCGTTCGCGCAGGCCTCGGCCCACGGGCGCGGGCAGGTCCTCGACGTCCGGGTGGACTCACCGACGTACGAGACCCGCAAGTACGGCGAGGCGGACCTGCTGCACGCCACCGCGGTACGCGCCGAGGACGGTTCGGTGACCGTCTTCGCCGTCAACCGCAGCCAGACCGAGCCGCTGCCGCTCGAAGTGGCCCTGAACCGGCTGGGGCTGACGACGGTCGTCGAGCACAGCGCGCTCGCCGACGCCGATCCGGACGCCGTCAACAGCCTGCACGACCAGGAGCGGGTCACCCCGCACCCGGTCGAGGGGACCACGCTCCGGGACGGCACGCTCAACGCCGTCCTGGAGCCGCTGTCCTGGAACGTGATCAGGCTCGCCTAGGGTCTGTCGTTTGGATCAGGTGGCGTCGAGGTGCGGTGCTTGTCGGCTGGGCCGAGCGGGGCAGGGTGTGTGCAGCTGCAAGGCGGAGGAGGGAGGCGACGCGGAGCGTCGTGGACCGACGACAACGCCGCAGATGCGCGCACCCTGCCCCGCGTCCCGCCGCATGATCCAAACGACAGGCCCTAGGGCCTCTCCTCACGCGCTCCCGGGGCCGGGGGAGGCGACCGGTGTCACCGGCACTCCTCCGGCCGCGCGGCCCAGCAGCGTCAGTTCCACCCGGCCGGGGCCGGCGGGCGTGGTCCCGTCGGACAGCACCGCGAGGGCCAGCGTGTTGTACCCCCGGGTGAGCAGCACCCCGTTGGGGAGGACGAACGTGTGCTGCGGGCCCACGTCGTTGATGTACTGGCCCATGTTCCAGCCGTTCAGGAAGATCTGGACACGATAGGCGCGGTCCGGATCGTCCGTGAGGGTGAGCCCGATCGACGCGTCCACCCCGCTGTCCACACCGAGCCGGAATCCGGTGCGGTACCAGGTGACACCCTGGCGTCGTTCGGCGCGCGGGAGGCCGACGGCCTCCCAGCCGCCGTCCGCGAAGCCCGGCAGATGCCAGCCGTGCCGCTCCCCGTGCAGACCTCCGGCGTTGAGCGGTCCGCGCACCGGGTCGGGGGCCGCCGCGCCCTGAATGCGCCAGCGGACCGCCGGAGCGGCCCCGTCGAAGGTGACGGCCGTCAGGCCCCGGGCCGCCTTGTGCGTGTCGTCGGCCCTGCCGTCCTCGTCGTGCTGCATGCGCCGGACCAGGACGGACAGCACATGGGACCGCCGCTCCCGCGGCCGGACGGGGAAGGTGGCGGTGGCCGCCCAGGTCCCCTTGCGCACGGTCTTCTTGTCCGGCACCGGCATCCGGTGCGTGCCCAGCGGTTCGCCGTCCAGCCAGGCCATCAACAGCCCCTGCGTACCGGCGACATAGGCCAGCGATACCGAGTCCGCGCCGCCCGCGTCCGCGAAGTGCCCCCGGTACCAGACGTCTCCGTAGTGGAAGCCGTAGTCGTCGGCGAACAGCACGGGCTGCCCGGCGGGCACCGGGGTGACGCTGTACGAGGACGTCCTGTCGGTCACCCGCCATCCGGTGTCGTCGTGATCGGGGGCCGACTCGGGGTTCCCTTCGGCCCGGCGCCAGCCGGTGAGCGCGGGCAGCCGCACCCGGCCCGGTCCGGCCAGCGGCCGCTCGGCCCGCAGACTCCCGGAGGAGGTGGCGCGGGCCTTCAACGCGTGCTCGTTCCAGACGAGTTCGGTCACCCCGCGCGGCCCCCACACCTCCAGGTCGGCCGCCCCCGCCGTGTCACCGGTGAGACGCGCGGCCGTGCCGCGCAGGACGGCCGTGCGCAGCAGCGCCGGGCCGCGCACCAGCACCGGACCCGACGGGGTGTCGTGGCGCCACAGCAGACGGGAGCTCTCGTCGTCGGCGAACAGCAGCAGGAGGGGAGCCCCGACCCCGCCGCCCTCCACCCGGACCCGGGTGATGCCGTCGAGCACGGCGTCGATCCGCAGGACCCCGTCCTCGTAGCCGTACCCGGCCTCCCCGTCCAGCACGGTGACCTTCGGCTCGCTCGTGGCCTCCAGACAGGTGCGCGTGGACTCGCCCGCCCGGCCGGTGAACACGGCGATGTCCTGCCGTCCCGCGGTCAGCCACAGCATCGGCTGGGCGGTGGACCAGCTCAGCTTCCGGCGCCCCAGGGAGATCCCGGCGGCGAGCAGCCGTGCGTCGAGACCCGGCACCGGCACCTCGACGGCCGTTCCGGCGAGCGCCAGGGTCGCGACGACCTCGGTGGGGGAGTCGTTGCGCAGCACATGGAAACGCGCCTGCGTGTCCGGATTGACCAGGTGGTACGCCTTGATGCCGGGGCCCGCCCCCATGCCGTCGCCGGGGAGCGGCTCGGCGCGGTCGAGCTTGGCCAGGTCGGGCACCGACTGCAGCAGCCGGCCGATCTGGTGCATGGGGAGGAGCTTCTCGGTCGGCCGGCGTGCCTCGTCGATGGCGGCCCCGTAGTCGTACGACGTGTAGACGATCGGCGCGGGCAGCCAGCCCCAGGAGGTGCCGCCGAAGGTCATGTAGACGTTGTGGACCGTGATGCCGTTGGCGAGGTTGGTGAGGTAGAAGCGCCGTTCGTAGGCCGCGTCCCGGGTCCGGCGGGACTCGGCGTATCCGAGGCCGTCGAACTCCGTCCCGCCCCACGGATCGAACCAGCCTCCGCCGAACTCGGGGATGAACCCCGGGGTGTCCGGGCTGGCGGTCGAGCCGCCCTTCATACCGCCGGGGCCGAAGTACCCCCAGTCAGGAGGTGTCTTGAAGGGGGAGGGATAGCCGTCGAAGCCGTACAGGTAACGCCCGCGCTCGCCGCCCGTGTCGAAGGTGCCGGGGGCCCAGTGCCCGTTCCTGCCCTTGTCGTTGTGGAAGAGGGGGACGTCGATGCCGTCGGCGCGCACCTTGGCGTACAGGTGAGCCATGTAGTCGCGGCCCGCGGGCTCGTCCACATGGTTGTCGTACTCGTTCTCCAGCTGGTACAGGACGATCGTGCCGCCGCCGTCGGTGTAGAGGTGGCGGGCCGCGATGCGGTCGACCGCGGTGAGCCACCCGTCGGCGTGCTTCAGGTAGGTGGGGTCGGACGTGCGGGCCACACCGGGGGTGGCCGTCAGCCAGCCGGGGAAGCCGCCCGCGTCGACCTCGGCGTTGATGTACGGGCCGGGGCGCAGGATGACGTACAGCCCGGTCTCGGCGGCGGTGCGCAGGAAGAGGTCGAGGTCGCGGACCCCGGTGAAGTCGTGCTGCCCGGGTGCGGGGGAGTGGTAGTTCCACGCGACGTAGATGCTGACCGCGTTGTAGCCGTGAGCACGCATTTTCTGCAGGACGTCCCGCCACAGGGACGGGCTCGGCAGCCGGAAGGGGTGGAACTCGCCCGACCAGATCACCAGGCGCCTGCCGTCGATCAGCATCGAGTAGCGGTCGAATCCGACCGTGTGCTTCCCGCCGTCGGCGGTGGGCGGCGCGGGCGCGGGTCCGGTGGGTGCGAGGGGCGCCCTTCCGGCCGCGCACGCCTGGTCGCTCCCGGAGCCGCTCACTGAGAGGCCGAGGGCCGCGGTGCCGGCGAGTGCGTTGAAGGTACGTCTGCTCAACACCATGCGGGTTCTCCCGGAGGACGGCGACGGGGATTCCCCCGCTCGGTCCGAGCCCGGGAAGCCGGGGGAAGGTGCGGCCATTGTCCACAGGAGCAGGTCATCCGATGGTCGTATGACGATTCCGGCGCGGGGGGATTACGCGAGATGGCCGTGAGCGGAGCGGGCGGCAAGCCGGAAGCGGCGGCTTCGTCGTCCCGCCGGTCGCGGACCGGGATCGTCGTCCTGACGGCCGCGGCCGGACTCTGTCGTCCCGACGGTCGCGGCCGGGGGCGGCCCGCGGGTGCGCGGACCGCCCCCGGCCTCCGTGGGGGAGGGTCCGGGTCAGCTCGTCTCGACGCCGAGCGTCAGGGTGCCGGTGTAGCCGGCGGAGGTGGTGCTGCCGAGGGCCGTCAGGGTCAGGAGGCCGGAGGAGGCGCCTCCGTCGTCGTAGATGGAGTCCTGGGCGAGGGTGGTGCGGGTGACCGTGTTGGTGGAGTACGGGGACACCCTGGCCATCGCCGTGGTGATCGTCTCGCTGCAGAAGAGCTGGCCGGTGTGGAGTTCCCTGCCGCCGGTGAAGGAGCCGTCGGAGGTGAGGGTGACGCCGGTGTGCACCTTGACGTGGATGTGCACGCAGCGGCCCCGGTACCAGCCGGGATAGATCGTGGTGATGTTCGCGACGCCGGACGTGTTCGTCAGGACGCCGCCGCGCAGGAACGTGCCGTCGTCCGGCTCGCTGTGGCCGTTGTTGCCGACGAAGCCGGAGTACTCGCCGAGCGCGTCGCAGTGCCAGATCTCGACGAGGGCGTTGCTGATCGGCACGCAGGTGTCGTCGTCGACGACGGTGAGCACCAGCTTGAGCGGGGCACCCGCCTTGCCTTCGGTGACGTCGGCGCGGACGAGCTGGCCGTCGAGGTAGTAAGGGCCTTCGGTCATCTCCTTGGTGAGGGTGCAGACGGCCGCCGCGGCGGGGGCCGCGTCCGCCGGGTCGGCGACGGGGGCGGGGGTGGGGGTGGCGGCGACGGGTGCCGCGGCGGCCACGGCGAGTGCCGCGGCCGAGGCGCCCGTGGCGATCAGTACGGTCCGGCGCCCGAGAGGGGCCTCTGACGTGTCTTTCGTGGGGGAATCTGTCATGAACACGGCACCGTAGGGACCGTTGCTGTCGGTCGGCTGTCAGTTCCGCAAAGTGACAGCGCGTCAAGTTCCATGTCGGACACGTTGTCCGGCCGCAGGCCGCACAGGGGTGCGACAGGGCGGGGACAGGGCGGGGACATGGAAGAAGCGGAGACGCCGGGGGTTCGATCCGCCCGGCGCTCCGCCGTGTGGTCCGGCGCCGGAGCGCGGCGCGGGACACGAGGGTCCTCGGGCGCCGGGCGGGGATACCGCTGCCCCTGCCCGCGCCTTCGGTCGTGACGGTTCCCCGCGGCCGGCCCGTGGGGAGGCCGGCCACGCGGGGGTCCCGCCCGGCCTGTGGGGAGGCCGGCCGCGCGGATCCCGCGCGGCGGTATGAGTGGCCTATCCGGCCTGGTTGTACAGCATGGCGCCCACGGCTCCCCAGCCGCCGCTCGGCTGCGGTGGGGGAGGTTCCGGCTGTGTCCTGCCGCGGACCTGGGCCGCCGTCAGGCCGCCCTGCGCGCCCATGGAGGCGCCGCCCGCCATGCCGGGCATGCCCGTCTGGGCGGCCGGCTGGAGCCCGGGCGAGGGGGCCGGTGCCTGCATGGCGGCGGGCGGCATCTGGGCCGGCATCGCCCCCGGGCTCTGGGCCGCGGCCGGCCAGCTGGCGGGCTGCGGGGCGGGGTAGCCCTGGGCCGCCAGGGGCTGCTGCGGGGCGGGATAGCCCGGGGCGGCGGCGGGCTGCTGGGCCGGGTAGGGCGAAGCGGCGGGCCGCGGCTGGGGAGCGGACGGCAGGCTGGGCTGCGGGGCGGCGGCGGCCACCGGCTGGGGGACCGCCGGGGCGGGCTGTCCGGGCCACGCGTTCGCCTGCGCGGCCAGCCCCTGCATGCCGGCTCCGTTGGTGGCGCCGACGAGACGGTCCACCATGGCGGTACCCGAGCCGTAGCCGGTCCCGTTGCTCAGCTCGGGTACGGCGGTTTCCTGTCTGGACCCGAAGAGGACCTGTTCCAGGCCGGCCACCAGGCGGCGTACATCCGACTGGGGGCGTACCACGAGTCTCAGGAAGCGGCTGGACGAGCCGACCTTGTTTCCGCACTCGCGGACCAGGATGCGGTGCTCGGTGAGCAGCCGGTCCCGGACCACGGTGCCTTCGGCGCCGACGGGAAGACGTACGAACAGGAAGTTGCCCTGCGAGGGGTAGATCGTCAGACCGGGCAGCGCGGAGAGCTGGCGGGCCATGTCGAGCCGGTCACGGCGGACCATGTGCAGGCTCTCCATGTACTCCTTGCCGTGGTTCTTGAGCATGAACACCACGGTCTCCGCGAAGGAGTTGAGGTTCCACTTCGGCAGCATCGAGCGGACCTTGCCCGCGAGCGAGGGGTTGGCGACCATGTAGCCGAAGCGGATGCCGTGCAGGCCGAAGTTCTTGCCGAGGCTGCGCAGCACGATGACGTTGGGCCGCATGACCGCGTCCTCGACCACGCTGGGCTCCGACTCGGCGTCGGCGAACTCCAGGAAGGACTCGTCGATGACGACCAGGTCCAGGTCGGCCATCGCGTCCATGAACTGGATGACCGACTGGCGCGGCAGGAAGCCGCCGTCGGGGTTGTTCGGGTTGCAGATGACGGCGACCTTGGTACCGCGCGAGCGGATGAACTTGGCGTACGAGGCGAGGTCGAGCGCGAAGCCGGTGGACTCCTGGAGCGGGAACATGTCGACCCGCTTGCCGGTCTCCATGGGCTGGTCGGTCCAGCGGCCGAACGTGGGGACGGGTATCGCGAGGGACTCACGGACCAGCAAGTGATCGATCCAGGTGATGAGTTCGGTCGAACCGTTGCCCATCGCGACGCACTGCGGCGGAAGTTGGAGCAGCGAACACAGCTCGCTGGTGATCGTGTCGGCGCTGCTCGGGTAATAGGTGATGATCTCGCGCAGCCGGCCCGCGAGTTCGTCGAACATCGCGGGCGTGGGGAAGTACGGGTTGCAGGGGATACAGAAGTCAACCGGGCCGGCTCCGTCGCCCTCCCGCGTCAGTGCGGCCATCGACGGGCTGTGCGCCGCGGTGCCGCGAAAGAGCGAGGTGACATTGCCGGCCATGGAACCTCCGTATAAGGCGAGCCCGCTGGGGAGGACGGGCCCCCGTTCTTTGGGTGGCCCGCGCGGGGGAGCACGGGCCGCCCTCTCATACGGATACGGATGTGGCGCTGTTCAATCGTTGTGAGGTCGTGCGGATTTTGTGAACCGGCTGTGAGGTCGTGTCACGCGCCGAACGAGTGGACCGTGCTGGTCCGGTAGGTCTGCCCCGGCCGCAGCACCGTCGAAGGGAACGACGGCTGGTTCGGGGAGTCCGGGAAGTGCTGGGTCTCCAGGCACAGGGCGTCGCCCTGACGGTAGATGTGACCGCCGGTGCCGACCAGGGTGCCGTCGAGGAAGTTGCCCGAGTAGAACTGGAGGCCGGGCTCGTTCGACGCGATCGTCAGGGTGCGGCCGGAGGAGGGGTCGCGGAGCGTCGCGACACGCTCGGGCCTCGCCGTGATTCCCTTGTCGAGGACCCAGTTGTGGTCGATGCCCTTGCCGTACAGGAGCTGCTGGTGGGCCACCCGGATGTCGCGGCCGACGGTCTTGGTCCGGCGGAAGTCGAAGGGGGTGCCGGCGACCTTCGCGAGTTCCCCGGTGGGGATCAGGCCCGAGTCGACGGGGGTGTAGCGGGAGGCCGCGATCTCGAGCTCGTGGTCGTAGATCGAGCCGCTGCCCTCACCGGCGAGGTTCCAGTACACATGGCTGGTGAGGTTGACGACGGTGGCCTTGTCGGTGGTGGCCTCGTAGTCGATGCGCCAGTCGCCGTTCCGGGTCAGGGTGTAGGTGACCTTCGCCCTGAGCGTGCCCGGGTAGCCCATCTCGCCGTCGATGCTGGTGTAGTGCAGGACGAGTCCGACGTCGGAGCCCGAGGTGAAGCCCTCCACGTCCCAGACGTGCTTGTCGAAGCCCTTGGCGCCGCCGTGCAGGCTGTTGACACCGTCGTTGACGGAGAGCTGGTGGCTCGTGCCGTCGAGGGTGAACTGCCCCTTGCCTATGCGGTTTCCGTACCGGCCGATCAGGGCGCCGAAGTACGGGGTCTTGGCGACGTAGTCGTCGATGTTGTCGAAGCCCAGCGAGACGTTCCTGTACCGGCCGTGCCGGTCGGGGATCTCCAGGGACTGGACGATTCCGCCGTAGGACAGGACCTTGAGTCGTGTCCCGCCGTTCGCCAGCGACCACCGGTGGACCTTGGTGCCGTCGGCGAGTTTGCCGAAGAGTTCCCTCACGGGCTTGCTGCCGCCCGCTGCGTGCGCCGTGCCGATGGTGGCCGCGGTTAACCCCGCTGCCGCCGCCGCTGCGATGACCGTACGTCTGCTCGTTTCCATTTTGCGGCTCCTGCCCAATGGAGGGGCCCCGCCTTCTGGCGGGGCCCCGGCTGACTTACGAACCGACCTTGCGCTTGTTCCACACGTCGAACCCGACCGCGGCCAGCAGGACGAGACCCTTGATGACCTGCTGGTAGTCGCTGCCGATGCCGACGAGGTTCATTCCGTTGTTCAGCACGCCCAGGACGAGACCACCGATGATCGCGCCGAGGACCGTGCCCACGCCGCCACTCATCGACGCACCGCCGATGAACGAGGCCGCGATGGCTTCGAGTTCGAAGTTCAGACCCGCCTTCGGCGAGGCCGCGTTGAAGCGGGCCGCGAAGACCAGGCCCGCGAGTGCGGCGAGCATGCCCATGTTGAGGAAGACCAGGAAGGTGACCTTCTTGTCCTTCACACCCGACAGCTTGGCCGCCGGAAGGTTGCCGCCGATCGCGTAGATGTGCCGGCCGATGACCGCGTTGCGCATCAGGTAGCCGAAGCCGGCGACCAGGGCGCCGAGGATCAGCAGGACCACCGGAGCACCCTTGTAGCTGGCGAGCAGCATGGTGACGGTGAGCACGGCGGCAACCAGCGCGACGAGCTTGAGCAGGAAGAGGTTCTTCGGCAGGACGTCGAGCGAGAACTCCTGCTGCCGCTTGCGGTCGCGGATCTCCTGGAACACCACGAACGCGATCAGGCCGATGCCGAGCAGCAGTGTGAGGTTGTGGTAGTTGGTGGTGGGTCCGACCTCGGGCAGGAAGCTGTTGGCGACCTTCTGCAGGCCCTCGGGGAACGGACCGATCGTCTGGCCCTCGAGGAAGATCTCGGTCAGACCGCGGAAGGTCAGCATGCCCGCCAGGGTCACGATGAACGACGGTATGCCGGCATACGCGATGAGGAAGCCCTGCGCCGCGCCCGCCATCGCGCCCATGGCCAGGCACAGCACCACGGCTATGGGCCACGGGATGTCGTGGTTGACCATCAGCACGGCTCCCACCGCGCCCACGAACGCCGTCAGCGAGCCGACCGACAGGTCGATGTGGCCCGCGATGATGACGAGCATCATGCCGATCGCGAGGATCAGGATGTAGCTGTTCTGCAGCACCAGGTTGGAGACGTTGCGCGGCAGCAGCAGGTCGCCGCCGGTCCACACGGCGAACAGCACCACGATCAGACCGAGGGCGAACAGCATGCCGTACTGCCGCATGTTGCGGCGCATGCCGTTCAGCATCAGCTGAAGCAGGTTCTCTCCCGTGTCCGGGCCGCTCTTTCCGGCCGGCGCCGGGGCCGGCGTCTTGGCGGTCACATCCGTGCTCATCGGGTTACCTCTTTGTCCTTCGTCATCTGGCGCATCAGCGTTTCCTGCGAGGCCTCCGCCCGCGAGAACTCACCCGTCAGCCGTCCCGCGGCCATCGTGTAGATGCGGTCGCACATACCGAGCAGCTCCGGCAGCTCGGAGGAGATGAAGACGACCGCCTTGCCCTCGGCCGCCAGCTTGTCGATGACCGTGTAGATCTCGAACTTGGCGCCCACGTCGATCCCGCGGGTCGGCTCGTCGAGGATCAGCACCTCGGGGCCGGCGAAGATCCACTTGCTGAGGACGACCTTCTGCTGGTTGCCGCCGGACAGCTTGCCCACCGGCTCGAAGACGGTCGGCGCCTTGATGTTCATGGAGGTGCGGAAGCCCTCGGAGACCTGCCGCTCCTCGTGCTCGTCGACCACACCGCGCTTCGCGACCTTGTTCAGGGCGCTGAGCGTGATGTTGCGGTTGATGGTGTCGATGAGGTTGAGGCCGTAGTGCTTGCGGTCCTCGGTGACGTACGCGATCCCGTGCTTGACCGCTTCGGACACGGACTTCGTACGGATCTCCTGGCCGTCCCTGACCACCGTGCCGCCCGCGTACCGGCCGTATGAGCGCCCGAAGACGCTCATCGCCAGTTCGGTGCGGCCGGCGCCCATGAGCCCCGCGATGCCGACGATCTCACCGCGCCGCACGGAGATCGACACATCGTCGACCACCTTGCGCTGCTGGTCGATCGGGTGGAACACGGTCCAGTCGCGGATCTCCAGGGCGGGCGCGGCGCCCGCCTCCGGCTCGTGCGGCGTCCGCTCCGGGAAGCGGTGTTCGAGGTCGCGGCCGACCATGCCGCTGATGATCCGGTCCTCGGTGGTCTCCGGGGCCTTCACGTCGAGCGTCTCGATCGTCCGCCCGTCACGCAGGATGGTCACCGAGTCGGCGACCCGCTCGATCTCGTTCAGCTTGTGCGAGATGATGATCGAGGTGATGCCCTGAGCCTTCAGCTCCAGGATGAGATCGAGGAGTTTGCCGCTGTCCTCGTCGTTCAGGGCGGCCGTCGGCTCATCGAGGATGAGCAGCTTCACCTTCTTCGACAGCGCCTTCGCGATCTCGACGAGCTGCTGCTTTCCCACGCCGATGTCGGCGACGCGGGTCTGCGGGTTCTCGTCGAGTCCGACCCGCCGCAGCAGTTCGGCGGCGTGGCGCAGCGTCTCGGTCCAGCTGATGAACCCGCGCGTGGCGTGCTCGTTGCCGAGGAAGATGTTCTCCGCGATGGAGAGGTAGGGCACCAGGGCCAGTTCCTGGTGGATGATCACGATGCCGTGGTGCTCACTGGCCCTGATGTCCTTGAAGGAGCAGACCTCCCCCTCGAAGAGGATGTCCCCTTCGTAGCTGCCGCTCGGGTGGACGCCGGAGAGGACCTTCATGAGGGTCGACTTGCCGGCGCCGTTCTCGCCGCAGATGGCGTGGACCTCGCCCTGCTGGACGGTCAGAGTGACGTCCGAGAGCGCCTTGACGCCGGGAAAGGTCTTGACGATCGAGCGCATTTCCAGGACGGGTCCCGCCATGGTCGTGCCTTCCAATCACTAGGGGGTGGCGGTTACTTGAGGTCGCTGTCCTTGTAGTAGCCCGTGCCGACGAGCTCCTTCTCGTAGTTGCTCTTGTCGACGCCGACCGGCTGCAGCAGGTAGGCGGGAACGACCTTGGTGCCGTTGTCGTACGTCGTGGTGTCGTTGAGCTCGGGCTTCTTGCCCTTGAGCGCGGCGTCGACCATGTTCCCGGCGACCTTCGCGAGCTCGCGGGTGTCCTTGTAGACGGTCATCGTCTGCTCGTCCGCGATGATCGACTTCACCGACGCGAGCTCGGCGTCCTGGCCGGTGACGACCGGCAGCGGCTTGCTCTTGGAGCCGTAGTCGTCCGACTTCAGCGCGGACAGGATGCCGATCGAGATGCCGTCGTAGGGCGAGAGCACCGCGTCGACCCGGGCGCTCTTGTACGACGAGGTCAGGATGTCGTCCATGCGCTTCTGGGCGGTGCCGCCGTCCCAGCGCAGGGTGGTGACCTGGTTCAGCGCGGTCTGGCCGGACTTGACGACGAGCTGCTTCTTGTCGATGTACGGCTGCAGGACCTTCATCGCGCCGCCGAAGAAGTACTTCGTGTTGTTGTCGTCGTTCGAGCCGGCGAAGAGCTCGACGTTGAACGGGCCCTTCTTGGAGCCGTCCGCGAGACCGAGCTTCTGCAGGATGTAGTTGCCCTGGAGCTCGCCGACCTTCGAGTTGTCGAAGGACGCGTAGTAGTCGACGTTCTTGGTGCCGAGGATCAGGCGGTCGTAGGAGATGACCGGGATGTTCGCGTCGGCGGCCTGCTGGAGCACGTTGTTCATCGACTTGTTGTCGATGGCCGCGATGATCAGGGCCTTCACACCCTGCGTGATCATGTTCTCGATCTGCGAGACCTGCTGGTCCGGGTCGTCCTCACCGAACGCGAGCTTGGTCTTGTAGCCCTTGGCCTCAAGGTCCTTGACCACGTTGTTGCCGTCGCCGATCCAGCGCTCGGAGGACTTCGTCGGCATCGAGATGCCGATCGTGGCGCCCTTGGTGTCTCCCGACTTGTCCTTGCTGCCGCCGTCGCCGTTCTGGCCGCAGGCGGTCAGGGCGAGGGCGAGGGAGGCGGCTCCGGCTATGGCGGTGAGGGCGGCTCTGCGGTTACGCATGATCATCATCCTTGATGTCTTGGACCGGGCTCGGTCTCGCGGAACTCGGAAGCTCCGGGAGCTTTGAGAGAGGAAGGCCGAGAAGGTGTGTTGGATTGTGCGCGACTGTGTCTGCTTGTGTGAAGGGGGTTTGTCCGAACGTTATGAGGGAGTGTCGAACCGGGAGAGCGTGCCGGGCAGGCGGGAGCCGAGCGGGGCCATGTCGCCGCCCGCTCCGTGCCGTGACAGCAGGTCAAGGGCGAGCCGGCCGCGCCGCACCCGTTCCCGGGCCGTGCTCAGGGTCAGGTCCCGCAGATGGTGTCCGTACGGGTAGATCCCGGGGGTCTTGGACAGCCCGAACTTCAGATACAGCGGTGCGCCGCGCCGGATCAGCTCGGCGACCTCGTACATCCGGATGTACCCGCCGAGATCGTCGGGGGCCTCGATGTACATGTCCATGGGGGCGGCGGAGACCCGCCGGATCTCGGTGAGGTGATCGAGCGTCAGATCGCTCGGCACGTTCAGCGAGTCACCGCCGAGCTTCTCGTACACGGCGTACGAGGCCGGGTTGACCGGACCGATCAGCGCCGAGACCTTGAACGTCGTGTCGGTCGGGAGGATCCCGGCGACCCGCGCCCGGTGCAGCGTCCACAGCACGCCCTCGTCGGCGACGAGCAGGCACTTGACGCCCAGCTCCGTCGCCCGGACGGCGTCCTCGACGCAGCCCGCCACCGCGTCGTGGCCGCGGGCGCGCAGCCCGGCGCCGCGCGAGTCGGTGCGGACCGAGGCGCCGATGTCCCAGTTGCCGCGGGGACCGGTGAACAGGCAGAGCTCGATGTCGCGTTCGCCGGTGGCCTCGACCATCTCGGTGATCTCGGCGTCGGTGAGCATCCAGATACCGCTGCCCTGGCTGATCCGGTGGATCGGCACGTCGAGCCGCGAGGCCTCCTTGAGGACCACGGCGAGCGCCTCGGGCCCCTCCACGGAGGGGACCTCGGTGCGCCAGCGGCCGCCTCCGGGGAAGGTGTGCGGCGAGGCGTCGTCGGGGGAGAGGGCGGGCGCGGCCAGGCCGAGTGCGGCCAGGGCCGGCTCGCCGGGGCGACGGGGCGCCGTGGGAGAGGCGTCGGTCACAAGCTGTCCTTCATTGTTCGATATTTCGGGCATGGTTCGTGACGTTGGGCGCGCGGGGCCTGGTGTGCGCCGGTACGGGACCGTCAGGAAACCCCGTACCGGCGCACGGCTCGGAGGGTCACGGCCTCAGCAGGACCTTGCCGACCTTGGGATCACCGGAACCCACCAGGTCGATGGCCTCCGGGAACGCGGCGAGCGGCAGCTCGTGCGTCACCAGCGGCGACGGGTTCAGCAGTCCCGCCCCGAAGACCCGCACCGTGTGCGCCCAGGCCTCCGGCGGCGCCCCGAACACGGTGTGCACCTCCAGCTGCCGTACGACGAGATCGGTCGGGTCGAGACCCTCGGCACCCGGCGCCGGGATCCCCGTGAGGACCAGGCGCCCGCCGCGCCGCAGCAGGGAGGCGGCGGTGCGCGCGGCGGACGCGGACCCGGCGGTCTCGATCGCGACGTCGAAGTCGTCCGGGAGTTCCTGGTCCCTGGTGCGGAAGTCGGTGGCGCCGAAGTCCCTCGACAGCGCGGCCCGGTCCGGGCGGGTGCCCACCACGAGCAGCTCGGCCGGGGAACCCGCCTTCAGGAACTGCACGGCGAACATCCCGAGCGTCCCGGTGCCCACCACGGCCACGCGCTCGCCGGGCCGGGCGTTCGCCTTGAGCGCGGCGGCCGCGATGCAGGCGGCCGGCTCCAGCAGGGCGGCGGCCGTCAGATCGGCGTCGTCGGGCAGGACGTGCAGCAGCCGGGCCGGCAGCGTCAGCGTGCCCGCCATGGCACCGGGGACGGTGAAACCCGTCTCCTCGTACCCGGCCGTGCACAACGTTGTCTCGCCCGCGTGGCAACGGTCGCAGACCTGGCAGTTGCGGAAGCCCTCGCCGACGACCTTGCGGCCGACCAGCGTCGCCGGGACACCGGCGCCGACCTCCTCGACGGTCCCGGACCACTCGTGGCCCGGGGTCAGGGGGTAGCGGACGTACCCCTCGGGCCGGTTGCCCTGGTAGACCTCGCGGTCGCTGCCGCAGATGCCGACCGCGTGCACCCGCACGAGCGCCTCGCCCGCCGACGGCGGGACCGGCTCGTGCGGGGCCAGACGGTGCTCGCCCGGACCCTCGACGACGACCGCGGTGCTCACTTCGCCCCCTTGGGCTTGCGCTGCTCCCAGCCGTCGGCCCACAGGTCGAACCGGGCCTGCTGCTGGGGGAACTCGGCCGCCGCGTCGACGTCCAGCTCGACGCCGAGCCCCGGCTCGTGGGACAGCTCGAAGTAGCCGTCCACGACCTGCGGGGCACCCTTGACGACCTTCTTGATCTCCGCGTCGGCGAAGTCGTTGAAGTGCTCCAGGATCTTGAAGTTCGGCGAGGTGAAGCCGACCTGGAGGGAGGCGGCGGTCAGGACCGGGCCGCCGACGTTGTGCGGCGCGACCAGGACGTAGTGCGCCTCGGCGGTGGCGGCGAGCTTGCGGGTCTCCCAGATGCCGCCGATGTGGCCGACGTCGGGCTGGATGATGTCGACCGCCTGGCTCTCGAAGAGCTCGCGGAACTCGATGCGGTCGTGGATCCGTTCGCCCGTGGCGACCGGCATGTCGACCTTGGCGGCCACCTTCTCCAGCGCCTTGAGGTTCTCCGGCGGCACCGGCTCCTCCAGCCACGCGGGCTTGAAGGGCGCGAGCTCGCGGGCCAGCCGGACGGCGGTGGCCGGCGAGAAGCGGCCGTGCATCTCCAGCATCAGCTCGGTCTCGGGCCCGATCGCGTCGCGCACCGCCTCGATGAGCGACACCGAGTACAGCGTGGCCTCGTGGTCGAGCTCGAAGTGCCCGGTGCCGAAGGGGTCGATCTTGAGGGCCTTGTAGCCCCGCGCGACGACCTCCTGGGCGGCCTTGTGGTAGGCCTCCGGGGTGCGTTCGGTGGTGTACCAGCCGTTGGCGTACGCCTTCACCTTGTCGGTGACCTTGCCGCCGAGGAGCTGCCATACCGGCACCCCGAGCGCCTTGCCCTTGATGTCCCAGCAGGCCATCTCGATGACCGCGATGCCGGACATCACGATCTCGCCGGCGCGCCCGTAGTCGCCGTACTTCATCCGGCGGACCAGGTCCTCGACGGCGAACGGGTCGGAGCCGAGAATATGGTTGGCCTGTGCCTCGTGCAGGTAACCGAGCAGCGCGTCGGTGTGGCCCAGCATGCGGGTCTCGCCGACGCCGGTGATGCCCTCGTCGGTGTGCACCTGGACGTAGGTCAGGTTCCTCCAGGGTGTCCCGACCACGTGTGTGGTGATTCCCGTGATGCGCACGGCAGATGCCCCCTGTGCTTTCAGCTCTGTTCGAAATTTCGTCACACGTTCGAAATGCTGGCGTGACAGTAAGGACGTGGCCCGGGAGGTGTCAATGGGTCGCGCACATAACGGTTTCGATGCGATGGGCGCAGGATGGCGGGGAATGTTCGGGGGTGTCGGTGTCCGACGGACCGGAATACTGGATTCCGCACAACATCTTCACAACTGCGCCTAGGAACGTTACCGGCGGTGACCCTAGTCTTCCCGCGTCATGGACTACTGCCACGTGTGCCGCAGGCACCTCAACGGCGCCCTCGCCTGTCCCGGGTGCGGCACCCCGGTCGACGAACTCGGCGCGGACACCGAAGAGGTCGGCGCGCGCCCGCCGACGGGCGCGGACGCCGACGCGCGCCACGGCGCGGACGGTGACGTCGAGTGGCGCTCCCGCCGGGCCGCGCGGCGACGCGGGGGCCGTGTCCTGGACGCGGAGGCCGGGAGTCCGGGTGACCCGCGGGCTCCGGCCGGCGCCAGCCGGCGCGACCGCAAGGCGGCCGCGCATCGCCGACGTCGCCGCCGCACCCTGTACATAGCCGTGGGCTTCGTCCTCGCGGCCGGCGGTCTGAGCCTCGCCGAACTCGGCGTCGACGCGCCCGGTCTCGGCCCCAGCCCCGCGGCGGCGGAGTCGCCCGACGGCTCGGCCTCGCCGGCGGCGTCCTCGCTCCCGAAGAAGGCCCCCTCCAAGTCCCCCTCGGCCGGCCGCACGCCGGGCTCCTCCGCGTCGGCTTCCGGATCCCCCTCCGCCTCCGCCTCCGCGTCTCCCACCGCGACGAGCGAGAAGAGCACCGGGGGTGCCGGATCCCCGACCCTCGGCACCCGCCCGGGTCACTCCACCTCGGCCCCGGCGACCGCCTCCGCGGGCTCGGGCGCGTCGGCTCCCGCCAGTACGGACCCGACGGCGTCGGCACCTACGCCGACGCCCTCGTCCTCGGACGACTGCAACCGCTTCCTGTGGTGGTGCTCGTAGGCGGGTCGCCCGGCAGGGGGTGACCCCTTCCGGCCCCGGTGCCCTCCGGGCGGAGCCCGTCGCTGCCCGCGGCCCGCCGTGCGCCGGCCGGCCCGCGGTCGAGGGCGCCCGCGTCTCAGTCCCTGTCGCCGGGGCGCCGGGTCTCAGCCGCTGTCGCCGGGGTGTCGGGGGCCTCGCCCAGCATGCGGAGCAGCAGGTCGCGCAGCGACAGCCGTTCCTGGTCCGAGAGCTCCGCCAGGGGCTCGCGGGCGAAGTCGAGCGAGTCGCGCAGCCCTCCGGCGATCCTGCGGCCCTCGGCCGTCGCCGCCGCCAGTTTCACCCGGCGGTCCGCCGGGTCGGGGCGGCGCTCCACCAGCCCCCGTGTCTCCAGCCGGTCCACGATCCCCGTGACGTTCGACGGCTCGCACCTCAGCTTCTGCGCCAGACGGCGCATCGGCAGCGGCTCCAGCGAGAGCAGGCTCAGCAGCCGCGCCTGCGCGCCGGTGAGGGCGTGAGCGGCGGCCGCGTCCTCGTACTCCTCGTGGTAGCGGGCCACGACCGTGCCGATCAACTCGACGACCTCCATGGTCAGGGGGTCGATCCGTGGTCTCTTGTGGGTGGCCATGCTCCCGATCCTATCGCGTTACTTGACATCATGAAATATTCAGGCGCATGGTTGTTTCAGGTACTGAAGCATTAGATCCGCTCACCGGTCACCGTGAAAGGCGCACCCTCATGTCCGAGACCCCCCAGCTTCCCTCCACCGGCCGTGAATGGCACCTGGTCAGCCGCCCGGTCGGCTGGCCCCAGCCCGCCGACTTCGCCCTGGCCGAGGCCGAGGTCCGGCAGCCGGGTCCGGGCGAGGTCCTGGTCCGGAAC
Organism: Streptomyces sp. NBC_00386; assembly: GCF_036063235.1. Lineage (NCBI taxonomy): Bacteria > Bacillati > Actinomycetota > Actinomycetes > Kitasatosporales > Streptomycetaceae > Streptomyces > Streptomyces sp. NBC_00386. Next base: position 6,490,272 of record NZ_CP107950.1, read on the forward strand.
GCCTACGTCTCCGTCGACCCGTACATGCGCGGCCGTATGAGCGCCGCCAAGTCCTACGTCGCCCCCTTCGAGCTCGGCGAGACCATGCAGGGCGGCGCGGTCGGCGAGGTCATCGCCTCGAACGCCGAGGGCATCGAGGCCGGCGACCACGTGCTGCACTTCCTCGGCTGGCGCGAGTACGCCGTCGTGGACGCCAAGCAGGCCGTCAAGGTGGACCCGCAGGCCGCGCCGCTGTCGACGTACCTCGGCGTCCTCGGCATGACCGGCCTCACCGCGTACGCCGGTCTCCTGCGCACCGCCTCCTTCAAGGAGGGCGACTCCGTCTTCGTGTCCGGCGCCGCCGGTGCCGTCGGCAGCCAGGTGGGCCAGATCGCCCGGCTCAAGGGCGCCTCGCGCGTCATCGGCTCCGCCGGGTCCGACGAGAAGGTCAAACTGCTCGTCGAGGAGTACGGCTTCGACGCCGCCTTCAACTACAAGAACGGCCCGGTCTCCCAGCAGCTGCGCGAGGCCGCGCCCGACGGCGTCGACGTCTACTTCGACAACGTGGGCGGTGACCACCTGGAGGCGGCCATCGGCTCGCTGAACCGGGACGGCCGTATCGCGATCTGCGGCATGATCTCCGTCTACAACAACACCGAGCCCGCCCCCGGCCCCCGGAACCTGGCCCGGCTGATCCAGACCCGCGGCCGCATCCAGGGCTTCCTCGTCGGCGACAACTACGACCTCCAGCAGGAGTTCGTCCAGGAGGTCGGCGCCTGGATCCGCTCCGGCGAGCTGAAGTACGCCGAGACGGTCGTCGAGGGCATCGAGAACAATCTGGAGGCGTTCTTCGGCGTCCTGCGCGGCGACAACATCGGAAAGATGATCGTCAAGCTCTGACCGGAGTCGGCGCCGGGCAGTCCGGGACCGCTCAGGGCGCCCCCTGGACGCCCGGGCCGCCCCGGGCCGCCCCAGGCCGCCCGGGGCGGCGAGGGCCGCCGCCACCGCGGGCTGTGGCCCGGAGCGGCACCCCGATAGGGTCTCCCCATGCGCGATCTTGGGGTGGGTTTCGGCTATCTGCTGCGCGGCCAGAGATGGGTGGCCCGGCACGGGAAGAGTTTCGGGTTCGGGCTGCTGCCGGGGCTCATCACGCTCGTGCTCTACGCGGCGGCGCTCGTCGCCCTCGGCATGTACGGGGAGGGGTTCGTCACCTGGGCGACGCCGTTCGCGGACGACTGGAGCAGCCCCTGGGAGGGCCTCTTCCGCGGCTTCCTCACCGCCGTCCTGTTCGCCCTGGCACTCCTCCTCGCCGTCCTCACCTTCACCGCGGTCACCCTGCTCATAGGCCAGCCCTTCTACGAGAGCCTCTCGGAGAAGGTCGACCGCGACGTGTCCCCGGACGGCACGGCCCCCGAGTCCGGTCTGCCGCTCTGGCGCGAGCTGTGGATCTCCGCGCGCGACAGCCTCCGCGTCCTCGCGCGGGCCCTCGTGTGGGGGGTCCTCCTTCTCGCGCTCGGCTTCGTCCCGCTCATCGGCCAGACCGTCGTCCCGGTGCTCGGCTTCTTCGTCACGGGCTTCTTCCTCACCGAGGAACTCGTCGCCGTCGCCCTGCAGCGCCGCGACGTCGACCTCCGGGCGCGCCTCGCGCTGCTCCGCTCCCGCAAGACACTGGTCTGGGGCTTCGGCACCCCGCTGGGTCTCGCCTTCCTCGTTCCGTTCGTCGCGGTGTTCCTGATGCCGGGGGCCGTCGCGGGCGCCACGCTGATGGCCCGGGACCTGCTCGGCGAGGAGATCCGCGAGGGCGACGCGGACGAGGACTCCGACACGGCCTCCGACGGGGCGTCCGAGGAGCACAGCGCCACCTCGTGACCGGGACGCTCCCCGTCGCCGTCACGCCCGCTCCGCGGCCCGCCCGCCCGTGATCGGGCGGGAATCCTCGCCGCCGTCTCCCGAGACGCGGCCAGGAGACGCCCGCGCGGCCGGCGTCAGGGCCCTCCCCCGCACCGCCGCCGCGTACGACGATGGGGCGGACCCGACGGCTAGCGACGAGGAGGTGCCGCCATGGCGGACACTGCGGTGGAAACGGCTGGGGACCGGAAGGACACGGAGGCGGACGCGGCCCGCGAGGCCGTCGTCGAGGCGGCCCTCGCCCGCCTCGGCCTGGACGCGAAGACCCGGCTGCTGTCCGGCCGGAACATGTGGACGCTGCCCGCGCTCCCCGAGATCGGCCTGGAGTCCCTCGTGATGTCGGACGGCCCGATCGGCGTCCGCGGCGTCCACTGGAGCGCCGACGACCCCTCCGTCGCGCTCCCCTCGCCCACCGCGCTCGCCGCCGCCTGGGACCCGGAGCTGGCCCGCCGCGCCGGCACGCTGCTCGCCCAGGAGGCCCGCCGCAAGGGCGTCCACGTCCTGCTCGCCCCCACCGTCAACCTCCACCGCTCACCGCTCGGCGGCCGCCACTTCGAGGCCTACAGCGAGGACCCGCTCCTGACCGGCGCGATCGGCGGCGGCTATGTCCGGGGCGTCCAGTCCGGCGGGGTCGCCACCACCGTCAAGCACTTCGTCGCCAACGACGCCGAGACCGACCGCTTCACAGTGGACAACCTCGTCTCCGAACGCGCCCTGCGCGAGCTGTACCTGGCGCCCTTCGAGGCCATCGTCGGCAGCGCCCGCCCGTGGGGCGTCATGACCGCCTACAACTCCGTCAACGGCACCACGATGAGCGAGCACCGCCGTCTCGTGAACGAGGTCCTGCGCGGCGAATGGGGCTTCGACGGCTTCAACGTCTCCGACTGGATGGCCGCCCGCTCCACGAAGGCCGCGATCGAGGGCGGCCTCGACGTCGCCATGCCCGGCCCGCGGACCGTCTACGGAGAACCGCTCGCCGCCGCCGTGCGCGCCGGCGAGGTCGCGGAGGCCACGGTCGACGCGGCCGTGCGCAACGTGCTCCGGCTCGCCGCCCGCGTCGGCGCCCTGGAAGGCGCCGAACCCGTCGTGACCGAGCCGCCGGCGACCGTGGACGGGGAGGCGCTGGCCCGCGAGGTGGCCCGCCGCGGCTTCGTCCTCGTCCGCAACGAAGGCGCCCTGCCGCTCCCCGAAGGGCACCGGGTCGCCCTCATCGGCGCCGCCGCCCGCGACGCCCGCGTCCTCGGCGGCGGCTCCGCCACCGTCTTCCCCGCCCGGATCGTCTCGCCCCTCGACGGCCTCACCGCCGCCCTCCCCGAGGGCGCTCTGACGTACGCGGTCGGCGCCGACCCGACCGTCGAACTCCCCGTCGCCGACGCGGGGTTCGAGCTGCGCGCCGTCTGCCGCGACGCCGCCGGCGAGGTCATCGCCACCGCCTCCGTCCCGAACGGCCAGATCAAGTGGATGGGCGACGACCTGCCCGCGGGGGTCACCGGAGACACCCTCCACAGCGTCGAACTCACCGGCAGTCTCACCCCGCGCGAGTCCGGCCCGCACACCTTCGGCATCAAGGGTCTCGGCGCGTTCACCCTCACCGTCGACGGCACGACGTACTTCGACGACGTCCAGAGCGCCGACAGGGACGACCCCTTCGTGACGTTCTTCGGCGCCCCCGTCCCCCGCGGCCGGGCCGAACTCACCGCGGGCGAACCGGTGGAGGTCTCCCTCACCCATGTCGTCACGGTCCCCGGGAACGTCCCCCTGAAGGCCGTCGGCTTCTCGCTCGTCCATCAGGAGCCCGTGCGCGATGCGGACGAGCTGATCGCCGAGGCGGTCGAGGCGGCCCGCGCCGCCGACACCGCCGTCGTGGTGGTCGCCACCACCGACAGCGTCGAGTCCGAGGGCTTCGACCGCGCGGACCTCAGGCTCCCCGGCCGTCAGGACGAGCTGGTCCACGCCGTCGCCGCCGCCAACCCGAACACCGTCGTGGTCGTCAACTCCGGAGCCCCGGTGGAACTCCCCTGGCGCGACGAGGTCGCCGCCGTGCTCCTGAGCTGGTTCCCGGGCCAGGAGGGCGGCGCCGCCCTCGCGGACGTCCTCACCGGCGCCCACGAGCCGGGCGGCCGCCTCCCCACCACCTGGGGCTCCCTGGCCGACGCCCCGGTCACCCGGGTCCGCCCGGCCGACGGCGAACTCCCTTACACCGAGGACGTCTTCATCGGCTACCGCGCCTGGGAGAAGGCGGGCAGGACCCCCTCGTACCCCTTCGGGCACGGCCTCGGCTACACCGACTGGACGTACGAGTCCATCGAGATCGAGGATCGGACCGTCACCGTCCGTGTCCGCAACTCCGGCCGTCGGGCCGGGCGCGAGGTCGTCCAGGTCTACCTCGCCCCGGCGGAACCCGGCACCGAGCGGCCCGTCCGCGCGCTCGCCGGTTTCGCCGGGGTCGAGGCCGCGCCCGGTGAGAGCGTCGAAGCCGTCGTGGAGCTCCCGCGCCGCTCCTTCGAGATCTGGGACACCGTCGCGGACACGTGGGCGTTCGTGAAGGGTTTGTACGAGGTCCAGGCAGGTCGTTCCCTTCTGGACCGCCGTCTGAGCACGATCATCGAGGCGTAACCTTCGCGCCCCCTTCGGCCGACCCCGGCCCGGAACCTGACATCCGGACCGGGGCCGGCCGACAAGCCCTAGGACCGCACGGAGAACCCGTACACCGTCTGCGACCTGTACACCCCGCCCGGCCGCAGCTCGGTGCTCGGGAAGTCCGGCCGGTTCGGGGAGTCGGGGAAGTGCTGCGTCTCCAGGGCGATGCCGTCGTTGGGGGCGAAGGGTTCGTCCAGGTGGTCGGCGGTGTAGAACTGCAGACCGGGTTCGGTGGTCGCGACCGTGAGCACCCGCCCGGAGGCCGGGTCGTACAGCTCGGCGACCTCCACGGGAGCGTCGGTGAGCCCCTTGTCGAGCACGTAGTTGTGGTCGTATCCCGCGCCGGTCTTGCGGGGCTCGCGGAAGTCGAAGCGGGTGCCCTCGACCGGGTCGAGTTCCCCGGTCGGGACGAGGTTCTCGTCCACCCGTGTCACCCGCGAGGCGTCGAGCCGGAGCTCGTGTCCCAGCGCGCTGCCGGAGCCGCCGAGGTTCCAGTACGTGTGGTTCGTCAGGTTCACCACGGTCGGCGCGTCGGTGACCGCCTCGTAGGCGATCCGCAGCGCGCCCCGCTCGTCGAGCGTGTACGTCGCCGAGACCTCCAGGCGCCCCGGGAAGCCCTCCTCGTCGTCCGGGCTGACCCGGGAGAGCCGGACCCCGTGTTCGAGCGGCTCCGCGTCCCACACGCGCTTGTCGAAACCGCCGTCGCCGCCGTGCAGCGTGTTGGGCCCGTTGTTCGGCTCCAGGCGGTACGTCACCCCGTCCAGCGGGAAGCCCGCACCCCCGATCCGGTTCGCGTACCGCCCGACCAGCGCGCCGAGATACGGCTCGGGATGGGACGTGTACCCCTCCAGGGCGGGGAAGCCCAGGGTCACGTCCACGGCCCGCCCGTCCCGGTCCGGCACCTCGGCCGACTGCACGATCCCGCCGTACGTGAGCACACGCACCCGGACACCGGCGCGCTCCAGCGTCCAGCGGTGGACCCGGGTGCCGTCGGAAAGTGTGCCGAAAAGTTCGCTCATGAGGAAAAGCCTAGGTCACGGGTTCGCGTGCCGTCACAGTCCGGTAGGCGATCTCGGCGAGTCGCGCCTGGCCGTCCCTGCTCGGGTGGAACCAGTCCCAGTGGCTCAACTGGTCCGTGCCGAAGCGGTAGTCGAAGACGGCGTTCCCGTCGAAGCGGCAGCGCCGGTCCTTGGCGCACACCTCGCGCAGCACCTGGTTGTACTCCTTCACCCGGTCCTGCACCTGCCCGCGCCGCAGGGTCGCCGCCGAGTTCAGCGAGTCCGCGTCCCCGAGCATCGAGGGGCAGATGCCCAGTTTCCAGACCTGCTTGCCCAGCGGGTTGCCGCGCCCCTGGGACCAGAGCCGTTTCAGGTCCGGCACGCTCGACACGTACACCTGGGTCTTGGGCAGAGCGCCGCGCAGCGTCTTCATCGCGTCCTGGAACTCAGCGCGGAAGTCGGCTGCGGACGTCATCGCCGAGGCGGAGGACCGGCAGGCGTCGTTGGCGCCCGCCATCACCGTGACCAGCTCCGGCCTGCGGGTCGCCGCCTCGGCCATCTGACCGGGAAGGTCCGCCATCCGTGCCCCGGTCACCGCGTAGTTCCAGCTCCGCTCGGCCGCCCCGGTCGTACCGAGCAGTCGTACGGCGAGCGAGTCGACCCGCGGATCGCTGCCGGTCGCCCACGACACCTCGGGGCAGTCGGACAGCACACTGCACGCGTCGAAACCGCGGGTGATGGAGTCGCCGACCGCGGCCATGGAGTCCGGGCTGCGGTCCCAGACCGGCGTGGGCCTCGGGGACGGGCGGGCGCCCGTCCCGCCGGACGGGGAATCGCCACCCGAGGCGTCGCAGGCGGCCACCCCCAGGAGAGCCGCCGCTGCGGCGACGGCGAGGACGGCCCGCGAACGGTGGCTGCGATTCCGCATCCCCTGGTCTCCTCGTTCGTTGTACAGGGTTGGTCGGCACCCGCTCCGCGCGGTCGGTCGCACCACGTCGTACACGGTCGGTCGCACCGCGATTCCGCGGTGTGGCCGGCTTCCGCCCGGCAGGCGGGCCCGGAGTCCCGGCAAGGGAGTCCGGACACGTCCCGCCGGGTGAAACCTCGGAGGTTCACGGCGCTTGGACCGACGGTACGTCACACTCCTTGCGCCGCCGCAGGGTAGCCTCGCCACGTGGCCGCCCTGCCACTGCCGTTCCGCTAAGTTACAAGATGTCTCGCTCTGTCCGGAGGCCCCAGTGACGACACGTGGAGTTCTCTACGTGCACTCCGCGCCCCGCGCGTTGTGTCCGCATGTCGAGTGGGCGGTCGCGGGGGTGCTCGGCACGCGCGTCAGCCTCGACTGGATCCGGCAGCCCGCCGCGCCCGGCACCTGGAGATCCGAGTTCTCCTGGAAGGGCGAGGTCGGCACCGCCTCCAAGCTCGCCTCCGCGCTGCGCGGCTGGCATCTGCTGCGCTTCGAGGTCACCGCCGAGCCCTGCCCCACCGCCGAGGGCGAGCGCTACAGCTGCACCCCCGAGCTCGGCATCTTCCACGCCGTCACCGGGATCCACGGCGACATCCTGATCCCCGAGGACCGGCTGCGCGCCGCGCTGCTGCGCTCCCAGCGCGGCGAGAGCGACCTGGAGGCCGACCTCGCCAAGCTCCTCGGCAAGCCCTGGGACGACGAACTGGAGCCCTTCCGCTACGCGGGCGAGGGCGCCCCGGTCCGCTGGCTGCACCAGGTGGTGTGACACCCCGTCAGGGGCGCGGCACCGCAACCGAAGAACGTACGGCGTGTGGCCCGTACCCCTGGAACCAGGGGTACGGGCCACACGCCGTTACGGAACGGACTGCCGGCGTCAGACGGAACGGAACGCCAGCACCACGTTGTGCCCACCGAAGCCGAACGAGTCGTTCAGCGCGGCGATACGGCCCTCGACGGGCAGCTTGCGGGCCTCGCCGCGGACGATGTCGGCGGCGGCCTCGGCCTCGGGGTCGAGGTTCTCCACGTTGATGGTCGGCGGCGCGAGCCGGTGGTACAGGGCGAGCACGGTCGCGACCGACTCGACGCCACCGGCGCCACCGAGGAGGTGACCGGTCATCGACTTGGTCGCGGAGACCGCGAAGTGGTCGGCCTCGTCGCCGAACACCTTGCGCAGCGCCTTCAGCTCGGCCACGTCACCGGCCGGAGTCGAGGTGGCGTGCGCGTTCACGTGCACGATCTCGGCCGGGTCCAGGTCCGTGTTGTCGAGCAGGCTCTGGAGGGCGTGCGCGATGCCGCGGCCCTCCGGCTCCGGCTGCACGATGTCGTGGCTGTCGGCCGAGATGCCCTGGCCGACCGCCTCGGCGTACACCCGGGCGCCGCGCTTGGCGGCGTGCTCGGCGGACTCCAGGACGAGGACGCCGGCGCCCTCGCCCAGCACGAAGCCGTCACGGGCGACGTCGTAGGGGCGCGAGGCACCCTGCGGGTCGTCGTTGTTCTTGGACATCGCCATCATGTTGCCGAACGCGGCGATGGGAAGCGGGTGGATGGCCGCCTCGGTGCCACCGGCGACGACGACGTCGGCGCGGCCCGTGCGGATCATCTCGATGGCGTAGCCGATGGCCTCGGCGCCGGAGGCGCAGGCGGAGACCGGGGTGTGCACACCGGCGCGGGCGCCCACGGCGAGCCCCACGTTGGCGGACGGACCGTTCGGCATCAGCATCGGAACGGTGTGCGGGGAGACACGGCGTACGCCCTTCTCCTTCAGCACGTCGTACTGGTCGAGCAGGGTCGTCACACCACCGATGCCGGAGGCGATGACCGTGCCCAGCCGGTCGGGGTCGACGCTCGGGTCCTCGCCCGCCTTGTCGGTGAAACCGGCGTTCGCCCAGGCCTCCTTGGCCGCGATCAGCGCGAACTGCGCCGAGCGGTCCAGTCGGCGGGCCTGCGGGCGGGGAATGACCTCGCCCGGCTCCACGGCGATCTGCGCCGCGATACGGACTGCCTGGTCGGCGGCCCACTCCTGCTCGAGGGGGCGGACGCCGGAACGTCCGGCGATCAGGCCCTCCCAGGTAGAGGCTGCGTCGCCACCCAGCGGTGTGGTTGCGCCGATACCGGTGACGACCACGGTGCGATTGGTCGGGCTCACGGGAATTCTTTCTCCAACGGATACGAGGATTCAGCGGCGCCACCGCCGGGTGGCGGGGCATCAGCCCAGGCGAACCGGGGCACAGGGCCCCGGTGGACCCGGGCGGTCGGCCCAGGTGACCGGAAAGATCAGGCCTGGTTCTTGAGGATGTAGTTCGTCGCGTCGCCGACGGTCTTGAGGTTCTTGACGTCGTCGTCCGGGATCTTGACGTCGAAGCGCTCTTCGGCGGCGACGACGACCTCGACCATGGACAGCGAGTCGACGTCCAGGTCGTCGGTGAAGGACTTGTCCAGCTGGACGTCCTCGGTGGGGATCCCGGCGATCTCGTTGACGATCTCGGCGAGACCTTCGACGATCTCTTCCTGAGTGGCGGCCATGTCAGGCGCTCCTTCGGTGTGTTTCCAGAGGGGTGGCGATATTCCGTACGGACCGGATGATCCGGTACGGAGTGCCTAGGGGAGGGTAACGACCGTCGCGGCGTACACGAGACCCGCCCCGAAGCCGATGACGAGCGCGGTGTCGCCGCTCTTCGCCTCACCGGTCGCCAGGAGCCGCTCCATCGCGAGCGGGATCGAGGCGGCCGAGGTGTTGCCGGTGGTGCGCACGTCACGCGCGACCGTGACGTGCCCCGGCAGTTTCAGCGTCTTCACCATCGAGTCGATGATCCGCTCGTTGGCCTGGTGGGGAATGAAGACATCCAGGTCGTCCGGGCTGATTCCGGCCGCTTCCAGCGCCTGCTGGGCGACCTTCGCCATCTCGAACACGGCCCAGCGGAACACCGCCTGGCCTTCCTGCGTGATGGCAGGGAACTTGATCTCGCCCTTGGAGTCGAGCGGGAGATTGGAGACGTCGCCGACCTTGAAGCGGTCCCACGGCACGGTCTGCTTGATCGTGCCGGCCTTGTCGCCCTCGCTGCCCCAGACCGTGGGGCCGATGTGCGGCTCCTCGGAGGGACCGACGACGACCGCGCCCGCACCGTCGCCGAACAGGAAGGCCGTCGCGCGGTCCTCCAGGTCGGTGAGGTCGGACAGCCGCTCCACGCCGATGACGAGGACGTACTCCGCGGAACCCTCGACGATCATGCCCTTGGCGAGGGTCAGGCCGTAGCCGAAGCCCGCGCAGCCGGCCGAGATGTCGAAGGCCGCGGCCTTGTTCGTGCCGAGCTTGTCGGCGATCTCGGTGGCGATGGCCGGGGTCTGGGAGAAGTGCGACACGGTGGAGACCACCACGGCGCCGATCTGGTCGGCGCTGATCCCGGCGTCGGACAGTGCCTTGCCGGACGCCTCGATCGACATCGCGGCCACGGTCTCCTCGTCGGAGGCCCAGTGCCGGGTCTCGATGCCGGAGCGCGAACGGATCCACTCGTCGGACGAGTCGATCGTCTCCAGGATCACCTCGTTGGGCACCACCCGGACGGGACGGTAGCCGCCGACGCCGAGGATGCGCGCGAACGGAGCGCCCTTGGGTGCCTTGATCTTCGACATGCTCTCGGGCTCCTCAGGCAGCGCCGTGCTCGGCGATGAGCTCGCGAGCCGCGTCCAGGTCGTCGGGGGTCTTCAGGGCCAGCGTCGTGACACCGGGCAGCGCGCGCTTGGCCAGACCGGTGAGCGTGCCGCCGGGGCACACCTCGATCAGCGCGGTCGCGCCGAGCTTCTGGAAGGTCTCCATGCACAGGTCCCAGCGGACCGGGTTGGCGACCTGGCCGACCAGGCGGGAGACGACCTCGGTACCCGAGGCGACGGCCTGGCCGTCACGGTTCGAGACGTAGGCGACCCGCGGGTCCGCCGGACTCAGGTCCTCGGCGGCCTTGGCCAGCGCCTCGACCGCGGGGGCCATGTGGACGGTGTGGAACGCGCCCGCCACCTTCAGTGCCACGACACGCCGGACACCCTCGGGCTTGTCCGCCTCCAGGGCGGCCAGCTGCTCCAGCGTGCCGGCGGCCACGATCTGGCCCGCGCCGTTCACGTTCGCCGGGGTCAGACCGAGCTTCTCCAGGTGCGCGACCGTCGTGTCGGGGTCCCCGCCGAGCAGCGCCGACATACCGGTCCGCGTGATGGCGGCGGCGTCGGCCATCGCGAGGCCGCGCTTGCGTACGAGGGTCAGCGCGGCGGTGTCGTCGAGCACTCCCGCGAACGCGGCGGCGGTGATCTCGCCGACGCTGTGGCCGGCGACGGCACCGGGGGTGACGTCACCGAGTGCCGCGGCGGACAGGAGACCGGCGGCGACCAGGAGCGGCTGGGCGACAGCCGTGTCACGGATCGCGTCCGCGTCGGCCTGCGTGCCGTAGTGGGCAAGGTCCAGCCCGATGGCGTCCGACCACGCGGCGAGGCGTTCGGCGGCGCCGGGGAGGTCGAGCCAAGGAGTCAGGAAGCCAGGCGTCTGAGCGCCCTGGCCGGGAGCGACGAGTACGAGCACTCTCACACTCTCTCTTGTGGACGGCCACGGCCGCCCGTGGGGACAGGGACGAAGAACACGAGGGGGAATTGTAGGACCCCGACAAAAGCCTAGGTTTGCGGATCTCCATCGGCCAGACGCCCCAGGATCAGCGCGATCCGCAGCGTGAACGCCGATCGAACATCCGAGGGCGACCAGCCGGTGACGTCAGTCACACGTCGGAGCCGGTAGCGCACGGTGTTGGGGTGGACGAACAGCATCCGGGCCGCGCCTTCGAGGCTGCTCGCCTGCTCCAGGTAGACGGCCAGCGTCTCCAGGAGCGCGGAGCCTGCTTCCTCCAGCGGTCTGTAGATCTCCTCCACCAACTGCTCGCGGGCCGACGGGTCTCCGGCGATCGCGCGCTCCGGCAGCAGATCGTCCGCCAGTACCGGACGCGGGGCGTCCTGCCAGGCGAAACACGCCTTCAGCCCGGCCGCCGCGGCCTGTGCCGACCGGGTCGCGGCCAGCAGATCGGGCACGATCGGCCCGGCCACGACCGATCCGGCGGCGTACGGACCGATCAGCGACTTGGCGACGGCGAGCGGGTTGTCGCTGCCGCCCGCGATGACGACCAGCCGGTCCCCGAGCACCCCCGTCAGCACCTGGAGCTTGGCGTGCCGGGCCGCCCGCCGGATCGCCTCGACCGTCAGCTCACTGTCACCGTCGGGCGCCGTGCCCAGCACCACGCAGACATGGTCGGGCGAGTTCCACCCGAGCGCGGCGGCCCGGGAGACGGCACCCTCGTCGGCCTCGCCGGAGAGCACCGCGTTCACCACGAGCGACTCGAGCCGGGCGTCCCAGGCACCGCGTGCCTCCGCGGCCTGCGCGTACACCTGGGCGGTGGCGAAGGCGATCTCGCGGGCGTAGACGAGCAGCGCCTCACGCAGCACGGACTCGTCGCCGGGCGCCGCCACCTCGTCGATGGCCGATTCCATGACCTCGATTGTCGTCCGCACCATCTCCACCGTCTGGCGCAGCGTGATGGCCCTGGTCAGCTCGCGTGGCGCGGTGCCGAAGACGTCGGTGGAGATGGCCTGCGGCGCGTCCGGGTGCCGGAACCACTCCGTGAAGGCCGCGATGCCGGCCTGGGCGACCAGCCCGATCCACGACCGGTTCTCCGGTGGCATGGCCCGGTACCACGGCAGCGTCTCGTCCATCCGCGTGATGGCCTGGGCGGCGAGACTGCCGGCCGACTTCTCCAGCCGCTTGAGGGTCGCGGTGTGCGAGTCGACTTCGTGCGCTGGGCGCTCGGTGTTGCTGGCTTCGGGTTCGGGCACGGGACAAGACTGCCTTATCCGGACGGAGCTGTGCGGCGGCGGGTCGCATGTAGGCGGGAGGCGGCCGCCGGGCCGGGGCCAGGGCCTGTCGTCCGGATCATGTGGCGGGACACACCTCGGTGCCGCCTGATCGGGACGACAGGCCCTACCGTGGGTGCGTGATGGACGTCCGCCGCGCCGACGAGCGCTACCGCGGAGGGGACCCGGCGGCCGGGATCTCCTCGCTCCACGCCTTTTCCTTCGGCCCGCACTACGACCCCGACAACCTCCGCTTCGGCGCGGTGATCGCCTGCAACGAGGAGCGGCTCGCCCCCGGCGCGGGCTTCGACGAGCACCCGCACAGCCACACCGAGATCGTCACCTGGGTGGTGGAGGGCGAGCTGACCCATCGCGACTCGGCGGGGAACGAGTCGGTGCTGCGCCACGGGGACCTCCAGCGGCTGAGTTCGGCGGGAGGCGTCCGCCATGTCGAGCGCAACGACGGCGAGCTGCCGCTGGTCTTCGTCCAGATGTGGCTGGCCCCGGTGGACCCGGGCGGCGACCCCGCGTACGAGACCGTCCGCGGCATCGCCGACTCCACCCCGTACGCCGTTCCCGAGGCGGGAGCCATGCTCCATGTGCGCCGGCTGACGGCGGGCGAGCGCACGGCCGTTCCCGACGCGCCCCACGTCTACATCCATGTCGTGCGCGGCGAGGTCCGGCTGGACGGCGTGGAACTGGGGGAGGGGGACGCGGCCCGGGTCACGGACGCGAAGGACCTGGAGCTGGTCGCCGGGGCTCCGGCGGAGCTGCTGGTGTGGGAGATGGCGGTCGGCTGACGCCGGGGTTCGGCGCGAGGCGCCGGCCTTCCGCGGGACCGACCGGACGCGGCGGCCTTCCCCGGCCCGCTCCGAGGCCGCCGCCGGCCCGCGTCAGGAGGCGAGGTCGGCCAGCACCGCGTCCGTGAAGGGCGTCCACGCCTCGACGGCCCAGGGGCCGAAGTTCCGGTCGGTCAGCGCGACGCAGGCGGCGCCCGCGGCCGGGTCGACCCACAGGAACGTACCGGCCTGGCCGAAGTGGCCGAAGGTGCGCGGCGAGGACGAACTCCCCGTCCAGTGCGGTGACTTGGAGTCGCGGATCTCGAAGCCCAGCCCCCAGTCGTTGGGGTTCTGGTGACCGTACCCCGGAAGGACGCCCTTGGTGCCCGGGTACTGGACGGTCATCGCCTCCGCGACCGTACGCGGGTCCAGCAGCCGCGGCGCCTGGAGCTCGGCGGCGAAGCGGACGAGGTCGTCCACGGTCGAGACACCGTCCCTCGCGGGCGAACCGTCCAGCGTCGTCGCGGTCATGCCGAGCGGTTCGAGAACCGCCTGCCGCAGATACTCCGCGAACGGCATGTCCGCCGCCTTGGCGATGTGGTCTCCGAGCACCTCGAACCCGGCGTTGGAGTACAGCCGCCGCTCCCCGGGCGTGAAGGTCGCCCGGTGCTCGTCGAAGGCCAGACCCGAGGTGTGCGCGAGCAGGTGCCGGACCGTCGAACCGGCGGGCCCGGCGGGTTCGTCGAGCTCGATCGCCCCCTCCTCGTACGCGACGAGTGCGGCGTACGCGGCGAGCGGCTTGGTGACGGACGCCAGCGCGAACCGGTGCCCGCCCGGCCCGTGCGAGCCGATCACGGTGCCGTCGGCGCGGACGACCGCGGCCGCGGCGGTGGGAACGGGCCAGTTCGAGATCAGCGCCAGGCTCTGCAAGGACATGCCCCGAGCCTAAGCGGCTCAGAGGCGCAGCCGCATCGAGGGGTCGGGCTTGTGGACGAACCCGAGGGCCGCGTAGAGCGGCTCGGCCTCGGCGGAGGCGTTGAGGTCGACCTGGACGACACCGCGCTCACGGAACCAGTCGAGGAGCGTCTCCATGCAGGCGCGGGCGTAGCCGCGGCGCCGGGCGCCCGGATCGGTGGCGACGCTGAAGACGTACCCCACCACGCCATGTGGATTGTCCGCCCGCCCGATCCGGTACTCGACCGTCCCGGCGACGAGCGCCGCGAGAGTGCCCGGCCGCTCCGGGTGGTCGATCACGAAGGCGACGAAGGATTCCTCGGGACCGGCGAGCTTCGCGCGTACGGTCGGCAGCGACGCGGCGTGCCACGCGCTGGAGGAGTCCACGTCGAAGACCGAGTCGATCATCACCTGGCGCAGGCGCAGCACTTCGGAGGCGTCATCGGGCGTGGCGCGGCGTACGAGACCCATGATCCGCACGGTAACCATCGTCTCCCGGCCATGTCCTTGGGATTTTCGGCCGGTTCGGTTGCCTGGAGTGGACTCCAAGGTTTTAGCGTGGAGTCCATGACGGTGATGGAGACCACAGCCGAGGCCACCGGGACCGACGCGTGCGCCGGGCCTCCCGAGCAGGAGCGGCGCCCGGACGGCCGGGACAACTACACGATCAGCGAGGTCGTCGCCTTCACCGGCCTCAGCGCGCACACCCTGCGCTGGTACGAGCGCATCGGGCTGATGCCGCACATCGACCGCTCGCACACCGGCCAGCGCCGCTACAGCAACCGCGACCTGGACTGGCTGGACCTCGTCGGCAAGCTCCGGCTCACCGGGATGCCGGTCGCCGACATGGTCCGCTACGCGGAGATGGTGCGCGCCGGCGACCACACGTACATGGACCGCTACGAGCTCCTGGAGGCGACCCGCCGGGACGTCCGGGCCCGGATCGCGGAGCTCCAGGACACCCTGGCCGTGCTCGACCGGAAGATCGGCTTCTACGGGGACGCGACCAGCGTCCTCGCCTCGGAGCCGTCCTGACGGCGGAGGCCCGGCCACGGCCGGGCACGACCGGCACCCGAGGGTGCAGGCCCGCTAGAGCTGGGCGAGCAGTTCCGCCTTCTTCACGGAGAACTCCTCGTCCGTGACGAGCCCTGCCTCGTACAGCTCCCCGAGATGCCGGATCCGGTCGGCGATGTCGGCCGGGTCGCGGTGCGGCGCCGCGACCAACGGCGCGGGGCTCGCGGAGCGCGCGGCGGCGAGCACGGCCGCGGCGAACGGCAGCGACTCGTGGACCGGCCCGTACCCGAGCCCGAAGACGACCGCCGCCGGGTCCTGGTCCGCCTGGGCGGGATGCGCCGGGGCGGGCTCCCGCCGCAGCAGCCGCAGATGCCCCTCGAACACCTCCGGGGAGCGCCACTCGACCCCGCACAGCGCGGAGACCGGGAAGGTCTGGTCGCCGGCTTTCCACTTCGCCGAGGACGCGCCCGTCCAGAACCACCGGAAGGACACCGTCTTGCCGTCGAAGGTGGCCTTCCCGTCGTAGGCCTTGAAGGTCAGCGGCCCCTCGGGCGGCTTCACGAGAAAGCGCTCGGCGGGCTCCTCGTCCGTGGTGAGCTGTCCGCGCAGCTCGTCCGCGTAGTACTCGGCGAGCGTCTCGCGTTCGGCCGGCAGCACCAGCCGATAGGGGTCGCACCCCTCCTTGAGCTGCCCCGCGGCCGCTTCCATCAGCGGATCGGCGCCGGGTCTCGGCACCGCACGCAGAACGACCGTGCCTCGCTTCCCGGGCGTCAGCGTCACCGCCGCGAGCGCCTCCAGGGGGACACGGCGTTCGCCGAGCGCCTGGAACAGCTTCGGTGTACGGATCCCCCGTTCGAAGCGGATGAGCACGGAGTCGGACTCGAACTCCCAGGCGGCATGAAATCCGGCCAGTACGTCACCCATGCGGGCCATCGTATGCGGCACGCAAGCCTCCGTCGCCTCTCTGGGCGGACCGCAGTTTTTCGTCCTCTACGCGCGTCAGGCCGACGCGCCGGCGGACAAACCCGTCCGACAGGCGTCGTCATCACGCGCGCAGCTGACAGCGCGGTACGCGCCGATCCCGATCTCCGCGAAGTTGCGGAGACTCTCCGTGCCCGGCTGGAAGTAGCCGGCGTGACCCTTCGCCCCCTCGGCCGACAGGACGCGCGCCCCGAACCCCTTCGACACCGGGTCCGCGCCGTGCCCGAGGCCGCCGACCTCCATGTGCGGCACGTCCTGGATCCAGTCGTCCGCGTCGCGCATCGCCCAGACCCGGGCCGTGGTGTGCAGGTTGGCCGCCTTCGCCGCCCGCATGCCGGGGCTGCCCGCCACCGCTATGTCGGACACCCGGGAGGGCAGTGAAGAGGCAGCCACCCCGCACAGGACCGAGCCGTAGCTGTGGCAGTACAGCGCCACCTCCGAGCTGCCCGGCAGCGCCCGCACCAGCGCGTTCAGCCGCACCGCGCCGTCCTCGGCCCGCATGGCGGTGGCCGAGTCGATACCGAGTCCGCTGGGCGTCGTGTAGTCGGCCCACGCGATCACGGCGGTCCGCATGCCCGGGTCCGCCGAGCGCTCGGCCCGGTAGAGCGAGCCCGCCATGCCGACCGGCGCCGAGTACTGCTTGTACGTGCGCTGGAAGGTGAGCAGGTCGGTGTCGACACCGGGGACCACGACCGAGACCCGGCGGGCCTTGTCGAGGTCGCCGAAGACCTCGGCGACCCGGCCCGAGCCGTTGGGGTCGAAGGCCAGGATCCTGCGGCCCTTGTGCAGCAGCGCTTCGTAGCGGTGCATGCGGCGGCCCGCGTCGTACTGGCCGAGCGAGGACAGCCGGTTGTCGTGCATGCGCCCGCGCTCGACTGTGCGCTCGTGCTTGAGCGCCAGACGGTTCGCCGTGTAGCGCAGGGTCACCGGCGCACCGTTCATGTTGCCGACCGCGAGCGGATAACGGTGGACGAGCTGTGAACGCTGCTGCGCGTCGAGCGTGGTGAAGAACTGGGACAGCGAACCCGGAGTGGAGTCCGGGTCGGGCAGCTTGTGCCCGGCGATGCTGCCGCGCTCCCACGCAGAGCGCGACGCCTGGAGCGGAGAGGCTGCCCGGTGGCTGTGGAGCGCGGTCCAGCCACTGGTGGCCAGCATCACGAACACCACGGCCAGCGCGAGCAGTGCGCGCCAGACGTTGAGTTGGGGGGTGGTGTCGAAGGAAGTCACTGAGAGGACACCCTAGGAGAAGTGAAGAGCCTCCCGTTAAACGAGTGACTGGGATCACGTTTCTGATGGGGTAATTAGGGCAAACCGGGTTCAGTTTGAGTTAAATAGTGACGCTGTGTACGTGCTTTTCCGCTATGTGTGTGCGATATGTGACGCTCTGCATGGGGGTGTTGTGATGGTCCGGCGCTTTCGCGGAGCGTCTGGCGCGGGCGTCATCCGTACAACGAGCGCGGGCGTGCGCGAGGTTCCGTACGCGGGTGGGCGTCAGTCCGGGTACGGGCTCTGGGTCAGATCGTGTACGCGGGAGGGCGCCGTATCCCGTACGCCGGCCCGGACCTGCTCTCCCGCCCGGGCGGGTGCCGGGTGTCGCGCCGGGCTTCCAAGGGGTGTCGCGCCGGCTTCCAAGAGGTGACCCGGCGGGCTTCCGGACGGCTGCCCGGCGGGCTTCCAAGGGGTGATCCGGTGACACGAATCGTCACCGGGCGTCACCGAACGTCACCGCGGCGTGGTACCCCACTTCTCCGCCAACGCGGGTCCCACCTGGTCGAGATAGGCCGCGGTCAGCTCGCGGATCGCCTCGACGCTGGTGTCCTCGCCCGCGCCCCACAGCCGGCCCGTCACCCGCATCACCCCGCCGAACACCGCGACCGCGATGCGCGGGCGCGGGTCCGTGTCCACGTCGAGGCCCTCGCGCTCGGCGATGAGCCGCGCGATCTCCTCCTCGATCTCCTCCGAGCGGCGCAGATGCACGGCGAGCAGCGCGGGGGTCGACTCGATCAATTGGTAGGTGCGCATGTGCAGTTCGATGGGCACCACCTCCTCGATCGCCTCGCCGATCGTGTCCCAGCTCTCCAGGACGGCCCGGCGCAGTGCCTCCAACGGGGCCTCGTGGGGCGGTCGTTCGCGCACCGCGTCGATGAAATGCGCCTCCGTGAGCCGCTGGAGGAACAGGGCGGCGTCCTCCTTGCCCGCGAAGTAGCGGAAGAAGGTGCGCTGGGAGACGTCGACGGCCTCGGTGATCTCGTCGACCGTGGTCCGCTCGTAACCCTGGGTGGTGAACAGTTCGAGGGCGGCCCGCAGCAGGGCGTCCCGGGTGCGCTGCTTCTTGCGCTCCCGCAGCCCGGGGCGTGCCACCACCGGCTCCGCCGGCTGCAAGGGCTCCGCAGACTCCGCCGGCTCCGACGCCGTCGCGCCGGCCGCCGACGCCCCCGTCCCGGCCGTCGGCTCCGCCGTTCCGGCCGTGTCTGCCACGCCTGCCGTGTCCACCGTTTCCGTCATGTGCCGCGTTCTCTCCCAACCGAACTGTTCGCGCAGTTCAGCCTATCTGTGAGCGACGTGACAGTTACCGACTTGTGAATCAGTTTGTCAATTGTCAGCGGCTGTCACTAGCCTCGAAAAATGACTAGTCAGACCACCATCGACAAGACGGGCCCGGAGGACAAGACTCCGGACTCCCCGTTGGACCGGGCTCCGTCCACGGGCCTGCGCGGCCATCCATGGTTCACCCTCATCACCGTGGCCGTCGGGGTCATGATGGTGGCCCTGGACGGCACCATCGTGGCCATCGCCAACCCGGCCATCGCCAAGGACCTCGGCGCGACCTTCGCCGACGTCCAGTGGATCACCAACGCCTACTTCCTCGCCCTCGCGGTCTCCCTCATCACCGCGGGCAAGCTCGGCGACCGCTTCGGCCACCGGCAGACCTTCCTGATCGGCGTGACCGGCTTCGCCGCCGCGTCCGGCGCGATCGGCCTGTCGCACAGCATCGCCCTCGTGGTCACCTTCCGCGTCTTCCAGGGCCTGTTCGGCGCGCTGCTCATGCCGGCCGCGCTGGGCCTGCTCCGCGCGACCTTCCCGGCCGAGAAGCTGAACATGGCGATCGGCATCTGGGGCATGGTCATCGGCGCCTCCACCGCGGGCGGCCCGATCCTCGGCGGACTGCTCGTCCAGCACGTCAGCTGGCAGTCGGTGTTCTTCATCAACGTGCCGGTCGGCCTGATCGCCCTCGTGCTGGGCCTGCTGATCCTGCTCGACCACCGCGCCGAGAACGCCCCGCGCTCCTTCGACATCCTCGGCATCGTGCTGCTGTCCGGCGCGATGTTCTGCCTGGTGTGGGCCCTGATCAAGGCCCCGGCCTGGGGCTGGGGCGACGGCAAGACCTGGCTCTTCCTCGGTCTGTCCGTCCTGGGCTTCGCGGCGTTCTCCTTCTGGGAGACGCGGGTCAAGGAACCGCTGATCCCGCTCGCCCTCTTCCGCTCCGTCCCGCTCTCGGCGGGTGTGGTGCTGATGGTGCTCATGGCCATCGCCTTCATGGGCGGCCTGTTCTTCGTGACGTTCTACCTCCAGAGCGTGCACGGCATGAGCCCGGTCGACGCGGGCCTGCACCTGCTCCCGCTCACCGGCATGATGATCGTCGGCTCCCCGCTCGCGGGTCTGGCCATCACCAAGCTCGGCCCGCGCATCCCGCTCGCGAGCGGCATGGCGGCCACCGCGATCGCCATGTACGGCATGTCGACGCTGGAGGCCGACACCTCCAGCGGTGTGATGTCCGTCTGGTTCGCCCTGCTCGGCTTCGGTCTCGCACCGGTCATGGTCGGCGCGACCGAGGTCATCGTCGGCAACGCGCCGATGGAGCTCTCCGGCGTCGCCGGCGGTCTCCAGCAGGCCGCCATGCAGGTCGGCGGAAGCCTCGGCACGGCCGTCCTGGGCGCCGTGATGGCCTCCAAGGTCGACAGCGACCTCCCGGGCAACTGGACCGACGCCAAGCTGCCGCCGCTCACCCCGGCCCAGCTCGACCAGGCCTCCGAGGCGGTCCGGGTCGGCGTCGCGCCGGTCACCAAGGACACCCCGGCCGCGATCGCCGCGCAGATCACCGACGTCGCCCACGAGACCTTCATCTCCGGCATGAGCCTCGCCTGCCTCGTCGCCGCGGGTGTCGCCGTCGTGGCCGTCTTCGTCGCGCTGCTCACCAAGCGGGGCGAGAACGCGGAGGCCGGCGCGGGCGTCGGCCACATCTGACGATCCGCCCGTCGGCCACATCTGACGGACCCGCCCGTACGCGGGCGGGTCTGTGGGCGTGAAACGGGGGTACCCGACTCATCGACCCGAACCGACCGAGAGGTCACGGGAGTTCAGGAGCGGATGATGGCGGGTTTCGGAAACGGTACGCGCAGGCACCCCCGTTCACGTGGCCGTACAGGATCACGGACCGGGCCGGACAGCGCGACCCTGGGGATCGTCGGCACCGTGTGCGCGGTGGCCGGGTTCTTCACGCTGGGGATCGTCCTCGGGCCGGCCGCGATGGTCTGCGGGTGGCTCGCGATGGGCCGCCGCTGGACCGGCTCAGGGCCGGTGCCGGCGCTGATAGCCCTGGTACTGGGAGCGATCGACACACTCCTGGCGGTCATCTGGCTGGGTGGCGGACCGGGCAACGGCCTGCTCTGACACCGGCGGGACCGAACCGGATACGGGCCCGTGTGCCGCCTGAGCGGCGCGCGGGCCCGTCGGTGTGTTCGGGGCGCGCGCCCACCGGTCTGCACGAGCGGCCCACCGGTCCGTACGAGCGTGTCCACAGGTCCGTACGAGCGAGCCCCCCTCCCCTCCCACCCTCCCCGGGCTAGGTGGGGGAGTGTTCCTCCGAGCCCGCCGACAAGGGACGCGGCAGGATTCCCGGGCCGCCGGTCAGGGCAGCGACCTCGGCCCGCAGCGCCTGCACCTCGGCCGTCAGCGCCTCGATCGCCGCGGTCTGCCGCCGCTCCTCCACGTCGTCCTTCTCGAAGCGGGAGATGAACCAGGCGGCGATGTTCGCGGTGACCACACCGAGGAGGGCGATCCCGGAGAGCATCAGCCCGACCGCGAGGACGCGGCCCATCCCCGTCGTCGGGGCGTGGTCGCCGTACCCCACGGTCGTCATCGTCGTGAACGACCACCACACCGCGTCACCCAGCGTCTTGATGTTCCCGTTCGGTGAGTCCCGCTCCACCGACAGCACGGCCAGCGAGCCGAACATCAGCAGGCCGACGACCGCGCCCCCGACGTACGTCGTCAGCCGGATCTGCGAGGCCATCCGCGCGCGCCGCCCCACCAGCATCAGCGTGGCGACGAGCCGCAGCAGCCGCAGCGGCTGGAGGATCGGCAGGATCACGGCGCACAGGTCGAGCCAGTGGCCGCGGACGAAGGGCATCCGTCGCGGTGTGAGGGCGAGCCGCACGAGGTAGTCGGTCGCGAAGGCCCCCCACACCACCCACTCCACCACCGTGCAGGTGAACGTCACGGATGGGCCGGCGTCGCTGTCCACGATCGGCACGGCGTACGCGAGGGCGAACGCCACCGCGAGGACGAGCAGGGGCCGCTGGGTGCGCAGTTCCCAACGGGCCTGTGCCGAGTCTTCCTTCATGCCCGCATCGTAGAAAGAAAACGGGCGAGGGGCGGCGGGCCCACGGCCCGCCGCCCCTCGTCAGCCCTGCCCCGCGTCCCGTCGCACGACCGAGACGACAGGCCCTACGCGTCGCCGCCCGCCGCGCCCGGGTCGGCCGCCCTCACGTCGAGGAGCTGGTAGCGGTCGACGGCCTGCTTCAGCACCGAACGGTCCACCTTGCCCTCACGGGCCAGCTCGGTCAGCACGGCGACCACGATCGACTGCGCGTCGATGTGGAAGAAGCGCCGGGCCGCGCCGCGCGTGTCCGCGAAGCCGAAACCGTCCGCGCCGAGGGACTGGTAGGTGCCGGGCACCCACCGGGCGATCTGGTCGGGAACCGATCGCATCCAGTCGGAGACGGCCACGAACGGGCCCTGGGCGGAGGACAGCTTCCGCGTCACGTACGGGACGCGCTGCTCCTCCTCGGGGTGCAGCAGGTTGTGCCGCTCCACGTCGACCGCCTCGCGCCGCAGCTCGTTCCAGGAGGTCGCCGACCAGACGTCGGCCCTGACGTTCCACTCCTCGGCGAGGATCCGCTGCGCCTCCAGAGCCCACGTGACGCCGATACCGGACGCCATGATCTGGGCGGGGATGGTGCCCGAGGTGCCCTCGCTGAAGCGGTAGAGGCCCTTCAGGATGCCCTCGGCGTCCACGTTCTCCGGCTCGGCCGGGTGCTGGAGCGGCTCGTTGTAGACGGTCAGGTAGTAGAAGACGTCCTCGCCGTGCGGGTGCTCCTCGGACGAGCCGTACATACGGCGCAGACCGTCCTGGACGATGTGCGCGATCTCGAAGCCGAACGCCGGGTCGTAGGCGACACAGCCCGGGTTCGTCGAGGCGAGCAGCTGCGAGTGGCCGTCCGCGTGCTGGAGACCCTCACCGGTCAGCGTCGTACGTCCGGCGGTCGCGCCCAGGACGAAACCGCGCGCCAGCTGGTCGGCCATCTGCCAGAACTGGTCACCCGTTCGCTGGAAACCGAACATCGAGTAGAAGACGTAGACCGGGATGAGCGGCTCGCCGTGCGTGGCGTACGCCGAACCGGCGGCGATCAGCGAGGCCGTGCAGCCCGCCTCGGAGATGCCGTCGTGCAGCATCTGCCCGGTCGGTGACTCCTTGTAGGCGAGCAGCAGTTCGCGGTCCACCGACTCGTACTGCTGGCCGAGCGGGTTGTAGATCTTCGCGCTCGGGAAGAACGAGTCCATGCCGAACGTGCGGTACTCGTCGGGCGCGATCAGCACGAACCGCTTGCCGATCTCCTTGTCCCGCATGAGGTCCTTGAGCAGCCGCACAAAGGCCATGGTCGTGGCGATGGACTGCTGACCCGAGCCCTTCTTCACGCTCGCGTACGTCTTGTCCTCGGGCAGGACCAGCGGCTTCGACCGCACGACGCGCGTCGGGACGTACCCGCCGAGCCCCTTGCGGCGGTCGTGCATGTACTGGATCTCCTCCGAGTCGCGGCCCGGGTGGTAGTACGGCGGCGCGCCGTCCTCCAGCTCCTTGTCGGAGATCGGCAGGTGCAGCCGGTCGCGGAAACCCTTGAGGTCGGCGACCGTCAGCTTCTTCATCTGGTGCGTGGCGTTGCGGCCCTCGAAGTTCGGGCCGAGCGTCCAGCCCTTGACCGTCTGCGCCAGGATCACCGTCGGCTGGCCCGCGTGCGCCTTGGCCGCAGAGAACGCCGCGAAGATCTTCTTGTGGTCGTGACCGCCGCGCCCCAGGTGCAGGATCTGGTCGTCGGTCATGTTCTCCACCATCGCGCGCAGCCGGTGGTCGTCGCCGAAGAAGTGGTCGCGGATGTACGAACCCGTCTCCGTGGCGTACGTCTGGAACTGGCCGTCCGGCGTGGTGTTCAGCCGGTTGACGAGCACCCCGTCGCGGTCCTGCGCGAGCAGCGGGTCCCAGGTGCGGTCCCAGACCAGCTTGATGACGTTCCAGCCGGCGCCCCGGAACTGCGACTCCAGCTCCTGGATGATCTTGCCGTTGCCGCGTACCGGGCCGTCGAGGCGCTGGAGGTTGCAGTTGACGACGAAGGTCAGGTTGTCCAGGCCCTCGCGCGCGGCGATCGACAGCTGGCCCAGCGACTCCGGCTCGTCCATCTCTCCGTCGCCGAGGAACGCCCAGACGTGGGACTTGGAGGTGTCCGCGATACCGCGCGCCTCCATGTAGCGGTTCATCCGCGCCTGGAAGATCGCGCCGAGCGGGCCGAGGCCCATCGACACGGTCGGGAACTCCCAGAAGTCCGGCATCAGCCGCGGGTGCGGGTACGAGGACAGCCCGTGGGGCGCCTTCGACTTCTCCTGGCGGAACGCGTCGAGCTGCTGCTCGGAGAGCCGGTCGAGGAGGAACGCGCGGGCGTAGATGCCCGGTGAGGCGTGCCCCTGGAAGAAGATCTGGTCGCCGCCGTCGCCCTCGTCCTTGCCGCGGAAGAAGTGGTTGAAGCCGACGTCGTAGAGCGAGGCCGAGGAGGCGAAGGTCGCGATGTGGCCGCCGACGCCGATGCCGGGGCGCTGCGCCCTGGAGACCATCACGGCGGCGTTCCAGCGGGTCGCGTTGAGGATCTTGCGCTCGATCTCCTCGTTGCCGGGGAAGAACGGCTCGTCCTTGGTCGCGATCGTGTTGACGTAGTCCGTGCTGCGCATCTCGGGCACGGCCACGCGCTTCTCACGGGCTCGCTCGATCAGCCGCAGCATCAGATAGCGGGCCCGCTCCCGGCCGCGCTCGTCGACGGCGGCGTCGAGGGAGTCGAGCCACTCCTGAGTCTCCTCAGGGTCGAAGTCCGGGACCTGGCTGGGAAGGCCGCCAATGATGATCGGGTTGCGATCGGATCCGGAAGCCACGCTGTTCCTTCGCTGTCAGAGGGCTGTCTTCGGTGGGTTTTCCCTGCATCTGCACCGATCCCCATCGTGTACCCCGCGAACGAGTACGTCATCTCTACCAGGGGGTAATGGAGACGCCCGTGCGGACCGTTGGGACGGTCTCGACCAAAACGTAACGATACGCTCAGGGCGTGACGCGTTCCGCAAAGCCGTTCGGCTTTCGCACGCTCCAAGGGTTCCGAAGGGAACAAATGGGGCAGAAGTGTGTGGTGCCCGTCACGCGGCGTCATGATGGCCCGTCGGGAGTTGCGTCGGCACTGCCAGGATCGTCACCGTTTCGACGGTCTCGACGGCCGGGTACTTGCGCGATCCGCTCCGCCCGTGTGGACTACGGCCAACGCTTCGCGTACGCGCGTGGCTGAGATCCCCCGGCTCTGGACGAGCAGAGGGAGACCCCAATTCCGAAACATGATCAGGAGGCAAGCCGTGAGCGCGACCGCGGACCACGCGGAGGAGCGGACCAACCCGGCCGCCAGGCTGGGGTTCGAGCCCGGACAGGTGGTCCAGGAGATCGGCTTCGACGACGACGTTGACCACGAGCTCCGTGAAGGCATCGAATCGCTGATCGGCCAGGATCTGGTCGACGAGGACTACGACGACGTCGCAGACGTGGTGTTGTTGTGGTTCCGGGACGAGGACGGCGATCTCACGGACGCACTGGTGGACGTCATCGGTCTCCTTGAGGACGGCGGCCAGATCTGGCTGCTGACCCCGAAGACCGGCAGGGACGGTTACGTCGAGCCCAGCGACATCAGTGATGCCGCACAGACAGCCGGCCTCTCCCAGACGAAGAGCATCTCCGTCGGCAAGGAATGGTCGGGCACCCGCCTGGCCACCCCCAAGTCGAAGCGCTGAGCTGCAGCTCCGTCTGCCAGCAGAGCATCGTGAGGCCCCCGTCGAGCCACCTCGGCGGGGGCCTCACGCATGCCCCGAACCGGTCCGGACGGCCTCCCGGGCCGCCCCGTCGGCCGGTCCTGTCCGGCAGGCCCGGCGGGGTTCTCCGTCGCGCCCGCCGGCCGGTCCGGCGGGGTCCGCGCAACCACCCGGGGGACCCGGTGGGGGTCGCGCCGCCGCCGGGAGCCGATCACTGCGTACGCTGGTCGTCACCCGAACAGACCCTTGGAAGGGAAGCGAGTGACTATGGCCATCGAGGTCGGCACCAAGGCCCCGGACTTCGAGCTGAAGGACAACCACGGCGCCACCGTGAAGCTGTCCGACTTCCGTGGCGAGAAGAACGTCGTACTGCTCTTCTACCCCTTCGCTTTCACCGGCGTGTGCACCGGCGAGCTGTGCTCCCTGCGTGACAACCTGCCGCAGTTCACGGACCGCGACACCCAGCTCCTCGCGGTCTCCAACGACTCCATCCACACCCTGCGCGTCTTCGCCGAGCAGGAGGGCCTGGAGTACCCGCTTCTCTCCGACTTCTGGCCGCACGGCAACATTTCGCGCGCGTACGGCGTCTTCGACGAGGACAAGGGCTGCGCCGTGCGCGGCACGTTCATCATCGACAAGGAAGGCGTCGTCCGCTGGACGGTCGTCAACGCGCTGCCGGACGCGCGTGACCTGAACGAGTACGTCAAGGCGCTCGACACCCTGTGATTCTTCGGTTCCAAGCCCTGCAAGGCACGGGAACCCGTCACTAGGATCGAACCGTTGATCCGATACCAACGCACCTACGGGGCTCCCCGCCCCTGAACACCATTGGGAGGACTCGTGGGAGTCAGCCTCAGCAAGGGCGGCAACGTATCGCTGTCGAAGGAGGCCCCGGGACTGACCGCGGTCATCGTCGGTCTGGGATGGGACGCCCGTACCACCACCGGCGTGGACTTCGACCTCGATGCCAGCGCCATCCTCACGAACGCGGACGGCAAGGTCAGCTCCGACCAGAACTTCGTGTTCTTCAACAACCTGAAGAGCCCGGACGGCTCGGTGGAGCACACCGGCGACAACATCACCGGTGAGGGCGAGGGCGACGACGAGCAGATCAAGGTCAATCTCGCCACCGTTCCCGCCGACATCACGAAGATCGTGTTCCCGGTCTCCATCTACGAGGCCGAGAACCGTCAGCAGTCCTTCGGGCAGGTCCGCAACGCGTACATCCGCGTGGTGAACCAGGCCGGCGAGGCGGAGATCGCGCGCTACGACCTCTCCGAGGACGCCTCGACGGAGACCGCGATGGTCTTCGGCGAGCTCTACCGCAACGGCGCCGAGTGGAAGTTCCGTGCCATCGGCCAGGGCTACGCCTCGGGCCTGCGCGGCATCGCGCAGGACTTCGGCGTCAACGTCTGAGTCCGCAGGCCCTCGGGCATCCCGGTCCGGTGCCGCACCGCCTCGGTGCGGCACCGGACCGTCCGTACCAAAAAGAAGATCGCACCTCGGGAGGACCAGCATCATGGGCGTCACGCTCGCCAAGGGGGGCAATGTCTCCCTCTCGAAGGCCGCACCGAACCTCACACACGTGTTGATCGGGCTCGGCTGGGACGCGCGCTCCACCACCGGAGCCGACTTCGACCTCGACGCCAGCGCCCTGCTGTGCAGCGGCGGCCGTGTGCTCGGGGACGAGTGGTTCATCTTCTACAACCAGCTCAAGAGCCCGGACGGCTCCGTGGAGCACACCGGCGACAACCTCACGGGTGAGGGCGACGGCGACGACGAGTCGATCCTGATCGACCTCGCCAAGGTCCCCGCCGTGGTCGACAAGATCGTCTTCCCGGTTTCCATCCATGACGCGGACAATCGCGGCCAGACCTTCGGCCAGGTCGGCAACGCCTTCATCCGTGTCGTCAACCAGGCCGACGGCCAGGAGCTCGCCCGTTACGACCTCTCCGAGGACGCCTCCACCGAAACGGCGATGATCTTCGGCGAGGTCTACCGCTACAACGCCGAGTGGAAGTTCCGTGCAGTCGGTCAGGGGTACGCGTCGGGCCTGCGGGGGATCGCGCTCGACTTCGGGGTCAACGTTTCCTAGACCCACCTGTATCAGCCGAAGGCGGCCCCTTAGACTTCGTGGTCAACAGTAGGTAAAGCCGAGTGCGGCACGAGGGTTGCGCACCCCGAGCCACCGCTTGGGGGTGCCCCCACCACACGATGATTGGGTAGCCAGTGCTTCTGAAAACCTTCGGCTGGTCGTTCGCGATCACCGTGCTAGGGCTGGCGGCGGCGGCCGCCTACGACGGGTGGACCGCCTTCGGGATCGTGGCGATCCTGGCCGTCCTGGAGATCTCGTTGTCCTTCGACAACGCGGTGGTCAACGCCGGGATCCTGAAGAAGATGAATGCCTTCTGGCAGAAGATCTTCCTCACGGTCGGCGTCCTGATCGCCGTCTTCGGCATGCGGCTGGTCTTCCCCGTCGTGATCGTCGCCATCAGTGCCAAGATCGGCCCGATCGACGCGGTCGATCTCGCGCTGAACGACAAGGACCAGTACCAGCAGCTGGTCACCGACGCCCACCCGTCGATCGCGGCCTTCGGTGGCATGTTCCTGCTGATGATCTTCCTCGACTTCATCTTCGAGGACCGGGACATCCAGTGGCTGCGCTGGATCGAGCGGCCGCTGGCCAAGCTCGGCAAGGTCGACATGCTGTCGGTCTGCATCGCCCTGATCATTCTGCTGATCACCTCCATGACCTTCGCGGTCCACGCCCACCAGCACGGCGGCGGACACGTCGACAAGGCACAGACGGTGCTCATCTCCGGCATCGCCGGCCTGATCACTTACATGATCGTCGGCGGCCTCTCCGGCTACTTCGAGGACAAGCTCGAAGAGGAGGAGGAGCGCGAACACGAGGAAGAGGAGGAGGCCGAGCGGACCGGCAAGAAGAAGCCGGCCGTCGTCCTCGCCGGCCAGGCCGCGTTCTTCATGTTCCTCTACCTGGAAGTGCTGGACGCCTCCTTCTCCTTCGACGGCGTCATCGGCGCCTTCGCCATCACCAACGACATCGTGCTCATGGCTCTCGGCCTCGGCATCGGCGCCATGTACGTCCGGTCGCTCACGGTCTACCTGGTCCGCCAGGGCACCCTCGACGACTACGTCTACCTGGAGCACGGCGCGCACTACGCGATCGGCGCTCTGGCGGTCATCCTTCTCGTGACCATCCAGTACGAGATCAACGAGGTCATCACCGGACTCGTCGGCGTCGTCCTGATCGCCTGGTCCTTCTGGTCCTCCGTGCGCCGCAACAAGGCGCTCGCCGAGGCCGAGGGAAAAGGCCCGACCTCGGACGAGAAGGCTGAGGTCTCGTCCGGGGTGTGACACCCCTCCGGCTGAGGAACGCTCTGAGCGGGGCGGCTGTCGAGGACGAGTCCTCGGCAGCCGCCCCGCCGCATACCGACGGACGTGGGGGGCCGAATGGGCATCTGGCAGGACCTGTGGCGCGGCCGCTCGGCGGACTTCGACTCCGGCAGCGCGGCGTCCAACTCCATCGAAATGACCAAGCGCAACCACACGGTCTCACTCACCAAGCAGGGCGCGGCCAGCGGCAACCTCCGCATCAACCTGTCCTGGCGGATGCGCACCTCCGACATCGGCGGGCCGCAGCGCGGCAGCCTGCTGCGCCATCCCTTCCGCACCTTCAAGCCGGAAATGGTCCAGGCGCACACCCAGAGCATGGTCAACGTCGACCTCGACCTCGGCGTCATGTACGAGCTGACGGACGGCACCAAAGGCGTAGTCCAGCCGCTCGGCAGCTTCTTCGGCGAACTCAACGCCCCGCCGTTCGTGAAGCTCAGCGGCGACGACCGCTTCGGTTCCGGGTCGGGCGAGACGGCCTACGTCAACCTCGACCACCGCGACGACATCAAACGCCTGCTGGTCTTCGTCTACATCTACGACCAGACCCCGGCCTTCGACCGTACGCACGCCGTCATCACGCTCTATCCGAGCAACGGCCCGCGCATCGAGATCGGCCTGGAGGAACGCCATCCGCAGGCCCGTTCCTGCGCCGTCGTCATGATCGAGTGCGACAAGGGCGAGGTGACCGTACGCCGCGAGGTCAGGTTCGTGTACGGCTTCCAGGCCGAACTCGACCGTCTCTACGGCTGGGGGCTCCAGTGGGGCCGCGGCTACAAGTCGAAGGCCGGCCGTTAGCGGCCGGCCGCTCGTGCCCACGTCCGCCGGACTCAGCGGGACAGGAACTGCGGTCCCTGCGGCGGCAGCCGGAAGTCCGGGTCCGGCCCGGAGCCCACCGCCTGCGGGAAGCCGTACGCGGGCTGCGTGGCCGGCGCGCTCTGCGGTTGCGGGTAGCCGTAGGCGGAAGGATCCGCCTGCCTGCCGGCCGGCTGCGGGTAGCCGTACGCCGGGCCGGTCGCGGCCGGGGCGGCGGGCCCGGGATAGCCGTAGGCGGGCTGCTGCGGGACGGGGGCCGGCTGCTGGGTGACCGGGGCGGAATGCTCGGGCGGCAGCGGCTGCGAGGTCTCGGGAGCCGTGGCGGGCGAGGCCCAGGCGGTCGGCTCCGGCGCGGAGGCGGCCGCGGCCGCCTCCGACTCGTCCACCGAGATCCCGAAATCGGTCGCGAGCCCCACCAGGCCGTTGGAGTAGCCCTCGCCGAGCGCCCGGAACTTCCATCCCTCACCGCGCCGGTACAGTTCGCCGCAGATCAGCGCGGTCTCCGCACCGGTCTCCGGCTTGATGTCGAAGTACGCCAGGGGTTCACCGTCCGCGACGGCCGCGTCGTACAGCAGAATGCGCAGATCACGTACGCGGTCGAAGGTGACGTCATCGGCCGATGCGACCAGGAGAATCTGTCCGACGCCGGGCTCGACACCCGTCAGATCCGTCTGGATCGTGTCGGTGAGGCCCTCGGCACCGCGCTTCTTGCCGAGCCGCCACACCTTGCCCGACGGATGGCGGGGCTGGTTGTAGAAGACGAAGTCCTCGTCGGATCGCACACGACCGTCGGGGCCGAGGAGCAGCGCGGAGGCATCGACATCGGGGACACCCTGACCGGGCGTCCAGCGCAGGACGGCGCGCACCGCTGTAGCGTCCAGCGGGACGTTCGACCCTTTCAGCATCGCGTG
Organism: Streptomyces sp. NBC_00386; assembly: GCF_036063235.1. NCBI lineage: Bacteria > Bacillati > Actinomycetota > Actinomycetes > Kitasatosporales > Streptomycetaceae > Streptomyces > Streptomyces sp. NBC_00386. The sequence goes on from NZ_CP107950.1 coordinate 6,520,894, forward strand.
CGTCATGCGGTCATCCTGCCCTGTCGGTCCTGGTCACGACAATGCGGGGTCGTTCGCGAACCGGCCGGTGTTGGACATGGCGCAGTTACCTGAACTTCACGCCCGGTGGGAATCCCTGACATGGATAAGTACGTACTATTACCGGCCACATCACATTCGGCCACCTAGCCGCCGCGGGGGAGTCCCATGCGTCATTTCGGTCACGTCACCCCGGTGGAACGGCAGCGCCTCTTCCACCGCGAGCCCGGAGTCTTCACCTCCGACTCTCCGGCCAGAGTGCTCGCCGCCGCCCTCGGCGCGACGCTGTACAGCCCGGCGACCCGGCCGACACTGGCCGACGACATCGTCAAGCAGACCACGCGCGGTGTGGTCTCGATGGTGCTGTGCCTGGAGGACTCGATCGACGACTCCGAGGTCGTCGGTGCCGAGGAGAACCTGGTCCGCCAGTTCACCGACCTCGCGGCCCGCCCGGACACCGGCGAACCGCCCCTGCTGTTCGTCCGCGTCCGCCACCCCGAGCAGATCCCCGATCTCGTACGGCGCCTCGGCCCCGCCGTCCGGCTGCTGTCCGGCTTCGTGATGCCGAAATTCACCGAGGACCGCGGCACCCCCTTCCTGGAGGCCCTCGCCGACGCCGAGGCGGAGAGCGGCAGACGGCTGTTCGCCATGCCCGTCCTGGAGTCGCCCGAGCTGCTCTACCGCGAATCACGCGTGGAGACCCTGGAGGGCATCTCCCGCGCCGTCGACAAGTACCGCGACCGCGTGCTCGCGCTGCGCCTCGGCGTGACGGACTTCTGCTCCTCGTACGGACTGCGCCGCGCCCCCGACATGACCGCCTACGACGTTCAGGTGGTCGCCTCCGTGATCGCCGACGTGGTGAACATGCTGGGGCGGGCCGACGGCACCGGCTTCACCGTCACCGGGCCCGTGTGGGAGTACTTCCGCGTCCAGGAACGCATGTTCAAGCCGCTGCTGCGCCGCAGCCCCTTCCTGGAGGGGGAGGCGGAGGAACTGCGCGAGAGGCTGCTCGAACACGCGATGGACGGACTGCTGCGCGAGATCGCCCTCGACCAGGCCAACGGCCTGATGGGCAAGACCTGCATCCACCCCTCGCACGTGCTGCCCGTACACGCGCTGTCCGTGGTCAGCCACGAGGAATTCAGTGACGCCCAGGACATCCTCAGGCCCGAGCGCGGCGGCGGGGGTGTACTGAGGTCGGCGTACACGAACAAAATGAACGAGGTGAAGCCGCATCGCGCCTGGGCCGAGCGCACCCTGCTGCGTGCCGAGGTCTTCGGGGTCGCCCACGAGGACATCGGCTTCGTCGAGCTGCTCACCGCCGGACTCCCGGCGTGAGCCGGCCCGGCCGAGCGACGCGCACCCCCGACAGCAAGGAACAGATGAACATCCCAGCTCATGACCCGAACCACCCCGACGGCGGCAGCGGCCCGGACGGCACGAACAGCCCGGACCCCGCGGACGCCACGGACGCCGCGGTGTGGACCGGGACCTGGGTCGCCGAGCGGCTCGGCGTCGAGCTCGTCGGCGACGAAGGGCTGAAGGGCCTGCTGGGACTCGCGCTGCGGCGCAACCCGAAGCGGGCCCACCTGCTCGTCTCGAACGTCCTCGGCAAGCATGTGCCGCAGTCGCCGGCCGTGGTCCACGGGTACGGCGTCGAGCTCGGCCACCGGGTACGTGAACTGCTGGGCACCGAGGACGCCCGCGCGGCCGTCGTCCTCGGGTACGCCGAGACGGCCACCGGGCTCGGCCACTCCGTCGCGGACGGGATCGGCGTCGCCCCCTACCTCCACTCCACCCGGCGCCCGGTCCGCGGGGTCCGGCGGGCGGGCGGCTTCGAGGAGTCCCACTCGCACGCCACCTCGCACCTCCTCCTCCCCGAGGACCCGGGCCTGCTCGCGGGCTCCGGCCCGCTGGTCCTCGTCGACGACGAGTTCTCCACCGGCAACACCGTCCTCAACACGATCCGCGACCTGCACCGGCGCTACCCGCGCGAGCGGTACGTCGTCGTGGCACTGGTCGACATGCGCTCCGAAGCCGACCACGCCCGCTTCGAGAAGTTCGCCGGCGACATCGGCGCCCGCGTCGACCTGGTCGCGGCCGCCTCCGGCACGGTGCGCCTGCCCGAGGACGTCCTGGCGAAGGGCACCGCCCTGGTCGCCCGGCACGAACCGGCGGCACCCGAGACCCCCGCCCCCGCGAGCCCGGCCGTCCGTGTCGGCCTCGGCTGGCCGCACGGCCTCCCCGACGGCGGACGGCACGGGTTCACCCCCGGACACCGAATACGCCTGGAGGCGGCCCTGCCCGCCATGGCGGCACGGCTCGCCGACGCCCTGCCCGACGGCGCGAGCCGCGTCCTGGTCCTGGGCTTCGAGGAACTGATGTACGCGCCGCTGCGACTGGCCGGTGAGCTGGAGCGGGCGGTCCCCGCCGAGGTGCGCTTCTCCACCACGACCCGCTCCCCGGTGCTCGCCCTCGACGACCCCGGCTACGCGATCCGCAGCCGCATCGCCTTCCCGGCCCACGACGCCCCGGACGACGGCCCCGGCGAGCGCTACGCCTACAACGTCGCGGGCGCCGGCTTCGACGCCGTCGTGGCGGTCGTCGACTCCACCGCCGACACCCCCGAACTGCACGCACCCGACGGCCTGTTGGCACAGTTGGCGGCGCACACCCCGCACGTCCTGCTCGCCGTCGTGCCCTCGTACGTCCCCGTACGGCCGTCCACCGAAAGGCCCTCCATGCTGCCCGAGCCCCTCCGCGGCCCCGCCTTCTCCTCGTACGCCCCCGACGAGGTCGGCTGGCTGCTCCAGGACCTGTCGGACGTGACGCTGGAGGCGCCGACCGAGGAGCGCGAGGAGGCGATCCAGAGCGGCGGCGCCCACTACGCCGAATCGCTGCCGGTCGAGTACCAGCCGAGCGCCGAGTACCAGGACCTGTTCCGCGCCGCCCTCGACACCTCCGCCGCCCGGATCGCCGAGGCCGTCGGCGCCGTGACCGAACTCGTGCTGGCCGACCGGTCCCCGCGTCCCGTCCTGGTGTCCCTGGCCCGCGCCGGCACCCCCGTCGGCGTCCTGATGCGCCGCTGGGCCCAGCACCAGCACGGCCTCGACCTGCCGCACTACGCCGTCTCGATCGTCCGCGGCCGCGGCATCGACGCCAACGCGCTGCGCTGGCTCGCCGCCCACCACGACCCGGCCGACGTCGTGTTCGTCGACGGCTGGACCGGCAAGGGCGCCATCACCCGCGAACTCGCCGACGCCATCGAGGAGTTCGAGGAGGCCGAAGGCATCACCGGCTTCGACCCGGAGATAGCGGTGCTCGCCGACCCGGGCTCCTGCGTGCGCACGTACGGCACCCGCGAGGACTTCCTCATCCCCTCCGCCTGCCTCAACTCCACCGTCTCCGGGCTCATTTCACGCACCGTCCTGCGCTCCGACCTGGTCGGCGAACACGACTTCCACGGCGCTAAGTTCTACCGCGAACTCGCTGGCTCCGACGTCTCCGTCGAGTTCCTGGACGCCGTCGCCGCACATTTCCCCGACGTCGCCGAATCGGCCCGCGACCGGGCGAAGGAACTCCTCGCCGCCGACCGCGAACCCACCTGGGAGGGCTGGGCCGCGGTCGAGCGGATCAGCGAGGAGTACGGCATCCACGACGTGAACCTCGTCAAGCCGGGCGTCGGAGAGACCACCCGGGTGCTGCTGCGCCGGGTCCCCTGGAAGATCCTCGCGCGCGCCGGAGCGGGCGCCGACCTCGACCACGTCCGGCTGCTCGCCGGGCAGCGCGGGGTACCCGTCGAGGAGGTCGAGGAACTCCCGTACACCTGCGTGGGGTTGATCCACCCGAAGTACACGCGTGGCGCGACCGGTGCCGACGGCAAGGCGGTGACCCTCTGATGTCCGCGCCCAAGGTGCTCGTCGCCAGCGACCTCGACCGCACGCTCATCTACTCCTCCGCCGCGCTCGCCCTCACCATGCCGGACGCCCGCGCGCCCCGGCTGCTCTGCGTCGAGGTGCACGAGAGCAGACCGCTCTCCTTCATGACGGAGACGGCCGCCGCACTGCTCACCGAACTCGGCGACCTCGCGCACTTCGTGCCGACCACGACCCGCACCCGCAAGCAGTACCAGCGCATCAACCTGCCCGGCCCGGCCCCGAAGTACGCGATCTGCGCCAACGGCGGGCACCTGCTCGTCGACGGTGTCTCCGACCTCGACTGGCACACGGTCGTGAAGGAGCGCCTCGCGTCCGAGTGCGCGCCGCTCGACGAGGTGCGCGAGCACCTGGAGGCCACCGCGGACCCGGAATGGGTGCGCAAGCACCGGGTCGCCGAGGACCTGTTCGCCTATCTGGTGGTGGAGCGCGAGCTCCTCCCCGAGGAGTGGGTCAAGAACCTGGCCGTGTGGGCGGAGGAGCGCGGCTGGACGGTCTCGTTGCAGGGCCGCAAGATCTACGCCGTGCCCAGGCCGCTCACCAAGAGCGCGGCCGTGCGCGAGGTCGCCCGCCGCACCGGAGCCGTCCTCACCCTCGCCGCCGGGGACTCGCTGCTCGACGCCGACCTGCTGCTCGCCGCCGACCGCGGCTGGCGTCCGGGCCACGGTGAACTCGCCGAGGACGACTGGACGGCACCGGCGGTCACCGCGCTGCCGGAGCGGGGTGTCGCGGCGGGGGAGCGGATCCTGCGCGAGTTCGTGGGCATCTGCGCCGGCCGTGGTCCCGGCGCCGGTGGCGTCCCCGAAGCGGTCTGACAGGCACACGGAACCCGGTTCCGTTCCCGTGCGAAGGCGCGGGTGTGCCGGGGGAGTTCCCTCCGGCACACCCGCGCCTTCGCACGCTTCCGGCACAGCCGCCTGCGCGCTCCTGGCACGCCCGGCCAGATCCCTGAAGTGCCCAGGTTTCAGCGCCCACTTCCCGCGCCCGGTTCATGAACAGGTGAGCGGTATTCATAAATTCATGCGATGCGGGCGAATGGATCGCCTGTAGGCCGTTTCGTGGGTGACGCGCCCGGTTCGGGCCATCCCGGGGGATGTGTGGAACTTGGTCCCGGTGCCGTCCTGTTGGTGTGACCGAGACCATGGCGCGGCGAACGTGCCGGTGAGGATTCGGACGTTGGCGAGGAGTTGGTAAGAAATCCCCCGCGATCAGCCGCAGCACCCGCCGCCGCAACACCCGCCTCCGCCGCCGCCCGAACGCGGTGCGGGTGCCGGCGCGGACGCCGAACCACCCCGGGCGACGGCGACCGTCGACAGCAGTTTGACGGTGTCGCCGTGCCCGGCGGGGCATGCCGCGGGGGCGGCCGATTCGGCCATGGGGCGGGTCAGTTCGAAGGTGTCGCCGCAGGTCCGGCAGCGGTACTCGTAGCGAGGCATGCGCACAGGCTATCCGGAACGGGCCGCCGTCCGGAGGGCTCGGCGGCGTTCGCCGTGCGTGGCGCGACGAGGCTTCCGGAGAGGGAGTGACGGCCGCTCGCGCAGGGTGAACCAGTGAACTCCGTTGACCTCTGAGCTTTTTTGTCTCGTCACTGATCGAAGGGATTGCATTGGTCGCTGATAATTTAATAGGGCCGCGACGAGCCGCAAGGTCGGGGAGGGGGGCTCGCAGCCGCGAAAGCGGCCGCTGCAACTACCCGCGCGCGCAGATCCGGAGTGCGGAGGGAGACGCAGTCGTGACCAGGACCCGGCATCACAACGATGCCTCGAATCCCCTGTCTTTGGGCCGCCGAGGCGAGGGAGCGCGCCGTGGCTGACGCATCCGGACCGCAGCGCGGTCGCGGCAGCCGTCGCAAGCCCTCGCAGCCCTCCGCGCCGGCCCGGCTGGCCGCACGCCTCACGCCGTACGCCCGGCGCCTCAAGCCCGCCTATCCACGCCCCGGCCGGACCGGCCTGCGGCGCTGGCTGCCCTCCTGGCGGCAATGGCTCGGCGCCTTCGCGCTGTCCATAGGCCTGAGCGGTTCGCTGCTCGTCATTGCCTACGCGGCAACGGACATACCCCAGAACCTGAACACATATGCCACCCAGCAGGACAATGTCTACTTCTGGTCGGACGGCACCCCGATGGCCCGTACCGGCTGGGTACGACGCCAGGCCATGCCGCTGAAGGACATACCCGAGGACGTGCGCTCGGCGGTCCTCGCGGCGGAGAACGAGAGCTTCTACAGCGACCCCGGCATCTCCGCCAAGGGTCTGGCCCGCGCCCTGGTGAAGACGGTCGGCCAGGGGGACACCCAGGGCGGCTCCACCATCACCCAGCAGTACGTCAAGAACGTCTATCTGACCCAGAACCGTTCGGTGACCCGCAAGTTCACCGAAGCCATGATCGCCCTCAAGCTCGACAACAAGATGAGCAAGGACAAGATCCTCGAGGGCTATCTCAACACGAGCTGGTTCGGACGCGGCACCTACGGCCTCCAGCGCGCCTCGCAGGCCTACTACGGCAAGGACGTGAGCCGCCTCAACGCCAGCGAGGGCGCCCTCCTCGCCTCGCTCCTCAAGGGCGCCGGCCTCTACGATCCGACCCTGAGCAAGGCCAACCACGAACGCGCCGTGGAACGTTGGTCCTGGATCCTCGACCGCATGGTCAAGACCGGCAAGCTCTCGGCCGCCGAGCGGGCCAAGTACACGAAGTTCCCCGAGCCGATCAAGCAGAGCGGGAGCTACGACACCGGAAAGCAGACCGACTACCTGGTCCAGCTGGCTACCCAGTACGCCAAGAAGGCCGGGCACATCTCCGACCGGGACTTCGACCTCGGCGGCTACCAGATCTACACGACCTTCGACCGCAAGCGCGAGACCGCGCTCACCGACGCCGTCGCCAAGGCCCGCAAGCAGGCGAAGAAGGACGACCCGGACAACGCGAAGGCCGCCCACTACGGTGCCGCCTCGATCGCCGACGACGGCCGGATCCTCGCCGTCTACGGCGGCCCCGACCACCGTAGACAGGGCTACAACGAGTCCAACGCGACCACCGTCCCCGCCGGTTCGGCCTTCCTGCCCTTCGTCTACGCGGCCGCCCTGGAGAACGGCGTCCACAAGACCCGCGAGGGCGCGGCCACACCGGTCACCCCCGAGACGCTGTACAACGGTGACGACGGCGTCCCGGTCAGCACACCCGAGGGCCCCTACTGGGACCGCGGCGGCAAGAAGGTCGCCGCCCACAACGAGGGCAACCGCAACTACGGCCAGATCTCGCTGCGTTCGGCGCTCGCCCAGAACGTGAACACCCCGTTCATGCAGCTCGGCATGGACGCCGGCCTGGACAAGGTGCGCGAGACCGCCGAGGCGTCGGGCCTGCTCCCCTCCAGCATCGGACCGCAGGTGCCGGGCATGTCCCTCGGCGCCGCCACCCCCAGCGCGATCCGCATGGCCAGCGCCTACGCCACCTTCGCCGCCGACGGAACGCACTACGAGCCGTACTCGGTCCGCCGCATCACCCGCAACGGCTCCCGCGTCCGGCTGGACATGCCCGCACCCCACCGCGCGATGCGCGCCGAGGTGGCCCGCCAGGTCACCGAGGCGCTCGCGGACTCCTTCCGCATCGGCCACCCGGGCGCGGCCCCCCTCTCGGTGAAGGTGGCCGGCAAGCGGGGCGCCACGCTGGACGACAAGGCCGCCTGGTACGCGGGCTCGAACGATTCCGTGTCGACGGCGGTGGTCCTGTACCGCATCGACCTCACCAAGAGCCTCGAACCGCTCCCGCTCAAGGGGATCGCCGGCGCACCCGTCGCCGACGTGCCGTACGGCATCTGGTCCGGTGCGATGAGCCCGCTTCGCTGATCCCGTCGGCCGACCGTCCGGCTCGGCCCCCGCCGACGGCCACCCGGTGGCCGCGCCACGCTCCTTCCGTCCCCCTCGCAGAATGTGCCCCGTATGAACTCGAAGCACAGCCGGCGCCGACGCCGTGAGTCCGATCCCGCTTCCGCCGCCACCTCCGCACGCCAGGGTTTCGCGGCCATGACGGCCTTCCTCGTCGTCACGTCCACGGCCGCCACCTACCTGGCCCTGAACACCGACCACACCACCCCGGCCGCGTCCGCCCGCGCGCACGGTCCGGCCACCAAGGCGAAGAAGGAACCGGTCTGGGACGGCAAGACCCATGTACTGGGCGACGGCTCCACGTCCTACACCGGCCCGCAGAAGGGCGAGTTGAAGGCCGTACCGCTCAAGCCCGGTGAGAAACCGCCCCAGTTCGTCGTCTTCTCCTGGGACGGCGCCCTCCAGGGCGACGACGAACTCTTCTCCCACTACCGGGAGCTGGCCGCGCAGTACAACGCCCACATGACGTTCTTCCTGACCGGCATCTACCTGCTGCCCAAGGACAAGAAGGCGCTCTACGAACCGCCGATGCACTCGCCCGGCTCGGCGGCCATCAGCTACGCCACCGACGAGCACATACGCGGCACGCTGGAGGAGCTCGGCAAGGCGTGGAAGGCCGGCAACGAGATCGGCACCCACTTCAACGGCCACTTCTGCGGCGACAAGGGCGGCGGGGACTGGAGCGTCGAGGAGTGGGAGAGCGAGATCAACCAGTTCTTCTCCTTCGTGGAGAAGTGGAGGACCAACACCGGCTACACCGACCTGGCGTCGCTCCCCTTCGACCCGGCGAAGGCCATCAGCGGCGGGCGCGCGCCCTGCCTCGAAGGGCAGAAGAACCTGCTCAAGGCCATGAAGGCCACGGCCAAGAAGTACGACTGGCGCTACGACGCCAGCTCCGCGGGCGACTTCCAGATCTGGCCCAAGAAGAAGGAGGGCATGTGGGACTTCCCGCTCCAGATGCTCCCCTACGAGAACGGCAAGTACCAAGGCCTGTCCATGGACTTCAACTTCCTCTACAACCAGTCCGACGGTGAGACCGAGGGGAACCCGGCCCAGTACCCGCAGTGGGAGCAGCAGACCGTCAACTCCTACATGGCCGGCTTCAACCGCGTGTACTACGGCAGCCGGGCACCGCTGTTCATCGGCAACCACTTCGAGGACTGGAACGGCGGCATCTACATGAGGGCCATCGATCAGGTCATCAAGAGTGTGTGCACGAAGAAGGGCGTCAAGTGCGTGTCCTTCCAAGAGCTGTCCGACTGGCTCGACGTGCAGAAGCCCGAGACCCTGGAACGCCTGCGCGGCCTGGACCCCGCTCAGTCACCGGACTGGTCGACCGTGGTGAAGTAGGGCCCGCTGTCGGGCCGATGGCCCTGCGGCAGCGCATTGAGATCAACTTACCTCCGACATATGGGACTTGGTTGCACTCGACGCGAACTCCACCCGGATTCCGCACAGTTGAGTGGGACATGTAAAGATTCCCTTCCCTGGAGTCCGACCGGGGATCAAGGAGAATCACCAGTGACACCGAAGAACTTAAGCCGCAGTTGTTCCGTCGTGGGGGCGATCACTCTCTCCGCCCTCCTGCTGCCCCTGTCCGCCGCCCACGCGGCGGCCCCCGCACCCCGGGTGACCGCGTCGACGGCCGATGCCTTCGGCCGCGTGGCCGACGCCGTCTTCACCGACCGCACCGCCGCCCTGCTGGACCGGGCCCCGACGGCCCGTACGGCCCTCAAGGCGACCACCGCGGGCATACGGGTCCCCGGCACCCTCACCCGCACCGAGAACACCGCTCTCTCCTCGCTGCGCGGCACGCGGTCCCGCCTCGCCGCCCTCGGTGAGGCCTACAGCGCCGCCGACACCGAGGTCGCCGTGGACCGGACCCGGGTGACGGGCCGGCTGGCCACCGCCTGGGTCACCGAGACCACCACCCTCACCTACCGGAAGATCCGCGGGGACGAACCCGCCACCACGGGCTTTCGCGCCCACCACGTCCTGACCTTCGCCGCCCAGCCGGACGGCACCTGGAAGCTGACGGGCGAGCGCTCGACGGACAAGGGTCCCCGGCAGGTCAACGAGCCCGTCACGACGGCACTCCGCATGACCCCGATGGCCGCTGTCGACGCCCCCCGGGCAGCGACCACGTACCCCGCGCCCGCCAACCCCAAGACGCTCACCGGCGGCCCGTACGACTACGCGGGCATGGCGACGTACGCCGAGAAGTACTGGAAGAACTACAACCCCGCCTACCGCAGCTTCAACTCCGTCGGCGGCGACTGCACCAACTACCTCAGCCAGTCCCTGAAGGCCGGCGGCTGGGCGACGGTCGCCGGCTCCGACGAGGAGTACGGCACCTGGAACTACACCTCGTCCACCCAGACCGACACCTGGGTCGGCGTCAACGAGTGGTCCTGGTTCACCCAGACCGCCCAGCGCTCCACGCCCCTGGCGAACGTCTACCAGATGGACATCGGTGACGTGATGCAGATGGACTTCGACAAGGACGGGTCCAAGGACCACTCCATGATCACGTCGTACCGGAGCGCCAGTGGAGTGCCGTACCTGACCTACCACGACACCGACACCTACCGCCGCTCGCTGTCGAGCCTCCTCGCGGCGTACCCGAACGCGGCGTACTACGGGTACCGCACCTGATCGGACCCGGCCGGAGTCCGATCGGCCCCTGATCAGCCGGTGACAGGGCTGTGGGGGAGGGCTCCGAGGGAACCGCGGGGGCTCCGAGGGCTCAGGCGTCCTCGGAGCCCCTTCAGGGCTTCCTGCGCCCCGGAGCTTCTGCCCCCGGGGTTTCCGGTCGCGCGGGGCGTTTCAGGCGCCGCCGCGCTCCTCGCGGATCTGCGCGACCACGCGGGCCACCGTCTGCCGCACGGCCTCCGTCTCGGTCAGGAAATGCCAGTAGTCGGGGTGCCGGCCCTCCAGCGTGGCCACGGCCCGGTCGAGCCGGCTGACGGAGTCGTCGAGCGGGCGGGCCTGCCGGGGGTCGGGCGTCGAGCGGCCCGCCATGGCCAGCCGCTGCGCGTCCCGGATCGCGAACCGGGTGCGGTCGATCTCCTGCTGGGGGTCCTTCTGTACGGCGTTCAGCCGCCGCAGCCGGTCACCGGCCGCGGACACCGCCTCGTCCGTGCTGTTCAGCAGCGCGCGCACGGTCGCCAGCAGCGAGGTCGCGTCCGGCCAGCGCTGCGCCTCCCGTGCGGCCCGCGCCTCGTTCAGCTTCGCCTCGGCCTGCCGCACGTTCTCCGCGGCCTGCTCCGGCACGTGCTGGAGGTCCTGCCAGCACGCCGCCGAGAACCGCCGTCGCAACTCGCTCAGCACCGGTTCCACCTGCCCCGAGCGGGTCGTCAGCGCCTGCGCCCGGGTCCGCAACGAAACGAGCCGGTGGTCGATCTCCGCGGCCCGCTCCGGCAGCCGCTCCGCCTCCGAGCGCACCGCCGCGGCCTCGCGCGACACCCGTTCGGCCCGCTCCAGCGTCTCCGGCACCCCGTGCTGCCCGGCGCCCTGGTTGAGCTTGGTCAGCTCGGGGCCGAGAGCGGCGAGCCGGGCGGCGAGATCGTCGGCCTTCAGCCCGGACCGCCGTACGGAATCGAGGGCGTTGGACGCGGCGATCAACGCCTGGCGGGCACGCTCGACGGCCGGGGCCAGCCGGGCGAGCTGGGTCTCGGCCTTGCCGAGCAGCGGCCCGAGGCTCTGCTCGAACCGGTCCAGATCGGCCTTCACACGGCCGAGTTCGTCCTTCGCGGCGACGAGTTCGGCGCGGGCCCGCTCCGCGACCGACGCCTCCAGCTCGTCCCGGTCGAGATCGTGGGCGTCGACGGCGGTGATGTACTTCTGGCTGGCCTCGTCGATCCGCTGTCCCAGCGCCGCGAAGTCGGAGACCACACGGCGGGCGGCCGGGGAGTCGTCCACGGCCGTGATGGTCTCGATCGAGATCCGCAGGTCGCGCTGGGCGGTGTCGAGTTCGTAGAACGCCGCCGCCGCGGCGTCCTTGGCGGCCTGCGCCTCGGCCCGCTGGCTCTCGGACCGCCCGCCGAACCAGCGCCGGGTGCCGCCTCCCGCGAAGGCCGCGGGCAGCGCGAGGGCGACCAGCAGGGGCAGAGCGACGAGCGTGAGAACGTCACGGACAGCGACGTACGTACGAGGAGGACGCCCCAGCCGTTCCGGCCGGACCTGCAGAACCGGCGGGCGGCCCCGCCGGAAGCCGGGCGAGTGTGGGTGTGGGTGTGCAGGCCGCGCGGGTCCCGCGAACGGCGAATACGGCCGCGAAGGTGTCGCCGTCACATCCCTCTCCCGTGCTGTCATCCGCCTTGCCCAGCTGTCATTCTCCCACCGGTTGAAGACGAACACACGGGCCGGTCAGTTCGCTGTTCGTACCGTGATCTTTCCGTCGTCGGTGTGCGCGGAGACCCGGTGGGAGCTGGAACCGTCGCGAGGCACGTCCACGTGGACCGGGCCGTCACCGCTCCCGGCCGTCACCCGGTAGGCGGCCCGAGGCAGCACGATCGAGACGGAGCCGTCGCCGCTGCGGGAGTCCACCAGGTCCGGCACGGTGCCGAGTTCGAGCTGTACCGAGCCGTCGTCGGTACGGGCCCGCACGCTGCGGGCGTTCACGCCGACGGCATGGATGGAGCCGTCGCCGCTGCGCAGATCCAGCGCTCCCGAGGAGTCGCTGACCCGTACCGAGCCGTCCGCCGTACGAATGCTGAGCGCTTCCTCGAAGCCCTGCGCGCTCACCGACCCGTCCCCGTCCTCCACCTTGACGGCCACCCCGCGCGGCACCACGATCCGGTGCCGGGCCGAGCAGTCGGCGACGACACCCGAGCACTTCATCCGCAGCACCAGCCGGTCGCCGCCCTTCATGGCCCAGGTGACCTCGGGGTCCCCGCCGAGGGTGACGTGCCCCTGGAACCACCGGGTGACCCGGACCTCACCGCCCTCGGCGGAGTCCGACACCACCAGATCGAGCGCGGAGTCGTCCGAGTCGACGGTCAGGGTCCGCCCATGCAGCCCGAAGGACCGCGTCTCGGGCTCCTTGTCGTCCCCCGCGGACGCCCCGCACGCGCTGACACCGGCGACGAGCGCGAGCGCGAGAGCGGTGAGGGCTGCGGGGCGGGTGGCGCTGTGGTTACGGTTCCTGCTGGTGCCGCGGGTGCGCGTGCGGGCCATGACGATCTCCCCCTGGGACGGTCGGTCGGAACTTCGCGAACGTCGAGCCCGGACACCGGATGCGGGTTACCGGATACCTGGGCACCTCGACCGGAGCCGGTCGGCGAAGCCTCTTCGACGGTAGGCACCCACGGAGCCCTGGACGATCCGGGCCGCTCCCGAATGAAGGGTGGGGATAACCCCCGGACCACGGGCCCCGAGCCCCCGTCGCCCCCGCCACGGACCGACCTGACGGGCCCCTTCACCCCGAGCCTTCGTCGCCCCCGCCACCCGCTCGCCCGATACGGGTTTGCGGGGCATCCCCCCGGGCCATGTAGGCTGTCGAATCGTCCTGGGCGCGTAGCTCAGTGGTAGAGCGCCGCCCTTACAAGGCGGATGTCGGCGGTTCGAAACCGTCCGCGCCCACCAGTCTCAGGACACGAACAAGGCCCAGGTCAGCCGGTGTGATTCCGGTGATCTGGGCCTCTGTCGTTTCGGACCGTTCGGTACCGCCGTGCCACTCACGTGCCAGATGGGTCGCGGGGAGGCCGCTTCACCTTCTTGATCTGACCGTCCACGTAGTCGGCGATCTCGTGGTCGCGCCCGTTGACGAGGTGCTGATAGACCAGCGCGGCCCGCACCGACGAGTGGCCCATCCGCTGCATCAGCTCACGGGTGGTGGCGCCGCCGGTCGCGGCGAGGGTGTTGCCGGTGTGCCGGAGATCGTGGAAGTGCACGTCACCGAGACCGGTCGAGGCGAGGGTGCGGAGCCAGATCCGCCGGAAGTTGTTCCGCCGCAGGACACCACCGCGGGCCCCGACGAAGACGAGCCCGGTGCGGCCGGCCTCCGCGTGCTCGGCCAGGTGGTACGCCAGCTCGGGCACGAGCGAGGCCGGGAACGCCACGGTGCGGACACCCGCCGCGCTCTTGGGCGCCTTGACCGTAAGGCCATCCGTCCGGGTCTCGGCGTACGAGCGACGGACGGAGACAGTACGGGCCTCCAGGTCGACGTCCCGGCGCTGGAGCGCGGCCAGCTCGCCGAAGCGGAGCGCTGCGAACGCGGCCAGGAGTACCAGGGCACGGCAGTGCGGCGGGACCGCGTCGGCGAGCCGGTACACCTCGGGCACGGAGAGGAAGGGCCGCTCGGCGTGGGTGACCGTCCCCGCACCTTTGACCCGGCACGGATTGCGCTCGATCAGCCCGTCATCCACGGCCGTGTTCATGATGGCCCGGAGGACCTGGTAGGCCTTGGAGATGGTGGCCGGCCCGACCCCCGCGTCGAGGAGATCGGTACGCCAGCGCCGCACCTGCGGCGTGGTGATCTCCCGCAGAGGGACCGCGCGGAACGTCGGCAGGATGTGCCGGTTGAGCACTCCCGCGTTGCGCTCACGCGTGGTGGCCGCGTAGTCACGGTCCTTGAACCAGGACGCCGCGAAGTCGCCGAACACGATCTTCACGTCAGGGTTCTTCCAGTCGCTATCGAGGATCTTGGCCTCTTGCTTGACCAGCCAGCGGTCCGCATCGGTCTGCGTCGCGAAGGTCGCGTCAGCCGTGCGCATCAGACCGTCCGGACCGCGGTAGCGGGCCTGGAAGCGTCCGGAGGGCAGCTTGCGTACGGATCCGAAGCGGCGACGGCGCCCCTTGGAGTTCGCCATCAGGCCACCGCCTTCAGACACGAGGCACGGACCGTGATCGGCTCCACGGTGTGCTCGGTGATGTACGCGTCCACCGCGCTCTCCGGGATGCGGACGTGACGGCCGACCTTGACGAAGGTGATGCGCCGCTCGGCTATGAGGCGCCGGGGGAAGCGCGCCGAGGTGCCGAGCAGTTCGGCCACCTGGTCGACGCTGAGGTAGCGGTCCTTCATGCTGCATCTCCTTCCAGGGCGAGCAGGTCGCGTAGGGCTTCGCGGGCGGTTTCGCGGTTGTGCTGGAGGTCGCGGGCGATGGTGGCGGCGAGGGCGGATTCGCCGGGGGTGTGGCCGTGGCCGGCGTACTGCCAGTCGGCGAGGACGAGGACGGTGTCCGGCTCGCGGTCGTCCAGGCCGAGGGCTTCGCGTTCCTGTGCGGCTCGGAAGTCGGCGCGGGCCTGGCGGAGTTCGCCGAGGGTGGTGGAGTAGCGGCGGGACTTCGAGCTGAAATGGCCGCGGAAGCCGAGCATGTGAGCCCAGGCCCACAGGCGCCGTTCGGGGTAGAGCTGGTCGAGCTGCTTGCAGGCCTCGATGAGGCGGCGGGTGTGGTCGGGGATCTGGTGGCGGTCGAGTTCGGCGAGCTCGCCGATGCGGCGGTCGAGGGTGCCGGTGTTCTCGGCCGCCTTGGTGGCGTACTTCGCGACGTAGGAGGCGACCGCCTGCTCGGTGATGTCGGAGCCGTCCCCGAACGCCTTCACGGGCCGGACGTCGAGTTGGGTGCCCCAGCGGAAGGTGCGAGCAGGCTGGTCCTCGGCGGCCGGGACGGAGACCGAGGTGTAGGAGTGCGCCGCGGCGGCGTGGATGGCGTCGGTGAGGAGGCCGACCGTCGCCCATGACGGGGGAGGGGTGTCGGGTCCGTCCGGTCCGTCGAGGCGGATCACGGCGTGGAAGTGCAGGGCGCCGCGCTTTTGGAACTCGGCGACCTTGCCGTACGACAGCCGCACATGGTCGGGCAGTTCGCTGCGGGTGAGGCCGGCGCGGGCGGCGATCTCGCGGCGGAGACGGGTGGTGAAGCGCTGCCAGAGATCGCCTGCGTGGTTGTTGAAGAGGACGGCGCCCGCGTAGTCGTATGTCTCCGGATCGAGCGCCGTGCCGAGCGCGGGGTCGTCGACAGGATGCCGGGTCCCGCAGCGGCAGACGCCGTGGTCGGGGCGGTTGTGGACGGAGCCGAAGGACGGGGCGGTGAGGGTGGCGAAGACGCGGGGATGGTCCCGGACCGTGGCCGGGATGTCGCGGCGGTCGTCCCCGGCCAGGCCCGCGCGGATGAGGTGGTAGGTGTCGCCCGCGTAGGTCCAGGCGCAGGAGGGGCAGCGGGAGGCCCGCCGGTTGCCACACGCGAGGCGGAGCCGTCCGCCCGGCTCTGACTCGGTGGAGTAGCGGTGCAGGGTCTCGCCGGTCGTCTTGTCCTTGGACAGGGTCCAGCCGGTCAGGTGGATGGGGTCGGCGCAGCCGCCGGTGCGGCGGATCTGCTCGTGCCAGCGGTCGAAGTCGTCGGCCGAGGCCACCCTCAGCAGATCGCCGAGGGTGACCGGGTCGAGCTGAGTTGCGAGGTTCAACGGCGCCATCCCCGCCTCTGAGGAGTGCTGGCGCTGCTGCTGGACGCCTCGCTGGAGGAGCGGCCGGCGCGGGTGGCCTTCGCAGCCCGGTCCTTGTCGTGCAAGTGGTGCGCCTTGACGATCTTCTTCAGGCGGTCGTAGTCGCCGTCGATGGGGTCGGGCGGGATGCGGTCGACGCCGCGGCTCCAGTTGCGGGGCATCAGACGCTCACCGCCTGGCGGACGGCGGGTCGGGTGGTGGTGCCGGTGCCGTGGCAGGCCGGGCAGTGAGCGGTAATGGTCCGCAGGTGACCGTGCCGGTCGCGGCCGCCGAGGGTGACGGCGGCGGAGGCGAAGCCGTCGCAGTTCGGGCAGATCCGGGACCTGGGTCGGGTGCGGTGCGTCATGCTGGTGGTTCCTTTCGATCGCGGTTGGAAGGAAGGCCCCGGGTGGCGGCGTGCTTTGGCGGCTTGTGCGCCACCCGGTGGCCGCTCAGTGCGTGGAGCGGGAGCCTCGACGGCCATGACCCTTGGCGGCGTACATGGCCGCGTCAGCGGCGGCGAGGGCGTCGGTTAGGCACGGCACCGGCAGATCAGCGACGGCGCAGACGCCGACCGAGGCAGCCAGCGGCAGCCGAACACCCTCGTAAAACAGCGGCCGATGGAGCGCCGCGGTGAGGGCGTTGGGGTCGGCGGAGGCCAGGTTGCGGATGACGGCGACGAACTCGTCTCCGCCCAGGCGGCCAGCGAGGCCGTACCGTCCGCACCAGGAGCGCAGCCGGTCGGCGGTCGTGGCGAGCGCGAGGTCTCCGACGGCGTGGCCGTGGGTGTCGTTGAGGGTCTTAAAGTGGTCGAGGTCGACCAGGAGGACGGCCGCGTGCGGGTGCCGGCGTATGACGTGCTCGGCGCGGGCGGTCCATCCGGCCCGGGTGTGCAGGCCGGTGAGCGGGTCGCGGCGGGCACATGCGAGACGGCGGGCGAGGATGCTGCCGTGCACGGCCCAGCCGAGTAACGGCGCTGTACTGGCGACTATGTGCGCGTCCATGACGTTCTCCTTTGGCGAGGGCGGTTGGCCGACGGAGCGCGGTCCCGGAGGCGGCGGCGTGCTTGGCGGCTTGTGCGTCGCCCCGGGGCCGGTCAGCGGCGGTGCTGGGAAGCGGTGAGCGAGCGGATGACCAGGGCGCAGACGGCGACGGATGCGGCGGTGATGGCGACCGCGAGGAGCATCGAGACCAGGACGGCGCCGACGACCAGGACCACGGCCGCGCCGCCGCCGACGAGGGCGATCACGGAGCCGGGGGTGAGCTGCACGGTCGGCCGCGCCGGAGCCGGAGTCGGAGCCATGGGCGCGGGGAGCGGCTGTGTGTGCTGGATGACGGCGGTCGGCTCGGCGATCCGGGCGGGCGGGGTGATGTGGCCGGTGGGCTGGGGCATGGCCGGGACCTTGGGGCGGAGCATGACGGGGTCTCCCTTCGGGGGTGGCTACTTGACGGT
Organism: Streptomyces sp. NBC_00386; assembly: GCF_036063235.1. Lineage (NCBI taxonomy): Bacteria > Bacillati > Actinomycetota > Actinomycetes > Kitasatosporales > Streptomycetaceae > Streptomyces > Streptomyces sp. NBC_00386. Next base: position 6,538,599 of record NZ_CP107950.1, read on the forward strand.
GGCGTCGATGGCGGGGGCGAGGACGCTGTCGGCCAGGAGGTAGCCGCCCAGGAGGAGCACGGCGACGAGCCACCAGGGCGGGCGGATGAGCTTGACGCCGAGCCAGCCGACGACGATCAGGGCGAACCAGAGCGGGACGTCCACGGGACGGTTCTCCTATCGGGCGGTGCAGCGGTGGGTGCGGGCGGCGAGCTGGGCGGCGGTCTGGCTGGAGTAGTCGGCGGACCAGCCGCAGTGGTCGTTGGTGCACACCGCGGCGTGCTTGGTGTGGCCGTGGCGGTCGCGGTGGGTGCCGATCTGCACCGGGCCGATCCGCATCACGGAGTGAAAGTGGTCGCGGGCGGGCATGACGGGTTCTCCTTCCGGGTCAGGCGAGTTGGGCGGCGATGGCGTCGGCGAGCTGCGGCGGGACGCCGAGACGGGCGCGCAGGGTGTCGGTGTCGATCCGGGCGCCGGTGCGGGCCTGGTGGTCGGCAGCGAGTTTGCGGGCGTGGTCGACCAGCGCGGCCGGGACCGACGGAAGCGGCGAAGCCGGGGGAGCAGGGGCCAGCGCGGGGGTGTCCTCGGCCGCGGGAAGCGGAGCCGGTTCGGGTTGCGGATCGGGGGCGGATTCCCGCTCGACCTCCGGCGCCGGAACCGGGACCGCGGGGGCCGGCCGAACCGGCTTCAGGTCCTCGTCCTTGGCCGTGTGCGAGTGGGCGAGGAGGGTGCCGCCGAGGAAGGCGAGGGCTGGCCATCCGGCGATGCCGAATCGCAGCCAGGCCGGAGGGTGGGCGAGGTCGAGGAATCCGGCGGTGGCGACGTTCGCGCCGAGCGAGGCCACCAGGGCGATCAGGAACCAGCACCAGGCCAGCTGGGACGGCCCATCCGAGCGGAGCCGTCGCCAGGCAGCGACCAGGAGCAGATCCACGCTGATCGGGTAGGCCCAGCCCTTCCAGCCCGACTGACCGGCAGCGTCGGCCAGCTCGTGCAGGTGGGCGAAGGACAAAGCTCCGGCGATGACCGCCTGGACCAGGACGGCGTCCACGCGGAACGCGGGCCAGGCCATCACGAACCGCCGGGATAGTCGGGGCCGTCGGCCGGGTCGTATCCGGGCGGGAACATGCCCGGCGGGGGCTCGGGAAGTGAGGCAGCCAGGGACGGGCCGATCGCGTCGATGAACGTCTGATCGGCGCCGGGGGTTTCGGCGTACAGAGCGAGGGTGCCGAGCATCAGCACGGTGCGGTGGAAGTCCTCGATGTGCTCGCACATGGGAGTCGATCTCCCTTCTTTCAGGCATGGAGGGGGTAGGGACCCGGCGCGAAGCGGTCACGCCAACCGGGAAGCGGGAGAGATCAGACGGTCGCGGGAGCAGCCTTGGCGAGCGGCTCGGAGACCGGGGCCAGGGAGCCCACGACCGGTCGGAACGGCGCGAGGACAGGCAGGTCCGGGGTGCGGTCTGCGTAGCTGTTGCAGACGTTCACGGCCTGGCGCAGCGAGGTGTGCGGGGCGCGGATGCGGGCCCAGCCGCCGGAGGAGTCGCCGGTGACGGCGATGCCGGGGGTGTCGGTGGGGATCTGGATTGCGGCGAGGACGGCGTCCGGGGCGATGTCGCCGAAGGCCATGTTGGCGGAGGATTCGTCGTTGACGCGGTGGGCGGTGCGGCCGGTGAGCTGGGCCCGCAACATGGTGATGCCCTTGCCGAGTTCGGAGCCGAAGCGCTGCCCGCAGATCTCCAAGTAGATGCCGGCGGCCCGGCCGAGCTGGGCAAGCCGGACCAGGGCGGTGATGATCCGGTCGCGGCGCTTCTCCTCGTCCTTGGACGCGAACAGGGCCAGTTCGGCGACCTCGTCCACCAGGACCACGATGGGAGTTGGCCGCAGGTGCTCGGGCAGGTCCCAGATGTCGGCGGCGATCTCCGCATCCGGCACGTTCACCGTGATCCGCTGCTCGGCCCGGATCACCTGATAGACGTCCGCCATGTGCGAGACCAGGGCTTCCAGCAGGTCGAGTGCGGTGTCGGGGTTGTCGGCGAGCGCGGAGAACCGGCGGGCCAGCGGGAAGAGTTCAACGCCTTGCTTGCAGTCGATGCCGACCAGGGCGACGTCCATCGGGGCGAGGCCGGCCACCAGGTTCCGCTGATAGACGGACTTCCCGGACTCGGTCGCGCCGAGGGTGAGCCCGTGCGGGACGGCCCGGTAGTCGCGGTAATGCACCGCCCCGTCCTCGCGCAGCGCGACCGGAACCCGCATCGGAGCCGGATCGGTCTTGGCGGGCATGTGGACCCGCTTGAGGACGTCGTAGCCGGTCATCCGCACCTCGACGACACCGGAGCGCAGTTCCCGGGAGGTCACGCCGTACATGCCGAAGGAGTGGCGCAGCCGGTCGGTTGCGGCGGAGACGTCGAACGCGTCCTGTCCGGGGCGGAGTTTAAGGCGAAGGACCAGGCCGGTCCGGGTGGGGCGAAGGCGCAGGATGCGCGGGGCGCGGGATTCCGGGATGGGCCGGTTGGTCATCCGGGCCAGGGCCAGGCGCCAGCGCGAGGGCGGGACCGTCAGCCTGCACGCGTCCATCACCGAGGTGTAGTGGACCAGGACGCGCACCGTGGCGAAGATGGCACCGAAGGCCAGCCAGTACCAGGCCGGACGCCGCCACCGCAGGACCAGCACGGCAGCAACGACCACCACCAGGCCGATGGTTAACCCGGTCATGATCAGGCCGCCTTCGACGCCGAGCCAGCACCGGCGAGCGAGGTGACCGCGACCGCACGGAACGCGATTCCGTGCCGCTTCTGCCCGTTGAACTCGTTCTCCCACGCCGAGGCAACCAGACCGGTCAGCGCGACCGGCGTACCCATGACCAGGTCCTCGGAGACGCCCGGCTCCGGGACCGTGAGCTTGAGGATCTCCACCTCGTCCGGCGTGGAGAACATGACCTCCACCGTCATCAGCGTGACGCCGTCCTTGTCCACGGCGATCTCACCGGTACGACGGTCCTTGACCTTCGGTTGCGGAGCCTTGGCGACCATCACGGTCGCGTTCGTGGTGTCGACGGGAATCTGACGCATGAAGCGCTCCTCAGGTCGATCAACTTGACGTACTTAGTACGTCATCTCGGGTTCGAGCATGCGCCTGTACTACTTGGTGCGTCAAGTGGTTGTTCTCGACTCCTGTCGGAGCGATGTGCTGCACTAGGTACGACAACCACGGAGAGGGGCTATGGCCGACTTCGCTGCCGGACGTGCCGCGTACTTGCAGATTGCGGACGAGTTCAAGGACAAGATCCGGGATGGAGAGCTTGTCCCGGGGGAGAAGCTCCCTTCGGAGGCGGAGCTGATGGCACAGCACTCCGTGTCACGGACCGTCGCCCGCCAAGCGATCTCACGGCTTCGCGAGGACGGCTATGCGGTCTCTCACCAGGGCAAGGGCAGCTTTGCGGCCCTGCCGGGTGAAGGCGCCCCGGTCAAGCGCAGCCCCGAGTTCGAGCTGATCACGGAGTACCTGTCCGAGGTTCGTCGGGATGTACGCCGTCTCGCCGAGCGGATGGACCAGCTTGAGGATCTGGTGCGCAAGCAGGCCCAAGGGCGGTGACCAAGACGTCGGCTCGACGCGCGATCTCCGAAAGCTCCTCAGCAAGTCCTCCTAACTGCTCGATCAGTTCGCGCTTCTCTGCCGGGGTCAGCACGGTCACAGCCCTCTCGTTGCCCTCGTGGCCTGACAGCTCCTCAACCTGTCAACAACGCTAGGGCCGGTCGTACTTATCACCCCGGAAAATCTCTCCGGGGCCGCAGAGAGAAGCGGGTGGACGCTCTTTCCATGCGAGGAATGACGACGAACCTGACGATCGGTGAACGAGTCGCTTGGTACCGCCGCAGGCGCGGCATGTCCCAGGAAGTCCTGGCCGGACTGGTGGGCCGCACGGTCGACTGGCTGAGCAAAGCCGAGAACAACCGGCTTGAGCTCGACCGACTGTCGGTCATCAAGGCCCTTGCGGATGCCTTGGACATCTCCCTCGGCGACCTGCTCGCCGAACCGACCCTCATGGACTGGACCCACGACAGCGGTAAGCACACGGTGCCGGCGCTTCGGTCAGCCCTCATGAACTACCGCCAGCTCACACCCTTGTTGGGACTTCCGACCGAGGGAGAACCCACGCGGCTGGAGGAGCTGCGGAGGAACGTCACGGAAGTGCTGGATGCCTACCAGGCTTCCCGCTACGGCTTCGCGACTCGCCGCCTGCCGCTGCTGCTGGCCGACGCTCTTATCGCGGCACAGGCCTACGAGGGCCGAGACCGGGAGCAAGCCAACGAGCTCCTGGCGCTCACCTACCAGAGCGCTGCCATGGTGCTCGGCAAGGTGGGCGAGGTGGATCTCGCGTGGATCGCAGCCGACCGCGGATTGGCCGCAGCCCAGCAGTCGGGCAACCCGGCTGTGACCGGCTCCCTCTTCCGGTCCGTGGCTCACTGCCTCCTGACGACTGGCCGCTTCGACTCCGCCGTGCAGCTCGTAGGTGATGCAGCCGACTACCTTCGGCCCGGACTCGCCGACGCCACTCCTGACTTCCTGTCGATCTACGGAACGCTCTTCCTCGCTGGGTCGATGGCCGGGGCCCGAGCCGATGACCGCTCGACCGTTCACGAGTTCCTGGCAGAAGCGGATCAGGCAGCCCGCCAGCTCGGACAGGATGCCAACCACATGTGGACCGCTTTCGGCCCGACGAACGTCGACATCCATCGCGTTGCCACTGCGGCTGAGCTGGGGGACATGCAGGTTGCTGTCGACCTGGGCCCGCAGATCGACACCAGCAATTTGCCGACGGAGCGGCGGACGCGCCACAACATCGAAGTAGCTCGCGCGCTCAGTGCGCACAACCGCGTCGACGATGCGGTGGCGATGATTCTTGAGGCCGAGTTCTGGGCCCCTGAGCAGGTACGAAGCCACTACCTGGCGCGAGAACTGGTCCTCACGTGGATCCGGAATCACCGAGGGCGACCGAGCCCAACCATGGCCGGGCTGGCCGATCGACTGCACGTGGTCTAAGACCTCGTGACGAGGGTGTGAGCTAGTCGGCCGCTGCCAGTCGGTTGAGAACTTCCACGGGAGTGAAGTCCCAGCCGACCAGGCGCGGCCCGCTCCAGTTGATGCCGATCTTGAGTCCATCCCGGGCATAGTCGGGCAGCTCGCGATCGCGCCAGGTGTCCAAGGGCATGGATTCAACGCGTAGCCCATGCCCCCAGATCTTCGCTGCCCTCTGGGCGCGGGCCGAGGCCGACCAGAAGGGAAGGCTTCGCGTGCCGCTGGCGGAGAGGTGGGTCGGCATTCCGTCGTCATCCCTGACCAACCAGACCACTCCGCTTTTGCGGACGTCTCGGAAGAATGCCGCCGCTTGCGAACCGCTCTGACTCATGGCCGCCGAGCCTAGCGCGGCCCCCGCCACTCATTTCGTAAGGGGTTTCAACTGAGTACGCTCGGCTGCATGGCAGCGAACGAGCACGAAGCGAAGATGGCGCATCCGCGTATGGCCGCGGGTGCGCTCTTCTTTGATGTTGAAGGCCGCGTTCTCATGGTGGAGCCCACGTACAAGGACTACTGGGACATCCCGGGTGGGTACGTCGAGACCGGTGAATCACCGCTCCAGGCTGCCAGCCGTGAGGTACACGAGGAGCTAGGCATCACGCCGGTGCTCGGGCGCCTCCTGGCCGTCGACTGGGCACCGAACGGCGTCGAAGGCGACAAGGTGTTGTACCTGTTCGACGGCGGCGAGCTCTCGGAGGAAACCGCGCAGGGGATCCGCCCTCAGGCAGAGGAGCTGAAAGCCGTCAGGTTCGTTGCCCCGCGCGAGATCGCAGATCGCACGATCCCGCGACTGGCCCGGCGGATTCTGGCAGCGATTGAGGCCCGCGCGGAGAGTGCTCCGGTCTACCTCGAGCACGGCCAGACGCCGGGCAAGCAGGCGGCATAGCGGTGGCTGGGGAGAGCCCCAAGCACTCGGTGTCTGTCGCGGGGGTCACCGTGCGCAGGGACGGCAGGATCCTCACTGTCCGCCGGGCAGACAACGGTGCCTGGGAGCCGCCTGGGGGAGTCCTGGAGCTGGACGAGGAACCGCAAACAGGCGTGGCGCGCGAGGTCTTCGAAGAGACCGGAATCAAAGTCGCCATCGGCGAACTCACCGGCATCTACAAGAACATGAAGCTGGGAGTCGTGGCCCTGGTCTTCCGCTGCGAGCCATCGGCCGGCACCGAGCGCACATCCAGCGAGTCCACCGCCGTCGCTTGGCTCACGCCCGACGAGGTCCAGGAGCGCATGTCCGAGGTCTTCGCGATCCGAGTCTTGGATGCCCTGACCGGTAACGGGCCTCAGGTGCGGAGCCACGACGGGAAGCGCCTCATCCCAGCGGGATAGAACTTTCTCTACTTCATCAAGCCCCGGCGTCGCTCCGCTCCGCCGGGCGCGCTCCCGGCTCCGCTGCGGGCGCCGCTCCTGCCTTCGGCCCGCTCCGCCCGCGCTGCGCCGACGCGCGCCCTGGAGAGGGTTGGCCGGCGGCATGAGGTGAGAACCCGTCGTGGCTGGGGCGGTCGGCTCCACGGCTTTAGGCAGCCACTTTGGGGCGAGCCTCTAAGATCATGGCCCCAACGTCGTGCTTTAACGGGCAGGTCCACAGACTGCCCGACTCGCCGGAAGCTTAAGGGGCCATGATCACTCGCCCCAAAGCAGCTCCAGCCCAAAGCCGCTCCGCCGACCTTCGCTTTCATCACCGGGAGACTGTGTGAGACGCGTATCGATAGCCGTCCTGGCTCTGTCGCTGACTGCCCTGCTTGCAGGGTGCTCGCAGGAAGAGCCCAAGCCGCTGCATCCCACTAGGTCGCCAGGGGAAGCGGCCTGGTACGAGAGCACCAAGAAGCAGCAGCAGGAGTACTGCGCCGCTTACCGAGCGCACGACCCGCAGCACCCCATCCACGTCCCCTCGTTCGCCTCAGCTATGTCCGAGGACGAGTTCGCCGACGACTTCTACAACGCAGTGAAGAAGAAGTGCACGCCAGCCTGACGGGGCACATGCGCTGTGCAGCGGTGGGAGGTGCAGCAACCACGGCAACCGATCGTGGCCGGCGTCGCCCATCAGCGCTCTCAAGGCAACCCTGAAAGCGTCGTGCCCCAGACGTGCCCGATCCAGCGGGAAACAACGGTGAACCGCAGGCACTCACGGACAGCAGGCAACGCAACGGCTCCTGACCGAGTTACCTGGTCAGGAGCCGTTCACCTGCGGTGGGTGTGGGATTTGAACCCACGGTGACTCGCGCCACGACGGTTTTCAAGACCGTGTACGGATCGACGCCCCCAAAGCGTCGAGTGCGCCCACGGCCGCGTGGATATGAGCCGGGCCGCGACGCAACCGTTCTCCCGCGCACCACCAGCACAGTCGCTCCTGTGCATCCTCCCTTGGATGCATGCCCAGGCCATGCTCGGGGCACAGGGGCCACGCCTGCCACAGAAGCTCCATGACGGTCTCCTGCGCGGCATCGGCGACGCTCGCCAGTGCAGAGGCAAGGCTGTCCTGTGAGTTCGGGTCCAGGCAATTGCCCTGCCACTCACCGTTGGCCATGGCGACGTAGACGTTCTCCGGCTCATCCGCATCGTAGGACGGAAGGGCCAGCAGCTGCAGGGGTTCCAGCTGGGGAAGCGTCACCGCCAGGTCTCGGTTCAGAAGGGCGAGAGCCTGGTCCCACACGGGGTATTCGCCTGGCGAGACGCGGCGAGGCTCGGGAGGGTCGAAAAGAGCGCACATGAGCACCATCCTCCGCCACACCAGGGACAGCCCCAATCGCTCAACAGCGTCGCCCCCTGCAAAAGCCGCGTGTGGCGGCTGACACCAGCGGCTGACACCAACAAGCACGAACAGCAGCGCTCGGCGGCGGACCTCAGTGGACGATCGGCCGAGGCGCAGGCCAGGTTGACCGATGTCGACAGTCCCCTGTGATCGACCTGATAAGGATGAGGCCATATCTCAATATTTGTCAGCCATCCAGTCAAGTCCCCAACCCCCACGGATAGCGCGCCCCTCACGTGCCCGATCGACCGGAGACGGACGAGAAGCCGCAGAGACTGACACCTACAGCGGCGAAGGGGCTCGCACAACTGCGGACCGCCGCAGCCAGTCAGAAGCCCGCCGCCTCAGCCGTTTCGCCGGCATCCTTGTGAGGCGGTTCGTCAACTTGCACAGGCCACTTACATGCGGCGAGATGGCCATGCAAAGATCACGCCTGGCGGCCATCGAGTCGCACAGTTGTCGCATGGGGGGACTCGCTGTGGAGGTCATCGACTGGGCTCTGTTGGCGCTCTTTTGGCTCCTGACCTTCGTCCCCGGCGCTGCCGCCATCTGTGCCGGATGGGTCCCCCCGTGGTTCAGAAAGACGGTTTCATCGCCGCGTCTCGGGGGCTTGGCGGACGTTTGCATGGGCATTGGGGGCACACTCACCGTGGGTCCTGTGCATCGCCACTTGGGAGCGACGCCAATGACAGCATTCGCCACAATCGTGGGCTTCTGCTTTGTCTTCAGTGCCCTAGGTCTCTACCGACGGTCCTATCGACCCGAGCCGTCGAGGTCAACGGCATACGAACACTCAGCAGCCTCAGCCGCTGCTGTACAGCAGCGCAATACAGCAACTACCGCACCCACAACCGACCCCGACCGGCCGCAGGTGCCCAACTGACGTGCTTGGCAGACTTCAACGGCCGTCACGCCCATAGTTCGCATCGAGGGGGCCGCAGGGCGTGTTACCTCCGTGCTGGAACGGACAGGGACGCACGGGGAATCGATGTTCGCCAGGGTGTGCACCGCCCCATGCTGCCCAAGGCAGGGATTCCCAGGCTACGTCTATGGTCCCCCAGCCTCGATCCTCAAGTGACTGCCGCAAGTTCGGGCCCTGTAGTGGCTGGCTCCACGCGTCACCAGACTGTGATCTCTTCACAACTTCATCACATGTAAGATCTCGCCGGATGGCAGAGGGGCCTCTACCTGCGAAAACGACTGCTGGTACCCCTTCAGTACCGACGGAGCAGCGCACGTGGGCAGAAGTAAGGCATGTTTGATCACCATTTCACTCGCCGTGGCACTAGTGGGGTGCGGCAAGAGTGACTATTGGGCTGGCACGGGACCTTCACAGTCAGCCACCTCGGCGAGCCGCAAGACGACGTCGGTCAAACCGGAATCTCCCCGCAAATCTGATGCAGGATCTTCGCGGCCCAGCATCTCGCCCAGCATCAAAAAGGCATCGCCCAAATCGGATCCGCCACAGCCGAAGAAGGTAACCCTTTCCCTTGGGGAGATCGCCGACACCCCTGACACCCTGGCACAGTTCAAGGAATTCGTTGCCGAGTATGGAACTGCCGAGCAGAAGACCGCAGTAGCGCACCTGAAGAAGTGGCGGGGATACTCGCGGAAGGCCTACCCGGGCATCGAGGCCGAGTCTGACTTTCCAACAGTGGACTATGAATCGGATGGCGCTACGGACGAGGCTTGGGCATTGGAGGAGCAATCCCAGTACATCGCGGCAGCGTTTGCGGCGTGGTGGAAGATCGATGAGCCGTCGGTCATTGCGGTCTACGACCGCGGGGGCAAGTACACGGCCGGGCTCTCCTGCATTCGGACCGACAGTTTCGAGGTTCACGGATCCTGTGTGTGACTGACGCCCGGCGGATCATTCAGTGACGCCTTCCCAGCAGACTTCGCTGGGTGTCCTGGCCCCCTGAGTCGAGTTGACTGCCACCAGGTCAAGGCGGTGAACTGCACGCCTCGGGATGAAATAGTCCACGTGCCACAGTCGTGCCACATCGTGCGGTCAACCACGGTCAACGACGGCTCGCCACAGTCGAGGTGCGCCGTTCGCCTGGGCTGCCGCTACAGCTGTAGTGACCTGGAAGGACATGCCGACGACCACGCCCGCCCTTACAAGGCGGATGTCGGCGGTTCGAAACCGTCCGCGCCCACCAGGCCAAAGACCCCCAGCCGATCATGGCTGGGGGTCTTTGACATCCCGATCTGACATCAGTGCCGTGGCTACTCGCGCTGCAGGCGCCGTGTGAGCAGCCGGTCCATGTGACTGACGGCTTCGCGCTGCGTGTCCTGGACGACGTGCGCGTAGACGTTCATCGTGACGGCGATCTGGCTGTGCCCGAGGATCTTCATCACGACGCGGGCCCGACCCTCTGCGCCTTCGGTGCCGGGGTCGACCCCTGGGGCCGCAGCAAGCGACGGCCCATGAGTAGAGATCGGGAGACCGAGTCCGCCGGTCAGAACATGCCTTCGGCGGGGGCGCTCAGGCTCCGAGATGGCGGGGGCGCCGTTGGCGAGTGCCGGCCGAGTGTGGTGTGCGTGGGGTGCTCCCATCTCGTCTGCCGTCGACCCAGGCAGAGCCGAGCAGACGCGGCCCCTGGCGTCCAGGTCGTTCGTACAGTGGCGCGCTCCACCTGGACGCCAGGAACCACGCCCGCTCCACGGTGTGTGGGTCTACGGCAGACGGGATGGGAGCTGGGGCGAGTGGTGGGCTGGGGCAGAACGTCAGCGGCGCCTCGGCTCGCGTTCAGCCAGGCCAGCCAAAGCGAGGCCGAACACCCAGACAGCAGTGCCGAACGTCTTTACCGCCAAGTCGAGGTGTGGCGTGTTGGTCGAAGGGGCGCCAACCAGATAGATGGCGAGCCCGGCACCCGCGGTCAGTTGGGCCCAACCGAACATGACCGGTCGGCGGACGCTGCTGCGGTACAACGCCGGTAGCCAGCCCCCACCAAGGGTGGCGACTCCCCCGACGATCAGCACCGGCGCGCCGACCACCTCGATACATTGCAAAAACATGATCGGCCTCCACTTCGGAGCCGGATCCTGGCACACCCCCTGCGGTGCCCAGCCACACGCATGCAGCTCCTGCCCGGCCCGCGACGGACGTGCCCTTCCTGTGCCCGTTCAGCCGGGAAACTGCGGGGAGTCACGGTCGCTGGCGGACAGTGGGCATGAGAACGACCCCTGACCGATTTACCTGGTCAGAGGCCGTTCACCTGCGGTGGGTGTGGGATTTGAACCCACGGTGACTCGCGCCACGACGGTTTTCAAGACCGTCGCGATCTCGGGCTCCTTACCTCTTTGACCTGCAAGGCAACCCTTAGGGCGCCTCCGCAAGCCGCCCTCGGCCCATGCATGGCCCACTGGGGAGGGATTCCTCCACCGCGAGCCTCCTGGCAGCCGCCCGGATCCTGAGCACCGCACCGACCTCTCCGCCTCGCGGGAGGCGGGGGTTGTCTGATGCCCCATTGTGATTCGCGGGTGTACAACCCCGTGCGGATGCCGGCTGTCTGTAAGGCGCTGAAGGGATGAACCTTCGGTGCTTTTCCGTAAGGAGATTGGGGATCAGGTGGGGAAGCAGGTCTGGAGAGTCGTCGTGGCCGGTTGTGCGGCGGCGGTGTTCACGGCCGTGGCCGCGGCGCCGGCCGGGGCGGCCGAGGGCGGGGTCTCGTTCTCCCGTGTCCAGGTGAACGGCGGCAAGTCGATTGTGATCGGGGTGTCGAAGGAGGTCGCGGTGCCCGCCTCCTTCCGGATGGCGACCACTCACAAGTGGAAGTGGCCAGCGGTGTTCCTGTACCGCGGTGGTGCGGGTGATCGGCTGTGGCACGCCATCGAGACGAGCGACTGCATCAAGGTGAGCTCGGGCGTCTGCGACTTCAACGAGACGATGTACTTCGACCCGAGCGTGTGGGACATGCATAACAGCGAGGCCGGGGCCTGGAAGGTCGGGGCCGAGGTGTACTTCGAGGGCGGCGGTGGTGACACCGACGACAAGGGTCTGACGGTCTACGTCAAGCGCAGCTCCCGCCTGACTGCCAACGCCTCGCCCGAACCGGTGTCCAAGGACAGGACCATCACCGTGACCGGAAAGGTCACGCGGGCCAACTGGGAGACCAGGAAGTACGCCTCCTACGGAGACCGCCTGGTGAGCCTGCAGTTCAAGCCTGCCGGCACCGCCTCCTACACCACGGTGAAGAAGGTGTACGCGAACGGCTCGGGTGATCTCAAAACGACCGTGAAGGCCTCCAAGACGGGTACGTGGCGCTGGGTGTACTACGGCAACACCACCACCGGGCCGTCGACGTCGTCCGGGGACAACGTCGTGGTGAAGTGATGTCCGCGGTACTGGCGGGCTGGTGGGGGCCGAGCCGGCGGTAACGGCTGCGACGGTAAAGGCGTCGGGTCCGCCGCGATCGCGGCGGACCCGACGCCTTGCGCTGGCCGACCGCGAGCGGCCGTGCACGGGCCTCAGTGCAACGTGAGCCAGCGCGCCGTGCGGACCATGAGGCCGGTCACCGCTCTGGTGGGCAGGGCCGGATCTCGATGAGGCGACGACGACCACGGTCTTCAAGACCGTCGCCGATAGAGGCCCGCACCTCGGATGACCTGCCGAAACCTGCTCGCAGTTCGCCGATCTCGCCCGGTGGGCCCGCACATGGCCCGCCCCAGGCCGTGCCACTCTCGCGCCAGAACGGACGGGGACTCACGGGGAATCAGAGCACGGAACGGGCAGTAGGGCCGCACTGCGCCACGCCATGGAACCCGCAGCTCGGGCCCGTGATAGCCCCACCTCGCTCCTAAAGTGATGGTGCTGTAGGTGCTAGGTGTATTGATCACGAGCGTTGTTGACACTGGCGGGTCTTGAACATGGCGAAGACCTCCGATGTGGTGGAGCTGTCTAGGACTGCACCGCACGGAGGTCTTCGTGTCCCACCGTAATGCCCGGCTGACCGTTCATGGCAGGCGGCTGCTGGTCGAACGTGTCTGCGCGGGCCGCCCGGTCGCTCATGTGGCGGCCGAGATGGGCGTCTCCCGAGCCACGGCCCACAAGTGGGTCCGCCGCTGGCGGGACGAGGGCGAACCGGGCCTCGCCGACCGCTCCAGCCGGCCCCGGACGACACCGCATCGCACACCTGCGGCCCTGGAGGCCCGGGTCTGCCAACTGCGGCAGGCCCGCAAACTCGGTCCCGCACGGCTCGGCCCGATCCTGGGCCTGCCCGCCTCGACCATCCACCGGATCCTGACCCGCCACGGCCTGAACCGCCTGGCCCACCTGGACCGGCCCACCGGCCAGGTCATCCGCCGCTACGAACGCGACCGGCCCGGCGAACTGATCCACATCGACGTCAAGAAGCTCGGTCGGATCCCCGACGGCGGCGGCCACAAAGTCCTCGGACGCCAGGCCGGCCGCGCCACCCGCAGCAGCATGGGCTTCGACTACGTCCACTCCGCCGTCGACGACCACAGTCGCCTCGCCTACAGCGAGATCCACCCGGACGAGAAGGTCGCCACCTGCGCGGGCTTCCTCACCCGCGCGGCTGCGTTCTTCCACACGCACGGCATCACCCGCATCGAACGCGTGCTCACCGACAACGCCTGGGCCTACCGCAAGGGCCTGGCCTGGAAACAGGCCCTCGCCGAGATCGGCGCGACCGGAAAGCTGACGCGCGCCTACCGGCCGCAGACCAACGGCAAGGTCGAACGCTTCAACCGCACCCTGCTCGACGAATGGGCCTACCTGCGGCCCTACACCAGCAACGACGAACGCACGGCCGCCCTGGACGACTTCCTCCACGGCTACAACTACCATCGCTGCCACACCGCCCTCGGAGGCCAGCCACCCATCAGCCGTGTGAACAACGCTGCGGGTCAATACAGCTAGGGCGTGTCCGCAAAGTCGTTGGCTCGTTGGTTGGTTCGTGGTGCGTCGTCATGAGTTGACTGATGAGTCGTGGGCGGTGATCGAGCCGTTGCTGGCTCCTGCCCGGATGGGTCGGCCGGTGCGGGACCGTCGCCAGGTGGTGAACGGGATCGTGTGGAAGCTGTCCACCGGGGCGGCCTGGCGGGACCTGCCCGAACGCTACGGTCCGTGGAAGACGGTCTACGAGCGCTTCCGTCGCTGGTCGGCCGACGGGACCTGGGACCGTCTGCTCGCCCACGTCCAGCAGCATTCCGACGCCGTGGGGGCCGTTGACCGGTCGGTCGTGTGCGTCGACTCCACGACCGTGCGGGCCCACCAGCATGCCGCCGGGGCCCGAAAAAGGGGACCTGGCCGGGCGAGGCGATCGGCCGGTCCCGCGGCGGACTGACCACGAAGATCCATCTCGCCTGCGACGGTCAGGGACGGCCTTTGGCCTTCACTCTCACGGCCGGCAACGTCAACGACTGCACCCAGTTCGAGCAGGTGATGGCCCGCATCCGCATCGAGCGGTGCGGGCCGGGCCGTCCGCGCACCCGGCCCGTCCTGGTCGCGGCGGACAAGGGCTACTCGTCCACGAAGATCCGCGCCCACCTCCGCGGCCGGGGCATCAAAGCAGCGATCCCCGAACGGATCGACCAGATCAACGGCCGTATCCGCCGCGGGGAGAGCCGATGCCGGCTCAACCGCGCGGCCTACCGTCGCCGCAATGTCGTCGAACGCTGCTTCAACCGGCTCAAGCACAACAAAGCCCTGGCCACCCGCTACGACAAACGCGCCCGCCACTACCAGGCCCTGGTCACCATCGCCTGCCTACGACTCTGGCTCCCCCGCCAGTGCCGCCACACCCTTTAGCGGTAGGTCCGCACGGCCGGGCCGCTCCTCTTGCTCTTCGTCTTGATGCCTTGAACCACGCCTGCTCCACGGTGTGCAGGTCGACGGCAGACGGGATGGAAGCCGGGGAGCGTGGTAGGTGGAGCAGACCGTGTCTGTACCGGGTACAACCTGCCTAGTAATGAACGGAACAATTCAGCCGAGGCTCGGGCGGGTAGGTCCTTGGCGCCGACCTCGCAGAGCTTCCAGGAGCGCTCCCAGGGCAAACGACTGGACCAAAGCACTGATGACGACCCCACTGACCAGGTACCAGACGGGCGCATCCATACCCCAAACCGCCCCGACGGCCCCGGCTGCCAGCAAGGAGGTGGGGGCGGCGAGAAGGAAGGGCCATATCCCAACGATTCCGGGATCCGAAACAAGCGCAGCAGTCACTTCGAACACGACGGACGCACCGACGAGCCCTAGATAGACAGCAGAAGCAACATTGGCGAAGGTCAGACGTACCAGGGTACGGGCGTTCATCGAGTGCCCCCAGAGATGTGATGTGGTGCTCTCCATGCTCCTGACGGGACCGTGACTCCAGCATGAGTATCCGTACTCACTTCGGTGTGCTTCGGCTCCAGTAGGCACTCAGACCGCGTTTGAGATCTGCCGTGTCACGTTGCTGAAGCGTTCGTTGAGCTCACAGTGAGCGGTGTTGGGGGTGGGTATCCGTCGGACCTGACGGATGAGCAGTGGGCGCTGGTGGAGCCGTTGCTTCCTCCGGCGCGGGTGGGCCCGAAGGGCGGTCGGCGGGAGAAGCATCCGCGGCGGCGGATCGTGAACGCGATCTTCTACGTGGTACGGACCGGATGCGCATGGCGGCAACTGCCAAAGGACTTCGCTCCGTGGCCGACGGTGTACTGGTACTTCACCTGGTGACACGACGACGGAACCGTTGAGCGCATCCATGACGCACTGCGCGGCAAGGTCCGTGAAGCTGAGGGCCGCGACGCGGAGCCGAGCGCGGACTTGATCGACTCGCAGGCCGTCCGCACCGCCGATACCGTTCCCGCTGCCACCAGGGGTTTCGATGCGGGCAAGAAGGTGAAGGGCCGCAAGCGGTTCATCATCACCGACACCCTCGGCCTGCTCCTGGCCGTCCACGTCGTCGCGGCGAGCATTCAGGACCGCGACGGCGCGAAACGGCCGCTGCTGTGGACCAGACTCGACCACCCTGGGTCCGGAAGGTCTGGGCCGACCGGGGCTTCGCCGGCCGCATGGTCGAGTGGACCGCCCAGATCCTCGGCCGCCAGCCGGAGATCGTCCGCAAGGCCCCCGACCGGCGCGGCTTCCAGGTCCAGCCCAAGCGGTGGGCGGTGGAGCGCACCTTCTCGTGGCTCACTGCCCACCGCCGCCTCGCCCGGGACCACGAGACCAGCCCTGCCCATTCGGAGACGATGATCCGCTGGGCGATGATCGGCACCATGGTCCACCGCCTCACCCGAGGCCGACCGGCAACCCGACCAGGCCCACGACCGCTCTCTCGCACCGATGCCTGCGGGCTCAACCGCCTTACGGCGGAAGGCTCTCCGCTCACTTCATGAAGGCAATCACCAACGGGTCCGACTCTGGCGTGATGTAGTCGTATGTCGGGGAGTCGACATGACAGTGATCGCTTGCATCCGCCTCGGAGGCGAAGCCCTCGATGTTGTCGGCGAGAAGGTCGAGAGCTTCTCGCCCTCCCCGGATCCTCAGGATCTCGTCCTCCGCGACGATCGAAGCGGTGTCGCCCTCCGGTTCCTCCCGGAACGCGATCTCGGACAACGACCTTTCGTAGGGAAAGGGGTGCCGGTTCTCAGAGAGATCGCAGCTTCCGGCCTTCCCCCGCAGCAGGTGTCCGAGCGCCAAGAGCTCTGGACGCGCCCCGGAGAGCTCGAGCTCTCTGGTCTCCCCGCTGTACAGAACCTGCAACATCTCATCGCCTCCGGTCTGCCGACCCTACCGATCACCAAGGTGGATCATCCTCCCGGCCCTTCGGCCTCAGTCTGGCTTACGGCTCCCCGGCAGATCTCAAACGCGGTCTCACATGCGGGGCAGCCGTTCGCGGCGGTCCATCAGGCACTTGACGAAGCGCTGCAAGACGAGGGCGCTCAACGTGTCGTGCCCCAGGTCGTCGAAGAGTTGGCGCGCCAGATCTCTGGTTCAGCGACCGAGTGAAGAGGAGCGGCAGGGTGAGTGTCCAACTGCGTGACAACGCCCGCGTACAAAGGCGGACAAGCGCGGACGCCCACGGACCATCGACGCAGGTGAGAGGTACACCAGCCCCAGGCAGCGCCCGGACCCAAGTTGCTTCGGGACGAAGCGGTCCTCGTGCCACAGCCGTGCCACATCGTGCGGTCAACCACGGTCAATGACGGCCCGCCGCAGTCGAGATGCCCGGTTCACCTGGGCGGGCCCTGGAACCGGAGCGACCTGGGGAACTCCGCCGCCGGTCGCGGCCGGTGGCTTCCAGGCCAAGGCTCCAGGTGTGGGCCGGCGCAGACAGAGCCCATAGGGTCCCGCCCATGGTGACTGCGACTGTCCGCGAGTGGAACGACGAGGAAGGGTGGGGCGTGCTCGACTCCCCCGAGACCCCCGGCGGCTGCTTCGGCCACTACTCCGACATCCGGATGACCGGCTTCCGTACGCTGTCGCCCGGACAACAGATTGACCTCACATGGGAAGCCCCTGGCTTCAAGCAGGACGGGTACGACTACCGCGCCGTGAGCATCGTGCCTCGGCCCGCCTGACATCCATGTCTGACATCAACGCCTGACATCAACGGCGGCAGACGACCACGGCCCCCGGCAGTCCGCTACGCCGCCGCACCCTTTACCGCTGCACGCAGTGGCGCCCCATGGATCGAACTCCTGAAGCGGTGCTCAACTCGGTGCAACGGCAGGGGCCTCCGGAGATCCACCGGTGGCGATCATGGGCTCAAGTCGAGCTGTGTGATGATGCGCTGAACATGGCCGGCCCCGGGGAGGGCCGGGTGCGCGAGAAGGGTGGGGCCCGTCGTGGGCAAGGGTGGGGAGTCCATACCGGACGAAGAGTGGGAGCGTTTCCTTCGCGAAGCCGAAGCGGGGACCAAGGGCGCGCCCAAGGAGCCGTCGGCGCGAGCCCGTATGGTGGCGCGGCGCCTGGAGGAGACCGACCGACCGGAGCCGTGGCGGAGTCATCAACCGGCCCGGCGGCAAAGAGGCAAGGGATGGTACGCCGTCGGTCTGCTGGCTGCGGTCGCCTTGCTGGTCGTGGCTCTGGATCCCGGGCGGGTGACGGGATGGTTCGGAGGCGGGGGCGGCGAGAGTACGCCGCTCGCCGTGGAATCGGAACGCCCGGATCAGCCACCACCGACGGAAGCAGCAGCCCAACAAGCGACCTTGGACGAGCCGTTCAAGGGGTCGCCCGCGGTGCGGTGGGGTGACGGGACAGCTGGGATCGGTATGCCCGAGGCGCAGGCGACCGGCTGGATGAGCAAGGGGCAGGTCGCACAAGCACTCAAAAAGACCCGGGACTTCCTCGACGCGTCCAGTCTGGATCCTGGTGTGCTGCGCGGGGAGATGCCGAAGAAGGCGATCGCGTTGATCAATCCTCATCAGAAGGATGTCCAGGAGTACCTGGCGACCGCGTTCCGTTCGCCGAGCCGTGAGAACGATCCTCTGCTGCTGTTCAGCCGGTTCGAGAGGTCGAAGGTCCGGCTCGTCGGGGATGTGGTCAAGACGCGGGGGCGGATCACCTACCGAGAAGGCAAGCGCGGTGCGGTCGAGGTGACCACCGATGTCACGTACGTGTATCCGGTCGTACGCGCTGCAGCGGGAAGCGACGAAGTCGTGCGCACGATCGTGCGCCGCGAGGTCGTGATGAGTTGGGACGACCCGGCGAAGGTCGTCATCGAGCCGGGTACGTTCTCCTTCGTCTCCTACAAGGTGGACAGCACCAACGGCGGCTGCGACACCTTCACCGGCTACCTCACCCCCAAGTTCGAGGCGGAGCGCGCGACTTCGAGCCCGGGAGACGGTCCTGAGGTCGACCCCTACAGCCGGAGCAAGTCGATGGAAGCGCGCATGCGGGAGGCCGGCGACGCGGGGTGCGGAACGGCCACGCGAGAATGACCGGCGCTGACGACTGCTTGCGGTGCATCAGTTCGCGGGTGGTGGCGCCCCGGGGGGCAGGGAGAGTGCTGCCCGTGTGCCGGAGATCGTGAGCCCGGGTCTGGCCTCTGCGCGCTTGCTCCGCCGACTCTCCGGCTTCTACAAGAACATGAAGCTGGGAGTCGTGGCCCTGGCCGTCCGTCGCGAGCCATCGGTCGGCATCGAGCGCACGCCCGGCGAGCCCAACTGCCGTTGCCTGGACTACGCCCGACGAGGTCCAGGAGCGCACGCGCCGAGCCCCGTGACCGGCGTGCCGACGGGAAGCGGCTCGCACCGTGCGCTTTCAGCGGGTCAACGTCACCAGACCCAGAATCGCCAACCCGGCTCCCACGAAACCGCATTGCAGTCTCATGCGTCCGAGGCTCTTCCAGGGCGTCCCCCAAGGGGTCCGGTAGCGCGGTGAGAACGTCACGTCCGCCCAGTCCCGTACCCACACGTCCACGCCGCGGTAGCCGCCGGCCACCACGAGGAGCGCGCCGCCCGCTGTCAGTGCGAGCACGCCAACAAGAAGCACCCGTTTCCCCTTCCCCGCCAGGATCGGCCTCGGCACCGCGGCATTGTCGCAAGGCGCCGACTGGAAGGCGTCGAACGGTCGGGTGGACGCCGGGATCGGGACAGGGATCGTGCCTCACCGTACCCGTACGGACACTGCCCGCTCCCGCCTTTCCCGCGGATGGTCATCGACGCGGCGGCCCGTGGCTATCGTCAGCGCCCTTACGGCCCCTGCCCCTCGCTGTGCGCGAGCGTCGGCTCATGCCCGAGAGCAGGGCCGTGCGTGCGGGGGAGCGCGCAGCAACAGCGACAAGGGGGGCCGGTACGTGGCACGGAATCAGAGACCTCGGCCGACGGCGGAGGACAGGAAGAACACTCAAGTCGGCTGCGGCATCCTGCTGGTGGCGCTTCTGGTGGTCGGCGGATGCAGTGCGCTGATCAACGGGGACGACGACTCGTCGTCCGGTTCTTCGTCCTCGTCATCCGTCCACGACGGGTCATCCGGCTCCGGGGGCGGGGCGGCGAGCGTCACGGTCGGTGATTTCGTCGGCATGGAGCTCCAGACGGCCCAGGACGCGGCGCAGGGCGACGGCATCCACGCCCTCGACTCGACCGATGCCACCGGCCAGGGGCGTATGCAACTCCTGGACCGCAACTGGACGGTCTGTGCCCAGACGCCCGCGGCCGGCGAGACGATGAGTACCGATGACACGCTCACGTTCGACACCGTCAAGTCCAGCGAGGGGGAGACCTGCGGTGACCTCGCGGCGTCGGGCGGCAGCGACGGCGGCGGCGACTACGGCGAGGACGACTCCACCGCTGCCGCCGGCGCGGGGAATGACGGGAGCGACGACAACTCGTCCTCCGTCGCCGGTACCGGGGACGACGACAGCGTCAACTCCACCGGCGGCGGCTCCAGTTCATCGACAGGCGGCTCCGACGCGGCCGAGAGTGACTCCAATGCGTCCTCGTCCTCATCTTCGTCCTCGGGCGGCTCGCCGCAGGCGCCCGTCGGCGCCACCGCCCTGTGCGGCGACGGTACGTACAGCTATTCCGCGCACCGGCGAGGTACGTGCTCGCATCACGGCGGAGCGTCGCGCGTGTGCTTCAGCCGCATCCGGGCGTCCACCTTGTCCGGAGGTGTGATCTCCGACCAGAAGCGGTGGCCGGACACGAATACGGTGAGCTCGCGCTCGCGCTGCCGGAGCTTTTCCACCTCGGCCTGTTCGTCGTCGGTCCAGCCGGGGGAGGCGGGGCGCTCCACCTTGCGCCACCCACCGGTGTCACTGAAGCCGTCCAGCGGCTCCACCGACCAGGGGAGTCGTTTCAGCAGGGCCAGCAGCTCGGCCCGGACCTGGTGCAGCTCCTCCTGACCGGCGAGGAGGTCACTTGGAAAGTCATAGGTCGCAGCCACGCGGCAATGCTACGCCTGTTCGATTTTGAGGTGCGAGTTCCTTCCGGGACTTCACGCGAACGGGTGTTCCGAACGCGTGTTCCAGTAAGGGTGGGAATCTCGCCCGGGGCAAGGGTGGCGGATCGGGGCTCTCGCCCGCGGTGCGGATGGTGGACGGTGATCCGACCCGCCACCGGGCTGCCGTTTTGAGTAGTCGGGACTGCGCAGTTTAACTGGACAGCCTGAACTGAACAGCCTGAACTGGACAGTTTGGGCTGGGCGATCTACGGTGGCGGTATGACTGTGAGCGGCAAGGGGTCGAACGAAGCGGGCGTCTCGGATTCCGCGGCGCGGGCCGCGCAGGACCTCCGGGTCGCGTTCAGCCTGCTCCGGCGGCGGATCCGCGAGGTGTCCGAGGCGCAGGACCTCACGCCCTCCCAGATCTCCGCGCTCACCCTGGTGAGCAAGAGCGGGGCCGCCACGGCCAGTGCGCTGGCGGCGGCCGAAGGGGTGCGCCCGCAGTCGATGGCCGCCACGCTCGCGGCCCTCGACCAGTTCGGACTCATCCAGCGCAACCCCGACCCCGGGGACGGCCGGCGCCAGCTGGTGACGCTCACGGATGCCGGCCGCGAGCGCGTCGAAGGCACCCGGCAGGCCCGTTCGGAGTGGCTCGCCCGAGCCTTCGAGGAGCGCTGCACGGAGGACGAGCGGCAGACCGTCATCGAGGCCATGGCGCTGCTGGAACGGCTCACCCGGTCGTGATCACCACGCTCCGCGACTGGCTCCAGCACCGGAGCACCCCCGCGCGTCACCGCCCGCCCGACCGGTTCGACCGCCGGCTGATCGCCCCGATGGTCCTCGGGTCCGTACTGAACCCCGTCAACTCCTCGATGATCGCCGTGGCACTGGTGCCGATCGGCAGGGCGCTCGGAGCGTCCCCGGCGGAGACGGCGTGGCTGGTCTCCGGGCTGTATCTCGCCACCGCGGTGGGGCAGCCCGTCATCGGACGTCTCGTCGACCTGTACGGGCCCCGCCGCCTCTACCTCGTCGGTACGGCCATGGTGGGCGTCGCCGGACTCCTCGGCGCCCTCTCCCCGAATCTCGGCGCGCTGGTCGCCGCCCGGGTGCTGCTCGGACTCGGCACCTCGGCCGCGTATCCCGCCGCGATGCACCTGACCCGGAGCGAGGCGGAACGCACCGGGCAGAGCAGCCCGGCCGGCGTGCTGACCGCGCTCGCCGTCTCCGCGCAGACCGTCGCCGTGGTCGGGCCGACGCTGGGCGGCCTGCTCATCGGCGTGGGCGGCTGGCGCACCATCTTCCTCGTCAACGTGCCCCTGTCCCTGGCCTGTCTGGTCCTCGGATCCCTGCGGCTGCCGAAAGCCGCGAAGCCGACGCCGACGGAGTCATCCGCGTCCGCCTCGCGTGGTGTCGACCTCGTCGGCATGGCCCTGTTCACCGCACTGCTCGTCTCTCTGATGCTGTTCCTGATGAGACCGCGGGCCGCCGACTGGTACCTGCCGGTGCTCGCGCTCGTCGCCGGGGCCGCCTTCGCCCGGCGGGAACTCCGCGTTCCGGCCCCGTTCATCGACCTGCGGGTGCTCGGCGGCAACGGACCGATGCTCGCCACCTTCCTGCGCCAGTTCCTCAGCTACACCACCGCGTACGCCTTCCTCTACGGGTTCACGCAGTGGATGGAGGAGGGGCGTGGGCTGCACGCGGCCGGTGCCGGGCTGGTCCTGCTGCCGCTGTCGTTGAGCGGACTCGTCGTCTCCGGCGTCACCGGACGGCGGGAAGCCGTCCGCGGCAAGCTCGTGGTCGGCAGTCTCGTCCAGATCGCGGGCTGCCTGGTGCTGCTGACGATGAACTCCACCAGCGCGATCTGGCTGCTGGCCGGCGTCGGAGCCCTGATGGGCGTTCCGCAGGGTCTCAATGGCCTGGCCAATCAGAACGCCCTGTACCGGCAGGCCGACCCCGCCCGGATGGGCTCCGCGGCCGGACTGCTGCGCACCTTCACCTACCTGGGCGCGATGGCCGCCTCCGCCGCCGACGCCGCCTTCTTCACGCACGGCGCCGACACCGGCGGCCTGCACCATCTGGCCCTCTTCATGCTCGCCGGAGCAGTACTGCTCCTGGCGGTGACCCTCATCGACCGATCCCTTCGCGATCTCACCCCCCGAAAGGCCTGACCATGGCAGTCACCACGCTCGACCCCCGCACCGCGCTCGTCCTCATCGACCTTCAGCACGGCATCGTCGGCAACCCGGGCCTCGCCCCGCACGCCGCCGCCGACGTCGTGGAGCGCTCCGTCCGGCTCGCGGACGCCTTCCGCGGCCACGGCCTCCCGGTCGTCCTCGTCCGGGTCACCGCCGCCGCCGACGGCGCGGACGCCGTTCGCGGCCGGATCGACGGCCAGGGCTCCGGCCGCTCCTTCCCCGAGGGCTGGGACGTCATCGTCGACGACCTGGCCGGGCACCCCGGGGACATCACCGTGACCAAGCGGAACTGGGGCGCCTTCTACGGCACCGATCTCGACCTCCAGCTCCGCCGCCGCGGGATCACCCAGATCGTGCTGGCCGGCATCGCCACCAGCATCGGCGTGGAGTCCTCGGCCCGCGCCGCCCACGAACACGGCTACCACGTCACCCTCGCCACCGACGCCATGTCCGACCTCGACCCCGAGACGCACCGCAACAGCGTCGAGCGGATCTTCCCGCGCCTCGGCGAGACCGGCACGACCGAGGAGATCGTCGAGCTGCTCGACAAGACCCGAGCCTGACCGGCCGACGTCACCGGCCCGCAGGTACCTTGGGGCCGTGACCCTGGATGATCTTCGTGTGTTCGTCGCCGTCTGCCGGGCCGGGAGCCTGAGCGCGGTGGCCCGGGAACTGGGCTGCACGCAGTCGGCGGTGAGCCAGCACGTACGCCGGCTGGAACGCGAGGTCGGGCTGGGGCTCGTCGAGCGGCAGGCCCGGGGCGTGGTGCCCACCCGTGCCGGGCGGCTCCTCGAACGGGCCGCCGCCGACGGCATCGCCGGACTCGACCTCGCGCTGCGCGGGCTCGACGAACTGGCGCGCGGGGGCGGCGGTACGGTACGGATCGCCACCGGCGGCACCACCGTGCGGCACTTCATGGCCGAGGCCGTGGTCGAGTTCCGGGGGCGGTACCCCAAGGTCAGCCTGGAGTTCCAGACCGAGAACTCCAGCCGGAGCTGCTTCGACGCGCTCGCCGACCACGGGCTCGACCTCGCCTGGGTCACCCTCGGCCCTCCCGTACGCGGGGTCGAGCAGCGGACCGTCGCCGAACTCCCCTGGGTGCTCGCCGTACACGCCGACCACGAACTCGCCACGCGGGAACGGATCGAGGCGCGGGAGCTGGCCGGACTGCGGATCGTGGGGTTGCCCGAGCGCTCCACCTCCCGTGCCCATCTCGACTCCGCCTACCGGGAGTTGGGGATACCTACGGGCACCTCCGACACCAGTGTCGCGGACTGGGACACCGCGATCCTGCTCGCCGAACTCGGGCTCGGCCACGCCGTCGTCCCCGCCCTGCCCGGCCTGCCCGGACCCGGCCACCCCCGCCTCCGCTTCCTCCCCGTACCGGCCCTGCCGCCCCTCTCGGTCGGCTGGGCCGTCCGCCGCTGGGACGCCCTGTCACCCGCGGCGCACGCCTTCGCCGACACGGTGGCCCGGCACTGCTCGGGCGCCGGGACGACGGCGGGGGACTGACCCCGCCACCGGTCCCACGACACCCGGACGCCGTCGGGCACTGCCCCCGCCATCCCTGTACGGCGCCCACGCTCTCGGTCCCGCCGTAGCGCCGTATCGCTGCCGTCCCGCCGTCAGTTGCCCGTGCCGGCGATCGGCGTCAGGCGCCGGACCAGTTCGCTCGCCACCGGTACCGGCACCCCGGTCCGCGCCGCCGCTCGCAGCAACGCGCCGCCGATCGCGTCGAGTTCGAGTGTCCGGCCCGCCTCGGCGTCCCGCTGCATGGAGGACTTGGTGGCCGCCGGGAAGGCGTCGTAGCGGGCGAGGGCGGTCGCCGGATCGGTGGCGGCTCCGCACGCACGGCCCACTGCGGCCGTCTCCTCGACGAGAGCGGCCAACTCCTCGCGGTGCACCGTGCGTACGTCGCCCACCGGCACCCCGTACCGCGTCGTCAGCAGCGCGAACGGCGCGAGGAACGACATCTTCGCCCAGAGCGTCGCCGACTCCCCGTCCTGGACCCGGGCCCGCGCTCCGGCCCACTCCAGCGCCCCGGCGAGTGCCTCGACCCGCGCTCGGGGCGCGACGTCGGCGGTCAGATCGAGCTCGGCGAACGGACTGCCGTGCTCGATCACTCCCGGAGCGACCCGCGTCGACTCCACGCGGATCACCGCGGGGGCCACCTGCTCGGAGCGGTAGCGCTCGCGCAGCAGGGCCGGATGCTCGACACCGTTCAGGAGCGGGACGATCAGGCCCTCCTCACCCAGGGCCTTCGCCGGGAGGCGCTCCAGCGCGGCGTCCAGGGCCGTCGCCTTGACGGCGATCAAGCACACGTCGGCCGGCTCGCGCAGTTCGGTGTCCGCCTCCACCCGCGCCGTGAAGTCGCCGAAGTGGCCGCTGCGCACCTCGATGCCGTCCGCGGCCAGCTTCCGCACGGTCTCGTCACCGGCGAGGCAGATGACCCGGTGACCGGCGCGGGACAGGAGTGCCGCGAGCAGCCCGCCGACCCCTCCCGGACCCAGCACAGCCACCGTCAGCGCGTCGTTCGCCATGGATCCTCGCTTCTCTCCACGGGACCCGAACGGGCCCCCGGAGATCGTCACAACTCGCGGCGATCCGAGTCAATCCTCGGAGAAGCTTGCCGAACTCCAAGCAATCGCAAGGGTGTTGCGGCGAACCGGACCGCGCCCGCCGCTAGGGCACCCGTACCGAGGCCCCGGGCTCCAGCAGTCGCAGCCGGTCCGTGAGCCCCGCTCGCGCGAACGCCGTCGTCAGCGTCGCACCGTCCTCGGTGAAGTGGCCCCAGTGCTCGAAGTGCAGCGGGACCACCCGGACGGCGCCGAGGATCTCCGTCGCCCGTGCGGCGTCCTCGCTGGTCAGGGTGAGCGGGGCGTCCGGCACCAGCGGGGTGCGCGCCGCGCCCGCGAACAGCACGGCCACATCGAAGGGGCCCTGCTGGTCCGCGATCTCCCGTACGACGTCCAGGGACGCGTTGTCACCGCTCACGTACACCTTGGGCAGGCCGTCCCCGGACAGCACGAAACCGGTCACCTCTCCCACGAGCGGCAGCGAGCCGTCGGGTCCGTGCTGCGCCGGAACGGCCGTCACGCGCAGGGTTCCGCCGTCCGGACGCGTCAGTTCGACGGACTCCCAGGGGCCGAGGGCGCGCACGGGCGCGCCGATCCGCTCGTACGCCGACGCCGTCGACAGAGTCACCGGGGCGCCCTGGAGAAACCCGCGCCCGGACGCGTCCAGGTTGTCGGGGTGCTGGTCGTGCGAGAGCAGGACGGCGTCGACCGGTCCGAGCTTCTCGGCCGGGAGCGCTGGTCCTGCGGTCTTCACCAGCTTCCGCGCGCCGACGGGGTACTCGCCGGGGGCGTCGAAGGTCGGATCGGTCAGAAGCCGCAGGCCGCCGATCGCGATGACGGCGGTGGGACCGCCGACGTAAGTGATCTCCACTGAGGTCATGTTCTGCTCAATCCACGGATCCGGCGGCGGTATTCCCGGCCGTGGCGGGCCGCCTTTCGCGAGCGGTGACCAGGACGGCGCCGGACGCGCGAGACTGGACTCATGTGCCGCAGCATCAAGACACTTCGCCCGCCCGCGATCCCCGAGGAAGCGACCGAGGAGGAGATCCACGCCGCCGCTCTCCAGTACGTCCGCAAGGTCTCCGGGTTCCGTGCCCCGGCCGCCCACAACCGTGAGGCCTTCGACCGCGCCGTCGAGGCGGTCGCGGCGGCCACGGCCGAGTTGCTCGACCACCTGGAGGTGCGCGGGGCGGCGGCCCAGCGCGCGGGATGACGCACCCGCAGCACGGAACCCGGCCGCCGCCCTGAGTGCGCGCACCCCGCGCACCCCGCGCGGCACGCGGGCCACGGGCTCACGGCTTCGGCCGCACCCCGTGGTCGGCGTGCCCCCCGTACCCGTGATGCCGGTGCCGGCCCGTGCGGTGGCTCAGGCGCCGGTTTCCTGCTCCCGCAGCGCGGGCCGGCGTACGACATAGGCCGCGCCCGCCCCGGCGACGAACAGCGCCCCCACCGAGATGGCCGTCGTGAGCCAGGTGGCGCCCAGCCACTGGCCGCCGAAGTAGCCGAGGGCCACGCTGTAACCGGCCCACGCCAGGCCGGCGAGGACCGACCAGGGCAGGAAGTCGCGGACCCGGCGGTGCGCGGCGCCCGCGCCGAGCGAGACGACCGAGCGGCCGGCCGGCGCGAACCGGGCGACGACCACGAGCACACCGCCGCCGCGCGCCAGGACCTCGCCGAGACGTTCCTGCGCCCGGGTCAGGCGGCGGGACCGGGCGATGGCGCGATCCAGACGGTCGCCGCCACGCCAGGCGAGGCGGTATGCGACCAGGTCGCCGAGGACCGAGGCGGTGGCTGCGCAGAGAGTGAGCGCCAGGATGTCGGGCACGGCGTGGGGGACGTCGCCGGTCGCCGTGGCGGAGCCCGCGGCGGCCGTCGCCGCCGTGATGACCAGGACGCCACTCGGCAGGACGGGCAGGAAGACGTCAAGAACGATGGACACGGCGATCACCGCGTAGATCCATGGGCTGCTTGTCAGCGACCCCACACTCTCCAGCACCGGACTCTTCCCCCGACTCCCCCGTAAGCCCGGCCGCGCCGCTACTCGCGGGGAGTGGCATGGCAGCCATACAGCCATACAGCGTACGCCGCGGATGGGTCGGAAGATCCTCCGGGGACGCATGTGTCGGTCACATCACGTCCACGCCTCCGCACGCTCCGGTACGCCGTACGGCGCCGGCAACCGCAAGGAATGGACCTATTCCGGGGTGATCCGGGACTCCGCCACCGTCGTCAGCCGGGCCGCTCGGCCCCTGGGACCGGCACCGCCGCCCCGCACCGGCTGCGCCTGTTCGAGACGCAGGGAGGCCGAACGGCCGTGCAGGGTAAGGGTCATGAGCTGATTGCCGAACCAAGGGCCGCCGGTTTTGCGCCAGTCGACCGGCGGGTGTCCGCAACGGCCGTGCCGGGCAAGGAGAGTACCGAGCAGCCGGGCCGGGCGGCTCCAGCCGAAGCGGAAGCCGAGCCGTACGGAGAGCGGGATGGAGTTGTGGACGGGGGAGCAGGTCAGCTGGAGAACCCGGGCGGAGGGCTGCTCGGCGGGGTCCGCCCAGACCGGATCGGCGACGTAGGCGTGATGCACGTCTCCCGACAGCACGCACACGGTCGCCGGTGCCCGCTCGCCCGAACCGGCCTCGGCGATCAGCTCCGCCAGCTCCCCGAACGACTCCGGGAACGCCGCCCAGTGCTCCAGGTCGGCCGCGCGCCGCAGCCGCTCGCCGAACCGCGCCCAGCGCCCGCCCCGCTCGCCCCGGCACAGGGCGGCGTCCCACGTCTCCACGTGATGGATCAGCGGGGGCAGCAGCCAGGGCAGCGACGTGCCTATCAGCAGATGGTCCCGGGAGCCCGGAGCCTCCAGGGCCTGCTCGCGCAGCCAGGCCGCCTCCCCGGGATCGAGCATCGCGCGGTGCTTCTCGTCCAGGACTCGGGCCGCGCGGGTGTCGAGCATCAGGACACGGGTCCGGCCGAAGTCGCGGCGGTAGCTCCAGCGGACCGAGGCCGGGTCGGCGTCGGCCTGGGCGGCGAAGGCGCGCAGCACGTCCGTGCCGTCGGGGGTCTCGCGTACGGCCGCGTACAGGAGGTCCGCGGAGAGCTCGGCGGGGGAGAGGTTGCCGAGGTGCTGGTGGACCCAGTACGACATCAGGCCGCTGAGCACCCGCTCGCGCCACCACGGGGTCGCCCGGATCTCCGCCAGCCATGCCTCGCTGGTGTTCCAGTCGTCGATGACGTCGTGGTCGTCGAAGATCATGCAGCTCGGCACGGTCGACAGCAGCCAGCGGATCTCGGGGTCGAGCCAGGATTCGTAGTAGAGGCGGGTGTACTCCTCGTAGTCCGCGACCTGATGGCCCGGGGGGTCCGCCAGACCCCTTCGTGCCGCGATCCACGCGCGGGTCGCCCTGGAGACCTCGTCCGCGTACACCTGGTCGCCCAACAGCAGGAGCACGTCCGGGCGTTCGGCGTCCGGAGCCGAGGCGATCCGGGCGGCGAGGGTGTCCAGGGCATCGGGTCCCACGGGGTCCTTCTCGTCCGCGGGCGGCGAGGCCCAGCGGCAGGAACCGAAGGTGACGCGGACGACGGCGTCGTCGCCCTCGGGGGTGCGGACGACCGAAGGGGGAAAGCGCGAGTCGGGCAGCGGCCACACGGCCGCGCCGTCCAGCAGGATCTCGTACGGGGTGGCCGTGCCCGGTGTCAGTCCGTCCACCGGCACCAGTGCGTAGTGATGGCCCGCCACCTGGAAGGTGCGGGCCCGTCCGCGGGTGCCGTCCGCGCAGCGCACCTCGGCGGTGCACGGGCGGCTCGCCTCGACCCAGAAGGTCGCCGACGAGCCGTCCACATACCTCAGCAGCGGTCCCAGACGCAGCTCGGCCATGGTGATCCCCCTCCTCCGTCGCCCCGTACGGTACGGAACGACGGAGGCCTGTGGGGAGGTTCCGGAGACCGTGGGAACACCGTGGGGGGACGGTGTCCGGAACCCTGGCGGCCTACGGCCGCCGGTCTGCGCCGAGGGTGCGGGTCGGGGTGCGGTCAGCAGCCGGCCAGGACCGAGGTCAGCTTCGACTTCTCGGCGGAGTCGACCTTCAGGTTGTAGTAGTACTTCACCTGGACCCAGGCGCGGACGTAGGTGCAGGCGTACGCGGTGCGCGAGGGCATCCACGTGGCCGGGTCCTGGTCGCCCTTGGACTGGTTGACGTTGTCCGTGACGGCGAGGAGCTGGGGGCGCGTCACGTCGTTGGCGAAGGCCTGGCGCTGGGCGGTGGTCCAGGCGCTGGCGCCGGAGTCCCAGGCCTCGGCGAGCGGTACGAGGTGGTCGATGTCGAGGTCGGAGGCGGCGGTCCAGGTGGCGCCGTCGTACACCGAGTACCAGCTGCCGCTGGTGGACGCGCACGCGGAGTCGGTGACGACGTTCGAACCGTCGCGCTTGAGGATGTACTCACGGGTGTTGCAGGTGCCGCTGATGGTGATCCAGGTGGGGAACAGATCACGGTCGTAGCCGGTGCGGCTCTCCGTCGCGACGGTGAGGGACGCGAGGTAGGTGCGGGCGGTGGCCGCGCTGACCGGGGTGGGGAGGGCGGCGGAGGCGGTCGGGCCGGTGAAAACACTGGCCATGGCTATCAGACCCGTGATGCCTGCGAGTATGCTCAGTCGTCGACGCGCGTAGACCTTTGGCATGCGAACTCCCTTGTGGTGTGGGGGTGTTGGAGTGCGGGCGAACGAATGCTCGCGGCGTCGTGTTGCCGTGAGGTAAGTGCGCGGTTAGAAAATAATGACGCGTGCATGACATAACAAGGTTCATGACAGAACTTTCTCCGGCGTGAGGACGTCCGGGACCCGGGGGACTTCCGGCCCTGTGGGGCCGCCGCGCGGGTCGCGTACTATGGACGGCGCAGAAGGGGAGTAGCTCTTCGCCGGACCGTCGACATACTGCTCAGCTCGTCTGAGCCGGCGCCCGGAGGCAGGCCTCGATCACGAGACCGGCCAGCGAGACCTTCGGCAAGCAGTGCACTTGCCCTGCCGGGCCTTTCCGGCGTGGGCGCTTGTGTCCGTGCCTCCCGGTGCGGGCGTTGCTGTGTGCTGCCGTGCCGAGGTGTCGCGCAGTCACAGCACGCGCAATCGCAACACTCTCGGCGGGGCAGCCCGACCGATTGAGGGATTTTGATCAGCTTCAGCGTGATGGCGCTCGTTTTCGGTGTCGTCTTTCTTGCCGAGCTGCCGGACAAGACCGCGCTCGCCGGCCTCGTCCTCGGCACGCGCTACCGCGCCTCGTACGTCTTCGTCGGTGTCGCCGCCGCGTTCGCCGTCCATGTGGCGCTCGCCGTCGCGGCCGGCAGTGTGCTGACGCTGCTGCCGCAGCAGATCGTGCACGCCGTCACCGGCGTGCTCTTCCTCGGCGGCGCCGCGGTGCTGCTGATGAAGAAGGACGAGGACGAGGAGGAGGTCCGCAAGCCGGCGAACCAGAGCTTCTGGAAGGTGTCCGGGGCGGGCTTCATGCTCATCCTCGTCGCCGAGTTCGGCGACCTCACGCAGATCATGACGGCGAACCTCGCCGCGCGGTACGACGACCCGCTGTCGGTGGGGCTCGGCGCGGTGCTGGGACTGTGGGCCGTCGCGGGGCTGGGGATCGTGGGCGGCAAGGCGCTGATGAAGCGGGTGCCGCTGTCGTTGATCACCAAGGTGGCGGCTGTGCTGATGCTGGGGCTGGGGGCCTGGAGCTTGTACGAGGCTGTGGCTGCCTGAGGGTTCGCTGCGCCGGCTTCACCAGGGGTTGGGGGTGTTGCCGGGGCGGTGTCTGTGCGGGTTCGCTTGCGCCGGCGTCTGCGGGTGTCGGTGCCGGGTGCGTTGTGGGTCGGGGCCGTGCCGGTGCATCAGCCCGTCGCCGTTGGGTGAGGCGTGGCCGTCGGTGGCGACGGGCATCGATGTACCGGCACGGCCCCTCGCGTCGGATCCCGTCTGCGGGTGCGTTGTGGTGGCCGGTCCGGATTTCAGCCCCGGCCGGGGAAGTTTCAGCCCCGGCCGGGGCAAGATCCAGCCCCTCCGGCGTTTGAGGAGCGGGGGCTGGGGTGGAGCCCCAGGTGTGGGTCGGGTAGGGGCGGAGGGGGCGAAAACCCTGCGTCCGGACCTGCTCCCGTCGCCCCCCCGGAGGGGAGTGGGGCCGGTGTCTGGGGTGGGGGCGGTGGCGCTGGGCGGCGTTGTTTTGTATGTTGTAGGAACAAAGTGGTTCCCGTCCGCATCTCCCTGACCGGCGGGCGGGGCCGCCTTGTTTCCCGGGGGTGCTTTTGTCCCCCTGTCTGCGTTTTGGAGCCTGCCGATGACCACGGCCACCACAGTTCTGACCGCCCGCGCCCTCCTGCTCGACATGGACGGCACCCTCGTCAACTCGGACGTCGTCGTCGAGCGCTGCTGGCGCGGCTGGGCCGACCGGCACGGGCTGGACGGGGACGAGGTCATGAAGGTCGTTCACGGCAGGCAGGGGTACGCCTCGATGGCGGTGCTGTTGCCGAACCGTCCCATGGAGCAGAACCACGCGGACAACGCGCGGATGCTGGCCGAGGAGACCGCCGACATGGAGGGCGTCGTCGCGATCCCGGGTGCGCCGGAGTTCCTCGCCTCCTTGGCCGGAGTGCCGCACGCGCTCGTCACCTCGGCGGATGTGGCGCTGTCCAGCGGGCGGATGGCCGCCGCCGGGCTCGGGCTTCCCGATGTCCGTGTCACCGCCGAGTCCGTCGGCGCCAGCAAGCCCGATCCCGAAGGCTTCCTGAAGGGGGCGGCCGAGCTGGGGATCGCGCCCGAGGACTGTGTCGTCTTCGAGGACTCCGGAGCGGGGATCGCCGCGGGGCGGGCCGCCGGGATGCGGGTCGTGGGTGTCGGTCCCCGGGCCGGGATCCACGGGCCGGACGTGTTCGTCCGTGATCTGACCGAGGTGCGGGTCGAGGTCGTCGGAGACGGCACCGTCCGCCTTCACATCGGCTGAGGTCCTCAGCACCGGCTGGGGATACGGATCCCCTCCGGGGACGGCGACGGAGTCGGGCCGGGCGCAGGGTGGTTTTTCGCCCCCTCCGCCCCTGCCCGTCCCGTACCTGGGGCTCCGCCCCGGACCCCGCTCCTCAAACGCCGGAGGGGCTGAAACTTCCCCCGCGACCAAAAAACTGGCTCGGACGGACTGGATCTCGCACCCGCAGTCGGCCACGCGCGGGAGGGGCCGTGCCGGTACATCGATGCCCGTCGCCACCGACGGCCACGCCTCACCCAACGGCGACGGGCTGATGCACCGGCACGGCCCCGACCCCCCACCGGACCGAGACCCGCAGACGCCGGCGCAAGCGAACCCGGGTTACGGCTGGGACGTCTCCGCCTCCAGGCTCGCCCGTGTGGCCGGGCCGTACACCCCGGGGTCGTCTCCTGAGATGCCCCGCGACCACTGGTACCAGCGCACGGCGTCTTCGAGGTGGCGGTCGAACTGGCCGTCGGCCTTCCGCATGTACATCCTCAGCTGGCTCAGCCGGAGCTGGAGCTCGGTCACCTCGGACCCGCTGTCGCCGCGCCGCAGGGCGGGCCCGGCCACTTCGTTCGGACCGCCGCCCCCGGTGGACGCCACGGATCCCGTCGGGGTCGCCGTCGGGCTCGGCCGCGCGGACGTCGGTGACGCCGTGGCCGACGAGGACGGTGACGCCGACGTGTCCGACTCGGACGCCGACGGCGACGGGCTCGTGCTCGGTGAGGCCGACGCGGACGCCGAGGCGGACTCCGTCGAGGACGCGCTCGCCGACGGCACCGCGGAGGCCGTGTCGGACAGGACGTCCGGGGCGCTCGCCCTGACGTCCTTCGGCTGACCCTCGTCCCGCGCGGGAGGGTCGTAGGAGAGCAGGCCGCTCGCCACCCCCGCCGCGGCCACCACGGTCACCACGACTCCGGTGACGGCCAGGACACCGCTGCGCCGACGACGCCTGGCCCGGCCCGCGGGCGAGGCCTCCTGGCCGGGCCCCGAGGCGCGCGCGTTCTCGTGGAAGAGGCGGACGTCGGTGGCGCGCGCCTCCGAGGGGAGCGCCTTCAGCCGCATGGTCGCGTCGGCCGGCATCGGTGCCGACGGCGTGGTCACCTCGGGCGGCAACGGTGCCGAGCGCGGGGCGGCATCCGCCGGTACCGGGGCCAGCCGCATGGTCGCGTCGGCCGGGATCGCGGCGAGCTGCATGGTCGAAGCGGCCGCGTCCTCTGCGCCCGCGGCCTGCATCGGCATCCCGCCGACCGGCTGGGCGCCGGCCACGGAGCCCGTCGGCTCGACGCCGCCGACCGGTGCGCCGCCGTGGAAGCGCGGGTCGTCACCGTTCACCGGCGTGGCGGCGGCCCCCCAGCCCCCGCCGCCCGGATGTGCCCCATGGGTGCTCACGGGCGCCGAGGTGCCCTCCTGCGCCCAGGTGCCCGCTTCGGCGGCCGCCCAGGGCTCTCCGGCCGTCGGGGCGGCCTGCCAGGGGCCTGTGGCCTGGCCGGCCGGACCCGGGGCGCCGACGCCCTCGGCCGGCTCCCAGCCTCCTCCGATGTGCCCGGAGTACTCCGGGCCCAGTTCTACGTAGGGCCGTATGCGCAGCGGGTTGAAGTCCTCCGCCGCCGCGGCCTCCGCCGAGCGCTCGTCGCGCAGGGCGTCGGACGCCCTGCGGGTGCAGGCGCAGGACGGGGTGCCGTCCTGCGCCCGGTGTGCGGCGCACTCGGGGCAGACATGCCCGGTCGGTTCAGTCACGAGTGGGTCCCTCCCCCCTGAAAACTCCAGTGATTATCCGGACGACCTTCATACAACCTTCAAGCAGCCCCCCTGAATCGTGGATTCCGGTTGCCTCGACAGGCCATAACAGGACACACCGATCAGGATGGAGGGTGACCGGGACCCTCGGTGCTCAGGGAGGCCGCATGACCGGGGACGCGCACGGTTCCGACACACCGTCCGGCCAGGGGCCGGACGGGGCGGAGGCGCCGGCCGGCGGCGGCACGGGCGAGCCGCCCGGACTGCACGACTCGGTCGAGCTGAGCGAGTCCGCGGTGCGCCGCCGCAGCGCGGCGGCGACCGACGCCCGGGACACGGTGCACGGCAGCGGCGTCTTCGTGTCCATCGGCGCCCTGCTGCTCGGCATGCTGCTCGCCGCGCTGGACCAGACGATCGTGTCCACCGCGCTGCCGACCATCGTGAGCGACCTCGGCGGCCTGGAGCACCTGTCCTGGGTGGTCACGGCGTACTTGCTCGCGTCGACGGCGGCGACCCCGCTGTGGGGCAAACTCGGCGACCAGTACGGCCGCAAGAAGCTCTTCCAGACGGCGATCGTGATCTTCCTGATCGGGTCGGCGCTGTGCGGCATGTCGCAGAACATGGGCGAACTGATCGGCTTCCGCGCGTTGCAGGGACTCGGCGGCGGCGGGCTGATGGTGCTGTCGATGGCCATCGTCGGCGACCTCGTCCCGCCGCGTGAACGCGGCAAGTACCAGGGGCTGTTCGGAGCGGTGTTCGGCGCGACGAGTGTGCTGGGGCCGCTGCTCGGCGGGCTGTTCACGGAACACCTGAGCTGGCGCTGGGTCTTCTACATCAACCTGCCCGTCGGTGTCGTCGCGCTCGCGGTGATCGCCGCGGTCCTGCACATCCCGAGGAAGTCGGCACGGCACGTCATCGACTACGCCGGTACGTTCCTGATCGCCGCGGTCGCCACCTGCCTGGTCCTGGTGGCCTCGCTGGGCGGCACCACCTGGGACTGGGGCTCGCCGCAGGTCATCGGGCTCGTGGTCCTCGGCGTGGTACTCGCCGTCGCCTTCGTCGCGGTGGAGCGGCGCGCGGCCGAACCCGTTCTGCCGCTCAAGCTGTTCCGGGTCCACACGTTCACGCTGTCCGCGATCATCAGCTTCATCGTGGGGTTCGCGATGTTCGGCGCGATGACCTATCTGCCGACGTTCCTCCAGGTCGTGCAGGGCGTCTCGCCCACGATGTCCGGCGTGCACATGCTGCCGATGGTGTTCGGGCTGCTGCTGTCCTCCACGGTCTCCGGTCAGATCGTCAGCCGTACCGGCCGCTGGAAGGTGTTCCCGGTCGCCGGCACCGGCATCACCGCCCTCGGCCTGCTCCTGCTGCACCAGCTCGACGAGAACAGCGGCACGGGCGAGATGAGCGTGTACTTCTTCGTGTTCGGCCTGGGTCTCGGCCTGGTCATGCAGGTGCTGGTCCTCATCGTGCAGAACGCGGTGTCGTACGAGGATCTGGGCGTCGCCACCTCAGGGGCGACCTTCTTCCGGTCCATCGGCGCCTCGTTCGGCGTCGCGATCTTCGGCACGGTCTTCGCGGGCCGCCTCGGCGACAACCTGACGAAGGCGCTGGGCGGGCAGCAGCTTCCACCCGGCATCACCACGGACTCCCTGAAGGCCGACCCGAAGGGGATCGCCCAGCTCCCGGCCGACCTGCGGCCGCCCGTCCTGCACGCGTTCGCGACGTCGATCACCGATGTCTTCCTGTACGCCGCCCCGGTCGCCCTGCTCGGTTTCGTGCTGGCCTGGTTCCTGCGCGAGGACAAGCTGCGCGGCTCCGTCACGGCCCCCGACGTCACGGAGACACTCGCCAGCAACCCGGTCGAGCGGTCGTCGTACGACGAGGTGTGCCGGGCGCTGTCCGTGCTCGGCACCCGGGAGGGGCGCCGCGAGATCTACGAGAAGATCACCGCGCGCGCGGGCTACGACCTGTTGCCGGCGGCGAGCTGGCTGCTGCTGCGGATCAAGAAGTACGGGTGGGCCGAACCCGCTCTGCTGGCCGAGCACAGTGCCGTGCCCCTGAACGTCGTCCTGGCCGGCACCCGCCAGATCGAGGAACGCCGGCTCGCCCGCCGCGAGGGCCTGGACCTGGTCCTGACCGACGAGGGCCGCGTCGTCGCCGGGAACCTGTCACGGGCCCGCGAGGAGTCCCTCGCCGAACTCCTCGGCGACTGGTGGGCACCGGACCGTCCGACCGACCTCACCAAACTGGTCGAGGAGCTGAACGAGGAGATGTGCGGTTCCGACGCGGAACGCCCCTACTCCGGGACGCCGGTCGCCCGGCCCCAGGGAGAAATGGGCTGAGCGTCAGCCGGCCAGATCCTTCCGGAACCAGTGCTCGGCGTAGATGTCGTCGTTGTGCGCCGGGGTCTCCTCGTACCCGTGCCGGGCGTACAGGGCCCGCGCCTCGACGAGGTCGGAGCGGGTGTCGAGGACGAGCCGCCGGGCGCCGAGGCCACGGGCGGCCGTCTCGGCGGCCGCCAGCAGGAGCGGGGCCGCGCCCTTGCCGCGCAGGTCCGCGCGGACGAAGACACGGCTCAGCTCGCCCGTCGTGGCGTCGAGCATCCGCACCCCCGCCGTGCCGCCGGGCTCACCGTCGTGGCGGGCGACCAGCAGCACACCCGCCGGCGGAGTGAACTCGGCGCCCGTCCGCGCGGCGATCTCCCGCTCCAGTTCGCCGGGATCCGTCGTACGCCCTTCGTGCACCTGGTACCACCGGTCGCTGACCTCCGTGTAGTACGCCCGCCAAAGGGCTCGGGCGGCAGGGGAGTCGAAGGGTTCCGGGGCCACGCTCCAGGAGTCCTGTGGGCCGGAAGGCGATCGGGTCATGGGCGCCATTGTCGGTGGGCGCCGCCCCCGGTGCGCAACCGGATAACGAGCTCGGCCGAACGGTACGACGAGGAAGGGGCGTTGACGGCTCGCGTCGTCACGGGGGCCGTTTGAGGAGCGGGTTCCGGGCAACCCGGTCCGGGAACCGGCCCGTTGGGTCGAGAACCCGGGAAGGCACCCATGTCCACAGGCGTGATCATCGCTCTGATCATCGTGGCGGCCGTTGCCGTTGTCGCGGCCGCCCTCACCCTCCGCGCCCGAAGGCCGCCGGGCGGGCGCTCCCTGCGGCGGCGCTTCGGACCGGAGTACGACCGGACCGTCGCCCGGCACGACGGCGACACCCAGGCCGCCGAACGCGACCTCAACGAGCGGGTGAAGCGGCACGGCGCACTGCGGGCGCAGCCGCTGGAACCCGCGGCCAGGGAACGGTACGCGGCCGGCTGGACGGCCGCCCAGGAACGCTTCGTCGACTCGCCCCGGGAGGCGGTGACCGAGGCCGACCGGCTGCTCGGCGAGCTGGCCGGAGCACGCGGATTCCCCGACGGGGACCGTTACGAGGAGCAGGTGTCCGCTCTCTCCGTCCACCACGGACACCACGTCCACGGCTACCGCCGCGTGCACCGGGCCGCACTGGCCCGCACCGGCGGGAACGGGAACGGGAACGGTGGCGTCGACACCGAGAAGCTGCGCGAGGCCATGCTTGAGGCCCGCGACCTCTTCGACGACCTGCTGACCCCTACCCGCGAGGACACCTCGCCCGGCCGGGCGCGCGACACGGACGACGTGAGCGAGCCCCCGGCCGCCCGTCCGGAGCGCAGCAAGCGGTTCGCCCTGACCAAGGACGCCCGGCGCGCCGAGCCCGAGCCGACGCCGGCGAGCGCCGGGCGCACCGAGCCGACGCAGAGCACCGGGCGCGCCGGGAGCACCGGGCCCACAGAGAGCGCCGAGAGCGGCGAGAACAGCACCAGGACCTCTACCCCCGACACTCGCTCCCACCTTCCCTGGTCCTTCACCAGGCGTCAGGCGAAGGGGAGTTGAAGAAGGTGAGCACCATGAAGCCAGAACAGGATCGCGAGCGGACCCCGTCCCGCGAGGCCGCTGCCATGAAGGGCCGTGTGACCCCGGTACCCGCCGGGCGCTCCTCGGACGACCGGGCGGACGAGAACCGCGGAGAGGCCGAGGAAGTGTCGCGCCGCGAAGCACTGAAGGGCCAGGTGGACCCCGTGCCCACCGAGACCGCTCCGGGCACCCCGGACAGGAACGGCACCCCGGACAGGAACGGCGCCCCGGACAGGAACGGCGGCCGCGCCACCGACGGTGACGACCGGGCAGTCCGTCCGGCCGGGACCGGTGCGACGGCCCGCGCGACGACGGGCGCCGACACCGACGAGCGAGAGGCCCCGGGCGACGGCCGTGCGGGGCGTACGGGCGCCGGCCCCGCATCCCGCGCGTCCGGGGCCCCCGAAGGCCCCGGGCCGCGCCCCGTGCCCCGTGACGCCGGGGGAGCGCTCAGGGGCGGCTCGGCGGACACCCAGGACCGTGCGGGCGACTCCGCCGGGCGGGACGAGCGGATGCTGCCGCTGGACGAGCACGACAAGTTCTCACTGCGGATGCGGCACGCGGTCGGCGGGTTCATCGACGGGCCGCAGGCCTCCGTCGAGGAGGCCGACCATGTGCTGGAGGAACTCGCGGACCGGTTCACGGAGGCCGTGACCCGGCGGCGGCGCACCCTGCGTACGTCCTGGCAGTCCGGCGGCGAGGGCAAGGCGACGGACCCGGACACCGAGCGGCTCCGGCTCGCCCTGCGGGACTACCGCGAGATGACCGAGCGGCTCCTGCGGCTCTGAGCCGGCTCCGACACCCTCCCGGCGAAGTGAGGCCGCGTCCCGGACCATGCCCCGGGACGCGGCCTCACGCCCTTCGCGCCGCCTCACCGCGCCAGGCGCAGGCTCTCCCGTCGGCCCGTCGGCCCGTCGGCCCGTCGGCCCGTCGGCCCGTCGGGCTCAGGTTCGCCCTGCCGTTCGGTCGCGTCCGGGGCGGCCGCCGGGTTCGTCGTGCCGACGGTTCCGGCCGGACCGCCTCCGGCGTTCCGCCGTCCGCCCCGGCTCACGCGGAGCCGGTGTCTCCCCGTTCGTCGGGCCCCGGGCCGCCGGGGGCCGGGCTCTCGCGGGCCACGCGCCACTCCCCGACGATCTTCTCCACGTCGTACGGCTTGAGTCCGAGCGGAGGCCCGGGCGGCGGCTTGAACATGACCTCGCGGATCTTGGCGTTGATGTCCTCGACGGCCCGCCGTACCGCCCGCTCCGAAGGAAGCGCGGGAACCGCCGCGAGCACGTCCTCCGCCTCCTTGCGCAGCGCCAGTGTGGGCGGCAGGACCGACAGACCCTCGCGGGCCATCTTCCGCTTGATCCACCAGAGTTCGTCGTACGGGGTGTCGGTGACCTCCGGCAGCGGCTTGCCCGCGCCGGGGAGTTCCGTGAATTCGCCGCGGGCCTCCGCCTGACGGATCTGTCGGTCGACCCAGGACTCGAAGCTGACACCGGGTGGCTTGCGCTCGGTCATGAGTCCATTGTGCCGGAGGTCACACGGCGAGGGGAAAGGTCGAATTATCATGCGGCGGCG
The DNA here is from genome assembly GCF_036063235.1 of Streptomyces sp. NBC_00386. NCBI lineage: Bacteria > Bacillati > Actinomycetota > Actinomycetes > Kitasatosporales > Streptomycetaceae > Streptomyces > Streptomyces sp. NBC_00386. The sequence continues at coordinate 6,578,225 of NZ_CP107950.1, forward strand.
ACGGGGCAACGACGTTCCCCGGCGGGACAATCGGACCAGCACCTCACGAAGGAGCGCGCGTTGCTCGAACTCACCATGGCCTCGGTGTCCGGAGGGGACGTCGGAGCGACGGCCGGGATGCAGATGGCCGACGCGCCGAGCGATCCCGGAGCCATGCTGCGGGTGGGCAGGGACCGGGCCGTGTGCCGTCTCGCGACCCCCGACGACTGGCTGTTCGTCTCCCGGGTCCACCTGGAGTTCCAGTGCGGCCCGGACGGCTCCTGGCAGGTCACCTGGCTCCGGGGTTCCCACGCGGAGCCGTCCTCCGAGGTCCGGCTGATCCTGACGGGGCTGCAGCCCCAGCCGCTTCCGTACGGCGGGACGGCCAGACTCCCGGCGGGCGGCTCCGGTGAGCTCGTCATCCAGGACCGCACCGGGCCCCACACCGTGAACGTGGGCTTCTACCACGAGCTCTAGGGCCGGTGCGGCGGTGCGGGGCGGGACCGGGGGTCAGGCTTCCACGCGGGCCAGGGCGAACCCGTCGTACCCCTTGATGCCCACCGTCTGCAGCGCCGTGCCGTTCAACTTCGGGTGGGAGGCGATCAGTTCGAGCGCGGCCCGGGTGCCCAGCACGCTCGGGTCGGTGCTCGACCCGTCGATGACCGCTCCGCCGCGGACCACGTTGTCGAGGACGATCACGCTGCCGGGCCGGGTGAGCCGGACCGCCCACTCGATGTAGTGGGGGTTGTTCACCTTGTCCGCGTCGATGAAGACGAGGTCGAACGGCTCCGGATTCTCGTCCGCCAGCTTCGGCAGGGTCTCCAGGGCGGGACCCACCCGCACCTCGGCGATCTTGTCGAGGCCCGCCCGCGCGAGGTTGGCGCGGGCGACCTCGGCGTGTCGGGGGTCGTACTCGAGGGTGATCAGCCGACCGTCGGCCGGCAGCGCGCGGCCCATCCAGATCGTGCTGTAACCGCCGAGCGTGCCGATCTCCAGGATGCGGCGGGCGCCCTGGATCTCGGCGATCAGCCGGAGCAGCTTCCCGTGGTTCGGCGCGACGTTGATGGGGGGCAGTCCGGCCGCCTCGCTGTCGTGCAGCGCGGCGGCGAGGATCTCGTCGGCGGGGGCCAGGAGGCTGGTGAAGTGGTCGTCGACGTCGTTCCAGAGCTGAGACTCGCTCATGCACCGGGCCTTTCATAGCCTAGTTAGATGCGCTAAGGACTTCCGGGACCGAACCTAGCCGCCGGCGCTCCCGCGTGCCAGCGGGATCGGGGCCGCGCCGACGGCCTTCGGGCTCCGCGCGCCGACGGTCTTCGGGCCTCACGGGTGTCAGCGGCTCGCGGGTTCCACGGCGGGTGCCGAGCCCGGCAGGGGCCGGCCCGCCGACTCCGTCATGAACCAGACCGCCGCACCGCCGATCACGGCCGCGGCCATCATGTAGTACGCGGGCATCATCATGTTCCCGGTCGCTCCGATGAGGGCGGTGACGACCAGCGGGGTCGTTCCGCCGAAGAGCGAGACGGAGACGTTGAAGCCGATCGAGAGCGAGCCGTAGCGCACCCGGGTCGGGAAGAGCGCCGGGAGCGCGGCCGGCATCGCCGCGGTGAAGCAGACCAGCAGCAGGCCGAGGGCGCCCATGCCGAGCGCGACGGCGAGCAGACTGCCCTGGCGGATCAGCAGCAGGGCCGGGACGGACAGGGCGAGGAAGCCGGCGCAGCCCGCGGCGATCACCGGGCGGCGGCCGATCCGGTCGGTCAGGGCGCCCGCGAACGGCTGCACGACCATCATCAACGCCATCACGCCGAGGACCACGAGCAGACCGTGCGTCTCGTCGTACTCGAGCTCGCTGGTCAGGTAGCTCGGCATGTAGGACAGCAGCATGTAGTCGGTGACGTTGAAGACCAGCACCAGGCCCATGCACAGCAGCAGGGTGCGCCACTGGCCGGTGACCATCTCGCGCAGCGGCACCTTGGGGCGGCCCGCCTCGGACTTCTCGAGCTCCGCGGCGAACGCCGGGGTCTCCTCAAGGCGCATCCGCAGGTAGAGCCCGACGACGCCCATCGGGCCCGCGATCAGGAACGGGACGCGCCAGCCCCAGGACAGCAGGTCGTCGGTGGACAGCAGGGCGGTCATGAGGGTCACCAGACCCGCGCCGCCGATGTATCCGGCCAGCGTGCCGAACTCCAGCCAGCTTCCGAAGAAGCCGCGCCTCTTGTCGGGCGCGTACTCGGCGATGAAGGTCGAGGCGCCCGCGTACTCGCCGCCGGTGGAGAAGCCCTGCACCAGACGGGCCGCGAGCAGCAGGACCGGAGCGCCGACGCCGATCGTGGCGTACGACGGGATCAGACCGATGGCGAAGGTGCCGGCCGCCATCATGATCATGGTGAGGGCGAGGACCTTCTGGCGGCCGATCCGGTCGCCGAGCGGGCCGAAGACCATGCCGCCGAGCGGGCGGACGAGGAAGGCCGCGGCGAAGGCGCCGAAGGTCGCGAGGAGCTGGGCGGTCGGGTTGCCCGAGGGGAAGAAGACCTTGCCCAGGGTCACCGCGATGTAGCTGTAGACACCGAAGTCGAACCATTCCATCGCGTTGCCGAGCGCCGCCGCCTTCACGGCGCGCCTGACCAGCGCGGGGTCGGTGACGGTGACCTCGGGGGAGACGGGGCGGGTGGGAGCGGGGAGGCGTACGGCGGGGGCTGTCGGGGTCGCGGTCGGCAAGGGCCTTCCTTTCGCCGGGGACGGGGACAGGTCCGCCCGGGGGCGGACCGGGGGTTCGCACAGGTGACCCGTGGGTCGCCCGGGGCGGACCCGGCTGCCCACCCGGAGGTGGGCCGAAAAGCGACCTTAGGTCCGTTCGTCCCCGTCACGTGGTGTAAGCGACCTGCCGCGCAGCGCACATAAAGGCCGCGTACGCAGGCGCGACGGGACGGACGGAGCCGCCCCCGCGGAGGCTCGTCTGTGATCCATGTCGCGAGGCCGACGGGGAACCGGCCCCTTCGCCGACCGTCGACATTCGGACAGAAGCGGAGAAGTCGCCGGGTCGATCGAGGGCTCCCGCGCCCTCCGGCGAGGGTGGCAGTGACGCGCCAGATCCTGATATGGGTTGAGATAAGGGATCTGTGAGACACGGACCGGTCAATGGGTCGGGAGGGTCGGCAAGGCGTGGCGAACGTGGAGCACGGCGGACGACCGGGCGAGGGCCTCGTGGGAGCGCCGGAGACGGTGCGAGCACGGGTGCGCGCCCTTCGCGTCGGGCTCTGGGCCGTCGCCGCGATACTGGCCGTACGGCAGGTCGCCGCCGTCCTCAGCACCCCCAAGGCGGACCGGCTGACGGATCTGGAGACCTGGGTCGGCCCGAACGGCGTACTGCACGTGAAGGGCTCGCTGTACGACTCGACACGGTTCACCGGCACCCCGCTCGGCGGCCTCGTCCTCAAACCTCTCACCCGGTCGGCCGAACAGGCCCTCGGCTGGGGCTGGACCTTCGGCACCCTGCTGCTCGTCGTGGCGCTCGGCCTGGTGGCCGCCCGTGCCCTGCCGCCCCCCGTGAGCCGGCGGACGTCACTGCTCGCCGCGCCCGTGGCCGTCAGCCTGCTGATGCTGTCGCTCCCCGTACGCAACGCCCTCTACCTCGGCCAGACCAGCATCATCCCGGTGCTGCTCGTCCTGCTCGGCTGCTTCGTCGTCCGCGGGGAACGCGTCTGCGGGGTCCTCATCGGGCTCGCGGCGGCCCTCCAGCCGACCGTGCTGCTCTTCACGCCGCTTCTCTGGTTCACCGGCCGCCGCCGCGCCGCCGCCTCCACCGGGGCCACGTTCGCCGCCCTCACCGCGCTCGCCTGGGCCGCGATGTCGCACGACTCGAACACGTACTGGGTGCACCACCTGGCGGGCGTCGGCCTCGGCAAGGACGCCGACGACCTCGCCAACCAGTCCCTGCACGGCGCGCTGCTGCGGCTCGGTCTCACCGGGCCGCTGGAGGTCGGTCTCTTCCTGGCGCTCGGCGCGGCCGTCGCCGTCGTCGGACTCCGCCGCGCGGTGCGCTACGCCCGTGACGGACAGCTGCTGCTCGCCGTCGCGGTGACCGGCTGCCTCGCCGTCGCCGTCTCGCCCACCACCTGGCAGCACCAGGTGCTGTGGGTGCTGCTCGCGCTCGTCGGCCGGGTCGGCCGGAAGACCTCGGACCGCTATGTGTGGCCCGTCGCGGTCGTCCTGGTCATGACGCTGCCCGCCCGGATGATGCTGCCGGACATGCCGGTGCTCCAGCCGCTGCGCGACAACGTCGTGCTGATCGCCGCGCTGGCCGCCGCCGTCGTCGTACCGTTCCTGTCCCGTACGTCCGCGTACTACCGGGCCCCGGTTCCCGCCGACCGCGCGGCGCCCGTCCCCACCCGGTGGAGGCGGGTCCCGCTGCTGCCGTCGGGCCGGGTCCTCAACCGTACGAACCTGCTGCTCGAACTGCTCCTGATCCGCGTCGGGTACTCCGCCTACCAGCAGGTCAGGCTGGCCGCGACGGGCGGCACCAACTCCGGCGGCAGGGCCGCCGCCGAGCACCACGGCGAGCAGATCCTCGCCGTCGAGCGGTTCCTGCACCTGGATGTCGAGCACTGGGTCAACCACTCGGTCGTCCGGGTCCCCTTCCTGAGGGATTTCTTCGACTTCTACTACCAGTCGTTCCACTTCGGTGTTCCGCTCACCATCCTCGCCGTGCTCTACGTCCGCCGCCCGGCCGACCACCGCTGGGCCCGCTCCGCCCTCGGCTTCGCCACCCTCCTCGCCCTGGCCGGCTTCTGGCTCTACCCGCTCGCCCCGCCGCGCCTGATGCCGGGCCTCGGCGTGATCGACACCGTGCACGGCGTGCAGGACTTCTCCAAGCCCGACTACGGCACGCTGACCGAGCTGACCAACCAGTACGCGGCGATGCCCTCGCTGCACTTCGGCTGGTCCCTGTGGTGCGGGGTCGTCATCGCGGTGCTGGCGCCCCGGTGGTGGATGAAGGCGCTGGGCCTGTTGCACCCGCTGCTGACGCTCTCCTCGATCGTGGCGACCGGGAATCACTGGGTCCTGGACGCCGGCGGCGGCGCGGCGGTGGTCGCCGCGGGCTTCGGGCTGACGTATCTCCTCACCGGCCCGCGGTCCCGGACGTCCGTGGAACCGGTCGAGACGGGAGTGAAACCGCCGGTCCGTGCGGTGGGCCGGGCAGGCCGGACACAGGGCTGATCCGGTCACGTGCCTGGGCTGATCCGGTGCCGTGTCCGGGGCGGGGCGGCGTGTGCCGAGGCTGGGTGCGGGTGCGGGTGCGGGTGCGCGGTGGAGGGGTGAGGGTGTGGGTGTGGGTCTCGGGGGAGGCAGAGGCGGGCGCGGGGGGATGCCCCTGCCTCCCTCGGGACGGGCCGACGGTGCCGGGAGGACGTCGGCCCGAGCGTGCGGCGCCCGCTACGTGTGACGGACCTGGAGTTCCTTGACGCCGTTCAGCCAGGCGGAGCGGAGACGGCGGGGATCGCCCGCCAGCCGCAGACGCGGCATCGCGTCGGCGATCGCGTTGAAGATCAGGTCGATCTCCAGCGTGGCCAGGGACCTGCCGAGGCAGAAGTGCGGGCCGCCGCCGCCGAAGCCGAGGTGCGGGTTGGGGTCACGGGTGATGTCGAAGACCTCGGGGTTCTCGAACACCTCGGGGTCGTTGTTCGCGGAGGAGTAGAAGATGCCGACGCGGTCGCCCTTCCTGATCCGCTGCCCGCCCAGTTCGGTGTCCTGGGTGGCGGTGCGCTGGAAGGCGACGACGGGGGTCGCCCAGCGGACGATCTCCTCGGCGGTGGTCTTCGGCCGTTCCCTCTTGTACAGGTCCCACTGGTCGGGGTGGGTGAGCAGGGCGTGCATCCCGTGGGTGATGGCGTTGCGGGTCGTCTCGTTGCCGGCGACCGCCAGCAGCAGGACGAAGAAGCCGAATTCGTCGGTGGCGAGGTTCCCCTGGTCCTCCGCCGCCACGAGCGTGCTGACGATGTCCTTGGCGGGGCACTGCTTGCGGTCCGCCGCCATGTTCATCGCGTACGAGATGAGCTCGGTGGCCGACTCGGCGCCGATCTCCTCGGTGATCGCGTACTCCGGATCGTCGTACGCCACCATCTTGTTGGACCAGTCGAAGATCTTGACGCGGTCCTCCTGCGGGACGCCGATGAGCTCGGCTATCGCCTGGAGCGGGAGTTCGCAGGCGACCTGGGTGACGAAGTCGAACGAGCCGTCGGGGGCGGCCTGCGCGAGCGCGTTCGCGACGATCGAACCGGCGCGGGCGCGCAGCGCGTCCTCCAGCGAGCGGATGGCGCGCGGGGTGAAGCCGCGCTGCACGATCTGACGGACCCGGGTGTGCTCGGGCGGGTCCATGTTCAGCATGATGAGCCGCTGGACCTCGATCTGCTCGCGCTGGATGTGCTCGTTGAAGCGGATGACGGCGGTGTTGAGGAACGATGAGAACAGTTCGGGGTGCGTCGAGACGTACTTGACGTCCGAGTGCCGGGTGACGGCCCAGTAGCCGTCGTCCTCGAAACCGGCGACGCCGGGCTGTTGCGGGATCCAGTGGACCGGTCGGGCCCGGCGCAACTCGGCGAACTCCGGGAGGGGCACGCGGTGGTGCAGCACATCGGGGTCGGTGAAATCGAACCCGTCGGGCAGCGCTGGACAGGACATCGGCAACTCCAGGGGCGCTTCTGACGGTCCATCAGGAAAAGGAATCGCCGTGAAGGTAGTAACGGGTTCTACAAGTGGCAAGGGGTGCGGGCCTCCCAATTGCGTGCGGGATTCGTACAGATCACGACTTCGGGAGCTGCACGACCCTTGCGGCGCGGGGGGTTCGCTCAGCAAACTGCACGCAGAACTGGTACGCGTTCTAGTTCTGCGTGGTGGGTGGGCCGGGACGCCCCGCGCTGCGCGGGTCAGCTGGGCCTGGCCGCCGGGCAGGCCTGAGGAGAGGACGAGCCCCCATGGCCGCGGAACCCGTGATCGTCGAAGCCGTACGGACGCCCATCGGCAAGCGCGGTGGCGCGCTCGCCAATCTGCACCCCGCCTATCTCCTGGGCGAGACCTATCGTGAACTCCTCGGCCGCACCGGCATTCCCGCCGACTGCGTCGAGCAGATCGTCGGCGGCACGGTGACCCACGCCGGCGAGCAGTCGATGAACCCCGCGCGTACCGCCTGGCTGACGGTGGGACTGCCCTACGAGACGGCGGCGACGACGGTCGACTGCCAGTGCGGCTCCTCGCAGCAGGCCTCCCACATGGTCGCCAACATGATCGCGGCGGGCGTCATCGACGTCGGGATCAGCTGCGGTGTCGAGGCGATGTCGCGGGTGCCGCTGGGCTCGGGGTCCAAGCACGGGCCGGGCAAGCCGTTCCCCGACGAGTGGAACGTCGATCTGCCGAACCAGTTCGAGGCGGCCGAACGGATCGCGCGCCACCGCGGGCTGACCCGCGAGAACGTCGACTCCCTCGGGCTCATCTCGCAGGAACGGGCGGCCGTCGCCTGGGCCGAGGAACGCTTCAAGCGCGAGACGTTCGCCGTGCAGGTGCCCACCACCGAGGACGAACAGCGGGCGGGGCAGGGCATGTGGCGGCTCGTCGACCGGGACGAGGGGCTGCGCGACACGTCCATGGAGGCGCTGGCGAAGCTGAAGCCGGTGATGCCGACGGCTGTTCACACGGCCGGCAACTCCTCCCAGATCTCGGACGGTTCGGCGGCCATCCTGTGGGCTTCCAAGCGGATGGCGCGGGCGCTGAAGCTGCGGCCGCGGGCGCGGATCGTGGCTCAGGCGCTGGTGGGTTCGGACCCGCACTTCCATCTGGACGGTCCGATCGACGCCACCCGGGCCGTGCTCGGCAAGGCGGGGATGTCGCTCAAGGACATCGACCTCGTCGAGATCAACGAGGCCTTCGCGTCGGTGGTGTTGAGCTGGGCACAGGTCTTCGGGCAGGACCTGGAGAAGGTGAACGTGAACGGGGGCGGGATCGCGCTCGGGCATCCCGTGGGGGCCACGGGGGCCCGGCTCATCACCACGGCGCTGCATGAACTGGAGCGCGCCGACAAGGAGTTCGCGCTGATCACGATGTGTGCGGGTGGAGGGCTGGCGACCGGGACGATCATTCAGCGGTTGTGAGGGGGCTTGTGGCCTGGCGCGGCTTGCTTCGGCTGGCTCGGCTCGGTCGGTTCGACTTGCTCGGCTCGGCTCGGCTCGGTTTGGTTCTGGTGGAGGGGTCATTCGCGGCCGGAGGTCGTGGCTGCCAGCGCCGCCGGTACGAGCGCGGCGATCAGCAGGGGGAGGGCGAGGCCGTGGTTCAGGACGAGCCACGCGCCGAGCAGGGCGCCTGCCGCCATCGCCAGTACGGAGGCGGTCCGGCGCGGGGAGTGATGGCCCGCGCCGCCGCCCAGGCGGGAGTCGGCGGCCAGGCCCGTCAGGGTCATCGTCAGGACGGTGGTCGTCAGGTCGGCGACGCCGAGCCTGCGGACCGTCGCGTTGCGCAGGCCCATCGCGAAGGCCGTGACGGCGATCACGGTGTAGGTGGTGGCGGTGGCGTGCGGGGCGGCGAAGGCCGCCGCCGCGCAGGCGAGAGTCAGGACGGCTTCGGCGGCGAATGCGGCGCGGGCCCAGGTGCGGCGTGAGCCGTCGCTCAGCCGCGTCGCCGTTCGTCCGCCGGTCGCGGCGCCCGCCACGAAGCAGGACAGCGAGGTGAGGGTGTGCGCTACGGAGAAGCCGGGTGCTCCGGCCGCGGCGAAGCCGAGCACCACCACGTTGCCGGTCATGTTCGCGGTGAAGACGTGACCCAGGCCCAGGTAGCTCACCGCGTCGATGAGTCCGCTGACCACGGTCAGCGACAGCAGCGCGGGCACGAGCCGCAGGCCTCGTGACTCGGGGTCGTGGGCCTTGTCCGTCCGCGTGGTCATGGGGGTCAGTCCACCACGGAGGTTCGCTTGCGCCGGCGTTCGCGGTGTCGGTCCGGTGGGTGGGTCGGGGCCGTGCCGGTTCGCTGCGCCGGCGTTCGCGGTGCGGTGCGGCTCCGGTGGGGGGTCGGGGCCGTGCCGGTACATCCGCCCGTCGCCGTTGGATCAGACGTGGGTTTCGTAGGGAGCCGCTGCTCGATCCGGACGTAAGCGACGGGCATCCGATGTACCGGCACGGCCCCTCCCGCGCGCTCCCGGCTGCGGGTGCGAGATCCAGTCCGTCTGGGCCGCATTTTGGCTGCGGCGGCAAGATCCAGTCCGTCCGGGCCGCTTTTTGGCTGCGGGGGCAAGATTCAGCCCCTCCGGCGTTTGAGGAGCGGGGTCTGGGGCGGAGCCCCAGGGGTGGGAAGGGTAGGGGCGGAGGGGGCGAAGGAACGCTTGTGGCTGTGCCCGGTGCCGGGTGCTGGGAGTCGGGACTCGGGAGGGGAAGTGATGGTGGGTACGACAAAGGCGGCAGCCCGGGGAACGGGGTGCCGCCTGTGTGTGCTGTGGGGCTGATCAGTACCAGCCGTTGGCCTGCCAGAAGCTCCAGGCGCCGGCCGGGCTGCCGTAGCGGGAGTTCATGTAGTCCAGGCCCCACTTGATCTGGGTCTTGGGGTTGGTCTTCCAGTCGGAGCCGGCGGAGGCCATCTTCGAACCGGGCAGGGCCTGGACCAGGCCGTACGCACCGGACGAGGAGTTCGTGGCGTTGACGTTCCAGCCACTCTCGTGCTCGACGATCTTGCTGAAGGCGTTGAACTGCCCGGCGTCCGGAATCATCGAGTGGGCGATCGACTTCGCGGCGGAGGCGCTGGTCGGCGTGGCGGCCTGGGCGGGCGCCGCGGCCAGGACCATACCGGCGGTGGCGGCGGCCACGGCGGTACCGGCGAGGGCCTTCTTCGGGGAAGAAACGATGCGGCGGATGACGGAGACGGACACGGAGAACCTGTTTCCTCGGGGACATGGGGTCGCTCGTACGTCGTGACCACGTGGTGTGTGGAAGGAGCGGCGTACGTCGGCGCCGCGGCCCGTGGGGGCTCGTGGTGCCTGGCGACGTCCACAAGACAAACAGGATCCGAACTCGTCCGCAATGACCCTTTTTACTAGTTGTGGTCGCATCCAGGGTGAAAGTCCACTGTGTGACGTGGCTCTCAAACCCCAGGTCAGAGGGCATGACGACGCGTTCATGCCACGCCCATTGATCTACGAAGCCGCTTCGTATGTGACGTGGGCCCTGTGGGCCGCTTCACCCTGTGTGTGACGGACGGTACGGGGCGGGCCACGCGGTGCTGCGGGGTGATGTGACGTGGGTCGCGGATCAGCGGGGTTCGAACGTGACCGGGCTCTCGAAGGCCGCCCGGCGCGTGGCCCGGCGCAGCGCCTTGAGGAGGGTCGTGCCGATCGTCAGGGTCAGGACGACGGTGACGACCGCCCGCCCCAGGTCCCAGCCGAGGGAGGTGGCCAGGCAGTAGGCGAGGAAGCGGGCGAGGTTGGCGGGGACGGCGGCGTGCGGGTCGAAGGCGATGTTCGAGGCCAGCGCGTCCATGAAGGGCCAGCCGGCCAGATTCATGACGGTGCCGTACGCGAAGGCGGCGAGGAAGCCGTATCCGGCGAGCATCAGGAGCTCCGCGCGGCCGCGCAGCCGGTCCGCCCCCGGCAGGAGCCCGGCCCCCATCGTGAACCAGCCCATGGCCAGCATCTGGAAGGGCATCCAGGGCCCCACCCCGCCGGTCAGCAGCGCCGACGCGAACATGGTCACGGACCCGAGCACATAGCCGAAACCAGGTCCGAGCACCCGCCCGCTCAGCACCATCAGGAAGAACATCGGCTCGATGCCGGCGGTCCCGGCCCCGATCGGGCGCAGCGCGGCGCCGGTCGCGGCCAGCACGCCGAGCATGGCGACCGCCTTCGGCCCGAGGCCCGACTCGGAGATCGTCGCCGCGACCACCGCGACCAGCAGGACGAGGAGCCCGGCGAACAGCCACGGCGCGTCCTGGGCGTGCGCGCTGACCTGTGAGCCGGGACCCGCGAAGAGCGGCCAGGCGAACCCGGCGGCCCCGGTCGCGCTGACCAGGGCCAGGGCGGCGACGGAACGCGGGCCGAGGCGGACGGCTCGAGCCTGGGGCTGGGGCTGCGGGCGGGCGGCGGACGCGTCGGCGGTGGTCATGCGAGGGCCCTTCTGACCTGGGCGACGGTGAGCCATGGCTCGGGGGCCAGGATCTTGGCGACCTGCGGGGCGAAGGACGGGGACGCGACGACCACCTCGGCGGTGGGACCGTCGGCGACGACCTCGCCGTCCGCGAGGATCACCACACGGTCGGCGAGCTCGGCGGCGAGTTCCACGTCGTGGGTGGCCAGCACGATGGCGTGCCCCTCGGCGGCGAGCCCGCGCAGCACGGTGACCAGCCGGGCCTTGGCCGCGTAGTCGAGACCGCGGGTCGGCTCGTCGAGGAGCAGGAGCGGAGGGCGTGCGGTGAGGACGACGGCCAGTGCCAGCGCCAGCCGCTGCCCCTCGGACAGATCACGGGGATGCGTGCCGTCCGCGATGTCCGGCAGCAGCTCGGACACCAGCGACCGGCAGGTTCCGGCGGCGGCCCCGGCGTCCTCGTCGGCCGCGGCGCACTCGGCGGCCACCGTGTCCGCGTACAGCAGATCCCGCGGCTCCTGCGGTACGAGTCCCACCCGCCGTACGAGGTCACGCGGCGCCAGGCGATGCGGTGCGGCACCGCCGACCCGTACGGAACCGGCGGTCGGCTCGACGAGCCCGACCAGCGCTGCGAGCAGCGTCGACTTCCCGGCGCCGTTGCGGCCCATCAGCGCGATGGTCTCGCCCGGCCCCGCCGTCAGATCGACCCGGCGCAGAGCCTCGACGCGCCCGCGCCGGACGGCCAGCGACGCGACGGCGGCCACCTCCGACGACGGGGCGGCGGCGGGGCCACGACCGCGACCACGACCGCGGAGGAGACGGGACAGCGGGGAAGGGGAGGCGGCGGGGCGTTCCGGTGCCTCGGGAAGAGGGAGGGGCGGGCTGAGGGGAGCGGCGGGTCCGGCCGGTGCCGGAGCGGTGGCGGTGAGGCGCTCGCGCAGTGCTCCCGCCCGGCGTCTCGCGTCGCGCACGGTCAGGGGGAGCGGGGACCAGCCGGCCAGGCGGCCGAGGTCCACCACCGGCGGGCGGACCGGGGAGACGGCCATGATCTCGGACGGGGTGCCGAGCGTCAGCGGCGCTCCCGGCGCGGGCAGGAGGGCGAGCCGGTCGGCGTACTGGACGACGCGTTCCAGGCGGTGCTCGGCCATCAGGACCGTGGTGCCGAGGTCGTGGACCAGGCGCTGGAGGACGGCGAGGACCTCCTCGGCGGCGCCGGGGTCCAGGGCCGAGGTGGGTTCGTCGAGGACCAGGACCCGCGGGTGCGGGGTGAGCACGGAACCGATCGCTACCCGCTGTTGCTGGCCGCCGGACAGGGTGGCGATCGGGCGGTCGCGCAGGTCGGCCAGTGAGAGGAGGTCGAGGGTCTCCTCGACCCGGCGGCGCATCACGGCCGGTGCCAGGCCCAACGACTCCATGCCGTAGGCGAGTTCGTCCTCCACCGTGTCCGTCACGAAGTGGGACAGTGGGTCCTGGCCCACGGTGCCGACCACGTCCGCGAGTTCGCGCGGCTTGTGGGTACGCGTGTCCCGCCCCGCGACGGTGACCCGGCCGCGCAGCGTTCCGCCCGTGAAGTGCGGGACCAGTCCGCTCACCGCGCCCAGCACCGTCGACTTGCCGACCCCGGACGGGCCGACCAGCAGCACCAGTTCGCCCTCCGGCACCTCGAAGTCCACTCCCCGGACGGAGGGTTGGGCCGCACCGGCGTACGTCACGGAGACATCCTCGAAGCGGATCACGAAGACTCCTCGGGGGCAGGGGTCCGCCGGGCGGCCGGGGCCGCGAAGGCGGGGAGGAGGCCGAGCAGGACCACCGCCGCCGGCAGGAGCGGGAGGGTGGGGGCGACCAGGGGGACGACGCCGGGGCGCAGGGCGGCGGGATCGCTCGACGCGGCCACGATCATCAGGGCCGCGACCGCCACGCCCGACCCGGCGACCAGCCAGGCCCGGACGCCCCAGAGGTCGGGCCGGTACCGCGTCCGCGGTGTGCGGCGGCCGCCCAGCCACAGGCCGCCGAGCGCCGCGCCGAGCCCGGCCAGCAGGACCGGCAGGCCGTAGCTGTCGCCCGCCGCGGTCAGCAGTCCGTAGGTGCCGGCACAGACGCCGAGCAGGCCGCCCAGGGTGAGGGCTCCGGTGGTCCGGCGGACGGCGGCCGGGACCTGTGCCGTACGCCCGTACCCGCGCGCGTCCATCGCCGCGGCCAGCGCGACCGAACGCTCCAGCGCGCCCTCCAGGACGGGGAGTCCGACGTGCAGGAGGCCGCGCAGACCCCGGTCGGGACGGCCGCGGAGCCGGCGCGCGGCGCGCAGCCGCTGGACGTCGGCGATCAGGTGCGGCGCGAAGGTGAGCGCGACGACCACCGCGACGCCCGCCTCGTACAGCGCTCCCGGCAGCGACTTGAGGAGCCGTGCCGGGTTGGCGAGGGCGTTGGCCGCGCCGACGCAGACGAGCAGGGCGGCCAGCTTCAGGCCGTCGTAGAGCGCGAAGAGCAGGCCCTCGGCGGTGACCCGGCCGCCGATGCGCACCCCTTGTGCCCAGTGCGGGAGGGGGACCTCGGGGAGGGTGACGATCACGTGCGTGCCGGGGATCGGGGAGCCGAGGAAGACGGCGAAGGCCAGGCGGATGACGAGGACGGCCGCCGCCAGTTTCACGAACGCGGTGTAGGAGCGGGCCCAGGGGGCGTCGGTGCGGTGAGTGGCCACCACGAACCCCGCCACCGCCATGAGCAGCGCGAGCAGAAGCGGATTCGTGGTGCGGGAGGCCGCCGTACCGAGCCCCAGCGCCCAGATCCACCAGGCCCCGGGGTGCAGGGCGTCGGCCCGGTTCGCGACGGAGACGGTACGCGTACCGCTCGTGCCGCTCGTACGGCTGCGGGGGAGGGAGAAGGGGAGAGCGCGGGGGCGGGAGTTCGGCGACGGCCCCACCGGGTCGGTGCTCGGCGGGGCCGTCGTCTCATCCGCGTTCGCGTCCGGGTCCGGGTCCGGGGCCGGGCGCCTGGGGGCCGACACCCGGGGTTTCCGGTCCCGTTCGGGCAGGGCGGAGCCCCATCGCGCCGTGGGGCGGTCGCCCGTGGAGGCGGTGGGGCGGTCGGACTCGGTCATGACCTGCGCCTAGCCCCTGCGCCGACGGGCCTGCCAGACGGCCGCCGCACCCAGCACGGCCACCGCGGCCGCTCCCGCGAGCAGGCCCACCGAAGGGCCCTGCCGGGTCGGTGCTGAGGTGTGCGGGCGGGCGGACGCGGTCGGTCCGCCGGCCGCGACCGGGTCGCCGCAGCCCGTCCGCGGATAGCCCGTGATGGCGCACAGCAGGGCGTTGGTGTCGTAGCGCAGGGGGCCCGCGACCGCGGCCAGGGCCTCCGCGGTGCTCGCGTCGGGGGAGACCTGGGCGCAGGCGGTGCGCGCGGACGGCGGCTGCTCACCGGACGGCGCGTCGGCGGCCGTACCCGGGTCGATGACCAGGGCCACCCGCTTCTTGCCGTGCCGGGCGGGCGTCTTGGCGCATATCGCGGCGAACTCCCGCTCCCCGCGCGGCTGTACGGCGTGCTGGGAGTCCTCGCTCACCGCGAAGCGGAAGCCCTGGACGTCGCCGTCGGACGGCCGCGCGGTCGACGGACCCTGGGTGGCGTAGGTCCACTTCCCGCCGGTCAGGTCCCAGAAGGACCAGTAGCGGTAGCCGACGGCTCCGGCCTGCCCCGCGCCGCCGAGGACGAGGAGCAGGAGAGCCAGCGCCAGGGCCAGAAGGGGCGCGGTCGTCCGACGGGCGGTCACAGCTGGCGCTTCTTGTTGCGGCCGCTGATCAGGAAGCCGATGCCGATGCCCGCGACCAGGCCGACGCCGACGATCCACCAGACGCCGAGCCCGTTGCCGTCGTCCTTCTTCTCGTCGTTCTTCTTCTCGCTCGGGCTCGCCGAGGCGCCCGCCGCGGCCGGCGCCGGGCCGGTGGCGTTGAGCTGGGCCACGAGGTCCTTGCCGCCGAAGTCGCGCGGGTCGGTGCCGGAGGTGTGCGCGGCGAAGATCAGCTGCGCGTACGCGGCGGGGCCGGACTTGGCCGCCCAGTCCGCGGAGTTCTTCTCCAGCCAGGCGAGCGGCTTCTGCGCGGTCTTCGTCGCACCGATGGCCGACAGGGCCACGACCGCGTCCGCCGTGTTGCCGTAGTCGGGCTGGTCCGCGGCGCCGGGGAGCGCGGACTTCAGGTACGAGGTCTTCGCCAGCGCCTTGGCGAGATAGCCGGCGCCGTTCCCCGCCGCGGTCGCCATGTCGGGAGTGTCGAGGACGTGGCAACCCGTGAGGTCGAACGCGTAGCCGGTCGCCGCCGCGAAGCCCTGGCCCATGCCGGCCGTCACGCCCGCCGCGGTCGCGTCCGCGTTCGCCGCCAGCTTGCCCTTCTTGTCGGGCTGGTAGGCGAAGGCGCCGCCGCCCTCGCCCTCGCAGGGCATCGACAGCTTCAGCAGGGCGTCGTAGGGGGACTTGCCGTCCTTGGAGACGCTCGCGGGCTTCTTGCCGACCGCCTTCAGCGCGCCGATGACGACGGACGTCGAGTTGGTGTCGCTGGGTCCGCCGGCCATGTAGCCCCAGCCGCCGTCCTTGTTCTGCGCGGACTTCAGCCAGGTGACGGCCTTGCCGGTGGCGTCGTCGTGCCCGCCGAGTGCGGCGAGGGCCTGGACGGCGGCCGCGGTGCTGTTGGTGTCGACCTGCGTCTTCGCGTCGCACGCGGCGGTCGCGTCGGCGCGGTACGCGGCGAAGGCACCGTTCGCGCACTGCTGGCCGGTCAGCCAGTCCACGGCCTTCTCGGCGGGCCGCACACCGACGGTGTGCTGCGCGAGCAGCGCGAGCGACTGGCGCCACACGCCGTCGTAGGTCGGGTCGCCGGAGCCGAACAGGCCCGAGGGCAGCGCCACCGAGGGCGACGGCGACGGGGAGGAGTCGGCGGAGGCGGCCGGTGCGACGACCGCCCCGATGACGGCGGTGGCGGCCAGTACCGCTGCGGTGCGGCGAACAAACATGACTCTCCCTGCGGGGAGCCGGGCAGCACCGGGCACGCTGGGGTATCCGGGCGGCTCCGGCTCCGTATCCCTCGACGATGCCGGCCGTCGGCGGGCTGCCGAGGGCGCGAGCCGGTCACGTCCCGTGCGAGGCGATCCGGCTCACCACCGAAGTGGATCACGGTTGCGGGTCAGCGCCGGATTCGCACCGGCTTCTCCTCGTAAGGGTGTGATGACGACGCGCACACTCTACCGGCCGCCCGGATTCCGCCGGGTGTTGCCTGGGGCACGGGCCCGGAGTGACCTGGGCGACATCCGCTAGGTTCGGGTCATGCGAACGGGGAGACTGCTCGGCTCGGGGCGTTCGGCGGACGTCTACGAGATCGACGAGGCGTGGGTGCTGCGGCGGGACCGCGAGGGCTGGGGCGACGCGACGGCCGAGGCGGCCGTGATGCAGCACGTGCGCTCGCACGGTTATCCGGTGCCGGGGGTGCGGGCCGCGACCGGCGGGGACCTGGTGATGGAGCGGCTGTCCGGGCCGACCATGCTGGAGGCCTTCGGCCAGGGCCTGCTCTCCGCCCAGGAAGCGGGCCTCACCCTGGCCAGGCTGCTGCGCAAGCTGCACGTCGTGCCCGCGCGGCTCTCCGCCGACCCCGCCGTCCGTGTGCTGCACCTGGATCTGCACCCCGACAACGTGATGCTCACCCCGGACGGGCCGAAGGTCATCGACTGGTCCAACGCGGAGGAGGGGGCACCCGGTCTCGACTGGGCCATGTCCGCCGTGATCCTCGCCCAGGTCGCCGTCGGCGGCGAGGCGATCGGGGGCGTGGCCGAGGAGACGCTGGAGGCGCTGCTCGACGGGAACGAGGACCAGGTGACCGAGGCGGGACTCGTGGAAGCGGGGTCGCGCAGGGCGGCCAACCCGACGATGAGCACGCGTGAGGTCGGACTCCTGGGCGAGGCGGACGCGTTGATACGGGAGCTGCTGGGCTGAGCGATCGGCTGAGCGCGGGAGCTGTCGGGCTGAGTGATCGGCCGGGGCGGGTGACGCCGGGCCGGGTGATCGGAGTGCGTGGGCTCGGGCGGGCTGGGTGATAGGCCGGGTGTGGGCTCGGCCGGGCTGGGTCGGTGGGGCCGTGTCACACCGCCGTGTAGGTCACCGGGTCGCTGCCCGTCACCGCTTCCGCCCGGCCCAGTTTCACCAGTCGGCGGATGTGGGCCTCGGCCTCGGAGACCGCGATGTTCCGTGATCCGTAGGGGATGTCGGCCCAGGGGCGGTTCCACTCCATGCGTTCGGCGAGCTGCCAGGGCGTGAGCGGTACGGAGAGCAGCGTGAGCAGGCCGGTCAGCCGCTCCTCGTGGTGCGCGAGCAACTCCGCGACCCGGGACGGGGCGTCGGTGAACACGTGCTGGTGGGCGGGGAGGACCTCGGCGGGGGCGAGACGGCCGACGCGCTCCAGGGAGTCGAGGTAGTCGCCGAGCGGGTCGGCGATCTCCCCGAGGCCCTCGATCCCGGTCGCGTAGGGAGGGCGCCCGTGGGTGTCCGGGTCCTCGTAGAGACCGATGTGCGGGGTGATCCTCGGCAGCAGGTGGTCGCCGGAGAACAGACGTCCGTTGCCGGGCAGCCGGTCAGGGTGGGCCTCCTCCAGGTGGAGGCAGACGTGCCCGGGTGTGTGGCCGGGGGTCCAGACGGCACGCAGCCGGCGGCCGGGCAGGGGCAGGAGTTCGCCGGGGACGATCTCACGGTCGGGCAGCGCGGGGGAGAAGCCGGGCAGGGTGCTGGGGCGGCGGAGCGAGCGGGGTGCCTCGCGGAGCGGGGCGACATGCTCCTCCGGGGCTCCGGAGGCCTCCAGTTTGGCGGCCATGTAGGCGAACCAGCCCTCGGGCCGGGTCTCCCGGGTGCGCCGGACGATCGCCGCGTCGGCGGCGTGCATCGCGATCCAGGCACCGGACGCCTCCCGGACCCGGCCCGACAGACCGTGGTGGTCGGGGTGGTGGTGGGTGATGACCACGCCGTGGATCTCCGCGACCGAGGTCCCGCAGCCGGTGATCCCCTCGACGAGGGTGTCCCAGGAGGCCGGGTCGTCCCAGCCGGTGTCGACGAGCACGGGCCCCGCGTCGGTGTCGACCAGGTACACCAACGTGTGGCCGAGGGGGTTGTCCGGGATGGGGACGCTGATGGACCGTACGCCCCCGCCGTGATCGGTCACCTGCGTCATGCGCTTCCACCCATCGCCGATTCCCGCCACTATAACTAGAACGGGTTCCAATGGGAGCCCAAGTCGACTGTTCCGTCCGGGCGGACGGCGGTGTCCGTGCCGTGGACTCATGTGGCGGGAACTGGTATCAGTTCTCATATCTGATGAACCGTCAGACATGGTGCCGGAGAGCGCCCTTGGGAGGCAGTCGGCCATGACCGAGCTCGTGGAACACGGACAGCTGTTCATCGGCGGGGAGTTGACCGACCCGCTCGGCAAGGACGTCATCGAGGTGATCTCACCGCACACCGAGGAGGTCATCGGCCGGGTGCCGCACGCCTCCGCCGCGGACGTCGACCGCGCCGTCGCCGCGGCGCGCCGGGCGTTCGACGAGGGGCCCTGGCCGCGCATGAGCCTCGACGAGCGGATCGCGGTCGTGGCCCGGATCAAGGACGCCATCGCCGTACGGCACGAGGAGATCGCCCGCGTCATCTCCTCGGAGAACGGCTCCCCCTACTCCTGGAGCGTCCTCGCGCAGGCCCTCGGCGCGATGATGGTGTGGGACACGGCGATCACGGTCGCGCGCGGCTACACGTACGAGGAGACCCGCGACGGAGTCCTCGGCAGGATCCTCGTCCGCCGTGAGCCGGTGGGCGTGGTGGCGGCGGTGGTCCCGTGGAACGTCCCGCAGTTCGTGGCGGCGGCCAAGCTCGCGCCCGCGCTGCTGACCGGCTGCACGGTCGTACTGAAGCCGTCCCCCGAATCGCCCCTGGACGCCTATCTGCTCGGGGAGATCGCGAAGGAGGCCGGGCTGCCCGAAGGGGTGCTGTCGATCCTCCCGGCCGACCGCGAGGTCAGCGAGTACCTGGTCGGGCACCCGGGCGTCGACAAGGTCTCCTTCACCGGCTCGGTCGCGGCCGGCAAGCGGGTGATGGAGGTCGCCTCCCGTCATCTCACCCGCGTGACACTGGAGTTGGGCGGCAAGTCGGCGGCCGTGGTGCTGCCCGACGCGGACCTCGACACCTCGGTTCCCGGGATCGTCTCGGCGGCCTGGATGAACAACGGCCAGGCCTGCGTGGCCCAGACCCGCATCCTCGTGCCCCGCTCGCGCTACGACGAGTTCGCGGACGCCTTCGCCACGGCGGCGAACGCGCTGGTCGTCGGTGATCCGCTCGACCCGGCCACCCAGGTCGGACCGCTGGTCGCCGAGCGGCAGCGGCGGCGCAGCCTCGACTACATCCGCATCGGCCAGGAGGAGGGCGCCAAGATCCTGGCCGGCGGCGGGCGCCCGCAGGGGCTGGACCGCGGCTGGTACGTCGAGCCGACCCTGTTCGGGGACGTCGACAACACCATGCGCATCGCCCGGGAGGAGATCTTCGGTCCGGTGATCTGTCTGCTCCCCTACGGCGACGAGGCCGAGGCCGTGAAGATCGCCAACGACTCCGACTACGGGCTGAGCGGCAGCGTCTGGACGGCGGACGTCGCCCACGGCATCGACATCGCCCGCCAGGTCCGTACCGGCACCTACTCGGTGAACACCTTCAGCCTCGACATGCTGGGCCCCTTCGGCGGCTACAAGAACTCGGGCCTGGGGCGGGAGTTCGGGCCCGAGGGGTACGGCGAGTTCCTGGAACACAAGATGATCCACCTGCCGGCCGGCTGGGAGGCCTGAGGATGGGCGACCGCTGGCAGGTCGAGGTCGACCGTTCCGTCTGCATCGGCTCGGCCCAGTGCGTCCACCTCGCCCCGGACGCCTTCCGCCTCGACGCCGGCATGCAGTCCCATCCCGTCGAGCCGGAGACCGACGCCAACGAGAAGATCCTGGAAGCGGCCGAGGGCTGCCCGGTGGAAGCCGTCATGATCTCGCTGCTGGCCGGCGGCGAGCCCGTGTTCCCGCCGGAGGAGTAGGCCGGCGGCCGGGGGGCGGCCCGCTCCCTGGAGCCGCCCACGTACGGCTGGACACGGACGGAGAGCGGGAGGTCGTGTGGAAGGAGCGGCTGTGCCGTCGGGCCCGGTCTTCGCGGTCGCCCGGACCCGCCCGTTCCTCCGGGGCCCGTCAGTCGTTCGGGTCGGTCAGGTCGATCAGGCGGCAGACCGTCTCGATGTCTATCTTGACCTGGGCGATCGAGGCACGGCCGGAGAGCCAGGTGATCAGGGCCGAGTGCCAGGTGTGCTCGATGACGCGGACGGCGGAGAGCTGGGCCGGCGTCGGGTCGTCGAGACCCATCGCGTCCAGGATGATCACCGTGGTCTGCCGCGAGACCTGGTCGACCTCGGGGCTGACACTGCGGTCCGCGAACGTGAGCGCGCGGACCATCGCGTCGGCCAGATGCGGCTCGCGCTGGAGCGCGCGGAACGCCCGCATCAGTGTCTCCGCCACCCGCTCCGCGGCCGTGTCCCCGGCCGGCGGCTTCTTGCGCAGCGTCCCGTGCATGTGCTCCAGCTGGTCCTGCATCGTGGCGACCAGCAGATGCACCTTCGAGGGGAAGTAGCGGTACAGGGTGCCGAGAGCGACCTGGGACGACTCCGCGACCTCGCGCATCTGCACGGCGTCGAAGCCGCCCCGGCTGGCGAGCTGCGCGCTCGCGTGCAGGATCCGGCGGCGGCGCGCCTCCTGGCGCTCGGTGAGCGGCGCGGAGGCGGGATGCGACATGGAGTGCGGCCGGGTGTGCGCGGCACCGGAAGGCACGGCGGGCGTGCCGCCCCCCGGCGCCGGTCGCGCGTTCTTCGAGTCCGCCTTGGCTTCCGCAGGCATGGGTCCGTTCCGTGACATCAGCGAGAGGGAGCGACGAGCCGGCCCGCCAGGGGGTGACACCACCGAGTGGACCAGCTGATCCCGCCGCCCGTCGTGGCGTGAATCACCTGATCCACCGCTCACAGCGGCGCTACCTGCCGGTAGATTCAGTGCTCCGTGAACGATCAAGTCTGAAACTTGTTCTAGATTAGCGTCCCGGCGTAATCTCGCGGGAAAGTGCAGGGAGAAGGGGACCGGAAGTGACCGCTGAGGCCATGGAGGCGGACCCCGGGAAGGGCACGGCAGCCGACGGGGAACCACCCCTGCGCATCGCGCTTCTCACGTACAAGGGAAACCCGTTCTGCGGCGGCCAGGGTGTCTACGTACGGCATCTCTCGCGCGAGCTCGCCCGCCTCGGCCACCGCGTCGAGGTCATCGGCTCCCAGCCCTACCCCGTGCTCGACGAGGGTCTTCCCGGGCTGAGCCTCACCGAGCTGCCCAGCCTGGACCTGTACCGCCAGCCCGACCCCTTCCGTACCCCGGCGCGCGACGAGTACCGCGACTGGATCGACGCGCTCGAGGTCGGCACCATGTGGACCGGCGGCTTCCCCGAGCCGCTGACCTTCTCGCTGCGAGCCCGCCGCCATCTGCGGGCCCGGCGCGGCGAGTTCGACGTCATCCATGACAACCAGACGCTCGGCTACGGACTGCTGGGGGACGTCGGCGCCCCGCTGGTGACCACCATCCACCACCCGATCACCGTCGACCGGCAACTGGAACTGGACGCCGCCGAGGGCTGGCAGCGCCGGGCCTCGGTCCGCCGCTGGTACGCCTTCACCCGCATGCAGAAGCGCGTCGCGCGCCGCCTGCCGTCCGTCCTCACCGTCTCCGGCACCTCCCGGCAGGAGATCGTCGAGCACCTGCGGGTGGAGCAGGACCGCATCCACGTCGTCCACATCGGCGCGGACACCGACCTCTTCTCGCCGGACCCCTCCGTGCCCCAGGTGCCGGGCCGCATCGTCACCACGTCCAGCGCCGACGTCCCGCTCAAGGGCCTGGTGTTCCTCGTCGAGGCGCTCGCGAAGGTGCGTACCGAACACCCGGGCGCGCACCTCGTCGTCGTCGGCAGGCGCGCCGAGGACGGGCCGGTCGCCCAGGCCATCGAGCGGTACGGCCTGGAGGGTGCCGTCGAGTTCGTCAAGGGCATCTCCGACGCCGAGCTCGTCGACCTCGTCCGCTCGGCCGAGGTCGCCTGCGTGCCCTCCCTGTACGAGGGCTTCTCGCTGCCCGCCGCCGAGGCGATGGCCACCGGTACCCCGCTCGTGGCCACCACCGGCGGAGCGATCCCGGAGGTCGCGGGACCCGACGGCGAGACCTGCCTCGCGGTGCCTCCGGGCGACCCGGGAGCGCTGGCCGCCGCCCTCGGCCGGCTCCTCGGTGACCCCGCACTCCGCGCACGGCTCGGCTCCGCCGGGCGCGAGCGCGTCCTCGCGCGCTTCACCTGGGCCAGGGCGGCCGAGGGCACGGTGGCCCACTACCGTGCGGCGATGGCCCTTTCCGCGTCCCGGCTCCGCCCGCGCGAGGCCGCGGACACCGACGGGCGCGGCGGCGCGCCGGACGCCGGCTCCCCGGCGGCCCCGGGACCCGACCGCGCCGAGGCCGCGGAAGCCACTCCCGCCGCCGAAGAACTAGTTGCAGCCAATCGCGAAAGCAGGGCCACGTGCTGACCGTCGACTTCTCCCGGTTCCCGCTCGCCCCCGGCGACCGCGTCCTGGATCTCGGATGCGGTGCCGGCCGGCACGCCTTCGAGTGCTACCGGCGCGGCGCGCAGGTCGTGGCGCTGGACCAGAACGGCGAGGAGATCCGCGAGGTCGCCAAGTGGTTCGCGGCGATGAAGGAGGCCGGGGAGGCGCCCGCGGGTGCCACCGCGACGGCCATGGAGGGCGACGCGCTCGCGCTGCCCTTCCCCGACGAGTCCTTCGACGTCGTGATCATCTCCGAGGTCATGGAGCACATCCCGGACGACAAGGGCGTCCTCGCCGAGATGGTCCGGGTGCTCAAGCCGGGCGGGCGCATCGCCATCACCGTGCCGCGCTACGGCCCGGAGAAGGTCTGCTGGGCGCTGTCCGACGCCTACCACGAGGTCGAGGGCGGCCACATCCGCATCTACAAGGCGGACGAACTGCTCGCGAAGATCCGCGAGGCCGGCCTGCGGCCCTACGGATCGCACCACGCGCACGCGCTGCACTCGCCGTACTGGTGGCTGAAGTGCGCGTTCGGCGTCGACAACGACAAGGCGCTGCCCGTGCGGGCGTACCACAAGCTGCTGGTCTGGGACATCATGAAGAAGCCGCTGGCCACCCGGGTCGTCGAGCAGACGCTGAACCCCCTGATCGGCAAGAGCTTCGTGGCGTACGCGACCAAGCCGCACCTGCCGAAGCTCGCCGGGACGTCCGCGAAGTCCGCTTCCGAGGCGGACGCCACGTGACCACTCCCCGGCGGACAGAACACCTCGTCCTGCCCGGGGTCCTCACCGCCGAGGAGGCCGCCGCCACGGTGCGCGGGATCCTCGCGGTGCAGCGCCCCGACGGAGCCATCCCGTGGTTCCGCGGCCACCACCTCGACCCGTGGGACCACACCGAGGCCGCCATGGCGCTCGACGCGGCCGGCGAGCACGAGGCCGCCGAGCGGGCCTACGAGTGGCTGGCACGGCATCAGAACGAGGACGGGTCCTGGTACGCGGCCTATGCGGACGGGGACTTCGAGGACGTCACCGACCGCGGCCGCGAGACCAACTTCGTCGCGTACATCGCGGTGGGCGTCTGGCACCACTACCTGGCGACCGGCGACGACGTCTTCCTGGACCGCATGTGGCCCACGGTCTACGCGGCCATGGAGTTCGTGCTGCGGCTCCAGCAGAGCGGCGGACAGATCGGCTGGAAGCGCGAGGACGACGGAACGGCGGTCGACGACGCGCTGCTGACCGGGAGTTCGTCGGTCCATCACGCGCTGCGCTGCGCCCTTGCCATCGCCGAGCAGCGCGAGGAGCCGCAGCCCGACTGGGAGCTGGCGGTCGGCGCGCTGCGGCACGCGATCCGGCTCCACCCGGAGCGGTTCCTCGACAAGGGCCGCTACTCCATGGACTGGTACTACCCGGTGCTCGGCGGCGCGTTGACGGGAGCCGAGGCAAAGTCCCGTATAGAGGAGGGCTGGGACCGCTTCGTGGTGCCCGGCCTCGGGGTGCGCTGCGTGGTTCCCAACCCGTGGGTGACCGGCGGTGAGTCGGCCGAACTCGCCCTGGCGCTCTGGGTGGTGGGTGAGTCGGACCACGCTCTGGAGATCCTCCAGTCCATCCAGCACCTGCGTGATCCGCAGTCCGGTCTGTACTGGACGGGCTATGTCTTCGAGGACCGGGCCGTCTGGCCCGAGGAGCTCACCACCTGGACGGCGGGCTCCCTGCTCCTGGCGGTCGCCGCACTGGGCGGCGACGAGGCCACCTGCGCGGTCTTCGGCGGCGAGCGACTGCCGGTCGGCCTGGACCCGGACTGCTGCACGCCCACCCGCTGAGGGTCCGGACGGTCCTGGCTTCCCGGACCGTCCGGACGCTCGGGTTCCTCGGGGCGCTCCCGGCCGCCTGCGCCGGTCAGTGCCGGTGCATTCGGTTGGCGACCGCGTGGCCTATGAACAGGTAGACGACGGCGGCGAGGCCGTAGCCGGCGACGACACGCGCCCACTCCTTGTCGAAGGTGAACAGGTCGCGCGACCAGCCGGCCAGCCAGGCCGCGGTGCTGTGGATGAACTGCACGAGGTCGTTGCCACGATTGGCGTCGAGCAGATACATCAGGATCCAGAGACCCAGGATGACGGCCATGACGTCCGCGATGATCGCGATGACCGTCCCCGCCTGATTCGAACCGTTGCGATATCTAGGGGACATGTCCAGCGGATTGCCCGTCGGCCCCGGATGAAACCCGAACGGGCCGCGCCGACTGACACGGCCGCCGGGCCCGGGCCGGGCAGACGGGAATTGTCAGACACGCCCTAGGCGTTCAGCTCGGCCAGTACACGCAGGGTGCGGGGGTCCGGGGACAGGATCAGCAGGTCGGTCACCGGGCCCTTGCGCCACGACTCCAGCCGCTCGGCGATGCGTTCACGCGGTCCGACGAGCGAGATCTCGTCCGCGAAGGCGTCGGGGACGGCCAGGACGGCCTCTTCCCGGCGCCCTTCGAGGAACAGCCGCTGGATTTTGCGGGCCTCTTCCTCGAAGCCCATCCGGGCCATCAGATCGGCGTGGAAGTTGCGGGCCGCGTGCCCCATCCCGCCGATGTAGAAGCCGAGCATCGCCTTGACCGGCAGCAGCCCTTCGGCGACGTCGTCACAGACGTGCGCGCGGGCCATCGGCGCCACGAGGAAGCCCTCGGGCAGCTCGGTGAGCGAGGCCTCGTACGCCTGGGGACGCGTCGGCGACCAGTACAGCGGCAGCCAGCCGTCCGCGATCCGGGTCGTCTGCGCGATGTTCTTCGGGCCTTCGGCGCCGAGCAGGATGGGCAGTTCGGCCCGCAGCGGGTGCGTGATCGGCTTGAGCGCCTTGCCGAGTCCCGTGCCGTCGGCGCCCCGGTAGGGGTGGGAGTGGAAGCGGCCGTCCAGTTCGACCGGTCCCTCGCGCCGCAGGACCTGGCGTACGACGTCGACGTACTCCCGGGTCGCGGTCAGCGGCGACTTCGGGAACGGCCGCCCGTACCAGCCCTCGACGACCTGGGGCCCCGACAGACCGAGACCCAGCATCATGCGCCCGCCGGAGAGATGGTCGAGGGTGAGCGCGTGCATCGCGGTGGTGGTGGGGGAGCGGGCGGCCATCTGCGCGATCGCCGTGCCGAGCCGGATGCGCGTGGTCCTCGCGGCGATCCAGGTGAGCGGGGTGAACGCGTCCGAGCCCCAGGACTCCGCGGTCCACACCGAGTCGTAGCCGAGCCGCTCCGCTTCGATGGCCAGTGGCACATGGTCCGCCGAGGGGCCGCGCCCCCAGTAGCCGAGCGCGAGACCGAGCCGCATGCTGCCTCCAGAAACAGAGTCCTGACGGTCCGTCAGTTCATGGCGTGCTGCGACTGTACGACAACGGCCCCCCGCCGGAAAGGGCGAGGGGCCGTCGCGAGAGCGGTGGGCGGATCAGCCGCGCTGGATCCCCGAGGTGTCCTGAAGCACACCGCGACGGCCGTCCTGCGTCTGCGCCACCAGGGTCGCACCACGCTGCTCGACGGCCAGGTACCAGGTGCCCGGCGCCAGTTCGGCGATCGGCGACGGCGAGCCGTCCTCACCGAACAGCGGCCGCGCGACCGGAACGGCGAACCAGAACGGCGAGAAGTCCTGCGCCGGCGACTGCGTCTGCGGTGCCGACGGCAGGCTCGGCTGTCCGCCGAACGGCTGCGTGGGCTGCGAGGGCTGGGCGCCGTAGGGCTGCTGGCCGGGCTGGCCGGGCTGGCTGGGCTGCGAGGCTCCCGGGTAGCCGTAACCACCCTGCGGCTGACCGCCGTAGGGCTGCGGGGCGATCGGGGTCGGGGCGCCGACGAGCGCGGCCTGGAGGGCCGGAACGAGCGGGGTCGCGACGGCCGCGCCGGCCAGGACGAGGGCCGCGATGAAGCCGAGGATGAGACCGGCGGCGGCGCTGGCGCCCTGCCCGACGTCCACGAGTGACCAGAACATGGTCCACGCGACGAGAACCGTGAACGCCACGCCGACAGCGCCCAGGTCGAGTCCGAGAACCTTGCGCGGCTGCGGCAGGCAGCGGTTGACGACGATCAGGGCGGCGCCGATGACCCCGCCCATGAAGACGCCGAGGCCGTAACCGAGGTTGTCCCATGCGTTCGTGTCAAGGCTGTACCCCGAAACGGAGTAGAGATTGAGGAACGACGCGATGAACAGCAACACCGCTGCTCCGATCACCACGCCGTCGCCTCGAGTGAGGGAGCGGATATTCACTTCAGGTCCTTCGTCAGTCGTCTCGTCGTCGGTGAGGCATCGCTGTGCACCGTGTCGCCGACATAGTGCCGTTGTCAGGACTCGGTGTGAAGCGCGGGGGTGGCCCTTTATCGTACGGACGACCTTATCGCCCGGACGATCAGGGTGTCCGCCGGGTTGGGTCCGTAGATCACTACCCGTGCAGGAAACCAACGATTCCTTCAGAGATCCCCCGTGCCGCCTTCTCTCGCCAAGCGCCACTGGTGAGCAGCGCAGCGTCCTTCGTATCGCGCATGTTGCCGCACTCGATGAACACCTTGGGAACCGTTGACAGATTGAGACCGCCGAGATCCTTTCGGACCACCAGTCCGGTTCCGTCACCGACGTAGTTGGAGGGTGCGCTGCCGGTCTCGCGGACGAACAGGCCCGCGATGTGCTCGCCGAGGTCGCGGGAAGAGGCGGCGATCGGACGGGTGTCGGCGGCGCCCGCGTGCACCGACGCCGGGAGGATCACATGGAAGCCGCGGTTGCCGGCCGCCGATCCGTCGGCGTGGAGGGAGACGACCGCGTCCGCGTGCGCCGTGTTGCCGATACGGGCCCGCTCGTCGACGCAGGGGCCGAAGGACCGGTCGCCGTCCTGGGTCAACTTCACCGTGGCGCCCTGCTTTTCGAGGATGGCCCGCATCCGGTGCGCGACGTCGAGCGTGAACCGGGCTTCCGTGTAACCCGCGTTGGTCGACGTGCCGGTCGTGTCGCACTCCTTCCAGTTCGTTCCGATGTTCACCTTGCGGTCGATCTCGGACGTGTGCCGGAAGTTGTCGGGGTTGTGCCCCGGGTCGATGACGATGACCTTGCCCTTGAGGGAGCCGGACGCGGCGGGCTTGGAGGACGACGCGGACGAGGAGGAGGACGAGGGCGCCGGGGTCGACGACGTACTCGGCCTGGCGTCGTCCGTCGTGGAGGCGGATGTCCGCGAGGAGGGGGAGACGGAGCCGGGTGCGGAGGACGACGAAGCGGGAACGGCCCGGTCGGAACCGCCCCCCGAATCGTCTCCCACGGCCTGCCACACGAGGTACCCGGCCAGTGCGCCGGGTACGAGCGCGGCGAGCGCGACGGTGAGCGGTCCGCGCCGGGAACGGCGCGGCTGGGGCGGTTCGAAGTCAGGGCCTACGTACGACACGTCAGCGACTCTAACCGGGCGCTCAGATCCCCGCTCCGGTTCGCCGCAGGACGCGCAGGGAGCCGGTCACCGCGATCTCGGTGAACGCGCCCGATTCCAGGGCCCGGAGGTAGACGCGGTAGGGGGCCTGGCCGGTGAACTCGTCGGCGGGGTCCGGGAACACGTCGTGGATGACGAGAAGACCGCCCTCGGCGACATGCGGCGCCCAGCCCTCGTAGTCGCCGCTCGCGTGTTCGTCGGTGTGGCCGCCGTCGATGAAGACCAGGCCGAGGGGCGTGCCCCAGAAGGCGGCGATCTGCGGCGAGCGGCCGACCAGCGCGACCACGTGGTCCTCCAGGCCCGCCCGGTGAAGGGTGCGGCGGAAGGTGGGGAGCGTGTCCATCAGACCGATCTCCGGGTCGACCGTGGACGGGTCGTGGTACTCCCAGCCCGGCTGCTGCTCCTCGCTGCCCCGGTGGTGGTCGACCGTGATCGCGGTCACCCCGGCCTCGCGGGCCGCGTCGGCGAGCAGGATCGTGGAACGTCCGCAGTAGGTGCCGACCTCCAGGAGCGGCAGCCCGAGCCGTCCGGCCTCGACGGCGGCCTCGTACAGCGCGAGTCCCTCACCCCGCGGCATGAACCCCTTCGCGGCCTCGAAGGCGGCGAGGATCTCGGGCTTGGGTGCCGCGGACATGGGTTCCTCCATCGGTGCGAACAACAGGGGTGCGTGGAGCACTGCCCGGGTGTACGGATCCCAGGCCGCCCCATCGTGCACCACACTTCCGCCACGTGGACGGCGGGAGTGTCGATGATCACGCCGGGGCGGCTCGGGGCGTCAGGCGGTGACCTCGGCGTTCTCGCCCGGCAGCGAGAGGTCGAGGGCGACCGGACGGTCGTCGCCCCGGTGCGTCGCCGACGAGGCGAGCGGGCCGTGGCCGGCGGCACGGGCGGCGAGCACGTAGGCGCCCTCGGCCGGTACGGCGAGCGCGTAGCTGCCGTCCTCGGCGGAGAAGGTGGCGCCCGCCTGGCGGCCGCGCCGGTCGATCAGCGTGACCTTGGCGCGGGCGACCGCGCCGCCCTCGGCGTCCAGGACCCGGCCGCGGAAACCGCCGAGCACCTCGTGCGCCCGCTCCAGCGCCGCGTCCTCCTCGCTGCTGGCCACCAGCGAGGGCTTGGTGGCCGGGCGGCGGCCCGGCAGGAACAGCGCCATGAGCACGCCGACCGCGACCGCGCCCGTGGCGATCAGGAAGGACACGCGGAAGCCGTGCATGGTCGGGACGGCGGCCCCGCCGACGTGGTGCGCCGTGTTGGCGAGCACCATGCCGATGACGGCGCTCGACACCGACGTACCGATGGAGCGCATCAGGGTGTTCAGACCGTTGGCCGCGCCCGTCTCCGAGGCCGGGACGGAGCCGATGATCAGAGCGGGCAGCGAGGAGTAGGCGAGGCCGATGCCCGCGCCCAGGATCACCGCGATGACCAGCGACTGCCAGGCGGCGCTCATCAGGCCGAGACCGGCGCCGTAGCCGATCCCGATGATCACCATGCCGATGATCAGCGTGACCTTCGGGCCGTACTTCACCGACAGCCGGGCGTACACGGGGGCGGTGAGCATCATCGTCAGGCCGAGCGGTGCCACGATCAGGCCCGCGTTCACCATCGACTGGCCGAGGCCGTACCCGGTGGACGTCGGGAGCTGGAGGAGCTGCGGCAGGACCAGCGAGACGACGTAGAAGGAGACGCCGACCATGATCGAGGCGAGGTTGGTGAAGAGGACCGCGGGGCGGGCCGTGGTGCGCAGGTCGACCAGCGGGGCCTTCAGACGCAGCTCCATCACGCCCCACAGCAGCAGTACGGCGACGGACGCGCCGAACAGGCCGAGCGTGGTGGGCGCGGTCCAGCCCCAGTCGCTGCCCTTGGTGATCGGCAGCAGGAAGAGCACGAGCCCGGCGGACAGGCCGATCGCGCCCAGCACGTCGAAGGTGCCCTCCGCGCGCATCGGGGACTCCGGCACGAAGACGAGGGTGAGGACGATCGAGAGGACGCCGAGTCCGGCGGCGCCGTAGAAGAGGGCGTGCCAGTCCGCGTGCTGCGCGACGAGGGCCGCGGCGGGCAGCGCGAGTCCGCCGCCGACGCCGATCGAGGAGCTCATCAGGGCCATCGAGGAGCCGAGCTTCTCGCGGGGCAGCAGGTCGCGCATCAGGCCGATGCCCAGCGGGATCGCACCCATCGCGAAGCCCTGGAGCGAACGGCCCACGATCATCGGCAGCAGTGTGCTGGTCAGCGCGCTGACGAGGGCGCCGACCACCATGATCGACAGGCTGGTCAGCAGCATGCGCCGCTTGCCGAAGAGGTCGCCGAGGCGGCCCATGATCGGGGTGGCGACCGCGCCCGCGAGCAGGGTCGAGGTCAGGACCCAGGTGGCGTTGCTGGGCGCGGTGTCCAGGAGCGTCGGCAGATCCTTGATGACCGGGACGAGCAGGGTCTGCATCACCGCGACAACGATGCCCGCGAAGGCGAGCACCGGCACGGTCGCGCCGCCCGGCCTGCGCGCGGTCCTGCCGGTCGTCGTGTGCGTCATTGCGGGGGGCCTCCAGGCCGTGAGTAAAGAGGCTCTCGGGAGAGCGAGGGGAGGGGTGGTCCCTGTGGATGCGGGGAGGGCGGTCTGTCTGGTGATCCCTGGGGGCAGGGGGACGCCGGTCGGGTGGTCCACGCGGGTACGTGCAGAAGGAACCGGTCCGCCCGGGCAACTATTCCGATGCTTCGGCGTACTAACGAATTCTTGACCGAGCCATGGGTATCTGACCTATCGTCAGAATGGAACGTGTTCTAGTCTGGCGCGGATCCACGCACCTTGGGCCTTTGGGGAGGCATGCATGGGCATCGCGGTCACGCCGGAGCAACGGGAGCTCGCCGAGGCCGTGCGCGGCTGGATCGCCCGCGCCGTGCCGCCCGAGGAGGTCCGCAAGCTCCTGGACGCGCCGGGTGGCGGCAGACCTCCGTTCTGGGACGCGCTCGCCGAACAGGGGCTGCTCGCCGTGCACCTTCCCGAGGCCTGCGGCGGTGGCGGCGGCGACCTCGTCGATCTCGCCGTCGTCGTGGAGGAGGCCGCGCGGGCCGCGCTGCCGGGACCGTTCGCCGCGAACGTCCTGGCGTCGGCCGTGCTCCGGTCCGCCGACGCGGACCCCGCTCGGGCCGGGGAGTACTCCGATCTCATACGGGCGCTGGGGTGCGGGGAGCGCATCGGCGCCGTCGCGTTCGGCGCGGGCTCCCTGACGGCCCGGTCGGTGGACGGCGGATACGTGCTGGACGGGACGGCGCCGCCCGTGCTGTCCGGTGCCGACGCGGACGTGCTCGTACTGGCGGCGTCGGGTGCCGTGTCCGGCCACCCCCTCGGTGCGGATGGCGTGTCCGATCGCACCCCCGATACGGGCGCCGTGTCCGATCGCACCCCCGGCGCGGGCGGCGCGTCCGACCGCACGCTCTGGCTGGTGGTGGACGCCGTCGATCTGGATGTCCGGCCGCACGACAGTGCCGATCCGACCCGGGGGACCGCCGAGGTCCGGGCCCGGGGGGTGCGGGTCCCCGCCGGCCGCGTCCTCGCGGTCGGCCCCTCACTGGTCCGGGACCTGGCCGCCGTCGTCCTCGCCGCGGACGCCTGTGGCACCGCGGCCTGGTCGCTGGACACGGCCGCCGGGCACGCCAGGGTCCGCGAGCAGTTCGGCCGCCCCATCGGACACTTCCAGGGCGTCAAGCACCTGTGCGCCGACATGCTGCTGCGGCTGGAACAGGCGAGGGCGCTCACCTGGGACGCGGCACGCGCCGGACAGGAGTCGCACGGCGTACGGGAGTCGCACGGCGTACGGGAGTTGGCGGCCGCACTCGCGGCCGGCACCGCCCTCGACGCCGCCTGCTCCTGCGCCAAGGACTGCGTCCAGATCCTCGGCGGCATCGGGTTCACCTGGGAGCACGACGCCCACCTGTATCTGCGCCGGGCCCTGGTGGCACGGCAGTTGCTCGGGACGGGGAGCGGACACCTGCGGCGGGCGGTAGGGCTCGCGCGCGACGGCGTACGGCGGGAACTGCGCCTGGAACTGCCGCCGGAGGCGTCCGCGTACCGGGCCGCGGCCCGTGAGGTGATCGACCGGGTGCGCGGGCTCGCTCCGGCGGACGCCCGCCGGTCCCTGGCGCCCACCGGGTACGCCGCCCCGCATCTGCCGCCGCCGTACGGCCTCGGCGCGGGACCCGTACAACAACTCGCCGTACAGCAGGAGTTGGCCGAAGCCGGAGTGCGGATCAGTGATCTGGGGATCGCGACCTGGGTCGTGCCGTCCCTCATCGCGCACGGGACCGACCGGCAGCAGGAGCGCTATCTGCTGCCCACCCTGCGCGGCGACCTCCTGTGGTGCCAGCTCTTCTCGGAGCCCGGCGCCGGATCCGACCTCGCCTCGCTGCGCACCCGCGCCGAGCGCACCGCCGACGGGCGGTGGCGGATCAACGGACAGAAGGTGTGGACGAGTGCGGCGCAGTGGGCCGACCACGGGATCCTCCTCGCCCGGACGGACCCGGCCGCGCCCAAGCACAAGGGGCTCACCTACTTCGTCGTCGACATGAAGAACACGGACGGAATCGACATCCGCCCGCTGAAGGAGATCACCGGGGACTCCCTCTTCAACGAGGTCTGGTTCGACGACGTGCTGCTGCCCGCGGACGCCGTCGTCGGCGAGGTCGACGACGGCTGGCGGGTCGCCCGCAACACGCTCGGCAACGAACGCGTCCACATGGCCGACCAGTTGACCTTCGACACCGGCCTGGAGGCGCTGATACCGGCCGACGCCGACGGCCCCCGGCTGGGAGCACTGCTGGCCGAGGCGCACGCCCTGGCCTGCATCACCCTGCGCACCACCCTCCGCCAGGTCTCCGGCGTCGAACCGGGCGCGGGCGCCTCCGTCCGCAAACTCGTGCAGACGGCACATCAGCAGAAGGTCGCCGAGCTCGCACTCGAACTCCTCGGCCCCGAAGGCGCGTTGTGCGAGGGCCCCGGCAAGCGGGCCGTGCACGGCTTCCTGCTCTCCCGGTGCCTGACCATCGCTGGCGGCACCACCCAGGTCCAGCTCAACCTCGTCGCCGAGCGCCTGCTCAGCCTGCCGCGGGACTAGGAGCGCCATGAAGTCGTACGTCGTCGGTGTCGGAATGACCAGGTTCGAGAAGCCCGAGACCCGGGACTGGCAGTACTGGGACATGGTCCGGGAGGCCGGCTCCGGCGCCCTGGCCGACGCGGGGATCTCGTACACGGACGTGGAACAGGTCCCCGTCGGCTACTGCTTCCAGGCGTCCACCGCCGGCCAGCGCGCCGCCTACGAACTCGGTCTGACCGGCGTGCCCGTCTACAACGTCAACAACAACTGCGCCACCGGAGCGAGCGCGTTGATGCTGGCCCGGCAGTTCGTCGAGGGCGGCATCAGCGACTGCGTCCTCGCGCTGGGCTTCGAGAAGATGAAGCGGGGCTCGCTCGGATCGGGCGCCGACGGCGGGGACTTCGCCACGTCACCCGTCGCCCGCCACTACGGAGTCATGGCCGCCCGGCACGGCTTCGAGATGTCCCCGCCCACCGCGCAGATCTTCGGCGACGCGGCCCGCGAGCACATGGAGCGGTACGGCACGACCGAGGCCCAGCTCGCCGCCGTCGGCGCCAAGAACCACCGCCACTCCGCGAACAACCCGTACGCCCAGTTCCAGGACGTGTACTCCGTCGAGGAGATCCTCGCCGCGAAGGCCGTCCACCGGCCGCTGACCCGGCTCCAGTGCTCACCCACCTCCGACGGGGCCGCCGCGGCCGTCGTCGTGTCCGAACGGTTCGCCGAACGGCACGCGCTGGAGGACAGGGCGGTCGAGATCGTCGCGCAGGCGATGACCACCGACACCGAGGAGTCCTTCGCCTCCGGCTCCTGCGTCGACGTCGTCGGGCAGCCGATGTCGCGGGAGGCCGCGCGCCAGGTCTACGAGCGCTCCGGACTCGGCATCGAGGACGTGGACGTCGTGGAGCTCCACGACTGCTTCTCCGTCAACGAACTGCTGACCTACGAGGCGCTCGGCATGTGCGCGGAGGGCGAGTCGGGCGCACTCGTCGAGTCGGGCGCGACGACGTACGGCGGGCGCTGGGTGGTGAATCCCTCCGGCGGGCTGATCTCCAAGGGCCATCCGCTGGGTGCCACCGGGATCGCCCAGGTGGCCGAGCTGGTCTGGCAGTTGCGGGGACAGGCCGAGGCGCGCCAGGTCCGGGGGGCGCGGGTCGGACTCGCGCACAACATCGGGCTGGGCGGCGCGGCGGTGGTCACGCTGCTGCGCGCGGGAGCCTGACCGGTCCTAGGTCCCATGCCGTACGCCGGTCTGCGTCGAAATCCTGATGCAAGGGGTGTAAGCGGGTTGAGAGCATGACAGCCATGCTCCGAGCCGCTGAAGACATCCGGACATCCGCCCCTGCCGCCCCGCCCACCTGGGTGGTGATCGCGCTCGCGTGTGCCGGACAGTTCCTGGTCGTCCTGGACGTGTCCGTCGTCAATGTGGCCCTGCCCTCCATGCGGGCCGACCTGGGGCTGAGCGCCCCCGGACTCCAGTGGGTGGTGAACGCCTACTCCATCGCCTTCGCCGGATCCATGCTCCTCGGCGGGCGGGCCGGTGACCTGTACGGGCGCAAGCGGATGTTCCTGGTGGGCCTCGCGCTCTTCACGCTCGCCTCGGTCGCCGGCGGCCTCGCCCAGGAGGGCACCCAACTGCTGCTCGCCCGCGCCGCGCAGGGCCTGGGGGCCGCGGTGCTCGCGCCCTCGACGCTGACGATCCTGACGTCGGCCGTGCCCGAGGGCGCCGCCCGCGCGCGGGCCATCGCGACCTGGACCGCCGTGGGCGCCGGCGGCGGCGCGGCGGGCGGACTCGTCGGCGGACTGCTGGTCGACGGACTGTCGTGGCGCTGGGTGCTCCTCATCAACGTGCCCGTCGGCGCGGTGGTGCTGGCCGGTGCGGCGCGGTGGCTGCCGGAGAGCAGGGCGGGGGACGGGCGACGGCTCGACCTGCCGGGCGCGCTCCTGGTGACCGCGGGACTCGCGACCCTGGCGTACGGGATCGTGCAGACGGAGGCCGAGGGCTGGACCGCGGCGGCGACGCTCGTACCGCTGTGCGCGGGAGCGGCCCTCATCGGGCTCTTCCTGGTCGTCGAGGCGCGGACGAGGGCGCCCCTGATGCCGCTGAAGCTGCTGCGGCTGCGGTCGGTGTCGTCGGCGAACGCGGCCGTGTTCGTCTCCGGCTCGGCGATGTTCTGCATGTGGTTCTTCATGACGCTGTACGCGCAGAACGTGCTCGGCTACTCGCCGCTGGGCGCGGGCCTCGCCCTGGTGCCGAGCTCGCTCGCCGTCGTCATCGGCTCGAAGTCGGCGCCCCGCCTCATGCCGGTCGTCGGCGCGCGCAACGTGGCGGTCCTCGGCACGCTCCTCGCCGCGGCCGGGTTCGGCTGGCAGTCGACCATGACGGCGGACGGCCCGTACCTCACGGCCATCATGTTCCCCGGCATCCTGATGATGGCCGGCGCCGGCCTGGCCGCGACACCGCTGGCCGCGGTCGCGACCTCGGGCGCGGCGCCGGAGGACGCGGGAGTGGTCTCGGGCCTGGTCAACACCTCACGGGTGATGGGCGGTTCGCTGGGGCTCGCGGTCATGTCCACGATCGCCGCGTCCCGTACCGGGGGAAGCGTCTCGGGGGAGGCCCTGACCGCCGGGTACGCGCTGGCGTTCCGCGTCAGCGGCGTGATGCTGCTGGCCGGGGCGGTCCTGATGCTGCTTTGGCTGCCGCGGAGTATCTCGCGGCGGTGAGGCAACGAAATCCGGTGCCCGTGGACTCCTTCAAACATCTAGGAGGTGCTCATGGGGGATCGGAAACAGGCTCGGGACGAGGAGTTCCAGAGCTTTGTCGTCGGCCGCTGGCCGCGGCTGATGCGTACGGCGTTTCTCCTGACGGGGGAGCAGCACGCCGCGGAGGACCTGGTCCAGACGACGCTGGAGCAGGTGTACGTGGCATGGCGCAGGGTCGGTTCGGCCGACGAACCGGAGGCGTACGTGCGGCGCGTGATGATCAACGCGCACGCCCGAAGACACCGGCGAAAACTCAAGGAGTTCCTCGCGCCGAAGGACGATTCGGGGATCGGACGCGAGGTCCCCGACAGCGCCGACCCGATCGCGCGCGCCGACGACCGCGGCACCCTGATCGCCGCGCTGTCCCAACTGCCCCCGCGTCAGCGCGAGGCGGTGGTCCTGCGCTACTGGGAGGACCTGAGCGAGAGCCAGGCGGCCGAGGCGATGGGCTGCTCGGTGGGCGCGGTGAAGAGCAACGCGGCCAAGGGAATCGCGAAACTCCGTGTCGTACCGGGGCTGGTGGACGCGGTGGCGCAAGGAGGGCGGATCTGATGAGCGCGGACCGGGAGACGACTCACGACATGGCGACGGACGCGGACATCTCCTTCCTGCTGGCCGAGGCGGCGGACGAGGTCGAGATCGGTGTGGCCCCCTACCAGGCGGTGCTGCGCGGCGGCCGTCGCCGCAGGGCGCGCCGCTGGGCGACGGCGGCGGCGGTCGCCCTGGTCGTCGCCGGGTCCACGGGGGCCCTGGCGCTGGCGGGAGGTGCGGGCGGGGACGACGGTGGCAGGCGGGTCGAGCCGGCCGTGACCGCGCCGTCGACGCCGGAGCAGCGGCACGTGTACGAGCCGCAGGCGACCACCGTGGCGCGCGGGACCGAACACGGCAAGGAGTGGAGCGTCGAGGTCATCGTCTGGGGGGCGTCGAAGAACGAGACGGAGGCGCAGTACCAGCGGTCCAGGATGAGCGAGTACGCCCTCACGCCGACGGGCACCCAGGTCGCCTCGGACCTCATCGGCAAGGGCTGGGTGTTCGTCCGCCTCTTCGGGGGGGACGACAGCCCGGAAACGGTGCTCGACGGGCCGGTCGAGAAGGACGACTCGTTGTCGGGCACGGACATCGAGGCCGCGTTGGTGCCGCTGCGGATCGGCCGGGCCGGTACGGCGGGGGCCTCTCGGCTGCTGGTGATCGGCAAGGTCGCAACGACCGCCCAGGAGGTCACCTACACCTGGGACGACGGCACGACGATCAAGGCCGGGAAGGCCGCCCCGGGAACCGACCTCGGCTCGTCCTACGAGGATCTGATCCGGCCGGTGGACGGCTCCCGGCCGAACTGGTTCGTGTGCGTGGCGCCGGAAGGCAAGCACGTCGGGTCCGGGACGGCGAAGGTGACGAAGTAGCGAAGGCGGGCGAGGAGTGACCGTGCGGGTGGCCCGCCGCCGGACCCGACGGCGGGCCACCCGCACGATCCGCACGATCCGCACGATCCGCATGATCCGCACGATCCGCACGATCCGCACGATCCGCACGATCCGCACGAACAGGCCCTACAGCCACCCCTGTTGGCGGGCCTCCCGCATCGCCTCCATGCGGTTGCGGGTGCCCGTCTTGCCGATGGCGGAGGACAGGTAGTTGCGGACGGTGGACTCGGAGAGGTGCAGCTTGCCGGCGATGTCGGCGACGGTGGCGCCGTCCACCGAGGCCTTCAGCACGTCGCACTCGCGGGCCGTGAGCGGATTGGGCCCGGCGCTCAGCGCGGCGGCGGCGAGCGCCGGATCGATGACGGTCTCCCCGGTCAGCACCCGGCGGATCGCCTCGGCCAGTTCCTCCACGGGCCCGTCCTTGACCAGGAACCCGGCGGCACCCGCCTCCATGGCCCGCCGCAGATAGCCGGGTCGGCCGAACGTGGTGAGGATGAGCACCTGGCAGTCGGGCACCTGCTCACGCAGTTCGGCGGCGGCGTCCAGCCCGCTCATCCCCGGCAACTCGATGTCCAGCAGGGCCACATCGGGCCTGCTGACCAGCGCAGTGTCCACGATCTCGTCCCCCGCTGACACCTGCGCGACCACCTCGATGTCCGGCTCCATCCCGAGCAGCAGGGCGAGCGCCCCGCGCATCATCTGCTGGTCCTCGGCGAGCAGGACACGGACGGACTTGGCGGGCCGGTGGTCCCGGGGCATCTCGTTCACGCGGCCAAGCGTAAGGCGAGAGGGGTGCCCGGCCGCCCGTTCCGCACGCTCCGGCGGTCTTCCGAAAAATCGTGGGGTTTCTGTCCGCGCGTCTTGACGGTCCTCGGTCACGGGCAAATAATCGCCTCGGAATTCAGCGCCCCCCTTTGCCATTCCTGAGCCGGGCCGCTTTCCGCAAACGTTCGGAATTTCGACCGCGAATTGGTTCGGTATCTCGATCGAACAATGTCCGGTATATCGAACCGGGCACCCGCACTGTCCTACAAGGAACGGAAGAGGTGCACCGTGATGTCATCCTTCGTGCGCTTACAGCGCCTCAGAAACACGGTTCTGGCCGTGCTGTCGGTGTTGGCGGCCGTCGTCGCGTTCGCCGTCGGCGCGCCGCAGGCCACCGCCGCGGGGTCGCTCCCCTGCGACATCTACGCCACCGCGGGCACCCCCTGTGTCGCCGCGCACAGCCTCGTCAGGGCGCTCTACTCGTCGTACAACGGCTCGCTCTACCAGGTGCAGCGCGCCTCCGACAGTGCCACCGCGAACATCGGTCTCCTGGCGGCCGGCGGATACGCGAACGCGGCGGCGCAGGACTCCTTCTGCAACGGCACCACCTGCATCATCACGCAGATCTACGACCAGTCCTCGCGCCACAACGACCTCACGATCGAGGGTGCGGGCGGGGCGGGCGCGGCCGATGTCGGGGCGCCCGCGGACGCGCTGCCGGTGACCGCCGGCGGCCACCAGGTCTACGGTCTGGAGATCTCGGCCGGCATGGGCTACCGGGACAACTCCACCTCGGGAGTCGCCACGAACGGTGCCGCCGAGGGAATGTACATGGTGACCTCCGGCACCCACGTCAACGGCAGCTGCTGTTTCGACTACGGCAACGCCGAGACCAACAACCTGGACACCGGCAACGGCCACATGGACGCGATCAACTTCGGCACCGAGTGCTGGTTCTCGCCCTGCTACGGCGGAGGTCCCTGGGTGCAGGCCGACCTGGAGAACGGGCTCTTCCAGTCGGACGCCGGATACAGCAAGAACACGTCGAACACCGGGACCGGCGCGATGCCCTTCGTGACCGCTTTGCTGAAAAACAACGGTCAGGACCATTTCGCGCTGAAATACGGCAACGCCCAATCGGGCAGTCTCACGACCACCTATTCCGGGGGTGAACCCACCGCCGGAGGCTACTCGCCCATGCACCAGGAGGGCGCGATCGTCCTGGGCACCGGCGGCGACAACAGCAACGGCTCCATCGGGTCCTTCTTCGAGGGCGTCATGACCTCGGGCATCCCGACGGACGCCGCGGACAACCTGGTGCAGTCGAACATCGTCTCCGTCGGCTACGGCGGCTCGACCGGCGTCACCGGCTCGCTGACGGCCGGGTCCGAGATCTCGCTGCGCGCGACCACCTCGTGCTGCACGGCCGACTACATCCGCCACCAGGCCAACGCGGCGGTCGTCTCGGCGATCACGTCGAGCAGTTCGGCACTCGACAAGAGCGACGCCACCTGGATCGTCCGCCGGGGTCTCGCCGACAGCTCCTGCTACTCCTTCGAGTCACGGAACTACCCGGGCGACTTCCTGCGGCACTACAACTACCAGCTCCTCCGGCAACCCATGACCGGCACCACGCAGTTCAGACAGGACGCCACGTTCTGCGCCGGGACCGGCAAGAGCGGTACGGGGACCTCGTTCGCGTCGTACAACTACCCGACGAGATACCTCCGGCACTACAACTACAACGTCTACATAGCGAGCAACGGCGGCTCGAACGCCTTCGACAGCGCCACCTCGTGGACGGACGACGTGAGCTGGGCCGTCACGGCCCCCTGGGCTCCGTAGCCGCCCGGCCGAAACGCGGCGGCGGGCCGGCCCGTGAGGGCCCGGCCCGCCGCCCCCTTCGAGGGGGTGCCGCTCACACCGACGCCTCCGTCAGATCCACCGCCTCCACGGGGAGTTCGGCCCGCACCTCGAAGCCGCCGCGCGGAGTCCGTCCCGCCCGCAGGGAGCCGCCGGCCGTCGCGAGGCGTTCGGTGAGACCCTTGAGGCCGGTGCCGCCGATGCCCGGCTCGGGATCCGCCGGGGAGGCGTCGGTGCCGTTGTCCGAGACGGTCAGACGGACGAGGTCCGCGGTTCCGTCCACGGTGATCTCGCAGCGCGTGGCGTCGCTGTGGCGTACGACGTTGGTGACGGCCTCACGCAGCACCCAGCCGAGCAGGGCCTCGGTCTGCGGGACCAGGGGCGGCCCCGACTGCCGGACGACCGGCTCCACCCGCGCGGCGGACAAGGCCGAGCGGGCGCCTTCCAGCTCCGTGGCGAGGCTGCCCTCGCGATAGCCGGTGACCGCCTCGCGGATCTCCGTCAGCGCCTGCCTGCCGACCGACTCGATGTCCGTGACCTGCACGAGTGCCGCGTCCAGATCGCGGGGAGCGAGGCGACGGGCCGCCTCCGACTTCACCACGATCACGGAGAGCGTGTGCCCGAGCAGGTCGTGCAGGTCGCGCGAGAAGCGCATCCGCTCCTTCTCCACCGCCCGGCGCGCCAACTCCTCGCGGGCCGAACGCAGTTCGCGTACCGCCTCGGACAGGGAGAGGATCGCGGCCGTCACCATCGTGGACAGGAAGGTGCCGTAGGCGACGTTCACCGCGTCCCAGCCCGCCCGGACGACGGAGACCGCAGCGGCGACCGCCGTCAGAGCGAGCCCGATCCTCCCGAGCCAGGGGCCGCGCACCACCGCCCCGGTGGCCAGCCCGAGCAGCGGGAAGAAGAACAGCCAGCTTCCGCCGTACCCGAGGGCCAGCGCGAAGGTGATCACCCCCATCAGGACGAGCGCGACCCGGGTGGAGCGGGCCTCCCGCTTCGACTTCACGAACGCGCGGAACGTCACGTAGATGTACAGCGAGTTGAAGACGAACAGGCCCAGTGCGCCGACCCAGGGCTGCGGTGTCCTGCCCTGGAAGAGGTTGGAGAAGGCCCCCATCCCCATCAGCAGCCACGGCAGCAGCGCGAAGCCGGTCGGCGGCGGGCCCGGGTACTCGGGCGTCTCGCCGTCGCTCCCGCGGGCGGCGCGCCGCTCGGCCTTGAACCGTTCCATGTCGGCCTTCCAACGCCTCCGGTCGGCCCGCAGCGCGCGGACCTGGCAGCCGAT
The DNA here is from genome assembly GCF_036063235.1 of Streptomyces sp. NBC_00386. Classification (NCBI taxonomy): domain Bacteria; kingdom Bacillati; phylum Actinomycetota; class Actinomycetes; order Kitasatosporales; family Streptomycetaceae; genus Streptomyces; species Streptomyces sp. NBC_00386. The sequence continues at coordinate 6,619,570 of NZ_CP107950.1, forward strand.
GCCTCTCATCCAGGACATGTCCCGCTCCCCGTTCAGACAGTTCGTGCGGATCGACGGTACGAGAGCACGGCGTACGAACCGAACGCCAGCAGCCAGGCGATCAGCACCGCCACCGCCGTGAGGTCCGGCGCCCGGCCCTCGGTGACCGACACGCCGAGCTGCGCGAAGCGGTTCGTGGGCGTGTACGCGGAGACCGAGCGCAGCCAGCCGGGGAAGAGGGCGAGCGGGAACCACAGGCCGCCGACCACCGCCAGCCCCAGATTGCACACCATGTTCGCGACACCCGTCGTCTGCGCGGTCATCCGGTACCCGTTGCCGAGGCCCAGCAGGGTGAAGGGGACCGAGCCGAGCCACAGCAGCAGGGCCGTCGCGGCCCACTGCCAGGCGTCCAGCCGTACGCCGTTGACCAGGCCGCCGGCCGCGAGCACCGCGACGATCGCGGGCAGCACGGTCACCGAACCGGTCAGCGCCCGCCCGAGCACCACCTCGCGCGACGTCATCGGGGTCACCCGGAGCAGCCGCAGCCAGCCGGTCACCTTGTCCTCGGAGACCCCGCCGCCCGTGTTCAGCGCCGAGCCGACCGCCCCGTACGCGGCCATGCCGACCATCGACGCCGTCCTCCACGCGCCGTCGTCGCCACCGCCGAGGTTGGTGAACAGCAGATACATCATCACCGGCATCGCGACGCCGCCGATCACGAAGCCGGTGTCGCGCAGCGTCCGGCGCACTTCGAGCCGCAGATAGTCGAACATCACGCCTTCTCCCGATCGTGCGAGGTGGGTGCGGTGAGGGCCATGAACGCGTCGTCCAGGGACGCGGGGACGACCTCCAGGCCGCGTATCGCCCCCCGCTCGGCCAGCGCGATCACCGTCGCGTCCGAATCGTCCGTGCGCAGCCGGGCCCGCTGCCCGCGCACCTCCACGGCCACCACGCCGGGCAGCAGCGCCAGGCCCTCCGAGCCGAGCCCCGCCAGGTCGAAGGAGACCAGATTGCCGCCAGCCGACCGCCTGAGCTCCTCCCCGGTCCCGTTCGCGACGATCCGCCCCCGGTCCACGACGACGATCCGGTCGGCGTGCGCGTCGGCCTCCTCCAGGTAGTGCGTGGAGAACAGCACGGTGTGGCCGCGCCGGGCGTAGGCCCGCATCGACTCCCAGAACGCGTGCCGTGCCTCCACGTCGAGCGCGGCGGTGGGTTCGTCGAGCACGATCAGCGCGGGATCGCCGGCGAGCGCCACCGCGAACCGCACCCGCTGCGCCTGCCCTCCCGACAGCCGGTCGACGCGCCGCCCGGCCAGTTCCGTGATGCCCGCGAGCCGCAGTGCCTCGGCCACCGGCAGGGGTGCCGGGTAGCGACCCGCCACGAAGGACACCAGCTCCTGGACGGTGACCCGCGGCACCGGCCGGGCGTCCTGGAGCATCGCGCCGACCCGTCCGGCGCGCACCGACTCCTGCGGGCTGCAGCCGAAGAGCGCCACCGAACCCTCGTCCGGCTCGTTCAGCCCGAGCAGCAGGGAGATCGCCGTCGACTTGCCCGCGCCGTTGCGGCCCAGCAGCGCCACCGTCTCGCCGCTCGCCACGTCGAGGTCGAGACCGTCCACGGCGCGCACGTCGCCGAACGTCTTGACCGCGCCCCTGAAGCGCACTGCCGGTGCCGTCCCCGCCGGCGGCGGTGCGGACGTTCCCCGCGGCTTGCGCGCCGTCGTCCCCGTTGTCCGTGTCATGAGAACGACGCTAGGGGTCCGGGGCGGTGCCCCGGCAGAGGCACTTGTCGGCGATCGGCCGGGACAAATGTCACGGCCGTCGTCGCGACGCGTTCCCCTGAAGGACCGGTACGGCCACTCGATCTGACATGGCGTCAGTAGTCTTCACAAGTGCTGGACGCTGGGCTATACAAGGGTGCGCCGGACTGGAACGCGTTCTAGAACGAGCGGGTTCCACGGCCCAGTGTCGACCTCGGTGCGGCCGACGGTGCGGACGGCCGCATCGAGGTCTTTCGCGCAGTCGAGTCAGGAGCCCCATGCCCATTGACGCCGCCAAGGCCGTCGCAGCGGAACCGCGGACCGGCGAGATCGCCTGGAGCCACAAGGACGTCCAGCTCTACCATCTGGGCCTGGGCGCGGGCGTCCCCGCGACCGACCCCGACGAACTGCGGTACACCCTCGAATCCAGGCTGCACGTCCTGCCGAGCTTCGCCACCGTCGCGGGCGCCGGCTCACCGGGAGTGATCAGCGGACTCTCGATGCCCGGCGTCGACGTCGACCTCGCCCGCGTCCTGCACGGCGGCCAGAGCGTCCGGCTGCACCGCCCGATCCCCGCCGAGGGCACGGCCACCGCCACCGGGCGCATCGCCGCGGTCTACGACAAGGGCACCGCCGCCATCCTCGTCATGCGCACCGAAGTGGCGGACGCCGAGGGCCCGTTGTGGACCAACGACGCCCAGATCTTCGTACGCGGAGAAGGCGGCTGGGGCGGCGACCGCGGACCGGGCACCCGCCTCGAAGCCCCCGCCGGCCCGCCGGAGCGAACCGTGGAACGCCCGGTCCGCGAGGACCAGGCCCTGCTCTACCGGCTGTCCGGGGACTGGAACCCGCTGCACGCCGACCCCGAGTTCGCCAAGCTCGCCGGGTTCGACCGGCCCATCCTGCACGGGCTGTGCACGTACGGCATGACGCTCAAGGCCGTCGTCGACACCCTGCTCGGCGGCGACGTGACCCGCGTCCGCTCGTACACCACCCGTTTCGCCGGAGTCGTCTTCCCCGGCGAGACCCTGCGCATCCGGATGTGGCGGAGCGACGGCCGGGTCCGGGTGGCGGTGAGCGCGGTCGAGCGGGACGACGCGCCGGTCCTCGCCGACACCGTCGTCGAACACGTCTGACACCCGTACGAACCGTCCCGAGGGGAGCCGCACCATGCGCGCAGCCGTACTGCACGAGATAGGCCAGGACAAACTCGAGGTCCTCGACGACGTCGAGGCGGTGGGCTTCGGACCCGGCAAGGTGCGGGTCCGCGTGCGGGCCACGGGACTGTGCCACTCGGACCTGTCCGCGATGAACGGTGTGCTGCCCCAGCCCGCGCCGTTCGTGCCCGGGCACGAGGGCGCCGGCGAGATCACCGAGGTCGGCGAGGGCGTCACCCATGTGAAGCCCGGCGACCGTGTCGTCATCTGCTGGCTTCCCGCCTGCAACGCCTGTCCGGCCTGCAAGCGGGGTCAGACCGAACTGTGCCTGGCCGGATTCATGAACGCGGGCACCCCCAACTTCAAGCGCCCCGGCGGTGACGTCTTCGGCTTCGCCGGCACCGGCACCTTCGCCGAGGAGGTGGTCGTCGCCGCGGGCTGCGCGGTCCCCATCCCCGACGACGTGCCCTTCGACATCGCCGCCCTGATCGGCTGCGGCGTCACCACCGGACTCGGCGCCGCCCTCAACACCGCGGACGTGGAGGCCGGTTCGTCGGTCGCCGTCATCGGCTGCGGAGGCGTCGGCGTCTCCGCGATCCAGGGCGCCCGGCTCATGGGGGCCGCGGAGATCGTCGCCGTCGACCCGGTCGCCTCACGCCGGGAGGCCGCCCTCGGCTTCGGCGCCACCAAGGCCGTCTCGCCCGACGAACTCGCCGACGCCAAACAGTCGGTGACCGCGGGCGAGGGCTTCGACTACGTCTTCGAGGTCGTCGGCAAGTCCGCCACCGCGCGCACCGCCTACGACCACACCCGCCGCGGTGGCACCCTCGTGGTCGTCGGCGCGGGCGCCATGGACGACTTTCTCCAGCTCAACATGTTCGAGCTGTTCTTCGACGAGAAGCGCATCCTGCCCTCCATGTACGGCGGCGGGGACGTCCTGCGGTCGTACGAGCGCACGATCGCCCTGTGGCGCGCGGGCCGCATCGACCTCGAAGGCCTGATCACCCACCGTGTGCCGCTGGCCGGGATCAACGAGGCGCTCGACCAGATGCGTTCGGGCACCGCACTCCGGACGTGCATCGAGATCTGACCCGGGCGGCCGCCGGCGCGGACCTCCACCACAACCGCTCCGGTGCGGACCTCCACCCCAACCGCTAAGGACCCTGATGTCACTGCCACTCGAAGGGCTCACCGCGATCGTCACCGGCGCGGGCCGCGGGCTCGGCCGGGCCGAGGCGCTGGAACTCGGCCGGCTGGGCGCGGCCGTCGTCGTCAACGACTACGGACAGCCAGGACGGGACGGGTCGGGCGAGTCCTCGGCCACCCCGGCCGAGGAGGTCGCCGCCGAGATCCGTGCGGCGGGCGGCCGGGCCACAGCCCACACCGGGGACGTCGCCGATCACGAACAGGCCCGCGAACTGGTCGAGTCGGCCGTCGCGGAGTTCGGGAGACTGGACATCCTCGTCAACAACGCGGGCATCCTGCGCGACCGGATGGTCTTCTCGATGACCGAGGACGAGTGGGACTCGGTCATCAGGGTCCATCTCAAAGGCCACTTCAACACCACCCACTTCGCCTCCGCGCACTGGCGTACCCGCGCCAAGGCGGCCGACGGGCCCGTCTACGGACGGATCGTGAACACCTCGTCGGAAGCCTTCCTCGCGGGCTCCGCCGGACAGCCCAACTACGCGGCGGCGAAAGGCGGGATCGTCGGTCTGACCACCTCGACGGCGCTGGCGCTCGCCAAGTACGGCGTCACGGCCAACGTCATCTGCCCGCGTGCCCGCACCCGTATGACGGAGGACGTCTTCGCCGGACTCGGACAGCCCGACGAGGGCCTGGACCCGCTCGCCCCCGAGCATGTCGCCCCGCTCGTCGGCTACTTGGCCTCGCCCGCCGCCGGGCACGTCAACGGGCAGCTCCTCGTCGTGCACGGAGGGATGGTCGCGGTCGTCGAACGCCCGCGGGTGGCCGCGAAGTTCGACAGCAAGCAGGACACGTTCAGCCACGACGAACTCGACGCGCTGCTCACCCCGTACTACGCGCAGCGCCCGAGCGGTGAGACGTTCGCGGCGATGGAGGTGCTGGGGCTCAAGCGGGAGGGCTCTCCCCGCTGAGCAGACGTCCGTCGGTGAGAGACCCATGCGACCCATACGGATACAGCCCCGCTCGCCATGGTGCGAGCGGGGCTGTATCCCGGTTTCGGCTTGCCGTGAGGTCCGTCAGACCGTCGTGGCCGGCTGGCCGGACGGCTTGCGGTGGCGGCCCCGAGGGGGCGCCTCGCCGTCGTGGCCGGAGACCGGGCCGCGGTGTCTGCCGTGGCCTTCGGACCGGGCCGCAGACGTCTCGTGGACGTCCGTGCCCGGTGCTTCCATGGTGCTCGAGTCGTTCATTGAAGTGTTCACCCCGTATGCAAGATCCTTCTTTACAGCCGGGGGAGTCTAACGTGCGGTCATCGCGCGGGAGTCGGAGGGTGACGTTTCTTCGCCCGTACTGCCCCTTTTCTCCTCGTCCGTGTGGGCGGGTACACACGGACCCCCGGATTCCGCGGGCGTCCGCGGCAGGGCGGCGAGGGTCCCCGCCACGGTGGTGAGCGCCGAGGCCGGTCGGGTGTCGGACCCCGGACGGCCGACCGCGGGCCTCAGGACCACCTGGCCCCTGAACTCGCCGACGACCGACAGCGCGTCGGTGGTCCCGTCCCCGAGAACGGTGCCGCCCGCGGGTGTTGTACCGGCCCGGGTGCCGAGGTTCATGCCGTGCGGGGGCGTCTCGGCGACCTTGGTCCAGAGACCGGGCTCGGGGGTGGAGGCCCCGGCGACGCTGGTGACGCCCGCCCACGGGTTCGGCGGGAACGGCTCGGCGGAGGGGCTCGCGACGGCAGGGAGGGGGCCGGTGGTCCCGTGACCGGGGCCCGCGACGGCCGGGAGCGGCTCGGCGGTCCGGGCGCGGTGGCCTGAGGCGGGCGGGAGCGGTTCGGCCGGGAGGGGTCCTTCGACGGACGGGGTTCCGTCGCCGGCACGGGTACTCGCGGTGACACCGGCACCGTTACCGGCATGCGTGACGGCAGCGGCGCCGGCCCTCCGACCCGGATGGGTGTCGGCCCCGGTGGCGGCCGTGGTCCCGGTGTCGGGACCGGCACCGACTCTCGTGACCGGGGGGAGCGGCTGTGCCGTTTCGACGACGACGGTCATGCCGCCCGGGAGCGTCCCGTCGGCCCTGGTCCTGAGGCCCATGCCGGGTGGGGGCGTTTCGGCGACCTTGGTCCAGAGGTTCGCCTGGGTCGTGGGTGTTCCGGCGGGCTCGGCCCGGCGCTCCGGTGCGGGTGCGGCTGCGGCTGCGGGTGTCAGGGAAACCCTGGTCCAGCGGCTCGGCTGGGGCCGGGCCGCCGGTTCGCCGGATTCGAGGGCGCGTCGCACGACCGGCAGGGGTGGTTCGGACTGTCCGTCGACGGGCCGTGCGACCGGCGGGAGCGTCCCGCCGGGCTCGTGGCCGGGGTTGGTGTCCGCCCGCCGCGCTGCGGCGGGGGACGTCCTGGGGGCGAGGCTCGTCACCGTCGACAACGGCTCCCGGCTCCCGGGCGCGGGGCCCGTACCGTCGGACGGACCGGCGGACGGCACCCGGTGTCCGTCGAGGGCGCGGACCGCTTCGCCCTCCGGGGCGCGGGCGGTGCCGCTGCCCAGGGCCGGCTGGACCGGGAGCGCCCGGGGCGGCTCGGTTCCCGGGGCCGGGTGCGGCCGACCGGCCGGCCGGCCCGTCCGCAGGTGTGCCTGCTGGAGCGGGACCGGCCGCGGTGCGGGGAGACCCGGGGAAGCCGGATCCCCCGTGTCCGGCTTCCCCGCACCCTCGGGCGCTTCCAGCCGGGCGACACCACACGGGACGACACCCGTGGCGTACGGCAGGCGGAGCACCCCCTCAGCGGTCCACAGCCCGGTGCCGGGGAACCAGCCCTCCGGCGCCGGGCGGTGGTGGATCCGGCGCTCGGCCGGGCGCCACACACCCACCCAGGTGCCGCCGGGCCCGTCCATGCGCAGGGCGACCGCGCAGGACTCCGGGGTCAGCACCTGGCCCGGCTGGATCGCGAACGGGCTGACCGAACAGCCCGTCGCGGTCAGACAGTCCGGGAAGCGGACGGGCAGGGTGCTGCCGAGCACGCCCCAGCCGAGTCGGTCCCGGCCGGGGGACGGCGCGTCGGACCGGATGAGCAGAAGCCCGCTGTCCGCGTCCGCGAGGAGCAGCCGGTCGTTGCTGTGCTCGGCGATCTGGAGGAGCGGCGACACCTCTCCGCCGCGCTCCAGGTCGACGACCACGGTCTTCGTGCGGCCGTTCTGGAAGCGGTCGAGCGCGAGCAGGCGCCCCGTGCCGTCCAGCCACACCCCTCCCGAACAGTGGCCCGGCACCTCGGCCAGGTGCTCCGGGCCGAACGCGCCGCCCGCCACCAGCCACACCGCCGTCGACCCCCGGCCCACCGCGAGGGCGTATGCGCGCTCCCCGTCCGGCGCGGGCGGCAGCAGCCGCAGCACGGTGCCCGCGTCGGGGCACTCCACCGCGCCCAGCGGGAGCTCGCCGGTGCCCGGCCCGGTCGGATACAGGAGGGAGAAGGCGTGGCGCCTGTCGTTCACCCGGTGGATCAGCACCCTGCCGTCGGTCAGCGGCAGCACCTCGCTGCCCGGCTCCTCCGGCTGCGGACCGGGCAGCGGTACGGCGTACGGCTCGGGGCCGTCCAGGGTCCAGCGCTCCGGGTAGCAGGACTCGCCGTCGCGGGCGAGCCGTGCTCCGTAGGTGCCGTCGGCGGTGATCACACAGACGGGAGCAGCGGCCCACCGGCTCGCGCTGTCACCGTACTCGCCGCCGTCCGCGCGCTCGCTCCGCACCATGGGTTCTCTCGCACCGGCCGTCATCGTTCGGTCACCTCCGGCGACGAAGGTAGTTTTCGTACGCACAGGCGGGGGAGCGACAGGCTGTTGCTTCACACATAAGGGTGGCGCTGTCGGGATTCGCCTGAGGGAACGGGGCGGATGTGCTGAACCATGGCGGAAAGACGCGCGCCGGGACGGGCGGGATCCGCGTCCCGCCGGCCGCCCCGGCACGGGTCCCGCACGTCCGTCGGCCGTCCCGGCACGGGCCCGTGGGCCACGACCGGTCGGACAGGGACGTAAGACAGGTAGCCTTTTCCCCGTGCCCCGTCTGTCTGAAGTCATCGCCGCGCTCGACGCCCTCTGGCCTCCGGAGCGGGCCGAGGGGTGGGACGCGGTCGGTACCGTCTGCGGCGACCCCGACCAGGACGTCACGCGCGTCCTGTTCGCCGTCGACCCGGTCCAGGACATCGTCGACGAGGCGGTGAAACTGGAAGCCGACCTGCTCGTCACCCACCACCCGCTCTACCTGCGCGGTACGACGACGGTGGCGGCCGACACCTTCAAGGGCCGCGTCGTGCACACGCTGATCAAGAACGACATCGCGCTGCACGTCGCCCACACCAACGCCGACCGCGCCGACCCGGGAGTCAGCGACGCGCTGGCCGGGGCACTGGACCTGCGGGTCGTACGGCCCCTCGTGCCCGACGCGACCGACCCCGAGGGACGCCGTGGCCTCGGCCGCGTCTGCGAGCTGGACCATCCGCTCACCGTGCGCGAACTCGCCGCCCGGGCCGCCGAGCGGCTGCCCGCCACCGCGCAGGGCATCCGCGTCGCGGGCGACCCCGACGCGCTGGTGCGGACCGTCGCGGTCAGCGGCGGCTCCGGGGACAGCCTCTTCGACGACGTGCGCGCCGCGGGCGTGGACGCGTTCCTCACCGCGGACCTGCGGCACCACCCGGTGTCGGAGGCCCGCGCCCACAGTCCTCTCGCGCTGCTCGACGCGGCGCACTGGGCCACCGAGTGGCCCTGGTGCGAGCTGGCCGCCGCCCAGCTCGACGAGATCTCAGACCGGAAGGGATGGGGACTGCGCGTCCACGTCTCCCGGACGGTCACCGACCCCTGGACCGCCCACGCGGCCTCACACACCGACACATCAGGAGCCCCCAACTGAACGCCGCGCCCGCCGACCAGATCCGACTTCTCGACGTCCAGGCACTCGACGCCCGTCTTCAGCAGCTCGCGCACAAGCGGAGGTCGCTGCCCGAGCACGCCGAGATCGAGTCGCTGAACAAGGACCTCACCCAGCTGCGCGACCTGCTCGTCGCCGCGCAGACCGAGGAGAGCGACTGCGCCCGCGAGCAGATCAAGGCCGAGCAGGACGTCGACCAGGTGCGTCAGCGCGCCGTCCGCGACCAGCAGCGCCTCGACTCGGGTGCCGTCACCTCCCCCAAGGACCTGGAGAACCTCCAGCGCGAGATCGTCTCCCTCGCCAAGCGCCAGGGCGACCTGGAGGACGTCGTCCTGGAGGTCATGGAGCGCCGCGAGTCCGCCCAGGAGCGGGTCGCCGAGCTGACCGAGCGGGTCTCCTCCGTCCAGGCGAAGATCGACGACGCGACCGCGCGCCGGGACGCCGCCTTCGAGCAGTTCGACGGCGAGACGGCCTCGGTGACCAAGGAGCGTGAGGTCATCTCGGCCTCGGTGCCCGCCGATCTCCTCAAGCTGTACACCAAGCTGCGTGACCAGCAGGGTGGCGTCGGCGCCGCCAGGCTCTTCCAGCGCCGCTGCGAGGGCTGCCGCCTGGAGCTCAACATCACCGAGGTGAACGACGTGAAGGCGGCCGCCCCCGACACCGTGCTGCGCTGCGAGAACTGCCACCGCATCCTCGTGCGTACGTCCGAGTCCGGCCTGTAGGGAGTCCGGTTCGTGCGGGAGTTCATCGTCGAGGCGGACGGGGGTTCCCGGGGCAACCCGGGGCCCGCGGGATACGGCTCCGTGGTCATCGACGCGGCCACCGGGGAGACGCTGGCGGAGCGCGCCGAGTACATCGGCGTCGCCACCAACAACGTCGCCGAGTACCGGGGCCTGGTCGCCGGTCTGGAGGCGGCCCGCGACCTCGACGCGAGCGCGCGGGTCAGGGTCCGAATGGACTCCAAGCTCGTCGTGGAGCAGATGTCCGGGCGCTGGAAGATCAAGCACCCGGACATGAAGCCCCTGGCGGCGAGGGCGGCCCGGATTCTCCCGGCCTCCCAGGTCACGTACGAGTGGATGCCGCGCGAGCGGAACAAGCACGCGGACCGGCTGGCCAACGAGGCGATGGACGCCGGCAAGCGCGGCGAGGCCTGGTCGCCCTCGGCGTCGACGGCCGAGCTGAACGCGCGGGCGACGCGGTCCACGGCACCCGAGCCGCCGGGCCCGCCCGGCGACGCGACAGCGGGCGCGGCAAAGGCCCGAGCAGCCCTGAAAGAAACCCGCGGCGAAGCCCTCAGCAAGGGGCGCGAGGAACTGCGCGCCCAGCCCACGACGGACGGCAGCCGGGCGACGGCGACGGGTGTCCCCCACGTGCCCCGTGAGGGGCGCGGGGAACTGCGCGATCAGCCGGCGGCGGACGGCAGCCGGGCGACGGCCACGGGCGGCAGCCCGTCCCCCGGCGGCGAAGCCGGCGAGGGGGCCGCAGGGCCGGGAGACGCAGGCCGAGCCGGGAAGGCGGGCGACGATCAGCGGGCCGCGAGAAACGTGGCCGCCACCCCGACCACCACGCCCGCCGCGGGCTGGAGCGCACCCCCGGACATGGGCGCCCCCGCCACCTTCGTCCTGCTGCGGCACGGCGAGACACCGCTGACCCCGCAGAAGCGGTTCTCGGGCAGCGGCGGCAGCGATCCGTCGCTGTCCGACGTGGGAAGGGAGCAGGCCGAGCGCGTGGCCGCGGCGCTGGCGGCGCGCGGCACCATCCAGGCGATCGTGGCCTCCCCGCTGGCCCGGACCCGGGAGACCGCGGGTGCCGTCGCCGCCCGGCTCGGCCTCGACGTCGCCGTGGAGGACGGCCTGCGCGAGACGGACTTCGGCGCGTGGGAGGGACTGACCTTCGGCGAGGTGCGCGAACGCCACCCGGAGGACCTGAACGCCTGGCTCGCCTCGCCGGAGGCCGAACCGACCGGCGGCGGCGAGAGCTTCGCCGCGACGGCACACCGCATGGCGGCCACCCGCGACAAGCTGATCGCCGCCCACGCCGGCCGCACGGTCCTGCTCGTCACGCACGTCACCCCGATCAAGACCCTCGTACGACTGGCCCTCGGCGCCCCGCCGGAGTCCCTGTTCCGGATGGAACTGTCGGCGGCGTCGCTCTCGGCGGTCGCGTACTACGGGGACGGCAACGCGAGCGTCCGGCTGTTCAACGACACCTCACATCTGCGCTGACCCCGAATGCGCTGATCACCTGACCGCCTGGCACTGTCTGACGGGCGGCGAGCCGCGCTCACCCCCGGCCAGACCGTGCTCACCCTCGGCACCGGGGCGCTGTCCCTGAACAGGGCCCTGGAACTGCACGGGACCCGCCCGGTCGTGGACCGCGTCCTCGGCTTCGACGAGGTGCGGGAGGCGTTCCGGTGCCACGAGAGCGGCGCGGCCTTCGGGAAGGTGGTCATCCGTGTGAGCTGAGCCGGGGCGGGGCCTTGTGCTCTGAGCGGGGGCAGAACCGTCTGAGGTGAGCCGGGGTCGGGCCGTCCGAGGTGGGCCGGGACGGGCCGTGGCTACCGTCGCAGTGCCGACGCCGCCCGTGCCAGGTCCTCCACCCGGCGCCAGTCCCGCGCGGCGACCGCGTCGGCCGGGAGCATCCAACTGCCGCCCACACAGCCCACGTTGGGGAGCGCGAGGTAGTCCGGCGCGCACTCGGGGCCGATGCCCCCCGTCGGGCAGAAGCGCGCTTGCGGGAGCGGCCCCGCCAGCGACTTCAGGTAGGCCGTACCGCCCGCCGCCTGCGCGGGGAAGAACTTCATCTCGCGCACCCCCCGTTCCAGCAGCGCCACCACCTCGGAGGTCGTGGACACCCCCGGCAGGAAGGGCACCCCGGAGGCCTTCATCGCGTCCAGCAGTCCGTCCGTCCAGCCGGGGCTGACCAGGAAACGGGCGCCCGCCGCCACCGACCCGGCCACGTGCTCCGGCGTCAGGACCGTGCCCGCGCCCACCACCGCGTCCGGCACCTCGGCCGCGATGGCCCGGATCGCGTCGAGTGCCGCCGGGGTCCGCAGCGTCACCTCGATCGCGGGCAGCCCGCCGGCTACGAGGGCCCGCGCCAGCGGCACCGCGTCGGAGGCGTCCGCGATCACGACGACGGGGACGACGGGCGCGAGATCCAGGACGGAGGCATGCGGAGACGGGGGCGATGACGACGTCATGCCCTCATCCTGCCCGGGGTGTTCATCATGCGCAAAGGTCGTTGCACATGTTGCAACGCTGATGAAATGGCGGCCACCGCACGCCGGACGGCCGTCCGGCCGGTCAGCCGGCACCAGTCACCGGGCGGCCGCTCGGCGGACCCCTGTCACCGGACGGCCGGTCAGCGGACGCCTGTCACCAGGGCGGCCACTCGACGGACGCCCGTCGCCGGACGGCCGCTCAGTGGATCTCCCTCACCACCACGTCGAGCGCCCACGGCCTGTCCGCCCGGCCCGGGGCTTCCGCCTCCACCGTGTACCCGAGATCCCGCAGCGCCTCCACCAGCTCCGCCGGGTTCTTCGGCGCGGCGTTCGCGGTGAGCAGGCCGCGGACGATCCGGCCCTTGGTCGCCTTGTTGAAGTGGCTGACGACGGAACGCTTCTCGACCCCGTCCACCAGCTGCGCGTGCAGCACCCGTACGGTCGCCGTCCGCCCCGCCACCTCGCCCTTGGGCTTCCACGCCGCGGTGTACGCCGAGGACCGCAGGTCCAGCACGAGCCCGTCGCCGGCGGCTTCGGGGAGCGCGGCGGCCATCGGCGCACGCCAGTGCGCGCCCAGCGCTCCCACGCCCGGCAGCTTCACGCCCATCGAGCAGCGGTACGAGGGGATCCGGTCGGTCACCCGCACCGCGCCCCACAGCCCGGAGAAGACGAGCAGCGAACGGCCCGCGCGCCGCTTGGCCGCGGTGTCCAGCGAGGCCAGGTCCAGGGCGTCGTACAGGACCCCCGTGTAGATCTCCCCGGCCGGGCGCGTGCCCGCGGTCCTCAGTTCCGTGTTCTTCGCGATCTCGCCCCGCAGGCCCTCGCTCAGCCCGAGCACCTCGCGGGCCTTCTCCTCGTCGGCCACGCACAGCTCGACCAGCTCGTCGAGGACCGCCTGACGGGCCTCCGCGAGACCGGGCAGGGACAACGACTCCGGCTTGAGCGCGATTCCCCGGCCGGAGGGTGCCTTGCCCTCGGAGGGCGGCAGCAGCACGAGCACGGTTGGTTCTCCTCACGGTGGATACGGACCGCCGCAAGCCTACGGGGTACGGCCCGACCGCCTTTTCCGCCCGGCCCAGGGCCCACCGCCCCGGCCGGACTCGGCGGGGCCGACGGGACTCTGCGGGCCCACCGGGCCTGCCGGGCCTGCCGGGCCCACCAGGCCTGCCGGGCCCACCAGGCCTGCGGGGTCTGCCGGGTCTGCGGGGTCTGCCGGACTCTGCCGGGCCCCCAACTTGCGCCCGCCGCGCGGTACCGGCACCGGCGCGGCGGGCGCGAACCGGTCCCCTCGCCCGGAGGGCGCCCCTCTCCGCGTGCTCAACGGTTGGCCCCGGCCTACGCTCGACCCATGCCCCGCCGTCACTTCCGCGTCACCGGTGCCCCGCAGGCTCCGCTGCGAGCCGCTCTGCGCGCGCTGCGGACCGAGCTCGGCGTCCCCGGGAGTTTCCCGGCCGACGTCCTCGCCGAGGCCGGGCGGCCGGCCCGCCTGCCCGCGTACGACGCGACGGACATCCCCCTCTTCACCATCGACCCGCCGTCCTCCGAGGACCTCGACCAGGCGATGCACCTGTCACGCCGCGAGCGGGGCGGCTACCGCGTCCAGTACGCCATCGCCGACGTCGCCGCCTTCGTGGCGCCCGGCGGAGCCCTGGACGCCGAGGCGCACCGGCGCGTGACGACCCTCTACTTCCCGGACGGCAAGGTCCCCCTCCATCCGACCCGCCTCTCCGAGGGCGCCGCGAGCCTGCTCCCGGGTCAGACCTGCCCGGCCGTCCTGTGGACGATCGACCTCGGCCCGGACGGCCGCACCGAGGTCACCGACGTCCGCCGTGCCCTGGTCCGCAGCCGCGCCAAGCTGGACTACGCGACCGTGCAGCACCGGATCGACGACGGAACCGCGGAGGAACCGCTCGCTCTGCTCAAGGAGGTCGGCACCCTGCGCGAGGCCCTGGAGGTCGAGCGCGGCGGCATCTCGCTCAACGTGCCCGAGCAGGAGATCGTCGAGAAGGACGGGACGTACGAACTCGCCTACCGGGCGCCGCTGCCCGCCGACGGCTGGAACGCGCAGATCTCCCTGCTCGCCGGTATGACGGCGGCCGAGCTGATGCTCGACCACGGCACGGGAGTGCTGCGGACGCTGCCCGCGGCGCCGGACGGGGCGGTCGGACGGCTGCGCCGTACCGCTCTGGCCCTGCGCATCGACTGGCCGCACCACGTCTCGTACGCGCAGCTCGTCCGCTCCCTCGACCCGCACCGGCCGCACCACGCCGCCTTCCTCCAGGAGTGCACGACCCTGCTGCGCGGCGCCGGATACACCGTCTTCCGGGACGGGGTGCTGCCCGAGGTCACCGCGCACGCCGCCGTCGCCGCGCCCTACGCCCACTGCACGGCCCCGCTGCGCCGGCTCGTCGACCGCTACGCCTCGGAGATCTGCCTCGCGGCCGCCGCCGGTCTGCCGACTCCCGAGTGGGTCCTCGCGGCTCTGGACGCCCTGCCCAAGGAGATGGCCGAGGGCAGCAGGCGGGCCGGCACCGTCGAGCGCGAGTGCGTCGACATCGTGGAGGCCGCACTCCTCAAGGACCGCGTCGGCGAGATCTTCGAGGCCTGCGTGGTGGACGTACAGGAACACGACCCCACGGTCGGGACCGTGCAACTGGAGTCCCCGGCGGTCTTCGCCCGGATCTCGGGCGGGACGACCGCACTCCCCCTGGGCGAACACCTGCGGGTCCGGCTCACCCAGGCGGACCCCGGAACCGCGAAGGCGCAGTTCGAACCCGCCTGATCCGGCGACGGCCTCCGGCATGGAAACGGGGGCCGCGGGTGTTGCCCCGTAGAGCGGACGCGGCGAGCGCGTCCGGCCACGGTGGCGAGGGAGAGGGACGGTCATGACCGGACGGGGAGAGGCGACGACCGGGACCGTACGGCGCCGGCCCCCGCGGCACTCCGCGAAGGAGGAGGCCCGCTGGACCCGGACCGTCCTCGGCCGGGACGGCCGGCCCCTGGACCTGCTGACCGCGCGCTTCGACCAGCACCGCTACGCCCCGCACACCCACGACGAGTTCACCATCGGCGTCAGCGTCGGCGGCTCCGAGCTCATCGGCTACCGCGGCGGCCACATCCGCACCGGCCCGGGGTCCATCGTCGTCCTGGCCCCCGGCGAGATGCACACCGGCGGTCCCGCCGCCTGTGACGGCTACGCCTACCGGGCCCTGTACGCGGAGCCGTCCCTGCTCTGCGAGGGCGCCGTCGGCGGCCTCCCGCACTTCCGGGAACCGCTGCTCGACGACCCCGAACTCGCCGCCGCGCTGCGCGCCGCGCACACCGAACTGAGCGTCTGCCCGGACCCGCTGGAGGCCGAGTCCCGCCTCCCGTGGCTGCTCGCCGCGCTGACCCGGCGCCACTCCACGGCCCGTCCGGACCGCGACGAGGTCCCCGGCGCCGCGCGCATAGCCGACGCCGTACGGGACCGCCTGGCCGACGAGCTCCAGGCGCCGCCCTCCCTCGCCTCCCTCGCCACGGACCTCGGCCTGTCCCGCTACCAGCTCCTGCGCGCCTTCCGTACGACGACGGGGATTCCGCCGTACGCCTGGCTGGCCCAGCACCGGGTGAACCGGGCCCGTCGGCTCCTGGAGTCCGGACTGCGCCCCGCCGAGGTCGCCGGACTCGTGGGCTTCGCCGACCAGGCGCATCTGACCCGCTGGTTCCGCCGCGTGCTCGGCGTGACGCCGGCCGCGTACCGCGCGAGCGTGCTCCCGTCCTCGCCCCCGTTCTCGCCCCCGCCCCCGTCCCCGGACCCGTTGCGGTAGGGAGTCCCGGCCCGGTCGCCGGAGCGCAACAGCGTTCAAGACGCACCGCGGGGAGGTGTCCGAGACTGCTCGTATGACTGCACGCGGCTGGTTTCTGTTCTCCCTGATGGGAGTGATCTGGGGCATCCCCTATCTGATGATCAAGGTGGCGGTGGACGAGGTGTCCCCGTCGGTGGTGGTGTTCACACGCTGTGCGGTCGGCGCCGTGCTGCTGCTCCCCTTCGCGATCCGCCAGGGCGGCCTGGCCGGGACCGTACGGGCCCACTGGCGCCCGATGCTGGCCTTCGCGGTCATCGAGATCATGGTCCCCTGGTGGACCCTCACGGACGCCGAGCGCCATCTGTCCAGCTCCACCGCGGGCCTGCTGATCGCCGGTGTGCCGATCGTCGGCGTCGCCGCGGCCCGCTTCCTCGGCGACACGGAACGGCTCGGCGCCCGGCGCGTCACGGGTCTCGCCCTCGGCCTGGCCGGAGTCGCGGTCCTCACGGCACCGCATCTGACCGGCGGCGACGCCCGGTCGCTGGTCGAGGTGCTGCTGACGGTCGTCGGCTACGCCACCGCGCCGCTCATCGTCGCCCGCCGCCTCAAGGACGTCCCCTCGCTCCATCTGACGGCCCCCTGCCTGGCGTTGGCGGCGCTCGTCTACGCCCCCGCAGCGGCCTTCACCCGGCCGGAGGCGATACCTTCCGGACAGGTCCTGGTCTCCCTCGCGGGCCTCGGCGTCATCTGCACGGCCGTCGCCTTCGTGGCCTTCCTGGAACTGATCAAGGAGGCGGGCCCGACCCGGGCGACGGTGATCACGTACGTCAACCCGGCGGTCGCGGTCGCGGCGGGCGCCCTCTTCCTGGACGAACGCCTGACTCCCGGGATCCTCGCCGCCTTCGCCCTCATCCTGGCGGGCTCCGTCCTGGCCACGGCGGCCGCCGGTCCCCGGCGTCCCGCCCGCCCGGTAGCATGGTCGGCACGGCAGACGAGCCGGGCGGACGGCCGCGTGGAGGTCCTTGTGGACCTTCCCGAGGAACGTCCGGGCTCCACAGGGCAGGGTGGTGGCTAACGGCCACCCGGGGTGACCCGCGGGACAGTGCCACAGAAAGTAGACCGCCGAGAACTCCGGTTCCCGGTAAGGGTGAAACGGTGGTGTAAGAGACCACCAGCGCCTGAGGCGACTCAGGCGGCTAGGTAAACCCCACCCGGAGCAAGGTCAAGAGGAGCCGCTCTCTCGGAAGAGAAGGCGGCTCTGCGCGAACGTTCGAGGGCTGCTCGCCCGAGTTCGCGGGTAGACCGCACGAGGCCGGCGGCAACGCCGGCCCTAGATGGATGGCCGTCTCCCCGGCCGCCGCGAGGCGACCGGGCGACAGAACCCGGCGTACAGCCCGACTCGTCTGCCACAGACTGCGGCTTTGCCCGGCAAAGGGCCTTCGACCTGTGTCGGAGGCCCTTTCCCATGTCCGCCGCCCAGGAGGCCCGGACCGGCGAACAGCTCCTCGGGTCACAGGCGCTGCGCGGGCAGCGAGTCGTAGGGGAACTCGATTCCGCACAGCAGAACGGTCTGGCCGGGAGGGCGGGCGATCTCGCGTTCCGGCCGCCATGGGGCGAGCATCCCCCGGGGCCGCGAGGGACTACTCCTACTCGTCGAACAGGGCTTCCTGCATGCCCTCCCGCGCCGCGCGCACCCGCTTGTTCCGGACGCCCACGACGACGGCGGTGACCGCGGCCGTCGTACCCAGCGCGATCGGCACCATCCAGCCGCGGTTCACCGAGTGGCCCATCAGATGGTCCAGGGACAGCCGGCCCGGACCCGTCACCGCGAGGCCCGCCGCCGCCAGTCCGAGCGAGGCCGTGTACTCGTAGCCACCGCTCTGCGCGAAGAACCCGTTCGGTACGTGCACGGCCGCCGCGCCCGCCATCGCGCCGGCCGCCGCCGCACCGGCCGCGGGTGTGGCGAGGCCCAGCGCCAGCAGAGTGCCGCCACCGGCCTCGGCGAGGCCCGCGGCCGTGGCGCTCGCCTTCCCGGGCGCGTAGCCCATGGCCTCCATGGCCTGTCCGGTGCCCTCGATACCGCCGCCGCCGAACCAGCCGAACAGCTTCTGCGCTCCGTGCGCGGCCAGGACACCGCCCGTGCTCAGACGGAGCAGCAGCAGTCCCAGATCACGCCGGTCGATACAGGTCACGGTGACTCCCAGTCCAGACGGCGGCAACGGTTTCCTCCCGGGTGACCACCGTCGCACCGATCGAACGGGACCGACGGGCGCGCGCCGCCGTTCGGGTGGCGGGTGCGGGGAGCCGGTGTGAGGGTGACTCCCATGACCATTCAGGTAACGCGCCTCAGCGACCCGGCGGTCCGGGCCTTCGTCACCGCGGTGAACGCCCATGACCGGGACGCCTTCGAGGCGCTTCTCGCGCCGGACGCCACCATGTCGGACGACGGCTCCGACCGTGACCTCGGGGACTGGACCGACCGGGAGATCTTCTCCTCGCGCGGCCATATGGACGTCGACAACGAGTCCGACGAGGGGCGTTCCCTCCTCGTGCGGTACCGCAACGACACCTGGGGCGAGATGAAGACCAGGTGGAGCTTCACCGTCGACGACGGCGGCAGGATCAGCCGCTTCGAGACCGGCCAGGCCTGAGCGCCCGTCGCTCCCGCCCGTCGCCCCGCCCGTTGTCCCACAGGCCGCCCCGCCCCGTGCCTTGTCCGGGTGCGCTCCGGCTCCCGGGCGGTCGCCGAAGGGCCGCTCACCGCGGCGCGGTCGACCGAGGCCGACGGCGTGCTCGGACGGTGAGCGGCCCGGGTGCTCCGGAAGGCGCCGGAGGCGGACACGGGGCGTGTGCGGGCGGCAGGGCCGCCGCGGAGCTCAGTGGCCCTGGGCCGCGCCGTACTGCTCCGGCGTCAACTGCTCGGGCGCGTACGGCTGCTGCGCGTACTGCCCCTGCCCGGAGAGCTGAAGGTGGTCGGCCCCTCCGGGGACGGCCCGGCGGGCCCCGGCCTGCTCGGTCAGGCTGATCTGCCCGGCCTTGATGGTCGCGAGGCGCGGCGCGCGGCGGGCGATGGACGAGTCGTGGGTGACCATGATGAAGGTCAGCCCGTACTCGTGCCACAGCCCTTCGAGCAGGCCCATGATGTCGTCGCGGGTGCCCTCGTCGAGGTTGCCGGTCGGCTCGTCGGCGAGCAGCACCTTGGGCTTCTTGACCAGTGCCCGGGCGATGGCCACGCGCTGCTGCTGACCGCCGGACAGCTCGGTCGGGACGTGCGTGAGCCGTTCCCCGAGGCCGACCGAGCGGAGCGCCTCGGCGGCCCGCTCGCGCCGCTCGGCGGGCTTGACCCCGAGGGGGACGAGGGCGGTCTCGACGTTCTCCTGCGCGGTCAGCGTCGGGATGAGGTTGAACGACTGGAAGATGATGCCGATCTTCTCGGCCCGCAGCCGGGTCAGCTTGGCCTCGCTGATGGTGGCGAGGTCCACGCCGTCCAGCTCGACGCTGCCGGAGGTCGGCCGGTCGAGCCCGCCGATCATCTGGAGCAGCGTCGACTTGCCGCCGCCCGTGGGGCCCTGGATGACGAGCTGGTCGCCGTCCTCGATGGTGAGGTCGACGCCACGCAGGGCATCGACCGTCTCCTTGCCCCGCGTGTAGCGCTTGGTGACGCCGGTGAGCTTGTACATGAGGTTTCTCCGAGGATGAAGGGGTGGGGGCGCCGCGGCCCGGGGGGAGTGGCCGCGGCGCCCCGGCTCAAGGGGTGTGGCCCGGGGGCGGGTTACGAGACGCTGCGGAGCGCGTCCGCCGGGCGCATCCGGGAGGCGCGCCAGCCGCCCATCGCGCCGGCGATCAGACCGCCGGTGACGGCCAGGCCCACGGCGAGCGCGATGGTGGTCAGCGAGACCGGCGCGGACAGGGCGATGTCGACGGTGTTCTTGGCCGCGGAGGCCGCCGGCCCGCCGGGGCCGCCGCCGGGGCCGCCCATTCCGCCACCGCCGCCGGTGGAGCCGAGCTCCGCCGTCAGCTTCGGGCTGATCGCGGTGACCGTGTAGGCCGCGCCGAGCCCGAGGGCGATACCGAGGACGCCGCCGAGCAGGCCGTTCACGATGGACTCGCCGACGACCTGACGGGTGACCTTGCGGGAGGGCCAGCCGAGCGCCTTCAGGGTGCCGAACTCGCGCACCCGGCGGGAGACGGCGGAGGAGGTGAGCAGCGCCGCGACCAGGAACGCGGCGACCAGGACCGCGATGGACAGCCACTTGCCGACGCTCGTGGCGAGGTTCGAGGCGGTGGACAGCGAGCCGGAGACGGTGTCCGCGAGGTCCGCGGAGGTGGTGACGGTCGTCCCGGAGATGTTCTTCTGGATGGTCGTCTTGACCGTGGAGATCTGCTTCGAGTCGGTCGCCTTGACGTAGATCGTGGTGACCTTGTTCTTGGCGTCGCCGAGCGTCTGGGCCTGCTTCAGCGGCACGTAGACGTCGGTGGTCGACTCGCTGCTGTCGGGCGTCGCGATGCCGATGACCTTGTACTTGGTACCGGAGATCTTGAAGGTCGAGCCGACCTTGTACTTGTTCTCCTTGGCGTACGACTTGCTGAGCACCGCGACCTTCGCGGAGGTCTGCGCGGCCGTGAACGTGCTGCCCGTGGTGATCTTCGAGGTGGCCAGCGGGCCGAGGTCCTGCTGGGTCACGTCGACGCCCGCGACGGAGTAGGAGTTCACGTCGAAGGAGGCGCCGCCGCCCTGCACCTGCGGCGCGCCGGTGCCGCCGCTGCTCTGGCCGCCGGGTCCGCCCTGCTGGCCGGAGCCCGAGGTGGTGGACTTCGCCTTGCCCTGGGTGAAGGAGCCGTCGACCTTGGTGACGTTCAGGCTCAGCGCGCCCACCGCGCTCGCCACACCCTTCTGCGCGGCGACCTCGGTGACGAGCGAGGACTTCAGGGACTGTCCTCCCTGGGTCATCACCCGGTCCGAGCTCTGTGTCTTGCTGCTGTCCGACTTGGCGTCGAAGTCGAACTTCGGGCGGCCCGACGAGTTGCTCGACGGTGCCGCCTGGGCCTTGGTGACCGTCATGTCCGTGCCGAGCCCGTACAGCGACTTCAGGACCTTGTCCTGGGCCTGCTGCATGCCGGCCGACACCGAGTTGACGGTGATGACCAGCGCGATACCGAGCGCCAGACCCA
Source organism: Streptomyces sp. NBC_00386 (assembly GCF_036063235.1). NCBI lineage: Bacteria > Bacillati > Actinomycetota > Actinomycetes > Kitasatosporales > Streptomycetaceae > Streptomyces > Streptomyces sp. NBC_00386. The sequence goes on from NZ_CP107950.1 coordinate 6,640,690, forward strand.
TGGCGATCACCAGCGCCGCCTTCTTGCGCCGGCTCAGCTCACGCTTGAGATAGATGCCAAACATCCCGTTCCTCAAAGGTTCTTGGCGCCCCTGTGGGCGCGGCCAAAAACTATGGAGAAACCTTTGAGCCGGGCTGAGTAAGAGATGTGTGAGGGCTGAGAATCCGGACCCCGGAATCAATATTGGGTCAGACAGCCCATTCTCAGCCTTTCGAGGGATCATTGCCAGGAAACCCCTGTTGAGTGGCTCCGCGTACGGGCGGGCGGGCCCGCCGCGGCGCATTTGCGGTGGGCGTGTGGCCGGTTCCGGCGGGTCGGTCCCGCTTCCGCGCACGGTTTTGCGCCCGCTTGGGAATCGGCGTTCCTTCTCTTGGTCACCCCGCTGTCAGGCTTCGCGGACGGACTTTGTACGGTCCCGGGATGCGTGATTCTTCCGGGCTCTCCCGCCGTGCCGCTCTGGGCCTCGCCGCCGCCGTCCCCCTCGCCGCCGTGACGGCCACGACCGCGTACGCCACGACGACGATCGGCGGTGCGAGACTGGCCCGCGCCGGGATCCAGATGAGCGGCGCGTCGGGGCTGCCCAAGCACCTCACCGCCCGTTCCTGGCTGGTCGCCGACCACACCAGCGGCGAGGTGCTCGCCTCGTACAACGCGCACCGGCGTCTCGCGCCCGCCTCCACCCTGAAGATGCTGTTCGCGGACGCCGTGCTGAAGAAGTTCGAGCGCACGCGGACGTACAAGGTGGTCGACGCCGACCTCGCCGACGTCCCCTCCGGGTCCAGCCTCGTCGGCGTCAAGCCCGGCATCACCTACACCGTCGATCAGTTGTGGCAGGGTGTGTTCCTGCGCTCCGGCAACGACGCGGTGCACGTGCTCAGCCACATGAACGGCGGCATCGAGGCCACGGTCGCCGAGATGCAGGCGCTCGCGAAGGACCTTCAGGCCCTGGACACCCATGTGGTCAGCCCCGACGGCTTCGACCACAAGGGCCAGCTGTCGTCCGCGTACGACCTGACGCTCTTCGCCCGGCACGGTCTCGCGGACGCCGATTTCCGCGGCTACTGCTCGACGAGGACCGCGGACTTCCCGGCCGGCGGCAAGAAGACCTTCCAGATCCAGAACACCGACCGCCTGCTGACGGGCGCGTGGGGCATGAAGCCGTACGAGGGCCTGATAGGCGTGAAGAACGGCTACACGAGCCATGCCGGCAACACCTTCACCGGCGCGGCGACCCGCGACGGACGGACCCTGATCGTCACGGTGATGCACCCCAAGAGCGGCGGCAACGGCGTCTACGAGGAGACGGCGCAGCTCCTCGACTGGGGTTTCGGCAAGGGGGCGAGCGCCGAGCCGGTCGGCACGCTGGTCGGTCCGCTCAGCGCGGGAGGCGCGAGCGCGAAGCCCACGCGGAAGGCGGCGAAGGCGGCGGCGGGCGCTCCGGCTCCGGCCGCCGCCGGGCAGGGCGACGGAGCGCCGTGGGGGCTGATCGGCGGGGCCGGGGCGGCGGTTGCGCTCCTCGCGGGCGGCGCGCTCGCGCTGCGCAACCGCAGGCGCCGGCCCGCCGGGGAACCGGCCGAGGCGGAAGGCGGCCGTCAGGGCTGATGACGGGGGCAGTCGCTCCGCGGTCCGGTGCACGCCTCGCGGTCCCGCGCGAGGCCGGCCCCCGCCCGGGCCGCGGAGCGACTGCCACCTCCCCCTCGGAGTGGACCGTGGTCGTACCGAAGTCGCGTGCTCCAACTGTGAAGCCCTGATGGGGGAGATGATGAGCATAAGCGCACCAACGGCTTATATGGTCCGGAGATGCGGCTTCCGTATGTGAGGGTTGAGGCGTTGACCGTTTCTTGGTGAACCACCGGGGCCCGCCGTACGTGAGGCCCGGCGGTCCCCGGTCCCTACGCCTGCGCCTCGCCGGGGTAGCGGACGCCGACGTGCTCGCGGATCGTGTCGAGCGTCCGCATCACGGCGAGCGTGCCGTCGAGCGGGACGAGCGGGGACTCGGTCTCGCCGGCGCGCAGGGCACGCATCACCTCGGCGGCCTCGTGCTTGAGGCTGTTGCGGGGGCCGGAGGAGGGGTCGGCGCGGAAGGTCTCCGGCTCGCGGCCGTCGCGGTGCAGGACGAAGTGCTCCGGGAAGAAGAAGCCGCCCGGGATGTCGATGCGGCCCGCGGAGCCGGTGACGGAGGCGGCGACGGGAGTGCCACCGTTGATGGAGCAGTGCACCGAAGCCAGAGCGCCGCTCTCGAAGGAGAGCAGCGCACCCGTCTGGAGATCGACGCCCTCGTCGGAGAGCACTGCTCTCGCGGCGATGTCCGAGGGCTCCCCGAGCAGCAGCTGCGCGAACGACACCGGATAGACGCCGAGATCGAGCAGCGCGCCGCCGCCCTGCGCGGGATCCCGCAGCCGGTGCGAGGGCGGGAACGGCCCGGCCAGACCGAAGTCGGCCTGCACCGTGCGCACTTCACCGATCACCCCGTCGTCGACCAGCGCCTTCAGCCGCCGGACCAGCGGATTGCAGTACATCCACATGGCCTCCATCAGGAAGCGGCCGTTCCCCCGGGCGAGCGCGACCAGCTCCCCGGCCTCCCGCGCGTTCAGCGTGAACGCCTTCTCGCACAGGACATGGCGGCCCGCCTCCAGGCACATCCCCGCGGCCACCCGGTGCGCCGAGTGCGGCGTGGCGACGTACACGACGTCGACGTCCTCGTCCGCGGCGAGCGAGGCCCAGTCCCCGTACGCCCGCGGGATCCCGAACCGCTCCGCGAACGCCTTCGCCGGGGCCTCGGACCGCGAGGCGACGGCCACCACCTCGGCGTCCGGCATGTCCACCAGGTCCGCCGTGAACGCCGCGGCGATCCCGCCGGTCGCCAGAATCCCCCACCGCACGCGTTCACGCTCGCCCGTCATGCCCGCCCCTTGATCCGTGACTCCGAACTCGCTGCTCGAACTGAGAGCATAGGGGCCGCATCTTTCCGAGAGGGGGGCACATGCCCGAGCGTGGCCGCACCGCGCGGGACCAGGAGGGCCCGCGAGGGCATATACCGGAGGCAGGGACCGCGGGCACCGCGCCGACGGTCGCCGAGGCGTCACCGCCGGCCGCCGGAGCCGAGTCCGGCGCCCCGGCGCGGCCGCAGGCGGAACCCCGCGGTCCGCGCCGCACCGGACTCCTCGTCACCCTCGTCCTCGGCGGGCTCACCGCCACACCCCCGCTCGCGATGGACATGTACCTCCCCTCGCTGCCGGAGGTCACCGGCTCCCTGCACGCCCCGGCCGCCACCGTGCAGCTCACGCTCACCGCGTGCCTCGCGGGCATGGCGCTCGGGCAGCTCGTCGTCGGGCCGATGAGCGACCGGTGGGGCCGCAGACGCCCGCTGCTCGCCGGCCTCGCCGTCTACGTCGTCGCCACCGTGCTGTGCGCCCTCGCGCCCGGCATCGGCCTGCTCGTCGCCTTCCGCCTCGTCCAGGGGCTCGCGGGCGCGGCCGGGATAGTGATCGCCCGCGCGGTCGTCCGCGACCTGTACGACGGCGTGGCGATGGCCCGCTTCTTCTCCACCCTCATGCTGATCTCCGGCGTCGCCCCGGTCGTCGCGCCCCTCATCGGCGGACAGATCCTGCGCTTCACCGACTGGCGGGGCGTGTTCGTGGTCCTGACCGCCGTCGGCATCGCGCTGACGGCCCTCGTCTGGGCGAGACTGCCCGAGACCCTCGAACCCGCGGACCGGCACGGCGGCGGCGTCGGCGAGGCACTGCGCGCCATGCGCCGGCTGCTCGCCGACCGCGTCTTCACCGGGTACATGCTCGCGGGCGGTTTCACCTTCGCGGCCCTCTTCGCCTACATCTCGGCCTCCCCGTTCGTGATCCAGGACCTGTACGGCGCCTCCCCGCAGACCTTCAGCCTGCTCTTCGGCGTGAACTCCGTCGGCCTCGTGATCGCCGGGCAGATCAACGGCAAACTGCTGGTCGGCCGGGTCGCCCTGGAAAAGGTCCTCGCCACCGGCCTCGCCCTCGTCGTCCTCGCCGCGACCGCGCTGCTGCTCATGTCCACCGGCGCCCTCGGGCGGGTCGGGCTCGCCCCGGTCGCCGCCGCGCTGTTCGTGCTGATGTCCGCCATGGGTCTCGCGCTGCCCAACACGCAGACGCTCGCCCTCATGCGCGTACGGCACACGGCCGGTTCCGCCTCGGCGCTGCTCGGCACCTCCTCCTTCCTCGTCGGCGCGGTCGCCTCACCACTCGTCGGCGTCGCGGGAGAGCACACCGCCGTCCCGATGGCCGTTGTCCAGCTGGTGGCCGCGCTGGTGGCCGTCGGCTGCTTCGTGGGACTGTGCCGTCCCGGGCGGACGGGACACACTGCGAACGGAAAAGGGGCGGAGAACTGAGCGCACCACGACTGCGGAACGGCACGCCGGAACGCGCCGGACTCGACGCCGGTGAACTGCGCAGGCTCGTCCACGAGGTCCGTGCCCTCACCCGCGGGGACGACCCGTGGGCGGCGGGCGTCGTGGTGGTCGCGGGGCGCGGCCCGGTCATCGCCGTCGAGGAGGCGGCGGGCTGGGCGGTCCGCTACACGGCCCACGACGAGGACAAGGACACCGGGGTCGAGCTGCCGCCGCACGCACGTGTGCCGATGACCGTGCACACGCCCTTCGACCTGGCCTCCCTCACCAAGCTGTTCACGGCGGTCGCCGCGGTGCAGCAGCTGGAGCGCGGCACGCTGGGCATCGAGGCGCGCGTCGGCGCGTACCTGCCGGAGTTCCGCGCGGCCCGCGAGCACGGCATCACCGTACGGCAGTTGCTCACCCACACCTCCGGGCTGCGCCCCGAACTCCCGCTGTACGGCTGCCCGGACGACACGGCCCGGCTGGCGCTGCTGCGGGCCGAGGCCCCCTCGTCGAAGCCGGGCGAGTACCGGTACTCCGACATCAACCTGCTGCTCCTCCAGTTCGTCCTGGAACGCGTCACCGGCCGGGGGCTCGACGTCCTCGTCCGGGACGGCATCACGCGCCCGCTCGGGATGAACGCCACCGCCTTCGGACCCTGCCCCGGCGCGGCGGCCACGGAGGACCAGCGGCGGCCGTGGGCCAAGGCGGACCGGGGCATGCTGCGGGGTGTGGTGCACGACGAGAACGCCTGGGCGCTCGGCGGGGTGGCCGGGCACGCCGGTCTCTTCTCCACCGCGCGCGATCTGGCCGTGTTCTGCCGCACCCTGCTCGCGGGCGGTTCGTACGGCCCCGCCCGCATCCTCGGCCCCGACTTCGTCGAACTCCTCCTCACCCCGCCCGGCCTCGGATTCGCCCTCGACCAGCCCTGGTTCATGGGCACCCTCGCGGGCCACGGCGCGGCCGGCCACACCGGGTTCACCGGCACCTCCCTGGTCCTGGACCCGGCGACGGACACGTTCCTCGTCCTGCTCGCCAACACGGTCCACCCCCGGCGCCGCCCGGCGGACAACGCGCCCCGGGCGGCGGCGGCCACCCGGCTGCGGCGGGCGGTGCGCGGGACCTGAGCGGGCGCCCGGCGGGTCGGGGGCGCCCGCCTCCGAGACCCCGGGCCGGTACGGGAGCGCCGCCTCCGAGAGACGGCCGCCGGTACGGGGCGCCCGCCTCCAAGAGGCCGCTGGCCGGTACGGGGGGATGCGCGGCACCTGAGAGAATCGGGCCGTGAACGCCCCCGTACCCCCCGCCGACACCCTGCGCAGCGCCCTCGCCGGACTGCTCGACGGTCTGCCGCCCAAGGCCGCCGCGCAGGCGGTCGAGCGGCTGATCGCGAACTACCGGGGGACCACCCCGACCCACGCGCCGATCCTGCGGGACCGCTCGGACGTGGCCGCGTACGCCGCGTACCGGATGCCCGCGACGTTCGAGGCGGTGTGCGCGGCGCTGGAGGCGTTCGCGGACGCGGTGCCCGGCTGGGCGCCGGAGAGCCATGTGGACGTCGGCGGCGGCACCGGCGCGGCCACCTGGGCGGTGAACGCGACCTGGGAGGGCGTCCGTCCGGTGACCGTGCTCGACTGGGCCGAGCCGGCCCTCGCGCTCGGCCGGGAGATCGCCGCCGCCAACCCGGAACTGGAAGGCGCCGCGTGGCAGCGCTCTCGTATCGGAGCGGCGCTCACCATCGAGAGCACTGATCTCGTCACGGTCTCGTACGTCCTCGGCGAGCTCACCGAGGACGACCGCGCCTCGGTCGTGGACGCGGCCGCGAGCGCCGCCCGGGCGGTAGTGATCATCGAGCCCGGCACCCCCGACGGCTACACCCGGGTCCTCGCCGCGCGCGAACGCCTGATCGGCGCCGGCTTCCACGTCGCCGCCCCCTGTCCGCACAGCGCCGCCTGCCCCATCGTCCCGGGCCAGGACTGGTGCCACTTCTCCGCGCGGGTCGCCCGTTCCTCCCTGCACCGCCAGGTCAAGGGCGGCTCCCTGCCGTACGAGGACGAGAAGTTCAGCTACGTCGCCGCGACCCGCTTCGGGCCGGCCCCGGCGCCCTCGCGCGTCGTGCGCAAGCCGCAGATCCGCAAGGGGCAGGTCCTGCTCGACCTGTGCGAGCCGGACGAGGCACTGCGCCGGGAGACGGTGACCAAGCGCCACGGACCGCTGTACAAGGCGGCCCGCGACGCCGAGTGGGGCGACGCCTGGCCGCCGCCCGGGGACGCCCCCTAGGGCACCCCCGGGGCCTGCCCAGGTCGTCCCGGCTGCCGGGTCACCCCCGGGCCCCGGGCAGGCCTCGCAGTTCCTGGGTGCAGCACTTCACGCTTCCGCCGCCCTTGAGGAGCTCGCCGAGATCGACGCCGACGGGAACGAATCCGCGTTCCCGGAGCGGGTCGAAGAGGCCCGTCGCCTCCTGCGGCAGCAGCACGTGCAGTCCGTCCGAGACAGCGTTGAGGCCTATCGCGGCGGCGTCCTCCGGTGTGGCGGTCAGCGCGTCCGGGAACAGCCGGCGCAGGACCTCGCGACTGCCGGGGGAGAAGGCCGGCGGGTAGTACATGATCTCGTCGGTGCCGTCGTCGAGGACGGCGAGGGCCGTGTCCAGGTGGTAGTAACGGGGGTCGACCAGGTCCAGGCCGATCACCGGGCGGCCGAGGAACTCCTGTGCCTCCCCGTGCGAGAGCGGGCTCGCGCGAAAGCCCCGGCCCGCGAGCAGGTACGACCCCGTGACGACGAAGTCGCCCTCTCCCTCGTTGACGTGCTCCGGTTCGCGGATCCGTCCGTACCCGCGGGCACGGAACCACTCCAGATGCGCCGCCGCCTCCGCCTCGCGCTGCGGGTACGCGAACCGGGCACCCAGCACCCGCCCGTCCACGACCGTCGCGCCGTTCGCCGCGAAGACCATGTCCGGCAGACCCGGGCGGGGGGCGAGTTCCTCGACCGAGTGTCCGAGAAGGCGGTAGCGGTCCCGGAGGTCCTCCCACTGGGCGAGGGCGAGCGGCACGTCGACCGGCTTGGCGGGGTTCATCCACGGATTGATCGCGTACGTGACGTCGAAGTGCACCGGTGGGCACATGAGGTAGCGCCGGGGCGTGGCGCGGCGAAGAGGGTGCAAGGAAGGCTCCTTACGCAACCGCAGGGGCAGTTGATGCTCATGGTGCGGTGCGCCCGGCCCCGGGAGCGGGAGGCGTGCGGGTGGGGTTCCCCCGATCCGCCCCACCGCGCCCGGACCGCCGTCTCCCGCGTCACCGGGTCCACGCTGCCCCGTCCCGCCCGAGTGGCGTCGGTCTCGTGCGACTACACGGGCGCGCCGGTCGACTACACCCCGCACGGACCGGCCCTCTGCCTGACGCCCGAGAAATCGCTACTAATCATGAAATAACACCTGATCGTGGCCTGGCGGACGCATCGCCCCACCTACCCCGGTTGTCTGCTCCGGCCACCCGGAGCGCAGGATGGTGGGACGATGGGGCAAGGACGAGTCGCACTACGGCGAGGCGAGGGGATAGATGAGCGCAGAGTTCGGTCACCGCTCCGGCACGCGGGGCAGGATCTCGAAGTGGCTGCGCGGACGCCGGCCCAAAGCCTCGGCGCAGACGTCCGCCGACGGCCGTGAGGCCCTGCTGCTCGCCGCCGCCGCCGCGGGGCTGCCGCTCGCGCAGGCCGCGTACCCCTCCGGCTACCGCTGTTCCTGTGACCGCGTCGGCTGTCCCACCCCCGCGCGCCACCCCATCTCCTTCGCCTGGCAGACGCAGTCGACCACCGACCCCGCGCAGATCGAGCGCTGGGCCCGGCACCAGCCGAAGGCGAACTTCATCACCGCGACCGGCATGGTGAACGACGTCCTGGACGTGCCGCTGGACGCCGGGCGCGAGGCGCTGGAGCGCCTGCTCGCCTCCGGCATCGAGGTCGGACCCGTCGCGGAGACCGGCGACGGCCGCATGCTCTTCTTCACCCTCACCCGCGGTACGCCCGAGGACGAGGACGAGTGGTGGCCCTGCGAGCTGGACTGCCACCCCGAGACGATGGACGAGCACCCCGGCTTCCGCTGGCACTGCCGCGGCTCGTACGTCCTCGTGCCGCCGGCCCAGCTCCCCGGCGGTCTGAGCGTCGACTGGGTGCGCGGCCCCGAGCATCAGCTGCCGGACCCGCTCACGCTCCTGGAGATCCTGACCGACGAATGCGCCCGCTACGCCGGGGAGAACGGCGCGGACCAGCTCGCCGCCTGGCCCCACCGAAACTGAGCCCCGGCCTGGGCGGGGGACCGGTCCCGGACTACTCGCCCTTGGCGCCCGTCAGCCCCTCGACCCGTCCGAGGACGGACACCTGCCCTCGGCCCGAGCCCTTCAACGGGTCGATGACGACCTGGTTGGAGACGAACTCCAGGGTCAGGGACTGGTTGATCTCACCCTTGGTCAGGGCCTGCACCTCCGCGCCGGGGGCCGGGATCTCGGTGCCCGCGGCGGCGGTCTCCTTCTCGAAGCGGTGCGTGGCGAAGAACACCAGCGCCCCGCCGTCCGCGGTGCGCAGCCCCACCGGCGCGTAGTCGCCCGAGGCCAGCGGCTGGTCGATGTACTGCCGGGCGAGTCCGGGCCGGCTGGCGAACTTCTCGCGCTGGGCCCGCCACTGCGAGGTGTGGATGCCGGTGGCGAAGGTGTCGCCGCCGGTCCTGAGATACGTCGCGTACGACTGCCCGAGCTTGCGCGGCTCGACCGCGAGCGCCGCGTCGTCGGCGGTGACGGGCTGCGCCCAGCCGCCCTCGTCTTTCGCGAACTCCGGTACGTCACCGGCCCCGAGGACCGTCAGATACGAGGCCTGCCACAGCTCGCGGGCGTCGTCCCGGGTGAAGACGAGCAGCCAGCGACTGCCCGGTACGCCCTTGTTGGCGGTCGCGTTCGCCACGAACCAGCGGGGCCAGCCCGCCTTCGCGGGGATCGAGAACTCGGCGTCGTCGAACTCCAGCGCCGAATGCGTGGGATTCCCGCCGGGTCGGCCGATGTGTCCGGCCTTCAGCCTGGCGCCGTCGATGTCCGCGAGCGGACCGGTCACCCGGTCCGCGTCCTTCGAACGGTCGTACGTCGCGTCCGCCTTGTTGTAGGCGGCGGTGAAGTCCTCCAGCGCGCGGGCGGCTTCGGCGCGGGTCGTGGCCGGCACGACCTCTCGCTCGCCGTGCACCACCACGCAGCCGCTCGCCGCCGCCCACAGCGCGGTCACCGTCGTCGCCGCCAGGGCGAGACGGCCGAAACGACGGAGACTAAGAGGCCTTCGAGGGCTGCGACCCGTGCGATCCCTGCTCATCAGGTGCCTTCACCTTCTTCTTCCCGGAGGCGAACCCTACCGGGGCGAAGAAGATCGTGAGCGTCGGCACCAAGTACAGGGCCCACACCGTGACCTGAAGGACGGTCGGGTCGGGCTGGAAGTTGAAGACGCCCTTCAGCAGGGTGCCGTACCAGCTCGACGGGTCGATCGTGCCGCTGATGTCGAAGGCCAGGTTCGTCAGTCCCGGGACGAAGTCGGCCTCCTGGAGGTCGTGGACGCCGTACGCGAGCACGCCCGCGGCGACGACGACCAGCATGCCGCCGGTCCAGGTGAAGAACTTGGCGAGGTTGATCCTCAGCGCGCCGCGGTAGAACAGCCAGCCGAGCAGGACCGCGGTGGCCAGGCCCAGCGCCACTCCGATCAGCGGGCGGGGCGTGCCGTCGCTGGCCGCGTGCACCGACGCCCACACGAACAGGGCCGTCTCCAGGCCCTCCCGGCCGACCGCCAGGAACGCGGTCGCGACCAGCGCGCCCGTTCCCATGGCGAGTGCCGCGTCCAGCCTGCCGTGCAGCTCGGACTTCAGGTGCCGGGCGGTGCGCCGCATCCAGAAGACCATCCACGTCACCAGGCCCACGGCGAGGATCGACAGCGAACCGCCGAGCAGCTCCTGGGCCTGGAACGTCATCTCCTGGGAGCCGAACTCCAGGGCGCAGCCGAAACCGAGCGCCACGGTGATCGCGACGCCGATGCCGATCCAGATCGGCTTCAGGGCGTCCCTGCGTTCCGTCTTCACCAGGTAGGCGATGAGGATGCAGACGACGAGGCTGGCCTCCAGGCCCTCGCGGAGTCCGATGAGGTAGTTGCTGAACACGGCTAGGCCTCCTTGGAGAACAGCGCCCGGCCCCACCAGTCGTCCTTGTCCCGGACGCCGGGCGGAACGGCGAAGACCGCCGAACTCACGTGCTGGATGTACTCGTTGAGCGCGTCGGAGCGCGACAGGCTGCGCTGGAGGGGGATGAACCCCTTGCGCACGTCCCGCTGGTAGGCGAGGAAGAACAGGCCCGCTTCGAGGCGGCCGAGACCGTCCGTGCCGTCCGTGAAGGAGTAGCCGCGGCGCAGGATCGTCACCCCTTCGTTGGAGTCGGGGTGGGCGAGCCGGACGTGCGCGTCGGGCTTCATCGCCTTCAGGAACGGCTTGTCGTGCTCCTTGGCCTTGCCGACGGGGGCGCCCTCACCCTTGTCGCGGCCGAAGATGTCCTCCTGCTCCTGGAGCGAGGTACGGTCCCAGGTCTCGATGTTCATCCGGATGCGCCGGGCGACGAGGTAGGAACCGCCGGTCATCCAGGCGGAGTCCGGGCCGTTGTCCTTCTCGTCGGCCCACACGAACTTCTGCAGCCGCGCGGTCTCGGTGCCCGCGATGTTGCGGGTGCCGTCCTTGAAGCCCATCAGGTTGCGCGGGGTCTGCGCGTCCGGGGTCGTGGACGACGTCTTGCCGAAGCCGAGCTGCGACCAGCGGATGGCGACCTTGCCGAAGCCGATGCGGGCCAGGTTGCGGATGGCGTGCACCGCCACCTGCGGGTCGTCCGCGCAGGCCTGGATGCACAGGTCGCCGTCGCTGCGCGCCTTGTCCAGGTTGTCGCCCGAGAAGGCCGGCAGATCGACGAGCGCCTCAGGCCGCCGGTCCGCCAGATCGAACTTCCCGAACAGCGACGGACCGAAGCCGATGGTCAGCGTCAGCCGGGACGGCTTGAGCCCCAGCGCCTCACCGGTGTCGTCCGGCGGCGCCTCGGCCAGACCGCCGTAGGCGCCCTCGCCGACCGTGTGTCCGGCGGTCATCCGGGCGGCGGCCTGCGTCCAGTCCTTGAGGAGCTGGACGAACTCGGCGCGGTCGTCCGTCTTCACGTCGAACGCGGCGAAGTGCAGCCGGTCCTGCACCGCTGTCGCGATGCCGGCCTGATGCGGGCCGTGGAAGGGGACGCCGGCACCGGTGTCGGCGCCGACCGGATCGACGTCGTTGCCGACGCGGGTCATCGCGACGGCACCGCCGGCCGCGGCGGCACCGAGCGCGAGCCCGGCACCGCCCCAGCCGATCAGGGAACGCCGGCTGGGCGCGGAGCCGGCGCGGGCGGGCTCGACGGGGCAGGTGCCGTCCGTGGCGCTTGTGCTGTCCGGGGTGTCCGTCATGGCGCTGCTCCTACTTCACGACGGCGGCGGCGAGCTTGGACAGGGGCTCGGCGAGCGCGTTGACGGCGTCCGAGAGCTCCTTGCGGTCGGCCTTGCCGACCTTGTCGTACGAGGTGAAGTCGTACGAGGTCTTGTCCGTGCGGTACTTGTCGAGCAGCGTGTTCAGCGCGGCGAACTGCTTGTCGAGCTCCGTCGTCAGCGCCGCGTCGTTCTCCGAGGCGACCGGCTTGAGCAGCTCGTACGCCTTCTGCGCGCCCTCGACGTTGCCCTTGAAGTCGCTCAGGTCGGTGTGCGAGTAGCGGTCCTCCTCGCCGGTGACCTTGCCGCTGGCGACCTCGTCGAGCAGCTCCTTGGCGCCGTTGGCCATGGAGGTCGGGGTGATCTCGGCCTTGCCGACGCGCTTCTGCCAGTCGGTCAGGTCCGTGACCAGCAGACCGGCGAGCTCCTTCTCACGGTCGCCGATCTTCTTGTCCTGCCACAGGGACTTCTCCAGGCGGTGCCAGCCGGTCCAGTCCGTGGCCGGGTCCTGGCCCTCCTCCAGGCCGTCCTCGCGGACGTCGACCTTCGGGTCGATGTCACCGAAGGACTCCGCGACCGGCTCGGTGCGCTCCCAGCCCAGACGCGAGGAGGCGAACTCCTTCTTCGCGGCCTCGATGTCGCCGGCCTTGACGGCCTTGGCGAACGCCTCCGCCTTCGGCAGCGTGGCATCGGCCTGCTCCTGCGCGTACTCGCGGTACGCGGCGACCGCCTTGTCCAGGCGCGGGTCGCGCTTGGCGACCTTGCCGCCGGTGACCTTGACGGCCTGGCGGATGCCCTTGCCCTTCATCCCGGGCTTGCAGGCGATGGTGTACTCGCCGGCCTTCACCTCGGCGGTGACCCGCTGCTTGGTGCCGGGACCGATGTTCTCCCGCTCGCTGACGATCCGGTCGTCCGGGAACAGCAGGTAGACCTCGGTGACCTTGGAGCCCTTGTTCTCGATGTCGAGCTGGACGTGCCCGGCGGGGAACTCCTTCTTGGACACCTTGCACGCGGTGTCGCTGGCCGTCACCTGGATCGCGTCGCCGTTCTTGGCGTCGCTCTTCTGGGTGCAACCCGTGACGGCGGCCAGGGCGGCCGCGGTGGCGGCAGCGGTGACAACGGACAGTCGAACGGCTCGCATGCAGGCTCCAAGAGAAGTTCGGACAAACCGCACGGTGAGGCCCGTTCGGCATGGTGAGGCTGGCCTAACTTATCTGAGGCTTCCCTCACTGATACCCAGCCGTGCAGTGATTCAGCTCTCACAGATGTCGCACAGGAACGGCTCGATCACGGCGACTCAAAACAGACCCCATGGAAAGGTCAAGGAATGGTCAAGCGGAATGGTTCGTCGCGTTTCGGGGCGATGAGCGCTGCGCCGGTCCTGGGGTGCGGGAACACCTCGACCGGCTGCCGGTAGACCTCGGTCAGCAGTTCGTCGGTGAAGACCTCCGCCGGCCGGCCGTGGGCCGCGACACGACCGGCGCACAGGATCGCGACCCGGTGCGCGTATGCCGCCGCCAGCCCCAGATCGTGCAGCACCACGACCACCGCGTCACCGGCGTGCGCCCTTTCCCGGCACACCCGCAGCACCAACTCCTGGTGCCGCAGGTCGAGTGCGGCGGTCGGTTCGTCGAGCAGCAGCAGCGGGGCGCGCTGCGCGAGCACCCGGGCGAGCGCGACACGCGCGCGCTCCCCGCCGCTGAGCGCGGCGAACGAACGGGCCGCGAAGTCGGTGACCTCGGCGGCGGCCATGGCCGCGCCGACCGCCGCGTCGTCGTCCCGCGGGCTGTGGGCCCAGGGAGCCCGTCCCATGCGGACGACCTCCTCCACGGTGAACGGGAAGGAGAGCGTCGCCGACTGGGGAAGTACGGCCCGGCGCAGGGCGAGTTCGGCAGCCGACCAGTCCTGCGCGGGACGCCCGTGCAGACGTACGACCCCTTCCGCGGCGCGCAGATCGGCCGCCAGCGCGGACAAGAGGGTCGATTTTCCCGCCCCGTTGGGCCCGACCAGCGCGAGCACCTCGCCCGCGCGGGCGGTGACGTCGACCCCGCGCAGCACCTCCCGGTCACCGAGCCGGACCCGGAGACCCTCGGTCTCGGCGAGCACGTCGCCGGGGGCGGGCGCGGACGGCGGCAGGAGCCGTGCCGTACGCGTGAGCCGCAACCGCCCGGCGGTACGCCCGAGCCGAGCCCCGGCCCTCGTGCGCGGGACTCCCGGGAGCGTGCGCCCGGTGTCGCTTCCGGCGGATCTCACGCCCAGCCTCCTTGCTTGCGACGGGTCCTGCGCAGCAGCCACAGGAAGAACGGGCTGCCCAGCAGGGCGGTCAGGACGCCGAGGGGGAGCTCGGCGGGTTGTGCGATCGTCCGGGCGGCGAGGTCGGCCGCCAGCAGCACGGCCGCGCCGCCGAGCGCGCTGCCCGGGATCAGGAAGCGGTGTCCGGGCCCGGCCGCCATGCGCAGCAGATGCGGTACGACCAGACCGATGAAGCCGATGATCCCGGAGACGCTGACGGCCGCCGCGGTGAGCAGCGCGATGACCAGCACGAGGACGAGCCGCAGCCGTTCGACGTCGACGCCCAGGTGCCGGGCCGGCCGTTCGCCGAGGGACAGCAGATCGAGCCGGCGGGCGTACAGCGGTGCCAGGGCCAGGCCGGTCGCGGCGCAGGGCAGGACCGCGAGAACCTTCGGCCAGGTCGCCTGAGCCAGCGATCCCAGCTGCCAGAAGGTGATCTGGCTGACGGCGGCGGAGTCCGCGAAGAACAGGAACAGTCCGATCAGGGCGCCGGTGAAGGCGTTCAGGGCGATCCCGGTGAGGATCAGCGTGACGACCTCGGTGCGGCCGCTCGAGCGGGACATCGCGTAGACGACCAGGACCGCGGCCAGTCCCGTGACGAAGGCGACGGCCGGGACGGTGAAGGTGCCGAGGAAGTCCAGGCCGAGCGCGATGGCGGCGACCGCGCCGACCGCCGCGCCCGACGAGACGCCGATGACGCCGGGTTCGGCCAGCGGATTGCCGAACACGCCCTGCATCAGAGCGCCCGCGCAGCCCAGCGAGGCGCCGATGAGCAGCGCGAGCACGATCCGCGGGAAGCGCACGTCCCACAGGACCGACTCCGCGACCCGGTCCAGCGCGGCGCCCCCGAGACCGGCGCGGTGCGCGACGGAGGCCAGTACGTCCCCGGTGGGGATGGGGTAGGCGCCGAGCCCGGCGGCCACGGGGACCAGGACGAGCAGGGCGGCGAGCAGCCCGGCGGTCAGGAGCCAGGGGGTGCCGTGTGCCCGCCCGCGCAGGGGAGCGGTGGCGGCCTCGCCGGTGACCGGTTCGGCGGGAGCCCCGGACACCGGGCGGTCGAGGGCGGTCATCGGGCGTCCCCGTACAACTGCCGTACCAGCGAGCGCAGTACCTGGTCCGTGCGCGGCCCGTAGTTGAGGAGCACCCCGTCCTCGACGGACACCACCCGGCGCTTCGTGCCGGCCGGGGTCTGCGCCACCCCCGGGATCTTGACGAGCCCGTCGGTTCCGCCGACGGACGCGAGGCCCTTGGACATCACGAGGATCGCGTCGGGCGCGGCCCGGACGAGCGCCTCGGTGGTGATGGCGGTGAAGTCCTTGTCCAGGCCCGACTCGGCGCCCGCGTCGACCGCCCCCGCCGCCTCCAGCAGCGAGGTCGCGCCGGAGCCGCGGCCGCCGATGAGATAGACGGAGGCGGAGCCGCGCAGGTAGAGGAAGGCGACGCGCGGGTGGTCCGCGTGCGGCGGAATCGCCTTGCGCGCGGCGGCGATCCGGTCCTGCGACCGCTGTGCCAGCCGCTTCCCCGCCGCCGGTACGCCGAGGGCGTCGGCGACCGTCCGGATGCGCGGGCCCACGTCGGCGAGGCCGCGCGCGGGGGCGACGACCAGGACGGGGACACCGGCGTCGCGGATCTGCTCCATCGCCTCGTCCGGTCCGGTCGTCGACTCGGTGAGGACGAGGTCGGGGTGGAGGGAGAGCACGCTCTCGGCGGAGACGTCGTGGTTGCGGGTGACGACCGGCAGTTCCCTGGCCTGGTCGAAGGTGGCGGTGATGTCACGGGCGACGACCCGGTCGCCGAGCCCGAGCGTGAAGACGATCTCGCTGAGGCTGCCGGACAGGGGAACGATCCGGTCGGCCTTCTCGACGGTCGTCCGCGGTCCGCCGAACGACCGCACCGTGACCGGGAGTCGGGGCTTCCCGGGGGACGCCAGGGGTTCGACCCGGTCGGTGCCGTCCGATCCGTTCGTCCCGGCGGCTCCGGCGGCCGCCGTCGGCGCGGGGCCGGCGGAGCCCCCGCATCCGGTCAGTGTGAGGGCGAGCGCGGACAGCAGCGCCCCCGCCAGTCGTGTGCGCAAGCGTTGCACTGTCCCGTTGTTCCTCTCGGTCCTCTTCCAGCACGTCCGGTCGATAGTTTAGGTTAGCCTTACCTAAGTCACCAGGGGTTCTCCGGACCCCGGAATCCGGAGGACACCCATGACCGCGCGTTCGAGGGCCCTGGGGGCCGCCGTGGTCTGCGTGGCCGTGCTGGGGGCCCTGCTCACCGCCACGGCCGCGCACGCGGCGAGCCGCACCGTGCGGGGCGGCCGGCTCGACTGGGGCATCAAGTCGTCCTTCCAGGGCTATGTCACCGGGCCCATCGCGAAGGGGAGTTACTCCCTCACCGGGGGCGCGGCCACGGTCGGCGCGAGCCAGTTCCGCTTCCACTCCGCCACCGGCTCCTACGACGGCGGCACGGGCGCCTTCACCGCCGCCTACTCCGGCGGAGTCCGCTTCGTCGGACACCGCAAGAGCGGCGGCGGCTACGAGCTCGACCTCACGATCAGCCGTCCCGTCGTCCGCGTCACCGGCGGTGGCGGCACCCTCTACGTCGACATCACCAGCAAGGCGAAGGGCACCGGGACGGTCACGACGTCCACAGGGGTGCCCTTCGCCGCCCTCTCCCTCGGTGGCATCGACATGAAGGGCGGCGGCACCGCCGTCCGGCTCGACAACCTTCCGGCCAGGCTCACTTCACAGGGCGCCCGGTCCTTCGCCGGCTACTACACGGCGGGTACGGCACTCGATCCCGTGAGCCTGGAGGCGGACGTCCTGGCCCCGGCCGGGCCGTCGGCCACGCCCACCGCGAAGCCGTCCAAGTCCCCGGCGAAGAAGACCGGGAGAGCGAAGGCGGACGCGATCGAGGACGGAGCCGTCGACTGGGGAGTGCGCCGCACGTTCCGCGAGTACGTCACCGGGCCCGTCGCCGCCGGGAAGTGGACGCTGACCTCCGGGGCCCAGGACGGCGGCGCGCTCTTCCGGTTCCCCGCGGGCGAGGGCACGTACGACGGGGAGAAGCACTTCCTGAGGGCCGCCTTCGACGGGGCTCTGCGCTTCACCGGCCGGCAGGGGCTCGACCTCAGGCTCGGCGCAGTGCGGGTCACCGTCGAGGACGGCGAAGGCACGCTCTACGCCGATGTGGCGAGCGCGGACCTCACCGGGGAGAAGGTCCCGCTCGTGACCTTCTCCGCCAAGGGCATGAAACCGAAGGGCGGACTGCTCCGACTCGCCGAGGTGCCGAGCACGTTGACGGCCCGTGGCGCCAAGGCGTTCGGCGGGGTCTACCGAGCCGGCACGCGCATGGACCCGGTGACCCTCTCGATCGCCCTCACGGACGACGCACGGCTCCCCGCCCTGCCCGACCTCGGCGAGTCCGCGTCCCCCTCGCCCACGCCGCGCGCGTCGCGGACACCCGGCGCGAAGGCCGCCACCGCGCCCCGCGCGGAGAACACCGCGAGCGGCGGCCCCGTCGGCGGACCGGCCCTGCCGGTCGGCCTCGCCCTCGGAGCGCTGCTCGCGGCCGCGGTCGCCTTCGGCTTCGTCCGCAGGCGCCGCACGCCCACCGACTGACCCGACCCACCCCCACCCTCGACCCACCCCACCCTCGACCCACCCCCGATGTCGGCTCGTCCCCAACCCCAACCCACCCCCGAACCACTCCCCGTCCACCCCCCTTCGTTCCCCGTACGCCACCGATCCCCGCGCCCCGGCGCAGGACGCTCATCCCCGAGGAGACCCACGACCATGGCCGCCCATCGCCACCGCCCTCTCGCACTCGCCGCCGCCGTCGCGGTCGCCCTGGGGGCCGGTGCCTTCGCCGTGACCAGCGCGTCCGCCGCCGAAGCGCCGCTCAAGGACTACGAGTTGACCTGGGGCATCAAGCAGTCCTACCGCTCGTACGTGACCGGGATGGCGGCCGGGACCTTCACCCCGTCCGGCGGGGCGACGCAGGCGGACGGCAACGGCGCGTTCACCTTCACCGACGGCAGCGGGACGTACGACTCCGGCACCCATGCCGTACGGCTCGGCTTCGCGGGGAGTCTGAAGATCGCCTCCAAGCTGCACGGCTTCGAACTCACCCTGTCGGACGTGAAGTTCGACAGCGCGGCGGCGGAGATCACCGCCGATGTCACGAGCGGCGGTACGACCCGGGAGGACGTCCCGCTCGCCGATGTCACCGTGACCCGCACGATGACGGACATGGAGACCAGGCTGACGAAGGAGGCGGCGACCGTCCTCGGCAGCGCGGGCTACGAGGGTGCCGCGGGCGATCCGCTCACCGTGACCCAGAAGCCGGCCGCGACGCAGACGCCGACCGCGACCCCGACCGCGACGGGCTCCGCGTCCCCGGAGCCGACCTCGTCCACGTCCACGTCCACGTCCACGTCCGCCTCGGCCTCCGCGTCACCCTCGTCCTCCGCCTCGTCCTCCTCCTCGGCGTCCCCGTCGTCCTCGGACCCGGCCTCGGAGAGTGCGAGCCCGACCGTCTCGGCCTCCGGGACGGGTGCCCCCGCGCGGGGCGAGATAGCGGACGGCACGCTCGGCTGGGGTGTGAAGCAGTCCTTCCGCACGTACGTCGTGGACGGTGCCGCCCAGGGGAAGATCACCGTGTCCGGCGGGGCCACGCAGGCCGCCGGCAACGGCGCCTTCACCTTCACGGACGCCACCGGCACCTATGACACCGACGCCGACACGCTCTCGGCCTCCTTCGAGGGCGCGGTCAACTTCAAGGGCCATGAGGCGAACGGCAGTTACGGCCTCGACCTCACCCTCAGCGACCTCGGAGTGGAACTCGACGGCGGCTCCGGCGAGCTGACCGCCGACGTCGACAGCCTCGGCAAGACCTCCGCCGACGTCGTCCTCGCGGACCTGAGCACGGACACCGAGGGCCTGACGGCGCAGGACGACGTGATCACTCTCGACGGAGTGACCGCCAAGCTCACCAAGGCCGGCGCGGAGGCCTTCGGGGGCTTCTACGCCGAGGGCACCGAGCTGGACCCGGTCGGTCTCTCGGTGGCGCTGAGCGACGACGCCGAACTCCCGGACGGGAACGGCGGGTCGGGCTCCGGTTCCGGCTCGGGTTCGGGTTCGGGCGGCTCCGGTACGTCGTCGGGTACCACGGGCGGCGCGGGGGCGACCGGGTCCACGACGGGCGGTGTGAGCGGTGCCCTGGCCTCGACCGGGTCGGAGGTACCGGCCGGCGCGCTGGGAGCCGCGGCCGCGGTGACCCTCGCGGCGGGCGCCGGCGTGGTGGTCGCCATGCGGCGGCGGCAGAACGCCTGATCCGTCGAAACCGGTCCGGACGCGTTCCCGTCCGGACCGGCGGACCGGACCGCCCGCCTCCGGCAGCGTTCCCGATGATCAGGGAGCTTTCGGAGGCGGGCGGTCCGGTCTTGTGGGTCACCGGTCAGGCGGATGAATGTTTGAATGCCGGAGTGACTGACTACGACGTGCTGCGGGTCTTCTGCGGACCAGGCGGCGGGTATGGCAATGAGCTCGGTGTCGTGCGCGAGGGCTCGGTGATGCCGGACCGCGCCGAACGGCAGGAGCTCGCCGCGAAACTCGGCTTCAGCGAGACCGTGTTCGTCGACGACCCCGAGCGCGGGGTCATCGACATCTACACCCCTTCGCTGCGGCTGCCGTTCGCCGGACACCCGTGCGTCGGGGTGGGATGGCTGCTCGACGTGCCCGAACTGGTCACGCCCGCCGGTGTGGTGGGAGTCCGGCTGGACGGCGAGTTCAGCTGGATCGAGGCGCGGGCCGAGTGGGCGCCGCCGAGGACGCTGCGGCGGCACGGGACCGCGGCCGAGGTCGAAGCGCTGGCCGTGCCGCCGTCGGGCGAGTGGATCTACGCCTGGGCCTGGGAGGACGAGGCTGCCGGCCGGGTGCGGGCCCGCGCCTTCCCCGGCCGCAACGACGGCATCGAGGAGGACGAGGCCACCGGAGCGGCGGCGCTGCTGCTGACCCAGCAGCTCGGCCGGGCCCTCAACATCACCCAGGGCGTCGGTTCGCAGATCCTCACCGCACCGCAGCCGGGCGACTGGGTCGAGATAGGCGGCCGGGTCCACCTCGAACGCTGAGACCGCACCACCTCGCCCGGCACGCCCGGGTCCCACCGTCCCCGGACGGTCAGACCCGGCACGCCCGGGTCCACCGCCCCTCAGGCGGTCAGCGGGAACTCCTCGCCGAGGGCCCTGAACACCCCGGTGTTCAGGGCGAACGCCCGCTTGCACTCCGCCACGATCCGCTGCTTCTCCAGGTCGTCCGCCCGGACCCCGTCCAGCAGCTCGCGGTACTCCCGCTTGAACGCGGCCGGGTTGGAGATGTCCTCGAAGACGTAGAAGCGGACGCCGTCGCCCTTGCGGCTGAAACCCCAGGTCCGCTCCGCCCTGCCGCGGATGATCTGGCCGCCGGAGAGGTCACCCAGGTAGCGCGTGTAGTGGTGGGCCACATAGCCGCCCGGCCACGCGAGGGCGCACTCCGTGACCCGGTCCGCGTAAGCGCGGGTGGCGGGCAGGGCGGTGAGCGTGTCGCGCCAGTCCGGGCCCCGCAGATGGGCGAGGTCGCGCTCCAGGGCGCCGCGGCGCAGCAGCTCGGGCCGCAGGAACGGCCCGGCCACCGGATCGGCGGCCAGCCGCTCGGTCCCCGCCTCCAGCGCCTCGTACACGAACCACAGCTGTTCCGTGTAGCGCGCGTACGCCTCGACGCCGAGCCGGCCGCCGAGGAGGTCGCTCATGAACGTCGAGGTCTCCGCCTCGGTGTGCTGTTCGTGCGACGCGGTGCGGATGAGCGTCGAGAAGGGTGTGCCCGCCGGCTCCGTGGTGTCCGGCGTGCTCAGCGTGTCCGACGTGTCCGACGCGTTCATGGGGCCTCCGGAGCCGGTGAGGAAGGGCGAGAGCCCGTTGCGAGATCAGTCGAATCTTCTATGGTTAGGCTTACCTAAGTCAATACTCTTCCCGACGCGCTGTCGGTAAAACCGTACCCCGATCGCGGGCCTCGCCCACATGGAAAAACCCGCCCTGTGGACAGGGCGGGTTTCAGTGGTTCCGGGAGCTCCGGGCGGCTACGGCAGGGTCAGGATCTCCGCGCCGCTCGCCGTGACGACGAGGGTGTGCTCGAACTGGGCCGTGCGCTTGCGGTCCTTCGTCACGACGGTCCATCCGTCGTCCCACATGTCGTAGTCGTGCGTGCCGAGCGTGAGCATGGGCTCGATGGTGAAGGTCATCCCGGGCTGCATGACGGTGGTCGCCTGCGGGTTGTCGTAGTGCGGGACGATCAGCCCGGAGTGGAACGAGGAGTTGATCCCGTGCCCGGTGAAGTCACGGACGACCCCGTACCCGAAGCGCTTCGCGTACGACTCGATGACGCGCCCGATGATGTTGATCTGCCGTCCCGGCCTGACCGCCTTGATCGCGCGGTCGAGCGACTCCCGGGTCCGCTCCACGAGGAGCCTCGACTCGTCGTCGACGTCTCCGACCAGGTAGGTCGCGTTGTTGTCGCCGTGCACACCGCCGATGTACGCCGTCACGTCGAGGTTCACGATGTCACCGTCGCGCAGCACCGTGGAGTCGGGGATGCCGTGGCAGATGACCTCGTTGACCGAGGTGCACAGCGACTTGGGGAAGCCGCGGTAGCCGAGGGTCGAGGGGTAGGCGCCGTGGTCGCACATGTACGCGTGCGCCACCCGGTCGAGTTCGTCCGTCGTCACACCCGGCGCGATGAGTTCGGCGGCCTCGGCCATCGCCCGCGCGGCGATCCGCCCGGCGACACGCATCGCCTCGATCGTCTCGGGCGTCTGCACCTCCGGTCCGGTGTACGGCGTGGGGGCGGGCTTTCCCACGTACTCGGGGCGCCTGATGTTTCCCGGCACGGGGCGGGTGGGAGAAAGCTCCCCTGGTACGAGCAGCGACTGGCCAGACATGGCAGCGAGTCTAACCAGCGGGCATGGGGGAACATGTCCCTGGCGAAAGGAGCTGGTGATGGCCCTGTTCAAGAAGCGGACGGTCGGCAAGCCCGGCGAGTGGTACTACTGCCTGGAGCACAAGAAGGTCGAGGAGGGGCCCGAGTGCCCCGCCAAGGACCGCTTCGGCCCGTACGCCACCCGCGGGGAGGCCGAACACGCGATGGACCTCGCGCGGGAGCGGAACCTCGAATGGGAGACGGACCCGAAGTGGCACGACGCGTCGGGCAAGGCGCCGGACGCCGAGGACGACTGAGGCGGGTGCCCCGGCCGGCCGCGGCACCGGGTTCCGGGACGGCCTAGGGCTGACCGCCGAGGCGGGGCCAGGGGTGCCCGGGCGGACCCTCGTACGCGCTCGTCAGGAACGCGGTCACCGGAGGTGCGGGCAGGATCCCCTCCGCCCGCGCGGAAGCGCCCAGGAGCCCCTTGCGGCTCCACGCGTAGCGCCCGCCCTCGGCGATGGACCGCAGGGACGGTTTCGCCGCCTCGTGCGAGGACTGGTTGACGGGGCCGACGGCCCCGCGTCGGCCGCGACGCTTCCGGCGGCGCCGGGGCGCCCCTGTCGGCCCGCCGACCCGTCAGCCGCGCCGGAAAGGGGCAGGGGGCGGGCCCGCTACCACCGGTGCGATGGTGGGGCCGTCAACTGGTCCGCGAGGCGGGACAGACGGTCGCGGAAGCGGTGGCGGCCCCGGGGCGAGGGCAGCGCGTTCTCCCCGGCCGCCGCGCTGACCAGATGCTGCACGGTGTCGAGGTCGAGCTCGGGGTCCGGCGGCACCGCGAGCGACTCGTGGGCCAGCGCCGGCAGCTCGCCCTCCCCGTGGGACAGGGCCAGTACCGTCGCCCCGGCCCGCCGGGCGCCGTGCACCCGCTCCAGCAGCGCGTCCCCGGGAACGTCCGGCGCCACCACGAGCAGGGTCTCGCCGCGCCGGGCCGCCTCGATCCGTCCGAGGCCCACCGCGAGGTGAGCCGGATCCGACTGCCGCGCCCCGTGCCGCACCAGCGTCGGCGACAGCTCCGGCGTCCCCGACCA
Organism: Streptomyces sp. NBC_00386; assembly: GCF_036063235.1. Classification (NCBI taxonomy): domain Bacteria; kingdom Bacillati; phylum Actinomycetota; class Actinomycetes; order Kitasatosporales; family Streptomycetaceae; genus Streptomyces; species Streptomyces sp. NBC_00386. Next base: position 6,663,882 of record NZ_CP107950.1, read on the forward strand.
GGCGGCCTCGTCCACGAGGTGTGCCGCGAGGTGCCAGGGCTCGTACGCCTCGGAACCCACCAGCAGCAGACCGCCGCCGTGCGACACCACGGACCCCCGCAGCGTTCCCCCGAACCGCCGTGTCGCACCCAGCCATTCGGTTCCGGCAAGCACTTCGCGCAGCAACGCGACCCGTACGGCATCCATGGCCGCATCCTGCCGCAACGGGCCACTCGTGACCCGGAGTTCACCACGAATTCGCCCAAGTTGGGCAGAAGTCCGCACCACCGACCCCATGAGTGACCGCAGCAGGGAGCCCGGCCATGACACAGTCGAGCGCAGAGACCGGCACCGGCACGGACGGCACGACCGGCCCCGGCACCGGCACGGACGGGACGACGGGCACCGATACCGCGGTGAGCGTCCCCTTCCGCGCCGGGCGCGAGGGCTACGCCAGCTTCCGGATCCCCGCCGTCGTCGCCACCCGGACCGGCACACTGCTGGCCTTCTGCGAGGGCCGGGTCGGCTCCGCGAAGGACCACGGGCACATCGACATCGTGCTCAAGCGGTCCGCGGACGGCGGCCGGACCTGGGGCCCGCTCCAGATCGTCGCGAACAACGGGACCGACCTCGCCGGCAACCCGGCGCCCGTCACCCTCGACACCGGCCGCGTCCTGCTCGTCCACGTCCGCAGCGCCGCCGCCGCCACCGAGGACGCCCTGCTGCGCGGCAAGGTGAAGGCGGCCGACGGGCGGCGCGTATGGGTGCAGCACAGCGACGACGACGGACGCACCTGGTCGGCTCCCAAGGAGATCACCGCACAGGTGAAGAAGGCGGGCTGGCGCTGGTACGCCACGACACCGGGGCACGCGCTCCAGCTCGGCTCCGGCCGGGTGGTGGTCCCCGGCAACCACACCCTGCCGCCCACCGGCACGGACAACGGCACCGAGGCGAAGTACAACAGCGGGCACTGTCTGCTCAGCGACGACCGCGGGGCGACCTGGTACCTCGGCTACCTCGACGAGAACACCAACGGATACGTCAACGTCAACGAGACCACCGCCGCCGAACTCCCCGACGGCCGCGTCTACTTCAACACCCGCAACGACTCCCCGTCCCCCGGCAACCGTGCCGACGCCCACTCCCTCGACGGCGGCAGAACCCTGGTCAAGCCCTTCCGCCCACAGGCCGGGCTCGTCACCCCTATCGTCCAGGGCAGCCTGCTCCAGCTCCGCGACCCGGACCTGCTCCTGTACTCCGGGCCCGCGGACCCGGACTTCCGCGCCCTGATGACGGTCCGCGCCTCGGCCGACGGCGGCACCACCTGGCGCTCGGCGCACACCGTGGACGGACTGCCCGCGGCGTACTCCGACCTGGTCCGCGTCGACACCGGCACGGTCGGACTCCTCTACGAGACGGGCGACTTCGGCGCGTACGAGACGATCACCTTCCGGCGTCTCCCGGTGACCGCGCTCGGGTGACCGTCCTCACCCCGGGCGCTCGGCCGACCCGGACGTCCTGGCGCGGCCCGCGCACGTAAAGTCGGCCCATGACCTCTACTGACAGTGCACAGAAGGCCCCCGCCAAGGACCCCTGGGACCTGCCCGACGTGTCCGGGCTCGTTGTCGGCGTGCTCGGCGGCACCGGTCCGCAGGGCAAGGGCCTCGCCTACCGTCTCGCCAAGGCGGGGCAGAAGGTGATCATCGGCTCGCGCGCCGCCGACCGCGCGCGGGCCGCGGCCGAGGAGCTCGGCAACGGTGTGGAGGGAGCCGACAACGCGGAGACCGCGCGGCGCAGCGACATCGTGATCGTCGCCGTGCCGTGGGAGGGCCACGGCAAGACCCTCGAATCGCTGCGCGAGGAACTGGCCGGAAAGCTGGTCGTCGACTGCGTCAACCCGCTCGGCTTCGACAAGCAGGGCGCGTACGCGCTGAAGCCGGAGGAGGGCAGCGCCGCCGAACAGGCCGCCGCCCTGCTGCCCGGCTCCCGGGTCACCGCGGCCTTCCACCACCTCTCCGCCGTGCTGCTCGCGGACCCGGAGATCGAGGAGATCGACACCGATGTGATGGTCCTCGGCGAGGAGCGCGCCGATGTCGAGATCGTCCAGGCCCTCGCCGGCCGCATCCCCGGTATGCGGGGCGTCTTCTCCGGCCGGCTGCGCAACGCCCATCAGGTCGAGGCCCTGGTCGCCAACCTGATCTCGGTGAACCGGCGCTACAAGGCGCACGCGGGCCTGCGGGTGACGGACGTCTAGGGTCTGTCGTCCCGGCCGACGGCGGGGCCGGGGGGTGCGCCACCCTCCGGCTCCCGTGGGGGACACTGGTGCCGAAGCAGTGTCCCCCCGACAGGAGCCGACCCCATGCCCCGCCTCGCTCTCTACGCCCTCGCCGTCTGTGTGCTGTCCGTGGCCGCGGCCGTCGTCTCGTTCGTCCAGGGCAGCTGGCTGGGCATCGTGTGGGTGCTGCTGGCGGGCCTGTCGTCGAACATGACCTGGTACTACGCACGGCGGGGCAGGGCGTAGCCGCCGGGCAGGGCCCGGCGGCCGGGGACGTGGGTTCCCGCCCCCCCGCCCTGTCAGGAGGACCGCAGGCAGATGTCGCTGTTCGACTCCCAGAAGCGGTAGAGCCACTGTCCGCAGTCGGTGTCCCGGCCGTCGATGCCCAGGCCGCCCAGGACGGCGTCGATCAGGTGGAAGAACTCCTGGTTCACCTCCGGGATCCACAGCAGCCCGAACACCGCGAGCAGCCCGAACGGCGCGAAGGGCTCGACCTGACGGCGGACGCCGTACGACAGCCAGGGCTCGATCACGCCGTAGCCGTCCAGGCCCGGGACCGGCAGGGAGTTCAGGATCGCGGCCGTGACCTGGAGCAGCGCGAGGAAGGCCAGCGCGTAGCGGAAGGCAGGGGGGACGCCGTCCAGGGCGTGCAGCCAGAACGGGGCCGTGCACACGACGGCGAACAGCACGTTCGTCAGCGGGCCCGCCGCCGAGATCAGGCTGTGCTTCCAGCGGCCCTGGATGCGGCCCCGCTCGATGAAGACCGCGCCGCCCGGCAGACCGATGCCACCCATGATCACGAAGAGCAGCGGCAGCACGATGCTCAGCAGTGCGTGCGTGTACTTCAGAGGGTTCAGGGTCAGGTAGCCCTTGGCGCCGATCGAGATGTCGCCGCTGTGCAGCGCGGTGCGGGCGTGCGCGTACTCGTGCAGGCAGAGGGAGACGACCCAGGCCGCCGTCACGAAGAGGAACACGGCCACGCCGGGCTGCTCGGCGAAGCCCGTCCACGCCGCCCAGCCGGTCACCCCCATGACGGCCACGATGCCGACGAAGACGGGGCTGATCCTCCGGTCACTGCGGCGGGTCGCGACGGTGGTCATGGGGCTCCCTGGACTGGCTGGGCCGACGAGCATGTGCTGGAGACTGCCCGACCGTACCGGGCTCATGCGGAAAACGTCTCGCCATGGGGCATCGGTTCCGGAGAAGCTGGGGGAATGGGGCTGTGGCGGGTGTTCTACGCGGACTGGGAGATGGAGTGCTGCGGCACCCCCTTCTCGGTCGGGGACGAGGTGACCTGGCCGCTCCTGCTGGACGAAGGGGGCGAGACGCTCGGCGGCGGCTGGTCCGGGGCGCTCAGCGCGATCACGGCGACGCCGGAGTACGTGCGCGTCGACGGAGCCGAGATCCGGGTGCTGCGCGCGGACGACGGCCTGGTCGTCGCCCTGCACAGTGATCCCGACGACGATGCCACGGGCACGGGCACGGACGGTGGCAGGAGCAGGAGCAGGAGCAGGAGCAGGAGCAGGAGCAGGAGCACCGACACCCGTACCGGTACCGGCTCGGGCCGTGACGGATCGGGGCCGGGTCCCGGCCGACGGGTCGCGAGGAGCGGTCTGCTCACCGTCGAGCGGCACGGTGCCCGGTGGCCCGAGACGACCGGCACGGTCCGTACGATCCACCTGGTGCACCAGGACTTCGCGGAGACCGCGCCCGGCTCGCGCACCTGGGAGCCGGTGCCCGCGTCGCGCTCCTTGGAAGCCGTGGACCGCAGCCCCAGGTGGTTCGGCGAGGGCCGGGCCGGAGTCCTGGCCGAACTGTACGTACCCGGCCCCCGCACCTGACGCCACCGGAGACAATGGACCCCGTGCGCTATCGCATTCTCGGCACCACCCAGGCACTCCGCCCCGACGGCACGCCCGTCCCGATAGGCGGGGCGCGGCTGCGTGCCCTGCTGACCGTTCTCGCCCTGCGGGTCGACCGGACCGTGCCGGCGGCGCTCTTGGTCGACGAGGTGTGGGACGGCGACCCGCCCACCGACGCGACAGGAGCGCTGCAGGCATTGGTCGGGCGGTTGCGTCGGGCCATCGGCGCGGACTCCGTCGCCTCGGCCGACGGCGGTTACCGGCTCGAAGCCGCGCCCGACGACGTCGACCTGCACCGCTTCGAGCGACTCGCCGGTGAAGGCAGCCGGGCCGTCGCCGACGGGGACCCGGCCAAGGCCGCCGTCATCCTCGACGACGCCCTGGCTCTGTGGCGCGGCCCCGCCCTCGCGGACCTGCCCGACCGCACCGCCGAAGCAGCCCACTGGGAAACCCGTCACCTGCACGCCCGGCACGCTCGCCTCACCGCGGCGCTGGCCCTTGGACACGCCGAATCCGCCCTTCCCGAACTGACCGCCCTGTGCGACGCCCACCCCCTGGACGAGCCCCTCCAGGTCCTGCGTCTCCGCGCTCTGCGCGAAGCGGGCCGCACGGCGGAGGCCCTGGCCGCGTACGAGGACGTACGACAAGTGCTGGCCGATCGCCTGGGATCCGACCCCGGCTCGGAGCTGCAGTCCCTGTACGGGGAGTTGCTCCGCCCGGCCGGGACCGGCGGCGGGGCGCACACGCAAGGCGCGGAGGCTCACGCCACGGGGGTTGATCACCACCTCGTCGAGCGGCGTTCCCGCCCCGTGTCACCGCCCCCCGGCAACCTCCGTGCCCGGCTCACCTCCTTCGTGGGGCGTGAGAAAGACATCGATGCCATCCAGGGCGATCTCGCGACCGCCCGGCTCGTGACCCTGCTCGGGCCGGGCGGCGCGGGCAAGACACGGCTGTCGCAGGAGACGGCCGAGGCCCTGGCCCCCACCCTGCGGGACGGAGTGTGGCTGGCCGAACTGGCCCCGGTGGACGACCCGAAGGCCGTGCCCGAGGCCGTGCTGACCGCCGTCGGCGCCCGCGAGACCGTCCTGCGCGGAGCCGGTGCCGAGGAGATGCGCGCCGTGGCCGACCGGCACGACAACCCGCTCACCCGGCTCGCCGAACACTGCGCCAAGCGCCGGATGCTGATCGTCCTCGACAACTGCGAACATGTCGTCGACGCCGCCGCGCACCTCGCCGAGGCCCTGCTGGAACGCTGTCCCGGTGTGACCGTGCTCGCCACCAGCCGTGAACCACTCGGTGTACCGGGGGAGTTGCTGCGCCTGGTGGACCCGCTGCCGGAGCCCGTCGCACTGCGGCTGCTCGCCGACCGGGGTGCCGCGGCCCGGCCCGGCTTCCGTGTCGAGGACGACCCCGAGGCGGCCGCCGAGATCTGCCGGCGCCTCGACGGCCTCCCGCTCGCCATCGAACTCGCCGCCGCCCGGCTGCGGATGCTCACCCCGCGCCAGATCGCCGACCGGCTCGACGACCGGTTCCGGCTGCTGACCTCGGGCAGCCGTACCGTGCTGCCCCGGCAGCAGACCCTGCGCGCCGTCGTCGACTGGTCCTGGGACCTGCTCGACGAGGCCGAACGGGACACCCTCGGACGGCTGTCGGTGTTCGCGGGCGGCTGCGACCTCGCCGCCGCCGAGGCCGTCTGCGGTCCGGCCGCGCTGGACGTCCTCGGCTCGCTCATCGACAAGTCCCTTGTCGTCGCCGCCCCTTCGGGCGAAGCGGACCTGGAGATGCGCTACCGGCTGCTGGAGACCGTCGCCGAGTACGCGGGCGAACGCCTCGACGAGTCCGGCGCCCGTGAGGCCACCGAGCGCGCCCATCTCACGTACTACCGCGAACTCGCCCGCACCACCGACCCCTTGCTGCGCGGCCCCGGACAGCGTGCCGCGATCGACCACATCGAGCGCGAGTACGAGAACCTGCGCACCGCCCTGCGGCACGCCGTCACCGAACGCGACGAGCAGGAGGCGCTGTGCATGGTCCTCTCGCTGGCCTGGTACTGGCAGATCCGCGACCAGCGCGTCGACGCCCGTGCCTGGTCCATGGAGGTGATGGACCTCGGCCCCGACCCCTTCGCACCGCCCGTGCGCCCGGCCGTCCCGCTGTACGAGCGCTGCACGGACTCGCCGCCGCCGATGCGCGAGGAGGTCCTCGAAGAGGCCCGGCGCGGCGTCCATCTCGTCCATCTCGCCTATATGGACATGGACATGGGGGCCTGGCAGACCCCGGAGGCCCAGGAGAAGCTCCGTACCGTCAGTGCGACCTACGAGCCCGGGATGCCGCAGACCTGCCGCACCCCCGGCTACCTCTGGTTCTACGCCGTGCTGCTCACCGGCACGATGGAGCGGTTCACCGAGGTGATCAACAAGACGGTCAGCACCTGCCGCGAACTCGGCTACGACTGGGAACTGGCCACCGCTCTCCAGATGCGCGCCAACATCCTCGCCAACCGCACCGACATGGCGGGCGACGCCACCGTGGACGCCGACGAGGCACTGGAGCTCTTCGGACGCATCGGTGACGCCTGGGGTGCCGCCGAATCCCTCTCCGCGCGTGGGGAGGCCCATGAACGCAAGGGCGACTTCCGGGCCGCCGCCGCGGACTACGCGGAGGCGGGGAAGTACGCCGAGCGTCTGGGCGCGCGTGCCCAGACGGCCGTGCTCGACGTCCGGCTCGGCTGCATGTACATGGAGCTGGGACAGGCCGAGCGCGGCGAGCGGTTGATCCGCGACGTCCTGGCGAACGGACACGGCGCCCACAACGAGGCCATGCCGGCGGCCCACCTCTTCCTCGCGACCTGGCTCGGCCGCAGTGGCCGGATCGATGAGGCGCGCGAGCAGATACAGCTGCTCCGGCAGGACTTCGGGGCCGGCTCCTTCGTCCTGTTCGACGGGTTCATGCTCGGCATCGAAGCCTGGCTGGACGCGATCGAGGGGCAGAGCGAGAGCGCCCTGGACAAGGTGCGCGTGGCTCTGGAACGGTCCGCCGACCGGCTGTCGCGGATGATCGCGCCGCACATGCCCTCCGCCCATCTGACGACGGCGGCCATCGCCCTCGGTGAACTGGACGGCGGCCGTCGCGCCCCGGACGCGGCCCGGCTGCTGGGCGCCGCGGACGCCCTGCTGCCGCCGGGCCACTTCGCCGGTCCCATGGAGGTCGAGGTGCGCGCGCGGGCCGAAGCGGGCGCGCGGGCCGTGCTCGGCGACGCGGCGTACGAGGCGGCATACGCGGAGGGCGGCGGCCTCTCCGTGGAGGAGGCCGCCGCCCTCATCTGAGGCGCGGACGCGAACCGGCGCGCCCCGGCCCCGGTGGCGGGGCCGGGTCCGTGCGTCGGACGTCAGCTCTTGGTGCGGAACTTGTGGATGGCGACGGGTGCCATCACCAGGGTGAGGGCCAGCGACCAGCCGAGCGTCACCCACAGGCCGTGCGCGACCGGACCGCCCACCATCAGCCCGCGTGCCGCGTCCGCGAGGGAGGACAGCGGGTTGTACTCGGTGAAGTTCTGCAGCCAGCCCGGCATCGACTTGGTAGGCGCGAAGATCGACGAACCGAACTGGAGCGGCATCAGTACCAGGAAGCCCATTGCCTGCACGGACTGCGCGCTCTTCATGATCACGCCGAGGGTGAGGAACACCCACATCAGGGCTGAGCCGAAGACCGCCGACAGGCCCACGGAGGCGAACAGACCGGGCCAGTTGGTGATGTGGAAGCCGACCAGGACGCCGACGATCATGAGGATCGCGGTCGCGATCAGCATCCGCATCACCTCCACCGCGATCTTGGCGAACAGCACCGAGCCGCGCCCGATCGGCAGGGACCGGAACCGGTCCATGACACCGGAGTTGAAGTCGGTGTTGAAGCCGGTGCCCACTCCCTGGGCCATGTTCATGCCCATCATGGCCATCAGGCCGGGCACGACGTACTGGACGTACGCCTCCTGTCCGCCGCCGAGCGACTGCCCGATGGAGCCGCCGAAGACGTAGACGAACAGCAGCGTGAAGATGACCGGGAACAGGATCGCGTCGAACATCGACTCCGGGTCCTGGCGGATCCACAGCAGGTTGCGACGGATCAGCGCGCCGGTGTGGCGGGCGTGCGCGCGGAGCGAGATGCGGGGGTCGGCCTCGACCGTGAGGGGGGTTTCGACAACGGCGGTACTCATGCGGAGACCTCCTCGTAGGCGCGGGCGGGGTTCTCGTCCTGCGGGGCACTGGCCTTGTGGCCGGTGAGGGAGAGGAACACCTCGTCCAGACTGGGCAGTTCGGTGGAGATGGAGGCGATCGTGATGCCGCGGGCGGTGACCGCGCCGACGACGGCGGTGAGCTGCTCGTCGCTGAGGATCGGGACCAGCACGCTGCCGGTCTCGCTGTCCACGATCGTCGTGGCGAGGCCGGTGAGCCCCATCTCGTCGAACATGGAGGCCAGCGGGCGCAGTTGCAGCGGGTCCACCGGGCGGATGCGCAGCGTCCGGCCGCCGACGCGGGCCTTCAGCTCGTCGATCCGGCCGTTGGCGATGACCTTGCCGCGGTCGATGACCGTCAGCTCGGAGGCGAGCTGCTCGGCCTCCTCCATGTACTGGGTGGTGAGCAGCACGGTGACGCCGTCGGCGACCATGCGCTTGACCTCCTGCCACACCTCGTTGCGGGTGCGCGGGTCGAGGCCGGTCGTCGGCTCGTCCAGGTACAGCACGGCCGGGCTGCCGATCATCGAGGCGGCGAGGTCGAGCCGGCGGCGCATACCGCCGGAGTACGTCGACGCCGGGCGCTTGGCGGCCTCGGTGAGGGAGAAGCGCTCCAGGAGCTCGTCGGCGCGGCGGCGGGCCTCCTTGCGGGGCAGGTCGAGCAGCCGCCCGATCATGTAGAGGTTCTCCCAGCCGGGGAGCTTCTCGTCGACCGAGGCGTACTGGCCGGTGAGGCCTATCACCCGGCGAAGCTGCCGGGGCTGCTTCAGCACGTCGAAGCCGGCGACCGTGGCCGTTCCGGCGTCGGGGGTGATGAGGGTGGACAGGCAGCGGACGAGGGTGGTCTTGCCGGCGCCGTTGGGGCCCAGGACTCCGAGGACGGTGCCCTCGCGCACATCCAGGTCGACCCCGTCCAGCGCCTTGGTCTCGCCGTAGTGCTTGACCAGCCCCCGTACGGTGACGGCGCTGCGGCCGGTCGCAGCCTGCCGGGGCGTGTTGTCGATTCGCGTCATGTCCATCAAGGTGCCAGGCGCCACCGACAAACGACCGACAGGCCGCCTACAGAACCCGATCGTTACCGATAGGTCGCCGACAGTCGGTCGACAGAACGCGAATACGCGGCGACAACCCGCCGACAGGACGCGAAAACGGCGACAACCCGCCGACGGGGGAAGATCGGCGGGTTGTCTCTGGTGCCGCAGTGGCTCGGTGCCTCGGGACTCCCCGGGTGTCCTGGGGGTCTCGGAGGTTCAAGGGACTCGCCCCCCATCGGCCGCGAGGGCCAGGGTCCTGGCGTCCCACCGGCCGCGAGGGTCCGGGTCCCGGCGACGGTGCCTCAGTGGACGGAGTGCTCCTCCAGCGGGAACGTCCCGCCGACGACGTCCTCGGCGAACGCCTTCGCCGCGTCGCCCATGATGCCGCGCAGGTCGGCGTACTGCTTGACGAACTTCGGCACCTTGCCGCCGGTCAGGCCGAGCATGTCGGTCCACACCAGGACCTGCGCGTCGGTCTCGGCGCCGGCGCCGATGCCGACGGTCGGGATGTGCAGGGTGCGCGTGACCTCGGCGGCGAGCTCCGCCGGGACCAGTTCGAGGACGACGGCGAAGGCGCCCGCGTCCTGGACCGCCTTGGCGTCCCGCAGCAGCTGCTGCGCGGCCTCCTCGCCCCGGCCCTGGACGCGGTAACCCATGGAGTTCACGGACTGCGGGGTCAGGCCGATGTGCGCCATCACCGGGATGCCGGACTCCACCAGCAGCTCGATCTGGCGGTGCGAGCGCTCGCCGCCCTCCAGCTTCACCGCGCCCACCCCGGCCTCCTTGACCAGGCGGGTCGCCGAGCGCAGCGCCTGCACCGGACCCTCCTGGTAGGAGCCGAAGGGCAGGTCGCCCACGATCAGAGCGCGGCTGGTGCCCCGGACGACCGCGGCGGACAGCATGGTCATCTCGTCCATGGTGACGGGGACGGTCGTCTCGTACCCCAGGTGGCAGTTGCCGGCCGAGTCACCGACGAGCATGACCGGGATACCGGCCTCGTCGAAGACGGACGCGGTCATCGCGTCGTAGGCGGTGAGCATGGGCCACTTCTCGCCGCGCTCCTTGGCGGCGGTGATGTCGCGCACCGTGATACGGCGGGTGCTCTTGCCCCCGTACAGCGCCTTGCTGCTGCCGGCGGCCTTGAGGACACCCTCCGCAGGCTGCTTCTGGGCAGCCGAAACCTGCGTCATCGCAACGGCTCCTTATGTCATCTCGAGGCACCCTGACGGCGTCCCCGGATCACCCCCATGGTGGCACTTCGTGCTACGCGAGGCTAGACCGGGCCCGCCCGGCCCGATGTCGTTCACGCCACGCTCCGCCCCGCCCGCTCCGCCTTCCCCTCCGTCATCCCCTCCGCCTCCGTCCGGAGTCCTAGGTCTCTTCGTAAGTTCTGCGTAAAGCATTTCCGATACGAGACGGTGCCGTATCGAAATGCCTCTAGGGTGGTCGTCATGACAACTTCCGCTCCTCCGCTCGAACGACGAGTTCCCGAGGCGGTGCACCGGCGCCGCTGGGCGATCCTCGGCGCGCTCATGCTGAGCCTGCTGATCGTGGTGCTCGACAACTCCATCCTGAACGTCGCGATCAAGACGATCTCGACCCCCGCGCCCACCGGGCTCGGAGCCACCCAGGGCGAGCTGGAGTGGGCCATCAACGCCTACACGCTCGTCTTCGCCGGTCTCCTGTTCACCGCGGGCCTCCTCGGCGACCGGCTCGGCCGCAAGAAGGTGCTGCTCGCCGGTCTCGCCGTCTTCGGCATCGGGTCCGCGCTGGCCGCCGAGTCCGGCTCGCCCGTCCAGCTCATCGCGTTCCGTGCGCTCATGGGTCTCGGCGCCGCCTTCGTGATGCCCGCCACCCTCGCCGTCCTCATGAACGTCTTCGAGCGCGACGAGCAGCCCAAGGCCATCGGCATCTGGGCCGGCGGCGTCGGCCTCGCCATCGCGATCGGCCCGATCACCGGCGGCGTGCTCCTCGACCACTTCTGGTGGGGCTCGGTCTTCCTGATCAACGTGCCCATCGTGGTGCTCGCGATCGGCCTCATGATCTGGCTGGTCCCCGACTCCCGCGACCCGAACCCGGGCCGCCTGGACCCGGTCGGCGTGGTCCTCTCGATCATCGGCCTCGTCCTGCTGGTCTACGGCATCATCAAGGGCGGCCAGCTCGCCGACTTCACCGACGCCCGGGTCCTCGCGACCATCGGTGCCGGTGTCGCCGTCCTCGTCGGCTTCGTGGTGTTCGAGAAGCGCAGCGACCACCCGTCCATCGACGTCACCTACTTCAAGAACAAGGTCTTCTCGTCGGCGATGTCGGCCATCGCGCTGGTCTTCTTCGCGCTGATGGGCGTGACCTTCTTCTCGGTCTTCTACACCCAGAGCGTGCGGGGCTACTCGCCGCTGCAGACCGGTCTGCTGATGCTGCCGCTGGCCGTGGCCCAGCTCATCTTCGCGCCGCGCGCCCGGCTCGTCGTCGACCGCTTCGGCAACCGCGCCACCTGCACGGCGGCCATGCTGCTCATCGCCGCGACGCTGGCCGCGTTCGCCACGCTGGAGGCGGACACCCCGATCTGGCTCCTCGAGGTCATCTTCTTCCTGATGGGCACCGGCATGGCGCACATCATGACCCCGACCAGTGTCGTCATCATGCAGGCGCTGCCGCGCGAGAAGGCCGGCTCCGCGTCCGCGCTGAGCAACACCTTCCGCCAGGTCGGCGGCGCGCTCGGCATCGCGGTCCTCGGCTCCGTGCTCTCCACCGCCTACCGCAACGGCATCGAGGACAAGCTCTCCCTCGTCCCGGCCCCGCTGCGGCACACCGCGGGCGAGTCCATCGAGGCCACCCTCGGCGTCGCCGCCAAGCTCGGCCCGCAGGGCAAGGCCCTCGTCACCCCGGCGAACGACGCCTTCCTGCACGCGATGCACGTCACCGCCCTGTGCGGCGCGGGTGTCGCGGTCATCGGCGCGGTGGTCGTCGCGCTGTTCCTGCCCGGCCGTCCGGCGGCCGAGCGGGAGGGCAAGGAGGAGGCCGAGCTGGTGACGGCCGACCTCGGACAGGACTGACACCCGTGTACGCGACCGTGGGCACCCTCGACCGGGGTGCCCACGGCGGGCGCGTCGTGCGGTGTGCCGCCACCGCTGTGAACGGGGGAGAATGACACCTGGTCGCCGATGGGAACGGAGTTCGACGTGAGCCTCGCGGACAGCCGAGACAGGCAGGTGTGCCCCGGCCGGGGACGTCCCCGCAGCGAGGCGGTGGAACGAGCCATCGTCGAGGGCGTGATGAAGCTCCTGGAGGAAGGGGTTCCGCTCGCCGACATCTCCATCGAGCGGCTGGCGCGCACCGCCGGCGTCGGCAAGGCGACGATCTACCGCCGCTGGAGCGGCAGGGAAGAACTCTTCGTCGACGTCCTGCGCGGCGCCGAGCCCGCCGACCCCGAACTCCCCGGCGTCTCCATGCGCGACGACCTCGTCGTCATGCTGGAGTCGCTGCGCCGCCGCGGTCTCGTCAGCCGCTCCTCGGCCATCCTGCACAACGTCTACGCGCAGATGAAGAGCAGCCCCAAACTGTGGGCCGCGTACGACGCCACGGTCATAGCGCCGCGACGCCAACTGGGCTACGAGGTGCTGCGCCGCGGACAGGAGAACGGCGAACTCCGCGACGACGTCGACATCGAGCTGCTCAACGACATGTTCGTCGGCCCCATGCTCGTCCGCTCCGTCATGCGCCCGGACACCGAACTCCCGGAGGGCCTCGCCGAACAGATCGTCGACACGCTGCTGGAGGGCCTGCGCCCCGCCCGGCCGTGACACGAGCTGTTTCTGACGGGGTGAATGTGCGCGTTTCGTCACAGAGGCCGCACCTTGTGCCAAGATGCGGAACTCCGAGCGTGAAGTTGTACGTCCCCTTGCCTGTACGGCCGTCCTGGACGGCGAGAACCACACCGGACATCCCCTAGGGTCGTAGTCGAGGGGCAAGACGGTGCGCACGGCATTTTGTGAGGCGACGGTATGGCGCAGGCGTATATGACGGAGACGGGCAGCGACGGCCGGGGGCCGGAGCGCAGAGATTCCCGGCTCCGGCGCCTGCTCGACGGCTGGCGCGGCGACCGCGGCATCTGGCGGCGCGGACTGATCCTCGCCGCCCTCGCGCTGCTGCTCGCCCTGGTGATGCTGACGCACGCGCGGATCCCGAACCGGATCGGCAACCTCGGCAGTCTCACCGAGACGTTCCTGCCGTGGCTCGGGGTGTTCATCCCGGTCCTGCTGGTCCTCGCCTTCGTGCGCAGGTCCGCCAGTGCCCTGATCGCCGTGCTGCTGACCGGCGCGGTCTGGCTGAACCTCTTCGGCGGACTGCTCACCGACAAGACCGGCGCGGGCGGCGATCTGACCGTCGCCACCCACAACGTCAACGCCGACAACCCGGACCCGTCCGGCACCGCCCAGGACGTGGCCGCCTCCGGCGCCGACGTGCTCGCCCTGGAGGAGCTGACGGCCTCGGCGGTGCCGGTGTACGAGAAGGCGCTCGCGCCGACGTACAAGTACCACTCGGTGCAGGGCACCGTCGGACTGTGGAGCAAGTACCCGCTCGGTGACGTCCGGCCGGTGGACATCAAGCTGGGCTGGACACGCGCCATGCGGGCGACCGTGACGGCGCCGGCCGGACCGGTCGCGGTGTACGTGGCCCATCTGCCCTCGGTGCGGGTGAAGATGAAGGCCGGGTTCACCGCCCACCAGCGCGACAAGAGCGCGAACGCGCTGGGCGAGGCCATCGCCGACGATCCCCTGAAGCAGGTCGTCCTGCTCGGCGACCTCAACGGCACGATGAACGACCGGGCGCTGAACGCGGTCACCGCTCAGATGCGTTCCACGCAGGGCGCGGCGGGCAGCGGCTTCGGGTTCAGCTGGCCGGCCTCGTTCCCGATGGCCCGGATCGACCAGATCATGGTCAAGGGCATCGAGCCGGTGACCTCCTGGACCCTGCCCGCGACCGGCAGCGACCACCTCCCGGTCGCGGCCCGCGTGAAGATGGACGCCACGGCCTCTTAACCCGCCCGGAACCGCCTTTCAACCTCCTGGAATACTGGGCTCGGCAGACTTTGTTCACCAGCTAAACTTAATAGCCGGTGCTCCACCGACCGCGTCCCGCGCACATCGCCGTGCGCGGACGCGACCGTACCCGCGCGACCTCCCGCAGACCGCCGCGCCGCCCGTACGGAGTCCCGCTCGCCCCAGCTCCTTCGAAAGGCCTCTCATGCCTCTGGCCCTGCTCGCCCTCGCCGTGGGCGCCTTCGGCATCGGCACCACCGAGTTCGCCATGATGGGCCTGCTGCCCGACGTGGCGGGCGACCTGGGCATATCCATCCCGACCGCCGGACACCTGGTCTCCGCCTACGCGCTCGGCGTCGTCATCGGCGCCCCGCTGCTCGCCGCGGCCACCTCCCGGATGTCCCGCCGCACGGTCCTCATCGCCCTGATGGGCCTCTTCGTCGCGGGCAACGCGCTCTCCGCCCTCGCCCCCGGCGAGAACTGGCTGCTCGCCGCCCGCTTCCTCAGCGGCCTGCCGCACGGCGCGTTTTTCGGTGTCGGCGCCGTCGTGGCCACCGGCCTGGTCGCGCCCGAGCGCAAGGCCCGTTCCGTGTCGCTGATGTTCCTCGGCCTGACCGTCGCGAACGTCGCCGGCGTTCCGGCCGCCACCCTCGTGGGGCAGCACCTGGGCTGGCGGGCCACCTTCCTCGGGGTGAGCGCGATCGGCGTGGCCGCCATCGCCTCGCTGTACCTGCTGATCCCGCGGACTCCCGGCCACACCCCCGGCGGCGGCCTGCGCGGCGAACTCGCCGCCCTGCGCCCGCTGCCCGTCTGGCTCGCCCTCGGCACGACGGTCACCGGCTTCGCGGCCCTGTTCTCCGCGTACAGCTACATCACGCCCATGCTCACCGACGCCGCCGGATACGCCGACGGCAGTGTCACGCTGCTGCTGGCGCTGTTCGGGGTCGGCGCCACGGCCGGCAACCTGCTCGGCGGGCGGCTCGCGGACCACGCGATGCGCCGCACCCTGTTCGGCGGCCTGGCCTCGCTGGTGGCCGTGCTGGCCGCCTTCCCGGTGCTGATGCGTACCGAGTGGAGCGCGGCGGTGGCGGTGGTGCTGCTCGGCACGGCCGCCTTCGTCACCGGCTCGCCCCTCCAGCTGATGGTCATGGAGAAGGCCGCCGCCGCGCCGTCCCTCGCGTCCTCCGCCAACCAGGCCGCGTTCAACCTGGCCAACGCGGGCGGCGCCTGGATCGGCGGGCTCGCCCTGGCGGCGGGCTTCGGCGCGACCTCTCCGGCCCTCGCCGGAGCGGGACTTGCGGTGCTGGGCCTCGCGGTGGCCGCCGCGGCCCACGTGGTGGACCGCCGCCGCGCGGCCCCGGCGGCCGGGCACGAGCGGGTGGTCGCCACCCACGTCCCCGACCGGCCGGGCGCGCTGCACGGCTGAGCCGCCTGCCGTCAGCCGTCAGCCGTCAGCCGTCAGCCGTCAGCCGTCAGCCCGCGTGTCCGCGGGCCCGTCCGTCCGCCCGGTCGTCTCCGGGAGGTCGAAGCGGGCCAGGTCACGCAGCCAGGTGCGGGCCGAACTGTCGGACGGCGCCCGCCAGTCGCCGCGCGGCGAGAGCGAACCGCCGGCCGAGACCTTCGGCCCGTTGGGCATGGCCGAGCGCTTGAACTGCGCGAACCCGAAGAAGCGGCGGCAGAACACCTCAAGCCAGCGCCGGATCTCCGGCAGGTCGTACGCGACCCGCTCGGCCTCGGGGAAGCCGGGCGGCCAGGCACCGCCGTCCGGGTCGTGCCACGCGTGCCAGGCCAGGAAGGCGATCTTCGACGGCCGGAAGCCGTAGCGCAGTACGTGGAAGAGGGTGAAGTCGTGCAGCGCGTACGGGCCGATCTTCGACTCGGTGGACTGCATCTCCTCGCCCGGCACCAGCTCCGGACTGATCTCCGTGTCGAGGATCGCGGCGAGCGTCCGGTCGGTGTCCTCGCCGAACTGGTGGCTGCCGATGACCCAGCGGATCAGATGCTGGATCAGCGTCTTCGGCACACCCGAGTTGACGTTGTAGTGGCTCATCTGGTCGCCCACGCCGTACGTGGACCATCCGAGCGCCAGCTCCGACAGGTCACCGGTGCCGAGCACGATGCCGCCGCGCTGGTTGGCGAGCCGGAAGAGGTAGTCGGTGCGCAGACCTGCCTGCACGTTCTCGAAGGTGACGTCGTACACCGGCTCGCCGGAGGCGAAGGGGTGCTCCATCTCCTTCAGCATCAGCCGGGCGGTCGGCGTGATGTCCAGCTCGGCCGCGGTGACACCGAGGGAACGCATCAGCTCGTGCGCGTTGCCCTTGGTGTGGTCGCTGGTGGCGAAGCCGGGCAGGGTGAAGGCGAGGATGTCGCCGCGCGGGCGGCCCGCCCGGTCCATCGCGCGGGCGGCGACGATCAGCGCGTGCGTGGAGTCGAGCCCGCCGGACACCCCGATGACCACCTTCGGGCCACCGATCGCCGCGAGCCGCTGCTGGAGCCCCGCGACCTGGATGTTGTAGGCCTCGTAACAGTCCTGGGCCAGCCGGTCGGGGTCCGCCGGCACGAACGGGAAGCGCTCGATGCGGCGCCGCAGGCCCAGGTCGCCGGCCGGCGGGTCGAGCCGGAACGACAGGGTCTGGAAATCGGCGGTGCGGGCGGTGTGGGTACGCCGGTTGTCGTCGAAGCTGCCCGTCCGGCTCCGCTCCTGCCGCAGCAGGTCGAGGTCGACGTCCGCCACGGCGAACTGGTCGTCGAGCGGGAAGCGGTCGGACTCGGCCAGCAGCGCCCCGTTCTCGTAGATCATGGTCTGGCCGTCCCAGGACAGGTCGGTGGTCGACTCGCCCAGTCCGGCCGCCGCGTAGACGTACGCGGCGATGCAGCGTGAGGACGCCGAACGGCACATCAGCTTGCGGTCCTCGGCCCGGCCCACGGTGATCGGACTGCCGGAGAGGTTGGCGAGGACGGTGGCGCCCGCCAGCGCCGCCTCGGCACTCGGCGGCACCGGCACCCACATGTCCTCGCAGATCTCCGCGTGCAGCACGAGTCCCGGTACGTCCTCGGCGGCGAACAGCAGGTCCACCCCGAACGGCACCGACTCCCCGCCGACCCGGATCGTGCCGCCGCGCTCGTCGTCGCCGGAGGCGATCTGCCGACGCTCGTAGAACTCCCGGTAGTTCGGCGGGTACGACTTGGGCACGACCCCGAGGACCCGGCCCCGGTGCACCACCACCGCGCAGTTGTAGACCCGGTTGCGGTGCCGCAGCGGGGCGCCCACGACCAGGACCGGCAGGAGCTGCGCCGACCCCGTCACCACCTCCTGGAGCGCCGTCTCCACCTGGTCGAGCAGCGCGTCCTGCAGCAGCAGGTCCTCGATCGAGTAGCCGCACAGCCCCATCTCCGGGAAGACGGCGACGGCGACGCCCTCCCCGTCGCACCTGCGTGCCTGCCGCAGCACGGCCTCGGCGTTGGCGTGCGGGTCCGCGATGACGGTGTGGCCCGTGCAGGCGGCGACGCGTGCGAAGCCGTGCTGGTAGAGGGACCGGAACTCCGGCGGCTGCTGGGGAGAAGGGTGAAGTCGAGGCACCCGCCCAGTGTAATCGTCAGACCGACGCGATGGGGTCCCGGACCCCGCCGGACACCCCGGCCGCCGTACGTCCGACATGTGTCCCGGCCCCCGTACCCCTCCCGCACGCACGAGCGCGCCCGCCTCCCGGAGGAGGCGGGCGCGCCCGGCGGACGTCCGTGGAGCGGACGTCAGCGGTGGTGCTTGGTGGTGGCGTACGACTCGACGTAGCCGTTCGCGGGCGAGCCCACGCCGGTGACGTCGTCGTAGCCCTTCACGGCCTTCAGCGAGCTGTCCTGGCCGAGGCTGCGGACCGAGGTGGCCACACCGTCGGCCGCGTCGAAGCCGTTGACGAAGTCGACACGGGCCACGGCGTACTGCTTGCCGCCGGGCGTGTCGGTCACGTCGTGGTACGCCTTCGAACCGGCCTTGGCGTAGATCGACGGGTTGGCGAAACCGATCGCCTTGCCGCCGCGCGCCTCCTGGGCGAGCGCCTGGACGGCCGCGATCACCGGAGCCGCCAGCGAGGTGCCGCCGATCCGGTACTCGCTGTACTGCTCCGTCCCGTCCGGGAAGGTCTGCGTCTGGCCGACCTTGAAACCGGTGTTGGGGTCGGCGATCGCCGAGATGTCCGGGACGACCCGGTTACCCGCCGCGTTGTTGGCCTTGGCCAGCGCGTTCGGGACGACGCCCTTCTGGTAGTAGGGCGCCGCCACGGTCTTGCTGGTGCCACCGCCCGCACCCGAGGTGAACGCGCCCGGGAACCCGGTCCAGCTCTTGCCGTCCTCGGACAGCGTGGCCTTCTCGGTGCCCCAGCCGGTCTCGAACAGGTACGCGTCGTTCTTGCCGACCGCCAGCGAGGTACCGCCGACCGCCGTCACCCACGCCGAGTTGGCCGGGGTGTCGACCTGCTTCGTACCGGTGTTGGCGACCTCGTCGCCGTTGTCACCGGAGGAGAAGTAGAAGCCGATGCCCTCGACCGCGCCGAACTGGAACGTCTGGTCGTAGGCCGCGGCCAGGTCCGGGGTCTGGTTGGCCTCGATGTCGCCCCACGAGTTGGAGACGATGTCGGCCAGGTGCCCGTCGACGATCTTGTTGAGCGAGTCGAGCAGATCGTCGTCGTAGCAGGAGGCGGCACCCACGTACGTGATGCTCGCGCCCGGCGCGACCGCGTGCACGGCCTCGACGTCGAGGGTCTCCTCGCCGTACCAGCCGGCCGCCCCGCACTCCTCGGTCTTCGTGTACTTCTTGGGCAGCACCTGACGGAGCTGACCGCTGGAGTACGCGGCGTCGCCGTGCTTGCCGGCGTAGGTGGCGGCGTCGAACGCGATGGTCGGCGAGGCGTACGCGTCGGTGATGGCGACCCGCACGTTCTTGCCGGTGCGCTTGCCCGCTCCGTACGCCGCCCGCAGCTGCTTGCCGGTGTAGCCCTGGACGGCGTACGGGATCTTCGTTCCGTACGCGTCCGGCAGCGTGCTCGCGGTCTTCGAGCCGTAGTACGAGGAGAACGGCCCGGAGTTCTTGAACACCGCGTCCGGAGGCGGCAGTTGATCGGCGTGCTGCGCCTTGTGCGGTGCGTTGTCCAGGCCGGTGACGGTCAGGACGGCGCCGTTCAGGGCGGCGGGCGCGGAAGCCGTCTTCGACGGCGCCCGGTAAACCTTCTTGCCCTTGGTGTAGTTGTGGAGCTGGGTGCCGAACGCCTTCTCGGCGGCGGCCACGTCACCGGTGACGGAGACGTAGTGCTCCGTCGTTCCGGTGACCTTCAGGCCCGCCGACTTCAGCCAGGTGGTCACCGCGGTGACCTGGGCCTTGGTGGCGCCGAAACGTGACTGCGCCTTCTTGGTGCTGAGGTATTTCCCGTACGAAGCCGAGTGCGGGTCGGACACGGCCCTGGCGTACGCCGCCAGGCCCTTGGCGTCCCGTCCGGCGAAGTACACCCGGGCCGAGACCTGGGAGCTGTCGGAAGCCGCTCCCTTGTCCGCGTGGGCCGTGGCCCACGCGGGTTTGGTGCCCGCGAGCGTGTCCCGGCTCGGGCCGTCCGCGGCGGATGCCGCGGGTATGCCGAGCGCCAGCGCGCCGGCGAGCAGGGGCAGGGTCGCCGCCAGGCTCACTCCGGCGCGCGCGGTGGCGCGGTTGGATCTCATAGAACCCCCTGCGATGCGATTCGTCGCATGTAGTGGTTGCGGTGATCCACGCGAAAGCCCCACGTCCTGCCGGAGCGTGAGGAATGGATCACAGATGGGGGCCACTCTTACGGTGAACCGTTCATGCCAGGGGAATGAAAAAGCCAAGGAAAGACCAAGTGGCAGCAATTGGCGATCATTTGGGATGGTTTGAATGGGGCCCTTGCGCATAGTCGAGGGTTTTCCCTCGGTCCCGTCCCGGGGTCTGTAAAGGGGTGGCCGACTTCTGTAAGCGGATCGAGTCCCCGCTGCGTGTTGGGGGTGTGAAGCAGCTGGAGTTCGAAGAGTTCTACCGGAGCGGACGGGACGTCTGCCTGCGGGCGGTCCTCGCCGCGGTGGGCGACCGTCAGCTGGCCGAGGACCTCGTGGCCGAGGCGTTCGCCAGGGCCTGGGCCGCCTGGCCGCGGGTCCGCGGCCATCCCGCCCCCCGCGCGTGGATCGTCCGGACGGCACTCAACACCCGTATCTCGTGGTGGCGTCGGCGACGGCACGAGGTCGCGCTCGGCGACCACGACGGCCGGGACGGCGCGGCCGCGGAGTCCGGCGGCGCCGGGCTCGACCCCGCGCTGCTGGCGGTACTGCGCGAACTGCCGCGCAGACAGCGGGAGGTCGTCGCCCTGCGGGTCTTCCTCGATCTCGACACGGCGACCACGGCGAAGACCCTCGGGATCGCTCCCGGAACCGTCACCGCCCATCTGGCACGGGCCGTCGGGACACTCCGCGGCCACCTCGTCACCCTCGACACACCGGAGGCAGGATCATGAACGGAACCGACGACAAGGACGTCCTGGACGCCCTGAGGGGCTCGCTCGACGACATCACCATGGCGGTGCCCGTCGAGCGGATCGTGGCCGAGGGCCGCGCGGCCCGGCGGCGCCGCCGGGTGGCCGTCGCGGCCGTGGGTGTCACCGCGGCCGTGGGCCTCGCGCTCGGCGCGCCGGGCTACGGCCACCCGTCCACCGCGCCGCCCACGGGCGGGAACACCGAGGCCGTCGCGTTCACCGTTGCCAAGCGCTCGGACGGCACGGTCGCGGTGACCTGGACCAAGGAGCAGTACTTCAAGAACCCGGCGGGACTTCAGAAGGCGCTGCGGGCGGCGGGATTCCCCGTCCTCGTGAAGACCGGGGTGTTCTGCAAGGGCCCGGACGACCACACCCAGGTCGACGAGCACGGCTCGGGAGCGGGGGTCGACAAGGTCGTGAAACGGGAGCGGCGCGGCGACGGCAGCGTCGTCTTCATCTACGACCCGGCGGCCATGCCCGCCCACACCCAGCTCTTCATCGGCTACCTGAACAAGGCCCAGCTCGCCGTCACCCACGGCCGGCCCGGCTCGATGGAGCGGCTCGTACCGAGCGGCGTCGCCCTGAAGTGCGGTACCGACTGGCGCGGTTGACCATGCGGCGCAGGGGGTGAACGGGTTCGGGGCAGCGCCTCGGACCCGTTCCGCACACCTGCCCGCTGTCCGCGAGGCGGACGCACCCGGGTCCCGGCTCAGGACCTGGCCTGGAACCCCAGGACCTGTCCGGCTGGTCAGGCCCTAGTCGCGGGCCTTCGCGTCCCGGGCCTTCAGCATGTCGGCCATCAACGTGATCTCCGACTGCTGGGCGTCGACCATGCCCTGCGCGAGCCGCTTCTCCACGCCGACGGCGCACTTGGCGACACAGCCCTCGGCCATGTGGATACCGCCCTTGTGGTGATCGGTCATCAGCTGGAGGTAGAGGACCTCGGCCTGCTTCCCGTCGAGCGTGCCGAGCCGCTTCATCTCGGTGTTGGTGGCCATGCCCGGCATCAGCGAGCCGTCCTTCCCGGACGCCATGTCACCCATGCCCATCCAGGTCATCGGCGGGTCCGGGGACACCTTCGGCAGCTCCCACAGGTCGAGCCAGCCGAGCAGCATGCCCCGCTGGTTGGCCTGGGTCTGGGCGATGTCGTACGCGAGGCGCCGTACCTCCACGTCCTTGGTGCGGTCCCGCACGATGTAGGACATCTCGACGGCCTGCTGATGGTGGACCGCCATGTCCCGGGCGAAGCCCGCGTCCGCGGAGTCCGCGGCGGGCGTCCGCGTCCCGGAGCCGCCGCCGTCGGCGACCGCGTACGTGATCGCCCCGGCCGCGACGAGCACGGTCGCCGTGGCACCCGCGATCCACCCGATGTGCCTCACTGGGACAGGCCGTTGGTGCAGGCCGCGCCCGGCTCGGGAGTCTGCTTGCCCTGCACGAACTCCGAGAGGAACGCGTCGACGTTCTTGTCCTTCGCGCCGGTCACCGAGCGCTGCTTGCCCCATGCGCTCAGCATGATCGGGTCCTTCTGGTCCTCGACCGGGCTCATCAGCGTGTACGGGGTCTTCTCGACCTTCGCCGCGAGCGCCTTCACATCGGCCTCGGACGCCTTGCTGTTGTACGTCACCCACACCGCGCCGTGCTCCAGGGAGTGCACGGCGTTCATGTTGTTGACGGCCTTGGTGTAGACGTCGCCGTTGCAGTTCATCCACACCTGGTTGTGGTCACCGCCGACCGGCGGCTCCATCGCGTACGTCACGGTCTTCGAGACGTGGTTGCGCGTCAGGCTGCCCTTCCAGGTGTTCACCCCGTCCGCGCCCGTGACGAAGTGTCCCGACGGCTGCTTCGAGTCGCTCGCCGTGTCCTTCTTGCCGTTGTCCGACTGCGACTGGACGAGCACGACAGCACCGGCGACAAGACCGGCGACGACGACCGTGCTGGCCGCGATCACGAGGAACCGGTTGCGCCGCTCACGGGCGCGCTCGGCGCGGCGCAGCTCCTCGATGCGGTCCTTGCGCGATCCGGTGCTGGTGTTCTTGGCGGAACCCATGGTGAGTCCTTATGAGGATGGGACGGGCGGGTGCGCCGATCGTAATCGGGCAGGGAGGGGCGTCGGCAGGGAGGGCGCGGGATTGGCCCAGGGAATGCACGGGATTGGCCGAAGGAGTGGGTGGGCGAGGGCGGGGTGGAGGTGCGCGGGGCGGATGCGAACCGCCCCCGGACCCGAGCCGTCCCCGGACCCGGACCGTCCCCGGACCCGAACCGGAAGAAAATTTGAACCGGAGATGCGCATTACCTACCCTGTCGGGTATGCGGCTGCTGCGCTCCACCGACCTGGCTCTTCGCGTCCTGATGCGACTGGCCGTCGTCGGCGACTCGACGCCCACCACGCGCGAGGTCGCGGACGACATGAGGGTTCCCTACACGCACACCGCCAAGGTCGTCGCCGAACTCCAGCACCTCGGGCTGCTCGACGCCCGGCGCGGCAGGGGAGGCGGTCTCACGCTCACCGAGAAGGGGCGCGCGGAGTCCGTCGGAGCGATCGTGCGCGTCTTCGAGGGAGAGGGTGACGTCGTCGAGTGCGAGGGCGACACGCCGTGCCCGCTCGTCTCGGCGTGCCGGCTGCGGGGCGCCCTGCGGCGGGCCCAGGAGGCCTTCTACGCCACCCTGGACCCGCTGACCATCGCCGACGTCGTCGCCGAGCCGACCGGGCCCGTGCTGCTGGGCATCACCCGCAGGCCGTAGCGGATCCGGACCGGTCCGAACGGCACCCCTTTGGGCCCGCGGCCGGCCGGAGGTCCGGTGCGGGCCCTGGCGCCCTGGCCCTGAGCTGGTCAGGGGTACGGTCCGGCTCAGCCCTGGGCCAGCCAGAGGTCCGGTCCGAACACCTCGTAGTGGATGTCGGAGGCGGGCACGCCCTTGTCGAGGAGCTGGGTCCGTACCGCGCGCATGAAGGGCAGCGGGCCGCACAGGTAGGCGTGCGTGCCCGGTCGCACGGTCACTCCGGAGAGGTCGACCAGACCGGTCCGCTCGGCGGGGTGGCCGGGCTCGGGCCGCTCGTACCAGAAGTGGGTCTCCGCGTCGGCGAGCTTGCCCGCGAACGCCTCGTGGTCGGCGCGCAGCGCGTGCTCGGCGGGGGAGCGGTCGGCGTGCACCACGGTGACCGGGGCCTTGTGGCCGGAGATCGTGAGCTGCTCCAGCATGGCGATCATCGGGGTGACACCGATGCCCGCCGAGGCGAGGAGGAGGGGGGCGTCCGTGTCGTCGAGGACCAGGTCGCCGTAAGGCGCGGAGACCTCCAGGACGCTGCCCTCGCGGACGTGGGCGTGCAGATGGTTGGAGACCTCGCCCTCGGGGCTGCTCACGCCGGCGTTCTCGTCCGCGGGCACCCGCTTGACGCTGATCTGGCGCACCGGGGAACCGGGCGCGCTGGAGAGGCTGTACTGACGGATCTGGCGGGCGCCGTCCGGGAGCTCCACGCCGACCGAGACGTACTGGCCCGCGCGGAAGTCCGGCAGGGCTCCGCCGTCGGCCGGGCGGATCCGGAAGGTGGCGACGTCGGCGGTCTCCTCGACGCGCTCGGTGACCACCCAGGGGTGCAGGGCCCCGTCGTCCGCGTTCTCGTCGTACAGGCGCTTCTCGATGGCGATCAGGGCGTTCGCCATGAGCCAGTACACCTCGTCCCAGGCGGCGGCGACCTCCGCGGTGACCGCGTCGCCGAGCACCTCGACGATGGCGGCGAACAGGTGCTCGTGCACGACCTTGTACTGCTCGGGCGCGACACCCAGGGAGGCGTGCTTGTGGGCGATGCGGCTCAGCATCGCGTCGGGCCGCTCGTCGGGGTGGCCGACCAGGTAGGTCGCGAAGCCGGCGATGGATCCCGCGAGGGCCTGGCGCTGGGTGCCCGCGGCCTGGTTGCCGCGGTTGAACAGGTCCCGGAGCAACTCGGGGTGGGCGCTGAACAGCCGGGAGTAGAAGCGCTCGGTGATCTCACCGATGGCGGCGCCGACCACGGGGAGAGTCGCGCGCACGGTGGCAGCGGATTGTTCGGACAGCATCAGGACTCCTCAAAGCCGGGGCCGGAGCGGTGGGTTGCACCTCTCCGCATGGATCGCACACTAATAAAACTTGCATCTGAGATGCAAATTTAAAAACGAGGGACGGGTGAGTACCGGCCGGCCCTTACGGGTGCGCGTGTGAGCAGGCAGTATGTGCGGCAGAGCAGGACACCTTCCGTACGCGAGGCGTTCAGGCCGAGGTCGCCCGGCCGATCATGGTCCGCAACGCGCATGAAATGGTGTTGTGGTGGGATGCTCAGGTGCGCCGATCGTCTTCGAGGCGTGGGAGCAGGCGGCCTGACCAGCAAGGATGGGTGGAAGCGGAAGATGGACAAGCAGCAGGAGTTCGTGCTCCGGACACTGGAGGAGCGTGACATCCGGTTCGTACGTCTGTGGTTCACGGACGTACTCGGCTTCCTCAAGTCGGTGGCCGTGGCCCCGGCCGAGCTGGAACAGGCCTTCGACGAGGGCATCGGCTTCGACGGCTCGGCCATCGAGGGCTTCGCCCGCGTGTACGAGTCCGACATGATCGCCAAGCCGGACCCGGGCACCTTCCAGGTCCTGCCCTGGCGTGCCGAGGCCCCCGGCACGGCCCGCATGTTCTGCGACATCCTGATGCCGGACGGGTCGCCGTCCTTCGCGGACCCGCGCTACGTCCTCAAGCGCGCCCTCAACAAGACCTCGGACCTGGGTTTCACCTTCTACACCCACCCCGAGATCGAGTTCTTCCTGCTGAAGGACCGCCCGCTGGACGGCTCGCGGCCCACCCCGGCCGACAACTCCGGCTACTTCGACCACACCCCGCAGAACGTCGGCCAGGACTTCCGGCGCCAGGCCATCACGATGCTGGAGTCGATGGGCATCTCGGTCGAGTTCAGCCACCACGAGGGCGCCCCCGGCCAGCAGGAGATCGACCTGCGCTACGCCGACGCGCTCTCCACGGCCGACAACATCATGACCTTCCGGCTGATCATGAAGCAGGTCGCGCTGGAGCAGGGCGTGCAGGCCACCTTCATGCCGAAGCCGTTCTCGGAGTACCCGGGCAGCGGCATGCACACCCACCTCTCCCTCTTCGAGGGCGACCGCAACGCGTTCTACGAGTCGGGCTCGGAGTACCAGCTCTCCAAGGTCGGACGCTCCTTCATCGCCGGCCTCCTGAAGCACGCCGGGGAGATCTCCGCCGTCACCAACCAGTGGGTCAACTCCTACAAGCGCATCTGGGGCGGCTCGGAGCGCACCGCGGGCGCCGGCGGCGAGGCTCCCTCGTACATCTGCTGGGGCCACAACAACCGCTCCGCCCTCGTCCGCGTGCCGATGTACAAGCCCGGCAAGACAGGCTCGGCACGGGTCGAGGTCCGCTCGATCGACTCGGGCGCGAACCCGTACCTCGCCTACGCGCTGCTCCTGGCCGCGGGCCTGAAGGGCATCGAGGAGGGCTACGAGCTCCCGCCGGGCGCCGACGACGACGTCTGGGCCCTCTCCGACGGCGAGCGTCGTGCCATGGGCATCGAGCCCCTCCCGCAGAACCTCGGCGAGGCCCTGACGCTCATGCAGCGCAGCGAACTCGTCGCCGAGACCCTCGGCGAGCACGTCTTCGACTTCTTCCTGCGCAACAAGAAGGCGGAGTGGGAGGAGTACCGCAGCGAGGTCACCGCCTTCGAGCTGCGGAAGAACCTGCCGGTGCTGTAGGGGCGGGTCAGGGCAGGTTTTCTGACGTGCAGCACGCGGGGCCCGCGGTCGATGACCGCGGGCCCCGCGGCCGTCCTCACCGCCCCTGGGCCGTCTGTGGGCCCGTCCGCCCCGGAAACGCGGCCCTCGTACGTGCTGTCCACGGCCTTCCGGGCGCGGCCTTCGCTGCTCGGCGGCAGGTGCGTACGGACCCGGAGCGTGAAGCCAGGGTCCGTGCGCCTGACCGCGCCTTTTCCGTCGGTGCGGAGGAACGGCAGACGCTTCGTGACGGGGCGCCATCCGGGCGAGGCCCTCGGCATATGCTCCTGCTCTCGGTGGGCCGGATGCCCATCACCCGGAGAGAGGTATGACATGATCACGCCAGGAGCGATCCCGAATGTGACTGATGAACGCCTGTGCTGGCTCGTCCTTCGCGACGAACTTCGCAAGAAGAGCAGCAAACTGGGCTTCCTCGGGTGGCTCACCGTGTTCACCAGCCGCCAGGCCGAGGGCGCCGAGATCGGCGCGGACGAGCGACGCGAGCGGCTGTCGGAGAGGATGACCAACTACTCGATCGCTGTGGACGCCTCCGCACAGACACTTTCTCCGGATGAGCGCCGGCACTTGCGGACCACCGCTCAAGTGCCCGACTGGTTCCGGCCGGACGTTCAGCGGCGGTACGAGGAGATCCGCAAACGCCGTTGACGCTGCATCGGCGCCACTGGCCTCGGCGTTCGCGGCGCAGGCGTTCGGCGGCAGCCTTGCCGTTGCCACCAATGACCATGGGCGGCCGATGAATCGCAGGTCGCCGGCGCCGTGGCGTGGATCGTTCGAGGTCGTCCGGCGTCGCGCGGATACGGGGCGGAGCCGGTCCGCAGAACGGGCGACGGGCCCGGGTCGCTTCTCGCGGTTCGGGCCCGTCGTCCGTCTGGTGTCGTGGTGCCGTCAGACGGTGGGGATCCCGCCGGCGTTCCGGACCTCGGACAGCGCCTTCTTTATGGTGACCTTCGCGAAGTAGCCGGCGCCGAAGAAGATGCACTGGACGACGTACCAGAACTTCTCGGCACCGGTCATCTCGACCAGCCCGTACTCGCTCAGCGCCTTCTTGACCGGGACCTTCTGCATGTAGGCGGCACCGAAGTAGATGCAACCGAGGATGTACCAGAACTTCTCCGCCGAGGTGGTGGAGCCCTGTCCGAGGTACTGACGTTCTGCCATGACGCTCTCTGCCTTCCGATGACCGTGGGGTCCGGGGAGGCGCGCCGGTCCGGCCCCTTGCGGGCAGCCTCGGGCGGCAGCCGCGCGCAGGCGCGGACGCCCGGGCACGCTGAGGCCCGACTTGAGACGGCGTGGGTGATGCGCATGTGTCACGGTGCCGGTCGTCAAGCAGGCCGGCCGCCCCCCGAATGCGCAAGCCGCAGCTTAGGGCATTGATCGTCGTCTTGAATATGCCCGAGTCATGAGTGAGTCATGAGCGTTACCTGGAGTCGGGCGGCGGCGTTCTCCCGCTTCATTTCCGTACGGTCGCACAACCCTCGGCGCCTCTCGGGTGTCCAGTACGTGACCGGATGGTTGACCTCCGGTCGTCGTCCGTCCGGTTCCGGCGAGGAGACCCAACCGTGCGCCAGCGCATCCGCCTGTCACACCTTCGTAAGCCGGCGGCATTCGTGACCGCCGCGTTCGCCGCGGCCGTTCCCTCGCTCGCCGCGGCCCCGGCGTACGCCGATCCGGGTGAGGCCTCCCTGGAGATGTCGACTCTGCCGAGCGCGTCCCCCGAGCCCGGCGACGTGTACGACAAGAACGTCGTCATCACCAACAAGGGCACCGCGGCCGCGGACGGTTTCACCTTCCGGGTCCGGCTGACTCGGGGGCTCGACTTCCCCGAGGACGTGAAGGGCTGCACCTACTCGACCATCGCGGACCAGGTCAGGCAGGCCCTCTGCGAGCTCGACACGGTCATCGAGCCCGGTGCCTCGGTCGAGACGCCCGTGCGGTTCAAGGCGCTGCCCAAGGCGCTGATGGAGGCGGTCGAGTACGGCACCTCGGCCACGGGCGCGGCCCCGGGCGAGGGATTCACCGAGAGCTACCGGCGGCTGACCCTGACCGCCGACAGCTCGGCCGACCTCGTGGCCGTCGGTGAGGACACCGAAGCCCTCGCCGGCGGTCAGCAGTCCATCAACGTGCAGCTCCGCAACGACGGCCCCGGCTGGATCCGGAACCAGACGAGCGACGACCAGCCGGCGCTCATGGTGCGGATACCCAAGGGCACGACCGCCTCCGTGGTTCCCCGGGACTGCCGGCCGTTCGGGATCGACGGCCCGGACGCGCCCGGGGGGACGCCGGGCAGGGCCACGTACGTCTGCTCGCCCGACGACCACACCATCGAGGTCGGCGAGGCCCTCACGTACACCTTCATGCTGGACGTCGCGAAGGGCACGAAGACCACCGACGGCTCGGTGAAGGCGACCTCCGTCCACGACATCCACCCGGCCTTCGACAAGAACCCGGCCAACGACACGGCCAAGATCCACGTCGCCGTCCCCACCGACAACGAGGAGGACCCGAGCCCGTCGGCGTCCGCCACCTCCCCGGGGACCTCCTCCGGTGGCAACGACCCCGAGGGCCGGTCCACCGGAGGCTCCGGCAGTACGGGCTCCACCGGCTCCACGTCGGCCGGCTCCACGACCGGCGGCTCCACCACCGGCTCGGCCGACGGCAGCCTGGCGAGCACCGGCTCCGACGGCACCCCGCTCCTCGCCGGCGCCGCGGTCGCCACGGCCGCCCTCGGAGGCGGCCTGGTCCTGGCCGTCCGCCGTCGCCGCGCCGTCTGATCCGGACGGCGGACGGCGGACGACCGGGCCCTAACGCACGTACGCGGGTGACACGGCCGCGGTGCTGACGCGCCGCGGCTTTCCCGTGCCGTCGGACGGGAGTGTCCACAGGTCGGCCCCGTAGTCGCCGGGGAGGGCGTAGAGGAGGGTGTGGCCGTCGCGCCAGACCACCTGGTCGTCGACGCTGCGGGGCTCGGCGAGCGCCGTTTCGTGTCCCGTGCGCAGATCCAGGACGTACAGATGCCAAGGAGCGTCCTTGGGAAGGCCCTTGACCCGCTTCTTGAAGGCGACCCGGGTGCCGTCGGGGGAGAGGGACGGGCACTCCACGTTCGTGTGCAGGGTGGTGACGGTGCGGGCGGCCAGGTCGCCGCGGACCAGGTAGGTCGTGCCGTGCGTGGCCATGGTGGCGTAGAACCCGCGGTCGTCGTCCGTGAACGTGACACCCCAGAAGTTGACGTCGGCCGACCGGTAGGTCCTGCCGTCCTTCACCACCCGGTACGCCTCCAGGGACGGCGTCAGCCTCCCCGTGCGGGTGTCGACGATCGCCGCCCGGGTGGAGAAGTTCGTGCCCGCGTAGGAGTCGCCGCCCACGAACGCGGTCCAGGCGGCGTACCGGCCGCTGGGCGAGACGCGGGCGCGGGACGGGATGCCGGGCACGTCGTAGCGGGCCCTGATGTGCAGAGCGGCGTCGAGGATCACCGCCCGGTAGGTGTCCTGGACCGTGCCGCGCACCGCCTGGAGGCACACCCCGGTGCCCGAAGCGGCGTAGAAGCGCAGGCACTTGACCTTGGACGCGGTGCGCGGACCCGACGGGTCGGACGCCGGGACGGACGTCAGCTCGTCGCGGTGCGGGCCCCACGCCATGTTCCGGAACACCAGCCGCCGGGAGTCGGTCAGGGAGACCGGCCCCGCGGTGATCCGCGGGCCGCCCGGCTGTGTCTGGTTCCGGCGCTCCGCGCGGGCCGAGGCGTGCAGCACGGAGGCCGTCGCGACGCCCGCCAGGACGAGCAGGGCCGAGACCAGGACCAGGATGCGGGTTCGCAGCGTCATACGAGGCCTTCTGAGGGAGTGCGGCGGACGGGGCGCAGGATCGTCGAGAACAGGGCGCACAGGGCGAGTGCCACGGCCGACGCCGTGAGCGCCGTACGGTCGCCCCACGCCGTCCAGGCCGCGCCGAAGGCGAGCGAGCAGACGAAACGGGCCAGCGCCTGCCCCGTCTGGACCAGCGCGAGCCCGGACGACCGCAGTTCCTCGGGCACGCTGTCCGAGGCCGCGGCCATGAGTACGCCGTCCGTCGCCGCGTAGAAGCCGCCGTGCAGGAACAGGACGGCGAACGGCAGCGCCGTACCGTGCCAGGACGTCAGCAGCAGGCCGTACGCGAGGAGCAGGGCGCCGTGACCGGCCAGGAACACCTGCCATCGGCCGGCCCGGTCCGCGAGCCGGCCCAGCGGTACCGCCAGCAGCAGGAACGCGGCGGCGGTGCCGACGGGCAGCAGCGCGAACCAGTGGTCCGGCACCCCGAGCCTGCGCTGGAGCAGCAGGAACACGAACGAGTCGCTGACGGTGGCGAGACCCAGCAGGAGCGCGCAGAGCGCGATCCCGCGCAGCTCCGGGCGGCGCAGCAGCGCGAGGGCGGCGCGCAGGGTGGGGCGGGGCTCGGCGCGGACGGAGGGCGCGGCGGTGGCCCCGGCCTCCGCAAGCGGACTCGGGGAGCCCGGGAGGCTTTCGGAGGCGATGCCCGGGGCTCGGGTGCCCCGTTCCCGGACGTCCAGGGTCGGGGCGGGGGAGGCCCCGGACCCCGGACGGGCGGCGGGCGCCGACGTCGGCGCCCGCCCCGTTCGCGTCGTCCGCGCGGCCGGACCGCCCGGCACGAACAGCACCAGGACCAGGACGCCCACGACGGCCACGCAGAAGCTCACCATGAAGACCGCGTCGTAGCCGTCGACGGTCGCCCGGAGGATCAGGAAGGCGACGAGCGGGCCCAGCAGGGCGCCCGCCGTGTCCATCGCGCGATGGACGCCGAAGGCGCGGCCGCGGGTCTCCGGGGTACTGGACAGCGAGATCAGGGCGTCGCGCGGGGCGGTGCGCAGGCCCTTGCCGGTGCGGTCGGCGGCGAGGATCAGGCCGATCGGGGTCAGGGTCTGGGCCACCAGGAGCAACGGTTTGCAGGCGGCCGAGAGGGCGTATCCCGCCCCCGCCACCCACTTGTGGCGGCCGCCGCCCCGGTCGGCGAGATGCCCCCCGACCAGGCGGACCAGCGCCGAGAAGCCGTTGTAGATCCCGTCGAGGAGTCCGAAGCCGAGGGGCGACAGGCCGAGTCCTGCCACCAGGTACAGGGGCAGGACCGCCGTCACCATCTCCGAGGAGACGTCGGTGATCAGGCTGACCGTGCCGAGTGCCAGCACCGTGGGAGCGACCGCGGCGACGCGCCGCCCGGCTTGTGGCCGGGCGGCGCTCTCCGTGGACGCCGCCGGAGTCTCCGGTGTACTGGCGCGGCTGTCCGCTACGTACATGTCAGGACGTCCAGATGCCCGTGATGTCCTTGCCGGAGGCCGCGTTGCCGGCGTGCGTGAGGCCGTGCATGTCCTCCAGGGTGCGCAGCAGGTCGTAGTGGTTGTAGGTGGTGGTGGAGGACGAACCCGCGGTCACCTGCTGGCCGTACAGCACCGTCGGGATCTTGTTGCCCGCGAGCCGGTTGTCCTCGTCGAAGGTGACGACGAGCAGGCTGTTGTGGGTCTTGGCCCAGGTGGCGTACGCGCCCAGGTTGTTCTTCAGCCAGGTGTCACCGGTGGACACCGAGCAGTCGTGCATGTCGCTGCACAGGTTCGGGACGACGAAGGAGACCTGCGGAAGCGTCGTGTAGTCCGTCGGGAACTGGGTGAACGTCTTGGCGCTGGACGTCGGTACGTTGCTGAAGCCGAACCAGGGGTTGTGCTTGCGGGCGTAGTTCCCGCTGCTGCACGTGGTCGAACCCTGGCTGGGCAGCGTCTCGTTGTAGCTGCCCCAGGTCTTGCCCGCGGCGATCAGCTCGGAGGCGAGGTTGGGGGCGGAGGAGAAGCCGGGCGTGTAGCAACTGTCGTCCGTGATGCCCTGGGTGGAGCCGGAGAACAGGGCGAAGTAGTTGGGCTGGCTCGGGTGCGTCTCGGCGTACGACTGGGAGAGGTTGGCCCCGCCGGTCTTGAGCGAGTTGATGTACGGGGCGCTGGAGGAGCCGATCACCTGGCTGTAGGCGTGGTTCTCGAAGACCACGACGACGACGTGGTCCGGGGTCGGGACCGCGGCCGCGGCGTGCGCGGGAGCCGAACCGGCGAAGCCCGTCCACAGCCCGACCGCGGCCGCGGTGAAGGCTAGGGCGGATGCCACGACGGCACGGCTGCGGGTGTACACGTTTCTGCCGGACACTTTCAGACCTCCGGTGGGGGGAGAGGCGACGGTGGCGGTGCGGACAGAGCATGCACACGCCAACATTCCCCGGGCTCACATCCCTCAACCGGCGGGGTGAAGAGCCGATGAACTACTGCCTTCCTGCCCTTTCCCCAGCCTCGCACGGACGTCGGTACGGGGCGCTACCGTGCGAACGAGAGTTAGGCTCGGGCCCGTACGGCCTTGATCGGACCGGTGAGCGGGACGGGACCGGGCGTACGGCATCGATCTACAGGAGGCCGGGATGACGGCGCCGGGGCGCAGAGGCAGTATCTTCACGCGGCTGCTGCGGCACGGCTTCACCGATCCGTCCGCGGCCGAGGGGCTCCTGGAAGGTCCCGAACTGGCACCCGTACGGTCCGACCCGGTCCTCCTGGACGCGCTCGGCGCCACCGCCGACCCCGATCTCGCCCTGCTCGGACTCGTCCGGCTCGTCGAGGCACAGGACGGCGACCCCGCCCGGCGGGAGCTCCTCGACACCCTGATCGCGTCCAAGCCGCTGCGGGACCGGCTGCTCGGAGTGCTCGGAGCCTCCGCCGCGCTCGGCGACCACCTCGCCCGGCACCCGCACGACTGGCAGGCGCTCGTCACCTACGAGGCGCGGGACCTGCATCCCGGGGTCCAGGAGTTCGAACGGGGACTGGCGGACGCCGCCGACCCCCTCTCACTGCGCGTCGCCTACCGCCGCTGCCTGCTCTCCATCGCCGCGCGCGACGTGTGCGGCACCATCGACCTCGCCCAGACCGCCGCCGAACTCGCCGACCTCGCCACCGCGACCCTGCGCGCGGCGCTCGCCATCGCCGGGGCCGCCGCGCCCGACGACGCCGCGCTGTGCCGGCTCGCCGTCGTCGCGATGGGCAAGTGCGGGGGACACGAGCTGAACTACGTGTCCGACGTCGACGTGATCTTCGTCGGGGAGGGCGTCGAAGGGGCCGACGAGGCCAAGGCCGTGCAGGCGGCCACCCGGCTCGCCTCGCACATGATGCGGATCTGCTCCGAGACGACCGTCGAGGGCAGCATCTGGCCGGTCGACGCCAATCTGCGCCCCGAGGGACGCAACGGCCCCCTGGTGCGGACGCTCAGCAGCCATCTCGCCTACTACCAGCGGTGGGCCAAGACCTGGGAGTTCCAGGCACTGCTCAAGGCCCGCCCGGTGGCCGGGGACCTGGAACTGGGCGAGGAGTACGTCGCCACCCTGGCCCCGCTCGTGTGGCACGCCGCCGAGCGGGAGAACTTCGTCGCCGATGTGCAGAAGATGCGGCGCCGGGTGGTGGAGAACATCCCGGCCGCCGAGATCGAACGCGAGCTGAAGCTCGGCCCAGGAGGACTCCGGGACGTCGAATTCGCCGTGCAGCTCCTCCAGTTGGTGCACGGCCGGGCCGATACGACCGTGCGCAGCGGCACCACCCTGGACGCCCTGAAAGCACTCGCCGCGGGCGGATACGTGGGCCGCGCCGACGCCGTACAGCTCGACGAGGCCTACCGCTTCCTGAGGTCGATGGAGCACCGCATCCAGCTGTTCCGGCTGCGGCGCACGCACCTGGTGCCGCGGGACGAGGCCGATCTGCGCCGGATCGGACGGTCGCTGGGGCTGCGCGTCGACCCGGTCAGGGAACTGAACCGGGAGTGGAAGCGGCACGCGGCCATGGTCCGGCGGCTGCACGAGAAGCTGTTCTACCGGCCGCTGCTCGACGCGGTCGCTCAACTGGCCCCGGGCGAGAGCAGGTTGAGCCCGGACGCGGCCAGGGAGCGACTGGTCGCACTCGGGTACGCCGACCCGGCGTCCGCCATGCGCCACCTGGAGGCGCTGGCCTCCGGGGTCAGCCGCAAGGCCGCCATCCAACGGACCCTGCTCCCCGTGCTGTTGGGCTGGTTCGCGGACTCGGCCGACCCCGACGCCGGTCTGCTCAACTTCCGCAAGGTGTCGGACGCGCTGGGCAAGACCCCTTGGTATCTGCGGCTGTTGCGGGACGAGGGCGCCGCCGCCGAGAACCTCGCGCGGGTGCTCTCGGCGGGCCGGCTCGCCCCCGACCTGCTGATGCGCGCGCCGGAGGCGGTGGCCCTGCTGGGCGACGGGGAGAGCGGCGGCCTCGAACCGCGCGGCCGTGCCCAGCTGGAGCAGGAGATCCTCGCCGCGGTGCGGCGGGCCGACGGCGGCGAGCAGGCCGTGACCGTCGCCCGCGGTGTCCGGCGCCGGGAGCTGTTCCGTATCACCGCGACGGACATCGTCGCCTCGTACGGGACCGAGGAGACGCCGGCCGTCGCCGATCAGGGGGCGCTGGTCGACCTCGTCGGCGGAGCGGTCTCGGACCTGACGGCGGCGACGCTCGCGGGCACCCTGCGGGCCGTGGTGCGCGACGGCTGGGGCGACACCCTGCCCACCCGGTTCGCGGTGATCGGGATGGGCCGCTTCGGCGGCCACGAGCTCGGCTACGGCTCCGACGCGGACGTGCTCTTCGTGCACGAGCCCCGCGAGGGCGTGGACGAGCAGGAGGCGGCGCGGGCCGCGAACGCCGTGGTGTCCGAGATGCGGCGGCTGCTCCAGCTCCCCAGCGCGGATCCGCCGCTGCTGATCGACGCGGATCTGCGGCCCGAGGGAAAGTCCGGGCCGCCGGTGCGGACACTGAAGTCCTACGAGGCGTACTACCGGCGCTGGTCGCTGGTGTGGGAGTCGCAGGCGCTGCTGCGGGCGGAGACCGTGGCCGGGGACACGGACCTGGGGGGCCGGTTCATCGAGCTGATCGACCCGCTCCGGTACCCGGCGGAGGGGCTGGGCGAGGAGGCCGTACGGGAGATCCGGCGGCTGAAGGCCCGGATGGAGTCGGAGCGGATGCCGCGCGGCGCCGACCCCACCCTGCACACCAAGCTGGGGCGCGGCGGTCTGTCCGACGTGGAGTGGACGGTTCAGCTCCTCCAGCTCCGGCACGGCTGGGTCGAGCCGGGCCTCAGGACGACCCGGACCCGGCAGGCGCTGGCCGCGGCGCGAGCGGCGGAACTGCTGTCGACGGAGGACGCGGCGACGCTGGACGAGGCCTGGGTGCTGGCCACCCGGGTGCGCAACGCCGTGATGCTCGTGCGGGGCAGGGCCGGCGACACCTTCCCCTCGGACGGGCGGGAGCTGGCCGCCGTGGGCCGCTATCTCGGGTACGACCCGGGGCACGTCGGCGACATGCTCGACGACTACCGGCGTACCACCCGGCGGGCCCGGGCCGTGGTGGACGAACTGTTCTACGGCGCGCCCGGCGGTCACTGAACGTGAGGGCCTGACGTCGTTCAGGCCCTCCGGGCGGCGTCCCGAGCGGCGTCCCGGACGTCGTCGTTCAAGCCCTCATCCGGACGTCGTCGCTCAGGCCCTCGTCCGCAGGACCACCGGTGACCCGCCGCGTCCCCGGCACCCACTGCGGCAGCGCGTACGGCAGCGCGCCGTACCACAGGCGGGTCACCGCGAAGCCGAAGGCGAGGCAGAGCGCGCCGCCCACCGCGTCCAGCCAGAAGTGGTTGGCGGTGGCGACGATGACCACGAGCGTGGCCGTCGGGTAGAGGACGCCGAGGATGCGCGCCCAGGGGGCCTTGGCCAGCGCGAAGAGGCTGAGCCCGCACCACAGGGACCAGCCGATGTGCATGGACGGCATCGCCGCGTACTGGTTGGACATGTGCTTCAGATCGCCGGAGGCCATCGAGCCCCAGGTCTGGTGGACCATGACCGTGTCGACGAAGGTGCTGCCGGTCATCAGACGGGGTGGCGCCAGCGGGAAGAGGTAGTAGCCGACGAGGGCCACCACCGTGGTGGCGAAAAGTGCGAGACGGGCCGCCGCGTAGCGGCCGGGATGACAGCGGTACAGCCAGACCAGAACACTCAGCGTCACCACGAAGTGCAGGGTCGCGTAGTAGTAGTTCATCCCGATGATCAGCCACCCGACCGAGTTCACCGTGTGGTTGACCGATTCCTCGACGGCGACCCCGAGGTGGTGCTCCATCCGCCAGATCCAGTCCGCGTTGCGGAGCGCTTCGTGTCTCTGCTCCGGCACGGCGTTGCGGATCAGCGAGTACGTCCAGTAACTCATGGCGATGAGCAGGACTTCGAACCAGACGCGGGGGCGACGCGGGGCCCGCATACGACGCAGGAGTCTGTTCCCCGCCTTCTCCTCCGCGACGGGCTGTGGAGCGGCCTGATCCCGGCCTTCCAGTGTCGTCACGGTCGAATCACCCATAGGCACAGAGTCTGCCAGAAAAGCCTTCCCTCACCGATGATGCTCCGGTCGGGTTCTGGCCGCACTTTCTACACCTGTGGGAGTGCTTCGCCCCCTTTGTCGTCCTGCTCAGGGACGATTTCGGTCCCCAGGGGCAGAAGCGGTCGAACCGCGCACCACGAGTTCCGGCATGAACACGAATTCGCTGTGCGGCGCGGGCGTCCCGCCGATCTCCTCCAGCAGCGTGCGCACCGCGGCCTGGCCCATCGCCGGCACCGGCTTGCGGACCGTCGTGAGCGGCGGGTCGGTGAAGGCGATCAGCGGCGAGTCGTCGAATCCCACGACCGAGATGTCCGTGGGGACCTCCAGGCCGCGCTGACGTGCCGCCCGTATCGCACCGAGCGCCATCATGTCGCTGGCGCAGACGATCGCCGTGCAGCCGCGGTCCATGAGCGCGCTCGCAGCGGCCTGGCCACCCTCCAGCGTGTACAGAGAGTGCTGGACCAGCCGCTCCTCGACGTCCGCGGGGCTCAGGTTCAGCTGCTCCTGCATCGTGCGCACGAAGCCCTCGATCTTGCGCTGCACCGGCACGAACCGCTTGGGGCCGAGGGCCAGTCCGATGCTGGTGTGCCCGAGGGAGGCGAGGTGGGTGACCGCGAGAGCCATCGCCGCGCGGTCGTCCGGAGAGATGAACGGCGCCTGCACCTTCGGCGAGAAGCCGTCGACCAGGACGAAGGGGACACCGCGTCCCCGAAGTTGCTCGTAGCGCTGCATGTCGGCCGAGGTGTCGGCGTGCAGTCCGGAGACGAAGATGATGCCGGCGACCCCGCGGTCGACCAGCATCTCGGTCAGCTCGTCCTCGGTGGAACCGCCCGGAGTCTGGGTCGCGAGCACGGGGGTGTAGCCCTGGCGCGTCAGGGCCTGCCCGATCACCTGCGCGAGAGCAGGGAATATCGGGTTCTCCAGCTCGGGGGTTATGAGGCCCACCAGGCCCTCGCTGCGCTGCCGCAGGCGCACCGGGCGCTCGTAGCCCAGTACGTCGAGCGCGGCCAGGACGGACTGCCGCGTGGTCGCGGCGACGCCCGGCTTCCCGTTCAGGACGCGACTGACAGTCGCCTCACTGACCCCCGCCTGGGCTGCGATGTCGGCAAGCCGTGTGGTCACAGGATTGGACTGTACCGGTCGCATCTCACCCTGCCCACCAACCAGACGCCGTGTGCGGACGGTCGATCGGCCCGCTCCGGGCTGCTGCGTCATCGCGCTCCCTCGTGTTCTGGTCGGCTCGGTGTCCCGTGCATGTGCCGCGCGGAAAGGGGTGGCTCCTGCAAGGCACTGACGGCCGATGATCCCCGTACGCGCCACCCGTGGCAAGAGCTTGCAGAGTCTTGCACAGACGTCCGTATGTCTGCTGAGCGGCCTGGTAGCAGGGTTTCGGGACGGCTGCCGCGAGGTCACGGGCCCATAACTGTCGTCAGCTCTTGCACTTTTTTGCTGCAAGGTCTTTCGCGCCGCTTACATCGCTGTTACGTTCACGTCGCCCGGCGGACGCAACGGCGCAGTCGGCAAGTCGGCAAGGGGATCGGGCGGGACCGATCACCCACCTACTCGGGCTTTCACCCTCAAGGAGATCTCATGCGGCGTGGCATAGCGGCCACCGCGCTGGTGGCGTCCATCGCCCTCGCGGCGACGGCCTGCGGCGGCAGTGACAGCAGCGACGACAAGTCTGCCGGTCCCACCACCATCACCTGGTGGGACACCTCCAACGCCACCAATGAGGCGCCGACGTACAAGGCCCTGGCCAAGGAGTTCGAGAAGGCCAACCCGACCATCAAGGTCAAGTACGTCAACGTGCCCTTCGACCAGGCGCAGAACAAGTTCGACACGGCCGCCGGTGCCTCCGGCGCCCCGGACGTCCTGCGCTCCGAGGTCGGCTGGACCCCGGCCTTCGCGAAGAAGGGCTACTTCCTGCCGCTCGATGGCACCGCGGCCCTCGCGGACCAGGCGAAGTTCCAGCCCAACCTGATCGAGCAGGCGAAGTACGACGGTAAGACGTACGGTGTGCCGTTCGTCACCGACACCCTCGCGCTCGTCTACAACAAGGCGCTGTTCGAGAAGGCCGGCATCAAGGAGGCCCCGAAGACCTGGGGCGACCTGAAGACCGCCGCCGCGACGATCAAGAAGAAGACGGGCGTCGACGGCTACTGGGGCTCGACCCAGGCCTACTACGCGCAGTCCTTCCTCTACGGCGAGGGCACGAACACCGTCGACGCCACCGCGAAGAAGATCACGGTGAACTCGCCCGAGGCCAAGAAGGCCTTCGGCACCTGGCAGGGTCTGTTCTCCGGCAAGGGCCTGCACAAGGCGGACACCACCGCCGACGCGTACGCCCACATCCAGGACGCCTTCGTCAACGGCAAGGTCGCCGCGATCATCCAGGGCCCGTGGGAGATCACCAACTTCTACAAGGGCTCGGCCTTCGCGGACAAGGCGAACCTCGGTATCGCCACCGTCCCGGCCGGCTCCTCCGGCAAGGCGGGCGCCCCGACCGGCGGCCACAACCTCTCGGTCTACGCCGGCTCGGACAAGGCCCACCAGGCCGCGTCGCTGAAGTTCGTCAACTTCATGACCTCGGCGAAGTCCCAGGCCTCCATCGCGCTGAAGAACTCCACGCTGCCGACGCGTGACGACGCCTACACCGACGCCGTCAAGGCCGACCCGGGCATCGCCGGCTACCAGGGTGTCCTCCCCGCCGCCCAGCCGCGCCCGGCGCTGCCCGAGTACGGCTCCCTGTGGGGCCCGCTCGACACCGAGCTGCCGAAGATCGCGGGTGGCAAGGAGTCCCTGGACAAGGGCCTGAGCAACGCCGAACTGGCGATCGCCAAGCTGGTCCCGGACTTCAGCAAGTAGGCCCGTGCGGCCGCCGGATCTGATCCTTTCCCGGCCCGACTTCCGTCGGGCCGGGGGACCCCCACAGTGGGGAACGGAACCGGCGGCCACCGGCTGTGTGCGCCCAACTCCTGATCTTGCAGAAGGTGTCGAACCATGACAGTCGCCATCGACCGCGCGACCGGCAAGCGCCGCGGTGACCGAGCACCGCGTCCCGGCCGGATGCAGCGTCTCAAGCACTCGTACCAGAAGTACTGGTACGCGTACGCGATGATCGCCCCGGTCGTCGTCGTACTCGGCGGATTGGTGCTCTATCCCCTGGTACGGGGCCTCTATCTGACGTTCACGGACGCCAACAGCCTCAACTCGGCCCGCACGATCGGCGTCAACCACATCGACGCCACCTACAAGTTCATCGGGCTGGACAACTACAAGGACATCCTGTGGGGTCCGACGTCGTACGACCGCTTCTGGTCGCACTTCATCTGGACCATCGCCTGGACGGTCATCTGCGTCGCCCTGCACTACTGCATCGGCCTCGGCCTCGCGCTGCTGCTCAACCAGAAACTGCGCGGCCGTACGTTCTACCGGCTGATCCTGGTGCTGCCGTGGGCCGTGCCCACCTTCGTCACCGTCTTCGGCTGGCGCTTCATGCTCGCCGACGGCGGCATCATCGACTCCATGCTCCACGCGGTGCACCTGCCGGCGCCGGCGTGGCTGGAGGACACCTTCTGGCAGCGGTTCGCGGCGATCATGGTCAACACCTGGTGCGGTGTGCCGTTCATGATGGTCTCGCTGCTCGGCGGACTGCAGTCCATCGACGGCACGCTGTACGAGGCCGCCGAGATGGACGGCGCGAGCGCCTGGCAGCAGTTCCGCTACGTGACCCTGCCGGGTCTGCGTTCGGTCAGCTCCACCGTCGTGCTCCTCGGCATCATCTGGACGTTCAACCAGTTCGCGGTGATCTTCCTGCTGTTCGGCAACACCGGGCCGGACGCACAGATCCTCGTCACCTGGGCCTACTACCTCGGCTTCGGACAGCAGCCGCGCGACTTCGCGCAGTCGGCGGCCTACGGCATGCTGCTGCTGGCCATCCTGATCGTCTTCACCTCCTTCTACCGCCGCTGGCTGAACCGCAATGACCAGCAGCTCGCGATCTGAGGCGGGAGTCTCCATGAGCACCACCACACCCCCCGACACCAAGCTCAAGCGGCCGGTTGCGTGGACCGTTCTTGCGTCTCTGTCGCGAGGCTCAGCCCGCCGGCGCGGGAAGCGCGGCCTTTTCGGCTCCCTCGCCTCCCACGGCATCCTGACCGTCGCGAGCCTGGTCGCGCTGTTCCCGATCGGCTGGCTCGTCTTCCTGTCCCTCGGCCCGGAGCAGGACGACTATCTGCACCCCGGACGCATCTGGCACACGATGACGTTCGACAACTACTCCTTCGTGCTCCAGCACACGAACTTCTTCGAGTGGATGAAGAGTTCGCTCATCGTGTCGCTCGGCACCACGGTCGTCGGCGTGATGGTCGCGGCCACCACCGGCTACGCGGTCTCGCGCATGCGCTTCCCCGGCTACAAGAAGTTCATGTGGGTCCTGCTGGTCACCCAGATGTTCCCGATCGCCGTGCTCATCGTGCCGATGTACCAGATCCTCTCGGACCTGCAGCTCATCGACTCGTACCTCGGTCTGATCCTCGTCTACTGCTCGACGGCGGTGCCCTACAGCGCCTGGCTCCTCAAGGGCTACTTCGACACCATCCCGTTCGAGATCGACGAGGCCGGACGCGTCGACGGGCTGAGCCCCTTCGGAACGTTCTTCCGGCTGATCCTGCCGCTCGCCAAGCCGGGTCTCGCGGTGGCCGCGTTCTACAACTTCATCACCGCGTTCGGTGAGGTCGCCTTCGCCTCGACGTTCATGCTGGACGACTCGAAGTACACCTTCGCCGTCGGACTCCAGAGCTTCGTCAGCGAGCACGACGCGCAGCGCAACCTGATGGCCGCCACGGCCGTACTGGTCGCGATACCCGTCTCCCTCTTCTTCTACCTCGTGCAGAAGAACCTGGTGACCGGACTCACCGCGGGCGGCACGAAGGGCTGATCCGTCAGGACGCCCCAGAACGCCCCAGACTCCCGCGCGCTCGTCGCGCGCGGGTGGCGGCCGCGGTGCCCATCCGACCCCGCCGGTACCGCGGCCGCCTCATCTCTTCCCCCGCCCCGAAGCCTTCCGCCCCGTGCTCCCGGCCTCGCGCGAGCAGGGTCTGCCCCCACAGCCGATTTCCTCCCCAAGCCCGGCAGCGCCCGGACGCGGGGACCCTCATCGCATCAAGGACGCCATGAGCCAGCACTCCGCCGACCAGGCCCCGAACTCCGTTCTCGCCACCGTCGCCGCGCATCGCGACTGGTGGCGCGACGCGGTGATCTACCAGGTCTATCCGCGCAGCTTCGCCGACAGCAACGGCGACGGCATGGGCGACCTGGAGGGCGTACGTGCCCGACTCCCGTACCTGCGCGACCTCGGCGTGGACGCCGTGTGGCTGAGCCCCTTCTACGCCTCGCCGCAGGCCGACGCCGGCTACGACGTGGCGGACTACCGGGCCGTCGACCCGATGTTCGGCAACCTGCTGGACGCCGACGCCCTGATCCGCGACGCACACGGTCTGGGGCTGCGCATCATCGTCGACCTCGTGCCCAACCACTCCTCGGACCAGCACGAGTGGTTCAAGCGCGCGCTGCGCGAGGGCCCCGGCTCCTCGCTGCGCGACCGCTACCACTTCCGTCCCGGCAAGGGCGAGAACGGCGAACTGCCCCCCAACGACTGGGAGTCCATCTTCGGCGGCCCGGCCTGGACCCGGGTCACCGAGCCCGACGGCACCGCCGGCGAGTGGTACCTGCACCTCTTCGCGCCCGAGCAGCCCGACTTCAACTGGGACCACCCGGCCGTGGGCGACGAGTTCCGCTCGATCCTGCGGTTCTGGCTGGACATGGGCGTCGACGGCTTCCGGATCGACGTCGCGCACGGCATGGTCAAGGCCGAGGGGCTGCCGGACCTCGGCGACCGCGAACAGCTGAAACTGCTGGGCAACGATGTCACGCCGTTCTTCGACCAGGACGGCGTCCACGACATCTACCGGCAGTGGCGCACGATCCTCGACGAGTACTCGGGCGAGCGCATCTTCGTCGCCGAGGCGTGGACGCCCACCGTCGAGCGCACCGCGAACTACGTGCGCCCCGACGAGCTGCACCAGGCCTTCAACTTCCAGTACCTGGGCTCCCACTGGGACGCGGCCGAGCTGCGCGCGGTGATCGACCGCACGCTCGACGCGATGCGCCCGGTCGGCGCCCCCTCCACCTGGGTGCTGTCCAACCACGACGTGACCCGGCACGCCACCCGGTTCGCCAACGAGGCCGGCCTCGGCACCCAGATCCGCACCGCGGGCGACCGGGAGCTCGGGCTGCGCCGGGCCCGCGCGGCGAGCCTGCTGATGCTGGCGCTGCCCGGTTCCGCCTACGTGTACCAGGGCGAGGAGCTCGGTCTGCCGGACGTCGTCGACCTGCCGGACGAGGTGCGCCAGGACCCGGCCTACTTCCGGGGCGCCGGACAGGACGGCTTCCGTGACGGCTGCCGGGTGCCGATCCCGTGGACCCGCGCCGGCTCCTCGTACGGCTTCGGTGACGGTGGCAGCTGGCTGCCGCAGCCCGCCGAGTGGGCCGAGCTGAGCGTCGAGGCACAGACCGGCGTGGCCGGTTCCACCCTGGAGCTGTACCGCGACGCGCTCGCCGTCCGGCGTGAGCGTGCCGACCTCGGCGCGGGCGACGGCGTCACGTGGCTGACCGCGCCGGAGGGTGTTCTCGCCTTCCGGCGCGGTGACTTCGTCTGCACCGCGAACACGGGGAACAAGGCCGTGACCGTTCCCGCGTACGGCCGGGTGCTCGTCTCCAGCGGCGAGGTGACCCTGTCGAAGGACGGCGAGGCGAAGCTGCCCGCCGACACGACCGTGTGGTGGGCCGTCTGACACACGCCTGAGCGGTGCTCCGGTCCTGACCACCGGAGCACCGCTCGTCCGACGGGCGGTCGACACACGCACGGAAAGCGGTGCTCCGGACCTGACGGCCGGAGCACCGCTTCCGTGTGTGTGCCTACTTCCAAGTGTCGCTTACGGCGTACCCGGCGCCCGAGCCCGTGGTGTAGGAACGGTTGTCACCGGACTCCCACGTCACCGCGCCCGACGCGTCCTTCTTGATGTAC
This sequence comes from Streptomyces sp. NBC_00386, assembly GCF_036063235.1. NCBI lineage: Bacteria > Bacillati > Actinomycetota > Actinomycetes > Kitasatosporales > Streptomycetaceae > Streptomyces > Streptomyces sp. NBC_00386. The sequence continues at coordinate 6,708,122 of NZ_CP107950.1, forward strand.
TTGTACGTGAACGACGTCGACCTGGGCACGATCGCCATCCGGCCCCAGTACGGGTACGACGCCGAGGACAGCGGGATCGCGTCGGCGGTGTTCCAGGAGCCGAGCGCGGGGATCGAGCCGACGACGTACACATTGGTGCCGTAGACGGTGGTCGCGGTGACCCCGAAGGTCAGGTCCGTCGCGTCGGCGGCGGCCACGTTCCAGGAGTTCTGGGCCGTCACGGCCGCCGTGCCGGTGGTCAGGGTCCGGTTGGCGTTGGACTCCCAGGTGACGTTCCCCGAGGAGTCCTTCTTGATGTACTTGTACGTGATCGCGCTGTTCGCCGGGACCTGGACGTCCGTCTTCCAGACCGGATAGCCGGACGAGGACAGCTTCACCGCGGTCGCCGTGTTCCAGCCGCCCAGCGCGGCGGCCGAACCGACGACGTACACGTCCGTGCCGGAGGGGGTCGACGCGTACTCGTCGAAGGTCGCCGTGACCGTGCCGGTGCCCGGATCGGTGCCGCCGCCACCGCAGTTGACCGTGCAGACGTAGTCCGGGTCGTAGAACGCGACGGCGCCCTTGGCGGGCACGGTCAGGGAGGCCTTGCCGCCGCTGACGGTGACCGAGGTGGTGCCGCCGTCGATGACGTTCGGGTAGGTGCCGTCCGCGAGACCGGTCGTGTACGTGTGGGTGTTGGCGGCCGAGCTGTTGTTGACGGCGACGAAACCGGCGCCGCCCCGGCCGAAGCCGATCACGTTGGACGCGGGGGACTGCCAGTTGGCGACGGCGTACCCGGCGGCCGCGTTGTGCCAGCCGACCATGCCGGAGACCGCGGTGTCACGGTCCAGGCAGTACCAGCCGGAGGCACAGTCGGTGTCGGTGACGAAGCCGCCGCCCGAGTTCGGCGGGGCCTGGTCGCTCTGGCTGAAGGTCCAGCCGGAGTACACCGACGGCCTGCCGTAACCGCGCGCCAGCTGGTAGACGTTGGCGAGCACGGCGGTGGCGCCGTCCTTGTAGCTCAGGGAGTAGCCGTTGCGCTCGGTGTCGTGGTTGGTGACGAAGGTGTTGGAGTTCGCCTCGGCGGCCAGCCCCCAACTGCTCCCGAAGCTGGACAGGTTGGCGATGTCGCCCTGGAACTGTGCCTTGACCTGCGAGGCGAAGGTGAAGTCGAGGACGTCACCGGTGCCGTAGTACTCGTCGAGCGAGGGCGGGGTGCCGGGATAGACCTCCTGGGTGATGTACGGCGCCGAACCCGAGGTCGTGGTGTGCAGTCCGGCGACGAGCGCGCTCATGTCGGCGGCCTCGATGTGCTTGGCCGCGTCGATCCGGAAGCCGTCGACGCCCAGGTCGATCTGCGCGTTGAGGAAACCGGTGATCTTCGAGCGGACGTTGCTCTCGGCGGTGTCCAGGTCGGGCAGGCCGAGCAGTTCGCAGTGCTGGACCTGATACCGGTTGGTCCAGTCGGTGATCGTCGTGGTGCAGTCGTCGCTGTCGGCCGGGTCGTAGTCCGGGGTGTCGTACTTGCCGGTGACGACCGTGCCGTTGTATCCGGTGCCGGTCTGGGCGGCGGTGTGGTTGATCACCGCGTCGGTGTAGACCTTGATGCCGGCCGCGTGACACGTGTCGACCATGGCCTTGAAGCCGGCCGCGGTGCCGAAACGGCTGTTCAGGTTGTACGAGTACGGCTGGTAGACGTCCCACCAGTAGTAGTTGGACTGCTTCAACGACTCGGCGGGCGGGGCCACTTGGACGGCCCCGTAGCCGGCCGGGTCGAGCACGTTCGTACACTCCGAAGCGACCGACCTCCATTTCCATTCCCACAGGTTGGCGATCACGTCACCGTTGGGGACACCGGTGTCCGTCGCCGCCGCTGCCTGCTGGGCGGGCAGTGCGGCCAGTCCGCCGAGCGCCAGGGCGACGGTCGCCAGCAGGCGGGGGACCCTTCTTCGTCGTAAGGCCATCTCGGGTGCGGCTCCTCTCCGGATCGGGTCGGCTTGTCCGCGGGGCGCGGTGAGCCGACCCGTGTGGAGCGTGGGACCGCCCAAGGGGCCGCGTCAATAAGGAAGTTGAAAGTTCTTTCGACATCTTGCTGAAACATGATTGCAAGCGGTACGTTCCGATCCCCCCACCCGCACGACGTAGTGCAGGAGTACACACATGGCAAGGAAGACGCTTGCCGCCTCGTTCGCCCTCGTGGCGGGCCTGGCGGTCTCGGTGACCGTTCCCCCCGGTACGGCGGCGGCCTCGCCGCCCGGCACCAAAGATGTCACCGCCGTCCTGTTCGAGTGGAAATTCGACTCGGTCGCCAAGGAATGCACCAACACGCTGGGCCCCGCCGGATACGGCTACGTCCAGGTCTCCCCGCCCGCCGAGCACATACAGGGCTCGCAGTGGTGGACCTCGTACCAGCCCGTGAGCTACAAGATCGCCGGACGGCTCGGCGACGCCACCGCCTTCAAGAACATGGTCACCACCTGCCACGCGGCCGGTGTGAAGGTCGTGGCGGACACCGTCATCAACCACATGGCGGCCGGATCCGGCACCGGCACGGGCGGTTCTTCGTACACGAAGTACAACTACCCGGGCCTCTACTCCTCGGCCGACATGGACAACTGCACCTCCTCCATCAGCGACTACACCAACCGCGCCAACGTCCAGAACTGCGAACTCGTCGGTCTCGCCGACCTGGACACCGGCGAGGAGTACGTCCGGTCGGCCATCGCCGGCTACATGAACACCCTGCTCGGCTACGGCGTCGACGGCTTCCGCGTCGACGCGGCCAAGCACATGCCGGCCGCCGACCTCGCCAACATCAAGTCCCGGCTGAGCAACCCGTCCGTCTACTGGAAGCAGGAGGCCATCTACGGCGCGGGCGAGGCCGTCCAGCCCACCGAGTACACCGGCAACGGTGACGTCCAGGAGTTCCGCTACGCCTACGACCTCAAGCGGGTCTTCAACAACGAGAACCTCGCCTACCTGAAGAACTACGGCGAGGGCTGGGGCTACATGAGCAGCTCGGTCTCGGCCGTCTTCGTCGACAACCACGACACCGAGCGCAACGGCTCGACGCTCAACTACAAGGACGGGGCGAACTACACCCTCGCTAACGTCTTCATGCTCGCCTACCCCTACGGCGCCCCCGACATCAACTCCGGCTACGAGTGGTCCGACGCGGATGCCGGACCGCCCAACGGCGGTACTGTCAACGCCTGCTGGCAGGACGGCTGGAAGTGTCAGCACGCCTGGCCGGAGATCAAGTCGATGGTCGCCTTCCGTAACGCCACCCGGGGGCAAGCGCTCTCCAACTGGTGGGACAACGGCAACGACGCGATCGCTTTCGGCCGGGGCGGCCAGGGCTTCGTGGCCATCAACCACGAGACCTCCGCGCTGAGCCGGACGTACAGCACTTCGCTGGCCGCGGGAACGTACTGCAACGTCCAGAACAACACGAGCATCACCGTGAACAGTTCGGGCCAGTTCACGGCGACGCTGGGCGCCAACACGGCCCTCGCGATCTACGCGGGCAAGTCCAGCTGCTGAAAACCCTTTCCGCATGTTGCAAGACTCTTGCTGTAAACCTTGCGTGAGCGATACGGTCACGCGGGCGTTCGGCATCGTGGCCGAAACGCTGCGCGGGGTCGGACCCGAGTACGCCGTAATCGCTAGGAGTTCACGACTGTGGACCTGATACCGAGAGGGCCGGCGAGCCGCACCAGCCGCCCCAGGCTGCGTGCAGCCGTCCTCGCCGCCGCACTGGCCGTATCGCTTGCGCAACCCCTTGTGGCGCGGGCCCAGACCCCGCCCGCACCGCCGTCGGACGCGAAGCTCGCCGCCGAGCCGTCACGGCACGACTCCACCCGTGACCAGTTCTACTTCGTCATGCCGGACCGTTTCGCCAACGGCGACACGTCCAACGACAAGGGCGGACTGACCGGGTCGAGACTGTCGACCGGATACGACCCCACCGACAAGGGCTTCTACCAGGGCGGCGACCTCAAGGGCCTGACGAAGCGGCTCGACTACATCAAGGACCTCGGCACCACCGCCATCTGGATGGCGCCGATCTTCAAGAACCAGCCCGTCCAGGGCACCGGCAAGGACGCCTCGGCCGGCTACCACGGTTACTGGATCACCGACTTCACCCGGGTCGACCCGCACTTCGGCACCAACAAGGACCTGGAGACACTGATCTCCAAGGCCCACGCCAAGGGCATGAAGGTCTTCTTCGACGTCATCACCAACCACACCGCCGATGTCGTCGACTACGAGGAGAAGTCCTACAACTACCTCTCCAAGGGCGCCTTCCCGTATCTGACCAAGGACGGGAAGCCGTTCGACGACGCGGACTACGCGGACGGCCGCCACGGGTTCCCGTCGGTGGACGCCGACTCCTTCCCCCGCACGCCGACGGTTCCCGCCGCGAAGAAGAACGCCAAGGTCCCGTCGTGGCTCAACGACTCGACCGTGTACACCAACCGCGGTGACTCAACCTATGCCGGCGAGTCCACCACGTACGGCGACTTCTCCGGCCTCGACGACCTGTGGACCGAGCGTCCCGAGGTCGTCAGCGGCATGGAGAAGATCTACGAGAAGTGGGTCGAGGACTTCGGCATCGACGGCTTCCGGATCGACACCGTGAAGCACGTGAACATGGAGTTCTGGACGCAGTGGGCGACCGCCCTCGACGCGTACGCCGCCAGGCACGGGCGCAAGAACTTCTTCATGTTCGGCGAGGTCTACTCCGCCGACACGTCGATCACCTCGCCGTACGTGACCCAGGGCCGCCTCGACGCCACGCTCGACTTCCCGTTCCAGGACGCCGCCCGCTCCTACGCCTCGCAGGGCGGCAGCGCGCAGAAGCTGGCGTCCGTCTTCGGCGACGACTACAAGTACACGACCGACAAGGCCAACGCGTACGAGCAGGTCACCTTCCTCGGCAACCACGACATGGGCCGCATCGGGTACTTCCTGGACCAGGACAACCCGAAGGCGACCGACGCCGAACTGCTGAAGAAGGACAAGCTCGCCAACGAGCTGATGTTCCTCAGCCGCGGCAACCCCGTCGTCTACTACGGCGACGAGCAGGGCTTCACCGGCTCCGGCGGCGACAAGGACGCCCGGCAGACGATGTTCGCCTCCAAGGTCGCCGACTACCTCGACGACGACGAGATCGGCACCGCCCGCACCCACGCGAGCGACGCCTACGACACGAGCGCACCGCTCTACAAGACGATCAGTGCTCTCTCCAAGCTGCGCAAGGACAACCCCGCCCTCACCGACGGCGTCCAGACCGAGCGGTACGCCGCGGACGGCGCCGGCGTGTACGCCTTCTCCCGTACGGACGCCAGGACCGGCACCGAGTACGTCGTCGCCGTGAACAACGCCGACGAGGCGAAGTCGGCCACGTTCGCGACGGGCTCGGCGGACATGAGCTTCCGCGCCGTATACGGAACGTCGGACTCGGCGAAGAGCGACGCGGACAAGAAGGTCACGGTCACCGTGCCGGCCGGTTCGGCGATCGTCCTCAAGGCCGCGGGCCGGCTCGCCGCCCCCGCGTCCAAGCCCACGCTGACCCTGAAGGCTCCCGCCGCGGGCGCCACCGGCACCGTCGAACTGTCGGCGGACGTCACCGGCGGACAGCTCGACCGGGTCGTCTTCGCCGCCCAGACCGGCAACGGCAAGTGGCACACCCTCGGCTCCGCCGACCACGCCCCGTACAAGGTCACCCAGGCCATCGGCGAGGACGTACCGGCCGGAACCGCCCTGCGCTACAAGGCCGTCGTCGTCGACTCGGCCGGACGCACCGCGAGCGCGACGGCGGAGTCCACCACCGGCACCGCGCCCGCCGCGGAGGTCCCGACGGCCTCCTCGCGCGACTACGCGGTCGTCCACTACAAGCGCACCGACGGCGACTACACCGACTGGCGCCTGTACGCCTGGGGCGACATCGCAGACGGCGAGGGCACGACCTGGCCGGCCGGACACGACTTCGTCGGCCGCGACGCCTACGGCGCCTTCGCCTACGTCAAGCTGAAGCCCGGAGCCTCCAGCGTGGGCTTCCTGGTCATCGACAAGGACGGCAACAAGGACGTCGCGAGCGACCGCACGATCGACGTCACCAAGACCGGCGAGGTCTGGGTCGAGCAGGGCAAGGACACCGTTCTCACCGAGCGGCCCGACCTGCCCGCCCAGGACAAGACCAAGGCCGTCATCCACTACCACCGCGCCGACGGCGACTACGCCGGCTGGGGTCTGCACACCTGGACCGGCGCCGCGACGCCCACGGACTGGACGAAGCCCCTGGAGCCGGTGCGCACCGACGCCTACGGCGCCGTCTTCGAGGTGCCGCTCGCCGAGGGTGCCGGCAGCCTCAGCTACATCCTCCACAAGGGCGACGACAAGGACCTGCCCACCGACCAGTCGCTGGACCTCACGGCGAACGGCCACGAGGTGTGGCTGCTCGGCGGCCAGGAGAAGTACCTGCTGCCGCAGCCCGCGGGCAGCGCGGCCGCGCTCGACCTGACCACCTCCAAGGCGATCTGGATCGACCGCTACACGGTCGCCTGGAACGGCTCCGACGCGGCCGTCTCCACCCAGCTCCTCTCCTCCCGCGACGGCTCGATCGCCGTCAAGGACGGCGGGCTGACCAGCGACGACGAGCGCTGGCTGCGGCTGGGGAAGACCACCCTCACCGACGCCCAGAAGGCCAAGTACCCGCACCTGAAGACGTACACCGCCTGGTCCGTCGACCCGCGCGACCGCGACCGGGTGCGCTCCGCGCTCGGCGGCCAGCTCGTCGCCTCGCAGCGGGCCGCGAACGGCGCCGTGCTCGCGGCGACCGGCGTGCAGATCGCCGGAGCTCTCGACGACCTGTACCCCGCGACGAAGGCGAACCTCGGGCCGGTCTTCCACGACGGTGTCCCCACCCTCTCGGTGTGGGCCCCGACCGCGCAGTCGGTCGGCCTCGACCTCGACGGCTCCACGGTCGCCATGAAGCGCGACGGCGCCACCGGAGTCTGGTCCGTCACCGGCAAGCGGTCCTGGACGGGCAAGCCCTACCGCTATGTGGTGAAGGTGTGGGCGCCGACAGTCCGGAAGATCGTCACCAACAAGGTCACCGACCCGTACTCGGTGGCCCTGACCACCGACTCGAAGCGCAGCCTGGTCGTCGACCTGGACGCCAAGTCCCTCGCCCCGTCCGGCTGGTCCTCGCTCAAGAAGCCCAAGGCCGTGCCGCTCAAGGACGCGCAGATCCAGGAACTGCACATCCGTGACTTCTCGGTGGCGGACAAGACAGTCCCCGCGAAGGACCAGGGCACCTACCTCGCCTTCACCGACAAGAACAGCGACGGCTCGAAGCACCTGAGGAAGCTGGCCGCGTCCGGCACCTCGTACGTGCACCTGCTGCCCGTGTTCGACATCGCCACCATCCCCGAGAAGAAGGCGGACCGGCAGAGCACCGACTGCGACCTGGCCTCCTACGCCGCCGACTCCGAGAAGCAGCAGGAGTGCGTGGCGAAGACGGCCGCCAAGGACGCCTACAACTGGGGCTACGACCCGTACCACTACACGGTCCCCGAGGGGTCCTACGCCACCGACCCCGACGGCACCGGGCGCACGGTCGAGTTCCGCAAGATGGTCAAGTCGCTGAACGAGGACGGCCTCAGGGTCGTCATGGACGTGGTCTACAACCACACCGCCGCCAGCGGCCAGGCCGACACCAGCGTCCTCGACAAGGTCGTCCCCGGCTACTACCAGCGGCTCCTCGCCGACGGCAGCGTGGCCAACTCCACCTGCTGCTCCAACACGGCGACCGAGAACGCCATGATGGGCAAGCTGGTGGTCGACTCGATCGTCACCTGGGCCAAGGAGTACAAGGTCGACGGCTTCCGCTTCGACCTCATGGGACACCAGCCCAAGGCCAACATCCTCGCGGTCAGGAAGGCCCTCGACGGGCTGACCCCCGCGAAGGACGGCGTCGACGGCAAGAAGATCATCCTGTACGGCGAGGGCTGGAACTTCGGCGAGGTCGCCGACGACGCCCGGTTCGTCCAGGCCACCCAGAAGAACATGGCGGGGACGGGCATCGCGACCTTCTCCGACCGTGCCCGTGACGCCGTCCGCGGCGGCGGCCCCTTCGACTCCGACCCCGGGGTCCAGGGCTTCGGCTCGGGCCTGTACACCGACCCCAACTCCTCCACCGCCAACGGCACCCCGGCCGAGCAGAAGGCCCGCCTGCTGCACTACCAGGACCTCATCAAGGTCGGCCTGACCGGCAACCTGGCGGCGTACCGCTTCACCGACACCGCGGGCAAGGAGGTCAAGGGCTCCGAGGTCGACTACAACGGCCAGTCCGCCGGCTACGCGGCCGCGCCCGGCGACGCGCTCGCCTACGCCGACGCGCACGACAACGAGTCGCTGTACGACGCGCTGACGTACAAGCTGCCCGCGACGACGAGCGCCGCCGACCGGGCCCGGATGCAGGTCCTGGCGATGGCGACGGCCACCCTCTCGCAGGGGCCGTCCCTCTCCCAGGCGGGCTCCGACCTGCTGCGCTCCAAGTCGCTCGACCGCAACTCCTTCGACAGCGGCGACTGGTTCAACGCCGTCCACTGGAACTGCCAGGACGGCAACGGATTCGGGCGCGGGCTGCCGATGGCCGCGGACAACACCTCGAAGTGGCCGTTCGCCAAGCCGCTGCTGACCTCCGTCACGGTGGGCTGCGAGCAGATCGACGGCACCTCGGCCGCCTTCCAGGACCTTCAGCGGATCCGTACGGGCGAGAAGGTCTTCTCGCTCTCCACGGCCGCCCAGGTGCAGTCGCAGCTCTCCTTCCCGCTGTCGGGCAAGGACGAGACCCCCGGAGTGATCACGGCGCGCCTCGGCGACCTCGTGATCGTCTTCAACGCGACCCCGGAGAAGCAGAAGCAGACCGTCGGTTCGCTGGCCGGTTCGGCGTACGCGCTGCACCCGGTGCAGGCGTCGGGCGCGGACGCGGTCGTCAAGTCCTCGTCCTACGCGAAGGACACGGGCTCCTTCACCGTTCCGGCCCGCACCGTGGCGGTGTTCACCCGGACCCCGTGACGGTGGCCTGACCCGGCCCGACCCGGTGGGGGCGGCCCCGGACACCCTGAGCACGACGGGTGTCCGGGGCCGCCCTCGTCAGTTTGCGCGGCCGGCGCTGCGGCTAGGGTGATCACGACTGTCCCTGAACAGGAGTGCTCATGCCGCAGATCACCGTCGACTACTCCGCACCGCTCGAAGACGCCTTCGACCGGCGCGGGTTCGCCCTGGCGCTGCACGCGGAGGTGGTCGAGACGGCCGCCGCGAAGATCGGCGCGTGCAAGACGCAGTTCCGCCGGACCGAGGACACCGTCGTCGGCGCGGACCCCGGCGGACACGCCGTCGTCCATGTCACCCTCGGTCTGCTCGCCGGGCGGACCGAGGAGGTCAAGGCGAAGCTGACCGAGGCCGTGCTGGAGCTGCTGAAGGTTCATGTGAAGCAGACCGGGGGACTGGAACTGCACGCCTCGGCCGAGGTGCGCGACCTCGACCCGTCCTACCGCAAGTTCGAGGCGTAACGCCCGCGCCTCAGGCCTGTGGCGGCGCGGCGAGCGCGAGCAGCCGGACGACGAGGTCGGTGAACGGCCCGTCGCCCGGTTCGTTCCCGAGGCTCCTGCGCAGCAGCGCGGCGACCTCCGGGTCGTAGGCGGCGCTCACCGACGCCAGGGCCGCGAAGTCGTGCACGAGCTGAACCTCCAGCTCGCCGCGCGGAATCCGCCGTCCGTCCAGCCAGATCAGCGCGGTCGACTCGACGAGCGAGATCCAGGAACGGATCACCAGCTCCAGCCGGGCGGGCGGGTCCTCGACCTCCAGATGCGACAGGATCTGGAGATAGGCCGCCTGCCGTACGGCGTCCACGAGCGCGTTGGTCGTCGACGAGCCGACGGCCGGGCCGCCCCGCATCAACGCGGCGAAACCGGGCCCGTGGTCGTCCACGAAGTCGAAGAAGCGGCGCATCACCCGCAGCAGCCGCGCCCCCAGCGGGCCTTCGCGGGACTCCACGAACCGGCCCGCGAGGTCGTCCGCCGCGCGCTGCAGCGCCGCTTCGTACAGGCTGAGTTTGCCCGGGAAGTAGTGGTACACCAGCGGTCGGGAGATGCCCGCGGCCGAGGCTATCTCGTCGATGGAGACCTCGTCGGGCGAGCGTCGGCTGAACAGGTCGAGGGCGACGCCGATGAGCTGCTCCCGTCGCTCCTCGACACCCATCCTGCGGCGTACCCCGGTTGTCATGCGGACACTTTACCGATCGGATCCGGCCCGGATCGGGCCGGTACGGGCGGCGGATGTTCACATGTCCAGCACGATTCGCTCACCTCGTGTCCGCGAGACGCAGATGAGCATCGAGTCGTCACGTTCCGCGTCCGTCAGCAGCTCGTCCCGGTGCTCGATCTCCCCCTCCAGGACCCGCTGCCGGCAGGTTCCGCAGAATCCCTGCTCGCAGGAGTAGAGCGTGCCGGGCAGCTCGGTGCGGACCGCGGCGAGGACCGTCGAGCCGGCGGGCACGGTCACCGTGCGTCCGCTGCGCCGCAGTTCGACCTCGAAGGCGGTGTCGCCCCCGGCGGGCGCGCGGGCGGTGAACCGTTCCAGGTGCAGTGTCGCGTTCGCCGGGATCCGTGCCTCGACCGCCGCCGTGAGCCCGTCCGGTCCGCAGCAGTAGACCGCCGCGCCCGGGGCGAGATCCGCGAACAGCGCCTCCAGGTCGGGCAGTCCGTCCTCGTCCTCGGCGACGACGGTGACCTTCGAGCGGTCCAGCTTCCCGATCTCCTCCAGGAACGGCATCGAGGCGCGTGTCCGGCCGCCGTACAGCAACCGCCAGTCGGTGCCCTCCGGGAGGGCCCGCAGCATCGGCAGGACCGGGGTGATCCCGATCCCGCCCACGACGAAGACGTACGCCGGCGCGTCCACGAGCGGGAAGCGGTTGCGCGGTCCGCGCACCTCGACCCGCATGCCCTGACGGAGATGTTCGTGCACCTCGCGCGATCCGCCCCGGCCGTCCTCGACGAGCCGGGTCGCGAGGGTGTAGGAGGAGCGGTCCTCCGGGTCCCCGCACAGGGAGTACTGCCGGACGAGCCCCGAGGGCAGCACCAGATCGAGATGGGCTCCCGGCTCCCAGGGCGGCAGCCCGGTCCCTTCCAGGCGCAGCAGGACGACACCGTCGGCGACGGGCTCGTGCCGGGCGACCGGCAGCCGCAGGGCCCGGGTGCGGGGCCGGCCGGAGCGGGGATCCTCCAGGGCGGGCAGCGGCCACAGCGGTGACGCCCCGATCCGGCGGCGCAGCGCACGCCGGGCGAGCACGGCCGCGCCGGCGACGGCGACGGCGGTCCCCAGCCTGGGCATCACGCGGCACCCGTGTTCTTCTCGGCGGCCGTCGCGGCCGGGGAGGAGGCGAGGTAGGCGACCGCCTGCTCGGTGGAGGCCTCCTGCGAGGGGTGGTAGGTGCGGCTGAGATAGCGGGGGACGGACCTCAGCAGGTCCCCGGTCGGCGGCAGCACGCCCCGTTTTCCGCTGGTGTAGAAGTCCTTGAAGCTCGCCCTGCCGTTCACGAGCGTCGGATCGTTCTCCATGAAGAACCGGGCGCCGCGCTGCCACAGGAAGACGAGGACGGTGAAGGCGGTCGCCCAGGTCCGCGCCCGCCGCCGGTAGCTGCCGTCGACGTGCAGGAACAGGTCGAACGCCACCGAGCGGTGCTCGACCTCCTCCGCGCCGTGCCAGCGCATCAGATCCAGCATGACCGGATCGGCGCCGCGCCGGTCCAGCTCCTCGGCGTTCAGGATCCAGTCGCCGAGGAAGGCGGTGTAGTGCTCGATCGCGGCGATCAGGGCGACGCGCTCCAGCAGCCACCAGCGGCGCGCCCTGCCCGGGGGCAGCGTCCGGTCGCCGAGCAGTTTCTCGAAGAGCCAGTCGACCTGCGCGGTGTAAGGCGTCGGGTCGAGCCCCAGCTCCGCCAGGTGGGGCAGCACCTCGTCGTGCGCCTGCGAGTGCGTCGCCTCCTGCCCGATGAACCCGATGACGTCCTGGCGCAGCCGCTCGTCACGGATGAGGGGCAGGACCTGCCGGTAGACATGCACGAACCACCGCTCGCCGGCCGGCAGCAGAAGGTGCAGCACATTCATGGTGTGCGTGGCGAACGGTTCGTCCGGCACCCAGTGCAGCGGTGTGTCCTCCCACGAGAACGACACCTTCCGTGCCTTGAGAGCCGTCCGCTCGGACTCGACCGGCCGGGGCTGCCGGGCCTGCGTGTTAGACATGGCGTCAATGTACTGACGGGTAGGCGCCCGGAGAAGCCCTGTGCGCCCACTTGTTTACGTCCATGTCAGCAATCCGCGCCGGGTGTCCGGTCCATTGTGGCGTACGGGCGTTCAGCGCAGCCCGGTGATGCCCCGGCCGTCCGTCAGGGTTCCCTTCAGCTCGGCCCGCGCTCCTTGCGCCGCCCGAACGGTGAGCAGGGGCCCCGTGGCGGAACCGCGCACCCCGCCCGTCGCGGCGACCGAGGCCGTCCCCTTGCCGCCGGCCGCGAGGAGGTACCACGTCCCCGCACCGGACTTCCACAGCACGCCGGCGAGCACATGCGGATCGCGGGAGCCGCAGGCCGGGGAGTTCTCGGCCTGCGCCACGACCGCCCCGTACGTCCCGCCGGGGGTGCGGAACTGGGCCAGCACCCGGGGGCCGCCGCCCCGCCAGGTGTCGGCGCGGGTGCACACCCAGGTGGCCGGTCCGCTCCCGTCGGGCAGCGGCTGGCTCGCGTACCGCCAGGCGTTCACGGTCCGCACGCCCTGCGAGCGCATGGAGGCCAGCGAGCACGCGAAGGGCGCCCATTCCCGCAGGTTCTGCGCTCCCGCAGCCTCCCGGGGCGCGGCCGGCCGGCCCGCGGTGAGATGGGCCGGGATCAGCTCGCCGAGGTCGGAGAGCAGTCGGGTGCCCGAGGCGTCCTCGACCTGGAGCACGTTCCACGACGTGCACGCGCCGGTCCCCGGCGCTCCGGCCAGCGGAGAGGTGGAGCCGTCCGCGGACAGGGTGAGGTCCATCGCGCCGGCGGAGGGCTTCAGCAGGTCGCGCTCGGCGGCCTTGGTCACCCAGGGAGCGGTCAGATAGCGGACGTTGCCGTCGGTCCGGCCCAGTACCACCGCGCTCGCCTCCGCCCCGCTCGCGCCGTCGGCCCGCGCGAAGTCGAGGGCCGCGCCGCCCGTGCCGTCCTTCGGCTCGGCGTAGCGGGCGATGCGCAGACCGTCGTAGAGGAGCACCACGCGGGCCTGGTCGACATCGCCCGCGTACAGCAGCTGGGGAGGTCCGGGCGGAGGGCCGGAGGGTGTGCCGGGCGCTGCCAAGACGTGGACGGACCCGCCGGGCCGGGCCCAGACGGCGAGCGCGCGGCGCAGCAGGGCGGTGTCGTCGACGAGGCCACCGCGCGCGGGCCAGACGGAGAAGCCGGTGCGGGCGGAGGACTCCCAGGCCGCGGGCGCCACCCGCGCCAGCCGGGCCGGGTCGAGCGCGGCCTCGGCGGCCGGGTTCTGCGCGTAGGAGGGGGCCGCGGCGCCGTCCGGGCCCCAGCCATCGCCCGGCAGCGCGAGGAGCGCGCCGCACACGGCCACGGCGGCGGTGGCGGCGAGGGCGGCCTTCAGGTGCTGCCTGCGCCGCATCAGATCGGTGGGCCGGGCCTGGAGCGAGCAGGCGTCGAACTCGGGGGAGTCGAGCAGCGCGTCCCGTGCCTCGACGCCCGAGGCCTCCTTCAGCGCCGCGGCCGGGTCCTCGACTCCCGCGGCCGACAGCACTTGGCGCAGCCGCGGGTCGGCCAGCTTCTCCAGACCGCGCAGCACATACGCGGCGCGCGCCGGCCCCGAGAGCGCGGACAGCCGTTGTTCCAGGGCGAGTTCGTCGGCGCCGCCCGAGCGGGGGAAGAGCCGCAGGCCCCACACCAGGGGGAGGAACGGCGGAAGCTGGGACCGCTTGGGCCACGCCCGCCGCCTGAGCGGCAGTCCCGCCTCCAGTGCCGTACGCACCACCTGGAGGCGTACGAAGGCGTAGCCCGGGTCGCCGTCGCGGCCTCCGCCGCCCTGCTGGGCCGGGATCACCGACGCGTCGCCCGCCGCCCGGCCCCGCGGCAGGGCGCGCTGGGTGAGGGCGTGCGCGGTCAGCACGCGCCGGTTGCGGCCGAGGCCCGGCGGAAGCATCAGATAGGCGAGCCGGACCAGCCGCGGGTAGTGCTCGACGAGGGCGGCCTCGGCCTGCTCGACGTCGACGACGGCTCCGGAGGAGGGTGCGGGGCGCGGGGCTACATCCTGTGACTGCACGTTCAGCAGAACGAGCGAATCGGCGGATGGTCACCGGCCCCGCCTAAGGGCTGTCCCGTAATCCCCGGTGGATCAGCGCGCGGCGTCAGATGCTGGGGCCCCTCCCACGCCTTTCGGGCTGTGGGGGAGTATCGCAAGGCGGAGGGTCGTCCTCATACCGGGTGTATTCGGGCGATCCGACGACGCGGCGTGGGGGTCCCCCCTGCTCGAAGAGCTCGGGGGAGTGCCGTAGCTGTCGTCGTGCGCCCGCCGGGGATTGGGGATTACGGGACAGCCCTTAGGACTCAGTCCGAGGATTCACCGGGTTCCACGAGAAGGCGCGCGTAGTTCGCCATCGACCTCTGGTAGCGCGGCAGATGGGGGGCCAGCGCGCCGATCACCAGGGCCAGGCCCTCGCGTTCGCGGCCGAGGTCGGCGAGACAGAGCGCCAGACAGGCCCGCACCGCGTCGTCCAACTCGTCCGAGGAGCCGACCAGTTCCGGGGTGAGGAGCTTGACACCCTCGTCCGCCTGTCCGATGTTCCGCAGCGAGCTGGAGAGCTGGATCTTCGCCCGGCGGCCCTTGTACCCGCTCAGGCCCCGGGCGAGTGCCTCCCGGTACAGGGGGACGGCCTTGTCGGAGTGGCCGGTCGAGTCCCAGGCGCAGGCCTGCTCGAAGGGGCCGAGGGGGCTGTCCGCGGGCAGTTCGGCGACCAGCGCGTCGATCACGGCCCGGAAGTCCGCCGCCCGCTCTTCCTCGTAGTCGTCGAAGCCGGCCCAGGCCGCCGTCGTACGCTCTTCCCAGTCTTCGTTCACGGGTGCCACCCTCGCACAGCCGTGTCCTGGGCGGTACCGGGTTCCCCGTCCGCCGAAGGGGCGGATTGAGCACCGGGCGGCCCGGAGCCGTATCGAAGGCAGAGCCCCTGCCGGGGCTCTTCTCGGCGTGAACGCCGACAGGTACCGGAGGAACGTATGAGGTTGACACGCGGGAAGCTTCTGGCCGGGGCCGCCGTGGCCGCCCTGCTGGCACTGACGGGCTGCGGCGGATCGGACGGCAAGGACGCGGCGGCGAAGGAGACCGTCCCGGCCACGGCGACCGGCAGTCTGGAGGAGCTGGCCGCCGAGGTGAAGTGCAAGCCGAGCATCCAGACCGACGCGGACGAGATCCGCCAGGGTGTCTGCAAGATCAGCACCGGCAAGTTCATCCTGGCGACCTTCGCCACCGACCGCGGCCAGCGCGAGTGGCTCGACGGGGCCAAGGACTACGGCGGTTCGTACCTCGTGGGCGCCAAGTGGGTCGCCGTCGGGGACCAGAAGATGGTCACGACGCTGCGTGGCCGGCTCGGCGGGAACCTGGAGCAGGGGACCTCGCACCACGCGGGAGGCAGCGGTGACGGGGGAACCGGGACCGGGCACTCCGGTCACCACAGCGGCTGACCGCGCGGGACCCGGGAACGAGAAGAAGGCCGGTGGCGGGAGATCCCGCCACCGGCCTTCTCCGGTGTTACCTACAACTCAGGTGTTACCTGCAACGCTGACCGTTGTTGATGCAGGTGACCATCTTGTTCATCAGGGCGTCGTCGAAGACGTTGATGAAGTCGTCGTGGTCGGTGGTGGCCTTGTGCAGCTGCTCCGGGAAACCGTCCACCGCGTAGGCGTTCTTGATCTGCCCGTTGGTGAGGGTCGGGGCCCGGAAGCCGTAGACCAGGCGCATCGTGAGCTGCGGGATCGCCTTGAAGCCGTTGGCGCAGTTGCCCTGGGCGTCGGCGAAGGCCACGTGCGTACGGTGGTTCGCGCTGTCGGCGTTCACCCCGTCCCAGCAGCTCTGGAAGGCGAAGGTGCGGACCACGGTGCTGCCGCGCGGGCAGATCGGGTACTGCGCCGTGAGCTGCACCTTGTTCTCGAAGCCGGTGCAGCTCCAGTGCGCGTTGGCGTTCGCGAGACCGTTGGTCGTGGTCTTCGCGTCACCGGTGATGATGCGCAGGAACTTCGGCATCGCGACGACCTTGCTGGTCGGGCTGCCGACGAACTTGATCTGCGCCTGCCTCACCTGCTGGATCGCGCCGACGTTGAGTTCCTTGCCGCCGCCCAGGTTGTTCTGGTCGAAGTCCTGCGTACCGTTCTGGATACGCACGACCGGCCAGTAGTACGACGACTTGTCGCCCTGGTTGGCGCAGGACGTCTGGGCCGCCGCGAAGGTGTCGTTGGTGGCGAAGGCGTCGTTCGACTGGTTGCCGACGTAGTCGTGCAGGTGGTGCGCACCGTTGGTGACACCGGGCGCCACGATCACGTTGTCCGTGTTGAACTTCTTGTTCGCGTTGACACCGCAGGACGTGCTGAACACACCGGACGAACCGGCCGCCCCGGTCCCCGGCTTGCGGGCGACGTTCGGCTGGACCTTCGTGATGTCGACGAAGTCGGCCGCGACCGGACCGTTTCCGGCCTGTCCGCCGTTGCCCGCCTGTGCACCACCGGCAGGGGCGCTTGCGCTTGCGCTCGCGGAGGCACCGGCACCGGCACCCGCACCGGCACCCGCGCCCGCACCGGCACTCGCGCCGGCGGACGGAGCGGCCGTGGCGCCACCGTTGTTCTGCCCGCCGTTGGCCTGTCCGGCCGCAGGCTGTCCCGTGCAGTTGGAGAGACCGTCGAGCCAGCCCGGAGCCTTGCCGCCGACGCGGTTGATCTCCAGCTTGATCCGGTCGATGATCACCGACCGGTTCTGCTTGAGCGGCGTGAGGATGGAGTTCTGGACGAAGCTCGCGTCCCTCGCCTGAGCGTCACGGGTGGTCGCGAGGCGCTGGTAGGCGGTGGTGATCTGCTGGTCGAGCGTCGCCAGTTCCCCGTCGACCTCGCCCCGGGCCTGCTTCGGAACGTTGGACAGCTTCTGGCCGACGTCCGGACAGCTGATGGTGGCCACCTGTGCGGGCGCGGCCTTGGTGGTGTTTCGGCCCGAGTTGCTCTCGTGTGCCGAGGCGTAGAAATTCGCCCAGACCAGCCCACCCCCGCCGATCGCGAGCGCTGCCGACGCGGCAACGGCGCGAACGGCCAGCGGCGAACGTCGTTTTCGAATGTTGCGTCCCATGGAACTCCTCTGACTTCCTTGCGGGGCAGCGAGGCGCCCGACAGGAGTGAAGCGGCTCCTTTCCATACGCGGGAGGTGCGCGAGGTGTTCAGGGGTCTCGAAAGAATCTTAGAAAGTCGTGAGGCCAATTCGGTCACAATGGTCTCAGAAGCCCGCGAATTCACGAGAGTTGATCTCGATATTCAGGTTTGAGGGCGATTCCTTGACTCATATTCAGTAGCCGTCGGGTTCGAGGAGCGCAGCCGCCGGTCGTCGCGGGAGTCGTGCAGGCGACCTCAACTGCCTCACCGCGCAGCCAAGTTCATGGCCGGCTCCGGCCGCCGGGTGAGCTGAGGATGTCTGCCGGCGGACAGGAGTGGTTCGCCGTGCCGAATCCCGCCGAGGAACACGGCGATCCCGTCCGTACGACGGGCCCGGAATGTCCGGGCCGGGCATTTCCGGGTTTCACATTCCGAGGACCTTCGCCTCCACCGCGGGATCCAGTCCCACCTTCGGCCGGTCGGCGCGCCGGGGTTCGGGGCCCCCGAGTGACCGGAGCCAGCTCCATGTGTCCTGGACGGTCTCCTCGACGGGCCGGCACCGCAGGCCCGTCCGCAGCGCCCGTGAGACATCGCCCGAGTACACCGAGGCATGCAGCTCGCTCCCGGGCGGCACCCACACCGGCAGCTGCGTCCACGGCTCGATCCCGGCCGCGAGCACGGTCTCGGGGTCCGTCCAGCGGAGCTCGGCCCGTGCCCCGGTGGCCCGGACACACGCGTCGAGCAGCGCCCCCATCGTGCCGTGCCCCGGGGGACCTGCCAGGTTGTACGCCCCGCCGAGTTCCGCCTCCACCGCACCGAGCGTCCACTCCGCCAGGTCCCGGACGTCGATGTACTGGAGAGGCAGGTCCCGTGGCCCCGGAGCGAGCACCGGACCCCCCGCCGCGATCCGGTTCAGCCACCACGGCAGCCGCCCGATGTTCTCGTAGGGCCCGAGGATCAGCCCGCACCGCACGAGCAGCGAACGCCCGCCGCCGAAGGCCTCGACGGCGGCCAGTTCCCCGCCCCGCTTGTCCCGGGCGTAGTCGCTCGCGTCCGCACCGGCCGACGCGCCCTCCACGAGCGGCGCGTTCTCGGTGTACCCGGCGGCACGGGGCCAGGCGTACACCGAGCAGCTCGACACGTACACATGGCGGGACACCCGTCCCACCAGCAGGCGGGCCGCGTCCCGGACCGGCCGCGGCGCCGCCGACCAGGTGTCGACGACGGCGTCCCAGGTGTCCGTGGTGCCGGCGAGCGCCGCGAGCCCGTCCGGCGAGGTGCGGTCGCCCAGCAGCGACCGCGCCCCGGCCGGCGGTTCGTGGCGGCCGCGGTGGAAGACGGTGACGTCCCACCCCCGGGCGAGCGCGGCCTCCACGACCGCGCGCCCCACGAACTCCGTACCGCCCAGCATCAGAAGTCTCCGTGTCATACGGACGACTCTGCCCGCACGGCCCGCCCGGAGGCACGCGAATCTGCCGACAGAAGATTCGCGGGGCGGGCCGGCACCCGGCCGGAACCGGGCCGTTCTCCGGCCGGACGGGTCAACGGCCCATCGGTGGCGTGTACTTGTACCCCACCCGGCGCACCGTCTGGATCGCCAGCCGGTGCTGGGCGCCGAGCTTGCGGCGCAGCCGCGCGACATGGACGTCGACGGTCCGCCCGTCGCCGACATGTCCGTAGCCCCACACCGTGGAGACCAACTGGTCGCGGGTGTGCACCCGGTGTGGATGGCGGACGAGATGCGCGAGCAGCTCGAACTCCAGGTACGTGAGGTCCAGTGCCCGCCCGTCGACCTCGGCGGTGCGCTGCACGGCGTCGACGCGCACCAGCGGGTCGGCGGAACCGTCGCCGGTGGCCTCGGTGAGGTCACCGGTGGCGGCCGGGGGTTCGGCCGGGCCGGTCACGGCGACCGGCAACAGGGGCTGCTGGTCGGCCGGTACGAGGACCAGGTAGCCGATCATCGGCGGCTGTCCCGGCAGGACGGGCAGCGCGTTCTGGGGGGCGGGCAGCCAGGTGGCGCCCGGCGGAAGGAAGGTCGCCACGTCCGGGACCTCGTCCCGGTCGACGGCACGCAGCCGGTGCCGTGCCGGGGCGGTCGAGGGGATGGGGGACGTCGCGACGGAGGAGAAGGATCGAGTGGTCGCCATGAGAGGTCAGCTCTTTCGCGCGAGAAGTTCGTCGGGAGGTTCGACGGCCGCGAGTTCGTGGTCGGGCTCGTCGAGGACGTACGTCGTGCGCGCTGGCCGAAGGCCGGGGGTGTACGGCTTTAGAGGGCCGGCGCGTTCGTCGCGCGACAACACACCCGGTCGAAGTCGTGGTGCTGACGGGAGGGCCAGAAGGGCTCGAGGTCATGGCGACCCGTCGCGATGCACTTCTGGAAGTTGGCCATGAACCCATTGAAGCAGACACGGCCCCGTGACAGGAGCCTCCTCTCACTGCTCGGACGCTTCCTGGCGTGAAGCCGACGTCGCCGGCACCTCGCGGGAGTCGTAGCCGCAGCGCGGCGACAGCCGTACCCGCTCCTCGACCTTCTCGCGCACCTCGTCCGGCAGTTCGGGCACCTCCTCGCGCGGTCCGAGGTCCACCGGCTCCCAGTCCACGCCCGCGTCCCAGCCCTCGCGCCGCAGCGCCCGGCCGGTCAGGAGGTCCGCCACCCGTTTCCGGTCGGTGAGGTTCGTACCGGAGAACTCCTCCTCGCCGCGGCGGTGTTCCAGCCGGTGGCCCCCACCGACAACGCGAGGGGGCGCCCACCGTGACGGTGGGCGCCCCCTCGGGACAGGCTGGGCGGGATCAGACCTGGCCGGCCTTCTCCAGGGCGGTGCAGCAGGTGTCGACGATGAGACGCGTCACGACGTACGGGTCGACGTTCGCGTTCGGACGACGGTCCTCGATGTAGCCCTTGCCGTCCTTCTCGACCTGCCACGGGATGCGGACCGAGGCACCGCGGTCGGAGACGCCGTAGCTGTACTCGTTCCACGGGGCGGTCTCGTGCAGGCCCGTCAGACGGTCGTCGATGCCGGCGCCGTAGTTCTTGACGTGGTCCATCGGCTTGGAGCCCTCGCCGAGCGACTCGCACGCGGTGATGATCGCGTCGTAGCCCTCGCGCATGGCCTTGGTGGAGAAGTTGGTGTGCGCGCCCGCGCCGTTCCAGTCGCCCTTCACCGGCTTCGGGTCCAGCGTCGCGGAGACACCGAAGTCCTCGGCGGTGCGGTAGAGCAGCCAGCGGGCGACCCACAGCTGGTCCGAGACCTCGAGCGGCGCGAGCGGGCCGACCTGGAACTCCCACTGACCGGGCATGACCTCGGCGTTGATGCCGGAGATGCCGAGACCCGCCTTGAGACAGTTGTCCAGGTGCGCCTCGACGACGTCACGGCCGAAGATCTCGTCGGCACCGACACCGCAGTAGTAGCCGCCCTGCGCGGCCGGGAAGCCGCCCTCGGGGAAGCCGAGCGGGCGCGCACCCTTGAAGAAGGTGTACTCCTGCTCGATGCCGAAGATCGACTCCTGCGCGGCGAACTTCTCCGCGACCTCGGCCAGCGCGGCACGGGTGTTGGACTCGTGCGGCGTCATGTCGATGTTCAGCACCTCGCACATGACGAGGATGTCGTCGCCGCCGCGGATCGGGTCCGGGAAGCTGGCCACGGGCTTGAGTACGCGGTCCGAGGCGTGACCCTCGGCCTGGTTCGTCGAGGAGCCGTCGAAGCCCCAGATCGGCAGCTCCGCGCCCTTGGCGTCGTCGGCCAGGATCTTCGTCTTGGAACGGAGCTTGGCCGTCGGCTCGGTGCCGTCGATCCAGATGTACTCAGCCTTGAAGCTCACGGGCCACATCCTTCGGGGTGGGTCTTGATCGCACTTGCGGGTGCTGCGGCGCTGCGGCACTGGGGCGCCGCCGGGGATGTCCGGAAGCCTGTCAACCAGCGGTTTCCCGATCATTGCCCGAATGTGAACCCCGTGTTACCTGGGCCGTATGTGCCCGGTCTCACACGAGCCGTTCCGGCGCGGCCGCCCGCGTGTGATCGTTCGCGGTCGCGATCGTCCGGCCCGCCGCCCGCCCCGGACCCGGCGGTCCGCAGGGGGCCGCTCGTATGCGATCCGGGTGAGGACGGCATGGGCGGTGTGCCCCCTTGTCGACCGGTTCGGGCGTCCCAGGGGCGCACCGCCCGTCCTTGCGGGAAGCCGCACCGCTCATGCGAAAGCCCTGCCGCCTCCGACCCGTGACAGGTCGGCGACGACAGGGCTTCTGATCCGTTCTGCCTGTTATCCCACCTTCTCGATGAGGGCTCGGCGGATCAGGAACTTGCCCGGCTCGCGGACCTGTTCGAAGGCCGCGTTGTTCAGCAGGGCGCAACTGCCGGACACCGAGGTGACCTCGACGGTCGTGGACTTGTTGTTGTCCAGGTTGGTGACCTTCAGCTTCGTTCCGGCCGGGAACTGGTTGCTGGACGCGGCCGGCGCGCCGCCCTCGCCGGAGAGCGTGACGGTCGAACCGTTGCAGACCTGCTGACCGGTGGCGGCGCCACCGCCCGCGTTGTTCGCGGGGGCGCTCTGCGCCGGAGCCGCGGGGGCGGCCTGGGCCGGTGCGGACTGCGCGGGCTGCGCGGGCTGCTGGGCGTTCTGCTGGCCGGTCTGGGAGTCCTGAGCCGATTCCCCGACAGCGCAGCCCGACGCCTGCTGCTGAACCTTGATCTGCGCGATGACCGCTTCGCGGTTCGCGATTCTGGCCGCCGACTGGGAGTCGGGGTGGGCCTTCTGGTCCGCGATGAAGCTCTGGTTGTTGCCGAGCGCGGTGGCCAGGCCCTGACACGCCACCGAGGTCTGAGCGGTCTGCACGGACGCCGCGTTCGAGGTGGCGGCCAGGGCGAAGGCCCCGCCGCCGGCCACGGTCGCCGCGCTGACCAGCAGAGCGATCTTCTTCTTGGTGCTGAGAGTTCTCCTACGCGACATGCGCGCCTCCAGAGAGTGGGGGAGCGTTACGCCGCTATGTACGAGATGCCGAACGTAGTTACTCAACGGTTACGACATTCACTTAAGTAACCTGGATCACACGGTAGTTGAGGAGTTCCGGGGCGCGGGCCCGGCCGGCTACCGGGACATGGCCTCCCGTACCGCCTCCTCCGTGCGGCCCACCAGCGCGGTCCCGTCGTCCGCGGTGATGATCGGCCGCTGGATCAGCTTCGGGTGCTCGGACAGCGCCTTGATCCACCGGTCCCGTGAACCGGCGTCCCGCGCCCACTCCTCGATCCCCAGTTCCTTCGCGTCGGCCTCCCCGGTCCGCGTGATGTCCCACGGTTCGAGGCCGAGACGGTCGAGGACGTCGCGGATCTCGTCCTCGCCGGGCACGTCCTCCAGATAGCGGCGGACGGTGTACTCGGCGCCCTCGGCGTCGAGCAGGCTGATCGCGCTGCGGCACTTCGAACAGGCCGGATTGATCCAGATCTCCATGCCCCACACGGTACGGCAGACACCTTCGGACACGGCTGTCACGGCATCCCCGGAACCCTTGTGGCCAGCGGCTTTGTCAGTGCCCGGCGGTAGAATAGAAGCAGTGTTCGAGGGTGTCGCCGGGTGGTCCGGACGGCGCCCTGACCGCGACAGGAGGATGCCCGTGCCCGTTGCCGCACTGAAGCCGCTGCCCACCCAGTCCACATCGAAGACGGCGGTCCTGCTGGATCTGCCGTACAAGCCCGTCGAGAAGCGCCCGCTGCCGCCGGGGCGCCCCCGCGACTGGTACATCACGCACAACCGCCGGCTCAAGGCGATGCGACTCGCCATAGCCCTGCTCGACTCCGGTGTGTACGTGCCGAACCAGGCCCGTGACGAGAAGATCCGCAGCACCGCGCAACTCATCGGCGTGCACCCGCCGTCGGACACCACGTGCCACATGGTGCGTGCCCTGATGAGGTACGCGCGCTGACAGTCCGAGCGCGCCGTTCACCGGCGCCGGGTGACCCCGCCGCGTAGCGGGGTCACCCGGCGCCGTCCCGGTATCGATCCCGGCGCCGGCACCGACCGAGGTGCCGGCGCCGTCCCGTGCCCCGATGCCGGCACGCCGTCCGGGCCGGGCCACCTCACTGCGCCGACAGCTCCCTCTCCAGGGGCGTCCGGAAGCGTGGGGTGATCCGGGTGCCGCCCACCCAGGCGCCGAGGCGCTCGGCCTCCGCCGAGATCGCGTCCAGGGCCTCGCGGCCGACGCCCCCGGTGTCCAGAAGCCGCCAGACGATGTCGCCGTCGGGCCGCTGCGCCCACCCCCCGACCACCCGCCCGTCCCACCACACCGTCGGCCCCACATTGCCGCTGCGGTCGAAGAGGGCGGACCGCAGGGACGGTTCGAGGAACCAGTCCCGCTCCGCCCGGCTCATGGGCGCCGGATCGAGGGCGGGCAGCAGGGCGGCCCAGGGTGCATCCGGCCCCTCGACCGGGCCCTCGTCGCCCGCCGCCACGTACGCCGTGACCCCGTCGTCGAGCGAGACGGTCACCGCCCCGCACCCGTCCAGTGCCCGCCGTACGTCGGTGACCTTCCAGCCCGTCCACCACTTCAGGTCGGCCTCGGTGGCGGGCCCGCAGGCCGTGAGCCAGCGGTTCAGCAGCGTGGAGCGGGCCTCGGCGGGCGGGAGCGGGGGATGCGGCGGCGCGACCGCCCAGCGGAACTGGCTCGACGTCCAGGACCCGAGCGGACGCCCCCGCACCACCCGGCCCTCGACCCCCAGCAGACGCATCAGACGGGACGACACGGTCTGCACGGCCTCGTAACTCTTCCCCGGCGCGTAGACGAACTGCTCCTTCAACCGCGGCTCGTCCGCGGTGAGTTCGTTCACCGTGGACTGTCCGCGCCGGGCCAGCGCGGCGAGCACGGACGCCTCGACCTCGTCGAGCCACGGCCCGGTCAGCCGCCCGTCGCTTCCGGAGGCCATGTCCTTGACCAGTCCGGCACGGGTCTTCGCGGCGATGTCGAGCGCCGTCGAGGCGTGCACGACGGCCGCCAGGCCGGTGGGGAACACGAACACGGTGTTGCGCATGCCGTGCATCCGTACGAGCGAACGGTCCTCGTACAGGGCCCGCTCCACCCGCGCCACCGTCGTCCGGGCGTCCCTGAGCCGCGCGCCCACCGCCAGGTAGACCGTCGCGGGGTCGGTGCCGTGCAGCGCGACCAGCGAGTCCGCCACCTCCTCAGGGGTCTTCGCCCGCGTGGCGCCCACGAGCCGCTGCCGCAGCCCGAGCCGTGCCCGCCGCTCCGCCACCCCGATATGCCGCGGCTTCCCCGTCACGTCGTCTCCGTCCCCTCGCTCCGTGCTCCTTGCTCCGCGTTCCTCATCCTCTCGGACGTCCGCCCCTCGCGGGACGACGTTCACCCGTTGGGCGCAGCCGGGCATGCGGCGGCCCCGCCCGCGGCCTTGACTGGGGCCACCGCGAGGAAGCGGGATCCGGAGGCGCACCAGGACCACGTGGGGAGAGACGATGCAGCAGAGGGACGGCATACGAGGACCGGTCCGACTCGTCCTGGCCGTGTCCGTGGTGGCGGCCCTGGCCACGCAACTGGCCGCCTGTTCGGACGACAGCAGCCCCTCCGACACCGCCTCCAAGGCCGCGTCCGCCGCTTCCAAGGCCGCGTCCGCCGTCTCGGAGGCCGCGTCCGCCGCCACCGAGGCCGGTGACGCCCTCGCCTCCGCGACCGCCGAGGCCGGCCGGAAGTTCGACGAGTTCAAGGGCGGCGTGGACGCCAAGGGCGAGGTGAAGCTCGACGGAACCGCGAGCCCCGACTCCGACGGTCGCGCCACGGTCAAGGTCACCGTCACCAATCCCACCTCCTCGGCGAAGTCCTACGTCGTCCAGGTCGACTTCACCGACACCAGCGGCAACCTCCTCGACACGACCGTCGTGACGGTGAACGACGTCGCGGGAGGCGCCTCCAAGGAGGGCACCGCCCGCAGCAACCGCTCCCTCACCGGTGACGTCAAGACCGACGTCGCCCGCGCCGTGAGGCACTGACGGCCGTGCTCCGCAACAGCGTCACGGCCACCACGGCGGACCGGGCGGCCCGGGGCCGGGCGGCCCGCAAACAGGTGCCCCGTTCCGCGCACGGCGTCTGGATCCCCGCCGCCGACCGCCCCGACCCCGTCGGCCTCCTCCAGGCGCAGGGCAGGGACCGGCTTCCGGAACTGCTGCCGATCCGGTACGCGCGGATGGCGGCGTCACCGCTCGCGTTCCTGCGCGGGGGCGCCGCCGTCATGGCGGCAGACCTGGCCGCCCAGCCCCACACCGGGCTCACCGTCCAGCTGTGCGGCGACGCCCACCTGCTGAACTTCGGCCTGTACGCCGCCCCGGAACGCTCCCTGCTCTTCGACCTCAACGACTTCGACGAGACCTTCCCCGGCCCCTTCGAGTGGGACGTCAAACGGCTCGCGGCCAGTGTCGCGGTCGCGGCCCGGGAGAACGGGCACAAGGAGGAGCACGTCTTCGGCGCGGCACGAGCCGCCGCCGGGCAGTACCGCGAGTCCGTGCGACGGCTGGCCCGGCAGGGTGAACTGGCCGTCTGGTACCAGCACATCGACGCCGACCTGCTGTTGCCGCTGGTCCGCTCGGGACGCCGGCGCCGGCGCGCGGAGGCCACCCTCACCCGGGCCCGCCGCCGCACCAGCCTCCAGGCTCTCGGCAAACTCACCGAGACCGTCGACGGACGCTGCCGTATCGTCCACGACCCGCCCCTGCTGGAACCGGCCGGAGCCATGGACATGGCCTCGCTCCGCAAGATCTTCAGCGACTACCGCTCCACGCTCCCCGAGGAACGCCGTCTGCTCCTGGACCGCTACCGGTTCGTCGACGCGGCCCGCAAGGTCGTGGGCGTGGGCAGTGTCGGCACCCGCTGCTTCATCGTGCTGCTCGCCGGGCGGGACGCCGACGACCCGCTGTTCCT
Source organism: Streptomyces sp. NBC_00386 (assembly GCF_036063235.1). Classification (NCBI taxonomy): domain Bacteria; kingdom Bacillati; phylum Actinomycetota; class Actinomycetes; order Kitasatosporales; family Streptomycetaceae; genus Streptomyces; species Streptomyces sp. NBC_00386. The sequence continues at coordinate 6,734,446 of NZ_CP107950.1, forward strand.
CCAGATCAAGCAGGCGGGACGGTCCGTACTCGAAGAGCATCTGCCGAGCGGCCCGTACGTCCATCCCGGGCGCCGGGTCGTCGCGGGCCAGCGGCTGATGCAGGCCGCCGGCGACGTCTTCCTCGGCTGGACGACCGGCCCCGAAGGGCGCTCGTTCTACTGGCGCCAGCTCCACGACATGAAGGCCGGCGCGGACGTCGGCGGCATGAGTCCGGGTGAACTGCGCGCCTACGCCCGGCTGTGCGGCACCGCCCTGGCCCGCGCGCACGCCCGCTCCGGTGACCGGGTCGCGATCGCCGCCTATCTCGGCGGCGCCGACACCTTCGAGCGGGCCGTCGCGAACTTCGCGCTGCGCTACACCGACCGCAACGCCACCGACCACGCGGCCCTGGGCGCGGCGGTCATCGCGGGCGTGGTCCCGGCGGCTCCGGGGGTGTGAGGCCGCCGGCCGGTCAGGCGCCGGCGGCCGAGGGCACCGGGACGCCGAGGCCGGAGAGGGCGAGGTCCACGAGCCGGCGCCGGTCCTCGGCGTGGTCGCGGAACCAGAGGCCCAGCAGGTGATCGGCGTCGGGCAGTTCGAAGCGGGTGAAGTCGGAGCGAGCGGTGAGGGCGTCCGCGACGGCCTCCGTCACGGCGGGCGGGATGATCGTGTCCTTGGCGGGTACGGCGAGCACAGCGCGGCCCTCGTACGCCCGCAGCACGTCGAACGCGGGAGCCCGCCGCCAGCTGTCCGGGGTGCGGATGATCCGGCTGAAGCGGCTCTCCGCCTCCGGGCCGTCCTGCCGCGAGGGGCTCTCGGGGTCCTCGAAGGGAAGGGGCCAGGCCTCGGCGGCGTACACCGCGGGCGCGCACAGCACGAGCGCCACCGCGCGTCGCCCGTAGTGCCGTGCGAGATCGGCCACCGTCTGGCCGCTCATGCTGAACCCGACCAGGATCAGCGGGGCGCCCGCCGGAACCGTCGCGTCGATCACGGACACGGCCTGATCGAAACGCAGCCGAAGGCTCAACTCGCCCAGTGCGCCGGTGCTTTCGCCGTGTCCGGAGAAGTCGAACGCGAGTCCCGCGCAACCGCGGGCGGCGAACTCGCCGAGCAGGGGGAGCAGTCGCTCCTTGCTGCCGTTGCCCGCGCCGTGCATCAGGACGGCGGTCGCCGCGCCGTCGCCACCGCCGCCGCTGACACAACTCAGTCGTTCACCGTCGTGGTCGTGCGTGAAGGCAGAGAGCATCTCCCCATTCACGCACACGGACGGAGCCGCTCCCGAGGCGGCCGTGGCTGGATAACTCCCTTTCGGGGAGGCGGGCCGGTGGCGGAGCCCGTTCGGCTCAGGAAGAGGCGGGAGCGCCGTTCGTGTCCGGTTCGGGGGTGCTGGCCGGTTCGGGCGTGCCCGTGGCACCCGTCCCGGAGGCGGCCGTCGGCGCGCCCTTCGCGGGTGCGGCCGTACCGCCCGCTTCCGGCGGCGCGGTGGCGGCGGCCGCCTTCGCCTGGGCCGCGGCGACCGCCTCGCGCAGGTGGTCCTCCTGGTCCTGGCTCAGCGAGGTCTGCACCAACTGGCCGCCGAACTCGGCGATCTGCGGGATCACCTTGTCCCCGGCCGCCTGCTTGACCAGGACGAACAGCGCGGCCGCGCCCGGCCGCAGATTCTGGCTGAGATCCTTCATGAACTTGTCGTTGATGCCGGTGTCCGTGACCGCGCCTCCGGCGGCACCGGCCGCCGCGCCCACCGCCGCACCGAGCAGCGGCGCCAGGAAGAGCAGTCCGATGACACCGCCCCACAGCGCGCCTCCGGCCGCGCCGACGGCCGTGTGACTGACCGCCTGATGCAGCTTGATCCTGCCGTCCTCGCTCCGCTCGACGACGACCGCGTCCTCCAGCTCGACGAGATGCTGCTTCGACAGCTCGAACAGCTTGTCGCGCACCCGCCCGGCGGTGGCGACATCGTTGTAGGCGACGACGAACAGATTGCTCATGAGGGCACCCCTTGTGTCGATTTCGTACGACTTTATAGCGATATGGGGTGGGGTGCAGTCGGGGAAAAGTACGTCCGCGACGCCGCCAGGAACGCCTGAAGTGACTACGGCACCGGCGCGGTCACAGTCCCGGGGCGCCCCAGATCGGGAACCAGCGGGCGAGGTCCTGCTCGATGCGCAGGTCGTCGGCCAGGGCCGCCTTGATCTGGAGTTCGAGCGCGTTGTCGCGCCGCTCGCCCCCGCCGGCGAGCGGCGCGAAGGGAAAGAAGGTCCCGCGTTTGTACAGATAGACCAGACCGAGCCGCCGCTGCCCGGTGTCCTCGAAACCCACCACGGAGCAGAGGAGCTGGGGACCGAAGCCGGTGCCCTCCAGGGAGCTGTTGACCGCGTGCAGATCGCTCACCAGCGCCGGCAGGTCGTCGGGCGCGCGGCGGGAGACCAGCCACGAGTAGCCGTACTCGTCCCGGATCGGTTCCACCCTCGGGCCCGTCCGCCCGGTGTCCGCGTCCAGCAGGTCCTGTGCCTCCTGACGGGCCTGGGCGAAGGCCCCGCCCTCGACGGAGGTGAAGCACACCGCTCCCGTGCCGGTCGGGACGAACCCGGTCGCCGCCTGGAGGGTCACGGCCGCCGACGGCAGGGCGAAGAGCCGGTCGAGGTCGGGTGCGGCGGGCTTGCTGCGGCCGAGCAGGATGTCCAGGAACCCCATGCGGTCAGAGAACCTCTCCGGGAGCCGGGGCGCCCGTGTCCGGCACCGCGGGCTCGCCCAGCTCGGCGGAGATGCGGGCCAGTTGCGCGAGCCGCTGCTCCAGGCTCGGGTGGGTCGAGAACAGGTTGGCGATGCCCGGCTGGGCGCCGAGCGCGGGGGTGAAGTAGAAGGCGTTGAAGGCCTGCGCGGTGCGCAGGTCCTTCGTCGGGATCCGCCCGATGTCACCGGTCACCTTGGTCAGTGCGGACGCCAGCGCCGAGGGACGGCCGGTGAGCAGGGCCGCGGAACGGTCGGCGGCCAGTTCGCGGTACCGGGAGAGCGCCCTGATCAGCATGAAGCTGATGGCGTACACGGCCGCGGACACCGCCATCACCACGGCGAAGACGGCCACGGTGTTCTGGTCCTTCTGGCCCCGACCGCCGAAGAGCTGAGAGTAGAACGCGAACCGTACGATCAGCCCGGCGAGGACCCCGAGGAACGACGCCACGGTGATCACGGCGACGTCCTTGTGCGCCACGTGCGACAGCTCGTGCGCGAGGACGCCTTCGAGCTCGTCGGGTTCCAGGCGGCGCAGCAGCCCCGTGGTCACGCAGAGCACGGCGTGATCGGCGTTGCGTCCCGTGGCGAACGCGTTCGGCATGTCGAGGTCCGACACGGCGACGAGCGGCTTGGGCATGTCGGCCACGGCGCACAGCCGGTCGACGACGCCGTGGAGCTGGGGATACTCCTCCCGCTCCACGATCCGTCCGTGCATGGCGTACAGCGCGATCCGGTCCGAGAACCAGTACTGCGCGACAAGGAGCCCGGCCGCGATCACGACGACCAGCACCCAGGACTTCAGCAACACGATCAACGCGGCGACGAAGGCCACGTACAGCAATCCGAGCAGGAACAGCGTGACCGTCATCCGCACGGTCAGCTGCCGATCGTTCCGGAATCGGCTCCGCATCTCGCACCACCCCGCAGTCGGGCACTCGTCCCGCTCTCCATTGTGCGCCTGCGGTTCCCCATGAACAGGTGCCGATAGGCCCCGCGGTGGGCAAAGGAATTCCCCCTCGGCGCGCGGCCCCGCGCCCGTTGCCGGCGGGGGAGAAACGCGTCGGCCGCGCCCCTCCCGGAGGAAGGACGCGGCCGAGGACGTGTGCGGCTGGAGCGACGGGTTTACACGTCGAAGTACAGCTCGAACTCGTGCGGGTGCGGACGCAGCTGGAGCGGCGCGATCTCGTTCGTGCGCTTGTAGTCGATCCACGTCTCGATCAGGTCGGACGTGAAGACGTCGCCCGCGAGCAGGAACTCGTGGTCGCGCTCCAGCGAGTCGAGGACGGCCGGGAGCGAGGTCGGGACCTGGGCGACGTTCGCGTGCTCCTCGGGAGCCAGCTCGTAGAGGTCCTTGTCGATCGGCTCGGCCGGCTCGATCTTGTTCTTGACGCCGTCCAGACCGGCCATCAGCAGGGCCGCGAACGCCAGGTACGGGTTGCCGGAGGAGTCGGGCGCGCGGAACTCGACGCGCTTGGCCTTCGGGTTCGAGCCGGTGATCGGGATACGCATGGCCGCGGAGCGGTTGCGCTGCGAGTACACCAGGTTGACCGGGGCCTCGAAGCCGGGGACCAGGCGGTGGTACGAGTTCACCGTCGGGTTGGTGAAGGCGAGCAGCGACGGGGCGTGCTTGAGGATGCCGCCGATGTAGTAGCGGGCCATGTCCGACAGGCCCGCGTAGCCGGCCTCGTCGTAGAACAGCGGGGAGCCGCCGCTCCACAGGGACTGGTGGACGTGCATGCCCGAGCCGTTGTCACCGAAGATCGGCTTCGGCATGAAGGTCGCGGTCTTGCCGTTGCGCCAGGCGACGTTCTTCACGATGTACTTGAAGAGCTGGAGGTCGTCGGCCGCGGCGAGCAGCGTGTTGAACTTGTAGTTGATCTCGGCCTGGCCGGCGGTGCCCACCTCGTGGTGCTGGCGCTCGACCTGGAGGCCGGACGCGGCCAGCTCCAGGGAGATCTCGGCACGGAGGTCGGCGAAGTGGTCGACCGGCGGGGTCGGGAAGTAGCCGCCCTTGTAGCGGACCTTGTAGCCACGGTTGTCCTCGAGCGCGCCGGTGTTCCAGGCGCCGGCCTCGGAGTCGATGTGGTAGAAGGACTCGTTCTCGGCGGTCTTGAAGCGCACGCTGTCGAAGACGTAGAACTCGGCCTCGGGGCCGAAGTACGCGGTGTCGGCGATGCCGGTGGACGCGAGGTAGGCCTCGGCCTTCTTGGCCACGTTGCGCGGGTCACGGGAGTACTGCTCGCCCGTGATCGGGTCGTGGATGAAGAAGTTGATGTTGACCGTCTTGTCGCGGCGGAAGGGGTCGACGCGCGCGGTGGACAGGTCGGCGCGAAGCGCCATGTCGGACTCGTGGATGGCCTGGAAGCCGCGGATGGAGGAGCCGTCGAAGGCGAGCTCCTCAGCCGGGTCGAAGGCCTCGGCCGGGATCGTGAAGTGCTGCATCACACCCGGCAGGTCGCAGAAGCGGACATCGACGAACTTGACGTCCTCGTCCGCGATGAACTTCTTGGCCTCGTCGGCGTTCTGGAACATCCAGCTCCTCCTACTCCCGCCCACTGTGGACCGGGGTGGTAGTTCGTTCGTGCGGCCAGTGCGGTGGCACACGCTGGGGCCGACCATAGGGACGGGGGATTTCTCCAGCGTGACCCATTTGTTTCGCCCAAGTTAACCGACTGCGGCCCTCCGGGCCCCTCCTGTCCGTATGGCAAAACGGGCACAGTACCTTGGACGGGTGGACAACAGGCAAGCAATCGGATCGTGGCTCTCCGGCCCCCGCGCGGCTGCGGAGGAAGCCGGTGTCGACTTCGGATACCGGGGCGAACAGCTCGGTCTCCCGGAGCACGGACCGGGCTCGATCGCCCGCCCCGGCCGCCGTATGGGCGCCCTCGCCGTCGACTGGGGCCTGTGCCTCCTGATCGCATACGGGCTGCTCACCGACGGCTATGACCAGGCTACGGGCAACTGGGCCCTGCTGGTCTTCTTCGTCGTCGGTGTCCTCACGGTCGGTTCCGTCGGCTTCACTCCGGGCAAGCGTCTGCTGGGTCTGCGTGTCGTGGCCGAGGGCGGCGGCCGGCTGAACCCGCTGCGCGTCCTGCTGCGCACCGCGCTCCTGTGCGTGGCCGTTCCGGCCCTGATCTGGGACCGCGACGGCCGAGGCCTCCACGACCGCCTGGCCCACACGATCGAAGTCCGCATCTGACACCCCCGACCAACCCCACCCCCGCCGACCCGACAACCGCCGCCGAAGGCCACCCGGCCCCGGCGAAGGGCCACCTGCCCCGGTGAGGGAACGACCGCCCCCGGCGATGGGGCACCACCCTGGCGAAGGGCGCCCCGTCCGGTGAGCGGACGACCGGCCTGGCGAAGGCCACCCGCCACGGCTAAGGGTCTCGCTCCGGTAGGGGAACGACCCGCCCCGGCGATGGGGCACCTGCCCCGGCGGGGCACCACCCTGGCGAAGGGGCGCTTGCCCCGGCGGAGTACCTCCCCTGGCGAAGGGCGCTCCGGTCCGGTGGGCGGACGACCGCCCCGGCGGAGGGGCACCTGCCCCGGCGGAGGCCGACCCGCCACGAGGGAACGGCCTGCCCCGGCGGCGGAGAACCCCGCCCCGCGGAGGGGCGCACGCAACGACGATGGGGCGCCCGGAGAAACTCCGGGCGCCCCATCGTCGTAGGACTGGTCAAGCCAGCGCGAGCGTCACCGCTTGGGACCGCCCCGCGGCATCCGCATGCCCTTGGGCATCGGACCCTTCGGCAGCGGCATGTTGCTCATCAGGTCGCCCATCGCGCGCAGCCGGTCGTTGGTCGCGGTGACCTGGGGGCCGGCGAGCACACGCGGCAGCTTCAGCATCGTCGTGCGGAGCTTCTTCAGCTCGACCTGACCCTCGCCGGTGCCCACGAGGATGTCGTGCACCGGGACGTCCGAGACGATCCGCGCCATCTTCTTCTTCTCGGCGGCCAGCAGGGTCTTGACCCGGTTCGGGTTGCCCTCGGCGACCAGCACGATGCCGGCCTTGCCGACCGCGCGGTGCACCACGTCCTGGCTGCGGTTCATCGCGACCGCGGGGGTCGTGGTCCAGCCTCGGCCGACGTTGTCGAGCACCGCCGCGGCCGCGCCAGGCTGGCCCTCCATCTGCCCGAAGGCGGCCCGCTCGGCCCTGCGTCCGAAGACGATCGCCGTCGCGAGGAGGGCGAGCAGCAGCCCGAGAATGCCGAGATAGACCGGGTGGCCGATCAAGAAGCCGATCGCGAGGAAGACACCGAGGGTGAGAATTCCGACAGCCGCGAGTACAAGACCGATCTTGGAATCGGCCTTGCGGGTCATTTTGTACGTCAGAGCGATCTGCTTGAGTCGCCCGGGGTTCGCAGCGTCCGCTGCGGTTTCCTTCCTCGCCATGCCCACGAGTCTACGTGGCCCGCGAAGTGCCGACGACGGCAGTACCGGGCGAGCGGGGCCGCGGCTGCCGTGACCGGATCGATCGGCGCTGACCGGCGCCGATCAGGAACGGGTGACGGATTCCAGCACGCGCTGCGCCTCGACCCGGTCCTTGGCGCGGCGGCGGTCCTCCAGGACGGAGGTCCAGGCATTGCGGCGGGCGGTGCGCTGCCCACTGCTCATGAGCAGTGATTCGACGGCACGCAGTGCATCGGTGAACGACGGAATCGCGGTGGCGCGTACGGGCGCGGCCTGCATGATGGAGATCCCCCCTCGGGATCGACGGCTCGGACGGGGACGTGTGTGACGTGGAACCAGAGTCACTGACTGGTGTTACCAGTACGTGACCGAGCGGTCAAACACCAATGAAACCTTGATACCGCGGGTCGCTTTCCTACCCCCTTCCTGACGCTGCGTTCAGCTGCGGGGATGCCGTGAGGGGGTGTGAACGGGCCGTTGTGAAGGGCGAGTTGCTTGTGCGCGGATTCACACGAAAGCGGTGGCACTCAGTGCCACCGCTTTCCTTTCGCAACGTGTGCCGTTCGGGGGATCAGACCGCCTGGGAGGCGACGTACGCGCCACGCTTCTCGATGGCCATCTGGTAGAGGCGGCCGGCCCGGTACGAGGAGCGGACCAGCGGGCCCGACATGACGCCGGAGAAGCCGATCTCCTCGGCCTCCTCCTTGAGCTCCACGAACTCCTGCGGCTTGACCCAGCGCTCCACGGGGTGGTGGCGCACGGAGGGGCGCAGGTACTGCGTGATCGTGATGAGCTCGCAGCCCGCCTCGTGCAGCTGCCGGAGCGCCTCGCTGACCTCTTCGCGGGTCTCGCCCATGCCGAGGATCAGGTTCGATTTCGTGACCAGACCGTAGTCACGGGCCTCGGTGATGACCTTGAGCGAGCGCTCGTAGCGGAAGCCCGGACGGATCCGCTTGAAGATCCGGGGGACCGTCTCGACGTTGTGCGCGAAGACCTCGGGGCGCGAGGAGAAGACCTCGGCGAGCTGCTCGGGCTCGGCGTTGAAGTCCGGGGCGAGCAGTTCGACCTTGGTGCGTCCGGCCTCGCGGCCGGCGGTCTGCGCGTGGATCTGGCGGACCGTCTCGGCGTACAGCCAGGCGCCGCCGTCCTCCAGGTCGTCGCGGGCGACGCCGGTGATGGTGGCGTAGTTCAGGTCCATCGTGACGACGGACTCACCGACACGGCGCGGCTCGTCCCGGTCCAGGGCCTCCGGCTTGCCGGTGTCGATCTGGCAGAAGTCACAGCGCCGCGTGCACTGGTCACCGCCGATGAGGAAGGTGGCCTCGCGGTCTTCCCAGCACTCGTAGATGTTGGGACAGCCCGCCTCCTGGCAGACCGTGTGCAGACCCTCGCTCTTCACGAGCGCCTGCATCTTCGTGTACTCGGGACCCATCTTCGCCCGGGTCTTGATCCACTCGGGCTTGCGCTCGATGGGGGTCTGGCTGTTCCGGACCTCCAGGCGCAGCATCTTGCGTCCGTCGGGTGCGACTGCGGACACATCGGCTCCCTGTAACTTCGATTCTTCGGCGTACACCAGGGTACGCCCGTGCGGTTCTCGGCCCCCGAGGTGGGCAACCTTCGGGAGCGGGGGTGCATTCCCGAGGGGTCTCCGCCGTGGAGGCACGGGCTCCGGGCCGGTGTGCCTTACGCGCGGGTTCGGCTCTACGCCGGGGCGTGTTCCACGACGCGCGGCTTGAGGTCCGCGTTCGCCAGGATGTCCCCGAGGTGCTTCTCGGCCACCGGCAGGACCTCGTCGATGGTCACGTCGCGGCCCAGCTCGCCCGCGAGCGAGGCGACGCCCGCGTCGCGGATGCCGCACGGGATGATCCGGTCGAACCAGGCGTTGTCCGGGTTCACGTTCAGCGCGAAGCCGTGCATGGTGACGCCCTTGGCGACGCGGATGCCGATCGCGGCGATCTTGCGGTCCTCGCGGCGCTGGCCCGCGTTGGACGGGGCGTACTCCGGGCCGTTGAGCCGCGGGTCGAACTCCTCGTCCTGGAGCCGGGGGTCGAAGTCGAGGGAGAGTCCCCCGAGCGCGGGGGCCCCCTGGGCGGGGTCCTTGGCGTCACCGAGGATCCAGACGCCGCTGCGGCCCTCGACCCGGCTCGTCTCCAGGCCGAACTCCGCGCAGGTGCGGATGAGCGCCTCTTCCAGACGGCGTACGTGGGCTACGACGTCCACGGGACGCGGGAGCTTCTGGATGGGGTAGCCGACCAGCTGGCCCGGACCGTGCCAGGTGATCTTGCCGCCGCGGTCCACGTCGATGACGGGTGTGCCGTCCAGGGGCCGCTCGTTGTCCGCCGTGCGCCGGCCCGCGGTGTACACCGGGGGGTGCTCCAGGAGCAGACAGGTGTCGGGGACCTCGTCCAGGAACCGGGCCGCGTGCACGCGGCGCTGCTCGTCCCACGCCTCCTGGTACTCGACGGCCTCGGCACCGAATCCCATGCGGACGAACCGCAACTCACTCACGGTAAGCGCCTCCCTAGAAGCTTCCTCGGGCACGTGGTGGTCCCCGTGCGGGGGACGCGGAGGAACCTTTCGTCAGGTCCGTCGCGCGCCCACGCCACTGTACGTCCGCCGGATCCGCGTCAGCCCGACGGCTAATCCTCACACGATCGGATGAATGAATGTCGATGTGTGCGATGACGTGCTCACGCTCCGCTACATTCGCGCCGTTCACTAGGCCATAAGGGCTGCTCACAGGCAATCCGGGCACAGGGAGGCCTCGGGGGAGGCGCAAGAGCGTTCTCACGCCGCCCCGAGACCCCCTGGAGACCCGAAGGCAGGAGACCGCACCGCAGATGACGGAACGACCCGCGCAGCGCACGCCCAATCGACAGCTCGCCGCGCTCATCGCAGAAGCGGGGTTCTCCAACGCAGGTCTCGCCCGTCGCGTGGACCAGCTCGGACTCGAACACGGACTGGACCTGAGATACGACAAGACATCGGTGACCCGGTGGCTGCGGGGCCAGCAGCCCCGCGGGACCACCCCCGCGCTCATCGCCGAGGTGTTCACCCGCCGCCTCGGCCGGCGCCTGAGCGCGCAGGACCTCGGGCTCGACGCCTGCGCGCCCGTGTACGCGGGGCTGGAGTTCGCCGCGACCCCCGAGGAGGCCGTGGACATCGTCAGCGGCCTGTGGCGCAAGGACTCCGGGAGCCACGCCGAGCTCCGCAAGATCGCCTTCACCCCGGCCGGGCTCGTCGTGCCCAGCAGGGACTGGCTGATCGGCCGGGCCGACGACCGGGTCGCCCGCGGCGAGCAGCCCTCCCGCATCCCCGCCCAGGGCCGCCCGGCCTCGCCCAAGGTCACGTCGCCGCCCGAGCCGGGGGGATCCGCCTTCCGGCGCGGCCGGACCGAGCGGGGCCCCGGCCAGCGGGTCAGCGGCGGGGACATCGCCGCGCTCCGCTCGGTCGGTGAACTCTTCCGCGCCCTCGACCACGCCTACGGCGGCGGCCACGCCCGCCAGGCACTGGTCCGCTATCTGGAGCACGAGGCCGAACCCATGCTGCGCGGCGTGTACGGCGAGCAGACCGGCCGCCACCTGTTCGCCGCCGCCGCCGACCTCACCCGGCTCGCCGGCTGGACGTCGTACGACATCGGCGCGCACGGACTCGCGCAGCGGTACTTCGTCCAGGCACTGCGCCTGGCGCAGGCCGCGGGCGACCGGGTGTACGGCTCCTACGTGCTCATCACGATGAGCCGGCAGGCCGTCTACCTCGGACACGGGCGCGAGGCCGTGCAGCTCGCGCGGGTCGCGCAGCAGGGCCTCGGCTCCGGGGGGCCGCACGTCGTGCAGGCGCTGTTGCACGCCGTCGAGGCGCGCGGCCACGGGGTGCTCGGCGAGGTGCGGGCCTGTACGGCCTCGCTGGTCCGGGCCGAACGCGCGCTGGAGGCGTCCCGGACCGGCGACGAGGTCCCGCACTGGGCCCGGTACTTCGACGAGGCGCAGCTCGCCGACGAGTTCGGGCACTGCCACCGGGACCTTCAGCAGTTCCGGGCGGCGGCGCAGCACGCCGAGCGCTCGCTCCAGCTCCGGGCGCCCGGCTACGCGCGCAGCCGGCTGTTCTGCCGGGTGGTGCTCGCCTCGGCGCGGCTCGGGCTCGGAGAACTCGACCAGGCCTGTCTGCTCGGCGCGGAGGCCGCGGGGCAGGCGGCGGAGATGCGGTCGGCGCGGGCCGTCGAGTACGTACGGGACTTCGAGAAACGGCTCGAACCGTACAAGGACGCCGCACCCGTCCGCGGCTACCGCGACAAGGTGGCCGCGCTGAGCTGAGCGCGCGGGCGGGAACGGCCGGACGGGCCCCGGGCCGGGGCGTCCCCGGTCTCCGGCCTGGGGTACCGGAGACCGGGAAGCTCGATGCGTGCACCGGGGCGGGGGTCGCCCGCCCCGGTGCGGGCGGGGGCGTCCACCCTCGCGCGGCGGGTCCGCCGGGAGCCGGGTCCGGCCTCCGGGAGCGCCCGGAGGCCGCAGGGCCCGCGCGCCGGGACTCCGGAACTCCGGAGCCCCGCGCCGGAGTTCCGGAGCCCGGGGTCAGGCGGCGGCGGACTCCAGCGGCTCGGCCGACGGGGCGGCCGCGCGGACGTCCAGGTCCGTCAGGAGGGCGTGGGCGGCCCGCCGGGCCGAGTGCAGCGCGCCCTGCACCGTGCCGGTGTCCCGGTGGTCACCGCACACGTACAGGCCCGCGAGCAGCCGTACGGGGCGGCGCGGATCGTGCGGCGGCGGCATCGCCGGGACCGCTTCAGGCTCGTGATGGACCGCCAGCAGTTCCCAGCGGGTCGTCGACGTGCCGTAGACGCGGGCGAGCTGGGCGCGGACCGTCGCGTCCAGGTGGGGCGCGGCGGGCGGTGTGCCGAGCACGGTCGAGGAGATCAGGGCGCGGCCCGCGGGTGCCCGGGTCGGGTCGACCTGGCTGACGACCGCCGTGTGCGCCACCGGGCCGCCGCGGTCGGCGTCCAGGAGCAGCGCCGGCTCGGTGAGCGGCGGTTCGTCCGTGGTGTGGTGCAGGACGGTCACCGGATGGAAGGTGGGGACGTGCAGCCCGGGCAGGAACCGGGCGGCGGCACGCGCCCCGGTCGCCAGCAGGATGGCCCGGCACCGGAGTTCGCCGTGGTCCTTCGTCGTGACGCGGGTCGTGGAGACGGCGGTGACCTCGACGCCGGAGTGCACGGTGCCGGGCGGAAGGGCGGCCGCGAGCAGCTCGGGGAGCGCGTCCGCGCCGCCTTCGGGCAGACACAGCCTCCCCGTCGCGAAGGAGTGCAGCGCGAGATCGGCGAGGCGGCTCGACGTCCGTAGCTCCGGGTCGCACAGCAGGGCCGCGAGAAGGGGGCGCAGAAAGGCCTCGACCGTACGGGCCGGGAGCCCCCGGGCGGTCAGCGCGTTCGCCGCGGTGAGGTCGGGGCGGGCGAGCAGGCGCTCCGGCGGAGTGGCGGCGAGGCGCGCGAGGGCGGCGCCGAGACGGGACTGGTCGAGGGGGCTGCCGAGCGGGCCGGGGCGGGTGGTTCCGCGCGCGGGCCGGGCCAGCGGAAGCCGGGGGGCGCTCGCGAGGGCGCGCGCGGTGGTGAGTGCGCCCCTTGCGCTCCGGGATGTGCCGGGCGTGCCCGTGGGGTGGCGCCGGCCGTCGCTGTGCAGCAGCACGCCCGGCGAGAACGGGCACAGGACGAGGTCGTCCAGGCCCGGGGTGTGGCGCAGTTCCGGGTACGAGGTGGACAGGAGCCGGCCGATCCGGTCCAGCCGGAAGCCGTCGACCTTCTCCGTGGACATGCGGCCGCCGACGTGGGGGGCGGCCTCGAGGACGGCGGTCCTCAGCCCCGCCCCGGTCAGATGCCGTGCGGCCGCGAGGCCGGCGACACCGGCTCCCACGACGACGACGTCGACGTCTTCCGTGATCTGTGCCGTGTGCGCGGCGTGGCGTGCGGGCTCTAGCACGTGCCCCTCCTCGAGGTTGCGCGGCCGGTGGGGACGTCATGCCCCCAACACGCTTCTGGAATGCCCCAGTTCGGATCGAGGGTGCGAGGTTCGGCCGCGCGGCGGAAGCCGCGCGGCGGCCGAGCACGGGAGCATGGGGGGTGCATGTACCCACCTGGCGGGGGTGGTCGAACCCGCCCGGGCCGGGCCCACGAGCCTCGGACCCACTCATCCGTCCGGGCGCCGGGAGTCCTCGCCTCCAGCCGGGAGGCGGCGCTGACCCTCCGTTTCCCGCCGGGGGTGCCCGGAGGTATTCGCCTCCCGCCGGAGGACGACCGGGCTCTCCGGAGGATGTCCGGAGGTATTCGCCTCCCCGGCGACCGTTCCTCAGCCGAGTGCCGCCCGCAGGGCTCCGTCGATCGAGGGGAACGCGAAGGTGAAGCCCGATTCCAGGAGGCGGGAGGGCAGGACGCGCTGGCTGCCCAGGACGTCCTCGGCCATGTCGCCGAGGGCGAGGCGCAGCAGCGGGGCGGGCGCGGTCAGCAGGGTCGGGCGGTGCAGGACCCGGCCCATGGCCTCGGTGATCTCGCCGTTGGTGAGCGGGTCGGGGGCGGTCAGGTTCACCGGCCCGGACAGCGACTCCGTGTCGATGAGATGCCGGATCGCGGCCACCTCGTCGTGCAGCGCGATATAGCTCCAGTACTGGCGCCCGTTCCCCATCCGCCCCCCGGCACCCGCCTTGAACAGCGGAATCAGCCGCGCCCAGGCCCCGCCCTCGCGGGCCACCACGAGCCCGGTCCTGGGAAGCACCGTGCGTACCCCCGCCTCCTGCGCGGGAGCGGTCGCCTCCTCCCACTCCACACAGACGGACGGCAGGAACCCGTCCCCGGGCGGCGCGGACTCGTCCACCGCGCGGCCGTCCGTGTCGCCGTAGAACCCGATCGCGCTCCCGTTGACGAAGACCCGCGGCGGTTCGTCGAGCGAGGCCACCGCTTCCGCGAGCGTCGCAGTCCCGAGCACCCGGCTGTCCCGGATCATCCGCTTGTACGCACGCGTCCAGGGCCGCCCCGCCACCGGCGCCCCCGCCAGATTGACCACGGCGGCACAGCCGATGAGCCCCACCGCGTCGATCCGCTGCCGCTGCGGATCCCACCGGATCTCGTCCGGCGAACGCGGCTCACGGCGTACGAGCCGGACCACCTCATGCCCTTCGGCGCTCAGGGAGCGTGCCAGCGCGGAGCCGATCAGGCCGGACGCGCCGGCGATCACGATGCGGGAACCCGGGGACAGCGGTGAGTCGCTCATGGGTCCATCCTGCCCCCGCCGCCCAGGACTTCACGGAAGGGCCGCAGCGCGGCGGCCGTACAGTGCCGGTATGTCAGCTGCTCCGCGGATACGCCCCGCAACCCTGGACGACGAGGACGCGCTCGGCCGGATCGACCGCGACACCTGGTCCACGCTGCACGCGGTCATGCCGCGCCCCCGGCCGCCGTACGGACCCTTCTACAGCGAGCGGTTCGGTCCCCGGGACCATGTCGTCGCCGAGCTCGACGGCCGCCTCGTGGGGTACATCCGGCTGGGCTTCCCGACCCAGCTGGCCTGCAACGCGCACGTCCGGCAGATCCTCGGACTGGCCGTCGCCGACGAGGCCCGCGGCGCCGGGGTGGGCCGCGCGCTGCTGCGGGCGGCGCGCGAGGAGGCCCGCCGCCAGGGCGCCCGGCGCATCACCCTGCGCGTGCTCGGCCACAACACCCCGGCGCGCGCTCTCTACGAGTCCGAGGGGTTCGTCGTCGAGGGGATCCTGCCCGGGGAGTTCCTGCTGGACGGCGCCTACGTGGACGACGTCCTGATGGGACGCCCGCTCTGATCGGCTCTCCCCGTCAGGACCGTGTTCCGTGAGGCGCTCGCTCAGGAGTTGACGAGGTCGCCCGTGTCCACCCGTGCCGTGGCGTGTGCCGCCTTCTTGGCGTCGCTCGCGACCTCGTGCGCCGTCAGGACGTAACCGGTCTCGTCGTCCGAGGTCGAACGGGCGAAGACCACGCCGTACACCTCGCCGCCGGTGGTCAGGAGCGGACCGCCGGAGTTGCCGGGCCGGACGGTCGAGCGGATCGAGTAGATCTCGCGGGTGACCGTGCCCGAGTTGTAGATGTTCTGGCCCGTCGCGTTGATGCGGCTCGCTACGGTGGCCGCCTGGAGGTCGAGGCCGCCGTCCTGCGGGTAGCCCGCGACCACGGCGGAGTCCCCGCGCGAGGCGACCCCGTCGAAGTGGAGGACCGGGGCCCGGAGAGCCGGCACGTACAGGACGGCGACGTCCTTCTGCGGATCGAAGAGGACCACCCGCGCCTGGTACGGGCGGCCGACCCCGCCCACCCGCACGGTCGGCCGGTCGATGCCCGCCACCACGTGCGCGTTGGTCATCACACGGTGCGGGGCGTAGACGAAGCCGCTGCCCTCCCGGCCCTGGTTGCCCGAGACGCCCTCGACCTTCACGGTGCTCAGCTTGGCGGCGTTCGTCGCGGACGGCGTGACACTGTCCCCGGAGGGCTTGGCGACACCGGCCGCCGGTTCGTTCTCGAACGGGTTGAAGACCTGCGGGAAGCCCGCCTCCGTGAGTGCCGAGGTCGCGCGCGAGAACCAGGTCGGCGTGGTCTCCGGCATCGTGTTCTGCACGGCGCCCAGCAGCGCCGAGTTGCGGATCGACTGCGTCACCACCGTCGAGGAGGACGCGCCCAGGACGCTCGCCGCCACCCAGGCCACCAGCAGCACGGCCAGGGTGTTCGCCGCGGCTCCGCCGATCCCGTCGGCCACCCGCAGCGGCCCCTGGTCCAGCTCGCGGCGCAGCTTCAGCGCCAGCCGCCCGGCCAGCTCGTGGCCCACGACGCCGGGCACCAGCACCGTGAGCACCGCCGTGACCGTCGCCGCCGGTGTCCCCGCCGTGACCAGCTCCATGATCCACGGCAGCACCCACACGCCGATGACGGCGCCGCCCACGAAGCCGGCCAGGGAGACACAGCCGGCCACCAGGCCGCGACGGTACCCGGACGCCGCGTAGACCAGGATGACCAGCATCAGCAGGAGGTCGAGAACGTCCACGGAGCCGCCTTTCTCTAGGGCCCCTTAGTACGCGTCGGGCGGGCCCAGTGATCAGCCACGCGCGTTCGGTGCCGCGGAAACGGCCACACACCCGTGGACCTGTAGAAACGTCCCGGACATGCTCGATGGTTCCACCAGGTGGCACACCACACATCGCGGCCCGCGAGGATCCGGGTCAGGGTGGCTCCATGCGTGTCTTCCGGAAGCCGCGGGGACCTCGAATACGGAGCGGGGAGCGAGCGTCCCGGCACGGGCGCCACGGACGTCCGGGGCCCCGGACGTCCGAGAGGCTCACCCGCGGAACGGATCGAACCCCCCAGGCGCCTGTGTCACCCCGTGTGCGCCGGAGTGCGCCGGTGGGGCTGCCGAAACCGGTCCTCGTCGCCCTCGGGTGCGTGCCGGGCCTGCTCGCCGTCCTGGCGCTGGTGATGTGCGCGGCCGGGGTGGACCGCTCGGCGGCCCGCGGCACCGCCCCGCCCCCGGTCGCGGCCCGGATCACCGTTCCCCGTCCCGTCGCCAGGCCGCCCATCGTGCCGCGGACGGCGTGGCTGGACGCCGCGAGCACCCGCGAGCAGCCGCCGCCCCGCTACGACGACCGCGTCGTGGCGGTCTTCATCCACCACACCGACTCGCCGAGCGACTACGACTGCGCCGACGTGCCCCGCATCATCCGTGACGTGTACGCGGGCCAGACGGGCGCCAAGGACTGGGACGACATCGGCTACAACTTCCTCGTCGACCGCTGCGGCACGATCTACGAGGGCCGCGCGGGCGGGGTCGACAGGCCCGTCACCGGGGCGCACACCCAGGGCTTCAACCACCGCTCCGCCGGGATCGCCGCGATCGGCACCTTCACGGCGGGATCGCAGGTGCCGAAGGCGATGACCGACGCGATCGCCCGTCTCGTGGCCTGGAAGCTCGGACTCGGCGGCGTGGACCCCCGGGGCACGGTCCGCCTCGTCTCCAGCAACAGCCTCAGCCGTTACGCCGCGGGCACCGCCGCCGTGCTCTCCACCGTCTCCGGCCACGACGCGGCCTTCATGACGAGCTGCCCGGGGGCCGCCCTCACCGCCCGCCTCCCCGAGATCCGCGACCTGGCGGCCCGCGTCCAGGGCCGCTGAGCGCCCGGCGCCGCCGGTCACAGGCACACCCCCGGCGGCTCACAGAGTTCCCAGAGCCGGGCGCCCTACCGTCCACGTACGGCGCCGCACGGCGTCGTACGCGCTGACCGGAGGCGGGGATCATGAGGATCAGTCGGACGGGGAGCGGGGCGCACGCGGGGCGCACCGGGGGCGGACAGGACATACGGGCCGTGGAGCCGTCCGGTGGCCGGATGACGGCGGCGCGGAGGCCGTGGGCGGTGGTGTGCGCCGTGGCCACGGTCGTACTGGGCCCGGCGGCGGTGACGGCGTCCGCGCTGGACCAGGCCAACGCGGCCCCGCAGCACCACACGGCGCGAGCCGACGGTCCGCAGGCGTACATCCCCGCCGACCGGACGCGCCTGCCGGCCGTACCCCGGAGCCGCGCGGGCACGCCCTGACACACCGGCGCGGCCGGCCCGTCAGTCCTCCCTGAAACGCTCCCACAGTTTGGGGTAGCGCCCCGCGATGACGGACTCGTTCTCGAACTCGAGCGGGGCGCCCTCGGGCTCGGCGGGGGCGGCCGGGATGCCGAGGGCGGGGGCGACGGCACCGGTCAGCTGCTCGTAGGCCTCGTCGGCCGCGTACCCCAGCTCCTCGCCGTCGCCGTCGATCTCCTCGTCGAAGTCGTCCAGGAGCTCGGCGAGCGTGTCGGGGTCGTGCATCGCCCCCTCGAAGACCTCCCGGCCCTGGCCGATCAGCCAGCACCGGAAGAAGTCGAAGGCGTCGTCGCTGGCCCCGTCGAGCAGCACCCAGGCCGCGCCCCACAGATCCCAGCGGTACGCGCGGTTGTAGCGCGACTCGAAGTGCCGGGAGAAGTCCAGGACGGAGTCCGGGTCCAGCTGGACGAGCCGCTCGACGAGCAGATCCGCCTGTTCCTCGGGGTCGCCCTCGGCAGTCTCGCGGGTCGTGTCCACCAGCTGCCAGAACTCCGTCTCGTCCATCACGGGTCCAGCATCGGGCCTGGGCGGGAGGGACGCACGTGGAGTGGCGCAGATTGTTATGCATGCACATGCCGAAGGTAAAACCGCCGGGTTCATACGGATTTCAAGCGGTCGGAGGCAGACGATTCCCCAGGCCGCGCGCCCTGGGCCCGCGATCACCGGCGCGGCACCACCGATCGGCCCGCGTCACCGGTAGAGCGCCGCCGCCGCGGCCGCGTCCTCGGCGCAGCGCTTCCGCAGGGCCTCCGGAGCGAGCACCTCCACCTCGGGCCCGAGGCCCCGCAGTTGTACACGGGCGACCTCCTCGGACTCGACCGGCAGGGTGAGGGTCACCCAGCCCCGCCCGTCCGGGGTGCCGGAGGCGGCGAGTCCCTCCTTCGCCGACGTGGGATCGAGGGCGTACGGCAGCAGTCGTACGCCCTCCGGGGACAGCCGTACGACGGCCTCGGACCGCAGGACGGACCGGGCGAACTCCTCGGCCCGCTCCTCCCAGAACGCCGGCAGATCGAAGCCCTCGTCCCGCCGGAACCGCTCCGCGCCGGGGTCGACGGCGGTGAACCGGTCGATCCTGTACACCCGGAAGGCCTCCGCGTCCGGTACCCGCGCGCACAGGTACCAGAGCCCCGCCTTCAGGACGAGCCCGTACGGTTCGAGGGTCCGCTCCGCCTCCGACCCGCGGCGCCGGTAGCGCGCGAGGACCGGGCGGTCGTCCCACACCGCGTCCGCGAGCGCGGGCAGCAGCTCGGGCGTCCGCGGCTCGCTGAACCAGGCGGGCGCGTCCAGATGGAAGCGCTGCGCCGCCGATCGAGAGGCGCCTTGCGCGGAGGGCATCAGCGCCGCCGACACCTTCAGCCGGGCCGCCGATGCCGTGTCCTGAAGGCCCATGTCGCGCAGCGCCCCCGGCACCCCGCTCAGGAACAGCGCCTCCGCCTCGCTCCGCGCCAGTCCCGTCAGCCGCGTGCGGTACCCGCCGACCAGGCGGTAGCCGCCGGCCCGGCCCCGGTCCGCGTAGACCGGAATCCCCGCCTCGGACAGTGCCTGCGCGTCCCGGGCGACCGTGCGCTCGGACACCTCCAGCTCCCGCGCCAGCTCGGCGGCGGTCATCGACGCGCGGGTCTGGAGCAGCAGCACCAGCTTGATCAGACGAGCGGCACGCATGTCTTCATGATGCCGGGCACCACCGACAACGACGGGACGGGCGCCCGCCCCGCGGGGTCCGCCGGAAGGAACCGGGAAAGCGAGAAGGGGTACGGCGACCGCCGTACCCCTTCTCCGTGTTCAGCTCCCGGGCACTACAGGCCGTAGCGCTCCCGGGCCTCCTTCACCGCCGACGCCTTGACCTCGCCGCGGCGGGCGAGCTGCGCCAGCGCGGCGACGACGATCGACTGCGCGTCCACGCCGAAGTGCCGGCGGGCCGCCGCACGCGTGTCCGAGAGACCGAAGCCGTCGGCACCGAGCGAGGACCAGTCCTGCTCGACCCACTGCGCGATCTGGTCCGGGACCTGGCGCATGTAGTCGGAGACCGCGAGCACCGGGCCCTCGGCGCCCTGAAGCGCCTGGCGGACGAACGGCACCCGCTCCTCGCCGCGCAGCAGGGCCTCGTCGGCCTCCAGCGCGTCGCGGCGCAGCTCGGTCCAGGAGGTCGCGGACCACACGTCGGCGGCCACGCCCCACTCCTCGGCGAGCAGCTTCTGGGCCTCCAGGGTCCAGTGGATGGCCGTACCGGAACCGAGCAGCTGGATGCGCGGGGCGTTCGCCGCGGCCACGTTCAGGCCCGCCGACTCCGCCGTGTTGAAGCGGTACAGGCCCTTGAGGATGCCCTCGTCGACACCGGCCGGCTTGGCGGGCTGCGGCATCGGCTCGTTGTAGACGGTCAGGTAGTAGAAGACGTCCTGGTCCTCGCCCGGGGCCGCCTCGCCGTACATCCGGCGCAGACCGTCCTTGACGATCGCCGCGATCTCGTACGCGAACGCCGGGTCGTAGGACAGCGCCGCCGGGTTGGTCGCCGCGATGACGGGGGAGTGGCCGTCGGCGTGCTGCAGGCCCTCGCCCGTCAGGGTCGTACGACCGGCGGTGGCGCCGACCAGGAAGCCGCGGCCGAGCTGGTCGCCGAGCTGCCACATCTGGTCGGCGGTGCGCTGCCAGCCGAACATCGAGTAGAAGATGTAGAAGGGGATCATCGCTTCGCCGTGCGTGGAGTACGCGGTGGACGCGGCGATGAAGTCCGCCATGGAGCCGGCCTCGGTGATCCCCTCGTTGAGGATCTGGCCGTCCTTGGCCTCCTTGTAGTACATCAGCTGGTCGCGGTCGACCGGCTCGTACGTCTGGCCCTTGGGCGAGTAGATGCCCAGCGAGGGGAAGAGCGACTCCATACCGAAGGTACGGGCCTCGTCCGGGACGATCGGGACCCAGCGGCGACCGGTCTGCTTGTCGCGGACCAGGTCCTTGACGAGGCGGACGAACGCCATCGTCGTCGCCAGGTTCTGCGTGCCGGAGCCCTTGTCGAAGGACGCGAACGTCTTGTCGGCGGGGGCCGGCAGCGGGGCCAGCGCGTGCGTACGGCGGGCCGGGGCCGGACCGCCGAGGGCCGCGCGGCGCTCCTGGAGGTAACGGACCTCGGGGGAGTCGGCGCCCGGGTGGCCGTAGGGCACCACACCGTCGACGAACTGGCTGTCGGAGATGGGCAGTTCGAGCAGATCACGCATCTGCTTGAACTCGTCCGTGGACAGCTTCTTCATCTGGTGGTTGGCGTTCTTCGACGCGAAGCCCTCACCGAGGGTGTGGCCCTTGACCGTCTGGGCCAGGATCACCGTCGGCGCGCCCTTGTGGGCGAGGGCGGCGCGGTAGGCCGCGTACACCTTGCGGGCCTCGTGACCGCCGCGCGAGAGGTGGAAGCACTCGAAGATCTTGTCGTCGCTCAGCAGCTTCGCCATCTCGACGAGCGCCGGGTCGGCGCCGAAGAAGTCCTGGCGGATGTAGGCGGCGTCGCGGGTCTGGTACGTCTGCACCTGCGCGTCGGGCACCTGGCGCAGGCGGCGGACGAGCGCGCCCGTGGTGTCGAGCTGGAACAGCTCGTCCCAGGCCGAGCCCCACAGCGACTTCACGACGTTCCAGCCGGCGCCGCGGAACTGCGCCTCCAGCTCCTGCACGATCTTGAAGTTCGCGCGGACCGGGCCGTCGAGGCGCTGCAGGTTGCAGTTGATGACGAAGGTCAGGTTGTCCAGACCCTCGCGGGCGGCGAGCGCGAGTGCCGCCGTCGACTCCGGCTCGTCCATCTCGCCGTCACCGAGGAACGCCCACACGTGGGACGCGGAGACGTCCTTGACGCCGCGGCTGGTGAGGTAGCGGTTGAAGCGGGCCTGGTAGATCGCCGACAGCGGGCCGAGGCCCATGGAGACGGTCGGGAACTCCCACAGCCAGGGCAGCCGGCGCGGGTGCGGGTACGACGGGAGACCGTTGCCGCCCGACTCCTGGCGGAAGTTGTCCAGGTGCTGCTCGGTCAGGCGTCCGTCGAGGAAGGCGCGGGCGTAGATGCCGGGGGAGGCGTGGCCCTGGATGTAGAGCTGGTCGCCGGACCCGTCACCCTCCTTGCCCTTGAAGAAGTGGTTGAAGCCGGTCTCGTAGAGCCAGGCCGCGGAGGCGAAGGTGGCGATGTGGCCGCCGACGCCGTGCTTCGCGCCCCGGGTCACCATCGCGGCCGCGTTCCAGCGGTTCCACGCGGTGATCCTGGCCTCCATCGCCTCGTCGCCGTCCACGGAGGGCTCGGCGGCGGTGGGGATGGTGTTGACGTAGTCGGTCTCGAGCAGCTTGGGCAGCGCGAGACCGTTGCCCTCGGCGCGCTCCAGCGTGCGGCGCATCAGATACGCGGCACGGTGCGGCCCGGCCGCCTGGGTGACGGCGTCCAGGGAGGCCTGCCATTCGGCGGTCTCCTCGGGGTCGCGGTCCGGGAGCTGGTCGAGCTCGCTCGGCTGGATTGCGGTGGGGTCGGTCATTGCGCCGCCTTCCGGATGCGGAGGGGGGTTCCCTCATCGGCAAGGGGTTTTCGGGGGGTGCCCTTGGTCTATGGCAGGACAGGGCGACGGGCTCTTGTAGGAGCCCGTCGAGGACTGTAACCCCCTGATCGATGATCGATCAAAGGATTCCGGAGGAAATCCTCTTCAGATCGGAAAGTCGGCACGGGGTGCCTTGGAGACAGGCACCGGGTGCCTTGAAAAGCGACGGTTTTCGCAGGTGGGAGCACGGTTGAGCGCGGGTGCGCTCCGCTGCGCCGATGCCGTCGGCGCGTCCCTCAGGGGCGCGGGGCGCAGCCGAGGACGTGGGCCTTCACGAGTTCGGCGATCAGCGGATCGCGCCGCCGGAAGGCGTCCACGAGCGCCTCGTGCTCCTCCGCGTACGACTGCTGCACGGTCCCGAGCCACCGGATGGACAGGGCCGTGAAGACCTCGATGCCCAGCCCCTCCCAGGTGTGCAGCAGGACGGAGTTCCCTGCCGCCCGGACCAGCTCGCGGTGGAACCCCACGGTGTGCCGCACCTGGCCGGTCCCGTCGGCCAGCCGGTCGGCCTCGTACAGCGCCGTCACATGGGGTTCGAGGGCCGAGCAGTCCTCCGCCAGCCTGCCGGCCGCCAGCTCCGCCGCGATGGCCTCCAGGCCGGCTCGTACGGGGTAGCTCTCCTCCAGGTCGGCGGCCGTCAGGTTCCGTACCCGCACGCCCTTGTTCGGCGCCGACTCGATCAGCCGCAGCGACTCCAGCTCGCGCAGTGCCTCGCGCACCGGGGTCTGGCTGACCTCCAGTTCGGTGGCGATCCGCCGCTCCACGATCCGCTCGCCCGGCTTCCAGCGCCCGCTGACGATCCCCTCCACGATGTGCTCGCGGATCTGTTCGCGCAGCGAGTGGACGACGGGCGCGGTCATGAAGGCTCCTTTGACAGGGGTGGCGGGACCCCGAGGGCGTTTGACCTTTAGACAATAAGGCCGTGGCCCGGTCGGTGAGGGGCGCATGGCGGCGCTTTCCCGCAGGTGAGACGAGGCTTACACGCTGTCGGAGTGTTCCCGTCCGTAGGGGCTCGTACCGGGTGAAGTCCGGATTCGTACCGTCGATGTGATCGCCGGACGCGGGCCCCGGCGGAAGAACGGCGGCCGCGGGAACCCGGCCCCGGGGAAACACTGCACCTCCGCCCGGAGATCCGGGGCGGGGAAACGCTGCACCTCCGCCCCGGAGACAGGGGCGGGGGGACACGGACCCGCGCGCGGAGACAGGGCGGGGGAACACGGCACCCCGCCCCGGAAGTCCCCGCAGGAAACACGGCACCCCCGCCCGGTGGTCCGGACGGGGGTGCCGTGTCAGCGTGCCGCGTGCGAGCGGTGCGGGTTACAGGCCGAGCTCGACCTCGAACTCGCCCGCTTCCAGGATCGCCTTGACCGCGGTCAGGTAGCGGGCGGCGTCGGCGCCGTCCACCAGACGGTGGTCGTAGGAGAGGGTCAGGTAGGTCATGTCGCGGACACCGATGACGGTGCCCTCCTCCGTCTCGATGACGGCCGGACGCTTGACCGTGGCGCCGATGCCCAGGATCGCGACCTGGTTCGGCGGCACGATGATCGTGTCGAAGAGCGCGCCGCGCGAGCCGGTGTTGGAGATGGTGAAGGTCGCGCCGGACAGCTCGTCCGGGGTGATCTTGTTCGCGCGGACCTTGCCCGCCAGGTCGGCGGTGGCCTTCGAGATGCCGGCGATGTTGAGGTCGCCCGCACCCTTGATGACCGGGGTCATCAGGCCCTTCTCCGAGTCCACCGCGATACCGATGTTCTCGGCGTCGAAGTAGGTGATCGTGCCCTCGGCCTCGTTGATCCGGGCGTTGATGACCGGGTGGGCCTTCAGCGCCTGGGCCGCCGCCTTCACGAAGAACGGCATCGGGGAGAGCTTGACGCCCTCGCGGGCCGCGAAGGAGTCCTTCGCCTGCGCGCGGAGCCTCATCAGCTTGGTGATGTCGACCTCGACGACCGAGGACAGCTGCGCCTGCTCGTGCAGGGCCTTCACCATGTTGTCGCCGATGACCTTGCGGATGCGGGTCATCTTGACGGTCTGGCCGCGCAGCGGGGAGACCTCCAGGACCGGGGCCTTCTTGGCGGCGGCGGCCGGGGCGGCGGCCGGAGCCTGAGCCTTGGCGGCGGCCTTCGCGGCCTCGGCGGCGGCGACGACGTCCTGCTTGCGGATACGACCGCCGACGCCGGTGCCCTTGACGGCGGCCAGGTCGACGCCGTTCTCGGCGGCGAGCTTGCGCACCAGCGGGGTCACGTACGCGCCGTCGTCACCGGTGGTCGCGGCGGGCGCCGGAGCAGGGGTGACGGGGGCGGGCGCGGCCACCGGCGCGGGGGCCGGGGCAGGGGCGGCGGGCGCGGCCGGAGCGGCCGGCTGGACCGGAGCCGGGGCGGCGGCGGCCGGAGCAGCCGGGGCCGGCGCCGGAGCGGCCGGGGCCGGGGCGGCCGGAGCCGCGGCGGGGGCAGCGGGGGCGGCCGGCGCGGCAGCGGCCGGAGCCGCGCCCGGAGCGCCGATGACGGCCAGCTTCGCGCCGACCTCCGCGGTCTCGTCCTCGCCGACGACGATCTCCAGCAGCACGCCGGCGACCGGCGCGGGGATCTCGGTGTCGACCTTGTCCGTGGAGACCTCGAGCAGGGGCTCGTCCTCCGCGACCTCCTCGCCGACCTGCTTCAGCCAGCGGGTGACGGTGCCCTCGGTGACCGACTCGCCCAGCGCGGGCAGCACGACGTCGGTACCGGAGGCGCCACCGGCCGGAGCGGCGGGCGCGGCGGCGGGCGCGGCGGCGGGAGCGGCCGGGGCCGGGGCCGCGGGGGCCTCGGCGACCGGGGCGGGGGCGGCCGGAGCGGCGGCCGGGGCCTCGGCGGCGGCGGGAGCAGGGGCGGCGGCGGGCGCGCCCGTGCCGTCGTCGATGACGGCCAGCTCGGCGCCGACCTCGACGGTCTCGTCCTCGGCGACCTTGATGGACGCCAGGATGCCGGCGGCGGGGGAGGGGATCTCGGTGTCGACCTTGTCCGTCGACACCTCCAGCAGCGGCTCGTCGGCCTCGACGCGCTCGCCCTCGGCCTTCAGCCAGCGGGTGACAGTGCCCTCGGTGACGCTCTCACCGAGTGCCGGAAGGGTTACGGAAACCGGCATGGTTTCTGTTGCTCCTTATTGGGGTCTCCCCTGCCCGACCGGGATCGAGAGCTCGGGGAAGTGCGGAAGTCTGTGGTCGTCGTCGAGCCCTGCTCGACGCGGTGACTGGGGACGGCCGGTGGCCGGGAAGTCCCCCCGGCCGGGCCGATCAGTCGTGCGCGTGCAGCGGCTTGCCCGCGAGCGCGAGGTGGGCCTCGCCGAGCGCCTCGTTCTGCGTCGGGTGGGCGTGGATGAGCTGGGCGACCTCGGCGGGCAGCGCTTCCCAGTTGTAGATCAGCTGGGCCTCGCCGACCTGCTCGCCCATGCGGTCGCCGACCATGTGGACGCCGACCACGGCACCGTCCTTCACCTGGACGAGCTTGATCTCGCCCGAGGTGTTGAGGATCTTGCTCTTGCCGTTGCCCGCGAGGCTGTACTTCAGGGCGACGACCTTGTCCGCGCCGTAGATCTCCTTGGCCTTGGCCTCGGTGATGCCGACGGAGGCGACCTCGGGGTGGCAGTACGTCACGCGCGGCACGCCGTCGTAGTCGATCGGGACGGTCTTGAGACCGGCCAGCCGCTCCGCGACCAGCATGCCCTCGGCGAAGCCGACGTGGGCGAGCTGGAGCGTCGGGACGAGGTCGCCGACGGCGGAGATCGTCGGGACGTTCGTGCGCATGTACTCGTCGACCAGGACGTAGCCGCGGTCCATCGCGACGCCCTGCTCCTCGTAGCCGAGACCGGCCGAGACCGGGCCGCGGCCGACGGCGACGAGCAGGACCTCGGCCTCGAACTCCTTGCCGTCGGCGAGGGTGACCTTGACACCGTTCTGGGTGTACTCGGCCTTCGAGAAGAAGGTGCCCAGGTTGAACTTGATGCCCCGCTTGCGGAACGCGCGCTCGAGAAGCTTGGAGGAGTTCTCGTCCTCGACCGGGACGAGGTGCTTGAGGCCCTCGATGACGGTCACCTCGGCACCGAAGGACTTCCACGCCGAGGCGAACTCGACGCCGATGACGCCGCCGCCCAGGATGATCGCGGACTGCGGCACGCGGTCCAGGACGAGCGCGTGGTCCGAGGAGATGATGCGGTTGCCGTCGATCTCCAGGCCCGGCAGCGACTTCGGCACGGAACCGGTCGCGAGGAGCACGTGGCGGCCCTGGACGCGCTGCCCGTTCACGTCGACGGAGGTCGGGGAGGACAGACGGCCCTCACCCTCGATGTACGTCACCTTGCGGGACGCGATGAGACCCTGCAGACCCTTGTACAGGCCCGAGATGACACCGTCCTTGTACTTGTGGACGGCGGGTACGTCGATGCCCTCGAAGGTGGCCTTGACGCCGAACTGCTCGCTCTCGCGGGCCTGGTCGGCGATCTCGCCCGCGTGCAGCAGGGCCTTCGTGGGGATGCACCCACGGTGCAGGCAGGTACCGCCGACCTTGTCCTTCTCGATCAGGGCGACGTCCAGGCCCAACTGCGCTCCGCGCAGCGCCGCGGCGTAACCGCCGCTACCGCCGCCGAGGATCACTAGGTCGAAAACGGTGCTGGCGTCGTTCGCCACGTCACGTCCTCCATGCATGTGCGCCGTTACGCCGGGCACCTTTGTCCCTTGCGGGTGGTTGACCGGTCGGTCGGCTGGTGTCCGGCCGCTCTTTCTACGGCCCTGTGGTGGGGGCCCTGTCCTGCCGAGAACCCATCTTCGCACTTGTCGAGGGCGAGCGAGACGCCGGGCCGGTGTGTGCGGCGTCTGATCCATCACGTCGACGGGGTGCGGAGCCGGGTGAACCTGCGGATTTCGTCGAGGGCGAAACCCCGGTTCGGCCATACGAGCGGCCCCGGGCGCGGTGACGCCCGGGGCCGGTGTGCCGTGCGAGTGCTCAGCCCAGGTCGCCGGCCGCCGTCAGCTCGGCGAGACGGACCAGGGTGCGGACCGCGGAACCGGTGCCGCCCTTGGGGGTGTAGCCGAAGGGGCCGGCCTCGTTGAACGCGGGGCCCGCGATGTCCAGGTGCGCCCAGGTGATGCCCTCGCCGACGAACTCCTGCAGGAACAGGCCGGCGACGAGGCCGCCGCCCATGCGCTCGCCCATGTTGGCGATGTCGGCGGTGGGGGACTCCATGCCCTTGCGCAGGTGCTCGGGCAGCGGCATCGGCCAGGACTCCTCGCCGACCTCGTCGGCGGCCTCGACGATCGCGGCACGGAACGCGTCGTCGTTGGCCATCACACCGAAGGTGCGGTTGCCGAGCGCCAGCACCATCGCGCCGGTCAGCGTCGCCACGTCGACGATCGCGTCCGGCTTCTCCTCGGACGCCTTCCACAGCGCGTCCGCCAGGACCAGCCGGCCCTCGGCGTCGGTGTTCAGGACCTCGACGGTCTTGCCGCTGTACATGCGCAGCACGTCACCCGGACGGGTGGCGGAGCCGGACGGCATGTTCTCGGCGAGCGCGAGCCAGCCGGTGACGTTGACCTCCAGGCCGAGGCGCGCGGCGGTGACCACGGCGGCGAAGACCGCGGCGGCGCCGGCCATGTCGCACTTCATCGTCTCGTTGTGCCCGGCGGGCTTGAGCGAGATGCCGCCCGAGTCGTAGGTGATGCCCTTGCCGACGAAGGCGAGGTGCTTCTCGGCCTTCGAGGAGGTGTACGACAGCTTCACCAGGCGGGGACCGGCGACCGCTCCGGCGCCGACACCGAGGATGCCGCCGAAGCCGCCCTTGGCCAGGGCCTTCTCGTCGAACACCTGCACCTTGATGCCGTGCTCCTTGCCGGCCGCGGTGGCGACGGCGGCGAAGGACTCCGGGTTGAGGTCGTTCGGCGGGGTGTTGACGAGGTCGCGGGCGCGGTTGAGCTCCTCGGTCACGGCGGTGGCGCGCGTGAGGGCAGCCTTGAACGCGGCGTCGCGGGGCTTGCCGCCGAGGACGGTCACCTCGCCGAGCGGGCCCTTGCGGCCCTTGGCGGCCTCGTTGCGGCCCGTCTCCTTGTAGGCGTCGAAGCCGTACGCGCCCAGGCGGGCGCCCTCGGCGACGGCACCGGCGTCGGCGGCGTCCGAGACCGGCAGCGCGAACGCGGCCTTCTTGGCGCCGGCGAGCGCGCGGGCGGCGACACCGGCCGCGCGGCGCAGCGCCTCGGCGTCGTAGCCGGCCTCGTCCTCGGGGACGGCTCCCAGGCCGACGGCCACCACGACGGGGGCCTTGAAACCGGACGGCGCGGGCAGCTTGGTCACCTCGCCCTCGGATCCCGAGGCCCCGAGGGTCTCGAGGATCCCGGCGAGCCCGCCGTCGTAGGCGTTGTCCACGGCCTCGGCGCCCGGTGCGACGACCGGGCCCTTGGGGCCCTTCGCGACACCGACGACGATCGCGTCGGCCCGCAGACCGGACGCTGCGGCGGTGCTGAGAGTGAGAGCAGTCACGGTGGTGAGATCTCCGCTTCCATTGAAAGTTCGTGTGTGGCCGAGAAGAGGTGGGTCGACCGGGCCCGACGGCTGACCCTAGATCCGTCCTCGGGGGCGGTCCTTGCCGGGGCCCGTGACAGGGCGGGCGAGTACCCGGGACGAGCCTACGCTCGGGGTC
The DNA here is from genome assembly GCF_036063235.1 of Streptomyces sp. NBC_00386. NCBI lineage: Bacteria > Bacillati > Actinomycetota > Actinomycetes > Kitasatosporales > Streptomycetaceae > Streptomyces > Streptomyces sp. NBC_00386. Next base: position 6,763,402 of record NZ_CP107950.1, read on the forward strand.
GGGTTTCGCTCATTCCTGCGGACGTTCACCCACAGGTGGCGCCGTGTCGTATTTCCGCCCCTCACTCCCGGTGACCTGAGACACACTCATCGTGTTCAGTGGGCACGCCGCCCACTGCTTTGCACGATTTCCACAGATTCCCCATGGTTTCCACCCGTGGGGGATGCTCTAGGGGGAGAAAGCTACATATGGCACAGAGTCTGCAACGGTGGAGAGGGACGGCTGCCGTCCTGGGGGCCGCCGGACTCCTTGCGCTGGGCATGGGGGCGCCCGGCGCGTCCGCGGCGGTCACGCCGCGGATCGACCTCAAGGTCCTGGTCGTGGACAACGGCGCGGGCCAGGTCGGAGCCATCACCGCGGAGCTCAAGAACTCCGGTGTCCCGTACACCACGGTCAACCTGGGCGACACGAACCGCCCGACCGTCAACGCGACGTTCCTGAGCGACACCGTGAACGGCGTCCCGCGCGCCAAGTACCAGGGCGTCGTCCTGCCGAACGAGGCTCCGTTCGGCGCGGGTTCGGCCGAACAGACCGCGCTGGAGTCGTACGAGAAGACGTTCGGCATCCCGCAGGTCGACGCCTACACCTGGGCCCACCCCGAGGTCGGTCTCGACTACACCGACCAGAACGGCGGCTGGTCCGGCGTGCTGGACGGCACGACCTCCCAGATCACCGCGGCGGGCACGGCCGGCCCGTTCCGCTACCTCGACGGACCGCTGACCTTCGAGGACAACGATCCGGCCGTGCAGGAGACCTACGGCTACGCGGCCCACCCGAGGGAGGGGTTCACCAGCTACCTGAACGCGCCCAGCGGCGGTTCGATGCTCGGGCAGTACGAGCACGACGGGCGCCGCGAGCTCGTGGTGACCTTCGCGTACAACCAGTACCAGAAGCAGTTCAAGGTCCTGGCGCGCGGAATCGTCGAATGGCTCACCCAGGGAGTGCACCTCGGACAGGCCAGGAACTACTTCGCCGTCCACGTCGACGACGTCTTCGCGCCCGACGCCCGCTGGGACTCCGAGCGCAACTGCACCCCGGGCGACATCGACTGCGCGGGCGGCGACGGCGAGGACACCACCACGCCGATCCGGATGACCGCCGCCGACGCCGCCTACGCCGCCCAGTGGGAGGCCGACCACGGATTCACGCTGGACATGGTCTTCAACGCGGGCGCGGGCGAGGAGTGGAAGTCCGAGAACGGCGGCACCGACGCCCTCACGGACCGGCTGCTCGCCGACAAGGCCAAGTTCCGCTGGATGAACCACACCTACACGCACCTGTTCCTCGGCTGCGTCCAGGACACCACGACCGTCCCCTGGACCTGCGCGAAGAACACCAACGGCACCACGAAGTACGTGAGCCGGGCCGACATCTCCGCGCAGATCGCGGACAACAACAGCTGGGCGGCCTCCCACGGCCTGTCCACCGACCGCACCGAGCTGGTGACCGGCGAGCACTCGGGCCTCAAGACGCTGCCCCAGCAGCCCGTCGACAACCCGAACCTCGTGCGTGCCATGGCCGAGAACGGCGTCAAGTGGACCGGGTCCGACAACTCCCGTGAGCCCGAGCAGCGTTCGGTCGGCAACGGCGTGATGACCGTTCCCCGCTACCCGATGAACGTCTACTACAACACCGGCACGCCCGAGGAGATGGCCGACGAGTACAACTACATCTACACCTCGAAGGCCGCCGGCGGCAGCGGCCTGTGCGAGAACAACGCGACGTCCACCTGCCTGCCGGCCCCGCTGAACGCGGCCACCGGCTACGCCGACTACATCGTCCCGGCCGAGGCGCGCACCGCGCTCGGGCACGCCATCGGCAACGACCCGCGTCCGCACTACGTCCACCAGTCCAACCTGGCCGAGGGGCGCATCCTCTACCCGGTCCTGGACAAGGTGCTCGCCGACTACAAGGCGATCTACGCCGACAACACCCCGCTGCAGAACCCCCGCCAGAGCGCGATCGGCACGGAACTCCAGCGCCGTAACGCCTGGCAGACGGCCCTGGCGAGCGGCAAGGTCACGGCCTACCGCGTCGGCAACACCGTCACCGTCACCGCCCCGTCCGGGACCGACATCCCGGTGACCGTGCCCGAGGGGACCAAGAAGCAACTCCTGGTCGGCACCACCGCGTTCGGCACGCCGTACGCGGGACAGCGCAACGACTGGACCAAGCCGGAGCTCCTTCAGCCCGCGGTCAAGCTGAACCTGCCCGCGTAAGCACGGCGGTACCGCGGCTCACGACGCGCACCCCGGCCCCGACCCGGCCGGGGTGCGCTCGTGAGCCGTGCGACGGGGAGCCGGGGGGCTCTCCGAAGAAACAGTCCCAGGGGGGAACCACACATGATGCGCACAGGCCGTCATGTCACCATGCTCACCGAAGGCACCTACCCACATGTCCACGGCGGGGTCAGCACCTGGTGCGACCAGCTGATCAAGGGCATGCCGGAGGTCGACTTCCACATCGTCTCGCTCACCGGCAGCGGCCGCGAACCCGTGACCTGGGAGCTGCCGCCCAACGTCTACCGGCACACCCGCGTACCGACCTGGGGACCGCGCCCCGGCCGCGCACGCCCGCCACTGGGCCGCGCCCAGCGCCGCTTCGCCGAGATCTACGAACGCTTCCTGCTCTCCTTCCTCGACCCCGACTCGCCCGAGGACTTCGGCGACGCCCTGTACGAACTGGCCGCGCTCGCCCGCGACGGACGCCTCTCGGCCGCCCTGCGCGGCGAATCGGCGCTGCGCTCGCTGATGTGGATCTGGACCATGCCGCACCTGCCGACGGCGGCGGCCCGGCCCACCGTGCACGACGCGCTCACGGCGACGGACCTGCTGGAACACGCGCTGCGCCCGCTCGGCGTCCGGATCCCGGAGGACTCCGTCGCCCACGCGGTCAGCAGCGGCCTCGCCACGCTGCCCGCCCTCGTCGCGCACCACCTGGACGGGGTCCCGTTCCTGCTCACCGAGCACGGCATCTATCTGCGCGAGCGCTACCTCGGCTACCGCGGTGCCGGACAGCGCTGGCCCGTCAAGGCGTTCATGCTCGGCTTCTACCGCGAACTGAACTCCCTCGGCTATCGCGCCGCCGACCTCATCACCCCCTGCAACCAGTACAACCGCCGCTGGGAGGAGCGCGGCGGCGCCGACGGGGACCGGATCCGCACGGTCTACAACGGCGTCGACCCGCACGCCTTCCCGCACGCGGGACCCGAACCCGCCGTGCCCACCCTCACCTGGTGCGGCCGGGTCGACCCCATCAAGGACCTGGAGACCCTCCTTCGCGCGTACGCCATGGTGCGCGCCGAACTGCCCGAGACCCGGCTGCGGCTGTTCGGTCCCGTGCCGCCCGGCGGGGAGGCGTACCGCACCCGACTGGAGAAACTCGCCGCCGAACTGGGCGTCACCGACGGGCTGACCTTCGAGGGGCGCATCACCGAGGTGTGGCGCGCCTACGCGGCCGGCCACGTCGTCATGCTGTCCTCCATCTCGGAGGGCTTCCCGTTCTCGATCATCGAAGCCATGTCCTGCGGCCGTACGACGGTCTCCACGGATGTGGGCGGGGTGCGGGAGGCGGTCGGCGACACCGGGATCGTCGTCCCGCCCCGCGAACCGGAGAAGATGGCCGCCGCCGCCCTCACCCTGCTGCGGGACGAGGAACGACGCCTGGACCTCGGCGAGTTGGCCCGCCAGAGGGTCATCGACCGGTTCACGCTGCGCCGTTCCGTCGACGCGTTCAGGACGGTCTACCAGGAACTGGCGGGCCGGCCCGCGGTGTACGAGCCCGCCGTGGAGACCGTCGACGACTGGACCCTCGAACTGCGCGACCCCTGGTACCAGGCCGTCGCCACGGACGGGACCGGCTGGTGAGCGGCTCCCTGCGCACCCAGCCCGGGGCGCACGAGGCCACCCGTCCCCTGGTGCCGAGCCAGCGCCGCCCGGCGAGCTGGGGACTGCCCGACCCGATCGACGAACTCGCCGCGGACCTCGCGGAGTTCGTGACCGCCGCCGTCCATCCCGACGAGGTGGCCGCGCTCCTCGAATCCGACGGCCTCTCGGACGACCAGATCCGCGAACGGTACGGCGTCACCAACTCCTTCGCCCTCGCCGAGGAGTTGTTCGAGCGGGTCGAGCGGGGCTATCCCGAGCCCGGGGAGCCGGCCCCCGACCCCTGGCGGACCGGTCTGATCGGCTGCCTCCTGCGCGGCATCGTCTTCGCCCTCCCCGGCCTCGGCTACGTCCTCGCCGGACCCCTCCTCGCGGGACCGAAGGGTGCCTTCGGACTCCCGGCCGGCACCGTTCCGATGCTCGCCGGGGCGCTGTGCGGCTGGACCTGGAACCAGGGGCTCGCCCACCGCGCGTACACCTGGATGGGGCTCGGTGACCGCTCGGCCGCCCGCCGCGCGCTGCTCGTCGGCACCCCGGCCGGTGTCCTGCTCGGCTCCCTGGTGGCCTTCGCGGCGGCGGGATCGGCCGGCCGGGGCGCCGTCGCCTTCGCCGCAGGGCAGTCCGGCTACCTGGGCGCGGCCACCGTTCTGCTGGTCATGGGCAGGGAACGCATGCTGCTCGCCGCCCTGGCCCCCATGACGGCGGGCGCCGTCGTCACCGTGTTCCACCCGGTCCCCGACCTGGCGCGCATGGCCCTGCTGCTGGGCTCCCTGGCGGCGGTCGCCCTGCTCGGACTCCTCGAAGTGGCCCCTGCGGTACGCGAGCTGGGCGAGGGGAGCTGGGGCGCGGGTCTGGTCGCGCTGCTGCCGTACGGCCGTCTGCGGGGCGGCGCCGAGCCGTCCGGGCGGGCCGGTGAGCCGCGCGCGGCCTCCGCGGGCCGGCCGGCCGCGGGGAAACCGGGAACCGCTCCGGGCCGCCTCGGCACGGTCGCCGCGCGGCTGCGCGCCCGCCGGTCCGCCGCGGGCCGGCACGCCGGAACCGTCGCGTACGCCCTCTTCGGGCTCGGCAGCGGTGTCCTCGTGCTGTACGCGGCGCTCGGAGACGTCCTGACGGGAGCCCGTACGGCGGTCGCCGCGCCGGCCGCGGTCGCGCTGACCCTCAGCATGGGCCCCGCCGAGTGGCTGCTGTTCCGGTTCCGCAGCGGGAGCCTCGCCGGACTGCGCTCCAGCACCTCGGCGAGGAGCTTCCGGCGGGCCTCCGCCGGCACGCTCCTGAGCTGCCTGACCGGCTACCTCGCCTCCCTGCTCGTGCTCGGCCTCGGTGTCTCCGTGCTGTGGCCGCACGCGCCCGCGGCCGCGGACGGGGTCAGGCTCGGCGGACTGCTCCTGCTGGGGGTGGTCATGTGGACCGGGCTGCTGCTCCAGTCCTTCGGCGCCGTCACCGGCACCGCCGCCGTCGTCTGTGCCGCCGCGCTCGCCCAGACCGCGGCACTGGTCACGCACACGGGCGACGCGCACTGGGTGGGCCTGATCGTGTACGGCGCGGCGGCGGGCGCCCAGACCCTGCTCGTCTGCGCCCGGCTGGGAAAGGTGACGGCCCACCGGTGAAGTCCCTCCTCGTCCCGTACTACGAGCACCCCGCCGTCCGCCCGGCCGAGTGGGACGCGCTCGTCGCTGCCGCGCCCCGGCTCTACGGCGTGGTGCTCAACCCCGCCAGCGGCCCCGGGGACCGTCCGGACCCGGAGTTCGCGGCGGTCGCCGGACGGCTGCGCGCCGCGGACGTCCGGGTCCTCGGGTACGTCGACACGGCGTACGGGCGCAGGCCGCCCGGGGACGTCCGGCGCGAACTGGCCCGGCACCGCGACTGGTTCGGCACCGACGGTGTGTTCCTCGACCAGGTGGCCGCCACGGAGGCCGGGTTCGGCTACTACCGGCGGCTGGCGACGGCGGTGCGGGCATCGGGCGGCGGCACCCTCGTCCTCAACCACGGCACGGCACCGCACCCCTCGTACGCCCGTATCGCCGACGTCCTCGTCACCTTCGAGGGCACCTGGGCCACCTATCGCAGGAAGCCCCCGCCGCCGTGGACGGGTACCGGCGTGCGCCTGTGCCATCTCGTCCACGGAGCGCCGGCCGACGCCGACACGGCGGCGCGGGCCGGGGAGAGGGGGGCCGGACTGTACTGCGCGGTCCCCGGCACGGGAGACCATCCCTGGGGCACCCTGCCCCACGGCCTGGCCCCCGCCCCGTGACCGCGGTGATCAGCCCAGCGAGAGCACCACGAGCGCGGTCGTCGCCGCCGTCTCCGCCAGGCCGCCGAACACGTCGCCGGTGACACCGCCGAAGCGCCGGGTGCAGTGCCGCAGCAGCAGTTCGGCGGCCAGACACGACAGGCCCACCGCCACCGCGGCGCGCACGAGGTCGTACGTCCCCACGAGCGCGCCGGCGCCCGCCGCCACGCCGGTCACCGCCGCCGCCACCAGCAGCGCGCCGCGTACCGGCACGGTGCCGGCGACCGCCGCGCCCAGCCCCCCGGGGCGGGCCGCGGGCACCCCGGTGCGGGCCGCGAGCGTGAGAGCGAGGCGGGCCGCGGCCGCCGAGACGACGGCCGCGAGGACACCCCGGCCCCACGAGACCTCGTACGCCTGGGCGAGTGCGGCCACCTGGGCGAGCAGGACGAACAGGAGGGTGATCACGCCGAACGGCCCGATGTCCGACTGCTTCATGATCCGCAGCGCGTCCTCGGCGGGTTTCGCGCTGCCCAGTCCGTCGGCGGTGTCGGCGAGACCGTCGAGGTGCAGACCCCGGGTCAGCGCGGCCGGTACGGCGGCTGTGGCCACGGCCGCGAGCAGCGCGCCCGATCCCATGGCCAGCAGCGCCACGCCGACCAGTGCCGCGCCCGCCCCGACCACCAGACCGGCCAGGGGAGCGCACAGCATGCCGCCGCGCGCCGCGTCACGGTCCCAGCGGGTCACCTTCACCGGGAGCACGGTGAGGGTGCCGAAGGCGAAGCGGAGGCTGTCGGCCGGCGAGGCGCCGGAGGCGGTCTTGGACATCGGCGCAGGGTACCCGGACGCCCGGCGGGCGGATACGGCGGCAGTGGATAAAGTTCGCATATGGGTCATTGGTGGTATCGGAACATCGTCGAGCCCGGGAAGCTCCCCCTGTTTCTGGCGCTGGCCTCGTTCGTCGTGACCTTCGCGGTCACGCGTGCCATCGTGCGGATGATCCGAGCCGGCAAGGGACCCTTCGGCAACGTCAAGGCCGGTGATCTGCACATCCACCACGTGGTTCCCGGTGTCGTGCTCACGGTGATCGGCGGCTTCGGCGCCGTCGCCGGCAGCCGGTACGGATTCTGGCCCTGCGTGAGCGCCGTGGTGTTCGGCATCGGAACGGGTCTGGTGCTCGACGAGTTCGCGCTGATCCTGCATCTCGACGACGTCTACTGGACCGAGGACGGGCGCAAGAGCGTCGAGGTCGTGGTGCTCACGGCCGCCCTCGTCGGCCTGATGCTCAGCGGCTTCTCGCCGCTCGGCGTCAACGACCTCAGCGACCAGGAGGCGCAGAACCGCGCCAGTGCGATCGTGACCATCGCCCTGAACTTCTTCTTCGCGCTGCTCACCCTGAGCAAGGGCAAGGCCCGCACGGCGATCTTCGGGGTGATCGTTCCCTTCATCGCCCTCATCGGCGCCGTCAGGCTGGCCAAGCCCGCGTCGCCGTGGGCCAAGCGCTTCTACCGGAACCGGCCGCGCACCCGGGCCCGGGCACGGCTGCGCGCCTACCGGCACGACCGCCGCTGGGCGGGTCCCGCCCGCAGGGTTCAGGAGTGGATCGGCGGCAAACCCGACCCGGCCGCCGCCCGCTCCCTGCCCGAACAGCGGTGACGCGCGGCGGAGAGGCAGCACACCACCAGCACCGCGGCGATCGCCGCCAGGTGTTCCTTGCCCGCCAGGTTGTCCTTGACGATCACCTCGGCCGCCATGGCCCCGATCACGATCCCCGCCGTCGCGTACGCCCGGTAGCGCCAGCACAGGAACACGGCGAGGCCCACCACCGCCGCCGACGGGCCGGTGTCGACGACCAGCGCGTCCGCCCCGGGCAGCCCCGGCGGACGGTGCGGGCCGAGCGCGATGCCGACACGGGCGTACAGCGTTCCGGCCAGCGTGGCGACGTACGCGACCATCAGGGTGCGCCACCAGCCCAGACAGATCTCGGCGATCCCGAAGACGGCCAGGACCTGTGCGAGCGCGCCCCACACGGGCAGATCCAGCGCCGGCACGAACAGGGAGAGCGGGGTGCGGACCAGGGCGAGCCACAGCGGGTCCCCGGCCCGGACGGCACCCGTGTCCTGCACCAGCCGGTAGCCCCAGGACTGGTTCTGGACGACCTGGAGGACGGCCGTCAGACACACCGCGCCGAGGGTCATCGGGACCGCCCGCCACCCCCTCGCCCGCAGCGCCCGGCGCACGGTCGCGTACAGCAGACCCCACTCGGCGCGGGCCCAGTGGGCGGGTGCGCTCATCCGGCCGTCCCCACGGCTCTCCCCCCGCGGGTCCGCGCCGGTCTCATCTGTGCGACTCCAGGTGCTTGCGGTGCAGCCACTTCGGCAGGCCCGGTGCCTCCAGGAACCCCTCGGCGCGCGCGGACGCGACCCCGATGCGCAGCAGGTCCGCGCTCTTCTCGAAGAGCAGGAACCGCGGCTCCCAGATCGGCCGGTACTTGGCGTTGGCCCGGTACAGCGACTCGATCTGCCACCAGCGGGAGAAGAAGCTGAGCAGCGAGCGCCACAGCCGCAGCACGGGGCCCGCGCCGAGACGCGCCCCCCGCTCGAAGACCGAACGGAACATGGCGAAGTTGAGCGAGACCTGGGTGATCCCGATCTCCCGGGCGCGCCGCAGGAGTTCGATCACCATGAACTCCATGAGCCCGTTCTCCGCGTCGCGGTCGCGCCGCATCAGGTCGAGGGAGAGCCCGCCGGGCCCCCACGGCACGAAGGACAGCACCGCCCTCAACTCGCCCTCGGCGTCCGTGCATTCGAGCATCACGCAGCGCCCGTCCTCGGGGTCGCCGAGCCGGCCCAGCGCCATGCTGAAACCGCGCTCGGTCGCGCCGTCGCGCCAGTCGTCCGCACGCTGGAGCAGATACGCCATCTCGGCGGCCGGGATGTCCTCGTGCCGCCGGATGCGCACCCGGTACCCGGCCCGCCCGACCCGGTTGTAAGCCTGCCGGACGGTCCGCATGGCCCGTCCTTCGAGGGTGAACTCGGCCGTCTCGACGAGGGCTTCGTCGCCCAGCTCCAGGGCGTCGAGTCCATGCCGGGAGTAGACGGTGCCCGCCTCCTCGCTCGCGCCCATCACCGCCGGGATCCAGCCGTGCTCCCGGGCCTCGGCGAGCCAGGGCTCGATGGCCCCGGGCCATGCCTCCGGGTCGCCGATGGGGTCGCCGCTCGCCAGGGAGACCCCGCCCACCACCCGGTACGCCACCGCCGCCTTGCCTGTGGGCGACCAGACCACGCTCTTCTCCCGGCGCAGCGCGAAATAGCCCAGCGAGTCCCGGTCCCCGTTGCGGTCGAGCAGCTCCCGCAGCCGTTTCTCGTCGTCCTCGGTGAGCGGGTCGACGGCGCGCCGGGAGCGGAAGGCCGCGTAGAGCACGGCGAGCACCAGCAGGGTGCTGAGCACGTTGACGGTGACGTCGGCCCAGTTCGGTGTCGAGATCCCCGGGTAGTGGGAGTCGTCGGCGGCGACCGAGACGAGCCGCAGGGTGCCGTAGCGCCAGCGGTCCAGGAAGGTCGAACGGTACGCGTCGTGCGCGTCGTTGGTGACGGTGACCAGCAGGGCGGCGAGCAGCGAGGTGACCAGGAGTCCCCCGAGCGCGACGGCCGCGGCCAGCCTCGGGTTCGACCGGTCGCCCTTGGCGTAGAACTCCCGGCGGCCGACGGCCAGGGAGCCCACGAAGGCGGCGGTCAGCGCGAGCGAGACCCAGTTCTGCGCGTACTGGCGGATCTCCGGGAACGCCATCGCGATGCCGAACAGCAGCAGGAACAGCCCGCTGAGCACCGAGTTGAGGATCCACGCGGCCCGCTTGCGCCGCCGCATCGTGATGGCCAGGAACATCGTGAACACACCGGAGGCGAAGCCCGCGGTCAGCAGATACGGCGTGAAGTAGTTCTCGGTGTTGTGCCGTCGGACGTCCTGTCCGAGCGACACCCAGGCGGCGCTCAGAAAGTTGATGAACGTGACCGCGCGCAGGTACCACACGGCGAACGCGGCGGACCGCCGGGAGGCAGCCGTGGACCGCCGGTCCCCATCACTCCGGCGGCCCGAAGCCCGCTCCTGCTCAACGGCAACGGCAACGGCAATCCGGGCATCTCCCATAGCTCGGGATGATATGGGGCACAACGGTCACCGCGAGGGAGGTCCGGTCCGACCGCGGGTACGTGAAATTCACCCCCAGCCGGGCAAAGCCCAGCTCCGGCCGGGGAAAATCCAACCCCTCCGCCCCGCTTCTCGGGCGAGGGGGGAAATCCAGGCCCTCCGACCAGCCTTTCGGGCGCGGGGAGAATCCAGCTCCTCCGGCCCGCTTCTCGGGCGCGGGGAGAATCCAGCGCCTCCATCCCGGCTTTCGGGCGCAGGGAGAATTCAGCCCCTCCACCCCGGCTTTCGGGCGCGGGGAGATTCAGCCCCTCCGGCGTTTGAGGAGCGGGGTCCGGGGCGGAGCCCCAGGTACGGGAAGGGCAGGGGCGGAGGGGGCGAAAGAAGGGCGCGGTGATGACCGGCCGACCGGACCCGGAACCCGGCCTGGGCCCGGACTCCGGCCGGGACCTGGCCAGGGCTACGCGTGGGAGTTGGGCCCGGGCTCCGGCTCGGACCCGGGCCGGGACTACGCGTCGGAGCCGGCGCTCGAATCGGGCTCGGAGCCGGACGCGGGGCCGGGGTTGGACTCAGGGCCGGACTCGGACTCGGACTCGGGCTTGGAGGGCTCCTCCGGGGTTTCCTCCGTCGCCGGAGCAGAGGCCTCCGGAAGCTCCGCCGCGAGGCTCGCCGCAGCCTGGACCAGCGGCAGGGCGAGCAGCGCGCCCGCCCCCTCGCCCACCGTCACCCCGTGGTCGAGCAGCGGCTCGAGAGCCATCCGGTCCAGCGCCTTCGCCTGGGCCGGCTCCCCGCTGCGCTGCCCGGCGAGCCACCAGTCCGGCGCACGGAAGGCGACCCGCTGGCCGACCAGCGCGCACGCGGCCGACACCACACCGTCGAGGATCACCGGCATCTTCCGTGCCGCGCTCTGGAGCAGGAACCCGGTCATCGCCGCCAGGTCGGGCCCGCCCACCGTCGCCAGGAGCTGGAGCTGGTCCCCGAGCACGGGCCGCGCCCGCCGCAGCGCGTCGCGCACCGCGGCGCACTTGCGCATCCACGCGAGGTCGTCGATGGCCTGTCCGCCCCGCCCGGTCACGACGGACGCGTCGGTCCCGCACAGCGCCGCGACCAGGACGGCCGCAGCCGTGGTCCCGCCCACGCTGATGTCGCCGAGCACCACCAGATCCGTACCGGAGTCCGCCTCCTCGTCCGCGATGGCGACCCCGGCCCGGAACGCGGCCTCCGCCTCCTCCAGGGTCATCGCGTCCTCGACGTCGATCCGCCCCGAACCGCGCCGGATCCGGTGCCGTACGACCTCGTCGGGCAGTCCCTCGGGGTCGGCCTCCAGCGACATGTCGATCACCCGCACCGGCACGCCGAGCCTGCGGGCCAGCACCGACGCGGGGCTCGCGCCCTCCAGGACCGCCCGCACCAGCCGGCCCGCCCCGCCCGCGGGGCGCGCCGACACGCCGAGGGCCGCGATCCCGTGGTCGCCCGCGAACAGCAGGGCGCGCGGGTGCTCGATCGGCCGTACCGGCACCGCGGACTGTGCCGCCGCCAGCCATTCACCCAGGTCGTCGAGGCGGCCCAGCGCCCCGGGCGGCACGTTCCGGCGCTCCCGGTGAGCCTCGGCGTCACGGCGGACGCCTCCGTCGGGACGCTCGATCAGATCGGTGAAGTCGTCGAGATTAAGCGAGCTCATTCGCCGAACAGTACCGGCACTGATCGAACGTGTCCGCGCCACGTCGTTGCGCTCCGGATCGCCATCGCATACGTACCGTTTGTATCGGATTGTCGTACGGCTCGTCCCCGACAGGAGCGTCCATGCCCCCCACTCCCCAGCCGATCGCCGAACGCCGTGCCGCCTACGCGGCCGAACTCGCCCGGGGCACCGCCCGGTTCCACGAACCGCGCCGCGCCGACTGCCCGTGGTGCGGTTCGAAGCGCCTGCGCACCCGGCTGCGCACACCGGATCTGCGGCAGCGCAAGCCGGGAACGTTCGCCGTCGACGTGTGCGGGGACTGCGCCCACGCCTTCCAGAACCCCCGTCTCACCCCCGAGGGGCTGGCCTTCTACCGGCGGGACCCCCGCGAGGACACCCACGACGGCCTCGCCGAACGGCTGCTCCGTGCCCGCGGCGGCACCGGACACCACCTCGCGGCAGCCCGCGCCCTGCTGCCCTTCGCGGAACCGGAGAGCTGGCTCGACATCGGCACCGGGCACGGACACTTCCCGGCGGCGGCCAAGGAGGTCCACCCGTACACGTCCTTCGACGGCCTCGACCCGACGCGGCGCGTCGAGAAGGCGCGGGCCGCGGGACGGGTGGAGGAGGCGCACGTCGGACGGCTCACCGACCCGCGGATCGCGGAGCGGCTGCGCGCCCGCTACGACGTCGTGAGCATGTTCCACCACCTGGAGCACACGCCCGAACCGCGCCAGGAACTGCGCGCCGCGCTCGCGGTGTTGAGACCCGGCGGACACCTCCTGGTCGAAGTGCCCGACCCCGACTGCGCGTTCGGCGCGCTGCTCGGCAAGTGGTGGCCGGCGTACGGCCAGCCAAGCCATCTGCACCTCATGCCACTGCCCAACCTGCTCGGCGAACTCGAGTCCCTGGGCTGCGTCGTCGTCGCCACGGACCGGCGCGAACCGCACCTCCCCCACGACCTCTCGGCGGCTCTCGCCCTGGCGCTCGGGCGTGCACTCCCCGGCCCCGACACCCCCTGGCGCCCGGCCCCGCCGACCCCCTTCCAGCGCACCGCGCGCCGGGCCCTGAGCCGTGCGTCCCTCCCGCTCCTCGCCTCCGCCGCCGCGCTGGACCGGCTGTCGGCCCCCCTGCTGCGCCGCACCCGCTTCTCGAACGCGTACCGCGTCGTCGCCCGCAAGGAGGCCTGAACCGCCGCCGCCCGCGGTCAGCCCCGCAGTGTCAGGGCCTGCCCCGCCACCACCAGCAGCACGTGCTCGCACTCCCCGGCGAAGGCCGCGTTCAGCCGCCCGAGTTCGTCGCGGTAGCGGCGGCCGGAGGCCGTGGCCGGCACGATGCCCGAGCCGACCTCGTTCGAGACGGCCACGAGCGTCCGGCGGGTGCGGCGGACCGCGGCGACGAGTTCCTCCACGCGGGCGCGCAGGGCGCGTTCACCGCCCCCGGACCACTCGGCGTCGTCCCATGCGCCGACCGAGTCCATCGCGTCCGTCAGCCACAGCGAGAGACAGTCGACGAGCAGCGGCGGGCCGTCCTCGTCGAGGAGGGGGACCAGGTCGCACGTCTCGACGGTCTGCCAGGAGCCGGGCCGCCGCTCACGGTGGGCGCCGACCCGCTGCGCCCACTCGGAGTCCCCGCCGCGCGTGCCACCCGTGGCGACGTAGAGGACGTCGGCGAAGGTCTCCATCCGCCGTTCCGCCTCCACCGACTTGCCCGAACGCGCCCCGCCGAGCACCAGCGTCCTGCGCGGCACATCGGGCACGTCCTCGTACACGCCCACGTCGAGCGTGGCCCCGTCGGGCACGGCCCGCGCGCCCGCCGCGGCGAGCCTCCTGCGCAGCTCGGCCCCCGGGGGCACGTCGTGACCGAGGTGCACCGCGATCACGTCCGTCGTCGGGTCGACCGCGCCGGCCGCGCGCAGCTTGGCCAGGGCGTCAGGACGTCCCACCACGTCCAGGAGCACCATGTGATAGGCCTCGCCGTTCTCGTCCAGGCCGGCCGGTGCCGCGCCCGGGGGCAGGTACAGCAGCCGCTGTCCGGCCGGGCCGGTCACCGCGTAGCCCGTGCCGGGCGCGTCCATCGGCACCGCCCGCACCCGGTGTCCCGTCATCAGCGCCAACTCCCGTCCGTCGGGCACCCGGCCGGGCTGCGGCAGCCCGGCCGGCACCTCCATCGCGGGCCCGTCGTGCGGGTGGGAGAGCAGTACCTGCCGTACGCCGCCCAGCGAGTGTCCGGCGCGGGCCGCCGCGAACGCGGCGCCGGGGGTGAGGTCGAGCAGCAGCGTGCCGTCCACGAGCAGCGCGGTGGCCGCCCGCGCCTCCTCGCCGAGCGCGCTCGCGCAGGCAGCGCAGGGACAGTCGGGGCGGGGCAGGCCCGCGGGGGCACCGGTGCCGAGCAGAGTCAGTTCCACGCCGCCGATCTTTCCGTGTCCCCGCACGTCTTGCGCGTCCGGCTAGGCTTCGGACGGAAGACGGATCTTGTCCGGCTTCCGCTGTGCAGTGTGCTCACATCTTGGAGGCGTACATGGCGGCATGGACGTGGCGGTTCGAGAAGTCCGACGGGACAGAGGTCCAACCCGCGGTGCAGCCCGAGGAGTTCACCACCCAGGGCGACGCCGAGTCCTGGATCGGTGAGGTGTGGAAGGACCTTGTGGCGGGCGGCGCGGACCAGGTGTTCCTCTTCGAGGACAGCACGCAGATCTACGGCCCGATGAGCCTGCACGCCGAAACGGAGTAGGCCGGTAGGGGTTGCCGGGACACACCCCGGCAACCCGCCTCCCGCCACGGCACCCGTGCGAGCGACATCAGCGGCCCGGGGCCGGTCAGCCCCGCACGCCGCACAGATGAAGAAGGGCCGCCACCTGGCGGTAGGGGTCCGTCCGTCCGGCCCGCTCCTCGGCGGCCAGCATCGTCTCCGCGTCCGGCGGCACCGGCGCGCCGTCGGCCGCCGTGTCCGTGAAGACCCGCACCCCGTACCAGGCGTGCAGCGGAGCCCCGATCCCGGCGAGCGTGCCGGTCAGCGTGGCGAGCCGGTCGGCGCGGACGTCGAGACCGAGCCGGTTCGTGTACGCGGTCGTGTCGAACGAGACCAGCGCCGTCGTCCAGTCCCCGCCGATCCCGGGCCGCATGGCCAGCGCGTCCGCGTTGCGCACCAGCAGCGAGAGCAGCCCGCCCGGGGCCAGCATCCTCGCCAGCCCGGCCAGCAGGGCGTCCGGCTCCTCGGCGTACATCAGGACGCCGTGACACAGCACCACGTCGAAGCTGCCCGGCAGGAAGTGCACACCCGTCTCGTGCCCGTCGCCCTCGATGAGGCGCACCCGGCTCCGGATGCCCTCGGGCTCGGCGGCCAGCGCCTCACGGGCCACCGACATCATCGTGGCGTCCCGTTCGAGTCCGGTCACCTGGTGGCCGGCCCGAGCGAGCCGCAGGGCCTGTGTGCCCTGGCCCGCCCCGACGTCGAGCACCCGCAGGCGCTGCCCCACCGGATAACGCCCGGTTATCTGCTCATCGAGCTGCCGGGCCACCAGCTCCTGCCGTACGACATCCCGCAGCCCGCCCAGCCTGCTCAGCCAGGCATCCGCCGCGCCCCCGGAGAACGACGTAGTGCTCAGGGCCGCTCTCCGCGCTTGACCTGCGGCTTCGGCAGCCGGAGTCGACGCATCTGGAGGGTGCGCATCAGCGCGTAACGGACCGCGCCCTTGGTGTTCTCCTCCGGGAAGCGCGCGTTGAGCTGCTTCCTCAGGCGGATCGCGATGACGAACGAGTCGACCACGATCATCACGATGATGACCAGCCAGAGCAGCAGCGCCACGTTCTTGAGCACGGCGACCGGCACCACGCTCAGCATGAGGATGATCACGGCCAGCGGCAGGAAGAGCTCGGCGATGCAGAGCCGCGAGTCCACGTAGTCGCGCGCGAACCGGCGCACCTTGCCCTTGTCGCGCACGGGCAGATAGCGCTCGTCGCCACTGGCCAGGGCCTGGCGCTGCCGCTCCATCGCCGTACGCCGGTCGTCACGCTGGCGCTTGGCCGCCTCCTTGCGCGTCGTCGGCGTCTGGGCGACGCTGCGGCGCTGGGTCTGGGCCTCACTGCGCTTGGGCGTGGGGCGGCCCTTGGGGGCCTGAGGGTCACGGGTCACTTTGGAGTCGGTCACCTGCGCCTTGTCGGCGGGGGCCTTCTCTTCCTTCGCACGGCTACGGAACACAAAACCCAAGGGTACGGGGTCCGCGAGCATGGACGTCGATCGAGTGGGGAACGATCCGGCAACACCGTGCGTCTGTGGTGGACAGAGGGGACGTCGCTCCGGGGTGCACCCCCGGGTGCCACCTACTCCTTACGCCGGAGCGGTGGCGGGAGCAGTCGTCCTTGGGGATGAGCGCATCCGTCCCCGAACAGTGCGGTAATGGATGCAGGGCCCGTACTGTGGGTCCTGTTGCAGTACCTGGAGCTGGAGTCCGTCAGAAGGGGGCGCGCGAAGCCCATGAGCGGTGTCATGAAGCGTATGGGGATGATCTTCCGCGCGAAGGCGAACAAGGCCCTTGACCGGGCCGAGGACCCGCGCGAGACCCTCGATTACTCCTATCAGAAGCAGCTGGAGCTGCTCCAGAAGGTCCGGCGCGGTGTCGCCGACGTGGCGACCAGCCGCAAGCGTCTCGAACTGCAGCTGAACCAGCTCCAGAACCAGTCCTCCAAGCTGGAGGACCAGGGCCGCAAGGCCCTCGCGCTCGGCCGCGAGGACCTCGCCCGTGAGGCGCTGTCGCGCCGCGCGGCGCTCCAGCAGCAGGTCACCGACCTGGAGACGCAGCACCGGACCCTCCAGGGCGAGGAGGAGAAGCTCACCCTCGCCGCGCAGCGTCTGCAGGCCAAGGTCGACGCCTTCCGTACGAAGAAGGAGACGATCAAGGCGACGTACACGGCGGCCCAGGCACAGACCCGGATCGGTGAGGCCTTCTCCGGCATCTCCGAGGAGATGGGCGACGTGGGGCTTGCCATCCAGCGTGCCGAGGACAAGACGGCGCAGCTCCAGGCGCGGGCCGGCGCGATCGACGAGCTGCTCGCCTCCGGTGCCCTCGACGACCAGTCCGGGCTGGCGAAGGACGACATCCAGAGCGAGCTGGACCGGATCTCGGGTGGTTCGGACGTGGAACTGGAGCTCCAGCGCATGAAGGCCGAGCTGGCCGGCGGTTCCTCGTCGCAGAAGCAGGCGATCGAGGGCGGCACGGGCCAGTCCCAGCCGTCGTCGCAGCCGCAGGACACTCCGCGCTTCGACAAGCAGTGACCTGGCGGGCCCATGCCTGAGGAGGCGACATGATCGTACGGATCATGGGGGAGGGGCAGGTGAGGCTGGACGACGGCCGGCTCACCGCCCTGAACAAGCTGGACAACGAACTGCTCACCGAGATGGAGAGGGGTGACGAGTCCGGCTTCCGCCGCACTCTGGCGGCCCTCCTGGACGCGGTGCGCGGTGCGGGGACCCCGCTCCCCGACGACTCGCTGGAGCCGTCGGAGCTCATCCTCCCGTCTCCGGACGCCACGCTCGAAGAGGTCCGCGAGATGCTGAGCGACGACGGCCTGATCCCCGGCTGACCGCTCCCCGCTCCGGCTTCCGGGCCCGAGGGCACAGCCCACCGGCCCGGCAACCCGGGGGAACGGGGGCACACAGGAGCGGTGGAGTACACGGCACGGACCGCGTCACGTTCCCCGGACGCAGCACCGGGACACCGCACCACCCCGGACCCCGTCCCGGCACCCGAGCGCGATGCCGGGACGCACGCGCCACCCCGCACCCCGCCCGGGAGACGGACCGGGCGCGGAGTGGTGCCGTACCGGCCGGTCCCCAGCCCGGCAGGGCCCCGTACCGTGGACCGGATGAGCACTCTGGAGCGTATGAGGGACTGGCTGCGGGACCACCGCCTCGCCCTGGACGCCGCCCTCGCCGCCGGCGTCCTCGTCAGCATGGTGGCCGGCTCCTTCGTCGACGCGCACGGCGCCGACGGAACGACCTGGAGCGCCCGCACCCCCGACGTCCTCAGCCTCGCCCTGATGGTCCTCGCCGCAGCGGCCCTGGTCTTCCGCCGCCGCGCCCCGATGAAGGTCCTCGCGGCGACCGTCGGTGTCTCTCTGGTGGAGCTGGTGACCGCCGACCCCCGCGCCCCGGTCACCATGTCCGCCGTCGTCGCCCTCTTCACCGTGGCCTCGGCCACCGACCGCCCCACGACCTGGCGCGTCGGCCTGCTCACCATGACCGTCCTCACGGCGGTCGCCATGCTCGCCGGACCGCTGCCCTGGTACGCCCAGGAGAACCTCGGCGTCTTCGCGTGGACCGGGATGGCCGCGGCGGCCGGTGACGCCGTCCGCAGCCGGCGCGCCTTCGTGCACGCGATCAAGGAACGCGCGCTGCGGGCCGAGCGCACCCGGGAGGAGGAGGCGCGCCGCCGTGTCGCCGAGGAGCGGCTGCGGATCGCCCGCGATCTGCACGACGTCGTCGCCCACCACATCGCCCTCGTCAACGTGCAGGCCGGAGTCGCCGCCCACGTCATGGACAAGCGCCCCGACCAGGCCAAGGAGGCCCTCGCCCACGTACGGGAGGCCAGCCGGTCCGCGCTGAACGAACTGCGCGCCACCGTGGGCCTGCTGCGTCAGTCCGGCGACCCCGAGGCCCCGACCGAGCCCGCCCCCGGGCTGGCCCGGCTCGACGAACTCGCGGACACCTTCCGCAACGCGGGGCTCCCCGTCGAGGTGGCCCGTTCCGACTCCGGCACGGTGCTGCCCGCGGCCGCCGACCTCGCCGCGTACCGGGTGATCCAGGAGGCCCTGACCAATGTGCGCAAGCACGCGGGCCCGGGAGCGAAGGCCGAGGTCAGCGTGGTCCGCGTCGGGCCGGTGGTGGAGGTGACCGTCCTCGACAACGGCCCGGACCGGGACACGGTCCCCGGACAGGACACCGGCCCGGAACAGGCGTACGGCCGGGGACACGAGCACGGCTCCGGACCGGACACCGGACCGCAGGAGGGCGGCGGCCACGGGCTGCTCGGCATGCGCGAACGCGTCACCGCGATCGGCGGGAGCTGCACGGCCGGTCCCCGCTACGGAGGCGGTTTCCGCGTCCATGCGATCCTTCCCGTCAAGAACCACGCGTCTGCCCTGGGGGACCCCGTATGACGATCCGTGTCGTGCTCGCCGACGACCAGGCATTGCTGCGCAGCGCCTTTCGCGTGCTGGTCGACTCGGAACCCGACATGGAGGTCGTGGGGGAGGCGTCCGACGGCGCCGAGGCCGTGACGGTGACCCGGGACGAGCGGGCCGACGTGGTGCTGATGGACATCAGGATGCCGGGCACGGACGGACTCGCCGCCACCCGGATGATCACCGCCGACCCGGGCCTCGCGCACGTACGGGTCGTGATGCTGACGACCTTCGAGGTCGACGAGTACGTGGTGCAGTCGCTGCGCGCCGGCGCCTCGGGGTTCCTCGGCAAGGGCGCCGAGCCGGAGGAACTCCTCAACGCCATCCGGATCGCCGCGGGCGGGGAGGCGCTGCTGTCCCCGGCGGCCACCAAGGGCCTCATCGCCCGGTTCCTCGCGCGGGGCGACGACGAGGGGCCGGGGGCCGCCCGCTCCGAGCGGCTCGGCGCGCTCACCGGGCGCGAGCGCGAGGTGCTCGTCCAGGTCGCCGCGGGCCACTCCAACGACGAGATCGCCGAGCGCCTCGAAGTGAGTCCGCTCACGGTGAAGACGCACGTCAACCGGGCCATGGCCAAACTCGGCGCCCGCGACCGGGCCCAGCTGGTGGTCATCGCGTACGAGTCGGGGCTGGTACGCCCGAGGGTGGACTGAGCGTTACCTGCGCGTACTGCGCCTGGAGTAGGTTCCGGGTAAGGAAATGGACCCAGGGGCTACGGATCGTCGCCCGTTCATGGCCCAAGGTGTGACGTGGGGCGTTCCCCAGTTCACCGCCTTCCGCTCGAACCACAGAAGAGAGACCCACCACCCATGTCCTGGCTGTCCAGATTCAGCCTCGCGCAGCGGGCCCTCATCGGGCTGATGTCGATCATCGCGCTCGCTTTCGGGGCGATAGCGATCCCCCAGCTCAAGCAGCAGTTGCTGCCCACCATCGAACTGCCCATGGTGTCCGTGCTCGCGCCGTACCAGGGTGCGTCTCCGGATGTGGTCGAGAAGCAGGTCGTCGAGCCCATCGAGGACAACCTCGAAGCCGTCGACGGCATCACCGGTGTCACCTCCACCGCCAGCGAGGGCAACGCCGTGATCATGGCGTCCTTCGACTACGGCAACGACACCAAGCAGCTCGTCGCCGACGTCCAGCAGGCCGTCAACCGGGCTCGCGCCCAGCTCCCGGACGACGTCGACCCGCAGGTCATCGCCGGTTCGACGGACGACATGCCGACCGTCGTCCTCGCCGTCACCTCCGGCAAGGACCAGCAGGCCCTGGCCGACCAGCTCGACCGCACGGTCGTCCCCGCCCTCGACGGCATCGACGGCGTCGGCCGGGTCGCGGTCACCGGTGTGCGTGACCTCCAGGTCACCGTCACGCCCGACGACAGGAAGCTGGCGAAGGCCGGCCTCACCACGGCCGCCCTCGGCCAGGCCCTCCAGGCCGGCGGGGCGACCGTCCCGGCCGGCTCCTTCGACGAGGGCGGCAGCAACCACACCGTGCGGGTCGGCGGCGGCTTCACCTCGCTGGGGCAGATCCAGGACCTGATGGTCGCGGGTCAGCCCGGCAGGAAGCCGGTGCGCCTCGGCAGCGTCGCCACCGTGAAGCAGGAGCCGGCCAAGGCCGACTCCATCACGCGCACCGACGGCAGCCCGAGCCTCGCCGTGATGGTCACCATGGACCACGACGGCAGCGCCGTCGCCATCTCCGACGCGGTCAAGGACAAGCTCCCCGGCCTGCGCGCCGACCTGGGCGCCGGATCGGCGATCACCGTGGTCAGCGACCAGGGCCCGGCGGTCTCCAAGTCCATCCACGGGCTGACCACCGAGGGCGCCCTCGGCCTGCTGTTCGCGGTCCTGGTCATCCTGCTCTTCCTGGCGTCGGTCCGCTCGACGCTGGTCACCGCGGTGTCCATCCCGCTGTCCGTGGTGCTGGCCCTGGTCGTGCTGTGGACCCGTGACCTGTCGCTCAACATGCTGACGCTCGGTGCGCTCACCATCGCGATCGGCCGGGTCGTCGACGACTCGATCGTCGTCCTGGAGAACATCAAGCGGCACCTCGGGTACGGCGAGGAGCGCGAGGAGGCGATCCTCACCGCGGTCCGCGAGGTGGCCGGAGCGGTCACCTCCTCGACGCTCACCACGGTCGCCGTCTTCCTGCCGATCGGGCTGACCGGCGGCATGGTCGGCGAGCTGTTCGGCTCCTTCAGTCTCACGGTCACGGCGGCGCTCCTCGCGTCCCTGCTCGTCTCGCTGACGGTCGTCCCCGTGCTCTCGTACTGGTTCCTGCGCGCGCCCAAGGGCACCCCCGCGGACGCCGAGGAGGCCCGCCGCCAGGCCGAGGAGAAGGAGGAGCGCAGCCGTCTCCAGCGCTTCTACGTCCCGGTCCTGCGCTTCGCCACCCGCCGCAGGCTGACCAGCGTGCTGATCGCGGCCGCGGTCCTCGTCGGCACCTTCGGCATGGCACCCCTGCTGAAGACGAACTTCTTCGACCAGGGCGAGCAGGAAGTCCTCACCGTCAAGCAGGCGTTGAAGCCGGGCACCAGCCTGGCCGCGACCGACGCGCAGGCGAAGAGGGTCGAGAAGGTCCTCGCCGGCGTCAAGGGCGTCAAGGACTACCAGGTCACCATCGGTTCGTCCGGCTTCATGGCGGCCTTCGGCGGCGGTACGGACACCAACCAGGCGTCGTACCAGGTCATGCTGAAGGACTCCGCGTCCGCCAAGGACGTCCAGGCCCGCATCGAGAAGGGGCTCGGCGAGCTCTCCGGCGCCGGCACCATCACGGTCGCGGCCGGCGACGGGTTCGGCAGCCAGGACCTCAAGGTCGTCGTGAAGGCCGCGGACGGGGACGTGCTGCGCAAGGCGGCCGGCCAGGTCCGCGACGAGGTCGCGAAGCTCGACGACGTCACCGACGTCACGAGCGACCTGTCCCAGAGCGTGCCGCGGATCTCGGTCAAGGCCAACTCCAAGGCGGCGGCGGCCGGTTTCAACGACGCCACGCTCGGCGCGGCGGTCGGCCAGGCGGTACGCGGAACCACCAGCGGCAAGGCGATCCTGGACGACACCGAGCGGGACGTCGTCATCAGGTCCGCCGAGCCGGTCACCACGATCCAGGAGCTGCGCGGGCTGCGGCTCGGCGCGGTGAAGCTCGGTGACATCGCGGACGTGAAGCTGGTCGACGGGCCGGTCTCGATGACCCGGATCGACGGGCAGCGGGCCGCCACGATCACCGCCAAGCCGACCGGTGACAACACCGGAGCGGTCAGCAACGACCTGACGGCGAAGCTCGCGAAGCTGAAGCTGCCCTCCGGCGCCACGGCGTCGATCGGCGGTGTCTCCTCGGACCAGAGCGACGCGTTCAAGAACCTCGGCCTGGCGATGCTCGCGGCGATCGCGATCGTCTTCATGCTGCTGGTGGCGACGTTCCGCTCGCTGGTCCAGCCGCTGATCCTGCTCGTGTCGATCCCGTTCGCGGCGACCGGCGCGATCGGCCTGCTCGTCGTCACGGGCACCCCGATGGGTGTCCCCGCGATGATCGGCATGCTGATGCTCATCGGCATCGTGGTGACGAACGCGATCGTGCTGATCGACCTCGTCAACCAGTACCGGGCGCAGGGCTACGGCGTGGTCGAGGCCGTGATCGAGGGCGGCCGGCACCGGCTCCGCCCGATCCTGATGACGGCACTGGCGACGATCTTCGCGCTGCTGCCGATGGCGCTGGGCGTGACCGGTGAGGGCGGCTTCATCGCGCAGCCGCTCGCGGTGGTCGTGATCGGCGGACTCATCAGCTCGACGCTGCTGACGCTGCTGCTCGTCCCGACGCTCTACGCGATGATCGAACTGCGCAAGGAGCGCCGGGCGAAGAAGAAGGCTGCGAAGCGGGAGTCGCTGAAGAAGGAGTCCGGGCCGGCCGCGTCCGGCGAGAGCTCCGTGGGCGACGAGGACAAGTCCCCGGAGCCGGCCGGAGTCTGATCCGGTTCCAGGAAGCGGCCCCCGCCCCGGCGTTCACACGCCGGGGCGGGGGCCCGCCGTTTTCCGGCCGTCGCCGTCGCCGTCGCCGTCGAACCGCCGGCGGTTCGACGGCAAGGGGCGCCCCTCGGTCATGAGGGGCGCCCCTTTGTGTGTGACTGCGCCATGGGTGCCGCGCGGCACGTTTACGGCAGCGCCAGCATCCGCTCCAGCGCCAGCTTCGCGAACGCCTCGGTCTCCTTGTCGACCTCGATGCGGTTGACGAGGTTGCCCTCGGCGAGGGACTCCAGGGTCCACACCAGGTGGGGCAGGTCGATGCGGTTCATCGTCGAGCAGAAGCAGACCGTCTTGTCGAGGAAGACGATCTCCTTGCCCTCGGGCGCGAACCGGTTCGCGAGACGCCGTACGAGGTTCAGCTCCGTGCCGATCGCCCACTTGGAGCCGGCCGGGGCGGCCTCCAGGGCCTTGATGATGTACTCGGTGGAGCCCACGTAGTCCGCCGCCGCGACGACCTCGTTCTTGCACTCGGGGTGCACGAGGACGTTGACGCCCGGGATGCGCTCGCGCACGTCGTTCACCGAGTCCACGCTGAAGCGGCCGTGCACCGAGCAGTGGCCCCGCCACAGGATCATCTTCGCGCCGCGCAGCTCCTCCGCGGTCAGCCCGCCGTTCGGCTTGTGCGGGTTGTAGAGCACGCAGTCGTCCAGCGACATGCCCATGTCGCGGACGGCGGTGTTGCGGCCGAGGTGCTGGTCGGGCAGGAACAGCACCTGCGACCCCTGCTCGAAGGCCCACTCCAGGGCGCGCTGGGCGTTCGACGACGTGCAGATCGTGCCGCCGTGCTTGCCGGTGAACGCCTTGATGTCCGCGGACGAGTTCATGTACGAGACGGGCACGACCTGCTCGGCTATGCCGGCCTCGGTCAGCACGTCCCAGCACTCGGCGACCTGCTCGGCGGTGGCCATGTCGGCCATCGAGCAGCCCGCGGCGAGGTCCGGCAGGACGACCTTCTGGGCGTCGCCCGTCAGGATGTCGGCGGACTCCGCCATGAAGTGCACACCGCAGAAGACGATGTACTCGGCCTCCGGGCGGGCCGCCGCGTCGCGGGCCAGCTTGAAGGAGTCGCCCGTGACGTCGGCGAACTGGATGACCTCGTCGCGCTGGTAGTGGTGGCCGAGCACGAAGACCTTGTCGCCGAGCTTCTCCTTGGCAGCCCGCGCCCGCTCGACCAGGTCAGGGTCGGACGGTGAGGGCAGGTCGCCGGGGCACTCCACGCCCCGCTCGCTCTTCGGGTCGGCCTGGCGGCCGAGCAGCAGCAGGGCGAGGGGCGTCGGCTGGACGTCGAGCTCCTGGGTCTGGGCGGTGGTCACGACACGCACCCTTTCTGTTCTGCGGGTCGCCGGGCTCGAAGGGGAGCGGTCCGGCGGTACGATGCCTTTTCGTCTATTTGACGCTATCTATCATAACCGCTTCACGTCACGTTGACGATGGCCATAGCGTCCATGTGACGTGAATCCCGGTCGCCTCTCCGGCGGGTGACACCCGGGTGACCGTGGGGTTGTCCACAGGCATGTGTTCGTGCGCGGGAGCATGTGCGAGCATGAAGAGAGAAGGCAGAAGACATGAGCTCGGCCCGGAATGAATCCGCGGCCCCGCCGGTTGCAACCGTCGGCAAGCAGTCTCCGTACAACCCGGGAGAGAAGCAGATGTCCGTATCGGACGAGACCACCACCGTGAGCGACGGCATCATCCTGTCCGACGCCGCCGCTGCCAAGGTCAAGGCCCTGCTCGACCAGGAAGGCCGCGAGGACCTGGCGCTGCGCGTCGCCGTTCAGCCCGGCGGCTGCTCCGGCCTGCGGTACCAGCTCTTCTTCGACGAGCGCTCGCTCGACGGCGATGTCCTCAAGGACTTCGACGGTGTGAAGGTCGTCACCGACCGCATGAGCGCCCCGTACCTGGGCGGCGCCTCGATCGACTTCGTGGACACCATCGAGAAGCAGGGCTTCACGATCGACAACCCGAACGCGACGGGCTCCTGCGCCTGCGGCGACTCCTTCAGCTAGTCAGTCGGCCGGCACAAAAGCCGGTACGGACGAAAGGCGGCGTCCCCTGTGACGGGGACGCCGCCTTCGTGTGTCCGGGACCGGTTCCGCCGCTAGCGGGGCCCGGCCGACGTCGCCGCGGAGGGATCGGGGATGCCGAAGCGCCCGTGGTGGACCGCCTTGCCGTCGCTCCCCACGACCTCCCGGCCGCCGAGCGGCTCGTCCAGGCGCACCGTCTTCTCGTAGATCTTGGCGATCATGATGCAGACCTTGTTCTTCCAGGGCTTCTCCGTCACGGTGACGGTGACCTTGCCGGAACTCTCGCTCGCCGACGCGGTGTAGTCGGCGCACACTCCGCCGGTGAAGCTGACCGTCAGGTCCCTGCCGTCGGCCGTGTAGCCCTGGACACCGACGTCACGTGTGGCCGCCGGTGAGGACGACTGCTCCGGAGGCCGCGTCGGATCCGCGCTCGGCGGCGCCGGCGACTCCGGTGAGGCCAGGAACGCCGGCTCTACCGCCGGATGCGTCACGGTGTACGTGTCCTGCGCGCCCGGCGACCGCACCTCGAACAGCCAGGACGGCACCAGTGCCTGCCGCCCGTTCGCGCGCTGCGCCGCCAGTCCGAAGGTGGCCTTCTCGACGGTCACCGCCTCCGCCTTCGGCGCGGGGGAGGGGTGCTCGCACGGCGTCTCGTCCCGGTCCTTCAGCGGTACGGGGCTGGCGCAGCCGCCGATGCCCATGCGCCGGTCGCCCGTCGCCGACGCCGACCCGTTCATCAGGTCCAGCGTCTTCTTCGCGCCGATGACCGGGTACGCGTCTCCCTCCACCGGCGTCTTCAACTGGCCGCTGCCGCCGACGACATGACCGTCCGGGCCGATCCGCAGGCCGGTCGTCCACCCGTACGTGGGCAGTCCGCCCACGACCGGGTCGGCGTTCACGACCCGCACCCGGTTCATGAGCTGGCTCGCGTCGAGCTTCGCGTCGTCCTGGCCCACCGCCTTCAGCACGGGCGCGGCAGCCCTCTCGGCCGCCGCCTCGCTCACCGGACCGGGTGCGGAATCGGACTCGGAGCCGGAGCCCATGGACCCGCACACCGTGACCTTGGTGCAGTTGTCGCCTCCCGGCAGGGAGGAGCTGAAGGTCCAGGTCCCCGGTGCGTCCGCGGTCACCCGCAGATTGGGCTCGGTGCCGTCCGCGGCCGTGCCGACCGTCCAGGCGTCCCCGGCGAGCCGGGGCGTGCCCGCCAGGCCCAGGGCCTTCGCGAGCCGGGCCACCTCGGCCCGGGTCACCGTGCCCTCGGCCCACTGCACGTGCGCCGAGCCGGGTCCCGCGGGGAGTGTGCCGCTCGCGCGGTAGGTCGTGCCGTAGGGGTTGGGCTCGCCGGGCGCGATGCCGGCGGTACCGCCGGTGGACCCGTTGCCGGTGGTCGCCGCGGCGTAGCCGTCGAGGGCCAGGCGCGGGGGAGTGCCGTCGGCCGCGGGGGTACCGGAACGGCTGCCGCCGGACGCCGTCGCCGCGACGTACGCGCCGCCGCCCCCGACGAGCAGCACGGCGGCGACGACCGAGGCGACGGCCATCGGGGTGCGCCGCCGACGAGCCCTGCCGACCCCGTCGTCCGCGAAGGGACCCGGGACGGACACGTCGGGGTGCTCGACGCGGGAGTCCTCGCCGTCACCGCCGCCGCCGCCGTCATCGTCGCCGTCGCTCTGCGAGGCGCCCGCATCGGCACCCGTGTCGGCGCCCGCAACGGCACCCACGGGAGGTTCGGCGGAACCCTCGCCGGATTTTTCGTCGGTCTCCTCGCCGGAACCCGCGACGGTGCCGGGCACGCCGGGGGCGGTCGCGCCGGCGGCGCCTTCCACCGTCCCGTCGGCCGCGTCCTCGGCGGAACCCTCGGCCTGGTCCTCGGTCTGGCTCTCGGCGGAACCCTCGGCCTGGTCCTCGGTCTGGCTCTCGGCGGAACCCTCGGCCTGGTCCTCGGTCTGGCTCTCGGCGGAACCCTCGGACTGGTCCTCGGTCTGGCTCTCGGCGGAACCCTCGGACTGGTCCTCGGTCTGGCTCTCGGCGGAACCCTCGGCCCGGTCCTCGGCCTGGTCTTCGACGGAACTCTCAGCCTGGTCCTCGGTGTGCCCCTCGGCGGCATCCTCGGCCCGCCGCTCGGCGGGATCCGCGGCGGCGTCCTCGGCGGCATCCGTGACGGCGCCCTCCGGAGGACCCGCGACGGCGTCCTCGGCCGCGCCCTCGACGGGACCCTCGGCGTGACCTCCGACGGGATCGGTCGCGTCGTTGTCGGGTCGCTCGGTGCTCACCGCATCGCTCCTTCGGCTCCACTGCTGTCCCACGACCCGGCCCTGTCGATGACGGGCACTCCAGGGTCGTACAGCGCATCCCTTTTACGGGGGACAGCGATGGGACGCAGCGGGGGAGCGCACGGTTCCCTGCGGGCGCACCCCGTCTTCACCCGTTCGGCGCCGCCCGAGCTCTCACCCGTACGGCGGCGCCGCCCGGACGCCGCCGGTCAGTCGCCGTAGTCGGACATCGCGTCCAGCAGCCGTGCCGAGGCGGGCGGAACGGTCACCCCGTGGATGAGGGAGGGGGAGACATGGAGCGGAGGGACAGGTGCGGGGGCCGACCAGTGACCGGCCATCCGGGCGCAGTCGCCACGCAGCGAGGCCAGATCGCCTTCCAGGTCGCCGACCGGGCCGAGCGGAGCGGTGCCATGGACCTTGAGGTTCGTCATACCGGAACCGTATGCACCGTTGCCGTCACGAAGAAAGATCTACTATCGGGTAGTTTTGGCCCTTCAGGGGCCGAGTGCGGACCCGGTAGCGTTAAGTGTCAATCCCCTCCCCTCGCAGGAGCGTGTCCTAGCCGTGCGTATCGCAGTCACCGGCTCCATCGCCACCGACCACCTCATGACCTTTCCCGGCCGTTTCGCCGACCAGTTGGTCGCCGACCAGCTGCACACGGTCTCCCTCTCCTTCCTGGTCGACAACCTCGATGTCCGCCGCGGCGGCGTCGGCGCGAACATCGCGTTCGGCATGGGCCAGCTCGGTACCCGTCCGATCCTGGTCGGAGCGGCCGGCTCCGACTTCGACGAGTACCGCGCCTGGCTGGACCGGCACGGCGTCGACACCGCCTCCGTGCGCATCTCCGAGGTGCTGCACACCGCGCGCTTCGTGTGCACCACGGACGCCGACCACAACCAGATCGGCTCCTTCTACACGGGCGCGATGAGCGAGGCCCGCCTCATCGAACTCAAGGCCGTCGCGGACCGCGTCGGCGGTCTCGACCTCGTCCTGATCGGAGCGGACGACCCCGAGGGGATGCTCCGCCACACCGAGGAGTGCCGCTCGCGCGCGATCCCGTTCGCCGCCGACTTCTCGCAGCAGATCGCGCGCATGAACGGCGACGAGATCCGGGTCCTGCTGGACGGGGCGACGTTCCTCTTCTCGAACGAGTACGAGAAGGGGCTCATCGAGTCCAAGACGGGCTGGAACGACGGGGAGATCCTCTCCAAGGTCGGCCACCGGGTGACCACCCTCGGCTCGCGCGGTGTCCGCATCGAGCGCGTCGGCCACGACCCGATCGAGGTCGGCTGCCCCGAGGAGGAGCTCAAGGCGGACCCGACGGGCGTCGGTGACGCGTTCCGCGCCGGCTTCCTCTCCGGTCTCGCCTGGGGAGTCGGCCTGGAGCGCGCCGCCCAGGTCGGCTGCATGCTCGCCACCCTGGTCATCGAGACGGTCGGCACCCAGGAGTACCAGCTGAGCCGGGCCCACTTCATGGACCGCTTCACCAAGGCGTACGGCGACGACGCCGCCACCGAGGTCCAGGCGCACCTGTCCTAGACCCGTGGACCGGAACGAGAGCCGGGCCCGCCTCCGTCCGACGGAGGCGGGCCCGGCTCTCGTTCCGGCGGAGGCCGGTCCGGCCCGGGGCGCGGGACGGTTCTACGACAGCCGGCGGACGACGTAGGCCGAGCCGTGATCCGCCGGCTCCTCCCCCACGTACTCCTGGCCCCGCATCTCGCACCACGCGGGGATGTCGAGGCGGGCCGCCTCGTCGTCGGACAGGACCCGGACCGTGCCGCCGACCGGCACGTCCCCGATGACCTTGGCCAGCTCGATGACGGGGATCGGGCAGCGCCTGCCCAGCGCGTCGACCACCAGCGCGTCGACGGACGCGGGGACCTTCGACACCGCCGCCGGCGCCCCCAGCTTCTCGCGGACCCCCGAGACCACGCCCGGGAGCACCGACAGGAAGCGGTCGACGTCCTCCTCGTCGGTGCCGGGCGGCAGCGACACCCGCACATTGCCCTCGCTCAGGACACCCATGGCCTTCAGGACGTGGCTGGGGGTCAGGGTGCTGCTCGTGCAGGACGAGCCCGAGGAGACCGAGAAGCCCGCGCGGTCCAGTTCGTGCAGCAGAGTCTCTCCGTCGACATAGAGACAGGAGAAGGTGACGATCCCCGGGAGCCGGCGGACCGCGTCGCCGACCACCTCGACGTCCGGCACCAGCGCGGGCACCCGCGCCCGGATCCGCTCCGTCAGTTCCCGCAGCCGTACCGCCTCCGCCGCCGCCTCCGCGTGGACGGCACGCAGCGAGGCCGCCGCGGCGACGATCGCCGGGATGTTCTCGAAGCCGGCCGCCCGCCCCGACTCGCGCTCGTCCGCGGGCCCTTGGGGAGCGAACCGCACGCCCTTGCGTACGACGAGGAGTCCGACACCCGAGGGGCCGCCCCATTTATGGGCACTTGCGGTCAACAGGGACCAGTCGCCCTCCACCCGCCCCCAGCCCAGCGACTGTGCCGCGTCCACCAGCAGGGGCACCCCCGCCTCCCGGCACATCTGTGCCACCTCCGCCACCGGTTGCTCCGTGCCCACCTCGTGGTTGGCGGACTGGAGGCAGGCCAGCGCGGTGCCCGGAACCAGGGCCTCGGCATAGGAAGAAGGGGACACCCTTCCGGTGCGCTCGACCTGAACGCGGGTCACCGCACCGCCCGACGCCTCGTGGGCGTCCGCCGAATGGAGGACCGACGAGTGTTCGACGGCTGACACGATCAGGTGGTCTCCGACGCGCCGCCGGCCCGCCAGAGCACCCTCGATCCCCGAGTGCACCGCGCGGGTGCCGGAGGTGGTGAAGGCCAGTTCGTCGGGACGGCAGCCCACCGCCTCGGCCGCGGCCTCGCGCGCCGCGTCGAGGAGCAGCCGGGCCCTCCTGCCCTCACGGTAGAGGCGGGCGGGATCGGCCCACCCCTCGTCGAACGAGGCCTGAAGGGCCTGCCGGGCGACGGGGTGCAGCGGGGCCGCGGACGCGGCGTCGAAGTAGGACACGCCCCCACGCTAGTGCCGCGACAGGGGGCGCCCGCCCGTCGCCGGCCCTTCCAAGGGGGCGTCAGAAGTCATCCGGACCGGGGCATTCCAGGTGTCCTGACATGGCCTTGCAGGCGAAACAGCACTCCTTCGGGGAGTAGGGCGGCGCGTTGGGCACCCTCCCCGCGCGACCCCAAATAGCGTCCAGTAGGGTTTGGTCCGCATAAACATCCAAACCCCTGCCCGACGCAGGGCGGCGACCGACCAGCGAGAAGGCCGCAGCCAACAGCGCGGGCGAGACTCTCGGGAAGGCGCTACGTGAGTCCCAACGGCTCCGACCGCTCGCCGCGGCGCCCGATGCGGCGGAAGCTGCTGCAGGCAATGACTGCGGGCCTGGTCCTGGCGACAGCCACTGGTTGCTCGTACAACTGGGAAGACTTCCCCCGCCTTGGTATGCCCACCCCGGTCACGGAGCAGGCTCCGCGGATCCTCTCCCTCTGGCAGGGCTCGTGGGCGGCCGCGCTCGCCACGGGCGTGCTGGTCTGGGGCCTGATCCTGTGGAGCGTCATCTTCCACCGGCGCAGCCGGACCAAGGTCGAAGTTCCTCCGCAGACCCGGTACAACATGCCCATCGAGGCGCTGTACACGGTGGTTCCGCTCATCATCGTCTCGGTGCTCTTCTACTTCACGGCACGCGACGAGACGAAGCTCCTCAGTCTCAGCCCGAAGCCCGACGTCACGGTCAACGTGGTCGGCTTCCAGTGGAGCTGGGGCTTCAACTACATCGAGGACGTTCCCGGTTCCACCGGGAACGCCAAGACCGACCCGAACCTGGCCGCCATTCCGGACCGGTTCAAGAAGGACTTCCCGGCGAACGCCGGCGGTGTCTACGACGTCGGCACCCCCGCCACGCGGAACCCGCAGACGGGCAACCCCGGTCCGACCCTCTGGCTCCCCAAGGGCAAGACGGTCCGTTTCGTCCTCACTTCGCGTGACGTCATCCACTCCTTCTGGGTGGTGCCGTTCCTCATGAAGCAGGACGTCATCCCGGGGCACACCAACGCCTTCCAGGTGACCCCCAACCGTGAGGGCACCTTCCTGGGCAAGTGCGCCGAGCTGTGCGGCGTCGACCACTCCCGGATGCTCTTCAACGTGAAGGTCGTCTCCCCCGAGCGCTACGAGGCCCACCTCAAGGAGCTCGTGACCAAGGGACAGACCGGTTACGTCCCGGCCGGCATTGAGCAGACGGGCCACGAGAAGAACCGGGAGACGAACAACCTGTGAGCATCCTCAACGAACCCCAGGGTGCCGCCGAAGACTCGTACGAGAACGAGCTGCCGGTGCGGCGCAAGCAGCCAGGCAGTGTTGTGATCAAGTGGCTCACCACCACTGACCACAAGACGATCGGCACGCTCTATCTGGTCACGTCGTTCGCGTTCTTCCTGGTCGGCGGCGTCATGGCGCTGCTCATGCGTGCCGAGCTGGCGCGTCCCGGGCTGCAGATCATGTCGAACGAGCAGTTCAACCAGGCGTTCACGATGCACGGCACGATCATGCTGCTGATGTTCGCGACGCCGCTGTTCGCCGGTTTCACGAACTGGATCATGCCGCTGCAGATCGGCGCGCCCGACGTGGCGTTCCCGCGGCTGAACATGTTCGCCTACTGGCTGTACCTCTTCGGCTCGACGATCGCGGTCGGCGGCTTCCTCACCCCGCAGGGCGCGGCCGACTTCGGCTGGTTCGCCTACAGCCCGCTGTCGGACGCGGTCCGCTCGCCGGGCATCGGCGCGGACATGTGGATCATGGGTCTGGCCTTCTCCGGCTTCGGCACCATCCTCGGCGCGGTCAACTTCATCACCACGATCATCTGCATGCGCGCTCCGGGCATGACGATGTTCCGTATGCCGATCTTCGTGTGGAACGTGCTGCTCACCGCGGTTCTGGTGCTGCTGGCCTTCCCCGTCCTCGCGGCGGCGCTGTTCGCCCTGGAGGCGGACCGAAAATTCGGGGCGCATGTCTTCGACGCCTCAAACGGCGGAGCCTTGCTCTGGCAACACCTCTTCTGGTTCTTCGGCCATCCAGAGGTGTACATCATCGCCCTGCCGTTCTTCGGCATCATCTCCGAAGTCATCCCGGTGTTCTCGCGCAAGCCGATGTTCGGTTACATGGGCCTGATCGGCGCGACCATCGCGATCGCCGGTCTCTCCGTGACCGTGTGGGCGCACCACATGTACGTCACCGGTGGCGTTCTGCTCCCGTTCTTCTCCTTCATGACGTTCCTCATCGCCGTACCGACCGGCGTGAAGTTCTTCAACTGGATCGGAACGATGTGGAAGGGCTCGCTGTCCTTCGAGACACCGATGCTCTGGGCCGTCGGCTTCCTCATCACCTTCACCTTCGGTGGTCTGACCGGCGTCATCCTGGCCTCGCCGCCGATGGACTTCCACGTGTCCGACTCCTACTTCGTGGTGGCGCACTTCCACTACGTGGTGTTCGGCACCGTGGTGTTCGCGATGTTCTCCGGCTTCCACTTCTGGTGGCCGAAGATGACCGGCAAGATGCTCGACGAGCGTCTCGGCAAGGTCACCTTC
Source organism: Streptomyces sp. NBC_00386 (assembly GCF_036063235.1). Lineage (NCBI taxonomy): Bacteria > Bacillati > Actinomycetota > Actinomycetes > Kitasatosporales > Streptomycetaceae > Streptomyces > Streptomyces sp. NBC_00386. The sequence continues at coordinate 6,796,416 of NZ_CP107950.1, forward strand.
TGGACGCTGTTCGTGGGCTTCCACGGCACGTTCCTGGTGCAGCACTGGCTGGGTGCCGAGGGCATGCCGCGTCGTTACGCGGACTACCTCGCGCAGGACGGCTTCACCGCGCTGAACACGATCTCGACGATCAGCTCGTTCCTGCTCGGCCTGTCGATCCTGCCCTTCCTCTACAACGTGTGGAAGACGGCCAAGTACGGCAAGAAGGTCGAGGTCGACGACCCGTGGGGCTACGGCCGTTCGCTCGAGTGGGCGACCTCCTGCCCGCCGCCGCGGCACAACTTCCTCACCCTGCCGCGGATCCGCAGCGAATCCCCGGCCTTCGACCTGCACCACCCGGAGATCGCCGCTCTCGACCAGCTCGAGAACGCCGGTCACGGTTCGTCGGCCCTTCCTGGCGGAAAGGAGGCCGGCAAGTGAAGGTCCAAGGCAAGATGTTCCTCTGGCTGGCCATGTTCATCCTCGTCATGGGGATCGTCTACGGCGTGTGGTCCAAGGAGCCGGCCGGCACCACGGCCCTCTTCATGGGCTTCGGCCTGAGCATGATGATCGGCTACTACCTGGCCTTCACGGCCCGGCGGGTCGACGCCATGGCACAGGACGACAAGGAGGCCGACGTCGCGGACGAGGCCGGCGAAGTGGGCTTCTTCAGCCCGCACAGCTGGCAGCCGCTCTCGCTCGGCGTCGGTGGCGCGCTCGCCTTCCTGGGCGTCGTCTTCGGCTGGTGGCTGCTGTACTTCTCGGCGCCGCTGATCATGCTCGGCCTGTGGGGCTGGGTCTTCGAGTACTACCACGGTGAGAACCGCACCCAGTAGCACCCGCGATACGCCCGGGAGCCCGGACACTCCGTCAGGAGTGTCCGGGCTCCCTCGTTTGCCGTGACTTCCGTCCCTCGCTCGGCTCACCCGGCGCGCCGTGCTTGACGGACGTTCATAGCGTGGACTCATGAATCACTCACCGCGAATCCGCACGGTCGTCAGCTGCACCGCGCTGGTGGTCGCCCTCGGCGCCGGCGCCGCCGCCTGCGGCTCCGACGACCACCCGCTCTCGGCGAAGCCGTACGACGCGGCGGGACAGATCTCGTTCAAGGGCCTCTCCGAGGACAGCAAGAAGCAGACCAAGGTCGACCCCGACAAGCCCCTGGAAATCACCTCCGAGAGTGACGAGGGGCGCATCACCGACGTGACCGCCACGGACGCGTCAGGACGCCATGTCGCGGGCGAACTGGCCGCCGACGGCAGCCGCTGGCGCAGCACCTCGCCACTCGCCGCAGGCGCCCACTACACGGTGCGCGTGAGCACCGAGGACGAGGACGGCGCCCCCGGCCGCAAGGTCATCGGCTTCGACACCAGCACGCCGAAGACGAAGAAGCTGCTGAACGTCGCATTCGGCCCCAAGGCGGGCAAGTACGGCGTCGGTCAGCCGATAACCGCCGAACTCAGCGCCCCCGTCAAGGACAAGGCGGCCCGCACGATCGTCGAACGCGCCCTCAGGGTCGACTCCACCCCCGCGGTGGACGGCGCCTGGCACTGGGTGGACGACAAGACGCTGCACTACCGCCCCAAGGAGTACTGGCCCGCCCACGCCACCCTGACGGCCCACAGCAACCTCGCCGGCGTCAGGATCGGCGAACGCCTGTGGGGCGGCAACGCCAAGACTGTGAAGATCACCACGGGCGACCGCCTGATCGCCCTGACCGACGCCGCCACCCACTCCATGACGGTCTACCGCAACGGTCAGGACATCAAGAAGATCCCCGTCACCACGGGCAAGCCCGGCTTCGACACGCGCAACGGCGTCAAGGTCGTGCTCGGGAAGGAGTCCCTCGTACGGATGCGCGGTACCAGCATCGGCATCGCCGAGGGCAGTTCGGACTCCTACGACCTGGAGGTGCGCTATGCGACCCGGGTCACCTGGAGCGGTGAGTACGTCCACGCCGCGCCCTGGTCGACCGGCTCCCAGGGGTACGCCAACGTCAGCCACGGCTGCACCGGCATGAGCACCGAGAACGCCGAATGGTTCTTCAACACGTTCAACGAGGGCGACATAGTCAAGGTCGTCAACTCCGACGGCAAGACCATGGACGCGTTCGGCAACGGCTTCGGCGACTGGAACCTCGACTGGAAGAACTGGCGCGACGGCAGCGCGCTGATGGCCGGGTCCCCGGACGCCCCGAACCCGGCCCAGCGCGCCAGACTGCGCCCCGAGAGCGTGTGAGGCCGCGCCCCTGGGGCCTGTCTGACAATTCCCGTCTGCCCGGCGACGCCATGCACGCTCCCCCAAGCTCTTCGAGCAGGGGGGACCCCCACTCGCCGCACCGGCCCCAGACCCGGGTACGTCCAGTACGCAGGTCTGGGGCCGGCACTCCCCCAGCCTTCGGCCGGGGGGACCCCCAGAGCACGCTCCCCCGAGCTCTCGGCTTCGCTCGAGCAGGGGGGACCCCCATGACGCCGCCGGGCCGCCCTTCGGGCGACGACGCGAATTGTCAGACAGGCCCGGGCGCGGGTTCCTCAGGCGCTCAGAAGGTTCTTGCGACGCAGCAGGGAGGCCAGTGAGGCGGCGAACTCCACCGGGTCGACCGGCAGGGTCACCGCGGCGTCGGCGCGGCTCCAGGTGGCCAGCCAGGCGTCCTGCGGGCGTCCGATGAGCACCAGCGCGGGCGGGCAGTTGAAGATCTCGTCCTTGATCTGCCGGCACACCCCCATGCCGCCCATCGGCACCGCCTCACCGTCCAGCACGCAGACGTCGATGCCGCCCTTGTCGAGCTCCTTGATGACGGCGGCCGGCGTCGCGCACTCGATGAACTCGACGAGGGCAACGTCCGGGGCGGGCCTGCGCCCGGTGGCGAGCCGCACCTGCGCGCGGGTGTTGGAGTCGTCGCTGTAGACCAGCACCGTGGCGGTCGGCTGCATTCTTCCTCCGAGACGTCAGCGTCGTACGGACATCGTGCGATCGGGCTGATCGTCCCCGGCCCGATGCGCGGATGCTACTCCCTTGAACACCTCGTCAGCACCGGTTCGGACACGGCTTCGATGGTCCATCCGGGCTGGACACACCCGGTCAACACCCCGAACGGCACCCCCCGGCGTGAGGGCGGGATAAGCGACCGACATAATGTCGGTCGTGGCGACAGCAACGACAGTAGAAACCGGGCACGCGCACCCGTCGGTCAATCGACCGAACCTCACCAGCGTCGGAACCATCATCTGGCTGAGTTCCGAGCTGATGTTCTTCGCGGCCCTCTTCGCGATGTACTTCACCCTGCGATCGGTGACCGGGCCGGATCACTGGAAGGAAATGGCGTCCAGCCTGAACCTTCCGTTCTCGGCGACGAACACCACGATCCTGGTGCTCTCCTCCCTGACCTGCCAGCTCGGCGTCTTCGCCGCCGAGCGCGGGGACGTGAAGAAGCTCCGGATGTGGTTCATCGTCACCTTCATCATGGGTGCGATCTTCATCGGCGGTCAGGTCTTCGAGTACACCGAACTGGTCAAGAAGGACGGGCTCTCGCTCTCCTCCGACCCGTACGGCTCGGTGTTCTACCTGACCACCGGCTTCCACGGACTGCATGTGACGGGCGGACTCATCGCCTTCCTGCTGGTCCTCGGTCGCACCTACGCGGCTCGGAGGTTCACTCACGAGCAGGCGACCGCCGCCATCGTCGTGTCCTACTACTGGCACTTCGTCGATGTCGTCTGGATCGGCCTTTTCGCCACGATCTACCTGATCAAGTAATCGGGCCCACCGCCCGAAACATCCAGAAGCACCGACGCAGAAGATCCTGACACCGGGGTAATCCGTGAAAAAGCTCTCCGCACGACGACGCCATCCGCTGGCGGCGGTCGTCGTCCTACTCCTCGCGCTGGCGGCCACCGGGGGGCTGTACGCCGCGTTCGCACCCGCGGGCAAGGCGCAGGCCGACGAAACCGCCCAGTCCCTCGGGATCACCGAGGGCCAGAAGCTGTACTCCGTGGGCTGCGCAAGCTGCCACGGAACCGGCGGTCAGGGCAGCTCCGACGGTCCCAGCCTGGTGGGTGTGGGCGCCGCGGCGGTCGACTTCCAGGTCGGCACCGGCCGTATGCCGGCCCAGCAGCCGGGCGCTCAGATCCCGCGCAAGAAGGTGATCTACACGCAGGCCGAGATCGACCAGATGGCGGCCTACATCGCCTCGCTCGGCGCCGGCCCCGTGATCCCGACCAAGAACCAGGTCAGCCCCGAGGGCGCGGACATCGCCAAGGGCGGTGAACTCTTCCGTACCAACTGCGCCCAGTGCCACAACTTCACCGGCAAGGGCGGCGCGCTGACGCACGGCAAGTTCGCGCCGAGCCTGGAGGGTGTCGACCCGAAGCACATCTACGAGGCCATGCAGACGGGCCCGCAGAACATGCCGTCCTTCCCCGACACCACGCTGACGGAGAAGAACAAGCAGGACATCATCGCGTACCTCGACGCGGTCAACGGTGACGACACCGAGAGCCCGGGCGGTCTTGAGCTGGGCGGCCTCGGGCCGGTCAGCGAGGGCCTGTTCGGCTGGGTCTTCGGTCTCGGAACCCTGGTCGCCGTCGCCGTCTGGGTCGCCGCTCGGACCGCAAAGGCCAAGAAGTCATGAGTAGCCAAGACATTCCAGAAGAGAACGTGCCCGCCGAGCGGGCCTCCGACGACCACGCCGGTCACGGTCACGGTCCGGTAGCCGTCGCGGACGAGCAGAACCCGTTCGCGGACCCGGGGCTGCCGCCCCACGAGCACCGCATCCAGGACATCGACGAGCGGGCCGCAAGGCGGTCCGAGCGTCTGGTCGCCATGCTGTTCGTGCTGTCGATGGTGGCCACCGTCGGCTTCATCGCCTCCTACGTGGCGATCCCGAACGACAAGTCGGTCTACGTGTTCCCGCTCGGGCACATCAGCGCGCTGAACTTCGCGCTGGGCATGTGCCTCGGCGTGGCGCTGTTCGCGATCGGCGCGGGCGCGGTCCACTGGGCCCGCACCCTGATGTCCGACGTGGAGATCGCCGACGAGCGTCACCCGATCGAGGCGGAGCCCGCGGTCAAGGCCAAGGTCCTGGCCGACTTCAAGGAAGGCGCCAAGGAGTCCGCGCTCGGCCGTCGCAAGCTGATCCGCAACACGATGTTCGGCGCGCTGGCCCTGTTCCCGCTCTCCGGCGTCATGCTGCTGCGCGACCTCGGTCCGCTGCCCGGCACGAAGCTGCGCCACACGCTGTGGTCCAAGGGCAAGCTCCTCGTCAACATGAACACGAACGAGCCGCTGCGTCCTTCGGACCTGGCCGTCGGTTCGCTCACCTTCGCCAAGCCCGAGGGCCTGGAGGAGCACGACGAGGACTTCCAGAAGGAGATCGCCAAGGCGGCCCTGATGATCATCCGGCTCCAGCCGGAGGACATCAAGGACAAGCAGGAACTCGAGTGGTCCTACCAGGGCATCGTGGCGTACTCGAAGATCTGCACCCACGTCGGCTGCCCGATCTCCCTGTACGAGCAGCAGACGCACCACGCGCTGTGCCCGTGCCACCAGTCCACCTTCGACCTCTCCGACGGTGCCCGGGTCATCTTCGGCCCGGCGGGTCACGCCCTGCCGCAGCTGCAGATCGGCGTGAACGCTGAGGGCTACCTCGAGGCGCTCAGCGACTTCCAGGAGCCCGTCGGTCCTGCATTCTGGGAGCGCGGATGAGCACTACCACCACCTCCGACTCGCGCTCCTCGCGCGAGAAGGCACCCGCCGGTGAGCGGGTGGCCGACTGGGCCGACGGCCGTCTCGGGATCTATTCCCTGGCCAAGTCCAACATGCGCAAGATCTTCCCCGACCACTGGTCGTTCATGTTGGGTGAGGTCTGCCTCTACAGCTTCATCATCATCATCCTCACGGGTGTGTACCTGACCCTGTTCTTCCACCCGTCGATGAACGAGGTGGAGTACCACGGCAGCTACATCCCGCTGCAGGGCCAGCTGATGTCCGAGGCGTTCAACTCGACCATGCACATCTCCTTCGATGTGCGCGGTGGCCTGCTGATCCGTCAGATCCACCACTGGGCCGCGCTGATCTTCCTCGCCGGCATGTTCGTGCACATGATGCGCGTGTTCTTCACGGGTGCGTTCCGCAAGCCGCGTGAGGTCAACTGGGTCTTCGGATTCCTGCTGTTCGTCCTCGGCATGTTCACCGGATTCACCGGTTACTCGCTCCCGGACGACCTGCTCTCCGGCACCGGTGTCCGCTTCATGGAGGGCGCGGTCCTGTCCGTGCCGATCGTGGGCACGTACCTGTCGTTCTTCCTGTTCGGCGGCGAGTTCCCGGGCGGCGACTTCGTTGCCCGCTTCTACTCGGTGCACGTGCTGCTGCTGCCGGGCATCATGCTCGGCCTCGTGGTGGGCCACCTGATCCTGGTCTTCTACCACAAGCACACGCAGTTCGCGGGCCCTGGCAAGACGAACAACAACGTCGTCGGCATGCCGCTGCTGCCGGTCTACATGGCCAAGGCCGGAGGCTTCTTCTTCCTGGTCTTCGGCGTCATCGCGGTCATCGCGGCGATCGCCTCGATCAACCCGATCTGGGCCATGGGTCCGTACCGTCCGGACATGGTGTCCACGGGCGCCCAGCCCGACTGGTACATGGGCTTCTCCGAAGGCCTGATCCGTGTCATGCCGGGCTGGGAGATCAACCTCTGGGGTCACACGCTCGTCCTGGGCGTGTTCATCCCGCTGGTGATCTTCCCGCTGGTCCTGGTCGCGATCGCGGTCTACCCGTTCATCGAGTCCTGGGTCACCGGGGACAAGCGCGAGCACCACATCCTGGACCGCCCGCGCAACGTCCCGACCCGGACCGCGTTCGGTGCCGCCTGGATCAGCTGGTACTTCGTCCTGCTCGTCGGCGGCGGCAACGACATCTGGGCCACGCACTTCCACCTGGCGATCAACTCGATCACCTGGTTCGTGCGCATCGCGTTCTTCGTCGTGCCGGTGCTCACCTTCATCGCCACCAAGCGGATCTGCCTCGGCCTCCAGCGCCGGGACCGGGACAAGGTGCTGCACGGCCGCGAGTCGGGCATCATCAAGCGCCTGCCGCACGGTGAGTTCATCGAGGTCCACGAGCCGCTCAGCCAGGACGCGCTGCACACGCTCACCGCGCACGAGCAGTACAAGCCGGCCGAGATCGGCCCGACGGTCGACGAGAACGGTGTCGAGCGCAAGGTCTCGGGCACGCAGAAGCTGCGCGCCAAGATGAGCCAGGGCTTCTACGGGGAGGAAGGCCAGATCCCCAAGCCCACCGTCGAGGAGTACAAGGAGATCACGAGCGGCCACGGCCACCACTGATCCCCGGCTGTTCGCCACGGCTGGAGCCCCGTCCATGACATGGACGGGGCTCTTTGCCGTCCTCCGGGCTGGATAGGGTGGACTCACCCGGTGGTGCGGGGCGATCCACTCCGCGTCACCCACGACCCGTGTCACCCGCGACAGAGTGACCCACGAACCCAGGAGCGACCATGAGCGCTGTGAACCCCGCTGGAGGCGACACCGCGGCGGGCCGTTCCTGGCCCGCGGTACTGAACGGCCTGCTCGAAGGCCGCGACCAGAGCGCGGACGACACGGCCTGGGCGATGGACCGCATCATGCGCGGCGAGGCGACCGACGCGCAGATCGCCGGGTTCGTGGTGGCCCTGCGGGCCAAGGGCGAGACCGTCCAGGAGATCACCGGACTCGTCCGGGCGATGTACGAGCACGCCAATGTCATCGAGGTGCCCGGACACACCGTCGACATCGTCGGAACGGGCGGCGACGGCGCGAAGACCGTCAACATCTCCACGATGTCCTCGATCGTGGTGGCCGGTACCGGCGCCAAGGTCGTCAAGCACGGCAACCGGGCCGCGTCCTCCGCGTCCGGCGCGTCGGACGTCCTGGAGAAGCTCGGGGTCAATCTCCAACTGCCGGTGAAGCGGGTGGCCGAGGTGGCCGAGGAGGCCGGGATCACGTTCTGCTTCGCGGTCAAGTTCCACCCGGCGCTGCGTCATGTGGCGGCGGCCCGCGGCCAGTTGGGCATCCGGACCACCTTCAACGTGCTCGGGCCGCTGACCAACCCGGCGCGCGTGAAGGCCCAGGCGGTCGGCGTCGCCGATCCCCGGATGGCGCCGATCGTGGCGGGCGTGTTCGCCGAGCGCGGCAACTCCTCGCTCGTCTTCCGCGGCGACGACGGCCTCGACGAGCTGACCACCACCGCGGGCTCCCACGTCTGGGTGGTCCGCGACGGCAAGGTCACCGAGGAGCGCTTCGACCCCCGCGACGTCGGGCTCGACATCGTCCCGGTGGAGGCCTTGCGCGGCGCCGACGCCTCGTACAACGCGGAGGTCGCCCGGCGCGTCCTGGACGGCGAGCGGGGGCCCGTACGGGACGCGGTCCTGCTGAACTCGGCGGCGGCCCTGGTGGCCCTGTCGCCGACCGGCGCACCGCTCGCGGACCAGCTCCGCGACGGAATGGAGAAGGCGGTCGAGTCGATCGACTCCGGCGCCGCGAAGCGCACCCTGGAGCGCTGGGTGGCCGCCAGCAACGCCTGATCCACCGGTGACACGGAGCGAGGCGCAGTCCAGAATCCGGACTGCGCCTTGCGCGTGGAAGATCCTCTGGCAAGATGCTGTACCAGGTCATGAGTGACAGCCATCAGGCCCCGGCCGGCTGTCCGGCAACCCTCCGTCCGTGGCGGGGTGCCCCGGGTGAAGACCAGGTCGTAGGCAGCGAGGCCTACGGCAAGCGCGGACCCCTCCCGCCCTCCGGGCGGACGCAACCAGGGGTCCTGGTCGTTCGAGGGAGCCTTCTGTGAGCAAGCGAATGCGGTAGGGCGTAGAGCCCCGCCTCCGCACACCCTTTTCACCTTTTCCCGCGCCGAGCCCAGCCCTGCCTCCGGGCGGCCGGCTCGCGCGGTGATCCCGCATGCCTCTCACAGGAGCTCGCCATGTCTGTCTCCACCGTTGCCGCCGACCAGACCGTTTGTGCCCCCCTGGCCGTTCTGGGCCGGGATGTCACCGTCCCGCTCGTCACCGGCGGCGAGGTGACCTACGCGGCCCTCGACTACGCCGCCAGCGCGCCCGCCCTCCAGCGGGTGTGGGACGACGTGGCCGCGTACGCGCCCTACTACGGCAGCGTCCACCGGGGCGCCGGCTACCTCTCGCAGCTCTCCACCGACCTCTTCGAGAACGCCCGCAGGACCGTCGAGGAGTTCCTCGACTGCCGCGCCGGTGACCAGGTGGTCTTCACCCGCTCCACCACCGACTCGCTCAACCTGCTCGCCGCCGCGCTCCCGGCCGACTGCCAGGTCTTCGTCTTCGAGACCGAGCACCACGCCTCCCTGCTGCCCTGGCGCGACGCCCGGGTGACGTACCTGAACGCCCCGCGGACCCCGGGCGAGGCCGTCGACACCCTGGAGCACGCCCTCGCCGCCCGCACTGTGTCCATTGAAGGGGGCTACGGACCGGCCCTGGTCTGCGTCACCGGCGCCTCGAACGTCACCGGGGAGCTGTGGCCGGTGCGGGAGCTGGCCGCCGCCGCGCACGCCCACGGCGCCCGCATCGTCCTCGACGCCGCGCAGCTCGCCCCGCACCACCCGGTGTCGGTCCAGGACCTCGACGTCGACTGGGTCGCCTTCTCCGGGCACAAGCTGTACGCGCCGTTCGGCTCCGGTGTCCTCGCGGGCCGCTCCGACTGGCTGCGCGAGGCCGACCCGTACCTCGCGGGCGGCGGGGCCAGCCGCAAGGTCACCCGGCGCGCGGACGGCGGCGTGGACGTGGAGTGGCACGACAGCGCCGCCCGGCACGAGGCCGGCTCGCCGAACGTCATCGGGGCCTACGCGATCGCCTCGGCCTGCAAGGCGCTCACCGAGGAGGGCTTCGACAGCCTTCTCGCCCGTGAGCGGCACCTGATCCGTACCGTCCGCGCGGGCCTCGCCGAGGTCCCCGAGGTCCGGGTCCTCTCCCTCTTCGGCGACGACGCCCCGCGGGTCGGCGTCATCTCCTTCGTCGTCGAGGGCTGGAACAGCTCGCACTTCGCGGCCGCGCTCTCCGCCGAGTACGGCATCGGCGTCCGCGACGGCCTCTTCTGCGCACACCCGCTCGTCCGCACGCTGCTCGGCAGTGCCCCGGAGACCCAGGGGGAGTGCGGAGCCCCCGAGGCGGCGCCCGGGGAGAAGTCCCTCAACGCCATCCGCGTCAGCTTCGGCGCCGGTACCCCCGACGAGCACGTCGAGCGCTTCGTCCGCGCGGTGCGCGAGCTCGTCAGGGACGGCGCGCGCTGGCAGTACCGCACCGAGGACGGCCGCTGCGTCCCGGCGGTCTGACGCCCACGGCGGCTTCGCCCGGAGGCGGTGCCGCGTCGGTCAGGAGTCGAGACCGATCGCGAACGCCGCCTCCAGGTCGTGCTGGGAGTACGTACGGAACGCCACGTGGGTGTCCGTCGCCTCGACGCCCGGGATCTTGCTGATCCTGCCGGGGATGACGTCCGCCAGGTCGTCGTGGGCCTGGACCCGGACCATGGCGATCAGGTCGTAGGTACCCGTGACGGAGAAGACCTCGCTGACGCTCTCCAGCGACGCGATCGACTCGGCGATCTCGGGGATGCGGTCCACGCTGGTCTTGATGAGGACGATCGCGGTGATCACGGCTGGTTCTCTCCCTAGGGGCCGCTGCTGGGGATCTCACCCTACTCGCGGTCCACCTGGCCCGGCCGCTCCACCGGGGGCCCCGGCAGCACCCCCCGAACGGGCGCGAGCGGCCTTCGGGGCCGGAACCGCGCCCACGCGTAGACGAAACCCAGGGAGAAGCCCACGAGGTGGGCCAGATAGGCGACTCCGGGGCCCGGGGAGCTGCGGCCGGCCGCCAGCCACTGGAGCGTGAACCAGAACGGCAGCACCACCCAGGCGGGGAACCGCAGCGGCAGGAAGAACAGGAACGGGAAGAGACTGGTCACCCGGGCCCTGGGGAACAGGTACAGGAACGCGCCGAGCACCGCGGAGATCGCCCCGGAGGCCCCGACCAGGGACTGCGGCGAGGTCGCGTTGGCGGCGGCGTAGCCGAGCAGGGCCAGATATCCGCAGCCCAGGTAGAAGAGGGCGAACTCCAGATGGCCCATGCGCTCCTCGGTCATGAGCCCGAAGACGTAGAAGAAGAGCATGTTGCCCAGGAGATGGAGCCAGCTTCCGTGGATGAACAGGGCGGTCGCGGGGGTGAGCGCCTCGCCGGGGGCCCCGCCGAACAGACCGGCCGGCACCACGCCCCAGCGGCGGAAATAGGCCCGCTGCGCGACCAGCAGCTCGTCCCCGGTGCCGTACGCGGGATCCAGACCCGAGGCGGGACCGATCACGAAGATCAGACAGCACAGGACGATCAGTCCGTACGTCACCGGCGCCGACCGGCCCCGCAGCGCCCTGCCGACCGTCGCACTCCAATTGCCGATCATGGTGCAGAGCATGACGTAACCGCGCCGATGTATACAGACCGCCTCGCCGCCGCGGACGGCCGGGCGTCGAGTACCCGCCAGGCCGTAGGGTTACGAGCCATAGCACCGGGAAACCGGCGCCGGACGGACACGAGAAGGAAAGCGGCTGCCCTATGACAGTTCCCCTGCCCGATGCCAAGACCCGCTGGCGCTGCGCCCTCTGCGGCAACCTCACGCGTTTCGACGTGACCCGCTCGTCGAAGGTCGTCGAGTATGTGCACCTGGACCTGGCCGGTGAGCCCAAGGTCGAGGAGCGCGAGGTGGTCAGTGAGACCATCGAGTCGGTGCGGTGTCGTTGGTGCAACGCGGTGGATCAGGTCGAACTGGTGGACAGGCCGGGCGCCGGCTCCTGAGGGAGCGGGCCCCGCACGGATATTGGGGTGAACGGATGGTGGAGACCACGGGTGGGGAGCCGGACGACGGCACCGCCGAGGTGCTCGACCGTCCGCTGCCCGACGGCGTGCGCCGACGCGTCGTACAGATCGTCTCGGACGGCTTCGGCGGGCTGACGGTGTCCGAACTGCCCGTACAATTGCGGCAGTACGCCCGGTTCGCCCCGAATCGCCGCGCCAAGTTCGCCGGCAACGCGATGGCCTCGGCGTTGGAGACGGACCCGCTGTTCAGGCAGCGCATCGCCGAGAAGCTCAGAGAGGTCCAGCCGGAGCTCGTCGGCGCTCTCGACTCGGGCGCGCCGTCCCCGGCCGCGGATCCGCTGGACGTGGCGGCCGCGGCCTATGTCGTGCGTCCCGCCGGCTGGGTGAAGCTGGTGACCGCCGCGGGCGAGGAGGCCCTGCGGGCGGACGCCGAGCGCGCCGGTGAGGAGAGCCGCGCCGAACTGGACCGGCTGCGCGCGGAACTCGCGGAGGCCCGCGGGCAGACCCGTGCCGAGACCGAACGGCTGCGCGCGGAACTGGAAGCGGCCCGCAAGGAAGCGGAATCGCTTCACCGCAAGCTGCGCGGGGCCCTCAGCGACGTCAAGCGCGGTGAGGCGGCCCTGCGCAAGCTCCAGGCCGAGACGGACGGGGCGAAGGCGGAGAACCAGGCGCAGGTGTCCGCGGCCGAGAGCGAGGCGCGGCGGCTCAAGGCGCGCCTCTCGGAGGCCGAGGCGGCCCTGGAGGCCACCCGCAAGGCGGCCCGGGAGGGGCGCAGCGTCGAGGACATGCGGGTGCGGCTGCTGCTCGACACCGTGCTGGAGGCGGCCCAGGGGCTGCGCCGGGAACTGGCGTTGCCTCCCGTCTCGGTGCGGCCCGCGGAGACGGTCGAGGCGGTCGAGCCGGGACGGATGACCCCGAAGGACATCGCCGCCCGCGCGCTGTCCGAGAACGACCCGGCGATCCTGGACCAGTTGCTCGCGCTGCCCCAGGCGCATCTGGTCGTCGACGGCTACAACGTCACCAAGACCGGCTATCCCCAGATGCCGCTGGAGAAGCAGCGGCTGCGGCTGCTCGGACAGCTCTCGCAACTGGCCGCGCAGACCGGCGCCGAGGTCACCTGCGTCTTCGACGGGGCCGAACTGGCCGCGCCGGTGCTGCTCGCGCCTCCGCGCGGGGTGCGCGTGCTGTTCTCCAAGCCCGGTGTCACGGCCGACGAGCTGATCCGTCAGCTCGTGCGGGCCGAGCCGCCCGGCCGGCCGGTCATCGTGGTCTCGACCGACCGGGAGGTCGCGGACGGGATCGCCAAGGCGGGCGCCCGGCCGGTGGCGTCCGTGGTGCTCCTCAAGCGCTTCTCGCGCGGCTGAGCGACTCCCGCGGGCACGTTCCCGTCGCACGTCCTCTCCCCGCGATTTCCTCGGGTTCCCTTCGCGATCCCCTCGCGCCCGTTTCACGCTTTTTATCCGGCATGGATCCTTCCATGTGTTTCCTCCTGTTCGTCACGTTCCGCCGGCTCTTCCGCGCCCGCCCCGGAGTCTCATCTCGCTCTTCGGGGGCCGGGTTTCACGTGCGCGGCGATCGGTGGCCTAAGTCGCATGAGTCGCGTACGCACCATGCGTAACCTCTGGGCCTGATGCCCCGATTGGCCGGATGTTCACGCGACGTAGTGTCAAGCGGACATCACTGCTGGTGAGTTGATGGCAAAGAATGCGCTCCGTGACAAAGAATTTTCAGGTTTGGATTTGAACTGATCACAAGTAGGTCACTAGGGTCATGCCCTGAACCTCCAACTAGGGTGATCACTCATGAGGAGTGACGGTGGAGGGGCACCGCCCGTCGGCGTTTTCGGCAGGCGGCTGGAGGAAGAAGGAGCTCGCCTTCGTGGCGTCCCACCGTCGACCCAAGCAGCCGAGCCGCACCCGTGTGACCGTGCTCACCACCGCCGCCGCTGCCGCTGTTGTCCTCAGCGCGAATGCCGCCAACGCGGCGCCGTCCGAGAAGCCCAACAAGGACGAGGTCAAGACCAAGGTCGACAAGCTCTACGAAGAGGCCGAGCAGGCCACGGAGAAGCTCGACGGCGCCAAGGAGAAGCAGCAGAAGCTGCAGAAGCAGATCAGCGCTCTCCAGGACAACGTCGCCCGTGGCCAGGAAGAGCTCAACGAGCTGCGTGACGGCCTCGGTTCGATGGCCAGCGCCCAGTACCGCACCGGTGGCATCGACCCCTCCGTGGCGCTCTTCCTCTCCTCCGACCCGGACGACTTCCTGGACAAGGCCTCGGCCATGGACCAACTGAGCGCCCAGCAGGTCGAGTCGCTCAAGAAGGTCCAGGAGAAGCAGCGTTCGCTCGCCCAGCAGCGCTCCGAGGCCTCCGCGAAGCTCAAGGACCTCGCCGACACCCGGGCCGAGCTCGCCAAGAAGAAGAAGGAAGTCCAGAGCAAGCTGGGCTCCGCGCAGAAGCTCCTGAACTCGCTGACGGCGCAGGAGAAGGCGGCACTGGCCTCCCAGGAGCAGGAGCGGGCCACCCGCGCCAGCGAGCGGGTCGACCTCGGTGACACCCCGGCCGCCTCGGGCCGTGCCGGCGCCGCGTTCGCCGCCGCCAAGAGCGTCATCGGCTCCCCGTACGTCTACGGCGCCTCCGGCCCCAGCTCGTTCGACTGCTCCGGCCTCACCTCCTGGGCGTACGCCCAGGCCGGCGTGACCATACCCCGCACCTCGGAGGCCCAGGCCAACGCGGGCACCCGCATCTACTCGCAGAGTGCCCTCCAGGTCGGCGACCTGGTCATCTTCTACGGCGACCAGCACCACGTCGGCCTCTACGCGGGCAACGGCCAGGTGCTGCACGCGCCGCACACCGGCGCCAGCGTCCGCTACGAGTCGATCGGCAACATGCCCTTCCAGTTCGGCGTCCGGATCTGATCCGCACGGGCGGACGGGGATGTGAAGCCCGCCGCCCGGAGCGCCCTTCTGTCGTGCCGCCCAAACGGGCGAATTGCGACAACTCGCGCTGACCCCACGCCCCGTCGGTGACCTGCGTCTCCGGCGGGGCGTCACTGTGCGTGCCCGCGGAGGGCTTTGGTCGCCGCGTGGTCGCACGGTTACTGTCTGCCGCGTTCCCCCGGTGGAGGGGACCGTCAGCGGAAGGGAGTGCGGCCACTCGTGGGGTTCCATCGCCGCCTTGCACCGACCGGCTTCGACCGGGGCGCCGGCGCCTTCGGTGTCGCCGCCTGCGTGATGTCCGCGGCGGCCGCCGCGCTCGGCACCCTGCCCGCCTCCGCGGCGCCGCGGGGCGATACCAGGGCCGAGGTGGACCGCCTCTACGCGCAGGCGGAGAAGGCCACCGAGGCGTACAACAAGGCCGACGAGCGCGGCGACCGGCTGCGGGAGCAGATCGGCACGGCGCAGGACGAGATCGCCCGGCAGCAGGACCGTGTCAACACCATGCGGGACGCGCTGGGTTCGCTCGCCGGGGCGCAGTACCGCTCGGGCGGCCTTGACCCCTCCCTCGCGCTGCTCTTCTCGGCCGACCCGGACGACTACCTCGACAAGGCCTCCGCGCTCGACCGGATGAGCACCCGCCAGGCAGGCGAACTCAGGGAACTCCAGCTCGCCTTGCGCGGCCTCGCGCAGGAACGGGAGGAGGCGGACGGGAAACTCGCCGAACTGGAGCGAAGCCGCACGGCGGTCGCCCGGAACAAGCGGGTCATCGAGGGCAAACTGGCCAAGGCCAGGCAACTGCTCGACTCGCTGCCGTACGCCGACCGCGCCGCCTACGACCGGGCGTCGCGCTCGCTGCGTACCGACGTGCCCGGCCTCGGCGGCTCGGTCGCCTCCTCGTCACGCGCGGCCGTCGCCGTCGCCGCGGCCCGCTCGGCGCTCGGCCGCCCCTACGTGTGGGGCGCCAACGGGCCCGGCGGCTTCGACTGTTCGGGCCTCATGCAGTGGTCCTACGCGCACGCCGGGATCGGTCTGCCGCGCACCTCGCAGGCCCAGCGGTTCGCCGGACGGCAGATCCCGCTCTCCCAGGCGCGGCCCGGTGACCTGGTCACCTACCGGTCGGACGCCGGCCATGTCGGGATGTACGTGGGCAACGGCCAGGTGATCCACGCGCCCTATCCGGGCGCCCCGGTGCGCTACGACCCGGTCGGGATGATGCCGATCTCGTCCGTCACCCGGGTCTGACGGGGCGCGGACCGGGCGGGAGGCGGGCGGGGCGGGCGTTCCGGAGGGCGGGCGCGGGCACCGTACGATCGGGAGAATGGCTGGTCGAAGGTGCGCGTCGCGAGCGGGGCTCTCCGTGGTGCTGCTGCTCGCCGGGCTCGTCGGCTGCGGCGGCCGGACGGCGCCGGACACCGCGGCGGCCGACGTGCAGCGCGTCCTCGACCGGCGGGCGGCCGCGGTCCTGGACCGGGACGACGCGGCGTTCCGGTCCACCGGCGCGGCGGCCGGCGCCGGAACCGGCCTCACGAACCTGCGTGACGTACCGCTGGCGGGCTGGTCCTACCGGCTGGCCGGTCTCAGCCGCTCCGGTGACAGCGCCACAGCCCGCGCCGAACTGCGCTACCGCATCGAGGGCTACGACACCGCGCCGGTCAAGGTGGACCGCACCCTCGCACTGACCCGCGCCAGCGGGACCTGGCGCGTCACCTCCGACGAGCCGTCGGGCAAGGGCGGCGACCAGTTGTGGGACGAGGGGGCCGTGACGGCCGTACGGGGTGAGCACAGCCTCGTCCTGGGGGTCGGGCAGTCCGGCGAGCGACTGCGGGCCTTCGCCTCTCTCGCGGACCGTGCCGTGCCGGCCGTGTCGGACGCCTGGGGCGCGGACTGGTCGCGGCACGTCGTGGTCCTCGTGCCGAAGTCGCTGGAGGGGATGGCGGGGCTGCTCGGGGCTCCGGCGTCCGGGTACCGGGGGATCGCCGCGGTCACCACCGGGGAGGCGGGACCTTCGGCGAAGGCGCCCGCGGACCGGATCATCGTCAACCCGGACGCGTACGGAGTCCTCGGCGGCCTCGGCAAGCAGGTCGTGCTCACCCACGAGACCACGCACGTGGCCACCCGCGCCCACACCACGGCCGCCACCCCGCTGTGGCTCTCCGAGGGGTACGCGGACTGGGCCGGCTACCGCGGCAGCGGGCGGGCGCCCGGGCAGGTCGCGCCGGAACTCCAGCGCGCGGTGGCCGAGGGGCGCGTCCCGGCCGCACTGCCCGACGACAAGGACTTCGGGTTCACCGCGGACGCGGGCGCGCTGGCGCGGGCGTACGAGGGCGGCTGGATGGCCTGCAGGCTGATCGCGGACCGCTGGGGCGAGGTCCGGCTGAACGACTTCTACCGCGCGGTGGGCGACCACGGGAAGCGCGAGGGGGCGGTCGAGGAGGCGCTGCGGGACGTGCTGCACACGACGCCGGAGCGGTTCGCCGAGCTGTGGCGGCAGTACCTCGGGGACCAGCTCGGCTGACGCGTGGAGCCGTTCACCCCTCCAGCCGGTGAACGGCCTCCGCGAGCCAGGCCCGCTCCGCCTCGCCGGTCGCCCGCGCCACCCGCAGCATGCCCTGCCGGAACAGGTCGTCGGCCTCCTCCGCGCGCACCGGCCGGCCGCCCTCGTAGAAGAAGCTCGTCGGGGCCTCCAGGAACTCCTGGCGGCGGCGCAGCACCGCGGCCTGCTCGCGGGGGTCGCCCAGGTGGCGCAGGAAGGCCAGCAGGGTGTTGAAGCGGACGTGGTCGGTGATCTCGGCCGGCTTGGGGTGCCGCAGCCGCTCCAGGAGGTCCTCGCGGCCCTTGTCGGTGAGCGACAGGATGCGCCGCGGGGCCGCGCCGCTGCCGGGCTCGGTGTGCTGGTCGAGCAGGCCCGCGGCGACCAGGCGGGTGATCGCCGGGTAGAGGGCGCCGTCGCTCACCGGCCGGACATGGCCGGTGAGGGCCTTGATGCGCTCCTTCAGCTCATAGCCGTGCAGCGGCTCCTCGTACAGGAAGCCCAGGATCGACAGCTCCAGCATCAGGCCGGCCCTTTCCTCGTGGACGCCGACGGCCCGCGAGGTCGGCGCGTCCGGGTGGTTGCGGGGTGCACTCACTCATGGTACCTCTTATCGAGCTACCTCTAATCGAGGTAGCTCGTATCGAGGGAGCCTTCGTTGAACGCGCACCGCAGGCAGCTCATGGCGCTCGCCCACCCCGTCTACCTCTCGCTGCTCGCCTCCGTCGCCGCCGGAATCATCAACACCGTCTGGGTCTCCCGGCTCGGCCGTGACGCCGTGGCCGCCGTCGCCGTCGCGACGAACACCGAGAACGTGCTGCTCGGCGTCGCCCTGGTCTTCGCCTCCGGCACCACCGTCCTGGTCGCGCACGCCCGGGGCGCCCGCGACCCGGGAGCGGTCCGGGCGGCCGTCCGCGGAGGCTGGGCGCTGTGCGCCGCCGTCACACCGGTGATCGCCCTGGGCGGCTTCCTGCTGCGCGAGCCGCTGGCCCGGCTGGTCCTCGGCGGCGACGGACGCGCGCTGACCCTCACCGTCCAGTACTTCGCCGTCTCCCTGCCCGGCATCGCCGTCTTCTTCGCGCAGAACCTCGTCGACGGCATCCTCAAGGGCACCGGCGACACCCGCACCCCGATGCGCCTCGCCCTGCTGGCCAACGGCCTGATCCTCGGCCTCGACCCGTTGTTCATCCACACGTACGGCGTCCGGGGCGCCGCCCTCTCGACCGTGCTGTGCCGCTCGGTGGCCCTCGTCGCGGGCCTGCGCGCCCTGCGCCGCGACACCCTGCTGTCGAAGGCGGCCTGTGCGACGCCGGCCGAGGGCACCGGCGCGGCCCTGCGCCGGTGCCTCACCACCGGGCTGCCCATGTCCGCCGACTTCACGGTGCGCCAGGGCGGCGCCCTGGTACTGGTCGCGATCGTGGCCCGGCTCGGGACGACGGCGGTGGCCGCCTACGCGATCGCCTACAAGGTCATGTACGTCGCCACCATGGCGTTCTACTCGGTCCGGCAGGCCGCCTCGATCCACACCGCGCACAGCCGGGGCGCGGGCCGTGACGAGCGCGGCGCCATCGGACGGCAGGCCGTCCTCGTCTCGGGGACCGCGGGCCTGCTCGCCGCGGGACTGCTCGGGGCCCTGGCTCCCTGGATCATGCGGGCCTTCGGCGCCGGCCCCGAGGTCGCCCACGACGGCGTGCTGTTCCTGCGCTGCGTCGGCCCCTACCTGCTGCTGATGGCCTGCTTCATCGCCCTCGGCGGGGTCTTCGAGGGCAGTGGGGGAGCGCCGGTGCTGCTGCGGGTGACGCTGACCGGCACGGCGGTCCAGCTGCCCCTCGCCCTCGCCCTGTCCGGACTGGGGCTGCCGGGCATCTGTCTGGCCCTCGCGCTGTCCATGACGGTGCAGTGCGCGGCCCTGTGGCTGTGGGCCCGGCGGGCCGCGCGGACCGGACGTCAGGAGGACGCCAGCGTCTCCTTGGTGAGGACGGCCTGAGCGGGGAGCTCGGGCGCCGGCCGGGAGACCGTGGAGCGCCACAGCTCCCGTGCGGCCAGCACCGAGGCGGCCACCAGCAGGCCGTTGCGCAGCACCAGGAGGGTGATGCCGAGGTCCGTGCTGCCGACGACGTCGCCGAACCAGGTCGGGAACTCCAGGACCGTCACGAAGCACGCGACCAGCACCAGGAAGGCGGGCAGCGCCATCCGGCTCGCCCGGAAGCACAGGCAGACCGCGGCGATCCCGACGAGCCACACCAGATACTGCGGGCTGATGACCCGGCTGGTGGCGGTGAACATCAGGACGGCGACGAACGCCGCGTCGGCGAGCGTGTGCGACAGGAACCGCTTGGCGCACAGCCGCCACAGCAGCAGCCAGCCGAAGGCGGACCCGGTCAGGACCAGGGCCGCCGTGCTCACCACGTCGACGTAGGGGCCGACGAACTCCACCGAGCCGTAGTTGAGCAGCACCCGCCCGTTCCAGCCGTGGTGCCTGGCCACGTGGAAGACGAGGGAGCCGAGCGACTCCACCTCGGTGCCGCGGTCGCGCTGGAAGGTCAGGAAGGCGAACGCGCCCGGCATCGTCGCGAAGAACACCGCCGCGATCCCGGTCGCCGTCCCCGCCGCCCAGGCCCAGGACCGCCGGCGCACGGCGCCGAGGAGCAGCAGGACCGGCCAGACCTTCACCATCGCGCCGAAGCCCGTGAGCGCCCCCATCACCCGGGGGTGGCGGGAGCCGGCGAGCAGCGCGGCGACCGCGACGGCCGTCACCATCACGTCGTAGCGGGCGTACACGGTCGGCCCGAGCAGCGGAACCCCGATCGTCCACACCCAGGCACCGCGCACGCTCTTGCCGGAGCGCGAGCCCGCGTACAGGAGCAGCCCGAACACCAGCAGGTCGGCGACGAAGGCCAGCACGAAGAAGGCGTGCGCATAGTCGAGGAAGGGCAGCAGGGCGGGTGAGAGGATCGCGAGGGAGGCGGCCGGCGGGTACTGCCAGGTGACGTCGTGCAGCGGGAACCGGCCGTCCTGGAGGACCTCGTACCAGCCGTGGTAGATCACCGAGACGTCGCTGGTGACGTCCGGGCCGGGGAAGACGTACACCTTGGCCACGAAGAGCAGCAGCGCCAGCCTCGTCAGACCCCAGATCGCCGGCAGTGCGGTCATGGCGAAGGGGAACCTCGTGCTCCGTGCCCCGGTCATGCCCACCTGGCCCTCATCGTCCCGAATCCGTGTGTCTCGCCGCCGCGCTGTTCGCGGTCCCAGGGTGATCCACCGGTCTGTGTACGAGCCGTCAAGCGCGGCCGTGCGGAGCTGTGAGTATAGGTTCGGTACTGTCGAACACGATGCACAAGACCCTGATCGTGACGAACGACTTCCCGCCCCGCCCCGGCGGCATCCAGGCCTTTCTGCACAACATGGCGCTGCGCCTGGACCCCGGGCGGATCGTCGTCTACGCCTCGACCTGGAAGCGCGGCCACGAGGGCGCCGAGGCGACCGCCGCGTTCGACGCCGAGCAGCCCTTCACCGTCGTACGGGACCGTACGACCATGCTGCTTCCGACACCGGGCGCCACCCGGCGGGCGGTCGGCCTGCTGCGTGAACACGGCTGTACGTCGGTGTGGTTCGGGGCGGCGGCACCGCTCGGCCTGATGGCGCCGGCCCTGCGCAGAGCGGGCGCGACCCGCCTCGTGGCGACCACGCACGGCCACGAGGCCGGCTGGGCCCAGCTTCCGGCCGCCCGCACGCTGCTGCGCCGGATCGGCGAGTCCACCGACACGATCACCTACCTCGGGGAGTACACGCGCTCGCGGATCGCCTCCGCGCTGACCCCCGAGGCGGCCGCGCGCATGGTGCGGCTGCCGCCCGGCGTCGACGAGCGGACCTTCCACCCCGGCTCGGGCGGCGACGAGGTCCGGGCCCGCCTCGGCCTCACCGACCGGCCGGTCGTCGTCTGCGTCTCCCGCCTGGTCCCGCGCAAGGGCCAGGACACCCTCGTCCTCGCGATGCCGCGGATCCTGGCCAAGGAGCCGGACGCGGTGCTGCTGATCGTCGGCGGCGGGCCGTACGAGAAGGAGCTGCGCAAGCTCGCGCACGAGACCGGGGTCGCGGACTCGGTCCGGTTCACCGGGGCGGTGCCCTGGTCGGAACTGCCCGCGCACTACGGGGCCGGGGACGTGTTCGCGATGCCGTGCCGGACCCGCAGGGGCGGACTCGACGTCGAGGGGCTCGGCATCGTCTACCTGGAGGCGTCGGCGACGGGCCTCCCGGTGGTGGCCGGCGACTCGGGGGGCGCGCCCGACGCCGTGCTCGACGGCGAGACGGGCTGGGTCGTCCGTGGCGGCTCCGCCGAGGACGCGGCCGACCGCATCGTCACCCTGCTCGGCGACCCCGAACTCCGCCGCCGCATGGGCGAACGCGGCCGGGCCTGGGTCGAGGAGAACTGGCGCTGGGACCTCCTCGCGGAACGCCTCCGAGAGCTGCTCTAGCGTCACCGGGTTCGCCCACGGGGGTGCCGCTTGCCGCCCGCCGGCGCCTGCGAGTGCTGCTCTAGCGTCGCCGGGTTCGCCCGTGGGGCTGCCGCTTGCCGCCCGCCGGCACCTGCGGGCCGCCTTCGCCTGGCCGCGCAGTTCCCCGCGCCCCCGGACGGCCGCCCTGGCGGGCGCCTCGACGGGCGCCCGCCAGGGCGCTCAGGGGCGCGAGGAACTGCGCGAGCAACCACGCGCACCTCCCGCCCGGGACGAACACTCACCCCCACGGCGGGAGCCGGAACCCCCTCCACGGCGGGAGGCGGACCCCCCGTCGGGAGGCGGCCCCCCACCCCGCGCCCGAAGGCACACGAACCCGGGACGGAAAACGGCTCGGCCCCCTCCACTGGAGAGGGCCGAGCCGTTTGTTCCGGCCGGGCTGGAACCCGGTCGCCAGGGCATCAGCCCCGATAAAGTGCCTCGATCTCGTTCGCGTAGTCCTTCGCCACCACGTTCCGCTTCAGCTTCAAGGACGGCGTCAGATGCCCCGACTCCTCGGTGAACTGGTGGTCGAGGATGCGGAACTTGCGGACCGACTCGGCCTTGGACACCGCGGCGTTGCCGTCGTCGATCGCGTCCTGGATGGCGGCGGCCAGGTCCGCGTCCTCGCGCAGCGAGGCCGCGGTGGAGCCGGCCGGCTTCCCGTGCTCCGCGGCCCAGCGGGCCAGGAACTCCTCGTCGACCGTGACCAGCGCACCGACGAACGGCCGCCCGTCGCCGACCACCATGCACTCCGCGACCAGCGCGTGGGCTCGGATACGGTCCTCTATCACGGCCGGAGCGACGTTCTTGCCGCCCGCCGTGACGATGATCTCCTTCTTGCGGCCGGTGATGCGGAGGTAGCCGTCCTCGTCGAGGGTGCCGATGTCACCGGTGTGGAACCAGCCGTCGGCGAGCGCCTCGGCGGTGGCGGCCTCGTTGTTCCAGTACCCCTGGAACAGGTGCTCGCCGTGCAGCAGCACCTCACCGTCGTCGGCGATACGGATCACGGAGCCGGGCAGCGGCTGACCGACCGTGCCGATCTTCGTACGGTCCCACGGGTTGAAGGCCGTGGCCGCACAGGACTCGGTGAGGCCGTAGCCCTCCAGGACCGTGAAACCGATACCGCGGAAGAAGTGGCCGAGCCGCTCGCCCAGCGGGGCACCGCCGGAGATCGCGTACTCGCCGCGACCGCCGAGCACCGCGCGCAGCTTGCTGTAGACGAGCTTGTCGAACGTCTTGTACTTGATCTTCAGACCGAGGGACGGCCCCGAGGGGGTGTCCAGCGCGCGGCTGTACGCGATCGCCGTGTCCGCGGCCTTGTCGAAGATCTTGCCCTTGCCGTCCGCCTGGGCCTTGGCGCGCGCCGAGTTGTAGACCTTCTCGAAGACGCGCGGCACACCGAGGATCAGCGTCGGCCGGAACGAGGCCAGCTCGTCGGTGAGGTTCTTGATGTCCGGGACACAGCCCAGCTTGATCGGTGCCATCATCGGCGCGACCTGCACGAGCCGCCCGAAGACGTGCGCGAGCGGGAGGAACAGCAGGACCGAGCACTCACCGGTGCGGAACAGCGGGCGCAGCCGCTCCACGATGTTGCCGCACTCCGCGAAGAAGGCGCGGTGGGTCAGGACACAGCCCTTGGGGCGGCCGGTGGTCCCGGAGGTGTAGACGATGGTCGCCGGGTCGTCCGCCTTGGCGGAGGAGCTGCGCTCCTCGACGGTGGCGTCACTGACGTCCGCGCCCAGGCGCCCCAGCTCCTCGACGCCGCCGGCCTCGATCTGCCAGACGTGTTCGAGGGCGGGCAGCCGGTCCCGTACCGACTCGACGCAGGCCGCGTGTGCGGGCAGTTCCACGATGCAGGCGGTGGCGCCGGAGTCGCCGAGGATCCACTGCACCTGCTCGGGGGAGCTGGTCTCGTACACCGGCACGGTGATGGCGCCGGCGCTCCAGATCGCGAAGTCGAGCAGCGTCCACTCGTAGCGGGTACGGGACATCAGGCCGACCCGGTCACCGGGCCGCACGCCCGAGGCGATCAGACCCTTGGCCGCGGTCAGCACCTCGGCGAGGAAGGTGGTGGCGCTGACGTCCGTCCAGGTGCCGCCCACCTTGCGGGCGATCACGGCTACGTCGGGATGCTGCGCGGCGTTTCTGCGGACGATGTCGGTGAGATTTCCGTCCGCAGGGACCTCGTACAAAGCCGGAAGGCTGAACTCGCGCAAGACTGCTGCTCCTCATAGGGCGCCGGCGCCACGACTCTGTGTGATGCGACGGTGCGGTCCAAGGCTCGGGCAAGTACTCAAGAGATCACTTGTTGAAATCCCGAGTACGACTGGACTGCCCGGACGTTACCCGCCGGTATGGGGTCTTCGACAGGGGGTCCAGGCGAGATGTTCCATGCGTCACACGTGGTGGCGTTCCTGCGCGCACAGTAGTCCACGCCCTTCCGCGGGTGCCAGTAATCGCAGGTCCGGCCGCCTCTGTTCACGTTTGCCGCACCGGCCTACGCTTGATCGTCATGGCATCCACACCGGTCGGCCGTCCCAGGACGCGTATTCATGTGGTCAGCGACGTGCACGGCAACGCCCGCGACCTGGCGCGGGCCGGCGACGGCGCCGACGCTCTGATCTGCCTCGGTGACCTGGTCCTCTTCCTCGACTACGCCGACCACGCGCGCGGCATCTTCCCGGACCTCTTCGGCGTGGAGAACGCCGACCGCATCGTCGAGCTGCGCACCGCCCGTCGCTTCGAGGAGGCGCGCGCGTTCGGTGCCCGGCTGTGGGCGGGCATCGGCACCGACCGGGCCGCGGCGATCGAGAAGGCGGTGCGCAAGCAGTACGCCGAGATGTTCGCCGCGTTCCCGGAACCGACGTACGCGACCTACGGCAATGTCGACATGCCGGCCCTGTGGCCGGAGTACGCCGCCCCGGGCACCACCGTCCTCGACGGCGAGCGGGTCGAGATCGGCGGCCGCGTCTTCGGTTTCGTCGGAGGGGGACTGCGGACACCGATGCGGACGCCGTACGAGATCAGCGACGAGGAGTACGCGGCCAAGATCGAGGCGGTCGGCGAGGTCGACGTGCTGTGCACGCACATTCCGCCGGAGGTGCCGGAACTCGTGTACGACACCGTGGCGCGGCGCTTCGAGCGCGGCTCCCTCGCGCTGCTGGACGCGATCCGGCGCACGCGCCCCCGTTACGCGCTCTTCGGCCACGTCCATCAGCCCCTCGTCCGCCGGATGCGTGTGGGGGCGACGGAATGCGTCAATGTGGGGCACTTCGCGGGGTCGGGCCGACCCTGGGTACTGGAGTGGTGACGCCGCGACGGTTCCGAGGGCCAGGTGGGGTGAGGCGTCCGTGGTCGTGCGCGGTAGCCTTCACGCTGCACACACGTGCGCACCGACCTCCCTCACCGGACCGCATCTGGAGGAGCCACCGCGATGGCGGAACACACCAGTTCGAGCATCACGATCGAGGCGGCACCGGCTGACGTCATGGCGGTGATCGCCGACTTCGCCCGGTACCCGGACTGGACGGGTGAGGTGAAGGAGGCCGAGGTCCTCAAGTCGGACGAGCTCGGCCGCGCCGAACAGGTCCGGCTCGTCATGGACGCCGGCGCCATCAAGGACGACCAGACTCTCGGCTACACCTGGACCGGCGACCACGAGGTCTCCTGGACCCTGGTGAAGTCCCAGATGCTCCGCTCGCTGGACGGCTCCTACCTCCTCAAGCCCGCGGGCAAGGGCGCCACCGAGGTCACCTACCGGCTGACCGTCGACGTCAAGATCCCGATGCTCGGCATGATCAAGCGCAAGGCCGAGAAGGTCATCATCGACCGTGCCCTGGCCGGCCTGAAGAAGCGCGTGGAGGAAACGGCCTGACCCGGGGCCCGCACCGGTCCCGCCCAGACCTTTCTTCGCCCCCTCCGCCCCTACCCGACCCGAACCCGGGGCTCCGCCCAGGACCCCGCTCCTCAAACGCCGGAGGGGCTGGAATTTCCCCGGCCGGGGAAATGAACAGCGGGCGGGTGGGCTGAACCTTCACGTCCGTGAGGGGCTGCACCCAGACGGCCACGCACCCGCAGCCGGGATCCGGCGTGAGGGGACGTGCCGGTACATCACATGCCCGCAGGCCGGACGGAGCGTCACCCGCGCTCACCTCGCGACACCGGTGGGATCCGTTCGGATGCGGGCGGATGTACCGGCGCGGCCCCGACCCACGCCCCGAACCCGGCCCGCGACGCCGGCGCAGCGCACCCGCACCGCAAACGTCAGCGCAGCGTCCCGGTAGCGTTCACTCCCATGCGCACCATCCTGATCACCGGCCAAGGCGGCACAGGCCGTACCACCGTCGCCGCGGCCACCGCGCTGAAGGCGGCGAGGCAAGGCACCCGCACCCTGGTGCTCACCGCCGACCGCACCGACACCCTCGGCGCCGTCCTCGGCGTCCCCACCGGCCCCGACCCCGTGGAAGCCGCCCCCGGTCTCACGGCCTGGCGCCCCGACGCCGCCGCCCGCTTCCGCGACGACCTCACCGCCTTCCAGCGGCGCGCCACCACCGCCCTCGACCTCCTCGGCGCCTCCCGCCTGGACGCCGAGGAAGTCACCCCGCTCCCCGGCGCCGAGGAACTCGCCCTGCTGCGCGCCCTGCGCGACGCCGCGCTGTCGGAGGCGTACGACCTTCTTGTCGTGGACCTGCCCCCGGCCCCGCAGGCCCTCGCCCTCCTGGCGCTGCCCGAGGAACTCCGCCGCTATCTGCGCCGCCTGCTCCCGCCGGAGCGCCAGGCGGCCCGAGCCCTGCGCCCGGTCCTCGGACGGCTCGCGGGCGTTCCCATGCCCGCCGAGTGGCTGTACGAGACCGCGGGGCGCTGGGACATCGAGCTGGCCGCCGTACAGGGCGTGGTCGAGGACCGCGCCACGACCGTACGACTGGTCGCCGAGCCCGGACCCGCCGGCACCGACGCCGTCCGCACCGCCGCCACCGCCCTCGCCCTGCGCGGACTGCCCGTCGACGGACTCGTCGCGAACCGGGTGCTGCCCGGCGCCACCAACGACGCCTGGCTGGGAGCCCTCGCGGCCCAGCAGCGCAAGGCCCTGGACGAGTGGCGGGAGACGCACACGGTCCACGAGGTCCCGCACCGCGGCCACGACCCGCGCGGCACCGACGACCTCGCCGCGCTCGCCGTGCCCGGCGTCAACACCGCGCCCACCCCCGTCGAGTGGCCCGTCGCCGACCGGCTCGCCGACGACGGCGTGCTCGTGTGGCACATCCCGCTGCCCGGCGCGATACGCGACGAACTCGACCTCATCCGGCGCGGCGACGAACTCGTCGTCACCGTCGGCCAGTTCCGCAGGATCGTCCCGCTCCCGTCCGCGCTGCGCCGCTGCACGGTGGCCGGAGCCGCGCTGCGCGAGGGCGAGCTGCGCGTCCGTTTCACGCCGGATCCCGGGCTGTGGCCGCGCGAGAAGTGAGGTGTCGCCGAGAACCGGCCGTGCCCGATCCGGGGAGCCGGGCACGGTGAATGAGGTACCCCCGTTCGGGTAACGTCGAGAGCAAGGAAAACGTAGGCAGGAGTCCCGCCATGAGCGAAGAGCGCCACCCATCCGACGCCGCTCAGGAGGAGACGGCCGACGAGGTGCGCGTCGACGAGGTACACGTCGAGGAAGCGCACGCCACGGACGCCGACGCCTGGGCGACGGCCTGTGCGGAGGACCTCGCCGCGGAGCGGGCCCGCCGGCGCGCCCAGCACGGCCCGCCGCCCGGCTCGGCCGCCGAGGAACTGCGCAAACTCGTCGACGCCGTCGCCGACAAGCTCTCCGGGCTCCAGTCGCCGCTGTTCGGCGCGGTCGCCTCCGGCACCGCCCAGCAGATGGTCAGCCAGGTCGTGCAGCAGGCCAAGGCCGCCGTCGAACCGGTGCTGGAGCGCAACCCGGAGGTCTTCGACCACCTCGCGGCCGCGGGCTCGGAACTGCTCGCCGCCTACCGCTCGGCCGTCGAGAACCAGGAGCGCCGCTGGACCACTCGGGGCACAGGTTCCCGCGACGACGAGTCCGGTCCGGGCGAACACATCGACCTGGACTAATCGCCCCTCGGGTACGGTTGGCCGTAGCGGGGCTCGACCGAAACTGAGGGATTCATGGGACTCACCATCGGCGTCGATATCGGCGGCACGAAGATCGCGGCCGGTGTGGTCGACGAGGAAGGCAATATCCTCTCGACGCACAAGGTGCCGACCCCCACCACGCCGCAGGCCATCGTGGACGCCATCGCCTCGGCCGTGGAGGGCGCGCGCGCCGGTCACGACATCGTCGGTGTCGGCATCGGTGCCGCCGGATATGTGAACCGCCAGCGCTCGACGGTCTACTTCGCGCCGAACATCGACTGGCGCAACGAACCGCTCAAGGCCGAGGTCGAGCGGCGTGTGGGCCTCCCGGTCGTCGTGGAGAACGACGCGAACGCGGCCGCCTGGGGCGAATACAAGTTCGGGGCGGGCAAGGGCCACCGCAACGTCATCTGCATCACCCTGGGCACCGGCCTCGGCGGCGGCATCATCATCGGCAACAAGCTGCGCCGCGGCCACTTCGGCGTGGCCGCCGAGTTCGGCCACATCCGGATGGTGCCGGACGGACTGCTGTGCGGCTGCGGCTCGCAGGGCTGCTGGGAGCAGTACGCCTCCGGGCGTGCCCTCGTCCGTTACGCCAAGCAGCGGGCCAACGCGACCCCGGAGGCGGCGGAGGTCCTCCTGGGCCTCGGCGACGGCACCCCCGACGGCATCGAGGGCAAGCACATCTCCATGGCCGCCCGGCAGGGCGACCACGTGGCGGTGGACTCCTATCGCGAGCTGGCCCGCTGGGCCGGCGCGGGTCTGGCCGACCTCGCCTCGCTCTTCGACCCGTCCGCCTTCATCGTCGGCGGCGGCCTCTCGGACGAGGGCGAGCTGGTCCTCGACCCGATCCGCAAGTCGTACAAGCGCTGGCTGGTCGGCGGCAACTGGCGCCCGGTCGCCGATGTGATCGCCGCCCAGCTGGGCAACAAGGCGGGTCTCGTCGGAGCGGCGGACCTGGCCCGGGAGCCCGACCCGATCATGTAGGTCCCGCACATCTCGCACGGCAGCGCCCGCCGCACCCTCACAGGACGGCGGGCGCCGCCGTGTCCGCCCCATCCCCGGGAGGCGTCGGCCGCCATATCCCCCGGGAGGCCCCCGAGAGGCGTAGCCCCGCGCCCGCCGTATCCCCCGGGGAGGAGTCGGGCTGCCGCGCCCGCCCGACTCCACGGGACCAGCGGGGCGCCTCCGTATCCCCCGTCCCGGCGTCCGCCTCACCCGATCGAGGGGTCTCTCGGCGCGTCAGGAGCACCGCTCCACCGGCCCGGCGCCCCCTGCGGGCGAGCCATGTGGTTCTTCGGCCCTTCCGGCGGGCTCCCGGCGCGTATCTTGATCGCCATGCCGACCAGCTCCTCCGCCAGTCCGCTGCCCGCGTCCCGCACCGAATCCGACGGTTCGGCCGTCATCCGCGTGCTCAGCTACAACATCCGCTCGATGCGCGACGACACCGCCGCGCTCGCCCGGGTGATCAGTGCCTGCTCACCGGACCTCGTACTGGTCCAGGAGGCGCCGCGGTTCTTCCGCTGGCGCAAGAAGCTCGCGCGTCTCGCCGCCGCCTCCGGCCTCGTCATCCTGTCCGGAGGCGCCACCGCCTCCGGGCCCGCGCTGCTG
Source organism: Streptomyces sp. NBC_00386 (assembly GCF_036063235.1). Lineage (NCBI taxonomy): Bacteria > Bacillati > Actinomycetota > Actinomycetes > Kitasatosporales > Streptomycetaceae > Streptomyces > Streptomyces sp. NBC_00386. The sequence continues at coordinate 6,825,940 of NZ_CP107950.1, forward strand.
TGCACCCTGCGGGCCACCGTGGAGCGCACCGAGGACGTCCTGCTCCCGCTCACCCCGGGACTGCACCGGCGGGGCTTCGCCACGGCGGTCGTGCGGTTCGGCGGAGCCCGGCTCGGCGTGCTGAGCTGCCATCTGTCGCTCCAGAAGGACGAGCGTTACGAGCAGAGCGGCCTGCTCCTCGACCGTCTCGCCGGTCTCGGCACCCCGCACGCCGTCGCGGGCGGCGACCTCAACGAACGCCCGACAGGACCGACGTTCCGCCGTCTGGCGGGCGTGCTCCAGGACGGCTGGGCGACCCGTCCCTGGGGCGGGGAGCACACCTGGACGTTCGCGGGACCCGACCGGCGCATCGACGCCGTCTTCGCCACGCCCGGCATCGAGGTCCTCGGCTGCGGGGTGCCGCTCGGTCTGTCCGGCGTGAGCGAGGACGACCTGAGGGCGGCCACGGACCATCTGCCCGTACTGGCCGCCCTCAGAGTGCCCGCGTCCTGAGCGCGGCTCGGATCACCCCGTCCTGGGGACGGGCCGGAACCTCCCGCCGCACCCGGGGCCGAGGCGGGGCCGTGGTCAGACGACCGCGCCGCGTCCCGGGTCGCCGTGGTCCTCGTCGTCGTCCTTCATGCGCGTCACCAGGGTGGCGAAGCCGCCGAGGAAACCGCCGATGCCGAGGGTGGTGAGCCACCAGGTCATGTCCCAGCCGAACAGGACGGCCAGCAGAAGCAGCGCGGGGCCGCCGAGTACGCCGAGCCAGGCGAACTTGGCGGTCGTGTCCGCGGCGGGCAGCGGAGGCGGCTCGGGCGGAACGAAGTGGCCCTCGTCGTCCTCGTCGAAGTCGCCCTCGGACGGCTCGGGCGCGCGGTAGTCCCGCGGGCCGCCGACACCGGGCGCGAAGGCGATCGAGCTGCCGAGCGGCTTGACGACGGAGGGCAGGTCGCCGGGGGAGGGCAGGTCGCCCGTGGAGGCCTCCGGCTCGGACCCGGCTCCCGGAGCCGGGGCGTCGTCGCCCTCGTCGCCCCCGGCGCTCGCTGAGTTCCCGCCACCGGTTCCGGAGTCGGTGTCCGGCCCGGGCTCGGGGAGTGCCAGGTCCTCGATCGACCGGAACGGCCGTGAGCCGGGCGGGTCCGGCGGCTCCTCGCCGTATCCCTCGACGATCGACTTCCAGGCGGCTTCCTCGTCGAACGGCACGCTCTGCTCGTCGTCGGAGGACTCCCCGCGGGCATCACCTGGCGATTCCTCGAGCCGGTCCCCGGCGGACTCGGTGAGCGCGTCGCCGAGGCCCTCGCCGCGAGCCCCGTCGAGCGGCTCGCCGACGGGTACGCCCTTCTCCTCCGGATCGCCGCGGTCCGCGTCGTGCTCAGCCACCGGCTGCCGTCCCTTCCTGTGGGCCCATCCGACCGGCGTCGGCCTCCTTGCCGGCACCGGGCGCGAGCCGGGTGACGAAGGAGTGGCTCTCCTCGAAGATCCGGTCCGCGTCCAGGTCCAACGTCGCGACGTGGTAGCTCTGTTCCAGCACGATCTCCGTCACGTCCGTGGAGGACACCCGGCCGAGGATGCGCGCCGAGTCGGCGGGGGAGACCACATGGTCCTGGAGGCTGTGCAGCAGCAGGAGCGGCTGGGTGACCTGCGGCAGTTCCGCGTCCACGACCCCGCACAGCAGGCGCATCGAATGCGCGGCGTGCAGCGGCACCCGGCCGTAGCCGATCTCCTCGGAGCCCTCCTTGGCGATGTCGCTCGCGATGCCCTTCGTCGAGGGGACCAGGTGGCGCAGGACCGGCAGGAGACGGGCGGCGGCACCGTGCACCTTGTTCAGCGGGTTGACGACCACGATGCCGTCGATGTCGTCGCCGTGCCTGGCCGCGAGCCGCAGGGCCAGCGCGCCGCCCATCGACAACCCGAAGACGAAGACCCGCGAGCACCTCTCGCGCAGCGCGCGCAGCTCGCGGTCGACCTCCGCGTACCAGTCCTGCCAGCCGGTGACCTGCATGTCCTCCCAGCGCGTGCCGTGCCCGGGGAGCAGGGGCAGCGCGACGGTCAGACCGCGCTCGGCGAGGTACTCCGCCCAGGGGCGCAGCGACTGAGGGGAGCCGGTGAAACCGTGGCAGAGAAGGACGCCTACCTCTCCGCCTTCGTGGCGGAACGGCTCGGCTCCAGGAAGGACCGGCACCTCGGTCTCCTGTTCATGAGTTGGGGCGGAAAACGACTCCGGGTGTGCTTCACCGTACGCGACCGTACTGACACCGACCAGGGTCGTCGGGTCCTTTGACGGTGCTCCGGGTTAAGGTCTGATCCACGACACAGGAGGCACGCGGGTGATCTACGGCGCAATGAAGTTTTCCATCGGAGGGCCACTGAAGCTCGCCTTCAGACCCTGGGTGGAAGGCCTCGAGAACATCCCCGCCGAGGGCCCGGCCATTCTGGCGAGCAATCATCTGTCGTTCTCGGACTCGTTCTTCCTGCCGGCGATCCTTGAACGCAAGGTGACCTTCATCGCGAAGGCCGAGTACTTCACGACCCCGGGCATCAAGGGCCGGATGACGGCCGCCTTCTTCAAGGGCGTCGGCCAGCTCCCGGTGGACCGGTCCGGCGCGCGCGGCGCGGGCGAGGCGGCCATCAAGAGCGGCATAGAGGTGATCGAGCGCGGTGAGCTGTTCGGCATCTACCCGGAGGGCACGCGCTCGCCCGACGGGCGCCTCTACCGCGGCAAGCCCGGCGGTCTCGCGCGCGTGGCCCTCGCCACCGGCGCACCCGTCATCCCGGTGGCGATGATCGACACCGAGAAGATCCAGCCTCCGGGCAAGCTGATGCCCAAGCTGATGCGTCCGGGCATCCGCATCGGCAAGCCCCTGGACTTCAGCCGCTACAGCGGCATGGAGCACGACCGGTTCGTGCTCCGCGCGGTGACCGACGAGGTCATGTACGAAATCATGAAGCTGTCCGGCCAGGAGTACGTCGACATGTACGCGACGGCCGCCAAGCGGCAGATCGCGGAGGCGGCGAAGGCGGAGAAGGACGCCGAGAAGGCGGCCAGGGCGGCACTCGCCCAGGCCGAGAAGCAGGCGGCCAGGGAACAGGCCGAGAAGCAGGCGGAGGAACAGGCCGAAGCGCAGGCCGAGAAGCAGACGGAAGCGCAGACCGAAGCGCTGAGCGAAGCACAGGCTGAAGGACAGGCCGAAAACCAGGCCGAGGAGCAGGCCAAGGACCCGGCCGGGGAACAAGGCGGGGAACAGGCCGGTCCGTCGGACGGTCCGGGGGACGAGGGGGAAGCCGAGCCGACCGACAGGCAACGGTCCGGCTCCCAGGAGCGTCCGTAGGGACGTCGGCAGTCGGGGGTGGGGGACATGGCCAGGCGCGAGAGAGTCATGAGGATGTCGGTCGAGCAGCCGCTGTGGCGTGCGCTGAGCGGCTACCGGGTGCTGACCGTGCTGTACGCGATCGGGCTCTTCGCCACCACGTACGACAAGTTCGCCCGCCCGTGGGTGGCCGTCACGTTCTTCGCCTTCCTGCTCGTCTGGACGCTGGCCACGCTGCCGAGAGTCGCCGGCGCGGCCAACTGCACCAAGCGGTTCCTCGTCGCCGACCTCACCGTCGCGCTCGCCGGGATCCTGCTCACCCGTGTCGCCGACTCCGCCGCGCGCATCGACGCGGGCGGCCCGACGCTGCCGTCGATATGGACGGCGGGTGCCGTCCTGGCCTTCGCGATCAAGGGCGGCTGGCGGTGGGCGGCCTTCGCCTCCACACTCGTCGCCGCGGCCAACCTCGTCGAGCGCGGCGCCCCGGCCCGGGACACCGTGCACAACGTGATCCTCGTCTGGGTCGCCTCCATCGCCATCGGCTACGTCGTCGAGGTGGCCCGCGCCTCCGAGCGCACCCTCGCCCGCGCCCTGGAGATCGAGGCGGCCACCCGCGAACGCGAGCGACTCGCCCGGGACATCCACGACGGTGTGCTCCAGGTCCTCGCCATGGTGCAGCGGCGCGGCAGCGCGCTCGGCGGCGAGGCCGCGGAGCTCGGCCGGATGGCCGGCGAGCAGGAGGCCGCGCTGCGCACGCTGGTGTCGGGCGGCATGGTGCCCGTCTCACGGGTGTCGGAGGACGCCGCGCTCGGCGCGCTGGTCCGCGCCGTCGACGAACCCGACGACACGGACCCCGAGGCTCCGCTCGACCTGCGCGCCCTGCTCGCCCCGTACGCCACCGCGCGCGTGACCCTCTCCGAGCCCGGCGCGCCGGTGCCGCTCGGGCCGCCCGCAGCGCGGGAGGTGGCCGCGGCCGTGGGTGCCGCCCTGGACAACGTCCGTCAGCACGTGGGCGAGGACGCCCGCGCCTGGATCCTGGTCGAGGACGAACCGGACGCCGTGATCGTGACGGTGCGCGACGACGGCCCCGGCATCCCCGAGGGGCGCCTGGCGCAGGCCGAGGGCGAGGGGCGGCTCGGAGTGGCGCTGTCGATCCGCGGCAGGCTGCGCGAGCTGGGCGGCACGGCGGAGCTGATCTCCGTCCCGGGACAGGGCACCGAGGTCGAGCTGAAGGTACCGAAGGACACGCGGGGGAAGGCGAAGACGCGATGACGAAGGCGACGGTAGGGCGATGACGGGCGGGACTGCGGCGCAGCCGCGGGCGGAGGAGAGCCGCATCAGGGTCATGGTGGTGGACGACCACCCCATGTGGCGTGACGCCGTGGCCCGTGACCTGGCGGCCGCCGGGTTCGACGTGGTCGCGACCGCCGGCGACGGCGAACAGGCCGTGCGCCGCGCGCTGGCGGTGGCACCCGACGTGCTCGTCCTCGATCTGAACCTGCCCGCCAAGCCCGGTGTCCAGGTCTGCAAGGAGCTGGTCGGCGCCGATCAGTCCCTGCGCGTCCTGGTCCTGTCGGCCAGCGGCGAGCACGCCGACGTGCTGGAGGCGGTGAAGTCCGGCGCGACCGGCTACCTCCTGAAGTCGGCGTCCGCGGAGGAGCTGACCGAGGCGGTGCGCCGGACCGCCGCCGGTGACCCGGTGTTCACACCCGGCCTCGCGGGACTGGTCCTCGGCGAGTACCGCCGGCTGGCCTCGGAACCCGTCCCGGCCACGGGCGCCGACGAGCCGAGGGCCCCGCAGCTGACCGACCGTGAGACGGAGGTGCTGCGCCTGGTCGCCAAGGGCCTGAGCTACAAGCAGATCGCGGAGCGCCTGGTCATCTCCCACCGAACCGTCCAGAACCATGTGCAGAACACCCTGGGCAAGCTCCAGTTGCACAACCGGGTCGAGCTGGTCCGCTACGCCATAGAGCGCGGACTGGACGAGGCCTGACCGCCACAGATGCCGTCTTTCGGGTGATCTATTGATCAACTGGCCGACAATTCACCGGAACAGCCCTTCCGCACCATGCCGAAGTGACCTGGATCACTATTAGCGTGAGTCCGACAGCCAACCGTGGCGAAGGGACTTTCCATGCGGGTCGGAGTACTGACCGGAGGCGGCGACTGCCCCGGGCTCAACGCCGTCATCCGGGGCATCGTCCGCAAGGGCGTGCAGGAGTACGGCTATGACTTCGTCGGCTACCGGGACGGCTGGCGGGGGCCGCTCGAAGGCGACACCGTACGGCTCGACATCCCGGCCGTGCGCGGGATCCTGCCGCGCGGCGGCACCATCCTCGGATCCTCGCGCACCAACCCCCTCAAGCAGGAGAACGGCATCCGCCGGATCAAGGAGAACCTCGTCAAGCAGGAGGTCGAGGCGCTCATCGCGATCGGCGGCGAGGACACCCTGGGCGTCGCCGCGCGACTCGGCGACGAGTACGGCATCAACGTCGTCGGCGTACCGAAGACCATCGACAACGACCTCTCCGCCACCGACTACACCTTCGGTTTCGACACGGCGGTCAACATCGCGACCGAGGCCATCGACCGCCTGCACACCACCGCCGAATCGCACATGCGCGTCCTCGTCTGCGAGGTGATGGGCCGCCACGCGGGCTGGATCGCCCTCCACTCGGGCCTGGCCGGCGGCGCGAACGTCATCCTCATCCCCGAGCAGCGCTTCGACGTGGACCAGGTCTGCGCCTGGGTGACCTCGCGCTTCAAGGCCTCGTACGCGCCGATCGTCGTCGTCGCCGAGGGCGCCATGCCCAAGGACGGCGACATGGTCCTCAAGGACGGCAGCCTGGACTCCTTCGGGCATGTCCGGCTCTCCGGTGTCGGCGAGTGGCTGGCCAAGGAGATCGAGCGGCGCACCGGCAAGGAGGCCCGCACCACGGTCCTCGGGCATGTCCAGCGAGGCGGGACGCCCAGCGCCTTCGACCGCTGGCTCGCCACCCGCTTCGGGCTGCACGCCATCGAGGCGGTCCGCGACGGCGACTTCGGCAAGATGGTGGCGCTGCGCGGCACCGACATCGTCCGTGTCCCGATCGCGGAGGCCACCGCCAGGCTGAAGACGGTCGACCCCGGCCTGTACGAGGAGGTCGGGGTGTTCTTCGGCTGAGGCGGCACCCCGCCCGTGCCTGAGCGGCGCCGGGGTACGGGCCGTATATTCGGCCCGTACCCCAGCACGGGAGAGACCGGTGGAGATCCTGGCGTTCGGCGTCCAGTCCGACGAGAAGCCCCTGATCGAGAAGGCCTTCGAGGGACGCCACGAGGTCCGCTGCCTCGACGTCTTCCTCAGTGAGGACACCGCACCCATCGCCACCGGCTACGAGGCCGTGTCCACCAGCGTCAACTGCGCCCTGGGACACCGCGTTCTGCAGACCCTGGCGGCCGGCGGCACGCAGTTGGTCGCCCAGCGCTCCACCGGGTTCAACAACATCGACCTCGACGTCGCCGAGCGCCTCGGGATGACGGTCGCCCGGGTCTCGTCCTACTCGCCCTACTCCGTCGCCGAGTTCGCCTGGACCCTCGGCCTGGCCGTCAACCGCCGTATCGTGCGCGCGTCCAACCGCACCCGCGACTTCGACTTCCGTCTCGAAGGGCTGATGGGCCGTGACATGCACGGCCGCACCGCGGGAGTCGTCGGTACCGGGAAGATCGGCGAGGTCTTCGCCCGGATCGCCCACGGTTTCGGCATGAAGCTGCTCGGCTGGGACATCGCCGAGAACCCGGCGTGCGTCGCACTCGGCATGACGTACGTCTCCAAGGAGCGCCTTCTCGCCGAGTCCGACCTCGTCACCCTGCACGTCCCGCTGATGCCGGGGACCCAGCACCTCATCGACGCCGACGCCCTGCGCATGATGAAGGACGACGCGATCCTGGTGAACTCCAGCCGCGGCGGCCTGATCGACAGCCAGGCCCTCGTCGCCCAGTTGCGCGAGGGCCGCTTCACGGGTGTCGGCCTCGACGTGTACGAGGCGGAGGCCGGACTGTTCTTCCTCGACAAGTCCCTCGAAACCGTCGAGGACGACACCCTGGCCCGCCTGGTCACCTTCCCGAACGTCCTGGTCACCTCGCACCAGGCCTACTACACCCGTGACGCGGTCGGCCAGATCGTCGACGCCACCGCCGCCAACGTCCTCGACTACACCGAGGGCCGCCGCTCGGAGAACGTGCTCGTGCCGCGCAGCTGACCCGTCAGCTCCCGTACGACGGCCGCGCCGTTGAGCGTCAGCACCGACTCCGGGTGGAACTGCACGCCCGCGAAGCCGGGACCTCGCAGCGCGTGCACCTCGCCGTTGGCGGCCCGGCTGACCTCGACGCCGTGCGCCGACAGCTCCGCCTGCGTCTCGTCGTCGCAGTGCGCCACGAAGCTGTTGTAGAAGCCGACGGTCTCGGGCCGCCCGAAGAGGTCCACACGCGTCTGCGCGCCCTGGTAGGGCACGTCCTTGCGGACGATGTCCAGCCCCAGCTCGACCGCGATCAGCTCGTGGCCGAGGCAGACACCGAGGACGCCGTGCCGGTGCTCACGCAGCACCTCGGCGGTCAGGCCGCGCAGGAAGCGCATCTTGGGGTCCGCCGCGTCGCGGGGATCGCCGGGACCCGGGCCGAGGACCACCGGCCCCTCGTGCGCGAGGACGATCTCGCGCAGCCCCGGTTCGTCGTACCGGCGCACCGTCACATCGAGCCCGGACGAGCGCAGGACATGCGCGAGCATCGCGGTGAAGGTGTCCTCGGCGTCCACGACCAGCGCGTGCCCGGCGAGCTCCTGGGACCGCTCCTGCATCCGCAGCCAGAACGGCGCCAGCGAGGCCCGCCGCCCGTCCAGCGACGCCCGCACCCGCGGATCGTCGCCCAGCCCCGGCCGGGCGCCGTCCGGGCGCGGCCGGCCGGGCCGCACCCCGAGTGCCGCCAGGACCCCCGCCGCCTTGGCGTGCGTCTCGGCGACCTCGCCCGCCGGATCCGATCCCCGTACGAGGGTGGCGCCGACCGGCACCCGCAGCCGGCCGTCCGCGTCGATGTCGGCCGTGCGGATGAGGATCGGGGAGTCGAGGGTCTGCGCCCCGGGCCCGCCGTCCGGCCCGTCCTCCCGCTGCCGCCCGACCAGCGCCAGCGCCCCCGCGTAGTAGCCGCGCCCGCCCACCTCGTGACGCTCGATGACCCGGCAGGCGTTCTGCACGGGCGAGCCGGTGACGGTCGCCGCGAACATGGTCTCCCGCAGCACGTCCCGCACGTCCAGCGAGGAGCGGCCCCGCAACTCGTACTCGGTGTGCGCGAGATGGGCCATCTCCTTGAGCCGCGGCCCGATCACCACCCCGCCCATGTCCCCGACCGTGCACATCATCTTGAGCTCCTCGTCGACGACCATCGAGAGCTCCTCGATCTCCTTGCCGTCGGCGAGGAACGCGAGCAGGTCCTCGGGCGTCGGCCCCCCGGCCGGGTAGCGGTACGTCCCGCTGATCGGGTTCATCACGACCGTCCCGGCGGACATCCGCACGTGCACCTCCGGGCTCGCCCCGACCAGCGTCCGCTCCCCGGTGTGCACGACGAACGTCCAGTACGCGCCCCGCTCGCCGACCAGCAGCCGGCGGAACAGCGCCAGGGCGTCGGCCCGTCCGAACCCCGGGATCCGGCCCTCGTACGTCCGCCGGATCACGAAGTTGGCGCCCTCGCCGCGCCCGATCTCCTCCCGCAGCACCCGCTCGACGATCCCGGAGTACTCCTCGTCACCGACGTCGAAGCCGCCGCCCTCGACCCGTACGTCGTGCGCCGGCAGCTGGGCCAGCGCCCGCGCGAGCGGCAGTTCGTGGCGTTCCTCGGGGGTGAGCACCGCGAGCGGGGTGCCGTCGTCGCGGACGTCGAAGCCGCGCTCCCTGATCTGCCGGAACGGGATCAGCGCGAGTCCTTCGTCGGGGATGTCGGCGAGGCGCTCCACCTCGCGCACCGGTCCCAGCAGCAGTTCGACCACGTCGTGGTCGCGGCCGGGAGTGCGGCGGCGCAGCAGGGCGAAGGGACGGGGATCGTCCAGCAGGTCGAGCAGATTCATCGGTGCGGTCCTTCTCTCGAATCGTGCATCTCGGAGAGGAACGGCCCGGGTCCGCAAACACCGAAGGCCGCCCTCGGGCGGCCTTCGCGAAGTCGTGTCTACGCGCAGTCAGTGGGCCGCCGGATGAGCGGTCCACCACCAGTTCTGGTTCGAATGCGCGAACATGCGCCGCACCTTACCCGACGGTGAGGGGCGGGCAACAGCGTGAAACGGTCCCGCGGGGCGTTCCGACCGTCCGGTCACCGGCCATGGATGGCCAGACAGACCGAACGCACCGAGAAACGAGAACCATGCACGCAGTCCGTTCGTCCCAGCCCCGCCGGAAGGGCGCCCGCACCCTGACCGTGCTCCTCGCGGCGGCGGCCCTCGCCGCCGGGCCGCTCGTCCCCGCGAGCTCCGCCCCGCGCACGGGCGACGCCGAGGACCTCACCCAGGTCGCCTACCGCGGCTACATCTTCACCGTCCCCGACTCCTGGCGGATCGTGGACCTGAAGAAACATCCCGACACCTGTGTCCGCTTCGACCGGCACGCCGTCTATCTCGGCACCCCCGGCACCGACCAGAACTGCCCGGCCAGGGCCAGCGGCCGTACCGAGGCGCTGCTGGTCCAGCCCGCCCCCGTGGCCCCCAGGGCCGTCACGGAGAACCCGACGGCCCGCACCTACCGGGCCACCGCCGACCGCATCGCCGTCACCGCGGCCTACGGATACGACCGCGCGCGCATCCAGGACGTCCTGAGCAGCGCCGGACTGCCTGTCGCCGCCGCCCGGCGCGAGGAACCCGCGCAGCAGCGCGCGGTGGCCCCGCTGCCGAAGGACGCGACCTCCTTCCGTGGCGAGGGCTTCGACGCCTGCACCGCCCCGAGCCAGTCGGCGATGGACGCCTGGCGCGACGACTCCCCGTACGGTGCCATCGGTGTCTACATCGGCGGTCTCAACCGCGCCTGCGCCCAGCAGCACCTGACCGCCGACTGGGTGCGGACGCAGTACACACGCGGCTGGCGGTTCTTCCCGCTGTACGTCGGCCGGCAGCCCTCCTCCGACGGCGGCAGCTGCGGAGGCGGCTGCGCGGCCATCACCAGCCCGGTGTCGCAGGGCACCGCGGGCGCCGACGACGCCGTCAAGCAGGCGGCCGCGCTGGGCTTCGGCAAGGGCACGGTGCTCTATCTCGACCTGGAGCACTACGAGCCCGGAGGCAAGGTCACCGACTCGGTGCTCGCCTACCTCCAGGCGTACACCGTGCGCCTGCACGCACTCGGCTACCGCTCCGGCGCGTACGGCAACACCTCGTCCCTGGTGTCCGACCTGATCGCCAACAAGAGCCGCGTCACCCTGCCCGACGTGATCCACTTCGCCCGCTGGAACCGGGTGTCGAGCACGTCGGACTCCTCGATCCCCTCGACGCTGTGGAACAAGCACCAGCGCGTCCACCAGTACGTGGGCGACACGACCGAGACCCACGGCGGTGTACGGATCTCCATCGACCGTGACCGGCTCGACGTGGACTAGGCACCGGCCGTCTTCTCTCCGGGCGGCCGCCGTACGGCCGCCCGGGGAGTCGTCGATCGAGCGCGGTTCGTCTCACTTGATGGGCATGTGGATGGGACGCCCGACACGACCCCGTAATGTTGTCCGGGTGACCGTGAACGCTAAGTCCAGCGCGAGCGCTGGCAACACCTGGCGAGACCTGCCCGCGGCGCAGCAGCCCGAGTACCCCGATGCCGAGGCTCTGCGCGATGTGATCGCGGAGCTCGCGTCGTATCCGCCGCTCGTCTTCGCGGGCGAGTGCGACCAGCTGCGCGCCCGGATGGCGTCCGTCGCCAAGGGAGAGGCGTTCCTTCTCCAGGGCGGCGACTGCGCCGAGGCCTTCGACGCCGTGTCGGCGGACCACATCCGCAACAAGCTCAAGACGCTGCTCCAGATGGGCGCCGTCCTCACGTACGCCGCCTCGGTACCGGTGGTGAAGGTCGGCCGGATCGCCGGTCAGTACTCCAAGCCCCGCTCCAAGGGCACCGAGACCCGCGACGGCGTGACCCTGCCGACGTACCGGGGCGACTCGGTCAACGGCTTCGACTTCAACGAGAAGGCCCGCATCCCGGACCCCGAGCGCCTGAAGCGGATGTACAACGCGTCCGCCTCCACGCTCAACCTGGTGCGCGCCTTCACCACCGGCGGCTACGCCGACCTGCGCCAGGTGCACGCCTGGAACCAGGACTTCGTGAAGTCGTCCCCGTCCGGCCAGCGCTACGAGCAGCTCGCGCGTGAGATCGACAACGCGATGAACTTCATGCGGGCCTGCGGCACCGACCCGGAGGAGTTCAAGACCGTCGAGTTCTACGCCTCCCACGAGGCGCTGCTCCTCGACTACGAGTCGGCGCTGACCCGCGTCGACTCGCGCACGGGCCACCTGTACGACGTCTCGGGCCACATGGTGTGGATCGGCGAGCGCACCCGCCAGCTCGACGGGGCGCACATCGAGTTCGCGTCGAAGATCCGCAACCCGATCGGGATCAAGCTGGGCCCGACGACGACGGCCGAGGAGGCGCTGCAGTACATCGAGCGCCTCGACCCGGACCGTGAGCCGGGCCGTCTCACCTTCATCGTGCGGATGGGCGCGGACAAGGTCCGCGACAAGCTGCCCGAGCTGGTCGAGAAGGTCACCGCCTCCGGTGCGACCGTGGCCTGGGTGACCGACCCGATGCACGGCAACACCTTCGAGGCCGCCTCGGGCCACAAGACCCGCCGCTTCGACGACGTGCTCGACGAGGTCAAGGGCTTCTTCGAGGTCCACAAGGGTCTCGGGACCCACCCGGGCGGTATCCACGTCGAGCTCACCGGTGACGACGTCACCGAGTGCGTGGGCGGCGGCGACGAGATCTTCGTCGACGATCTGCACCAGCGCTACGAGACGGCCTGCGACCCCCGCCTGAACCGCAGCCAGTCCCTTGACCTGGCCTTCCTCGTCGCCGAGATGTACCGCGACCAGTAGGAGATCAACAGGCGTCACGCCTGTTACAGGCACCTGAAGTGGGGCGCGGATCACATACGATCCGCGCCCCACGCCACTTTTGTGGTTCCTGTGTGACGGGTAAGGTTAGGTTAGCCTCACCGATCATCGGGACGGCGTGACCCAACGATTCCGGCGGGAGGTGAACCGGGTGTACGTCTGCAGTTGCTTCGGGATCACCGAACAGCAGGTGAAGAAGCACGCGGCGGACGGCGCGTGCACTCCTCGGCAGATAGCCTCGGCCTCCAAGGCGGGCACGGACTGTGGTTCGTGCGTACGCCGGATCCAGGCGCTGCTGGGCAGGGGCTCGTGTCCGCGCCGTGAGCTGGCCGACCAGGGCATGCCGGTGCTCTCCGAGGTCCTCGCGGAGGCCGGGGCCGATCAGCGCGAGGCCGTCGAGTACGGGACCGCGGGGCGCGAGGCCGCCTAGCCCTGAGGCCGGCCGGCCCGAAGCCGCCTAGCTCTCCGGCTGCTCGATGAGCTGCGCGAGGTAGAGCGCCTCGCCGAGCTTCTCGACCAGTTCCAGCTGGGTGTCCAGGTAGTCGATGTGGTGCTCCTCGTCCTCGAGGATCGACTCGAAGATGTTCGCGGACGTGATGTCGCCCTTCGTGCGCATCACCTCGATCCCGCGCTTGAGGCGGTCGATCGCCTCGACCTCCACCTGCCGGTCGGCCTGGAACATCTCGGTGACGGTCTGCCCCACCCGGACATGGAAGAGCCGCTGGTAGTTCGGCAGTCCGTCCAGGAAGAGAATGCGGTCGGTGAGGACCTCCGCGTGCTTCATCTCGTCGAACGACTCGTGCCGGGTGTACTTCGCGAGCTTGGTCCAGCCGAAGTTCTCCTGCATCTTCGCGTGCAGGAAGTACTGGTTGATCGCGGTCAGCTCACCGGTCAGCTGCTCGTTGAGGAATTCGATGACCTCGGGGTCGCCCTGCATCGCAGAGGCTCCTTCCATGCGGGGGACTGGGCAGATTGCGCCGCATCTTTGCACCGGTGTCCGGGAGCGTCCAGTAAGTGCATGCTTACTCCGAGTTGCCCCGATCCTGGCCGTGCTGGTCATGGGCACTGTTCCGGGTCTGTCAGGATGGAGTCATGGGTCAGCCGGTGGAGCGCGAATCTGGAGAAACGGCACAGTCGGAGCTTCCGCCGGGACAGCGACTTCAGCGCGGCTGGCCGGTCACGCACTACGGTCCCGTACCCAAGTTCCGCCCCGAGCGCTGGGAGTTCCGGGTCTTCGGAGCCACCGCCGACGGCGGGAAGCAGTGCTGGACCCACGACGAGTTCACCGCCCTGCCGTACGCCTCCGTCGTGGCCGATCTGCACTGCGTCACGAAGTTCAGCATGCTGGGGGCCGAATGGGGGGGTGTCCCCGCCCGTACGATCCTGGAGATAGCCCCGCCCGCACCCACCGTCACCCATGTGATGGTGTGGGCCGAGTACGGGTTCAGCTCGAACCTGCGTCTCGCGGACTTCGCGTCCGAGCGCACCATCTTCGCCACCCACAAGGACGGCGAACTGCTGACGGCGGAGCACGGCTTCCCGCTGCGCCTGGTCGTCCCGCATCTGTATGCGTGGAAGGGGCCCAAGTGGGTGCGCGGCGTCGAGTACATGACCGCCGACCGCCGCGGCTTCTGGGAGGAGCGCGGCTACCACAACGTCGGTGACCCCTGGCGCGAGCAGCGGTACTCCTACCAGGAGGAACCCGGGGACGGTCCCGAGCTCTGAGCCCCTGGCCCGAGTGCCGGCGCGCGTCCCCGGTGCCGGTGTCCCGGCAGGTCAGTGGTGGTACCGGTGCACCACGGCGTGCCCCCTGCCCCGGCCGATCGTCCACTTGTTGACCGGGGTCGTGACCACGAAGGCCACCACGAGCGAGATCACCAGCGACCCCCAGAACAGCAGGTCGCCCAGCTGTGCGTCCATCGCGTCCGGCCACAGCACGATGACGCCGTTGTCGATCAGCTCCATCACCGCGATGGACAGCGTGTCCGCGGCCAGCGCCACCCGGAAGGCGGTGCGGAAGCCGACGCCCGCCCGGAGCACTCCGCGCAGGGTGAGCGCGTAGCCGAAGAAGAAGGCCAGCACGATCGCCAGGACCGTCGTCGGCAGGTTTCCCCACCCGAGCGCCGTGCCCACGACCATGCCCAGAACCTCGCCGATGGCACAGCCGGTGAGGCAGTGCAAGGTGGCCAGGGCGGCCATGGACCAGGTGGCCGTGGCCGGCCCGTGGTGGGCGTGGTGCGGGTCCACGTGCGTGTCCGTGTGTGCGGGCCTGTCCGCGTGTGCCTCGTGCCGCATGAGATCCCCCAATGTCGAGTCACGGCTCCTTCGCACCGAAGGAACCATATACCCCCCTGGGGTATTCCCGAGGTTGCGGGACCGGCTGTGGGACCGGTCGCGGGTCTATCCGTCGCGGAGCTTCTTCAGTCGCTCCACATCGGCCGCGTGCCCTTCCTTCCCGCCGGGGGTCTCGATGATCAGCGGGACGCCCTCCGTGGCGGGATGTGTCATCAGGGCGCGGAACGGGTCCTCCCCTATGTGGCCGGAGCCGATGTTCTCGTGGCGGTCCTTGTGCGCGCCGACCACATCCTTGGAGTCGTTGGCGTGGATCAGCTTCAGGCGCCCCTCGCCGACGGTGTCCACCAGCAGATCGAGGGTCTGGTGCATGCCGCTCGGCCCGGTCAGATCGTGGCCCGCCGCGAAGATGTGGCAGGTGTCGAGGCAGACGCCCAGCTTGGGGTGGGCGTCCAGGGCCTCGAAGTAGGGGCCGAAGTCCCAGGTGCGTGAGCAGAGGGAGGAACCCTGCCCGGCCGTGGACTCCAGCAGCAGGAACGGGTCGTCGTCATGGGTCAGTTCGTCCAGCAGCGGCAGCAGACGGTCGCGCACCTGCTTCAGGGCGACGGACCGCTCCCGGCCGCCGGTGGCGCTCCCGGTGTGCACGACCACGCCCAGGGCGCCGATCTCCCGTCCGCGCCGCAGCGAGTGCCGCAGCGACTCCACCGACTTCTCGACCGTCGCCTCGGTGTGTGAACCGAAGTTGATCAGGTACGGGGCGTGGACGTACGCGGGAATCGATCCGGCGGCGCACGCGGCGCGGAAGTCCTCGTCCTGCTTCGGGTTCCCGGCGGGCGTCGCCCAGCCACGCGGGTTGGCGACGAAGACCTGGACGGTCTCGGCCGCGAGGTCACGGGCGTAGGCCAGGCCGACGGAGTTGAGGCCGCCGGCCACGGGGACATGGCCGCCGACGGGGTTGCGGAGCTGCTTGCTGGTCACACCCGTCAGGGTGTCACGCGCCGTCGGGGACCCCGCGGGCGGACCCGTGGGGGACCCGTGAGCGGACCTGTACGCGGACTTCGCGGGGGAGCGGCCTCCGAGCGGCTGCCCGGTCGGAGGCCGTATGTCGCCGGCCCGGCGACGGATCGGCTCAGCGGATCTGGATCGTTATCGTCGAGCCCTTGGGCGCCGTGTCGCCGCCGTCCACCGACTGCTTCTTGACCGTGTCGCCGAAGAGCCCGAGCAGTCCGCGGTCCTCGTCGACCTGGAACCCGGCGTCCTCCAGCGCCTTCTTGGCGTCGTCCACGCTGTCGCCCACGACGTCCGGGACCTCCACCATCTCGGGGCCCTTGGAGAGGGTCAGCGTCACCGTGTCCCCCGTGGCGGCCTCACGGCCCGCGCGCGGCGTCTGCTGGGCGACCTGGCCCTTGTCGAACTCCGAGTTGACCCGCTCCGCGGCGATCTTCACCTTCAGGCCCGCGCCCTCCAGCTGCGCCGTGGCGTCCTCGACCGACGAGCCGGTCACGTCGGGCAGCTCCACCGGGGCGCCCTTGCTCACGACGATCGCGATCGCCGAGCCGGAGTGCCGCTCGGTGCCCGCCGCCGGATCCGTACCGATCACGAACCCCTTGAGCACGTCCTGGCTGAAATCGCGCGTGACCATGCCCGCGGCGAGCCCGTCGCCCTTGAGCACCTCTCTCGCCTTGAACAGGGCGAGGCCCTTGAGGTCCGGCACCTTCACCGTCTGGGGGCCGTCGGAGACGGTCAGGGTCACGGAGTCGTTGTCGCGGATGCGTTCGCCGACACCGGGGTCGGTGCTGATGACCGTGCCCCGCTTCACGGTGTCGCTGTAGGCGTGCTTGACCCGCTTGACGTCCAGCCCGGCACCCTGGAGCTGGGTCCTGGCCTGCTGCTCCGTCTTCGCCAGGACGGGCGGGACCTTGGTGAACTGGCCCGAGTTGATGTACCAGACACCGGCGCCGAGGCCGAGCACCAGCACGATCGCGGCGACGACCAGCATCATCCCGCGCCGCGGCCGCGTGCCCGGAACCTGCGGCGGCCCGACCGGCGCGGTGGTGAACGGGCTGCTCTGCTCGAACCGGCTGGTCCGGTCGAGGGCGTTGTCGTCCTCGTTCACGGGCAGCAGACGGGGGACGGACAGCGAGCGCGGGATCACGCTCGTACGGTCGTCGGCGTTGTCGTGGCCCACGGACAGCGCGCCCGGCGGGACCGCGTCGAGCTGCTCGGCGGTGAGACCGGCCCGGGCTTCGAGGACCTGGCCGAGCAGGGCCACCGCGTCGGCCGGGCGGACCTCGGGATTGCGGGCCGTGGCCGCGGTGACCAGCTCGTCCAGCGCGTACGCCATGCCCGGCACGGTGGCCGACGGAGGCGGCACGTCCTCGTGGAGGTGCTGGTAGAGCACCTGCGCGGGGGAGTCCGCGGTGTGCGGCTTGACGCCGGTGAGCATTTCGTAGAGGACGACTCCGCAGGCGTAGACGTCGACGCGGGTGTCGGAGGTGCCGTGCTCGATCTGCTCGGGGGCGAGGTACGACACGGTGCCGAGGACGGTGCCCGTCGTGCTGGTCACCGTGTCCACGGCGCGGACGAGACCGAAGTCCGCGACCTTGACCCGCCCGTCGTCCCCGATCAGGACGTTCTCCGGCTTCATGTCGCGGTGCACGAACCCGGCGCGGTGGGCCGCGCCGAGCGCGGCGAGCACCGGCTCCAGGATGTCGAGCGCGGCCCGGGGCTGGAGGGCGCCGCGCTCGCGCAGCACGTCGCGCAGGGTGCACCCGGCGATGTACTCCATGGCCAGATAGACGTACGACCCGTCCGTCCCCTGGTCGAAGACCTGCACCACATTGGGGTGCGCCAGCCGTGCCACCGACTTGGCCTCACGGATGAAGCGCTCGACGAACGAGACGTCCGCGGCCAGCGTCGGGTGCATCACCTTGAGCGCGAGCACGCGGTCCAGACGGGTGTCCAAGGCCCTGTAGACCGTGGCCATCCCGCCGACCGCGATCCGTGCGTCGACGCGATAGCGGCCGTCGAGCACGTGTCCGACAAGCGGGTCCTGAAGGGTCGTATCCACGCAGGTGAGTCTACGAGCCGCCACTGTCACGAGGTCCCGTTCGGCCGATACAGGGGCCCGACTGCAGCCGACCTGTGACGCGCATCGCATGTACGAATGTCTGTTCGTCGTCCAGATGTCCGATCATCGCCTGTCTGTCACCGCAAGGCCACAACGCGACAACCCGCACACCCGCCCGGCCGGAAATCGACATGGAAGCCGATGCAGAAGCCGACATGGAAACCGGCGCGGAGACCGACGACCGGCGGACCTCGGTCAGAACGCCGGGCGTTCGGGGTCCAGAGCCGCCATGCCCTCCACGGGAGAGGACGCCGTGGCGAAGTGCCTCCGGGGGATACGCCCTGCCCGCCGCGCCAGACGCCCCGCCTCCACCGCGTGCCGCATGGCCTCCGCCATCAGGACGGGCTCCTGAGCCCGCGTCACCGCCGAGGCCAGCATCACCCCCGCGCACCCCAGCTCCATCGCGAGCGCGGCGTCCGACGCCGTGCCCGCTCCCGCGTCCAGGATCACCGGCACGCGCGCGTGCTCGACGATCAGCTCGAAGTTGTGCGGGTTGCGGATGCCGAGCCCGGACCCGATGGGCGAGCCGAGCGGCATGATCGCCGCACAGCCGACGTCCTCCAGCTTCCGCGCCAGCACCGGGTCGTCGTTCGTGTAAGGCAGCACGGTGAAGCCGTCGTCGACCAGCGTCTCCGCCGCGTCGAGCAGCTCGATCGGATCGGGCAGCAGGGTCCGCTCGTCGGCGATGACCTCCAGCTTGACCAGATCGGTGCCCAGCGCCTCACGCGCCAGACGAGCCGTCAGCACGGCCTCGCCCGCGGTGTAGCAGCCGGCCGTGTTCGGCAGGACACGGATGTTCAGCCGGCCGAGCACCGACAGGACCGAGCCGTGCACCGACGCGTCCACGCGCCGCATCGCGACCGTCGTCAGCTCCGTGCCGGACGCCACCAGGGAGCGCTCCAGCACGTCGAGGCTGGGCGCGCCGCCCGTCCCCATGATCAGCCGGGACGCATAGGTCGTACCGCCGAGGACGAAGGGGTCGTCTGCCATGGGTTCAGCCTCCTTGGACGGCGGTGAGGACCTCGACGCGGTCGCCCTCGGTGAGCGGGGTGGAGGGCCACTGCGCGCGCGGGACGACGGTTTCGTTCAGGGCGGCGGCCACCCCGGACGATGACGGGGTGAGGGTCGCGACGAGCGTGTCGAGAGCGGTTCCCGCGGCGATCCGCCGCCGCTCCCCGTTGACGACGATGTTCATACGTGCAGCTCCGTGCGGGCCGTGGCGCCGAAGCGCAGGGGGGTGAAGGGGCGGGCTTCGGCGGGGAGTTCGCCGGTGGTCAGGACGTGGGCCATCACGTCTCCGGTCACGGGCGTCAGGAGCACACCGTTGCGGTGGTGCCCGGTGGCCAGCAGCAGCCCGTCCAGCGCGCTCGGGCCGAGCAGCGGCGCGTTGTCGGGCGAGCAGGGGCGCAGCCCCGCGCGGGTCTCGGTGAGCGGCAGCTCGGTGATCCCGGGGACCAGCTCGTGGGCGTCGCGCAGCAGCTCGTACACGCCGCCCGCCGTCACGGTGGTGTCCCAGCCCAGCTCCTCGCTGGTCGCGCCCACCACGAGCTCGCCGTTCTCGCGCGGCACCAGGTAGACGTGGCTGCCGCGCACCACGGCCCGCACGGTGCGATGGAGGAAGGGCGCGTACCGCCCCGGCACGGTCAGCCGCAGCACCTGCCCCTTGACGGGGCGCACCGGCGGCACGACGTCGTCGGGGACGCCCGCCAGGCGGCCGCTGAGGCTGCCCCCGGCGAGCACCACCTGACCCGCGCCGAGCCCGGTGCCGTCCGCGGTGACGACCCCGGTGGCCCGTTCTTGTACGACGGTCAGACGCTCCGCCCAGGTCCGGTGCATGACCACCCCGGCCCGCTCGCAGGCCGTGACCAGGGCCGCCGCGAGGCGCCGCGGGTCGATCTGATGGTCGCCGTCGACCCGCAGACCCCCGCGCACGCCGGGCGCGAGCATCGGCTCCAGGCGGCGGCACTCACGGCCGCTCAGCCACTCCGACTCCAGCCCCGACCGGACCTGCAGCGCGTGCAGTTCCCGCAGATGGGCGCGGTCGTCGGCGTCCAGCGCGACGGCCAGCGTGCCGCTCCGGCGGTAGCCGAGGTCCTGACCGGAGGCCTCGGTGAGCTCGGCGGCGAAGTCCGGATAGCGGCGCGCCGAGGCGAGGTTGAGGCCCAGCAGGGTCTCCTCGCCGAAGTGCAGCTCGGTGACGGCGGCCAGCATCCCGGCCGCTACCTGCGCGGCCCCGCCGCCCGGCTCGGGGTCCACGAGCGCGGTCGTGAACCCGCGCCGCGCGGCCCGCCAGGCCGTCACCAGACCGATGATTCCGCCCCCGACGACGAGGACGTCCGACGAACGTGCAGACGGCATGGGCGTCCAGCCCCTCCCTTCGCCGGCATGACCCGGATCAGGTTCGTACGGTCGGAGGCCGCCCAGCCTCCCTCTCAGCCCGGTGCGTCCGGGCTCCCGCGAGTGCTTTACGTTGGCCACCCTAGCCCGCCCCCTCCGTCTCAGTAAGGGAGCCTCCGCCATGGCGCGACCGCTCGACGGCCTCGTGCTCGCCCCCGTCGCCGACCAGGCCCCGGGCCAGGTGGGCACCGGCACCCGGTTCGCGTACCACGAGCGGGACGGCGTGGTCTGGGCCGACTACGCGGGCGGCGACGTCGTCCGCGGACACCTCGTCGGCACCCGCGAGGGCGACCGCCTCGACTTCCGGTACGTACAGCTCAGGCGCGACGGGACCACCGCGTCCGGTCACTGCGTGTCGCTCGTCGTGGAACTGCCCGACGGGCGCCTGCGGCTGGAGGAGAGCTGGACGTGGGAGTCGCAGCCGGGAGCCGGGACGAGCGTGGTGGAGGAACCGCGCGAGACCGGCCGTGTGGAACAGGTCACCGAGCACGTCCGCTGACTGACGAATCGTCACGTGTCTATGGTGATCAGGTGAGCGATCAGACGCAGGCACAGTCCCAGCCGCAGAGGTCCGCGGCCCGACGGGTCGTCGTGGCGGGCGCGGGCATGGCCGGGGTACAGACCGCGGTCGCCCTGCGCGAACAGGGCTTCACGGGCACCGTCACGCTGATCGGCGCGGAGCCGCATCAGCCGTACGACCGGCCGCCGCTGTCCAAGGCCGTCCTGCTCGGCAAAGCCGAGGGCTCCGCCTTCGACATCGACTTCGAGGCCCTGGACATCGACCTCAGACTGGGCAGCGAGGCGCTCGGTGTGCGCCCCGACGACCACGAACTGGACACGGACGCGGGGCCCGTCCCCTACGACGTCCTGGTCGTCGCCACCGGCGCCGAACCGATCCGGCTCCCCGGCGCCGAAGGCGTGCCCGGCGTGCATCTGCTGCGCACCCTGGACGACGCCGACCGGCTGCGTCCCGTTCTCACCCGGCAGCACGACATCGTGGTGGTCGGAGCGGGCTGGATCGGCGCCGAGTTCGCCACGGCGGCGCGCGAGGCGGGCTGCGCGGTCACGGTCGTCGAGGCCGCCGACCGGCCGCTCGCCGAGGCGCTGCCCGCCGAGGTGGCCGCCCCGATGGCCGCCTGGTACGCGGACAGCGGGGCCGCGCTGCGCACCAGCGCGCGCGTGGAGCGCGTCGAGCCCGGGGCGGTCGTCCTGGACGACGGCTCCCGGGTGCCCGCGGACGCCGTCGTGGTCGGGATCGGCGCGCGGCCCGCCACGGCCTGGATCGCCGGCTCGGGCATCGAACTCGGCGCCCACCGCGAGATCGTCGCCGACGACCACCTGCGCACCTCCCTGCCGGACGTCTACGCGGTCGGCGACTGCGCCTCCTTCCCGTCCGGACGCTACGAGGAACGCCTCCTCGTCCACCACTGGGACAACGCCCTCCAGGGCCCGCGCACGGTCGCCCTGAACATCGTCGGACAGACGCCCGCCGCCTACGACCCCGTGCCGTACTTCTGGTCCGAGCAGTTCGGCCGCTTCGTCCAGTACGCCGGCCACCACACGTCCGCCGACACCCTGGTCTGGCGCGGCGACCCCTCGGGAGCCTCCTGGTCGGTCTGCTGGCTGCGCGAGACACGGCTCGTCGCCCTCCTGGCGGTGGGCCGCCCGAGGGATCTCGCCCAGGGCCGCAGGCTGATCGAGGCGGGCGCCACCATGGATCCGGGACTGCTCGCGGACGCTTCGAGGCCGCTGAAGGGCGCCACGGCCTGATCCTTCACCCGGGTCGGACGCCCTCGGCTTCCGACTGTCGGTCCGGGATGGCACGCTTGTCCCGTGACCGAGATTGACGCAAAGATCGATGCTCTCGTCCCCGCCTGGCTCACCCTCCCCGACATCGCCGAACAGTTCGGCGTCGAGGTGACGCGCGTCCGGCAGCTGGTCAAGGACGGCCAGCTGATCGCCGTACGCCGTGGTGAGAACCGTGCGCTGCACGTCCCCGCCGATTTCATCGACGCGGACGAACAGAAGGTCGTCAAGGGCCTGGCCGGCACCCTGACGCTCCTGAGGGACGACGGCTACTCCGACGAAGAGGCCCTGGAGTGGCTCTTCACCCCCGACCCGAGCCTGCCCGGCACCCCCGCGCAGGCTCTGAGCGAGAATCGCGGCACGGAGGTGAAGCGCCGCGCCCAGGCGCTCGCCGTCTGACCTGAACGCGACCGTCCGGCACGGGGAGCGCGGCGGCGGGACCATCCCGGCCGCCGCACTCCCCGCGCACCGACCAACGGGGGATCCACGCATGCCCGAGAACGCCGCCACGACCCCACGGGGCCTGCTCGCCGACGCCCGCGTCTATCTGTGCACGGACGCCCGCAGACGTCAGGGGGACCTCGCCGAGTTCCTCGACGCGGTCCTGGCGGGCGGCGTCGACATCGTGCAGCTGCGCGACAAGGGCATGGAGGCGGGGGAGGAACTGGAGCACCTCCAGGTCTTCGCGGACGCCTGCGCCCGGCACGGCAAGCTCCTCGCGGTCAACGACCGGGCGGACGTGGCCCACGCCGCCCGCGCCGACGTCCTGCACCTGGGCCAGGGGGACCTCCCGGTTCCCGCGGCCCGCGCGATCCTCGGCGACGAGGTGCTCATCGGCCGTTCCACGCACTCCGCCTCCGAGGCCGGCGCAGCCGCCGTCCAGGAGGGCGTGGACTACTTCTGCACCGGCCCCTGCTGGCCCACCCCCACCAAGCCCGGCCGGCACGCACCCGGCCTCGACCTGGTCCGCAGCACGGCGGCCCTCGGCACCGGCCGTCCCTGGTTCGCGATCGGCGGCATCGACCTCGACCGGCTGGACGAGGTGCTCGAAGCGGGCGCCCGCCGCGTCGTCGTCGTACGGGCGATCACCGAGGCGGACGACCCGGGCGCGGCGGCGGCGGAATTCGCGAAGCGGCTGCGCACGGCGTAGGCCGCCAGCCGCCCGCGTGGAGAGTCCCGGCGGGCCGCTGTCCGAGGGGTGGACAAGAACTCGACAGATCAGACAAAAAGCAGCGGTTCGGTTGGGTGACCGACGCCCTCTGGCTAACCTGCGGGTATGGCCCTCGGATCTGCTTCCACCAGGACTGATCGCGCACGCACCGTGCGCGACATGCTCGCGACCGGCAAACAGACCTTTTCCTTCGAGTTCTCGGCGCCGAAGACCCCCAAGGGCGAGCGGAACCTGTGGAACGCCCTGCGGCGGGTCGAGGCCGTGGCTCCCGACTTCGTCTCCGTGACCTACGGGGCCGGCGGCTCCACGCGGGCCGGCACGGTCAAGGAGACCGAGCAGATCGTCCTCGACACGACCCTCACCCCGGTCGCGCACCTCACCGCGGTCAACCACTCCATCGCGGAACTGCGCAACATCATCGGGCAGTACGCGGACGCGGGCATCCGCAACATGCTCGCCGTGCGCGGCGACCCGCCCGGCGACCCCATGGGCGAGTGGGTACCCCACCCCAAGGGTCTGGCCTACGCGGCCGAACTGGTGCGCCTCATCAAGGAATCCGGCGACTTCTGCGTCGGGGTCGCGGCCTTCCCCGAGATGCATCCCCGGTCCACGGAGTGGGACCTGGACGTCTCCCACTTCGTCGACAAGTGCCGTGCCGGCGCCGACTACGCGATCACGCAGATGTTCTTCCAGCCGGAGTCCTACCTCCGTCTGCGTGACCGCGTGGACGCGGCGGGTTGCGCGACGCCGGTCATCCCCGAAGTCATGCCCGTGACAAGTGTGAAGATGTTGGAACGGCTGCCCAAACTCTCGAATGCTTCGTTCCCGGACGCCCTGAAAGAGCGGATCCTCACAGTCAAAGACGATCCGGCGGCTGTACGCTCCATTGGGATCGAGTTCGCGACGGAGTTCTGTGCGAGGCTGCTGACCGAGGGAGTCCCCGGGCTGCACTTCATCACGCTCAACAACTCCACGGCGACGCTGGAAATCTACGAGAACCTGGGCCTGCATCACCCACAGCAGGCCTAGACCGGTCGCACCCACGTACGACACACTGCGTAGCGGCCACTGGGAGAGGGGCGTACATGGGCTTGACGGTCCTCTATCTGGCATTCGGCATTGTCGCGCTGTGGCTGCTCGGCGAGGTGCTGCTGCAGTACAAGGCGCGGCTGCGCTTCCGGCTGCTCGCCTTCGTCGGCTTCCTCGGTGTGGTCCTCGGCGTGCTCATGCACTCGGTCGTGGTCATCGGTCTGGGCGCGGCCGCCTTCACGGTCGGCCAGACCTACGTGACGCTGTCGTTCCGCCAGGGCTTCGCGCAGGGCTGGGCCATCAAGGGCCCCGGCGTGGAGGACAAGCCCGGCAAGCTCAGCAAGCGCCGCCGCGGCGAGCCGGACGAGGCGGAGCCGTCGGAGGAGAACTCCGACCTCGAAGAGGTCGAGGTGGCCGCCTACCGGCGCGAGGACCAGTACGCCGACGAGGACGACGTCTTCACGCCCGCCCCGTCCGACCGGTTCGCGCCCCCGGAGCAGGCCGAGCCCACGGCCGCCGAGTCGACCTCGGTCTACGAGCCGCAGCCGCTGCCCGAGGACACCGGCTCCTACGGTGTCTACGACTCCGGCGCGTACGCCGCCGCCACCGACCAGTCCTACGCCGGCGCGTCCCAGTCCCAGGACCAGCAGGCCTACTCGACGGGCCAGAACCAGCAGGCCTACGCCACGGGCCAGGACCAGCAGGCCTACGCGTACGACGGCTACACGGGCTACGACCAGCAGCAGCAGTACGGCTACGGCAACGGCCAGCAGCAGTACGCCACCTACACGGACCCGTACACCGGCCAGCAGACATACACGGGCGCCACGTACGACCAGACCGCCTACAACGGCGGCGACCAGCAGTACGCACAGCAGCAGAACTACGGCCAGGACCAGTACGCCACCGGCACGTACGGCGGCGAGACCCCGGCCGAGGGAGTCTGGGTGCCGCAGCAGCGCACCGACGAGTACGGCGGCGAAGTCCCGCCCGAGCAGCAGCAGTACCCGTACCAGGGCAACGGCAGCGCCGGGTACGACGAGCAGTACCGCTACTGACCGGCAGGCCGCGGCGACGGCCTCCCGCACCGCTGCCCGCCGGCACGTTCACTGCGAGCCCTGGAACTCCGGCCCTTCCACGATCAGTCCGGCCACCAGAGCGCCCGACATGCCGGCGTGCGGCAGACCGCCGCCGGGGTGTGCCCAGCCCCCGGCCGCGAACAGCCCCGGTATCCGCGTGGTGTTCGACGGGTGCAGCAGCCGGCCGTCCGCCGCGGCGAGCGCCGGGGCGGGAACCGCGCCGCCCTCCACGCCGGTCGCCTCCGCGATGTCGGCCGGGGTGCGGACCTCGTGCCACAGGAGCCGGTCCCGCAGACCGGGCAGGGCCCGCTCGGCGGCGTCGAGAACCCGCTCCACGTCCTGCCCTGACACCTGAGCGCCGGACGGGACCGTGACGGTCAGCGTGACGGCCTCGTGCGCCGCGTCCGGGACGAGCGCCGGGTCGTCAGGACGTGCCACCACGACGGTCGGCGCCGCGGGTACGCCCGGACGTTCCCCGAAGAGCCGGTCCAGCTCACCCTCGCGGTCGGCCGAGTGGACCACCGTCCGGTGCGCCGTCCCGGCGGGCCGTCCGCCACGCAGCGCGAGCAGCAGCGTCAGTCTGCTGGACGTGCCGGCCCGCGGCGGCACCTCGTCACCGCTGCGGAGCGCCGCTCCGGCGACGAGGCCGTCCAGGGCGCCGGGTGCCACGCCCGCGACCACGAAGTCGGCCTGCTCGAACGTGTCTTCCCCGGATCCGGAGGAGTCCGGGCCGCTCCCGGCACCGGAAGCGGCGGAGCCGTCCCGGGAGAGCTCCACACCGACGGCCCGGCCGTCCTTCTCGACGATCCGTCCGACGGGGGTCCCGAAACGGAACTCGACCCTGCGCTCCAGGCACCGCTCGTACACGGCGCGTGCCAGCTCCCGGATGCCGCCGCGCACGTACCAGCTGCCGAAGGCGTGGTCCATGTACGGCAGCACGGCGGCGCTCGCCGGGGTGGCGCGCGGGTCCAGCCCGTACGCCAGAGCGTGGCTCTCCAGGAGGGCCGTCAGGCGCGGGTCGCGCAGCTCCCAGGCGGCGACCTCGGCGAGGGTCCCGGCCCGGCGGGTGCGCAGCAGCTTCTTGTGCGGCACCGAGGGATAGGGCTCGCGTTCGGCCAGCACCGTCCAGTTGGGCCACAGCGGCTCCTCCAGGAGCGGCCGGCGCGAGCGGTCCCACGCCTCCCGGGCCCGCACCAGGAACTCGCCCCACCGCGCGCCCGCACCGTCGCCGAGCGCTTCGTCCAGCGCGGTGAGCACACCCGCGCGCGAGGCGTTCGGCAGGGACACCCGGGTGCCGTCGGCGAAGACATGGCCGGCCGACGGGTCGACCTGCACCAGCTCGACGCACTCCTCCAGCGGCCGCTTCCCGGTCTTGACGAACAGGTCGCGATAGACCGCGGGCACCGGCAGCAGCCCCGGGCCCGTGTCGAACACGAACCCGTCCCGCTCGAAGCGGCGCACCGCACCGCCGTACGTCTCCGTCCGCTCGTACACCACCACCCGGTGGCCCGCGACGGCCAGCCGGGCGGCGGCCGCCATCGCGCCCATCCCGGCGCCGATCACCGCAATCCGTCCCATGGCGGCGACTTTATCCGCCGCCACCGACAGTCCCGTCAGTCACGGTCCGCGTACGGCGCCCCGCCGGGCCGCCGCCCCACCGCCGCGGCCGTCCGCCGCTCCTCCCGGCGCCGCGCCCGGCGGCGCAGGAACCGTCTGACGCGCGAGAGAAGGAAGCAGAGCGCCGCGAGCCCGGTGAAGAGCAGGGCACCGGCCACGACCGCCGCGGCCCAGGGATGGAAGACCGCCAGCGTGACGACGCCCGCGACCCCGAGATCCTCGACGGTGCTCACGGCGATGTTGCTGAAGGGTTCCGGCGAGGTGTTGACCGCCATCCGTGTCCCGGCCTTGACCGTGTGGCTCGCGAGCGCCGTCGAACCGCCGAGCAGGGCCGCCGTCAGATCCGAGACCGAGCCGCTCTGCCCGGCGAGCAGCGCCCCGACCCAGGCACCCGTCGCCGGCCGGATCACGGTGTGCACGGAGTCCCACACCGAGTCGACGTACGGGATCTTGTCGGCGACCGCCTCGCAGAGGAAGAGAACGCCGACTGTGACCAGGATCTCAGGGCGTTGCAGGGCCTCCGGGACGTCGTCGCTCAGCCCGGTGGCGCCGAAGAGGCCGAGGAGCAGCACGACCGCGTACGCGTTGACGCCGCTGGCCCAGCCGCTGGTGAAGACCAGGGGGAGTACGGACACGGAGGGGATCGTAACCAGGGAGCGACGGGGGTGTCCTGGGGTTGAGCACGTATGTCTGAGTATCCGTACCTACTGGGTGAGATGAGTAGGCGCACGGATGGGTCCGACCTGCGCGAACGAGAGAGTGGAGACACGGAAAGGGGCGCGGCTCCGGCACCGCCGACACGGGGCGGCGGAACGGACCTCGCGCCCTTGTCCGCTCCTTCCGCCGGCCCGCTCGGCGGGAGCGAGACACGGGGGAACCCGGGGGACGACCGAACGGGGTCCCAACGGGGGGACACGGGGGAGCACGACGAAAGCGTCGGTACGGACGGCCCGCGGGGGAAGCGGCCGACCGGACCGGCGCTTTCGTGCGCACGGCGTGAGGCGGCGCGGCCGGCGGAGAGCCGCGCCCGGTGTCAGCGGTGGCCGCTCACCCGCCCCTGGAGCAGCCGGGACAGTGCCGCGTGCACGTCGTCCAGGGAGCGCTCCGGCTGGAAGGCCTGCCAGTCCAGGGCGGCCACGAGGACCATCCCGACCAGCGCCGCCGCGGTCAGCGGAATGTCGATCTCGTCGCTGAGTTCCCCGCCCGTCACCGCGTCGCGCAGAACGCCCTCGACGACCGCCACCGCCTGCTGCCGCACCACCATCAGGGTGGACTGCCAGGCCCGGTTGGTACGCCAGAGCTCCGCCACGTAGAGCTGGGTGAACGCCGGATAGCGGTTGATGAATTCGAGCCCGGCCCGGATCATCGCGTCCAGTGCGTCGACCTTGCTGCCGCCGTCCCGGTCGGTCTTCTCCGCCGCCTCCCGCAGCGAGGCGGTGAGGAGCCCGACGCCATGGCGCAGCAGCTCTTCGAAGAGGACCGATTTGCTCGCGAAGTTGTAGTAGACCGTGCCCTTCGCGACCCCGGCCCGCTCGGCGATCTCGTCCACCGTGGTGGCGGAGAAGCCCTGTTCGGCGATCAGGGTGACGGCCGCCTCGTAGAGCTTCTGCCGGGTCGCCTCGCGACGGCTGCCGCCGCCCGCCGTGGTGCTGCTGCTTTCCATGGCTCCGATTGTCACAGGAGCACCCGCGCGCGTGGTCACAGGCTCAGCTCCGGGTGCAGCCGGTCGAGGGTCCAGACCTGCCTGCGGCGCGCCGTCAGGGCGGTGAGCGCGAGCGCGCCCACCGTGAAGGCCGTCAGGACGGCGCACGCGGTCCGTACCGGCTCCAGGCCGCCGCCGGTGATGAGCCTGCGGAGGGCCTCGACGATGTAACTCATCGGCAGGAAGGGGTGGATCGCGTTGAAGAAGCCCGGACTGGTCTGGACGGGGTACGTGCCGCCCGCCGACGTCAGCTGGAGCATCAGGAAGGCCAGGACGAGGATCCGGCCCGCGGCTCCGAAGCGGGCGTTCAGCCACTGCACGATCGCCGCGAAGCAGGCCGTCACCAGGAACAGGAAGCCGACCGTTCCCGCCGCACGGACCATCTGGAGTCCGATCGCCCAGTGCAGCACCGCCATCAGGGCGGCCGTCTGAAGGATGCCGACGACGACGACCGGCAGCCAGCCCGCCAGCGCGATGCGCCACGCCGAGGCGCCCGCCGCGAGCGCGCGCCGGTTCAGCGGCTGGATCAGCATGTACGCCACCATCGCGCCGACCCACAGGGACAGCGGGATGAAGTAGGGGGCGAAACCGGTGCCGTAGTTGGGCGCCTTGTGCAGGTCTCTGGAGGCCATTCGCACCGGGTCGGCCATGACCTCGGTCCGCAGGTCGCGGTCGGGCTTGTCGTAGTCGGGGATCCGCTCGGCGCCGTCGTGCAGGCCGCCCGCCAGCTTCCCGGAGCCGCCGACGAGCTTGTACAGGCCGCCGTCGAGGTCGCCCGCACCGGTCTTCAGCCGGCCGACGCCCTTGTCGAGGGTGGCCGCACCGGTCCTGGCGGTGCCGAGACCGGAGTGCAGCCGCTTCGAGCCCCTGGCGACCGCGGCGGCACCCTCGTTCAGCTTGTCGATCTTGGAGACGGCGTCGTCGAGGTCCTCGGCGAGATGCGGCGAGCGATCGGCGAGGGCGCGCGCCTGCTTCTCCAGCGTCGCCAGGTTCTTGTCCAGTTCGACGAGGTCGCCGTCCTGGTCGCCGATCAGGGCGTTCACGTCGTCGGCGACCTCGACGACGTCCGCGGCGGCCTCCGCCGCCTTCGTCAGCTCGGGACACGCCGGGTCGGGGACCGGCAGGGTCTCGCACCGCGAGCGGTGGACGGCGTTCAGCGCGTCGGAAGCGGTGCGCGCGCCCTTGGCCGCGGCCGGAGCGGTCTTCACCAGGGTGCCGAGGTTGTGGCGGATCCCCGCGGCGGAGTCGGCGACCAGCCGGGCGGTGTCGCCGATCGACTTCTCGTTGTCCTCCAGGAAGGGGCCCACCTTGTCCGCGACTCCGTCGACCTTGCCGGCCAGCGCCCGGGTGCCGTCCGCGACCTGCCGCGAACCGTCCTCCAGGTCGCCCGCGCCCGTGGTGAGCTTCCTGAGACCCCCGGAGAGCTTTCCGCTGCCCTTCTTGGCCTCCTCCAGACCGTCGGCGAGATCCTTGGAGCCCTTCTTGGCCCTGCCGATGCCGCTGTTGAGCCGGTCGGCGCCGTCGGCCGCCTGCACGGTCTTCCCGTGGATGTCCGAGAACGAGATGAAGATCTTGTCGAGGAACGAACGCGAGGCCTTCGTGGAGGCGGCCGTCCGTACCTCGCTGAACACCGTGCGGGAGATCTGCCCGACGATGTAGTTGTTCGCGTCGTTGGTCCGCACCTGGAGCGCGCTCGTCTCGGGAGAGGTCCCGGAGCTGGACGCGATCCTCCTGCTGAAGTCGCCCGGCATGGTCAGCGACAGGTAGTACGTGCCGTCCTCCACGCCCCGGCGGGCCTCGGCCGGGCTCACCTCGTGCCACTCGAAGGTGTCGCTGTCGCGCAGCCCCTTGGTGATGGTGTCCCCGACGGTGACCCTGCGGCCGTCGGCCGTCGCTCCCTCGTCGGCGTTCACCAGCGCCACGGGGATGCGGTCGAGACGGCCGTACGGGTCCCAGAACGACCACAGATAGAGGGCGCCGTAGAGCAGGGGCAGCAGCAGGAGCGCGACCAGGGCGGCGCGCGGGAGCTTGCCCCGGCCGAAGCGGCGGAGTTCGAGAAGGGCCAGTTCAGGCGAGCGCATCGGCCGTCTTCCTGTCGCGGTTCCCGCTGTCGCTGTCGCTGTCGCTGTCGCTGTCGGCGGCGGTGGTGGTGGCGGCGGTGTCTGCGTCTTTGTCTGCGACCGGGTCCGCGTCAGCGACCGGGTCCGGGTCTACGTCCGCGTCTTTGTTCGCGGCGGCGGTCGTGTCGGCGGTACCGGCGCCGTCTTCGGACGGCTTGACGGGCTCGGCGGGTGTGGCGGGTGGGACGGTGTCGGGGGCCTCTCCGTCGGCGGTCCTCGCCGTGGTGGCCGGTGCGGTGGAGACGACGACGGCGCCCTCGGGAGCCTTGCTGCACACCGCCACGACCGTCGTGCCGGACTCGGTGAGAGACGTCAACAGGGCCCAGACCTCGGACCGTTCGGCGTCCGAGAGCTTGAGGTCGGTGTCGTCGACGCCGAGCAGCCGTGGGCGGCCGATCAGGGCCAGCGCGAGGGACAGCCGCAGCGTCTCGACCCGTTCCAGATCACGGACCGCGGTCCTCGGTCCCTTGGGAAGGGTGTCCGGGTCGAGCCCGGCGGAGGCCAGTGCGGCGCCGATCCGCGACGAGGCCTCTCCCGCCCGCTCACCGCGAGGCCGCAGCAGGGCGCGCAGCGAACCCCCGAACCGCCGCTGGAGCAGGGCCCGTTCCCGCAGGTGCTCCCCGACGGTCAGCGCGGGGTCGAGGTCCGTGACACCGGGCACGTGCGCGAGCGCGCTGGTCCGGCGCACCGCGGCCAGTTGCTTCGGCAGCCTCGCCGAACCCACGGCCGCCGTCCCCTCGGTGGCCTTCATCCGGCCCGTGAGGGCGAGCAACAGGCAGGTGCGGCCGGATCCCGACGGCCCCTCGATCGCGATGAGCGATCCGGGTTCCGCGTCGAGACGGACCCCGCGGAAAGCCCACCCGCGGGGTCCTTCGAGTCCGAAGTCCTCGGCCGTGACACGCAGTCCGTGCGGACCGTCCACAGCTCCCCCATCCTCTGGAACACATCGAACTACTTTTGAACTGACTGGTCAGTGCAAAAACTAACCCGAACTTTCGATCGAAGCAAAAGTGCAGGTCAGAACGGATTGTCAGTGGCATACCGCACGATGGGCACATACGGCCACAGTGCCGTCACACGACGACAGGAGGTTCGTCATGGCCAACACTTCCGCAGCCGCCGCCCGTCGGCGCCGCGCCACCGGCCCTGCCCCCTCACTGACCACCGGACCGGCGGGCGACGTCCACCCCGTGCTCCGCCGGGCCACGGCCCCGCCCGCCGCCCTCGACCTGCTCTCCCAGGCCCGCGCCGGACTTGACGAGGCGACGGCACTGGAGACCTCCAACGAGCGTTACGCGACGGCCCACTTGGCCGCGCTGCGCACCGCCGCCGCCGTCCTCGCCGCGCGTGCCCGTCCGGAGCCCTCGTCGCGGCGCAGGGCCCGAATCCGCAGCGCCTGGGAAGTCCTCCCGGAGATCGCTCCCGAACTGACCGAGTGGAGCGCGCTGTTCGCCTCCGGGGCCACCCGCCGTGCCCGCGCGGAGGCCGGCATCCAGGGGGCGGCCACGACCCGTGACGCCGACGACCTCATACGCGACGTCGCCATGTTCCTGCGCCTGGTCGAGCGGATGCTGGCGTTGCAGCCCGTGCTGCCCCAGCCGCGCCAGGACGGAGACCGGGACCAGAGCCGGAACCGGGACAGGGCGGACGGCGTGGACAGGGAGGTTCCGGACGCGGGTTGACGGGAGCGAACCCCGGACGGGCGGGCGATCCGGCGCGCACGCCCCGCGCGATCCGGCGCGCGTGAGACGGAGGGCCGGTCACGGTGGCGGAGGCAATAGGGTGGAGGCGCCTGATGCCTCCCCACCGGGAGGCCCGAAGATCGCTCCGCCGTTCAACAGGCGGTGCCGCGCCGAGGAGTCAACTGCCGTGTCGGACCCGATGCGCCCCCGCGCTTCTCTCCGTACCGCCGTGGTCTGGGAGGTCCTCAAGGACGCCCTGGACCGTCAGGTCAAGGCCGCAGGGCGGGAGTCGCTCGACGTGCTCGACACGGGCGGCGGCAGTGGCAACTTCGCCGTGCCCGTCGCCCGCCTCGGCCACCGTGTCACCGTCGTCGACCCCAGCCCGAACGCGCTGTTCGCGCTGGAGCGGCGTGCCGCCGAGGCCGGCGTCGCCGACCGCGTGCAGGGTGTCCAGGGCGACGCCCACGGCCTCTTCGACGTGGTCGAACGAGGCCGCTACGACGCCGTGCTGTGCCACGGCGTCCTCGAATACGTGGACGACCCGGCCGAGGGTGTCCGCAACGTCGTGGACGCGCTGCGCCCCGAGGGCGTGCTCAGCCTCCTCGCCGCGGGCCTGGGCGGTGCCGTGCTGGCCCGTGCCCTCGCCGGGCACTTCAAGGAGGCCCGGTACGCGCTCGACGACCCGGACGGACGCTGGGGCGAGAGTGATCCCGTTCCGCACCGGTTCACCGCCGACCAGCTCACCTCCCTGGTCGCGGGCGCCGGCCTGCATGTCGCCGCCGTGCACGGTGTACGGGTCTTCGCGGACCTGGTGCCGGGGGTCCTGGTGGACACCGAGCCGGGTGCGCTGGAGGCCCTGCTGAAGCTGGAGGCGGCGGCGGCCGAGCTCACCGCCTTCCACTCCGTGGCCACGCAGCTCCATGTGCTCGGTGAGGCCCGAGGGGCCACGGAGGACTGAGCGGCCCCCGTGGTGCGGCGCTGATCAGGGGCTTGGCGGCAGATGGAGTACACCACAGACCACCCGATCGAGTGCTCGGCGCCGTATGATCGGGGGAGACCGTCCGGCATGACGGACCGTTCGCTGGGGAATGCACGCCTCAGCGCATCGGGGCGCCATGAAGGGTTCCGGTCGGCGAATTGGCGTAGAGGGCGGGTTTCACGGGGCCGATTCCCTGCCTATCCTGAAGGGGACCCCCGGTCGCCCCGGCGACTGCACGATGAGGAGGACTCCGTGCCGCTCTCGGAGCACGAGCAGCGAATGCTCGAGCAGATGGAGCGAGCGCTGTACGCCGAAGATCCCAAGTTCGCGACAGCGCTTGAGGGAAGCGGGCTGCGTACGTACACCCGGCGACGGGTCTACCAGGCGGTCGTCGGCTTCCTGGTTGGTATTGCGCTCCTCATGGCTGGAATGGTCGCGGTTCAGATCTGGCTGAGCGTGGTGGGCTTCCTCGTCATGCTGGGCTGTGCGGTGCTCGCCGTCACCGGTTGGCGCAAAGCTCCCAAGCCGGGTGAGCAGCCGACCGTGCCGGGCTCGCCCGCCGCTCGTCGGCAGAGCCGACAACGCCGCTCCATGATGGACCGCATCGAACAGCGCTGGCAGCGTCGTCGCGACGAGCAGGGCGGCAACTGAGCCTCCGGCTTCGCCGCCGCAGACATACGCGTGAAGGGGCGTCCACCCACATCCGGGTGGACGCCCCTTCACGCGTATGTGCGGCCGAAGCCCCGGAAGCACCGGCCCTCGAAGCACTAAGCCCGAAGCACCAAGCTCGACGTATCGACCCCGACGTATTGACCCCGAAGCGTCGGCCCCGTAGCACCGACCCCGAAGCGTCGGCCCCGTGGTGCCGGGCCCGCCAGGCCGGCCCCCGCCAGGCCGGGAACGCTCAAGCCTGGCGAGGGACCTGGGCCGGTCCGCGTCAGCCGTTCTGGCGCGACGGGCGGTGCAACAGGGCCTGCCGACGGGCGGACAGCCGGGTTCTCAGAGCTGTCCAGGCGGCCGAGGCCATCCAGATCACCCGGACGGCCGAACGGGGGAGGAGGAGAGCACGCAGGCGCGCGGGACCGCTCGCGGACGTCCTGAAGGACTCCCCGACCCGGCGCGCGTCGTTCGCGAGGCCCGCCACCGGCCGGGGGTGCGGAGCGTAGAGAACCAGCTCCACGGCCACGGCCAGCCGGTACACCGCCGCCGCGGTCTCCGGATCCAGTTTCCCGAGCTCGACGATCCGCTCGGCCGCCTTCCTCGGTGTCTGCGACTCCGTCGGCCCGATCCCGTAGTCCCACGCCGTATCGGTCACCTCCGACCAGGCCCCCAGCGTGTACGCCGCCACGTCCGCCTCGGTGCGGCCGTGGCCGCCGAGCCGGACCGCCCGTACCCGCATCCGCCACAGCATGGGCAGCAGCAGCACTCCCAGGACCAGGAGCCCGGCCAGCGTCAGGAGGAGGATCATCGTCCAGGACCCGTCGTCGTCCCCGGGGCCGAGCGCCGTCGCCGCGGACTGGTCCGGGCAGGCCGCCAGCTTCCGCAGCTGGGACGAGCAGCTCTCGCTCGCCGACGGCTCGGCCGAGGGCGCCGCGGACGTCGAGAACGTCGGCTTCGGGGCCGCGGACTCGATCTCGCCCGGCGTGTTCGTCTGGGTGTACGACGGCACCGAACCCCGGCTCGGGGTCGGCTCGAAACGGGTCCAGCCCACGCCCTCGAAGTACAGCTCGGGCCAGGCATGCGCGTCCCGCAGCCCCACCGCCATCGAACCGTCCGCCTGCGGGGTCCCCGCCGTGAAGCCGACCGCCACGCGGGCCGGAATCCCGAGGGTGCGCGCCATCGAGGCCATCGCGAAGGAGAAGTGGACGCAGAAGCCCTCCTTCTCCTTCAGGAAGTTCGCGATCGCGGCGGAGCCGCTGCCGGCCTGGACCTGGGTGTTGTACCGGAAGTCGCCGCTGACCGCGAAGTAGTCCTGGAGTTTGACCGCCTGCTCGTAGTGGTTGGCCGAGCCCGCGGTGACCTTGCGGGCCGTTTTCGCCACCACAGCGGGCAGCGACCTCGGAACCTTGGTGTACTCGCGCCTCATCGCGGGCGAGGCTTCCGGGGCGCCCGCCAGCTGCTGCGCCGTCGGCTCCACCATCAGGCTCGTGACCTCGTACCGCACGCCACGGGTGTTCTGTCCGTGGTCACCGACGAGGGTGCGTCCCACGGGTTCGTAACGCCAGCTGCCCTTGATGTCCACCTTGCTGGCCGGATACGGCATCGGCAGCCAGTCCTGCGCGTACCAGTCGGCCGCCGCGATCCGGGTCCGGATCGCCGCCCGCTTGACCTGGCCGTCCAGACCGACCGGCGCCGGGAACGTCTTCGGCACGTCCACGATGTGGCGCTGCGCCGGCTTCCACGCCGTGCCGTCGAAGTCGTCCAGCGAGACGATCCGCAGATACAGGTTCTGTGTGTCCGCGGTGTCCGTGCGGTACGTCAAGACCGTGCGGTCCTCGTCCACGTTCAGGCTGTCGCGGAGCGAGACCAGCGGGTTCACCGCGGCGATCGTGCCGCCGCCCCCGGTGCCGTTGCCGATGCCCCGGCCCGCGCCGTCCAGCAGACCGCCGTCGAGCCCGGGCAGCATGAACGGCACGAACAGGGCGACGACCACTGCGACCGCCCCGATCCGCCGCCCGAAGCGGACGGGCGCGACGACACCGCTCGCGGACTCCTGGCCGGGTGCCCGGGCCGCTCCGCCGAAGACGCGGCCCCACTGCGAGAGCCGGTCCCGGCTCTCGGCCAGCAGCAGCATCAGATAGCCGACTGCCGCGAGCAGGAAGCACAGCCAGCCCGCGCCGCCTTTGGAGAGGCCCGCGGCGACCGAGTACAGGGCGAGCAGCGGAAGGCCGGCGGGCGCGGCGCTGCGGTAGGTCACCGCGAGGGTGTCCACCACGAGCCCGATCACCAGGACGCCGCCGACCACCATCAGCCGGATCCCGTCCGACAGCGGAGCCGGGATCGAGTACCTGCCGATGTCGTCGGCGCCCGCCTGGAGCAGTGCCGAGAAGTGCTGGAAGGCCTCGGGCCCGGGGACGATCCCGGCGAGGGCCTGTTGCCGGGCGAAGACCAGCGTCAGCAGCATCAGCGTCGCCAGCGCCTGCGCCGCCACGGTCAGCGGCCGGGCCAGCGGGACCCGCCGGGTCAGCGCTCCGACACCGGTCTGCACGGCCAGCAGGAACGCCGCCTGGAAGATCCACGTCGCCGGGCTCACCAGCGGCAGCAGCGCGCTCGACGTCATCATCGTGGCCGCCGCCGCCCACAGCGCCAATCGGGCCCGCCCGCTCATACGCCACCATCCCCCGCGGTAGTACCCGTCGACGCCACATGCGTGCGCTGACGGTCCGCCTCGCGCCACAGCCCGGCGAGCGACGCCCCCCGCGGCACCCTCACGGCGGTCCAGCCAGCCTCGCGCAGCATGCGCAGCGGGTCCGTGCCCTCGTCCGACGGGCCGGGCGCCTCGGCCGGCTCCCGCACCCAGGACTCACTGTCCAGCAGAAACGCGATGGCCCCGCCGCTGCGCTGGCGCATCTTGCCGAGCACGTCCGCCTGCTCCTCGTCGAGATCGCCGAGGAAGGCGATCAGCAGTCCTTCGTTGCCGCCGCGCAGCACTTCGTACGCCCGGGACAGGCCCGTGCCGTCCGAGTGGTCGACGACGGCGAGCGTGTCCATCATCATCCCCGCCGCGTCCGCCGACTCCTGGCTCGCGCCCGCGAACCCGTCGGAGCCCTCGCCGGGCACCGAACTGCCGGTGTCCGTCAGAAGGCGTACCGAGAAGCTCCGTTCGAGCATGTGCAGCAGCGTGGACGCCGTTCCCGAGACCGCCCATTCGAAGGCCGAGTCGGGTCCCACGCCCTGGAAGGCGATGCCCCGGGTGTCCAGCAGCACGGTGCAGCGGGAGCGCTGGGGCTGTTCCTCGCGGCGGACCATCAGCTCGCCGTAGCGGGCGGTCAGCCGCCAGTGCACACGGCGCAGGTCGTCGCCGTAGCGGTACCCGCGCGGAATGATGTCGTCCTCGCCGGCCAGGGCGAGCGAGCTCTGCCGCCCGTCGCCGTACCCCTTCGCGTCGCCGGTCAGCCGCACCGGTGGCAGCGCCTCCACGCGCGGTATGACGGTCAGGGTGTCGTACGCCGAGAAGTCGCGGGTCAGCTCGCACATGCCGAACGCGTCGGTCAGCCGCAGTTGCAGCGGGCCCAGCGGATAGCGGCCGCGCAGGTCCGAGCGGACCCGGTAGGACACCTCGCGGCGGCCGCCCGCCTCCACCCGGTCCAGCACGAAGCGGGGGCGCGGACCGAGGACGTACGGAACCTTGTCCTGGAGCATCAGCAGGCCGGTGGGCAGCCGCGAGATGTTGTCCATGCGCAGATGCACGCGGGCCTCGGAGCCCGCGGGCACGCGCCCGGGGGAGAGCCTGCGGCTGCCCGCGACCCGGTAGCGGGTGCGGTACAGCACGGCCGCGCAGAGCAGCGGCACGATCGCGAGGAGCAGGCCGACCCGGCGCAGATCGTTCTGCCCCAGCACGTACGCGCAGATGATCGCGGCCACACCGGCGGCCAGGAACGAGCGACCGCGTGTGGTGAGCCCGGCGAGCGCGGTGCGCAGCCCGCCCTTGTCCCCCTCGGCGGTGTGCCCCGTGCTCGCCTGCGTCATCACAGCCTCCGGGGCGGCTGCTGACCGAACGTGGGCGCGCCCCGGCCCATCGAGAGGCCGGACTGCTGGGGAGCGGCGGGCACCGGGGTGCGCTGGAGGATCTCCTGCACGACCTGCTCGGACGTGCGACGGTTCAACTGCGCCTGGGCCGTGGGCAGCAGGCGGTGGGCCAGGACCGCGACGGCGAGCGCCTGCACATCGTCCGGCAGCGCGAAATCCCGGCCGCTGAGAGCGGCGGACGCCTTCGCCGCGCGCAGCAGATGCAGCGTGGCACGCGGTGAGGCGCCGAGTCTCAGGTCGGGGTGGACGCGCGTGGCGGCCACGAGGTCCACCGCGTAGCGGCGCACCGGGTCGGCGACATGGACCGTGCGGACCGCGTCGATCAGTTTCACGATGTCGTGCGCGTGGGCGACCGGCTGGAGGTCGTCCAGCGGGCTCGCGCCGCCGTGGATGTCCAGCATCTGCAGTTCGGCTTCCGCGCTGGGGTAGCCGATGGAGACACGGGCCATGAAGCGGTCGCGCTGGGCCTCCGGCAGAGGGTAGGTGCCCTCCATCTCGACCGGGTTCTGGGTGGCCACCACCATGAACGGGCTGGGCAGTTCGTAGGTCTGCCCGTCGATGGTGACCTGGCGCTCCTCCATCGACTCCAGGAGCGCGGACTGCGTCTTCGGCGAAGCGCGGTTGATCTCGTCGCCGATCACGATCTGCGCGAAGATCGCGCCCGGCTTGAACTCGAAGTCCCGGCGCTGCTGGTCCCAGATCGACACACCCGTGATGTCCGAGGGCAGCAGGTCGGGCGTGAACTGGATGCGCCGCACCGAGCAGTCGATGGAACGTGCCAGCGCCTTGGCCAGCATGGTCTTGCCGACGCCCGGTACATCCTCGATCAGAAGATGGCCCTCGGCGAGCAGCACGGTCAGCGAAAGCCGTACGACCTCAGGCTTGCCTTCGATCACTCCTTCCACCGAACTGCGGACACGCTCCGCAGTGGCGGTCAGATCTGTGAGGCTCGCTCGATCGTCATAGGTCGTCACCCGGCCCTCCTAGGCCCGTTCGGGCCGACGCCCTGTGCGGACCGGCCCACCCCGAAACACGGGCACCACGCGCGAAAGGTTCCGCGTGACGCCACACCCGCATTCTTGTTGCCGTTACCGGTTCGTGTCATCCGCCTGTGGACAAGTGGCCGCGATATGTCAGTTCTTACGGCTCTTTGGGCACCGGACAGCCGGGGTTTTGGTGCAGAGAGGGTCCCACGAGCTGCGGAGGGCCGACGACCGGGGGCTCCGGCGGGGCCCGTCAGGAGGGGTCGATCTCCCGCAGCAGGCCCGTCGTGACGTCGAAGACGAAGCCCCGTACGTCGTCGGTGTGCACCAGAAAAGGGGAGGTGCGCACGCGCTGCATCGACTGCCGTACGTCCTGCTCGACGTCCCGGAAGGCCTCGACCGCCCAGGCGGGACGCTGGCCGACCTCCATCTCCAGGTCGTGCCGGAACTCCTCCGTGAGGGATTCCAGGCCACAGCCGGTGTGGTGGATGAGGGCCACGCTGCGGGTGCCGAGGGCGCGCTGGCTGATGGTGAGGGAGCGGATCACGTCGTCGGTGACCACGCCGCCCGCGTTGCGGATGGTGTGGCAGTCGCCGAGCTGCAGGCCGAGCGCGGCGTGCAGGTCGAGACGGGCGTCCATGCACGCGACCACGGCGACCCGCAGCACGGGGCGGGCGTCCATTCCCGGGTCGGAGAAGGCGGCGGCGTATTTCCCGTTCGCGTCGACGAGTCGGTCGGTGACCGTGCGCTCGTCGTCTATGACGTCTTCGGGTTCGACGGGAACAGATGCGGAAGTCGACATACCTGTGACGTTACTGGTCACGCCTGGGCCGGTCCTGTTGTGAGAGGGGACAAAGAATGTCATCGCGGCTTGTTGTGAGGTAATCCACACGGGCGGTGACGACGTGCCCGTTCGGGTGATTCTTCCGGATCCGCGGCTTCGGTCCGAGCGCCGTCCGCGACGCGCAAGCCAGTTGGTTGACCGCGCGACACCGTGGACTAAAGTGACGCGAAGCGGGAGGCGAGGCTCTCCCCGTTGGACTGTTTTCCCAGGAGACCCGGCGACTTTCCGGAGTTTCCCCGCGTGCGCGGCGCGTACGTACGGCTCGGCCTCCTCCTGCTCCCGGTCGGCTGACGCCATTCATCCGGCGCCGGCAGGCCTCCCCTTCCCGAGCGGGTGGGGACCCGGCGGTGCGTACGGCCGCGCCGGACCTGAGAGGGCCCGGAATGAAAGGGCGCGAAGCGCTTCCCGACGAGGGTGACAGCGGGCGACCGGAGGGACAGAGCCGACACGTCCCGGTCATGCTCCGGCGGTGCCTGGACATGCTGGCCCCGGCCCTCGCCGAGCCGGGAGCCGTGGTCGTCGACTGCACGCTCGGGCTCGGCGGTCACAGCGAGGCACTGCTCACCCGGTTCCCCGGAGTGCGGCTCGTCGCCCTGGACCGTGACAAGGAGGCGCTGCGCCTCTCCGGAGAGCGGCTCGCCCCCTACGGCGACCGCGCCGCCCTGGTGCACGCCGTCTACGACGAACTGCCCGAGGTGCTCGACCGCCTGGACATCCCGCGCGTCCAGGGCGTCCTGTTCGACCTCGGTGTCTCGTCCATGCAACTCGACGAGGCCGACCGGGGGTTCGCGTACGCGCAGGACGCCCCGCTCGACATGCGCATGGACCAGACGACCGGCATGAGCGCCGCCGAGGTGCTCAACACCTACCCGCCGGGCGAACTGGTGCGGATCCTGCGGGCGTACGGCGAGGAGAAGCAGGCCAAGCGGATCGTCTCCGCGGTCGTGCGCGAGCGCGAGAAGGACCCCTTCACCAACAGCGCGCGGCTCGTCGAGCTGATCCGTGACGCGCTGCCCCAGGCGGCCAAGCGCACCGGCGGCAACCCCGCCAAGCGCACCTTCCAGGCGCTGCGCATCGAGGTCAACGGCGAACTGAGTGTCCTGGAGAGGGCGATTCCCGCGGCCGTGAAGGCCCTCGCCGTCGGCGGCCGCATCGCCGTGCTGTCGTACCACTCGCTGGAGGACCGGCTGGTCAAGCAGGTGTTCGCGGCCGGCGCCGCCAACACCGCGCCGCCCGGACTGCCGGTGGTCCCCGAGCGCTACCAGCCCCGGCTCAAGCTCCTCACCCGCGGTGCCGAACTTCCCACCGAGGAAGAGGTCGCCGAGAACCGGCGCGCCGCTCCCGCCCGGCTGCGGGGAGCGGAGCGCATCCGCGAGGAGTCCGCCGAGTGAGGCGCGGGGAGAAGGAGGGGCCGTGAGGCGGAAACCCGGGCTCGCGCGACGCCGTGGGCCCGATTCCCGGACCCGCCGGACGGCGGGGACCGGGCATCCGGACCCGCGCCGGTTCCCCGGGCCCGGGAACCGGACGCACGGTGGTTTCGTGAATAGGGGAACCGGACCCATGGAGCGGCCGTGAAGGCGGCGCACCAGAGCCACAGGGAGGGCGCGTGAGCGGCAGACCCGAACTCAGGGGACGGGCCGCCCGGCTCGCGCGGCTCCTCCCGACCGGGGCCGGGCAGGCGGCCCGCACCCCCTTCGTCCTCCTGGTCGTCCTTCTCCTCGGCGGCGGCCTCATCGGGCTCCTCGTGCTGAACTCGGCGCTCAGCGAAGGCGCGTTCCGCCTCGACGACCTCCAGAAGGAGACCAAGAGCCTGACCGACGAGGAACAGGCCCTCCAGCGGGACGTGGACGCCTACTCGGCTCCCGACGCCCTCCAGCGCCGCGCCCGCGAACTCGGCATGGTCCCCGGCGGCGATCCGGCCTTCCTCGGCCCCGACGGCAAGGTCAAGGGCGTTCCCGGAGCCACCGGCTCCGCCGCGCGCGCCCC
This sequence comes from Streptomyces sp. NBC_00386, assembly GCF_036063235.1. Classification (NCBI taxonomy): domain Bacteria; kingdom Bacillati; phylum Actinomycetota; class Actinomycetes; order Kitasatosporales; family Streptomycetaceae; genus Streptomyces; species Streptomyces sp. NBC_00386. The sequence continues at coordinate 6,867,893 of NZ_CP107950.1, forward strand.
GATGGTTCCCCCGCCCGAGGTCCTCGCCCCGTCCCCGGCCCGCACCCCGAGCCGGGCCGCGGGTCCGGCGCGCGGCGCGACACCGGCTCCCGGCTCGCGGCAGCGCTCCGCGGGAGCGTCCACACAGCCCCCCACGACCCCTGGCAGGTGACGGAAGTGTCCGACAGGGAACCGCCGCGCCGCCGGGTGCCCGGCCCCGCCAGGCCCGCGCGCCCCGCCGGCCGGAACCGTCCGGGGCCGGGTGCCCGCCCGGTACGCCGCCCGGCCGCGAACCGCTCCGACGGCCCGCGTCTCATCCGGCTCGGCAGTCCGCGCCCCCGTCTGCGCATGGTCAGCCTCGCCCTGACGCTGGTGATGATCGCGTTCGTCGTACGGCTGCTCCAGGTGCAGGCCGTGGACGCGGGCACCTACGCCGCCAAGGCCGAGCAGAACCGCTACGTCGGGCGCACCCTGGCCGCCGAGCGCGGCGGGATCACCGACCGGGACGGCGTCGAGCTGGCGACGAGCGTGGACGCGTACGACATCACCGCGGACCCGACGATGTTCACCCGCGGGGCCACCGAGGTGGGGGACGCCCCCGAACAGGCCGCCGCGCTCCTCGGCCCGATCATCGGCCAGGACGTCGACACCGTCGCCAGGAAGCTGCGGACGGAAAACACCCGCTACGTCCTCCTCGCGCACCGCCGCACCCCCCAGGTCTGGCAGCAGATCAAGGACCTGAAGAGCACGCTCGGGACCAAGGCCGAGACCGACCGGAGCACGGTCAACGTCCTCGCGGGCGTCCTCGCGGTACCGGCCAGCAAGCGGGTGTACCCGAACGGCGACCTCGCCGCCGGGATACTGGGCTGGGTCAACGCCGAGGGCAAGGGCGGCGGCGGCATCGAGCAGCAGCTGGACAAGGAGCTCACCGGCAAGGACGGCAAGATCCGCTACGCCCAGTCCGGGGGCCGCCAGGTGCCGACCGTGGGTTCCACCGAGACACCGGCCGTGGCCGGTTCCGACGTGGAGCTCACCATCGACCGGGACATCCAGTGGGCCGCGCAGGACGCCATCAGCGAGCAGGTGAAGAAGTCCGGGGCGGACCGCGGCTACGTGATAGTGCAGGACACGAGGACCGGCCAGGTCCTCGCCATGGCCAACGCGCCCGGCTTCGACCCCAACGACCTCACCCAGGCCGACGCGGCGGCCATGGGCAACGCGGCGCTCCAGGATGCGTACGAGCCCGGCTCCACCGCCAAGCTGATGTCGATGGCCGCCGTCCTCCAGGAGAACGCGGCGACGCCCGCGACCCATGTCGTCGTGCCCAACCGGCTGCACCGCGGCGACCGGCTCTTCCAGGACGACGTCGACCACAAGACCTGGAACCTCACGCTCAACGGCGTGCTCGCCATGTCCAGCAACATCGGCACCATCCTGGCGACCGGCCAGCTCGGAAAGACCCAGAAACAGGCCAACCAGGTCCTCTACTCGTATCTGCGCAAGTTCGGCATCGGCAGCCACACCGGGCTCGGTTTCCCCGGCGAGACGGCGGGCATCCTCGCTCCCGCCGACAAGTGGTCGACCTCGCAGCAGTACACGATCCCTTTCGGCCAGGGAGTGTCGATCAACGCGATGCAGGCGGCCTCCGTCTACTCGACGATCGCCAACGGCGGCGTCCGCGTCGAACCGACCCTGGTGCGCGGCACGAAGGGGCCCGACGGCCGCTTCACACCCGCCGCCGAGCCGAGGAAGACCCGGGTCGTGAGCGAGAAGGCGGCGAAGACACTCGCCCAGATGCTGGAGTCCGTGGTGGACGACAAGCAGGGCACCGGCATCAGGGCGCGCATCCCCGGGTACCGGGTCGCGGGCAAGACGGGTACGGCCAACCGCGTGGATCCGGCCACCGGGAAGTACCACGGCTACACCTCCTCCTTCGCCGGCTTCGCCCCCGCCGACAAGCCCCGGATCACCGTCTACTGCGCGATCCAGAACGCCACGAAGGGCAGCTACTACGGCGGCCAGATCTGCGGACCCGTCTTCAAGCAGGTGATGGAGTTCGCCCTCAAGACCCTTCAGGTCCCGCCCACCGGCGCGCCCGCCGCCCGTCTGCCCGTGGAGTTCAAGCCGTGACCGCCCCCGACCGCACGCCCTGATCAGCCCTCACGCACAACGGACCAGGAACCACTCGTGACAACGATCACCCCGGACCCCGGGAACCAGCCCTCCCCGCACACCCCGTCCGCGCCCTCGCTTCGCCCCGCCGGGGGTGAGCCCGGTACGCTCACCGCCGTGCCACAAGCTGATCAGTCCCAAACCACCCAGAAGGGCGTCCCTGTGACATATCCGGGGCCGCCGCGTCCGGTTCACGTCTCCGCCATCCCCGTCGCGGAGCTGGCCGATCAGCTGGGCGCCGAGAAGCCGGCGAGCGACGCCGGGGTCACGGGCATCACCCATGACTCCCGGGCGGTGCGGCCCGGCGACGTGTACGCCGCCCTGCCCGGTGCCCGTCTTCACGGAGCCGACTTCGTGACCCAGGCGGCCGGTCTCGGCGCCGTCGCCGTGCTCACCGACCCGACCGGCGCCGATCGTGCCGCGGCCACCGGTCTGCCGGTCCTCGTCGTCGAGAACCCGCGCGGATCGATGGGAGAGCTGGCGGCCACCATCTACGGCCACCCGGGGCGCGATCTCCTCCAGATCGGCATCACGGGCACCTCCGGCAAGACCACGACGGCCTATCTCATCGAGGGTGGTCTGAAGACGGTCCACTCCACCGGCCTGATCGGCACGGTCGAGATGCGCATCGGCGACGAGCGCATCAAGTCGGAACGCACCACGCCCGAGGCCACCGACCTCCAGGCGCTGTTCGCCGTCATGCGCGAGCGCGGGGTCGACTCGGTCGCGATGGAGGTCTCCAGCCACGCGCTGGTCCTCGGCCGCGTCGACGGCTGCGTCTTCGACGTCGCCGTCTTCAACAACCTCAGCCCGGAACACATGGAGTTCCATACGGGCATGGAGGACTACTTCCAGGCCAAGGCCCAGCTGTTCACGGCCAGACGCAGCCGGCTCGGCGTCGTGAACCTCGACGACGAGTACGGTCGCCGGCTCTCCGGGGAGGCAACCGTCCCGGTCGTCACCTTCTCCGCCGAGGGCTACCCGGACGCCGACTGGCGCGCCGAGAACGTCGAAGTCGGTCCGATGGACTCGACATTCACCGCGGTCGGCCCCAAGGGCGAGCGGATCACCGCCCGCTCGCCGCTCGCGGGCCCCTTCAACGTGGCCAACGCCCTCGCCGCGATCGTCGCCCTCGCGGCCGCCGGACTCGACCCGCAGACCGCCGCGGACGGCGTCGCCGCCGTCCCGGGGGTCCCGGGCCGGCTGGAGCGCGTGGACGTGGGCCAGCCGTACCTCGCCGTCGTCGACTACGCCCACAAGACGGACGCCGTCGAATCCGTCCTGCGCGCCCTGCGCAAGGTGACCGAGGGCAGCCTGCACGTGGTGCTCGGCTGCGGCGGCGACCGTGACAAGACCAAGCGGAAGCCGATGGGCGCGGCCGTGGCCCGGCTCGCCGACACCGCCGTCCTCACGTCCGACAACCCCCGTTCCGAGGATCCGCTGGCGATCCTCGCCATGATGCTCGCGGGCGCCGCCGAAGTGCCGGCGCACGAGCGCGGCGAGGTCCAGGTCTTCGAGGACCGGGCCGCCGCCATCGCCGCGGCCGTCGCGCGCGCAAAGCCGGGAGACACCGTGCTGGTCGCGGGCAAGGGCCACGAGCAGGGCCAGGACATCGCCGGGGTGGTGCGTCCCTTCGACGACCGCCAGGTGCTTCGCGAAGCTATCCAGCAGACCCAGGGATGAACTTGTGATCGCCCTTTCTCTCGCCGAGATCGCAGCAGTCGTCGGCGGGCAGACGTACGACATACCGGATCCGGCGCTACAGGTCACCGGACCGGTCGTCAGAGACTCCCGTGAAGTGGAGTCCGGCAGCCTCTTCGTCGCCTTCGTCGGCGAACGCGTGGACGGGCACGACTACGCCGGGGCGGTGATCGCGGCCGGCGCGGCCGCCGTCCTGGCGTCCCGCCCCGTCGGCGTGCCCGCCATCGTCGTCGACGACGTGCAGACGGCTCTCGGCGCCCTCGCCCGCCATGTCGTCGAACGGCTCGGCGCGACCCTCGTGGCCCTCACCGGCTCCGCGGGCAAGACCAGCACCAAGGACCTGATCGCCCAGGTGCTGCGGAGCAAGGCGCCGACCGTCTTCACCCCCGGTTCCCTCAACAACGAGATCGGACTGCCGCTCACCGCGCTCAGCGCCACCGAGGAGACGAAGTTCCTCGTGCTGGAGATGGGCGCCCGCGGCGTCGGCCACATCCGTTATCTGACGGAGCTCACCCCGCCGAGGATCGGTCTCGTCCTCAACGTCGGCACCGCCCACATCGGCGAGTTCGGCGGCCGCGAACAGATCGCGCAAGCAAAGGGCGAGCTCGTCGAGAGCCTCCCCGAGGACGGCGCCGCGATCCTGAACGCCGACGATCCCCTCGTCCGCGCCATGGCGTCGCGCACGAAGGCGCGCGTGATCCTCTTCGGAGAGTCCGACGAAGCGGACGTACGGGCCGAGAACGTCCGGCTCACGGAGAGCGGACAGCCTTCCTTCAGTCTTCGCACACCCTCCGGGTGCAGTGATGTGACCATGCGCCTGTACGGTGAGCACCACGTGTCGAACGCGCTCGCCGCGGCCGCCGTCGCCCATGAGCTGGGCATGTCCGCAGACGAGATCGCCCGCGCGCTCTCCGATGCGGGCTCCCTCTCCCGCTGGCGGATGGAGGTCACCGAGCGCCCGGACGGCGTGACGGTCGTCAACGACGCCTACAACGCGAACCCCGAGTCCATGCGGGCCGCCCTGCGCGCGCTCGCGGCAATGGGCAAGGGACGTCGTACGTGGGCGGTGCTCGGTCAGATGGCCGAGCTCGGGGACGAGGCGCTCGCCGAGCACGACGCGGTCGGACGGCTTGCCGTCCGGCTCAATGTCGGCAAGCTCGTCGCGGTCGGGGGCAGGGAAGCGTCCTGGCTGCAACTGGGCGCATATAACGAGGGTTCGTGGGGTGAGGAGTCGGTGCACGTGTCCGACGCACAGGCGGCTGTCGACCTGTTGCGCAGCGAGCTGCGCCCAGGGGACGTCGTGCTCGTGAAGGCGTCCAGGTCCGTCGGGCTGGAACGGGTGGCGCTCGCGCTGCTCGCCGACGGTACCGAGGGTGAGGTTTCCGCCCGATGATGAAGCAGATCCTGTTCGCGGGAGTCCTCGGTCTGTTCCTGACCCTGGCCGGCACTCCGCTGCTGATCAAGCTGCTGGCCAAGAAGGGCTACGGCCAGTACATCCGCGACGACGGCCCGCGCGAGCACGCCAGCAAGCGCGGTACGCCGACCATGGGTGGTATCGCCTTCATCCTGGCGACGATCGCCGCCTACTTCCTGAGCAAGCTCATCACCGGCTACCCGCCGACCTACTCGGGTCTGCTGGTCCTCGGCCTGATGTTCGGCATGGGCATGGTCGGCTTCCTGGACGACTACATCAAGATCGTCAAGCGTCGTTCGCTCGGTCTGCGGGCCAAGGCGAAGATGGCAGGACAGCTGATCGTCGGCATCTCCTTCGCGGTGCTGGCCCTGATGTTCCCCGACAACCGAGGCAACACCCCGGCTTCCACCAAGCTGTCGTTCATCACCGACTTCGGCTGGACGATCGGCCCGGTGCTGTTCGTGCTCTGGGCGCTGTTCATGATCCTCGCGATGTCGAACGGCGTGAACCTCACCGACGGCCTCGACGGTCTCGCCACCGGCGCCTCCGTCCTCGTCTTCGGCGCCTACACGTTCATCGGCGTCTGGCAGTTCCAGGAGTCCTGCGCCAACGCGGTCACCCTGACCAACCCGGGCGCCTGTTACGAGGTGCGCGATCCGCTCGACCTGGCCGTGGTGGCCTCCGCCCTGATGGGTGCCTGCCTGGGCTTCCTGTGGTGGAACACGTCGCCCGCCAAGATCTTCATGGGCGACACGGGTTCGCTCGCCCTCGGCGGTGTCCTCACCGGCCTGGCCATCCTCTCCCGCACCGAGTTGCTGGTGGCCATCATGGGCGGCCTGTTCGTCCTCATCACCATGTCGGTGGTCATCCAGGTCGGCTCCTTCAAGCTGACCGGGAAGCGTGTCTTCCGCATGGCCCCGCTCCAGCACCACTTCGAACTCAAGGGCTGGTCCGAAGTCCTTGTGGTGGTCCGATTCTGGATCATCCAGGGCATCTGCGTGATCGTCGGACTCGGCCTCTTCTACGCAGGATGGGCAGCCAAGAAGTGACCAACTGGCAGGGGAAGCGCGTCACCGTCGCCGGCCTCGGCGTCTCGGGAATCCCGGCGGCCAAGGTCCTGCACGGCCTCGGAGCGCTCGTCACGGTCGTCAACGACGGCGACGACGACCGGGCCCGTGCGCAGGCCGCGGAGCTGGAGGCGCTCGGCGTCACCGTGCGCCTCGGTGACGGCGCGACCCTGCCCGAGGGCACCGAACTCATCGTGACCGCGCCCGGCTGGCAGCCGGACAAGCCGCTGTTCGCCGCGGCCGCCGAGGCGGGTGTCCCGGTCTGGGGCGACGTCGAACTCGCCTGGCGGCTGCGGGGGCTGGACGGCAGGGAGCCGGCCCCCTGGCTCGCGGTCACCGGCACCAACGGCAAGACCACGACCGTCCAGATGCTCGCCTCCATCCTGAAGGCGGCGGGCCTGCGCACGGCGGCGGTCGGAAACATCGGCGTCTCCCTCCTCGACGCCGTCCTCGGCGAGGAGCGGTACGACGTCCTCGCGGTCGAACTCTCCAGCTACCAGCTCCACTGGGCGCCCTCGCTGCGCGCCCACTCCGGGGCCGTGCTGAACCTCGCGCCCGACCATCTCGACTGGCACGGCTCCATGGAGGCGTACGCCGCCGACAAGGGCCGTATCTACGAAGGCAATCGGGTCGCGTGCGTCTACAACGTGGCCGACAAGGCCACCGAGGACCTGGTGCGCACCGCGGACGTCGAGGAGGGCTGCCGCGCCGTCGGCTTCACCCTCGGTGCCCCGGGGCCCTCCCAACTCGGCGTCGTGGACGGCATCCTGGTCGATCGCGCCTTCGTCGAGAACCGGCAGAAGAACGCCCAGGAGCTGGCGGAGATCTCCGACGTCACTCCGCCCGCCCCGCACAACATCGCCAACGCCCTTGCCGCGGCGGCCCTCGCGCGCGCCTTCGGGGTGCCTCCCCGGGCCGTACGGGACGGACTGCGGGCCTTCACCCCGGACGCGCACCGCATCGCGCACGTGGCCGATGTGGACGAGGTCGCCTACGTCGACGACTCCAAGGCCACCAACACGCATGCCGCGGAAGCCTCCTTGGCGGCCTACGAGTCGATCGTGTGGATCGCCGGAGGGCTCGCCAAGGGCGCGACCTTCGACGAACTCGTCGCCCGGTCGGCGAAGCGGCTGCGGGGCGTCGTCCTGATCGGCGCGGACCGCGCGCTGATCCGTGAAGCCCTGGCGCGACACGCCCCCGAGGTACCGGTCGTCGACCTCGACCGGACCGACACTGGGGCGATGCTCGCGGCTGTCCAGGAGGCCAGGAGGCTCGCCGAGCCCGGGGACACCGTGCTGCTGGCCCCGGCCTGCGCGTCGATGGACATGTTCGCCAACTACAACAAGCGCGGTGACGCGTTCGCGGAGGCGGTCCGCGAACTCGGCGCCTGACCCGGTTGCCTGGCCGGGCGAACCAGGGAGGGACGCACGCGTGACATCGCTGTGGACCAAAGACTCCGATGCCGGCTAGCCGCACCGGCCGTCCCCCCGCGCGGCGGGCCGGCCGTCCCGCCGCCGGGGTGCCGCGCGACAACCCCGTACGCCGTCTCTACCTGCGTGCCCGCAAGGCCTGGGACCGGCCGCTGACCGCGTACTACCTGATCCTCGGCGGCAGCCTGCTGATCACGGTGCTGGGGCTCGTGATGGTCTACTCGGCCTCGCAGATCACGGCGCTCCAGCTCTCGCTGCCCGGGTCGTACTTCTTCCGCAAGCAGTTCCTGGCCGCCCTGATCGGCGGTGTGCTGCTGTTCGCCGCCTCCCGGATGCCGGTGAAACTGCACCGGGCGCTGGCCTACCCGATCCTGGCGGGCGCCGTCTTCATGATGGTTCTGGTGCAGGTGCCCGGGATAGGTCTCTCGGTCAACGGCAACCAGAACTGGATCTCGCTGGGCGGCTCGTTCCAGATCCAGCCCAGCGAGTTCGGCAAGCTCGCGCTCGTGCTCTGGGGAGCCGATCTGCTCGCCCGCAAGCAGGACAAGCGGCTGCTGACCCAGTGGAAGCACATGCTGGTGCCGCTCGTGCCCGCCGCCTTCATGCTGCTCGGCCTGATCATGCTGGGCGGCGACATGGGCACGGCGATCATCCTCACGGCCATCCTGTTCGGGCTGCTGTGGCTGGCCGGGGCGCCCACCCGGCTGTTCGTGGGCGTGCTGTCCGTCGCGCTGGCGATCGGCTTCCTCCTCATCAAGACGAGCCCCAACCGCATGTCCAGGCTGGCCTGCATCGGCGCGACCGAGCCGGGGCCGCACGACACCTGCTGGCAGGCCGTGCACGGCATCTACGCCCTCGCCTCCGGCGGACTCTTCGGCTCCGGCCTCGGGGCCAGTGTGGAGAAATGGGGCCAACTGCCCGAAGCGCACACCGACTTCATCTTCGCCATCACTGGGGAGGAACTGGGCCTCGCGGGGACGCTGTCGGTGCTCGCCCTGTTCGCGGCTCTAGGCTATGCGGGTATCCGCGTGGCCGGACGCACGGAGGACCCCTTCGTGAGGTATGCCGCGGGAGGCGTGACCACCTGGATCACGGCGCAGGCCGTGATCAACATCGGTGCGGTGCTCGGTCTGCTGCCGATCGCCGGTGTCCCGCTCCCGCTGTTCTCCTACGGGGGTTCCGCCCTGCTGCCGACCATGTTCGCCATCGGGTTGCTGATCGCCTTCGCGCGTGAGGACCCCGCTGCGCGGGCGGCTCTCGCGATGCGGCAACCCCGCTTTGGCAGAAAGCGGGGTGCGGTGAGAGAGTCCGCAAGGGCCGCGGGGCCCCGGAGATGGAACACGATGCGACGGCGTGCCTCTGCGGCGCGTTCGTCCGGAGAGCGGTGAATTTCGGTGCATGTCGTACTCGCCGGCGGGGGGACCGCCGGCCACATCGAGCCCGCGCTCGCCCTCGCGGATGCCCTGCGCAGGCAGGACCCGACCGTGGGAATCACGGCTCTGGGAACGGAACGCGGACTCGAGACCCGGCTCGTACCCGAGCGCGGCTACGAACTCGCGCTGATCCCGGCCGTACCGCTGCCGCGCAAGCCCACCCCCGAACTGATCACCGTCCCGGGACGGCTGCGCGGCACGATCAAGGCCGTCGAGCAGATCATGGAGCGGACCAAGGCGGACGCGGTCGTCGGCTTCGGCGGCTATGTGGCCCTGCCCGGCTACCTGGCGGCCAAGCGCCTCGGCGTGCCGATCATCATCCACGAGGCCAACGCCCGCCCCGGCCTCGCCAACAAGATCGGATCGCGGTACGCGGCCCAGGTGGCCGTCTCCACGCCCGACAGCAAGCTCCGCGGGGCCCGTTACATCGGCATCCCGCTGCGCCGCTCCATCGCCACCCTGGACCGCGCAGCGGTACGGCCCGAGGCGCGCGCCGCGTTCGGGCTCGACCCGAACCTGCCGACGCTGCTCGTGTCGGGCGGCTCGCAGGGCGCCCGCCGCCTCAACGAGGTGGTCCAGCAGGCGGCTCCGTACCTCCAGCAGGCCGGGATCCAGATCCTGCACGTGGTGGGTCCGAAGAACGAACTGCCGCAGGTGCAGCAGATGCCGGGAATGCCCCCGTACATCCCGGTATCGTATGTGGACCGGATGGATCTCGCGTACGCCGCGGCCGACATGATGCTCTGCCGCTCGGGCGCGATGACCGTCGCCGAGCTCTCCGCCGTCGGACTGCCCGCCGCCTACGTCCCGCTGCCCATCGGCAACGGCGAACAGCGGCTGAACGCCCAGCCGGTGGTCAAGGCGGGCGGCGGACTGCTGGTCGACGACGCGGAGCTGACCCCGCAGTGGGTGCAGCAGAACGTGCTGCCCGTGCTCGCGGACCCGCACAAGCTGTACGAGATGTCCGTCGCCGCCAGTGAGTTCGGCCGCCGCGACGCCGACGACCTGCTCGTCGGCATGGTGTACGAGGCGATCGCCTCGCGCCACCGCTAGGACCGCATGAGGGAAGGCAGGGAGCGTGGCCGGACCGACGACCGCCGAGCGCGGTGAACGGCAGAAGCTGGAGTCCGGCCCGCCCCGGCCGCCCCTCGCGGGGCGGCTCCGCCGCCTTCGCAGGCTCATCGTCCTTTTGCTCGCCGTGGTGTTGGCCGGGGCCGCCGCGGTGTGGATCCTCTACGGTTCCGCCTGGCTGCGCACGGAGCGCGTGTCCGTCTCCGGGACGCGGGTGCTGACCGTCGCGCAGGTGCGGGAGGCGGCCGGTGTACCGGTCGGATCTCCGCTGGTCTCCGTCGACACGGACGCGATCGAGGCGCGGCTGCTGAGGGAATTGCCCCGGATCGACTCGGTCGAGGTCGTCCGGTCCTGGCCGCACGGAATCGGTCTGCGAGTGACCGAACGAACTCCGGTCCTGGTGGTCAGAAAAGGCGCGAAATTCGTCGAAGTGGACGCCGAGGGCGTCCGGTTCGCCACGGTTTCCGCCGCTCCGAAGGGTGTGCCCGTCCTGGAGCTGGCGGTGTCGAAGCGCGCCGCGGCGCGCCGCTTCCCCGTCGACCGGCTCGTGCGCGAGGCGGTGCGGATCGCGGTGGACATTCCGGACGAAGTAGCCCGTGACACCCGTACTGTCAAGGTCCGTTCCTACGACGCCGTCTCACTGGAGTTGAGCGGCGGCCGGACCGTCGAGTGGGGCAGCGCAGAGAAGGGCCGGGCGAAGGCCAGGACGCTCCTTGCTCTCATGAAAGCCGATTCCGGGGCCCGGCACTTCGACGTAAGTGCCCCCACAGCCCCCGCATCGTCGGGCAGTTGACTCGCATCGATGCAGGCCAGCACCCTGGTTGGGCAGTGTCGAGCCTGATCACATAGGGTGAAAAGAAAAACGGGAGGTTCGGCGTGTTCGTTGAACGCGCGCCACTTGTCGACTTAGTGTCCTGTTCGGAAGAGTCCAAGGAACAGACACACTGGTAACCCTAAACTTCAGCGTTAGGGTTCGGGTCGGCGTTCGGACCGTCCCATTCGGCATCAGTCGTCGGATCGCGAGCGTGCGAGGCGACGACACGTAACTCGAGGCGAGAGGCCTTCGACGTGGCAGCACCGCAGAACTACCTCGCAGTCATCAAAGTCATCGGTGTCGGCGGCGGTGGTGTCAATGCCATCAACCGGATGATCGAGGTCGGTCTCAAGGGCGTCGAGTTCATCGCCATCAACACCGACGCGCAGGCGCTGTTGATGAGCGACGCCGACGTCAAGCTCGACGTCGGCCGGGAACTCACGCGCGGCCTCGGGGCCGGAGCCAACCCGGCAGTCGGCCGCAAGGCCGCCGAGGATCACCGCGAGGAGATCGAGGAGGTCCTCAAGGGGGCCGACATGGTCTTCGTGACGGCCGGCGAGGGTGGCGGCACCGGTACCGGCGGCGCGCCCGTCGTGGCCAACATCGCCCGCTCGCTGGGCGCCCTCACCATCGGCGTGGTCACCCGCCCGTTCACCTTCGAGGGCCGGCGCCGCGCCAACCAGGCCGAGGACGGCATCGCGGAACTCCGCGAAGAGGTCGACACCCTCATCGTCATCCCGAACGACCGGCTGCTGTCCATCTCGGACCGCCAGGTCTCCGTCCTCGACGCCTTCAAGTCGGCGGACCAGGTCCTGCTCTCCGGCGTCCAGGGCATCACCGACCTGATCACCACGCCCGGTCTGATCAACCTCGACTTCGCCGACGTCAAGTCCGTGATGTCCGAGGCGGGTTCGGCTCTCATGGGCATCGGCTCCGCCCGCGGCGACGACCGCGCGGTGGCGGCGGCCGAGATGGCCATCTCCTCGCCGCTGCTGGAAGCCTCCATCGACGGCGCCCGCGGCGTCCTGCTGTCCATCTCCGGCGGCTCCGACCTCGGCCTGTTCGAGATCAACGAAGCGGCCCAGCTGGTCAGCGAGGCGGCGCACCCCGAAGCCAACATCATCTTCGGTGCGGTCATCGACGACGCCCTCGGCGACGAGGTGCGGGTCACCGTCATCGCCGCCGGCTTCGACGGCGGGCAGCCGCCGGCCAAGCGGGAGAACGTCCTCGGCTCGGCCGCGACCCGACGCGACGACCCCGTCCCGTCGCGTCCCGCCGAGAGCCGTCCGTCCTTCGGGTCGCTCGGCAGCGTCACGCCCAAGGAGCCCGCTCCGGAGCCCGCCCCGGAGCCGGTCAGCGAGCTGCCGGTGTCCCCGCCGGTCCCGCCGTCCCGCTCCTACTCGGACAGCGCGGCCGAGGAACTGGACGTGCCGGACTTCCTGAAGTGATAGGACAGCGCTCCGCTGCGAGCACCGTGAGCGGCGCCCACTTCGCCTTCACCGACAGGTGGGGCGGGGTGAGCGCCGTTCCGTACGAGGAGCTCAACCTCGGCGGGGCGGTCGGCGACGACCCCGACGCCGTACGCGCCAACCGGGAACTGGCCGCCAAGGCGCTCGGGCTCGACGCGGCCCGGGTCGTCTGGATGAACCAGGTGCACGGGCCGGACGTGGCGGTCGTCGAGGAGCCCTGGGGCGCCTCGGAGATCCCCGCCGTCGACGCGATCGTCACGGCGCGGCGAGGGCTCGCGCTCGCCGTCCTCACCGCCGACTGCACGCCCGTCCTGCTGGCCGACCCCGTCGCCGGTGTGGCGGCCGCCGCGCACGCGGGACGGCCCGGCATGGTCGCCGGGGTGGTTCCCGCGGCCGTACGGACCATGGTGGAACTCGGCGCCGACCCGGCCAGGATCGTCGCCCGCACCGGCCCCGCCGTCTGCGGGCGGTGCTACGAGGTGCCGGACGCGATGCGCGCCGAGGTCGCCGCCGTGGAACCCGCGGCGTACTCCGAGACCGGGTGGGGGACTCCCGCGGTCGACGTGACCGCCGGGGTGCACGCGCAGCTCGAACGGCTCGGAGTGCACGACCGCGAGCAGTCGCCGGTGTGCACGCTCGAATCAAGGGACCACTTCTCGTACCGACGGGACCGCACCACCGGGCGGCTCGCGGGTTATGTCTGGCTGGACTGATGGGGCATGACGGACCGTAAGGCGCAACTCGCCGCGAACCTGGCGAAAGTGGAAGAGCGCATCGCGGCGGCGTGCACGGCTGCCGGGCGCGAGCGTGAAGAGGTGACCCTGATCGTGGTCACCAAGACCTATCCCGCCGGTGATGTGCGGATCCTGTCGGAACTCGGTGTGCGTCACGTGGCCGAGAACCGGGACCAGGACGCTGCGCCCAAGAAGGCGGAGTGCTCGGACCTGCCCCTGTTGTGGCATTTTGTCGGTCAATTGCAGACCAACAAGGTGCGTTCTGTGGTCGGTTACGCGGATTTCGTGCAGTCCGTCGACCGTTCCCGGCTTGTCACGGCCCTCTCGAAGGAAGCGGTGCTGGCGGAACGCGAAGTGGGATGCCTCGTCCAGGTCGCGCTGGACGCGCAGGAGAGCGGCCGGGGCGAGCGGGGAGGCGTGGGGGTCGGCGGGGTGGAGGAGTTGGCCGACCTCGTCGCGCAGTCCCCGGGTCTCCGGTTCGACGGGCTGATGACCGTCGCTCCGCTCACCGGCGCGTACGCGGGACGTCAACAACAGGCGTTCGAGCGGCTGATGGATTTGTCGACTGTCCTGCGCCGGACCCATCCGGCTGCGAACATGGTCTCGGCAGGGATGAGCTCGGATCTCGAACAGGCCGTGGCGGCCGGAGCGACACATGTACGCGTCGGTACTGCGGTACTCGGCGTCCGACCCGGCCTCCGGTAACGTCGCCAAGAAGTCGGACCACAGCAGAAAATATGGTCATTACCGCCAAATGCGGGCATAACGACCTCGTGGATCGCGGGCACTTGGCAATTCGTCAGCCGATCCACCACAGAGCGGAGGACTCAGAGCATGGCCGGCGCGATGCGCAAGATGGCGGTCTACCTCGGCCTCGTGGAGGACGATGGGTACGACGGCAGAGGATTCGACCCCGACGACGACTTCGAGCCCGAGCTCGACCCGGAGCCCGAGCGGGACCGGCGACGGCATGAGCCGCCGCACCAGTCACATCAGGCGCACTTGTCCCAAAGGGACGAACCGGTACGAGTGGTGCAGCCCTCGGCGCCTCGTGACCCGGTGCCGCATTCCGCCTCGCTCGCCTCGGAGTCCGGGCGTCCGGCGCGCATCGCCCCCGTGGCGTCCATCACACAAGAACGTCAGAGCCTGGAGAAGAACGCCCCGGTGATCATGCCCAAGGTCGTGTCGGAACGAGAGCCGTACCGGATCACCACGCTGCACCCCCGGACCTACAACGAGGCCCGTACCATCGGGGAACACTTCCGCGAGGGCACCCCGGTGATCATGAACCTGACGGAGATGGACGATACTGACGCCAAGCGACTTGTCGACTTCGCCGCCGGTTTGGTGTTCGGTCTCCACGGCAGCATCGAGCGGGTGACGCAGAAGGTGTTCCTGTTGTCGCCTGCTAACGTCGATGTCACGGCGGAGGACAAGGCCCGCATCGCAGAGGGCGGGTTCTTCAACCAGAGCTGAGACGCAGGACCGGGAACACCGCATGGAAAACAGGGGAGAGGGAAGCACGGATCATGAGCGTGGTCGGGCAGGTCTTCTACATCGCGCTGATGTGCTTCCTCATCGTGCTGATTTTCCGGTTGGTCATGGACTACGTCTTCCAGTTCGCCCGCTCATGGCAACCCGGCAAGCCGATGGTGGTCGTTCTGGAGGCCACCTACACTGTCACCGATCCACCGCTCAAGCTTCTGCGGCGGTTCATTCCGCCGCTGCGTCTCGGGGGCGTGGCGCTTGACCTGTCCTTCTTCGTGCTGATGATCATCGTTTTCATCTTGATCAGACTTGCGCAGAGCGTGATGTGAGCGATGTGAACGATACGGTCTTGCCGAATGCCGACGACTACGTTGAGGTGAAGAGATGCCGTTGACCCCCGAGGACGTGCGGAACAAACAGTTCACGACCGTCCGCCTCCGAGAAGGCTATGACGAGGACGAGGTCGATGCCTTCCTCGATGAGGTCGAAGCCGAACTGACTCGCCTGCTCCGCGAGAACGAGGACCTGCGCGCCAAGCTGGCCGCCGCCACGCGCGCGGCCGCGCAGAACCAGCAGCAGCAGGGTATGCGCAAGCCGCCCGAGCAGCAGGACCAGCAGGGCCCGCCGCAGGGTATGCGAGGGCCTGGCGGTCCTGTGCCCGCCGGGATATCAGGTCCGCCGCAGGGCATGGGCGGCCCCATGGGTGGTCCGCCCCAGCTCCCGAGCGGTGCTCCCGCGTTGCCCGCAGGCCCCAGTGGCCAGGGCGGCCCGCAGGGTCAGGGTCCGATGGGCCAGGGCCCGATGGGTCAGGGCCCCATGGGTCAGGGTCCGATGGGCCAGGGTCCCGGTCAGATGCAGCAGATGGGTGGCCCCATGGGCCAGGGTCCCGGTCAGATGCAGCAGATGGGTGGCCCCATGGGCCAGGGTCCCGGTCAGATGCAGCAGATGGGTGGCCCCATGGGCCAGGGCCCCGGTCAGATGCAGCAGATGGGTGGCCCCATGGGCGGTCCCATGGGCGGTCCGATGGGTGGCCCCATGGGCGGTCCGATGGGTGGCCCCGGTCAGCAGATGCCGCAGCAGGGCCCCGGTGGCGACAGCGCCGCGCGTGTCCTCTCGCTGGCTCAGCAGACCGCCGACCAGGCGATCGCCGAGGCGCGCTCCGAGGCCAACAAGATCGTCGGTGAGGCCCGTAGCCGCGCCGAGGGTCTGGAGCGCGACGCCCGTGCCAAGGCCGACGCCCTGGAGCGGGACGCGCAGGAGAAGCACCGCGTCGCGATGGGCTCCCTGGAGTCCGCCCGCGCCACGCTGGAGCGCAAGGTCGAGGACCTGCGCGGCTTCGAGCGCGAGTACCGCACGCGTCTGAAGTCCTACCTGGAGTCGCAGCTGCGCCAGCTGGAGACGCAGGCGGACGACTCGCTCGCTCCGCCGCGCACCCCGGCCGCCGCGTCCCTGCCGGCGGCCTCCGCGCCGTCGATGGCTCCCGCGGGTGCCGGTGCGCCGTCCTACGGCGGCAACCCGGGCATGGGCGGGCCGTCGCAGGGTGGACCGTCCTACGGCGGGCAGCAGCAGATGTCGCCCGCGATGACCCAGCCGATGGCTCCGGTGCGGCCCCAGGGCCCGTCGCCGATGCAGCAGGCGCCCTCGCCGATGCGCGGGTTCCTCATCGACGAGGACGACAACTGACGGCCACCGGAACGCCTTAGGCGTCGGCAGCATTCAGGGCGGGGCCCCCGGAGAGATCCGGGGGCCCCGCCCTTTTGCGTGCCCGTCAAAGGCTTGTGCGGGGGCCAGGAGGCGCTGGTACGGGTGCGCGGGTCCATCACGGCCCGCGGGGCCCGGACGCCCTGTACGGACTGCTCACGGCCCCCGGTACTGCGGCGTGTTACACCGAGGGCCCGGGGTCGGGACGCGGGAGGCGGGCCGTTACGCCGAAGGCCCGGGGTCACCAGGATGTCCTGGTGACCCCGGGCCTTCGCTACGGGTGTGGCGTCCTCGTCACGCCTTGCGGAGGTGGAACACCAGGGACAGGCCCTCGTCGGTGAACGGCTCCCCGTAGGTGTCGTCGGCCTCTCCCTGCGCGAAGTCCGTGGCGAGGACCTCGTCGGCGATGAGACCGGCGTGCTCGCCGAGCGCCGCGACGACCGCCGGGTCCGTGGAGGTCCAGCGGAGCGCGATGCGGTCGGCGACATCGAGGCCGCTGTTCTTGCGGGCCTCCTGGATCAGCCGGATCGCGTCACGGGCGAGGCCCGCCTGCCGCAGCTCCTCGGTGATCTCCAGGTCGAGCGCGACGGTCGCGCCGGAGTCGGAGGCCACCGACCAGCCCTCGCGGGGGGTCTCTGTGATGATGACCTCGTCCGGGGCCAGGGTCACGGTCTCGCCGCCGACCTCGACCGACGCGTTGCCCTCGCGCAGGGCGAGGGACAGGGCGGCGGCATCGGTCCCGGCGATGGCCTTCGCCACATCCTGGACGCCCTTGCCGAAGCGCTTGCCCAGAGCGCGGAAGTTCGCCTTCGCGGTGGTGTCGACCAGTGAGCCGCCGACCTCGGAGAGTGAGGCGAGCGAACTCACATTCAGCTCCTCGGTGATCTGCGCGTGCAGTTCGGGGTCGAGGGTCCCGAAGCCGGTCGCGGCGATCAGCGCGCGGGACAGCGGCTGACGGGTCTTGACGCCCGACTCCGCGCGCGTGGCCCGGCCGAGCTCGACGAGACGGCGCACGAGCACCATCTGGCGCGACAGCTCGGGGTCGATGGCGGACAGGTCCGCCTCGGGCCAGGTCGACAGGTGCACGGACTCGGGGGCGTCCGGGGAGACCGGGACGACCAGGTCCTGCCAGACCCGCTCGGTGATGAACGGCGTCAGCGGGGCCATCAGCCGCGTGACGGTCTCCACGACCTCGTGCAGTGTGCGCAGCGCGGCCTTGTCGCCCTGCCAGAAGCGGCGGCGGGAGCGGCGGACGTACCAGTTCGAGAGGTCGTCGACGAACGCCGACAGGAGCTTTCCGGCCCGCTGGGTGTCGTACGCCTCCAGAGCCTGCGTCACCTGGTCGGTGAGCGCGTGGAGTTCGGAGAGCAGCCAGCGGTCCAGGACCGGACGGTCCGCCGGGGCCGGATCGGCCTCGCTGGGTGCCCAGTCGCTGGTGCGGGCGTACAGCGCCTGGAAGGCGACGGTGTTCCAGTAGGTGAGGAGCGTCTTGCGGACGACCTCCTGGATGGTGCCGTGGCCCACGCGCCGGGCCGACCACGGGGAGCCGCCGGCCGCCATGAACCACCGCACGGCGTCGGCGCCGTGCTGGTCCATCAGCGGGATCGGCTGGAGGATGTTGCCCAGGTGCTTGGACATCTTGCGGCCGTCCTCGGCGAGGATGTGGCCGAGGCACACGACGTTCTCGTACGAGGACTTGTCGAAGACCAGGGTGCCGACCGCCATCAGCGTGTAGAACCAGCCGCGCGTCTGGTCGATGGCCTCGGAGATGAACTGCGCCGGGTAGCGGCTCTCGAAGATCTCCTTGTTCTTGTACGGGTAGCCCCACTGCGCGAACGGCATCGAACCCGAGTCGTACCAGGCGTCGATGACCTCGGGGACGCGGGTCGCCGTCAGGCCGCAGCCGCCTTGCGGGCACGGGAAGGTCACCGCGTCGATGTACGGGCGGTGCGGGTCGAGTTCCGACTGGTCGGTGCCGGTCAGCTCGGACAGTTCCGCGCGCGAGCCGACACAGGTGAGGTGGCCCTCCTCGCAGGTCCACAGCGGCAGCGGGGTGCCCCAGTAACGGCTGCGCGAGAGCGCCCAGTCGATGTTGTTGTTCAGCCAGTCGCCGAAGCGGCCGTGCTTGACGGACTCCGGGAACCAGTTGGTCCCCTCGTTCTCCTCCAGGAGACGGTCCTTGACGGCCGTGGTGCGGATGTACCAGGAGGGCTGCGCGTAGTACAGGAGCGCGGTGTGGCAGCGCCAGCAGTGCGGGTAACTGTGCTCGTACGGGACGTGCTTGAAGAGCAGGCCGCGGCTCTGGAGGTCCTCGGTGAGCTTTTCGTCCGCCTTCTTGAAGAAGATGCCGCCGACGAGCGGGACGTCCTCCTGGAAGGTGCCGTCGGTGCGGACCGGGTTCACGACCGGGAGGCCGTACGAGCGGCAGACCTTGAGGTCGTCCTCGCCGAAGGCGGGGGACTGGTGGACCAGACCCGTACCGTCCTCGGTCGTCACGTACTCGGCGTTGACCACGAAATGGGCGGGCTCGGGGAACTCGACGAGCTCGAACGGACGTTGATACGTCCAGCGCTCCATCTCGGCACCCGTGAAGGACTCGCCCGTGGCCTCCCAGCCCTCGCCGAGCGCCTTCTCCACGAGCGGCTGCGCCACGACGAGCTGCTCCTCGCCGTTCGTCACGACGACATAGGTGACACCCGGGTGGGTGGCGACCGCGGTGTTGGACACCAGCGTCCACGGGGTGGTCGTCCACACCAGGAGCGAGGCACGGCCGGCCAGCGGACCGGAGGTGAGCGGGAAACGGACGTACACGGAGGGGTCGACGATCGTCTCGTAGCCCTGGGCCAGCTCGTGGTCCGACAGGCCCGTCTCGTCGCGCGGGCACCAGGGCGCCACGCGGTAGTCCTGGACCAGCAGGCCCTTGTTGAAGATCTCCTTGAGCGACCACCACACGGACTCGATGTACTCGGGGTCCATGGTCCGGTAGGCGTCGTCGAGGTCGACCCAGTAGCCCATGCGGTTCGTCAGCTCGGTGAACGCGTCGGTGTGACGGGTCACGGACTCGCGGCACCGGTCGTTGAACTCGGCGATGCCGAACGCCTCGATGTCCTGCTTGCCGGTGAAGCCGAGCTCCTTCTCGACCGCCAGCTCGACCGGCAGGCCGTGGCAGTCCCAGCCGGCCTTGCGGGCCACGTGATAGCCGCGCATGGTGCGGAAGCGCGGGAAGACGTCCTTGAAGACGCGCGCTTCGATGTGGTGGGCGCCCGGCATGCCATTGGCGGTGGGCGGACCTTCGTAGAACACCCACTCCGGCCGGCCCTCGGACTGCTCGAGGCTCTTGGCGAAGATCTTCTGCTCACGCCAGAAGTCGAGCACGGCGTGCTCGAGGGCGGGCAGGTCGACCTGGGCGGGCACCTGGCGGTACGTCGGCGCTGTCATCGGCGAGCTTCCTCCAACGGACTTTCTGCCTTCCGTCGGAGGGACGAGAGCCGTGTTGCTACGGACGCCGTGTGCGGCGCGCTCCCGCGGTACCACCCTCCTTGGCCCTCCGACGCGCCGTTCGTGTCGGTGAGCCCCCTCATTGGGGTCGCGATGCCGGGTCTACTGGCCCCTCAGGGGTGTTCTTCCGGCGGCTCCGGGGTGATCTTCGCGTCGCGCTCGCCCCCGGGCTTCCACCGTCCCCGGGTCGCTCCTGGCCGCGTACGCCGCTACTCGTCCCCATCCACGCTTCTCGCTGCGCCCAGTGTACGGCGCCCCGGGGACGGCGGCCGACCGGTTTTCCCGGTCACCGCCGTGGCCCGCGCGGTGACCCGAATGGCGAGGTGAGGGCGTCCGGATCCCGGGACGCCGGTCCCGGCGGATTACCCGGCGGGGAGCTGGGCACAACGCAGGCAGACTCGCCGCGCGGGGCTCGCGTGGCGGGCGAATCGTGGGCAGGCCCCGTTGCCGCGGGCCGGAAGTCGATTTATCGTCCCAGCACGATTCGCGAGCAAGATCACAATATGTGAAGGGGCCGCGGCCATGGTGGCGAAGAAGACCGCCGTACAGCAGTCGGCGTCGGGCAGATCCACGAGTGCGGCGGCCAAGGACCCGGGCGGGAAGAAGAACGCGCGGGCGGCCTCCGCGAAGACGGCCGGGACGAAGGCGGCCTCCTCGGGGACCGCGTCCACCAAGGCCGCGGCCAAGAAGACGGCCGGCGGGAAGACCACGGCGAGGAAGGCGGCGACGGCGGGAAAGTCGGCGTCCGGGAAATCGGCGGCCTCCGCGGCCTCCGCGGCGAAGAAGAGCACGGGCACGGCGAGGAAGAGCACCGGTACGGCCAGGAAGACCGCCGCTTCGGCGGCCCAGGGCGCGGCCGAGGCCGCGAAGACGACGGGAGCCACGACGGTGGTTGCGAAGAAGACCCGTGGCGCGGCCACGGCCGCGAAGAAGGCCACCGCGGTACCGAAGGCGAGGATCGCCGCGGTGGAGCCCGGAGAGCTCGCGGTGCGGCCGGGAGAGGACCCCTGGACACCGGAGGAGGTCGGGGCGGCCCGCGCTGAGCTCCAGTCGGAGGCGCTGCGGCTGCGTACCGAGATCTCTTCGTCCGAGGAGGCTCTCGCGGGCCTGATGCGGGACTCCGGCGACGGCGCGGGCGACGACCAGGCGGACACCGGTACGAAGAACATCACCCGCGAGCACGAGATGGCGCTCAACTCGAACGCGCGCGAAACGCTGGAACAGACCGAGCACGCCCTGGACCGCCTCGACGCGGGCACCTACGGGCTCTGCGAGAACTGCGGCAACCCCATCGGGAAGGCCCGTATGCAGGCCTTTCCGCGCGCCACCCTGTGCGTCGAGTGCAAGCAGAAGCAGGAACGCAGGCACTGAACCCCGGGCGCCGCACGGGAGCGCGACCGCCTCGCGGCCGGGAGTGATCCTGAGCACCTGGGCCCGCGAGCGTGTGACGTACCCTCGTCCTCAGTCAGGAACCTAGGTCGAGGGACTCACTCACGTGGCAGAGGCGGAGCGCATCATCGGTACGCCGGACATTTCGGGGGCGGCGGGGGCCGAACCGGAGCAGTCCGGCGGGAACGCGGCGTCCGGCGACCGGGCCGGCGCCGACGCGCCGGCCCCGGCCGAGCGGCCCAGGGGCAAGCGCAGGATCGCCGTGCTCTTCACGGTGGCCGTACTGGCGTACGCCCTCGATCTCGTCAGCAAGATGATCGTGGTGGCGAAGCTGGAGCACCACGACTCGATCGACATCCTCGGGGACTGGCTGAAGTTCGAGGCGATCCGCAACGCGGGCGCCGCCTTCGGCTTCGGCCAGGCCTTCACGATCATCTTCACGGTGATCGCGGCGGCGGTGATCGTCGTCATCGCGCGGCTCGCCCGCAAGCTCTACAGCGTGCCGTGGGCCATCGCGCTCGGCCTGCTGCTGGGCGGTGCGCTCGGCAACCTGACCGACCGGGTCTTCCGCTCGCCCGGCGTCTTCGAGGGCGCGGTCGTGGACTTCATCGCACCCAAGCACTTCGCCGTCTTCAACCTCGCCGACTCGGCGATCGTCTGCGGCGGCATCCTGATCGTGCTGCTGTCCTTCCGGGGCCTGGACCCGGACGGCACGGTCCACAAGGACTGAGACCCGTCCCGAGGGCGTCGGCCGGACCGTCTCACGGTCCGTACGACGCCCTCGGGACGGCCCCGGCCGGGTACTGGCGTTCGGGCAGTGGTCCGGCGGTGTCCGAGCCGTCCGGCATACTCGACGGGTGAGCACCGTTCCCGAGATCCGCACCCTGCCCGTGCCCGACGGCCTTGAGGGCGAGCGCGTCGACGCCGCCATCTCCCGCATGCTGGGCTTCTCCCGTACCAAGGCCGCAGAACTCGCCGCGGCGGGGAAGGTCACGGTCGACGGCTCGGTGGTCGGCAAGTCCGAGCGCGTGCACGGCGGCGCCTGGCTCGAGGTCGAGATGCCCGGGGCCCCCGCGCCCGTCCAGATCGTCGCCGAGCCCGTCGAGGGCATGGAGATCGTCCACGACGACGACGACGTTCTCGTGATCGTCAAGCCCGTCGGCGTGGCCGCGCACCCCAGTCCCGGCTGGTCCGGCCCCACCGTCATCGGCGGCCTCGCGGCCGCCGGCTACCGCATCTCGACCTCCGGCGCCGCCGAGCGCCAGGGCATCGTCCACCGCCTGGACGTGGGCACCTCCGGCCTGATGACGGTCGCCAAGTCGGAGTACGCGTACACCTCGCTCAAGCGCCAGTTCAAGGAGCGCACGGTCGACAAGCGCTACCACGCGCTCGTGCAGGGCCACCCGGACCCGACCAGCGGCACCATCGACGCGCCCATCGGACGCCACCCGAACCACGACTACAAGTGGGCCGTCACCGCCGAGGGCAAGCCCTCGGTCACGCACTACGACCTGGTCGAGGCGTTCCGTGCCGCCTCCCTGCTCGACATCAAGCTGGAGACCGGGCGCACCCACCAGATCCGCGTCCACATGTCCGCCCACCGCCACCCCTGTGTCGGCGACCTGACCTACGGCGCGGACCCCACGCTCGCCAAGCGTCTCGGCCTCACCCGCCAGTGGCTGCACGCGGTGCGGCTCGGCTTCGAGCACCCCGCGGACGGCCGGTGGGTGGAGTTCGAGGCCGGCTACCCCGAAGACCTCCAGCGGGCGCTGGACAAGGTCCGCGAGGAGAGCAACGCGTGAGCGGCGGTCCGGACGGGGCGGCCGCCGTCCCCTCCGCACTGCGGGGCGGTGCCTACGAGGTGCGGGTCGCCGAGCACGCCGACGACCGTGAGGCCTGCTTCGCGGTGCGCACGGACGTCTTCGTCGGCGAGCAGGGCGTCCCCGAGGACATCGAGTACGACGCGTACGACCCCGGAGCCCTGCACGTGCTGGCGGTCCGCGAGGACGGCGTGCCCCTCGGCACCGGACGGCTGCTGGAGGGCGAGGCGGCCGCGGCGAAGGTCGGCGGGGATCCGGCCGTCGGCTCGCTCGGGCGGCTCGCCGTGACGCGCGAGGCACGCGGCCTCGGCGTCGGCGCCGCGCTCGTGCGGGCCATCGAGACCGCAGCACGCGCGCGTGGCCTGGCCGCCGTGGACCTGCACGCGCAGACCCACGCGCTGGGGTTCTACGAACGGCTCGGATACGTGGCGTACGGTCCGGAGTTCGCGGACGCGGGAATGCCGCACCGCGCGATGCGCAAGGTGCTGTGAGCCGGGGGATCGCCGTAGCGGCGTGGCACGCTTGAGGTCTGGTTCGCCCGTGATCGTCTAGACCCCGCCGGAGCGCTGACCGTGGATCAGTTGGCCCTGCTGTTCGTGCTGTTGCTCGGGGCCGTGGTCAGCGTCCCGGTCGGAGAGCGGTTCGGGCTTCCCGCACCGGTCCTGATGACTCTGCTCGGCATAGTGCTGGCCGTGCTGGACTTCGTCCCGAACGTGGACATCCCGCCGGACCTGATCCTGCCCGCGCTGCTGCCGCCGTTGCTGTACGCCGCGGTGCGCCGCACCTCGTGGAGACAGTTCACCGCGAACAAACGCCCGATCTTCCTGCTCGCCGTGGCCCTGGTGTTCGTCACCACGCTTGCGGTCGCGGCCGTCGCGAGCTCGATCGTGCCGGGCCTGCCGCTCGCCGCCGCCTTCGCGCTGGGCGCCCTCGTGGCACCGCCCGACCCGGTCGCGGCGACCGCCGTCGCGGGACAGCTCGGGCTGCCGCGCCGCCTCGTGTCGATCCTGGAGGGGGAGGGGCTCTTCAACGACGTGACGGCGATCGTGCTGTACCACGTCGCGATCGCCGCCGCGGTCAGCGGAACCTTCTCGCCCTGGCGGGCCGGACTCGACCTCGTGCTCTCCGCCGTCGTCGCGCTCGTCATCGGGGTGGCCCTCGGGTGGGCCGCGAACAGGCTGATGACGCTGGTCGGCGACGCCACCCTCCAGATCGGGCTGACCCTGCTGGTGCCGTACGCCGCGTACGTGCTGGCCGAGGAACTGCACGGATCGGGGGTGCTCGCCGTGCTCACCACCGCCCTGTTCCTCGCGGAGTACGCCACCGACGCCGACGACGTCATGACCCGGCTCGCCGGGTCGACCGTCTGGGACGTGGTGGACACGCTCGTCACCGGCGTCGCCTTCGGGCTCATCGGCCTCGAACTCCACAACGCGATCCGTACGGCGTCGGGACGCTGGGGCGAGATGCTCGGCTGGGCCGCCACGATCGTGGTGGTGGTCGTGCTCGTACGCCTGGCCTGGCTGCTGCCCGCGACCTGGCTGACCAAGCGGCTGCACGCCAAGCGGGACTACGACGAGGAGATCCCGACCTCATGGCGGGAGACCGTGGTCATGTGGTGGGCCGGGATGCGGGGGGTCGCCTCCGTGGCCCTGGCGCTCGCGATCCCGCTGGAGATGGACGACGGGTCGCCGTTTCCCGACCGGGACGAGATCGTGTTCATCGCCTTCGGGGTGATCATGGCGACCCTGGTGCTCCAGGGGCTCACCCTGCCGTGGCTGGTCAGAAGACTCGGGGTACGGGCCGACGAGGACGTCGAGAAGGCCTTCGAGAAGGAGCTCGCGGTACGGGCCGCCAAGGCCGCGAAGCGCAGGCTGCGGGAGATCGAGGAGGTGGAGGAGCTGCCGGAGGAGGTCTCCGAGCAACTGCTGCGCCGGGCCTTCGAGATCGGTGTCCGGATCAGTCCCGACATGGGGGACGAGGAGCGGCGCGAGGCGCATCTTCAGCGGGTCCGGCGGATGAAGCGGATGCGGCGGATCCAGGGGGAGATGATGAGCGCGGCCCGGCACGAGGTGCTGTCCGCGCGGAGCGAGCCCGGGGCCGACCCGGAGATCGTGGACCGCGTCCTCAGACACCTCGACGTCCGCAGCCTCCGCTGACGCCTGCCGGCGGTTCCCCGTGCGCCCTGCCGCCCGGACGGCCGTGCCTGGCCCCTGCCCGGCACGCCCGGCAGGGGCCAGACCTGGCGTCTACCGGCAGATGGCACACGCTCGGGGGCCGGGAGACGGTCCCGCCAGGCCTGGCCGGGGCGCCCCGGCCGGCGGTCCGGCAGATCCGGCATGCCCGGCGGATCCCGCCCGCCTGGCCCGGGCAGCAGGCCAGGCGGCTCCGGCACGTCGGGCAGACCGTCACCGGCAGGTCGCCACGCCTGACAGATCGGGCCGGTCCGGTCCTGCCGGCAGACCCCGTCGGCGGCTCCGGCAGGTCGCCGGGTTCCAGGACCCGGGCCCCGGTCCCTGGGAACGGTCCTCAACCGCGGCCGGGGCCGGTGCGGGGTGGTTCGTGGGCATGGCGGCCGTGGTTCGGGCGGGCCGCCACCGCGTCCGGCTCCGGGCGCCCCGTGCGCGGGCTCTGCCCGGGGAGCAGCGCCGCCTCGGCGGTGTTGACGCGGGGGAGCGCGTAGGGGTGCTGTTCGGCCAGCCAGCGGATCAGCTGCTCGCGGACCGTGACCCGTACCGTCCAGATGTCGTCCGCGTCCTTCGCGGTGACCAGGGCGCGCACCTGCATGGTGTTGGGCGTCGAGTCGGTGACGGCGAGTCCGTAGTCGCGGCCGTCCCAGGCCGGGCACTCGCGCAGGATGTCGCGCAGCTTCCCGCGCATCGCCTCCACCGGGGCGGAGTGGTCGAGGTGCAGGAAGACGATGCCGGTCATCTGGGGAGTGCCGCGCGACCAGTTCTCGAACGGCTTGGAGGTGAAGTACGAGACCGGCATGGTGATCCGGCGCTCGTCCCACGTCCGTACCGTCAGGAACGTCAGGGTGATCTCCTCGACCGTGCCCCACTCGCCGTCGACCACCACCGTGTCGCCGAGCCGCACCATGTCGCCGAAGGCGATCTGCAGTCCGGCGAAGAGGTTCGCGAGGGTGGACTGGGCGGCGACACCGGCGACGATGCCGAGGATTCCGGCCGAGGCCAGCAGCGAGGCACCGGCCGCGCGCATCGCGGGGAAGGTGAGCAGCATCGCGGCGGCCGCGACGACACCGACGACCGCGGTGACCACCCGCTGGATCAGTGTGACCTGGGTGCGGACCCGGCGGATCCGGGCCGGGTCGCGGTGCGCGTTCGCGTAGCGGCTGTACGAGGTCTCGACGACCGCCGTGGCGATGCTCACCACCAGCCAGGCGGCGGCGCCGATGAGGATCAGGGTGAGTGTCCGGCCGATGCCGATCCGGTGCTCGACCAGGAGCTTCGCCTGGTCGTAGGAGCCTCTGAGCAGGGCCGCGAACAGGACCAGCTGGAAGGGGACACGGCCGCGGCGGAGCAGACCCCACAGGGAGGTCTCGCTGTGCCGGTCGTCAGCCCGGCGCAACAGACGGTCCACGGACCATCCGATGAGCAGGGTGAGCGCGACCGAGCCACCGACGACGATCACCGGGCGCAGTACGTTCTCCATGTCTGAGAACGTAACCGGCCACCGGCGTCATGAACATGTGTTCTCGGGGCGGAGCGGGGTATCCCAGAGGCCGCCGCCGGGTACGGCCGGACGGGTGCTGTCGGTACCGGCTGGCACCATGGAGTCCATGAACATCATGCTCTTTCACTCGACCTACGGACTGCGGCCGGCGGTGCGCGCGGCGGCGGACCGGCTGCGGGCCGCGGGACACGAGGTGTGGACCCCCGACCTCTTCGAGGGGCGCACCTTCGAGACCGTCGAGGAGGGCATGGCCTTCAACGACGAGACCGGCAAGGACGAGCTGCTCAAGCGCGCGGTCCTGGCCGCCGCGCCCTACTCCGATCGCGGCCTGGTGTACGCGGGCTTCTCCCTCGGCGCCTCCGTGGCGCAGACCCTGGCCCTCGGCGACGAGAAGGCCCGCGGGCTGCTCCTGCTGCACGGCACGTCGGACATCGCCGAGAGCGCGTCCGTGGACGAACTGCCGGTCCAGTTGCATGTCGCCGAGCCCGACCAGTTCGAGACGGACGACTGGCTGAGCGCCTGGTATCTCCAGATGCAGAGAACCGGAGCGGACGTGGAGATCTACCGGTACGCGGGCGCCGGGCACGTCTACACCGACCCCGGCCTGCCCGACTACGACGCCGAGGCGGCCGAGGCCACGTGGAAGGTGGCCCTCGGCTTCCTCGAAAGTCTGTAGCCGGAGCCGGAGCCGGAGCACGGGAGGGCCCGTCCGGTACGTCCCGGACGGGCACCTGATCCCCGGGGGGACTACGCCGGGTCGTACGTCCGCTCCACCGTCTGCGTGCCGCTGCGCGTCCGGTACGAACGGGCCCAGGACGAGGTCGCGTTCGGGTTCGTACGGTCGGAGAGCACGTAGTAGTCCATCTGGGCGCGGTCGGCGGTGATGTCCAGGACGCCGTAGCCGTGCCGGTCGGTGTCGACCCAGTGGACGTGGCGGTTGGCCGCGCGGATGATCGGGGAGGCGACGGCCGAGACGACGCCCTCGGGCACCTTGACGATGTCGTCGAGGTTGTCGGAGGTCATCGAGGTGACCACGAACTCCGTGGCGGCGGACGGGGACAGCGGGTACGTACCGGCGTCCACCGGCACGTCGTTGGCCCAGGCCATGTGGATGTCACCGGTCAGGAAGACCGTGTTGCGGATGGCGTTGGAGCGCAGGTGCGCGAGCAGTTCGCGGCGGTCGTCGGTGTAGCCGTCCCACTGGTCGGTGTTGACGGCGATGCCCTCCTGCGGGAGTCCGAGCAGCTTGGCGAGCGGCTTCAGCAGGTCGGCGGAGAGGGCGCCCACCGCGAACGGCGAGATCATCACCGAGTTGCCGACCAGACGCCAGGTGGTGTCCGAGGACTTGAGCCCGGACTTCAGCCAGTCGAGCTGGGCGCGGCCGGTGATCGTACGGTCCGGGTCGTCGACCGAGCCACTGGCGGTGGACGCCTGCTGCGACCGGAAGGAGCGCAGGTCGAGCAGCGCGAGGTCGGCGAGCTTGCCGAAGCGCAGCCTGCGGTAGGTGGTGCCGGCGATGGCGGGGCGGACCGGCATCCACTCGAAGTAGGCCTGCTTCGCGGCCGTCTGACGGTCCGTCCAGGCGCCCTCGGCGCCCTCGGTGTGGTTGACCGCGCCGCCCGACCAGGAGTTGTCGGCGAACTCGTGGTCGTCCCAGATCGCGACGACCGGTGCCTTGTGGTGCAGGGCCTGGAGGTCGGGGTCGGTCTTGTAACGGCCGTGCCGGGTGCGGTAGTCGGCGAGGGTGAGGATCTCGTTCGCGGGGGCGTGCGGCCGTACGACGGTGCCGCGGGTCCCGTACTCGCCGGACTTGTACTCGTAGATGTAGTCGCCGAGGTGCAGCCAGGCGTCCAGGTCGTTTCGGGCCGCGAGATGACGGTAGGCCGAGAAGTAGCCGGCCTCCCAGTTGGCGCAGGAGACCACGCCGAAGCGCAGACCGGCCACGGAGGCGTCGGCGGCCGGGGTGGTGCGGGTGCGGGCGACGGGCGAGTCCGTGCCGCCGGCGGAGAAGCGGAACCAGTAGTCGGTGGCGGGCTGGAGGCCGCGGATGTCCGCCTTGACGGTGTGGTCGGTGGCGGCCGTCGCGATGGTGGAGCCCTTGGCGACGATCGTGGTGAAGGCCTTGTCCTTGGCGACGGTCCAGCTCACCTCGGTGTCCGGGCCGAGTCCGGAGCCCGGTATCGCCTGGGATCCGGGTGTCACCCGGGTCCACAACAGGATGCCGTCGGGCAGCGGGTCACCGGAGGCGACTCCGTGCAGGAACGCGGGCGCCTCGGCGGCGCGGGCCGGCAGGGCGGCCGCGAGCGGGGCGGCGAGGACGGCGGTGGCGGCCGCGGCCTTGACGACCGTACGGCGGCGCGGGGCGCGGGAGTTGAGGTCTCCCGCGAAGTCGGATGATCTCTGTCGACTGGTCACGGGCGATGAGGTTACCGATCGGTACACGCCAAGAGCGGGCGAACTGGAAAAGTTCGCCCGCTCTTAGGCTTTTCGCCGCTCAGGTCGCACCGGCCACAAGGGCCGCTCGTGTCACCGGGGTTGTCGCTCCGGACGGCTCGGGGGCCGCCGCGGCGCCGGTCAGGCCTTGAGGGCCGCGTCGATCGCCGTGGTGAAGTCGGCGACCGTCATCGGCGCGTTGCCGTCCGAGGTGGTGACCTTCTTGCCGTCCATCACCAGGCTCGGCGTGCCGTTGACGCCGTCCTTGTTGGTGTTCCACGTCTCGGACATGGCCAGCGCCCAGGCGTCGTACGTGCCGTTCTTGACGGCGTTCTGGAACGTGGTGTTGTCCTTGAGCGCGTCGACCGTGTTCGCCACCTTGATCAGGTAGTCGTCGTTCTTGAACTTGTCGGTCGTCTCGTCGGGGTGGTACTTCGCCGAGTACAGCGCGCTCTTGTACTCCAGGAAGGCTTCCTGGCTCACGTTCAGCGCGGCGCCCATGGCGCTCATCGCGTTCTTCGAGCCCTCGCCGCGGGAACCGATCTGGATCTTGCCCTTGTCGTCGGAGTCGCCGTCGAGGAACGTGCCGCCGATGTACTGGATCTTGTACTTGCCGGCGTCGAGGTCCTTCTTGACGGTCGGGCCGACGGTCTGCTCGAAGGTGGCGCAGATCGGGCAGCGCGGGTCCTCGTACAGCTTCAGGGTCTTCTTCGCGGTGCTCTTGCCGACGACGACCGTCGTACCGTCCTTGCCCGTGGTGTTGGCCGGGGCGACCACCTTGTCGCTCGCGACGGCCTCCCACTGGGACGGCTTGTTGTTCTGCACGACCGCGTAGCCGATGCCGCCCGCTATCGCGAGGACCGCGACGAGGGAACCGGCGACGATCGCCTGGCGCTTGACCTTGTCGCGCTTGGCCTGGCGCTCGCGCTCAGCGCGCATCCGCTCTCGGGCCGCCGTCTTCTCTGCCACGCTGTTCCGCTTGCTCATGTTGGTGATCTCCATATGGGACGCGCACACGTCGTACGCGGAATACGTATGGGGGGACTGCTGGTGCTCAGGGCTGCGCCCAGGAATGTTTGTTCACACGCTGTCGCTCGGAAGCTCCGGCTTGTGAGCCGTGGTCCGGGAGCGGTCGCTCAGAAGCCGCCGCTCAGGCGAAAGCGGCCGGGCGGGGCGGTCCGCGGCGTCCCAGGGAGTGCACGAACAGACGGGTGCGGGCGGCGGCCGGCCGGGGCGCGGTGCGCGGCAGCGGACGGGCCGGAGCGAGTCGTACGGTCACCGCGGCGACCGCGAGCAGCAGCGGCCGGAAGGTCGAGGCGGCCACCGCGCGCAGCAGCTGGTCCAGAGCGCGCTCGCCCCGGCGCAGCCACGCGGCCGCGAGCAGGCCGACGGCGACGTGCGCGCCGAGCAGCAGCCAGGCGGCGGCCGGGTCGGCGTGCGCGAGCAGGGCGGCGGCACGGTCGGGGGCGCCGCCGGTCACCCGGGACAGCGGGGCCCCCACGCTGCCGCCGCCGCACAGCACGTCGAGGCCGACCGAGCGCAGCGGACCCGCGACCGGGCCGCCCGCGCTGCCGTAACAGACGTGCTGACCCGTGGTGAACACGGTGTCGGCGGCCAGTTCCAGCGGGATGAGCAGGGCGGCGATGCGGCCGAAGCCCCGTTCGCGGCCCGCGAGGGCGAAGGAGAGGACGAAGACGGCGGCGCTGATCGCGGCCACGGTGGTCAGCGGCAGCGGCACCTGGGACAGCAGCACGTGCGACGCGGCGGAGAGCGTCACGACGACAGCCGTGAACACGGCCGCGCGCGCGGCTCTGAGCTGGGTCCCGGATATGTCCATAGCGGAGGTGAGTCTCCCACGCGCTCCCGTAAGCGTCCCCTAAAGGGTTCCTGTGCGTACGGGAGCGTTGTGGGGCGGCCGGTCGCGGGGCGTGCGGCCCCGCGGCCGGCCGTGCGCTCTAGAGGCCCGGGATCCGTCCGTTGCGGAACAGGTCCACGAAGATCTGGTGGTCACCGCGCGCGCGGGTGCCGTAGCTGTGCGCGAAGTCCACCAGGAGGTCGGCGAAGCCGTCCTCGTCGGCCGCGATGGCCGCGTCGATGGCCCTTTCCGTGGAGAACGGCACCAGCTCCGAGTGCCCGCTCTCGTCGTCCGCCGCCGCGTGCATCGTGGCGGTGGAGCGGCCGAGGTCCGCGACCACCGCGGCGATCTCCTCGGGGTCGTCGATGTCGCCCCAGTCCAGGTCCACCGCGTACGGCGAGACCTCGGCGACGAGCTGGCCGGCGCCGTCCAGCTCGGTCCAGCCGAGCCACGGGTCGGCGTGCGCCTGCAGGGCGCGCTGGGAGATCACCGTGCGGTGGCCCTCGTGCTGGAAGTAGCCGCGGATCGCGGAGTCCGTGACGTGCCGGGAGACGGCCGGGGTCTGGGCCTGCTTGATGTAGATCACCACATCGTTCTCCAGGGCGTCGCTGTTGCCCTCCAGAAGGATGTTGTACGAGGGCAGGCCGGCCGAGCCGATGCCGATGCCGCGGCGGCCCACGACGTCCTTCACGCGGTACGAGTCCGGGCGGGTCAGCGAGGACTCCGGGAGCGTCTCCAGATAGCCGTCGAAGGCCGCGAGGACCTTGTAGCGGGTGGCGGCGTCCAGCTCGATGGAGCCGCCGCCGGGTGCGAAGCGGCGCTCGAAGTCGCGGATCTCGGTCATCGAGTCCAGGAGCCCGAAGCGGGTCAGCGACCGGGCGTCGCGCAGCGCGTCCAGGAGCGGGCCCTCGGCGGTGTCCAGCGTGAAGGGCGGCACCTCGTCGCTCTTGGCGCCGGTGGCCAGGGCGTGGATGCGCTCGCGGTAGGCGGCCGCGTACACCCGCACCAGCTCGGTGATCTGCTCGTCGCTGAGCGCCTTCGCGTAGCCGATGAGGGCCACGGAGGCGGCGAAGCGCTTGAGGTCCCAGGTGAAGGGGCCCACATAGGCCTCGTCGAAGTCGTTCACGTTGAAGATCAGACGGCCCTGGGCGTCCATGTACGTGCCGAAGTTCTCGGCGTGCAGGTCGCCGTGGATCCACACGCGGGAGGTGCGCTCGTCCAGGTACGGGCCGCCGCGCCTGTCCTGGTCGAGGTCGTGGTAGAAGAGCGCCGCGGTGCCGCGGTAGAACGCGAAGGCGGAGGCCGCCATCTTGCGGAATTTCACACGGAACGCGGCCGGGTCGGCGGCCAGGAGCTCGCCGAAGGCGGTGTCGAAGACGGCGAGGATCTGCTCGCCGCGTTGCTCGGCGCTGAGCTGCGGGACCGACATCGCTGGGTGCCTCCTGGTGCAGGTGGTGCGTGGCTGACAGGGCGGGCGCGCCGCCCCGGGGACAAGGGGTCCGTCCACTTCCAACGGACGAAGATACGCGGGAGTGCCCGGGTTCCGGCGGCGAATCCACGCCCGTGACCCCGGCCCCCGCATGAAGGTACGGGTGATCCTCCGCAGAGTGTCAGTCCCGCGTCATAGACTTCGACGCTGACCCCCCAGACTGTCCGCAGCCTGTAACCGATGGTTCTTCCTGGAGGCCGAAACCGTGTCGAAGCCGCCGTTCACGCACCTGCACGTCCACACCCAGTACTCGATGCTGGACGGTGCCGCGCGGCTCAAGGACATGTTCGACGCGTGCAACGAGATGGGCATGTCCCACATCGCGATGAGCGACCACGGCAACCTCCACGGGGCCTATGACTTCTTCCACACGGCGAAGAAGGCGGGCGTCACACCGATCATCGGCATCGAGGCGTACGTCGCCCCGGAGTCCCGGCGCAACAAGCGCAAGATCAAGTGGGGCCAGCCGCACCAGAAGCGCGACGACGTGTCCGGTTCGGGCGGTTACACGCACAAGACGATCTGGGCGGCGAACCGGACGGGCCTGCACAACCTCTTCAAGCTCTCCTCGGACGCCTACGCCGAGGGCTGGCTCCAGAAGTGGCCCCGGATGGACAAGGAGACGATCTCCCAGTGGTCGGAGGGGCTCATCGCCTCCACCGGCTGTCCCTCCGGCGAGCTGCAGACCAGGCTGCGCCTCGGCCAGTTCGACGAGGCCCTGAAGTCGGCCGCCGAGTACCAGGACATCTTCGGCAAGGACCGCTACTTCCTGGAGCTGATGGACCACGGCATCGAGATCGAGCGCCGGGTCCGCGACGGACTCCTGGAGATCGGCAAGAAGCTCGGCATCCCGCCCCTGGTGACGAACGACTCGCACTACACGTACGCGCACGAGGCGACCGCCCACGACGCCCTGCTGTGCATCCAGACCGGCAAGAACCTCTCCGACCCGGACCGCTTCCGCTTCGACGGCACCGGCTACTACCTGAAGACGACGGACGAGATGTACGCCGTCGACTCCTCGGACGCCTGGCAGGAGGGCTGCGCCAACACCCTCCTGGTGGCCGAGCAGATCGACACCACCGGCATGTTCGAGGCGAAGAACCTCATGCCGAAGTTCGACATCCCGGACGGCTTCACCGAGGTCACCTGGTTCAAGGAGGAAGTCCGCCTCGGCATGGAGCGCCGCTTCCCCGGCGGCGTGCCCGACGACCGCCAGAAGCAGGTCGAGTACGAGATGGACGTCATCATCCAGATGGGGTTCCCGGGGTACTTCCTCGTCGTCGCCGACTTCATCATGTGGGCCAAGAACCAGGGCATCGCGGTGGGCCCCGGCCGTGGTTCCGCGGCCGGCTCGATCGTCGCGTACGCGATGGGCATCACCGACCTCGACCCGATCCCGCACGGTCTGATCTTCGAGCGGTTCCTCAACCCCGAGCGCGTCTCCATGCCCGACGTCGACATCGACTTCGACGAGCGTCGGCGCGTCGAGGTGATCAGGTACGTGACCGAGAAGTACGGCGCCGACAAGGTCGCCATGATCGGCACGTACGGCAAGATCAAGGCGAAGAACGCCATCAAGGACTCCGCGCGCGTGCTGGGCTACCCGTACGCGATGGGCGACCGGCTCACCAAGGCGATGCCCGCCGACGTCCTCGGCAAGGGCATCGACCTGAACGGCATCACCGACCCCTCGCACCCCCGCTACGGCGAGGCCGGCGAGATCCGCGGGATGTACGAGAACGAGCCGGACGTGAAGAAGGTCATCGACACCGCCAAGGGCGTCGAGGGCCTGGTCCGGCAGATGGGTGTGCACGCCGCCGGCGTGATCATGTCCAGCGAGCCCATCGTCGACCACGCGCCCATCTGGGTGCGGCACACCGACGGCGTGACCATCACCCAGTGGGACTACCCCCAGTGCGAGTCGCTGGGCCTGCTCAAGATGGACTTCCTGGGCCTGCGCAACCTCACGATCATGGACGACGCCATCAAGATGGTGAAGGCCAACAAGGGCGTCGACCTGGAGATGCTCGCGCTCCCGCTGGACGACCCCAAGACCTTCGAACTGCTCTGCCGCGGTGACACCCTCGGCGTCTTCCAGTTCGACGGCGGCCCGATGCGTTCGCTGCTCCGCCAGATGCAGCCCGACAACTTCGAGGACATCTCCGCCGTCTCGGCCCTGTACCGGCCGGGCCCGATGGGCATGAACTCGCACATCAACTACGCGGAGCGCAAGAACGGCCGCCAGGAGATCACCCCGATCCACCCGGAGCTGGAGAAGCCGCTCGAAGAGGTGCTGGCCGTCACCTACGGCCTGATCGTGTACCAGGAGCAGGTCCAGAAGGCCGCCCAGATCATCGCCGGGTACTCGCTCGGCGAGGCCGACATCCTGCGCCGCGTGATGGGCAAGAAGAAGCCCGACGAGCTGGCGAAGAACTTCGTCCTCTTCCAGGCGGGCGCCCGCAAGAACGAGTACAGCGACGAGGCGATCCAGGCCCTGTGGGACGTCCTGGTCCCCTTCGCGGGCTACGCGTTCAACAAGGCCCACTCGGCCGCGTACGGACTTGTCTCGTACTGGACCGGGTATCTGAAGGCGAACTACCCGGCCGAGTACATGGCCGCTCTGCTGACCTCGGTGAAGGACGACAAGGACAAGTCGGCCGTCTACCTCAACGAGTGCCGGCGCATGGGCATCAAGGTGCTGCCGCCCAACGTGAACGAGTCCGAGCAGAACTTCGCCGCCCAGGGCGACGACGTGATCCTCTTCGGCCTCTCCGCCGTCCGCAACGTCGGCACGAACGTGGTGGAATCGATCATCCGCAGTCGCAAGGCCAAGGGGAAGTACGCCTCCTTCCCGGACTACCTCGACAAGGTCGAGGCGGTCGCCTGCAACAAGCGCACCACGGAATCACTCATCAAGGCGGGCGCCTT
The DNA here is from genome assembly GCF_036063235.1 of Streptomyces sp. NBC_00386. Classification (NCBI taxonomy): domain Bacteria; kingdom Bacillati; phylum Actinomycetota; class Actinomycetes; order Kitasatosporales; family Streptomycetaceae; genus Streptomyces; species Streptomyces sp. NBC_00386. Next base: position 6,903,474 of record NZ_CP107950.1, read on the forward strand.
CGACACGATGGGGCACACCCGCAAGGGCCTCACCGCGCACTTCGAGCCGATGATCGACAACGTGGTGGCGGTCAAGCGCAAGGAGGCCGAGGGCCAGTTCGACCTCTTCGGCGGCATGGGGGACGAGGACACCAGCGAGCCCGGCTTCGGTCTCGACGTGGAGTTCACCACCGACGAGTGGGACAAGGTCTACCTGCTCGCCCAGGAGCGCGAGATGCTCGGCCTGTACGTCTCCGACCACCCGCTCTTCGGCCTGGAGCACGTCCTGTCCGACAAGGCGGACGCCGGCATCTCCCAGCTGACCGGGGGCGAGCACGCGGACGGCGCGGTCGTCACGATCGGCGGCATCATCTCGGGCCTCCAGCGCAAGATGACCAAGCAGGGCAACGCCTGGGCGATCGCCACCGTGGAGGACCTCGCGGGCTCCATCGAATGCATGTTCTTCCCGGCGACCTACCAGCTGGTGTCGACCCAGCTGGTCGAGGACGCGGTCGTCTTCGTCAAGGGGCGCCTCGACAAGCGCGAGGACGTGCCGCGGCTGGTCGCGATGGAGCTCCAGGTCCCGGACCTGTCGAACGCGGGTACCAACGCTCCCGTGATCCTCACCATCCCGGCGCTGAAGGTGACTCCGCCGATGGTCAGCCGTCTCGGCGAGATCCTCAGTCACCACAAGGGCGAGAGCGAGGTCCGCATCCGGCTCCAGGGCCCGAGCAAGACCACGGTGCTGCGGCTCGACCGGCACCGCGTGAAGCCGGACCCGGCGCTCTTCGGGGATCTGAAGGTGCTGCTCGGCCCGGCCTGCCTGGCCGGCTGACGACCGCACGACAGAGGCCGGCGGCCGCACGGCCAGGGCAGAGGCCGACGGCCGCAGGGCGGAGACCTACCGACGCACCGAGGGGCGCATCCGTCACAGGATGCGCCCCTCGGTGCGTGCCTGGGCTTCAACAGCCCGCGCGGCGGCCTTAGTTGTGGCCGAAACGCCTCTGATGCTTACGGGCAACATCAGCGGGGCTGCCCTGGGCCTGCGACATCGGCGACTGCTGTGCCTGCGCCGAAGACCGCTGGGCCTGCTCCTGCGCACGCTCGGCCTGCGAGGAGCGGTCCTGCTGGCCGCCCTGCTTGCGATTCTTGTTCTTGGCCATGGTGATCTGCCTCCTGTGGGGGATCTGGGGGCCGGGGCCGCGACCAGATTCACATAGGCTGACAAGCAGCGCATTTCGTAGAATTACCGTGCGTAATGAGACCTGTCAGCAGGTGTTCTTCCGATCCGCCACGCCGAAGATCGAGTTCCGGCCGTTAACCTCCGCGCGGTCGGGCAGACTCCAAGGAAGCCCGAAGCAAACCTCCCGGAAAGAGGGTGGACCGCGTGGACCGATGCATCGTCCTGGTGGACGCCGGGTATCTGCTCGGGGCCGCCGCCAGTCTCCTCGCCGGGGAGCCGTCACGATCCCGGATCACCGTCGACCACACCGCCCTCATCCAGGGCCTGCGCGAGCGCGCCGAGTCCGACACCGAGCGGCCCCTGCTGCGCATCTACTGGTTCGACGGCGCCCCCGACCGCGTACCGCAGCCCGAGCACCGCAGGCTGCGCGTGATGCCACGGGTCACGGTGCGCCTGGGCGCGCTGACCCGCAGCGACGGGCGGTGGGCGCAGAAGGGCGTGGACGCCGCCATGCACGCCGAGCTGACCGAGCTCGCGCGCAACCGCGCCTGTTCCGACATCGTCCTCGTGACCGGCGACGGCGATCTGCTGCCGGGCATGATGGCCGCCAAGGAGCACGGCGTGGCCGTACACCTGTGGGCCGTGCAGGCCGCGGACGGCGACTACAACCAGTCCGAGGACCTGGTGGCCGAGGCCGACGAGCGGCGGGTGCTCGACCGCGCCTGGATCACCAAGGCGGTCCGCGCCAAGGAGATCGGCGGGATCTGCGCACCGCCGCCCGTACCGCGCCCCGAGATCGCCGCCATCCTCTCCGCGCCGCTGCCCGAGTCGGCCCTCGCCGCCGCGGCCGAGCGCTCCGCCCAGGAGACCGAGCACCACCAGGCGGCCGAATCGCCGAACGGCAGCCAGGAACGAGTCCCCTCCGCCAAGGGGGTCCCCACGCCGAAGGACCTGGCCGCGCTCCGCGGACCGGGCACCCAGGCCGCCCAGCACCCCGCCAACGCCACGCTGCGCTGGTCCTCGGACAAGGGCTGGGTCGACCGGCCCGGCACCCCCATGGAGTCCGCGGAGGCAGCCGCCCTGCCCACGCTCGCCCAGCTCACCTCCGCGGAACAGCGGTGGGCGGACCGCGAGGAGGACATCACCACGGTCGGTGGCGACCCCTACGAGGTCGGACAGGTCTTCGCGCGCCGCTGGATGGAGCGTCTCACCGACCCGAGCCACCTCCAGAAGCTGTCGGCGATGTACCCGCGGGTCCCTCACCGGGTGGACGGCGAACTGTTGCGCTACGCGGCCCGCTTCGGCCTGCTCGCGCACAAGGACGACCAGATCGACGAGCACGACCGCTACGCGATCCGGGCCGGATTCTGGCGGGAGATCGATGTGCGCACCGCGACCGAGCACGCGCCCGTGGGGGAGTGATCCCCGAGCCGCCGGACAGGGGCCGCGGAGGCCTCCGCCCGGTGCCCGCCACGGCCCCGGGCGCATAACAGGGCATCGGACCCCGTACTCTCGTCCTTCGTGAGTACGCGCACGGCACAGACGGCCCCGACGGGACACAGGGGCGATGTCGTGTGCGCCGTGCGAGGTCTCACCAAGACCTATCCGGCGGTCCGCGGCCGCCGCGGCACCCCGGCGACACCCGAGGTCAGGGCCACCGACGGGGTACGCCTGGACATCCGCCGGGGCGAGATCTTCGGGCTGCTCGGGCCGAACGGCGCCGGCAAGTCCACCCTCGTGCGCCAGCTCACGGGGCTGATGCGTCCCGACAGCGGCAGCGTCGAGATCCTCGGGCACGACATCGTGCGCCACCCCGAGCGGGCGGCCCGCCTCCTCGCCTACCTCGGGCAGGAGTCCACCGCCCTGGACGAGCTGACCGTGTCCCTCGCCGCCGAGACGACCGGGCGGCTGCGCGGGCTCGACCTGCGGGCGGCACGGGCCGAACGGGACGCCGTCCTCGACGAGCTGGGCCTGACCGCGCTCGCCTCCCGTCCCCTGAAGAAGCTCTCCGGCGGACAGCGCAGGCTCGCCTGCTTCGCCGCGGCCCTCGTCGGGCGGCGCCCGCTGCTCGTCCTCGACGAGCCCACCACCGGCATGGACCCCGTCGCCCGGCGCGCCGTGTGGGCCGCCGTCGACCGGCGCCGCGCGGAACAGGGCGCCACGGTCCTGCTCGTCACCCACAACGTCATCGAGGCCGAGACGGTCCTCGACCGGGTCGCCGTCCTCGACGAGGGGCGGGTCATCGCCTGCGACACCCCGGCCGGGCTCAAGGAACAGGTCGCCGGCGAGGTGAGGGTCGAACTCGTCTGGCGCGAGAACGCCCCGCTGCACGTCCCCGAGGTCGCCGCGCTGCGCGACCGCGCCGTCGAGTCGGGCCGCCGCTGGACCCTGCGGCTCGCGCCCGAGGAGGCCCGCGCGGCGGTGGCCACGGTCACCGGCGGAGCCGCCTTCGCCGCACTCGACGATTTCACGCTGGCCACGCCGAGCCTGGAGGACGTGTACCTGGCCCTCGGCGGCCACGCGACACAGGGACTGGTGAAGGCGTGAGTGTCCGGGGCGTGGAATCCGTACGGGAGAGGGGCGTCGTACGTGTGCGGAACAGGGCGGCTGCCGACGAAGGGGAGCAGTTCGACGTGAGTGCCGTACCCGCTGGAGTGCTGCCGGGCAGCGTGCTGCCCCTGGCCGAGGACGCCGACGCCGATGCGGCGGAGCTGGGACCGCGGGCGCGGCTGTGGCCCTCGACGGCCGCCGTGTACCGGGCGCAGCTCTCCCGGGCCCGTGTCGCGCGCATCCCGCTGCTGTTCGTGGCCACCTTCCAGTCCCTCGGCATCATGATCATGATGCGTGGGGTGGTGGACGGAGGCGCCGAGGCGCGGGCCGTGGTCGCCGGGTCGACGGTCCTGGTCGTCGCCTTCGTCGCCCTCAACCTGCTCGCGCAGTACTTCGGGCAGCTTCGGGCGAGCGGCGGGCTCGACCACTACGCGACGCTGCCGGTGCCGCCGGCGGCCGTGGTGCTCGGTGCCGCGGCCGCGTACGCGTCCTTCACCGTGCCCGGCACCGTCGTCACCGCCGTCTTCGGGTGCCTGCTGTTCGGGCTGCCGCTGGCCCATCTGTGGGTGCTGGCCGCGGTCGTCCCGCTCGCGGGTGCCGCCCTCGCCGGGCTCGGGGCCGCGTTCGGGCTGCTCGCGCCGCGGCCCGAGCTGGCCACCCTGCTCGGCCAGATGGGCATGTCCGCGGCCCTGCTGCTGGGCGTTCTCCCGGCGGACCGGATGCCGGCCCCGGTGCAGTACCTCCGGGACCTGCTGCCCTCGACCTACGGTGTCGAGGCCTTCGCCCGCACCTTCGCAGCGGCTCCCGACTGGGCCGCCGTCGTCGGTGATCTGGCCGTCTGCGCCGGAGTCGGGGTGGTCTCGCTGGCCCTCGCGGCCTGGGCCTACCGCCGGGCGGCCGTCCGGTGACGCGGCCGACAGCGACGCCTGGCACGATGGCAGGGTGACCGCTCCGCTGACTCCACCTCCGCCGCCGCACGAACAGTCCCCCGAGGACCGGCGGGAACCGTACCCTGCCTGGCAGACCCGGCCCGCTCCCGGCCCGGCGGGTCATCCCGTGTACCCGGGCGCGTACGAGGTCTCCTACGGACAGGACGGCCCCGGGATGAAGACCGAAGTGCGGGAGGCCGCCGTGATCACGATCGCGGTCGCTCTCGCGGGGGCTCTGCTCGGGGTGCTCTGGTCGTGGCTGGCGCCGCACGTGCCGTTGATCGCGGACGCCACCACGGTGTACATCAAGGACACCGAGGGCGAGCAGGCCATCGGCGTGGACGGAACCTTCACCCTGCTCGCGCTGGGCTTCGGAGCGCTGAGCGCGCTGGTCGTGTTCCTCGTACGACGGCGTGGCGGTGTGCCTCTGGTGATCGCGCTCGCCCTGGGCGGCCTGCTCGGATCGCTGCTCGCCTGGCGGGTCGGGATCTGGCTCGGACCCACACAGAACGTGGTCGCGCACGCCAAGGCCGTGGGCAAGGGCGTCACGTTCTCCGCGCCGCTGAAGCTCGGGGCCAAGGGCGCGCTGCTGGCGTGGTCCCTGAGCGCCCTGGTGGTCCACCTCGGCCTCATGGCCCTGTTCGGCCCCCGTGACCCCGATCCGTACCAGCAGAACCCCTACCCGGTCACCGCGCCGCCGCCGGGACCTCCGGCCGCCTAGGGTCACACCCCCTGGTCTCCGCCTTGACAGGCCGGACAGGTCGGTCCTCGGCCCTGCCCCGGACGGGCGGCAGGGCCGGCCGGGCGCCGGGAGAACGGCTGTCCGGGCCGGCCCTTCGGTGCGGAGCGTGGGTCATGCGGGACGGCGGCCGTGGTTCGAACGGCCCTTCTTGATGCGCCACCTGCGTTTCCGCGTTCTCTTCGACATGCCACTCGTGCTTAACCGAGGAAGAGGCATCCGTCGAGGGGCCGCGCAGGCCGCCGCCTTCGAGGGGTCCTGGACGGCCGGACGGGTGCCGGCACCGGCAGGGCCGCCGAGCGGCAGGTCACGTCCGTCCGACGGGCGCGGACACCGCCTCCGTGAGCTTCGCGAGGTCGGCGGGGGAGAGCTCGACCTCCATGCCGCGGCGGCCCGCCGAGACGCAGATCGTGTCGTGCCCGGAGGCCGAGGAGTCCAGGACGGTGCGGAGCCTCTTGCGCTGGCCGAGGGGCGAGATGCCGCCGCGGACGTACCCCGTCGTGCGCTCGGCCGCCGCCGGGTCGGCCATCGCCGCCCGCTTGCCGCCCACCGCCGTGGCGAGGGCCTTGAGGTCGAGCGAGCCCGCCACCGGGACGACCGCGACCACGAGCGCGCCGTCCACGTCCGCCACCAGGGTCTTGAAGACCCGCTCCGGCGACACGCCCATCGCCTCGGCCGCCTCCTCGCCGTAGGACGGGTGGGAGGGATCGTGCTCGTAGGCGTGGACGGTGAACGGGACGCCCGCCTCCGTCAGCGCCACCGTGGCGGGGGTGCCGCCGGACTGCTTCTTCGCCTTCTTGGCCATCGACCTTCTCGCAAGCGTCAGTTCAGGCTCGTCGGGCCGCGCGTCAGGTCCGACGCGGGCAACGACGGCAGATTACGGATGATGGCCGTCTCGGCGCGCAGCACCTTCAGCTCCTCGCGCAGCCTGGAGGCCGTGTCGGGGGCCTGGAGCAGCCGCTGTCGGGCCGGGACGTCCAGCATCACCGCGGCGGCGACGAGGTAGGAGACGACCGCCGGTTCGTCCGGCAGGTCCGCGCCGGTCGACAGCGAGCGCTCGCGCGCACCGGCCAGCCGCTTCTGGTACTGCCGGAAGGCGCGCAGGACCCCCTCGGCGAGCGCCCCGGCCTCGTCGCCCGGGTCCTCCGGGAGTTCCTCCAGCTCGGCCGTCAGGAACGCCCCGGAGGCGTCCACCGACAGCAGCCGGACCCGTGTCGTGCCGGTCGCCAGCACCTCGAAGCTGCCGTCGGCGCGCTCCCGGACGGTCGCCGCGTCCGCGACGCAGCCCACCTCGTGGAAGGCCGCGAGCGGATCGTCCCCGAACCCGGCGGCGGGGCCGCGGTCGGGCACGGCGGTCCCGTCGGGCATGCCGGGCGCGCTGGGCGAGACCTCATGGCCGTCGCGGATGGCGACGACGGCGAATCGGCGGGATTCGTCCTCGGGCGTCTTGAGCAGATCGCGCATCATGGCGCGATAGCGCTCCTCGAACACGTTCAGAGGAAGCACGAGCCCGGGGAACAGCACCGAGTTCAGGGGGAAGAGCGGGAGCCGGACGGTGGTCACGACGGGAAAGCCTAATGGTCGACGGAGCGGACGAGTCCGCCGTACCCGATCCGTGGGAGCAGACTGGGGGCACGATCCCGCAGCGGAAGCCCCGAAGCCACCTCCAGACGGACCCCGTCGCGCAGCTCCAGGTACTGGCCGAGCGGGTCGTCGGAGACCCGGGCCCAGGGGAACGAGGTCACGTACGGGCCGATGAGACGGAGCTGCTCCAGGGCGTCCTGCCAGCGCTCCAGCCGGACCAGGACGTAGGCCAGCAGGTTGCGCACCTCGGCGGGCCACGGGTCGGCGGCGGTGTAGGCGGCGGAGACCGAGATCGCGAGGTCGGCCGCGGCGTCCAGGCGCTCGCGCGGCACCTCGGGACCGCCGCCCTCGGTCAGATAGGCGAAGGCCGCGCGCACCGGCAGTGCCTGGACCAGGGAGCCCGGCAGGGCGTCCTGCGCGGCGGGCTCGGCGAAGTCGAAGCACTCGGTGTGCGAGCCGTACCAGGCGGCGGAGAGGTACTGCAGAGCGGCCACGTGACAGCCGTAGTGGTGCGGGGAGCGCCGGACGGCCTGGGCCCAGAGCTGCTCGAAGCCGGTGTGCCCGACGTTGGTGCCGCGGGCCTGGTCGAGCGCGATCCGCCACGGCACCGGGTCGCGCGGATCGCCCTCGGCGGCGGACATGATCAGCGGGCCGACCTCGCGCAGCAGTTCCACCCGTGCGGGCGACTCCCAGCCGCGGCGGACGGCCAGTTCGGCCTTGACGAGCAAGGCGTCCGGGTCGTGCGGGGCGTCGGCCTGCCACCGCCTGAGCCATTCGTCGCGGGAGCGCGCGAAGGCGGCGAGGCGTACGGCGTACCGGTCGCGGTCCTCCCACTCGGCGGAAGCGCGGGTGGCGGCCAGCAGCCCGGCCGCGGGGGCGTACTCGCCCTGGGCCGCGGCGACGAGTGCCGGTCCCAGGCGGTGGTCGGGGGCGTCGAGCAGCACCTCCTCGTCGGCCGGCAGTCCGGCGGCGAGGCGTGAGGTGTGCCGTGCCATCCGGGCGGTACGGAGGAGCGCGCTCAGCAGTGCCATGGTGTCGACCATTGAAAACCGCAGGTCGGAGCTGTGCCAGAGGCGATCGGTGACGCTTTCGTAAAGCCAATTGGTTGTGCGCTACATGGTCAAGGTCGGGCAAAGCGTGATCTGCTTCCGGTGCGCCGACCGTGGACGGCCGTTCGGCGACCGTGGACGGCCGTGCGCCGAACATGAACGTCCGTGCGAACGACGCGGGCGTCCGTGCGACGTCCGTGCCATGACTGCGCGATGCCTGCGCCATGACTGGGCGATGCCTGTGCGACGACGGGGGGGGCGGTGCCTGCGCTGCGACCGGGTGACGTCAGCCGCGGCGCAGCAGCCGGGTGGCGCCGGCGGCCACCGTCGTCGCCAGGACCCAGCCGAGCAGAACCACCGCCGCGGCCAGCCACTGCCAGCCGCCGCGCAGTTGCCAGAAGCCTGCCTGGCCCAGGTCGATGACCGGCAGCAGCAGGTCAAGGGCGTAGAGCGAGGCGTTCCACGCGGGGTGCCCGTCGGTGTTGACCGGCCGGTGCTCGGCGTGCGCGAAGGCGACCGACGTCGCCGCCCACAGCACCGCCATCCACAGGGCGGCGCGCCCGGGACGGTATCCGTAGGCGACCGTCATGTCCTGCGCGTAGCCCCAGAACTTGGCGGCCAGCGGCAGGGTCTCGCGGCGGCGGCGCTGCTTGGCGAGCAGCACCTCGCGGGCGTCCTCGTCCTCACCGGAGTCGCGCAGCACGGCGGCGAGGCGCTCGTACGGCTCGGGGGCGTACTCGGCGGTGGCCGCCGCCACCCACTCCAGGCGCCGGGTCAGCGGGAAGGCACCCTGCGGGACCAGGTTCTCGTACGTGAAGCCGCCCATGTGCAGGCTGCCGGGGCCCGGCCAGCTCGACGCCCGGTCGACCAGGTTGACGATCCGCGCGCCGGACAGCACGACCTTGCCGCGTTCGGGCCGGTCGCCGAGGAAGCGCAGCTCGGGCGTCTGCACCCGCAGCAGCGACAGTTCCTGGTCGTCGTCGAAGGTGAAGCGGGCCCGGTCGAAGTCGACCGCGTCCCCGAAGCGCCCGTCGTCCAGACGGATCCCGCCCTGGCACTCGAACCGCTGCACCAGGGTGCCGCGCGCCGGTGTGGTGCCGCTGGTCATCAGCGGATTGCCGAGGCCCGCGGGGGTCATGTAGAGCGTGCGGTTGACGGTGAGCTGAGGGGCGTTGAGGGCGAGCCGGGTGTACGGGTTGCTGAGCCTGCTGCCGCGCAGGCTCAGCGACACGCCGACGGTCGCGCCGCGCAGACTGAGTTCGCCGTGCGACTCCAGCATCTCGGCCTGGAGGTCCTGGCCGACGGTCATGCCGTCGCCGGTGATCGAACGCCCGCGCCGGTCCCGGTAGACCACCGCCTGGTTGAGCAGCAGATCCGTCCCGATGTGCGCGTCGGTCAGCCGTACCCCGTTGTGGAAGCGGCAGCGCGGCAGATGCAGATCGCCCTCGGTGTGCAGCCGGGCCGCCTCCAGCCGGGGCACCGCGCAGTCCACCAGCCGCAGCGTCGTGAACCGGGACTCCGGCAGCAGCACCTCCTTCTCGAACCGGCACCCCTTCAGCTCCACGTACGGCACCACCGTGCCGCCCGCGAGGTCGAGCACACCGGTGATCCGTACGCCCGTCAGCTTCAGGGAGGGGACCCGGCCCTGGAGGGCGGGCGGCCCGTCGAGCAGCAGCCAGGCCACTATCCGGGCCCGGACACTGCGCTCGGGCCCCCAGGGACGGCCGCCGTGCGGATCGTCGACGGCCGTGTCCCCGTTGCGCAGGTCGTACGCGCTGCCGTTGCGGAAGGCCTGCCACATCCCCGCCTCGGCGGCGGTCAGCTCGTCCGGCAGGTCCCCGGTACGCAGGCCGGCACCATCGGTCACGGCACCTCACTTCCTCCCCGGCTACTCGCGGGTTCGTACGTTCGTGCAATGCCCGTTCAGTGACGGCGTGAACGCTCCTGGTGAAGGAGGATCTTCCGCGGAGGCGAAGGTGGCTTGTATCAGCCACTGATACAGGCGTCCGGCGCCCTGCCGCCGTCTGAGAGAATTGAGTCCGTGATCTCCCGAATCGATCTGCGCGGCGACGCCCTCCCCGAGGGCCCCGCCCTGCGCGACCTGCTGCCCCGAGCCGACTTCGACGTCTCGGCCGCCCTGGAGAAGGTGCGACCGATCTGCGAGGCCGTACATCATCGGGGCGACGCGGCGCTGATCGACTACGCGGAGAAGTTCGACGGAGTACGGCTGGAGTCCGTACGCGTCCCGGCCCGGGCCCTCGCCGACGCCCTGGAGCAGCTCGACCCCGCCGTGCGCGCGGCCCTGGAGGAGTCGATCCGCCGCACCCGTCTCGTCCACCGCGCACAGCGCCGTACGACGCACACCACCCAGGTCGTGCCCGGAGGCTCGGTCACCGAGAAGTGGGTGCCGGTCGGCCGGGTCGGGCTGTACGCGCCCGGCGGCCGGTCGGTGTACCCGTCATCCGTGATCATGAACGTGGTCCCGGCACAGGAAGCCGGCGTCGGGTCCATCGCGCTCGCCTCCCCGGCCCAGTCCGCGTTCGGCGGCCTGCCGCACCCGACGATCCTCGCCGCCTGCGCCCTGCTCGGCGTCGACGAGGTGTACGCGGCCGGTGGCGCCACGGCCGTCGCGATGTTCGCCTACGGCACCGAGTCCTGCCCGTCCGCCGACATGGTCACCGGGCCGGGCAACATCTGGGTCGCCGCGGCCAAGCGCTACTTCACCGGCCGGATCGGCATCGACGCCGAGGCCGGCCCGACCGAGATCGCGGTCCTCGCGGACGACACCGCCGACCCCGCGCACATCGCCGCCGACCTGATCAGCCAGGCCGAGCACGACCCGCTCGCCGCCGCCGTCCTGGTCACCGACTCGCCGGACCTCGCGGACGCCGTGGAGAAGGAGCTGGAGCCGCAGGTCGCGGCCACCAAGCACATCGACGACCGGATCGTCCCGGCCCTGAGCGGCAGGCAGTCCGCGATCGTCCTCGTCGACGGCGTCGACGAGGGCCTCAGGGTCGTCGACGCGTACGGCGCCGAGCACCTGGAGATCCAGACCGCGGACGCGGCGGCGGTCGCCGACCGGGTCAGGAACGCCGGAGCGATCTTCGTCGGCCCCTGGGCCCCGGTCTCGCTCGGCGACTACGCGGCGGGCTCCAACCACGTCCTGCCCACCGGCGGCTGCGCCTGTCACTCCTCGGGCCTGTCCGTCCAGTCCTTCCTGCGCGGCATCCACATCGTCGACTACACGAAGGACGCGCTCGCCGACGTCGCCCATCACGTGGTGACGCTGGCGGAGGCGGAGGACCTGCCCGCGCACGGCGCGGCGATCAAGGCGAGGTTCGGCTGGAAGGTACCCGAGGGCAAGTGACCGGCATCGACGATCTCCCCGTACGGGACGAACTGCGCGGCAAGACCCCCTACGGCGCACCCCAACTGGACGTCCCCGTACGCCTGAACACCAACGAGAACCCCTACCCGCTGCCCGAGGCGCTCGTCGAGCGGATCACCGAGCGGGTCCGCGAGGCCGCCCGCGGCCTCAACCGCTACCCCGACCGCGACGCGGTGGAGCTGCGCACCGAGCTGGCCGCCTATCTGACGAAGACCGGCAAGCACCCGGTCGGCGTCGAGAACGTCTGGGCCGCCAACGGCTCGAACGAGGTCATCCAGCAACTGCTCCAGACCTTCGGCGGACCCGGCCGCAGCGCGATCGGCTTCGAGCCGTCGTACTCGATGCACGCGCTCATCGCGCGCGGCACGGGCACGGCCTGGATCTCGGGCCCGCGCAACGAGGACTTCACCATCGACCTCGTCGCCGCCGAGCGGGCGATCGCCGAGAACCGGCCGGACGTCGTCTTCATCACCACCCCGAACAACCCCACGGGCAACGCGGTCCCGCCCGGGACGGTCCTCGCGCTCTACGAGGCCGCCCAGGCGGCGAAGCCGTCGATGGTCGTGATCGACGAGGCGTACATCGAGTTCAGCCACGGCGACTCGCTGCTGCCGCTGCTGGAAGGACGGCCGAATCTCGTCGTCTCCCGGACGATGTCGAAGGCCTTCGGCGCGGCGGGACTGCGCCTCGGCTACCTCGCCGCCCACCCGGCGGTCGTGGACGCCGTCCAGCTCGTCCGGCTGCCCTACCACCTGTCGGCCGTCACCCAGGCGACCGCGCTGGCCGCCCTGGAACACACCGACACCCTGCTCGGATACGTGGAGCAGCTGAAGGCCGAACGGGACCGGCTGGTCATCGAACTGCGCGCGATGGGCTGCGAGGTGACCGAGTCGGACGCGAACTTCGTGCAGTTCGGACGGTTCGCCGACACCCACGCGGCCTGGCGCGCGATCCTCGACCAGGGCGTCCTGGTCCGGGACAACGGCGTACCGGGGTGGCTGCGGGTCTCCGCCGGAACCCCGAAGGAAAACGACGCGTTCCTCGACGCGGTACGTGAACTACTGGGCTCTGTGGGGGACGACCCCACATCCCCGAAGGAGCAGAGCGCATGAACCGCGTAGGACGCGTGGAGCGGGTGACGAAGGAGACGTCGGTCCTCGTCGAGATCGATCTCGACGGCTCCGGCAAGGTCGACGTGGCCACCGGCGTCGGCTTCTACGACCACATGCTCGACCAGCTCGGCCGGCACGGTCTGTTCGACCTGACCGTGAAGACCGAGGGCGATCTGCACATCGACTCGCACCACACCATCGAGGACACCGCCCTCGCCCTCGGCGCCGCCTTCAAGCAGGCACTCGGCGACAAGGTGGGCATCTACCGCTTCGGCAACTGCACCGTCCCGCTGGACGAGTCGCTCGCCCAGGTCACCGTCGACCTGTCCGGCCGCCCCTACCTCGTGCACACCGAGCCCGAGAAGATGGCGCCGATGATCGGCGAGTACGACACGACGATGACCCGGCACATCCTGGAGTCCTTCGTCGCCCAGGCCCAGATCGCCCTGCACGTGCACGTCCCCTACGGACGCAACGCGCACCACATCGTGGAGTGCCAGTTCAAGGCGCTGGCCCGGGCCCTGCGTTACGCCTCCGAGCGCGACCCGCGCGCAGCCGGCATCCTCCCCTCCACTAAGGGCGCACTGTGACAGGCCTTTCCAGCATTCTCATCGTCGTCGGTCTCTTCCTCGCCGGAGGGATCTACTCCTTCGTCAAGCAGGACATGCCCAGGAGCCTCGTCGTCCTGCTCTCCATCGGCGCCGCGATGTGCCTCGTCGCGGGCGTCATGAGGCTGGAGGTCTGGAGTTGAGCGCGTCCAGGAAGGTCGTCGTCTTCGACTACGGCTTCGGGAACGTACGCTCCGCCGAGCGCGCCCTCGCCCGCGCGGGCGCCGAGGTCGAGATCACCCGCGACTTCGACACCGCGATGAACGCGGACGGGCTGCTGGTTCCGGGCGTCGGCGCCTTCGCCGCCTGCATGCAGGGCCTCAGGGAGGCGCGAGGCGACTGGATCATCGGCCGTCGGCTGTCCGGCGGGCGCCCCGTCATGGGCATCTGCGTCGGCATGCAGATCCTCTTCACCCGCGGCATCGAGCACGGCGTGGAGACCGAGGGCCTCGACGAGTGGCCGGGCACGGTCGGACCGCTGGAGGCCGACGTCGTGCCCCACATGGGCTGGAACACCGTCGACACCCCGGAGGGCTCCGAGGCCTTCGCGGGCCTCGACGCCGACGCGCGGTTCTACTTCGTCCACTCCTACGCCGTCCACGACTGGTCGCTGGAAGTCGGCAACCCGCTGCTGCGCGCACCCCTGGTGACCTGGTCCACGCACGGCAAGCCCTTCGTGGCGGCCGTCGAGAACGGCGCCCTGTGGGCCACCCAGTTCCACCCCGAGAAGTCCGGCGACGCCGGAGCCCAGCTCCTCACCAACTGGATCGGAACACTGTGAGCAAGCTCGAACTCCTCCCCGCCGTCGACGTCCGCGACGGCCAGGCCGTCCGCCTCGTGCACGGCGAGTCCGGGACCGAGACCTCCTACGGCTCCCCGCTGGAGGCCGCCCTGGCCTGGCAGAGCGCCGGTGCCGAGTGGCTGCACCTCGTCGACCTGGACGCCGCGTTCGGCACCGGCGACAACCGCGCGCTGATCGCCGAGGTGACCGGGGCGATGGACATCAAGGTCGAACTGTCCGGCGGCATCCGAGACGACGAGACGCTCGCCGCCGCTCTCGCCACCGGCTGCACCCGCGTCAACCTCGGCACCGCCGCCCTGGAGACCCCCGAGTGGGTCGCCAAGGTCATCGCCGAGCACGGCGACAAGATCGCGGTCGGCCTCGACGTCCGCGGCACGACCCTGCGCGGCCGCGGCTGGACCCGCGACGGCGGCGACCTCTACGAGACGCTGGCGCGGCTCGACTCCGAGGGCTGCGCCCGCTACGTGGTGACGGACATCGCCAAGGACGGCACGCTCCAGGGCCCGAACCTGGAGCTGCTGCGCAACGTCTGCGCGGTGACCGACCGCCCGGTGGTGGCCTCCGGCGGTGTGTCGTCGCTGGACGACCTGCGCGCCATCGCCGAACTCGTACCGCTCGGCGTCGAGGGCTCGATCGTCGGCAAGGCCCTGTACGCCAAGGCGTTCACCCTGGAAGAGGCCCTGGCGGCGGTAGGCCGGTGAGCGCCGTACGCCGATTTTCGACCGGCGCGCCCTCGGAGGAGGCCTTCGGGTACTCCCGCGCGGTGGAGCTGCCGAACGGACTGGTGCTGGTGTCCGGCTGCACCTCGGTGGTCGACGGCGATGTCGTCGAGGGCGACCCGTACGAGCAGGCGGTCAACGCCTTCGGCGCCGCGTTCGCGGCCTTGGAGCAGCTCGGCCTGGGCCGCGAGGATGTTGTCCGCACACATATGCACATCACCCATGCCCGGGACGTTGAGGATGTTGGCCGCGCCCACAAGGCGCTGTTCGACGACATCCGCCCTGCCGCATCCATGATCATTGTCGAGGGTCTGGTGGACCCGCGGCTGGTGGTCGAGGTCGAGGTGGAGGCGTTCCGTCCGGACGGGGACCGTACGGAACGGTCCGGCGAGGACCGCGGCGCACGGTCCGGCGAGGACACCACAGAGCGGGGAGAAGCTCAGTCATGACGCTGGCGGTCCGAGTGATTCCCTGCCTGGACGTGGACAACGGCCGGGTCGTCAAGGGCGTCAACTTCCAGAACCTGCGCGACGCGGGCGACCCCGTCGAGATGGCCAAGGTGTACGACGCCGAGGGCGCCGACGAGCTCACGTTCCTGGACATCACCGCGTCCTCGGGCAACCGTGAGACCACGTACGACGTGGTGCGTCGCACGGCCGAGCAGGTCTTCATCCCGCTGACGGTCGGCGGCGGTGTCCGTACCGCCGAGGACGTCGACAAGCTGCTGCGGGCCGGCGCCGACAAGGTCGGTGTCAACACGGCCGCCATCGCCCGTCCCGACCTCATCCGGGAGATCGCGGAGCGGTTCGGGCGGCAGGTGCTCGTGCTGTCGGTGGACGCGCGCAGGACCGGGAGCGGTTCCTTCGAGGTGACCACCCACGGCGGCCGCCAGGGCACCGGCATCGACGCCGTCGAGTGGGCCCACCGGGCCGCCGAGCTGGGCGCGGGCGAGATCCTGCTCAACTCGATGGACGCCGACGGCACGAAGGACGGCTACGACATCGAGATGATCGAGGCCGTACGCAAGCACGTCACCGTTCCGCTGATCGCCAGCGGCGGAGCGGGCCGGCTCGACCATTTCCCGCCGGCCATCGGGGCGGGCGCCGACGCGGTGCTGGCCGCGTCCGTCTTCCACTTCGGCGACCTGCGGATCGGCGAGGTCAAGGAAACCCTGCGCGCGGCGGGGCATCCCGTCCGCTAGCCGGCCCCACCGGCGGCTTTCACAGCCGCGTACGGCCTTCGTCGCGGTCTCCGTCACGGGCCCGTACCCGGGCAGCCTCCGCTGCCGGGTACGGGCCGTTCGCCGTGTTCCGTGGCCGGCGTGGGGCCCGCGCGGTCGTGTCCCGGGGAGGCCGCTTCGCGGGAAAGGGGGCGCCTGCCGCCGCACCGTGAAGCCTCGCCCCGGTGGGGGAGGCCCGGCGGGGCGCAGGGGCGCGGTGGGCCAAGACCGGTGATTCTGCCGATGTACGGGCCGGTTCCGGGGCGGACAGTTGCCACCGCAACCACCGAGACGGACCCCCGCCGTCATCGCAGCGTGCGCCTTCCGACACCCATGCCAGGGCGGCGTTCCGACCGCGGCGCGGGTCCGTCCTCCCTCACCGAGAGGATGCATCCACCGTGCAGCAGCCGAACCGCCCCTTCCCCGCCGCACCCGTCGGCCCCGATCCGTCCCCCCGCCGCCCGCACCGGCTCACGAGCCGTCTGGCGCGGGCCGGTCTCGCGGTGCTCCTGGCCGCGGGCGGCCTCGTCGCCGCGCAGGCCACCGGAGCGCAGGCCGTCGCCGGAGCACCGGCCGTCTCGGCACAGGCCGCCGCGAACCCGTACGAGCGCGGCCCCGCCCCCACGAACGCCAGTATCGAGGCCGCGCGCGGGTCGTACGCCGTCTCCCAGACCACCGTCTCCTCGCTGTCCGTGAGCGGCTTCGGTGGCGGAACCGTCTACTACCCGACCTCGACCGCCGACGGCACCTTCGGGGCGGTCGTCATCTCACCCGGGTACACCGCCTACCAGTCGTCCATCTCCTGGCTCGGGCCCCGGCTCGCCTCCCAGGGCTTCGTGGTGTTCACCATCGACACCCTCACCACCCTCGACCAGCCCGACAGCCGCGGCCGGCAGTTGCTGGCCGCGCTCGACTACCTGACCCAGAGCAGTTCCGTCCGGACCAGGATCGACAGCAGCCGGCTCGGCGTGATGGGCCACTCGATGGGCGGCGGCGGCACGCTGGAGGCCGCGAAGAGCCGTCCCTCGCTCCAGGCGGCGATCCCGCTCACCGGCTGGAACCTGGACACCACCTGGCCGGAGATCAAGACGCCGACCCTGATCGTGGGCGCCGACGGCGACACGATCGCGCCGGTGGCCACCCACTCCGAGCCCTTCTACGCCAGTCTGCCGAGCACGCTCGACAAGGCGTACCTGGAACTCAGGGGCGCCACCCACTTCACGCCCAACAGCTCGAACACCACGATCGCGAAGTACAGCATTTCGTGGCTGAAGCGGTTCATCGACAATGACACCCGCTACGAGCAGTTCCTCTGCCCGCTGCCGCAGGCGTCCCTGACGATCGCCGAGTACCGGGGCAACTGCCCGCACACCTCCTGACCCGTCCCGCACGGTCTGTCCCGCACGGCCGGTCCACGGGGCCGGTGCGTGCGGGCCCGGTCCGTGCGGGGTGACGGCCGCCGTTCTCCGGCGGCCGTCACGTGTGTGTCCGGCCGCGGCGCCCGCGAGGGAGCCGCGGCCGTTGTGCGGGCGCACAAGCCTGGCCGGCCGGGCCTGGGAGTCTGCCCACCCGCCGTCCCCGCGAGGGCCTTGTCTTCCCAGGTCGGATGGGCTTTCCGGGCCCAGTCTCGCAAGCGAACGCGGGGCTTCCGCCATCGTTTACGCGGAAGTAACGTGACGGTCGTGACGGGAAACGCGACTGTGCCAAGTCTCCTCCGGACGGCGGCCCGGAGCTCATTACCGTTGCTCGTCCGGCACACGCCGGACGAGCCGGATGAGCCGGATGAGCCGGACGGGCCGGACCGTTCGGACCAGCGCCGCGCCCCCGGCCGGCCGCTCACCCCGGGGCACGATCCGCAACCGGACGAGCCTCGCCCGACGAACGCGCCCCGCCCGTCCGGTGTGCCCGAGGTGGCACGCCCGGCGGCCGGGCCCCGGCCGCCGGTGCCGGAGGCCCGGGAAGGGGCCGTGCCCGGTGCGGCGCCCGGTGGGGGCGGGGGCGGGTGCCCGGAGCCGGGTGTCCTGGGCGGGGGTCCGACGGGTCTGCTGCTGCTGGTGGCGGCCGAGCGGGAGCGGGACGCGAGGGGCGCCGGGGCGGACGCCGCGGTGATCGTCGGGGCGGCCGGAGCGGGCGGACTCGACGCGGACGCCCTCGATGCGGCGGAGGACGCGGGACTGATCCGCCTTGCCGGAGGCCGTGTCCAGCTCGTCGATCCCGGCCTGGCCGGCACCGTATACGCCGCCGTCCCGCCCGCCCGTAGGCGTGCGGCGCACCGGCTGCTGGCCGACGCCCACGCCGGGGGCCCGCACGCCCTGCCGGTCCTCTTCCACCGGGCCTCGGCGGCCGTCGCCCCCGCACCGGGCCTCGGCGACGCGCTGGCCGCCGCGGCGGAGCCGCCGGACGGCGGACCGACGCACGCGGAGCGCTCGGCGGCCTGGGCGCGGTCCGCCGAACTCGCCGTCTGCCAGGGGCTGCGCGCCGCCCGCCTGGTCAACGCCGCCGACCAGGCCCGGCTGGCCGGACTGCCGCACCGTGCGCGGGAGTTGCTCGCGCGGGCCGGGTGCGAGGGTCCGGCCGGTTCCGTGCGCGGCGCGGCCCAGCGGGTGAGCGGGCTGCTCGCGCTGCAGGACGGCCCGGTCGCCGACGCCCGCGAAGCACTGCTGCTGGCCGGCGAGTCGCTGGCTCCCGTCGACGCGCACCTCGCCCAGACCGCGCGGCTCGCCGCCGTCGAGGCGTCCTGGGCGATGGGGGACGTGGCGGCATGCGTGGAAGCCCTGGACGGGGGTCCCGCCCGGCCGGGATCCGACCCGCTGCTCGCGGCGTACCGGGCGGGGATGTCCGCGGTGATGCACGGCCGCCTGGACAGCGGACGGCAGCCGTTGCGGGAGGTGGTGGCCGGAGCGGGCGCCGCGGCCGGGGTGCTCGACGGCACGGAAGCCCTGCTGCGGGCCGGGAGCGCGGCCCTCGTCGTCGGCGACCTCGACGCAGCCGCTCGCGCCAACTCCCGGGCCCTCGCCGTGGCCAGGGCCCGGGGCCCGTACATCCTGGTCGCCCAGGCGCTGGAGCGGCTTGCCTACGGAGAGCTGCGGGCCGGCCGCCACGCCCGTGCCCGCGCCCACGCCGAGGACGGTCTGCGCACGGCCCTCGGCGCCGGTCAGGACAACCTCGCGGCGCACCACCACGCGATTCTCGCGCTGGTGGCGTCCGTGGAGGGTTCTCCGGAGGCCGTCGCGGAGCACGCCGCGGCCGCCGAACGTGTCGCGGCGGCCCATGGACTCGCGCAGGCGGCCACGCTGTCCCAGTGGGCACGCGCCCGCGCCGACCTGGCCCGCGGCCGGCTCCCCGAGGCCGCGGCGCGGCTCGGTCCCCTGGTCGGCGCCGGCCCGCGCCGCGGTCACTTCGCGGTACGGATGCTCGCCGTTCCCTGCTTCGTGGAAGCGGCGGCCCGCACGGGACAGACGGAGGCCGCCCGGTCGGCCGTGGGCGAGTTCGCGCGCTGGGCCGCGCAGGGCGCCGACCCCCAGGCCCCCGCTCAACTCGCGCGTTGCCGTGCGCTGTTGAGCGGCCCCGAGGAATGCGAGGCGCTGTTCGCCGCCGCGCTGGCCCGGCACGACGAGGTGGCCGGGGACTTTGAACGCGGCCGCACCCAACTCCTCTACGGCGGCTGGCTGCGACGCAGGCGCAGACCCGGTGAGGCGCGCGGCCGGCTGCGGGACGCGCTGGTGTCCTTCGAGCGGGGCGGGGCACTCGGCTGGGCCACGCAGGCGCGGGCCGAACTGCGGGCCACCGGAGACGCCGGGCCGGGCGAACCGGCAGGTCAGCTCACGCTTCTGACGCCCCAGCAACTTCGGATCGCCCGCTGTGTGGCGGAGGGGGCAACCAATCGCGAGGTGGCGCTGCGCCTGTCCGTGAGCACCCGCACCGTGGACCACCACCTGCGCAATGTCTTCGCCGCTCTGGGGGTCCGCTCCCGCGTCGAACTGTCCCGTCTGGTGGACCGGGCCGAGAAGACCACCGCACACCTCTAGGTACCGACCAGTAGGTATGTCATCCTGCGGGATCAGGAGGTCCGGAGCACCCGTGTGCCGCGCGTCGGCCGGCGGGGCAGCCCCGACCGAGCCGACTCCGGTGGAGGACAGCGATGCAGCACCTCGTACCCGCCCATGTCCGGTCTCAGCCCGGAACCCGGTCCCCGGTACCGGCCGCCCGCCCGGCCGTCGACGCGGAGGCGCTCGCGGTGCTGCACCGCGCCGCCCGGGCGCTGATGGCGGGGCTGCCCGAACTCGGCGAACGCCTGGTGGACCTCCTGGTGGCGCGCGAACCCGCGTACCGCGCGGCCATGGAGGCGGACGCGGAGAGCGTTCGCGACGAGGTGCGGCGCTCGCTGCGGCTCAACGTCGGATCCCTGATCCAGCCCGGTGAACTGCGCGAGGCCGCCCACCGCTGTTCCTGGGCCATCGGCAGGGCCCGCGCCGAACGCGGCCTTCCGCTGGACGCACTGCTGCGCGCCTTCCGGCTGGGCGGCGGCATGATCTGGCAGGAGCTCGTCGACGAGACGACCCGCCGCCATCCCTCCGACGCCCGTCTGCTCGTGCATGTGGCCGCCGATGTCTGGAACTTCGTCGACGACCACTGCGCCGTGGTCGCCGACGCCTACCGCCAGACCGAGCGCGAGCTGATGTGGCGCCGGGAGAACCGGCTGCGGCTGATGACGGCCGCGCTCCTCGACGGCACCGCCCGGATCGCCGATCTGCCGGCCACGGCCGCCGCCCTGGGGCTTCCCGAACACGGCCGGTACGCGGTGGTGCTGGCCCGCCTGCCGTCCGGCCGCGCGTTCACGGACGTACGCGGCCAGGTGAGCCTCTCCGGCCTGCGGGTCCTCTGGTACCGCGACCGTGACCGGGACAGTGGGGGCAGCTACGGCATCGTCCTGCTCGGCGACCGCCCCCACGACGGGGAGCAGCCCGGCCGCGGCCACGACGGCGGGCTCCTTGGCGCGGGCCACGGGCCGGGCTCCGCTCCGGCGGCCGAGGCGGGTCCCGGCGGCGCGGACGGCCGGGGCGGGGAGCACCCCGGGACGCACGGGCCCGACGTGGACGCCGGGGAGATCGCCCGCCGGCTGACCGCCCCGCCGGTGGCCCGGGTCGGTGTGAGCCCGGTCGTGGAGGGGCTCGCGGCGATCGGCGACGCCCGTCGCCTGGCCGACACGGCACTGCGGGCCTGCCCGCGCGTCGGCGGAACCGTCGTACTGGAGGAGCATCTGCCCGCCGCGCTCGTCGTCTCCGCTCCGGCCCTCGGCGCGGCGCTGTCGGAGCGGGTTCTCGGGCCGCTGCTGCGGCTGGACCTGTCCGACCGGGACATCATGCTGGACACCCTCACGGTCTGGCTCGCCTGCGATGGCTCCGCCCAGCGGGCCGCGGGCCGCCTCTACTGCCACCGCAACACGGTCCTGAACCGGCTGCGCCGCTGCGAACAGCTCACCGGCCGCTCCCTGACCCGGCCCGCGGACGTCGTCGAGCTGTCCCTGGCCCTGGCGGCGCATTCTCTGCTCGATCCGTGACCTGCCCGCCGGGCCGCCTCTCCGCAGGGTCGCCTCTCCGCCGGGCCGACGGCCCGGCGGAGAGGCTCCCGCGCAGCGTTCGCCGCGCCGACCAGACGTGAAAGAAAAGTTGCGCAATTTTAGTTGCGCAACTTTTCTTTCATATCTAGGGTCGGCTCATGGCAAGCAAGGAGAACCGCCGGATCACGGACGTGGGCACGCTCAAAGCCCTCGGACACCCCCTGCGCATGCGCCTGTACCGCGCCCTGCTCGTCGCGGACGCGGCCACCGCTTCCCAGCTGGGTGAGCAGGTCGACGAAGCGCCGTCGCTCGTCAGCTACCACCTGCGCAAGCTCGCCGAGCACGGGCTGATCGAGGAGGCCGAGCCGCGCAGCGGCGACGGCCGCGAGCGGTGGTGGCAGCCGGCGTCCGACGGCGTCAGCGTCCGGGGCGTCGATTTCCGGGACGCGCCCGAGCGGGAGGCGGCCCATCTCGCCTTCACCCGGCTCTACCACGACCAGCGCAGCGACCTGTACCGGCGCTACCTCGACGAACGAGCCGCCTGGCCGACGGAGTGGAACGACGCCGCGGCCGACGCGGAGGCCACGCTGCGGCTGACGGCGGCCCAGCTGAGTGAATTGCGGGACGAGTTGCTCGCCGTCATCAGGAAGTACGACGAGAAGGGCCGCGCGGACGAAGCGGCCGGGGACACCGCAGGGCGCGAGAACGTCGCCCTGCACGTCTACGGATTCCCGTTCCGTGTCTGAACCCGAGAGCACGTCCGCCCCGAAAGGACCCGGCCCCGTGACCGCGACCGTCATACCCGGCCCCGCCCGGACGACCGCGCACGCTCCCGGCAAGGCCGCCCACCGCGACGGCAACGTCCTGCGCTGGCTCGGCGCCTACACCTCGTCGATGATCGGCGACAACGTCTACTACATCGCGTTGTCCTGGGCCGCCGTCCAGGCCGGCAGCCCCTCCCAGGCCGGGCTCGTGATGTCCGTCAGCGCCGTACCGCGGGCCCTGCTGATGCTGGGCGGGGGAGTGGTCGCCGACAGGTTCGGGCCGCGGAAGGTCGTCATCGGCAGTGACGCGGTGCGCTGCGCGACCGTGCTGGCGGTCGCCGCGCTGCTCTTCGCTGCCAGTCCCGGGCTGTGGCTGCTGGCCCTGCTCGCCGTCGTCTTCGGCATCGTCGACGCCGTGTTCATGCCCGCCGTGGGCGCCCTCCCGGCCCGTGTCACCGGACGCGACCAGCTCGCCCGGGTACAGGGCATGCGGGGACTCGCCATCCGCTCCGCCAATGTGCTGGGAGCCCCGCTCGGCGGCCTCGCCGTCGCCCTCGGCGGCGCGGCCACGGCGTTCGCGCTGGCCGGCCTGCTCATCGCCGTGTCGGTGCCGCTGCTGATCTCCGTGCGCATGCGGGAACTGCCCCCGGGCGATGCTGCGGACCCGGCGGACCGCACCGCCTGGCGCGACCTCCTCGACGGGCTGCGCTACATCCGAGGCCACCGCGTCCTCGCCCCGCTCATCGCCGCCATCGCCCTCGGCGACCTCGGCTTCGTGGGACCGCTGAACGTGGGACTGACCCTGCTCGCCGACCGGCGCGACTGGGGCGCGTCCGGGATGGGCTGGGTGCTCGCGGCCTTCGGCGTCGGTGCGGGAGCCGCCGGGCTGCTGCTGACGCTGCGCGGACGGCTGCCGCGCGCGGGGACCGTCGCAGCCGTGGCCATCCTGGGCGGCTCCGTCGCGATCGGCGCGCTCGCCTTCGTGTCCAGCGTCGCCGCGGCCGTCGGTGTCGCCCTCGTCATCGGCCTGCTCGCCGGGCTCAGCGGAGCCCTGTGCGGGGCACTCCTCCAGACCCGGTCCGACCCCGCCTACCTGGGCCGGGTCACTGCCGTCGGCGGGATTGTCAGCCTGGGCCTCGCGCCCCTCAGCATGCCGCTGACCGCCGCCGCGATCGGCTGGTGGGGCACCGGGCCCGTCTTCGTCACCAGCGCCGCCGTGTGCGGCCTCGGTGGCGTCCTCGCCCTGGGCGTACGGGACCTGCGGCGTGCCGAACTCCCCGGTTGACCGGTTGACCGGTTGGCCGACAGGAGGACGGACGGCGGCAGACCACCGGTGGCCGGAAGGTCCCCGAGCCCCGGCGAAGCGGGCCTCGACGGCCGGGCGACGCGGGTCCTGGCGGTCCGGCGACGTGGGCTCCGGCGGTCCGGCGACGCGGGTCCTCGCGGTCAGGTGACGCGGGGCCGGAGCGGGCCGGCGGCCCGGGGTTCTCAGATTCCCAGCTGCCTCGCCTCGTGGAGCTTGGCGACGGCGTCCTTGTCGCCGTCCAGTTCGACGTCCGCCACGCTCTGCCGGCCGAACGCGAACATCAGCAGCTCCGAGGGCTCGCCGGTCACCGTCACCACCGGCGTTCCCTTGTTCAGCACCGTCGTCTGACCGTTCGGGCGGCGCAGGACCACACCCGTCGGAGCGCCGCGGCCCATCAGCCGGGCCGTTCGGTCCAGGCGCGACCACAGGGCCTCCTGGAACACCGCGTCCAGCTCGCGCGGTTTCCAGTCCGGCCGCGCGCGTCGCACGTCCTCGGTGTGGACGTAGAACTCCACCACGTTCGACGCCTCGTCCAACTGCTTCAGGGTGAACGGGGAGAACCGCGGCGGCCCCGTACGGATGAGCCGGATCAACTCCTCGTACGGCTTCTCGGCGAACTCCGCCATCACCCGCCCCAGACGGGGCGCGAGCTGCTTGACGACGAGACCGCCGGCGGCGTCGGGGCGGCGCTCGCGCACCACCACGTGCGCGGCGAGATCCCGGCTGTTCCAGCCCTCGCACAGGGTGGGGGCGTCCGGTCCCACGGCTTCCAACAGATCGGCCAGAAGGAGCCGTTCGCGCTTCGCATGGGTCGACATGTCAGCCAGCCTACGACCGGGCGGTCGCCCCGCCCAGTGGAGAGCGCGGCGCGGCCCGCCGGTCCCGCCTGTGGACGGGCACCGAGGTCCGGCCTGTGGACAACGGCCGGGCGGGACGGTCCGGCGCGGCACAATGGCACCCATGACCAGCACGCCTCCCGCCAGCAGCCTGGACCCCGAGATCGCCGCCCGCCTCAAGCGCAGCGCCGACGGACTCGTCCCCGCCATCGCCCAGCAGTACGACACCGGTGAGGTGCTGATGCTCGGCTGGATGGACGACGAGGCGCTGCACCGCACCCTCACCACGGGCCGCTGCACCTACTGGTCGCGCAGCCGCCAGGAGTACTGGGTCAAGGGCGACACCTCCGGCCACTTCCAGCACGTCAGGTCCGTGGCCCTGGACTGCGACGCCGACACCGTCCTCGTGCGCGTCGACCAGGTGGGCGCCGCCTGCCACACCGGCGCCCGCACCTGCTTCGACGCCGATGTCCTGCTGAAGGACGGCGGCGACAGGACCGAGGACGCCGATTCCGGCGCACCGGCCGGGAATCAGTAAGGTCAGCCGTCATGGACCTCGAGACGTTCCGCAAGCTGGCCACCGACCGCCGTGTCGTCCCCGTCAGCCGCAAACTGCTCGCGGACGGCGACACGCCGGTCGCGCTCTACCGCAAACTGGCCGCCGAGCGCCCCGGCACGTTCCTGCTCGAATCCGCCGAGAACGGCCGCACCTCCCTGTCCTGGTCCCGCTACTCCTTCGTGGGCGTCCGCTCCGCCGCGACCCTCACCGAGCGGGACGGACAGGCGCACTGGCTCGGCACCCCGCCTGTCGGCGTCCCCGTGGACGGCGACCCGCTCGCGGCCCTGCGCGCCACCATCGAGGCGCTGCACACCCCGCAGGGCGAGGGACTGCCCCCGTTCACCGGCGGCATGGTCGGCTATCTGGGCTACGACATCGTGCGCCGCCTGGAGAAGATCGGCCCCGGAGAGCGGGACGACCTGAAGCTGCCCGAGCTGACCATGCTGCTCACCAGCGACCTGGCAGTCCTGGACCACTGGGACGGCTCCGTCCAGCTGATCGCCAACGCGATCAACCACAACGACCTGGACACCGGCGTCGACGAGGCGTACGCGGACGCCGTCGCCCGCCTCGACGCCATGGAGGCCGACCTCTCGCGGGCGGTGTCCCAGCCGCCCGCGGCGCTCCCGCCCTCCGAACTCCCCGAGTACACCGCGCTCTGGGGCGGCCCCGACTTCCAGGACGCCGTCGAGGACATCAAGGAGCGCATCCGGGCCGGCGAGGCCTTCCAGGTCGTCCCCTCCCAGCGCTTCGAAACCCCCTGCACGGCCAGCGCGTTGGACGTCTACCGCGTCCTGCGGGCGACCAACCCCTCGCCGTACATGTACCTGTTCCGCTTCGACGGCTTCGACGTCGTCGGCTCCTCCCCGGAAGCCCTGGTCAAGGTCGAGGGCGGACAGGCCATGGTGCACCCCATCGCGGGCACCCGGCCGCGCGGCGCGACCGTCCAGGACGACCAGGCCCTCGCCGACGAGCTGCTCGCCGACCCCAAGGAGCGCGCCGAGCACCTCATGCTCGTCGACCTGGGACGCAACGACCTCGGACGGGTCTGCGAGCCCGGCTCCGTCGAGGTCGTCGACTTCATGTCCATCGAGCGGTACTCGCACGTGATGCACATCGTCTCCACCGTGACCGGCCGGGTCGCCGCGGGCCGTACGGCCTTCGACGTGCTCACCGCCTGCTTCCCCGCCGGAACCCTCTCCGGCGCGCCCAAGCCGCGCGCGATGCAGATCATCGACGAACTGGAGCCGTCCCGGCGCGGGTTGTACGGCGGCTGCGTCGGCTACCTCGACTTCGCCGGCGACTCCGACACCGCCATCGCCATCCGTACGGCCCTGCTGCGCGACGGCACGGCCTACGTCCAGGCCGGCGCCGGCATCGTCGCCGACTCGGTCCCGGCGTCGGAGGACGACGAGTGCCGCAACAAGGCGGCGGCGGTGCTGCGCGCCGTCCACACCGCGAACCGCCTCGGGAATTAGCACGACCGGCCGCCCCGGGTACCAGGGGTTGCCGGACGGCCCCGGGCGGTGGCACGACGGGCGCGTGCGGGGCCGGCCGGGGCCACCGGACCGGCTCGCGCGGTCCGGTGACGGGCAGTTGGAGCAACGCCCGGCGTACGGCCAGGGCCCGTCCGGAGCCGTACGACTCGTGCGAACCGCGCCCGAATAGGACGAGGCTCACGTAACCCCGGATGACGGTTCGCCCGGGGTTCAGGCGATAGTGGGGTCTGTGACTGCTGTACCTCACCCCCGATCCGAAGCCGCGGGACCCGCCCGGTCCGGCCGCCGCAGCCTTGCCGTGACCCTCCTGAGCGGCGCGCTCGGCGCGGCCGTGGCCCTGCTGTCCACCCGGCAGAGCTGGGCGACGGGGACCGCGACCGTGGCCGGCGGAGCCTTCCCGCTGACCGCCAAGGGCAGCGACGTCACGGGTGTGCCCGCGGCGCTCGCGATAGTCGGCCTCGCCGCGCTCGTCGCCGTCTTCGCCGTCCGCCGCTCCGGCCGCCTCCTGGTCTCCGCGCTGCTCGCGCTCTCCGGCGCCGGCATCGTCGTCGCCTCCGTCCTCGGCGCGGACGACAGCTCCGCCCTCGACGAGCGGGCCGCCGCCGCCTCCGGCAACACCGCCGCCACCGCGGCCGGGATCGGCCACACCGTCTGGCCGTACGTGACCGCGGCGGCCGGCGCGCTCATCCTGCTGGCCGGGCTGCTCGCGCTGCGCCACGGCCGCTCGTGGCCCGCCATGTCCGGCCGCTACGAGCGGGACGGCAGGCCCCGGCCCCGCAAGGCCAAGCCGGTCGACCCGGACCGCCCCGAGGACCTCTGGAAGGCACTCGACCGCGGCGAGGACCCCACCGGCCCCGACCCGGCCGGGACTTAGGTCCGTAGTCCGGGGGTCCTGTGCCCCGGGTCCTTCGCCGTGACCCGGCAGGACCGGCACGCGAGGAGTGACCCCCCGCTCACGGCGGACCCGTGCGTACGGGACAATGGGCGGTGAGTGTCCGACTCACACACGCATACAGCAACGAGGAGCAAGTCATGGCGGGCAGCAGCCACGGTCACACCCCGGCCGCCTGGACCGGTGTCATCATCGCCTTCATCGGTTTCTGCGTCGCGGGTGCCTTCATGGTCAAGGCCGAACCGCTGGGCTTCTGGGCCGGCATGGTCGTCGTCGTCCTCGGCGGTGTCGTAGGCATGCTCATGCGGAGCATGGGCCTCGGCCAGCCGAAGGCCGCCCCGCACCCCGCGAACACGGCGCGCTCGACCGTGGGCGCCGACGCCTGACCCACTGAGGCTGTACGGAAGGCGGCCCCGGCACACCTGCCGGGGCCGCCTTCCGCGTACCCGGGCGAGCGCCCGGCCCGCGCGGGAGGCAGAATGCGTCGCGTGAACGCCGAAACCCGGAGGGTGACGCGGACCGGGCCGGATGCGGGCGCGGCGCGGCGGCTGGCCGTTCCCGGCGGGCTGCTCGCGGCCGTCGCCGGTGCCTTCGCGTACGTCGGGGCCGTCGACCCCAATCAGCCCGGCCACTACCCCGTCTGCCCGCTGCTACGCCTCACGGGCCTGTACTGCCCCGGCTGCGGCGGTCTGCGCAGCGCGCACGCCTTCGTGCACGGGGACCTCGCCACGGCGCTCACGGACAACGCGCTCGCCGTCGGCGGCTACCTGGCGTTCGCGGTGCTGTGGGCCGTCTGGGTGATCCGTGTGGTGCGCGGACACCCGGCGCGGCTCGATCCCGGACCGGTCCACCTGTGGAGCCTGGGCGCGTTGACGCTGGTCTTCACCGTGGTCCGGAACCTGCCGTCCGGTGGCTGGCTGCACCCTTGATCAAATGACAAATGTCCAGGTAATGGGACCGGCGTCAACCGGATGCGAGGGCTACGCCATCCTCCGGATACCATCGCAGTGACCCGACTTATCCGTCAGAGACGGTTGCACCCGGGTCCGCCCGACCGCTTCAACCGTCCACCGCAGGGAAGGGGGCCGCTCGCGTGAGTGTGCTCGACGAGATCATCGACGGAGTCCGTGCCGACCTCGCGGAGCGGCAGGCGCGCGTCAGCCTCGACGAGCTCAAGGAGCGCGCGGCGAAGGCTCCTGCGGCCAAGGACGGCGTGGCCGCCCTGCGCGGCGACGGCGTCAAGGTCATCTGCGAGGTCAAGCGGTCCAGCCCGTCCAAGGGCGCGCTCGCCGCGATCGCCGACCCCGCCGCCCTGGCCGCCGACTACGAGGCCGGTGGCGCGGCCGTCATCTCCGTCCTCACCGAACAGCGCCGCTTCGGCGGTTCGCTCGCCGACCTGGAGGCCGTCCGCGCCCGCGTGGACATCCCGGTGCTGCGCAAGGACTTCATCGTCACGTCGTACCAGCTGTGGGAGGCCCGCGCCTACGGCGCCGACCTGGCCCTGCTCATCGTCGCGGCCCTCGAACAGCCCGCCCTGGAGTCCCTCATCGAGCGCGCCGAGTCCATCGGGCTCACGCCGCTGGTCGAGGTGCACGACGAGGACGAGGTCGAGCGCGCGGTGGACGCCGGCGCCAAGATCATCGGTGTCAACGCGCGCGACCTGAAGACGCTGAAGGTCGACCGCACGACCTTCGAGCGGGTCGCCCCCGAGATCCCGGACCACCTCGTCAAGATCGCGGAGTCCGGTGTCCGCGGCCCCCACGACCTCATCGCGTACGCCAACGCGGGCGCCGACGCGGTCCTGGTCGGCGAGTCCCTCGTCACCGGCCGCGACCCGAAGACCGCCGTCTCCGACCTGGTGGCCGCGGGCGCCCACCCCGCCCTGCGGCACGGACGGGACTGACCTGCCGGTGTCCGCCCCGATCCTCGCCCCCGCCGTACCCCGTCCGGGCCAGTGCCCGGACGGCGTACCGGCGCGCGCGGGGTCGGCCGCTCCGGCTCCGGCCGGCGCGTTCCCGCGGGCGCGGGCCGGAGCCTCCGGGCCCGGGGCGGAGGCCGAGGGCCCGATGGCGCCCGTCGAGCACCACCCGCTCCCCGGGGACCCGTACGGGCGCCTGTGCGTGCCCTCCGCCGCCGTGCTCCCGGTGCCTTCGGCGGCCCGTGACCCCTACGCCCGTCTCGCCCGCGGCTGCCGGCCGCGCGGCTGCCGTGCACCGGCACGCCGCGTGCACGGGCGCCGGGTCCGTTACGTCATCGGCGACGAGCCGGGTCAGGTCAACGGCATGCGATGGCCCGAGCGCGTACGCGCGCTCACGCTCTCCCCGGTCCGGTCCACCTCACGGGTGCGTCGGACCGAGTCCACCGGACCGGTGGGCCGGGCCGTATCCACCGCACACGTGGACCGGGCCGGGTCCACGGCATAGGCGGACCGGGCCGCATCCACCCCGCACAAGGGACCGAGCCGGAATCCGGCACACCCCGGTCCTCGCGACGGTACGTCCGTCGGGTGCGCGGCCGGACCCGCGGCAGGGCGGGCGGAGTCACCGGCCGAACGCGCCGGTGACGACGGAGCGCGGGTACGTCCGGCTTCCGTGACCCCTGTCCGATCCCGTAACCGGGGCTGTCGCCCCTGTGAGGTGTCCGCATGCCCAGCGAGTTCTTCATTCCCGACCCCGACGGTCAAGTCCCCAGTGCCGAGGGCTACTTCGGCGCGTACGGCGGCAAGTTCATCCCGGAGGCGCTGGTCGCCGCCGTGGACGAGGTCGCCGTCGAGTACGACAAGGCGAAGGCCGACCCCGAGTTCGCCCGCGAGCTCGACGACCTGCTCGTCCACTACACCGGACGCCCGAGCTCCCTCACCGAGGTGCCGCGCTTCGCCGAACACGCCGGCGGCGCGAGGATCTTCCTCAAGCGCGAGGACCTCAACCACACCGGCTCGCACAAGATCAACAACGTGCTCGGCCAGGCCCTGCTCACCCGGCGGATGGGCAAGACCCGGGTCATCGCGGAGACCGGCGCCGGCCAGCACGGCGTCGCCACGGCCACCGCCTGCGCGCTCTTCGGCCTCGAATGCACCATCTACATGGGCGAGATCGACACCCAGCGACAGGCGCTGAACGTGGCCCGGATGCGCATGCTCGGCGCCGAGGTCATCGCCGTGAAGTCCGGCTCCCGCACCCTGAAGGACGCCATCAACGAGGCGTTCCGCGACTGGGTCGCCAACGTCGACCACACCCACTACCTCTTCGGCACCGTCGCCGGCCCGCACCCCTTCCCGGCCATGGTCCGCGACTTCCACCGCGTCATCGGCGTGGAGGCCCGCCGGCAGATCCTGGAGCGCGCCGGACGGCTGCCCGACGCCGCCGTCGCCTGCGTCGGCGGCGGCTCCAACGCCATCGGCCTCTTCCACGCCTTCATCCCCGACAGCGGCGTACGCCTGATCGGCTGCGAGCCCGCCGGGCACGGCGTGGAGACCGGCGAGCACGCGGCGACCCTGACCGCCGGCGAGCCCGGCATCCTGCACGGATCACGGTCGTACGTCCTCCAGGACGAGGAGGGCCAGATCACCGAGCCCTACTCGATCTCGGCCGGACTCGACTACCCGGGCATCGGCCCCGAGCACTCCTACCTCAAGGACAGCGGCCGGGGCGAGTACCGCGCGGTCACCGACGACGCGGCGATGCAGGCCCTGCGGCTGCTCTCCCGCACCGAGGGCATCATCCCGGCCATCGAGAGCGCCCACGCGCTCGCCGGGGCCCTGGAGGTCGGCAAGGAACTGGGCAAGGACGGGCTGATCGTCGTCAACCTCTCCGGGCGCGGCGACAAGGACATGGACACGGCCGCCCGCTACTTCGGCCTCTACGACAACGGCGTCGACGCGGTCGTCGCCGCGGACGCCGACAGCGAGAACGCCGAGATCGAGGGGGACGCCAAGTGAGCGGCAACATCGAGCTGTTGAGCGACACCCTCGCCGGCGCCAGGGCGGAGGGACGGTCCGCCCTCATCGCGTACCTGCCGGCCGGCTTCCCGACCGTCGACGGCGGCATCGCGGCAGTCAAGGCCGTCTTCGACGGCGGCGCCGACGTCGTCGAGGTCGGACTGCCGCACAGCGACCCCGTCCTCGACGGCCCCGTCATCCAGACCGCCGACGACATCGCCCTGCGCGGCGGCGTCAGGATCGCGGACGTGATGCGGACCGTCCGGGAGGCCTTCGAGGCCACCGGCAAGCCCGTCCTCGTGATGACGTACTGGAACCCGATCGACCGCTACGGCGTCGAGCGCTTCACGGCCGAGCTCGCCGAGGCGGGCGGCGCGGGCTGCATCCTGCCCGACCTGCCCGTCCAGGAGTCGGCCCTGTGGAGGGAGCACGCCGAGAAGCAC
This sequence comes from Streptomyces sp. NBC_00386, assembly GCF_036063235.1. NCBI lineage: Bacteria > Bacillati > Actinomycetota > Actinomycetes > Kitasatosporales > Streptomycetaceae > Streptomyces > Streptomyces sp. NBC_00386. Next base: position 6,935,131 of record NZ_CP107950.1, read on the forward strand.
GGCCTCGCGACCGTCTTCGTCGTCGCGCCCAGCAGCAAGGACGCCAGGCTCGCCGAGATCACCGCGGCCGGCAGCGGCTTCGTGTACGCGGCCTCGCTGATGGGGGTCACCGGAACCCGGGCGTCGGTCGGCCACCAGGCCCAGGACCTGGTGGCGCGTACGAAGGCCACCACCGAGCTGCCCGTCTGCGTCGGCCTCGGCGTCTCCAACGCCGAGCAGGCCGCCGAGGTGGCCGGCTTCGCCGACGGCGTGATCGTCGGCTCGGCGTTCGTGAAGCGGATGCTGGACGCCCCGGACGAGGCGGCCGGCCTCGAAGCCGTACGGGAGCTCGCGGCCGACCTCGCGAAGGGTGTGCGCACGACGGCGTGACGCGACGGAGCGGATCCGCGCGGATCCGCCCGGTCACGTCCGCGCGGACGCGATCGGGCGGACCCACTCCGTGCAGGACTGGGGCGATCCGTGTGTAACGGACAATCCGCTCACCCGAACGGGTGGACCTTGGACCGGGGGGGCGCGCTGCGCCTCCCCGGTTCGTTCTGCCGGATGTGAGCGAGAAGAACCGTGACGGAAAGCGCAACGCCCGCGAGCGGCTGGCGGTCGAGCGAGAGAAGCAGAAGGCCGCGGACAAGCGCCGGCGGGCGCTGATCGTGGGGGCGTCGGTGATCTGCGTCCTCGGCCTGGCGGCCGTGATCGGCGTGGTGGCCGCCAACTCGGGCAAGGACAAGAAGAGCGACACGTCGGGTCCGGTCGTGTCGCCCTCGGGCGCCACCGGCAAGGACAGTCTCGCGATCCCCGTCGGCAAGGACGGCGCCAAGTCGACCCTCACGGTGTGGGAGGACTTCCGCTGCCCGGCCTGCCAGGCCTTCGAGGCGGCGTACCGCCCGACGATCAAGGAGCTGACCGACTCGGGGCAGCTGAAGGCCGAGTACCACCTCGTCACCCTGATCGACGGGAACATGGGCGGCAGCGGCTCCCTCAGGGCCGCCAACGCCGCGGCGTGCGCCCAGGACGCCGGCAAGTTCCGCGAGTACCACGACGTGCTGTACGACAACCAGCCCAAGGAGACCGACGACGCCTTCGCCGACAACGCCAAGCTCATCGAGCTCGCCGGCAAGGTCGACGGCCTGGACACCCCGGCCTTCCGCGCCTGCGTCAACGACGGCACCCACGACAGCTGGGTCCATAAGTCGCACGCCGCATTCCAGGCCGGCGGATTCTCGGGCACCCCGACGGTGCTCCTGGGCGGCAAGAACATCTACGCGGACCAGTCGATGACCCCCGCCAAGCTCAAGCAGATGGTGCAGGACGCCAACAAGGGCTGAGCCGCTTCCGCGTGCTCCGGTGCCCCCGCCTCCACGGGCCGGGGGCACCGCACGTTATGGACCCGTTGCGGGGCTGCCCGCCGTCGGTGGCGTCCGGCACGGTAGCGTCGACCTTGCCATGGAACTTGCCTACATTCCCAGCCCGTCGCACGGTGTGCTGCACCTCGGCCCCATTCCGCTGCGCGGCTACGCGTTCTGCATCATCATCGGCGTCTTCCTTGCCGTCTGGCTCGGGAACAAGCGCTGGATCGCCCGCGGAGGGCGGGCCGGCACGGTGGCCGACATCGCGGTCTGGGCCGTGCCCTTCGGCCTCGTCGGCGGCCGGCTCTACCACGTGATCACGGACTACGAGCTGTATTTCAGCGAGGGCCGTGACTGGGTGGACGCCTTCAAGATCTGGCAGGGCGGGCTCGGCATCTGGGGCGCCATCGCCCTCGGTGCGCTGGGCGCCTGGATCGGATGCCGCCGACGCGGTATTCCGCTGCCCGCCTGGGCCGACGCCGTGGCACCCGGCATCGCCTTCGCCCAGGCGTGCGGGCGCTGGGGCAACTGGTTCAACCAGGAGCTGTACGGCAAGGCCACGGACCTTCCGTGGGCGCTGCACATCACGTCCTCCACGGACGGGCGCGTCCCCGGCTACTACCACCCGACCTTCCTGTACGAGTCCCTGTGGTGCGTCGGCGTCGGATTCCTGGTCATCTGGGCCGACCGCCGCTTCAAGCTCGGTCACGGGCGTGCCTTCGCCCTGTACGTCGCCGCCTACTGCGTCGGCCGCGGCTGGATCGAGTACATGCGCGTCGACGACGCCCACCACATCCTGGGCCTGCGTCTCAACGACTGGACCGCGATGGTGGTCTTCATCCTCGCGGTGGTCTACATCGTGATCTCGTCCCGGCTGCGTCCGGGCCGGGAGGAGATCGTGGAGCCCCGCGCCGACGAGGACGCGCCCGCCGCGGGCGACGAGACCGCCTCCGCCGAGGACGCGGCCGACAAGACCGCCGACAAGACTGAGGACAAGACCGAGGACGGGACCGAGGGCGACTCGGTCGACCTCGGCAAGGAGACCGTCACCGAGTCCGCCACGTCCTCGAAGTCCGCCACGTCCTCGGAGTCCGCCGGGTCCGCGTCCGCGGCGGAGTCCGAGAAGGAGTCCGGCGAGGAGTCCGAGGCCGGGTCCGGTGACCGGTCCGTGGCTCGAGACGAGGCCGGGTCGGCCAAGAAGGGCTGAGTTCTCCCCATACGACGAAGGGGCGCCGCGTCCGGGACGCGGCGCCCCTTCGTGTCGTCCCGGGCCTTGTCTCCCGGGCTCTGTCGTCCCGGGCCCGTGGACTCAGACCAGGCGCTGGGCGAGGGCGAGGGTGCGGCGGGCGCCCGTGACCACCGCCGCGTCGACGAAACGGCCGTCCGGCAGGGCCTGCGCGCCGGGATCTCCGGCGGCCGCCCGGATGACGGCCTCGGCGGAATCGACCTCGGCCGGAGTGGGGAGGTAGGCCCGCTCGATGATGGGGAGCTGGCGGGGATGGATCGCCGCGCGCCCGAGGAAGCCGAGGGCGCGGCCGCGCGCGCAGGACGAGGCCAGGCCCTCCACGTCGCGGATGTCGGGGAAGACCGACTGGGCCGGCGGCGGCAGCCCCGCCGCCCGCGCGGCCACGACCAGACGGGCCCGGGACCAGTCGAGGCCCGTGTCGTCGCGGACGCCGAGATCGGCCCGCAGATCGCTCTCGCCGAGGGAGACACCGCGCAGGGCGGGATGGGACGAGGCGATGGAGTAGGCCCGTTCGATGCCCAGAGCCGTCTCCAGCAGGGCGTAGAGCGGGATCGTGCCGCCCTCCGCCGGGATCGCGCTCTCCGCCACCCGTACGACGTCGGCGCGCGAGGTCACCTTCGGCAGCCGCAGGCCGGACAGGCCGCGCAGCGGCGAGAGCGTCTTCAGATCGGCTTCGCAGAAGGGGCCGTCGAGGGCGTTGACCCGGACGTGCACCGGGACGGACGGCGCGTCGGCGAGCAGGTCGGCGGTGGCGGAGCGGGCGTACTCCTTGCGGTGCGGCGCGACCGCGTCCTCCAGGTCGACGAGGACGACGTCCGCGCCGGAGGCCAGCGCCTTGGCCACCACATCGGGACGGTCACCCGGCACGTACAGCCAGGTCAGCGGCAGGAGGTCCGTGGTCATAGCACCCCCTCCGCCCTCAGTTCCCGGATCTCGGTCGCCGTCAGGCCGAGTTCGCCGAGGACGGCGTCGGTGTCCGCGCCGTGCGGGCGGCCGGCCCAGTGGATCGCACCGGGTGTGGCGGAGAGCCGGAAGAGGACGTTCTGCATGCGCAGCGGGCCCAGCTCGGGGTCGTCGACGCTGGTGACCGTGTCCAGGGCCTGGTACTGGGGGTCGCTCATGACGTCCCGGACGTCCTGGACGGGGGCGATCGCCGCCTCGGCCTTCTCGAAGGCGGCGAGGACCTCGTCCCGGGTGCGTCCGGCGATCCACGCGCCCACCGCCCCGTCCAGGACGTCGGCGTGGCGTGCCCGGTCCGCGCCGGTCGCGAACCACGGTTCGTCGATCACGTCGGGGCGGCCGACCAGCCGCATCACCCGCTCGGCGATCGACTGCGCCGAGGTCGAGACCGCGACCCAGGAGCCGTCCGCCGTGCGATAGGTGTTGCGGGGCGCGTTGTTCGCCGAGCGGTTGCCGGTGCGGGGCTGTACGTGGCCGAGCTGGTCGTACCAGATCGGCTGCGGGCCGAGGACGGTCAGGATCGGTTCGATGATCGCCATGTCGATCACCTGGCCCTCGCCGGTGCGGTCGCGGGCCCTCAGCGCGGTCAGCACGGCGTACGCGGTCGCCAGTCCGGCGATCGAGTCGGCCAGGCCGAACGGCGGGAGGGTCGGCGGCGCGTCCGGCTCACCGGTGATCGCGGCGAAGCCGCTCATCGCCTCCGCGAGCGTGCCGAAGCCGGGGCGGTGCGCGTACGGGCCGAACTGGCCGAAGGCGGTGACCCGGGCGAGAATCAGACGCGGGTTGGCCGCGGACAGCTCCGCCCAGCCCAGGTCCCACTTCTCCAGGGTGCCCGGACGGAAGTTCTCGATGATCACGTCGGCTTCGGCGGCGAGCCGGAGCAGGGTCGCGCGGCCGCCGCGCTTCGACAGATCGAGCGTGATCGTGCGCTTGTTGCGGCCGAGGAGCTTCCACCACAGGCCGATGCCGTCCTTCGACGGGCCGTGTCCCCGGGACGGGTCAGGCTGGGTGGGGTGTTCGACCTTGACGACCTCCGCGCCGAAGTCGCCGAGCATGGTGGCGGCGAGCGGCCCGGCGAACAGGGTCGCGAGGTCGAGGACGCGCACGCCGTCGAGGGAGCCGCCCTCGCTGGGCCCGCTCACGCGCCGGCCTGGGTGTCGATCTCGGAGCGGTACGGCATCGAGGACGTCGCCCCGTGCCGCTGCACGGACACCGAGGCGGCCGCCGACGCCCACACCATGGCCTCCGACATCTCCCGGCCCTCGGCGAGTGCCACCGCCAGGGTGCCGACGAAGGTGTCGCCGGCCGCGGTGGAGTCGACGGCGGTCACCTTGGGGGCGGGCACCGTGATGGGTGAGGCGCCCCGGGTGGCGTACAGGCTGCCCTCCGCGCCCAGCGTGACGACGACCTCCGGGACCTGTTCGAGCAGGGCCGCGGCGGCCCCGCGTGGGTCGGTGAAGCCGGTGAGCGCGGCGGCCTCGTGCTGGTTGGGCACCAACAGGTCGATGGTGGACAGCAGTTGGGGCGACAGGAACTGTGCGGGGGCCGGGGTCAGGATCGTACGGACGCCGTGTCTGCGTGCGGCCTCCGCGCCGGCGAGCACGGCTTCCAGCGGGATCTCGAGCTGGAGGAGGAGCGCGTCGGCGCTGGCGATGAGACCCTCGTCGCCGGGGGCCAGGGAGGTGACGGTGCCGTTGGCGCCGGGGATGACGACGATGGCGTTTCCGCCCTCGTCGTCCACCACGATGTGCGCGGTGCCGGAGGGGCCCTCGGTGGTGCGCAGATGGTCGGTGTTCACGCCGAAGTGCTCCAGCGTGGAGCGGAGTTGGCTGCCGAAGGAGTCGGCGCCCACCGCGCCGACCAGGGAGACGTCGGCGCCCGCGTGCGCGGCGGCCACCGCCTGGTTCGCGCCCTTGCCGCCGGGGATCGTGCGGAACTCCCGCCCCGTGACGGTCTCTCCGCGCTGCGGGGCTTTGGCGACATACGCGACGAGGTCCATGTTCGTGCTGCCGAGCACGGCGATATGGGTCATGGGCGAACGGTCTCCCGTTGTGTGAGGTGGGCGAGGGCGTCGAAGCCGATGCCGTTGAAGTCGGCGACGGAGGTGGCGAGCCGGTTCTTGAGGGGGCCCGTGAAGCGGTCGGGCAGCCCGGCGGGGTCGCCTGTGAGCAGTCCGGCGATGCTTCCGGCCGTCGCGCCGTTCGAGTCGGTGTCCAGGCCGCCGGACACCGCCCGGCAGACGGAGCCGCCGAAGTCGCCGTCCGCGTGGGTGAGGGCGGCGGCGATCAGCGCGGTGTTCGGGACGGCGTGGACCCAGTGGCAGTCGCGGTGGGCGGAGTGCAGTTCGTCGACGACCGAGTCGAAGTCCGGTGTCGTACGGGCCAGCCGGACGGCGTGGCGGACCGCCCGGGCCAGCCGGGAGCCGGGCGGGACGACCCTCAGCCCGGTGCGCAGACATGCGTGGACGTCAGGGGTCGCGCCGGCCGCCTCGGCGATGGCGGCGGCCGTGAACATCGCCGCGTAGACGCCGTTGGCCGTGTGGGTCAGGGCCGCGTCGCGGTACGCCTGTTCCGCGGCCCGCGCCGGGTCGCCCGGGTTGGTCCAGCCGTGCACGTCCGCGCGGATCAGGGCGCCGATCCACTCGCGGAACGGGTTGTGCCGGCGGGCGGTGTCCGGGGGCTCGACGCCGCCGAGGAGGTTGCGGTACGCGACGCGTTCCGCGGTGAAGGTGCGGCCGGCGGGGAGTTCGTCGAGCCAGAGGCGGGCCACGTCCGCGGTGCTGAAGTCCCGGCCGTACCGCTGGAGCAACAACAGGTTCAGGAGGGGGTAGTTGAGGTCGTCGTCCTCCGGCATGCCGTCGATGTTCTCGGCCAGGGAGGTGGCGGCGGAGCGCCGGTTCCAGGGGTGGGCCTCCAGCAGGTCCCCGGGGACGCCCCGGGCGGTGAACCAGGTGTGCAGGGGCCAGTTGCCGGAGGCTCTGGCGAGGGCCCGGATCGCTTCGAGGGGGAGTTTCTCCACGGGTTTGCCGAGCAGGCAGCCCACGGCCCGGCCGAGCCAGGCCGCTTCCAGGCGGGCGAGGCCGGGAGGGGGCACGGGCGCGTACCGAGGGGGCGGCCAGTCGGGGCACTGGGCCTTGATCAGTGCCAGATCCGTCGGTTCGTCGTCCGCCAGCCTGCCCGGCAGGGCGGCGAGTTCGTCGAGGAGCCCGGCCGCCAGCCGGCGCAGGGACGGCGAGGCCGGGGCGGCCGACGCGCCCGCGCGCAGCGGGGCGGGCCGCCCGCCCGCCGCGTACCAGCGGGCGGCGACGCGGGCCGGGTCCCGGCCGTCCTGCACGGCCTGGTTGAGCTCGTGCCCGAGGAGGTCCTCGGGCTGGACCCAGGTCAGCCGGAGCACGGTGTGCCCGCCAGCGCGGTGTACGCCGCCTCGTGGGCCCGGCGGCGGTGGACGTCACGGTCGAAGATCTCCCGGGTCACCTCGGCCAGCGTACGCGCCGGGGCGTCCAGGTCGAGGCGGCTGGACTCGGCCACGGTCTTGGCCCAGTCGTGCGGGACCTCGGCGCCGAGCGCGCCCGCGAGGGCTCCGGCCATGGTGGCGATGGAGTCGCAGTCGCGGCCGTAGTTGACCGAACCGAGGACCGCGTGCCGGAAGTTGCCGCCCGACACCAGCAACATGCCGAGCGCGACCGGGAGTTCCTCGATGGAATGGAGCCGGGAGGGGCGCCGGGCGCCGAGCGAGGGGGAGCGGTAGTCGGGGCCGACCGTGTCGAAGGGGGCCACCGCCCGGCGCAGCGGGACGAGGGCGGACTCGAAGTCCGTGTGCCGGGAGGCGACTTCGCAGACCGCCTCGACGGCGTCGCGGGTGCCGTCCTTGGCCAGCGACAGACAGGCGGCGACGACCGAGCCGGGGGTCGCGCCGGGGGAACAGGCGGCCGCCACGGCCGCCGCGAAGACGCCCGCGGCCTCGCGGCCGTACGAGGACTGGTGGGCGCCCGCGACGTCGAGCGCCTCGGCGTACGCGCCCGCCGGGTTCGCCGCGTTGACCAGGCCGACCGGGGCCATGTACATCGCGGCACCGCAGTTGACGATGTTGCCCGTGCCGGCCTCCCGGGGGTCCGCATGGCCGTAGTGGAGGCGGGTGACCATCCACTTCTCGGCGAGGAAGATCCGCTGGAGCGGGAGGGCCTCGGCCTCCAGTTCCGGGATCCAGCGGGGGGTCGTCATCAGGTCGGGGACGAGGTGCTCGGCGACCGCGTAGGCGTCGAGGTGGTCGCGGACCTCCGCGTACACCCGTACCAGCGCGTGGGTCATCAGGGTGTCGTCGGTGACGTGTCCGTCGCCCTTGTGGTACGGGGCGATGGGGCGGGCGGTGGGCCAGGCGTCGCCGTTCCAGGGGCCGACGACGCCGTGCACGCGTCCGCCGTGGCGTTCGGCGATCTGCTCGGGGGAGTACCCCTCGACGGGGCCGCCGAGGGCGTCGCCGACGGCGGCTCCGACGAGGGCTCCGGTGATCCGTTCGTCGAGGGTTCCCGTTCCTTCTCCTTTGGGCGTCATGCCCGAATCATCCCTCTGGGGCCACCGGTTCCGGGGAATCGCGCGGGTCGGCGAGTCCCGTCGCCTCCAGGAGTTCGGCGAGTCCGATGAGATCCGTGCCGGTGAGCCGGGGCAGCGCGCAGCCGGACAGGGTGCGGCAGGCGTCGCGCCAGGAGGCGGGGATCGCGGCACCGCCGCCGATCGCCCCGGTGAGCGCTCCGGCCAGGGCGGGGGCCGAGTCGGCGACCCGGGACAGACAGGCGGCGGCCGGTACGGCCTCGGCGATCTTGCCGCGCGCGGCCAGCGCCAGGGCCAGGGCCACGGGTACGGTCTCGGCGGCCGCGATCCCGTAGCTGTAGACGTGGTCGACGATCTGGTGCTCCAGCAGGGGGACCAGGGCGAAGGCGCTCTCGCTGTCCCGGGCCAGCGTCAGGGCGAGCCGGGTGTTGCGGCCGATCTCCGTGGCGGCGGGCAGTTCGGTCAGGGCCGCCTCCACGCAGGTGCCGACGTCGTGTCCGGCGAGGGCGAGCGCCACGGCGGCGGCCATGGCGCGGGCGCCGTGCACCCCGTCGCCGTCCTGGGTGTAGCGGGCGTCGAACTCGGCGAGTTCCGCGGCGAGTCGGGGGTCTCCCGGGTGCGCCGCGGCGAGTACGCAGGCCCGTACGCAGGCCGCGTCGTCGAAGTAGTGGGGGTTGTCGTGGCCGGTGGCGGGCGGGCGCAGACCGGTGGCGAGGTTGCCGAGGCCGGCGCGCACCGAGATCCGGGCGCGCAGCGGGAGCAGGGCGGACTCGACCTCGGGGGCGCGGTCCGCAGCGGCGGCCACCTCGCTGGCGACGGCGTTCCAGGACAGGTCGATGGACGCGCGCATCCTGCGGCCGAGGCTCAGGTCGCCGAGCGCGGTGGTCTCCCCGGCCCGCAGCACGGCCTCTGCCGCGAACGCCGCCCACTCGGCGTCGTCCGAGGGGCCGAGCCGCAGCGGTTCGGGGGGCTGGTTCAGCGCGATCGGCACGGGCAGGGTCGTCGTCGCGTTCTGCTCCGCGAAGGTGTCCAGCTCGCGGGTCAGCCGCCGGGTCCACTCGGGCATCCGCGCGGCCCGGTGGCGGGCGGCGGGCCAGCCCGCGGCATCCCCGGCGGCCAGCCCGAGCAGCAGCCCTTCGATCCGCCGCACCCCCACGCCGGCGGGTGCCGCCCGCTCCGCGGCCTCGTCGGCCTCCGGCACTTCCACCGCGAAGCCCTCCGGCTCGCGTACGGCTGTCGCCGAGGCGGCGCCGCCCTCGCCCGCCCGGCCGGCGGGCTCGTCACCCGCCAGGCCGGGGCTCACCGGTGCGCTCCGGCGCCGTCGACGGGCGTCCCGAGCGCCTCCAGGGGCGGATCGGCGTTCCCGTCTGCGTCCGGGGGCGGATCCGCGGTCCCGCAGGCGTCCAGGGGTGGGGCCGCGCAGGTCTCGGGGGTGGGCGGTACACGGCCCCCGGCGCCCCATTTCTCCTCGTGCTCCGGGGTCAGCAGTTCCGCCACGTCCAGGATGTGGTGGCCCTCCATGGAGGGGAGGCAGCTGCCGCGGGCCGGTCCGATGGCAGCCGCCCACTCGGCGGGGATCGAGGACATGCCCCGGGAAGCGCCCGCCAGCGCCCCGGCCACCGCGGCCGTCGTGTCGGCGTCGCGGCCCATGTTCACCGCGGTGAGGACCGACTCGGCGAACGCCCCGTCCGCCGCCGCGTAGGCGCCGAAGGCGAGGGCCACGGCCTCGGGGGCCAGGTCGGTCCACGGGTAGCCGCCGATCACCACGGCGGTGCGCACCGCGCGTTCGCCCCGGTGCGCCACCGCGACCGCGCGGCGCAGCGAGCGGGCCGTCCAGGAGTCGTCCGGGACGACGGCCAGGGCGGAGGCGACGACCGTGGCGGTGGAGGCCCCCGCCATCGCGGCGGCGACCCCCGCCGCGACGGCCTGGCCGCCGTAGATGCCCTCGCCCTCGTGGCTCACCGAGCCGTCGATCGCCACGAGCCGGGCCGCCTCGGCGGGCCGCCCGGCCGCGAAGACGCCGAAGGGTGCCGCGCGCATGGCCAGACCGTCGCTCCAGGCGTGCCGGTGCTGGGCGGAGATGGGCGCCGCGAGCCCCCGGCGCAGGTTCTCCAGCGTGCCGCGCTCACTGAACCCGGCGCCGCGGAACGGCCCCTCGTCACGGTCCGCGATCCACTGGTGCCAGGCCGATTCGACGTGCGCCACGGTCAGTGCCGAGCCGTGCCGGGCCAGCAGCAGCCCCGAGAAGATCGCGTACTCGGTGTCGTCCGTCCCGGCCGGATGCTCGGCGACGTACCCGGTGATCCGGCCCCATCTGGCGCGGATCTCCGACGGCTTCATGTTCTCGGCCGGTGCGCCCAGCGCGTCCCCGACGGCGAGTCCGAGCAGTGCGCCGCGTGCCCGGTCGCGGAGACCGGCGGCGCTCCCGGCTGCCGGGGCCGAGGGAATGCAGGCGATGGAAGCCATACGTGCCTCTCTCTCAGGGTCCTGCCGGCGTGCGGAATGCGGCGCGCGGAACCCTTTGCGGATCTGTGCCACGTTGGCGGTTGACAGGAGCGTCACGGGCTCCACTGTCACCCGGTCGACATATGTGCATGACATGCCACGGATGAGCGTCGAGAGGTAAAACCGCAGGTTAGCCCAGCCTTTCCTTGCTGGCGGCGCGGAATTTCTCGGCGTACTTTCATAGTTGTCGAAAAGTGGAAGCAGTCCAATCAAGCACTCTGGGGGACCGGCATGGCGATCATCGAGACCGAGGCGACGCTCCATGTGGCGCACCGCGACAACCACACCCACCGTGACGTCAACGGCGGATGGCTGCGCCCTGCCGTGTTCGGCGCGATGGACGGCCTGGTCTCCAACCTCGCCCTGATGACCGGCGTCGCCGGCGGGTCCGTGTCCCAGCAGACGATCGTCATCACCGGACTCGCGGGCCTCGCCGCCGGAGCCTTCTCCATGGCCGCCGGCGAGTACACCTCCGTCGCCTCGCAGCGCGAGCTCGTCGAGGCGGAGCTCGATGTCGAGCGGCGCGAGCTGCGCAAGCACCCCAAGGACGAGGAACGCGAGCTGGCCGAGCTCTACGAGGCCCGCGGCGTCGAGCCCGAGCTGGCCCGCGAGGTCGCCCGGCAGCTCTCCCGCGATCCCGAGCAGGCCCTGGAGATCCACGCCCGCGAGGAACTCGGCATCGACCCCGGCGACCTCCCCTCCCCGGCCGTCGCCGCCGTGTCCAGTTTCGGCTCGTTCGCGCTCGGCGCCCTCCTGCCCGTACTGCCGTATCTGCTGGGCGCGACCGTGCTGTGGCCGGCGCTGCTGCTCGCCATGATCGGACTCTTCGCGTGCGGTGCCGTCGTGGCCAAGGTGACCGCGCGGTCCTGGTGGTTCAGCGGGCTGCGGCAGCTCGCCCTCGGTGGCGCCGCGGCGGGTGTGACGTACGCCCTGGGCAGTTTGTTCGGTGCGGCCGTAGGATGAGTCCTCGATCACTTATGCGCGGGACCGCATAAGTAGTTGTTACCCGGCGGTTTCGATTCCGTGGCCACTGGGAATGAGCCGTAAGCGCCGCGGGCAATGACGCCCGCGCCGCATCTCTCGCGGCGGATCACGATCTCCGCCGCGTACCGGACCGATGGTCATCGATCTGTCCGCTTAGGTCCCATAACTCTCCACCGCTGGGCGCGATACCCCCGCCGCGCCCCCGTGGTGTCCGCATGTTGGAACGAAGTATCCGGTTTCCGAGAATCGCTCCATCATGTAACCTGCACGAAATTTTGCACCCCGCAGAGGGCCAGAGTCGTCCCTCGGCAGTTGTCTCCCCAGCGCCCAAGAGCCTGGGAGACCCCCCGCCCCGACGACGACGGGAGAGCCGATGCGTACGCCGCGCCAGCCGTCCCAGCACTCCATGAACGACCAGAAGTGGTCCTTCATGGATGCTCGCCCTGCTGCGCAGGGTATGTACGACCCCCGCAACGAGCACGACGCCTGTGGCGTCGGCTTCGTGGCCACCCTCACCGGCGAGGCGAGCCATGCGCTGGTCGAGCAGGCGCTCACCGTTCTGCGCAACCTGGAACACCGCGGTGCCACCGGCTCCGAGCCCGACTCGGGTGACGGCGCCGGCATCCTGTCCCAGGTCCCGGACGCCTTCCTCCGCGAGGTGGCCGGATTCGAACTTCCCGCAGCCGGTGCGTACGCGGTGGGCATCGCCTTCCTCCCCGAGGACGGCACGGCCGACGCCGTCTCGCGCATCGAGACGATCGCCGCCGAAGAGGGCCTCACCGTCCTCGGCTGGCGCGAGGTCCCGGTCGCCCCCGAGCTCCTCGGCGCCACCGCCCGCTCGACGATGCCCGCCTTCCACCAGATCTTCGTGAGCGACGGCGAGAGCCAGGGCATCGCCCTGGACCGCACCGCGTTCGTGCTGCGCAAGCGCGCCGAACGCGAGGCCGGGGTCTACTTCCCCTCGCTGTCCGCGCGGACCATCGTCTACAAGGGCATGCTGACCACCGGCCAGCTGGAGCCCTTCTTCCCGGACCTGTCCGACCGCCGCTTCGCCTCCGCGATCGCGCTCGTGCACTCCCGGTTCTCCACCAACACCTTCCCGAGCTGGCCGCTCGCCCACCCGTACCGCTTCGTCGCGCACAACGGCGAGATCAACACGGTCAAGGGCAACCGCAACTGGATGGTCGCCCGCGAGTCCCAGCTCGCCTCGGACCTGTTCGGGAACAACGACAAGCTGCAGCGGATCTTCCCCGTCTGCACCCCCGACGCCTCCGACTCGGCCTCCTTCGACGAGGTGCTCGAACTCCTGCACCTCGGCGGCCGCTCGCTCCCGCACTCCGTGCTCATGATGATCCCGGAGGCGTGGGAGAACCACGACTCCATGGACCCGGCCCGGCGCGCCTTCTACCAGTTCCACTCCACGATGATGGAGCCCTGGGACGGCCCGGCCTGCGTCACCTTCACCGACGGCACCCAGGTCGGCGCGGTCCTCGACCGCAACGGACTGCGCCCCGGCCGCTACTGGGTCACCGACGAGGGCCTCGTCGTCCTCGGCTCCGAGGTCGGCGTCCTCGACATCGACCCCGCCAAGGTCGTCCGCAAGGGCCGCCTCCAGCCCGGCAAGATGTTCCTCGTCGACACCGTCGAGCACCGCATCATCGAGGACGACGAGATCAAGGCCGGCCTCGCCGCCGAGAAGCCCTACGCCGAGTGGCTGGAAGCCGGCGAGATCGAGCTCTCCGACCTCCCCGAGCGCGAGCACATCGTGCACACCCACGCCTCGGTCACCCGCCGCCAGCAGACCTTCGGCTACACCGAGGAAGAGCTGCGGATCATCCTCGCGCCGATGGCCAACACCGCCGGTGAGCCGCTCGGCTCCATGGGCACCGACTCGCCGATCGCCGCGCTCTCGCAGCGCCCGCGTCTGCTCTTCGACTACTTCACCCAGCTGTTCGCCCAGGTCACCAACCCTCCGCTGGACGCGATCCGCGAAGAGCTGGTCACCTCCCTGCGCTCCTCCCTCGGTCCGGCGAGCAACCTGCTGGAGCCGACGGCCGCCTCCTGTCGCAGCGTCACCCTGCCCTTCCCGGTGATCGACAACGACGAGCTGGCCAAGCTCATCCACATCAACGCCGACGGCGACATGCCCGGCATGAAGGCCGCGACGCTGTCCGGCCTGTACCGGGTCTCCGGCGGCGGCGAGTCCCTCGCCGCCCGCATCGAGGAGATCTGCACCGAGGCCGACGCCGCCATCGAGAACGGCGCCCGGCTGATCGTCCTGTCGGACCGCCACTCCGACGCCGAGCACGCGCCGATCCCCTCGCTGCTGCTCACCTCGGCCGTCCACCACCACCTCATCCGCACCAAGCAGCGCACCCAGGTGGGCCTGCTGGTCGAGGCCGGAGACGTCCGCGAGGTCCACCACGTCGCCCTGCTCATCGGCTTCGGCGCCGCTGCCGTCAACCCGTACCTCGCGATGGAGTCCGTCGAGGACCTGGTCCGCGCCGGCACCTTCCTCCAGGACATCGAGCCCGAGCAGGCCATCCGCAACCTGATCTACGCCCTCGGCAAGGGCGTCCTGAAGGTCATGTCCAAGATGGGCATCTCGACCGTCGCCTCCTACCGCGGCGCCCAGGTCTTCGAGGCCGTCGGCCTGGAGACGGCCTTCGTCGAGAAGTACTTCAACGGCACGGCCACCAAGATCGGCGGCGCCGGTCTCGACGTCATCGCCAAGGAGGTCGCCGCCCGGCACGCCAAGGCCTACCCGGCCTCCGGCATCGCGCCCGCGCACCGCGCCCTGGACATAGGGGGCGAGTACCAGTGGCGCCGCGAGGGCGAGCCGCACCTGTTCGACCCGGAGACGGTCTTCCGCCTCCAGCACTCGACGCGCTCCGGCAGCTACGAGATCTTCAAGAAGTACACGGGTCGTGTGAACGAGCAGTCCGAGCGTCTGATGACGCTGCGCGGCCTGTTCGGCTTCACCTCGGACCGCACCCCGATCTCCCTCGACGAGGTCGAGCCCGTCTCCGAGATCGTCAAGCGCTTCTCCACCGGCGCCATGTCGTACGGCTCCATCTCCAAGGAGGCGCACGAGACCCTCGCCATCGCCATGAACCAGCTGGGCGGCAAGTCCAACACCGGTGAGGGCGGCGAGGACGCGGACCGGCTGTACGACCCGGCGCGTCGCTCCAGCATCAAGCAGGTCGCCTCCGGCCGCTTCGGTGTCACGAGCGAGTACCTGGTCAACGCCGACGACATCCAGATCAAGATGGCCCAGGGCGCCAAGCCCGGCGAGGGCGGCCAGCTGCCCGGCCACAAGGTCTACCCGTGGGTGGCCAAGACCCGTCACTCCACCCCGGGCGTCGGCCTGATCTCCCCGCCGCCGCACCACGACATCTACTCCATCGAGGACCTGGCTCAGCTGATCCACGACCTCAAGAACGCCAACCCGCAGGCCCGCATCCACGTGAAGCTGGTCTCCGAGGTCGGCGTCGGCACGGTCGCCGCGGGTGTCTCCAAGGCCCACGCGGACGTTGTCCTGATCTCCGGCCACGACGGCGGAACGGGCGCCTCCCCGCTGACCTCCCTCAAGCACGCGGGCGGACCCTGGGAGCTCGGCCTCGCCGAGACCCAGCAGACCCTGCTGCTCAACGGCCTGCGCGACCGCATCGTCGTGCAGACCGACGGCCAGCTCAAGACCGGCCGCGACGTCGTCATCGCCGCGCTGCTCGGCGCCGAGGAGTTCGGTTTCGCCACCGCGCCGCTCGTCGTCTCCGGCTGCGTCATGATGCGCGTCTGCCACCTGGACACCTGCCCGGTCGGCATCGCCACCCAGAACCCGGTGCTGCGCGAGCGGTTCGCCGGCAAGGCCGAGTACATCGTCAACTTCTTCAAGTTCATCGCCGAAGAGGTCCGCGAGATCCTCGCCGAGCTCGGCTTCCGCAGCATCGAGGAGGCCGTCGGCCACGCCGAGAACCTCGACGTGGAGCGCGCCGTCACCCACTGGAAGGCGCAGGGCCTGGACCTGACCCCGCTCTTCTACGTGCCCGAACTGCCCGAGGGCGCGGCCCTGCACCAGGTCATCGAGCAGGACCACGGCCTGGAGAAGGCGCTCGACAACGAGCTCATCAAGCTCGCCGCCGACGCGCTGGCCGCGGACTCCGCGACCGACGCCCAGCCGGTCCGCGCCCAGGTCGCGATCCGCAACATCAACCGGACGGTCGGCACCATGCTCGGCCACGAGGTGACGAAGAAGTTCGGCGGCGCGGGCCTGCCCGACGACACCATCGACATCACCTTCACCGGCTCGGCGGGCCAGTCCTTCGGCGCCTTCCTCCCGCGCGGCGTCACGCTGCGCCTGGAGGGCGACGCCAACGACTACGTCGGCAAGGGCCTCTCCGGCGGCCGTGTCGTCGTCCGCCCCGACCGGGGCGCCGACCACCTCGCCGAGTACTCGACGATCGCGGGCAACACCATCGCCTACGGCGCGACCGGCGGCGAGCTGTTCCTGCGCGGCCGCACCGGCGAGCGCTTCTGCGTCCGCAACTCCGGCGCGCTGGTGGTCTCCGAGGGCGTGGGCGATCACGGCTGCGAGTACATGACCGGCGGTCACGCGGTCGTCCTCGGCGAGACGGGCCGCAACTTCGCGGCCGGCATGTCCGGCGGTGTCGCCTACGTGATCGACCTCGACCGCGACAACGTGAACGTCGCCAGCGTGAACGCCGTCGAGGAGCTCGACGACACCGACAGGCAGTGGCTGCACGACGTCGTGCGCCGGCACGCGGAGGAGACCGCCTCGACGGTCGCCGAGAAGCTGCTCGCCGAGTGGCCCGTGTCCGTGGAACGCTTCAGCAAGATCATCCCCAGCACCTACAAGGCAGTGCTCGCCGCCAAGGACGCCGCCGAGCGAGCCGGACTCAACGAGTCCGAGATCACCGAGAAGATGATGGAGGCGGCGACCAATGGCTGATCCCAAGGGCTTTCTGAACCACGGCCGTGAGGTCGCCAAGTCCCGTCCCGTGGACGTGCGTCTCAAGGACTGGAACGAGGTCTACGTTCCGGGCTCGCTGCTCCCGATCATCTCCCAGCAGGCCTCGCGCTGCATGGACTGCGGCATCCCGTTCTGCCACAACGGCTGTCCGCTGGGCAACCTGATCCCGGAGTGGAACGACTACGCGTACCGCGAGGACTGGCAGGCCGCCTCCGAGCGCCTGCACGCCACGAACAACTTCCCGGAGTTCACGGGCCGGCTGTGCCCCGCCCCGTGCGAGTCCGCGTGTGTGCTCGGCATCAACCAGCCCGCCGTGACCATCAAGAACGTCGAGGTCTCGATCATCGACAAGGCGTGGGACACGGGCGACGTCGCCCCGCAGATCCCCGAGCGCCTGTCGGGCAAGACGGTCGCGGTCATCGGTTCAGGCCCCGCCGGTCTCGCCGCGGCGCAGCAGCTCACGCGGGCCGGTCACACGGTCGCCGTGTACGAGCGTGCCGACCGCGTCGGCGGCCTGCTGCGCTACGGCATCCCCGAGTTCAAGATGGAGAAGCGGCACATCAACCGCCGCATCGAGCAGATGCGCGCGGAGGGCACCCGCTTCCGCACGGGCATCGAGATCGGCCGCGACCTCAAGGCGACGGACCTGCGCAAGCGGTACGACGCCGTGGTCATCGCCGCCGGCGCGACGACCGCCCGCGACCTGCCCGTCCCCGGGCGGGAGCTGACCGGCATCCACCAGGCCATGGAGTACCTGCCGCTGGCCAACAAGGTGCAGGAGGGCGACTTCGTGGCGCCCCCGATCACCGCCGAGGGCAAGCACGTCGTGGTCATCGGCGGCGGCGACACGGGCGCGGACTGCGTGGGCACCGCCCACCGTCAGGGCGCGGCCTCGGTCACGCAGCTGGAGATCATGCCGCGGCCGGGCGAGGAGCGGAACCCGGGCCAGCCCTGGCCGACGTTCCCGATGCTCTACAAGGTCACCTCCGCGCACGAGGAGGGTGGCGAGCGCGTCTACGCGGTCTCCACCACCCACTTCGAGGGCGACGAGGACGGCAACGTCCAGTGGCTGCACCTGGTGGAGGTAGAGTTCACCGGCGGCAAGCTGAACCAGAAGCCGGGCACGGAGCGCAAGATCCCCGCCCAGCTGGTGACGCTGGCGATGGGGTTCACCGGCACGGACGTCGAGAACGGCGTGGTCTCCCAGTTCGGCCTGGAGCTCGACGAGCGCGGCAACATCGCCCGCGACGCCGACTTCGCGACCAACGTTCCCGGCGTGTACGTCGCCGGTGACGCGGGCCGCGGCCAGTCCCTCATCGTCTGGGCCATCGCGGAGGGCCGCTCGGCCGCCCGCGGTGTCGACCGCTTCCTCACCGGAGCGAGCGACCTGCCGGCCCCGATCCGCCCGACGGACCGTTCGCTGACGGTCTGACCCATGGATGCGTGACCTGACACGGTCACTCGAGAACGTCCCGCACAAAGGCGTGCGGAACACGAGACGGCGCCTGCCCCACTGTCCCCGACCGGACGACTGGGCAGGCGCCGCCGCATGTCCGCACCCGCCCGGCGCCTACGGCACGCGGTAGGTCTCGCCGTACACCTTCCACTCCAGCGGGGTGCGCAGGCCGAGGTTCCCCTCGTCGAGGAACCGGCGCTGGGCCGTGTCGACGCGGGTGGTGTCACGGCCGGGGTCTCCGGACTTCATGGCCGCGCGCCGGATGTCCAGGAAGGCGCCGAGGTACGTCTTCTCGTCGCCGCCCTCGGACGGCGGGTCCGCCTCGCGCAGGGTGCGCTCGCGCAGCCCGTGGAAGCTGTGGCCGCCGGTGCCCGGACCGTGCATCACCATGGCGTCGTAGTAGAGGAACTGGCCGAGCGTGCCGAGGCCGTCGAGCTTGGCGATCCGGACGGCGGGGCCGAAGTAGACCCGGTCGCGCTCGGAGTCCTGGGCCCCGCGGAACGCGGCGAGGGTGGCCTCGTGGCGCCAGGCCGCGGTGAAGCCCGGGTCCAGACCCTCGTGGGAGTCCGTGCCGTCGACCTCGCGCAGGGCCGGGAGATAGCGGGCGAGCCCGTTGCCCGGATGCGCCCGGGTGTAGCGCTCGACGAGGGTGAGCAGGTCGTGGGTGCCGGTGCAGAAGCCGACGACGCCAGCCGTGTAGCCCTGGCCGTCACCGATGTCCTCGATGTAGCCGTACGCCTCGTGCCAGTTCAGCGTGGAGTTCTCGGCACTCGCCACGATCTGCTGGGCGAGCTCCTTCTCGGCCGGAGCGGCGAGGCCCGCCGGCATGTCGGCGACACGCTCGTCGTCGGCCGTCCGCTCCGCCCTGTCCTTCGCACGGGACCGCGACGCGGCCGAGGGGCCGCCCCTGGCGTCGGCCGTGGTGAGGTGGACCGCCGCCGTGATCAGCAGGAGGGCGAGGGCGATGAACAGATAACCCGCGCGTTTCATGCCGCACACGGTACGCAGGGCCGACGGGACCGGTGGGAAGGCCGGGGGGCCGCACGGGTGGTGCACAGATGTGCCATCGGGACCCGGCACGCGCGCCGCTTCGGCCACGTCACCGGTCCGGCCACCGGAGCGTTCGGGCCAGGCGTTCGGGCCAGGCCTTCCGGGCGGGGCACGCGTCGCGTCCGGGCGGTGCCCGATCCGCGTGCGGCCGTCGACCCGCCCCGGGCACCGCGGAGGGGATCCGTGCCGGGCATCGCGGCGCGGGCCCGCCTCCCGCACCGGGACGGGGGTCCGTGCCGGGCATCCATCGCGGCGGGGTTCCGTGCCGGGCGCGGGCTCCCGCCGTTCGCTCCCGTGCTACACAGCACCCGTCCGCAGCGCCGACACCTTCAGCACGGTGAGGACCACCAGCAGGGCGAGAAGGCCCACGCAGACGGACGCCTGGATCAGGTTC
Organism: Streptomyces sp. NBC_00386; assembly: GCF_036063235.1. Taxonomy (NCBI): domain Bacteria; kingdom Bacillati; phylum Actinomycetota; class Actinomycetes; order Kitasatosporales; family Streptomycetaceae; genus Streptomyces; species Streptomyces sp. NBC_00386. The sequence goes on from NZ_CP107950.1 coordinate 6,954,606, forward strand.
CGACGGTGGTCGCGGGGAGCGTACGCGTAGGCGACGGTCACGAGCCCGCCCGCCAGCAGCCCGCCCAGGTGCCCCTGCCAGGACGTGAGCCCCGCCGAGATCAGGAGCCAGATCAGCAGGCCCGCCATGAACCGGTTGATGTTCCCCATGTCCGCGCCCAGGCGGCGGCCCATCACGTAGTACGCGGCGCTGATGCCGAAGATCGCGCCGGACGCGCCGATCGTCTGCTCGTCCGGGGCGATCAGCAGCACGAGGACCGAGCCGCCGAGCGCCGACAGCAGATACAGCGCGAGATAGCGGACCCGGCCGAGCTGGGACTCGACGATCCGGCCGACGTTCCACAGCGCGAACATGTTCATCACGATGTGGGCGATCCCGAACGTGCCCTCCGTGGGCGGCAGATGCAGGAACGCGCCGGTCAGCAGCCGGTACCACTCCCCGTCGACGAGGCCCTCCGCGTGGTAGGACGCGGGGTACGCGGCGTCCCAGAGGTAGTGGAGCCCGTCCGAGTCCACCAGACCCGCGCCGAGCATCGAGAACCGGTCCACGACCGAGGCGCGCAGCAGTTCGGCCAGATAGGCCAGCACGTTCAGGCCGATGAGGACGTACGTCACCGTCGGCACCGTCGATATCCGGCCGCCGAAGGCCGTGCGGGCCTGCCGGACGGACCTCGCGCCCTCCTTCACGCACTCCACGCACTGATGGCCGACGGCCGCCTCGCGCATACAGCTCGGACATATGTAGCGGTCGCATCGGGTGCAGCGCACATGCGACTCCACCTTGGGGTGGCGGTAGCAGGTGGTGACGGCGGACTCGGACTCCACGGCCGGCTCCTAGGAACGCACGGGTACAGGGGAAAGTGAGCCGGTGGGGACGGCGATGATCAAAATATCCAACGTGACGGACGGCGGGTAACGGCAGGGCTACGATTCGCGGCGGCCGCCGGGGAACGCCGGTGCCCGCGCCGGGGATCGACCGGCGCCGTGACGTCAAACCCTGCCGGCTTCGTGGCCAACACCGCACCCGTGACGCCCCGTTGGCTTCGACCGCCCGGCGTGCCACCCTGGTGGGCCGAGGGGAGCGGCGAATGGGCGCACGAGAGATCGACTCCGGCCGGACCGCGGGGACTTCGGCGGACAGGGCACCCGGGGGCGGGACCGCGCAGGCCTCGGGCGGTACGGGGACCGCACGGGCCCGGCGCGCCCCGGAGAGCGGCAAAGGGGAGAGGCTCGCCGACTGGGCCGACGGACGGCTGGGTGTCTACTCACTCGCCAAGGCCAACATGCGCAAGGTCTTCCCGGACCACTGGTCGTTCATGCTGGGCGAGGTCTGCCTCTACAGCTTCCTCGTCCTGATCCTCACCGGCATCTATCTGACCCTGTTCTTCGAGCCGAGCGGCGTCGAGGTCGTCTACCACGGCTCCTACGGGCCGCTGAACGGCATCGTCATGACACGGGCCTACGAGTCCACGCTCGACATCAGCTTCGACGTGCGCGGCGGGCTGCTGATCCGGCAGATCCACCACTGGGCGGCGCTCGTCTTCCTCGCCGGGATGCTCGTGCACATGATGCGGGTGTTCTTCACCGGCGCGTTCCGCAAGCCCCGCGAGGTCAACTGGCTCTTCGGCTGGACCCTGCTGATGCTCGGCCTGATCACCGGGCTGACCGGCTACTCGCTCCCCGACGACCTGCTCTCCGGCACCGGCGTCCGCTTCGCGCAGGGCGCGATCCTGTCCATCCCGGTGGTGGGGACGTACATCTCCTTCTTCCTGTTCGGCGGCGAGTTCCCGGGGCACGACATCATCCCCCGGTTCTTCCCGATCCACGTCCTGCTGCTGCCGGGCATCATGCTGGGACTGGTCGTCGCCCATCTGATCCTGGTCTTCTACCACAAGCACACGCAGTACCCGGGGCCCGGACGGGACCAGAAGTCGGTCGTCGGCATGCCGTTCATGCCCGTCTACATGGCGAAGGCCGGCGGCTTCTTCTTCCTGGTCTTCGGCGTCCTGTCGGTCATGGGCGCGATCGCCACCATCAACCCCGTGTGGGCGTTCGGGCCCTACCGCCCCGACCTGGTGACCACCGGCGCACAGCCCGACTGGTACCTCGGCTTCTCCGAAGGGCTCATCCGCGTGATGCCGGGATGGGAGATCAACGCCTTCGGCCACACCCTCCAACTGGGCGTCTTCATCCCCTTCTCGCTCTTCCCGCTCATCATGGCCGCCATCGCCGTCTACCCGTTCATCGAGGCCTGGGTCACCGGCGACCGGCGCGAGCACCACATCCTGGACCGGCCGCGCAACGTGCCCACCCGCACCGCCCTCGGCGTCGCCTGGCTGACGCTGTACGCCGTCCTGCTGGTCGGCGGCGGCAACGACCTGTGGGCCACCCACTTCCACCTGTCGATCAACGCGATCACCTGGTTCGTCCGCGTCGCCGTCTTCGCCGGACCGGCACTCGCCTACGTCCTCACGAAACGGATCTGCCTGGGGCTGCAACGCGCCGACCGCGACATGGTGCTGCACGGACGCGAGTCCGGCACGATCAAGATGCTGCCGCACGGCGAGTACGTCGAGGTCCACGAACCCCTCACCCAGGCCCGGCGGTTCACCCTCACCCAGCACGAACAGCCGCCGCCCTACGAGGTCGGCCCGCTCGTCGACGCGAACGGCGTGGCCCGCCGCGTCGGCCCGGCCAGGAGGCTGCGCGCCCGGCTGGCGCGCGCCCTGTACGGGCCCGGCACCAGGATCCCGAAGCCCACGGCGGAGGAGTACCGGGCGCTCACGAGCGGGGACGACCAGCACCACTGAGGCCGGCCAGCGCCTCGGCCCTGCACTCGGCCGGGGTGCCCCAGGCCGTCCGCAGGGCGCGGGCCTTGGTGAACCAGAGGGACAGGTCGTACTCGGCCGTGTAACCGATCGCGCCGTGCAGCTGCAACGCGGCCCGCGCCGTGGCGTACGCGGCCTCGCACGCCGTGACCTTCGCGGCGGCGACCTCCGCCGGCGCCATCGACAGCGCGGCCCCGAACAGCAGCGGGCGCGCGAACTCCAGGGCGATCATCGCGTCCGCGAGCCGGTGCTTGACCGCCTGGAACGAGGCGACGGGAACACCGAACTGGGTCCGCCGCCCGACGTACGCGACGGTCCGGCCGAGGAGCGCGAGGCCCACCCCGAGGGCCTGGGCCGCTGTGGCGAGCCGGGCCCAGACCAGCGCCCGGACCGCGGCGCGGGCGACCTGAGGGCCCGCGGCCAGGAGTTCGCCGCCGACCTGCGCACGCGCGAGCCTGCGGGCCCGGTCCACGGACACCCGCACCGGGCCGGGGCCGGGCGCGAGCCACAGACCCCGGCCGTCCACCGCGAGCAGCACCGTCGCCGCGTCCGCGTCGAGCGCCGGAGCACCGTCCGGGGCGAACGTGGCCACGCTCTTGCCCGAGGCGAGCCCCGGCAGCAGCCGTTCGGCCGGACCCGGCTCGCCCAGCGCGCTCAGCTCGCCCAGCAGTACGGCGGCGGCCACCGTCTCCACCACCGGACCCGGAACCGCGTGCCGGCCCAACTCCACAAAAGCGACCGCCAGTTCCACCGGAAGCAGGCCCACCCCCTCGTACACCTCCGGGACCGCCAGAGCGAACACGCCCGCCTCGGCCAGCCGCGACCACAGGACCCGCCCCGGTGCGTGGTCGCCGTCCGCCCACGCCCGCACCGCCGAGGGCGTGTCCGCGGACGCCAGCATCGCGTCCAGGGACGAGGCGAAGGCCCGCTGTTCGGCGTCGAGCAGGAAGCGCATCAGCGGCGGCCCTTCGGAAGACCGAGCAGCCGCTCGGCGACGATGTCGCGCTGGATCTCGTTCGTCCCCGCGTAGATCGGGCCCGCGAGCGCGAAGACGTACCCCTCGCACCACCCGCTGTCCGCGAACTCGCCCTCGGCGCCCATCAGATCGAGCGCCGTCTCGTGCAGCGCGATGTCCAGCTCCGACCAGAACACCTTGTTCAGGCTGGACTCCGGACCGATGCCCTCCCCTTCGAGCAACCGGGAGGCATGGGCGTACGCGAAGAGCTGGTAGGCGCGCGCGCCGATCACCGCGTCGGCCACCCGGTCGCGCAGGGCCGAGTCGGACGGGTCGCCGTGGGCGTGCCACAACGCGGCCAGCCGGTCCGCGGCGGCCAGGAAACGGCCCGGCGAACGCAACGTCAGACCGCGCTCGTCACCCGCCGTCGACATCGCCACCCGCCAGCCCTGCCCCGGTTCGCCGATCACGTCCTCGTCGGGGACGAACACATCGTCCAGGAACAGCTCCGCGAAGGCCGGCCTGCCGTCCAGGCGCCCGATCGGGCGGACCGTCACACCCGGCGCGCGCAGGTCGAACATCAGGTACGTCAGGCCCTGGTGGGGTTTCGCCAGGCCCGGCTCACTGCGGAACAGGCCGAAGGCGCGATCGGCGAACGCGGCCCGCGACGACCACGTCTTCAGCCCCCGCAGCAGCCAGCCGCCGTCCACCCGCACCGCGCGCGATCTCAGCGAGGCCAGGTCCGAACCCGCCTCGGGCTCGGACCAGGCCTGCGCCCAGACCACCTCGCCCGTGGCCATCGAAGGCAGCACACGCGCGCGCTGCTCCGCGGTGCCGTGGCCGAAGAGGGTCGGCGCGAGCAGGCTGATGCCGTTCTGCCCGACCCGGCCCGGCGCGCCCGCCGCGTGGTACTCCTCCTCGAACGCCAGCCAGCGCACGAGGTCTGCGTCCCGGCCGCCGTACTCCGCCGGCCACGACACCACCGACCAGCGGTCCGCGGCCAGTTCGGCCTCCCACGCGCGGTGCGCCGCGAAGCCCTCCGCGGTCTCCAGGGAGGGCAGCGCGGACGCCGGGACATGGGCGTCCAGCCAGGCCCGGGCCTCGGCGCGGAACGCCTCGTCCGCGGGGGAGCGGGTGAGATCCATCGGCGGCACCTTCCGGCGGAGCTTCCCTAACAAGTGTTTGGTAGGTTAGCTTGGAGTCATGAGCGACGTCGAGAGCCCGGCGTACATACCCGGCCACGGACTGCTGAAGGGCCGTAGCGCCGTCATCACCGCCGCGGCGGGCGCCGGTATCGGCGGAGCCACGGCACGCCGGTTCCTGGAGGAGGGTGCCCGCGTCCTGATCAGCGACGCGCACACCCGCCGGCTCAAGGAGACCGCCGAGACCCTGGCTGCGGAGTTCGGCCCCGGACAGGTGACCGCACTGCCCTGCGACGTCACCGCCGAGGACCAGGTCCAGGCCCTCTTCGACACCGCCGAGCACCTCCACGGCCGACTGGACATCGTCGTCAACAACGCGGGCCTCGGCGGCACCGCGTCCCTCGTCGACATGACCGACGACCAGTGGTCCAAGGTCCTCGACGTGACCCTGAACGGCACCTTCCGCTGCACCCGGGCCGCCCTCGTACGGCTCAAGGAACACGGCGGCGGAGGAGTCGTCGTCAACAACGCCTCCGTCGTCGGCTGGCGCGCCCAGTCCGGACAGGCCCACTACGCCGCGGCGAAAGCCGGCGTCATGGCCCTCACCCGCTGCGCCGCGATCGAGGCCGCCGCGTACGGCGTCCGCGTCAACGCCGTCTCGCCCAGCCTCGCCCTGCACCCCCACCTGGTGAAGGTCACCACCCCCGAACTCCTGGAGGAGCTCACCGCCCGCGAGGCCTTCGGCCGCCACGCCGAACCCTGGGAGGTGGCCAACGTGATCGTGTTCCTCGCCTCCGGCTACTCCTCGTACCTCACCGGCGAGGTCGTGTCCGTGAGCAGCCAGCACGCGTAAGGCGACAATGACCGCGTGCCTACCAAGAAGAAGCCCCAGGTGACCGCCACCCCCGAGCGCCGCCGCGAACTCCTCGGAACCGCCGCCGAGGTGTTCGCCGAACAGGGCTACAACGCCACGACCGTCCGCAAGATCGCGGACGAGGCCGGGATGCTCGCGGGCAGCCTCTACTACCACTTCGACTCCAAGGAATCGATGCTGGAGGAGATCCTGCGGACCTTCCTCGACGAGCTCTGGGACGGCTACGACACCGTCCTCGGCGCCGGACTCGGACCCCGGGAAACCCTGGAAGCCCTGGTCACCGAATCCTTCCGGGAGATCGACCGGCACCGCGCCGCCGTCGCGATCTACCAGAAGGAGTCCCGCCACCTCGTGGCACAGCAGCGCTTCGCCTTCCTCGCCGAGTCCCAGCGCAACTTCGAGAAGGCCTGGCTGAGCACCCTGGAACGCGGAGTCGACGCCGGGATCTTCCGCGCCGACCTCGACATCCGCCTCACCTACCGCTTCGTGCGCGACACCGTGTGGGTCGCCGCCTCCTGGTACCGGCCCGGCGGTCAGCACAGCCCCGAGGAGATCGCCCGGCAGTACCTGTCGATGGTGCTCGACGGCATCTCCGTCCGCGAGGAGACGTAAGCGAACCACTCACCCCCAAGGGAGTCGTCATGGCCGAGGCCTACATCGTCGAAGCGGTCCGTACGCCCGTCGGGCGCCGAAGGGGAGGACTCGGCGCGGTCCACCCGGCCGACCTCGGCGCGCACGTACTCAAAGCCCTTGTCGAACGCTGCGGTGTGGACCCGGCCGCCGTCGAGGACGTCGTCCTCGGCTGCCTGGACACGGTCGGGCCGCAGGCCGGGGACATCGCCCGCACGAGCTGGCTGGCCGCCGGACTGCCCGAGGAGGTCCCCGGAGTCACCGTCGACCGGCAGTGCGGCTCCTCCCAGCAGGCCGTGCACTTCGCCGCCCAGGCCGTCCTCTCCGGCACCCAGGACCTCGTCGTCGCCGGCGGCGTGCAGAACATGACCCAGATACCCATCGCCTTCGCCTCCCGTCAGGCCGCCGAACCCCTCGGCCTCACCGAAGGCCCCTTCGCGGGCAGCGAGGGCTGGCGCGCACGCTACGGCGACCGCCCCGTCAACCAGTTCCACGGCGCCGAACTCATCGCCGCCAAATGGGGCATCAGCCGCCGCGACCAGGAGGAGTTCGCCCTCCGCTCCCATCAGCGCGCGATCCGCGCCGCCGACGAGGGCCGCTTCGCCCGCGAGACCGTACCCCTCGCCGGCGTCACCGCGGACGAGGGACCCCGCCGCGACACCACCCTGGAGAAGATGGCGGCCCTGAAGCCTGTCGTCGAGGGCGGCACCATCACCGCCGCCTGCTCCTCCCAGGTCTCCGACGGCGCCGCCGCGATGCTGCTCGCCTCCGAACGGGCGGTCCGTGAACACGGCCTCACCCCCCGCGCCCGCGTCCACCATCTCTCCGCACGCGGCGAGGACCCCATCCGGATGCTCTCGGCCCCCATCCCGGCCACCGCCCACGCCCTGAAGAAGACCGGCATGTCCATCGGTGACATCGACCTCGTCGAGATCAACGAGGCGTTCGCTCCGGTCGTCCTCGCCTGGCTCAAGGAGACCGGCGCGGACCCCGCGAAGGTCAACGTCAACGGCGGCGCGATCGCCCTCGGCCACCCGCTCGGCGCCACGGGCGTACGGCTGATGACCACGCTTCTGCACGAACTGGAGCGCACCGGCGGCCGGTTCGGACTCCAGACGATGTGCGAGGGCGGCGGCCAGGCGAACGTGACGATCATCGAACGGATCTGACGGCTGTCACACCTCGTCGTGTTCACCAGCGACCTGTGGGAAGACCGCTGAGGGCCGCCCCCGCTTCCGTCATCACCCGCTCGACCAGTTCCGCGCACGACGGCAGATCCCCGATCACCCCGGCAACCTGCCCCGACGCCATCACCCCCAGATCCGTCCGGCCGTCCACCATCGACGACTTCAGGAGCATCGGGGTGTTGGCGGCGAGCAGGACCTGACTCCAGGACAGGTCCCTGCCGTGCTTCATGGCGAGGCCGTCACGGATCATGCGGGACCAGGAGAGGCCGGAGATCCGCCGGAACCCGGCCGCGTGGCGCACGGCCCGGACGAACGCCCTCGTGCGGCCCGCCCGCTCCAGCGCGTCGACGAGCTCACTGCGCAGCATGCGGTGCGGCAGCCCGTCCACGGCCGTCGTCAGCGTCACGTCCTTGACCGTCGCCGCCAGGTACCGCGCCTTCACCGCGTCGGGGACGGTCGAGTCGGAGGTCAGCAGGAACCGCGTGCCCATCGCGATGCCCGCCGCCCCGTAGGCCAGCGCCGCCACCAGCCCCCGCCCGTCGTGGAAGCCGCCCGCCGCCACCACCGGGATGTCCACGGCGTCCACCACCTGGGGCAGCAGCACGCTCGTCGCCACCTCCCCGGTGTGGCCGCCGCCCTCACCGCCCTGCACGATCACCGCGTCGGCACCCCAGGCGGCCACCTTCTCGGCGTGCCGCCGGGCGCCGACGGACGGCACGACGACCACCCCCGCCTCCTTCAGCCCGGCGATCAGCTCGCGGGACGGGGCGAGCGCGAACGACGCGACCCGCACACCCTCGTCGACGATGATCCGCACCCGGTCGCCCGCGTCCCCGGCGTCGGCGCGCAGATTCACGCCGAAGGGCCGGTCCGTGCGCGACTTGACCTCCCGCACGGCGTCACGGAGCTGGTCGAGCGTCATCGTCGCCGAGGCCAGGATGCCCAGCGCCCCCGCGTTCGCCGTCGCCGAGACCAGACGGGGCCCCGCCACCCAGCCCATGCCGGTCTGCACGACGGGATGCCGGACACCGACGAGCCGGGTCAGCGCGGTCTCCATCAGCGCCCGCCCCCGCCCGGACCGCCGGTCGAGGTGCCCCGCGGATCGGGCACCTCGCGTTCACGCCGACCGGCCGGGTCGAGCACCGTGCGGATCAACTCCAGCTCCTCCGCGGTCGGTTCGCGGGTGAACGGCACTTCGTCCGGGACCGTCAGCCCGAACCCCGTCGCCTCCCCGACCTGCTCGACGCTCACGCCCGGGTGGACGGACACCAGCCGCATCGAGTGATCGGGCGTCGCGAAGTCCAGGACGGCCAGGTCGGTCACCACACGGGGGAGACGATGGAAGCGGGTGGCGCTCGGCCCGGCGGCCCCGGCCCGGTCGTACCCCACCCCGCACACCAGGTCGACCCGCTCCACGAACACCCGCCGGGAATGCCGCGGGATCCAGTAACTCGTCGGATTGTTCAGGGTGTTGACCGGCGCGCCGCGCACGCCGAGCAGCTGGCGCCGGGGCCGGGACCAGTCGCCGACGCACGCGATGTTCTGGTTGCCGAACCGGTCGATCTGACTCGCGCCCATCATCACGTGCCGCCGCCCGCCGGTCACCGCCGTCAGGTGCCTGCGGTACGGCAGCCAGCCCTCCGGGGTGCCGTCGGGACCGACGAGCAGCGCCTCACCGTCGGTCAGCAGCAGATCCGGCGAGAAGGTGTGCCGGGCCAGCCGGGCGCCGACGGACGGGATCAGGCCCATCGGACTGGCGAGCACCTCGCCGTTGTCCCGCCACGCCTCGGCGCACGCGATCACGCAGTACTCGGCCCGGGTGACGCTCACTGGTCCCGCTCCTTCCGCCAGGTGCGCACGGCACTCTGATAGACCTCCTCGCCGCCGCCGAGGAACCGCTCGGCGAACTCGGCGTACGGCGTGGTCGCGTACAGCTTCTGGAAGGCCTCGTCCCGTCCGTAGTCCGGCACGCACGAGGTGAAGTGCGCCCCGTTCGGCGTCTCCACCACACCGGTCACGAAGGAACGCTGGAGCAGCAGGGTCTGCGGCGCCGCCTCCTTCGTCAGCTCCGCCGTGTCCACGATCCGCTCGCAGGAGACGTACGCCGCGTCCGCCGCCTCGCAGAACAGGTCGTCGAAGTACGGATCGGGTCCCAGATACTGGCCGTTGCCCGCGCGGTCCGCCCGGTTCATGTGGACCAGGGCCGCGTCCAGACGCAGCGCGGGCATCGCGAGGAGTTCCTCCCGTATCCCCGAGACCGGGTCCGGATACGGCGAGGTGACCGTCCGCAGACCTGGATCGACCCGCATCACGTCCGAGCCGAGCCCCGCGCGCACCGGGAGGAACGGCAGCCGGTTCGCCGCCGCGTGCAGCCCCCACATGAACATCGCCTCGTCCACCTCCCTCAGCTCGAACGCGCCGCGCTCGCGGGCCGCGCGGTAGTGCGGTTCGAGCGGGACGGAGTCGAGCGTCACGAAGGCGGTGACCAGGGTGCGGATCCGGCCGGCGGCGGCGAGCAGCCCGACGTCCGGGCCGCCGTACGACACGACGGTCAGATCGGTGATCTCGCTGCGGAGCAGCGCTCTCACCAGGGCCATCGGCTTGCGGCGCGAGCCCCAGCCGCCGATGCCGAGCGTCATCCCGCTCTCCAGCCGGCCGACGACGTCCTGCGCCGACATGGTCTTGTCGCTCACCGGGGGGCCTCCTTGCCGAAGGTGTCACGGACGCGGGCGGCCACACCGGCCAGAGCGGCCTCGAAGGTGAAGCCCTGCTCGAAGCGGTAGCTGCGGCGCACGTCGACGGGATCGATGCCGTTGATGGCGGCCTTGGCGAGCCGGACGAGCTGCCCGTCCTTGGCCGCGATCTCTCGCGCCAGCTCCAGCGCCGCCGCCCGCAGCTCCCCGCCCGGCACGACCCGCCACACCGAGCCGTGCGCGTGCAGCTCGGCCGCCGTCACCGTGCGCGAGGTGTAGTACAGGACCCGCATCAGATGCTGCGGGACGAGACGCGCCAGATGCGTGGCCGCCCCGAGCGCGCCGCGATCCAGCTCGGGCAGACCGAAGACGGCGTCCTCGCTCGCCACGATCGCGTCCGCGTTCCCCACCAGCCCGATGCCGCCGCCCAGACAGAAACCGTGCACCGCGGCCACGACGGGCACCTCGCACTCGTACACCGCGGCGAAGGCCTCGGCGCAGCCGCGGTTCGCGCCGATCAGCGCCCCCCGGCCGGTGGGGTCGCGCTGGAGCTCCTTGATGTCGACGCCCGCGTTGAACCCGCGCCCCTCCGCTCTCAGGACGACACAGCGGACCCCCGGGTCGCCGCCCGCCGCGCGCACGGCGTCGGCGAGGTCGAACCAGCCCCGCACCGGCAGCGCGTTCACCGGCGGGAAGTCGACCGTGACGACGGAAATCCCCTTTTCCGGGGACGAGGTGGAGACACCCATGGGCACATCAGCTACCTTTCCACCAAACGTTTGTTAGGTGTGATGCGAAGCTAGCAGCGATCGCGGTCGCGCGGGAGGCCCTGTGGACAACCCGGACACCATGGACCGGCCCGGATCCGCCGTGGACCTCGGCGGCCGGACCGTCGTCGTCACCGGCGGCACCCGAGGCGTCGGCGCGGGCATCACCCGCGCCTTCCAGCGAGCCGGCGCCCACGTCGTGGTCTGCGCCCGACGGCCGCCCGAAGCCCCCCTCGGCAAGGCCGACTTCGTCCCCCTCGACCTGCGCGACCCGGCCGAGGTACAGGCCTTCTTCGACGCACTGCCCCGGCTCGACGTCCTGGTCAACAACGCGGGCGGCGCCCCCTACCGGCCGCTGGCCGAGGCCGACGCCGAGCGGCACGCCCGGGTGATCGAGCTCAACCTCACCGCCCCGCTCGCCGCGTCGATCGCGGCCCGCGACCACCTCAGGCGGAACCGGGGCTCGATCGTGATGATCGGCAGCGTGAGCGGATCGCGCCCCTCGCCCGGCTCCGCGGCCTACGGCGCCGCCAAGGCGGGACTGGAGCACCTGGCCCGCTCGATGGCCGTCGAGTGGGCGCCGGAGATCCGGGTCAACACCCTGGTCGTCGGCATGGTCCGCACCGAACTGGCCCATCTGCACTACGGCGGCGAGGACGGCCTGGCCGCCGTCGCCCGCACCGTCCCGCTGGGCCGCCTCGCCCAGCCGTCCGACGTCGGCGCCGCCGCCGTCTTCCTCGCCTCCGAAGCCGCCGCCTACATCAGCGGCGCCTCACTCCTCGTCCACGGAGGCGGGGAACGCCCCGCCTTCCTCGACGCCGCCACCGCCAACAAGGACCAGCGGGGAGAAACACGATGAGCGCACGACGGCTGTGCGAGGGGCGGGTCGTGATCGTCACGGGCGCGGGCCGCGGGCTCGGCAGGGCACACGCCCTGGCGTACGCCGCGGAGGGCGCCCGGCTCGTCGTCAACGACCTCGGCGTCGGCCTCGACGGCACCCCCGCGGCGGACAGCCCGGCCCGGCGGGTGGCCGACGAGATCCGCGCGGCGGGCGGCGAGGCGGTCGCCCACGGCGGCGACATCGCGACGGCCGACGGCGCCGCGTCCCTCGTCCGCACCGCCCTGGAGACCTACGGGAGGCTCGACACCCTCGTCAACAACGCCGGATTCCTGCGCGACCGCATGCTGGTCAACCTCGACGAGGACGACTGGGACGCCGTCATGCGGGTCCACCTGAAGGGCCACTTCCTGCCACTCAGGCAGGCGGCGGCACACTGGCGCGCGGAGGCGAAGGCGGGCCGCGCGCCCGACGCCAGGGTCGTCAACACCAGCAGCGGCGCGGGCCTGCTCGGGTCGGTCGGGCAGGGCAACTACAGCGCTGCCAAGGCCGGCATCGTCGCCCTGACACTGGTCGCGGCGGCCGAGATGGAACGCCACGGCGTCCAGGTCAACGCCATCGCCCCGGCCGCCCGCACGCGGATGACCGAGCGCACCTTCGCCGACACCATGGCGGCCCCCGGCAGCGGATTCGACGCCATGGACCCCGGCAACGTCTCCCCGCTGGTCGTCTGGCTCGGATCGGCCGCCAGCGCCGGGGTCACCGGCCGCGTCTTCGAGACCGAGGGCGGCAGGATCACGGTGATGGAGGGCTGGCGGCCGGGCCCCAGCGCCGACAAGGGCGCCCGGTGGACCCCGGCGGAAGCCGGCGAGACGGCCCGCGAACTCCTGACGCGGGCCGGGACTCCCGGGGCGGTGTACGGGGCGCGGTGAGCCTCAGCGCCCGGAGCGGGTCGTGCTCGCCTTCAGCAGGGCGACGATCTCCGCGTGACCGGTCTGGAGGTCGTCACCCGCGAACGGCCGGCCCCGGGCGTCCAGGAGCCGGACCTCGACGACGACGCCCTCGGGCGAAGGACGCCGGTGGGTGACGAAAGCGTGGCCGGAGCCGTGCGCGCGGGCCAGCCCCTCCCGCAGCTCCGCCTCGACGCCGACGCCGAGCAGTCGGCGGGCCTCCGCCAGCGCCTCGCCCCGCGCGCCCGCCCCGTGCGCGAGCAGCGCCCGCACACAACCGGCCGAACCCCGGTGCGCCGCCGTCACCAGCGGGGGCTCGCCCGCCGGTCCGGGCCGGCCCGGGTCCGCGCCCGCCCCGAGGAGCGCCTCCGCGACGGCGGTGTGACCCCGCCGCAGGGCCCAGGTCAGCGCGGTGAAACCGAACGCCTCCACGGTGTCCGGGTACGCTCCCGCCGACAACAGGGCGCGTACCACCTCGGTATGACCGCCGCAGGCCGCGCCGCACAGCGGAGCGTCCGTGCCCAGACTCAGCCGGTCGGGCTCGGCGCCGGCGGCCAGCAGCAGCCGCACGACGCCGGGCCGGTCGCTCACCGCCGCCAGATACAGGGCGCTCTGGCCGTCCTCGTCGACCGCCTCCGGGCTCACCCCGGCACGCAGCAGCCGTACGACCGCGTCCTCGTCCCCCTCGTACACGGCGGGGAAGAGGAGTGCGGTGGGGTCGTTCGTGCTCATCCTTCGACCCTCGCTCGCCACGGACACGCGAGGCAAAGGCTTTCGGGGTGTTCTGCCTCACCCGGCCCGTCCCCCGGTGCCACGAACGGCGCACTCGCGGGGCGGCGCACGGGGCCGGCCCTCAGGTGTCGCACTCCAGCACCGTCCGGCACAGCGCGCACCGCGCCCGTACCCGGCCCCGGACCGGCACCCTGATGCGCTGGTGGCAGGTGGGGCACGGGAAGGAGACACGCAGCGGTCCGCGGTCGTCGGGCGCGAAGGTGTAGGGCACGCCGGAGTGCTCGGGGGTGTGGTGCTCCTGGGCGTGGCGCCGGTCCCTGGCGTAACGGCGCCGCCCCGCCCAGCCGGCCGCGGTCAGCGGGGGCTGCCGCCCGTCACGCAGGGCCAGCTCCATGCCCTTGGTGTACGCGGTGTACGCCTGCGGGCTGGTGAACCACACCGAGGGGTCCTCGCCGAAGACCAGAGCGCGCTTGGCGAGGACGTAACCGAACTCCTCGGGTGTCAGATAGCCGAGCTTCTGCGAGGACGCGGCGTCCTCGCGGTAGGCGTCGAGAAGGAGCCAGCCCGCGCCGAGGTAGGCCGCGGCGGTGTCGGTGAGGATCTCGGTGTCGCGGGTGCCGGGGAACGAGAGGTCCAGGCGGTGCAGATAGACGTGCATCACCTCGTGGGCGAGGGCGGCGCCGATGTCCCTGCGATGGGTGCGGAAGCGGTCGTTGAGCTCGATGAAGTACTCGGGTCCCGCGGCGAGTTCGACATGCGCCGCGTGGGTCATCTCGCGGAAGCCGACGATCATCCGGGCGTCCGGCAGCCGGTAGTGCCGCACCATCTCACGGGCGACGCGCTGCGCGCCCAGATGCAGGTCGTCGACGTCCGCGAAGGCCACGTCGGCGGGCGCCACGCTGGTCGCGAAGGTGTGGACGGTGTCGTACGTGAGCCGCTTGTAGAGCGCGGTGACCGATGCCCGCACCGTGTCCAGATGCGGGTAGCCGTGCTCGACGGGTCCGCCGTTCGCCACGCCCGCACCCCCAGAAGACGCCGGAACTCCTCTCCACTGTAAGCGGGGTTCCGCTCGGCGGCGGCGGCGCGGGGCGAGCGGGGATCCGCCTGGAGGCGGCGGCGCGGGGGGAGTGGGGTTCCGCCCGGAGACGGGGGCGCGGGCAAGTGGGGCGCCGCGCGGGCCGGGCGGCGGCTGGCCGGAATGAGGCTCTTGCCCGCCGCGGCGGCCGGTCCTCATAATCCCCACCAGCTTGGCAGGTGCATGCCATTCAGCATTCCCCGTGCACCCGCCCTGCCGACAACCCCCCACGAAAGGAAGCACGTTGAAGTCTCTCAGGAAGTACGGCGTCGTCAGAAGACTGCTCACCGTCGCCGCGGTCGCCCTCGCCACCGTCTCCCTCCAGCCGACGGCCGCACACGCCGCACCCGCACCCGTCGTCGGCGGCACCCGCGCCGCCCAGGGCGAATTCCCCTTCATGGTCCGCCTCTCCATGGGCTGCGGCGGCGCCCTCTACACCCAGAGCATCGTCCTGACCGCCGCGCACTGCGTGAACGGCTCCGGCACCAACACCTCCATCACCGCCACCGCCGGCGTCGTGGACCTCCAGAGCAGCAGCGCCGTCAAGGTCAAGTCCACCAAGGTGCTCCAGGCCCCCGGCTACACCGGCAAGGGCAAGGACTGGGCCCTCATCAAACTCGCCACGCCCATCGCCCTGCCCACCCTGAAGATCGCCACCAACACCGCCTACAACAACGGCAACTTCACCGTCGCCGGCTGGGGCGCCACCCGCGAAGGCGGCGCACAGCAGCGCTACCTGCTCAAGGCCACCGTCCCCTTCGTCGACGACGCCACCTGCAAGCAGGCGTACGGCAGCGACCTCGTCCCCGGCGACGAGATCTGCGCCGGATTCGTCGCCCAGGGCGGCGTCGACACCTGCCAGGGCGACTCCGGCGGACCCATGTTCCGCAAGGACGACACGGGCGCCTACATCCAGGTCGGCATCGTGAGCTGGGGCGAGGGCTGCGCCGAGCCCGGATACCCCGGCGTGTACAGCGAGGTCTCGACCTTCGCCGCCGACATAGCCAGAGCGGCCGCCGGCCTCTGACCCCGCCTGCCGCACAGTTCGCTCCACCCGCACCATTCGTGTGACCCGTACGCGCGGCGCCCGCCACCCAGTCGCGGGCGCCGCCGCACGAAGGCCCGCCGAGGGGCGTGTACGGCGCACAGGGGAGTGGCGAACGGTGAGTGCGCGGCGGTAAAAACCGGATCCGCCTCCCGTCCTCGGACGGGCATACTCGCTGCCATGACCAGCCCACACCAGCCGCCCGTCACCGCGTCCCTGCTGATCGGCGCCAAGGACGCCGCACTGCAACAGCGCCTCGACGACGAACTCACCGCCTTCAACGCGAAGGCGACCGGCGCAGGCGACCCCGAACCGATCTCCGTCAAGGTGACCGACACCGACGGGGAACTCGTCGGCGGGCTCACCGCCTGGGTGTGGGGCAGCTGCTGCGCGGTCGACATGCTCTGGGTACGAGCCGACCAGCGCCACGCAGGCTGGGGCGGCAAGCTGCTCCGCGCAGCCGAGGAGGAGAGCGCCCGGCGCGGCTGCACCGAGATGATCGTCTCCTCCTTCACCTTCCAGGCCCCCGACTTCTACCGTGGCCACGGCTACCGGGAGACCGGCCGCACCGACGGCATCCCGGGCGGACACCAGGACGTGCACTTCCACAAGGTGCTCACCGCCCCACGCACCCAGCCCCACCTCGACCGGGCCCCGGCGCCGATGATCGAGCACCCGCGGGCCACGTAGGGTTGGCTGTCATGACCACCAGCACGCCCCAGGAAGCCGGCCCCGACGTCAGAGCGGAGCTCGCCCGGCTGCGCGACAGCATCGACAACATCGACGCCGCCGTCGTCCACATGCTCGCCGAACGCTTCAAATGCACCCAGCAGGTCGGCCACCTCAAGGCCGCCCACCAGCTTCCGCCCGCCGACCCCTCCCGTGAGGCCCACCAGATCGCCCGGCTGCGCCGCCTGGCCGAGAGCGCGAAGCTCGACCCGGCCTTCGCCGAGAAGCTGCTGAACTTCATCATCGCCGAGGTCATCCGGCACCACGAGCGCATCGCGGACGACGCGGGCGGCGGCACGATCGCCACGGCCGGCACGACCGACCCGACCGCCGACACCGCCACGACCGGCGCGGCCACCACGACCGGCGCAGCCGACCCGGCCGATACACGGGAGTGACAGCGGCGGCCCGCCGCTCCGCCGCCCCGGCCACCCCTCCCGCGCCCCTGACCGCAGCCCGTGACCAGGTGGCGTCAATGCGCATATACCGGACCACCCCTGTGTCCTGACCCGCGCCATCGGGCAGCATGGCCTCATGTCCGTACTGACGCGCGACGAAGCGCAGACCCGTGCCAAGCTCCTCGACATCCACCACTACGGGATCGAACTCGACCTGACCGGAGGGGACGAGACCTTCGACTCCCTGACCGTCATCCGGTTCACCGCCCGCGCCGACGCGGACACCTTCGTCGAGATGAAGCCCGCCGAACTGCGCTCCGTCACCCTGGACGGCCGGCCCCTCGACGCCGCGACCCTCGACGAGAACCGGCTCCCCCTCAAGGGACTCACCGCCGGCGAGCACGAACTGCGCGTCGACGCCTCCATGCGCTACTCCCGCACCGGGGAGGGCATGCACCGCTTCACCGACCCCACCGACGGCGAGACCTACCTCTACACCCAGCTCTTCATGGAAGACGTCCAGCGCGTCTTCGCCGCCTTCGACCAGCCCGACCTCAAGTCCGTCTTCGAGCTCTCCGTCACCGCCCCCGAAGGCTGGACCGTCCTCGCCAACGGCGTCACCGAACACCTCGGCGACGGCCACTGGAAAGCCGCCCCCACCCCGCTGATCTCCACCTACCTCGTCGCCGTCGCCGCAGGCCCCTGGCACTCCGTACGCACCGAACACGGCGGCCTGCCCTTCGGTCTCCACTGCCGCCGCTCCCTCGCCCCGTACCTCGACGCCGACGCCGACGAGATCCTCGACGTCACCCGCGCCTGCTTCGACCGCTACCACGAGAAGTTCGAGGAGCCCTACCCCTTCGACTCCTACGACCAGGCGTTCGTCCCCGAATTCAACGCCGGCGCCATGGAGAACCCCGGCCTCGTCACCTTCCGCGACGAGTTCATCTACCGCTCCGCCGTCACCGACACCGAGCGCCAGACCCGCGCCATGGTCATCGCCCACGAAATGGCCCACATGTGGTTCGGCGACCTCGTCACCCTGCGCTGGTGGGACGACATCTGGCTCAACGAGTCCTTCGCCGAGTACATGGGCTACCAGACCCTCACCGAAGCCACCCGCTTCACGGACACCTGGGTCGACTTCGGCGTCGCCCGCAAGTCCTGGGGCTACGACGCCGACCAGCGCCCCTCCACCCACCCCGTCGCCCCCGACCCGGACGCCGTCCCCGACACCGCGTCCGCCATGCTCAACTTCGACGGCATCTCCTACGCCAAGGGCGCCTCCGCACTGCGCCAACTCGTCGCCTGGCTCGGCGAGAAGGACTTCCTGGCCGGCATCAACACCCACTTCGCCCGCCACAAGTTCGCCAACGCCACCCTCGCCGACTTCATCGACAACCTCGCCTCCGCCACCGAACGCGACGTCCACGCCTGGGCCGACGCCTGGCTGCGCACCACCGGCGTCGACACCCTCACACCCGAGATCACCGAAGCCGACGGCCAGTGGCACCTCACCGTCGACCACCAGGGCAGTCGCCCCCACCGCATCGCCGTCGGCGCCTACGACATCGTCCCCGGCGAGGACAACCGGCTCACCCTGCGCGACCGCTTCGAACTCGACGTCCCCCAGGGCGACTCCACCGACCCCCGGCCCGGCCGCCGCCCCGACCTGCTCCTCCTCAACGACGGCGACCTCACCTACGCCAAGGTCCGCTTCGACACCAAGTCCTTCCAGACCGTACGAGCCGCCCTCGGGGGCCTCCCCGACCCCCTCACCCGGGCCGTCGTCTGGAACGCCCTGCGCGACGCCGTACGCGACGGCGAACTGCCCGCCACGGCCTACATCGAGACCGCCCGCACCCACCTGCCGCACGAGACCGACCTCGCCGTCGTCCAGGGCGTCCTCACCTTCGCCACCGTCCACGTCGCCGACCGGTACCTGAGCCCCGAACAGCGGGCCACCGCCCTCGCCACCCTCACCGACCTGTGCCGCGACCTCATCCGCCGCACCGAGGACGGCTCCCAGCCCGGACTGCGCCTGACCGCCGTACGCCACCTCATCGACGTCGCCGTCCACCCCGACACCATCAGCGCCTGGTTCTCCGAGGGCACCGTCCCCGGCGGCCCCGAACTCGACCCCGAGCTGCGCTGGCGCGTCCTCGGCCGGCTCAGCGTCCTCGGCGCCGTCGACGACGCCGTGATCGAAGCCGAACTCGTCCAGGACCCCAGCGCCACCGGCCAGGAAGGCGCCGCCCGCTGCCGCGCCGCCCTGCCCGACCCTCAGGCCAAACGCGCCGCCTGGGACGCGATGTTCGCCACCGACGACCTCTCCAACTACCTGTTCACCGCCACCGCCCAGGGCTTCTGGCAGCCCGAACAGGCCGACCTCGTCCACGCCTACGTCGAGCGCTACTGGCCCGACGCCGTGGCCGTAGCCGAACGACGAGGCCCCGCCATCGCCGAAGCCGCAGGACGCTGGGCCTTCCCCGCCTGCGCCGTCACCCCCGAGACCCTCGCCCTCGGCGAGAGCTGCCTGCGCGACGCCGACCTCATCCCGGCCCTGCGCCGCAAACTCACCGACCAACTCGACGACCTCGCACGCGCATTGCGGGTGAGGCAGGCCTAGCCGCCGGCCGGACACGGCAGACACCAGACGCGAGACCCGGACGCCGGACAGCTGCCCCCGCAGCCGTCCGGCGTCCCTCGTGTCCGCCCCCGTCACACAAATCCTCCGTACGGCAGTACCCCCGCCGGGACCGAATCGTTGTCCTTGGCGGGCGCACCTGCCCAAAACACGCACACGCCGGGAAGGACCCCGCCGCACGTCCACCGGAGGACACCCATGAGCACGCCGCCCCTCGCCTCAGGCCCCGAAGGCCCCGACGCACTGCGGCCGTTGCTCGACACCGTCCTGCACGCACTCGCCGAAGGCGCCGCCGCCCGCGGAGGCCCCCTCCCCGCCGGAGGACCCGAACACGTCGCCGGGCGCCTGCGCACAGCCCTCGGCGACCCCCTGCCCCACCACGGCAGCCCCGACGCCCTGCACACCCTCGTCCGCGCCCTCGCCGAAGGCGCCGCCGACCCCGCCGACCCCCTGTGCGCGGCGCACCTGCACTGCCCGCCCCTGGCCGTCGCCACCGCCGCCGACCTCGCCGCCTCCGCCCTGAACCCCTCCCTCGACTCCTGGGACCAGGCGCCCGCCGCCTCCGAACTCGAGGCACTCCTCACCCGGGCCCTCGCCGACCTGGTCTACGGCAACCCGGACGACACCTCGCACACCTCAGGCACGGAGGGTACGAAGGTCGCGGAGGGAACGCGAGGCACGGAGGGAACGCGAGGCACGCAGAGCGACGCCCTCGTCACCACCGGCGGCACCGAATCCAACCAACTCGCCCTCCTCCTCGCCCGCGAGAAACACCACGGCATCCAACTCGTCTGCGGAGCGAACGCCCACCACTCCCTCCACCGCGCCACCTGGCTCCTCGGCCTCCCCGAACCCGTCGTCCTGCCCGCCCCCGCCGGCACCCTCGACCCCGCCGCCCTCGACAGCGCCCTCAGCGACCTGCGCGGCCCCCTTCTCGTCGCCGCCACCGCCGGCACCACCGACGCCGGACTCATCGACCCACTGCCCGACATCGCCGACCTCTGCGCCACCCACGGCGCCCGCCTCCACATCGACGCCGCCTACGGCGGAGGCCTCCTTTTCAGCGACCGGCACCGCACCAAACTCGACGGGCTCGCCCACGCCGACACCGTCACCCTCGACCTGCACAAACTCGGCTGGCAGCCCGTCGCCGCCGGACTCCTCGCCGTACGCGACCCCACCGACCTCACCCCCCTCACCCACCGGGCCGACTACCTCAACGCCGACGACGACACCGAAGCAGGCCACCCCGACCTCCTCGGCCGCTCCCTGCGCACCACCCGTCGCCCCGACATCCTCAAGATCGCCGTCACCCTCAAGACCCTCGGGCGCCACGGCATCGGCCACCTCGTCGACCAGGTCTGCGCCCACGCCCACGAACTCGCCGACCTCACCGCCGCACACCCCGGCTTCGAGCTCTACGACCACCCCGTCATCAGCACCGTCCTCTTCCGGCCCCGAGGCGCCACCGACGACACCGTCGCCGCCGTACGCCGCACCCTCCTCGACCAAGGCCGCGCCGTCCTCGGCCGCGCCACCCTCGACGGCCGCCGCTGGCTCAAAGCCACCCTCCTCAACCCCCACACCCGGCCGGGCGACCTGGCCACGCTCCTGAAACTGGTGGAAGGACACACCCCCCGATGAGACCGACACCCCACCCCCAGCGCCCCGACGCCGAAACACCCCGCGACCTGGTCGGCATCGGCATCGGCCCCTTCAACCTCTCCCTCGCCGCCCTCGCCCACCCCCTCACCGAACTCGACACCGTCTTCTACGAACAACGCCCCGCCTTCGACTGGCACCCCGGCCTCCTCATCGACGGCGCCACCCTTCAAGTCCCCTTCCTCGCCGACCTGGTCACCCTCGCCCACCCCACCAGCCCCTGGTCCTTCCTCAACTACCTCAAGGACCGCGACCGCCTCTTCCCCTTCTACTTCGCCGAGCGCTTCCACATCCAACGCGCCGAATACGACGCCTACTGCCGCTGGGTCGCCGACAACCTCCCCGGACTCCGCTTCGCCCACCAGGTCGACGCCGTCCGCTGGAACCCCGAACACGAGCTCTTCGAAGTCGACTTCACCCAGCTCGACACCCACGGCCAAGCCCAGGCCCTCGGCCGCACCCACGCCCGCAACATCGTCCTCGGCGTCGGCACCGCCCCCCACATCCCCGAACCCCTCAAACCACTCGTCAAGGCCCCCGACGCACCCGTCATCCACGCCGCCGACTACCTCAAACACCGCGACCGGTTCCTCACCGCCGACCACATCACCGTCATCGGCGCCGGCCAGTCAGGAGCCGAAGTCTTCCTCGACCTCCTCCGCAACCGCCCCACCGGAAAAGAAAAGATCCACTGGCTCGCCCGCACCGAGGCCTTCGCACCCATGGAGTACTCCAAACTCGGCCTCGAACACTTCACCCCCGACTACACCCGCTACTTCCACGCCCTGACCGAACCCGTCCGCGACCGGCTCCTCGCCGCCCAGTGGCAACTCCACAAAGGCATCGACGCCGACACCATCGCCGCCATCCACGACGAGCTCTACCGCCGCACCCTCCACGGCGGCTGGCCCGACGCCGTCCTCACCCCCGCCGTCACCGTCCGCACCGCCGGCCGCATCGCCACCACCAAGATCGAACTCCACCTCGAACACACGCAGCAGGGCACCCGATCCCGCCTCACCACCAACGCCGTCGTCCTCGCCACCGGCTACCGCGAACGCCCCATCGCCCCCCTCCTCGCCGGACTCGACCCCTACCTCCGCCGCGACAACGCCGAACGCCCCGACATCGACAACGAGTTCCGCCTCGTCCTCGACCCCACCGTCACCGGCCGCGTCTACGTCCAGAACGCCGAACTCCACACCCACGGCGTCGGCACCCCCGACCTCGGCCTCGCCGCATGGCGCAGCGCCACCATCCTCAACTCCCTCACCGGCAAAGACCCCTACCCCCTCCCCGGCCGCACCGCCTTCACCACCTTCGGCCTCGAACACACCCCCCGCGTCCCCGCCGCCCGCCAGGAAACCCGAACCCTCACCCGCCTCGTCCCCCTCATCCCCCTCGTCGAAGGACGATGACCACCCCCACATCCCCTCATCGGACGAGCCCCGCCGATCGGTTCACACACAGGCCGGGATTCTCCGGTCACCTTGCACAACCGCCCAAGACAAACGGCGCCGACGCGAGAAACCGCGCCGACGCCGCCGACCTGAACCGACCTGAACCAAAAACGCCCTAGAACACGGGCACACCCTCACGCGTCAGCTTCCAGTCCACCGACGCGAACTCCTTCGGGTCCAGCACACCCTTCGCCGTGACCCACTCCGCGATACGCGTCCGGATCTCCGTCGACTCCGACCACACCTCGGTCGCCGAAGCGACATGCGGAAACGCGCCGCCACCATTGGCACGGTAGTTGTTCACCGCGAACACGAACTGCTGAGCGTCATCCAACGGCGCACCGCCGAACGTCAGGTTCTTGATCCGCGAACCCTCCGCCTGCGCGATGTCGATGTCGTACGCGAGCCCCGACACATAGTCGTAGTTGTAGTCCGGACGACTGTTCGCGTTCGTCAGCTTCTCCGTGTCGACCACCGCACCCACAGGCGTCTGCACGAAATAGTTCGCTGAATACTCCAGGTACGCCCGCACCTGCGCACCCGTCAACACCTTCGCCACCAGCGTGTTGTCGTACACATACAGACTCGACAGATCCCGGATCGTCACATCCCCGGCCGGGATCTCCGACGTCCGCGAGAACGGCGACGCCTGCGCGATCACCGGCAACGACGCGTACTGCGTCCCCACCAGCGCCGCCCTGACCACGTCCTCCTGCACCTTGGTGATCAGATCGATGATCGGAGCGTCCTTGTAACGCGCCTCCACCGTCGTCAACGTCTCCGTCGCCGTACCGACCACCTGATTGACGTACGCCACCACCACGTCGTGCTCGTCCTTCAGCAGCCGCGTGATCTTCGGGTCGTCCGCCACCGAGTTCGTGTTGCGCACCGACGCGGCCACCGACTCGACCGTCCAGCGCCCCTTCTCGAAGACCAGCGCGAAGTCGAACACCGACATCCGCTCCGCGTACGCCAGCGGCTCCGACAGCACGACGGTCTTCCCCGTCGCCGTGTTCGTGACCTTCAACTCCGGGATCTCCAGATGCGCGTGACCCACCAGGATCGCGTCGATCCCCGGCACCTGCTGCGCCACCAACGCCGCCGAATTCTCCACGTACGGCAACTGGTCACCGTACGACGACGTACCCGACGCACCCGAATGCGCCGACACGACCACCACGTCCGCACCCATCGACCGCAGCTTCGGCACCCACTTCGCCGCCTGCTCCTCAAGACCCGGGAACGTCAACTTCCCCTGCACATAAGCCTTGTCCCAGATCGCGATACCCGGGTTCGTCAGACCCAGCACCGCCACCTTCACCGGCGGCGCGCCGTGGACGTGGAACTCCTTCATGAAGTACGGAGGGAACGCCGGCTTCAGCGTCTTCGCGTCCAGCGCGTTCGCACCCAGCAGCGGGAAACGGCACTGCGACTCGAACTTCCGCAGCGTCTCGATGCCGTAGTTGAACTCGTGGTTCCCGAGCGCCACCGCGTCGTACCCGATCGCGTTCATCGCCTGCGCCATCGGGTGCACCGGACCACCCTTGGCGGTGATCGGATCCACCTTCGCGTAGTAGTACGTCAGCGGAGTGCCCTGGATCGTGTCACCGGCGTCCAGCAGCAGCGTGTTGCAACGCCCCTTCTCCGCACGGATCTCGTTCACCAGCGTCGAGATGCGCGCCAGACCCTGAGCGTTACCCGCCTTGTCCGCGTACTCCGCGTCCTTGAAGTAGTCCCAGTTGAAGACATGACCGTGCAGATCGGTCGTCCCCATGACCGTCAGCTCGTACCGCTTCACCGGCCGGCCCCCCTTCGCCCTCTCCGCGGCCTGCGCCACCGGAGCCGCGCCCACACCCGCGAGCGCCACCCCCGCGCCCGTCACGGCGGACTCTTTCAGAAACTTCCGGCGATTCAACGGCATGGCTCGAACTCCTCGGGAAATTGGTCAACGACGCGCGTAGATTCTGACCCAACACCCGCCCCCGCAAAAGACCCTGGAGGTTTCCATCTCGTGGCCGTACGGCGCCACGGACCCCCCACTCCCTGACAGAGTGGGACGTATGACCCCCGACATCGCCCCCGCCACCCACCCGACCCCACCCGCCGTCCCCTACGGCACCCCCGACACACCCCGCATCGCCGTCCGAGGCGAAGCCCGTCTCGAAGTCGACCCCGAGATCGCCCGCATCACCATCACCGTCACCGCCCGCGGCAAAGACCGACGCGAAACCCTCGCCGACCTCACCCGCCGCAACACCCTCGCCCTCGACCTCGTCAAAACCTACGGCGACGCCGTCGAACGCCTCGAAACCAGCGCCCTCACCATCACACCCGAACTCGGCCGGCACGGCCGCGGAGAACGCGTCCGCACCCACCACGGCCTCGTCCACATCACCACCGAGCTCAACGACTTCACCGCACTGGGCGAACTCACCACCGCCCTCGCCGACCTCGACCTCACCCGCGTGGACGGCCCCTGGTGGGCCCTGCGCCCCGACTCACCCGCCCACCGCACCGCACGCCAACAGGCCGTCCGCGAAGCCGTCCAACGCGCCCGCGAATACGCCGAAGCCCTCGACACCACCCTCACCGCACTCGTCGAACTCGCCGACACCGGCGCCGAGGACACCCACCCCCGAGTCCCCCAGAGCACCCGCGCGCTCAGCCGGGCCGCCTACGGCGCCGGCCCCACCGAGGACGAACCCGCCCCCCTCGACCTCGAACCCCAACGCCAGCACGTCCACGCCCAGGTCAACGCCCGCTTCACCATGGCACCGCCACGGCTCTAGCCGCACCTGGCAGCATCACGGAAAGTCACCACAAGGCTCTTCCGTGCACCCACCCCACAGCCCGGCGCACACTGGACGGGCACAGGCCGAAGAACGCGCCCGCCACACCGAGCACCATGCTCCGCTCATCGGAGCGGCGCGGCGCACAATTCAACAGTTGTCAATAACCCTTCACGCAAAGGTTGTTGAGTAGTCATGCGCGACCAATTCTCTACCGACCGGTAAGGCCTAGGCTCGAATCATGCGCCGAGCGAAAATCGTCTGCACACTGGGCCCCGCCACCGACTCGTACGACCAGATCAAAGCCCTGGTCGAAGCCGGAATGGACGTAGCCCGCTTCAACCTCAGCCACGGCACCCACGCCGACCACGAGGAACGCTACCGACACGTCCGAAAGGCATCCGACGAAACCGGCCGCAGCGTCGGAATCCTCGGCGACCTTCAAGGCCCGAAGATCCGCCTCGGCCGCTTCACCGAAGGCCCCGTACTCCTTGAACGCGGAGACACCTTCACCATCACCGTCGAAGAAGGCGCCGAAGGCGACCGCGACCACTGCGGAACCACCTACGACGGACTGGCAACGGACGTCACTCCCGGTGAACGCATCCTCGTCGACGACGGCAAAGTCTGCCTCGAAGTCACCTCCGTCGACGGCCCCCGCGTCCACACCACCGTCATCGAAGGCGGCATGGTCTCCGACCACAAAGGCCTCAACCTCCCCGGCGTCGCCGTCTCCGTCCCCGCCCTCTCCGACAAGGACGAGGACGACCTCCGCTGGGCCCTGCGCACCGGCTTCGACGTCATCGCCCTCTCCTTCGTCCGCAGCGGCAAGGACATCCACGATGTTCACCGCATCATGGACGAGGAAGGCCGCCGCCTCCCCGTCATCGCCAAAGTCGAAAAGCCCCAGGCCGTCGACAACATCGACGACATCGTCGCCGCCTTCGACGGCATCATGGTCGCCCGCGGCGACCTCGGCGTCGAAATGCCCCTGGAACAGGTCCCCATCGTCCAGAAGCGCGCGATCAAGCTGGCCAAGCGCAACGCCAAGCCGGTCATCGTCGCCACCCAGATGCTCGACTCGATGATCGAGAACTCCCGCCCCACCCGCGCCGAAGCCTCCGACGTCGCCAACGCCGTCATCGACGGCACCGACGCCGTCATGCTCTCCGGCGAGACCAGCGTCGGCAAATACCCCATCGAGACCGTCAGGACGATGTCCCGCATCGTCGAAGCGGCGGAAGAAGACATCCTCGCCAAGGGCCTTCCGCCCCTCACCGAACGCAACAAACCCCGCACCCAGGGCGGAGCCGTCGCCCGAGCCGCCGCCGAAATGGGCGACTTCCTCGGCGCCAAGTTCCTCGTCGCCTTCACCCAGTCCGGCGACACCGTCCGCCGCCTCTCCCGCTACCGCTCACCCATCCCCCTCCTCGCCTTCACCCCCACCCCCGCCACCCGCTCCCAGCTCAACCTCACCTGGGGCGTCGAAACCTTCCTCGGCCCCCACGTCGACTCCACCGACGCCATGGTCGACCAGGTCGACGAACTCCTCCTCAAGTACGGCCGCTGCGCCAAGGGTGACATCGTCGTGATCACCGCCGGCTCCCCGCCCGGAGTCACCGGCTCCACGAACCTGGTCCGCGTCCACCACATCGGCGAGGACGACAGCCCCAAGTAGCGGGCAGCGGGGCCTTCTCCGTCGCCGGTCAGTACTTGGGGCCCACGTGGGCGTCGAGGAGGGCTACGGAGGCCTTCTTGGCGACGGAGATGTTGTACGGGTTCCCGTGGCGGGTGCAGTGCGTCCAGTCGACCCCGAGCTTGTCCAGGGTGTCCGTGAAGAGCTGCCGGATGTCGTCCGAGACATTGGTGAAGAAGTACCGGGGGTACTCGTAACGCTTGAGCTCACCGCCGACGAGTCGGGTCGTCCAGTTGGTGATGCGACAGCCGTCGGAGTGGATCAGCCCCCGGACGAACTCCCAGGGGTGGGCGTCGACGATCTCCTGCTGCCAGGGTTCGAGGACGATGGGGCGCTCGTGCTTCTTGCCGGGGCCGTGCTGCGGGAAGAGGCAGTCGAGGTGCTTGAAGTACACCTTGATGTTGTGCGCGCCCTTGCTTCGCACGCGGCACGTGGCGTTGTGGGGGAACACGGTCCGCAGGGCGCGTTCCGTGCTGTCCTGGATACCTGGCCAGGCGTCGTCGAGGGTGATCATGAGGCTGGGCACTTTGTGCTTCGCGTAGTGACTGATGTGTCCGTCGCCCAGATACAGGCCGAGGAGATAGCTGTACGAGGCTTTGTCGAGGTCACGGCCGTTGCACCTCGGGCAGAGGAGCGACGGGCGAACGGTGACCGGCTCGCCGCGTTTAACTCGGTCCACGTGCTTCCAGTAGCTGACCGTTCCCGGCGGAACGCCGAACCGTCGTGCCACGTCGGTGTTCTTGGCCCCGTCGCGGAGCAGGGCGAGAGTCTTCTGCCGTACTTCAGTTCCATGCGCGTTCATGTGAACACTGTGCGTTGCTGATCGTCACCATGTGCAGCAAAAAGCGGAGGTCCACGAGAACGTGGACCTCCGCTTTGCGATGATCTGTGCCGGGTATGGGATTCGAACCCACATGTCCTTGCGGACAGAGGTGTTTGAGACCTCCGCGTCAACCAGTTGCGCCAACCCGGCGTGAGTGACTCTGCGGAAGCATACCGGGTCATCGCGGTCCGCCGCCGCTAGGTAGTCTTCTTAAGCAGTACTACCTGCCCGGCCCGCAATGAGGAGCCCCCGTGACCGCCCCCGAGTCGCCCCAGCCCGTAGACGCGCCCGACGACGACAAGTCGCACGTGCCTCCGCTGACGACCCGTGTCGTCATCGCCGAGGACGAGGCGCTGATCCGCCTCGACCTCAAAGAGATGCTCGAAGAAGAGGGCTACACCGTCGTAGGTGAGGCCGGTGACGGTGAGCAGGCCGTCGAGCTGGCCCGGGAGCACAAGCCCGACCTGGTGATCCTCGACGTGAAGATGCCGAAGCTGGACGGCATCTCGGCGGCGGAGAAGATCGCCGAGGAGTCGATCGCCCCGGTGCTGATGCTGACCGCGTTCTCGCAGCGCGACCTGGTCGAGCGGGCCCGTGACGCGGGCGCGATGGCGTACTTGGTGAAGCCGTTCAGCAAGAGCGACGTGGTGCCGGCGATCGAGATGGCGGTGTCCCGGTTCGCGGAGCTGAAGGCGCTGGAGGGTGAGATCGCGGATCTCACGCAGCGTCTGGAGACGCGCAAGCTGGTGGACCGCGCGAAGTCGGTGCTGCAGACGGAGTACGGCCTGACGGAGCCGGCGGCGTTCCGGTGGATCCAGAAGACGTCGATGGACCGCCGTATGTCGATGCAGCAGGTGGCCGAGGCGGTCATCGAGGACGCCGAGGAGAAGAAGGCGGCGAAGGGCTAGTTCAGCGCCCTTGCCGTAGAGCTTGGTCCGCCTGGTCGTGGCGGACGGAAGAGGCCCGCACCCCTGACGGAGGTGCGGGCCTCTTCGTGTGTGCGGCCGGGCCGCGGTGGATCAGTCCTCGCCGAGGTACGCCTTGCGGACGGACTCGTCGTGGAGGAGGTCCTGGCCGGTGCCGGAGAGGACGATGCTGCCGACCTCCATGACGTGGGCCTGGTCGGCGAGGGAGAGCGCCGCCTGGGCGTTCTGCTCGACGAGCAGGATGGTCGTACCGGACGCCTTGAGTTCGGCGATGGTGGCGAGGATCTTCTGCATCATGATCGGCGAGAGGCCCATGGAGGGTTCGTCGAGCATGAGCAGCTTGGGCTGGGACATGAGGGCGCGTCCCATGGCGAGCATCTGCTGTTCGCCGCCCGAGAGGGTGCCTGCGGCCTGCTTACGGCGCTCTCCCAGGATGGGGAAGAGGTCGTAGGCGCGCTGGATGTCCTTCTCGATGCCCGCCTTGTCGCTGCGGAGGAAGGCTCCGAGCTGGAGGTTCTCCGCGATGGAGAGGCGGGGGAAGATGTGGCGTCCCTCGGGGGAGTGCGCGAGTCCGAGGGCGACGATCTTGTGGGCGGGGACGTTGGCGAGGGGCTGGCCGTCGAAGAGGATGCGGCCTCCGCTGGGCTTGAGGAGCCCGGAGAGGGTGCGCAGGGTCGTCGTCTTGCCGGCGCCGTTGGTGCCGATGAGGGTGACGATCTGGCCGGCTTCGACGGTGAAGGAGATGCCCTTGACGGCTTCGATCTTGCCGTAGGCGACCTTGAGGTCTTCGACCTCGAGCAGTGCGGTCACTGGGCGGTTCCTTCCTTGCTGGTGCTGCTGCCCTGTGCGTCGGAGTCGTCGGACGCGGTGGGGGCGTCGGAGTCGTCGGCCGGGGTGGCGTCCTCGGGCTCCTCGGTGGCCTCGGGGGCGTCGGACGTTTCCTCGGCCTCGGGGGCTTCGTCGGTGTCCGTGCTGTCCTCGGCCGCCGGGGTTGCTTCGGCTTCCTCGGCTTCGGGGGCGGCGTCGGCCGGGGCGGCTTCCTCGGTCTTCGGAGCGGTGTCCGTCGCGGTCACGGCTTCGGCGGTTCCCGCCGCTTCCGCGGCCTCGACCTCGGCGAGTTCCTCCGCGCCGGGGGCGCCCTCGAAGGGGGTTCCGAGGTAGGCGGCTACTACGCGTTCGTCGCCCTGGACGACCTCGGAGGTGCCTTCGACGAGCTTTTCGCCCTGGACGAGGCAGGCAACGCGGTCGGACAGGTTGAAGATGAAGCGCATGTCGTGCTCGATGACGAGGACGGCGATGCCCCGGTCGCGGATGGCGAAGACGAGTTCTTCGGTCGCGCGGGTTTCCTGGGGGTTCATGCCGGCGGTGGGCTCGTCCAGGAGGAGCAGGCCCGGCTCGCTCGCCATCGCGCGCGCGATCTCCAGCTTGCGCTGCTCGCCGTAGGGGAGGTTGCGGGAGAGGTGGTCGGCCTTGTGGGCGAGGCCGATGAACTCCAGCAGTTCCATGGCGCGTTCGCGGGAGGTGGCTTCTGCCTTGCGGAAGCCGGGGCCGCGCAGGAGGGCGGACCAGAGGCCTTCCTTGGTGCGGGTGTGGCGTCCGACGAGCACGTTTTCCAGGACGGTCATGTTGGCGAAGAGCCGGATGTTCTGGAAGGTGCGGGCGATGCCGGCGCTGGTGACGAGGTGCGGCTTGGGGGGCAGCACCTTGCCCTTGTAGGCGACTTTGCCCTCGGTGGGGACGTAGAGGCCGGTGAGGCAGTTGAAGAAGGTGGTCTTGCCCGCGCCGTTGGGGCCGATGAGGCCGACGATCTCTCCGGCGTTGACCGTGAGGTCGACGTTGCGGACGGCGGTGAGGCCGCCGAACCGCATGGTGACGCCGGTGGCTTCGAGGACGGGGCTGGGGGCTGTGGTGGTGGTCATGTTGGTTACGCCCCTGCCTTGGTGACGCCGACGGTGGAGTCGGGCAGGCCTTGTTCGGGGATGTGGACGGTCTCGTCGCTGTCGTCGCTCTCGTGGAATTCGAGCTGGTTGCGGCGGTTGGCGATGATGCCTTCGGGGCGGAAGCGCATGAGGACGACGAGCGCGACGCCGAAGGCGAGGAGTTGGTACTCCTTGAGGAACTGGAGCTTCTCAGGGAGGAGGTAGAGCAGGGTGGCGCCGAGGATGGGTCCGCTGACGGTGCCCATGCCGCCGAGAACGACCGCCGCGAGGAGGAAGGCGGAGTTCGGGGGTACGGAGCCGGCGAACTGGTACGGGGCCGGGTTGACGCTGTAGCCGACGTGGGCGCTGACCGTGCCGGCGAGGCCGGCGAGGGAGGCGCCGAGGGCGAAGGCGACGAGCTTGACGCGGAAGCCGTTGATGCCCATGGCGGTGGCGGCGGTCTCGTCCTCGCGGATGGCGATCCAGGAGCGGCCGATCCGGGAGTCGGCGGCGCGGGAGAAGACGACGACCACGAGTCCGGTGATGAGCAGCATCAGCAGGAAGTAGTTGGCGAAGCGCCCGAGGGCGTGGCCGGCGACGTCGTGGGTGGTACCGAAGTCGAACCCGAAGATGTTGAGGTCCGGGATCATGGAGATGCCGTTGGGGCCGTTGGTGATGTTGGGTCCGGAGGCGCCGTCCAGGTTGTTGACGGCGATGCGGAAGATCTCTCCGAAGCCCAGGGTCACGATGGCGAGGTAGTCGCCGCGCAGTCGCAGGGTGGGGGCGCCGATGAGGACGCCGAAGACGAGCGACGCGGCCATGCCGGTGAGCATGGCGGCCCAGAAGGGGAACTGGACGCCGGAGAAGCGGGAGAACTCGGAGCCGGAGACGAGGGCCGCGGCGTAGGCGCCGACGCCGAGGAAGGCGACGTATCCGAGGTCGAGGAGTCCGGTGAGGCCGACGACGATGTTGAGGCCGAGGGCGACGGTGCCGACGACGAGGATGCTCACGCCGACGTTGGCGTTGTGCTCGTTGTCCGCGACGTAGGGGAAGATCGCCGCGGCGAGGAACGCCATGGTGGTGGCGAATCCCTTGTGGCGGGCGTTGAGCTGGGCGAAGCGGTCGAAGAGTCCGGCGGTCTGGAGGGCCCAGGTGCCGAAGACGACGAGGAGCAGGTAGCCCAGGAACGTTTCGCTCGCGTCGGGGTCGACGCCGATGCCGTACGTGAACGCGATGAGTGCGACGGCGGTGGCGGCGGTGATGACGAGGCGCTCGACCCAGCCGGGCAGTTTGGCGGCCGGCGGGATGAGGTCGGGCTTGGTGACGTAGTCCTTGAAGGTGTCACCGGGCTTGGGGAGTGCCAGGGTGCCGAGGAGGGCGATCAGGGAGCCGACGGCGGCGAGGTAGGCGCCGGGGTCGAGTGCGACGAGGCCCTTGAGGTCGACGGCGATGGCGATGGCGCTGAACCAGCTGACGGCGAACGCGGAGGCGGCGGCGAGGACGACGGGCTGGGTGGCGCCCGCCGGGTTGAGCCAGCCGAGGCCGCGGATGTTCCAGAGGGTCAGGGCGAAGAGGAGGGTGAGCGCGCCGGCGACGATGTCGAGGATCTGGAGTCCGGCCGGGGAGCCGTAGTAGGTGAGGTCCCCGGGGAAGTCGGACGTGTAGGTCCAGGACATGAACGTGCTGGCGATGGTGGCGATGGCGCCGATCGCGATGAGGGCACGGGCGGCGCTCTCGGGGAGTGCGATCAGGCCGCGCTCGGAGGTGGTGGTCTCGGTGGTTGCCATGGTGCTCACGCCCTGTCCGCGACGCGTTCGCCGACGAGGCCTTGTGGCCTGAACAGCAGTACGAGGATGAGGAGTACGAAGGCCCAGACGGAGGACCAGCCGCCGCCGCCGAGCTGCTGCATGCCCGGGATGCCGTCGATGTAGCTGGTGGCCATGGTTTCGGCGAGGCCGAGGACGAGGCCGCCGATCATGGCGCCGTAGATGTTGCCGATGCCGCCGAGGACGGCCGCGGTGAAGGCCTTGAGGCCCATCTGGAAGCCCATGTCGTACTTGACGGTGCCGTAGCGCAGGCCGTAGGCGACGGCGGCGACAGCGGCGAAGAAGCCGCCGATGGCGAAGGCGATGACGATGATGCGGTTGGTGTCGATGCCCATGAGCTGTGCGGTGTCAGGGTCCTGCGCGGTGGCCTGCATGGCGCGGCCGGTGCGGGAGAGGCTGACGAACAGGGCGAGGGCCGCCATGCACAGGGGGGCGGCGACGATGACGAAGACCGAACCGCTCTGAATGCTGACCGAGCCGATGTGCACGGTGCCGAAGGGAAGTTGGGGGAACTTCAGGTCGGTCTTGGCATCGGGGTAGGTGTTGAAGACGATCTGCTGGAGGGCCAGGGACAGACCGATGGCGGTGATGAGCGGTGCGAGGCGTGGCGCTCCGCGCAGGGGGCGGTAGGCGAAGCGTTCGGCCCCGACGGCGATGAGGACGGAGACGATTCCGCCGCCTATCAGCATCGCTGGGAGGGCTATCCACATGGATGTGCCGTTTGGCAGAACGTACAGGTAGACCGAGAGTGCGCCGAAGCCGCCGGTCATGAAGATCTCGCCGTGGGCGAAGTTGATGAGCTGGACGATGCCGTACACCATCGTGTAGCCGATGGCGATCAGCCCGTACATCGAGCCGAGGAACAGCCCGTTGGCCAGCTGCTGCGGCAGGGTGTTCACCGCGTGGCCTCCATGTGGTGGGGAGAGTTGATCAGGGCGTATGGAGCGGGCCGCGCGGTGACGTGTGGTCGTGGCCGCGCGGCCCTGTGGTTGTGCTGAGGGCCTGTCCGGTGGATCGGACCGGGCTCACGGTGCCGTTTCGGGCGCCGTGGCCTGGAGTCGGACCGATCCGCCGGAGTGGCCCGGGTGTTGCTGATCAGCCGTTGAACGTGCCGCTCTTGACGGCCTTCCACTTGCCGTCGACGACCTGGTAGACGGTGAGCTGCTTGTTGGTGGTGTCACCGAAGTCGTCGAAGGAGACGGGGCCGGCGATGCCGTCGAACTTGGTCTTCTGGACCTCGGCGACGATCTTGGCGCGGGCGCCGTCCGGGATCTTGCCGTCCTTCACGACAGCGCCGATGGCCTTGATGATGGCCGTGGCGGCGTCGTAGGAGTAGCCGCCGTAGGTGCCGTAGTCGCCCTTGAGGCCGGACGCCTTGTACTTCTTGATGAAGTCGGCGGCGGAGGCCAGGGAGTCGACGGGCTGGCCGACCGAGGTGACGAGGTCGCCCTCGGAGGGCTTGCCGGCGGTCTGGATGTAGGTGTCGGAGAACATGCCGTCGCCACCGAACAGCGGGATCTTGACTCCGCCGTCCTTGAGCTGCTTGGTGAGCTTCTCGGACTCGTCGTACTGGCCGCCGTAGTAGACGAGGTCGGCCTTGGAGTTCTTGATCTTGGTGACGAGGGCGGAGAAGTCCGTGTCGCCGGTGTTGACGTGGTCCTCGCCCGCGAGCTTGCCGCCGGACTTGGTGAAGCCGGCCTTGAAGAGCTTGGCGAGGCCGGCACCGTAGGTCTGCTTGTCGTCGACCACGTACACCTTGCGCTTCTTCAGCGTGTTGTAGGCGTAGTCGGCCGCGAAGCCGCCCTGGAGGGCGTCGGTGGTGGCGGTGCGGAAGTAGGTCTTGAACGGGCGGGACTTGGCGGTCTGCCAGTTCTTGCCCTGGGTGAGCTCCGGGGCGGTGTTGGACGGCGAGATCTCGACGAGGCCTGCTGTGTCGAAGACCTGCTGCATCTGGGTGGCGACGCCGGAGTTCAGCGGGCCGACGACGCCGAGGACCTTGTCGTCCTGGACGAGCTGGGTGGCGTTGGCCTGGCCGGAGGCCGGGATCGCCTTGTCGTCGAGCGCCTTGACCTTGAAGGTCACGCCGGGGACGGTGTTGTTCTTGTTGGCGTCGTCGACGGCGATCTGGACGCCGCCCTGGATGCCGAGGCCGGTGGCGGAGTTCTGACCGGTCAGCGGCGCGTCCACGCCGATGATGATCTCGGTCTTCTTGTCGCTCTTGCTGTCGCCGCTGTCGTCGCGCGAGCCGCAGGCGGTCAGCGTGAGTGCTCCTGTCGTGAGCACGGCGGTGAGTATGACCATAGAACGCTGTCGCACGTTGAATCCTCTCCCTGGCGCGGCACCCCAGGGTGGGGGCCGTGTTTCTCGCCGGGCCGTACTGGGTGAAGCAGGGCCGTGCAGTGACGCGCCCGGCGGCGCGGTGACTGGCCGTGACTATAAGCGCAGGTTGGGGGGGTGGGGAGGAGCGTGGGGAAGGCTGTGACGCTCTTGTTATCCGGGGGATGCCTCGCGGGGCGTGGGGCGGACGATCGGAGCATTTCGACGTGTCGGCCGGGAGCGGTTGTGTGTTCGCATGGTGAGAACGCGCTGTTCCGGGTTGATGGCGGATACCGGAAGCTGTACGCGTGGTGGCGGCTCGGGGGGCCGCTCGGAGCGCGGTGCGGCGCGGCTCGCGGCGCGGGGATTGCTTTATTGCGGCAGAGGTAACCGACTGTTACCACCGCGTGATGCGGTCGCCGGCGTCCTGGCCGGGTGAAGTGGGTGTGGGGAAGAGCCTGTTGGGGTAGCCGGGGCCGCGTGGTCCGGTCCTCGGGCCGAGCGGCCGTGTGCCGCCGAAGTGAGGCTTTGCTGTTGCTGTGCGTTGTTGTCGTGGACGGGCGGGTCGGGGTGGGGGGCCTCGGCGGCGTGCGGCGGCCCGGCGCGGTTGTATACGGCGCCGCGCAAGGCGATGAGGCGGGCGTTTCCGGCCTTCACTGTCAGTGGCAGTGGGGGGTGGGTTTTCGCGCTCAACTCGGCGGGTCCGATGCCTACTTGGTGGGCGCTGGCGGCTGTGCGGCGGGCGCTGCCGGCCTCGAAGCGGAAGGGAAGCGCGCGTGCCGGCGCGGCACTTGCGGCGGTGAGCTGTGCGCTCGGCGGTCACGGGCGGTGGCCGGGGTGGGGCGACGGGGTGCCGGTTGCGATCGCGATGAGGGTCCGGGCTCCGGGTGGGCCGCGTCCCAACGGGATTCGAGGGGTGGAGGGTTGGACTTCGGCGGATCCGCGGATCGGGAGGGGGCGGCGAACCCCTGGAGGGGCTGCGAGCCTCTGGACGGTCCGTGAACCCGTGGGGCTCGGCGAACACTTTCGTGGCCCTGGAGTGCGGGGCGGGCCGGGGGAACCGGAGGACTCGGGAGGGTCGGGCGGCAGGAGACCCTCGGCGGGGCCGGCGGAGTTCGCGCGCCTCATGGCGCTCGGGGAGCCGCGTGCCCTGGAGAGCCTCGGCTCCGAGGGTTCGTGTGTCCCGGAGGGTCTCGGGGCGACTCGGAGGGTCCGTGTGCCACCCGGAGGGCCTCGGGGCGGCTTCCGGGGGGCCGTGTGTCCCTGAAGCGCCTCGGGGGGCTCTGGAGGCCCCCGGAGCGTCCTGGAGGGTTCGCGCTCGGAGGGCTTGAGGGCGCCCTCGGGGTCCGTGTGCCTCGGAGAGCCTGGGAGTGCCCCGGGGATCCGTGCGCCCCGGAGGGCTTCGCAGGGCCCCGGGGCCGTCCGGGTGTCAGCTCTGGGGCGCGTCCTTGAGGATGCAGGTGAGGCGGGCGCTGCAGACGCGCTTGCCGTCCTCGCCGGTGATGGCGATCTCGTACGTCGCCGAGGTGCGTCCGCGGTGGACGGGTGTGGCCACGCCGGTGACGAGGCCGGAGCGGACGCCGCGGTGGTGGGTGCAGTTCAGGTCGACGCCGACGGCGATCTTGGTGATGCCGCCGTGGAGCATGGCGCCGACGGAGCCGATGGTCTCGGCGAGGACGGCGGAGGCTCCTCCGTGGAGGAGGCCGTAGGGCTGGGTGTTCCCCTCGACGGGCATGGTGCCCACGACGCGGTCCGCGGAGGCCTCGGTGATCTGGACGCCCATGCGGTTGCCGAGGTGGCCCGCGGAGAAGAGGGCGGGCAGGTCGACACCGAGTGTGGCGTACTCGTCGATGACCCCTTGCGGGAACTTCGGGGTGTGCTGTTCGCCCATGGCGCCCGGCTCCGTTCGTCGTGGACCACTTCGTCGTGGATGTCCTTGCTGAGCGAACGCTCAGTCGGCTGTCGATTGTTCCAGACGGACGACCACGGACTTGCTGGCAGGGGTGTTGCTGGTGTCGGCGGTCGAGTCGAGGGGGACCAGGACGTTGGTCTCGGGGTAGTAGGCGGCGGCGCAGCCGCGGGCGGTGGGGTAGTGCACGACGCGGAAGCCGGGGGCGCGTCGTTCGACGCCGTCCTTCCATTCGCCGACGAGGTCGACGTACGAGCCGTCCGTGATCTTCAGTTCGCGGGCGTCGTCGGGGTTGACGAGGACGACCCGGCGGCCGTTCTTTATGCCCCGGTATCGGTCGTCGAGTCCGTAGATGGTGGTGTTGTACTGGTCGTGCGAGCGCAGGGTCTGCAGGAGCAGGCGGCCTTCGGGGAGTTCGGGGTGTTCGACGGGTGCGGCGGTGAAGTTGGCCTTGCCGGTGGCCGTCGGGAAGCGGCGTTCGTCGCGGGGGGCGTGGGGGAGGGCGAAGCCGGCGGGGTCGGCCACGCGCGCGTTGAAGTCCTGGAAGCCGGGGATCACGCGGGCGATGCGGTCGCGGATGGTCGCGTAGTCCTTCTCGAACTCTTCCCAGGGGGTGCTGCTGCGCTCGCCGAGGACCTTGAGGGCGAGGCGGGCGACGATGGCGGGCTCGGACAGCAGGTGGGGGCTCGCGGGCTCCAGGCGGCCGCGTGAGGCGTGCACCATGCCCATGGAGTCCTCGACGGTCACGAACTGTTCGCCGCTGCCCTGGAGGTCGCGTTCGGTGCGTCCGAGGGTGGGCAGGATGAGGGCGCGTGCGCCGGTGACCACGTGCGAGCGGTTGAGTTTGGTGGAGACGTGGACGGTGAGCCGGGCGCGCCGCATGGCCGCCTCGGTGACGTCGGTGTCGGGGGAGGCGGAGACGAAGTTGCCGCCCATGGCGAAGAAGACCTTCGCGTCGCCGTCGCGCAGGGCGCGGATGGCGCGTACGACGTCGTAGCCGTGTTCGCGGGGCGGCTTGAAGCCGAACTCCTTCTCCAGGGCGTCGAGGAAGGCCGGGGCGGGGCGTTCGAAGATGCCCATGGTGCGGTCGCCCTGGACGTTGGAGTGTCCGCGGACGGGGCAGACGCCGGCGCCGGGGCGGCCGATGTTGCCGCGCAGGAGCAGGAAGTTGACGACTTCGCGGATGGTGGGGACGGAGTGCTTGTGCTGGGTGAGGCCCATCGCCCAGCACACGATGGTGCGCCGTGAGGCGAGGACCATCTTGAGGGCTTCGTCGATGCTGTCGCGGGTGAGCCCTGTGGCGGTGAGGGTCTGTTCCCAGTCGGCGGCGCGGGCGGCCTGGGCGAAGTCCTCGAATCCGTGGGTGTGTTCGGCGATGAACGTGTCGTCGAGGGCGCCCTCGGTGTCGAGGATCAGTTTGTTCAGCAGGCGGAAGAGGGCCTGGTCGCCGCCGAGGCGGATCTGGAGGAAGAGGTCGGTGAGCGCGGCGCCCTTGAGCATGCCCTGGGGGGTCTGCGGGTTCTTGAAGCGTTCCATGCCCGCTTCGGGCAGCGGGTTGACGGTGATGATCTTCGCGCCGTTGGCCTTGGCCTTCTCCAGGGCGGAGAGCATGCGCGGGTGGTTCGTGCCGGGGTTCTGGCCGGCGACGATGATCAGGTCGGCTCGGTAGAGGTCGTCGAGCAGGACGCTGCCCTTGCCTATGCCGATGGTCTCGTTGAGGGCCGAGCCGGACGACTCGTGGCACATGTTCGAGCAGTCCGGCAGGTTGTTGGTGCCGAGCTCGCGGGCGAAGAGCTGGTACAGGAAGGCGGCCTCGTTGCTGGTGCGGCCCGAGGTGTAGAAGAGGGCTTCGTCGGGGGAGCCGAGCGCGGCGAGTTCCTCGGCGACGATGTCGAAGGCGCGTTCCCAGGCGATGGGCTCGTAGTGGTCGGCGCCCTCGGCCAGGTACATGGGGTGGGTGAGGCGGCCCTGCTGGCCGAGCCAGTAGCCGCTGCGGCGGGCGAGGTCGGAGACGGGGTGCGCGGCGAAGAAGTCGGGGGTCACCCGGCGCAGGGTGGCTTCCTCGGCGACGGCCTTCGCGCCGTTCTCGCAGAACTCCGCGGCGTGCCGGTGCTCGGGTTCGGGCCAGGCGCAGCCCGGGCAGTCGAAGCCGTCCTTCTGGTTGACGCGCAGGAGGGTGAGGGCGGTGCGGCGCACGCCCATCTGCTGCTGGGCGATGCGAAGGGTGTGTCCGATGGCGGGGAGCCCGGCCGCGGCGTGCTTCGGTCCGGCTACCTGCGGAGCGTCCTGGACCGGATCGCTTTTCGGCGGCTTGCTGGCCATCGCTGAACCCCTTCGCGTGCGCACGTCGGTGTGCGTGTCTTCGTACCGCTTCGATCCTCGCACGCGTGGCCGACGGCGAAGGCCGTGGGTCGTGGGAATGCGGGGCGGGGAGGGGGTGTGCCGGGCCGGGACGGCTCTCGTTGTCAGTGGGCCGTGGCAGGATCGGGGGTGTGGCAGAGACAGCATCGAAGCAGACCGAGAAAACCGCAGGTACGGGCCGCCCGCGCCTGATGCTCATGGATGGGCACTCGCTGGCCTACCGCGCGTTCTTCGCGCTGCCCGCGGAGAACTTCACCACCGCGACGGGTCAGCCGACGAACGCCATCTATGGTTTCGCGTCGATGCTGGCGAACACGCTGCGCGACGAGTCGCCCACGCATTTCGCGGTGGCGTTCGACGTGTCGCGCAAGACGTGGCGTTCCGAGGAGTTCACCGAGTACAAGGCGAACAGGTCGAAGACCCCGGACGAGTTCAAGGGGCAGGTCGAGCTGATCGGCGAGGTGCTGGACGCGATGCACGCGCAGCGCTTCGCGGTGGACGGCTTCGAGGCCGACGACATCATCGCGACGCTCGCCACCCAGGCCGAGGCCGAGGGCTTCGACGTGCTGATCGTCACGGGTGACCGTGACTCCTTCCAGCTGGTCTCGGAGCACACGACGGTGCTGTATCCGACGAAGGGTGTCTCCGAGCTGACCCGGTTCACTCCGGAGAAGGTCTTCGAGAAGTACGGGCTGACGCCGGCGCAGTACCCCGACTTCGCGGCGCTGCGCGGTGACCCGTCGGACAACCTGCCGGGCATTCCCGGTGTGGGTGAGAAGACGGCCGCGAAGTGGATCAACCAGTTCGGTTCGTTCGCGGAGCTGGTCGAGCGGGTCGACGAGGTCAAGGGCAAGGCCGGGCAGAACCTGCGCGATCATCTGGAGGCGGTGAAGCTCAACCGCCGTCTCACGGAGATGGTCAAGGACGTCGAGCTGCCGCGGACGGTGGCGGATCTGGAGCGGGCCCCGTACGACCGTACGGCGCTCGCGATGGTCCTGGACACCCTGGAGATCCGTAACCCCTCGCTGCGGGAACGGCTTCTCGCCGTGGACCCGGGGGCCGCGGAGGCCGAGGAGGCGCGGCCCGTCGTCGAGGGCGTCGAGATCGACGGCACGGTGCTGGGCGCGGGCGAGCTGGTGCCGTGGCTCGCCGAGCACGGCACCGGGGTGCTGGGCGTGTCGACGGTCGACTCGTGGGCGCTGGGCTCGGGGTCGGTCGCCGAGGTGGCGCTCGCGGCGGGTGCGGGGCCGGCGGTCTGGTTCGACCCGTCCCGGCTGGACGAGGCCGACGAGAACGCGTTCGCCGCGTGGCTCGCCGACTCCGGTCGGCACAAGGTGATGCACAACGCCAAGGGCGCGATGCGGGTCTTCGCCGAGCACGGCTGGAGCATCGAGGGTGTGACCATGGACACGGCCCTCGCGGCCTATCTGGTCAAGCCGGGCCGTCGTTCCTTCGCGCTGGACGCGCTCTCCCTGGAGTATCTGGGCCGGGAGCTCGGGCCCGCCGCCGCGGCCGACGGACAGCTCGCGTTCGGTGCGGACGAGCAGGCCGAGGCCGACGCGCTGATGGCGCAGGCCCGGACGATCCTCGATCTGGGGGAGTCGTTCGGGGAGAAGCTCCAGGAGGTCGGCGCGGCGGATCTGCTGCGGGACATGGAGCTGCCCACGTCCAGTCTGCTGGCGCGTCTGGAGCGGCACGGCATCGCGGCGGACCGGTCGCATCTGGAGGCCATGGAGCAGATGTTCGCCGGCGCGGTGCAGCAGGCGGTGAAGGAGGCGCACGCGGCCGCCGGGCACGAGTTCAACCTCGGTTCGCCCAAGCAGCTCCAGGAGGTCCTCTTCGGTGAACTGGCCCTGCCGAAGACGAAGAAGACCAAGACGGGGTACACGACGGACGCGGACGCGTTGGCCTGGCTGGCGACGCAGACCGAGAACGAACTGCCCGTGATCATGCTCCGTCACCGTGAGCAGGCCAAGCTGCGCGTCACCGTCGAGGGCCTGATCAAGTCGATCGCCGCGGACGGCCGTATCCACACCACGTACAACCAGACGGTCGCGGCGACCGGCCGGCTGTCGTCGACCGATCCGAACCTGCAGAACATCCCGGTGCGCACGGACGAGGGCCGTGCGATCCGCCGCGGCTTCGTCGTCGGTGAGGGCTTCGAGTGCCTCATGACCGCGGACTACAGCCAGATCGAACTGCGGGTGATGGCCCATCTGTCCGAGGACGAGGGCCTGCTGGAGGCGTTCACCTCCGGTGAGGACCTGCACACCACCGTCGCCTCCCAGGTGTTCTCGGTGGAGCGGTCCGCGGTCGACGCCGAGATGCGCCGCAAGATCAAGGCGATGTCGTACGGCCTCGCGTACGGGCTGTCGGCCTTCGGTCTGTCGCAGCAGCTGAACATCGAGGCGGGTGAAGCCCGTGCGCTGATGGACACGTACTTCGAGCGCTTCGGCGGGGTGCGGGACTATCTGCGCCGGGCGGTCGACGAGGCCCGGGCCACGGGTTACACCGCGACGCTCTTCGGGCGCCGCCGGTATCTGCCCGATCTCAACAGCGACAACCGCCAGCGCCGTGAGGCGGCCGAGCGGATGGCCCTGAACGCGCCCATCCAGGGCACGGCCGCCGACATCGTGAAGATCGCGATGCTGAACGTGGACCGGGCGCTGCGCGAGGCGAAGCTCGACTCCCGCATGCTGCTTCAGGTCCATGACGAAATCGTGCTGGAGATCGCTCCTGGTGAGCGTGAGCGGACCGAGGAACTGCTGCGTCACGAGATGGCGTCCGCGGTCCGGCTCGACGTCCCGCTGGACGTCTCCGTCGGCGCGGGCCGGGACTGGGAGTCGGCGGCGCACTAGGCAGCGGGTGACGCCTTCGGCCCAGGGCCGTGTCTGCGGCACCATGCGGTGCCGCAGACACGGCCCTCGGGCGTTCCCGGCCGTATGCCGGGCGGCTCGGGGCGGGCCAGGGGGCGTCACCCGCGTGGCCCGCACAAGGAGCCCCGGGCCGGAGGGTGACGTAAGGATGCGGGCATGGGTATACGCACGCTCCACCGCCGTACGGCCACGGGTATGCGCACGCTCCACCGCCGTACGGTCATGGTCACGGCCGTGGTGGTCGCGACCGCGACGGTGGCCGCGGCCGTCGTTCCGGTGCTGTTCGCGCCGGTACCCGCGGTCGCGGCCGAAGCGGGTACCGCCCGGCTGCCGGGGCTCGTCGGTTCCTCCCGTGGCGAGGACCGCGAGGAGGATTTCGGAGCCCGGTTGTCCCGCGATCTCCAGGCGGCCCTGTCGGCGCGCCCGGGTACGGTCCTGGTGTCGGTGCCCGACGACACGAGCGGCGGCCGGGCCCGCACGACGGCCGGTGACCGGTTGCGGTGGCCGGCGGTGGTCGCCGGCGCCCGCGCGTTCCTGAGGGCCGGCGCGTGCCGCCTGCGGGTGTTCACGCGGCTGCGTGACGGCCGGCCCCGGAGGGTGTTCTTCGGTCCTTCGCGCGGACCGGGGGCGCACATCTCGACCGGCAGGCTGCCCCGGGCCGCGAACGGCGGGCGTGTCC
Source organism: Streptomyces sp. NBC_00386 (assembly GCF_036063235.1). Lineage (NCBI taxonomy): Bacteria > Bacillati > Actinomycetota > Actinomycetes > Kitasatosporales > Streptomycetaceae > Streptomyces > Streptomyces sp. NBC_00386. The sequence goes on from NZ_CP107950.1 coordinate 6,997,337, forward strand.
ACGGCATCGGTTCCTTCACCGGCCCGGCCCGCAGCTACCGCGTCATCGTCCTGTCGTACGACCATCCGACGACGCCCTACGGTGCCCGCGCCGTCGAGCGGTTCGTCCGAGCCGTGCACCGGGGCTTCTTCCGGGGCGGTGGTCTGTTCCGCGGTCTCACCGCCGGCAGGGCGGTCAGCGAGCGGCGGGACGGCTCGGCTCCGTACGCGCCGCCGCGGGACCGGGACGAGCCGGAGCGGGACGCCACATCCTGACGGCGATGACGTACAGGCCGAGGCCGAGGACCAGACCGGCGCCCCCGCCGAAGCACAGCGCCGGGATGAGTTCCCACGGCTTCGCGACGGATTTCCAGTACGTCCACCAGCGGACCGCCCGCTGTACCGCGGAGGCCAGCGCGAGGCCGCCGATCACCGTCGCGGCCAGCCACCGGTCGGCGGTGGACAGCACGGGCACCGCGACGGCGGGGCCATCCGGTGCGCGGCGCACCGCGAGCACCACGAAGGTCACGATCACGACGGCCGCGAGGACCGAACTGCCGTACTGGACGTACCAGTAGAGAGGCGAGCCCGCGAGGCTGTGCCCGAGGACGGGGAACAGCCGTACCCCCCACCGGTCGTGATGGGTGAAGGCGTCCCACACGACATGCGTCAGCGCGCCGAGCACCGCGGAGGCGTACCACCGCAGAACGGTCGGCGCGCGCACCGGCTCGCGCGCGGCTCCACAGCGCAGGAGTTGTGCCGTGCGCCCCTGTCGTGCCGCCGGCATCAACGCCACCAGGGGTTCGCGCAGCACCAGCCAGGCACCCACCAGCGTCCATGCGATCAGCACATCGACCGTGAACACGCCGGTGAACGCGTGGGTGAACGTGCCGAACTCCATCGCCCCGGGCACTACGCTCGCGGCGTAGTAGGTCAGGTCGGGAGCGAAGGAACCCGCCACGAGAACGGCGGGAATCAATCGGCCGCGGCCGTTTCCGTTCCCGCGGATCGCGGGCAGTACGGCGGCCGCGTGGCTGAGGGTGAAGGGCAAATCGTCCCCCTGCGTCTCCTGTTGACCGGCTATGTGTCGGCCGGTTGATCACCGGAAGCCAGTATGCGGGACGGCGGTACATGGCCAACTGGTGAATATCGGGCGCGAACAGGTCCCTGGGCGACGGAAGTTGTCGTAGGGTCGCCTGGGTTGCCGTGCGGGGAGCACGGCCGGAGGCAGTGGCAGCGCAGGACTGAGAGGCGACGGGTCACGCCGGTCGTCCGTAGGAGGGGTTCACTCGATGGCGGCGCAATTCGGCAGGAGGCTGCGCAAGGGCGCGGCAACCACCGCTGTGGCCGCGGCCGCGGTCGCGGCTCTGTCCGCCTCCCAGGCCCCGGGAGTGATCACCGACGACCACGGCAGACAGTCGGCGGGCGCCGACCTCGGCCTGGGCACCGGTGACACGGGCGGTGACGGCACCGCGACCGGCAACGGGCGCTACTACACGGACCTTCCGCCGCTGCAGAGCCCCAACCCCGCGCCGACCACGGGAAGCGGCACGCCCGCCGCCACGGGTGCCGCCGAGGCGGGCATCCCGGCCACCGTGCTGGCCGCCTACAAGCAGGCCGAGGCGTCGCTGCGCGAGTCCAAGCCGACCTGCAACCTGCCCTGGCAGCTCCTCGCCGCCATCGGCAAGGTCGAGTCGGGCCAGGCCCGCGGCGGCCGCGTCGACGCGAACGGCACGACCCTGTCGCCCATTCTCGGCCCGGTCCTGAACGGCTACGGTTTCGCCAACATCAAGGACACCGACAACGGCGCGTACGACGGCGACAGCACCTTCGACCGCGCCGTCGGACCCATGCAGTTCATCCCCTCCACCTGGGAGTGGGCGGGCCGCGACGGCAACGGCGACGGCAAGAAGGACCCCAACAACATCTACGACGCGGCGCTGGCCGCCGGGCACTACCTGTGCCGCTTCGACCACGACATGGCGGTCCAGGCGCAGCTGAACGCGGCGATCCTCAGCTACAACAACTCGACGGCGTACCTCAACACCGTCCTGTCGTGGCTGGAGTACTACCGCAAGGGCACGCACGAGGTGCCGGACGGCACCGGCGCGCTGCCCTCGCACGACAGCGACGAGCCCGCCTCGCCGAGCCCCACGCCCGTGCAGCCGTCCCCGCCGGGCGGCCCGCGGCCCGGCGGCGGCCCGTCGAGCCCCGCCCCGGAGACGACGCCTCCCGCCACCCCGGTCCCGCCGACCACGCAGCCCCCGACGGACACGCCCACGCCCACGCCGACGCCCACCGAGACGGTGGACCGCCTGACGAACATGGGCGCCGGGAAGCTCGCGGCGACCGCCGGGGACACGTTCGCGCAGAAGATCGCCGTGCGGACCGAGGACAAGGCCGGCAAGCCCGTGGCGAAGGTCCGGGTGCGGTTCACGATCGTCGGCGACACCGACGCCACCTTCACGGGCGGCGAGAGCGTCGCCACGCTGGTCACCAACGGGCTCGGCATCGCCGGCGCGCCCGCGCTCGTGGCGGGCGAGAAGACGGGCGACTTCACGGTCCGCGTCACCGTGGTGGGCCGCGTCATGGCCGGCCTCGACTACACGGCGAGTGTCACCGCGCGCCAGGCCGACACCCTGGCCCGCACCGGCGACACCGCCCAGACCTGCGTTCCGGGCGGTGAGTTCGCCGACCAGGTCGAGGTGAAGGCCACCTACAAGGGCGCCGCGGCGGGCAAGGTCGCCGCGACCGCGACCCTGGTCAAGTCCTCCGACGACGCAGGCGAGAACGACAAGGGCCCCTACTTCAAGGACGCGGACGGCAAGACCGTACGCACCCTCACCGCCCTGACCACGGACGCGGACGGCCTGCTGAAGCTGCCGAAGCTGTACGCCGACGACACCACCGGCACGTTCCTGCTCCGCATCACCACCACGGGCGGGGCCACGCTGACCGTCGAACTGACGGTGGCCGCCGCTCCCGCCACCGCCACTCCCACGGCCTCTCCCTCCGCCTCCTAGAACGGAGCCGCCACCGCGCGGCACCAGCTCGCCTCCAGGGCGCCCTCCCGGCTCACGCCGCGGGGGCGCCCTGATCCGTTGTGTGTGCGACGTGTTCTCATCTCGCCCCGCCGTTGCTACGGTGCCGGACCTGACGATGTATCAGCTCCTGGCCCCGGGAGGCCCGCATGCGTGCCCTCATCGCCGCCGCGACCGGTCTCGCCGCGGCACTCGCGCTGGTCCTGACCATCACGGCCATGGGCTCGCCCGCCGGACACACCTCGCCGAAGCCGTTGCTCACCACCGTCCCCAAGCACCCCTGACGCACGCACCGGGAGGGCCGTCGAGATGCGCCGCAAGGCAAGCCTGATCCTGCTCGCGCTCGCCGTGTTCTTCGCGGCGCTGTCCCCGCTGCTGCGCTGGTACGCCTTCCCGCGCCTGGCCAAGATCCCCGCCGGCCAGTACCAGGACATGGTCCTGGAGGCGAAGGACGCGACCCTCCTCGACTACGGCACCATGAAGGCCAGGAAGGTCTCCAAGGTCACCGTCGTGCAGACCCTCAAGGGCAACGTCGAGGCCTCCGAGCGGATCGAGCGGACCGCGGGCCGTGACGTCGTCGTCTGGGACTCCCTCTCCTACGTCCAGGGACCCGACGGGAAGATGGTCTCCAAGCTCCCCGAGCGCTACATCTTCGACGCGCACAGCCAGGAACCCGTCCACGCCACCGGCGAGTCCGTCGACGGCGACCCCGTCACCCGCCAGGGCATCGAGTTCAAATGGCCCTTCCGGACCGAGAAACGGGACTACGAGTACTTCGACGCGCAGACCCGCACCTCGGCGCCCATCCACTACAAGGGCACCCGGACCTTCCGGGGCGTCAAGGTCTACTACTTCGAGCAGACCATCCCCTGGACGAAGGTGAAGTTCCCCAAGATCATGCCCGTCCAGGGCGTCACCCCGCAGTCCCTCGCCAAGACCGGCACCACCCGCTGGTACACCACCGTCCGCAGGTTCTGGGTCGAGCCGGTCACCGGAGCACCCGTCTACGGCGAGGAGAGCCACAAGGAGGAACTCCGTGGCGGCACCCTCCTGGGAGGGCGGGACAAGGTGACCGCCTTCTCCGGGGACGTGAAGATGCGCGAGGACTACATCCGGCACACCGTCGACCTCGTCAAGTCCAACCGCACCCTCGTCCTGATGATGACCTCCTACCTCCCCTGGGGCTTCCTGCTCCTGGGCGCGGCCCTGCTGGCCCTCTCCCTGTACCTGGAGGCCCGCGGCCGCAGGCCTGGCGAACCCGCGCCGGCGCCGGCCGCCGACCCCGAGCCCGTCAGCGCCTGAGCCGCGCGTTCGTGTACCGCGTCGGCTCGGCGGTCGCCGGGTCCTCGGGCCACGGGTGCTTGGGGTAGCGGCCGCGCAGTTCGGCCCGTACGCCGTTGTAGCCGTCCTTCCAGAAGGACGCGAGATCGGCGGTCACCGCGGCCGGCCGGCCCGCGGGGGACAGGAGATGCACGAGTACGGGCACACCGGCGACGGTGGGCGAGGCGTGGAGCCCGAACATCTCCTGGAGCTTCACGGCGAGCACCGGCTGTGCCGGGTCGGTGTAGTCGACGCGGATTCTCGAACCGCTCGGCACCTCGATCCGCTCGGGCGCGAGCTCGTCGAGCCGGGCCGCCTCGCCGGTGGCCCAGGGAAGCAGACGGTTCAGCGCCTGCCCGGCGTCGATCCGCGCCAGGTCCGCCCGCCGCCCGGCCCGGCTCAGCTCCGGCTCCAGCCACTCCTCCACGCGCGCGTGAAGGGCCTCTCCGGAGACGTCGGGCCACGGGTCACCCAGCCGCCGGCGCAGGAACGCGAGCCGCATCCGCAGCACCTCGGCGTCCGGCGACCACCGCAGCAGGCCGAAGCCCTCCTCCCGCAGCCCTTCGAGCAGCGCCTCCCGTACGAGCCCGGGGTCCGCCTCCCGCAGCGGCCGCACGGCCAGCTCCACCGCCCCCAGCCGCTCCACCCGCCGGGCGACGACATCGCCCCCGGCCCAGTGGACCTCGTCGCCCTCGCCGTACAGGCCGGCGGCGGCCCGCCGTGCCGTCGGTTCGTCGATCACCGCCGCGAGCCGCACGCGCGCGTGCCCCCTGCCGACGGGGCGGTCGGCGACGGCGACCGCGAGCCAGGCAGCACCACGCAGGACGGATCCCTCGCCGGCGTCGGCACGGGTCCCGTTGACCATGAGGTGGGAGCCGCCCCTCAGGTGCGCGACGCGTTCGGGGAACGCCAGCGCGGCGACGAGCCCGACGACCCGGTCGTCCCCGGGCTCCGCCTCACCGGCGCGCAGGCCCGGAGAGGAAGAGGAGACGGAGGGGGCAGGGGAGGCTCCTGAGGAAGGGGAGCTGGAGGTGACGGCGGGGGAGCCCGAGGGCGATGCCTGGCCGGGAGAGCCGGAGGGCGGCGCCTGGCCGGGTGCGGAGGCGGAGGCGGGTGCGAGGCCGGCCGCCGACGAGCGGAGGCGACGGGACTCGGCGCGCCAGCGGGCCGCGTAGGCGTCGCCGCCACGCCGGGCGGTGCGCCAGGCCGCGGCCAGGTCGTCGCCGTACTCGCGCGGGGGCTCCTCGCTCAGCAGGGCGACCACGTCGGCGGCCCGCGCCGCGCCCACCAGCGGGGTCGCGTCCAGCAGGGCGCGCGCCAGCCGGGGGTGCAGTCCCAGGCGGGACATGCGGACACCGCGGTCCGTGGCCCGCCCCGCGGCGTCGACCGCGCCCACGGCCGACAGGACGGCCCGCGCCGCCGCCATCGCCCCGCCCGGCGGCGGATCCAGCAGGGCCAGCCCCGTCGCCCCGGGATCGCCCCAGCAGGCCGCCTGGAGCGCGAACGCCGTCAGGTCGGCCACCTTGATCTCGGGGGCCGGGAACCGCGTCAGACGGGCGTCCTCAGCCTCCGCCCAGCAGCGGTACACCGTGCCCGGCGCCTCACGCCCGGCCCGCCCCGCCCGCTGCCGCCCGGCCGCCTGCGAGGCCCGTACGGTCGCCAGGGCGCTCAGTCCGCGCGCGTGGTCCACCCGCGGCTCGCGCGCGAGCCCCGAGTCCACGACGACCCGCACCCCCGGAACCGTCAGCGACGACTCGGCCACCGAGGTCGAAAGGACCACGCGGCGCCGCACACCGGCCGTGAGCACCGCGTCCTGCACGGCCGCCGGAGCCCGCCCGTGCACCTGAAGGACGTCGACATCCCCGATACCGCCCAGCTGCCCGGCCACCCGCGCGATCTCCCCGACCCCGGGAAGGAAGCACAGGACGTCACCCGAGCGCTCGGCCAGCGCCCGCCGCACCGTGGACGCCACGTGCGTCAGCAGCGCCGGGTCCACCCGCATCCCGTGCGGGGGCCGCACGGGGCGCGCGGGCGGCGCCCACACCGTCTCGACCGGATACGCGACACCCTCCGCCTCGACGACCGGCGCGTCGCCCAGCAGCCGGGCCCAGCCCCCGGCGTCCGTCGTCGCGGACGCGGCGACCAGCCGCAGTTCAGGACGGAGCGCGGCCCGCACGTCCAGCAGGAACGCGGCCACCGTGTCGGCGTCCAGATGCCGCTCGTGACACTCGTCGAGCACGACCACGTCGACGCCCACGAGCTCCTGGTCCCGCTGAAGCCGCTGGAGCAGGACCCCGGTCGTGACGACCTCCACGCGCGCGTGCGGGCCGACCACCCGTTCCCCGCGCACCGTGAAGCCGACGCTCTGCCCGACCTTCTCGCCCAGCAGCCACGCCATCCGCCGGGCGGCGGCCCGAGCCGCGATACGCCGCGGCTCGGCCACCACCACCCGCCGCGCCGGGCGCCCGTCGTCCAGGAGGCCCGCCAGGGCCATCGGCACCAGCGTCGTCTTGCCGGTGCCGGGCGGCGCCACCAGCACCGCGGCGCCGTGCCCCTCCAGGGCATCGTCCACAGCGGGCAGGGCGCCGCGCACGGGCAGCGCGTCCAGGGCTTCGTAACGGATCACGCCCCCAGTCTCGTACGAGCGCCGAACCGGCCGCGCAGGAACTCCGGGACAGCCCCCACGCGTGCGGGCGGCACGCGCGACGAAACGGAACCAAGACGCGACGAGGCGGCACCGTAACGACGGAGCGGCGCGCGACACGACGAACGCGCGACACGACGAAGGGGAGCCGATCGGCTCCCCTTCGTCGTCGTCCTCGCCACGGACCGTTCCTCGTGGACCGCGCAGGTCAGTCCCGCTCGCACACGAAGATCGCCGTGCCCGGAACGAGGTTCCCGCGCAGCGGGGACCAGCCGCCCCACTCCTGGGTGTTCCAGGCGGGCCACTCGGGTTCGACGACGTCGACCAGGCGGAAGCCGCCGGCCACCACGTCACGCACCCGGTCGCCCAGCGTCCTGTGGTGCTCGACGTAGACCGCGCGGCCGTCCTCGTCCTGCTCCACGTAGGGGGTGCGGTCGAAGTAGGACGCGGACACCGACAGGCCCTCGGGGCCCGGCTCGTCAGGGAACGCCCAGCGGACCGGGTGCGTGACCGAGAAGACGAAGCGGCCGCCGGGGCGCAGAACCCGGTGGACCTCCCTCAGCACCAGCACGGGGTCGGCGACGAAGGGCAGCGCACCGTAAGCCGAGCACGCGAGGTCGAAGGAGCCGTCCGCGAACGGCAGCGCGCTCGCGTCCGCCTCCACGAGGGGCACGGCGCCTCCGATGCGCAGCGCGTGCTGGAGCTGGCGGTGGGAGAGGTCCAGGGCCACGGGGCGGGCGCCCTGCGTGGCCAGCCAGCGCGAGCACTGGGCCGCTCCGGCGCCGATCTCCAGGATGTCCTTGCCCTTGAGGTCCTCCGGGGGGCCGAGCAGTTCGGCCTCCACCTCGTCGAGACCCTCGGGACACCACACGAACCGGTCGTCGCCGAGGAACGTGCCGTGTTCGATCTGGTAGTCGTCCGCGTTCCGGTCCCACCAGCTCCGATTCGCCCGCGAACTCTCGATGAGGTCCGCATCACGTCGGGTGGCTTCCGGTTCGAACGGTTCGGGCTCTTGGATGATCGGCTCCCTCGTCGTACTCTTCCGTCCAACCCGTCTCGGGCGTGTCACGACAGAGGCGTCCTACTGCCCGCGTGGCCTTGTGAGACAGGTCTTGTGCCGGGATTGCGGCGATCCGCCCCGGGTGTGCGCCTTCGCGCATTGACCCTGCCCGGCTGCCCCCGTATGCTACAAGTTGCGCTGCGGGCCTGCGCTCCTCAGACATAGCAGGCTGTGCTCGCATCTGTATGTATGTCCCCTCGGTTCTCGAGGCGCCTTCCGGCTGTGCCGGGTCGGGCGCTTCCTTGGCTGTCCGGCTTCTACAGAGCGAAACGGGCTCCCGGCGTAAGCAGTACCTACGACTCACTGTCCGTACCGGAGCCCTTTCCCACATGACGAGCAGCACCGAGACCACCTCTACCACGCCGCAGGTAGCGGTCAACGACATCGGTAACGAGGAAGCATTCCTCGCCGCGATCGACGAGACGATCAAGTACTTCAACGACGGCGACATCGTCGACGGCGTCATCGTGAAGGTCGACCGGGACGAGGTCCTGCTCGACATCGGTTACAAGACCGAAGGTGTCATCCCGAGCCGCGAGCTCTCGATCAAGCACGACGTCGACCCGAACGAGGTCGTCAAGGTCGGCGACGAGATCGAAGCCCTTGTTCTCCAGAAGGAGGACAAGGAAGGCCGCCTGATCCTCTCGAAGAAGCGTGCGCAGTACGAGCGCGCCTGGGGCACCATCGAGAAGATCAAGGAAGAGGACGGCATCGTCACCGGCACCGTCATCGAGGTGGTCAAGGGTGGTCTCATCCTCGACATCGGCCTCCGTGGCTTCCTGCCGGCTTCTCTCGTCGAGATGCGCCGTGTCCGCGACCTCCAGCCCTACGTGGGCAAGGAGCTCGAGGCCAAGATCATCGAGCTGGACAAGAACCGCAACAACGTGGTCCTGTCCCGCCGTGCCTGGCTGGAGCAGACCCAGTCCGAGGTTCGCCAGACGTTCCTCACGACCCTGCAGAAGGGTCAGGTCCGCTCCGGCGTCGTCTCCTCGATCGTCAACTTCGGTGCCTTCGTGGACCTGGGTGGCGTCGACGGTCTGGTGCACGTCTCCGAGCTCTCCTGGAAGCACATCGACCACCCGTCCGAGGTTGTCGAGGTCGGCCAGGAAGTCACCGTCGAGGTCCTCGACGTCGACATGGACCGCGAGCGCGTCTCCCTGTCGCTCAAGGCGACGCAGGAAGACCCGTGGCAGCAGTTCGCCCGGACGCACCAGATCGGTCAGGTCGTCCCGGGTAAGGTCACGAAGCTCGTTCCGTTCGGTGCGTTCGTCCGCGTGGACGAGGGCATCGAGGGTCTGGTCCACATCTCCGAGCTGGCCGAGCGCCACGTGGAGATCCCGGAGCAGGTCGTCCAGGTCAACGACGAGATCTTCGTCAAGGTCATCGACATCGACCTCGAGCGCCGCCGCATCAGCCTCTCGCTGAAGCAGGCCAACGAGTCCTTCGGTGCCGACCCGGCCTCGGTCGAGTTCGACCCGACCCTGTACGGCATGGCCGCGTCGTACGACGACCAGGGCAACTACATCTACCCCGAGGGCTTCGACCCCGAGACCAACGACTGGCTCGAGGGCTTCGAGGCTCAGCGCGAGGTGTGGGAGAACCAGTACGCCGAGGCGCAGCAGCGCTTCGAGCAGCACCAGGCTCAGGTCATCAAGTCCCGCGAGGCCGACGCGCAGGCCGAGGCCGAGGGTGCCAGCACCTCCAGCGCGGCTCCGGCCGCGTCCGGTGGCGGCGGCGGTTCGTACTCCTCGGAGTCGGACGACAACTCCGGCGCCCTGGCGTCGGACGAGGCGCTCGCCGCCCTCCGCGAGAAGCTCGCCGGCGGCCAGAGCTGAAAAGCTCACCGCTAGCAAGTAGCTGAAAGAAGTGGGCCCGCACCGATTCGGTGCGGGCCCACTTCCATGGGGGGTCGTTCTCCGGGAGGGTGTCAGGGCGTCACCGTGATGTTGGTGAGCCCCTTGCCGCCCGTCACGGTGTTCGAGGCGTACACGGTGGTCCTGCAGTCGGTGCCGTAGTTGGTGACGTTGACCGCCAGTTGCTTGTCGCCCGTGGCGCCCCGCAGGTCCGAGGTGTTGCCCCGGAACACCGTGCCGCAGCCCCAGCCGGACTGCTGGGTGTGGGTCTCGTAGCCGTCGTTCGTCGTGGCCGTGCCCTTGTTGTTCTCCACGAGGACGTCGTTGCCCTTCACGTCGACCCAGGAGTCGTCGTAGTTGGCGCCGGTCAGGCCGCTGCCGTCGAAGGTGTTGCCGGTGATGCGCGCCCCCGTCGTGCCCTCCTTGATGTCGACGTTCTCGCCGCCCACGTCCGGTCCGATCGTGTTGCCGGTGATCTGGATGCGGTCGCTCTTGTCCGAGGTCCCGCCGGCCGTGCCCACGTACACGCCCTCGCCCATGCCGCGGCCGTCGTTGCCGGTGTCGTAGATCTTCGAGTTGCTGATCACGCCGTCCGTGCTGGAGTTGCGGAAGTGCACGCCCTCCATGTCGAGGCCGTGGACGGTGACCCTGTCGACGACGACCCCCTTCGCCGAGTCGATCATGATGCCCTTCTGGCCGCCGGTGACGGTGATGCCCGTGACCGTCCAGTACGAGGCGCCGTTGAGGTGCAGTCCGTAGCCGCCGCCCGCCGTGAGGACGGCCTTCGAGGAGCCGCTGAGGGTGATGGGGGAGCCCGCGCCCGCGGCCTTCGTCGCCTTGAAGTTGCCGGTGTACGTGCCGTCCGCGAGGTGGATCGTGTCGCCGGGGGCGGCCGAGGTGAGGGCGGACTTCAGCTGGGCGGCGGTGGACACCTCGATGACCTGGGCCGTGTTCGCCGAAAGCGCTGCCACCGGCGTCACGGCCGTGACCGCTGTCGCGCCGAGCAGGGGAATGAGAAGCGTGCGTCGGATGCGCATGTGGGGGGTGACCTTCCCGTCGGTTCGCAAGAAATTTGTTCTTGTACATGAACTTCGGGTGCCCATATGAACGTAGAGAGGTTACGGGTCCGCGTCAAGGTCTGGACCAGGCCGGTGTGCGAGGAGAGAAACGTGTCGGATACACGAGTAACTGCAGGGCTGTAACAGGCCGTTGCCAGGATCCCCGGGTCATCCAAGATCGTGAGGGGAGTCGAAGGCATGGCAGCACACGAGCGATCGACAGCGGCGAGCCGGCGGGCGTTCCTGCGCAACGTCGGTCTGACCGGCGGCGCGGGCGCGATGTTCGCCACCATGGGAGCCCTCGGCCTTGCGCCCACCGCGCAGGCCGCCCAGCGCGAACAGCCCTTCCGCGCACCGAAGCCGGGCGATTTCACGCTCTCCGGGAGGGGGGCCGCGAAGGTCGTGATCGTAGGCGGCGGCATCGCGGGTCTCGCCTCCGCGTACGAGCTCGGCAAGGCGGGCTACGACTGTACGGTCCTGGAGGCGAGAGACCGCACCGGCGGCCGCAACTTCACCGTGCGCGGCGGTGATTCGACCACCGACCTGTACGGCAACACGCAGACGGCCCGGTTCGGCGAGGGTCAGTACATGAACGCGGGTCCGGCCCGCCTCCCGCAGTGGATGGTCACCCTCGACTACTGCCGGGAACTCGGCGTCCCCGTCGAAGTGTTCACGAATACGAACGCGGACGCGTACATGTACAACGAGTCGGCCGGCATGACCAGGCCGATGCGTCACCGCACCGCGAAGGCCGACGTCTACGGCTACGTCTCCGAGTTGCTGGCCAAGGCCACCGACAAGGGAGCCCTGGACAAGGAGCTGACAGCCGCCGACCAGGAAAGGCTCGTCGAGTTCCTCAAGGACTTCGGCGAACTCGGCGACAAGCTCACCTATGAGGGGGGTCCGCGCCGTGGCTACACCACCGTCCCCGCGGCCGCCGGGACCCCGGGCGTGCTCCTCGGCGACGTCCCGAGCGCCTCCGAGGTCTTCGCCTCCGGCGTCGGCCGGTACTTCTCCTTCGAGTTCGAATTCGACCAGGCGATGCTCATGTTCCAGCCCGTGGGCGGCATGGACCAGATACCCAAGGCGCTCACCCGGGCGATCGGGGCCCACCGCATCCGTACCGGAGCGGCGGTCTCCCGGATCACCGACAAGGGAGACGGCGTCACCGTCACGTACACCCAGGGCGGGCGCACCAGGACTCTGGACGCCGACTTCTGCATCGGCGCCCTGCCGCCCAACATCCTCGCCAGGATCCCGCACAACCTCGGCTCCGGGGTCCAGAGCGCCCTGGAGGTGATCACCCCGCAGTCCGCGGGCAAGATCGGCCTCGAATACCGGTCCCGCTGGTGGGAGCTCGACCACCGGATCTACGGCGGCATCACCGAGACCGACCTGGACGTCACCCACATCTGGCACCCCTCGTACGGCTTCCACGGCCGGCGCGGAGTCATGATCGGCTACTACAACTACGGCTCCGACGCCGACTCGTACGCGAAGCTCACCCCCAAGGAGCGAGAGAAGCGCGCGGTGGCCGCCGGCGTGAAGATCTACGGCGAGAAGTACCGCACCGAACTCGACTCGTCCTTCTCCCACCACTGGCGCCAGACGCCGCACCTGGAAGGCGCCTGGCACAGCACCCCCGGCGGGCCCGACGACGTCCGCTACAAGCCGCTGAACCGGCCCACCGGGCGGGTCTACTTCGCGGGCGACTGGCTCAGCTACGCCGACGCCTGGCAGCACGGCGCCTTCACGTCCGCCCGCAACGCCGTCACCGCGCTCCACGCGCGCGTGCTGTCCTCGTAACACCCGTGTGCTGTGCTGGTGGCGGTCCGCCGACGGTGCCCCACCGTCGGCTGAACGCCTTCCGGCCGCTCGGGGAGGCCGATGGACCGGCATGAGGCAGCGGCGCGGAGCGCGGGACGGGAATGCCCGTGCTCCGCGCCACGTTGTGCAGTACGAACACGAGGAGGAGCGGTCACAGTGCTTGATCCGCAGGGTTTGTACGCATGGGAGCCGAAGGGCCTGGCCGTGGTCGACATGGCGCTCGCCCAGGAGTCGGCCGGTCTTGTCATGCTCTACCACTTCGACGGATACATCGACGCGGGCGAAACCGGCGAGCAGATCGTCGACCGGGTGCTCGACTCGCTGCCCCATCAGGTCGTGGCCCGTTTCGACCACGACCGGCTCGTGGACTACCGCGCCCGCCGTCCGCTGCTGACGTTCAAGCGCGACCGCTGGGCCGAGTACGAGGAGCCGACCCTCGAGGTACGGCTCGTGCAGGATGCCACCGGCGCGCCCTTCCTGCTGCTGTCGGGCCCCGAGCCGGACACCGAGTGGGAGCGCTTCGCCGCCGCTGTCCAGCAGATCGTGGAGCGGCTCGGGGTCCGCCTCTGCGTGAACTTCCACGGCATCCCCATGGGCGTCCCGCACACACGCCCGGTGGGCCTCACCCCGCACGGCAACCGCACCGACCTGGTGCCCGGCCACCGCAGCCCCTTCGACGAGGCGCAGGTCCCCGGAAGCGCCGAGTCGCTGATCGAGTACCGCCTCATGGAGGCCGGTCACGACGTTCTCGGTGTCGCCGCGCATGTGCCCCACTACATCGCGCGCTCCCCGTACCCGGACGCGGCGCTGACCGTCCTGGAGTCCATCACGGCCGCGACCGGCCTGGTGCTCCCCGGGATAGCGCACGCCCTGCGGACCGAGGCGCACCGCACCCAGACCGAGATCGACCGCCAGATCCAGGAGGGCGACGAGGAACTCGTCGCGCTCGTCCAGGGCCTTGAGCACCAGTACGACGCCGCCGCGGGCGCCGAGACCCGCGGCAACATGCTCGCGGAACCGGTGGACATCCCCTCGGCGGACGAGATCGGCCAGGAGTTCGAGCGCTTCCTGGCGGAACGCGAAGGAGACGCCTGACCCGCCTCTCGGGTTCCCGGGACTTCCGGGCTCCCGGGCGGAGGGCCTGGCAGTGGCAGGGCCTAAGCTGCGAGGCATGCTGAAGGTGGGCCTGACCGGTGGTATCGGAGCCGGCAAGAGCGAAGTGTCACGGCTGCTCGTCGCGCACGGCGCGGTGCTGATCGACGCGGACAGGATCGCACGGGAGGTCGTCGCGCCCGGAACTCCCGGGCTGGCGGCGGTCGTCGACGCCTTCGGCGAGGAGGTCCTCGCCGCGGACGGCGGCCTGGACCGGCCGAAGCTCGGCTCGATCGTCTTCGCCGACCCGCAGAAGCTCGCCGTCCTGAACTCGGTCGTGCACCCCTTGGTCGGCGCCCGCTCGCGGGCCCTCGAGGACGCCGCGCCCGAGGACGCCGTCGTCGTCCACGACGTGCCCCTGCTCGCGGAGAACGGGCTGGCCGCGCTGTACGACCTCGTGATCGTCGTCGACGCCCGCCCCGAGACCCAGCTCGACCGTCTCGTCAGCCTGCGCGGCATGACGGAGGAGGACGCCCGCGCGCGGATGGCCGCACAGGCCTCCCGCGACAAGCGTCTGGCGATCGCGGACATCGTCATCGACAACGACGTGCCCCTGGAGACACTGGAGCTGCGCGTACGGGACGTATGGGCCGATCTCGTCCGCAGAGCCCGCCACCCCCAGGAGCAGCGCCCGGAATAGCGCCCCTCCGGAGGGGCGTTGAACCCTTGCAGCGAGGGAAGGACTCTGCCGTGCCCGAGACCAGCGGATCGATCGGACGAACTCCCGAGACGCATGTCATCGACTTCCGCGCCGCCGAGCAGCTGCTCGCCGCGCGTGACCCGCGGGGTGCGGTGAAGCTGCTCGACCCCGTCATCGCCGCACACCCGGAGAACACCGCGGCCCGGCTGCTGCGCGCGCGTGCCTTCTTCGCCGCCGCGCAACTGCGGCCCGCCGAGCTGGAGTTCACGATCGTCCTGGAGCGCGAGCCCGACAACGCGTTCGCGCACTTCGCGCTCGCCCGGACCTACGAGCGTCAGCGGCGGCCCGAGCAGGCGAAGCGGCACTTCAGACTGGCGGCCGCGCTCGACCCGCAGCCGCAGTATCTGCGGGCGGCGCGGTTCGACGTGTAGCGCGTCCGAGCGAATCGGCCCGGCCGCCCCGCCGTTTCACGCGCATCGGCACGGCCGCCCGGAGGTTTCAGGGGCGCGACGGCCTCGACGGCCGGCGGCGCTCCGGCGGCCGGTACGCGCGCCGGTCGTCCACGGGCTCGTACGGTGGGACGTCACGGCCCGGCTGGTAGTGCGGGCCCTGCCTGATGTGCCGAAGGATCATGGTCATGTCGACCGTGACGATCACCCACAGCGCGGCGCACGCGGCCGCCCACCCCGGCCGCCCCACCAGGATGAACGCGACCGTCCCGAAGACGGCCCAGATCAGGCCCCAGACGCTCAGCCAGAAGCGCATCCGCAGAGCACTGCGCGCTGTCACCGGTTCACTGCCCGTACGCATCAGGATCACCACTCCTACGAGGAAACGTACTCTTCGTGGTGCACGTTCACCAGGGGAGAGCGGTCGGGCGACGGCCGCCGGGGGAGGCGACGGTGCTGCTGAGGACGCTGCGGGCGGACGCGAGGACCGCCGAGTGGCTGAGAGACCTGGAGAGCGAGAGCTGCGGCCTTCGGGAAGTGGCGCTCCCGGACGCCGACGCGTTGCCGGACATCCTGCTCGACCTGTCCGTGCCTCATGAACACATCAATGAACTCGTCGCGCTGCGGGCCCGGTTCGCCGCCGATCCGGAGGCCATGACCCTCCTCGCGCGCTGCGTCACCCGCTTCGTGCGGGACATGGGGGACATAGGGAAGGGCTGGGAGCCGCCCGTCTTCCCCGCGACGACGGGACTTCTCGGGCGCTGCTTCCATCTGTACGTCTTCATGGCGGCGCTTCCGTACGTCCGCGCCCATCACCGGGAGCGCGGGGTGCCCGAGGACGTCTCGCGGCGCACACTCGCCGATCTCGGCCGTCATGTGTCCGTGCACCACAGAAGGGCCGGCGGACCCGGACTGCTGTTCCCCTGGTGGATCGCCCTGCACTTCCACGGCGAGCTGTTCCAGCTGGGCCGGCTCCAGTTCCAGCGCGTCCTGCTGGGGCGGCGCACGGCCGGTGCCGCCGAGGCGGCGGGGCCGGCCGTGGACCCCGGCGCCCCCTGCCTGAGCCTGCACATCACCGACTTCAGCGGCTCGCTCTCCCCGGCCGCGTGCAACCGTTCGCTCGACCTGGCGCGGGAGTTCTTCGCCCGCCACTACCCCGAGGAGCGCCACGGGACAGCCGTCTGCGACTCCTGGCTGCTCGACCCGCAGCTCAAGCGATATCTGCCGGCCGACTCCAACATCATTCGCTTCCAGGACCGCTTCCGCCTGGTGCACGAGGAGAGGGCCCCGGACGACACGATGCCCGTCGGCTTCGTCTTCGGTGATCCGGAGCTCCCGCTCGGCGAACTGCCGCGGCGCAACAGTGTGGAGCGCGCGGTGGTCGACCATCTGCGCGCGGGCGGGCACTGGTACGGAGGACGGGGCTGGTTCGCGCTGTAGTCCGTCCCGCCGGGCCCCGGACTCGGACGGATGCCCCTCGAACATGTCACCCGAACGAGTGACCAGAGAGGGGAACAGGCTTGCGGAAGCCGTCCGTTGGACGGGTATGAGGATCGAAATGCGTGAGGGATACGAGGGCACGGGACCGGGTGCCATCACACCGGACGGCTGCGCGGTCGAGCTCTACACCCGTCTGCCCGTCGGAACCGAACCGGACATCATCACCGCGGCCGTGCCCGCCGCCTCGCACATCCTGGAACTGGGCAGCGGGGTCGGCCGGATGACCCACCCGCTCCTGGAACTCGGTTTCGCGGTCACGGCGGTGGACGAGTCCGCCGAGATGCTGGAGCACGTCCGAGGGGCGCGCCGCATACGCAGCAGCATCGAGGACCTCGACCTCGGCGAGACGTTCGACGTCGTGCTGCTGGCGTCGTTCCTCGTGCACGCCGGGGATGTCC
Source organism: Streptomyces sp. NBC_00386 (assembly GCF_036063235.1). Classification (NCBI taxonomy): domain Bacteria; kingdom Bacillati; phylum Actinomycetota; class Actinomycetes; order Kitasatosporales; family Streptomycetaceae; genus Streptomyces; species Streptomyces sp. NBC_00386. Next base: position 7,014,257 of record NZ_CP107950.1, read on the forward strand.
TGGTGCGGCGGGCGCTCCTGGACACCTGCGCCCGCCATGTCGCGGACGACGGCTGTGTGCTGATCCAGCGCGAGGGCGAGAACTACCACACCGATGTGCCCCGCGAGCGCGTCGACCCGTCCGGATTCGTCGTGCGCATCCTGTCCACCGAGCCCGTGGGGGACGGGGTCGACTCGGTGCGCGCGGAGTACACGTTCCCGGACGCCATCTGGACGCAGACGTTTCTGTCCCGCCCTTTGACGAAGGAGGCGTTCGAGGAGGCGCTGGCGGAGGCGGGGCTCAAGGTCGACCGGTATCTGACGGACGACGGGACATGGGTGAGGGCCGTGAAGGGGTGAGCGGCTGCCGCCGGGCACGACAAACCCCGTTCAGCGCCGATGAGTTCCCGGCAGCCCCCAGGTCTACCTCTGTGAAAGCAGCCACCGCTTCCCACAGGAGACCACCGTGTCCGAGACCACCGTCCCCCTGACCGCCACCCCTGCCGCCCTCACCCCCCGCTCCCGTGCCGCCCGGATCTCCCTGACCGCCCTCCAGGTCGTCCTCGGCCTCTTCTACGCGTTCGCGAGCGCCCTTCCCAAGCTGATCGCCCACCCTTCGGCGACGGAGTCGTTCGACAAGCTGGGCTGGGGCCACACCGGCATGTACGTCATCGGCGCGCTCGAACTCGCCGGAGGCCTGGCCCTGTTGATCCCGCTGCTGGACTCGGTGGCCGCGCTGGCGCTGAGTGCTCTGATGGTCGGTGCGTTCATCGTCAACGTCACCGTCGTCCACGGCCCGTACGTGGCGACCCCGCTGATCCTGATGCTGCCGCTCGGCCTGATCGCCTGGGCCAGGCGCGGCCACACGACCGAACTGCTCCGCCTGGTACGCCGGCGGGCCGGACGCCGGGCGTGACGGCACAGCAAGGACGCAGGGCTCCTCCGGGACGGGGGAGCCCTCGATTTCGTACGTCCGTACGCCCGCCGGGGAATCGGCCCGTGTACCGGGGCGTCGGCCGGTGAGTCGGCCCGTGTACCGGTGAGCCGGCCGGTGCCTCGGTGTGGCCGCGTTCCGGACGACCGGGAAGCCGAGACGGGCGCCGGAGCGGCTCGCCGAATCAGAGGGGCTCGACGAACCAGAGCGGCTCGACGAACCGGAGGCGGGGAGCGGGGGCGGGACAGGGAAGGGGAAGTCACGGGCGCGGGGAGGGGTCAGTGGCGGGAGGAGTCTCCGGACCCGGTCGTGCCCGGGGACCTGGTCGAGCCGGTCGGTCCCGTGGAGGGGCCCGAGGTTCGGACGGGGCCGGACGAGCCCGTCTGCATTCCCCGCAGGCGTTCCATGTCGCGGCGGTCCCGCTTGGTGGGGCGTCCCGCGCCCCGGTCCCGGACACCCGCCGGAGCCACGGCCTCGCGCGGCGGAGGCGGCGGGCTGTTGTCGACATAGCATTCGGCGGCGACGGGTGCGCCGACCCGCTTGCGGATCACGCGCTTCACGACGACGACCCGTTCGCGGCCCTCGTGCCACACGCGCACCTCGTCGCCGACGCGGACCGAGTACGCGGGCTTGACACGCTCCCCGTTGACCCGAACATGACCGCCCTTGCAGGCCGTGGCACCGATCGAGCGGGTCTTGACGAGACGGACGGACCAGATCCAGGCGTCGACCCGCACACTCTCGCCGCCGGCGGGCCCGGCGGCGACGGCGGCCCCGACGGCGGCAGCGGTCGCGGAGGCTGCCGTGACAGCGGCATCGGAGTCGGTCCCGGTGGCGCCACCGGACTCGATCCCGGAAGCGGCCCTGGAGCCGGTCCCGGACTCGGTCCTTGAGCCGGCCGTGGCGGTCCTCCCGGCGTTCGCGCCGCGCCCGCCTCCGGTCCCCGCGCCCTTCATCTCCCCGTCAGCACCCTGAGAAGCCATGACCCGACTCTAATGCCCGCGGCCCGGGACACCGCATGCCTTTTCCGTCGCACGGACCACACAGGATGCGTCGCTCCCGGGGCGGGCGGAGGCTGTCGGTGAAGCCGTCCGGGGAACAGGAGAGGGGACCTACGGTGGAGACAGCAGCGAAGGTCGACGCGCTGATGGACGGCCTCCGCGCCGATCTGGAACGCCTCGCGGCCATCCCCTCCGTCGCGTTCCCCGGCTTCCCGGCCGAGCCGGTCCGGGAGGCTCACGATCTCCTCGTGGGCATGCTGCGGGACGCCGGAGTGGAGCGTGTCGAGAGCATCGATCTTCCCGGCACCGCCCCCGTGATCTTCGGGGAGATCCCGCCGCCGGACCCGGCCGCGCCGACCGTCCTGCTCTACTCGCACTACGACGTGCAGCCGCCCGGGGACGAGAAGCTGTGGCTGTCGCCGCCCTTCGAGCCGACACCCGTCGAGGGCGGTCTCCGGGCCCGCGGGATCGCCGACGACAAGTCCAACGTGATCGCTCACCTGGGGATGCTCCGGGCGTACGAGGGGCGGCCGCCGGTCGGGGTGAAGGTCGTCTTCGAGGGACAGGAGGAGTACGGCAGCCCCTTCGACGACTATCCGCCCAGCGATCCCGAGCGGTTCGCGTGCGACGCGATGGTCATCGCCGACCTCGGCAATCTCCGCCCCGGCAGCCCCACCCTGACCACCGCGCTGCGCGGTGCGGCCGAGGTCGTGGTCGAGGTGCGCACCCTCGAGGAGCCCCGGCACAGCGGGGAGTTCGGCGGTGCCGCGCCGGACGCCCTGCTCGTGCTGCTGACCGCCCTGTCCACGCTGCACGATGTGCAGGGCGATGTGGCCGTCGCGGGGCTGCGGCGTGAGGAGTGGAGCGGAACGACGTACACCGAGGACGAATTCCGTGAACTCGCCGGTGTCTGCGACGGGATCCCGCTCATCGGCAGCGGAAGTCTCGGCGAGCGGCTGTGGAGCGGGCCCGCGATCACGGTGATCGGCCTGGACGCGCCGAGTGTCGAACACGCGGCCTCCGCCGTCGTCCCGTACGCGCGTGCCAAGCTCAACCTCCGCTTCCACCCGCGCCAGGACGCGAAGGAGGCGCAGGCCGCGCTCGTCGACCATCTGCGCTCGCTACGGCCCTTCGGTGTCCCTCTCACCGTCACACCGGGCGACACGGGCCCCGGCTACAAGGCCTCGACCGGCGGCCCCGCCTATCGCGCCGCGCTGACCGCGCTGCGCGAGGCCTGGGGCGAGGAGGCGGCGTACATCGCGACCGGTGGTTCGATTCCGCTGGTCAACGGGCTCGCACGTGCCGCACCCGACGCCGAGGTGCTGCTCTTCGGGGCGCAGGACAGCATGTGCAACCTGCACGCACCCAACGAGCGCGTCCTCTTCTCGGAGCTGCGCAACACCGTGGTGGCGATGTGTGCCTTCGTACGGGAGTACGCAGCCGGTTTCCGCGGGGGAGCGGGGGAGAGCGCGTGAGCCGGGACGGGACGGTCCGGTGACCACCCCGACCGGCACCGAGCCGGCCGGCACCGAAGAGCCGCCGCACCAGCGCAGGTTCACGTTTCCGAGCGCCCTGACCGTCCTCGCGATCGTCACGATCGCCGTGTGGGCACTGGCGTTCCTGATCCCGGCAGGACAGTACGACCGCACGCCCGAGGGCAGGCCGATCCAGGGCACGTATCACCGCGTCGACTCGGGGCAGAGCTTCGTCGACCGCCTCAACGACCTCTTCCTCTCGCCCGTCAACGGCCTCTACGGAATCCTGGACGAGAAGACCGCGCAGGTCGGGCCGGACTTCGCCGGTGAACTGTACGGCAGCGCGGGTGTGTTCCTCTTCGTCCTCGCCATCGGGGCGTTCATCACGGTGGTGTTCGCGACGGGTGCCCTCGACCGGGGAATCGGCCTCCTCGCCCACCGGCTGCGCACGCGCGGCGCGTTGCTCATCGCGGGCATCATGCTGGTGTTCTCGGTGCTCGGCACGGTGGAGGGCTTCGCCGAGGAGACACTGGGGTTCTACGGGCTGATCGTGCCGTTGATGCTGGCGCTCGGCTACGACCGGATGGTGGCGGTCGGCACGATCATCCTCGGCGCGGGCATCGGGGTGCTGTGTTCGACGGTGAACCCGTTCGCGACGGGTGTCGCCTCGTCCGCCGCGGGCATCTCGCTCGGCGACGGCATCGTGCTGCGGTTCGTGATGTGGGTCGTGCTGACGGCGGTCACGATCGGATACGTCATCCGCTACGCGCGCCGGGTGCAGCGGAGCCCCGACCGCTCGATCACCGGGTTCCTGCCGGGGGACCGCGAGCACGCCCAGGACGCGGCCGGAGAGGTTCCCGAGCTGACCGGTCTGCACAAGGCGGTCCTCGTCACCACGGCGCTGGTCTTCGCCTTCATGATCTTCTCCGTCGTGCCCTGGTCCAGCGCGCTCACGGGCAAGGCGGACGCGCGGCCGTACGGGTTCGAGCTCGGCTGGTCCTTCCCGGAACTGGCGGCGCTGTTCCTGTGCGCGGCGGTGCTGGTCGGGGTGGTGGCGCGGATGGGCGAGCAGAAGCTGAGCGCGACGATCGTCCAGGGCGCCGCGGACTTCATCTCGCCCGCGCTGGTGATCGTGCTGGCCCGCGGGGTCACCGTGATCATGAACAACTCGAAGATCACCGACACGGTTCTGCACTCCATCGAGGGCATCGTGGAAGGCACCTCCTCCAGTCTCTTCGCGATCATCGTCTTCATCGTGAACCTGCCGCTGGCCTTCCTCATCCCCTCCACCTCCGGCCACGCGACCCTCGCCATGCCGATCCTCGCCCCGCTCGCCGACTTCGCGGGCGTCTCCCGGGCCGTCGTCGTGACCGCGTGGCAGGCCGCCAGCGGCTGGATGAACCTCTGGGTCCCCACCACCGCCGTCACCATCGGAGGCGTCGCCCTCGCCAAGGTCGGCTACGACAAGTACCTGCGCTTCATCTGGCCCCTCCTCGCCCTCCTCTTCCTGCTGATCTGCGGGTTCCTGGCGCTGGGAGCGGAGATGACTTAGACCGTGTCCTATGTGGTGAGGCGGACGAGTCGTTTGTAGCAACAGAGGGCTGCGGCGAGGCCGAGAAACGCCAGGTAGTTGCGGGGGTGGCGTTCGTAGCGGTGATTGAGCCGGCGGTATCCGGTCAGCCAGGACATGGTCCGTTCGATTACCCACCTTCGGCGTCCCAGTCGTTCGCCGGACTCGATGCCCTTGCGGGCGATACGAACGCCAATGCGCCTGCCGCGTAACCATTTCCGCAGGTGGGGGATATCGTAGGCCTTGTCGGCGTGGAGACGCTGAGGCTTGAAGTAGCGGCCCCTGTAGGGGTCGTGTCTCGTTTGGTGCCCGGTGATCATGGGCTTGAGCGCAAGGCTGTCGTGGGTGTTGGCAGCCGAGACGCCGACGAGGAGGGGCAGCCCGTTCGCGTCCGACAGGACGTGCATTTTGGAACCCGGCTTGCCTCGGTCCACGGGACTCGGACCTGTGAGTTCGCCCCTTTTTTCGCCCTCACATGGGCGGAATCGAGGACTGCTCGGGAGAGGTCGAGCAGATCGGCATCGTCCAGGCGGTGCAGGATCTCCTCGTGCAGCCGACCCCATACTCCCGCCCGGGACCAGATCAGGAACCGTCGATGCGCGGTCGACTTCGATATGCCGAAGCACGGCGGCAAAGCCCGCCAGGCGCACCCGCTGACCAGCACGTAAATGATGGCCGCGAACAGCGTCTCATCAGGCGTGTCCTGTGTTCCGCCACCCTGCGGCCGCACCTTCGACGGCGGGATCAGCGGCTCCGCGATCTCCCACAGCCCGTCCGGAACAATCCAACTCCACGTACCCCGCCCCATAACCAAGCCCAACGACCCAGCCCCACGTAGGACACGGTCTTAGCCGCCGGTGAGAGTGAGGGGCCGCGGACGGAGCGGGGGAGTGCCGAGCAGTGGGATCGGGCGCGGACCGGCCGGTCGTACGGCGGTCGTACGGCGGTGCAGGGCGGTCGTACGGCGGTCGTACGGTGGGGATGTGGACAGCGGCGCTCCGGCGGAAGGTGCGGCCCGCTCCGCCGATCTCACCGTGCTCGACGGGCGGATCGCCGGCTGCCGGGCCTGCCCGCGGCTTGTCGCGTGGCGCGAAGAGGTGGCCGCCGCCAAGCGCGCCGCCTTCGCCGGCCAGACGTACTGGGGGCGTCCGGTGCCCGGGTTCGGGCCGCCCGACGCGTCCCTCCTCGTCGTCGGGCTCGCCCCCGCCGCGCACGGCGGCAACCGGACCGGGCGGATGTTCACCGGGGACCGGTCGGGTGACGTGCTGTACGCGGCGCTGCACGACATCGGGCTCGCCTCGCAGGGCACCTCGGTGAGCGCCGACGACGGACTGGAGCTGTACGGGGTGCGTGTCACCTCTCCGGTGCACTGCGCGCCACCGGCCAACAGGCCGACGCCCGAGGAGCGGGACACCTGCCGGCCCTGGCTCGTCAGGGAGCTGGGACTGTTGAGGCCCACGCTGCGCACGGTGGTCGTCCTCGGGGCCTTCGGCTGGCAGGCCGCCCTGCCGGCCCTCGCGGAGGCGGGCTGGACGGTGCCCCGGCCGCGTCCGGCGTTCGCGCACGGGGCGCGGGTGACGCTCGTACGGCGGCCGGAACCGGACGACACGGGTATCGGCACCGGCATCGATACCGCCCCCGCTTCCGTCGAGCTGTTCGGGTGCTTCCACGTCAGCCAGCGGAACACCTTCACCGGGCGTCTCACGCCGACGATGCTGAGGCAGGTCCTGACCACGGCGGCGGAGTCCGCGGGGCTGACGACGTCCTCCCCGTGAGCGTTCCGCGGGTGTCAGGCGCGGTCGGGCCCACCGCCGGCCGCCGGTTCGGTCTCGGGGACGACGGCGGTCGCCGTGATCTCCACGAGCTGCCCGGTGTACCCGAGACAGGCCACGCCGAGCAGGGTCGAGGAGTGCGGGCCGATGCTCAGCCCCGAGGCCTCGACGACATTCCAGACCGCGGACAGCACCGCGGGCTCACCGCTGACGACGTACACGTCGGTCGACACGACATGGGCCATGTCGCTCCCCACCGCGCGCAGCTGTTCGTCGAGGTTGGCCAGTACCTGCTCGGCCTGGCGTACGGGATCGCCCGCGCCGACCAGCTTCCCGTCGGCGTCGAGCGGCACGGACCCGGCGAGGAAGGCGAGCTTCGTCCCCGCCTCGACGACGGACGCGTGCGCGTAGACGGGCGGCGCGAAGAGGCTGGGAACGGTGACGCGCTGGACCATGGGGGCTCCTGTGGGTGGGGTCCGCCGACGGGTGGCGGACAACCTGCCGATGATGCGGGTCCGGCACGGGCCCGCGCACCTCCATTACCGTCGACGGCGCGCCGGGCGCGGCGGACGCGCGGCCGACCGACGCGCGGGTGCCGGGCATGGGGCGAACCGACACGGGGGCGGAGGCACTGGGCCCGTCCCGGGCGAATAATCCTTCGAGTGATCCCCGTCGACACTGCTACGGTCACCGACGTGGCGAAACTCAATCAGATCATCGCAGTGGAGAAGGGCATCAAGTCCAAGTCCCATCAGGACCTGACGGCTGCTCATCATGGCCTGCAGAAGCCCGCGTTGCTCGCGGGCATCTCGCGGACGTACCAGCCGAAGGACGAGGAGGGCGAGCAGCTGCCGCCCGAGTCGACCCGGGTCCAGGTGCAGGCCGAGGACGTGCTGCGGGCCACCGCGGCGACCCTGACGCGGCTGTTCGACGTGACCGCCACCAAGGACTGGGCCAACTGCGCGGCGAGGGCCGATGTGGTGGTGGACGGGCGCGTACTCGTCGCCGAGGTACCGGTGTCCTATCTGCTCTTCCTCGAGAAGCAGCTCACCGATCTCAACACCTTCGTAAGGAAGTTGCCCGTCCTCGACGCCTCCGAGTCCTGGGTGCGGGATCCCTCCACGGACGCCTGGAAGACCGAGCCGGTGCGGACCCTTCGCACGAAGAAGGTCCCGCGGAACCACGTCAAGGCCGAGGCCACCGAGAAGCACCCGGCCCAGGTCGAGGTGTACTACGAGGACATTCCCGTCGGGTACTGGACGACCGTCAAGTTCTCCGGAGCCCTGCCCGCGCGGCGCGTGAACGAACTCCTCGACCGTGTCGAGAAGTTGCAGCAGGCGGTCAAGTTCGCCCGCGAGGAGGCCAACGGCGCGGATGTCGTCGACCAGCGCGTCGGCGACGCTGTCTTCGGCTACCTGTTCGCCCAGGGGTAGCCTTTGAACTCCCCGGCCACAACGCACCGCGGCCGGGGTGCGCGAGGAGCGCAAGCTGAACCTGAGGCTTGTCGTGAATGCACGGTTCCAGTGGAGGTTCGAGTCCTCCCCGCGGCACCAAGCGGCACTCCGGATCCACGGAGTGTCCACGAGCCGCGGTAGCCCAACTCGGCAGAGGCAGACCGTGATCAATCTCAGACTATTGCTCCAGACTCAGCATTCGCCGCCGATCGCCGGATCGACCGGGCCCAGGCCCCAGTACGCCGAGATGCTGGTTCAAGTCCAGTCCGCGCAGCTCGATGCGTGGTGGTCCAAAGGCAGGACGCGGCGACATAACGACTGACCTGGGTTCTCAAGCGTGCCGGCGTGCGACATGGCGGCATCTCAGGGTCCGGGGGCCGGCTACGCCCTCGGACCCGCTCCTCCTCCCTCCCGAAACTCTCCACGTCCGTCTCCCGTGGATGCTCCCGAAGCTGTCCACGCCAGTCGCCCCGTGAGTTGCTCCCGCAGCTCGCCGCGTCCGGCCACCGTGAATTGCTTCCGCAGCCCGCCACGTCCGTCCCCCGTGAAATGTCACGTCGCGGAAATCCGCGCGTTCGCTGTCCGGGGACGACGCGCACTACCCTGGTAACGACACGAGCCCGGCCGACGTCGCCCGAAGGCACCCGCCCTCGCCCGACAGGAGCCCCGTGCGCATCACCCCCCTCGCCGTACCGCCCTGGCTCGCCCATGCCCTGCGCGCCCAGCGCGGACCGGTCCCCTGGAACGCGGTCGTGCGGGGTGCGCTGGCCTCCGGGCCGTTGCTGCTCGCGGCCGTCCTGAGCGGGCGTACCTCACTCGGAGTGATCGCCGCCCTCGGCGCCATGCTGACGGGGATCAACGACCGGCCGGGCAGCCGACGGGTCGCCGTCGAACGGCTCGGGGTACCGGCCCTCGCCGGGGCCACCGGTCTGCTCATCGGTTCGTACGCCGGACAGCACACCGGCGCCGTGGCGCTCACCCTCGTTCTCACCGGGCTCGGACTGCTGGCCGGAGCCGTCAGCGCGGTCGGCCCCGTCGCCTCCGGGGCGGCGACCCAGTTGCTCGTGGGCTCGGCGATCGGGGCCGGGATGCCGTTGCCCGAACCGGGCTGGGTACGTGCGCTGCTCTTCCTCGGCGGGGCCGGCTGGCTCCTCGCGCTGCGGCTGGCGCTGCCGACGACCGCGGTGAACACCGGCGACTACCGCTTCGACGGGGAGCGGGACGCGGTCGGCGGTGTGTACGACGCCATCGCCCGGCTGCTGCTCGCCGTGGGCGGGCCCGACGCGACCCGGCGGCGCGTCGCGCTGACCGCGGCCCTCGACCACGCGCAGGACGCGCTCGACGGGCCCCGGCTGCGGCGGTACGCCAGTTCCGCTGCCGAGCGGCGACTGCACGCGCAGTACGCCGCCGCCCTGCCGCTCGCCGAGGCCGCGACCGCGCTCGCCTGGGCGGGCGAGGTCGTACCCGCACGGGCCGCGGAGGGCCCACGGCGGCTCGCCGTCGCGGTCCGCACCGGCGCCCCCACCGGGCCCCTGCCGGCGCCCGCCGTCCCCGGCGCCGGGTCCGGCCCGCCCGGCGGCACACCCGTCGTGCCCGCGCTGAGGGCCCTCCACGACGCCCTGCTGCATGCCGCCGAGACCTTCGACCGGGGCTTCGGGAACGCCCTGCACAACAGGCGGCGTACCGCTGCCTCCCTCGTCCGCACCGCGATCGGTGCCGCGGGGCGCGAGTACGGCCTCCGGGTCGCCCTCTGCTTCGGCGCGAGCGTCGCCGTGGCACAGGCCCTGCACCACGCGCGCTGGTACGGCAACCACCCGCACTGGTACTGGCTCCCCGCGACCGCCGTCTTCCTGGTCAAGCCCGATCTGGGACCGCTCGCCTCCCGCGTGCTGTGCCGTGCGGCCGGCACCGTCCTCGGCGCGGTCGTCTTCGCGGGGCTCGCTCTTCTGCTGCCGCGGCCGGAGGGGTTCGTCGCGCTGGTCGCGGTCAGCGGCGCCCTCATCCCCGTCGCCACCCGGCACTTCGCCGCGCAGACCGCCGTCGTCACGGTCCTCGTCCTCGCCCTGGTGATGGTCGGCGGTGAGCCGCAGGCTTCCTGGAACCGGATCGCGGAGACCCTGCTGGCCTGCGCGATCGTGCTGCTCGTCGGACATCTGCCGACGCTCGGCCAGCGTGGCGGGACCGTGCGGGCGAGGCTCACCCGGGCCGGCGAGGCGGCGGACGTCTATCTCGCCCATGTGCTGAGCGACGGTACGGCCCGCGACCGTACAGGCCGCTGGGTCCTGCGCCGTGAGGCCTATCGCGCGCTCGCCGAGGCCCGTGCCGCGATCGATCTCGCCGCGGCCGAACTCCCCGCCCTGGCACGGCACTCCGAGGGCACCGACGCGGTCGCGGCCACCCTGGAACGGCTCGTCGACACGGCCACGGCGTGCGCCGTGCAGCTCGACGACACCGGCCGGCTCACGCCCCGGCACACCGAGCGGATCGCCGAACTCCTCGGCGAACTGGCCGAGCGGCGCGAGCGCGCGGGACTGCGGACCGCGCCCACGCGGCCCGTCGCGGTGTGACGCTCGGGGCACGGGTGCCGTACGGCCTCGGGGACGGGACACCCGAGGGCGACCGACCGAGGAGTCGGCCGGCGGAGTGGCCGGCTCACGTGACGAGCAAGAGGACCCGCGGGGTCCGTCGCGGCTGTGCTGCTGCCTGGTGTGGACTTCGTCTCAGTACCGTCACTGCCAGAGCCGTTCACCCCATGGCAGGCGTTTAACTCTCCACAGCGGCGTGACATGGAGGTAGACGGTGAACGGGCGAATGGTGCTGGAGCGCTTTCCCGCAGGAGGACCACGCGGGTCGTGGCCCGCGGAGGAGTTCGCGCAGGCGCGCCGCCAGGAGGGCCAGGCGGCGGAGGTCGTCATGGATCTCGCCTCCGACGCGTTCCTGGTCGTCGTGGGCGGTGCCGACGGCGTCGAGTGAGGGGGCCGGGACCAGTCGCCCCCGGAGACGGGACCACTTGCCTCCGCGACCGCCGGCACCGAAGCCTCACGCGCTGATCGGGCGTGACCAGGCGGGTGTCGTGCCCGTGACCTGGCACACCGCCAGATACAAGGGGATCGGCGGGGTATATGGAAGCGTGCCATCCGGTTTGTGGATGAGCCCGGGAATCCGAGGTGCGTCCGGCACGACCGCCCCCGTGACGTAGTGGGCGGGCGTCGGCCACTCCAGGGCGACATCGGAGTCGGAGGGAACGATCCACCACCAGTGAGCCCCGTCGGCGTAGACGCAGCCCACGCGAGGCAGCCGCGACAGCAGCAACGGGCCGAGGCGGGCGGGCACCGACACCGCGTCGCAGCCCAGCGGCACGTTCATGTCCTCGGGAACGGGGAGACGCCTCGGCGGCCCGGGTTGTCGCCGTCCGCGGCTCACGCGGACCAGCGTGTCCAGGCTCAGGACCTGCGCCGCAGGCCCCGCCGCAGACGTACGGCTCACAGGCTCTCCCGATCCCGTTCTTGTTCCTGATCCTGTTCCCGGTTGTGCGCCCGACCCGGGTCCCCAGCCTGACGGGGATCGCCGTTCCGACGTGGATCCCCGTCCCCACAGGGATCCACGTCCCGCCGCCGATCCCCGTCGCCGTTCCCGTTCCGGACGGAGGGAAGCTGGGGGTTCCCCACGATTCCCGCCCCCCAGGATCCCTCCGCCCCGGTGCCCCGACCGTCGTTCGGGGGCTTCTTCGCGCTCCAGCCGAGGTCCGCCCGCGGGCCGGTGCCCGCTTCGGGCGAGCCCGGTTCGCGCCTGGTGTTTTCGGCCCGGTCTGCCGAGCGCGGGATCTCCGCCCACACCAGCAGACCGGGCCCGGTGTCCTGGGCCCCCCAGGCCCTGGACACTGCCGCGACGAGAAGCAATCCCCTCCCGTGCTCCTCGTCGGGCCGCTGCGGGGAGGGGTGCGGCTCGCCAGGAGCGCACCCCTCGTCACACACGGCTATGCGCACCACGTCGTCGGCGTCCTGCAGTTCGCAGATCACACGTTGTCCGGCGGCATGGACGATCGCGTTGGTGACCAGTTCCGAAACCACGAGGGTCGCCGTGTCACAGGTGTCCTCGCACACCGCCCAGCCGGCCAGGCGGGACCGGGCCAGGCGTCTCGCCTGTGCCACGGAGCCCGGGTGTGCGGCCAACTCGAAGCGGAACCGCCGCTCGGCGGCCGCGTGGGGGCGCTGCCCCATGGCGGCACGGAGACCGGACCGGTCTTCGGCGGCGTCTGTTCCTAACGGCGCGGACGGAATCACGCTTGCCACTATCGCGTCGCCGCGAACACTTGGCAAGACTCACTCTGAAAAATGCAGAGTGCCGTGTGACGCTGTGGGGGCGCGTGGCACACTGCTGGCAACAGCTAGCGAAGCGGCGCCAGTTGGGATCGTCGAGGCGGACGAGGAAGAACCCGGACGGCGCCGAACGGGCTGCCCGGACTCAGTGGAGGTGGGACGTGAGCGAACCGCGGTCCGCGCCGACGGTCGGCCAGGTCGTTCTCGGACGGCGGCTGCTGGACCTGCGGGAACGCGCGGGTCTCAAGCGCGAGGAGGCCGCGCGGATCCTGCGTGTCGCCCCCGCGACGGTCCGCCGGATGGAGATGGCCGAGGTCTCCCTCAAAATCCCGTACCTCCAGCTCCTGTTGAAGTCGTACGGCGTCGGAGACCAGGAGGCCGAAGCCTTCGTCCGGCTCGCGGAGGACGCCAACAAGCCCGGCTGGTGGCAGCGGTTCCACGACATCCTGCCCGACTGGTTCTCCATGCACGTCAGCCTGGAAGGCGCCGCCTCCCTGCTGCGCTCCTACGAACCGCACTTCGTTCCGGGCCTGTTGCAGACCGAGGACTACGCGCGCGGCGTCCTGAAGGCGGGAGCCATCGGGCAGACCAGGCCCGAGGACATCGAGCGCCATGTCGCGCTGCGCATGCAGCGCCAGAATCTGCTCACGCGCGAGGACGCGCCCCGGATCTGGGTGGTGATGGACGAGACGGTGCTGCGCCGCACCATCGGCGGCCCCGAGGTGATGCGCGCCCAGATCGACAAGTTGCTTCAGGCCACGAAGCTGCCCCATGTGACGTTGCAGGTGATCCCGTTCTCCTCGGGTCCGCATCCCGGCACGTACGGGCCCTTCGTGCTGTTCCGATTTGCCATGCCGGAACTCCCGGACATGGTCTACAGCGAGTACCTGACCGGCGCTGTCTACCTGGACGCGCGTTCCGAGGTGGCGACCCACCTGGAGGTCATGGACCGCATGGCGGCCCAAGCCGCTACGGCACATCGCACGAAGGAGATCCTCCGGGATCTCCGCAAGGAGCTGTGAATGGAACGCGTCACGCCGGAACGCATCAACCCGCGAATAGGCAACGTGCGCATCTACAACGGAATGCCCGCCCGTGAACTGGGCAGCGAGGGCTGGCACAAACCGTGGAGCGGAGGCAACGGCGGCAACTGCCTGGAGGCGATGAAACTCGCCGACGGTCGTATCGCCGTACGCCAGTCGGCGGACCCGGACGGTCCCGCCCTCATCTACACGCCCGGCGAGATGACCGCTTTCATCGAGGGTGCGAAAGCGGGAGAGGCGGACTTCCTTCTCTCCTGAACGACTTGCTTTCTCTTTTCCACGACTTCCCTGAATTTGGTTCCGAGTTGATCACTTACCACGGCGCGGACTTACGGAGACCGTCATGACCGGGCAGCCCCCGACCGGAATGGACACCGGTAAACCGCATCCGGCGCGGATGTACGACTGGTATCTCGGCGGCAAGGACAACTACCCCGTCGACGAGGAGATGGGCCGCCAGATGCTCGCCCTCGACCCGAGGGTGCCGGTGATGGCCCGGGTCAACCGCGCCTTCATGCACCGTGCCACACGCTGGCTGGCCCAGAACGGAGTGCGGCAGTTCCTCGACATCGGCACCGGCATCCCGACCGAGCCGAACCTGCACCAGATCGCCCAGGCCGTCGCGCCCGACGCGCGGGTCGTGTACTGCGACAACGACCCGATCGTGCTGGCCCACGCGGCAGCCCTGCTGCGCAGCTCGGACGCGGGAGCGACCGAGTACCTCCAAGCCGACGCGCGGGATCCGGAGGCCATCCTCGACGGGGCGCGGAAGGTCCTGGACTTCGGCCGGCCCGTGGCGCTCTCCCTCGTGGCGCTGCTCCACTTCGTCTCCGACGCGGACGGCGCACACGCCCTGGTCGGCCGTCTGCTGTCCGAACTGCCGTCCGGCAGCTATCTGATGGTCACCCACGCCACCGCCGACTTCACTCCCGAGGAGTCGGTCGCGGCGATCGAGAAGCTCAAGGCGGCGGGCGTCACCCTGGCGCTGCGCTCCCGCGCGGAGTTCACCCGCTTCTTCGACGGCCTCGACCTGGTCGAGCCGGGCGTCGCGGTGGTCCACGAGTGGCACCCGGAACTGGGTGAACCGGTCCCGGGTCAGGAGGACGGGGTCATCCCCGGATACGGAGCGGTGGCACGCAAACCGTAGGCCGCTCAAGGCGCGACGGTCCGAAGGTGCGACGGGCGCGACCGTCCGCGCGCGGTCCGTGCTACGCGGTCATGGGGCGGTCGTACGGTCCGATCGGTGCCGGCAGACGCGAGCGGGCCGCCCCGCTGAGTGCCCGGTCCACCGCCGCGGCGACCGCCCGGCCCTCGGCGATGGCCCACACCACCAGCGACTGCCCGCGCGCCGCGTCCCCCGCCGCGTACACCCCGGGAACGTTCGTGCCGAAGTCGGCGCCGCGGGCGATCGTGCCGCGCGGTTCGAGTTCCAGCCTCAGCTGGTCGATCACACCGTCGTGCGGGTCCGGGCCGGAGAAGCCGAGTGCGAGCAGGACGAGGTCGGCGGGCAGGGTCCGCGCGGAGTCGGGGATCGGGCGGCGCACCTCGTCGACCTCGACGAGACGCAGCGAGCGCACCCGGCCGTCCGCGTCCCCCTCGAACCGGAGCGTGGACGCGGCGAAGAGCCGGGCGTCCGCGTCGGCGGCGGGGGCCGTGCCCAGCGCGCCGGCTTCCTCGTGCGCGGCGGAGAGCCGGTAGATCTTCGGATACGTCGGCCACGGCTCGGCGTCCTCGTCGCGCTCGGCCTCCGGCTGCGGATAGATGTCGAGCTGGGTCACGGAAGCGGCGCCCTCTCGCACCGCCGTCCCCAGACAGTCGGCGCCGGTGTCACCGCCGCCGACGATCACCACATGCCTGCCCGCCGCGGACAACGGGGAGACCTCCAGATCCCCCTCGCACACCCGGTCGGCCAGCGGAAGGTACTCCATCGCCTGATGGATGCCGGACAACTGTCTGCCGGGTACGTCCAGTTCGCGCCAGGCGGTGGCGCCGAGCGCCAGAATCACGGCGTCGTAGCGGGCCTTGAGCTCGGCCGCCCCGATGTCGGTTCCGATCGCCGTCGATGTGCGGAACTTGGTTCCCTCCGCTCGCATCTGGGCCAGCCGACGGTCCAGATGCCGCTTCTCCATCTTGAACGCGGGGATTCCGTACCGCAGCAGACCGCCGATCCGGTCCGCTCGTTCGTACACGGCCACCGTATGACCGGCCCGGGTCAACTGCTGTGCCGCGGCGAGCCCGGTGGGCCCCGACCCGACGACCGCGACCGTCCGCCCCGAGAGGCGGTCCGGCGGACTCGGTGGTGTGAACCCGTCCTCCCAGGCGCGGTCGGCGATAGCCACCTCGACGTTCTTGATGGTGACCGCCGGCTGGTTGATCGCCAGCACACAGCCCGCCTCGCACGGAGCGGGGCACAACCGCCCGGTGAACTCGGGGAAGTTGTTCGTGGCGTGCAGCCGGTCGCTAGCCGCCCGCCAGTCGTCGCGCGAGACGAGGTCGTTCCACTCGGGGATCAGATTGCCCAGGGGACACGCGTCGTGACAGAAGGGGATGCCGCAGTCCATGCAGCGGTCGGCCTGTTTCTCGATGATCGGCAGCAGGCTTCCGGGAACGTACACCTCGTTCCAGTCCCGTACCCGCTCCGGGATCGGCCGGCGCGGATACTCCTGGCGTGGTGTGGTCAAGAAACCCTTGGGATCGGCCATGGCCGTCTCCCTCATGGACGCGTACGAGGGGGTACAGCTGCACGGACATCGGCCGTCCTCGGCCACGGAATCCGGGCAGCACCCCTTTCCAGCCACGATACGTCGCCCGCGCACCCGCCGCCGCCCCGGACGACAACGGGCCGAGGATTCGGACCCGGGCGGTCGCGGGCGGGGCGGGGCGGCGCGACGCACCGGGGCAGGGGAGGGACGCAGGGCTCAGGCGAGGGCGAGCGCGTAGGACACCGCAGCCGCGGCCGAGGCGGCGGTGCGGACGTGGTTCCACATCGTCCACTGGCGCACGAATACGGGCCAGTAGGCGGCGGCCTCCGGGGTTTCGGGGTCCAGCTTCAGCAGCGCGTCGTTACGCGGGACGTTCGCCGCGATCGTCACCCCGAACGCCCCGAACAGGTACAGCGCGCTGCCGAGCAGCAACTCCACCGTCCCGTCGTCCGGCAGCAGCACGAACGTCACCACCGCCAGCACCGAGCTCAGTACCGCCGACCCGATGAACACCACCATGAACGGGGGACGGACCGCGGCGACGTTGATCGCGTTCATCGCGGCGACTCCCTGCGACGGCGGCAGCTGGGCGAGGGCTCTCATCACGAAGGTCGAGAAGCCGCAGAACACCCCGGCCATCAGCCCACAGCCGAGCACCCCCAGCAGGGTCAGCACGAAATACGGTCCATCGATCATGTCCACTCCCGTGTCGAACCGGCCGGAGCCAGGATCCTGCACAGCGCCGGCCGTCATCTCAAGCGAAATCCCCCACGCCGACAACGGCCATGGCCGAGCGCCGCACACCCATGCGCGACCGTCTCCGCCGGCCCGCCCTCCGTCCCCTCACGCTCCGGCCGACCGCCCGCGACGCCCGCCGGCCGTCTCCTCACATCGCCGCCGACCGCCCCGCCCCGCGACGCCCGCCGACCGTCCGATCGCACGGCAGCCGACACCCCGCGACGGTTGCCGGCCGTCCGACCGCACCCGCGTGAACCCTTCGCTCGTACCTGGCTCTTACCCCGTGCGAGCCCTCGAGCCTTCCTGCTCCCACACGCCCGCGCGAGCCCTCGCTCGTCACCCGCGCCCGCACCGGGTGCCCCTTCGCTCACGCCTGTGCGGTGACGTCGTCACGCCATTCCCAGAGCCTCGTGTCCACCGTCGCCGCGATCCGGCGGCGTGCCTCGTGACGCGAGACACCGCTCATCAGCAGATGGTCGTACGGGGTCTCCGTGTGCCGTACCGACGCGCGGACCGCCGCGGTCACCGCCGCCTCGGACAGCGCGCGGCCCGCCGAGCTGCGCCCGACCCGCCCGCTGCCGCGCACCGAGGCGTGTGCGGCGATCGCTCGTGCCCGGTCGGCCGGACAGGCCGGGAACAGCCGGGATATCTCCCGCGCGAACGCCTCCGTGAAGCGGACGTCCTCCGCCTCCCGGCGCCGCGCGTCCCGTGCCCGGCGTCGCCGCCGTGCCTCCGCGTCCGCCAGACACCGCTCCTCTGCCAGGGCGAGCGCCGCCTCCTCGACCATGACGCCCTGCCGCTCGTAGCGCCCCCGTCGCCGGTTGAACCGCACGACCACCGCCGACAGCGTGCTGCCCTCCCGCGATCTGCGCGTCAGCGCCGTGTCGCCGCGCGGCAGGAACACCAGGTGTCCGAGATCCGCACAGTCCAGACATCGAGGCGCCCCCTCCTCCAGCACCAGCAGCGGGAGCGGCCCGCTCCGGCACTCGACACAGTGCCGCTTCCTGAGCGGCTGGACGACGAGGAGTCCGTTCCGGCGCGGGGGCTCAGCGATCGGTGCCATACGCGGTTCCTTCCCCGGACGGATGCCACATCTACGCCGTCGGGCGATACCCGTGTACGACGCACGCCCCGGTGGCCCGCTGCCCTCCACGTCCGCTCGCGGCCCGACGCACCGGTCGGGTTCCCTCACGCGCGCGGCATCATGGGGCCTGTGCGACTCGAAGCGATCACCTGGGAACGGCTCGGCGACCACCTCGCCGATCGTCTGCTCGACCTGAAACCGCAGGACGGCAGCCCCTGGCCACGCGTCGCCTTCGACGGAGCGCCGGCCGCCGGCACCGGCGAGCTCGCCCAGCGCGTCTTCGAGGCGCTGCGGGTACGCGGCCGTCCCTCGCTGGTCGTCGGCGTGCAGGACTTCCTGCGTCCCGCGTCGGTCCGGCTCGAACACGGTCACCAGGACGTCGAGGCCTACTACGACGGCTGGTTCGACACCGGCGCCCTGTGGCGCGAGGTCTTCGGCCCCCTCGAACCCGGCGGCGACGGCAGGGTCCTGCCCGACCTCCGGGACCCCGTCACCGACCGGGCCACCCGCAGTCCGTACGTCCAACTCCCGCCCGGTGGAATTCTGTTGCTTCACGGCCCCCTCCTGCTGCGTCACTGGTTCCCGTTCGACCTCAGCGTCCACACACTCCTTTCTCCGGGTGCCCTCAGGCGCCGTACCCCCGAGGCGGAGCACTGGACACTGCCCGCGTTCGCCCTCTACGAGAGGGAGGTGGGTCCGGACGCCGCCGCCGACGTCCTCGTACGGGCGGACGACCCCCGTCACCCGGCCTGGAACGGCTGACCGGGGACCCGGATCCACGGATCTCCAGGTGCGTGGCCCCTGGGACGCGGCGAGAATAAAGGGCGCCGGGACTAGCGGTGTGTTCCGCGCCGCGCCGGCCGTCCGGCACCGGGAGGTACTCCATGACCACCGCCGGAGACATCATGCACCGTGGTGCCCAGTGGATCCCCGCCCACGAGACCCTGGACCGCGCCGCCCAGCTGATGCGCGAGCTCAACGTGGGCGCGCTGCCCATCAGCGACCAGGACGAACGCCTCTGCGGCATTCTCACGGACCGCGACATCGTCGTCGGCTGTGTGGCCATGGGCCATGACCCCGCGCAGGTCACCGCGGGTGAGATGGCCAAGGGCACACCGCGTTGGATCGACGCGGGCGCCGATGTCGGCGAAGTGCTCCAGGAGATGAAGGGGCACCAGATCCGCCGGCTTCCGGTGATCGAGGACAAACGACTGGTCGGCATGATCAGCGAGGCCGACCTCGCCCAGCACCTCAGCGACGAACAACTCGCCGCGTGGGTCGAGAGTGTCTACGCGAGGGGCGCGGGCAGCGCGACGGGATGACCGGACGGTCCTCCGGCCCGCACCACCCCGACCGACCGACCGGCCGGACGTGCCGGCGAGGCAGATGTCAGAGCCAGCCGTTGCGCCGGAACCCTCGGTAGAGGATGAGGCAGCCGACGGATATGACGCCGATGACGATGGGGTAACCGAACCTCCAGTGCAGTTCGGGCATGTTGTCGAAGTTCATGCCGTAGACGCCGCAGACCATGGTGGGGACGGCGATGACCGCCGCCCATGCCGTGATCTTCCGCATGTCCTCGTTCTGCGCCACCGTCACCTGCGCGAGATGCGCCTGCAGGATCGAGTTGAGCAGTTCGTCGAAGGCGGCTATCTGCTCGGTGACCCGCAGCAGATGGTCGGAGACGTCACGGAAGTACGCCTGTATCTCCGGGTCGACCACGCGGGTCGGCCGGGTCGCCAGCTCCTGGACGGGCCGGGCGAGCGGGACCACGGACCGCTTCAGTTCGAGGAGTTCACGCTTGAGCTGGTAGATGCGGCCCGCGTCGGCGCGTGCGCCGTTCGGAGCGAACACGTCGGCCTCGACCTGGTCGATGTCCGCCTGGACGGAGTCCGCGACGCTCACGAACTCGTCGACCACATGGTCCGCGACCGCGTGCAGGACCGCGGCCGGCCCCTTGGACAACTGCTGTGCGTCGGACTCCAGTTCCTCGCGCAGCGGGCCCAGGGATCCGTGGCGTCCGTGCCGCACGGTGATGACGAAGTCCGGACCGACGAACACCATGATCTCGCCGGTGTTCACCACCTCACTGGTCGCCGTCAACTCCTTGTGCTCCACGTAGCAGACCGTTTTGAACACCGCGAACAGCGTGTCGCCGTACCACTCCAGCTTCGGACGCTGATGAGCCTCCACCGCGTCCTCGACGGCCAGGGGATGCAGGTCGAAGAGCTCCGCGATGTCCGCGAACTCGACGTCGGTCGGTTCGTGCAGTCCGAGCCAGACGAATCCCTGGTCGCGTTTGCGGATCCGCTGCACGGTGTCCACCAGATCGCGGCCCTCGGGGATGCGCACGCCGTCCCGGTACGCCACACAGTTCACCACCGAGGAGCCCAGCGGAGACCGGGCGGGGTGACTCAGGTCGACACGGCGGTTCCGCCGTGTCAGCCGTGCCACTCTGCGGAGGCCGTCGACCGCGCCGAGAGCCGTCACCCTCCGCAAATTCCCTGCCATGGACATCTGGATCTCCTCGCGTGGATCTCCCCGGGCCGCACTTTGCGCCTGGCACGCCAGTGTGCCAGGCCTGGTCGGACACCGGAAAAACCTGTGGGAACGGAGCATTCCGTTCCGGTGTGCGGACGGCTCGGACAGACGCGGCGGGACGGACCCCTCGCGCAACGTCCATGCTGACTACGGGAGCGTCGACGATCCACGATGAGCAGGTCGACTGGGATGATCTCCTCATGACGCGAGCCGACGGGTATCTCCTCGACAACCAGCAGACGGAGGCGGGCCGGCGTTTCGAGGCCCTCGCCACTCTCTTCGACCCCACGACGTTCCGGCACTTGGAGCGCTTCGGCGTCGGGTCCGGCTGGCGCTGCTGGGAGGTCGGGGCAGGGGGCACGTCCGTCGTGTCCTGGCTGGCAAAGAAGGTGGGGCCGACGGGGAAGGTCGTCGCCACCGACATCGACACCTCGTGGGCGGCCTCCGTGGCACGCTCGCCCGTCGAGGTCCGCGTCCACGACGTGGGCGCCGAGGAACCGCCGGGGGAGGGTTTCGACCTCGTGCACGCCCGGCTCGTACTGGTCCACGTGCCTGACCGGGAGCGCGCGTTGCAGTCGATGATCAAAGCCCTGCGGCCCGGCGGCAGGCTCCTCGTCGAGGACGCGGATCCGTCCCTGCAGCCGCTGCTCTGCCCCGAGGAGTACGGCCCCGAGCAGCAGCTCGCGAACCGGCTGCGCCAGGGCTTTCGCTCGCTGCTCGCCGATCGAGGTGCCGACCTCGCCTACGGCCGCAAGCTCCCGAGGCTGCTCCGGGACGCCGGGCTGCGGGGTGTGGAGGCCGACGCGTACTTCCCCGTCACCTCAGCCGCCTGCGAGGCCCTGGAGTCCGCCACGGTCCGTCAGATCCGCGACCAGCTCGTCACCGCAGGCCTGGCAACCCAGGAGGAGATCGACCAGCACCTCGCGAACGTCGCCACCGGGTCCATGGACCTGGCGACCGCGCCGATGATCTCGGCCTGGGGGCGCAAGAACTGAGCGAGGGCGAGGACGGCGAGCCAGGTCGGTCGCACGTGTACGTCGTCGCGTGGCCGAGGCGTTCAGCGGCCGCGTGTCTCCTCCCCTTGGCCTCGCCCGGCACTTCCCGTGGGCGGTCGTCCGCCGACCCGTTCCACTGCCTTCGCGCCAGCCGCGCACCCTGCCCCCGCCGCCTCTTCGGGGCCGGCGCCCATGAGCAGTGCCGCGAGGAACGCGCCGGTGAACGCGTCACCGGCGCCCGTCGTGTCCCGCGGCGTCGCCCGCAGCGCCGGGACATGGGCCCGGACGGATCCGGAACGGGCGACCACGGCGCCGTCACTCCCCAGCTTGGCGACGACCAGGGGGAAATGGCGGCTCAGCTTGGCGGCCGCGTCGGCCGGATCGGGCAGCCCGGTCAGCAGGCACGCCTCGTCACGGCTGGGCAGCAGGACGTCCACGCCCGCGCAGAGTTCGAGAAAGCGGTCCACGCCCAGTTCGGTGAGGAATCCCGCCGACGCCGGGTCGACGCTCACCGGCACACCACACGCCCGCGTCGACTCCAGCACCGCGGACACCAGAGCCCGGCTCGGCCCGGAGAAGAACAGGTAGCCCGACAGGTGCAGCCGCGCGACCCCGTCGAGCAGCGAGGGCGACCAGTCGCCCGGTGCCAGCCGCAGTGACGCCCCGCTGTCCGTGAGGAACGTACGCTCCCCCGACGCACCGCCGTCCACCAGGCAGATCACCGTCCCGGTCGGCACCTTCGGATCCGTCACCAGGAGAGGCCGCACGCCGCTCGCCGTGAGTTCGCGTTCGTGCCACGCGGCGGCGTCGATGCCCACCCGGCCGAGCAGCCGTACGTCGGCGCAGCCCTCGTGCACGGCCCAGCACGCGACATTGGCGCCCGCGCCGCCCGGTACGGTCCGGATGGCGGCGACCGTGTCGGTGCCGGCCGCCAGCGGTCCGCGATGCCGGGCGACGACATCCGTGACCACGTCCCCGACGACGAGCAGAGCGCCTTCGGCGAGGCCGCCTCGGTCAGCAGCCTCGCCACCGCCGGCCTGGACGCCCCGGGCCGTGTCGCTCACGCCCCCGCCCAGGCCGCCGCGATCCGTCCCGCCAGGCGCACGTTGCCGCGAACCGCCGCCAGATTGGCGGCGAGTGAGGCGCCGTCCGTGTGCCGGACCAGATAGGCGAGCAGGAACGGAGTCACCGCCTGTCCTGTCACACCCTCCGACTCGCACGCGCGCAGCGCCTCGGCGAGCACGCGCGCGTGCAGCACGGGATCGAGCTGCTCCTCCTCGGGGACGGGGTTCGCGACGACGAGCGACGAGTCGGGGGCGTGCAGTGCGTCCTGGGCGCGCATCACCTCCGCGACCTGCTCGGGGGAGCCGAGGGTCCAGTCCACGGGGTGCCCCGAGTCGGACAGATAGAAGCCGGGGAACCGGTCCGTGCCGTACCCGGCCACCGCCACGCCCAGCGTCTCCAGGCGCTGCAGTGTCGCGGGCACGTCCAGGATCGACTTGACCCCGGCGCACACCACCGTGATGCGGGTACGTGCCAACAGGCCCAGATCGGCGGACTCGTCCTGGGTCACCGTCCACTCGCGGTGCACACCGCCGAGCCCTCCCGTCGCGAACACCCGCACCCCCGCGCGGGCCGCCAGAAGTGCGGTCGCGGACACGGTCGTCGCCCCGCTCGCCCCCGCGGCCACCGCGAGGGGCAGGTCACGGTGGCCCAGCTTGCGGATGCCGTCCTCGTTCGCGACCCGCTCCAGCTGGCCCTTGTCCAGGCCTACGTGAGGCCGGCCGTCGAGCACGGCGATCGTCGCGGGTACGGCGCCCTCCTCGCGGACGACCTCCTCCAGTTCGAGGGCGACCTGCAGATTGCGCGGGCGCGGCAGCCCGTGGGCGATGATCGTGGACTCCAGGGCCACCACCGGCCGACGCGCGTCGAGCGCCTCCCGCACCTCTTCGGACGTCACGATCACGCGCCTGCCTCCTGTTGTCGGTCGACGTTCCCCTCCCTGATCTCTGGCGAGCGGCACGCCCGGCCAAACCCTTGCGACCCGCGGCGTACGGCACTCGCGCCAGGGGGTACGACGGACAACTCGCCACGACTCGGCCATGTCGTCGTGCGGACAGGCGATCCGGCCGCCTCGGCAGACTTCCATGAAACGGCCGTCGGTGGCCTCCTCCGTCCCGGGAAAAAGGGGGGCACTCCATATGTGCGGGAGCGGGACCTTCGAACCGGCTTCGATACGGCCGGGCGGGGCGACCCTCGGCGCACCGAGTGGAGGGCAAGCCCTTAGGGTGTCCGCTCATGACCATGTACTCCCAGGCCACGCCGTCGTTCGCTGTGCACATTCCCGACGCCGAACTCGAACCCGAGCCGCTGGACCCGGCCCAGATCGTCTCCGGCGACCCCGCCGTGACGGGCAAGGTGCTGTGGGAGTCCGCCGACGGCAAGCAACTGCGCGGCATCTGGCAGATCACGCCCGGCGTGGTGACCGACACCGAGGCCAACGAACTCTTCGTGGTTGTCAGCGGTCGCGCCACCATCGAGGTGGAGGGTGGCGACGTCATCGAGGTGGGTCCCGGCGACGCGGCGTTCCTGCGCGAGGGCGACCGCACGACGTGGACCGTCCACGAGACGCTGCGCAAGGCCTACCACATCAGTCTCTGAGGATCGGCGGACCGGACACTCCACCGCACCCTTTGCCGGCGGCCCCGCGGCGACCTCAGAACAGCGGTTCCGGGAGGACGCCTTCGAGGGCCAGTAGTTTCCGCTTGGTCTCCAGACCGCCCCCGAAGCCGCCGATGCCGCCGTCGCTCTCGACCACCCGGTGGCAGGGCACCACGACCGGCAGCGGATTCGAGCCCATGGCCACCCCCACGGCCTGGGCCGCTCCGGGCGCGCCCACCCGCCCCGCCAGGTCGCCGTAGGCCACGACGGAACCGAACGGAACGCCCGAGTTCAGCTCACGCAGCACCTGGCGGTTGAACCCCGAGATCAGCGACCAGTCGAGCGGCAGGTCGAAATCGTGCCGCTCGCCCGCGAAGTACGCCTCGACCTGGCGTATCGCCTCGGCCAGCAGAGGGGACCCGGGCGCCTCGACCGGCTCGGAGCCCAGCCGGGACGCGAGCCGGTCGAGCGCTTTGTCGCGCACCGTGTCCGAGGCGTGAAAGACGACGTTGACCAGGCCGTGGTGCGTCGCGGCGAGGAGCAGCGGACCGATGTCCGTGCCGACGACGGACCACACGATCTGCTGCTCGTACCGCCCGTGGCTGTTCATGCGGTCCACGGTACGGCCCGCCACTGACAACGCCCGGGGCGCGCACCCGGATCCCGTCCGCGCCCCGGGCGACGGCGCGCTAGCGCAGGGCCGCGCGGATCACGTCGGGCGTGTTCGTGATGACGCCGTCCGTGCCGAAGGCCGCCAGGCTCCGCGCGGTGGCCGCGTCGTCCACGGTCCAGGCGAAGACCTTCATCGGGCCGTGCGGGCCGTGGAGCGCGTGGACCGCCGAGACGTAGTCGGAGGAGAGCGAGCGGTGATCGGAGTTGATCTGGTCGGCGAACCGCGCGTACCAGGGCAGCCGTGCGACCGGAGGCGTCCCCAGGAAGGCCGTCGTGATGCCGGGCCGCAGCCGGTGCACGGCCCGGACACTGTCCGCGCTGAAGCTCTGGACGACCAGCCTGTCCCGCAGATGCACGGGATCGAGCCAGCCCTGGTTGCTCAGGAGCCTGAGCGTCTGCCGCTCGATGCCCGGATACAGCTCAGGGTTCTTGATCTCCAGGACGAGTTTCTGATGGTTGCGCGAGACGCGGTCCATGTACTCCCGCAGCGTCGGAACCTTCGCGCCCGCGAACCGCGGGCCGAACCAGCTCCCGGCATCCAGACGGGCGATCTCGGCCGCGGTGAAGTCCTTGACCTTCCAGGGGCTCCGGCCGGGATAGACCGTCTCGACGTCGGTCGTGCGCGCCAGCGAGGCGTCGTGGAGGACGATCAACTGGCCGTCGCGGGTGCGCTGGACGTCGTTCTCGACCCATTCGAACCCCAGCTCGGCCGCCCGGTCGACGGCGGCCTGCGTGTTCTCCGGAGCGTAGGCCGAGGCACCGCGGTGGGCGACGACCAGCGGTGCCGTGGTCCGGCCGCCGGCCTTGGCGTGCGGGCTGGGCAGTATCAGAACGGCTCCCCCAAGAAGCGCGGCGGTCGTGGCGGCGGCAACGCGCGCGTGCATGCGTTCTCCTCGCGTCGGGCGATCACGGACAGCACAAGATTGACAGCAGAGAGTCGACGCAGGAGGGAAGGGAGATGGCCGCGGATTGAATGGAGTTGTCCAAGTCCGCTCGCTGCCACCGCACAACTGGGGAGAGGTCGTGATTGTTTGCAGGATTATCGTTCGACCATTCCGGTGGGGTCGTACTCTCTGCCTCAACCCGGTCCGCTCCGGCGGTCGGGGCCGCGGGGGTGTTTCGGACGGTTCCAGGAGTAACAGGGCGGGAAAGGCAGCCGCGCATGCAAGGCACGGTCGACGGCTTCACCTACGGACTCGTCACACCGCTGGTGGCGTATTTCATGGCTTGCCTGGGCGGGGCGCTGGGTCTGCGCTGCACCGCCAGATCCATGCTCGTCGGCGGCTCCTGGCGGGCCGGCTGGCTCACGCTCGGCTCGATCGCGATCGCCTCCGGCATCTGGACGATGCACTTCATCGCGATGATGGGTTTCACGGTCGAGGAGAGCCCCGTCCACTACGACCGGCCGACGACGTTCGCGAGCCTGGGCGTCGCGGTCCTGATGGTCGGCGCCGGGATCTTCATCGTCGGCTACCAGGGCGCCACCGGGACCGCGCTCTTCACCGGAGGGACCGTCACTGGCCTGGGTATCGCCTCGATGCACTACCTGGGCATGGCCGGGATGCGGCTCAACGGGAAGCTCGCCTACAACACGCTCACCGTCTCCGCCTCGGTCGTCATCGCCGTCGTGGCCGCCATCGCCGCCCTCTGGGCCGCCGGACAAGTGCGTGGATTCCTCTGGAGCGTGGGTGCGAGCCTCGTCATGGGGCTGGCCGTCAGCGGCATGCACTACACGGGCATGGCGGCGCTCAGCGTGCATCTGCACGGCCCCGCCGACGGCACCCCCGCCGGGGACTCGGCGGCCTCACTGCTCGCGCCCATGATGATCGGCCCCCTGGCCCTTCTCTGTCTGGCGGGCGTCGTCGTGATGTTCGATCCGCAGATGGTCGTGGGCAAGCCCGACCGGCGCCCCGCGGAGATCCGGCGTCCGGGCGTCCCGGCCCACCCCGGCCCCGTGCACACCGGCCGCCGTCCGGCCGTCCGCCCCGTGCGGGAACGCGCCTACCGCCGCTCGAGGACCCCGCAGAGCAGGTGATCCGGCCCGGTTGTCAGTGCGGGGTCGTACGGTGGATCCATGCGGCCAGTATCCAAGATCGAACGTTCGGTGGCGCCCTTCGAGGTCATCAGCCACTTTCAGCCGAGCGGTGACCAGCCCACGGCCATCGCCGACCTGGAGAAGCGCATCCGCGCAGGTGAGAAGGATGTCGTCCTGCTGGGCGCGACCGGCACCGGCAAGTCCGCCACCACCGCGTGGATGATCGAGAAGCTCCAGCGCCCCACGCTCGTCATGGCACCGAACAAGACGCTGGCCGCCCAGCTGGCCAACGAGTTCCGTGAGCTGCTGCCGAACAACGCGGTCGAATACTTCGTGTCGTACTACGACTACTACCAGCCCGAGGCCTACGTCCCGCAGTCGGACACCTACATCGAGAAGGACTCCTCGATCAACGAGGAGGTGGAGCGCCTGCGCCACTCCGCGACCAACTCGCTGCTGACCCGCCGCGATGTCGTCGTGGTCGCGTCGGTGTCCTGCATCTACGGTCTCGGTACTCCGCAGGAGTACGTGGACCGGATGGTCAACCTCAAGGTCGGCGACGAGATCGACCGAGACGCCCTGCTGCGCCGCTTCGTCGACATCCAGTACACCCGCAACGACGTCGCCTTCGCCCGAGGCACCTTCCGGGTCCGCGGCGACACCATCGAGATCTTCCCGGTCTACGAGGAGCTCGCGGTCCGCATCGAGATGTTCGGCGACGAGATCGAGGCCCTGTCCACGCTGCACCCGCTCACCGGCGAGGTCATCAGCGACGACAACCAGATCTACGTCTTCCCCGCGTCCCACTACGTTGCCGGTCCCGAGCGCATGGAACGCGCCGTCAACGACATCGAGAAGGAGTTGGGGGAGCGCCTCGCCGAACTGGAGAAGCAGAGCAAGCTCCTGGAGGCCCAGCGCCTGCGCATGCGGACGACGTACGACATCGAGATGCTCCGCCAGATCGGCTCCTGCTCAGGGGTCGAGAACTACTCGATGCATTTCGACGGCCGCGAACCCGGCTCCCCGCCGAACACACTGATCGACTACTTCCCGGACGACTTCCTGCTCGTCATCGACGAGTCGCACGTCACCGTGCCGCAGATCGGCGCGATGTACGAGGGCGACGCCTCCCGCAAGCGCACCCTCGTCGACCACGGCTTCCGGCTGCCCTCCGCCCTGGACAACCGCCCCCTGAAATGGGAGGAGTTCCAGCAGCGCACCGGCCAGACCGTCTACCTCTCGGCGACCCCGGGCAACTACGAGCTCTCCCGCTCGGACGGCTACGTCGAGCAGATCATCCGTCCCACCGGCCTGATCGACCCCGAGGTGGTCGTCAAGTCCACCGAGGGCCAGATCGACGACCTGGTGCACGAGATCCGGCAGCGCACCGAGAAGGACGAGCGCGTCCTGGTCACCACGCTCACCAAGAAGATGGCCGAGGACCTCACGGACTACTTCCTGGAACTGGGCATCCAGGTGCGCTACCTGCACAGCGACGTCGACACCCTGCGCCGCGTCGAGCTGCTGCGCGAACTGCGTGCCGGCGAGTTCGACGTCCTGGTCGGCATCAACCTGCTGCGCGAGGGCCTCGACCTTCCCGAGGTCTCCCTGGTGGCGATCCTCGACGCCGACAAGGAGGGCTTCCTGCGATCGGGGACCTCCCTGATCCAGACCATCGGCCGCGCGGCGCGCAATGTCTCCGGCCAGGTCCACATGTACGCGGACAGGATCACCCCGGCCATGGAGAAGGCCATCGAGGAGACCAACCGCCGCCGGGAGAAGCAGATCGCCTACAACACGGAGCGGGGCATCGATCCGCAGCCCCTCCGCAAGAAGATCAACGACATCGTCGCGCAGATCGCCCGCGAGGACGTCGACACCGAGCAACTGCTCGGCTCCGGCTACCGCAAGACGAAGGACGGCAAGGGTGCCAAGGCCCCGGTGCCCGCACTGGGCGCCAAAGCGACCCGCGCCGCCAAGTCCGCCAAGGCCAAGGACGCCGTGCCGACCGACCGCCCCGCGGCCGAGCTCGCCCAGCAGATCGAGGACCTGACGGAACGGATGCGCGCCGCGGCGGCGGACCTCCAGTTCGAGATCGCGGCCCGTCTGCGTGACGAGGTGTCCGAGATGAAAAAGGAGTTGCGGCAGATGAAGGAGGCGGGAATCGCCTGACGGCCCCGCCGCCTGCGCCGGACCCCGGAAGACGCGCGGTGTGTTGCAAGACCGACACAAAGTCCGCCCCAGGGTTCGGCGCTGTCAGTGCCGCTGCGTAGGGTTCTGTTCATCCGCGGACTCCGCGGCAACAGGGGACAGTTCGAGAGGGGAACAGCGCGTGACGGTCAACATGACCAAGGGTCAGGCCATCAGTCTGCAGAAGAACGACGGGGGCACGCTGACCGCGGTCCGTATGGGCCTCGGCTGGCAGGCGGCCCCCCGGCGCGGCCTGTTCGGCTCGCGCACCCGGGAGATCGACCTCGACGCGTCCGCCGTGCTCTTCGCGGACAAGCAGCCCGTCGACGTGGTGTTCTTCCGCCACCTCGTCAGCGACGACGGTTCAGTGCGGCACACCGGTGACAACCTCGTCGGCGGCGTGGGCCAGGGCGGCGACGACGAGGCCATCCTCGTCGACCTGCAGCGCGTTCCGGTCCACATCGACCAGATCATCTTCACCGTGAACTCCTTCACGGGCCAGACCTTCCAGGAAGTGCAGAACGCGTTCTGCCGTCTGGTCGACGAGACCAACGGCCAGGAACTCGCCCGCTACACGCTGGCCGGCGGCGGCCAGTACACGGCCCAGATCATGGCGAAGGTGCACCGGTCCGGAACCGGCTGGCAGATGACGGCCCTCGGCACGCCGGCCAACGGCCGCACGTTCCAGGACCTGATGCCCGCCATCCTGCCGCACCTCTGAGCGGCCGGCGCACACGTACACAGCGACATAGGGGGACAAGACGATGACGGCCGAGCTGGTCAGGGGGCAGAACCACCCGCTCTCCCAGGTCCGTCTCGAGGTCCGTATCTCGGCCGGGAAGCCGATCGTGGCCGGGGCCACGCTCAGCGACGAGCAGGGCAGGGTCCGGGGCGTCGAGTGGGTGGCCCATCCGGGCGCGCCCACGCTTCCCGGGCTCGAGGTCTCCAAGCAGGCGGCGGCCGACCACCGGCTGGCCTTCGACCTTGACGCCCTGCCGCAGGCCGTGCACCGGGTCAGCGTGCTGCTCGCGCTGCCCACCGGTGTCGGCGGACCTGTCCGGTTCGGCGCCGTCGCCGCCCCCTTCGTCGCGGTCACCGGCCTCGACGGTCTCGAGGTCGCCAGCTACACCCTCACCGGACTGGACGCCGAGTCCGCCGTCGTGGCCCTGGAGCTCTACCGCCGGCAGGGCGCCTGGAAGGTGCGCGCGGTCGGCCAGGGCTACGCGGGCGGTCTCGCCGAACTCCTCGCCGACCAGGGGCTTCCGGAGGCCCGGCAGCTCGCGGCCGGCATCAACGAAGCCGTGGCCCAGGGCCTGGCGCGGTCGGTGGCGGCACCCCCGCCCCGCACCCCGGACGCGGACCGGTCGCGGCAGGCCGCCGCCTCGGCCCCGGGACCGGACCAGCCCTACGCCGGACCCGGACCCCAGGGCACCTCAGGAACCGTGCCACCGCAGCAGACCCCGTACACGGCCGGTCCGCAGGGAGCCGCGGCTCCGCAGACCGGCCGTCCGGGGAGCCCCGCGCAGCCCGACCCTTCCTCGGTCGCCCAGCCGCCGTCGCCCGGCGCCGGTGGCCCGGTCAACTACAGCCACCCCGGACGGCAGACCGCCGCTCCGCCGCCGCCCCCGCCGACCGCTCCGCCGGCCCAGCCCGGACAGCCCGCGCAACCCGTCGCGGGAGACGCGACCGGCTGGTCCATGGAGGAGCGGCTGTACAACCAGGTATGGGGGATGTTCGAGGACCTGGCCCGGACCGTCGCCGCGTACCGCAGCGCCGTCGACTTCGCCGACTCCCGCATGGAGAAGGAGCTCGACCAGGTCCTCTCCGACCCGCGCAGCCGGATCGGAGGGCAGGGCGACGCCGCTCGCGAAGCCGCCCGCGCCAAGCACGCGCTGCTGGTCGACCAGGCCCGAGTCGCCCTCGACCGGGACCTCGCCCAGCTCACCGCCGAGGCCGAGGTCGTGGAGCCCGCGCTGCCGACGGCGTACGCGAGCTGGGACAATCCGGTCTGGCACGCCTACCGCGCCCCCATGGAAGTCCCCATGGCCCTGCGGCTCGGAGATCTCCGCCTGCCCGAGACCGAGAACCTGAGCATCCCCATGCTGGTGCGTCTGCCGCTGGAGAGGGGTCTGTGGATCGACAGCGGCCGCACCTCCCTGGAGGGCACGCTCGCCGACTCCGACCAGGTGCGCCGCCTCGCCGTGGACACCGCGGTGGCGCATGCGGCCCGGCTGCTCGCCGTGTATCCCCCGGGCGAGTTCACCGTGCATGTCATCGACCCGGCCGGCACCGGTGCCTCGTCCCTCGCGCCCCTGACGCAGTCCGGGGTGCTCGGAAGCCCTCCGGCCGCGGGTGCCACGGGCGTGGCTGACGTACTGCGACGTCTCACCCAGCGCGTCGACCTGGTGCAGATGGCGTTGCGCGGGGGAGCGGCCGACTCGCTGCCGCCGGATCTCGACACCGCCGAGCAACTGCTGATCGTCAACGACTTTCCGCACGGTTTCGACGACCGCGCCGTCACCCAGCTCCGCTATCTCGCGGACGAGGGGCCGGCCGTCGGCGTCCATCTGATGATGGTGGCCGACCGCGAGGACGCGGCGGCGTACGGACCACTGCTCGACCCTCTGTGGCGGTCGCTGCTGCGGGTCACACCGGTGCCCGACGACCATCTCGCCGATCCGTGGGTCGGGCACGCGTGGACGTACGAGCCCTCGCTCGTCCCCGCGAACAGCCAGGTGCTCCAGCGGGTCCTGGCGGCGGTGGCGGCCGCCCGCCGGTCCTGGAACCGCTGACCTGATCCGGGCGCCTCCGGACCCTGGTGAACCTTCGGACCGCAAGGCCGAGCGGCTTCACCAAGCAACCGTAAAGTGCCCTGAGCACGGGACTTGGTCTTTCTTTTACCAATCCCTTTACCTTCTCTTGGTGATTCGGGTACTCTTTTTCCATACGGAGGGGAGTACTCCCTACCTGCTGCGACGTACCCGTCAATACGGATCGAGTCAGATCCCGGGGCGTCGGCCCGCAGGCTCCCGGGCGCACCCAGCGCCCCGGCAGCCGCGGGCGGAAGAGACCTCCGGTAGCGCGACGACGCTGGAATCTGCCGTTACGAACTGCCGGAGGCGCAGTGGATGTTTCCCTGACCCTGTGGGTCCTGACCATCGTGGGGCTGGCCGCACTGATCGCGGTCGACTTCTTGATCGGCCGCAAGCCGCACGACGTATCGATCAAGGAAGCCGGAATCTGGACCGTCGTCTGGATCGCCCTCGCCGGGCTGTTCGGACTCGGACTGCTCCTCTTCGCCGGCGGACAGCCGGCCGGGGAGTTCTTCGCCGGCTTCATCACCGAGAAATCGCTGAGCGTCGACAACCTCTTCGTCTTCGTCCTGATCATGGCGAAGTTCGCGGTGCCCTCGAAGTACCAGCAGCGCGTACTCCTCGTGGGCGTCCTGATCGCCCTCGTCCTGCGCACGATATTCATCGCCGCCGGCGCCGCGATCATCGCGAACTTCGCCTGGGTCTTCTACATCTTCGGCGCGTTCCTCATCTACACCGCCTGGAAGCTGATCCAGGAGGCCAGGGCCGACGAGGACGAGGAGGAGTTCGAGGAGAACAGGCTGCTCAAGGCCGCCGAGCGGCGGTTCGGCGTGGCCGACCGCTATCACGGCACCAAGCTGTGGATCCGCCGGAACGGCAAGCGCGTCATGACGCCGATGCTGGTCGTGATGCTGGCGATCGGCACCACCGACGTGCTCTTCGCCCTCGACTCGATCCCCGCGATCTTCGGCCTGACCCAGGACCCGTACATCGTCTTCACGGCCAACGCCTTCGCGCTGATGGGTCTGCGACAGCTGTACTTCCTCATCGGTGGCCTGCTCAAGAAGCTGGTCCACCTCAGCTACGGCCTGTCGGTCATCCTCGGATTCATCGGCGTCAAGCTCGTCCTGCACGCACTGCACGAGTCCGGCGTCCATGTGCCCGAGATATCCATCCCGGTCTCGCTCGGCGTGATCTGCGCGGTCCTCGTGGTCACCACGATCACCAGCCTGACCGCCACCAGGAAGCAGGCGGCACGCGAGGGGTCGAAGAGCGCTCCGAAGGAGAGCATCGACGCCTGACCGCGTCGAACGCGGCGGGCGGCCACCCCCGGGAGCGGCGCGCGGGGCATCGCCCGCCACCGCTCCCGGTGCCCCTCCGGGCTCGACCGCCGCGATTCCGGACCGTGCCCCGCACCGCCGGAGTGCGGGGCACGCCACCGGCTGCGACGATCGCGGCATGATCGTTCGGCTCAGGTCACTCGTGACACGGTGGACCACCGTGGTCCCCGTGATCGCGGTGGTGCTGCTGGCTCTCACCTGGGGACGGGACCTGCCGGGCGCGGTCGTCGCACTGGTGACACTGGTCCTCGCGGGTTCCGTGCTCGCCGCGGTGCACCACGCCGAGGTGGTCGCCCACCGGGTGGGGGAACCCTTCGGATCCCTCGTCCTCGCCGTCGCGGTCACGATCATCGAAGTCGCCCTCATCGTCACCCTGATGGCGGACGGCGGCGCCAAGAGTTCGACACTGGCCCGCGACACGGTGTTCGCGGCCGTGATGATCACCTGCAACGGGATCGTCGGCGTGTGTCTGCTCGTCGCGTCACTGCGCCACGGGCTCGCCGTCTTCAACGCCGAAGGAACCGGAGCCGCCCTGGCGACCGTCGCGACGCTCGCCACACTCAGCCTCGTCTTCCCGACCTTCACCACGAGCAAGCCGGGCCCGGAGTTCTCCGCCGCGCAACTCACCTTCGCCGCGGTCGCCTCCCTGGTGCTGTACGGCCTGTTCGTGGCGACCCAGACCGTCCGGCACCGTGACTACTTCCTGCCGGTCACCCGGCAGGGCGAGGTCATCGACGTGGACGAGCACGCCGACGCGCCGTCGGCCAGCCAGGCGCGGTTCAGCCTGGGACTCCTCGGCCTGGCCTTGGTCGGCGTGGTCGGCCTCGCCAAGGGTGTGTCGCCCACCATCGAGTCCGGGGTCGAGGCGGCCGGCATGCCGGCCGCCGTGGTCGGTGTGATCATCGCGCTGCTCGTGCTGCTCCCCGAGACCATCGCCGCCCTGCGGTCCGCCCGCAGGGACCGGGTGCAGACCAGCCTGAACCTCGCCCTCGGCTCGGCGATGGCCAGCATCGGACTGACCATCCCCGCCGTCGCCCTGGCCTCGCTCTGGCTCTCCGGACCACTCGTTCTCGGTCTCGGCGCCACGGAGATGGTGCTGCTCGCGCTGACCGTGGTCGTGAGCTCCCTGACGGTCGTTCCCGGGCGGGCCACCCCGCTTCAGGGAGGCGTTCATCTGGTCGTGTTCGCCGCCTATCTGGAACTGGCCGTCAACCCGTGACCGGCAGTCACTCCGCGACCGGTACGGCCGTCAGCCTGGGCACCGGCCGGGTCTCCGGCAGCAGCGCGAAGCACCCGAGGCTCAGCAGCGCGATCCCCGTCAGATAGGCGGCCACGCCCCACGGCACGCGCTCCCCGCTCGCCACCGCCGTCGCCACGACCGGGGTGAGCGCACCTCCGAGGACCCCGCCCAGGTTGTACCCGAGAGCCGCGCCCGTGCAGCGCACCCGCGGCTCGTACAACTCCGGCAGATAGGCGGCGATCACCGCGAACATGGTGACGAAGGCGATCAGCGCCACCAGGAAGCCGAGGAACATCAGCAGGGGTTCGCCGGTCGACAGCAGTCCGATCATCGGGAACATCCACAGCGCGGCGCCCGCGCAGCCCGCCATGCACAGCGGCCGCCGTCCGTAGCGGTCTCCCAGCAGGGCCACCAGGGGCGTCAGAGCCCCCTTCACCACCACCGCGGCCATGATGCAGACCAGCATGACCGTGCGGCTCACGCCGAGCCGTTCGACGCCGTAGGCGAGCGCCCAGGTCGTCACCGCGTAGAAGACGGCGTATCCGACCGCGAGTCCACCGGCCGTCAGCAGGACGAGCCGCCAGTGGTCGCGCGCCACCTCGGCGAGCGGCACGCGCGCGTGGTCGCCCATTTCGAGGAACCGCGGGCTCTCCTCGAGCGAACCGCGCAGCCACAGCCCCGCAGCCGCGAGCACTCCCGCAGCCCAGAACGGCACCCGCCAGCCCCACTGCGCGAACTGCCCGTCGGACAGCGTCGACGACAGCGCCAGCATCACGCCGTTGGCCAGCACGAACCCGAGGGACGGACCGATCTGCGGGAAACTCGACCACAGACCGCGCCGTCCGGCGGGCGCGTGCTCGGCCGTCAGCAGCACCGCCCCGCCCCACTCGCCGCCGAGTCCGAGCCCCTGGAGAAAACGCAGCACCAGCAGCAGTACGGGAGCCGCGGCACCGATGCTGTCGTACGTCGGAACACAGCCGATGGCGACGGTCGCCGCGCCGGTCAGCAACAGGGAGGCCAGCAGCACGGGCCGCCGCCCGCGCCGGTCCCCGATGTGCCCGAACAGCACCGAGCCCAGCGGACGGGCGACGAACCCGACGCCGAACGTCCCGAAGGCCGCCAGCGTGCCCGCGAGCGGCGAGAACGTCGGGAAGAACAGCGGTCCGAGAACCAGCGCCGCCGCCGTCCCGTAGACGAAGAAGTCGTAGAACTCGATGGCCGTCCCGGTCAGTGACGCGGCGGCGAGCCGCAGCATGGAAGGCGCCCTTACGGTGCGTACGTCGTGCATGCCGGATCAACTACCCACAGTGACCAGTGGTTACGGGGGCGTACGGGAGCGCGGCGTGCGTCAGTAGGTGACGGTGATGCGCCGGGCCGGGCCGTCGACCCGGACGATCCCTCCATAGGGGATGACGACCTGCGGATCGGTGTGACCGAGATCCACATCGAGGACGACCATCATGTCCGGGGCGTATACGCCGACGGCCCGGAGGACCGCTTCGCGCTGGTCGCGGGCGTAACGGGCCCTGGCCTCCGGTTCGAGGGGCCGCTTGAACGACCACGCCTTCGGGCGGCCCATCAGGAGGGCCGGAAAGCGCCGCAGCAGGCCGCGCTCGCCCATCGCGCGCAGGATCCAGAAGACGTCGTCGGCCCCGGGCATGTCCTCCGAGGTCTCCAGGAAGAGCACGTGACCGTCGTACACGGAAGGATCACGGGCGATCTCCCGGTCGGCCATCAGCAGCCACGACAGGATCTCGATGTTGCCGCCCCAGGAGCGGCCCTCGACCACCCTGTCCGGACGGATCCAGGTCCACCCCGTGCCCGGCCCGGTCCGCGGCTCGGCGAGGAAGCTCTCCGGCGCCTCCCACGGCACGTCCACCTCGCGGAAACGGCCGGCGGGACGCAGCTCGTACGGCCCGGACGTGAACAGGGCGGCCCGCAGCGATTCCGCGGTCAGCGGGTCCATGGCACCCGGCCTGCCGAGCTCGCACATGACCGTCGCGCCGTGATAGCCGACGATCCCGGCGTTCCACAGGTGGACGAGGAGGTTCGTGTTGTCGCTGTATCCGAAGAACGGCTTCGGATGCGCCCGGATCAACACGCGGTCCAGCAGCGGCAGCACGGTGATCTGGTCGTCGCCGCCGATGGACGCGATGACCGCCTTGACCGTCGGATCGGCGAACGCGGCGTGGATGTCGTCGGCCCGCTCCCGCGGCGTCGACCCCATCCTCCGGGTCGACGGGTATTCGACCGGTTCCAGGCCGAACTCCTTGCGCAGCCGCTCCAGGCCCAGTTCGTACGGGAGCGGCAGGAGGCCGGGCAGGCCGCTGGACGGCGAGATCACGGCTATCCGGTCGCCGGGTACGGGCTTGGGAGGGTACGCGGGCGTCGTCATGGCGAGAGCGTACGAGCCGTCACCCTTTCGGTGCATCGTGATAAACCGGTTCCGAGCAGCGGTCCTTGACGGGCCGGCAGACCCGAAGGACCGGAGGAAACGTGCCCCGCACCCTCGCCAACGCCCCGATCATGATTCTCAACGGCCCCAACCTGAACCTCCTCGGGCAGCGGCAGCCGGAGATCTACGGTTCCGACACGCTGGCGGACGTCGAGGCGCTGTGCGCCAAGGCGGCGGCCGCACACGGTGGCACGGTGGACTTCCGGCAGTCCAACCACGAGGGCGAGCTGGTGGACTGGATCCACGAGGCCCGCCGGAATCACGCGGGGATCGTCATCAACCCGGCCGCCTACTCGCACACCTCCGTCGCCATCCTCGACGCGCTCAACACCTGTGACGGACTTCCGGTGGTGGAGGTCCACATCTCCAACATCCACCAGCGTGAGGAGTTCCGGCACCACTCGTACGTCTCGCTGCGTGCCGACGGGGTCATCGCGGGCTGCGGCGTGCAGGGGTACGCGTTCGGGGTGGAGCGGGTGGCGGCGCTCGCGGGAACGGGGCGCGCGGACACCTGACCACGGCTCGCCGGGCGGACAGTCGAGGCCGCGGACGTCCGACTTCGCGCCCGCCGGAAACCGTCCCCGGCTCCGAGTCCGCCCGGCCCCGGGCGTCCGAGGGTCACGGGCGCCCGGGCTTCACAGGCGTCCCGCCTCCACGATCCGCCTGAGGAAGCGCCGGGTGCGCTCCTGCCGCGGGTCCCCGAAGACCTGCTCGGGCGTGCCGCGCTCCAGGATCACGCCCCCCTCCAGGAAGCAGACCTGGTCCGAGACCTCACGGGCGAAGCCCATCTCGTGGGTGGCCAGGACCATGGTCATGCCGTCCGCCTTCATGTCACGGACGACGTTCAGCACCTCGCCCACCAGTTCGGGGTCCAGGGCGGCGGTGATCTCGTCCAGAAGGAGCAGTTTGGGGCGCACCGCCAAGGCGCGGACGATCGCGGCCCGTTGCTGCTGGCCACCGCTCAGCCTGTCCGGATATTCGGCCGCCTTGGCGCCGAGTCCGAGCCGTTCGAGCAGTTCACGTGCGTGTGCCTCGGCGTCCGCGCGGCTCACGCCGTGCACCCGGCGCGGGGCGAGGGTGATGTTCTCCAGGACGGTCATGTGAGGGAAGAGGTTGTACGCCTGGAAGACGACGCCGATCCGCCGGCGCACCGCGTCCTGGTCGGCCCGCGGGTCGGTGATCTCCTCGCCGTCCAGCCAGATCGCGCCGTCGTCGATCTCCTCCAGGAGGTTGGCGCAGCGCAGCAGCGTGGACTTGCCGGAGCCGGAGGCGCCGATCAGCGTGGTCACGGTGTGCGGGGCGACCTCCAGGTCGACGTTCCGCAGGACGACCGACTCGCCGAAGGTCTTGCGGACGGACTCCATCCGCAGCATCGGGCCGTCGGGGACGGGGGCCTGGCTCATACGATGCCTCCCTGGCTGCGGCGCCGGTCCATACGGGCGGTGACCCAGTCGGTGAAGCGCGTCATGGGGATGGTCAGGGCCACGAAGAGCAGCGCCGCGACGATGTACGCCGTGTAGTTGAGGCTGCGGCCCACGATGATGTCCGCGGAGCGCATCGCCTCCACCGCGCCGCCGATCGAGACGAGGCTGGTGTCCTTCTGCAGGGACACCATGTCGTTGAGGAGCGGCGGGACCTGGCGGCGGACGGCCTGTGGCAGCACCACATGGCGCAGGGTCTGCCGCGTGGTGAGGCCCAGTGAACGTGCCGCGGCCCGTTGCGAGGGGTGCACGGACTCGATGCCGGCGCGGACGACCTCGGCGACGTACGCCGAGTACGTCAGCACCAGTCCCGCACCGCCGAGCAGGACGGGGTCGTTGGTGACGCCCTGCAACTGGAGCGCCGGTACCCCGAACACGACGATCGACAGACAGATGATCAGCGGCAGACCGCGGAAGAAGTCGGTGTACGCGGTGGCGAGGGCGCGCACCGGCCAGTACATCGGTCCCCGCAGCGTACGCGCCACGGCTGTCAGCGTGCCGAGCACCAGCACCACGACGCCGCACACCACGAAGAGCCGGAGGTTCAGCCACAGGCCTTCGAGGACCTTCGGGAACGCCTCACGCGCGAACGACGCGTCGAAGAACGTCTCCTTCGTGCGCGGCCAGCCCGGCGCGTCGACGACGACGAGGTACAGCACCACGGCCGTGACGAGCGTGGAGAGCGCGGCCAGCGCCGCCGACCGGCGGGCCCGGCGGCGGTGGTGGCGCTCACGCTCGATCCTGCGCGGCGAGGGGACGTACGCCTCGTGCCCGTCGGTGGTGTCGCCGCCGGGCATCTCTCCGTCGGCGGCGTCCTCTCCCGACTCCTCCTTCGTCGCCGTCACTTGAGCACCGGGGCGTCGACGGCCTCGGACAGCCACTGCTTCTCGATCCTCGCGAGCGTGCCGTCCGCGCGCAGGGCGTCCACGGCCTTCGTCACGCAGGAGGTCAGGGCACTGCCCTTGTCGAGGACGAGTCCGAACTGCTCGGGCGTACCGCCCTGGTTCTCGAACTGTCCGACGATCCTCGCGTCGGTCACCTCGGCGGCCGTGATGTAGAAGGCGGTCGGCAGGTCGGTGACGATGGCGTCGACCTGGCCGTTCTTCAGCGCGGACTTGGCCTGGTCGTTCTTCGCGTAGGCGGCCGCCTTCTGGTCCGGCTTCACCACGTCGTCGATGTAGTTCAGGCTGGTGGTGCCGACCTGCGCGCCCAGCTTCAGGTCCTTGAGGTCCGCGAGGCTCGTCGCCCTGGCCGCCTTGGAGTTCTTCAGCGCGATGACGGCCTGGCGCACGTCGTAGTAGCCGGACGAGAAGTCCACGGCCCTCTTGCGCTCGGCGCTGATCGAAACCTGGTTGATGTCGAAGTCGAAGCTCTTCGCACCGGGCGCGAAGGCCTTGTTGAACGGCACGCTCTGCCAGACGACATCGCCGTCGGCGTAGCCGAGCTGCTTGGCCACGGCGTACGCCACCGCCGACTCGAAGCCCTTGCCGTTGGCGGGCTTGTCGTCCTTGAACCACGGCTCGTACGCGGGCTCGTCGGTCGCGATGGTGAGCTTGCCCGCGGCCTGGGTGCTCAACGAGCCCTTGGCGCAGGTCTCGGCGGTGCTCCCGGAAGCCTTGCCGGATGCCTTGTCCTCGGGCTGCGGGGCACAGCCCACGGCGAGGGCGAGCAGGGCGACGGTTCCGGCGGACGCGGCACGGCGCAGGGCGCGTTGGGGTCGATGCATGGCGGGAGAGTGGCAGCGAACCAGGTCGTTTGTCCAGGTCACAGCGGTAATTGTCCGCATGGTGGGAACGTGTGTTGCAGTCCCGTGAACACTTGCGTCACAACCCTCCGACGCACCCGACGCACCCGACGCGGTCGTCCGTTTCGCGCGGGCGTGCACGGCACTCCGTTCACGCGGTGCGGGGTGAGGTGCCCCGCGTGTGGGCTGCCCGGTTCACTCGGGGCGTGACCGAGGTGCCGCGCCCCGAGTGCCGGTCGCTCTCACGTTCACCAACCTCGCGCGTGCCACTCCGGCAGATGCAGGCGCTCAACGCCCAGCGTCGTGTCGTTGCCGTGGCCGGGGTACACCCACGTCTCGTCCGGCAGTACGTCGAAGATCCTCGTCTCGACGTCGTGGATGAGACGGGCGAAGGCCTCCGGGTTCTTGCGCGTGTTGCCCACACCCCCGGGGAACCTATGCGGTCAGAGCATCAGCGGCTTCGCCGGCTTCCTCCGACAGGGCCTCGACGCCGTCACCGCAGACCTCACCCTCCACTGGAGCTCAGGCATCGTCGAAGGCCGCGTCAACCTTGCAGATCGACCATCACGGAACTCCGGTCAGAGCCGGTAGCGGCCCATCACCTCCTCACGAGTGCGGCCGGACAGCGACAGGTAGGCCTTGTCGGCGTCGGCGAACACCAGGTCCGGGCCGAGCAGGGCGACGGCGCCTGGCAGGGCGTGAAAGACCGACTCGAAGTCGATGTCGGAAGTGCTCATACTCCACCTTCCCGGCGTGGGGCCCCGTGGTCCGCGAGTGCGTCTTCCCGCAGGTTTGGCGTGACGCGGAGGGTCCTGGTGAACCATGCGCCGTAGCGGTCGCCCAGGAAGGGAGCCGAGGCTCCGTGGAGCATGATGCTCAGGCCCACGGTCACGGCGATGACCTCGCTCAGCAAGGTCCCCCCGGGCAGGTGTTCTTCCAGGGCGAGCAGGCCGAACACCAGGGAAGCCAGCCCCCGCGGGCCGAACCAGCCGATGTACGCGACGGAGGCGGGGCGCAGGCCGGTGCCGGCCAGGGCGAGTGCGACGGGCAGCATCCGGATGACAGTCAGGCTGAGCAGCGCGTAGACGACCACGCGCCACGTCAGGTGCTCAAGTGTCGGTCCCAGGATGACCGCGCCGAAGACGAGGAAACTGAGCGAGGCGAGCAGGAGGCCGAGGCGTTCGGTGAAGCTGGTGCTCTGCGCGGGATCCGCGTCCTCAGGACGGACGCCCAGACCGGCGGGGGTGCGGCGCAGGTGGATGCCGAAGGCCAGACCGGCGACCCAGGCACCGATGAAGCCACTGCCCTCGCTCACGGCGCACAGGACGTATGCGATGACCGGGACGACGAGTACCAGGAACTGTCGCCAGTCGGAGCTGCTCCATCCCCTCATGAGCGACCAGCGCAACAGGCTCGCCCCGCCCCAGCCGGCCGCGACTCCGATCACGCTGCTCAGCAGTAACGCGCGCAGGAACGTGTCGGCGACGCCCGGATGGCCGTGGCCCTCGCCCGCCGCGGCGAGTGCCAGGACGAAGAACGGCAGGGCCAGGCCGTCGTTCAGACCGGATTCGATGGTCAGGCCGCCGCGGATCAGCGGGGGCACCCGCTTGTTGGAGAAGGCCTGCTGCCCGAGCGCGGCGTCCGTCGGCGCGAGGATGACGGCGGCCAGGGCCAGCTCCCACACGCCCAGGCCTGGCAACAGGGGCCAGGCCGCCAGCCATCCCAGAGCGATCGTGGCCGGCAGGCCGACCGCGAGCAGCCGCAGCGGCAGGAACTCCTCCCGGCGCAGGTCCCGGGACCTGATCCCCGCCGCGTCCGCGAACAACAGGAGTACCAGTGCGCTTTCGAGCAGTGTCCGCGTGACCTCGGGATCCTTCGCCCGGTCCAGCAGGTCCAGGCCCAGCGGGCCGATCGCCAGCCCGCACAGCATGAACACCAGCGGTCCCGAGAGCACCGTGGTTGACAAGCGCCGGGAGAGCGCCCCGTATCCGACGACCACAGCCCCGGCGACCATGACGGCCCAGCCGTTCATCCGTACTCCTCACACCAGGCACCTGTCGTCGCCGGGGCGACCGCGCCAGGGGGCGGGCGGCAGCATGCCGGGTCTCCCAGGGATGCCGTCCTGCCTCGCGCAGGGATGCGGAGTCTGACCCTATGGCGCTGTCGGGCGGGCCCAGGGGAACCCCGCTCCGAACCCGTTCAGCTCGGCCCGGTCGGCTCAACGAGCGGTGGTCGCACCGGGCCGGACGAGGGACGCCGACACGTGCCGCAGGAGGAGTGCGTCGAGGCGCTGGTGGACATCCCGAACGGCCACCGGTGGAGATCGCTCACCATTGACGGGCTGAGCCCGGCTGCTGGTCGGCGCCGCCCAGGCCTGGCGGCAGGAGCGCGCGTGGTTCGACATCCGGCCGGGCCTGCTGCTGGACGGCGTCGGCTGACCAGCGGCAGGCCCGGCCTGCGGGGCCCTTTTACCGGCGGGCCATGTGCATGCGCGTCTCGCTGGGGGCGTCCTCCGTCACGCTGACGTCAGCGACACGAACAGTCACGATCGCCTTCGGACCGTAAGCCCCGCCCCTTCCGCCGCGAGGCGCTACCAGCCTTCGTCATCGCTGACGCACGGGTGCGGCCCGGCCGTACAGAACCGGTCGACGTTGGACGGTTACCAGCCTCGTGCGTGCCACTCCGCGAGGTGGGGCCGCTCCGTGCCGAGGGTGGTGTCGTTGCCGTGGCCCGGGTAGATCCAGGTTTCGTCCGGGAGCACGAAGACCTTCGCCTCCAGGCCCGACATCAACGACTTGAAGTCCTCGGGGCGTGTTGTCCGTCCAGGACCCCCCGGGAAGAGGCAGTCGCCCGTGAACACGTGCGGGTGACCGTGCGGGTCGTCGTAGACGAGGGCGATCGAGCCCGGCGTGTGCCCGACCAGGTGGCGTGCGGTGAGTTCCACGTTGCCGACCTTGACCGTGTCGCCGTCCTGGAGGGGGACGTCCGTCGGTACCGGGATGCCGTCCGCGTCGTCCCTGCCCGCGTAGGTGCGCGCGCCCGTGGCGGCCACGACCTCGGTCAGCGCCTGCCAGTGGTCGCCGTGCTGATGGGTGGTCACGACGGACGCGATGCCGTCGTCGCCGATCAGGGTGAGCAGTGTCGAGGCGTCGTTCGCCGCGTCGATCAGAAGCTGCTCGTCGGTGGCCCGGCAGCGCAGCAGATACGCGTTGTTGTCCATGGGGCCGACCGCGACCTTGGAGATCATCAGGTCCTGCAGCTCGTGCACGTCGGCCGGGCCGCCGACCGTCACCGCTCCGCTGTACGTCATGACGGCAGCCTATAGCGGAGGCAGCGCCGGAAGCGGGCCGCCGCGTACCGTCAGCCCGGAGCCGTCGCGGCGGCCGCAGAGCCAGCCGAGCAGATCGGCCGCCGGGCCGTGGACCTCGACCGGTCCGCCCTCGGCGCCGCCGCCCGTGGTCCACTCCCGGCCGTCTCCGGCGTCCAGTGCCGTGGAGGGCACGTCCTTGTGGCCGGCGAACCGCTCCGCGAGGAAGTCGATCTCCCGGGTCACGAACTCCTCCGGCAGATCCTCCAGCTCGTACCCGATGCCCAGATCCACGTGGTGCAGGTCGACCTCGACCCAGCGCCGGAACGGCACCCGGGCCGCGGAGTCGGTGACCCCGTTGCGCAGCGCCACCGTGCGGGACCAGTCCGCGGGGGCGGCTCCCGTCCGAAGGAAGCGGGCCCCGCTCTCCCTCAGGTCCGCCAGCTGGGTCTCCAGGGGGCGCGGCGCGTCCCGTTCGATGTCGGCGTCCCGCGTGCTCGCGGAGGCGTACATGGGACGCCCCTCCAGGACGTTCACCAGGGCGTCGGCGTTGCGGGACAGGTGGGCGAGCACATGCCCGCGGTTCCAGCCGGGAAGCCGTGACGGCTCGGCCACGGCGGCGTTGTCCAGTTTGGTGACCGCGGTGAGCAGTCGTTCCGTCGCGTCACGTACAGACGCCAGGTCGCGCACATGATCCATCATGAGGTCGACCCTAGCCCCGCCACACGATCGGGTGAAGCTGGTCGGCCACCCCCGTAAATCGAATGCGCGTGCTATAGGCTCGACGGTGGCGTCGGGCATGCTGGATGGCCCGGGATTGTTGTGAACCAGCGAAAGCAACCGGCGCTGTCAGTGGCTCGCCCTAGTCTGAGATGACGGGGGCCCGCGGCCCCTGTCACTTCTCTGAAGAAAGGTACGGACCGGCGTGGCCGACCGTCTCATCGTCCGTGGAGCGCGCGAGCACAACCTGAAGAATGTCTCGCTCGACCTCCCGCGCGA
Organism: Streptomyces sp. NBC_00386; assembly: GCF_036063235.1. NCBI lineage: Bacteria > Bacillati > Actinomycetota > Actinomycetes > Kitasatosporales > Streptomycetaceae > Streptomyces > Streptomyces sp. NBC_00386. The sequence continues at coordinate 7,058,800 of NZ_CP107950.1, forward strand.
CTCGCTCATCGTCTTCACGGGCTTGTCGGGGTCGGGCAAGTCCTCCCTCGCCTTCGACACGATCTTCGCCGAGGGCCAGCGGCGCTACGTGGAGTCCCTGTCCTCGTACGCCCGGCAGTTCCTCGGCCAGATGGACAAGCCGGACGTGGACTTCATCGAGGGTCTCTCCCCGGCCGTCTCCATCGACCAGAAGTCGACCTCGCGCAACCCGCGCTCGACGGTCGGCACCATCACCGAGGTCTACGACTACCTGAGGCTGCTGTTCGCGCGCATCGGCAAGCCGCACTGCCCCGAGTGCCGCCGTCCCATCACGCGCCAGTCGCCGCAGGCCATCGTCGACAAGGTGCTGGAGCTCCCGGAGGGGAGCCGCTTCCAGGTCCTGTCGCCGCTGGTGCGCGAGCGCAAGGGAGAGTTCGTCGACCTCTTCGCCGACCTCCAGACCAAGGGGTACAGCCGTGCCCGGGTCGACGGCGAGACGATCCAGCTCAGCGAGCCGCCGACCCTGAAGAAGCAGGAGAAGCACACCATCGAGGTGGTCATCGACCGTCTCACGGTGAAGGACTCCGCCAAGCGCCGTCTCACCGACTCCGTGGAGACCGCCCTCGGCCTGGCCGGCGGCATGGTCGTGCTCGACTTCGTCGACCTCCCCGAGGACGACCCCGAGCGCGAGCGCATGTACTCGGAGCACCTGTACTGCCCGTACGACGATCTGTCCTTCGAAGAGCTGGAGCCCCGCTCCTTCTCCTTCAACTCGCCGTTCGGCGCCTGCCCCGAGTGCACGGGCATCGGCACGCGGATGGAGGTCGACCCCGAGCTGATCGTCCCGGACGAGGACAAGTCCCTCGACGAGGGCGCCATCCACGCCTGGTCGCACGGACACACCAAGGACTACTTCGGCCGGCTGATCGGCGCCCTCGCGGACGCGCTGGGCTTCCGGACCGACATCCCCTTCGCCGGGCTGCCGCAGCGCGCCAAGAAAGCCCTGCTCTACGGCCACAAGACGCAGATCGAGGTCCGCTACCGCAACCGGTACGGACGCGAGCGCGTGTACACCACGCCTTTCGAAGGGGCCGTCCCCTTCGTCAAGCGGCGCCACAGCGAGTCCGAGAGCGACGCCAGCCGCGAGCGCTTCGAGGGCTACATGCGCGAGGTGCCCTGTCCCACCTGTCAGGGCACGCGGCTGAAGCCGCTGGTCCTGGCGGTCACGGTCATGGAGAAGTCCATCGCCGAGGTCGCCGCCATGTCCATCAGCGACTGCGCGGACTTCCTCGGGAAGCTGAAGCTCAACGCGCGCGACAAGAAGATCGCCGAGCGCGTCCTGAAGGAGGTCAACGAACGGCTGCGCTTCCTGGTCGACGTGGGCCTCGACTATCTGTCGCTGAACCGCGCGGCCGGTACCCTCTCCGGCGGCGAGGCCCAGCGCATCCGTCTGGCCACCCAGATCGGTTCCGGACTCGTCGGCGTCCTGTACGTCCTCGACGAGCCCTCCATCGGTCTGCACCAGCGTGACAACCACCGGCTGATCGAGACCCTCGTCCGCCTCCGCGACATGGGCAACACGCTCATCGTCGTCGAGCACGACGAGGACACCATCAAGGTCGCCGACTGGGTCGTCGACATCGGCCCCGGCGCGGGCGAGCACGGCGGCAAGGTCGTGCACAGCGGCCCCTTGAAGGAACTGCTCGCCAACCCCGAGTCGATGACCGGCCAGTACCTGTCGCGCAAGAAGGAGATCCCGACCCCGGACGTCCGCCGTCCCGCCGACCCGGGCCGCAGGCTCACGGTGCACGGCGCCCGCGAGAACAACCTCCAGGACATCGACGTGTCCTTCCCGCTGGGCGTCCTCACCGCCGTCACCGGCGTTTCGGGTTCCGGCAAGTCGACACTGGTCAACGACATCCTGTACACGCACCTGGCCCGTGAGCTGAACGGCGCGAGGAACGTGCCGGGGCGCCACACGCGCGTGGACGGCGACGACCTCGTCGACAAGGTCGTGCACGTGGACCAGTCGCCCATCGGCCGCACGCCCCGCTCCAACCCGGCGACGTACACCGGTGTCTTCGATCATGTCCGCAAGCTGTTCGCCGAGACCACCGAGGCGAAGGTGCGGGGCTATCTGCCCGGCCGCTTCTCCTTCAACGTCAAGGGCGGCCGCTGCGAGAACTGCTCCGGCGACGGCACCATCAAGATCGAGATGAACTTCCTGCCGGACGTGTACGTCCCCTGCGAGGTCTGCCACGGAGCGCGCTACAACCGGGAGACCCTGGAGGTCCACTACAAGGGCAAGTCCATCTCCGAGGTCCTGGACATGCCGATCGAGGAGGCGCTCGGCTTCTTCGAGGCCGTGCCGGCGATCGCCCGTCACCTCAGGACGCTCAACGACGTCGGCCTCGGCTACGTCAGGCTCGGCCAGTCCGCGCCGACGCTGTCCGGCGGTGAGGCGCAGCGCGTCAAGCTCGCCAGCGAGCTCCAGAAGCGCTCCACCGGCCGCACCGTGTACGTCCTCGACGAGCCGACCACCGGACTGCACTTCGAGGACATCAGCAAGCTCATCACGGTGCTGTCCGGTCTGGTCGACAAGGGCAACACGGTCATCGTCATCGAGCACAACCTCGACGTCATCAAGACCGCGGACTGGGTCATCGACATGGGACCCGAGGGCGGCAACGGCGGCGGTCTCGTGATCGCCGAGGGCACCCCCGAGGAGGTCGCCGGCGTTCCGGCCAGCCACACGGGCAAGTTCCTGCGCGAGATCCTCGGCGCCGACAGGATCAGCGACGCCGCTCCCGTGAAGGCCCCGCGCAAGACGGCCGCCAAGAAGACGGTCGCCGCCGGGACGACGGCGAGGAAGATGGCCACCAAGACCGTCAACAGCACGGCCACAAAGAAGGCGGCCACTGCGAAGAAGACCGCCACGAAGGCGGCCGTCAAGAAGGTGACCCCCGAGAAGAAGACCACGCGGGCCCGAAAGGCCTGACCCGACCGGTCCGCTCCGCCGGACCGGTCGGCCATGTCGCGACGGACGGCGCCCCGCGGGAACTCCCCGCGGGGCGCCGTCCGTCGAGAACGCGACCGCACGCGGTTCGAGGACCGAGGGACGGCGGTCCGGTGTCCCTACAGGTCGCCGAGTTCGCGGGCGTACGGCGGCTCGGCTCCGGCGCGGGAGCAGGTGACGGCCGCCGCGCGGGCCGCGAAGCGCAGAAGCCCGGTCCAGCCCCGGGGGCCCAGCTCCGCCAGCGCGGTCGGGGACAGGGCGTCCCGGACGGAAAGGCCGTGCAGCAGTGCCGCGTTCACGGTGTCACCGGCGCCGATGGTGTCCACCACGTCCACCGGTTCGCCGGGCACGGAATGCACGGCGCCGTCCCGGGTGAACGCGGTCAGACCGTCACCGCCCTGGGTGATCACCACCGCCGAGGGGCCGGCGGCCAGCCACTCGAGCGGGGTGCCGCCGAGCCACCGGGCGTCCTCCTCGGACAGCTTGAGCAGCGACACCGACGGCAGCCAGCTCTTGAACCGGGCCCGGTAGGCGTCCGGGTCGGGGATCAGACCGGCGCGGATGTTCGGGTCGAGGGCCGTGAAGACGCCCTGCGCGGAGGCGGTCCGCATCAGCTCCTCGTACGCGCTCGCGCCCGGTTCCAGGACGAGTGAACAGGTCCCGAAGGACACCGCCCTTGCCCCGACGGGGAGCCGGCCCGGGGCGGTGAAGAGACGGTCCGCCGTGCCCTCGACGTAGAAGGAGTAAGCGGCCGAGCCGTCCGCCCCGACCGTGGCGACGGCCAGCGTCGTCGGTTCACCCCCGCGCTGTACGGACGACACGTCGACGCCGGCGTCCACGAGTCCGTCGAGGAGGGCCTCGCCGAACGCGTCGCGGGAGACGCGGGAGCAGAAGGCGGTGGCCGAGCCGAGACGGCCGAGCGCCACCGCCGTGTTGTAAGGGCCGCCGCCCAGGCGAGGCAGCAGTTCTGCCAGGGCGCCGGAGTCCTGCGGCACCAGATCGATCAAAGCCTCACCGGCGACGACGATCACGACTCGGGTCCTTTCCTCGGTATCCCGGTCCCGGGACTCTCGGTGTGTGCGACGCCTTCGGGGCAGCCGCACGAGGTGCGGTGGACGAAGGCGGAGGGAAGCCGGACGGTGCGGCACTCCAGGTGCGGGGACGCCAGCCGTTCCAGGAGCAGCCGGACGGCCGTGGCGCCGATCTCCTTGCTCGGCTGGGCGATCACGGTGAGCCGTGGTGTGAACAGATCCGCCCAGGAGAAGTCGTCGAAGCAGCACAGGGCCAGGTCCCCGGGCACGGACAGACCCCGGTCGCGCAGGGCCCGGAGCGCACCGACGGTCATGGCGTTGTCGCCGGTGACGAGCGCGCCCGGCGGCGCCCCGAGCGACAACAGCCGGTGGGTGGCCTCCTCGGCCGCCTCCGTCCGGGAGCCGCCGTGCGCCACGAGCCGTTCGTCGTAGGGGAGCCCGGCCCGCGCGAGGCCGTGCCGGTAGCCGGTGATCCGTTCCGCGGTGGTACTGAGTCCGGGCAGGCCCGCGACCAGCCCGATACGCCGGTGCCCTCGCTCGGCGAGGTGGGTCACCAGGCTCGCCATGGGCGCGGTGTTCTCGGAGCAGACCTGGTCGTAGTGGAAGCCGCTTCCGGCGGGAGCGTCCACGAGCCGGTCCAGGAGGACGGTGGGTACGTCGTGCTGCTCGAGGTAGCGCAGGAGCGCGTCGGGAGCCGCCGACGGCGCGATGATCATTCCGTCCACGCGCCGTTCGTGCAGCAGCCGGACGACTTTGCGCTCGTGCCCGGGGTCGTCGTGCGGATCGGCGATCAGCAGGCCGTAGCCGTGCTCCAGGGCCCCGGCCTCGACGCCCTGGAGGATCTCCGTGAAGTAGGGGTTGCTGATCGCCGACACCGCGAGGCCGATGGACCGCGTACGGGAGGTGACGAGTGAACGGGCGAGTGTGTTGGGCGTGTAGCCCAGCTCGTCGATCGCGTCGAGAACGGCCTGGCGTGTCACGGGCAGCACCGGGCGGGTGCGGTTGAGGACGTGCGAGACGGTCGCGATGGACACGCCCGCCCGCCGGGCCACATCGGCCATCGTCGCCATGCCGCTCCTTCCCGGGTCCCGGTCGCCGACCGTGAAGAAGCCCCGGTGCCGGCCGGCGGACGGAACCGGGACGCCGGTCCGCGAACCGAACACCTTGATGCCGCTCCCCGAACGGACGCGGTCGCTCGCGGGTGAACGTATCTCATCCGGCTCACTCGCGTAAACGCTTACGCATGCGTTTGCGCAAGCGTTTACGTCCGGGGTCGCGCGGGCCGACCCGTGACGAGCGGGACGATCTGTGCCGGTACGGTCGGTGCGCGGTCTCCTTGCCGTGTTCAGCCCCGTCGCCGTCGGGCGAGTGTCCGCCGGCGCCCCGACCAGTGGAGATGCCATGTCCGGCCGTCCGTCCGCGAGCCGTCGTACCGTCCTGCGGGGAGCGGCGCTCACCCCGGTCGCCGGGCTCGGCCTCGCCGCGTGCTCCGGCAGCGGCGGTGGTGGTGGGACCCCCGCCACGCCGACCGCTCCCGTCGTCCTCGGTTCGGGGAGCGAGGTCTCCAAGGGGGGTGCTCAGCTCTACGAGGACCACAACGTCGTGGTCAGCCGCGCCGGGGACGGTTCACTCAAGGCGTTCAGCTCGATCTGCACCCACGCGGGGTGCGCCATCAACAAGCTGCAGGGCACGACCCTCGTGTGCCCGTGTCACGGCAGCGAGTTCGACGCCGGGACCGGCAAGGTGCTGCGGGCGCCGGCCACCGTGCCGCTCCACGAGCTGTCCGTCGAGGAGAAGAACGGGAACATCGTCGCGGGGCCGGGCGCCTGAGCCCGGGTGCGGTCGCCGGCCCGGCCGGGTCCGCACCCGGGCGGGCGGTCACTCCCAGTCCCAGCCGATCCCGACGATCCCGGACCGCACGCGCGGCTCGACCAGGTGCACCGAGCGGTGGTGACCGCTCAGCGGCAGCTCCTGCCGGCCGCTGCGGGGCGCGGCGGCCGAGTGCTGGGTGAAGCGGTGACAGCGCACCGGCAGCGCGTTCTCGGTGAAGTGCACCTGGAGCGCGTACTGTCCGCCCGCGAAGCCGAAGCCCCGGACGTACTCGCTGGACGTCCCGGCCGTGCCGTCCTCGAAGGCGTAGCGGAAGAGGAACGTCTCGCCTGCCCGCAGTCGGGTGTCGAAGAGCAGTTCGGCGACGAGTACGCCGGTGTCGCGGTGCCAGCGCACCCGGCCCGTACGGCAGTTCTCCAGGGCCCGGACCGTCGTCCGCTCCGGTGCGCATCCGGGGTCGCCGTGGTGGATGGCCACATAGCGGTCCACGCCGTCCTTGTGTGCGCGCACTATGTGGTGCGACTCACGGCCCAGCAGTTCGCGACGGGCGCCTATGCGCACCCGCTCGTGATGGCCGAGCGTGTGCAGACCGCCGTCGAGCGGGGACTCCAGTTCGGCCAGCAGCCGTTCCAGGACACCGGAGGCCTCCACGAGGGAACGGTAGGAACGCCCCGTGGGACGTTCCGGATCCGAGCGCTCCTCGGCCTCGGCCAGCAGCCTGATCAGGGACTCGTCGGGAAGCTGGAGTATCTCCTCCAGGGCGCGGACCGCCCGCAGCGACTCGGGGCGCTGGGGGCGGCGGGCGCCCTGCTGCCAGTAGCTCAGGCTCGTCACCCCGACTCTGACGCCGTATCGCGACAGATGGTGCTGCACGCGCTGCAGCGGCAGCCCGCGGGCGGTGATCGCCGCGCGCAGTGCGACGTGGAAGGGGCCGCCCCGCAGGGCCGTTTCCAGTTCCGTCGTGGCGACGTCCGCGTGCTGTGTGCGGGTGCGCATGCAGGGGCCTTTCTGTGGATGTTCACCACGGCTGGTCAGACCGTGGGAGCGGTTCATCGGCGCCACCCGGTGGGCGCGCGGGGGCCGTACACGCGCGGGTTTCGCCGTTCACGCCCCGAGTTCCCCCGCATTGAAGCGTGTTGACCAAGTCCCGACAACACCTGATGCTCAACATGGCTCACCGCAGCCCCCCGGACGCGCTCCGTCCCTTCCCGACCCTCACCGGGGAGCCCGGTACGACGCGACCCCGGTGGCCGGAAACGACGCATCCCGGGTGCCGCGCGGAGAGCACGGGGACGATCGTCGCGGGAGCCCTCACCGCGCTCGTCCTGAGCGTCCCGCGGGGCCCGCGCCGACGCCGCGGCCGGCTCCGCGAGGTTTTCCACAGGCGTACCGGGAGCCGACCGCGCTGTCGGCCCGCGCCAGTAGGGTGTGTGACATGGCCGATCCCTCCAGCTACCGCCCCAAGCCGGGACAGATCCCGGACTCTCCCGGGGTGTACAAATTCCGCGACGAGCACCGCCGGGTGATCTACGTCGGAAAGGCGAAGAGCCTGCGTCAGCGCCTGGCGAGCTACTTCCAGGACCTGGCGAATCTCCACCCGCGCACCCGCACGATGGTCACCACGGCCGCGTCGGTGGAGTGGACGGTCGTGTCCACGGAGGTCGAGGCCCTTCAGCTGGAGTACTCCTGGATCAAGGAGTACGACCCCCGGTTCAACGTCAAGTACCGCGACGACAAGAGCTACCCCTACCTCGCCGTGACGATGAACGAGGAGTTCCCGCGCGTGCAGGTGATGCGCGGCCACAAGAAGAAGGGCGTGCGCTACTTCGGTCCCTACGGGCACGCGTGGGCCATCCGCGACACCGTCGACCTGCTGCTGCGCGTCTTCCCGGTCCGCACCTGCTCCGCCGGTGTCTTCAAGAACGCCTCCCGCACCGGCCGGCCCTGCCTCCTCGGTTACATCGGCAAGTGCTCCGCCCCCTGCGTCGGCAGGGTCTCGCCCGAGGAGCACCGCGGGCTGGCCGAGGAGTTCTGCGACTTCATGGCGGGCCGTACGGGGACGTACATCCGTCGGCAGGAACAGCAGATGATGCAGGCCGCCGAGGAGATGGAGTACGAGCGGGCGGCCCGGCTGCGCGACGACATCGACGCACTGAAGAAGGCCATGGAGAAGAGCGCGGTCGTCCTCGCGGACGCGACCGACGCCGACCTCATGGCCGTCGCCGAGGACGAGCTGGAAGCCGCGGTCCAGATCTTCCATGTGCGCGGCGGACGCGTGCGCGGACAGCGCGGCTGGGTCACGGACAAGGTGGAGGCCGTCACCACGGGTGACCTCGTCGAGCACGCGCTCCAGCAGCTCTACGGCGAGGAGAAGGGCGACTCCGTTCCCAAGGAAGTGCTCGTCCCGGCGCTGCCCGAACCGGTGGAACCCGTTCAGGAATGGCTCACCGCCCGCCGCGGATCGAACGTGTCGCTCCGCATACCGCAGCGTGGCGACAAGAAGGCGCTCATGGAGACCGTGCAGCGCAACGCGCTCCAGGCGCTCGCCCTGCACAAGACCAGGCGTGCCTCCGACCTGACCACGCGCTCGCGCGCCCTGGAGGAGATCGCCGAGGCGCTCGGCCTGGACAGCGCGCCGCTGCGGGTCGAGTGCTACGACATCTCGCACCTCCAGGGCGACGACGTGGTGGCCTCGATGGTCGTCTTCGAGGACGGGCTCCAGCGCAAGAGCGAGTACCGGCGCTTCCAGATCAAGGGCTTCGCCGGCCAGGACGACGTCCGCTCCATGCACGAGGTGATCACCCGCCGCTTCAAGCGCTACCTCGTCGAGAAGGAGAAGACGGGGGAGTGGACGGACGGCGCGGACGCCGCGTCGGGGGCCTCGGAGCCGTCGGCCGACGCGAACCCCCTCTCCGGGAGCACCTTCCCGGAGGACGACGGCCGGCCCAAGCGCTTCGCCTACCCCCCTCAGCTCGTCGTCGTCGACGGTGGCCGGCCGCAGGTCGCCGCCGCCCAGCGGGCCCTTGACGAACTCGGCATCGACGACATCGCCGTCTGCGGGCTCGCCAAGCGCCTGGAGGAGGTGTGGCTGCCCGGCGAGGACGACCCCGTGGTCCTGCCGCGCAGCAGTGAGGGCCTGTATCTCCTCCAGCGGGTGCGGGACGAGGCCCACCGCTTCGCGATCACCTACCAGCGCGCCAAGCGGGCCAAACGCTTCAGGTCGGGCCCTCTGGACGACGTGCCGGGCCTGGGCGAGTCCCGCAAGCAGGCACTGATCAAGCACTTCGGCTCCGTGAAGAGGCTCCGGTCCGCGACGATCGACCAGATCTGCGAGGTCCCCGGCGTGGGGCGCAAGACGGCGGAGACCATCGCCGTGGCTCTCGCCCAGGCCGCTCCCGCGGTACCGGCCGTGAACACGGCCACCGGAGAGATCATGGAGGACGACGAAGACGCGGCGCCCGGGACGACGGCGGGCCCCGCGGAGGAGCCCGTGACCGCGGGCGCCTCGGACGAGCGACGGGGGCAGGAGACATGACCGAGAACGACGCGCGCGAAGAGGAACGTCCGGCGCAGGGCCGGGACACACACAGCGGGACAGGCGAGGATCACGCGGAGCGTGAAGCGCCCCAGGAAGACGGAGCACAGGTGGGTACGGGCATCGAGACAGCCGGGGCGGGAGTCCCGGACGCCGTCATTCCCGAGCTGGTGATCATCTCCGGCATGTCCGGAGCAGGCCGGTCCACGGCCGCCAAGTGTCTGGAGGACCTCGGCTGGTTCGTCGTCGACAACCTGCCGCCCGCCCTGATCCCCACCATGGTGGAGCTCGGTGCCCGTTCCCAGGGCAACGTGGCACGGATCGCCGTCGTCGTCGACGTGCGCGGCCGGCGGTTCTTCGACAACCTCCGCGAATCCCTCGCCGACCTGGAGTCCCGCAACGTCACCCGGCGGATCGTCTTCCTGGAGTCCTCCGACGAGGCCTTGGTGCGCCGCTTCGAGTCGGTGCGCCGGCCGCACCCCCTCCAGGGCGACGGCCGGATCGTGGACGGGATCGACGCCGAGCGCGAGCTGCTGCGCGAGCTGCGCGGTGACGCCGACCTGGTCATCGACACCTCCAGCCTGAACGTGCACGAGCTGCGCGCCAAGATGGACGCCCAGTTCGCGGGCGAGGAGGAGCCCGAGCTGCGGGCCACCGTCATGTCCTTCGGCTTCAAGTACGGCCTGCCGGTCGACGCCGACCTGGTCGTGGACATGCGCTTCCTGCCCAACCCGCACTGGGTCCCCGAGCTGCGCCCCTTCACCGGCCTGAACGAAGAGGTCTCGGCGTACGTCTTCAACCAGCCCGGCGCCAAGGAGTTCCTCGACCGCTACTCCGAGCTGCTCCAGCTCATCGCCGCCGGTTACCGGCGCGAGGGCAAGCGCTACGTGACCATCGCGGTCGGCTGCACCGGCGGCAAGCACCGCTCGGTGGCGACCGCGGAGAAGCTCGCCGCCCGCCTCGCCTCCCAGGGCGTGGAGACCGTGCTCGTGCACAGGGACATGGGGCGCGAGTGACCGGACGTACTTCCCTGCGGCTGAGCCGGCTGCGCCGGGAGACTCCCGGGAACCGAGCCGGCCAGCCGGCCGCGGCGCGCGGTGCCAAGCCGCGCCGCCGCGGTACGCAGCCCAAGGTCGTCGCCCTCGGCGGCGGCATGGGGCTGTCCGCCTCGCTCGCCGCGCTGCGCCGGATCACCGGCGACCTCACCGCCGTCGTCACCGTGGCCGACGACGGCGGCTCCAGCGGGCGGCTGCGCGACGAGCTGGGCGTCCTGCCGCCCGGTGATCTGCGCAAGGCCCTGGCGGCGCTGTGCGGCGACGACGACTGGGGCCAGACCTGGGCCCGCGTCATCCAGCACCGCTTCCAGTCCAAGGGCGAACTGCACGAACACGCGGTCGGCAATCTGCTGATCGTCGCGCTGTGGGAGCAGCTCGGCGACCATGTCCAGGCACTCGACCTGGTCGGCAAGCTGCTCGGCGCGCACGGCCGGGTGCTGCCCATGTCCGCCGTGCCCCTGGAGCTCCAGGCCCTGGTCAAGGGACACGACCCCGACCGGCCCGACGCGATCGGCACCATCCGGGGCCAGGCGAACGTGGCGCTCACCCCCGGCGAGGTCCAGTCCGTGCACGTCGTACCGCACGATCCGCCGGCCGTGCCCGAGGCCGTGGCCGCGGTCCTCGACGCGGACTGGGTGGTGCTCGGCCCCGGCTCCTGGTTCTCGTCGGTCATTCCGCATCTTCTGGTGCCCGAGCTTCTGGACGCACTGAGCCAGACCCGGGCGCGCCGGGTACTCTCCCTGAACCTCGCACCGCAGCCCGGAGAAACCGAAGGCTTCTCCCCGCAGCGTCATTTGGAGGTTTTGGGGCGACACGCCCCTAAACTCGCCCTGGACGTGGTGCTGGCCGACGAGGCCGCCGTGCCCGACCGCGAATCTCTCGCCGACGCCGCCCAGCGGTTCGGTGCCGCGGTCGAGCTGGCGCCGGTGGCCAGGACCGACGGATCTCCGCGGCACGATCCGGAGCTGTTGGCCGCCGCGTACGACCGTATTTTTCGGATGCATGGAAGGATCGGCCCATGGCGATGACGGCAGCGGTGAAGGATGAGATCTCCCGGCTTCCCGTCACCCGGACCTGCTGCAGGAAGGCGGAGGTCTCCGCCGTCCTGCGGTTCGCCGGCGGCCTTCACCTGGTGAGCGGCCGGATCGTGATCGAGGCGGAGCTGGACACCGCGATGGCGGCGCGCCGGCTGAAGCGGGACATTCTGGAGATCTTCGGCCACAGTTCCGAACTGATCGTGATGGCACCCGGCGGACTGCGCCGCGGGTCGCGCTATGTGGTGCGTGTCGTCGCGGGCGGTGACCAGCTGGCCCGGCAGACAGGGCTCGTGGACGGGCGTGGACGCCCGATCCGCGGACTGCCGCCGCAGGTGGTCTCGGGGGCCACCTGCGATGCCGAGGCGGCCTGGCGCGGGGCCTTCCTGGCCCACGGCTCGCTCACCGAGCCCGGCCGTTCCTCGTCCCTCGAGGTGACCTGCCCGGGGCCGGAGGCCGCGCTCGCGCTGGTCGGTGCCGCCCGCAGGCTGTCGATCGCGGCGAAGGCCCGCGAGGTGCGCGGTGTGGACCGGGTGGTCGTCCGCGACGGCGACGCGATCGGCGCACTGCTGACCCGCCTCGGCGCGCACGAGTCGGTGCTGGCCTGGGAGGAGCGGCGGATGCGCCGTGAGGTCCGCGCCACGGCGAACCGGCTCGCCAACTTCGACGACGCCAACCTGCGCCGCTCGGCGCGTGCCGCCGTCGCCGCCGGTGCCCGCGTCCAGCGCGCCCTGGAGATCCTCGCGGACGAGGTGCCGGAGCATCTCGCCGCCGCCGGGCGGCTGCGCATGGAGCACAAGCAGGCTTCCCTGGAGGAGCTGGGCGCGCTCGCCGACCCGCCGCTGACCAAGGACGCCGTCGCGGGCCGTATCCGCCGGCTGCTGGCGATGGCCGACAAGCGGGCGCAGGACCTCGGGATCCCCGGGACGGAGTCGAGCCTGTCCGAGGAGATGGCGGACAACCTCGCGGGCTGACCGGGATCCGCTGGGTGGCGTGAAGGACATGAGCGAGTCCCGACACGCGCGAGTGGCGCGAAACCGCGCGATTCCCGGGTCCGGGGGCGTGACGGACGTGCGGGGCCCTCGGGGCAGCGGGGGTGGCGCGAAAGAAGCTTGCGATTCCCGGACCCGCGGGGGCTGTGTGAAAGAACGGCCGGATTGTCTGACAGAAGCTCACTGTGCCGGTGCCGACGCCCACTTGGGAGATCGGCACCGGCTTCGTCGTCCCGCGAGGCGCCCTTGACTTGACCATGAAGTGTCATGAGCCTGGCATCCGTTCGCTGCTGTGGCGGACCAGTGCAAGGGGGACTCATGAGACGAAGAGCGAGCGCGATCCTCGCTACCGGCGCGCTCCTGCTGGGCGGTGCGGCCGTGGCGCCGGTCGCCCGGGCGCAGGACGGCAGTTCACCCGAGCCCGACGCGAACGCCGTGAAGGTGTTCCGCGCGGAGGTCACGAAGCAGCAGGTACCCCTGCTGCTCGCGGCCGGCCAGGACAGTCACGAGCTCGGCGACACGACCTGGAAGAACGGCAGGAGCACGGTCGAGGTCTACGTCACCGACCAGCAGGCCAGGAAGCTGGAGAAGCAGGGCGTCGACCTCACCGAGCACACGCTCTCCGCCAAGGCGGAGAACCGGGTCGCGGACGCCGCCCAGGGGGTGTTCCGCCCGTACAGCGGGAAGGGCAACCTCCAGGAGGAGATCATCCGGACGGGCCAGGCCAATCCCGGCCTGACCAAGGTCGTCTCCATCGGCAAGACCCTGAACGGCCAGGACATCCTCGCGGTCAAACTGACCAAGGGCGCGCGGAAGACCAAGGACGGCTCCAAGCCGTCGGTGCTCTACATGTCCAACCAGCACGCGCGCGAGTGGATCACGCCCGAGATGACGCGGCGGCTGATGCACTACTACCTGGACAACTACTCCACGGACAAGCGCGTCAAGAAGATCGTCGACTCCACCGAGCTGTGGTTCGTCCTGTCGGCCAACCCCGACGGCTACGACTACACCTTCAAGGACGCCGACACCCGCCAGTGGCGCAAGAACCTGCGGGACGTGAACGGCGACGGCGTCATCGCCACCGGGGACGGCGTCGACCTCAACCGCAACTTCGCCTACAAGTGGGGCTACGACGACGAGGGTTCGTCACCCAACCCCACCAGCGAGACCTACCGCGGCGCGAGTCCCGCGTCCGAGCCCGAGACCAAGGCGCTCGACACCTTCGAGAAGCGCGTCGGCTTCACGTACGGGATCAACTACCACTCGGCTGCCGAACTGCTGCTCTACGGAGTGGGCTGGCAGGTGGCGACGCCGACGCCGGACGACGTGCTCTACAAGTCGCTCGCCGGAACCCCGGAGAACTCCGCGATCCCGGGTTACCACCCGCAGGTCTCCTCGGAGCTCTACACGACCAACGGCGAGGCCGACGGCCACGCGGGCAACGTCAACGGCACGGCGATGTTCACCCCCGAGATGTCGACCTGCCAGACCGCTTCGGACCTCGACCCGGACGACGCCTGGAACGCCGCGGACTGCGCCTCGGTCTTCACCTTCCCGGACGACGAGAAGCTGATCGAGCAGGAGTTCGAGAAGAACGTCCCGTTCGCGCTCTCCGTCGCCGAGACCGCGGCCCACCCCGACCGGCCGTCCTCCTCGGTGGGCCTCGACGCGCCCGACTTCACCCCGGCCGCCTTCACGACGTCGTACTCCCGCGGCGCCGACCAGGAAGTCTCCGTCGTCGTCCGCAAGTCCGTACGCGGCAAGGAGCTCAAGTACCGCGTCGACGGCGGCCGTACGCACCATGCGGCGCTCAGGCCCTGGCGGGGCGGCGAGACCTACGGCGGCAGGGACAACCTCTACTTCGACGAGTACCGCGCCAGGATCGAGGACGGCGCCCCCGGCGACAAGGTGGAGGTCTGGTTCACCGGCGAGACCCGGAGCGGGAAGCCCACCTCCAGCACCCGCTTCACCTACACCGTGGCCGAGCGGCCGCGGGCCGACGTGCTCGTGGTCGCCGAGGAGGGCGCGGCCGCCACGCAGGCGCAGACCTACGTCGACGCGCTGAAGGCCGACGGAAAGAAGGCCCTGGTCTGGGACGTCGCCACCCAGGGCGCCCCGGACGCGCTCGGCGTCCTCGGCCACTTCGGGACCGTCGTCCACTACACCGGCGCCCTGCGGCCCGGCAACGCCACCCAGCTCCAGCTGCGGGCCTATCTCAACGAGGGCGGCAAGCTGGTCGAGGCGGGCGAGCTGGCCGGCGGCAGCGTCGACCTCGGCGGTGGCACCCTCTCGAACGACTTCAGCCAGTACTACCTGGGCGCCTACTCGCGCACGTCCACGCCCGGCGCCAAGGGCTTCAGCGGCTCCGGCGAGCTCGACGGCGCCACCGGAACGCTCGGCGACGCGCCCGGCAACCCGCTGAACGCGGCGGGCACCTACGGCGTCACCTCGGACTCGCTCTCCGCGGCGCAGTACCCGCAGTTCGCCTCCGCCGCGGGAGCGGGCGCGTTCAGCGGGACCGTCAACCCGTACGGGCCGTACGAGGGCTCGTACATGGCCGCCGCGGTGCACACCGACGACGCCTACAAGCGTCTGACCCGCACCATCGACCTCACCGGGGTCGCCGCCGCCGACAAGCCGACGCTGCGCTCCCAGATGCTCTGGGACACCGAGCCCGGCTACGACCACGCGGTCGTCGAGGTCCACACGACCGGGGCCGACGACTGGACCACGCTCCCCGAGGCGGGCGGTGCCACCTCGGCCGCTGTCCCGACCGAGTGCGAGGCCGGATTCTTCGCCCGCGAACACCCCTGGATCAAGCACTACCTGACCGTGAGCGCGGCGGGCTGCACCGCCACGGGGTCCAGCGGACAGTGGAACAGCCTCACCGGCGCGTCCAGCGGCTGGCAGCCGGTCGCCTTCGACCTGAGCGCGTACGCGGGCAGGTCGATCGAGGTGTCGGTCAGCTACATCACCGACCCGAGCACGGGCGGCCACGGCGTCCTCGTCGACAACACCTCCCTCGTGGTCGGCGGCAACGCCGTGGACACGGAGGGCTTCGAGGCGTCCCTCGGTCCCTGGAGCGTCGCGGGTCCGCCCGCGGGCAGCCCGGCCGTCCTGCGGGACTGGGCGCGTACCGGTGAACTCTTCAGGACGTACGGAGCGGTCACCACGGACGACACGGTGCTGCTGGGCTTCGGCCTGGAACACGTCGCCGCCGCGGCCGACCGCGCGGCCCTCATCGGCAAGGCGCTCTCGGCACTGGAGAGCTGACCGTCCGTGACAATCGCATGATCGACACGGGTGATCCGTACCCTACTGACGGGTACGGATCGCCCTGCCGTGTATGGCCCTACTCGATGTCACTCCGGGGCCTTCAGAGAGGTAGGGTCGGAGGCGGTCGGGGACATCCCATACAACTCGCCGACACTTGAGTCGGCGTACCTAACGAGGAGATCGGTTCGTGACGATCCGCGTAGGCATCAACGGCTTTGGCCGCATCGGTCGTAACTACTTCCGCGCGCTGCTGGAGCAGGGTGCTGACATCGAGATCGTGGCTGTCAACGACCTGGGTGACACCGCGACCACCGCCCACCTGCTCAAGTACGACACCATCCTGGGCCGCCTCAAGGCCGAGGTGTCGCACACCGCCGACACGATCACCGTCGACGGTCACACGATCAAGGTCCTGTCCGAGCGCAACCCCTCCGACATCCCGTGGGGCGAGCTGGGCGTCGACATCGTCATCGAGTCGACGGGCATCTTCACGAAGAAGGCCGACGCCGAGAAGCACATCGCCGGCGGCGCCAAGAAGGTCCTCATCTCGGCTCCGGCCAAGGACGAGGACATCACCATCGTGATGGGCGTCAACCAGGACAAGTACGACCCGGCGAACCACAACATCATCTCCAACGCCTCCTGCACCACCAACTGTGTGGCGCCGATGGCCAAGGTTCTCGACGAGAACTTCGGCATCGTCAAGGGCCTGATGACGACGGTTCACGCGTACACGAACGACCAGCGCATCCTGGACTTCCCGCACTCGGACCTGCGCCGCGCCCGCGCCGCCGCCGAGAACATCATCCCGACCACGACCGGTGCCGCCAAGGCCACCGCTCTGGTCCTCCCGCAGCTCAAGGGCAAGCTGGACGGCATCGCCATGCGCGTCCCGGTCCCGACCGGTTCGGCCACCGACCTGGTCGTGACGCTGCAGCGCGAGGTCACCAAGGACGAGGTCAACGCCGCGTTCAAGAAGGCCTCCGACGACGGCGACCTCAAGGGCTTCCTGACCTACACCGAGGACCAGATCGTGTCCTCGGACATCGTCGGCGACCCGGCCTCCTGCACCTTCGACTCCTCCCTGACCATGGTCCAGGAGGGCAACACGGTGAAGATCCTCGGCTGGTACGACAACGAGTGGGGCTACTCCAACCGCCTCGTCGACCTCACGGTCTTCGTCGGCGGCCAGCTCTAACTCCCGGAGCAGGCACCTCGATGTGAGCCAGGGCCCGGGCAGCGCGCCGCCGCGCTGTCCGGGCCCTGCGCCACGTAGTGATCGATCAGCGCAGATCGATCAGTCCTCGCGGATCTGAAGAGCCTTCCCTAGGAGTCCCTTTATGAAGACGATCGACGAGCTTCTCGCCGAAGGAGTGGCCGGCAAGCGGGTATTCGTCCGCGCCGACCTCAACGTGCCGCTGGCCAATGGCCTCATCACCGACGACGGCCGCATCCGCGCCGTCCTGCCCACCGTCAAGGCCCTGGCCGACGCGGGCGCCAAGGTCATCGTCGCCTCGCACCTGGGCCGTCCCAAGGGCGCCCCGGACCCGGCGTTCTCCCTCCTCCAGCCCGCCGAGCGACTCGGTGAACTGCTGGGCGCGCCGGTCGCGTTCGCGCAGGACACGGTCGGCCCCGCGGCCCACGACGCGGTGAACGGCCTGCAGCCCGGCCAGGTCGCGGTCATCGAGAACCTCCGCTTCAACGCCGGCGAGACGTCCAAGGACGACACCGAGCGCGGCGAGTTCGCCGACCAGCTGGCCTCCCTGGCCGACGTCTACGTGGGCGACGGCTTCGGCGCCGTGCACCGCAAGCACGCCTCGGTGTACGACCTCCCGGCCCGTCTGCCGCACTACGCCGGCTACCTCATCGCCACCGAGGTCGGCGTCCTGAAGAAGCTCACCGAGGAGGTCAAGCGGCCCTACGTCGTCGCGCTCGGCGGCTCCAAGGTCTCCGACAAGCTCGCCGTCATCGACCAGCTGCTCGGCAAGGCCGACCGCATCCTGATCGGCGGCGGCATGGCCTTCACCTTCCTCAAGGCCAAGGGCTACGAGGTCGGCACCTCCCTGCTGCAGGAGGACCAGATCCCGGCCGTCACCGAGTACATGGAGCGCGCCGAGAAGCTGGGCGTCGAGCTGGTGCTCCCGGTCGACGTCGTGGTCTCCCCCGGATTCCCGGACCTGAAGGCCAAGGCGCCCACCGAGCACACCGCCGTCGACGCGGACAAGATGCCGGAGGGACAGCTCGGCCTGGACATCGGCCCGAGGACCGGTGCCCTCTACGCAGCCAAGCTCACCGACGCCGAGACCGTGTTCTGGAACGGTCCCATGGGCGTCTTCGAGCACCCCGACTACGCCGAGGGCACCAAGGCGGTCGCCCAGGCCCTGGTCGAGTCCAAGGGCTTCACCGTCGTCGGTGGTGGTGACTCCGCCGCCGCGGTGCGCACCCTCGGTTTCGACGAGAACGCATTCGGCCACATCTCGACCGGTGGCGGCGCCTCCCTCGAATACCTCGAGGGCAAGACGCTCCCCGGCCTCGCCGCACTGGAGGACTGACCTAGATGAGCACGCGCACGCCGCTGATGGCGGGCAACTGGAAGATGAACCTCAACCACCTCGAGGCCATCGCGCACGTCCAGAAGCTCGCCTTCGCCCTGGCCGACAAGGACTACGAGGCCTGCGAGGTCGCCGTCCTGCCGCCCTTCACCGACCTGCGCTCCGTGCAGACCCTGGTCGACGGAGACAAGCTCAAGATCAAGTACGGAGCCCAGGACCTGTCCGCGCAGGACTCCGGCGCCTACACCGGCGAGATCTCCGGCTCGATGCTGGCCAAGCTCAAGTGCACGTACGTGGCCGTCGGCCACTCCGAGCGCCGCCAGTACCACAACGAGACCGACGAGATCGTGGGCGCCAAGGTCAAGGCCGCCTACAAGCACGGTCTGACCCCGATCCTGTGCGTCGGGGAGGAGCTGGACGTCCGCGAGGCGGGCAACCACGTCTCCCACACCCTCGCCCAGGTCGAGGGCGGTCTGAAGGACCTCCCGGCCGAGCAGGCCGAGTCCGTCGTGATCGCGTACGAGCCCGTCTGGGCCATCGGCACCGGCAAGGTCTGCGGCGCCGACGACGCGCAGGAGGTCTGCGCCGCGATCCGCGCCAAGCTCGCCGAGCTGTACTCCCAGGAACTGGCCGACGCGGTCCGTATCCAGTACGGAGGCTCGGTGAAGTCCGGAAACGTCGCCGAGATCATGGCGAAGCCCGACATCGACGGCGCTCTGGTCGGTGGCGCGTCGCTCGACGCCGACGAGTTCGTCAAGATCGTCCGGTTCCGCGACCAGTAAGTATGCGGTAGCGGCGATTCGTCGTACCCTTGCGGGGGTCTGGTGCCGTTGCACCGGGCCCCCGTCGTCCATCCAGTTCCGAGGAAGTTGGTCCAGCCGTGGTTTTGGGGTTCTCGATCGCCCTGATCGTCTTCAGCCTGCTGCTGATGCTGCTGGTGCTGATGCACAAGGGAAAGGGCGGCGGCCTGTCCGACATGTTCGGTGGCGGCATGCAGTCGTCCGTCGGCGGCTCCTCGGTCGCCGAGCGCAACCTCGACCGCATCACCCTGATGATCGGTCTGCTCTGGTTCGCGTGCATCGTCGTGCTCGGTGTCCTGATGAAGATCAACAACTGATCGACGACCGGCATCGGTAGGACAGCACAACTGCACATCACGCAAGCACATTCCGTACGTAAGGCCCCATGTCCGGTACGCGCCTCCAGGCGCCGCCTATCATGGGGCTTGCGTCTAGGGGTGGGGATGTAACTCCAATCACTGGACGTGCGTTGGGCCTTACGTAGACTGAGGCGCTCGCAACGAAGCGAAACGCCGACTCGCTTCGCGGCACCATCACGCAGGGAGTTACACCGTGGCAAGTGGCAACGCGATCCGAGGAAGCCGGGTCGGGGCGGGGCCGATGGGCGAGGCCGAGCGCGGCGAGTCCGCGCCGCGGCTGCGCATCTCCTTCTGGTGCTCCAACGGGCACGAGACGCAGCCCAGCTTCGCCAGCGACGCGCAGGTTCCCGACACCTGGGACTGTCCGCGCTGCGGATTCCCCGCCGGACAGGACCGGGACAACCCGCCGGACCCGCCGCGCACCGAGCCCTACAAGACGCATCTCGCGTACGTGCGGGAGCGGCGCAGCGATGCGGACGGCGAGGCGATCCTCGCCGAGGCGCTCGCCAAACTGCGGGGCGAGATCTAGGAGTTGAGAGCCGGCCGGGCGTCCCATGGATGTCTGGCCGGAACCGTTTCACGGCGACTTCGCGGCCGCGTTCCGGCCCGCCGCCGGATCCGCCGTGCCCGGATGCCCGCACCACGGCCCTGTCGCATCATCAGGACGCCCGCAGCGAGGGGCCGACTCATCCGCCGCGCGCCACATCCTCGTACCGCGCCCGCATCCTCGTACCGTGGCGAGCCGCCGTGTTCCGGTGCAGCGCTCTGCGTGCCGTGCCGTGCCGTGCCGTGACGGGGCGGGTGGCGCGGTGGTCGGGTCACGCCGATGCAGCAGTGCGGGCCGGAAATCAAGCCGGGTGTGTCGGCCCGGTATTCCCTGCGGCCCCGGCCCCCCGCATCCCTCTCGCCGTCATCCCGCTGACACCCGCGGGCCGACGGGACGTATCTGTTGTTGAGCCGGTGGACGCACTACGACAGCTCGTGTCCAGCCCTGATCAATTAGGTTGGGACCGGCAGCGGGGCAAGGTACGCAGCAGCACAGGCAGGAAAGAAGGCGGAAGTCCGAGATGAACGCAGGAAGCCGTACCAGGCTCAACCAGACACCCGAGTGGACCGCTCTGGCCAAGCACCGCGAGGAGCTCGCCGGCACCCATCTGCGCGACCTGTTCGCGGCCGACCCCGGACGCGGCTCCGGCTACTCGCTCCAGGTCGGCGATCTGCACGTCGACTACTCCAAGCAGCTGGTCACCGACGAGACCCTCCGACTGCTGCGCGAGCTGGCCGTGGCCACGGACGTGTTCGGGCTGCGGGACGCGATGTTCCGGGGCGAGAAGATCAACGTGACCGAGGACCGGGCGGTGCTGCACACGGCGCTGCGGGCGCCGCGGGACGCGGTGGTCGAGGTCGACGGGGAGAACGTCGTGCCGGCCGTGCACGCGGTCCTGGACAAGATGGCGGACTTCGCCGGGCGGGTCCGTTCGGGTGAGTGGACCGGGCACACCGGCAGGCGCATCAAGAACGTCGTCAACATCGGCATCGGCGGCTCCGACCTGGGTCCGGCGATGGCCTACGAGGTGCTGCGCTCGTTCACCGACCGCTCGCTGAGCGTGCGGTTCGTGTCCAACGTGGACGGCGCGGACCTGCACGAGGCCGTGCGGGACCTGGACCCGGCCGAGACGCTGTTCGTCATCGCCTCGAAGACGTTCACCACGATCGAGACGATCACCAACGCCACCTCGGCGCGTGACTGGCTCCTGACCGGTCTGAAGGCCGGTCAGGAGGCGGTGGCGAAGCACTTCGTGGCGCTGTCGACGAACGCGGAGAAGGTGTCGGACTTCGGCATCGACACGGCGAACATGTTCGAGTTCTGGGACTGGGTCGGCGGGCGGTACTCGTACGACTCGGCGATCGGTCTGTCGCTGATGATCGCGATCGGTCCGGAGCGGTTCCGCGAGATGCTCGACGGGTTCCACCTGGTCGACGAGCACTTCCGCACGGCCCCGGCGGAGGCCAACGTGCCGTTGTTGCTGGGTCTGTTGGGGGTCTGGTACGGCAACTTCCACGACGCGCAGTCGCACGCCGTGCTGCCGTACTCGCACTACCTGTCGAAGTTCACGGCCTATCTCCAGCAGCTCGACATGGAGTCCAACGGCAAGTCGGTGGACCGTGACGGCAATCCGGTGGAGTGGCAGACGGGACCGGTGGTGTGGGGCACGCCCGGCACCAACGGCCAGCACGCCTACTACCAGTTGATCCACCAGGGCACGAAGCTGATCCCCGCCGACTTCATCGGCTTCGCCAACCCGGTCGGTGAACTGAGCGACGAACTCGCGGCCCAGCACGACCTGCTGATGGCGAACTTCTTCGCGCAGACGCAGGCGCTGGCCTTCGGCAAGACCCCGGACGAGGTCCGCGCCGAGGGCGTGCCCGAGGAACTGGTGCCGCACAAGACGTTCGAGGGCAACCACCCCACCACCACGATCCTCGCCGCCGAACTGACCCCCTCGGTCCTGGGCCAGCTCATCGCCCTCTACGAGCACAAGGTGTTCGTCCAGGGCGCGATCTGGAACATCGACTCCTTCGACCAATGGGGCGTCGAACTCGGCAAGGTGCTCGCCAAGCGCGTCGAGCCCGCCCTCACCGAAGGCGCCGACGTACCGGGACTGGACGAGTCGACCAAGGCCCTGGTCGCCAAGTACCGGACGCTGCGGGGTCGTTGAGCATGAACGAGGGGAAGCGGGCGGCAAGGGTCCGCCCGCTTCCCGGGATCTCCCTGACGATCGTGGGGAGCCCGTAGGCCCGGTGAACCACCGAAGGGGGCGGCAAGGTCGGTGACCTTGCCGCCCCCTTCGGTGGTTCAGCCGTTCCGTACTGCGGTCGTTCAGGCGGACGCCGGCGGATACAGCGAGCGTGGCAGCTGGGACGCGGCAGGCGCGTCCAGGAGCCACAGGGTGCGGGAGCGGCCGTACGCGCCGGCGGCCGGGGCCTGGATCTCGCCCGCGCCGGACAGGGCGATGGCGGCCGCCTGCGCCTTGTCCTCGCCGGCCGCGAGCAGCCACACCTCGCGGGCGGAGCGGATCGCGGGCAGGGTCAGCGAGATCCGGGTCGGCGGCGGCTTGGGCGCGCCGTGCACGCCGACCACCGTCCGCTCCGTCTCCCGCACCGCGGGCAGCTCCGGGAAGAGCGAGGCCACGTGGGTGTCCGGGCCGACGCCCAGCATCAGGACGTCGAAGGCCGGGACCGGACCGTGGTTCTCCGGGCCGGCGGCCTTCGCGAGCTCCGCCGCGTACGACTCGGCCGCCGCCTCCACGTCGGCGCCGAACGGACCGTCGGACGCGGGCATCGCGTGCACCCGCTCCGGGTCCAGCGGCACCGCGTCGAGCAGGGCCGCGCGGGCCTGTGTGTCATTGCGGTCGGGATCGCCCTCGGGGAGGTACCGCTCGTCGCCCCACCACAGGTCCAGGCGCGCCCAGTCGACCGCGTCCCGCGCGGGCGCCGCGGCGAGCGCCGCGAGGAGCCCGTTGCCGTTGCGCCCGCCGGTCAGCACGATCGAGGCGGAGCCGCGCGAGGCCTGCGCGTCCACGATCTTCGTGATCAGCCGCGCCGCCGCGGCCTGGGCCATCAGTTCCTTGTCGCGGTGGACGACGAGCTGCGGGGTGTTCACTCGGCGGCCGCCTTGTCCGCCGCCTTCTTGGCGAGCGTCTCCGCCACCCCGGCGGGGGAGTCCTTGGCGACCGGGGCCGCCTTCGTGGCGGTCGTGGTCCCGCCCGGGGAACCGGCGGTGTCCGCCGAGTTCAGCCGGTTCACCCCGTAACGCAGCGCCGAGGCGTAGGTGTCGTCCGGGTCGAGGCGGCGCAGCTCCTCCGCCATCAGCTCGGCCGTGTCGCGGCGCTTGAGCGCCACCGCACGGTCGGGCTGCCCCTGGATGGACAGCGTCGCGAGGGTGCCGTCGGCGCGGTCCAGGACGATCGGGCCGCAGCTCGTCTCCAGCCGGACCGCCGTCAGGCCGGGGCCCGAGGACAGCGACCGCTTGACGGGGACCTCCAGCCGCTCCGCGAGCCACATCGCGAGCAGCTCGCAGCTCGGGTTGAACTCCTCGCCCTCCACCTCGACCGCGTCCACGTCGCAGGTGACCTGGTCCAGGGCCGCGGCCAGCATCGAACGCCAGGGCGTGATGCGGGTCCACGACAGGTCCGTGTCGCCCGGGGTGTACGCCTCGGCGCGGGCGTTGAGCTCCCGTACCGGGGCCTCGGCGGCGTAGGTGTCGGTCACCCGGCGCTGGGCGAGCGAACCGAGCGGGTCCTTCGCCGGGTCGAGCGGCGCGTTCACCGGCCACCAGACGACGACGGGCGCGTCCGGCAGCAGCAGCGGCAGGACGACCGACTGGGCGTGGTTGATCACTTCGCCGTACAGGCGCAGCACCACCGTCTCGCCGGTGCCCGCCTCCGCCCCGAGCCGCACCTCGGCGTCGAGCCGCGACGTCGTGCGGTCGCGAGGAGAGCGGGAGACGCGCTTGATGACCACGAGGGTGCGTGAGGGGTGCTCGCGCGAGGCCTCGTTGGCGGCCTTCAGGGCGTCGTACGCGTTCTCCTCGTCGGTGACGATGACGAGGGTGAGCACCATGCCGACGGCGGGCGTGCCGATGGCGCGGCGGCCCTGGACGAGCGCCTTGTTGACCTTGCTGGCCGTGGTGTCCGTGAGATCGGTCTTCATGGGCGACGCCAGCTCCGTCCGTCTCGTTCGAGCATTTCGTCGGCCTCGACGGGGCCCCAGGTGCCCGAGGGGTACTGTGCGGGCTTGCCGTGCTTGTCCCAGTACTGCTCGATCGGGTCGAGGATCTTCCAGGACAGCTCGACCTCCTCGGTGCGCGGGAAGAGGTTCGAGTCACCGAGCAGCACGTCGAGGATCAGACGCTCGTACGCCTCCGGGCTCGACTCCGTGAAGGACTCGCCGTACGCGAAGTCCATCGAGACGTCCCGGATCTCCATGGAGGTGCCGGGCACCTTGGAACCGAAGCGGACCGTGACGCCCTCGTCGGGCTGGACGCGGAAGACGATCGCGTTCTGGCCCAGCTCCTCCGTCGCCGTGTGGTCGAAGGGGGAGTGCGGGGCGCGCTGGAAGACGACCGCGATCTCGGTGACGCGGCGGCCCAGACGCTTGCCGGTGCGCAGGTAGAACGGGACTCCCGCCCAGCGGCGGTTGTCCACCTCGACCTTGATCGCGGCGAAGGTGTCGGTCTTCGACTTGGGGTCGATACCGTCCTCCTGGAGGTAGCCGACGACCTTCTCGCCGCCCTGCCACCCCGCCGCGTACTGGCCGCGGACCGTGCTCCTGCCCAGGTCCTTCGGCAGCCTGGTCGCGCCGAGCACCTTGGTCTTCTCCGCGGCGAGCGCGTCCGCGTCGAAGGAGGAGGGCTCCTCCATCGCGGTCAGCGCCATGAGCTGGAGCAGGTGGTTCTGGATGACGTCGCGGGCGGCGCCGATGCCGTCGTAGTAGCCGGCCCGGCCGCCGATGCCGATGTCCTCGGCCATGGTGATCTGCACGTGGTCGACGAACGACCGGTTCCAGATCGGCTCGAACATCGTGTTGGCGAAGCGGAGCGCCAGGATGTTCTGGACGGTCTCCTTGCCCAGGTAGTGGTCGATGCGGAAGACCTGGTCCGGGGCGAAGACCTCGTGCACGATCGCGTTGAGCTCCTCGGCCGACCTGAGGTCGTGGCCGAAGGGCTTCTCGATGACCGCGCGGCGCCACTGGCCGTTCGACTGGTCGGCCAGCTTGTGCTTCTTCAGCTGCTGGATCACCACCGGGAACGCGGACGGCGGCACGGACAGGTAGAAGGCGAAGTTGCCGCCCGTGCCCTGCGCCTTGTCCAGCTCTTCGATGGTCGAGCGCAGCCGGTCGAACGCGTCGTCGTCGTCGAAGGTGCCCTGGACGAAGCGCATGCCCTGGACGAGCTGCTGCCAGACCTCCTCGCGGAAGGGCGTGCGGGCGTGCTCCTTGACCGCGTCGTGGACCTCCTGGGCGAAGTCCTCGTGGGCCCACTCGCGGCGGGCGAACCCGACGAGCGAGAATCCCGGCGGAAGAAGGCCCCGGTTGGCGAGGTCGTACACCGCGGGCATCAGCTTTTTACGTGACAAATCGCCCGTGACGCCGAAGATGACCAGGCCCGACGGCCCCGCGATACGCGGGAGCCGTCGGTCTGCGGGGTCACGCAGCGGGTTGCTGCTCGACAAGATTTCAGCCCTCCGAAGGGGCGAGGCGCTGGAGCTCCGCCTCGGTCGACTTGAGCAGGTCGTTCCAGGCGGACTCGAACTTCTCGACGCCCTCGTCCTCAAGGAGCTGGACCACGTCGTCGTAGGCGATCCCGAGCTTCTCGACGGCGTCGAGTTCGGCACGGGACTGCTCGTACGTACCGGCGATCGTGTTGCCGGTGATCTGGCCGTGGTCCTCGGCGGCACCCAGGGTGGCCTCCGGCATGGTGTTCACGGTGTTGGGCGCGACCAGCTCGTCGACGTACAGGGTGTCCTTGTACGCCGGGTCCTTGACGCCGGTCGAGGCCCACAGCGGGCGCTGCTTGTTGGCCTGCGCACGGTCGAGGGCGGCCCAGCGGTCGGTGGAGAAGACCTCCTCGTACGCCTCGTAGGCGAGCCGGGCGTTGGCGAGGCCCGCCTTGCCGCGGGCGGCCTTGGCCTCGGGGGTGCCCAGGGCGTCGAGCCGCTTGTCGATCTCGGTGTCCACGCGGGACACGAAGAACGACGCCACGGAGTGGATCTTCGAGAGGTCCAGGCCGCGCTCCTTGGCCTTCTCCAGGCCGGCGAGGAACGCCTCCATGACCTCGCGGTAGCGCTCCAGCGAGAAGATCAGCGTGACGTTGACGCTGATGCCGAGGCCGATGACCTCGGTGATCGCCGGCAGACCCGCCTTGGTGGCCGGGATCTTGATGAGGGTGTTGGGGCGGTCCACCAGCCAGGCAAGCTGCTTGGCCTCGGCGATGGTCGCCGCGGTGTTGTGCGCCAGACGCGGGTCGACCTCGATCGACACACGGCCGTCCTGGCCCTCGGTGGCGTCGAAGACGGGGCGCAGGATGTCGGCGGCGTCGCGCACGTCCGCCGTGGTGATCATGCGCAGGGCCTCTTCGACGGTGACCTTGCGGGCAGCGAGCTCGGAAACCTGCTGCTCGTAGCCGTCTCCGCTGCTGATCGCCTTCTGGAAGATCGACGGGTTGGTGGTGACGCCCACGACGTGCTGCTGGTCGATCAGCTCGGCAAGGTTGCCGGACGTGATCCGCTTGCGCGACAGGTCGTCCAGCCAGATCGCGACGCCTTCCTCGGAGAGGCGCTTGAGTGCGTCTGTCATGGAAATTGCATCTCCTACGTGTCGTATGTCGGCGTCAGCGCTGGGCTGCGGCGATCGATTCCCGGGCGGCTTCCGCGACGTTCTCGGCAGTGAAACCGAATTCGCGGAAGAGCACCTTGCCGTCGGCCGAAGCACCGAAGTGCTCCAGCGAAACAATGCGTCCGGCGTCCCCGACGAATCGGTGCCAGGTGAGACCGATTCCGGCCTCGACGGAGACACGGGCCTTCACCGAAGGCGGCAGCACGCTGTCCCGGTACCCCTGGTCCTGCTCGTCGAACCACTCCACACACGGCATGGAGACCACCCGCGTGGGGATGCCCGCGGCCTGGAGCTGCTCACGCGCCTCGACGGCCACGTGCACCTCGGAGCCGGTGCCGATCAGGATGACCTCGGGCGAGCCGCCCTCGGCCTCGAACAGCACGTAACCGCCCTTGGCGGCGTCCTCGTTCGCCTCGTACGTCGGCACACCCTGACGGGTCAGGGCGAGACCGTGCGGGGCGCCCTTGCCGAACACCTTGGTGTAGCGCTTGAGGATCTCGCGCCAGGCGATGGCCGTCTCGTTGGCGTCCGCGGGACGGACGACGTTGAGGCCGGGGATGGCGCGCAGCGAGGCGAGGTGCTCGACCGGCTGGTGGGTGGGACCGTCCTCGCCGAGGCCGATCGAGTCGTGCGTCCACACGTACGTCACCGGCAGGTGCATCAGGGCCGACAGGCGGACCGAGTTGCGCATGTAGTCGGAGAACACCAGGAAGGTGCCGCCGTAGATGCGCGTGTTGCCGTGCAGCGCGATGCCGTTCATCTCCGCGGCCATGGAGTGCTCGCGGATGCCGAAGTGGATCGTGCGGCCGTACGGGTCGGCCTCCGGCAGCGGGTTGTCCGCCGGGAGGAACGAGCTGCTCTTGTCGATCGTGGTGTTGTTCGAGCCGGCGAGGTCGGCGGAGCCGCCCCACAGCTCGGGGATGACCGCGCCGAGGGCCTGGAGCACCTTGCCGGACGCGGCGCGGGTGGCGACACCCGTGCCCGCCTCGAAGACGGGGAGCTTCTCCTCCCAACCGCTCGGCAGCTCGGTCGCGGCGATACGGTCGTACTCCGCCGCGCGCTCCGGGTTGGCGGTACGCCAGGCGGCGTAGCCCTTCTCCCACTCGGCCTTGGCCTGGGCACCCCGGTCCAGGGCCTGACGGGTGTGGGCCAGCACCTCGGCGGCGACGTCGAAGGACTTCTCCGGGTCGAAGCCGAGGACGCGCTTGGTGGCCGCGACCTCGTCGTCGCCGAGCGCCGAGCCGTGCGCGGCCTCGGTGTTCTGCGCGTTGGGGGCGGGCCAGGCGATGATCGAGCGCATCGCGATGAAGGACGGCTTGTCCGTCACCTTCTTCGCGGCCTCGATCGCGTTGTAGATGGCGTGCGGGTCCAGGTCGCCGTCCGGCTTCGGGGCGACGCGCTGCACGTGCCAGCCGTACGCCTCGTAGCGCTTGACGGTGTCCTCGGAGACCGCGGTCTCGGTGTCGCCCTCGATCGAGATGTGGTTGTCGTCCCACAGCAGGACCAGGTTGCCGAGCTTCTGGTGCCCGGCCATGGAGGAGGCCTCCGCGGAGATGCCCTCCTGGAGGCAGCCGTCACCGGCGATCGCGTAGATGAAGTGGTCGAACGGGGACTCGCCCTGCGGCGCCTGGGGGTCGAACAGACCACGCTCGTAGCGGGCGGCCATCGCCATGCCCACCGCGTTGGCGACACCCTGGCCGAGCGGACCGGTCGTGGTCTCCACGCCCGGCGTGTGACCGTACTCGGGGTGTCCGGGGGTCCTGCTGCCCCAGGTCCGGAAGGACTCCAGGTCGTCCAGCTCCAGGCCGAAACCGGCCAGGTAGAGCTGGGTGTAGAGGGTCAGGGACGAATGGCCGGCGGACAGCACGAAGCGGTCGCGTCCAACCCAGTCGGTGTCCGCCGGGTCGTGCCGCATCACCTTCTGGAAGAGGGTGTAGGCGGCGGGCGCCAGGCTCATGGCCGTACCGGGATGGCCGTTGCCGACCTTCTGTACGGCATCGGCGGCCAGGACGCGGGCGGTGTCCACGGCCCGCTGGTCCAGCTCGGTCCACTCGAGGTCTGTGGTGGTCGGCTTGGTGCTCACCCTGGGTCAGGGCTCCTCTCCACATGTCACACATGTCGAAATGCCGGTGCACTGGGCGCCCCGGCCGTTGTCGAGCCTACCCCCGTGAGTACGCGCGTTTTTTCGAGTCATTCCAGACTGCCGGGACTCATCGGGATCCGCCTCCCGACTAGGTCGTTCCGTGTTCGGCAAGTGAATACGGAGCCGCTCGTCCGAGTGCTCAATCGAGTCTCGATCAGCTCTTCCGGCCGCACTCCTCAACACGGGCCCACCCCCGCGAATGCCGGGGTCTGGGCAACGTCTACAGTGGCGTGGTACGCGCGGACCTTTGCGGGGAATTCATCCCGAGGTCCGCTGGGATGTCTCTGTCAGGGGTGTGCGTGACGGCCGTCGAATCCCGTCCAGCGGGTGTGCTCGGGACGAGCAGCAGCCGGGGCCAGCGGCCGTTCGGGGCCCGTCTGAAGGCGTTCGTGGCGCTGACCAAGCCGCGGATCATCGAGCTGTTGCTGATCACCACGGTTCCGGTGATGTTCCTGGCCCAGCAGGGTGTGCCCGATCTGAAGCTGGTGCTCCTCACCTGCCTCGGCGGTTATCTGTCCGCGGGCGGCGCCAACGCGCTGAACATGTACATCGACCGCGACATCGACGCCCTCATGGAGCGCACCTCGCAGCGTCCGCTCGTCACCGGCATGGTCAGCCCCCGCGAGTGTCTCGCCTTCGGCATCACGCTGGCGGTCGTGTCGACCCTGCTGTTCGGTCTCGCCGTCAACTGGCTGTCCGCCTGGCTGTCGCTCGGGGCGCTCCTCTTCTACGTCGTCGTCTACACGATGATTCTCAAACGGCGTACCTCGCAGAACATCGTGTGGGGCGGCATCGCCGGCTGTCTGCCTGTGCTCATCGGCTGGTCGTCCGTCACGAACTCCATGTCGTGGGCGCCGGTCATCCTCTTCCTCGTCATGTTCTTCTGGACGCCGCCGCACTACTGGCCGCTGTCCATGAAGGTGCGCGAGGACTACGCGCGCGTGGGCGTGCCGATGCTGCCGGTCGTCGCGAGCAACAAGGTGGTCGCCCGCCAGATCGTCCTCTACAGCTGGGTGATGGTCGCGGTCTCGCTGCTGCTCACCCCGCTCGGGTACACGGGCTGGTTCTACACCGCGGTCGCGCTCGGCGCGGGCGGGTTCTGGCTGTGGGAGGCGCACGGCCTGCAGAACCGCGCCAAGGCCGAGGCCACGGGCACCAAGCTCAAGGAGATGCGGCTGTTCCACTGGTCGATCACCTACGTGTCGATCCTCTTCGTGGCCGTCGCGGTGGACCCCTTCCTCCGCTAGACGCTCCGCCGGACCCGGTGAACGTGGACGGGAGGGGTGCGTGGTCAAGGCCACGCACCCCTCCCGTCGCCGTTGGATCTACCCGTCGGTAGCATCCTGGCCATGGCAGACACCCAGCAGATCGACGAGACCCCCGGCGCCGTCCAGGACCCCAAGGCCGAACGCGCCGCCGCCAAGCTCGCGCAGCGGATCACCGCCTTCTCCAAGGCGCACGGCGGAGCCGAGGCGCAGGTCGCCTACATCGGACAGCGCGGCGCCCGCATCGTCCTCGTCGGCGAGGACGGCGGCTGGGGCGACCTCGTGGCGACGAGCTACGAGATCGCCGAGAACGCCGTCAAGAAGGCCGGGATCACCGTCCACGAGGCGTTCGACGGCGAGTTCGCGGCCAAGGTGAAGACCGGCCCGTACGAGTGGAAGCGTATGGCCGGCATCCAGGTCGGCGGTCCCTCCAACGACTGACACGTCACCCCTCGCACGGACGGCCGACAATCGTCGGCTGTTCGCACGGGGTGTGCGCGACCAACACCTGACACCCGGCTCAGCCGTTAGGACCTGAAAAGCAACGGTCCATTCGCGGGAGTCCGGATGATCGAAACGCCGTCCCTGGTGGACCAGTACTGCCACGGCGTACTGCGGACGGAGCTGGGCCTCGGCACGTTCGAGGCCCACCTCACCAGGACCGAGGGGCCGCCGGCCGCGGGCACCACCTTCTTCGACACCCAGACCGGCTTCGCCGTACGACGCTGGTGCCCGCCCCTGCTCGGACTCGAACCGCACTGCACGCCCGCCCACTATCTGGCCCGGCGCCGCGAACTCGGCGTCCTGGAGTCGGGCCGCAGACTGCTGCGCGGCAGCGGCATCACCACGTATCTCGTCGACACCGGTCTGCCCGGCGACCTGACCGGGCCGGGCGAGATGGCCTCCACGGGAGACGCGCGAGCGCACGAGATCGTCCGTCTGGAGCTGCTCGCCGAACAGGTCGCCGACACCTCGGGAACCGTCGAGACCTTTCTCGCCAATCTCGCCGAATCCGTCCACGGAGCCGCCGTGAACGCCGTGGCCTTCACCTCCGTCGCGGGCGTGCGGCACGGTCTGGCCCTCGCGCCCGAACCGCCGGGACCGGGGGAGGTACGGGGCGCGGCCGGCCGCTGGCTCGCGGGCCGCCGGGTCGGCGGCCCGCTCACCGACCCCGTCCTGCTCCGCCATCTGCTGTGGATCGCCGTCGCCTCGGGTCTGCCCCTCCAGCTCCACGCGGGCCTCGGCGAACCCGGCCAGCGCATCGACCGCACGGACCCGGTGCTGCTGACGGACTTCGTCCGGGCCACGGCGGGCCTCGGCACCGACCTGGTCCTGCTGCACGGCTACCCGTACCACCGGCACGCCGCCCACCTCG
Organism: Streptomyces sp. NBC_00386; assembly: GCF_036063235.1. Taxonomy (NCBI): domain Bacteria; kingdom Bacillati; phylum Actinomycetota; class Actinomycetes; order Kitasatosporales; family Streptomycetaceae; genus Streptomyces; species Streptomyces sp. NBC_00386. The sequence continues at coordinate 7,090,440 of NZ_CP107950.1, forward strand.
CCGGTGTCTTCGCGCACGTCTACGCCGACTCGGGCGCCGCCCTGGTGCGCACCGGGGCCCGGGCCGCGACCGTCCTCGCCGAGATCCTGGAACTGGCGCCGTTCGGCAAGATCCTCTTCTCCAGCGGGGCGCACGGCCTGCCCGAGCTGCACGTGGTGGGCGCCCGCCTGTTCCGGGAGGCGCTCGGCCGGGTGTTCGGCGGCTGGGTCGCGGAAGGCGCGTGGTCCCTGGAGGACGCCCAGCGCGTGGCCACGATGGTCGCGGCGGGCAATGCGCGGCGGGTGTACGGGGTGGGGTGAGCGCACCGGCGCCCGCCGAGGGCTCACGCGCGTGAAGGCGCTCCCCGGCGGGCCGCGTGCGTGTTTCCCCCGGACGGGCTACGCGTGCGAAGGCGCTCCCTGGACGACCACGCGCGGGTGAACGGTGTCCCCGGACGGGGCCTGGACGGCCCGGACAAGCTACGCGCGGGTGAGGGCCGACGTGGTCGCGGGACCCGGCAGATCCGCCACGGTCTCCGGGCGCTCGCGCAGGGCCAGCAGCACCCGCAGCACCCCGATCCACACCAGGCAGGAGCCGAGCATGTGGAGGGCGACCAGGGCCTCGGGCAGGTCGGTGAAGTACTGGACGTAGCCGATGACGCCCTGGGCCAGGAGGATCAGGAACAGGTCGCGGGTGCGCCGCAGGGGACCCTGGGGGGCGTCCACCGCCTTCAGGACGAACCAGAGGGCGAAGGTCAGCGTGACGACGATCCAGGCCAGCACGGCGTGCAGCTTGGCGACGTTCTCCCAGCCGACGGGGATGCGGGCGACCTCGCTCGAGTCACCCGCGTGCGGTCCGGCACCGGTGACGACCGTGCCGACGGCGATCAGCAGGACCGAGGCGACGACCAGGAACCACACGAGCTGCTGCACGGACTTGCCGACCAGCGGACGCGGCGCCGCGTCGCCCTCGCGGGTGCGCTGCCACATGAGCGCGGCGACCGTGATGAGCGCGGTGGAGAGCAGGAAGTGGGCGGCGACCGTGTACGGGTTGAGGCCGACCAGGACGACGATCCCGCCGAGGACCGCGTTGCTCATGACGATCCAGAACTGGGCCCAGCCGAGCCGGGTGAGACCGCGCCGCCACGGCTTCCGCGAGCGCGCCGCGATGATCGCCCACCCGACGGCGGCGCACAGCACGTACGTCAGCATGCGGTTGCCGAACTCGATGGCGCCGTGGAAGCCCATCGCGCTCGTCGCCGTGAGCGAGTCGTCGGTGCACTTGGGCCAGGTCGGGCAGCCGAGGCCGGAGCCGGTGAGCCGCACGGCACCGCCGGTGACCACGATGACGACCGCCATGACGAGCGCGGCGAGGGCCGCGCGCTGCACCGTCCGGGAGGTCGGGGTCCAGCGTTCGGCGATGAAGGCGAGCGGGTTGCGCACCGCGCTGAGGGCGTCGGCTCGGGTCAGGTTCTGCACGCGCACCATCGTAGGGGGCCGCTTGTGCACGCTTTCACGAGGGTCCGCCCGGGAGCGGCGGGTCGGCCGCCCTCCAGGGCAGGGCCACTCACTCCCCGTGAAAGGTCCACCACTTCCGGCGGGGTGAGCCGGTCATTCCCAGCGGAAGAACCGGCCTGCCGCGCCGAGCCCCACGACCGCCCAGACGGCCAGGATCCCCAGGTCGGCCCAGGGCATCCCGGCGCCGTGCTGGAGTACGTCCCGCAGGCCGTCGGAGAGCGCCGAGACGGGCAGCAGACCGAGCACGTCCTGGGCGCCCGCGGGGAACTTGTCCATCGGCACGATCACCCCGCCGCCGACCAGGAACAGCAGGAAGACGAGGTTCGCAGCGGCCAGTGTCGCCTCGGCCTTGAGGGTGCCCGCCATGAGCAGGCCGAGCCCGGAGAAGGCGGCGGTGCCGAGGACCAGCAGGAGCAGGACGGCGAACGGATTGCCGTGCGGCGACCAGCCCAGCGCGAACGCGATCGCGGTGAGCAGGATCACCTGAAGGATTTCGGTGACGAGGACCGACAGCGTCTTCGCGGTCATCAGCCCCCAGCGGGGGAGCGGAGAGGCCGCCAGCCGCTTCAGGACGCCGTACCGGCGCTCGAAGCCCGTCGCGATGGCCTGGCCGGTGAACGCCGTCGACATCACGGCCAGCGCCAGGATGCCCGGCGCCAGGAAGTCGACGGCCTCGCCCGCGCCGGTGTCGATGATGTCCACCGAGCTGAACAGCACCAGGAGCAGGGTCGGGATGACGACCGTCAGGAGGAGCTGCTCGCCGTTGCGGAGCAGCATCTTCGTCTCCAGCACGGCCTGCGCGCCGATCATGCGGGTCAGCGGGGCCGCGCCCGGCTTCGGGGTGTACGTACCGGTGGTCGTCACGGACTCGGCTCCCTGCCGGTCGGCTCCAAGCTGTGCCTGGCTCATGAACGCAGCTCCTTGCCGGTCAGTTCAAGGCCGTGCTTTCCCGGGGGACAACCCCCGGACCCCCGGCCGGGCTCCGGTCGAGCTTGGTTCATGAGCGCAGCTCCTTGCCGGTCAGTTCAAGAAAGACGTCTTCCAGGGTGTGGCGTTCGACCGAGATCTTCTCCGGCATCACACCGTGCTGGGCGCACCAGGACGTGACGGTCGCCAGCAACTGCGGGTCGACCTTGCCGCCGACGCGGTAGGCCCCCGGTGTCAGCTCGGCCGCCGTGCAGTCCGCCGGGAGGGCCTTGAGCAGGGAGTTCACGTCGAGTCCGGGACGGCCGCCGAAGCGCAGGGTGTTCTCCGCGCCGCCGCGGCACAGCTCCTCGGGGGAGCCCTGGGCGACGACCCGGCCCGCGTCGATGATCGCGACGTCGTCGGCGAGCTGCTCGGCCTCGTCCATGTGGTGCGTGGTGAGGATCACCGAGACACCGTCGGAACGCAGGTCGCGGACCAGGTCCCAGGTGGCGCGGCGGGCCTGCGGGTCGAGGCCCGCGGTCGGCTCGTCCAGGAAGACCAGCTCGGGACGGCCGACGACCGCCATGGCGAGCGCGAGGCGCTGCTGCTGGCCGCCCGAAAGCCGGCGGTACGTCGTGCGGCCGCAGCCCTCCAGGCCGAGTCGCTCGATGAGCGCGTCCACGTCCAGCGGGTGGGCGTGCAGTTTCGCCACGTGGCGGAGCATCTCGTCGGCGCGGGCGCCCGAGTAGACGCCGCCGGACTGGAGCATCACGCCGATCCGGGTGTGCAGCTCGCCGGACTGTCTCGCCGGGTCGAGGCCCAGGACGCGCACCGTGCCGGAGTCCGGCGTGCGGTATCCCTCGCAGGTCTCGACCGTGGTGGTCTTGCCCGCTCCGTTGGGTCCGAGTACGGCGGTGACGCCCGCCGTGGCCACCAGGTCGAGGCCGTCCACCGCGGTCTTGGTTCCGTACCGCTTCACCAGGGCCTGGACCTGGACGACGGGCTCGCTTCGCATGAGGAGCAAGTCTAGGGACGTCGGCGCGTCCCGGAACCGCCGGGGGCCGCATCCACGTACAGGTCCCGCGGCCGGTGCAGCGACAGCCACCGCTCCGCGTACGCCACCGCGTCGGCCACCGGGAAGAGCCGCGCCCGGGCCGCGCCCACGGTCCCCCGTACGACGGGACGGTCCCGCTCGAAGTCGGCGCCTAGCTCCTCGAACAGCTCGGAGGTGATCGACACCTCCCGCACCGTCCGCCAGCCCGTGGGGGAGGGTCGGCCGACCTCTACGACGGGTGAGGGGATGCGGTACTCGGCCAGGTGGAAGCTGGTGCAGGTGTCGTAGCCGGCGCCGAGCAGCAGGACGCGGGCACCGCCGGCCTCCAGGCGGGCCAGCGGGCTCCGCTCGCCGAGCCGGCAGTCGGGCGCGTGTCCGTCCACGATGGCCGCCGCGCGCGGGCCGAGCGCCGCGAACGAGGTCTCCGGGTGCGCGCTGCGCAGGGCGCCGGGCCAGGTGCGGACGGTCTCGGGTATCACGCCGACCCCGCGGGAGGGCGTCACGCGCGGGTCGTAGACGGGCATGGTCGCCCGGATGGTCGGCCACCACTCCTCGGGAACCGGAGGGCGGCTCCACAGCGCCGGGTCGGAGAGGTCGCCGGACTGGGTCGGGACCACCAGCGTGCCGTCCGGACCGAGTACGTCGAGCAGTCCTTGTACGACGGCCACGGGACCGCCGTTGACCCAGCCGAGGGCGCTGAGCGAGGAGTGCGCGAGGAGCGTTTCTCCCGCTCCTACACCCAGGGCGCGCAGGTCGGCGGCGAGGGTGTCCCGGGTGACGAGTGGGCCGGTCGGAGGGGGTGTCGGCATGGTCCCGGAGTCTTCCCGAGAGGCCGTCCGGACGCCAGCGGATTGATCGATCAAAGATCGTTTGCCCAGGTCACGTTAGGTATACCTAAGTGATGCAGCGCACCGCCCGCCCCGGAGGGTGCGGCTTGTCAGGCCCTGAGGAATTACGCAACAATGGTGTTGTGAAAAACGTTGGCGAGGCTCGGGAGACCCCCACGGGGCCCCCGCAGGAGGAACTCGCGACCGGTGAGCGCTCGACGCGCAACCGGATCGCGCGGTCCATCCTGGACCACGGCCCGTCGACCGTCGCCGACCTGGCGGGCCGACTGGGCCTGACCCATGCCGCCGTACGCCGTCATCTGGACGCGCTGGTCGCCGACGACGTCGTGGAGGCGCGCGAGCAGCGGGTCTACGGAGCGCGGACACGTGGCCGTCCCGCCAAGGTGTTCGCCCTGACCGACTGTGGCCGGGACGCCTTCGACCAGTCCTACGACAAGCTCGCCGAGGACGCCCTGCGCTGGATCGCCGAGCGCGAGGGCGGGGACGACGCGATCCTCTCCTTCGCCCGCGCCCGGATCGCCGCGCAGGCCGGGGCGTACCGCGAGGCCATCGAGGCCGCGACGCCCGAGGAACGCACGGAAGCCCTGGCCAAGGCCCTCAGTGCGGACGGGTACGCTGCCACGGCGCGCAGCGCACCGGTCGGCGAGCAGCTCTGCCAGCACCACTGCCCGGTGGCGCACGTCGCCGAGCGGTTCCCGCAGCTGTGCGAGGCGGAGACGGAGTTCTTCTCCCAGCTGCTCGGCACGCACGTCCAGCGACTGGCCACCATCGCCCACGGCGACGGGGTGTGCACGACGTTCATCCCCAAGATTTCGCACGACACTCACAACGCATCTGCAAGCACCGCCGGGAGGAACCCCGCATGACGCTCCCCATCGAGGAGACTGCCCACCCCGAGCTCGAGGGTCTGGGCACGTACGAATACGGCTGGGCCGACTCCGACGTGGCCGGTGCCTCCGCCAAGCGAGGTATCAACGAGGACGTCGTCCGCGACATCTCTGCGAAGAAGAACGAGCCGGAGTGGATGACCAAGCTCCGTCTCAAGGGTCTGCGCCTCTTCGGCAAGAAGCCCATGCCCAACTGGGGTTCCGACCTGTCGGGCATCGACTTCGACAACATCAAGTACTTCGTGCGCTCCACGGAGAAGCAGGCGGAGTCCTGGGAGGACCTGCCCGAGGACATCAAGAACACGTACGACAAGCTCGGCATCCCCGAGGCGGAGAAGCAGCGCCTCGTCGCCGGTGTCGCGGCCCAGTACGAGTCCGAGGTCGTCTACCACCAGATCAACGAAGAGCTCGAGGCGCAGGGTGTCATCTTCATGGACACCGACACGGCGCTCAAGGAGCACCCGGAGCTCTTCAAGGAGTACTTCGGCACGGTCATCCCGGTCGGTGACAACAAGTTCGCGTCGCTGAACACCGCGGTGTGGTCCGGAGGCTCGTTCATCTACGTGCCGAAGGGTGTGCACGTCGAGATTCCGCTCCAGGCCTACTTCCGTATCAACACGGAGAACATGGGCCAGTTCGAGCGGACGCTGATCATCGTCGACGAGGACGCCTACGTCCACTACGTCGAGGGTTGTACGGCGCCGATCTACTCCTCGGACTCCCTGCACTCCGCGGTGGTCGAGATCATCGTGAAGAAGGGCGGCCGCTGCCGCTACACGACGATCCAGAACTGGTCGAACAACGTCTACAACCTGGTCACCAAGCGCGCCGTGGCGTACGAGGGCGCGACCATGGAGTGGATCGACGGCAACATCGGTTCCAAGGTCACCATGAAGTACCCGGCCGTCTACCTGATGGGCGAGCACGCCAAGGGCGAGACCCTGTCCATCGCCTTCGCGGGCGAGGGACAGCACCAGGACGCCGGCTCCAAGATGGTCCACATGGCGCCGAACACCTCCTCGAACATCGTCTCGAAGTCCGTGGCGCGCGGTGGCGGCCGTACGTCCTACCGTGGTCTCGTCGAGATCGGCGAGGGCGCCCACGGCTCGAAGTCGAACGTGCTGTGCGACGCGCTGCTCGTCGACACCATCTCCCGCTCGGACACGTACCCGTACGTGGACGTCCGCGAGGACGACGTGTCCATGGGCCACGAGGCGACCGTCTCCAAGGTCTCCGAGGACCAGCTCTTCTACCTGATGAGCCGCGGTCTGACGGAGTTCGAGGCGATGGCGATGATCGTGCGCGGCTTCGTCGAGCCGATCGCCAAGGAACTGCCCATGGAGTACGCCCTCGAGCTCAACCGGCTGATCGAGCTCCAGATGGAAGGCTCGGTCGGCTAAGCGCCGGCCCGCCGTATCCATCAAGCCACTCACGTAAGAAAGCGAGCAGACCGACAGCCATGGCTGAGGCTCAGAACATTCCGGTGGGCAGCACGACCGCCGGCCAGATCGCGGTGGCCGCCGAGTCGACCGTCGCCACGCGCATGAGCGCGCCCCCCTCCTTCGACGTGGCGGACTTCCCGGTCCCCCACGGCCGCGAGGAGGAGTGGCGGTTCACGCCGCTGGAGCGCCTGCGCGGGCTGCACGACGGCACCGCCGTCGCGACCGGCGAAGGTGTACGGATCGACGTCGAGGCCCCCGAGGGCGTCACCGTCGAGACCGTCACCCGCGACGACGCGCGGATCGGCAAGGCCGGCACCCCCGTCGACCGCGTCGCCGCCCAGGCGTACTCGGCCTTCGAGAAGGCCGGTGTCGTCACCGTCCCCAAGGAGACGGTGCTCACCGAGCCCATCCGGATCGCCGTGCACGGCGAGGGCGGGGTCGCCTACGGCCACCAGGTCATCGAGCTGGGAGCCTTTGCCGAGGCCGTCGTCGTCATCGACCACACCGGTGACGCGGTGCTCGCCGCCAACGTCGACTACGTCCTCGGCGACGGCGCCAAGCTGACCGTCGTCTCCGTCCAGGACTGGGACGACACGGCCGTCCACGTCGGCCAGCACAACGCGCTGATCGGCCGCGACGCCACCTTCAAGTCCTTCGTGGTCACCTTCGGCGGCGACCTCGTACGCCTCCACCCGCGCATCGCCTACGCGGGCACCGGCGGCGAGGCCGAGCTGTTCGGCCTGTACTTCACGGACGCCGGCCAGCACCAGGAGCACCGCCTCCTGGTCGACCACAACACCCCGCACTGCAAGTCCAACGTCATGTACAAGGGCGCGCTGCAGGGCGAGGGCGCGCACGCGGTCTGGATCGGTGACGTCCTCATCGAGGCCAAGGCCGAGGGCACGGACACCTACGAGATGAACCGCAACCTGGTTCTGACCGACGGCGCCCGCGTCGACTCCGTGCCGAACCTGGAGATCGAGACCGGTGAGATCGTCGGCGCCGGCCACGCCTCCGCGACCGGCCGCTTCGACGACGAGCAGCTCTTCTACCTGATGGCCCGCGGCATCCCCGCCGACGAGGCCCGCCGTCTGGTGGTCCGAGGCTTCTTCGCCGGGCTGGTCCAGCAGATCGGTGTCGACGACATCGAAGAGCGCCTTCTCGTGAAGATCGACGAGGAGCTGGAGGCGTCGCTCTGATGCCCGGCACCTTCGTGCGCGTCTGTGGGCTGAGCGAGCTGGAGGAGAACACCCCGAAAAGGGTGGAACTCGACGGCACGCCGGTCTCGGTCGTGAAGACCGAGGGGGAGGTGTTCGCGATCAACGACATCTGCTCGCACGCGAACGTCTCGCTCTCCGAGGGCGAGGTGGAGGACTGTCAGATCGAGTGCTGGCTGCACGGTTCCGCGTTCGACCTCCGCACCGGCAAGCCGTCCGGCCTTCCCGCGACGCGCCCCGTCCCCGTATACCCCGTTCAGATCGAAGGGGACGACGTGCTCGTCTCCCTCAACCAGGAGTCCTGAGGAACCCATGGCAACGCTTGAAATCCACGACCTGCACGTCACCGTCGAGGCCGACAACGCCACGAAGGAGATCCTCAAGGGCGTCGACCTGACCGTGAAGCAGGGCGAGACGCACGCCATCATGGGCCCGAACGGCTCCGGCAAGTCGACCCTCGCCTACTCGCTCGCGGGCCACCCCAAGTACACGATCACCGGCGGCACCGTCACCCTCGACGGCGAGAACGTCCTGGAGATGTCCGTCGACGAGCGTGCCCGCGCGGGCCTGTTCCTCGCGATGCAGTACCCGGTCGAGATTCCCGGCGTCTCGGTCTCCAACTTCCTGCGCACCTCCGCCACCGCCGTCCGCGGCGAGGCCCCCAAGCTGCGCACGTGGGTGAAGGAGGTCAAGGAGACCATGGCGCGCCTCTCCATGGACCCGGCCTTCGCCGAGCGCAACGTCAACGAGGGCTTCTCCGGCGGTGAGAAGAAGCGCCACGAGATCCTTCAGCTGGAGCTGCTCAAGCCGAAGATCGCGATCCTCGACGAGACCGACTCCGGCCTGGACGTCGACGCCCTGCGCGTCGTCTCCGAGGGCGTCAACCGCGTCCGCGAGACCGGTGAGGTGGGCACCCTGCTCATCACCCACTACACGCGCATCCTGCGCTACATCAAGCCCGACTTCGTGCACGTGTTCTCCGGCGGCCGCATCGTCGAGTCCGGCGGCGCCGAGCTCGCGGACAAGCTGGAGAACGAGGGCTACGAGTCGTACGCACTCGACGCGAAGGGCGGCGTATCCGCGTGACACAGCTGCCGGGCCTCCTCGACACCGAGGCGATCCGCAAGGACTTCCCCATCCTGGACCGTCAGGTCCACGACGGTAAGAAGATCGTGTACCTGGACAACGCGGCGACCTCGCAGAAGCCGCGCCAGGTGCTGGACGCCCTGAACGAGTACTACGAGCGCTACAACGCCAACGTCCACCGCGGTGTGCATGTGCTCGCCGAGGAGGCCACGGCGCTGTACGAGGGCGCGCGCGACAAGGTCGCCGCGTTCATCAACGCGCCGAGCCGCGACGAGGTGATCTTCACCAAGAACGCCTCCGAGTCGCTCAACCTCGTGGCCAACATGCTGGGCTGGGCCGACGAGCCCTACCGCGTGGACCACGAGACCGAGATCGTCATCACCGAGATGGAGCACCACTCCAACATCGTTCCGTGGCAGCTGCTCTCGCAGCGCACCGGCGCGAAGCTGAAGTGGTTCGGCCTCACCGACGACGGCCGTCTCGACCTGTCGAACATCGACGAGATCATCACGGAGAAGACGAAGATCGTCTCCTTCGTGCTGGTGTCGAACATCCTGGGCACCGTGAACCCGGTCGAGGCGATAGTGCGCCGAGCCCAGGAGGTCGGCGCCCTGGTCCTGATCGACGCGTCGCAGGCCGCGCCGCACATGCCGCTCGACGTCCAGGCCCTCCAGGCCGACTTCGTGGCCTTCACCGGTCACAAGATGTGCGGTCCGACGGGTATCGGCATCCTCTGGGGCCGCCAGGAACTCCTGGAGGACCTCCCGCCGTTCCTCGGCGGCGGCGAGATGATCGAGACCGTGTCGATGCACTCGTCGACGTACGCGCCGGCGCCGCACAAGTTCGAGGCGGGCACCCCGCCGATCGCGCAGGCGGTCGGTCTGGGCGCGGCGATCGACTATCTCTCGGCGATCGGCATGGACAAGATCCTCGCCCACGAGCACGCGCTCACCGAGTACGCGGTGAAGCGGCTCGCGGAGGTCCCCGACCTGAGGATCATCGGCCCCACCACGGCCGAGGACCGCGGCGCGGCGATCTCGTTCACGCTGGGCGACATCCACCCGCACGACGTGGGCCAGGTTCTCGACGAGCAGGGCATCGCGGTCCGGGTCGGTCACCACTGCGCCCGTCCGGTCTGCCTGCGGTACGGAATTCCTGCGACCACGCGGGCGTCGTTCTACCTGTACTCCACGCCGTCCGAGATCGACGCTCTGATCGACGGCCTGGAGCACGTACGGAACTTCTTCGGCTGAGGGGCTGGCTGGGAACGTGAAGCTGGATTCGATGTACCAGGAAGTCATCCTGGACCACTACAAGCACCCGCACGGGCGCGGTCTCCGGGACGGCGACGCCGAGGTGCACCACGTCAATCCCACGTGCGGTGACGAGATCACCCTGCGCGTGAAGTACGACGGAGAGCGGATCGAGGACATCTCGTACGAGGGCCAGGGCTGCTCGATCAGCCAGGCCTCGGCCTCCGTTCTGAACGACCTCCTGGTCGGCAAGGACGTGTCCGACGCGCAGAAGATCCAGGAGACCTTCCTGGAGCTGATGCAGTCCAAGGGCCGTATCGAGCCCGACGACGCGATGGAGGAGGTGCTGGAGGACGCGGTCGCGTTCGCCGGTGTCTCCAAGTACCCGGCCCGGGTCAAGTGCGCCCTCCTCAGCTGGATGGCGTGGAAGGACGCGACGGCCCAGGCTCTGGGCGAGAGCGCCGAGAGGAAGACGGCATGAGCGAGAACACTGTGACATCGGACGAGACCGTCGTGACGTCGGACGAGACCGTCGTGACGTCGGACGAGTCCGTGGCCGCGTCCGGCGCGACCGCCGCGGCGCCGGGCGGGAGCCTGACGACGAAGCCCGCCTCGGAGGAAGAGGTCCGCGAGGCGCTCTACGACGTCGTCGACCCCGAGCTGGGTATCGACGTCGTCAACCTCGGCCTCATCTACGGCATCCACATCGACGACGCGAACATCGCGACGATCGATATGACCCTGACGTCCGCGGCCTGCCCGCTCACCGACGTCATCGAGGACCAGGCCAAGTCCGCCACGGACGGTCTCGTCAACGAGCTGCGCATCAACTGGGTCTGGATGCCGCCGTGGGGCCCGGACAAGATCACGGACGACGGCCGCGAGCAGCTTCGCGCGCTCGGGTTCAACGTCTGAGTCCTCGGTCCAGGGCTTCGGCCTTCGAGTACCTCGCACGGGGCGGCACCTTCGGGTGCCGCCCCGTCGCGTTTCCCCGGTGGGCGCCCTGGGCTCAGGCCAGGCCCTGCACCAGGCGGAACGCGGAGTCCTCCCCGTAGAGCCTGTCGCGCTCGTAACGCCCGAGGACGAGCCGGAAGTTGCGGTGGCGCAGGAAACGGCCCGGGTAGTTGACCGCCTCCAGCATGACGGCGCCCGAGCGGGAGGAGGCCCGGGGGCAGAAGGTGGCGTCCTCCCGGAAGAGCGCGGAGCCGTCGTCGCGGTCGGCGCGCAGGATGAAGTCGCGGTGGCGCAGGTAGGAGCCGTCGGTGGTGGCGAAGGAGTAGCAGGAGGACTTCGCCAGTCCTGGAACCACCTTGAAGCTGGCGGCCCGCCGGGTCGCGGCCGGGCTGTCGGAGCCGACCGGGTCGAGCCGTACCTGACCGTCGCTCAGATGCCAGTACCGGTCGGGGTAGTTGACCGCCTGGACGGACTTCAGCCGCGAGGCCTGCCGGGGTGCGGAAGCGCTGCCGGAGGCGGCGGGCGTCGACTTCCCGGGGGCGGTCCCGCTGTCGGAACCCTGGTCCGACGGATCCGGCGACACGGAACCAGGCGACGCGGAATCCGCCGAGGCCGGGCGTGAGGTCTCCGGCGAGGACAGCGCGTCCTTGCCCGCCGGGGCCGTGGTCGCTCCCGCGGGCGCGCCGAAGAGGAAGGGGTTCGCCGTGTCGGCCGCGGTCCTGTTGCCCGCCTGGCGTGACGAGGCGTCAGAAGAGTTCGCCTGTACGGAGATCACGGCGACGACGGCGATCGTGACGGCCGCCGCGAGCCCACAGGCCAGCCAGAGCCGGCGTGTTCCCGGCAGCCTGCCCTCGTCGTCCGCCCCGAGGGCCTCCCAGGGCGTGGGGGACACGGGTACGAGGTCGGTCGACACGGGGTAGGGCGCGCCGCGCGGGGTGGGGTACCAGGGCGCGATCTCCCTGGAGGGGGTGGACCCGTCGGGACCGGATCCGGGCGTCACTTCTGGCATGCGCGTTCCTAAGCGGGGGGGGGGGGGGGGGGGGGGGGAGGGCGAGCGCGTGAGGGGCGAAGCGAGGGGGCGGAGGACGCGGCACACGGAGCGGGCGGTCATGGAGACCCGGTGTGCGGCTGGTGAAACAGTAGTGGAACCGGTGACTACTGAGCAGTCGTTTACCGCACCGATACCGGGAACCGCCACGGCTTTTCTCGGGCAATCACCCACAGAGCCACGGGAGTTGGGCGGGGGAGAGGCCCCTTCCGGGTGAGGGGCCGCCGGCGGTTGCGCCAGGGCCTGTCCCGGTGCGGCCGCCGGTGTGTGCCCGTGGGTGTGTCCCGGTGGCGGTGGCGGAGCCTCTGCCGCCGGGGGAGACTGCCGTTCATGGCAGTCTCTTTCTACCAACTGGTCATCAACGCCCACGACCTGCCGGCGCTCGCCCGCTTCTGGTGTCAGGTCCTCGACTGGCAGGTGTTGTTCGAGGACGAGGACGAGGACGAGATCGTCATCGGCGCCGACGCGAACGCGCTCCCCGGAATCTGCTTCGTGCCCGTCGGCGAGCGCAAGACCGTCAAGAACCGGCTCCACATCGATCTCACGCCGGACGACCGGGCCGCCGAGGTCGAGCGGATCCTCGCCCTCGGGGCGAGCCGGGCCGACGTGGGGCAGGGCGAGGACGTGACGTGGACCGTCCTCGCCGATCCCGAGGGCAACGAGTTCTGCGTGCTGCGCCCGAAGAAGTCGCTACTCGATTGATCCGGGTGCCTGCGGCCCACCGGGTGCGGCAGATCCCCCGGGGGCTTCGGGCCCACCGGGTCCACCGGGCGTCCCCGTGCCGGCCGCGCGCATCAGTACGTCCGCCAGCCCCTCCCTGCGGATGCGCTGGTCGATGTACAGCAGGCTGGTCACCAGCGGCATGAACACCATGAAGAACACCTGGGCGAAGACACCGGCGATCGCCGAGAGCACCAGGGCCGGTCCCAGGTCGGGCAGCGACTGGACGTAGACCTCGCTCATGCTCACGGATGTCCGCGTCGAGGCGGTGTACGGCTGCGGGGTCGGCATCGCGAACCTGAACGGCACGTTGACCACGATGGCGACGATGCACGCGATCAGACCGCCCAGCAGTGTGATGCCGAACGTGCGCCACCACGCCCCGCGCACCAGCCGCGCCGATCGACGCAGCGCGGTCAAGGGGGACGCCCCCTCCAGCACGGCGGCGGCCGGGGCGAAGCTGAACCGGACGAGCAGCCAGAGCACCAGCGGCACCGAGAGCAGCAGGAGCAGGAAGGCGAGACCGGCCGGGACGAACGGCTCGCCGTTCGAGGCCGCGGCCATCATCAGCCCGAAGAACATCAAGGCGAACAGCGCCATCGGAATCGCTATGAACACGCCCATCAGCAGGGTCACCCCGAGAACGGACGGGGTACGCGACCAGGCGCGCTTCCACACGGCACCGATGGGGACCCGGCGCCCGAGGACGGCGTCGTGCAGGGTGGCCGTGGACGAGGCCTGGATGAAGGAGCTCGCCACCAGCGAGACCAGCATGCTCACGGCCCACACGAAGCCGAACGCGATCAGGACGGTGCGCAGATCGGTCGGGTCGATGGATCGGGGCGCCGCGGACATGCGGTCCATCCGATCCTTCGTCGAGTGGAAGACGAGGACTTGCAGGCCCAGTGTCAGGGCCGCCAGGACCACGACGCCCGCGAGGGCGAGTCCGAACAGCGGCTTCGCGTAGCGGCGCATCGTGACGAAGGCGCCACCGAGGATGTGGTCCACGCCGAGCGGAGCCAGGGGGATCACACCCGGCTTGGGCGGTGGCGGCGGCGGTGGTGGCATCCAGCCCCAGCCGCCCGGAGTCCCCCAGTAAGGTCCCGACGGCCCTGACGGCCCCCATCCAGAACTGTCCGACATGCCCCTCGCGCTCCATATGCTGTCGGGAGTCTGTTCGACTCCGGCCCCCTTGTGATCGCGAACGATATCCGCTGGGACGCATGGTGCCCATGGCATATACGGGATCCGTACGCGGACGGCCACGGGTGTCGGATGCGTACACCCGTACACATTCGCGTATCCCATGTGTACAGTCGTACGCATGGGATACGTACTGCTCGCCGGTGCCATCGCGGCGGAGGTCGGCGCGACCACCGCGATGAAGTACACGGAGGGCTTCAGCAGGCTGTGGCCGTCCCTGCTGACCGTCCTCGGATACGTCGTCGCCTTCGCGCTGCTGGCGCAGACCCTGAAGACCGTGTCGGTCGGCACGGCGTACGCGATCTGGGCAGGCGTCGGCACCGCCGCCATCGCCGCGATCGGCATGCTGTTCCTCGGTGAGGGGCTCACGGCCGCGAAGGCCGCCGGGATCGTACTGATCATCGGCGGGGTCGTCCTGCTGAACCTGGGCGGTGCGCACTGATGGCCGGGCCCGGCACGGCGGACGGCGCACCGTGATGGCGCGGCGCCATGACCCCGAGCGGCGGCAGCGGATCATCGACGCGGCGATCCGGGTCGTCGGCGCCAAAGGCATCGCCGGGCTCAGCCACCGCTCCGTCGCGGCCGAGGCCGACGTACCGCTCGGCTCCACCACGTACCACTTCACGACCCTCGACGAACTCATGGTCGCCGCCCTGCGCCAGGCGAACGAGGGCTTCGCCGAGGTGGTCGCCGCCCGCGGCACCCTGGAGGACACCCGCGCGGACCTGGCCGCCGAACTCGCCGGACTGACCGGCGAATGGCTGGCCGGCGACCGCACGGGCGTGGAGCTGGAGTACGAGCTCTACCTCGCCGCCCTCCGCAGACCCGCGCTGCGCCCGGTGGCCGCCGAGTGGATCGACAGCCTCGTCGGACCACTGACCCACCGCACCGACGCGGTCACCGCACGGGCGCTCGTCGCCCTGCTGGACGGGATCTGCCTCCAGGTACTGCTGACCGGGACGCCGTACGACGAGGGGTACGCCCGGGAGGCGCTGGCGCGGATCCTGCGGGGCCGCGAGGGGGCCGCGGACGGTCCCGGCCGGTGACCGGACGCCCGCTCACCGAGACGCCCCGCGCACCGGTTCGCCCGCGCGGCCCCCGCCAAGTTAGGTTGCACTCATGACCGACACGACTGCTTCTCGTACCACCGGCGCCGTCGCCGCCGGGCTCGCCACCCTCACCGCCGACGGCACCGTTCTCGACACCTGGTTCCCCGCACCCGAACTGTCCGAGGGCCCCGGCCCGTCCGGCACCGAGCGGCTGTCCGCCGAGCGGGCCGTGGAACTGCTCGGCGAGGGAGCCGCGCAGGCCATCGGCCCGGACGCCCGCCGGGGCGTCGAGGTCGTCGCGGTCCGTACGGTCATCGCCTCGCTGGACGACAAGCCGCTCGACGCGCACGACGCGTACCTGCGTCTGCACCTCCTCTCGCACCGCCTGGTCAAGCCGCACGGCCAGAACCTGGACGGCCTGTTCGGGCTGCTCGCCAACGTCGCCTGGACCTCGCTCGGTCCGGTCGCCGTCGACGACGTCGAGAAGGTCCGGCTGAACGCGCGCGCCGCGGGCCTGCACCTCCAGGTGACCTCCATCGACAAGTTCCCCCGCATGACGGACTACGTCGCGCCCAAGGGCGTCCGCATCGCCGACGCCGACCGGGTGCGCCTCGGCGCGCACCTCGCCGCGGGCACGACCGTCATGCACGAGGGCTTCGTGAACTTCAACGCGGGCACGCTCGGCACCTCCATGGTCGAGGGCCGCATCTCGGCCGGTGTCGTCGTCGGCGATGGTTCGGACATCGGCGGCGGCGCGTCCACCATGGGCACCCTCTCGGGCGGCGGCAACGTCCGGATCACCATCGGCGAGCGCTGCCTCGTCGGCGCGGAGGCGGGCGTCGGGATCGCTCTCGGCGACGAGTGCGTGGTCGAGGCCGGGCTGTACGTCACCGCCGGCACGCGCGTGACGATGCCCGACGGGGACATCGTCAAGGCCCGCGAGCTGTCCGGGGCTTCGAACATCCTCTTCCGCCGCAACTCGGTCACCGGAACCGTGGAGGCCCGCCCGAACAACGCGGTCTGGGGCGGCCTGAACGAGGTCCTGCACAGCCACAACTGACCGACGGCGGCCGCGCCGCGCGGCCGCCCGCTCGATCGTCGCTCCGAACTGCCGCCGCACCGCCGGCGGTTGTCGGCGCCGGTCACCACCGAGCGCCCTTCCACGGCCCCAGGACGGCCCGGGAGGGCGCTCGTGCGTCATCTCTCGACGTCCGGCGTTCTCACAGCCGGGACGCGAACTCCGTCAGCGCGGCGAAGTCGGGTTCGCGCAGGCCCAGCCGGGGGTTGACATGGTGCAGCAGGGCGGGGGCCGGGTGGTGGGCGGAGACGAACGTCTCGTCGGCCGGGCTCTGTTCGTCGTCCACCCAGGCGAACGGGCGGCCCTCGGCGTAGGCCACGATGCGCTCCGTCTTCCAGTGGACGCCGTCGGGGCGCTCGGTGAAGAGGGCGCCGGTGAAATCGACGTAGGGGAGTTCGGGCAGGCCGATCACGGGGCCGATCCAGCGGTTCGCGGAGTCCATCCAGGTGGTGGCCCAGCACAGGTCGTAGCCGAGGGCCAGGAGGGCGCGGCCGTGACCGGGGTGGAGCCAGACCCGCAGCGGCCGGCCGGGCTCCAGCGCCACGCGGATCGTGGTGTACCCCGCGGGCCGGCGCTCCTTCTGGGCCGCGTACGGATTGAGCGGGCCGTCGACGTCGAGGAACAGCAGGGGGCGGCTCATCGGGTCACCGTAGAGGACGCCGACGGCGGGGGCGGGCGTAATTTTCTCGGCTCGGAGGCATAGCGGGGGACGGCGGCACGCGTCACCAGGGGCACAGGGGTGGGTCACAAGGGGCCACCGGGGACGAGAAGGTGACGATGGATGCCGAAGCGGATGAGACCTTCCGGGACTTCGTGGCGAACAGGTCGTCCGCGCTGCTGAAGACGGCGGTGCTGCTCAGCGGGGGAGACCGGCACGCCGCCGAGGATCTGCTGCAGAACGCGCTGATCAAGGTGGCCGGCCGCTGGAACCGGATCGACGAACCCGAGGCGTACGTACGGCGGATCCTGTACCGGCAGCAGGTGAGCCGCTGGCGGCTGAAGTGGCCGAGACGCGAACTGAGCGTCGCCGAACCGCCCGAGACGTCCGGCCCCGCGGTCCCCGGCACGGACGCCTCGGCGGCCGCCGAACTGCGGATCGTCATGCGGGGCGCGCTGGCCCGGCTCACCGCGCGGCAGCGCACCGTGCTCGTGCTGCGCTACTTCGAGGATCTGCCCGAGGCCGAGGTGGCCCGGCTCCTCGGCTGCTCCGTCGGAACCGTGCGCTCCACGGCACATCGCTCGCTCGCCCGGCTGCGGACGCTCGCCCCCGAACTGGCCGCGCTCGGCCCGGGGCACGAGCCGCAGCCGCCGTCCCGTGACTTCTCGCCCGTGGAGGTACGCCGGTGAACGTCGAAGAACTCCTCCGCGACACACTCCGGGAGCAGGCCGAGGACGGCCCGCGCACACCGCCCGGATTCGCCGACCGCGTGCTCGCCGTCCGCCGGCGCCGACGGACCCGGCGCATCGCGTCCGTCGCGGCCGCCGCGGTCGTGGTGCTCACCGCCGCGATCGCGGTGCCGAGCCTGGACTCCGGAGGGCACGACGTACGTCCCTTGCGCGGGGTGGACCCCAAGCCGGCCACCACGCGCCCGGCGCCCTCGGCGCACCCGGCACAGTCACCGGTGCACGAGCTGGTCGCGGCCGGGAGAACGGCGATGGCCGCCTACTACACCCAGAAGACCGACTGGCAGAGCGCCCACGACGGCATCTACAAGGGCATCGGGGTGCGCACCTACTGGCTGCTCGACCCGAAGTCCGGCCACTACGAGAAGAACACCCGGTGGTCGTGGGTCGCCGTGGCCCCCGGCCTGCGGACCGCCGCCGTACTGGAGCGGCACCTGCCCGCGCACCGGATCGGGCTGCTCGACCTCACGAGCGGCAAGGTCGAGCGGTGGATTCCGGTCGACCACCCGGTGGGCGGGCTGGAGTTCTCGCACGACGGCACGAGACTCGTGGCGACGACGTACGGCGAGAATCCCGACAAGCGGATCAAGATGGATGACATCAACAGGATTCCCGTGTCGCTGAAGTCCTCCCGCACCGGCTTCTATGTCTTCGACGTGTTGTCGGGGAAGGGCTCCTGGGCCGAGGTGGGGGTGCAACGGGACGACCAGGGCAACGAGATCAACCTTCGCCAGGACTTCGGGTTCTGCCGCGACGGGAGGACCATCAGGGGCCAGCAGTCGATCACCCCCGGCGATCGCTTCTACGACGTGTCCGGCCGGGAGGTGAGCGCGCCCCACGAAGAGCGGTACCGCACCTGGTTCGTCAAGGCCGGCCTGTCGCCCGACGGCACCAAGATGGCCGGGGACTTCGCGGGCGAGAAGTGGTACACCTCCTCCTGGATCCTCGACCCGCGCACCGGCAAGCACCTGGCCGAGGTCCACGGCCAGCAGCTCCTCGCCTGGGCCGACGACAAGTCCCTGATCGCCTGGGACATCGCCAAGGGCGAGAAGAACGAGTTCCACAATCGGCTGGTGCTGGTCACCATCGGCAGTGACAAAGAGGTGCCGCTCAGCGGCTTCCTCAAGGGCACCGACGGCTCGGCGGGGCGCTGGGAGCCCCTCTTCGCCGAGCGCTGAGCACCCGCTGCGTGATCCGAACGACAGACCCTAGACCACGGCGAAATCGTCCGTGACCTGGGCGAGCACCGCCCGCAGCCCGTCGGCCGTCTCCCGGCCGGCGGGCCGCAGCGGTGCCCGGACCGGGCCCGCCGGCAGTCCGAGCGTGGCCAGCAGCGCCTTCGCGGTGACGGTGCCGGGCAGGCCCGCCGCCATCATCGCCTCGATCAGCGGCAGGGCCCGCCGCGTCAGCCCGGCCGCCCCCGCCGTGTCGCCGCCGTCGAACGCGTCGAGCACGGCCCGCATCAGGCCCGGCACGACGTTCGCCACCGTGCTGACACAGCCGGCCGCACCGATCGCGTACAGCGCGAGGACGTACTCGTCGCAGCCCGCGTAGTACGCCAACTCCGTCCGGGCCAGCACCTTTTGCGTACCGAGCAGGTCGTACGCGCAGTCCTTCACCGCCACGATCCGCGGATGCCCCGCGAGCCGGATCATCGTCTCCGGCTCGATCCGCGTCCCGGTGCGTCCCGGGATGTCGTACAGCATGAGCGGCAGCCCCGAGGCGTCCGCGATCTCCCGGAAGTGCGCCTCGACCGCGTCCTGCGGAGGCCTGCTGTAGTACGGCGCGACCACCAACAGCCCGTCCGCGCCCGCCTTCTCGGCCGCCAGGGCCAGTTCCACGGTGTGCCGGGTGTCGGCGGTCCCCACCCCCGCCACGATCGACGCCCGGTCGCCCACGGCCTCCCGCACCGCCCGCACCAGCGTGGCCTTCTCGGCGTCCGACGTGGTCGGCGACTCGCCCGTCGTCCCGGAGAGCACCAGCCCGTCGCACCCCTCGGCCACCAGCCACCCGGCGAGCCGCTGCGCGCCCTCGACATCCAGCGCGCCCTCCCGCGTGAACGGCGTGACCATCGCGCAGAGGGCACGGCCGAAGGGGGGAGCGGGTCGCGTCGGGTGCGGGGTGGCGGCGACGGCCGGGGCAGGGGGGACGGGGGTCGCGGGAGCGGTCCTCGGAACGGTCATGAACGTAGTGTCGGCCACTCCATTGTGAAGCTCCACTTAAATCTTCTACGAGATATCGTCAACGATTGCTACGACGTAGGGGTGTGGGGATGAGCGAGGCACTGGTGCCAAACCGGGGCGTCATGGGTCACCATGGCCTGAACGGCAGTCGTCGGCACAGCGGGAGGCGTCATGAGGCTCGGCAAGGCACTCGCCACCGGAGTGGCGGAGGAACAGGTCCACGCACACGAGGAAACGGCCGAACTCCCCGACCTCGTCGAGGAGCCGGAGGCCGCCTCCGTGCCCGAAGAGGTTCCGGCAGGCCGATGAGGCTGCGGCTCCCCGAGGAACGCCCGACGGAGCCTCCGACCGGATACAAGATCGCCTACCCGGTGCTGTCCCAGGACGGCACCCGGGCCGGGTTCACCGGCGTATCGCTGGGTGGCGCCCTGCCGTACGGAGTGGTGGACGAGGCGCGCTGTGTCTACGGACGGCGGCACCGCGCCCCGCACCGCCGCTGTGACTGCGGCTTCCACTGCGTGCACGAGTCCGCCGTCGCCGAGGCGATGCTGTGCACCGCCGAACACCGGGCCGCCGTTCTCCTCGAAGTCTCCGTCCTCGGCGCCTACATCCGCTTCGAGCGGGGATTCCGCTACGCCCGTCAGCGGGTGCGCAGCGCCGACGTCGGCCCCTGCGGCTGCGGCGCGGTGGCCGCGGCGCTGGCCGATGCCGGCTGGGGGCGTCCGGGCTGGCGCGCCCTGACGGCTGCGTGCGCGGGCTGCGTGCGCGGCCGTACGTCGCTCTCGCTCGCCTCCTTCGCGCGGCTGGCCGGTGAGGGCCTGCGGATCCGGGCCGTCGACGGTCCCGTGGCCGGCGTCGAAGGTCCTGAGGGTGCCACGGCCGGTCTCGGGGTGGCCGAGCTGGTTGCGGAGGCCGCGCTGCTCCAGGCCCGACTCGACTGGTTCCAGAGTCAGTTGGGCCAGTTGCACGACCGAGGAACCCAGGGGTAGCGCGCGCCGGGCCGGGTAATCGAAGGAGCCGGAGGGGAATGACGCGGCGGCGGACCGGACGCCGGTCCGCCGCCGCGTCGTACGCTCGCCGCCGACCCCTCCCCTCACACCCGCTCGGGGGTGTCCCGGCCGGCTTCGGCACGCGTCGGCGCGATCCCTGTCTCCACCTTCTCCCGGGCCGCGCGCAACGCCCGCAGACGCGGCGGCCACTTGCGGGTGTCACGCGGTTCGACGTAGGGCTCCTCGGTCGGGGGCCGGCCGTGGGTGATGGCGCGCTGGCGGGCCAGTTCCGCGTCGAACTCCAGGCCCAGGAGGATGGCGAGGTTGGTGAGCCAGAGCCAGACGAGGAAGACGATGGCGCCCGCGAGCGTTCCGTACGTCTTGTTGTACGAGCCGTAGCCGGCGGCGTAGACGGCGAATCCCGCGGACGCGGTCAGCCAGGCCAGGGTGGCGAGGACGCTGCCGGCGCTGAACCAGCGGAAGCCGCGGCCGGAGACGTTGGGCGCCGCCCAGTACAGCAGCCCGATCATCAGTTCCACGAACACCAGCAGGACGGGCCACTTGACGATCGACCACGTGGTGATCACCGCGCCGCCGAGCCCGAACGCGGTACCGGCGCGTTCGGCCAGAGGCCCGGTGAACACCACGATGATCGCGCTCCCGGTGAGGAGCAGCATCAGCGTGACGGTGAGCGCCAGCCTGAGCGGCGTGACCTTCCAGACCGGACGGCCCTCCGGCAGGTCGTACACGGCGTTGGACGCACGGATGAAGGCGCCGACGTACCCGGACGCGGACCACAGCGCCGTGAGCAGCCCGACGATCGCCAGCACCCCGCCCGTACCGCCGCTGTGCGCCAGCTGCGTCACCGCGTCCCGCAGGATGTCGCGCGCCGGGCCCGGCGCCAAGTCCCCCACGTTGTCGAGGAGTCTGTCCGTGACGCGCTGCCCCATGACACCCAGGAGGGAGACCACCACCAGCAGCGCGGGGAACAGCGACAGCACGCCGTAGTAGGTCAATGCCGCCGCGCGGTCGGCGAGTTCGTCGTCGCGGAACTCCTTCACCGTGCGCCAGACCGCGGACCACCACGCTCGCGCGGGCAGCCTGACGGGACCGTCCTTCCCGGCGGGCGCCGCCGTCCGCGTGCCCGTGCCTGTGCCCGTACTCGTCCTGGTGCCGGTGCTCGTGCCGGTGTCCGCGTCCGTGACCGTGTCCGGAAGAGCTCGCCGCTTCGATTCCGGTCGCTTCTCGTCCATGACCGCCGTCTTGCCCGGATCCGGCTCCTGAAGCCCGTCGGGAGCGCCCGGGCCGCTCCGGAACGCGGGCCTTCGCGTACTCCGGCACCCTGGGAACTCAGGCCACCCGAGGACTCAGGTCCTGAGACTCACCGACGATTCGAACTGTCTGGACAAGAAAAGTTTTCGGTGGGAGGCTGGAGTCATGTTGGACGTGACCGTGATCGAGGACGCCGAGGCCGCCGCCGTGTCGCTGGACCCCGTACGGGCCCGGCTGCTCGCCGAACTGGCCGCCGGGCCCGCGTCGGCCGCCATGCTGGCCGGCAAGGTCGGCCTGCCCCGGCAGAAGGTGAACTACCACCTCAAGATCCTGGAGCGGCACTCCCTGGTCGAGCTGGCGGGCGAGCGCCGCAAGGGGAACGTCACCGAGCGGATGATGCGCGCGACCGCGGCGTCGTACGTCATCTCGCCCCAGGCGCTGGCCGCCGTACAGCCCGATCCCGACCGTTTCCGGGACCAGCTGTCCGCCCGCTGGCTCCTCGCGCTCGGCGCCCGGCTCGTCCGGGACGTCGGCCTTCTGGTCACCGGAGCCGCGAAAGCCCGCAAGCGGCTCGCGACGTACGCGCTCGACGGCGAGGTGACCTTCGCCTCGGCGGCCGACCGTGCCGCGTTCATCGAGGAGCTGACGGCCGGGGTGAGCGCGCTCATCCGCAAGTACCACGACGGGGACGCGGAGGCAGGGCGCCCGCACCGGATCGTCGTCGCCGTCCACCCCACGGTCAAACCCGAGGCAGCGGCCGGACCCGAGGCCGTGGCGCGGGCCGAAGCCGTGGCCGGACCCGAAGCCGTAGAGGCCCCTGCGGGCCCTGAAACCACCCACTGATCAGCCAGGAGTCATCATCATGCCCAAGGAATTCGAGGTCGCCCGCGAGTACGAGGTCGACGTTCCGCCCGGCCGGGTGTGGGACGCGATCACCAGCGGCAGCGGCGGCTGGCTGTGGCCCATGGAGTACGAGCCGCACGAGGGCGGGGCCGGACCCTTCGGCAGCACCATCACCACCTGGGACCCGCCGCACCGGCTGACCGTGCGCACCGAGGACGTCGGGTTCCCGACGCAGAGCCTCAACCAGATCGACCACACCATCGAGCCCCGCGACGACGGCCGCAGTTCCTGGGTCCGGTACGTGCACAGCGGCATCTTCACCGACGACTGGGACAACCAGTACGACGGGGCCGACAAGCACACCGACTTCTATCTGCACACCTTGCGCGAGTACGTGACCCACTTCGCGGGCCGGCCGGTGGCCTTCGCGACCTTCGACGGGCCCGGCGTGTCCGCGGACTCCGACGCCTTCGCGGCCGTCGGAAGGGCGCTCGGCCTCTCGGACGACACCGCCGGGGGCGCGCGGGTGCGGGCGAAGGGACCCGGCGGCGAGGACTTCGACGCCGTACTCGACTACCGCAACCCGTACTTCATCGGGCTGCGCACCGACAGCGCGCTCGTCCGCTTCTTCGGGCGGGGCCGCTGGGGCGCGCCGGTCGGCATGAGCGTCCACGACTTCGCGCCCGGCGCCGACGCCAAGGGCAACGAGACCGCCTGGAAGGGCTGGCTCGACGGGGTCTTCGCGGGCTGACCGGTGCCCGGCCGGGGAGCCGCCTCCCGCAGGCCGGAGGAGTCACCCTCCGCAGTCCAGGCGGAATCACGCTCCACGATCGGTGGAGCGGTCGCTGCGAGCAGGCGAAGAGCCCGGCCCCCCGGACGACGGGGCCGGGCTCTCGCGTACCGGAGCGACTACGGGCGGAACCGCAGCACCTGCGGGTCGTGGTCGCTGATCTGGTCGGAGAACTCCGAGTTGATGTGCACGCTGTCGTACTCCAGGCCGCAGTCCTTGCGGATCGACGGGCTGACCAGGATCTGGTCGAGAACCTGGGCGTTGCCCTGGTAGTCGTACGTGTAACGCTGGCTCTTCGGCAGCGACTTGATCGCCGACCAGAGCTCGCCGTCGCCCTCCAGGATCTTGGCCGTGTCGGAGAACTCGAAGTCGTTGATGTCGCCGAGCGCGATGACGTCGGCGTTCTTCTGCGTCTTCAGGATCTCGTCGACGAAGGCGTTCACCTCGGTCGCCTGGGCGTGCCGCTGGACCTCCGAGCTGCGCGCCGGGGGCTGGTACTGCGCGGTCAGCCCCTGGTCACCGCCCTTGGAGTTGAGGTGGTTGGCGATCACGAAGACCGTGTGTCCGCGGAAGACGAACTCGCCCGCGAGCGGCTTGCGGCTGCTCTTCCAGGCCTCGTTCGCCGGGTCGACGCGGCCGGGCGACGCGGTGAGCTGCGCCTTGCCGTGCACCTTGGTGACCCCGACGGCGGTCGTCGAGTCGCCGCCCGCGCGGTCGGTGAAGGAGACCCGCCCGGGGTTGAAGAGGAAGACCTGACGGATGTTGCCGCCGGGCTCGCCGCCGTCCTGGTCGTTGACCGGGTCGATGGAGCGCCAGTCGTACTTCGGGCCGCCCGCCGCGACGATCGCGTCGATCAGCTTGTTCACCGTCTGGTCGGCGGCGACCGTGCCGTCGTCCGTCGCGCCGTTGTTGTCCTGGATCTCCTCCAGGGACACGATGTCGGGCGAGTTCAGGTTGTTCACGATCGCGGACGCGTGCGCGGCGAACGTGCCGTCGCCCGGGTCCAGGTTCTCGACGTTGTACGTCGCCACCGCCAGCTCACCGCGCGACTGCTTCCGGGTGGTCTCGCGCTCCAGACCGCCCTTCTGAAGGGTGCCGAGCTGGTTGGCGACGAGGGTGTAGCCGCCGAACTGGTTGTAGTCGAGCGGACCCGCCGTGGTGCCGGTGAGCTTGTCGCCGACGTTCGCGGTCGGGAAGTCGGCGGTCGCGCCGAGGGACTGGATCTGTATCCGTCCGGTGTTCTGCGAGGTGTACGAGCCGTACACCGTGCCGCCGCGGTGGGTGGCGTGCTCGTGCGGCTTCACCGTGACCCACAGCTCGGTGTACGGGTCGGTGGCGGTGACCACGCGGGTGTCGGCGACCTGGACGTTCGTGCCCTCGAGGGACTCGTAGTAGTCCAGGGCGTACGTCGCCGGCTGCAGGGTGAGGGCGTTGACCGAACCGCCCGCGGCGGTGTCGCCGGCCGGGGCGTAGTCGTCCGGCACGGACCTGGCGTCGACGACCGTCGCGGCCGGGACGGCGTTGCCGTTGGAGACGACGGTGACCGTCGGCTTGGTGACCTCGGTGACCGACTGGTTGCCGGTGGAGACGCCGCCCGGGACGTACTCCGAGACCGTGCCCGTCACCGTGACCGAGTCGCCGACGGCGACCTTGGGGGCGGAGCTGGTGAAGACGAAGACGCCCTCACTGGTGGCGGGGTCGGCGTCCGGGGTGGGGTCCTGGAACCAGAAACCCTTGGACGAACCGTATGTCCGCACGCCGGTGACGATGCCGGGCACGTCCGTGACCTTCGTGCCCGCGAGGGGGGAGGTCCGGGTGGTGCCCTGGATGTCGTGGATGTGGACGGTGTCCGCCTGGGCCGGTGTGGTGAGCACAACGGCGGAGACGGTGGAACAGACCGCGGCGACGGTCAGCGCGCCGATGCGCGCGGTTCTCTTGCTCGGCAAGGGAATCCCTCCGGGGACGTTCGTGAGCGCCGGGACGAGGGTGGACTGGTGGGGGGAGCGCGACCTGCTTGCGGGCCAGTGACGCGCGTAGAGGGGTCTGGCCGTACGGCCGTTGAACTTCTACGCGCGTCAATCTCGTGTGTGGCGGGGGGAGTTGTCAAGGTTTCGACGGTGTACGAGACCTGTCGGACACATGAACCGGGCGGCATGGGTGGAAATCCGTCTAGGCTGAGCAGTCGGCACGGATTTCCCGGGCCGCCCCCGGGCCTCGGGCCCGTCGGCGCCCGGCGGGATCCGGCGCACGCCGTGACCGATGGTGTTCGGAGGAGAACTCAGCCGATGTCAGACAGCTCTTCCCTGCCGCCCGTGCGACTGCACTCCGAGGCGCGGCTGGCGCGGGACGCGCTCGCCGCGCCGCTGCTCTCCCGCGCCGCGCGGCTGGCCCGCTGGGCAGGTCCCGCCACCCGTGTCGGCGCCGGAGGTGAACTCGTCGAGGAACAGCTTCCCGAGGCGGCCGGAGTCCTCGGCCTGACCGGTGACGACGCGGCCGCCCTCGCCGGTGAGGCCTGGCGGGTGGCCGTCGACACCGGGCTCGTCGAGATCGCGGACGAGGAGGACGAGGCGGAGGGCACCGTCACCCAGGGCGAGGACCTCGCCCTGCTCACCTCCGGCGCCCCGCAGGACGTCCTCGGCTTCTGGCTCGGCGCCCTCGACGTCGTGCTGGCCGACGCGAGCGTGCCCGACCTCGGCGGTCTCGTCGACGCCATGGACGAGGAGGGCGAGATCGACCTCTCCTCGCTGGACTGGGACCCGGATGCGGAGTCCGCGCTCCTCGACGGGGTGCTCGGCAACCTGTATCTGCTGACCGTCGGCGAGGACGCGCTCGGCGAGGTGTCGGTGCCGCTGCCCGCGCTCGCCGCCTCGGTGATCCTTCCCGACGACATGGGGGAGCCCACCGACGACGTCCTGGAACAGGTCTCGGACGCCATGATGCGGCTCGACGAGCAGTTCAGGCTGCTGGAACCCATCGGACTCGTCGAGTTCCAGCCGGTCGACGAGGCCCTGATGGCGGAGGCCGCCGAGGAGTCGGCCCCCGCAGACGACATGGACGTGTCACGGTACGGGGTGGTGCGCCTGACACCGCTCGGTCTGTACGGACTGCGCGCCCGGCTGATCGAGGCGGGCTTCTCCGCCCCCGCGGTCGGCGAGCTGACCGACAAGGGCGCGGACACACTGCTGGACGGCACGGTCGGCTTCCCTCCGACCGCCGCCCAGGCCGAGATCGAGCAATGGCTCGCCCGGCGTGAACCGCTCCCCGCCGCACAGGAGTTGCTCTCCGCGGCGCGTGGCGCGGACCCGAACGCCCCGCTGCGCCGCCTGCACTGCCAGCAGGCCCTCGCGCTCGTCGGCACGGAGGCCGAGCCGGCGCTGCGCGAGGTGCTCGACGACGCCGAACTGGGCGGTCTCGCCCGGGTCTGGCTCTCCGAGCGCGGCGCGCCCGACGTGCCCCCGCCGTCCGAGGCGATGGTCTTCTGGCTGACCATCGACACGGTGGCGGCACAGCTCGCCGCGGAGGGGAACTCCGCGGAGCTCCAGTCCCTGGTCGAGGGCCTGGCCCGGCAGCACAGCGGCTTCTTCGACACGGCCTGGCGGGTCGATCACCCCGCCGCCCCGGACGTCCTGGAGGCCATGGGCCGTCTTCACCCCGACAAGAAGGTCGCCAAGGAGGCCCGCAAGGCGGCGTTCAAGGCCCGGTCGCAGCAGGGAGTGTGACACCGCCGGTGAGGTGACTCGGTCACCGTGTGCCCGGCGCCGTCTGCCGGGCCCGTGTGCCGGGTCCGGGCGGGTCGCTCCCCGGAGCGGCCCGTTCCGTGCGCCGGTCGGGTGGATTCACGCAAGCGGGCCCTCGGAAGTCGGCGCGCGTTCAACTCGTGTTCAGGGGAGGGCGGGACGGTGTGGCCGCGATCCGAGGTCGCCAGCCGCCCCCCAAGACAGTCCGAGTCCACCGTCACAGGAGACATCACATGTCGCTCTCTCGCAGGGACTTCGCCAGGCAGTCCGCGATCACCGGTGCAGGCGTGGCCCTGATCGGCAGCGTGGGCGCCCTTGCCACCGCCCCCAACGCGCTCGCCGCCACGGAGACGGAGACCGGGGGCGCGGGTGAGGACTCGGCGGAGTCCCGCCACGGCGGCGTCGGCTACGGCCCGCTCGTCACCGATCCCAAGGGCCTCCTCTCGCTGCCCGCCGGGTTCTCCTA
The DNA here is from genome assembly GCF_036063235.1 of Streptomyces sp. NBC_00386. Classification (NCBI taxonomy): domain Bacteria; kingdom Bacillati; phylum Actinomycetota; class Actinomycetes; order Kitasatosporales; family Streptomycetaceae; genus Streptomyces; species Streptomyces sp. NBC_00386. The sequence continues at coordinate 7,118,365 of NZ_CP107950.1, forward strand.
CCGCGTCATCACCCACAGCGGCAGGACCAAGCTGGAGTCGGGTGAGTTCACGCCCTCCAACCACGACGGAACGTCCACCTTCGAGGGCCCGCGCGGCGCCACCCTCCTGGTCAACAACCACGAGCTGGCCGGCCCCCGTGCCAACTGGCCCTACCCGGTGCCGCTCACCGAAGGCCTCGTCTACGACCCCGCCGCCGCGGGCGGCTGCACGGTCGTCGAGGTGCGCCGGGACAAGGTCGCCGAATGGGTCGGCATCGCCGGCACGGCCACCAACTGCGCCGGCGGCAACACTCCTTGGGGCACCTGGCTCACCTGCGAGGAGACCGAGGACAAGGCCGGCACCAACGGCTTCACCAAGGACCACGGCTACGTCTTCGAGGTCGACCCCGAGGACCGCCGCCGCAACCGGAACCCCAAGCCGATCAAGGCGCTCGGCCGCTACGCGCACGAGGCCGTCGTCGTCGACCCCAAGCGTGACCGCCTCTACCTCACCGAGGACGCCTCGAACCCCAACGGCCTGCTGTACCGCTGGACGCCCCCGCAGGGCTTCGAGCACGGCCACGGAAAGCTCCGCACCCTCGCCGACGACGCCGGGTCGCTCCAGGCCTTCAAGTGCTTCGACTCCGGCGGCAAGTTCGTCGACGACCTCTCCCGTGCCACGAAGATCGGCACCGTGTACGGCGTGGACTGGGTCGACGTCACGGACCGTGACGCCAGGACCGTGTCCGTCCGCAAGCAGTTCACGGCCGGCCAGGTCACCCGCGCCCGCAAGCTCGAGGGCATGTGGTGGAGCGACGGCGGCGTCTACATCGTCTCCTCCTACGCCCGCACCGAGAGCCCCGGCCAGGCGCACGACGGAGCGGTCTGGTTCTACGACCCCAAGCGCCGCACCCTGACGCTGAAGGTCCTCATCGGCGTGAACCCCGACCCGTCCGTCGACGGCGCCTTCGACGGCCCCGACAACATCACCGTCTCCCCGTACGGCGGCCTCGTCATCGCCGAGGACGGCGAGGGCGTTCAGCACCTCTTCGGCGCCACCGAGAGCGGCCGTACGTACCCGATCGCCCGCAACGAGCTGAACATCGGCACCGCCGAGGCGCCGGAATACAGCGAGTTCACCGGCGTCACCTTCTCGCCCGACGGCCGGACCCTCTACGCCAACATCCAGGTGCCGGGCATCATGCTCGCCATCACCGGCCCCTGGAAGCGCCAGAAGCGCGGCTGAACTCCCGCCGTTTCCCCGGCGATTTAATTCGCTCGCCCGACGCGCGGCCGCCCTCCTAAAGTGATTCCTGTCCAGGTGCGAAGGCAGGACCTACTTCCACTGATAACGGGGCGGCCGCGGGTTCGAGTCCCGCCACCGGTACAACGCGCCGGTGTAGCTCAGGGGTTAGAGCACCTATGTCGGTTCAGCCGAACCTGAACTCTGGACACCACAACTTCATGCACCTCCCGGTGCGCGGGCCGCGGCTACTTCTCTCTCAAAGAATCCGTGCCGTGGCCGACTTGATCTCGGGAGGCGCAGCTCATGGTGGGTGCCCGGTGCGCAGGCAACGGTTACTTCATCGGGATCGGAATGTCGCGGGTTCAAGTCCCGTCATCGACCTCGGGTCGGTGTAGCTCAGTTGGCAGAGCGTCTGAACAAGTCCGTCGCCGACTCCTGATCTCGGGCACCCTCCATTTGCTGTGCCTCCCTCCGAAACGCGACTTCACCGTCGTAGAACGAATTCGGGGGAATTCACCATGGCACGATTCAACACCAAGGCGGCCAAGGCGCAGCCCACTTCCCGCGTGACGTCCACCGGCCGGGTGCTGCGGACACACCAGGGCGGCCGGGGCCAGGAGCGCGACGCGCACTCCGAGCTCTTCCTCCTGGCGATCGCCAACTTCGTCTCGCAGCAGACCTTCTACGAGACCGGCGAGGCCCGCGACGACCGGTTCGCCGCGCTCGTGCGCGAGCTCGCCGTTTCCGACCCGTCCTGGACCGCCGGACTGCTGGGCTGGCTGCGCGGAGAGGGAAACCTGCGCACGGCCGCGCTCGTGGGCGCCGCCGAGTACGTGAAGGCGCGCCTGGACGCGGGCGCCACCGACGGCCCGGCCAACCGGCAGGTCGTCGCCTCCGTACTGCGCCGGCCGGACGAGCCGGGCGAGCTGCTCGCCTACTGGACCTCCCGGTACGGCCGCAACGTGCCCAAGCCCGTCAAGCGGGGCATCGCCGACGCCGTGCGGCGTCTCTACCACGGCAAGTCGCTGCTGAAGTACGACACCGCGTCCAAGGGGTACCGCTTCGGCGACGTCCTCAACCTCGTCCACGCGGCGCCGGATCCGGACAAGTCCTGGCAGGGCGACCTGTTCCAGTACGCGCTGGACCGGCGCCACAACCCGGACACGGCCGTCGTCCCCAAGTCGCTGCCCGTGCTGGCCGCCCACCGCGACCTGATGGCGCTGCGGCCCGCCAAGCGGCGCAAGGTCGTGACCGGTGCGCAGGGGGCGCGGCGCCTGGCGGACGCGGGGATGACCTGGGAGGCGCTGGCGGGCTGGCTTCAGGGGCCGATGGACAAGGCGGCCTGGGAGGCCGTCATTCCGTCCATGGGCGCCATGGCGCTCGTCCGCAACCTGCGCAACTTCGACGAGGCCGGCGTCAGCGACGAGGTGGCGGCACAGGTCGCCGCGAAGATCAGTGACCCGGCGGAGGTCGCGCGCTCGCGGCAGTTCCCGTTCCGCTACCTCGCGGCCTACCAGCACGCGCCGTCGCTGCGCTGGTCGTACCCGCTGGAGCAGGCGCTCGGTCACTCGCTGGCCAACGTGCCCGCGCTGCCCGGCCGGACGCTGGTGCTCGTGGACCGTTCGGGCTCGATGTTCTACTCGCGTCTGTCGGAGCGTTCCGAGCTCAACCGGGCCGACGCGGCGGCGATCTTCGGCACGGCGCTCGCGCTGCGGGCGGCGGACGCGGATCTCGTCGAGTTCGGCACCACCAGCAAGCGGGTGGACTTCAGCGCGGGCGAGTCCGTGCTCAAGGTCATCGGGCGGTTCGGTGACCTCGGTGGCACCGACACGACCGAGGCGGTCCGCGCGCACTACAAGAAGCACGACCGGGTCCTCATCGTGACCGACGAGCAGGCCATGTACAGCCAGTTCGGCGACCCGACCGAGCAGGTACCGGCGCACGTCCCGGTCTACACCTGGAACCTCGCCGGCTACCGCGCGGGCCACGGACCCTCGGGGAAGGGCAACAGGCACACGTTCGGGGGACTCTCGGACGCGGCTTTCCGGATGGTTCCGCTTCTGGAGTCGGCGCGGGACGCGGACTGGCCGTGGGTCCAGGCCGGCTGAGGGGTGAGGCCCTCGGGTCCGGGACAGGGCGCGGCCCGTACTTCGGTACGGGCCGCGCCCCCGTGCGTGCCGGGCCAGGCGGGGCCGGCCTCTCACGCCCCGCGTTCGCGTGCGGTGCTGGTGATCACGAACGCCGACAGCAGCAGTGCGGTCAGGGCGATCAGGGAACCGGCGCCGAACGCGCGGGCCGAGCCCTCGGTGAGGATCTCCGACGGTGAGCCGCGGGAGTGCCGGGTCGCCGTGCCGAAGACGGTGACCAGGACGGAGAGTCCGAGGGTGCCGCCGAGCCACTGGAGGGTCTGGAGCAGTCCGGACGCGGATCCCGCCTCACGCGGTCCGACGCCCGCGAGGATGGTGGCGTTCAGCGGCAGGAAGCTCAGGCCGACGCCCAGCCCCATCACCAGCAACGGCCCCAGCAGGCCGGCGAGGTAGCCGTCGCCGGGCTCCAGTCGCCACAGCCAGGCGCCCGCGACGGCGATCAGGGACATGCCTGACAGCAGGACGGGCCTGGTGCCGAAGCGCTGGAGCAGCCGTGGCACGAGACGCACGGTCGTGAACATCACCAGAGTCATCGGCAGGAAGGCGAACCCCGTGCGCAACGGGCTGTATCCGAGGGCCTGTTGGCTGACCAGGGTGAGGAAGTAGAACGCGCCGAACATGCCGGCGGGCAGGAGCAGGACACCGGCGTAACCGCCCGCCCGGTTGCGGTCGGCGAAGAGACGCAGCGGCATGATCGGCTGCTCCGCGCGCCTCTCCACCAGGAGGAAGCCGACGAGCAGGGCCGCCGCCGTGCTGAAGCCCAGCATCGCCCGGGTGTCGCTCCAGCCCCGCTCCGAGACCCGGATGAACGCGTAGACCAGCGAGGCCGTGCCCGCCGTGCCGGTGAGCGCCCCCGCCGCGTCGAAGCGGCCCGCGTGGCGCGGGGTCTCGGTGACGAAGCGCGGCAGGGCGGTGGCGACCGCGATGCCGATCGGTACGTTGATCAGCAGGGACCAGCGCCAGGACGCCCACGACGTGAGCACACCGCCGAGGACCAGGCCGACCGACGCGCCGATCCCGGCCATCGAGGAGTAGACGCCGAGGGCGTGGTGGCGTCGGGGGCCCTCGGGGAAACCGGTCGTGATGAGGGCGAGGGTGCTGGGGGCGATGAGCGCGGCGCCCACGCCCTGGAGCGCGCGGGCCGCGAGCAGCCAGGAGCTCTCGGTCGCGAGGCCGCCGAGCAGTGAGGCGGCGGCGAAGAGGAGGGCGCCGGCGGTGAGGATGCGACGGCGGCCCGCGACGTCGCCGATCCGGCCGCCGAGGAGGAGAAGGCCGCCGAAGGCGAGGGTGTAGGTGTTGAGGACCCAGGACAGGCCGGTGGGGGTGAAGCCGAGGTCCCGCTGGACGTCCGGCAGGGCGACGTTGACGACGGTGGAGTCGATTCCGACCATCAGATAGGCCGTCACGATGACGAGAAGGGCGGTGGTGCCGGTCTCGTCCGCGGGACTGAGCCGGCTCGGGCGTAAGCCGGCTGACGGGCTGTCGGCGGCGGGGGTGCCGGTGGGCATGGAGTTCTCCTGGTCCGACGTCCCCGGTACGGTGCGAGTGGGCAGCACGGACTGCCCGCGAAATAAGCGGGGACTGTCTCCGTTTAACCCTCGCCAAGATACGGAGAGGGTCCCCGGTTCGCAAGGAGTATCTGAATGGCCCAGGTGAAGCCGATGCGGGCGGATGCGCGGCGGAACTATGAGCGGCTCCTCGCGGAGGCGGCGGTCGCGTTCGCCGAGCACGGGGAAGGCGCGTCTCTGGACGACATCGCCAAGCGGGCCGGCGTGGGATCCGGGACGCTGTACCGGCACTTTCCCACCCGGCAGGCGCTGCTCGAAGCGGTCTACGTGGACACCATCGAGGCGATCGCCGTGCGCGCGGACGAGATCGCGGCGGAGCTGCCGCCGGGTGAGGCGCTCGTGGAATGGCTCAACGAACTGAGCCTCGGGATGATCCAGGTGCGTGGGCTGAAGGCGCTGCTCGGGTCGGCCGTCGCGGACGGGAGTTCCGAGCTGCTGGACCGGTGCGGGGCCTTTGTGAAGGGGGCGGCGGCGCGGCTGGTCGAGGCGGCTCAGCGCGAGGGGACCCTGCGGACCGATGTGGAGCCGATCGACGTGCTGCGGCTGGCGCACGGGGTGGCCACCGCGTCGGAGCTCGGGAGCGGGGACGGGGCGTACATCCGTCGGTATCTCTTGTTGTTGACGGAGGGGTTGCGGGCGTAGCCCTCCGGGGGGCACCGGGGGCGGGCGGTCCGGTGGGGGGTGGATCGGGGCCGTGCCGGTTCGCTGCGCTGGCGTCTGCCGGGTGCGGTGCGGCTCCGGTGGGTGGGTCGGGGTCGTGCGGGTTCGCTGCGCTGGCGTTCGCGGGTGTGGTGCGGGTCTGGTGGTGGGGGGCGGGGCCGCCGTGCCGGTTCGCTGCGCTGGCGTCTGCCGGGTGCGGTGCGGTGCGGCTCCGGTGGGTGGGTCGGGGCCGTGCCGGTACATCCACCCGTCGCCGTTGGATCAGACCTCGGTCCGGAGCGAGCCGCTGCTCGATCCGGGCGTAAGCGACGGGCATCCGATGTACCGGCACGGCCCCTCCCGTGCGTTCCCGGCTGCGGGTGCGTCGTGGCCGGGGCGCGGGTTCGGGTGGCCTCCGGCCCGGCTGCGGGTGGGGTGTGGCCCGGGGGTCAGAGGGACTCTGCTGCCGGCTTCACCATGCCGCGGACCGTGCGGGACTTGACGAAGTTGCCCATGGCCGTCATGTCCCACTCGCCGGAGAACTGCTTGATCAGCTTGGCCATCATGACGCCCGTCTGGGCCTCGGCGTTGGTGAGGTCGAAGCGGACGAGCTCCTCGCCGCTGGCGGCGTCGATGAGGCGGCAGTAGGCCTTGGCCACCTCGGTGAACTTCTGGCCGGAGAAGGAGTTGACCGTGAAGACCAGGCCGGTGACCTCCTGGGGGAGACGGCCGAGGTCGACGGTGATCACCTCGTCGTCCCCGCCGCCCTCGCCCGTGAGGTTGTCGCCGGAGTGCTTGATCGCGCCGTTCACGATCGAGAGCTTGCCGAAGTAGCAGCTGTCGATGTGGTTGCGCTGCGGGCCGTACGCGATGACCGAGGCGTCCAGGTCGATGTCCTTGCCGCGGAAGGCGGGTTCCCAGCCGAGGCCCATCTGGACCTTGGAGAGGAGCGGGGCGCCGCCCTTGACCAGGGACACCGTCTGGTTCTTCTGGAGGCTGACCCGGCCCTTGTCGAGGTTGATCTTGCCGGTGGCCGGAGGCGCGGGGGGCATGGGCGGGACCGGGGGAGCGGCCGGGGGCCGGGGAGCGGCGAGGCGGGGGTCCGCGGCCGGGGCCGGCGGCTGCGCCGCGGGGGCGGGCTGTGCGGCCGGGGCGGGTTCCTCCACGCTCACGCCGAAGTCGGTGGCGATGCCCGCCAGGCCGTTCGCATAGCCCTGGCCGACCGCGCGGGCCTTCCAGGCGCCGTTGCGGAGGTAGACCTCGACGATCACGAGGGCCGTCTCGGTGCCCAGCTGGGGAGGGGTGAAGGTGGCCAGGACCGTGTTGTCGTCCGCGTTGCGGATCGTCGCGGTGGGCTCGATGCCCTGGAAGGACTGGCCCGTGGCGTCCGGGCTCGCGGTGACGACGATCTTCTCGATGCCCGGGGGGACCGCGGTGGTGTCGACCGTGATCGCGTCCGGCGCCGTGCCGCCGCCGGAGCGGTAGGTCACGCCGGGGCCGGTGGGCTGGTTGTAGAAGATGAAGTCCTCGTCGGAGCGCACCTTGCCGTCGGCGGTGAGCAGCAGGCTCGACACGTCGAGCCGCACCGGGGCGGTGACGTCCACCGTCACGCGCGAGACGGGGAGAGGGATGTTCGAGCCGGGGGTCATAGCTGTCATGCCTGGGGTAACGAGCGGAGGCGCTTTACCGTTCCCTTACCCAAGGGGTGAGTTGCGGGGCCATGTCCTCCTTCGCCCCCGACATTCGGATTCGCTCCTGGCGGGTGTGTGAAGGAAGCCCTCGGACGTCTGGGTGGAGCCCCCGGTCACAGACGGCGCTCCCGCGGTACCGCATCACTCTTTCGGTGAGCCGATCGAACACCGGGATGAATTGAATGTCCCCCTGAAGAGTGACGCAGGGCTTTGTCGATCTTGGTCGCATGTCGGCGGGGAAGGGATGCCTCGGCCCGAACGATCAGCGGTGTCCGCGTGGGCGCCGCACGTCAGAAATGGAGTCGGCCTTGCCCCCCGTACCGAACGGAACCTGTGTGATCACCCGTCCCGGCGAGCAGATGCTCACCATGGAGCGAGGGTCGTCGGAGCCCAAGACGGCTGTTGTGCTGCTGCCGCCCACCGGCAATCCCGGCGAGCAGGAGTGGCAGCTGGACAATCTCGGCAACGGCAACTGCACGCTGCGCAATCTCAGGAGCGGGACGTATCTGTCCTTCGACTCCGATCCGGAGGTGAACAAGCCGATCGCCGGGTTCCCGGAAGCGCGCGAATGGGCGCTCTACCAGAGTGCGCAGCCGGGCATCTTCCACATCGTCGTCCCCGGAGGCCCCGTCGACGGCCAGGAGCTGGCCCTGGACCTCAGCCTGCTGCGGATCTTCCCGCCCCGGCTCGCCCTGCGGCCGCTCGACGTCGGCAACGCACGCCAGGCATGGATGTTCCAGCCCATGGAGTAGCGGCGTGAACCAGGTGCCCGGGCCGGCGACCGGCCCGGGCACCGGCCACGGTTCGTGCCTCGGTTCGCGTGCTCCGGTTCACGAAGCCACTGTCCGAGGGCTCCGGCCACGTGATGTCCCAGGGCGCTGCTTCACCCCTTTCCGGGGCACTACTCGGGCACGACGACGATCTTGCGTCCCACGCCCGACGCGAACTGTTCCAGTGCCTCGGGATAGCTCGTCAGGGGGAGGCGGTCGCTGATGAAGACCGACGGGTCGAGGACGCCCGCGGCGAAGAGTTCCGCGGCGCGTTCGAAGCTGTGGAGGACGGCCATCGAGCCGGTGATGGTGATCTCCTGGTTGTAGACGCGGTACGGGTCGATGGTGACCCGGGTCGCGTAGTCGGCCACGCCGAACTGGAGGAAGGTGCCCGCCTTCGCCACCCGGTCCAGGCCGTCCTGGATCGCCGCCGCGTTTCCGGTCGCGTCGACGACCACGTCCCAGCCCTGGGGGCGGTCCAGCTCGTCGGCGTTCGCCGCGGACGCGGAGACACCGAGCAGCCGGGCGGTGGCCAGCCGGTCGGGGTTCACGTCGACGACGTCCACGCTCGCCGCGCCGGTGCGCTTGGCGAGCTCCAGCATCATCAGGCCCATCGTTCCGGAGCCGTAGACCAGGACGTGCGCGCCGAGCCGGGACCGCAGGACGTCGTAGCCGCGGACGGCGCAGGAGAGCGGTTCGATCAGGGCCGCGTCCTGGGTGGCGACGTGCTCGGGGAGCTTCACGCAGTTGGCGACGGGGGCGGTCGCGTACTGGGCGGCGCCGCCCGCGGTGGTCACGCCGATCGCGGCCCACCGCTCGCAGAGGTTGCTGTGGCCCGTACGGCAGTAGCGGCACTCGTGGCAGTACAGGGACGGGTCGACGGCCACCCGGTCGCCGACCGCGAGCTCCGTGACCCGGGTGCCGACGCCGACCACCTCGCCCGCGAACTCGTGGCCCGGCACGATCGGCAGCTTCGGCGCGAACTCGCCCTGGAGGATGTGCAGATCGGTGCCGCACAGGCCACAGGCGGCGACCTCGACGACGACCTCGCGGGGGCCCGGCGTCGGGTCGGGGACCTCGGCGACGACGGCGCGGCCCACGGACTCGATGACTGCGGCCTTCATTTCACGGCTCCCAACGACAGGCCCTGGACCAGCTTGTCCTGGGCGGCGAACCCCGCGGCGAGCACCGGCAGGGAGACGACGAGCGACGCGGCGCACACCTTCGCCAGGAACAGTCCCTGGCTGGTGATGAATCCGGTCAGGAAGACGGGGGCGGTCTCGGCGACCACACCCGTGAGCACCCGGGCGAAGAGCAGTTCGTTCCAGCTGAAGATGAAGCAGATCAGGGCGGTCGCCGCGATGCCGGGGAGGGCTATGGGGGCGACGACGCGGGCCAGGACCGTCGGCAGCCGGGCGCCGTCGATCCGCGCGGCCTCGATCACCGCGACGGGCACCTCGGCGAGGAACGACTGCATCATCCACACCGCGATCGGCAGGTTCATGGAGGTGTAGAGGATGACCAGCAGCCAGATGTTGTCGAGCAGGCCGGTGTTCTTGGCGAAGAGGTAGATGGGGAGGAGGCCCGCCACGACCGGCAGCATCTTCGTCGACAGGAAGAAGAACAGGACGTCCGTCCACTTCTTCACCGGGCGGATCGAGAGGGCGTACGCGGCGGGGAGGGCCAGCAGCAGGACGAGGAGGGTGGAAGCCACGGACGCCACGGTGGAGTTGACCAGCGCGGGCCAGGGGCTCGCGCCGCCGCCGGTGCCGAAGAACTCCCGGTAGCCGTCGAGGGTCAGGGCCGCGCCGAAGGCGGGCGGGTTCTTCGCCGCGTCCGGTTCGGAGTGGAAGGACGTCAGGGCCATCCAGGCGATCGGCAGGAAGAACACGATGCCGAGTGCCCAGGCCGCCAGGCCGAGGCCGGTTCCCCTGGCGCGGCGGGGGCGGACGTGTGTCGCGGTGGCGCTCATCAGCGGGATCCCTCCTCGCGGAACAGGGACGACACCACGCGCAGGGCGAAGGTCGCGATGACGATGGAGCCGATGACCACGAGGACGCCCGCGGCGGAGGCGAGGCCGTTCTCGTGGGCCTGGTAGAAGCTCTGGTACACGGTGTAGGGCAGGTTGGCGGTGCCCAGGCCGCCGGAGGTGAGCGTGAAGACCGCGTCGAAGTTCTGCACGATGTAGATCGAGCCCAGCAGGGCCCCCAGTTCGAGATAGCGGCGCAGGTGGGGGAGGGTGAGGTGGCGGAAGACCTGCCAGTCGTTCGCGCCGTCCACGCGCGCCGCCTCGATCTGCTGGTGGTCGCGGCTCTGCAGGCCGGCGAGCAGGATCAGCATCATGAACGGTGTCCACTGCCAGACCAGGGACGCCTCGACCGCGAGCAGCGGGGTGTTCGAGATCCAGTCGGGCTGCGGGCCGCCGACGTAGTGCAACAGGCCGTTCAGCAGACCGTATTCGGGGTTGAAGAGCACGTGTTTCCACAGCAGGGCGGCGGCGACCGGGACCACCAGGAACGGTGCGATCAGCAGGGTGCGGACGATGCCGCGCCCCCGGAACCTGCGGTCGAGGAGCAGGGCCAGGAGCAGACCCAGGACGAGGCTGACCAGGACGACGGTGACGGTCAGCAGGATCGTCGTCCCCACGGAGTGCCGCAGGCCGGCGTCGGTCAGCACGTCCGTGTAGTTGCCGAAGCCGGTGAAGTGGCGGGCCTTCGGGTAGAGGGCGTTCCAGTCGAAGAACGAGATCACCAGCGTGGCCACGAAGGGCAGTTGGGTCACCGCGATCATGAAGATCAGGGCCGGGAGCAGCGGTCCGCGTCGGGCCCAGGCGCGCAGCCGGGCCGACGGTTGTCCGTGGGTGCGTACGGGAGGAGCGGCCACGCGGGCCGTTGTCGTGGCGGTCATCGGCCCTGGTACTCCTCGGAGGTCTTCTCGGCGAGCTTCTGGGACTTGCTCAGCGCCGAGTCGACGGACTGGCGCCCGGCGATGGCCGCGCTGATCTCCTGCGAGACCTTGGTGCCGAGGTCGGTGAACTCGGGGATGCCGACGAACTGGATGCCGGGCGCGGGGCGCGGCTGGACGCCGGGGTCGCGTGGCCGGGCCCCCTCGATGGCCGCGCGGGTCATGTCCTGGAAGGCCGCGGCCTCTTTGACGTAGGCGGCGTTCGTGTACGTCGAGGCGCGCTTGCCCGCGGGGACGTTCGACCAGCCGGCGGTGTCCCCGACCAACTGCTCGTATCCCTTGCCGGAGGCCCACGAGATGAACTTCCAGGCCTTGTCCGGGTTGTGCGAGGCCTTCTGGAGTCCCCAGGCCCAGGTGTAGAGCCAGCCGGAGGACCCGGTCTTCTCGACCGGCGCGGGCACGTAGCCGAGTTTGCCCTTGACCGGGGAGTCCTTGGCCTCCAGCAGGCCCGCGGCGGAGGTGGCGTCGTACCACATGGCGGTCTTGCCCTGGGTCATGTTGTTGAGGCACTCGGCGAAGCCGGACTGGGCCGCGCCGGACTCGCCGTGCTCGCGTACGAGGTTCACGTAGAACCTGGTGGCCTTCTCGAACTCGGGGGAGTCCAGGCGCGCTTTCCAGTCCTTGTCGAACCAGGTGCCGCCGAAGGTGTTCACCACGGTGGTGAGCGGGGCCATGACCTCGCCCCAGCCGGGCAGGCCGCGCAGGCAGATGCCCTTCATGCCGGACTCGGCGCCGTCCGCCTTCGCCGCGAGGGCGGCGACCTGCCGCCAGGTGGGGTGCGCGGGCATCTTCAGGCCCTTCGCGGCGAACACGTCCTTGCGGTACATCAGGAAGGACGACTCGCCGTAGAACGGCTGTCCGTACAGCTTTCCGTCGGCGGCGGTCAGCGACTGCCGCATGGGCTTCAGGATGTCCCGCTCGTCGTACCCGCTGTCGTGGCGGACGTACGAGTCCATCTCGTGCAGCCAGCCGTTGCGGGCGTAGATCGGTATCTCGTAGTTGGACAGCGTGGCGACGTCGTACTGGCCCGCCTGGTTGGCGAAGTCCTGGCTGATCTTGTCGCGGACGTCGTTCTCCGGCAGGACGGTGAAGTTCACCTCGATGCCGGTCTCTCGGGTGAAGTGGGCCCTGGTGAGCTTCTGCAGCTCGACCATCTGCGGGTTGTTGACCATCAGGACGTTGATGGAGTTCCCGCCGGAGCCCGTCCCGCCCGCTCCGGTCCAGCAGCCGGAGAGGAGCGGGGTGAGCAGCGTCCCTGCGGCGGCCGCGGCGAGCAGTGCGCGCGGCCTCCGTCGGCTCGGGGTTCGCATGGATCACTCCTGGAGGAATGGGGGACAAGGGGAGGCGCGGGGCATGGGGGTGCCCCGGAGGGGGTGAGTCGGGCGTTCACACGGGGTGGAGAGGGGAGTTGGGCCGGGAGTCAGACGCGGATGACCTGGGGGCCCAGCAGCGAGTAGCGGTGCGCCTCGGAGGCCGGGAGCAGTGTGCTCGTGACGATCGTCTCCAGGGCGCCGATGCCGGCGAACCGGCAGAAGCTGACCGCGCCGAACTTGGTGTGCACACCGGCGAAGACCGTGCGCCGGGAAGCCCTGATCGCCTGTGCCTTGACCTCGCTGACCGCCGGGTCGGGGGTGGTGAGGCCGTGTTCGCGGGAGATGCCGTTGGCGCCGATGAACGCCAGGTCGATGACGAAGCCGGCGAGCATCTTCGTCGTCCAGTGGTCGACGGTCGCGAGTGTGCCGGGGCGGACCCGGCCGCCGAGCAGCAGGACGCTCGTGTTGTCGGCCTCGGCGAGCGCCCCGGCCGTGGCGAGGGAGGCGGTCACGACCGTCAACGGCCGGTCCCTGGGCAGCGCTTCGGCGATGAGCTGCGGGGTGAATCCCTCGTCGACGAAGACGGTCTCGGCGTCCCGGGCCAACTCGGCCGCCGCCGCGGCGATCCGGCGCTTCTCGGGCACATGGCTCGTCGTACGGAAGGCGAGCGTCGTCTCGAAACCCGCGCTCTCCACGGGGTAGGCGCCACCGTGGGTGCGCCGCACCAGACCGTGGTCCTCCAGGGTGCGCAGATCCCGCCGTACGGTCTCCTTGGCGACGCCCAGTTCGCCGGCGAGTTCGGTGACGTCGACCGAGCCGGTGCGGCGCGCAGCCCGGACGATCTCGCGCTGCCGTTCTTCCGCCGTCATGGCCGTCATCGCCGTCACTCGCTTCCTCGCGCTCCGTCGCGCACTGCCCGTTCGGACCCGGTGGGCCCTTGAGGGAAGTTCTACAGCGGGTGTCTGCCACTGACCAGGCCTGTTACGGGCCCGATGCTGCCCGGCTGTGCCCGTTCGGCGCCGTGGCCGCCCGCGGCGGACCTGGGGCGGAGCGGGTGAGGAAGGAGAACCGGGCAGGGGCCGTGCCCGAACACGGGAGCGGGCGGGCCCGTTCGGTGCCCGCCCGCCTCTGCGCCGGGCGGCTCCGCTGTCCGCCCGGGGTACACCGTCCCGGCCGCGTCAGTACGGCCAGATCGGCGGGTGTGTCGTGAAGTGTCCGCCCAGGTGGGCGTGGTCCGGGTTGTCGGGGTCGAGCTCCCCCTGTTCGGCGATGAGCTTCTCGGCGTACGGCTCGGAGTCGTCGCGCGGTTCGTAGCCGAGGGCCCGCGCCGTCGAAAGGTCCCACCACAGGCGGGTGTTGGCGGACGAGCCGTAGACGACCGTGTGTCCCACGTCCTTCGCGGTCAGGGCCGCGTGGAGGAGGCGGGCGCCGTCCTCGGGGCTCATCCACACCGAGAGCATGCGCACGCTGGACGGCTCCGCGAAGCAGGACCCGATGCGCACCGAGACGGTCTCCAGGCCGTGCTTGTCCCAGTAGAGCTGGGCCAGGTCCTCGCCGAACGACTTGGAGAGCCCGTAGAAGGTGTCGGGGCGGCGCGGGGTGCCGACCGGGATCAGGGGGTCGTCGCCCCGCGGGCGGGGGGTGAAGCCCACCGCGTGGTTGGAGGAGGCGAAGACGACACGGCGTACGCCTTCTTCGCGCGCCGCCTCGTACAGGTTGTAGGTCCCCTCGATGTTCGCCTTGAGGATCTTGTCGAAGGAGGCTTCCAGGGAGATGCCCGCGAGGTGGATGACCGCGTCGACGCCCCGCACCGCCTCGCGCAGCGCCGCCCGGTCGGCCAGGTCCGCGGTGATCGCCTCCGGTTCGCCCTCGACCGGGAGCATGTCGAGCAGGCGCAGTTCGTAGCCGTACTCCGGCAGCAGCCCGCGCATCAGGGTGCCGAGTCCGCCGGCGGCGCCGGTGAGCAGAACGGTGCGGGGAGCGGGCATGCGGGGTCTCCTCCGTGCGGGACGGTGTGCTGGGGCTGGGGCTGGGGCTGGGGCTGGGGCTGGGGCTGGGGCCGGGTGTCGGGCGGTCGGCGGGTTCTACCCATCAGACTTATACGTGTATGGCATTCATATCCATGGACACGCTAAGAGTGCTGACGTGCCGCGTCAAGTGTCGCGCGGAGGAGCGGAATCCGCCTCCGTGTTGCGGGTTTGCGTGCTTGACCGGCCCCGAGGTGGCGGCTTAGCGTGGGCGAGTTCAGAGATATGGACATGGATCAGAAACATGCACTCAGTGGGCACCTTTTAGGGAGAGTCCGTGACGTCAGCCCCTCTTGCCGCTCGGCTGAGCATCCCCAGCGGGCCGCTCTTCTTCCCCGTCACCGCGTACGGCCCCGACGGCACCGTCGATCCCGGCGTCTACCGGGAGCATGTGCGGCGTGGCGTCGAGGCCGGCGCGGCGGCGGTCTTCGCGTGCTGCGGCACCGGCGAGTTCCACGCGCTCGTGCCCGAGGAGTTCGAGACGTGCGTACGGGCCGCGGTGGAGGCGGCCGAGGGGCGCGTCCCGGTGATCGCGGGCGCCGGATACGGGACCGCCCTCGCCGTGCGCTACGCGCGCCTCGCGGAGGCCGCCGGGGCCGACGGGCTGCTCGCCATGCCGCCGTATCTCGTGACGGCCGGGCAGGAGGGGCTGCTCCGGCACTACCGGGAGATCACCGCCGCCACCTCCCTGGACGTCATCGTCTACCAGCGGGACAACGCCGTCTTCACCCCCGAGAGCGTGGTCGAACTCGCCCGCACCGAGGGGATCATCGGTTTCAAGGACGGGCTCGGCGACCTGGACCTGATGCAGCGCATCGTCAGTGCCGTGCGGAGCGAGACGCCGGGCGACTTCCTCTACTTCAACGGCCTGCCCACGGCCGAACTGACCGGGCTCGCCTACCGGGGACTGGGCATCACGCTCTACTCCTCGGCGGTCTTCTGCTTCGCCCCCGAGATCGCGCTGGCCTTCCACCGGGCCCTGAACACCGGGGACGACACGACGGTGAACCGGCTGCTGGACGGCTTCTACCGGCCCTTCGTCGACCTGCGGGCGCGGGGACGCGGCTACGCGGTCGCCCTCGTCAAGGCGGGTGTCCGGCTGCGCGGACTGGACGTCGGCGAGGTCCGGCCCCCGCTGCACGAACCGGCCGAGGACCATGTCAAGCAGCTCGCGCAGCTCATCGAGCGCGGGTACGCGCTCATCGAGGAGGACATGTGAGGACGTCCGCGTTCCTTTACCCCTGGGACGTCAACGGGGACCCGGAGGCCGCCGCCAGGACCGCCGGTCTCGGCGTCCGTCAGGTGACCCTCGCGTCCGCCTATCACTCCACGCGCGCGCTGACCCCCCGCCATCCGCGGCACCGGATCGTCACCGCCTCGCACGCCGCCGTGCTCTTCCCCGTGGACGAGACGCGGTGGCGAGGCCGGGCCCTTCGCCCGTACCCGGCCGGCGACTGGGCGCCCGGTGACGCGTACGGCGAGGCCGCCGCCGCGCTCGCCGGGGCGGGGCTCGACGTCCACACCTGGGTCGTGCTCGCGCACAACTCCCGTATGGGGGAGGAGCATCCGACGACGTCCGTCGTCAACGCCTACGGGGACCGCTACCCCTGGGCCCCCTGCGTCGCCCAGCCCGCCACCCGCGCCTACCTGGCCGGCCTCGCGGTGGAGGCGGCGGTCCGGCCCGGTGCGGCGGGTACGGAGCTGGAGTCGCTCGGCTGGTACGGGCTCGCCCATCTGCACGCCCACGACAAGACCGGCGGGGTGCCGCTCGGGGACGCCGGGCAGTATCTGATGTCCCTCTGCTTCTGCGCCTCGTGCGCGGACGGGTACGACCGACAGGGCCTCGACGCCGGGGAGTTGGCGTCCTTCGTGCGCGGAGCGCTGGAGCCGGTGTGGCGGGGGGAGCCGTCCGGCGGGGGCTGGGCCGGAGTGGAGAAGCTGCTCGGGGCGGGGACGGCGGCGGCCACCCGTGTCTGGCGCGACCAGGTGGCCCGCTCGCTCCAGGAGGAGACGGTCGCGGCGGTCCGTTCCGCCGCGCCGGCCGGGTTCCAGGTGCTGCTGCACGCCGACCCCGTCTCCTTCCACTGCGGGGCCAACGCCGGGGTGGACCCCGGGCGCATCCTGTCCGTGGCCGACGGCGTGGTCGTGCCGTGCACCGGAGGAGCGGGCCTGCTGACGCCGTTCGCGGAGGCGGTGCGGGCGGGCGCGCGGGGGAGGGTCCTGGCCGCCAACCTCACCGTGGTGTCCGGGATGGGAGGCCGGCCGGACGGCTTGGCGGCCGACGCGGCCCGCGCGGTCGAGCTCGGCGCTACGGAACTGCGCCTGTATCACGCGGGGTTGGCCTCGGACGCCGATCTGGAGGCGGTGCGGGGGGCGCTGGCGGGGCTGGACGACTAGAGGGGTCTCGTTCTCCGCGCTCACGCGGGGCTGCACCCACTCGTCCGCACCCACTCCGCCCCCTGCGCCCCGGACGGGGTGAAGGGGGCGGGGAGGGCGGAGCGGGCCGTGACTTCAGTCCGTCACCGTGCGGGCGGTGATGTCGCCGTGGGCGGTGGTCGCGTGGATGGTCAGGCCGGGAGTCGCGTCGGCGTTCTTGAGCGTGTTGCTGACCCGGCCGAAGGTGGTGCCGGCGTCCAGGGCCGCGGAGACCCCGGGGGCGGCGCCGACGGTGATGTTCCCCTTCTGGGTGCTCAGCGTGAGTGTTCCGCGGGTGGCCTCGGTGATCTTCAGGTCGCCCTTCTGGGTGCTGATCTCGGCGGGGCCGTTCAGGCGGCCGACGGTGATGTCGGCGTCGAGGCCGGTCAGACGGACGCTGTCGGCCTCGTCGAGCTCGACCGAGCGGTGGCCGCCCTCGAAGGTGACCTCGCCGAGCCGTCCCACGCCGCGGAACTCGGCGGCGGCCGCCTTCGCCTCGACACGGGAGCCGGCCGGAAGCCGCACGGTCACCTCGACGGACCCGGAAGAGCCGATGCTCCGGTTCCTCGCCTCGGGGATCTCGACGCGCAGGACGCCGTCGGCGTAGGAGACCTCGGTCTGTTCCGCCGCCTTCACGTCGCGGCCCTTGGAGGCGTCCGCGGGCAGGACCTCGACGGTGGTGTCGGCGCGGTCGGCCGCGATGAACCGGATGCGTCCGGCGGGGATGTCGAGGACGGCCGAGACGGGGGCGGGGGTGTCGAACTTCTGCATGATGCTCTCCATGGTCTGCGTGAGTGCGTTCCGTGTGTTTCTGACATTGGAAACGCTACGTTGCATTCGAGGATCGGGCAACATGCTTGTTGCGCAATGCTGTTGTCATTGCAGGTAGGTGCCGAGATTTCATTGCAATGGTTCTGGTTTTAATGCAACGCCTCTCGTTCCGTGCATTGCAATGGATTGAAGGTGAACGCTCCGTGGGCGGCAGGCGGCGGGCGGCGGGCATTGGGCAGTGGGCGGAGGGGGCGCCCGGAGTGGTCCGGGCGCCCTCGGGGGACTCCGTCAGTTCTTCAGCAGCGCGCAGACGAAATTCTCCTGGACCGCGCGCAGCCGCTCCAGCAGTTCGGGCTTGGTCGTCTTGTTCACCTGGGTGGTGAGCGTGAAGGTCAGTGACCGCCGGCCGTCCGGTGTGGCGGCGATCAACTGGGTGTAGCCGGGGAAGTTGCCGGTGTGGCCGAGGACCACTCCGCAGCGGGTGGAGTAGCGGAAGATCGCCTCTCCCGCCTTGTTCACGCCGGGGCCCGCGGGCTCCGAGGCCCCGTCGATCCATCGGCGCTGCTCGCGCAGGGTGGCCTTGGAGATCAGGGCCCCGCCCGCGTACCCGCGGATGAAGCGCGTCAGGTCCGCCGGGGTGGAGATGATCCCGCCCGACGCCCACACGCCCGACGCGCTGAGCGCCTCGCTGACGTCCTCGGGGGGATTCGGCGGCGTGACGTCGTAACCGTGCATGTACGGCTCGGGCATCTCGTAGCCCTGGGGGAGGCTCGTGTCGCGCAGGCCGAGCGGCCGGTAGACGAGGTCCCGCAGCAACTGCTCGTAGGGCCGGCCGGTTGCCGCCTCGGCCATCAGCGCGACCGCGATGTTGTCCGAGTTCGAGTACTGGTACTTCGAGCCCGGCCGGAACAGCAGCGGTTCGTCGGCCACGTAGTCGAGCAGCCGGCGCGAGTCGAAGTGGTGGCGCGGATCGGCGGTGAGGATCTCCAGGAACTCGGGGGACTGCGTGTAGTCGGGCAGCCCGCTGGTGTGGTTCAGGAGCTGGCGCAGCGTCACGGCGCGCCACTGCCGGGGCAGGGACGGCAGCCGGCGGCCGATCGTGTCGTCGAGGGAGAGCGCGCGCCGGTCCACCAGGCGCAGTGCCACGGCACCGCTGAACGCCTTCGCCGTACTCGCGATCCGCGTGTGGTCGTCCGTCCGGATCGGGCGTCCGCTGTCGAGGTCGGCGACTCCGGCGCGCACGATGCGGGACTCGCCCTCGCGGCGCAGGACGGCGATGACACCGGGCGGGCCGCCGGGGCTGTGCACCAGCTCTTCGAGCTGCTTCCGCAGAGCGCGGTCGTGGTCACGGTCCGTGGAGCCGGAACCGGCGTCGGCCGGTCCGGACACGGCGCCGGTCAGACAGGCGGCGGCCAGCAGGACGCCGAGGGACGGACGCGGCCGGAGGCGGCGGGGCAGAGGCATGGGTTCTCCCGAGTCGGGGCCGGGCACGCCCCCTCCCGGGTCGGGCGGGGGCCGGGGCACGCCCAGCTTCGGTCCGGGGTGATCGGCTCGCCCGCGCCGCTGCTGCATACGGAGGAGCGGGCGGCCCGGTGTTGGGCCGTCCGGCCGACCCTCTGCGGGGCCCTGGGCCGGGGGTCGACGGCTCCGGTACGGGAATCCCGGTCCGGGGGTCGACGGCTCGGTGTGGGAACCCTGGGCCGAGGGCCGGGGGCCGATGAGTCCGGTGCGGGAATCCCCGGCCGGGGTACCGATGACTTTCCGGTGCGGGCGGGGTCTACCCCACGGGGACGGTCCCACGGGCTTGCCCCGAGGCTCTGCGCTCACAGGAGTGCCCCGAGGAACTGGTCCCACGGGCCCTCACGGGAGTGCCCCGACAGGCTCGGCCCCGGGTCCCGCCCGCGGGAGTCTCCCCGTGGGCTCGCCCACGGTGTCCCCGCATCGGATACGACAACGGATACGCGTTCTGAGGAGCATCGGATGACCGGCCAGACCTTCGACTTCGGCCCGCAGGCACTCGTCGTGGCGCGCCTCGCGGCGGGTGTCACGGACGCACAGCTCGACGGGGTGACCCCCTGTCCGAAGTACGCGGTGCGCAACCTGCTCGGGCATCTGACCGGACTGGCCGTCGCCTTCCGCGACGCCGGGCGCAAGGACCTGGGCCCGACGACCGACACCAGCCCGACCGCCGCCGTGCCCGACATCGAGCCGGGCTGGCGTGAGGCCCTGCCGAAGGCGCTCGACGAACTCGCCGACGCCTGGCGGGACCCGGCCGCCTGGACCGGCACGACCCGGGCGGGCGGAGTGACGCTCCCGGCCGAGGTCGCGGCGGCCGTCGCCGCCGACGAACTGGTGGTGCACGGCTGGGACCTCGCGCGGGCCACCGGACAGGAGTACACGCCCGACGCCACCGCCCTTCAGGTGACGCAGCGGTTCCTCGCCGGTGTGGCCGACGACCCGACCCGCGTCGGAGGCATCTTCGGCCCCGTCGTCCCGGTACCCGACGACGCCCCGCTCCTCGACCGCGTGATCGGCCTCAGCGGTCGTGACCCGGGCTGGAAGCCGTAACGGAGGAGCCCTCGACGCAAGCCGTCGTCCGCCACCACCGCTTCACGGAAGCACACAGTCCGTGAGGCCCGGAGGTGGCCCGAAGCCCGGCGCCCTGTGAGGCGCCACCCCGTCCTTCCCGCTGGAATACCGCTCTCCTTAAGTGTCACGGGCCGCCCGCCGAGCGGGCGGCCCGTGCGTGTTCTCCCGGACGGCATCGCGAGAGCGAACATCCGACAGGCCTCGCCCCGTGTGAGGGTCCGGACCCTCCCGCGCCCCGCGCCTCACATGTCTCCTGAACTTCCTCTGCCGGAAGCGTTGACGAAACACGGTCACGCTCCTACCTTCAACGCGTCGTACTTCGTACGTCATATATGAGACGCGATATGCGAGATCGGGGATCGGCGTCCGCGACCGATGCCCGGCTCCCGTGATCCGATACGTGAGACCGGAGAGGCGCGCATGACCTCTGTGCCCACCCCGATCCCGTCCCGCACGCAGTTCGTGCTGGAGGGGATCAAACACCGCATCCTCACCGGGCAGTTGACCCCAGGGCAGGCTCTGGTCGAGACCGACCTCGCCGCGCAGTTCGGGGTGTCGAAGACCCCGGTGCGCGAGGCGCTCAAGACCCTGGCCGGCACCGGGCTCGTCGTGATGAACCAGTACAAGGGCGTCACGGTGCGCATGGTGGACGCGGACATGGCGCGCGAGGTGTACGACGTGCGGCTGCTCCTCGAACCCGAGGCTCTGCGGCGGGTGGTGCGCCGGGGAGCCTCCCTCGACGCCGCCCGCGACGCGCTCACCCGTGCCGACGACGCCGCCGACACCGCCGAACGCTCCCTGGCCAACCGGGAGTTCCACCGCGCCCTGTACACGCCCTGCGGAAATCCGCTGCTCGGCCGGATGCTCGACGAGGTGCGCGACCAGGCGGCCCTCGTCTCGGCGGTCGCCTGGGCGTCCGATCCCTCCTGGGAGCGGGAGGCGAACGAGCACCGGGAGATCCTGCGTCTCGCCCTCGACGGTGACGCCGACGGCGCGGCCGTGGCACTGCACGCGCACATCGCCTCGTTCGTGCGACGGGCCTTCCCGCAGGGCCAGGAAGAGGGCGGACAGGAATGACAGCGACGTTCGAGACCCAACGGGCCGCACTCGCCGAGGTCGTGGCGATCCCGGTGACCCCCTTCGCCGAGGACGGCACGATCGACCGTGACACCCACCGGGCCCTGCTGCGCCGGCTGATCGACGGCGGCGTCCGCACCCTCACCCCCAACGGCAACACCGGCGAGTTCTACGCCCTCACCCCCGAAGAGCGACGCACCATAACCGAGTTGACCATCGAGGAGGCCGGCGACCGCGCGGTCGTCCTCGTCGGGGTCGGGCACGACCTGCCCACCGCCGTCGCCTCCGCACGGCACGCCCGTGCCCTCGGCGCACCGATGGTGATGGTCCATCAGCCCGTGCACCCGTACGTCTCGGAGGGCGGCTGGGTCGACTACCACCGGGCGATCGCCGAGTCCGTGCCGGAGCTGGGCGTCGTGCCGTACATCCGCAATCCGCTGCTCGCGGGTTCGCGGCTCGCCGAACTCGCGGACGCCTGCCCGAACGTCATCGGCGTGAAGTACGCCGTCCCCGACGCGGCGCGCTTCGCGTCCTTCGCGCGGGACGCCGGTCTCGAACGGTTCGTGTGGGTGGCCGGGCTCGCCGAGCCGTACGCCCCCTCGTACTTCTCGGCCGGCGCCACCGGCTTCACCTCGGGCCTGGTGAACGTCGCCCCGGCCGTCTCGCTGAACATGATCGAGGCGCTCCGGTCCGGCGACTACCCGGCCGCGATGAAGGTCTGGGAGCGGATCCGCCGCTTCGAGGAACTGCGCGCCGCCGACGCCTCCGCGAACAACGTCACCGTCGTCAAGGAAGCCCTGTCCTCGCTCGGCCTGTGCCGCCGTGACGTGCGCCCGCCGAGCAGACCGCTGCCCGCGAGCGAGCGTTCCGAGGTCGCCGCCATAGCCGCCGGATGGTCCCTGTGAAACGGCCCGAGGAGCTCAGGAGCCATCAGTGGTACGGCACCGACGGGCTCCGCTCGTTCAGCCACCGGGCCAGGACCCGGCAGCTCGGCTACCTCCCCGAGGAGCACCTGGGCAAGCCGGTCGTCGCGATCCTCAACACCTGGTCCGACATCAACCCGTGCCATGTGCACCTGCGCGACCGCGCGCAGGCCGTCAAGCGGGGCG
Source organism: Streptomyces sp. NBC_00386 (assembly GCF_036063235.1). Taxonomy (NCBI): domain Bacteria; kingdom Bacillati; phylum Actinomycetota; class Actinomycetes; order Kitasatosporales; family Streptomycetaceae; genus Streptomyces; species Streptomyces sp. NBC_00386. The sequence continues at coordinate 7,140,670 of NZ_CP107950.1, forward strand.
TGTGGCAGGCCGGCGGATTCCCGCTCGAATTCCCGGTGTCCACGCTGAGCGAGACGTTCCAGAAGCCGACCCCGATGCTCTACCGCAACCTGCTCGCGATGGAGACCGAGGAACTGCTGCGGTCGTATCCGGTGGACGGGGCCGTGCTGATGGGCGGCTGCGACAAGACCACGCCCGCGCTGCTCATGGGCGCCGCCTCGGTCGACCTGCCGACCGTCTTCGTGCCCGCCGGGCCGATGCTCCCGGGCCACTGGCGCGACGAGGTCCTCGGGTCCGGCACCGACATGTGGAAGTACTGGGACGACAGGCGCGCGGGCCTCATCGGGGACTGTGAGATGACCGAGCTGGAGAGCGGGCTCGCCCGGTCGCCGGGGCACTGCATGACGATGGGCACCGCGTCCACGCTGACGGCAGCAGCGGAGGCGCTCGGCGTCACCGTTCCCGGCGCGTCGAGCATCCCCGCCGTCGACTCGGGGCACGACCGGATGGCGGCCGCGGCCGGGCTCAGGATCGTCGAACTCGTCCACAAGGACCGCGTGTTGTCCGACATCCTCACGGCCGAGGCCTTCGAGGACGCGGTGACGACGGTCCTCGGCCTCGGCGGCTCCACCAACGCCGTGATCCACCTGATCGCCATGGCCGGACGGGCCGGGGTCACCCTGACCCTGGACGACTTCGACCGGATCGCCCGGACCGTGCCCGTCCTCGCCGACGTCCGGCCCGGCGGACAGAAGTACCTCATGGAGGACTTCCACTTCGCCGGCGGCCTGCCCGGGTTCCTCTCCCGGATCACCGACCTGCTGCACCTGGACCGGCCCACGGTGTCCCACGACAGCATGCGCGAGCAGCTGGCGACCGCCCGGGTGCACAACGACGACGTCATCCGCACCCGGGAGAACCCGGTCGCGGCCGAGGGCGGGGTGGCCGTCCTGCGCGGCAACCTCTGCCCCGACGGCGCCGTCATCAAGCACATCTCCGCCGAGCCGCACCTGCTCAGGCACACCGGTCCCGCGGTCGTCTTCGACGACTACCGCACCATGCAGCGGACCATCGACGACCCGTCGCTCGGCATCACCGCGGACAGCGTCCTCGTGCTGCGGGGCTCCGGCCCCAAGGGCGGTCCGGGCATGCCCGAGTACGGGATGCTGCCCATCCCCGACCACCTGCTGAAGCAGGGCGTCCGGGACATGGTGCGGATCTCCGACGCCCGGATGAGCGGCACGAGTTACGGCGCGTGCGTGCTGCACGTGGCGCCCGAGTCGTACGTCGGCGGCCCGCTCGCCCTCGTACGGAGCGGGGACCCGATCACCCTCGACGTCGAGGCACGGTCACTCCGGCTCCACGTGGACGACGAGGAGCTGGAGCGCAGGCGGGCCGCGTGGACCCCGCCGCCCGTCCGGTACGAGCGAGGCTACGGCGCGCTCTACAACGACCAGATCACCCAGGCCGACACCGGCTGCGACTTCGCGTTCCTGGCCCGCCCGGGCAAGGTGCCGGACCCGTACGCGGGCTGAGGCCCCCACGACCGCATGTGGACGTGCCCGACCCATGGGGTCGTAGCAAGCGCTTCCTGTACCCGCTGTACCTGCCCCACTGCGAACGGAGAACAGTCATGGCCCAAGCCGCAGCCGTGGCGAAACCGCCCGCGCCACCCCGGCGGCGCCGTGCCTCAGCGACCCCGCGCAGGCTTCCGTATCTGCTGATCGCCCCGGCGGCGCTGCTGATGCTGGGCTTCATCGCCTACCCCGTCATCAGCGTCTTCTACTACAGCCTGCAGAACTACAACCCGACCAAGCCGTGGCGCAACGGCTACGCGGGCTTCGACAACTTCGTGCACGCCTTCACCGACGACCCCCAGTTCTGGGACACGCTGACCTTCAGCGCGAAGTGGGTCGTCGTCGAGGTGGGCCTCCAGCTGCTGTTCGGCCTGGCGCTCGCGCTGATCGTCAACCAGACCTTCGTCGGCCGGGCCGCCGGACGCGCCCTGGTCTTCTCGCCCTGGGCCGTCTCCGGGGTGCTGACCTCCGCGATCTGGGTGCTGCTCTACAACTCCCAGACGGGCATCACCCGTTACCTCGCCGACGCGGGCATGGGCTCGTACGGGACGAGCTGGCTCTCGGACACCTCGACCGTCTTCCCGGCGGCCGTGGTCGCGGACCTGTGGCGCGGGGTGCCCTTCTTCGCGATCCTGATCCTCGCCGACCTCCAGTCCGTCTCCAAGGACCTGTACGAGGCCGCCGAGGTCGACGGAGCGAGCCGCGTCCGGCAGTTCCTGCACATCACGCTGCCGCACCTCAAGGACGCGATCATCCTCTCCACCCTGCTGCGCGCGGTGTGGGAGTTCAACAACGTCGACCTGCTCTACACCCTCACCGGCGGCGGCCCCGCGGGCGAGACGACGACCCTTCCGCTCTACATCGCCAACACCAGTGTCGACGCGCACAACTTCGGTTACGCCTCGGCCCTCACCACGGTCGCGTTCGTGATTCTGCTGTTCTGCTCGATCGTCTATCTGCGGCTGAGCAAGTTCGGAGGCGGGGACAAGTGATCACCAAGGACGCCGGGACGATCGCCCCGGCCGTACCCGCCCCGCCCAGGGAGGAACCCCGCCCGCGCGCGGGGAGGAAGCGGCGCGCCTGGGACGAGGTCCCGCGCTGGCAGATCTACGTCCCCCTGGGCGGCTACCTCGTCTTCACCCTGGTCCCCTTCTACTGGATCCTGCTCTTCGCGCTGCGCCCGGCCGGGTCCACCTCCCTCGTGCCCTGGCCCATGACCTTCGAGCACTTCGACAAGGTGTGGACCGAGCGCAGCTTCGGGACCTACTTCCAGAACAGCGTGATCATCGCCGTCTCCACCCTGGTGATGACCACGCTCGTCGCCCTCGCCGGCGGCTACGCGCTCGCCCGCTTCGACTTCAGGATCAAGCGCGGCTTCATGCTCGCTCTGCTCTGCTCGCAGTTCGTGCCGGGCGCCCTGCTCCTGGTCCCGCTCTTCCAGATCTTCGCCGAGCTCCGGATGATCAACTCGCTGGTCAGCGTCGTCATCGCCGAGACGGTCTTCCAGCTTCCGCTGTCGATGATCCTCATCAGCGGGTTCATCAGGAACGTGCCGTACACCCTGGAGGAGGCCGCCTGGGTCGACGGCTGCAACCGCTTCGACGCCTTCCGGATCGTCGTCCTCCCGCTGCTGCGGCCCGGGCTGATCGCCGTCGGCTCCTTCGCCTTCGTCCACGCCTGGAACCACTTCCTGTTCGCCCTGATGTTCCTCAGCGACCAGAGCAAGCAGACCATCCCGGTCGGCCTCAACACCCTGATGAGCTCCGACAGCGTCGACCTCGGCGCGCTCGCGGCGGGCGGCATCGTCGCCGCCGTCCCCGTGGTCGTCGTCTTCGCCTTCATCCAGAAATGGCTGATCACCGGATTCAGCGCCGGGGCGGTGAAGGGATGACCGCCACCTCGCGCCGGAGCGGCGACCCGCACCCGGACAGCCGGCCGTCCACGTCCGGCGTCCGGGCGGCGACGACGGGCCCCGGGCTCCCGCGGCCGGCCGGTTCCGCCCGGGCGGGCACGACGGCCCGGCTCCCGCTGCCCGTCGTCCTCGCGGGCGCCCGGGGCCACGGCCGCTGGCACCTGGACAACATCCGCCGGCTCCAGGACAAGGGCCTGGTACGCCTCGCCGGAGTCTGCGAGCTGATCCCGCTCACCGAGGAGGAGCTGGACGGGCGACGCGTCGAGCAGTCCGCCGACTTCGGTGCCCTCCTCGACTCCACCGGTGCCGCCGTCGCGGTGATCTGCACCCCCATCCCCACCCACACCGACCTCGCGCTGACCGCCGCGCGCAAGGGCGTCCACCTGCTCCTGGAGAAGCCGCCCGCGCCGTCCTACGCCGAGTTCCGGCGGATGGCCGACGGAGTCGCGGCGGCCGGAGTGGTCTGCCAGATCGGCTTCCAGTCGCTCGGCTCGTACGCCGTGCCGGCGATCAGGAAGCTGATCACCGAGGGCGCGGTCGGCCGGGTGACCGGAATCGGCGGGGCGGGCGCCTGGGTCCGCGACGAGGCGTACTTCCGGCGCGCGCCCTGGGCGGGCAGACGCCGCCTCGACGGCGTCGACGTCGTCGACGGGGTCCTGACGAACCCGCTGGCCCACGCCGTCGCCACGGCCCTCGCCCTGGACGGCTCGACCCGCGCCGAGGACGTCACCGGCATCCGGACCGAACTGCTGCGGGCCAACGACATCGAGTCCGACGACACCTCGTGCGTGCGGGTGACGACCACCGGGGGCCGGATCACCGTCGCCGCCACGCTCTGCGCCGAACGCCCCGGCGAACCGTACGTCCTGGTGCACGGCACGGGCGGCCGGATCACCTTCTGGTACAAGCAGGACCGGGTGCTCGTGCAGCGGTCCGGACACGGCCCCGAGGAGATCGAGTACGGCCGTACCGACCTGCTGGAGAACCTGGCCGGGCATCTGACGGCCGGTGCCCCACTGCTGGTCCCGCCCGAGTCGACGGGCGCCTTCATGAAGGTCGTCGAGGCGATCCGGCAGGCCCCCGACCCGGTCGCGCTGCCCCCGGACGCCTGGGAGACGGTCCCCGGCGAACAGCGTCGTGTCGTGCCCGGCGTCGACGGATTCGTCGCGGCCGCTGCCGACACCCTCGCCCTCTACTCCGAGCTGGGCGCCTCCTGGGCGCTCCCGAAAGAGGTGAGCACCCCATGAACGACGACTCGCAGCTCCTGCGGATCGCGGGCCGCCCCGTCGCCCGCTACGTCACCCGGCCCGCACTCCCCGCCCGGCTCTCCCCGCGCCCGTATCTGCACCCCGTCACCACCCTGGCCGGCACCGCCGTCACCGAGCTCAGCCCGGCCGACCACACCCACCACCTCGGCGTCGGTGTCGCCGTACCCGACGTCGAGGGGCACAACTTCTGGGGCGGGCGCACCTACGTCCGCGACCAGGGACCGACCGAGCTCGACAACCACGGCGCCCAGCGGCACGCCGGCTTCCAGCTGCGCGACCCGGACGGCTTCGTGGAGGAGCTGCGCTGGATGGCCGCGGGCACCGAACTGCTGCGGGAGCGCCGTACGGTCGCGGCCGTCGCCCTCACCGACACCGCCTGGGCACTGGACTTCACCTTCTCCCTCACGAACGTCACCGCGCGCGGTCTGTCGATCGGCAGCCCCGCCACCAACGGACGGCCGGGCGCGGCCTACGGCGGCTTCTTCTGGCGGGCCCGCAAGGAACAGGAGGCCCCGCACGTGTTCACCGCCGACGCCGAGGGCGAGGAGGCCGTGCACGCGCGCCCCGCCGACTGGCTCGCCCTCGCGGGCGCCGGCTGGACGCTCGTCCTCGCCGGGGCGACCGGCGCGACCCGCCGTGACCCGTGGTTCGTCCGCACCGCCGAGTACCCGGGCGTCGGCTCCTCCCTGGCCCATGACGAGCGGCTGGCCGTCGAGGCGGGGGAGACGCTCGTACGCCGGGTCGTCACCGTCGTCGCCGACGGCACCCTCGACCGGAGCGGGGCCGCCGCGCTGGTCCGCAAGGCGGTGAGCCCCTGATGGCCCTGCCCTCCGCCGACCTCGGTGACGGCACCTACCGCAACCCCGTCCTCGACGCCGACTGGTCAGACCCCGATCTGCTGCGCGTCGGCGACGACTTCTACCTCACCGCCTCCAGCTTCGGCCGCGCCCCCGGTCTGCCGCTGCTGCACTCCCGGGACCTGGTGAACTGGACCCTCGTCGGGCACGCTCTCCAACGCCTGGAGCCCGCGCGCGAGTTCAGGAACCCCAGGCCCGACTGCGGGGTGTGGGCACCCGCGTTGCGTCACCACGACGACCGATTCTGGATCTTCTGGGGCGACCCCGACCACGGCATCTTCCAGGTCAACGCCCCGCAGATCAGGGGCCCTTGGACGAGACCACACCTGGTGAAGGAGGGCAGAGGGCTCATCGACCCCTGCCCGCTGTGGGACGGGGAGAGCGGCGAGGCGTATCTCGTGCACGCCTGGGCCAGGTCCCGTTCGGGAGTGAAGAACCGGCTGACCGGGCACCGGATGCGCCCCGACGGCACCGGGCTGCTCGACGAGGGCAAGGTGATCGTCGACGCCGACCTGATTCCCGGCTGGTTCACCCTCGAAGGGCCCAAGGCCTACCGTCACGACGGCTGGTTCTGGATCTTCGCGCCCGCCGGGGGAGTCGAGACCGGCTGGCAGGGTGCCTTCCGTTCGCGCGGCTTCTTCGGGCCCTACGAGGAGCGGGTGGTGCTGGAGCAGGGGGACACCCGGGTCAACGGCCCGCACCAGGGCGGCTGGGTGCGCACGGCGGCGGGCGAGGACTGGTTCGCCCACTTCCAGCAGCGTGGACCCTACGGGCGGGTGGTCCACCTCCAGCCGATGAGCTGGGGCGAGGACGGCTGGCCGGTGCTCGGCGACCGGGGCACCCCCGTGGCCGTCCACCGCAAGCCGGACCTGCCGGCCCAGCCGCCGTCCGCACCCGCCACCGACGACGACTTCCCGGGCGGCCGCTTCGGGCGCCAGTGGCAGTGGACCGCCAACCCCCAGGACGGCTGGGCCACCCAGCACTCCGGTGACGGACTCCGGCTCAACTGTGTCCGTACGGCGGACGCCCACGACCTGCGCCGGCTGCCCCATGTCCTCACCCAGCGGATGCCGGGCGCGGCCGCCACCGTCCAGGTCGACCTGTGCCTCGACAGCGAGGAGCCCGGGGCGCGGGCCGGGATCGCGGTGCTCGGGGACGCGTTCGGCTGGATCGGCCTCCAGCGCGAGCCGGACGGATCGGTGCGGCTCGTGCACCGGTTCGCCGAGACCGCCGCCGTCGGGGCACCCTCCGTGCGCTCGGGGCGGTGCGAGGGCGAGCGCGACGCCGCTCCGGCACGCCTGGCGCCCGAGGGCCGGGCCCGGCTGTGGGTCGAGATCGGCGCGGGGGCCCGCTGCCGCTTCTCCTACGACGTCGGCGGCGGCCGGCAGCCCTCCGGGCAGGCCTTCGCCGCCACGCCCTGGCGCTGGGTCGGCGCCCTGCTCGGCCTGTTCGCGCTCGCACCGTCCGGCGCGGGCCACGCGGGGGCCGCCACGTTCACGCGTTTCCGTGTCGCCCCGACCCCCTGAGGGTCTTCACCAGCCGTCGTCCGTCGTTCGTCCGCCTTGGGAGCCGCAATGAAGCACCTCCGTAGCAAGCGCTTGCCGGATGGGGAGGGAAGGGTGCGTCCCTTCCGGAAGCAGCCGGGCGCCGATCTCCGAGGACACCGCACCGACCCCACCACCCCGTTGGATCCGGAAGAAGAGAGCCGATCGATGAAGACCAGCCCACTCAGGAACAACCCACCGGCGACCGGTCCCAGAAGGACCGGCGTCCATGGAGCCCGGCGCGCCGCCGTGGCCGTCGCCCTCGGATCCGTGCTCGCGCTGACCGTCACCGCCTGTGGTGACGACGGCAGCGGCAGCGCGGGGGACAAGGGGACCGAGGGCTCCGGCAAGGGCGAGATCACCTTCTGGGACAACAACGGCGGTGTCCGCACCGACATCTGGAAGCAGATCATCGCCGACTTCGAGAAGAAGTACCCGGACATCAAGGTCAACTACGTCGGCATCCCGGCCGCGAGCGCCCAGTCCAAGTACGACACCGCCATCCAGGGCGGCGGCCTGCCGGACGTCGGGGGTGTGGGCACCGCGATGCTCGCCGAGGTCGCCGTCCAGGGGGCGCTGGAGCCGCTGGACAGCCGGATCGAGAAGAGCGCGCTGAACGGAAAGCTGAGCCAGAACCTGCTGGACGTCAGCCGGGCCGCGGGCGGCGGAGACACGCTGTACCAGGTGCCGACCTCCGCCAACAACGGCACGCTCTGGTACCGCGCCGACCTGTTCAAGGCGGCGGGCCTGGACGAGCCGGCCTCCTGGTCGAAGTTCTACGACGCCGCCGCGAAGCTCACGGACACGGGCAAGAACAAGTTCGGCTTCACCATCCGCGGCGGAGAGGGCTCCATCGCCCCGGCGCTGGACGCGGCGTACGGCCAGACCGGCATCACCTCGTTCTGGAACGGCGACAAGACCACCGTCAACGACCCGAAGAACGTGGCGGCCCTGGAGAAGTACGTCGCCCTCTACAAGAAGTCCACCCCGTCCGCCGACGTCAACAACGACTTCACCAAGATGGTCGCGCAGTGGGACAGCGGCACCATCGGCATGCTGAGCCACAACCTCGGTTCCTACCAGGACCACCTGAAGGCGCTGGGCGCCGGCAAGTTCCGCGGCATCCCGAATCCCACGCTGGACGACGGCACGCGGGTGCAGATCTCCAACCCGGTCGACGGGCTGAGCCTGTTCAAGTCCGGCAAGAACAAGGCGGCCGCCTGGAAGTTCATCGAGTTCGCGGTCTCGGCGGCGGAGAACTCCAAGTTCAACGAGTCGGCCGGTCAGGTTCCGGCGAACACCGACGCGGCGAAGGACGCCTGGATCCAGCAGGCCGAGCCGACCAAGCTCGCCGCCGAGGCGCTGAACGGCGCCGGCACCAAGATCGTGCAGCTGCCGTACTACCTGCCCGACTGGAACACCATCTCCAAGGCCGACAACGAGCCGAACTTCCAGAAGGTGCTGCTCGGCAAGATGAGCGTGAAGGACTTCCTGGACACGCTGGCCGACCAGCTCAACAAGGCGCAGGCCGACTGGAAGGCCCACCACTGACCCGGCCCGCCCACAGGGCCCGGCCGTGGCGCGCGTCGCGCCGCGGCCGGCCCGGGGGTCCGGCGGCTGTCTCCGCACCTCCGTCGGAACCTCAGCCGGAACCTTTGCCGGTCCTCTGCCGGAACGTCGGCCGGGACCTCCCGTAGAAAGCTCAGCCGAACCCTCTGTCGAAAGGCACACGCCCGTGTCCCTCACGCGCAGACAGGTCACCTCGGCGGCCGTGGCCGCCCTGCCGCTCGCCGTCGCCGCGGCGGGCCCCGCGCCCGCCGCCCCGCACCGCCGGCCGCGCACCCTCCACATCGCCGGCGACTCCACCGCCGCCCAGAAGTACGCCGACGCCGCACCCGAGACCGGGTGGGGCATGGCCCTCCCGTTCTTCCTCCACGAGGACGTCGTGGTCGCCAACCACGCGGTGAACGGCCGGAGTTCGAAGAGCTTCATCGACGAGGGGCGCCTCGCCGCGATCCTCGACGTGATCCGGCCCGGCGACCTCCTGCTCGTCCAGTTCGGGCACAACGACGAGAAGAGCGCCGACCCGACGCGCTACACCGAGCCGTGGACGACGTTCCAGGACTGCCTGCGGCAGTACATCGCCGGGGCGCGGGCCCGGGGCGCCCGGCCGCTGCTCGCCACCCCGGTGGAGCGCAGAAAGTTCGACGCGGACGGCAACGCGGTGCCGACGCACGGCGACTACCCGGCGTCGATGCGGGCGCTCGCCGCGGACGAGCACGTGGCGCTCCTCGACATCCAGGCCCTGTCCATCGCGCTGTGGCAGCGGCTCGGCGTCGAGGAGACGAAGAAGTACTTCAACTGGACCGCGACCGAGCAGGACAACACGCACTTCAACCCGCCGGGTGCCATCGCCGTGGCCCGTCTCGTCGCGGCCGGACTGCTGCACTCCCGGGTTCTCGCGCCCCGGGACGTACACCGTCTCGACGCGGAGATACCCGAGTCCTGGATCACCTGGCCGACCGCCTGAGTCCCTGAGTCCCTGAGTCCCTGAGTCCCTGAGCCGAAGGAAAGAGAGCCGCACGATGAACACACAGAAATGGCATGGGCATGCCACGGCATGGAGCGTGACCGCCACGCGGAGAACGGCCGCGCTGATGGGCTGCACCGCCCTCGTGCTCGCCGTCACCGGCACCCCCGCCCAGGCCCAGTCCCGTGAGCCCGCCCGGCAGACGCTCGCCGCGGGCGACGGCTGGGCCTCCGACGGGACCGGCACCACCGGCGGCTCGGCCGCCAAGGCCGATCGGATCCACACGGTCACGACCTGGGCGGAGTTCAGGGCCGCGCTCGCCGCCGACGGCAGCGCCCCGAAGATCATCAAGGTCAAGGGCACGATCGACGCCAACGCCGACGGCTGCGACTCCTTCGCCGCGCCCGGCTACGACTTCGACCGCTACCTCGCCGACTACGACCCCGCGGTGTGGGGCTACGACCAGGTGGTCAGCGGCGAGCAGGAGGATCTGCGCGCCGCCTCCGCCGCCGACCAGGACACCGCCATGAAGGCGTACGTCCCCGCCAACACCACCATCGTCGGAATCGGCCGCGACGCCGGCATCAAGGGCGCGAGCCTGCAGATCAAGGACGTCGACAACGTCATCGTCCGCAACCTCGCCTTCGAGAGCCCCCTCGACTGCTTCCCGCAGTGGGACCCCACCGACGGCGACACCGGCAACTGGAACTCCGAGTACGACAGCGCGGTGGTCTACGGGGCCACGCACGTCTGGCTCGACCACAACACGTTCACCGACGGCGACCACCCGGACAGCTCGCTGCCGACGTACTACGGCCGGATCTACGAACAGCACGACGGCGAACTGGACATCGTCAAGGGAGCCGACTACGTGACCGCCTCCTGGAACGTCTTCGCCGACCACGACAAGACCATCCTGATCGGCAACAGCGACAGCGCGGCGACCGCCGCCGTGGACCGGGGCCATCTGAAGGTCACCCTCCACCACAACCTGTTCACCGGCCTCGTCGAGCGCGCCCCCCGCGTCCGCTTCGGGCAAGTGGACTCCTACAACAACCACTTCGTGGCCGACTCCACCTACGGCTACAGCTACGGCATCGGCATGGAGTCCCAACTCGTCGCCGAGCACAACGCGTTCACGCTGCCGGACTCGGTCAGCGCCGCGCTGATCCTCAAGAAGTGGAAGGAGGCGCCGCTGACCGCGGCCGACAACTACGTCAACGGCGTACGCACCGACCTGATCGCCGTGCACAACGCGGAGATCCCGGCCGAGACGCTCCAGTCCGGTGCCGGATGGACACCGGTCCTGCGGACGAAGGTCGACCCGCCGAGGGCCGTTCCCGGCATCGTCGACCACCGTGCGGGCGCCGGAAAGATCTGCTGACCATGGCCGGACACCCCGTCAGCAGAAGGGCGTTCGTCGCCGCGAGCACCGGAGCCGCACTGGCTCTCGGCCTCGCGGCCCCCGCCCGCGCCACCGGGCGCACTCCCTTCGGGCGCCACGGTTCGCCGTCCGCGCGGCGCGACGCGAGGACGCTGTACGTCCATCCCGGCGGCCTCGGCGACCACACCACCGTGCAGGCCGCCGTGACCGCCGCGACCGGCGCCGGATTCACCCTGGTCATCGCACCCGGCGTGTACCGCGAGACGGTCTCGGTCGGCGCCGTCGACCCGGCGACCGGTCTGCCCGGCGCCGCCGGCTCCGAGATGACCTGGATCGGCGCCTCCGGCGACCCGCGCGACGTCGTCGTCGTGTACGCCAACGCCAACGGCACGCCGAAGCCCGACGGCTCGGGCACCTACGGCACCACCGGGTCCGCGACGACCACGGTCCGCACCGACGGGTTCACGGCCCGCTCGGTCACCTTCGCCAACGACTGGCTGCGCGCCGACCACCCCGGGATCACCGGCACCCAGGCCGTGGCGATCAAGGTGCAGGGCGACCGCTCGGCGTTCCACCGGTGCCGCTTCCTCGGCCACCAGGACACGCTGTACGCCGACTCGATCGCGCTCGGTACCTTCGCCCGGCAGTACTACCGGGACTGCTACGTCGAGGGGGACGTGGACTTCGTCTTCGGGCGGGCGACGGCGGTCTTCGAGTACTGCCACTTCCGCACCCTGGACCGCACGGACCTGGCCGGCGCCCCGTACGGCTTCGTCCTCGCGCCGTCCACGGCCGTCGCCGACCCGCGCGGATACCTGGTCACCCGCAGCCGGATCAGCAGCGCCGCGCCGGACGCGTACTACAAGCTGGCCCGTCCCTGGGTGCCCGGCTCGGACCTCACCGCCCGCCCGATGCTGACCGTCCGCGACACCCGTCTGGACGCCGGCATCGACGCGGTGGCGCCCTATACGAACATGTCGGCCGCCTATCCGTGGCAGAGCCAGCGCTTCGCCGAGTACCGCAACACCGGGCCGGGCGCGGTGATCACCGTCCCGGAGAACCGTCCCCAGCTCACGGACGAGCAGGCCCGTTCGGCGACCCGCGAGGCGTACCTCGGCGACTGGACTCCGTGGAAGGGGTGCTGAGATGCGCAGGCGAACCCTCCTCGCCGGCCTGGCGGGGTCGGTCACGGCCGTGGGCACGGCCCCGGCCGCCGCCCACGGCCGCCGTGTCCTGCACGTGCGTCCCGGCGACTCGGTCCAGGCCGCCGTGGACGCGGTGGACGGTCCCGGGCAGACGATCGTCATCCACCCGGGAACGTACCGCGAGGTGGTCCGCATCCCCGCCGACAAGGGGGAGTTGACCCTCCGTGGTGCCACCCGCGACCCGCGCGACGCGGTCGTGGTCTTCGACCGGGCGAACGGCACGCCGCTACCGGACGGCTCCGGGACCTACGGGACCGCGGGTTCGGCCACCTTCACCTCGGCGGCTCCGGGGCTGACCGTGCGCCGGCTGACGATCGCGAACGACTGGCTGCGCGCGGACCACCCGGAGACCACCGGCACGCAGGCGGTCGCGGCCTACGTCACCGGCGACCGCTCGTACTTCGAGCGGGTGCGGCTGCTGGCCCACCAGGACACGCTGTTCGCGGACACGACGGACCTGGCCGCCTTCGACCGGCACTGCTACCGCGACTGCCACATCGAGGGCGACGTCGACTTCGTGTTCGGCCGGGCCACCGCCGTCTTCGAGCGCTGCCGCTTCCACACCCTCGACCGGGACGTCTCGTTCAAGCCCGAGGGCATGGTCTTCGCGCCGTCCACGGCCCGCGCGAACCCCCACGGCTTCCTCGCCGTCGGCGGCCGTGTCACCTCGGGCGCCGAGGACGGGGCGTACAAGATCGCCCGGCCCTGGGTCCCGTCGTACGAGACCACCGCGTGGCCCTCGCTCGTGGTCCGCGGCTGCGAACTCGGGCCCGGCATCGACGCGGTGGCGCCCTACACCGACATGCGCGCGGCCTATCCGTGGCAGTCCATGCGCTTTCGCGAGTACCGCAACACCGGACCCGGCGCGGTGATCACCGTCCCGGAGAACCGTCCCCAGCTCACGGACGCGGAGGCCGAGCAGCACACCCGTGCCGCGTATCTCGGCGACTGGCGTCCGTGATTCCCCCGTTTCACTCCCCAGCACGACGAAAGGACCGCACTCCATGTCTCGTCGTACCGCTCTCGCCTTAGGCGCCACCCTGGCGCTCGGCGCAGGCCTCGCCGTCCTCCCCACCCAGGCGCAGGCCGCCACCGTCGTCGTCTCCACCACCGCCCAACTGACCAGCGCCATCTCCGGCGCCACCGCCGGAACCGTCATCCAGGTGCGCGGCGGCACCTACTCCCCGACGGCCACCCTCCAGTCCACGGCCAACGGCACGTCCTCCTCGCCGGTCACCCTCACGGCGTACGGCTCGGAGACCGTGAAGATCGACGGCTCCTCGCTCCCCTCGGGCTCCTGGATCTTCAAACTGACCGCCGACTACTGGAACGTCTCCAACATCACGTTCCAGAACTCCCCGGACAGCGCGGTCGTCTGCCAGTCCTGCACCGGCACCGTCTGGAGCAACATCAAGACCATCAACGGCGGCGACTCCGGCTTCACGCTGACCGGCGACGGCACCGTCAACAACACGGTGAAGAACATCGACTCGTACGGCAACTACGACGCCGCCAACCACGGCGAGAACGCGGACGGCGTCGCCGTGAAGTTCGGCTCGGGCACCGGCAACCTGATCACCGGGGCCCGCCTGTACAACAACTCGGACGACGGCATCGACTTCTGGTCGTTCTCCTCGCCCGTCACCGTCGAACACACCTGGTCCTTCGGCAACGGCAAGAACCGCTGGAGCGACTCGGCCTTCGCGGGCGACGGAAACGGCTACAAGCTGGGCGGTGACGGCGAGGTCGTCGCGCACGTCGTCAACAACTCCGCGGCCTGGGACGACGCGGGCAGCGGCTTCACCGAGAACTCCAACACCGGCGCCATCGTCATCAACCGCACCACCGCCTACGCCAACGGGAAGTACGGCTACTACTTCGCCACCAGCGCCGCCAAGCTCGGCAAGAACCTCGCCGTGAGCAACGGCACCGCGGTCTCCAAGGGATCCTCGGTGACGTCGGCCGGCAACAACTGGGACTCCGGCGTCTCCACCCCGTCGTTCATCTCCACGGACGCGACCAGCACGTACAACTCCCGTTCCTCCAGCGGGACACTGCCCACGACCACCTTCCTCACGACGGGCAGCACGACCATCGGCGCGACCATGAACTGACTCCCGCCGGGCAGTTCGTGAGGCCCGATCCGTGCGACGCGAGGCCCAAGTCGGCCGAAAAGTATGTATCGATCCGGCAAAAGGCCTCGCGTCCAGCGACGTGACGCGCGTAGAAACCCTGTCATGCATAAGTCACTGCGCATAGCGGCCGTCGCCGCAACCTGTGTCGTCGCCGGTGCCGCCCTGTACGGCACCGGCGTCGCCACCGCCGGTCAGTCCACGGCGAACTCGACGCACGAGCCTTACAACATCGGTGTTCTCGTCAAGGACATCGACACCTATTACGGCACCACGGCCGACGCCAACGGGGTCTACCAGGCGTCCCCCGACAGCTCGTACGCCAAGGACCTGGCCCGCCTCGACGCCTCCGCCAAGCGGTACATCGACCAGGCGGCCCGCAAGGCCCACCACCGCCACGGGAAGCCCGCGGTCGTCTTCGACATCGACGACACGCTGCTGCTCTCCCTCGACTACGAGAAGAAGACCAACTACACCTACAACTCGGCCTCCTGGGCCGCGTACGTCGCCCAGGCGGACCGTCCGGCCGTCTTCGGCAGCCCCGACCTCGTCAAGTACGCCGCGTCCAAGGGCGTCGAGGTGTTCTACAACTCCGGCCTGAAGGAGTCGCAGCGCGTCTCCGCGGTCGACAACCTCAAGAAGGTCGGCGTCGACGTCAACCTCGACGCCGCGCACATGTTCCTCAAGGACGCGGCCAACCCGCCCGCGTACCTGAGCGACTGCGCCACCGCCACCGCCTGGAACTGCACGACCGTGCAGTACAAGTCCGGCACCCGCAAGCACATCGAGTCCCTCGGGTACGACATCGTCGCCAACTTCGGCGACCAGTACTCGGACCTCGACGGCGGCTACGCCGACAAGACCTACAAGCTCCCGAACCCCACGTACTTCGTGAGCTGACACGCCCCCATCGTCGAACGCCTCCGCCGGTCGTCACCGGCGGAGGCGTTCGTCGTCGCCGGGAGGCGAACGCGTCCCCGCGTCCCGCCGCATGATCCAAACGCCAGGCCCTATGGATCGCCGCCGTCGGTGTCCCGGGTCACGAAGTCCCCGGCCACGGAAGCCCGTTCGCCGCCCTTCGCGGTCGCCGTCACGGTGTAGCCGTCGTCCTTCGCGTCCCGGCCGCCACGATCGTGGCCGTACTGGCCGGCGAAGATCCACGCGCCCGGCCGGACCGTGCGACCCGGCCTGAGCGTCCAGGTGTAGACGAGGAAGCCGTCCCGCTCGGTGACCGTCGTCGTGAAGTCGTTCCCGGGCAGCGAGAGCCAGGCCCCCGCCTCGCTCACCCCGCCGGTCTGCCTGACCTCCAACGTGACCGAGAGCGAGGTGAGTTGCTCCGTGGTCCGCAGGCTGACATCGCTCTGCGCCCAATAGTCGTCGCTGTGCGGGTCGACCGAGCCGTCCGACCGCAACGGACCGTCCGAGGTGTCCCCGCCGGGCGCCCGGTCCGGGGCCGTGGGGCCGCTCGTCGTGCGGGTCCGGGAGGGGGACGGACGCGGCCGGTCCGACACCTTCGGCGTCCCGGAACGAGGTCCGGCCCTGGGAGTGGCCGGCGCCCGGCCGGCCGGGTCCGGCGACGGGTCGGGCGCCGGGGGAACGGCCACGGTCCGCCGTGCCGGGCCGTCGTCCCGCACCGCCGAGGCGACCGCGTAACCGCCCACCACCAGGACGCCCGCGACCGCGGCCGTGGCGCCCAGGACACGGGCCCAGCCGAGCAGCGGCGGGCGCGCGGCACGCCGCGGGGGCCGCCGCTCGCCGGAGCCCGCCATGCCGCGCTCCACCCGGGCCAGGACGCGCGCGCGGTCCGGCTCGTGGGCCCCGGCCGCCTCGCGCAGCCGGGCGCGCAGCTCGTCGTGCACCTCCCGCGGCTCCCTCACCGGTCCCGTCCTCCGGTCCCACCCGTGGGCAGCGCCCCCGCGTGCATCCGTACCGACTCCTCGTCCGTGCCGAGCAGCCGCTTCAGCTCCGCCATGCCCTTGGACGTCTGGCTCTTCACCGTACCCACGGAGACGCCGAGGGCGAGCGCGGTGTCCTTCTCCGACAGGTCGAAGGCGTGCCGCAGCACGACACAGGCACGTTTGCGGAACGGCAGTCGGCGCAGGGCCTGTTGGACATCGACCGTCCCCGGTACGTCGGGGTTCTCGGCCCTGTCCTCGCGCTGCGACCAGACGAGCGTGATCCGCCGGCGTTCCCGCACGGCGGCGCGGATCCGGGTGCGGGCGAGGTTGGCGACCACTCCGCGCGCGTACGCCGTCGGACGGTCGGCCGCCCGCACCCGGTCCCAGCGGTGCCACAGCGCGAGCAGCGCGTCGGCGGCCAGATCGTCGGCGGCGTCCGGCTCACCCGTCAACAGGTGCGCCAGCCGGGCCAGTTCGGCGTAGTGCCGCTCGAAGAAGGCGTGGAACTCCACCGAGGCGGCGTCCTCGACGAGCGTGCCCACGGGGTGTCTCCCCTCGCTTCGGCTGCGGCACGGTGCGGGTGCGGTGGGTACGGATCCGTGATTCCGGTGTGGAGCACGGGAGTTCCGGCGGAGCGGGATGCGTGAGCGTACCAGCCGGTCGTACGGGCCTTCGAACGGCGTATGGCGGGCCGAACTCGATTCCGTAACACGGGGAAAACCTGAAACCCGTTGATCGGGGGAACAATCCAGCCAGCATCCGCACACGAGGCACGCAGGCAACGAGGAGTATCGCCATGTCCGAAGCGCAGAAGGTCGACAACCGGCCAAGTACCGCCCCACCGGCGGCAGGCGGGGTCGACGCCTTCTTCAAGATATCCGCCAGAGGCTCCACCGTCGGCCGGGAGATACGCGGCGGGTTCGCCACCTTCTTCACCATGGCCTACATCCTCGTCCTGAATCCCATCATCCTCGGCAGCGCCAAGGACAAGTTCGGGCACACGCTGGACACCGGCCAACTGGTCACCGCCACCGCGCTGGTGGCGTGTGTCATGACCGTCATCATGGGGATCGGGGGCAACCTTCCGCTCGCCATCGCGGCGGGCCTCGGCCTCAACGCCGTCGTGGCCTTCCAGCTCGCGCCGCTGATGAGCTGGGACGACGCCATGGGCCTGGTCGTCCTCGAAGGCGTCCTGATCTGCGTCCTGGTGCTCACCGGCCTCCGGGAAGCGATCATGAACGCGATCCCGCAGCAGCTCAAGCAGGCCATCGGCGTCGGCATCGGTCTGTTCATCGCCTTCATCGGCTTCGTGGACGCCGGGTTCGTCAGCCGTATACCGGACGTCGCCCACACCACCGTCCCGGTGCAGCTCGGTGCCGTGGGCCGCCTCACCGGCTGGCCCGTCCTCGTCTTCTGTCTCGGCGTCCTGCTGACCATCGCGCTGCTCGCCCGCAAGGTGAAGGGCGCGATCCTCATCAGCATCGTCACCATGACGGTCGTGGCGATCGTCATCGACGCCGTCGCCGACATCAAGAGCTGGGGCCTGACCACGCCCAAGGTCCCGGACAAGATCGTCGCCAGCCCGGACTTCGGACTCGTCGGCCACTTCAGCCTGTTCGGCGGTTTCGCCGAGGCCGGTGTCCTCACCGCGGTCCTGCTGATCTTCACGCTGGTCCTGTCGGACTTCTTCGACGCCATGGGAACCATCGTCGGGATCAGCGCCGAGGCCGGGCTGCTCGACGAGCAGGGCCAGGTCCCGGGCATCGGCCGGGTCCTGTTCATCGACGGCGCCGCCGCCGTCGCGGGCGGTGTGGGCTCCGCCTCCTCCAACACCGCCTACATCGAGTCCGCGGCCGGCGTCGGCGAGGGCGCCCGCACCGGCTTCGCCAACCTGATCACCGGCGGCCTCTTCGGCCTCGCGCTCTTCCTCACCCCGCTGCTGACCATCGTCCCGCTCCAGGCCGCGGCGCCCGCGCTGATCGCGGTCGGGTTCCTGATGATGACCCACGTCAAGCACATCGACTGGGACCGGTACGAGATCGCGATCCCGGCGTTCCTGACCATCGCCGTGATGCCGTTCACGTACTCCATCACCGACGGCATCGGGGCCGGCTTCCTGGCCTACGTCGTCATCAAGGCGGTCCTGGGCAAGGCGAAGGAGGTCAACTGGCTGCTGTGGGCCGTCTCGGCGCTGTTCCTGGTGTACTTCGCGATCGACCCGGTGGAGCAGGTACTCGGCGTGAAGTGACCGGTCCGCGCGAGGGAGCCGGTGCCTGAAGCGACCGGCCGGTCGGTGGGAGCCGGTTCCTGAGGCGACGGTCCGTCCGAGGGAGCCGGTGTCTGTGGCTGCGGTCCGTCCGACGGAGTCCTTACGCACGGCGGCCCCGCACCCGATGGGGTGCGGGGCTGCCGCGCGTGTGGGGCCGGGCGCGCCTCAGTTCTTCAGCGCCGCCCGCATCATCGCCTTGGCGACCGGCGCCGCCAGTCCGTTGCCGCTGACCTCCGAGCGCGCCGCGTCCGACTGCTCGACCATGACCGCGACGGCGACCTCCTTGCCGTTCGAGTCGGACTTCGCGTACGACGTGAACCAGGCGTACGGCGTCTTGCTGTTCTTCTCGCCGTGCTGGGCCGTGCCGGTCTTGCCGCCCACGGTCGCGCCGGGGATCAGGGCGTTGGTGCCCGTGCCGTCCTCGACGACCGTCTGCATCGCGGACCGGAGCTGCCGGGCGGTCTCCGAGCTGACGATCTCCTTGGTGTCCGTGCTGTCGTCGTAGTTCCTCAGCACGTTGCCGTCGGAGTCGCTGGTCTGCGACACCATGTGCGGCGAGACCAGCTTGCCGTCGTTGGCGATCGCGGCGGACACCATCGCCATCTGGAGCGGCGTGGCCGTGACGTCGAACTGCCCGATGCCGGTCAGCGCCGTGGACGACCTGTCCATGCCCGTGGGGTACACGCTGGCGTACGCCCGCACCGGCACGTCCTGCTTGGTGTTGTTGAAGCCGAACTTCTCCGCCATGGCCCTGACCTTGTCCTGGCCGAGGTCGACCGCCATCTTCGCGAAGACGTTGTTGCAGGAGTACTGGAGCGCGACCCGGATCGAGGCGTTCTCGCAGGGAGCGGACGCGTTCTCGTTCTTCAGGACGGTCGTCGTGCCCGGCAGGGTGTACGGGTCCGGGCTGGTCGTCTTCGCGTCCACGTCGGAGTAGAGCCCGTTCTCCAGCGCGGCGGCGGCCACGACCAGCTTGAAGGTCGAGCCCGGCGGCAGCGGCTGCCGCAGCGCGCGGTTGACCAGCGGCTTGTCGGCGTCCTTGGTCAGCTTCTGCCAGACGCTGTTGTTGCCCGCACTGATCGACGTCGGGTCGTACGACGGTGTCGAGACGACCGCGAGGATCTTGCCGGTCTTCGGGTCGATCGCGACGGCCGCGCCCTTGTTGCTCCCGAGCGCGTTGTAGGCGGCCTTCTGGACGGCCGGGGCGATCGTCGTGACCACGTCACCGGGGTCGGCGCGCCTGTTGGTGAGCGTGTCCAGCGGGTTCTTCAGCTGGAGGTCCGACCCGTCCAGCAGCTTCTGGTAGATGCCCTCCAGCTGGGTCGCGCCGTAGACCTGCGAGCTGTAGCCGGTGACCGCCGCGTACAGGCTGCCGTTCTTGTACGTCCGCTTGTACTTGAGGTCGCTCCCTGTCGTCTCCGCGGAGCCGGTGATCGCGTCGCCGGCCACGATGATGTTCCCGAGCGGGTTCGCGTACAGCGCGATCGCGTTCCGCCGGTTGTCCTTGTCGTCCGCGAGTGCCTGGCCGTCGTAGAACTGCACCCAGGTCGCCCTGATCAGCAGAGAGAGTACGAGCAGCAGTGAGAAGACGGCGGCACGCCTGATCGTCTTGTTCATCCCGCACAGAAGGACGAGCGATCAGGGGCGAATCGTTCCCGTCCGCCCGGTTTTCTCATCAATCCTTCATGAGGCCACCGGTCGGCCGTCGCGCCGTCAGAGCCTGCGGGTGGCCAGGGTGAGCCGGTCGCGGGCGTCGAACAGGGCGTCCTTGACCATCTGCTCGTGCGCGGGGGTGAGCCGGGCCACAGGCACCGAGCAGCTGATCGCGTCACGGGCCGGCGTGCGGTACGGGATCGCCACGCCGAAGCAGCGCAGCCCCAGCGTGTTCTCCTCGCGGTCCACCGCGAAGCCCTGCTCCCGTACCTGGTGCAGCTCCTCGATGAGCTTCTCCCGGTCGGTGATCGTGTGCTCGGTCAGCGCGGGGAGCGTCTCCGGCAGCATCTTGCGGACCTGCTCGTCACCGTACGTGGCCAGCAGCGCCTTGCCGAGCGAGGTGGAGTGGGCGGGGAGACGGCGGCCGACCCGGGTGAAGGGGCGCAGATAGTGCTGCGACTGCCGGGTGGCCAGATAGACGACGTTCGTGCCGTCCAGGCGCGCGAGGTGGATCGTCTCGGTGGTGTCGTCGGAGAGGCGGTCGAGGGTCGGGCGGGCCGCGGCGACCACTTCGTCGCCGTCGATGTACGAGGTGCCGACCAGCAGGGCCCGTACGCCGATGCCGTACCGCGTGCCCGTGGCGTCCGTCTCGACCCAGCCGAGTTCGACGAGCGTGCGAAGCAACATGTACAGGCTGGACTTGGGATATCCGACGGCCTCCTGGACCGCGGCGAGGGAATGCATTCCGGGCCGGCCGGCGAAGTACTCCAGCAATTCAACGGTCCGCACCGCGGACTTGACCTGCGCCCCGCCACCTGTCTCGCCTGCCGACATCGCGCTTGACCCCTTCGTTGGACGGGAAATAGTCTCCGACAGGAGATTCACCATCAGAGACAGCGTTCAGCATATCGAACACCCCTGGTGAGTGACACAAGAACTGTGGCATCACATCTGAAGGGACCCGCGGTGGCAGCAGCACCAGTCTGGAGTGTCGACCCCCGTACCGGGAAGCAGCGGGAGCAGGTTGCGGTCGAGGCCACGGCCCAGGAGGTGGACGAGACCGTCCGCGCCGCGCACGCCGCCCGCCCCGCTCTCGTCGACCGCACCGTACGCGCCGCGTTCCTGCGCACCGCCGCCGACCTGCTCGAAGGCGCCAAGGACCAGCTCGTCGAGGCCGCCGACGCGGAGACCGCGCTCGGCCCGGTCCGGCTCACCGGCGAACTCGCCCGCACCTGCTACCAGTTGCGGGCATTCGCCGGAATCGTCGACGAGGGCGCCTTCCTCGACGTCGTGATCAACCACCCGGACGCCACGGCCACCCCGCCGATTCCGGACCTGCGCCGCTACAAGGTGCCGCTGGGCGTCGTCGCCGTGTACTCGGCCTCGAACTTCCCCTTCGCCTTCTCGGTGGCCGGCGGTGACACGGCCAGCGCGCTGGCCGCGGGCTGCCCGGTCGTCGTCAAGGCCCACCCCGACCACCCGGCGCTCTCCGAGCTCGTCGCGGCCGTCCTGCGCCGCGCGGCCGGCCGGCACGACATCCCCGAGGGCGTCGTCGGCCTCGTCCACGGCTTCGAGGCCGGCGTCGGACTGGTCCGGCACCCGCTGGTCACGGCGGCCGGGTTCACCGGTTCCGTCCGCGGCGGGCGCGCGCTGTTCGACGCGGCTTCCGCGCGTCCGGTGCCGATTCCGTTCCACGGCGAGCTGGGCTCCCTGAACCCCGTGGTCGTCACCGAGGCCGCGGCCGCCGAGCGCGCCGAGGAGATCGGCGCGGGACTCGCCGGCTCGATGACCCTGGGGGTCGGCCAGTTCTGTGTGAAGCCGGGCCTGGTGCTCGCTCCGGCCGGCGCGGCGGGCGACCGCCTGCTGAAGTCCCTGACCGAAGCGGTGAGCGACACGGCCTCCGGGGTCCTGCTCGACCACCGCATGCGCGACAACTTCATCGCCGGGGTGGCCGAGCGCGCCGGACTCCCGGACGTGCAGGCCCCGGTGACACCGGGCGCGGGCGGCGAGCACACGGTGAGCCCCGGCTTCCTGACCGTGCCCGCGAGCAGGCTCGCGGCCGAGGGCGAGCACGATCTGCTCCTTGAGGAGTGCTTCGGGCCGCTCACGGTCGTGGCGCGCTACGAGGACGAGTCCGAGGCGGGCGCGGTGCTCTCCCGGCTGCCGGGCAACCTCACGGCCACGGTGCAGCTCTCCGCGGAGGAGGCGGCGGGCGAGGGGCGCGGTGCGGAGATCCTCGCCGAACTCACCCCCCTCGCGGGCCGGGTCCTGGTGAACGGCTGGCCGACCGGGGTCGCCGTCGCGGCGGCCCAGCACCACGGAGGGCCGTACCCCGCGACGACCTCGACGTCCACCTCGGTCGGCGGCACCGCCATCGAGCGCTGGATGCGGCCGGTCGCCTACCAGGGCGTGCCCGAGGCGCTGCTGCCGCCCGAGCTGCGCGACGACAACCCGCTGGGGCTGCCCCGACGGTACGACGGGCGCCTGGAGCGCTAGGTCGGGTCCGTGCCGGTCCGGGCCGGTTCCGTGTGCGGTCGGTTGTATGCCGGGCCAGCCCCTTCGGGGGACGGCCCGATTCCGTCCCCCGAAGGAGCCGGGCCTTCTCCCGGAGGGGCCTGCCGAGAACCTGAGAGACTTCCGACCATGGACGTCACACTCCCCGAACTCCCCTTCTCCCTTCGCACCTACGGCCCCGACGGGAACTGGTCGTACGAGGACGGTGTCCTCACCGGCTGGGCCGGGCCCCGGCAGGACCGCTTCGTGCCGCCCACCGGTGAAGGACTCGACCCGGCTTCCGACGCGCCGAGGCTGCTCGGCTCGCCGGAGGGGGACTTCCAGCTGATCGCCCGCGTGACGGTGGGCTTCGGGGCGGCCTTCGACGCGGGCGTGCTGTACGTCCATGTCGGGGAGCGGGCCTGGGCGAAGCTGTGCCTGGAGTACTCCCCGGACGTGCCCACCGTCTGCACGGTGGTCACCCGGGGACACTCCGACGATGCCAACTCCTTCACCGTGGACGGCAGTTCCGTCTGGCTGCGGGTCAGCCGCACGGGCCGAGCCTTCTCCTTCCACGCCTCCCGCGACGGTGAGCGCTGGACCTTCGTCCGTCTGTTCACCCTGGACGGCGAGAAGGAGACCGGGGCCGCGCTGGTGGGCTTCATGACCCAGTCGCCGATGGGGGAGGGCTGCGTGGTGACCTACGACGGCATCGAGTTCAGGCCTGACTGGCCGAGCGACCTGAGAGACGGAAGCTGAGGGCGAACGTCACGGTGAGCAGGGCCGCGCTGACGGCCAGGCTCAGCCGCATCCCGGTCTCGAAACCGCTCGCGACCAGCGCCCCGAACACCGCGATGCCCAGGCCCCCGGACACCTGTCGGGCCGCGTTGAGCACACCGGCCGCCAGCCCCGCCCGCTCGGCGGGCACGGCGTCCATCATCGCGGCGGTGAGCGGCGGCACCGTCAGAGCGCACCCCAGCGCCAGCGGGACCAGCAGGACAGCCACCAGCACCGGGGACGTGCGGGCGTCGACGCAGAGGAGGGCGAGCAGTCCGGCGGCGGCCACGGGCTGTCCCACCAGCATCGGCAGCCGCGGTCCGTAGCGCCCCGTGATCTTGCCGGCCACCACGTTCGTCACCGCGATCAGACTCGTCATCGGCAGGAACAGCAGCCCGGTGTACAGCGCGGAGTGATGCTGGACCTGCTGGAAGAAGAGCGAGAAGACGAACACCATGCTGTAGAAGGCCACGCTGACCGCCGAGCCCACGGCGACCGTCGTGGCCACGGTCCGGTTGCGGAACAGGCCGAGCGGCACCACGGGGTGCGCCTGGCGCGCCTCGATCCGCAGGAACGCGGCGCCCGCGGCCACGGCCGTCAGCAGCGCCACCCGGCCGGCCGTCCCGCCCTCGATCACCGCGAAGGTCAGCGCCGTGAGGGCCACCACCGCCGTCAGCTGTCCGGGCAGGTCCAGCGGAGCCGGGCGGGGCCGCGAGCGCGGGGCCCGGAGGAGCAGCAGCAGGATCACCGCTCCCACCGGCAGATTGACGAAGAAGATGCCCCGCCAGTTCCAGGCCGCGATCAGCGCGCCGCCGGCCACCGGCCCGAGCGCCACCGCCAGCGAACCGCCCGCCGCCCAGGCGGCCACCGCGCGTGCCCGCCGCGCCGGTTCCGCGTACGCCTGCCGCACCAGCGCCAGCGACGCCGGGAGCACGACCGCCGCCGCCACACCCTGCACCACCCGGGCACCGACGAGGGCCGGCAGGTTCGGGGCCAGTCCGCAGGCCGCCGAGGCGAGAGTGAACACCACGGTGCCCAGCGCGTACGCCCGGCTCGCCCCGGCCCGGTCCGAGAAGGCGCCGGTGGACAGCATCAGCGCGGCGAAGGCCAGAGTGTAGGCGTCCACCACCCACTGGAGGCCGGACATCCCGGCGCCGAAGGAGGAGTCGATCGTGGGCAGGGCCACGTTCACCACGGACGCGTCGAGACAGGTCAGCGCGAAGCCGAGCAGCGAGGCGGTGAGGGTGAGTGCGGAGGAGGGCTTCCCCGACCCCGACTCCGACCCCGACTCCCCCTGACTGAGGACGGGTTCGGAGGCCCTGGACATCTGGTTCGTTGGCATGTCCCCATGCTGCGGACCCGTGGCGCCGTACAGTAGTGGCCTGAATGCCATGCTTCCGGAGGTTCTGGCCATGCCCGAGCGGCTCGCCCCGCACCGCGTCACCGTCATCGCCCCTTCCCCCGTCGCGCTGTTCAACCTCGCGATGCCGGAGATGCTGTTCGGCAAGGTGGTGGTGGACGGCCGGCCGGGTTACGAGGTGGTCGTCTGCACGGCCGAGCCGGGACCCGTGCCCACGACCGGTGGACTCGACCTGCACGTCCCGCACGGTCTGGAGGCCGTGCGGGAGGCGGACACGGTGGTCGTCGCGGGCACCGGGGCGCCGTTCGAGCCGGACCCGCGGATCGTGGCGGCGCTCCGCGAGGCGGCCGCCGCGGGCAAGCGCATCGCGTCCATCTGCACCGGCGCCTTCCAGCTCGCCGAGGCGGGCCTGCTCCAGGGCCGCAGGGCCACCACGTACTGGGCCCACGCCGGGGTGATGCGTCGGCGCTACCCGCAGGTCGAGCTGCGCGGAGACGTGCTGTACGTGCAGGACGGGCCGTTCCTGACGTCGTCCGGCTACGCCGCCGGCATCGACCTGTGTCTGCACATCATCCGCACCGACTACGGCGCCGCCGTCGCCAACGAGGTCGCACGCCTCGCCCTGGTCGCCCCCGTACGGCCGGGCGGCCAGACCCAGTTCACCCAGACCCCGCTTCCCCCCGAGCGCGGCAACGCCTGTGCCGACACCCGCGGCTGGGCCATGCGCAACCTCGACAAACCGCTCACACTCACCGACCTGGCCCGGCACGCGGGCGTCAGTGTGCGCACCCTCACCCGCCGGTTCCACGCCGAGAGCGGGGTCAGCCCGCTTCAGTGGCTGCTGCACCAGCGCGTCGAACGCGCGAAGGAACTCCTGGAGACCACGACCCTGCCGATGGATCAGGTGGCCGCGGCCTGCGGACTCGGCACGGCCGACTCGCTGCGCGCCCACGTGGTCCGCCGGACCGGTCTCACCCCGAGCGCGTACCGGACCCAGTTCAGCCGGCACGGAACCGTGACCGGAGCCGTGACGTCCTCCGTTGCATGATCAGTGGACGTGTGACCGGCGCGCTGGTGATCCGCACCGCCCTGCCCGTCGAA
The DNA here is from genome assembly GCF_036063235.1 of Streptomyces sp. NBC_00386. Lineage (NCBI taxonomy): Bacteria > Bacillati > Actinomycetota > Actinomycetes > Kitasatosporales > Streptomycetaceae > Streptomyces > Streptomyces sp. NBC_00386. The sequence continues at coordinate 7,166,609 of NZ_CP107950.1, forward strand.
GCCGAGACCATCGCCGATCTGCACTTCCGGGCCCGTTCGACGTACTACCCGGACGGCGTCCCGCAGGGCGACCTCGACTGGGCCGAGGCCTGGCGCGGCTCCATCGCGCGCCCCGACGCACATGTGCTGTGCGCCGTCGCGCAGGGCCGGATGGTCGGCATCGCCTCGTTCCGTACGGACGAGGGCGCGCCCGCCGACACGGTCAAGCTCTTCCAGTTCCATGTCGACCCCGACCGCTGGCGGGCCGGAATCGGGAGGGCGCTGCACGCGGCCTGTGTGGAGGAGTGGCAGGCGGACGGGATGCGCGCGGCGACCCTCGACGTGCACACCGACAACCTGCGCGCGCAGGCCTTCTACGCCCGCCTGGGCTGGGTCCCCGATCCGGAGAACCCGCCCGCGGAGGGTGATCACCACCTGTATCTGCGGTACGCCGTGGCCGGGCGCGCGGACGGGGCCGGGCGGGTGGACGCGGCCGGGGAATGACCCGAGCCGCTTGAACGTTCACTTAAACGACGTCCCTGGAGGATGTCCCGTATCCGCACGACCTGGAGAGAGCCGAAGAATGCGCGTCGAGATCTGGTCCGACATCGCCTGCCCGTGGTGCTATGTCGGAAAGGCCCGTTTCGAGAAGGCGCTCGACGCCTTCCCGCACCGTGACGAGGTCGAGGTCGTGCACCGTTCGTTCGAGCTGGACCCCGGCCGCGCCAAGGGCGACATCCAGCCCGTGATCACGATGCTCACCAAGAAGTACGGCATGAGCGAGGCCCAGGCGCAGGCGGGCGAGGAGAACCTCGGCACGCAGGCCGCCGCCGAGGGACTCGCGTACCGCACCCGGGACCGCGACCACGGCAACACCTTCGACATGCACCGCCTGCTGCACCTCGCCAAGGCGCGGGGCCGCCAGGACGAGCTGATCGGCCTGTTCTACAAGGCCAACTTCGCCGAGGAGCGGACCGTCTTCGGTGACGACGAGCGGCTCGTGGAACTGGCCGTCGCCGCCGGGCTCGACGCCGACGAGGCCCGCCGGGTGCTCGCCGACCCGGGCGCCTACGCCGACGACGTCCGCGCCGACGAGCGCGAGGCCGCCGAGCTGGGCGCGAACGGCGTCCCCTTCTTCGTGCTGGACCGCACATACGGTGTCTCCGGCGCGCAGCCCGCCGAGGTCTTCGCCCAGGCGCTGACCCAGGCCTGGGGCGAGCGCCCTCGGCTCACGCTGCTCCAGGACGAGGGCGCCGACGCCGAGGCCTGTGGCCCGGACGGCTGCGCCGTTCCGCAGGACTGAGAAGCGCGGGAGAGGGCCCCGGCGCCGGAAGACGCAGGTCGGGGCCCATTCATAAGCGCTGCTTGGGGAAACCACGTAAAAGTTCGCAATGGACTTGGGCACCGTCCGGGCCCACAGTGGTTTCATGGAGACCTTCGAGACCCTCGTCCGTGCCGAGTTCGCCCCGAAGAACACGTTTCTGAACACCGCGAGCACCGGCCTGCTCCCCGCCCGTACCGTCGCGGCCCTGCACGAGGCGGTGGCCCTGCGGGCCGCGGGCAGGCCGATCGACTCCCTCTTCGAGGACGTCGAACTGGCCCGTGCCTCCTTCGCCCGGCTGGCCGGTGTCCCGGCCGCCCGGGTCGCAGCGGGCCCGTCCGTCGCGGCCCAGAGCGCACTGGTCGCCTCCGGGCTGGCCCCGGGGTCCGAAGTCCTCACCGCCGAGGACGACTTCACCTCCGTGCTGAACCCGTTCCATGTCCGCGGTGACCTCAAGGTGCGTGCCGTGCCGCTGGAGCGGCTCGCCGAGTCCGTACGGCCCGGCACGGCGCTCGTCGCGGTCAGCGCCGCCCAGTCCGCCGACGGCCGGATCGCCGACCTGCCGGCGCTGCGCGAGGCGGCCCGCGCCCACGGGGCGCGCACCTACGTCGACTTCTCCCAGGCGGCGGGCTGGCTGCCGATCGACGCGGACGGCTACGACTTCACCGTGTGCACCACCTTCAAGTGGCTGCTGGGACCGCACGGCGCGGCCTTCCTCGTGGTGCCCGAGGACTTCGGCGGGCTGACCCCGCTGTACGCGGGCTGGGTCGCCGCGGAGCGGCCCTGGGACGCCTGTTACGGCCCGGTGCAGGAACTCGCCCACTCCGCCCGCCGGTTCGACGTCAGCCCCGCCCTGTTCACCCATGCCGGGGTGCGCCACTCCCTCGCCCTGATCGAGGAACTCGGCGTGGACGCCGTGCGCGAGCACGACCTGGCCCTCGCCGAACGGTTCCGTGCGGGGCTGGCCGCGCTGGACCACGAGGCGTTGCCCGCGCCCGGCTCCGCCATCGTCTCCGTGCCCGGAATCGGCCACCGTCAGGGCGAGTTGAGCCGGGCCGGCATCGAGGTGTCCAACCGCTCCGGCAACCTGCGGGCGTCGTTCCACCTCTACAACACGCCCGCCGACGTCGACCGTCTCCTGGACGTGCTGGCCGGCTGACACGGCCGGCGGCCCCGGGGAGCACGCGCTCCCCGGGGCCGCCCGTCTCCCGCTCACCCCGCCGGAGGCGTCACCGCACCGGCGTGAAGTCCCGCGCCCCGATGAACTCCGGCCTGCGCACCGGTGCCGCGAACGGCTCCACCGCGGCGTTGTCCACGCTGTTGAACACGATGAAGACGTTGCTGCGCGGGAACGGGGTGATGTTGTCGCCCGAGCCGTGCATGCAGTTGCAGTCGAACCAGGTCGCCGAACCCGCCCTGCCCGTGAAGAGCTTGATGCCGTGCCGGCTCGCGAGGCCGGTGAGCGCCTCGTCGGAGGGAGTTCCGGCGTCCTGCATCTGGAGCGACTTCTTGTAGTTGTCCTTCGGCGTGGCCCCCGCACACCCGAGGAACGTCCTGTGCGACCCCGGCATGATCATGAGGCCGCCGTTGGTGTCGTGGTTCTCGGTCAGCGCGATCGACACGGACACGGTCCGCATGTTCGGCAGACCGTCCTCCGCGTGCCAGGTCTCGAAGTCCGAGTGCCAGTAGAAGCCACTGGCCCCGAAGCCCGGCTTGACGTTGATCCGCGACTGGTGGACGTACACGTCCGAACCGAGGATCTGCCGTGCCCGGCCGACGACGCGCTCGTCGCGCACGAGACGGGCGAAGACCTCGCTGATCCGGTGCACCTCGAAGACGGACCGGATCTCCTGTGTGCTCGGCTCGACGATCGAGCGCTCGTCGGCGCGGACCGCCGGATCGGTGACGAGCCGTTCCAGCTCCCGCCGGTAGACGACGGCCTCGTCCTCGCCGATGAGCTGCTCGACGGAGAGGAACCCGTCGCGCTCGTAGGAGTGGAGTTCGGGGACCGAGATCGGGCCGGGCGTGTCCGGAGCGCCCCAGACGACCGGGTCCTGGCGGGGCACGGCCACTTCGGTGGCGGCGCGGCTGGGGTACGGATCGGTGAGTGTGGTCATCGGTGTGTCACACCTCCTCGGGTTCGGTGAGCAGCGGGTAGACGCCGTTCTCGTCGTGGTCCTCCCGTCCGGTGACGGGCGGGTTGAAGACGCAGATGCACCGGAAATCGGTCCTGGGACGCAGGGTGTGGCGCTCGTGGCCGTTCAGCAGGTACATCGTCCCGGGGGCGATCCAGTGCTTCTCGCCGGTCTCCTCGTCGGTGAGTTCGGCCTCGCCCTCCACGCAGAGCACGGCCTCGATGTGGTTCGCGTACCACATCCGGGTCTCCGTACCCGCGTACAGGATCGTCTCGTGCAGGGAGAAGCCGACCTTCTCCTTGGCGAGGACGATGCGCTTGCTCTCCCACGTGCCGGTCGCCGCTTTCACGTGCCGGTCGGTGCCTTCGACATCCTTGAACGAACGGACTATCACGCTGGTGCGATACCTCTCTCGTGCTGGTCGTGCTTCTTGTGGGGTGCGGCCGTCCGGTCAGACGGTCTCGCGGACGGCGCGTTCGAGGGTGCGCAGGCCCTCGTCGAGTTCGTCGGGGGTGATGGTGAGGGCGGGCAGCAGTTTCACGACCTCGCTCTCCGGTCCCGACGTCTCGATGAGCAGCCCGAGTTCGAAGGCGCGCTGCGCGACGCGTCCGGCGCGGGTCTTGTCCTTGAACTCGAGGCCCCAGACGAGCCCGCGGCCCCGGTACTCCTTGATGTCGGCGAGGTTCTCCTCGGTGACGGAGATCAGGGCCCGTTCGATCTGCTCGCCGCGGGCGCGGGTCTGCTTCTCCATGGCCGATCCGTCGGCCCAGTAGGCCTCCAGGGCGGCGGCGGCCGTGACGAACGCCGGGTTGTTGCCGCGGAAGGTGCCGTTGTGCTCGCCCGGCTCCCAGATGTCCAGCCCGGGCTTGAACAGGCACAGCGACATCGGCAGCCCGTACCCGCTGATGGACTTGGACACGGTCACGATGTCGGGCACGATCCCCGCCTCCTCGAAGGAGAAGAACGCGCCGGTCCGCCCGCAGCCCATCTGGATGTCGTCGACGATCAGCAGCATGTCGCGGCGCCGGCACAGGTCGGCGAGGGCGCGCAGCCATTCGGGCCGCGCGACGTTGATGCCGCCCTCGCCCTGCACGGTCTCGACGATCACCGCGGCGGGCTGGTTGAGCCCCGAGCCCTGGTCCTCCAGGAGCCGTTCGAACCACAGGAAGTCCGGCACCCGGCCGTCGAAGTAGTTGTCGAACGGCATCGGGGTGCCGTGCACCAGCGGGACGCCGGCGCCCGCCCGCTTGAAGGCGTTGCCGGTCACGGCGAGCGAGCCGAGCGACATCCCGTGGAAGGCGTTGGTGAACGACACGATCGCCTCGCGCCCCTTCACCTTCCGCGCGAGCTTCAGCGCCGACTCGACCGCGTTGGTGCCGGTCGGGCCGGGGAACATCACCTTGTACGGCAGGTCGCGCGGCCGCAGTACCAGGTTCTGGAAGGTCTCCAGGAAGCCGCGTTTGGCCGTTGTCGACATGTCGAGCCCGTGGGTGACGCCGTCGCGCTCCAGGTAGTCGATCAGGGCCCTTTTGAGCACGGGGTTGTTGTGCCCGTAGTTCAGCGACCCGGCGCCGGCGAAGAAGTCGAGGTACTCGTGCCCGTCCTCGTCGTACATGCGGCTGCCCCGGGCCCGGTCGAAGACGGTGGGCCAGTTGCGGCAGTAGCTGCGCACCTCCGACTCCAGGGTCTCGAAAACACTCAGGTCCGGCTGGGTGATGGTCAAGGCGATTCGCTCCTCGAAGTGTGGGGGGAGGGGAGGAAAGAGGCGGTTCAGACGGAGAACGGGCCGATGCGGTACAGCACTTCGGGGTCGTGCGGCCCGTCGGGGAACTGGCCCGTCTCGAACAGCACCTCGCGCTCGACGGCCGCGCCACGACGCCTCGCGTACGACGTGAACAGGCGCTCGGAGGCGGTGTTGCCCGGTGTGATGGTGGTCTCGAGGACGGACAGCCCGCGTTCGGCGGCCACCCGCGCGGTCAGCCCGTCGAGCAGCCGCGCGGCCAGCCCGCGGCCGCGGTGCGCCGCGTCGACGGCCACCTGCCACACGAGGAGGGTCTCGGGGCGCTCGGGGCGCACGTACGCGGTGACGAAACCGACGGGACGCCCCTCGGCGTCGCGCGCCACCGCCGAGGTGCCGGCGAAGTCACGGCACCACAGCAGGTAGCTGTAGGAGGAGTTCAGGTCGAGGGTCCGGGAGTCCTTGGCGATACGCCAGAGGGCGGCCCCGTCGGCCACCTCCGGACGGTCGATCCGAAGGCCCTCCGGCATTTCCAGGAATTCCGCTGACAGGTCTGCTTGGGCGACGGTCATGCGGGTTGAATTTACCGACGGAAAGTTCAGATTGCATCGTCGTACGGGGTTACACGTGACGCACCCATGTGTTATCACGCGCCCGTGAAAGGCCGCTGAAGAGGGAACTTTATAGGCCGCTTCGCCCGGAAAATACCACAGCAAACGGACGCATTGTGGAGTGCGTCACAGGAATGAAATGTGCAGGAGACCTCCCCGAATCCCACCTCCTCGTGTTCGCAAAATCTTTGCGTTTAGGCACGAAGAGAGCGGGCAGAAGAATGCGGGAAGCTGCAGCGAAGGGATTGCCGAAGGAATTCGGGTCCGAATTGACGGCAGGATAAACGGGGGAGTGGATTTGGAATTCCCGCGCCATCGCGGGTGCGACGCGCACGCGTTCCCGCCCGGTGACCCGGCGGAGGCGCACACGCTCCCGCCCGGTGACCCGGCGGATGCGCGGACGCCCCCGCCGGTCTCCTCCGGATCAGCCCCAGGCCAGTGCCACGGCCCGGCGCGCTCCCTCCAGGTCCACCGGGAAGCCGGACTCGGCCAGCGCCGCCCCGAGCCCCGCGAGGCCGGCACGGACGGCACCTTGGGTGGCGTCGGGGCCGTAGTGGTTCACGCGGATCATCGACTGCGCGAGAGCTCCGCCGCCCGCGGCGAGCGGCAGCGCGGGATCCGCGGCCAGTGCCTTCGCGACCACCGCGGACGCGTCGACGTCCTCGGGCACGCGCAGGGTGGTGGCGACGGGCGCCGCGTCACGGGCGGCGTCCACGTACGGGGCCAGGCCGCCGCCGAGGGCCACCGCTCCCGCCCGGGTGGCCGCGGCGGCCGAGGCGTGACGGGCCATCACGGCGTCGAGGCCCTCGCCCTCGATCCGCTCGACACAGGCCTCGAGCGCCAGCATCTCCAGCTGGGCCGGCGCGTGCAGCAGCGCCGTGCGGCCGCCGTCGACCCACCGCTCCTTCCAGTCCAGCAGGGAGAGGTAGGAACGGCGCGGCGCGGCGGGGTTCGCGGCCATCCGCGCCCACGCCCGCTCGCTCACCGACACCGCCGACACCCCGGCGGGACCGCCCATCGCCTTCTGCGCCCCGATCACGCACAGGTCCACGCCCCAGGCGTCCGGCAGCACCGGCTCGGCGCCGATCGACGCGACGGCGTCCAGATAGAAGAGGGCGCCGTGCTCGCGTACGACCTCGCCGATCTCCGCCACCGGGTTGGTGTTCCCGGTGGCGGCCTCGGCGTGCACGAGCGACACGAAGTCGATCGACGGGTGCTCGGCGAAGGCCTCGCGGATCTGTCCGGCGGTGACCGCGGTGTGGAACGGCACGGCCAGATCGATCACGGTGGCCCCGCAGTCCCGGAGCCAGTTCCCGAACGTCTGGCCGTAGGGGCCGGTGATGACGTTCAGCGCGGTGGTGCCCGGACCGGCCGTGCCCCGGATGGCTCCTTCCAGGGGGAGCAGCGCCTCGCCCTGCATGATCACGACGTCCTGCGCGGTGCCGAGCAGCCGGGCCACACGGTCCTCGATCGACGCGAAGCGGGCGGCGCTCAGCGGCGCCAGGTCAAGGAAGGGGTGGGTCACGGCGGTGCTCTCTTCGCTCACGGTGGGGTCGACGATCAGAGCGTAACCGGCGGCCCCCCGCGTACCCGGACCGGCGAATTCTGAGGCCAGACGGCCCAGCGGCCATCGGATTGATTTGAGTGACCCAAACCTTTCCTTATAATCGGAACCCTCTGTTCCCCCCACTGGAGGTCCCCGTGTACTCGGTCCCCGGACGCCGGACCCGTATTCTGGCCGCCACCACCGCCACGGCCGGGCTGCTGCTCGTGGCCGGCTGCTCCTCGGACAGCGGAGGCGGCAAGACCACGACCGCGAGCGGGGTCCCGCTGGTCAAGAGCGGTCAGCTCACCACCTGCACCCATCTGCCGTACCCGCCCTTCCAGTCGGAGATCGACGGCAAGGTGCAGGGCTTCGACGTGTCGCTGATCGACCTCGTCGCCGGCGACCTGGGCGTGAAGCAGGCCATCGTCGACACGCCCTTCGAGAACTTCAAGACGGGCGCGTTCCTCAACTCCGACCAGTGCGACCTGGCCGCCGCCGGTATGACGATCACCGAGGAGCGCAAGAAGAACGTCGACTTCTCCGACCCGTACTTCGACGCCACCCAGGCCGTCCTGGTCGACAAGAACAGCGGGATCACCTCCCTCGCCGACGTCAAGGCCAAGGGCAAGAAGCTCGGCGCCCAGGCGCAGACCACCGGCGAGGACTACGCGAAGCAGCAGGGCTTCGACCCGGTCTCCTTCGAGTCCTCCGACGCGGTCCTCAGCGGACTGCGCAGCGGTCAGGTGCAGGCCGTCATCATCGACTACCCGGTCGTCCAGGGCTGGCTCAAGGACAAGGCCAACGCCGACGCCTTCGAGGTCGCCGACAACATCAACACCGGTGAGCAGTACGGCTTCACGGTGAAGAAGGGCAACACCAAGCTCGTCGCCGCCATCAACAAGGCGCTGGCGGACGCGAAGGCCGACGGCACGTACAAGAAGCTCTACGAGAAGTGGATCGGCCCGTACGACGCGGCCGCGGCCTCCGCCTCCCCGTCCGCCTCATGAGTGATGCCGGTGCACCCGTCCAGCCCCGCAGGTCCGGCCTGAGCCGGAGCCGGAAGCGCTCGCTCTCGCGCGGCGCGCAGTACGTCGTCTTCGCCGCCGTCGTGATCGCCTTCGCGGTCACGGCGGACTGGGGCCGTCTGCAGAACCAGTTCTTCCAGTGGGACCTGGTCAAGCAGATGTTCCCGGAAGTCATCACGCTGGCGCTGAAGAACACCGTCCTCTACACGACGTTCGGCTTCGTCGTCGGTCTCGTGCTGGGCGTCGTCATCGCCCTGATGCGCCTGTCCTCGGTGGGCCCCTACCGCTGGTTCGCCGGCATCTACATCGAGGTCTTCCGCGGGCTGCCCGCCCTGGTGATCTTCATTTTCGTGGGCGTCGCGGTGCCGCTCGCGTTCCCCGGTACGGAGATCCCGGGCGGAACGTACGGCAAGGTCGCCATCGCGCTCGGTCTGGTGGGGGCCGCGTACATGGCCGAGACGTTCCGCGCGGGCATCCAGGCCGTGCCCAAGGGGCAGATGGAGGCGGCCCGTTCGCTGGGCTTCTCGCACGCGCGGGCCATGGTCTCGATCATCGTCCCGCAGGCGTTCCGGATCATCCTCCCGCCGCTCACCAACGAACTCGTGACCCTCTTCAAGGACTCCTCGCTGGTGCTGTTCCTCGGTGTCACCCTGGAGGAGCGCGAACTGTCCAAGTACGGCCGCGACCTGGCCAGCACGACCGCCAACTCCACGCCGATCCTGGTCGCGGGCCTGTGCTACCTGCTCGTCACGATCCCGCTCGGCTTCGTCGTACGGCGTCTCGAAGTGAAGTCGGGGGATGTGTCCAAGTGAGCACACCCGAGATCCAGGTGAAGGACCTGCACAAGTCCTTCGGCGACAACGAGGTCCTGCGCGGCATCGACCTGGAGGTCGCCCGGGGCGAGGTCGTCTGTGTCATCGGCCCGTCCGGCTCCGGCAAGTCGACCCTGCTGCGCTGTGTGAACCTCCTGGAGGAACCCACCAAGGGCCAGGTGTTCGTGGGCGGTACGGAGGTCACGGACCCCGACGTCGACATCGACGCCGTACGCCGCCGTATCGGCATGGTCTTCCAGCAGTTCAACCTCTTCCCCCATCTGTCGGTGACCGCGAACCTCACGCTGCCGCAGCGCCGGGTGCTGAGGCGGAGCAAGGACGAGGCCACCCGGACCGCCGCCGAGAACCTCGCCCGGGTGGGCCTCGCGGAGAAGGCGGACGCCTATCCGGCCTCGCTCTCCGGCGGCCAGCAGCAGCGCGTCGCGATCGCCCGCGCGCTCGCCATGGGACCCGACGTGATGCTCTTCGACGAGCCGACCTCCGCGCTCGACCCCGAACTCGTCGGCGACGTCCTCGCCGTCATGCGGATGCTCGCCGACGAGGGCATGACGATGATGGTCGTCACCCACGAGATGACCTTCGCGCGCGAGGTCGCCGACCGGGTCGTCTTCATGGACGGCGGTGTGATCGTCGAGGAAGGTGTCCCGGCGCAGGTCATCGGCGCTCCGGCCCACGAACGGACACGGCACTTCCTGTCCCGGCTGCTCGACCCGGCGATGGCGGACGTCGAGGAGGAGAGACCGGACACGGCGGACCCGGAGTAGGGCCGGCCGGGCGGGACCCGGCGGGTACCGGCCGGGAGCGGACCGGGGGAGCGGGGAGGACGGGCCGCCTCATTAAGGTGCGTGACATGAGCGATCACCCGGTACTGCACGTGAAGGGGCGGGTCCTCGTCGGGCCCGACGACGTCCGCGACGAGCTGTGGGTCGTCGGCGGCCGGATCTCGTACGAGCGCCCCGGCGGCGCCCGTGACGTCCGCGTCGTCGAGGGCTGGGCACTGCCTGGCCTGGTCGACGCGCACTGCCATGTCGGGCTCGACGCCCACGGCCCGGTCCCGGCGGACGTCTCCGAGAAGCAGGCGCTGACCGACCGCGACGCCGGCACCCTCCTCCTCCGGGACGCCGGCTCCCCCTCCGACACCCGCTGGATCGACGACCGCGACGACCTCCCGAAGATCATCCGCGCGGGCCGGCACATCGCCCGCACCCGCCGCTACATCCGCAACTACGCCCACGAGATCGAGCCCGGGGACCTCGTCGCGTACGTCGCCCAGGAGGCCCGGCGCGGCGACGGCTGGGTCAAGCTCGTCGGGGACTGGATCGACCGCGGCACCGGCGACCTGAGCGCCTGCTGGCCCCGCGAGGCCGTCGAGGCGGCGATCGCCGAGGCGCACCGGCTCGGCGCCCGGGTCACCGCGCACTGCTTCGCCGAGGATTCGCTCCGCGACCTGGTCGAGGCGGGCATCGACTGCATCGAGCACGCCACCGGCCTCACCGAGGACACCGTTCCGCTCTTCGCCGAGCGCGGTGTCGCCATCGTCCCGACCCTCGTGAACATCGCCACCTTCCCGCGGCTCGCGGACGGCGGCGAGGCCAGGTATCCCCAGTGGTCCGCGCACATGCGACGTCTCCACGAGCGCCGCTACGACACCGTGCGGGCCGCGTACGACGCCGGAATCCCCGTCTACGTGGGCACCGACGCGGGCGGCTCCCTCGCGCACGGCCTCGTCGCCGCCGAGGTCGCCGAGCTCGTCACCGCCGGCATCCCGCCCGTCGAGGCGCTCTCGGCCACCGCCTGGGGCGCCCGGCGCTGGCTCGGGCGGCCCGGCCTCGACGAGGGGGCGCCGGCAGACCTCGTGGTCTACGAAGGGGACCCGCGCGACGACGTACGGGTCCTGGCGGATCCGCGGCGGGTGGTCCTGAACGGGCGGATCGTCGGCTGAGGCGGGCGTGGTTGACGGAGCGTGACGGCCGGGGCGGCGTGCTCGTTGAACACCATCGGGCGCTCCGGCGTGCCGACGGCGCACCGGCCGCGGCGTCAACCAGCGCGTTCGACCTCATACGGTGAGCGAGTGACAGGGGGGAACAACCGTGCCCAGGGATTCGAAGACGTGCGCGGAGAACCCACGAAGGAGTGAACTCACGTCAGGTGCCTGACTGTTCACTCTCAGTGCGTAATTCTTTCCGGGTCCCAGGCTTTCTCCTAGGGGGGTCCCACCCTTGAACAGCATCAACCACCGCATGCCCGCACGCCGTTTCGCGGTCACCGCGGCCGCCGCCGTCCTCGCCGCGGGTCCCGCCGGGCTGGCCGGCGCGGGCTCCGCGCACGCGAGTGAGGACCACGGCCGCGCGAGCGCCGTCGTGCTCCGCACCGGACTCGACGTGTCCCTCCTCGACAACACCGTGAACGTCCCGCTCGAGGTCTCCCTGAACGAGGTGCGGGCGCCGCGGAGTGCCGAGAAGACGGCGCTCACCGCGGAGTTGGACGGCGTCGACCACGGACGTCCGTTCAGCGTGCTGCGCGCGGACGTCGCCACCGCCGAGGCCACCGTCTCCGCCGGGAAGGCCGAGGGCTCCACCCGTCTCGCGCACGCCGCCGTCCATGTCCCCGGGCTGCCGCTGCTGTCGCTCATCGAGGTCCAGGACGTGACCTCGAAGGCGACCTGCGAGGCCGGGAAGAAGCCCGTCGCCACCGCCAACCTGCTGGGATCGGTCAAGGTTCTCGGCAAGAAGGTCACCCTGACGACGGGCGGCCCGACGCACGTGAAGGTGCCGGGGGTAGGTGAGGTGCGGCTCGACCTCTCCAAGACCGAGACCACCTCGCGTACGGCCGCCGCGTCGGCGCTCGAACTGAACGTGTCCGTCAACCCGTTGAAGCTGAACGTGGCCGAGGTCGAGGGCACGGTGACCCTGGCGAAGGCCACCTGCGAGTCACCGGCCGCACCCGCTCGGGAGGCCGCGCCGGCCAGCCCCCCGGCGTCCGCCGAGCCGTCCGCCGAGCCGTCGGCCGAGCCGAGCCCGCAGGGCGCTCGCGAGGAGGGCGGACTCGCCGAGACCGGCGGCAGCTCGATGACGCCGTACCTGGCCGGCGGCGCGGTGGCGCTGCTCGCCGCGGGCAGCGGAGCGGTCGCCGTCTCCCGTCGCCGCCGTAGCTGAAGGCCGCTGTGCCCCGATGCCGCCGGGGCTGACGGTCGGCTCGCCCCTGGTGCGGCTCGGGGGCGAAGGCCGCCGTGCCGGGTGTGCTGCGGTCGACGGGCGCCACGGCCCGGGGCGGGGGCCGCCCTGCCCGGCACCGATGGGACTGACGGTGGCCTCGCCCCGGCGAGCGCCTGAACCCTTGCTCCCCGAGCGCCGGAGCGGCCGAACGGGCGCAGCACGTCCGGGGCCCGAGGAACGGGCCGGTCAGGCAGTGGAGGGGGTCCGCGGCGGCTCCGGACGGGGGCCGGGCGGGGGCGGCCCGTGCGGCGGGGGCTGCCGGGGCGGAACGATCCCCGTTCCGCCCCCGCCGCCGCCCCCGCCGACGGTCATCGCCCGGTCCAGGGCCTGAAGGAACCGGTTGACCGTCGCCCGGTCCCGCACCGCGATGCGCAGCCACTCGTCCCCGAGTCCGGGGAACGTGTCCCCGCGCCGTACCGCGAACCCGAGATCGCGAAGAACCCGGCGCACCCCGGCGGCCCGCGGCAGCCGGACCAGGACGAAGGAGCCCTCCGCCGGCTCCACCACCCGCAGCCCGTCGGTGCAGGCGAACTCCCGCAGCCCCGCGACCAGATGGTCCCGGTCCGTGGCGATCCGCCGTGCCGCGTGCGCCGCCTCCGCGAGCGCCTGCGAGGACACGCACGCCTCCGCGGCCGCGAGCGCGGGCGTGGACACCGGCCACAGCGGCTGGGCGCGCTCCAGCCGGGCGATCGTGTCGGGACCGGCGAGTACGTAGCCGATCCGCAGCCCCGCCAGGCCCCACGTCTTCGTGAGACTGCGCAGCACGACGAGACCGGGGACATCGGTCCGCCCGGCCAGGGTCTCGCGTTCGCCCGGCACCGCGTCCATGAACGCCTCGTCGACCACCAGCACCCGCCCGGGACGGGCCAGTCCGGCGATGGTCCCGGCCGGGTGCAGCACCGATGTCGGATTGGTCGGATTGCCGATCACGACGAGATCGGCGTCCTCGGGGACGGCGGCCGTATCGAGCCGGAAGCCGTCCTCCTCACGCAGCAGGACCCGGCCCACCGTGTGGCCGGCGTCCCGCAGGGCGGCCTCGGGCTCCGTGAACTGCGGATGCACCACGACCGGCCGGCGCACCCTCAGGGCGCGCGCGAGCAGCACGAAGGCCTCGGCCGCGCCCGCCGTGAGCAGCACCCGCTCCACCGGCAGCCCGTGCCGCGCCGCCACCGCCGCCCGCGCGGCCCGCCCGTCCGGGTAGGCCGCGAGGGACGGCAGCGACGCGGCGATCCGGTCCAGCAGCCACGCGGGAGGGGTGTCGGCCCGGACGTTCACGGCCAGATCGGTCAGCTTGGAACCGTCGTCGCGCACCTCGGCGTCCCCGTGGTGCCGCAGATCGTGCCCGCCCTCGGCGGCCTCTTCAGTGGGCATGGGAATGCGCGTGTCCCCCGTGATGGTGGTGCCCGTGTCCGTCGTGGTGCCCGTCGTCGTCCGGGTGGAAGTGGGGCTGCTGGGGAAGCCCCACCTTGTCCTCGAAGCCGGGCAGCGCGATCCGGTACACGCACGAGTCGCAGTTCATCCGCAGATCGCCCGCGACGGCCTCCCGGTAGCGCTCCATGACCAGGTCGAGGAGCTCGGGCTCGGGACCGATGACGTCGGCGGAACCCACCTCGACCCCGGGGTGTGCGGCGGTCCAGTCCTCCGTCTGCCGCCGTACCCGGTCCGGGAGGATGCCGGTGAACAGGAAGTAGGGCAGGACCACGATCCTGCGCGCGCCCAGCTTCACACAGCGGTCGAGGCCGGAGGGCACGTCCGGCGCCGCCAGGGACACGAACGCCGTCTCGACCCCCGCGTACCCGCGGCCCTCCCACAGCAGCCTCGCGGCCTTGTGCACCTCGGCGTTGGCGTCCGGGTCGGTGGAGCCGCGGCCCACGAGCAGCACGGTCACCTCGGCCCGCTCCTCGGGGGTCGTCGTGGTGTCGCCGAGGGCCTCGTCCAGCCGTCGCTCCAGCACGGCGAGCAGCGACGGATGCGGGCCCAGCGGACGCCCGTACGTGTACGAGATCCCGGGGTGCCGCTCCTTCTCACGGGCCAGCGCCGCCGGGATGTCGCCCTTGGCGTGCCCGGCCGACACCAGCATCAGCGGCACGGCGGCGAAACGCCGTACGCCCTGTCCGACGAGTTCGCCGACGGCTTCGCCGAGCGGCGGCGGCGACAGCTCGATGAACCCGCCGGCGACGGGCAGTTCGGGGTGGCGGCGGCCCAGCTCCCGTACGAAGGAACGGAAGGCCTCGGCTCCGGCCTCGTCGCGGGTGCCGTGTCCGGCGACGAGCAGCGCTGGGGGCGGGGTGGTCACGATGTCTCCTTGGCGGCCGGATGGGCCGCAGCGTTCGGCGGGGCCAGATCGGCCCGCGTGGTCTTCGGGGCCTGGTGGGCCCGCGGAACAAAGGGGTGGGGCAGGGCGCGCGCCGAAGGCGGACGCCGCGAGGTGTCCGGGCGGGTGAGCGGCCGCCGGACGGACTCCTGCTCGACGAGGCGCACGCCCCGGGGCCCGGGGAACACCTCGCTCACTCGGCTCACTCGGCCTCCTTCTGCCAGCGGTAGCCACGTGGTGTCACCATGCGCCCGGCGATCTCGCGGGTCGCCGTGTTGCCGACGGTCACCACGGTCATCATGTCGACGATTCCCGGATCCAGGGACCCCAGCGTCGTGACCCGGCTCGACTCGTCCGGGCGGGAGGCGTTGCGCACCACACCCACCGGCGTCGCCGCCGCCCGGTGCTCCGCGAGGATCGCGAGCGCCTGGGGGAGCTGCCAGTCCCGGCCCCGGCTGCGCGGGTTGTAGAAGGTCACGACGAGGTCGGCCTCGGCCGCCGCGCGCACCCGGCGCTCGATGACCTCCCACGGCGTGTGCAGGTCGGACAGGCTGATCGACACATGGTCGTGGCCGAGCGGCGCGCCGAGGATCGCCCCGGCCGCGAGCGCCGCCGTCACCCCGGGCACCCCGACGACGTCGATGTCGTCGGACGCCTCGGCCAGCGCGGGCGACGCCATCGCGTACACGCCCGCGTCGCCGCTGCCGATCAGCGCGACGGCCTGTCCGCGGCGCGCCTCGGCCACCGCCGTGCGCGCCCGCTCCTCCTCGGCGCCGAGCCCCGACTCCAGGACCAGGGTGCCGGGCCGCAGCAGGTCGCGGATCTGGTCGACGTACTGGTCGAGCCCGACGAGCACCGCGGCCCGCCGCAGCTCCGCCGTAGCCCGCGGGGTGAGCAGATCGCGGGCCCCGGGGCCGAGGCCGACGACCGCGAGCCGCCCGCGCGCCGGGCGGCGCACGACCGCGCAGGTCGCCATCGCGGGCTGCCCGTCCGCCCGTACCGACTTCCGCTTGGGTACGAGGAGTTCGCCGCCGCCCATCAGCGCGGCGGCCTCCGCCACGGACGGGGTTCCCAGCGCGGCGAGGGGCGCGTCGGAGGGGTTCGGGACCGCCACCGCCGCCAGCTCCTCGGCGGTGTACGTGACGAGCGGGACCCCGAGGCGCCCGGCGGCCCCGACGATGCCGGGCTCCTCGGACTTGGCGTCGACCGTGGCGAGTCCGGCCACCGACCGCACGGAGAGACCGGCCTCGCGCAGCGTGTCCCCGACGAGCGCGAGGACCTCCTCCACAGGCGCGCCCCGGGAGGCGCCGACGCCGACGACGAGGGACGGCGGACGCAGGACGACCTCGCCCGCGGCGGTCTCCCGGACCCGGTCGCTCACCCGGACGACCGCGGCTCCCGGCGCCGCCGGACTGCCCACGTTCGGCGGCAGCGCGGGCAGCGGCCAGGGCGACTCCCGCTCCAGCACCACCGGTTCGCCGTCCAGCATGGCCCGCGAGACACCGGCGAGATCCCCTTCCACCGGGAGGCCGAGGGTGTCGAGACCGGGCACCCCCACCGCGTCGGTCGCCGTCGTCACCACCGGCTCGGCGCCCAGCAACCCGCCCACCTCACGGGCGAGTTCGTTCGCCCCGCCCGCATGGCCGCCGACCAGCGACACGGCGAACCGTCCCGCCTCGTCGACGCACACCACCCCGGGGTCCGACCCCTTGTCCGAGAGCAGCGGTGCGACGAGCCGTACGACAGCGCCCGTGGCGAGGAAGCACACCACCTGGTCGCACTCCGCGAAGGCCCGCCGCACGGCGTCCGCCACGGGCCCGTCGTACACCCGGGTACGCGTGGACCATGCCGCGGCGAGCCGGTCACGGGCCGCCGCGCCCGCCGCCGTGGCGGAAATCAGGCCGATCACTGGGGAACTCCTTCGGTACGGGCCGGAGGCCGGACGCCCCACAGCACAAAGACGGGATTGGCCGCCGCGAGCCGGGAGACCCCGCCCGGCAGCGGGGCCAGCCGCGAGGACTGCAACAGCACGCCGTCGCAGGTGAATCCGGCGGCGGTGAGCGCGTCCCGGGCGGCCGGCACCCGGTCGAGCGAGGCCATCGCGATCACGACGGCCCGCCGGGCCCGGCGCGCGCACACCGCGACGATCTCGGGCAGTTCACGCCCGCCGCCGCCGATGAAGACCGCGTCCGGGTCGTGGGGACCGTCCAGGCCGGACAGCACGCCGGGCGCGGCCCCCTGTACGACCCGCACGTCCACGCCGTGCGCCGCCGCGTTGGCACGGACCCGGTCGCAGCCGTCCGGGGTCTTCTCGACCGCGGTCACCGCGGCGCCGAACCGAGCGCACTCCACGGCGACGGACCCCGAGCCCGCGCCGATGTCCCAGACCAGGTCGCCGAGCCGCGGCCCGATCCGGGCCAGCGCCAGCGCCCGCACCTCGAACTTGCTGATCATCGAGTCGCGGTGGGCGAACTCGCTCTCGTCCAGGGCCCATCGGCCGGGACCGGCCGCCGGACCGGCGACGGTGCGCACGGGAGCCAGGGACCGCGACGCGTCCAGGCACAGCACGACACTGACCGCCGGACCCCAGTCGCGGGCGGCGGCCTCGGCGGGCGTGACCCGCTCGACGCGCTCGTGTTCCGGGTCGCCGAGGGCGCTCGCCACCACCAGGACGCGCTCCGCGCCCGCGTCGGCGAGGGCGGCGCCCAGTTCGGCCGGCCCGGACCCGGGAGCGGTCAGCACGGCCACCTTGGGCCGCGACCGGCAGACCTGGACGGCCGTCCGCGGATCACGCCCGTGCGCGCTGACCACCACCGCGTCGTCCCAGGGCAGCCCGAGCCGGGCGAACGCGGTCGCCACCGAGGAGACACCGGGGCGGACGTCGAGACGCCCGGTCCCGAACCGCTCCGCGAGCGCCCGCACGATCCCGAAGAACCCGGGGTCGCCCGACGCGAGCACCACGACCCGGCCCCCGCGCGCCCCGTCGTCCGTGTACCGCTCGATGCGGTCCAGGGCGGGTGCCAGCGGCCCGAGCACCACCTGCTCCGCCCGCTCCGGCAGCCGGGCCGCCGCCAGATGCCGCCGGGCACCCACGACCAGCCCGGCCCCGGCGAGCACGGCCCCGGCGTCCGGGGACAGCGGCGCCCCCGTGCCCGTACCGACGACGGTGATCACGCCGGAGCGGTCCACCGGACCGGCGGATCCTCCCGCCGCGCCGACCGGCCGCCCCGCCGCGCCCGTGACGTCCACGCTCATGACGCGGGGCCCTGCGCACCGCCCGCACCGCCCCGGCGCGCGGCGCGCAGCTCGGCCCGCGCCTGCGGGTCGGCCTTGCGGAAGCCGTGGAAGTGACCGGGGTGGTAGAGGTGCGAGCGGGTGCCGCTCGCGTCGAGGGCCGGGCCGACCAGGAAGAGGGTGTGCTTCCAGAGCTTGTGCTCCTTGACGGTCTCCTCCAGCGTGCCGATCGTGCACTTCACGATCAGCTCCTCCGGCCAGGTCGCCTGGTAGGCGACCACGACCGGCGTGGTCGTCGGATAGCCGCCCTCCAGCAGCTCGCGCACGAGCTGTCCGCTGCGCGCCGCCGACAGGAACAGCGCCATCGTCGTGCCGTGCTTCGCGAACTCCCGTACGTCCTCCCCGGGCGGCATCGGCGTCTTGCCGCCGCCGAGCCGGGTGAGGATCACGGACTGGGCGACCTCGGGGATCGTCAGCTCACGCTGCGCGATCGCGGCCACCGCGGAGAAGGAGGAGACACCGGGCACGATCTCCGTCCCGATGCCGAGCTCGGCGCACCGGTCGACCTGCTCCTGCGTACCGCCCCACAGGGCGGGGTCGCCGGAGTGGATCCGCGCCACCCTCAGGCCCTCGGCACGGGCCCGTTCGTAGACGGCGACGACGTCCTCCAGCGACATCGTCGCCGAGTCGAGGATCTCGGCGTCCTCGCGCGCGTGGCCGAGGACCTCGGCCTGCACCAGGCTGGCCGCCCAGATCACGATGTCGGCCTCGGCGATGGCGCGCGCGGCGCGGAAGGTCAGCAGGTCGGCGGCGCCGGGGCCGGCACCGACGAAGGTCACTTTGCCGGTGGGGGCATCGGCCATGGGAATCGGTCCTCTCCTACGAGAAATCAGGGGTGCTGCGAAGGCTTCGGTGGGCGCGGGGCCGTCGCCCCGGGTGCGCGAAGGGGGGTGCATCGGATAGCAAGGGCCTATGGCGGTCCTCGTCGCGCTCGGCGCGTTCCTGATGACGCTGGTCGGCGGCTGGACGGCGCAGCGGGTGACCGACCGCCGTCATCTGGTGCTCGGCCTGGCCGGGGGCCTGATGCTCGGGGTGGTCGGCCTCGACCTGCTGCCGGAGGCGCTGGCCGCGGCGGGCACCGAGGTGTTCGGCGTACCGGCGGCGCTGCTCCTGTTCGTGGGCGGCTTCCTGCTGGCCCATCTGGTCGAACGGCTCCTCGCCCACCGCCAGGCCGCGCACGGCGGCGAGGAGCACGACGGACGCGCGCCCGAGGTGGGCCTCACCGCGGCCGGTGCCATGGTCGGCCACAGTGCGATGGACGGCGTCGCGATCGGCGCCGCCTTCCAGGTCGGCGGGGGCATGGGACTCGCGGTGTCCCTCGCGGTGATCGCCCACGACTTCGCGGACGGCTTCAACACCTACACGATCGCGAGCCTGTACGGGAACGCCCGGCGCAAGGCCCTGCTCATGCTGTACGCGGACGCGGCGGCCCCCATGATCGGCGCCGCCTCGACGCTCTTCTTCACCATCCCCGAGCCGCTGCTCGGCGGCTACCTCGGACTCTTCGGCGGCGTACTCCTCTACCTCGCCGCCGCCGAGATCCTCCCGGAGGCACACCACGAGCACCCCGCCCGTTCGACCCTGCTGTGCACGGTCGCGGGCGTGGCCTTCATCTGGCTGGTGGTGGGCCTCGCGGGCTGAGCCCGCACGGTCCGCCGGGTCCGGCGCGAACGCCGCCGGGCGGGCGCGTTCCGCCGAGCGCGGCGCGGGCGCCGCAGGGACGGTGAGGTCCTCCGGGCGCGCCGCGGGTGCCGCCGGGTGGGCGCGGGTCACAGTTTTCCGCCGCGTGTCCCGTCGCGGCGAGCGGGCGCGATGAGCGTCGAGAGGTACGGGAGCGGCTCCCCGCCGAGCTCGGCGGCCGGACGGATCGACTCGTCCTCCAGACCGAGCGCCGACCCCCAGACGGCGTCGTCGATCCGCCCGCTGTCCCGCAGCGCCTCGGCCACCTCGGCGGCCTGCCGCCCGAACTTGTACGCCACCACCGTGCCGGGCCCGTTCAGCGCGTCCTTGAGCACGGCCGCCCCCGCGGTCACCGGGACGAGCGTGAGCGGCTCGGTCCCCTCGGTGAGAACGGCCCCCGACCGTGCGGCGAGGTCCTGCATCGCGGTGATGCCCGGCACGGTCTCCACGACCGTGCCGGGAACCAGCTCCCCGATCGTGTGGGCGAGATAGGTGAAGGTCGAGTACACGTTGGGGTCGCCGATGGTGGCGAAGGCGACCGTGGCGTGCCGGCCGAGAAGGTCGGCGACCCGTGCGCCGGCGGCGTCCCAGGCTGCTTCGCGCCGGCCCCGGTCGCTCCGCTCGTTGAGGGCGAACACCACCCGGAGGACCTTCTCCCCGGGCACGTAGTGCAGGACGGTCGCCTCGGCCCGTCCCCGCTCGCCCGTGTCCATCACGGGGACGACGACGACGTCCGCGGCGCGCAGGGCGTTGACCCCCTTGACGGTCACCAGCTCCGGGTCGCCGGGGCCGACCCCGACCCCGATCAGCTTGCTGCTCATGACGTCAGGCACCTCTCGACGAACCGACGGGCGACACCGGGCTCGGACGCCCAGTGCGTGTGCAGATAACTCGCGTGCACGCCGTGCTGCACGAAACCTTCGACGCGCCGCTCGGGGGCGCGCACCCCCCAGGCGGGAGACGCCCCGGCGCCCGGCTCCACGACGGTCCGGTGGAACTCGTGCCCGCGCATCCGGGTGCCGGCCACGGCGAGCACGCTGTCGCTGACCGCCACCGCGTCCCGGTAGCCGAGGGTGAGCCGCTCGTGCATCCGGGCCTTCGCGTCGATGACCCCGCACATGGGCTGCCCGTCGAGTTCCCGGGCCAGATACAGCAGTCCGGCGCACTCGGCCGCGACCGGCGCACCGCCGAACGCGAGCTCGGCCACGGCCTTGCGCAGCGGCTCGTTGGCGGACAGCTGGGGCGCGTACATCTCGGGAAACCCGCCGCCGATGACCAACCCGCCCGTCCCCTCGGGCAGTTGCTCGTCCCGGAGCGGATCGAAGGTGACGACCTCGGCTCCGGCGGCGGTGAGCAGCTCGGCGTGCTCGGCGTAGGAGAAGGTGAACGCCTCCCCTCCGGCGACAGCCACGACGGGCGCCCTCTGCCCGGCCGAGCGGGTCGGGTGGTCGTGGGTGGGCGACTCGACGGCCTCGGCCGCGTCCCAGGCCGCGCCCGACAACGCACCGGCACTGCGCGCCAGCGCCGCCAGCGCGTCCAGGTCGCACCCTTCGGCGACCTGTGCCGCCATCGCCGCGACGGCCGAGACGGCCTCCGCCCGCCGCTCGGCCACCGGCACAAGACCGAGGTGCCGCGACGGCGTGTCCACCTGCGGCGCCCGCCGCAGCACCCCCAGCACCGGCACCCCGGAAGCGTCCAGCGCCTCACGGAGCATGGCCTCGTGCCGCTCGGATCCCACCTTGTTGAGGATCACCCCCGCGACCCGCACCTCGGGGTCCCAGGAGGCGAACCCGTGCACCAGCGCGGCCACGGACCGCGACTGCGAGGACGCGTCGACGACCAGCACCACCGGCGCCCGCAGCAGCTTCGCCACCTGCGCCGTGGACGCGAGTTCCCCCTCGCCCGCGGCACCGTCGTACAGCCCCATCACGCCTTCGACGACCGCGAGATCGCACCCGCGCGCCCCGTGCGCGAACAACGGCCCGATCAGCTCCGCGCCGCACAGGTAGGCGTCGAGATTGCGTCCCACGCGCCCGGTGGCGAGCGCGTGGTACCCGGGGTCGATGTAGTCGGGCCCCACCTTGTGCGGGGACACGGCGAGCCCCCGCGCGGCGAAGGCCGCCATCAGCCCCGTGGCGACGGTGGTCTTGCCGCTGCCCGAGGAGGGCGCGGCGATGACGAGCCGGGGAACGGAGGACATCACCACTCGATGCCTCTCTGGCCCTTCTGGCCGGTGTCCATCGGATGCTTGACCTTGGACATGTCGGTCACGAGGTCGGCGAGGTCGACCAGCTTCCCGGGGGCGTTGCGGCCGGTGATCACCACGTGCTGGGTGCCCGGACGGTCCCGCAGCACCGCGACGACCTCGTCGGTGTCGATCCAGCCCCAGTGCATCGGGTACGCGAACTCGTCGAGCACGTACAGCTTGTACGTCTCGGCGGCGAGGTCCCGCTTGACCTGCTCCCAGCCCTCGCGGGCCTTCTCCTCGTTGTCCATCTGGGCGTCGCGCTGGACCCAGGACCAGCCCTCGCCCATCTTGTGCCAGTCGACGTTGCCGCCCTCGCCGGAGGCCCCGAGCACCCGCAACGCGTTCTCCTCGCCGACCTTCCACTTCGCCGACTTGACGAACTGGAACACCCCGATGGGCCACCCCTGGTTCCAGGCGCGCAGCGCGAGCCCGAACGCGGCGGTGGACTTGCCCTTGCCGATCCCCGTGTGCACGACGACCAGCGGCCGGTTACGACGCTGACGGGTCGTCAGGCCGTCGTCCGGTACGACACTCGGCTGCCCCTGCGGCATTACGCGGCCCTCCTCGAAGTCCCCTGCACATCCCTGACCAGACCGGCGATGGAATCGGCCCGCAGCTCGTCCAGGGTCACCGGCGTGCCGCCCAGTTCCCCCGCGAGCTGCCCCGCGAGCCCGAGCCGTACCGGCCCCGTCTCGCAGTCGACGACCACCGACGCGACCCCGCCGGCCGCGAACAGCCGTGCAGCGCGCCCGGCCGTCGCGACCGGCTCCGGCCCGCCCGTGGCCCGTCCGTCGGTCACCACGACGACCAGCGGCCGTCGCGCGGAGTCCCGCAGCCGCTCGACGCGCAGCACCTCGTGCGCCCGCAGCAGCCCGGCCGCGAGCGGCGTCCGGCCGCCCGTCGGCAGCGACTCCAGCCGGGACGCGGCGGCGTCCACCGAGGAGGTGGGCGGCAGCGCGACCTCGGCGGCCGAACCGCGGAAGGTCACCAGGCCCACCTTGTCCCGCCGCTGGTAGGCGTCGAGCAGCAGCGACAGCACGGCGCCCTTGACGGCGCCCATCCGCTGCCGTGCCGCCATCGACCCGGAGGCGTCCACCACGAACAGCACGAGGTTGCCCTCACGGCCCTCGCGCGTCGCCTGGCGCAGATCGTCCCGCCGTACGACCAGACCGCGGCCCGACCGGCCGCGCGCCAGCTGGTGCGGGGCGGCGGCCTGCACGGTCGCCGCCAGGTGCAGCTTGGTGAGCGCCCCGCGGGGCCGCCTCGACCCGGTCGTGCGGCCGTGCTCGGTCCGCGCGCGCGAACGCCGCCCGGCCGCGCCCTCGCCGAGTCCGGGCACGCTCAGCACCTTCGTGCGGAACGGCTCGGCGGCCCGTACGGGCGACTGCTCGCCGGCGCCCTGCCCGGCCGGGGCCTGCCCGTCGTCCGACGGCTCGCCCTGCGCCGGGACGTCACCGGCGGGGGAGCCGTCGTCCGGCCCGTCCTGAGGCGGCTGCCCGCCCCCGCCGGGCCCGTCCGGATCCGGGTCCGGGTCGTCGTCGGAGGGACCCTCGCCGGAGGTGTCGTCCGAGCCCGCGAACTCCTCCAGCGTCTCGTCGAGCTTGTCCTCGTCGATCCCGGGCGCGTCGAACGGGTTGCGCCGCCGCCGGTGCGGCAGCGCGAGCAGCGCCGCCTGCCGCACGTCCTCGGCGATCACCTCGGTGCGTCCCGCCCACGCGGCCAGCGCCGTCGCGGTCCGGGCCATCACGATGTCGGCGCGCATGCCGTCCACCTCGAAGGCCGCGCAGGTCGCCGCGATCTGCCGCAGCGGCCCGTCGCCGAGGCGCACGGAGGGCAGCAGCGCGCGGGCCGCCACGATCCGGGCCCGCACGGCGGCCTCCTCGTCGGCCCAGCGCGCGGCGAAGCCGGCCGGGTCGTCGTCGTAGGCGAGCCTGCGCCGCACGACCTCGACCCGCTGATCGGGCTCCCGTGAGGCGGACACCTCGACGGTCAGCCCGAACCGGTCGAGCAACTGCGGCCGCAGCTCGCCCTCTTCGGGGTTCATGGTCCCGACGAGCAGGAACCGCGCGGCATGCCGTACGGAGACACCCTCGCGTTCCACGTACGAGGCGCCCATCGCGGCCGCGTCCAGCAGCAGGTCGACCAAGTGGTCGTGCAGCAGGTTCACTTCGTCGACGTAGAGGATCCCGCGGTGTGCGTCCGCCAGCAGGCCCGGCTCGAAGGCCTTCACGCCCTCCGCGAGCGCCCGCTCGATGTCGAGGGCGCCCACCAGCCGGTCCTCGGACGCGCCGACGGGCAACTCGACCATACGGGACGGGCGTTGCGCTCCGGCCGCCGCCTCGTGCGGCCCGTCCGGGCACGCCGGGTCGGGAGCGGCCGGGTCGCACGAGAAACGGCACCCGGGTACGACGGCGACCTCCGGCAGCAGCGCCGAAAGGGCGCGCACCGCCGTCGACTTGGCGGTGCCCTTCTCGCCGCGCACCAGCACACCGCCCACGGCGGGCGACACGGCATTCAGCAGCAGCGCGAGCCGCAGGTCGTCCTGGCCGACAACAGCCGTGAACGGGAACGGGGTACTCACTGGTCGTCGCCCTCCAAGTCGCCTTCGAGCTCCAGATAGGTGGCGCGCAGCCGCTCCAGCGTGTCCGCGTCCGGCTCCGCCCACAGCCCCCGGTCCGCCGCCTCCAGCAGCCGCTCCGTGATGCCGCGCAGGGCCCACGGGTTGGACTTCTTCATGAAGTCCCGGTTCTCCGCGTCGAAGACGTACTCCGCGCTGAGCTTCTCGTACATCCAGTCGTCCACGACCCCGGCCGTGGCGTCGTAGCCGAAGAGGTAGTCGACGGTCGCCGCCATCTCGAAGGCGCCCTTGTAGCCGTGCCGGCGCATCGCGGCCATCCAGCGCGGGTTGACCACCCGGGCGCGGAAGACGCGGTGCGTCTCCTCGCCCAGCGTGCGGGTCTTGACCTGGTCGGGGACGGCCGAGTCACCGACGTACGCCTCGGGGCTGGTGCCCGTCAGATGGCGGACCATCGCGACCATGCCGCCGTGGTACTGGAAGTAGTCGTCGGCGTCGACGAGGTCGTGTTCGCGTGTGTCGACGTTCTTCGCCGCGACCGCGATGCGCCTGAACGCCGTCTCCATGTCCCCGCGCGCGGCCCGTCCGTCGAGCCCGCGCCCGTAGGCGTAGCCGCCCCAGACGGCGTACACCTCGGCGAGGTCGGCGTCGGAGCGCCAGTTGCGGGCGTCGATCAGCGGCAGCAGACCGGCGCCGTACGCGCCCGGCTTGGAGCCGAAGATACGGGCGGTCGCGCGCCGCCGGTCGCCGTGCTCGGCGGTGTCCTCGTCGGCGTGCTTGCGCACGTAGTTCCGGTCGGCGGGCTCGTCCAGCTCGGCGACCGCGCGCACCGCGTCGTCGAGCAGACCGACGACGTGCGGGAAGGCGTCCCGGAAGAAGCCGGAGATGCGGACCGTGACGTCGATGCGCGGGCGGCCGAGTTCGGCCGGCGGGACGATCTCGAAGCCGGTGACCCGGCGCGAGGCGTCGTCCCACACCGGACGGCAGCCGAGCAGCGCGAGGATCTCCGCGATGTCGTCGCCCTGGGTGCGCATGGCGGACGTGCCCCACACCGTCAGCCCGACGGACGTCGGGTAGGTGCCGGTGTCCTGGAGGTAGCGCTGCACGAGCGAGTCCGCGAGCGACTGGCCGACCTCCCAACTCAGCCGGGAAGGAATGGCTTTGGGATCGACCGAGTAGAAGTTGCGGCCGGTCGGCAGGACGTTGACGAGCCCGCGCGTCGGCGAGCCCGACGGACCCGCCGGGACGTAACCGCCGTTCAGCGCCTTGAGGATGTGCCCGATCTCGTCCGTCGTACGGGCCAGCCGCGGCACCACCTCGCGGCAGGCGAACTCCAGCACCGCGACGGCGTCGGGGAGTTCGGTGCCCAGCACCTCGCGCACGAGCGCGGGCACGGCGGCCGTGTCCCAGCCCCGCTCCTCCATGCCAAGGGCCGCCCGGCGGCACAGCTGCTCCAGCAGGTCGATCGCGTCGGCCGCCGTACGGGCCGGACCCTCCACGAGCTCGCTCAGCTCGGCCGGCACCTTCACCGGAGCACCCGGTTCGGCCAGCAACTCCTTCTCCACCAGGCCGAAGTACTCGGCGAGACAGGCGCGCAGACCGGGCAGCGCGTTCGCCGCGCCGCCCCACACCTGCGAGGCGCGCAGCACGGCGAGCACGAGGTTCACCCGCGGCTCGGCCTCCGGGCCGCCGCCCAGGATGTGCAGGCCGTCGCGGATCTGCACGTCCTTGATCTCGCAGAGGTAGCCGTCGATGTGCATGACGAAGGAGTCGAAGTCGCCGTCGTCCGGCTGCTCGTCGACGTGCAGGTCGTGATGGAGCTCGGCCGCCTTGACCAGCGTCCAGATCTGCGCGCGGACGGCCGGGGCCTTCGTCGGGTCCAGGTCGGACACGAGCGCGTACTCGTCCAGGAGCTGTTCGAGCTTGGCGAGGTCCCCGTAGGTGTCCGCGCGGGCCATCGGCGGTACGAGGTGGTCGACCACGGTGGCGTGCCCGCGCCGCTTGGCCTGCGTGCCCTCACCGGGGTCGTTGACGATGAACGGGTAGACCAGGGGGAGTTCACCGAGGACGGCGTCGGGCGCGCAGCCGCCGCTGAGCCCGAGTCCCTTGCCCGGCAGCCACTCCATGGTGCCGTGCTTGCCCATGTGCACGACCGCGTCCGCGCCGAAACTGTTCTCCAGCCAGCGGTAGGCGGCCATGTAGTGGTGCGAGGGTGGCATGTCGGGGTCGTGGTAGATCGCGATCGGGTTCTCGCCGAAGCCGCGCGGAGGCTGGATCATCACGACGACGTTCCCGAACTCCAGGCAGGCCAGCACGATGTCGTCGCCGTCGACGTAGAGGGAGCCCGGCGGCTCGCCCCAGGCCTCCAGCATGCCCTCGCGCAGCGCGGGGTCGAGCGTCTCGAACCAGGCCAGGTAGTCGGCGAGCGGCACCCGCGCGGGGGCGGCGGCGAGCTGCTCCTCGGTCAGCCACTCCACGTCGTGACCGCCGGCCGCGATCAACCGGTGGATCAACTCGTCGCCGTTGTCCGGGTATTCGGTGAGGGCGTAGCCCGCGTCCCGGAGCGCGTCGAGCACCCGTACGGCGGAAGCGGGTGTGTCGAGACCGACCGCGTTGCCGACCCGCGAGTGCTTGGTCGGATAGGCGGTGAAGACGATCCCGAGCTTTTTCTCCGCGTTCGGCTTGTGCTTCAACAGGGCGTGCCGCAGGGCGATTCCGGCTACCCGCGCGGCCCGCTCGGGGTCGGCGACGTACACCGGGACGTCGTCCGGACCCTGCTCCTTGAAGGAGAACGGCACCGTGATGAGACGGCCGTCGAACTCCGGGATCGCGACCTGCATCGCCGCGTCCATGGGGGACAGGGCCGCGTCCGAGGCGTCCCAGGCGCTCTTCGACGAGGTCAGGCAGAGCCCCTGGAGGACGGGGATGTCGAGGTCGGCGAGCGCCCCGATGTCCCAGGCCTCCTCGTCGCCGCCCGCGGACGCCTCGGAGGCGTGGGTGCCGCCCGCCGCGAGGACGGTGGCGACGAGCGCGTCGGCCCGGCCGAGGATCTCGTACAGCCCCGGGTCGGCTCCGCGCAGCGAACCGCAGTACACGGCGAGGGCGTTGGCGCCGCGTGCCTCGATCGCGTCGCACAGCGTGTCCACGAAGGCGGTGTTCCCGGACAGCTCGTGCGCCCGGTAGAACAGCACGCCGACCGTCGGCCGGCCCTCGACGAAGGCGCGCTCGCCGTGGACGCCGAACTCCGCCGACTTCCGCGGCTCCTCGAAGCCCTCGCCCGTGAGCAGCACGGTGTCCGAGAGGAAGCGGGCCAGCTCGGCGAGGTTGGCCGGACCGCCCTCGACGAGATAGCGCAGCGCCTCCGCGACGACACCCGCGGGCACCGACGACTCGGCCATCAGCTCGGCGTCCGGGACGGACTCGCCGCCCAGCAGCACGGTCGGGATCCCGGACGCCTTCAGGAAGGCCAGCCCGTCCTCCCAGGCCCGCTTGCCGCCGAGCAGCCGCACGACGGCCAGGTCCGCGCCCTCGACGAGCGCGGGGAGTTCGCCCGTGACGTCCACCCGGGTCGGATTGCCGATCCGGTAACCGGCGCCACTGGCGCGGGCCGCCAGCAGATCCGTGTCGGCGGTCGACAACAACAACACTGTGCTCATACGGGTGCTCCCGGTGGAATGAAGGGCAGTCCTTGCGGCGCGCCGGACTCGATGAGCCGCCACAGCGCGTCCGTGTCCGCGTGTTCCTCGATCAGGTCGCCGAGCAGGTCGAGCTGCTCCTCGCGCAGCGCCGCGAACGACGTGCCCGGGGCCGGTACGAAGCGACGGCCCGCGGCGGCGGCCACCTCGCGCAGGAAGGCCCGCCGGAAACCGTCCGACTCAAGTGATCCGTGCCAGTGCGTGCCCCAGACGGCGCCGACCCGGCACCCGTCCAGGCTGTGTCCCTGGTCATCGGAGAAGAACGCCTCGCCGCCGGTGACTTCGGCGACGCCGTGATGGATCTCGTACCCCTCGACATGTTCGCCGAGGGCCTCGCCGACCGGCCGCGTCAGCGTCTTCTCCCGCGCGAACCGCACGCGTACGGGCAGGAGTCCGAGCCCGTCGACATGACCGGCGCGCGACTCGACCTCGTCCTCGATGTGCTGTCCGAGGATCTGGTAGCCACCGCAGATGCCGAGCACGGGACGCCCTTCGGCGGCCCGGCGCGCGATCGCCTCCGCGAGACCGCGCTCGCGCAGCCACGCGAGTGCCTTCACCGTGCCCCGGGTCCCGGGCACGATGACGAGATCCGCGTCGGCCAGCTCCTCGGCCCGGTCCACGAACCGCACGACGACACCCGGTTCGGCGGCCAGCGCGTCCACGTCGGTGAAGTTGGACATCAGCGGGACCGCGCAGACGGCGACCCGCAGGATGTCCTCGCCGACGGGGGAGGAGACGGCCGACTCGCGGACGGCCCCGCGCAGCGAGACGCGCAGGCCGTCCTCCTCGTCGATGCCGAGTCCGTGCCGGAAGGGCAGGACGCCGTAGGAGCGCCGCCCGGTCAGGCCGTGCAGCATGTCGAGACCGGGCTCCAGCAGACTGACGTCGCCCCGGAACTTGTTGACGAGGAACCCGGCGACGAGCGCCTGGTCCTCGGGCGACAGCAGCGCGACCGTCCCGAAGAACGAGGCGAACACCCCGCCCCGGTCGATGTCGCCGACGACGAGCACGGGAAGCCCCGCGTTCCGCGCCACCTCCATGTTGACGATGTCGGTGCGCCGCAGATTGATCTCGGCCGGGCTGCCGGCTCCCTCACAGATCACCGCGTCATACGTGCCCCGCAACTGAGCCAGACAGTCGAGGACGGTCGCCAGGAGTGCTTCCTGGCGTCCCCCGCGCAGCCTGTCCCCGGCGGACGCGGCGGACGCTTCGGCCGACGGCGGCCGCTCCGAGGGTCCGGCCGTTCCGAAGAACCCGCGCGCGCTCATCTCGCCCACCGGTCTGCCCATCAGGACGACCTGACTGGTGCGGTCGCCGCCCGGCTTGAGGAGCACGGGATTCATCAGCGCGGTCGGCTCCACGCGGGCGGCCTGCGCCTGCATGGCCTGCGCCCGCCCGATCTCGGCGCCCTCGCGCGTCACGAACGAGTTCAGTGACATGTTCTGCGCCTTGAAGGGCGCGACCTTGACGCCCTGGCGCGCCAGCCACCGGCAGATCCCGGCGGTCACGACACTCTTGCCGGCGTCCGAGGTGGTTCCGGCGATCAGCAGCCCGCCGCTCATGCGGTGCGTCCCTTCCTGGTGGCCGGAACCCGTCCGGTTCCGGTGAGCAGAATCCGGCCGGCGGCGCTCACGCCGAGCGCGAGCCAGCCGACGCGCCGGGAGAGCCGTACGGCCCGTTCGATGTCGTGGACGTGGACGGCGCGCCCCGCGCCGTTGAGCACGGGCCGGTGCTCGACGCGTCCGCCGTACGAGAGGGTGCCGCCGAGCCGCACACCGAGCGCGCCCGCGAACGAGGCCTCCACGGGCCCGGCGTTGGGGCTCGGATGCTTGCGGGCATCCGCGCGCCAGGCGCGTACGGCACCGCGCGGGTCGGATCCGGCCACGGCCGCGAGGACGGCGGTCAGCCGGGCTCCGGGCCAGCCGGCGACGTCGTCGAGCCGGGCGGAGGCCCAGCCGTAGCGCCGGTGGCGGGGGGACTTGTGTCCGACCATCGCGTCGAGCGTGTTCACGGCGCGGAAGGCGACAAGTCCCGGCACACCGCCGACGGCGCCCCAGACCAAGGCGCCCACGACGGCGTCGGAGGTGTTCTCGGCGACGGACTCGACGACGGCGCGCGCGACGCCGTCGGCGTCCAGCGCCTGCGGATCGCGTCCGCACAGGTGCGGCAGCCGCTCCCGGGCCGCGTCGAGATCACCGGCCGCGAGCGCGCCGCCGACCGCCCGCGCCTCGCGGCCGAGGGAGGTTCCCCCGACGACGGCCCAGGTGGCGGCGGCGGTCAGGGCGACGGAGGCGGTACGTGAGCCGCGTACGCAATGGCTCGCGAGCGCGGCGAGTCCGGTGGCACCGCCGACGCAGACGGCGGTGTGCAGGGCGCCCCACCCGCGGTGGTCCCGCCACAGTGTCCGCTCCACGACCGCGGCGGCCCGCCCGAACGCGGCGACCGGATGCCCTCGGCGGGGATCGCCGAGCAGCAGGTCGCCGAGGAGGCCGGCGGCGGCGCCGTACGCGAAGACGCGATCGGCACGCACGGGGTCAGCCGGCCGTGGGGTGGAGCGGAACCCTCGTACTCAGCGAAACGGGCAACGGGCAGCCGCGCATGGCGATATGTCCTCACTCAGGGTGTCCACGCCCTGGTTCGACGAGACCGGCGGTGAGAGTTCCTGGCTCCCGGGGAGTTTCTTCCCCGATGACAGTGGCGGGACCGCGCCGGATTCGCACCGGCTTCCTCTCATGCCGCCGTACTTGGCTCCGGCAGTCCACCACGGGGTGAGAACGGCCGTCAACTGGCTGTTGACCTGCGGAGGGACAGTGTGCGCAGGCCCACATACGCGTGGGGGCGGGACGGCATACGCGTGGGGTGCGGGACGGTGATCCGTCCCGCACCCCACGCGCGGTACCGCTCGGCGCAGCCCGGTTCCGGGCGGCGCCTGCCGGGCTACTTGGTGATGATCAGGGAGATGCCGTACGCCACCGCCGCGGCGCAGGCCGCGAAGCAGACGTACGCGCCGGTGGCCGCCGCGACCGCGGATCCGCCCTGGGCGGACTCCTTCTTGGAGAGGCCGGCTACGCCGAGGGTGAAGAGGGCGACGAGGGCCACGGTCACTCCGAGGCTGACCCCGAAGACGGACCCGAGGGCTGACCAGTCGATGCTCATGCTGTTTCTTCCTTCGGTTCTCAGGCCACTCGGGACGGCGCCGACGGGTTCGCCGCGGGCTCGGCCGGAGCCGGGATGGTGGCCGTGAGGCCTTCGGCCACGGTGCCGGCCGGGGGCGGGGTGACGGCGGCGATGGCCGTGGTCACCACACCGGCGGGCTCCTCGGTGTCGTTCACGTTGTTGTGGTCGATCACCTCGCGGCGCGAGCGGCGCCAGATCGCGAAGCTCGAACCGACCAGGAACACGGCGACCAGCGTGGTGCCCCAGGCGCCGAAACCGGTCACCCATTCGGCGAGCGCGCCGACCAGGGCGGCGGCGGGCAGCGTGAGGATCCAGGCGACGACCATCCGCTTGGCGGTGGACCAGCGGACCACACCGCCCTTGCGGCCGAGGCCCGCGCCCATCACGGAGCCGGAGACCGAGTGCGTGGTGGAGAGGGAGAAACCGATGTGCGAGGAGGCCAGGATGACCGTCGCCGCGCTGGTCTGGGCGGCGAAGCCCTGCTGCGGCTGGAGGTCGGTCAGGCCCTTGCCCATCGTGCGGATGATGCGCCAGCCGCCCAGGTAGGTGCCGAGCGCGATGGCCAGACCGGCGGAGAGGATGACCCAGACCGGCGGGTCGGAGTCGGGAGCGACGGCGCCACCGGCGACCAGGGCCAGGGTGATGATGCCCATCGTCTTCTGCGCGTCGTTGGTGCCGTGGGCCAGCGAGACCAGGCCCGCGGAGGCTATCTGGCCGGCGCGGTAGCCCTTCTTGGTGGCCTTGGTGTCGGCGTTGCCACTGAGCTTGTACGACAGCCGGGTGGCGAACATCGCGGCCAGACCGGCGACGATCGGGGCAGCGACGGCGGGCAGGAGCACCTTGCCGACCAGGACGTCCCCGTGCACGGCGCCGGTACCGGCGGAGGCGATGGTGGCGCCGACCAGGCCGCCCATGAGGGCGTGCGAGGAGCTGGACGGGAGTCCGACGAGCCACGTCACCAGGTTCCAGAGGATCGCGCCGACGAGGGCGGCGAAGATCACTTCTGGCTGGATGCCGGATTCATCGACGAGGCCTTTGGAGATCGTGTTGGCGACCTCCACCGAGAGGAAGGCGCCGACAAGGTTGAGGGCGGCGGACATGGCCACCGCGACCTTGGGCTTGAGTGCGCCGGTCGAGATGGTGGTGGCCATCGCGTTGGCGGTGTCGTGGAAACCGTTCGTGAAATCGAACACGAGAGCGGTGACGATCACGATTCCGAGGAGGAGCGTGATGTGTTCCATTTACCCAGGCTTCTGTTGGACGTCAGTGGCAGGGGGACCGTAGGCAACCTGGGTGAACGGAAGATGAACTGAGTCGGACTTGACGGTGTCCTGAACAGTGGATCGTCATTCCGCTTACGTCGATGGGCGGCTCGCCAGGTTCGAACGGATGCGGAATTCCGTACTCCGCTTGGGGTCGGAGCTCGTGGTGGACCGTCCCGGTCGGGGCGGGTTTGAGCGGTGAGATCCCCGTCACCCGCAGGCTGTAGCCGTGGTCACAGCGCCCGGAAGCCCGAAAGGGTCACTCTGTGGATGGAGTCCGAGTCCAGTCGGGCCGTAGCGGCCCGGCCACGGGGTGTGATCCGCGGCAAATGCCCGACCGGGGCAGCGTGGGCGCTCCCTCGGTGTGATGTGATGCAAATCACATACAACCGTGTGCTGTTGGCGGCCCGCGGTCGCCCCGAAGCCCGCTCGCGCGGGGTGCGTGGAAAGCGGTGCCTGGCAGGATCGCGTCATGACTGAGCCGCACCGGGACGCACGGGTCGGGCACGAACACGCACGGACGACGGCCGAGGCCCACGAGCGCGACGAGCGCGACGGGCCGGACGCGCGGGACACCCTCCGGCGGGCCTGGGACGAACTGGTCTCCACGGCCCGGCGCACGGTCACCGACGGGCTGGTCGTCGGCACCTCCGGCAACGTCTCCGTCCGCGTCAAAGACACCGTCCTGGTCACGCCCACGGGCGTGCCCTACGACCGGCTGACGCACGACGACATCGTCGGCGTCGGCCTCGACGGCCGGCAGGTGCTCGGATCGCTGCGCCCGACCAGCGAACTGCCGATGCATCTCGCGGTCTACCGCGCGACCGAGGCGCGGGCCGTCGTCCACACCCACGCACCGCACGCGACGGCCGTCTCGCTCCTCGTCCCCGAACTCCCGCTGATCCACTACATGGCGGCGGCCCTGGGCGGCCCGGTCCGCGTCGCCCCCTACGCGGCCTACGGAACACCGGAACTGGCCGAGAACACCCTCCGGGCCCTGGCCGGCCGCACCGCCTGCCTCCTGCGGAACCACGGCACCATCGCGTACGGAGACTCGCTGGACCAGGCGTACGACCGCACGGCCCAGCTGGAATGGATGTGCCGCGTCTGGCTCCTGTCCTCCTCGGTCCCCGGGCTCGCGCCCGCCCTGCTCTCGCCGGACCAGCTCGCGGAGGCGGGGGAGCGGCTGCGGGGGTACGGCCAGCAGGAGTGAGGCCCCGCCGCAGCGCCGCCCGGCGCGGGGTCCGGTGAGTACCGGACGCGGGGTTCCGATGAGCGCCGGCCGTCACCCCTGGAGGCGCTCCCGCTGGCCGATGGCCGGGTCCCCCGGGAAACTGGTCGGGTGCGCACCCTAAGAGCCACGGCAGCGGCCGTCACCGTAGCCATAGCCGCGGGCGTGGCCTCCGTGGCGGCGGGCCGGTTCGCCAGCGACGCCGCGCTGAAGACGAGGCCGGGCAAACCTCTGCCCACCGAGCCCCGGCTCACCGTGCACGCCACGACGGCGGGCGGAATCACCCTGACCCGGGCCCTCGCGTCCCGGCGTCCGGGAACCTACGGCCTCGCGGGCGACGGCTCCCACGCGGTCGTCGGCCCCCTCCAGAACTCGGTGCCCCACACCGCCGACACCGTCGTACGCAGCCTGGAACGCGTCACGCACGGGTCCCTGGAGCGCGGCGACAAGGTGTGGCTCACCCCGAACCTGTACGTCGGCGACCCCGGGTCCGCCCTCGGACTCGAACACGCCGACGTCGACGTGCCCGGCGAACTCGGCGCCCTGCCCGCCTGGTTCGTGCCCGCGGTCCGCGACACCTGGATCATCACCGTCCACGGCCTGGGCGCCACCCGGGAACACCCCATGAACCTGATGGGGTTCCTGAACAGCCGGCACTTCCCCGTCCTCGACCTCGCCTACCGGGGCGACCTCGGGGCACCCCGACCGCCCGACGGCCTGAACCACCTCGGCGAGACCGAGTGGCGCGACCTCGACGCGGCCATCCGGTACGCCGTGCGGTTCGGTGCCGAGCGGGTCGTCCTGTACGGCTGGTCCACGGGCGCCACGATGGCCCTGCGCGCGGCCGCCCACTCCGCGCTGCGCGAGCGGATCTCCGGGCTCGTCCTCGACTCCCCTGTCCTCGACTGGGAGACGACGCTGCGCGCTCTCGCCGGCGCCCGCCACACCCCGCGTTTCCTGCTGCCGCTCGCGGTGCGCGCCGCACAGGGGCGCACCGGCGTACGCGGAGACCGCATCGCGCACGCCGCGCACCCCGACCAGGTCAAGGTGCCGACCCTGCTCGTGCACGGCCCGGACGACCGCATCGCCCCCTGGGGCGCCTCCCGGCGCCTCGCCGCGAGCAGGCCCGACCTGGTCACCCTGAACACCGTCCCGAACGCCCCGCACGGCGCCATGTGGAACGCCGACCCGGCGAGCTACGAGGAAGCCCTGCGCCGCTTCCTCACCCCCCTGATGTGAGCCACGGCGCGCGGCGCCCCCGGTCCCGGCCCAGTCCGGCGGGGAGGCCGGGCCTCGGTCCCGGCGGGCCGGCCCTTGGCCCCGGGGAGGCCGTCGGGTGGGCGGGCCGGGGGCTTCCGTCCCGGGCCGTCCGGTGGGGGAGGCCCGGCCTCGGGCCGGGCTCGGGTCGGGCTCGGGTCGGGCTCCGCGTGAGGCGTCGTGGTGGGCGTGACGATGTGCTTCCGGTTCGGTTCCGGGTAACTCCGCGCGGCGTTCCTACCCGCGTGCCGGGCACCCCGAGAGGGCCCCGCTCCCATCGCCCCGTGGCCTGCGACGGCATTCCGTTTGGGTTTTCGGACTGTCAACCGCAAGACTGCACCCGTGACGTCCCGTAACCCGCGCGACTCCAGGCTCCGACTCGTCAGCCCCCGGTCCCTCGCGACCGCTCCCCGAGCGGTGACCCAGCGCCGCCCCCGCCGCCCCGCACCGCGGCCGCCGGAAGGCACACCGCCGCCCGCGGAACTCGCCCGCATGGCGCGCACCGGCCTGTCCGACGCGGCCCGCGTGGCGCGCTGGGCCGACGCCGCCCTGCGCCCGGGGCGCGACACCGCCAGCCCCGACGGCAAGGGCACCCTCTCCGACGCCACCGCCGAGCGGGCCGCCGCGGATCTCGGACTGACCCCGCTCCAGGTCCGCGCCGACTGGGACACCGCACGCCTGGCCGGCCTCATCGAGGTGCACGGCGACGACGCCCGCCCGGGCTGGCGGCTGCGCGCCTGGAGCCGCGACGACAGCGCCGTCCTGCGCGGCTGGGTCGCCCTCTTCGACGCCTGGTCCCTCGCCTACCCCGAGCCGCTGGACCGCGAGCCCGCGGCCGTCGCCGAGGTCGTCTCCGCGATGCCCCAGGTGCTGTCCTTCCTCCAGCTCTCCGCCGGGCCCGTCCCCGTGGACCAGCTCCTCGACCTTCTCGGGCAGCGCGTCACGGAACTGCGCACCGAGCGCTGCGAGATCTCCTACGGCCCCGAGCCCGGGACCGAGCCCGCCCCGGAGCCCGCCGAGGTCCCGGACGCCCCCCTCGCCCCGCTCCTCGAATGGGCCCTCCAGGCCCTCGCCTCCGTCGGCGCGCTGACCTACGGCGAAGGACAGGCCACCCTCACCGCGCTCGGCAGCTGGGCGGTCTGGGTCAAGCTGGAGCAGATCTGCGTCGCTGCGCAGAGCCCCGCCGGCAACATCGAGCAGTCCGCCGAGGACATGCTCCGCGGCTGCGCCCAGCTCCGCCCCAACGCCGCCCGCGCCGAGTACCGTGCCTGGCTCGCCGCCCGCCCGGTCGGCGGCGCCGTCACCGAACTCATCGCCGCGGCCCGCGGCGAGGACGCCCTCACCCGCGGCCTCGCCTTCGAGGCACTGCGCGTCGTCGGCGCCCCCGCCGAGCCGGACGTACGCGCCGTGGTCGAGGAGACCCCACTGCGCCCCTACGCCCTGCTGTGGCTCGCCGAGCACGACGGCTACGACCCCGAGGACGCCCACGAGGTCCTCACCCGCGCCGAGTCCACCTGGCTGTGGGTCGACACCGCGGCAGCCGTCGCCGACCACGGTGAGGCCCCGCTCCTGGTCCGCCACCTGGAGTCCGCGGTGCAGCCCACCGTGCCCGCGCTCCTCGACGAGGTGCGGGCCGTCGGGCACCCGCGCACGGTGCAGGTGCTGGTCGCGCTCGCCGCCGCCCACCCGGACCCGGCGCTCGCCAAGGCCGTACGCAGGGCCGCCTTCCAGGTGCACACCGGGGGGAGCTGACCGGGGGCCGGCCGGGAACCGCCGCCGGCCGGATCCCGGAGCGGTCCTGCGCGCCGTCCTACGCGCCTATCTCCGGGGCGTAGGTGCCGAAGCTCCAGATGTTGCCCTCGATATCGCGGGCCATGTAGTCCCGCGAGCCGTAGTCCTGGTCGGTCGGGGCCATCAGGATCTCGGCGCCGTGGTCCACGGCCCGCTGGTGGTGTGCGTCGACGTCGTCCACGACGATGTACACCCCGCACGGGCCCGCGCTCTTCATCGCCTCGTCGAAGCGTCCGCCGCGGCCCTTGGAGCCGAGCATCACCGCGCCGTTGCCCTGTACCAGCTCGGCGTGCATCACCGAGCCGTCCTCACCCTCGTAGACCGCCAGCTCGGTGAAGCCGAAGACCTCCGTGAGCTGCCTGATCGCCGCCTTCGCGTCGGCGTACAGCATCGAGGGGTAGATGCTCGGGCGCCCGTCGCTCGTGCCAGCCATACCGATCACTCCGTCTCGTCACGAACTGCCGGATTCCGATCCGCCGCCCAGTCTGGCACCGGCCACTGACAACGCCCCGCGGCCCGGAACCGGACCCACCCCCGGCGGACCGGACCGCCGTACCGGACCGCCGTACCGCCCGCTCACCGGAACGTGTTGCACTGCGCCATGTCGCCGCTGGTGAAGCCCTGGTAGAACCACCGCTGCCGCTGCTTGGCCGACCCGTGCGTCCAGGTTTCCGGGGTCACCCGGCCCTGGTACCTCTCCTGGATCCGGTCGTCACCGACGGCCGCCGCCGCGTCCAGGCCGTCGCGGATGTCGGTGTCCGTCAGCGCGGTCAGCAACGGTCTGCCCGCCGACGAGGACGGCGTGGTGGTCGCGTTCCGCGCCCACACCCCCGCGTAGCAGTCGGCCTGGAGCTCCACCCTCACCGAGTTGCTGTTCGCGCCGGTCACACCGTCCTGCGACCGGGCCGGCGTTCCCGTCAGGTTCTGCACGTGATGCCCGTATTCGTGCGCCACCACGTACGCCTGCGCGAAGGGTCCGCCGCCGGAGCCGAACTTGGTCCGGAGATCGTCGAAGAAACCGAGGTCCAGATAGACCTTGCGGTCCACGGGACAGTAGAAGGGCCCGACGGACGACGTGGCGGTGCCGCACCCGGTGTTCACCCGGCCGCTGAAGACCACCGTCGGGGCGCGGGTGTAGGTGCCGCCCCTGCGCGCGAACTCCCGGGTCCAGTAGGCCTGAATGCTGTTGACCACCGCCACGGTCCGGCAGTCCTCCCGGGCGTTGGCGTCCCGCCCCTTCAGGCAGGTCCGCTGCACCTGGGCGAGGGAGGAGGCGGTGGCTCCGGGCTCGTCGCCGCCGGAGGTGAGCCCGAGCCGGTCGGGACCCACCCCGAAGAGCAGTCCGAGGACCAGGGCGATCAGACCGGCGAGCCCACCACCGATGGTCGCCCTGCCGCCGGGGATGCGACTGCCGCGTACGTCCTGGACCTCGGAGGTGTCCAGGTCGACGTCGTCGTCGAACTGCATGAGCACACCACTTTCGTCGCTCCGTGGCGCCATCCTCGTACGCTCCCGGACCCCCGGCCCCGGCCCGCGGTCCGAACGGGCGACACCCGGCGTCAGCCGCCGGCCCCGGCCGGTCCAGGCGTCCGGAGCATCCCGGAAGGGGGCGAGCATCACAGTGCGCACCGGAAAAGTGGTTGCACGGCCCCGTTAGACTTGGCCCATGGCCATTCTCCTCGCGCATTAGACGGCGGGAACGCCTCAGCCGCCCACCCCGCCACTCCCCATCGCTCTGGAGTCTGTCCGTGATCTCCGCCTCCGGTATCGAGCTGCGCGCCGGCGCCCGCATCCTCATCGAGTCCGCGACCTTCCGCATCACGAAGGGTGACCGCATCGGCCTGGTCGGCCGCAACGGCGCGGGCAAGACGACCCTCACCAAGGTCCTCGCGGGCGAGGGCCAGCCCGCCGGCGGAACCGTCGCCCGCTCCGGCGAGGTCGGTTACCTTCCGCAGGACCCGCGCACCGGCGACCTCGACGTCCTCGCCCGCGACCGCGTCCTGTCCGCCCGCGGCCTGGACGTGCTGATCCGCAAGATGCGCGAGAACGAACAGCGCATCGCCAACGGCGCGGGCGCCACCCGCGAGAAGGCCATGCGGCAGTACGAGCGCCAGGAGACGGAGTTCCTC
The DNA here is from genome assembly GCF_036063235.1 of Streptomyces sp. NBC_00386. Lineage (NCBI taxonomy): Bacteria > Bacillati > Actinomycetota > Actinomycetes > Kitasatosporales > Streptomycetaceae > Streptomyces > Streptomyces sp. NBC_00386. The sequence continues at coordinate 7,205,665 of NZ_CP107950.1, forward strand.
ACCAAGGGCGGGTATTCCGCCGAGGCCGAGGCCGCCACCATCGCCGCCGCGCTCAACCTGCCCGACCGGGTGCTCGGCCAGCCCCTGCACACGCTCTCCGGTGGTCAGCGCCGCCGTATCGAGCTGGCGCGCATCCTCTTCTCGGACGCCGACACCCTGCTGCTCGACGAGCCGACGAACCACCTCGACGCCGACTCGATCGTCTGGCTGCGCGACTACCTGAAGACCTACCGCGGCGGCTTCATCGTGATCTCCCACGATGTCGACCTCGTCGAGACGGTCGTCAACAAGGTGTTCTACCTGGACGCCAACCGCGCCCAGATCGACGTCTACAACATGGGCTGGAAGCTCTACCAGCAGCAGCGCGAGGCCGACGAGAAGCGCCGCAAGCGCGAGCGCCAGAACGCCGAGAAGAAGGCCGCGGCGCTGAACGCGCAGGCCGACAAGATGCGGGCCAAGGCCACCAAGACGGTCGCCGCCCAGAACATGGCCAAGCGCGCGGACCGGCTGCTCGCCGGCCTGGACGCCGTCCGTGTCTCCGACAAGGTCGCCAAGCTGCGCTTCCCCGAGCCCTCGCCCTGCGGCAAGACCCCGCTCATGGCGGAGGGCCTGTCGAAGTCGTACGGCTCCCTGGAGATCTTCACCGATGTCGACCTGGCCATCGACAAGGGATCCCGCGTCGTCATCCTCGGCCTGAACGGCGCCGGCAAGACGACCCTTCTGCGCCTGCTCGGCGGCGCCGAGAAGCCCGACACCGGAGAGGTCATCGAGGGCCACGGCCTCAAGCTCGGCTACTACGCCCAGGAGCACGAGACCCTCGACCCCGAGCGCACGGTCCTGGAGAACATGCGCTCCGCCGCCCCCGACCTGGATCTGGTCGAGGTCCGCAAGACGCTCGGCTCGTTCCTCTTCTCCGGCGACGACGTCGACAAGCCGGCCGGGGTGCTCTCCGGCGGCGAGAAGACCCGGCTCGCGCTCGCGACCCTCGTCGTCTCGTCCGCGAACGTCCTGCTCCTCGACGAGCCGACGAACAACCTCGACCCGGCCAGCCGCGAGGAGATCCTCGGCGCGCTGCGCACCTACAAGGGCGCCGTCGTCCTCGTCACCCACGACGAGGGCGCCGTCGAGGCGCTCCAGCCGGAGCGGATCATCCTGCTCCCGGACGGTGTCGAGGACCTGTGGGGCGCCGACTACGCCGACCTGGTGGCCCTCGCCTGAGTCCCGCACGGCCTCCCGCAGGGGGTGCGCGCCGCTTGATCGATTGACTGATCCACCGCGTATGGATCATTCGGCCGATCCGTGATCCACCATCTGTGTGAGATCTCCTCGTACCGGGGTGTGTCGTACACCGATTTCACGGCCGAGTCCTTTGTTCCCAAGGGCTCGGCCGTCTTGCGTCGCTGACCAGGTACTTCTCGGCGGAACCCGTTCGGCTGTACGGGCCGCGCCACCCGGAATCCTTGATTCCACTCGTGGGGACGGGCTCCTGTCGTCAAAACCTTGTCTTACGGACCTTGCCGAATGGGTGGCCATGACGCCCGAAAGGGGTGATCATGAGAGTCCAGAGCGCACTTCCCATGAGGAGGACCGGGTGGCCGAGACTCTGAAGAAGGGCAGCCGGGTTACCGGCGCCGCGCGCGACAAGCTCGCGGCAGACCTGAAGAAGAAGTACGACTCCGGTGCGAGCATTCGAGCGCTGGCCGAAGAGACCGGCCGCTCGTATGGCTTCGTGCACCGGATGCTCAGCGAGTCGGGCGTCACGCTCCGAGGGCGTGGCGGTGCGACGCGGGGCAAGAAGGCCGCCTCGGCCTGAGGCCGGGCGTCCCCATCGGCTTCGGTGGTGACCACCCGGTCGGTCGGGTGACCGACCGGGTGGTTACTGTGCAGTCACTTAGGTGCGTTCCTCGTGTCTTCGCGAGGTGCGCGTCTGATCCGACCGCACCCATCGGAGGCACCCCATGGCTTCGCTCGACAAGGATCTCGACCCGGTACTCGACCAGGACGGCGTACGGCTCACCGTCGACGGCGCGATCGCCACGGTGACGCTGACCAATCCGGCCAAGCGCAATGCCCAGAGTCCTGCTCTCTGGCGGGCCTTGACGCAGGCCGGGCGGTCACTGCCGGGCTCCGTCCGGGTGGTCGTCCTGCGTGCCGAGGGCCAGTCCTTCTCCGCGGGGCTCGACCGGCAGGCGTTCACGCCCGCGGGTTTCGACGGGGAACCGTCGTTCATCGACCTCGCGCGCGGTTCCGACGCCGAGCTCGACGCGACCATCGCCGAGTACCAGGAGGCGTTCACCTGGTGGCGGCGCAGCGACATCGTGTCCATCGCCGCCGTGCAGGGGCACGCCATCGGCGCGGGGTTCCAGCTCGCGCTCGCCTGTGACCTGCGCGTCGTCGCCGACGACGTGCAGTTCGCCATGCGCGAGACCAGCCTCGGCCTGGTGCCCGACCTCACGGGCACGCACCCGCTGGTCGGTCTCGTGGGGTACGCCCGCGCGCTCGAGATCTGCGCCACGGGCCGCTTCGTCCTGGCCGAGGAGGCCGAGCGCACCGGGCTCGCCAACCTCGCCGTGCCCGGCGAGCAGCTCGACGCCGCGGTCGGCGACCTGGCCGCGGCGCTGCTGGCCGCGCCGCGGGACGCCGTGATCGAGACGAAGGCGCTGCTGCGCGGGGCCCAGGAACGCTCGTACGAGGAGCAGCGCTCCGCCGAGCGTGCGTCCCAGGCCCGCAGGCTCCGCGACCTCGCGGGCGCGGGCGACTAGGCCTCCGGCCGCTGACCAGACGCCCCTCCCTCTGTGGCGGGTCCCGGTGAGGCCGGGCCTGCCGCCGCACGGGGGCACGTTCTTCGGGCCGGGCGCTCCCGCTCGTGGCGGTCATGCTTTCCGGGAAGGGGCGCCCCGGCCTACGGCGGTCTCCCCGTGACGGGTCATGTTTCCGGGTAGGGGTGCCCCGGTCTGAGGGCCGTCTCCCCGTGGCGGTCATGCTTTCCGGGAAGGGGCGCCCCGGCTCACGGCGGTCACCAGGACCGCCACGGACGGGGTGTCCTGGGCGGCCTGAGTGATCGCGGCTCTGACCGCGCGTGCCACGTCCACCGCCCGCTCGTCCCCGGAGACCTCCAGCTCGACGCGGACGTGGCGGCGCGGCAGGGCCGCCTCGGCGGCGGGCGCGCTCCCCACGTGGACCGGTCGGCCCAGGACGTCCGTCAGACGGGTGACGCCAGGGACGGCCAGGGCGGCCGCCGCGATCCGCACCTCCTCGGGGTCCTTCGGCACGGACGCCGTCCGCACGTCGTCGGCCGTCCCGACGCCGGCCCCGTCCCGCGACCCGGCGACCGGCACACCGCCGGAGTGCTCCCGTAGGCCGTCGGCCGGTGCCGCGGCCCGCTCCTGTAGGCCGTCGGCCGGGACCGCCACGGCCGCACCTCGTTCACCGCCCGCCGGGTGATCCGCGGGCGCCGTGTCCGCCTCGTCCGTCTCCTCCACGAGGCCCGTCACCCGCAGGTCCACCTCCGTGACGTCGAGACCCAGGAGCCGTGTCGCGGCGGACACCACGGTCAGGCGCAGCCGGGCCGCGACGGCCGGAAGGGGCTCGGCGCCCGGGAACGTGGGATCCACCGAGGCGCGGAACTCGGCGGTGACACGCAGCGGACCGGGCGGCAGCGCACCGGGCGGGGGAGGCACGGCCGGTGTTCCGGCCTGGTCCGGGTCGGCGAGAGCGATCCGCAACGCCCCGAGCCGTACCCCCTCGACGGCCGCCGTCTCCCGCCGCAGCACCGACTCGGCCGCCTCCTCCGTGATCCACGCGCCGTCGAGCGCGAGACCCAGCGGCAGGATCCTGCCGAGCCCGAGCTGATGCCGTACCACTTGCGTCCACCGGTCCGCCGTCATCGCTCCAGCGTGCCTCATCCACGGCGCGCGACCGCGCGACCCGACCTAATGTGAGCAGAGGAGGACGACCGAAAGGGACGTACGGCGATGACCGACATGACCGAGCGGAACCGGACGGACAGCCCCGACACCGAGAAGGAGGGCCAGCAGACCCGTAAGCCCACCAGGCGCGGCGGTGGAGATCCCGCCTCGCGGGGACGGACCACGATCGCCGACGGAGTCGTGGAGAAGATCGCCGGGCTCGCCGCCCGTGACGTAGTCGGTGTCCATACGATGGGCAGCGGGCTGAGCCGGACCTTCGGAGCGGTACGCGACCGGGTGCCGGGCGGTTCCACCAAATCCGTCTCGCGGGGTGTGAAGGCCGAGGTCGGCGAGGTGCAGACGGCGCTCGACCTGGAGATCGTCGTCGACTACGGCGTGTCGATCACCGAAGTGGCCCGAGCCGTACGCGAGAACGTCATCGCCGCCGTCGAGCGCATGACAGGGCTCGAAGTGGTGGAAGTCAACATCGCGGTGAGTGACGTGAAGCTTCCCGAGGAAGAGGACGAGGAGCCGGAGTCACGGCTCCAGTGACCCAGGGCGGGTCACCGGAACTCCGGGACACCCGGCCACCGCACCATGAGTGATCACCGCGGCCACCGACTGCTGAGGAGCGCACCATGAGCTTGGCCGTGATCGGCATGATCGCCGGAATGGCGCTGGGCTTCGCCGGATATTTCGGCGGCTTCGGCGCCTTCCTCCTGGTGGCCGCCCTGGGGGCCGTCGGGTTCGTCGTCGGACGGCTCCTGGAGGGGGACCTGGACATCGGCGACTTCTTCCGCGCCCGTGACGACCGGCGGCGGTGACGCGTGCCAGGTCAGGCCGACCGGCTCGGTGAGACCAGGCCGGGCCTCACGACCGTCCCGCCACCCGAGCGGGGCGCCACCCGGATCGCCGACCGGGTCGTCGCGAAGATCGCGTCGCGGGCGGCGCGCGAGGCGCTGCCCCCGCCGCCCGCCGCCGCCGTGCCCCCGCACGCGACGGTCGTCGTGCGGCGCCAGACGTCGGGCTCCGGGGGGACGGACGGCACCCCGACGCACAGCGCCCGGGTCAGGCTCAGCCTCGAACTCGGCTACCCCGCCGACATCGGTGCCCAGTGCGGCGAGGTGCGTCGTCATGTCGCCGAGCGGGTAGAGGCGTTGGCAGGGATGGAAGTGCCCGAGGTGGCCGTCCACGTGGAGCGGCTGCATCTGACACCCGGGCCCGGCGCGGCACAGGGGAGGACGCAATGAGCGAGCCCCAGGGCTCCGAGAACACCCGGAAGATGCCCGTACTGGAGAAGCCGGAGCAACCGGAGAAGGGGGACGGCGCGGGCGCCCTCGGGCAGTCCGCCTCCGCCGCGGCCTACGAACCGCTGTCCACCGTCGACGACGAGGACGGCCGGCAGGGCCGGTTCTGGTCCGCGCGCCGTGTCCCCGCGGGCATCCTCGCGCTCGTGCTCCTCGTCGCGGCGGGTGCCTTCCTGTACGACGTCGTGGCCGTGCGCGCCGGACGGTCCGCGCTGCGCTGGCGGACCTGGCTGGCCGAACAGCTCGCCGAACGGCCGCTCGACGACACCGCGGTCCTCGTCGGCGCGGGAATCGCCGCCGCGGTGGGACTCTGGCTGATCGTCCTCGCGGCCACACCGGGACTGCGGGACGTGCTGCCGATGCGGCGCACCCACGCCGACGTCCGCGCCGGACTGCACCGGGGCGCCGCCGCGATGGCGCTCCGCGACCGGGCCATGGAGGTCGCCGGTGTGCAGTCGGTCCGCGTGCGCGTGAAGCGCCGGAAGGTCGACGTCCGCGCGCTGTCGCACTTCCGGGAGCTCGACGACGTGCGCGCCGACCTCGACATCACCCTCGCCGACGGCATCAAGGGTCTGGGACTGTCCCGTTCGCCCGCCCTGGCGGTGCATGTCGCGCGTCCCGGACGGAAGGGGTGAGATCCGTGCTGCGGATCGTCAACCGTGTGCTGATCGGCTTCATCGGGCTCGTGCTGATCGTCCTCGGCGGCTCCGTGCTCGCCGTCGGACTCGGCGTACGGCCGCCGTCGTGGTGGATCCACGACGGGCGGCACGACGTGCTGCTCAGTACCGCCGAACGGACCAAGTGGCGGGAGCAGGGCTGGTGGTGGCCCGCCGTCATCGCCGCGCTCGCGGTGCTCCTGCTGCTCGCCCTGTGGTGGCTGGCCGCCGTCGTGCGGCGTCGGCGGCTCGCCGACGTGCTCGTCGACACCGGCGACGGCGCGGGCGCGCTGCTGCGCGGACGGGCTCTGGAGGGCGTGCTGGCCGCCGAATCGGCCCGGCTGGGCGGCGTCGACCGTGCCGACGTCCACCTGACCGGCCGGCGCAGCCTGCCCGAGGCGCGTGTGCGGCTCCTGCTGGAACCGCATGTGGACCCGGGGCACGCGCTGCGGCTGCTGACGGTGGAGGCGCTCGCGCACGCACGGGACTCGGCCGGTCTCGCCGCCCTTCCGGCGGAGGTGCGGCTGCGCGGGGTCAAGCACCGTGCCGAGCGCGTGACCTGACCGGGCACCCGCCCCACCCGCTCGGCGAAGGCCCGGGCGGGCGTCCGCCGGGGCAGAGCCCCGGCGCGTGGGACAAGCTGCCCGACGTGCGGCCGGGCCGTCCGGGCGACCGGCGGACGAGTAGACCTGTCGACCGGCGGACGGTCGACAGGCGACGGGCCGCCGCGCGGACCGGCCGACGGGACCGCCGGTCGCCGTGCCGGCCTAGAACCCGCCCCGCATCCCGCCGTCCACCGGAAGCATGATGCCCGTGAGGTACGACGCGGCGGGGGAGAGCAGGAACGCGGCCGTACGGCCGAACTCCTCCGGGGCCCCGTAGCGGCGCAACGGGATGCGGGACTCGTTGGCCGCGCGGGTGGCCTCGGGGTCGGCGGACAGACCGTCGAGCTGGCGCACGCGGTCCGTGTCGATGCGGGACGGCAGCAGCCCGACGACGCGGATGCCGCGCGGGCCCAGCTCGTTCGCGAGGGACTTGGCGAAGCCGGCGAGACCCGGACGCAGACCGTTGGAGATGGTGAGCCCAGGGATCGGTTCGTGCACCGAGCCGGAGAGCACGAAGCCGATGACCCCGCCCTCGCCGAGTTCCTCGGCAGCCGCGCGGGCCAGCCGCACCGCACCGAGGAAGACCGACTCGAACGCCACCATCCACTGTTCGTCGGTGTTGTCCGACGCGAACCCCGGCGGCGGTCCGCCGACGCTGATCAGGATGCCGTCGAAGCCGCCGAAGTGCTCACGGGCACCGGCGATCAGCCGGGCCGGGGTCTCGGCGGCGCCGTTGTCGGCCGCGACGCCGACGGCGTTCGGGCCGAGCGCGGAGGCGGCGCCCGCCGCGGTCTCCTCGTCGCGTCCGGTGACGACCACCTTCGCGCCGTCGGCGACGAGTTCGCGCGCGGCGGCGTTGCCCAGGCCCCGGGTGGCTCCCGTGACGACGTACACACGATCCTTCAGTCCAAGATCCATGGCCTCATCCTCCCTTATCCCGGTGGTCCGGTCCCTGGTGCTTCCCCCACCCCGTCGACGCCGGTCGTCGCGGCGCTGTGGCGGCGCACCAGGAAGCCGTCCGGGGCGAGTTCCGCGCGGACCGCGTCGATGGTCGAACCGCAGCCGCAGCAGACTGCGCATCAGGACCCGGCCGCCGATGCCTTCGACGACGCGTACGAGATCGGGGGCCGACGGGTTCCCGACCGGGTGACGGCCAATCGGGCCGCCGGAGTGGCGTGGGCGCCCGTGGCCGGGCGGGACGGGGAGGCCGGGGCGCCCGCCGCCGCGCTACACGCCCGCCGGTTCCGCCTCCGGGGCGGTCCGCGCGGCGGCGGCCTCCGCCCGGTCGCGGCGCTCACGGCGGACGAGGACCACCCAGCCGAAGGGGACGCCCGCGGAGAAGAGCCACCACTGGATCGCGTACGCCATGTGCGGGCCGATGTCGCTGTGCTCGGGGTCCGGGATCAGCTCGGGGGAGCCGCCCTTGGGCGCCGGCGCTGTCTGCTCGACGTAGCCGCCGAGGACCTGCTTGCCGAGCCGCCGTGCCTCCTGCCCGCTGCTGATCAGCATGACCTGACGGTCGGGCAGGCCCCGCACGTTCTTGATGCCGCTGTCGGCGGTCGTCTGGTCGGCCATCAGCCGGCCGGTGACGGTGATCTCGCCCGGGGCGGGGGCCGGGATCTTCGGGAAGGCGGTCTGCGCGCCGTCCGCCGGGACCCAGCCCCGGTTGACCAGGAGGACGCGGCCGTCGGCCAGGACGAACGGGGTCAGGACGTGGTAGCCGACCGCGCCGTCGGCGTTGGTGCGGCGGCGGACGACCTCTTCGTGCGCGGTGTCGAAGTGCCCCTTCGCGGTCACCCGGCGGTACAGGTCCTCGTCCCTGATCTGCCGACCCGGCACGGTGACGGTCTCCACGGGCACCGGCTTCGCGGCGAGCGAGTCGGAGATCACCGTGTTCAGGGCGACCTTGTGCTCGTGCCGGTGGAGCTGCCAGAAGCCCAGCTTGATCATCGTCGGGATGAGCGCGAGGGCCACGAGGGTGAGGATCACCCACTGGCGGGTCAACAGGAAGCGGTACACCCCATTGACGGTACTCGGCATGATTCGGCCCTCGACGGAGGGGTCCCGCCGAGGGCCGTGTGATGCCCTGTCCGGGGCCGGGCGGGGACTCAGACCTTGTCGACGATCCCCGCCTTCCCCTCAGCGCGAGCGCAGTGCGCGCCGCAGTACCAGTGGCCCTCGACCTCGACGCCCTGGCCGATGACCTGGACGCGACAGTGCTCGCAGATCGGGGCCATCCGGTGGATCGCGCAGGAGAAGCAGTCGAAGACGTGCACCGCACCCTGCGCGTGCACCTCGAAGGTCATTCCGTAGTCATTGCCGCATACTTCGCATCTCGCCATGCGCCACAGGGTGGGGTGCCGGGGCGGCGCGGGCGAGCGGGTGCGGGGCGAGTCGCCCGTCAATCACCCGTACGTCCGTCACCCTTCCGACGCGGGTTCGACGTCTCGCAGCAGTTGCCCGAACGCGGCCTCGTCGACCACAGGTGTCCCGAACTGTCTTGCTTTGACCACTTTTGAGGTGCCGGAGTCCGGGTCGTTGGTCACCAGCAGGCTGGTGAGCCGGGACAGGCTCGTCGCGACATGCAGTCCGGCCTCGACGGCCCGGTCCTCCAGCAGCTCGCGGTCGACGGACGTGTCACCGGAGAACGCGACCCGCATGCCCTGCTTGAGCGGCTTGTTCGACTCGTACCGACCTGGGTTGGGATGGGGGCACGCGGGGCGCTTGCGGGAGGGGCGCCAGCTCCCGGACGGGTAACCACCGGACGCGTAGCCCCCGGACTGCCGTCCGATCCGCGGAGCCGCGGCGCTGTCGGACCACTCCTTGAGCGGCAGGCATTCGAGGAGCGGCAGCCGTACCCCGCCGTGCGCGGCGGCCCGCAGGCTCGGCCGGAACGCCTCGGCCAGCACGCGCGCGTCGTCCAGCGCGTGGTGCGCCCGCTGCTGGACGACACCGAAGTGCGCGGCCAGCGACTCCAGCTTGTGGTTGGGCAGCGGCAGGCCCAGCTCCTTGGAGAGCGCGATGGTGCACAGGCGCTGGCGCACCGGTGCCTCGCGCTCCGCGCGCGCGTACTCCCGCGCGATCATCGACCAGTCGAAGACCGCGTTGTGCGCGACCAGCACACGGCCGTCGAGCCGGGCGGCGAACTCCTCGGCGACGTCCCTGAAGAGCGGCGCGCCTTCGAGCATCTCGCTCGTCAGGCCGTGGATCCACACCGGGCCCGGATCCCGCTCCGGATTGACCATCGTGTACCAGTGGTCCTCGACCTCGCCGCGCGCGTCCAGCCGGTAGACGGCGGCGGAGATTATCCGGTCGTCGCGGGCCAGTCCTGTGGTCTCCACGTCGACGACCGCGTATCCCTGCGGATACGCGGCCGGCCAGGAGGCTGGGGACGCTGCGGTCGTGAGGTCTTCGAGCATGGTCAATGAGGATACGGGCCGTGACTGACAGTCCCGTCCTCGCCTTCCCGGAACCGGCGCCCCCGTATTCGCGGAACCGGCGCCCCCGCGGGCCCGCCACCGGGCCACCCGCCCGCGAGCCCCGCAACCGGGCACGGCGGGCACGGCGGGCCCGCCGTTGACGCGCTCGGCCCAGCGCCGCTCCGGGGGCTCCAGCGCCCGCATCCGGGCGGCGAAGGCCTGGGGTTCGTGAAGTCGGTCGGTCCGGTCGGGTCCGGTACCCGTGCGGCCGGTCGGCGCATGGCTATGGACCTTTCGTCCGTGCGGTGCAAGCGTGCTGCGCGCCCCATCGGGTAGCGCCTACGAAGGGCGGTACGGACATGGCACGAGTGAGGTACGGCGCACGGACCGAGGCGGAGATCGCCGCCTCGCGCGCCGCGAGCTCCAAGCTCCCCGACATCTGGTCCACCGGTGTGGTGGCCGTCTGGGAGAGCGACCCGGACGCGGTCGCGGCGGTCCTGCCACCGCCGCTGAAGCCCACCGCGAGGCCCCTGGTGCGGGTCAGCGTCAGCAAGGTCGATCTGCCCGGATATCCGCTGGGCGCGGGCTCGTTCGCCGTAGCGGCCGCGCACGACGACGTCGAGGGCTGGTATCCGCTCGTCATGCCGATGACCCACGAGCGGGCCCTGATCGGTGGCCGTGAGGTCTTCGGGGAGCCCAAGAAGCTCGGCGAGGTGACGGTGGAGCGCGACGGTCTCGTCGTGCGCGGCGTGCTCGCCCGGCACGGCATCGCCTTCGTCGAGGTGCGCGGCGCGGTCAGCGGGGCCCTGCCGCTGCCCGAGCCCTCCCGGAAGACCGACTTCTACTTCAAGTTCCTTCCCGCGGTCGACGGTTCCGGCTTCGACGCCGACCCGGTCCTCGTGCACTGCGTGCGCAACGAGAAGGTCCGCAGGCTGGAGCGCGTCACCGGGGACGTCGTCCTGCGCGAGTCGATGTACGACCCGGTCGCCGATCTGCCCGTACGCAGGCTGCTGGAGATCACCATCGGCGAGAAGACCACCGACCAGAGGGGCAGGGTCGCCGAACGCGTCAGCGCGCAGGCCCTGTCGCCGTACATCCACCAGCGCTACGACGATCCGCGGCAGATCCTCGACGGGCCGCCCGAGGGGAGCATCTGATGGAACTGCGCGCGGGGCAGGTCGCCGTGGTCACCGGCGCGGCGAGCGGCATCGGGCTCGCCATGGCCCGGCGGTTCGCGGCGGACGGACTGAGGGTGGTCCTCGCCGACGTCGAGGAGGGCGCGCTGGAGAAGGCCGCCGGGGAACTGCGCGAGGACGGCGCCGACGTCCACGCGCGCGTGGTGGACGTCGCGGAGCGCTCCGAGGTCCTCGCGCTCGCCGAGGACGTGTACGCCACATTCGGCGCGGTGCACGTCCTGTGCAACAACGCCGGTGTCGGCTCCGGCGCCGAGGGCCGGATGTGGGAGCACGACCCGAACGACTGGAAGTGGGCCTTCGCCGTCAACGTGTGGGGCGTCTTCCACGGCATCCAGGTGTTCGTGCCCCGGATGCTCGCCGGGGGTGAGCCCGGCCACGTCGTCAACACCTCGTCCGGCGACGGCGGGATCGCCCCGCTGCCCACCGCCTCCGTGTACGCCGTCACCAAGGCGGCCGTGGTGACGATGACCGAGTCGCTGTACGCGCATCTGAAGGCGGAGCACGCGCGCGTGGGCGCCTCCGTGCTGTTCCCCGGACCGCACATGCTCCGCACGGGTCTGTGGGAGTCGCACCGCAACCGGCCCGCGCGGTACGCGAAGGAGCGGCCCCGCAGGACCCCGTACCGCAGCCTCGCCCAGTGGGAGGCCGCGATGAACGAGGCGGGCCACGAGGTGCGGTTCACCCCCGTCGAGGAGGTCGCCGACCTCGTCGCCGCGGGGATCCGCGAGAGCCGCTTCTGGCTGCTGCCCGAGAGCGAGCACAGTGACCGGCAGATCCGGGCGCGGTCGCGGTCGATGCTCGAGCGGGCGAATCCGACGTACCTGGAAAGTTTCATCCTCGACTGAGGGGGCGCGGTGACCGAACAGGACCCGTATCTGATCATCTCCTCCGACTGCCACGCCGGACTTCCCACCGAGGAGTACCGGCCCTATCTGGATTCCCGGTTCCACCGGGACTTCGACGAGTTCCTCGCGGGCCAGGGCCGGCGCCGTGAGGAGATGAACCGTCTCGGCATCCGCAACGAGGCGTTCGCCGACAAGTGGTTCCAGGACAACGAGGAAGGCCTGCGCGGCGGTTGGGACACCGCCCAGCGCCTGAAGGAACTGGACGGCGACGGGGTGGCGGCCGAGGTCGTCTTCCCCGACGCGGACGCCGTGGACAGCCGTACCGCGGCCCCCTTCGGCGTGGGCCTCGGCCTCTCCGGCGACCAGGACCCGGAACTCGGCATGGCGGGCGCGCAGGCCCACAACCGCTGGCTCGCCGACTTCGTCTCCGAACACCCCGAACGGCACTGCGGGGTCGCCCTGCTGCCGGTCACCGGCGAGACGGGCAGAGTCGTCGCCGAGGTGTACCGCGCCAAGGAGTCGGGCCTCGGCGCGCTGATGATCCCCTCCATGTGGGTCGACAAGGAGCCCTACCACGACCGCCGTTACGACCCCGTGTGGGCGGCGGCCGCCGAGTGCGCGATGCCCGTGCTCACCCACTCCGGCGCGGCACCCCGCCACGAATACGGCGACCACCTCGGGATCTACGTCTCCGAGGTCACCTGGTGGCCGGCGCGCCCCCTCTGGTTCCTCCTCTGGTCGGGGGTCTTCGAGCGGCACCCCGGGCTCCGGTTCGGTGTCGCGGAGTCGGGCTGCTGGTGGCTGCCCAACCTGCTGTGGTTCATGGACCGTCTCTATCTCGGCGCGCACGGCGGCAAGAAGCTGTCGCCCTTCGCCGAACTGAAACGGCCCCCGCACGAGTACCTGGACCGGCAGGTCTTCGTCTGCGCGACCAACACCAAGCGCCGCGAACTCGCCCAGCGCTACGAGATCGGCGTCGACAACATCCTGTGGGGCAGCGACTTCCCGCACCCCGAGGGCACCTGGCCCGACACCCGGGCATGGCTGGCCAAGACCTTCCACGACATCCCGGTGGCGGAGACCCGCCGCATGCTCGGCCTCTCGGCGGCCGAGGTGTTCGGCTTCGACGTCGCCGAACTGGCCCCGATCGCCCGGCGGATCGGCCCGACCCCGGCCGAACTGGGCCAGGGGGAGGACCAGTCGGCGGTCGAGGCGTCCTGGGCGCGCTCGCGCGGGGTGGGCCGCCACTGGCTGACGGACCACGACTTCCCCGTACTGGGAGTGGGCCCGTGAGCGCCGGGGAGCCCGTGACCGCCGGGCAGGGAGTGACCGCCAGGGGCGGAGTGAGCGCCGTGAACCGTGCGACCGCCGTGGACCGTGCCGGTGCCGAGGACCGCTACACCGTCATCTCCGCCGACTGCCACGCGGGCGCCGATCTCCTCGACTACAGGCCGTACCTGGAGCGCCGGTACCACGACGACTTCGACGCCTGGGCGGCCGACTACGTCAACCCGTACGAGGACCTGCTCGCCGACACCGCCGACCGGAACTGGAACTCCGGGCGGCGCCTCGCGGAGCTGGAGGAGGACGGCATCGTCGCGGAGGTGGTCTTCCCGAACACCATCCCGCCGTTCTTCCCGTCGGCCTCCCTCATGGCACCGGCCCCGACGGCGACGGAGTTCGAGCGGCGCTGGGCGGGGCTGCGGGCCCACAACCGCTGGCTCGCCGACTTCTGCGCGGCGGCGCCGGGCCGGCGCGCAGGCGTCTTCCAGATCCTCCTGAACGACGTCGACGCGGCGGTCGAGGAGATCCGCTGGGCCGCGGGCGCGGGCCTCAGGGGCGGACTGCTGCTGCCCGGCACACCCCCCGGCTCGGGCCTGCCCGAGCTGTACTCGTCGGCGTACGACCCGATCTGGGCGGCCTGCGCCGAGCTGGGTGTCCCGGTGAACCACCACGCGGGCTCCGCCTCGCCGCCGCTCGGGGACGAACCGGCGGCCCGCGCGGTCTTCATGGTGGAGACGACCTGGTTCTCGCACCGGGCGCTGTGGCACCTGGTGTTCGGCGGCGCGTTCCGCCGGCACCCCGGCCTGAGACTGGTGCTGACCGAGCAGGGATCGGGCTGGATCCCCGGGGTGCTCGACATGCTGGACTACTACCACGGGCGGCTGGTCGCGGCGGCGGGCAGGGCGTCGACGGCCGAGTCGAAGTTCGGCGCGGGGCTGGCCGCGACGATGGGCGAGCGCCCCTCCGAGGTCTGGCGCGAGAACTGCTTCGTCGGCGCCAGTTTCATGCGCCCCCACGAGGTGCCGCTGCGCGACCGCATCGGCCTCGACAAGATCATGTGGGGCAGTGACTACCCGCACGACGAAGGCACCCATCCCTACACCCGGGAGGGCCTGCGCATCGCCTACGCGGGCCTGCCGCGCGCCGAGATCGCCGCCATGGTCGGCGGCAACGCGGCCCGCGTCTACGGGTTCGACCTGGCGTACCTCGACGAGATCGCCGCCAAGGCCGGTCCCACGGTGGCCGAGATCGCCGAACCGCTGGACACCCCGCCCGCCGACGCGACGAGCCCGGTGTTCGCGAGAGGAGGCTCGGTGCGCGTGTGGTGAACCCGTGGCTCTTGGCGGAGATGGCCGAGAAGTAAGCGCGTACCGCGGGTAATACTTGTTGGTAACAGCCTCTGTACGCGGCCGACCAGCGCATCTACGGTTCACCCATGCCGAACCTGCCCGATGTCGTGCTGTTGTCGATACCCGCCTTCGTCCTCCTCGCCGTGATCGAGATGATCAGCGTCCGGATCCATCCGGACGAGGACGCCGCGGGCTACGAGACGAAGGACGCCGCGACGAGCCTCGGCATGGGACTCGGCAGTCTCTTCTTCGACTTCCTGTGGAAGTTCCCGATCGTCGCCGTCTACGGCGCGGTCTACACACTGACGCCGCTGCGGGTGCCCGTCCTGTGGTGGACGATCCCGCTGATGCTGCTCGCGCAGGACTTCTTCTACTACTGGTCCCACCGCGGCCACCACGTGATCCGCCTCCTGTGGGCCTGCCACGTCGTGCACCACTCCAGCAGGAAGTTCAACCTCACCACCGCGCTGCGCCAGCCCTGGACGGGCTGGACGTCGTGGCCCTTCTACCTCCCGATGGTCGCCCTCGGGGTGCACCCGGCCGCGCTCGCGTTCTGCTCGTCGGTGAGTCTCGTCTACCAGTTCTGGATCCACACCGAGCGCATCGACAAGATGCCCCGCTGGTTCGAGTTCGCCCTCAACACGCCCTCCCACCACCGCGTCCACCACGCCTCCCAGGGCGGCTACCTGGACCGCAACTTCGGCGGCATCCTCATCGTCTGGGACCGGCTCTTCGGATCGTTCGTCGCGGAGACCGAACGGCCCGTCTACGGGCTCACCAAGAACATCACCACGTACAACCCGCTGCGCGTGGCCACCCACGAGTACACCGCCATCGTTCGTGACGTGCGGGCGGCGGCGAACTGGCGCGAGCGCGCCGGACGGCTCCTCGGCGGCCCCGGCTGGCAGCCCGCGCCGCCGGCCACCGCCCAGGCCCAGGCCCAGGCCTCGGCCCCGGCTGCGGAACCCGTCGCGTGAGCCCCCGTACCCCACGCGTCCTGCTCGTCTGCTTCGCGCTGGCGGCGGCCGTCGACCTCGCCTCGCTGCTCGCCGGTGCCGACACCGGGCACCGGATCGCCAAGGCGCTCCTGATGCCGCTGCTCGCCGCGTACGCCGGTGTGCGCGGCGCGCCCCGGCTGCTCCTCGCGGCCCTGCTCCTCGGCTGGTGCGGCGACCTCGCTCTGCTCTCCGACGCCGACCCCGCCTTCCTGGTCGGCATGGCCTCCTTCGCGGCCGGGCACGTGTGCTACCTCGTGCTCTTCCGCCGGACGGCACGCGTGCGGGACGCACGGCTCGTCGGCGCGTACGTCACCGCTCTCGTCGCCCTCGTCGTGCTGCTGTGGCCAGGACTGCCGGCCGGCCTGCGCGTCCCCGTCGCCGGGTACAGCCTGCTGCTGACCGCGATGGCGTACGGGGCCACGCGCCTCGGGCCGCCCGCGGCGCTCGGCGGCGCTCTCTTCATGCTCTCGGACACCCTGATCGCCACCGGCGTCGCCGACTGGCCGCAGCTTCCGAAGGCGGCCTTCTGGATCATGCTCACGTACATCGCGGCCCAGTTCCTGCTGGTCCGAGGCGTGCTGGGCCCCCTCGCCGCGCGTCCCGCGCGCGTGGCGGCGTACGGTGAGATGCGCTCAACCACCCCCTGAGCGCATCTCACCCACGCTCCGCAACGAGAAGGATCCTCGCCATGCGCGCCACCACCATCCACGCCCCGTACGACATGCGTGTGGAGGAGGTGCCGGAGCCCATGGTGCAGTTGCCCACCGACGCGATCGTGCGGGTGCTGCGTTCCTGCATCTGCGGCAGCGACCTGTGGGCGTACCGCGGCGAGGCGGCCCGGCAGCCGGGCCAGCGGATCGGGCACGAGTTCCTCGGCGTCGTCGAGGAGACGGGCTCCGAGGTGACCGGCGTCCGGCGCGGCGACCTGGTCGTCGCCCCGTTCATGTGGTCCGACGGCGTGTGCGACTACTGCCGGGACGGACTCACCACCTCGTGCGTGCACGGCGGCTTCTGGGGTTCCGTCGGCTACGACGGCGGCCAGGGCGAGGCTGTGCGCGTCCCCTTCGCCGACGGCACCCTCGTACAGCTCCCCAAGGAGGCGGCCTCCGACGACCACCTGCTGACCGCGCTGCTGACGCTCTCCGACGTCCTCGGCACCGGTCACCACGCGGCCCTCGGCGCCGGTGTCCGCAAGGGCTCGACCGTCGCCGTCGTGGGCGACGGGGCCGTCGGACTGTGCGCCGTGCTCGCGGCCAAGCGGCTCGGCGCGGAGCGGATCATCGCGCTCGGCCGTCACCAGGTCCGCACCGACATCGCGCGCCGCTTCGGCGCCACGGACGTCGTCGCCGAGCGCGGCGAAGCGGCCGTCGCGGCCGTCCGCGAACTGACCCGGGGCCAGGGCGCGATGTGCGTCGTCGAGGCGGTCGGCACCGAGCAGTCCATGAGCACGGCGGTGAACATCACCCGCGACGGCGGCGCCATCGGCTTCGTCGGAGTGCCCCACGGCAGCGGTACGGGCCTCGACCTGGGCGTCATGTTCGACCGGAACATCGCCCTGCGCGGCGGGGTCGCCCCGGTGCGCGCGTACATCCCCGAGCTGCTGCCCGACGTCCTCGACGGCACCATCGACCCCTCGCCGGTCTTCGACATGACCGTCGGCCTGGACCGCGTGCCCGAGGGCTACAAGGCGATGGACGAACGGACCGCCCTGAAGGTTCTCGTCACGGCCTGACCCGCACGGGAACGCAGACGCCGGGCGGGTGCTCCGCCCGGCGCCGCGGTCTCTCAGGTCCAGCGGGCCGTGTCCGTCCCCCAGCGGCCCGGGGGACGTGACCAGTCGGTGGGCCCGCCCGCGAAGGAGACCGGGGGCAGGGCATGTCCGAGGAGGCCGACGGGGCCGGCCCGCTCCGACAGCCAGGCGTCGGGACGGTCGTACGGTTCCGCCACCGAGAGGTCCGCCGGCGCGCCGGGGCCCTCCTCCCGCCCGATCCCGTCCGTCAGCCACATCGCCGTGCGCGCCAGCGCCAGTCGTACGACGCACCCGTGACCCCGCTCCGCCCGCTCGGTCAGCGCGCGCAGGACGGCCGCCGCCAGCAGATACCCGGTGCCGTGGTCGAGGGCCTGCGCCGGCAGCGCGCCCGGCCGCTCCGGCGACCCCTCGGTCACCGCGATCCCGGTGGCCACCTGCACCAGGCTGTCGAATCCCCGCCGTCCGCCCCAGGGCCCGTACGCCCCCCACGCCGACACCTGAGCCACCACCAGGCCCGGGTCGCGCTCGGCCAGCGCCTCGGGGGAGAGACCGAAGCGGTCCAGCGCGCCGGGCCGGTACCCGGTGACGACCACGTCCGCCGACGCCAGCAGCTCATCGAGGGCGCGGCGGTCGGCCGTCAGGTCCAGCAGCGTCGAGCGCTTGCCGAAGCCCGTGTCCGCGTGCGCGTCCGGGTCCTCGGGCAGCCGCGGCGCGTCCACGCGCAGCACGTCGGCGCCCAGCAGGGCCAGGGTGCGGGTGGCGACCGGGCCCGCGATGACCCGGGTCAGATCCAGGACGCGCACCCCGGCGGCGGGCAGCAGCGGGCCGCCGCCGGACAGCGGGGCGAGGACCCGCTGCCGTGCGGCGGCCGTCCCGTCCCGTCCGGCCGTCCCGCCTCGCTCGATCAGCGGCCGCCGGGCCAGGGCGAGGCCCTGATCGTGTGCCGCCCACTCCTCCGGCGTGCGCAGCGCGACGGCGAGCCCGCCGGCGTCGTACACGCTCTCCTCGATCTCCCGCGCGGACCGCCCGGCGAGCAGCGCGGCCACGTCCTCGGCGCTCGCGTCGTCCGGCGCGCCCAGCGCGTCCAGCAGCCTGGCCCGGTGATGCGGATAGTTCGCGTGCGTCCGCACCCAGCCGTCCGCCGTCCGCCAGAACCGGGACAGCGGGGCGAAGTTCACGAGTGCGCGCCCGTCGATCCGCAGATGCCGCTCGCTGACGAAGGCCGTGGCGACGGCGCCGTCGTCCACGCTCACCCGCGGCATCCGCGCGAGCCCGGCCCGCCGGGCCCCCAGCTCGGCGGCCGCCAGCGCGCAGGCGCCCACGCAGGCGCGCGCCAACTCTCGTACGGGCAGGGCGGCTTCCAGCGCCCCCGCCCGCACCACGGTCGAAACCCCGGGGAGCAGTGCCGGGTCTCCGCCCAGCTCTTCCCACACAGCGGCCATCGGTGCATGCGTCATACCGGCACTATGCAGCGTGGACGCGATCAACACGGGAGGCGGCCCCGACGGCGCGGCCCCGGCCGCCGCAAGGGCGGGGCCGGGGCCGCGAAGGGTTTCGGCAGGCGCTACTTGACCGCCCGCAGGGCGTTGACGATCCCGGCTCCGTAGAAGCCGTTCACGTGCTTGCCGCCCACGCAGGTCGCGTCGACGACGCCGTCGCCGTTCCCGTCGTACGGCTCGGCCGGGCAACCCGGGTTGTCCGCCTGGACCTTGAGGAGGAGCTGGAGCTGAGCGGGCGTGGCCCAGGGGTACTTGGACTTCAGGAGCGCGGCCACGCCGGCGACGTGCGGAGTCGCCATCGAGGTGCCCTGGAGGTAGGCGTACTGGTTGTTCGGCATCGTGGACAGGATGCGGCCGTTCTGCGACGGAGTGTCCGGGATCTGGTACCGGTCGCCGCCGGGTGCCGCGACGTCGATGACGCCGTCGCCGTAGCTGGAGAAGTACGACTTGGCGCCCTTGACGCCGGTCGAGGAGACCGTGACGACACCGGGCAACTGGGTCGGGATGTCGAAGCACTTGTGCGGGTCGACCGTGCGTGTCGTGGCGGTCGAGTCGTCGGGGCTGGACGCGTCGGTGAGCGCGTCCGAGTCGAGGTCGTCGTTGGAGTTGCCCGCCGCGGCGACGTTCAGCGTGCCCTTCCTCTGCGCGTACAGCTGGGCGCGGTTGACGGCGTCGACGATGGCCTTCTGGTCGGGGTCGTCGAGGCAGTTGTACAGCCACGGGTCCACGTAGTAGCTGTTGTTGGTGATCTCGACGCCGTGGTCGGCGGCGAACACGAAGGCGCACACGACGCTCTCCGGGAAGAACAGCTGGGTGGAGTCGGGCTCGGCGACGGTGATGCCGGAGACCTTCACGCCCGGCGCGACACCCGCGACGCCCACGCCGTTGCGGGCCGCCGCGATCTCTCCCGCGACATGCGTGCCGTGATAGTGGTCGGCGTCCGCCGGGCGCCAGGAACCGTACGTCGTGTCCGGCTTGCCGCCCACGCAGTTCGCGGACTGCGAGGCGGAGAAGTTCGGCGCGATGTCGGGGTGCGTGTCGTCGACGCCGACGTCGATCACCGCGACGGTCACCTTCTTGCTGCCCGGGTTGATCGTGGCCGCCTTGTCGGCGCCTATCGCGCGCAGATCCCACTGGTCGGCCTCGAGGGGCTCCTGGCCCGCGTCGGCGCTCTTCGTGACCTTGGCGGCCTCGGCGGCGGACAGCACCTGGGCCGCGCCCTCGTCCGTCGTGCCCGCGGCCTTCAGCGGCGAGGTGCGGGTGGCACCCGCCGACTGCACTCCGCGTACCGTCCGGATCTGCCGGCCGAAGTCCGGGTTCGCGGAGTGGACGACGATCACACCGATCTGCTCGTACGCGATGACGACACTGCCGCCGGCCGCGCCGATCGCCCGCTTCACCGACTCGATCGTGCGGTGGTCCGTCGTCGTGTTGACCACGTACGAGAGGTTCGGCCCGTCCGCGGTCGTCGCGGCGGACGGGCTGAGAGGTGTGGCCGACGCGACGCCCGGCAGGAAGCCGAGCGAGGCGGTGAGCGACAGAACGACCGGCACGGCGAGTGCGAGACGGTGTCGGGAACGCAGATGAGCCATGGGATCTCCACATCATCCGGAGAACGGAGCTGCCCGAACACGGATGGTGCTCGGGCAGGTACATGACGGAACAGTGCAGGCCGAAGCTATCCCCCCGCCGACCGGGCCAGCAATGACTTGCGGCGACGACTTCGGAAAGAAGCGGGGCGAGTTGAACCGGTCCACGCGTGGCGCCGTGACCTTGGGCAGGGAGCCCGTGGACGATCGAGCCCCCCGTTCGGATCACGGAACGGATGCATGGGGTAGCAGTCCGTCACATGACGTACGCCGATGTGAGGTCGAAGTCCCATGTCACTGCCCGAGCCGTCCCCGTCCGCGGGCCCCGACCTGCCCCCGTCCACCGTCGCAACCGCACCCGCAACGCGAGGAGACACCGTGGCCACCGACGCACCACCACCCGCGCGGGCCGGAGCCCAGCTCCCGTCCACAGAACAGTTCGTCGAGATGCAGGAGAGCGCCGAATTCGGTGAACTCCGCAGCTCCCACCGATCCTTCGCCTTCCCGCTGACCGTCGGATTCATCCTCTGGTACCTGCTGTACGTGCTGCTCTCGAACTACGCGGGCGACTTCATGGGCACCAAGCTGTTCGGCAACGTCAACGTCGCCCTGGTGCTCGGCCTCGCCCAGTTCCTCACCACGTTCCTCATCGCCTGGTGGTACTCCCGGCACGCGGCCACTCAACTGGACCCCAAGGCCGACGCCATCAAGTCCCGGATGGAGGGCGGCGCATGAGCCCCGTACAGACCACCGCGCACACGACCGTGCTGGCCGCGGGCGAGGCGAGCGAGCACCGCCCGCTGATCATCACCCTGTTCGCGGTGTTCGTCGCCGCGACCCTCGTCATCACCGTCTGGGCCGGCCGCCAGACCAAGGACGCCGCCGACTTCTACGCGGGCGGACGCCAGTTCACCGGTTTCCAGAACGGACTCGCCGTCTCCGGCGACTACATGTCCGCCGCGTCCTTCCTCGGCATCGCCGGCGCGATCGCCCTCTTCGGCTACGACGGCTTCCTCTACTCCATCGGCTTCCTGGTCGCCTGGCTGGTCGCCCTGCTCCTGGTCGCCGAACCCCTGCGCAACTCCGGCCGGTACACGATGGGCGACGTCCTCGCCTACCGCATGCGCCAGCGCCCCGTCCGTACGGCCGCCGGTACCTCCACCATCGTCGTCTCGATCTTCTACCTGCTGGCCCAGATGGCCGGCGCGGGCGTCCTCGTCTCGCTGCTCCTCGGCATCACCAGCGACGGCGGCAAGATCGGCATCGTCGCGCTCGTCGGCGTCCTGATGATCGTGTACGTCACCATCGGCGGCATGAAGGGCACCACCTGGGTGCAGATGGTCAAGGCGGTCCTGCTCATCGCCGGCGCCGTGCTGCTCACCTTCCTGGTGCTGCTGAAGTTCCACTTCAACATCTCCGACCTGCTCGGCAGCGCCGCCGAGAACAGCGGCAAGGGAACGCCCTTCCTGGAACCCGGGCTCAAGTACGGCGCCACCTCCACCACGAAACTGGACTTCATCTCCCTCGGCATGGCGCTGGTTCTCGGCACCGCGGGCCTGCCGCACATCCTGATCCGTTTCTACACCGTGCCCACCGCCAAGACCGCGCGGAAGTCCGTCAACTGGGCGATCGGCCTCATCGGCGCCTTCTACCTGATGACCCTCGCCCTGGGCTTCGGCGCCGCCGCGCTGATCAAGCCGGACGAGATCATCGCCTCCAACAAGGCGGGCAACACGGCGGCACCCCTGCTCGCCCTGCACCTCGGCGGCGTGGACTCCAGCTGGGGCGCGATCCTGCTCGCCACCATCTCCGCCGTCGCCTTCGCCACGATCCTCGCGGTCGTCGCGGGACTGACGCTCGCCTCGTCCTCCTCCTTCGCGCACGACATCTACGCGAACGTGATCAAGAAGGGGCAGGCGTCGGAGAAGGAGGAGATGAGGGCCGCCCGGTACGCGACGGTCGGCATCGGCGCCGTGTCCATCCTGCTCGGCGCCCTCGCCCGCGACCTCAACGTCGCCGGCCTGGTCGCCCTCGCCTTCGCGGTCGCGGCCTCCGCCAACCTGCCGACGATCCTCTACAGCCTCTTCTGGAAGAGGTTCACCACGTCGGGCGCGCTCTGGTCGATCTACGGCGGCCTGGTCACCGCGGTCGGCCTGGTGCTGTTCTCCCCGGTCGTCTCGGGCAAGCCCACCTCGATGTTCCCGGACGTCGACTTCCACTGGTTCCCGCTGGAGAACCCGGGCCTCATCTCCATCCCGGTCGGCTTCCTGCTGGGCTGGCTGGGGACCACCCTGTCCAAGGAGGAGCCGGACGCCGGAAAGTACGCCGAGCTGGAGGTCCGCGCCCTCACCGGCACCGGAGCGCACTAGCCACCGCTCGGACACCGGCATCGCACGGGCCCGTCGTAGGCCACCGGTGGATCACCACTGGTAGGTCCCTACGACGGGCCCGCGCCGCGTCTCGTGGGATCGGGCCGCTGTCGTCGTCAGTCCCGTCACGTAGGCTCACAGGTGTCCGGGAAATGTGTTCGGCGTCGAGGGAGGGGGCCCACGTGCTCATCGACACCTACGGCCGGGTGGCCACCGACCTGCGTGTCTCGCTGACGGACCGGTGCAACCTCCGCTGCACGTACTGCATGCCCGAAGAGGGCCTGCAGTGGCTCGCCAAGCCCGACCTGCTCACCGACGACGAGATCGTCCGCCTGATAGAGATCGCGGTCACCCGCCTCGGCATCGAAGAGGTCCGTTTCACCGGAGGCGAGCCCCTGCTGCGCCCCGGCCTCGTCGGCATCGTCGAGCGGGCCGCGGCTCTCGCCCCCCGCCCCCAGATGTCCCTCACGACCAACGGCATCGGCCTCAAGCGCACCGCGGCCGCCCTGAAAGCCGCGGGCCTGGACCGGGTGAACGTCTCGCTGGACACCCTGCGCCCCGACGTCTTCAAGACCCTCACCCGCCGTGACCGCCACAAAGACGTCGTCGAGGGCCTCGAAGCCGCCCGTGACGCCGGCCTGACCCCCGTCAAGGTCAACTCGGTCCTCATGCCGGGCCTGAACGCCGACGAAGCCCCGGACCTGCTGGCCTGGGCCGTGGAGCACGACTACGAACTCCGCTTCATCGAGCAGATGCCCCTGGACGCCCAGCACGGCTGGAAGCGCGACGGCATGGTCACCGCCGGGGACATCCTGGCCTCGCTGCGCACCCGCTTCGAGCTCACCGAGGAAGGCGCCGGCGAGCGGGGTTCCGCACCCGCCGAGCGCTGGATCGTCGACGGCGGCCCGCACCGCGTCGGCGTGATCGCCTCGGTCACCCGCCCGTTCTGCTCGGCCTGCGACCGCACCCGCCTCACCGCCGACGGACAGGTGCGCACCTGTCTCTTCGCGACCGAGGAGACCGATCTGCGCGCCGCGCTGCGCTCGGGCGCCCCCGACGAGGAGATCGCCCGCATCTGGCGCGCCGCGATGTGGGGCAAGAAGGCGGGGGCGGGCCTGGACGACCCGTCGTTCATACAGCCCGACCGCCCGATGTCGGCGATCGGCGGCTGACGGCAGCGGCTATTCCTCCCCGCGCTCCGCGGGCCGGGAAGCCTCCCACTCGTCAAGGGGCACGACGTCCTTCAGGAACCCGCGCAGCCCGAGAAACGACGACAGGTGCTCGCGGTGCTCCTCGCACGCCAGCCAGGTCTTGCGGCGCTCGGGCGTGTGCAGCTTCGGGTTGTTCCAGGCGATCACCCACACGGCATCCGCACGGCAGGCCTTGGCCGAGCAGACGGGGGAGGCGGGGTCGGAGCCGGGGGCGTTCGAGATCACCCTGCCGACCCTAGCCGAGGCCTGGCGGCACGCGCCGCGCGCGGTGGGCGGACGGTCCGCGAGCGGGGGCTCCGAGGGCTGACAAAGGCGACGCCGAGCAGCCACGGGGGGAGCTGCCCGGCGTCGGTCCGTCGCTCCGACGGGGGATGCGGAGCGCGTACGAAGTATGTCACGGGTGACCCGCCGCCCGGCACTGGAACAACATGATTGATCTGAGCTTTTCTTGAGCTTGCCCGCAGGCGGATATTCCGTTTTCGGCGAATGCGTCGACGTCCGTCCGGAGCTGAACCGGCTTTGTACCAGGGCGAGTTCACCCGCGGTTCGGCTCCGGTCCGGACTCAGCTCGGGTCGTGCGGATCGGTCCCCGAACGCGCCTCGGGACCGCTCGCGGCGTCCTCGGGGAACGGCTTCTCGGAGCCGTCCTGCCGGGGCGGCGCGATCATCGGACGCGGCGGCGCGGTGACGAACGTCGAGGGGAGCGAGGGCGCGTTCTCGCGTCCGGCGTTGGCGATGACCACCGCGACGTACGGGAGGAGAATTCCGAGGACCAGAGCGACCAGAGCGACGGGCCGCTCGACGTTCCACAGGACGGCCGCCAGGATCACCGACACCGTGCGGACGGACATCGAGATGACATAGCGGCGCTGCCGGCCGCGAACGTCGTCATCCAGGCTCTGTCTGGCTCCCGTGATCCGGAAGACCTGGACGTTGCTCTGCTTCCTGATCACACTCCACCACCTGCCTGTGTCGGACGCTCCCCGGTCCGTACCCGGCACGGACCCGTCGAGGAAGCGGGCCCGGACTGCTTCCACGGTACGCCGCGTATGCGCCGCCTTCGAGACCGGGGCATGTCCCGTCCGGGCGGACACGGTGCGCCGTAGCGCGTACGGCTCCGCCCGACATGCGCCGTATGGAGGACAGCCAGAGACTGGCGGTACCGCTCACGGGGAGCGGCGGGAGCGGTACGAGGAGGCGGACATGGGCTGGTTGTGGGCGATCATCGTCGGGTTCGTGCTGGGCCTGATCGCCAAGGCGATCATTCCGGGGAAGCAGCACAGCCCTCTCTGGCTGACCACCATCTTCGGCATCCTCGGAGCGATCGTCGGCAACGCGATCGCCCGGGGCATCGGCATCGCCGAGACCAGGGGCATCGACTGGGGACGGCACGCGCTGCAGCTTGCCGCCGCGATCGTGCTCGTCTTCCTCGGCGACATGCTCTACATGGCACTGCGGGGCGACAAGGTCAAGACCTGAGACGGCCACCGGCCGCCCGCCCGGCCCTCCCGGAAACGGCGCTACGACGAAGGGGCAGCTCCGACAGGAGCTGCCCCTTCGGCCGTGCCTACGGGTGACGCGGGAGGCCTCAGCCGCCCGTGACCTCGACCGCGGCCAGGCTCTTCTTGCCCCGGCGCAGCACGAGCCAGCGTCCGTGCAGCAGGTCCTCCGCGGCCGGCACCGCGTCCTCCGCGGCGACCTTCACGTTGTTCACGTACGCGCCGCCCTCCTTGACCGTGCGGCGCGCGGCGGACTTGCTGGCCACCAGGCCGACCTCCGCGAAGAGGTCCACCACGAGACCCGCCTCGGCGACCTGGATGTGCGGCACCTCGGACAGGGCCGCGGCGAGCGTCCGCTCGTCGAGGTCGGTCAGCTCGCCCTGTCCGAAGAGGGCCTTGGACGCGGCGATCACGGCGGCCGTCTGGTCGGCGCCGTGCACCAGCGTGGTCAGCTCCTCGGCCAGCGCGCGCTGGGCGGCACGGGCCTGCGGACGCTCCTCGGTCTGCTTCTCCAGCTCCTCCAGCTCCTCGGTGGACCTGAAGGACAGGATGCGCATGTACGTCGAGACGTCCCGGTCGTCCACGTTCAGCCAGAACTGGTAGAACGCGTACGGCGTCGTCATCTCGGGGTCGAGCCAGACGGCGCCGCCCTCGGTCTTGCCGAACTTGGTGCCGTCCGCCTTGACCATCAGCGGCGTCGCCAGCGCGTGCACCTGGGCCCCGGGCTCCAGACGGTGGATCAGGTCCAGGCCCGCCGTGAGGTTGCCCCACTGGTCGCTGCCGCCCTGCTGAAGGGTGCAGCCGTGGCGCCGGTACAGCTCCAGGAAGTCCATGCCCTGGAGCAGCTGGTAGCTGAACTCCGTGTAGCTGATGCCTTCCTCGGACTCCAGGCGACGGGCCACGGAGTCCTTGGTGAGCATCTTGTTGACGCGGAAGTGCTTGCCGATGTCCCGCAGGAACTCGATGGCCGACAGGCCGGCCGTCCAGTCGAGGTTGTTCACCATGACCGCGGCGTTCTCGCCCTCGAAGGACAGGAACGGCTCGATCTGCGAACGCAGGCGCGTCACCCAGTTCGCGACCGTCTCCGGGTCGTTCAGAGTGCGCTCGGCCGTCGGGCGGGGGTCACCGATCTGGCCCGTCGCCCCGCCCACCAGGGCGAGCGGCCGCAGCCCCGCCTGCTGGAGCCGGCGCATCGTGAGCACCTGCACCAGGTGACCGACGTGCAGGCTCGGCGCGGTCGGGTCGAAGCCGCAATAGAACGTGACGGGACCGTCCGCGAGCGCCTTGCGCAAAGCATCTTCGTCGGTGGACAGGGAGAACAGCCCCCGCCACTTCAGCTCGTCGACGATGTCCGTCACTGTTCTCGTATCTCCTTGAGTGGTCTCGTGAATCAGGTACGAGGTTATACGCCCTGGCTGACAGAGCTCATATTGAAGTCCGGCACCCGCAGGGCGGGCATCGCGGCCCTGGTGAACCAGTCGCTCCATTCACGGGGCAGCGTCTTCTCCGTCCGCCCCGCCTCCGTGGCCCGCCCCAGCAGGCCCACCGGCGACTCGTTGAACCGGAAGTTGTTCACCTCGCCGACGACCTCGCCGTTCTCGACGAGGTAGACGCCGTCCCGGGTCAGCCCGGTCAGCAGCAGGGTCGCCGGGTCGACCTCGCGGATGTACCAGAGGCAGGTCAGCAGCAGACCGCGCCCGGTCGCGGCGACCATCTCCTCCAGAGAGCGGTCCTCGCCGCCGTCCAGGACGAGGTTCCCGATCGCCGGCGTCACCGGCAGCCCGGTCAGGCCCGCGCTGTGCCGGGTGGTGGACAGATGCCGCAGCTCGCCCTCCCGGATCCAGTCGGTGGCCTTCAGCGGCAATCCGTTGTCGAACACGGAGGCGTCGTCGCCCGAGGAGTGCGCGAGGACGAAGGGGGCGGACTCCAGGCCCGGCTCGTTCGGGTCGCTGCGCAGTGTCAGCGGCAGTTCGCTGAGCCGCTCGCCGATCCGGGTGCCGCCCCCGGGCTTGCTGAAGACGGTCCGGCCCTCGGCGGCGTCCCGGGCGGCGGCCGACCACATCTGGTAGATCAGCAGGTCCGCGACCGCGGTCGGCGGCAGCAGGGTCTCGTAGCGCCCGGCGGGCAGCTCGACGCGCCGCTCGGCCCAGCCGAGCCGTACCGCCAGCTCCGCGTCCATCGTGGCCGGGTCGACGTCCTTGAAGTCCCGCGTCGAGCGTCCCGCCCAGGCCGAACGCGTACGGTCCGGGGACTTGGCGTTGACCTCCAGCGTGCCGTTCGGCTGGTCGTGCCGCAGCCGCAGGCCCGTCGACGTGCCGAGGTAGCTGGAGACGAGCTCGTGGTTGGCGAAGCCGTACAGCTCACGGCCGCCCGCACGCGCGCGTGCGAACGCCTCGCCGAGCGCCGGCGCGAAGTCGGCGAAGACGGTGGACGAGGTCTCGGCAGGCGCGTCCGTGAAGTCGGGGGACTCCGGTACGCCCGTCACCAGCGCCCGGCCGTCCTCGGCGGGCCCGGCGCCCCGCGCCGCCGCCTCGGCCGCCCGTACCAGGGGCTCCAGCTCGTCGGCGGTCACGGCCGAGCGCGAGACCACCCCGGACGAGGTGCCCTCACGGCCGTCGACGGTGGCGATCACGGTGAGCGTGCGGCCGCGGGTGACCCCGTTCGTGGTGAGCGCGTTGCCCGCCCAGCGGAGGTTGGCGGTGGACTGCTCGTCGGCGATCACCACACAGCCGTCGGCCCGGGACAGTTCGAGGGCGCGCTCGACGACCTCGTGCGGCTTGTTCGTACGGGCACTCATCGACCGGCCTCCGACGTGGTGTTGAGACTGTGCTGTCCCGGGGGGCGACCCCCGGACCCCCGGCCGTTCCCCTGCTGAACGCTCATCGACCGGCCTCCGACGTGGTGTTGAGGATGTTGACACCCTTGAAGAGGGCGGAAGGGCAGCCGTGCGACACCGCGGCGACCTGGCCGGGCTGGGCCTTGCCGCAGTTGAAGGCACCGCCGAGGACGTACGTCTGGGGGCCGCCCACCGCGGCCATCGAGCCCCAGAAGTCGGTGGTCGTCGCCTGGTACGCGACATCACGGAGCTGGCCCGTGATCCGGCCGTTCTCGATCCTGAAGAAGCGCTGGCCGGTGAACTGGAAGTTGTAGCGCTGCATGTCGATGGACCAGGACCGGTCGCCGACGACGTAGATGCCGCGGTCGACGCCCCCGATCAGGTCCTCGGTGGACAGCCCGCCGGGGTCCGGCCGCAGCGAGACGTTGGCCATCCGCTGCACCGGCACATGCCCGGGGGAGTCGGCGTACGCGCAGCCGTTGGAGCGCTCGAAGCCGGTCAGGCTCGCGGTCCGCCGGTCGAGCTGGTACCCGACGAGCGTGCCCTCCTTCACGAGGTCCCAGGACTGGCCCTCGACGCCCTCGTCGTCGTACCCGATGGTCGCGAGGCCGTGCTCGGCGGTGCGGTCACCGGTCACGTTCATCAGATCGGAGCCGTACCTGAGCTTGCCGAGCTGGTCGAAGGTGGCGAAGGACGTCCCGGCGTACGCGGCCTCGTAGCCGAGCGCGCGGTCCAGCTCGGTGGCGTGCCCGATGGACTCGTGGATGGTCAGCCACAGGTTGGACGGGTCGACGACGAGGTCGTACAGCCCCGCCTCGACGCTCGGCGCCCGCATCTTCTCCGCGAGCAGTACGGGAATCCGCTCCAGCTCGGAGTCCCAGTCCCAGCCGGTGCCCAGCAGGTACTCCCAGCCGCGCCCGGCCGGCGGCGCGATCGTCCGCATCGAGTCGAACTCGCCGCTGGACTCGTCGACGGCCACCGCGGTGAGCTGCGGGTGCAGCCGCACCCGCTGCTGCGTGGTCACGGTCCCGGCGGTGTCCGCGTAGAACTTGTTCTCGTGCACGGTCAGCAGGGACGTGTCGACGTGGTTGACGCCCTCGGCCGCCAGCAGCCGCGCGCTCCAGTCGGCCAGCAGCCCCGCCTTGTCCTCGTCCGGCACGGAGAAGGGGTCGATCTCGTACGACGAGACCCACGTCTTCTCGGCGTGCACCGGTTCCCGGGCCAGCTCCACCCGCTCGTCCGACCCGGCCGCCTTGATCACCTGGGCCGACAGCTTGGCCATCGCCACCGCCTGCGAGGCGACCTTCGCGGCCGCGTCCATCGTCAGGTCGACGCCCGACGCGAACCCCCAGGTCCCGCCGTGCACGACCCGTACGGCGTACCCCAGGTCCGTGGTGTCCGACGATCCGGCCGGCTTGGCGTCGCGCAGTCGCCAGGACGCGCTGCGCACCCGCTCGAACCGGAAGTCCGCGTGGTCGGCGCCCAGTGCCCGTGCCCGCGCGAGCGCGGCGTCGGCGAGTGCGCGCAGCGGTAGCGCCGTGAAGGCTTCGTCGATGGAATGAGGCACCGAGGTCTCCCTGCTGTCGTGGCCCGTCGGGTCCGATCATGTCGCGCGGGCGGGTCCGGCGGCCACGCCTTTGCCGCGGCCGGGCGCGTCTTTCGGCCGCGAGGCGTCCCTTTTCAGGCCGTGGAGCCCCGGCTTTCTGTAGGGATCCGACAGCAGTCACCCGAACCCACTGTCGGTGCCCGATTCTCTGGGAGGCCTGGCGGACCGATAGGTTTTCGGGGAAGGCGCCTGTATTGCAGGGTTTCAGTCCGCTAACGAAAGGGTGATCCGTTGAGCCGCTCGGTTCTCGTCACCGGAGGCAACCGGGGCATCGGCCTCGCCATCGCCCGCGCATTCGCCGACGCAGGCGACAAGGTCGCGATCACGTACCGCTCCGGTGAGCCGCCGACCGGCTTCCTGGCGGTCAAGTGCGACATCACCGACACCGAGCAGGTGGAGCAGGCCTACAAGGAGATCGAGGCCGAGCACGGCCCGGTCGAGGTCCTGGTCGCCAACGCCGGCGTCACCAAGGACCAGTTGCTGATGCGCATGTCCGAGGAGGACTTCACCTCGGTCATCGACACGAACCTCACGGGCACCTTCCGCGTGGTCAAGCGCGCCAACCGGGGCATGCTGCGGGCCAAGAAGGGCCGCGTCGTGCTGATCTCCTCGGTCGTCGGGCTGCTCGGTTCGGCGGGGCAGGCGAACTACGCCGCGTCCAAGGCCGCCCTTGTCGGCTTCGCGC
This sequence comes from Streptomyces sp. NBC_00386, assembly GCF_036063235.1. Lineage (NCBI taxonomy): Bacteria > Bacillati > Actinomycetota > Actinomycetes > Kitasatosporales > Streptomycetaceae > Streptomyces > Streptomyces sp. NBC_00386. The sequence continues at coordinate 7,236,276 of NZ_CP107950.1, forward strand.
GATCGCTCGCCCGCGAGCTCGGCTCGCGCAACATCACCTTCAACGTCGTCGCGCCCGGCTTCGTCGACACCGACATGACGCAGGCGCTCACCGAGGAGCAGCGCGGCAACATCGTGTCGCAGGTGCCGCTGGGCCGTTACGCGCAGCCCGAGGAGATCGCCGCGACGGTGCGGTTCCTCGCCTCGGACGACGCCTCGTACATCACTGGAGCCGTCATCCCGGTTGACGGCGGACTGGGAATGGGTCACTGATCACCATGAGCGGAATTCTTGAGGGCAAGCGCGTCCTGATCACCGGTGTGCTGATGGAGTCCTCCATCGCCTTCCACACCGCCAAGCTGGCCCAGGAGCAGGGTGCCGAGATCATCCTGACCGCGTTCCCGCGGCCCACGCTGACCGAGCGCATCGCCAGGAAGCTGCCGAAGCCCACCAAGGTCATCGAGCTCGACGTCACCAACGACGAGCACCTGGGGCGTCTCGCCGAGATCGTCGGCGAGGAGCTGGGCGGCCTCGACGGCGTCGTGCACTCCATCGGCTTCGCGCCGCAGGACGCCCTCGGCGGCAACTTCCTGAACACGCCGTTCGAGTCCGTCGCCACGGCCATGCACGTCTCGGCGTTCTCCCTGAAGTCGCTGACGATGGCCTGCCTGCCGCTGATGCAGAACGGCGGCTCCGTCGTCGGTCTCACCTTCGACGCGCAGTACGCGTGGCCGCAGTACGACTGGATGGGCCCGGCCAAGGCCGCCCTGGAGGCCACCAGCCGCTACATGGCGCGCGACCTGGGCAAGCAGAACATCCGCTGCAACCTCATCTCGGCGGGTCCGATCGGCTCCATGGCCGCCAAGTCCATCCCGGGCTTCGGCGAGCTCGCCTCGGTGTGGGACACCCGCGCGCCCCTGGAGTGGGACCTCAAGGACCCGGAGCCGGCCGGCAAGGGCGTCGTCGCCCTGCTGAGCGACTGGTTCCCGAAGACCACGGGCGAGATCATCCACGTGGACGGCGGTCTGCACGCCATCGGCGCGTAAACGCTTACGCCCGGTTCCGGCGCCCCGTTTCCCGCAGTGCGCGGGGAGCGGGGCGTCGCCCGTTCGGCCCAGTCGGCCGGGCGGGCGGGACCCCCCGACCGGCACTCTGGGAGAACGCACCGCCCGCCCCGCAGCCTTACGGCCGAGGAGGTCCCCTTGTGCGCCTGTCCCGCCGCTTCGTCCCGGTGTCCGCCGCTGTCGCCCTGGTGCTGGCCGTTCCGTACGACGCGATGTCCCACCCTCGCGCGGAGGGTGTGAACGAAGGGTCCCCACGGGCCGCCGGGAACGAGGGGGCGCGGCGGCCGGCCGTGCCCCAGCCGTTCGGCGCCGAGTGCCGGATCACCGTCACCGGCTCCCGTGCCGTCGCGTACTGCCACAACCCCTATGTGGGCACCGACCGCGTCGCTCTGCACGTCGAATGCGCCCGCTGGTGGGACATCGACAGCGACAGCGCCCCGGTCGAGGTCGGACCGGCGACGACCGTCCGGCTGACCGGCCGCTGCTGGAAGGAGATCCGCGCGGTCTGGATCACCCACGAGGACTGAGATCCGCCGGCCCCGGGCTTCCGTGCCCGCCCCGGGCCGGAGCTCCGTGTCCGTGCCTGCTCCCGGCGGGCCGGGCCGGAGCTCCGTGCCCGTGCCTACTCCCGGGCTCCCGGCGGGCCGGGCCGGCACTGGAAGGGATAACTCGCGGCCTCCGCGGCCGCCGCCTCCGCGTCGCCCGTCCTGATCGCGTCGACGAGCAGGGCATGGTCCATGTACGACTCCGGCGTCAGCTCCTTGCCGACGTCCACGCGCAGCCAGTCGCGCAGCACCTCGCCCAGGTCCGCGTGCATCGCCGTCATGACGTCGTTGTGGGACGCGGCCACCACCGCCAGGTGGAAGGTCGCGTCGGCGGCCACGAAGGCCTCCGCGTCGCCCGACTCCCAGGCCTCCTCACGGCGTACGAGGAGTGCCTCCAACTGCTTGAGATCCCGTTCCGTGCGCCGTTCGGCGGCCAGCCTCGCGGCACTGGACTCCAGCGTGGACCGCAGTTCGGCGATGTGCCGCGGATCGGCGTCCGCGAACCGGCGGTGCATCACGCCCGCAAGCTCGCTGGTCGCCACGACGTAGGTGCCCGATCCCTGCCGGATGTCCAGCAGCCCGTTGTGGGCGAGAGCCCGGACCGCCTCGCGCACGGTGTTGCGGGCGACGCCGAGCTGGTCGACGAGCTCCGGCTCGGTGGGGATACGGGAGCCCACCGGCCACTCGCCCGAGGTGATCTGGTTCCGCAGCTCGGCGATGACCTGCTCGGACAGGGCCGAACGGCGGGGATGGCTCAGCGGCATGACGGTCCTTCGTACGGGCCCGGGTGTGATCGTTCGCGCGGGGCCGGAGATTCCGGAGATTAACGCAGCGGGATTGGACAGCCAATCATCCCATGATTCTATGATGGCCTCATGGTCCCCGAGGAAACCCGCACGCCGGCACGGCCCCCCGCGATACGCCGCTCCACCGGCAGCACGGCACCCGCAACGCCCCTGCCGCGCGCGTGGACGACACGGCTCATGGTGGCCGGCATCGTCCTCGCCGCCCTCAACCTGCGCCCGGCCATCACGAGCCTCGGCGCCCTCCTCGAAGAGGTGCGCGACGACCTGGGCATGAGCGGCGGCGCCGCCGGACTGCTCACCTCCGTGCCGCCCCTGTGCTTCGCCGTCTTCGGCGTGACGGCACCGCGGCTCGCCCGCCGTTTCGGGCCCGCCGCCGTGGTCTGCGCGGGCATGGTCGCCATCACGACGGGCCTCGCCGTGCGTCCGTACATCGGGGGAACGGCCGGCTTCCTGGCCATGAGCGCGCTCGCGCTCATGGGCATCGCCGTCAGCAACGTCCTGATGCCGGTGATCGTCAAGCGCTGGTTCCCCGACAAGGTCGGCTCCATGACGGGCCTGTACTCGATGGCCCTGGCCCTGGGCACGTCCGCCGCCGCGGCGGCGACCGTCCCCGTGACCGACGCCCTCGGCGGCGACTGGCGCTCCGGCCTCGTGGTGTGGGCGGGCCTCGCGGCGGCGGCGGTCCTGCCGTGGGTGCTGCTGGTACGAGCGCGGGGCGCCGGTCCCGGCACCGGTGACCGTGAACCGGCCGCGTCCCGTACCGGTGACCGCACGCCCGCCGCTGCCGCAGCCACCCCCTCCGCCACCGGGGCCCGCGCAGGTGTCCCGGCGCCCGCTGCCGCCGTCGTCACCCGCCACGCGCCCGAGGGACTGCGCATCACCCGCAGCCGTACCGCCTGGGCCCTGGCCGTCTTCTTCGGCCTCCAGGCCACCGCCGCCTACATCACGATGGGCTGGATGGCCCAGATCTTCCGCGACGCGGGCGTCGCCGCAGGCACCGCGGGACTGCTCCTCGCCGTCACGATGGTGATGGGCGTGCCGCTGGCCTTCGTCATCCCGCGCCTCGCCACCCGCCTGCCCCGGCAGGGGCCCATCGTGGTCGTCCTCGGCCTCTGCGGACTCGCCGGATACGCGGGCCTCTACCTGGCCCCGGCGGCGGGCGCCTGGGCCTGGGCGCTGCTGCTCGGCGTCTCCAACTGCGCCTTCCCGCTGGCACTGACCATGGTCGGCATGCGCGCCCGCACCGGCGCCGGTGTCGCCGAACTGTCGGCGTTCGCCCAGAGCACCGGGTACCTGATCTCGATCCCGGGCCCGCTGCTCGTGGGCGTGCTCTACCAGCACAGCGGCGGCTGGGGCCTGCCGCTCGCGCTGATGGCCGGGCTGATGGTCCCGCAGATCGCCGTCGGCATTCTGGCGGGCCGCGACCGCACGGTGGAGGACGAGGCCGCCGGATGACCCCGGCTCCCGGAAGAGGTCCCGGCGGCGGTACGGCGGAGCCCGGAAATGGGCCCCGGCGGAGCTCGGAAGCGGGCCCCGGCGGCGGCACGGCGGACGAAGGGTGCGAGACTGGCCGCATGCCTGTGCTCGACCCGAACCCCCAGAACGGCCAGAAGAAGCTGCTGCTCGTGCTCGGCGCGATGCTGGCCATCACGGTGATCATCGGCATCATCGCGTCCGTCGCCTCCCCGTGACCGTCGCCTCCCCGTGACCGGCGGGGCCCCGGGCCCGGTGGTGTCGCGCCGACCGCCGTCGCACCGGTGCCGTGACGCCCCGCACGCCCCTCCGGCCCGCGCCGTCCGCGACATCGGCCGGCCCTCGCGCCCGGAGGTGGGGATAACCCCCCATCCCCTAGGGGGTGAGTGTCAGGGTCAAGTGGGTGGATCACCGGATGGGCCGAGGGCGGCGGATTCCGTAGCTTCGAATCGTGACCGCGAACCGCGGCCAGGGACCACTCGAAGACTCACGGAGGCGGCATGTCGGCCCCTACGCACACCCGCCCCCACCCGGCGACCACGGGCCGCGTGGACATCCGGCTGCCCTGGTGGGCCCTCGCCCTGCCCACGCTCGCCTTCGTCACCCTGCTGCTCATGATCCTCAACCCGGCGGACGCGCACGCCGCGACCGGCGACCCGGCGATCACCCATCTGTTCGAGCGCGTCCAGCAAGCGGTCCTGCACAACACCCCGTGAGCCGCGGACCCCGGGCCCGGCCGCCGCGCACCAGCGAGTTCCGGCCCGCCCCGGCCCCCCTCGAGGGGCATGCCATTCCCCCTGACGGAGCAGGGCGTCACCCTCCCCGGGGGACCGCATCAACTCCCTGCGCCCCATGGCATGTTTCGTGCGAAGCTGGGACGCATGAGCGTCGCAGAATCCCGCAGGATCGTCCTCTTCCGGCATGCGAAAGCCGACTGGCCGCAGATGTCCGACCATGAGCGGCCGCTCTCCGACCGGGGCCGCATGGACGCCGCCGTCGCCGGACGCAGGCTGGCCGACAGCGGCATCCCCCTGGACCTGGCCCTCTGCTCCACCGCGATCCGGACCCGCGAGACATGGAAGCACGCCGTCCAGGAGCTCCCGCACCGGCCGAAAACGGTCTACGAGGAGCGGATCTACGAAGCCTCGCCCGGCGAGCTGATCGCGGTGCTCAACGAAACCCCGGACGACGCCCAGAACGCGATCCTGATCGGCCACAACCCGGGCATGCACGGCCTCGCCGAGATCCTGGCGGGCCGGGCGGAGGGCGACACCCGCGCCCGGATGAACGCCCACGGCTTCCACACCGCCGCGTTCGCGGTCCTCGCCTTCGACGGCCCCTGGAAGTCCCTCGAACCCGGATCGGCCGCCCTGACCGACTACTGGGCCCCGACGGAGTGAACCCGCCCCGACGACGGACGGGGGCCCGGCACCGCCACGGTGCCGGGCCCCTGTCCGTCGTCGGGACCGTCACTCAGCCGGTGCTGTCGTCCTCGTGCATGTCGGCGGCCTCGACCTCTTCACGGGTGACGCCCAGCAGATACAGGACCGTGTCGAGGAACGGGAAGTTCACCGCGGTGTGCGCGGCCTGCCGTACGACCGGCTTCGCGTTGAACGCGACCCCGAGACCGGCGGCGTTGAGCATGTCGAGGTCGTTGGCGCCGTCGCCGATCGCCACGGTCTGGGCCAGCGGAACCCCGGCCTCGGCGGCGAACCGGCGCAGCAGTCGCGCCTTGCCCGCCCGGTCCACGATCTCGCCGGTGACCCGCCCGGTCAGCTTCCCGTCGACGATCTCCAGGGTGTTGGCCTGGGCGAAGTCGAGCCCGAGCCGCTCCTTCAGATCGTCGGTGACCTGGGTGAACCCGCCGGAGACGACGCCGACTTGGAAGCCGAGCCGCTTCAGCGTGCGAATCAGGGTCCGCGCGCCCGGCGTCAGCCGCACCTCCTCGCGCACCTTCTGCACCACCGACGCGTCGAGCCCCTCGAGGAGCGCCACGCGCGCGTGCAGGGACTGCTCGAAGTCCAGCTCACCGCGCATCGCGGCCGCCGTGACCTCGGCGACCTTCTCCTCGCACCCGGCGTGTGCCGCGAAGAGCTCGATCACCTCGTCCTGGATGAGCGTGGAGTCCACGTCCATCACGACGAGCCGCTGGGCCCGCCGGTGCAGGCCCGCCGCCATGACCGCGATGTCGACACCGAGTGCCGAGGCCTCGGTCACCAGCGCGGTGCGCAGCACCGCGGTCTCCGTACCGGACACCGCGAACTCGACCGCGGTCACCGGGTACTTGGCCAGCCGGAAGATACGGTCGATGTTGCCGCCGGTCTTCGTGATCCGCGCGGCGATGGCGGCCGTCGACTCCGCGGTGAGCGGATGTCCGAGCACCGTGACCAGCGAACGTCCCGAGCCGCGCGGGCGGTTGTCGCCGAGGCCGGAGATGATCTCCGCCTGCATCTTCATCGACTCCGCCCAGCTGTGGACGGTCGACCGGAGATCGCCTTCGAGGCTTGCGGGCGGCTCGGTCACGAGCGCGCACAGCACGATCCGGCCCCGGGTGACGACCTGCTCGATGTCGACCACGTCGACGGAGTAGGCGGCGAGGGTGTCGAAGAGTCCGGCGGTGATGCCCGGCCGGTCCTTGCCGAAGATCTTGACAAGAAGAGTGGGCACATCAGGGGTATGTGAAGCGCTCATGGTATTTCCCACCGTATCCGGCACCCAGTGCCTCCCGCCCGCCCGGTCCGCCTAGCGGACACGGAACACTGGGTGACGCCCCGAGGACCCACGGGTGACGAACGTCCACCCGGCCGGCCCGGGGCCCTCCCTCACAGCACCCCCAGACCCTCCGGTCCGCCCCGCCCCCGGTCCCACGTGCCCCACAACCGTTTCCTCGCCCCCTCCGCCCCTACCCAACCCGTACCTGGGGCTCCGGCCCCAGACCCCGCTCCTCAAACGCCGGAGGGGCTGAAAAACACGCCTGTGAGGGCCGACCCTCAAGTCACCACACGCCCGCAGTGAACGGTCTAAACCGCCATGAACCCGCAGTCGGCAGCGCGCGGGAGGGGCCGTGCCGGTACATCACATGCCCGTCGCTTACGTCCGGATCGAGCAGCGGCTCCCAGAAATCTCACGTCTGATCCAACGGCGACGGGCGGATGTACCGGCACGGCCCCGACCCACCCACCGGAGCCGCACCGCACCCGCGAACGCCGGCGCAGTGAACCGGCACCGCACCCGCGAACGCCGGCGCAGCGAACCGTCCTCAACGCCGGGGCCGACGAGGAGGAGGCGGCCCCTCGCCCGGCGGCGGCGGAACAGGCGGGGGCGGGGGAGGCAGCGGCGGCGGCCCGTCCGGCCGCCGCTTCGACGACGGCCCGATCGGTCCCACCACGGTCGGCGCCCCGTACGCATCACCCGGTGCCCGGGAACGAGAACCCCTCGGAGCCGCCCTCCGGTCCTCCGGTTCCCGCAACTCGTCCGGAACCCTCAGGTAGGGATTGGTGTCAGGGTTGGGCGCCCGGTACGACCCCCGAGGCCGATACGGCCCGACCGTCCCATCGTCACCAGCACCAGCACCAGCACCAGCACCAAGTCCCTCGGACCCCGCAGCCTCCCAGGACCCTCCAGAAACCTCAGGCCCCCCTGGCCCCCCAGCCTCCCCGTCCCCCCGTGCCACCCCGGCAGCCAGGGCAGCCCCGGCGACCCTCCGCCCCGCGGCCCCGCTCGACCAAGCCAGCAACGCCCCCGCGCCCCCGGCCCCCGCCCCCCACAGCGCACCGAGCACCAACGCCGTCCCCAGGCGCCCGCGCAGCTCGATCCCCGCCCCGAACGCGTCGAACCCGAACACGGACAGGGAGGCGTCCACCGACACCTCCGTCAGCCAGGCGAGCAGCGGCAGTGCCAGCGCCGTCACGACCCCCAGCCGAAGTGCGCAGCGCCCGGTGAACCGCAGCGCACTGTCCCCCCGTCCATCCGGCCCCCTCGAAGCTCCCCCCGCCGCCGCACCGACCGCCCGTACGAATGGCGTACGCGCAGCCGTCAGGACGCCCGCGTACAGCATCATCAGAGCGACCGCGAGCGCCAACAGCCATACGCGCCCGTCGAGTTCGGCGAGCCGTCCGAGGGTGACGGGCCGGGACGCGTCGGCGGTGAGGAGCTTGTCGAGGGGGTCGGGCAACAGCTTGGCGAGCTCGCCGGTGGCTTTCCCGTCCCAGGGGACGAAGAGCCCGAGGGGGATGCCGAGCCACACGCCGTTGGGCGCGCCGAGCAGCGCGGCTCCCGCGATCCGCTTCGGGTGGTCGTCGCCGATCGCCGCGTACGCGGCCGCCGCGAGCCCGGCGAGGACGGCGACCAGCAGGACGCTGACGAGCGAGGAGGCGGCCGGCCGTACCGCGCGGTGCACGGCGTCCCAGCCGCGCGGCAAAGGGGTCTGCCGGGAGGCCAGCAGCGCGATCAGCAGCACCGCGGCGGCCCACGCGGCTCCGCCGAGCAGGGTCGGCACGGTGTCGACGGAGAACCCCACGGCCGCCTTGGCCTTCACGAGGTCGTCGATCCTGCCGGGCAGCAGTCCGCCGAGGTCCCCGAGACCGCCGGGGAGCTTGTCGGTGATGGAACCGAGCCCGCCGTCACCGCCCGCGGCCTTGCCGAGTCCGAGCTTGTCGCCGTCGATCGTGATGACGTCGTGACCGGCCCAGGCGAGCCCGCCCAGGGTCGCCACGAACAGGGCGACCACCGAGCCCGCCCGCGCCAGGAGCTCGGCCGGCGTGATGACAACTCCCGCCCCGCGCAAGGAGCGCAGGAAGAACCACGACAGCAGCAGGGCACCGACCAGCCCGACGCCGAGCGGCGTGATCTGTATGGCGGTGTGCGCCTGCGCTCCCTTCAGCCCGAAGGCCGAGACGTTGCCGGAGGGTGTCACCGTGCCGCCCGCTCCGAGCGCCACCATCGCGGCGGTCATGGGGCCGAGCGAGGCCGCCGCGTCCGCCCCGAGCAGGTGCAGACCGAGCGCGGCGGTGCCCGCCATCCCGATCAGCGCCCAGCTCACGGAGGCGACCGCCGACAACAGCACGTCCCCCCACGGCACACTCCTGACGCTTCCGCCGTGGTGCATGGTCCCGATGCTCATCGCCAGACCCCCCGATCAGCGCCGCGGTGATCCCGCGCATGTCCCCCTCGTGTGGGATTACCACTCTCCGGGCCGGTTTCAACCCCGTCAACGGATGCGGGCAACCCGCCCGTCACCGACGTTCACAAGGCCCGACTTTCGGTCAGGGGGCCTGAACTGAAATAGTTCCCCACGATGTTCGACATCCCTAGACTCCCTGCGATGGGGGAAACTCGGGGGACAACTCAGTGGGGCTGGAGTGCCGGAACTCGTACTGGAATTGAATGGACGGACCTGGACGCTCGACGCGTCCAGGCCTCACACCCTCGGACGTGATCCGCAGGGGGACATCGTGCTCGAGGACGCCAGGGTCTCCTGGCGCCACGCCACGATCAGCTGGAACGGCCGCAGTTGGGTCATCGACGACCACGGGAGCACCAACGGCACGTTCGTACAGGGGCAGCGGATCCATCAGTTGGAGATCGGTCCCGGATCGGCTGTGTTTCTCGGCAACGCGACCGACGGTCCGCGCCTGAGTGTGTCCGGTGCCGCGGCCCCGGTGGCGCAGCAGCCGTTCGCGGCGCAGGGCGCCGGCCCCGGCTGGGCTCAGCAGCCGACGCCGCAGGCGTCGACGCCTCCGCAGAACGCGCAGCAGGCGGGAGGCATTCCGCAGCAGCAGGGACCCGGCGGTGGCGCGGGGGCACCGCCGGTCTACGGCGACCGCAGCCCGACGACCTTCCACCAGTTCTCGCTGGGCCGGGTGATGCGCATCGGTCGTGCGCTGGAGAACGAACTGGTGGTCTCCGACCTCCAGGTCTCCCGCAATCACGCCGAGTTCCACGCGACGCCGGACGGCCGCTTCGAGATCCGTGATCTCGGCTCGCACAACGGCACGTACGTCAACGGTATGCCGATCGCCAAGGGCGGCTCCGCGCTGCTCGGCCCGAACGACATCGTCGGCGTCGGCCACTCGACGTTCCGGCTGGTCGGCGACCGGCTCGAGGAGTTCGTCGACACCGGTGAGGTCTCCTTCTCGGCCCGCCACCTGACGGTCACCGTCGACGGCGGCAAGCAGATCCTCAAGGACGTCTCCTTCGGCGTACCCGAGAAGTCGCTCGTCGCGGTCATCGGCCCCTCGGGTTCCGGCAAGTCGACGCTCCTGAAGGCGCTCACGGGCTACCGCCCCGCCAACCAGGGCGACGTCCTCTACGACAACCGGAACCTGTACAAGCAGTTCGCCGAGCTGCGCCAGCGCATCGGTCTGGTCCCGCAGGACGACATCCTGCACAAGGAACTGACCGTCAAGAAGGCCCTCAAGTACGCGGCCAAGCTGCGCTTCCCCGCCGACACCACGGGCGAGGAGCGCGATGCGCGCATAGACGAGGTGCTGCGCGAGCTGAAGCTGGACGTCCACAAGGAGAAGAAGGTCACCTCGCTCTCAGGTGGCCAGCGCAAGCGTGTCTCGGTGGCTCTGGAGCTGCTCACCAAGCCGTCGCTGATCTTCCTGGACGAGCCGACCTCCGGTCTCGACCCGGGCATGGACCGCGATGTCATGCAGCTGCTGCGCGGCCTCGCCGACGACGGCCGTACGGTCCTCGTCGTCACGCACTCGGTGGCGGAGCTCGCTATCTGCGACAAGCTCCTCGTGATGGCGCCCGGCGGCTCCGTCGCCTACTTCGGTCCGCCGGAGGAGGCGCTGAACTTCTTCGGCTACGAGACCTGGGCCGATGTGTTCTCCGCGTTCGAGAACTACCGCGACTACGACTGGGCGGGCCGATGGAAGGGCTCGCAGCACTACCAGATGTACGCGGCGGACATCGACGCGGTGGCTCCGCAGTCGACGCAGATGCCGTCCGCGCAGGCGATGAAGCCGCCGAAGCCGCAGAGCTGGGGCTCCCAGCTGATGACGCTGATGCGCCGCTATGTCTCGGTGATCGTGTCGGACAAGGGCTTCCTCGCGCTGACGGTGATCCTGCCCGCTGTCCTGGGCTCGGTCAGCCTGCTCATCGACAACGGCAAGACGCTGCTGGTCAACGACAAGATCCTGCCGTCGGGCGCCCATGTCGCGAACGGCACCGCCACGACGGTGCTGCTGATCCTCGCGGTCGGGGCGTGTTTCGCGGGCGCCGCCAACTCGGTCCGTGAGCTGATCAAGGAACGGGTGATCTACGAGCGGGAGCGCGCGACGGGTCTGTCGCGTTCGGCGTACCTGATGTCCAAGGTGATCGTCCTCGGTGTGATCACCATGCTGCAGGGCGCGCTGGTCGGCGCCATCGGCTTCGGCAGCCGCGAGGTCCCGTCCGAGGGTCTGATCCTCAAGAGCCTGCCCAAGGTCGAGCTCACGCTGCCGATCATGGCTCTGGGCTTCGTGTCGATGATGTTCGGCCTGATCATCTCCTCGCTGGTGAAGACCGCGGAGAAGACCATGCCGCTGCTGGTCATGTTCGCGATCGTCCAGGTGGTCTTCACCGGCTGTCTGTTCATCCTGAACGGCACGGTGGGCGTCAACCAGTTCTCGTACCTGATGCCGGCCCGCTGGGCGGTGGCCGCGTCCGGGGCCACGCTGGACCTGAACAACATCTTCCCGAACCAGGACGACCCGACGAGCACGGACCCGTTGTGGGACCACACGGCCGGAGCCTGGACCGTGGACATGATCGCGCTGATCGTCCTCGGTGTCGCCTGCGGCTTCTTCGTGGCCCGCTTCCTGCGCCGCCACGAGCCCGAGGTCATGCGCAAGTAGAGGCCCGGGAACGACGCGAGGGCGGCACCCCTGATCGGGGTGCCGCCCTTCGGCGTCTGTGTGGGAACTCCGCGCTGAGTCCTCAGTACGCGCTGTTCACGTTGTCCATGGAACCGTACTTGTCGGCCGCGTAGTTGGCGGCGGCGGTGATGTTGGCGACCGGGTTGTAGATGTCCCACGAGGTGCCTTCCACGTGGTACGCCTTGAACGTCGGCGGGATGACCTGGAGCAGACCCTTCGACGGGATGCCGTTGATGGCGTTGATGTCCCAGTCGTTGATGGCCATCGGGTTGCCCGAGGACTCACGCATGATGTTCTTGTGCAGCCCGTGGTACGAGCCGGGGATGCCCTTCGCCTTCATGATGTCGAGGGACTCGCGGATCCAGCCGTCGAGGTTGTTGGCGTACGTCTTCGCGGAGACCGTCTGCATCTTGATGCGCTGCGTGGAGCGGCTCGCGGCGGCGGCCTTCTTCCTCGCGTCGGCCTGGGCGGCGGCCTTCTTCTTCGCGGCGGCCTGGGCGGCGGCCTTCTTCTTGGCGGCCGCCGCCTGGGCGGCCTTCTTCTTCGCCGCGGCCGCGGAGTCCGCCGCCTTGTGCTTGGCCTCGATGGTCTTGGCCTTCAGATCGGCGGCGCTCGTGCCGGCCACGTCGGACTCGACGCCCTTGATCTGCTTTCCGCTGTAGGCGACGGGCGCCGTGGAGGCGGCGGCGGCGTCCGTGGTGGTGTGGGAGCCGCCCGGCGCCAGGGAGAACGCGAGGGTGGCGGCACCGAGGGTGGCCACACCGGCGACCGAGTACTTGTGGAGCTTCGTCAGCTTCGGACTACGACCACGAGCGGCAATGTTCTTGAGCATGACTGACAGACCTCTTCGAATAGCGCGGAGGTCGCTCTTCGTCCCGGTTGGGGACTGTGTTTCCGGAACAAACGCCCCGGGGGAGAACCCGAGGCGCTGAGCGACATGAGCAATTCTTAGCGGTCGCAAAATGCCCTGGCAAAGCTGTGACCTACGAAGCTGGGTAGTGGACGCAGATGGGACAAATTGGGGCAGACTGGCATGTCTTCCCTGTTCACCTTGTCCCTTTTATCTCCTATGCACCTTCGTACGTGACGTGGACCCTATGCGCGGGCTCACAGGGGACCACGATCATTCTGACGTGGAGTTGCGAGAGTAACGCTCAGAGTGAGGCCTCTCGGGGAGGATGAGGTGCACGTCGCCGAACTCGTGCCAGAGGTAGCGCCCGCGCAGCGCCTCCTCGTACGCACGCTCGACCGCCGCCCCTCCCGCGATCGCCTCCAGCATCAGCAGATGCGAGGCCTCCGGCTCGTGCAGCCCGGTCAGCAGCCCGTCGACGGCCCGCACGCCGCGCTCCGGAGTCACCACGAGACCGGTCCACCCCTTCGCCGCCCGGACCAGCCCGTCCTCACCGGTCGCGGACTCCACGGCCCGCACCGCCGTCGTACCGACCGCGATGATCCGGCCTCCGCCGGCCCGCGCGGCGTTGATCAGCCGGGCCGACACCGCCGGAACCTCGTACCGCTCCGGATACGGAGGCTCGTGCGACTCCGCCGAGGCGACCCCCGTGTGCAGGGTGACCGGCGCGAACTGCACCCCCCGGCTCACCAGCTCCGCCACCAGACGCGAAGTGAAGGGGCGCGCCGCGCTCGGCATCTCCGCGCTTCCCGCCCCGTCGTCCGACGGCAGCGCGAAAACCGTCTGGTACACGGACAGCGGCTGGTCCCGGTCCGTGTAGGAGTAGCGGATGGGCCGCCCGTACCGCCGCAGCAGCCCCAGCACGTCCGCGTCCGGCACCCGCCCCCACCACAGCCGCTGCCCCCGCGGGGTCAGCGGCTCCTCCAGGACGAGGCGAGCGTCCCCCGGCAGGCACACCACTGTCCCCCCGGGGCCGCCCGCACGCGCGCGCGTGGTTCCCCGGCTGTCGGGATCCCGCAGTTCGACCGCCCACCGCCCGTCGTCGCCGCGCGTGGAGAAGTGCACCACCACGCGCGCGTGCCCGATCCGCCCGTCCACGGCCGCCGCCAGAGTGGCCGAGGTGTTGACGATCAGCAGGTCCCCGGCCCTCAGCCGCCCGGGCAGCTCCACGAACGCGTGATGCGACACCTCGGTACCGCGTGACACCAGCAGCCGTACGGAATCCCGGTCGAGGCCGGGACCGCGCTGCTCCGCCGGCACCCGCGCCGACAACTCCTCCGGAACGCTTCCCCACGCCCGGCCGCGCCCGGCCCGAGAGGCCCCCGTCGCCGTCGTCACCGCTCCTCCAGCAGATCCGAAGCCGTGTAGCGCCCGCTGGCAGGCCGCTCGTCGAGCAGACGCAGGAAGGCCGGAACCGCGCTGGTCGGCGCCGGCCGCGGACCGTCGTCGTCCGGTACGGCCGCCGCGTAGAGGTCCGTCTCCATGTCCCCCGGATCCACAGCCCACACCCGCAGGCCGGGCTCCTCCTCACCGAGCACCGCCGAGAGATGGTCCAGCGCCGCCTTCGAGGCCCCGTAGCCGCCCCATGTCTCGTACGCCTGGACCGCGGCGTCCGAGCTGACGCCGACGACCGCGCCCGCTCCGGCCGCCCTCAGCAGCGGCAGCGCCTCCTGGACCAGACCCAGCACGGCCACCACATTGACCTCCAGAGCCCGCCGCAGCCCCTCGGGATCCAGCTCCTCCAGGCGCACCAGCGGCTCCGCGCCCAGCGCGCTCGCGTTGTTGACGAGCAGGTCGACACCGCCCAGCTTCCGGGCCGAGGCCACCAGGTCGGCGCGGTGACCGGCGTCCGTCACGTCCCCCGGGAGGGCCTCCACCCGCGTCCCGTACGCGCGGAGCGCCTCCGCGGTCTCCTCCAGCACCCCGGCCGTCCTGGCGTCGAGCACCAGATCCCAGCCGCGCTCGGCCAGAGCCGCTCCGAGCGCCCTCCCCAGCCCCTTCGAGGCCCCTGTGATGATCGCTACCGGCATGACATCCGTCCCCTCGCTCAGCCCGCCTTCCCGGCGGGTGTCCTCACGGTAGGAACGCGGCCCGCCCGGGCGCCTCGTGCGCGGGCCGCAATGATCAGGGTCCCTTCGTCCTAGGCCCAATGGCCCGGAGGACGAGGCCACCGGGCCGATACGCGGTGTCACACCCCGCCGGTAGTTTGGGGTCATGAGTCATGGACCCCGGTCGGGCCTGTACGCGGTGAGCTCCGCGTTGCTGGCCATGAGCAGGCATCTCGAAGTGCGCGACGTCCTCAAGACGATCGTCGCTTCGGCGCGCGAACTGCTCGACGCGCAGTACGCGGCGCTGGGCGTGCCCGACGATCACGGAGGCTTCGCCCAGTTCGTCGTCGACGGGGTCAGCGACGCGCAGTGGAAAGCCATCGGACCGCTCCCGCGCCAGCACGGCATCCTCGCCGCGATGCTGCGCGAGGCCCGCCCCGAGCGCCTGGCCGACGTGCGCAAGGACCCCCGCTTCGAGGGCTGGCCCGCGGCCCACCCCGACATGTCCGATTTCCTGGGCCTGCCCATCCGCGACGGCGACGAGATCATCGGCGCACTCTTCCTCGCGAACAAGGTGCGGCCCGAGGGGGAGCCGCCGTGTCCCCGGCCGGACGGCCGCTGCGGCTTCACCGAGGACGACGAGGAACTCCTCACCATCCTCGCCCAGCACGCGGCGATCGCCCTGACCAACGCCCGGCTCTACGAACGCAGCCGCGAACTCACCATCGCCGAGGAGCGCTCCCGGCTCGCGCACGAACTGCACGACGCCGTCAGCCAGAAGCTGTTCTCCCTGCGCCTGACCGCGCAGGCCGCCGCCACCCTCGTCGACCGCGACCCCTCCCGCGCCAAGGGCGAACTCCAGCACGTGGCCGCGCTCGCCGCGGAGGCCACCGAAGAACTGCGCGCCGCCGTCGTCGAGTTGCGCCCCGCGGCCCTCGACGAGGACGGGCTCGTCGCCACCCTGCGCACCCAGATCCAGGTCCTCGACCGCGCCCACTCCGCGCGCGTGACCTTCTCCAGCCACGGTGTACGAGCACTGCCCGCCTCCCAGGAGGAGGCCGTGCTGAGGGTCTCCCAGGAGGCCCTGCACAACGCGCTGCGGCACTCCGGCGCCGCCCGCGTCGACGTCACCCTGGACCGGCGCGGCCCCGGCGCCGTGCTGCACGTCCGCGACGACGGCAGCGGCTTCGACCCCACCGCGATACGCAGCGCCGGCCGCCATCTCGGCCTGGTGTCCATGCGGGACCGGGCGAGCGGGGTCGGCGGCACACTCACCGTGGAATCGGCGCCCGGGAAGGGCACCGTGATCGAGATGGAGGTCCCTGGTGGCTGACGCAATCAAGGTGCTGCTCGTCGACGACCACCAGGTCGTCCGCCGGGGACTGCGCACCTTCCTGGAAGTCCAGGACGACATCGAGGTCGTCGGGGAGGCGTCCGACGGAGCCGACGGCGTCGCCCGCGCCGAGGAGTTGAAACCGGACATCGTGCTCATGGACGTCAAGATGCCGGGGATGGACGGCATCGACGCGCTGCGCAAGCTCCGCGAACTCGCCAACCCCGCGCGCGTGCTGATCGTCACCAGTTTCACCGAGCAGCGCACGGTGGTGCCGGCCCTGCGCGCGGGCGCCGCCGGGTATGTGTACAAGGACGTCGACCCGGACGCGCTGGCCGGGGCCATCCGCTCGGTCCACGCGGGACACGTCGTCCTGCAATCCGAGGTCGCGAGCGCCCTGCTGTCCCAGGAAGAGGTCAACTCGGGTCAGGGGAGAGGTGTTTCGCTCACCGAACGGGAGCGGGAGGTGCTCGGTCTGATCGCGGACGGCCGCTCCAACCGGGAGATCGCCCGCGCCCTCGTCCTCTCCGAGAAGACGGTGAAGACCCACGTCTCGAACATCCTGATGAAACTCGACCTCGCCGACCGCACCCAGGCCGCGCTCTGGGCGGTGCGGCACGGAATCACGGACTGATCGTCAATTCGGAGGGTTTCGCTCCGGGATGAGATTCATACCGTCGTGTGTATGTCACCCGGATGGCGCATCCTCCGTGGGGTCCGGCCGTTCTCCAGTGCGTCGCGGCGGTCCGCCGCGGTGTTCGCGAGGAGGGGTTTCGCAAGTGAAGAACCTGAAGAAGTTCACGGCTGTCGCGATGGTGGCCGGCGGTCTGGTCGCCGCCGGTGCGGGCATGGCCTCGGCGGCGGACGGCGCGTCGGCGGGCGGCAAAGCCGTGGGCTCCCCGGGCGTCGTCTCCGGCAACCTCGTCCAGGCCCCGGTCGACGTCCCGGTGAACGTGGTCGGCAACAGCGTGAACGTCATCGGCGCCCTGAACCCGGCTTTCGGCAACCTCGGCCTCAACCGCTGAGGTTCCCCGTCGAGGCGACCACGACCACCGGCCTTCCAGGGACTCCCTGGGGGCCGGTCGGCTTGTCCGCTCATCCGCGGACTGAACCGGACGGGGCAATCGGCAGGCCTTCCCGTGCCGTCCCCGGCTCTCCGGCGTTGCTCAGCGTACGACCCGCGACAGGGTCGGAGCCGTGAACGCAGGAGGAACGCTTCCCATGAACATCGCCAAGAAGGCCGCCCTGGCCGTCACCGTCGTCGGTATCGCCGTGGGTGCCGGTGCCGGTGCCGCTGTCGCCGACTCGGGTGCCGAGGGCGCGGCCGCGCACTCGCCGGGCGCCGTCTCGGGCAACGTCGCCCAGATCCCCGTCCACGTCCCCGTCAACGTCGTGGGCGACTCCGTGAACGTCGTCGGCCTCCTGAACCCGACGTTCGGCAACGCGGGCGTCAACGGCTGAGACACCCCGTCCGGAAGGGCCCCACGAACGGAAACGTTTCGTGGGGCCCTTCGGCATGTGGTCCCCGGCACCCCGCACCCTGGAGCACGCCCCACCCGCTCCACCCGCACACAAGCTCCCCGGCGCGGGAGTTCGCGGGGCGCCCCCACTGTCCGGCGCGCTCCGGCACGCGAGCGCCCCGCCTGGAGCACGCACGGCACTCGAAGCACCCGGCACGCGCGCCGCGCAAGGTGTGCGTGCCGGGCTCCCGCGCTCCGATGACGGTCCGCAGGCCGCGCACGGCAAGGAAGCCACCGTGCCCGGCCCGGCGCCCAGCGCTCAGCCGTGCCCGGCGCAGCGCCATGTCCGGCCCCGCGCCGCCCCGTGCTCAGCCCACCCCGCGTTCGCGTTCCTCCACGAAGGCGTTGTACGCGGCCACCTGCGCCCGCCGGGCCGTCCGTTCCACCGGTCGCAGCGCCTCGGCCCGCGCGGCCATCTCCGACGCGCTCACCGCGCCGCCGTGCCCGCTCTCGTGCGCCACGGAGATCAGCGCCCCGACCCGCTGAGCCAGTTCCAGCACCCGTACCGCACGCGGCGGGTACCCGGGGGCCAGCACCTCGCGCCCCCGCTCCGCCCGCGCCCGGAACGCGTCGATCGCCGCCGCCGCGACCGGCCCCGAGCCGGCCACGTCCAGCCGTGACAGCGCCTCCGTCGCCTCGCGGAGCGCCTCCGCCAGCTCCCGCTCGGCCTCCCCGAGCGAGGGCACGTCGGCGGGCGGCGCCTCGCGTACGGCGAGGCAGCGCCAGACGACCTCGACATGCACATCGCCGGCGGGCCCGGCCTCGTACACCTCGGGCACGAGCCCCAGCGCCGCGCCGTGGCAGACCACGGCCTCCTCGGCGTCGAGGGCGCGCGCGTTGAACTCGGGCGGTCCGCTGAGCCCGAGCGGATGCCCCGGCGCGGGCAGCGCGACCCGCAGTCCGGTCACCCCGAGCGTGCGCAGCCGGCCGAGGGCGAGCGTGAGCCCGACGGGCGCCGACTCGTCGGGCAACCCCTCGACCCGGTGCACCGCGTCGTCCCCGACGATGGCGAGCATGGCGTCGTCCGGAGAAACAAGTCCGGCCAATAGGGCGTTTCCCCATGCCGTCAGCTGTCCTGAGCGTGGTTCCGAGAGCATGCCCCCACCCTAAGGACCGGCCGATGGGTCGGGGTGGCCGACCGGTGGCGTAGGTTTTCCCTGGGGGCTTCGTCCACAGACGTAAGCGACGGCCGAGACTGCAATGGGAGACAACGCGCTCATGAGCGATGTACTGGAGCTGGTGGACGTATCCGTGGTCCGCGAGGGCCGGGCTCTGGTGGACCAGGTCTCCTGGTCGGTCAAGGAGGGGGAGCGCTGGGTCATCCTCGGCCCCAACGGCGCCGGGAAGACGACCCTCCTGAACGTCGCCTCCAGCTACCTCTTCCCCAGTGCGGGCACTGCGACCATCCTCGGTGAGACCCTCGGCAAGGTCGACGTCTTCGACCTGCGTCCGCGCATCGGCATCGCCGGTATCGCGATGGCCGAGAAGCTCCCCAAGCGCCAGACGGTCCTCCAGACCGTCCTCACCGCCGCGTACGGCATGACCGCCGGCTGGCACGAGGACTACGAGGACATCGACGAGCAGCGCGCCCGTGCCTTCCTCGACCGCCTCGGCATGAGCGACTACCTGGAGCGCAGGTTCGGCACCCTCTCCGAGGGCGAGCGCAAGCGCACCCTGATCGCCCGCGCCCTGATGACCGACCCCGAGCTGCTGCTCCTCGACGAGCCCGCGGCCGGCCTCGACCTCGGTGGCCGTGAGGACCTCGTGCGCCGCCTCGGCCGGCTCGCCCGCGACCCGATCGCCCCCTCCATGATCATGGTCACGCACCACGTCGAGGAGATCGCCCCGGGCTTCACCCACGTCCTGATGATCCGTCAGGGCAAGGTGCTCGCCGCGGGCCCGCTGGAGCTCGAACTCACCTCGCGCAACCTCTCCCTCTGCTTCGGCCTTCCCCTCGTCGTCGAGCAGGTCGGCGAGCGCTGGACCGCGCAGGGCCTGCCGATGGCCTGAAACCGTCACCACACGCGGACGCACCCCCGTCACCCGGCGTACCCGACTTGATCGCGCGCTCTGTCCGCCGGGGGAGCGCGGTCCTACCATGACCACGTGAACGACATCAACGCATGGGTGTGGTGGCTGGTCGGGGCGGCCGGACTCGGCATCCCGCTCGTGGTGACCGCGATGCCGGAGTTCGGCATGCTCTCCGTGGGTGCCGTCGCCGCGGCGGTCGCCGCAGGTCTCGGCGGCGGTGTCGTCATCCAGGTACTCGTCTTCGTCGCCGTGTCGGTCGCGCTCATCGCCGTCGTACGCCCCATCGCGGCCAGGCACCGTGCCCAGCGCCCCGAACTCGCGACCGGGATCGAGGCGTTGAAGGGCAGGCAGGCCATCGTCCTGGAACGCGTGGACAGTTCGGGCGCCGGCCGCATCAAGCTCGGCGGGGAGATCTGGTCCGCGCGCGCCCTCGACGGCGCACTGGCCTACGAGGTGGGCCAGGAAGTGGATGTCGTGGACATCGACGGAGCCACGGCCATCGTCATGTGACCTCGTACAACGCAAGTGAACCGAACGCCCCACGTGGCAGACGACGTTCTGTCAGACTCGTCCAGCAAGATCTTCAACACCCATAAGATCTTTCGGAATTGCCGAGTGGAGAAGGGTACGGGGAGCATCGATGGAACCGATCATCATCGTCCTGATCATTCTGGTGGTGCTGGTCTTCATCGCCCTGATCAAGACCATCCAGGTCATCCCGCAGGCCAGCGCCGCCATCGTCGAGCGTTTCGGCCGCTACACGCGGACGCTGAACGCAGGCCTCAACATCGTCGTCCCGTTCATAGACTCGATCCGCAACCGCATCGACCTGCGCGAACAGGTCGTGCCGTTCCCGCCGCAGCCGGTGATCACCCAGGACAACCTGGTCGTCAACATCGACACCGTCATCTACTACCAGGTCACCGACGCGCGAGCCGCGACGTACGAGGTCGCCAGCTACATCCAGGCGATCGAGCAGCTCACCGTCACCACCCTGCGCAACATCATCGGCGGCATGGACCTGGAGCGGACCCTCACCTCCCGCGAGGAGATCAACGCGGCCCTGCGCGGCGTCCTCGACGAGGCCACCGGCAAGTGGGGCATCCGCGTCAACCGCGTCGAGCTGAAGGCGATCGAACCGCCCACCTCCATCCAGGACTCGATGGAGAAGCAGATGCGCGCCGACCGTGACAAGCGCGCCGCGATCCTCACCGCGGAAGGCATCCGCCAGTCCCAGATCCTCACCGCGGAAGGCGAGAAGCAGTCCGCGATCCTGCGTGCCGAAGGTGAGGCCAAGGCCGCGGCCCTGCGCGCCGAGGGCGAGGCCCAGGCCGTTCGCACGGTCTTCGAGGCCATCCACGCCGGAGACCCGGACCAGAAGCTCCTCTCCTACCAGTACCTCCAGATGCTCCCGAAGATCGCCGAGGGCGACGCCAACAAGCTCTGGATCGTGCCCAGCGAGATCGGCGACGCCCTCAAGGGCCTCAGCGGTGCCATGGGTAACTTCGGCAACCTGGGCGGGGGTTCGGGCAACCGGGGTTCTTCCAGGGACTCCGGCGACGGCAACGAGCGCCGCGAGAAACCGTCCATCACGGACTGATGCCGTAGGACGATGCACTATGACGATGGGGCCCACCTCCCGCGGGAGGTGGGCCCCATCGTCATGTCGTACGGGTTACGCGGCCGGCTGGGCCAGCCACTCCGGCAGCGCGTCGAAGTCGTCCTGACCGAGCGCCAGCAGCATGGCGTCCGCGGGCGTCGGCTCGAACGGCTGCCGCAGCAAGGGCATCTGGGCCTGCTCCGGGGTACGGTCGGCCTTGCGGTGATTGTCCTCGGCACACGAGGCCACGGTGTTCAGCCAGGAGTCCTGACCGCCCTGAGCCCGCGGCACGACGTGGTCCACGGTCGTGGCCCGGCGCCCGCAGTAGGCGCACCGGTGCCGGTCGCGTACCAGCACACCCCGCCTCGACCACGGCGCTTGTCTTCGGAACGGCACCCGGACGTAGCGGCAGAGCCTGATCACCCGGGGCACGGGTATGTCCAGCGCGGCACCGCGCATGCGCAGTTCGGGGTGAGCCTGCTCGACGACGGCCTTGTCCGTCAGCACCAGAACGACGGCTCGGTTCAACGTCACCGTCGACAACGGCTCAAAGCTCGCGTTCAGTACCAGCGTGTCCCGCATCCAGCCCACCTCCTATTGCGCACCGGCCCACCTGCGGCGGGCTGGGATCAACTCTGGCCGGGCACGCCGAGATGGACAACGCAATAAAAAAGTGCCCGCCCCTGATCAATTCCATGACCAGAGGCGGGCAAACGTTCGGCGAACGTCAGTCTGCGGCGGGAGCGGCGTACTCACCGATCAACTGGGCGCGCGCCAGCGTGTGGAACCGCAGATTGAAGCCCACCACGGCGGGGGACACGTCCGCGTCGGGACCGAGCTTCTCCTGATCCACGGCGTACACCGTGAAGACGTACCGGTGCGCGGGGTCCCCGGCCGGCGGCGCGGCGCCGCCGAAGTCCCGGGACCCGTAGTCGTTGCGCACCTGGACGGCACCGTCGGGCAGACCCTCGAACTTGCCGCTGCCCGCGCCCGTGGGCAGCTCCGTCACCGAGGCCGGGACGTCGAACAGCACCCAGTGCCAGAATCCGCTCCCCGTCGGGGCGTCCGGATCGAAGCACGTCACGGCGAAGCTCTTGGTCTCCGGCGGAAAGCCCTCCCAGCTCAGCTGCGGCGAGGTGTTCCCGGCCGCGTGGACCTGCGCGTCCTTCAGCACCGCGCCCGGCTCGACATCCTCGCTGGCGACCGTGAACGCCGGCACCGGCGGATGGAAGTCGTGCGGGAGCGGCGGCCTCTTGAGCTCGGTCACGTCAGTACCTCCTGAACGGCGGATTCCGTACTGCGAGCCTAGAACCAGCTGCGCTTGCTGCCGACCTCCGACAGCCACTGGTTCAGGTATCCGGCCCAGTCCGTGCCCTGGAAGTCGTGCAGTCCCACCTGGAAGGAACGGAACGAGTCGCTGCCCTCACTGAAGAGGCCCGGCTTCTTGTCCATCTCCAGGATGACGTCCATCGCACGGTCGTCCGCGACGAAGCTCAGCTCCACCTGGTTCAGTCCGCGGTACTGCGACGGCGGGTAGAACTCGATCTCCTGGTAGAACGGCAGCCGCTGACGGGTGTTGCGGATGTGGCCCTTCTCCATGTCCGCGTTCTTGAAGCGGAAGCCGAGCTGGATGAAGGCGTCGAGAATCGCCTTCTGCGCCGGCAGCGGGTGCACGTTGACCGGGTCGAGGTCACCCGGGTCGATGGCGCGGGCGATCTGCAGCTCGGTGGTGACACCGATGTTCATCCCGCGCAGGCTCTGCCCGTCGATCATGGTGATCGGCGTCTCCCACGGGATCTCCAGACCGAACGGGACCGTGTGCACGGCGCCGGCCTGGAGCTGGAAGGCCCCGCCGAGCCGCAGCTTCGTGAACTCGATGTTCTGCTTGTACTCCTGGTCGTCGTGGCCCTCGACCTCGACCTTGGCCTGCAGGCCGACCGACAGACCCTCGATCGACTGGTCGACCGAACCACCCTGGATCCGCACCTCACCCTGGACGACGCCGCCCGGAACGGTGTTGGCCTCGGTCAGCACCGTCTCGACCGAAGCCCCACCGGCCCCCAAGCTCGCAAGCAGCCGCTTGAACCCCATGTCGTCACTTCCTCCCCAGGCAATGCCTGTTCGTTCTCTGCCCGTCTGGATCCTTTGATCCCTACAAACGCGATCCGGCCCCGACCGGTTCCGCGTCCTCACCCTTACAAGGGAGAGGACCCCTGACCACCCCGCGGGCACATATCCGTCCGGACTGCTCCGAACGGCTCCGGACGCCGCCGCGCCAGGGTGGGCGGAGGGACTACGCTCGTACGCCATGATCGCGGCCCCTGACCGTACGCCCCTGACGCGGGACTCCTTCGACCGCCCTGTCCTCGACGTCACCCCCGACCTGCCGGGACACGTCCTCGTACGTGCCGCCCCGGACGGTCCGATCGAGCCGCGCCGCACGGAGACTCATGGCCCGGCAAGGCGGTCGGCATGAGGGCCGCCCTCGCCCGCCCCGCCGAAGAAGTCGCCGCCGACCTGCTCGGTGCCGTCCTCACCCACGAGACACCCGAGGGAACCGTGAGCATCACGATCACGGAGACCGAGGCGTACTCCGGCGCGGCCGACCCGGCCTCCCACGCCTACCGGGGCAGGACACCACGCAACGCCGTCATGTTCGGGCCCGCAGGACATCTGTACGTCTACAGGTCTCACGGTCTCCACTGGTGCGCCAACGTCGTCACCGGGGCGGACGGCATCGCTTCGGCTGTCCTCATCCGGGCAGGCAGGGTCATCGAAGGGGAAGACCTGGCACGCGAGCGGCGAGGGGACAAGGTCGAGAGTCCACGTCTCGCGCGGGGTCCGGGGAACTTCTGCCAGGCGCTCGGCATCACGGCGGAACACAACGGCACAGACCTGCTGACGGACGCCTCGGTCGCACTGTCCGAGGGCGAGCCGGTACCCGCCGCGCTCGTACGGGCCGGACCTCGGGTAGGCGTGAGCAGAGCCCACGACTGGCAGCACCGTTTCTATCTCGCCGGTGATCCAACGGTCTCGGCGTACCGACTGAGCCCGAGAGCCAAGCCGGACTGAGCGCAGCGCCTTGGCCTGCCGGGGCAGGCTGATGGCGACGCTCGCTCACGAGTCCGGCAGGCGGAGCCAGACCTCGGAGAAGGTGAGGCCGTGCTCGTCGGTCACCAGCCCGCAAGGGCAGCCCAGGGAGATCAGGCACCAGTCGCCGGCCACTGTCCAAGGACCATCCGCACGCGCGCACCCAGGACAGTGGACCGTGTCGGCCGTCCACACGCCGGGTGCGGGCCTGCCGTAATGCCGGAACCGACCTGTGTAGCGGACCTCCCACGGAACGGCCGGGGGCGTGAGAGCGGTGGTCCCGGACGGGTTCGGGGCGGCCAGGGCGGAGAACAGTTCGGTCAGGTCGGGGAGCAGGGCTTCGCCTGCCTCGGTCGGGGGGACCGGCAAGCCGTCGGCGGTGTCCTGGGACACCGGATAGCGCGGAGCCGCGGCGGCGGCCGGCGGGTTGGGGGCGGCGTGCCAGGGCAGGAAGGCGCGAGCGACGGCGGCCAGAAGGGCGGCGGCCGACGCGCTGACGGCGCCTGCGTCGAGGTGATGCACCGTGGTGCGCCAGATCCGCTGGAGCCGTCGGTCCCGGTCCGTGGCCCGCGTCCGTGCGGCGGAGGCTCCACGGGCGGGGAGCAGGGCGGTGAGGCGAGCCAGGACCCGGCCGGCCGCGGCGGCGTCCGCATCGGTGGGGCGCCATCCCCCGGCAGTCAGGAAGAGCCGGGCTCGGCTTGACTCTCGGGTCAAGGCGCGTGTCAGCAATGGTCGGGTACCGGAGACCGGCACGAAAGAGTCCCGCCCGCTCGACATGGCGCCCCCGTTCCGCTGTTCCGTCTCCCGATTCCGGCGCGCTGTGCCCGCGCGCCTACCCCGAGTGGCGGAAGGCATCACATCACATGATCGTTCGGGCGCCATCGAGCTGGCTTCCGGCTTCGACGGGCGCATCATGGGGCGCTCCTGTCCGAGGACCGGACCTCGCTTGTAAACGTCGACTCTCGGCCCGATACGGCAGGGAACTGGCCAAAGGGTCGGCGTGCCACGCGACGGCACTGGGAGTGGACCGGTCGTTCGACGGAGCGGGCGCCTGCGGCCCGAGGGTTCGCCCCTGACCTTGCCGGGAGGTACCCCGTCCCCTCCGACCAGGTACGCAACGGTCCACGCACCGGAGACGGCGGCGACGGAGGTGTTCACTCCGGGCGTTTCCGGGTCACCGACGACCCGACGGCGAGTCCTTATAGAGCGCATGCGCCCCGCCGCTGTTCAACTTGACGCGCCCCTTCGGGATCCGTAATGTGGCCCGAGCCGCTTGAACCGGTTACGGCGTTCAGCCAGCAGCCGAGAGCGGCCACCCACTACCTACGACTTCCCCTCAGCGGGGGCCTATTCGGCGTGCCTGCACGTCTGAATTGGAGCCCGCGGAACTCGATTATGAGTCGCCGAGGGAATCGGTTAACGTAGTGAATGTCGAAAGGCCGCGAAACGCGAAAGCGCTGAAAGGGCCGGAAGACAAACCCCGCTGACTGGGGGTCAGGCCCGAAAGGATCTGATAGAGTCGGAGCCGCCGGAAAGGGAAACGCGAAAGCGGATTACCTGGAAAGCGCCGAGGAAATCGGATACGGAAACGGTCTGATAGAGTCGGAAACGCAAGACCGAAGGGAAGCGCCCGGAGGAAAGCCCGAGAGGGTGAGTACAAAGGAAGCGTCCGTTCCTTGAGAACTCAACAGCGTGCCAAAAATCAACGCCAGATTTGTTGATACCCCGTCTCCGGCCGTTCGGTCGGGACGAGGTTCCTTTGAAAAAGTCCTGCCGGGCATTGTTCCGGCAGGCGCATCAGCGAGGACGCTGTGAACGCCGGTCCTATTCCGACCGGTTGTTCCGCTCTCGTGGTGTCGTCCCGATTACGGGAAAACATTCACGGAGAGTTTGATCCTGGCTCAGGACGAACGCTGGCGGCGTGCTTAACACATGCAAGTCGAACGATGAAGCCTTTCGGGGTGGATTAGTGGCGAACGGGTGAGTAACACGTGGGCAATCTGCCCTTCACTCTGGGACAAGCCCTGGAAACGGGGTCTAATACCGGATAACACTCCTGCCTGCATGGGTGGGGGTTAAAAGCTCCGGCGGTGAAGGATGAGCCCGCGGCCTATCAGCTTGTTGGTGAGGTAGTGGCTCACCAAGGCGACGACGGGTAGCCGGCCTGAGAGGGCGACCGGCCACACTGGGACTGAGACACGGCCCAGACTCCTACGGGAGGCAGCAGTGGGGAATATTGCACAATGGGCGAAAGCCTGATGCAGCGACGCCGCGTGAGGGATGACGGCCTTCGGGTTGTAAACCTCTTTCAGCAGGGAAGAAGCGAGAGTGACGGTACCTGCAGAAGAAGCGCCGGCTAACTACGTGCCAGCAGCCGCGGTAATACGTAGGGCGCAAGCGTTGTCCGGAATTATTGGGCGTAAAGAGCTCGTAGGCGGCTTGTCACGTCGGGTGTGAAAGCCCGGGGCTTAACCCCGGGTCTGCATTCGATACGGGCTAGCTAGAGTGTGGTAGGGGAGATCGGAATTCCTGGTGTAGCGGTGAAATGCGCAGATATCAGGAGGAACACCGGTGGCGAAGGCGGATCTCTGGGCCATTACTGACGCTGAGGAGCGAAAGCGTGGGGAGCGAACAGGATTAGATACCCTGGTAGTCCACGCCGTAAACGGTGGGAACTAGGTGTTGGCGACATTCCACGTCGTCGGTGCCGCAGCTAACGCATTAAGTTCCCCGCCTGGGGAGTACGGCCGCAAGGCTAAAACTCAAAGGAATTGACGGGGGCCCGCACAAGCAGCGGAGCATGTGGCTTAATTCGACGCAACGCGAAGAACCTTACCAAGGCTTGACATACACCGGAAAGCATTAGAGATAGTGCCCCCCTTGTGGTCGGTGTACAGGTGGTGCATGGCTGTCGTCAGCTCGTGTCGTGAGATGTTGGGTTAAGTCCCGCAACGAGCGCAACCCTTGTTCTGTGTTGCCAGCATGCCCTTCGGGGTGATGGGGACTCACAGGAGACTGCCGGGGTCAACTCGGAGGAAGGTGGGGACGACGTCAAGTCATCATGCCCCTTATGTCTTGGGCTGCACACGTGCTACAATGGCAGGTACAAAGAGCTGCGAAGCCGTGAGGCGGAGCGAATCTCAAAAAGCCTGTCTCAGTTCGGATTGGGGTCTGCAACTCGACCCCATGAAGTCGGAGTTGCTAGTAATCGCAGATCAGCATTGCTGCGGTGAATACGTTCCCGGGCCTTGTACACACCGCCCGTCACGTCACGAAAGTCGGTAACACCCGAAGCCGGTGGCCCAACCCCTTGTGGGAGGGAGCTGTCGAAGGTGGGACTGGCGATTGGGACGAAGTCGTAACAAGGTAGCCGTACCGGAAGGTGCGGCTGGATCACCTCCTTTCTAAGGAGCATCTAGGCCGCCGGGCTTGCCCGGTGGTCCAGGGCCATTACGTCGGCAAATGTCCGACGGTGGTTGCTCATGGGTGGAACGTTGATTATTCGGCACTCTCAGTCATCTCGGGCTGCCAGTACTGCTCTTCGGAGCGTGGAAAGCTGATCATGAGTGGCGAGGGTGTCGGGCACGCTGTTGGGTGTCTGAAGGTACGGCCGAAAGGCTGCCTTCAGTGCCGGCCCCGGTGAAGCATCGCGTAAGTGGTGTGTGACGGGTGGTTGGTCGTTGTTTGAGAACTGCACAGTGGACGCGAGCATCTGTGGCCAAGTTTTTAAGGGCGCACGGTGGATGCCTTGGCACCAGGAACCGATGAAGGACGTGGGAGGCCACGATAGTCCCCGGGGAGCCGTCAACCAGGCTTTGATCCGGGGGTTTCCGAATGGGGAAACCCGGCAGTCGTCATGGGCTGTCACCCATACCTGAACACATAGGGTATGTGGAGGGAACGCGGGGAAGTGAAACATCTCAGTACCCGCAGGAAGAGAAAACAACCGTGATTCCGGGAGTAGTGGCGAGCGAAACCGGATGAGGCCAAACCTCAAGCGTGTGAGACCCGGCAGGGGTTGCGCTTGGGGGTTGTGGGATCTCTCTTTCACAGTCTGCCGGCTGTGAGACGAGTCAGAAACCGTTGATGTAGGCGAAGGACATGCGAAAGGTCCGGCGTAGAGGGTAAGACCCCCGTAGTCGAAACATCAACGGCTCGTTTGAGAGACACCCAAGTAGCACGGGGCCCGAGAAATCCCGTGTGAATCTGGCGGGACCACCCGCTAAGCCTAAATATTCCCTGGTGACCGATAGCGGATAGTACCGTGAGGGAATGGTGAAAAGTACCGCGGGAGCGGAGTGAAATAGTACCTGAAACCGTGTGCCTACAAGCCGTGGGAGCGTCGCGCATTGAGTTTACTCAGTGCGTCGTGACTGCGTGCCTTTTGAAGAATGAGCCTGCGAGTTTGCGGTGCGTTGCGAGGTTAACCCGTGTGGGGAAGCCGTAGCGAAAGCGAGTCCGAATAGGGCGATTCAGTAGCGCGCTCAAGACCCGAAGCGGAGTGATCTAGCCATGGGCAGGTTGAAGCGGCTGTAAGAGGTCGTGGAGGACCGAACCCACCAGGGTTGAAAACCTGGGGGATGACCTGTGGTTAGGGGTGAAAGGCCAATCAAACTCCGTGATAGCTGGTTCTCCCCGAAATGCATTTAGGTGCAGCGTCGTGTGTTTCTTGCCGGAGGTAGAGCACTGGATAGGCGATGGGCCCTACCGGGTTACTGACCTTAGCCAAACTCCGAATGCCGGTAAGTGAGAGCGCGGCAGTGAGACTGTGGGGGATAAGCTCCATGGTCGAGAGGGAAACAGCCCAGAGCATCGACTAAGGCCCCTAAGCGTACGCTAAGTGGGAAAGGATGTGGAGTCGCACAGACAACCAGGAGGTTGGCTTAGAAGCAGCCACCCTTGAAAGAGTGCGTAATAGCTCACTGGTCTAGTGATTCCGCGCCGACAATGTAGCGGGGCTCAAGCGTACCGCCGAAGTCGTGTCATTGCAGCAATAGGGCCAACGCCCGCTGTGATGGGTAGGGGAGCGTCGTGTGCCGGGTGAAGCCGCGCCGGAAGGCAGTGGTGGACGGTTCACGAGTGAGAATGCAGGCATGAGTAGCGATACACACGTGAGAAACGTGTGCGCCGATTGACTAAGGGTTCCTGGGTCAAGCTGATCTGCCCAGGGTAAGTCGGGACCTAAGGCGAGGCCGACAGGCGTAGTCGATGGATAACCGGTTGATATTCCGGTACCCGCTGTGAAGCGTCAAACATCGAACCAGGCGATGCTAAGTCCGTGAAGCCGCCCCGGAGCCTTCGGGCAAAGGGGAGTGGTGGAGCCGACGGACCAGACCTGTAGTAGGTGAGTGATGGGGTGACGCAGGAAGGTAGTCCATCCCGGGCGGTGGTTGTCCCGGGGTAAGGGTGTAGGCCGTGTGATAGGCAAATCCGTCACACATCAAGGCTGAGACCTGATGCCGAGCCGATTGTGGTGAAGTGGATGATCCTATGCTGTCGAGAAAAGCCTCTAGCGAGTTTCATGGCGGCCCGTACCCTAAACCGACTCAGGTGGTCAGGTAGAGAATACCGAGGCGTTCGGGTGAACTATGGTTAAGGAACTCGGCAAAATGCCCCCGTAACTTCGGGAGAAGGGGGGCCATCACCGGTGATTGGATTTACTCCATGAGCTGGGGGTGGCCGCAGAGACCAGCGAGAAGCGACTGTTTACTAAAAACACAGGTCCGTGCGAAGCCGTAAGGCGATGTATACGGACTGACGCCTGCCCGGTGCTGGAACGTTAAGGGGACCGGTTAGTCACTCTTCGGGGTGGCGAAGCTGAGAACTTAAGCGCCAGTAAACGGCGGTGGTAACTATAACCATCCTAAGGTAGCGAAATTCCTTGTCGGGTAAGTTCCG
The DNA here is from genome assembly GCF_036063235.1 of Streptomyces sp. NBC_00386. Lineage (NCBI taxonomy): Bacteria > Bacillati > Actinomycetota > Actinomycetes > Kitasatosporales > Streptomycetaceae > Streptomyces > Streptomyces sp. NBC_00386. The sequence continues at coordinate 7,266,437 of NZ_CP107950.1, forward strand.
ACCTGCACGAATGGCGTAACGACTTCTCGACTGTCTCAACCATAGGCCCGGTGAAATTGCACTACGAGTAAAGATGCTCGTTTCGCGCAGCAGGACGGAAAGACCCCGGGACCTTTACTACAGTTTGATATTGGTGTTCGGTTCGGCTTGTGTAGGATAGCTGGGAGACTGTGAAGCTTGGACGCCAGTTCAGGTGGAGTCGTCGTTGAAATACCAGTCTGGTCGTGCTGGATGTCTAACCTGGGTCCGTGATCCGGATCAGGGACAGTGTCTGATGGGTAGTTTAACTGGGGCGGTTGCCTCCTAAAGAGTAACGGAGGCGCCCAAAGGTTCCCTCAGCCTGGTTGGCAATCAGGTGTTGAGTGTAAGTGCACAAGGGAGCTTGACTGTGAGACCGACGGGTCGAGCAGGGACGAAAGTCGGGACTAGTGATCCGGCGGTGGCTTGTGGAAGCGCCGTCGCTCAACGGATAAAAGGTACCCCGGGGATAACAGGCTGATCTTCCCCAAGAGTCCATATCGACGGGATGGTTTGGCACCTCGATGTCGGCTCGTCGCATCCTGGGGCTGGAGTCGGTCCCAAGGGTTGGGCTGTTCGCCCATTAAAGCGGTACGCGAGCTGGGTTTAGAACGTCGTGAGACAGTTCGGTCCCTATCCGCTGTGCGCGTAGGAATATTGAGAAGGGCTGTCCCTAGTACGAGAGGACCGGGACGGACGAACCTCTGGTGTGCCAGTTGTCCTGCCAAGGGCATGGCTGGTTGGCTACGTTCGGGAGGGATAACCGCTGAAAGCATCTAAGCGGGAAGCCTGCTTCGAGATGAGTATTCCCACCCCCTCGAGGGGTTAAGGCTCCCAGTAGACGACTGGGTTGATAGGCCAGATCTGGAAGCCCGGCAACGGGTGGAGGTGACTGGTACTAATAGGCCGAGGGCTTGTCCTCAGTTGCTCGCGTCCACTGTGTAGTTCCCAGACAACGAACGGTTGTGCTGGCTGAACAGTTTCACTTAATCAATTAAAAAGTGTGCTTGTTCGCTGCCCGTTCGAGGCCTCGTTTCATCACGAGGCGTCTGACAGGGTTTCGGTGGTCATAGCGTGAGGGAAACGCCCGGTTACATTCCGAACCCGGAAGCTAAGCCTCACAGCGCCGATGGTACTGCAGGGGGGACCCTGTGGGAGAGTAGGACGCCGCCGAACTAAATTTGGAGGACCCTTGGTCCCAGCGACTCGCTGGGGCTGAGGGTCCTTTTTTGTTTCACCGAAGCGCGCCGGGTACCCGGCTGCGCGAGAATGACTTGCGGTACCGATGACAGGAGTCACCCATGTCCACCAACTCTCCCGACGAGCGACCGGAGCGCGACCAGCGCCGTCGTGACAGTGGTGACCGCGGTGACAACCGCGGAGGCCCGCGCCGTGACAACGACCGCGGCGGCTCCGGCCGACGCGACGACAACCGCAGTGGCGGTGACCGTGGCGGCTTCCGTCGCGACGACAGCCGTGGCGGAAGCAGCGGTGGCGGTGGCGGTGGCGGTGCCCCCCGTGGCCGTGACGACCGTCAGGGCGGCCCCCGCCGAGACGACCGCGGTGGCAGCAGCGGTGGAGGATTCCGTCGGGACGACAACCGTCCGGCCTTCAACCGCGACGATCGGCCCAGCAGCCCGCGTCGTGATGACGACCGCGGCGGTTTCCGTCGCGACGACCGTGGTGGCAGCGGCAGTGGTGGCAGTGGTGGCGGTTTCCGCCGTGACGACCGTGGCGGTGGCGGTGGCGGCGACCGTCCGCCCTTCCGCCGTGACGACAACCGCGGTGGTGGCAGTGGTGGCGGCTTCCGCCGCGACGACCGCGGTGGCAGCGGCAGCGGTGGCGGTGACCGTGGAGGTTTCCGCCGTGACGACAACCGCGGTGGTGGCAGTGGTGGCGGTTTCCGTCGCGACGACCGTGGCGGCAGCGGTGGCGGCGACCGTCCGCCCTTCCGCCGTGACGACAACCGTGGCGGTGGCAGTGGTGGCGGTTTCCGTCGCGACGACCGTGGCGGCAGCGGTGGCGGCGACCGTCCGCCCTTCCGCCGTGACGACAACCGTGGCGGTGGCAGTGGTGGCGGCTTCCGCCGCGACGACCGCGGTGGCAGCGGCAGCGGTGGCGGTGACCGCGGTGGCTTCCGTCGTGACGAGCGGCCCAGCAGTCCGCGCCGTGATGACGACCGCGGTGGTTTCCGTCGTGACGACAACCGTGGTGGCGGCGACTTCCGCCGCGACGAGCGCAGGGACAGCGACCGTCCGTCCTTCCGCCGCGACGACAACCGCGGTGGCAGTGGCGGCGGCGACCGTGGCGGTTTCCGTCGCGACGAGCGGCCCAGCAGTCCGCGCCGTGATGACGACCGCGGTGGCTTCCGCCGTGACGACAACCGTGGCGGTGGCAGTGGTGGCGGCTTCCGCCGTGACGACCGCGGCGGCAGTGCCGGTGGCGACCGTCCGCCCTTCCGCCGCGATGACCGTGACACTCGTGGGGACTTCCGTCGCGACGAGCGGCCCAGCAGTCCGCGCCGTGATGACGACCGTGGCGGTTTCCGTCGTGACGAGCGGCCCAGCAGTCCGCGTCGTGATGACGACCGCGGTGGCTTCCGCCGTGACGACAACCGTGGCGGTGGCTTCCGTGACCGTGACGACCGGGGACGTGACGACCGCGGCCGTGGTGGACCGCGCCACGACGACCGGGGCGGGCGCCCCGGTGGCTTCCGCGGTCGCGACGACCGCGGTGGCGACGACCGGCGCGGTGGTGGCCGTTACCGCGACGAGCGGGAGCGGGACCGTGAGCCGATCAAGCGGCTGCCCATCCCGGACGACGTCACGGGCGAGGAGATCGACAAGGATGTGCGCCAGGAGCTCCTGAGCCTGCCCAAGGGGCTCGCCGAGGACGTCGCCCGCAACCTGGTGATGGTCGCCCGGCTCATCGACGAGGACCCCGAGGGCGCCTACGCGTACTCGAGGATCGCCCTGCGGCTGGCCTCGCGTGTCGCGGCCGTGCGCGAGGCGGCCGGTTTCGCCGCGTACGCGAACCAGAAGTTCAGCGAGGCGCTCGCGGAGTTCCGCGCCGCGCGCCGGATGACCGGCAGCGTGGAGCTGTGGCCCGTCATGGCGGACTGCGAGCGTGGCCTCGGCCGGCCCGAGAAGGCGCTGGAGATGGCCGGGGCGCCCGAGGTGCAGAAGCTGGACAAGGCGAGCCAGGTCGAGATGCGGCTCGTGGCCGCCGGTGCCCGGCGTGACATGGACCAGCTCGACGCGGCCATCGTCACCCTGCAGAGCCCCGAGCTCGCCTCGAACTCCGTCCAGCCCTGGACCGCGCGGCTGCGGTACGCCTACGCCGACGCGCTCCTCGCCGCCGGACGTGAGGGCGAGGCACGCGAGTGGTTCGCCAAGACCGTCGAGTCCGACAAGGACGGCAGCACGGACGCCTCCGACCGGCTCGCCGAGCTGGACGGCGTCGAGTTCGTCGACGTTCTCGTCGAGGACGACGAGGAAGCCGGGAACGGGGACACCACCGTGACCGCGACGGAGATCCGCGTCGAGGCCGAGGCCGAGCACCAGGACGCGGACGACGACGAAGACGACGAGGACGACGAGGACGAGGACGAGATCGAGTCCGTGACCACGGACGAGATCACGGACGATGTCGACGACCTCGACGCCGACGAGGACGACGAGGACGACGCTCCGCACCGTCCGCAGAGCTGACGCCGGACACCACGGCGCAAACACGTGGGCGGCGGCACACCGGAAGGTGTGCCGCCGCCCACGTGGCGTTTTTGGGGACCGCGCCTTCAGGGAGCGAGCGCCCGCAGGACCAGCCCGGACGCCGGCTTCGGCCCGAACGAGGTCGACTTGCGCGGCATCGTGACCCCCTGGCGCGCCAGATCGCGTACGACGTCCTCGTGGACCGGGTGCATCAGGACGGCCGTGCCTCCGTCACGTTCCGCCTTCTCGACCGTGGCGGTCGTGTCGTGGATGTACGCGATGTGTGCGGGAGAGTCCTCCGGGATGCCCCACACATGGTCCAGGAGCGTGGCGTGCAGGACCGTGGCGTCCAGTGAGCGCCAGGCCTCCGGGTGCTCGGCCGGGATCGTACGGGCGAGGAGGTCCGGCGACGGGCGGTCGACGAGGTGGAAGGAGCCGTCGCCGGCGAGGAGGAACGCGTTCCCCGCGGAGGCCGCCGAGGCAAGGGCCTCCAGCGCCTCGGCGAGGGGCACGTCGAGGTGGCGTACGCGGAAGGAGTCCCCGAGGGCGGCCAGCGCCTCGGCGACCGGCAGGCGGTGCAGCAGACGGTGGATGGCCCGGACGCGCAGTGGGTAACGCGCCGTGTCCACCAGGAGGACCAGACCGTAGTCCCAGGGGCTCGGGGAAGGGTGCTCCGCGCGTAGACGCAGATAGGTCGCCCACCGGTGGTGACCGTCGGCGATCAGGGCCTGGTGCCGGCCGAGGTCCGTGCGGATCTCCGTGAGCTCCGCCGGGTCCGTGACCGCCCACAGGCGGTGGCTGATGCCGTCCTCCGTGGTGGTGGACAGCAGCGGCGGCAGGGCCGCGGTGCGTTCGATGACGGCGGCGGTGCCGTATCCGGAACCGTTGCCGCGATAGGTCAGCAGCAGGGGTTCGAGGTTGGCGGACGTGGCGCGCATCAGGGCCGCGCGGTCCGCGATGACGTGGGGCATCACGTCCTCGTGCGGGAGCACGACACCGTCGGCCGGATCGGACAGACGCAGATTGCCGATCACGCCCCGCTGCAGCAGGTCTCCGTCGCGCTGCTCGTACACGTACAGGCCCGGCTCGGGATCGGCGGCCAGGATGCCCTCCGACAGCCAGCGGCGCAGCGTTTCGGCGGCCTGTTGGTTGCGGGCGGCGGGGGTGCCGTCCTGCGGGAGGATCAGCCGGACGATGTTGTACGGGTCGGCCGACTCGAGTTCGAGCAGTCCGTCGGGCCGGACGATCACGTCGTACGGCGGGGACGTCACGGCGGCCAGGCTGCCGACCCGGTCGGGGTCGTAGCGCAGGCCTCGGAACGGGGTGAGTTCGAGGCCGCTCCCAGCCGGTGTTTCCTCCTCGGGACCTGCATAGTTCATTGGGGCATCGTAAGTGTGTCAGTGGCATGCGCGATGATCGGGGCAACGGGATCGAACGAGGAGCGATGCGCAATGAGCCAGACCGTCAGGACGCGGCCCGAGGGCAGTGGGCAGGCCCTGAGCGAGGCGTACGACACGGCGCTGCTGGACCTGGACGGGGTGGTGTACGCGGGCGGTGACGCCATCGCCCACGCCGTCGATTCGCTGGCGACGGCGCGCGCGGGCGGCATGCACCTCGCGTACGTCACCAACAACGCGCTGCGTACCCCCGACGCGGTCGCCGGGCACCTCACGGAGCTGGGCATACCGACGGTGGCCTCGGACGTCATCACCTCGGCGCAGGCCGTGGCCCGGCTCATCAGCGAGCAGGTGCCGGTGGGGGCGCGGGTGCTCGTCATCGGCGGCGAGGGTCTGCGGGTCGCGCTTCGCGAGCGCGGGCTGGAGCCGGTCGACTCGGCGGAGGACGAGCCTGTGGCGGTCGTCCAGGGGTACGGCGGTCCCGATCTGACCTGGTCCCGCTTCGCGGAGGCGTGCTACGCCATCGCACGCGGGGTTCCGTGGTTCGCCTCCAACACGGATCTGACGATTCCGGGCGCGCGCGGGATCGCGCCCGGGAACGGCGCGGCGGTGGAGGTCGTCCGCATCGCCACGGGTGCCGAGCCGCAGGTGGCGGGCAAGCCGCTGCCCCCGATGCACCGCGAGACGATTCTGCGGACCGGGGCCGAGCGGCCGCTGGTGGTCGGGGACCGGCTGGACACGGACATCGAGGGCGCGTTCAACGGAGAGGTGGACTCGCTGCTCGTCCTCACCGGTGTGACGGACGGGGCGCAGCTCCTCGCCGCGCCTCCGCAGCACCGGCCCACCTATGTCGACGCCGATCTGCGCGGGATGCTCACCGGGCAGCCCGAGGTCGTCGAGGCCGGCGACGGGTTCCGCTGTGGTGGCTGGACGGCGACGGCGGGCGGCCAGGAACTCGAGCTGACGGGCGAGGGCGAGGCCCTCGACGGACTGCGGGCCCTGTGCGCGGCGGCGTGGACGGCCGCGGGCGAGAGCGCGTGCGAGCTGGACGGGGGGAAGGCGCTGGCTCGGCTGGGCCTCTAGGGCTTGTCCGACCGGACCGGGACCGGGATCGGACCTGGAGCGCGCAGGAACGGTCCCTGTCCCGGTCCCTGTGCACTCCAGGTGCCTGGGAAGGGCAAGGGGGCCGGTGCTTGCTCGTGGGCGGGGTCGGTGGGGTGGCTGACCTGGGTCTCGGCGCGAGGCCGGTGCGCGGGCGCCCCGAAACACCGACGCGAGGGTAGGCTAACCTAACCTCGTGTTGGTCGACAGTCCTCCTGAACAGCGCGCGGAAACCGCCCCCGCGCCCCCAACCCGCCGGGCGATACGAGCCTTTGGGCTCCTCCTCTCCGTGGGCGTCCTGCTGCTGGTCGCGCTGGCGAGTATCGCGATCGGCGCGAAAGCGCTGCCGCTGGACCAGGTGTGGCACGGCCTGTTCCACGACTCGGGGACATACGCCGATGTCGTGGTCGGCGACCGGATCTCGCGCACCGTGCTCGGGCTGTTGGCCGGCGCCGCGCTCGGGCTGTCCGGTGCCGTCCTCCAGGCGCTCACCCGCAATCCGCTGGCCGACCCCGGTCTGCTCGGGATCAACGCGGGCGCGTCCGCCGCCGTCGTCACCGCGATCACCTATTTCGGCGTCACCTCGCTGAGCGGCTACGTCTGGTTCGCCTTCCTCGGCGCGGCCGCGGTCGGAGCGCTGGTCTGGTTCCTGGGCGGAAGCCGGGGCGCGACCCCGGTACGGCTCGCGCTCGCCGGAACCGCGATCAGCGCCGCGTTGTACGGCTATCTCCAGGCCGTGATGATCATGGATGACGCGGCGCTCGGCAAGATGCGCTTCTGGACCGTCGGTTCGCTCGCCTCGGCGACCGACTCGACGATCGAGCAGGTGGCCCCCTTCCTCGCCGTCGGCACGCTCCTCGCGCTGGCTCTGGCCCGGCCGTTGAACGCGGTGGCCATGGGTGACGACACCGCCCGGGCGCTCGGCGCCAACCTGAACCGCACCCGCGCGCTGTCGATGGCCGCCGCGACCGTGCTCTGCGGCGCCGCGACCGCCGCCTGCGGACCGATCGTGTTCGTCGGGCTCATGGTCCCGCACGCCGTCCGCTCCTTCACCGGGCCCGACCTGCGCTGGATCCTGCCGTACGCCACCGTCCTGTCGCCCGTGCTGCTGCTCGGCGCCGATGTCCTGGGGCGGATGGTCGCCCGGCCGGCGGAGCTCCAGGTCGGCATCGTCACCGCGGTGCTGGGCGGTCCGGTCTTCATCTTTCTCGTACGGCGACGGAGGACGGCGCAGCTGTGACGACCCCACGTGTCCGAAGCATCCGAACCGCACGCGACCGGCGTGTCCCGGCACTTCCCGGGCGCCGTGTCCGGGCCGTCCGTACCGGCGGCGGACTGTCCGTCCGCCTCGACGTCCGCACGTTCCTCGTGGTCGTCCTGCTGCTGGTGGCAGCGGCCGCGGCGAGCGTGGTCCTCATCGGCACCGGCGACTTCCCGATCCCGGCCGGCGACGTGCTCAAGACCCTGGCCGGCGACGGCAGCCCCAGCCAGGAGTTCATCGTCAACGACCTGCGGCTGCCGCGCGTTCTCGTCGGGCTGCTGGTGGGGGCCTCGCTCGGGCTGGCCGGAGCGATCTTCCAGTCCGTCTCCCGCAATCCGCTGGGCAGCCCCGACGTGCTCGGACTCGGACAGGGTTCCACCGCCGGCGCGCTCATCATGATCGTGCTGTACTCGGGCAGCGCGACCGAGGTCGCCCTCGGGGCGCTCGTCGGCGGACTCCTGACCGGATTCGCCATCTACCTGCTCGCGTGGAAGCGGGGCGTGCACGGCTACCGCCTGGTCCTCGTCGGCATCGGCGTCTCCGCGATCGTCACGGCGGTCAACGGCTACCTCCTCACCAAGGCCGACCTCGTCGACGCGGCCCGCGCCGTCGTCTGGATGACCGGCTCCCTCAACGGCCGGGACTGGGCCCAGGTCTGGCCGCTGCTCATCCTGTGCGCCGTCCTCGTCCCCCTCGTCCTCGGCAACGCGCGCGGGCTGCGGATGATGGAGATGGGCGACGACGTGTCGTACGCCCTCGGAGTGAGCGTCGAGCGGACGCGGCTGCTGCTGATGGTGGCCGCCGTGCTGCTCACCGCGGGTGCCACCGCCGCCGCGGGCCCCGTCGGTTTCGTGGCGCTCACCGCGCCGCAGCTCGCCCGGCGGCTCACCCGGTCGCCCGGACCGAACCTCATGCCGTCGATGTGCATGGGCGCGACCCTGCTCATCGTCGCGGACTGGGCCTCGCAGCGCGCCTTCGGCGCCGATCAGCTGCCGGTCGGCGTCGTGACCGGCGTCCTCGGCGGTGTCTACCTGCTGTGGCTGCTGGTCACCGAGCGCAAGTCGGGCCGGATATGAGCGGCCCGGCGGACCCGGCTGTGAGCGGCCAGGCGGGCCCGGCCGTGCGGGAACCGAAGAACGCGGCGCGGGCGAACGACCAGGCGCACGAGAACACCCCAAGGAGCACTGTGAACCGCCTGTCCGCCGACAACGTCACCCTCGGCTACGACCAGCGCGTCATCGCGGAGAAGCTGTCGGTGGAGATTCCCGACAACTCCTTCACTGTGATCGTCGGCCCGAACGCCTGCGGCAAGTCCACGCTGCTGCGTGCCCTCTCGCGCATGCTGAAGCCCTCGGCCGGGCGGGTGCTGCTCGACGGACAGGCGATCCAGTCGATGCCCGCGAAGAAGGTGGCGCGCACCCTCGGGCTGCTGCCCCAGTCGTCGATCGCACCGGACGGGATCACGGTCGGCGACCTCGTCGGCCGGGGCCGCTACCCCCACCAGGGCCTGCTGCGCCAATGGTCCGCGGAGGACGAGCGCGTGGTGCAGGAGTCGATGGCCTCGACCGGGGTCGCCGAGCTCGCCGACCGCTACGTCGACGAATTGTCGGGCGGCCAGCGTCAGCGCGTGTGGATCGCGATGGCGCTCGCGCAGCAGACCCCGCTGCTCCTGCTGGACGAGCCGACGACCTATCTCGACATCCAGCACCAGATCGACGTCCTCGACCTGTGCGCCGAGCTCCACGAGACCCAGGGCCGCACCCTGGTCGCCGTGCTGCACGACCTCAACCACGCGGCCCGGTACGCCACCCACCTGATCGCCCTGCGCGGCGGCGAGGTCATCGCCGAGGGCGCCCCCAACGACATCGTCACGGCCGAGCTGGTCGAGGAGGTCTTCGGGCTGCGCTGCCAGATCATCGACGACCCCGAGACCGGGACACCGCTCGTGGTGCCCGCGGCTCGCAAGGCCAGGGTCCCCGCCGCCGCGTCCGCTAAAGAAGGGTCCTGAGCCGGAACAGGTCGCGCAGGCCCGCCTCCAGCTTCACCCGGCCCGAGCCCCAGGCCTTCGCGAAGTTCAGCTCGCCGTTCACCATCGACACCAGGTCGTCGCCGTTCATGGTCAGCCGGATCTGGGCCCGCTCGGGAGGCGGGCCCTGGAGCGTGTCGAGGACCTCGATCCGGCCGCCCCTGAGACGGCCGACGAAGGTGATGTCCAGGTCGGTGATACGGCAGCTCAGCGAGCGGTCCAGTGCCGCCGCGGCGCGTACGTCCCCGTCGGCGCCCGCCATGTTGTCCGAAAGCTTGTCGAGTGCGGTGCGGCACTCCTCTGTCGTCGCCATCGCGATCGACGGTACCGCAGCCCTTCGCGGTAGCGTCGGGGCATGAACGACTCAGTCCCCGAGGGCGAGCCTCCCGAGGCCATGGCCGAGCAGGAGCCCGGCCCGGCCGCGCAGGCGGAACCGGAACCCGCGTACGACCCCGCCGCACCGGCCCCGCTGAACATCCCGCGTGTCCCGACGGGCCACGCCGACGTCGACGCCCGGCTCGACCGCCTCGCCGACGCCGACCACCTCGCCACGGACGGACACCTCGAGGTGTACGAGGATGTGCACCGGGGGCTGCGCGACGCGCTCACCGCGCTCGACGTCCGCCCGGGAGCCCCGGCTCCCGCCGGCCGCCCGGCCGCCGCCCCGCAATGAGATCCTTCGGGACACCCGGGGAACGTCCCGGGCGAACCTTTCCATCGCCGTACGACCGCAGGAGCTGAACCGAACGTGGCAGGAGTGGCACGCCGCCGCCTCGACGCCGAGCTGGTCCGCAGGAAGCTCGCCCGCTCGCGCGAGCACGCCGGACAGCTGATCGCCGCGGGCCGGGTCAGCGTGGGCAAGACCCTCGCGACCAAGCCCGCCACGCAGGTCGAGACCGCCGCGGCGATCGTGGTCAGCAAGGACGACAACGACCCCGACTACGTCTCGCGCGGCGGACACAAGCTCGCCGGCGCGCTCGCCGTCTTCGGGCCGCAGGGCCTGAAGGTCGCGGGTCGGCGGGCACTGGACGCCGGCGCGTCCACCGGAGGCTTCACCGACGTACTGCTGCGCGCGGGCGCCGCCCATGTCGTCGCCGTGGACGTGGGTTACGGACAACTCGCGTGGTCTCTCCAGAGCGATGAACGCGTCACCGTCAAGGACCGTACGAACGTACGCGAGTTGACGTTGGAGGCGATCGATGGGGAGTCCGTGGACCTTGTTGTCGGGGATCTGTCCTTCATCCCGCTCGGACTGGTGCTGCCCGCCCTCGCGCGGTGCACGGCGCCGGATGCCGACCTGGTGATGATGGTCAAGCCACAGTTCGAGGTGGGGAAGGACCGGCTGGGCAGCGGCGGTGTCGTGCGCAGTCCGGAGCTGCGCGCCGAGACCGTGCGCGGTGTGGCGGGGCGAGCCTACGAACTGGGGCTCGGAGTGAAGGGCGTGACAGCGAGCCCGTTGCCCGGACCGTCGGGCAACGTCGAGTACTTTCTGTGGCTGAGTGCCGGGGCACCCGAACTAGACCCGGCCGACGTTGACCGTGCAGTGGCGGAGGGGCCGCGTTGACACAGACCCGAGCTCGTACTGTTTTCCTGCTGGCCCACACCGGGCGGCCGGCAGCCATCCGCAGCGCCGAGCTGGTCGTCCAGGGGCTGCTGCGTTCCGGGATCGGCGTACGGGTCCTCGCGGCCGAGGCGGCCGATCTGCCGCTGCCGGCCGAGGTGGAGCTGGTCCAGGAGGCCACTCCGCAGTGCCTCGACGGCTGCGAGCTGCTCATCGTCCTCGGCGGTGACGGCACGCTGCTGCGCGGCGCCGAGTTCGCCCGCGCCTCCGGGGTGCCGATGCTCGGCGTGAACCTCGGGCGGGTCGGCTTCCTCGCCGAGGCCGAGCGAGACGATCTGGACAAGGTCGTCGACCGGGTCGTCACCAGGGCCTACGAGGTCGAGGAACGCATGACCGTCGACGTGGTCGTGCACCGCAACGGCGACATCGTGCACACCGACTGGGCGCTGAACGAGGCGGCCGTGCAGAAGGTGTCCGCCGAGAAGCTCCTCGAAGTGGTGCTGGAGATCGACGGGCGGCCCGTCACCGGGTTCGGCTGCGACGGGATCGTCTGCGCGACCCCGACCGGGTCGACCGCGTACGCCTTCTCCGCGGGCGGGCCCGTGGTCTGGCCCGAGGTCGAGGCCCTGCTGATGGTGCCGATCAGCGCGCACGCCCTGTTCGCCAAGCCGCTGGTGACCTCACCGGACTCGGTGCTCGCCGTGGAGGTGCTGCCGCACGTTCCGCCGGGCGTCCTGTGGTGCGACGGACGGCGGACCGTGGAGCTGCCGCCGGGCGCGCGGGTCGAGGTGCGGCGTGGGGCCGTGCCCGTGCGGCTCGCCCGGCTGCACCACGCGTCCTTCACCGACCGCCTCGTCGCCAAGTTCGCACTGCCCGTGTCCGGGTGGCGCGGAGCACCGCACTAGCCGCAGCGACACCCCCGGCACCCGGTTCCGCCCGGGTGCCGGGCCGCCTCCGCGAGGGCCGTCGGCGAACGAGATCAGCCCCGGAAGGTAACGCTCGGTTCTCTTTGCGGGGGGCGGCGTCGCACGGCGCCGGGAAAACCTCGTATGGTCGGGGGCGTGTTGGAGGAGATGCGGATACGGTCGCTCGGAGTCATCGACGACGCGGTCGTCGAGTTGTCACCCGGCTTCACCGCCGTGACCGGTGAGACCGGTGCGGGCAAGACGATGGTGGTCACCAGCCTCGGGCTGCTGCTGGGCGGGCGTGCGGACCCGGCCCTCGTGCGGATCGGCGCCAAGAGCGCGGTCGTGGAGGGGCGGATCAGCGTACCCGCGGGCGGGACGGCCGTCGTACGGGCCGAGGAAGCGGGTGCCGAGCTCGACGAGGGCATGCTGCTGATCAGCCGTACCGTTTCGGCCGAGGGGCGTTCACGCGCGCATCTGGGCGGACGCTCGGTTCCGGTGGGCGTGCTCGCCGAACTCGCCGACGAACTCGTCGCGGTGCACGGCCAGACCGATCAGCAGGGGCTGCTCAAGCTGTCCCGGCAGCGGCAGGCCCTGGACCGGTACGCGGGTGACGCGGTCGCCGTGCCGCTCGCCAAGTACGCGGGTGCCTATCGCCGGCTGCGGGCCGTCTCGGCCGAGCTGGACGAGATCACGACGCGTGCGCGGGAACGGGCCCAGGAAGCCGACATGCTGCGCTTCGGACTCGACGAGATCGCGGCCGTCGAGCCGCGCGCCGGCGAGGACGCGGAGCTGGCGGCGGAGGCGGAACGGCTCGGGCACGCGGAGGCGTTGGCATCGGCCGCCACCGCCGCGCACGCCGCGCTGGCGGGCAACCCCGAGGACCCGGAGGGAATCGACGCGGCCACGCTCGTCGCGGGCGCCCACCGGGCACTCGAGGCCGTACGGTCGCACGACTCGGCCCTCGCCACGCTGTCCGGGCGCATCGGGGAGATCGCCATCCTGCTCGGCGACGTCGCGGGCGAACTCGCGGGTTACGCCGACGACCTCGACGCCGACCCGCTGCGGCTGGCGGCCGTCGAGGAGCGCAGGGCCGCGCTCACCCAGCTGACCCGCAAGTACGGCCAGGACATCGACGCCGTGATCGCCTGGGCCGAGCGGAGTTCCGAGCGGCTCACCGAACTCGACGGCGACGACGACCGGCTCGGCGAGCTGACCGCCGAGCGGGACGCGCTGCGCGGCGAACTGGGCGGCCTGGCCCAGGCGCTGACGGACGCCCGCGCGGAGGCCGCCGAACGGTTCGCCGCCGCCGTCACCGCCGAGCTGGCCTCGCTCGCGATGCCGCACGCGCGCGTGTCCTTCGAGCTCCGGCAGACGGACGACCCGGAGGGGGTGGAGGTCGGCGGACGCCCGGTGGCCTACGGTCCGGCCGGTGTCGACGAGGTGGAACTCCTGCTCGCCCCGCATCCCGGGGCGCCGCCGAGGCCCATCGCCAAGGGGGCGTCGGGCGGTGAGCTCTCGCGGGTCATGCTCGCGGTGGAGGTCGTGTTCGCCGGGACCGACCCCGTGCCGACGTACCTCTTCGACGAGGTCGACGCGGGCGTCGGCGGCAAGGCCGCGGTCGAGATCGGGCGCCGGCTGGCACGGCTCGCCAAGAGCGCGCAGGTCGTCGTCGTGACGCACCTGCCGCAGGTGGCCGCCTTCGCCGACCGGCAGCTCCTGGTCGAGAAGACCAACGACGGGTCGGTGACCCGGTCCGGCGTGAAGGTGCTGGAGGGCGAGGAGCGGATCCGCGAGCTGTCCCGGATGCTGGCCGGCCAGGAGGACTCCGAGACGGCCCGGGCGCACGCGGAGGAACTCCTGGCGGCGGCCCGCGCGGACGCCTAGCGGCAGTCCTGCCCTCCTCGGTGGGGGCGCGACTCACCCGGCCGGGTGGGGCAGTCCTGCCCTGGCTGGGCGGGTCCGCCCGGGCTTCGTGGCCGTCTGACCTGCTCTTTTCGCCCCCTCCGCCCCTACCCGTCCCGTACCTGGGGCTCCGCCCCGGACCCCGCTCCTCAAACGCCGGAGGGGCTGAAATTTCGCCGGCCGGGGCTGCATTGTCGGGTGGGTTGGGGAGTGCGGGGGCTTGGGTGCGCCGTGCGGTGCGCGGGTGCACCTCCGCCGTCGGTGCGGCGCGCGAGGGCGTCTTCGGTGCCGAGGTGACGCGTGATGCGCCCGGCGCCTTCCGGAGGCCGGGGTGACCCGCGGGGCCAGGGGGCTTATTCGGTCTTGTGGTTCGGTCCTCCCCGGAATGGACTATTCATCACTCGTGCGGGTGATCGTCGTCGCTGGGTTGCCCCGCCTGACGTGCCCTCGTCGTGATGGCGGTGCCGGAACGCCCGGGAGGCCTGGCATCCTTGGCGTAGTACGCGGTGCACGACGTGCGGTATCCCCTCCTCCGCACGACCTTCTGTACGTTTCCTCGTGACCGTCCGACGCCGAACCAGGAGCCCCGGCCGCGTGAGCCACGTGAGCAGCCACTCAGCGCACGGCCAGTCGCCGCTGCGCACCGTGCAGGTGCTCGGCGGCGGAAGCGCGGGCAGCAGCGCGCACGTACGGTCGCTGGCCGCGGGTCTGGTCGCCCGAGGGGTCAGGGTCACCGTCTGCGCTCCCGCCGAGGCGGACCGCGTGTACGGGTTCACCGGGGTCGGCGCGCACCACGTTCCCGTGCCCCGCAGCAGCGACCCCGCCTCGGTGTCCGCGCTGCGGGCGGCCTGCGCGGACGCCGATCTCGTGCACGCGCACGGGATCCACGCGGCGCTGAGGGCCGTGCTGGCACTCAGCGGGCGACGCGTTCCCCTCGTCGTCACCTGGCACACCCGCTCGGAGGCGGACGGCGCCCGGGCCCATGTCCTGCGGCTCCTCGAACGCAGGGCCGCCAGAGCCGCTGCCGTGGTGCTCGGGACCTCGTCGGACCTGGTGGACCGGGCCCGCCGGAGGGGAGCGCGGGACGCGCGGCTCGCCGCCGTCGCGCTCCCGGCGCCGCGCCTGCCCGTCGAGCCGGTGGAACCCGACCGGTTCAGGCACAAGGCGCGGGCCGAACTCGGCGCGACCGACCGCCCGTTGCTCATCGCGGTCGGCTCGCTCGACCGGTACCGCGGCTACCACACCCTCCTGGACGCCTCGCGCGCCTGGTGCCGCCTCGATCCCGTGCCGCTGCTGGTGATCGCGGGGGAGGGGCCGCTGCGCGCCGTTCTCCAGCGCCGGATCGAGGACGAGGAACTGCCGGTCCGGCTCATCGGGCGGCGCGAGGACGTCACGGAACTGTTGGCGGCCGCCGACCTCGTCCTGCTGCCCAGCCGATGGGAGTCGCGCTCGGTGCTGGCGCAGGAGGCCCTTCACGCGCGCGTTCCGCTCGTCGCGACAGCGGTCGGCGGCATCCCCGAGACGGTCGGCAACGCGGCCGAACTCGTCCCGTACGGCAACGCGAAGGCGCTCGCCGACGCCGTCCTGCGACTGCTCGCCGATCCGGCGCGCCGGGAGGCGCTGCGGGAGAAGGGCGCCCGGCAGGCCGCCACGTGGCCGACCGAGGACGAGACGGTCGCCCAGGTGCTGAGCGTCTACGACGAGTTCACCCAGTTCCGGCCGCTGGTCTGACACCCGGGACCTGGGGCGGACAGGCGGGCCGCCCTCAGGGAACGTGCCTGCGTGCCCGCAGCGCCAGGCTCAACGCCAGTACCGTCTGCGGGTCGTCCAGGTCCATGCCCAGCAACTCACCGATCCTGGCGAGGCGGTTGTACAGGGTCTGCCGGTTGAGATGCAGTTCGCGGGCGGTCTCCGCCTTGCGGCCCGCGTGCGCCAAGTACGTCTGGAGGGTGGGAAGAAGAGGCGGTTTGGAGCGGACGTCGTGGTCGCGGAGCGGACCGATCGCGCGCTCCACGAAGGCGGCCAGGTCGGGGTGCTCGCGCAGTCGCCACAGCAGCAGGTCGATGTCCAGACGGCGTGCGTCGTACCAGGGCCGGTCCGACAGTCCCTGCGCGGCCGTCGCCGTCTCCGCCGCGTGCCGCAGGCCCGCCGACGCGGCCGCCCAGCCCCCGGCGACCCCGACCACCACCACCGGCGGCTGTGCCCCGGGCCGCTGCATGCCCGCGCGTTCCACCCCGGCGCGCAGCGCCGCCGCGACACGGTCCGCGACGGCCCCCCGTTCCGACTCCGAGCGCAGGCCCAGCAGCAGCGGGACCCGGCCCTCGACGGGACGTACGCCCAGCAGTACCGGGACGCCCACCGAGGCCAGTTCCTCGGCGACGGCGCGGGCCAGGACCGCCCAGCCGCCGCCGGGCGCGAGACCGTCGGCGAGTCGCATCACGACCGGCAGGAGCGGGCCGGAGCCGGGCTTGAAGCCGAGTACCCGGGCCTGTGCCGGCGCGTCCTCGGCCTCGATACGGCCCTCGGCCAGGTCGGTCAGGAAGTCGCCGCGCCCTCGCGCCGCCAGCTCTTCCTCCTGGCGGGCCTGCATCAGCACGACGGCCAGGATGCCGGCGGCCCGCTCGGCGGCGATCCGGTGCACCGGGGCGACCGGCGCGTTGACGGGCAGCAGCACCAGGCGGGCCCGTACGGAGCCGGTGCCGGGGCCGCCGCCGGGCACGTCCACCAGGGTGGTTCCCGCGGGCGGCTCCTCCTTGTGCTGGCCGCGCAGCCCCTCCCAGACCTGGAGCGGGTCGGCGCCCGTGGAGCCGGCCCCGGCCGCGTACAGGAGCTGTCCGTCGGCCGTCTCCAGGAAGACCGGGCTGCCGCTGAAGTCGGCCAGGATGCGCAGGACCTGAGGCACTCCGCCGCCGCCGAGCAGGGCCTCGGTGCAGCGCCGGTGCACTTCCTCGGCCTGCTGGAGCAGCGCGTAGTGGCCGTTGACGATCTCGGTGTGGATCTCCTCCGTGACCGTCACGAAGGGCACCTCGCGGTGCAGCTGGACCAGCGGCAGACCGGTGGAACGCGCCGTCTCCACGAGCGCGGCCGGGAGCCGGGTGAAGCGCGGGCCGAGCTCCACGACGAGCGCCGCGATCCCGCGCTCGGCCAGGGTGCGGACGAACGCGCGCTGGTCGGACGGGCGGGTGCCGAGACCGTACCCGGTGGTCAGCAGCAGTTCGCCGCCCTTGAGCAGCGAGGCGATGTTCGGCACCTCGCCCGCGTGCACCCAGCGCACGGTCCGCTGCAGCCGGTCGGCCCCCGCGATGATCTCCGGCAGCCCGCTGCGCAGTCCGGGCAGCTCAAGGGCCCGCTGCACGGTGATTCCGGCGCCCTGGGTGTCGTAACGGCTGTCCATGGAGCGGACGCTACCCGCGGACGGCTCGCGGAGGCATCTCCGGGCCGGGGCGGGCGACCGCCGGGAGCCGCAGCGGGCGGTGTCCGGGTGAGCGCCGAGGTCAGGCGGCGGCCGGTACGGGGGCGATGTTGTGGTTGAAGCGGAAGACGTTGTCCGGGTCGTACTCGGCCTTCACCGCGGCCAGCCGCCTGAGGTTGTCCTCGCCGAGCCCGGCCGTGACGCGGTCCGTGCCCTCGTCCCCGATGAAGTTCAGATAGACCGCGCCGGTGCTCCACGGCCGGACGTCCTCGCGGACCTTCCTGACCCAGGCGACACACCGCTCGTCGTCGGCCGGGTCCTCCCAGATCCCGAAGGGGTGCACGGCCCAGGGCGCGTCGCGGTAGGGGACCGGGAACCGGGACGGTCCGGCGGCGATCGCGCCGCCCTGCGGGAACAGCACGTGCTGGTTGCCGGTGGGGACGGGCATGGCGTCGCCGAGGGCGCAGAAGACGTCCACGAAGTCGTCGGGCGCGCCGGTGAGGTACTCCGCCGACCAGTAGTTCCGCATACCGGGCGGGTCGTCGAGCATGGAATTGAAGTCGGGGTAGGGCAGGGCCGTGACGATTTCGACCTCGTGCGGCAGCGCCAGCAGCGGCTGCGCGACCTTGCGCATGTCCTCCTCGCCGCCCGCGTACGCCACGAGGCCGCCGCACAGCCGCTTGCCGACCAGATGCTCGGGCATGAACTCCTCGGGCGGGCCGGTCAGGTAGAGAACGCCGCCGCTCGCCTCCGGCGGCCCGTTCCCGATGATCTCGCGGTAGACGCGCACGACGTCGGGGCCGGCGTCCGGCTGGAACATCACCATGGCGATCGAGAACTCGGGCAGCGGGTGCAGCTTGAGGGTCAGCGCGGTGGCGACGCCGAAGTTCCCGCCGCCACCGTGCAGGGCCCAGAACAGCTCCGGGTTCTCCTGGTCGGTGGCACGTACCGGCGAGCCGTCGGCGGTCACCAGTTCGACCCCGAGGAGATTGTCGACGGCGAGGCCGAAGGAGCGGTCCAGCCAGCCGCTGCCGCCGCCCAGGACGAAGCCGCCGACGCCGGTCGTCGAGACACGGCCGCCGGTGGTCGCGAGGCCGTACGGCTGGGTGGCCCGGTCGAGATGGCTCATCAGGGCTCCGCCCTCGACCCGAACCGTCTCGGACCCGGGGTGGACGGTGACCGCGTGCATGCGGCTGAGATCGATGACGAGACCGCCGTCGTTGAGCGACATGCCGGAGACGCTGTGACCACCTCCGCGTACGGCGATCGGCAGGTCCAGCTCACGCGCGAAGCGCACCGCGCGTGTCACGTCGGCCTCGCCCTCGCACCGCGCGATCACGGCGGGCCGCCGGTCGATCATCGCGTTGAAGATCGTCCGGGCTTCGTCGTACCCCGGATCGTCGGGGGTGACCACATCGCCGGAGAGACCCGTGCGGAACGCGGCCAGTGCCGCGCCGGCCTTCGAAAGGGGAGCCATGGAAGCCGCCCCCTTCCATGAGGGGACAGGACTCCCTCCAGGCTAGGCGGGTACGGCGCATCGGGCGCGTCGGGGACGGATCCCCCACGCGCCCGGCACAGGCCGGCTCAGCCGCCGTACGCCCCGCTCGCCGTCAGCCGCAGGGCCGTGTCGATGAGCGGGACGTGGCTGAAGGCCTGAGGGAAGTTCCCGACCTGGCGCTGCAGACGCGGGTCCCACTCCTCGGCCAGCAGACCGAGGTCGTTGCGCAGGGCCAGCAGGCGCTCGAAGAGCTTGCGGGCCTCGTCGACCCGGCCGATCATCGCGAGGTCGTCGGCCATCCAGAACGAGCAGGCGAGGAAGGCACCCTCGTCGCCCTCCAGACCGTCCACGCCCGCGTGTTCGCCGGAGGTCGGATAGCGCAGGATGAAGCCGTCGGAGGTGGACAGCTCGCGCTGGATCGCCTCGATGGTGCCGATCACCCGCTTGTCGTCCGGCGGCAGGAAGCCCATCTGCGGGATGAGCAGCAGGGAGGCGTCGAGCTCCTTCGAGCCGTAGGACTGCGTGAAGGTGTTCCGCTCCTGGTCGTAGCCCTTCTCGCACACGTCCCGGTGGATGTCGTCGCGCAGTTCGCGCCATTTCTCCAGCGGGCCGTGCGCGTCCCCGGACTCGATGAGCTTGATCGTGCGGTCGACGGCGACCCAGGCCATCACCTTGGAGTGCACGAAGTGCCGCCGTGGGCCCCGGACTTCCCAGATCCCCTCGTCCGGCTGGTCCCAGTGGGTCTCCAGGTAGCGGATCAGCTTCAACTGGAGGAGCGAGGCGTAGTCGTTGCGGGACAGGCCCGTCATATGGGCCAGGTGCAGGGCCTCGGTGACCTCGCCGTAGACGTCGAGCTGGAGCTGGTGCGCGGCGCCGTTGCCGACCCGGACGGGCGCCGAACCCTCGTACCCGGGAAGCCAGTCGAGCTCGGCCTCGCCCAACTCCCGTTCCCCCGCGATGCCGTACATGATCTGGAGGTTCTCCGGGTCGCCGGCGACCGCGCGCAGCAGCCACTCGCGCCAGGCGCGGGCCTCCTCGCGGTAGCCGGTGCGCAGCAGCGAGGAGAGGGTGATGGCCGCGTCGCGCAGCCAGGTGTAGCGGTAGTCCCAGTTGCGTACGCCGCCGATCTCCTCCGGGAGGGAGGTGGTGGGCGCGGCGACGATGCCGCCCGTGGGCGCGTACGTCAGGGCCTTCAGCGTGATCAGGGAGCGGACGACGGCCTCGCGGTAGGGGCCGTGGTACGTGCACTGGTCGACCCAGTCGCGCCAGAACGCCTCGGTCGCCTCCAGCGACTGCTCCGGCTCGGGCAGCGGCGGCGGCTGCTTGTGCGAGGGCTCCCACGACACGGTGAAGGCGATGCGCTCGCCCGGTGCCACGGTGAAGTCGGCGTAGGTGGTCAGGTCCTTGCCGTACGTCTGACAGTTCGTGTCGAACCAGACCGAGTCGGGTCCGGCGACCGCGACCGTGCGCCCCTCGTGCCGGCGCACCCAGGGCACGACGCGGCCGTACGAGAACCGCATGCGCAGCGTGGAGCGCATCGGCACCCGGCCCGTGACGCCCTCGACGATCCTGATCAGCTGCGGCGCGCCGTCGCGTGGGGGCATGAAATCGGTCACCCGGACCGTGCCGCGCGGTGTGTCCCACTCGGATTCGAGGATCAGAGAGTCGCCGCGGTACCGGCGGCGCGAGGCCGCGGGTGGCTGCGCGTCGGCGGCGTGCGCGGGACCGAGCCGCCAGAAGCCGTGATCCTCCGTGCCGAGCAGTCCCGCGAAGATGGCATGGGAGTCGAAGCGGGGCAGGCACAGCCAGTCGACTGTGCCGTCCCGGCAGACCAGCGCGGCTGTCTGCATGTCTCCGATGAGTGCGTAGTCCTCGATGCGCCCGGCCACGTGCATCTCCAGTCGAACGGCCACGGCGCCCCTTCGCGGGGCGGTCGCTCTTGCGGTCAAAGGGAACGTAGGTACTGCAAAAACAGTAGGCAATGGGAGTCGGTAACTGCGGAACGTCGATGATGGGGGACGTCCGTCGTGCGTCGCTGCGAAACGCCGGTTGTCGGTGCGATGGGCGATGCGATTGTCGTTTCGAACGAACTGACAGGCCCTCTTTGTTCCGGTTACGTACGGGATGGTGCCGTGTGCCGGAGGGGCTCGGCAGCGAGTGTCCGAGCAGGATACGACGCACGTGGAAGATCCGCGTGCCGCTCCGGACAACCCGGCTGAGCCGATCGAGTGAGCGGTGTGTGAGCTGTGTGCCGAGCCGGGTGCTCGGGTGTGCGCGGAGCGTGGCCGGAAGCGACCTCGTCCGGTCGCTGATACCCTGGTAGCCCGTGGACCGGTGGGCAAGAAACCCCCGAACCGCAGCGACGGCAACCCCCGGAAATCTCCGGGCCCCACGCCGGCACGCACCCCAGACCGACCACGGGAGCCCCCTCTTGGCCATGCCGCCCAGTGCTTTTCGAAACAGCACAGCCACGACGACCAAGCACATCTTCGTCACCGGGGGTGTCGCCTCCTCCCTCGGCAAGGGGCTGACCGCCTCCAGCCTGGGCGCGCTGCTCAAGGCCCGCGGTCTGCGGGTCACGATGCAGAAGCTCGACCCGTACCTGAACGTCGACCCGGGCACCATGAACCCGTTCCAGCACGGCGAGGTGTTCGTCACCAACGACGGCGCCGAGACGGACCTGGACATCGGTCACTACGAGCGCTTCCTCGACGTGGACCTGGACGGCTCGGCCAACGTGACCACCGGCCAGGTGTACTCCACCGTCATCGCCAAGGAGCGGCGCGGCGAGTACCTCGGTGACACCGTGCAGGTCATCCCGCACATCACCAACGAGATCAAGCACCGCATCCGCCGTATGGCGACCGACGACGTCGACGTGGTCATCACCGAGGTCGGCGGCACGGTCGGCGACATCGAGTCGCTTCCCTTCCTGGAGACGGTCCGCCAGGTCCGTCACGAGGTCGGCCGCGACAACGTGTTCGTCGTGCACATCTCGCTCCTGCCGTACATCGGCCCGTCCGGCGAGCTGAAGACCAAGCCGACGCAGCACTCGGTCGCGGCGCTGCGCAACATCGGTATCCAGCCGGACGCGATCGTGCTGCGGGCCGACCGCGAGGTCCCCACCGCCATCAAGCGCAAGATCTCGCTGATGTGCGACGTCGACGAGGCCGCCGTGGTCGCGGCGATCGACGCCAAGTCGATCTACGACATCCCGAAGGTCCTGCACACCGAGGGCCTGGACGCCTACGTCGTCCGCAAGCTGGATCTGCCGTTCCGTGACGTGGACTGGACGACCTGGGACGACCTGCTCGACCGCGTCCACAACCCGGTCCACGAGATCACCATGGCGCTCGTCGGCAAGTACATCGACCTGCCCGACGCCTACCTCTCGGTCACCGAGGCGCTGCGCGCCGGCGGTTTCGCCAACAAGGCCCGCGTCAAGATCAAGTGGGTCACCTCGGACGACTGCAAGACCCCCGCGGGCGCGGCCAAGCAGCTCGGCGACGTCGACGCGATCTGCATCCCCGGCGGATTCGGTGACCGCGGCGTCTCCGGCAAGGTCGGCGCGATCCAGTACGCCCGCGAGAACCGCATCCCGCTGCTCGGCCTGTGCCTGGGCCTGCAGTGCATCGTGATCGAGGCCGCGCGGAACCTGGCCGACATCCCCGACGCCAACTCCACCGAGTTCGACTCCGGCACCGGCCACCCGGTCATCTCCACGATGGCCGAGCAGCTCGACATCGTGGCGGGCGAGGGCGACATGGGCGGCACCATGCGCCTGGGCATGTATCCGGCCAAGCTCGCCGAGGGCTCGATCGTGCGCGAGGTGTACGACGGCAAGGAGTACGTCGAGGAGCGCCACCGCCACCGCTACGAGGTGAACAACGCCTACCGCGCCGAGCTGGAGAAGAAGGCCGGCCTTCAGTTCTCCGGCACCTCCCCGGACGGCAAGCTCGTCGAGTACGTCGAGTACCCGCGCGACGTCCACCCGTACCTGGTCGCGACCCAGGCGCACCCCGAGCTGCGCTCCCGCCCGACCCGGCCGCACCCGCTCTTCGCGGGCCTGGTCAAGGCCGCGGTGGCACGCAAGACGGGCAAGTAGGGCCAAGTAGCACCAGGTTGTACGGTGACCGGGGTGCGGGTCCGCGGGAGTTCCCGCGGGCGCGTGCCCCGGTTCCGTCACCGGACCGGACTCTTTTTGCGTGTGGGAGGACAGGCCATGACGATCAAGGACACCCCCGAGGAGTGGGAGGTCCGGGCGACCGAGACCCCCTTCAAGGGCAACAAGACCTCGGTGCGCACCGACGACGTGGTCATGCCCGGCGGATCCGTCGTCCGCCGCGACTACCAGGTCCACCCGGGCTCCGTGGCCGTGCTCGCCCTGGACGACGAGGACCGTGTCCTGGTCCTGCGCCAGTACCGCCACCCCGTGCGCCACAAGCTGTGGGAGATCCCGGCGGGCCTGCTCGACATCCCCGGCGAGAACCCGCTGCACGCCGCCCAGCGCGAGCTCTACGAGGAGGCGCACGTCAAGGCGGAGACCTGGCGTGTGCTGACCGACGTCTACACCACGCCCGGCGGCTGCGACGAAGCCATCCGGATCTTCCTGGCCCGTGACCTCTCCCAGGCGGAGGGCGAGCGGTTCGAGGTCGAGGACGAGGAGGCGGACATGGAGCTGGCCCGCGTCCCCCTCGGTGAACTCGTCAGCGGTGTGCTCGCCGGCGATCTGCACAACAACTGCCTGGTCGTGGGCGTCCTCTCGCTGCTCGCCGCGCGACAAGGCGCCGGACTCGACGCCCTGCGCCCGGCCGAGGCGCCCTGGCCCGCGCGCCCCTTCGAGGCCTGACGTCCGCCTCCGGGGCGGCCGCGCCGTCCCGGAGGCCCGCTTCGGACGGGCCGCGTACGCCCGTCTGGGGGCACCGGTCCTACGATCGCCTGATCCGATCGGGGGATACCGCCGCCGCGCTCCGCACGGATCGTCGCAGAGCGTGAACTAGGCTCTGGAAAACGCTCGTACCGGAGTCCCGGCGGGCTTGCGCGTGCGGTGGAACGGGAGCGTGGCCCGTGGCGGATCAGGCGGTGGACGACGGCGGCACAAAGGTGTCGTCCCAGGGGCAGCGGCCGGCTGCCGGGTCCCCTCCTACGAAGAGTCAGTTCCTGGGCCGCACAAGAGAGTTGAAGGAACTCCGGGCGGACATCGAGCGCGCCGGCCTCGACACCATCGCCGGCCGCAAGGCCCCGCGGGCCCGGGTGCTGCTCATCGCGGGCAAGCCCGGTTCCGGCCGGACCGCGCTGGCGGCCCAGCTCGCCGCGCAGGTCGCCGAGAGTTACCCCGACGGCATACTGCGCGCCCGCCTCACCGAACCCGACGGCACCCCGGTGCCCACCGAGGCCACCGCGCGGGAACTGCTCACCGCCCTCGGCCTGTCCGCACCCCCCGGAGCCGACGCCGACGACCTCGGCGAGCGGCTGCGCGAGGCCCTCGCGGTCCGCCGGGCGGTGCTCCTGCTCGACGACGCCGCCGACGCCGAGCAGGTCGACGCGCTGCTGCCCGACTCCCCGGACTGCCTGGTCGTCGCCGTCTCCGGCGGGCCGCTGACCGGAATCGCGGACGTCCGCCCCTGCACGCTCGGCGGCCTGGACACCAAGTCCGCCCTCGAACTCCTCGGCCACTTCACCGGCTCGGTCCGCATCACCGTCGATCCGCTCGCGGCCGAAGGACTGGTCGAACTGTGCGCGGGCCAGCCGACCGCCCTGGTGCTGGCCGGCGGCTGGCTCGCCGCGCGCCCCGCCGCCGCCGTCTCCGATCTCGCCAAGCAGCTGCGCACCGAGGGCGAGGACGGCACACCGCTGGACCGCGTCTTCCGGCTCTCGTACGCCTCCCTGCCGGGCACCGCCGCGCGGATACTGCGACTGCTCTCGCTGGCCCCCGCGGGCCTCGTCGACCCGCACACCGCCTCCGCGCTGGCCGGCTGCTCGGTCCAGACGGCGCACACCACGCTGGACGAGTTCGTCGGTCTCGGCCTGGTGCGGGCGATCCCCTCGGAGCTGCCGCAGTACGAGGTTCCCGGCTGCCTCCATCCCCTGCTCCGGACGCTCGTCGACACCCATGACCGGGCCGCCGAGGCGCAGCTGGCCCGCGCCCGGATGCTGGAACGGACCGTACGGCTCCTGGTGTCCTGCCGTGCCGTCACCGAGACCGACAGCTCGCCCGCCCGGGAGAAGCTCGCGGGGATGCCGCGCGCCCTGCGCTTCTCCGGTCCCGGGGCGGCCGAGGACTGGCTGCGGGTGCGCCGGCCCGCGCTGCTCGCCTCGGCGCGGCTGGCGGTCGCCGACGGGGAGCTGGACACCCTCGCCCGGCGGCTGATGGCGGCCCTGGTGCGGGCGATGGCGGCTCATTTCGGCACCCGGGCCGCGGCGCCCGACCTGTACGGCATCCACCGTCTCGTGCTGGACGTCGCCGAGCGCCGGAACCTGCCGCGCGAGAAGGCGGCGGCCCTGCTCAATCTCGCCGACCTCGACGCGCAGACCGGCCGCGGGACCGACGCCCTCGCCCGCTACCGGGCCGCACTGGACGCCGGACGCGAGGCGAACGACCCGTACGCGACCGGCCGCGCGATGGAATCCGTAGGCGGAGCCCACCAGGAACTCGGGGACCACGACCGGGCCGCCGACTGGTACGGCAGGGCGCTCGCCCAGCGGCTCGCCCGGGACGAGCGCGTGGACGCCGCCCGGCTGTACGGGCGTATCGCCACCGCGCACACCTACGCGGGCCGCTACGGAGAGGCACAGGTCAACTGGCGCGCCGCGGTCGCCTGGCACCGCAAGAACGGTGATGTCGCCTCCCAGGCAAGGGCGTTGAGCGAGATGGCCCGGGTCCAGGAGTACGCGGGACGCTCCGAGGAGTCGCTGCGCACCTGCCAGGAAGCCGTCGAGTGGGCGCGCCGCGCGGACGACGTACGTCTGCAGGCCGCGCTCCAGGTCAGGCTGGCCGACACCCTGGACAGGCTCGGCGACCCGGCGGCCGCCCGGCTGCACCGAGCGGCGGCCGAGCGCATGCTGGGAGATGAGTTCCCGGAGAGCACGTCCGGAGGGGAACGCGACGCTAACACCTACGAAATCCGCAGTTCATCCGCTGAAGATTGATGCATTGAAAGGCTAGACAGAGGGAATCCCTTCATTAGACTGGCTCCGCCGCGTTCTTCCGTGGTGTCTCCCGGTGTGCTCCCGTACGTCGGGTATGACATGCATTGCCTGGCTTGCATCGCCTCGGCACGCATAGCCCCAGAGCCCTCTGAGTCAAGGACCGTGATCGACGTGAAGGTCGGCATCCCCCGCGAGGTCAAGAACAACGAGTTCCGGGTGGCCATCACCCCCGCCGGTGTGCACGAGCTCGTGCGCCACGGCCACCAGGTCTTCGTCGAGCAGAACGCCGGTGTCGGCTCCTCGATCACGGACGAGGAGTACGTCTCCGCCGGGGCGCAGATCCTGTCCACCGCCGACGAGGTCTGGGCCACCGCCGACCTGCTGCTGAAGGTCAAGGAGCCCATCGCGGAGGAGTACCACCGCCTCCGCAAGGACCAGACGCTCTTCACCTACCTGCACCTGGCCGCTTCCAGGGAGTGCACGGACGCCCTCCTGGAGTCCGGCACCACGGCGATCGCCTACGAGACCGTCGAACTGCCGAACCGCGCCCTGCCGCTGCTCGCCCCGATGTCCGAGGTCGCGGGCCGTCTCGCCCCGCAGGTCGGCGCCTACCACCTGATGCGCGCCAACGGCGGCCGCGGTGTCCTGCCCGGCGGTGTCCCGGGCGTGCTGCCGGCCAAGGCCGTCGTCATCGGCGGCGGTGTCTCCGGCTGGAACGCCGCGCAGATCGCCATCGGCATGGGCTTCGAGGTGACGCTGCTCGACCGCGACATCAACAAGCTGCGCGAGGCCGACAAGATCTTCGGCACGAAGGTCAAGGCCGTCATGTCCAACTCCTTCGAGCTGGAGAAGGCCTGCCTCGAGGCCGACCTCGTGATCGGGGCCGTCCTGATCCCCGGCGCCAAGGCGCCGAAGCTGGTCACCAACGAGCTCGTCGCGCGGATGAAGCCCGGGAGTGTCCTTGTCGACATCGCGATCGACCAGGGCGGCTGCTTCGAGGACTCGCGTCCCACCACGCACGCCGAGCCGACCTTCCCGGTCCACAAATCGGTCTTCTACTGCGTCGCCAACATGCCCGGCGCGGTCCCCAACACCTCGACGTACGCGCTGACCAATGCCACGCTGCCGTACATCGTCGAGCTCGCCGACCGCGGCTGGACCGAGGCCCTGCGCCGTGACAACGCGCTGGCCAAGGGCCTCAACACCCATGACGGCAAGGTTGTTTACCGCGAGGTCGCCGAGGCCCACGGGCTGGAGCACGTCGCGCTGGAGAGCCTGCTCGGCTGAGTTTCCCGGCGGCTCCGGGAGCGACTCCAGGAGCCGGCACCGGCTGCCGACTCGGCGCTGAGAAAAGGCGATACGTCAACACAGGTCGTCAACATCGAACACTCGGCCGGACCTTGCCCGACAAGGTCCGGCCGGGTGTGTGTCGGGTCACTTTGCGGCACTCGTTCAACTCGCCGCGAACGTAACTCTTCAACCGATTCGCACACCGGTGAAACCTGCCGTGCGACGGCCTTACGCCCTTGACAGAGGGATGTTCGGTTGCCGACACATCGGGTCGGGTCCGGCGGATTGTGTTGCTGCGGAGCGGTGACACGCCATAGAGTCGCCAATCGTCGGCATGGTGCCACGCTGACCTATCGAGAAGTTCCCTGGTCACCAAGGAGGTAAGACGACTTGTGAATGAGTCGACATTTACTCCCGGGGGTGGTCAACCAGGAATGCCGGCGCGGGGCCAGAGCCCCACGGGGCTCGAGGCTGTCGGCTCCGTCGCTGTCCGCACCTTCGCAGCCCACCAGAGTCCCCGGACGACTCAGACAGCACACCCGAGCATGGATGGCCATCACGTGAACGCCATGGCCGGCAACGGAAGTGGCGAGAACCACACCCACTTCGCCGACTACGACGAACTGCCCGAGGGGCACTTCTACGACCCCGACGCCGAGTACGAGCCCGATCCGGAGTACGCGGCCACGCTCGCGCCCGACGCGGCCCGTCAGCGCCGTGAGCGCATCGGCCCGACGGGGCGCCCGCTGCCCTACTTCCCGATCCCGGGTCCGCTGACCAGTCACGGCCCCGCGACGATCATCGCGATGTGCAACCAGAAGGGCGGCGTGGGCAAGACCACGTCGACCATCAACCTGGGTGCCGCGCTCGCGGAGTACGGACGCCGGGTGCTGCTCGTCGACTTCGACCCGCAGGGCGCGCTGTCCGTGGGACTCGGCGTCAACCCGATGGAGCTCGACCTCACCGTCTACAACCTGCTCATGGAGCGGGGCATGGCGGCCGACGAGGTGCTCCTGAAGACGGCGGTCCCGAACATGGACCTGCTGCCCAGCAACATCGACCTGTCCGCCGCCGAAGTGCAGCTGGTGAGCGAGGTCGCCCGCGAGTCCACGCTCCAGCGAGCCCTGAAGCCGCTGCTGGCCGACTACGACTACATCGTGATCGACTGCCAGCCCTCCCTCGGCCTGCTCACCGTGAACGCGCTGACGGCGGCCCACAAGGTGATCGTGCCGCTGGAGTGCGAGTTCTTCGCGCTGCGCGGTGTCGCGCTGCTCACCGAGACGATCGAGAAGGTCCAGGAACGGCTCAACCCGGAGCTGGAGCTCGACGGCATCCTTGCCACGATGTACGACTCCCGCACGGTGCACAGCCGTGAGGTGCTCGCGCGCGTCGTCGAGGCCTTCGACGATCACGTCTACCACACCGTGATCGGCCGGACCGTCCGCTTCCCGGAGACCACGGTCGCCGGAGAGCCGATCACCACGTACGCCTCCAACTCCGTCGGCGCCGCCGCCTATCGCCAGCTCGCCAGGGAGGTGCTCGCCCGGTGTCACGCCGAGTGAGTCTGCCGGGGGCCGACGAACTGTTCCGTACCACCGGGGGCATGGCGCTCCAGTCGTCCTCCCCCAACCGCCGGACCAACGGCGAGGCCCGGGTGCCGGCTCCGGCCGGCGAGAGCGACGCGGCGGCCGGGGAGGACGCGCCCCAGTCGGTACCCGTCCGGGGCGGTGACGGCGAGGGCGACGAACATGTCGCCGCCGGCACCGAGTCGTCCGACGCGGGGGAGTCCCGCAGCCGGGCCGGCGCCCCGGACCGTTCGGGGCGCGGCCGGCCGGCGCAGGAAGGTTCTGCCGCCCCTTCCACGTCCGTGCAGTCGTCCCGCAAGCGGGGACGCGCCGCGAACCGCCGGCCCAGTGGGCGGGAACGGCACGACGAGAAGATCACGGTGTACGTGTCCGCCGAGGAGCTGATGGACCTCGAACACGCGCGCCTGGTGCTCCGCGGCGAACACGGTCTCGCCGTCGACCGCGGGAGGATCGTCCGCGAGGCGGTCGCCGTGGTCCTGGCGGACCTGGAGTCCCGCGGGGACGCGAGCATTCTCGTCCGGCGACTGCGCGGGCGGTAGCGGTAGCCTTCGACGGTTATGACCTCGAACGTCCCGCCCCCGTCAGCCGCCTCCGGCGGCCGTCGGCGCGCGCTGGGGCGCGGTCCCGGCACCGCGCCGGGGCCGGTCGAGGCACCGCCTGAGCCTTCCGTCCCGCCCGGCCCGTCGGCCGAACCCCCGAAGGCCCCCGTAGAGCCTCCCGGGACGCCCCGGGAGGGCGCCGGGAGGCCCGGCGGGCCCGGGACGCCGTCCGAGCCCCCGGGGACGCCCGGAGACCCCACAGTGCCCTCAGTGGCGCCGGAAGGGCCGACGGAGCCGCCCGCGGGTGGCGGAGAGGCGACCGAGGGGCCCACGGCACCCAGCAACCTCCCGCGGCCCGGTACGGGCGCTGGAGGGGCCCCCGCGGCCGACGAGGATTCCGGGGACGCTCCCGCCGATTCCGGGGGCGGTGTCTTCAGGGTGCGGCTCTCGAATTTCGAGGGGCCCTTCGACCTGCTGCTCCAGCTCATCTCCAAGCACAAGCTCGATGTGACCGAAGTGGCGCTGTCCAAGGTCACCGACGAGTTCATGGCGCACATCCGGGCGATGGGCCCGGACTGGGATCTCGACCAGACGACCGAGTTCCTGGTCGTCGCGGCGACCCTGCTCGACCTGAAGGCGGCCCGGCTGCTGCCCGCCGCCGAGGTCGAGGACGAGGCCGATCTGGCCCTGCTGGAAGCGCGGGACCTGCTCTTCGCGCGGCTGCTGCAGTACCGCGCGTACAAACAGATCGCGGACATCTTCAACGCGCGCCTCGACGAGGAGGCCCGCCGCTACCCCCGTACCGTCGGCCTGGAGGCGCAGTACGCCGAACTGCTGCCCGAGGTCGTCATCAGCATCGGGGCCGAGGGCTTCGCGAGGCTCGCCGTGAAGGCGATGCAGCCCAGGCCCAAGCCCCAGGTGTACGTCGACCACATCCACGCGCCGCTCGTCAGCGTGCAGGAACAGGCCCGCATCGTGGTCGCGCGGCTGCGGGAGTTCGGCGAGGCGAGTTTCCGCTCGCTCGTGGAGGACGCCGACGACACCCTCACCGTGGTCGCCCGCTTCCTGGCCCTGCTGGAGCTCTACCGGGAGAAGGCCGTCGCCCTGGACCAGGAGGAGGCTCTCGGGGACCTCGTGGTGCGCTGGACGGGCGGGGAGGACGACGAGGGTCCGCGGGTGACGGACGAGTTCGACCGGCCGGCGGAAGCGGCGAAGGACGAGGCGAAGGACGCGGCAGGGCGCGGGAGCGAGGCGGCAGGGCGCGGGAGCGAGAAGGAGAAGGCGTGAGCGAGGAGAGCACCGGCACCCCCGCGGGGCCGCCCACAGTCGCCGACCTCGATCTCGGGGCCGCTCTGGAGGCCGTCCTGATGGTCGTGGACGAGCCGGCCACCGAGGAACACCTGGCCAAGATCCTGGAGCGGCCCCGGCGGCAGGTCGCGGACGCGCTGCGCGCCCTGGCCGACGAGTACACCGTCCAGGGCCGCGGATTCGAGCTCAGGCTGATCGCGGGCGGCTGGCGCTTCTACTCGCGTCCCGCGTACGCGGGCGCCGTCGAACGCTTCGTCCTGGACGGCCAGCAGGCCCGGCTCACCCAGGCGGCCCTGGAGACGCTCGCCGTCGTCGCGTACCGCCAGCCGGTCAGCCGGTCCCGGGTCTCCGCGGTCCGCGGAGTCAACTGTGACGGTGTGATGCGGACCCTCCTCCAGCGCGGTTTGGTCGAGGAGGCGGGCACGGAACCCGAAACAGGTGCGATCCTGTACACGACGACGAACTACTTCCTGGAGCGAATGGGCCTGCGTGGTCTGGACGAGCTCCCGGAGCTCGCGCCCTTCCTCCCCGAGGCGGACGCGATCGAGGCCGAGACGCTGGAAGGGGTCCCGTCGTTCGATCCGGATGCACCGGACGCAGACGCAGACGACACGACGACGACGGAACTTTGATGCGAAGCAGTGGCAGCGGTAGTGGCAGCGGCAGTGGCAGGAACAGCGGGCGCGGCAACCCGCGGGGAACCGGCGGGAGCGGCGGGAGCGGCGGCTCGCGCGGCAGCGGCGGTTCGCGTGGGACCGGCAGTGGCGGTTCGCGTGGGACCGGCGGGAGCGGTGGCTCCCGTGGAACCGGCGGGAGTGGCGGCGGCTCGCGCGGCAGCGGCAGCGGCAGTGGCGGCTCGCGCGGCAGCGGCGGGAGCGGTTTCCAGCCGAGGAGCTCGGCGCAGGGGCGCGACGACCAGCCGAAGCGTCCCAGCAAGCCCCGTCCCGAGGAGCGCCGCTACGACGTAGGCCCCGGGGGCACGCACGAAGGCCCGAAGTCCGGGCGCGGAGCCTCGGCGCGCGGTGGCGCCAAGGGCGGCCCCAAGCAGGGCCAGCAGCGCGGCGGCCGCACCGAGCCCGCGCGCTCCCGTGAGTACGAGACGCGGACCGAGGAGCGCAACCGGGACCGGTACGCGGGCAAGCCGGAGATCAAGCTGCCCAAGACCTTCCCGGGCGCCGAGGAGGAGGGCGAGCGCCTGCAGAAGATCCTCGCGCGGGCGGGCTACGGCTCCCGGCGCGCCTGTGAGGAGCTGGTCGACCAGGCCAGGGTCGAGGTCAACGGCCAGATCGTCCTGGAGCAGGGTCTGCGCGTCGACACGGAGAAGGACGAGATCAAGGTCGACGGGCTGACCGTCGCGACGCAGTCGTACCAGTTCTTCTCGCTGAACAAGCCGGCCGGTGTCGTCTCCACGATGGAGGACAACGAGGGCCGCCAGTGCCTCGGCGACTACGTGACGAACCGCGAGACGCGGCTCTTCCACGTGGGCCGGCTCGACACCGAGACCGAGGGCGTCATCCTGCTCACCAACCACGGCGAGCTGGCGCACCGGCTGACCCATCCCAAGTACGGCGTGAAGAAGGTCTACCTCGCGCACGTCCAGGGCCCGATCCCGCGCGACCTGGGCAAGCGGCTCAAGGACGGCATCCAGCTGGAGGACGGGTACGCCAAGGCGGACCACTTCCGTGTCGTCGAGCAGACCGGCAAGAACTACCTCGTCGAGGTGACCCTGCACGAGGGCCGCAAGCACATCGTGCGCCGCATGCTCGCCGAGGCCGGCTTCCCGGTCGACAAGCTGGTGCGCGTCTCCTTCGGCCCGATCACCCTGGGCGACCAGAAGTCGGGCTGGCTGCGCCGCCTGTCGAACACCGAGGTCGGCATGCTCATGGCCGAGGTCGGTCTCTGACCCCGAAAGCCCCCTGAGGCCCGGGAGCCCCCACGGCTCCCGCGGCCCGCGGACATCCCGCGCGTGACACGGCCGGTCCCGGAACTTCTCCGGGGCCGGCCGATTCGTTCTCGGCCCCCCGCCGGTCTGTATCGGTGAACGGACCACCGGTGGCCCCGGCGCCCCGGTGCGAGCGAAGGGAACGGCGATGACCGCGACGACGGGCCGCGACGACTTCGTCCGGCTGACCGATCCGTACCGGCGGGAGCTGCTCGCCCACTGCTACCGCATGCTCGGCTCGGTCGACGACGCCGAGGACCTCGTGCAGGAGACGTATCTGCGGGCCTGGCGGTCCTACGAGGGGTACGAGGGCCGGGCCTCCCTGCGCACCTGGCTCTACCGGATCGCCACCAACACGTGTCTGACGGCCCTGGAGGGGCGGGGGCGCCGTCCCCTGCCCACCGGGCTCTGCGGGCCGGGAGACGCGCCCGAGGAGCCGCTGCGGGGCCCCGCGACGGACATCCC
This sequence comes from Streptomyces sp. NBC_00386, assembly GCF_036063235.1. Lineage (NCBI taxonomy): Bacteria > Bacillati > Actinomycetota > Actinomycetes > Kitasatosporales > Streptomycetaceae > Streptomyces > Streptomyces sp. NBC_00386. The sequence goes on from NZ_CP107950.1 coordinate 7,299,510, forward strand.
CTGGCTCCAGCCGCTGCCCGACACACTCGTCGACCCGGCGACGGTCGTCGCGGCGCGCGGAACGCTGCGGCTCGCCCTGGTGGCCGCGCTGCAGAACCTGCCCGCGCGGCAGCGGGCCGTACTGATCCTGCGGGACGTGCTGGCCTGGCGCGCCTCGGAGGTGGCCGCCCTGCTCGACACGTCGACCGCGGCGGTCAAGAGCACGCTCCAGCGCGCGCGTGCCCGGCTCGACGAGGTCGCGCCGGAGGAGGACCTGGTGGTCGAGCCCGACGGCGCCGACGACCGCGAACTCCTCGACCGCTACATGTCGGCCTTCGAGAACGCCGACATGGAGTCGCTGCTGGGGCTGCTGCGGGACGGCGTCGAACTGGAGATGCCGCCCCACCTGGAGTGGTTCAGCGGCAGGAAGGACGTCCTGCGGTTCCTGCGCGTGCGGGTGCTGTCCGGGCGCGAGCCCGGATGGATCCGCATGCTCGCAGTCCGGGCCAACGGGCAGCCCGCGGTGGCGGCGTACGAGCGCGGGATCGACGGGGTGCTCCGGGCGCACTCCGTGCAGGTGCTCACGGCCGAGGCGGGCGGCATCACCCGGCTCACCGTCTTCCTGGACCCGGGACTGTTCGCCGCCTTCGGACTGCCCGGGACGCTCCGGTGAATCCCGGAGAGCTCCTGGAGCGGTCCCTCGCGTACGCGACGGTCGCTGTCGCCGCCGTGCCGCGCGAGGGTCTGTGGCGGCCGACGCCGTGCGCCGAGTGGGACCTGGGGGAGCTGCTCCACCACCTCGACGACTCGGTCGAAGCCCTCCACGAGGGCGTCGCGGACGGGCGGGTCGGGCTGTGCCCGGCCCGCCCCGCGGCCGACCCGGTGTGCGCCTTCCGCGAGCGGGCGGGCGCTCTCCTCGGTGCCTGCGCCGCGGTGTCCGCGCGGCGGCCCGACCCGGCCGTGGGGGACCGGTCCCTGGACGCGGGACTGTTGGTGGCCGTCGGCGCCCTGGAGATCGCGGTGCACGGCTGGGACGTCGCACGGGCCTGCGGGCGGACGCGGCCGATCCCGTCCGCGCTGGCCCTGGAACTGCTGCCGCTCGCGCACCTCGTGGTCGCGGACGCCGACCGCGGTGTGCGCTTCGCCGACCCCGTCGACGTACCGCGGTGGGCCCCGCCGGGCACCCTGCTCCTCGCGTACCTCGGCCGGCGCGCCTAAGGGCTGTCGTGCGGATTTCGGCGCGCGGCTCGATCCGTGGTGCGCGTCCCACCGCGCGGCGGGCCGGCCCGATCCGAACGGCGGTCGCCGACCGCGATTCCTTTTCCGCGCGGGCCGGGTCGGTTCTCCGTGAGTGATCCTCACGGAAGGAACCGTCATGACCGACACCACCGCACGCGCCCCCGTCCAGCAGCCGTCGGCCCCGCCCGCACGCCGTGCGTGGACCGTGATCCTGGCCGGACTCGGGGCGCTGCTCTGTTCTCTCGACGTGGTCGTCGTGGCCACCGCGCTGCCGGCCCTGCGGGCCGACTTCGGGGCGAGCCTGTCCGACCTGGAGTGGACGATCAACGCGTACAACCTCGTCTTCGCCTGCCTCACCCTGACCGGTGCCGCGCTCGGCGACCGGTTCGGGCGGCGGCGCATGTACGTCGTCGGGCTCGCCGTCTTCACCCTGGCCTCGGCCCTCGCCGCGCTGGCCCCGGGGCCAGGTCAGCTCATCGCCGCGCGGGTGCTCCAGGGCGCCGGCGCCGCCGTCCTGCTGCCGCTCACCCTGACCCTGATCAGCGAGGCGTTCCCGGCCGAGAAGCGGGGCGTCGCCATCGGGGTCTGGGGCGGGGTGACCGGACTCGGTGTCGCGGCCGGACCCGTGCTCGGCGGCACCGTCACCGAGGGGCTGTCCTGGCAGTGGATCTTCTGGCTGAACGTGCCGACCGGGCTCGCGATGCTGCCGCTCGCCGCGCTGAAGCTGCGGGAGAGCCATGGCCCGCGTCCGCAACTCGACGTCGTGGGGCTGCTGTTGGCCGCCGTCGGACTGACCGGCCTGGCCTGGGCGCCGGTGCGGGCCCCGCAGGCGGGCTGGGGGAGTGCAGAGGTGCTGGGCGCGCTGGCCGTCGGAGTCGTCTTCGTGGCGGCCTTCCTCGGCTGGGAACGGGCGCGGGCGCGCTACCCGATGCTGCCCCTCGGCTACTTCCGCAGGCGCGCCTTCTCCACCGCCAACGCCGTCGCCTTCCTGACGTTCATGTCGCTGCTCGGCTCGCTCTTCGTGATCACGCAGCTGTTCCAGCTCGGCCTCGGGAACTCGCCGCTCCAGGCCGGTGTCCGCATCCTGGTGTGGACCGGCATGCCGCTGCTCGTGGCACCGCTCGCGGGCGCTCTCGCCGACCGGTTCGGGAACCGTCCCTTCATGTTCGGCGGACTCGTCCTCCAGGCGGCCGGACTCGGGCTCCTGGCCTGGCAGGTGCAGCCCGGCGTCGCCTACGGACGGCTGGTGCTGCCCCTGATCGTCGCGGGCGTCGGCATCTCCATGGTCTTCCCCACCGTGGCGAACGCCGTGACGTCCGCGGTGCCGCCCGCCGACGCGGGTGTCGCGGCAGGCGTCAACAACGCGCTGCGCGAACTGGGCGGGGTCTTCGGAGTCGCCGCGGCGGCGGCCGTGTTCACCCACTTCGGGGGTTACGGCTCGGCGCGGGACTTCATCGACGGCTGCGGTCCCGCGCTGTGGGTCTCGGCGGGAGTCGCGGCCGTCGGAGCGCTGGTGGCCGTCCTCGCTCCGGCCCGCGCTCAGGCGCGGGGGCCGGAGGCACCCCGGGCCGGGACCCGGCGGCCGGCGGCGTCGCGAGCCCGGGTGTAGCGACCGGCCGACCGGCCGACCGTCCGCGCTCCCGGTCCGGAACGGAGCCACGGCTCCCGCGCCGGCTCCGGGAGCCACAACCGCACCGGCCGAAAGCCTTGTTGACACCCCCCGCTCCCTTTATAGTCGTAATGACCATGGTCAGGGTGACCATAAAAAGGGGGCGTGAGGGTGGCGACAGGGGAAGACCGCGCGCCGGGGGGTGAGGCACCCGAGGGCTATGACAAATACGCCTTCGAGCCCTTCGCCGTCACCGTCGACCTGGCCGTCCTGACCGTACGCGCGGGCGCACTCCAGGTCCTGCTGATCGAGCGGGGCCGGGAACCGTACGCCGGCCGCTGGGCCCTGCCCGGCGGCTTCGTGCTGCCCCGCGAGTCCGCCGAGACGGCCGCACGGCGTGAACTCGCCGAGGAGACCGGCCTGTCGGACCTCTCGGGACTCCACCTGGAGCAGCTGCGCACCTACAGCGAACCCGACCGCGACCCCCGTATGCGGGTCGTCTCCGTCGCGTTCGCCGCGCTGCTGCCCGACCCGCCCGAACCGCACGGCGGCGGCGACGCGGCGCAGGCCCGGTGGCTGCCGTTCGACGCGCTCGGCCCGCTCGCCTTCGACCACGACCGGATCCTGGCAGACGCCCATGAACGCGTGGGCGCCAAGCTGGAGTACTCCTGTCTCGCCACGTCCTTCTGCCCGCCCGAGTTCACCCTCGGAGAGCTTCAGCACGTCTACGAGACGGTGTGGGGCACCACGCTCGACCGGCCCAACTTCCGGCGCAAGGTCCTCGCCACGCCGGGGTTCGTCGAACAGGTCCCCGGTGCCGCACGCCTCACCGGCGGCCGCGGCAAACCCGCCGCCCTCTACCGCGCGGGCGGCGCCAAGGTTCTGCACCCACCACTGCTGCGTCCCACCTCGTAAGGACGGCCCCGATGACCAGCACGACCCTGACCAAGCGCGCAGCCACCGGTTCCCTCATCGGCCTGGCCCTCGGCGACGCGCTCGGTTTCCCCACCGAGTTCAGCACCGTGCCCGCCATCCTCGAGAAATGCGGCCCCTGGCGGCAGATGGCGCTGCCCAGGCCCGCGATCGTCACCGACGACACCCAGATGACCCTGGCGCTGGCCAGCGGACTGCGCACCGCCATGGACAGCGGACTGCTGGGCCCGCTGCGGATGGAACGGCCGGTCCGCGAGGAGTTCGTGGACTGGTACCAGTCGCCCGAGAACAACCGGGCCCCCGGCCGGACCTGCCTGGTCGCCTGCGACCTCCTCAAGGACGAGAACCGCCGCTGGCAGGAGGCCAGCCAGACCGGTTCCAAGGGCTGCGGCGCCAACATGCGCGTGGCGCCCGTCGGGCTCGCCCGCGGACTCAGCGACGAACAGCGCGCCGGAGCCGCCCAGCTCCAGGCCGCGCTCACCCACGGCCACCCCACCGCGCTCGCCGCCTCGGACCTCACCGCGCACACCGTCCGGCTGCTCTCCCAGGGCGCCCGGCCCGCGGAACTGATCGGCCTGCTGCTCGCGTACGCGCACGAGAACCGGCACCGCTACCACTCGCGCTGGCTCGGCGACCTGTGGACCTTCTGCCATGACGCCACACCCGAGGCGTACATCTCCCGCGGCTGGGACGAGTGCATCGCCGTCCTGGACAACCTCCGCCAGGCCGTGCGGACCGCGTCGCCCGAGGACGACCCCTGCCTGGCCACCGGTGAGGGCTGGATCGCCGAGGAGGCTTTCGCCACCGGCCTGCTGTGCTTCCTGATGTTCGTCGACGAACCCGTCACCGCGCTGCGCCGGGCCGCCTGCACCTCGGGCGACTCCGACTCCATCGCCTGCTTGACCGGGGCGTTCGCGGGCGCCCACCACGGCTCCGAGGCCTGGCCGACCGACTGGGCCGACCGCGTCGAGTACCAGAGCGACCTCATGTCGCTGGGGGCGCTCTGGGATGCTTGAGCCGTGACAGACGTCCTCGGTCCCGGCGCCGATCTCGCGAGCGTGGTGGGCGAACAGCCCGACCCCGTGCTCTTCGCCACCGTCTCCGGAGCGCACCTGTACGGCTTCCCGTCCCGCGACTCCGACGTCGACCTGCGCGGTGTCCACGTGCTGCCGACGGCCGCCCTCGTCGGGCTGGGCGAGCCGGAGGAGACCCGGTCGCGCATGTGGTTCCGGGACGGGACCGAGATGGACCTGGTCACCCACGACCTGCGCAAGTTCGTACGGCTCATGCTGCGGCGCAACGGCTATGTGCTGGAGCAGCTCCTGTCGCCGCTGGTCGTGCGCACGAGCGACGAACACCGTGAGCTGATCTCGCTCGCCCCCGACGTCGTCACCCGTCACCACGCCCACCACTACCGGGGGTTCGCGGCCACACAGTGGCGGCTCTTCGAGAAGAGCGGCGAACTCAAGCCGCTGCTCTACACGTTCCGTGTGCTGCTCACCGGCATCCACCTCATGCGCAGCGGGGAGGTGCAGGCCGATCTGCCCACGCTGGCCGGGCAGATCGCCTCTCCCGCGTATCTCGCGGACCTGATCGCCGCGAAGGCGGAACGGGAGCACGGGCCCGCGGACATCCCGCGCGCTCGGGTGGAGGAGGACGTGCAGCGGCTGCACGTACTCCTCGACGAGGCACAGGAGGCCTCCGAACTGCCCGACGCCGCCTGCGCGTACGACGCTCTGCAGGCCTTCGTGGTCAGGGTCCGGCTGGACGGGTTCGGGGGAGGTCAGGACGTCGTCCCGGGCGCGGAGGGCGTTCCGGCGGGACTACCGGCCCCCGGCGGCGTCCTTGAGCGCTGAGGCCCGGCGGACCCGGACCAGGAAGTCCTCGACGCGCGCGGTGTCGGGCTCGGGCGGGAGCGGGCTGCCGACGGCCGCCTCGTCGGCCTCCGTCGCCAGCCGGAGCATCCAGCGCTCGACCTCGCTCCAGGGCACCTCGCCCCGCTTCACCGCGAGCAGCGGCTCGCGCTGCTCCCCGACCTCGATCGTCAGGGAGCCGGTGCGCAGCAGATCGCGCGCACTCGTGAGCAGGCGCAGCAGATGCATGGCGTGCTTCCAGCGCGGGGCGCCGTGCGTGCGGACGTCGGCCTCCAGCTTCTTGCGCTGGCCCAGGGCGTAGCGGGTGAACGTCTCGTGCGCCTGACGGGAGAGGAAGGCCTGGCGCAGGTCGAGGAGTTCGCGGCCGGTGTCGTCCACGTGCTCGACGAGCGGGGAGTGCAGGCACTCCAGGATGTTCGGGTTGGCGCGCAGCGCGAGCGCGCAGAACCGCTCCAGTTCCCAGCTGAACTGCTCCGGCGCCGGGCCCTCGACATGCGTCGGAGGTTTCTCGAAGCGCCAGAACAGCGCGGTCGGGGCGAGGAAGACGCCCCGGAGGTCCGTGTCACTGCCGTCCGTGGCCAGTCCGAAGGCTCGTGACCCCATCACACAGGAGTAGACCGTGTGGTCCCGCACCAGCGGGATCCCGTCCTCCGGTATCGCCGGGGCGAGCGAGCCGGACGGCACGGGCGACCCCGCGAGAGCGGGGGACGCCGGCTGTGTCCGGGCTGCCCGGGGTGTCGGGGCCGCGGGGGGTACGGGGGCTTCGGAGCGCATGTCCGGAGCCTACGGGCCGTCTCACGCCAGGCGGATCGAGTTTCCCTCCACCGTGATCTTCTCCGCGGGCAGCGGACGCGGCGCGGGACCGGCCTTCACCGCCCCGTCCTCGACACTGAACTTGCTGCCGTGGCAGGGGCAGTCGATCGTTCCGCCCGCCACCTTGTCCACCAGGCACCCCTGGTGCGTGCAGACCGCCGAGAAGGCCTTGAAGTCGCCCTTCGCAGGCTGGGTGACCACGACCTTCTGGTCCTTGAAGATCGTGCCTCCGCCCACCGGGATGTCACTCGTCGTGGCGAGCTGCTGTCCGCTGGACGCCTTCGGCGACTCGTCCGGGGAACTGCTCTTGTCGCCGTACTCGCTGCACCCCGCGAGCAGCGCGGACGTCCCCGCGGCGAGGATCACGGTGCGCCGCGTCGAGCGGTCGGTCATGTCGTCACTCCGAACGTACGGAAGAACCAGAAGGCGGATGTCAGCCAGACGGCGGTGAGCACGGCGAAGACGAGTCCGCCGACGACGGGCAGCAGCCAGCCGGGCAGGCGCTCCGAGCGGAGCAGCAGCATCTTGGCACTGAAGGCACCGAAGAAGAAGCACCCCAGGAGCGAGTGCCACATGACGCGTGTGCTGTACGTCTGATAGCCCAACGCGTACAGACAGTGGACCGCGACCGGTACCGCCACCAGGAACGCGATCCGTCCCGACCACCGGTGCAGCCTCGCCGCCCAGCCCGGGCCCGGCAGCTTCCCGTACATCATGAGCGCCGAGACGAGCTGGACGAGGGCGAAGAAGAACGCCGTCGTCGCCAGCCAGGACTTCACGGCGCCCGTGCTGCTGAAACCGGCGAGATTGAACGCCGTTCCCGTGGGGTCGTGGACCTTGCCGTAGACACCGAGGCCGACCGCGACGGCCGCGGCGACCAGGGCCGGGACGAGGTAGCGGGCCGCGGTGGCGCGGCCGTGGCCGGGCGGCGGGGAGGGGAAGCCCTGGGTGGCGGCGTTCGGGTCCACGGTCATGAACGGCTCCCGGTGGAAAGAGGCGGTCAGGGGGTGACAGGGCGGGCGGTGATTTTCTGGCCGTCGATCGTCACGGCGCCGGTCTCCGGGTCGATCGACGGTGCCGCCGAAGGGGTGCCGTCGCGCTCGACGACGCCGACCTGCCGTCCGCCGGGCAGCACGATCCAGCCGCCGTCGACCTTCGCGCCGCGCACGGTGGCCGTCGCCCGGTACAGGCCGGAGGGCTTGACGGCCCTGTCGGCCGTGAAGGCGTACCGCTGCCCGCCGACGTCGGCGGTGCCGCGGATCAGCTTGCCGCCCTGGAGGGTTCCGTTCAGCTCGTCGCCGTGACCGCCCGTGAGCTTCATGGTCCCGTCGTCCTCGACGGAACCCTTCAGCCAGGACTCCTTGTCGTGCCCGTCGCAGAAGTACGCGATCGCCTTGCCGCCCCGCAGGGAGACCGCGACCGCCGAGGTGTCGTCGTCGGTACGGCCCGCGTAGTCGGCGTTGGGAACGGCGCTGCGGGACGGCGAGGGGCTCGGCGGGCGGCTCGGCGACGGCGAGGCGGAGTCCGGTGGCGCGGTGGCAGACACCGAGACGCCCGGCGACGCCTCCCCGTACGGGTTCGACGTGCTCTTCGTCCCCGTCGTCGCGTTGAGTGTCAGCAGGAACACGCCGAACACCAGCCCCGCGAGGAGGGTGAGAAGGGGCCCTGGTCGCTTCATCCGGTCCTCCCCCTGGGCGGTCTCCTGCCATGAGAGCGGACACGCGCGCCCCGCGTCCAGAGGCGCACGGGCGCATTCTCGCCAGAAGTAGCGGAATGGGGCGATTCGGGTGACACCGACGCGTCCGGACGGCCGGTCCCGGCCGGATCCCGCACCCGGCCCCCGTCTCGTCAGGCGGGCGCCGCACACCGGCGTCCCGGGGGCTGACTACGCTGGTGTGACACGACGTGCACACAGATCAGCGAGGAGCATCACCGTGGCGGTACGAGCGGTCCGGGGCGCCGTCCAACTGGAACGGGACGAGGCCGGCCACATGGACGAGCAGGTCAGCGAGCTGCTCACCGCCATCCTGGAGCGCAACGCACTCACCACGGACGACCTGATCAGCATCTGGTTCACCGCGACACCCGATCTGCACAGCGACTTCCCGGCCGCGGCGGCGCGCAAGCTCGGCATCGTCGACGTCCCGCTGATCTGCGCGCAGGAGCTGGACATCGAGGGCGCGATGCCCCGGGTGGTCCGTGTTCTCGCCCACATCGAGTCCGACCGGCCGCGCGCCGAGGTCGTGCACGTCTACCTGGGCGCCGCGGGCGCGCTCCGCAAGGACATCGCCCAGTGAGGACCGCACTCGTCATCGGAACCGGGCTGATCGGCACGTCCGCGGCCCTCGCGCTCGCCTCCCGCGGCGTCGTCGTCCACCTCGCCGACCACGACCCGGAGCAGGCCCGTACGGCGGCCGCGCTCGGCGCCGGCACGGACGAGGCACCCGAGGGGCCCGTCGACCTCGCGATCGTCGCCGCACCGCCGGCGCACGTCGCCGCGACCCTCGCGGACGCCATGCGGCGCGGTCTCGCCCGCGGCTATCTCGACGTCGCCAGCGTCAAGGGCGGCCCCCGCCGCGAGCTGGAGGCGCTCGGCCTCGACCTCACCCCGTACATCGGCACGCACCCCATGTCGGGCCGTGAGAAGTCCGGTCCGCTGGCCGCGAGCGGCGACCTCTTCGAGGGCCGGCCCTGGGTGCTCACCCCGACCCGGGACACGGACACCGAGGTCCTGAACCTCGCCCTGGAACTGGTCTCGCACTGCCGTGCCGTGCCCGTCGTCATGGACGCGGACGCCCACGACCGCGCCGTGGCGCTCGTCTCGCACATGCCCCACCTGGTGTCCAGCATGGTCGCCGCGCGCCTGGAGCACGCGGAGGAGACGGCGGTACGGCTCTGCGGGCAGGGCATCCGCGATGTGACCCGGATCGCGGCCTCCGACCCCCGGATGTGGATCGACATCCTCTCCGCGAACCCGGGCCCCGTCGCGGACCTCCTCGCGGACGTCTCCGCCGACCTCGACGAGACGGTCCAGGCCCTGCGCGCCCTCCAGTCCTCCGACGAGGCCAAGCGCCGCGAGGGCGCCGGCGGCATCGAGGACGTCCTGCGCCGCGGCAACGCGGGCCAGGTCCGTGTCCCCGGCAAGCACGGCTCCGCGCCGCGTGCCTACGAGGTCGTGGCCGTTCTCATCGACGACCAGCCCGGTCAGCTCGCCCGCATCTTCGCCGACGCGGGGATGGCCGGCGTCAACATCGAGGACGTACGCATCGAGCACGCGACCGGTCAGCAGGCCGGTCTGGTGCAGCTGATGGTGGAGCCGAAGGCGGTGCCGGTGCTCGGCGCGGCACTGCGGGAGCGGGGCTGGGCACTGCGCCAGTGAGACGGCCGCCGGGAAGGGCCGGCGATACCGCCGCCGGGAAGGGCCAGTAATACGGGGTCCGCGGGGCCGGTAACCTTGTGCGGGGCGCGATCGCGTCCCGCAGAGACCTCCACCCCGCACCAGGAAGGTGTTCCCACCGTGGACAACGGCGCCGCCCGTACCGCTCCGGCTGTGATTGTCGCCATCGACGGCCCCTCCGGCACGGGCAAGTCGAGCACCTCGAAGGCCGTGGCCGCGAAGCTCGGTCTGAGCTACCTGGACACCGGGGCGCAGTACCGCGCCATCACGTGGTGGATGGTCAGCAACGACATCGACATCACGGACCCCTCCGCGATCGCCGCCGCCGCGGGCAAGCCGGAGATCATCTCCGGTACCGACCCGGCCGAGCCGGCCATCACGGTCGACGGGACCGACGTCGCGGGCCCGATCCGTACGCAGGAGGTCACCTCCAAGGTCAGCGCGGTCAGCGCCGTCCCCGAGGTGCGTGCCCGGATCACCGAGCTGCAGCGCACCCTCGCCGGGTCCGCGCCCGCCGGCATAGTGGTCGAGGGCCGGGACATCGGCACCACCGTGCTGCCCGACGCCGACCTGAAGATCTTCCTCACCGCCTCCCCGGAGGCGCGTGCCGCCCGGCGCAGCGGTGAGCTGAACGGCGCGGACATCGACGCGACCCGTGAGGCGCTGGTCAAGCGGGACGCGGCCGACTCCAGCCGCAAGACCTCCCCCCTCGCCAAGGCGGACGACGCGGTCGAGGTGGACACCTCCGACCTCACGCTCCAGCAGGTCATCGAGTGCGTCGTCACCCTTGTCGAGGAGAAGCGGGCCGCCAAGTGACCGCACCCTCCGCGAGACGTGCCGAGGTCGGGCGCCGGATCGGCGTCGGCCTGATGTACGGGCTGTGGAAGCCGCGCGTGCTCGGCGCCTGGAAGGTCCCCGCGACCGGACCGGCGATCCTGGCCGTGAACCACTCCCACAACATCGACGGGCCGATGGTCATGGGCGTCGCGCCCAGGCCCACACACTTCCTGATCAAGAAGGAAGCGTTCATCGGCCCGCTCGACCCGTTCCTGCTCGGCATCGGCCAGCTGAAGGTCGACCGGGAGATCGCCGACCGCGCCGCCATCACCGACGCCCTCGGCGTCCTGGCGGCCGGCGGAGTCCTCGGGATCTTCCCCGAGGGCACCCGGGGCGAGGGCGACTTCGCCTCGCTGCGGGCCGGGCTCGCGTACTTCGCGGTGCGCAGCGGAGCCCCGATCGTCCCGGTGGCGGTGCTGGGAAGCTCCGAGCGGAACAGCAGACTGACCAAGGCGCTGCCCCCGCTGCGCAGTAGGGTCGACGTCGTCTTCGGCGACCCCTTCGAAGCGGGCGACGGCAGCGGCCGGCGCACGCGACAGGCGCTGGACGAGGCCACCGGCCGGATCCAGAAGCAGCTCAGCGCCCACCTGGGCGAGGCCATGCGTCTGACCGGACGCCGGGAAAACGCCGGGCGCCCCGCCGGGCGTTAGGCGACACTTAGTAGTGGATCACCCGGTTTACGGGTGATCCACCGATCACCACGAATGAACGACGAGGTACGGACTTCATGAACGACCACATCCAGCCCGACGGCTCGGCGGAACACGAGCACGGGGCGCTTGGCGATGCCGAGTACGCGGAGTTCATGGAGCTCGCCGCGGAAGAGGGCTTCGACATCCATGACGTCGAGGGCGCGATCGAGGAGGCGGGCCACGGCCCGCTGCCCGTCCTCGCCGTCGTCGGCCGCCCGAACGTCGGCAAGTCGACCCTGGTGAACCGCATCATCGGCCGCCGCGAGGCCGTCGTCGAGGACAAGCCCGGTGTCACCCGCGACCGCGTGACCTACGAGGCCGAGTGGGCGGGCCGCCGCTTCAAGCTCGTCGACACCGGCGGCTGGGAGCAGGACGTCCTCGGCATCGACGCGTCCGTCGCCGCCCAGGCCGAGTACGCGATCGAGGCCGCCGACGCGGTCGTCTTCGTCGTCGACGCCAAGGTCGGCGCCACCGACACCGACGAGGCGGTCGTGCGCCTGCTCCGCAAGGCCGGCAAGCCCGTCGTCCTGTGCGCCAACAAGGTCGACGGCATGAGCGGCGAGTCCGACGCCTCGTACCTCTGGGCCCTCGGTCTCGGCGAGCCGCACCCGGTCTCCGCGCTGCACGGCCGCGGCACCGGCGACATGCTCGACGCCGTCCTGGAGGCGCTGCCCGAGGCCCCGGCGCAGACCTTCGGCACCGCGGTGGGCGGCCCCCGCCGCATCGCCCTCATCGGCCGCCCGAACGTCGGCAAGTCCTCCCTGCTGAACAAGGTGGCCAACGAGGACCGCGTGGTCGTCAACGAGGTCGCGGGCACCACCCGTGACCCGGTCGACGAGCTCATCGAACTCGGCGGCATCACCTGGAAGTTCGTCGACACGGCGGGCATCCGCAAGCGCGTCCACCTCCAGCAGGGCGCCGACTACTACGCCTCGCTGCGCACCGCCGCCGCCGTCGAGAAGGCCGAGGTCGCGGTCATCCTGATCGACGCGTCCGAGACCATCTCCGTGCAGGACCAGCGGATCGTCACCATGGCGGTCGACGCGGGCCGCGCCATCGTCCTCGCCTTCAACAAGTGGGACACCCTCGACGAGGAGCGCCGCTACTACCTGGAGCGGGAGATCGAGACCGAGCTCGCCCAGGTGGCCTGGGCGCCCCGGGTGAACGTCTCGGCCCGTACCGGCCGTCACATGGAGAAGCTCGTCCCGGCGATCGAGACGGCTCTGGACGGCTGGGAGACCCGCGTTCCGACCGGCCGTCTGAACGCCTTCCTCGGCGAGCTGGTCGCCGCGCATCCGCACCCGGTCCGCGGCGGCAAGCAGCCCCGCATCCTGTTCGGCACGCAGGCGGGCACCAAGCCTCCGCGGTTCGTGCTCTTCGCCTCCGGCTTCATCGAGCACGGCTACCGCCGCTTCATCGAGCGCCGGCTGCGTGAGGAGTTCGGCTTCGCGGGCACGCCGATCCACATCTCGGTGCGGGTGCGCGAGAAGCGTGGTGCCAACAAGAAGAAGTAACGCCCACGGGCGAAGCGTGAGGGGCGGCTCCCCGGGGGAGCCGCCCCTCACGCGTCACCGCTCATGGATCTCGCCGCTCACAGGCCCCTGCGCGGGGCGGGCGGGAGTGCGGCCGGGATGTGATGCATCCCCGTGCCGTGCTGGCGCGCGCCCGGCTGCCAGACGGCCGTCGTCGCCGTGGTGTGCCCGTGCTGTGCGGTGATCTGCCGGGCGGTCTGCGCTCCCGCGCTGTACGAGCTGTACGTGCCCGACGAGCTGAACGAGTTCGGACCGCGCCCGAGGATCCCGAAGGCCTTGAACTCCAGGTTCTCCTCACCGTGACGGTCGCCGGGCAGGGTCCTGAACGCTCGGATCCACTCGGCGTGGAGCGCGTCGTAGATCGGCGTGGCCGATGAGCCGCCCTGATGAGGGTCCTGCACCGGTCGCGACGCCGGCACCTCTCTGCTCGAACGGAGGGGGGAGCCGGAGGGAAGGACCGGCTGGAAGGGCCGGTGGCCGGGGACGTCGTAGGTGTGCACGTACGTGCCAACGACCCCACCGCCCAACGGATGCGGCCGGAGCGGTCATTTCGCGGGCCGTCCGGAGTGAGCGGCGCGCGCGGGGGCGCGGGGAACCGCACGGGCACCCCTGAGTGGCCGGTGTCGGCCACCCGCCCGTGGTTCCCCGCCCCGATCCGTCGGCTGTCCCGCTGTCCTCAGACGCCGGCGAGCGGCATCGTCGCCGCGACCAGCTTGCCGTTGGCGGCCGCCTTGTCGAGCGCGTCGCGCAGCAGGTCCTCCCGGGGCTGACGGCCGATCGAGCCGACCGGCGCCGCGAACAGGAGCACCTGCTGGAGCTTGTTCGCGGCGGCGCGCCAGCTGTCGGTGACCTGGAGCGCCTGGTGGGCCTGCCACCAGGCGACGGGCGAGCCGCCGCCGGTGCCCGGCTGGAGCACGGCGTGCAGCTGGCCCGCCGCGAGCAGCACGGACCAGCCGTGCAGGACCGGCGGCACCGAGTTCAGCTCGATCGCGGGCATGAAGCCCTGCTCGATCAGCAGGGGCAGGAAGTCGTCGCCGATGTCGGTCGATCCGGGTCGCACGATCGGGCCGGTCGGCTCGACGACGAGTGCCGGGTGCAGCTCGCCGTTGATCAGGACGAGTCCGCTGGTGACGCCGAGCACGGCCTGCTCGGGGGCGAAGGCGGGGTCGGTGGGCGCGCCGTCGGGGTGGATCGAGCGGACGGCGCCCTGGAGTTGTTCCTCGGTGACCTGCACGACCTGCGAGGGCAGGCAGGTGGCGTGGGCGAAGGCGAGGACGGCGGTCTCGTCGCCGATGAACAGGACGGTGCTGGTGCGCTCCTGTTCCGAGTCGCCCGGGGTGCGGCACGACGTGCAGTCGTAACTGCCGGGGGCGTTCTCTCCGGCGAGCAGCCGGTCGGCTTCTTCGTCGCCGATCTCGGCGCGTACGTCGTCGCTGACGTCGAGCATGCGCGGCACGGTGGCTCCTCGGGATGCGGTGCGTGGCGGTGCCGGGTGGCTCCCGGCCCATGAATCGGGGGTTCCCGGCTCATGAAGATGTCAACGGGTGATCTGTGGCCGGAGTCACGCCCGAGGGCGAACGGAATCGAACCATCCGACGCCCAGGGTGAAGGCGCCCCCGGAATCGGTTACTCCCAGTCAACTTCCGGAAGTACGGGGGAAGTTGAATGGGTGAAGTGGGTCACAGATCACAAGAGGCGAGGGTCGACAAATCCGGAAATCACCCAATGAAATGGGTGGCCGAAAATCGATGATACCCACGGTAACCGCTAACTGGCCTCGAATGACAAGGAGTTGGTTGATATCGGGGCGCCGGGGTCCATAGATTCCTTCGCCGTGTGCAACGAGCACCGCTCGGGAACGTCCGCCGGCCGATCCGCTTCGGGTCACAGCACGCCGCCGGTGGACGGGTCGGAGCGCGAGGGCCGCGTCCTACGCGCAGGTCACCGCGTCCCGTCCTGGGGGACCCCGGGTGTTTCGAGAGGGAAATACATGTCCGCATGTGCCGATAGCACTCACGAGAACGGTCACAAGGCTCGTACGGCGAACAGGACACGTACGACGGCGGTCCTCGCCGGGGCGGCACTGCTCGCCCCGCTCGGACTGCTCGCCGCGACCGGCGACGCCGCCGCGGCCGACAGTGGAGTGTGGGACCGCATCGCCCAGTGCGAGAGCGGCGGCAACTGGCACATCAACACCGGCAACGGCTACTACGGGGGGCTCCAGTTCTCCGCGGGCACCTGGCGCGCCTACGGCGGCACGGCGTACGCGCCGACCGCCGACAAGGCTTCCAGGAGCGCGCAGATAGCCATCGCGGCCAAGGTCCAGAACGCACAGGGATGGGGTGCCTGGCCCACCTGCTCGGCCCGCGCCGGGGCCTACGGGAACGCGCCCGGCTCCTCGGGTTCCGGGAAGGCCGCCGGATCCGCGAGCACCGGGTCGGCCTCGAAGCCGGCGCACGAGTCGGCTCGGAAGTCCGTCCCGGCGAAGCGGGAACCGGCGAAGACGCCGGCCCGTACGTCGGGCCACGCCGGCCGCGGCTCGTCCCGCGGCGACTACACCGTCCGCGAAGGCGACACCCTGAGTGCCATCGCCGCGCGGCACGGGACCACCTGGCGGAAGATCTACGCCGCCAACGAGTCCGTCATCGGCGGTGATCCCGACCTGATCGTGCCCGGCCAGCGGCTCGACATCTGAGCCACGCTCCCCCTCGTGCCGGGCACAGGGGTCTGCCGTTCGGATCAGGTGGCGCCGAGGCGCGGTGCGCTGCCCCGCGTCCCGCCCGCGTGATCCGGGCGGCAGACCCCGGGCCCCGTCCGGTCCTCCGACCGGGTGGGGCCCGGGCGCGCCGGGCGCGGGCTGGGCGGGCGAGCGGGACGCGCTGCTTAGCGTGGCCCGATGTCCTTCATGCCGACCAGGCGGATTCCGCCCAGCACCCGCACCGCGTCCCGGCTTCCGAACGGACGTGCGCGGTTCGCGGCCGTGGCCGCCGCCGTACTGGCCGCCCTCGTTCCCTGCGACGCGGACGCCGCGGCGCCGCCCCCGCTCCCGGGCCCCGGGTCCGTCCGGGGTGCCTCCGACTGCGCGAACGACGAGTGGCCCTGGACCTGTCTCGCCGAGTGCGAGAGCGGCGGCCGCTGGCACGCCAACACCGGGAACGGCTACTACGGCGGGCTCCAGTTCTGGCAGCCCACCTGGGTCCGCTTCGGCGGGCTCGCCTACGCTCCCCGCGCCGATCTCGCCACCCGCGCCCAGCAGATCAAGGTCGCCAAGAAGGTGCTGGCCGTCCAGGGCTGGGGTGCCTGGCCCGACTGTTCCCGGTCGTACGGACTCCAGGGCCCCTTCCACGTGGTGAAGACCGGCGAGACGCTCGCGTCGATCGCCCGCAAGTACCGCGTGACGGGCGGCTGGCAGACGCTCTACAACGTCAACAAGAAGAAGATCGGCGGCAGCCCCGACCGGCTGGCCAAGGGCCTCCAGCTCGTCATCCCGAAGCCGGCGGGCGCCTCCCGTACCGGGGGCCCCGCCCTGTTCGGCCCGCCCCTGAACCCGGTGGCCCACCGCTCCGCGCCGCCGTCTCGGTGGCCTCTCCGCTGAACACGACCGCGCCACGGCGCAGCTCGTGGACGTACGTCGTCCGGCCCGCCCGCTCCCGCAGAGCCGGCGGCAGCCGCTGTTCGGCGATCACCACACACGCGTCGAGAGCGCCCAGCAGCGCGTACGTCCGGGCCGCGACCGCCGGCGACATGCCCTGCGCGGGTTCGTCGGCGAGCACCACGCGCGCGCGGGCCGACAGGGCGCGGGAGAGGGCCAGCATGCGCTGTTCGCCGCCGGAGAGGGTGCCCGCCCGGCGGGGGAGGAGCGGCTCCAGCCGCGGGTAGGCCTCCAGGGCGGCCGCGAGGTCGGCCGCCCCGAGTTCCAGGTTCTCGCGGACGGTCAGGGAGCCGAACACCGCCCGGCGCTCCGGGACGAGGCACAGTCCACGCCGGGCCCGCTCGAACGCGGGCAGGCGCGTCACGTCGGCGCCGTCCCAGACGACGGCGCCGGCCGCCAGCGGCACGGTCCCGGCGAGGGCGCGCAGCACGGTCGTACGGCCGGAGCCGTTGCGGCCCAGCAGCACGGTGAGGCCGGGGCCGGGGGCGACCAGGCTCACGCCGTGCAGGGCCTCCAGGGGGCCGTAGCGTACGCGCGCGCCGCGCAGGGCGATGCTCATCCGCCGGGCCTCGTGTCCAGGACGCGGTCGGCGGGCCCCGAGGCGACGATCCGTCCGGCCGCCATGACGTGCACGGTGTGCGCCAGGTCGGCGACCAGATCGAGATCGTGCTCGACGACCAGGAGGGCCATGCCGTCCGCGGCCAGCGCCCGCAGCACCCGGGCCAGCGCGGCCACCTCGCCGGTGTCGAGACCGGCCGCGGGCTCGTCGAGCAGCAGCACCCGGGGGTTCCCGGCGAGCGCCCGGGCCAGTTCGACGCGCCGGAGTGTCCCGGTGGGCAGCCCCGCCGCGGGCAGTGACCGCACCGGCCCGTCGAGCCCGAGCAGCCGCAGTGCCCGCTCCGCCGCCCCCGGATCCGCGGTCCGGCCCTGCTCGGCGCCCACGCGCACGTTCTCGGCCACGGTCAGCGACGGGAAGACCGCCAGCTGCTGGAAGGTCCGTGCGATCCCCAGCCGCGTCCGCGCGTGCGCCGCGAGCCGGGTGATGTCCCGCCCTCCGAGCAGCACCTGTCCGCCCGAGGGGCGCAGCGTGCCCGCGAGACAGTGGAACAGGGTGCTCTTCCCGGCCCCGTTGGGTCCCACGACCGCGGTGATCCGGCCCGGCGGGACGTCGAGAGTCGCCCCGTCGAGTGCGGTGAACCCGCCATAGGCGACGCGGAGCCGACGGGTGGCCAGCGGTCGCGTGTCCGTCCCGGCCCGCCGGGCGGCTCCGGCGACCGTCCGCCGTACCGGCTCCCTCCCGGCGACCGGCCGCCTTCCCGCGCCGGAGCTGCCCGCGGACGCGACCCTTGCGGCGGGACCCGGGCGCGGCCCGGCTTCCTGACCGGCGTCGGCCGGTGCGGGTTCTGGGTGCGGTCCGGTTTCCCCGTCGGTGCCGGCCGGTGCGGCGGGACTCGGGCGGGGCGCGGTTCGCCTGCCGGCGCCGGCCGGCGTGAGGCCCGGACGGCGCCCCGGCTCCCGGTCGGGGCCGGCCGTCGCCGCGGCCCCTGCGGTGACCGGCGCCCCGAGTGCCCGGGGCCGCCCCGTGCCGACGGTGCGCAGGTGCCGGCGGACCCTGACGCCCAGGGGAGTCAGGGTCGCCCGGGGGCGGAGCCGGAGCCGGGACGCCGCCGTGCGCAGGGCCTCGTACGGGCCCTCGGGGAAGCGGCCGACGAGGACGGCGAGGAGGCCGATCAGCGCGGCCGCCACCCCGCCCCGGGCCCCCGCGTCCAGCCCGACCAGCAGAGCCGCGGCGACGAGCGCGCCGAGGACACTGTCGGCGCCCAGCACGACGACCGCCGCGAACCAGAGCAGACTGCGGACCGGGTCGTACTGGGTGGCGTCGAAGGCACGCAGCCCCATGCCGAGCATGCCGCCGCCCAGCGCGGCCAGCGCGGCCCCCGCGACGAACGCGGTCAGTTTCAGCTCCGGGACGCGGACGCCCGCCGCCGAGGCGCCCGCCTCGTGGTCCCGCATCGCGGCCAGGGCCCGGCCGGTCCGGCCCCGGCGCAGCGTGTGCGCGGCGAGCAGGGCGGCGGCCAGCAGGACGAGTTCGAGCACGTAGTACGCGCGGTCGCCGCCGAATCCGGCCGGGCGGTCCAGGGACAGACCGGACACCGCGTACGGCTGCGCGAAGACGAACCGGCTGACGCCCACGCCCACCGCGAAGGTGGCCACGGCGAGCGCCAGGCCGTGCCGTTCGATGGCCGGCCAGCCGGTCAGCACGCCGAGCGGGGCGACCAGCAGCACGGCCACCGCCAGCGCGGCCAGCTCGGGCAGCCGAGGCAGGCCCGGGAACCGGCCCGCGGCCAGCAGCGCCGTGAACAGGGCGCCCAGACCTGCGTACGCGGCCTGCCCGAGCGAGATCTGGCCGCCGCGGCCGGTGACCACGACCAGCGACAGCAGGACGACACCGAGCGCGGGCACCTGCACAGACGTGCGCAGGTCCGAGCCCGCGAACCCCAGGGGCAGCAGGAACAGCACGACGGCCACGGCCCAGGCCCCGGGCGGTGTCGGCACGCGGACCGCCGCCGGGCGGGGGAGCGCGTCGCGGGTGCCGATGCCGGGCAGGACGAGCGCGGCGACGAGCAGCGCGACCACGAAGAGGTTGGCGCCGGCCGCCTGGAGCAGCGGCTCCGCCCAGCCCGTGGGATGCAGCCGGGTCAGCTGACTCTGGGCCACCCCGATACCGAGCGCGACCGCGATCGCCACCGGCAGGCTGCGCATCCGGGCCGCCACCGCGACCGCCATCACCTCGATGACGAGCAGCGGCAGGCCGTACGGGTCCAGCCGCACGTACGGCGCGAGGAGCACGCCCGTCAGGCCCGCCGTGAACGAGCCGAAGGCCCAGCCCGCCGCGGCCACCCGGTCCGCGTCGATACCGCCGAGCACCGCGAGCGGGCGGTCGTCGACGACCGCCCGCAGCTCCGTGCCGAAGCGGGTCCAGCGTGTCACCGCGCCCACACCCGCGGCCAGTGCGACGGCCACCGCGAGCTGCCCCCACGGATCCGCCGACACCAGCACCGGCGCGTCCGCCCGCGCGCCGGTGCCCCACACGAGCGCCGCCCCGCCGACCAGCAGCACGAAGACCCCGATGGACGCGACCAGGGTCTGCGCCGGATCGCCGCCGAGGAGGGCCAGCGGCCGGAACACGAAGCGCTCCAGGGCCATCCCGATCGCCGGGGCCACCAGCAGCAGGGTCACCGAGGCGCCGAGCGCGAGCGGCCAGCCCCACTCGACCGTGAACTGGCGCAGCAGATACGCGCACACCATGGCGATCGCGCCGTGCGCGAAGTTGAGCACACCGGTGGCGCGGTAGGTGACGATCAGCCCGATCCCGGTGAGCGCGGCGGCACCGCCGATCGACAGACCGGCCAGGGTGAGGTCGTACGTCAGCGAGGACATCGGCGAGGACCTCAGCCGTCGGGACCGGCGGAGGGGCGCTCGGGGGCGGTCGGGCCATCGGGCGTGGTCGGGCGATCGAGCGCGGTCGGCCGTTCGGCGAGGGGCGGGCCCGCGGCGGGTGAGGGCGGCTCGGCGGCGGAGGGGTCGTCCTCGGCGTCGGGCTCGCAGATCGGGCACGGTCCCAGGTCCCCGCTCGCGAGGACGCGCGAGTCGGCCGGCAGGGCTTCCGGCTTCCCGGCGACCAGCGGGCAGTCCGCGCGGTGGTACAGGGTGCCGCCGGGCACCATGAGGAGGTCGCCGCTGACGGCCACGGGCCCGGCCGCCGCCGGTCCCGGCTCCTCGGCGTCGGCGGCCCCGGCCGCCACCAGCAGCCCGTACAGCTCCTCGACGCGCGCCGCCGCCGAGGCGTTCCGGCCCTGGGCGAGCAGCACCGCACCGGCGATGATCAGCGCGGCACCGGGCACCGTGCAGGAGGCGAGGTAGGGCAGCTGACGTTCCGCGTACCGCTCACCCGAGATGCCGTACCAGCCGATGACGCACAGCACCGCACCGGCGGCCAGCGCGGCCCAGCCGGCCCACTGGACGGGGTGCACGCTCCGCAGTCGAGCTGTCCGCATCCGGACTCCCCCTGGTCGGGTATCTGTCCATGTCAGCCGATGGCTTGCACTATGCCTTCTGGAAGCTGACCCTGAAAGCACCGGGCGCTTTTGGCCCGGACCGACACCCGGTGGTGAGCCAGATGGTTCTCGGGAGCGACCTCAGGCGGGGGAACGTCGGGGGAGTGGCGGTGGCGGCGGTACTCGTCCTCGCCGCGGCCCTCACGGCGTGCAGCGACGACAGCGGCGGCGGAGGTTCCGCCTCGCCCACACCCTCGGCGGCACAGTCCACCGGCGTGCCGTCCGCCACGGCTCCGGCCGACCCGGCGGCGGCCCAGCAGGAGATCAGGCAGAACTGGGAGAAGTTCTTCGACCCGGCCGTCTCCGCGAAGGAGAAGCAGGCCGTCCTGCAGAACGGCGACCAGATGGCCCCGCTGCTTCAGGGCTTCAACGGCGACCAGCGCGGTCAGCAGGTGAAGGCGAACGTGGAGAAGATCGAGTTCACCTCGCCGACCGAGGCGGACGTGACCTACACGCTGACCCTGAACGGCGCCACCGCCCTGCCGAACGCCTCCGGGACGGCCGTCGAGCAGAACGGCACCTGGAAGGTCTCCGTCAAGACGCTCTGCGCGCTGGTGCAGCTGAGCGGCAACGGGTCGTCGAGTCCCGTCCCGGGCTGCTGATCAGCGGTGCGGCGCACAGCGACGGGCGCCGCCGTCGCGGGCCTGCTGCTCCTGCTCGGCACGGCCTGCGGCAGCCGGCTCCCCGAGAGCGACTTCGAGAACCGCGCCACGCCCACGCCCCGGGAATCCGCCGCGCCGATCCGCGTCGGCATCATCAGCAGCGCCACCAGCCCCGTCGGCGCCTCCGCGTTCACGGGACCGCGTGACGGGGCGAAGGCCTGGTTCGACCGGCTCGACGCCCGGGGCGGCATCGGCGGACGGCCGGTCGAGGTGCGGCTGTGCGACGACGGCGGCAGCGGCGTCGGCAACAGCGCCTGCGTGCACCGGCTGATCGACCAGGACAAGGTCGTCGCCCTCGTCGCCACGACCGCGTTCGACTACGCGGGCGCCTCCCAGGTGTCCCGTGCGGGCGTGCCCGACATCGGAGGCCAGCCCATCGGCGCCGCGTACGACACCTATCCGCACCTGTACGGGATCTACGGCAGCCTCGCGCCGCGCGACGGCACGCCCGGCTGGAACGGCGAGCTCTACGGCGGCACCGAGGTCTACCGCTACTTCAAGCGCGTCCACGGCGCCCGTACGGCCGCCGTCGTCTCCTACAACCAGTCCGCCTCCGCCGCCTACGCCCGTCTGGTCACCGAGGGGCTCAGGGCCGAGGGCTACCGGGTCGTCACCGAACAGGTCGACTTCGCGCTGCCCGACTTCCGGGCCGCCGCGGCCGACCTGAAGGCGCAGGGCGCCGACCTCGTCTTCGACGCCGTCGACACCCACGGCAACGCCCAGCTGTGCAAGGCCATGGACGACGTCGGCGCCCACGTCACCGCCAAGGTGACCAACGTCCAGAACTGGACGTCCACCGTGCCCGAGGACTACAAGGACGCGCCGCGCTGCCGCAACGCGCTGTGGGCCACGGGGTCGAGCCGGAACTACGAGGACGCGGGCGACGCCGCCGTACGGGAGTTCCGCGACGCGACCAAGGCCCTGCCGACCCGTTCCCAGTGGCAGCTCGAGGGCTGGGCGGCGGCACGGTGGTTCACGGACGCGGCGAAGTCCTGCGCCCGGACGGGCATCACCCGGGCGTGCGTCGACGCGTTCATGAACCGGGGCACGCCCTACACCGCGGGCGGGCTGCTGCTCCCCGTCACCTACGAGCGCCTGGCCGAGCCGCCCGGAACGCGTCGGACCTGCCTCTCGGTGGCCCGCTGGCGCGACGGCAGGGGCTGGGTCACCCAGGGCGACATGAACACGAACTGCTTCGACGTACCGCAGATCGCCTACCGCCCCTGAAGAACGTCCCCGGCGCTTGCGGACAGTAGCTGTCCGCAAGCGCTGGCAGACTCGGCGGCATGTTGGAGACATCCGCACGACTGCTGCGCCTGCTCTCACTGCTCCAGGCCCACCGCGAGTGGTCGGGCGCGGACCTCGCCGGGCGGCTGGGCGTCACCGCGCGCACCGTCCGCCGTGACGTGGAGCGGCTGCGCGAGCTGGGCTATCCCGTCAACGCCAGCCCGGGTACGGGCGGCGGTTACCAGCTCGGCGCCGGGGCCGAGCTGCCGCCGCTGCTCCTGGACGACGACGAGGCCGTCGCGGTGGCCGTAGGGCTGCGCACGGCGGCCGGGCAGGGCATCGAGGGCATCGGCGAGTCCTCCGTCCGCGCGCTCGCCAAACTGGAACAGGTCCTGCCGAGCCGGCTGCGGCGCAGGGTCGGCGCGCTGAACGCCTTCACTGTGCCGATGCTCCGCGGTCCGGGGACCTCCGCCGTCGACCCCGCCGTCCTCACCGAACTGGCCAACGCCTGCCGTGACAGCGAGCGGCTGCGCTTCGAGTACCGCGATCACGGGGGCTCCCCGACGCGCCGTACCGTCGAGCCGTACCGGCTGGTGTGCACCGAGCACCGCTGGTACCTGGTCGCCTGGGACACCGACCGCGACGACTGGCGTACGTTCCGGGCCGACCGCATCACGCCCCGGCCGCCGCACGGACCGCGCTTCACGCCCCGTACGCCACCGGCCGAGAACCTGGCCGAGTACGTCTCCAAGGGCGTCTCCACCGGCGCCTACGCCACGAACGCCGTCGTCCGGCTGCTGGTGCCGCTGGAGCAGGCCGCCGCGCGGATCTCACCCTCGGCCGGGACCCTGGAGGCCTCGGGGAAGGACAGCTGCCTCCTGCGCACCGGGGCACCGAGCCTCGATGTCATGGTCATCCACGTGATGCTGATGGGCTTCGAGTTCGAGATCCTGGAGCCCGCCGGACTCGGCGACGCGATCAGGACGGCCCGGGACCGGTTGTCCCGGGCACTGGAGAGGCCGGGACCGGTTGTCCCGGGCGCTGGAGAGAGAGGGCCCCGGGAAGCCGGTGCCTGAGCGGCCGGGGCCCGGGAAGTCAGGGCCCGGGAAGCCGGGTTCCGAGGGGTGCCGGTCACGGTCCGCGTGCCGTGGCGGAAGTCCCGGGTGCCGGCCGAGGAACGTGCGGGGGTTCTGTGATCGAAGCGTGTATTTCCTATGCGGCGTCAGCTTCCGCGGCGCGTGCCGTAATCGGAGCGGACCGGATAGGGAAATCCGCCGCCGAGCACGCGCCGACCCCCGCTCCGCCCATTTCGCCGGGCTATTCGGGATGCCCGGACGACGACTCCGAATTACGTTCGAAGGTGTGCGGAACACCGAAGGAACCCCTCATACGGGGGATCGAGTTCGGCGAAACACGTGTCGTGATCCTGTGACAGAAGTGTGACCGGCGGGGGACAGGTGACGCTTCGTCGCCGATCGGGCTTCCACCGCCGGGGCGTGCCGCCTAACGTGGCGGTCATGGCACCCATTCCCCCCTCTCACGCAGAGCCGCAGGACAGTCCGGAGAGCTATGTCGGGATGGAGGTGAGCAGTGCGCGGGAGCGTGCGCAGGAGCACGGCTGGCCGACGGTCCGCACGTTGCCCCACGGCGCGATCATCACCATGGAGTACCTGGTGGGGCGGCTCAACTTCGAGGTCACGGACGGCACGGTGACGCGCTGCTGGAAGGGCTGAGCGCCCCGCCCCGGTGGACCGCGGCCCGTTCGGCCTGCGGCGTGCCGAGCGCGGCTGAGCGCCGCGCCACGACGTGCGAAGGCCCCCGGCTCGACGAGCCGGGGGCCTTCGCTGTGCGGGGAGAGGCTGTGCGTACCGGCCCCGCAGTTCTCAGCCGCCCGTCAGCGGGCGGGCCGTCGCGGCGGCCGCGCGCGCCGGACGGTCCGGGTGGGGCGGGCGGTCCGGATGCGCCGGACGGCGACTGCCCGCCGGTGTCACCGGGGTGCGTTCCGAGCGGGCGGTGTGCGGGCCCGGCGCCAGGTGAGCGGGGGATCTGGGCGGACGGGAGGCGACGGCCCCGCGGGCCGGCATCTCGCTGTCCACCGAGACGGCCTGCGGGGACAGGACCGGTGCGGGGACCGGAGAGGGGGCCGGCGCGGGCACGGTACGGCCGCGACGGGTGCGGGTGCGCCACAGATCGCGAAGCGCGAAGATCCCGGCCTCGGAGCGTGCGATCAGCGGCTCGCACCAGGGCAGCGCCAGCAGGATCAGCAGACCCGCGGCCCAGCCCAGCAGGACATCGCTCAGCCAGTGCGTACCCAGGTAGACGGTGGTGAGGCCGACCCCCAGCGAGGTCACGGCGGACAGTGCCGAGAGCCAGCGTCTGGCTCTCGGGGTCGACGCCAGATAGGCCAGGATTCCCCAGGTCACGACGGCGTTGGCGGTGTGGCCCGACGGAAATATATCGCCGCCCAGGCCCATCTCGTTCGAGCCGATGGTGATGGCGTAGTGCGGGCCGAGACGGCCCATGCCGAGCTTCGCTGCGCCGACCGTGATGTTGAGCAGCAGCAGGGACGCGCCCAGGGTGAGCAGCGGGCGCAGTGTGTGCTGGCGCCAGGAGCGCCAGCCCAGCCACGCGGCGACCATCACCGCGGTGGGGCCGCGCTGGCCGAGCACCACGTAGTAGTCCAGGAACGCGTGGATCTCCGGCCACTGCTGATAGGGCCGGAAGAACATGACCTGCCAGTCGAACCGGACCAGCCACGACGTGATCGCCACGGCCCACACGATCGCCAGGTAGAAGGCCAGGGTCGCCGCGAAGAGGACAACCCTGTGCCGACTCATCTTCGGCACATCGATGTGGGCCGGTCGTTCCGGCTCACGGTCCAGCCGGGCGAAGACCCGGTCCAGACGGGTGAGGTTTCGTTCGGTACGCACTCAATCGACGTTACAGCGAGTGAGCTGCGCGCCAGGCCGATTCACTCGGTTTGTGATGACGATGTGATGTGGGATTCCTCTCAGGATCATGTTCATTTCCAATGAATCGCTAATCCCGTGACCACGGAGCCTTCAATTCCATTGGTCTCCGAGGGGCTTCGATTTTATGGCACTTTTATATTCGTTCACCGGGTGATGGCGTGGAATTCGCTGCCCGCTCACCGGTCCCGCGCGGGGTGCCGCCGGGCAGGTCAGGGAGGTCCTGAGCCGTTCAGCCAGAAGGCCCCGTACGCCGCCGAGGCCGCCGCGACGCCCCCGACGACCAGTGCCGACCTGGAGGTACGCAGCCTCGCCAGGGCCCTGGCGAGAGGGAACAGGAGCGGGAAGGCGGGGAGCAGCAGGCGCGGCTTCGAGCCGAAGTAGCTCGACGCGCACAGGGCGAGCGCGACGACGATCCCCGTGTAGACCAGGAGGGCCAGCGGCTGCCCCTGGCGCACGCATGTCACGTAGAGCGACAGGGCGAGCACGACTCCGACGATCAGGGCGGCGCCGGCCAGGGCGGACGGGAACGAGGTGAACTTCTCGGCCACGAAGCGCCCGAAGGCGTAACCGCCGTCGAAGCCGTTGCGCCACCCCGCCTGGACGTCGAGATAGCCGAGCGGGCCCCTGCCCGTGCGCCGCCCCACCCACAGCACGTATCCGGCGGCGCCGAGCGGCGCGACGATCATGGCGAGGGCGCGCCGCCACGGACGCGCGCCGTCCGCCCGGGGCGCGCTTCCGCCGCGCCGGTGCTCTCCCACGAACGAGCTAATCGCCGCCACCCACAGGGCCGCGACCACCGCGACCCCCACCGGCCGGGTCAGCCCCGCGAACGCGGCGAGCAGCCCCGCAGTCGGCCAGCGGCCGGTCAGCACCGCGTACAGCGACCACGCGGCGAGAGCGGTGAACAGTGACTCGCTGTACGCCATCGACTGCACGATGCCGACGGGCAGGACCGCCCACACCAGCACCGCGCACACCCCGGCCCGCCGGCCGTGGACGTGGTCGGCGACCGCGAAGATCCCCCAGGCCGCGGCGAGCGAGGCCACCGCGGAGACCAGCAGCCCGGCGTCCGCGTACGACAGCGGTGTCACCGCGTGCACGATCCGCTCCAGCCAGGGCAGCAGCGGGAAGAACGCGAGATTCGCGTGCACGTCACCGTTCGGGAGGCGGACCTCGTAGCCGTAGCCGAGCTCGGCGACCCTCGTGTACCAGAGCGAGTCCCAGCGCCCCGACAGCAGCCGGTGGGCGCTCCCGCCGCTCGCCGCGCTCCACACGGCGAGCGTGACGAGGCCCAGGGCGCGCACCGCCGCGTAACCGAGGAGCGCGGGTGCGGCTCGGCGCAGGGCGCTCCCGCGGGGCATCACGGCGGGACTCTCCGGATCGGTCACGGACCCGATTATCAACAAACCGCGGAACCGGCAGGCCGTACGGGTGTGACGACGTGCGGGCGGCGTGGCGTACGCCACACACCCGGCCGGCGAACGTGAGAGGTCCGCCACGTGTCACGGGCGAGAACTCGCGTACGCTGACGGCTCACTCGCCTTTGTTGCGTGGGCCCGGGATTCCGCTCTCCGGGCCGCAGCCCCAGGGAGTCCCCACCCTGCGGATCCGCAGAACGCGAGGGAACCTCTGGAGGTACGTACATGTCCGGGACGACCACGGCCGCTGCGCGATGCCGTCGGGAGACCGGAGCCGGTGCCAACCGCTGGGTCGTCCTCGTCGTCCTGTGCGTCAGCCTGCTGCTCGTCGCCCTCGACGCCACCGTTCTCCATGTCGCGGTGCCCGCCGTCACCGAGGACCTGAAGCCCGGCGCGATAGAGCTGCTCTGGATCGTCGACATCTATCCGCTCGTCTGCGCCTCGCTCCTCATCCTCTTCGGCACGCTCGGTGACCGGATCGGCCGACGACGGGTCCTCCTCCTCGGTTACGCCCTCTTCGGCGTCGCCTCCGGCATCGCGGCCTTCTCCGGGAACGCGCAGCTTCTGATAGGCGCCCGCGCCCTGCTCGGCATCGGCGGCGCCATGATCATGCCCGCCACGCTGTCGATCCTGCGCGAGGTCTTCCCCGACCGGCGCGAACGGGCGCTCGCGATCGGCATCTGGAGCGCCGTCGCCGCCGTCGGCGCGGCGGTCGGACCGCTCCTCGGCGGCTTCCTCCTGGAGCACTTCTGGTGGGGATCGGTCTTCCTCGTCAACATTCCGCTGATGATCATCAGCCTGCCGGTAGGACGGCTGCTGCTGCCCGAGTCCCGCGGCGGCCGCGAGGGTCCCTGGGACGTGGTCGGCGCGCTCATGGCCGCCGCCGGTCTGTTCGGCGTCGTCCTCGGCGTGAAGCGCCTCGGCGGCGGCGAGGCGCCGTTCAGCCCCTTCACCCTCGTGCCGCTGCTCGTCGGCGCCGTGCTGATGGCCCTCTTCGTACGGCGGCAGCGGCGGCGCGCGCATCCCCTGGTCGACCTGCGCATGTTCGCGCGTCCCGCCTTCAGCACGTCGGTGGGGTGCATCGTCCTCGCCATGCTCGCCCTGGTGGGCCTGGAACTGATCGCCGCGCAGTACCTCCAGCTCGTGCTCGGTCTGTCGCCGCTCCAGACCGGGCTGCGGCTGCTGCCGCTCACCATCGCGGCGATGGCCGCCGGTCTCGCCGGGGCGAAGCTGCTGCGCAGGTTCGGGCCACGCGCGATGGTCTCCTTCGGGTTCTGTCTCACCGCGGCGGCCGTCGTCACGCTCACCGCGATGGGCGGGAACGACAACGCCGCGCTGCTGCTCTTCGGCTTCGTGCTGCTGGGCTTCGGCCTGGAGACCACGCTCTTCGGGGCGTACGAGTCGATGCTCAGCGAGGCGCCGCAGGCGCAGTCGGGCGGCGCCGCGGCGATCGGCGAGACCTCGTACCAGCTCGGCGCGGGAATAGGGATCGCGCTGCTGGGGAGCGTGATGAACGCGGCGTACGCGCCCGGGCTGTCGTCCGTCCCCGGGGTCCCGGCGGCCGATTCGGCGGCGGCGGGACACTCGCTGGGCGAGGCGTACCAGGTCGCCGACCGGCTCGGCGGCGCGTCCGGCGGTGCCCTGCGGCAGGCCGCCCGGGACTCCTTCGTGCACGGACTGCACGTGACCCTGCTGGTGAGCGCCGGCCTGTTGCTGCTCGGCGCCGTGATGGCGCTGCGGCTGCCGCGGGTCATGGAGTGCGGGGCACCCGCGACGGGTACCGCCGCGATTGCGGCTCCCGCCCCGGACGTCGTCGCCGTCCCGGCCTCCGCGCCGGGCCCCGCCGGTATTCCGGTTCCCCGCGACGCCGCCGGGACCGCCGAGAGCCGCGTCTCCGCCTAGGTTCCCCGGTCCGCTCCGGGGCAGGGCCTCCGGCTCACGAGCCGGTGCAGCACCCCCGATCCGGAAGCACTGGTCGCCCCGCGTCGCCCGCCGGGCGGGCCGGCCGGGCGCCGGACTCCCCGGGTGCGGTGCGGAAGTGCCCTGGACTTGCGGGACACTGCGTCGTAACGTCGGGCCGAGATCCTTAACTAGCGGTGCTAGTCGTCACCCTGCCGGAGGCTGTCGTATGTCCGCGTCCTCGAAGCTGCCGCCCTTCGACCCCGCCGACCCGCTCGGGATCGACGACCTGCTGGACGCGGAGGAACTGGCCGTCCGCGACACCGTGCGGAGCTGGGCCGCGGACCGGGTGCTGCCGTACGTCGCCGACTGGTACGAGAAGGGCGAGCTGCCCGGCATCCGGGAACTGGCGCGGGAGCTGGGCGGGATCGGCGCCCTCGGCATGTCGCTCCAGGGGTACGGGTGCGCGGGGGCCAGCGCCGTGCAGTACGGCCTCGCCTGTCTGGAGCTCGAAGCGGCCGACTCCGGGATCCGTTCGCTCGTCTCGGTCCAGGGCTCCCTGGCCATGTACGCCATCCACCGGTTCGGCAGCGAGGAGCAGAAGCGGGCCTGGCTGCCGGGCATGGCCTCCGGCGAGATCATCGGGTGCTTCGGGCTGACCGAGCCCGACCACGGCTCCGACCCCGCCTCCATGCGGACACACGCCAAGCGCGACGGCGGGGACTGGGTCCTGAACGGGCGCAAGATGTGGATCACCAACGGCTCCGTCGCCGGTGTCGCCGTCGTCTGGGCGCAGACCGACGACGGCATCCGCGGATTCGTCGTGCCCACCGACGCGCCAGGCTTCTCCGCCCCCGAGATCAAGCACAAGTGGTCCCTGCGGGCGAGCGTGACCAGCGAGCTCGTCCTCGACGACGTGCGACTGCCGGCCGACGCCGTCCTGCCCGACGTCGTCGGCCTCAAGGGCCCGCTCGGCTGCCTCTCGCACGCGCGGTACGGGATCGTGTGGGGCGCCATGGGCGCGGCGCGGTCCAGCTTCGAGTCGGCACTCGCGTACGCGAGGACGCGTGAGCAGTTCGGGCGCCCCATCGGCGGCTTCCAGCTCACCCAGGCCAAACTCGCCGACATGGCCGTCGAACTGCACAAGGGCATCCTGCTCGCCCATCATCTGGGCCGCCGTATGGACGCGGGACGGCTCCGTCCCGAGCAGATCAGCTTCGGCAAGCTCAACAACGTACGCGAGGCCATCGAGATCTGCCGTACCTCGCGCACGATCCTCGGTGCCAACGGGATCTCGCTGGAATACCCCGTGATGCGGCACGCCACGAACCTGGAGTCGGTGCTCACCTACGAGGGCACCGTCGAGATGCATCAGCTCGTGCTGGGCAAGGCGCTCACCGGGCTCGACGCCTTCCGGTGACGGTCCCGCGTCCGCGTGTGAAGCACCGGCCGGGCAGGGCCGGTGAGCGGCCCTGCCTCAGCTCTGGTTGAAGAAACCGTCCGTCTGACGGCCCGCGGCCTCGCCGCTGACGATCTCCGTATGCGCGGGGGTCAGCAGGAAGACCCGGGTCGCCACCCGCTCGATGGTGCCGCGCAGGCCGAAGGTCAGGCCGGCCGCGAAGTCCACCACGCGCTTGGCGTCGGCGGCCTCCATGGACGTGAGGTTGATGATGACCGGGACGCCGTCCCGGAAGAGTTCGCCGATACCGCGTGCGTCCCGGAAGCTGTCCGGGGTGACCGTGCCGATCCGGCGGCCCTTCTCCTCCGCCGTCTCGGAAGCAACCTTCACGCGAGGGTCGGTGACCCAGGCGTTGCCGGAGTCCTGACCCTCGGCGTAGTCGTCGTCGTAGTAACGCTCGTCATCGTTGTCGTCGACGAGGCCAAGCCAGGCACTCGCCTTGCGCACCGATCCCATGGACGCCTCCTCTCACAGCGGTCTTTCGTGCTTCCGCATCCCCATGGTCGTCCATGATGCGGATGTCGCGCCAAGTGGATAGACGCCGCGTGGGGGTTTCGTGACGGTACTGGTGCACAGCGAATCCGTCGAGAGCCCGCGCCCCCCAAGGGTCGTACGGGGTAAGGCTGCTGACTGAGAGTGAAATATGATTTCTCGCGGCGACCGGGTGACGAGCGGGGCGTACGGGTGAACGGGAGGGTCGATACGATGCCCGACCTCAATGTCGTACGGGTCACGGGGGAGTGTCGTGTTCGGAATCGTGAGGCCATGCAGCCACCGTCTCGGTGAGGGGCTCAAGACGCAGTGGATGGCGCATCTGTGCGGGCTCTGTCTCGCGCTGCGCGGGGACCACGGTCAGTTCGCGCGGGTGGTCACCAACTATGACGGCCTGCTGATATCGGTTCTGACGGAGGCTCAGGCCGAGCGGGCGACGGGATGGCGGCGCACGGCGGGCCCCTGTCCGCTGCGCGGCATGCGGACCGCCTCCGTCGCGCAGGGCGAGGGCGCGCGGCTCGCCGCCGCCGTCTCGCTGGTCCTCGCCTCGGCGAAGGTCCGCGACCATGTCGCCGACGGGGACGGGCTCCTGGCGCGCAAGCCGGTCGCGCTGGCCGCGCGCCGGGTGGCCGCGAGCTGGGGCAGGGCCGGGGCGCGAACGGGAACCGCCGTCGGCTTCGACACGGCCGTGCTCGTCGACGCGGTGGACCGGCAGGTCGGGATCGAGGCGCTCGCCGGGCCGGGAACGCCGTTGCTGACCGTCACGGAACCCACCGAGACCGCCACCGCCGCCGCCTTCGCGTACACCGCCGTCCTCGCGGGCCGCCCCGGCAACGCCGCTCCGCTGGCCGAGGCCGGGCGGCTCTTCGGACGGCTCGCTCATCTGCTGGACGCCGTGGAGGACAGGGAAACCGACGCCGCGTCAGGAGCCTGGAACCCCCTCTCCGCCACCGGGACCTCGCTCACCGAGGTCCGTCGGCTCGCCGACGACGCCCTGCACGGGATACGGCTCGCCCTGCGGGAGGCCGAGTTCACCGACGGCAGGCTGGCGCATGTGCTGCTCGCCCACGAACTGGGCCGCTCGGTGGACCGCGCGTTCGGGACGTCGGGGTGCGGGCACGCGGGGGACGGAGCACACGGACCGCACGGCGCCCTCGGCTCTCCCGGGTCCGGCCGTCTCCTCGACGCACCGGGATCCGCCGTCCTGCTCGGACCCGAGGGCTCCTTCGGGCCGCCCCAGCACGGCGGGAATCCGTACACCGGTGGGGGCAACCCCTTCGGCGGCGGCCCTTCCGTCCAGCCCCCCAACCCCGGCAAGCGCGGATTCTGGGCCGGCTGCGCCGCCGCCGTCGGACTGTGCTGCACCTGCAAGATGTGCTGCGCCGACCAGTACGAGGGCCCGTGGTCGCGCAAGAAGCGCGAAGGGTGTCTGAACGACTGCGACTGCGACTGCGGTTGCTGCGAGGCGTGCAAGTGCTGCGAATGCTGTGAGTGCTGCGACTGCGGGTTGTGACGGGCGGAAAGGCGCATGGGGGCGGTGCCGTCGACGGCTTCGTCCTCGTGCCCCCGCGATGTCCCGCGGACCGGAGGAGTTCGCGGACCGGGTGACGCCGCCGCTCCAGGACCGCGGATCGTTCCGCACCGATAGCCGATAGCCGATAGCCGATAGCCGAACAACCGAATGAACGAATGAACGGGCATCACGTCGCGCCCGCACCTCGACCTGGCCGGGCCGCTCGTGTGGAAGGGTTGATCACATGACGACGGACGCACCCGAGGACTGGAAGCACTGGCAGGAGCACCGCGTGGCGACGGTTTCGGCGCCGTACGGACCGCTCGCGCTCACCGGAACCCACTGGATCGAGGGCTATCCGGAAGGGCGACTTCCGGACATCCCCGGGCATTGGGCCGCCAAGGGCGGCCAAGTGACCCTGACGGCGGCCGCCGAGGACGGGCTCACGGTCGACGGCGAGCCCTTCACCGGCGGCATCGTGCTGGACGCCGACTACGGACCGGCCGGCGGAGCCCGGGTCGGGCGCGGGGAGCGGCGGTTCGTCGTCCTGGCGCGCGAGGGGACGTGGGGCGTACGCGACTACGACCCCGACGCGCCCGCCCGGAAGGCCTTCGCCGGCATCGAGGCGACCCCGTACGACGAGCGCTGGGCGGTGCCCGGACAGTTCACCCCGTACGGCGAGGGTCGTACCGTGCGCGTCGAGAACGCCGACGGGGTGGCCCGCGGGCTCGCCCTCGGCGGAGTCCTCGCCTTCACCCTGGACGGGCAGGACCTCACCCTCCAGGTGTCGGTCGAGAGCGACGGCACGCTGTGGGCCGTTTTCGCCGACACCACCAGCGGGGACAGCAGTTACCGCTTCCGGTTCCTGCGCCCCGCGGCGCCCGACGCCGAGGGGCGTACGACGGTGGACTTCAACCGGACCGTGCTTCCGCCGTGCGCGTTCGCCGACCATTTCGTCTGTCCGTTCCCGCCGCCCGGAAATACGCTGCGCGTGGCCGTCGCCGCGGGGGAGCGCCGATTGGCCTGAGGTCCCCGGGACTCCTGAAAACGCGCGGGAAATCCTGCGCCTTCAGTGGTCCGATGATCAACCTCCGGTGGATGAGGGCAAGTTGAACGCTGCACGGCCGAAAGGCGCCCTTGCGCCTGTCGGCCGCACAGCCGAATACTCCCCCTCAGCGCTTGTCAGGGGCATGGCTTGTTCGGAATCCGGACGGGCGGCTCCCGGCTGCGCCTCACGGGCCCCGACCCCACTACACGGGACCCCTTACTTCCCTTCGGAGGAATGAAACGTGAGGATCAAGCGCACCACCCCCCGCAGTGGCATCGCGAGACGGAGCCGGCTGATCGCCGTGACCACCGGACTCGTCGCCGCCGCAGCGTTCGCGGTCCCCAGCGCGAACGCGTCCGACGCCCAGACGTTCAGCGCCACCCAGCTGAGCAGTGCCAAGCAGTCGGTACTCAAGTCCGACATCGCGGGCACCGCTTGGGCGGTCGACGCCAAGACGAACCGTGTGGTCGTCACCGTCGACAGCACGGTCTCGAAGGCGGAGATCGCGAAGATCAAGCAGGAGGCGGGCGGCAACGCGGCCGCGCTCACCATCAAGCACACCCCGGGCACCTTCAAGAAGCTGATCACCGGCGGCGACGCCATCTACGGCGGCGGCTACCGCTGTTCGCTCGGCTTCAACGTGCACAGCGGGAGCACCTACTACTTCCTGACCGCCGGCCACTGCGGTGAGGTCGCCTCCACCTGGTACTCCAACTCGGGCCAGACCACGAAGCTGGGCACGAACGTCAGCTACAGCTTCCCGACCAACGACTTCGCGCTGGTCAAGTACACCAGCACCACGGTCGCGCACCCGAGTGCGGTCGGCAGCCAGACGATCAGCAGCGCGGCCACGCCCAGCGTGGGTACGACGGTCTACCGGCGCGGCTCGACCACCGGTACGCACAGCGGCCGGGTCACCGCACTGAACGCCACGGTCAACTACGGCAGTGGTGACGTCGTCTACGGCATGATCCAGACCACGGTCTGCGCCGAGGGCGGAGACAGCGGCGGTCCTCTGTACGGCGGCAGCGTGGCCTACGGTCTGACCTCCGGAGGCAGTGGAAACTGCACCTCGGGCGGTACGACCTTCTTCCAGCCGGTCACCGAGGCGCTCAGCTACTACGGCGTGAGCGTCGGCTGACCCGTCCGGTCGCGCGACGGACCGGCCGTTCGTCGACTCCTCGACCCACAGGGCCGGCACCCCCCACGGGATACCGCGCGACCGGACCCACGGCAGGCGGACAAACCGGCGAGCCCCCGCACGCAACTGGCGTGCGGGGGCTCGCCCTTGCTCCGGTGACGGGTCTACCTTCGAAGCGCGCGCTCTGCACGCCCGGTGCGCCACGTCGGACCCTGGGGGCCGTGATGGTCGAGGAACTGGTGGTGGCGGGAGTCTCCGTCGTGTCCGTGGGGCTGGTCTACACGATGGCCGCCGCCCGCGTCGTCAAACAGTACGAACGGGGTGTGGTGCTGCGGCTCGGCAAGCTGCGCTCCGAGGTCCGCGGCCCCGGCTTCACCATGGTCGTGCCCTTCGTTGACCGGCTGCGCAAGGTCAACATGCAGATCGTGACCCTGTCCGTGCCGGCCCAGGAGGGCATCACGCGGGACAACGTGACGGTCCGGGTGGACGCGGTCGTCTACTTCCGGGTGGTGGACGCGGCCGACGCGGTCATCAAGGTCGAGGACTACCGCTTCGCGGTCTCCCAGATGGCGCAGACCTCGCTGCGCTCGATCATCGGCAAGAGCGACCTGGACGACCTGCTGTCCAACCGCGAACTGCTCAACCAGGGGATGGAGTTGATGATCGACAGCCCGGCGATCGGCTGGGGCGTGCAGATCGACCGGGTCGAGATCAAGGACGTGTCGCTGCCCGAGACGATGAAACGGTCCATGGCCCGCCAGGCCGAGGCCGACCGTGAACGCAGGGCCCGGATCATCAACGCGGACGCGGAACTTCAGGCGTCCAAGAAGCTGGCGCAGGCCGCCGAGGTGATGTCGGAACAGCCTGCCGCGCTCCAACTGCGGCTGCTCCAGACGGTGGTGGCCGTCGCGGCCGAGAAGAACTCCACCCTCGTCCTGCCCTTCCCGGTCGAACTGCTGCGCTTCCTGGAACGGGCCCAGTCGGGACAGCCGCCGGCGGTGGCTCAGCCGCAGCCGCAGCCGCAGCCGCAGTCGGAGCGGACGCCGGGCGCGTCACCCGTGGTGGAACGGCAGCCCGGGGCCGAGCCCGAGTAGTCCGCCGGGCGAGTCGCCCGTGGTGGAACGGCAGCCCGGGACGAGTAGTCAGCCGGGCTGAGCAACCGGTGCGGAAGCAACCGCCTTGCAGGAGAGCCTTCTTGGATCCGCCCCGCGCGGGGGCGATATCAAGACAGGGCCGGATCCCGTGAGCCGCCGCGGTGCGACGCGTGTTTCCGTGTTTGCTGTGCGAATCCACTGGGTGTGACCACGCACAGTCAGGACGTAGAAGGGGTACGGCTGTTGTCGTACAGGCGTCCTGAAGTCGACCTTGTGTGTTCCCTGTGCGTCTCGGAATAGTGGTCGAGGAACAACTGGCATGGACGCGACGGTACGGACTTTTCGTCGTGCCCAGCGCCCATGTCCGTACGCCTTCCGGTCCCGGAGGTCCCCACAACCTCCCGGACCGACCCCCCACAGGAGGACGTGAGTTGAAGCACCGACGTATGTCCAAGAGGCCTGCCCTCATGACGGGTGCGGGCATCGCCGCACTCGTCGCCGCCGGAGTCACCTTCCAGACTGCGAACGCGAGCGAGGCCCCGAAGAGCCCCGAGCCGCACACCCTCTCCGTCGTGGCGGCCGGAAAGCTCGCCTCGACCCTCGGCGAGGACCTGGGCGCCGATGCCGCGGGAACGTACTACGACGCGAAGTCCCGGCATCTCGTCGTCAACGTGCTCGACGAGGCCGCGGCCAAGACCGTCACGGCGGCCGGAGCCAGGGCCAGGATCGTCGAGAACTCCCTCGCCGAGCTGTCCGGCGCCCGCACCACGCTCAAGAAGGACGCGAGCATCCCCGGCACGTCCTGGGCCACCGACCCGGAGACCAACCAGGTCGTCGTCACCGCCGACCGCACGGTCTCCGACGCCGAGTGGGCCAGACTCGCCAAGGTCGTCGACGGTCTCGGCGCCAAGGCCGAACTCAAGCGCACGAAGGGGGAGTTCAAGCCCTTCATCGCCGGTGGTGACGCCATCAGCGGTTCCGGCGGGCGCTGTTCGCTCGGCTTCAACGTGGTCAAGGGCGGCCAGCCGTACTTCATCACCGCCGGGCACTGCACCGAGGTGATCTCCACCTGGTCGGACTCCGACGGCAAGCAGATCGGCACGAACGAGCAGTCCAGCTTCCCCGACAACGACTTCGGCCTGGTCAAGTACACGGCGACCACGGACCACCCGAGCGAGGTCGACCTCTACAACGGCTCAGCGCAGCCCATCACCAAGGCGGGCGACGCCACCGTCGGCATGAAGGTGACCCGCAGCGGCTCCACGACCCAGGTGCACGACGGCACGGTCAAGGGCCTGGACGCCACCGTGAACTACGGCAACGGCGATGTCGTCAACGGTCTCATCCAGACCGACGTCTGCGCCGAGCCCGGCGACAGCGGCGGCTCGCTCTTCTCCGGTGACACCGCGATAGGCCTCACCTCCGGCGGCAGCGGTGACTGCACCGCGGGCGGCGAGACCTTCTTCCAGCCGGTGCCCGAGGCGCTCTCGGCCTTCGGCGCCCAGATCGGCTGACGGCCTTCGGCGCCCGGACCGGCTGACGGGCTGATGGGCTGACGGCCTTCGGAGCCCGGACTGGTTGACGGCCTTCGGAGTCTGGACTGGTTGACGGCCTTCGGCGTCCGGACCGGCTGACGGTCTTCCCGGTCAGGCCTTCCCCGGGGAGACGGAGCCCCGCTCCCGCGACGTGCGCGGGAGCGGGGCTCCCGGGTTTCCCGGCCGGGGCCGGTCGCCGCCGACATGATGCGGCCGTTCATCGAGGCGCCACCGCCCGCACCCTGTGCGAGTACGGCCTCGACACCATCGGCAAGGTCGCGGCCGCGCCCTGTCCACGTTTCAGCGTCTCACCGGTGTCCGGCCCGGCCGCGAACTGCGCGAGAAGGCGTCCGGCGTCGACCGCGGCCGGGCGTACCGAACGCCACCTTGCGATCCCTGGCCACCGAACGATCCTTCCCGTGCCACGAGTTGGACCCCTTCCGGCACCGCCGGGCGCTGCTCTCCGCGGCCGAGGAGCTCGGTACCCGGCTGCGCTCCCTGGAGAAGGTCTGCCGCGCACTGACCCTCACCGTGCGTTACGCCGGCCGCTCCGCGACCACCCGCAGTCGTACCCTCACGGAGGCGACCGCTCACTCCTCGACGCTGACCGGCGCCGCGTACCGCATGTACGAGGCGCTGGGCCTACAGCGTGCCCGGGTCCGTGTGATCGCCCTGCGCGCCGAGGGGCTGACCCCCGCGGCGCAGGCCTCCCGTCAGCTCACCTTCGACCCGGTCGACGAGAAGGTCCGCCGTATCGAGGAGGGCGCCGACCGGGCGCGGGCGAAGTTCGGCCCGCACGTGATCGGCCCGGGGACGCCGGCCGCGTGACGCCGTCCGGGCGGCCGGCGTTTCCGGGGAGCCTAGTTCGCCCAGGGCGGTGTGAGGGTCGAGCCGTCGGCCAGTTCCGCCTGGAGACCGATGGACGTGGTGACCCAGGAGAGCGCGGCCTCCTGGGTCGGGTTCTCGATGCCGAGGGTCGCGCCCGGGGTGATGATCACGGTGTCGCCCGCGGTGATCCGCTCGGAGCGGCCGTCGAGTGTGACCAGCAGTTCGCCGGAGAGGAGGAGGAAGATCTCCTCGCGGTTGACGGTGTGCACAGGGGCCTGATGCCCCGCGGGAATCTCCGCGCGCCAAGCGCACAGCTCCTTGCTGCCGCTGCGGGGAGCGGCGTACGAGACGAAACGGGCGCCGTGGACCTCGTGGGTGACGGCTTCGGACGAACGGACGACGGGCACGGGTGCCTCCAGGATCGGTGAGTCGGCGCGGCCGCCGACTGCCGGAATATGGTCAAGCGTCTTGACTATCTGCCTCGCAATTATGGTCAAGCAGCTTGACCGAATAGTCAAGGGTGTTTCAATGCGTGCGTGCAGAACTCCGAGGCCATGGCCCTGTCCGCCGCCCTGCTCGCCGCCGCCGGCGAGCTGACGCAACGTATCCACGAAGGCGTGGTCGCCCGGGGGTTCGAGGGGGTGCGGCCCGCGCACGGCTTCGCCTTCGCGCGACTCGCTCCGGGCGGAGCGACGGTCACCGACGTCGCCGCCCACCTGGGGGTCACCAAGCAGGCCGCCAGTCAGCTCGTCGAGGAGCTCGTCCGCAAGGGGTACGTGGAGCGGCGGCCGCACCCCGACGACGCGCGGGCCCGGCTCCTCGTGCTCACCGAGCTCGGGTGGGCCTGTACCCGGGCGGCCGAAGAGGCGGCCGCGGACGCCGTACGGGCGTGGGCCGAAGTGCTGGGGGAGAGCGAAATGCGCGCGTTGCGCACGCGTTTGGCGAGCATCGCGCCCTACGGTCCCATCAGGCCCACCTGGTGACGTTCCGTCACTGGCGGCGGTCGTTCCGGTTATCACTGGAAGTTTTTACTGACGCGTAACTTCACACGTCTGCTACTCGCCCGTAACTTGACGAGTGAACAGCATCCTCGTGATCCGGATCACAGGGCGTAAACCCCCACAACTCCCTTGAGCCGCAAGGAGATCACCCGATGCTGCCCTGGAAGCGAGTGCTCAGACCCCTGGCCGCGCTGCTCCTGACCGCCACGGTCGCCGTCGTCCCCGCCGCCACAGCACAAGCTGATTCCGCCCCCAGCAGTGGCTGGAACAACTACTCCTGCAAGCCGTCCGCCACGCACCCGCGCCCCGTCGTCCTCGTCCACGGCACCTTCGGGAACTCCGTCGACAACTGGCTGGCCCTCGCCCCCTACCTGACCAGCCGCGGGTACTGCGTCTTCTCCCTCGACTACGGGCAGCTGCCCGGCGTCCCCTTCTTCAACGGCCTCGGCCCCATCGACAAGTCGGCCGCACAGCTCCAGGTCTTCGTAGACAAAGTGCTCGCCGCGACCGGCACCGCCAAGGTCGACGTGGTGGGCCACTCGCAGGGCGGCATGATGCCCCGCTACTACCTCAAGTTCCTCGGCGGAGCCGCCAAGGTGAACGCCCTCGTCGGTA
This sequence comes from Streptomyces sp. NBC_00386, assembly GCF_036063235.1. NCBI lineage: Bacteria > Bacillati > Actinomycetota > Actinomycetes > Kitasatosporales > Streptomycetaceae > Streptomyces > Streptomyces sp. NBC_00386. The sequence continues at coordinate 7,339,089 of NZ_CP107950.1, forward strand.
TCGCCCCCGACAACCACGGCACGTCCCTCAACGGACTCACCAAGCTGCTCCCGTACTTCCCGGGCGCGGAGGACCTGCTGTCCACGGCGACTCCGGGACTCGCGGACCAGATCGCCGGCTCCGCGTTCCTGACCAAGCTCAACGCGGGTGGCGACACCGTCCCCGGCGTCCACTACACGGTCATCGCCACCAAGTACGACGAGGTGGTCACGCCGTACGACTCCGGGTTCCTGAGCGGATCCGACGTCCACAACGTCCTGTTGCAGAACCTGTGCGGGCTCGACCTCTCCGAGCACGTGGCCATCGGGATCTTCGACCGGATCGCGTACCACGAGGTGGCGAACGCGCTCGACCCGGCGCACGCGTCCACCACCACCTGCGCGTCGGTGTTCAGCTGACCGGCTCGGCGGACCACTCGTCCATGGTGGTCCGCCCGAGCACACTGGCGTGATCGTCCGTCCGTCCGCGTCCCGCACGTGCGGGACGCGGACGGCGGAGCACGCCGCCGGGGGCTGTCCGGCCTGAGCCGCCGGTCAGCCCCCGGAGTCGTCCGGCTCTCAGCGCCCGCGCCGGCTGCCCGGCGTCGCGCGCCGCCGCACCGAGGCGAACAGCGCCGCGGCACCGAGCGCGAGCGCGGCGGCACCGCCGATCGCGAGGTACGAGGTGGAGGCGTCGCCGCCGGTCTCGGCGAGACTCCGAGCGGAACCGGCGGCTTCCGGCAGGTTCTCCGGGGAGTCCGAAGAGCCCGCGGAATCAGTGGAATCAGCGGTGGCCCCGGAGTCCTCGGCCGTCCCGGCGGACTTGGTGTCCTCGGCCGTCTTGGCGGTGTCCGCGCTCGCGGCCGGCTCCGCCGACGTACCGGCGTCGTCGTCACCGTGGCCGTGGTGCTCCACGGTCGACTTGTCGCTGCCGTCCTCGATCTGCTTCTCGGACGGCGCCGAGGCGCTCGGCGCGGGAGCACTGCCGCCGCCCGGCCCCTTGTCGCCACCCGTGCCGCCGAACGCCACATCGGAGCAGGAGTAGAAGGCTTCCGGGCTGTCCGAGCGCTGCCAGACCGCGTACAGGAGCTGCTTGCCGGAGCGCTCCGGGAGGGTGCCGGAGAACGTGTAGAAGCCGCCCGAGGCCGCCGGGTCGGTGGCCGTCGCGACCGGGTGCGCCAGGTCGAGGTCGCCCCAGGCCAGCGGCCGCGACGGGTCGTAGCCCGGCTTCGTGACGTAGACCTTGAACGTGCCCTTGTGGGGTGCGGTCACCCGGTACTTGAAGGTGTACGAGCCACTGCTCACGCTGGTCGCGGGCCAGTCGGAGCGCGCCAGGTCGAGCCCCTTGAACTCGGCGTTGCCGGCGCTGCACAGCTTGCCGTCCGGGATCAGCTCCTGGTGCCGTCCGTTCGCGTCGCCGATACGGATGCCGTTCCAGTCGTAGAGCGCCTGGGTGCCGCCCGCCGCGACGGCCGCCTTGCAGGCGTCCGACCGGGGGTTCTCCGGACCTTCCGCGTAACACTGGGACACCCGGCTCACCGGGTCCCCCATCGAGCCGTGCGCCGAGGCGGGCGCCGCGGCCAGCGCGGACAGGACGAGCGGGGCGACACCGAGGACGGCGACGCCGGCGGCCTTGCGGCGTGCGGACATGGGGAACTCCTCGAACGGTCCTGGTGCGTGAGGTGAGACCCGCAGGGCGCTCCGTGCGGGGATCCCGTGGGGGGGGTGATCAGAAACTAGCCCCAAGAAGCCGTGGAATCGCCTGCTGGAGGTGGGTGACGGAGATCCTTATGGTGCCTTTAAGGCAGAGCTAACGGGGGGCTGAGGAAGGGTGTTCGAGGGGGCTGTCCCACCTGCCGGGTGCCGGTGCCGGGGTCGCTGAACGGTCTGTGGCCGTCCGCTCCCGCGCGCAGGTCACCGTGACAGCCGAGCGGTGGCCCGTACGGCCCGCACGGCGCTGTCTCCGGAGAGAGGCGGGGTGTTCTGCCGACGGCGACCCGTGGATTGGCCGGCCGGACCGACGGGCACGGTTGATGGGGTGTCGCCTTGTAATCAATTCTCGAACTCTGTTCTCGGAGGCAGTCGATGCAACCACGCCGTATCCGGAGACAAGAGGCTGTCGAGGTGTACCGGAACGCCTACGGAAGTCTGTACGACGACGCTGTCGTCTCTCCGGACGGGAAACCGGGGCGCTATCTTCGATGGAAGTGGTCGACGCCGGGTGTTGTCGTTGTGCCTCGCTGGGCCGATACCGTCGCGCTCGTTCCCGCTTTCCGCTACCCGATCGGCGATCTGTCGTGGGAATTCCCGCGGGGAGGTCGGGAGCCCGGCGAGTCGGTCGAGGAAGCCGCGGTCCGGGAATTGAAGGAAGAGACCGGCCTGACCGCGACCGCCACCAAACGTCTGGGCGTGCTCCACGCGGACACCGGCCTGATCGAGTCTTCCATCGAGGTGGTCGAGGCCTTCGTGGCGACCCCTGAGTTCGGGAAGCGGTCACCGGAAGTCATGGAATCGGTGGAGGAACCGGTCTGGTTCAGCTCCCCCGAGTTGCGGACAGCCTTCACGGAGCAGCGAGTACGGTGTGCGATCACCATCGCCGCCGCCGCACTGGCTCGGCCACGGGAGAACTAGCGGCCGGTCACTTCATTCGGGGGGTTCCGTCGGACTGACGATCCGCAGCAGCTTCTCATGCTCGGGGAGCTGCTTCTCGAGCCGCCAGGCGTTCTTGAGCCTTTCGGATTCCTTCTTCATTTTCCTCTCCTTCTTGTCCTGGGCGATGTCGAAGGGCATGGAGAGCAGATTGAGCATGAGCGAAGCGGGACTGAAGCCGGAACTTATCAATCCGATCAGGGTGTCGAGGGAACCTGTGGCAACGGAGGATGCCGAGACGTGGAGCCTGGCTTTGACCCGCTCGTCCCGGACAGCGGCCAGAGCGTCGGCGTCGAGGCCTCGGAAGGCGGCGACTGCGGCTTCCTGGAGGTGCATGCAGAAGTCTTCGACGCCGTCCCTCAGTGCGTCGGTGTCCACCGGTCGGCCGCTGTGAGCCTTCGCGAATTGATCGACGACCACTTTCCGGGATGCGAGCCCGACGGCTTCGTTGACCACGCCCGCAGGGAGGCGCGCCAGTACATAGGGGTTCAGTGCATAGCCAGGGAGGGTCAATTCGCCCTGGAGGGGGTCCCCTTGCAGCGCGACCGTGGACGGCGTGCGCACGGCACCCCATGCCACGGGCATCTCCAGTACGGCGGGCAGGGAAGTTCTGAAGGACCAGTTCGCCGACCGCTCGACGGCCTCCAGCGCGACTTCGGAGCTCTCCCCATGGGCCGCTCGCCGCTCCTCGATCCATCCGCGCAGGGAGTTGTAGTAAAGCGGATCCTGGCCGTGGATCCATTCCACCGCGGCACGCAGGGTCCGGGAATAGGAATCGTCGGGCGGTCCGATCAGATCGGTCAGACGATCCGCAGTCCTCCGCTTGAAGCGCGCGCTCACCTCGTCCACCGAGTACGGAGCGATATGTCCTTCGGTGATCTCGTCCATGAGTTCGGCGTATTCCTCGGTCGGAACATCGCCGACATTGCGCGCCTTGTGTTCGTCCCGGATCTCACGAAAGGAACCCGCCGAGTCGCGTCGCGCGATGACCAGCATGCCCGAGCTGATCAGTTCGGCGAGATCCGCACGCCATTCGGGAGTCGACGGGGTCTGCCCGTCGAGGAGCGAACGTAATGCCACGTTGTGGAGCACCTGGGAGTCGGTGATGACCAGCCGCTCGGCGAAGAGAGCGTTCTGCACTATCCGCGCCCGTAGTCCTCCGGGGTCGGTGACAGTGCTGCCATGATGCTCCGTCTCGCTCAGAAAGACGTGGGTGCTGTTTCCCGCAGCAAGGGACACTGTTCCTCCACCAATGGCGTTTCGAGTACACCTGAGGGAGGTGCGCTCGCGTCCTTTGCGGCGACAGTATCGGCTCCGGCACATCGCCTCCAGCCGTCGCGACCGAGGAGCTTCGGGGCGGCGTTCGGTATACAGGGGGTGTACGTGACTGCGATCAGGTAAGTGGGTGCGGGCATGGCGGAGACGTCGGGCGAATTCGGGGAGACGGCCGAGGGGTTCGGGGTACGGCGTGCCGACGCCGGGGACGTGCCCGTCGTGAAAGCCGTGATCGACGCCGCCTTCCAGCCCTACGTGGAGCGCATCGGGCTCGTGCCGGTGCCCATGGAAGCGGACCACGCGGCGAACGTGGCCGCGGGACGGGTGTTCGTCACGGGCGAGCCGGTCCTCGGGCTCGTGGTCGTCGAGGAGCGCCCGGACCATCTGTACCTCGACGTCATCGCGGTCCGGCCCGATGCCCACGGCCAGGGCATCGGGGGCCGGTTGCTGCGCTTCGTCGAGGCACACGCGCGGGCGCTCGGACTGGACGAGATCAGGCTCTACACCAACGCGATGATGTGGGAGAACCAGAAGATCTATCCGAGATACGGGTACGAGGTCGCCGAGCGGCGCGCCGACGGGCCGTACGACCGGATCCACTACCGCAAGCGGCTGATCGGACGGGACCGACCGTGAGTGGGCGGCGGCAGTTCACCGTCATCCGGCTGAACGCGCGCCGGGCACGGCACGGTGGCTCAGCCGTCCGGCCACCAGGTGCGCGCGATGTCCTTCCGGATCTCCGGACGCTCGGCGGGGCGCTCGTCGGGCTCGTCCCGTACACGGCGGGAGTCCGACTTCCTCAGGGGCTTCTGCACGGTCACACGGCGCATGGCTGCCTCCTCGTGTCTACCGGATTCCGCGGTTGTACGGAGGTAGACCGTTTCGGGGAGAGTTCCTCATCGGTCGCGAAATGTCTGTGGCGCGGGTCACCCGTCGGCCGTCCGTGATGGGCGCGGGCCGATTGTCAGTGGTGGGTGACATCGTGGAACGCATGGTGAGCGACGGCGGTACGAATACACGGGCGGGCGTCGACTGGGACGCGGAATCCGGCACGTTCGACGAGGAGCCCGACCACGGGCTGCGCGATCCCGAGGTCCGCGGTGCCTGGGTCGCCCGGCTGCGGGACTGGCTGCCCGAGACGTCCGGTGACCTGCTCGACGTGGGCTGCGGCACCGGCAGCCTGTCGCTCATAGCGTCCGAGCAGGGCCACAGGGTCACCGGGGTCGATCTCGCCCCGGGCATGATCGACCAGGCCCGCGCCAAGCTGGCCGGGCGTGACGCGGTCTTCCTCGTCGGTGACGCGGTGGCGCCGCCCGTCGGGGAGCAGCGCTTCGACGTCCTGCTCAGCCGCCATGTGCTGTGGACGCTGCCCGACCCCGGGCGGGTGCTGCGGCACTGGCGCGGGCTGCTGCGTCCGGGAGGGCGGCTGGTGCTCGTCGAGGGTGTGTGGGGGACCGTGAGTCCGGTCGGCATATCCGCCGAGCGGATGGCCGGCCTGCTCCGGCCGCTGCTGTCCGACCCCGCCGACCTGCGGGTGGAGCCGCTGTCGGCCGACGCGCGGCTGTGGGGCCGGGACGTGGAGGACGAGCGGTACGCGGTGGTGGCCCGCTTCTGAACAGCGCTCTTCATCGACCGGCGCCGGTCATGGAGCAGGGCTGGTCATAGAGCAGGGCTGGTCGTCGAGCGGGGTCGGTCATCGAGCGGGGCTGGTCATAGAGCGGGGCCAGTCACCGAGTGGCGCGTCCGGCGGTCTCGCCGGCTACGGGCCGGCCCTTAGGTCAGCAGCGCCTCGAAGCCGCCCTCGCGGGCCAGGTGTTCGAGGTCGTCCAGGGCTTTCTCGGCGGCGGCCGCGGCGGCCGGGTCGGTGGTCGCCAGGCCGCTCTCCGCGAACTCGTCCTCGTCCAGGCGCCGTACGTCCGTGCCGTCGGCCGATCGCCACAGGTCGAGGTCGAGATCCTCGACGACCAGCCGGCCGCCGGAGAGGGTGGCCGGACGGGTGATGTCGCAGTACCAGCCCTTGCGCTCACCCGCCGCGTTCCGGACCTCCTTCACCGAGTACCAGCGGTCCCGCCAGTAGTACTCGGTGAAGACATCACCCTTCTCGAACCGTACGAAGCCGAAGTCACGGACGCCGTCTCCCGCCCAGGGGGCGCGCACGACCACCCGGGTGCCGTCGTCGGCGAGCAGCTCGGCCGGGTAACTGATCTTCGTACGGCCTGCCTTGACGAGTACGACCTCCAACGAGCCGGGCGTGTCAGCCGAGGTCGTGGACATACCTCACCTCCGTTGCGCAGATTTCATAACCGAGCCATGTGTTGATCGCCAGCATCGGACCGTTGCCGGCGTCGTTGCCCGTGAACGCGTCCGTGAACCCGGCCGCGCGGGCCCGGTGCAGGGAGTGGTTCTTGGTGAGTTTGGCCAGACCCCGGCCCCGGAAGGCGCGTCCGGTGCCCGTCATCACGGTGCCGTAGCGGGTGCCGCCGTCGGTGCGGGCCGCGCTGAACGCCGCCGGGCGGCCGTCGACGAGCGCGACGGACGTGAGTTCAAGGTCCAGGAGAGGGTGGTGCCAGGTCTCCGTCAGCCAGGCGTCGTAGTCCGTGAACTCGTGCTCGATGTCGCTCGGTTCGTCGAGGACCGTCTCCGCGTCCAGCCGGAACAACGGCCGGGGGTCGTCCGCGAAGTCCGCTCCGGTTCGCAACTCCACACCGTCCGGCGGGGACTGGAGCGGGGGCAGGGCGCCGTTCGCCAGATCGAGGCGGAGGAAGTGTGCCGAGCGGGCTGCGCGGTAGCCCCGCTTCTCGGCGAAGGCGCGGTTCTCGGGCGCGTCCAGTACCCAGGCGTGCAGTCGGGTCGCGCCCAGGGCGGCCAGTTGTTCCTCGGCGGTGCGGGCCAGCAGCGAACCCGCGCCGCGTCCCGTCCGTTCCGGGTGCACGTAGATGTTGAGGTTTCCCTGGCCGGGCTCGGGGCTGTCGTGGACGAGGAGCACCTGCGCGGTGCCGATCAGTTCCCCGTCCTCCTCGGCCACCAACGGCCGGTAGTGGGAGTCCGGATGCGCCCGCTCCAGGTCGTAGGCGACGGACTCGGGGGTGAAGAGCATGAACGGGAGGGCTTGGCGACGAATGCGCGCGAAGCCCGCGGCGTCCACCGGGTCTCCGTGCCGCAGTTCGCGAACGATCACGGTCATGTGATCGCACGTTACGCGGGCGCCTCGTGCGGGTGCCTCTCATTTTCGTGCGGGTACGGGACAATCACCGCGTGACCCTGAAGATCCGCATCGCAGAGGGGGCCGCGCCGTACGAGCAGGTGCGCGCCCAGATTTCCGAGCAGGCCCGGTCCGGAGCGCTGCCGGTCGGCCACAAGCTGCCCACGGTACGGGGGCTGGCCGAGTCGCTCGGCCTCGCGGCCAACACCGTCGCCAAGGCCTACCGGGCCCTGGAGTCGGACGGGGTGATCGAGACGCGGGGCCGCAACGGCACGTTCGTGGCGGCCGCCGGGGACGCCGCGTCCCGCGAGGCGGCGTCGGCCGCGCAGGCCTACGCCGAGCGCGCGCGACGGCTCGGCCTGACGGAGGACGCCGCCCTGGACGCCGTACGAGACGCACTGCGGGCGGCCTTCGAGGACGTCTCCTAGGGCCGCAGAGGGCGAGGTTCGGACGGGCCGGCTACAGGTACAGCCCCGCGTCCGCGCCCTCGCGTTGGTCCGGGACGGATGTCGGGGTCGTCCCGCGGCGCAGCGCGTACAGCTCCGCGAGGGTCGCGCCCTCGCGTGAGACGCCTTCCTCGGTGCCCAGCCAGCCCACCGCCTCGCGGCGGGTGAGCGGTCCGACCTCGATCCGGGCGAGGCAGCGGCCGGGGCGGACGACGGCGGGGTGGAGGCGCTCCAGGTCCTCGTTGGTCGTGACGCCCACGAGGACGTTGCGGCCCTGGCCGAGCAGTCCGTCGGTGAGGTTGAGCAGCCGGGACAGGGCCTGGCCCGCCGTGTGCTTCGCCTCGCCGCGGATCAGTTCGTCGCAGTCCTCCAGCAGGAGGAGCCGCCAGCGGCCCTTGCCGGTGCCGTCCTCCTCGCCGATCGCGATGTCCATCAGATAGCCGACGTCGGAGAAGAGGCGTTCGGGGTCCAGCACGCAGTCCACCTGGCACCAGTCGCGCCAGGAACGGGCCAGCGTGCGCAGGGCGGAGGTCTTGCCGGTGCCGGGCGGCCCGTGGAGCAGCAGCAGCCGGCCCGCGATGCCCTCCGGGGTCGTCTTCATCAGGTGGTCCATGGCGTCCGCCACCGGCGCCGTGTAGTTGGGGCGGATCTCCTCCCAGGTGCCCGCGGAGATCTGCCGGGTCGTGCGGTGCGGTCCCCGGCGCGGCGACACGTACCAGAAGCCCATCGTGACGTTCTCCGGCTGCGGTTCGGGTTCGTCCGCCGCGCCGTCCGTGGCCTGCTTCAGCACCTTCTCGGCGAGCTCGACGCTGGTCGCGGTCACCGTGACGTCGGCGCCGCGGTTCCAGCGGGACACCAGCAGGGTCCAGCCGTCGCCCTCGGCGAGGGTGGCGCTGCGGTCGTCGTCGCGCGCGGAGCGCAGTACCCGGGCGCCCGGCGGGAGCAGAGTGGCCCCGGACCGTACGCGGTCGATGTTCGCCGCGTGCGAGTGCGGCTGCTCGCCCGTCGCGAAGCGGCCGAGGAACAGCGCGTCGACGACGTCCGACGGCGAGTCGCTGTCGTCGACGTTGAGCCTGATCGGCAGAGCGTCGTGTGGGTTCGCAGACATGTCGCCATGATCTGTCACAAGGGCGCCCCGTGCACCCGGTTTCCGCGGTGCGTCGTATGTGTCGCGCTCGGTCCCGCCCTTCCGGTGCATCCCCTCCCTCCGCTGCGGGACCGTCCTGTTGCGGGACCGCGGTACGACGGGATCCGCCGCACGGCCGGTTCCCCCGGCGCCGTGGACCACGCTGGGAAGGCAACTCGCAGTCGTCCCAGGGGCGTTACGGCTTCGCCTTGTGGGACGGCCGCCGTTTCCGGTGAGGCCTCCGGGAGTTGACGAGCCGCCGGCCCGAGTCATCCGGCTGTCATCCGACCGTCATGGACATGTAGCGAAATATGTGATGAACGGGGGCGGATCGGCTGGTTGATGCGTTAAGAGTCTTGGCATGGACACTTCCTGTCAACATGCGTAGCTGCTACCAAAGTTGTGGCAGAGATCCTGCTAAAGGGAGGTTCCATGAGACGTCCCAGATTTTCGGCATACATGACCTCACTCCTCCTGGCCGTCGGCCTCGCCCTCACCGGGGCGGCCGCGGCGCAGGCGCAAACCGCGGCCGCCACCGGCTATGTGGCGCTCGGTGACTCCTATTCCTCCGGCGTCGGCGCGGGCAGCTACATCAGCTCGAGCGGCTCCTGCGACCGCAGCACGAAGGCGTACCCCTATCTCTGGAACGCCGCGCATTCACCCTCGTCGTTCGACTTCACCGCCTGCTCGGGCGCTCGTACGGGTGATGTTCTGGCGAACCAGCTCGGCCCGCTCAGCTCCTCCACGGGCCTCGTCTCGATCACCATCGGCGGCAACGACGCCGGCTTCTCGGACGTCATGACGACCTGCGTCCTGCAGTCCGAGAGCAACTGCCTCGCACGCATCGCCACGGCGAAGGCGTACGTCGACTCCACGCTCCCCGGCAAGCTCGACTCGGTCTACTCGGCGATCAGCGCGAAAGCCCCGGCCGCGCATGTGGTCGTCATCGGCTACCCCCGCTTCTACAAGCTCAACGGCAGCTGCCTGACCGGACTTTCGGAGAACGAACGGTCCGCCATCAACGGCGCCGCCGACTATCTGGACAGCGCGATCGCCGCTCGTTCCGGCGCACACGGCTTCACGTTCGCCGACGTCAGGGGCACCTTCACCGGCCACGAGATCTGCTCCGGCAGCGCCTGGCTGCACAGCCTGAACTGGCTCGACATCGGCGTGTCGTACCACCCGACCGCGAGCGGCCACTCCGGCGGCTACCTGCCGGCCTTCTCCGGAGCCGTCTGACCTCCGGGCCCCCACCCCGGAAACCCTTCGAGAGAACACCCGTCCCGGCGGGGCGAACGTCCGCCCCGCCGGGACATCGCCCGCCCTGTCAGGGGGATGCGGACACGGACGCGGAGGCCCCGTCCGTCGGGGTCTCCGTCACACACGTGATGGTGAACGGAACGGAGTCCGAGGTCACGCGCACCGGGCTGCGTACCTCGACACTGATCGAGTTGGCGAACTCCCCGCTCGTGTCGTACGTCGTCGCCACCACCGTCTTCTGCTGCGTTCTGCCGCCGTTCGCGGGGAACGAGAGCGTCTTCCAGCCCGGATCGGTCACCTCGCCCGTCTTCGTCACCCAGCGGTACTCGACGTCCACCGGGACACGGCCCACCGTGAACGTCGCCGTGAACGAGGGAGCCTGGGCGGCGGGCGGCGGACAGCTGCCCCGGTAGTCGGTGTGATGCCCCGAGAGCGTCACGTGGACGGACTGCGCGGGCGGCGCGGTGGTCGAACTCCCGCCCGCGGGAGCGCTGCTGGAGGGACTCCCGCCGCCGGTCGCACCGGCGGTGGCGCTCTCGCTCTTCCGGCCGCCCGAGGCCCCGCCGTCGGTGGTGTTCCCGCTGCTGCTGTTCCCCTGCCCGGTGTTCCCGCCGTCACCGTTGTCCTGGTTCAGCAGGGCGTACGTCAGCCCGCCGAGGGCGAGTGCCAGCGCGACCAGGCCCGCGATGATGGCGACGGCCGCCCGGCGGTTGCGGTCGGGCTCCGGTGCGGGAGTGGCCGAGGGCAGGGTCGCGGGAGGCGGACCGAACCCCTGGGGCGGTGTCGCGGAGGACGGCGCCGGCAGTCCGAACGCCCCGATCGTCGGTGCCTCGGAAGAGCGGGTCGCGGCGCCCATGGGACGCGTGGGCGCGCTACCGCCCGCCGCGACCACGCGCAGCTCGTGTTCGGCCGAGCCGGCGCTCGTCCGTTCGGCCGGGTCCTTGGCGAGCAGCCCCTCGATGACGGGGGCGAGCGGGCCCGCGCGACGGGGCGGCGGCAGGGGTTCGTCGACGATGGCCCGCAGGGTGCTCAGCGGAGTGGGCTGCCGGAAGGGCGAGTTGCCCTCGACCGCCGCGTACAGCAGCACGCCGAGCGACCACAGATCCGACTCGGGTCCGGGAGTACGCCCCAACGCCCGCTCCGGGGCGAGGAATTCCGGCGATCCGATGACCTCGCCCGTCATGGTCAGGGCGGAGCTGCCCTCGACCGTCGCGATGCCGAAGTCCGTCAGGACGACCCGTCCGTCGTTCGCCATCAGCACGTTGCCCGGTTTGACGTCCCGGTGCAGGACCCCCGCCTCGTGCGCCGCGCGCAGCGCGGCGAGCACCTCGGCGCCGATGTGGGCGGCGCGCTGTGGGTCCAACGGCCCCTCGGCGTCCAGCAGATCGGAGAGGGCGATGCCGCGGATCAGCTCCATCACGATCCAGGGCCGGCCGTCCTCCATGGCCACGTCGTACACCGTCACGACATTGCGGTGGGAGATACGGGCCGCCGCCCACGCCTCCCGTTCCAGACGCGCGTACATCCGCTCGATCTCGGACTCGGGAAGCCCGGCCGGGGCGCGGACCTCCTTCACGGCGACCTCGCGTTGCAGCACTTCGTCGCGAGCGCGCCACACCGTGCCCATACCGCCTTCGCCCAAGGGCGAGAGCAGCCGGTAGCGCCCCGCGATCACACGTTCACTGCCCGGATCTTCGGACACGTGCGTCCCCCATTCGCTTCCGCGCGATTTCTCCCCAAAAGTAGCTCAGCCGAGTACGGATGCCGCCCCCTTGAGCACCAATCCGGCCCCGAGGACCACGACGATCAGCGCCGATCCGAGGGGCGCGGTCCTGCGGACCAGGAGCACGGCGCGTCCCTCGGCCCACCGCCGGCGTCCTGCGAGGGCGCGGTTCACGCCGCTGCCGAGCTTGACGACGGCGAACCCGGCCGCCGTCAGCGTCAGGGCGAGTCCGACGCCGTACGCGAGTACGAGAAGAAGGCCGAACCAGGCCTGCCCGAGCGCCGCGGCGCCCACGAGGACGACGACTGCCGACGGACTGGGCACCAGCCCACCGGCGAAGCCGAGCAGGATCGTTCCACGGAGGGTGGGGGCGATCTCATGGGTGTGGGTGAAGCCGCCGTGGGTGTGTTCGAGGGCGGGGGAGTGGGGGCCGCCTCCCGAGCGGTGGTCGTGGTCATGGCTGTGACCATGGCCGGCGCCGTGGTCGTGACTGTGGTCGTGCGGGTGGGGGTGGTCGTGACCGTGGGGTCGGGTGGCCGTCGCCGTCGCCGTCGCCGTCGCGGTGGGGGTGCCGGTCGTGACGGACGCGGTGGCATGGGCCAGTACCAGGGGGCGCGCGGTGTGACCGGCATGCCGGTGCGGAGCGTCCATGTGGTCGTGGTCGTGGTCGTGCGTGTGCGAAGGGACGGGCGGGTGCTCGTGGTCGTGCGTGTGGCCGGATTCGTGGTCGTGCGTGTGGCCAGGGGCCGGGTCCCGGTCCTGGCCGTGCTCGTGCGCGTGGTCGTGCCCGTGGGCGGACGCGTGGGTGTGGTCGTGCGGCTGGCCGTGGTCGTGCGCGTGGTCATGCCCGTGTCCGTGCTCGTGGCTGTGCCCGTGGTCGTGTCCGTGTGCGGAGGGCCGGTTGCGCCAGGCTCGTCGCAGGAGTGTGGCGCCCGCCCCTGTGACGAGGACACCGCTGGACACGCCCAGCCAGGCGATCACGGAGGGGGCCGCCGCCGAGCCCGCGGTGACCAGCAGGCCGAGCGCGACGACGCCGAGGGTGTGGGTGACCGTCACCGAAGCGGCCAGGGGCAGCACGTCCTTGAACCGGGCCCGGCCCCCGCGCGCCGCCGCCGTCGCGGCCATCAGGGTCTTGCCGTGGCCGGGCGCGAGCGCGTGCATCGCCCCCAGGCCCACGGCGATGAGCAGGGCCAGGGCGGCGAAGCCGAAGGTGAGGTGATGGCGGGCAACCAGGTCGTTCAGGGCCTGGGTCCAGCGGTCGGCGCCGCGCGGGAGCACGGAGGCGGCCGGAGCGTCGCGCCGTTCCTCGACGAGGGCGGGGCCGCCGGGGCGGATGCGCAGCGATGCGGTGGCGGTGTCGGCGGGCGAGGAGAGCAGCGCCTTGGGGTACTGGGTCAGCTCCGCCGAGACGGACTTCCGCGGTACGTCCGAGGAGGCGAGCGTCATCCGGTCGCCACGGGCGGTGATCTCACGCCAGCCGGGGCCGTGGTCGGCGCCCGCGCCCCGGAAGCCCACGGTGAGCGTGCCCTTGCCGGACAGCGGAGCCGTCAGCCGGCACTCCACGCGCAGGGTGTCGAGTCCCGCCTGCCCCGGCCGCAGGTGTGCCCTGCTCACGCCCGCGGTCAGTGTCACCGCCCGCCCGTTCACCGTGACCTCGCTGCCCTGCGCGGCGGTCTCGCACCGCTGCCGGGCCCAGCCGGCCATGCCGAGCCTCTTGATGTCCGGCTTCGCCTGGGTGGCGGGGATCTCGGCCAGGTCCTCGACGTGATCGACGCGCAACTGCCCGGGGGCGGCGACGAGTCCGTCGTAGCGGTTGACGGTGAAGTTGCCGAGCGGATGCGCGCTCGCCTGCACCGAGGGGACCAGCACGAGTGCGCAGGCCGCGGTCAGGACCGTGCCGCACAGGGCGAGGAACCGGGGCGCCCTCACTGCGCGGCCTCCAGCGCCTTACGGGCCGCGCGGGCGCCCAGCGGCGAGAAGCCCGGGTTCAGGTCCAGGGCCGCCTTGAGCGCGGTGCGGGCCCTGTCGGTGTGGCCGGTGGCCTCCTCGATCACGCCGAGGTGGTAGAGGAAGGACGCGTTGCGGTAGCCGGTCGCCGTGGCCTGGCGCGCGTACCGCAGGGCCTCCGCGTCGCGGCCCGACACATGCAGGGCCCAGCCGAGCGCGTCCGCGGTGTGCACGGTGTGCCGGCGGGCCCACTCGGCGCGGGCCGCCGTGAGCGCAGCCTTGCGGTCGCCGTGGTCGGCGGCCGCCAGCGCGGTGTCGAGGTCGGCGTTGACGCCGTAGGCGTGGGCGAGGGAGATCCAGGCGTCGACCAGCGTGTACTGGTCGCGGGCCTTCTCCGCGTCGCCCGCCGCGCCACGGGCCTCGTACAACTCGCCGAGCTCGACGAGAGGCTGGGGCAGCGGAAAACGCTGCACGACCTGTTCCATCCCCTTGATCGCCGCCGCGCGGTCGCCCAGCGCGGCCTGGGTGCGGGCCCGGCCTTCGAGGGCGGGGAGATAGTTGTCGTCGGCGGCGAGCGCCCGCGCGTAGTAGGTGAGGGCGGAGTGGTAGTCGCCCTGGTTCCAGGCGAGTTGGCCGAGCGCGGACGTCACGTACGAGATGTCGCCGCGGCTGGTCGCCGTCGTGAGCGCCTGCTCCAGGACCCGGCGGGCGGTCTTCACGTCGCCGCGCAGCTCGTGGACGTAGGCGAACCGGGTGAAGACCGGGACGCCCGGGCGCCGCGAGTCCGCCAGGTCGGCCGCCTCGGACGCGTCGTCGTAGCGGCCGAGTTCGACGAGAGCGTCGATGCGGGAGGACAGGGCGCGCTCGCTGTAGGGGTTCTGCCTCAGCGCGAGGTCCGCGTACTTCAGGGCGCCGGCGAAGTCGTGCCGGGCGGCCGCGAGGGCGGCCCGTCCGGCGAGCGCCGGATCGTAGTCGGGGCGCAGCCTGAGGGACCGGTCGAATGCTTCCTGCGCCTGCGGATAGCGCGAGGGGTCACCCTTGGTACGGGCCTGTTCGACATAGGCGAGGCCGAGCGTGGCCCAGCCGCCGAAGTCCTTGGGCTGGGAGCGGAGATGGGCCTGGAGGGAGAGGACGCTCGCGTCGAGGTCGCCGCTCGCCAGCAGCTGGGGTGACACGCCGTTGGACACGGCCGCGACGGCGGGAGTCGTTCCGTTGTCCCTCAGAGCGCCGAGCACCACCGCGCCCGCCGTCATGGCGACGGCCAACGCGGTCGCGCAGAAACCGAGTTGAGCCGCCCGCCAGCGCCGCTGTGACTGGGACAGCCGACGCACGGCGGCCACCCGCTCGTCGGCCCCGTCCGCGCTGTCCGAACCGGACGCGGCCTCGGCGGTGACCTCGGCGGGGCCGGCCTCGGCGGTGGCCTCGGCGAGGCCTGCTTCGGCGGGAGCCTCGGCGGGCTTGGCCTCCGGGGTGCTCTCAGCGGGGCCGGCTTCGACGGTGGCCTCGGCGGAGGTGGCCCCGGCGGCGGAGACTTCGGCGGCGACCTCGGTGACGACGGCTTCCGGGGTGACCTCGGCGGGCTTGGCCCTTTCGGCGTCCGGCGTCGCGTTGTCGTTCGTACGCGGGGACATGCCCTCTCCTCAAAGTCCTTGGCGAAACGGTCGTTGTGGGGGGTGGGGGGGCGGCGCGGCCCGCACCGTGGGGGGTGAACTGCGTGCGGGCCGCGCCAGTCGGTGAGCCGGGTCAGTAGGCCCGGTTGTACATCCGTCGGCGCCACCACAGCAGACCGGAGCCGATGAGCAGGATGCCGGCGGCGCCCGCCGCGGCGGAGCCCGCGATCAGCATGGTGTCGGTCCCGCTGCCGGAGCCGGAGCCGGCCGGCTGGAGCGCGTCGCCGAGCTGGCTGCGCACATCGGTTCCGCTGGTCGTGCCCTTGGCGAGCGCGCCGCGCGAACCCGAGGTCGGCTCGGCCACGTACGGGAAGTACTTCTCGAACTTCTTGTCGTTCTTGTCGACCGCGTCACCCAAGTCGTTCTTGGAGCCGACCAGTTCACCCTCGACCACCTGGAGCGAGGCGTCGATCACGTCGTCCGTGAGCCGGCGTCCGTTCGGGAAGCCCGCGTTGTCGCCGTCGAGGACACCGAGCCGCTTGGGGTGCATGGCCGGCTTGATCGAGGTGTTGAGCCGCAGCTCCTCCGCCGGACGCACGTGCGGCGGCTGGTTGAGGCCCTTGACACCCTTCAGGAACACGTCGACCAGGTCGTTGCGGGGCTCGGCCGGGGCCTTGATCTTGTAGATCGCCTCGATGAGCTTCGGGAGCTCCGGGTTGGTCACGTTCTTCAGGAACTGGGCGTCTTCCCAGGGCGCGGACGCGTTGAACTTGTCCTTGTCCTTCTGCGGGTTGACGACCTCGTTGACCAGCGGCATGCCGAGACGCGAGACCTGGCGGTACTGGCCGCGGGCGTCCTTGCGCTGCGTGGTGGACCAGATGCCGACGACCGGCTGTCCGGCCGACTCGCGGATCATGTCGTTCGGGACCTGAAGGGCTATGGAGTTGACGTTGTAGCCCTTGAGGGTGTCCCGTCCGACCTCGGTCAGGTTCCCGCCGTACAGCAGGTCGAAGACGCGCAGGTCCAGGAAGAACGGGTCGTCCGCCTGGCCGGCGAACGTCGTCGTGCCGCCCGCGAGCTTGGAGATCGCATGGTGGCGCAGCTTCGCGTAGTCCGGCATCGACGCCTTGCCGACGTTGGACGGGGCGACCGGAACGTCGTCCGCGACCTTGGTCTTCGACACCAGCTGCTGGTTGTGCAGCCGCAGCAGTTCGATGTCGTACGTCTGCGTGATGTTCAGGTCGGGGTCGTCGAGGCTGGTGACCGGACCCGTGTTGTACAGGAACGTGTTGCCGTTCTTGCGGTGCGTCTTGAAGGTGTAGCGGTAGATCAACTCACCTTGCGCGTCACCGTTGTTGTCGATGTGGAGGTCGTACTGGGCGTCGTCGGCGAACGTGTAGAAGTTCGGACCGCCCGCGGGCTCCTCGAAGGGAATCCAGTTCGCCACGATCGTCGTCGTGTCCGGCTTGTCCGGGCTGACGAACGCGTACACGTCCGTGTTGTCGTACTGGGGAGTGCCCGAGATCAGCGGGGCCTCCCGGTGGCTGGAGGCGGAGGCCGCCCCCGGCGCCAGCGCCGTCGCACCGGCGGCCGCGAGCCCCCCGGCAGCCAGCGCACCGCATACGAGGGTCGCGAGAGTCCTTCGACCCGCGCCGCTCCTGGAGATAGGTGTCATGCCGTCCGTCCTCTGTCCAACTTGCCTGACGCACGCCATTCGGAGCGGTCGCCCGGGTGGATTGGTCGAATCCCAAACGTCTTTACGGCGGTTCTCCCAGCTTGTTTCATCGACGGGGCGGCTTCTTTCCCGACGGCCGCCCGAACCGGTCGGCGCGGGACGTGCGACAGTGCCGGTCGCGGACAGGGGGACGGGCGCCGGCGGACACGCGGACGAACAGGCCTCGGAGACAGGAACTGATCAGCGGTGGACGCGCGTTTTCGGCTCGCTGATCCGTAACCCATCCGTAGACAGGTTCGCTGCGAAGACGTAGGGGAAAGGACGGGCCGTGCACGGCCGGAGAGGGGGACGGGTGGAGGCTGACGAGCTACTGGTACTGGTGGCCGGAGGCGACCAGAAGGCGTTCGAGGAGCTGTACGGACTGGTGTCCGGGCCGGTGTTCGGACTGGTGCGCCGCGTGGTGCGGGACCCGGCGCAGTCGGAGGAGGTGTCGCAGGAGGTGCTGCTCGAACTCTGGCGCTCCGCGCCGCGGTTCGACCCCGGACGCGGCAGCGCACTGTCCTGGATCCTCACGCTCGCGCACCGCCGTGCCGTCGACAGGGTGCGCAGCGCCCGCGCGGCCACCGAGCGCGAGCAGCGCGAGGGGCAGCGCAACCACCGCCCCGCCTTCGACCAGGTCGCCGAGGAGGTCGAGGCCGGGCTCGAACGCGAGTGGGTCCGCCGCTGCCTCGACCGGCTCACCGCCCTTCAGCGGCAGTCCGTCACCCTCGCCTACTACGACGGCTACACCTACCGAGAGGTCGCCGAGCGGCTCTCCCTGCCGCTGGGCACCGTCAAGACCCGTATGCGCGACGGGCTCACCCGCCTGCGCGATTGCCTGGGAGGAGTCGCGTGAACGCCGACGACCGCCTGCCGGGCCGTGATCCGAACGGAAGAGAGGGGGGTGCCGCATGAGCGTCCTCGACCGTCTGCTGGGCCGCGATCTGCACTCGCTCGCCGCCCCCTACGCCCTCGACGCGCTGGAGAGCGACGAGAGGCGCCGCTTCGAACGTCACCTGAAGGGCTGTGACCGCTGTGCCGAGGAGGTGCGGGCGCTGACCGAGGACGCGGTACGGCTCGCCTGGTCCACGGCGGCGGCCCCGCCGGCCGCGCTGCGCGCGCGGGTGCTGACCGCCGTACGGACGACACCGCAGGAACACGCGGCCCGGGACCTGCCCCGTGCGCGGCCGGCCCATCAGCCCGTGCGTGCGCGAGCCCCCCGGCTCCGCCCGCTGTTCGCCCCGCTCGCCACCGCCACGGCCGCCGCGGCCCTCGTCGTCGCCGCGCTCTTCGCGGTGCAGGCGACCCAGGCGCGCGACGAGCTGAACCAGGAGCGCGCCCAGGCGCGTGAGATCGCCCACGTTCTCGCGGCACCGGACGCGCGGGCGACCGGTGAACGGGACGCGCGGGGCCGCGGAATCGGAGTAGTGGCCTCCGCGTCGGAGCGGCGCGCCGTCGTGACACTCAGCGGACTCGGCACGCCCTCCGGCGGGCGCGTCCATCAGCTGTGGCTCATGCGCCCCAACGAGAAACCGCGTTCCCTCGGTCTCTTCGTCGGCGACACGCCCCTCGTCGCCGACGAGCTGAACACGAACGCGACGTCACTCGCAGTGACCGTCGAGCCTCACGGGGGCTCAGAACAGCCCACCACCTCGCCGGTTGTCCAACTCGCCCTGGAAACGGTTGGATTCGGAGAGTAACCGTCAACCCCCTTATGGGGAAGGTGAATCCTTTGTCCGAGATACACGCGCGCCGTGAGGGGGCGATAGGGTTAGTCTGCCCGGGCCGGGTGGACTTGTACGGGTGGGGAGTGACATGGAACAGATAACAGTGCGCAGCAGGGCACGCGTCCCTGCGATCACGTGCGGGAGCAGCGCGACCAGTTCGCGCCTCGACCGACATCTCGCGGTGCTCGGTGGCCCTGCCATACCGCAGCGCGAGACGGTCGAGGCGACGTCGCTGATGCGTGAGCTCACGACCCGTGACCACGCGCACGACAGCGGCTCCAGGAGTGCGCGCGTGCGGCGGGTCTCGCTGTTCGCGCCGCTCAGGCGGCTGCGCCGCTCGCTGTTCGGCGACCGCTGACCGCTGTCGTCACCGGCCTTCTCGACCCGCGCTCCGACGACTCCACCGAACCGGCGCAACGCTGCCCCTCCGCGTCCGTCATCCCCACGGCGGGCAGCGGCGCCCGGTGATCACCACATCCGGAGCGCGGGTCACCACCATCACTGAGCCGTGAGGCTCAGCGCACCACTCCGTCCCGCCGCAGCTCGGCGACGTCCGCGTCCGTCATGCCCAGCGCCCGCAACACCACCCCTGTGTGCTCGCCGAGCCGCGGGACGGACCCCATCCGCGCCTCCGGCCCGCCCGGCAGGGTGATCGGAGGCAGCAGGGCCCGTAGCGGCCCGGCCGGCGATCCCACCTCCCGCCATCTGTTCCTGGCCGCCAGCTGCGGATGCTCCGCCACCTCCCCTACGTCCCGCAGCCGTGCGCAGGCGATGCCCGCGGTCTCCAGGCGGGCCACCGCCTCGTCGGCGCCCAGCGCGCCCAGCGCCTCGGCGACCAGCGCGTCCACGCGCTCCCGGCCCGCCACCCGCGCCGCGTTCGTCGCGAAACGGGGATCGTCCGCCGTCTCGGGCCGCCCCAGAACCTGTTGGGCGAGCCGCCGCCACTCCCGGTCGTTCTGCACCGACAACAGCACGCGCCCGCCGTCCGCCGTCGAATAGGCGTCGTAGGGAACGATGACGGCGTGGGCGAGGCCCGTGCGAGCCGGTGCGGTCCCGTCGTGCATCGCGTGGTGCAGCGGATGCCCCATCCACTCCGCGAGCGCGTCCAGCATCGACACCTCGACCGGGCCCCCGCGCCCGGTCGTGCCGCGCCGCACCAGGGCCGCGAGGACCCCCGAGAAGGCGTACATGGCCGCCGCGATGTCCGCGGCCGGGATGCCCGCCTTCACCGGCTGCTCGGGGGTCCCGGTCACCGACACGAGCCCCGCCTCGCACTGCACGAGCATGTCGTACGCCCGTTTGCCGGCGTACGGCCCCGACGGCCCGTATCCGGAGATGTCCACGGCGATCAGCCGGGGATGCCCGGCACACAGGGTCGCCGCGTCCAGGCCCAGCCGCGCCGCCGCACCCTGGGCGAGGTTCTGCACGAACACGTCCGCGTCCGCGACGAGCCGGCGGACGACATCGAGTCCGCGCGGGTCCTTCAGATCGAGGGCGACGGACTCCTTGCCCCGGTTGCACCACACGAAATGCGAGGCCAGGCCCTGGGCCGCGGTGTCGTAGCCGCGCGCGAAGTCCCCGCCGTCGATCCGCTCGACCTTGACGACCCGGGCGCCGAGATCGGCGAGCTGCCGGGTCGCGAACGGCGCGGCGACGGCTTGTTCGACGGCGACGACGGTGATGCCTTCGAGGGGCAGGGGCTCTGGCTGCATGCGGTGGATCATGACTCCTCTCCACCACCTTTGTCATGCACTGATTGCCGCGGGGTGATCCGGTGGTCGTCGGCCGGCGGTTCCCGGCAGCCGACGTCCGGCCGTCAGGGAGTGCCGGACGTCGCGACGGGGCGAACATTGCCCGTCCGGGCACCAAGAGCCTGCTGATTCCAACTGGAGACAGGCCCTAGATCAGCGCGAACTGGCCCTCCGGGCCCTCTTCGTGGTGGTCGAGCACCGAGGCCGGGCGGCGCGCCGCGTCCGGGACCGGGAGCACTCCGGCCGTGCGCAGTTCCGTCCGGGTGATCGGTGACCGTGGCTCCAACGCGGCCTGCTGGGGGCGCAGTTCCGCGAGGAGCGCGAGCACCGTGATGAGTTCGAGGAGTTCGGACGTCCACGCCTGCGGCCAGCCGACGGGGCCGATCGCCTCCAGCGTGCCCGGCTCCGCCGCCCCCGTCCTCGCCGCGAACCACTGTTCCAGCACGCGTGCGCCGCCGACCTCGAAGTCCCAGGCCTCGGGCGGCACGGGCGAGATCCTGCCGTCGCCGAGGTGCAGGGACTCCTCGGCGCGGTCGTAGTACGGGTCGGTGAACGGGGGGCCCGCGGCCGGCCGGGGTCCCTGGGGGAGGGCGGACAGCGGCGCGCGGACGTAGGGCCGCCGGCCGCCGGGGAGTTTGGGGCGCTCGCCGTCCCGGCGCATCAGCCGCAGCATGCGCCGGCCCAACTCGACGCCGTACGACCACACTTCGGGGTCGGCGGTGAGCGGGACCGCGCATCCGTCGCGGCCGTGCCGCGCGACCGCCATCGTCCAGGCGAGGACGTCGAGGGGAGCGGGCGTGTCGCCGAGGCGGGAGCCCAGATGCTCCAGCAGGCCCGGCGCCAGGTTCGGTTCACGGCCACCGGGGCGCCGGTAGAGCGGACGCACCCGCCCGCCGCGGCCCGCGCTCAACGGCAGCACGGACGCGGCCAGCAGAGCCGGACCGGAGACCTCGGGCACCGGGCTCTGTTCGACCGCGAACACCTGCTCCTCACCCGCCACCCGCCACAGCTCGGGGCGGGCCGAGTCGATCAGCCGGTGGTCGGGAATCAGCCACTGCTCGTCGAAGGGGGCGCTCAGCACGCGGACCGGTGCCGGGCAGGGGTCCGACGCCCGGGCGAGGCGGCCCGTCCCGCTGGACTGGCCCGGAAGCTGGGCGACCGCGGAGTGCGTCGTGCGCGCCCGCGTCGGCCCGAACAGCGTCTCGCGGTCGTCCCCTTCGGCCCGCACGAGGGCGTCCCAGCGGGCTTTCAGGGAGGCCGCGTCGGGTGCCGTCGGCCACCTCCGGCCCAGCCTCGGCGGTGCGACGGACCACGGCATGAGGTCCGCGAGCAGCGGAGCGGCGTCGGGCGTCACGCCCGGCATCGTACGACGCGGGCGCCGCGCGCCGCCCCCGTACGCCATCGTCAGTGTGCGTCGAGGGTGACCGTGAACGAGAAGCGGTCGCCCCGGTAGTGGATGACCGCCACGTCCAGCGCCTGCCCGTCCGTGCCGTGGATGACGCCCGTGTAGCGCAGGATCGGGCTGAGCAGCGGCACTTGGAGCAGACGTGCCGTCTCCGGGTCCGCGAGCGTGGCCTCCACCGTGTCGGTGATCCGGCTGATGCCGACCCCGAGCACGTCCCGCAGCACTTTGGTCATCGGCCAGCGGATCAGATCCTCCCGGTCGATACGGTCGGCCAGCTCCGGCCGGAGGTAGTTGCGCGCGTGGTTGGTCGGCTCGCCCGTCGTCTCGTCGCTGCGCAGCCGGTGGTACGTCGCCACCTCGGTCACATCCGGGAAGAATTCCGCCAGTTCGCCGGAAACGGGCGCCTTCCCCTGCCCCAGCAGCTCGGTCGTCATGCCCGACTGCTGGGCCACGATCGCGTCCACCGAGCCGAGCAGCCGCACGGGCGCGCCCCGCCGCGCACTCGGCTCGATGAACGTGCCCCGCCGGCGGTGCCGGGTGATGAGCCCCTCGACCTCCAGCTCCTTGAGCGCCTGCCGCATGGTCAGCACGCTCACGCCGTAGTGCCCCGCGAGCTGCTCCTCGGTGGGCAGGCGCAGGGGATCCCGGGGAGCGCGGCCGAGTATCGAGGCACGCAGGGACTGCGACACCTGATACCACAGCGGCAGCTTGCGGTTCAGGACGATCGAGTCCGGAGCAAAGGAGGTCACGAGGTATCCGTACAGGTCGCGGGCGTGGAAGGCAACGGCCGGTGAAAGTCAGCCGGCCGGACGGAAGTGCCGCCCGAGGCCCTTCCACACGTCGTCGTAGCCCTGCTGGAGATGTTCCGCCCCGGCCGCCTGGGCCGTCGCGGTCACCGGCCAGCGGGTCTCGAACATGAACGCCAGACCGTCGTCGATCTTCTGGGGCTTCAGCTCGGCGGCGCTGGCGCGGTCGAAGGTCTCCTGGTCCGGACCGTGCGCCGACATCATGTTGTGCAGCGAGCCGCCGCCCGGCACGAAGCCCTCCGCCTTCGCGTCGTAGGCGCCCTCGATGAGGCCCATGTACTCGCTCATCACGTTCCGGTGGAAGTACGGGGGCCGGAACGTGTCCTCGCCCACCAGCCAGCGCGGCGCGAACACGACGAAGTCGACACCGGCCAGACCCGGGGTGTCGGACGGCGAGGTCAGCACCGTGAAGATCGAGGGGTCCGGGTGGTCGTAGCTGATGGAGCCGATCACATTGAAACGGTGCAGGTCGTAGACGTACGGCACATGGTTGCCGTGCCAGGCGACGACGTCCAGCGGCGAGTGGTCGTACGTCGCCGTCCAGAGGTTGCCGCAGAACTTGTTCACCACCTCGACGGGACCCTCGACGTCCTCGTAGGCGGCGACCGGGGCGAGGAAGTCGCGGGCGTTGGCGAGGCCGTTGGCGCCGATCGGGCCGAGGTCGGGCAGCTGGAAGGGCGCCCCGTAGTTCTCGCACACATAACCCCGGGCGCCGCGGGCGCGCCCGCCCTCCGGCGCCGTGTCCAGGAGCTCCACCCGGAAACGCACCCCCCGGGGGATCAGCGCCATCTGGCCCGGTTCCACGTGCAGGAGCCCGAACTCGGTGCGCAGCAGCAGCCCGCCGCGCTCCGGGACGATGAGCAGCTCGCCGTCGGCGTCGCTGAACACCCGCTCCATCGACGCGTTGGCGTGGTAGAGGTGCACCGCGATCCCGGTGCGCTGACCGGCGTCGCCGTTGCCGCCGAGCGTCCACAGGCCCGCGAGGAAGTCCGTCCCGGCGGGGGGCTCGGGGAGCGGGTTCCAGCGCAGCCGGTTCGGGTCGGGCACCGTCTCGGTGAACGGCGCCGTCCGCAGCGTGCCGTTGTCGGCGCGGGTGAACGCGGGGTGCGCGGCCGACGGCCGGATCCGGTAGAGCCACGAACGCCGGTTGGACGCTCGCGGCTCGGTGAACGCCGAACCGCTCAGCTGCTCCGCGTACAGGCCGAGGGGTGCTCGCTGCGGCGCGTTGCGGCCGTGCGGCAGGGCCCCAGGGACCGCCTCCGAGCTGTGTTCGTTGCCGAATCCGGAGAGGTAGGCCAGCCCCTCGGCCGTCTTCCTCGCGTCCCCGCTCATGATCGCTCCCTCGCGCCTGATTCCTATGCATCACCGTAGGATTCCCTCCCGCCCCGCGCAAGAGGCCGGCCGGGGCAGGCCGAGGGTTGGCCGGAATGTGCCAGGGGACTAGGACCTGTCCGGTCAGGTCCTAGTACTCAAGGGTGTGGGGGCGCTCCAAGAACCCGACTTCAGGGGGATCCGGCCGTAAGGCGCCTTGTTCTACGCTCCCGGACATGCGGTGGATGTGTGGACTGCTCACCGCGCTCGTGGTCTGCGCCCTGTGCGGCGGAGCCGCGGGCTGCGGCGCCGGTGATGCGCACGAGCGGGGGACCGCGGTCTCCGCCTCGCCCGTGGGCACGTTGCTCGACGAGATGGACGAGGAGGGACGGCTCTACCGTGAGGTGGACAGGAAGGGGGCGCCCGAGGTCGCGATCGAGATCCAGCCGGACTCCGCCGACGGCTGGCGCGTGCGGCTGACCGTCCGCGACTTCCGCTTCTCGCCCGCGGGCACGCGCGCCGTGCCGGTCGCCGGGCGCGGTATCGCGCACCTCTATGTCGACGGCCGGACCGTCGCCCGGCTGCGCGCCGCCGAGTACCACCTGGCCGGGCACCTCGTGCCGCGCGGCACTCACCACATCACCGCGCGGCTGTACGCGGACGACGGCACCGTATGGGCCGTCCACGGCAGGCCGGTGGAGAGCACGGCCGACATCACGGCCTCGGGCTCCGGCGTGGCACCCGGCCCGGAATCGCGGACACCCGAGGCCGGGGCCGCGGCCTCGACGGTGTCGCCCGCGGCGCGCTGACGCCGCCGGCCTCGGGGACCTCCCAGGTGGCGGGCCCGAGGCGCGACGCGTGGTCACGGCACGGATGCGCCCGCAGGAAATGAGTGGTCATGGCACGGAGGTGCGTACTGATGGGCGAGGTTCACCGGACTCCGTCGGAAAGGCATCATGAAGCCCGTGCCCCATGCGACCTCGCTCCGCAGAGCGCCCGTACAGCGGCGTAGCGCAGAACGACTGACCAGAATCCTCGACGCCTGCGCCGACCTCCTCGACGAGGTGGGCTACGACGGGCTGAGCACACGGGCCGTGGCCCAGCGGGCCGGTGTGCCCATCGGCTCCGTCTACCGCTTCTTCGGCAACAAGCGGGCGATGGCCGACGCGCTCGCCCAGCGCAACCTGGAGCTCTACAGCGAGCGCGTCACCGAGAGTCTGCGCGAGGCGGGCGGGGGAGGCTGGCGGGCCGCGATGGACGCGGTGCTCGACGAGTACCTCGCCATGAAGCGCACCGCGCCGGGCTTCTCCCTCGTCGACTTCGGCAACCAGATTCCCGTCGGCGCCCGTTACGCCGAGCCCAACACCCGGGTCGCCGACCGCCTGACCGACCTGCTCTCCGGCTACCTGGACCGCGAACCGGACGACGATCTCCGCCGCTGCTTCCTGGTCGCCGTGGAGAGCGCCGACACCCTGGTCCACCTCGCCTTCCGGGTCGATCCCGAGGGGGACGAGCGGATCATCGCGGAGACCCGCGAGCTGCTGCGGGCGTATCTGGCCAGGGTCCTCGACTGACGGCCGGCGTCCGGCGCGTGCAAGGGGGAGTCCCCGGACTCCCGGACTTTTCGAATTTCCCGGACCTCTCGGGCTCCCCGGACCTCTCGGGCTCCCCGGACCTCTCGGGCTCCCCGGACCTCTCGGGCTCCCCGGACCTCTCGGGCTCCCCGGACCTCTCGGGCTCCCCGGACCTCTCGGGCTCCCCGGACCTCTCGGGCTCCCCGGATTCCCCGGATCCCCCCGTCCCTTCCCGGGGCGGTGATGTCCGTGACGCGTCGCTCACGGGGCGCGGGAACCCGGTGCGCGGAATTCCGACGGACGCCCGGAGGGCCCTCGCCGTCATGCGTACCGGTCGGTATGCTCACTCGCGTCCGTGTGCCACCCAAGCCACCGCCCTCCGGGAGGACCCCGTGTCCCGTACCTCCGGTACCACCCCCGACTCCCGAACCGCGCTGCGCGTCTGCCCCCTGTGCGAGGCCACCTGCGGGCTGACCCTGACCATCGAGGGCACCCGGGTGACCGGCGCCCGGGGTGACCGGGGCGACGTGTTCAGCAAGGGCTTCATCTGTCCGAAGGGTGCCTCCTTCGGCGCTGCCGACGGCGACCCCGACCGGCTGCGCACCCCCCTCGTCCGCGAGGACGGCGTCCTGCGCGAGGCCACCTGGGAGGAGGCCTTCGACGCGGTGGCCGCCGGACTGCGTCCGGTCGTCGAGCGGTACGGGCCGCACGCCCTCGGCGTCGTCCTCGGCAACCCGAACGTGCACACCATGGCCGGCGCCCTGTATCCGACCGTCCTGCTCGGCGCCCTGCGCACGCACAGCGTCTTCACCGCCTCCACGCTCGACCAGATGCCCAAGCACGTGTCGAGCGGACTGCTGTTCGGCGACGCCAACGCGATCCCCGTGCCGGACCTGGACCACACCGACCACCTGCTGCTCATCGGCGCCAACCCGCTGGAGTCCAACGGGAGTCTGTGCACGGCCCCCGACTTCCCCGGCAAGCTCCGGGCGCTGCGGGCCCGCGGCGGCACGCTGACCGTCATCGACCCGCGCCGCACCCGCACGGCCAAGCTCGCCGACCGCCATGTGGCCATCCGCCCCGGCACCGACGCGATGCTCCTCGCGGCGATGGCGTACGTCCTGTTCGAGGAGAAGCTCGTCGACCTCGGCGCACTCGCCCCGCACGTCCAGGGTGTCGACGAACTCCCGGACGCGCTGCGGGACTTCACCCCCGAGGCGGCGAGCGCGGCCTGCGACGTGGACGCCGTCACCATCCGGGAGCTGGCGCGCGAGCTGGCCGCCGCGCCCACCGCCGCCGTCTACGGCCGCATCGGCAGCTGCACCGTTCCGCACGGCACCCTGGCCAGCTGGCTGGTGGACGTCCTCAACATCCTCACCGGCAACCTCGACCGGCCCGGCGGCGCCCTCTTCCCGACGGCCGCCACCGACCGGACACGCCCGGCGGGCCCCGGCCACGGCTTCGCCCTCGGCCGCTGGCACAGCCGGGTGAGCCGGCACCCGGAGGCCAAGGGCGAACTGCCCCTGGCCGCCCTGGCCGAGGAGATCGACACCCCGACCGAGGACGGCAGCCCGGTCCGCGCGGTCATCGCCGTCGCCGCCAACCCCGTCCTCTCCGCGCCCGACGGCCTCCGGCTCGACAAGGCGCTCGAATCGCTGGACTTCATGGTCAGCGTCGACCCCTACCTGAACGAGACCTCGCGCCACGCCCACGTCGTGCTCCCGCCGCCCCCGCCCTCCCGGAGCGCGCACCACGACTTCGCGTTCAACACCCTCGCCGTCCGCAACCAGGTCCGCTACAACCGCCCCGCCGTCCCCCTGGAGGAGGGCCGGATGGCGGAGACCGAGATCCTCGCCCGGCTCGTCCTCGCCGCGACCGGCATGCACGGAGCCGACCCGTCCGCCGTGGACACCATGGTCGTCGAGGGCACCCTCGCCAAGGCGGCCGGGGACAGCGCGTCCCCGGTGCACGGGCGCGACCCGCGTGAACTCGCCGCCGCCCTCACCGGCGAGAACGGCCCCGAGCGCCGGCTCGACATGATGCTGCGCCTCGGCCCGTACGGCGACGGCTTCGGCGCCCGCCCCGACGGCCTGACCCTGGACAAGCTGCTGGAGCACCCGCACGGCATCGACCTCGGACCGCTCTCCTCCAGCCTGCCGCGCCGGCTGAAGACCCGCAGCGGGAAGGTCGAGCTGCTTCCGGAGCCGATCGCCGGTGATCTGCCGCGCCTGCGCGAGGCGCTGCGTGAGCGCCCGGCGGCGATCGTCCTCGTCGGCCGCCGTCATCTGCGCTCCAACAACAGCTGGATGCACAACATCCCCGCGCTCACCGGCGGTTCCAACCGCTGCACCCTGCACATCCACCCCGATGACGCCGCCCGGCTGGGGCTCGCCGACGGGGCGGCCGTGCGGGTCAGGGGCGCCGGCGGTGAGGTGATCGCCCCGGCGGAGGTCACCGACACCGTACGGCGCGGGGTGGTGAGCCTTCCGCACGGCTGGGGTCACGACCGCCCCGGCACCCGGATGAGCCATGCCGCCCTGGATCCGGGAGTCAACGTCAACCAGCTCCTCGACGGCTCGCTGCTCGACCCGCTGTCCGGAACGGCGGTCCTCAACGGGGTGCCCGTGGAACTGGCGGCCTGCCCCTGAGCCTGCCGCGTGCCCCGAGGCCGCCGCGGATGCCCATGAGCCGCCGCGGCCCGGGAGCGCCTTTGCGCCGGTAGAGCGACAGACGGCGGGGGCCGGGGCGCAGTTGCGTCCCTTTTTGTATCTTATGTGAGAAGTAGTCAGATGACCTGAAATTCGTATGAAATCATCTGACTCGGAGGCGCCTCGCATGTCCACCCCGTCCCTCTCCGCGCCACATCGCGGTGCCGGAGCCCTCGCCGCCCTCGCGGTCGCGGGCACCGCCCTCCTCGGTGCCCCGGCCGCCGTCGCCGCCCCCGGCGACAACGGCGACGTCAAGGTCCACGACGTGAACACCGCGTTCGACAACCAGCGGGACGATCCGAAGGTCTGCCAGTTCTACCTCGACGGCTTCAACTTCGACGCGGGGCAGCGGATCACCTGGTCGATCGCGCACCAGCCCGGCGCCGCGGGCGACCCCGTCCTGGAGGGCACGCTGTCCGCGTCCCAGACCGGGCGCGCCGGAACCCGCATCTTCACCCTGCCCGACGGCCAGTACAAGCTGACCTGGAACTTCCAGGGCGAGAACGGCGCGGGCAAGAGCAAGGTCTTCAAGGTCGACTGCCCCGTCAGCGCTCCGACCCCGACCCCGACGCCGACCAGGGGCGGACCCAGCGCGACGCCCAGCCAGCTGGGCGGGGGACCGAGTGCGACACCGAGCCGGCAGGGCGGTCCGGGCGGCCCGGGCGGTGGCCCCGGCGGACAGCAGGGCGGTCCGGGCCCCAACGGAGGACCTCCGGCGGGCGGCGGCGGACTCGCTCACGAGCGGAACTTCTCGCCGGTGGCCGGTGCGGCGGCCGCGGGTCTCGTCATGGCCGGGGGAGTCGTGTTCCTGCGGCTGCGCCGACGCAGCAATGGCGCCGCGTAGACGACGGAGGCCCTGGTACCGGACGCGCGCCTACCGCCTGACGAGGACCCTGGTGGTCACCGTCGCACTGGTGGCGGGCGGCGTCTGGTGGGCGGGGGACGGTGAGCCCGCCGGGACGGTGGCGTCCGGCGCCGTACGCGACGACGGCGCCGCCTCCCGGGCTCCGGCCGGCAGGGCGGGCACCGGGCACAGGCCGGACGCCCGCCCCGGCGGCGACGCGCGCGGCCCGCGGCGGCATCCGTCCCCGGCCGCCCGCCGGGCGGCCCGCCCCGCATCCCCGTCCGCACCGCTGCCCCGCTCCCGGGCCGTCCGCCTGCGCATTGCCTCCCTCGGCGTCGACGCACCGGTCATCGGTCTCGGGCTGGACCGCCAAAGACGGCTCGCCGCGCCGCCCGTGGACGATCCGAAGCCCGTCGGCTGGTACACGGACGGTCCCACACCGGGCGAACGCGGTACGGCCCTCGTCGTCGGCCACCGCGACACCCGGACCGGACCCGCCGTCTTCGCCCCGCTCGAACGCATCCGTCCCGGAGCGCGCGTCGAGGCGCGACGCGTGGACGGGCGGACCGCCGTCTATACGGTGGACGTCGTACGTACGTACGCGAAGGCACAGTTCCCCGACCAGGAGGTGTACGGCAGCCGGGGGCGCCCCGAGCTGCGGCTGATCACCTGCGGCGGCGCCTACGACCACAGGTCCGGATACGCCGCCAACGTCATCGCCTTCGCCCACCTCACGCAGATCCTGGGGCGGGCCGGCGCCCGGTGAGGCGAACCGCGGTGCGGCGGACCGGAGTTGCGGCGAAGGAGCCCCGTGCCCGGTCCCGGCCCGACCGGTATCCGATCGTCCGTTTCCGCCCGTACCGAACCCGCCCGTCCGATACCGCCACGTGTCTTCCCCCGGACGTGTGCGGTCCGTTAGCTTCCGTGACTCAAGGTCCCGTACGACCCGTACGGGACGACCGGCCGCGGAGCACCAGCGCCTTGCACGCCCCCGGGGGCACCTGTCATGACACGCGCCATCTCCCTGCACCACGTCAGCAAGTCGTACGCCCGCGGGCCCCGTGCCGTGGAACGGTTCTCGCTGGACATCCGGCCCGGCGAGTTCCTCGTGCTGCTCGGCCCCTCCGGCTGCGGCAAGTCGACCGTGCTCAGGATGATCGCGGGACTGGAGGAGGTCACCGAGGGCGAGGTGCGCCTGGACGGCGAGTACGCCAACGACCTGCCGCCCTCCGAGCGGAACATGGCGATGGTGTTCCAGAACTTCGCCCTCTATCCGAGCATGACCAGCCGCGACAACATCGGCTTCCCGCTGCGGATCGAGGCGCCCGGCGAGGACCCCCGGGCCCGGGTGGACGCCACCGCCCGGATGCTCGGTATCCAGGACCTCCTCGACCGCTTCCCCAACCAGCTCTCCGGCGGCGAGCGGCAGCGCGTCGCGATGGGCCGGGCGATAGCGCGCCACCCCTCCACCTTCCTGATGGACGAACCGCTGTCCAACCTCGACGCCAAACTCCGCAACCACCTGCGGGCCGAGATCTCCAAGCTCACCAGGGACCTCGGCGCGACCACGGTCTACGTCACCCACGACCAGGCCGAGGCCATGTCGCTCGGTGACCGGGTCGCCGTGATGCGCGGCGGAGTCCTCCAGCAACTGGGCACGCCCCGCACGGTCTACGGACTGCCCGCGAACGTCTTCGTCGCCGCCTTCATCGGCACCCCGCGGATCAACCTGCTGCGCGGACTCGTCCGGGCCCCGCTCGACGGCGCCATGACGATCAGTCTCGGCAAGCAGTACCTGCGGCTGCCCGAACCCCTCTGTCTGGACCATCAGTTGCTCCGGGTGCAGCAGGGCCGTGAGGTGATCGTCGGGCTGCGCTCCGAGGCCATAAGGCTCGCCAGGGCGTCCGACGCCCGGCCGGGCGAGGTGGCGATCACCGGTCTGGTCGAGCATGTGGAGTTCCAGGGGCACGAGGTCCTGGTCCACTTCAACACGGGCTCGCGGCCGGCCTTCGTGCCCGACCTGGAGTCGCCGCGCCCGTCCCGCCCGACGCGCCGACGGCGCCGTGACGCCGGTACCGTCCTGGACCGGCTGCGGGGGCGTGCCGGCGCGCTGCGGGCCGGACCGGTCGTCGTCCTCGACCACCCCTCGGACGACGAGGCCGATCACCCCGGGCAGACACCGCCCGAGGGGCGGCTGCCCGGCGATCTCGTCGTCCGCACCACGCCCGACATCGAACTCCGCCACGGCATGCAGATCCCGCTCCTCGTGGACCTCGCCCACCTGTTCGTCTTCGACCGGAGCGGCGAACGGATCTGCCCGGCACCGGAACGGCTTCCCGACCTGGAGGAGTGACCTCCCCGGGGTACGCGGGGCGCGGACTTCGCGCGGGGCCGGTGATCCGCCGTGCGGCAGGTCACCCTGGCGCCGCAAAACTATCATCGCTAGTTTAGGGTCCGGACGACGCTGCCCCGCCCGGGAGGAACACGATGAAGGCACATGACGGCATGTACATCGACGGGGCGTGGCGCCCCGCGGCCGGACGGGACACGATCGAGGTCGTGAACCCGGTCGACGAGCAGGTGATCGGCCATGTCCCGGCGGGCACGGCCCTGGACGTCGACGCCGCCGTGCGCGCCGCCCGTGCCGCGTTCCCCGGCTGGGCCGCGACCGCGCCCGCCGAACGCGCCGCCAGGCTGGCCGCCCTGAGGGACGTGCTGGCCGCCCGCAAGGACGAGATCGCCGAGACCGTCACCGCCGAGCTGGGAGCGCCGCTCGCGTTCTCCCAGGCGGTGCACGCGAGCGTCCCGGTGCTGGTCGCCGGCTCCTACGCCGAACTGGCGGCGACGTACGCCTTCGAGGAGAAGGTCGGCAACTCGACCGTCTACCAGGAGCCCGTCGGTGTCGTCGGCGCGATCACGCCCTGGAACTACCCGCTCCACCAGATCGTCGCCAAGGTCGCCCCCGCGCTCGCCGCCGGCTGCACGGTGGTGCTGAAGCCCGCCGAGGACACCCCGCTCACCGCCCAGCTCTTCGCCGAGGCCGTGGCCGAGGCGGGCGTCCCGGCGGGTGTCTTCAACCTCGTCACCGGCCTCGGCCCGGTCGCCGGCCAGGCGCTCGCCGAGCACCCGGACGTCGACCTGGTCTCCTTCACCGGCTCCACGGCCGTCGGCCGGCGCATCGGCGCGACCGCGGGCGCCGCGGTCAAGCGCGTCGCCCTCGAACTCGGCGGCAAGTCCGCGAACGTCATCCTGCCGAGCGCCGACCTCGCCAAGGCCGTGAACGTCGGCGTCGCCAACGTGATGTCCAACTCCGGCCAGACGTGCAGCGCGTGGACCCGCATGCTGGTCCCCGCCGAGCGTTACGACGAGGCGGTCGAGCTGGCCGCGGCCGCCGCCGCGAAGTACGGCGACCGCATCGGACCCGTCGTCAACGCCAAGCAGCGGGACCGGGTGCGCGGTTACATCGAGAAGGGCGTCGCCGAGGGTGCGCGGCTCGTCGCCGGCGGCCCCGAGTCCCCGCGTGAACAGGGCTACTTCGTCAGTCCCACCGTCTTCGCCGACGTCACCGAGCGGATGACGATCGCCCAGGAGGAGATCTTCGGCCCCGTCCTGTCGATCCTGCGCTACGAGGACACCGAGGACGCCCTGCGGATCGCCAACGGCACCGTCTACGGGCTCGCGGGCGCTGTGTGGGCGGGCGAGGAGTCCGAGGCGGTCGCCTTCGCGCGGCGGCTCGACACCGGCCAGGTCGACATCAACGGGGGACGCTTCAACCCCCTGGCCCCCTTCGGGGGTTACAAGCAGTCGGGCGTGGGGCGCGAACTCGGCGCCCACGGACTGTCCGAGTACCTCCAGACCAAGTCCCTCCAGTTCTAGGAGCGTTCACGTGGTTCGCGCCGCCGTCCTTCCCGCCGTGGGTGCTCCGCTGGAGATCGCCGAGATCGAACTCCCCGACCCCGGACCGGGCCAGGTCCGGGTGAGACTCGCCGCCGCCGGGGTCTGCCACTCCGACCTGTCCCTGTCCAACGGCACCATGAGGGTGCCGGTGCCCGCCGTGCTCGGCCATGAGGGCGCCGGTACCGTCGTCGCCGTCGGCGAAGGTGTCACCCAGGTCGTCCCGGGCTCCCGTGTCGTCCTCAACTGGGCTCCCTCCTGCGGGAGTTGTCACGCCTGCTCGCTGGGCGAGGTGTGGCTGTGCGCCGACGCGCTCACCGGCGCCGGCACCGTGTACGCCCGTCGCGCCTCCGACGGCAGCGATCTGCACCCCGGCCTGAACGTCGCCGCGTTCGCGGAGGAGACGGTGGTGCCGGTGTCCTGCGTCCTGCCCGCCCCGGACGGCATCCCGCTCACCGAGGCCGCCCTGCTCGGCTGCGCGGTCCTCACCGGATACGGCGCCGTCCACAACTCCGCGAAGGTCCGGCCCGGTGAGACCGTCGCCGTGTTCGGGGCCGGCGGGGTCGGGCTCGCCGCCCTCCAGGCCGCCCGGATCGCGGGCGCCTCGAAGATCGTCGCGGTCGACGTCTCGCCCGAGAAGGAGTCACTGGCCCGCGAGGCGGGTGCCACCGACTACGTCGTCGCCTCCGACACCACCGCCCGCGAGATCCGCGCCCTCACCGGCAAGCAGGGCGTCGACGTCGCCGTCGAGTGCGTCGGCCGCGCCGTCACCATCCGTACCGCCTGGGAGTCGACCCGGCGCGGTGGCCGCACCACCGTCGTCGGCATCGGCGGCAAGGACCAGCAGGTCACCTTCAACGCCCTGGAGATCTTCCACTGGGGCCGGACCCTCGCCGGCTGCGTGTACGGCAACTCCGACCCGGCCCGCGATCTCCCGGTGCTCGCCGAGCACGTACGCGCGGGCCGTCTCGACCTCGGGGGCCTGGTCACCGACCGCATCGCCCTGGACGGCATCCCCGCGGCCTTCGACAACATGATCGCGGGCAAGGGGGGCCGGGCCCTGGTGGTCTTCTAGGCATGTCCGGTGGTCTTCCGGACATGTCCGGCAGACGTCTCCGGGCCGCCTCGGGAGGATGCGAGCGCACCCGACGCGGCCCGGTGTCAGGCCAGCTCGGCCCGGATCTCCGGCCGCCGGCACTCCTCCCCCGACTCCGGCCGGGGGAGGAGTCACACGAAACCCGAACCGCAGGCACACCCGCCCCCGGACCCACACCCGCCCCCGGACGCCCGCCGCGCCGGCGGTACCGGACAGTCGCGCCGACCTGTTCAGCCCTCCCGGACCAGCCTCGCGTACTGCACGGCGAGGCCGTCCAGCAGCGCGCCGAGTCCCGTCTCGAAGGCCCGCTCGTCGATCTTCTCCTGCTGTTCGGCGAGGAGGTGCGCCTGCCCCAGATGCGGATAGTCGTCCGGGTCGTACGCGCTCTCGTCGTCCACGAAGCCGCCGGCGAAGGAACCCAGCGCGGACCCCATGATGAAGTACCGCATCAGCGCCCCGATCGAGGTGGCCTGGGCCGGCGGCCAGCCCGCCTCGACCATGGCGCCGAAGACGGCGTCGGCGAGCCGGAGTCCGGCCGGCCTGCGGCCCGGTCCGCGCGCGAGGACCGGGACGATGTTCGGGTGGTCGCGCAGGGCGGCGCGGTAGGAGACGGCCCAGTCGTGCAGCGAGGTCCGCCAGTCGCGGCCGCCCTGGAACATCGACAGGTCGACCTGCGCGCTCACCGAGTCCGCGACCGCTTCCAGGATCTGGTCCTTGGTGCGGAAGTGGTTGTAGAGGGAGGGCCCGCTCACCCCGAGTTCCGCCGCGAGCCGGCGGGTCGAGACGGCCGCCAGGCCCTCGGCGTCCACCAGCGCCCGTGCCGTCTCGACGATGCGGCCGGTGCTGAGGAGGGGCTTGCGCGGTCGGGCCATGGCGCACATAGTAGGGCTGCAACTGGAAACTAGCAGTGCTAATTTAAATGTACGGCTTTCAATGTCAGCTATCTGTGGGGTGACCCGGCATGAACCTCGGGCTCAGCGATGAGCAGACCGCCGTCCGGCAGCTCGCCAAGGACTTCGTGCACCGCGAGATCACCCCGCACGTCGTCGCGTGGGACCGCGCGGAGGACGTGGACCGGTCCATCGTGAAGAAGCTCGGCGAGGTCGGCTTCCTCGGCCTCACCGTCGACGAGGAGTACGGCGGCAGCGGCGGCGACCACCTCGCGTACTGCCTGGTCACCGAGGAACTCGGGCGCGGTGACTCCTCCGTGCGCGGGATCGTCTCCGTCTCGCTCGGGCTCGTCGCCAAGTCGATCGCCGCCTGGGGGAGCGAGGAGCAGAAGCGGCGCTGGCTGCCGGGGCTGACCTCCGGCGAGTACGTCGGCTGCTTCGGCCTCACCGAGCCCGGCACCGGCTCCGACGCGGGCCAGTTGTCGACGCGGGCCGTGCGCGACGGCGACGACTATGTGATCAACGGCAGCAAGATGTTCATCACGAACGGCACCTGGGCCGACGTCGTGCTGCTCTTCGCCCGCTCCACCGACGCCCCGGGGCACAAGGGCGTCTCCGCCTTCCTGGTGCCCACCGACACCCCCGGTCTGACCCGCCGCACCATCCACGGCAAGCTCGGGCTGCGCGGCCAGGCCACCGCCGAACTCGCCTTCGAGGACGTACGCGTGCCGGCGAGCGCCATGCTGGCGCCCGAGGGCAAGGGCTTCACGGTGGCCATGTCGGCACTCGCGAAGGGCCGGATGTCGGTGGCCGCGGGCTGCGTCGGCATCGCCCAGGCCGCCCTGGACGCGGCGGTGACGTACGCGACCGAGCGGGAGCAGTTCGGCAAGACGATCGCCCACCACCAGCTCGTCCAGGAACTGCTCAGCGACATCGCCGTCGACGTGGACGCGGCGCGGCTGCTGACCTGGCGGGTCGCCGACCTCGTGGACCGCGGACTGCCGTTCGCGACCGAGTCCTCCAAGGCCAAGCTCTTCGCCTCCGAGGCCGCCGTGCGCGCGGCGAACAACGCCCTCCAGGTCTACGGCGGCTACGGCTACATCGACGAGTACCCGGTCGGCAAACTCCTTCGCGACGCCCGGGTGATGACCCTCTACGAAGGAACCAGCCAGATACAGAAACTGGTCATCGGGCGCGCTCTGACGGGTGTCTCGGCGTTCTGACTCTGAGTACGTCCCTGAGTACGAGGACGGATGTGGCGGCGGCCACATCCGCCGACCCTTGTCCCATGACCGAGACACCCGTCAAACAGCAGAACACGGCCGCCTTCTACGGACAGGCCGTGGCCTCCTTCTCCGTCGCGATGGCCGCCACCGCGCTCGGCATCTTCAAGCTCCAGGCCGACGCGTGGGTGCGGGGCTTCCTGGCCATCGCCGTCCTCTATCTGGTGACGTCCTCCTTCACGCTCGCCAAAGTGATCCGCGACCGCCAGGACGGCGGCCGTCCCGGCACCCGGGTGTACGACCCGTTCGAGAAGCTCTGATCCCCGCGCGGCCATGACCTGGCCGAAGGCGCTAAGCGCTCGCTCAGGTTCGGGGGTATGGTGTTCACCCTGTCAGTGAAGAAGGGGCGAACAGCGATGAGTGCGGCGCAGGAGACGTCCGGCGGCGAGATGCAGCCGTGGTCCGAGGTGACCCCTGACGCGGCGCGGCGGCTGCTCGTGGCCGCGGTGGAGGCCTTCGCCGAGCGCGGGTACCACGCGACGACGACCCGGGACATCGCGGGCCGCGCGGGCATGAGCCCGGCCGCGCTGTACATCCACTACAAGACCAAGGAAGAGCTGCTCCACCGGATCAGCCGGATCGGCCACGACAAGGCGCTCGACATCGTGCGCACCGCCGCCGAGGCCGAGGGGACGGCGGCCGAACGGCTCTCCGACGCCGTGCGCTCCTTCGTGCGGTGGCACGCGGGCCAGCACACCACGGCCCGCGTCGTCCAGTACGAGCTGGAGGCCCTCGGCCCCGACGCCCGCGCGGAGATCATCGCGCTGCGCAGGCAGGTCGACGCGGAGGTCCGCGGCATCATCCAGGACGGCGTCGCGACCGGCGAGTTCGACGTCCCGGACGTCCCCGGTACCACCGTCGCCGTACTGTCCCTGTGCATCGACGTGGCCCGCTGGTTCAACGTCGAAGGCCCCCGCACGCCCGACGAGGTCGGCGCGCTCTACGCCGACCTGGTCCGGCGGATGGTGGGATTCAAGGAGTAGGACCCGGCCGGTCCCGTGCCCGTCCCCGGACCCGGCGGGGGCCGGGCCGGCGGACGCGTACGTGCCGGGCCCGACCCGGACGCGCCGGTGCCGGGCCCGGGTGCGGTTCAGAGGTAGTAACGGGAGACCGACTCCGCGACGCAGACCGGCTTGTCGCCGCCCTCGCGCTCCACGGTGAAGGCCAGGGAGACCTGCACGCCACCGGGCACGTCGTCCACCGCGGTGATCGTCCCGGTGGCGCGCAGCCGCGAGCCGACCGGAACGGGAGCGGGGAAACGGACCTTGTTCGTCCCGTAGTTGACGCCCATCTTCACGCCTTCGACGCTGATCAGCTGCGGGCCGAAGAGCGGCAGCAGCGACAGGGTGAGATAGCCGTGCGCGATCGTGGTGCCGAACGGACCCGCCGCGGCCTTCTCGGGGTCGACGTGGATCCACTGGTGGTCGCCGGTGGCCTCCGCGAACAGGTCGATCCGCTTCTGCTCGATCTCGACCCAGTCCGTGTGTCCCAGCTGCTCGCCCACGGCGCCCCGCAGTTCGTCGACCGTCGCGAACGTCCTCGGCTCTGCCATGTCCCTGGCCTCCCGCATCTCATAGTCTAAGCGACTGCTTAGCATGGTCGGCCGGGCGGCGCATGTCAACGGACCGGACGCGTGGCGCGGTAGGTAGGTTGGAGGCGTGCCCCAGATCCCCGAGACGGTCCACGAGCTGACCGTCGGACAGTTGTCGGCCCGCAGTGGCGCGGCCGTCTCCGCCCTGCACTTCTACGAGTCCAAGGGCCTGATCAGCAGCCGCCGCACCTCGGGCAACCAGCGCCGCTACCACCGTGACGCGCTGCGCCGTGTCGCCTTCGTCCGGGCCGCCCAGCGCGTCGGCATCCCGCTGGCCACCATCCGCGAGGCGCTCGCCGAGCTCCCCGAGGAGCGCACCCCGACGCGGGAGGACTGGGCCCGGCTGTCCCGGGCCTGGCGCTCCGAACTCGACGAGCGCATCAAACAGCTCGACCGGCTGCGCGACCACCTCACGGACTGCATCGGCTGCGGCTGCCTCTCCCTGGAGACCTGTGTGCTCTCCAACCCCGACGACGTCCTCGGCGAGCGCCGGGCCGGCTCCCGCCTCATGGTGGAGCGGGCCGGCGCGCAGCCGGCGCCGGCGCCCCAGGAGCGTGGTCCGGCGGCCGCGTGCGAACCCGGGCCACGCCGGGAACCGGCGGCGGGGGACTGCCGCTGACGCGTGGTCCTCGACAGCCCCGCCCCCGACGCGTCAGCCGCCTCGCCCTGCCTGCGGGCACGTCACTCGTACTCCGTGCCGCCCTTGCGGGTCAGATAGGCCGGGCTGACCGCCTTCGCTATCGCCCGTCCGCCCGTCACCGGGCTGTACCGCTCGGCGGCGACGAAGGTCCCCTCCGGTCCACCGGGAGCCGGAGCCCCGGGCCGGATCACGACCCCCTCGCGCAGATGCAGCCCGCGCCCGGACACGGTCTCCCGCCCGGAGGCGGTCTCCAGGATGCGCTCGACGTCGTACGGCCCCTCGTACAGCCTTGGTACGAGGGGGAGTTCGCCCGCCAGCAGCTCCTGCGCGTCCAGCCAGCGGACCTCGCCGTCGATCTCCGCGGACACGTCGAACACGGCGTAACCGATCGTCTCGCGGCGGCCGTCGGCGCCGTACGACAGGTCCTGCACACCGGCCCCGTACACCTCGCCGAAGATGCCGACACGGCGTGCGCCCAGCCGTTCGGCGATCCTGGCGGCCGCCTCCGCGACACCGTGCCCGCGTACCGCGCGCCAGTACAGATTGCGCGGATCCTCCTTCAGCGCCAGGGACTTGGAGCCGAAGCCCTTCGAGGACACATGGACGCGGCCCTCGTCGGCGAGGTGGGTCAGCAGACAGGCCGAACCGTGCAGCTTCTCCGTCACGACGACGGGCTCGCCCGGCGTGAAGATGTCCGGGTACCGCTGGATGTTCTCGATGTCGACCCAGGGCAGCAGATCGGGGGCCGCCTCGACATCGCCGTTCATCGTGGGCGGGATCGGCGGCACCCATTTCACGATGCCGAGGAACTCCGCGAAGTCCGTGCCGTCCTCGGCGGCCCGCGCCAGGTCCACGTCCGCCAGCGCCTTCGGCCGGCACACGATCCCCTGCGACAGCTCGCCGCGCAGCCGCACCGCCCTGACCCGGTCCGACGAGCTGCCCGCCAGACGCCCGGTCAGCCCCAGCTCCTCGATCAGCGGGGCCGGCAGCACGGACTGCTCCGGGATGTAGAGCGCCCACTCGCCGGTGCGGTACGCGCCCTTGGCGACCACGGCCCGATACAGACCCACCTGGGCCAGTTCGAGCGCGTCGGCGTTCGGATGGTCGTGGACGGTCAGCACTTCGGCGGTGACGCGCAGCGTCGACATGGGGGACTCCAGAGGGCGCTCAGGGGTTCTTCATCGCCCCCAACTGTCCCGTGGGAGAAACGGCTGGAGCCAGCGTATTTACGGCTGGTACCGTCACCGCGCGGCACCGCGATCCCTGCGCACGCCCGCCGCGAGGGCGTACCGCCGCCTCGGCCGCGACCCGGATGGAGACCGCACCGGCCGTCGGCCGGACCGTCGTCCGGGCGGCATCGGCACGACGGTGCCGCCGTGCGGATCCGGGCTCCGTCCGCACGGAGCCGCACCGAGTCCCCCGTCGGCGCGGGACACTCCCCGGCCGACCCGGTGCTGCGGCAAGTACGCGCCAGGCCACGGACCTTCCGCGGCCGGCGGCTCACCCCCTGGGTCCGCCGCCCGGCCCGGCTCGGCCGGACGGGGTACTCACGCGGACACGAGCAGCCGGCCGCGCCTGGCGCCGGCCAGCGCCTCCGGGGTCAGGACGGGCCGCGGCACCACGATTCCGCAGCTCGTGCAGACGGGACCCGACGACGGTTCGTGGGCCAGTTCGTACATCCAGACAAGGCGCTCACCGGCGCACACGGGGCAGACGGTGCCCGGTTCGCGCTCCAGTGCCGCGATCAGCCGGCGCAGCACCTCGGCCAGTGGTTCATGGGGGTGGACACGGGGGTCGTCGCACCAGGCGACACCGAAGCCGCCCCAGGTCAGCCGGTGCCAGTCGTCGACACTGCCCGGCCTGCGCAGCCCGTCGTGCTTCTCCTTCTTGCGACGCTGCGCGAACGCGACCTCGTAGGCGAGCCAGACGGAGCGGGCCTCCTCCAGTTCGTCCAGTGCGGCCACGAGCCGCGCCGGATCGGGGGAGCGGTCCTCCGGGTCGAACCCGGCCCGGGAACACAGATGGTCCCAGGTCGCCCGATGCCCGTAAGGGGCGAACCGCTCCAGGCACTTGCGCAGTGAGTACCGCCGCAGCGCCAGATCACACCTCGGATCTCGCGCCTGTCTCGCCAGACTCCGGAAACCGGCCATCGTCCTGCACCTCCGTCACACCTGCACCTGTACTCCGGTCACTTCGGCGCCGTCCCGTACGGACGTCGTCGAGTAGACGTATCGACAAGCGATTCGGCTCCATCCAATTTTTCGACGACCCCCCGCGAGCCACCCGCCGAGTGTCCCGACCACGCCTCCCGTCGCCGCCGGCCGGCCGTCCGCCGGACCGCCGGTGCGCCCTCACTCGCTGTGAATCCCAAAAACTGACGCATGTTCATCTTCAAACTCGGGGATACCGGCGGTAACGTCCGGCCCACCCCCCGTCGGTAGGAGCTGACATGCCACCGAGCACCCCACGCACCACCTTGGACAGACTGAGAACTCCCCGCCGATTCCCCAAGTTCCTCAAGGCGGCATCCCTATGCGTGCTCATTGCCGGTCTTTTGTCGCCGCTTTCCCCTGCGGCCGCCGCCGACACCTCGGCCGAGGCCGCCGCGAACGACTACTGCGGAGGTCAGTGCTCCGACATCCTGCCGCCCGGTGAGAACGGCAACGCCACCCTCGCCCAGATCCTGCTCAACCAGGTCTTCGGCACCCAGCCCGGTCACGCCGAGGACCAGCTCGGCCTCTACGGCAACCTGCCCTCCGGCTACTCCACGCTCACCGACGCCAAGATCAACGACTTCTTCAACGACGCCTCCTTCGGCGTCGCCTCGGGCCAGGTCGAGTCGACCACCAAGCCCGGCGGCCGCACGGACGTGACGATCGTCCGCGACAAGAAGACGGGCGTCCCGCACATCACCGGCACCACCCGCTACGGCACCGAGTACGGCGCCGGGTACGCCGCGGGCCAGGACCGGCTGTGGCTCATGGACGTCTTCCGGCACGTCGGACGCGGCCAGCTCACCAGCTTCGCCGGCGGCGCGCCCTCCAACCAGGGCCTGGAGCAGG
Source organism: Streptomyces sp. NBC_00386 (assembly GCF_036063235.1). Lineage (NCBI taxonomy): Bacteria > Bacillati > Actinomycetota > Actinomycetes > Kitasatosporales > Streptomycetaceae > Streptomyces > Streptomyces sp. NBC_00386. The sequence continues at coordinate 7,380,601 of NZ_CP107950.1, forward strand.
AGTTCTGGCGCAGCGCGCCCTACACCGAGGCCGATCTGCAGGCCCAGATCGACAGCGCGACCAGCAAGGCCGGAGCCCGCGGCACCCAGGCCCTCGCCGACGCGAACGCCTACATCGACGGCATCAACGCCTACATCGACGCCTCCGACAGCGGTCGCTACTTCCCCGGCGAGTACGTCCTGACCGGCCACAAGGACTCCATCACCAACGCGGGCACCATCGACCACTTCAAGCTGACCGACCTGGTCGCGCTGGCATCCGTCATCGGCTCGCTCTTCGGCTCCGGCGGCGGCGGCGAGGTCAACAACGCCATCTCCCTGCTCGCCGCCCAGTCCAAGTACGGTGTCAGCGAGGGCACCAACGTCTGGGAGTCCTTCCGCGAGCGCAACGACCCGGAAGCCGCGCTCACCGTGCACAGCGGCGAGAGCTTCCCGTACGCCTCCAAGCCCGACAGCGCGCAGGGCCAGGCCCTGCCCGACGCCGGCTCGGTGACCCAGGAGCCGCTGGTCTACGACCGCACCGGCAGCGCGGCCGGCGCGAGCGCCACCGGCGCCTCGGCGACCGCGGCCACGACCTCGCTCACCTCCGCCAAGCGCGGCATGTCCAACGCCCTCGTGGTCAGCGGCAAGCACACGGCGAGCGGCCATCCGATCGCCGTCTTCGGCCCCCAGACCGGCTACTTCGCGCCACAGCTCCTCATGCTCCAGGAGATCCAGGGGCCCGGGATCAGCGCACGCGGCGCCTCCTTCGCGGGCCTGAGCATGTACGTCGAACTCGGCCGCGGCCAGGACTACTCCTGGAGCGCGACGACCTCCGGCCAGGACATCATCGACACGTACGCCGTCGAACTGTGCCAGGACGACTACCACTACCTCTACCACGGCACCTGCACGGCGATGGAGAAGGTCGAGCGGACCAACTCCTGGAAGCCGACCACCGCCGACGGCACCGCCGCCGGTTCGTACCGGATGCAGGTCTACCGCACCAAGTACGGGCCCGTTGAGTACCGCGCGACGGTGGGCGGCAAGAAGGTCGCGTACACCACCCTGCGCACCTCATTCCTGCACGAGGCCGACTCGATCATCGGCTTCCAGATGCTCAACGACCCCGACTTCGTGAAGAGTCCGGCCACCTTCCAGAGCGCGGCGCAGAACATCAACTACACCTTCAACTGGTTCTACGCCGACTCGGCGCACACCGCCTACTACAACAGCGGTGACAACCCGGTGCGGGCGAGCGGCGTCGACGCGGAGTTCCCGGTGTGGGCGCAGTCCGCGTACGAGTGGCAGAACTGGGACCCGGCCACGAACACCGCCTCCTACACCCCGGCGTCCGCACACCCCAACTCGGTGGACCAGGACTACTACATCTCCTGGAACAACAAGCAGGCCAAGGACTACACCACGGCCTCCTGGGGCGACGGTTCGGTGCACCGCGGGGACCTGCTGGAGGACCGGGTGTCCAAGCTGGTCGCGGCGGGCGGAGTGACCAGGTCCGCGCTGGTGAAGGCGATGGCCGACGCGGCGCTCGCCGATCTGCGCGCCGAGGACGTGCTCCCCGACCTGCTCAAGGTCGTCAACAGCTCGCCGGTCACGGACTCCACGGCCGCCGCGGCCGTGAGCAAGCTGTCCGCGTGGGTGACGGCGGGCGCCAAGCGCAAGGAGACCTCCGCGGGTTCGCACACCTACGCCGACGCCGACGCGATCCGCATCCTGGACGCCTGGTGGCCGCTGCTGGTGAAGGCGGAGTTCCAGCCGGGGCTCGGCAGCGACCTGTACACCGCGTTCGGCAACAACCTCCCCGTCGACGAAGCACCGTCCGCCGGGCACGGACCGACCGGCTCGCACGCCGGAAGCTCCTTCCAGTACGGCTGGTGGAGCTATGTCGACAAGGACATCCGGGCGGTGCTCGGGGAGTCCGTGCAGGGCGGCCTGCCGCAGACGTACTGCGGCGGGGGCAGCCTCACCGCCTGCCGGGACGCCCTGATCAGCTCGCTGAAGGAGGCGGCCGGCAAGAGCGCGTCGACCGTGTACCCCGGCGACGACCAGTGCTCGGCGGGTGACCAGTGGTGCGCCGACTCGATCGTCCAGCGGACGCTCGGCGGCATCAAGCACGGCAAGATCACCTGGCAGAACCGGCCGACCTTCCAGCAGGTCGTCGAGTACACCTCGCACCGGTGAGCGCGGAGCGGCGCCGCCAGGGCCGCCCCTAGGGGCGATCGGCGCTCAGGGCCTGTCCGGCATGATCCGCCGGACGGGCCCTGAACGGCGGCGGGTCACCTGACGCGGCCCGCCGCCAGCACCACCTGGGCCAGTTCGCGATGACAGATGTCGCTGTGCGCACCCGCCGGGGCGCCGCCCCGGCACACCACCGAGGCGGCGTCGACGTTCACGCACCCCGAGACCGGAAGCCGGGTGCGCAGCGCCTCGGCGAGCGTGAACGACTTCGTCCCCGGCACCGCCTGCACCCCGTCGTGGCCCATCGCGCCCCACTGCGCGCCGAGCGCACGGCCGATGCCGAAGTCCGCCACGACGGACCGGCCGTCCCCCGCCATCCGTGAGGCCAGTGGGTAGACCGTGCCGAGCGCCGAGTCGAAGTGGGAGTAGCAGCACACCAGCGGGCCGTCTATCCGGTGGTACTGGCCGTCCAGCACACCGCTCGCGCGCGGATCGTGGGGCAGCCGCGGGGCGAACGCGTAGTGCGAGAAGGCGCCTTGGAGCAGCGTCACCGACTTCACCGCGTGCACTCCGGGCGGCAGTCCGCGCAGCGCGAAGGAGACCAGCCGGGCGCCGAAGCTGTGCCCGACCAGATGCACCCGCACGTCAGGTGCCGCCGCCGCGAGCTGACCGACCGCCCGGCCGAGCCCGCGCTCGCCGACCGTGCCCGCGCGTCTCTTCATGGCGTAGTACGTCGCCTGGCGCAGCAGTTCGAGCGCTCCGTCCCACAGCCGGGGCGGCGCGAACGTCTCGGCGCCGGGGGTCCCGGTCCCGGCGAGCGCCTGCGCGAACTCGGCGCACACCGTCGCGGTGTCCCCGAAGAGCATCTCGGGATCGCTCTCCGGTACGCCCTCGGCGAGGGTGTCCGCCGCGAAGGAGGCCTGCGGACCCCCCGGCCGGATCTCGACGAGCAGCCGTACGAGCCGGCCGAACTCCTCCAACGAGGCTCCCTCGTCAGGTTGCTGGTCGAGCAGCCGGGCGATCTGTTCGACCACGGTGGCGCGGCCGGGGAACACCTCCAGAAGGGCGTGCCGGGTGTTCTTGCCGAGCGGCGAGGTGCTGTCCTCGGTGACATCGGGGGCCACGGACGGGGAGAAGTCCGGGATCGGTTCGTCCGAGAACCGCATGGAGGGCCAGACCACCCCCACGTATCCGAGCCGCGCGGCCGGCGCGAGGCCGGGGACGGGTTCGAGGAACTGGCTGAACAGCCGGGTGGCCGCGGAACGGTCGTTGTTCCAGCCGTGCGCGAAGACGATCAGGTCGCGGACCTTTCGCCGCGGTACCTCCTCGAGCCACCGGTCCCGTCGGCGGCCGTCCACGTCCCCGTCCGCGTCGAAGGCCAGTTCCCAGTAGGGAGAAACGCTCACTGCCGGTTCCGTCATGTCAGGCCCCCTGACCCCGCGGGCGGTGCGATATGGGCGCATCGTCCACCCGGCGGGGAAAGTTGGCCATACATGACGACCTATCCGTCACGCAGACTCACTCGTTCGTGGAAGCGGGCCCTGTCCTACTTGTAGATGAGGTAGTGCTTCCGGACCCTGCGGAAGGCCTCCAGCTCGTCCTGCCAGGCCGCCACGACCTCGTCGGTACCGGCACCCGCGTCGATCATCGTGCGCACCAGCGTCGAGCCCGTCAGCTTGTCGATCCAGTTGTCGGAGCGCCAGGCGAAGCCGCTCCACACCTTCTTCGCGGTCACCAGCAGGGCGATCCCGGTACGGACGGGCTCGAACGCCGCCCGGTCGTGCACATGGATCTGGACGCCCCCGATGGTCTTTCCCTGGAACTTGGAGAAGGTGGGAGCGAAGTAGGCCTCCCTGAAGTGCACGCCGGGCAGCCCCGGTTCACCGGCCGCCGCGGCCCAGCGCCCGTCGAGGCCCTCCGCGCCGAGCAGTTCGAAGGGGCGTGTCGTACCCCGCCCCTCCGACAGGTTCGTCCCCTCGAAGAGGCAGGTCCCGGAGTACACCAGTGCGGTGTCCGGCGTCGGCATGTTCGGGCTCGGCGGCACCCAGGGCAGCCCCGACGCGTCGTAGAACCGGTCACGTCTCCAGCCCGACATGAGCACGGTGTCCAGTTCCACGGGTGCCGTCAGGAACTCCCCGTTGAAGAGCCGGGCCAGTTCCGCCACCGTCATCCCGTGCGCCTGCGCGATCGGCTGCCGCCCGACGAACGTCGCGAACTCCTTGTGCAGGACGGGCCCTTGGGCCGAGCGCCCGGTGACCGGGTTCGGCCGGTCGAGGACCACGAACCGTTTTCCGGCGAGCCGCGCCGCCTCCATGCAGTCGTACAGCGTCCAGATGTACGTGTAGAAGCGCGCCCCCACGTCCTGGATGTCGAAGACGACGGTGTCCACGCCGGACGCGGTGAAGATGTCGGCGAGGGCCTGACCGCTCTTCAAGTACGTGTCGTAGACGGGCAGTCCGGTCGCCGGATCGTCGTAGCGTCCCTCGGACCCGCCCGCCTGCGCGGTGCCCCGGAAACCGTGCTCGGGGCCGAAGACGGCGGTCAGGTCCACCCGGGCGTCGGCGTGCATGACGTCGACGATGTGCCGGACGTCGCGGGTGACGCCCGTGGGGTTGGTGACCATGCCCACACGGGCGCCGTCGAGCAGGGCGTACCCGTCCCCGGCCAGACGCTCGAAGCCGGTGCGCAGCCGGGTACCGGGGCTCGCGGTACGCGCCGCCGCTTCGGCGGACAGGGGGGTCAGGGCGGCCGCGGCGGTGCCGGCCGCGAGCAGTGACCGTCGGGACATGCGCATGGTGGGACCTCCGTGATCGCGGAAGGCTGGCACAGGCACGCTAAGGGCTTCCGGGGGAAGTTCGTAGGGCGCGGACCCGACCGGCCTGTCGTGGCTCGTCACGGCGCCGTCCGCGCGGCGGCCGGGAACCCTTCCCTTGGTACATACCGACCGGTTAGTCTGGCGTCGCAGCAGAGCCGTGTCACGTCGCGTCGAAGGAGACCCGTGGTGGAAGCCATGCAGGGTGCGGGAGTCGTCGTCACCGGAGCGGGGGGCGGGATCGGGGCCGCGCTGGCCCGCCGTTTCGCCGCCGAGGGAGCTCGGGTCGTGGTCAACGACCTCGACGCGGCCAAGGTGAAGGCCGTGGCCGACGAGATCGGCGGCATCGCGGTCGTGGGCGACGCCTCCGCGATCGTGGCCGAGGCCCGCGACGCCCTCGACGGCACCGTCGACGTCTACTGCGCGAACGCGGGAGTCGCCTCGGGCGGCTCCGAGGCGGCCGACGAGAGCGTGTGGGCCCTGGCCTGGGACGTCAACGTGATGGCCCATGTACGCGCCGCCCACGCACTGCTCCCGGACTGGCTGGAGCGCGGCAGCGGCCGGTTCGTCTCGACCGTCTCGGCCGCCGGACTGCTCACGATGATCGGCGCCGCGCCGTACAGCGTCACCAAGCACGGCGCGTACGCGTTCGCCGAGTGGCTGTCCTTGACGTACCGCCACCGCGGTGTGAAGGTGCACGCGATCTGCCCCCAGGGCGTGCGCACCGACATGCTGGAGGCCACCGGCAGCGCGGGCGATCTGGTGCTCCAGCCCACCGCCATCGAGCCCGAGGCCGTCGCCGACGCTCTCATGAAGGGCATCGATCAGGACCGCTTCCTGATCCTGCCGCACCCCGAGGTCGCCGGGTACTACCAGGCGCGGGCCGCCGACCCCGACCGCTGGATGACGAACATGAACCACCTCCAGCAGAAGTGGGAGACCGCCGAGTGACCCGCTACTCCGACAAGCCCTGGACGGCCCTGCTCAGCGAGGCGCAGCGCGGTCCGGTGAACCCCGCCGACACCCTGGTGCACGCCCTCGCGGACGTGGTCGCGCACACCCCGGACCGCACCGCGCTCGCCTACTTCGACGGACGGCTGAGCTACCGCGAGATCGACGAGCTGAGCGACTCCGTGGCCGGGCACCTCGCCGCCCGGGGCGTGGAACGCGGCGACCGCGTGGCGATCATGCTCCAGAACTCCCCGCACTTCGTGCTCGCCCTGCTCGGCGCGTGGAAGGCCGGCGCGACGGTCGTGCCGGTCAACCCGATGTACAAGTCCGGCGAGGTCCGGCACGTCCTGCACGACGCCGAGACGATCGCCCTCGTCTGCTCCGACCGCGCCTGGGACGCGTATCTGCGCGAGACCGCCGCCGACTCGCCCGTACGCGTCGTCCTGACGGCCTGTGAACGGGACCTCCAGACCCGCGACGACGAACGCGTGCTGGCCTTCGGGCGGCTGCCCGTGGACGAGGCGGCCGACGACCTCCTCGCCGTCGCCCGGCACGGGCACAAGGCACCCGGCGACCGCGCCCTCGGCCCCTCCGACATCGCGCTGGTCAGCTACACCTCGGGCACCAGCGGCACCCCCAAGGGGGCCACCAACACGCACGGCAACATCATGTACAACGCCGAGCGGCAGCGGACCGGCCTCGCGCTGCCCGAGGCGCCCGTCTACTTCGCGATGGCACCGCTGTTCCACATCACCGGGATGGTCTGCCAGCTCGCCGCCTGCCTCGACAGCGCGGGCACGCTGGTCCTCGCCTACCGCTTCGAGGCCGGGGTCGTCCTCGACGCCTTCGCCGAACACCGGCCGCTCTACACCGTCGGCCCCTCGACCGCCTTCATGGCGCTGGCCGCCCACCCGGACGTCACACCGGACCACTTCTCCTCCTTCGTGAACATCTCCTCCGGCGGGGCCCCGCTGCCGCCGGCCCTCGTCGAGCGGTTCCGGGCCGGCTTCGGGCCGTACATCCGCAACGGTTACGGCCTCACCGAGTGCACCGCGCCCTGCGCCTCCGTGCCCCCGGGGCTGGAGGCGCCGGTGGACCCGGCCTCCGGGACCCTCGCCGTGGGCGTGCCCGGACCGGACTCGGTCGTGCGCATCGTCGACGACCTCGGCCAGGAGGTCCCCTTCGGAGAGCAGGGCGAGATCCTCGTCCGCGGTCCGCAGGTGGTGCCCGGCTACTGGCGCCGTCCCGAAGCCACCGCCGAGACCTTCCCGGACGGTGAACTGCGCACCGGCGACATCGGCTTCATGGACGAGAACGGCTGGCTCTACGTGGTCGACCGGAAGAAGGACATGATCAACGCGTCCGGCTTCAAGGTCTGGCCACGCGAGGTCGAGGACGTCCTGCACACCCACCCGGCGGTCCGCGAGGCGGCCGTCGTCGGGATCCCGGACGGCTACCGCGGGGAGACCGTCATGGCGTACATCAGCCTGCGGCCCGGAGCCGCCGAGGACCCCGACGCGCTGGCCGCGTACTGCAAGGAGAGACTGGCCGCCTACAAGTATCCGCGGCGGGTGGAGATCCTGCCCGAACTGCCGAAGACGGCGAGTGGGAAGATCCTTCGTCGGGAACTGCGTTCCCGGTCCCAGGACTCCCAGTAGTCTCCAGGACTCCTCGCAGACGACGGATACCGATGTGAACGCACGGAAGGCAGGTGGCGGCAGTGCCCAGGACGACGGACGGTGACGGTACGCCCGTCCCGCAGCGGCTCCTTGCCGCCGCCACCCGGCTCTTCGCCGAGCAGGGCTACGACCGCACCTCGGTGCAGGAGATCGTCGAGGCCGCGGGCGTCACCAAGGGGGCGCTGTACCACTACTTCGGCTCCAAGGACGACCTCCTGCACGAGGTCTACGCGCGCGTGCTGCGCCTCCAGCAGGAGCGGCTGGACGCCTTCGCGGACGCCGACGCGCCGGTCGAGGAGCGGCTGCGGCGCGCGGCGGCCGACGTGGTCGTCACGACCATCGACAATCTCGACGACGCCTCGATCTTCTTCCGGTCGATGCACCACCTGGGCCCCGAGAAGCTCAAGCAGGTGCGGTCCGAGCGGCGCCGCTACCACGAGCGCTTCCGCGCCCTGGTCGAGGAGGGCCAGAAGAAGGGCGTCTTCTCCACGGCCACCCCCGCCGACCTGGTCGTCGACTACCACTTCGGCTCGGTCCACCACCTGTCCACCTGGTACCGCCCCGACGGCCCCCTGGCCCCCCAAGAGGTCGCCGACCACCTGGCGGACTTGTTGCTGCGCGCCCTGCGCCCCTGACGACGTCTCGTCCTCGATCGCCGGAGGGGCTGATTCTTCAGCCCCTCCGGCGATCGAGGAGCGGGGGTCCGGGAGCAGCGCCCCGGGTACGGGACGGGCAGGGGCGGAGGGGGCGAAAACCAGCCCCCTCGCACCGCACGGCGTCACATGTACTTCTTGATCTCCCGGTACGCCAGCGAGCGCTGGTGGACCTCGTCGGGACCGTCGGCGAGCTTCAGCGTCCGCGCGGCGGCCCACAGTTCGGCCAGCGGGAAGTCCTGGCTGACGCCGCCGGCACCGTGCAGCTGGACCGCCTTGTCGAGGATGTCCACCACCGCGCGCGGAGTGGCGATCTTGATGGCCTGGATCTCGGTGTGGGCGCCCTTGTTGCCGACGGTGTCCATCATCCAGGCGGTCTTCAGGACCAGCAGACGAAGCTGCTCGACGGTGACCCGGGCGTCGGCGATCCAGTTCTGCACGACACCCTGCTGGGCCAGCGGCTTGCCGAACGCCGTACGGGACACCGCCCGGCGGCACATCAGCTCGATGGCCCGCTCCGCCATGCCGATCAGCCTCATGCAGTGGTGGATCCGGCCCGGACCGAGCCGCGCCTGCGCGATGGCGAACCCGCCGCCCTCCTCGCCGATCAGGTTGCTCGCCGGGACGCGGACGTGATCGAAGACGACCTCCGCGTGCCCGCCGTGGGAGTGGTCCTCGTAGCCGTACACCTGCATCGCGCGCCGGACCTCCAGGCCCGGGGTGTCGCGCGGGACCAGGATCATCGACTGCTGGCGGCGGATGTCGGCGCCGTCCGGGTCCGTCTTGCCCATCACGATGAAGATCTTGCAGTCGGGGTTCATCGCCCCGGAGATGTACCACTTGCGGCCGGTGACGACGTACTCGTCGCCGTCCCGCTCGATGAGCGTGGTGATGTTCGTCGCGTCCGAGGAGGCGACCTCGGGCTCCGTCATCGCGAACGCGGAACGGATCTCCCCGGCCAGCAGCGGCTCCAGCCACTGCTTGCGCTGCGACTCGTCACCGAACTGGGTGAGCACCTCCATGTTCCCGGTGTCCGGAGCGGCGCAGTTCAGCGCGGTGGGCGCCAGGTGCGGGCTGCGGCCGGTGATTTCGGCGAGCGGAGCGTACTGGAGGTTGGTCAGCCCGGCTCCGTACTCGGAGTCCGGCAGGAAGAGGTTCCACAGACCCTGCCTGCGGGCCTCGGCCTTCAGCTCGCCGACCACGGCGGGCGTGTCCCACGGCGAGGCCAGCAGGGCGCGCTGCTCCTCCGCGACGGCCTCCGCCGGGTACACGTACTCGTCCATGAAGGCGAGCAGCTTCCCGCGCAGCTCTTCGGTGCGCGCGTCGAATGCGAAGTCCATGGCGGATCAGCCTTCCTGAAGGGTGGTCAGGCCGTGCTCGATGAAGACGGGAACCAGCTCGCCGATGCGGTCGAAGCCCGCGCCGACCGTCTGGCCCTTGGTGTAGCGGTAGTGGATGCCCTCCAGGATCACGGCGAGCTTGAACCAGGCGAAGGCCGTGTACCAGGAGACCGCGGAGACGTCGCGCCCCGAGCGCGCGGCGTACCGCTCGACGATCTCGCTCGCCGGGGGGTGTCCGGCGGCCGAAGCGGTCGTGCTGATGGGGGAGTCGGGCAGCTCCAGGCGCGTGCTGTACATGACCAGCAGCCCGAGGTCGGTGAGCGGGTCGCCGAGCGTGGACATCTCCCAGTCCAGGATCGCCCTGATCCGGTCGTCGGGTCCGATCAGCACGTTGTCGAGCCGGTAGTCGCCGTGCACGACGGTGGGTGCGGGGGAGGTGGGCAGTTCACGGCCCAGAGCCGCGTGGAGTTCGTCGATGCCGGCCAGCTCGCGGTTGCGGGAGGCGGCCAACTGCTTGCCCCAGCGCCGCAGTTGCCGGTCGAGGAAGCCCTCCGGGCGGCCGAAGTCGGCGAGGCCTACCGCGGCGGGGTCCACCGCGTGCAGTTCGACCAGGGTGTCCACCAGGCCGAGCACGGCGTCGCGGGTGCGCTGCGGGCCGAGCGGGGCGAGCTGGTCGGCGGTGCGGAAGGGGGTGCCCTCCACGAACTCCATGACGTAGAACGGGGCGCCGAGCACCGACTCGTCCTCGCACAGCAGCACGGGGTCCGGGACCGGCACGGCCGTCGGGTGCAGTGCGCTGATCACCCGGTGCTCACGCCTCATGTCGTGCGCCGTGGCCAGCACGTGGCCCAGCGGAGGCCGTCGTACGACCCACCGGGCGGTGCCGTCGGTGACCGCGTACGTGAGGTTCGACCGTCCGCCCTCGATCAGCCGGCCGCTCAGCGGGCCGTTCACCAGTCCGGGCCGCTCACGGTCGAGCAGGCCGCGCAGCCGGTCGAGATCGAGACCTGGCGGGTGGTCCGGGCTCATCTGTCGCTCCTCAGCACACGGGTATCGGGACATGACCATGATGCCGACCAGTCGGTATGTCGTCCAGCCGCTGGGCCAAACGTGATCGGCGTCTCGCCCGGACGAGCGCCGCTCCGGGGGAGCCGGCACCCGGAAGACCCGACGCCTGGACCCGACGGCCGGAAGACCTGACACCTGGACCCGACGCTCGGAAGACCCGACGCCTAGAACACCAGCGCCACGGCGAACACGGCCAGCGCCACCGTGCACAGTGCCGTCGCCGCGGCGAGCCGGGGCGCGAGAGCGGCCGGACCCGCCGGGCCCGCGGCCGTCAGGGTCCGGATGCGACGGTGGGCGAGGGCCAGGAACGCGAGCCAGGCGACGCAGCAGAACGCGAACGCCAGGATCCCGGCGGCCGAGTCCCGCTCGTGCAGGGCCGCCTTCGCGGCGAGCACGGCCGCGACGGTGCAGGAGAGGGTCGTGCGGCGCCAGGCCAGCCGGGTGCGTTCCGGCTGGAGGCCCGGATCGCGCTCCTCCCGGAGAGGGGTGGTCATCCCGCCCAGCCGACGAGGACGACGACGACCATCGCGACCGCGACGACCGCGACGACGATGCTCAGCAGCGCCGGGAAGCGCGACACCGGCAGGTCCTCGCCCCGCCGCATCGCCCGCTCGCAGCGCACCCAGTGATTGACGGCCCGCAGCGCGCAGAGCACGCCCGCCGCCAGCAGCGCCAGGGCCAGACCCGCCCGCCAGGCCCAGCGCAGGTCCGGCAGGAACTGGTCCACGGCGAAGCCGCCGCCGATGAGTGCGAGCGCGGTGCGCAGCCAGGCCAGAAAAGTCCGCTCGTTGGCCAGCGAGAACCGGTAGTCCGGGGTCTTGCCCTCGGACCGGATCTCCTGCGGCGCGAACCACAACCGGACATTGCGCACGAGTTCGATCACGCCCAGGACCCTACCGGGGGGCCTCGGGCGGGGCTCCTCCGGTGCCGCCCCGACCGCGTCCGGCCGGGGCGGATCAGTCCATCGCCCGGTAGTCGGTGAGCCGCTCGTAGGCCGCCAGCCCGTCCGGCACCCACGTCCACTCCTCCAGCCGGCGCTCCACCTCGTCCTCGGTGAGGAAGTCGTGCCAGGCGACCTCCTCCGCCTGCGGGTTCACCGGAAGCTCGCAGCGGACCTCGTACACGGCCGACCACCAGGTCGCGCCGGCCCCGTCGTCGTACAGGAACTTGAACAGCGGAGTCGGCCGGGGGAGCCCGGAGACGCCGAGTTCCTCCTCGGCCTCGCGGAGCGCCGCGTCGTCGTAGGACTCGCCCGCGCCGACGACCCCGCCCACGAACATGTCGTAGAACGAGGGGAACACCAGTTTGGTGGGGGTGCGCCGATGGACGAAGAGCCGGCCCCGGGCGTCCCGCGCCTCGATGAACACGGCCCGGTGGCGCAGCCCGCGCGCGTACGCCTCCCCGCGCGGGGACTGCCCGATGATCTCGTCGTTCTCGTCCACGATGTCGAGGATCTCGTCAGCGGCACTCATGGGTTCCATCCAAGCAGCTCCGGGCTCCGCGGTGGCGGTGCTCGCGGCCGTCGGGGTGGTGTGCGGGGCCGTCGGGGTGGTGAGCCGGCCTGTCGGCCGGGGCGTGGGCCGGATGGCGTGGTGCACGGCCTCGACGGCGGCCGGGTACGGCGTCACGGGGCCGGGCGGTCCGGGGGCTCGCTCAGTGCGGCTGGAGGTCCCGCGAGCGTTCCGGTTCCGCGGTGCCGGAGGGCATCGCCGGGTGCATGCCCAGCAGGACGATCCCCGTCACGATGCCGGCGAGCCCCGCGGCCTGCCAGGCGAGGGCGCCCGCGTCGGTGCGCAGCTGGTCCCCGAGGAAACCCACCCCGCAGACGATCCCCGCCAGCGGCTGGGCGGCGGTCAGCGCGGGCAGCGACATGCGCAGCGGCGCGGTCTCGAAGGCGCTCTGGACGAGGATCAGCCCGGTCACGCCGAGGACGAGCACCGCGTACGGCTGCCAGCTGGTGAGCAGCTCGGCCAGCCCGTCGGCACTGAACCGCTGGCCGCTGACCCGGGTGAGCGCGTCCTGAAGGCCGTACAGCAGGCCGGCGGCGGTGGCGAGCAGCACGGGTCCGGCGCTCAGCCGGGACCGTTTCGCACAGGTGGTGAGCAGCACGGCGAGCCCGACCACGATCCCGATGATCAGCCAGTGCCGCAGCGGGTCGTCGACGGCCTCGCCGCCCTGTGGCTGCCCGGCCACGATGAACGCCGAGACACCGCCGGCGAGCAGCAGCAGCCCGGACCAGCCCTGCCGGCCCAGCGGCTGTTTGGTCTGATGCCGGGAGAGCGCCAGCGCGAAGAGCAGGTTGGTGGCGAGGAGCGGTTCCACCAGCGAGACCTCGCCGTTGCCGAGCGCGATCGCCCCGAGGACCATGCCGCACACCATGAGTCCGATACCGCCCAGCCAGCGGGGGACCCGGATGAGATCCAGCAGGATGCGCGGCGAGAGGAAGTCGCTGAGCGGGGCGTGCGAGGCGGCGTTCTGCTGGAGCACGAACCCGAATCCCAGGCAGCAGGCCGCGCTCACGGCGAGGACCAGAACCAGTACCGACACGCTGGGTACCTCGATGCGTCAGAAGTCGGGGCGGGCCAGTGTTGCGTATCCCGCCGACTGTAGTGCCATGGTCCGCGCGCCCGCCCCCGGGAACAACCGGAACCAGGCAGTTGACTCGGTCACCTTTCGTACCGAAGGATTCGGACCGATCAGTAACAAGTGCTGGTCGGCCGCGTGGCCGACCGGCATCGATGTCTCCCCAACCAGCGACGCCACCGATCGGTTCGTGACAAACGTCATCAGGTCGTCCCCCGTGACGCCGACCCGATCCGACCCGTCGGATTGCCGAGAGGACGGGCCCATGGCCTACGACGCAGATGTGATCGTCATCGGAGCGGGCCTCGCCGGGCTCGCGGCGACCGCGGAGCTCGTCGACGCCGGCCGCAAGGTGATCCTCCTCGACCAGGAGCCCGAGCAGTCGATCGGCGGCCAGGCGCACTGGTCCTTCGGCGGGCTCTTCTTCGTCGACTCGCCCGAGCAGCGCCGCATGCGGATCAAGGACACGCACGAGCTGGCCCTCCAGGACTGGATGGGCACGGCCGCCTTCGACCGGCCGGAGGACCACTGGCCGCGCCGCTGGGCCGAGGCGTACGTCGACTTCGCGGCCGGCGAGAAGCGGTCCTGGCTGCACGCGCAGGGCGTGCGCTTCTTCCCCGTGGTGGGCTGGGCCGAGCGCGGCGGCTACGACGCCAACGGGCACGGCAACTCGGTGCCGCGCTTCCACATCACCTGGGGGACCGGGCCCGGCCTCGTCGCGCCCTTCGAGCGCCGGGTACGGGAAGGGGTCGCCCGCGGACTGGTCGAGCTGCGGTTCCGGCACCGGGTCACCGGTCTGTCCCGCAGCGCGGGCTCCGTCGACACCGTCACCGGGGAGATCCTGGAGCCGTCCGGCATCGAACGCGGACAGGCCAGCGGCCGCACGGTCACCGGCGCCTTCGAGCTCAAGGCCCAGGCCGTGATCGTGACCTCCGGCGGCATCGGCGGCAACCACGACCTCGTGCGCGCCAACTGGCCTGAGCGGCTGGGCACCCCGCCCGAGCGGATGATCTCCGGTGTCCCCGCCCACGTCGACGGCGCCATGCTCGGGATCGCGGAGGAGGCCGGCGCCCGCCTCATCAACCGCGACCGCATGTGGCACTACACCGAGGGCATCCAGAACTGGAACCCCATCTGGGACAAGCACGGCATCCGCATCCTGCCGGGCCCCTCGTCCCTCTGGCTGGACGCGCGCGGCAACCGGCTGCCCGTACCGCTCTTCCCGGGCTTCGACACGCTCGGCACCCTCGAACACATCATGAAGACCGGGTACGACTACACCTGGTTCGTGCTCGACCAGAAGATCATCGGCAAGGAGTTCGCGCTCTCCGGCTCGGAGCAGAACCCCGACCTGACCGGCAAGTCGATCCGCGGCGTCCTCGGCCGGGCCCGCGCGGACGTGCCCGGACCGGTGAAGGCGTTCATGGACAACGGTGTCGACTTCGTCGTCGAGAAGGATCTCGGCGCGCTGGTGCGCGGGATGAACGCGCTCACCGAGAAGCCCCTCATCGACGAGGCGGCGCTGCGCCACGAGATCGTCGCGCGGGACCGGGAGATCGCCAACCCCTTCACCAAGGACCTCCAGGTCATGTCGATCCGGGGGGCCCGCAACTACCTCGGCGACAAGCTGATCCGCACGGCGAGCCCGCACCGCATCCTCGACCCCGCGGCCGGCCCGCTGATCGCGGTGCGGCTCAACATCCTGACCCGCAAGACCCTCGGCGGCCTGGAGACGGACCTCTCCTCGCGGGTGCTGACCGAGGGCGGCGACCCGCTGGAGGGTGTGTACGCCGCCGGTGAGGCCGCCGGTTTCGGCGGCGGCGGAGTCCACGGCTACCGCTCGCTGGAGGGCACCTTCCTCGGCGGCTGCCTCTTCTCCGGCCGCACGGCGGGCCGGGCGGCGGCCAAGGCGGTGAAGTGATCGCGTCCCGGGTGGTTCACGGGCCCGGGCGATCGCGTCCCGGGCGGCCCGCGGGCTGAGCCGATCACCTCCGGACGGCCGTCGCAGTCCCCGGCCGTCGCGGCCCCCGGCCCTCGCGGCCGGGGACCGCGTCCAAGTCGCCCGCCCGGGAAGGCCGTTGTCATCAGGACAGGGGCGGCCGTCCCTGGATCGAGGGTATGAAGACAGTCCAAGTCGGGCGGACAAGGCGCCTGTTCAGGACTTTGTGGAAGCGGTGAAGGTAACTGGGTTGTACACACGGGCAGTTGACACGTGTAGTGACATGACCCGCGCTTGACTTGAACCGGTGGCTCCGGGTTTGCTGTGCGTGATCACCCTTTGACGAACCGCGCCTGTGAGGTTGAGCAGCGGTGTCACCACCCCCACCTCCCCTGGGTCGCGGCCGCAAGCGGACGTCCCAGGCCTTCGACGCCGCCCTCGACGACGCCGAACTCGTGACCGCACGCACCGCGTTGAACCAGGGGCGGTGGACCGACGTCCGGGCGCTGCTCGCCGCGACCGGCGACGACTGGGACCGCCGCGGGCACCGTGTCACCGTCCTCGCGCAGGAGCCGGCGACGCTCGCCTGGGCCCGCGACTGGCAGCTGGCCGAACCGGAATCCGCCGACGCCGCCGTACTCCTCGGCTGCGCCGCAGTGGAACGCGCCCTGCACGGCAAGGAGCGCCCCGACAGCGCCCGCGAGGCCTGCCGGCGGGCGGCGGCCCTCGCCCCCGACGACCCCACCCCCTGGCTCGGACTCCTCCTCCTGGAGCGCTCGCTCGGAGCGGAGGGCGACGTGGTCCGCCTCTTCGACGAGGTGCGTCACCGGCACGCCGTCCATCACCACGCGCACCACCTGATGGTCGCCCGGCTCGCCGAGCGCCGCGCCGCGGCGGGCCAGGACCCGCTGCACGAGGTGTACGACTTCGCCAACTGGTCGGCCGAGCAGGCGCCCGCCGACTCGCCGCTCGCGATCCTTCCGGTCGTCGCGCACGCCGAGCGCTTCCGTGTGCTCGCCGGCGCCGGGAGCGAGCCCGCCGACCCGGTCGCCTCCGGGCACTGGGCCGGACGCCGGGCCCGCCAGGTGATGAAGGCCGCGTTCGACTGGTGGCTGGAGTGGGAGCACGGCGATCACCCGCGCCGCCTCGTCGACCTCAACTTCCTCGCCCACGCCAAGATCTGCGAGGGCCGGGACGGCGAGGCCGCCGCCCTGTTCCTCCGGATCGCGGACCACCCGACGGCGGCTCCGTGGTCGTATCCGGACCTCGACGGACACCAAGCCTTCCGTGCCGCGCGCGACCGCGTGCTCGGCACGGTGTGAACGCCCCCGATGATCTGACATCCGAAAGGACGACCCCGCGATGACGACGGGCAGTTCGAGCACACCGAGTACGTCGAGCACGGGAAGACCGGACGCCGACGGCGCCGGCATCAGCACGTTCAAGGGACAGGACCGGGCCCTGCGCGCCGGCCGGCTGGGCACGGCGGGTCTGCTGCTGTCCGTTCTCGCGGCCACCGCCCCGCTCATGGTGGTCGCGGGTGTCATGCCCACCACATTCGCGGTGATGGGGATCGTCGGGCAGCCGCTGCTCTTCGTCATCCTCGGCATCGTCCTGGTGCTCTTCAGCGTCGGGTACGCCGAGATGAGCCGGCACGTCCACAACGCGGGTGCCTTCTACGCGTACATCTCGCGCGGGCTCGGCGGCACCCCGGGCGCGGGCGCCGCCGCGGTCGCCCTCGTCGCCTACAGCGCGCTCCAGGTCGGGATCTACGGCCTCTTCGGCTTCGAGGTCTCCGGGCTGTTCGCCACCTACCTCGACACCGAAGTCGTCTGGTGGATACCGGCGCTGGCCGCGGTACTCGTCGTGGGCGCGCTGGCCTGGCTGAAGATCGACGTCAACGCCTGGGTGCTCGGCGTCCTGCTGGTCATCGAGGTGACGCTCGTCGTCGTCTTCGACGTCGCGGCCATCGGCGATCCCGCCAAGGAAGGCCTGTCGCTGCACGCCTTCAACCCGGACACGCTCACCGGAGCGGGCGTCGGCACCGCGCTGTGCTTCTGCATCGCGGCCTTCACCGGCTTCGAACAGGCCCCGGTCTACGCCGAGGAGACCAGCCGCCCGCACATCCTCGTGCCCCGCGTGATGTTCCTCGCGATCGGTTTCGTCGCCGTCTTCTTCGCGATCAGCTCCTGGGCGCTCACCGTCGCCACCGGTCCCTCCGCGATCGTGGGTACGTCCCAGAAGCAGAGTGCCGGGCTGCTGTTCTTCCTCACCGACTCACGCCTCGGCTCCACCTTCACCGACGTCCTGCACGTACTGTTCGTGACCGGTATGTTCGCGGCGCTGCTCAGCTTCCACAACGTCGTGGCGCGGTACGCCTTCGCCATGGGCCGCGAGGGTCTGCTGCCCGCCGCCTTCGGCCGCACCTCCGAGTCCAGCGGCGCCCCCGGCACCGGCTCGCTCCTGCACACCGTCGTCTCGCTCATCGTGGTCGGCGGCTTCGCCCTGGCCGACGACAGGCCAGCCGGAGACCCGACCGCACCGGTGCTCCAGCTCTTCACCTGGGGCGGCAACGTCGGAGCGCTCGGCGTCACCCTCCTGATGGCGGCCGCCTCGCTCTCGGTCATCGTGTTCTTCGTCCGCCGCGGCGCGGCCCGCGCCCAGTCCTGGCGCCTGGTCACCTCCGCGATCGCGGGCATCGCCCTGCTGGTCATCGCGTTCTACACGGTCAAGGACTTCGACGTGCTCGTCGGCTCCGGCCCGGATTCCGTCCTGAACGTGCTGCTGCCCGCCGTCATCGGGGTCGCGCTGGTCGCCGGACTCGTCCAGGGGCTGCTGCTGCGCTCCCGCAAGCCCGAGGCACACGCCCGGATCGGCCTCGGCAACGAGGCGTTCCAGTTGGACAAGGCGGCCGAGTCCGCCACCTGATGAGGCCCCGCCGTCCTCTCAGGGGCCGATGTTCCCGGTCCGTGGGTGAGAAGAGATGACGGAACGCTGACGAGCACCCGCCACCGCTGGCTTTTTGGGGGTCGCGGGTGCTCGAATCAAGGGGTGAACACTGAAAGGCCCGGGGAACCGGACCCGGAGCGACCGAGGCCACGGGAACCCGAGCGGCCGGAGCCCCGCGAGCCGGAACACCCCGAAGCACGGGAACCGGAAGACCGCGAGGAACACGAGGCTCGCGACGACCGTGAGGTCCGCGAGGCCGGTGACGTCCGCACGGGACGCGAGGAACACGAGGCGTCCGGCGAGCGCGGCAGGCCCATCGGCCGCCGGGTGCTGCTCGGCACGCTCGGACTCGGCGCTCTCGGCCTGGCGACCGCGCCCACGCTCCAGCGCGCGATGGACGCCTTCCTCGCCGGTGCCTCCCAGAAGGACCCCACCGGCCTGACGGGGCTGCTGCCCAACGGCGGCGGCTTCCGCTACTACTCGGTGGCGGCGTCCGTCCCCCACAAGAACGAGACGAACTACCGTCTCACCGTCGACGGACTGGTCGACCGTCCCACCAGCTACACCCTCGCCGACCTGCGCGCCCTGCCCCAGACCCGACTGGTGCACGACGTCCAGTGCGTCACCGGCTGGCGGGTTCCGAGCACCCCCTTCGAGGGCGTACTCCTGTCGCACCTCCTGGACGCCGCCGGGGTGCACCACTCGGCCGGCGCCATCCGCTTCACCTGCTTCGACGGGACGTACACGGAGAGCCTCACCATGCGCCAGGCCCGGCGCCCGGACGTCCTGGTGGCCCTGCGCATGCAGGACAAGCCCGTCGGCCACAACCACGGCGGTCCCGTCCGTCTCTATGTGGCCCCGATGTACTTCTACAAATCCGCCAAGTGGCTCTCCGGCATCACCGTCACCAAGGACGTCCGTCCCGGGTACTGGGAGGACCGGGGGTACGACGTCGACGCCTGGGTCGGCCGTTCGAACGGACGCGACGATGAACCCACGAGCTGACGCGTCGCCGGCCGGGGCCGTGCACTCCTCCCACGTACGGCGTTTCACCCGGGCCGAGCACTGGGTGCACCGGGTCACCGGCGCGCTGATGGGTGTGTGCGTGGCCACCGCGGCCTGTCTGTACATCCCTCAGTTCGCCGAACTCGTCGGCCGCCGCGAACTCGTCGTCCGCGTCCACGAATGGGCCGGTCTGATGCTGCCGGTCCCGGTCCTCGCGGGCCTCGTCTCCCGGGCGTTCCGCCGCGACCTGGGTTTCCTGAACCGCTTCGGCCCGCACGACCGGGTATGGCTGCGGGCGGCACTGCGCCGCGACAAGGACCCGGAGTCCCGTCCGGCGGGCAAGTTCAACGCGGGGCAGAAGATCTACGCCGCCTGGATCGCGGGGGCGACCCTGGTGATGCTGGGCACCGGTCTGCTGATGTGGTTCACCCACCTCGCCCCGCTGATGTGGCGCACCTCGGCGACCTTCGTCCACGACTGGCTGGCCCTCACCGTCGGCATCGTCCTCGCGGGTCACATCGGAATGGCGCTGGGCGACCCGGAGGCCCGGCGGGGCCTGCGCACGGGATCGGTGAGCCGGGTGTGGGCCGACCGCGAACATCCGCTGTGGCGGCCGTGACCACCCGCTGACGACGACGAACGGGCCGCGGGGAGAACCGAATACGGTTCTCCCCGCGGCCCGTTCACGGCCCGTTCGCGGCCCGTTCGCGGCCCGTTCGCGGCCCGTTCGCGGCCCGTTCGTGGCCCGTTCGCGGCCCGGTCGTGACAGAACGGCCGTGACAGAACGGCCGTTGACAGGTGCGGCCTTGCGGACGGCCGTCCGGATCCCGGCGGGAACGGCCGCCTAGAGGACGAGCGACAGCAGCAGCACCAGGCCCCCGGCCACCACCGAGATGATCGTCTCCATGACGGACCAGGTCTTCACGGTCTGGCCGACGTTCAGGCCGAAGTACTCCTTCACCAGCCAGAACCCGGCGTCGTTGACATGGCTGAAGAAGAGCGAGCCCGCGCCGATCGCGAGGACGAGCAGGGATGTGTGGGTGGTCGACATGTCGGCCGCGAGGGGCGCGACCAAGCCGGCCGCCGAGATGGTGGCCACGGTCGCCGAACCCGTCGCGAGCCGGATCGCGACGGCGATCAGCCAGGCCAGCAGCAGCGCGGGGATCGACCAGTCCTCGGAGATCTCCAGGATCATCCGGCCCACCCCGGAGTCGATCAGCGTCTGCTTGAAACCGCCGCCCGCGCCGACGATGAGCAGGATGCCGGCGATGGGCGCGAGGGACTTCTCTACGGTCGTCGCGATGCGGTCCTTGGTGAAGCCCGCCGCCCGGCCCAGCGTGAACATGCCCACGATCACGGCCGCGAGCAGCGCGATCAGCGGCGCCCCGACGACGTCGAAGACGCGCTGTGTCATGTCCGCCGGGTCGTCGACGACGATGTCCACCAGGGCCTTGGCCAGCATCAGCACCACCGGGAGCAGCATGGTGGCGAGGGTCGCGCCGAAGCTCGGGCGCTTCTCCAGGTCCTCCGAGGCGCGCGGCGGGACCATGCGTTCGGGGGCCTGGACGTCCACCCAGCGGGCCGCGTAGCGCGAGAACACCGGACCGGCGACGATCACGGTCGGGACGGCGACCAGGACACCGAGGGGCGAGGGTGATGCCGAGGTTCGCGTGCACCGCGTCGATCGCGGCCAGTGGACCGGGGTGCGGCGGAATCAGACCGTGCATCACCGACAGGCCCGCGAGTGCCGGGATGCCGATGCGCATCAGCGAGTAGTTGCCGCGCTTGGCGACCATCAGGACCACCGGGATCAGCAGCACGATGCCGACCTCGAAGAACAGAGGCAGACCGATCACCGAGGCGATCAGCACCATCGCCCACGGCATGGCGCGCCCGCCGGCCTTCGCGAGGATGGTGTCGACGATCTGGTCGGCGCCGCCCGAGTCGGCGAGCAGTTTGCCGAGGATCGCGCCGAGGGCGATCAGGACACCCACACCGGCCACGGTCGAGCCGAGTCCGGTGGTGAAGCTGACGATGGTCTTGTCGAGCGGGGCGCCGGCGAACGCGCCGAGTGCCAGCGAGCCGATGGTCAGGGCGAGAAAGGCGTGCAGCTTGAACCGGGTGATGAGCAGGACGATGACGGCGATGCCCGCCAGCACGGCTATGCCCAGTTGAGCGTGGCCCGCCGAGGTGATCGGTTCGACGGTGTCCGCTGCCAGCATCTCGACACTGAGTCTGGTCACGGTTGTTCTCTTGCTTGATAAAAGGACGCGGGGAGGGGTGCGGGGGGAGAACCTTCCGTCCGGAAGGCGCGGCGGAGCGGCGGCGCGTGGACGGAACAGCCGCTGTAAAGGGAGACAGCGTTGTCATGGAGACAGCGTTGTCATGGAGGAGCAGGAGGGGGGTGCGGCGCTACCGGCGGGGCGGCGTCAGAGGGCTTCGAGCGCCCTCACGGCCCGCTCGGTGATCTCGGCGGGGCCGCCGGACACGTCCACCTCGACGCCCGCCTCGTCCGCCGCCAGCGGCTGGAGCGTGGCGAACTGCGAGTCCAGGAGTGCCGTGGGCATGAAGTGCCCCGTGCGGTGCGACATCCGGTCCTCGATGAGCTCGCGGGTGCCGGTCAGATGCACGAAGACGATCCCGGGCGCCGCCGCCCGCAGCCTGTCCCGGTAGACGCGCTTGAGCGCCGAGCCGCTGACCACGCCGCCGAGTCCGGCGCGTTCGTGCGCCCAGTGCCCGATGGAGTCCAGCCAGGGCCACCGGTCGTCGTCGGTCAGCGGCGTCCCGGCCGTCATCTTGGCGATGTTGGCCTGCGGGTGGAAGTCGTCGCCCTCGGCGTACGGCACGCCGAGCCGGGCCGCGAGCAAGGCGCCGATGGTGGTCTTCCCGGTGCCTGCGACGCCCATGATCACGACGACATGGGGGGTGGTGGGACTGTGCTGCATCGCGCTCTCGCCGTCTTCGTCGACATCTGATGTCGACGATACTGAAACGCATTAGGTACGACTAATTCAAGAGTGTGTGACATATAAGTATGACTTTTTGTTCGTGGCGTATGCCTCGTACCCTGACCCCATGAGCACACGGGGCCGGGGCCTGCACGGACACGTACTGGAGACCCTCGGACCGGCGATCACGGCGGGCGACTACCCGCCGGGCAGCGTGCTGCGCACCGACGAACTCGCACAGCGTTTCGAGGTGTCACGCTCCGTGATGCGCGAGGCGGTCCGGGTGCTCGAATCCATGTACCTGGTCGAGTCCCGCCGCCGCGTGGGCGTGACGGTCCGTCCCAAGTCCGAGTGGAACGTCTACGATCCCCAGGTCATCCGCTGGCGGCTGGCCGGCGCCGACCGTCCCCACCAGCTGCGTTCCCTCACCGTCCTGCGCTCGGCGATCGAACCCGTCGCCGCGGGACTGGCCGCCCGGCACGCCACCGCGGAGCAGTGCGCGGAGCTCACCGAGTGCGCGCTCGGCATGGTCGCCACCTCACGCGGACACCAGCTGGAGGGGTATCTCGTCCATGACGTCGCCTTCCACCGGGTGATTCTCAGGGCGTCGGGCAACGAGATGTTCGCCCGCCTCGGAGACGTCGTCGCGGAGGTCCTGTCCGGCCGCACCCATCACGACGTCATGTTCGAGGACCCCGACCCCGCCGCCGTCACCCTGCACGTCCAGCTCGCCGAGGCCGTCCGCGAGGGTGACGCCGTCCGCGCCGAGAAGCTCACCCGCGAGATCACGGTCGGCGCACTCCAGGAACTGGACGTCCTGGCCCCCTGACCGGAGCACCCGGGGTCGGTCCAGGTCAGTCGAGGAACTCCCCGTCCACGTACACCCAGGCCCCGTCCACCCGCTCGAACCGGCTCCGCTCGTGCAGCGAACCGCCCCGGTAGGAGGCCCGGAAGGTCACGGTCCCCGTGGTGTGGAACGCCGAACCCTGACCCGTGTCCAGGATCTCCAGGCCGGTCCACCGCATCCCGGGATCGAAGTCCACCCGGGCGGGCCGCGTCCGCGGATGCCAGGTCCGCAGCAGATACCCCTCGTCCTCCTTCACGAAGGCGCAGTAACGCGACCGCATCAGCGCCTCGGCGCTCGGCGCCGCGGCCTCACCGCGGTGGAAGCGCCCGCAGCAGCGCGCGTACGGCTCGGCGAGCCCGCAGGGACAGGAACGGCTGGTCATCGCGTCATTCTCCCCGGACCCGGGCAGAGTCCGCGTTCGGGGGCGGATAGGTCGGCGGATGGGCGGGCCGGGCGGGAAACTGCGGGGCCGCCTCCGGCAACGGTGGCAGCGCCGTCTCGTACAGCCAGGCCGTGAAGAGCTCGTCCAGCGGCTCGGCCGCGTAGCGCGAGACGTGCGCGGTGAAGACGGACGTGGTGACCGTGCCGCCCCGGTGCAGCGTCGCCCAGCCGCGCAGCATGCGGAAGAAGGCCTCGTCGCCCATCGCGCACCGGATCGCGTGCACCGTGAGCCCGCCGCGCTCGTAGAGCCGGTCGTCGAACATCAGCTTGCGGCCCGGGTCGGACAGCAGCAGGTCCCGCGGCAGCGCGGACAGCTTCCGGTGCGCGGCAGCGGCGAGCTGGCGTGCCGGGCGTCCGCCGGAGCGCTCCGACCACAGCCACTCGGCGTACTTCGCGAGCCCCTCGTTCAGCCAGATGTGCCGCCAGTCCGCGATCGTCACACTGTTGCCGAACCACTGGTGCGCCAGCTCGTGCGCGATCAGCCGCTCCGAACCCCGCGACCCGTCCAGATGGTTGGCGCCGAACAGCGAAAGACCCTGCGCCTCGACCGGGACGTCGAGCTCCTCCTCGGTCACCACCACCGCGTACTCGCCGAACGGATACGGCCCGAAGAGGCCCTGGAACAGCTCCATCATCGCGGGCTGCCGCGCGAAGTCCCGGGAGAACTCCGGGAGCAGCTGCGCCGGCAGATGCCCGGACTGCGGTACGCCCCCGAGACCCGGGTCGCCGAGCAGCACCGTCTGGTACTTGCCGATCGACAGGCCCACCAGATAGCTGGAGGTCGGCGCCGACTGCTCGTACACCCAGGTGGTCGTCGACGCCTTCGTCGTCCGCGTCAGCAGACGGCCGCCCGCGACCACGGCGTACGCGGAGGGCGTGGTGATCGAGATCTGGTACGCGGCCTTGTCGGCCGGCCGGTCGTTGCACGGATACCAGGACGGCGAGCCGATCGGCTGGCTCGCCACCAGCGCCCCGTCCTCCAGCTCCTCCCAGCCGAGCCCGCCCCAGGGGCTGTTGACCGGCTTGGGGTTGCCCGACCAGTGCACCTCGACGGTGAAGGCGGCGCCGGACCGTATCGGCTTCGGCGGACGGATACGCAGCCTGCCGCCCCGGTGCGTGTAGTGCGGGGCCTTGCCGTCGACACGGACCCGGCCGATCCGGAAATCGGCCAGGTTCAGCTGGAACTCGGTCAGCGCGGAACGGCCCGCTATGGCGTTGATCCGCGCGGTGCCGGAGAGCCGGTTCGGGCCGGGGCGGTAGTCCAGCGCGAGCTCGTACCGGTGCACCCGGTAACGGGAATCTCCGTTCGCCGGGAAATAGGGGTCCGGTCCCGCTGTCTGCTGAACGCTCACCGCTGCGACTGCTCCCTGCCCTGTGCTCGACGTGCCGCTGTACCGCCCTTCGTGTCCGATCAGGTCAATTCTGCTACGAACGCCAGGCCTCGATCGGATTGCCCAGCCAGCGGGTGTCGTCGGGAACGGACTCCGCCGCCATCACGAGCGACGCGGGACCCAGAGTGGAGCGGGCCCCGACGGTGCTGCCGGGCAGGACGATTCCGCCCGGACCCAAAGTGGCGCCCTCACGGAGGACCACAGTATCCGTCCGCAAGATCCGGTCGTGGAAGAGGTGGGTCTGCAGGACACAGCCCCGGTTGACCGTGACCGCGTCCCCGAGCGTCACGAGGTCCGTCTCGGGCAGCCAGTAGCTCTCGACCCACGTGCCCCGGCCGATCCGGGCGCCCAGGCCGCGCAGCCACGCCGTCATCAGCGGAGTACCCGGCACGGATCCCGCCAGCCACGGCACCGCGACGACCTCCACGAACGTGTCGGCCAGCTCGTTGCGCCACACGAAACCGCTCCACAGCGGGTGCTCACCGGCACGGTGCCGGCCGACCAGCAGCCACTTCGCCACGATGGACACGAGGCACGCGAGCACGCCCACCGCGAGCAGCACGGCCCCCGAGAACGCCCACGCCCACGGCCCCAGCGCACACAGCGCGGCGACCGTCAGCACCGCCAGCGCCGCCGAACAGAACACCGGCACCAGCCGGCACAGCTCCACCAGACCGCGGGCCCACAGCAGCCGGGCGGGCGGGTCGTAGGTACGGCTCTGATCGCCGCCCTGCGCCGCACGCGGCAGCTTCATCGGCGGCAGCCCCAGATAGGAGCTGCCCTTCTTCGCCTTCTTCGGCGTCGCCGACAGCACACCGACCAGACCGCCGTCCGGCACACTGCGGCCCGGAGCGGTCATCCCGGAATTGCCGAGGAACGCCCGCCGGCCGATCTCGGCCCGCCCGATGCGCATCCAGCCGCCCCCGAGCTCGTACGGCGCCGTCAGCGTGTCGTCGGCGAGGAAGGCGCCCTCGCCGACCGTCGTCAGACTCGGCAGCGCGAGAACGGTCGACACCTCGGCGCCCCGGCCGATCCGCATGCCGAGCAGCCGCAGCCACACCGGCGTGATCAGCCCCGCGTACAGCGGGAACAGCGTCTCGCGGGAGCGGTCCATCAGCTGCGTGACCGTCCAGGCCTGCCAGCCGATCCGGCTGTGCGTGGGATGCGTGCCCTCGTGCAGCCCGAGACTCAGCAGCCGTACGGCGACCAGGAGCAGCAGCGCGTACGCGAGACCGAACGCGAGCGTCGCCGGAACCAGGGCGATCCCGACACCGCGCAGCGCCGCGCCGAGCCCGGCGTCCGCGCTCACGAACACCCGGGCCACGAGCAGCGCCGCGACGGCGGCCAGCACCGGCAGCGCGCTCAGCGCGAGCCCGGTCACGCCGTACATCACCCGCCAGTACGTGCCGCGCTGCGGCCGGTCCTTGGGCCACGCGTGCTTCGCCTTGCCGAGCTTGACCGCGGGCGCCCCGGCCCAGCGCTGCCCGGTCGGAATCTGGCCCGCCACGGCGGAGCCCGGCGCCACCTCGGCGCGCTTGCCCACCCGGGCCCCCGGGAAGAGGATGCTGCGCGTCCCGACCACGGCACCGGCGCCCACCTTCACCGGGCCGATCTCCAGCCGGTCGCCGTCCAGCCAGTACCCCGACAGGTCCACCTCGGACCCGACGGCGGCGCCCCGGCCCATCTTGAGCATGCCGGTCACCGGCGGCAGCGAGTGCAGATCCACGTCCGGGCCGACCCTGGCGCCCAGCGCACGGGCGTACCGCTCCAGCCAGGACCCGGTCAGCGAGGTCGCGCCACTGAACCCGGCGAGCCGCTCGGCCGTCCACAGCCGCAGATGGACACTCCCGCCGCGCGGGTACCGTCCGGGCCTCACACCGCGCAGCAGCAGCCGCGCGCCGCCCGCCGCGACGGCGAGCCGCCCCGGCGGGCTGTAGAGAACCAGCGCGCCGGCGCCCACCAGCCACCACGAGGTGCCCGGCGCCCACGGATACGGGCCGAACCAGTGCAGTACGTTGCCGAGCGCGGCCAGCGCCACCGTCCAGCGCAGCCCGAGCAGGCTGAACAGCGGGATCAGGACGAGCAGCTGGACCAGCTTGGCGCGCAGCGGGACCGGCGCGACGATCCGCTCGGCGCCGTCGTCCTGGCCGGACTTCTCCAGATGCCGGGCCAGCTTGCGCAGCACGGGCTGCTGATAGATGTCGAGCACGGCGGCGTTCGGGTAACGGGCGCGCAGCTTCGTGGTGAGCTGGGCGGCCGCGAGACTGCTGCCGCCGATCGCGAAGAAGTCGTCGCCGGCTCCGCCGACGGGGATGCCCAGCACCTCGCTCCACTGCTCGGCGAGCCAGGCCTCGGTGCCGTACAGCTGCTCCTTGGCACCGCCGGTCTCCAGACCCTCCAGCGGCCAGGGCAGCGCGTTCCGGTCGACCTTGCCCGACGTCCGGGTCGGCAGGTCCTCGACCGGGGCGATCAGCGGAACCAGCGCGGCGGGCAGCTCGGCGCGCAGCTTCTCGACGGCGGCCGCCTGGTCCCAGCCGTCCTGGGTGACGACATAGCCGACGAGGAGCTGATTGCCGCCGCGCGCGGTCCGCACGGCGGCGGCGGCGCCCGCGACACCGGGCAGTGCCTGGAGTGCCGCGTCCACCTCACCGAGCTCGATCCGGCGTCCGCCGAGCTTGATCTGCTCGTCGGCCCGCCCGAGGAAGATCAGCCCCTCGGGTTCGGCCTTGACCAGGTCACCGCTGCGGTACGCCCGCTCCCAGCCCAGCGAGGCGAGCGGCGCGTACTTCTCGGCGTCCTTCTCCGCGTCGAGGTAGCGGGCGAGTCCCACCCCGCCGATCACGAGCTGGCCGGTGCCGCCCATCGGCACCGGCTCGTCCGCCTCGTCGACGACCGCGAGCTCCCAGCCGTTGAGCGGCAGCCCGATACGGATGGGCTCGTCGCCGGTCAGCAGCGAGGCACAGGCCACGACGGTCGCCTCGGTCGGTCCGTACGTGTTCCACACCTCCCGGCCCTCGGTCACCAGGCGCTGCGTCAGCTCGGGCGGGCAGGCTTCACCGCCGAAGATCAGCAGCCGGACGTCGTTGAGGGTCTCCGGCTCCCACAGGGCGGCGAGTGTGGGCACGGTGGAGACGACGGAGATGTCCTGCTCCGCCAGCCAGGGCCCGAGGTCGGCGCCGCTGCGCACCTGTGAGCGCGGTACGGGCACCAGACAGGCCCCGTACCGCCATGCCAGCCACATCTCCTCGCAGGAGGCGTCGAAGGCGACGGACAGGCCCGCCATCACCCGGTCACCGGGGCCGATCGGCTCCTCGGTCAGGAAGAGGTCGGCCTCCGCGTCGACGAAGGCGGCGGCGCTGCGGTGGCTCACGGCGACACCCTTGGGCTTGCCGGTGGAACCCGAGGTGAAGATGATCCACGCGTCGTGCTCGACACCGGGCCGCCCGGCGGGAACCTCGGAGCGGCCGTTGACCGTCAGCTCGTACCCGGCGCCGACGA
This sequence comes from Streptomyces sp. NBC_00386, assembly GCF_036063235.1. NCBI lineage: Bacteria > Bacillati > Actinomycetota > Actinomycetes > Kitasatosporales > Streptomycetaceae > Streptomyces > Streptomyces sp. NBC_00386. Next base: position 7,408,882 of record NZ_CP107950.1, read on the forward strand.
CCGCGCGCACCTCGGCCTCGCCGAAGACCAGCTCGGCCCGCTCGTCGGGGTCCTCGGCATCCACGGGAACATAGGCGGCGCCGGCCGCGAGGACGCCCAGGATCGCCACGTACAGCTCGTTCGTACCGGACGGGACCCGTACGCCGACCCGGTCGCCGAGACCGACCCCGGCCTCCGCGAGCCGCCACCGTACGGCCTCGACCTCGGCGGCCAGGGCCCGGTAGCTGAGGGCGCGCCGGCCGTCGTCGAGAGCGGGCTCGTCGGGGTACGCCCGTACGGAGGCGTCGAGGATGTCGACGAGCGTGCGCGGCGAGGCGGCCGAGGCGGCGGAGAAGCGCGCCCGGTCACCGAACTCCGCACGCACCTCGTCGTCGGACAACGCGAGTGCGGGGCCTTGCTGGAGGGCTGCCATCGGGTCCTCACGTGTTGTTCCCGGATACTCCGGGGAGCCGGTGGGCCCGCAGGTACGCCTGGGGATATTCCGGTCCAGCTCCGAACAAGCCTGCAATTTTAGTACGACGCTAGCTTCGGACCTGCGGATCAGCGATGCGAGGCGTCCCTTAGGGCGTTGTCCGGGCCCCCGCTCCAGCGCTGTGACGTGGGGGTATGTCAGCGTGACGAGATCTGCCCCACATCTTTCCGTGACACCGCGGACACAGTGAGCGAGGACCCCGATCCGATGGTCGGGGCCCTCGCTGTGCCAGGCGGGGCAGGGCGGCGCGGCGGCTCGCGGCCGCCACGCCGGGCGCGCTGTTCCTCGGTGCGGTCCGGCCCGGTCAGCCCGCGGCGCAGGAGACCGTGGGCCAGGTCCAGTTGCCGTTGGTCTGGATGGTGACGCCGAAGGTGTTGCCGCTGCCGTTGGGTTTGGCCGTCAGGACCTGGGCGCTGGGGTAGGTGGCGCTGATGTTCCAGGTCGAGAGGATCTTCGCCGGGGCCGGGACGTTCATCGTCACGGTCCAGTTGCTCGATCCGGTGACCGTGACGTTGAGGTTGTACCGGTCGCTCCACTGCTGTCCGGCGGACAGTGTCGCGGTGCACCCGCCACCGCCACCGCCGCCACCTGTGCCGCCGCCGTCGGGAGCCACGGCGCGGCCGGTCCCCGGGGAGATCATCCCGGCGCACAGGCCGCGGGCGGCCAGTCCCTGCGCGATGCGCGGGATCGCGGCGATCGTGTTGGCCGGCCAGTCGTGCATGAGGATGACCTGGCCGTTGGTCAGCCGGCCGGCCGCCTGGACGATCGCGTCGGTGCTCGCGCCGTTCCAGTCCTGCGAGTCGACGTCCCAGATGATCTCGGTCAGCCCGTACTTGGCCTCGACCGCCTTCACCGTCGCGTTGGTCTCTCCGTACGGCGGACGGAACAGTTTCGGCGTGCCTCCGCCGGCGCCGGCGATGGCCTGCTGGGTCCGGGAGATCTCCGAGTCGATCTGCGCCTGGCTCTGCTGGACGAGGTGCGGGTGGGTGTAGCTGTGGTTGCCCACCCACATGCCGGCGTCGACCTGGGCCCGTACCTGCGCCGGGTTGGACGCCGCGTACTGGCCCTCGTTGAACATCGTGGCCCGCAGGCCGTTCTGCTTGAGGGCGTTGAGCAGGGTCGACGTGGTGCTGGACGGCCCGTCGTCGAAGGTGAGTCCGACGTACCCGTTGCAGGTGGCGGCGTGCGCGGCTCCGGCGTCGAGGGCGAGGGGGCTCGCGACGGCCGTCGCGACGACGGCCAGTCCCGTGATCAGTGTGCGTAACGAGCGAAGTCGTCCGGACGCCGTCCGGATTCTCGTGCGGAAGGTCATGCGAAGTGGTCCTTCAGCCTCGGGGGTGGGGGAGGGGTCAGCTCGCGCTGCAGGAGACCGTGGGCCAGGTCCAGTTGCCGTTGGTCTGGATGGTGACGCCGAAGGTGTTGCCGCTGCCGTTGGGTTTGGCCGTCAGGACCTGGGCGCTGGGGTAGGTGGCGCTGATGTTCCAGGTCGAGAGGATCTTCGCCGGGGCCGGGACGTTCATCGTCACGGTCCAGTTGCTCGATCCGGTGACGGCGACGTTGAGGTTGTAGCGGTCGTTCCACTGCTGGCCCGCGGACAGGGCCGCCGCGCACCCGCCGGAGCCCCCGCCGCCGCCGGTTCCACCGCCCCCGGATCCGCCGCCCGATCCCGCGTCGCCCACCGTGATGTTGGAGTTCCCGCTGCTCTGATAACCCTCGGTGGCGAGGATCATGTAGTAGTTGAAGCTGCCCAGGTTCATCCCGGCGCGGGCCCAGGCGTCGAAGTGGTTGCCGGTGGTGATGGTCCCGCCCGTCCGCTTCGACTGCCGGACGCTCCAGTACTGGTCGAAGGTGCGGGTCCCCTCGACGGACGGCGCGTTCGTCCGCGTCGTCTTGTAGATGTCGTACGTGCCACCGTCGCTGGTGACCGTTCCCTTGAACGTTCCCGTGGGCCGGTAGGTGCCCCAGTTGTCGACGATGTAGTACTCGACGAGCGGATTGGACGTCCACCCGTAGAGGGCCAGGTAGGCGTTGCCGGACGGGTTGAAGGTGCCCGAGTAGGTCACACTCCTGCGTCCGCCGTTGCTCCAGCCCTTGCCGGCGACGAAGTTCCCGGTGTTGCTCCACGAGGTGCTGTAGTTGCCGCCGGAGCCCAGGTTCATGGACACCGTGCCGCTGCTGTCGGTCCAGAACGAGTAGTAGTACCCGTTGTCGGTGCCGGTCTGGTTCGAGGTGACGACCGTGTCGGCCTGGGCGGTGCCGGGCAGCGTCATGGCGGCCACGGCGACGAGCAGCATGGTGCAGACACCGCTGATGAGCAGCCTGAGGTGACGGAACGCCCCTGAGCGGCCGCCGCGGCGGCCCGGAGGGGGTGCGGGTGCGTCGATCATGTGCGTGTTTCCTCCTCGTTCTCGTGAGGTGGCGCGCTGTGAATCGCCGACAGTTTTGAACCGGCCCTGTCAACTGTCAATACTTTCGACACCCATGCCGAAACATTCGTCCGCGCCGGCAATGACGAGATGCGGCGTTATGGCTGTTCAGATGTGTCGGATGGCTCGTTTTGAAGAGACTGTTCACCACGGGTGCGCCGACCAAGATCGGAAAGGGTCATTGATTCTTCGAAAGTTTCGAAGAATTGCCCGACCGTCCGACAGGTGGCGCGGCGGAGCCGGGGTGTCAGGAGGGGTTCGGGTGTGTGGACGCGAAGAGGTCCGGACATGCAAAAGACCCCACATGCGGTGGGGTCTCGCTGGTGTCCGAGGGGGGACTTGAACCCCCACGCCCGATAAAGGGCACTAGCACCTCAAGCTAGCGCGTCTGCCATTCCGCCACCCGGACAAGGTGTTTGTCGCGCGGGTTTCCCTCGCGGCGACAGGTGAAACATTACCAGGCTTTCGAGGGTCCCCGATCACCCCCCGTCGCGGCGTGAACTGCGTGTGACGGGTGGGGGCCGCCCTTGGGCGGAAAGGCGGGTCGGGGAGAGGATGAGGGGGACCACCAGCGGCGACAGCGGGAGGAAGCAGCGTGAGCGAGAGCGGCACGACCAGGAACGTCACGGGCGAGGACGAGGTCGTGGACCTCTGTCGTGAGCTGATCCGGATCGACACCAGCAACTACGGGGACCACTCGGGCCCCGGCGAGCGCAAGGCCGCGGAGTACGTCGCCGAGAAACTCGCCGAGGTCGGCCTGGAGCCGCGCGTCTTCGAGTCGCACAAGGGGCGTGCCTCCACCGTGGCCCGCATCGAGGGGGAGGACCCCTCACGGCCCGCGCTCCTCATCCACGGCCACACCGATGTCGTACCGGCCAACGCGGCGGACTGGACCCACCACCCCTTCTCCGGCGAGATCGCCGACGGGATGGTCTGGGGCCGCGGTGCGGTCGACATGAAGGACATGGACGCCATGACCCTGGCGGTCGTACGGGAGCGGATGCGCACCGGCCGCAAGCCTCCGCGCGACATCGTCCTCGCCTTCCTCGCCGACGAGGAGGCCGGCGGCACGTGGGGCGCCCGGCATCTGGTCGACAAGCACCCCGATCTCTTCGAGGGCGTCACCGAGGCGATCGGCGAGGTCGGCGGGTTCTCCTTCACGGTCAACGAGAAGCTGCGGCTGTACCTCGTGGAGACCGCGCAGAAGGGCATGCACTGGATGAAGCTGACCGTGGACGGCACCGCCGGGCACGGGTCGATGATCCACAAGGACAACGCGATCACGGAGCTGTCCGAGGCCGTCGGGAGGCTCGGCAGGCACAAGTTCCCGGTGCGGGTGACGAAGACCCTGCGGCACTTCCTCGACGAGCTCGGCGACGCCCTGGGCACCGAGCTCGACCCGGAGAACATGGACGAGACGCTCGCCAGGCTCGGCGGCATCGCCAAGCTCATCGGCGCCTCCCTCCAGAACACGGCCAACCCGACCCAGCTGGGCGCCGGCTACAAGGTCAACGTGATTCCGGGCCAGGCCACCGCGCATGTCGACGGCCGCTATCTGCCGGGCTACGAGGAGGAGTTCCTCGCCGACCTCGACCGGATCCTCGGTCCCCGGGTCAAGCGCGAGGACGTGCACGCGGACAAGGCACTGGAGACCGGCTTCGACGGCGCCCTCGTCGACGCCATGCAGACCGCGCTCTCGGCCGAGGACCCGATCGCGCGTGCCGTTCCCTACATGCTCTCGGCCGGCACCGACGCCAAGTCCTTCGCCGATCTCGGCATCCGCTGCTTCGGGTTCGCCCCGCTGAAGCTGCCCCCGGAGCTGGACTTCGCGGGCATGTTCCACGGCGTCGACGAGCGGGTGCCGGTGGACGCGCTCCAGTTCGGCGTTCGAGTACTGGACCGATTCATCGACGCGTCGTGACGTGCCGCCGGCGGCACACCCCGGCACGGGGCCGGCGGGCTGACCTGCCGCGCCGCCGTGGAGGTGCGGGGTGTTGACGCCGGCATTCGTCCGCGCGTGCGGGGATCGCCCGGGATGGGTGAATGCGACCATAAGCCCATAGCCCTACTACTTCCTCCTCGTTACAGGTGTTGCGATCCGCTGCATTGGACCGCGTTTGCCTATCAGGAGGAATAATGATCAAGAAGATCGCCGCCGCTGCCGCCATCACGGGTGGTCTGGTTCTCGCGGGTGCGGGTCTGGCCGTCGCCGACTCGGGCGCCCAGGGTGCCGCTGTGCAGTCCCCGGGCGTCGCCTCCGGCAACGTCGTTCAGGTGCCCGTCCACGTTCCGGTGAACGTCTGTGGCAACACGGTCTCCGTGATCGGGCTGCTGAACCCCGCCTTCGGCAACACCTGCTTCAACGGCTGACGTTGAGCCTCTTCCCATGTGGGGGGATCCCATGGGTCACCTCTTGAGGGTCACTTCGTGAAGGTCTGAGCCCGTCGGCCCCGGAGTGCGTGCCATGCGCTCCGGGGCCGACCGGCTTTCCCGCGCACGTCCTGTGGCGTGCGCGTGTTCTCGACGGTCCACGTCCCAAGGACTGTCGGTCCACGTCCCAAGGACTGAAGGCAGGGATTTCAGCTATGCGACAGGTCACCCGCAAGGGCCTGATGACCGTGGTGGCGGCCGGTGGTGTACTCGCGGTCACCGGCGTCTCCGCGCACGCCGACTCGGGGGCGATCGGCTCCGCGTCGGACTCTCCCGGCGTGCTGTCGGGCAACACGGTGCAGGCGCCGGTGCACGTGCCGGTGAACGTCTGCGGAAACACCGTGAACGTGGTCGGGCTGCTCAACCCGGCGATGGGCAACACCTGCGTCAACCACGGCGGCCGAGGCGCTTCGTCCGAAGGCCGGGGCGGTCACGGCGGCCAGGGCGGTCACGCCGGCCGGGAGACCCGCTCCGGCGGCGGCTCGCGAGCCGTCGGCAGCGCCGCCCACTCGCCGGGCGTGGGCTCCGGCAACCATGTACAGGCGCCGGTCGACGTTCCGGTGAACGTCTGCGGCAACAGCGTGAACGTCGTGGGGATCGGCAACGCGGCGGCGGGCGACAGCTGCGCGAACGGCGCGTCCACCGGCGGCCACCAGACACACCACCCCGGCCGGCCCGGCCGCCCGGGTCACCCCGGCCAGCCCGGACAGCCGAGCCACCCCGGCCACCCGGGTCACGACGGTCACTGTGAGCACCCGGGTCACGCTGGACACCCGGGCGAGCCCGGTCACCCTGGCCACCCCGGTCATCCCGGAACCCCCGGTCACCCCAGCCACCCTGATCACCCGGGCAACCCCGGAACCCCCGGTCACCCGGGTACGTCCACCCCGGGCGGCGGCAAGCACCGCGCCGGTGCCGTGCAGGCCGGCCGGCCCGGCTCGGAGGCCGCCGTGCGGGCGCCGGGTACGGACGGTGCGCCCCAGCTGGCCCACACGGGCAGTGAGCTGCCGATCGGAGCGGCCGTACCGGCGGGAGCCGCCGCGCTGCTGGCCGGCGCCGTGCTCTACCGCCGGGCGCGCGCCGCGGCGTGAAGCCCTGGCCTGACGCGATGACGATGCGATGATCGCATCGGGGAGTGAGGCGTGGACATCACCCGCCGCGCAGGCCTGATCGCTGCGCGGCACGACCGGGACCGAGCGCCACAGCCTTCCCCCCCGTGGAGTGACGGTGCGGGCCCCGTGATGACGGGGCCCGCTCCGGCTCAGCGGCCTTCTGTCACCACGTGGCGCGTACCTGGCGGATGATCCGCCGGCGCAACCGCACTCTGCGGCTGCCGTCACGGAGCAGGCTCAGGCGGTCCAACTCCCAGTGTCCGTACTCGGCATGGTCCGTCAGCAGACGTGTCGTGTCCTTGCGGGAGACCCCGCGAGGTACGTACACGTCGACAAATTCGTATTCCGGCATCGCATCTATTGTGCGGGCAGAGGCCCTGTACGGATAGCGTCTGCACTATGTCTGATGCTGTGCAGCCCACCGCTGCCGAGGTACGCGCCGCCGCGGAGGCGGTCAAGACCGCACTCGACCGCCACCTGGCCGCGGTCGAGCGCAGGACGGGCGATGACGACCCGGACGTCTACGAGGCTTTCAACGAGCTCGCCGCGGCGGCCGAGGAGTATGACGAGCTCCTCTACGACCGCTACGACGAGGTCACGCCCTTCGAGATCCCCGGCGGTGACGACACCCTGCCTCCGTACACCGGACCCGAGGAGCCGAACGCGCTGAGCGTGGTGATCCGCCGGGACTACGCGGTGGTGGAGCCGCAGCGACTGCTGGCGCAGGCCCAGCGGGTGGAGGCGGTGGAGGAGGACGGCGCCACCGCCGACGAGGGCTTCGACGCGGCGTCCGGCACCGTTCACGGCGCGCTCGGGGTCCTCTTCGGAGAGTTCGAGCCGGACGAGATCGCCACCCGGCACAAGGAATTCGGGCTGGAGGAGGGCGACTCCACGCTCTGGGTGACCGCCGCCGACGAACCGGCCGAGCCCGGTGAATGGCTGGAGACACCCTTCGAGTCGATCGACCCGCAGCGTGTCGTCTGCCGCTTCGACGTCAGCGCGGTGTTCGACGAGGAGTCGGACGACGACCTGGACAACGACCTCGGCTCCGACGGGGAGACCGAGTCCCTGGACCCGCTGGACCCGGATCGCTGAGCCGGCCCGGCACGGACCGGCGTACGCGGGTGGCGGTCACCGGATTCCGGTGACCGCCACCCGCGTTTTCCGGGGTCGCGGGAGAGCCGGTGCCGATCAGTCCGTCGTCGGTGTCTGTGCCTTCAGCAGGGACTGGAGGCGGGTTGTGCGCGGCTTCTGCGGGACCTCGGCCACCGCGTGCGGCAGCGCCTGCTCCACCCCGTGCACGACGGAGAGGTGACGCTCGGCCCGCCCGAAGGCCGTGTAGACCCAGGGCCGGGTCAGGGCCGCCGCGGCGTCGCCCGGGAGCACCACGACCGCGGCCGGCCAGCGCAGACCCACCGCCTGGTGCGCGGTGAGCGCCCAGCCGTGCCGCACGGTCTGCTCCACCCGCTCCTTCGGTACGACCACGGGGGCGCCCGAGCAGTCCAGGTGCAGCCCCTCGGCGTCGGCCTTCACCACGCGGCCCGGCAGCGTCCGGCCCGGTGCGGGGGAGTGGACGATCCGGTCGCCCGGGTCGAAGCCGCCGAAACGGCCGGGACCGGGGTTCAGCCGCTCCTTGAGCGCGGTGTTCAGCGCGCGGGTGCCGACCGCGCCACCGTGCCCCGGGGTGATGACCTGCGTCTGTTCGGCCGGGACGCCGATCGCGCGCGGCACCGAGTCCGCGACGAGCTGGACCGTCCGGTGGACCGCCTCGCCCGCGTCGCGCACCGGGACGATCACGACCTCCTTGCCGGGCGCCTCGACCTGGTTGAGCTCGCCGATGCCGATCCCGGAGACCAGCTCGCCGATGGGCCCGGGGTCAGGGGTCCGCGAGGCCACCTGCGGGCAGGCGCGGGCGGCGAGCAGGTCCGCGAAGACCCGGCCCGGGCCCGCCGACCACAGCACGCCCGGATCACCGCTCAGCACGAGCCGCGCCCCGTCCGGCAGCGACTCCACGAGCATCGCCGCCGTCTCGACGTCGAGCTGCGGAGCGTCCAGGACGACCAGGACGTCCAGGTCCAGGGCGCCCTCCGCGTCCCGGCCCGGTCCTTCGGAGCCGGAGAGAAGCCCGGCGACCGTGGCGGCTTCCGTCGCCGCGCCGCCCGTGGGGTGCTCCGCGGCGCCGTCAGCAGGCTCGTGCCCGGCCGCGAAGCCGTCGCGCCCGCCGGAGGTGTGCGCGGCGGCCCAGCCGCGCAGGCCGAGCGAGCGTGCCGCGTGCAGCAGCGCCGCCGCCTCGGACCGTGAGGCCTCGCCGCCGGTGTGCAGCACGAGGCCGTGGGCGGCGACCGCCCGGATCAGCTCCCCGGCGGAGCGGGGGGCCGAGGCAGCGGCCCGCTCCCATTCGGCGGCCGAACCGTCCTCCTTCGGCACCGAGTTCATCAGCCGGGCGAGTCCGTCGGCGAGGCTCTCCTCGGCCAGCGCGTACCGCTCCAGGCCGATCAGGATCCGCACCGGCTGCTCCTGCGGCTCCTCCGTGTCGTCCGGGGCCGCCGGGGCCACCGGGGCCGGGGGAGCGGCGTCCAGCGCGTCCTGGAAGACCAGGGCCTCGCCCTCCGCGAGAGCACTCTGTACGGCCGCGTCCGGGTCCGGCACCGAGCGCTGGGACAGCGCGGCGGTGAGGGCCGGGGCGTCCAGAGCGGTGTGCCCGGCGACGGCCGCCTGCTCCAGCAGCCACACGGTCAGCGCCGTGCCACGGCGTTCGTCGTCCGGGCGGCACTCCGCGCCGAGCAGCGTCCGGGCGAACCCGTCGGCCTGCTCGGGACGCACTCCGGGCACCCGCAGCAACTGCCAGGGGTCCTCGCGGAGCCGGTCGTCGGCGCCCTCGCCCAGAACCGCGACGACCTGCGCCGCGAGCGTCTCGGGTGCGCCGGTTCCGGCCAGCACGGCGCGGACGGCGGCGACCGCCTCCGGCGCCGCGCCGGGTGCCGGTGCGGCCGGTGCCACGATCGGCCGCGGTTGCCGTGCGGGCTCCGGGGCGGCCCGGCGCGGCGCGGGATCCGGCTCGCGGAAGGCGGTGGCCACGGGCTTCTCGCCGCTCTCCACGGCCCGCACCGCCGCGAGCAGGTCCGCGGCCGTGCCGCTGAGCTTGCCCCCGGCCTCGATCGGCGCCTGCTTCTCCGCCTTCCGCCGCTCGATCCGCTCCCGTTCCACACGCTGGGCGGCCAACTCGGCGGCCGCCTCGGACACCTGCGCGGCGCCTTCGGCGGGCGCGGTTCCCTCGGCGCCGGCGCCGTCGCCCGCTTCGGTGCCCTCGCCCCCGGAACCGTCCGCGTCGCCGGAGCCGTCCCCCGGGCCGTCCCCGTCCCCGTCCCCGGGGCGCGGTTCCGCCCGGTCCACGTCCTCGCCCGTCGGCTCAGGGGCGTCGGCGGCCGTGTCCGCGCCCGGCGTCCCCGGCTCCGCGTCCTGAGTGGTCTCGGGCTCCGTGCTCACAGCGTGCTCCAGTCGTGATCGGGATAGTGGTGCACCGGGGCCGACACGTCGTCGAGCGCCCGGCAGATCTCGTCAGGAAGACTAAGCGCCTCCACTGACAACGCGGCCGTGAGCTGTTGCGCGTTGCGCGCGCCGACGATGGGGGCGACGACCCCCGGCCGGTCGCGGACCCAGGCGAGCGCCACCTGGAGCGCGGTCACGGCCAGGCCGTCCGCCGCGGTCGTCACCGCCTCCACGACGCCGCTCGCCGTGTCGTCGAGATACGGCGCCACGAAGGGCGCGAGGTGTTCCGAACCGCCCCGGGAGTCGGCCGGCGTCCCGCCCCGGTACTTGCCGGTGAGCACGCCACGCCCGAGCGGCGAGGAGGGCAGCAGGCCGACGCCCAGGTCGAGGGCGGCGGGCAGCACCTCCCGCTCGACGCCGCGCTGCAACAGGGAGTACTCCATCTGCGTACTGGCCAGCCGGGTGCGTATACCGGGCGCCGAGAGCTGCCAGGTGGCGGCCTTGGCGAGCTGCCAGCCGCAGAAGTTGGACACGCCCGCGTAGCGCGCGCGGCCGCTGCTGACGGCCAGGTCGAGTGCCTGGAGGGTCTCGTCGAGAGGTGTCCGGGGGTCGTAGCCGTGCACGTGCCACACGTCCACGTAGTCGGTGCCCAGGCGGGCGAGCGAGGCGTCCAGGGCCGACAGCAGATGAGCGCGCGAGCCGTCGAAGCGGCGGTCCGGCTCGCGCACGCTGCCCGCCTTCGTCGAGATGACCAGGTCCCGGCGCGGAACGAGCCCTTCCATCAGCTGCCCGAGGAGATACTCGGCCTCCCCGTCGCCGTACACGTCCGCCGTGTCGACGAGGTTCCCGCCCGCTTCCCAGAACGTCTTCAAGAGGTCCGCGGCGTCATGCTCGTCGGTGTCGCGCCCCCAGGTGAGGGTGCCGAGTCCGATCCGGGAAACACGCAGGCCGGTACGGCCGAGATGCCTCTGCTCCATGGACGCCGAGATTACTGTCCGGCACCGGCGGTGTGGGGGCCTGTGGACAACGGAAATCCCGGCGAGGGCGCCCGGGACGGCCGGTGCCACGGGGCGGCGGACGTCACCGGCGCACGAGGGCGCGTGCGAAGGCGGCGCCGGACGGACGCGAGGGGCCGCGAGGCGCCGGGCACAGGCGGCCCCGACGGCGCGCCGCGCCCGTACCGGGAACGAGAACGCGCCGCTCCCCGTCGGGGCGCCCGCACGCTAGGGTCTCGGGCACAAGGGACGTTACTGATCGGTAAGGAGATCGGCCATGCAGCTCGGCATCAATCTCGGCTACTGGGGCGCCGGAATGGACGCGGACAACCTCGCCGTCGCCCAGGAGGCCGACCGGCTCGGATACGCCGTCTGCTGGGCGGCCGAGGCGTACGGCTCCGACGCGGCCACCGTGCTCAGCTGGGTCGCGGCCCAGACCGAGCGCATCGACGTCGGTTCGGCCATCTTCCAGATCCCGGCCCGCCAGCCCGCGATGACCGCGATGACCGCCGCGACCCTCGACTCGCTGTCGGGGGGCCGCTTCCGCCTCGGCCTCGGCGTCTCCGGCCCGCAGGTCTCCGAGGGCTGGTACGGCGTCAAGTTCGACAAGCCGCTGGCCCGCACCCGCGAGTACGTGGAGATCGTGCGCAAGGCCATGACGCGCGAGCGGCTGTCCCACGACGGCGAGCACTGGACCCTGCCGCTGCCCGGCGGCCCGGGCAAGCCGCTCAAGCTGACCGTGCACCCGGAGCGCGAGCACATCCCGCTGTACATCGCCGCGATCGGCCCGAAGAACCTGGAGCAGACCGGCGAGATCGCGGACGGCGCGCTGCTCATCTTCCCCTCGGCCGAGCACCTCGAGGACACCGCGATCAGCCACCTGCGCGCGGGCCGCGAGAAGGCCGGGAAGACGATGGAAGGGTTCGACGTCTGTCCGACCCTGCCGCTCGCCGTCGGCGACGACAAGGACGTCCCCGCGCTCGCCGACATGTTCCGCCCGTACACCGCGCTGTACGTCGGCGGCATGGGCAGCTTCAAGCAGAACTTCTACAACCAGCTCGCGCAGCGCATGGGCTACGAGAAGGAAGCGGCCGAGATCCAGACCAAGTACCTGTCCGGCGACAAGGAGGGGGCGGCCGCCGCGATTCCGCACTCGCTGATCGACCAGACGACGCTGCTCGGCTCGGTGGACCGCATCGCCGAACGCATGAAGGCGTACGCCGCCGTCGGCGTCACCACGCTCACGCTGGCCCCCGCGGGCTTCACGCTGGAGGACCGGATCGCCTCGCTGCGGGCCGGCTCCGAGGCCCTGGAGCGGGCCGGACTCGCGTAACCCCGGCGGAACCGCCGCCGGGAAAGTTCTGCGGCCGTGGTGGGGGCTCGGGGGTCTTCCCCGCCACGGCCGTCACGGGGAACAACGCGCCGACGGCCGCTTGGTTACGCGTCCGGACCGGCCGCGCCGTCCATCGTTCGGCGGATTTGTCGGACACATCGGTTGCCAGGTCATAAACGACCCATTTGACTCGTTCTCTGCGCAACTCTGCAGAGAGGGTGTCAATGATGCTGTCCGCCAAGAGCCTGTTCGAGGAGATCCTCGACAACGACGAGTCGTACCGCCTCTTCTGCTCCATCGCCGCCAGCGGGGAGTCGCAGGGCGGCTGGGAGAACGCCCGGATCGCCGCACTGGTCCCGGCGGACGAACGCGCCCTCGCCCCCAAGATCGCCCGGCACGGCGCCGACGAGGACAAGCACGGCCGGATCTTCAACGCCCTCATGAAGAAGCGCGGCCTCGAACCCGTCGAGGTACCGTCCGACACCGACTACACGATGCTCCTGGAGCGGCACGGCATCGGCCTCGCACACGACAAGCTCAAGGGCGACCAGCCCCTCACCGTGCAGGACATCGTCACCTATCTGGCCCACAGCCGGGTCACCGAACAGCGCGCCTCCGAGCAGATGGACCTGCTGCGCAGGCACTTCGCCGACCACCCCGACATCGGCCGCGCGGTGCGGATGATCGCGGCCGACGAGGACAACCACCTCGCCTACTGCCACGAGGAACTGCTGCGCTTCGCCCAGGCCGGCCACGGCCGCGCCATCCAGCGGGCCCTGCGCGAGTGCGCGCTCGCCGAGATCCGGATCTACCGGGACGTCAGCCTCGCCGTGATGGCCCGCATGGGTCGCGTCCTCGGGTGGTCCAGGACCAAGGCGGCCGTCCTCGCCGCGGGCATCCACGCCGTGTACGCCTACGAGCGGGCCGCGGGCTGGCGCCGCATGGTCACCCTGAAGACGCCCGAGCGGCGCGGCGCGCTCGACGGCCCCGCCGCGACCGCGCCCGAATTCGCCTGACCGGCCGGCCTACAGCCAGCCCCGCCGCTTGAAGAGCCGGAACAGCAGGAACTCCAGGACGACCAGGCTCCCGATCACCACCGGATACGACCACAGCCAGTGCAGCTCGGGCATGTGGTCGAAGTTCATGCCGTAGATCCCCGCCACCATCGTGGGGACCGCCGCCATGGCCGCCCACGCGGAGATCTTCCGCATGTCGTCGTTCTGCCGCACGCTCATCTGCGCCAGATGCGCCGACAGGATGTCCGACACGAGCCGGTCCAGACCCTCCACCGACTCGTTGACCCGCAGGAGGTGGTCGTTGACGTCACGGAAGAACGGCTGCGCCTTCTCGTTCACGAACGGCACGTCCGCCGCCTTCGGGCCCGGGCCCGAGAGCCGGGCCAGCGGCACCGCCAGCGGGACCGTCGCCCTGCGGAACTCCTGGACCTGCCGCTTGAACGCGTAGATCCGCGACGCGGTGTTCCGCGAGCCTCCGGACTGCGGAGAGAAGACCTCGGCCTCCAGGTGCTCCAGGTCGGTGCCGAGCTCGGTGGCCACCTCCAGATAGTGGTCCACCGTGGCGTCGGCGATCGCGTACAGCACCGCCGTCGGCCCGTGCCGCATCGTCTCGGGATCCGACTCCAGGCGCTCCCGGACCGCCTTGAGGGGCGACTCCTCGCCGTGCCGCACGGTCACCACGAACGAGTCGCCGACGAACACCATGACCTCGCCGGAGGTGACCGTGTCGCTCTCCGGCTCGTACGCCACCGGCTTCAGGACGACGAAGAGCGAATCCTCGTACACCTCCAGCTTGGGACGCTGATGGGCCTTGAGGGCGTCCTCGACCGCCAGCGGGTGGAGCGCGAACTCCTCCGTGACCAGCTCGAACTCGTTCTCCGTGGGCTCGTACAGGCCGATCCACACGAAGGCGTCGCCCCCGGCGCGGCACCGGGCCAGGGAGTCGGAGAGGTCACCGCGGTCCTCGGTCCGCCGGCCGTCACGGTAGATGGCGCAGTCGACGATCACGGTGCGGATTCTCCCGCCGCCGGGGCCCCACCGCACACGGGGAGCCGCTTTCCACAGGGCCCGCCGTCTTCCCGGGCCCTCCGTTTACGCTGGGCCGCATGCCCACCCTGATCCTCGTCCGGCACGGACGTTCCACCGCCAACACCGCGGGACTGCTCGCCGGCTGGACGCCCGGCGTCGCCCTCGACGAGCGCGGTACGCAGCAGGCCGCGGCCCTGCCCGGCCGGCTGGCCGGGCTGCCGATCGCCGAGGTCGTCACCAGTCCCCTCCAGCGCTGCCGGGAGACCGTCCAGCCCCTGCTGGAGGCACGCCCCGACGTCCCCGTGCACACCGAGGAACGGATCGGGGAGGCCCACTACGGCGACTGGTCGGGCCGCAAGCTCGCCGAACTCAAGGACGAGCCGCTGATGGACGTCGTCCAGGCGCACCCGTCCGCGGCCGCGTTCCCGGGCGGCGAATCGATGCGCGCCATGCAGACCCGCGCCGCCGAGGCGGTACGCGAGTGGAACGCGCGCGTGGAGCGTGACCACGGCGGTGACGCGGTCTACCTCATGTGTTCGCACGGCGACATCATCAAGTCGCTCGTCGCCGACGCACTCGGACTTCATCTCGACCTCTTTCAACGGATCTCTGTCGAACCGTGTTCCATCACCGCGATCCGTTACACCCGGCTGAGGCCCTTTCTCGTGCGTCTCGGGGACACCGGTGATCTCGCCTCCCTGGCCCCGCGCGAGGAAGCGCCGGGCGGCGACGCACCGGTCGGGGGTGGTGCGGGCGCACCGTGATCGTCGGCCGCAGTAGGGTGAAGCGGTCGAACCAGCACAGCAGTTGTCAACCCGTTCTCAGCCGATGCGGGCCGGTGCCGTCAGCCGGTCCCCATGCCGATTCAATGGAGACAGGACGTGTCCCGTCAGGTGTTCCTCTACGACCCCCCGGACCGTTTCGTGGCCGGTACGGTCGGGTTGCCCGGACGTCGTACCTTCTTCCTGCAGGCATCCTCCGGCCCCCGGGTGACGAGTGTGGCTCTGGAGAAGACCCAGGTCGCCGCACTCGCCGAGCGGATGGACGAACTCCTCGACGAGGTCGTCCGGCGCACCGGTGGCAGCGCCCCGGTCCCGGCGATGGCCCCGACCGAGGTGTCCGACACCGCCCCCCTCGACACCCCCGTGGAGGAGGAGTTCCGGGTCGGCACCATGGCGCTGGCCTGGGACGGTGAAGAACAGCGCATGATCGTCGAGGCGCAGGCCCTCGTGGAGGTCGAGGCGGAGTCCGACGAGGACCTCGCCGAGGCCGAGGAACGGCTGCTCCAGGACGAGGAGAACGGCCCGCCCATGCTCCGGGTCCGGCTCACCGGCGCGCAGGCCAGAGCCTTCGCCAAGCGCGCGCTCGACGTCGTCAACGCCGGCCGGCCCCCCTGCCCGCTGTGCAGCCTCCCGCTCGACCCGGAAGGACACGTATGTCCGCGCCAGAACGGATACCGCCGCGGAGCGTGACGACCGCCGAGCTGCTCGCCCGGGGCGAGCTGAAGGTACGCGGACAGATCCGTGAGGCCTCGAACGCGGTGCTCTACTGCTCCGTGTCCTACGAGGGCCGCGAGGCCTTCTGCGTCTACAAGCCCGTCGCCGGGGAGCGGCCGCTGTGGGACTTCCCCGACGGCACGCTCGCCCAGCGCGAGGTCGCCGCCTACGAGGTCTCCGAGGCGACCGGCTGGGGGCTCGTGCCCACCACCGTGCTGCGCGACGGGCCGTACGGCGAGGGTATGTGCCAGATGTGGATCGAGCCGTCCGCCGCCGAGGACGGTGAGGGGCTGCTCGCCCTGGTGGAGGGCGAGGAGCCCGCCGAGGGCTGGAAGGCGATCGGTTTCGCCGAGGTCGGCGAGGGCGGGACGGCCCTGCTCGTGCACGCCGACGACGCCCGGCTGCGGCGGCTCGCCGTCCTCGACGCCGTGATCAACAACGCCGACCGCAAGGGCGGCCATCTGCTGCCCGCGCAGGAGGGCCGCCTCTACGCCATCGACCACGGGGTCACCTTCAACGCCGAGAACAAGCTGCGCACCCTGCTGTGGGGATGGGCGGGGGAGCCGCTCACGGACGAGGCTCTTGGGGTCCTGGCCTCCCTGCGCGACGCCCTGGTCCCGGGCGCGCCGCTGGCCACCCGCCTGGCCGAACTCGTCACCGCCGTCGAGATCGAGGCCACGCGCGCGCGGGTCGAGGCCATGCTCGCGTCCGGAAAGCACCCGGAACCGAGCGGGGACTGGCCCGCGATTCCCTGGCCCCCGGTGTAGCACGGCGGCGTGTCCGCACCGCGCGGGCACCGGCACGACGAAGTCGTACGGCCCACAGGTGCCGCCCGGTTCGTATACGGAAGTCCCGTCCGGTTAGGCTCATGCCATGTATGCCTGGCCCGCTTCTGAGGTCCCCGCCCTGCCTGGTGAGGGCCGCGACCTCCGGATCCACGACACCGCGACCGGTGGGCTCGTCACCCTCGACCCCGGTCCCGTCGCCCGAATCTATGTCTGCGGCATCACGCCGTACGACGCCACCCACATGGGACACGCGGCGACCTACAACGCGTTCGACCTGGTGCAGCGCGTGTGGCTCGACACCAAGCGGCAGGTTCACTACGTCCAGAACGTGACGGACGTCGACGACCCGCTGCTGGAGCGGGCCGAGCGCGACGGCGTCGACTGGGTGGGACTCGCCGAGAAGGAGACCGCCCTCTTCCGCGAGGACATGACCGCCCTGCGGATGCTGCCGCCGCGCCACTACATAGGCGCCGTCGAGGCGATACCCGGCATCGTGCCGCTCGTCGAGCGGCTGCGGGACGCCGGAGCCGCCTACGAACTCGAAGGCGACGTCTACTTCTCCGTCGAGGCCGACCCCGCCTTCGGCAAGGTGTCCAACCTGGACGCCGCGACGATGCGCCTGCTCTCCGCCGAGCGCGGCGGCGACCCGGACCGGCCCGGCAAGAAGAACCCCCTCGACCCGATGCTGTGGATGGCCGCCCGCGACGGCGAGCCGAGCTGGGACGGCGGCTCGCTGGGCCGCGGCCGGCCCGGCTGGCACATCGAGTGCGTCGCCATCGCCCTCGACCACCTGGGCATGAGCTTCGACGTCCAGGGCGGCGGCTCCGATCTCGCCTTCCCGCACCACGAGATGGGCGCCTCGCACGCCCAGGTGCTGACCGGCGAGTTCCCCATGGCCAAGGCGTACGTCCACGCCGGCATGGTCGCGCTCGACGGCGAGAAGATGTCGAAGTCCAAGGGCAACCTCGTCTTCGTGTCCCGGCTGCGGCGTGACGGGGTCGACCCCGCCGCCATCCGGCTGACGCTGCTGGCCCACCACTACCGCTCCGACTGGGAGTGGACGGACAGCGTCCTCGAAGAGGCCCTCGCGCGCCTGGACGACTGGCGGGCCGCGGTGTCGCGTCCCGACGGGCCGTCCGCGGACGCGCTCGTCGAGGAGATCCGCGCCGCGCTCGCCGAGGACCTCGACGCACCGGCCGCGCTCGCCGCGGTCGACCGCTGGGCGGCGCTCCAGCACGAAACGGGCGGCACGGACGAGGGTGCCCCCGGCATCGTCTCGCGGGCCGTCGACGCCCTCCTCGGCGTCGCCCTGTAGGACCTCGTCCCGCCGCACTCCACCGAGCGCGGCGGGACACGCGAGTGCCGGGCGGGGATTCTCCGCCCGGCACTCGCCATGTTCCTGGAACCTCCGTCCCTACCTGGTCACGATGACGGACTGGAGGGCGCCGGTGCCGGTGTCGTAGATCCCGTAGACCTGCTGCCCGAAGGCGAAGGCCTTCTGGACCACGTCGTGGGTCACCGGGTCGGGGTGGACGAGCCTGCGCCAGCCGTTGTCGATGAACAGGTACAGGGCCTGCGGCTGGCCGGGCAGCGGCGTCACGACGTCCTGGAAGTGCTGGGCCATGCCGATGGACAGGGCCCGGGTCTCGACGGCGCTCGGCAGGATCAGCGGTTCACCCTGCTGGATCTGCTGGATCTGCTGGATCTGCTGGTGCTGTTGGTGCTGCTGCTGACCGCCGAGCTGCTGGAGCAGTTGCTGGAACGGCTGCTGCTGGCCGAGCTGCTGGAGCTGCTGCTGGAGGTACTGCGGAACCTGCTGCCCGGTCTCGTGCCGGCCGAAGGGCTGCTGAGCCTGCTGCCCCATCGGCGCCTGCTGTCCGATGAGCGTCTGCTGCCCGATGGGCATCTGCTGTCCGAACGGCTGCTGCTGCTGGGCGATGCCCTGCTGCTGGTAGGGCGATGTGCTCGGGTACTGCTGCTGTCCCTGCTGTCCCTGCTGGCCCATCTGCGGGATCGTGCTCATGCGGGGTGCCACCTTCCATCCATGGTTGGTTGCGTTCCGTCTCGGTCCGGTGGGACCACGTCCTCAGCCCGTCACGACCAGGCCGACGATCTCGTCGTCCGAGAACCAGACCCGTACATCGGGCCGTCCCCCCGCGAAGGCGGAGTGCACCGCCTGACGGACCTCGGGGGACGGGTGGTCGAGGTTGCGCCAGGCACCGGACACGTACAGCCGGAGCCTCGGCGGGAGTTCGCGCGGATACGGCAGCAACTCGTCCCAGTACCGTTCGGCCAGGCCCGAGCCGACCGCCTCCGGCAGCAGACGGGTGACCGCCGCCTTGATGTCGGGCCGGCTGCCGATCCGCTGGGACGCGGGCCGGTCCGGCGCGTCCTGCTGCGGGGAACCCGTGGACCGCAGCAGGACGCGCGCACGTTCCGGGGACATCGGCGGCCGGCCCGCGGCCTTGAGCATGCCCTGAAGCGCCGCCAGAGCGCCGACCACCACCGGGGAGGCGGAAGAGGTCCCGGAGAACGTGTCCGTGTACCAGGCGATCTCCTCGGCCCCGCCCTGCAGATCGCCGGGCCGGTCCCAGAAGCCACCGGTGGTCGTGACCTCGCGTCCCCAGCCCTGCGCGTCCACGCGCGCGCCGTGGTTGGAGAACGCGAGCCGTGAACGGTCCGGCCCGTGGTCGCGGCCGTGTGTGCCGGGCGGCGGTGCGCCCGCGCCTACCAGGATCGCCTCGGAGGACGGATTGGAGGGGTTGAAGGGATTGCGCCACCACTCCGGGAACTCCGGCGGGCGCCGCTCGTAGAGCGCGTCGTCCAGAGACTCGGCGCCGTTGCCGGCCGCCGCCACCACGAGGATGCCCCGGGAGGTCGCGTCCTGGATGGCGGCGAAGTCGTCGGGCCACCATTCGAGGGCGATGTAGCCCGCCTGGCTGTCGCGCTCCTCGAAGTCGAACCGGGGTCCAGGAGCGTGCAGTTCGACCAGGACGATGTCGCCGGGGCTCAGCCGTTCCGCCGCCGCGTGGATCGCCGCGGCCGTCCCGATGCCCCGGACGGACGCGGCCGCGGTCACGGCGTCCGGCACGATCCCGGTGATCCCGTGCTCATCGCGGTCGCCGCCGATCACGCCGATGGCGGCGGTCCCGTGGTTGCGCCAGGCGAGGTCCGTGTGCGGGGTGCCGACGACGACGCCGGCGAGCTTCGACGCCAGGTCCTCGTGTCCGAGCTGCCAGGCGCCCTCCACGTCGATCACGGTGACGCCCCGGCCCGAACCGCCCGGCCGCTGCCACGCCCAGTACGCGTCGACGCCCTCGGGCGCCGGGCGCAAGTAGCCCTGCCTGCTGGTGAAGTCGGGGGTGACAGGCGCCCCCTCCTTCAGCCGGCGGCCGTCTTCGGAGCTCCCGCCGGTCCACGGTCCCGGTTCCGGCGCCGCGGGAACGGCGCCGGGTTTCACGTACGCCGCGTCGATCCCCGGCAGCGCGGCGATCCGGGCGCGCAGTTCCTGGGCGCGGCTGCCCGCGCCGCGCAGCCGGTAGAAGAGCGCGAGGTCGGGACCGCTCCCGGTGCCCGCCGCGGACTGCCGGAGGCGTTCCTCGCTGCCGAACAGCGGCTCCAGGACGAGCTGTTCGTCGCTGAGGAACATGTCGAGGGCCGAGACGTCGGCGCCCGCCGCCGAGCGGACGCCCTCGGCCCGTGCGCGCAGCCTGGCTTCCGGACGGGCGACGACGATCAGCTCCCGCTCGGCTCCTCGGTAGGTGAATCCCGCTCCGTCGGGTCCCGGCCCGGTCGTTCCCGGGCCCTGCGCCGGCTGTACCTGGTCGGTCATCGCGTACCGCTCCCTTCGATCCCTGGGGTGCCGGTCCCTGCGTGTGCCGTTCGCTGTGTGTGCCGTACGCCGTGCCGTGCGCTGTCCTCCGGCCGGCGGCATGCGCCATGTCCCTTGCCGGGGCGGCGCCTTCGAGGCACAACCTGGCACGCCCACGGCATCCCGTCCACCCCGAATTCGCCAACTTGGTTTGCGAACAAGTTGAATTGGGCAACGTGTGCAATCTGTCCTGAAACAGATGTCACGCCGAATTCAGGCCGAAGGCCAACGATACGGATGTCATGCAGCGGGGCGGCAGTGATGGTCGACCCCGACGGTGCGCCCGGACAGCACCCCTGGGGACGTGCGGGGGTGCGTGGGGACGTGAGGCGGGGCCCCGGCGATGGACCCGGACAGCCGGAAGGGGCGGTACGCGTGGCGCGCACCGCCCCTTCGGGGCCCGTCAGTCCTCGGTGGAGTCGTCCGCGTCGGAGGGGCCGGAGGAATCCGGCGTGTCCGTGGACTCCGGCGCGTCCGGCGTGTTCGACGTGCCCGGGGTGTCCCCGGATCCGGACGCGCGGTCGTGGGTGTCCGGCCCGGTGCCGTCGCCGGCACTGCCCGGCTCCCTGTCCTTCCCCGACTCCTCGTCCTCGCCGGTGTCCTGCCCGTTGCCGGACTCGGGGCGCTGGGTCAGCGGCGGCCGGGTGCGGCCGCCGGGAGTGTCGCGGAGGTACGAGGCCGGCTCGCCGCTCTCCGTCGCGTGGCCCGGAGCCCCCGCCGTCGGACCGCCACCGTCCCTGCGGCGCAGATAACGCTCGAACTCGCGGGCGATCGCCTCGCCGGACGCCTCCGGCAGCTCGGCGGTGTCCCGGGCCTCCTCCAGCGTCTGCACGTACTCGGCGACCTCGCTGTCCTCGGCGGCGAGCTGGTCGACGCCCAGCTGCCAGGCACGCGCGTCCTCGGGCAGCTCGCCCAGCGGAATGCGCAGGTCGATGAGGTCTTCCAGGCGGTTGAGCAGCGCCAGGGTCGCCTTCGGGTTGGGCGGCTGCGACACGTAGTGCGGTACGGCCGCCCACAGGGACACGGCGGGTACGCCCGCGTGCGTGCACGCCTCCTGGAGGATGCCGACGATGCCCGTGGGGCCCTCGTACTTGGTCTCCTCCAGATCCATCGTGCGGGCCAGGTCGGCGTCGGAGGTGACTCCGCTGACCGGCACCGGACGGGTGTGCGGGGTGTCGCCGAGCAGCGCGCCCAGGATGACCACCAGCTCCACGCCCAGTTCGTGCGCGAAACCGAGCAGTTCGTTGCAGAACGAGCGCCAGCGCATCGACGGCTCGATGCCGCGGACCAGCACCAGATCGCGCGGCTTCTCGCCGCCGATCCGGACCACCGACAGACGCGTGGTCGGCCAGGTGATCTTGCGCACGCCGGCGTCCAGCCACACGGTCGGACGGTTCACCTGGAAGTCGTAGTAGTCCTCGGCGTCCAGCGCCGCGAACACCTCGCCCTTCCATTCCCGGTCCAGATGCGCGACCGCGGCGGAGGCTGCGTCGCCGGCGTCGTTCCAGCCCTCGAACGCGGCCACCATGACTGGGTCGATCAGCTCGGGAACCCCCTCCAGCTCGATCACCCAGCGCCTCCTTCCGATGTGCCCTCGCGTACGCCTCAACCTTACGGCGTGCCGAGGGGACCTCCGCAGCCCCCTTGCACGGGGGAGTGAACGGATCACTGCCCCGTCGAAGGCCCGGAAACACGCGAGCCCGCCACCCCGCCCCGCCCGCGCGTCCGGGCCGTCCCCGGTCAACTCGCCGGGCAGCCGTGAGGGTTGCCGCGCAGCGAGCGGCCACGAAGCGCGCGGCGCCCGCACACGGGCTGAGGGGCGGCACCCCCCGTGGGAGCCGCCCCTCACCCGGCCGTGGGCGCCTACTTGCCGTCGAGCAGATCCTGCACCTTGCCGCGGACCTCGTCCGTGGCCAGACCGCGGATCGTCAACGTCGTACGGCGGCGCAGCACGTCGTCCGCCGTCTCGGCCCACTCGTTGTCCCGGGCGTAGACGACCTGCGCCCAGATCTCCGGGGCGTCGGGGTGGACGCGCTCGCCGAGCGCCGGGTTCTCGTTCGCCAGCCGGGCGATGTCGAAGGCCAGCGAGCCGTAGTGGGTGGCCAGATGCCTGGCCGTGTCGGCGGCCATGCGCGGACCCGGCGCCGGACCGTCCACGAGCAGACGGTGGGCGACCGCCCGCGGGTTGGCGACACCCGGGAGCGGCAGCTTGCGCGGCAGCTCGGAGATCGGCTCGAAGTCCTCGCCCAGCGGCCGGCCCGGCAGCGCCTCCAGCTTCTTCATGACCGTTCGGCCGATGTGCCGGAAGGTGGTCCACTTGCCGCCCGCGACGGACAGCATGCCGCCGCGGCCTTCCGTGACGACCGTCTCGCGCTTGGCCTTCGACGTGTCTCCGGGGCCGCCCGGCAGCACCCGCAGACCGGCGAACGAGTACGTGATCAGGTCGCGCGAGAGCTGCTGGTCGCGGATGGAGTACGCGGCCTCGTCGAGTATCTGGGCGGTGTCCTTCTCGGTGACCGAGACGTCCGCCGGGTCGCCCTCGTACTCCTCGTCGGTGGTGCCGAGCAGGAGCATGTCCTCCCAGGGGAGGGCGAAGGTGATGCGGTACTTGTCGATCGGGGTGGCCAGGGCCGCTTTCCACGGGGAGGTGCGCTTCAGGACCAGGTGCGCGCCCTTGGACAGACGTATGGAGGGAGCCGCGTTCGGGTCCTCCAGCTTGCGCAGGTGGTCGACCCACGGGCCGGTCGCGTTCAGCACGAGCCGGGCGTTCACGCCGAACTCGTCGCCGGACAGCCGGTCCCGCAGCTCCGCGCCCGTCACCCGGCCCCGGGTGAAGCGAAGGCCCGTGACCTCGGCGTGGTTCAGGACCGCGGCCCCCGACTCGACGGCCGCGCGGACCGTCATCAGGGCCATGCGGGAGTCGTTCATCTGGTCGTCGCCGTACACGGCCACGGCCTTGAGGTTGTCGGTGCGCAGCTCGGGCACGTCCTGCGCGGCCTTGGAGGGGCTGAGCAGATGTCCCACGCCGTCACCGAACGCCGACAGGGCGGAGTAGGCGAAGACGCCCGCTCCGAGCTTCGCCGCGCCGTGCGGCCCGCCCTTGTACACGGGGAGGTAGAACGTGAGCGGGTTCGCCAGGTGGGGGGCCACCTGGCGGGAGACCGCACGGCGCTCGAAGTGGTTCTCCGCCACCAGCTTCACCGCGCCGGTCTGCAGGTAGCGCAGACCGCCGTGGAGAAGCTTGGAGGAGGCGGAGGAGGTGGCGCCGGCGAAGTCGCCGGCGTCGACCAGCGCCACCCGCAGTCCGGACTGCGCGGCGTGCCAGGCGGTGGAGATGCCCAGGATGCCGCCGCCGATGACGAGGAGGTCGTACGTCGCCTTGGAAAGCTGCTCCCGGGCCTCGGCGCGGCTCGGGTTGGAGCCGGAGGCCGGGTGCGTGCCGAGGGCAGGCACGGACTGCAGGGTGGGCTGGCTGGTCATTGCGGGTTCTTACTCCTCGTCAGTTCTCGTCTTCGATCCAGCCCATGGTCCGCTCGACGGCCTTGAGCCAGCTCTTGTACTCACGGTCGCGGACGTCCGCGTCCATGTTGGGGGTCCATTCCGCGGCCCGGCGCCAGTTGGCGCGCAGGTCCTCGGTGTTGGTCCAGAAGCCGACGGCCAGACCGGCGGCGTAGGCGGCGCCGAGGCAGGTGGTCTCGGCGACCATCGGGCGCACCACGGGGGCGTCCAGGACGTCGGCCAGGGTCTGCATCAGCAGGTTGTTGGAGGTCATGCCGCCGTCGACCTTGAGCGCCGTGAGCTCGACGCCGGAGTCCTTGGTCATGGCGTCGCTGATCTCACGGGTCTGCCAGGCGGTGGCCTCCAGGACGGCGCGCGCGATGTGCGCCTTGGTGACGTACCGGGTCAGGCCGGCGATCACACCGCGGGCGTCGGGACGCCAGTACGGGGCGAACAGGCCGGAGAAGGCCGGCACGACGTACGCGCCGCCGTTGTCCTCGACCGAGGACGCGAGCGTCTCGATCTCGGCGGCGGACTTGATCAGGCCCATCTGGTCGCGCATCCACTGCACGAGCGAGCCGGTGACGGCGATGGAGCCTTCCAGGGCGTAGACCGGCTCCTGGTCGCCGATCCGGTAGCCGACCGTGGTCAGCAGGCCCGAGTACGAGTTGATGATCTTGTCACCGGTGTTCATCAGCATGAAGGTGCCGGTGCCGTAGGTGGACTTGGCCTCGCCCTCGGAGAAACAGGTCTGGCCGAACAGGGCCGCCTGCTGGTCGCCGAGCGCGGAGGCGACCGGGATGCCGCCGAGCAGCTCGCCGAGCGGGCCGCCGGTGACCTCGCCGTACACCTCGGCGGAGGAGCGGATCTCGGGGAGCATCGCGAGCGGGACGCCGATGGACTCGGCGATCTTCTCGTCCCACGCCAGGGTGTGCAGGTTCATCAGCATGGTGCGGGAGGCGTTGGTGACGTCGGTGACGTGCTTGCCGCCGTCGACGCCGCCGGTCAGGTTCCAGATGACCCAGGTGTCCATGGTGCCGAAGAGGATGTCCCCGGCCTCGGCGCGCTCCCGCAGGCCCTCGACGTTGTCGAGCAGCCAGCGGGCCTTGGGGCCGGCGAAGTACGACGCGAGGGGCAGGCCGGTCTCGCGGCGGAAGCGGTCCTGGCCGACGTTGCGGCCGAGCTCCCGGCACAGGGCGTCGGTGCGGGTGTCCTGCCAGACGAGGGCGTTGTGGACGGGCTCGCCGGTGTTCTTGTCCCACAGCAGCGTGGTCTCACGCTGGTTGGTGATGCCGATGGCCTTGATGTCGTCCCGGGTGATGCCGGCCTTCGAGATGGCTCCGGCGACGACCTCCTGGACGTTGGTCCAGATCTCGGTGGCGTCGTGCTCGACCCAGCCCGGCTTCGGGAAGATCTGCTCGTGCTCCTTCTGGTCGACGGAGACGATGCGTCCGTCGCGGTCGAAGACGATGCAGCGCGACGAGGTGGTGCCCTGGTCGATGGCGGCGATGAAGGGGCCGGCGGTGTGTGCGTCGGTCACGGTGTGCTCCTGGTGTCCGTGGGAGAGGGGCTGTCTACGGCGCGGTGCTTCAAAGCGGTGCTGTGCGGCTCATGGTGCATGGGGCGCGGCTTCCAAGCGTGCTGGAGCGGGGGCTCCTAGGCGAAGGCGACGTTGTATATGCCTGCTGCGATCGCGCCGCCGATGAGCGGGCCGACGACCGGTATCCAGGCGTAGCTCCAGTCGGAACCACCCTTGTTGGGCAGGGGGAGCAGGGCGTGCACGATGCGCGGACCGAGGTCACGGGCCGGGTTGATCGCGTAGCCGGTGGGGCCACCGAGGGAGAGGCCGATGCCCACCACCACGAAGGAGGTGATCAGGGCGCCGAGGACGCCCAGGCCGTCGCCGTTGTTGTTCAGCCCCTGCGTGAGGATCGCGAGGATCAGCACCACGGTGCCGATGATCTCGGTGGCGAGGTTCTGCGCGACGTTGCGGATCTCGGGGCCGGTCGAGAAGACGCCGAGCACGGGGCCCGCGCCGGTCTCCTGGGCCTCGATGGCCTTGGTCCTGGTGGCCTGCGCACCCGGACCGCCGACGATCTCGCGGTCGGTGAGGTGGGCGAGGAACTGGCCGTAGTAGGCGACCCAGACCAGTGCCGCGCCGATCATGGCGCCGAGCAGCTGACCGCCCCAGTAGGTGGCGAGGTTGCTGTAGTCGTCGTCCTTGATCGCGAGGGCGAGGGTGACGGCCGGGTTGAGGTGAGCGCCGGAGAGCGGCGCCGAGATGTAGACCGCGGTCATGACCGCGAAGCCCCACCCGAAGGCGATGGCCAGCCATCCGGCGGCTCGCGCCTTGGAGGCCTTCAGCGTGACGGCGGCGCACACGCCACCGCCCAGCAGGATGAGAACGGCGGTACCGATGGTCTCGCCGATGAAGATGTCGGAGCTGGACACCCGCGACTCCTTTGTCCTTCGTCCAGGGGAAGCCGAACCCCGGGTCCCTCCGGTGGTTCGTGCTCTCGGGGAGTGAGAGCGATGTCGGCCCCGGCATTGCCACACCCTAGCGTCTATTGCCGGTAGGTGTTCGACAATGTCGACCGATGGACGGGAGTCTTGCTCTCGCTTCGCCGCCTCGTCAAGGGTTCGGTTATCGAAAACGCGATCGTTATTGATTGATGTGTGCTATCGGTGCGCCGTCGCTCGTCGGAGGGCACGCGAAGAGGGCCGGGGAGCATTCCGCTTCCCGGCCTCGGAGCCTGTGAATCCCGGCCTCGGCCGCTGTGAATCCCCGGACCTCGCCGAGTACGAAACCCGGAGCGGCGCACGCCCGAGGCCGACGCGCGCGCCGAAGGGACCCGCGACGGTGTGCGTCCGGGAACGGTTCTGCGAACGGCGTACGCGTCGAGACCGCCCGGCGGGCGGGTGTATACGGTCAGGGCCGCCGGGCGAACGGTGTTCGTGTCGTCAGACGTCGAACGGTGGGGCCAGACGTCGAGCGTCAGGCGTCAGGAGGCCGGCGTCGAACGGTAGGCGTCACCCGTCACCCGTCACCCGTCACCCGTCAGCTGACGGGTGACTGGGGGCAGGTGGCAGGCGTCCCACGGACGGCGGGACGGCCCGGCGCACGGCAGGACGGCCCGGCGAACGGCGTTCGCGTCAGAACCGGCCGGCGCCCAGGTCGCGCGACACCGCGCGGGCGCAGTCGCGCACCGCGGCGATCAGCTCCGGCCGCAGCTCCCCGTCCTTGCACACCCGCTCCACGGCCCCGGTGATGCCCACCGCGCCGACCGGCATGCGGCGCCGGTTGTGGATCGGGGCGGCCACCGAGGCGACCCCCGTCCACGTCTCCTCGACGTCGTCCGCGTACCCCCGCGCGCGGGTCACGTCGAGGACGCCCTCGAAGTCGTCCAGTTCGCTGATCGTCCGCGGGGTGAACGCCTTGCGCTCGACCTCCAGGACCTCGCTGTGCGCCACCGGGTCGTACGCCGACAGCACCTTGCCCAGGGCCGTGGAGTGCAGCGGCTGCATCGCCCCCACCTCCAGGACCTGCCGGCTGTCGTCCGGCCGGAAGACGTGGTGCACGATCAGGACGCCCTGCTGGTGCAGCACGCCCAGATAGACGCTCTCGCCGCTGGAGCGGGCCAGGTCGTCGGTCCACACCAGGGCGCGCGCCCGCAGTTCGTGGACGTCGAGATAGGTGGTGCCCAGACGCAGCAGTTCGGCGCCCAGCTGATAGCGCCCGGAGACCGCGTCCTGCTCGACGAACCCCTCCTGCTGGAGGGTGCGCAGGATGCCATGGGCCGTACCCTTGGCCAGGCTCAGCGAGGAGGCGATGTCCGACAGGCCGAGCTGTCGTTCGCCGCCCGCGAGCAGCCGCAGCATCGCCGCTGCCCGTTCGAGCGACTGGATGTTCCGTGCCATCGCCGTGCTGCCTCCGTCCCCTTCGACCGCCGGCGCGACTACCCGCTGCCGTTCGGCAATGTCGAACACTACCGGTCGTCACCGAGCTCCCGCCAATGGGTGGTCGCCCCACGTTCCGCCCGCCTCCACACCGCCGTCACCCACACCACGCCCGTCCGCGTCGTGGACGCCCATGCCTGATCCGCGGTGCTCCGGATACCCTGACGGCGTGCGCCTTCCATGGGAAGCGCAAAGCCGACAGCCGTCGCACTCCAGGGAGCACCTTCATGGCCTCGTTGCCGAACCCGTCCCTTTCGTCCGGTCTTTCCGAAGGGCGGAAGCGAACCGAAGCACTCCGAGAAGCGCTCGCCACCCGTGTGGTGGTGGCCGACGGCGCGATGGGCACGATGCTTCAGGAGCAGGACCCGACGCTGGAGGACTTCGAGAACCTCGAAGGCTGCAACGAGATCCTCAACATCACCCGCCCCGACATCGTGCGCTCCGTCCACGAGGCGTACTTCGAGGTCGGCGTCGACTGCGTGGAGACGAACACCTTCGGTGCGAACCACTCGGCGATGGCCGAGTACGACATCGCGGACCGCGTCCACGAACTCTCCGAGGCCGGCGCCAGGATCGCCCGTGAGGTCGCCGACTCCTTCGGCGCCCGCGACGGCCGCCAGCGCTGGGTGCTGGGCTCGATCGGCCCCGGCACGAAGCTGCCGACGCTCGGTCACGTCTCCTACGGCACCTTGCGCGACGGCTTCCAGGCCAACGCCGAGGGCCTGCTCGCCGGCGGCGCCGACGCACTGATCGTCGAGACCACCCAGGACCTGCTGCAGACGAAGTCCTCCGTCCTCGGCGCGCACCGCGCCATGGAGGCGACCGGCGTCCGGGTGCCCCTGGTGGTCTCGATGGCCTTCGAGACCACCGGCACCATGCTGCTCGGCTCCGAGATCGGCGCCGCGCTGACCGCGCTGGAACCGCTCGGCATCGACATGATCGGCCTGAACTGCTCGACCGGCCCCGCCGAGATGAGCGAGCACCTGCGCTACCTCACCCGGCACTCCCGCATCCCCCTGCTGTGCATGCCGAACGCCGGTCTGCCGGTCCTGACGAAGAACGGCGCCCACTTCCCTCTCGACGCCGAGGGCCTGGCCGACGCCCAGGAGAACTTCGTACGGGACTACGGCCTCTCCCTGATCGGCGGCTGCTGCGGCACGACACCCGAACACCTGCGCCAAGTGGTGGAGCGGGTGAGCGGCCTCACGCCCCCCGAGCGCAGCCCGCAGCCCGAGCCCGGTGCCGCTTCGCTCTACCAGACGGTCTCGTTCCGTCAGGACACCGCCTACATGGCGATCGGTGAGCGCACCAACGCCAACGGCTCGAAGAAGTTCCGCGAAGCCATGCTGGAGGCCCGCTGGGACGACTGTGTGGAGATGGCCCGCGACCAGATCCGCGAGGGCGCCCACATGCTCGACCTGTGCGTCGACTACGTCGGCCGCGACGGCGTCGCCGACATGGACGAGCTGGCCGGCCGCTTCGCCACCGCCTCCACCCTGCCGATCGTGCTCGACTCCACCGAGGTCGAGGTCCTGCGCGCGGGCCTGGAGCGCCTCGGCGGCCGCGCGGTCCTCAACTCCGTCAACTACGAGGACGGCGACGGCCCCGAGTCCCGGTTCGCGAAGGTCACCCGACTGGCGCAGGAGCACGGTGCCGCGCTGATCGCGCTGACCATCGACGAGGAGGGCCAGGCCCGCACCGTCGAGACCAAGGTCGCCATCGCCGAACGGCTCATCGAGGACCTCACGTCCAACTGGGGCATCCACGAGTCCGACATCCTCATCGACACCCTGACCTTCACGATCTGTACCGGCCAGGAGGAGTCCCGCAAGGACGGCATCGCGACGATCGAGGCGATCCGCGAGCTCAAGCGCCGCCGCCCGGACGTACAGACCACGCTCGGCCTGTCCAACATCTCCTTCGGCCTCAACCCGGCCGCCCGCATCCTGCTCAACTCGGTCTTCCTCGACGAGTGCGTCAAGGCGGGCCTGGACTCGGCCATCGTGCACGCGTCCAAGATCCTCCCGATCGCCCGGTTCAGCGAGGAGGAGGTCACCACCGCCCTCGACCTCATCCACGACCGCCGGGCCGAGGGCTACGACCCGCTGCAGAAGCTGATGGCCCTGTTCGAGGGCGCCACCACCAAGTCGCTGAAGGCGGGCAAGGCCGAGGAACTGGCCGCGCTCCCCCTGGACGAACGCCTCAAGCGGCGGATCATCGACGGCGAGAAGAACGGCCTGGAGACCGACCTCGCCGAGGCCCTCCAGGACCGGCCCGCCCTCGACATCGTCAACGAGACCCTGCTGGACGGCATGAAGGTGGTCGGCGAGCTGTTCGGCTCCGGCCAGATGCAGCTGCCGTTCGTCCTCCAGTCCGCCGAGGTCATGAAGACGGCCGTCGCCTACCTCGAACCCCACATGGAGAAGTCGGACTCCGAGGGCAAGGGCACCATCGTGCTCGCCACCGTGCGCGGCGACGTCCACGACATCGGCAAGAACCTCGTCGACATCATCCTGTCCAACAACGGCTACAACGTCGTCAACCTCGGCATCAAGCAGCCGGTCTCCGCGATCCTGGACGCCGCCGAGGAGCACAAGGCCGACGTCATCGGCATGTCCGGGCTCCTGGTCAAGTCCACGGTGATCATGAAGGAGAACCTGGAGGAGCTGAACCAGCGGGGCATGTCCGCCGACTACCCCGTCATCCTCGGCGGCGCGGCCCTGACCCGCGCCTACGTCGAACAGGACCTCCACGAGATCTACCAGGGCGAGGTCCGCTACGCCCGCGACGCCTTCGAGGGCCTGCGCCTCATGGACGCCCTGATCGGCGTCAAGCGCGGGGTGCCCGGCGCGGTCCTGCCCGAACTCAAGCAGCGCCGGGTGCGCGCCACCGCCTCCGCCGAGATCGAGGAGCGCCCGCAGGAGGGACACGTTCGCTCCGACATCTCCACCGACAACCCCGTACCGAAGACTCCCTTCACCGGCACCCGCGTGATCAAGGGCATCCAGCTCAAGGAGTACGCCTCCTGGCTGGACGAGGGCGCCCTCTTCAAGGGCCAGTGGGGCCTCAAGCAGGCCCGCGCCGGCGACGGCCCGACCTACGAGGAACTCGTCGAGACCGAGGGCCGGCCGCGACTGCGCGGGCTGCTCGACCGTCTTCAGACCGACAACCTGCTGGAAGCCGCCGTGGTCTACGGCTACTTCCCCTGCGTCTCCAAGGACGACGACCTGATCATCCTCGACGACCAGGGCAACGAGCGGACCCGCTTCACCTTCCCCCGCCAGAGCCGCGGCCGACGGCTGTGCCTCGCCGACTTCTTCCGCCCCGAGGAGTCGGGGGAGACCGACGTGGTCGGCCTCCAGGTCGTCACCGTCGGCTCCCGGATCGGTGAGGAGACCGCCAAGCTCTTCGAGGCCAACGCCTACCGCGACTACCTCGAACTGCACGGACTGTCCGTGCAGCTCGCCGAAGCACTCGCCGAGTACTGGCACGCCCGCGTGCGCTCCGAGCTCGGCTTCGCGGGGGAGGACCCCTCCGAGATCGCCGACATGTTCTCCCTCAAGTACCGCGGGGCCCGCTTCTCCCTCGGCTACGGCGCCTGCCCGAACCTGGAGGACCGCGCCAAGATCGCGCAGCTCCTGGAACCCGAGCGCATCGGCGTCCACCTCTCCGAGGAGTTCCAGCTCCACCCCGAGCAGTCGACCGACGCCATCGTGATCCACCACCCCGAGGCCAAGTACTTCAACGCACGGTGAGGTCCCGACGCGCCGCGGCACGCGCCGCGGCGCACGCTGATCGGATAAGTCGTACACTTATCGGTCCATCGCAGGCCGGTTGTCCCCTGGCGCTCCAGGGAGCGACCGGCCTGGTCGTCCCTCAAGGAGGTGCGCCAGGATGACCAGTACGGTCCCCGCGCTCGGAATCCGTACGGCCGAAGGCTCAGCCCTGCAGGCCGTGCTCCTCGACATGGACGGAACCCTGGTGGACACCGAGGGCTTCTGGTGGGACGTGGAGGTCGCGGTCTTCGCGTCCCTCGGACACGCGCTGGACGACTCCTGGCGCCATGTGGTGGTCGGCGGCCCGATGACCCGCAGCGCGGGTTTCCTCATCGAGGCCACCGGCGCCGACATCACGCTGCCCGAACTGTCCGTGCTGCTCAACGACGGTTTCGAGGAGCGCATCGGCCACTCCCTGCCGCTGATGCCGGGCGCCGCCCGGCTGCTCGCCGAACTCGCGGCGCACGAGATCCCCACCGCGCTCGTCTCCGCCTCGCACCGGCGGATCATCGACCGCGTCCTGGGCACGATCGGCTCGCACTTCTTCGCCCTGACCGTCGCGGGCGACGAGGTGGAGCGGACCAAGCCGTTCCCCGACCCGTACCTCCTCGCGGCCGCCCGGCTCGACGCCGAACCGGCACGCTGCGCCGTCATCGAGGACACCTCGACCGGTGTCGCCTCCGCCGAGGCCGCGGGCTGCCAGGTGATCGCGGTGCCCTCGGTCGCGCCCATCGCCCCGGCCGCCCGTCGCACCGTCGTGAATTCCCTCGAAGAGGTCGACCTGCCCTTTCTGCATCGTCTGATGACAAAAGCCCACTGATGCGATCACCGAACGTCATCGCGTTCATCACGCAGCGTGCCGAGCCGAATGCGCGGAAAGGGCTCGGCCGTTCCGTGTGATAACCGCGGGCGAGGGCCCGATGGAATGCATATCGGGGCGGAACGACTAATTCCGGAAGCTTCAATCAATTTTACCGTGTGACGTTCGCCACATGGCGGAGGGTCGACAGTGGGACCGACTTGTGCCCCCGTCGCCCATTCGTTACACACTGACGTGCCCTTGTGTCCCGATTGATGAAACCCTGCACTAATCCTTCCCGTGTCGGGTTATCGGTGCGTCCGCGCCCCGTTTCGCAGCGTGAGCGGAAGACGGCTCCCGTATCGGATTGCCGACCCTGTGGTGCGGACTAATGTCATCGCGAGAACATCGCCGTAACCCCGTGACCCGCCGCGCCACCCCTGCATGCCGGTTCGCGGAACCTACAGCTCTGGAGAAACACGAGCATGAACCGCAAGACTTTGGTGATGCCGGCCGTGGTCGGCCTGCTCGCCCCAGTGCTCGCCGCGTGCGGCGGGTCCGCCAGCGGGGGCGACAGCGGCGATGCCATCGTTGTTGGTACCACGGACCAGTTCACCGCGTCGAAGGAAGCCCCGGCACCGTTCGACCCGGCGTACGCGTACGACGTCGGCACCTGGAACGTCCTGCGTCAGACCGTGCAGACGCTGATGGTCCAGCCGCGTGGTGACGGCGAGCCCCAGCCCGAGGCGGCCGAGAAGTGCGGGTTCACCGACAGCGGGAACGAGCGCTACTCGTGCACCCTGCGCGAGGGCCTGGAGTTCTCCAACGGTGACTCGATCACCGCGAAGGACGTCAAGTTCTCCATCGACCGTGCGCGGGCCATCAAGGCCGACAGTGGTGTGGCCGGCCTGCTGTCCACCGTCGACACCGTCGAGACCCGCGGCGACCGCGAGGTGATCTTCCACCTCAAGATCGCCGACGCGACCTTCCCGTTCAAGCTGTCGACCCCGGTCGCCGGCATCGTGAACCCGAACGACTACGAGAAGAACAAGCTGCGCGACGGCTTCTCCGTGGACGGCTCCGGTCCGTACACCGTGAAGATCGAGTCCAGTGACGACACCGTCACCAAGGCCATCTTCACGAAGAACTCCCGGTACACGGGTCAGCTGAAGGTCAAGAACTCCAAGGTCGAGATGCGCTCCTTCGCGGACGCCGACACCATGGGTGCGGCCCTCGAAAAGGGCGACATCGACCTGATGACGCGCTCGATGACGCCGGACCAGATCAACAAGCTGGACAACGCTTCGGGTGGCAACGTCAACCTGAACGAGATGCCCGGCCTCGAGATCCGCTACCTGGCCTTCAACACCAACGCCACGTCGGTGAAGTCGGCGGCCGTCCGCCAGGCCATGGCCCAGGTGATCAACCGCGGCGAGCTCGTCTCCAAGGTCTACGGTTCCCAGGCCGAGCCGCTGTACTCGCTCGTCCCGGCGACCATCACGGGCCACGCCAACGCCTTCTTCAACAAGTACGGCGACCCGAGCGTCAGCAGGGCCCAGACGCTGCTCACCAAGGCCGGCATCACCACCCCGGTCAAGATGACCCTGCACTACACGACCGACCACTACGGTGCGGTCACCGAGCAGGAGTTCCAGGTCCTGAAGAGCCAGCTCAACAAGAGCGGCCTCTTCGACGTCGACATCCAGGGCACGCCCTGGGCCAAGTTCCGCCCGGCCGAGCAGAAGGGCGCCTACGACGTCTACGGCATGGGTTGGTTCCCCGACTTCCCCGACGCCGACAACTACCTGGCGCCGTTCCTCGACAAGGACAACTTCCTTGGCTCGCCGTACGTGAACACCAAGATCAACAACACCCTGATCCCGGACTCCCGCCGCGAGGCCGACCGCCTCACCGCGTCGAAGAGCCTCACGGAGATCCAGGACATCGTGGCCGACGATGTCCCCATCATCCCGCTCTGGCAGGGCAAGCAGTACATCGCCGCGCGTGACGACATCACGGGCTCGGAGTGGGCGCTCAACTCCTCCTCCACCCTCCAGCTGTGGGAGCTGAGCCGCGGCGTCAGCGAGTGACCCAAGCAACCGACCCGGGGCTGTGAAGCCCCGGGCCCGACCCGGGACCCGACGGTCCCGGGTCTTTCGGCTTCAAGGACGCGGAACGTGCCCGTACCCACGCTGTGGCACGTGCCGGCATCCACACCGTGGCACATGCCCGCACGCACACCGCGGGACCGTCCGAGGCCCGGCCGGGCGCCGCACCTGACCGTCCCACGCGAAGGGCGCCCGTTCCCCAGGGGAACGGGCGCCCTTCGCGCTGCCTCGGACAGACCGGTACCGGCCGGCGCTACTGCGCCCCCGGACGCACCAGCCCGCTCTCGTACGCGTACACTGCGGCCTGCACCCGGTCGCGCAGCCCCAGCTTCGTCAGGACATGCCCCACATGCGTCTTGACCGTCGTCTCGCTGACGAACAGATCGGCCGCGATCTCCGCGTTCGACAGACCGCGCGCCACCAGCTTCAGCACCTCGACCTCACGGTCGGTCAGCGTGTGCAACGTGTCCGGAACCGGCTCGTCCCCGGACGGCAGATGACCCGCGTACTTGTCCAGCAGCCGACGCGTGATGCTCGGCGCGAGCATCGCCTCGCCCGCCGCGACCACCCGGATCGCCTGCACCAGCTCATTGGCCGGCGCGTCCTTGAGGAGGAAACCGCTGGCACCCGCCCGAAGCGCCTCCACCACGTACTCGTCGAGGTCGAACGTCGTCAGCACCAGAACCTTCGCCGGACCGTCCCGGCCCGGCCCGGTGATCTGCCGCGTCGCCTCCACACCGTCCATCCGCGGCATACGGATGTCCATCAGAACCACATCGGGCTGCAGGGCACGAACCTGATCGAGTGCCTGGAGACCGTCACCGGCCTCGCCGACGACCGCGAGATCCGGCTCCGCCTCCAGAATCATCCGGAAGCCGGTGCGCAGCAGCGGCTGGTCGTCGACCAGTAGGACGCGGATGGCCACGTAAGTCTCCTTCGCTAGTCCGGCCCCATTCTGCCCTGCTACCCGGTGCCCGACCCGGGCGCCCTGACCGGGAGCGGATACACCGGGGGAGTACCACCGAATTCCGGACACACCGCCTGGTGATCACACCAGCCGCAGAGCTTCGTGGGACGCGGCCGCCACTCACCCGTCTCCGTCGCCTCCCGGATCGCGTCCCACAGCGCGAGCAGCTTGCGCTCGACCCGCTCCAGATCCCCGATCTCGGGGTCGTACGTCACCACGTCACCGCTGCCCAGATAGACCAGCTGGAGACGGCGCGGAACCACCCGCTTCAGCCGCCACACCACCAGCGCGTAGAACTTCATCTGGAACAGAGCACCCTCGGCGTACTCGGGCCGCGGCGCCTTCCCCGTCTTGTAGTCCACGATCCGGACCTCGCCCGACGGCGCCACATCGACCCGGTCGATGATGCCGCGCAACGTCAGCCCGGAATCCAGCCGCGCCTCCACGAACAGCTCCCGCTCGGCCGGCTCCAGCCGCGTCGGGTCCTCCAGCGTGAACCAGCGCTCCACCAGCCGCTCCGCCTCGGACAGCCAGCGCGCCAGCCGCTCGCCCTCCGGGTCGTCCGCGAACAGCTCCACGACCTCCGGCTTCGTCTCCCGCAGCCGGTCCCACTGCGCGGGGATCAACGACTTGGCACGCGGTGCCGTCCGGTCCACGGCCGGCGCGTCGAACAGCCGCTCCAGGACCGCGTGCACCAGCGTCCCCCTGGTCGCCGCCTCACTCGGCTTCTCCGGCAGCTTGTCGATCACCCGGAACCGGTACAGCAACGGACACTGCATGAAGTCACTGGCACGCGAGGGCGACAGCGAGGCGGGCGCGCGCGCGACCACGGGAGCCGGACCGTCGGCGACGGCCCCGCCGGTCACGGCCGCTTCTTCGGGCACAGCGCCCTCGGTGCTGGTTTCCATGACAACAGACCATACGGCCCGCCACCGACAGTGAACCGGTCCCGGCGGGCACGACGGCACGCAAAACAGAAGGGGTGCCGGGGCGGAACGCACCGCGACGGCCGCATACCATCGACCCAGACCCTCCCGTTCCGCATGAACCGGGGGCGGGGGACGCTTCGAACGAGGGGACATCGTGGACGAGAGCGGCGGGAGCGGGCAGCCGCGGTCCGGCACCGGCGAGGCGACCGAGCGCCACGGGAGGCCCTCGGCCTCCACCGGTCCGGCCTCCGGCGCGCACCCCGGACCGGCAGGGCCCGAGACCACCGGGCCGAACCCCACGGCCCCCGATCACGACTCCCGGACCCGGACGCAGTCCGGCACGGACACCGGCACCCGGGCCGCGAGCGAGCCCCCCGCACGGTCCGAGGACACCCCCCGCCCGGGCGACGAGGCCCCCGACCAGCCGGAGACCGGCCCCCACGACGCCACCACGGATCCCGGCCGGCCCGGACCCGAGGCGACCCCCGCGCCCGAGACCGCGGCCCACCCCGAACCGGCCCGCGACCCCCTGGCGAAGGCGCCCGCCTCCACCGAGCGCACCGAGGAGATCGCAGCCCACGGCGAACCCTCCCGGCCCTCCGAACCCTCCGAGCCGGCCTACGGCCAGATCCAGGGCCAGGACCACGACGGACTCACCGGCGCCCGCCGCACCGGCACCACCAAAGGACGCCCCCCACGCCGGCCCAAGGACCCCGGCGGCGGACTCCTCATGGGCCGGCCCTTCGGCGTACCCGTGTACGTCGCACCCAGCTGGTTCCTCGTAGCCGCCCTGATCACCTGGGTCTTCGGCGGCCAGCTCGACCGCGTCCTGCCCGAACTCGGCGCAGCCCGCTACCTCGTCTCCCTCTTCTTCGCCGTCGCCTTCTACGCCTCCGTACTCGTCCACGAACTCGCCCACACCGTCGCCGCCCTCCGCTTCAAACTCCCGGTCCGCCGCATCCAGCTCCAGTTCTTCGGCGGCGTCTCCGAAATCGAGAAGGAAGCCGAGACCCCCGGCCGCGAATTCGTCCTCGCCTTCGTCGGCCCCCTCCTCTCCCTCGTCCTGTCCGGCCTCTTCTACCTCGCCATGCTGCCCGTCGAGCCCGGCACCGTCCCCGGCGTCCTGCTCGCCGGCCTGATGATCTCCAACCTCATCGTCGCCGCCTTCAACCTCCTCCCCGGCCTCCCCCTCGACGGCGGCCGCATGCTCCGCGCCGTCGTCTGGAAGATCACCGGCAGAGCCATGAGCGGCACAGTCGCCGCCGCATGGGTCGGCCGCGCCCTCGCCGTCTCCGTACTCGTCGGACTGCCCCTCCTCACCCAGTCCGGGACACTCGGCGCAGCCCCCGAGAACGTCGGCAGCATGGACACCATCACCGACGCCCTCCTCGCCGCCATCCTCGCGGCCATCATCTGGACCGGCGCCGGCAACAGCCTCCGCATGGCCCGCCTGCGCGAACACCTGCCGGAACTGCGCGCCCGCTCCCTCACACGCCGCGCCGTCCCCGTCGAGACCACCACCCCCCTCTCCGAGGCACTGCGCCGCGCCAACGACGTCGGCGCCCGCGCCCTCGTCGTCGTCGACGCCGACGGCGAACCCCTCTCCCTGGTCCGCGAAGCCGCCATCGTCGGCGTCCCCGAACACCGCCGCCCCTGGGTCGCCGTCAGCGGCCTCGCCCAGGACCTCACCGACGGCATGCGGGTCTCCGCCGAACTCGCCGGAGAGGACCTCCTCGACGTCCTGCGCGCCAGCCCCGCCACCGAGTACCTCGTCGTCGAGGACTCCGGCGAGATCTACGGCGTCCTGTCCGCCGCCGACGTGGAACGCGCCTTCGTCAAAGCCATGGCCCGCCCCTCCTGACCGTGGTCGGCGGCCCCGCCGGGGACCGGTAGGCTGTTCACATGTCCGAACCGACCGGTGCCGCCCGCAGGCGCGGGCCCTTCAAGGTCGGGGACCAGGTTCAGCTGACCGACCCCAAGGGCCGCCACTACACGTTCACGCTCGAGGCCGGGAAGAACTTCCACACCCACAAGGGTTCCTTCCCCCACGACGAGCTGATCGGTGCTCCCGAGGGCAGCGTTGTCCGCACCACGGGAAACGTCGCCTATCTCGCGCTGCGCCCCCTGCTCCCCGACTACGTCCTGTCCATGCCCCGCGGCGCCGCCGTGGTCTACCCCAAGGACGCGGGGCAGATCCTGGCCTTCGCCGACATCTTCCCCGGCGCCCGCGTCGTGGAAGCGGGAGTCGGCTCCGGCTCGCTGAGCAGCTTCCTGCTGCGCGCCATCGGCGACCAGGGCATGCTGCACTCCTACGAGCGCCGCGAGGACTTCGCCGAGATCGCCCAGCAGAACGTGGAGCGCTACTTCGGCGGACCCCACCCCGCCTGGCAGCTCACCGTCGGCGACCTCCAGGACAACCTGAACGACGCCGACGTCGACCGCGTCATCCTCGACATGCTCGCTCCCTGGGAGTGCCTGGAGGCCGTCTCCAAGGCGCTGGTCCCCGGCGGCATCCTCTGCTGCTACGTGGCGACCACCACCCAGCTCGCGCGGACCGTCGAGTCGATCCGCGAGATCGGCTGCTTCAACGAGCCGACCGCCTGGGAATCGATGATCCGCAACTGGCACATCGAGGGCCTGGCCGTCCGCCCGGACCACCGGATGATCGGCCACACCGGCTTCCTGCTCACCGCCCGCCGCCTCGCGGACGGCGTCGAGCCGCCCATGCGCCGCCGCCGCCCCTCCAAGGGCTCGTACGGCGAGGACTACTCCGGACCCAACGCCGACGGCGGCGCCGCCCGCTGACGTACCCAACGCACCACGCCTGTGGCCGAGTTCCCGGAACCCTCCGGGAACTCGGCCACAGCGCTTTTGTGTTGGCACACCCGCTGACCCGCTGACCCGCTGACCCGCTGACCCGCTGACCCGCTGACCCGCCACCAGAAACCGGTGGACGGACCCGGGAAGCCGAGGCGACCGGCCTCCCGAGCCCGGCCGGCGGGCCGTTCACACGGCAGCCGACGGGCTGTGAGGCCCCGCGGGCAAGGTCTGCCGAGAGGCAGCCAGGTGCGCCGGGCGAAAGCCCGGCGGGCCGGGCGGCGGGGTGCCCGCGGAGCGCGCCGACAGGCCTCCCGGAATGCCCCCGGGATACCCACGGCACGGGCCTGCCCCAGGACCGCGGTGGAGCGACGCCGGGGCTCCTCAGACACTGTCTCCGGCCGGGCAGCGGGCGCCTGAGACAGCGCCGTCGGCCCGCAGCCCGTGGGCGGCCGACGCCGCCGGCGGCAGCCCCGTACACGCCCCTCACGCACGCGTCCCCGGACCGAACCGCACCCGAGCCCCGGCGGGCCCGCCATGCCCCTGCACACAGCGCCGCTGTCCGCCGGGACCCGGCGGACAGCGCACTCCTGCGGCCCCCTCCCGACACCTCGGCCGGAGCCGTACAGAGGCCCGCCGAAGAGCGCGCCGGAACGCCTCACAAGTCCGGACCCCGCCGTTCCACCAGCCTGTGACGTGTGGCACCATGCGGGACACCCACCCCACCGGCACAGCCCTCGCGGGAGAAACCCCAAGTGCAGCAATCCGTTGTCCCGGAACTGGCACACACACAGACCAGCCCCATCCAGTGGGTCGCCACGGCCACCGCCATCGCCGGAGTCGTGGCACTGTCCTCCCTCGTCCAGCCCGACCCGGCGAGGGCGGCCCAGCCCGGCGCAGGCCCCAGCGCGGCGACGGCACCGGCGGCCCCGGCGGCAGCCCCCGACCCGACCGGCGTCGACTTCCCGATCGTCTGCGGACCCGTCAAGGCCCTCGTCGAGAAGAAGGCCTCCGGAGACCTGGACGGCGACGGCCGCCCGGAGACCGTGGCCGTCGTCCGCTGCGACGCGGGCTCGGGCACCCCGCCCAGCGGCGTCTACGTCCTCACCCAGGCCGAGGGAGCACAGCGGCCCCGGGTCGTCGCGACCCTGATCGATCCCAAGGACCGGCTCAGCGTCACGGACTTCGCGGTCAGCGACGGAGACGTCACCGCCACGCTGCTCGGCTACTCCTCGGCCGACGTACCGAGTTGCTGCCCCGACCTGAGGCAGAACGCCAAGTGGCAGTGGAAGAACGGCGCGTTCATCCGCTCGACACCGTCCGAAGCACGCGGTGCCTGAACGCGCCCCCGGCGCAAGACCCGAACAAAAGACAACACCCTCCGCGTCGCGGAGGGTGTGAGGAACCGGTCACACGGTGACGCGGGGTGCCCGAACGGTCACTCCGCGTCGGGACCGAAGATCTCGACCTTGTCCGAAACGCGACGGACATGGATGCAGTCCCCCGGACACTCCTTTGCCGAGTCCGCCACATCGCGCAGAAGCGGCAGGGGCACGGGCGTTGTGGCCCCCACGGCCTGCAGAAGCTCGTCCTCGGCGCTCTTCACATAGGCCAGGCCGTCAATGTCCAGCTCAAAGACCTCGGGCGCGTACTGGACACAGATCCCGTCGCCGGTACAGAGATCCTGGTCGATCCAGACCTCAAGCGCCTCGCCGTCGACTCCGGCCTCCTGCTGCACGGTCATTTCTCCTGCCGTTTTCTGCGTCGAGCGGACCGAAGACTGGGGAATCGGGCCAGCTCTGACGGGTGTTGAACACTTCGACCCTACCTCCGCCCGCTTCCCAATCATGTTCGGTGGGTATTCCCCTGGCGTGAGGGAGAGCGCAAGGGTGAAGATCGGACACACCCCGACAGTCTTTGTGATCTAGGGGTTTCAATCGACACCCACCCAGGTAGGGTCTGGAAGCGTCCAGCTCCCCTTGGAGGAGGTGAGGACCGTGGCAGCCCACGACGACGACATGAACCGCGGCATCCGCCCGGGAAGAGGGTCCGATGACCCCGCCGGGCAGATTGCCTACCTTGAGCAGGAGATCGCCGTCCTGCGACGCAAGCTCGCCGACTCTCCGCGACACACGAGGATTCTCGAAGAGCGGATCGTCGAGTTGCAGACCAACCTGGCAGGCGTGTCCGCACAGAACGAGCGGCTCGCCAACACTCTCCGTGAGGCCCGCGACCAGATCGTGGCCCTCAAGGAGGAGGTCGACCGGCTCGCACAGCCGCCGGCCGGCTTCGGTGTCTTCCTCACGGCGAACGAGGACGGCACGGCGGACATCTTCACCGGGGGCCGCAAGCTCCGGGTGAACGTCAGCCCCAGCGTGGAGCTCGACGAGCTCAGGCGCGGCCAGGAAGTGATGCTCAACGAAGCTCTCAACGTGGTCGAGGCCATGGAATACGAGAGCGTCGGCGAGATCGTCACCCTCAAGGAGATCCTGGAGGACGGCGAGCGCGCCCTCGTGCAGGGGCACACCGACGAGGAACGGGTGGTCCGGCTCGCCGAGCCGCTCCTGGACGTCAATATCCGTCCCGGGGACGCCCTGCTCCTCGAACCCCGTTCCGGCTATGTCTACGAGATCGTTCCGAAGAGCGAGGTCGAGGAACTCGTCCTCGAAGAGGTCCCGGACATCGGCTACGAGCAGATCGGCGGTCTGGGCGGCCAGATCGAGATGATCCGCGACGCGGTCGAGCTCCCGTACCTCTACCCCGACCTCTTCAAGGAGCACGAACTGCGGC
This sequence comes from Streptomyces sp. NBC_00386, assembly GCF_036063235.1. Lineage (NCBI taxonomy): Bacteria > Bacillati > Actinomycetota > Actinomycetes > Kitasatosporales > Streptomycetaceae > Streptomyces > Streptomyces sp. NBC_00386. Next base: position 7,450,980 of record NZ_CP107950.1, read on the forward strand.
CGCCCAAGGGCGTCCTGCTGTACGGGCCCCCCGGATGCGGAAAGACCCTCATCGCCAAGGCCGTGGCCAATTCGCTGGCCAAGAAGGTCGCCGAAGTGACCGGACAGGCCACCGGTAAGAGCTTCTTCCTCAACATCAAGGGCCCCGAGCTCCTGAACAAGTACGTCGGTGAGACCGAGCGGCAGATCCGGCTCATCTTCCAGCGTGCCCGGGAGAAGGCCAGCGAGGGCACACCCGTCATCGTCTTCTTCGACGAGATGGAATCCCTCTTCCGCACCCGTGGATCAGGCGTCAGCTCGGACGTGGAGAACACCATCGTCCCGCAGCTGCTCGCGGAGATCGACGGCGTGGAGGGCCTGCAGAACGTGGTGGTGATCGGTGCCTCGAACCGTGAGGACATGATCGACCCCGCCATCCTGCGGCCCGGCCGGCTCGACGTGAAGATCAAGATCGAGCGCCCGGACGCCGAGGCGGCGAAGGACATCTTCCAGAAGTACCTCACCGAGCGTCTTCCGCTGCACCCCGAGGACGTGGGAGAGCACGGCGGCGACAGGGCGGCCACCGTCCACGGCATGATCCAGACAGCCGTGGAGCAGATGTACGCCGAATCGGAGGAGAACCGCTTCCTGGAGGTCACCTACGCCAACGGTGACAAGGAAGTCCTTTACTTCAAGGACTTCAATTCCGGCGCCATGATCGAGAACATCGTCGGCCGCGCCAAGAAGATGGCCATCAAGGACTTCTTGGAGCACAGCCAGAAGGGCCTCCGGGTCTCCCACCTCCTCCAGGCATGCGTGGACGAGTTCAAGGAGAACGAGGACCTGCCCAACACCACCAACCCGGACGACTGGGCCAGGATCTCCGGAAAGAAGGGCGAACGGATCGTCTATATCCGTACGCTCATCACCGGAAAGCAGGGCGCGGACACCGGACGCTCCATCGACACGGTGGCCAACACCGGTCAATACCTGTAAAAGACAGGGCGGCTGCGGGTGCCCTCGACGGGTACCCGCAGCCGACTGTTTTTCAGGACAAGGCCGGAGCACAGCAATGACGCAAATGATCTCCCCACCAGCGCAGTGGCGTTCTAGGCTCTTTCGTACCGCCGAGTCGCGCAGTGCGGGGACGGGCACCGCACACGCACCGGAGCGCCAGCGGTACTTGAGCAGCGCCCCGACCGAGGGCGCCGCCGGGCAAGGAGGGCCGCATGACCGTACGGCGAGTAATGGGCATCGAGACGGAGTACGGGATCTCCGTCCCCGGTCACCCCAACGCCAATGCCATGCTCACCTCGTCCCAGATCGTCAACGCCTACGCGGCGGCGATGCACCGGGCGCGCCGCGCCCGCTGGGACTTCGAGGAGGAGAACCCGCTGCGGGACGCGCGAGGCTTCGACCTCGCCCGGGAGGCCGCCGACACCAGCCAGCTCACCGACGAGGACATCGGCCTGGCCAATGTCATCCTCACCAACGGTGCACGGCTGTACGTCGACCACGCACACCCGGAATACAGCTCCCCCGAAGTCACCAACCCGCGGGACGCGGTCCTGTGGGACAAGGCCGGCGAGCGCATCATGGCCGAGGCCGCGGAGCGCGCCGCCCAGCTTCCCGGCGCGCAGCCGATCCACCTCTACAAGAACAACACCGACAACAAGGGCGCCTCCTACGGCACGCACGAGAACTACCTGATGAAGCGGGAGACCCCCTTCTCGGACATCGTGCGGCACCTCACGCCGTTCTTCGTCTCACGCCAGGTCGTCACCGGAGCGGGCCGCGTCGGCATCGGCCAGGACGGACACGAGCACGGCTTCCAGCTCAGCCAGCGCGCCGACTACTTCGAGGTCGAGGTAGGCCTGGAGACGACCCTCAAGCGCCCCATCATCAACACCCGCGACGAACCGCACGCCGACGCCGAGAAGTACCGCCGGCTGCACGTGATCATCGGAGACGCCAACCTCTCCGAGATCTCGACCTACCTCAAGCTGGGCACGACGGCACTGGTCCTCTCCATGATCGAGGACGGCTTCATCGCCGTCGACCTGGCCGTCGACCAGCCCGTACGCACCCTCCACCAGGTCTCCCACGACCCGACCCTCAAGCGCCTGGTCACGCTCCGCAGCGGCCGCACGCTCACCGCCGTGCAACTGCAGATGGAGTACTTCGAGCTGTCGCGCAAATACGTGGAGGAGCGGTTCGGGGCGGACGCCGACGAACAGACCAAGGACGTCCTCCTGCGCTGGGAGGACACCCTGAACCGCCTGGAGAACGACCCGATGAGCCTCGCCGGAGAGCTCGACTGGGTCGCCAAGCGGGAGCTCATGGAGGGCTACCGGCGCCGCGATGACCTCGACTGGGACGCCGCCCGGCTGCACCTGGTCGACCTCCAGTACGCCGACGTACGGGCCGAGAAGGGCCTCTACAACCGTCTGGCCGCCCGGGGCAAGATCAAGCGCCTGCTGGACGAGGGCGAGGTCGAGCGGGCCCGCACGACACCGCCGGAGGACACCCGCGCCTACTTCCGCGGGCGCTGCCTGGAACAGTACGCGGACGACGTGGCGGCGGCCTCCTGGGACTCGGTGATCTTCGACCTGCCCGGCCGGGACTCGCTCCAGCGCGTCCCAACCCTGGAGCCGCTTCGCGGAACGCGTAATCACGTCAAGGCGCTCCTGGACCGCTGCCGTACGGCCGAGGACCTGGTCAGGGTGCTGTCGGGCAACTGAGCTTCCCCCGGGACGGCACCGGCCGGACAGGGTGGAATACACGGCGTTACGGGAATCATCGAGGTGGTCCCCGTACGTTGAAGCAACTGCGGGGCCGATGTCGGACCCTGCTTGTAGGGTCTGATCAAGAACGTCGAACCGAGCGGGGTGAGGGTTATGGCGACCAAGGACACCGGCGGCGGACAGCAGAAGGCGACGCGTTCCACCGAGGAGGCCGAGGAGCAGACACAGGACGCGCAGGCGACCGACGACCTCAAGGAACGCCAGGAAAAGCTGAGCGACGACGTCGACTCGGTTCTGGACGAGATCGACGATGTCTTGGAAGAGAACGCCGAGGACTTCGTGCGCTCATTCGTTCAGAAAGGCGGCGAGTAGCCTTCGAATCTAAGACCACGGGGGGCTCCGGGTTGAAGAATGAAGAAGGTGTGAAGTGTTGCGTGCGGTGCGGCGAAGCCAAACCGCACGCGGCCTTCGCTCGTAAGCGGTCCAATCTGGACGGTCTGCAGCATCACTGTCGAGATTGCGCGTCGGACTATCACCGAAAGCGTCAGCTGAGCCTCGGGCGGAAAGTTCGCCCTCAGGTGGACGTGCCTGAGGGACATAAACTGTGCCTCAAATGCGGTGAGGTCAAACCGTGGAGCGAGTGGCATCGCAATGAAACGGCCTCGGACGGGCTGTCGACACGTTGCAAGGCGTGCCGGGCGGTTGAAGGACGCGCGGGACACCTGAAGCGCAGCTACGGCCTCACCGAAGCTCAGCGCGACGCGATGGTCGCCTCTCAAAAGGGGCTCTGCGTGATCTGCCTGAAAGCTCCTGCCGTTCATGTGGATCACTGCCACAAGACGGGTAGTGTCCGTGGCGTACTGTGCTTCAACTGCAATTCGGCCATCGGCAAGTTGGGAGACGATCCCGACGCTGTTCGTCGGGCTGCCGCCTACCTGGAGGGAAACGCGTGGAAGCCAACACTCGTAGCACCGGGCGTCTACCGGCTGCCTTCCTGACGCCCGGGTCGTCGTCCTTCATGGACTTCCTGTCCGAGCATCAGCCGGAGATGCTCCCGGGCAAGCGGCAACTGCCGCCCGTCCAGGGTGTGATCGAGGCCCCGCACGGCACGACGATCGTCGCCGTCACGTTCCCCGGTGGAGTCGTCCTCGCCGGTGACCGGCGGGCCACGATGGGGAACGTCATCGCCCAGCGCGACATCGAGAAGGTCTTCCCGGCCGACGAGTACTCGGCGGTGGGCATCGCCGGCACGGCGGGCCTGGCCGTGGAGATGGTGAAGCTGTTCCAGCTGGAGCTGGAGCACTTCGAGAAGGTGGAGGGCGCGCAGCTCTCCCTGGAGGGCAAGGCGAACCGCCTGTCCACGATGATCCGTTCCAACCTCGGCATGGCCATGCAGGGCCTGGCCGTGGTCCCCCTGTTCGCGGGCTACGACGTGGACCGCGGCAAGGGCCGCATCTTCTCCTACGACGTCACCGGCGGCCGCTCCGAGGAGCACGGCTACGCGGCCACGGGCTCCGGCTCGCTCTTCGCGCGCGGTGCCATGAAGAAGCTCTACGCCAGGGATCTGACGGAGGACCAGGCGACGACGCTGGTCATCCAGGCCCTGTACGACGCGGCCGACGACGACTCGGCGACCGGTGGTCCCGATGTCGCGCGCCGGATCTACCCGATCGTCACCGTGATCACCGAGAGCGGCTTCCGCCGGCTCACCGACGAGGAGTCCTCCGAGATCGCCCGCGCGATCCTGGAGCGGCGCCTGGAGCAGCCCGACGGTCCGCGCGCCGCGCTGCTCTGAGTCCGGCCTCTTTTCCCAGGTGATCCAGTGACTTCGACAGAAAGGGACGGATAGCCGGTGTCGACGCCGTTCTATGTCTCACCCCAGCAGGCGATGGCCGACCGGGCGGAGTACGCCCGCAAGGGCATCGCCCGTGGCCGCAGCCTGGTCGTGCTGCAGTACGCCGACGGCATCGTGTTCGTCGGCGAGAACCCGTCCCGCGCGCTGCACAAGTTCAGCGAGATCTACGACCGGATCGGCTTCGCGGCCGCCGGTAAGTACAACGAGTACGAGAACCTGCGGATCGGCGGTGTGCGTTACGCCGATCTGCGCGGCTACACGTACGACCGTGCCGATGTGACCGCTCGTGGTCTGGCCAACGTGTACGCCCAGACGCTGGGCACGATCTTCTCGTCGGCGGCTGAGAAGCCGTACGAGGTGGAGCTGGTGGTCGCCGAGGTCGGGGAGACGCCGGACGGTGACCAGATCTACCGGCTGCCGCACGACGGTTCGATCGTGGACGAGCACGGCTCGGTCGCCGTCGGCGGTAACGCCGAGCAGATCAGTACGTATCTGGATACGCAGCACCGGGACGGCATGTCGCTGGCCGAGGCGCTGAAGCTGGCTGTCCAGTCGTTGTCCCGGGAGCCGAACGGTGGCGAGCGGGAGATTCCGGCGGAGCGGCTGGAGGTCGCGGTGCTGGACCGGTCGCGGCCGCAGAAGCGGAAGTTCAAGCGGATCGTCGGCCGCCAGCTGGACAGGTTGCTGGAGGCCGGGGGCGCGGAGACGGCGACGGAGGCCGAGGACGCCGACGACGACGAGTGAGGTCGTGGTCGGACCTCGTGTCCGTTCGGGTGTTCATACGGAAGGGGCCGCACCGGTGCAGACCGGTGCGGCCCCTTCCGTGTGCGGTAGGAGGCGGGGGTCGTCCTAGGCGCCAGGAGGGGCCGTGGAGCCCCGTACGACGAGTTCGACGGGGATGTCCTCCTGTGGGGGCGTGCGGCCGTCGAGGACGGCCAGGAGGGCTTTCATGCCCTGTTCGCCGAATCGTTCGGCGTCCAGGCGGACGGTGGTGAGTTCGGGGTCGAGGGCGCGGGCCAGGGCGAGGTCGTCGAGTCCGGTGACGGAGATGTCGTCGGGGATGCGCAGGCCGAGGCGGCGGGCGGCTTTGTAGGCGCCTGCGGCGAGTTTGTCGTCGTCGCAGACGATCGCGGTGGGGCGGGGGCCAGGGGTGGAGAGTGCGGCCTGGGCGGCGGCCAGGGCGTCTTCGAAGGAGATGGGGGCGCGGGCGACCCGCAGGCTGGTTCCGGGGACTTCGACGAGGCAGGAGGCCAGTTCGCGGGCGCGGACCTCGAAGGTCCAGGAGGGGATGTCGGCCGCGAGGTGCAGGAAGCGGCGGTGGCCGAGTGCCAGGAGGTGGTCGGTGACCTGGCGTATGCCGTCGGCGATGTCGAGGTTGACGGTGGCGGCGCCCTGGCTGCCGGCGGGGTCGCTGTCGAGCATGACGAGGGGGAGCTGGTCGCCGCGGATCGCGGTGAGGGCGTCGGCCGCCATGGAGGAGGCGATGACGCCGTCGAGGGCGGCCTGGGCGGAGCCGAAGGGGTCGCGGGCGGGGCCGATGCCTTCGGGGGAGGGGTAGAGGACGACTCCGAAGCCGTGCTGGGCGGCCACGCGGGCTGCGCCGGTGTAGACGCCCGCGAAGAATTCGGTGGTGAGGGCGGGGACGACCAGCAGGACGGTGCGGGTGCGGCCGAGGCGGAGGTTGCGGGCGGCCAGGTTGGGGCGGTAGCCGAGTTCCTGGGCCGCGTCGCGGACGCGGTCGGCGGTCGCGGCGGAGACGCGGCCGCGCCACTTGTCGCCCAGGACGAGGGAGACGGCTGCCTGGGAGACCCCGGCGGCCTCGGCGACGTCCCGGCTGGTGGGGCGCGTGCTACCTCTTGCCACCGTGGGCCTGCTCCTTCGTCTGGACTCCCGGTCAGCGCACATGGTACGTATTGAGGGAGACGTTATACGTAACACTTGAACGTCACGCGCTACCGGAAGGGCACGCCATGGCCACGGGATACCTGGAGATCCTCAGGGCGAGGCATGCCGCCAGGCTGCTCGCGGGGACGCTGGTGGGGCGGCTGCCGAACGCCACGGCGGCCATCGCCGTCGTGCTGTTCGTGCGGGCCGGGGGCGGTACGTACAGCCTGGCGGGGGCGCTCGCGGCCGTGTACGGGGTGGCCAACGCGGTCGGGCAGCCGCTGCTCGGCCGGCTCGTGGACCTGTACGGCCAGCCCCGGGTGCAGCTGCCCGCCGCGGTCGTCTCGGCGTTCGGCATGGGCGTCTTCGCCCTGGCCGGAACGGAGCCGGTGGCGCTCGCCTGCGCCGCGATGGCCGTGGCCGGGCTCTTCACGCCTCCTCTGGAGGGCGGCCTGCGGGCGCTGTGGCCCTCCGTACTGGGCGAGGAGGAGCAGGTGCACACCGCGTACGCGATGGACGCGGTGGCGCAGGAAGTCATGTTCACCGTCGGACCCTTGCTGGTGACGCTGTGCGTGTCGCTCTGGTCCGCGCAGGCCGCCCTGCTGATCCTGGCCGTCATCGGTGTCCTGGGTGCCCTCTCCGTGGTCGTCTCGGAGCCCTCGCGCGCGTGGCGTTCGGCTCCGCGCGAGGCGCACTGGCTGGGCGCTCTGCGTTCGCCGGGGCTGCTGGCCCTGCTCGGGGCGTTCCTGTTCATCGGGATCGCGCTCGGTTCGATCACGGTGGCGGCGCTGTCGTACGCCGACGCGCACGGTGGGGACGCGGTGTACGGCTGGCTGATGGCGGGCATCGGGCTCGGGGCGCTGCTGGGCGGTGTGGTCTACGGCGCGCGCCGCTGGGGCGGGGCGCCGGAGCGGCGACTGCGGGTGCTGGTGGCCCTTCTGGCGGTGTGTTACGTCCCGCTGGTGCTGGTGCCGGGTCCGGTGGCCATGACGGGGCTTGCGACGCTTGCCGGGGTGTTCCTCGCGCCGAGCATCGCGTGTGCTTTCGTGCTGGTGGACCGGCACGCGCCCACGGGTACGGTCACCGAGGCTTTTTCCTGGCTTGTGACGACGTTCACCGTGGGTGCTTCGGTGGGAACGGGTGTCGCGGGGCCGGTCGTGGAGTGGGGTGGGGCGGGGTGGGGCTTCGCCGTTCCGGGGGTCGCGGGAGTTGCCGCGCTGGTGGTTCTGCTGGCCACGGGCCGGGTCCTCGCAGCTACCGGGAGGGGCGAGGTTGTTGCGGTCTCATCGGAAAATGATCCAAACCGAGCCGTCGAACCCCGTTTCAGCTCAGGGGATCGGGCGTAATGTTCAGTCATGGACCGCCGCATTTTCGGGCTGGAGAACGAGTACGGCGTCACGTGTACGTTCAGGGGACAGCGTCGGCTGTCTCCAGACGAGGTGGCGCGGTACCTCTTCCGCCGTGTCGTGTCATGGGGCCGCAGCAGCAATGTCTTTCTGCGGAACGGTGCCCGCCTTTATCTCGACGTGGGATCACATCCGGAATACGCGACACCCGAGTGTGACAACGTGACGGAGCTCGTCACCCACGACAAGGCCGGCGAGCGCATTCTCGAAGGTCTCCTGGTGGACGCCGAACGACGCCTGCACGAGGAAGGGATCGCGGGCGACGTCTATCTGTTCAAGAACAACACCGACTCGGCAGGAAACTCCTACGGGTGCCACGAGAACTATCTGGTGGCCCGGCACGGGGAGTTCTCCCGGCTCGCGGACATTCTCATCCCGTTCCTGGTCACGAGGCAGTTGCTGTGCGGTGCGGGCAAGGTGCTGCAGACTCCGCGCGGTGCCGTGTACTGCGTCAGCCAGCGGGCGGAGCACATCTGGGAGGGCGTCAGCTCGGCGACGACCCGGTCCCGGCCCATCATCAACACGCGTGACGAGCCCCACGCGGACGCCGAGCGCTATCGCCGTCTGCATGTGATCGTCGGCGACTCGAACATGTCCGAGACGACGATGCTCCTCAAGGTCGGTGCCACGGACCTCGTGCTGCGCATGATCGAGGCGGGCACCGTCATGCGCGACCTGACTCTGGAGAACCCCATTCGGGCGATCCGCGAGGTCAGTCATGACATCACGGGCCGCCGGAAGGTGCGCCTGGCCAGCGGCCGTGAGGCCTCCGCGCTGGAGGTGCAGCGCGAGTACTACGAGAAGGCCGTGGACTTCTGTGAGCGCCGCGGTATCCGCACCGGGACCGTCGAACAGGTCCTCGAACTGTGGGGCCGTGTGCTCGACTCGATCGAGGCCGAGGACCTCGACCGGATCGGTACCGAGATCGACTGGGTGATGAAGTACCAGCTCATCGAGCGGTACCGGGCGAAGCACAACATGACCATGTCGCACCCCCGGGTCGCGCAGATAGACCTCGCCTACCACGACATCCACCGCCGTCGTGGCCTCTACTACCTGCTGGAGAGGAAGGGGCAAGCCGCACGGATCTGCAACGACTTGAAGATCTTCGAGGGCAAGTCGGTGCCGCCGCAGACCACTCGGGCGCGTCTGCGCGGTGACTTCATCCGGCGGGCCCAGGAGCAGCGGCGGGACTTCACCGTCGACTGGGTGCACCTGAAGCTCAACGATCAGGCGCAGCGCACGGTGTTGTGCAAGGACCCGTTCCGTTCGGTGGACGACCGGGTGGAGAAGCTGATCGCCGGAATGTGAGCCGGGAGTTCCGTGGGTGACGCGGAACGCAACGCGGGGCGCCGTACGTTTTCCGTACGGCGCCCTGCTCACGTCGTAGAGTTGCGCGCACGCCATCCACCAAGATCGACCGATACGAGGCCCCCACCGTGCGCCGACGCTCACTCCTTCTCTCCGTACCCGCTGGACTGGTCACACTCGCCGGATGCGGTGACGACGGCAAGTCAGACACGGCGAAGGCCAGCGACAGCCCGTCGCCTTCGGCTTCCGCGGCGGCGTCCGCGCCGCCCCCGCCGAAGATCGTCGACGGTCCGCTGCCGGCGATCACGGCCGGTACGAAGTTCGGTGAGAAGCCGACCGTGGCCAAGGGCACCGGGGAGCCGTCGAAGGATCTCGCGGTCAGGACGGTGATCGCGGGCAACGGCAAGACGGTCGCGGAGAACGACTACATCCAGGCCAACTACCTGGGTCAGATCTGGGCGACGGCGAAGGTCTTCGACAACTCCTACGACCGGGGGACGCCGCTGGTGATCCAGCTGGCGCAGGGCGGCATCATCGACGGCTGGCGTTATGGCCTGGTCGGCAAGAAGACCGGCAGCCGCGTCGAGATGGCGGTGCCGCCGACCTGGGGTTATGGCTCGGAGGGCAACGCGCAGGCGGGTATCAAGGGCACGGACACTCTGGTGTTCGTGGTGGACATCGAGGACACGTTCAACTCCAAGAGTTCCGCCAAGGGCAAGAACGTGCCGCAGAAGGACGCCTCGCTGCCGACGGTCGGCACGAACACGGACGGCGCCGCTCCCAAGATCACGGTGCCGAAGAAGGCGGCTCCCACGAAGCTCGTGGCGAACTACGTGATCGAGGGCGACGGCGACGAGGTCAAGGCCGACAGCAGCGTCCTGGTGCAGTACGAGGGTGTGCTGTGGGACAGCGGCAAGGAGTTCGACTCGACGTACAAGCGGGGTCAGCTGACGTCGTTCTCGCTGCAGCAGGTCGTCAAGGGCTGGGCGCAGGGGCTGACGGGCAAGAAGGTGGGCAGCCGCGTCCTGATCGTGATTCCGCCGGCTCTGGGCTATGGCGACAACCCGCCGGCCGGCAGCGGTATCAAGAAGGACTCCACTCTGGTCTTCTCGGTCGACATCCTGGCGAAGATGTAACCCTCCGGGGATGTAAGACTGTCCGTGTTGTCCTTACGTAAACAAAGCAGGAGCAAAGACGTGAGCATCGAGAAGCCCGAGATCGATTTCCCCGAGGGTCAGCCGCCGGCGGACCTTGAGATCAAGGACATCTGGGAGGGCGACGGCCCCGAGGCCAAGTCGGGTCAGAACGTCACGGTGCACTACGTGGGTGTGTCGTTCAGCACGGGTGAGGAGTTCGACGCGAGCTGGAACCGGGGCGAGCCGTTCCGCTTCCCGCTCGGCGGCGGCCGTGTCATCAAGGGCTGGGACAAGGGTGTGCAGGGCATGAAGGTCGGCGGCCGTCGCCGGCTGACCATCCCCGCCCACCTCGCCTACGGCGACCAGAGCCCGACTCCGGCGATCAAGCCCGGTGAGACGCTGATCTTCGTGGTCGACCTGATCGCGGTCTGATCACGGCGGACCGGATCCGACCTGGATCCGATCATCTGGGGCCCATGTCCGTCCGGGCATGGGCCCTCGGCTTTTGCCGCGACACTTCGGAGCGGTACGGTCATCGGTCGGAAGCACCATAGGAAGGGCGTCGATGGCCATTGCCAAGGCCGAGCGGCTGATGAACCTCGCACTGTGTCTGCTCGGGACGCGGCGGCCGCTCAGCAAGCGGGAACTCCGCGGGTCCATCGAGGCCTACCTCGAAGCCGGATCGGATGACGCCTTCAACCGGATGTTCGAGCGGGACAAGGACGATCTGCGCGAACTCGGCCTGGTCATCGAGACGGTGGAGAACCTCGACGGCGACGTCGGCTACCTCGCCCGCCGCGACAGCAACCGCCTGCCGCCGATCACCCTCGACGCCGAGGAGGCCGCCGCCCTCGGTCTGGCCGCCAAGGTCTGGCAGCAGGCACGGCTGGCCGGGGCCGCGAGCGGCGCGCTCCAGAAGCTGCGCGCCGCGGGTCTGCCCGAGGACGTGGACCCGTACGGATCCCACGGCGCCCTCGAACCGCACATCCCCGTCCACGAGGCGGCCTTCGAGCCCCTGATGCTCGCCTGCCGCGACCGTCGCCCGGTCGTCTTCGACTACCGCAAGGGCAACGCGGCGCAGCCCGGGACCCGGCATGTCGAGCCCTGGGCCCTGGAGTGCTGGCGCGGCCACTGGTATCTCGCGGGCTGGGACCGTGACCGCGGCGCCGAGCGCGTCTTCAGGCTCTCCCGGATCACTGGCAAGGTCCGCGCGCGTGCGGGCCGCTACACCGCCGAGGTCCCCGACGTCGTGACCGTGCGCGAGACGGTGGCCGGCTGGGCGGGGGAGATCACCGACCGTTCGGCGCTGATCCGGCTGCGTTCCGGCGCCGGCTACCCGCTGCGCTCCAAGGCCGTCTCCGTACGGGAACTGGGCGACGGCTGGGACGAGTTGGAGATTCCGTACGGGCACGGTCTGGACGCCTGGCTCGTCGAGTTCGGGCCGGACGTGGTGGTCGTGGAGCCCGCCGAACTGCGGGCAGACGTGGTCGACCGGCTGCGCGCCGTGGCCAAGGGCTGAGGGGAAAAGTAAGAAAGTGGCAGGAAAACCGGCCAGGCCCACGAACGCGATCGACCAGACCCGGCGGATGCTCTCGCTGGTGACGTATCTGCGCGAGCGCCCCGGCGCCCGTGTCGGCGATGTCGCCCGCGCCTTCGGGATCACCGAGGACGAGCTGATCTCCGACCTCGACGTGCTGCCGCTGTGCGGGACCAGTTTCCGCGGCGGGGATCTGCTCGACATCGACACCGACGGCGACCGGATCTGGTGGCACAACCCGGACGACGTCGCCGAGCCGCTGCGGATCGCCGCCGACGAGGCGACCGCGCTGCTGGTGGCCGCCCGCGCGGTGTCCACCCTGCCCGGCCTGCGCGAGGGCGACAGGCAGGCGCTGCTGCGGGCCACCGCCAAGGTGGAGGCGGCCTCGGGCGAGGCGGCGGGTGCCAGTTCCCGGCTGTCGGTGACCTTCGAGTCCGAGGGCGGCGTCTTCGCCGACGTGGACCGGGCGATCTCCGAGCGGCGCCGGCTGTGGATCCGCTACTACTCGCCCTCGCGGGACGAGCTGAGCGAACGCGAGATCGACCCGATCCGCCTGGTCAGCGTCGGTCACACCTATGTGGAGGCCTGGTGCCGCCGCTCCGAGGCGCGCCGTACCTTCCGGCTCGACCGGGTCGCCGAGATCCGCATCCTGGACGAGCCGTCCGCGCCGCCGGAGATCGAGCTGCGGGACCTGTCCGAGGGGCTGGTCCAGCCCGCGGCCGAGGATCCGGAGGTGGTCGTCGAGGTGGGTCCCGGCGGGCGCTGGGTCGCCGAGTACTACCCGCACGACAGCGCGGATGAGCTGCCGGACGGCGGGCTGCGTATCACCTTGCGGACCCCCGATCCCACGTCGCTGCGGCGGCTGGCCCTGCGTCTCGGCGGTGACGGCCGGATCGTCTCGCCGCAGGCTCTCGCGGACAGCGCCCGCAGCGCGGCCCGCGAGGCGCTCGCCGCCTACGACGGGCCGGACGGGCTCGGGGCGGTCCCGGACAGGCCGTACGAGGGGCGGGAGCAGGGGCTTTGAGGACGTCGTCGTCTGGTGCGCAGGGAAGGCCGGGGAGCCCGGAGAAGCAGGGCTCCGTGTGGCGGGCGGGGACGCCGGGGCACGCCGGGTCGGCCACGGGGACGACGGGACGGGCCGGGTCGGCCCCGGGCGCGCCGGAGATGTCGGTGGGGACCGCCTTCGCCGGGATGCGCCGGGTGGTCGAGGTGATGTTCAAGGCCGCCTGCCCCGACTGCCGGGCCGGCTTCGAGCTCAAGCCCGGTGCCCTGCGCCTGGCCATCGGCGCCAGCAGCCGCACGACGTTCTACTCGTTCACCTGCCCCGCGTGCGGGTCGGCCGTCCGCAAGCCTGCCGGAGAACGCATCGTCGAACTCCTCACCGGGGGCGGGGTCCGCACGCTGCGGCTGCACTCCACCCTCTAGGGCCGGGGTACTAGGGTCGTCGTCATGTTCTGGCCGATGTTTGCGATCGCCGCGGGTTTCCTGGGAATCACGGTTCTCGGGGTTCTCGCCGTCCGTGTCTTCCTGGAAGCGGAGCGTCTGGGCCGCCAGGTCGCCGATTCCGCCCGCCGTATCAGCTCGGCCTCCGAAGACCTGGAGAGAGCCGCGGTCGGGGCGGCACGCTCCATGGACACGGTATGAGTCGTTCCATGGATGCGTAATGCGTCACGCCAGCCTGTCGACTTGCCACGGCGGCCAGGTACCCTCAGGGACGCGGCCCGGAGAATGAGGCGCGGGCCGCGAACTGGGAGTACGCACAGGGATTGCCCCGCGTTTACCCCTGAGCGTTACGATCGCTGACATCACGATGACCGGACACACGTCCGATCGATCGGCCAGCACCCCGACCATGCAGCCTCGGTGAGAAGGTAAAGACTTATGTTCGGAAGGCTCGGAGCTCCCGAGATCATTCTCATCCTCGTCGTCATCATCCTGCTGTTCGGCGCGAAGAAGCTTCCGGACATGGCGCGCTCCCTCGGCAAGTCCGCCCGGATCCTCAAGAGCGAAGCCAAGGCGATGAAGGAAGACGGCGGCACCACCCCGGCCCCGGCCGGTCCGCCGAGCACCGATGAGCAGACCCCGGCTCAGCGCACCATCCAGGCGGCTCCCGGCGACGTGACCAGTTCGCGCCCGGTCAACGAGCCGACGGACACGACCCAGCGCTGACGCAGGGCCGGTGACATCCGGCCCGCCGCATGAGATGAGGATGTGGGTTGCTCAAGTCTGCCCGCAACACGGAGAAGGACCCCGAGGGGCGTATGCCTCTCGCGGACCATCTTCGCGAGCTCCGCAACCGGCTCGCGAAGGCGGTGCTGGCGATCGTCCTCGTGACGATCGTCGCGGCCTTCTACTACAACGACATCATCAACTTCTTCACCAAGCCGGTCCTGAACTCCGTCGGGTGTCCTGAGACGTTCGCCGAACTCGCGAAGCAGCCCAAGAACCACCAGTGCGCGCAGATCACCATCAACGGTCTGCTCGCGCCGTTCACCCTGGCGCTGAAGGTCTCGCTGATGGCGGGCGTCGTGCTCGCCTCGCCGGTCTGGCTCTACCAGCTCTGGGCGTTCGTCGCCCCGGGTCTGCACAGGAGCGAGAAGAAGTACGCGTACGCGTTCGTCGGTACCGGCGTCCCGCTGTTCTTCGGTGGCGCGTTCTTCGCCTACAAGGTGCTTCCCACCACGGCGAAGGTCCTGATGGAGTTCACGCCGGACGGCGTCAGCAACCTGCTGCCGCTGGACGACCTGCTCGACCTGGTCACGCGCATGGTGGTCGTGTTCGGTCTCTCCTTCGAGCTGCCCCTGCTGCTGGTGATGCTCAACCTGACGGGCATCATCACGGGCCGGCGCATGCTCGGCTGGTGGCGCGGCATGATCATCGGCATCACGGTCTTCGCGGCGATCGCCACTCCCAGCACCGACCCGCTGACCATGCTGGCGCTCGCCGGGCCGATCTGGATCCTGTACTTCGGCGCCGTCGTCTTCTCGCTGTTCAACGACCGGCGTAAGCGCCGGCGCGATGAGTCCGGGCCGGCCGACGACGAGGCCTCCGACCTCGACCTCACGCCCGAGGACATCGGCGGCGTCGAGAACGTGACGACTGCCCCGACTCTTCCGGAGCAGGCCAGTACGGACCGGGTCAACGGTTATGACGACGTGACCTGACGGAGTCCGTGACCTCGTAGGGTCAGCCTGTGACCAGCGAGATCACCCTCTTCGTCAACCCCACCGCGGGCCGCGGCCGGGGCGCCCGAGCGGCGCTGCCGGCCGCTTCCGCTTTGCGTGCCGCGGGATTCTCCGTCGAGACGGTCCAGGGCGAGGACCCGGTGGACGCCCTCGCGCGGGCGCGCGAGGCGGTCGCTTCCGGCACCGGTGCCCTCGTCGCCGTCGGCGGTGACGGCATGGCGAACCTGGCCCTCCAGGCCGTCGCCGGGACCCGTACCCCCTTCGGTCTGGTGGCCGCCGGGACGGGCAACGACTTCGCGCGCGCCCTCGGCCTGCCTGTGGGCGACCCCGCGGCGGCGGGACGGATGATCGCCGAGGCGCTGCGGGGGGAGAGGCTGCGTGAGGTCGACCTGGGCCGGGTGAACGGCACCTGGTTCGGCACCGTCCTCGCCTCCGGGTTCGACTCCCGGGTCAACGACCGCGGGAACCGGATGCGCCTGCCCGTCGGCCGTTTCAAGTACGACGTCGCCATGGTCGCCGAGCTGGCCGCCTTCCGGCCCGTCGGGTACTGCATCACGCTGGACGGCGGCGAGACGCTGGAGACCGAGGCGACGCTGGTCGCCGTCGGCAACGGCTCGTCGTACGGCGGCGGCATGAGGATCTGTCCCGGTGCGAGCCTCGGCGACGGGCTGTTCGACATCACGGTGGTCGGGGACTGCTCCCGCTCGACGCTGCTCAAGATCTTCCCGCGGGTCTACCGGGGCACCCACGTCAGCCATCCCGTGGTGAGCGTGCACCGGGCGGCCCGGGTCGAGCTCCTCGCCGAGGGCGTCACCGGGTACGCGGACGGCGAGCCGCTGGGCCCGCTTCCGCTCACCGCGGAGTGCATACGGGCCGCTGTGCGCGTCGCACTTCCCTGAGCTGCGGGGATCCGGGGTTTCACAGCCGCTGATACGGATAATGATCGTCCTTGTGTCAGTGCCTCCCGGTAGTCTCGAAAGCACGATGACAGAGGACCTCTCACCGGCCGAGCGGTACGCGGCAGCACGCAGGCGCGCTGCCGAGCAGGCCACCGCGCTCGCCTCCTTCCGCGAGATGTACGACTTCGGCCTCGACCCCTTCCAGATCGAGGCCTGCCAGGCGCTCGAAGCGGGCAAGGGTGTGCTGGTGGCGGCGCCCACCGGTTCGGGCAAGACGATCGTCGGCGAGTTCGCCGTCCATCTCGCCCTCCAGCAGGGCAAGAAGTGCTTCTACACCACGCCGATCAAGGCGCTCTCCAACCAGAAGTACGCCGACCTGTGCCGCCGGTACGGCGCGGACAAGGTCGGTCTGCTCACCGGCGACAACAGCGTCAACTCCGAGGCTCCGGTGGTCGTCATGACCACCGAGGTCCTGCGGAACATGCTGTACGCGGGCTCGCAGACCCTCCTCGGTCTCGGCCATGTGGTGATGGACGAGGTGCACTACCTCTCCGACCGCTTCCGCGGCGCCGTCTGGGAGGAAGTGATCATCCATCTCCCCGAGTCGGTGACCCTGGTGTCGCTGTCGGCGACCGTGTCGAACGCGGAGGAGTTCGGCGACTGGCTGGACACCGTGCGCGGCGACACCCAGGTGATCGTCTCCGAGCACCGGCCCGTCCCGCTGTTCCAGCATGTGCTGGCCGGACGGCGGATGTACGACCTCTTCGAGGAGGGCGAGGGCCAGCGCAAGGCCGTCAACCCCGACCTCACGCGCATGGCGCGCATGGAGGCGAGCCGTCCGTCGTACCAGGACCGCAGACGGGGCCGCGCGATGCGCGAGGCCGACCGGGAGCGGGAGCGCAGACAGCGCTCGCGGATCTGGACGCCGGGCCGGCCCGAGGTCATCGAGCGGCTCGACGCCGAAGGGCTGCTGCCCGCCATCACGTTCATCTTCAGCCGCGCGGCCTGCGAGGCCGCCGTGCAGCAGTGCCTGTACGCCGGTCTGCGGCTGAACGACGACGCGGCACGGGCGCGCGTGCGTGAACTCGTCGAGGAGCGCACCGCCTCCATCCCGGACGAGGATCTGCACGTCCTCGGCTACTTCGAATGGCTGGAGGGTCTGGAGCGCGGCATCGCGGCCCACCACGCGGGCATGCTGCCCACGTTCAAGGAGGTCGTCGAGGAGCTCTTCGTCCGCGGCCTCGTCAAGGCGGTCTTCGCGACGGAGACCCTCGCGCTGGGCATCAACATGCCTGCCCGTTCGGTGGTGCTGGAGAAGCTCGTCAAGTGGAACGGCGAGCAGCACGCCGACATCACGCCCGGCGAGTACACCCAGCTGACCGGCCGTGCCGGCCGCCGCGGCATCGACGTCGAGGGCCACGCGGTCGTGCTGTGGCAGCGCGGTTTCAGTCCCGAGCATCTCGCGGGACTCGCGGGCACCCGCACCTATCCGCTGCGCTCCAGCTTCAAGCCGTCGTACAACATGGCGGTGAACCTGGTCGAGCAGTTCGGCCGGCACCGCTCGCGCGAGCTGCTGGAGACGTCGTTCGCGCAGTTCCAGGCCGACAAGTCGGTCGTCGGGATCTCCCGGCAGGTGCAGCGCAACGAGGAGGGTCTCGAGGGCTACAAGGAGTCGATGACCTGCCATCTCGGGGACTTCGACGCCTACATGGGGCTGCGGCGCGAACTGAAGGACCGCGAGACCGAGCTGGCCCGGCGGGGCATGACGGAGCGCCGCGCGGAGGCGGCCGTCGCCCTGGAGAAGCTGAAGCCGGGTGACGTGATCCATGTGCCGACCGGCAAGTACGCGGGACTGGCTCTGGTGCTGGACCCCGGGCTGCCCGCCGGCCGCTCGAACGGCCACCGGGGTTTCGAGCAGCACGACGGGCCGCGCCCGCTGGTGCTGACCGCCGAGCGCCAGGTCAAACGGCTGGCCTCGATGGACTTCCCGGTGCCGGTCGAGGCGCTCGACCGGATGCGTATCCCCAAGTCGTTCAACGCGCGTTCGCCGCAGTCCCGTCGGGACCTGGCGTCCGCCCTGCGCACCAAGGCCGGGCACATCGTGCCGGACCGGCATCGCAAGAAGCGCGCCGAGGCCGCCGACGACCGTGAGATCGCCCGGCTGCGCACGGCGATCCGCGCGCACCCCTGCCACGGGTGCAACGACCGCGAGGACCACGCCCGTTGGGCCGAGCGCTATCACCGTCTGCAGCGCGACACCTCGCAGCTGGAGCGCCGGATCGAGGGCCGGACGAACACCATCGCCCGTACCTTCGACCGGATCGTCGCCCTGCTCACCGAGCTGGACTATCTGCGCGCCGACGAGGTCACCGAGCACGGCAAGCGGCTCGCCCGGCTGTACGGCGAACTCGACCTGCTGGCCAGTGAATGTCTGCGCGCCGGTGTCTGGGACGGGCTCTCCCCGGCCGAACTGGCCGCCTGCGTCTCGGCGTTGGTGTACGAGTCCCGGGTCGCCGACGACGCGATGGCACCGAAGGTGCCGTCCGGCAAGGCCAAGGCCGCGCTCGCCGAGATGGTGCGCATCTGGGGCCGACTCGACGCTCTGGAGGAGGACTTCGGGATCAACCAGACCGAGGGTGTCGGCCAGCGCGAGCCGGACCTCGGCTTCGCCTGGGCCGCCCATGAGTGGGCGTCCGGCAAGGGCCTCGACGAGGTGCTGCGCGAGGCCGAGATGCCCGCCGGTGACTTCGTGCGCTGGTGCAAGCAGGTCATCGACGTCCTCGGCCAGATCGCGGCCGCCGCGCCCGTCTCGGGCGGCGAGAGGTCGACGGTCTCCAAGAACGCCCGCAAGGCGGTCGAGGCCCTGCTGCGCGGAGTGGTGGCCTACTCGTCGGTGGGCTGACGAGCTGAGGGCCGGCGCCCGCGAAGTGATCCGGGCGCCGGAGCCGACCTGGCCGGTGGTGTGCCGTCTTCCCGTCGGGGGAGGGGCACGCCACCGGCCGCGCCTGTCTCAGGAGCTCCGGCAGGCGGCCCGGCGCCCGCCCGGCCAGGTCGGGGCAGGCGCCTTCCTGCCGGTCCGCTCTCGGCCGGGTGCCGTGAGCGGCTCATGCGGATCGCGTGGCCCGGGCGGGTCACCGGTCCCGTTCGCGGCCGAGATACCCGCGCCAGCCGCCGTAGGACGTGATGTCGGGGGCTTCGGCCAGTGCGCCGGGTTCGCACAGGAAGCCGGGCACATGGGTGCCGTCGGCCAGTTCGACGCTGCCCAGCGTCATCGGGCGGGGGAGCGCGGCCAGCAGCCGGCCCAGGCCGTCCGCGGGCAGGCTCCACACCTCGGCCTCGACAGCGGCGCCGCCCGCGCCGACATGGACGAGACCCGGCTTCGGCGGACTGGTCGCCAGGGCGTGCAGCCGGTAGACGGCGGCGGTGGTCGTCGTATGTTCGAGGCGGGCGCCCAGGGAGAGCAGCTGGGCGTTGAGCGGCTGGCCGGACAGATGCGCCCCCACCACGGCGAGGCGGGTCTCCGGTTCCAGGAGGCGGGCGATCCGCGCGAGCCGCTCATCGGTGAACGCCGGGCCGATCAGCATCACGCCGAAAGGACCTCCCGCGGGTGTCCGCCCGGCCGGCACGGCGACCGCCGCCAGGTCGAACAGGTTCGTGGAGTTGGTGAAGCGGCCCAGGCGGGCGTTGGCGCCCAGCGGGTCGGCGGCGACCTCGGCGAGCGTGGGATGGCCGGGCGCGGTGGGCAGGAGCAGCGCGTCGGCGTCGGCCAGTTCCGCGAGGGCCCGGGTGCGCAGGGAGGCCAGGCGCTCCTGGTCCGCGTAGAGCTGGTGGGCCGGGATGTCCCGCGCACGGGTGATGATCCCGGCGACGGTCGGGTCGAGCCCCGCACCCCCCTCGGAGGTCAGCTTGTCGACAAAGCTCCCCACCGCGGTGTAGCGCTCGGCGACGAAGGCGCCCTCGTAGAGCATCGCGGCGGCCTCGGTGAACGGGGTGAGGTCGAGGGCGCGCACCTGTGCCCCGGCGGCGATGAGCCGGTGCACCGTCGCCTCGTAGGCCTGCGCCCAGCCCTCGTCCAGTTCGCCGAGCTGCGCCGTCGGCGGGACGGCGACGCGCCACGGGCCGGGCGCGCGCTGTGCCAGGGGCGGCAGCTCGCGCCCGGAGGGGGACGTCAGATGGGCGAGGGCCTGTTCGGCCTCCGGGAGGGTGCGGGCGAACACGGTCACGCAGTCCAGGGAGGCGCAGGCCGGGACGACGCCCGTCGTCGGCACCAGGCCGCGGGTCGGTTTCAGGCCGACGATGCCGTTGAACGCGGCGGGTACGCGGCCGGAGCCGGCGGTGTCGGTGCCGAGGGCCAGGTCGACGATGCCCAGGGCCACCGCCACGGCCGATCCCGAGCTGGAGCCGCCGCTGATCCTTTCCGGGTCCAGGGCACCCCGGACGGCGCCGTGCGGCGAGCGGGTGCCGACCAGGCCGGTGGCGAACTGGTCCAGGTTGGTGGTGCCGAGCACGACGGCTCCGGCCGCGCGGAGGCGGGCGACCGCGGGGGCGTCGGCCTCCGGCGCGTAGGCGTAGGCCGGGCAGCCGGCGGTGGTGGGCAGGCCCGCCACGTCGATGTTGCCCTTCACGGCCAGGAGCCTGCCGGCGAGCGGGAGGCGCTCTCCGGCGGCGACCCGCTCGTCGACGGCACGGGCCTCGCGCTCGGTCTCCGCCCGGGGGCGCAGGTCGATCCAGATCTCGGGGCGGTCCACGGTCTCGATACGGGCGTACGCCAGGCGGACTCGGGTGAGGGCGGACATCGGAACTCCTTGTGCTGGGAGGACGCCCCCGCCGGCGGCTTGGTGGTCGTGGCGCGCACCCGGGGCCGCTCCGGATCTCTGCCCCGGGACTCGACGGCGGACCTGAGAGGTGCGGACGACGGAGGGGGGTGGGTCCGGGCGGACGGCTGCGGGGCAGGGCGCGGAGGGGCGGGTCCGGCCCATCGTGGACGGTGTCGACCGGCGGAGCGGGCGGCGGGGGGACGGGGCTCGTGCGCGGGCGGAGACAGGGTCGGGCCGGCGGATACGGGGTCGGGCGGGTGGTGGGAAGTCAGGACGCCGACGGTTCCAGGGGGGCGAGTACCAGCAGTGGCGTGCCCGCCTCCACCTGGTCGCCCGGCCGGGCGAGGATCTGCCGGACCACGCCGTCGGCCGGGGCGGGGACACGTGACTCCATCTTCATCGCTTCCAGGGCGAGCAACGGCTGCCCCGCCGTGACCTGTTCGCCCGGAGCCACGTTCAGCTGCCACACCGACGCGGCGAACTCGGCCTCGATCAGCCGGCCGCCCTCCGGGACGCTCACCGCGGCGGTCGGAGCCGGCGGGGCCGCGGTCGCCTCCGCGCGGGTGAACTCGCCCGCCGCCTCCCAGGCGTCCCGTTCGGCGGAGAACGCGCCGCCCTGCCGGCCCCGGAACTCCGCGATCGACTCGGCGTTCTCGGCGAGGAAGGTCTCGTACGCGGCGAGCGAGAAGGTGCCCTCTTCGACGCGCGGTACGAAGCGGCCGGAGATGATGTCGGCCCGCAGCTCCAGGAGTTCGTCCGCCTCCACCGGGTACCACTTGATCCGGTCGAAGAAGCGCAGCAGCCAGGGCGAGCCCGGCTCGAACGCGCCGCGCTGCTGCCAGGGCGACCACACCTGGGTCGTACGGCCGACGAACTGGTAGCCGCCGGGGCCCTCCATGCCGTAGACGCAGAGGTAGGCGCCGCCGATCCCGACCGAGTTCTCGGCGGTCCAGGTGCGGGCGGGGTTGTACTTGGTGGTGACCAGCCGGTGGCGCGGGTCGAGCGGGGTGGCCACCGGCGCGCCCAGGTAGACGTCGCCCAGGCCGAGGACGAGGTACTCCGCGTCGAAGACCGTGCGGTACACGTCGTCGACCGAGTCCAGGCCGTTCACCCGGCGGATGAACTCGATGTTCCACGGGCACCAGGGAGCGTCGTCGCGGACACCGGCCATGTAGCGGGCGATGGCCTCGCGGGTGGCCGGGTCGTCCCAGGACAGCGGGAGATGGACGGTGCGGGAGGGGACGACGAGCTGGTCGCTCGGGGGGAGGGCCCGGACGGTGCGCCGTACGGTGTCCAGGAGTTCGGGCTGGGGGAGCCGGCGCGGGTCCGCCTGGATCTGGAGTGAGCGGATGCCCGGCGTCAGGTCGGTGACGCCGTCGAGATCCGCGGCCGCCACCGCTTCCATCAGCGCGTGGACCCGCATCCGCAGGGCGAGGTCCAGTTGCATGGGACCGAACTCGACCAGCAGGTTGTCGTCGCCGCTGCGGCGGTACGTCACGTCGCCGTCCCGGGCGAGCACCCCGCCGTCGACGATCGCGGGCCGCGCCGAACCGTCGTCGGCGAGCGGTGCGAAGCGCACGGTGTCGCCGGGGCGGAGCTGGCCGAGCTTCCAGCGTTCCGTGCTGACGACGGTCGCCGGGCACACGAAGCCGCCGAGGGAGGGGCCGTCCGGGCCGAGGAGCACCGGCATGTCCCCGGTGTAGTCGACGGCCCCGACCGAGTAGGGGGTGTCGTGGATGTTGGACGGGTGCAGTCCGGCCTCGCCGCCGTCGGTGCGGGCCCAGCGGGGTTTGGGACCGATGAGCCGTACGCCGGTGCGGGCCGAGTTGAAGTGGACCTTCCAGTCGGCGGCGTAGAAGTCGTGGATGTCGTCCTCGGTGAAGAACTCCGGTGCGGCGTGCGGTCCTTCGAGGGCGCCGATCCGCCACTCGGCGGTGAAGCCGGGCCGTTCGGCGGGGGGCACGGGTGTCCCGGCTTCGGTGACCGTTCCGCCGTGCAGGACGTCACCGGTCCGCAGGGTCCGGCCCCCGTGGCCGCCGAACCGGCCGAGCGTGAAGGTGGAGGCGCTGCCGAGGAAGTCGGGCACGTCCAGTCCGCCGCCCGCGAACAGTACGTAGGTGCGCAGGCCGTGCCCGGCGGGCGCCCCCACCTCCAGCACCGCTCCGGCCGGTACGGTCACCGGCTCCCACCGGGCGACGGCGGCCCCGTCCACGGTGACCGGCGCGGGTGCGCCCGTGACGCACACCGTCGTGGCGTGGGTGAACCTCAACGCCGGTCCCTGCAGGGTGCATTCGAGGCCCGGTGCGCCCTCGGGGTTGCCGAGCGCGCGGTTGCCGAGCCGGAAGGAGAGGTCGTCCATGGGGCCGCACGGCGGTACCCCGACCTGCCAGTGGCCGGTGCGTCCGGGCCAGTCCTGCACGGTGGTGAGCGTGCCGCCGGACACGACCTCGACGCGTGGGGTGGGATCGCTGACGCCGGCCAGCGTGGCCGTGGAGTGCGCCGCCCGCCGGAAGGACGGTTCGGCGAGCGCGGCCCGCACCAGGCCGAGGTTCGTCTCGATCCCGTCCACCCGGGTCCCGGCCAGTGCCTCGTCGAGGCGTTCCAGGGCCTCGGCCCGGTCCGCCCCGTACGCGACGACCTTCGCGAGCATCGGGTCGTAGGAGGTGGTCACCTCGGTGCCCGTCTCGACCCAGCCGTCCACCCGGACCCCGGCGGGGAACTCGACCCGCGTCAACAGGCCCGCGCTGGGACGGTGTTCGCGTGAGGGGTCCTCGGCGTAGACCCGTGCCTCGACGGCGTGACCCCGCGGTGCCCCCGGGTCCCGTACGACGCCGGACTCACCCCGGGCCAGGCGCAGCATCCAGGCGACGAGGTCGACGCCGTAGATCTCCTCGGTGACCGGGTGTTCCACCTGGAGGCGGGTGTTGACCTCCAGGAAGTACGCCTCCTCGCGGGCGGCGTCGTAGACGAACTCGACGGTCCCGGCCGAGCGGTAGCCGACCGAGGCACACAACTCGCGTGCGGCGGAGGCTAGTTCGGCGCGTACGCGGGAAGGCAGGCCGGGGGCGGGCGCCTCCTCCAGGACCTTCTGGTTGCGGCGCTGGAGCGAGCAGTCGCGGTCGCCGAAGGTGACGACGCGGCCCAGGCCGTCGCCGAAGACCTGCACCTCGACATGGCGGGCGTGTTCGACCAGGCGCTCCAGGAAGACCCCGGCCGAGGAGAAGGAGGCCGCCGCGACGCGCTGCACCCGGTCCCAGGCCTCGGTCAGTTCATCGGCGGATCGACATGCCGACATGCCGATGCCGCCGCCACCGCCGGTGGCCTTGAGCATCACGGGATAGCCGATGCGGCCGGCCGCGTCCAGCGCCTCGGGGAGACCGGGGAGGAGTCCCGTGCCCGGCGCCAGCGGCACCCCGGCTGCCGCGGCCGCCGCTCGCGCGGTGTGCTTGGCGCCGAACAGTTCGAGCTGCTCCGGTGAGGGTCCGACGAACACGATTCCGGCGTCCTCGCAGCGCCGTGCGAACGCCGCGTCCTCGGACAGGAAGCCGTATCCGGGGTGGATGGCCCCGGCCCCGGTGTCCTTGGCGGCCTTCAGGACCAGGTCGCCGTCGAGGTAGGACTCCTTCGCGGGGGCGGGGCCGAGCCGTACGGCCTGGTCGGCGAGGCGGACGTGGGGCGCCGCGCGGTCGGCGTCGGAGTACACGGCGACGGTGCGCAGGCCCAGTTCACGGGCCGTGCGGATGATGCGGACGGCTATCTCGCCGCGGTTGGCGACCAGGAGGGTGTCGAAGCTCATGCGGAGTCCCCGATCGTCATCGCGACCGCGGTCGGCTCGAAGCCGTTGCACGGGTTGTTGATCTGGGGGCAGTTGGAGACCAGCACGATCACATCGCGTTCGGCGCGCAGGGCCAGCCTCAGTCCGGGGGCGGAGATGCCGTCGACGATGCCGAGGGTGCCGTCCTTCTCGACGGGCACGTTCATGTACCAGTTGATGTTGGACACGAGATCGCGCTTGCCGAGGCCGTAACGGGCGCCCTCGGCGAGGAAGTTGTCGACGCAGGCGTGCTGGGACCAGGTGTGGTGCCCGTAGCGCAGGGTGTTCGACTCCTTGGAGCAGGCGCCGCCGACCGTGTCGTGCCGGCCGACCTCGTCCTCGACGACGGTCATCAGCGGCGTGTGTTCGTTCGACATCAGCACGCTGCCCGTGGTCAGGAAGATGTTGCCCTGGGCCTGGATCGTGTCGGGGGCGCTGTAGCGGACGGCGGTGTCCGCGGCGTCGTACACCAGGAAGTCGACGGCCTGGTTGCCGTGCAGGTCGGTGACGGTGAGCGTCTGGCCGGCGTGGACGACGGCGGACCAGGCGGCCCGGGCCGGGACGGTGACGTGTGTCATGCGAGCCCCCTCGTGGCAAGGAATTCGGCGGTGTTGAGGAAGGCACGGCGGCCCTCGGGTGTGGCCTCCCACAGCGGGTCGCCCGCCGCGGTCGGTCGCGCGCGCCAGGCCAGTACCTCCAGGGGGGTGCTCGTGTAGTCGGGGCGGGGGTCGGCCGGGTGCGGCACGTTCGCGATCAGCACGGTGACGTCCTGCTCGGCGCGCAGGGTGAGGGTGGCGCCGGGTCCGGCCGAGCCGGTGAAGTCCGGCGAGCCGTCGTCACGTATCTCCACGCCCTGGAAGAAGGAGAGCGAGGGCGGCAGATCGCGAGGACCGAGCCCGTTCTTCGCGGCGGCCAGTTTGAACAGCTCGCGGCCGGCCGGGGACGCGGACTGCGGGGTGCCGTCCCCGTAGCGCTCGGTGTTGCGCACGAGCGTGGAGGTGCCGCACAGGGCGTCGTGCCGGCCGGAGGTGTCGTCGACCACCGAGGCGAGCACCCTGCCCTGGTCGGACAGGAGCAGCCGCCCCTGGCCCAGATAGGCGTTCCACTGGACCTTGACGGTGTCGGCGACGTTCAGGCGTTCCCACGGCCGGCCGGCGACGTACAGCAGGAGGTGGGCGCAGGCGTCGCCGGTGAGGTCGGTCAGGCGCAGTTCGGTGCCGCGGGCCAGCACCTTGTGCGTGTAGTTGCCGCCCGCCACGGTCTCCGCCCACACCAGATGACCTGCCTCGCAGGGCGGCGCCGGCCAGTCGCCCGCGGGGACCACGGGCATGGCCTCGGCGCGGGTTCCCTGCTGGGCGCGGGCGTGATTGCGTGCTCCGTGGGTGGTCGCTGTCGCCATCGCGGGTCCTCCGGCTCCTCGGTCATTTCTGTCGCGCGACAGAAATTAGGGGCGGGGTGGGTCGCGACCGTGTCCCGCGTGTTGCCGCGCGGTTACCGGTCCCTCACGTGGGGCGCGCCGCCGGTGAGGGGCCCTGCGCGCCGCGGATCGGTGTCCGAGGCGCGCGCCGGGGCGCCCTGTCGGGGTCTGCCGGGTGTGCGAGGATCGAACGCATGGGAACGGGTGGCGGACGGCGGGTCGGCAGGCCTCGGGCCGCGCAGCGGCCGGACAGCGGGCTGACGCCGCGCGCCGAACTGCTCGACGCCGCCGCCGAGTTGTTCACGACGCGGGGATACGCGGCCACCACCACCCGTGCCGTCGCCGAGCGGGCGGGCATGCGTCAGGCGTCCATGTACCACTACGTCACCGGCAAGGAGGAGTTGCTCGCCGAGCTCCTGGAGTCCACGGTGACTCCCTCCCTGGCGTACGCCCGTGAGCTCCTCGCCGACGACGCGGCGCCCGCGGAGGGCCGGCTGTGGGAGCTGTGCCGCACCGACGTGGAAGTGCTCTGCGGGGGGCCGCACAACCTGGGCGGTCTCTATCTGCTGCCCGAAGTGCGCACCGAACGCTTCGCCGGCTTCCATGCCGTGCGGGCCGAACTCAAGGACACCTACCGTCAGTTGCTGGCGGCCACGGCGGCCGGCGGCGCGCTCGCCAAGAGTGAGCTCGATCTGCGGACGGATCTGCTGTTCGGGCTGATCGAGGGTGTCATCCTCGTGCACCGCTCCGATCCGCAGCGTCCGGTGTCGGCGTTCGCCGAGGCCACGGCGGACGCGGCGCTGCGCATCGCCGGGGTCTGAGCCCCCGACCGCTTCACCCCCGGCTGTTCGTATGCCCGTACATCATCACGCAGTGTGTGCGAGTGGGGGCGCAGCGTGCAAATGGGGCTGAGGGTACTCCAGTCTTATGGGCGGTTTCAGGTGCTTGCTGAATATGACACAGCGATGATCCGGTCGGACTAAGCTCGCCCGCGGCGCACCGAGTTGGGATGTATTCGTGCGCTTGTTCCCCAAAGTTCCGAAGATCGGGTTTGACCCGTGCCGATCTGTTCCGTTTCCCCATAAACCTCCCCCACCCCCAGCCGACTTGTCTCAGAGGGCATACATGGTGAGTGTTCAATCGCCTCCCGGTGACAGTGAACTTCCCTACGCGCGCGTGCTGTTGCTGCCGGCCGTACTCATGGCGGTGGCGACCGGCGCCGCCGTCGCCGCCGTGACGGAGCCGGCCAAGGGTGCGGTGGCCCTGTGCGGCGGCTTCGCCACGCTGCTGGTCATCGCGATCGGCGGCGAAGCCGTCCGCCGCGGTCGCGTGGCCCGTGAACTGCGGGCCGACTTCGCGCGCCGCGCCGCCTCCCTGGAACAGCGCGTCGCCGTGCACGATCAGGAGATCGTGCGCTTCACCCGGGAGGTCCTGCCGTACGCGATCGACCGGCTGCACGAGGGGGACTCCCCCTCGGAGGTCGTTCGCACCCTGGGCCGCGACAACCCGGACTTCCACGAGATCGCCAAGTCCCAGAAGGACCTGCTGAAGCAGCTGCTCAAGATCATCGACGCCGAGGAGTCGATGCGCGACGCGGCACAGCGCTCCTTCGTCAACATCGCCCGGCGCGTCCAGGCCATCGTCCACCAGCAGAACAACGAACTCCGCGAGATGGAGGAGGACCACGGGCGCAACCCCGAGGTCTTCGACGACCTGCTGCGCATCGACCACGGCACCGCGCTGATCGGCCGGCTCGCCGACTCCATCGCCGTGCTCGGCGGCGGCCGTCCGGGGCGCCAATGGCCCGAACCCGTACCGCTGTTCAGCGTCCTGCGCGGCGCGATGTCCCGCATCCTGGAGTACCGGCGCATCGAGCTGCACAACATCGTCGACATCGCCGTCAACGGTGTCTCCGTCGAACCGCTCATCCACGCCCTCGCCGAGCTCCTGGACAACGCCACCCGGTACTCACCGCCCCACACCAAGGTGCACGTCACCGCGATCGAGGTGCAGACCGGCATCGCCATCGAGATCGAGGACGGCGGCGTCAGCCTCAGCGACGAGGCCCGCGGCAAGATCGAGGAGCTGCTCCGGCTGGCCGCGGCGGGCGTAGACCCGAACATCATGGGCCAGGCGCCCCGGCTCGGCATGGCCGTCGTCGGACGACTCGCGCAGATGTACAGCATGCAGATCTCGCTGCGGCAGTCCGCGTACGGCGGCGTCCGCGCCGTCCTCGTGGCACCGCGTGGCATGCTCACCACCGACTTCGCCCCCGGCCTCGCGCACGGCATCGGGGCCACCTCCGTGGCCGGCATCGACAACGGCGGTGTCGAGGGCCCCGCGCGCAAGCCCAAGAAGCGCAAGCCCACCACCGGTCCCCGCATCCCCTCGTCGAGCGGCGACCCCCGTGAGGACGACGTCCCGGTCGTCACGGAATGGACGCCGGGCGGCCTCCCGCAGCGCCGCAGCCGGATGAAGGTCCCGCTCAGCCGGCGGTACGCCGAGGCGCGCGCCGAGCAGGCGGCAGCCGAGGCCGCCGTCTCGTGGAAACCCGACCCCGGTCCGCAGGAGAAGGAGCCCGAACCCGGCCTGTGGGTCGAGGCGTTCATGAACGGGCTCAAAGGCGACCCGGACCCGACCGCGTTCAGCACGGACAACCAGCCGGCCCCTGCCGAGGCCGACGACGAAGGGGACCGCAAGTGATCCAGCAGCGAGCCAACTTCGACTGGATGCTCAAGGAACTCGCCGACGGAGTGCCGGGCATCCAGCAGATCGTGGTCCTCTCCGCCGACGGACTGCGCATCGCCCGCTACGGCGGCGACCCGGACGCGGCCGACCGGGTAGCGGCGGCCTGCGCGGGCCTGCAGAGCCTGGCGGGAGCCGTCGCGGGCGAGATCCCCAAGAGCGACGGCCGGATGAGGATGGTCATCATCGAGATCAACGGCGGCTACTTCTACCTGATGTCGGCGGGACCCAACGCCTACCTCGCGGTGCTCGCCAACCAGACCGCGGAACCCGGCCTGATGAGCAACCGCATGCGCGACCTCGTCGTGCGGATCGGCGCCCATCTCACCAGTCCGCCGCGCCACAACGGGCAGACCGTATGACTCCTCCGCAACGCCGTCGGCGCCAACCCAGGGAGCGGCCCCCGGAACCTCCCACGCCGCCCACTCCTCTCGCGGGCCCACGCGGCCCCGAAGGGGAGGAGGGCCAGGGCGAACCGAAGAACCCGGAACGCCTGTACGTGCTCACGGGCGGCGGTGAGGGCGGCGACCGGGCCGAGGTCGACCTGGTCACCCTGGTCGTCGCACGTGCCGTCACGCCGCCGCCCGCCACCCAGCCGGAACAGTCGGCACTCCTGCGGCTGTGCAGGACCCCCCTGTCCGTGGCTGAGATCTCGGCCTATCTCAATCTGCCGTTCAGCGTGGTGACCGTCCTGCTCACCGAGCTGCTGGCGGCCGAACTGGTCCAGGCGCGCGCCCCGATCGTCCGTCAGGCGCTCCCCGACCGTTCCCTCCTCGAAGCGGTGATGCATGGACTTCAAAAGCTCTGACACCATCACGGGCCCTCGCGCCGAGGACCACCTCCCGCACACGGCGCAGGCCGCGGTGAAGATCGTGATCGTGGGCGGCTTCGGAGTCGGCAAGACGACCATGGTGGGCTCCGTCAGCGAGATCAAGCCGCTGACGACCGAGGAGACCATGACGCAGGCCGGCATCGGAGTCGACGACAACTACGGGTCCGAGACCAAGACCGCCACCACGGTGGCCATGGACTTCGGCCGGATCTCGATCACCGACCAGCTGGTGCTCTATCTGTTCGGCACACCGGGCCAGGAGCGCTTCTGGTTCCTGTGGAACGGCCTGTTCGAGGGAGCGCTCGGCGCGGTCGTCCTGATCGACACCCGCCGACTGGAAGTCAGTTTCGATGTGATCGGACGCCTGGAGGAGCGCGGTGTTCCGTTCGTCGTCGCGGTCAACGACTTCCCCGACGCTCCCCGGTACCCGGTCGAGGACCTGCGGGCCGCGCTCGACCTCGCCGAGGAGATCCCGATCGTGCGGTGCGACGCCCGCCGCAGGGCGTCGAGCCGGGACACCCTGATGACCCTCATGCGGTTCCTGCATTCCCTGGCGATGACCTCGGCGCACAGCTGAACGCCGTACCGTGAGGACGGCATCCGTACGCCAACTGCCCATCCACAGAACGTATTTGAGCTTCGGAGCGATCACTGTGACGACCGAATCCCATTCCCCTGCCGGTACGGAAGAACCCGCGTTCGGCCCCCCGCCGGGCTGCCCGGCCCACGGCATCGGCCCCGGCGACTCTCCGGGCGGACTGCGTCGCCTGTACGGGCCCGAGGCCGAGGACCTGGGCGCGCTGTACGAGAAGCTGCGAGCCGAACACGGCGCCGTCGCACCCGTGTTGCTGCACAACGACGTACCCGTCTGGGTGGTCCTCGGCCATGCCGAGAACCTGCACATGGTCAGCACCCCCGCGCACTACGCCCGCGACAGCCGGCTGTGGACCGCCGTCCGGGACGGCACGGCGGGGGCCGACCATCCGCTCGCCCCGCACATCGCCTGGCAGCCCATCTGCTCCCACGCCGAGGGCGACGAGCACCTCAGACTGCGCGGCGCCGTCACCGGCGCCATGTCGACCATCGACTTCCGCAGCCTGCGGCGCTACATCAACCGCGCCACACAGCGCCTGGTCAACGCGTTCTGCCCGCTCGGCAAGGCCGATCTGGTCGGACAGTTCGCCGAGCATCTGCCGATGTCCGTGCTCTGCGAGATCATCGGCATGCCCGAGGACTACAACGACCGCATGGTGCACGCCACCCGTGACCTGCTCAAGGGCACCGACACCGCCATCGCCAGCAACGAGTACGTCATGGGTGTGCTGACCCAGCACACCCTGCGGCGCCGCGCCGAGCCCGAGGACGACTTCACCAGTCACCTCATCAACCACCCGGCCCGGCTCACCGACGACGAGGTGGCCCAGCACCTGAGGCTCGTCCTGCTCGCCGCCTACGAGGCCACCGCCAACCTCATCGCCAACGTGCTGCGCATGCTGCTCACCGACCCGCGTTTCCGTGCCCAGCTCAACGGCGGCCAGATGACCGTGCCCGAGGCGGTCGAGCAGTCCCTGTGGAACGAGCCGCCGTTCAGCGCCGTCCTCGGCTACTTCGCCAAGCAGGAGACGGAGCTGGGCGGTCAGCGCATCCGCAAGGGCGACGGACTGCTGTTCGGGATCGCACCCGGCAACGTCGACCCCCGGATCCGTCCCGACCTGGCCGCGAGCATGCAGGGCAACCGTTCCCACCTCGCCTTCGGCGGCGGCCCCCACGAGTGCCCGGGACAGGACATCGGCCGTGCCATCGCCGACGTCGGCGTCGACGCCCTGTTGTTGCGGCTGCCGGACGTCGAACTCGACTGCGACGAGAGCGATCTGCGCTGGCGGAGCACGATGTCCTCGCGCCACCTCGTCGATCTGCCCGTGCGCTTCGAGCCCAAGCCGACGCAGGAGGTCACGCAACGGCCGTCCGTGCGCGCGCTGCCCGCCCAGCGGTCCCACTGGCAGGTCACCACCGACAGCACGGCACCGGCCGCACCCGCACCGCAGCCGACGGCACCCGAGCCCGTCCCGGCCACGCCGCCCGCCGGCCGGCTCGGCGCCTGGCAGCGCCTCCTGCGCTGGTGGCGCGGCTACTGATCCCCGGCGCCCGGCACCCGCGGCACGGACTGCCGAACCCCGGTGCCCCGGGCCGACCAGGCGTCGTACGAGGCCCACGCCTCCAGCGTCCGTCCGCTGGCGAACCGGTGGGCCCGGCCGGTGACCGGATCGGTGAACTCCAGCGTGCGCGCGAGCAGTTGCAGCGGACGCCGGAAGTCACCGGCCGGCACGGGTCCGGTCACCACCGGGTACAGCGGGTCGCCGAGGATCGGCACGCCCAACGCGCTCATGTGGACCCGGAGCTGATGGGTCTGCCCGGTGCGAGGAGTCAGCCGGTAGCGCCCCAGCCCGTCCCGGTGCTCGACCAGGTCGATCCCGCTGACGGCGTTCGGCTCGCCCGCCACCTCCCGAGCGGCCATCACCCCGCGTTCCTTCAGGATGCGGCTGCTGACCGTGCGCGGCAGGGCGAGACCGGAGTCGTACGGCGCCACGGCCTCGTACTCCTTGCCGATCAGCCGGTCGCGGAACAGCGACTGGTACGCGCCGCGCTCCCCGGGCCGTACGGTGAACAGCACGAGCCCCGCCGTCAGCCGGTCGAGGCGGTGCGCCGCGCCCAGCTCCGGCAGGTCCAGCTCCCGTCGCAGCCGGGCCAGAGCCGTCTCGGCGACGTGGCTGCCGCGCGGCGTCGTCGCCAGGAAGTGCGGCTTGTCGGCGACGACGATGTGCTCGTCCCGGTACACCACGTCGAGCGGGAACGGCACCGGCTCCTCGTGGGGCAGCTCCCGGTGGAACCACAGGAACATCCCCGGCGCGTAGGCGGCTTCGGCGGTCAGCGGCCGGCCGTCCGCGCGGACGATCAGGCCCTCGCCGATCATCGTGTCGATGACTCCGTCGCCAGCCGCGAGCCGCTCCACCAGGTACGCCCGCGCCGTGGCCCAGCTCCCCTCCCGCGGCAGTCTGATCCGCACGGGGTCGACCCCGTGGCGCTGCGGGAGGGGAGCGGGCGGGATCCTGGGCTTGCGTCTCACCCGGTCAAGCGTACGAGGCCGGAACCACCTCGGGGGACCCCGCCGCCCGCGCCCGGTACGCCCGGTACCCCGCTCCCGCGACCAGGGTCACGGCGAGGAACAGCACGGTGAACCACTGGAAGTACCAGTGCCCGCCCGCCGGGTCGTACACCGCGGCGCGCGGCCAGGCCAGGTTGACCGTCATGAAGAGGCCGTAGACCAGGGCGAGGACGTTGACGGGGACGCCCCAGCGGCCGAGGGAGAAGAGCGGGGCACCCGTCTCGTCGCCGCCTTCCGCGGTGAGCTGTCCGCGCAGACGGCGTACCAGCAGCGGCCCGGTGACCATCGCGTACGCGAGGTACAGCATCACGATGCAGGTGGTGCCGATCGCGAGGAACGCGTCCGGGGAGGCGAAGTTCAGGAGCAGCAGGGCGCCGGCGAGGACGCCGACGACCAGGGCGGGGGCGCTCGGCATGCCGGTGCGCGGGTCGACCTTCGCGAGACGGCCGGAGAAGGGGAGCTGTTTGTCGCGGGCCATCGAGAAGAGCATGCGGCAGGCGGCCGTCTGGATCGCCAGGGTGGCCACCGCGATGGCGACCACCACATCGGCGAGCAGGGCCCGGCCGACCCCGTCGCCGAGGCTGCTGGTCAGGACGTAGCTGAGTCCGTCGACACCGAGCCTGCCGTCGGTCAGGCTCGGGGCGGCGAGCAGTCCACCGAGCACGATCAGTCCGCCGAGCAGGCCCGCCGCGCCGAGCGCGGTGAGGATCGTGCGGGGCGCGGTCCGCTTCGGGTGATGGGTCTCCTCGCTCATCTCTCCGGCGCTGTCGAAGCCGATCATGACGTACGCGGCCATGAACGAGCCCACCATCAGTGCCCCGAACAGTCCGGTGCCGCCCCCGCCGGTGTGGAAGGTGATGCCGGGGGAGCGCTCGGAGTGGGTGAACAGCAGCACGATGATCAGGACGGCGCCGATGATCTCGGCGGTGACGCCGATCCGGTTGACCGCCGACATCACACGGTTGTCGAGGACGTTCACCAGCGTCGTCAGGACGAGCAGGACGACGCCCAGGACGGCGGCGTTGGCGGCGCCGTCGGGGCTGGTGGGGGCCGGATCGTCGCCGATGAGCTGGAATCCCGGCCAGATCGCGGGCAGGACCATCTGAAGGGCCAGCGCCGCCGCCGCGACCACCACGATCTGCCCGATCACCATGATCCAGCCGGCGAACCAGCCGAAGGAGGGGTTCGACAGGCGCGAGGACCACTGGTAGATCGCGCCGGAGATCGGATAGCGCGCGGCGAGTTCGGCGAAGCAGGCGGCGACGGCGAGCTGGCCCGCGAACACGACCGGCCAGGTCCAGAAGAAGACCGGGCCGCCGAAGGCGTACCCGAAGGCGAAGAACTGGAAGACCGTGGTGAGGACGGAGATGAACGAGAACCCGGCGGCGAACGAGGCGTACCGGCCGAGGCTGCGGTGCAGCTCCTGGCGGTAGCCGAACTCGGTCAGGGAGCGGTCGTCCGGGGAGTCGGGCGGATCGGGGCGTACGTCGGAGGGAGCGGTGGTGGTCACGGCGGCACCTGCCTTCGGCGCGAAGGATGAGCGGGATTCCTGTCGGGTGACAGAAATTAGGGAGACCCTGTTTCACCCGCGTGACGCGGCCGTGTCGGCGGCGGGCCCAATTCCTCACGGCCTGCCGACCGTTGTCCCGGGAACCGGGCCGGATCCAGCACATCGCCGGCTTCGGCCGGCTCAACCGGGCTGTGGTCGCGGGCCGTTCGGCGATGTCCGAACACCCCGACCGGGGTGAGGTGCTCGGCCGGACGGGCGCGCCGCTCGCACTTGCGCTCGTGCTCGCGGCGGTCCGGCCGTCTATCCGTACGTTCCGGTCGTACCGGCGCTCGGTCCGGCCCGCCGGGCGGTTGGCCGCCGGACGAACGGCACCCGCACGAAACGTCAGGAGGCGGACCCGCGTGATGCGGGTCCGCCTCCTGACGTTCGGTGCGGGCGGGGGTGGCGACCGGGTCAACCTCCTGACCAGGTACGGGAAGTGTCCGGCGTCAGGCCGGTACCTCCTGCTCCGCCTCCACCTGGGCGTTCCAGTCACGCTTCGCGGCCTGCCAGCCGTCCTCGTTGTGGCCGAGGCGCCAGTAGCCGGAGATGGACAGGTCCTCGCGCGGGATCTGGAGCTCGACCCGCAGCAGCGCCCGCAGCTCCTTCACGAAGCCCGCCTCGCCGTGCACGAACGCGTGCAGCCGGCCCTCCGGGAACTCCAGGGTCCGTACAGCCTCCACCAGGGCCGTGCCGACAGGCCGGTCGCCGCGGTGCAGCCAGACGACCTCCGCGTCGGAGTCGATCTTCTGCTCCTCCTCGGGCCCGGAGACCTCGACGAAGGCGCGGACCGTGGCGCCGTCCGGCAGCGACTCCAGCGCGGCGGCGATCGCGGGCAGCGCGCTCTCGTCGCCGGCGAGCAGGTGCCAGTCGGCGCTCGTGTCGGGTGCGTACGCGCCACCGGGGCCCATGAACCGGACGACCTCGCCCGGCTGCGTCCGAAGGGCCCACGGTCCGGCGAGTCCCTCGTCCCCGTGCACCACGAAGTCCAGGGTCAGCTCGCGCGTCTCGGGGTCCCAGGCGCGCACCGTGTACGTGCGTGTCACCGGCCACTGCTCGCGCGGGAACTCCTCGCGGATGCGCTCCAGGTCGAAGGGCTCCGGGTAGGTGACGCCCGCGGGGCCGAACAGCAGCTTCACATAGTGGTCGGTTCTGCCGCCCGTGGCGAAGTCGGCGAGAGTGTCGCCGCCCAGCACCACCCGTTGCATGTGGGGGGTCAGCCGCTCGGTCCGCACGACCTTCGCGGAGTGGGGCTTCCGGGGCTTGCGTTCCGGGCGCTCTGCCATGACTGCCTCCTGATTCACATAGTTAGGCTTACCTAAGTTAGCACCTCTCCCTGTGCAATATCCACGGATGAACCGGTGGCAGTCATGGCAGAACGGTTCGGCTGTACTTGCAGTGTCGTGTTCGGCTATACCCGCAGTGTCGTGAGCAGACGGTGCAGCGAGCCGCCCAGTCCCCAGCGCGCGGCCAGTTCGTCCAGCGCGGCCGGACGGCGCGGCGCGTGCGGCAGCGCCGTGTCCACCTCGGGGAGCGGCACGTCCCCGGCGACCTTGACGACGGTCGGCGCCACGGCGATGTACGGCCGTGACTCGTCGAGCCGCTTGCGCTGCGATGGCGTCAGCCTGGCCCTGGGGTCGTCGACCGCGGCCATGATGCCGGCCAGGTCACCGAACTCGGCGAGCAGTTTGGCCGCCGTCTTCTCGCCGATGCCGGGCACTCCGGGCAGCCCGTCGCTCGGGTCGCCGCGCAGCAGCGCCAGATCCGCGTACCCCGGACCGTCGACGCCGTACTTCTCGCGCAGCCAGGCCTCGTCGGTGAGCTGGAGCGTGCCGACACCCTTGAGCGGATACAGCACGCGCACCCCCCGCGCGTCGTCGACGAGCTGATACAGGTCGCGGTCGCCGGTGACGATGTCGACCGGACCGGTGGCGCGACCGGTGAACGTGCCGATCACGTCGTCCGCCTCGTACCCCTCGACGCCCACGCGCGCGATGCCCAGCGCGTCCAGGACCTCCTCGATGACGGGCACCTGCGGGGAGAGCGTGTCCGGCACCTCCTCCTGATCCGGGCCGGTCTCCGTCTCCACCGCGACCCGGTGCGCCTTGTACGACGGGATCAGGTCGACCCGCCACTGCGGACGCCAGTCCGCGTCCATGCAGGCCACCAGGTCGTCCGGACGGTGGTCCTTGACCAGGCGGTCGATGAACTCCAGCAGTCCGCGCACGGCGTTCACCGGTGTGCCGTCCGGGGCCTTCACGGATTCCGGCATGCCGAAATAGGCGCGGAAATACAGCGAGGCGGTGTCGAGGAGCATGAGTCGTCGCGTCGGAAGTGTCACGTTCCGCATCATGCCGTACGCCACTGACAGTGACCTGGACCACTCCCGTGTTTGCTCCGGGTGGGCGGGGGCAGGCGCGGCCACTGAACGAACGCGGTTGTGTATTCAACCGTCAATGGCAGCCGGGGACACGGAAATTATTTTCCCAGTGTGTTCCCCTGCCCCGACGAGAGGCACCTGTGTCATCCAGGCTTGAGGCCGACCATCTCTACAAGGTGTTCGGAAGACGACCGGAAGCGGCCGTGGAGCGGCTCCACCAGGGTGCCGACCGTGAGGAACTGCGCGCCGACGGCACCACCGCCGCCGTGATCGACGCGTCCTTCACCGTGGAACCGGGGCAGATCTTCGTCGTCATGGGCCTGTCCGGATCCGGCAAGTCCACGCTGCTGCGCATGCTCAACGGACTGCTGGAGCCCACCGCGGGACACGTGCGCTTCGACGGTCAGGACCTCACCGCACTCAGCGCGCGCGAACTGCGCGAGGTCCGCTCCCGGAAGATCAGCATGGTCTTCCAGCACTTCGCGCTGTTCCCGCACCGCAGTGTGCTGGAGAACGCCGCCTACGGCCTGGAGGTCCAGGGCGTACCGGCCGCCGAACGCCGGGAACGGGCGGCCGCCGCCCTGGAACTGGCCGGACTCGCCGGCTGGGAGAAGTCCTGGCCCGACGAACTGTCCGGCGGGATGCAGCAGCGCGTGGGCCTCGCCCGCGCGCTCGCCACCGACGCCGATCTGCTGCTCATGGACGAGTCGTTCAGCGCACTGGACCCGCTGATCCGCCGCGACATGCAGGACCAGCTCCTCGAACTCCAGAAGAAGCTCGAGAAGACCATCGTCTTCATCACGCACGACCTCAACGAGGCGATGCGCCTCGGCGACAGCATCGCCGTCATGCGCGACGGCCGCATCGTCCAGACCGGCACGGCCGAGGACATCCTCGTGCGGCCCGCCGACGACTACGTCGCCTCCTTCACCCAGGACGTCGACCGCTCGCGGGTGCTGACCGCGGGCGCCGTCATGGACACGGACCTGCGCGGCGACGAGGCCGACTGCTCCTGCGAGACCGCCACGCCCGGCACGCCCTTCGTGGACCTCTGCGCCATCAGCGCCCGCCTCTCGCACCCGGTCGCCGTCCTCGACGAGAAGCGCGCCCTCGTGGGCGTCGTCCCGCGGCAGCGGCTCGTCGGCTTCCTCGGCGACGAGCAGGGCGGCCCCCGTCGCTGTCCCGGCGGACAGGACAAGGGGATGAAGGCCCATGCCTAGGATCCCCTTCGGCGACTGGGTCAACGACACGGTCGACTGGCTGCTGAACCACATGGCGTGGCTCTTCGACTTCCTCAAGACCGTCTTCTCGGGCACCTACGACGGCATCGACGCGGTCCTCCAGGCACCCCAGCCGCTCCTCCTCACCGGCATCTTCGCCGTCATCGCCTTCTGGCTGCGCGGCACCTTGGCCGGTTTCCTCACCTTCGCCGGATTCGCCTTCATCGACTCCCTCGAACTGTGGGAGGACGCGATGGTGACCCTGTCCCTGGTCCTCGTCGCGACGCTCATCGCGCTCGTCGTCTCCGTGCCCGTGGGCATCTGGGCGGCCCGCTCCGCCCGGGTCGGCTCCATCGTCCGGCCGGTCCTCGACTTCATGCAGACGCTGCCCGCGATGATCTACCTCATCCCGGCGATCCTGTTCTTCGGAACCGGAGCCTCCGCCGGCATCGTCGCCACGCTGATCTTCGCGCTGGCCCCCGGTGTCCGCATGACCGAACTGGGCATCCGCCAGGTCGACAGGGAACTGGTCGAGGCCGCCGACGCGTTCGGCACCACCCCGCGCGCCACCCTGCTGCGCATCCAGCTTCCGCTCGCCCTGCCCACCGTCATGGCGGGCGTCAACCAGGTCATCATGCTGGGCCTGTCCATGGCCGCCATCGCCGGCATGGTCGGCACCGGCGGCCTCGGCGGCGACGTCAACGAGGCCATCGGCCAGCTCGATGTCGGCCTCGGTTCCGAAGCCGGCGTCGCCATCGTCATCCTCGCGATCTACCTCGACCGCATGACCGGCGCGCTCGGCACCCAGGTCTCCCCGTTCGGCCGCCGTGCCGCCGCCAGGGCGCGCGCCGCGCGGGGCCCGAGGATCTGGTCGTACCGTCCCCGTCCCGTCGTGGCCATGGCGGGCGTCGTCGTGCTCGCGCTCGTCGCGGGCGGGCTGGGCCTCTTCGGCGGCCCGACAGCGACCTCCACCGCCGCCGACGGCGAGAACATCGGCCAGGGCAAGAAGGTCACCATCGGCTACATCCCCTGGGACGAGGGCGTCGCCTCCACCTTCCTCTGGAAGGAGATCCTGGAGGAGCGCGGCTACCGGGTGGAGGCCAGGCAGTTCGACGCCGGGCCCCTGTACACCTCGCTGGCCCAGGGCGACATCGACTTCGAGACGGACTCCTGGCTGCCGACCACACACGCCGAGTACTGGAAGAAGTACGGAGAGAAGCTCGACGACCTGGGCTCCTGGTACGGCCAGACGTCCCTGGAGCTGTCCGTGCCCGCCTACATGAAGGGCATCGACTCCCTGGAGGACCTCAAGGGCCAGGCCGCGAAGTTCGGCGGCAGGATCACCGGGATCGAGTCCAGCGCCGGAATGACGGGCCTGCTCAAGAACAAGGTCCTCAAGGCGTACGGCCTGGACAAGGAGTACGAGGTCGTCGACAGCTCCACGCCCGCGATGCTGGCCGAGCTGAAGCGCGCGTACGCCGGGAAGCAGCCGATCGTCGCCACCCTCTGGTCGCCGCACTGGGCCTACAGCGACTACAGGCTGAAGAAGCTGAAGGACCCCAAGGGCGCCTGGGGCAAGGGCGACGGGGTGCACACCCTGTCCCGGAAGGGCTTCGCGAAGGACAACCCGGTCGTCGGCGACTGGCTGAAGAACTTCAAGATGACCGAGAAGCAGCTCACCGGCCTCGAAGCCGAGATCAACAAGGCCGGAAAGGGGAGGCGGCAGGACGCCGTGCGCGCCTGGCTGAAGAAGAACCCCTCGGTCGTCGGCGCGCTGGCCCCGGTCGAGGGCTCCGCCGCCCCCGCCGAGGCGAAGCGCCCGCTGGACGTCGCCTGGTTCCCCTGGGACGAGGACGTCGCCGTCACCTACCTCTGGAAGAACGTGCTCGCCCGGCGCGGCTACACGATCGACCTCAAGCAGATGGACGTCGGCCCGGTCTACACCGGCCTGGCCTCCGGCGACCTCGACCTGAATTTCGACGCCTGGCTGCCGCACGCCCAGTCCAACTACTGGGACCGGCACAAGGACGACCTCAAGGACCTGGGCACCTGGTACGAACCGACCTCCCTGGAGATCGCCGTCCCCTCGTACGTGAAGGGCGTCACGACCCTCGCCGACCTCAAGGGAAAGGCCAAGACCTTCGACGGGAAGATCATCGGAATCGAGCCGGGCACCGGTGAGATGAACCTCCTCAAGAAGAAGGTGCTTCCGGGCTACGGCCTGGACAAGGAGTACGAGGTCGTCGACGGCTCCACGCCCGCGATGCTGGCCGAACTGAAGCGCGCGTACGACCGGAGGAAACCGGTCGCGGTCGTCCTGTGGTCGCCGCACTGGGCGTACAGCCAGTACGAGCTCACCAAACTCACCGACGACAGGAAGCTGTTCGGCGAGGGCGACACGATCCGGACCGTCGCCGCGAAGGAGTTCCCCGACAGGTACCCGAAGCTGACCGGGTGGATCAGGAACTTCAGGATGAGCGAGGCCGAACTCGGCGGCCTGGAGGGCGAGATCAAGCGGCGCGGCCAGGGGCACGAGGAAGAAGCCGTCGCCACGTGGCTCGAGGAGCACCCGGACATGGTGCAGCGGATGACTCCGCGGTAGCGGACGAGCCGTCCACGCCGGGGCGCGCCGAGTGGTTCATTCCGAGGGGTGGTCCTCGTCGTCAGGGTTCTCTTGACCCGTACGACGAGGAACCGCCCCTCGCCGCGTTCCCCGGGCCCGCGGACTCCCCCCGGGGCGGCCGCCGGTCCGTACGCGCGGGCGGAGCCGCCGGTGGTCGCGTACTGGCGTACGAGAAGGATCCGGACAACCGTGCCGCGGTCCGAGACCGCACCCCGCCGACGCGTTCCGGGCCCCGACGTCGGCCGCGCGTCCGTCGAACCGGCCGTTCCCCGGCGCCGTTCCGAGGGCCCGCCGCACATCAGCTCCGTGCACGTGGGCCCGGCCGACCCCACCGCCACCACGCGCCCCCGGTCGGCGCCACGACAGGCAACTACGCGCCGGGGCACGGCACTTCAGGGCCCGATCGCGCCGTCGAAGGGTCCGGGCGGGGTGTCCCGCCCCCGTGATCGGCCCTTTCGCCCCGTGCGAAGGGGCGGCGGCGCCAGGCGCGCGACGGCTCGCGCGGTGGCGCGAAGTGTAACCCTCACACTCCCTCGAAGTGACAGCGATGTGACGGGTCCATGAAACGGTTTGCCGAACATGCGTAGGGTGCAAACAACTCAACAGAAGCGGCGGGCCGGAAATCCGCACGGTTCGCGGACCGACGACGCGAGGGAGGGAGCCGGAGCGATGGGCGACCACAAAGAACAGCCCCTTCGGGTGGGTGCGGCCGTACGGCGACGGCGCCGGGCACTGCGGCTCACCCTCGCCGTCGTGGCCGAACGCAGCGGCCTGTCGGTGCCCTTTCTCAGCCAGGTGGAGAACGAGCGGGCCCGGCCCAGCCGGAGTTCCCTGGAGCGGGTCGCCGACGCTCTCGGCACCACGGCCGTCGATCTGCTCGCCGCCGCCGACCCGGCGTGCAGTGTCGACGTCGTGCGCGCCGACGCCGGGGCCGAGTTCACTCCCGGAGCCCACGCACGCCCCCTGGTGCGCGGTCACCACCAGCTGCACGCCACCGAGTTCACCGGCGACCACGAGGAAGCCCGTGAACTCCAGCACCGCAACGACAAGTTGATGTACGTCGCCGACGGCGGTGTCGAGGTCGAGGCGGAGGGGCGTGCCCATCGGCTGGGGCGGGGCGACACGCTCTACCTCACGGGCGGTGTGCGGCACCGCTGGCGCGCCACCGTGCCGGACACCCGGGTCGTCGTCGTGGAGGTCGCCGACCACATCGACGCGGTGGAGGACCGGCACACCTTCGGCAAGCGCTGAGGCGCGCGGACGACGGGGAGCCGGCCCGGGCGGGCGCGGGCGGCTCGGGGGAGGATGGCGGGAGACAGGACTGCGCGGGAGAGGCGGACGGGTATGCGGGTGGTGTCCCTGGTGCCCTCGCTGACAGAGGCCGTGGCCGTGTCCGTGCCCGCCGTCCTGGTCGGCGCGACCGACTGGTGCAGCCACCCGGCGGACCTGGACGTCGTCCGGATCGGGGGCACCAAGAACCCCGACGTCGATGCCGTCCTGCGGCTGGGGCCCGATCTCGTCGTCGCCAACGAGGAGGAGAACCGGGAGCCCGATCTGGCCGCCCTGCGGGAGGCGGGCATCGAGGTGCTGGTCACCGAGGTGCGGGACGTGCCGGGGGCCTTTCGCGAGCTGGACCGGGTGCTCGCCGCCTGCGGCGCGCGCGGCCGTCCGCGCTGGCTGGACGCGGCGGAGGCCGCCTGGGCCGAGCCGGCCGCTCCGGCCCGCCGCAGGACCGCGATCGTGCCGGTGTGGCGCCGGCCCTGGATGGTGCTGGGCCGGGACACCTTCGCGGGGGACGTGCTCGCCCGGCTGGGCGTCGACAACGTCTACGCGCGCCACGAGGAGCGCTATCCCCGCGTCCCGCTCACCGAGCTGACCGCGGCGGCCCCCGATCTCGTCGTGCTGCCCGACGAGCCGTACCGCTTCACCGCCGACGACGGGCCGGAATCCTTCACGGGAATTCCCTGCGCCCTGGTCGACGGCCGCCTGCTGACCTGGTACGGACCGTCACTGGCCGAGGCACCGCAGCGGCTCGGCGAGGCGCTGCGAGAAGCGGTGTCCTGACCACAACATCAACGGCTGTCGCGGAGTACCAGATCAACGGCTGTCGCGGAGTACCAGGCCGAGCGGAACACCGCTGACACGCGGCACGGCCCTCTTGGCCCCTGCCGGACCGCCGTTGCCGCACGAACTCGTCTTCAAATGATGCCCGAGGCGAGATATGCGCGGGTGCTCGCCAATCGAGCCGTGGAAGCACGGAAGGCGATTCCCGACCCGGGCGATCCAAGGGCGACCTCAAACAGCTCCTCATGGACGGTCAGAGCGATGCTTCCGGCGGCAGTGGCATTCCAACCGGTGACCCGGAGCCCTTCCACCCCTCCGAAGGCGAGGTGGAACTCGAAGGCGTTGAACCCCTTCTCGTGCCATTCCGCGGGGGAGTTCACCGGGAGGATCCGTGTGTCGAAACCCAGGGTCACCGAAGTCCCGCGTTCGTCGATGTGTACATAGAAGGGATCGCACGAGCCGGCCGAAGGCGGGGTGCGGTCGTACAGGTCCCCCAAGTATTCGGGAGACGCAAGGAGGCGCGACCAGTCAGCGCTCATAGAAGGTCCTGTCCTCGGTACCGGGCAGAGAGCTGTGCCGACGTGCGTCGATCTTGCTCATGAACCGGTGGACCCCATCATCGGATCCGCTCTCCTTGATCTTGAATGCGCTCACGTGACCGACGCGCACGGACTCACTGCAGGCGAAGTCCAGCGAGAGCCCGCTGCCTCTGGCGGTCACCCGCATACGTCGCTCTGTTCCCCATGAAACCGTCTCGACGCTGCCGACGACCGGTGGTCTCCAGTCGGTGAGGGAGATTCCGTCCACTGCCAGGAACTGGAATTGACACTGCACCGTGTCCAGGCCCGCGTCGGTCCATTCCTGAGGGGCCATTTCCGGATACGAAGGCAGGTCGACGCGTAGTGTCACCGTGGGCCCACGCCAATTCAGATTGATCGATCGGATCCGGATGTCGATCAGGTCCGGGACATGGCCGTAGAGCGACCTCAGCGGCTCCGGATTAACAAGGAATTTCTCAACGGTCATAGTAATCAACGGTCATAGTAATAGTGCTCCTCGCAGCCGGGGACTTGCCCGTTGCGCGTATCCTCGAACGGTCTCACATGGACATGCGAGGACTGATAGCCGGGTTCTCCTGGCTTCCGATGGCCGAACCAGTGGTCCTGGAAGACTATAAGGTCCTCCCCGTTCGGATGCTCGTAGACCTCCTCCGTGTAATAGATGGGCTGGTGGTCCTCGCCCATCAACTGCTTGGCGCCCTGCCATTCCGGCGTCGTGGCCGGCACGAAGTTGTCGACTTCGATGGGTTCGGCCCCTTCGGGAATTCCTGCTTCCCGCAACGCACGGGCCTTCTGCTCGTCGAATGTGTACCCGACGGACTCGCCGCATTCCGGCGCGAGGCCCAGGGGATCGATCCACGTGTGCGGGTTGTGGACGTACGTGACCGGGTTGGGCGCGGGGGCCAGCCCGAGGGGATCGGGGCTGAGGTAGCGGGCCGTTTCCGGGTCGTAGGTTCGGAAGTAGTTGTGGTGGAGGCCCGTTTCGGGGTCGTAGTACTGGCCTGGGAAGCGGAGCGGCGTGTAGGCCGTCGCGTCGGTGTTCCAGGTTGTGGTTCCCCAGAGTGTCGCGCGGGCGCGCCAGGCTATGTCCCCTGCTTCGTCGACGAGTTCGGTAGGGGTGCCGACGATGTCGGTGACGATGGCGAAGAAGCGCTGGTCGATGACGCTCTGCGGGGAGTCGGCATCGACGATTCGCTCCGTCTGGGCCAAGGGGCGGCGGCCGTTGTGGTCCCAGGTGATGACGACCGGATGGTGCCGGCTTCCGGCCGTGGTGGTCTGCTCGCAGAGCGTGTGCCCGTCCCAGGTGAAGGTGGTCTCCTCCAGGACTGTCTCGCCGTCGGCAGTGAGACGTTGCTTGGCGAGGCGTCGCCCCAGCGGGTCGTACCGGTAGCACCAGCG
Source organism: Streptomyces sp. NBC_00386 (assembly GCF_036063235.1). Taxonomy (NCBI): domain Bacteria; kingdom Bacillati; phylum Actinomycetota; class Actinomycetes; order Kitasatosporales; family Streptomycetaceae; genus Streptomyces; species Streptomyces sp. NBC_00386. The sequence continues at coordinate 7,495,497 of NZ_CP107950.1, forward strand.
GGTGCCGTCGGGCGTGACGACGGAGGTCAGACGATCCTCGGCGTCCCAGGTGTAACGCCAGGTGTCCGGCTTGTGGGACAGGCGGGTCTTCTGGCGCAGCACGATGCGGCCCGCGGCATCGTGTTCGTAGCGGACGCTGCCGGCGCGGGTGATGCGGGTGCCTGCGTAGGAGCGGTGCCCCGTGACGTCATGGTGGGAGTGAGTGGCCGGCCAGTCCGCGAACGTCTGGTTTCCGGCGTCGTCGTAGGCGTAGCGCTCCGTCCAGTTCTCGGCGCGGACAGCGGTGACGCGGCCCGCCGCGTCGAGGTCGATACGCCGGGTGCCGTCGGGGTCCTCGATCTGGGCCAGGGCGCCGTCCGGGCGGTACGAGAAGGCCCGGTGCTGGATCACGCCCGCGTCCGTGGCCAGGCTCTGCTCGGTGAGCCGGCCCATCGCGTCGAACGTGTGAGCCAGGGCGAGTGTCTCGCCGAAGCGGTAGGCGGTCTCACGGCCGAGCTCGTCATGCACGAAGCTGATCGCGTGCCCGGAGACGGTGAGTTCGGAGGGGCGCCCGGCCACGTCATAGGCCCACGTACTGGTGGCGCCTGCGGGTGTGGTGCGGTGGGTACGGCGGCCCAGGGCGTCGTACGCGTGATGCAAAGTGCGGCCGTTCACTGTCTCCGACACGCGTCTGCCGCGTTCGTCGAGTTCCAGCGAGAGCGTGGTTCCCGGTCCCGTGGCGTCGACGAGTCGGCCGGACGGTGAGTAGGCGAACGTGGTGAGCCGGCCTTCGACGTCCTTGCGGACCATCTGACCCAGTGGGTTGCGTTCGTAGCGCACCGTCTGACCGAGCGCGTTGGTCCGGCTCAGGAGGCGACCGGCGGCATCGCGGGTGTAGCTGCGGGTGCGGTCGTCGAAATCGACCTCAGAGACGAGACGGCCCGCGGAATCGTAGTGATAACTCCATTCGAATCCGGACGAGTTGAGTACGCGGGCCAGGCGCAGCTCGCTGTCGTGGACGAATTCGTGGCGGACGCCGTCGGGACCGGTGCGCGCGGCGACAAGGTCGAAATGCGTGTACTCGAACGAGGTGACTGCGCCAACGGGATCGGTGTGACCGATGCAGTTGCCTTCGCCGTCGTACGCCCACGTTTCGACGGCACCGTCCGGCACGGTACGCCGGAGAGGCCGCCCTTCGACCGTCCACTCCAGTCGCGTGGTCGCGCCGGTCGCGTCGACCATGGTGACCACACGGCCGAAGGAGTTCCGCTCGTAGCGCGTGGTCATGCCGGAGGGATCGGTGACCGTCAGAGGGAGTCCAGCCGCGTCACAGCGCATGCGCGTGGCGGCGCCGAGCGCGTCGGTGAGGGCGATCAAGTGTCCGTGACCGTCGTACGAGAAGCGCGTGACAGCGCCGGACGCGTCCGTCACGGCAGTACGGTTGCCTCGCTCGTCGTACTCCTGCCGCCACACCGCACCACCCGGCACGACCACGGCCACCGGATATCCGGAGTCGTTGTATTCGGTGGTCGTTTCCTGACCGTCGGGACGTGTGATCGATACGAGACGTCCGCCCTCGTCGTGGGCGTATCGGACGGTGTGGCCGAGCGGATCGGTGACAGCGGTCAACCGATGACCCGCGTCCCATTCCTGAGTGGTGACGTGACCGAGAGGATCAGTTTCGCGGACCGGGCGGAGGGCCTGGTTGTGTTCGTAGACGCGCGTGTGGCCGAGGGAGTCGGTGACGCGCGTCGTGCGCGTGGTGGTGTCGTACGTGAGGGTGGAGGCGAGGGCGTTCGCGGTTCCGCCGGTGGCGATGACGCGGCCCTGGCGGTCGTATTCGTACCAGTAGGTGGTGTGGTTGCGGTCGGTCCAAGAGGTGATGCGGCCCTCGGGGTCGTAGGCGTAACGCATCGGGAGGCCGGAGGAGTTGGTCTCCGTGGACAGATGGCCCTGCTCGTCGTAGGCGAACGTCAGCAGGGTCGTGCCGGGCCGGTCCGGGTGATCGGGGTCGACCAGCCGCAGGCCGGTGATGCGGGAGCGGGCGTGGTCGTGGTCCAGGGCGATGCGGTAGCCGCCGGAGTGGACCACCGCCCGGGGGATGTCACCCTCCTCGTACTCGATGGTGATCCGGTTGCCGTTGCGGTCCTGGATGTGCTGCAGGGGCAGGTCGACGGCGGTGTCGCCGGCGGCTGGGACGGGGCTGTGGAAGACGTGGGCCAGCCCGGTGCCGGGGTCCGTGATGCGGATGCCGCCGTCGGTCTCGGTGTCCCAGGACAGGATCAGACGCGAGCCGGGCGTGTCCGGACGGACGGGCTCGTCGGCCCCGGCGTCCGGGAGGGGGAAGCACACGCGGGCGCCGTCGGCGGTCGCGTAGACGAGGCCGGTCTCGTCGGCCTGGACGCGCTGGTCGAGCGTGGAGGCCCAGGAGGGGCCGAACCAGCCGCCCCAACGGTACGAGGACATGTGCGTGCGCTGCAGGATCAGCGGGAGGGCGCCGGGCAGGCGCACGTCGGTGCGAGGCAGGGACATGTCGCCGGTGGCCACGTCGATCGGGTCCCGCACGAACTTCTTGACCGTGTTGCGGATCGACGCCGGCAGCTTGTCGAAGCCCGGGTTCAGACTGAGGCGTTCGAACGCCGCGCAGTTCAGCTTCATGCCCTTGGCCAGCTCGGCCAGCTGGGCCGGCTTCAACGCCTTCAACCCCTTGCCCAGCGCCTTGCCGAGCACGCCGAAGCCGACGCCCATCAGCGCGCCCTCGGTCAGGATCCCGGCCAGCTTGTCCGGATCCGTGAAGGCCGCCGGATCCTTCAGCAGGGTGTCGAAGGCGGAGAACTTCGCGCCCTCGGCAGCCATCTTCCCCACCTCGGCGACTCCGCGGATCTCCTTGAGCGCCTTCAGGGCCCGCTCCACGCCCCGGACGACCTCCAGCACTCCGCGCACGACCGACCCGAGCGCGGTGCCCTCCTCCTCGATCCGTCCGACCAGCGCCACCACCTTCAAGGCCCGCTCACCGGCGATCAGCGTGGACGCGACCTCGGAAGCACCCGCCGTCAGGATCGACAGCGCAAGGCCCGCGATCTCGAACTCGGCGATCTCCGCCAGCATCACGCCGATCTCGGAGAGCAGCTCATGCGCGTTGTCCGCGAAGTCGTCCAGTGCCTTCGCGCCCTCCCGCAACGAGTGCGCCATGTCGGTCGCGCTCTTGCGGGCACTCTTCGACCGCTTGTGGAAAGCCTGGGCCGTCTTCCCCTCCCAGGTCACGCCCGACAGCGCACGCTCGGTGGCCAAGGCCGCATCGTCCAGCCCTTTGGCCAGACGGCGCCACTTCTTCGCGATCTCCCGCACCCCGTCCGGATCAACCGCCGGATCCGAGATCCCCAGAAACTCAAGACCACTGGCGATGCTGTCGCCGAACATGTGGTTGAACTTGTTGACGTAGTGCAGCGGGTTCAGATCCACCATGACAGCGCGCCCCTCAGCCCTTCTTCGCTCGGGTCTGCGCCGCCAGCAGCAGGTCCAACAGATCGAAGACGTCCGACACTTCACCGATCAGCTTCGCCTCCGTCTCCCACTCCTCCTCCAACTGCCCCGCCAGCCTGGACAGAGTGGTCATGCCCCTCTCTATCTCACCCTTCGCACCCAGCAACGCCCCCAGCGCCCCCAGCGCCTTCAGATCGTGCTGCTGCTCCTTGAAGTCCGCGAGCGGCTTCGCCGTGTGATGCCTCACCGTCCGCAGCCCCGACGCCGCCTTGTGCATCGACGCGGCTTCCTTCGCCAGATCGGACATGAGAGCAGCCCCCGCAACTTTTCGGCACTCGGCGGCACTTCCCCGTGCTTCACCCTGTGCACATGCCAACCCCTCGACACTAGGGAGCGGGATTATGGGAGAGGCATGGAATGGATCAAGAAAAGGCAAAGGAGGCCCACGCGGCGGGCGACGACGGCGGCGCCGGCCTGGGCCTCCTCGGCTCAGCTCAGCCGCTGGAGCCGTCCGGGCCGCCGGACCGTGGTTCCCGACGGGGAGTTCCGGTCCGGCGGCGGGGTCCGTTCAGTCCTCGGACCCCTCGGTCGCCAGCAGTTCCCGGAGTTCGTCCAGCGCCTCCCGGAGCCGGTCGGCGAACGTCCGCATCTGCGCGGCGACCGCCGACGGCGTGCTCAGGTAGAGGTTGAACCGGTCGGGAAGCAGCACATAGGCCACACCGATGCACTGACTGCTGGTCGACCCGAAGCCGAAGTACTGGATGTTGACGGACGGCGCGGAGCTCGTGCTCAGGTAGTCGTCCCGCATGGTCAGCCAGCCCGGCGTCCGGTACAGCGCGGGCTGCTCGGTCACCCCGAGCTCGGCCCCCCGCCGGCGCTGGATCAGCTCCAGCTCCCACAGGTGCTGCTCCGGCACCTGCCCGGCCTGGCACGCCTTCGCGCGCGCCACATGGGCCTGGGTGGCTGCCCGGAACGCGGCGCGCCGGGCGTCCGCGTCCGCCGCCGGGTCCTCCATCGCCGCCACGAAAGCCAGCATCTCGGTGGTGACGACGCGCATCGCCTCGGTCCGCCCGTGCCGGTACTGCCGGGTGGCGATCGACTCGTACGTGGCGCCCAGGTGTCCCTTGGCGCGCTGGTGGGCGAGCTGGTAGGCGGCCTGGACGAACGCGTCCGGCGAGACCCCCAGCGCCTTGGCCGCGCTGCTGCCGAAGTCCGCGAACGACAACGTGCTGGTCGCGGTGCTCTCCCCGTACGCCGCGAACGCGTCGGCGGCGGAGCGCGCCCGGTCCCGCAGCGCGTCGTCCAGTGCGAACACGATCGGCTCCAGCGCCGGCAGCCCCTGGGAGCGGGCTCCGGACTGCCGGGACTGCTCCTCGGCCGGGGTGTCGAGCAGGGCGTCGGTGAAGGTGAGGATCGTGGTCCCGTCCAGTTCGCAGTGCTCGACGTTGATGCCCGCCCGTCCGTCGGCGAAGACGACGAACGACACGGCCTTGTCGAACCAGCGGTTGCCGCGGTCGCCGTACAGCAGCTGGTCACAGGCGTCCTGGACGTCCGCGGGGGCGAAGTCCTCCAGGGCGACGCAGAACAGCGCGGTCTCGACGTCGTCGAGGGCTTCGGCGTTGCGGGGGTGGCAGGCGAGAAGGGACTCCCGGGCGGCCGCCCACTCCGCGCGGGCCATGGTGGTGAGGTGGCCCACCGAGGTGTCCGCGCCGGCCGGGTCGGCCTTCATCACGGCGCGCAGCCCCGCCTCGATGTCTTCCAGGCTGTGCGGGACGCCCTCCGGACCCAGCACGTCCAGCCGGAACATGCCGCCCCGGAAGAACACCACGACGTGCCGCGCCTCGGACGGGCCCGGCCACTCCTCGGTGTGGGGGGCGCGGACGGTGTCCTGCTGCGCGCCGGGGATACGCGTGCTGGAGAACAGGAACTTGTTCTGCACCATCGACTGAGGTGCTCCGCGCTGCACCACCGGTGGGATCAGCCCCTGATCGAGCTGCCGCTTGTAGTTGAGGGCCCCGGCGACGAGCCCGGCCGCCCGCTCCGCCTGCGTCTGGCCGGAGTCCTTGAACAGGAAGAAGAAGTTGGCGTTGAGGGCGATCCGGTCCCGGCGGCCCAGGTACCGGTACGGCCAGAAGGCGTCGAGCCAGCTGTGCACGCCCTCCGTGGCGTCGTACTCCTCCAGCGCGGCATGCAGCACCCGGCCCGGGCCACCGGGCCGGAGGAAGGCGGCCACCTCCGCCTCGGTCGCCGACCGCTCGTCGGCGGTCAGCAGCGGCGTGCACCAGGCGAGAAACCTCTCGCAGCTCGCGTCCGGCGTAGGCAGCGGCACGCGCGGGAGGCTGTCCTCCTGGGCGAAGGTCGTGTTGTCTGACGCGTCCTGACTGGTCTTCAACTCTGCTCTCGATTCGGATCGTCGGTACCTGTGCGCGAACCTGTGATGTCGTTGTGCGGTCGGGAAAGGTAGAGCTGTGCGTACAGCCAGCCTTCCGCCTCCAGGCCCCGTGGATCCACCCCCGCGGCCGACATGCCGTCGAGCACGAGCGCCTGCTCCTGCGGGGAGGCGAACCGCCGCTGTCTGAACACCTCGTCGACGCGGACGGTCCGGTAGCCCAGCCCCGCCAACGCGCGCTCGACGGGGTCGAACGGGAACATCCGCAGCACGAAGTGCGCCATCCAGGGCCGGCGGACGCCCTGCGCCCGGACGACTCGCGTGAGCGTCCGCTCGGTGACGTAGCCGACGCAGCCCGTCGAGATCACCAGGTCCGTACCCGATAGCTGGGCGCGCTGTCGCGGTGTGGGCTCGTGCTGTTCCAGGTCGGCGTGCACCACGTCGTCGAGGAACCCGGCCTCAAGGGCGTAGGACAGCGCGCTGCCGGAGGTGTCGAGGCCGACGAAGCGGATCGCCTGCGGGGGTTGGCGTGACCGGGCCAGCTCCCGGTCACGGGCCAGCAGAGCCTCGCGGCTCTCACCCGCACGCTCCTCGTCGCCGTAGCGCGCGTACAGCTCGTCCATGGTCGCGTCGTACTTCAGCAGGGCGGCGTTGATCCCGTACGAGCAGCCGATGTCCAGCACCTTCGGTACCGCGACGTGCCGGGACTCCCGGTACTCCGTGATGAACTTGGCGAAGTAGGGCTTGGCCTGCTGGGGAACGCCGTAGTCGAGCGGGCGCAGCGCCCTGAAGTAGGTTCGCGGATCGGGCTGGTCGTAGATGTGGTCGAGAGAGACTTTTCCGGTCACGTCGAAACGCACAGGGCTTACTCCTCCGTGGATCGCGCAGGGGGAAGGAGGGGGAGGGGGGGGAAGGAGAGGAAAGGATGGGAGAGGACTGCGGCGACTACGTGTTCTCGCCGTCCGCCAGTCCGGGGGCCGGTCGCCTAGTCCAGGAGCCGGTCGCCGCGGACCGCCCTGCCCTCGGCCGCCAGGTGCTCGGGCAGCACCCGGCCGAAGAGCTGCCGGGTCCGTTCCACGCTCCCGATGACACCGGGGCGCTCGCTGTAGGCGAATATCGCGGAGTGGCGCGCGACCCCGCCGCGCACCGGGCTCACCCGGTGCAGCGAGTAGCGCCCTTTGAACAACTGCAGGTCACCCGGTTGGAGGGGAAGGCGCCGGGTCAACCGCTCGCCCCGGCCGTCCACCACGTCCCGGACGTCGTCGAAATTCTCGTCCTGCGCGGTCCGGATGTTCGGGCAGTACTCGAAGACACCGCCGTCCTGCGCCTGCTGGGTGAGCATGCTGACGGTGAACTCGTTGGTGTCGAAGTGCCAGGGGTGCTCCATGCCCGGCGCGACGACGTTGAGCACCAGCCCGGAGAGCGGGTCCGCCAGCTCGTGCAGTTCCGGCAGTTCGAAGCAGCGGGCGATGAAGTGCCGGAACACCGTGTCGGAGTAGAGCCGGCTGATGAGGGAGTCCGCGGGAACGCGGTCCCGCGCGACGAACGCGTTACCCCGCTCGAAGGTCCTCCGGCCGGGATGGTCCTCCGGCAGCGCCGAGTCCACCACGATGTTGTAGACGTTCACCGTCTCGACGTCGTGGTGCGCCCGGGGGGCGATGTCCGAGCACTCCTGCCGCAGCACATCGCGCAGCGACGGGCGGACGAAGTCCGGCAGCACGGTGCAGCCGAGAGCCGACAGGTCGTGCCGGGCACGGGAGACCACGGCCTGTCCCCGGGGGCTCGCGAGTTCCGACAGGGGATAGCGGGCCGTGTCCACCAACTGATCAAGGGTCAGGGATTCCGAAGAACGCATTCGATCCTCTCCACATGCGGGGCCGCCCCTCTCGTCGGTTCCCTCGCCGGCCCGCGGTTCCACCTCTTGCGCACGCACGGGACGAGCGACGCGCTCCGTGCGGTCGGCCGGACCTCACACGCGCCTCTTCAGTAACTCGGCTGACAGGAAGGGCACTTGAAGTTCCCACAGCGCCGCGGTGTTGTCTGTGACGCGTCGCACTGCCCCACTGTGAGCAGGTCCTGGTCACCGACGTCTACGTTCCACCCGGACCGGCGTGGTACGGCGCGACGGCATCCGCCCGGAACTCGGACGAGTACGTCGATGCCCCCAACGGGAAACCCTGCCCTTCGGATCCTCACGATCCGAAGGGCAGGGCGTCGTCCAGGGCAGGGCGAGGCAGCCGCGGGAGGCTACGTCCGCGAAGGCGCCGCGAGCAGCTTGCCGCTGATCAGGCCGTGAGCCGTGCGGACGGCGGCCACCGACCAGGCGGTCACCAGCAGGACGTACAGGGCGACGGCGAGCACCTCGAAGGCGGCCAGTCCGGTGTGCCGGGCCAGGCCCTCCGCGCCGGTCACACAGGTGCCCACCGGGAAGGTGAACGCCCACCAGGTCATCGCGAAGCCCATCCCCTGGCGGCGGGCCCGTACGACCATCGCGACGGCCAGCGCGAGCCACAGCAGCGCGAAACCCAGCACGGGGACGCCGTAGAGCACGGCCAGGAGCGCGAAGCCCTGGTCGTACGGGGCGGGCACCACACCGGGCGCGGCGTCCGCGAACTTGCCCACCGCGGTCGTCGACTGGCCCAGCGGGCCGAGGACAAGGAACAGGGTCGGGGTGAGCGCGAGCGGCAGCGGACCCGCCGTGACGAGCCGCGCGAAGATGACCGGCAGCATCACGAAGGTGGCCAGCAGGCTGATCCCGAACATCGCGACGCAGGCGAGGAGCAGGGTCTCCCGGGGCTGGCCTGTCGGCAGATGCGGAACGAGGAGGGGGCCGACGGCGGCCGACACCATGGGGGCGACGATCGGCAGCAGCCACACGGGGGACGCCTGTCCGGGCTCTATGCGATGCCGGACGACCATGAGGTACGGGACGGCCACGGCGGCGACGAGTCCGATCAGCGTCCCGGCGGTGAACAGGACGGTGTCCACGGCGACGGCCGCCGGTGTCCCGATCCACTCCCGGCCGACCAGGAGGGTGCCGCCGCCCACGGCGAGCAGGGCCATCGAGAGGCAGCCGTAGAAGGGGGCCATGGCCGGGTCGAGGAGGTGGGCGCGGGCCTGGTCGCGGTGGTACGTCCAGTGCAGGGCGCGGGCGGCGAGCAGCGACACCAGAAGGGTGAGCGAGAGGGCCCACACGAGGGTGCAGGCGGTGCGCAGGCCCGGCACGTCGGCGGGGAGCCCGGCCCCCGCCGTGGCCACGATGGCGGTGCCCATCACGGAGGCGTACCAGTTCGGGCCGAGATGCCGGACAGCGGCGACGGCGCGGTTTCCCGGGACACGGGGGGTTTTCGTGTCGGGGACGGTTCCCGCCTGATGGGCGGACAAGGGCTGGGCTGCGGTGACCATGACACCACGGTCGCGCCGCCGCGGATTCCCCACCAGGGAGTGCGCGCCTATGACGGCATAAGCTGGCTTTATGAGCAGCAGCGCTGAGGATCGCCATGAGTAGCGGTGCTGAGGACCGGCCCGGCGCCGGGATCGCGCACCGGGTACCCGATCTGGGCGCGCTGGAACTGCTGCTGGCGGTGGCGCGCCTCGGCAGTCTCGGGCGCGCCGCCCGTGAGGTGGGGATCACCCAGCCGGCGGCCAGCAGCCGTATCCGTTCCATGGAGCGGCTGCTCGGGGTGGCGCTCGTCGACCGTTCGCCGCGCGGGTCCCGGCTCACCCGTGAGGGGGCGCTCGTCACGGACTGGGCCCGTCGGGTGGTGGACGCGGCCGAGGCGTTCGACGCGGGGGCGCAGGCGCTGCGGGACCGGCGCGACTCACGGCTGAGGGTGGCCGCGAGCATGACCATCGCCGAGTATCTGCTGCCCGGCTGGCTGATCGCCCTGCGCGCCCAGCGTCCCGACACGGCCGTGTCCCTGCTCGCCGGGAACTCCGCCGGCGTCGCCGAGCGGCTGCTGACGGGTGAGGCGGACCTCGGGTTCGTCGAGGGGCTCTCGGTGCCGTCCGGTCTCGACGCCACCGTCATCGCGCACGACCGGCTGATCGTGGTGACGGCGCCCGGACATCCCTGGGCGCGTCGCCGGGCGCCTCTGGCGGCGGCGGAGCTGGCGGCCACGCCGCTCATCCTGCGCGAGGAGGGGTCGGGCACGCGTCAGGTTCTCGACTCCGCGCTCGGAGGGCTCGCGCGCCCGCTGATCGAGCTGTCGTCGACGACGGCGGTCAAGGCCTCCGCCGTCAGCGGCGCGGGCCCTGCCGTGCTCAGCGAGCTCGCCCTGGGTGAGGAACTGTCCGCCCACCGCCTGGTGGGCATCCCGCTCGCCGACGTGCAGCTCACCCGCGCCCTGCGGGCCGTCTGGCCGACGGGGCACCGGCCCACGGGCCCGGCCCGCGATCTGCTCTCGCTGACGCGAGGGGCGGCCTGACTGCACAGGGACACGGGGTGCCGCCTGACCACAAGCCGTTTTCGCCCCCGCCGCCCCTACCCTCCCCCAAGGTCTCGGCTTCGCTCGACCAGGGGGGACCCCCATCGTCCCCGGGGGCGCTGCCCCCGGACCCCCGCTCCTCAATCGCCGGAGGGGCTGGATTTGGCGTCCGCTCCTCAAACGCCGGAGGGGCTGAACTCCAGCGCTCACGACGCCGCCGCGACCAGGCCTCGCATCACCCGCAGGTCGTCTCCCATCTCCGGGTGCCACTGCACCCCCAGCACCCAGGCGGGGCCCGGGAGTTCGACCGCCTCCACGGTGCCGTCGGCCGCGTGCGCGCAGACCGTGAGACCGTCCCCGAGACGTTCCACCGCCTGATGGTGGTACGTCGGCACGGCGCACGGCTCCGGTACGAGACCGGCGTACCGAGTCCCGGGAACAGGGGTCACCTCGTGGTGCCCGACGACGCCGGTGTCCTTCACATGCCCGTCGAGGTGCTGGACGAGCGTGCCGCCGAGGAACACGTTCAGGAGCTGGTGGCCCCGGCAGATGCCGAGCAGCGGGGTGCCGGAGTCCAGCGCGGCCCGGATCAGGGCGAGTTCCCAGACGTCGCGCTCGGGGGCGGGCGGACCCGTACGCGGTGAGCGCTCGGCACCGTACCGGGCGGGATCGACATCGGGGCCGCCCGCGACGACCACCGCGTCGAGCCGGGCGACGGTCTCGCGCGCCAGCGCCGGATCGTCCGGCGGCAGCATCACGGCGAGTCCGCCCGCCCGCTGCACGAGCCGCGGATAGCCGGCCGGCAGCAGCGCGGCCTCCAGCTCCCACACGCCCCAGCGCGCCCCGACCTCCAGATACGTACTCACACCGATCAGCGGCCTGCCCACGCGCTACTCCCTCGGATCCGGGTCGCCGCGATGCCCATGAACGGCGACGCCAATGGAAAGATCTCATACCTTTACGGCGCGAGGGGCGCAACGCGGGACTCCACGCGGCGCCCCCTCTCGCGCCGGGAACCGCGCCCCCCCGCTCGCACCGGGACCCGCGCCCCCGCTCACGCCAGGAACCCCCGCAGCAGGGCCGCCGTGCCCGCGCAGTGCTCCCGCGTCATCTCCCGCGCCCCGTCCGCGTCCCCGTCCAGCACCGCCTCGACGATCGCGGTGTGCTGGCGCTGCGAGTGCTCCAGGTTGCGGACGAGCAGCGGGATGCAGTCGAGCAGGTCGTTGACCCCGGCGCGGACGGCCGCGTACCGCTCCGTGAGGGAAGGGGAGCCGCACAGCTCCGCGAGGGTGAGGTGGAGCCTGGTGTCCAGGCGCCGGTAGTCGGCCAGTGGGGCGTCGTTCGTGCGCTCCAGCGCCTCGCGCAGGCGCCCGGCCTGCTCCGCGTCGAGCCCGTGTGCCGCGCACAGCCCGGCCGCGCCCACCTCCAGGACCTCACGGAAGCGCAGCACGTCCTCGATGTCGACCGCAGCCACCCGGCGGCGCAGCTCGTGCTCGCCCGGTGTGTCGGTGCGCGCCAGCACGAAGGTGCCGCCGTACCGGCCGCGCCGCGACTCGACCAGACCCTGGTCCTGGAGCACCTTCAGGACCTCGCGCAGCGTCACCCGGCTGATGCCGAGCCGCTCGGCCAGCTCCCGCTCCGAGGGCAGCCGTCCACCGCCCGGCACCAGGCCGAGCCGGACGATCTGGAGGACCTGCTCCAGCGCCTCCTCGAAGCCGTTGCCCGCCCGCACCGGCCGCAGCACCGGCGTCAGCCGGTCGTCCGTACCGCGGTCGGGTTCCTCCCTCGTCATCCGGTCGCGCCCCCTTCCCAAGCAATGGTTCTCCGCAATACCTTATGGCCCTCGGCTGACCCAAGGAGGCTTTTCCGGTGGCAGACCGCACACCCCCGCTCTCCGTCGAAGAACTGCGCCGTCTCGTCGAGGCCGGTGACATCGACACGGTCGTCCTGGCCTTCCCCGACATGCAGGGGCGGCTCCAGGGCAAGCGGTTCGCCGCGGCCTTCTTCCTCGACGAGGTCCTGGAGCACGGCACGGAGGGCTGCAACTACCTCCTCGCCGTCGACACCGACATGAACACCGTCGACGGATACGCCATGTCCTCCTGGGACCGGGGCTACGGCGACTTCGCCATGCACCCCGATCCCGCCACCCTGCGGCGCGTGCCCTGGAACGCCGGCACGGCCCTGCTCATCGCCGACCTCGCCTGGAACGACGGCTCCCCGGTGGTCGCCGCGCCCCGTCAGATCCTGCGCCGCCAGCTCGAACGCCTCGCCGCGCTCGGCTACACCGCCCAGGTCGGCACCGAGCTGGAGTTCATCGTCTTCAAGGACACCTACGAGCAGGCCTGGGACACCGGCTACCGGGGGCTCACCCCGGCCAACCAGTACAACATCGACTACTCGGTCCTCGGGACCGGACGCATCGAGCCGCTGCTGCGCCGCATCCGCAACGAGATGCAGGCCGCGGGCCTGACCGTCGAGTCCGCCAAGGGGGAGTGCAACCCCGGCCAGCACGAGATCGCCTTCAAGTACGACGAGGCACTCGTCACCTGCGACCAGCACGCCGTCTACAAGACCGGCGCCAAGGAGATCGCCTCCCAGGAGGGCGTCTCGCTCACCTTCATGGCGAAGTACAACGAGCGCGAGGGCAACTCCTGCCACATCCACCTCTCCCTGGCCGACGCCGACGGAACCAACGTGATGGCCGGCTCCGCGCAGGACCCGGGCGGCATGTCGGAGGTCATGCGCCACTTCCTCGCCGGACAACTGGCCGCCCTGCGCGACTTCTCCCTCCTCTACGCGCCCAACATCAACTCGTACAAGCGGTTCCAGCCCGGCTCCTTCGCCCCGACCGCCGTCGCCTGGGGGTACGACAACCGCACCTGCTCGCTCCGCGTGGTCGGACACGGCCGCTCGATGCGCTTCGAGAACCGGCTGCCCGGCGGCGACGTCAACCCGCACCTGGCCGTCGCCGGACTCGTGGCGGCCGGTCTGTACGGCGTCGAGCGGAAGCTGGAGCTGCCCGAGGCGTGCTCGGGCAACGCCTACACCGCCGAGTACGCGCACGTCCCCACCACCCTGCGCGAGGCCGCCGAGCTCTGGGAGAACAGCCCGATCGCCCGGGCCGCCTTCGGTGACGAGGTGGTCGAGCACTACCGCAACATGGCGCGCGTCGAACTGGAGGCCTTCGACGCCGCGGTGACCGACTGGGAGCTGCGCCGCTCCTTCGAACGCATGTGAGGACCCCCTTGCCGCACCCGCACGCATCGCAGCCGCACGCACCGCACCCGGACGCGCCGCACCCGTCGTACCCGTACACCTCGCCCCCGTACGACCACGAACTCCAGGTGCTCGACCCGGCCACCGAAGAGGTCGTCGCCACCGTCCCGGCCGCCACCGCCCAGGACGTGGCGGACGCCGTCGTCCGAGCCGGCCGGGCGCAGGCCGGCTGGGCCGCACTCGCGCCCGCCGACCGGGCCAGGCTGCTGCGCCGCTTCGCGGCCGTCGTCGACGGCCACATCGAGGAACTGGCCCGCCTGGAGGTGCGCGAGGCCGGCCACACCCTGGGCAACGCCCGCTGGGAGGCGGGCAACGTCCGTGATCTGCTCGACTACGCCGCCGGGGGAGTGGAGCGGCTGACCGGCCGTCAGATCCCCGTTCCCGGCGGCCTCGACATCACCCTTCTCGAACCGCTCGGCGTCGTCGGCGTCATCGCGCCCTGGAACTTCCCGATGCCCATCGCCGCCTGGGGTACCGCACCCGCCCTCGCCGCGGGCAACGCCGTCATCCTCAAGCCCGCCGAGACGACCCCGCTCACGGCACTGCGGCTGGCCGAACTCGCCCTGGAGGCGGGCCTGCCCGACCACCTCTTCCAGGTGCTGCCCGGCGCGGGTCCCGTCGCGGGCGACGCGCTCGTCGGACACCCCGGCGTCGCGAAGATCGTCTTCACCGGGTCGACCGCCGTCGGCAAGCAGGTGCTGGCGAAGGGCTCCGCCCTCCTCAAGCGCGTCACCCTCGAACTCGGCGGCAAGAGCCCCAACATCGTCTTCGCCGACGCCGACATCGAGGCCGCCGCGGCCGCCGCCCCCATGTCCTTCCTCGACAACTCCGGCCAGGACTGCTGCGCCCGCACCCGCATCCTCGTCCAGCGTTCCGTCCACGACCGTTTCCTCGAACTCCTCGCCCCGGCCGTCGAGTCCGTCGTCGTCGGCGACCCCTCCGACGAGCGGACCCAGATGGGCCCGCTGATCTCCAGGTCCCAGCTGGAACGCGTACGGTCCTACGTCGACGCCGACGCGCCCGGCATCCGGGGCAAGGCCCCCGAGGGCCCCGGTTTCTGGTTCGCGCCCACCGTCCTCACCGGCGTCGACCCCGGCGCGCGCGTCGCGGTCGAGGAGGTCTTCGGCCCCGTCGCCGTCGTGCTGCCCTTCGAGGACGAGGCCGACGCGATCCGGCTCGCCAACGCCACCGACTACGGCCTGTCCGGCTCCATCTGGACCCGCGACGTCGGCCGCGCCCTGCGCGTCTCCCAGGCAGTCCGGGCCGGCAACCTGTCCGTCAACTCCCACTCCAGCGTCCGCTACTGGACCCCCTTCGGCGGCTTCAAGCAGTCGGGAATCGGCCGCGAACTCGGCCCGGACGCCCTCACCGCCTTCACCGAGACCAAGAACGTCTTCATCAGCACGGAGGGTCCCGCACAGTGACTTCAGACACCCCCGAGATCATCTGCCGCCGCCTGGTGGGCCGCACCGCCGTCATCACCGGCGCCGCCAGCGGCATCGGCCTCGCCACCGCGCGCCGGCTCGCCTCCGAGGGAGCCCACGTCGTCTGCGGCGACATCGACGAACAGCACGGGAAGGCCGTGGCCGCGGAGGTCGGCGGCACCTTCGTCAAGGTCGACGTGACCGACCCCGAACAGGTCGAGACCCTGTTCAGGACGGCGTACGACACCTACGGCTCGGTCGACATCGCCTTCAACAACGCGGGCATCTCGCCGCCCGACGACGACTCCATCCTGGACACGGGACTGGAGGCCTGGAAGCGCGTCCAGGAGGTCAACCTCACCTCCGTCTACCTGTGCTGCAAGTCCGCCATCCCCTACATGCGCCGCCAGGGCAGGGGCTCCATCATCAACACCGCCTCCTTCGTGGCCCGCATGGGCGCGGCGACCTCCCAGATCTCGTACACGGCCTCCAAGGGCGGTGTCCTGGCCATGTCCCGTGAGCTGGGCGTCCAGTTCGCCCGGGAGGGCATCCGGGTCAACGCCCTGTGCCCCGGCCCCGTCAACACCCCGCTGCTGCAGGAGCTGTTCGCCAAGGACCCCGAGCGGGCCGCGCGCCGGCTCGTGCACATCCCGGTCGGACGGTTCGCCGAGGCGGACGAGATCGCGGCGGCCGTCGCGTTCCTCGCCAGCGACGACTCCTCCTTCGTGAACGCCACCGACTTCCTTGTGGACGGGGGCATTTCAGGCGCGTACGTCACACCGCTGTAGCCCGGACGCGCGAACGGTCCGCGGGCGACAGGCCCCAAGGGGCGGCCCCGTGCCCGATCCCGCGGACCCGTTGCACCGCTCGTCCCGGCACGTCCTAGAGTGCCGGGATGAGCATGACGCCTCCACCCGGCTGGTACCGCGACCCTTCGTACCCGCTCGTCGAGCGCTGGTGGGACGGAACCACGTGGACCGACCACCGGCGTCAGCCCGAGACCCCCCAACAGCCCCTGATACAGACCCCGCCGCCCGGCGGCTCCGGACGCGCCAAGGCCGTCGCCCTCGTGACGGCCGCCGCCGTCCTCGTGGCCGCGATCGTCACCGGCGCCGTGCTGCTGCGCCACGACGACGGCGGCGACGAGGCCGCGGCGCAGACCACGCCCGCGGCAACGTCCCCCACCCGGAGCGACGACTCCTCACCGTCACCGTCCGGCACCTCGCCGTCGGCCGGTGACCCGTCCGTCGTCGTGGACGAACTCGACGGCATCACCTTCCCGGTCCTCGACGGCTGGGCGAAACCGCAGTACGTGGCCGACCACGACATGGTGCTGACGACCCCGCGAACCTACGACTGCCCGGGCGACCCCGGCCTGTGCCGGCACGGACGGGTCGAGGCGCGTACCGCGACGGCGACCGACGAGACGTCGCCGAAGGCCCTCGCCGAGGGGGACATCGAGGACGCCGCCGACAGCGCGTACGGCCACGACCTCGTCGGCAGCCGCCCCTTCCGGGGCATCACCTCCCACCGGCTGGTGAAGTCCGGCTCGGTCGCCGTCGCCGGGCGCGCCGGATATCTCGTCCGCTGGAAGGTCAAGACCGGTGTGGGGCCCGGGGGTTACGTCGAGTCGTTGGCCTTCCCGTCCAGCGTGGGCTCGCAGTCCCTGGTCATCGTCCGGTTCGCCTTCGACGCCGGTGCCGACGGGCCGCCGTTGTCCGACATGGACCGGATCACCCAGGGCATCCGCTCGGTGGGCGACAAGGACACCGGCGGCGGTGTGGGCAGCAGCATCGGCCCGTCCCGGTGAACGACGCCCGCCGGGCCGGGGGACAGGCGTCCCCCGGCCCGGCGGGCGTGATCCCGCGGATCAGAGGAAGGTGTGACCCTCGCCGCGATACGTCGGGACGGAGGCCGTGACGGTGTCGCCCTCCACGAGGTGCAGGGTGTCGAACCGCTCGCACAGCTCACCGGCCTTCGCGTGCCGGAACCACACCTTGTCGCCGATGAGCAGATCGTCCGCCGGGGAGCCGAGCAGCGGGGTCTGCACCTCGCCGGGACCCTCCTGGGGGTCGTACGACAGTCCCTCCGGCAGATACGGGACGGGCAGCCGGTCCGCGCCCGCGGCCCCCGACGCGGGATATCCGCCGCCCAGCACGGTCACCACACCCACACCGGGCCGGCGCACCACGGGCTGGGCGAACAGCGCCGCCGGGCGTCCGCTGAAGGACGTGTAGTTGTCGAAGAGCCTCGGCACGTACAGTCCCGACCCGGCCGCGATCTCCGTGACCGCGTCCTCGGCCGCCGTGTGCTGCACGCTGCCGGTGCCGCCGCCGTTGACGAATTCGAGGTCCGGTTCGATGGCCCGTACGGCCCGGACGACCTCCGCGCGCCGCTGGGCGAGCTCCTTGCGCGCCGTGGCCTGCATCAGCCGCACGGCACGCGAGCGCAGCGGCCGCCCCGCGATCGCGTCGCCGACGCCCGCTATGTGGCCCTCGTACGCCATGATCCCCACCAGCTTGAACCCGGGGGCGCGTCCGATGGCACGGGCCATCTCGGCCACCTGGGCGGGGGAGTGCAGCGGCGAACGCAGCGCCCCGACCCGGACCCGGCCGCCGAACAGCTTGAGCGAGGTGTCCAGCTCCAGGCAGACCCGCACGACCTCGGTGCCACCCTCGCGTGCCTCGTCGATGAGGCGGAGCTGCGCCGGATCGTCGACCATGACGGTCACCGCGGCGGCGAGCTTGGGGTCGGCGGTCAGCTCCGCGTAGCCCTTGCGGTCGGCCGACGGATAGGCGAGCAGGACGTCGTCGAAACCGGACCTGGCCAGCCA
This sequence comes from Streptomyces sp. NBC_00386, assembly GCF_036063235.1. Taxonomy (NCBI): domain Bacteria; kingdom Bacillati; phylum Actinomycetota; class Actinomycetes; order Kitasatosporales; family Streptomycetaceae; genus Streptomyces; species Streptomyces sp. NBC_00386. The sequence continues at coordinate 7,513,311 of NZ_CP107950.1, forward strand.
CAGCGACTCGGCGAGGGTGAACGACATGATCCCCGCGAAGCCCTCCCGGTCCAGGACGCGTTCCAGGAGGGTGCGGCAGCGGACGGACTTGCTGGCGACACGGATCGGCTTCCCGCCGGCCCTGCGGACCAGATCGTCCGCGTTCGCGTCGAAGGCCTCCAGGTCCACGATGGCGACGGGGGCGTCGAGGTGAGCGGTGGCCCGGTCGTAGCGGGCCCTGTCGGCGGCACGGGCAGTCATGGACGAAGACTGCCAGACTCCATTACCGCAGGGTAGGGGGACGTTCCGGGCAGATGCCCCGGGGCCTCGTACTGGTTCCCGCCCGAGGCGCGTCAACCCGTAGAGTGACGCGGACGCAGGGAGGAACGACCTTGCCCCGGCGGAACCTGCCCGGGTGACGGTCCACTGGTGCGGGTATGCGTGCCCGTGGCGGATCCTCCGGCGCACACGGAACGGCTCGCCGGGTTACGGGGCGTCCGACAGCCCGGTACGAGGAAACGGGGGGTGCATGGGTACGGAAGCGCGGCGCGCCTCGCATCCCCAGCGTCCCCCGGTCCCGCCCGCCTCGGCGCCGCCGCCCCCCGCGAACCCACCGGGCCGTCCGGCTCCGACTCACCCGCCGGTTCCGCCGAAGCCGGTCCGGTCGCCCGGGCCGGACCTGTCGGGCGGGGAGGACTGGTCTGCCGAGGACCCCACGCCGAGCACCCAGGGGTCCCCCTCCGGATCCGGGCAGGCGGCGTCCGACCGCGCTCCGGCTGTCCCGCCGCGCCCCGCGAGCCCGCCCCGTGGCGCGGCCCCGTCGGTGCCGCCCCAGCCCGCAGGGCCGCCGTCCGCGCCGACGCGGTCCGGTGCGCCGGGCGCACGATCCGCCGGCGGAGGCGGTTTCCGCTCCTCCGACGATGCCTCCGCGCCGGGTTCCGCCGCGGCTTCATCCGCCGAGCCGAGGCCCGGACACGCCCCTCGGGTGCCCGCGCCGCCGTCGTCCTTCGACTTCTTCGACATGCCTACGGAGTCCGGGGCGCCGTCCGGTACGACGAACGCCCCGAGGTCTGCTCCGCCGTCCGAGCCGCGGCCGGCCCCGTCCGGTACACGGGCGTCCGCCGGGCCCGGCGGGACCGGCGCCGTTTCGCCCGGCAGGCAGGGTGCCGCCGCACCCGGCATGCCGGATTCAGCCGCTCCCGGCGCCCCGAAGCGCGACTCGCTCGCCCGGCCGAGGGCGGCTTCGGCGGGTGCGTCCGGCAGGCGGGGTGCCGCCACGTCCGGCGTGCCGGATTCAGTCGCTTCCCGTGCCCCGAGGCCCGACTCGCTCGCCCGGCCGAGGGCTGCTTCGGCTGGTGCGTCCGGTACCCCTGGGACCGCTTCGTCCGGCGGGCCGGCATCCGCCTCGACCCGTGCGGGGGACTCCTCGGAGCCGGGCGCGTCCCGTGCGCCGGAGCTCGCTTCACCCGGTGCCCCGGGGTCCGCCGCACCCGCCGCACCGGAGTCCGTCTCGCCCGGCAGGCCGTGGTCGGTCCCGTCCGGCGCACCGGGTTCCGACGCGCCACCGTCCACTCCGACGGGGACGCCGGGATCCGACCGCCGAGGGGACGCCGCGACCGGCGTGCAGAGGTCCGACGCGCCAGGCTCCGACTCGTCCGGAACGCCGGAGCGCGACCCTCGATGGTCCGCCCCGACCGGTTCGGCATCGTCCGCCGTGCCGCGCCCGGCGACGCCGTCCAACGCGCCGCGCCCCGTGTCGCAAGCCACCCCGTACGGCTCCGCGACCTCCCCGTCGGCGAGCCCGGCTCCACCGTCGGCGGCTTCACGGCACTCCGCGTCGGACGAGGCTCCGCAGGGTCCCGGCTCCGCGTCGAGGCCGGAGGCCCGGCGCTACCCCCACCTGCGCCCCGAGGGCCGGACGGGGCCGTCGGCCCCGCCGCCCCCCGCGGCCTCCGCACGCTTCCCGGACACGCCCCCCGCGTCCGGCGGCCCGGCACGTCCCGACGAGGCGCCGCGCACCACGGGGCCGTCGCGACCCGGCGGGACACAGCGTCCCGCGCCGCGCCCGGCCCGGCTGTCGCACTCGGCGGCGCCTCAGCGCCCGTCCGAGCCCCCGCGATCCGCCGAGCCCCCGCGATCCGCCGAGCCCCCGCGCCCCTTTGAGCCCCCGCGATCCTCCGAGTCCGGGGCGTCCGAGCGGGCCGGGGCGGCAGGGCGGGGCCCCGGTTCCGGGGAGCGGGTCGCGGAGGCGACCTGGGAGACGCCGGAGACGCGGCCCGGGCGGAACGATCAGGCACCCCTGGCCTCCGCCGCCGCACGGCCGTTCATTCCGGCCCCGTCGGTCCCGTCGGCGGCGCCCGCCGAGGCGACCCCGGCGACCCCCCAAGTACAGCGCCCCTTCGTGTCGTTCGCGGAGCCCGAGACGTACGGCGGCCGCACCGCGCGTGTGCGTCCGTTCCGTCGGCGGGCCCGGCCCGGCATCGTCACCGCCGCGACCTGTGTCGTGCTCGGACTCGGGCTCATCGGCGGCGCGGTGACCGGCAGTTGGCTCACCGGCGACAACACGGACGCACCCGGTTCGCCCGCCGCCTTCACGTCGGCCGGAGAGCTCTGGCACAGCGTGCCCGTGGACCAGCTCTTCCCGCCGACCGTGCGCGGGGACGGCGCGGGCCCCGGCGGTTCCGACCGCACCTGGACCCGGATCGCCGTCGCCCCCGACACCGGCTGCAAGGACGCCTTCGACCCGCTGCTGCGCCAGGCCCTCGCCCCCGTCGGCTGCCTGCGCCTGCTGCGTGCCACCTACGTGGACGCGACCCGCAGCCATGTCACCACCGTCGGCCTGCTGTTCACCAAGGCGGACGCGGCGGGCATGACCTCCCTGAAGGCCCGCTTCCGCAAGGAGGGCCTGGACCGGCGCACCGACCTGCTGCCCCTGCCCTACGCGGTCAAGGGCACCGCGGCCGAGGGTTTCGGCAAGGCCCAGCGTGCCTCCTGGACCGAGTCGGTCCTCACGGACGCCCCCGTCGTCGTGTACGCGGTCTCCGGGTTCGCGGACGGGCGTACGGTCGCCGCTCCGCAGCCCGCAGCCGACGCCATGAAGCCGGACTCGACCACGGCCGCGGCCCAGGCGGGCCTCGGGCATGAGGCGCAGGGCCTCGCCGACCGGGTCGAGCGAGGCCTTCGCAAGACCGTCACCTCGTCCACGGAGAAGCCGTCATGACCCGCCACGACGGCCCCGACGGCCGCATCCGGCAGTCCCGCACGACCGGTCCCGGCGATACGACCGGTACGACGCCCCCCGTCGGCCGGGCCCGGCGCCCGCGCCCGGCCCCGGAGGCCCGCGGACCCCGGATCTCCCGCAGGGCCGGCACCCTCGCCGCCCTGCTCGCCGCCTCCCTCACGCTGGTGCCCTCGGCCGCCGCGCACGCCGACGGCATACGCGCCCAGCAGTGGGGCCTCGACGCGATGCACACGCAGCAGGCGTGGCGCACGACCAAGGGCAAGGGCATCACCGTCGCCGTCCTCGACACCGGCGTCGACGCCCTGCACCCGGATCTCAAGGGCAATGTGCTCGGGGACAAGGACCTGGTCGGTTTCGGCGCGAACCGCGGCGACGTGACCTGGGCCCGGCACGGCACCGCCATGGCGGGCATCATCGCCGGGCACGGCCACGGACCGGGTGACGCCGACGGCGTCATGGGAATCGCCCCGGAGGCGAAGATCCTGCCCGTCCGCGTCATCCTGGAGGACAAGGACCCGGCCCGCTCCAAGGCCCGCAACACCCGTGGCAACGCCCTCGCGGACGGCATCCGCTGGGCCACCGACCACGGCGCCGACGTCATCAACCTCTCCCTCGGCGACGACTCCAGGTCCGCCCACCCCGAACCCGCCGAGGACGAAGCCGTCCAGTACGCGCTGAGGAAGGGGGTCGCCGTCGTCGCCTCCGCCGGCAACGGCGGGGAGAAGGGCGACCACATCTCGTACCCCGCCGCCTACCCGGGCGTCATCGCGGCGACGGCCGTGGACCGCTACGGAACCCACGCGTCCTTCTCCACCCGCCGCTGGTACGCCACCGTCAGCGCCCCGGGCGTCGACGTGGTCATCGCCGACCCGGACGACCGGTACTACGAGGGCTGGGGCACCAGCGCGGCGTCCGCGTTCGTCTCCGGAGCGGTCGCGCTCGTCAAGGCCGCCCATCCGGGTCTGTCGCCCGCGCAGATCAAACGGCTGCTGGAGGACACCGCCCGCAACGTTCCCTCCGGGGGCCGCGACGACTCCCGCGGCTTCGGCTTCGTCGACCCGGCCGCCGCCATCAAGGCGGCCGGCCGGCTCAAGCCGGAAAGCGGTCTCACGTCGGCCGAGTACGGCCACAAGTACTTCGGCACAGGACCCGACGCCCCCGACGACGGCGGCAGTCCGGTCGTATGGGCGGCCCCCCTCGCGGGCGCCCTGGGCCTCGCCCTGCTGACGGCCGCGGTGTTCCTGTGGCGCGGCCGCAGAGACACGAATCCCTTCCGACAGCCTTGACCGTGCGGGTCGTCGGAGAACCCCGCACTTCCCGCACACCGACTCCCGCCAACCGGTCCTGTGGTGGCGGGCCTCAGTCCTCGGCCGTGTCCTGGAACGCGGACACCGCGGCCTTCGACACCGCTTCCACCAGCGAAATGCCCTTCGCCTGCGTGGAGTTCCCGTTCGACAGCGTCGCCACCAGATAGCCGTGGCCGTCGGCCGAGATCCGCCCGATGCTGTTGACGTCCCACAGCCCGGTCGTGCTGCGCGCCAACCACCCGTTCTTCAGCGCCCATTGAGAACCGTCGGCAGCGGCGGACACTCCCCACTGCTGGTCGGTCTCGATCTCGCCCATGAGTCCCTGGAGATAGGACCGCGAGGCCGCGCTGAGTTCGGAGTCGTCCCCGAACACCTGGCGCAGCAGCGTGAGTTGGTCGCTCGCTGTGGTCTGCGTCAGCCCCCACAGCTCGCCGTCGCCGCCCTGCGTGTCCTTCAGGCCGAAGCGCTTGTTCGCCGCGTCCAGACCGTCGGCCCGCCCGATGGAGGCCCACAGAGCGGTCGCCGACACGTTGTCGCTGTTCTCGATCATCGCGGTGGCGTTCGTCTTCTCCCGCGCGGTCAGATGCCGGTCCGCGTCCTGCGCCTGGAGCAGCAGCGCGGCCAGGATGTTCACCTTGACGATGCTCGCGGTGTCGAAGGCCGCGTCACCGTAGGCGGCGCCCTCACCGGAGTCCACGTCGAGGACGGCCACCGACGTCTTCGCCCCGGCCGCCACCGTCACCGACTTCAGCGCCTTCGCGAGCAGCGCGTCCCGGTCCACGGAGGGCTCCGCCACGGGTTCCACCGATGCCTCCTCGCTCACGGCCGGCGACGGCGAGGGTGACGCCGACGCGGCCGACGATACGACGGCGGGACCGTCGTGCGCCTGTGCCTTCATGTACACCGTCCCGGCCGCCGTGGCGCCCACGAGGACGGCCGAGGCCACCGCGGTGTACAGAAGTGGCTTGCGTCGGGAGGGCCGGGCTCGGCGCCCGCGTGCTCTGTGACGGTCCATCCGCTGATGCTGGACGGCCGGGCTGTGTCTGCGGTTAGACGAGTGTTAGAGGTGTGTCAGGGGAGACTGAGAAACTCGTTAATCCCGTCAACCCGGGGTTTCAGGGGCCGCACAAGCCCAGCAGCATCCCCCCTATAGGGTCGGGGACCGTGGCGAACAAGAACATTCCCGACCCCGGCTTCCCCGACGACGACGGCTCCGCCGACCCCCGGCTGAGCGTGGCGCTCGCGGCCTGGTCCGCCGACCGCGCCGCCGTGCCGCCGGTCCTGGAGGCGCTCACGGGTGCCCGGCTGCTCGTGCCCGTCGTGGCGATCCTCGGCGAGGTCGAGGAGGACGAGAACGGGCTGCGCCGCGAGAAGACCAGCGACATGGCGGTGCCCACGCTCAAGGCGGGGAACCGTACGGCCCTGCCCGCCTTCACGTCCACGGACGCGCTGGCCCGCTGGGATCCCGAGGCCCGCCCCGTCGCCGTACGCCTGAACCAGGTCCTGGAGGCCGCGGCGCACGAGAAGGCCGACACGATCGTGCTGGACCTGGCAGGGCCCGTGTCCTACGAGCTGACCGGTTCCGCCCTGCTGGCGCTCGCCGAGGGACGTACGACCGCCGATCCGCTCGCCGATCCCGCCGTGGTCGAGGCGGTACGCGCCGTGGTCGCCACGGAGCCCCTGGTGGTCCGCGCCCATCTCGGCCCCGGTCCGGCGGACGGCACCCTGGCGCTCGTGCTCGACCCGTCGGCCGCCCCCGCCGAGACGGCCCGCGCGGTGGCCGAGCGGCTCGCGGCCGACGAGACGCTGAGGGCCCGCCTGGTGCGCGGCCTCGACCTGGCACTGCTGCCGGCCGAGGTGACGCCTCCGGGCGAGCCCCTGTACGTACGCGGATAGGTACGCGGGTGGTCCGTGTCCGTACGACGGACGGACACGGACCAGCCGTTGTCAGCCGTAGACGGGTCCCGTGTACTTCTCGCCGGGGCCCTGGCCCGGCTCGTCCGGGACGAGGGACGCCTCGCGGAAGGCCAGCTGGAGGGACTTCAGACCGTCGCGCAGCGGCGCCGCGTGGAAGGAGCTGATCTCGGTCGCGCTCGCGTCGAGCAGTCCGGCGAGCGCGGTGACCAGCTTGCGCGCCTCGTCCAGGTCCTTGTACTCGTCGCCCTCCTCGGTGAGACCGAGCTTCACGGCGGCGGCGCTCATCAGGTTCACGGCGACCGTCACGATGACCTCGACCGCGGGGACCTCGGCGATGTCGCGGGTCATGGTGTCGTAGTCGGGGTTCTGGGGAGGGGTGTCACTCATGCCTCACACGATAGGCCCCGGCGCGCGTGACCCCGTCCACGGGAGCCTTCCGCCCGGTGAGCGGCGGTGAGGCGGCCTCCGGTTAGCGCGGACCCGGCGGAACTGCTAACCTTTTGTAACGACCGGCTGGACACGTATGTGCTCAGCCCACAAGTGGAGGCTCCGATCTCCCACCCGACTGTCCTCCGGGACGGCGGGTCATCCGGTCAGGTGGCCACCACCGTTCCGTACGGACGGTGGAGTCGCCCGAATGCGCGCCCCGCGGTTGACCGCGGCGGTGCTCCGGTTAGCCATGGAGCCCCGCCTGTGTCCCGTCCGGGGCATTTTTCATGTGCCACGGTGGTTGGTCCACTGTCATCAGAGACATACGCGGCTGTCCGCCAGACCGCCGTGTGGTGCTACCGAGGAGGATCCATCAGCACCGAGCCCCGCATCAACGACCGGATTCGCGTTCCCGAAGTGCGACTTGTCGGTCCCAGCGGCGAGCAGGTCGGGATTGTTCCGCTTGCCAAGGCCCTGGAGCTTGCTCAGGAGTACGACCTCGACCTGGTCGAGGTGGCCGCGAGCGCACGCCCGCCGGTCTGCAAGCTCATGGACTACGGGAAGTTCAAGTACGAGTCGGCCATGAAGGCCCGTGAGGCGCGCAAGAACCAGGCGCACACGGTCATCAAGGAAATGAAGCTCCGGCCGAAGATCGACCCGCACGACTACGACACCAAAAAGGGTCACGTCGTCCGGTTCCTCAAGCAGGGCGACAAGGTCAAGATCACGATCATGTTCCGTGGTCGCGAGCAGTCCCGGCCGGAACTCGGCTACCGACTGCTGCAGCGTCTCGCCACGGACGTCGAGGACCTCGGGTTCATCGAGTCGAACCCGAAGCAGGACGGCCGAAACATGATCATGGTTCTCGGTCCGCACAAGAAGAAGACCGAGGCGATGGCCGAGGCCCGTGAGGCTCAGGCGGCTCGCAAGGCGGAAGCGAAGGCCAACCCGGGTCGCTCGCAGAACGCCGCCGATGACGACATCGTCGAGGGCGAAGCCGTCGAGGGCGAAGCCGTCGAGGGTGAGACCACCGAGGCCGAGTCCGCCGAGGCACCGGCCGAGGCATCAGCCGAGGCCTGATCCCAGGGCTGACGCCCCGGGATGCCAATCCATACATATGACGTTCCATCGTGCCCGGTCTTGCGGCCGGGCACCGGAACGCCACTGACGAGGAGAGAACGGCGCTATGCCGAAGAACAAGTCGCACAGCGGTGCCAGCAAGCGCTTCAAGATCACCGGCTCCGGCAAGGTGCTCCGTGAGCGCGCCGGCAAGCGCCACCTGCTCGAGCACAAGTCGTCCCGCGTGACCCGTCGTCTCACCGGCACCGCCGAGATGGCCCCGGGCGACGCCGCGAAGATCAAGAAGCTTCTCGGCAAGTGACGAACCGGCGCCCAGCGCCGTTTCGTCTGATCCGGGACCCCATCGATTTCGGGCCGTGTGAGTCCAACCACGGCCCCGCTACAAGGAGTTAAAAAGTGGCACGCGTCAAGCGGGCAGTCAACGCCCACAAGAAGCGCCGGGCGATCCTCGAGGCGGCCTCCGGCTACCGCGGTCAGCGTTCGCGCCTGTACCGCAAGGCCAAGGAGCAGGTCACCCACTCGCTGGTCTACAACTACAACGACCGCAAGAAGCGCAAGGGCGACTTCCGTCAGCTGTGGATCCAGCGCATCAACGCTGCGGCCCGTCAGAACGGCATGACGTACAACCGCCTCATCCAGGGTCTGAAGGCCGCCAACATCGAGGTGGACCGCAAGATCCTCGCGGAGCTGGCCGTCAACGACGCCAACGCGTTCACCTCGCTGGTCGAGGTCGCGAAGAAGGCGCTGCCGTCGGACGTCAACGCGCCGAAGGCCGCGTGACGCTGCGCCGGCTCAGCCGTCGTGACTGAAGGACCCGCAGGTTTCAGCCTGCGGGTCCTTTGCTGCTGACGCCCGCTGAGGCTGTCCGTTCGGGTGCCGGCCGTCGGGGGCTGATCGCTCCCCCGAGTTCTCGGTTCCGCTCGAACAGGGGGACCCCCGTCGCGGCGGAGCCGCAGATCGACACGGGCCCGCGCTCCCAGCGGGTCGCAGTCGTCCCCAGATACCGAAGGTGAACCAGAACATGCCCCCCGCCGCCCCCGAGCTGATCTCCCCGCGCTCGCCGCGTGTCCTGGCCGCCCGGCGGCTGGCCCGGCGGAATTTCCGGGGGAAGGAGCGGCTGTTCCTCGCCGAGGGGCCGCAGGCCGTCCGGGAGGCCGCCGCGCACCGCGCCGACGGCACCGCGACCCTGGTGGAACTGTTCGCCACCGTCGAGGCCGCGGAGCGCTACGCCGACATCGTCGACGGTGTCCGCCGGGCCGGCGCCCGGGTGCACCTCGCCGACGAGCAGGTCATCGCCGACATCTCCACCACCGTCACCCCGCAGGGCCTCGTCGGCATCTGCCGCTTCCTCGACACCCCTTTCGAGGACATCCTCAAGGCCCGGCCCCGTCTCGTCGCCGTGCTCGCCCACGTCCGCGACCCCGGGAACGCCGGGACCGTGCTGCGCTGCGCGGACGCCGCCGGAGCCGACGCCGTCGTCCTCACCGACGCGTCCGTCGACCTCTACAACCCCAAGGCCGTACGCGCCTCCGTCGGCTCCCTGTTCCATCTGCCCGTCGCCGTCGGCGTGCCCGTCGAGCAGGCCGTGGCCGGACTCAAGGCCGCCGGCGTCCGCATCCTCGCCGCAGACGGCGCCGGTGAGGACGACCTCGACGACGAACTCGACAAGGGGACCATGGGCGGCCCCACCGCCTGGGTCTTCGGAAACGAGGCCTGGGGGCTTCCGGAGGAGACCCGCGCGCTGGCCGACGCCGTCGTGCGCGTTCCGATCCACGGAAAGGCCGAGAGCCTGAACCTGGCCACGGCCGCGGCCGTATGTCTCTACGCGTCAGCCCGTGCACAGCGCGCCTCCACAGGGTGCCGTTCCGTCACCGGCAGCTAGTAGGGTGACGGGCCCGGGGGCCCTCTGCGCCAGACGAGAGGTGGGGTACGGGGATGAGTGTCGGCACGGGCGGTGCCCACAGCGCGCTGCGAGCACGGGACGCGCGCGGCACATCCGCGCCCCTGCACGATGACACCGCCGAAGCCGGTCCCGGTCTCGGCATAGACCCCGACGACCTGCCCGACGGGATCGTCGTCGCCGACGAACACGGCCGCGTCGTCTGCTTCAACGCCGCCGCCGCCCGGATCACGGCGGTTCCCGCCGCCGAGGCCCTCGGCCGCCGGCTCGAAGCGGCGCTCCCGCTGGAAGACCTCGAAGGCCGGCGCTGGTGGCAGCTCACGGACCCCTACGGCGGACTCGCCATCCGCAACGGCCAGCCCGAACGGAACCTGCTGCTCCCCGGCGGCCGCGAGATCCTCGTCTCCGCCCGCTATGTGCGCACCCACCCCACCGGACCGGTCCGCCGGGTCGTCGTCTGCCTGCGCGACACCGAGGCCCGCCGCCGCACCGAGCGCAGCCACGCCGAGCTGATCGCCACGGTCGCCCACGAACTGCGCTCGCCGCTCACCTCCGTCAAGGGCTTCACCGCGACCCTGCTCGCCAAATGGGAACGCTTCACCGACGACCAGAAGAAACTGATGCTGGAGACCGTCGACGCCGACGCGAACCGTGTCACCCGGCTCATCGCCGAGCTCCTCGACATCTCCCGCATCGACTCCGGCCGCCTCGAAGTGCGCCGCCAGCCCGTCGACATAGGCGCCGCCGTGGGCCGGCACATCCAGGCGTACGTCGCCTCCGGCCAGCCCGCCGACCGCTTCCTGCTGCGCATCGAGCAGCCCCTGCCCGCCCTCTGGGCCGACCCCGACAAGGTCGACCAGGTGCTCAGCAACCTGATCGAAAATGCGGTGCGCCACGGCGAGGGAACCGTCACCATTGACGTGGCACCCTCCACCTCCCCGCGCGAGCGGCCGGACGAGGAGGGCACGGCGAACGCCGTCACGTCGGTCACCGTGAGCGACGAGGGCACCGGAATCCCGGAGGAGTCCATGAACCGCGTCTTCACCCGCTTCTGGCGGGGCAGCAAGCGCGGCGGCACCGGCCTCGGGCTCTACATCGTCAAGGGCATCGTCGAAGCCCACGGCGGCACCATCACGGTCGGCCGCGCCCCCGGCGGGGGAGCCGAGTTCCGATTTACGTTGCCCGTGGCCACCCCGGCGTATCTCCTCTGACGCCGCAGCGGCCGCCACGGGCGCATCCGCACGGGAGCACCGCGAGGACGCCCAGTCCTGGGCAGGCCCCCACCCCCGATAGACTCGGACCTTGGCACCTTTGCGTCCTCTCATCTGCGGACGATTCGTCTCCGGGTCGGTGACGGGGACCCTCAGCCAGCCAACCGGAAGCACGGGAAGAGATGTCGGCACCTAATAAGTCGTACGACCCTGTAGAGGTCGAGGCCTTGAAACCGGAAGAGATCGAGCGCATGCGGGACGAGGCGCTCGCCGCCTTCGCGGCCGCCGGCGACCTCGACGCGCTCCAGGAGGCCAAGGTCGCCCACACCGGCGGCACCTCTCCGCTGGCCCTCGCCAACCGCGAGATCGGCGCACTGCCTCCGCAGGCCAAGGCCGCGGCCGGCAAGCTCGTCGGCCAGGCCCGCGGCGCCGTGAACAAGGCCCTCACCGCCCGCCAGGCCGAACTGGAGGCCGAGCGCGACGCGCGCGTACTGGTCGAGGAGGCGGTGGACGTCACCCTGCCGTACGACCGCGTACCGTCCGGCGCCCGGCACCCGCTCACCACCATGATGGAGCGGGTCGCGGACGTCTTCGTGTCCATGGGATACGAGGTCGCCGAGGGCCCCGAGGTCGAGGCGGAGTGGTTCAACTTCGACGCCCTCAACTTCACGCCCGACCACCCGGCCCGGCAGATGCAGGACACCTTCTTCGTCCAGGGCCCCGAGGGGACCCACGGCGACGAGTCCGGTGTCGTGCTGCGCACCCACACCTCGCCGGTGCAGGCCCGCGCCCTGCTCGACCGGGAGCCGCCCGTCTACGTCGTGTGCCCCGGCCGCGTCTACCGCACGGACGAGCTCGACGCCACGCACACCCCGGTCTTCCACCAGATCGAGCTGCTGGCCGTCGACGAGGGCCTGACCATGGCCGACCTCAAGGGCACCATGGACCACATGGTCCAGTCGCTCTTCGGCTCGGACATGAAGACCCGGCTGCGCCCGAACTACTTCCCCTTCACCGAGCCGTCCGCCGAGATGGACATGCTCTGCTACGTCTGCAAGGGCGAGTCCGTCGGCAACCCCGACCGCCCCTGCCGGACCTGCTCCTCCGAGGGCTGGATCGAGCTCGGCGGCTGCGGCATGGTCAACCCGCGGGTGCTGATCGCCTGTGGCGTCGACCCGGAGAAGTACAGCGGATTCGCCTTCGGGTTCGGCATCGAGCGGATGCTGATGTTCCGTCACAACGTAGAAGACATGCGAGACATGGTCGAGGGTGACGTCCGGTTCACCCGGCCGTTCGGGATGGAGATCTGATGCGGGTCCCGCTTTCTTGGCTGCGGGAGTACGTCGACCTGCCGGCGACGGAGACCGGGCGTGACGTCCAGGCCAAGCTCATTTCGGCAGGCCTCGAGGTCGAGACGGTCGAGCAGCTCGGCGCCGACCTCAAGGGCCCCCTGGTCGTCGGCCAGGTGCTCACGATCGAGGAACTGACGGAGTTCAAGAAGCCCATCCGCTTCTGCACCGTCGACGTCGGCACCGCCAACGGCACCGGTGAGCCCCAGGAGATCGTCTGCGGCGCGCGCAACTTCGCCGTCGGCGACAAGGTCGTCGTGGTCCTGCCCGGCGCCGTCCTGCCCGGCGACTTCGCGATCGCCGCGCGCAAGACGTACGGCAAGACCTCGCACGGCATGATCTGCTCCGGCGACGAGCTGGGCATGGGCGACGACGGCAGCGGCGGCATCATCGTGCTGCCGCCGGAGATGGAGCCCGGCACCGACGCGATCGAGCTGCTCCAGCTCGTCGACGAGGTCCTCGACATCGCCGTCACGCCCGACCGCGGCTACGCCCTGTCGCTGCGCGGTGTGGCCCGCGAGGCGGCCATCGCCTACGGCCTGCCGCTGCGCGACCCCGCGCTGCTCGACGTACCGGCCCCGAACGCGTTCGGCCACCCGGTGCGGGTCTCCGACCCGATGGGCTGCGACCGCTTCACCGCGCGCACGGTGACCGGCCTGGACCCCGACGCCCAGTCCCCGATCTGGCTGCGCCGCCGGCTCCAGAAGGCCGGCATGCGCCCGGTCTCGCTCGCCGTCGACATCACCAACTACGTGATGCTGGAGCTCGGCCAGCCCCTGCACGCCTACGACCGCAGCCGGGTCCAGGGCACGATCGGCGTGCGCCGGGCCGAGCAGGGCGAGAAGCTCACCACCCTCGACGGAGTCAAGCGCACGCTGGACGCCGGAGACCTGGTGATCACCGACGACCGCGGCCCCATCGGTCTCGCGGGCGTCATGGGCGGCGCCCACACCGAGATCGACGACACCGAGGGCACCACCACCGAGGTCGTCATCGAGGCCGCGCACTTCGACCCGATCACCATCGCGCGCACGGCCCGCCGTCACAAGCTGGCCTCCGAGGCGTCCAAGCGCTTCGAGCGCGGCGCCGACCCCGAGGCCACCTCGGCCGCGGCCCAGCGGACCGTCGACCTCCTCGTGCTCCTCGCGGGTGGCACCGCCGACGCCGGGGTCACCGAGGTGATCGCGCCGTCCGCGCCGCACACCATCACCATCCCGGCCGACCACCCGGACAAGGTGGCCGGTGTCGACTACGGCCGCGAGATCGTCGTACGCCGCCTCCAGGAGGTCGGCTGCGACGTCTACGGGCAGGACGAGCTGATCGTCACCGTGCCGTCCTGGCGGCCCGACCTGACCGACCCGAACGACCTCGCGGAAGAGGTCATCCGGCTCGAGGGCTACGAGAACCTGCCCTCCACGCTGCCCAAGCCCCCGGCGGGCCTCGGCCTCACGGACCGGCAGCGGCTGCACCGCCGGGCCGGCCGCGCGCTGGCCGGCGCCGGATACGTCGAGGCGCTGAACTACCCGTTCATCGGCGAGCACGTCTTCGACCAGTTCGGCCTCGCCGAGGACGACCCGAAGCGCAAGGTCGTCAAGCTGGTCAACCCGCTGTCCGACGAGGAGCCCGCGCTCCGTACGACGCTGCTGCCGGGCCTGCTGCACGCCCTGCGCCGCAACGACGGACGCGGCAGCCACGACCTGGCGCTCTTCGAGACCGGCCTGGTCTTCCACCCTCGGGAGGAACTGCGTGTCGCCGGGCGGCTGCCCGTCGACCGCCGTCCCACCGACGAGGACGTCGCGTCCCTGACCGCCGCGCTTCCCGCCCAGCCCCGGCACGCCGCCGTCGTCCTCGCGGGCGCCCGCGAGCAGGCCGGCTGGTGGGGCAAGGGACGCCCGGCCGACTGGGCCGACGCGATCGAGGCCGCGCGCATCCTGGCCCGCGAGTCGGGGACCGAACTCCTCGTCCGCTCCGGCCAGTACGGGCCGTGGCACCCGGGCCGCTGCGCCGAGCTCGCGGTCCTCGTGGACGGCGCGGAGCAGGTCATCGGGTACGCCGGTGAGCTGCACCCCGGTGTCCTGAAGACGCTGGGTCTGCCCGCGCGCACCTGCGCGATGGAGCTGGACCTGGACGCGCTGGAGCGGGCGAGCTCGGGCCACCCCAAGGGCCCGAAGATCTCGACCTTCCCGGTCGCCACGCAGGACGTCGCGCTGGTCGTCGACAAGAGCGTCCCGCACACGGACGTCGAGGCTGCCCTGCACGAGGGCGCGGGTGAACTCCTGGAGTCCATCCGGCTGTTCGACGAGTACGAGAGCGAGCAGCTCGGCGCGGACAAGAAGTCCCTCGCCTACGCGCTGCGGTTCCGTGCCGCCGACCGCACGCTGACCGTGGACGAGGCCTCCGCGGCCCGCGACGCGGCGGTGGCGCTCGCCGCCGAGCGCACGGGGGCGGTGCTGCGCGGAGCCTGACCGCTCCACCGGGTGTGCCGGGGAACTGTGCGCCGTGAAGGGGCCGCGGATCATTTCGCGGCCTGGCGCACGGTTCCCCGCACCCGTTTTCAGCGGGTTCCACCGGCTCCTGTACGGGGGTTCCGTGGCTCCTGCCCGGCCGTTCCGTGGCCCCTGCCTGCATAAATGCGGGTCTCCGAAGACACCTCACTCATTCGGGTGACATGCCCGGGCGATCGGGCCCGGGCGGGCCGGGCGGTCGACAGAATCGGAGCGGTCTCTCCGAGGCCGTCTGCGCTGTCAGGGCCTATTGGGGGGCCAATCGGCATGATCCGTATCAAGGCTGGGGCTCCCCGCAGGGCGACGCTCCACACGCATTCGCGGAACCCGGCCAGGGCGGTCCTCGGCCCACGTCGCCGGCGTGACCGGCTGAGAGCCGGATTCGACCGGGCGGTGCGAGGTCGCCGGCCCTGCCTCGGTTTCACCCGCGCGGGGTGCGCACGCGGCGCGTTCGGCCACCGGGTCCTGCGCACCGCCGACCGGCCGCCGCTGCGCCGGGCGGTGAACCTGGGGCTGCCCGCGGTCTGGGGCGCGCTGGCGATCTCGTACAAGATGGCCAGTCCGCTCGCTCAGGAGAACGGGCTCGGCGCCCGCGTCGTCACCAGCGCCGTCTTCTTCGCGGTCGGCGCCGGTCTGATACTCCACGTCAGAAGAGTGCTGCTGCGCGAGCTCCGGCAGATCCGCAAGGTCGCGGGAGCCGCGCAGAGCGTCCTGCTGCGCCCGCTGCCACCGCGTATCGACGGGCTGGACATCGCGGCGGCCCAGCTCTCCGCGGACCACGGCGCGAGCATCGGCGGCGATCTGTACGAGGCGATCGCCACCGAGCACGGTGTGCGGGTCGTGATGGGGGACGTGCGCGGGCACGGACTGGGGGCCATCGGGACCGTCGCCGCCGTCCTCGGCAGTTTCCGCGAGGCCGCGCACGACGAAGACGAACTCGGCGGCGTCCTCAGAAGACTGGAGCGGGCGCTGGCCCGGCACCTGTGCGAGCGGGACCGGGCCGGACACCCCTCCTCCGGGCCCGGCTCCGACAGCGACACCGCCGAGGAGTTCGTCACCGTCCTGCTCCTGGAGATCCGCGGGGACGGCGAGGTGCACGCCCTCAACTGCGGCCACCCGTGGCCGTATCTGCTCACCAGGGGCCGCGTGCGGCCACTCGTCCGCGCCGAACCACTGCCCCCGCTCGGGCCGTTCCCGCTGCCGGCCCGTCTCCCGGCCGAATCCTGCGGCCGGCTCCGGCCCGGCGAGGGTCTCTTCCTGCACACCGACGGTGCCGAGGACGCCCGGGACACCCGGGGGCGGTTCTTTCCGCTGCTGCCGGCGCTCACCGCGGCCGTCCGCGACGGACCCGTCGTACCGCAGGCCGTGCTGCGCACGGTGCTCACCGGCCTGCTGAGCCACACCGGCGGCCGGCCCGCCGACGACGTGGCCCTCCTGGTGCTCCACAACGACCGCCGTCCCCTCGCCCTGAAGCCGGGCCGTGTGTCCCAGCACGTGCCTCGCTAGCGCGCGCGGCGAGCACGGGCGGCCACCGGTCGCGCTTCGCGTTCCCGGCCGGGGCGACCGGCCACGGGACCCGCACCCGGACGACCGGAGTCCCGCGGTCGCCCCGGCCGAACCGGCTCTGCCGTCCGCCCGGCCACGGAATGTCGGGCAGGCGGCCGGGCGGACGGCGCGGAGCGGGCCGCCGTACTGTACGAGGGGGAGCCCGGCGGCCCGGCCGGCCTCTTGCGAGGCATTTCAGTCAACCGGTGCGAAACTCTCCGCGACAGCGCGCGCACAGCGCGGATACGGGCATTCCCATCACACCCCGTGTGAAAGGGGACGCACTACTCTCTCTGATGCGGTCGGGCGCGGTCGGGCATGACCGGCGCCGTCGGCAACGAGCCACTCGGGGGCCTCCCATGCAGCCCAACACTCTGCTCGACTCGATCCTCGACGAGGCGGGCATATCGCACGCGGGACTCGCCGCCCACGTCAACCAGGCGGGCCGGGCCCGCGGTCTGGCCCTGCGCTACGAACACACCGCCGTGGCACGGTGGCTGAAGGGCCAGCGACCGCGAGGCCAGGTGCCCGACCTGATCTGCGAGGTGCTCGCAGGACGCCTGCACCGGCCGGTCACGCTCGACGACATCGGCCTCGGGGTTCCCGGCGAGCCCTCCACCCCGCACGCCGGCTCGCTCTCCGGTTTCGTCGAACGCGCCACCGCTCTGTGGCGCTCCGACGAACAGCAGCGCCCGCACATCCTCGGCGCCCCGGCCGTCACCGGGACCCCGGCCGTGATGCCCGTGTGGGAGTGGGAGAACCCTCCCGAGGACGTGGACGTCTCCCGCGGCGGCCGCCATCGGGTCAGCATGGCCGACATCGAGATGCTGCGCGCGGCGCGGGCCCACTACGAGCAGATGTACCGCAAGGCCGGCGGCATAGCGACCCGCACCCGGATCGTCGGCTTCCTCAACTCCGAGACCGCGCCCCTGTTGCGCGGCAGCTACACCGACGCCACCGGCCGCCAACTCCACCGCGCTACGGGCGGATTGGTGGCCATCGCGGGCATCTGCGCTTACGACTCCGACGCGCACGGACTCGCGCAGCGCTACTTCCACCAGGCACTGCGTCTGGCGAAAGCCAGTGGGGACAGGGGACTTGGGGCGTACGTCATAGCGCTGCTGGTCAACCAGTCGCTGTTCATGCGCGAGTACCGGCAGGCGGTCGCCTTCGCCGAGGCCGCGCTGCGAGCGGCGGGGCGCCACATCACCCCGGCCCTCGCCTCCGACCTCTACGCCATGCAGGCCAAGGCGTACGCACACCTCGGCGACGGCAGCAGCGCGCTGTCCTGCATACGGCGTGCCGAGCAGGCCGCCGAGCGTATCCGGCGCGGTTACGAGCCCGACGAGACCGGCTATGTCCAGCCGGGACTGGTCAACGTACAGGTGGCGGAGGCACTGCTCAGCCTCGGCGACCTGGTGGCTGCCGCGGAGCACGCGGCGGCCGCGGTCGACACTCCGGCGCACGACCGGGGGCGTGTGCACCGGCTGGCCATGCTCAGCCAGATCGAACTGCGCCAGGGCAACGCCGACAAAGCGGTGGCGACGGCCGTCCAGATGGCGGAGCAGGCACGGGGGATGGAGTCCCAGCGGCTGCGCGACAGACTGCGCGCGGTACGCGAACACCTGGTGCGCAGCGGCTGTTCGGGCACGACCGAGGCCGCCGAACTCATCGACGGCGCACTGCGCGTACCGCTGTAGGGAGCGGTCCGGCAAGCCGCTTCACCGACCGCGCCGGAGCGCCGAGGCACGAGCGGCGCCTGAACGCGGGCCACCGTTTCGTCCGGCCGTGTTCAGGCGCCGCTGTGCTGCGCCCCGACCCCAGTGAGCCCTGCTGTCGGAACGCGGCTGCTGCGATATTGCCATCACTCGGCGGAAGGTGGCAGAACCGTGCAGTGGACGAAACAGAACGAACAAACTGTGTATGAAAACCGCTGGTTCAGCGTCAATCTCGCAGACGTGGAGCTGCCGGACGGCCGGCATCTCGATCACTTCCTGATACGGCTGCGGCCCGTCGCCGTGGCCACGGTGGTGAACGACGCCAACGAGGTGCTGCTCCTGTGGCGGCATCGCTTCATCACCGACAGCTGGGGATGGGAGCTACCGGCGGGCGTCGTGGAGGACGGCGAGGACATCGCCGTGGCGGCGGCCCGCGAACTGGAGGAGGAGACCGGGTGGCGGCCGGGACCCCTGAGGCATCTGATGAGTGTCGAGCCCTCCAACGGGCTCACCGACGCCCGGCATCACATCTACTGGGCCGACGAGGGCGCGTACATCGGACACCCCGTGGACGACTTCGAGTCGGACCGCCGGGAGTGGGTGCCCCTGAAGCTCGTTCCCGACATGGTCGCCCGCGGTGAGGTCCCGGCCGCCAACATGGCGGCCGCACTGCTCCTCCTGCACCATCTCAGGCTCGGGCAGGACGCGTTGCCCTGACCGGTCCCCCGGCGTCCCGGGCCCTAGTGGCCCAGAGCCTGCCAGACCGTCACGGCCAGCGCGCCCACGGCCGCGACGACGGCGACGGTAGGCAGTGGCCAGCGGGTGTGTTCGAGCGCGACGATCCGTGTGCTGAGGTCATCGAGGTCCTTGGCCGTCTGGTCGTCGCGCTGGGTGAGCAGCGCCAGTCCTCCCTCGATGCGGGTGAACCCCACTTCGAGCGACCGGCGTAACTCCGCGATCTCCTTCGGCGCCGCGGGATGCTCGGGGTCGGCGGTCACGAGTCCGCTCCTTTCCGTGGTCGGCACATCCCTTGTCCGTGCACGGAAAGTCAACTCGCCTGGTGGGCACGTGGGGAGAGTGTGCGTCAGGCATATGCGGGCCCGGCGCGCACACGGCGTGTGAACGCCGCGGGCCCGGCACCACAGAAGGTGCCGGGCCCGTGCGAACTCCGGTGAGCGGAGCGGGTGTTCAGTCGATGTTCGGCCTGGTCAGCCGTAGGTGTAGAACCCCGAGCCGGACTTGCGGCCGAGGCGGCCGGCGTCGACCATGCGCTGGAGCAGCGGGGGAGCGGCGTACAGCGGCTCCTTGTACTCCTCGTACATCGAGTACGCGACCGAGGCCACGGTGTCGAGGCCGATCAGGTCGGACAGCTTGAGCGGGCCCATCGGGTGGGCGCAGCCCATCTCCATGCCGTTGTCGATGTCCTCGCGGCTCGCCATGCCCGACTCGAACATCCGGATCGCGGACAGGAGATAGGGGATCAGCAGCGCGTTGACGACGAAGCCCGAGCGGTCCTGGGCGCGGATCGCGTGCTTGCCGAGCGCCTTCTCGGCGAACAGCTGGGCGCGGCTGATGGTGCCCTCGGAGGTGGTCAGCGCCGGGATCAGCTCCACGAGCTGCTGCACCGGGGCCGGGTTGAAGAAGTGGATGCCGATGACCTGGTCGGGACGCGAGGTCGCGACGGCCAGCTTCACCAGCGGGATCGAGGAGGTGTTGGAGGCCAGGATCGCGTCCGGCCTGGTCATCACCTGGTCGAGCACCTGGAAGATCTCGGTCTTCACCTGCTCGTTCTCGACGACGGCCTCGATCACCAGGTCGCGGTCGGCGAACTCGCCGAGGTCCGTGGTGAAGCTCAGCCGGTCCTGGGTGGCCTTGAGCTCTTCCTCGGAGATCTTTCCGCGCCCGGCCGCCTTGGACAGGGAGGAGAAGAGCCGGGTCCGGCCGATCTCCAGGGCTTCGCCGGTGGTCTCGGCGACCTTCACGTCCAGTCCGGCGCGGGCGCACACCTCGGCAATGCCCGCTCCCATCTGGCCGCAGCCCACCACTCCGACGCGTTCGATGTCGGTCACATCGTCCCCTTCGCTGATCCGTACGGCCCGGCAGGTAGTCCGTTGTTCGGGCCCTGCTCCGAACGTGCACGTTACTCCCAAGTATCGATGATCGATCGTCGGGGTGGTGCATGCTGGGTTCCGGTACGGCACGTGACCGGACGGATCCGCAGCGTAGGGGGTAGGGGTATGGGGCGACTGCCACGCCGGACGTTCGCGGCGGCCGCGCTCGCGACACTGCCGGGGTTCGGCACGGCGGGGGACGCCGCGGCCGCCCAGGACACGGCCCCACGGCGCCGGTCGGCGGCCCCGCGCGCCATGCGTGGCATGTGGCTCGCGACCGCCTCGAACCGCGACTGGCCCTCCCGCACCGGGCTGAGTCCCGCACGCCAGCGCGCCGAACTCGTCGGCCATCTGGACACGGCGGTACGCCTGCGCCTCAACACCGTGTTCCTCCAGGTCCGTCCCGCCGCCGACGCGCTGTGGCCCTCTCCGTACGAGCCGTGGTCCCGCTACCTGACCGGCGTCCAGGGCAGGGATCCCGGCTGGGACCCGCTGGGCACCGCCGTGCGCGAGGCCCACGCGCGCGGTCTGGAACTGCACGCCTGGTTCAACCCGTACCGCGTGTCCGGACAGCCGGACCCCGGCAGGCTCGCCCCCTCGCACCCCGCGCGTCTCCACCCGGACTGGACCGTGCGGTACGGCGGGAAGCTCTACTACAACCCCGGACTGCCCCCGGTCCGTACGTTCGTCCGGGCCGCGATGCTCGACGCGGTGCGCCGGTACCCCGTCGACGGCGTGCACTGGGACGACTACTTCTACCCCTACCCGGTGCCCGGCGAGCGCTTCGACGACGACGCGGCGTACGCCGAACACGGCGCGGGTTTCCCGGACCGGGCGGCCTGGCGGCGCCACAACATCGACCTGCTGGTGCAGGAGATGGCGGCGGGCGTCAAGAAGGCCCGTCCCGGGGTCCGCTTCGGGATCAGCCCCTTCGGCGTCTGGCGCAACGCGTCGACCGACCCGCTCGGTTCGCCGACCAGGGCCGGCGTCGAGACCTACGACGACCTGTACGCCGACACCAGGAAATGGGTCGGGCGGCGCTGGGTGGACTACATCTGCCCCCAGCTCTACTGGAACATCGGCTTCGCCGCCGCCGACTACGCGAAGCTGCTGCCCTGGTGGGCGCGGGTCACCCGGGGCACGGGCGTGCACCTGTACGCGGGCGAGGCGCTGTACAAGGCGGGCGACCCGGCGCAGCCCGCCGCCTGGCGGGACCCGGCCGAACTCTCCCGGCATCTCACCCTCGCCCGCGGCCACGCCGAAGTGCGCGGGCATGTCTTCTTCGCGGCCTCGGAGGCGGGCACCGACCGGACCGGCGCGATGGCACGGGTCGTCGCCGACCACTACGGGCAGCCGGCGAAGCCCCCGCGCTGAGCGGACGCCGGCATGCCGGCGTCCGTCCCGCCGTTCTACCGCGGCGGCATGTCCCGGTGGCGGATCTCGGAGTCCGGCCCCGGCGAGCACACGGCCTCGTGACCGTCCTCGAACCGCACGCGGTAGGGGGGAGAGCCTTCGGCTCCCATGACCTCGGTGATCTCCGCGACCTTGTCGTGCTGGCCGACGGTCCTGCCGTGCTGCACCAGCTGGTCGCCTTTGGTTGCGTGCATCTGAACGGTCTCCTCGCCTGTACGGGAGCAACGGTTCGTGGCCTCGGTCCGAAAGGCCCGGGGCGCGGGTCGGTGCGGCCTGTTCGTGCGGGTCAGCCCCGTGCCCGCTGGGTCAGGGCGATGCAGACGAGGACGGCGGCCGCCGTCAGGGGTGCCGCCGGGGTGAGCCGCTCGCCCAGGAGCAGTACCGACCACACCAGTGTGAGCAGCGGCTGGGCCAGCTGCAACTGGCTGGCCTTGGGAATCCCGATCGACGCCATCCCCCGGTACCAGACGACCAGGCCGAAGAACTGCGAACCGACCGCGACCCACAGCAGCCCGGTCAGGCTGTGCGCCGTCAGCCGCACCGGTTCGTACGACAGCGCCAGCAGCGCGCCCGGAAGGCTGAGCGGCAGACACAGGACCAGGGCCCAGCCGATGACCTGCCAGCCCGGCATCACCCGGGCCAGCCGGCCGCCCTCGGTGTAGCCCGCCGCGCAGATCAGCAGGGCCCCGAAAAGGTAGGCGTCCGCACCGGTCAGGGCACCGCCGCTCTGCTGCACGGTGAACGCGATCACGGCCGCGGCGCCCACGCAGGCCGCCACCCAGAACGTCCGCGACGGCCGCGCGCCGGTGCGCAGCGCCGAGAACAGCGCCGTCGTGAGCGGCAGCAGCCCGACGACGACGGCCGCGTGGGCGGTGGTCGACGTCCGCAGGGCGAGTGTCGTCAGGAGCGGGAAGCCGAGGACGACACCGGCGGCGACGACGGCGAGGCCCGCCAGATGCCGCCGGGCGGGCCGGGGGACCCGCAGTGCGAGGAGGCAGCCGCCCGCGAGGACCGCCGCGAGGACGCAGCGCACGGTCACCAGCGACCAGGGGCCGAAGCCCTCCAGGCCCCAGGCGGTCGCGGGGAAGGTGAGGGAGAAGGCGGTGACCCCCAGGGCCGCCTGAAGGGTGCCCGAACGGCGGTCCGCCGGAGCGGGGCTCCGGGGCGGGGCGGAGGCCGGGTGCTCGATGCCGGTGCTGACCGCTATCCCGGTCCGGTCGATAGCGCTACTCTCTGCTCTCATGCAAGAGCGTAGCAGTGTGGGCGATCTGGCGGATCAGCTGCGACAGGAACTGGACCGCTACTCTCCCGGTGGAAAGCTGCCGTCCAGCCGGGTCCTCGTCGAGCGGTTCCGCGTGAGCCCGGTGACCGTGTCACGGGCGCTGGCGCAGCTGGCCGCCGAGGGGCTCGTGATCACCCGGCCCGGTGCGGGCGCCTTCCGGGCGAGGCCCCGGCCCGCCATCACGTCCACCGGGGACACCTCCTGGCAGGAGGTCGCGCTCAGCGCGGACGCCGCGCCGGAGGCCGTCCCGCGCACCGTGGACGCCTCCGGCGTCCTCGCCTCGCTCGCCGCGCCGCCCCCCGGTGTCATCGAGTTCAACGGCGGCTATCTGCACCCCTCGCTCCAGCCGGAGCGGGCGATGGGCGCGGCCCTCTCCCGGGCGGGTCGCCGCCCCGGGGCCTGGTCACGGCCGCCCATGGAGGGGCTGCCCGAACTGCGCGAGTGGTTCGCGCGCGGTATCGGCGGGTCGATCGGCGCCGCCGAGGTACTGGTCGCGGCCGGCGGCCAGACCGCCCTGACGACCGCCCTGCGCGCGCTCGCGCCGCCCGGCGCACCGGTCCTGGTCGAGTCGCCCACGTATCCGGGCATGCTGGCCATCGCCCGCGCCGCCGGTCTCCGCCCCGTTCCGGTCCCGGTGGACCCCGACGGCGTGAAACCCGAGCTCCTGGCCGACGCCTTCAAGGCGACCGGCTCCCGGGTCTTCGTCTGCCAGCCGCTGTTCCAGAATCCGACCGGCGCCGTGCTCGCGCCCGAGCGGCGCGGCGAGGTGCTGCGCATCGCGCGGGACGCCGGAGCCTTCGTCGTCGAGGACGACTTCGTACGCCGACTGGTGCACGAGGACGCGGGCCCGCTGCCGCGGCCGCTGGCCGCCGAGGACCCCGACGGAGTCGTGGTGCACGTCGGTTCCCTGACCAAGGCGACCTCGCCGAGCTTCAGGGTGAGCGCCCTGGCCGCGCGCGGTCCGGTACTGGAGCGACTGCGCGCCATCCAGGTCGTCGACACCTTCTTCGTGCCGCGCCCGCTCCAGGAGGCCGCGCTCGAACTCGTCGGCTCGCCGGCCTGGCCGCGTCATCTGCGCACCGTTTCGGCCGAGTTGAAGGCCCGGCGGGACACCATGACCGCCGCACTGCGGCTGCGGCTCCCCGAACTCGCCCTGCCCCACATCCCGTTCGGCGGCTACCACCTGTGGGCGCGGCTGCCCGACGGCACCGACGAGTCCGCGCTCGTCGCCGCCGCCCTGCGCGCGGGGGTGGCCGTGACTCCCGGCCGCCCCTACTACAGTGCCGAACCCCCGGCCGCCCAGATCCGGTTGAGTTTCGCGGCGGTGGCGGGGACGGAGGAGATCACGGAGGGTGTACGACGACTGACGGCGGCGTACGACGAGGTGCGGGTCTGAGCGGAGGCGGCGGGACGTCGCGCCACGGGGAGCCGCGGGGGCGCAACGGCGGGAGCGGGTGCAGAGCGTCGGCACCGTCGGTGCACAGGCCAGAAGCTGATGTTCCGTGAATATTCGGATACTCTGTGTAACACCCTTGACCTGCGGAGTCCGGCGCTCCACGATCTGCGCATGCATCTTCGGGTCACGTTCGTCGCCGCCGCGCGCAGCTCCGCGCTGCTGGCGGAGCGCTTCGAGGACGACCGGCCGCTGGACCAGGCGGGATGGGAGGAAGCACAGCGCGCCGCCGCGGGGCTGCTGCCACTGGCGGCGGCCGAGCTCCGCTACTGCGCGCCGACACCCCGCAGCCGGGCCACCGGTGACGTCCTCGGCTACGCGCCACTGGTTCAGCTCGCGCTGCGTGACTGCGACATGGGCCGCTGGCGAGGCTTCACCCTCGGCGAGGCCATGGCCCGCGAGCCCGGGGCAGTGGACTCCTGGCTGTCCGATCCGCGCTCCACGCCCCACGGCGGTGAGAGCCTGCTGACCTTCATCGCCCGGGTCGGCGCCTGGCTCGACACCCGGCCGGGGGAGGACGGCGGCAGCATCGTCGCGGTGGCCGAGCCGTCGGTGGTACGGGCCGCGCTGGTCTACGCGCTGAAGGCGCCGCCGTCGACGTACTGGAACATCGACGTCCGTCCCCTGTCGGCGATCACCGTGACGGGCCGGGCGGGCCGCTGGAACCTGCGCGTCGACGGGGCGCCCGCTCAGGTCGGGCGCGCGTAACCGGTGGTGAGCACCAGGTCCTTCGCGGGTCCCCGGACCCGCCAGACGGACCGCCAGTGGCGCTCGTCCCGGACGGTGAACTCGCCGCGGTAGAGATCCGCGGCGCAGGGGTGGTCGGCGACGTACCGCCCGGCCCTCAGGTCCAGGTCGTGGAACGGGCGGCCGTCGGAGAACCGTACGAGAGCGGTCCCGGGGCCCTGGCCCGGCAGGAACCGCAGTGTCCGCTCGGCGGGCCGCGCGACGCCCTGCCACACGAACGTGCCCGACTCCCGGTGCAGCAGCCCGCCCTCCTCCAGCGGCTCGAACACCGTCGTGCCGGTGAAGCGTCCTTCGGCGTCGCTCGCGAGGTCCCGTACGGTGCGCTCGACCCGCCAGTTTCCGCCCAGGTACGTCAGCACGTCCTCGACCGGCCAGAACTCGCCCATGCCGTCCCGCTCTCCGTCCCGTCCGATGCGGCGCGACCCGTCGACCCGCGCCGGTCTCCCCCCCGTCCTGCCGTCCCGGTCACCTTCCGGGGCGGTGCCGGGTCGGAGCCCGGTCAGGAACTGCGGCGCGGCTTGCCGCGCTTCGCGCCGCCCTTCGGGCCGCCGGTGCCGCCGCCCCGGGTGTTCTTGGCCGCGCTCCTGCCGCCGCCCTTGCCGCCCGTCTTGCCGGGCGCGGGCTTGCGCCGGGCGCCGCCGCCCGAGTCCGACTTCCGGGGGGAGGACTTCGCCGCGCCCCGGTCCTTCTGCGCTGCCGCGGACGGGGGCTGGGAACGCCCTCGGGTGCTGTTGGCCGTGCGTCCGCGCACGATGCCGATGAAGTCCTCCACCAGATCGGTGGTCCGCTCCTCGGGCCAGGCCAGCGCGACCCGTGACTCGGGGGCGTCCGTGACCGTCCGGTACGTGAGGTCCTTGCGGTGGTGCAGACGGGCGAGGGACTGCGGCACGACCACGACCCCGATGCCCGCCGCGACGAGTTCCACGGCGTCCGCGGTGGCCGCGGGGCGCTCCAGCGCGGGCCTGCCCGGCAGACGCTCCCAGTCCAGCAGGTCGTCGAGGGGGTGCAGCACGATGTCGTCGGCGAGGTCCTCGCCACTGACCTGCTCGACCGCCGCCACGATGTGATCCTTCGGGACCATGACGACCGTCGTCTCGGTGTAGAGGGGGATCGCGCTGAGGTCGGTCCCGTCGACCGGCAGCCGGACGAAGCCCGCGTCGGCGTCGCCGCGCCGCAGGACGTCGTACACCTCGTCGGCGGACACCGGGACGAGGGCCAGGGGCACGCCGGGCATCCGCTCGTTCCAGATCCGCACCCACTTCGAGGGCGTCACCCCCGGAACGTAGGCGAGCCTGAACGAGGGGGATGCTTCGGAGCCGGTCACCACGTCAGATTACCCGGCGTGGCCGCGGCACCGTACCGGCGATGGTCGGCGGGGGTCCGTGCGCTCGATACCCTTGACCCATGAGTTCGCACCAGACCGCCCAGACGATGAAGCCCGCCACAGCGGCGAAGAAGCTGGGTGTGTACCTCGAGGCCACCCCCGCCGAGTTCCAGGAGGGTGTCGTCTCTCGTGCCGAGCTGAACGCCTTGCAGACCGATCCGCCCGCGTGGCTCCAGGAACTGCGCCGCACCGGCCCGCACCCGCGGCCGGTCGTCGCGGCCAAGCTCGGTGTCTCCATCGCGGGACTCGCCCGCGCCGGCGTCAGCGAGGCCCTCACCACCGAGCAGATCGAGGCGCTGAAGACGGAGGACCCCGAGTGGCTGCGGCGCGAGCGCGCCACCCAGGCGGACGTCCGCAAGGAGACGGTACGCATCAAGGAGAAGAACGCGGAGCGGGACGCCAAGCGCTCCTGACCCGGGGCGCCCCCCCGCCGCGGATGCCGGCCGGGGGCACCCGAGCCGCCCCGCGCCGGGATCTCAGCCGCCGGTCCCCGGGGTGCCGGGCCCGCCGGCACCGGGCGTTCCGGAGCCGTTCGCGCCGGGCGGGGAGCCCTGGCCGCCCGCGTGCCCGAACGCCTTGACGAGCAGGTGGATCACCGCGGCCGGCGGGATCAGGAAGATGACGACGGGGAACTGGAACGTGCCCGTCGTCCGATGGGCGACATACCACCCGTAACAGGCGAGGAAGATCCCGCCCAGAGCGGCCCGGACCCGGTTCTTGAACGAGATTCCGGGGACGAAGGCCGCTCCGATCAGGATGATTCCCGACAGGACGGCGAAGATCTCGTACGCGCTCCAGTGCGCGGACGGCGACGATGACATGGGCGGCCCTCCAGAGGATTTCGGGGCGGGGCTCGCCGCACGGCTCGTACGGCACCCCTTCAGTGCGGGAGCCGGGTCACGCCGGTGACGGTCACGGGCGCCGGGAAGGCGCCCGAGCCGAGGCGCAGCCGCACGAGCCCGGCCCCCTGTCCGCCGGCCGGGCACCGCCTCGGCCGAGGTCGCACGAGCCCCGTCCGCCGCCGTCGGTCCCGGCACGAACGTGGCGCGGGCGGCGGATCCGCCACCGGCGGTCCCGCGAACGGCGACCGAGTCCCGCGCGGCGCCCTCCCGCTCCGTCGCGGGCCTCTCCCGTGCCGCAGTCCAGCGCCACGAAGCGCGCTTGGAGTGCCGCGTCACCACGGACCGCCGCGCGTCCGCCGCGGCGGAGGGCGATCCGGAAGAGGAGAGCCCTGTGCGGGGCCCAGGGGGAGACGCATGCGGGGATGGTTCCAATCCGGTGCCCTCCGGCGAAGGTGATGCCGGGCTTTGACCGGAATCAATCCGGAGTGTGCGTGCTGTTCCACCGGATCCGATCATGTGGTGTCCGAGTGGAGGGACAGCGACTCTGGGCATGATTCCCACCGTGCCGACGGACGGGGGCGTCGCGGAGTCGCGCGTGCCCTCGGCGGTCGTCCGGCGAGGATTGCATAAACGTGCAGGGAAACGTATAGTCATGCCATCCAAGAGGAGGGTTCCATGGCGATGCGTGCGGCGGTGGCGGGAGCGAGTGGGTACGCGGGCGGGGAACTGCTGCGCCTGCTCCTGGCACACCCCGAGATCGAGATCGGCACCCTGACCGGCAACTCCAACGCGGGCCGGCGGCTCGGCGGGATCCAGCCCCATCTGCTGCCGCTCGCCGACCGCGTCCTCACCGAGACCACCGCCGAAGCGCTGCGCGGTCATGACGTCGTGTTCCTCGCACTGCCCCACGGCCAGTCCGCCGAGGTCGCCGAGCAGCTCGGCGCCGAGGTCCTCGTGGTCGACATGGGCGCCGACTTCCGGCTGAAGGACCCGGCCGACTGGGAGCGGTTCTACGGCTCCCCTCACGCCGGGACCTGGCCGTACGGCCTCCCCGAACTGCCGGGTGCCCGCGCCGCGCTGGAGGGGTCCAAGCGCATCGCGGTACCCGGTTGCTATCCGACGGCCGTCTCCCTGGCGCTCTTCCCCGCGTACGCGGCCGGGCTGGCCGAGACCGAGGCCGTGATCGTCGCCGCCTCCGGCACCTCGGGGGCCGGCAAGGCACCCAAGGCGCACCTGCTCGGCAGCGAGGTCATGGGGTCGATGAGCCCGTACGGCGTCGGCGGCGTCCACCGGCACACCCCCGAGATGATCCAGAACCTCACCGAGGCCGCCGGAGAGCCCGTCACCGTCTCCTTCACCCCCACCCTCGCGCCCATGCCCCGCGGCATCCTCGCCACGTGCAGCGCCAAGGCGAAGCCGGGGGTCACCGCCGAGTCGGTCCGGACCGCCTACGAGAAGGCCTTCACCGACGAGCCCTTCGTCCACCTCCTTCCCGAAGGGCAGTGGCCGGCCACGGCGTCCGTCTACGGTTCCAACGCCGTTCAGGTCCAGGTCGCGTACGACGCCGCCGCACACCGCATCATCGCGATCAGCGCCATCGACAACCTGACCAAGGGCACCGCGGGCGGTGCCGTCCAGAGCATGAACCTCGCCCTCGGCCTCCCCGAGGAGCTGGGACTTTCCACGATCGGAGTCGCACCGTGAGCGTCACGGCAGCACAGGGATTCACCGCGGCCGGAGTCGCCGCGGGGATCAAGCAGAACGGCAACCCGGACCTGGCCCTCGTGGTCAACAACGGGCCCAGCCAGGCAGCCGCGGGCGTCTTCACCTCCAACCGCGTGAAGGCCGCGCCGGTCCTGTGGTCGGAACAGGTCCTCAAGAGCGGCGAGCTGACCGCGGTCGTCCTCAACTCGGGCGGTGCCAACGCCTGTACGGGACCCAAGGGCTTCCAGGACACCCACGCCACCGCCGAGAAGGTCGCCGAGGCGCTCGGTGACACCGGCGCGGGCAGCGTCGCCGTGTGCTCGACCGGCCTCATCGGCGTGCTGCTGCCGATGGACAAGCTGCTTCCGGGAATCGACCTCGCCGTCGCCCAACTCGGCCCGCACGGCGGCGAGAAGGCCGCCATCGCCATCAAGACGACCGACACCGTGCACAAGACGTCGGTCGTCACCAAGGACGGCTGGACGGTGGGCGGGATGGCCAAGGGCGCCGGCATGCTCGCGCCGGGCCTGGCCACCATGCTCGTCGTGCTCACCACCGACGCGGACGTGGACAGCGCGAACCTCGACCGGGCGCTGCGCGACGCCACCCGCACCACCTTCGACCGCGTCGACTCCGACGGCTGCATGTCCACCAACGACACCGTGCTGCTGCTCGCCTCCGGAGCCAGTGAAGTCACCCCGGAGTACGCGGAGTTCGCCGAGGCCGTACGCGCGGTCTGCGACGACCTCGGTCAGCAGCTGATCCGCGATGCCGAGGGCGCCAGCAAGGACATCAAGGTCGAGGTGATCAACGCCGCGACCGAGGACGACGCCGTCGAGGTGGGCCGCTCCATCGCCCGCAACAACCTCCTCAAGTGCGCCATCCACGGCGAGGATCCCAACTGGGGCCGCGTGCTGTCCGCGATCGGCACCACCCGGGCCGCCTTCGAGCCGGACCGGCTGAACGTCGCCATCAACGGCGTGTGGGTCTGCAAGAACGGCGGGGTCGGCGAGGACCGCGACAAGGTCGACATGCGCTACCGCGAGGTCCACATCGTCGCGGATCTCGCCGCGGGCGACGAGACCGCCACGATCTGGACCAACGACCTCACCGCCGACTACGTCCACGAGAACAGCGCGTACAGCTCATGAGCAATCAGACCCGCAAGCACACCGCGCTCCCCAAGGCGCAGATCCTCATCGAGGCGCTGCCCTGGCTGACCCGGCACCGCGGCAAGACCGTCGTCGTCAAGTTCGGCGGCAACGCCATGATCGACAGCGAGCTGAAGGCCGCCTTCGCCCAGGACATCGTGTTCCTGCACCACGCGGGCCTCAAGCCCGTCGTCGTGCACGGCGGCGGCCCGCAGATCAGCGCCGCCCTCGACCGGCACGGCATCGTCAGCGAGTTCAAGGCGGGCCTGCGCGTCACCACCGAGGACGCGATGGACGTCGTCCGCATGGTGCTCGCCGGACAGGTCCAGCGCGAACTGGTCGGACTCCTCAACGAGCACGGCCCCCTCGCCGTCGGCCTCACCGGCGAGGACGCGCACACCATCACCGCGACCAAGCACCGGCCCACGATCGACGGCCAGTTGGTCGACATCGGGCGGGTGGGCGAGATCACCGCGATCGACACGGGCGCGATCGAGGCCCTGCTCGCCGACGGCCGCATCCCGGTCGTCTCCTCGATCGCCCGGAGCCAGGACGACGGACATGTCTACAACGTCAATGCTGATACGGCGGCTGCGGCACTCGCTGCCGCACTGGATGCCGAAACCCTCATGGTCCTCACGGACGTCGAGGGCCTCTACGAGGACTGGCCGAACAGCGACGAGGTGATCAGTCGCCTCACCGCCACCCAGCTGGAGAAGCTCCTTCCCGAGCTGGCCAGCGGAATGGTGCCGAAGATGGAGGGCTGTCTGCACGCCGTGCGCAACGGCGTCACCACCGCCCGTGTCATCGACGGCCGGGTCCAGCACTCGATCCTGCTGGAGATCTTCACCGACGAAGGCATCGGCACGATGGTCGTGCCGGACGACGAGGAAGCGGGGGCCGCCGAATGACCGGCAGCGCGAGCAACGCGGAGCTCACCGAGCGGTGGCAGGGCGCGCTCATGGACAACTACGGCACCCCGCGGCTGCCGCTCGTGCGCGGTGCCGGAACCAAGCTGTGGGACGCCGACGGCAACGAGTACCTCGACTTCGTCGGCGGCATCGCGGTCAACGCCCTCGGACACGGCCACCCCGCGATCGTCGAGGCGGTGAGCCGGCAGATCCGTTCGCTCGGCCACGTCTCCAACCTCTTCGTCGCCGAACCGCCCGTCGCGCTCGCCGAACGGCTGCTCCAGCTCTTCGGCCGCGAGGGCCGGGTGTACTTCTGCAACTCGGGCGCCGAGGCCAACGAGGGCGCCTTCAAGATCGGCCGGCTGACCGGCCGGAGCCACATGGTCGCCACCACCGGCGGCTTCCACGGGCGGACCATGGGCGCCCTCGCGCTCACCGGCCAGGCCGCCAAGCAGGAGCCCTTCCTGCCGCTGCCCGGCGACGTCACGCACGTCCCGTACGGCGACGCGCAGGCCCTCGCCCAGGCGGTCACGGACGACACCGCGCTGGTGATCATCGAGCCGATCCAGGGCGAGAACGGCGTGGTCGTGCCGCCCCCCGGCTACCTGAAGGCGGCCCGCGCCATCACCGCGGCCCGTGGTGCCCTGCTCGTCCTGGACGAGGTGCAGACCGGTATCGGCCGCACCGGCCACTGGTTCGAGTACCAGGCCCACGAAGGCGTCCTGCCCGACATCGTCACGCTGGCCAAGGGACTCGGCGGCGGACTGCCGCTCGGTGCCACGGTCGCCTTCGGCCGCGCCGCCGGACTGCTGAAGCCCGGCCACCACGGCACGACCTTCGGCGGCAACCCGGTCGTCTGCGCGGCGGGACTCGCCGTGCTCGACACGATCGGGTCCGAGGGACTCCTGGAGAACGTGAAGCGCGCCGGCGAGAAGCTGCGGGACGGGATCGAGGGGCTCGGGGACGGTTCCGGCCATCCGTTGATCGACCACGTCAGGGGTGCCGGTCTGCTCCTGGGTATCGTGCTCACCGAGCCGCTCGCGCCCCAGGTGCAGCAGGCGGCTCAGGACGCCGGTCTCCTGGTGAACGCGCCCGCCCCCGATGTCGTACGGCTGATGCCGCCGCTGAACCTCGGCGACGACGAGGTGGACACGTTCCTCCGGGCCCTTCCCGGCATCCTCGACGCAGCCAACGGGGACGGGTGATCCCGGGAATGGGACGACGACGATGAGTCAGGCGCAGGACCACGAGCACGCAGGGCCTGCCGTGCCGCAGACCCGCACCGCACGCCACCGCCGGATCGTGGACATCCTCAACCGGCAACCGGTGCGCTCGCAGAGCCAGTTGGCGAAGCTTCTGGCCGACGACGGGCTGAACGTCACTCAGGCGACGCTCTCCCGGGACCTCGACGAGCTGAACGCGGTGAAGATCCGCAACAACGACGGCGACCTCATCTACGCGGTGCCGAGCGAGGGCGGTTTCCGCACTCCGCGCGCACCGCTGGGGGAGTCGGCGAAGGAGGAGCGGATGCGCCGGCTCTCCTCGGAGCTGCTGATCTCCGCGGAGGCCTCGGCGAATCTCGTGGTCCTGCGCACCCCGCCGGGCGCCGCGCAGTTCCTCGCCTCGGCGATCGACCAGGCGGAGCTGCACGACGTCCTGGGCACGATCGCGGGGGACGACACCCTGATGCTGATCAGCCGCGATCCGACGGGCGGCCAGGCGCTGGCCGACCATCTGCTGCGGCTGGCCCAGAACGACCACTGACACGTACGACGGTGGAGGCGCACCCCGCTCCGGGGTGCGCCTCCACCGTCGTACGCCTCGACGCGGGTGCGCCGGGGGACCGCGCCGGCGAACGGGTGCCGGTCACCCCAGGCGCTGGGCGAGGCCTCCGGTGCACCGGACCTCGTTGCCGGCCGTGATGAGCAGCGCCTCCACGTCCGGGAGCGACTCCAGCCAGTCGAGGCCCGCCCGCGAACCCATCGCGAAGGCCGCGGTCGCCCAGGCGTCCGCCCAGGTCAGACTCGGGCCCACCACGGTCACGGCCAGCAGGTCGGTGACCGCCGACTTCCCGGTGCGCGGGTCGACGATATGGGCACCGCGTTCGGCGGTGCCCGAGGTCGCGACGGCCAGCCGGTCGACGCCGGCCGCGGAGACCACCGCGGCGAGCGAGCCCGGGCGGAGCGGGTCGGACACGCCCACCCGCCAGGGGCGGTGCGGCCCGGGGACACCGCAGAGCTGGACGTCGCCGCCGCCGTTGACGCTCACTCCGCTCGCCCCGGCCGCGGCGAGACTCAGGGCCGCGCGCTCCGCCGCCCAGCCCTTGACGATCCCCGTGGGGTCGAGCCGGCCCTCGTAGCGCGTGCTGAACCAGCCGTCGCTGGCCCGTTCCGCCTCGGCGCCCAGGTCGAGCACCTCGGCGACCTCCGGGTCGCACTCCTCGACGGTGAGCTCTCCGCGCACCAGCCGCGAGATCTGGCTGTCCTCGCGGTAGGTGCTGAACACCGCGTCCACGCGGTGCAGTTGGGTGACCGCCTCCTCCAACGCCGTCCGCACGGCCTCGGGTTCGCCGCCGCGCACGTCGAAGGAGAAGACCGTGCCCATCACCTCCTCGGCGTGGCGCAGCTCCTGCGGTGCGTCCTGCGCGGGCTCAGACACCGGCCTTGTCCAGCGCCGACTGCAGGGACTTCTTGTAGCCCTCGCTGGTGTAGGTCGCGCCGGAGACGGTGTCGATCTGGGCGCTGCCCGCGGCGACGGCCTCCTGGTTGAGCTTGGGTACGGAGAGTTCGGTCTTCTGGGAGCTGGTCCCGCCCGAGGGCGCCTGGACCGCCTCGGCCTTGGTGATCTTCTTGCCGTCGAGGGTGAGCCGGACCTGGACGGGGCCGTACTGGGTGTCGGACACGGTCCCGGTGACGACGCGCGCCTGCGCGGCCGGTGCCGCCGGGGACGCCCCGGCCTTGCCCGAGGACCCGGAGGACCCCGATGCGCCGCCGGCGGCCTTCGCCTTGTCCAGGGCCGACTGGAGGGACTTCTTGTAGCCCTCGCTGGTGTAGGTCGCGCCGGAGACTGCGTCGACGTCGGCGCTGCCCGCGGCGACGGCCTCCTGGTTGAGCTTGGGCACGGCGAGTTCGGTCTTCTGGGAGCTGGTCCCGCCCGAGGGCGCCTGGACCGCGTCCGCCTTGGTGATCTTGCCGCCGCTCATGGTGAGCTGTACCTGGACCGGCCCGTACTGCGTCTGCACCACGTCACCGAGGACGGTGGCGGTACCCGACTGCTGAGCGGTGCCGCCCTGCGGCGCTCCCTGCCCGGCGGCGGTCTGCTGGGGCGCCGCGCCCGCCTGCGCCGACGCGGCGGCCGGGTCGGTCGCCGGCTTGAGCGCCAGCAGCAGCACGATCCCGGACACGGTGGCGGCGCTCGCCAGCACGAACCGCCGGATGGGGTGATTTGTCTTCATCGTTCCTGACTCCCGTCGCTCACATCTCGAACGACTCGTGATGGATGCGGCGGGCGGGGACACCCGCGCCGCGCAGTGCCGCGTACACCTCCTGGGCGAAGCCGGGCGGCCCGCACATGAAGACGTCGTGGTCGTCTATGTCGGGCAGCTTGCGGCGCAGGGAGTCCGCCGAGATGTCCGGACGTTCGCCCTCGGGGCTGTTCACCGCGTACATCAGACGCGCCCCGCGCTCCTTGGAGATGGCGGCCAGTTCGTCCCACAGGGCCAGGTCCTGGGTGGTGTTGGCCCGGTAGAGCAGTGTGAGGTCGCCCGACGCGCCGGGAAGGGTCTCGAACAGCGTCCGCATCGGGGTGATGCCGACGCCACCCGCCACCAGGAGCACCTTTCCGCGGCTGCGCTTTGCGGCGGTCAGGGCGCCGTAGGGGCCCTCGGCCCAGACCCGGGTGCCCGGCTTCAGATCCCGCAGGGCGGCGCTGTGGTCGCCGATCGCCTTCACGGTGATGCGCAGCATGTTGGGGCGGGGCGACGCCGAGAGCGAGTACGGGTGGGAGCTGAACCGCATCCCGGGCGCCAGGAAGCGCCAGCGGAAGAACTGCCCGGCCTCGGCACCCATCCGGTGCAGCTTGCGTCCGCTGATCAGCACCGACACGATGCCGGGCGTCTCCTCGATGACGGCCTGGACCCGCATCCGGTGCTTCAGGTTCAGCCGGATCGGAGAAAGGATTCGGTACCAGATGACCAGCGCGGTCACCGATCCGTAGAGCCCGTACCAGACGGTCTTGGCGACCGGCTCCACCGCGAAGTCGTTGCCGGTGGAGAGCTGGTGCCAGAACGTCAGGAACACCGCGGCGTACGTCAGCAGGTGGACGTGGTACCAGGTGTCGTACGGGATCAGCCGGCGCAGCCAGCCGACGGATATGAACCCGATGAGCACGAGCAGACCCGTGCCGATCGCGGCCTTGCCCATGTCGGGCAGCTGGTTGACCGAGTCGACGGTCTGCTGCACGATCCCGCCGAGCCCCTTGCCGGACTGCAGGGCATAGCCCCACATCGTCAGGAAGAGATGGGCGAGAACCATGCAGATGGTGTAGCGGCCGGTCATCGCGTGCCAGCGCGCCACCCGGTCGGATCCCACCCGGCGTTCGAGGGCGGGGACGCGGGCCATCTGCAGGACCACGAGGGCCATCAGATATCCGGCGAGCAGCCCGGTGATGCGGCCGGCGTTGAGGATCCTGCTGTTGTTGTCCGCGATGGACGGGGTGTTGTTCCACCACAGCCACAGGACCGCGGCGGCGCCGGCCCAGACGGCGATCAACAGCGGGACGGCGGGCGAGCGGCGAGGGCGGATTCGGCGCATGGTCTGGCGCCGCGCGGCGCGACCACCGGCGATCGTGGACACGGTTCCTCCGTGTTCGTCCTGGAGAGACGGGGTGAGGGGAGTGGCCCCCTGGCCCAGAGATACGGTCCGCGACGCCCGTGCGTTCAGAAGCCCGCCGAGTCCAGTGCGGACTGCAGCGACTGCCTGTATCCGTCACTGGTGTACGTGGCTCCGGACACCGAGTCGATCTGGGCGCTCTGTGCGGCCAGCGTCTCGCGCCTGAGCTCGGGAAGCGCGTAACTGTTGATCTCCTGGTCCCTGGGATTGTCCGAAGGATAGACGACCGCCGTGGACTCGGTGATCTTGCCGTCCTTCAGTGTGATCCTCACCTGGACGGGCCCCCAACGGGTCTGCACCGAGTCGCCGGTGACGGTCCCCGTCCCCGTGCTCTTCGAACCCCCGGACGCTCCCGAGGAGTCCCCGGACGAGCTTCCCGAGGACGAGGACGAGGACGAGGACGAAGATGAGGACGAGGACGGGGAACGGCCCGCGGACGACGCGGCGTCGGCCGCTGTCGGCGCCGTGTGCGGCTTCAGCGACAGCAGCAGGACGAAACCGGTGACCGTGGCGGCGGCCGCCAGTGTCACCCGGCGCAGCGGACGGTTCTTCTTCAGGGCGTGCACGGTGGCCTCACAGCTCGAACGACTCGTGGTGGATACGGCGGTCGGGGACTCCCGCCGCGCGCAGCTCCCCGTACAGATCCCGCGCCATCGCGGGAGGTCCGCAGAGATAGACGTCGTGCTCGGCGATGTCGGGCACGGTCTCGCGCAGCGACTCGGCGGTGAGCCGCGGGCGGGTGCCGTCGGCGGCGTTGAGCGCGTACAGGACGCGGGCCCCGCGCCACCGTGCGATGTCCTCCAGCTCACCGCCCAGCGCCAAGTCCTCGGCCGTGCGCGCCCGGTAGAGCAGCGTGACCCGGCCGGGCAGGGTCTCGAACAGGGCGCGCAGCGGTGTGATGCCGACGCCGCCCGCTATCAGCAGGGCCTTCGACGCCGTGCTCCGGTCCGCCGTCAGCGAGCCGTAGGGTCCCTCCGCCCACACCCGGGTGCCGGGGCGCAGCATTCCCACGGCCGCGCTGTGGTCGCCGAGGGCCTTCACCGTGATCCGCATCCGGTCGGGACGGGCTGGTGCCGACAGGGAGTACGGCGTCGAGGTCCACCGCATCCCGTCGGCGAGGAAGCGCCAGCGGAAGAACTGACCGGCCCGCGCGTCCAGTTCGTCCAGGCGCTCCCCGCGGATCACGATGGAGAAGACCCCGGGGGACTCCCGGTGCACGGACTCCACGCGCAGCCGGTGGCGCCGGTTGAGCCGTACGGGGGCGAGCAGCCGGAACCACACGACGAGCCCGGCCGTACCGAGGTAGAGGGCGTACCAGGCGGCCCGCGCCGCCGCGTCGCCGACGAAGTCGGAGCCGAGCGCGAGCTGGTGGAAGAAGGCCAGGAAGACCGCCGCGTACGTCAGCAGGTGCACGTAGTACCAGAACTCGTGACTGATCCGGCGGCGGGCCAGGCGTGCCGAGGTGATCCCGACGGCGAACAGGATGACCGTGCCGGTCGTCGCCTTGAGCATGTCCGGATAGTCGAACACCACACTGAGCGTCTCGTGGACGACGCCGGTCCCGTCCTGGGCCGCGTAGCCGAAGAGGATCAGTGTCACGTGCGCGGCCAGCAGGCAGATCGTGTACCGGCCGGCCATGGCGTGCCAACGGGCCACGCGGTCGGAGCCGACGCGCCGCTCCAGGAGCGGGACCCGCGCCATCAGCGCCACCAGAACGGCGCAGCCGTAGCCGCATAGCAGTCCGGCGATCCGCCCGGCGTCCGTCAGCCAGCCGGCCAGGCCCACCACCGACTGTGTGTCGGTCCACCACAGGGCGAGAACCCCGGCCGCTCCCGCCCACAGCAGGGCGAGCAGCGGTCCGGCGGGCGAGGGCCGGGGCCGCCCGCCTCCCCGCGTCGTGCGCGGGTGAGCCGCCCGCTCGTACACCGTGGTCATCTGTGCACCCTTCCTTCCTGCCGTCCGGAAGAGAACTGTGCGTGGTGAACCTCTGAGGAGGCTCTGAACCGGCCCCTTCAGCGCGGACTCACAGGGAACTCAGAGGTCGCGGGGCGGGGAGCGACCGCCGGGAGCAGCGATGCTGGAAGGCGACATGAACACTCCCGCCCCAGACCCCGACCTCTCCCGCGACCCGGACCCTGGCTTCTCCCGGGATCCGGCCCCTGGCTTCTCCCGGGATCCGGCCCCCGGCTTCTCCCGGGATCCGGCCCCCGGTACTCCCCGGGACCCGGCCCCCGGCGCTCTCCGCGACCCGGCCCCCGGTACTCCCCGGCACCCGGTGTCCCGTGCCGTCGGTGACCCGGTGTCCGGTGCCGTCGGTGACCCTGGCGTCGGTGCTGGCCGGTCCCGCGGGACCGGCAGGCCGCCCTCGCTCACCCGGCCCGACGGCACCTCCGTGCGTGTCCTCGTCGTCGACGACGATCCGGACCTGGCCGAGGTCCTGTCCGGCGCTCTGCGCTACGAGGGCTGGGAGGTCCGCACCGCCTGCGACGGCGCCTCGGCCGCCGCGAGGGCGCGCGAGCTGCTGCCCGACGCCGTCGTCCTCGACGTGATGCTCCCGGACACCGACGGCTTCGCCGTGCTGCGCGACCTGCACACAGTGCTGCCGGACGTCTGCGTCCTCTTCCTCACCGCACGGGACGCGGTGGAGGACCGCATCGCCGGCATCACGGCGGGCGGCGACGACTACGTCACCAAGCCGTTCAGCCTGGAAGAGGTCGTCGCCCGGCTGCGTGGACTGCTGCGCCGTGCCGGTATGGCCCGCCGCGCCGACGAGGGCCCGCGGCTCGTCGTCGGGGACCTGATGATGGACGAGGAGGCCCGGGAGGTGACCCGGGGCGGTGACCTGGTCGAGCTGTCGCCGACCGAGTTCGAGCTGCTGCGCTTCCTGATGCGCAACCCGCGCCGTGTGCTCAGCAAGGCACAGATCCTCGACCGCGTCTGGTCGTACGACTTCGGGGGCCAGGCCCATGTCGTCGAGCTGTACATCTCCTACCTGCGCAAGAAGGTCGACGCGGGCCGGGACCCGATGATCCACACGGTCCGGGGCGCCGGGTACGTCATCAAACCCGCGGTGGGCCGGTGAACCCGGACACGAGGGACGGAGCCAGGGCCAGGCGCTGGTGGGCCCGGCTCACGGCGGCTCTGCGCGCGCTGCCGCGCCCCCGCACGATGCGCGCCCGCCTCACCGCCGGCCTCGTGGTGCTCCTGGCCGTGAGCTGCGCGGCCGTCGGCGTGGCCGCGGTCTACGAGCTGGACGGCTTCCTGACCGGCCGCCTCGACCAGCAGCTCCAGGAAGCCGGGCCGCGGTTCCCGGCGAGCCTGGAGCACGGTTCGGCGATGCCGTCCGGCAAGCCGTCCGACCATGACGGAGACGAACACGGCGACACCCGGCGTCAGGCCACCGGCACGTTCGGAGCACGCCTGGTCGGCGACGACGTCACCAACGCCGCCGTCGTGCCGCCGGGCTCCGGAAC
The DNA here is from genome assembly GCF_036063235.1 of Streptomyces sp. NBC_00386. Lineage (NCBI taxonomy): Bacteria > Bacillati > Actinomycetota > Actinomycetes > Kitasatosporales > Streptomycetaceae > Streptomyces > Streptomyces sp. NBC_00386. The sequence goes on from NZ_CP107950.1 coordinate 7,552,851, forward strand.
GGCCGTGCGGAACGTGGATCCGACCGCTCACGACGAGGCGGTCCTGGCCGCGGTGCCGGTGGACGGCCGGGCCCACACCGTCCGTCTTTCGGCCCTGGGCGGCTACCGCGTCCTCGCGGCACCCGGCAAGGACGGTGACGTGCTGGTCACCGGGCTGCCCACGGAGCCGGTCGACGCGGCCGTCCACCGTCTGGAACTCGTCGCCGCCCTGGTCTTCGGCGTGGCCCTCGTGGTCACCGGGGTCGCCGGAGCCCTGTGGGTGCGCTGGTCGCTCCGACCGCTGAACCGGGTCGCCGCGACCGCCACCCGGGTGAGTGAACTCCCGCTCGCCAGTGGCGAGGTGGCGCTGCCTCCACGGGCGCCCGGGTCGGACCCGCGCAGCGAGGTGGGCCGCGTCGCCGGCGCCTTCGACCGCATGCTCGGCCATGTCGAGGACGCGCTCACCAAGCGGCACGCGAGCGAGGAACGGCTGCGCACCTTCGCCGCCGACGCCAGCCACGAGCTGCGCACCCCGGTCGCCTCGGTCCGCGGCCACGCCGAGCTGGCGCTGCTGCACCCCGGCCCGGTGCCCCCGAAGGTGACGCGCGCCCTCGAACGGATCGCCGCCGAGTCTGCGCGCATGGGCGAGATGGTCGACGACCTGCTGCTGCTGGCCCGCCTCGACGCGGGCCGCCCCCTGGAACGCCTTCCCGTCGACCTCACCCACCTCGTCCTCGACGCGGTCACCGACGCCCGCGCGGCGGGCCCCGGCCACCGCTGGGTCCTGGAACTGCCGGAGGAGCCGGTGATCGTGACGGGCGACGCGCACCGGCTCCAGCAGGTCTCGGCCAATCTGCTGGCCAACGCGCGGGTCCACACGCCCGCGGGCACCCGGGTGACGGTGTCCCTGGAGCGGGCCGGCGAGGAGGCCGTGCTGAAGGTCCACGACGACGGCCCCGGGGTTCCCGAGGAGGTCCGGCCCGGCGTCTTCGAGCGCTTCACCCGCGCGGACCGCCGTCGCGCCGACGGCACCGGCGGCGGAGCCGGGCTCGGTCTGTCGATCGTCGCGGCCGTGGTCGAGGCACACGACGGCACGGTCACCCTGGAGAGCGGCCCGGGAGCGACCACGTTCACGGTCGGCATCCCCGCCGCCTGAACCACGGCCCGTACCAGGTCGCCGTCGCTCCCTCGGCGCCGTCAGTACCGGGTGACCGCCGTCGCCCCGCCCGTCGTGCCGATGGCGATGTGCGGCCTGCGCACGGGATCGGCCCACGCGAGGATCCGCCGCATCGCGTCCGCCGGCACGGACACGCAACCGGCCGTGGGACCGCTCCCGCCGACGTGCAGGAAGATCCCCGCGCCACGCCCCCGCACCGGCCGCGCGTAGTTGAACCCGATGACGAGGGCGTACGCGTACTGCTTGTCGTAGGCGACCAGATGCTCGGACTCCTCGGCCCGGCAGTCCGTGGGGCGCGGCTCGGTCCACCGGTTGTACGACCGGGAGGCGTTGTCCTGGCACCACCAGGAGTCCTGGTTCACCCGGCGGTACGGCAGGGAGGTCCCGGCCGGCGCCGCCCGGGTCCCGAACGCGTACGGCAGCTCGTACAGCCCCGTGGGTGTCGTGTTCGTGCCCTGGCGCCGGGCTCCGCCCTCGACGAGTCCGCGCGCCCCGAACCGCGCGGGAGCGGAGCCGGCCCGCACCCAGCGCCCGCCCCGCAGGTCCCACCAGGTGAGGGTCCCCGAGGTCGCGTTCGCGCGGGGTGCCTCGGCGGTGAGGATCTGGCTCCCGCCGCCGGTGTCGGCCAGCCGCGAGGGCAGTACGGCGACGGGCGGCGGCCCGCCCGGGGCCAGGGCGAGCAGGGACACGGACGCGAGGGCGGCGGCTCCGAGGCGCATGGCTCAGACCGTACTGGGGGGCAACGGCAGCGGCAGCCCGGGAAGTCCGTCCAGGCTCGTCGCGATGTGCTCCTTCTTGGTGAAGTACGCGTTCAGCGAGGCGTCGTCCTCGCGCGCGAAGCGCCTGCCGTGCAGGTCGCGGTCGTCGTCGTAGGACATGTAGGGCACCGCGTAGCCGCAGGAGTCGCGGACGAGCTCGGCCGTCACGACGATGATCGCGCGCAGCCCGTGCGCGGTCGGGTCGATAGCGCCGAAATGGGTGAGGAGTTCCGCGAAGCGTGGGTCGTCGCGGAAGACCGGCTCGCCGCGGCCGTGCACCCGGACGATGTTGGGCGGACCCTGGAAGGCGCACCACATCAGGGTGATCCGGCCGTTCTCGCGCAGATGCGCGATCGTCTCCGCGGTGCTCCCGGCGAAGTCCAGGTAGGCCACGGTCAGTTCGTCGAGAACGGCGAACGAGCCGCTGAGCCCTTTGGGGGAGAGGTTGACCGTGCCGTCCCCGGACAGGGGCGCGGTCGCGGTGAAGAAGAGGGGCTGTGCCTCGATGAAGGTGCGGAGGCGGCCGTCGATGCGCTCATAGGTCTTTCCCATGTCTAACGATTATCGGGGAAAACCTTTCGCCTGTCTAAGGGATTGCGGGTTCCGGCGGCGTCGTTCAGGGGCACCGCCGGAACCCGCGTACCGCCCCGGCCCTTGCCGGCGGGGCGGCCGCATGGCGGGTCAGGTCACTTGGTGAGCGTGCAGGCGGCGAGGGTGTCGAGTCCGGTGGGCTTGGCGGCGGTGCGGCCGATGGAGATCGCGATGCGGTCGATGGTGGAGACCCGCTTGTCCTTGAGGGGGCCGAGGATCGCGTTCTGGACGAAGTTCGGGCCGCCCTGTCCGACGGTCTTGGCCAGACGGGTGTTGGCCTCGGCGATCTGGGTGTTCAGCAGAGCCAGGTTGCGGTCGACCTCGGCCTTGGCGGAGGCCGGCACGGCGGGCAGCTGCGAGGCGACGTCCGGGCAGGTGATGGTGCCGGCGGCGGTGGCGGCACCCGCTCCGGAGGCGTCACCGCCCGCCTGTGCCGTGGCCGGCGCGCTCGGCGCGGTGGAGGCGGCGCCCGCACCGCCGGCGCCCGCGCCCGCGGTGTTGAGCGTGCAGGCGGCGAGGGTGTCGAGTCCGGTGGGCTTGGCGGCGGTGCGGCCGATGGAGATCGCGATGCGGTCGATGGTGGAGACCCGCTTGTCCTTGAGGGGGCCGAGGATCGCGTTCTGGACGAAGTTCGGGCCGCCCTGTCCGACGGTGTCGACCAGCCGCTTGTTCGCCTCGGCGATCTGGGTGTCCAGCAGGGCGAGGTTGCGGTCGACCTCGGCCTTCGCGGAGGCGGGGACCGCGGGCAGGCTCGGGGCGACCGCCGGGCAGTTCACCGTGTTCGCCGCGGCCTTCGTCGTGGCGTTCTGCGCGGTGTCGTGCGACTCGCCCGCCAGGGCGCTGCCGGCGATCACCGCCGCGGACAGCACCACGGCGGAGGCTCCGCCGATCATCACGACGCGCCGCTTGTTGTACTTCGGAAGAGCCCTGGACATGCGGAATCCTCACTCGGGTCGGGGACGGACGACCGCCCGGTGTTCGTCCGGTCGGTCATCGTTCGTGTGCCTGCCGTGCGCGAACGCGGCGCCTGCGTTCAGCGGGAGATACGCGAAAGCGGTTTCGGGTGTTCAACCCTCCGTGAAGATTCCTCGGCCGGGCGTGCCGGGAACGCGCCGCCGTGGTGCCGGAGGAAGTCGCCGCCGGGACGCCGGAGGAAGCCGCCGCCCCGCGGGCCGCGATTGACGAACCATGCAGACTGCTGCATACTCATGCATGTCAGCGAATGCACTGTGAGGAGAATCCCGTGACCGAGCGCGTCGTACTCGCCTACTCGGGCGGTCTGGACACCTCCGTCGCCATCGGCTGGATCGCCGAGGAGACGGGCGCCGAGGTCATCGCCGTTGCGGTCGACGTCGGCCAGGGCGGCGAGGACCTGGACGTGATCCGCAAGCGAGCACTCGCCTGCGGTGCCGTCGAGGCCGAGGTCGCGGACGCCAAGGACGAGTTCGCCGATGAGTACTGCCTCCCGGCGATCAAGGCCAACGCCCTCTACATGGACCGCTACCCGCTGGTCTCCGCCCTCTCCCGGCCGACGATCGTCAAGCACCTCGTCGCCGCCGCCCAGAAGCACGGCGCCACCACGGTCGCCCACGGCTGCACCGGCAAGGGCAACGACCAGGTGCGGTTCGAGGCCGGCATCGTCGCCCTCGCCCCCGACCTCAAGTGCATCGCGCCGGTCCGTGACTACGCGATGACCCGGGACAAGGCGATCGCGTTCTGCGAGGAGAAGCAGCTCCCGATCGCCACCACCAAGAAGTCCCCGTACTCCATCGACCAGAACGTCTTCGGGCGCGCGGTCGAGACGGGCTTCCTGGAGGACATCTGGAACGCGCCGATCGAGGACATCTACGAGTACACCTCGAACCCGGCCGAGCACCGCGAGGCCGACGAGGTGATCATCACCTTCAAGCAGGGCGTCCCGGTCGCGATCGACGGCAAGCCCGTCAGCGTGCTCCAGGCGATCCAGCAGCTCAACGAGCGCGCCGGCGCCCAGGGCATCGGCCGGATCGACATGGTCGAGGACCGGCTCGTGGGCATCAAGTCCCGTGAGGTGTACGAGGCTCCGGGCGCGATCGCGCTGATCACCGCGCACCAGGAGCTGGAGAACGTCACGGTCGAGCGTGAACTCGCCCGCTACAAGCGGCAGGTCGAGCAGCGCTGGGGCGAACTGGTCTACGACGGCCAGTGGTTCTCTCCGCTCAAGCGCGCCCTGGACGGCTTCATCGACGAGGCCAACCAGCACGTCAACGGCGACATCCGGATGACCCTCCACGGCGGCCGCGCGGTCGTCACGGGCCGGCGCTCCGACACCTCGCTCTACGACTTCGACCTCGCCACGTACGACACCGGCGACACCTTCGACCAGGCCGCGGCCAAGGGCTTCATCGACATCTACAGCCTGTCGTCGAAGATCGCCGCCAAGCGGGATCTGGCCTGAGCCGTACGGGACTCGGCGCGGACCGCGTCGTGTCCGCCGCCTCGAAGCCTCCCGAGCACTAGCCTGGCAGCCGCCTCCTCACGCACGCGTGGGGAGGCGGCGGCACATCCACACCTTTCGAGGAGTAACGCAAGTGAGCAGCAACAGCGGTGACGTCCGGCTCTGGGGCGGACGGTTCGCCGACGGTCCCGCCGAGGCCCTGGCCAAGCTGTCCGCGTCGGTCCACTTCGACTGGCGCCTCGCGCCGTACGACATCGCCGGTTCGCGTGCCCACGCGCGCGTGCTGCACAAGGCGGGCCTGCTCACCGAGGACGAGCTCACGCGCATGACCGAGGGCCTCGACCTGCTGGAGTCGGACGTCGCCGACGGCTCCTTCGTGGGCACGATCGCCGACGAGGACGTGCACACGGCTCTCGAGCGCGGCCTCCTCGAGCGCCTCGGCCCCGACCTCGGCGGCAAGCTCCGCGCCGGCCGCTCCCGCAACGACCAGGTGGCCACGCTCTTCCGGATGTACCTGCGCGACCACGCCCGGATCATCGGCGGTCTGATCGCCGACCTCCAGGAGGCGCTGATCGGTCTGGCGGAGGCCCACCCGGACGTGGCGATGCCGGGGCGCACCCACCTCCAGCACGCCCAGCCCGTGCTGTTCGCGCATCACGTCCTGGCCCACGTCCAGTCCCTGTCCCGGGACGCCGAACGGCTGCGGCAGTGGGACGAGCGGACGGCCATCTCGCCGTACGGCTCCGGCGCCCTGGCCGGTTCCTCCCTCGGCCTGGACCCCGAGGCGGTGGCGAAGGACCTCGGCTTCGAGCACGGCAGTGTCGCCAACTCCATCGACGGCACGGCCTCCCGCGACTTCGTGGCGGAGTTCGCCTTCATCACCGCGATGATCGGCGTGAACCTCTCCCGGATCGCCGAGGAGGTCATCATCTGGAACACGAAGGAGTTCTCCTTCGTCACCCTCCACGACGCGTTCTCCACCGGCTCGTCGATCATGCCGCAGAAGAAGAACCCGGACATCGCCGAGCTGGCACGCGGCAAGTCGGGCCGTCTGATCGGCAACCTGACCGGGCTGATGGCCACGCTCAAGGCGCTGCCCCTCGCGTACAACCGCGACCTCCAGGAGGACAAGGAGCCGGTCTTCGACTCCTGCGACCAGCTCGAGGTCCTCCTCCCCGCCTTCACCGGCATGATGGCCACGCTGACCGTCCACCGCGAGCGCATGGAGGAGCTGGCCCCGGCCGGCTTCTCGCTCGCCACCGACATCGCCGAGTGGCTGGTCAAGCAGGGCGTGCCCTTCCGTGTCGCGCACGAGGTCGCGGGTGAGTGCGTGAAGGTCGCCGAGGCGGACGGCAAGGAACTGGACGAGCTGACCGACGAGCAGTTCGCGAAGATCTCGGCGCACCTGACGCCCGAGGTGCGGACCGTCCTCGACGTCCCCGGAGCCCTCGCCTCCCGCGACGGCCGCGGCGGTACGGCACCGAGCGCCGTCGCCGTCCAGCTCGCCGAGATCAAGACGGACGTCGCCGCGCAGCAGACCTGGGCGGCGGCCAAGCGGAAGTAGCGTGACGGCACCCTGCCCCACCGCCGCGGAGCGGACACGGTCCGCGGACCGGGGCGGGTGCCGTACGACGGAGGGTGTCGCGGGTTACGTTGGCCGGGAGCCGTAAAGGAGCCGACCGAACGGAGCCGCGATGCCCTTCGCACGTCTCGCCTCAGCCACGACTCCCACCGCCCACCTCGGCCTGGGGCTCGCCGCCGTGGGCCGTCCCGGCTACATCAACCTCGGGCGCGAGGAGGACCTCCCGGCCGACCGCAGTGTCGACGCCCTGCGCGAGCGCACCCGTGAACTCCTCGAAGCCGCCTACGCCCAGGGCGTGCGCTACTTCGACGTGGCCCGCTCCTACGGCCGTTCGGAGGAGTTCCTCGCCGGCTGGCTGAACAGCCGCCCGGACGTCGACGACGTCGTCATCGGCAGCAAGTGGGGCTACGCCTACACGGCCGACTGGCGCACCGACGCCGAGGCGCACGAGGTCAAGGACCACGGCCTCGCCATGTACGAGCGCCAGCGCGCCGAGACCGCGGAGCTGCTCGGCGACCGGCTCGACCTCTACCAGATCCACTCGGTGACCCCGGACAGCCCGGCCCTCACCGACAAGGAACTGCACGCGGCGCTCGCCGAAGCGGCCGCCCAGGGCCTGTCGATCGGCTTCTCCACCAGCGGGCCCGCCCAGGCGGAGGCGATCCGTGCCGCGCTCGCCGTCACGGTGGACGGCGAGCCCCTCTTCCGTACCGTCCAGTCCACGTACAACGTCCTGGAGACCTCCGCCGCCCCGGCGCTCGCCGAGGCCCACGACGCCGGGCTCACGGTGATCGTCAAGGAGGGCATGGGCAATGGCCGGCTCGCCGGACCTCACGCGCCGGAGGCGCTGCGTGCCGTCGCCGCGGAGACCTCTCTCGGCTGCGACGCGGTCGCCCTCGCGATGATCCTGCGGCAGCCCTGGGTGGGCGTCGTCCTGTCGGGGGCGGCCACCGCCAACCAGCTCGCCTCCAACCTGCACGCCGCGGTCGTCGACCTCGACGACGGCCAGCTCTCCCGGCTGGCCGCCCTCGTGGAGGAACCGCGGGCGTACTGGGAGCGACGCGGGCAGCTGCCCTGGCACTGAGGGCCCTGAGCGCCTGAGTGCCTGGGTGCGAGGAGACGCATCGGAAGGGCTTCGAGCAACGCCTGGACCAGACGGGTGTGAGACACACATACACCGTATGAGACATTCATGTCTCAGGTGCGGTACTGTTGTCTCATGGCTGTCGACCGTGATCACGTGCTGCGCAGCGCAGCCGCCCTGCTCACCCGGAAATCCACCGCGACCATGGACGAGGTCGCCAAGGCCGCCGGGATCAGCCGGGCCACGCTGCACCGCCAGTTCGCCGGCCGGGACGCGCTCGTGCGCGCGCTGGAGGCGCTCGGCATCGAGGAGTGCGAGGCCGCCCTGGACGCGGCCCGCCTCGACGACGGCACCGCCCAGGAAGCCGTGCGCCGCCTGGTGCGGGAGCTGGAGAAGGTGGCCGGACTGCTCGCCTTCCTCTACACGGAGAACCAGCTCTTCGAGGGCGACGGGCAGCACGAGGGCTGGGCCCGGCTCGACGCCCGGATGGCCGCGCTGTTCCGGCGCGGCCAGCAGAGCGGCGAGTTCCGCATCGACCTCAGCCCGGCCTGGCTCACCGAGGCGCTCTACGGGCTGATGGCCTCGGCGGCCTGGGCCGTGACCGAGGGCCGGGTCGCCGCCAACGACTTCCACCACATGATCGTCGAGTTGCTGCTCGGCGGCGCGCTCAGGAGAGAGGAACCATGACCAGCACCCTGCGGCCGGCCGTTGTGACGGAGACGCCGAAGCGCCCGGGCCGCTGGCTCGCGCTCTGCGTCCTCGTCCTCGCCGTGCTGCTGGTGGCCGTCGACGCGACCGTCCTCGGCCTCGCGACCCCGTACATCAGCGAGGACCTCGAACCCTCGGGCACCCAGCTTCTGTGGATCGGTGACGTCTACTCCTTCGTCATCGCCGGTCTGCTCGTCTCCATGGGCAGCCTCGGTGACCGCATCGGCCGCAAGAGGCTGCTGCTGGCCGGCGCCACGGCGTTCGGCCTGATATCCGTGCTCAACGCCTATGCCACGACACCCGAGACGATGATCCTGGCGCGGGCGCTGCTCGGCGTCGCGGGCGCGACCCTGATGCCCGCCACCCTCGCCCTGATCCGCAACATCTTCCACGACCCGCGCGAACGCAGCCTCGCCATCGGCATCTGGGGCGCGACGGCCTCCGCGGGCACGGCGGTCGGTCCCGTCGTCGGCGGCCTGCTGCTCGAACACTTCTGGTGGGGTTCGGTCTTCCTCATCAACCTTCCGGTGATGGTGGTCCTCGTCCTCGTCGGGCGCAGGCTGCTCCCCGAGTCGAAGAGCCCGAACCCCGGGCCCTGGGACCTGATCAGCGTGACGCTCTCGCTCGTCGGAGTGATCGGTGTGGTGTACGCGGTGAAGGAGCTCGCCGCGCACGGGCCCGGCGGCCGGGCACTCGTCGCGGGCCTGCTGGGCACGGGCGCCCTCATCTGGTTCGTACGCCGCCAGCTGACGCTTCCCGCACCGCTGTTGGACGTCCGTCTGTTCCGCAACCGGGGATTCTCCGGCGCGGTGCTCGCCGACCTGTTCACCGTGCTCGGCATGTCCGGACTCGTGTTCTTCCTCTCCCAGTACCTGCAACTCGTGCAGGGGCGCGGGCCGTTCGAGGCGGGGCTCGCCGAAGTCCCCGCCGCCGTGGGCGCGGTGGCGGCGGGTCTGGTCGCGGGAAGGTCTGCCCGGCGCTTCTCCGTGCGGACCGTCGTGTCCGGCGGACTCGCCGCCGTGGGTCTCGCGCTCGGCGCGCTCACCGTGCTGGACCGCTCCACCGGCTATCCGCTGCTCGGCACGGCCCTGCTGGTCGTCGGCATCGGCGCGGGCTTCTCGTTCACCGTCACCGCCGACGTCATCCTCTCCGCCGTGCCCAAGGAGCAGGCGGGCGCCGCGTCCGCGGTCTCCGAGACGGCGTACGAACTCGGCGCGGCCCTGGGCATCGCGCTGCTCGGCTCCGTCGTGACCGGCGTCTACGCGGGCTTCACCGGCCCCGCGGGCACACCGGCCGAGGCGCGCGACTCGCTGGGCGGAGCGGTGGAGGCCGCC